>NZ_CM155270.1:0-4499353 GCF_056680185.1 Arthrobacter sp. BG3
CCATGCGCGAAGTCCTCAACACCCTCCTCCGCCGGGAAGACCTAATCATCTCAAATACGATCGTTCTTTAGAAAGACGACCGCCGCAGTGATCTTGCCTGGGTTCCGTCATAAACGAACGCCTTGGGCTCCTGGCTTCTTGAGATGGTCGGCATTAATCGAGCTTATGAACCCTCGGGCTTCTTCAGAAGCACGGTGGTGAGGTGCATGTTGCCGGACTGGTTGACGATGTCGAGAGCGAGGGCGCGGCCTTCTTCCAGGAGTTCGTTGTCGCTGGCGCCCGCTCTAACTCCCCTCAACGTCTTAGAACTGCGAAATGGCGTTTGCTGATCCAGGCTGTTGTACGCCCTGAGTGCCTTTCTCAAAGGTACGAATGAACACTTCTCTGTGGGGCTCCGTGGGGCGTCGGAACCAAGGCAAGGTGCTCGTCTTCTGAGCCCTCCGGTCATCTCCGGGGTATCAGGTGACGGTGAGCTGTGTGTACATGCCTGCGGCGTAGTGGCCGGGGAAGTTGCAGACCAGTTCGTAGCGTCCCGGCGGAAGGTCCACACTGACCCAGCCGGCACTCCGGGACAGGATCCCCTGGCCGGCGCCTTCGGCGCAAGTGGACGAGGCCTCGCCCAGGCTGCCGGCCTCATCGATTTTTCCGTCCCCCCCGACGGGCCGGGTTCCGGCGATCTGGTTTCCGGGAAGCGGCAGGATCACCAGCTCATGGGCGTAGTGCCCTGCGTTGGCGAGGACCAAGCCCACTGTTCCGACCGGGACGGTGGCCCTATCGGCTGTAAGGCGCATGGCTCCCTGGCGTCCGGGCCCGCCCATCATGGGCCCTCCCATGTCCGTTGCGGCGACATTGACCACCGTTCCGGCCAGGGCCGGTGCCGCGCAACCCGCGCGGTAAGCCAGGGCGCCGTCCCGTTGCGGTCCCAGAAACGCGACTGCGGCCAGAGAGAGTGCCGTCAGGGCCAGTGCGGCGAGGATGCCGACCAGCAACTCGACCCGGGAACGGGAGCTCATTGCTTCCGCCTGAGTGCTGCCCGGCGCGCGGTGAGCTCACTTTCGTCGATTTCCCCTCGGGCGAACCGTTCGTTGAGGATCCGTTCGGCCTCGTCGTGGGGTGGGTAAGGTCCGTAAGGGCCCGGTGCTGCCGGACCCTGGCCGCGGCGGAGCAACAGGATCACCACGGAGACGACACCCCCCCAGAAGAGCAGCATCACCAGCGCCATCAGTATCCATGCCCCGGTTCCCCAACTGCCGTCCCATCCGTACATCATGTGCGTATCTCCTCCGTGGTGCAGTGTTGCAGGGTGCCGGACTCCCAGGGGCCGTAGTGGCCGCCGGCCACGGGCAGGGACTTTCTTAGGCTGCGGCCGCTTCGACGGCCGGCTGCCGAGGCGCCATTCAAGAGATCCACGGCTTCATAGGCCAGGACACTGTAGGCGCCGCGGGGAGCGGCACTATATTCTCCGTCCGTACGCACGTCGAGGACCGCCACGGTTCCGGCCCGGCGCAGGCCAGGCGCTCCTCTCGGGTGATGTCCTCCCCGGCCTCCCGGCTGGGATCCAGCCCAAAGGTAGGCCACGCGCTTGGTTTCGACACCAGCAACGTGCTCCTGGGCCACGTAACCTCTGCCGGCGCGCTTACCAATGCCGGTGGTGCTCACATTGGTGATGCCCTCCCATCCAGCCTGGCCCACGGCCGCGCCATCCGGCGTATCCGCCGCCGGGCCCCCACCCCCGACCCATCATGCCCCCCGGGTCCAGCCGCGATCTGCAGTGCTTGCAGACAGTCGCTCCTGGTTTAATGCTCTCTTTGCAGAACGGGCAAAGTCCCTGATGTTCCGGTGACTCCGAGCCGAGAAAGGAGCCGCAGTGTTTGCAGATGATAGCCCCCGCTTTGATCGTCTCCTTGCAGTAGGGACATTCGGCGGTCCCGCCGGGGGCCGGTGATTCGTTTGGGCCCGCACCTTGCGCTGATTGTTCACTCATTCGTTTCCTCCTGTGGAATTTCGTAACGACCCGGAGATGTGCTGTGAAAGCAGGAGCGTCCCGGATGGTTCCCCCGCTTCCAGACCCCGGGCACAGCGCCAGTTAATCCCCTCATGCGGGCACGCAACAGGGAACAAAGTCACCCGACGAGATGACTCTCTGCGATCCGGCTGGCGCGGCCGATACTTGAGCCAAGAACGACAGGACTTTTTTTGGGGGCCGATCATCCGGTATCGCTCAGAGTTTGGACCCACGCGCGCGGTACGGACGGCTCCGCGGGGGCCTCGACGCCCGTGCCGAGTCGTGTGGCCCGGGACGGTGAACTGTCCCGGGCCACACGAGTGCTGTCTTCAGGGCCGATGCCTCAGGAGTCTCAGGCGCGGCCCTTGAGGATCAGGTTCCAGTACATAAACGGCAGGCCGTAGCGCTTGAGCAGCCACATGTCGGTGCGTTCCTTGGTGGTGTTGATGAAGGGGATGCTGGGGGCGGGCTGGAGGGTGTAGTCGAACTCAGCCAGCAACATCTTTCCCCGCGCCGTGGTCAGCGGACATGAAGCGTACCCGCTGTACTGGGCCGATGGCAGTGATCCGTTCATGGCTGCCAGCAGGTTCTTCACCAGCACCGGGGCCTGTTTGCGGATCGCGGCTCCGGTCTTCGAATTCGGCGTGGACCCGGCGTCGCCCAGGGCAAAAATTTCCGGGTAGCGCTTGTGCCGCATGGTGTGTTTGTCAACGTCCACGTAGCCGGCTGGGTTGGCCGGATCGGCCAGCGGCGTGAGCTTGAGCCAGTCCGGGGCCGACTGCGGCGGCACGACATGGAGCAGGTCGTAGTCCAGGGACTCCTTGGACCCTGCCGCGTTGTCCGTGATCACTGCCGTGCCGGCGGCTGAGTCCACCGCGGTCATTTCGCTGTTGAAGCGGACTTCGATGCCGTATTTTTCCACCACGCGTTCGAGCTCATCGGCGAACACCTTGACCCCGAACATGCCCGGCGTGGGCAGAACCATGACCACCCGGATGTCCTCCAGCACCCCCTGCTTACGCCAGTAGTCGGCGGCCAGGTAGGCGATTTTCTGCGGGGCGCCCGCACACTTGATTGGACCAGAGGGCTGGGTGAACACAGCCGTCCCGGACTTCAGGTTCCGGATCATGTCCCAGGTCTTGGGCGCCAGGTCGTATCGGTAATTGCTGGACGCCGCCGGGGTTTCCATGGCTTCGGCCATTCCGGGAATCTTGTCCCAGTCCAGCTGGATTCCGGGACAGACCACCAGATAGTCATACGTGATGGAACCGCCGGAGGAGAGTGCGACGCTGCGGCGCTCAGGGTCAATGTCCGTCGCAGCGTCCTTGATCCAGGCAACGCCCTGGGGCATGACGGATGCCTGCGGACGGACCGTTTCCTCCTGGCTAGCGACGCCTCCGCCGACCAGGGTCCACAGCGGCTGGTAATAGTGCTGCTCGCTCGGCTCGATCAGACCGATATCGGTCCGCCCTGCATTGCGGAGTCGGGCGGCAACACTCAGCCCCGCGTTGCCGCCGCCGATGATCAGAATCTCGTGGTGCATAGACATTGGTAAGGCGCCTCTCTGGGAATCGAGCGTCGCTTCAGCACCGACGCCGGACATATCGGGTTGTGACCGGCCCGCGAAACCTGCATAGCCTGCAGTGGGTGCGTCTTCGCCTCCGCTGCCGAGCCCACGCCGCCTCCGTGTGGTCCGAACCTTGTGATACCTACCACAATATACCCCCCGGGGTATCTTGGCGACCCCGCCGCGGCTTCCTACACAACATCGGACGTCGCGAGCCTTGTCGGCCCGCTGGCCACGCCAGCCTTCACTGCCGGCTTCGACGCATTCGCTCAGGAACGCAAAACGGGTCCCGCTCCCTTCGTGCGCCGGCGCCTGCTTCCAGCGGCGCTAGTGGCTGGCGCGCTTTGGCCTGCCCCACAGATCGGCATGGAACAGCGGGGCCAGCAGACAAAAGTTGAACGCTCCAGCCGCGATCATGACTGCGCCGAGGACAGCCAGCAGAATGCCCCATAGGCCGCCGGCTCCCACGATTCCTACTGCAGCCAGCACCAGACCAGCTGCTATCCGCAAAGCCCTGCCGGACGTGCCGCGCATAAAGGCTACAAATTCCATGATCCTTCTCCGTTTCTCGGGTACATCTACCGTGTTGGACGCTGCCGGGGGAACTGGACATGCGTGGTGTTGGCCCCTGGGACTCATCTACGACAACCCGGGTACCGCGGCCATTACCTCTCACGGATCCCAGGCAACCGCTCTGCCATTCCGGTTCCGGCCTTGCCCGCGGCACGGCAGGGCTTCTGGAGGCCGGGACAGTCGGGTGCTTCAGTTCCCGGGGATTTCTGCGCCGCTGAGTGTGTGCAGGGCTGCCCGGAGCCGGGTGTCGGCGTCGTTGGCAACCTCGCGGACGGCCGGGCTGTCGCTGAACGTCACCATGGTCTGCGGATCGATGGCCTGGACGGTCGTCTCGGCCGCACCCTTGCCCCGGCGGACGACGACATTGCAGGGCAGCAGCGCACCCATATCCGGTTCAGCGGAGAGTGCCCGGCTGGCCAGGGCCGGGTTGCAGGCGCCGAGGATCATGTAGTCGCCGAGGTCATCGGCGGCGCCGGCGCCGAGTTTGGACGCAAACGTGGCCCGGACGTCGATCTCCGAGAGGATGCCGAACCCCTGTCCGGCGAGGGCCTCGCGGGTGCGCTGCACAGCCTCCTCCCAGGCCAGCGGGACGGTAACAGTATGCGTATAGCTCATGGCTGCTCCTGCAAGGGTGGTGGCGGTGTGCCTCAGGCGAGGGACAGAAAGAGTTTTTCCAGGTCTTTGGTGTCCATGCTCGAGTCCCCGCGGACAAGGCACTGCTCGAGGCCGCTGGCGATGATCGCGAAACCTGCCCGGTCCAAAGCCTTCGAGACAGCGGCAAGCTGGGTGACGATGTCCTTGCAGTCCCTGCCCTCCTCCAGCATGCGCGTGACGCCGGCGAGCTGTCCCTGGGCACGCTTGAGCCGGTTGATGACGGGGGCGAGTTCTGTCGAATCAAGTTCCATGGCGGACTCCAGAGGTGGTGGGTACTTTGCTAATTCTATACCCCGGAGGGTATAACGGCTAGCAGTGGGTCTCCGACATCCAGCCGCGCACGGACCATTTGCAAGATACCCCCGGGGGTATTACCGTTGTAGTTAGAGGAACGGAGAATCTCTTACGGAAACTCCCCCACCCCCCAACGAAGGAGAGCACATGCTTATCGAGCGCATCTACGACGAAGACCTCGCCCAGGCCAGCTATTTCATCGGCTGCCAGGCCAAGGGCGAAGCACTCGTCGTTGACCCCCGCCGCGACATCGACGTCTACCGCAACCTCGCCGCAGCGAACGGGATGAAGATCGTGGCGGTCACCGAGACCCACATCCACGCCGATTTCCTCTCCGGGACCCGTGAACTGGCGGCCGCTACCGGCGCCACGGCCTATGTCTCGGGCGAGGGTGGGGCGGACTGGCAGTACGGCTTTGAGGCCGAGCGCCTCAACGACAACGATGTGATCAACCTGGGCAACATCACGGTCAAGGCCCTGCACACCCCCGGCCACACCCCGGAGCACCTGTCCTTCCTGATTACTGACGGCGCGTTCGCCGACGCCCCCGGCTACCTGCTCTCGGGCGACTTTGTGTTCTCCGGGGACCTGGGCCGGCCGGACCTGCTGGACGAGGCTGCCGGCGGGGTGGACACCCGCTTCGGCGGCGCCAAGCAGCTCTTCGCCAGCCTGCGCGATAAGTTCCTGACCCTTCCGGACCACGTTCAGGTCCACCCGGGCCATGGCGCGGGCAGTGCCTGCGGCAAGGCCCTTGGTGCGATCCCGTCCTCCACGGTCGGCTACGAGCGGCTCTACGCCTGGTGGGGCCCGTACCTGGCCGCCAACGACGAGGAGGGCTTCGTCGCCGAACTCCTCGACGGCCAGCCCGACGCCCACGCCTACTTCGGCCGGATGAAGCGCGAAAACCGGGAAGGCCCGGCCGTGATGGGCGAACGCGCCCCGCTGGCCGAACTCGACCCCGCCACCGTCGCGGAAGACCTCGCCGCGGACAAGGTGACGTTCATCGACACCCGCCCCAACGACCAGGTCCACCAGGGCACCGTGACCGGATCGCTCAACGTTCCCGCCGGCAAGTCCACCGCGAGCTTCGGCGCCTGGGTGGTCAACCCCGAAACCGACAAGAACCCGCTGGTGCTCCTGGCCCCGAACCAGGCAGCCGCGCAGGAGATGTGGGACCACCTGGTCCGCGTCGGCATCGACAACGTCGCCGGCTACCTCACCGATCTTCAGGGCCTGCCCGTCAGCACCCCGAAGCTCATCGCCCCCGAGGACCTCGCCGGCTTCGACGCCGCCATGGTCCTGGACGTCCGCAACCGCACCGAGCACGCCGCCGGACACATCCCCGGCTCCCACCAGCTCAGCGGCGGACGCGTGATGTGGAACCTGAACGAGCTCCCGGCGACCGGCACCATCGTCAGCTACTGCCAGAGCGGTGTGCGGAACTCCGTCGCGGCCAGCGCGCTGCGCCGCGCCGGCTACGACGTCGTCGAACTCGACGGCAGCTACGCCGCCTGGGAAGCCCGGCAGCCGCTGGGGTCCCTCGCCAGCAACTGATCCAGGCACCATCTGAAGTGATTGACTGACATGCGTTGGCGGCGGTCCGGGACACCGGGCCGCCGCCAACGTCTGTCCCAAAATAAGTGGAGTAAACAGATGACGCCCGGTAACGCCCCTTCACCGCAGGACCTCCGAGCCCGGCGGGAAAACCGACGCACGCCGGAGGCCATCTCGCTGGGCCTGCGGCAGAACCTGGCCCAGTTCATGCTCCTCGTCGCCGTCAACGCCCTGGTCGGCGGCACCCTCGGCCAGGAACGCACAGTGCTCCCGCTGCTGGCCGGGCAGGTCTTCCACCTGGACCTCTACACCTCCGCCCTGACCTACATCCTGGCCTTCGGCCTCGCGAAGGCCGCCACCAACTACTTCGCCGGCACCCTCTCGGACCGCTACGGCCGCAAACCCGTCCTGATCGCCGGCTGGCTCATCGCACTTCCCGTTCCACTGCTGCTGATCTTCGGACCGTCCTGGGGCTGGATCGTCGCCGCCAACGTCGTCCTGGGCATCAGCCAGGGCCTCACCTGGTCCACCACCGTGATGATGAAAATGGACCTCGTCGGCCCCTCCCGCCGCGGCCTGGCCATGGGCCTGAACGAGGCCGCCGGCTACCTCGGCGTCGCCGCCACCGCCCTCGCCACCGGCTACATCGCCGCCAACTACGGGCTCCGGCCCGGACCCTTCCTGCTCGGCGCCGCCTACATCGCCGCAGGCCTGGGCCTGTCGGTCTTCGCGGTGAAGGAGACCCGGGGCCACGCCCGGCTGGAGGCCGTCAGCCACGTCTCCGCCCACTCCGGCGCCCACGGACAACTGGGCAACCGGGAAATCTTCACCCTCACCAGCTTCCGGGACAAATCCCTTTCCTCGGTCAGCCAGGCCGGCATGGTCAACAACCTCAACGACGGCCTCGCCTGGGGCCTCTTCCCCGTGCTCTTCGCCGCCGCCGGACTGACCATCGAAAAAATCGGCATCCTCGCCGCCGTCTACCCCGCCGTCTGGGGCGCCGGCCAACTCGTCACCGGGGCCCTGTCGGACAAACACGGCCGCAAACCGCTGATCGTCGGCGGCATGCTCGTCCAGGCCGCCGCCCTGGCAATGATCGCCGTCGGCCACGACTTCGGGATCTGGCTGACCGCCGCCATCTTCCTGGGTCTCGGAACGGCCATGGTCTACCCCACCCTGCTCGCGGCCATCGGCGACGTCGCCCACCCGGCCTGGCGGGCCCGCTCGGTCGGCATCTACCGCCTCTGGCGCGACGGCGGCTTCGCCGTCGGCGCACTGCTGTCCGGAATCCTCGCGGATGCCTACGGCATACCGGCCGCCGTGGGAGTGGTCGCAGGACTGACAGCGCTCTCGGGCCTCCTTGTGGCCGTCCGGATGCGCGGCACCGACCACAAACCGGCACGCTAGAAACCACAGCTACGTCAAGGTCAGGATCGCCGTCAAGGACTTCGCCGGGCGCACCGTGGACCACTCCCACATCCTGGACGATGAGGACAACGGGATGAGGGGCGTGATCGAAGTCCGCTAGGCAGCCGCGCCACGGAAGGCCCCTCCAGGCTGCGCTGCCTGGACAACCGGTGCAGCTTGGGCTCGCGGCATTGCCTCAAGTGCTCAACCGGTGTGGAGCATCAGCTTTCGGAAGGCCGGCACCTTCAGGAGGTCAGCGATGAAGCCTCCCGCGGCGGTCGTGGCGAGGATCAGCAGCAGCAGGGCGGCGGGAACCGGTGCCATCAGCAGCCCCCACAGTGCCAGCGCCGACGCGGCCGCGGCGTCCAGGACGGAAGCAGCCACCAGCAGTCGGGAGGGCCGACCCTTCCACGCCGGTAAGGCGGTGCGGACGACATAGGTCGTGATCTGGCTACTGAAGACCAGCGTCAGGAAAATAACCGTGCGGAGCTGGTTCATGCCCCCTCCGGGCCAGAGCTGCCCTGAAGCCCACAGCAGGGCCAGGGAAGAGCCGAGCATTGGTGTGGCGACGACGAGGGCCCCGGCGATGGTCCTGCGCACGTTCCAGGTGTTGGGTTTCTGCGAATATGCCGCGTTGTCGGTGGTGATCATCATGCTCACCACATCGTTCGCCAGCAGCAGCAACGCCATCAGCAGGGGCGTGAAGACAAGCTGTCCGAAGGCAAGCACACCGACCGTCAGCAGAAGCGGCACTTCGAGCTTCTTGACGCTGACGTTGAGGGCATAGGTCAGGGAGCGCTGGTGGATTCTCCTGCTTTCCTCGATGAGGCCGACAATGTCTGTCAGGCCGCCGCGGACGAGGACGACCCCGGCCGCGGACTTGGCCACATCGGTGGCCCCTTCCATGGCGATGCCGACTTCAGCCTGGCGCAGCGCCGGGGCATCATTGACGCCGTCTCCGGTCATTCCTACGACGTGGCCCGCCTGCTGAAGTGTTTGCACGATCCGGTGCTTGTCCTGGGGAAGGACCTCAGCAACAACGGAGGGTGACCCGCTGCTACTGGCCAGGGCCGCGAGACCGTTGACCCGGATCACGCTTCCCTCCAGACCTACTTGGGCAGCTACTGCTGCGGCGGTCGCGGCGCTGTCGCCGGTGACCATGATGACGCGGATCCCAAGACTTGTGAGCCGACTCAGGAGTTCTGCGGCTTCGGGCCGGATCCGGTCGGCCAGGGCAACCAGTCCGAGCTGGCGCCAGGTCCCGTTCCCGTCGTCGGTGGCGACGGCGAGCACCCGCGCGCCGCCGGAGGCGAGGCCACCCAGCTCCGGCGGGGGCTGTTCCCCTGCCATGGCCGCAATGACATGCGGGGCACCCTTGGCGACACGAATGTTCCTGCCGCCGCTGACCACGGTGGCCTGGGACCGCTTCGTCGAGGGATCAAACGGTGTGAAGCTGGACCGGCCCTGGGGTGCCGCACCGTCAGCGGCGAGGATCGCCAGATCGATGGGGTCCTGTGTGGAGGCGTCGGAGGCCGCCGAGGCCCACCGCAGGACCTCTTCCCGGTTCGTGGCCCCGATCGGGTAGACGGCATTCACCGCGAGCAGGTTTTCGGTCAGGGTGCCTGTCTTGTCGATGCAGAGCACGCTCATGGACGCAGCGTCCTGCAGGGCCGTCAGCCGGGTGGTCAGGATCCCCATCGTGGCCAGATGCTTCGCACCCAGTGCGCCGGCCAATGCGAAGGCGGCCGGCATGGCCACCGGCACCGAGGCGAGAAGCAGTATCACCGCGTATGAGATGACGTCCACGGGAGGGGCCCCGACTGCGGCCAGGTGAGTGGTCCCCACCACTGCGAGCCCCAGGTCCACGGCAATGAACACCCGGACGATCCGCAGCACTACGTGTTCGAGATGGGCTGTTGGCGCGGAGCTGCCCACCAGTTCGGCGGTCTTGCCGAAGTACGTGGCGACACCGGTGGCGCTCACGGTGCCGGTGGCTTCTCCGCGGACGACGGTGGCGCCGGAGTAAAGGGTTGTCTCCGGTTCCCGGGAAACCGGCAGCGATTCCCCGGTGAGAGCGGACTGATCCGCCATTACCGTCCCGCTCTGCAGGAGGAGGTCGGCGGGGACGAAGTCTCCGACCCGGATGTGGATGACGTCGCCGGGAACCACCCGGGAGGCCGGCATCAGCGTCCACGTCCCGTCACGCAGCACCCGGGCATTGACTTCCAGCCGGGTGCGCAACAGCTCCACTGCCGCCTCGGCCCGCCGCTCCTGGATAATTCCCAACACGGTGTTCAGGGTCAGGACCGCCAGGATGATGGTCGCGTCGAGCCATTTGGCGAGGGCAAACTCCAGGATAATCGTGGCTTCCAGCATCCAGGGAACGGGGGCCCAGAGTTTCCTGAGGATGCGTTCCGGGAGCCCAGTATGTTTCAGGGGAACCGCGTTGGGGCCGATGGTTTCCAGCAGCTCGGTTGCCTGCTCGGATGTGAGCCCCTGAGGCTCGGGCACCTGCGCTCAGCCTTGAACTGTATCCGCGCCGGTACGGACGACCAGCACCGGGCAATGGGCATGGTGCACAGCGTGGCTGGATACCGAGCCCAGGAGCATTCCGGCGAAGCCGCCATGGCCACGCGATCCGACCACCAGCAGATCCGCGCCCGCAGCAGCCTTCAGAAGCACGTCCGCGGGATGGCCCTCCGTCACTTCACCGCTGACCGGAACCCCGGCTTCGGATCCCCGCCGCAGCGCATCAGCGTGCACACTCCGGGCGTTATCTCCGAATGCCTCATGGTCCTCAGCCCTGCCGGCAGCGTCACCAATGACGGGGTAGTGCCATGCGGTGACAACGTAAACCTCCCCTGACCGCAGCCGCGCCTCTTCAAGGGCCCATTCAAGAGCTGCCCGAGACGAGTCCGACCCGTCGACCCCGGCAACAATCCGGAAAACCATTCCTGCCGCCATCGTGCCTCCCGCCATGGAAACCGCGTCTTCGCGGCACTAAGTCGTTCCGCACGGCCAACAATCCTCCCGATGCGCAAGAGAATCAAGAGGACCTTCCTGCGGGAGGCGGGCGTGGTGACGACGCCCCGCACCCACTGGCATATCAGAGAGCGGAGAGGCTATGCCTGGCGCAGCCCGCGGACTTGTGGCGAGGCGAGACCATCCAGCCATTCAATTGCCTCCGCGCGCGAGGTGAAGTAGGCGTGCGGACAGAAGCCGTGCCGCCCCAGGGCGGCCGCCACAACCTTGTCGACGACGGTGGATCCCACCATAGCCACGGCGGAGACTGCCTTGGCGCTTTCAAAGGCGCCCCTCGCTGCGGCACTCACAGTCACATCAGAGATTTCGACCAGGAGGGGCAGTGCCAGGCTGGCGCTCAGGCCCTGCATCTTTTCGATAGACTTCATGGCGTCTTCCAGGTCGACCTGTGAACCGGGCGTCCAGAACAGGTTTAGAAACCCTGCCCCGCTGACACCGAGCCGCCCTTTGCCGCCTGCAATCAGGATTTCTTCCACGACATCCCCCTAGGCATGACACGCTACTCGTTCGAAGGCTGCAGCCGCGGCGGCACGCCGGACGGGCCGCAGCCAGCACGTTTACGGGGTGACGCGCTGGGTTCCGTCCTCCCAGCGTAGCCGCGGGCACGAGCAGGATGAATCGGCCGGCAGGGGCTTCTTCGCGAAGCTGTTCGGACGGTAAGTCGACTCGCCCGCACTGGCGTTGAGGAACAGGGAAGCGCCGGAGGATATATCCCCCGGCGCTTCCCTGTTCCCTTGCAGGCACTCTTAGGACAGGAGTGCCTGGACGGCGACGTAGGCGGCGATGACGAGGACGAGGATGCCGAAGCCGCGTTTGAGTGCCTTGTCCGGGATGCTGGTGCCGATCCGGCCGGCTGCGAGGGAGGCGACCATCGCGGCCCCGGCGAAGGCTGCGGTGACGGCCCAGTCGATCTGCAGGTCGCCCAGGTGGGCGGCGAAGCCGGCGGCGGAGTTGATGACGATGATCACCAGGGAAGTCCCGACCGTCACGGCCATCGGGAGCCCGAGGACCAGGGTCAGTGCGGGGACGATCAGGAAGCCGCCGCCGACGCCGAGCAGGCCGGTGAGGAACCCGACGACGGCGCCGGTGGCGATCGCCTTGGGCAGGCAGCTGCGCCAGTTGACCCCGCCTCCGGGCAGGGCGCAGGAGCCGCCCGCGGAGGTGGAGGGCAGCAGCATCCGGATGCCGGCGAAGACCATGATCGCGGCGAAGGCCAGGAGCAGGATCTTCGGGTCCAGGAGCCGGTTGACCATCGCGCCGAGGTAGGCGGTGGCGGTTCCTGCGGCGCCGATGATCAGCGCGAGCCGCCAGTTCACCCCGGTCCGGAGCCGGGGCAGTACCGCGACGGCGGAGGACGCGCCGACGACGACCAGCGACGTCGGGATGGCCGCGGCAAGCGGCAGCCCGACCCCGTAGACCAGGGCGGGGACGGCGAGGATGGATCCGCCGCCTCCGACCAGGCCCAGCAGGGCGCCGACGATCAGCCCGAACGCCGCCGCGGTGAGGATCATGCCCGGGCGTCCAGGTTCTGCAGGGCCTGGTGCGCGGTGGGCTCGTTGGCGGAGCGGTTCCACGGCATCTTCGAGAGCATCTGGCCCATGGCGCAGCTGTTGGTCGCGGCGGAGAACGTCAGCCCGGCGCCAATGCCGCCGGCGAGCAGTCCCAGCTTCGGTGAGACAAATTTCGCCGCGACGATGCTGGCGAGGACCAGGGATCCCGCGGTCATCCGGACCTGGCGTTCCAGGGCCCAGGGCCCGCGGCCGCGGACCACGGTGCCGCCGGCGGCGGCGTAGGCCGGGACTCCCCCGGTCAGGACGCTGGCGCTGGCCAGGCCCACGGAGTCCAGGTGTTTGCGGGCCTGCTCGGCGCGGTTGCCGGACTGGCAGACCAGGACCACGCGGGTGCCCATTTTTGCCGCGAATTCTTCGGTGTGCTCACTGAGCATCGGAAGCGGCACATGGTAGGAGCCCTTGATGTGCAGGGAATCGAATTCTGCGCCGCCGCGCACGTCGATGATCATCAGGTCGTCGTGGTTGTCTTCCCAGGCCTTCAGGGTCGAGGCATCGATGGACTGCGGGGCTGATTCAACGGGGGTGCTCTTCAAGGAAGTCATAATCTCTTTCGGAATATCTTGGAACAATTTCGGTACATCTTCGAGCATTTCTGCTGGCGGCCCCGCGTTTGCGGGTAGCCGCCGTCCACCGCCCGGTTCCCAGGGTTAAAGGGACCGGGTCCGGGCAGGTGGAAGCCCGGGCGGCAACTGGGGGGCATGCCGCCCGGGCGGTCTGGTGGGTCAGCTGACGGGGAAGCCCGCAGCCGTCCAATCGAGCATTCCGCCAGGCACGGTGTAGGCCGTGAAGCCCGCGGCCGTGAGCTGGTCAGCGGCCGCTGCGCTGCGGCGTCCGCTGCGGCAGATGGCGATGACGGGCCGGGCCTTGTCCAGGTCGTCCAGGCGGCCGGCCAGTTCGCCCAGGGCGATGTGCCTGGCGCCGGCGATCATGCCCCCGGCAACTTCAGCGGTTTCCCGGACATCGACAATCTGGGCGTCGCTGCCGCTCTTGAGCTGCTCCGCGAGCTGATCTGGGGTGATTTCCATGTACTGGACCTTTCGGTAGGACGGGGCTTTTGTTCTGAATATTTTGGCTGGGCGCCGTTGTCCTGGCACTGGCCGAAGGCGGCCTAGGTCAGGCGCAGGAAGAGCGTGCGGATTTCCTTCAGGGTGGGCCTCTGGGCCGACACTACAGGCTGCACCCCGCCTTCCGGGAGGACGTCCGCTGGCTCGTTGAGGCAGTCGCGCATCGCCGCCGAGATCAGTTCGAATCCAGCCTTGTCCAGGGCACCGCGGACCGCCGACAGCTGGGTGACGACGTTGCGGCAATCTGCCCCGGATTCGACAGCGGCAATCAGCGCAGTGAGCTGCCCCTGAGCGCGCTTGAGGCGGTTGATGGTGCGGCGGCTGCCGGCGTCCGGGTCCGGCTCGAGCTGCGGGAGGCTGACGGTGGAGGACATGCTCACTTGCCGCCCGCCCGGTAGGTGACCGGGTGCCCGTTGCGGTACCACTCGGTGATACCACCCATGACATTCACCGCGTCGTAGCCTTGCCCGGCGAGATGCGCCGTGGCCCTGGAACTGCGGCCGCCGGACGCGCACATCACATAGACAGTCCGCCCGACCGGAACGTCACCGAGGGATTGCTGAAAACCTGAGAGCGGAATGTTCCTCGTTCCCGGGACGCAGGCCTCCGAGTACTCCTCTTCTTCCCTGACGTCGATGATGGAAACATCAGACCCCAGTGCTGCCAGATCGTCCACTGAAATGCTCTTCATGCTGGTGCCCTTTCACGTTGTCCGGCAGCCCGGGCGGGTAGTTACCCTTCCATCATGATACCCCAGGGGGTATTAATGCAAACCGGCGAGGGGCTGGCCTTCCTGTTGCCAGAATACCCCGGGGGGTATAATATTTTCCTATGGCAACCATCGACATTTCTGAAGCGACCTTCAACGACACCATCACCGGCAACGACATCGTCCTGGTGGACTTCTGGGCAGCCTGGTGCGGGCCCTGCCGGATGTTCGCCCCCACGTTCAGCAAAGCATCCGAGAACCACACGGACGTCGTCTTCGCGAAGGTGGACACCGAGGCCGAACCCGGCCTCTCCGCTGCCGCCCGCATCAGCTCCATCCCCACCCTGATGGCCTTCCGCGACGGGATCCTCGTTTTCTCCCAGCCGGGGGCGATGAACGCGGCCGGGCTGGAACAGCTCATCACGGGCATCAAGGCCCTGGACATGGAAGAGGTCCGGGCGAAAGTGGCAGCCGCACCGGCCTCCTCGAAATAAAACGAACCCCCGCCCCGGCCCCCCGGCCGGGGCTTCCCGGGCATGCCCCACCGACGGATCGAGAAACACCTTGAGCAGCGAACCAGTCATCCCAGCCGCCGGCAGCGCAACGGCCACCGGAGGCCCCGCGCCCGGGGGAAGCCAGCCGGTCCGGGTCGCGCACCTGGGCGGCGACCGCTTCGATATCAACATCCGCGGCCACGTCATCCGGACCGACCAGCCGGTCAGCGACGGCGGGGAGGACACCGGCCCCACCCCGACGGAGCTGTTCATCGCGAGCCTCGCCGGCTGCGTCGCATTCTATGCCCGCCGCTACCTGGAACGGCACGCCCTGCCCACCGAGGGCCTGGCCGTGGAGGCCGATTTCCGCATGGGCTCACGCCCCGCACGCGTTGCCCGCATCGAGGTGCGCCTCACCATCCCCGACGGCGTGCCCGCCGAACGGCGCGAGGCCCTGCTCGCCGTCGCCTCCCACTGCACCGTGCACAACTCACTGACATCAGTCCCTGAGATCTCGGTCGCCTTCGCCGGCGACTCCTGACGGCCAAACGCAAACCCCTAAGGTTCAGCGAGCCACGGCTTGGGATGCGGGCGTCGTGCGCGGCGGCAGCGCCACAAGCAGCAGCCCGCGGGGCGCTGACGGAATATTCGTCAGGTTCAAAGTCGAGCGGACCTGCACTGGCCGCGCCGTCAGGCCAGGGTCATTGCGGGAAGGTCATTGCGGGAAAGGACTCAGCGGCGATCCTCGCCACGGCTTGCCCGTTGGTATCCGCGGCTTCTGCCCGGCTGACAGCGCCCTGCAATACGTCCCCGTGCTGCGGGGAACGTATTGCAGGGTCGTATGTCAGGGCAAACTGACCCGGCGGGTCAGGAGCAGGTGCAGCGCCGTTCCACCGGAACGTCGGCCATCACCGAGTCGACATGCTCGCCGCAACCGGCCCAGGTGATTTTTCCACAGTTGTTGCAACAGACTGGACTGCACATTGTGACTCCTCAGGTGGATTGGTTACACAACAAATAATACCCCTGGGGTATTATTTACCAAGTCCTCTGGAGCCCTCTTGCATACCCCAAGGGGTATCTCGGAGACTGTCAGGATGCCACCAATTCCCGGGTCCACAGGACCACGACCCGCCGCGTCCCTGGCCGGCCCCGCCGGCGGCGCCCCGCCTCAACGCAAAGTGCTCTCCGTCCTGGTCGGCGGGCAGATCCTCGGCGGCATCGGCATGGGCGCCACATTGTCCCTCGGTTCCCTGCTCGCGGCACAGCTTTCAGGATCGCCGGCATGGTCCGGCATGGCCGCCACGATGAGCACCCTCGGGGCTGCAATCGCTGCCGTGCCCCTCGCCCGGCTCGCGATCGCCCGGGGACGGCGGATCTCACTCTCCACCGGGGCGCTCATCGCCGGAACCGGGGCCGTCATTGCCATCACGGCGGCGTCGGTGTCGGCCTTTCCCCTGCTGCTGCTTGGACTGGTGCTGCTCGGGGCGGGTTCCGCGGTCAACCTGCAGGCCAGGTTCGCCGCCACCGACCTGGCCCGGCCCGGCACCAGGGCGCGGGATCTCTCCATCGTTGTCTGGTCCACCACCATCGGTGCAGTGCTTGGCCCCAACCCCTTCGGTCCGGGCGAGGCCGTTGGTGCGGTGCTCGGCCTGCCGCCATGACGGGCGCCTTCGCTTTCTCTGTGGCCGCCAAGCTGGCCGCCGCCCTCGTGTACCTGACCGGGCTGCGCCCGGACCCGCTGCTTACTGCGATGTCGCTGCGCGACTCAAGCGTCGAGGCACCCCGGCCGCGGAGTGGAACGCTGATACTGCGCAGCAATGCGGGTGCGCGCTACGCGGTGGCCGCCGTCGCACTCAGCCACGCCACCATGGTGGCGCTGATGTCCATGACACCGGTCCACCTGCGCGAACACGGCGCAAGCCTGCCCGGGGAATCATGTCAAGATGCCCGCCTGGGTTGCTTCGTGGAATCATTTGGTTTTGCCCGGATAGCCGGCTGGGGTTTCGGGCTTTGTTTTGCGACGGTGAGGGTCAGCAGTTCGGCGCAGAGGGCCTGGATCTGACGTTGGATTGCGGCCGGATTCAAGACTTTGTTCTCCCGTCTTAGCCGGGTCTTCACTTCCCGGGCGACGGTGCCAGTGTCGGCCAGGACGCGCTGGAACGGGGTGGCGGGCGTGTCGTATTTCTTGCTGATCTTCGCGCCGGCGCGTACTTTCGCGACGAGTTTCTGCTGCGGCCCGAAGTGGTTGGTCAGCAGCCGCTGAAGCGCCCAGATCCGGTTCAGCAGCTCCAGTTCCCCGGCGGTGTCGTAACGGTGGTAGCCGACGGTTTGGCGGATGATGTGCCAGTTCTTCTGCTCCACATGGGCGCCGTCGTTCTTGTTCCCGGAGCGGGACCTGGTGAACGTGAGTTTCTCCTGCTCGCACCACCAGAGAAGCTCCCAGTTGATGAACTCCGAGCCGTTGTCCGAATCGATGCCGAGGACCGGAAACGGGAACGCGGCGGTGGCGTCCTTGATGGCGGCGAACACCCATTTCTGGGCTTTGTTTTTCACTGACCGGGTTTCCGTCCAGCCGGTCGCGATGTCAGTGATATCAAGGGTGAAACAGAATTCTCCCCTGCTGTTCCCGCCCTCGTGGCCGACGAGATCGATCTCGACGAACCCGGGCACCGCCTCGTCCCACTCGGCCCAGGTCCGCATCGGAATGGAGTCCTTCAGCAGTGTGCCGGGCTTGGTATGGGACCGGCCCCGCGGATCCAGTTTCGCCCGGTCAGCCTTGAGCCTGCGGTCAATCGTGGCCGGTGCGATGCGCAGCAGCAGCGCGGCGGTTCCGGCGTCGATCTGGAGCTCCTGGAACCGGCGAAGGCGCGGCACCAGGTCCGGCAGGGCCGCCGCGAGCAGCCGCCCGCACGGGGTTCCCTGAACCGCCCAGCAGAACCGCAGAGCCTCGATCACCGGCTCTCCGTACAGCGGCGGCCGGGGCGCCCTGGGCCGGGCAACCTTCAACACCAGCGCCCTCCGCAGCGCCTTGCGGGCATGGTCGCGGTGCCAGCCCGTCGTCGCGCACAGTTCATCCAGAACCTGCTTCTTCGCAGCCCGGTCCGACCGCGCATAGCGGGTTGCGACGGTCTTCGTGACAGCCCTGCGTTCACTCATCGAAAGCTCCATAGCCCACAATGCCGAAGCGGCGGACACCGGCCCGGCAGACACACCGCTACGCGGGCATTCTCAAATGATTCTTCGAATACAGCTACGCGGGCATCTTTGATGAGTCAACGCGGCCTGGTTACCGTGGGCTTCACCATTAGTCTGCACATTGCGGGCATGTACGCCCTCTCCCCCGTGTTCGGGTGGTTGGCGGATAAAGTCGGGAGGCTGCGCGTCATAGTCCTGGGCCAGGGCATGCTGCTGGCCTCCCTGATAATCGCCGGGTTCGCGGCGGACTCCCGTACCGGGGTTACGGTCAGCCTCGTTCTGCTCGGGCTCGGATGGTCAGCTTCGGTCGTGGCCGGCTCGGCCATGGTCGCGGAATCCGTCCACATCCAGGACCGGCCCGCCATCCAGGGCATCTCGGACCTCAGCATGAATGCCGCCGGCGCCCTCGGCGGGGCATCGGCGGGCCCGGTTCTTGCCACAATGGGCTATTCCGGACTGGCTTTCCTGGCCATGGCCCTGGTGGCTGTCGTCCTCATCTGGACCGCACGGCACGCCCGCCGCGCAGTGGCGCCCCCACAACCCGTGCTCGGCTAGGACCAGGCATGGATACGGACAAGCGGATCGAGGAAGCAGTGGCGAGCGACAGTGGCCGGCCAAAGGCCGGAGTAAGGCAACAGCTGAGCGGTGACTTCGGTCTGCTGCGACGCTGGAGGCCGGTCCGCAGGGCCGGTGCAGGCGTCGCCGCGGCCGCCGCCGCCGCTGTTGTCGTGTCGTGTCGATGAATGGCATGATGGGCCCAACCGGTGCCGTGTGGTGGAATGCCGTCATTGTCGCGGCCGGCTCGGTTCTGGCCGGCCTGATAATCGGCAGCTACCTTGATGCACCCACCGGTGCCGAAGCCACGGTTTGCGACACCCGATGGCCCTTGATCGGCCTGACCGGACTGGTGATCGCAACATCCACCGGCCAAGGGACGCTGGCAGCCCATCTGTTCACCGGCGGGGATTCAGGCGATGTGTGCACGACCCGCCGGCCGCTCTTTCCCACCAAAACCGGCACCTCGAGTGGTCCTTCCACCTGATGTCAGCGGGCATCACAGCCGGACGTAGGCCCACCCTTCCCACTGCCGCGCCGCCAGGTGCGCGATGGCCGCAGGGACCGAGCCGACACCGGAGGACAGCTCCCCCGGCGCCAGACCCACAGAACGAAGGCTGTTCCCGCACGCAAGGATCCGGATCCCCGGGCGAGGGCGTCGATGACCGGCTTCTCCAGGGTTGAGCCGGCGGCCAACAGAGCCACACCGGGGCCCTGCACCACGACCTCGACCGAAACACCCGGAGGCAGTGCGGCCACCGCGTTGGCCGCGCTGCGGAGATTCCGGCACTGTCGGCCGGCCCCGCGGAATGGACCAGGAGACCGCGTGCAGCTCCCGCGTCCGGGGCATTGTCTGAAGACCCGGTGTTCGGCATGGGAGCTCCTTTATCGACGGCGGGGCGTCAGCCCGGCCACAACATGCAGCAGTTATTCTCTTGCATGCTATGTGAAGGGCGGGAAAGCCCTGTGAATAAAACGAACCGGGTGACTTTGACAGCGGCGCTGTCCCAATCGCGGGCGCGCCGGTGGTTTGCTGCGGCAGCCGCCTCGGCCCTGACATATCTGGTCGTGGCGGTGCCCACCGATCTGAGCGACACACCCTTTTTCAGCCGTGAAATCCCTCCCACGTGGTGGGCGTACCCCGTACTGGGGATCACAGCGGTCCTTACCGGGCTGCTGGCAGCCACGTATCTGGCGCGCGCCCCGGGCGATGAGCTTCAGGGGGAGGGCACCGGAGGCCCGTCACGGTTCGGCGCTGCGGGTGCTGTTGTCTCGTTTTTCGCGGTGGGGTGCCCCGCCTGCAACAAGCTGGCACTGCTGGCATTGGGCACCTCGGGCGCCCTGCAGTACCTCGCACCAATTCAGCCGTTCCTCGCGGCCGCCTCCGTCATCATGCTGGGATGGGCCTTCCTCAAGCGGGCGGTTTCCGAGGACCGGTGCCCGGCGGCCGTTGACCCGGTCTGTTCACTCCGCCCCGGGGGCTGATGCCGGCCGAGGCCGGCGCGCAGCATGTGTCGGCCCTGGCGGCTTGCCGCATGGTGCTGCGGGGCAAGATCCTGCAGATGTCGTTTGTTGATAGCAGGAGGCTGGTGGGGGTCCCTCATCACCTGAGCATGGAAGCTGGCGGCCGGGCAAAGCGTGCGGTGGAGAACTGCGGTGCCGCGGCGTTCATCAGGCGTCCCCATTGGCCGCCGGCAATGTCGGCGCCGTCAACGGCGGCATAGTACTTTCCGTTGATGGTGACGTTCTGGTTGACCCAGCGGGGCCCGATGCCCTGGTAACTGCCGAACCACGATGCCGTGGAGATGCCCGAGGTGGCCCCGACGGTCCAGGTCATGGTGTTTCCGTCGGTGGTGCCGGTCTTGGCGAAGATGTCATAGCTCTTGTTGACCGGAATGTTGTAGCCGGAGCCCCGGGTCAGCACGTTTTTCAGGGCGTAGGTGACTCCGGCGGCGACATCAGGGTCAACGGCCTGCCGGCAGTCCGCCCCGGGCACTGGGTAGGTCCGGCCGTGCGGGCCGGTGACCGAGTCCAGAACAACCGGGTCGCAATGCACTCCGTTTGCCGCGAAGGTGGCGTAGGCGTTGGCCATGGACAGCGGAGCGACGTCCTGGGTGCCGATCAGATTCGCGATGCTGGACAGGTCGTAGGGCAGGTTGGTGTGTCCGTTCGCGACTCCTGCCGCCGTCGCCATTTTCTGGATGTTGCAGAAATCCAGCCGGGCAGCGGACTGGAACGTGATGGTGTTGATCGACTGGTACAAGCCCTGCAAGACACTCATCCGGTAGTAATGGTTGGGGTCATCGTTCGGCAGCGGAATCTGGCCGAGTGCCGGGTCGTAGGATCCGGTGGTAACACCGCAGGAGTTTTTCCAGGGATATCCGGCTCTATAGACGCGGACCGATCCGTCCAGTGGGGTGGCCATTGATTTTCCGGAATTGAGCCATTCCGCAAAAATGAACGGCTTCATGGTGGAGCCGATCTGGAATCCGCCGGCGCCGTCGAGCGGCTGGCCGTTAGCGTCTTTCTCGGGCAGGGCGAAGTTGCCCATATAGTCTCCCGGCGCCGTGGCGGGGTTGTAGACGGTGTTCTGCGCCATGGTCAGAACCTTGCCGGTGCCGGGCTGGACGCTGACCAGCGAGGAGCCGCGCTGCAGGGGATCCGCGGCGGGCATGGAGGCGTTGACCTGCTCCTGGGCTACCTTTTGGAGCGTCGGGTCAAGTGTTGTGTGGATGGTGAGCCCACCCAGATACAGAAGTTTCTTGCGGGCTGTTTCGTCGGCCCCTAAGCCCGGGTCGTTGAGGATCAGCCGCTGGACGTAGTCGCAGAAATACGGTGCCGTGACCGCCCCGAAGCAGCCCTGGCTGCTCGGATGGACGTTCAGTCCGATGGGCGCTTTTACGGCGGCGTCATGCTCGGGAGCGGTTATATGTCCTTGTTGGAGCATCTTGTCCAGGACTTCGTTCCTGCGGGCCACTACATGATCCGGTTCGGTGAGGGGATCGTAGTAGACGGGGCTGTTCACGACCCCGGCGAGGGCTGCGGCGTCAGGCAGGGTCAATGCGCTGGCAGGGACGTTGAAGTATTCTTCGGCGGCTGCGTCGATGCCGTAGGCGCCGTTGCCGAAATAGACGATGTTCAGGTAACCCTGGAGGATCTGGTCCTTGGAGTACTTCGTCTCCAGGGCAATGGCTAGCTTCATTTCCCGCAGCTTGTCGCCGATGGTTTTTGAGTAGCCGAGTTTGACCTGGTCGCTTTTGCCCTGGGTGACGAGGGATTCGATGATCATGTTGTTCACGTACTGCTGGGTGATGGTGGAGGCGCCCTGGCGTCCGCCCTGGGCGGTCGCCACGAGTGCCCTTAGAATCCCTGTGGTGTCGATTCCGCCGTGCTGGTAGAAGCGTGCGTCCTCGATGGAGACGATCCCGTCCCGGATGAACGGGGACATCTTCTCCAGTGCGACGGGTACGCGGTTTTCCGCGTAAAAGGAAGCGATCACCGTCCCGTCGCTGGCCAGCACGGTCGAGGATTGCGGTGGTGCATTCACGTCAAGGTCGTCAGGCAGCCGGTCAAACATGCCGATGGAATTGCTGAGGGCCGTTCCCGCCATGGCGGTCGCCGGGAGGAACAGTCCGGCCACCAGCACGCCGCAGAGCGCGCCCGCAACAACGAAGTAAAGTATCTTCCCCCATCGCGAGTCCTTACGTAGCATCCGTGTGTTCCTTCGATGCGCGCCCGGATTCCGGCCGCGAGCCGGACGTCGGGGGTTGCCGGACGGCGTCGATGTCAGCGTCTGCGGTGAAGTCGGAGGCGACCGCATCCGGGATTGCGACCGAGCGTCCGCGGCGGAACAACAGCACAAATCCGGCTGCGCCTGCCAGGAAGATCAGCGCCGCCACCCAGGTGTTCACCCGAAGCCCCAGGATCAGGTTGGCGTAGTCCGAGCGCATCAGTTCAAAAGCGAACCGCCCGGCCGTGTAGCCGGTGACATAGAGAGCGAAAACGCTTCCGGCTCCGAGGCTGAAACGCCGGTCGAGGTAGAGGATCAGGAAGCCGACCGCTACGCACCAGAGGGACTCATAGAGGAACGTGGGCTGGAAATAGCCGAGCACGACCGGAGCGCCGGAGGAATCGGTGAGCGCAGACCCGGTGGCGTAGTCCATCTGGTGGATCTGAAGTTTCCACGGCAGTGCGGTCGGATCCCCGTAGAGCTCGTTATTAAACCAGTTTCCCCACCGGCCCAGAGCCTGGGCAAAGAGCACGCCCGGTGCCACCACATCCAGGAAAGCAACGAGCGACACGTTCGCCCTGCGGCAGCCGATCCATGCACCCAAACATCCCAAGGCGATCGCACCCCAGATACCCAGCCCGCCATCCCAGATGGCGAACGCATTCCAGGGATTCGCGCCGGGAACGAAGTACAGCTCGGGATCGGTCACCACATGGTAAATCCGGCCGCCGACAATCCCTGCAGGGATGGCCCACAGGCAGATATCCATGACCTGCCCGGCGTGGCCGCCGCGGGCCGCCCAGCGGCGGGACCCCAGCCAGACAGACAACGCGATGCCGGCCATGATGCAGAGGGCGTAGAAGTGGACGGACAGCGGGCCCACATGAATGGCACTGACGGTGGGTGATGGAATGAAGGAATCACTGGCAGTCATAGCGGAGAGGCATCCTGTCTGGAAGGTGTCGTGACGCGGCCGCGCACTTGCAGCCCCTGGTCCCGGCCGGACGTCCTACCGGGCCGTGTTGGGCCCCATGAAGGGCCTTGTACGGGAGAGATTAGTTCTGCCACAGAACTATTCTATAGGTGGGTGTATCGGGATAGGCTGAGATCATGAAAACGGCCGAGGGACCTGCGCTGGAATCCGGGCCGGCCCAGGCCCGTGCCGACGCGTGGTCTTTGACCGGCGCGATCACCCGTCTGCGCCGGGTTCTGCGTTCGAGCGTGCGGCAAGAATTTCCGTGGGAATCACTGCCCATGGCCCAGGTCGAGGTCCTGCAACGTCTGGCTGATGAACCGGGTCTGGGCGTCAGCGGACTCGCGTCGCGTCAGCGCCTGGCCACCAACACGGTAAGCAACCTCGTCCAGCAAATGGCGACGTCGGGACTGGTGGAACGCCTGACCCGCCCGGGCGACCGGCGGTCTGTAAGCCTCAGCCTGACGGATAAGGGAACCGAGGTGCTCAGCGCGTGGCAGGCGGCGAACGACCAACGTCTCGGACAGGCCCTGCAACGGCTGCCGGAGGCCTATCAGAGGGCCATCGAAAGCGCGGTCCCCGCCCTGGCCGCCCTTGCCGCCCTGCTGGAATCAGATGATCAGATCCGGGACGACGGTCCAGGAACAGAACCGGCAGCATGACAGTCCAGACCAGGGAGACCCGGCTCAGGTCGCCGATTCCCCTTACGCTCCTGCGCTGACATTCGGCGGGGCCGGCAGGTCTGCAGCCGTTCCTGTTGACATACGGCGGCTTCCGCATCGGCCGGGACTCCACTACGATTGCGATTCGTCTATCCGCGTCCAAAGCGCGCTGGAGGCCCCGGGGGCACTGGCGATCTCCGATGTTTCCGCCACTGCGGGAGAGTGAATTCGTGGAGGCCCAGCACCACTCCCGCCGACATATCGCCAAATTCACCCGGGCTCGCCATCCTGATAGTGCCTAGGCATAGTTTCAGGGAATGCGTGGGCGTAGGCCGCGCCGTAGCGCGGCGGTGTGCCGAATAAACAGAGGCCCCTGGCCCGTCCGGGCCGATTCCTGGCGGCTAGGGCGTGTCTCCCAATTGGGTCTCGTCTGCTTTGGCATGCTTGAATCATGTCGCGTACTGCCGTCCTGACCGATGCCCAATGGGAGCGGATTGAATCCTTGATGCCCAGCTCCGACGGGAGCCGTGGGAGACCGTTTCAAAACCACCGGCTGATCGTTGAAGGCATCATCTACCGTTTCCGGGCGGGAATTCCCTGGCGCGACCTGCCGGAGACCTTCGGCCCGTGGCAGACAGTCTGGAAACGCCACCGCCGCTTCAGTGGCGACGGAACCTGGGACAAAATCCACTCCCGGATCCTGGCGGAGGCCGACGCGGCCGGGATGATCGACTGGGAAGTCTCCGTGGACTCCACGGTCAACCGGGCCCACCAGCACGCCACGAACCTCACCCGCCACACAGGGGGACCTGTCGAATTACATGAATCTGTTAGAGGAACCGCCTGACCACGGGATCGGCAGGTCCCGCGGCGGGCTGACAACGAAGATCCATCACCTCTGCGACGGCAAGATGCGCCCGCTGGTCATGCTGCTCGGTCCCGGGCAGGGCGGGGACTCCCCAATGTTCCCGCACCTGCTGGACTCCCTCAGCGTTCCCCGGCTGGGTCCGGGCCGGGCCCGTTCCCGCCCGGCCCGGGCCCTGGCGGATAAGGCGTACTCCTCAAAGGCCAACCGGGATCTTCTGCGCCGGCGCGGCATCCAGGCGGTGATCCCGGAACGCTCCGATCAGGAAGCGAACCGCAAACGCCGCGGCAGCAAAGGCGGCAGACCAGTAGGGCTGGACACGGAAGCCTACAAGCGACGAAACGTCGTCGAACGGTCCTTCAACATCTTCAAGCAATGGCGCGGACTCGCCACCCGGTACGACAAGCTCGCCCTGACCTACCGCGGCGGAGTCGTCCTCCGCGCCATCACCATCTGGCTCAAGGAATTAGGAGACATGCCCTAGTACTACAGTTGCGTTTAATTTTGGCTGTATCGGCGGTTTAACCGGACTTTCCGCTCGCGGCCTGTTAATCGTTGGTGGTGAGTGATGATATTTGTGTGGCGGACGTAGAAGAGTGGGCCGAAGGTCTGGAAGAAATCGGCGATCTGATTGGGCACCGGTTTGCCCGGTCCGAACCGCGGCGAAACGCTGTGGGGTATGTGCGAGGGCTGCTGTCGGACGAGGAACGCAAGAACTCCTGGACCCTGTCCGAACGCGCCGGGCACGGCACCCCGGATGGCATGCAACGCCTGCTCTCGACCACCGACTGGGACCCGGACGCCGTGCGGGATGACCTGTATGCCTACGTCAACCGCCACCTGGGCGATCCGGACGGGATCCTGATCATTGACGAGACCGGATTCCTCAAGAAGGGTGCCGCCTCAGCCGGGGTCGCACGCCAGTATTCGGGCACCGCCGGGCGCGTGGAGAACTGCCAGATCGGGGTGTTCCTGACGTACTCCGCCCCGGCTGGGCGCACCCTGCTGGACCGGGAACTCTACCTGCCTAAAGCCTGGGCCGATGACCGGGAAAGATGCGCCCGGGCCGGGATCCCCAAAACCCGGGAATTCGCCACGAAACCGGTACTGGCAGCGGACATGATCGACCGCGCCCTGGATGCCGGGATCCCTGCCCGCTGGGCCACCGGGGACGCGGTCTACGGGCAGCACACGGGGCTGCGCCGCCGTCTGGAAGCCAAGGGGTTGCACTACGTGCTGGCGATTCCCATGAACCAGAACGTCATCGCCCCCACCACCGGGATCGGCGAGCAATGGCGCGCCGATAGGCTCATCGCCTCGCTGCGCGCCAATGCCTGGCGGACCCGGACGGCCGGGGCCGGGACCAAGGGCGACCGCCGGTATTCCTGGGCACGCACCCGCATCAACGGACCCGCCGAAACAGGGGAACACTGGCTATTGGCCCGCCGCTCCCTGAAAGACCCCTCCGATCTGGCTTACTACATCTGCCATGGCCCGAACCGGGTCTCGCTGGCCGAGCTGGTGAGGATCGCCGGCGCCCGCTGGGCCATCGAGGAAACCTTCCAAACCTCCAAAGGGGAAACCGGACTGGACCACTACCAAGTGCGCCAATACACCGGCTGGTACCGCCACATCACCCTCTCCATGTTCGCCCAGGCCTTCCTGACTGTGGTCCGCTCCAAAAAAGGGGCCCTGCCGCCGGAGACATGGAACTGATCCGGCTCTCGCTGCCCGAAATCAGGCGGCTGCTCGTCCGGCTCGTCTGGCACCGCACCACCAGTCCAAAGCGCGTCCTGGAACACTCAACCTGGCGACGAAAACACCAACACCGCGCACGACATAGTCATTACAAAGCCCGCGGACATACCCCATAAACGCGACTGTAGTACTAGGGCGTGTCTCCCAATTGGGTCTCGTCTGCTTTGGCATGCTTGAATCATGTCGCGTACTGCCGTCCTGACCGATGCCCAATGGGAGCGGATTGAATCCTTGATGCCCAGCTCCGACGGGAGCCGTGGGAGACCGTTTCAAAACCACCGGCTGATCGTTGAAGGCATCATCTACCGTTTCCGGGCGGGAATTCCCTGGCGCGACCTGCCGGAGACCTTCGGCCCGTGGCAGACAGTCTGGAAACGCCACCGCCGCTTCAGTGGCGACGGAACCTGGGACAAAATCCACTCCCGGATCCTGGCGGAGGCCGACGCGGCCGGGATGATCGACTGGGAAGTCTCCGTGGACTCCACGGTCAACCGGGCCCACCAGCACGCCACGAACCTCACCCGCCACACAGGGGGACCTGTCGAATTACATGAATCTGTTAGAGGAACCGCCTGACCACGGGATCGGCAGGTCCCGCGGCGGGCTGACAACGAAGATCCATCACCTCTGCGACGGCAAGATGCGCCCGCTGGTCATGCTGCTCGGTCCCGGGCAGGGCGGGGACTCCCCAATGTTCCCGCACCTGCTGGACTCCCTCAGCGTTCCCCGGCTGGGTCCGGGCCGGGCCCGTTCCCGCCCGGCCCGGGCCCTGGCGGATAAGGCGTACTCCTCAAAGGCCAACCGGGATCTTCTGCGCCGGCGCGGCATCCAGGCGGTGATCCCGGAACGCTCCGATCAGGAAGCGAACCGCAAACGCCGCGGCAGCAAAGGCGGCAGACCAGTAGGGCTGGACACGGAAGCCTACAAGCGACGAAACGTCGTCGAACGGTCCTTCAACATCTTCAAGCAATGGCGCGGACTCGCCACCCGGTACGACAAGCTCGCCCTGACCTACCGCGGCGGAGTCGTCCTCCGCGCCATCACCATCTGGCTCAAGGAATTAGGAGACATGCCCTAGGGGCCTTTGTTGATTCCGTGCTGGAAAATGGCCACCCCCAAAAAATAGTTACCCCGGGCCACTTCCTAGAAGACACGCTAGCCCTGCCCCATGGCCACGGCAACTACCCGCGCTGAATTTGAGAAACCTCTGCATAACTGCGTGGTTTGCGGCGGTCCCCCGTGAAGCCCGTCCTCGCGGAAGCAACGGTGGCCCAACGAGGAGGGCGGTCACGGCGAAGAAAGCCATCGCCTATCCGGGCGCATCGTGGCCCCCGCGCGCATTCCGCCGGCCGTCGTCGGATGCCCTCTCGTGATCGCCCGCTGCCAGAACCCAGGACTCGAGGCCGCACACCACGCTGCCGCCAGCGCCGTACCTGCTCCTTATCCCTCCCTGGCCCTGCCCGCAGAAAGCGGATATCGCGTGGGTCTCGGCTGACGCCCCCCAATGCCGTTCCGGTGAAGTGTCCGAAGGTGGAGGCGCGGCGGACGGGCTCCGGCGCCAAGCAGCCGAGGCACCCTAAACCCGGGGCGCCCTCGCCGGGCGAACGGAGGCCGCGCCTCCCAGCCAGCGGACTAGAGACGTCAGGCCTGCATGAACGACCCCGAACCCGTCATGCGACAGCTCGTCCGCGCCTTCATCGACCCGGAGAACGGCTGTCGCGGCTGTGTGCAGACGAGGTTCCGGGGCCGGCCCGGCGGGCACGGCTTCGGACAGGACGGAGAACGCCGTGTGCAGCATCCAGTGTCCGGCGGCGAGAATCCCGGCCGGCGCCGTGGCCGTCATTTTCCACCTGGTTACTAGGACGAGCCGAGCAGAACCAGGACCGTACCGTCAGCCATTATGGGCGTTGGCGGGAGCTTCCCGCCGGCCAGCGTGTGGGCCTCGGTGGCAAGGGCGAGAATGACCGCCGCGACCGCGGCGCTGCGCGGCAGCCGGAACGGCGCAGGGTCTCCAATCATCGTGCTCCGCTCCTTTCCTTTGCGGCGGGTGCTTATCGAGGTTAGTGGATCCGGGGATGTGGAGCTGTGGGGCGGCCGGCCGCCCCGGGCCGGTCCGCCACGGGCTGGTCCGCCACGGCTGGAGCTAGTGGTCGGAAGTCTTCAGGGCGTCTATTTGGCGGCGTCGGTGAGTTTCTGCCGAGAGTCCGCCTCGGTACTGAGTGCCAGCTTTTGGCCGTTGAGGCAGAAGGTCGGGGTGCCGGTCACTCCGAGCGCGTTCCCGTCGGCGACGTCTTCGCGGATCCTGTCGATGGTTTCTTCGCCCGCTACTGCGGGGTCGTACTTGGCCAGGTCAAGTCCCAGTTCCTGCGCGTAAGTTCTGAACAGAGGTGCCGGGGAGTCCTGCTTTTCGCCCCATTGCGGCTGGGTGGCGAACATTTTGGCCTAAATCTGCTCGTACTGGCCCTGCTGAGCGGCGGCTTCCACGGCCAGGGCCGCGGTGCCGGAGTTCCGCTGTCCGGGAAGGGGGAAGTAGCGGTTGACGAAGGTGATCCGGTCACCGAAGTCTTTTTTCAGTTCCTCCACGAGCGGCTGCACTGCCCGGCAGGACTCACATTTGACGTCCAGGAACGCGACCAGCTGGGCCTTCTCCGTGGCCGGCGTGACGACACGGTGACTGTCCTCCCGGACCAGCTGCGCATCGAGGGCCGGCTGCGGTGCCGCCGGCGCGGGTTTGTTCGCGGTAAATACCGCGTACCAGATCACCCCGGCTACGACGATAACTCCCGGGACGATCCAGAGGACCAGACGAACCTTTTACGCGGGGTCCGGTGGTGCGGGGGGCGGTCCTGGTTTGTGTAATCAGTGGCGGATGCTTTCCTGGTCACGGTGGGCTGGTTCGATCTGGAAGGTGGAGTGTTCGACGCTGACGTCGAAATGTTCGGCCACGCAGTGCTGCAGGTCCACCAGGTGGCAGCGGCGTGGCCGTCGGTCATGCAGATGTCTTCGACGGTGCCGTGTGGGCAGAAAGGACGGCTGTGCCCGAGCCGACCAATGAGGCGTGGAAGTCATGGACGTCGATGACATGCGGCACCCCAAGGATGTGCCCGCGGACATCGGCCATGATGATGGCGGCCGCGATGACGGCCACGGTGCCGAGGGCGTCGTTGAGCACCTCCAGGAAGGCGGCCTTCATTAATTCGATAGCTAAATTCTTCACCGCGCCGTGTTGGAGTGAGCTGCGGTCCGTTCACTACGCGCCAACGAGGCGAACCAGGTGGATGGTTCAACGCATGGCTCGTTGTTTCCACACTGGTCGGCGGCGGAGAAGCTTTTTCGCGCAGGGTATTATAATAATATGATGTCGGATCGTAAGCTTCCTCTTTATGTTCAGGTTGAGGATGCTTTGGCTGCCCGTGTGGAAGGTGGTCTGCATCCCGGCGAACGGATTGGGACCGAAGACGACTTGATCCGTGAGTTCAGCGTGAGTCGGATCACGGTGCGGCGGGCTGTGCAGAACCTGGCTGCCCGCGGGTTGGTGGTCACCAAACCCGGCCGCGGGACGTATGTTGCAGCGCCCCAAATCCGCCAGCCCCTAACAGAACTCAGCGGCTTCGTGGAGGATATGGAAGCCCATGGGCTCGAGGCCACCGCCCGTGTGGTCACGGTCCGGGATATCTCCGCCCCGCAGGAGGTCCGGGCGGCGCTGGACCTGCCCTTGGGATCAGTGGTGACGTTCATCGAACGCGTACGCCTGGCGAACGGGTATCCGGTCTCTTTCGACCGCACTTACCTGATCCCCGAACTGGGCCACCTGGTGGCTCAGGACGATCTGGAGCATGAACCGATCTTCACTCTGCTGGAACAGCGTCACAGCACACCGTTAATTGAAGCGTCATATGCCCTGCAGGCCGTGGCAGCCGACGCTGACGTGGCAGAGGCGCTGGAAATGTCCATCGGTAGCCCCATCTTCCGTATCGAACGCACAACTTACACCCAAGGGCAACGGCCCGTCGACTACGAAGTGCTGCACTACCGGGGTGAAGCAATCACGTTCACCACCCGCCTGCTTCGCAATCCCCAATCAGCGGAGGCCGGTCAGTGAGCCCGGATCAATTCCTTTTCCTGCTTGGGACAGCCTTGGCAGCCGGTGCATTGGGCAGCGCGCTCGGGATGGCCGGTGGCATCTTCGTTGTTCCGGTTTTGACGCTGTTCGCCGGGACACCCTTCTCTGTTGCGGTCGCAGTGAGCCTCATCTCGGTGATCGCCAGCTCTTGTGCCAGTGCACCACAATTCCTCGCTGCCGGACTCACAAATCTGAGGCTCGCTGTAATATTGGAGGTCGCTACGACACTCGGTGCACTGGCCGGAGTTCTCATGATCGGCATAGTGCATGACCAAATCCTTTACGGCATCTTCGCGGTAGTACTACTGGTCTCGGCCGTACAAATGATGACTGGCCGACGCGGCCGCGCCCCTCTTGCCGAAGATCGCATCGGCAAGAGACTGCGCCTCGACTCCTCCTACATTGAACGCGATGGGTCTACGGTTACCTACGCAGTCTCCCGACTGCCGATAGGACTCTCACTTATGTTTGGGGCGGGGTTGCTCTCGGCGCTGTTGGGCATCGGCAGCGGCGTGCTGAAAATCCCTGCCATGGACGCCGCGATGCGCCTGCCCATCAAGGTTTCCTCGGCCACGGCAAACCTCACGATCGGCGTGACGGCCTGCGGAACAGCGGCCGCCTACCTGATAGCCGGGAACGTGGACCTTATTCTCACCATCCCCATCGTCCTGGGCTCGGTCGCAGGCTCCATCGTCGGAGCCCGCATTCTGGTCAGAATTGCCGGCCCCGGCCTACGCATTGTTTTCACACTCGTGCTCCTTGCCTTGGCCGTCCCTATGACAATGAACGCTCTCGGGGCGCAGTTGGGTGGCATGCCGTGACGGACTCTGTATCCACCGGCGCCCAAGACCGGCTTCTTTCGCACCGTATCGAGGTCCTGATGCGCTGGGGAACTCTGATGGCCTCGGTCCTTTTTATCGGCGGAGCACTCCTGGCATGGGGTGGCGTGGCCTCAGCCTCATCCGCGGTGGTCATCGCAGGCTGTGCTGCCCTCATCCTCCTGCCGTTCCTCCGCCTCATCCTCATGCTCATGGACTTTGCCCGACGCACCGATATTCCCTACGTGGGCGTCGTCATCCTGGTCATCATCGTCATCCTCGCCGCCGCAACGACCGGAATATCCCTCCAATAAGGAGCATCTAGACCCTGAGCCAGAACGGTTCAAGAACGACGGTTTGTGCAGGCGACTATGAAGCGGAATGCAGTTTCGTGCAGGGGACTTCGCCGTCAACTTTCTCCAAGGCGGGGTCAGTGTCTCGAAAAGCTGTTGTTTTCTGGGGCATCCAAGAGATCGGACATCGTAAGCAATTTAGGTTGCTGTTAGCGCGCCCCTCACAGCGCATTTCACCGTGCGCTTCTTACCTCTGTTGCCCGCTTCAGGCTCAGACCGGGCCGCGGTGGATGCAGGAGCGTGCGGGACCGGTCTACGGGCGCATACTAGCCGGACGCAGGCCAAGACTTACCGCAACGAGTTCCGCAGACGTAAATGCATCCCTGTTCTCGGCCAGTAGGTCGGCTGGCGTGCGACCCGTCTCGCCTCAAGCGCTGCGATTAGCGCGGCCCCGCGCCTCCACGCTGCGGGAGTAACATGCCAAGGACGGCACCAAAGACGGCTGCCGTCCCAAGGTTCCTATCCGAAGAACGGTGGGTTTCCGGAACATTGAAGGGGATGCCCTCGGTAACATTGCCTCCGGGATGGCGCTGCGCGGCGGCGAGTTCGTCTTCGGAGCCAAGGGCCTGCGGCTGACGCGGGACAACTCGGTTGAGAACATCACCGTGCGCACCTCAGAGCATGAGCTCGCCATCTACAACGACCCCACTGTGGAGGATCTCGGCACACCGCGGCTCAAGAACGTGACCAGCTACGGGCAGGTCTACCTCAGTGCCGAGGGCAACACCCGGGCCGGCCGCGTCGGGGCCGACGGTGCACGTCGCCGATGCGGACACCAGAGGCCGGTCGGACCGGCCCACCGGTTTCGGGGTGGATGCGATGCAGGGGGCGTTCGCTCTCTGGAACCGGCAGCCCGACGCTGACGTGGTCCTCACCGCACTGCTGGAAAACATCTCCGCGGGCTGTGCAGAGACCCCGGTGTGTGGCTGCGGCGTGTTCGTCGGCGGTCATGGCGACCAGACGGGCAAGGCCGCCGGTGGTACGGTCGCCGTCGAACTGCTCTCCACCGGGGACGTCTTCTCCGACGGCGGCATCGCCCCGGGCACCCCCTGACCTGATCAGCGGCGGTGTCTTCATCATCAGCGGCGCCCACGCCGCGAACGTGGTGAATCTGGGCACCACCACCACGTTCGGCCAAAACGACATGGTGCTGGACAACTGGGGCGCCGTGGAGAACTGGACGGCCAAGGTCACCTCGCACGCGCCCAGCGGCTTAGGCTTCGTCGACTTCGGCGACATCGGCGTGCTCACCGTGGAGGCCCCCATTGAGACCACGGGACTGGGTGCCCGCGGATTCAATGTTTACGACGGCTAGCTGCGCGAGGCCGTGTTCGACTCGATCACCACGCACGGGGACGGGTCCGTGGATGTGCAGGTGAGCCGCGACCTGCCCAAATTGACCATCAAGGGCAGCCTGTCCACCTCCGGAGGCACCGGCGAAAGCCTGGTCAAAGGCGTCCTACTGCCCCTCTCGGCATCGCCCTCAGCGTGGAGCCCACCGGGCGCATTGGCTCCGTTGACGTAGGGGTGGACATAGCAAAGCGCGGCTTTGGATCGGCTGTAATCAAAGGCCCGCTCCAGCGCGGGGAAGTATTCGAGCAGTTGGGCCTGAGCCAGTTGATCGCCCGGACCCGGTCGGCGGATTTGTCAGCCCGTCGGGCGGTGAGAATCCGCAGCCCGGTGCTTGTCTCGTCCCCCGCCCGCAGCGGTTGCAGGTCCTTGCGCATTCTGGCTTGGTCGGCGATGACGGCAGCGTCTTTGGCATCTGTTTTGCCATCGCCGCGATAAAGCCTGGAGGCGTTGTGCACTATACGGCCGGGGATGCAGTGGATGTTCTGACCGTGGCCGACGAGCAGCGCGATCAAGCAACGCCGGTCCGCCGCGATTGAGGTCGGTCGCCCAGACGACCTGATCCTCGTCTGCTAGCTCCAGAACAAAGCGATAACCGGCACTAAGCGGTTTGTTCCGGTACTCCGCCTAGCCGGGGTAGGGGCTTGCGGTCCTGCGCGGGCAGTTCCGCGGCCGCGTCGAGGAGGTTTGACCGGGCCGTCGGACCGGCCGGAGGCAACCGGCGCGCTATCAGGGTAAAGGGGAAGCCCCATCAGCAATGCTGGAGGGGCTTCGACTTTTGATTCCGTTATGACGAACATCATCTCCCGAACTTGCGGGAAACCGGCGCTTCCTGTCTCGTCATCGACAAGCCACCCTGGATCAGGTCCATGGTGCGTTCCGGGTTTCCCCTTGTGTTCGTTCCCGTCCTTCTTTCGAAGAACGTATAACCATTAATACGCTCAGTCTTCCGGTGCTGCAAGAGCCAAATTTCACAATCATGGCGGCCCTTCCGGCGTGGTCATCGTGCCTCACGCGGCGGCCGGGAGTCCTCTCGGGAAGCCGGACTGACGGCACCGCTACCGGCGTTTGACTGGCGAAAAACACAGTAATATCCTTGCCTGGGCGCCCCGATGTATCCCCCAATAACATCGGGGCGCTTCTACGCCCTCATGCCTCCAACTATCCAGGCAACTCTCCTCGTCACTCATCGAAGTGGACCCGGATCTCGGTGCCGGCAGCCATCGGGGCGATGACGGAAGCCGCAACCTCTCTGAGCTTGATGTGCCGGGCGTTCGATGCCTCCCGGAGGATCCGAACGCATCATCCTGGGAGCACCGGTTGTGCGCCATGATCACTCCCGCAGCCAGACCCTCAGCGGGGGCAACGCGGCCCAGGAACTGAGACCGTTCCACCGGACTGGACCAGGGACAACGAATGCAATCCCCGATGGCCCGCCGCCACTCTTCTTGCGTGCCCAACGTGGATCGCGACAAGATCAGCCGCTGGCCAGCCCCTTCGTTTCCCAAGGGCAGATAATCCGGCACGGGTCCTCCTCCTCCGAGCTGCGGACCTTCACGCTGCGCCGGGGTCCGCTCTCGACCCTGTGGCTGCGGGAAAGCATCAGCGATTAGGCCACAGTGACATCAAACTGCCGGTCGATCGGGGATCAAATGTGGGACGCGATCCGCTTGGAATTCACGCGGCCGACCCTCTCGCAGGTGCCACGCAGACTCTCCGAACTGATGGAAGACCCCGAACCCGTCATGCAGCAGCTCGGCCGCGTCTTCTTATCCGGACTAAATAGGTTGTGCTGGTCCTGTTCGGGAAAATGCTCGCAAAGCAGTTTCGGTCATCCTTGTTGATGGCACAGTCTGCTGGTCAAATGGACCCACGTTCACCTTCGGGTAAATGCCCCTGTCAGTGGGGCTCGTTCAAGGGAATCAGCCCCACTGACAAGTTTTCTCGAACTGCTCTCACTCGTCCTTCTCAGGCTCCGCATGACTTTTAAGTGAGGGGGTTGGCCCGCCCGTCTGCTCCGGCACGTCGCTTCGGGCTTGACCGTCCTGAACGAAAGTAATCCTAATTTGGCTCCCCCGCTCAAGGGCTGACCCAGCGGAAGGACTTTGGGAGGTCACCCAGAACAGCCCCGGCCAGGTACGCGAACGGAGCCCCGGCCCGTCAGGGTCCCCGGCTGCGAGACCAAACCCAATGTTCGCCGCCATCTCCTCCGCAATATGCACAGGCTGCCCAACAAGATCGGGAACAGTCAGCGTCTGACGTTCAACCATCTCTGCATCTCCTTTGAGCCTGACCAGCTAGAACGGTAAAAGCAACCCTTCTTCCCACCAGAATACCGCCGGCAGCGTCGGCGTTATGAGCTCGGGCGGGGGTGTGCAAGTGTTCCTGGCCGTGCCGACGGTGGCAACTTTTGGGATGGTGTTGGCTTTCTTGGTTGGAAGGAAAAGCCGGGATTCTGTGGTCGTCAGGCTGCATCCGAGGGATCACCGAGCTGGTGGGTGAGGGTGATGACCGGCACCCACTGAGTTCCTCATTTGTGGAGTTCCCAGGTCGACGATTTTTCCGCTTCGTTGGCTCTGTAGTTTGAACATCTGGGCAAGCTTCATTTCGGCGCTGTTGAGCGTGACCCGCAGTCCTTCGGCATCGCCGAGCCAGCCGTGTTGTTCGGCTTCGGTGATGCGTTCTTCGAGGTTGTCGATGATGTCTTGAAGCCTGTTGATCTGGCTGGGATCCGGACGGAGAAGGGCACAGCGGAGGCATGCGTGTTCGTGATGGCAGCCTGTGCCGTAGGCGCGTCCGCAGCTGCCCAGGCTGAGTTTGCGCTGGACAAAGTGGGCTTCGAATTCGTCCCATTCGGCGGCGGTTGGTTCGCGGTATTCTTCGGTGGGCCGAATGACCCGTCGCTTTTCGATGAAGGTGCGGTGGTGCCGAATGACGTCCCTGGGATAAATCGCTGCGTATCCCTGAGTCGTCGCCAGACTGGCGTGCCCCATCAGCACCTGCACGATGTGTGGAGGCAAGCCGCTGGCAAGTGCCTCGGTCGCGAAGATGCGACGGAAATCGTGCGGGGTGAATCTCACCTCGGCACCGCTGACCTTGATCTGCGCGCGTCGCGCCAAGTCATTGAGCAGCGTGGAGACGGTGGCCGTCGTCATCACGTTCGGCGGTCCGGCGCCACGGCGGCGGACGAACAGGTGCGGAAGAGGTGAGCTCAGCACTTTCTCAGCTGAGTCCCATCGCTGTGTCAGCGGTGCACCACCCGTGTCCTTGGTGACACGCGAAAGCACTCTGTAGAGCACGTGCACGAGCTCGGGGCCTGCCACCATCAGACGCTCGGTATCGGTCTTGCTCGGGGCGAAGTGCAGCAGCGGTATGGTCTCCCCGGTCCCTGGAACCTTATAGGGCTGGATGCTCATGTGCACCAACTCGAGGACTTCTTCGATCCGTGCACCGGTGTGTCGAAGTGTCTCAACAAGCGCCCAAGTCCAGAAGGCGTTGTCCTCTTCAAAGGACAGGTCCCGGTCCTTTCCATTGCGCCGAATCCGCACATGCGCATGTTCACTGCTCTGGAAGACTTCCCAAGCCTCGCCGTCCATGTCGATAGTTTGGCCGGCGCCGGCCATCCTGGCATCCGCCAGGGTTGCTTCTGCTGCGCGGAGGGCCTGTTCGGCAGCCTCCACCAGACGGGGCAACACGGGAGCCAGTTCACGGGTGCGCTGCTGCATCGTTGCGATGGTCGCGCGCCGGTGCTTCACGTAACCACGGGTTTCCGCGAAGGTTATAGGGCTTGGGGCGGCCCATTGCGCCCAGAAGGCATCTTCGAGTGCCCATTGGCTGATGTCGAGATAGAACGCCCGGACGGAGAAGAAGACGCTGTAAACTTCCCGGCGCGGCGAGCCGTCGGCTTTGACTTTGACCCTGGCTTTCCAGCCAGCAGCCTGCTTCGGAGTCAGTGCGAAGTCGCGTTGATCAGGGTAGTGCTTGACGATGTCGGCGAAGAAGAGGCCGGCCAGATACCTGCCCAAAGCACAGAGCGAGGAGTAGTCGAGGCCAGCCGACCGGACCTGAAGATAGCGGATGAGTGGTTCCCGGCAGGGGCCGGTGATGCCGTAGTAGTCGACCATCTCATCCACCGTTTTCGGTCCGACGCGGAGCCGTGTGGGCATGGTCCCTGAATCGTGTCTGATCCATCCCAGCCCGTGCAGCACGGGCCATACGGCGGTCAGCCCGCTGCGGCTGACGTCGATCAGCTTCCCGGGAAGCTGGGTAGTCAGGTCGAGGATGTCTTCGGCTGTGAGCTGGCGGATCGATTTGCCTGTATGGGCCTGAATGCGACCTAAGGTGAGGATCCCGCTAGTGGCCTGGGCCGGTGAAGCCTTCGCATGGAGGAGGGCGTTTTCGAGTTCAGCTGTGTGGGCGGGATCCCGGAACCGGCTGAGTGCTTTCCAGAAGGCAAAGCGCTGACCCGCGAGCCACCGGTGGGACGGGCGCATGACGTCCAGAGCCAGCAGCGGTCCCATCGCCGCATTGAGTCCTTCGACCTCGTTGCGATTCTTCGTGTTCTTGCTTGAACCGCCGGCTATTCTGAGCCGCCACGTCAGAGCGTCATGCCCGACCTGGCCCTCGAACAGCGCCCAGCGGTCCTGCCAGGTCTCACCCGGCAACTGCCTCAAATGACCGAGTAAGCGCCTAATGCGCGCCCTGTGCTCATGCACCTGTGGCCAGTACGGGCTGCAGTCCTCGAGACGGTTGATGATGTCCTCAATGCTGGCGCTGGTCAGCGGTCCAGGCGGGATGGGCGGCAGTGCAGGCGGTTGTTGTTCGTGTGGTGGCGGCGTGTGGTCATTCCAGCTTCGTCGTGCGGTCTGGATCTTATTGATGGGCGGACTTGTCACTGGTTCCCCCAAAGCACGCGCAACTCATCGGGGTTATAGGGCTGACCGGCCGGGGAACTGTCAGCGGCAGGGGAAGTCCTGCTGCTCAGATGGGCCCGGTAATGCTCGATGACTTCCTCCATATGCGGAACCGCATAGACCGTGGTCGTAGTCAGCGACTGGTGCCCCAGTAACTGCTGGACTTCGTGAAGGCCCATCCCGCCCTCGAGCGCTCGGATCGCGAACGTGTGCCGCAGATCGTGCAGCGTCCAGTTCGAACCGAGCAGGTCGTTGCAGCGTCTCAGGACGGCGCGCATGGCTTCGTAGGTCAGAGGACGGGGCTCGCCCCGCAGCGTGAGCCAAACCGGCTCATCCGGGCCGGCAACGCCTCCTTCGAGCTGATAGAGCCGAAGCCATACGAAAGCATCAGGCGCAGCGGGTAACCATTGCAGCTGGCCGCCTTTGCGGTAAACGCCGATCAGCTGGTCACCCACGTTGACCCGGTCGCCCGTGAGCCCGAGCAGCTCGCTCGCCCGCGCACCGCTGCTGACATAAAACGCCACCAACGCCCGGTCCCTGTTGGACCGCAAACGCCGGAACAGATCGTTGAACTTACCATCCGGGATTGATCTGGGCACCCGGTGCGCCTCGCGCTGACGCAAGGGCTGGCGCCGCACCGGGGAAAACTCCCGCTGAGGATCATGATGCGCATGGGATCGCCCGCGGCGCAGCTCGAAAGGATTCACGATAGGCCCGTCACCCATCCGAAGCTGGAAAGCGTAAAACTCCTTACACACCGTCGTCGTGTGGTTGATCGTCGAGGGCGAGTAACGCATTCCAAGATGCTTCTTTCCCGTGACAAGGTTCCGGCTCCCCCGCCGCTGAGGGACGTTACGATTCCCGACGAACTTCTCGGCCTGGCGCGCCCACAACACGAAGTCACGCGCTTCAAGGGACGTTGCCTGCTCCCAGCTGACCCCGACAGCCCACAAAAATCGAAGGAACCGAAGCAACGACAAGGCATAGCTTCGTACCGTCTGAGGCGAACGGTCCGACGCTGCCAGCTCAAGCAGATACTCCGTGGCAGGAGCGAACTCCTCGCCCACCGCGTCGAGGATAACGAACCCCGGAACGCCGGAGCGAGGAATCACCCGCCCGACGTTCGCGACAGTCAGCCCCTCCGCTCGATGCCCATCCCAACTGCAATCCGAGAGATCCATGACCAAAGCATGACGCTGACAGGGCTCGTCCCAGGCCGGCGACACGCGCGTTAACCATCGACTTAGTCCGGTAAACAGATCATCGACGCCGGCACCTTCTGGCGACCCCACTCCCCCTGCTGCGCGCGCTGGAATCCGACCGCTGGCGCTAGAACAGGTTCTTGACCGCGCTGGCGGGTGCGTAGCTTAGGCCCATGGCAGGCGGACACGGCGTCCAGGAAAGGGAACACGTCACCGCTGACAAACACCACCAACCCACTGGTTCATCCTCGAAAGCGCCTCCGTCGGGGGCTTTCCTATATGATTCGAGCCCCGCGGCCTGGGCGGCGTTCGCAGGCCGCCGAACGATGGGTCCCGGCGCACCCCTGGCGACCCTCAGGGAGCCAGCTGCCGTCTGCTGGCAGCAACGGCTGTGGACGTTTGGGAACCCCGTGTCCTGCGTGCCCGGTGTATGCCTCCAGACTTGAGTCTCATTCCATTCGGACGAAGGGCACGACTGTGACTGTTTGGGCCCACCGCCGTTGGGATCAGGCTGTCGCGAGCCGCGCCTCGGGAATTGTCGGCTCGAATAGTTCGATCGGATTGCCCGATGGGTCTTCGATCAGTACCTGATTTCCGCCCACCCCCGTGACGATGTTATTTCGGAACGGTACGCCTGCATCGCGGAGGGTCCGCACGGTTGCCGCGAGGTCTGACACCTCCAGCGCGAATCGATTCCATCCGCCCGGCGCCGGCTTGGTGCCGTCGGGCATGCTCTGACCTCCTCCGCCCTGGCCGTTCGGAGCGCTGAGCAGCAGCCGCAAATCACCGCGCTCGAGCATGGCAAAAAGCGGGGCAGGATGCATGACGAGCGTGAATGCCAGATGTTCGCGGTAAAAATTGATGGCGGCATCGACATCATCGACGATGTAGCGCACGCTTACGGTGGCCATCAGGAGACCTCCTTGCTCTGCACTCAGGAATACGCGCCACCTCAACAGGTGCGGTTGTTCGCCTGAGAGGCATTCAATGGTTTCGGCAGGATTTGGCCGCCGACTAGTGTGGGCCCCCGGCGCCACCGGGCATGCCGGCCTTGATCAGCTCCATGACAGAGGAGTCCGCAAGGGTGGTGACATCCCCGACAGGCCTGTCCTGCGCCACGTCCTTGAGGAGACGGCGCATGATCTTACCGGACCGGGTTTTAGGCAGCTCGGCTACCACCATGATCTGCCGGGGCCGGGCGATTTTGCCGATTTCCTTAGCGACATGGTCCCGCAACTGCTGCACGACATGCGGCCCGCCATCGCCCGCCTCGATGCGCAGGATGACGAAGGCGACAATAGCCTGCCCGGTTGTTTCGTCGATGGCTCCGACGACGGCGGCTTCCGCGACCTTTGGATGGGCGACGAGCGCCGATTCGATCTCTGTCGTCGAAAGCCGATGTCCTGCCACGTTCATCACGTCGTCCACCCGGCCAAGAAGCCAAATATCACCATCCTCGTCCTTCTTCGCCCCGTCCCCCGCAAAATAGAGCCCCGGGAACCTTGACCAGTACGTCTCCACGTACCGGTCGTTGTCTCCCCAGATGGTCCGCAACATGGATGGCCAAGGTTCCCTGAGGACCAGATACCCGCCGTAGCCGTTAGCAACCGGTGCGCCCGCGTCATTGACGACGTCGGCCACGATCCCGGGAATCGCCCTCATGGCGGCCCCCGGTTTCCCTGCCGTGACCCCCGGGAGGGGACTGATCATGATGGCTCCGGTCTCGGTCTGCCACCACGTGTCCACAACCGGCGTTCGGTTGTGCCCGATGTTCTCGCGATACCAGAGGTATGCCGCCGGGTTGATCGGTTCGCCCACGCTGCCGATCACACGCAGACTCCTGAGGCTGTACCTGGCCGGTATCTGGGCGCCCCACTTCATGAACGTCCGGATGGCGGTCGGGGCACAGTAGAGAATCGAGACCTTGTACTTGTCGATGATCTCCCACCAGCGGCCCTGGTGCGGGGTGTCCGGCGTGCCTTCATAAAGCACGGAGGTTGCACCGTTGGCCAACGGACCGTAAACGATGTAGCTGTGCCCGGTGACCCAGCCAATGTCCGCGGCTGTCCAGAAAACATCGGATTCAGCCTTGAGGTCGAATACCGCCCAGTGGGTGTAAGCGCATGCCGTGAGGTAGCCGCCGGTGGTGTGCAGGATGCCCTTAGGCTTGCCCGTGGTGCCCGAGGTGTACATCACGTACAGGGGATGTTCGGCGTCAAAGGCCTCGGGGTCGTGCTCAGCGGACGCCAACTCAACCGATTCGTGCCACCAAATATCGCGGCCCGGCGTCCAGCCGACCTTCTGGCCCGTGCGTCGTACAACCAGGACACTGCGAACGTCCGGGCAGTCCAGCAGGGCCTCGTCCACGGCGGACTTCAAGCCGCTGGCCTTGCCGCGGCGGTAGGCGCCGTCGGAGGTGACGACGATTCGCGCATCGCAGTCGTGGATCCGCGTCCGGAGCGCGTCCGCAGAGAATCCGCCGAACACCACCGTGTGCGGTGCTCCAATTCGTGCACAGGCCAGCATTGCCACGACCGTTTCCGGAATCATCGGCATGTAAATGGCCACCCGGTCTCCGGACACGACGCCCAGATCGGTCAGCGTGTTCGCTGCCTGGCAGACCATGCCGGTGAGCTGGGCATAGGTGATCGTGCGGGTGTCCCCAGCTTCGCCTTCAAAGTGGAAGGCGACCCGGTCTCCATGGCCGGCAGCTACATGTCGGTCAAGGCAGTTGTAGGCGGCATTGAGCCTGCCCCCGACGAACCATTTGGCGAAGGGCGGATTCGACCAGTCGAGGACCTGGGTCCATTTTTGGGACCAGTGCAGCCGCTCCGCCTGCCGCGCCCAAAACGCCAGCCTGTCGCCGTCGGCGTCGTCATAGTCCGCCGATGTCACGTTGGCCCGGGCGGAAAAACCGGTTTCCGGAGGAAAGCGCCGTTGTTCGTGCAACAGGTTTGCGAGGGTCTCATCCGATGCTGTTGGGTCCTCGGCCATGGCCAGTCACCGTCGTCCCACCGGAAGCACAGTCCGTTTGAAGGTGGAGTTGGCGACTACAGCGAGGGAGCAGTACCAGGCGACAAGTGCCGTCACGATGCCCAGCCAGCCGCCCAGCACCGTCAGCCCGTTTGTTCCGGAAAACGCGCCAAGAAGCAGGGCAACGAAGGTCAGGGTCAACAGTACGAAAACGGCAAAGACGCCTGTGCTGACGCGCCACGCGGAAATGGTCATGTAGGCGCTAAAGATTGCCCAGGCCAGGAGGTAGAGGCCGACGCCCTTACCGGCGTCGGCTGGAGGAAGGCTGCCGGCGCTGAACTGGCTCAGGAACCAGAAAGACAGCCAGAAGGCTCCGTATGAGCAGAAAGCTGTCGCACCGAAGACGTTGCGGTTGGCGAATTCCCAGAGTCCGGCGCCGAACTGCGCAATGCCGCCGTAAAACAGTGCCAGTCCCAGGACTACCGGTTCGTCCGCTTTGGGGATCAGGCCGGCATTGATGACACTGAGGACAAAGGTGGTCATTGCGAACGCGCCCAGACCCAGAGCTGCCGGATCGGCAAAGGGTTGGGTCACACCCGCTTGTGGAGACACGACGGCGCCCTGGGCTACTACGGGATTTTCAGCCCTGCGGCCACTTCCCGCCGGGACGGCCCCTGCTACGGAGCTTGATTTGACACTCATGGCACGACTCCTTGGTCAGCACCAGCACCATTGCTGGTGACTATTTTCAGGCTACGCCTGACGAGGCAAGCTCCACATGGCAAGCGGATGTGATTCAAGTCGCAGTACTTTGTGGCGTAAATCACATGGCCTGGCTGTTGTCCGTGAAGCTACGACGACCCTTTTTCACTGAGCCGCAGACTTGCCTAGCCGGACTCTCTCGAAGTCTTTCCGGGCCATGGGGCGCTCGCGTCGCTGAGGTATGTGAGGCCCCACTCGATCAGCGCCCTCCGGCCCAACTCGGCAGGCCGGGAGCCGATCCTCAGGGCCTCCTTGAACGATTAACGGGCGGCGTCCGGGAATCCTTGCTCCCGGAAGGCGATGGCGCGCTGGATCAGCAGGAATGTCGCCGCTTTGTCTTCATCCGTCAATCCCTCAGTAAGGTCCACAACTTGATCCCAGCGCTCCTGATCCGTGAACAGCTCGCCAGAGACACGACGGTGACCGTGCTCGGTTCCAGCCGTTCAACGTCATCCACAGCGGCCGCGAGGTTTCCGGTTTTTCTTGGTGCAGTTCGGCTAGCATCCACCTGATCTAGTCGCGGTGCAGCGGAAGTGCCACTTCTATTCCGACGACGGGAGAATAAAGCCGCGATGCACACGGGCCCGCGTAGCGGATGCCCCATCGATGCGGCGCTCGAGGTCCTCGGCGCCGCCTGGGCGCTGCTTGTGCTGCGTGACGTGATCTGCGGCAACCGGCGCCACTTCAGGGTACTGCTGGCCACGTCAGAGGAAAGCATCGCTCCCACATCCTCGCCAGCGCCTTGAAGCACCTCGTGGATCCACCGGGCCCCTTCTTGCATTCACCGCCCGGGGCCTTCAGCCCGTGGACTCATTCGGCGGTGCCCGTCTTCACGGCGTAGGCGGTGGCTTGGGCCCGCACCTGGCGAATGTAGGGACCGGACTGGTTGTAGGAGTAGATGGCGTCGGTCCACCCTTGCGCGGTTGAGAGGTCACGGCCGTCAGCGCACAGATAGGTCGCCGCACTGAGGGCGGCGTCGTCGATATTGAACGGGTCCGCTGTTCCGTCCCCGTTCCCGTCCCGCCCTACTAGCTGCCAGGTGGAGGGAATGAACTGCATGGGTCCGACGGCGTGGTCCCAGCGTGCATCGCCGTCCAGGACACCCGCATCCGTGTCGGCGATGGCGGCGAATCCGGCACCATTGAGGCTCGGGCCCACAATCGGGCCGCTCGCCTGCCCTGCGGTGTTAAGACTGCCGCCGCCGTAAGTTCCGTGCGCGGATTCGACGGAGCCGACAGCTGCCACGGTGTTCCAGCCGATCCCGCACAGCGGAGCGGAATCGTTGGCCGTGGCTGCCGCAGCAACGTAGGCCCGGAGCGCGCGGGCAGGGATCCCGGTCTGCGCGGCAGCCCGGATAAGCCACTGGGCATCCGGGCTCGGGGTCACATCCACGGCGGTTGTGATGCCGGTGGGCAACATGTCAAGTTCCGCCCCCGCCCGCGGAGGTGGAGAAAGGGCCCCGCGGGCGTCTGCGCCGGGCTGCCGGGCAGCCCAGAACGAGAACGCGGTGATGACGCAAACCGCGGACAGGCTGAAAACCACAAGGCGTTTTAGACGGAGCATGGACCAATCAAACCATCCAAGCTCCGTGACCGGTCGACGAAACGGTTCCCAGCGGATCAAGAAGTCCGCCCGGTCGATCCCGGGTGCTTTCGCCGGCCACGCTGACCTGACACCGAACGCTCCCCAGACACCACGGCATCCCACCGTTCCGTCATGTCGTCCTAGACCACGCAGGCCATGAGCGGACGTGAAGTACCAGCCAGATAGCAGGTACCTCCCTACGGCACATCACCTCCAAGTCCACAGCGTCATGCTGAATTTCCGCCGCCCCCCCGAAAACCTCCGCAATCCTGCCTAGTACGACACCTGTACGACCCGATCCGAAGCCCAGGGCGTGCACATTGTGCACACCCTCGTTTTTGCCCATTTTGTTGCCGGCCCAGACGCCTGCCATGAGAGGTCCGGCCACGGCAGTTTCAAGTCCTGCGTGACACGGCTCCGCCCGGCCCAGTATGCTCCGAAGCGCCGGTGCCGACCGCTATCAGGCACCGACCGAGGTGGCATTGCACAGTCGGAGAGTTGACATGGGTCATGGCTGTTCGTTCCTCCGAGCGGCATGACCCGACACCCACTGGCCGCTCTTGCAGAAGTGGGGCACCAAGGCTCTGCGCTGCTCATGCTTTGGATGACCGATCCGGTTGTCTCGGCCCGCGCCACTTGGCACCCCCAGTTGCGGTCCTGAATGCGTCGCCGCCTGCCTGCAGATCCCGGCAGCCGGGTTCCAGGCAGGACGTCAATGGATAGTATCCGAATGCCATAAGGGCGGACTTCACGCTGGGCGAATAAGTAAGTCTGGCAAGGCGCAATTCGTCTTTAGTCCATTCTGGTGCTTTGGAAGTAGCGGACCTCGAACAATTTGGCTCCGGTCTCGGATACCCACGGCCCGTGTTCCATGCCAGATGGTCAAATAACCCAGTCTCCGGCCCTGAACGTACGGTGTAGACGCTTGTCTGTCAGCGTCCCTCAATAAGAATGACCTCCTCCCAGAAATCATGGGTGAGCGTTCCGATGGTCGAGGTGTCGGTGCCGGGCTCGAACTTGAGGATGCGCGTAGCGGTGCCGTTTTCGTCATCGCGGGCCAGTATTGATCCCGCCGCCGGCTCACACACCTTGCCGGGCGCTGGTTTCGGTCAGCCAGCCGATTCCTGCCGACGCTACTTCTCCCTGGTCACCTCCGAGGTGTACCTGGACGGCGAGCTCATCGGCTCCGTGACCGGAGCACTCAAGACCAACAGCACCGTCCGCGAATGGATCCCGGACCATCTCGGTGCCGGCATCAAACTGCACGGCCCGGCACGGTTCCGGGCCATCGACGCGCTCGTGCGCATCCACCTGACGGACCTGCAGCAACACCCGATTGCCCACCTGACCCACGCTGCCTGATGAGCGGGAGCCGCGGCCTATGAGTTAAACACAAAATGCCACCCGGCGGTTAACCGGGTGGCATTTTGTGTTGATGTAGCCCTGACGGTCAGGGCAGGAAGCTAGGGCTTTAATTCCCGGCGCCCTTGCCGTCCTGATTGTCGGAATTGTCGTCTTTGCCCTTGACGATGGAATCGACGGCGCCGGTTTGTTCGTTGAGCAGGACCTTGTCGGTGCGCAACTTATCGAAGTTGAACATCCCGTTCACTGAGCCGGCGGTGGCGTCTGCGGAGGCGTCCCCGATCTGGCCGGTGAGCCAGTTGTCCTCGATAAACCGCAGGATCGATGCCTGGTCCGTCTGTGCGTGGTCCACGAAATTCTTCTTCGCGTAGGGGGAGATAACCACCAGCGGCTGGCGCGGACCGGGTCCGCAGCGGTCAGCGTAACCGCCGGTCATCGGCACTCCGCTGGCTGCAGCGTCCTGGCACCACGCGGCGTCGTCGGTGGTGTTGGAGGAATTCTTCACCTTGGCGGCGGCGTGGTCGTACCAGCCGTCGGAGTCATCGTAGGCGAGGACCACGGCGGTGTTTTCCCAGTTCCTGGACTTCTGGATCTCATTCACGGTGTTCGTGATGAACTTTTGCTCATCGACCGGATCGGAGTAGCCCGCGTGCCCGTCCTGGGACATGCCCGCCTTCAGGAAGGACACCGCCGGCATGTTGTCCGTGTTGACGACCTTGCTGAAGTCGGTGAGGTCGTACTGGTGGTTGGCCTGGCCGTTGTGGCCGATTTCCGCGTCGGAGGCCGGAGCCGTGTGATGCGGGTTGGCGGTGGAGGCGTAGTACTGGAACGGCTGGTGGTGCGGGGAGTAGTCCACGACGCTCGCGCCGGCCGCATTCGTGTGGCTGGACAGGCACGAAGCCGGGGTGGTCTCAGTCGCGGCGCTCGTGGGGGTGAAGCCGCCCTGGAACCAGCCCCAGGAGGTGCCTTTGGCGTTGAGCAGGTCGCCGATGTTCTTCCCGGCCATGCCGGCCAGGTTGTTTGTCTTGGCGTGGCTGTTGTTCGAGCAGTCGTCGTGGACCGGGTCCGGGTCGTTGATGACGGTCCCGACTCCGTTGGCGTCGGGCCGGCGGACCGTGGGGCTTCCTGCTGCCGGGGTGGCCACGGGCTGCCCGGTCGCGGTGTATTCGGTGGCGCCGTGGGTCTGGCCGGAGACGAGATTGAGGGCACCGGGGGTGGAGGGGCCGAAGACGGTGCTGAAGTGGTTATCGCTCATCGAGTAGTTCTGGGCGTAGTTCCAGATCCCGGTGACGGTGTTGCCGTCGTAGTAGTCCATGGTCAGGCCGGCGCGGCCGTACTGGTTGGTGCCGCAGGAGTCTCGGCTGGTGAACTGGACGAACTTGTCCATCGCCCCGCCGTTGTAGGCCTTCTGCTCGGCGGTGTAGCCGTGGTCCTGGTCGCAGGTGACGGCCTGCATCGGTGAGAGGCGGGCCGGCTGAGCAGTGTTGGGGTTGTTCGGTGCCAGCAGTCCCGCGGTGGCCAGGGTGTTGATATCTTTGGGCGTGTTTTTCGCCGCGGTAAAGGCGGCAGCCGGGCTGCCGGTGCCCTGCTGGGTTTCACCCGGGGCGTTGGCAGCCTTGGGGTAGGTGGCGAAGTAGTGGTCGAAGGAGACGTTTTCCTGAAAGATCACGACCACGTGTTGGATCGGGGTCGCGGTGCCACCGTGGTTTTCGACGGCGCCGGCTGGGCCTGCACCCACGCCAACCAGGCCAGCGGTGAGCGCCGAGGCCCCCAATGCTACTGCGCCGGTCGCGGCGGCGATCCGCTTCCGGGTGAATCGTTGTGCTGAGTGAATCATGGAATATCCAATCGTTCCTATTCAGGTGTGGCTGTTGCGGGCGGCCGGCGTCCCTGGGCTGCGCTTATGGCTCGTCAGCCACCGCAGTCCGAGCGCCGGCGCGGGTTACTTGGCGGGCGTGACGGTGGCTTCGTAGGTAAGGATTTCTGTGCCGTTGCCTTCGTCGCCGTTGTCCGGGGCGACCTTCATGGTCAGGTGGTTCCCGTCGGCGGTCATTTTGAACGGGTTGCGGGTGGCGACGTGGCCGGCGGTGGACCACTGCTGGAACGGAACGTCGCGGATGACGCCGTGGGATTTGAGGTCGATCATCGCCATGCCGCCGAGTTCGTAGGTGGCAGCGGTGCCTCCGGCCGCGGGGGTCTGCGGGAGGTTGGTGATCCCGTCGCAGAGCATTTTGGAACTGGGGACGTATTGGCAGTCCTGGTAGTCGATGAAGTAGTTCGGGTTCTCCCAGGTTGATAGCTGTTTGCCTTGCCGGTCCCATTCGGCGAAGCGGCGCGAACCCCAGGTGTTGCCGACCAGGTGGCCGGTCTGCTTGTCCATCACGATGCCGCCGAAGTGGTCTTCGACCTCAAACTGCTTGTGCACGTCCAGGGAGTTCGCATCGAGGCGGTAAATGATGGCGCTGCTGTTGGGCCGGTACTGGGCCACTGGCACCCAGACGTTGGTGCCGTCGAAGTCAATCCCGCCCGGGTGATACATGTCGCCTTCGCCCAGAATGATGTCTTTTTGCAGGTTCCCGGCCTTGTCCATGACGAAGAGGTGACCGACGCCCTTGCCCGGGGTGCGGTCGAAGCCACCCTGCGGGGTCGGGAACTTCAGGGTCGGTTCGGTGATCTGGACGGCCGAGAGGAAGATGTGGTCCTCGCTGTAGGCGATGCCCTCGGTGTGGTAAGTCGGGAAGTTCAGCTTCAGCTTGGATGTCTGCTGCCACTGTGTATTCCGGTCAACACTGTTGAAAGCGTCGGCCAGGGAAGTGTCAGTCCCGGCGTGGCCGCCGGATCCGGCGCCGCCCTGCTGGTCGCTGTTTCCGGCGGCCTGGGCGGCCACCGTGCCACCAACAGCGGACGCGGCCAGAATGATGGCTGCGGCGGCTGTGAGGAGGCCGCGTGTGCGGGTGTTGCTCATGGTGGAGCCTCTCAAAAGGGTCGGTTCGCATCAACAGGTCGCCACGGTAGTTCCCGGTCATGAACCTCCGGGGCAGCCTGGTGAACAACAGATTGCCGAGGGGCGGCCTTGGATGGTTTGGCGCCCTGCCATGACTGGGATATTTCGTCTGGCCCCTATGTTCAGCCTGTTCAGCTGAGCCACCGTCTGTAGGCCGTGCAGTTGGCGGGGAGTTCTTCCGTGCCGTCCGCACACATGAGGTCCATAGACCCCGGCCCTTCCCGGAGGATCTCATGAGCACGAAAATCCCCAACGGCTTCCGCCTTGCCGAAGGCACCGACCTGGCATCCTTCACGAGCCACGCCCGCAGCCTCATCGATCCGCTCAGGGACCAGGAACACCTCAGGCTGCTGGCGGCCATCGAAACGGCCAAATATGTGGACGGCCGCTGGCTGGCCGGAGACACGGTCCTGCCCGGCGCCGCTGGCATCGCCTATGCCCGGTGGACCGAGGCGCAATCCAAGATGAGCGTCTACGACTGTGACCACGACGAGACCGGTTCGGGCTCAGCCTCGGCACCGGCACCGGCCGGACCATGATCATCCCGGGATGAACGACCGCAATCCGCCATTCATGTCCTCGCCGGAGGCCCGGGGAAACCCGGCACCAGGTCCGCACACATGGGTGCCCATGACTACCCCGTTGCGTGAAGAAGCCCAGAACCCGGCCACCTCCCCCGAGCGGCTGCACGAGCTCATCAACAGGCCCTAACGCCGTTGCCCACCGCGCTCCTGCTACGGCGTCATCCCTTTGGTGGTGCCCAGCGGAACGATTCTGAAGGGTAAAGTACCAGCCATGAAATCGCTCGCGTTTATGCCCATGAGAGCTACCCGACGATCAAACGTCGACGGCTATGTTGGCTATGCGCAAAAATCAGCGATCCGGGCGTTCCGTGCGCACGAACGCGAGGCTGGCTTTCCTGTAACGCTTATAGTCAGGAAGGCTCGTTGGTAACGGACGAGTCGTGAATTCTCCGGGCTCCAGGAAGAAATGGATTGCACTGTAATCGCCTTTGACCAAGTCCTGGAGCATAAAGAAGTCTACGTATCCCCGGAGGGCTCCAAACAAATCGAAGAAGTCCGTACACAGCGCCAAGGTGTCGGTCAACAGGCTAGTCCGGCGGAGATAGTGCCGCCGGATGCACTCTAGAGTCAGATCGAACCGGCCCTCAATTTCGCGGTTGGTGCCTCGGCGCTGATTGATTTTTTGCTTTTTGTTGATCCTGTTGCCGGGGAAGATTATTATCCCGCCGATCGTGTAGCCCTGACGGCTGAAGGATTCCTGCTCTGCCTCCGAATCTGCGCCATGATCGAGACGGCACGCAAATGCCGGCAGAATGTCCGAATGATCGAGTCGCTCGATAGGTAGAACTCACCCCAGTTCGGATTCGTGATGCAGGAATCTGCGTGGGTTGCTCGCATCGAGGTCGAACATCGCACCGTTCGGCAGAGGCCTACCCCAGAGCAGTCGATGGTAACGGCGGAGGGGTAGGGCTGGCTTCATCAGGCTCTTTGCCTTCTGGCGTGTCCGACCGAAAGTCGAAGGTAACGTCGATGTCGATCGCCTCCCCCACGGTGTCAGGTCGAGGCCGATCACGTAGCTGTCGCCGGTCAGTCTCAGGCCGTCCAGTGAAATGGCGAGGCCGGGATTCCGGGTCGGTATCGAGGGAGGCCAGGAGAGTCGGCGTGTATGCGGCAAGGTTCATGCACTTGTGTGCGGCGGCCCGCAGCGGCTCCCCAGGCACACGAAGAGGGTCCCCCAAGGACCCTCTGCCATGCGGCCGGCTTCAACCGGCCATCCGTTCTCCATCAACACTAAGCATGCTTGGGACTATTTAGCACTCCTTGACCATTGAATTCCCGATTCGGTCATCTCCAGTTCACGTAATCCGCTGTCCCCATATCAAACTTTCCTGAGGCAGGTGTTAATCCGGGGCCCTTACTGTTGGGGCCGTGACAGAGGAAAGGCACCACCACACTTCATGACCGTCGAACAGGCCGGCGAACTCAACGTCTCGGAGCACCAGATCCGGGCGCTGCTGCACAGCGGCGAGCTCCGCGGCATCCAGAACTGCGGCCACCGCTTGTGGCGGATCGGGGCGTCTGACCACGAGGCGTACATCGAGAGCGCCTACGCGCGCTCCGCCGACAGGATTGCCTCCGGCGAGCTCGAGGAACCAGGCCAGGACCAGCTTTGACGGGTGGCAGCGGGGACCCGTCCGAGTGGATCCGGCTCTACCGGAGCGGCTTCACCGGGGCCGGCGTCGCGGTGGCCTGCGAGGTCGAGAACATCCTTGATGTGCTCACAGCCCTGGCAGCTGTCAGGTGCGATGACCCCTCAGTGGCTGCTGACCACACGGCCAACCGCGGCCGGGCGCTGGACGCAGAGGAGTCCGCCGCCAGGCAACTCACGCTCACCCCGGGCTGGCGCCGGCGCATCGCCGAACTCACCGCCTATGTTGCAGCCCACGGGCGGATGCCCCGCCAGAAAGGCGGCGACGACGAGGAGACCTCGCTGGGACGCTGGCTGCACGCGCAGCGGGCCAAATCATCCAAAGGGATCCTCGGACCCAGACAACGCGCAGCGCTGGATGCCATCGGCGCGTGGGACTCGCACCGGCGCGATCGTCAGGAGGAAGTCCGTCTCCCGGCCCGGCTGCAGGCCTTGGTCGACTTCAGGCGAAGCCACCGCCGGCTGCCCTCGTATCGGAACCGGGCTTCGGATCACGAAAGCGCCCTGGGAATGTGGCTTCACACTCTGCGCCAGGCCGACGTCGGCGGCCGGCTCCCCACCAAGGTCAGGGATCTCCTGGATTCGGCGGTTCCCGGCTGGAACAGCTGAACGGCAGGTGCCGGCCGCGTGTTCCTGCACCTCGCCCGGGCGTCCTGCCCCTATCGTGCTGATATGTGTTTGGGTGCGGACGGTGAGCTGGAGGGCCAGATTTCGATCAACGAGTTGCTCATCGCGATGGGCGAACCGCCGATCGAACCGCACGTCCAGGCGCCGGTGCCCGGCGACCTTCCACTCCCCGACGGTCCGCCCGCACTGCCCGGCCTGCAATACCGCTGAAGCCGGAGGACCGGCTGTCCGCACACATGACCGAAGTATCTGTTCCTGACCGAAAGCAGTCCTGTGTTGAAGAACCGCCTCGCCCTCGCCGCCACCCTGGCCGGTATCGCTCTGGCCGCCTCGGCCTGTGCCGCGCCGGCGGCCACCCCTGCAGCCGCGCCGCCAGCCACCGGTCCGGCCGCGTCGACCGCCCCGAAGGAAGCCAGCGGCTGGGAACTGAACCTTGCAGGCGGCGGAGACCGGATCAAGGCCGCCGGCCTGAGCGTGCTGAAAGCCGAAGGCGCCGCCGAACACTTCCATGCCCACCTGGATGTCTTCACGGACGGCAAGGCGATGACCGTCCCGGCCGACACCGGGCTTGAGCACAACGCCGCCGGCCAGGCCACGGGCATCTCTGCACTGCACAGCCACGATGATTCCGGCATCATCCACATCGAGGCGCCCACCGTCGGCGAGACCTACACGCTCGGGCAGTTCCTCACCGAGTGGGGTGTCCTGGACGGTGCCGACAAAACCCCTGGGACGGCACACTCAAGCACCGACGGCTGGTCCGTGGCCGTCAACGGCACCAGGACGGAAGGCAAGATCACCGACGTCGTCCTGAAGGCCCACGACGAGATCGTGCTGTTCCACGGCACCGCCCCGGAACCGCTCCCGGCCACCTTCACGTTCGCCAAGGGGCTCTGAACCTCGCACCGGCGGCCCTGCTTCCTGCCGCTATTGAAGGGCCGAGCACCGGACGGGCGTGCTTACCGGATCTGTCGGTGAGTTCTAGCCCGTTCCCGCAGCATCGGGCACATCCACCATCCACGCGCGGACTCTGGAGGCATGTTTGAAGCTCTTGCTTACCTCGGGCGGTGTGACGAACCCGAGCATCCACTCGGCGCTCGTGAAGCTTCTCGACAGGCCGACCCAGCGCCGCGCCCTGGTCGTCCCGACAGCGCAGTGGAGTCACCCGATGTGCGGACCGGCATCCGTGCGGGGCCTCCTGGCCGCCGAGCACGACTTCCGTCATTTGTCCGGCCTGGGCTGGGCGTCGCTTGGCGTTCTCGAGCTCACCGCGCTGCCCACCATCGGCGCGGCTAGGTGGGTCCCTTGGCTCCGGGAGGCCGACGTGCTCTTGGTCGAGGGCGGCGACGCGACGTACCTGTCCCATTGGATGCGGGAGTCCGGGCTGGCCAAGCTGCTGCCGTCACTTCCCGACACGGTGTGGGTGGGAGTGAGTGCCGGAAGCATGGTGATGACGCCCCGGATCGGGAAATACTTCGTCGAGTGGCCGTCCGCTCCGGATGATCGGACTCTGGGGGTGGTGGATTTTTCGATCTTTCCGCACCTGGACACTTTCCCGAGCAACACCCTGGCCCACGCAGAGCGGTGGGCCGCCGACCTAGGCGTCCCTTCCTACGCCATCGACGAACAGACAGTATCAAGGTTGCCGACGGCTCCGTCGAGGTGGTTTCCGAAGGACGATGGAAGAAGTTCGGGTGATAGGCACCCAGCCTTTGTGACGTCGCATGGCTTTTGTGCACAGCAGGGACAGGACGAACAGGGATCGTCTGCAGCGAAAAAGGGCAGGTTGGGACTGTCCCCGAACTTGTTGACTCCTTCACCTAAGGCCGCAGCGCCCGGTAACGGATCCGCTTACGGGCACCAGATGTGACATTTAGCGCCGCGAAAACGCCGCCACTTATCACTGCGAATCACAGCCGTAAGCGTGTGGATCGCAGAGCTATTTGGCGCGAAAAACGCACGGATTAGTGGCCGATGAGGAGTGTTTCCCTTGCCGCGTCGACGACTTCGGGTGTGAGCGCGTTGAGCCGGTTGAGTGTTTGTATCCTCCGTACTTGCGTGAGCAGCCTGTCAACGAGTCGGAAGTTTCCGCCCGTGATTCTGGCGATTGTAGCGACGGCGGTTGAGTACCCGAGGTTGTCCTCAGGGTTGTGGGGCCCAGGGGGCAGGCGCTGGGCGAGCACGGCTGCCAGCTCTTCAGCGGTGAGTGGTCGGAATTCGTGGGCGAAGCCTATGCGGCTGTATAGCTGCGGGTAACGCGCCAGGCGTTTCTCGATACCGGGCATACCGATGAGAATCACCCCCATGTGGTGACGGTCGTAGTAGTCCCGTACCCGTTCCAGGCCTGTCGCTTAGAGCCGGTCCGCCTCGTCAATGATCAGCAGCTCCGTACGGCCGCTGGAACGGGACTCGGTGTGCACGAAGGGGTCGATGACTCCATGCTCGGCGTAGTCCACCGCGTAAGAAATTTGCTGACACGCGTTGGGAAGGCCTTGGTCGATTTGCCGTACGGTTGCGGCGACATTGGCCGAGCGTCGAAGTCCCCGACTTCTCGCTCGGTCCGTCACAGTCCTGACTGGGACGTAGGGTTGATGCGGGAGTTTCCAATGAAGGGGCCTTGATGCACGACCGTATCCGTAATGCCGACATGTTCAACCGGCTGATGTCCGCTGAGCAGGCTGCCGATCTGATCAAACCCGGCATGACGGTGGCCATGAGTGGCTTCACCGGAGCCGGCTACCCGAAGGCGGTACCCCAGGCCCTGGCGGCCCGGATGGAGGCCGCCGCCGCGGCGGGCGAGCCGTTCCGGATTAAGGTCCTCACCGGTGCGTCCACCGCCCCCGAGCTCGACGGCGCCCTGGCCAAAGTCAACGGCATGGAACTGCGCCTCCCGTACCAGTCCGATCCTGCACTCCGCGAACGCATCAACAACGGTGAGATCGACTACATCGACATGCACCTCAGTCACGTCGCCCAGCACACCTGGGCCGGGTTTTTCGGCAATATCGACGTCGCCGTGATCGAGGTAGCCGGTGTTCTTGAGGATGGCCGGCTCATACCGTCCTCCTCGGTCGGCAACAACAAGACGTGGCTTGAACAGGCGGATAAGATAATCCTCGAAGTCAACAGGTTCCAGCCTGCAGGGCTGGAAGGAATGCACGACATCTATTACGGTACGGCTCTGCCCCCTGACAGAAAACCTATACCGCTGATCAGACCTGATGATCGCATTGGTGAACCATATCTCCACGTGGATCCCGCCAAAATCGTCGCCGTCGTCGCCACCGACGCCCCGGACCGGAACTCCCCGTTCAGCGCCCCCGGTCAAGCCTCACAGCGAATCGCAGGGCACCTGCTGGACTTCTTCACGCAAGAAATCAAACAGGGCCGGCTGACCAACAAACTGCTCCCGCTGCAATCCGGTGTTGGCAACATCGCCAACGCCGTCCTTTCCGCCCTGTCTAAGAGCGGCTACGAAGGGCTGACCGCGTACACCGAGGTCATTCAGGACGGCATGCTCCAACTGATCCGCGACGGCGTGCTGGAGATGGCCTCCGCCACCTCGTTCTCGCTCAGCGCCGCCGGGTTGCAGGAATTTAACGACAACGTCGATTTCTACCGCACGCGGATCCTGCTGCGCCCCCAGGAAATCTCCAACCACCCCGAATTGATCCGCCGGCTGGGGTGTATCGCGATGAACGGGATGATCGAAGCCGACATCTACGGCAACGTCAACTCCACCCACATCGCCGGCAGCAAAGTAATGAACGGAATCGGCGGGTCCGGCGACTTCGCCCGAAACGGCTCCCTCTCAGTCTTCATGTCCCCCAGCACCGCCAAAGCCGGCAGCATCTCCGGCATCGTGCCCATGGCCAGCCACGTCGACCACACCGAACACGACACCATGGTCATCGTCACCGAACAGGGCCTGGCCGACCTTCGCGGGCTCGCTCCCAAACAGCGCGCACAACTGATCATTGACCGCTGCGCGCACCCGGACTACCGCCCCATGCTCCAGGACTACTACGACCGCGCCAAGCGCGAGAGCTACGGCAAACACACCCCCCACCTCCTCACCGAAGCCCTCTCCTGGCACGAGAGGTTCGTTGAATCCGGCACCATGCAACAGCAACCGGACCGCCTCCCAACTGACGCGACACGATAACCCGTGGCTGCAGATCACCTGCGGTGTCTCCGTGTGACGGTGGATCCGCGGTTGGTATTTAGTTGAATCGTCCTTCGAAAGTCATGGCGAAGGCATTCAATGCCGGCTTCCACCGGTTCCGGTGCCCTTGCGGCGAGGTAGAGACATGTCAGGGCCGCCTGATCGGTCGCGAATTGACCCCGGCCTGAGCGGATGGACTCGAAGGCGTTTGTCCTGCAGATGACCCGTGGGACTTGCCCTCCTGGTCCGGGAAGGCACGGACTCGCTCCCGGCGTACTCCCAAACCCGGATGATCGCCGCGTACTCCGGGCCCCACTTGCCGGAGAGGTCGACGGAGAAAGTCCCGGGCGCCGAAACCTTCGGATCCATTCCAAAAGATGGTTCGATAAGTCATGCCGCCGAATCCGTCACCCGCATCGGAGAATTGCTGAGGCCGTTGTCGAGGCCGAGCCGCTGGCCTGGAGTCCGAGCGGGGCCAGACATGACCCGGCAGGCCCCTGAACACCCGGGGTTCCGGGGCCCGGTGTCGGTGGCATGGGCCGATGGGACATCTCCTACTGGTTCAAGGTGCCCGATCCGGTGCCTGCAGAGGTTGCCTTGGGCGTTACGTAGCCGGATGCCGGGATCCAGCCCACGGTTCTTAGAATCGCCCGAGACGATACTCTCAGGGCGACTCCCGAAGAGCTCCGCTTCCCCCGCTAGCCACGTCTGGAAGATAGAAAGGCCGGAATCTCTCAACTGGCTGTCGGCCCCAGCCGCGCCACCCCGACGCAGGCGAAGAATCAGGCTGTCCGGCAGCATCCGACGTGGCGGGGGTCTTCCTGCCGATCTTGCGTACCCTGACCCGGTCCAGGTTCCGGCCGAAGATCGACAGCAGTGCCGGCAGCAAGGTGACGGAGGCCAGCATCGTGGCGCTGACGACAATTGCACTGGCCAGTCCCAGTGAGGAGACGAACGGGATGCCGATGGCGTAGAGGCTGAGAATGGCGATAATTACTGTGCCGCCGGCAACGAGGACTGAGCGGCCGGCGGTGGTCATGGCCGCTTCGACGGACTCGTTGGGAGCCAGCCCCCGGGAGATGCCCTCCCGGTGTCTGGTCACGATCAGCAGGGCGTAATCGATGCCCGCGCCCAGTCCGATCATGGCGGCAGCGATGGGACCGGACGTGCCAATGGTCCGAAGCGAGCATTGAGATTGACGCGAGCCCGACGCCGAGGGCCACGAGGGCGGTAGACAGCGTGACCAGCATGGCGAACAACGAACCGAATACGAGCAGCAGCACCAGGGCTGCCGCGAGCAGCCCGAAGGCCTCGCCGCCGGATGGTCCGGACTCGGTCTGCGCGGCCGGACCTCCGAATTCAACCTGGGCCCCGGCATCCTGCACGCCCTGGAAGGCCGCCTGCGCCCCGGTCACCGTCTCAACCGGAATGTCTTTGGCACGGTCGGTGAACTGGATCGTCACCATCGCCGTCATGCCATCCCCGGAAACCATCGGCAGGGGCGGCCCGCAGGGCGACCGGGCAGCAGCTACGCCGTCCAGCGAGGCAACCGTAGCGACGGCGCTCTCCACCGCGGCACGCATTGACGGCGCCGTGACAGGCTCCCCGGCTTCCGTGCTGTGAACGATGACCTGCATGCCGTCACCGGCAAGCTCAGGGAACTGCTCACGGAGGCTGTCGTATGCGGCCTGGGAGTCGGTGCCGGCGAGGGTCAGGTCATCTGATCCGGGACTAGATGAAATGAGACAGTGGTCTCTAGTTTTTGGGACCGCCTGCGCCGCCGCGTACCGCGATCCCGCCGGCGAGGGTGCGGAAGATGAGGTCGGACAGCTCCGCATCCGAGTGCTTTGATTTCGGCGATGCCCGCACCGCCGAAATCAGCAGGGAAGCCATGGCCGTGACGATCCATTCCGGCGACAGGTCGGGGCGTATGTCGCCCTCTCCCTGCCCCCGCCGGATGACCGCGACCAGAGGGGCGAGGACCTCGTCGCGCTGGGCGAGGAACCACGCGTTCTGGTCAGGCGCCCTCAGCAGAATTATGCGAAAACGCATCCCGTGCTTGCCCAGGGAGTCAATCACGCGCTCAAGGACCTCCAGAGCGCTCCCCTCGTCGAGGCGGCACGCAATCAGCGTTTCCGATGCGCGCGCGAGGGCCTCCGCCTGGATGGCCTTGAGCAGGGACTGCCGGCTGCTGAAGTGGCGGTACAGGGTGGCCCGGGTCAGATTTGCCGCCTGCGCCACATCCGCCATGGAGGAGTCGGGGTTGCGGGAGAGTTCGTCGGCCGCGGCCGCAAGGAGTGCCCGACGATGGCGTTCGACATCAATGCGCGGGACCGCTGGCTGTTTAGGGCTGGGCATGGTGCCTTTCCGGGGAGTGCTTTGATCTCGACCATACGCGACGAAGCCATCAGGAATTGGCCGTCGCCGCCAATCCCTGGCCCGGAGGGACAGCGCACCCCAATGGCCAAAACGAGACATGGATGTCTCGTTTTGTTGCTAGACTTATCGCATGAATCCTCAATCCCCCCAGGATCCGCCCACCCGACCCGCTTCCTTCGAATCGGCTGATGTCGATGTTCTTGTTGTGGGCGCCGGCCCGACCGGGCTGACTGCGGCTTGCGAAGCCCTTCGCCATGGCTTGAGCGTGCGCGTCATCGACCGCAAGCAGGAGCGCTCAACACATTCCAAAGCCCTGGTCACTCATGCACGCACACTCGAAGTTTTCCAGACCATGGGGGTGGCTGACGCGATGATCGCCCGGGGGGTCCCGTTCGCGGCCCTCACCGCGCAGTCCGGCTCCCGGCACCGGGCCACACGCATAGACCTCGTTGGGCTTCCCTGGGGGGACACGGCATATCCGTTCTGGCTGTCCATCCCCCAGGATGCGACGGAACTTGTGCTGGAGGAGCACCTCAACAGCCTCGGCGGTGTTGTGGAATGGGGAACGTCACTCGAGGAGATCCAGGACGGGGACGATCGCGTGCAGGCGCTGGTCACGCGGGACGGCGGAAGCGAAAGTGTCAGCGCGCGCTGGCTCGTCGGCTGCGACGGGGGCCGCAGCAGGGTGCGGGACCGGGTCGGACTGCGGCTCACCCGCCGTGAAGCCGGCGCCACTTTCATCCTGGCGGACATCAAGAGCCCCCTGCCGATCACCCAGAACGAGGGCTATGCCTACCTGGATCCGGACGGACTGCTGCTGGTCGTCCCCATGCCGGAACCGGACCGTTGGCGGATCATCGCACACGTTCCCACGCCGGCGAAGGAGTCCACGCTGACCGTCGATGCAGCCTTCCTCGAGGAGCTGATCCGGCAGCGGTCCGGGCTGGAGTTCGGCTGCCACGATTTGAAGTGGACATCCCAGTTCACCCTGAGCCATGGCTTGGCCAACCACTTCCGCGCGGGCAGGGTCTTCCTCGCCGGCGACGCCGCCCACATCCACAGCCCCGTTGGAGGGCAAGGCCTCAACACCGGGGTTCAGGACGCCCACAACCTCATCTGGAAACTGGCAGCGATCGACCGCCTGGATTCCCCCGAGGCTGCGGAGGGACTGCTCGACAGTTACGAGGCAGAGCGGCGGGACACGGCCCGAAGCATGGTCACCGGTGTGGCCCGGGTAACCGCCATACTCACCTCCCGCCGAAGCTCCATCCGTCGAGTGCTCGGACGACTCGCACCCTGGATCCTGGCCCGCCCCGGCGTGCAGGCGAAGCTTGCCCGCACCGCAGGAATGCTCGATCTCTCCTATTCCACCGGATCATTGACAACCGCACCCGGCGCCGGCCACCGCCTGCCGAACCCGGAGCTGCCCGACGGCGGACGACTCTACGACGAACTGAGCTCGGCCGGCTGGTCCTGGGTGGTGTGGGGGCGCCCCGGAGAAGCCCGACCTGACCCTGCATCTCCACGATGGCACGGAATACCAGTTGCTTTCCTTGCCGAAGAACTTCTCGCACCGGCCACGGCCCGCACGCCAGACGAGAAACGCGTCGCGCTCGTTCGCCCGGACCGATATATTGCGGCTCGCGGTACCTCCCCCGAATCCATCGGACAGCCCGAATATGCCGGGAAGGCCGCATTTGCGAACCCAAACGCTTAGGCATCAGCCCACCAGGCTCCGGGTGCGCCACGGCTATAGCTCGGCCTGACCCATAAGGCGGTCGTCCCGTCGAGCGGGAGCACGTGACCTGGCAGGAGGAGTCCCAACGCCGGCCGAAAAACGCTACGTAGAACCGGTCCGATAAACCGCACCGTGGCGGAACTTTCTCCGTCACTGTATTTGGCAGTCCTCGTGGGCGTGGTCATGCCGGCACTGGGCAATCGAGCGATATGGCTGCCTTCAAATCGAGCGTGTTGCGACGATCGTTGGAAACAGCCCCTTGAAAGAAGGTGTTGCTTCGATCAACAGAATCCGGCGGGGGCTAAACGGTACATTCAACACCACGACCGGAATCCTCATCTGATACGCCTTCGTATCCACGAACGACCGCCGCGATCGCCGCAGGCTCTCGGTCGTCGCCGCGCTGCGCTGCTCGCCCAGCATGCGTTGACGCCGGGGAGACAGAGATCGTCGGGATCTTTTTGAGGGCAACGTGGCCAACTCCCACCGCCAAAACAGCGAGGACAGCAACGCCGGAAACCCAGAAACCGGATGCGGCGATGACGGGGAAAGTGATGGCTGCGGCGCCGGGCTAGCTTAATTTCGTAATAGCTTTTCAGGGCCGCTGCCGCGTCCCTCCGGGGAGGGGGAAATAGGCGCGCTGCCGCGGCTGGTGGGAGGGCAGAGGCAGCAAGGCCCGCCGTTGCCTGCAACTCGCCCTCGAGGCCGACCCCGGCTACCACCTGGCCGGGCTCAGCGAACTCATTAAGCTGCCCCGGATCAGTGGCCACGTTATGCCGTTCCCCCGCATTCCTGCATGAACTGGTGTTAGAGCGGAATTTCGGACCGGCCGAAACCCTCGGTTGATCCAAAGAATAATCAACAAATCATGTTGTACGCGGCCCTGCCACCATGAAGTGGTGAACGCGAAAAACCGACGGAAGGACGAACGAGGATGAACACCCATAAGGGACCCTGCAGGGGCGGTACCCGGTCCGCCGTAGGGAGCCGCTCCCCACACAACCGAATAGGCCGCAGGCAAAGACCTCCCCTTACCAGCCGCACTCCGCATTACAGGGGCTTCTTTGTCGTGCTAGAGATGACCCGTCCGTAGAACGCCACGAGCACTCGCTCGCTAGGTCAAGGAGTCAATAAAACCGGGGGCAGTCCCGACCGCATCCATGCCAGGCATGGAGAAGGCGGTCTGATGGGCGCCGTCATTCCGCCCTGTGTCACCCAAATGCCCGAGCCGTGGCCGGGGCTCGGCCTCGACCGAGCACCAACATCCGGGCAGGCGGAAGACTGGGAATCAACGAGCGCCATGGTGTTGCACCTCCTTCGTACATCTCATGGCGGAAAGAATTGAACCCCGCATGCCCAGAACCCTCTGCCCGGGAGCACAGCCGAACCCATCGAGTCCCCAGAACGACGCAAGGGCCATTATCGGCATTTAAACTAAGGCAAGGAGGCGGCAACAGGCAGTAGCAAAAATGGGCCCGGCGGGCCCATAGTTGAACGGTTGGTGAATACTCAGAGGCTCTCAAGCCCCTGAATAGGGAAATCGTGAGCCCGAGGTGGGACTCGGACCGAGCTCGAGCCCATGCTTACCCGCCGCACCCCTGAAATATTCGCTATCCGGCCCGGTCCGAACCAGGACGCTCCGGCCCGAAGCCCAGGTTGGCACACTGGGCACACCCTTTTCAGCCAGCGGCAGGCAACGCTGGATCGGATCAGTACACCCGGGCCGCTCCAGCCATCCCTTGTGCCCAGCGCACGTCCGCTCACCAGGATGGCAGCACCGGCACCGGGCCGTCCACGTCAATATGTTCGGCGTCCCCGCGGGCCAGCCACTGGAGCAGGCCCTCGCGGTCCGACACAACGCGGAGACCGCCGCCGCCGATCACCCACTCGTCACGCTCCTCGGTCACTAACGTCATTCCCGGTGCCCCTTTGGCCCGGAGCGAACGCACCACGGCTTCGAGGGCGTTCAGCAGTGAATCCGGATCGGCCTCCTCGATGGTCCAGGCAGTGTCGAGGTCATGGTGATGCACCACCACCTCAGCAATCCGGAGCGCAACGATGGAGGTGGCAGGGAGCGCCTTGCCGTTAAGCTGCACCTCAGGGGCCGCGAGCTCCCCGCCCAGCCGCTGTGCCTGCTCGGCAAAGTTCCGGGCCGACTCTCGCAGTTCCCCGAGGAGCTCTTGCCGCGGCAGAGCGGCCAAAGCGGCGATCTCCTGGGAGCGGGCGTCCCGTGAGGCGTACAAGGGCCCTTCCTCGCCGGAGGTGGCCCAGTCGATAAGCTTGACCAAGGCGCGGCCGCTGGAGGCGACGTGGGCAATGACATCGGCGCGCGTCCACCCCTGGCACAGCGAGGCAGCGGTCATCTCGTCGTCGACTAGGGACTCAACGGTGGCCAGGAACATGTCCGACTCCCTGCCGAGGCGGGACAGGTCTGAGTGAAGGCGTGCGGGCTTGATCATTTTGCCAGCCTATCCATGCGTCCGTATTAGGACCAGCGTTCCTGCCCCGCTTTCCCATATCCAGATCGTATGGATTGAGACGGGCCGGACTGCATAGGGCCAACATACATAAAATGACTTTTTGATATTTGCAGCATATAAATATCCCCCGGGCGAAAAGCCGGGTATTTCCCTCATATGATGTGCATCACCGCTCTGTCAGGCTGAAAGCAATCGGAAGACGGCCCGGAGGATCCTTCGCTGCGCCGCTCCGCCTTCACTTCGCGCAGAGAGGTCTTGGCACCATGACACAACCGCATGCCGCTATAGCCGAAAATCCAAAAAAGGAGGCGCGCACGGCAAACTGGGTCGCCTTCATCATCTGCACGACCCTCTTGTTTGACGGATACGACCTCGTCATTTACGGCACCGTCCTTCCGGGGCTGCTTGCGGACCCGAGCCAGATCGGCGCATTTGATGCAGTCACCGCCGGCCTCCTGGGATCATGGGCGCTCATCGGAGTACTAGTGGGCTCACTAGTCTGCGGCGCCATCGGTGACTTTTTCGGCCGACGCCGGCTGATGCTCCTGGGCATCGCCTGGTTCTCCGTCGGCATGTTCGTCACGGCGTTTGCCACCACCGTTCCTGCCTTCGGCGCCTTGCGCTTTATTACCGGTCTCGGCCTGGGAGTGGTTATCGCAACCGCAGGCGCCACCATGGCTGAATTCGCACCCGCGGGGAGGCGGCAGTTCTACAACGCAATTGTGTACTCGGGGGTCCCGGCAGGCGGTGTCCTGGCATCAATCATGGGCATCCTCTTCCTCGACAGCATCGGCTGGCGCGGGCTGTTCATCATCGGTTCCCTGCCATTGGTCATCCTCCTGCCACTTGCCTGGCGCAAACTCCCGGAATCGCCGCGCTGGCTGTTGTCCCGGGGCCGTGAAGAGGAGGCCATGGCGGCCGCCGAACGCACCGGCGTCCCGCTCATCGAAGAGCGGGTGATCCTGGAGGCCGGTGCCGCGCCCCAGAAGTCCGGCTTTGCAGCTGTCTTTTCCCGCCAGTTCGCCGTAGCCTCCATTCTGCTTGGCCTGATGTCCTTCTCAGGCCTTCTGCTGACCTACGGACTTAACACGTGGTTGCCCAAAATCATGGAGGGCTATGGCTACGGTCGGACTTACTCCCTGTTTTTCCCGCTCGCACTGAACCTCGGCGCGGTGGCGGGCGGGCTGCTCGCGTCCCGTCTGGCGGATAGGAATGGACCCCAGCGTGTCATCGCCGCGACCTTCGTACTGGCGACCATTTCCTTGGGGCTCATGACCTTTAGCTTTCCGTTGCCGCTGCTTTTTGCCTTCATCGCCCTTGCGGGCGTGGGAACACTGGGCACCCAGGTACTGGTTTATGGGTTCCAGTCCAACTACTTCACCACCAATGCCCGGGCGGCGGGCGTGGCATGGTGCGCCAGCGTGGGCCGGCTGGGCGGGGTTCTGGGCCCGATCATTGGCGGCTGGCTGGCCGCCGCTGGCATCGGCGGGTCCACCGCATTTTACATTTACGGCGCCGTGGCACTGTTCGGCGCCGCCGTTACAGTCCTGGTCCCCCGCCAACGCAAGCTGGAGGAAGCCGAACACAAAGTCGAAGAGATGGCCGAAGGGCGGGCAAAGGACAGCGTTCCTACTGAGCAACTCACTTAGGCCGCCCGGCCACTGCCCTGACATTATTACGCCTGCTGAATATACTAGTAGGGCTCTTTATGGTTATTCTTTGAATCAATAGCGCGTCCAGGGCAGCACCGGCTGGGCCGGTCGGGCGGAAGGACGGCACCACGTTGGACATTCGGCAGTTGAACTATTTCATCGCGGTTGCCGAGGAGCGGCACTTCGGCCGCGCGGCCAAGCGCCTGCACATGGCTCAGCCACCTCTATCGCAGCAGATCCGCCAGTTGGAAGAGCAGCTGGGAGTCCGCTTGCTCAACCGCACTACGCGGAGGGTGGACCTCACAGCGGCGGGCCAGCTCCTGCTGGATCGCGGTCGGCAGATCGTCAACGAGTTAGCCACACTTCAGGCCGATGTCTCTCAAGTGGGCAAGGGCGCCACCGGCGTCCTGAGGGTGGGCTTCTCAGGGTCGGCAACCTACGGCGTCATGCCGCAGATCGCCCGCCTTGCCAAGCAGGACCTGCCCGGCTTGTCCCTTGCGCTGCACGGCGAAATGCTCACACCTTCCATGGAAGCAGGGCTGCGGGAGGGTACTTTGGACGCCGCGTTACTGCGCCCCCCCGTTGCTTCCCCCGACATCGACTACCGGATTGTGGCCAGGGAGCCGCTCGTCGTCGCGCTTCCCTCGTTCAGCGCCCTCGCGGTAGACCGGACCGTGGCGATGCACGAACTGCAGGACCAGGACTTCATCGCCTATGCACCCGAGTCTGTGCTCTACCGCACCACGTCAGACCTGTGCCGCCAGGCCGGTTTCCGGCCACGCATCGCCCAGGTGGTAGGAGAGACCTCCACGATGCTGGCTTTCGTGGCCGCAGGGGGCGGCGTGGCCGTAATGCCGTCCAGCGTGCGGGCCATCCAACTCGAAGGCGTCGTTTACCGGGAGATTGAAAACGTCCCCGCGGTAGAACTCGCAGTTGCCTGGATGCGCGGGCACCCCTCCGCCCTGCTGCAGAATTTCCTTGAAGTCGTTGATACCGCGACTGCAGAGCCCGGGCGATTGCCCCCGCACTCCGGCCCCGTGCCGTTTCCCACTGATGAAAGGCTGATCCACTGATGAAGATCGCAGCCATTGAGGCGATCCCCTACTCGATCCCTTATCTCCACCCCCTGCACTTCGCCTCCGGATCCGTGCACGAGGCAGACCATGTGCTCATCAGGCTTCGCTCAGACGACGGGGTGGTGGGCACCGCCGACACACCGCCGCGCCCCTACACCTATGGTGAGACGCAGAAATCCATCGTCGCGGTGGTAGAGGACATTTTTGCCCCGCAGCTGATCGGGGTCGACATCTTTGACCGAGAGAAAGTCCAGGAAATCCTGAACCGAACCGTCCACAACCAGACGGCCAAGGGGGCCGTGGATATCGCCCTGTGGGACGTCATTGGCAAGACTCTGGGGCAGCCGGTGACAAAGCTGCTGGGCGGGTACTCCGACTCGCTCCGGGTTTCCCATATGCTCGGCTTCAAACCTGCCCAGGAGTTGCTGGCACTGGCGCTGGAGTTCCGCGAGACCTACGGCATCAATACGTTCAAGCTCAAGACCGGGCGCCGTCCCCTTCACCTTGATATCGAGGCCGCCCGGGTTTTGCGGAATGGCCTTGGCGAGGACGCTGAGCTTTACATGGACGCCAACCGCGGGTGGTCCGCCAACGAGGCCGCCGACGTTTTGCGACGCACGGCGGAGTTGGGTCTGCAGTTCCTGGAGGAGCCCGACGACGCCCGCGAAGTCCTCGGGCGCCGTCGCCTCGTGGCGAACTCCCCCATCCCCATCGCCGCGGACGAGTCTGCCGCCAATCTAGGTGAGGCCGCACGGGAAATCCTCACCGGCGGCGCGAACCTCCTGGCTGTCAAGACGGCACGGTCCGGTTTCACCGAGGCGGCCAAAATCGTTGGCATGGCCGAGGGTATGGGCATCGACGTCTATATAGGCAACCAGATCGACACTCAGGTCGGCACGGCCGCCTCGGTGGTCTTCGGCGCTGCCTTCGCCCATACCGCCAAGCGTGCGGCGGAGCTCTCCAATTACCTGGACATGGCCGATGACCTCCTGGCCGAGCCCCTGGCCATCACCGGCGGTCGCATCCGTGTTCCCGAGGGACCGGGCGTCGGCACAGCTGTTGATGAAGACAAGCTATCCCTGTACCGCTCAGACCGATAACATCCCACCTTCCGAAAGTACATCCGTGAAATATCTTGTCCACATGGACGTCAAACTGCCCGCCGATCTCCCCGCCGCTGAAGCCGCGGAGATCAAGGCCAAGGAGAAGGCCTACTCGCAGGCGTTACAGCACTCGGGAAAGTGGCCGGAAATCTGGCGGGTGGTTGGGGAATACGCCAACTACTCAATCTTCGACGTCGATTCGAACGACGAACTCCATGAGATCCTGCAGAACCTTCCGCTGTTCCCTTTTATGGACATCTCGGTGGTGCCGCTAGCCAAGCACCCGTCCGACGTCAAGTAAACGCCGGGTCAAGTTACGCCGTCCTACATCAGGACAAGCTGTGTTCCGGGTCAGTCCGTGGCCCGGAACGCAGCCGCAAGTTCGCTGCGGGAGCGGACTCCCATCTTTCGGTAGACCCGCGTCAGGTGATACTGCACCGTCTTCTCCGCCAGGAAGAGAGCCCTGGCCGCTTCCTTGTTGGTCGCCCCGGCCGCCACCAGCTCGGCCACCGCCCGTTCCTGCGCTGTTAACTGAATGTGGTGGTCGCTGGCCGCCATGAGCACGGGGTCTGCCAGATCGGGCAGGTGACCGACGTCGAGACCTGTTGCTTTGAGCTCACGGTCGCACCGTTCCACGTAGGCGGCCGCCCCAAGGGAGTCGTACAGGTCGCGGGCCACGCGCAGGACCGAGGACGCCAAGCGCCGTTTGCCCGCCCGGCGCATGCTCTGGCCGAAGGCAAAGCTAACCCGGGCCCGCAAATACGGCCGGTTAAGCCCGCGGAGGTGGCCCAGGGACGCCTCGAAGTGTTCCCTGGCAGTGTCAGGATCCCCCTGCGCGGCCACGAGCCGGCCCCTCGCCCACGCCATCCGCGCCAGATCCGAGGCCACTTCCCGCTCTCGCGGGACACGTTCAAACGCGGTGAGGAATGAGTCAGCAGCGTCGAGCTGGTCAGTCATGACAAGGGCGTTGACGTAGGTGTCCTGCCAGGGCCAGAAGGACACCCGGTTCTCAGTCCAGGGGTCCAGCTCCGTCAGTGGCTGCAGCACAGCCAAAGCACTTTCGTAGTCGGCCCGCGCCTCGTGGAAACGGGCACGGGCAAGGCTTGCCGGCACTTGCATGGCCCGGTAGGTCCCCGGCTGCACCGCCGCCTGCGAAACGTAGTAGCGGGCCCGGTCCCAGTCCCCGCGCATGGACCAAAGCTCCGCGGCAGTCCAGTACAGCAGGGGCCGGATCAGCGGCATTCGCGAGGTTTCGAGGCGTACGGATGCGCGCGCCACGGTGTCGGCAGCCGCATCCCAGTTGCCCAGCACCAGGTGGGTACGCGCCAGCCACGCCTCGGCCCACAGGGAAATCCGCATCGAGCCGCCACGGTACTCAGTGGGAGCGGCCGCCTCGAAGTTCACCAACGCTGACTCAACGTTGTCAAGGCGTAATGCCAGCCAGCCGGCACCCATCTGGACCCGCTGCTTCTGGGCGTTCTCGGCAGCATGTTCGAAGGCCCGGTGATAGGAGGCCTCCGCCTCCGAAAGCCGGCCCTGTGCATACAGGCCCAAGCCGTAGATTGCCTCTGACTCAACGTGGGCGGGGGTTCCCGGCTGCGTAAGTTCCATGGCCCGTTCGGCCCAGCCGGTAATCAGCGGGCCGTCCCAGGACGCTACGCCGTGCAGGACGAAGCGCTGCGCCACCTGTGCGGCGGCCGCGGGATCACGCTCTGGGTTGCAGGTGCGCCAGGCCATCTCCAGCTGCGTCCGCGCGCTGTCATTTTGTCCCGACACAGTAGAGAGGTATCCCAGGACGGAGGAGCGGAGCGTTGAGGATGGCAGGGCGTCCACTGCCGCGCTCCACATCTGCGCCTGGGCTATGTTGCCGGAACCCACCAGGGCATCCACGGCCCTCAACAGCCTGTCGTTCCGGGATCGGATGTCCTGGGAAAGCCGGGACGCGGAGAACAGCGCCGTCGCGGCCTCCTGCCACACTCCCAGCAGGGCCTGGCCCCGGGCGTACTCCTCCAGCTCCTCGGCAAGGGCCTCGTCTGCGCCGGGGGTTGCTGAGACGCGGTGGCCCAGACGTTCACCCTCAGGCTGCACGGCCTCAGCTGCCAGCCGGTGCAGCGCGATGCGCCGGCTGGGGGCGATCTGTTCGTAGATGGCCTCGGCTGTGCCTGGTTCAAAGAACACAACGGAAGAACGGGCCTGATCAACAGTCAGCCCCAACAACCCTGCCCGGTGCCCCTCGTCGAGTACCTCCATGACCGATTCCAGCCCGCTGACCTGGGAAACCTCTGGCAGCCCTGCGCTGCGTCCGAGCACGGACGCAGCCTCTGCCACGGAGACCAGCCCGGGAGACGCGGCCGCCAGGACGCTGCGCACCCGGGCGCGCACCCGGGAGGTCGGCGGCAGGGAGGGAAACCACGCCTGCCACGTCTCTGCTGGTAACTCGTGGAGCAGCTCTACGACCGGTTGCGCGATTCCGCCGGTGTGCTGGACCAGCCCGTGGGCCGCCGTGGCACTAAGGTCGATGCCGAGCGTCGTCCGGGCAAGATGCTGGACCTGCTGCGGTGTGAGCGGATCCAGCGGGATACGGGTGACCTGATGACCTGAAAGGAAGTCCAGGGCACCTGCGGGGACACGTGTGGCGTCATCGGGGTTGATCGTGAGCAGGAACAGAATCCGTTTTCCGTGCAGCCGGCGCATGACGAAGGTGAGGATGCGCAGGCTCTCGGTGTCGAGTTTGTGAACGTCGTCGACGGCGACAACTGCGGTGCCGTGCGACTGCAGTCCTTCGAGGTGGGTGCTGAGAGTCAAAGCGTAATTGACCACCTGGCCCGGCGTAAGCGACGCTACGGGGACAGGGGGAACGGGCGGGCCGCCGTCGTAGTCCTTTGCCGAGCGGAGCGGCGTGGTGAGCATAAGCTGGGAGTAGCCGGCGAGCGCAAACTGAGCCTCCCAGTCGTCGCCCATGGCGGACAGCACGCGGACACCACGGACCCCGGTGCGGCAGTGTTCAAGGAATAAATCGAGCACTGCGGTCTTCCCGGAGCCCGCCGGCCCGGAGATCACGACCGCGCCCACATTTCCCTTGCGGACAGTGCGGAGAATCTCCAGCAGCTCCTCGAAGACCCCCCGCCGGCCAACGAGCGGAAGGTCCTCCGCCATTTCACTGCTGAGGGAGCCCGTCGTCATGACCGCAATCCTACTGGAGCGGGCCGCACGGCTTTGGCGGCGGGAATCCATCACCTGCGGCCTTAGCCCAGGTCCCCGCCAGCAACTGGAAGGATGGTTCCGGTGAGGTACGACGCTTCGTCTGATCCAAGGAATACGATCGGCGCGGCCTGTTCGTCCAGGGTCCCGTAGCGCTTGAAGAAGGAAGAATCCACGGTTTGGTCGACGATCACCTGGTACCAGGCCTTTTCCATGGAGGATTCGGCTTCCGGACCCCGCTTGACCTTGCGGGGCGGCGCCTCGGTACCCCCCGGGGCGGTTGCGACCACGCGGATGCCGCGTCCGCCCACCTCCATTGCCAACGACTGCGTTAAGGCGTTGACTCCGCCTTTCGCCGCTGCATAGGGCACCCGGTGCAGCCCGCGGGTAGCCACCGAGGAAACGTTGACGATGGTGCCGGAGCCCTGTTCCAGCATGGCCGGCAGCACAGCCCGGCAGGTCCAGAGGGTGGGAAAGAGTGAGCGGCGGATCTCTTTCTCGATCTTCTCCTCGTCGTACTCTTCGTACGGACGGGCCCAAATCGTGCCGCCGACGTTGTTGACCAGCACGTCCACCCGGCCGTGGGCGGCCAGCGCAGCCTCCACGGCCTGCTTCGCTCCTGCGAAGGTCTCAAGGTCTGCGGTCACCGAGGTAGCGGAACCTCCTGAACCTGAACCCTGGGCGGCTTCCTCGATCCCGTGCGCCACCTCGTGGACCAGGTCGGACTGGTCCACCAGGACAACGGCGCCGCCCTCGGCCCCGATCCGCTCCGCTACCTTCTGGCCAATGCCCTGGGCGGAGCCGGTCACAAGAGCTACCTTGCCGGCATAGCGGCCCGGCGTAATGAACTGTCCAGCGTATGGCTGCGTCATCAGTGGCCGACCTTGGCATCGATCGCCTGGGCCATAGTGTCCTTGGCGTCGTGTGCATGGGCCATGATGACCTCCCGCGCCCGTGCCTTGTCCTGACGCTCGAAGGCGTCAATGATATCAAGATGGTCCTGCGTGACCCGCATGAAGATGCTGGTTCCCGCTTCGAAGGCGGCCGCCATCTGCGCGTGGACGTCGAGACGGCGGTAGGACTCGAGCAGCATGGGGTTGTCGCAGACCATAAAGAGGTATTCATGGAACTCCTCGTTGGTCCGCGCGAACTCATCCGGGTCCTGGATGGTGCCCCCGGTTACAGAGCGCATGGTGGCCTCGGCAAGCCGGCGGAACTGGTGCAGCTGCTCCTGGCTGAGCCGGCCCAGCATCAGCTCGCTCACTGCGAGCTCCAGGCCCATGCGTGCGTCAAGCTGGGCGAAGCTGTCTTCCTTGCGGAAATCCAGCCGGCCGGTCTCGAGGGACGAGACGGCCTCGCTGCGGCTCATGGTGTCGCCTTCTGCCTCGATCTTCTCCACGGGTGCCGGTGCACCTGTCTCCGCGTCGCCGCCGGTGGACTCCTTCGGGGCAAAACGCTCGAAGTAGAAGTTGGCGGGCTTGATGCCCTCGGAGTCCAGCCACTTCGACACGGCATTGACCATGGGAGGCGGCCCGCAAAGATAGATGTCAACATCGCCGTCGAACAGGTGTGAGGGCGCAATGATCTGCGTGACATAGCCCGTGTTGGGAGCAGACGTGCCTGGTTCGGACGCAATGTAGTCCCACGTGAAGCCGGGCAACTTCGCCTCATATTCGCGGAGCCAGTCCAAGCCAACGATGTCCGCCTCGCGGGTCAAACCGTAGATCAGGTGGACGGGTACCGACGACGGACTCTCGGAAAGCTTCTCAAGGATGGACAAGAGCGGGGCCAGGCCGGTACCGCCTGCCAGGAGCAGCAGGGGGCGCTTGGGCTCACGAAGAAAGAACGAGCCGTAGGGACCCGTGAATTCTATGGTGTCGCCCACCGCCGCCCTGTCGCGCAGGTATTCGGACATCGCACCTTGGGGCGTCACCCGCACCATGAACGACGCATCGTGAACCTCGGGGCCGCTGCTGAACGAATAGGAACGCTCCGCGTCGGTTCCGGGGACCTTGAGGTTGACATACTGGCCCGGAAGGAAGGCCAGGCCGTCCCGGCTGTCCACGTCCAAGGTGAAGGAGACCGTTGTTTCAGTGTGCCTGCTCAACTCCTTCACGGTGGAAGTGAAAGTGGTGGCCCCGGTTTTCGCCGATGCCGACGTGGCAGGGATCTGAATGGCCATATCGGACTCAGGCACTGCCTGGCAGGTGAGCATGTAGCCCTTTTCGAGCTCCTCCTCCGTCATGGCGTCGTCAATGTAGTCGCCCGGATCGAAGGAACCGGAATCGCAAAAGGCCTTGCAGGTGCCGCAGGCACCGTCACGACAGTCCGACGGAATGTTGATGCGTGCCTTGTACGCGGCGTCCATCACGGTCTCGTAGTCGCCGACCTTGATGACTTTGGTGACGCCGTCCTCGAAGCTGAGGGCTACTTTGTGGCCCATGATTTCCTCCTGGCTGAGGATCGCGCCGTCGCGACCCGGGAAAGTGTGGATGTGCCCGACGGGCACGGTTTGTGGAACGGTCAAGGCCGGTGCCGGGAAATGCCCGCACCGGCACAGGGCCGTCAGATCATGTAGACGTCCACCACGTGGTGGATGTAGTCGTTCTTGAGGACGACCTTCTTTTTCATGATTACCGGCTCCCCGGCGGCAAAATCGATCGTGTAGAAGCTGGTGCCGAAGTACGTGTCCGTGGTGTTGTAGCGGAAGTACAGGGTGAACCAGTTGAAGCGCACCTTCACCTGATCGCCGTCCTGCTCCACGATCTCGATGTCGGTGATGTTGTGCCCGGTGCGGGGCTCCGGGAGGGAGGTGGCCGAGGACCGGTCCGTTTTGATCCGGAAGACCCGGTCCTCAATGCCGCCGCGGTTGTCGTAGTAAATGAGCGAGATCTCGTTTTGCGGGTCCTCGGTCAGCCGGTCGTCGACGTCCCATGCGGGCATCCAGAACTCGGAGTCCGGGTGGTAGCACCGGAGCCAGTCATCAAATTGGCGCTCATCCAGCAGCCGGGCTTCCCGATACAGGAAGGCGCGGACGGTTTCGAGGGTGGCGATCTCCTCGGCGGTCTTGAGCGCCGCGGCAGGTTTTGTCAGGTTGGTCATGGGTTATGCACTTTCTCTGGTTCGACGTGGACGCGGTCAGGCAGTGACGGGAACGGTATCCACGGCGGAGAGCTCCGCCTCCGTCAGGGCCCGGTCCATGACTTCCTTCCAGTACCCGTGCTGGATGGGGTAGAGCCCCTCGTCCTCGGTGCGCATCCCGGACGCGATCACCTTGGTCATGCCCAGGGCCCGGGCCTGTTCATCGGGGCCCGCGATCTCATGGGTGGACCCGCGCGTCATGTCGTTCCAAGGCGCCGAGGTGGCCCAGTATGTCTTGTTGCAGGATCGGAACTCTTCGAGGTCGTCGGGGGTGGCCATGCCCGTGGCGTTGAAGAAGTCCTCGTACTGGCGGATGCGCTTGGTGCGGTTCTCCTGGGATTCGCCCTTGGGTGCGATGCAGTAAATGGTGACTTCGGTCTGGTCCGCGGAGATGGGGCGGAAGTGGCGGATCTGGGAGGAGAACTGGTCCATGATGTAGACATTCGGGTACAGGCACAGGTTCCGCGAGATGTTGATCATGAAGTTGGCCATCTCCTCGCCGTATTTCGACACAAGCTCCTCGCGGCGGTCCCACAGCGGACGGTCCTCGGGGTTGGTCCACTCCTGCCACAGCAGCAGGTGGCCGTGGTCGTAGGAATAGAAGCCCCCCTTGACCTTGCCCCACTTGCCGGCGTCCATGGCCTTGGTTTTGTTGGCGGAGTCGCCTGCGCCGCGGCGGGCGGTGGTGGCGGCGTAGTTCCAGTGCACAGCGGTGACGTGGTAGCCGTCGGCGCCGTTCTCCGCCTGCACCTTCCAGTTGCCGTCGTAGGTGTAGGTGGATGAGCCGCGCAGCACTTCGAGTCCTTCCGGGGACTGGTCCACGATGGAGTCGATCACCTTGGTGGCGTCACCCAGGTGCTCTTCGAGCGGGAGCACGTCCGCCTTCAGGGAACCAAAGAGGAAACCGCGGTAGGAGGCGAAGCGGGCAACCTTGGTGAGGTCGTGGGAGCCCTCTTTGTTGAAAGTCTCCGGGTAGCCGGCGTTGCGGGAGTCCTTGACCTTCAGCAGCTCACCGGAGTTCTTGAAGGTCCAGCCATGGAACGGGCAGGTGAAAGTGGTGCGGTTGTCCGTCTTGCGGCGGCACAGCATCGCGCCGCGGTGGGAGCAGGCGTTGACGATGCAGTTCAGGTTCTCGTCCTTGTCGCGGGTGATCACTACAGGGGTGCGGCCGATGTTCGTGGTGAAGTAGTCCCCCACATTGGGGATCTGGGACTCATGAGCGAGATAGACCCAGTTGCCCTCGAAGATGTGCTTCATCTCCAGTTCGAAAATATCCTCATCGGTGAAAATTTCGCGCTTGGCCCGGATGACGCCGTTCTCACGGTCATCGATCACGGCGTCGGAAAGGACCTCACGGACATGGGTCAGGTTCTCGGTCATGGCTGCTCCTTCATTGGAGAGTGCTGTACAAATCTGGCGGGAGATCCGGGCTGGCCGGGGGCGCCGCTGGGGGACGTTGTCAGGCAATCTTGTCCCATCGTGACCGCACTCACATCAGGCAAATACCTAGGTTCTACCAAGGGTGTCATTATGTAGGTTTCCTGACAGAAAAGCCGCTATATCGATATTTGTGGCGTCCTTATCGCGAGGCCTACCATGAGACGGACATCACGCGCAGCCCCGTCACCTCGGTTCAACCCTGGCGCACGAAGGCTCGCAACGGGTGCAGGAACCTTTCCTCCCCAGTTCAATGAAGAGTATGGAGAAGACCATGACAGAGACCCAAACGGACGCCCGTAAAGAGGACCAGGGCACTGCCGTCGAAGCAGGTTCAAAGGCCACCGAGCGCTTCACCGCCTCAGGAAAGCTCGCTCAGCTGGATGTGCCGAAGGAAAGGGTGAGCCTGCTGGCGGGGGCACTCATCAAGGCCGCTAACGACATCGTCGTCGAACACGAGGTCACCTACGAGGAATACAACGCGTTCAAGGCCTGGCTGATCAAGGTGGGAACAGACGGGGAATGGCCGCTGTTCCTGGACGTGTGGCTGGAACACACTGTCGAGGACGTCAACTCCCAGGACCGTCCAGGCACCGTGGGTACCATCGAGGGACCCTACTACGTGCCCGGCTCCCCTGTGCTCCAGAGCCCTGGCACTGTAGAGATGCGCGAGGGCGAGGAGGGCACCCCGCTGCACTTCACGGGCCGCTTCACTGATACCGAAGGCAGTGCAATCCAGGGTGCTCAGGTGGAAATTTGGCATGCGGACAGCGCCGGATTTTACTCCCAGTACGCCCCGGGCCTCCCCGAATGGCTCTTCCGCGCCACGGTCAAGGCGAACGACGACGGCCGCTTCGAAATCAACACCATGCGCCCGGCGCCTTACCAGATTCCCACAGACGGGGCTTGCGGGCAGCTGATCAACGCGGCCGGGTGGCACGCCTGGCGTCCGGCGCACATCCACATCAAGGTCTCCGCGCCCGGCTTCCAGCCTGTAACCCAGCAGCTGTACTTCCCCGGCGATCCTCACAACGCCGATGACATTGCCTCGGCGGTCAAGCCCGAGCTGATGCTGGACCCGCGGCCGCGCACGGACGGCCAGGCCGGCGAAGAAGTGGTTTATAACTATGTGCTCGCCAAGGAAGGCCAGCACAAGTAAAAACCACCGCCACAACCGGTGCCGGCGCCTCGGCTCTTGCACGAACTGCGCCCCGGAGTGCCAACTCCGGGGCGCAGGTTTTTTTCCGCCGTCCCCAGGAGCCAGAATGCCGCGATCCCGCCAGATCCTGCCCGCCATGCCGCACGCGGAAGCCGCTGCGGCCCCGGACTCTCAACCGCTGCTGGGACGTCCGGGGGTTCGCCCCGCCGGGGCGCGCCAATTCCTCCGTGACCTGGGCATGCCCTATGCATCGAACGGGGTGATCGGCCTCATCTTCGCCGGCTCCGGCCCTATAGCGGTCACGCTGGCCGTTGGAACGGCGGGCGGACTTACTCAGGGCCAACTCGCTTCCTGGGTGTTTGCCATCCTTTTCTCGGGCGGGGCGGCGACGGTTTTCATGTCGCTCCTTTACCGCCAGCCACTGGGCTTCGCATGGTCCATTCCCGGCACGGTGCTCCTCGGACCGTCACTGCAGCACCTGTCCTTTCCGGAGGTGGTCGGCGCGTTCTTCACGTCCGCTATTCTCATCCTCGCCCTGGGTGCCAGCGGACTGGTTCGCCGCATCATGGCGGCGGTCCCGATGCCCCTTGTCATGGCCATGGTGGCGGCTGTGTTCCTGAAATTCGGCACAGACATCGTCGCCTCAACCCAAGCGAACCCTGTGGTGGCTGCCCCGATGGTGGCCGTGTTCCTGGTCCTCACAGCCGTCCCCGCCCTGGGCAGGTTCCTTCCTCCGGTACTCGGCACCCTTGTGATTGGTTGCCTTGCTGTGGCAGCAAGTGGCCAATTTTCCCTCCGGGAAGGCGGACCGATTCTGGCCACCCCGGTCTTCACCATTCCTGAGTTCACCTGGGCTGCCCAGCTCGAGCTGGTTGTTCCTCTGGCCCTTACCGTGCTGTTCGTTCAGAACGGCCAGGGCGTCGCCGTCCTCCGCGCCGCCGGCCACAATCCGCCGATCAACGTCTTCGCTATCGTTTCGGGGGCTTTTTCCTTGCTCAATGCCGGATGCGGCGCCGTTTCAGCCTGCGTGACCGGCCCCACGAACGCCCTCATGACCTCCTCTGGAAGCCGGCAGCGCCAGTACACAACTGCCGTGGTATATGGCGTCCTGGCCATGGCGTGTGCTCTCCTCGCGCCAGCCCTTACCCGGCTCATGCTCGCAACACCGAAGGAATTCATCCTGGCCTTGGGCGGCATTGCGATGCTGCGCGCTCTCCAGCAGGCCTTTGTGACCGCGTTCGCCACAGCCTTCACCCTGGGGTCCCTGGTGACACTCGTCGTGACAATGTCCGGCATGAGCCTCTTCAACATCCACCCGGCGTTCTGGGGTCTCGTCATCGGCTACATGGTGTCCCGACTGCTTGAACGCGCGGACCACGCCAAGTCCTGACGCCAAAATCACCCGCGGCACGCCTGCCGCCTGCAGCACCTGTTCCCCGCTCTTGGCTCCTCAATCCGGCTGGGCATCTTCATGCAATCACAGCTCAGCTGTTGAGCGCTTGCGGAGATCCAAAAACTTGCCAGCCAGCGCCAGGTCATGCAGTGAGCGGCCCTCCCCGCCATGAACAGGGAACGCGCGACACCGCCACCCAAACACGAAAGGAGGCAACCGCCCGCCAACAAAAATGGACCCCCGCAGGGCCCAAAAGTGACTGTCCACCCCCCAATTCTCCCAGCCAAAGGCCTCCCCCAAAGTGCCGCACCCCGCATCGAGATGGGTGCGGCGCTTCTTTGTCCTCAGAAAACTAATTTTGCCAGAGGAGTCCCTGCGCGGTGTGTGATGACTATCTGTAGGCCGTTTCAGCCAAGAAATCCGGCCGAGTTGGTTACTGGTCAAAGGGGCGCTAAGAATCAGGCCATGCATTTCCCCTCCAAATCCTGGATTCGGGGGAGAACATGGGCCCGGCCGCAGTTCATTGATGCCGACGAAGTTTGCCAGCCTCGGAGGCCTTTTTCTTGGCTCCGGCCGCAGCTCGCTGCAACTTCGTCTAGTTCGTAGGTCGAGAATCAGGAACGTTACTGATGTCCATCTCCACGCCCATGGCGGTGTCTTCGATCCAGGCGTCCGGGCCGCCATCAATGGCGTGTGCGCGGTGCTCTACGAACCCCCGCAAAGCCGAAGTTGCATGGAAAGACTGATGATTACGAAGCGCCTCACGCGGCCGAGCCCTAAACATGGATTAAACATCCCCAACTGACGCCATTTTATGGACAAAACCTACATGTTGTGACCGGCGTCTCTTCGTTACCGTTGACTCGGAGCTAATTCTGCTAGTAAGAGGTCGGACGGTAACGGAATTGCAGATGATCAGGACAGCAACAATTTCAAACGATTTGTCGAAGGATTTGGCTCTGCTGGTGCAAAAGGGAATGGTCCTCACAGACGACCATTCCCTTCAGACGTACAGCCATGACGACGCTGAATGGGCGCCGTTTGAGACTCCTCTCGCCGTAGTGCTGGCGAGCACGACATCGGAAGTTGCCAGCGTCGTCCGCTACGCCGATGACCGCGGAATCCACATAGTCCCCCGAGGAGCGGGAACTGGGCTTTCCGGTGGTGCGAATAGCGTCGAAAATTGCATCATCCTCTCCCTGGAGCTCATGAATGATGTCATTGAGATCAACGCCGATGAGCGCTTTGCCATCGCTCAGGCCGGGGTCATCAACGATGCCCTCCGGGAGGCTGCGGCCAGCGTCGGTCTCTGGTACCCCCCGGACCCGGCAAGCTCCGGCGTCTCGACGATCGGCGGCAACGCAGCCACGAACGCGGGCGGCATATGCTGCGTCAAGTACGGCGTCACACGCGACTACGTGCTCGGCATGACCGTGGTCCTCGCCGACGGACAGATTGTCCACCTCGGCCACCGCACCGCAAAGGGCGTCACGGGCTATGACCTGACCGGCCTAATGGTCGGCTCGGAGGGAACGCTGGGCATCATCACAGAGGTGATCGTCAAGCTCCTGCCGCTGGCAGGGCGTGAGGAACAGGGAATTGTCGGGTATTTCCCGTCCTTGCGGGCAGCGGGGGTCGCTGTAGCAGCGATCTCGTCTGAAGGAATTGTTCCTGCCGCCCTCGAGCTCATCGACCGTACGTGCCTGCGAGCTGTAGACGAGTGGCTGGATCTCGGTCTTCCGGAGGACGTTGAGGTTCTCCTGCTTGCCAAGATCGATGATCGAGGAACGGCTGGCCGCGAGCTCGCCGACCGCGTCGCAGCAATCTTCACGGACTCAGGCGGATCGAACGTTGAGCAAGCTGTCGATCCCGCAGACATTGGCAGGCTGTTTCTGGCCCGACGCATGGCCTACCCGGCGCTCGAACGCCTCGGTCCGGTCCTGACGGAGGACGTTTGTGTCCCGCGCTCAGCCGTTCCTGAGATGCTCTCCCGGATTCAGGCGACTGCCGCTAAGCACGACGTCGTCATTGCCAATATTGCCCACGCCGGCGATGGAAACCTGCACCCACTCATCATTGCCCCCGTGGGCGACCTGCCGGCGAAAGCCCGGGCCAAGGCCGCGTTCGACGAAATCGTTAATGATTGCCGCGCCCTGGGCGGAACCATCACCGGAGAACACGGCGTGGGTCTGCTAAAGCTGCCCGGCGCCGCTGACGAACTGGAACCGAGGGTCATCAGCATGCACCAGTCTGTCAAGAACGCCCTCGACCCCCGTGCCACGCTCAACCCCGGCAAGGCGTTTCCACACCAGGCGACGCCGTAGGCCAACGGGCCCATGCTGGATAACCCAGCGATGTCTGCAAACACAGCGGCCTTGGCAACGGTGCCAATGCGCCGCCTCGCACTCATTCAACTCAACGAGGAGCCCCATGAAGACGATCGACCAGCAACGCGCAGCGGACCCGGATATGCGCAAACGCGTGTTGCGCAAGGTGGCCTTGCGACTGTCCCCCTTTCTCGGCTTGCTGTACTTCATCAATTATCTGGACCGGACCAATCTTGCCTTCTCCGCCCCCCACGGCATGAACGCAGCACTGGGTCTGACGGCCACTACCTTCGGCCTGGCCTCGGGGCTGTTCTTCATCGGCTACCTCGTCCTTGAAGTTCCCAGCAACCTCGCTCTCCACAGGTTTGGCGCCCGCCGCTGGATGGCCCGGATCATGGTCAGCTGGGGAATCATTGCAACCATTATGGCTTTCGTCCCGAACGCGGAGACCCTATATGTCTTGCGATTTCTACTTGGTATCGCCGAGGCCGGATTCTTCCCGGGCATCATCTATTACCTCACTTTCTGGTTCCCCAAGCGTGAGCGTGCCAAGGCCCTAGCCCTGTTCATACTTGCGGTGCCCCTGTCCTCCGCGATCGGCTCCCCGTTGTCATCCTGGCTGATAACTGCCGGCAACCAGATCCTGTTTAATCTGGACGGCTGGCGGTTCATGTTCCTGATCGAAGGCCTGCCCGCCGTCGTTCTGGGCGTGGTCTGCTGGTTCTACCTGACTGAGCGGCCCGCCGACGCCAAGTGGCTCGCCGACGACGAACGTGACTGGCTGCAACGTGAAATGGACACAGATTCCGCACAAACCGCCGCTCAAGCCCACGTATCCATCAAGCAAGCCCTGACTCAAGGGCGTATTTGGGCGCTGGCCTTCGTCTATTTCGGCATCGTCTATGGCCTATATGCCATCAGCTTCTTCCTGCCAACGATTGTCGCGGAGTTTAAAAAGGAATTCAACACCGACTTTTCTGTCCTGCAGCAAGGCTTTATTGTCTCGATCCCGTTTGTTTTTGGCTGTTTCTCCATGTATTTCTGGGCCAGGCACGGAGACAAGACCGGTGAACGAATCTGGCATGTTGCAGTCCCGACCATCATCGGCGGCATTGCGATCCCGATCGCGCTCTACCTCGATTCACCGTTTGCGGCCATGTCCGCAATCACCGTTTGCACCATGGGTATCTGTGCAGCCCTGCCCACCTTCTGGCCGCTGCCTTCCCTTTACCTCTCCGGCGCGGCCGCAGCAGCCGGAATTGCACTGATCAACTCCGTTGGCAACCTCTCCGGCTTCATCGGCCCCTACATCACCGGCAAGCTGGCGGAGATTACAGGTTCGCAGCAGGCGGGCATGTGGGTGGTCGGCGTTGTCATGGTCCTGGCCGGCGTGGTGGTCATCGCAATGAAATCCACGCTGAAGCAGGACGCCGAGGCGTTGGAGCAGGGCCCGGGCGAGTAAACGCATCGTGCAATACTGAAACGTGCCTCCAATCGATGCGAACGACGCTTCCGCTGGACTGAGGAGGTCGAGCCAGCCCCCGAACCTGGGGGGCTGGCTCGACCTCCTTGCCAGTGACGGACAAATTTCCGAGGCAGAGAGCTACCGTAAGCGGCTCTTGGACGGAGCACCGGAGTCCACGCAGGAGGAGATTGAGCGCCAAACCGGGAAGGTATTGGCCATCATTAACCGGCTCTCGGAGCGCCGGCAGCACGCCGATGAACTCACTGTGCTCAATGACCTTGCCCGCAAGCTCGCCTCCCTGCGCGAACCACGCGAAGTGCTGCAGGAGGTCGCCATGCAAGCCCGGCGCTTCCTCGCCACCGACGTTGCCTACCTCATGCTTCGTCATGAAGGGGACAGCCTGCGCATCGAAGTCTCGGACGGCTCCATGGGTTCAGTGTTGGGGGGAATTAAAATCGGCCCCGGCCAAGGCCTTGGCGGCGAAGTTTTGCGCGCCGGGAAGCCGCTGTGGACCGAGAATTACTTGAAGGACAGCATGATCGAGCACCTTCGACATGTAGACGATGCCGCATCCAGTGAACATCTCGGCGGAATCCTTGGCGTGCCCCTAATTGTGGGCAACGAGACCCTCGGGGTTTTGTTAGCCGCCAGCCGCAGCCCCCGTAAGTTCACGGAACGTGAGATCGAACTCCTGGCTTCTCTCGCCGCGCACGCATCTGTGGCAATCCGCAATGCCACACTGTTCGAGCACCAACAACGCACCGCCGAAGCCCTGCGCAGCGCCATTGCAGCCCTGAAGAAGACAAATGACACGCGCCAGCGTGCATTCGATCTGCGGGAGAGACTCACCGGGATCGTGATCAGCGGCGGTCGTCTCACGGACATACTCCACGAGCTTGAACACGCCGTCGGGGTGCCAGTGAGGTTCGAAAATGCCGAAAATCCCGAGTTCTCATCTCTCTTCGCCAATTCAACATCCGCCGTTCCGCTCAGAGCCAGCTCACAATCAACCCCCGGTGTCGCCATCCCTGTCCTGCTGTCGGCCGGGTATGGCGGCTGCGTTGTCGCTGAAAGCCACGCACCGCTCGACGAGGTGTCCGTGCAGCTGCTCCTGATCGGCTCGACCTCCGTCGCCCTCATGGTCGCCTCCGAGCGTTCGCTTGCGGAAGTCGGGATTCGCACTCGCAGCGAGTTCATCAACACCTTGCTCTGGAGCCAGGCGGACGAAGAAAGCGTGGCCCGACACGCGGCATCCGTGGGCATCGATATCGACAAAGTGTCAGCGGTCGTTGTCTTGTCGTCGGACCCCAGAACCGATGACGCAGAGGAGGCACGCCGCCTGGCCTTCCGCTTGAGTCAGGAATTCCACGGCTGGTCTGGACAGCACGCCGAGCAGATCGTTGTACTCTTGCCCGGGACACCGGTGGAGGGGGTCAAGCAGTGCATTGAACGCCTCGCGGACGGCAACTATCCCGGGGCAATAGGCATCGCACCGAGCATGAGTGGCGTTAGGGCCGTGAGAACGGCCCACGAGGCAGCGCAGCAGACCACGACAATGCTCAACGCACTTGGACGTTCGCACGACATCGCGGTCGCGTCGGAGCTCGGCATCTATCGCTCGGTGTTCAGCCACGCAGGTCGCAATCAGCTTGCCGTCTTCGTCAGACAGTCAGTCGGTCCCCTGCTCAGCCACGACCACGAGTATGGGCGAAACCTTGCGGCGACGCTAACGACTTATCTGGACCTGTCGCAACACCACGCCCGTACGTGTGCCGCATTGCACATCCACACGAATACGCTTTACCAGCGACTGGAACGAATCACCGCGCTCATCGGCCCCGGGTGGAAGGAACCGGCCCGCAGCCTCGACGTTCAACTAGCGTTACGTTTGAACGGTTTAATGAGTTCGGTAACCCAGGTAGGCCCTGCAAGCAGGCTCAAGGCGGAAGAGAAGGGAAATCCCGGATGAGGCTTTCCCTGTTAGTGGCAGAGGCCTGAAGAGAAGGATCGAGCGGCCTTGCCGGTGGCGAAGGCTCAAGGAATTGCAGGCGGGAGCACCGGATACGGAAATGTAAGTCGCGGTACAGCAGAATCGCTTCGCTTTTGGCCGCCGCGCCGCAAAACGCGAGGGCCGGGCGGGCAGAGACCCTGGTTTCAGTTCGTGAGCCTCGTGAGGTGTGACGCGCAATTGGAGCGCCTGATTCTCCGAGAGGTGCCCCGTGCCGACGGCGGCGTCTTGTTTCAATAACTCATGCCGCCGAACGAATCGAGGGCCGTTTGCACTCGATCGCTTGTGAAGGGCGGTCCTCCAGCGGCCGACCCATTCAAACCGTCTTGACCAAAGGCCTTCGGTTTGAGAGCCTTTGGGCCTTTACCGCTCAATTTTGATTGTGTCAAGTATTTTTGGCCCCAGAGGGGCGATTGAAAGTGGCCCCAGGTTCACGGAACGTTGTTGTGGGTCTCGGGCTCGCGGGACGGTTTTCGCACCGGTTGGCTAAGGGTTCCTGTATCGCCCGGGGAACGGCAGATGCCGGTCGGGGGTATGGAGTCGGGGCGCCGTCGTTGCTAGCATGTCAGATCTCTTGAGTGGGAGAAATCCATTCTGGAATGGAAAAGGTCCGACCTGGCGTGCGCCGGGCCGGACCTTTTCAGTGAGACGCGCTAACAGTCCAGACCCACTACCCGACCTTGCCGGAGAGTGCGACCAGTACACCTGCCGTAGCGAAGTATTTATTGCTTCCCAGATCGCGGATGGTTTTGATTCCCATACCGGCAAGCAGTTCGTCGTGCTTTTCGGTCAGGCCGGCAAGAGCCGAGGGCGGGGCCGACAGGACCTCGTCCAGAGTCGAGTTCTCGTAGGCGTTGTCCAATGCCTTGCCCAATTCAATCGAAACAGCCACTTTTCATGTCCTTTCATCGATGACGGAAAACAAGCACAGCCAGCCTGCGGCTGCACGAACGCCGGGATTTATCCCTGCGCCGCTGGGAGACACGCTATCGGAGCATCGCTCTGCGGAACGTAAGCGTGCCGAAGCGATTGGGCGGCGGTTTAGCCCTGAAAGCGGATTTTGGTGGATTTGGGTCCGCCGACTTGATTAGGCCCTGCGGTCTTGCCGTAGGGAATCCCGGATTTCCGTGAGCAGGGCAATCTGGGGGTCTTCGGCCGCTTCTTCCTTGACGTCCGGGTTGATGCCGAGGCGCCGGTTGCGGCGCTCGATCATGTGGTTCATGGGCACGACGATGACGAAGTAAATGGCTGCCGCCACGAGCACGAAGTTAACAATTGCTGTGAGCAGGACACCGAATTTAATGTCGTTTCCGTTGAGGGTCACGACGGCGAAGCTATCGAAGTTCGGAGATCCGACCAAGGCCGCGATGAACGGCATGAGAACGCTTTGGACTAGGGCCGTGACTACGGCACCAAAGGCGGCACCAATCACGACGGCGACGGCAAGGTCTACGACGTTGCCCTTCATGATGAAATTCTTGAATCCGGTCAACATAGCGATCAAACTACCCCACGCGGACGCCGTATCGGATACTTTTGGGGAAAGTTTCGTGGTGAGTTATCCAGTGCCTGCAGGCGCCCGTGGCATGAGGTCGGATTCACCTCTGCGGGGACCTTGGGTTCCTGCAGCGGGGTTGTTCGCCTGTTCCGAACTTTTACGCGCGATGCCATGGGCCAGGCGATAGGAGTCGGTGCCGGTTTCGATGATGGTGCCCTTGAAGGTGAGGCGGTCCACGATGGCTGCACAGAGGCGCGGGTCGGTGAAGGTTTTGGTCCAGCCGGAGAATGACTCGTTCGAGGCGATCGCGATGGAATTCTTTTCCTCGCGTTCGGTGAGGACCTGGAACAGTAGTTCGGCGCCCCGCCGGTCCAGTTCCATGTAACCAAGCTCGTCGATGCAGAGCAGGTCCACCCGGCCGTACCGGGCGATGGTCTTGGCCAGGACCTTCTCGTCGGCGGCTTCGACAAGTTCGTTTACGAGCCGGGTGGCGAGGGTGTATTTTACTCGGTAGCCCTTCTCTGCGGCGGCGGTGCCGAGTCCGATGAGCAGGTGGGATTTGCCGGTCCCGGAGTCCCCAATCAGGCAGAGGGGTTGTCCTTTGCGGACCCAATCCCCGATGGCCAGGGTGTGGATGGTCGCGGGGTTGATGTTCGGGTTCGCATCGAAGTCAAAGTCCCCGAGCCACTTGTCCCGGGGAAAGCTCGCGGCTTTCACACGGCGGATCGAGGAGCGGCGGTCCCTGTCGTCGCACTCGGCCAGCAGCAGCTCGGCCAAGAAGCCCTGGTAGGAGAGTTGTTCCTTCCCCGCGACGGATAGGGCTTCATCGAGGACCCCGCGGATCGTGGGCAGGCGCAGCCGGCGGCAGGCCTGGTCCACAGCAGCGACCGCGGCCTGCTCAGTCAGGCCGCGCCGCCGGCGCAGGGTTGGGGTGATGGTGGTCGCCGGTGCGGTCGGGCTCATGACATATTCTCCTTTGACGCGGTTCCTTCGAGGTGTTGAGAGCGTTTGGCCAGCAGCTCGTCATAGGCGCGGACTGAGGGTAGGGGCCGGCCATCAGGGGGCAGCCCGGCAATGACGGCGGCGGGGTCCATAAAGCGGCGTTGGGTGAGACTGACAACCCGTTGCACTTTCTCTTCAGCATGAGCACCGGGATGACGATCGGAACTGGCTCCACCCCGGCAAGATGCCGTGGCATGTCTGCGGGCTTCGACCGCGACGACGTCTGCGCTGACCGCGCCCACTCCCAGCGCCGCACTGATTCCAGCGTGAATGTCTCGGGCATCCATGGACCGGTGGAGGAGCAGGACGTCGATGAGTTCGCGGGTCCCGTTGGCGTCGCCGTTAACCCGGCGGGAGGCGGCCCAGAAAGCCTCATGAGCGCTGGTGAACGTCCCGGACTCCCGTGCCCTGGCCAAGGCAGTGGAGCCGGGGAGAGCACCGGGTTTGGTTTTGAGGACCTCGAGATAGTGGTCCAGTTGGACTGACTGGCCGGAGCGGGCGGCGAGCCGCTGATGCCTCGCCACCACGGTGCGGCCGTCGAACACCACAACCTCGGATGCCCTCAACGAGACACGGACCCTCCGGCCGATGAGCCGGGCCGGGACGGAATACTTCACCATCCTGACCGTAACCATGGAGGACCTATCAACCCTCGGGCTCAGCGCCAGACCCGGATCGAATTCCTCAGGCGGCAAGGGGGCCAGGAACGGCCGTTCGATCTCGAAGTCCTGGCCTATCGTGCGGATCCTGTCATTGATCCGCCGGTCCTCGTCCTGGGCCTCCCACGCCCGTATCCGGTCGTTGAGCTCGTCCAGGGAGTCAGCAACCGGCATCGGTGAAAGCCGGTTGCGGCGGAACCAGCCCACCTCACCCTCAACCCCGCCCTTTTCGTGGGCCCCGGCGATACCAGGCTGGCAATAGAAGGGATCGAAGCCGTAGAACGAACGGAACAACACCCATCTGTCGTTCTCCCGGCGCTGCCGGCCCTGACCGAACACCACAGCGGTGACAGCACTGCTGAGATTGTCATAGCGGATGTGTTTAGTCGGGATGCCGCCCAGAACCTTGAAGGCCTCGATGTGCCCTTCAAGGAAGGCCTCCTGGGCCTGGGTCGGGTAGATCCGATGGATGGCCCTGCCCGAATGCGATAACCGGAAAATGAACAGGTGACACTTCGTCTTCACCCCGTTCAGCACGACATAGACCTCGCCGAAGTCCACCTCAGCCTCAGCACCCGGAGCGTGTTCCTGAGGAACGAACACCTCAACCCGGCGGCCAGCCTCCACATCAATCTGGGCCCGACGGACCCTTACGTAATCACGCACCGTCGAATACGACAGCTCCTGCGCACCGTGCTCTTCAATGAGCCGGGCCAAAATCCTGCGTGCAGTATGGCGCTGCTTCCGCGGCGCCGTCGTGTCCTCGATCAGCATCGCATCGATCGCGCCCTTAAAAGGCTCCAGCCTCCAGGACACGCCTTGCCTCTGTTTACGCTCCGGAGGGGCAGCCGAATCCAGCGCCTGCCTTACCGTTCGCCTGTGAACCCCGTACCGGACCGCCAACGCACGAACCGACAGGCCCTCAACCCGGGCGTCCCTTCGAATCCGCGCGAACAACTCCACTCTCGACTCCATCCAGACCAGCCTTCCGCCGCATCCATCCAGTGATGAATCCAACGTTGAAGGTGGGGCCACAAATAACCGCCACAGGTGCCCGGCGAGTCATGAAGTGGGGCCAGAAATAACCGTCCTGCCGGGGCCATATAAACCTGTCACAGCCACAATTTAGTGCGTTACGGGAGGATCAGTCATGGAACCGATTGTCAGTAAAAGGGATGCCGGTCAGATCGTGCGGGCAGCACAGTTCCGGTCGGGAGTGTCCTGGGCCGCGATTGCAGAGGCGATCGGCAAAGATCCGGTCTGGGTCGTTGCCGCGTTGCTCGGCCAGCACGCGTTGACGGCGGGGGAAGCAGAAATCGTCGCGGGGTTGCTGGCTTTGGATCCGGAGGTCCGGGAGGCCCTGCAGATGCAGCCCTACCGCGGTTCCTTCGATTCGCCGGTGCCATCGGACCCGACGCTATACCGGCTGTATGAAGCGATCAACGTGTATGGGCCCGCGATCAAGGAGCTAATTCATGAAGAATTCGGGGACGGCATCATGAGCGCGATCAATTTCAAAGTCGACATCCAGCGCCGTGAGGACCCGGCGGGAGACCGGGTCGTCATCACTCTGGACGGCAAATTCCTGGACTACAACTGGTAGATTCCCTCCGGCCACCCGGATCGCTTCAGGGGCCGGGAGCTGCGGGGCAGGCTAGGGGCGGTACTTGACGATTGGCAGGGCCGTGCCGAACCGCTTCTCGGGCAGCCTGGAGTGGTCGTCGTCGGCGACCAGTGTCGCGAGGGTAGAAGTAGCCGACCCGGTTCTGGGTCTGTGACGCCCTAACCGGAGCCGCCCCGAACACGCCGATAGGCGTGGGCCTAGACGAGAACAGCCTTCTCGTCCCCCGCAAAACCAGGTCCAGTTCGACATCGCCACCCGCCTGGTGCAGGCCGCCAAAAACCCCCGGCGCCCGCATACTCGCCGGCGGGAACCCGGCATCGAGAACTGCTGCTGAACCACGTTAGGTATGAATCCGAGAATGTTGATCAATGCCACTGCGGCTATGCCATATCCAATGACCAGGGCAGCCATGGCTAGCCCACCGCATCGTTACCCTCCCAGAGTGGCCTGATTGAGGGCACCGCTCCCACGGCCAAAACAGCGAGGACAGCTGTGCCGTTCACCACGAGGCCGGATGCGGCGGTGACGGGAAAAGTGATGGCTGCGGCGGCGGGTTAACTGGTCGGAAGGCCACGGCAGCAAGGCCCACCAGTTCCCGCAAATCGCCCTCGAAGCCGCCCCGCCTACCGACTGGCCAGGCTCAGCGAGCTCATGATCAGCTCCGGATCGGTTGCCATGTCATGCCGTTCCCTCCGCATTCCTGCATGAACAGGTACCAGAGGGAAAAACCGTGACCGGCCGCAGCCCTAGCCCGATCTAAAGAATAATCAGCAAATCATGTTGTACGCGGTTCTAGCCACCATGAAGTGGTGAACGCGAGAAACCCGACGGAAGGGCGAACGAGGATGAACACCCAGAAGAGACCCCACGGGGCGGTACCCGGTCCGCCGTAGGCAGGCGCTCCCCCACACAACCGAATAGGCCGTTTCCGGGACCCCACACACCCGGAACATCAGATCAGAGGCGAGAGTCTGCACAATGTGCAAACGAAAAAACACCGAAAAGCCCCTGAACAGGGAAAACACGTGCCCGAGGTGGGACTCGAACCGGGTTCCAGCCCTTGCAAAACCGCAACTCCCCCGAAAAAATCTGCAATCCGGCACCAGTACGACCCGATCCGAAGCCCAGGGTGTGCACATTGTGCACACCCTTTTTTGACCACTGTGATGCAACAAACAGCAAAAGGGCCGCAACCCTGCCGGCATGGAGGAAGCCGGTCTGATCCGCGCCGTCATTCCGCCCTGTGTCACCCACATGCCCGAGCCCTGGCCGGGGCTCGGCCTCGACTGAGGCCGAGCCCTGGCCGGGGCTCGGCCTCGACTGAGCACCAACATCAGGGACAGCGGAAGACTGTGAATCAACGTCCGCCATGGTGTTGCACCTCCTTCGTACATCTCGTGGCGGAAAGAATAGAACCGCGTATGACCAGAACCCTCTGCCCGGGAGCACGGCCGAACCCATCGAGTTCCCAGAACGACGAAAGGAGGGTTATCAGCGCTCCAATACACCGCCGTTTAATGAGAGAACCGCGCATCTGGTCCCCTTTTTTTCGGTCCGCGTCCGGTGCCGCAGGTGGCAGCGGCGATGACAACGACCAGGCCAGGCACAACGGCGCAGCTGGCCAGGTCAGCGGCTGCCGGTGATTTCTGCGCCCGCCTCAGGGCTGGCCGACCGTCGGGTGGCTGGCATGTTCGTCAGTACAGAGCCATCTGTCGGTCGGGTCAGGCGACTTGCAGGCCTTGCCCGAGAACGGCGGCAGCTCCCACCTCGCTGTCCAGCAGGGGCGGACCACAGTTTTGTATTTTAGGCGCGGGACCTGCCGCGAACGAAGTGGAGGATCAAGACGACCACGGCGATAACCAAAAGTATGTGAATTAACCCGCCACCGATGTTGCCGAGCAGGCCGAGAAGCCAGAGAACTGCGATAATGATGGCTATCCAGAGCAGCATGAGAGTCTCCTTTAATTCCCGCACGGTAATCGTGTGGTGCATATCACCATAAGCCAGAACTGGTGTAGGTAGAAATAGCAGAAAGATAAGACGTAGGGCAGAGCCGGTCGGCCGCCTGGAACGATGACGCGTCGGGCATGCTGCCTCGCCCTTCGTGGAAGTTCAACTGGTCAGACTGTCCCGTAAGACGGTCCTCCACGGGCGGTCGCTCCCATGTCGGTCTACCGGGCGGTGCGGCGAGTGAAAATCAGGTGGAGAACTCCGGATGGAGAAGGGGTCGCTTCGATGTCGAAGCGTTGTTCGAGTCCTTCGAGTCCATCCCAGAGCCGTTCGCCCCGGCCCAGGATGATCGGCACGAGGACGATGCATGTGGTCGATCAGATCGGCCTCGAGGAACTGTCGAACCGTGCTGACCCCCACCGATCCGGACGTCGAGGTCACCGGCCAGGGCGCGGGCCTGCTTGAGCGCGGAGACGGGGTCGGCGTCCACGAAATGGAAGGTTGTTCCGCCTTCCGTCTCGAGTACCGGCCGAGGGTGGTGTGTCAGAACAACGACAGGGGAACTACTGAGCCGGCAAGCTGGCCCCTGCCAAAGAAGCCCAATTGGACACCGTGATCCAAAGGTGGCGACAGGGCCAGCCACTCAAAGGCGCCAACAGCAGACGAACTGGCACTTGCTGGTTACATCTACTGGTTCTTTATCTCCTCGACAAACTGCTGCGCGATCGGAATTTTTCAAGCTGAACGGTACCAACGGGAGTTAGGCGGCTGACTGTTCAGTGTTTTCCTTGGGCTGATTGATCCATGCGGGCCCGGGCAGGGCCAGGATTTTGGGGTCGGTGGTTTTGGTGAAGCGGTTGGGGTGTCTCGCCCTCGCTGCGGCGAGGATTGCGGAGCGTTCCTTGGCGATGCCGGCGGCGAGCCTGTAATGGACGTTCGCGGGCGTGTGGAAGCCGATCCCGGAATGCTGGTGGTGATGGTTGTACCAGTCCACAAACTCGCTGATAAAGGCCCTGGCATCGCCAAGTGAAGCGAAGCGTTCGGGAAACATGGGCCCGTATTTCATGGTCTTGAAGAGGCTTTCTGAGTACGGATTATCGTTGCTCACCCGGGGCCGGGAATGTGACCGGGTGACCTCCAAGTCCGAGAGCAGCGCGGCCACAGTCTTGGACGTCATCGAGGTCCCCCGATCCGCATGCACCACTTGCGGGATGCCGTGGATACCGAAGATTTCCTTCATCATCTCCACCGCTAGAACCGCAGATTCGCTGGCGTGCACGTGCGCGCCGACAATGAAGCGGGAGTGGATGTCGACCATCATGTAGCAGTCGTAGTATCTGCCCTTCACGGGCCCGGCCAGCTTCGTAATGTCCCACGTCAGCACCTGGCCCGGGGCGGTGGCCACGAGTTCGGGAACGGCCCGGGGAGGGTGCTTGGCCAGGCGGCGGCGTTCCTTGACCTGTTTGTTCTCCTCCAACACCCGGTAGAACGTTGACAATGAACCCAGATAGACGCCCGCATCCAGGAGCTTCGCATAGACCTGCATCGGGGCCAGGTCCACGAACTCGGGGGCGTTCAACACCGCCAACACCGCAGCCCGCTCGGCAGGGCTGAGCTTGTTCGGTGGCGTCACCGCCGCCGCCTCCCGGGGCGGTGAGATCTTGCGGTAAACCGTGGTGCGTGAGACGCCGGTCAGGGAGGCCGCCCGCCGGGTGGGGACCTGTTGTTGGCGCAGGCCGTGGTAGGCGGCCATCAGTTCTTCTTGGACTTCGGCTCGTCCGGTGATTCCTGAATGGCGTTCTCTAAGAACGCCGAGAGTTTTTCCATGATTCCCAGGGCTGCCTCGGATCGTTTCAACCGGCTCTCACTCACCCCCAGCTGGCGGCGCAACCGCGCGATCTCAGCCTGCTCCGCCGACAGCTTCCCGATTGTCTCCCCGGGCTTCTTGCCCGCCAAAACGCCTGCATCACGGAGCCGGCGCCATTCAGTCATCTGCGAGGAATACAGGCCCTCGCGGCGCAGGAACGCACCCCCTTCGTTGCCTTGGCATGCCGCCTCGTACGAGGCCAAATATTCAAGCTTCTGCACTGGGGTGAACGACCGTCGCTGGGTCGGTCCACCAGAACGCGGTCCGGGACTGTTCATAGGACCATCTTGGCCTACGGCACTCAAAACTGGACTGGACATGATTACTGGATTCCTCGTTCTCGCCCCACGCGATTAAGCGGACTTGCTATGAGCCCTTGGTACCGTTCCAGCCTGACACGTAGGGGATCTGCGACATCAGGTTGAGGCCCTCTTCCTCGCTTATCGGCCCCGTGTTGAATCCCATGTCGAGAGAAACCGTTCCGACAAGGACCCGCAGCCCCATCCCAACGCTGTTCTCGTTGAAGGATTCCTTGGTCACGTAGGCCTTCTCACCGATGTCCGGACCAGGGAGAAGCTGGATGGTGACCTCTGGGGCCCAGTAGCTGAGGAAAGTGTCTGGTCGAACGTGGCGCAGCGAACCATTAGCTCCTGGCTGTATTCAAAGTCGGCTCTGGCGAGAGTCTCCCGGGGAGCGCTTCGCACATCAAAGAGGATCATCCCGACTCCGTGATCGCCAAGGTTGAAGATCTCGGCCAGCGCGAAACCCATGGCTGGATCCAATTGCGCCTCGTGCTGCCACGACCTATGGAATACGTTGCATTCGCTTGGCTCGGTCGGACCCAACACGGACGACTCAGAAGCAGACGCCGGCGGCGAGGGCATCAAGGCGTAGGACTTGCGCGCCTGCGCCGTGTCTTCCACTCTTCCGCCGTGTTGCTCCAGCACTCTCCTGCTGATTGTCATGAGTTCCTGGTCGGTAAAGGTTTTCGGCGGCCTAGCGGTGGTCTCCGCCGAGGGGGTAATACTGCTGGGCGGTGCGGTGGTGGTGCTGGGCGACGGGGTATCGGCGGGCTTACCGGATCCGCATGCCGTCAGGATCAACAGTCCTGCGACCAACACGGCGGCCGCGCATAACCGGCCCGAACAGGGGCGCCTCCGCCCGGACCTCCTGAATTTTCGTTGCATCTGGATCCTCCTCCATTAAGCGCGTCCCAGAGCGCGAAGCACGGACCGGATCAGAAGTCGATCCCCCTGACGAGAGTGATGAGCTTGTCCTTGGTCTGCTCGGCTGAGGGACCGGTCGGGGTGATGAGGATCTGTGCAGTGAAGATGGTCATGTCCTGGCCCCGGGCCACCATGAGGGATATGTACGTGACCGGTACGTCGCTCGGGGGTCGGAGGGATTTCGATCCGCCCGGATCCGACCGCACGATGAGGATCGCCCTGTCTCCGACGCCCTCGATGTTTTGGCCGTCCGGCACCGGCCGGGACAGCAAGGAAGCGCCGCCTTGATGGAATTCGATGGAGAACATGAGCGAGTCCGGCCCGGGCCCTCCACGAAGTGAGCACGCACCACCAACAACGCAGCGGAGCAGACCGCAACGTCCGCCTTCCCTAGCAAAGGGGTGCTCGAATGGCGGGCGGCCGGCAACTGAAAGTGGACCCTATGCCAAGTAGAAGTGATCCAATTGCAGCATATGCAGATTAGGACCCGATGATCCGCAAGGCCCGGCATTTCGTTAATTCGAGGGCCAGCACCTCCATCCCGGCCATCTCATGAAGAAGCTGTGCGAAACCGGCGTTGACGTCGCGGTGGTTCGTCTCAACGATGGCTTCGTCGTTGCGGTGCAGGGAGGTTTCCTTGCAGTTGTGGCTGCCGTTGTCTCGAAGCCGCCCGCTGCGGTACCCGCCGTGCCGTCGAAGGATCGCAGTAGCCCCTTATAGTGTTTGAGCGGCAGTTCCCGTCCCGGCTTGCCGTTCGATCCTGGCCGTGCGGCGCCGTCGTGCGCCGGCCACCCCGGCCGCCGCCACGGCGGCTCCGGCTAGTAGCGCCGCCGCACCTGGCACCGGATGCTGAGGAAGGATCCGCACGGCGACCCCTGCCAGCCCCCAGGTCACGGCAGTGGCATAGGCCAAGGAGCCCGGCCGCAGCCACGCCACCGCGGCGCCGACTCCGCCCGCAGCCAACAGCGCCGCCGCGCTCCAGGCTTCGGCGCCCGGGGCGCTGATACCGGCGGCAAGGAGGGCCTCACCGCCGCCTGCCACCGTCGCTACCGTGATCCAGCCACTGAACAGGCCCAGCGGGGCTCGCACCAGCCATCGGTCGCGCGCCGATGCGACCTCGGTTTTCTGGACGGGTGCCGCCCGGATGTAGCCTGTCACGGCAGCTGCAACGGTCACGGCGATCAAGGACAGCTCCAAGCCCGGGATGTCCTGGGCCCACACCCAGAACCCGGACAGGCCGACCGCGCACGCCGTGGCCCACCCGGTACGGCGCAGCACCGGATCCCGGCGCCGGGCCGGCAGCGCCTGGTAAACGGCGTGGCTGAAGAGACCGGCATAGATGGGTGCCCAGATGCCGAAGGCGTAGTTGGCCGGCACCACCAGACTGGGGCCGGCCGCGGCGTCCCCGTAGTCCCCGGAAACCCCTACGAGGAAGCCTCCGCCCACCGCCACGGCCACGGTGATCTGACGCAGCACATCCCGATCAACCATCACTGACCTACTCTCCTCCGGATCCTTTCCATCATGACTCCCGGCACGGCGACAGGGTAGACCCTGCTTTTCGGATATTCCCTGGGACGATGTCCTACGGCTTCCTGTGCGCAACTTCGCGCGTTTGTCACGAACTGTCCCCGGCGGTAATGCCGGGGCTAGTGATCGTGGTCCTAGTCAACGCCCGCGATGCCAGGAACGTTCCGGGACGCAGAACCGATGTCTCCGACGCGGCCTGGCTGGCCGATCTGGGTGCCCACGAGCTGGTGCGGGCCTCCTTCGTGCCACCGCCCCCGATCCGGGAACTGCGGGACCTGACCCGGGCCAGGACCATCATCACCCGGGAACGGACCCGGGAGATCCAACGCCTGGAGGCAGGCACTGATAAAAGGCCAGGACGATCCGGCGGCCCTGGCAGAGCTGGCCCAGAGAAGGATGCGATCAAAGAACCCCGAGCTTACCGATGCGCTGACCGGCCGGTTCACCAGCCACCACCGCAACAGGGCGGAACTGTATCTCCACCGGATTTACGCCCACACCGCCGACATCGAGGACCTGAGCGCCAGGATTGAGGAGGCGATCGCGCCCTTTCGTCCCGCCCTGGAACTCCTAATCAGCATCCCGGGATTCAGCACCACCATCGCCGAGGTCTTCATCGCCGAAACCGAAGCCGACATGACGGTGTTCCCCAGCGCGGGGCACCTTTCATCCTGGGCCGGCACCTCCCCGGGGTCCAACGAATCCGCCGGACGCCATTGAAGCCATCGCGAATCACACCGCTCCCGGTATCAACACCAACGGCCCGCCCCCACCTGCGACCTCGCCTGCGGTGTCGCCATCTTTGGTGTCGGTTTCAGAAGTGGTCTGCACCATCAGCGCCAGAAGTCCGCTGCACTCAGGTTGATTCTCGTGACGCGAGGCGGGCCTTTGTCCCTAGGTCGGACCGAATGAGGCATGCCTACCCTTGAGAGTAAGGGCTCGCAAGCGATGAGAACGAGCGGGAAGCCCTACCTCCGCACATCTCGGTGCGGCAATACTGGCCCCAGCGGTCTCCGCACTTGTTCCGACCCTAAGATTCTTCGTCTCGCGGTTAGAGTCCCACGACCCTTTTGGAGCCTTCGATGGCAGTTCCGCTTAAGTCCCCCGTTACCGCCAGGCACGCCGTGGCGGTTCTCTGGCTCACCCGAACGGCCGTGGTGTTGTTCATCGCGGCCCTCACCGTTGCATTACTCCCCACCGGGCCTCCTCCCGCCGGCCTTGCGGTCTGGGCAGCCGTCGTTGTCACCGGATTCATTCTCAGTGCCGCCGCTGCGGTCGCCTCCCAGACGCGAACACAGCGGGTAGTCCGCACCGTACTCGGCTACTGGGCCCTCGCATTTCTCGCTATATCGGCCGCGCTGATGGCTGTGGCCTCGATAGGCATATCGGTGGCCATGCAGGCACCCGTCACCCCCGACGTGTTCTTGTCCGCCGGGACCATTGCCCTCGTCGCGGCGGCCGTGCTCGGCATACTCGCGGCGTTCCGTGCCGCCGGAGCGCCGACACACTTCCTGCCCACAACCTCTGCAGGCTGGTGGGCTGCCGGGTTCCTGGCAGCCTTCCTGGCCCTCGGGTTCAGCCCCTGGGCGGTCCTGACGCCGGCGACGGTGATGGCCGGACCTGCCCTGGCGTTGGCGGCAATCGTCAGTTATCGAGACCGGTCTGTGCTTTCGGCGGTCGCCCTGGTCGCCGCCCCGGCGCAACTTGCCTTCTTTGACCTCGCCGTTCTGATCAGCACCTTCACACCACGCCCCTAGGCAGAAAACATGTCCCTCGCAATCACCCCCCGATCGGCCTCCGGGCGCTGGAGCCTGCTCTTCGCTGCCATCACCGTGCTGGCGACCCTCGCCGCCTGGATCACACTCCTGCCCATGACAGGGAATCCGTCCAGCACATGGGTCTGGATCTCCCTCGGCCAGGCATGCATAGCGCCCGCAGCGGCGGCAACGGCACTCGGACTGGTGGGCCTCATCCACTACGGGGAACGCTCGGTAATTACCTGGGCAATCACCCTCGCCACCCTCGCCCTAACAGTGTCGACGGCCGTGTTCATGCTCTCGACGTATACGCAGCTCTCGTAGGCCTGCAAACGGCCACGGCACCAAGGCACACGCAAACGGAGCGGCCGGATACGAAGGCCGGTCGATTCCTTGGCACGGACTGCGGTGGAGCCCTCCGCGCAACTCAAAACCGTCCCCCTTGGGCATAACCCGTTCCTGTCGGTGCCCTGGCGATTGTGCGCAGCCAGTCAGGTGGGTTCGGCCGTCCATTCCCTTGGGATCTAATCCGTGTCTTCCGTGAAGTACTGAAGAGACGGATTTGCTCCTTTTAGCTGCCGGTGTCCCCCAATTAGATTTCCATCGACTGTAGGCCCCTCCGGAATAGTCCGGAGGGATGGGGGCACTCGATTGGCAGCCTGGGGCTGGCGTTAGTTCGTCGAGCCATCGCCGGCATTCGGCGATGAGGCTGTCATTTCTCGTCTTTCCACGCTCCAATCGCGGTGACCCCGTGCCGTGGGCGGGGCCGGCATACCGGCTCATCCGCGCGGCCGTCGCCGCGAACCCTCGGACCGTCGTCGTGCTGATCGGCGGCAGCGCGATCCCCACGGAGGCGTGGCGGGACCGCGTGCCAGCGCTTCTCCTCGCCTGGTACGGCGGGATGGAGGGCGGCCGCGGGCTCGCGAGCGTGCTGACCGGCGGTGCGGAGCCCGGCGGACGGCTGCCGTTTATGCTGCCAACGGACGCCGCGCATCTGCCACCGTGGGGTCAACGCCGGCTCGACGGCCAGGGACACGCGACGGCGTTCCCGTTCCGGTTCGGGTTTGGCTACACGACGATCAAACACCGGCTTCTGGACCACAGGTTCGACCACGCGGGCGGCAGCGCGGACGTGCTCGTAGAACACCGGCGACCGCCAGGGCTCCACCGTCGTTCAGGTCTACGCCGCGGACGTATCAATCCACAGGCCCATGGCTCAGCTCCAGGGCTTCCGGAAGGTTACGCTGCGGGCCGGTGCGGCGACAACAGTGCGGATCACACTGGATGCGGGGCCCACGCTGCAGCGCGATCCGGCCTCACGGCGCTGGTCCCCCGCACGGGCGACTGGGCCCTGCTCGAGGGAGGCGTCTCGGACGGCCGGCCCGCCTGAGGTCGTTAGGGGTCGTCTCCCGCCGGTCCCGTTGGAAGGATGCGAGGGGGTGGCGAGGGCCCCTCGACGCGGATGGGCAGCTCGTCGTCCCCCCGAAGAATGGCGCGGAGCAGCCGCCGCTCCTCCCACCTGAGCGGCATGAGCGCGTGGCCGCGCCGCAGTACCAGACCCCCGTTCGGGGTGGCATACCGCTTCTGCAGATCTCCCAGCTCCTCGGCTCGCAGCAGCGCGACCGTGCTACCCGCAGCCGAGTCGACCACGCGGACCAGCGAGGAGGGTCCCGTCAGATCGGTCGCAACGACGCGCCGCTCGCTCTCGGCGAGGATTGTCTTCTGCGCTGCGCGTGTCACGACCAGGGGACGAGACGGCCCGTCCAGCAGTCCGGTCAGCACGTCCGCCGCAGCGTCAGGGCGGCCTGTTCTGCGCGCCGCCGCCTGCATCCGCTGCAGGCGACCCGGCTCCCGCAGCACCTCGTCGATCTTCCAGCCGATCGTCGCGGGAGTGTTGCAGCGGACCGCCGCCCCCTGCTCCATCAGGTAATCGCCGTTGCGAACCTCCTGCCCCGGGATGGGGTTCACAAGCACCATGGGCAGCCCTACAGCCATGCACTCCGACGCCGACAGCCCGCCCGGCTTGCCCACAAACAGGTCGGCGCGGCGCAGCAGCTGCGGCATCTCCGCCGTGAAGCCGAGCACGCGGTAGCGGTCGCCAGCGGGCGCCACCAGCTGCTCGATACGCTGCCGCAGCGCATTGTTGCGTCCGCACACGACCGTGGCCGTGAAGGACGAGCGCATGTGCAGCGTCTGCCGCACGACCGAGACGACATAGTCGCCGCCAGTCGCGCCCGCCGAGATCAGCAGCATCGGGGGCTCGTTTGCATCGCGCCCAGGCACGACGTTCAGCTGGGTGGCGATCGGGATGCCCGTGGCCGCGACGCGGTCGGGGGGCAAACCCAGCGCCATCAGTTCTACCCGCCCCTCCTCCCTGGCCAGGAAGATCGCGTGGAACGCGCCCGTAAGCCATAGGCCCTGGAAGTCGTAGTCCGTCGTGACGACGGCGGTCCTCGCGTCAATCACGCCGCGAAGGAGCAGTGACGCCAGCAGTTGGGCTGGCAGGAAATGCGTGCACACGATCGCCGTCGGCCGGAATCGCTCGATCGCACCGATCACCGGAAGAGCGTTCACCCGTGTCCAGGGGTCTACTGGGCCCCTGCGCCGGAACGGACGGTCGTTGATGTCGTAGCCCCACTCGACCAGCCAGGGCAAGTCCTCGACCAGGACGAAGTAACCCTTGCCCAGCAGTGTGCGGTAGAGAACGCTGCTCACCTGCAGCACGTCCAGCACCTGCACCTCGTCGATGTCGGCGCGCGCGGCACACGCCTGCTGCACCGCAGCCGCGGCGCTGTTGTGCCCCGCTCCTACCCCTGCTGACAGGATAAGTACGCGCTCCCTCCCAGCGGCGTCGGGGCCTCGTGCCCACGTTCTGCGCATGAAGAGAGTCTAGCGGGCCGTATCTCACCACCGCTTGACCGCAACTTGTACTCGATCAGCATGGGACTGGTTCTCCTATTGACGGCCCTGCAATGCTGAGCCGTTCTCAGGCTTCTGGGAAGCTAACGCTGGGTCAGGATCGTCTTGTCTGCCGTGGCTGTCTTGTCCCTTGCGGGTGCCATCGGCGCCCTGACCACAGTTCTGGAATTTTTCAAGCCGGACGGTACCAACGGGAGTTAGGCGGCTGACTGTTGGTGGGTCTCATTAGGCTGGTTGATCCACGCCGGTCCGGGGAGCGCGAGGATTTTGGGGTCAGTGGCTGTGGTGAAGCGTTCGGGGTGCTTCGCGCGGGCGGCAACGAGGGTTGCCGAGCGTTCTTTGGCCACGGCGGCGGCGTGGCCGTAGTGGACGTTCGCCGGGGTGTGGAAACCTATTCCGGAGTGCTGGTGGTGATGGTTGTACCAATCCACGAAACCGCTGATAAATGCTCCGGCGTCGTGAACTGAGGCGAATCGTTCAGGGAATTCCGGCCCGTATTTCAGGGTCTTGAACAGCGACTCACTGTACGGATTATCGTTGCTCACCCGGGGCCTGGAGTGGGACCGGGTGACCTCCAGATCCGAGAGCAGCGCCGCCACGGTTTTGGATGTCATGGACGTTCCCCGGTCCGCGTGCACGACCTGGGGGATGCCGTGGATGCCAAAGATTTCCTTCATCATGTCCACGGCCAGCATTCCGGATTCGGTGGCGTGGACGTGCGCGCCGACGATGAACCTGGAATGGATGTCGACCATCATGTAGCAGTCGAAATACTTGCCCTTGACCGGGCCCGCGAGCTTTGTAATATCCCAGGTGAACACCTATCCCGGGGCGGTGGCGACCAGTTCAGGAACCGCCCGGGGCGGGTGCTTGGCCAGCCGGCGGCGTTCCTTGACCTGCTTGTTCTCCTCCAGCACCCGGTAAAACGTCGAGAGCGAACCCAAATAGATTCCCTGATCCAGCAGCTTCGTATGGACCTGCATGGGCGCCAGGTCCACGAACTCCGGTGAGTTCAGCGCCGCCAGGATCCCGGCGCGCTCGGCGGCGCTGAGCTTGTTCTGCGGCACCACCGGAACATGGTCCCGCGGCGGGGCCGGTTTCCGGTTCGCGGTCGTCCGGGAAACACCCGTCAAGAATGCTGCCCTCCGGGAGGGGATCTTCAGTTCCAGCATCGACCGGTACGTGGCCATCAGCGTTTCCTGGACCGGGGCCCGTCCGGCATATCCTCTGAGGCGCTCTCTAAGAACGCATGTAGTTTTCCCATCAGTTCCAAGGCTGCCTCGGTCGTCTGCAGCCGGCTCTCGCTCACCTCTAACTGGCGGCGCAAACGCGCGTTCTCGGCCTGGTCCGCGGAAAGCTTCCCGATCAATTCCCCGGCCTTCTTCCCGGCCAGGACCCCGGCGTCCCGCAACCGCCGCCATTCAGACATCTGCGAGGAATACAGACCCTCCCGGCGAAGGAAAGCACCACCCTCACCGTTCTGACACGCGCTCTCGTACGCGGCCAGGAACTCAAGCTTCTGGACCGGGGTAAACGACCGGCGAGGCCGCGGACCACCGGCCCGCGGACCGGAACCACTGCCGTTACTACTGCTGCTACTCACAGCACTATCTTCGCGTACTGCACTCAAAACTGGACTGGACATGATTACTGGATTCCTGGATCTCGCCCCACGCGATTAAACGGACTTGCTCTGAGCCCCTGGTACCGTTCCAGCCTGACACGTAGGGACCCTGCTATCGATGTTGCTCCCCTCATCGGGTTTTACGGCGCGTCCAAAGTAGGGGAAATTGTGGACGCAGACGTGCTGGCGCGAGCGAAGGTGTACCGCGCATCTCTACCCCTGCAGGTAGCGGCGGCCGCAGCACTTGGCGCAGACCGCAAGCTCCAAAGCCACGCACTGTCGAACTTCGCGCGTCGGCTTGAGGCAGGATCACTTCACGATCCAGCAGCTACCTAGACATGCACGATCAGGGATCCCTCACCGATCTGGTAGACCAAAGAGGGGTTTACTCGTCCAGTGGAGGGGAAAGTGACATGGATTGGGTCGCTTGCATGCCGTTACCCACGGATATCATCCTCGAGCGGAATATTGACCATCACATCGTCAAAGTAGCCAGAGTGTCTTACCGGTGATCCCGGATCAAGGGGGAGGTGATTGCGCCCATTTCGCGGGGGTCGACCTCGGGATGGGTAGTTGCCCAAGCACGAAGCGCGTCAACATAGTTGGAAATCGGTCCGCCCGGGTCAGGCACACGGTCCGCTTCAGCCTGCAACGCACGGATAGTGGCCCACAACTCCTGACCTCGATCGGAGCCGACCGCCGCCAAAAATCGCTCCTTCGCTGACAGCACAGCCTCACCGCGCCGGAGCATCGCGTCGTGATGGTACTGATAACAAGCCTCGGAGTAGGCCCTCAACGCTCCACTGAGTTCTTCGTCGACCACGTCCCATAGTTACATGCGCCTCCGGACTCCGTGAAGCGATGGCTGCTCGACCCGTCGGTGTCGCAGAGTCCCGAGCAGGTTAACGCTCCAAGATGATCCTGCAAAACTTATCCAATCTGCAGACGCCGCGGCGTCCCCGGCAGGTCCGTCCCGTAAGCCGGTCCCCCACCGGCGCAAGCGCCACCCAAAATTTCCAGACTATGATCGCCGTGTTTCCCGGGTTGGCCGATTCCCGTATGAACGTCCCGGGGCTAAAACGGTACATTCAACACCACGACACCGGACTTGACCCGGACTCCTGATCTGATGCGCCCGAGTATCCACGAACGACCGCTGCGATCGCACAGGTGATCGGTAGAGGTCCGGTCTGGGTCGTCGCCGCGCTGCTCGCCCAGCATGCGTTGACGCCGGCGGAGGCAGAGATCGTTCGGATCTGATTGAGGGCAACGTAGCCAGCTCCCACCGCCAAAACTGCGAGGACAGCGACGCCGGATACCAGAAGCCGGCTGCGGCGGCGGGTTAACTGGTGGGAAGGCAGAGGCAGCAAGGCCCACCAGTTCCTCCAACCAGCCCTGGAAGCCAGCCCGCCAACCGACTGGCCAAGCTCACCGACCTCATGATCAGCTCCGGATCAGTTGCCAGGTCATGCCGTTCCCCCCGCGTTCCTGGATGAACGGGTATCAGAGCGAAAATTCCAGACAGACCGCAACACTGGGTCGATCAACAGAATAATCATCACGTCATGTTGTAAGCGGTCCTAGCCACCATGATGTGTTGAACGCGAAAACCCAACGGAAGGACGAAGGAGGATGAACTCCCAGCAGAGACCCCGCGGGGCGGTACCCGGCCCGCCGTAGCCAGCCGCTCCCCCACACAACCAAATAGGCCGTTTCCGGGGCCCCACACACCCCGGAACATCAGATCAGAGGCGGGAGTGTGCACAATGTGCACACGAAAAAACACCAAAAAGCCGCTGAACTGCGGAAACACTGTGCCCGAGGTGGGACTCGAACCGGGTTCCAGCCCTTGATTTTCCGCCACTCCCCCGAAAACCTCCGCAATCCGGCCCAGTCCGGCACCAGTACGACCCGATCCGAGGCCCAGGGTGTGCACATTGTGCACACCCTCATTTCTACCCATTTTGTTGCCGGGTCCAGAAATCGGCGGTGAAGGCCGGAGACGGTTCCGTCCGAGACCGAATGGGACCGTTCCAGCGCTGTGGCGGCAAACGTGCTAGAGCTGGCTGTGCGCGGCAACGGCGGGATCAGCGCCGGCGCGGGCCCCGGACTCCAGGGCTGTTATCTCCGCTATCTCGGCCGGGGTGAGCGTGTGCGCCGCGGCGTTCAGGTTTTCCCGCATGCGCGCGCTATCGGAAGACTTCGGGATGACGATCGTGCCTTGGGCGAGATGCCAGGCCAGCACGATCTGGGCGGGAGTAGCACTTTGCCGGGCTGCCAGTGATTGCACGGTGGCTGCGCCTAGGTCGCCGCCCTGCCCCAAAGGACTGTAGGCCTCAACGGCGATGCCCAACGACCGGCTCTTGGCCGCCAGATCCCGCTGCTGGAAGCTCGGGTGGATTTCGATCTGGTTGACCGCCGGGACGACATCCGAGGCTTGGAGAAGCGTGTCCAGGTGGGTATCGAGGAAGTTCGACACCCCGATTGCGCGGATCTCGCTGCCGGCATAGAGCTTTTCCATAGACTTCCAGGCCTCCGTGAACAGTCCTTGGGACGGTACAGGCCAGTGGATCAGATATAGGTCCACATAGTCGAGACCGAGGGCCGTGCGGCTGTTCTGGAACGCATCATGGGCTGTGCCCTGCTCGCCGTTGCGTAGCTTGGTGGTGATGAAAATGTCCTTGCGCGGGATACCGGACGCGGCGATGGCGGCCCCGACACCGGCCTCGTTACGGTACGCGGCAGCGGTGTCAATGTGCCGGTAACCAGCTTCCAGGGCATCCTCCACAATGCGCTGAGTCTCTTCCGGCGGGACCTGAAAAACACCGAAGCCGAGCTGGGGGATCTTCACGCCATTGTTGAGGGTCAAGGTAGGGATATCGGCTGCAATAATCTCGGGCATCATAAATTCTTCCTCGTGGGTGGGGTTTACTGTTTGGGACAACATACGAAGCGGATCTTGGGCGGGTTTCTTGTCAGGCTGCTCCGGAGTGATTTCAAAAGGTGGTGCGGCTCACTGTGGCTCCGGCGATCCACGGCGGGTCTGGCTTTGTTGCCAAGGCCTGCCTCGGAGACACTTACCGTGACCTAGTCGCGCGCCAAGTCCTCGCCCTCACACGGCGAAGATGCGCCAGAAAGCTTCGTGGGTGGCGCCGGGTTCGAGCTGCACCAGGTTCTGGCCGCTGTTGAACGCGTTCGGGGGGCAGGTCATGGGTTCGACGGCGAGTCCGAGCCGGTTGGGCATGGGCGGATGCTTGTCGGCGGTGTGTATTTGGAGCCACGGGCTGCGCCGGTCCCAGGCCATGCCAACGCCGGTTCCGCCGGGGTCCCGGACGGCGACGCGCGCCTGCCCGCCGCCGTCGAACACGATGTCGGTGAAGGCATGGTCGATCGCGGTGCAACCGATGACGCCGGCGGTGCGGAAGTCGTATTCGTGTCCTGCGACGGGCCGGGTGGCAAGTGGCAGCAGCCGGTCCGGTGTCACCTCAAGGAACGTCGCGGCGGGGACTTCCAGGGTCCATGAGTCCAGCGGTGCGGGACCTGCCAGCAGGTAGGGGTGGGGGCACACACCGTAGGGTGCCCGCTGGTCCCCCGTATTGGCCGCCGTGACTGTCGTGTGCAGGCCGTCGCCGTCCAGCCGGTAGCGGGCGGTGATCGATAACGCGAAGGGGTAGCCCGGCGCCGGCAAGATGGCGCACGAGAGTTCCACGGCGGAATCCGTACGGGACTCCAGCCTCCAGTCCAGCTCCGGGGTGAAGCCGTGCAAGGCGCATTGCCGGCCGGGTTCGTTGACCGGTACCTGGTAGTCCTCGCCCTCAAAGGTGTACTTGCCGTCGGGAATCCGGTTCGGCCAGGGCGCTACGAGAACGCCACGGAAGTCCGGGTTGGGTCCTCCGGCCGGGAACGGGACGATCAGGTCCCGTCCCCGGTGCCGGAGCTGTCGGACGGCGGCGCCCCGGGCGATGATGACGGCACTGTAGTCCCCCGCCCGGATCCCGTACTCGGTCACAGCCCGCCGGCCAGCTTGTAGTAGGCGGCATTCCAGGCCAGTTCCTTCTTGAAGCCCTTGAGGGTGGTGCCGTCGTCGATGGTCAGCAGTTCCGTGCGGGCGATCTCGGCGAAGTCCTCGAAGACGTCCATCCCGACGGCGGTGGTCAGGACGGTGTGGTGGGCGGCCCCGGCGGTCAGCCAGGCGGCCGCGGAGGTGGTGAAGTCCGGCTTGGGCGACCAGAGCGCGCGGGCTACCGGTAGGTTGGGCAGCGGTTCGTCCAGGTCCACGACGTCGACGGCGTTCGCCACGAGGCGGAAGCGGTCGCGCATGTCGGACAGGGCCACCACGACGCCAGGTCCGGCGTCGGTGTCGAAAACCATGCGTACGGGGTCTTCCCTGCCGCCGATGCCCAGCGGGTGGATTTCCACCCGGGGCTTTTCGGCGGTCAGGGAGGGGCAGACCTCGAGCATATGGGCGCCCAGGATTTTCTCCTGGCCCGGGACGAGGTGGTACGTGTAGTCCTCCATAAGGGACGCGCCGCCGGGGAGCCCGGCACCCATGACCTTCGCCGCCCGGACCAGGATGGCGGTCTTCCAGTCGCCCTCGGCGCCGAAGCCGTATCCGTCGGCCATGAGCCGCTGCACGGCCATGCCCGGCAGCTGGCGGAGGGTGCCGAGGTCTTCGAAGGAGGTCGTGAACGCGGCGGACCCATTGGCTTCTAGGAAGGACCGCAGGCCCAGTTCGATCCGGGCGCTGTAGCGCAGCGATTCGTGGCGCGCGCCGCCGGCCTGCAGTTCGGGGGCTACGTCGTAGAGCCGCTCGTACTCGGCGACGAGGGTGTCGACGTCGGCCTCCGGGGCGCCGTGGACGGCGTCGGCGAGTTCGTTGACGGACCAGGTGTTCACCGAGACGCCGAAGCGCAGCTCGGCCTCCGTCTTGTCCCCCTCGGTGACGGCGACGTTGCGCATGTTGTCGCCGAAGCGGGTCAGCTTCAGGGTCCGGACGGCCGCCCAGCCCGCGGAGGCGCGCTGCCACGATCCGACCTGGCGGGAGACCTCGGGGTTGGACACGTGGCCGACGACCGTCTTGCGCGGAATACCCAGCCGGGTCTGGATGTAGCCGAACTCGCGGTCGCCGTGCGCGGCCTGGTTCAGGTTCATGAAGTCGAAGTCGATGTCCGCCCATGGCAGCTCGACGTTCGCCTGGGTGTGCAGGTGCAACAGCGGTTTCCGCAGCAGGTCCAGGCCCTGGATCCACATCTTGGCCGGGGAAAAGGTGTGCATCCAGGCAGTCACGCCGATCACGGCGTCGTCGGAGTTCGCTTCCAGGGCGGTGCGGCGGATGGCGTCCGAGTCCGTGAGCACGGGCTTCCAGACGATTTTCACGGGGACGTCAGCAGAACCGTTCAGCGCGTCGGCGATCTCCCGCGACTGCGCGGCGACCTGCTTGAGGACATCCTCGCCGTAGAGGTGCTGGCTGCCGGTGAGAAACCAGACCTCGTAGTGCTCAAGGGACGTGTTGTTGGCATTGCTCATGTTTTCTCCTGCGGAAGGTTGAGGGACGGCGGTTTCGCGGCCTAGCGGCCTGGTCTTTGGGCCTAGCGGCCGTAGACGTTCTGGTAGCGGGAGTAGAGCGAGTCGATCTGGGCCTGGTCGATCGGCAGCGGCTCGCCGAGCTGGCGGGAAACGTGGACCGTCTTGGCCACTTCCTCGCACATCACAGCGGCTTTGACCGCCAAGCGGGCGTCCTTGCCCACGGTGAACGGTCCGTGGTTCTGCATCAGCACAGCCGGCGAGGTGGACCGGGCCAGGGTGTCCACGATGCCGCGGCCGATCGAGTCGTCACCGATCAGCGCGAACGGGCCCACCGGGATGGGGCCGCCGAACTCGTCCCCCATCATGGTCAGCACGCACGGGATGGGCTCGCCCCGCGCGGCCCAAGCGGTGGCGTAGGTGGAGTGGGTGTGGACCACTCCGCCGACCTCAGGCATGTGCCGGTACACGTAGGCGTGCGCCGCGGTGTCCGAGGACGGCGACAGGGCCGGGTTGCACCATTCGGCCGGGCCGCCGCCGCCGGCGGGAAGTGAGCTGACCGGGGTGCCGTACAGGTCCGTGACCACCATCAGCTCGGGGGTCAGCTCGGCGTAGGAGACGCCGGACGGTTTGATGACCATCAGGTCGTGGCCGGGGACGCGCGCGGAGACGTTTCCCGCGGTCCAGACCACCAGCTGGTAGCGGGTCAGCTCCGAGTGCAGTGCGCACACTTCATGTCGGATCCGGGCGATGGATTCCAGCAGTACGCTCATGCCGGCACTCCTTCGGACAGCAGGACCTTGTCATGGAGGGGCCGGACGGCTTTGCGTTGGATCGCTTTGAGCCGGTGCATGACGCCGTTGCTTCCCCTGCCGAAGTAGTCGTGCAGGGTCCGGTACTCCTTGAAGAGTTCGTCGTAGGCCGCGACGTTTTCCGGGATCGGCGTGTAGACCGCGCCCGGCGCCGAGCCCATCGCGGCCGAGGCCACCCTGATGTTCGGGTACTTTCCGGCCGCGACTGCGGCGTGGATGGCCGAACCCAGTGCGGGGCCTTGGGGGGAGCCGATGGTGGAGAGCTGCAGTCCCGTGACATCGGCGTAGATCTGCATCAGAAGCTTGTTCTTTAGCAGCCCGCCGGCGACGATGAATTCCTTCACCGGAACCCCCGAGTCGCGGAAAGCGTCCACAATGGTGCGGGTACCGAAGGCCGTGGCCTCCAGCAGCGCCCGGTAGGTATCCTCGGGTTTCGTGGCCAGGGTCTGGCCAACCACCAGGCCGGAGAGTTCGTGGTCCACCAGCACGGAGCGGTTTCCCGAGTGCCAGTCGAGTGCGATCAGCCCGTGTTCACCGATTTCCTGGCCGGAGGCGAGGTCGGTGAGGTATTCGTGGATGCCCAGTCCGGCGGCCTCGGCGGCCTCATGGTAGTTCGGTGGGACACCGTTCTTGGTGAACCAGCCGAAGATGTCTCCCACCCCGGACTGCCCGGCTTCGTAGCCCCAGAGACCGTCCACGATTCCGCCGTCGACGACGCCGCACATCCCGGGAACTTCCCGCAGTTCGTCGCCGTTCATGACGTGGCAAGTGGAGGTTCCCATGATGGCCACAAGCTGGCCCGGTTCTACCGCTTTGGCGGCCGGCGCGGTGACGTGGGCGTCCACGTTGCCGACCGCGACCGCGATACCCTCCGGGAGCCCGGTCCAGGCAGCGGCCTCGGTGGTGAGGTAACCGGCTGCATCGCCGAGCCGGCCGATGGTGTGTTCCAGCTTGGCGGACACGAAGTCCCTGAACTGCGGGTTCAGGGCGGCCAGGAAGTCCTCGGACGGGTAGCGGCCCTCCTGGTAGATCCCCTTGTAGCCGGCCGTGCAGGCGTTGCGCACGTAGTTGCCACACAGCTCCCAGACGATCCAATCGGCCGCTTCCACCCAGCGGTCCATCGCGGCGTAGCTCTCCGGGTCTTCCTCGAGCAGCTGCAGGCCCTTGGCGAACTCCCATTCGGAGGAGATCAGCCCTCCGTAGAGGGGCAGCCATCTCTCGCCCCGTTCGGCTGCGAGGGCGTTAATCCGGTCCGCTTGCGCCTGCGCCGCGTGATGGCGCCACAGCTTCACATAGGCGTGCGGCCTGTCCGCGAAGCCCGGCCATTCGTTGAGCGGGGTGCCGTCGGCCTTGACGGGCACCATCGTGCACGCGGTGAAGTCCGTCGCGATCCCCACGACGGCGGCCGGATCGATTCCAGCGTCGGCGATCGCCGCGGGCACCGCGTGGCGCAGGACCTCCCGGTAGTCGTCGGGGACCTGGAGCGCCCATTCGCCCGGAAGCCGGATGCCACCGACACCCGCCGTGTCCTCCGGAAGCTCACTGGTAACCACCGCGTGCGGGTAGTCGAAGACGCCGCTGCCGAGTTCCTTGCCGTCCCGGACCCGGACCACGACGGCCCGTCCGGACAACGTGCCGTAGTCCACGCCAATGACATAATTTTCGTCGTATGCTGTGTCGTCCATCAATCCTCCAATACCGAGCTTTCCTTTTGGATGAGCTGCTTTTTCCAGTCAAGCGTGAGCGCTAACAGGGTTGTCGCCCCTATGGCTTCGTTACACTGGCTCACGATTCAGCCGAGGAAGTACCTCGATCAGAGAGGCGAGGTACTCTCTCTGACCACCAGTTCGGGCTCCACCACCGTGGTACTTACGCTTTCACCGTCCTCGATGGCCGTCAGCATGATCCCCAAGCAACGCCGACCAAGTTCCTCGAAGTCCTGGCGGACGGTGGTGAGCGGAGGGATGAAGTAGGCCGATTCCGGCTGGTCATCGAACCCGACGACGGAGACGTCGTCGGGGACACGGATACCTGCCTCGTTGAACGCCCGTAGCAGGCCCAGCGCCATCTGGTCGTTTCCCACGAAAACGGCCGTAGCGGAGCGTTCGGCAGCCAGCTGCTTCCCGATCTCGTATCCGCTGTTGGCGCTCCAGTCCCCCGTCATCAGGAGATTGTCCTCAAGACCGGCCGAGCGCAGGGTGGCGCGCCAGGCCTCGGCCCTCGCCGAACCGTCGATCCAGTCCTGAGGCCCGGCGATGTGCCCAATTCGCCGATGGCCCAGTTCAATTAGGTGCCCGACGGCGAGTTCGGCTCCGCGCGTCTGGTCCACCATGGCGCCGCTCACCGCGTCATTTCCGAGCGAGCCGACAGCCACCACCGGTATGCCGGGCTTAAGTTCCGCCAGGGCAAGCAACGTGTCAGAATGCGGCACAATCACCACGATGCCGTCCACGGACTGGTCCATGAAGTGCCCGACGGCGTCGAATATCGCCTCACGGCTGACAGACTTCAGTGCCGCGATACTGACGAAGTAGCCGGCATTCCGGGCGGCCTGTTCCACTCCCAGCAGCGTATTGGCTGGACCGTACTGGGAGAGCTCGCTGGCCAGGACACCGATGGTCTGGGAACGGCGGGTGACCAGGCTCCGCGCTGCGGTGTTGCGCCGGTAACCCAGCTCGACAATAGCCGCCTCCACTCGGTCGCGTGTGGCCTTGCTGACGTTGGGATGGTCGTTGATTACCCTCGACACGGTCTGGTGCGAGACTCCGGCGAGTTCTGCCACATCCTGAAGCCGGGGTAGCTTTCGGGGGGCACCCTTGTAGACAGCACTTTCAATTGCATTTGCAAGCTTCATGGCCGGCATCCTAATTCTCGAAAGGTCCAGCCGCCGCGCCGACAGCAAGACTGTACCTGCACTGTTTTTGTTGTAGTCATTAGTAGGGCTACAGCTCCCGAGTTGCAGGTGAGCTGGTCAGATTGGGATCCCTTTCGGCCAGAGAACCCACAGCGTCGTCGATCATCGCCAAGATGTCGCCGTCAAGCTTCATTCCTGCGGCCTTGGCGTTGGAGTTCACCTGCTCCGGCCGCGAGGCGCCGATGATTGCCGAGGCGACGTTAGGGTTCTGGAGTACCCAGGCAACGGCAAGCTGCGGCAGGGTTAGAGCGCACTGCTCCGCGATCGGCTTGAGCTGCTGCACGGCGCTCAGGATGTCGTCGCGCATCCATCGTTTGATTGTGGTCGCGCCGCCGTGCGCGTCGGTGGCGCGGCTGCCTTCCGGCAGTGGCTGGCCGGGCAGGTACTTTCCGCTGAGGACTCCCTGGGCCATCGGGGACCAGACGATCTGGGAGATGCCGAGTTCCTCCGAGGCCGGAACTACTTCTTCCTCGACGACGCGCCAGAGCATGGAGTACTGGGGCTGGTTGGAGATCAGCTGGAAGCCCAGTTCTTTCGCGAGGGCGTGTCCATCCCGGAGCTGTTCGGCGGTCCATTCGCTGACCCCGATGTACAGGGCCTTTCCCTGCCGCACAATGTCCGCGAACGCCTGCATGGTTTCCTCGAGGGGAGTTTCGAAGTCGTAGCGGTGCGCCTGGTACAGGTCTACGTATTCCGTCTGCAGCCGGCTGAGCGAGCCGTCGATGGATTCCATGATGTGCTTGCGGGAAAGGCCGAGGTCGTTCTTTCCCTTGGGGCCGGTGGGCCAGAACACCTTGGTTAGGATCTCCAACGACTGCCGGCGTTCGCCCTTTAGCGCTTCACCGAGGACCGTCTCGGCGGCAGTGTTGGCGTAGGCATCGGCGGTGTCGAAGGTGCTGATGCCGGCGTCGAGGGCCGCCCGCACGCACTGGGCGGCGACGTCGTTGTCTACCTGTGAGCCGTGGGTCAGCCAGTTGCCGAACGTGATCTCGGAGACCTTGAAACCGCTATTACCCAAGTATCGGAATTCCATTGTGGCGCCGTTCTTCCCCTATGGGATGTCTTGTCGGTTGACTATTGCAATTTGGTGGTGGAGAGCATCGTGGTCGGGCTGGTGCGCTAGCCTAAAAGGCGTTGCCGCCGCGCATACTGGGCTGGCCGCGCAGCAGTTCAGTTCCCGACAGCATCGGCGCCCTAGGTCAAAGCGGCCCTGACAGTTTGGGGCAGAGGGTCCCGCGCGGCGTAGTATCTGGCGTTCAAATATGTCGGACTGAAGACCTGAAACTGCCGAGACTGCGATGCAGCCCCGCCAGCAATGGACGGCATCCAAATCCTGCTGCTCCGGAGACGGGGGCCCGTGAAAAAGCCGTGCGTCACGAACGGCGCGGGGTCGAGCGGTTGTCCAACGGCCATGGGTTCGCGTCCTCTCCAGAGTGGCGTCCAGAGTCGCGCTTCTGTGCTGGCTCATAATCCTGCCGCCAGCACAGAGGCACACTCAGCTAGTTCTTAGTGGACGGAAGCGGGTACCCAGACGCGCATGGTCGAGGGGCCACGGTTCGCCCATAGGAAGTAGGGACTGAATATCAGCTCAACTGCTCTCACTTTCACCGGGCCCGTGGGCTGACTGCTGTAGGGCAAGCCGTCGGATTGGCCCTCGGTTACAAAACCCGAGGCCCGAATTGACGCCGAGCCAGGGGCAAGGTCCCGATCCTCGGATGGGATCAGGGGGCTGTTAACGTCGAGCTCCACTAGATCCAGGTCCAAGTCGGGTTGGTCCGGGGACTCAAGGCAGTAGACCAGAGGGCCACACTCCACTGCAGCAGTCCGCCGAAGGGCGTCGATCCGACGATCCGGATACGTAAAGCGTGGGGCCACCTCAAGGTCAATTGATACGGTATCCCCCTTCTGCCATGGGCGGGTCACGACGGTGACGCCTTGAGCGATCTCGAAGGGCACGCCGTTGACGCTGATTTTCGGGCTGGTGGACCAGTCCGGGATACGCAGGGAGAGAGCCCAGGGGGCTCCGTCTGTTTCGGTGATCCGCAGAGCGATGCGACCGTCGGCCGGGTAGGCAGTTTCCGTCGATACGGAGATGTTCCGGTTTCCACCGATGGCATGGGAGATGGTCCCCTCAATGTACTGGTGGACCTGGATCCCCGCGTCGTCGGCGGTGGCGGCATAGCCGCCCAGGCTGGCCAGCGTCCGAGCGATATTCGTGGGGCAACAGGAGGTCGTGAACCAGGAAGCTCGGGTTCCATCCGTGCGGCGCAAACTGGGGACCCCAGGCTCGGGTTCGATCCCAGGAGACCGGCGATGCAGGGTGTTGACGTAAAAGAAGGACTTCCCATCAAAAGAGGGGGATGAGATTACGCTGTTGAACAGGGTGCGTTCAATGATGTCCGCGTAGGAGGACTGGCCTGTCGCGAGCAACAGCCGCCACGCAACGTGCACGGAGGCAATGGATGCGCAGGTTTCGGCGTAGGCGCGCTCGCTGGGCAACTCGAAGTCTTCGCCGAAGGTTTCGCCGTGGTGATTGGATCCCATTCCTCCAGTGAGGTATGTGCGGCGTTCGAGCGTCCTGTCGTATTGATCCTTTACCTTTTGCAAGAGTTCACCATCGCCGGTTTCGACGGCGACGTCGATCGCTCCGGCCGCGAGGTAGAGTGCGCGGACAGCATGGCCGACGAGCACATCTGCCTCCCGAATTGGGACGTTGTCCTGGTAGTAGTCGCGCCCGCCGTACATGGTGTCGCCCAGAATCTGGTGACCACGGCGGTCGATGAAGATCTTTGCCTGATCAAGGTATCGGTGGTCGCCCGTTTCGCGGTAGAGCTCCACAAGTGCTGTCTCTATCTCGGGGTGCCCGCAGAGGGTCTGGAGGCCGTTAGGACCGAAGGTGTCGCAGATGTGGTCGGCAACGCGGACAGCAACGGACTGCAGGGTTTCGGGGCCTCCGGCCCGCATTCCTGCGACAGCGGCTTGGAGCAGGTGGCCGTAGCAGTAAAGCTCGTGGCCCAAATCCATGTCGCTGTAGCGTTCCGGGCCGCCCGGGTAGCCGTAGAAGGTGTTCAGGTAGCCGTCTTCCTGCTGGGTCTTTTCCAGGAGGCCGGCCAGTTCCTCCAGCCGCGCCCGGAAGTGCAGTGAATCTTCGCGGGCGTTTTCCCAGGCCATGGCTTCCATGGTTTTGTAAATTTCCGAGTCGGTGAAAAGGCGACCGACACGCTCTGTCTCGAGCGTTCCGCGCACGGCTGCCCGGAAGTTCTCCACCCAGCCAACGCGTTCAAGGGAGTGGTCGCAATGCGGAATGATCGCATCGCGATTTAGAGCCTGTTTTTCTGCCCAGAAGCCTCCCGTAATGGCCACAGTGGTCATGGGAAGGGGCATCAAGACGGAGCGGGATCGGGGCAGGACGGGGGCGGCAGTCGAGGGAGTGGCGGTCATTACCGAGTGGTTCCTTTGATTGTGTTGGACAGAAAACTAGGTGGGTCTGGGATGTGGAGCCGCGGGGAGCTGGATCGCTTAGCGGACGGCACCGGCAGTGAAGCCTCGAACGTAGTGCCGCTGAAGGAGGGTGAAGACGAGGATGCAGGGAATGGCCGTGACAACGATTCCAGCTTGTAGTGCGCCGAGGTCGATGGCCCCCATTTCGCCGCTGCGCAGGCTGACTAGGGCTACCGGAAGGGTGAAATTTTGCCCTTGTGTGAGGAAGATCAGCGGCGTCAGGAATTCATTCCACGAGGCGAGGAAGGCAAACATGCCGACGGTGACCATGGCCGGTACGACTGCCCGCAAGAGTACCCGGCGCAGCGCTCCAAAGGAGTTGCAGCCATCCAGCAGAGCGGCTTCCTCGAGTTCGCTGGGCAGAGCTTCGAAGGCATTGCGCATCATGAACAGACCGAAGGGCAGCTGGAACATGATCATGACCAGGGCGACGCCTACGAGAGAGTTCTGCAGTCCGGCGTACCCAAGCAGCGTGTAAAGGGGGATGAGGATGGTTGGATGCGGAATCATCAGGATCGCCAGGGCGCCGACGAAGAGCAGGTTCTTTCCGGGGAAATTGAACCGGGCAAGGGCGTAGCCTCCGAGAACGGTTACTGTCAGGGTCCCGGCGACGGAGATGAGGGAGACGATGACGCTGTTGGTGGCGTAGGTTCCCAGGCCGGCTCCGTATCGGATGAGTCTCTGGTAGTTGTCAGTGCCGAATCCCGTAACTCCGCCGCCGGCGTCTGGCCCGAATATTGAACTGAAACCGGACCAGGCGAGTGGTGCGAGGAACAGAATGGCAAGGGCACCTGCGACAGTATAGAAGCCCGCATTTCCGACTTTTTTCCGGTTGCCGGCCGAGGCGAGGAAGGTTGTCACTTTGGGTCCTTATTCCGGAAGAAGTAGAGTTGGCTGGCGTTGATTGCAACCAGTACGACGAGCAGCACCATTGCAATGGCTGCCGCCTTTCCGAGACTGAAAAGCGAGAATGCCTCGCGGAACATGGTGATGACCATGGTGACGGTGCTATTGCTGGGTCCACCACCGGTGAGGACATAGAACGGCTCGAAAGCCAGCAGCGATCCGGTGATGCTCAAGATCAGAATCAGCAGGATGGTCGGTTTAAGCAGTGGCAAGGTGATATGCCGCAGCTGCTGGAACCAGCTGGCTCCGTCGATGCGAGCGGCTTCGTACACGTCGAGGGGAATTGCCTGGAGCCCTGTGAGCAGGATGATCATGTTGAAGCCGGCGAAACGCCAGGTGACCATGGCAACCGTGGAGGCAAAGGCGTTGTCGGGTGTCCCGAGGAAGTCGGGGTCGCCCTCGGCGAGGCCGAGCGTTCGGAAGAGGGCTCCGAGCGGTCCGAAGTCATTGTTGTACATCGCGTAAAAGAGCAGGGAAGCTGAGGCAAGTCCCACTGCGGAGGGCAGCAGGAAGGCCGTGCGGAAGAAGCCCACACCGGGGCGTGAGTTTTGAACCAGCAGCGCCATCCCCAAAGACACCGTCAGGAAGATAGCAGTGACTACTAGGGTGTATTTGATGGTGAACCAGATCGACTTCAGGAAAAGTTCGTTCTGGCCAATGGCTTCGTAGTTGGCCGGGGCATTGAATCGTGGCTGGCCTATGAGCGGCCAGTTATTCAGCGACATCCAAAAGGCCAGGAGAAGAGGAAGAACGAAAAACACAACGACGAAGGCCCCCGCCGGGAGCGCATACAAAGCTCCGATGAGTCCTTCGTGCCGTAACCTCAAGGATTTTCGGGCGGCAACGGGTTGTTGCTTCACCGGTTCGGTTGTTGTTTGCACCGCGGTCATGCGGGTTGCTCCTTGTTAATTCGAGGCTTTCGCGTGGGCGGGACACCGGACACTGATGTCCCGCCCACGCTGATTGCGGCGGAGACTATTGGGACAGGGAAGAGTTGATCGCGCCTTCGGCCGACTTCAGTGCCTTGGTTGCATCCTCGCCGAACAGAGCGTCACGGAATGCGCTCAGCGCCGGACCGTTTGGGTCGTTGAACGTCTGGCCGAAGTTCAGCGAGTACGGCGTCTTGCCCTTAGCGACAAGTTCGTTCTCCTTGATGATCCTGGGGTCATTTTCTGTGTACTTGTTCTTCGCCAGATCCGTCCGGACCGTGAGCTGGTTGCTCTTGGCATAAACTTCCACCTGCGCCTCAGGGGTGAGGGTCCAGGACAGGAAGTCCCAGGCAGCATCGGGGTTCGCGCACGTGCTGGAAATCCCCAAGACGTCGCCGCCGAGGAACGTGCTCTGGCCTCCTTCGATGCCCGGGATGCCCTGCACACCGATTTTCAAGTCAGGGGTTTCCTTCACCGTCTGCAGCACCGAATTGCTACCCAGCAGATAGCCGACCTTGCCGGTGCCGAAGACCTGGTTTCGGGTCGCACCCGTTTCGCTCATGACGCTCTTGGGGGTTGACCCGGCCTTGAACATCTCGTTGTAGATCGTAAATACCTCGGTCGACTTCTGCTCGCCTAGCAGCGACTTCTTCCCGTCGTCCGAGAGCGCTCCGCCACCCGAGGCCCAGATCGACGGGAAGTGTGTGAATGCGATGGTGCCGGCCGCGTTGCCTGTGTAGTACAAGCCACTGATGTCGCTACCCAGTGCTGCCACCTTGGCGGCATTCGTCTGCAGCTGCTTCAGGGACGTAATCTCGGCCTTGGGGTCAATGCCCGCCTTTTCGAGCAGCACCTCATTCTGGAAGAGTGCGGACATGCCGATTGTGTGGGGAACGGAATAGGTCTTGCCCTCGTTTGTGCCCAGCTCCATCAACCCCTTCACAAGGGAGTCCTTGTACGGGAGAGCGTTGACCTTCTCTGTAATGTCCAAGAAGAGGTTCTTGGACAGAAAGTTCGGCATGTAGACGACATCAGAGGACATCAGGCAGGGAAGCTGCTTCGCCCCCGCGGCGACGCCTACTTTCTGGATGTAACTGTCGGTCGGCACAACAGTCAGCTGGATTTTGGTGTCGTGTGTTGCGTTGTACGCGTCGACCAGCGGCTGGCTCTGGCTGGCAGTCGCCGCTCGGGCCCACATTTCCACCGGGGCCGAGGACTGCCCGGCGGGCGATTGGTTACTGGGTCCACCACAAGCGGCCAGCGGTACCACAGCCGCCACGATGGCAGTCAGGGCAAGGGGCAGGTAGCGGCCTCGAACGAATTTAGGCATGTGACTTCCGTTCTCCGGCGTGGCTTCAGCGCCACGCCGATTCTCAACTACAGGGAGTAAGTGATCACTGGCGAAGCGCCCAGAAATGAAATGTGAGCGCTAACAGTTATCTGATGTGATTCACGATACATCGGCATAAGTGCGATGTGAAGTCCTGCGCTAAAGCTTTTTCAAACGCGTCCATGATGCTTACTTATCTGATGTCTTTCCAGGCTGTCAGGGTTCTGTAATAGTGGTGGCATGGTGATGAAGAACGAGCCGCCCCCTAGGCGGGCCGGGTCGCGTACCACGCGTCGGCAAGGATCAGCGACAGAAATTGCCGTCCAGTACCTGGAGACTCTCATCTTCGACGGGGTCCTTCAGCCCGGGGACCAACTGCCATCCGAAGCCGATTTGGCCGAAGAGCTGGGCATCAGCCGGCTCACCGTTCGCGAGGGCATCCGCACGTTCCAAGCCCGCGGTCTCGTGAACATCAACCATGGCCGCCGGGCGACGTTGGCACATCCTAACGCTGCCCCTTTGAGGGATTTCTTTTCGGCGTCGGTCCGCAGGGACGCCTCCGGGTTGTTGGAATTGTTGGAGGTCAGGATGGCAGTGGAGGTGCACGCGGCCTCGCTTGCTGCGCTGCATGCAACCCAGTCCGATCTCGCAGCCTTGGAGCTGGCCCTGACCTACATGAAGAATTCGGCCACAGATATTCAGTCCTTCAACGACGCCGACGTCCGATTTCACGCTGCTCTCGCGACAGCGAGTGGCAACAAGACCTTAGGCCTCATAGTTGAGGGCATGGAGGAACCGCTCCGGGCAGGGCGAATGGCCAGTATCTCCGGACACTGCGCCACGCATCAAGACCTTCAGGATCTAATTTCTCAGCACGCCAAGATTTACGCCAAAGTTGCCGCCCGGGACAGTAAAGCGGCAGCGGAAGCCATGGCCCGGCACCTGGGTGAGACCCGCAAGGACTTGAGGGCCGCTTTCAAAACACCTCCCGGCGCCCACGGTCCAGGCGGGTCCCCCGCCAGTGGGACGACACAAGTGCACGCGCCAGATCCGCATGAGAGGAAGGGGCCCTGATGCCTTACGGGAAGAGCGTTCTGTTCATTGGCGGGACCGGTATCATCAGCAGTGCCTGCGTGACCCGTGCCGTGGAACAGGGCCTGGATGTGACAATCCTCAACCGGGGCAAGTTGGAGGGTGCCATCCCGGAAGAAGTCCGGAGAATCAAAGGCGACATACGCGACGTCGACGCTGCGCGCCAAGCTCTCAACGGTCAAGAGTTCGACTCCGTGGTTGACTTCGTGGCATTCGACGCCCCTCACGCCAGGACTGCCATTGAACTCTTCCGCGGCCTGACGGGCCAGTACATATTCATCAGCTCCGCCTCTGCGTACCAGACACCGCCAGCCCGGCTTCCGATCACGGAGTCAACGCCGCTTCGGAACCCCTTCCTGAGATACTCCCGAGGGAAGATTGAGGCCGAGAGCACTTTGCTCGAGGCATACCGGGACGAGAGTTTCCCTGTTACGGTCGTGCGTCCTTCGCACACGTATGGCCCGACGCGGATGCCTCTGGACGGCCGTTGGACCGCCGTCGAGCGGATGCGCCAAGGCAAGGAGGTGGTCGTTCATGGCGACGGAACGTCCCTGTGGACGCTGACCCACCATTCCGATTTCGCGCGGTTCTTCACACCGCTGATCGGGAATCCAGCGACATTGGGAGAGGCATACCACATCACCTCAGATGAGGTTCTGACGTGGAACCGGATATACGAAATAGTGGCTGAGGCTGCAGGAGCGACCGCTCGCATCGTTCACGTACCCTCGGACTCGATCAACGGTGTCGATGCGGATTGGGGCGGTGCCCTGCTGGGGGACAAGGCACATTCCCTGATATTCGACAACAGCAAGATCCGGGCCGTGGCCGGGGCGGCGGCTGACTTCATACCTTTCGAACGGGGAGCGCGCGAAATAGTCGAATGGCATGACGAGCTTGAAAGTCGTCGCGTGGTGGACAACCGAATTGACTTGATCATGGATCAGCTCATTGCTGCCCACCGGCCCCAATGAATTTGGGGAACTGATCAAATTGCCCGTGGCATAGTGAATAAGGCCCGGAACCGCGGCTGACAGCGCCGACCGGGTTTGAGGATAAGCACGGCGGTCCGCGATGTCCCGGGAACCAGCCTCGATCGCCTTTATGCACCTCGAGGAGGTAGAACACCGCCTTCCAGTAGTCGCCGGTCGCCTCCATCACCACCCGCTCGATGCGCGGATCCACGGGATTAGTGGCCGGATGCACCACGCACCGGCTCATCGTCGACTGAACAGCCCCGCGGTCATTCATCGAAGACGTCCGACGCTGGGAATCCCGACGACGGCGACTCCACACGAAAAGAGACCAAGAACCCCCTGAACAGGGAAAACACGTGCCCGAGGTGGGGCTCGAACCGGGTTCCAGCCCGCGAAAACACTGGGCTCCCGCCGAAACATACGGAATCCGGGCCAGTCCGGCACCGGTTCGGCCCGGTCCGGGACGCAAAGTGTGGACACTGTCCACACCCCCATTTCTCCCCACCAGAGGCCTCCCCCAAACTGCCGCACCCCGCAGTGACAGGGTGCGGCGCTTCTTTGCCCTGAAAAACTTGACCCTGCCGGGGAAGATCGACCGCAGCTGCACACTGGTCCTGGCCGCGCCCGTTACGGACTCCAGGGCACGCCCGCACGGCGCACTGAGTCTTCATGCTCCGCATAACGATTCCACCTCCCTTCATCCCCTTCATGGTCCGCTCGGCCGAGAGCCCCATGACCCGCCGGGAAAGCCGGCTATGCCCGGGTCAGGTGTGCAGCCCCGGCTATTGCCGAGCTTCCGAGATCGCTCTTTTTCAGAGCCTGCCGGGCTTCAAGGGCATCGGCCCAGGCATCGGTCGTGCTGACGGCGGCCCAGTTTGAGTTCAACAGCGTGAGCTGCGTGGTGTGCACTGTTTTTGCGTCGGCGAACCCTGCGTCGTTCGCGAGGTTGATGGCCCCGGTGGCATCTGAGAGAACTTCGGTGTTGAAGCCGAGGAACTCCGCTTCAACGGCCGAGGCGAGGATGCAGCTGTTCGTCATGTAGCCCACGAGGGTGACGGTGTCGATGTCATGCCGGCGCAGCCAACCGGCGAGATCCGTGTCAGCGTAAACAGAGCCGTAGTGCTTGATGACGCCCTTCCATGTATCGGTCCTGCGGCGTTCGATGTCGGGGTGAAGTTCAAATTCCGGTGTGCCCGGTGCGAAGACCGGTGCGCCTTCGCCTGCACTGTGTTGTACGGCCGCGATGGGGATCCCTGCAGCGGCAGCAGCGTCGACAGCCCGCACGATCATCGCTAAAGACTCCTCGTGCGGCGGGTACTGGATCTCGAGTGGTCCGTTGAAGTACTGCTGCTGGACGTCGACGAGGATGAGGGCGCGACGAGGGGTGCTCATGATGTTCTCCCGGATAGCGGTTAGTTAGCTGACCGCCTAACGGCGACCCTTCCATCTTCCGCAATCCACGCCGGGGGCCACCAGCGGCACGAGGGCCCGTATACGATTAATTCAGGCCAAAGGCGCTCCAAACCCCTTAACGCGATCAATATTTGGCTGCAGCGCGCGTCCCTCGTCGCAGCTCATGCCATGGGGTACGTCGCTGCGGCCCCAGGAATTTGTCGGCGCCTGTCACCACGGAACGAGTACCCGCGGAGCGACCCGCGCTGTCCCGGCCGCTCACGGCCGACGGGAGGCGAATCCGCCACAGCCATCCGATACAGGAAGACAGCGCACACGGGCCCTGTGCGTCGTATTCTGGGGCCATGACAAGTCCTTCCGATGAATCCGCCGTCTCAGATCTCCAAGAGCTCATCACGGAATCAGGCACCGTCAGCGAGTTCCTGAACCAGCTAACGCTCTTCGCGACCCGGACCATCAGCCCGGCCATCGGACATCCGGTCGAGTGCGCCGTGGCGTTGCGGCGGCGCCGGCGCACCATCACGATCGCCGGAAGCAGCGAGCAAGCACGCACCCTGGACCAGATCGAGCAGGCCCTCGGCGGCGGCCCCTGCACGCTGGCACTGAAAACCAACACCACGGTCCTGCTCAACGACGTCAACCGCGACCCGCGCTGGCCCGACTTCCAACGCGAACTCACAACCCGCGGCTACCACGCCGTCCTCGGAATCCCGCTCAAGCTCGGCAAAGATTCCTGGGCCGCACTTGACCTGTTCGCGCCCGCCGCCGGGGCCTTCACCCCGGCAGCCATCGCCATCGCCGAAAACTTCGCCAGGATCGCCGGCGACGCATTGCGCCTGGCCGTCCGGATAGGAACCGAACAGCTCCTGGCCGAAGACCTCAAAGCCGCCATGACAAGCCGGTCAACGATCGACCTCGCCTGTGGAGCCATCATGGCCCAAAACCGCTGCAGCCAGGAAGCAGCCTTCGCCATCCTGACCCGGGCCTCAAACCACCGGAACCAAAAACTACACCAAGTCGCCGAAGAACTGCTGCTCGGGCTCTCCGGCAACGTGCCGCCAAGTGCCCGGTTCGATGCCTGAACAACAACCCTGACTTCCCCGCACTTCCAAACAACACGCACCGCGTATCCCACGAGTCACCCTGCACCTGCACGCCGGCCCGCGGACGACCTCAGCCTGAGATGGTGATTGCGTTTCCGGTTTAGGAGCTGACGTTCGGCGGCGTTTCTCCGGCCCGTAGCTCCTCGCCGTGGGCGATGACTGCGTAGATAATCAGCACGTCGATGACGATCACGATGACGGACCACCACGCCTGCACCGGAATGAGCATCAGCTGAACGACCACGCTGAGACCGGCAACGACGACAGCGACGATTCGAGCCCACGTTGCACCGGAGATGAGCGCGAGGGAGGTGAGGGTCAAGAACACTCCGAGAGCCACATTCCACCAGCCCCACCCCTGCGCATCGGAAAGGAACAGGGCGCCCGGGGTCGACAAATAGTAAGCATCGGGACCGGTGAGCGAAACGAGACCCAGACAGCCGCTGAAAAAGCCGTTGATGATAAGAATGACTCCGGCGAAATGGACCCAACCGGTCCAGCCAGTTGAAGCAACAGTGTGACGGCCAGCAGTACGCATTTTGCTCATTTTGTCGACCGCTTTCCGCTAAATGCCCTGCCGTCGGCCTCGTGGCCGGCGCAGACCTGTCGCGAAGCCAGTACCGGTTCCGCTGATGTTCCCGTGATGGCAACAACCGGATCCGGCAGCCGGATTTGGGAAGGGATTGAAAGTTAGTCATGACTTTCATGACACGGTTCAACCCAAGCCCGGCATCCACCCCTTTCGAGGGGCGCGACGCACTGCTCCACCCCAAGGCGGCCCGGCTGGTGCGGCGGTCCGGGCGAAGACCCAGACCCTGCCCGGACCACCTACCCCGGCTTCAACCGCATCCATAGAAACGCACCGCCGCGGTATTTCCATGCTTATCCCGGGTCAATGGACCTCAGTTAGGGTCAAACGGCCTTCCCACCCTCTCCTGGAGCTCCTGGAGCGAGATGCTGCGCCGGGGCCCTCATGAAGGAGGGCCTTCCGGGGGGCGCAGCGAGGCACCTTTCGCTCTTGTTGCAGAGCCCTGATCAGACCAGCAGCACCAACCGCGTGACCTGCGGCACAAAGACAGATTGCCTGCAGCAATCCCGGTACTCTGGGAGAGGTCAAGAGAGCGGCCGTCAGTGCTTCGTAGAGGACGCTTTCCCTATGACCGCAAAACTCGCCGTCACCGTTGCCGTCGACATGGACGCAACGACCGTTACGCTCAGATCCGCCGGAAGATTCACCCCCAACAACGTCCGGGCCGTCCTCGCTTTAGTGGGCCGCGCCGGCCGCGTCCTGCCCGGCTTTGCCATTCACCTTGACCTGGACCTGCTGCACACCGGGCACCCTGAGGCTGTTCGGACGCTCACGAACTCCGGAGTGCGAATTCTTTCCCCACATCCGTTGGACGCCAGTCCCGGGCACCGCCGTCCGGACCTCACAGCGAAGCTGGCAGCGTGATCGACAGGGCCGCGCCAGGACGCCGGGACAGGGTATTCCATACCTTCAGACGGTGGCCCATGATGCCGACAGACGACCTGGTGAAATTGCGCCAATCGCTGCGGCATGTTCAGGACCTCGGAGGACCCACGGCAGCCGGGGAGCTCCTCGTGCTCGTCGAATTCGAACTCCAGCGGCGCGCCCACGCCCCGCAAGAGGAGCACGCCTCCGGGCCAAGCCCGGGACCGCAATAGCCCCGGCGCGGATATGGCCCAACAAACCCGTTGGGGGTGGGCCATACGGCAATGCCGGGTCGACACAATGCTATCTGTGGTGTTTGCTTAGCCCATGGGAGCCTCCACCTCGGGCGCCGACAGTGGCGATCCTAACGATCAATCCGAGCTGTGCCATTTGACTAAAGACGAATCCGACGATCTCGACCGAGTACGACGCGGGGAGAAGACCCAGAAGATTCTCGAGGACGCGAGCGGCCGGGATGATGAAGCAACGGCACGAGACGCCGTCGCCGATGAACGGGAGCGGGTCGCCGATTTGGAGGCTTTCACAGACCCGAACAGTACCTACGCCGGGCAGGGTGAGCGTCGGGCTGCGGCCCATGACCGGGCCGATTCGAAAGCGGACCGTGAATCCTCAGCCGAGGATCGTATTCACCTCAGTGAGGACGACCACTGAAACAGCCCGCCCACTCGCGGCCTGTTGACCTTTGATTTCATTGAACCGTTCCCTGTGCCCGGCGCCGGGGGGCACGGCGAAGTGCAACGAATCCCGGACATCCATGCGCTCGACGAACACGGATACATGACCTTGATCTGCAGGTGGGGTGACCTGAAGGGTGCGGGACGTGCCAAATATTTGAAGACATGACGAGCGGCACCAAGGCCGGCCGGTCGGGCCTCGCCAAGGCGTTGGAAACGCTCCGGGAGGGTGACACGCTCATCGTGGAAGCTGGAACGTCTTGGCCGCAAGGTGACGGACCTGCCGGATGTCGCCGGCGGCCTGAACGAACGCGGCAGCGGTTTTGCCAGCCTCACGGACTCGATCGAAACCACGACCGCCTCCGGGCGGTTTCGTCCTCAACGTAGTGGCTTCCCTGACGCAGATGGAAAGCGAGCTCATGGTCGAGTGCACGAGGGGCTTTCCCGTTTTTACGCGAAACCGCAGCCCCTGCACCGTGGTGCCTCATGGGGCGTCTGGCCGAGAGGCTGTTCTTAGGGTCCCAATCAGATCCACACACTCGGTCTGTGTGAGGGACTAGTACTACAGTTGCGTTTAATTTTGGCTGTATCGGCGGTTTAACCGGACTTTCCGCTCGCGGCCTGTTAATCGTTGGTGGTGAGTGATGATATTTGTGTGGCGGACGTAGAAGAGTGGGCCGAAGGTCTGGAAGAAATCGGCGATCTGATTGGGCACCGGTTTGCCCGGTCCGAACCGCGGCGAAACGCTGTGGGGTATGTGCGAGGGCTGCTGTCGGACGAGGAACGCAAGAACTCCTGGACCCTGTCCGAACGCGCCGGGCACGGCACCCCGGATGGCATGCAACGCCTGCTCTCGACCACCGACTGGGACCCGGACGCCGTGCGGGATGACCTGTATGCCTACGTCAACCGCCACCTGGGCGATCCGGACGGGATCCTGATCATTGACGAGACCGGATTCCTCAAGAAGGGTGCCGCCTCAGCCGGGGTCGCACGCCAGTATTCGGGCACCGCCGGGCGCGTGGAGAACTGCCAGATCGGGGTGTTCCTGACGTACTCCGCCCCGGCTGGGCGCACCCTGCTGGACCGGGAACTCTACCTGCCTAAAGCCTGGGCCGATGACCGGGAAAGATGCGCCCGGGCCGGGATCCCCAAAACCCGGGAATTCGCCACGAAACCGGTACTGGCAGCGGACATGATCGACCGCGCCCTGGATGCCGGGATCCCTGCCCGCTGGGCCACCGGGGACGCGGTCTACGGGCAGCACACGGGGCTGCGCCGCCGTCTGGAAGCCAAGGGGTTGCACTACGTGCTGGCGATTCCCATGAACCAGAACGTCATCGCCCCCACCACCGGGATCGGCGAGCAATGGCGCGCCGATAGGCTCATCGCCTCGCTGCGCGCCAATGCCTGGCGGACCCGGACGGCCGGGGCCGGGACCAAGGGCGACCGCCGGTATTCCTGGGCACGCACCCGCATCAACGGACCCGCCGAAACAGGGGAACACTGGCTATTGGCCCGCCGCTCCCTGAAAGACCCCTCCGATCTGGCTTACTACATCTGCCATGGCCCGAACCGGGTCTCGCTGGCCGAGCTGGTGAGGATCGCCGGCGCCCGCTGGGCCATCGAGGAAACCTTCCAAACCTCCAAAGGGGAAACCGGACTGGACCACTACCAAGTGCGCCAATACACCGGCTGGTACCGCCACATCACCCTCTCCATGTTCGCCCAGGCCTTCCTGACTGTGGTCCGCTCCAAAAAAGGGGCCCTGCCGCCGGAGACATGGAACTGATCCGGCTCTCGCTGCCCGAAATCAGGCGGCTGCTCGTCCGGCTCGTCTGGCACCGCACCACCAGTCCAAAGCGCGTCCTGGAACACTCAACCTGGCGACGAAAACACCAACACCGCGCACGACATAGTCATTACAAAGCCCGCGGACATACCCCATAAACGCGACTGTAGTACTAGGGCATGTCTCCTAATTCCTTGAGCCAGATGGTGATGGCGCGGAGGACGACTCCGCCGCGGTAGGTCAGGGCGAGCTTGTCGTACCGGGTGGCGAGTCCGCGCCATTGCTTGAAGATGTTGAAGGACCGTTCGACGACGTTTCGTCGCTTGTAGGCTTCCGTGTCCAGCCCTACTGGTCTGCCGCCTTTGCTGCCGCGGCGTTTGCGGTTCGCTTCCTGATCGGAGCGTTCCGGGATCACCGCCTGGATGCCGCGCCGGCGCAGAAGATCCCGGTTGGCCTTTGAGGAGTACGCCTTATCCGCCAGGGCCCGGGCCGGGCGGGAACGGGCCCGGCCCGGACCCAGCCGGGGAACGCTGAGGGAGTCCAGCAGGTGCGGGAACATTGGGGAGTCCCCGCCCTGCCCGGGACCGAGCAGCATGACCAGCGGGCGCATCTTGCCGTCGCAGAGGTGATGGATCTTCGTTGTCAGCCCGCCGCGGGACCTGCCGATCCCGTGGTCAGGCGGTTCCTCTAACAGATTCATGTAATTCGACAGGTCCCCCTGTGTGGCGGGTGAGGTTCGTGGCGTGCTGGTGGGCCCGGTTGACCGTGGAGTCCACGGAGACTTCCCAGTCGATCATCCCGGCCGCGTCGGCCTCCGCCAGGATCCGGGAGTGGATTTTGTCCCAGGTTCCGTCGCCACTGAAGCGGCGGTGGCGTTTCCAGACTGTCTGCCACGGGCCGAAGGTCTCCGGCAGGTCGCGCCAGGGAATTCCCGCCCGGAAACGGTAGATGATGCCTTCAACGATCAGCCGGTGGTTTTGAAACGGTCTCCCACGGCTCCCGTCGGAGCTGGGCATCAAGGATTCAATCCGCTCCCATTGGGCATCGGTCAGGACGGCAGTACGCGACATGATTCAAGCATGCCAAAGCAGACGAGACCCAATTGGGAGACACGCCCTAAGCCCCTGTTGACCCGCTGTTTGTGCCTCTAGCGTGGCGACATAGCTCCTAACTGGCAATTATCGCTGGGTTGGGATAGCAGCTGTGTGGATCGCATGGAGAAAGGACGGCAAGTGACAGATGTTATGAGGCGTGAGCGCTTGACCGCCCTGTGTGGCAAGTGCGGTGAGACGTGCAAAGAGTATTCCGCGGCCGTGAGGGGAAATGGCTGGAATTGCCTCTGGTGTGGCTACCTGTCTCAGGATGAGATGGAGGGCATCGCTCAACGGGAAAACCCAAAGTACAGTGACGGGTCGCCAGTCCTCTGGTTGCCAGAGACGCCGCTCCAGCGCCCCATGAGGGCCAGGGACTGGGCGCTGAACGGCCTGACAAGCGGAGGTTGACCAGAGGCGGCCAAGCCGCTGGCGCGTTCGCGGTTCGTGACTCTGCGACGGTACTGCTGCTCTGAGCCGTGTCCCTGGGATTGAGGGGTTTTCGGCGGGAGCCGGGAACAGCAGAGTCTGATTTCTTCCGGCAGCAGGCAGCATGGGTTGGATCCGACGCATAGGACGGGCCCAGTAATTATGCCCGCCCGCGGTGTGGAGGCACCGCGGTATGCCTTAAGGGCGTCGGTGGTCTTCGTGTCCTACCTACCGTTTCGGGGCAGGAGGCCGCGAAGAACGAGGTCTTTAAGGAGTGCGGTGGCTCGGTCCGGTTCCCAACCGTGGACGGTCCGCATGCGGAGATAGGTGCCCGGCACGATGCTGAACAGCAACACGGCCGCAGCTGCCGGGTCCGGCTGCTCGGCAAGGGTGGTGTCGGCGGCGCCGTCACGCAGTAGCCGTTCGAACGGAGCAATGTAGACCTCCGTGGTTGCGGCCGACATCTGGCCCCCGATGGGGGTCAGGTCTCCCAGACCCGGATGTGTACCCGGGCCGACACCGGGCTGCGGGGATGACTCGAGCGCGGCGACCAGCGGAAGGTGCAGCTCAAGGGCGGCGCAGCAGGCGTGCAGCGCCGCGCAGAGCCGCTCCGCCCCACTGCCTGGCCCGGTGAGTGCTGGCCACATCGCGGACTGCCACCCCTGCGTAGCCCGGTCAGCCAGGGCCGCGACAAGATTCTCCTTGGTCACGCCGCGTCGGTATAAAGTCACCCGTGACAATCCCGCCGTGTGGGCGACGCGCTCCAGGGTGAGTTCCTGCCACCCGTGCTCGGCCAGAACCTCGGCGGCAGCGCGGAGGATGTCCTCGTTCAAGGCCGGTTCGCTCATAAGCGTTGCCTTTCTGAATCATAGACGTTACATTAAAGTATCATTACGGTTCACTCTTTGCCCCACTGTCCGAAGGAGCCGCGTGCGCATCGTCGTCGTAGCCAATGACACCCGAGGCGGCGTGCAACCCTACATCGCGTTGGGCGCCGGGCTCCAGGAGGCCGGACACAACGTGCGCGTGGTGGCACCGGCGGACTTCGCGTCGATGGCCACCAGCCGGGGTCTGGCCTTCTCAGGGCTCTCGGGCAACGCCCAGGCCGATGCCCGGCGTGTGGGGTCGATGTCCAAGCGCGGCCCGATCGCGAGCATGCGTGCGGTGGCGGGCGAAATGACCACCCGCATGGAGGCCTGGACCAGGGAAACGCTCGAGGCGGGCGAGGGGGCCGATCTGCTAACCGGCGGAGTGGGCGGCATGGTCGTCGGGCTCTCGGTCGCCGACAAGCTCGGTGTTCCCTTCATCCCCACGCACCTGCAGCCGGTTGATGCCCCAACTGGCGACTACCCTGGCGTCCTGTTCGCGGGAATGCCGACTTGGCTCGGGCGCCCGGGGCGACGCCTTGGCCACACCCTGTCGGATCTGGCTCTCTGGACGCCGTTTAAGCGCCCCATGATGTCGGCACGATCCTCCGTGCTCAAGCTGAGCGGACCGCCTACCGCAGCGAACGGCCAGCCCGTCCTCTACGGCTTCAGCCCGCGGCTGTTACAGGTGCCAAACCGGCCCGGGACCGAGCGCCATGTCACCGGCTACTGGTTCGCCGACTCATCCAATTGGACTCCGCCTCCGGCGCTCGAGGAGTTCCTCGCCCGGGAGGGCCCGGTGGTGAGCATCGGGTTCGGCAGTATGACCGGCGAGGACCCGGCCCGGTTCACGGCGAGCGTGCTCTCCGCCGTGCGTGCCGCCGGCGTGCGGGCGGTGTTGTTGTCCGGCTGGGGCGGGCTGGCATCGATACCGGAAGCCGACGACATGTTCGTGGCGGATGCCGTCCCGCATGACTGGTTGTTCCCCCGCGTTGCGGCCGCGGTGCACCACGGCGGCGCGGGCACCACGGGGGCTGCCCTGCGGGCGGGCATACCGGCGATCGTGATCCCGTTCGGCGCGGACCAGCCGTTCTGGGGAGCCCGGGTCTCGGCACTGGGTGCCGGACCGACACCCATTCCGCGACGCCAACTCACGAGCGAACGGCTGGCCGCAGCGCTCAGCGACACGCTGGCGGACACGGCCATGCGGTCCAGGGCCGCGGCCTTCGGAGCCGAGATTCGGGCTGAGGACGGTGTCGCTGCAGCGGTCGTGCAATTCGACCGGATTGAGCGTCAAGACACAGTCTCCCCTATCTGACACCGCACCGGCTGACCGGCAGCTGTCCATGGAGGAAATAGGCCTACCGGACATGAACCGGCCGTCTCGCTCAAGAGTGATGTCGCGGTTTTCGTTAGAGCTCCTTGACGTTTGTGGCCCTATGAGTTCTGGCTCAGCGACTCAGTCCTCTGGAGCCAGAGGAAAAAACGCCCTAGTTTCGGACACGTCCCGGAGGGACTATGCAGAAATAAGCGAGAACGCACAGCACCCTTAGGGCGCTTCTCCCCCGGCGGCGAGGCCGAATACGTGCCGACTCCGACTGGAGATCATCCCGGCAACCCGCACCCGCAGCGTATGAGCACCGCGGGCCAGCATCGCCGGGATTCAGAGGAAGAGCTTGACCACAAAGATCGCGAAGCCAGGGTAAGGCCGTTGGCTGAGCCTGCTTCGCCATCGTTTGTGCTCGCGGTACCGGAAAAAGACGTCCCGCACCGGAGGAAATCGATGGACGTCAACGTTCTGCGCCGGGCGGCCACGGACGGTCTGGACGACCGACATTTCACCCTGCTGGATCTCTCGCTCGGCTTCTGGGCACACGGAGGCTGCGCAGAGGCGTGGGACCTTAACGCTACGGCCTGACGACCCTGTCAGGCGCGGACATCCTCGGTCTGGCCTAAACGCTACGAATATCCGAAAGGCTTCTATCTTCGCGTCGCACACGGTCAAGCGTGGCTGCGCGGCTACCGACGCGACGACGAGAACACGTGGTCCCCCGATGATCGGTTCATCTTCCAGCTTCCGCCGCCGCCCGCTTGAACCCAGCCGGGTGCCGGCCCGGTGGCGCTGGCTTACGGGCGCGCTCGAATCGACGGAGCAGTGCTGTCCTACCAGCGCACCATCCGAAACTCGACCACGTGGGACGTCGGCATCCGGTGGAGGATCCCCCACCGTGCCGCTCGTGGACGGTAGCGTTGGACTATGTCTCTGCTCGTCCGTCCTTCGGTTGCCTGCATCCGGCGTGGCTAGGATTCCGCGTGTTCGTCGATCGGCTCTTCCCCAAGGAAGCGTCGCCTGGCGATGAAGGCTGCACCTTTCGGTGGATCGTCGAGGACGGCGAAGTCCTCGGGGGAATCGCTCTGCGTCACGAATCCGCACAGGACGTGGACGTGCTGGGAAACTTGGGCTACGGGCTCCGCCCGTCCGCCAGAGGCCGCGGCCTCGGTGAACCCGAGCTTCGCCGCGACGCGCGCTGATTGGTCATTGGCGGTCTGAGAACAGAGAACCCCCGGCTCGCCGGGGAGCGCGTATCAATGAACGACCGCCGCGATCGCCGCAGGCGCTCGGTACTGATCCGGTCTGGGTCGTCGCCGCGCTGCGCGCCCAGCATGCGTTGAGGCCGGCGGCCGAGATCGTCGGGACTGATTAAGGGCAACGTGGCCAGCTCCCACTGCCAAAACAGCGAGGACAGCGACGCCGGATACCCAGAAGCAGGATGCGCCGATGACAGGGATAATAATGGCTGCAGCGCCGAGTTAGCTGGTGAGAAGGCAGAGGCAGCAAAGCGCACCAGTTTCTGCAACTCGCCCTCTAGGCCGGCCCGCCCTGCCTACTGGCCAGGCTCAGCGAGCTCATGATCAGCTCCGGATCCGTTGCCATGTCATGCCGTCCCCTCCGGATTCCTTCATGAACTGGTATCAGAGCGGAAATTCCGGACCGGCCGCAACCCTTGGTCGAACTAAGGAATATTCAGCAAGTCATGTTGTAGACGGCCCTAGCCACCATGAAGTAGTGAAAGCGAAAACCCGACGGAAGGACGAACGAGGATGAACACCCAAAAGAGACCCCCCAGGGCGGTACCCGCTCCGCCGTAGTGAGCCGCTCCCCCACACAACCAAATAGGCCGTACCCGGGACCCCACACACCCGGAACATCAGATCAGAGGCGAGAGTGTGCACAATGTGCACACGAAAAAAGCACTAAAAAGCCTCTGACCTGCGGAAACACTGTGCCCGAGGTGGGACTCGAACCGGGTTCCAGCCCTTGATTTTCCGCCACTCCCCCGAAAACCTCCGCAATCCGGCCCAGTCCGGCACCAGTACGACCCGATCCGAGGCCCAGGGTGTGCACATTGTGCACACCCTTTTTTGACCACTGTGATGCACCAAACAGCAAAAGGGCCGCAGCCCTGTCGGCATGGAGGAAGCCGGTCTGATCCGCGCCGTGATTCCACCCGGTGTCACCCAAATGCCCGAGCCTTGGCCGGGGCTCGGCCTCGACTGAGCACCAACATCAGGGACAGCGGATGACTGGGAATCAACGAGCGCCACCCTACGTGTCAGGCTGGAACGGTACCAAGGGCTCATAGCAAGTCCGCTTAATCGCGTGGGGCGAGAACGAGGAATCCAGTAATCATGTCCAGTCCAGTTTTGAGTGCCGTAGGCCAAGATGGTCCTATGAACAGTCCCGGACCGCGTTCTGGTGGACCGACCCAGCGACGGTCGTTCACCCCAGTGCAGAAGCTTGAATATTTGGCCTCGTACGAGGCGGCATGCCAAGGCAACGAAGGGGGTGCGTTCCTGCGCCGCGAGGGCCTGTATTCCTCGCAGATGACTGAATGGCGCCGGCTCCGTGATGCAGGCGTTTTGGCGGGCAAGAAGCCCGGGGAGACAATCGGGAAGCTGTCGGCGGAGCAGGCTGAGATCGCGCGGTTGCGCCGCCAGCTGGGGGTGAGTGAGAGCCGGTTGAAACGATCCGAGGCAGCCCTGGGAATCATGGAAAAACTCTCGGCGTTCTTAGAGAACGCCATTCAGGAATCACCGGACGAGCCGAAGTCCAAGATGAACTGATGGCCGCCTACCACGGCCTGCGCCAACAACAGGTCCCCACCCGGCGGGCGGCCTCCCTGACCGGCGTCTCACGCACCACGGTTTACCGCAAGATCTCACCGCCCCGGGAGGCGGCGGCGGTGACGCCACCGAACAAGCTCAGCCCTGCCGAGCGGGCTGCGGTGTTGGCGGTGTTGAACGCCCCCGAGTTCGTGGACCTGGCCCCGATGCAGGTCTATGCGAAGCTCCTGGATGCGGGCGTCTATCTGGGTTCATTGTCAACGTTCTACCGGGTGTTGGAGGAGAACAAACAGGTCAAGGAACGCCGCCGCCTGGCCAAGCACCCTCCCCGGGCCGTTCCCGAACTCGTGGCCACCGCCCCGGGCCAGGTGCTGACGTGGGACATTACGAAGCTGGCCGGGCCCGTGAAGGGCAGATACTACGACTGCTACATGATGGTCGACATCCACTCCCGCTTCATTGTCGGCGCGCACGTGCACGCCAGCGAATCTGCGGTTCTAGCGGTGGAGATGATGAAGGAAATCTTCGGTATCCACGGCATCCCGCAAGTGGTGCATGCGGATCGGGGGACCTCGATGACGTCCAAGACTGTGGCCGCGCTGCTCTCGGACTTGGAGGTCACCCGGTCACATTCCCGGCCCCGGGTGAGCAACGATAATCCGTACTCAGAAAGCCTCTTCAAGACCATGAAATACGGGCCCATGTTTCCCGAACGCTTCGCTTCACTTGGCGATGCCAGGGCCTTTATCAGCGAGTTTGTGGACTGGTACAACCATCACCACCAGCATTCCGGGATCGGCTTCCACACGCCCGCGAACGTCCATTACAGGCTCGCCGCCGGCATCGCCAAGGAACGCTCCGCAATCCTCGCCGCAGCGAGGGCGAGACACCCCAACCGCTTCACCAAAACCACCGACCCCAAAATCCTGGCCCTGCCCGGGCCCGCATGGATCAATCAGCCCAAGGAAAACACTGAACAGTCAGCCGCCTAACTCCCGTTGGTACCGTTCAGCTTGAAAAATTCCGCCATGGTGTTGCACCTCCTTCGTACATCTCGTGGCGGAGTGAATAGAACCCCTCATGACCAGAACCCTCTGCCCGGGAGCACGGCGGAACCCATCGAGTCCCCAGAACGACGGAAGATCCATTATCGGCACCCGAACCACGGGAGTTGCGGTGGCCGCGAAGACTCCCGTTCTACCGCTGCGGCAGAATCTGCCAGAAAAACCATCAGAGAAGGCTAGGCGCTTCGCCCGTAGGGCCCTGTCACTACAAGGACCACGTCACCGGCCACGCCGGAGCGCAACTTGCGTTTGCACTGGGAATTCCATAGATGAACCCCCTCAGCAAGTTTCGGTGAAATACCCGGATCGACGGGCTTGTCTTGGTTGTCCATAACGGTCCCCCGCAGTTCCGCCAGAACTCCGGTCGTATCTTGATTCGAGTATCTCCCGATAACGAATCGAGGCAGCTAATTGGAAATGCGGAAGCCAAGCTTTTCCGGCGCGCGACTCCCGGCTCATTGGGGCCCGCGCCTGCTAGTTGACCCGGATGAATTGCGTTTAATGCAAGAAGTCCTATTGCGGTATGCAGATCCGTGCTGACATCGATTGGGCGTCGCGCACAACTCCCTCGGCTGTAACGCACGGCGCCCCTTACGGATCAATATTTCCCGCAGGTTTCCGGCCGTCGCCCTTTGTTTCGAATGCAGGTCGGACATTACGGCATGAAGAAACCCAGTGTTTACGAAATTGGATCTACAGCCGAAACATCGAACCGAAAGGGTTGTAAAACAAGTTCCCCGAACGATTGCGCGTGGACGATGTCCACGCCGGCCGGCCCCGGGGTTCCTGTAATGACCATTGGCCCCATTGCCTCCAGAACTGATTGACGTTCCTTCTTGTGCTGGCATGCGTGGTCTCCCGGTCCTCCGCTGTTCCCAGCCAAAGGCGTCAGTATCTACAAGAAAGTGACGCCTTATATGAGCTTTTCTACGCGCTTGGGTAAACGATCAGCCCGCTACAGTGCACTTGGCCTGGTTGCTGCCCTTGCCTTGACGGCGTGCGGCGGCGGCAGCGGAAGTAACACTGCCGCCAACAACACTCTGGTCATTGGCATCGAATCCGAACCTGACATCCTTGACCCCCAGGGCGGCGGCGGTTGGGTGACCTACCGCATCAGCCATCAAATGTTTGATGGGCTGGTCGCGGAGGATCTGTCCAAGCCGTCCTCCGAAGCCGCGGTCCCCGCATTGGCCCCCGGGCTGGCTACCAGCTGGGATATTTCACCTGATGGGCTCAGCTACACCTTCCACCTGCGCCAAGGCGTGAAGTTCCACGACGGGACCGAATTCAATGCTGACGCGGTGGCCTACAACATCCGCCGCATGTGGGACAAGTCAGCCCCGCAGTACAACGCGCGGGCCGCGGGCAACACGACCTTCGTCTGGCAACATCTCAGCGCCGTCGACGTCGTCGACAACGCCACCATCAAACTCACCCTCGACCAGCCCTTCTCGCCCCTCCTGCGGCTCATGGCCCAAGGCGGTTCCGGATCCACGGGCATCATTAGTCCCGCCGCGTTGAAGCAGTACGGCGACGCAATTGCGGACCACCCGGTGGGCACCGGCCCGTTCAAGTTCGAGGAGCGGATCCGCGGCGAACGCGTCAGCATGGTCCGCAACGACGACTACTGGGGCGGTGCGCCGAAGTTGGACCGGGTGGTGTTCAAACCGATTCCTGACGCCTCGGCCCGCGTCGCCTCGATCCGCAGTGGCGAAACCGACGTCATCGCCGTCCCGACCCCTGACAGCGTCTCAGGCCTGCAGTCCGACGGCTTCGAAATGGTCGACGCCACACCGCCGCACGTGTGGTTCTTTAGCGCCAACATGAACGAAGAACCGATGAAGAACCTGAAGGTGCGCCAGGCCATCAGCTATGCAATCGACCGGAAATCCCTCGCCACCGATATCCTCAAAGACACGGCGCTGCCCGCTTACCAGGTCCAGGCACCGGCCAACACCGGCTACCTCCAGTCCTCAGCGCCGGAGTACCCCTACGACCCGGCGAAGGCCAAGCAACTGCTGGCGGAAGCGGGTTACCCGAACGGCTTCACCACCACTATCGAAACCTCCGTGGACGGGTCCGGCCAGATGATTCCGGTCCCCATGGCCGAATTCATCAAGCAGAACCTCGAAAAGGTCGGCATCACGGTCAACATCAAGACCTATGAGTGGATCTCCTACATCTCGCACTTCAACGCCGGCCTGGAACCGGGTGTGGGGATGGCGCAGATGTCGTGGGGCATGAGCACTCCGTACTGGCTGAGCATCGAAACCAACAGCTCCCTCATTGCCCCCAACGGGCCCAATGCCGGGTACTACCAGAACGCTGACCTGGAGGGTGTTATCGCCCAAGCGGTCGCCGCAACAGATGAGGACACGGCGAACAAGTACTGGGAGCAGGCCAACCAGATGTCGACGGCGGACCTGCCGATGATCCCGATCGTCAATGACAAATCCCCGTACATCCTGTCCAAGCGGGTCAAGAACTTCGTCCTTCCCAGCGAGGAGTGGTACGACCTGACCAAAGTGGAGCTGGGCTCATGATCAAACTCTTGGCCAAGCGATCCTCGTCCGCCATCCTGGTCCTGCTTGGCGTCACCATCATCGTGTTCCTGCTGGTCCAGCTGGTCCCCGGTGACCCTGCCCGCGCCATTCTCGGAAACGGTGCAACCGACCAAGCTGTGCAGAGCCTGCGCCAGCAACTGGGACTGAATGACCCGCCGGCAGCGCAGTACATGAACTACCTAGGTGGCCTGCTGACCGGGGACTTGGGCAACAGCGTCAACCTTGGCAAGCCCGTGGCGGACGTCATCCTTCCCCGGTTGGGCAACACCCTTATCCTGACAGTGGCCGCGCTGGTCATTTCGGTCGGCCTCGGTGTACCGCTGGGACTCATCGCCGCCCGCTACCAGTACAGCATTTTTGACCGGCTGGCCATGGCGCTGTCCCTGGCCGGGGCCAGCCTGCCGGTTTACTGGGCAGCCCTGGCCGCCATCGCGATCTTCAGCCTGGCGCTGGACTGGTTCCCCACCGGCGGCATGTACAACGCCCGCATGCCGGGCGGAACACCCGACTTGGTCAACCACCTGATCCTGCCAGCAACAATCGCCGCACTGGTGCCCCTGGCGGTCATCGCCCGACTGACACGCAGCGTCGTCATCGACGCCCTCAACCAGGACTACATCCGGGTGCTGCGCGCCTCAGGAGTCAGCGAGAAAAGCATCCTCTGGAAGCACGCCGGACGGAACGTGCTTCCGCCCGTGGTCGGCATCGTGGGCCTGCAAGTTGGCTACCTACTCGGGGGAGTGATCTTCGTGGAGGTCGTCTTCCACTGGCCGGGACTCGGACAGCAGCTCTACACCTCCATCACAGCCCACGACCTGCCTATCATCCAGGCAGGAATCCTCTTCATCGCCCTGATGTTCGTCGTGATCAACCTCCTGACGGACCTCGCCGTTGCATTCCTCGACCCCAGAGGGGTGGCGTCCTGATGTCAGCTGAGATCATCACCAACGAAACCCGGCAAGAAACCCAGGTTCCACCCACACCCGAACCACCCGCAGAACGACAGCCTGTCACGGACAGCATTCCGGCCCGCCGCCAGTCCTCACGGAAAAGGCTCGCTCTACGCGCCTTCGCCCGGGACAAGGCAGCGGTCGTCGCCCTGGTCGTCCTGCTCCTGGCCGTGGGCGGCGCGATTCTCGCCCCGCTGCTGACCTCCTACGACCCGTACGCAGGGGACAGCTCCCGCCGGCTGGCGCCAATGTTCACTCCGGGCCACTGGCTGGGACTGGACGGCCAGGGCCGGGATATCTGGAGCAGGCTGCTGTACGGAGGCCGATACTCGCTCACCGTGGCGTTTGTGCCAGTGCTCTGCGTGTTCCCGATCGCGTTGGCCCTGGGCCTGTTCGCCGGTGCCACCAAGAGCCGGTTGGGTGGCATAGCGATGCGGGTGCTGGACGCTGTGTTCGCCTTCCCGATCGTCCTGCTGGCCCTGGCTCTCGCCGCCGTGTTTGGCGGGGGCCTGGGTAACGTGATGATGGCCATCGGCATCACCCTGCTGCCGTACATGACCCGGGTCGCCTACAACGCCACCGTGCAGGAAATCGGCAAGGAATACATCGAGGCGGCCCGGGCGGCTGGCGCCACCGGCGCCCAGATCCTGTTCAGGCAGCTGCTGCCCAACGTCATCTCCCCGTTGGTGGTCTACGCGACCTCCACCATGGGCCTGATGATCGTCACCGCTTCCGGACTGAGCTTCCTGGGCGTGGGCATTACCCCACCCACGCCCGACTGGGGTGTCATGACCTCCGACGGCAGTCAGGTATTGCTCGAAGGTTACGCGCACGTGGCCACTATTCCGGGCTTCGCCGTCCTCGTCGTCGCCCTTGCCTTCAACCTGCTCGGTGACGGCATCCGCGACGCCCTCGACCCGCACAAACAGACCAGCTAGGAGACGCAATGACCGACATGCTGCTGGAAATCAAGAACCTCAAGACCCACTTCCACACCGACGGCGGCATCGTGAAAGCGGTCGACGGCGTGGACCTGGAGATCCCCCGCGGCGGCATCCTGGGCGTCGTGGGCGAATCCGGGTCCGGTAAGAGCGTCACAGGCCTGTCAGTGATGGGCCTGCTGGGCTCCCGCCGGGCCCGCAATGCCGGCGGCCAAGTCCTCTTCAAGGGCCAAGACCTGCTGACCTTCAGCGAAAGGCAACTGCAGAAACTCCGCGGCTCCGAGATTGGCATGGTGTTCCAGGGTGCCCTCAGTGGTCTGGACCCGTCCTTCTCGGTTGGCTCGCAGTTGATGGAGGTGATCCGCCGGCACCAGAAGGTGAACGCCACCCAGGCTCGGAAGATCGCGATGGAAGCGCTCGAACTGGTGGCTATGCCTGATCCGGAGGGGAAGATCCGGAGCCTGCCGCACGAACTCAGCGGCGGGCAGCGGCAACGCGTCCTAATCGCCATGGCGCTGTCCTGCAATCCCGAGCTCCTGATCGCTGACGAACCCACGACGGCGCTGGACGCCACCGTTCAAAAGCAGATCGTCGATCTGCTAGTGGACATCAACCGTGCCCGCGGCACGGCCATCCTGATGGTCACGCACGACGTCGGAGTGGTGGCCCGGATGTGCCGGACCGTCGCCGTCATGCGCTACGGGAAAGTCGTGGAAAAGGGCACCGTGCAGGAGGTGCTGGAGAACCCGCAGCATGCCTACACCCAGGCGCTGATGAGCGCCGTGCCGCGGCTGCACCTCACACCTGCCGAACGCGCCGTGCCGCGTCTGGACCGCCGGTTGTTCGAGCTCACCAAGAACCTCCCGGCTTCGCCGGTCCAGCGAGAGGAAGCATATGCATCCCTATGACGCCCTGATTCGAGTGGAGAATCTGCGCAAGGAATATTCCGCAAAATCGATGTTCGGCACCTCGGCCCGAAGTTTCGTCGCCGTGGAGGACACCTCCTTCCACATCTCGCGCGGCGAAACCTGGGGACTGATCGGAGAGTCCGGTTCCGGCAAAACCACCATCGGCCGTATGCTGCTCTCCCTGGTGGAACCGACGTCGGGGACCATCCTGTTCGACGGCAACGACATCTCCAAGTTGGACCGCAACTACCAACGGCAGATGCGCCGCCGCACCCAGATGGTGTTCCAGGACTCGGGCTCTGCGTTCAACCCGCGCCGTCCGGTCGGGGAACAGATCGCCTTCGGCCTGCTGCAGTACGACCTGTGCACCCGTAGGGAAGCCCGCAGCAAGGTGTTGGCCCTACTGGACCGGGTGGGGCTGAGCGAACTGCACTACGACCGGTACGCCCACGAGTTTTCCGGCGGCCAAAAGCAGCGGCTCGGTATCGCCCGGGCGTTGGCCTCCCGTCCCGATTTCATCGTGTTGGATGAACCGACAGCGGCCCTGGACGTCTCGGTGCAGGCGCAGATCCTCAACCTCCTTAAGGACCTGCAGCAGGAGCGGCACCTGACCATGATGCTCATCACCCACAACCTGGCACTGGTCGAATTCATGTGCGACAGGGCTGCCGTGCTCAATCACGGCGTCCTGGTTGAAGCGGGCTCCGTCGACGACATGTTCCAGGCACCACAGTCCGACCTGACCCGCAAACTTCTCGACGCGGTCCTGGAACCCGAAATTTCCGCAGCCGCTTGAACAGAACCCTGTGTTCCCCGAAAGGAAAACATCATGACCCGCACCATCGAAAGCGCCCTGCAGGACCTCCAGAGCGGAACCGTCACCAGCGTTGAACTCGTCACGGAAGCCATCGATCGCGCCGACGTCCTGGATGGCACGCTCGGCGTCTTTATGGCCCGCTACAACGAAAGTGCCCTAGCGGCAGCGCAGGCCAGTGACGATGCCCGCGCCCGGGGAGCGAAACTCGGTCAGCTGGCAGGCATCCCCATTGGCATCAAGGACATCATTACCACAGAGGAGGGGCCCACCACCTGCCAAAGCCTGGTCTTCGACTCATCGTCATTCTCCGGTGACGCCACCGTGGTGGCCCGCCTGCGTGCGGCCGGAGCGATCATCGTCGGCAAGTCAACCACCATGGAGTTCGCCATCGGCACCCCCGACTTCAGCAAGCCTTTCCCGATTCCGCGTAACCCGTGGAACACGGACAGGTGGACAGGCGGTTCGAGCTCCGGGACAGGCGGCGGTGTCGCATCCGAAATGTTCCTGGGCGGCCTGGGTACCGACACCGGCGGCAGCATCCGCATCCCGGCCGCCAATTGCGGCATCACCGGGCTGAAGGCAACATTCGGGCGGGTGCCTAAAGATGGCTGCGCACCGCTGGGCTTCTCCCTGGACCACATTGGCCCGATGGCCCGGAGCGCATATGACTGCGCGGTGATGCTCAACGTCATGGCCGGCCACGGACCGGACGATCACGCTGTTGCGGATGAGCCGGTGACCGACTACACCGCGGGACTGACCGGTGACCTGACCGGCATGCGCATCGGGATCGACCGGTTGAAGCGCAAATACACAGGCCTGTCCGCTAAGGCCGAACTGGCGGCATCCTTCGATGCCTTGGAGGAAGTCCTGAGAGCCCGCGGCGCGACAGTGGTGCCCGTGACCCTACCGTTCCACGATGAAGTCTCCACAGCGTCGCTGATCCTGATGATCACCGAGGCGTTCGCCTATCACCGCAATGACCTACGCGACCAGTGGGACAACTACTCCCGCGGCCTGCGTGACTGCATCGCCATGGCACCGTTCTACTCAGCCGCCGACGTGATCCAAGCGCAGCGCATACGCCGGGTCGGCGTCAAGGCCATCGCCGCGCTGCTGCAGGAAGTTGACGTAATCGTCAGTCCGACGACGACGGCGGGAGCGCTGGATTTCGACCAGGTCTACAACATGTGGGACGGACCGGCCACCGTCAACCTCACCGGTTACTGGAACGGCACTGGCAACCCCTCCATGTCCGTACCCTTCGGCTACACCGACGCCGGACTGCCGCTCGGCGTCGAAATCACCGGCGCCGCGTTCGACGAGGCCACTGTGCTCAAGGTCGGCCACGCCTTCCAGCGAAGTACCGACTACCACCTGCGCCAGGCACCGGTGCTCACCGGGGAACTGCAACCGGCCAAGTGATCCGACATGCTTCCGTGCCCGCACGTATGAGCCGTACCCGCAACCACGCCTGAATTCCCAAACCGAAGCTGAACCCGAACCTCAACTCGAAGGAAAAGTACCCGTGGAAACCATGACGAAGCTTGAAGCCGCATACGTCGCGGCCGGCGTGACCCCGAGCACCGAGGAACTGGAGCGCTGGTCTCGCCGCTACGGCCAGGCTCGCGCCGCAGCCGACACTCTGTTCGACCTGCCCGAAGTGAAGTACGAGGACCTGGCGGTCGTTTTCCAGGCCCGTTGACGTCCGCTCCGCCGATCATCAGCCCAACCAGGAGGAAACGATTTAATGACGAACACCACCACCCCCGACACCGCCTTCGTGAAGGCAGCCACCGACCAGGCACTCCTGAACCTGCCCGCTGAGCGCCTGCCCGCACTGGCTGCCGCCGCCGCCCCGGTGCATGAGCTCCTGAAAAGCCTGGCAGCCGTCGACCTGGGCGAAACAGCCCCGGCGACCTCCTTCAACGCTTCCTGGGAATGAGGAGTATCCGTGGAACCCTATGAGCTCTCCCTCTCCGAAGCTTCCGCCAGCATCGCGTCCGGGGAATTGACACCCCTTGAACTGACGGAGTCGGCGCTAGCCCGCATCGAAGCCGTGGAAGAACGCGTCAACGCGTTCGCCACCGTCACGGCGGACCTGGCCCTAGCGCAGGCGAAGCTGGCCACAGCCGAAATCGAACAGGGCAACTACCGCGGCCCGCTGCACGGCATCCCCGTCGGCATCAAGGACCTGATCAACACGGCGGGCGTCCCCACCACATCCAGCTCAAAAGTACGGGAACACTTCATTCCGGACGCGAACGCAGCCGTAGTCGACGCGCTCACCGCCGCCGGCATGGTCATGGTGGGCAAAACGCACACCCACGAGTTCGCCTTTGGTGGTGTCACGCCCACCACCCGCAACCCGTGGAACCTGGCCAAGATCCCCGGCGGTTCCAGCGGCGGTTCCGGGGCCGCTGTCGCATACGGCGGCGTGCTGGCCGCACTGGGCTCGGACACCGGCGGCTCAATCCGCATCCCCGCCTCCCTCTGCGGAACCGTCGGCCTGAAACCGACCTACGGGCGAGTGTCCCGCTACGGGGTCGCCTCGCTGTCTTGGTCCCTGGACCATGTCGGCCCGCTGACCCGCAACGTCACCGACGCCGCATTGGTGCTCAACGCCATCGCGGGCTACGACCCCCGAGATCCCGGATCGGCAAACGTGGCTGTTCCCGATTTCACCAGCGGCATGGACGCAGGGGTGAGGGGCGTGCGAATCGGCATCCCAGTCAACTACTTCACGGAGAAACTGGACTACGAAACGGAGCAGGCGGTCAAGACCGCCGTGCAGGTCCTGGAGGGCTTGGGCGCAGTCGTCGTGCCGGTGGAAATCCCGCAAGCCGGATACCTGAAGGCAGCCGGGTGGGGCATCATGATGCCCGAGGCCAGCGCCTACCACCGGCGTGCCCTGCGTGAAACGCCTCAACTGTTCACCGAAGAGGTCCGCGGACTGCTGGAGGTGGGTGAAACGGTGCTGGCCACCGACTACATCGACGCGCTGAGGTTCCGGCAGTTGATGAAGGCGGCTTGGAAGGACATGATGCAGGCAGTGGATGTCATCATCGCCCCGACAGTGTTCGCCCCGGCGCTGCCGGCCGAAGACCCGGTCCATTACTGGCCGGATGGCAGCCCGGAGGATGCAACCGACGGTTACGTGCGGCTGTCCATCCCCGCCAACCTGTTCGGGTTGCCGTCATTGCAGGTTCCCTGCGGGTTCTCCGCCAGCGGCTTGCCCTTGGGCATGCAGATCATGGGCAAGCCTTTCGCCGAGGCAGCCATCCTGGCCGTCGGTCGCGCCTACGAAGAAGCCACCGACACAGTCGGCAGACTCGCGAAGATCTGATCGGCTGGCGCACCCCAGTGGCTTCCACTGCCGGACCCTAAACGGGCGACCCGTGCGACGGCGGACCGGCTTCCGGTCCGCCGTCGTTGCTGGGGAATCACCTGAACGTTCCTCAGCGACGAACTCTCCACCGGGAGTCATCGCGTCATCCAGCGCGTCGGCGTCGTCCAGGTCCCGGACGACGATTCTGGCATCCGGGGCGTTGGCGGACTGCAGCGCCTCGAGGGAGCGGTCTTGGGATTCCTTGACGTCGGAACGTACTTCGTCGTAATCGGTTGCCAACTTAACTGAGACAGGACAGGACCCGCCGAAGCGCCCTCTCCGCATATGGCCCCCTTGGCCGTGTAAAACAACGCCGTTACAGGGGTCTTCGCCCATCCAGTGAGGGCGTCGATCCGATGCCGGCCCAAGCTTGCGGCCATGACCGCCACTACGAGCGATCCCACCCGATCCGCGGCGAGCAGCCCAACGTCACCTGACGCCCGTCCCGGCCGGGAGATGGTGTCCTTTGAGACCCTGGCCAGGCCATTTCTACAACGTGCACTTGCGCCGCGGTATCCATCGGCTCAGCCGGGCAGGAGTTCTCTTGGTGTTAACACGGAGACCTGCGCTTCGTTGCTACGAGGTCACTCGGCGCCGCTTTGCTCGAGCTGATACTTCCTACCAGCTTGGAGCTCACCATGCCGACCCAGTCCCCTATGTCATGGACCACCTACGCCCACAGCCGCCGCGCCTTCCTGGGCCTGGGCGCAGGGGTCGCGGCCACCGTCGCAATGTCAGGTGCCGCATCGGCAGCCTCTGCGGGTTCCGAGCCGCCGCTGCGGTTCGGGGTTATCGCCGACTGCCAGTACGCCGATAAGCCCGACGGTCCTGTCCGCCTTTACAGGCTCTCCATCGACAAGCTGAAGGAGGCCGTAGGCACGCTCAACGAGGCGGACCTCCGATTCGCCTTCCACCTGGGCGACTTTGTGGACGAATTCCCGGAGAGTTTCGACGCGGTGATGCCGATCTGGGAGCAGCTGCGCATGTCGAAGTACCACGTGCTCGGCAACCACGACTTCCAGATGCCCCGCGCGGAACTGCTCACCACGATGAACATGCCGGCCTCGTACCATCACTTCCGCCGCAACGGATGGCGGTTCATCGTTGTGGACACCAACGACATCAGCACCTATGGCAACCCGAAGGACTCTGCCAACTACGCCCTGGCGGAGAAGATGCGTGCCGAGCTGAGCGCGGCGGGCAAGCCAAACGGCCAGACTTGGAACGGCGGCGTCGGCGCGGAACAGCTCGCTTGGATCGAGCAGACCCTCGAGCACGCCCGCAGCCACGGCGAGAAGGTGGTGCTTAGCGCGCATCATCCGATCTTTCCGCTCAACGAGCACAACGCCTATAACGACACAGAGCTGGTCGACCTCGTCACTTCCTACGACAACGTCGTCGCGTGGTTCAACGGCCACAACCATGCCGGGAACTACGGATTCACCGGCGGCACTCACTTCGTCAACTTCAAGGGCATGCTCGACACGACAGTCACTTCGTACGCGACGGTGCAGGCGCACGACGACCACCTCGTAATCGAGGGTTTTGGCCGCGAACCCAGTCGGATCGTTCCCATCGGCGCCCCGGCCTACGAGGTCTGAGACGCGCCGCCGCACAGTTCCATGAGCGGTGGTGCCGGACGGGGAGGAGCGGCTTCTGCAAGCAAAAGGGACACGCTGGTCGTCACTGCGGCCGTATGGTTTTGTGAGACAGCTTGATAGGAGCCCTTCTTCGCATGACCGACCGTAAGAGGTATAGCCAGAAGTACAAGGACGACGCCGTGGAGCTCGTGATTTCCTCGGGCCGTCCGATCGCCCAAGTAGCACCGGAGATCGGTGTGAACGAGGGCACTCTCGGGACCTGGGTGCGTAGATACCGTGAGGATCATCCTGATCGGTTCCTCACCGAAGAGAAGGCAGCCGTGCCTTGGGAAGAGCACCAGAGAGCGTTGGCGGAGAACGCGAAGCTGAAGCAGGAAATTGAGTTCCTGGGAAAAGTCAGCGCCTTCTTTGCAGCGAAGCAACGGTAGAGGATTTCTACGAGTTCATCGAAGCGGAGAAGGCGAACCATCCCGTCGCCTGGCTTTGCCGGACCATGAAGGTCTCCCGGGCCTCGTTCTACCGGTGGCGCAACGCCGCGGGCCCGTCCCCGCGGGCCGTGCGGCACCAGGCGCTGGTGGAAGCTGTGGCCGGGAAGTTTAAGGCCGCTGCCAGCAGGGACCAGCTGACCCGGATGCTCAACGAGGACGGGATCAGCGTTTCCCAACCCACCGTCGGGGCCATCATGCGCGAGCAGGGCCTGCGCGCCGTACGGACCCGGGCGTGGAAGAAGACCACCGAACAGGATCCGCAGGCGAAGACCGCCCATATCGAGAACCACATGCTCGACGAGAACGGCAAGCGGGACTTTTCCTCCGAGGTGCCAGGCACCCGGCTGTGCGGGGACATCACCTACCTCAAGACCGGCGAGGGTTGGCTGTATTTGGCCACCGTGATCGACCTGTGCACCGGCATGGTGATCGGCTGGAACATGGACCGGCACATGCGCACCGAGCTCTGCACCGGGGCGCTGGCCATGGCCCGCGACCACGGATACCTGCACGTGGACGGGGCGGTCTTCCATTCGGACCGCGGCACCCAGTACACCTCTGCCGAATTCCAGGGCTGGTGCGCCGGGAACAACGTAACCCAATCCATGGGCAAGGTCGGCGTGTGCTGGGATAACGCAGTCGCCGAGAATTTCTTCTCGCATCTGAAGACCGAGTTCTACCATCACCACAGCTTCACCAGCCGGCTCGCCGCCCGCACCTCGGTCATGGACTATATCGAGTCCTGGTACAACCGCAAAAGGCCCAACGCCCGAGCGGGCCACCGAACCCCGGCGGCAGCCCTCACCGCCCACCAGATCCGCGATCAGGAATCCCTGGCCGCGTAACCGAAATACAACGATGAAACTGTCTCAGAAACTTGACGTGCGCATCACCATTGACGAGATCCACGCGCTTGATCGGGCTGAAAATTTCCCAGCCGGCCCGCGCCGTCTTCGCCATCTGTTCACGGTCGATCCCACACTTGTTTCGGTGTTGTCGGCGTAGCCGTCCGCCCGTCTCCCGAACTGTAGTTATGAATCGGAAGCTTCAGCAGTTACGTCGGGTTCGGCCCATTCCAGCGCTGCGACGATGTGTCCTTCGTTGGGGAGCGCTTGTTGTTCGGCCGGGGGAGGTTCTCGTAGGTGTAGGCGGCGACGGCCATGGGTGAGGTGGAGCGTCCCAGGCTGTACCGGACGCTGCGGTCATTTTTGGTGCCGCAGATGAGGATTCCGATGGTTTCGTTATGGTGTTGGCGCCGCAGCACGTCATCGACGAGTGCGACGTAGAAGTTGAGCTTGCCGGCGTATTCGGGTTGGAACTTGCCGGTCTTGAGCTCGATGACGACGTAGCGTGTTGACCGCACTAACAGGCGGCCACGTTCCTGCCCTCTCGCACTCACAGCCCAGGAGGCCGGGGTCTCTAAAGCCGCAGCATCACGGGTTAGACGATGCAATGCAAGGATATATATCGAGGGGCGACGGACTCTCGGGACGCACAACCGCGGTCTCTGTCCGTCGACCCATTAGAAGCCCGGTGCGCCGTAGGCAGCTTATGGGTTAATTTCATGCGCGTGACCGCTTCTAGCCTGTAGGTTTGCTGGGAATGTTGCGCCAGGGTCTAGCCGCGGTTACAGTTCCGGTTACACTTCTAGTTACCTACTAGGAGGGAATCATGACCTACGCAAACCGAGAGGTTTTCGTCCGCGCTCCCTTGGCTATCGTCACCGCCGAGGTCCAGCTCAACTACGAGCCCCGCATCAACGACGAAGCGACTAGGGCAAAGTTCGCCGAAGAAATCCGCTCACAATTGCCCGTATTAGAGCGACAGGTAGTAAATGCCTTCACACTCCAACCCAACGAGGTTGTACAACAAGATTCAATTCAACAGCTCCGAGCAACGTCGCTCGACAAACGAGTGACGGCAATTCTGCACCAGACTTCTTTGAGTGTATCGATGGACGGACGTTCCTACTCGGGCTTCAGTTCCTTCACACCCTTCCTCGACGCCGCGTTGGCCGCCCTAGCAAAGACCATAGATTCTGTCGTAGTCAAAAGGGTTGGCCTTCGCTACATCGACGAAATCCGCGTAGACACTCCACCGGAACACACAGGTGGATGGTCACCATGGATTAACGACGCCCTGTTGGCTCCTGTTAAGGCCTATGGGGACTCGCAAGCAGAAGTGCTAAGAGGCAACGTGATTTACAACCCTGGCGAGGACCGTAAGGTGATCTTCAACTGGGGGGAATTCATAGGTTCCAGCGTTGTTGGTCCCGACGTTCCCTTCCATGACGCAACACTTGCTCCCTCAAAGCTCTTCCTTCTGGATGTAGACAGCGCATGGGAACCGAGTGACTTTATACTCCTTGACCGGCAGCAGATCAGCAAGATTATCGATAGACTTCATGACCCCATTGGTGAGATTTTCCAGTGGTCTATAACGGAGCAGGCAAGAGAACTTTTCAGGGGGAACAGTGGCCGCAACAGCGCATGAAACAGCTTCAAGGAAGATATTTCTAAGTCATTCTTCCACCTCCAGCGACTCTCTTGCAGACCTGCTGATCACTTTTACCCAAGGTACGTCCGATGCCCTCCTCGACGCCCAATGGCGCCAAAAACGTCAACTGAACCGCACTCAGGGATCCACGCTCCGGGCTGATCACCGAAAGTCCTTTGCCGAATCAATTGAGGCACACGCTCGCGACCTTCTGAAACGGCCGCTATCGACTGTTCTTGAAGAACTGGCGGAAACTTGGGGTGTCGCCTGGGCTGATGTTGCTCGAATGGTGGGCGTGAGTGTCCCTGCTCTGCGCAAGTGGAGAACGAGTGGCGGCGCGGCGGCGGATAACATGCGGCGGCTGGCTGAACTTACCGCCTTCTTCCGGCTCCTCAAAGAAGTGGGGGTGGAAGAGCCGGCGAGTTGGATATCCATCCCATCCGTTAGTGGATACACCGTTACTCCCAGGCATCTCTACAAGCCCGGGAGTGCTGCTGCACTGATTGACCTCGCCACCGCGTCTATCTCGCCGGAGGAAGTCCTGAACGAGTTGCATCCATCGTGGAAAACCGATTTCGCCACTGATTTTGAAGTGGTAATCGCAGAGGACGGAGCGCCTGCCATCGTGGCGAAGAATCGAAGCAATGGCTGACCGCCTCGAACCACTACTGCCGCCTGAAGAACTTTTCGACTACAGGCAGCGCACAGAAGACGGAGTGCCGTTTTGGCTACCCCATTCGCAGGGGGACGTTTTTGATCAGGTTGTCATGCCCGGGATTGAGAACAACGAGCCGGGGTTAGCCATGCTGTTTATGCATCCCTGCACCATGCGTGAAGGCGCAAGACTTCGAGAAGCCGTTACAGCTGTGCGCGTTACATTTCATGATGCACGGGTTCTCCCGAAGCCTGGAACTTGGGCTAACCGCAACAAATTGATGCCGCTGCCTGATTTGTTCGGTTCAGGGGACTCTACCCATGTTGCTGACTTCATGCTTATAGGCACCGTCCCGTCCGCTGCTCTGGAACGCAGCCGCCGTGTGTCCCAGTTATCCGCCGAGGGGAGGCTAATCCTTCAGCAACGCCTAATTTTTCACCTCACCAGGCATGCCCCGTCAGTAGATGTGCTTGAAGAGGCCAGTCACGGCTTAGAGCTTGAATTGCAGGCTCAGACAGATTGGATGGAGGAAGCATTCAAGCGGGGTTTGCTTCCTTCGGCCGAAGACGTAGAGCAACAGGAGGTGGCGTTCGACGAGTACATGAGCCAACCTATGGATTCGACCGAGCCTCACGCCGGAGCAAGGCCGGAGTCTCGCCGCTCCCTTCTGGCGCTCGCCAGAGAAGCTCCGATGGTGGTTCGAGACGTGCAAAGGAAGATAAAGACGCTGTAGCGGCTGCTGGGCGGCCTCAGCGTCTGAGGAAACGAGTTGTTGCACAGACTGGAGTGTCGCCCGGGCTAAGTCATACCCTCAATCCGAGCCGCTGCGACGGCTCGCAACCCATCCAGCGCCTGGGCCGGAGTCCAAAGGGGGAAGCAGAAGTGATCCTGATGCAGAATTTGCACATGAGGATCCCTGCCAATACTTTGCTGCCTCATCTAAAGTGACGCAATCTCAAGATAGATAGAGCGTCGGCATCGTTTGCCTCAAGTTGGTTGAATCCACGTCTGGCGGGATTTGCGAGGTGCTACACCGTGCCTCCAGGGCGACGTAAGGACCAGTTTAAAAGGTTGCAACTATGTCGAAGTCCAGGCCGGATGCCTTTGCTAAATGAATCGGCTGTAGTGCTTTGCCTTCGTTGAAATTCACGGTCCCGCGAGGTCCTGCATAGGAGGCCCGCGCAGTGTTCGCGAGGATGCGTTCGGCCTTCGTGCTACGCGTGCGGGCCACGGCGTCTGCCAGGAAACGAATGCCCTCATAGCAGGATTCGGCCATGTTGTTCAGGGGTGGCGCAGAGGGTCCGTGCAGCCGGGTGTAGGCGGAGACAAGGTCCATTGCCTCGGTCGTCCGAAGTGACCTGAAGTATGAGGCTGATACGTAGAGGTTTTCTGTTGCTCCGGCACCGCTGGCGAGCAGCATGGTTTCTTCCATGAGAGGGCTGTACCGTGCAATGCGGGTAGAGAGGCCTCGCCGGGCAAATTCGCGGTTGAAGTCAACGGCGTGTTGACCGACCAGGAGCATCAGGACTCCGTCACAGTTGCTGCGCTCCGCAAGGTCGACCAAGTGGCGGATGCGGCCTCCGCTGTAAGGTACGAAATGCTCCCCTACGATCGTAACGCCAAGATCTTGACTCTGGCTGCGGATTGCCGCGGAGGAAAGGCGTGGCCACACGTAATCGTCTCCGACGACAAGCCAGCGCCGTAGCCCGGCGTGATCGCGAAGCCATTTCAATGCCGGCGCAATCTGAGTAGAAGGCGTTTCGCCAAGACAGACCACACCCGCCCTGTTTTCTCCGCCTTCGTAGAGGGATGTGTAGACGTAGGGAAGTTTTCCTGCTGTCTCGTGAGCGATGGCTAGACGGACAGAGGAAATGTGCCACCCGGTTACGGCATCAATGCGTTGCTCGCGGACGAGGTCCCGGATCCTGGCTCCGACAGCCGCCGGGCTGGCACCGCCGTCCACAAGCTCAACGGTGACGGGCCGTCCACCGACTCCCGAGGTTGCATTCAGTTCGGCTACGGCCAGTTCCGTTACCGCTTCACAGGATGGCCCGAACATTCCGGCGGGGCCTTGGAAAGGGACGACCATGGCCAGACGCCAACTCTCGTCGTACGCTTGAGCCATTGTCATCTGTGTCTTCCGGGAAGAACTCCGTGTGGGGGTCTGGCTGGAGCGGATAAACTAACTGCCATATATTATCATGGTCTTTAACGGCGAAATAAGGAGCAGTCAATGATGATCGACCTCGAAACGTCGACTGCTCCGGGCTCCTTCATTCGGGAAAATCAGCGGATTATGCACATGCTGCGGAAAGAGGCCGGCGTGGCCCTGTCTGCTGAGGGCCTGAGCCTGGACCAATGGCTGGTACTTGATGCTCTGATCGGCTCACCCCAGACCATGACTGACCTCGCGGATTACCTCTGTATCACCGGACCGACGCTGACCCGGGTCATTGACCGTCTGGTGTCCAAGGCCCTCGTATACCGCGAGGTCGAGTCCGGGGACCGTCGGAAGGTTCGCGTACATATCGCCTCCAGGGGCAAAGCCGCCCACGCCAAGACGGCGGAAGAACTGGCCCTCATCGAGGATGCGGTCAGAACCACACGCAGGCACGGCTAACGCTCGCTCCCATCCGTGTGGACCGGATGAGCCCACTCGCTCGGCCCGTCCCTTTCTGGCAGAACTGGGGCTCTTGCCCCTAACTCCAACCAGGCACCAAGACTTCCTTCCTTGGCGTGCCTAGCCTAAGCCTTGATCCACCGATGTTGGTCGGGGCGCCGACGGCGGTTTAAACCGAGAATGCCCGTCTTTTCACGGAAAATGGAGCTTGTCTAGAACCCATCGACCACCGAAAAGAGAGGCATCTCGTAGATGCAAGTTTCGCATAAGCCGTCCGCTGTGTCAGTTTCCTTTGATGAGCCGAACCTCGTGTCGGCTGCCGGGCTGCTGCCGGTGATGACGTTGGCCCGTGACGCCGGGCTGCAGGAGCTCGCCGATGTCTGGCTGACGGTGCCGACGGATAAGGGTGCGAACGCCGGGCTGAAGATCGCGTCTCTGGTGGCCGGGATGGTCGCCTGGGCGGACTCGATCGATGACATGGCCCTGCTGCGCCACGGCGGGATGGGCCGGCTCTTCACCGCCTGTTACGCGCCCTCGACCCTGGGTTCGTTCCTGCGGCCCTTCACCCTCGGGCACGTCCGGCAACTGGACGCGGCTGCGTCCGGCTTCCTGGCCAGCCTGGGCGGTCGTGCACCCCTGCTGGGAGCACCCGCCGCCGGTGACTTCGTGTTCGTGGATGTCGACGACACGATCATCGAGGTCCACGGCTACGCCAAGCAGGGCTCCGGCTAGGGATACTCCGGGGTCCGGGGCCTGAACGCCCTGCTGGCGACGGTTTCCACCAAGGACACGGCGCCGGTGATCGCCGCCCAGCGGCTGCGCAAGGGCGCGGCGAACTCGGCCCGCGGCGCCAAACGCCTGATCACCGACGCCCCGTCCACCCTCAAGCGCGTCTACGCCGGCGGGCGGGTGCTCTGCCGTTTTGATTCGGCCTTCTACGGCCATGCCGCAGTTTCCGCTGCCCTGGCCGGCGGGGCGGCCGTCTCGGTGACCGTCCGGATGGACCCGGCCGTGAAACGCGCCATCGCCGGGATCCCGGACACGGCGTGGAAAACGATCGAGTACACGGACGCGGTCTTCGACGAGACGACCAGCACCTGGGTCTCGAAGGCAGAGGTCGCCGAAGGGTTCACCGTGTTCTCCTCCCGCAAAAAGGACGAGCAGGTCACCGGCCGCCTGGTGGTGCGCCGCATCCCGGAGCTGAACCCCAAAGCCAACGACGGGCAGGAAACCCTCTTCCAAACCCACCGGCACCACGGGTTCTTCACCACCGTGGACGCCGATGTCCTGGGCAGGGTCGCGGCTGACAAGATCCACCGCAAACACGCCATTATCGAGCAGGTCAATGCCGACCTGAAGGACAGCGCACTGGCACATATGCCCTCAAAAGTTTTTGCCGCGAACTCGGCCTGGCTCGTTGCCGCAGTCATGACCTACAACCTCACCCGCGCCGCCGGGATCCTCGCCGCCGGGCCCTTCGGCAAAGCCAGGACCGGCACGATCCGCCGCAAACTCGTCCACGTCCCCGCCCGCATCGCCACCAGCGCCCGACGCATCCGTCTTCACCTGCCCGAGGCCTGGCCCGGCAAACACCATGGCAGGCATTATTCGAGGGCCTCTGCCCACCGCCCCAACCAGCCTGAACCCCGTCAACCCAGCCACACGGCGCAACCAGGACCACCAGCGGAACATCCAAGGGCAGCGAGGCCCGGCGGCCCGCCATGCCCGAAACCAGAATCCGCCGCCAGCCCGAAAATTAATCAGGACCAACAGCGGATCGGTGGATCAAGGCTTAGAGTGCCAGCGGGCATGAAGAGTGCCGTGCCCCAGCGGGCATGAAGAAAGAAATCACTTGACGTGATCCAGATCACCAAGTACTTTCAATTGAAAGTATTTCGAATGAATGCATTCGGATGCCGGCTGAGAGCGAAGCGACCCTTCGCCGCTGGACGGCACCCGGTCAGTCAGCTCTGGTGAGCCTCACGACTCAGGTGTTACGAATCCGAGCTGACTAACACCATCTTGCTGCTTTCCCTAGCACCAACAGTTCACCCGCGGCAACCCCCGATATGGCAATCCGGATTCGTTTGCCGTCGGCGGACCTCCTTCAGAGCTTTCAGGGTCCCGCAGGATTACCCCGTCTTCAGTAACCAAGGAAAGGCACTTCCCTATGTCCATAGACGTTACCGACGCCGAACATCCGGCCGCCGCTCCCGGCCAGGGTGCCGCAATAAGTGCGAACAAGGAGTCCCTCGAGGACTACACACTGCGGTTCGCCCCGCGCTCCTACCGCAAGTGGACCGCCGGTGTAGTTGCGACCGGGGCCCTGGGCGGTATTGCCTACCTGGCGGACTTCTCGATTGGTGCCTCCATTGGCATGGCACATGGCACCACGAACGCGCTCCTTGGCATCATGGTCGCTGCAGTGATTATTTTCATTACCGGGATTCCGCTTGGTTATTATGCGGCGAGGTACAACATTGACCTGGATCTGATCACCCGCGGGTCGGGGTTCGGGTACTACGGATCCATCATCACCAACATCATTTTTGCCACTTATACCTTCATCTTCTTCGCGCTTGAAGGTTCCATCATGGCTCAGGGACTCTTTCTGGGCCTCGGTGTGCCGAAACCCATCGGATACGCTGTTTCGACCCTCATCGTCATTCCTCTGGTCATGTACGGCATGAAAACGCTGACCAAGCTTCAGGCCTGGACCACGCCCGTGTGGCTGTTGCTGATGGTGGTACCTATGGGCTATCTGATCATTACCCACCCCGGTTCGGTAGACAGTTTCCTTAGCTATAAGGGCGCGGACGGGACTGGAGAACCCAGCTTCGCTGCGGTCATGCTGGCTGCAGGCGTCTGCCTGTCCCTCATCGCCCAGATCGCCGAACAGATCGACTACCTGCGTTTCATGCCCCCCAAAACGGCGGCCAACAGCAACGCGTGGTGGCGTGCCGTCATCCTTGCGGGTCCCGGCTGGGTAATCTTCGGTGCCATCAAACAGGCAATCGGGCTCTTCATCGCCGTCTACATCATCGCCAAGCTCGACCCGGCCGCCGCCAGCATGGCAACAGAACCGGTCCACCAGTTCCTGGGCGTCTATTCAGAGATGATGCCTGGATGGCTGGCTATGACCTTGGCGGTTGTATTGGTCGTCATTTCCCAGATCAAGATCAATGTCACCAACGCGTACTCCGGTTCGCTGGCCTGGACAAACTCCTACACCCGAATCACCCGCCACTACCCCGGTCGGCTGGTGTTCGTTATCGTCAACGTCGCCATTGCCCTGCTACTGATGGAACTGAACATGTTCGAGTTCCTCAACACCATTCTTGGTTTCTACGCCAATATCGGTATCGCCTGGATCGTTACTGTCGCCACTGACATCGCCATCAATAAATACGTCCTCAAACTCTCCCCCAAATACCCTGAGTTCCGCAGGGGAATGCTCCACGCGGTGAACCCGGTCGGCTTTGTATCACTGATTCTCTCCGCAGGGATCTCCATCGCCATGTTCTTCGGAGCCTTTGGCAGTGCCGTGCAGCCGTTCTCCCCGATCTTTGCCGTGCTCATAGCTTTTATCGCCACGCCCCTCATGGCCGTCATCACCAAGGGCCGGTTCTACCTTCGCCGCAACCATGACGGAATCGATCTGCCTATGTTCGATGACGAGGGAAATCCCTCGGATGTTTTGATCCGGTGCCACGTCAGCGGCATGGAATTTGAACGCCCCGACATGATCGCCTCCGCACTCCCGGCAGCGGACGGATCCCCTCAATTCATCAGTTCTCTGATGTTGGCAACTGATAAAAACTCGGACCACGTCCTGCCGGCACAAAAATAAACTACAGCCAGCCCCCCCATTTCCCTGGGCCGAAAACATCGGTTCACTCTTAACTGACAAAGGACTCAACAATGCGCCATGGTGACATTTCATCCAGCCCCGACACCGTTGGTGTGGCGGTCGTCAACTACAAAATGCCCCGTCTGCATACCAAGGGGGAAGTACTCGAAACCGCCCGAAACATCGCCGAAATGATCCGCGGCATGAAGAGGGGACTTCCCGGAATGGACCTGGTCATCTTCCCCGAGTACTCGACCATGGGCATCATGTACGACAACGACGAGATGTACGCGACTGCGGCTACCGTTCCCGGCGAAGAAACCGACATTTTCGCGGCAGCGTGCCGGGAAAGCAACACCTGGGGGGTCTTCTCCATCACTGGCGAGCAACATGAGGAACACCCCAAAAAACCGCCGTACAACACCCTTATCCTGATCAATGACAAGGGAGAGATCGTCCAGAAATACCGCAAGATCCTGCCCTGGAACCCCATCGAGGGCTGGTATCCGGGAGAATCGACCTACGTCACCGAAGGTCCCAAGGGGATGAAGATGTCGCTGATCATCTGCGACGACGGGAACTACCCCGAGATCTGGCGCGACTGCGCCATGAAAGGTGCCGAACTAATCATCCGCTGCCAGGGCTACATGTACCCGGCCAAAGAACAACAGGTCCTCATGTCCAAAGCCATGGCGTGGAGCAACAACTGCTACGTCGCCGTCGCCAACGCCGCTGGCTTCGACGGCGTCTACTCCTACTTCGGCCACTCCGCGATCATCGGCTTCGACGGCCGCACCCTGGGAGAAACCGGCGAGGAGGAATACGGGATCCAGTACGCCCAGCTCTCCGTATCCGCGATCCGCGACGCCCGGGAAAACGATCAGTCCCAGAACCACCTCTTCAAATTGCTGCACCGCGGCTACACCGGAATCCACGCCGCCGGAGACGGGGACAAAGGCGTGGCCGACTGCCCGTTTGACTTCTACAAAACCTGGGTCACAGACGCCCAACAAGCCCAGAAAAACGTGGAATCGATCACCCGGACGACAGTCGGGGTTGCAGATTGCCGGGTCGGGGACCTCCCCGTCGAAGAGGTAATGGAACTCTGACCCCGCCGCACTGAAAGGAAGAACGACATGCCGTACCTCAACGATATGTTGAACGCACAAAACGCCAAGCGTCTCAAAGAGGAAGACATCGTTGAGGACCAGACAGCACGGGAGGCGGCGGACCCTGTAAAAAAGGATCCGCCGCGCCCCGGTGTCTTTGATACAAACGGCTTCTCCGGCCGCCTCGGCGGCCGCATCCTCGGCCAGAACAACGCAATCGAAGCTGTCACACGCGCCGTCAGCCTGGCATCCGTCGGCATTACTGACCCGCACCGACCGTTGGCAAACATCCTCCTCGTCGGTCCAACCGGCGTCGGAAAAACCGAATTGGTCCGTCAGATTGCCTCCGAACTCCGTTCCGGGCCGGACGACCTGTGCCGCATCGATATGAACGCCCTCGCCCAGGAACACTACGCCGCCTCCCTTTCCGGAGCGCCCCCCGGTTACGCCGGAAGCAAGGAAAACTTCTCGCTGTTCGACCGAAGCAAGATCGAGGGCGACCCTTACACACCAGGAATCGTGCTCTTCGACGAAGTCGAAAAAGCCCACCCGACCGTCATACGAACACTGCTCCAGATCATGGACAACGGGACCCTCCGCCTGGCCAGCGGTCAGGAAACAATCTCCTTCCGGAACTGCTACGTTTTCATGACCTCCAACCTCGGTTCCACGAAAGTTGCCCGGCGACGATCGAGCCGGCGGCATGCAGTAAACCGATACCTCCAATCCTTGAACCCTGGCATGGCGGCCGTGTTTGGCGGTATGACAGAGGAAGAAGTCTTCCGCGCTTCCGTCAAAGAATTCTTCGACATCGAACTGCTGAACAGGATCGACGAAACCATCGTCTTCTCTCATCTGGATGAAAAAACAGCCCATCACATCGCCCGCAATGAACTCGACATCCTTCGCAGACGCCTGCACCGGAAATCCATCGAACTCATTGTCGAAGACGATGTTGTTGCGAACTTGGTAGATCAGGGGTTCGACCCAATATTCGGCGCCCGGAGCCTGCGCAGAGTAATCCGCTCTCAGATCGCCGCGAAGGTGGCGGACTGCATCCTCGGAGCCGAATCATCCTCCCGGAAGCAACCGACCCAGGTCCTCGTCCACACCTTCGATAAGCAAATCGGGGCCCGCTTTCACGACCCGGGAAACAGTTAGGTTCATCCACACCAAAGCCCAATGCCGAGAAGTTCGGACTGGACGCGGCTGAATCAGGGGCCCCTACGCCGCCACAAGAGAAAATGAGGTGGGGCCGTCGCTTCCATAGGGGTTAAAAGCTGGGCGGGCCGTCTTGACCACCGCGCCTCCGGTATCCACCGATCCAGAGCCCATGCTACCGAAACTCAAGAGCTAGAGCACCAGGCCGACCGCGACGTCGGTTTTCGTGGGGGTCTGCGTAGCCCCTCGCACAACCACCCATAGAACAGGACTTTCCCCATGGCAAGAGAGTACGAAACGTTCGACCTCGGCAACTTCACGCTTCAGGGCGGTGCAACCCTTCGCGACGCGAAGCTCGCGTACGCCACGTACGGAACACTCAACGACGACAGATCAAACGCCATTGTCTATCCCACGTGGTACTCAGGACGCCATTGGGAAAACGAGTGGCTCATCGGTGATGACATGGCGTTGGACCCCACCAAGTACTTCATCATTGTGCCGAACATGCTGGGAAACGGACTGTCTTCGTCGCCCTCCACGATGCCCGCGCCTTATAACGCCGCTCATTTTCCGAACGTCACAGTTTTCGATCAGGTCGCGGCCCAGCACAAGCTGGTGACAGAGGAATTCGGAATTCAGAAGCTTGTCGCCGTGCTCGGGTGGTCAATGGGCGCGGGCCAGACGTTCCAGTGGGCGGTGAGCTACCCGGAGATGGTACCTCGTATCCTCCCCTTCTGCGGATCAGCGCGAACCAGTGAACATAACCAAGTCTTCCTCGATTCCGTCAAGGCTGCAATCGAGGCGGATGCTGCTTTTGCGTCTGGCGACTATGCCAAACAGCCAGATAAAGGGCTGCGTGCGGCCGCCCGGGTGTATTCCGGCTGGGGTTTCAGCCAGGCGTTCTACTGGGAGCAGACCTACAAGTCCATGGGATTTTCCAGTCTGGACGATTTTCTCGTGGGATTTTGGGAAGGTTTCTTCCTGGACGGACGAGACGCCAACAACCTGATCACGATGCTGTGGACCTGGCGCAACGGGAATGTGGGCAACACTCCTGGCTTCGGCGGTGACCATGAAGCGGCGCTTGCATCCATTACGGCGAAAGCAATCGTAATGCCAGCGCAGAAAGACCTGTACTTTCCGCCGGAGGACGAGGCCTACGAGGTCTCCTTCATGCCCAATGCGGAACTCCGGGTGATACCCGGAACATGGGGACACTTTGCCGGCGGTGGAAGCAACCCGGTCGACACCGCTTTCATCGACGCCGCACTTCGCGAACTACTGGACTCCTGAAAGCGGCAGATTGACCATCCGAAGTGACCCCTTGTGCAAAAGGCGAACGTCATGCAAGAGTGCACCATCCGTTGGCGGCGGCTAAACCGAAACCCCGCCCGGACGCTCAGGGGGAAGCATTGAAAACTCGAAGACTCGGCGCGATCGGCATCTGCGCGGCACTGGCATTGGCAGCGGCACCGGCGATGCCCGCGCAGGCAGCAACCACGAGCGTCAACGGAACGCTCAGCTGCCCCGTGGGTCAGGTCGTGTGGGTATCCGTGACGATTCGGAACAGCGCACAGGCCCTCCTCTACTCCGGCACCGCCTTGCGCTCCAAGGACTTGGGCGGCTATACCCATTCCTTCAACGGAACCAGGACAGTCAACTGGAGGGTGGACAGCAGTGGAGACATCGACACGGCGGGCAACTGAAGCGGAGGGAACATGAACCGCCCCAGTGAATGAATCCGTCCAGGTCGAGGTCGCGCGCACACTCAGCGCAATTTCAGCTCGTGCGTCTCGCCAAATGACCGCCACCGAGTATCAGTTTCGCGTGAGAGGTGGGTGACTGCCACAGTCCTGCCGGTCGACGCCGGAGCATCGTCACACTCGGCAGCCATTCAGGCCTCGATAACTGACAGCGGCGCTACTGTAATTAAACACCGAATGTATTAAAAACCTAAAAAGTATCAGTATCTTAACTAATATATCTAGGAGATAATATGTCGATTCCCCCTCCCGATTCTGCCCGTCTGGCAGCCTTGGATCGGCACTATTCGTTCGGCTTGTCAGACGTTGAGATCAAGGAATTCGTGCCGGCGGTCGCGAATACCCTCGGCGCCGTTGAGCGCGTTGAGGAACTGTATAGGGCTGGCGCTCCAAAGGCACCGGAGCGGGTGTGGTCCGAGCCTTCCGAAAACCCCTTTGGCGGTTGGTATGTGACGACGTCAATCGCAGGTGCCCCCGGAGGCGTTCTCGCGGGCAAGACGGTGGCCGTCAAGGACAATGTGTCTGTGGCGGGAGTGCCAATGACCAACGGTTCCCGCACTTTGGAGGGATTCATTCCTCTCCGCGATGCCACTGTTGTCACTCGCTTACTCGCTGCCGGTGCGACCATCACAGGAAAAGCGATGTGTGAAGACCTTTGCTTTTCCGGTGCCAGTTTTACGTCCCAGCCCTGGCCGGTACTTAATCCCTGGGATCCTAAACGCAACGCCGGCGGATCGTCGTCCGGTAGCGCGGCCTTGGTTGTCTCTGGTGCAGTCGATCTCGCAGTCGGCGGTGATCAGGGCGGCTCTGTGAGGATACCGAGCGCTTTCAGCGGTGGTGTGGGTCACAAGCCGACCCACGGTCTGGTGCCGTACACCGGAGCGTTTCCGATAGAACAGACGATCGACCATCTCGGTCCTTTAACCCGCACGGTCCCGGATGCAGCGCTGATGTTGGGTGTCATGGCTGGCAGCGACGGATTCGATCCTCGCCAGCGTGCTACTACTGAAAAAGTGGATTACCTGAAGGCCCTTGGCCAGCCCACCGAAGGACTGCGCATCGGTGTCGTCAGCCAAGGCTTCGGCACATCGGTCAGTGATCCCGGCGTGGACGAAGCGGTGCGCGCCGCCATCAAGGTCCTCCAAGGGGCGGGACTGACCGCCGACGAGATTTCGATCCCTTGGCACAGCGATGGGTTGGCCCTCTGGAACGTTATCGCCACCGAGGGCGCCGCTTTCCAGATGATCGACGGCAACGGCTATGGCATGAACTCCGAGGGCTTTTACGACCCCGAAATGATTGCTTACTTCGCGGCGAACCGGATCACTAGGGGCGCCGAACTGTCAAAGACAGTAAAGCTCGTCGGCTTGTCAGGCCGATATACGTTTGAGCTGGGCGGCGGTAAATACTACGCGATGGCCCGCAACCTCGCGTTCGCTCTGCGCTCGGCATATGACAAGGCACTTTCGGCGTACGACGTCCTTGTAATGCCGACTGTGCCCTACACTGCACAGGAACTCTTGCCTCTTGATGCGCCGTTGGAAACATACCTGAGCACGGCACTGGGCATGGTTGGCAATTGTGCCCCCTTTGACGTAAGCGGACATCCGGCTTGCACCGTCCCGACTGAATTGGTGAATGGATTGCCTGCCGGCCTCATGATTGTGGGCAGGCAATTCGACGACGCGACAGTTCTGCGTGTTGCGCACACCTATGAACAGGCCGTCGGTGGGTTCCCAGCACCACCGGTGATTGCGATGACCCGGGGACGGGCATAAGCGGCATCTTCGATAGCCACTACAGCAGGAGTCCAACGCCTATAAGCGCTGCACTCCTGCTGTGGGGGCGGCCATGAGCGGCATCTTCGACAGCCACTACAGCAGAAGACCATCGCCTACCGGCGCTGGGCAAGTTGTACTGCACGCCCGCTACTCAGCCTGACGGAATTTTTCAAGGTGGATGGTGCCAACGGGAGTTAGGATGCTGACGGTTCGTTCGTTTACCTGGGTAGGTTGCTCCATGCGGTCCTGGGAGCGCGAGGACTTTGGGGTCCGTGGTGGTGGTGAAGCTTTCGGGGTGTTTCGTGCCGGGGGCAGCAAACGTTGCCGAGCGTTCTTTGCCACGTCAGCGACGTGGCAAAAAGTAGTCATTTTGCGGGCGGTGAAAGCCGATTCCGCATTTATGTGAGTTGTCCCGTTCTTGAAGATGCGCGCCACTCCGTCTTTCGCATTGAAGTAAACGGGCCCTTCGCAGATGAGCGTGGTTAGGGCGGTCTGAGACTTGCGCTGCGGGGTGGGGCCGTTTCCCGTGAAGCGTGGTGCAGCGGGAAAGAGGTCAGGGCCTCTTTGAATTGGTAGCGACCAAGCAAACCAATACCAAAAGAGACCCTGACGCGAAAATTTCGTGACCGCGGCGGTGACTCAGGGTGGCGGTTGGCTGCATGCGATTTAGCCGGCGTTCTGGAGAGGTTGGAGGGTGACCTGGTAGCTGAGACTTTCGAGTTGTTGAAGGGCTCTCTTTGCTGCGCAGTGGCTGGCTTCGGGTGTAGTAGTCCGGGCCCGGGTCGACGTAGCATTCGCCGGTGGTGAGCATGTGCCAGATGGAGATGAGGACGGAATGCTCGACGGCGACGAGGGCTTTCATTGGCCCGCGCCGGGACTTGATCCGCCTGTACTTCGCCCCGAGGTACGTGGTTTGTGATCTGGCCGCCGCCATGGCGGCTGTGCCGAGCGCTCTTTTCAAGTACCGGTTCCCGGGCCTGGTTTTCGTCGACTTGACCAGCCCTGCGGACTCGTTGGCCCCGGGTGCGGTGCCTGCCCACGATGCCAGATGGCCGGCGGTACGGAACACGGACATGTCAGCACCGGTCTCAGCAATGATGACCTCGGCAGTCCGGTCACTGATGCCCGGGATTGTCGCCAGCAGTTCCCGGGCACCGCTAAAAGGCCGCATGAGCTCTTCGATCCGCGCGTCGAGGATAGCGATGTCCTTGCTGTGGGCGTCGATCCGGCTCAGAAACAACCCTGTCATGAACGCGTGGTGGGCGTTGAAGCGACCCGTCAGTGCCTCGGTCAGCGCCGGGATCTTCCGGCGCATGGCCTTCCTCGCCAAGTCCGCCAGCACGGCCGGGTCGTGTTGGCCGTCGATCAGGGCCTGCAGCATTGAGCTGCTGCGGTGATTTCGGACAGCGGAATTAGTGGATTGTTCTACGCTGCCAAGGCTGGCTGTTGATAACCATAGTGGACTTCGTTGGGCCGCCGGTAACCGAGTGCGGAGTGACGGCGCCGGCTGTTGTAAAACCCCTCGATGTAGCGAATGACGTCGCTCCGGGCCTGTGATTTGGTCGCGTATACGGTTCGGTAGACACGCTCGTTTTTCAGGGCTGAGAAGAACGATTCGGCCATGCTGTTGTCCCAGCATTATCCGGCTAATGTGCCAGGATGTCGGCGATTAGCCGGTTAAGGATTTAGTCTTCTCGGGAGGCCAGCTTCCGGAGCTGCTCTTCGTGGCGCCGGACGCTTTCGGCCAGTGTCTCGAGCGCGGCGCGGAGCGTGGCGATCTCGTCGGTGAGGACGGCGAGGGTGCCGCTGGTCGCTGCGCGGTGGCGATTGTTCTCGATGGTGGCCCGGATTATGGGGTCCCGGTAGAGAGTGGTGCGGCCCAGGCCGGTGTGGGCGGCCACGGCGGTGAATGTCACTGCCTGTCCATTCCGGAGGAGATCGGCGCAGGCGCGCTCGACGCTGTTGAGGGTGCTCGTGTTGGTCATCCTGCGGTGGCCTCGTTGATCAGGGTATCGAGTCGTGTGATGAGCTGTTTGTGTCGGTCGGCTTCGGCGGTCCAGCCTCGTTGTTCGGCGTCGCCGGCGAGTGCGTCGGCATCAACACGTTGCGCGGCCAGGATCGGCAGTGAGCTGGGCTCGGCGTGGAAGCTTGGGCAGTGCTCACAGATATTTGCGTAGGGGCAGGCGCCCTGGGCCGGTGCCCGCAGGCAGAATCCACCGGCCATGCGCGACGTCAGCAGCGGGGTGTCTTTCCAATCCTTTCCGCCGGTGATGTCTCTGAGCGCCAGACTGGTCCGGCCGCTGAGGGGTGTGAGGGCCTGTTGTTTGGCCAGATCAAGGGCCCGTTCGTACTCGGTGCGCACGGTGGCATCGAACAGCCGTCCGTAGCGCAGGCTCATCTCGGCTGACATGTGCCCGACGAGCGCCATCAGCGCCTGCAGGGAGACGCCGGCGTTGACCAGGGCGGTGGCGTAGGTATGGCGAAGCTGGTGCGGGGTGATGTGTTCGAGCCCGGCGGCGCCGGCGGCGCGGCCGAGTTCGGCGCGGACCGCGCTTTGCGCGAGCCGCCGTCCGTGGTGGGTGAACAGGAACTGGGGCGGGCGGCGGTAGCGGGGGTGCGGCAGCGGCCGCCCCGGTGATCTGATGTCGGCTACGTCGTCGATCAGGTCCAGGATCTCCTCATCGAGGGGGACCATCCGCTCGGTGTCCAGCTTGCCGAGGGGGACCTAAGCCAACTGCCGTGGCCGGGGACTTCGTGGACGCAGTCCAGTTCAAGGTCGAGCAGTTCCCCGATCCGCAGCCCGAAGGAACGTTGCAGCCGCAGGGCGGCCGCGGCCAACTCGTTGCCCGGGGACTCGGTTAGGGCCTGGGTGAGGCGCCGGTCGACGTCAACGGGCAGGTAACGAGGCAGCGTTTGCGGGAGCCTGGGGATGTCCTCGCGGAAGAGAAGCTTGCGCCGTGGCGCTTCGGGCCAGTCCCACTCGGTGATGTCGGTCAGGAAGCCCATCAGCGCGAGCACCCGCCGGGACCGGTCGGCCGCGGTGATGGTCTCGCCGTTCTTGGAGTTCACGGCGTCGACCATGCTGGTGAGGTAGGGCTCGATGTGTTTGGTTCGTTCGAGGGCGGCAACCGATTCCAGATCAGGGTCGAGGACGGCCAGGAACACGCCGAAGTGCTTGAGCCGGGTCGCGATCGTTGAGACGGTCTTCGGCCGGCAGGTCGCACGTTTGCGGTCCAGGTAGGAGATCATCGTCGCCCTGATCGGCGGCTGAACCTGGGCAAGCCGCTCGGCGAAAGGGGCCGGGCCGCCACCGCGGGGCAGCTCATCGAGGACTCCAAGGTGGAACAGCACCCGCTGGGCGTTGCTGACCGCCGACAGGTAGTGGCCGTGGCCCTTGCCGGTGCGTTCCTGCCTGTCCTGGCAGGCTGCGGTGAATTCGGCCAGATCAGCCAGGGTGAGCTGTTCCAGGCGCCGGCCGGTTTGGATTAGCAGCCGGACCGGCACCTGGGAGCCGGTAGCGAACCGGACCCGGTCGGTGAATCCCAAGTCAGCGGCCGCAGTCATGAACCGGTCGAGGTCGACCGTCAGGGGTGAGTCTTTGACCTCGCGCCAGATACTGGAGAGCTTGCGTTCCAGCAAGTAGTCATAGCCTGGCCGCAGACCTTGGTGCAGCATCAGGAAAGTGATGATCGGCCGGGTAGCAGCCCCGGCAGACAGGCGCACCTGCAGCGGCTCGGCCGCCCACTCCTGCGGGTCCGGCCACCGCTGGAAGAATGTCCTGGCAGCCGATGAGTAGGCGGTGTTACCCCGCCCGGTCCGCCGCAAGTACTCCAGATACGCGGCGTGCGGGTCACTGCTGGGAACGGATGCGATCGCGAGCGGCATCGAACTCTGCTTTCACGTGGGCCGGAGCGAGATGGATATAGCGGGCAGTGGTGTCGACGTGGGCGTGGCCGAGCAAGGCCTGCATCACCGCCAGATCGACGCCCGCCTCGGCCAGTGCGGTCCCGAAGGTGTGCCGTAATGCCTGCTGGTGGCCGCCAACGATTCCCGTCACGCCGCGGTGATACCGGAAGACCGCCACGAGCGGTTTCCAAGAAAGTTCTCTTTCCGCCGTCGTGAGACTCATTCGTTCCTAATCCTCGCTAGATGGCCCTGAGTGGGCGTATCGTTCCCTCATGGCAGCAGCCCCGACTCAGCCAGCGCAACCAACGTCGATTCGCGCACGCGTGCAGGCACTCCTTCGCAGGGTCCGAGTGCCCAGAAACCCTGCGGCTTGGGCGGTTATCGGGGCCGCAGCCGGTGTCATTATGACGGGCACTATCTCTATAATCACTGCCGACATCGCGGCCAATACGTCAGTGAAGACGGCTGACGTGGCCCGACAAGTAGCCGCAGACGGTGTCAGGGCAGCTGCGGCCCAATCTGAGTCGGACTTCATGAGAGGCCAGCGACTAACTGAATATACTAATTATCTCGTCACTGCGACGAAATTGGAAACCGCCCTCTACGCCTATGAAAACGCCTTGCAAAAAGATTCGGCCCAGATAACCCCGGACGAGCAGTCAGCTACCTACAATGACTTTAAGAAGGCTTACTATGACTATATAGAGTCATCGTGGCGAGTGTACGAAATAGCCACTGATCCGGTCGCATCAGTCTGCGGCAGCTTGGACACTCTTGTAGTCGATACTGCGGACAAGATATTACTCACACCTGGAAATAACAGTGTAAATGGTCAAGACATGGCGAAGATAGTGGACCCGTTTTACCAGGAATTTGACAAAAGGAAGAATGAGGCGGGAGATGCTATGCGGGCTGCTTTCGTCCGAGGGCAATAGCTTCGCGCGTCGCGTCTCCTTCGTGCTTTCGACCCAGCCAATCCAAGATTGACACAAGCCGGGGTACGTCCTGGATACATTGCTTCGTCTAAAAACAGCACCATGCGGCGTGCCGGGGAGGCGGCGCCGGGCTGCAGCAGTCCCGATCCGCCGCCGACAATTGCGGCTGCCGTGGCTGGGCGGTAACGGTTTTACGCACTTCTGTCATGCTGCGCTTGAGCATCGCCATGGTCGTGATCCTGCTGGTAGGCCAGACCGGCAATCCGCCGCGATAGAGTTCCTCGCGTTCGGCATTGTTCAACTGCGCCAGCATTGCTTTCCCGCCCGCGGAAACGAAGGCGGGCATCTGATCCCCAGTCAGCATGCCCAGGCGCAGCATGAACTCGGATTCCACGCCGTCGACGAACTGAATATTTCCGCCGCGCAGGACCATCAACTGAACCGTCTCGCCCAACCGGTTGTTCACATCCAACAGCGGACCACGGGCCAATTCCCGGAGTTTTTTGATCGACAGGGGCTCCGCTCCGCGGTCCGTGAACGCTGGCCCCGGCCCGTAAACCAAAGGCCAGTGCGGACAGGAGCCGGTGGGCCGTGGACGGCGCCATGTCCAGGTGCACTGCCGCTGTCTTAACGGAGACCGGTCCACGCTCATGCATTAGAAGCAGCAAGACCAAGGTGCGGTCCACCGACTCCACAGGCGAAGTCTCAGCATTGGGCATGTACGAATTATGCCTGTCCAAATGCGCGGGCAACGCCGCTGGACCAGGGTAGTGCCCATAGTCGGGGTGGTGTCGAGCCCTCTCAAGCGTTGTCAGCAAACGGCACGGCTCATTCTCGATCGCCAGGATGGCACGCCGTACGCGCCGGTCGATCCCGATCTCACCGAGTGCGATTACGGCCAGTGGCAGGGCCGCACGCTCAGTGATCTCGCGACCGAGGATTTGTGGCCGGTTGTGCAGTCGCAACCGTCCGCCGTCGTCTTTCCCGGCGGTGAATCCATGGCCGCGATGCAGACTCGGTCGGTGGCAGCTATTCGACACCACGATGCAGCCTTCGAATCCCGAAATGCCCGGGAAGGGGCGGGGGCTAAACGGCCTGAACGACCGCCGCGATCGCACAGACGATCGGTGAAGATCCGGTCTGTGTCGTCGGCGCGCTGCTCACCCATCATGCGTTGACGCCGGGGAGGCAGCGATCGTCCGGATCTGATTGAGGGCAACGTGGCCAGCTTCCACCGCCAAAACAGCGAGGACGGCGATGCCGGACACCCAGAAGCCGGATGCCGCGATAACGGGCAGAATGATAGCTGCGGCGGCGGGGGTTAACTGGTGGGAAGTCCATGGCAGCAAAGCCCACCAATTCCCTTGACTCGCCGTCGAAGTAGCCGGCACCGCCTACCGACTGGCCAGGCTCAGCGAGCTCGTGGTCTGCTCCGAAGCAGTTGCCATGTCATGCCGTTCACCCAACGTTCCTGCATGAATAGGTATCAGAGCGAAAATTCCGGATCGACTCGAACCCTAGGTCAATCCAGAGAATATTCAGCAAATCATGTTGTGAGCGGCACTGGCCACCATGAAGTAGTGAACGCGAAAACCGGATGGAAGGACGAACGAGATGAACACCCAGAAGAGACTCCGCAAGGCGGTACCCGGTCCGCCGTAGTCCGCCACTCCCCCCACACAACCGAATAGGCCGTTTCCGGGACCCCACACACCCCGGAACATCAGTTCAGAGGCGGGAGTGTGCACAATGTGCACACGAAAAAGCACCAAAATAGCCCCTGACCTGCGGAAACACTGTGCCCGAGGTGGGACTCGAACCGGGCTCCAGCACTTGCAAACACTGGACTCCCGCCGAAACATCCCGAATCCGGGCCAGTCCGGCACCAGTAAGAACCGCTCCGAAGCCCAAGGTGTGCACATTGTGCACACCCTCTTTCTTGCCCACTTCGGCGCCCCCAACCACGCTTCTTAAACGGCCGTCCGGGCGGGTCCGTTGTGTATTACCCGCGATTTCGCTCCGGTAGAAAGAGTAGGCCTCCGGAACCAGAACGGCCCCGAACAAGCACCGCACCAGGGGGCGGCCCTCCTGTTGAAAACCGCTGACCATCATGGCTGCGGATTCCTCCTCTCCGAACGTCTCATCGAGAAGAAAACAGCAACCTGCATGACCGACCGACTGCCCGGCCGGCGTCCAGGAAGTGAGCACGGACCACCAACGGCGCAGCCGAGCCCGCCGCCTCCAGGACCACAAATCGCCCTCGGAGGAGGACCACCCATCAGCAGATGTAACCAACCTGCTGGCTGGGTACAGCTAGCGCGCCTGTTGTACTAGGGCGTGTCTCCCAATTGGGTCTCGTCTGCTTTGGCATGCTTGAATCATGTCGCGTACTGCCGTCCTGACCGATGCCCAATGGGAGCGGATTGAATCCTTGATGCCCAGCTCCGACGGGAGCCGTGGGAGACCGTTTCAAAACCACCGGCTGATCGTTGAAGGCATCATCTACCGTTTCCGGGCGGGAATTCCCTGGCGCGACCTGCCGGAGACCTTCGGCCCGTGGCAGACAGTCTGGAAACGCCACCGCCGCTTCAGTGGCGACGGAACCTGGGACAAAATCCACTCCCGGATCCTGGCGGAGGCCGACGCGGCCGGGATGATCGACTGGGAAGTCTCCGTGGACTCCACGGTCAACCGGGCCCACCAGCACGCCACGAACCTCACCCGCCACACAGGGGGACCTGTCGAATTACATGAATCTGTTAGAGGAACCGCCTGACCACGGGATCGGCAGGTCCCGCGGCGGGCTGACAACGAAGATCCATCACCTCTGCGACGGCAAGATGCGCCCGCTGGTCATGCTGCTCGGTCCCGGGCAGGGCGGGGACTCCCCAATGTTCCCGCACCTGCTGGACTCCCTCAGCGTTCCCCGGCTGGGTCCGGGCCGGGCCCGTTCCCGCCCGGCCCGGGCCCTGGCGGATAAGGCGTACTCCTCAAAGGCCAACCGGGATCTTCTGCGCCGGCGCGGCATCCAGGCGGTGATCCCGGAACGCTCCGATCAGGAAGCGAACCGCAAACGCCGCGGCAGCAAAGGCGGCAGACCAGTAGGGCTGGACACGGAAGCCTACAAGCGACGAAACGTCGTCGAACGGTCCTTCAACATCTTCAAGCAATGGCGCGGACTCGCCACCCGGTACGACAAGCTCGCCCTGACCTACCGCGGCGGAGTCGTCCTCCGCGCCATCACCATCTGGCTCAAGGAATTAGGAGACATGCCCTAGGACTCCTTGCGGCGCCCGCCAAAGATCATCGAGGCCAGCGCCATGACCCCGGTGACCGTGAATACTGCCGGCCACGCGCCGATCTTCTTCGCCAGGGGGTGGGACGCGCCAAAGGCCGCAATATACGCGCCCGTGAGGGCTGCAGCCCGGGCCGAGCCGGCGTCGTTTTTCCAAACCGCGAAGGCGGCCAAGCCGCAGGCTGCCAAAATAGCGCCGCCGGCCTGCCTGTTGCCTGTATCGCGGGCGACCTTATAGCCGAGCAGGAGACCGGTCTTGGCCAAGCCGGTCGAAATGATGCGAGACATTCGATTTCTCCTTCGGCGGAACGGATAAGCGTTAACCTAAAGCATAGGTCCGGCACTGGGAAACGTAGTCGAGCCGACTGCTGCTGCCAGCTGACGGCAGTCGGCTCGATGAGGGTCGCCGGGGGGCGCGCCGGGACCCATGATCAGGCGGTGTGAACGCCGCCCCGCCGCGGGACTCGCGGCACATAGGAAAGCCCCTCAGCGGAGGGGCTTTCGTGGATGAAACAGTGGGTTGGTGGTGTTGGTCAGCGGTCATGTGCGCCCCCTTCCCGGACGTCGTGTCTGTCTGCCTGCATTCGATACCGCAAGTCTGTAATAGCTGATCCGCGGATCGTCCAACCGCAGTGCAGCGCATCTTTCCCCACCCGGGTAAGCGCCTTGAGTATTTGATGCCTTGAGAGCCACCCAATCTTGCGCTTCAGAGCCACCGATCGTGCGGAAGAGAGCCAGTGGTGGTGTGCTTGGGAGCCACTGGCCCTCGACCTGATCGTTAGGCGCCGGCCAGGGCGGTCTGCTCCCTCATGTTGTAGGTGCCGGTGTCGACCCAGGTGGTGTTGTGGATGATGCGGTCCATGATGGCGTCGGCGTGGACGCCGGCACCAAGGCGGTGATGCCAGTCTTTCTGCTGATACTGGGTGCAGAACACCGTCGACGTCTCGCCGTAACGGCGCTCCATCAACTCCAGCAACATCGTCCGCATCGATTCCGTCGGCCGATCAAGTAACCACTCGTCGATGACGAGCAGGGTGAAGGCAGCGTATTTCCGGAGGAACTTGCCGGCGCCGCCGGGGGTGTCTTGAGCTGCGACCCAGGCCTCTTCGAGGTCGGGCATCCGAACATAATGGGCGCGGATCCGATGTTCGCAGGCGCGTTTCGCGATCGCGCAGCCCAGATACGACTTCCCCGACCCGGTGAACCCCTGGAAGACGACGTTCTGCTGCCGAGTGACGAACAAGCAGGTCCCGAGTTGGGTCAGGAGCTGCCGGTTGAGGCCGCGCTCGTCGAGCAGGTCGATGCGCCGCAGGTCCGCGTTGGGGTAACGAAGCCCCGCCCGTCGGATCAGCCCGTCCACTTTCGAGTGCATGAAGGTGGAGTAGGCGTCATCGACGACCAGGCGGACCCGTTCCTCGAACGACAAGCTGATGCTGAGGGTGTCGTCTTGGAGGTCGATGGCCTCCACCAGCTCGCCGGCGTTCATCTCCCGGAGCTTGCGTTTGGTCTCCCCATCCAGGACGCTCAACGGGTCCCTCCGGCGTAGTAGGCGCCGCCGCGAACATAACCGCCATCATCCGGCTCGGGCTCGGGGGTGTGTCCGGTTTTGTCCTGTCCGGTGTTGAGGATCGGCCGCAGGTGCGCATAGCGGGGTGAGCGGATCGGGCCCCGCAGCGCCAGCGCGCAGGCCGCTTCGAGGCGTGCCGGGGAGAATCGGCGCGACAGTTTCAGCACCGCCAGCGCCGCGTCGAAGCCGGCCTCATCGATGAACACGGTCTCGAAGATCTTGGCTGTCACTGCCGCCGTCGCAGGTCCGACCCGCGCCGCCCACTCCTCGATCCGGGCCCGGTCCCAGGCCTGGAAGCTGCGCCCCTCGGGCAGGTCCGCCTCGTTCGTCCGATACTGGTTGCTGGCCGTGGCCGGCAGCAGCAAATGGCTGGTCAGGCGCTCGTCACGCCGGTAAACCTCCAGCATCGTCTCCGTCACGCGCAAGTCAACGAGGGCGCCGATATGGCTAAAAGGGACGGAATAGAAGTTCTTCGCCCAAACCACGTGAGCGTTGGCGTTCACCTTGCGTTTATAGACCCACGTGCTGATCTCGAAAGGGGCCGCCGGCAGCGCCTGCAACAACGGCTTCTCCTCGGCGGTGAACACACTGAGGCGTGACCCGTCACGTTTCTGGAACGGCTCCCGGTTATAGGCATCGATCTGTTCCCGGATCCGCAGGCGCAGCTGCGCCAGCGACGTAAACTGCTCGTGCCGGAGGCCGGCGATGACCCAGGTCGCGACATGGGAGACCGTGTTCTCGGCACCACTCTTGTCTCGAGGGTGGCGAACTCTGCCCGGGAGGACCGCTGCCGAGTAGTGCGCCGCCATCTCCCGGTAAGCGTCGTTGAGCACGACCTCGCCCTCCTTCGGGTGGGAAATAACCCCGGTCTTCAAATTGTCCGGGACCAGGCGCGGGACGCTGCCACCGAAGAACGCGAACATCGCCGTGTGGGCGCGCAGCCACGACTCCTGCTTCATGTCCAGGCTCGCTTCCACGAACGCATACCGGCTGAACGGCAGGCACGCGACGAACAAGTACACCCTCGACAGCTCACCCGTCGTCGGATCCAACAGCTGCATCGTGGGTCCGGACCAGTCGACCTCGATACTGCGGCCGGCCTTGTGCCCGACCCTTGACGTCGCCCCCGAGACGGCGGCGTGTTCGCCATAGAGGCGGCAGAACCGGTCATAGCTCATCGTTGCCTGCGCCATGGACGCTGCGTCGACATACTTCTGGTGCAACAGCTTCAACGTCACCCCGACCCGGGCCAACTCAGTGTGAACCCGGGGCCAGTCCGGCTGCGCGAAGACGCTCTCATGAACGCCGCGGCCGGGGAACACGGCCGCATACACCTCGGCTTCCGACTGTTCCGCGACGTCATCCCAGACGACGCCGAGCCGGTCCGCTGCATCGAGCACCGCCTGGACGCTATTGCGCGCGATGCCCTGCGCCGAGGCGATCGACCTGCCTGATAAACCCTGATTTCGTAACTGCAAGACAAGTTTCGCCTTGATCTTCCGTACCATTACCGGTACTCCTCCCACCACGTGGCCATCACGTGGTGGGAGGAGCTTTCAGGTGGCTCTCAACCACGCCAATCGTGGCTCTGAACGACACGATCCGTGATCTGGGCAGGTGGCTCTGAAGCGCACGACAGGTGGCTCCCTTGGAAGCCAGTATTCACGCCTGTAGGAGGACACCGTGGATCGCCGGATATTGCTTGCCCTCTGGGGTCTGGTTCCGTCCCTGCCCAAGGACATCAAATCGGCGAAAGGCTGATCAACGCCCGCAGTTACCCGCTGGTTATGCCCGGTCTGCTCAGTCCGACAGCGTGAGGGCTCTTGCGCGGTATTCTGCCGGCGTCTGGCCTGTCGCCTCCTTGAAGAGCTGACTGAAGTACGACTGGTTTTTGAAGCCGTTGCGGTGGCTCAGGACACTGACCGAAACATCAGCCAGGCGGGGGTCCCGCAGGTCCCGGGCGCAACGGTCCAGCCTTCGGGTGCGAATCCAGGACCCTGCTGTCTCGCCGGATTCGGAAAAGATGGCGTGCAGGTATCTGACCGAGATGTAGTTGGCGGCGGCAATGCTCCGGGGAGAGAGGTCCGGGTCGTGGAGGTGCGCATCGATGTAGGCGGCGATGCCTTCGAATCGGACGCGCTTCTGCCCTGCGGGCTCGGGGCTGGCGGTCAGGGCCAATTCATGGCGCATCATCGTTGATGTCAGGTCCACGGCGTTGTGGAGGGTGAGCATCTGCAGTTCGGGAGACAGGTTGTCCACTACTGAATTCAGGCCACCCAGGAGCCCGGCCAGCGCGGGAGCCAGCCCGGAGCGGCTGTCCAGCCGCTCCGCCACCAGGTCCGCAATCTGGAGGCTCGAGAGCGTGACCAAGGACTGGGGAAACTTCAGGAACAGGATATTAAAGCCCGTGGGAACAACGATTTCGACCGGCCGACCGGTCTGGTAGAAGCCGAAGTCTCCGGGACCTAACTGCGCCTGCCGCCCGTCCTGGACAATGAAGCCTTCACCGCTGAGCACGTGGCAGAGGACCAGCGAGCCGCCGTCCGCGGCCACCCGCTCCGCCCCGCGCCGCGCGGCATGTCCGGAGGCTTCGATTTCCGCCAGATGGATTCCACCTTGGACGCGATTCCGCATCCTGGCCGTAAACGATTCAGGATGATCGGTTTGCATGTCCAGGGTCAAAAGAGTGGACGAGACCATGGCGCCCCACGACCCTGGATCCTTTGCCTGCTCGGACACAACCAAGGCAGCCGCCGTTGGGTCTTTCAGGGGGTTACTCATTCGACATCGCCTCCTGTGGCCCCGCACTGGGACAGCAATGTGTTCACTGTCACAACATTCGTGTGCACTCCATCGTATCCAACGTGAGACGGATCACGCATAAATTGCAACTACAGCACCGCACCAAGCTAGGAGCAAGAAATGTCCCAGACACTTTTGGAATCAACTGACCGCCTGCACGTCAGCGACGACGTCCCGGCCCTTCTCGCCCACATCGATGAAATTACCCCGCTGCTCAAGTCGCAGGCGGATGAGAATGAAGAACTCGGGCGCCTCACAGACAAAGCTGTCCATGCCCTTCACGACTCGGGGGTCTTCCGATTGGGTATCCCCCGCGAACTCGGCGGCTACGAAGCCTCCCCCCGCCAGGTTATCGAAGTCATCGAGAAGCTCTCCTACGCCGACGCTTCAACCGGCTGGGCCGTCATGGCCCTGCAGATGATCACTGGAACCACGGCCGCCTACCAGGGCAAACACGCCACGGACGAACTGTTCGCCAACGGCTCCTACCACCTGATGGCCGGCCAGGGCACCCGGATGGGAACCGCAAGAAAGGTCGACGGCGGATACCTCCTGAGCGGGTCCTGGAGCTTCGCGTCAGGGCTGCCCCACGCCAGCCACATCCACACTGCCGCCGTGGTCCTGGAGACCGGCCAGCCCTTGGTCTTCACGCTGCCCAAGGAACAGGCCCGCATCGTTGACAACTGGGACGTCATGGGTTTGAAGGCCTCCGGCAGCATCGACTACAGCTGCGAAGATCTGTTCGTGCCGGAGTCGTACACCTACGACGTCACCACCAAGGAGAGCGTATATGGTGGCGCCCTCTACCGGATGGGCCTGGCCAACATGTCCGGCATCAACCACGCCGGGTGGGCCCTCGGTGTGGGGCGCCGGATGCTCGATGAAATGCGGGCCCTCGCCCAGAAGAAGTCAGGTGCCCCAGGCGCCAGCGTGGACACTGACCAGTTCGCTGCCGAGTACGCCACCGCCGAAGCCAAACTGCGTTCGGCCCGGGCTTTTGTGTTCGAGGTCTGGCGGGACAACGAGGCAACGCTGGACGGAGGCGAACTGCTGTCCGCCGAGCAGGAAACCCTGACCCGCCTCGCGCTGAATAACGCCACATGGTCCGCCCACGAGGTCTGCATGATCGTCTACAAGTGGGCGGCGACGGCGGCGCTCCGGCACGGAGACCTGCAGCGCTTCTTCCGGGACATGCATGCCGGAACACAGCACATGACCTCTGGTCCTGTGGTGTTGCAGTCCTGCGGCAGGATGCTTGCCGGCCTGGCCAAGGACGCCGAATGGGTCTTCTTCTCCCTCGCCGAAAAGGCCCCGTCGGAAACCCCGGCTCAGGCGGCAAAGCGATGAGCAAGACCACCACTGCAAGCGCGGTGAACGCTGCACACTTCACCACGAGGGTTGGCAGTGTCGGCTCCGAAGACATGCTCTCTGCCGATGAGTTCAAGGCCGCGTTCCGAAACCACCCGGCCGGCGTCGCGGTGATCACAGCGGACGCCGGTGACGGCCCCGTCGGACTGACCGCCACGTCCGTCATCTCCGTTTCGGCCAGCCCGGCACTGCTGGTGTTCTCCCTCTCGGCCTTCTCCTCGACGGCCCCAGCACTGGCCAAGGCGGAAACGCTGGTGGTCCATCTCCTGGGCGCGGACCAGATGGGACTGGCCAAGACCTTCGCCACGAGCGGGATCGACCGCTTCGCCGACACCGCCACATGGTCGCGGCTGGTCACCGGAGAACCCGTTCTGCACAACGCCCCGACCTGGCTGCGCGGCCGGATCGTGGACCGTATGCAGGCCGGTGACTCCACCGTGGTGGCGGTGCAGGTCCTCCAGGCTTCGGTCACAGAACCCGCGCCGGACGCCGACACCAGTCCGCTGGTGTACCACAACCGTGCCTGGCACCGGCTCAGCGAGTTGTCGGCAATCAGCTGACCGGGCGCTGTCATCCGTTCTGATCCAAACTCACCACGCCACATCTCAACGAGGAGAAACCCATGGCACTTGACGAAGCAACTACTGCGTTCCTGACAGGCATGGCACAGGCCGCCGGACCCGACGCCAAACCCATGTGGGAGCTGACCGCGACCGAAGCCCGCGCCGCCAGCAGCGGCCTGAAGAACTTCTACGGCCCCGGTCCCGACGTCCACGACACTGAAGACCAAACGCTTACCGGCTATGACGGCGGAACCTTCCAGGTCAGGGTCCTGGTACCCAACGAGAAGCCAAACGCCGTGCTCGTGTACCTGCACGGCGGCGGCTGGGTCCTCGAGGACATCGAGGGCTACGAAACCCTGGGCCGCCAGCTCGCCACGAAATCCGGCGCCGCCGTCGTCCTCGTGAACTATCGCAAGGCCCCCGAGCACCCGTTCCCGACGCCGGTCGAAGACGCCTGGACAGCACTGCAGTGGGCTGCCGAGAACGTTGATCGGATCGCCGGAGACCGCGTCCCGCTTTTCGTCGGCGGCGACAGCGCCGGTGGAAACCTCGCAGCCGTCACCACCATCCGCGCCCGGGACAACGGGGCTCCGGAGCTCGCCGGCCAGATTCTGCTTTACCCGGCCACGGACGCGGATTTCTCACGGGCTTCGTACCTTGAGCCGGAGAACCAGTCCTTCCTGACCACTGCTTTCATGAAGTGGTTCTGGAACCACTATGTGCCCGAACCGGCCCTCCGGACGCACCCCGAGGCATCCCCGCTAAAGACGGATTCGCTCGCCGACCTGGCACCTGCACTGGTGATCACCGCTGAGCACGACATTCTTCGCGACGAAGGCGAGGCCTACGCGGCACGTCTCGAAGGGTCCGGAGTCGACGTCGAACATCACCGTTGGCCGGGCCAGATGCACGCCTTCTTCTCCATGGTCAATGTCCTGCCGGCCAGCGCCGACGTGATGGACCTGGTGGCCGGTTCGATCAGGACCAGGGCCGCCGCCGCTGAAAGCGTTGCGGGCTGATCATGTTTGGCAGCGTCAGGATCAGGACATGTTCAACAGCACGGGACGGTCATTGGGGCTGGACGCCCTCGAAGTCCGCGCCGGTAACCATCACGGCACAGTTCAGCACGTGGCCGTCCGAACCGGCGGCGATCTCGTGTTCCCCCTGGGAAGGCCTTTACGACAACAGTGCCCACGACAGCCCGGCGCACGCCTAAGGCCCCCAACTCCATCAGCATCAACTTCCGGCCCTCAGGCCGCACCAAAGGAAAACAATGGTTATTTTCGATGACGGGGTTACCGAAACGGCTCTACCCGACGCGAACGTCGTCCACACGGACGTCCTGATCGTCGGGTCCGGCCCGGCCGGCTCCTCAGCCGCACTGTTCCTGTCCGAATTGGGCATACCGAACATCATGATCACCAAATACCGCTGGACGGCGAACACGCCCCGGGCGCACATCACCAACCAGCGCACCATGGAAATCTTCCGGGACATGGGAATCGAGGACCAGGTCCTGGCCGACGCCACACCCCACGAGATGATCGGCGACACCGTGTTCTGCACGTCGATTGCCGGCGAAGAAATCGGGCGGATCCTCAGCTGGGGAACGCATCCGGCACGACATGCCGACTACGAACTGGCATCCCCGTCACTAAACTGCGACATCCCCCAGACGTACCTCGAACCGATCCTGCTGAAGAACGCAACGGTGCGGGGCACACAGACACAGCTCTCCACCGAGTACGTCTCGCACACCCAGGACGCCGACGGCGTCAGCGTACGGGTGCTGAACCGGCTCACCGGGACCGAATACACCATCCGGGCCAAGTACCTGATCGGCGCCGACGGCGCCCGCTCCAAAGTTGCCGCGGACATTGGACTGCCCTACGAGGGCCAAATGGACATCGCCGGCTCAATGAACATCACCTTCAAAGCGGACATCGCCGCGCTGGTGGGCCACCGGCCCTCGGTGCTGTACTGGGTGGTCCAGCCCGGATCCAACATCGGCGGAATCGGCGCCGGCCTGGTGCGCATGGTCCGGCCATGGAACGAATGGCTGATCGTCTGGGGCTTCGACATCAACGAGGAGCCGCCGGCCGTGACCGACGACTCCGCGACCCAGATCGTCCGGAACCTGATCGGCGTCCCGGACCTCGACGTCGAGATCACCGGAACCTCCCTGTGGGGAAACAACGAGCAGTACGCCACCCGGCTGCAATCCGGACGCGTCTTCTGCGCCGGGGACGCCGTGCACAAGCACCCGCCGAGCAACGGTCTCGGCTCCAACACCTCCATCCAGGACTCCTATAATCTGGCCTGGAAGATTGCCGCGGTCCTCAAGGGCCAGGCCGGCGAGACACTCCTTGACACGTACACTGTCGAGCGGGCCCCTGTGGCGAAACAGATCGTCACCCGCGCCAACCAGTCCGGGCGGGAATTCGGCCAGCTCTTCGAAGCCCTCGGGATCGACAAGGCAGAGAGCACCGAAGAGATGCACGCCCTGATCGAGGCCCGCAAAGACAACACCGCCGAAGGCGCCGCCAAACGCCAGGCCATTCAGGCCGCGATGGAGATCAAGAACTACGAGTTCAACGCCCACGGCGTGGAACTCGGCCAGCACTACGACTCCTCCGCGATCGTCGGCGACGGAACCACCAAGCCCGAGCCCACCCGGGATCCGGAGCTGTACTACGAAGCATCGACCCATCCGGGCGGCCGACTCCCCCACGCCTGGGTGGGCGACAGCAGCCGCAAGCTATCCACCCACGATCTCGCCCGCTACGGCCAGTTCACACTCTTCACCGGGAACACGGGTGAGGACTGGAGCACTGCTGCGCAGAAGGTCAGCGACCGGCTCGGCGTCACCGTCGGCTCCGTTGTCATCGGCCCGGGCCAGGAAGTCACCGACCTGTACTTCGACTGGGCGAAACTGCGTGGAGTGGCCGAAGATGGTGCCGTGCTGGTCCGTCCGGACAAGCACGTCGGCTGGCGCGCAGACCGCCTGCCGGACGATCCGGAAGGCGCCCTCTACGGGGCCGTCGCCGCAATCCTGAACCGGGAGAACTGACCATGAGCCTGACTTTTGACCACGTGACATTGGGCCAGCGGGTGCTGTTCGGCACCGGGAAGGCCGCGGCGAACCTCGCCGCGGAAGCGGCCCGACTGGGCGCGCAGCGCGTCATGGTGATCGCCTCGGACCGCGAGACGGAAATGGCCCGCACCGTCGCGGCCGACATCGAGGTGGCACTCTGGCACCACGACGTGATCATGCACGTCCCGATAGAGGTCGCCGCGAAAGCCCGCGCCACCGCGGCGGCGGCCGACATCGACCTGCTGGTGTGTATCGGCGGCGGTTCGACGACGGGACTGGCCAAGGCGATAGCGATGACTTCCCGCTTGCCCATCGTCGCCGTGCCCACCACCTACGCCGGCTCAGAAGCGACCAACGTGTGGGGCCTGACCGAAGCATCCCGGAAAACCACCGGCGTGGACGACGCCGTCCTGCCCGTCACGGTCATCTACGACGCAGCACTGACACTGTCCCTGCCCGTGGACATGTCCGTGGCCTCCGGCCTGAACGGTGTGGCCCACTGCATCGACTCGATGTGGGGCCCCCGTATGGACCCAATCAACGCCGCCCTCGGCGCCGAAGGCATCCGCGCCCTCAGTTCCGGCCTGCCGCTCATCACCGCCGACCCCTCCGGAACCGAGGGCCGCGAACAGGCTCTCTACGGCGCCTACCTCGCCGCGGTCGCGTTCGCCTCCGCCGGATCCGGGCTGCACCACAAGATCTGCCACGTCCTGGGAGGCACCTTCAACCTCCCCCACGCACAGACCCACGCCACGGTGCTCCCCTACGTCCTGGCGTTCAACGCCCCCGCAGCGCCCGACGCCGAAGCCCGCATCGCCGCAGCCTTCGGCACCATCGACGCACTGACCGGGCTCCAGGAACTCCGCAAACGTCTCGACGCCCCCACGGCACTGGCCGACTACGGCTTCACCGCCGACGGGATCGCCGAAGCCGTCGCCATCATCCTCCCCGCCGTCCCGGCGTCCAACCCGCGCCCCGCCATCCCCGAAAACCTCACCCGTCTCCTCCAGGCAGCCCTCACCGGCGAAGACCCCCGGGCCCTTCTGGAACTCTGACCCGGCCACTGCCCGTCCAACAACGCACGCTTTTCCACAAGACGCAGGAGTACAGCGCATGTCTGAAACCACCACTGCCGGGGCCACCATCAGCCCGGAACAGGCCCTCGTAGAACAAAAACTCGTGGACACCGTCGTCGCGTCCTTCGACAAAACCGAAGACCCCCGCCTGAAGCAGCTCGTGCAGGCCCTGACCCGGCACCTGCACAACTTCGTCCGCGAAGTCCGCCTCACCGAGGACGAATGGAACACCGGGATCGAGTTCCTCACCGCGGCCGGCCACATCACCGACGACAAACGACAGGAATTCATCCTCCTCTCCGACGTCCTTGGCCTGTCCATGCAGACCATCGCCATCAACAACCAGGCCTACAAAGGCGCCACCGAAGCCACCGTCTTCGGGCCGTTCTTCGTCGACGATGCCCCCGAAATCCCCCGCGGCGGCGACATCGCCGGCGGCGCTGCCGGCCAGCCCTGCTGGGTCGAAGGCACCATCACCGACACCAGCGGAAACCCCGTCCCGGGCGCCCGGATCGAAGTCTGGGAAGCCGACGAGGACGGCTTCTACGATGTCCAATACACCGATGCCCGCGTCGCCGGACGTGCCCGCCTGTTCGCCGACGACAACGGTAGATACTCTTTCTGGGGACTCACGCCGACCCCGTACCCGATCCCACACGACGGGCCGGTAGGCAAGTTGCTCGAGGCCGCCGGCCGCTCACCCGTCCGGGCCTCCCATCTGCACTTCATGGTCGACGCCCCCGGCCTGCGGACCCTGGTAACACACATCTTTGTCGAAGGAGACCCGCAGATCGAGATCGGTGACTCCGTGTTCGGGGTCAAGGACTCGCTGATCAAACGCTTTGAAACCCTGGCCGCCGGCACACCCACCCCCGACGGCCGCGACCTTGGCAACCAGGCCTGGGCCCGCACCCGCTTCGACGTCATCCTCGCCCCCGCCGAGGCCTGAGGAGCAACAAGTGACCCCACGGCCTGCCCTCACCCTGTTCTGCGCCATGGCCCTCAGGGGCGCGGTCAACGACTCCATCCTGCCCGCGTTCACCCGGGACACCGGCATATTCGTGGACGCCCATTTCGCCCCGACCAGGACGCTGATCCAGAAGATCACCGCCGACGCACACTTCGACGTGATCATCGGCATCGACGCCTCACTGAAAGCGCTCAGCGACGCCAGGACCGTCGATGCCAGGACGCTGACGCCACTGGCCGAGGCCGGGATTGGCATCGCTGTCGCCCCCGGCGCCAAGATTCCGGACGTTTCCACGGTCGAAGCACTCACCAGTGCGCTGACGGCAGCCCGTTCCGTGGCCTATTCACGCAACAGTCCCAGCGGCATCTACTTTGCACAGCTGCTGCAGGACCTGAGCATCGCCGAACAGGTCCACGAATACGCCACCGTCGTCGATCAGGGCTTCACCGCCGAAGCGCTGCTGGACGGCCGCGCCGACCTTGCACTGCAGCAGATGAGCGAACTCATCTGCTTCCCGGAGGCCGAAATTGCTGGCCCCCTTCCAGCCGACGTCCAGCACTACACGGCGTTCTCCGCCGGGGTCGCTCTCCAGACTAAGAACAGTCCCGGTTCCGGCTCACTGATCAGGCTCTTGAGTACAAAGGTTGCGCATGCCGCCTACAGCGGTGCCGGCCTCGAACCAAGCTAATTCCGCGGCCATTGGTGCCGCCAAACGGCAGGTGTCTAAAACCAGGCTGGCGATCTTGCCTGGATCCATATCGTTCCAGTCGTCAGCCGCATGAACCTCTCATTTCCTTCACCGAATTCAGCAGCGTCGTCACCTTGCACGGGACCAACTGATAGACATTGCGACGCACTTGGGCGGCGCCGTCACGGGCGCTTGGCGCACGGCCGCTCGATCGTTACAGTCGGCAGGCGAACTCCAGGTGGCCCGGAAGCTCCTGACATACGGTCCAAGTGACATTTTGACGTGGCATGATCCGGACCTTCAGCTGCGTTTCGACGTACACTACCAGCTCTCAGATCCTGCCCAAGTGATCCCCGGGGTCGAACTGCTTCGCAGGCGCCTGAAGAAGCGAGATTTCGACAGTTACAACAAGCTTCTTCAAAGAATCTGTACGGCGTTCGCCGCCAGAGGAGTCCTGCCCACCCAGGGACAGCGAGACCATCTCCTCAAGGAGGTGATTATCGCCCCTCGAAGGCATCATGAACTCATCGACGTGAGAACGTCTGATTTGCTGGCCGACCTTGCCCGGGCTTTGGGCTTTGGGCTTTGGAAGTGAAGAAAAGGCTTGGAAGGACCAATCTGCTTATAGGACGAGGTCCCGTAACCCCTGACACCCGGTTGTAGCTCCAATTTCAACGTCGTGGCCGATATGCCCGGGGCGATCGGCCATATGACCCCGGTCTTTCCATGTTGGCTTCTGCTTTGCTGACCGGGAAGACTACAGGAGCCTATCCAAATACGCCTAATTGACCCGCTATTACCTCTGAGAATTGTCCTCAGTGGCGGAAATGATGGGCTGGGGGTGGATCTCGACGTAGGCCAGGCTTGAATGATCATCCATGGCAACGTAGACGGAGCCGTTACCGACGCCGCCGCATCTGACGGCTTCCCTGAGGCCGTGGACTCTCCAGCACAGCACGAAGGGGCTGCCCTCATGCTGGAAATCGGCGACCACCTTGGCGGAGCTATCTCCTTTTCGAGCAGATTATGGAGAAGAGAGCAGCCACCGGCATGACCGACAGTCCGGCCTTCCACGAAGTAAACGCGGCGAAGCCCCGTTACCGCACCTCACATTGTGGAACTCCGCCCCTTAAGCCGGCGGCATGGTCGACATCATTCCACGAGCCTTCGGTATGCCAAGGAGTCAACCAAACCGAGGGCAGTTCCGGATTCAGGGGCTGGCCGTTGGTGGTCACATCTGTCTGGCGTTGCTCGACGTAGTCGTGCTTGCTCAACATGAGCTTTGAGATCACCGAGCTGTATTTGCCCATGAGGCTCCTGCCGACGAGCCTGTACTCCTGCTCCGTCATGACCGCTTCAAAGATGTCCGAAAATTCCCGGCCTAAAGGAGTGCCGAGACCATTCCACCACTCCCCCGCCCATCAGACTCGCCAGGCAGGGGCGCCACGAAGTCGATGCTGGTGTTGCCGTGGGTCTTGAGTCCCTGTGCGCCCTTGCCGAAATGTCTGCTGAAGCCTACGAGGGCTTGCAGCCTGAGTTCCGTACTGTGCCGCATGGACAACCTGGTCGGAGATCCACACCATCGTCACGCGCCAGAAAACCGCGTTGCCGGTCCTGCCCTCCAGCATCGCTGCATCCCTCCGCCGGATCGCGGACGGCGTGGCCCAAACCATCAAACGGCACTCCGGGGGGCCTCGGTATCGAACCTGTCGAGGCTGTGTAGGCGGACCTAGTTGTGGGAATTACACCTAGTGTCACAGTATGGCCCTAGGTCTTCGGCAGCCGCGCTACGACCCTAGCCAACGTCCGCCGGCAACGTGGACACGACGTACGGGCGCTCAGCTCTTCGCGCCGGCGGTGACGTTTTCGAGGACGATGGCGAGGCCCTGGCCGACGCCGATGCAGATCGCGGCGACGCCCCAGCGCTGCCCGGTGGCCTGCAGGGACCGGGCCAGGGTGCCGAGGATGCGGGCGCCGGAGGCGCCGAGGGGGTGGCCCATCGCGATGGCGCCGCCGTGCCGGTTCACGATGGAGGGGTCGATGCCCCAGGCGGTGATGCAGGCCAGGGACTGCGCGGCGAAGGCCTCGTTGAGTTCGACGGCGCCGACCTGGTCCCAGCCGATCCCGGCCTTGGCCAGGGCCTTGTTCGCCGCTTCCACGGGGGCGTAGCCGAAGTACTGCGGGTCGTTGGCGTGCGCGCCGCGCCCGGCGATGCGGGCCAGCGGGTCCGTGCCCAGCAGGGCTGCGGCGTTTTCGGAGCCGAGCCAGGCCGCGGAGGCGCCGTCCGAGAGCGGGGAGGCGTTCCCTGCGGTGACGGTGCCGTTGTCGGTCCGGAACACCGTCTTCAGGCCGGCGAGTTTGGCGGCGGAGGACCCGGGGCGGATGCCTTCGTCCCGGACCAGGTCCGTGCCGGGGACGACGGTGACGAGCCGGTCGTAGAAGCCCTCGTCCCAGGCTGCCTCGGCGAGGTTGTGGGAGGCCGCGGAGAACTCGTCCTGCGCCTGGCGGGTGATGGCGTATTTGTCGGCGAGCCGTTCGGTGGCTTCGCCCAGGGACACGGTCCAGTCCGGGTCCATGGCCGGGTTCACCAGGCGCCAGCCCAGGGTGGTGGAGACCAGGGTCATGTCCCCGGCCGGGTAGGGCTTCTCGGTTTTGGGCAGCACCCAGGGGGCCCGGGACATCGATTCGGCCCCGCCGATGAGCATCAGGTCCGCGTCTCCGGTGTTGATCTGCCGGGACGCGATGATCGCCGCGTCCAGCGAGGACCCGCACAGCCGGTTGACCGTGGTGCCGGGGATTGAGACCGGCAGGCCCGCGAGGAGGGTGCCCATCCGGGCGATGTTGCGGTTCTCCTCGCCCGCGCCGTTGGCGTTGCCGAACACCACCTCATCGATCCGCTCAACATCCAGGCCCGGGGCGCGCCTCACGGCCTCGCCGATCACATGCGCGGCAAGGTCATCCGGGCGGACCCCGGCGAGCCCACCGCCGAACTTCCCGAACGGGGTCCGGACGGCATCGTAAATAAAAGCGTGGTTCATTACTTCCTCTAAAGTCTGTCGGGCACAACCAAGCAGCAGCCGGGCCGTTTGAGAACTCAAAACGGCCCTTGCTGCCAGCTATGCGGGGCCGCTGGCGGCTTCTACCAGCGGCAGCGATCCGGGCGGGTCTAGGCTGACGGGATCCGGATGAGCTTCTTGTTGGCGAATTCGTTGATTCCGTATTGCGCCAGTTCACGTCCAACGCCGGAACGCTTCACCCCGCCGAACGGCAGGTCCGGGGCGCTTCGGCTGATGCTGTTGATCCAGACCGCCCCGGTTTCGAGCTGTTCGGCAAGCTCCTGTGCGACCTTGACGTCGGCGGTGTAGATGGAGCTTGAGAGGCCGAAGGGTGAGTCGTTGGCCAGGTCAATGGCAGCTTGGGCAGAGTCCACCCGGTAAACCACAGCCGCCGGGCCGAAGATCTCTTCCGAGTATGCCCGCATTTCGGGCGTCACACCGGTCAGGACCGTTGCGGGGTAATAGGCGCCTGATTCGTTAGGTGCGCCCCCGCCCGTGACAGCTGTCGCTCCCTTGGAGACGGCGTCCTGGACCAGTTCCGTAATGTCGTCCACGGAGGCCCGGGAAGACAGCGGCCCGAAGGTCGTCTTCTCATCGGTCGGATCGCCCGGCGCGATCTTGGCCATGGCGTCGGTGTAGCGGCGAAGGAATTCGTCGTAGATGTCCCCGACGATGATGAAGCGCTTGGAGGCTGTACAGGCCTGGCCGCCGTTGTACATCCGGCCCGCCACGGCGCCGGCAACGGCCTTGTCCAGATCAGCATCCGGCAGCACGATGAACGGGTCGGAGCCGCCCAGCTCCAGCACATACTTCTTCATATGGCGTCCGGCGACCTCCGCTACGGCGGATCCGGCCTTTTCGGAGCCGGTCAGGGAGACGCCCTGTACCCGCGGGTCTGCGATCATGGTTGCGATCTGACCGCTGGTGACGAACGCATTGATGTAGACGTCCGCGGGCAGCCCGGCATCCCGGAATACCGATTCGATGGCCAGCGCCGACTGCGGGCAGTTGCGTGAGTGCTTAAGGATCACGGAGTTGCCCAGCGCGATGTTGGGGGCGGCGAAACGGGCGACCTGGTAGTAGGGGAAGTTCCAGGGCATGATGCCGACAAGTGGCCCGATGGGTTCGGTGCGGACGACGGCTGAACCTGGGCCGCTGATGTCCAGGGGTTCATCCCTGAGGAAGCGCTCGGCGTTATCCGCGTAGTAGGCGTAGATCGAGGCCACAAGGGCAACTTCGCCACGGGCCTCGGCGATGGGCTTGCCCACCTCAAGGGTCAGCAGAGCTGCGAGTTCCTCGGACCGTTCGCGGGTAAGTTCGGCGACGCGGGTCAGGACCGCCGCGCGTTCGGCCAGCGGAGTGGAGCGCCAGGAACGGTATTCAGTGAAGGAGCGCTTGAGCACATCCTGGACTTCCTCGTTGGTGAGGGTCGGGAACTCGGCAACGCGTTCTCCGGTTGCCGGGTTGATGGTTGCGTAGTTGCTCATGGCCGAATCTCTTTCTGGTGGTGCGTCCTTGGTCTTAGCAATCACGATCCCAGCTTCCGCCTATGCAGTCCAATACTTATTCTCAGCTTGATCAATGTTGGTTCTGAATCAATGGCGGCTTGCCCGGCCGCAGTCTCAGTTATTATGATTTTGCAATAATATGGCTCCCATTAGGTATTGGACTCTGGGTAATTGGCGATGCGAAGGTGGGCTGGTGAAGACCATCAAGATCCACGATGCGGGCGCGACCGTCCATGTCGAGCTCAATAGACCTGAAGTCCGCAACGCCATCGACCAGCACATGGTCGATGAGTTGCATTCCGTCTGCGCGGATTTGGAGCGGAAGCCCAGAATCCTCATCCTTTCCGGGACGCAGCTTCCCTCCGGCGGTATCTTTGCCTCCGGGGCTGACATCGCCCAGCTCCGCGAACGGCGCCGTGACGACGCACTGGCCGGCATCAATTCCGGCCTCTTCCAGAGAATTTCCAGGCTGCCGATGCCTGTGATCGCCGCGGTTGACGGGTTTGCTCTCGGCGGCGGCGCCGAACTGGCCTACGCAGCGGACTTCCGGATTGCCACGCCACGGGCAAGAATCGGCAATCCCGAAACAGGCCTGGGTATTCTCGCTGCCGCCGGCGCAGGCTGGCGCCTCGTGGAACTCGTGGGCGAGCCCCTGGCGAAGGAAATACTGCTCAGCGGGAAGGTGCTCGACGGCGCAGCGGCGCTGGCTGTTCGGCTCGTCACCGAACTACATGACCCAGACCAGCTCATCCCGGCAGCTTTTGCCCTTGCAGCGCGGATCCAAACCCAGGATCCGCTTGCTGTCCGTCTCACCAAGAGTGTCCTGCAGGCACCACGATCCGCACACCCGGCCATCGACGAACTCGCCCAAGGCATCCTCTTTGAATCGGAAGCAAAGTTTGAGCGGATGCAGGCGTTTCTGGACCGGAAAAACCACAAAGGAACCAGCAAATGACCATCTCCACTTCCCTGACCGAAGCCCCCGGCATCCCCGAGAGGGTAGGTGTTCTCGGCGGAGGCCGGATGGGCGCCGGCATCGCCCACGCCTTCCTTGTTTCCGGAGCGGAGGTGACCGTCGTCGAACGTGACGCGGCAGCCGCCGCCGCCGCCCTCGACCGCGTCACTGGAACACTCGCCAGGGCCATTGAGAAATCTTCTGTAACGGAGGATCTGGGCTCGCTGCTCGGCCGCTTCGCAGTCTCGACGGACGCCATCGACTTCGGCAGCGCCGGTCTGGTCGTCGAAGCCGTCCCGGAGGACTTCAATCTGAAGCAGTCCGCATTGCTCAATGTTGAGCGCCACCTCGGCGCGGATGCCTGGATCGCCACCAACACCTCCTCACTGTCGGTCACCAAGCTGGCTGCCACTCTCGGCAGGCCGGAGCGGCTCTGCGGGCTGCACTTCTTCAACCCGGTGCCGGCGTCAACGCTCGTGGAAGTCGTCCTTGGCCCCCAGTCGGCCCCCGAACTAGCCAACGCCGCCACCGGCTGGGTCCGCGGACTCGGCAAGACGCCCATCGTGGTGAACGACGCTCCTGGCTTCGCGAGTTCGCGGCTGGGCGTTGCACTGGCACTGGAGGCCATGCGGATGCTCGAAGAGGGCGTCGCCAGCGCGCAGGATATCGACACCGCCATGGAACTTGGCTACCGGCACGCCTCTGGACCCCTGCGGACCACGGACATCGTCGGACTGGACGTCCGCCTTGGAATCTCCGAATACCTGCACGAAACGCTCGGCGAACGCTTCGCCCCGCCGCAGATCCTCCGCGACATGGTGGCCCGCGGCGAACTGGGACGCAAGTCCGGCAAAGGCTTCTTCGACTACTCCTAATTAGGCGGCCCGAGTGTGGGAGGCAAGCGTTCGTTGGCTTGCCTCCCTTTCTTGACGCACGGGACGCTGCAAGGGCGCCCCAATACGGTTTGCGGCCAACGCGCAACGACGGCTGCCACATCCCGAAGGAGTGGCAGCCGCCGTTTTGGCGTTTGACGCTCGCTACTTCGCCGGAGCGAGCACCTTCAGCTCGAAGCCTTCGTAGCCGGCTTCGCGGACTTCGGCGAGCTTGTTCCGGTAGTTGCCGAGGCCTCCGAGGTAGAACATGACGGTCTTCGTCTTTCCCGGGATGTTGGCGCCGAAGATCCAGGAGTCGGCCTTCGGGAAGAGCGTCATGTCAGCGATTTCTTGGCAGGTCAGGGTCCAAGCTGCTTCGGCTTCAGCGGTGGGCTCCACGGAGGCAACCTGTCCGGTTTCGGCGTCGTTGATCAGCTGGGAGATCCACTCGACCTGGGCCTCGATGCTCGGCGGCAGGTTGGTGAAGGGGCCATTGGGGCCGAGGATCATGAACATGTTCGGGAATCCTGCTGTGGTGACGCCGAGGTAGCTGGTGGGCCCATGCTCCCAGTGCTGCTGGATGGTCTCGCCGCCGCGGCCCCGGAGGTCGATCCGGGTGTAGTTTCCGTCCACGGCGTCGAAGCCTGTGGCGAAGATCAGGACATCGAGCTCGTGCTCCTCGCCGTCCGAGGTCCTGATGCCCGTGGGCGTCAGTTCGACGATCGGTGTCTCCTTGACTGACACCAGCTCGACGTTGTCCCGGTTGAATGTGGCGTAGTAGCCGCTGTCGCACAGGGGGCGCTTGGCGTAAAGGTCGGTCGGAGTGAGCTTGCGGGCCGTCTCCGGGTCCGTGACGATCTCGGCGATCTTGCCGCGGACGAATGCTGCGGCGGCCTCGTTGGCGTCCCGGTCCGTGGCAATGTCGCCGAAGGTGTTGAACATAAAGCGGAATCCTCCGCCGGTTTCCCACGCCTTCTGGAAGACAGCCTGCCGCTCCGTTGCGGAGACGCTCATAGCGGGAACGGTGCTTTCCTCGAACCCGAAGGCGACGCCGGAACCCCGGACCTGTTCCCAAATCTTGCTGTAATCCTTCTTAACGGATGCCACGTATTCCGGCGTGACAGTGGTGTTGCCGACCGGGACGCTGTACTGCGGTGAACGCTGGAAGACGGTGAGGTGTCCGACTTTGGGTGCAATGGCGGTGATGATCTGCAGGCCGGTGGAGCCGGTGCCGATCACGCCGACGCGCTTGCCGGTCAGGTCCACGCCCTCAGGCCAGGCGCCGGAGTGGTAGATCTCGCCTTCGAAGGTGTCGATACCCGGAATGTTGGGAATATTGGTGGCCGAGAGCAGGCCGAGGCCGTTGACAATGTACTTCGCCGTGATGGTTTCGCCGGTGTCAGTGCCGATGGTCCAGCGGTTGGCCGAGTCGTCGTAGTGCGCGGAGGTGATACCGGTGTTGAGCTGAATATCCTTGCGCAGGTCATAGCGGTCCACAACGTGTTCGAGGTACTGGAGGATTTCCGGCTGGGTCACGTACTTGTGGGTCCAGTCCCACTCATTCAGCAGTTCGTCGTCGAATGAGTAGCGGTAGACATAGCTCTCGGTGTCCGACAGGGCGCCCGGGTACCGGTTCCAGTACCAGGTGCCGCCGACGCCGCCGGCGCGGTCAAAGGCGCGGACGTTGAGTCCGAGTTCATTGCGCAGCTTGTGCAGCATGTAGATGCCGCCAAATCCGGCGCCGACGACGACGGCGTCGAGTTCGGCGGGAGAGGTGGCGGGGGCAGTTTGCCCGTGGTTTTCAGCCATGATGGATACTCCTTTGTATTTCAGGTCTTGTGTTGTGGGTTGGCCGGGGCTCAGTACTTGTACCAGCCGGCGATGCGGGCGAGTTCGGCGTCGGCGACCTCGGAGTTGCCGGCGAGGAACGGGAAGACGTGCTGCTGGTCCTCGGCGATGGAGAGGGTCACGTCGACGCCGGCGGCCTCGGCCAGTGCGGCCAGGCGGGTGGCGTTGTCCAGGAGGGATTCGACCGAGCCTGCGGTGATGTATAGGCGCGGGAACCCGGTGAAGTCGGCGTAGAGGGGGTTGGCCAGCGGGTTCTGCGGGCTGACGGAATCGCCCAGTACGCCTGCGATCATGCCCTCGAGCAGCGGCACGGAGATGAGCGCGTCCGTGGCGTCGTTGGAGATCAGGGTTTCGCCCTTGTTTTCCATGTCCAGCCACGGCGAGAACGCGATGACCTGGCCGGGGAGCGGCTCGCTCTGCTCCTTGAGCGCCAGGGAGATGGCGACCGCAAGGTTGCCGCCGGCGGAGTCGCCGATGGTCGTGATGTCGTGCGGGTGGATGCCGCTCTCGACGAGGGCCTTGAAGGCAGCCACGCCGTCTTCGACCTGGGCGGGGTGCGGGTGCTCGGGGGCGCGGCGGTAGTCCAGGACAAAGGTGACCACGCCGACTGCCTTGGCCACGTGGCCGGCAAGCTTCCGGTGGCTTGCTGCTGAGCCGACCGCGAAGCCGCCGCCGTGGGTGTAGAGCAGCACTTTCGTCCGGTCGGCACCTTCCGGGAAAGCCCAGATGCCGGGGACTCCGCCGACGACGTCCTCCTTGTAGGTGACTGCTTCGGGTTCCCGGGTGGGCTGGTGCCACTCGTCGAAGATGCTGCGGAACAGGCGCATCGTCAGATCCGGAGTGGTGGCGATGATGTTGGACCAGTCCGCGTAGAGGTCGCGGAGGGCATCGGTCGCCTGGGAGGTTTCAGTCGCTGCTGCTTCGGTCGAGATTGTCATCTCATACTCCTTCGTATGGAGGGCCTCCCGAGCCTCGCCCGGGGTGCTGATGGATCGGAATCTTGGTGCGTTTTGCCGCTAGATATAGCGTGGATCACATTTGTGCCGGCCCAGTGTTCCACTTTGAAACACCGGGCCGGCACCGGACCCGCCCGGGAGCTACTGCGTGGTGTAGCCGCCGTCAACGACGAGTTCCGCACCCGTGACGAACGACGATTCGTCCGAGGCGAGGAAGAGGACGGCCTGGGAGACTTCTTCCGGCCGTCCCGGCCGCCCGAGGATGGTCGTTCCCAACAGTGCCTTCGCGCCTTCCGGTGTAGCCATCAGTTCCTTGGTCATCTCGGTGTCAATCACGCCCGGGTGCACGGAGTTGACCCGAATGCCGAACTTGGCAAGATCGACCGCCGCAGCCTTGGAGAGCAGACGCACTGCGCCCTTGGAAGCCTGGTAGGCCGCGGCACTGGGTGCCCCGATGAGCCCGTAGATTGAGGAAATGTTCACAATGGAGCCCCCACCGGCTGCCTGAAGCGCAGGCGCCGCCAGCTTGCAACCCAGGAAGGTTCCCTTGGCGTTGATATCCAGGGTGCGGTCCCATTCCTCCTCATCTGTCTCGTCGAGGGGCTTGAGGATGAGGATGCCGGCATTGTTGACGAGGACGTCCAGCTTGCCGAATTCATTCACGGCTTCGTCCAGCACACGCTGCCAGTCGTCCGACCGGGTGACATCGTGCGTGATGAAGCGCGCGGAACCCCCGGCGTCGTTGATCTCCTCTGCCACGGCCTTTCCGCCGGCTTCCCGGACGTCCGTGACGACGACCTTGGCCCCTTCTGCGGCGAGGAGTAGGGCGTGCGACCTGCCCATACCCTGGGCGGCTCCCGTGATGAGTGCAACTTTTCCTGACATGCGTCCTGCCATGGTCATTCTCCTTTGAATGCGACAACGTGGGCCCGGTTCCTCCGGGCCGAGGACCCTTCAAGCGGGGTAGTCAATTCTTATGTGACGTGGATCTCACGATGGTGTGCCGATTTGGAACAGCGCATCGCCGCCAGCGTTCGGCGGAGGCTTCGATTGTTGCCCCCTGCGCATAAACGACGCCGTGATTTGGTATTGGATTCCTATCAGCGAGGGTGCCATCCTTGAATGAATACAGTCAGCGCAACGATGCGAGGTCACCATGCACGCTTTTGCCGTTTTCCAAGACAGCCCCGAGATCCAGGACATCGAACTGCCGGACCCGGTGCCGACAGGAACCGAAGTCCTCTTGAGGGTGATCCGCTCGGGCGTGTGCCACACGGACACCCACCTTCGTGAGGGTTCGTACGACCTGGGCAGCCGGGGAGCGTTGAAGCTCGTGGACCGGGGCGTCACTTACCCGCTGGTCATGGGGCACGAAGTCGTCGGTGTCGTCGAGAAAGTCGGGGACCTTGTGCACGGGACCAAACCCGGGGACGTCAGGCTGGTCTATCCCTGGATTGGCTGCGGCACGTGCCGGGATTGCCTGGCCGGCCGCGACAACGTCTGCGCCAACGGACGCAACCTTGGAGTCACGGAGCACGGCGGCTACGCCGAGCAGATCCTGGTCCGCGACGAAAAGTACCTCGTGGACATCGAGGGCCTGGACCTCAGCTGGGCGGCGACGCTGGCGTGCTCGGGGCTGACGGCCTTCAGCGCAGTGAACAAAGTCCTCCCGCTGGGGCCGGACGAACCCGTTGTGGTGATTGGCGCCGGCGGAGTCGGGCTCACCGCCATCGCTACCCTCAGCGCGCTGGGGCACCAGGCCATCTGCGCCGTCGACATTTCGGAGCGGAATCTCCAGTTGGCCCGTGAGGTCGGCGCCAGCACAACTGTCCAGTCCACGGATCAAGGCCTCAGCGCCAAGATCATCGCGGCAAACGGAGGCCCGGTGGCAGCCGTCATCGACTTCGTGAACAACAGCCAGACGGCTCCCGTAGCCTTCGACTCCCTGCGCAAGGGCGGCCAGCTGGTCCAGGTGGGGCTCTTCGGCGGGGAACTAACGGTACCCACCGCACTCATGGCCCTCAAGATGCTCACCATCCGGGGCAGTTTTGTGGGCAACCCTGAGGAGCTGAACCAGCTCGTTTCCTTGGCCAAGCAGGATGCCATTCCCCATATTCCCATCATCGATGCCGAGCTCTCCGCCGAGTCTGTCGGCGAGAACCTGGATAAGTTGACGCACGGCGGCGTCCCCGGACGTGTGGTGCTGCGCGCGGCAGACGGTGCCCAGGGCTGACCAGCCATGCAAAACCCGCGCAACGTTCCCGACGATGCCCTTCGCGCTGCCCGGGAACACCTCATCCGCCGGGGCCTCCGGGATGGGACACAGCTGGCGGAAATCGTCTCCCCGGACATCGAACACAGCTGGCGCCGCTCGATCGGCGTGGAGGCTTCGGCGCGGCCCGAGGCGTTTCTGTTCGTCAATGATTTCGATCCGGACGGGATCCTGATCCGTGCGGCCAAGAGTGTGATGGACCACTGGCTGCAAAGCCTCAGCGGTATGGGCATCTCTTTGTTCCTCAGTGACCAGTCCGGCCAGATTATTGCCCGCAGGCTCGGCGACAAGGCGCACGGCAACCGTTTCGACGAGGCCTATGCCGCGGAAGGGTTCAATTTTTCGGAGCGCTCTGTCGGGACCAACGGGCTCGGCACGCCCATCGAAGGACGCCAGGCCGTGTTTGTCCGGGGAGCGGAGCATTTCAACGAGGCACTGTCCCCGCTGGCCTGTGCAGGGGCGCCGATCATGCACCCCGTTACGCGCCGCGTGATAGGTTCCATTTCCTTCGCCTGCGACACCGGTTTGGACAACCCGCTCATGCTGGCCATGTCCCGGGAAGCGAGCAGCCAGATCGAACGGCGCCTGCTCGACCTCGGCAGCGCAACGGGACTCGCCTTGGGAATGTCCCAGCTGCGGCTGAGCTCCTCCAGAGCCCCGGTCATCATGCTCGATGCCCAGGCTGTGATGACCAACATTTCCGGTCTGGCGGTCATGAGCAGTGAACTGCACACCACACTGTGGGAGCAGCTGCGCGGTCTCGAATGGACCGGCGCCAAACAAACCATCGAGATACCGTCCCTGAATGTGGACGCCACCGTCCAGCGGATCGACGATTCCGGCGGGAGTTCGGCCTTCGCGTTGGAGCTCTCACGCATACCTGATGCCGCGAGCATTCCGCGGAAGGTCGATGCCGATTTGCCCGGCACCGACTCTTCGGGTGTAGGGGCTGCGTTTCCGCACGTTATACGCAGCGCCTTTGACCGGGCAGGCCAGGGACCCGGGGCGATCGCCGTGTGCGGGCAGGGCGGCTCCGGCAAGCTTCATCACACGCTCGCCTGGCTCAACGGACAGGACTCCGGTCCGGGTCCGTTGATCCTCGATGCCTGCCTCCTACCGGAAGAAAAGGATGCCAGCTGGTTCCAGGTCGCCCGTGAAGCCATCGCAGACGGTCGAAGCGTTATCCTGCGGCATCTTGAGGATCTGCCCCGGAGCGAGTTGAACAGGCTCAAGGCCCTGGACGCGGCGGTGCGCCAGCAGCCGGCGCACCCTCCGGCAGGCCAAGACCCGGCAGCTCCTTCTCCGGCCCGGCTGGTTCTGACCATGAATCCCGAGGCGTGCCCGGACTTCGTCTCCGACGTCGTCTCACAAATCGCTGCGCGTGTGACTGTGCCAACGCTGTCCGAAACCAAGGAACGTATCCCCGTGCTGGCTGCGCATTTCCTGGATGCGGCCGCGCCAGCCGACAGATCCACGCTCTCCGCGGTCGCGCTGCAGGGGCTCATGCGCTGGCGGTGGCCGGGGAACGTCGCAGAACTGCGCGCAACCCTCGAGTCGCTGGGGCGTGCCCATCCCGGTCGCGTGCTGCAGGCCAATGACCTCCCGGAACATCTCAGGAACACAGGCAGGCGCACCCTGTCCAAACTCGAATCCCTGGAGCGCGACGCGATCGTTGCCGCCCTGGAACAGAGCGGGGGGAACCGCTCTGTCGCTGCGGACGCCCTGGGAATGGGCCGAACCACCCTTTACCGGAAACTCCGTGCCCTGGGCATCGAGACGCCGGAGTTCATGGCCCCCTGACCGGGTCAAAGACAACCGTCATGACGCCGCCTTAGTTCGGCGCCCGTCATCCGGGTTCGTGTCAGCCGGCGCCGGGCAGGATCCGCTCGGCCAGCTCCAGTACTGCCCGCAGGGCAGGGCTGGAATGGTCCCGGCGCCAGGCCATCCGCAGCTCCACCGGAATCGTTTTGTCCATAACCTTCACGAAACGCACGTGGGGGTCCGTGACCGCCTCGGCCACCGAGGACAGCGTGAGCGTGCAGCCTACCTCCGCCCCGACCAAGGAGAGAGCAGTCCAGGAATCCGGGACGACCTGAACGATGTCCAGCTCGAACCCGGCGGCGTGCGTTAGTCGCCGGAGCCTGTCGTTCAGCACCGCCCCGGCATGGGGCGGCAGTGAAACGAAGGTGTCGCCGCGGAAGTCAGCCATCCGGGCTTCACCGGCGCCGGCCAGGCGGTGGCTCGCGGGGACGGCGACCACGAGGTCCTCCGCTGCAAGCAGGCGCGTTTCAATTCCGGCAGCAATGTAGTCCCAACGACCGAGGGCGATGTCCACGTCGCCACTGACCACACGGTCCATGGCAGGTTGGGCAAAGTTCTGACTGAAGAGCTCGATCTGGATGCCCGGGTGGTCGCGCCGGACCTCTCTGGCGAGCCGGCCCACCAGGGTATGGGTGGAGGCGCCGGCATAGGCGACCCGGACGCGTCCGACTTCTCCTTTGTCTGCCGCGTGGACCGCGATGCTCGCCCGGCGGGTGGCATCGATGATGTCCGTTGCCGGCCCGATGAACGCCTCTCCGGCGCCGGTCAGCTTGACGCTGCGGGTACTTCGGTCGAACAGACGGGTTCCCAGCTCCCGTTCCAGCTGCTGGATGCTGCGGCTGACCGGAGGCTGTGCCATGTGCAGCTTCTCCGCTGCGCGGCCAAAGTGCAGCTCTTCTGCAACCGCCAGGAAAGCGCGGATCTGTTGGATCTCCATGCAAGTGATTATTGCACCTCGCGCAACAAAAAGGCCATCAATAAGTATTGGACGGATAGCAATGCGGTCGGTCATGGTTGAGGGAGAGAACCCTATGCAAGGAGCCTTTTGATGGACAGCCAACACTCCGCCACCTCTGAGACGTCGGCATTCGGCCGCGGTGCAGGCGGCCCGCTCAGCGGCATCGTGATCGCCGATTTCGGCAGGGTGCTGGCCGGACCGTACTGCACTATGCTCTTGGCAGATCTCGGGGCAACTGTGATCAAGATTGAGAGCCCCGCCGGGGACGAGACCCGGGCATGGAAACCGCCCACCCGCGGCGATGATTCAACGTATTTCCTGTCGATCAACCGCAATAAGACCTCCATCAAGCTCGATCTTCGCGATCCGGACGACCGCCGGACGGCGCAGCGCATCGCGGAACGGGCCGACGTCGTCGTCGAGAACTTCAAGCCGGGAGACTTGGTGCGCTACGGCCTGGACTACGACACCGTTTCGGCTACCAACAAGGAAGTTGTCTACGCCTCGATCACGGGCTTCGGGACGGCCGGGGGTGCCCAGCTCCCAGGCTACGATCTACTCATCCAGGCGCTGTCCGGACTGATGGACCTCACCGGGGCGCCGGACACCGGGCCCTTCCGTTCCGGAGTTGCGGTGTTCGACGTAATCACCGGCCTTCACGCCTGCATCGGTATCCTCGCCGCACTCCGGCACCGGGATCGCATCGGAGAAGGCCAGCTGGTGGAAATGAACCTGATGTCTTCTGCCCTCTCCGGCATGGTGAACCAGACGGCCGCCGTGGTGCTGGGCGGGACCGTTCCCGTCCGGCTGGGAAACGAACATCCGAGCATCTACCCTTACGAGCCTTTCGACACCGGCGACGGGAAGCTGGTGATCGCGATCGGCAACGACTCCCAGTTCCGCACCTTCTGCGCCGCGATCGGCCGGCCGGCGCTTGCCACAGATCCGCGTTTCGAAAAGGCTCCGCTGCGCAGCGCCAACCGCACCGAACTGCGGCCGCTCCTGGTGGAGTGCCTCTCGGCCCGGACCGCTTCGGAGTGGTTCGACATATTCACCGAAGCGAAGCTCCCCTGCGCACCGATCCAGGATCTGCGGGCCGGGATCGAATTCGCCGAACGAATCGGGCTGGAGCCTGTCGTGACCGTGGGGCACGGAAAGAGTGCCCAGCCTGGGGTGCGCAACCCCATCCGGCTGTCCAAGACCCCGGTGAGCTACGACCTCACGCCGCCCGATCTCGACAGCGGCGCGGAGCTGGTGCGCGCCTGGCTCGGCGACGACGACAACCAATTGGCCGGCGTCTTTGCCGGCACTCCCACCCGATCCCACGAGGAGCACTGATGACCACCGCAACGGACGTTTCCGTCAATTCCGACTTCTACGCACTGGACGACTACCTCAATGACACCGACCGTGCGCTGATCGCCAGCGTCCGGTCCTTTGTCGAAAAGGACGTCAAGCCCATCATCAACGAATACTGGGAGAAGGCGGACTTCCCGTATCAGTTGGTGCCAAAGTTCGCAGGGCTGGGAATCATCGGCACAGCCATCCAGGGCTATGGCTGCCCCGGGCTGACCCGGCTGCAGACCGGCCTCGTCGCGATGGAACTCTCGCGAGGTGACGGCAGCATCAACACCTTTAACGCGGTCCACTCCGGGCTGGCGATGGGCACCATCAACCTCCTCGGCAGCGACGAGCAGAAGCAGCGCTGGCTGCCGCCGATGGCGAAACTGGAAAAGCTCGGCGCGTTCGCGCTGACCGAACCGGACCACGGCTCCGACTCCGTGGCCCTGGAAACCTCCGCCCGGCTCGACGGCGAGCACTACGTCATCAACGGATCCAAACGCTGGATCGGGCTGGGCCACGTGGCGGACCTCGTTATCATCTGGGCCCGCGACACAACCGACCAAAAGGTGAAGGCCTTCGTCCTAGAAAAGAACGACGACGGCAGCTACCCCGCCGGATACAGTGCCGAGGCCATCACAGGAAAGATGGCCAAACGGGCGATCCAGCAGGCACAGATCGAGATCGACGGTCTGCGGATCCCCTCCGGAAACCTGCTGGCCAAGTCGAAGTCCTTCCGCGACGTCGGAGCGGTGCTCAACACCACCCGTAGCACTGTGGCTTGGGAATCGCTGGGCCACGCCACCGCCGCCTATGAGATGGCGGTCCAGTACGCCCGGGAACGCGTGCAGTTCGGCAAGCCGATTGCCAGCTACCAGCTGGTGCAGAACAAGCTTGCCAACATGCTTGCGGACCTCACGGCCATGCAGCTGATCTGCTTCCGTACCGCGGCACTTCAGGACGAGGGCCGGCTCAGCAACGAACAGGCTTCCCTGGCAAAGATGTTCACCGGGGACAAGGCGCGGACGCTGTGCCGGGATGCGCGTGACATGTTTGGCGGGAACGGGATCCTGCTGGAACACCACGTGGCTCGCCACCTGACCGACATGGAAGTGGTCCATACCTATGAAGGGACGGATTCCATCCAATCCCTGATCCTGGGCCGTGAGATCACCGGCATCTCAGCCTTCTCCTGACGAAACCGACGCCGGCAGGGTTCGGTACCAGTTCCGGCACCCCCTCCATAGGGAACTGCTGCACTAAGAAGCACGGCCATCCGACAGGGTGGCCGTGCTTTCTTATGGGGACCGGGCTGCGGAAATCGGGCACATTTCTGACACGGAGTTAGGCGCGGGCTGCCGGCCGGCGATCAGCGCGCGCAGCTGGCGGCCGGACCTTACAGTCCGTACCGACGGATTCTCTCGTAGAGCGTCCCGCGTGCGATGCGCAGTTGCTCTGCAGCGTCGGATTTGTTTCCGCGGCACTCCCTTAGCACCGATGCGATGATCTCCCGCTCGGCCAGCTCCAGCTGGCTCAGCTCGGGCAGAACTACCATCCGAGGCCCGGCGCCGGAACCTTTCACGTGCGATCCAGCAAGGCTTGCGACACTCAGACGGCTGAGCACCAATGAACAGCCCTCCGCAGTCCTGGGAGGCATCACGGGCACGATCTGCGCACGAACGCCGGTGGGCAGGACAAACTCCCTGGTGAAGGGCCCTGCCTCTTCGACGTAGTGCCACAGCTGTTCTCGATCAAAAGACAGGCCGCCGAGACCATCCTCGGCGATCATGGTGTAACGGTCCAGTGTAATGACGGCCGCGCCCGTTCCAGCTTTCACGCGCAAATGGGCATCAAGAAGCCGCTGGTGGCGGGCGCGGGACAGGCGGGTCAGCGAATCCTGAATGCCGGTCAGCAGCATGTTGAGCGCAATCTTCAGGTGCGGGTTCGGCTCGCCGGCAAGGCACGTAACGTTAACGGCGCCGAGAAGTTTTCGCGTAATTGGGTGCAGGACCGGGCTCGCTGCGCAGACGAGGTTGTGCATGCGCTCATCCAGGTGGTCGGTGCCTTGAACAATGGTGGAGGCGCGGGTCGCAAGCGCGACACCCACTCCATTCGTGCCCGCAGAACCCTGGGCGAGGTCGGCGCCCTCCGTTACATCTGCGCGCGCAAGATGCCGACGCAGGCTCGGAGCAGCCGCCCATTCGTAGGTCACCCTTCCATCGGCGTCAGTAAGGGCCAGCCAGGTCGTAGTCCCTTCAAGTGCCTCCTGCGTCGAGGAGATGGCTCGTCGCGCTACTTTCAAGAGAGACAACTGCTCCTCGGCCGAATTCGACATCTTGTTGTTCCTCCGCGTCATTGCGTTTGTTGGAATGGTCCAGCCGGGCGCGAGAAACTCCGCTTCACAGGCTGAACTGGTGCCGGTCAAATTGACTGTCCCCTGTCGACGTCGTGAGCGGCATCCTTCAAGTGTGACATAACCCACAATCGGGTTCGGCTCCACGGGCAAATTGTTCAAACATTGGACACTTTGACCCACCAACACTTTGCTGAAGCCCCACCCCGGCGGGTGGTTCGCGGAGTTGAAGGGCACGGACACCAGGGTCGGCAGCCCTCCTTGGCGCCCGAACGAAGGAACGGGCCGAAGGACTGATGGAATCGGCGAGTCTGACCCGCGGACCAATGTTCAAGTTCTGTACAGGGCACGGATTCAGGTGCTAATCCGCGCAAGAATCCTAGAACTCGGGTTTGTCCTGCGACTAGGTCAGGAACGGGTCCGGCTCGGCCGCACCTGATTCCGTGGAGCATATCCACGAACCGCCGATGAGGAAAATCCTGACGCTCTGCGTTATTCCTGGCGTTCAAGCCCGCTTACGCACTCTATTCAAAGGAGCATAGATACATGCATTTTTCGTATGCCCGCGCATGGCGAAAGATCGCCGTTGCGGTCCTCGCTACCGGCCTTCTCACCTCTACCGCTGCATGCAGCACCAGCAGCGGTGCCGCCCCGGGCGCCCCGGCCGCGTCCCAAGGCAAAGGCACCGGCACAACGGATGGCGGCGGCGCTCTCCTCAAGGTCTTCATGCCGTCGACCTCGAACGTCTACCTGGCGGCTGCCTCGCAGTCCATCAAGGACGAGGCGAAAGCCCTGAACTACACGGTCAACATTGTCGAGAACAACTGGGACCAGACCGAGCAGGACCAGCAGGTCCAGGAATGGCTTGCCACCGGTGAGCGGGCAGCCGCGGTGCTGATGTGGCCGGCTGGCGCCGCCGCTGCAACGAACTCGATTCGGCTGCTTTCCGCGCAGGCACCTGTGATCCAGTTCAACAACCTGGTCACGCCGGAAGCGACCAAGTACGTGACCGCCTACGCGGGGGTCTCGGACACAGGCATCGGCAAGGAAGCCGGAGCCAACGCGCTCGCCGCCGTCGAGAAGCTCAAGGCCGAAGGGGTCAAGTTCCACGGCCCCGGCGGCAAGCCCAACGTCGTGGAGATCCGGTTCACCGCCGGGTACGCAGCCGGTGATGACCGCGAGAAAGCTTTCGCGGAAGCCACTCCGGGCGCGTTCAACATGCTCGCCGTCGAACCTACTCCGACCGTTGACGCGCAGGGCGGCTTCAAGGCAGCCAGCCAGGTCATCCCCCGCTTCCTCGGACAGGGCATCGACATCGTCTACGCACACAGTAACGACGTGGCAAACGGTGTGGTGCAGGCGCTGGAGCAGAACGGGCTGAAGCCGGGTAAGGACGTCATCCTGATCACCGGAACCTCCTCTGGCGACATGACCAACCTGCGCAGCGGCAAGATCTGGTCCGCCACCCTGCAGTCCCCGGTGATCGAGGGAGCACTCGTGGTCCGGACCGCCGCGCAGTACATCGCCACCGGCCAGGTGCAGCCCGGCGACGTCACTGTCGAATCGTCGGCGACCAAGCCGGAACTCAAGGTCGAGGCCCCGCACACGGCCACGTACATGATGAATCCCCAGGTGACGGCCGAGAACAATGCCTCCTTCGACATCTGGGGCCTCTCGTTCGACAAGCTGATGGGCAAATAGGACCCCTCAACTGGAGTCCGCCCCCAACCGCGGAGCCTTGGATACCTCCCACCACCGGAGCTGTCCGAGGCTCCGCACCCATCTGATGCGCGCCCTGTGCGCCACACATTGCAAACCTAGGAGAAACGAATGACTGGAAGCACTCCCCTTCGCCTTGAGGCGAACGGCATCTTCAAGTCTTACGGGGCAGTGAACGCCCTCTCGGACGTGCGTTTCGAACTCCGGGCCGGCGAGGTCATGGCCCTCTTGGGTGAGAACGGCGCCGGCAAAAGCACCATCGTCAAGGTCATCTCAGGCCTCGTCTCACCCGACAGGGGTTCCATCGAAATCGATGGAATCCCGACAAATATCTCCAGCGTCTCGCTGTCACAGGCGGCCGGGATCGCCGTCGTCCAGCAGGAGTTCAGCACGGTCGGAACCATGACTGTGGCCCAGAACCTCGTGCTCGGCCAGCAGGGCACGCCCTGGTGGTGGAGCCCCCGCAGACTGAACGACAACGCCGTCGCGATCCTTGAGCGCGTCGGGCTTGCCGGGCTGGACCCTTCCACGCCGGTCGAGGAACTCTCCGTTGCGGAGATGCAACTTCTTGAGATCGCGCGCGTGCTGGCCAGGGACGCCAAGGTCATCATCTTCGACGAACCGACCGCAGCCCTCTCGGACGCTGAGATCGTCCGCGTACTCGATGCCGTCAAGCGTCTCGCGTCGGAGGGGCGGAGCGTCGTCTATGTCACCCACAGGCTGGGTGAGGTTTTCGAGATCGCTGACCGCGTCACCGTTTTCCGCAACGGTAAGAGCGAGGCCCCTCTCGAGGTCAAAGAGCTCGACGTTGAGACGATCGTCGCAAAGATGATCGGCCGGGAGCTGGGCCACCTCTATCCGGGCAAATCCGCGGCGGTCGGTGAAATCGTGCTGGAGACACGCGGGCTCCGCATTCCCGAGCTCCGTTCCGAGATCAACCTGACCCTCCGGCGCGGTGAGATCCTGGGCCTGACCGGGCAGCTCGGCTCGGGAACGGCGGAACTGATGGAGGCACTTGCCGGCGTCGGAGAGATCGTCTCCGGGGAGGTTCTCCTGGACAGCCAGCCGCTTAACACCCGCGGCAGGCAGAACGGAATCTCGGCCGGCGTTGCCTACTGCTCCGCGGACCGGAAGAAGGACGGTATCTTCGCGAGAGTACCGATCCGCCGGAACCTGTCGTCGCCCTGGCTGCACCGGCTGTCCGCCGTAGGGTTCGTCAGCGCCCGGCAGGAAGCCGACGAGACAAACCGCTACGCCTCGCACTTCGCCATCGACGTCAAACGCATGAACTCGAACGTGGGGACGCTTTCGGGCGGGAACCAGCAAAAGGTGGCCCTGGGCAAATGGCTCGGAATCAACCCGCGCGTCCTGCTGGTTGAGGAGCCCACCCGCGGCGTGGATATCGGCGCGCGTGCCGATATCTACGCCCAGCTTCGGCGACTCAGCGACTCGGGGGTAGGCGTGATCGTCAGCTCCTCGGACACCAACGAAATCCTGGGCCTCTCCGACACGATCGCCACTTACTTCCGCGGCGAACAAACATCTATCCGACCCGCAGGCGAGTGGACCGAATCCGCCCTCGTCCGCGAAGTAATGCACCGTGAGGATGCGAATCATGACTAGTACAGCAAGCATTGCCGCCGACTTCACCGCCCGGCCAACCAGAGGCAGCGTCGTCCGCTTCGTCAACAGCTACACGCTCCCGCTGCTCCTGGCGGCGGTGTTCATCGCGTCCGCCATCAGCACGCCCGATTTCGCCACCTTTGCGAATATTCGCGCGATCCTGATCAATACCTCCATCGTCGGAATCATCGCTGTCTCGATGACTGCGATCACGATCTCCGGCAATTTCTTCTCACTCGGCATCGCGTCCTCCACCGTGCTCGCCGGAATTGTGTTTCTTGCGGTGTCAGGCCTGACCGGATCGGCGCTGGCTGGGCTCGGCGCCGCCGTCGCGGTCTCGGTGACGTTGGGGATCATGCAGGGCCTCATCGTCGGCGCCGGACTCAACCCCGTCATCACCACCCTCGCCGTGGGCTCGGTCATCTATGGCCTGGTGGCGATCGCTACCAAGGGCGCCGTGGTAACCGCGGGCAGTGTGGACGTGGCGTGGCTGGCAACGTGGAACTTCCTGGAAATCCCGCTGCCTGTCTACATCTTCGTGCTCTTCACGGCCGTTGCGTGGTTCCTCACCGAACACACCCTGATCGGACGCAACATCCACCTCCTGGGCGCCAACCGCGCCACCGCCAGGAACAGCGGCATCTCTCCCCAGGCCACCACTATCTGGGCCTTCATCGCGTTTGGGGTTGGCCTCGGAGTCGCCGGCGCTCTGAACGCCTCACAGCTGCATCAGATGCAGGCCAACGACCTGGCCGGACTCACCATGGACGTCATCGCGGCGGTTCTGGTCGGCGGAACCGCCGTATCAGGCGGCGAAGGATCCCCCACCCGGTCCGCGCTCGGTGCGCTGCTTATCGTGGCCCTGGGAAATATCATGCTCCTGCACGGCCTCGACAACGGCTGGCGTGTCTTCCTCGTTGGAGGCATCGTCGTGGTGCTCGTGGTAGCTCTTCACGTTCTCAGAAAGGTCAGTACCCGATGAACGCAGCCAAGGAATTCTTCCTTAAGTACTCGCTCCAAATAGTCGTCCTCCTGCTGGTCACCGGCATCATGGTGATGGTCTCACCCGGCTTTCGCGGGGAAGCTGCCCTGTTCTCGTCGCTCGAACGACTCATCCCGCTCGGTGTCATCGCGGCCGGACTGGCGGTGACGATGATCGCCGGCGAGTTCGATCTTTCCGTCGCCTCCATGGCCGCATTTGCAGGGGCGATCGCCGTGCAACTCGGAGGCCTCGGCCTGATAGCGAGCATCCTCATCGCCACAGTCGTGGGAGTGCTGCTCGGCTCGCTCCAAGGCTGGGTGATTGCACGGCTGGGTATCAGCTCGCTCGTGTTCACGGTTGGAACGCTGATCCTGCTCCGCGGCGCCACCTGGTTGGCTACCGACGGCGTCCCGGTCACCCTCACCGACTACAAGCTGAGCGATGCGCTCATGGTCCGGATCTGGGTCTTCACGCCTCTGTCGCTCACAACGATCGCCGTGCTCGCCGTTCTGGGCATCTTCCTGTCGCGGACACGGTGGGGCCGCGAGATCTCATCGATCGGCGGAGCCCGGCAGGAAGCCGTCGCCTCAGGAGTCAAGCTCAGGTCGCGTCTGGTGCTCGCCTTTGCCATTTCCGGTGGATGCGGCGCCCTGGCCGGGGCGCTGTCGTCCTTCCGGGGCGGGTCTGCAACGCCGGATGGTCTGGCAAACATGCTCCTTCTGGCGCTGGCGGCAGTTCTCATCGGCGGAGTCAGCCTCACTGGAGGGCGCGGCGGCATGATCAACGTCGCGTTCGGCATCGCCATCACCGCGGTCCTTGCTGCGGGAATGTCTTCCATCGGGGTCAAGGCCTTCGTGACCGAACTGTTCACGGGCGTCCTCCTTCTGGTCGTGATCCTCTTGGAATTCGCCATCTCGAAGGCGGTCGCCTATAGGGCATCCTTGCAGAGGCGCCGTCCGCACCTGGCTGTCGCCTGAGAACGTCACTGACCTCGGGCAGTTGATTCCGGCGGCGCCTCCGATTCTGCAGGGGGCGTCGCCGGGTCATTGCAATGACCCGGCGACAGACCTTTGGATGGAAGTCCGGTTGTGTGTCCGTTACGTCGGGGAAGGCGCCCTGGGATCTGTCGCCCTGGGATCTGCACTGTCGCCGCTCAAACCTTCGGTATGGCCCGTCGAGGCCGGCGCTCAAGATTTTGAGACCGCCCCGGTGACACTGTCGTCGGTCCGGGGCCCCAATCTGGGGGCGAGGGCTTCGAGCCTGAACCAGGCGAGCCGCATCCGGCCTCACGACCTGCTGTCTGAGGGCTTCGAGTAGAGCGACATTCCCTAGCCGAAGCGCGCGCAGATGCAGTGGTTTCCCGCCGCGTGACACGTCCCCAGGATCCCGCCATTCACGTTTACCGCGGTTGTCGCGGGCATCTAGGGATCCGCGGAGACGAATGCGCCGGCGGGGCTGGTCGGTGACGTCCGCCGGTCGTCAAGACTGGGTTGCCCATCCCGGCCGGCGCTGCGTTGCACTGGGCAAGGAAAGCCTCGCCATAGTCTGTATCCGGGGAAGTTCTCAATGCCCAGGGCAGGGGCTGGTGCCGGCCGTGGCCCGGTCGCGGCGGGCAAACGCGACCGGGCCACAGGCACAGTTATGGACAATGATGTGCCCCCCGCTGTGCCCTGGTCTAAGGGGCTCACGAACCCGGGCCCATCGGGTGGCAGCGCGCTCAGTTGGTTACACGAGGACCATGCCGCCGTCGATCATGATGGTCTGGCCTGTCATGTAATCGGAGTCCGAGGAAGCGAGGAAGAGCGCCGTGCCCACCACGTCCTCTGGGACACCTTTGCGACCGATCAGGTTCGCTCCGGAAAACGATTCGAAGGCCTCGCCAGGACGGGACGAATCGCCCATGTCCATGAGGTCCAAGTCCAGCTTCTTCCACAGCGGGGTGTCCACGACACCGGGGGCAAAGGCATTGGATGTGATCTTGTGCTTCGCGAGTGCGTGGGCGGCTGACTGGTTCAGAGCGGTCACCGCGAACTTGCTCGCGCAGTAGGACGCGAAGTTCGGGTAGCCCTGACGGCCTGCGATCGAGGACGTGACGATGAGCTTGCCGCCGTCGCCCTGCTTGATCATCTGCTTGGCAGCCTCCTGCTGGCAGATAAGGGTTCCCAAGGCGTTCACGTCGAGCGTGCTGCGGAAGTTCTCTTCAGTGGTCTCGAGGAAGTGCGTCGGCTTGATAATGCCCGCGATGGCGAACATGCAGTCCAGCCGGCCGAACGACTCCACGCTGGTTTTGACGGCCATCGCGACGTCGGCTCGATTGACGACGTTACCGGAAACGGCGACAGCTCTACCGCCTGCGGCGGTGATCTCGTCCTTGACACTTTTAGCTGCGTCGAGATTTAGATCGAGTAGCGTGACGCTCGCTCCCTCGCCGGCCAGCGCGAGGGCGATAACGCGGCCCATACCGCTGCCGGCACCTGTAACTAGGATGCTGCGATCCTCTACACGACGTGACATGTTGTCTCCTATAGCTCTAGTGGGAGTACTTAGAGCAGAGGTGCGGAGACCGACCGGGCCGCGTTGGGGCTGCCCTGCGCTGGCAAGGCGAAGGCTGGAGCCTTGCCCCTTTCACAGCGCCACTAGTCAGCCGCGCACCGTCTGCCTCCCGGCGTTCTTCTGTAATCACCCATAGCTCGTCGGTGAGCCGAGGGATGTCCCGCGATTGCGGCACTTCCTCATCCTGCAAGACGCTTCCTCGCTGATGACCGAAGTGTTCAAACCTTGCACACACCTTTTGGTTGCCCGCTCGGCCCGTCTCCCCAAACTTGCACTGAAAGCCTGCCCTACGTCGAGCAGCAACAATTGTTGCAGTTCCGGCGCTTCAATAGGATTCCAGTGATACCTTTTACTCAATAATGAAAAGGGTGGGAAAACGAGAAGAGCGAGCAGAACATGGACGTTGGGCAGCTGAGGGCTTTCCTTGCAGTGGCACAGGAACTCCATTTCGGGCGGGCGGCCGAACGCCTAAATATGACCCAGCCGCCCCTAAGCCGGACCATCAAACAGCTCGAAACTGAGCTCGGAACGCGCCTGCTGGACCGCAACACCCGTTCCGTGAAGCTCACGTCCAGTGGGCAGGCGCTGGTCGCCCCTGCCACCGAGGTTTTTGAGGCCCTTCGCCGAGCCGAGGAGGCCGTGCGGTCCGCCGACAACGGCGAGGCCGGATTGGTGCGAATTGCTTTTGCTGGCGTTTCTACCCACCAGCTGGTGGCCCGACTCGCCAGGCAGGTGAAGTCCAACAGGCCAAGGATTCAGCTGGAGCTGTCCAGCCAGAATTTCGCCCAGCCTGCGATGAAGAAACTGGTGCAAGGGGAGACGGACATCGCCCTGGGACGGTGGGATGTCATCCCGGCAGAGGTGTCCTCCCGTGTGGTCATGCGGGACTCACTCGTGGTGGCAATGCCTGACACCCACCCGCTTGCCGGCTCACGCCGGATCGCAATGGGGCGGCTTGCCACTGAGGCCTTCATATCGCTGACGCCTTTCGAGGGCGCGGTCCTGCCAGATCGGCTTCGGCGACTGGCCCATGCCAACGGTTTTGTCGCCGACATCGTTCAGGTGGCCCCTGACACGCAGACCGCGCTGGCGCTGGTAAGCGCCGAAGTCGGGTGCCATCTGACATTGGCGTCTGTCGCGCGGAATGCGACAGATCCGCATGTTGTGTTCATTCCCCTCGAGGACTCCACCGCCGATGTCGACCTCAGGGCAGCATGGCGCCGCAACGATGCAAGTCCGGCTCTACAGGCTGTGCTGGAAGAAGTCATCAGCCTCGACGGCGACACCGGGGCCTGATGCGGGCCGCGGCCACCAGAATCAGATCGACCCTTCGCCGGTATCGAGGCCAAGCTGGCGCAGCCGCCGATACAGTGTGGACCGCCCCATACCCAGCAGGGCTGCGGCCTCCGATTTGTTGCCCCCGGCCGCGTCGAGTGCCCTGATGATGGCCCCACGCTCCGCCGTCTCCATCATGCTCATGTGGCGTCGCGGGGGCGCCTGCTGCAGATGTTTCGGCAGATGCCGGCGTTCGATGACCGAGCCTTTCGCATCTCCAATCAGGGCGGCTACAGTGTCGGCAAGTTCGGCGATATTGCCGGGCCAGTTCCACTGAACCATGGACTGCAGGGCAGCCGGCGAGATGGTGTGCCGCGACTCCGGGTCAACCACGTTGAGGATGGCCTTGACCAGTCCGGGAATCCTCTCCGGTGTCCGGGCCAGGGCATCGGTACGCTCCACGGTTCCGGTGGTGTCAATAAAGACCCGAACAGCTGGCGCAGCATCATCTCGCGAGGACGTCAGTAGAAGGCTGCTTGCGCGCTGCCCATCGGACCTGGCTTGCCGGTGCCGCTCGACGACAGCGGCCAAATCCGCAACCTCGTTCTCCGCAAGGTCCTCGATCCGCCGGATCAGCACGTCGGTACCGCCTGCCAGGAGCTCCTCGATGGCCCTCCACGGAGTAGCGGCCCCGGCGGACAGGACAAATACTTCACAACGCGCCGTACTTCCCCACTCCGTACGCCGCCTCCCGGCGACTGTCGCGCGTCCGGAACCACTCGGTCCATCTACCAAGACAACGGCCGGGGCAGTCTTGCTCGGGGCCGGCGCGCCTTTGCCCTCGAGCCGTGCCCCAGAAGGCAAGGCCAGCCCCGACGGGTTGTCGGACGCGTTACTCAGATCGGAGAAGTGCACCACGTAGTGCTCACGCGGCCCATCCACCACCCTCCGGGCCGTGACCTCAATGGAGGTGGCCTCCAATTCACGACGCAGTGTATTGCTGGATGACCAGTCGTGGGATTTGAGCACTTCCCAGAGCATGACATGCGACGCGACACTGACGAAGGGCAGGCCCGGCGTGTTAGCCAGGATGGACTCTCGATCCATCACCACCGTAGGACGCTGTGAGCTGCTGAAACGCATAAAGGACATCGCAAGTGCGAGATCCTGGGGCCGGGAGGACGCCCGGAATCTCTCCTCAATCTGCTGGCTGATCTCCCGCGTCAGCGACAGCATGATCGGGCTGGCAGCCTCGAGTGGGCCGCCCAGCGAGACTGAGCCAACGACCAGACCGGCCGGTGTATAGACGGGCGCAGCCGCACACGCCAGGGCGGTCAAGGCGTCATTGTAGTGCTGGCTCCCCTTGACGAAAACCGGGCGCTTCTCGACCATGGACGTGCCCAAGCCGTTCGTGCCAATGGATTCCTCGGAGTAGTCGAAGCCCTCCGCCGCGTGCATGCTGTCGAGGCGCCGTCGCTCACTGTTGTCACTCGTTCGCCGGGCAACGATGCTGCCGCCCCGGTCGCTGAGGAAGAGTGTGGTCCCAGTGTCAGCGAGCTGGTGTTGCCAACGATCGAGCACAGGAACTGCAGCCCGGCACAGCAGAGAGTCCGTATCCACGTCTTGAAAACGTTGAGACGGGACCGAGCTTTCGACGGCGCTGCTGAGCGACCGTCGCCAACTGCGCACGATCAGGTCCGGCACTGCATCGTTGGCCCCATAGGGTCCTGTGAGGCCAACGCGAATCAGCTGCTCCCGCGCTTCCCGCACCGGATCGGACATATCTGCCCCTTTGCAATGTCGTCCGCCAGCCCGGATGTCGGCCAATCAACACTCGTCAGCACTCGCGATTGGTGCTGAGAGGGTATCAATCCCGGATTCTCGGGTCGAACGGAAGTGTCCCAAATCGAGACACCGCGTCCTTGTTGTGCCACCACAGACTGGTAACTACAAAGTGAATTATCTCACAGAGCCCACTTAGTCGGAGGAAATGACATCATGGACAACGCCGTCCCCGAGAAGATCTACCAGCTCGACGCACTCGTCGTCGGAGCAGGCTTCGGTGGCATCTACATGCTGCACAAGCTGCGCAACGAACTCGGTCTCAACGCCGTCGCCATTGACCGCGCAGGGGGCGTGGGCGGGACCTGGTACTGGAACAAGTATCCCGGCGCCCTCTCGGACTCGGAGAGCTTCGTCTACCAGTACTCGTTCGATCGGGAGCTCTACCAGCAGACCCCGTGGACCACCAAATATGTGCCCCAGCGCCAGATTCTGGCGTACTTGAACGGCGTCGTGGACCGGTACAGCCTCCGTGAACACATTCAACTCGAAACCGGCATGACTGACGCTGAATTCGACGAGACCACCGGGATCTGGACGGTGCGGACCGACCGGGGTGTCACGTTCCAGTCCCGGTTCCTCGTCACGGGTCTCGGCCTGCTCTCCGCGACAAACCTGCCCAAATTCCCCGGGATGGAATCGTTCCAGGGCCGCCTGGTGCACACCGGCGCCTGGCCCGAGGACCTGGATCTGGCTGGCAAGCGTGTAGGTGTGATCGGCAATGGTTCCACCGGCAACCAGGTGATCACGGCCACCGCACCCGTCGCTGCTCACTTGACCTCGTTCCAGCGCACCCCGCAGTACAGCGTGCCTGCCGGCAACCGCGAACTTACGTTGCAGGAACAGCAGGGGCACCGGGACAACTTTGAGGCCAACTGGGATCAGGTCCGGAACTCGTCCGTCGCCATGGGCTTCGTGGAGAGCGCCGTTCCGACGTTCAGCGTCAGCCCGGAAGAGCGCGAACGCATCTACCAGCGGACCTGGGAGGAAGGCGGAGGGTTCCGCTTCATGTTCGAGACCTTCTCTGATATTGCCACTGACCCGGAAGCCAACGAAGAGGCGGCCAAGTTCATCCGCCGGAAGATCGCCGATATCGTGAAGGACCCTGAGACCCGCCGAAAACTGACGCCGACGGACCTCTACGCCCGCAGGCCGCTTTGCGATTCGGGTTTCTACGAAACGTTCAACCGCCCAAACGTCTCCCTCGTGAATGTCAAAGAGAACCCGATCGAGCAGGTGACGGAGCAAGGCATCGTCACGGCTGACGGAACCCTGCACGAACTTGACGTACTCATCTGCGCTACCGGCTTCGACGCTGTGGACGGCAACTACGTCCGCGTCAATATTCGTGGCCGGGACGGCGAAACGCTGAAGGAACACTGGGCCGGCGGCCCGACGAGCTATCTCGGCATGGCAACCAGTGGCTTCCCGAACATGTTCATGATCCTCGGCCCCAACGGCCCCTTCACCAACCTTCCGCCCTCGATCGAGGCCCAGGTCGAGTGGATCAGCGAAACTATCGGCCATGTGTCGAGCTCCGGTACCGGCTGGATCGAAGCCAAGGCCGACACTGAGGCTGACTGGACGGAGACCTGCTCGGATATCGCCCATCAGACCCTCTTCCCCCAGGCCGCTTCGTGGATCTTCGGGGCGAACATCCCGGGCAAGAAGCGGACTGTGATGTTCTACCTCGGCGGCATCCAGCAGTACCGTTCCATCCTCGCCGAGGAGGCCTCGAACAACTACCCGAATTTCATGACCGACAGCAAGGCACTGACGCCGGCCTGATCGGCACCGCAGGGACAGCCCGGGACGGACAGCGGCCGCGCCGCCCGTCCCGGGCTGTCCCGCGAGTTCGTAAACGAGATTCTCATCCGCATCATCTGATGCCCACATACAACTAGGAGGCGCCATGCGCGCAGCGGTCTACTACGGCAAGAACAAACTTGAGATCCGGGACGTTCAGGAACCTTCCCCGGCGGAAGGCCAGGTGAAGATCAAGGTCAGCCGGAACGGAATCTGCGGTACCGACCTTCATGAGTACTACGATGGCCCGATCTTCATTCCTCCGACCGACCCGCACCCCCTCACGGGCCAATGCCTGCCCCTGACCCTGGGCCATGAATTCTCCGGAGTGGTGACGGAAGTCGGTAAGAACGTCACCGATGTCCGCGAGGGTGACCGGGTCACGGTCGAGCCCATTTACCGCTGCGGTGTGTGCCGCCCGTGCAAGAGCGGGCATTACAACCTGTGTAACGTGATCGGGTTCCATGGGCTGATGGCCGACGGCGGAATGGCAGAGTACACAGTCGTGCCAAGCAATCAGGTGCACAAGCTCCCCGACAATGTCTCGCTCGAAATGGGTGCACTGGTGGAGCCAATGTCCGTGGCTTATCACGCCGCGACCATGGGCGAAGTCAACGACCAGAGCCGCGCGCTGATTTACGGCGCCGGGCCTATCGGCATCGGCATCTGGTTTGCCCTCCGCGGGATGGGACTGACCGAAATCGACGTCGTTGAACCGTCGGAGACCCGCCGAAAGTCCATTGAGACACTTGGCGCACGCACGCTGGATCCCAGCAGCCAGGACGTGACCGCGCTCATTGCCGACCTGACCAACGGAGACGGTGTTGACGCGGCCTTCGACGCCGCCGGGGTTGCACCTGCCGTCCAATCAGCCCTGGAATGCCTCGGTGAACGCCGGCCGCTGGTCAGCGTGGCGATTTATGAAAAGCCTCTCCCGACGCCGCTCATCAACCTCGTGCTGCGGGAGCGGCGCATCCAAGGGACCATCTGCTACACCGGAGCCGACTATTCAGCGGTGATCGACCTCATGGCCAAAGGTCACTACAACACGACAGGGTGGGTTGAGGACATCCCCCTCAGTGGAGTGGTCCAGGAAGGCTTCGAGAAGCTCCGGGCCGGCCAGAAAATGAAGTTGCTGGTCGATCCTGCTCTCTGATCCCCTCGGCAAAAGTAGAAAACAAGGAATTATCTTCCGTGGAATGTATCTGCTAGCCTCGTTCCATGGACACCAGAGACGACCCCGCTGCCTTCTATCCGCTATTCAGTGTGCTGACACGGCTCGAAACGGAGCTGTGGGACGCGGTTGATGCCCGCCTGCGCGATGAATGCGGTCTGCCCCTCGGAAGGTACGAGGCGATGGTTGTTGTTGCTACCGTCGGCGCGTGCAGGGTGTTCGATATTGCGTCGGCGCTGTCCATTACGGTGGGCGGCGCCAGCAAGCTCATTGACCGTGTTGAGGCGGCGGGGTTCTGCTCGCGGAAGATGAACCCGGGCGACCGGCGTTCCTCCCTGCTGGAACTCACGCCGGCCGGGGCCGCGGTGGTTGCTCAGGGCCGCCAAGTGGTCGAGGCAGAACTTGCCCGCTGGTTCACCCCGGCCCTGACCACGCAGGAGGCCAGCATCCTGCTCGGACTCCTGGCACGTGTGCGCAGTGCACATCGGCCTGTGCTGGACTCCAAGGTGGCCGGGCAGTGAGCGGCGGCACCATGCGGGCCGTTGTGCTGGACGGCCCCGGGCCGGCGGAGGCTCTGGTCATTCGGGAAAGGGCTATTCCTGCGCCCGGGCCCGGCCAGGTGCTCATCCGGGTCCGGGCCTTCGGGCTCAACCGCTCAGAACTGCATACCCGCCTGGGGCTGGCCGACGGCGTCACCTTTCCGCGTGTGCCCGGGATCGAAGCAGCCGGGGAGGTGGTGCACTCCCCCGGCGGCGAATTCAGCGTCGGGCAAAAGGTCGTCACGCTGATGGGCGGCATGGGCCGCGTCTTCGACGGCGGCTATGCCGAGTACACGTGCGTGCCGGCACGCCAGGTCATTCCGTTCGAATCAGACCTGCCCTGGCCCATCATCGGCGCCGTCCCGGAGATGCTCCAGACCGCACATGGCTCCCTCACCATCGGCCTGGACATCCAGCCCGGCCAGAGCCTGCTCATCCGCGGCGGAACCTCGTCCGTCGGCATGGCCGCCGCCATCCTTGCCAAACGCGCCGGGCTCACCGTTCTCGCGTCAACCCGCAACGGGGCCAAGCAGGAGGCTCTGGCCTCGATCGGCGTCGACCATGTCCTGATTGACGATGGCGACCTCGCGGCCGCCGTGCGCCGCATTGTTCCCGGCGGAGTCGACGCTGCCCTCGAACTCGTCGGCACTCCGACATTGCGCGACACATTACACGCCACCCGGGTCCACGGCGTCGTCTGCTTCACCGGCATGCTCTCAAACCAGTGGACCATCCCCGATTTCTACCCCATCGACTACATCCCCCGAGGCGTCCGACTCACCTCCTACACCGGCGGAGCCGCCGACCTTCCCCGCAATGTGCTCCAGGAATTCCTGCAGGCCGTCAGCGACGGCACCGCAACCGTCCCCATCGGCAAGGTCTACACCCTCAATGACATCGTCCAGGCCCACACCGACATGGAGGAAAGCCGCACCAGCGGCAAACTCGTCGTCACCACCTAGTACTACAGTCGCGTTTATGGGGTATGTCCGCGGGCTTTGTAATGACTATGTCGTGCGCGGTGTTGGTGTTTTCGTCGCCAGGTTGAGTGTTCCAGGACGCGCTTTGGACTGGTGGTGCGGTGCCAGACGAGCCGGACGAGCAGCCGCCTGATTTCGGGCAGCGAGAGCCGGATCAGTTCCATGTCTCCGGCGGCAGGGCCCCTTTTTTGGAGCGGACCACAGTCAGGAAGGCCTGGGCGAACATGGAGAGGGTGATGTGGCGGTACCAGCCGGTGTATTGGCGCACTTGGTAGTGGTCCAGTCCGGTTTCCCCTTTGGAGGTTTGGAAGGTTTCCTCGATGGCCCAGCGGGCGCCGGCGATCCTCACCAGCTCGGCCAGCGAGACCCGGTTCGGGCCATGGCAGATGTAGTAAGCCAGATCGGAGGGGTCTTTCAGGGAGCGGCGGGCCAATAGCCAGTGTTCCCCTGTTTCGGCGGGTCCGTTGATGCGGGTGCGTGCCCAGGAATACCGGCGGTCGCCCTTGGTCCCGGCCCCGGCCGTCCGGGTCCGCCAGGCATTGGCGCGCAGCGAGGCGATGAGCCTATCGGCGCGCCATTGCTCGCCGATCCCGGTGGTGGGGGCGATGACGTTCTGGTTCATGGGAATCGCCAGCACGTAGTGCAACCCCTTGGCTTCCAGACGGCGGCGCAGCCCCGTGTGCTGCCCGTAGACCGCGTCCCCGGTGGCCCAGCGGGCAGGGATCCCGGCATCCAGGGCGCGGTCGATCATGTCCGCTGCCAGTACCGGTTTCGTGGCGAATTCCCGGGTTTTGGGGATCCCGGCCCGGGCGCATCTTTCCCGGTCATCGGCCCAGGCTTTAGGCAGGTAGAGTTCCCGGTCCAGCAGGGTGCGCCCAGCCGGGGCGGAGTACGTCAGGAACACCCCGATCTGGCAGTTCTCCACGCGCCCGGCGGTGCCCGAATACTGGCGTGCGACCCCGGCTGAGGCGGCACCCTTCTTGAGGAATCCGGTCTCGTCAATGATCAGGATCCCGTCCGGATCGCCCAGGTGGCGGTTGACGTAGGCATACAGGTCATCCCGCACGGCGTCCGGGTCCCAGTCGGTGGTCGAGAGCAGGCGTTGCATGCCATCCGGGGTGCCGTGCCCGGCGCGTTCGGACAGGGTCCAGGAGTTCTTGCGTTCCTCGTCCGACAGCAGCCCTCGCACATACCCCACAGCGTTTCGCCGCGGTTCGGACCGGGCAAACCGGTGCCCAATCAGATCGCCGATTTCTTCCAGACCTTCGGCCCACTCTTCTACGTCCGCCACACAAATATCATCACTCACCACCAACGATTAACAGGCCGCGAGCGGAAAGTCCGGTTAAACCGCCGATACAGCCAAAATTAAACGCAACTGTAGTACTAGGGCATGTCTCCTAATTCCTTGAGCCAGATGGTGATGGCGCGGAGGACGACTCCGCCGCGGTAGGTCAGGGCGAGCTTGTCGTACCGGGTGGCGAGTCCGCGCCATTGCTTGAAGATGTTGAAGGACCGTTCGACGACGTTTCGTCGCTTGTAGGCTTCCGTGTCCAGCCCTACTGGTCTGCCGCCTTTGCTGCCGCGGCGTTTGCGGTTCGCTTCCTGATCGGAGCGTTCCGGGATCACCGCCTGGATGCCGCGCCGGCGCAGAAGATCCCGGTTGGCCTTTGAGGAGTACGCCTTATCCGCCAGGGCCCGGGCCGGGCGGGAACGGGCCCGGCCCGGACCCAGCCGGGGAACGCTGAGGGAGTCCAGCAGGTGCGGGAACATTGGGGAGTCCCCGCCCTGCCCGGGACCGAGCAGCATGACCAGCGGGCGCATCTTGCCGTCGCAGAGGTGATGGATCTTCGTTGTCAGCCCGCCGCGGGACCTGCCGATCCCGTGGTCAGGCGGTTCCTCTAACAGATTCATGTAATTCGACAGGTCCCCCTGTGTGGCGGGTGAGGTTCGTGGCGTGCTGGTGGGCCCGGTTGACCGTGGAGTCCACGGAGACTTCCCAGTCGATCATCCCGGCCGCGTCGGCCTCCGCCAGGATCCGGGAGTGGATTTTGTCCCAGGTTCCGTCGCCACTGAAGCGGCGGTGGCGTTTCCAGACTGTCTGCCACGGGCCGAAGGTCTCCGGCAGGTCGCGCCAGGGAATTCCCGCCCGGAAACGGTAGATGATGCCTTCAACGATCAGCCGGTGGTTTTGAAACGGTCTCCCACGGCTCCCGTCGGAGCTGGGCATCAAGGATTCAATCCGCTCCCATTGGGCATCGGTCAGGACGGCAGTACGCGACATGATTCAAGCATGCCAAAGCAGACGAGACCCAATTGGGAGACGCGCCCTAGGCGTCACCGCCTAAAGACCCCGATCCGGCACGGCTCAACCTCATGGGGCTGGCCTCTGCCTTGCCTCTAAACCAGGAGTTGAACCCATGCCCCTTTTCGCTGCCCTCCCGCGCCCACCGCGCCAGGAAGAACGCCCGGCAGGTGGCACCGCCGCCGGCGATTCCCTGCCGCGGACCTCGATCGCTGTCGCAGCCCTTTCCACCATCGTGGAATGGTACGACTTCACCCTGTACCTCTTCATGGCTACCATCCTGTCCCGCGTCATTTTCGGCGGCGGCTCGGAATCCTTGTTGGCCACGCTCGCGGTGTTCGCCGCGTCCTACCTCTTGCGGCCTGTCGGCGCACTGGTGTTCGGACGCTTCGGGGACCGCTTCGGCCGACGGCCCGTGTTGCTGGCGAGCATGGCCGTCATGGCTGCGGCCATGTTCGCCACCACCCTTCTCCCCACGCACGCACAGGCGGGCGCCACGGCCGGGGCTGCCTTCCTCGCCCTGCGGTGCCTGATGGCCTTCTCCGTCGGCGGGGAATACTCCGCCATCAGCACCTACCTCTACGAAGGTGCCCGGCCCGGACGCCGCGGCTTGGTCACGGCTCTGGCGTCCATGGCGAGCGAGATTGGGGTCCTGCTGGCTGTCGCGGTATCTGCGATCACGACGACGATGCTGGACCGGGCGGCGCTGGATGACTGGGGCTGGCGTATTCCTTTTGGACTCGGTGCGCTGCTGGCCGTGGCAACGCTGGCCGCTCGAACAAGGCTGGGCGAGACCCCCGTATTTGCCAGACAGCAGCCAACGGGCGCGGGACGCGACCCCCTGAGGTTCATCCTTCACACCCAGCGGGCCGGCCTCTATCGGACATTCGCTATTTCCGCGTTGGCGTCGATCACCTACTACGTAGGCATCATCTACGTGCCAACTTACCTGACGTCGGTGTCCGGCTTTCCGGAGGGCAGCTCCTTGTGGCTGTCCACCACGGCCTCCGTGACGGTGATCGTGGTGGCGCCGTACGCGGGCGCGATCTCAGACAGGATCGGACGGCGGACGACGCTGCTGTGGTTGTGCGTCCTGGCCATCGCCCTGCCGATACCCATGTTCGCCCTGATGTCCTTCAATTCAGTGGGGGCCGCACTTTGCGCGGCCGTCGTCTTGGCCTGCACGGCCGGCGGCATTACCGCTGTAGGAGCATCGGCGGCCGCCGAACAGTTCCACCCTGCCGGCAGGCTCACGGGGCTGGCGTTGGGTGCAACGGCCGCGACAGCAGTTTTTGGCGGGCTGGCACCGTACCTGGCGACCCTGCTGACACAGGCAACCGGGTGGACGCTCCTCCCCGGCGCACTGGTGGCCGCAGTGGCGCTGTCGGTACTCCCCGTCCTCGCCCGGATGCCGGAAACGTCCGGGCAGGCGTGACTCTCGCAACCACAGCAGTTCTACCAGGTGTGGGGCCTTTCTGCTCCCAAGAGTTGGTCGGGGAATATTCGACCGTCAACGATAGTTGAAGCTTCAACAAGCCTCAATTACACCGACCCGAGCAGGAGCCATCATGCGAGTCCCCGATCAGCCAGCGGCCGCCGAAGCGCCGTCCTCGAGCCCCTCACATGTAGTGGCAACCGCCGGCTCATCCGATCCGGCGGCGCCACTGGTGGTGCTGTTGCATGGCCGCGGCTCAAGCGAGCGTGAGATCATCGCCCTTGCCGACCAACTGCCGTCCGGCCCCGCCTACGCCGCAGTACGGGCGCCCATCGCCGAGGGCGGCGGCTATGCATGGTTTGCCAACCGTGGCATCGGCCGCCCGATTGCCGAGTCCCTGACTGCTTCCATGGCGTGGTTCCGAAACTGGCTCGATACCGTTGCCCCGGATGGACGGCCTGTGGTGCTCGTCGGGTTCAGCGGCGGAGCAGCATTCGCGGGCGGGCTCATCCTTGCGGACCCGCAACGCTTTGCCGGAGCGGCCATCCTGTATGGCACGTTGCCGTTCGACGCCGGGGTCCCCGTCACGCCGGCCCGGCTGACCGGCCTTCCGGTTTTCGTCGCACAGGGCGACCAAGACAAAGTAATCCCCCGGGAACTCCTGGAGCACACGTGGCAGTACCTGCTGACTGATTCGGCAGCCCCGGCCTATGCCCGGCGCGACCCCGGCGGGCACCAAATCAGCGCTCAGACGCTCGGTGAACTCGGGGGCTGGATTCACGAGCGTTTTTCGTTCCTTACCCGGCCAGACGCAAATGACCGGAGTGCTGACAGTGTTCATTGGGCGGCGCTGCCGGCGGGAAGCCTGCCCGTGCGGGCCGGTCAGCGTCCCGCGGTGTCGTGGACCATCCCGCAGGAACAGCTCAGTGACAACGCGCCACGGGACCTGCAGGAAAGACTATTCGCCCGGATCCGTTTGCTCGCCGGCGTCTCAACCTCCCAGTCCGCGATCTCCGTCCCGGGCGCGCGGGGCCTTATGGTGAAGCCGGCGCCCGATGCCCCCATCGACTCATTCCTGGTTCCCTCAGTCGGCGAGTTTGCCCACCAGCACCCGGCCCATGACGGCTCGCTCCACCTGGCTCTGCCGCCGGAACTGGTCGGGGACGCAGTCGCCAAGGGCTGGGCCGTGGCCCACCCCTTGGCGGGCATCCGATTGGCCCGAGGCATGGTTATGGTCTACGGGCCCCGCGACGAGAATGAGCTGCACCTGGTGGCTGGAATGGTCGAGACCAGCCACGCCTACGCCGCAGAGACCAACGCCGTCAGATAGTACCCCCAGCAAGGCAACGGTGCGCGCTCCACCGCGACATCGGCCGCACCTCCGACCAAAACGCCCGGCTGGGACTCTCCCAGCCGGGCGTTTTTGGATAGCCTTCTCATCGTCCTGATGAGCGGACATCCCAAGAACCCTGGAAACCGCCGGCTCCGAGGTCCTGCCGACTCATCAGAAGATGATGACCGGCTTGATCGTCTTGCCGCTCCTGGAGTCTTCGAAGCCCTGATTGATGTCATCAAGGGTGTAGTCACTGACGAGCTTTTCGAACGGGAATCGCCCGTCTTTCCAAAGCTGGATCAGCCGGGGAATGAAGACCTGCGGCACAGAACTGCCCTGGACCACGGTCTTGAAGGTCCAGCCCTTCACGAGGGACGCACCAATCTCGAAGCTGACCTCGGTGCCGGGTTTGGCGGCGCCGACGAGGGCGAGTGTTCCGCGCACCCCCAGGGCGTCGGCCGCCTGGCGGAGGAGTGCCGGCAGGCCCGTGGTGTCCACGACGTAGTCAACGCCCGCGTCCTCCGTGATTTCACGAAGCCGCGCGGCGACGTCGTCGGTCTTTGAATTGATGACGTGTGTCGCGCCAAGTTCCCGGGCGAGTTCCAATCGGGAATCATGGATGTCGACGGCGACAATGATGGCACAGTCCGCGATCCGCGCCGCCATCACAGCGGCGCAGCCGACGGCGCCGGCGCCCAAAACAACAAGTGAAGACCCGATCTCCGGCTTGAGTTCATTGAGCACAGTTCCCGCCCCGGTGTTGATGCCACAGCCCAGCGGGCCGAGGTGTTCAAGCGGCACGTCCTTGTCCACCCGGACCACCGACTCCTCGACAACGTTTGCGTATGTCGCGAAGGACGACTGGCCGAAGAAGTGGGAGGAAATGGCTTCATCGCCCTTGCTCAGCGACGTTTGGCCATCGAGACGACGCCCGGCGAAGTCTGCCGCCATGAGGTTCTCGCAGTACGCCATCTGCCCGTTGCGGCAACGCTTGCAATGCCCGCAGTATGCGGCAGCCAGTACGACGTGATCGCCAGGAATAACGGAGACCACCGAATCGCCGACTGCTTCGACGATACCGGCTCCCTCGTGACCGAGGACGGCGGGCAGCGGCGTCGGATAGACCCCGTCTCGAACGAGTACGTCCGTGTGGCAGATTCCGGTTGCCACCATGCGCACCCTGACTTCATTGGGCCTCAGGGCGTCCAGCTCAAGCTGTTCGACTGTGAAAGGTGAGCCGTGCTCGCGCGCGACTGCTGCAGTTATCTGCATGGGAAACTCCTCATCATTGTTGCCGGGATGAGAATCACCCCGGCGAGGTTATCGAATCCGCGAAGTGCGGTTCGCGCTCCGACGCGCCTGAGTGCGCGCCGCAGCCTGGCTCAGCCGCGCCTGGATCGAGAGCAGGCGGGGCACAGCGAAGTAGACGGCTGCAGGGACGACTACCAGGGTGAGCGTGAGAGCGCGGAGGACGGTAGGCCACCCCGGCGCCCACGCCGCCAGTCCGCTCATGCCCACTGCGGCCATCGGGCAAATCGCCAGCCAGGTAATAACGGCCCTGACATGGACGGATGCAATACCGGCGGTCCGGTGATGATGCGCGTCTGTCTCATCGGCTGCAAGAGCTTTGCCCTCGTGTTCCACACAATCTCCAAACGTACGGTTGGAATTGATGCTACTGAGGGATAACTCGCAAAAGCAAACGAACGGTTGGAGATAAGATGGCGTGCATGGCTTGGGACACTGACGCAACACGGGAGAAACTTCTTGATGCCGCCATCAACGAGTTTTCAGAACGCGGCTTCTCCGGGGCACGCATTCACCAGATTTCGCAGAACTCAGGGTGCAACCGCGAACGGATCTACTTCTACTTCGGCGGCAAAGCCCAACTCTTTGAGGCGGCACTCACCCGCCAGCTCGTCACTGCTCTGGACGACGTTCCGGTCGTCGGCCAGGGACCTGTTGCGATCGCCGATTTCGCGGGGCGGTACTTTGATCTGTCCAGGAGCCGCCCGAGTCTAGCCCGGCTCACCTTCTGGGAGGGGCTTGAACGGGGACATCCGGTCGGAGCAGAGATGCGCGCCCTCCGCTCAGCCAACAAGGTGGCCGAAATTCGCACCGCACTCCCGGCAGCGACCGAGGCGGCAGCAGAAGACCTGCTCCTGACGATCGTGACGCTTTGCCATGCCTGGGTATCGAGCCCTAACGTCCACCTCGTGATAACAGGCACGCCGGATGGGCAACGCCGGCGCGTGGCCATCATGCGCACCAGCGAGCTGCTCGCCCGGGACGCCGAAGGCACGGCCGACACGGCCTCTTAGTTGATGGCCCGGGCCTGGCGGACCTCCGCAGGCCCGGGAGACCACCCGGGCAATAGGCCGACCCGCGATTCCTCAGTCAGTGCTCGGAACTCTCTGTGGCGGCGAAAGAAGCCTCCACGGCATCTGTGTCAACAATCTCGGCGATGTTGGTGAGCGCGAATCCCAGCGCGGCCTCCTGCCACTCTGCGTTGATGCTGGACGTCGCATCCGTCACGACGACGACGCGGTAACCGTGGTCCGCGGCATCCCTAGCAGTGTGCTCCACCGCCATGTTGGTCCACACGCCCACCACGACCACGGTCTTCGTGCCAAGGTTCCGCAGCATGATGTCCAAGGGAGTGCCGTTAAATGCACTCATCCGGATCCGATCGATCACGATCTCGTCACCGACCGGCCCGGTCCCCTCGACGGCGGACGCTCCCCACGAGCCCACTTTCAAAGACTCGGGGCCGAGCATCCGGAAGATGGGAGCATTGTCACCGCCGACGCCGCGGCCGGGGTAGACCACGATGCGGTTGTGGAATACCGCGGCGCCGGCACCACGCGCGGCGTCCAAGACTCGCATCACATTGGGGACGACACCCTGCTGGACCGCGTGCGCCGCCGCCCCCGTGCCCGCAAATGCCCCGTCCTCATGGAGATTGTCGTTCTGCATGTCGACCACCAGGACCGCTGTCGAGCGGCTATCGAGTGTGAACATCACTTACCTCAGGCTTCCGATCGGCCCACGCCGATCCATTATTTGTTGCCAGGACTAGAGCCGGGTTCCGGGGAATGCCGGGGCCGGAGCGACCCGCAAACCCCCTACGCTGCGAAGACAAGGGCCCGCGAGTCCGCGAAGCGCCATACATTCCGCAGAACTAGATTCCATGGAAGCATGAATCTGCCCCGTCTCCAAATACTTGACGCTTCAATCTAATGGCTGTACATTTAGTTGAAGCTTCAAGTAAAGCTGCAAAGAGAAACAGGACCTGATGAAAACCCTGCTGGCCCGCATCCTAGGAAAGAAGAACCCAATGACGAACCTCACCATCATCGGCAACGGCAACATGGCCCGCGGCATCGCAACCCGTGCCCTCGCTGGCGGCCTGACCGTCGAGATCCTCGGCCAGGTTGCCGCCAAGGCGCAGGAGCTGGCCGCCGAGCTCGGCACCGGCGCCACCTTCGGCACCACTGCGGACGCCCCGCAAGGTGACATCGTGGTCCTGGCTGTCCCCTTCGACGCCGCCAAGTCCGTCGTAACCGCTTACGCCGGCGCTTTGGCGGGCAAGACCATCGTGGACATCACCAACCCGGCAACTTCGAAACCTTCGATTCCCTGGTTGTTGAGCCCGGCAACTCCGCTGCCGAAGACATCGCACAGCTTGCCCCTGCCGGCGCCAACGTGGTCAAGGCATTCAACACGACCTTCGCCGGCACCCTGGTGGCCGGGGAGTCAGGTGGACAGCCGCTCGACGTCTTCATCGCCGGGGACGACGTGGAAGCCAACGCCGCCGTCAGCAGCCTTGTGAGCGCCGGCGGCATGCGCCCGCTGGTCGTTGGTCCGCTCAAGCGTGCCCGGGAACTCGAGGGCTTCCAGTTCGTCCTCATGACGATGCAGGCCAACCCGGAGTTCGCCGACTTCAACTGGGACACCGGACTCCAGGTCACCAAGTAGTAGCGGTACGGCACTAGCCGACACCCGACTAGCCAAGAGGACGACGGCGGGAACTCTCCCGCCGTCGTCCTCTTTTCGTCCCCAGTGATAGGGCAAGTGGCACCGACTGCCGGCTAGAACACGACAACCGGCTTGATAACGGCGCCTCCCGCAGAGTCTTCGAACCCCTGGTTGATATCACTGAGGCTGTAGTTGCGCATCAGCTTCTCCATGGGGAACCGGCCGTCCTTCCACAACTGGATGAGTTTGGGAATGAACACCTGCGGTACGGAGCTTCCCTGGATCACCGTTTTGAACGTCCATCCTTTGACCAGCGACAGGCCGATCTCGAACGAGACCTCAGTTCCGGGTGCGGCAGCGCCGACCAACGCCAGCGTGCCCCGGAGGGCCAAGGCGTCGGCTGCTTTGCGGAGCAGCTCCGGCCGGGCGGTCGTGTCCACCACGTAGTCAGCCCCGCGACCGTTCGTCAGGCGCAGGATCTCCTCCGTCAGGTCCACTTCCTTCGTGTTGATCACATCCGTCGCTCCCAGCTCTTTCGCGAGGTCCAGCCGGGAAGCGTGGATATCGACGGCGATGATCCGGGCGCACCCCGCGATCCCGCCGGCCATGATCGCACCCGAGCCGACAGCGCCGGTACCGATGACCACGAGCGTACTGTTCAGCACGGGCTTGAGTTCGTTGAGAACGGCACCGGCTCCGGTCTGGATGCCACACCCGAGCGGGGCCACGATCTCCAGTGGAACGTCGGAGTCGATCCGGACAACGCTTTCCTCGACGACGTTGGCGTAGGTTGCGAACGACGATTGGCCGAAGAAGTGGGAGGAGATCACTTCCCCGTCCTTGCTCAGTGCCGTGGTCCCGTCGGGCCTCCGGCCCCCGAAGTCAGCGGCGAAGAGGTTCTCGCAGTACGCCATCTGGCCGGACCGGCAGCGGTCGCACTTACCGCAATAGGCGGCCGCGAGCAGGACGTGGTCGCCCGGCTGCACCGTGGTGACCGAAGCCCCGATCCGCTCCACTATCCCGGCTCCCTCGTGCCCCAGGACGGCCGGCAGCGGTGTGGGATAAACCTGGTCACGCACAATGGCGTCGGTGTGGCATACACCGGAGGCCACCATCTTTACGAGGACCTCGTTCGGGCGGAGGTCGTCCAGCTCAAGTTCTTCAATGGTGAGGGGTTGCCGTGGCTCCCGGGCCACTGCGGCGGTTATCTGCATAGTCGTGTCATTCCTTTTCGGATTGGTCGGGCCTGTGGGGTCAGAACGGGTACTGCTGGTCGGACTGCTCCACGGTGATCCACTTCAGCTCGGTGAACTCGTTGATGACGGCCCTGCCGTCAAACCTCCCGTAGCCACTGTTTTTCATGCCGCCGTAGGGAGCCTGGGCTTCGTTCTGAACGGTTGCCCCGTTGACGTGCACATGTCCTGCTTGAATTCGCATCGCAACCTGCAGTGCCCGGGTGCTGTCGGCACCGAACACGGCCGCGGCGAGACCGTACTCCGTGTCGTTTGCCACCTGAACGGCTTCCTCGACACCGGAAACGCGGACCACCGTGGTGATGGGCCCGAAGGTTTCCTGATCGTAGATGGACATCCCGGGCCGCACTTTATCGATGATGGTGGCCGGCATCGAGGCACCGTCGGCGCGGGCCCCGACGACGAGTTCCGCTCCCTTGGCGAGGGCATCATCGATGAGGCCGTTGATTCTGGGGCCCGACTCTTCGCGGATCATGGGGCCGACGATGCAGGCTTCGTCGGTCAGCGGGTCTCCGGTGGCCAGCTGCGCTGCCCGTGCTGCGAACTTGGAGACGAACTGGTCGGCCACGCTCTCGTCAACGACGAATCGTTCGGTCGACATGCAGATCTGGCCCTGGTAGAGGAACGACCCGAAGACTGCAGCATTGACGGCCCCGTCGATGTCAGCATCGTCGAGGACAACAAAGGGTGCCTTGCCGCCGAGCTCGAGCAGCACGGGCTTGAGGTAGCGGGCGGCCTTTTCGGCGATGATGCGTCCGACTGCCGTTGAGCCGGTGAAGTTGATCCGGCGGACCGCCGGGTGGGCGATGATGGATTCCACGACACGGTCGGAGTCCTCCGGTGTGCTGGTCAGGAAGTTAAGCACACCGGCCGGAAGTCCTGCCTCATGCAGGACCTCTGCGATGATCGCGTGGGTCTTCGGGCTGGTTTCCGAGGCCCGGAAGACCACCGTGTTGCCGCAAACAATAGGGTAGGCGATCGCCCGGGCCGCCAGCACGCCCGCGCCATTCCAAGGGGCCATGCTGAGAACTACTCCGGCGGGCTGCCGGACAGTCATGGAGAGCGTGCCCGGTTTGTCCGTCGGAAGGGTCTCCCCCTGGATCTGAGTGGCCAGCCCGGCAGCTTCGCGGAAGAGCTGTGCCGTGAGGAACACGTTGAATCCGGCCCAGAGTTGGGCCGCACCCACTTCTGACATCATCGTTTCGATGAACTCCGCGCCACGCCGCTCCATGATGTCTGCGGCCTTGAGCATGACGGCCCGCCGTTCCGTGGGGCCGGTCGTTGACCAGGTGCTGAAAGCCTGTGACGCCGACTCAACAGCGTCGAGCGCATCGTCGACGCCGGCAGCCGCGCTTTCGGTCACGAGCGCGCCCGTCACAGGGTTTCGACGCTCGAACGTCTTGCCTTCGCGGGCGCTTCGGGCTTGGTTGTCAATGATGAGTTGCGTTTCCAAAATGGACTCCTTAGTTGGGGTGCTGCAATTAGGGTGCTGCCGGGAACGACGGTGCTCGGGCGGCCATGCGGTACTAAGCGGGCGGTGCCGTTGTTAGTGGTTGACGGTGCTGTCGGAAATGTGAGGCTGAGAGGTTGCCGAAGCTGCCCCCGTCGATTCGTTGGCGGGGAAACGCGGCACGGCCAGGACGGCGACTACGCCGATTGCTGCTGCGATGGCCCAGACGGAGAAGTTGATGAAGTTGCCCAGCGAGGCGGCCACCAGCACGCCGCCGCCCGAGATGGCCAGGACAGCGCCGATCCGCCCGACGCCGAGCGTGATACCCAGGGCGGTAGCGCGGGTTGCGCCGGAGAAGTAGGTTGCCACAAATCCGTTGACCAGGATCTGGGCGCCCACTGACCCGAAACCGACCACCGCGACCAGCAGGTACATAACCGGAAGGGGCATGACCCCGGTTCCCATGAGAACCAGCGCCAGGCCAGAACTCGCGAAAGCCGTTGCGGTCACCGGCCGGGGCCCGAAGCGGTCGGCGAGCCTGGAGGAAACGAGCACGCCGACGACTGCGCCGATGTTGACTGTCAGGAGAAATGTCAGGGAGGAGGCCAGCGAGTATTTGGCGATGACCATGAGTTGCGGCAGCCAGGTGTTGAGCCCGTACACGAGGGTCTGGCCACAGATGCCGGCCAGGCTGAAGAGGATCATTGCAGTAAGCAGGCGCCCGGTCAGCAGGGTGCGGAAACGGCCGTGTACGGGTGCGTCCCCTTGTGCCGGCGCTTCGGGCAGCGGTTCCAGCCCGTATTCGGAGATGATGCGTTCCGCCTGTACCCGGTCCCCCTTGGCAGCGAGGAATGCCGGGGATTCCGGAAGGAACTTGAACAGCAGAGGCACAACGGCGATGAGTGGAACGCCACCGAGGGCCAGCATGCCGCGGAACCCGAGCGCGGGCAGGAAGGCGAGGGCGAGAAGCGCGGCGAGGATCCCGCCGACCGCGTATCCGGAGAACATCAGGGCGTTATTGAAGTTGCGGCGGTTCGACTTGGAGAACTCCACGGTCAGGGCGATCGCCGTCGGGATTACACCGCCCAGGCCGAGGCCGGCGAGAAAACGGAACAAACCAAAGAGCTCGGGAGTCGGCGCCCAGGCGGTCAGCAGCATCAGCACTGAGAAGGATGCGATGGAAACCATCATGACTTTCCGGCGCCCGACGATGTCAGTGAGGTATCCGATCAGGATGGCGCCGATAAACATTCCGGCCAGTGCATAGCTGCCGATGGCGCCGGTCTGCACCGGGGTCAGGCCCCAGGGTTCGTAGGCCAGGAGTTTGGGGACGATTGCTCCGTAGACGACCAGATCGTATCCGTCGAAGACGATGGCGAGGAAGCAGAGGAAGATGACAGCGGCTGCCGATTTGCGAGGGCGAACCGGAGGTGAGGCAGGCGATTGAAAAGCCATTGGGGACTCCAGGTGATATACACGACGTTGTGGCTGTGCCAGAGATGAGGGGCCGTTCGGCTGTGATCTGACCCACAACTGAATGTAACATAAATGTGTTGTGCGTCAACAGGCGTGTTGCATGTTTCCTGATTGACGCCTGCCCCGGGCAAGCAAGTATTGGAGAAGCCTTATGCAGTGGAAACCCAGAGCCCTGATCCTGGACCTTTTCGGGGACTACCTCCGGTATGCCGGGAGCGAGGTCAGGCTGGCTGATATCACGGAACTCCTCGCCGTCTTTGAGATTGAGCCGGCCACGGTCCGGGTCAACCTCTCACGCCTGCGCAAGGAGGGCTGGTTCACCACCCGGCGCGTCGGGCGGGAAACGGTCTACGCACTCACGCCCCACATGCTGGAGATCCTCAACGAGGGGCGCGAACGGATCTTCCGGCAGCGGGACGAAAGCTGGGAGGGGCGCTGGACCATGGCCATTTACCAGGTTCCGGAATCCGAACGCGCCGTCCGTGAACAACTCCGCAAGCAGCTCGCATGGCATGGTTTCGGCCAGCTGTCACCATCGACCTGGCTGAGCCCGCATGACCTCATCTCGGAGGTCCGCGAAATTGCCGCCGACTATCCGCAGGCCAAAGTTGATGCACTCTGGTGCGGGACCGGCGACCTCGAGGAGGACAGGGACCTTGCCGCACGATGCTGGGATCTGGAGCAGCTCGGCGCGGACTATCAGGCATTCATCCGCACCTACGCCGCCCTCGATGACGATAAAGTCAACGCCGCCAAGGACGGGCGAACGGCGCTCATCGAACGGATGCGCCTTATCGGTGATTTTCGCCGCTTCCCCTTCAGGGACCCGCACCTGCCCCTCGAGCTGCAGCCTAAGGGCTGGCCCAGCAGTGAGGCGTACAGCCTTTTTGGTGCAATACACCGCCAGCTCGGGCCTTCCGCCAACGAATTCGTCTCCGGCATTATTGGTCAGCCCATCGGGGAGGGCCAGGAGATCGTGGCGTGACCCGGTCGAGGCGCGAAGCTGCTCGTGGTTCGCTGAGGAAGTCACGGCAAGGTCCGCACGGTGGCTCCCGAGAACGATATGTAACAAATAGTTGACGATCAGCGGGGAAGCGTTACATAATGAGGAGGAGACGTAGCACACGTCCTCCCCCAAATCTCTAAAAGGTGGCATCGATGGCACTTCGCGTAGCCTGCATTGGCGGCGGTCCTGGCGGACTGTTTTTCTCAACCCTGTTCAAGCAGACCGTTCCCGACGCCGACGTCGTGCTCTTTGAGCGGAACCAGGCAACTGACGCCTTCGGCTTCGGCGTGGTCTTCTCCGACGCAACGCTGAACCGGATTAACGACGCCGATCCTGTTGTCCGCAACGGCCTCCGGGACTACGGCACCCACTGGGAGGACATCGAGGTCTGGCTCAAAGGTGAACAGAAGTCTTTCGCCGGCAACGGCATGGCCGCCATTTACCGCAAGACCCTCCTGAAGCTCATGCAGGACCGGGCGGCAGAAGTCGGCGTCGATACGCGCTTTGGCCAGTACGTCCCGGACCTGTCGCAGCTCGATGACTTCGATGTGATTGTCGGCGCTGACGGCGCCAACTCATCCACCCGCGAACAGCTCGGCGACAGCCTGGGTCACACCGCCGAGACCGCGACTGCCAAGTTCATCTGGTTCGGCACCACCTACAAGTTCAATGGGCTCACCTTTGTTCACCGGCAAAGTGAATTCGGCAACTTCGCGGTCCACGGTTACCCGATCAGCGATGAGCTCAGCACCTTCATCGTTGAAACCGACGAAGACACCTGGCGGAAGGCCGGCCTCGATGAATTTGATGCCAGCCAGCCCCCTGGACCCTCCGACCTCAAGACCCAGCGTTTCCTCGAGAAATTGTTCGCCGAAGACATCTCCGGTGAACCGCTGGTGGCAAACAACTCCCGGTGGGCGAATTTCCGCACCCGCCGCACCCGCTCCTGGCACAAGGGCAACGTCGTCCTGCTCGGCGACGCTGTACACACCGCCCACTTCTCCGTCGGTTCCGGCACCAAGATGGCCATGGAAGACGCCATCAGTCTGGTCCGTGAAATCGCGGAACACCAGGACGACCTCGAACTCGCCTTCACAAATTACGAAGCTGAACGCCAGCCACAGGTTGCCAAGATCCAGAACCAGGCCCGCGGCGGCCTGAGCTGGTGGGAACACTTCGCCCGGTACTACAACTCCTTCGATCCGACCCAGTTCACCTTCCATTTCTTCTCCCGCAGCATCGACATCGACAAGATCCGCCAGCGCGACCCGGAGCTGGTGGCGTCTGCGGAACACGACTGGCTGGCCAGACACGGCAACTCCCCGCTGGAAACGCCGCTGATCGCCGGTTCCGTCGAGTTCGCGGGGCGCCAGCTCTCCGTGGCAGAGCACAATGGCCAGGTGGCCTTGACCGGCCCCGGCGGCAGCATTGCCCTGAGCACCAACCCCGCCGACGCCGACGCCAACACCGGACTGCTGCTTACCGCGCCTGACACCGAAGCGGGGCTGCCGGCCGCCTTCGAGCACCTGCCTGCCCGGGCTGCTGCCATTGTCATCCAGGGCGGCAATCCGTTCACGCGGATCCTCCTCTCAGAGGAAGCCCGTCTGGGCCGTGGCCTGACCAGCGTCATCGTCGATGACCGGGGCCCGGTATCGGCTCTGACCCTGGTGCTCTCCGGCCGGGCAGACGCCATTGCAACGGAAGGCACGGAGGCAACCAATGCATAGCCTCACTCCACTATTCGCACCCCGCGGCATCATCGTCGTGGGCGCCTCGTCCAGTCCGGAAAAGCTCGGCGCGGTTATGGCACAGTCGCTGGCCAACTACCCGGCTCCTGTTGAACTCGTCAACAGGAGCGGCGAAAACGGCATGCACACCAGCATCGCCGACGCCGCAGCAGCAATTCCGGGAGGCCCCGACCTGGCAGTGCTCTGCGTACCCGCCGCAGCCACCGCCCAGGCACTGCGGGACAGTGCAGCAAACGGCGCCAAGGCTGCCCTTGTCTGCGCCGGGGGGTTCGCCGAGGCCGGCGGTCCCGGCATCGAATTCGCCCGCCAGGTGGAGGCAGCTGTCCGGGACACCGGCATTCGGCTGCTCGGCCCGAACACGTCCGGCTTTTTCGTCCCCCGCCGCAACCTGCGCGCCAGCTTCGTGCCCGGCGTCGCTGAACTGGAACCAGGTTCGGTGGCCGTCGTGGCGGCCAGCGGCGGAGTCAACCACGTCCTTGCTTTCCACTTGCAGCGCGCGGGAGCGGGCGTCAGCCTCGCCGTCGGCATCGGTGCCGGCACCGACATCAGCGCACCCGACGTCCTGGACTTCCTGATCTCCGACGAACACACCAAGGCAGTCGCCCTGCACCTGGAAACCGTCGCCGACGGACCAGCCCTGATAGACGCCGTCTCACGGCTCAGCGCGGTCAAACCGGTCGTGGCTTTGGTCGTCGGGCGAAATGACGTCTCCGAGTTCGCCCAGTCCCACACGGGCGCCCTGGCCACATCCTGGCGCACCACACGGGCGGTCCTGAAACAGGCCGGTGCCGTGATCGTCGACGACGAGAACCAGCTGGTTGCCGCTGTCACCGCCTTGGCCGGGCGGCGGCTTGCCCCGGCGGCCAACCCCGGAGTCGGACTCATCACAGGGCAGGCGGGCCCCGGACTGTTGATCGCCGATGCCCTCCACAGCGCCGGCGTGACGCTGCCGCGCCTGGCCCAGACCAGCCAGGACACCATCGGATCTCTGCTGCCGCCGCTGACCTTCCAGGCCAACCCCGTGGACACCGGCCGCCCCGGTCCCGGCTACGAAAAGGTCGTGGCCGCAGTGGCCTCCGACCCGGCCATCGATGTCGTCGCGGTGTACGGGCTGACCGAACCCGTCGCCGACCTTCCTCTCGCCGTCGCCAATTCCGGTGTAGCTGACACAATGCCGTTCCTGATCGGCGTCGACGGACCCGACGGCGACCTGGAACGTGCCCGGAAGTCAGCCCACCAGCACAATCTGCCACTGATCAGCGGGCCGACCTCGTTGGCCTACGGCATTACAGCGCTGGTCAACGACGCCCGCGGGCAATTCCAGCGCGCCGAAGCACCCGCTGGAGCCTTCACCTGGCCGGCACTGGAGGGGCCGTGGGACGAGAACCGCGCCAAGGAACTCCTCGGCGCACTCGGCATCGCCACCCCTGCCCGGCGAAGCTGCAGCACCCGGGCCGCGGCTCATGACGCTCTCTCCGAGCTGGGCGGTCCGGTTGCGGTCAAGCTGCTCGACGCCGCGGTTCTGCACAAAACCGAGATCGGCGGTGTGCACCTGGGGGTGAACTCCCCCGAGGCCATGGACCGGGCGCTGGACGGCCTTGAAGCCGCCGGTGCCCGCGAATTCCTGGTCGAAGCAATGGCGCCATCCGGCATCGACCTCGTGGTCGGCGTCCGCCGTGATCCCGTCTTCGGACCGATCGCCGTTCTGGGCCTGGGTGGCACCACCGCGGAAGTCTTCGCCGATATTTCCATCCGCTCCGCTCCCCTTTCCGTCCGTGTGGCGGAGGGCATGCCCGGCGACCTCCAGGCGCGCGAGCTCTTGTACGGTTTCCGTTCCGGCCCGATGCTGGACACGCAGGAGTTGGCAGCCCTGCTGGTCAGGCTCGGCGACGCGCTTGTTTCCAATGACGCAATCGCAGAAATCGAAATCAACCCCCTGCGCCTGACCCATGACGGGCTCGTGGCCCTTGACGCAGTAGTTATCAATGTCGAGGAGGACATGAAATGACCAGCCACACCAGTGAAGGCACCATCCCCTGGCCGGCGGACCTTGCGGCCGAATTCCGCAGCAAGGGCTACTGGGAAGACCGCCCGCTCGGAGCCTACATCCTGGAAACCGCCGACCGGCTGCCGGAAAAAATCGCAATCGTGGACGGTGACGTCCGGCTCAGCTACGCCGAGGTGGCCAACAGAATGGATGCGGCCGCGGAACGCCTCCTGCAGTTGGGCCTAAAACCGGACGACCGCATCATGGTCCAGCTGCCCAACGGCTGGCAGTTCACGGTGCTGACCCTGGCGTGTTTCCGGGCCGGCATCATCCCCGTGATGGCTCTGCCGGCACACCGGCAATATGAGCTTTCGTTCCTCTCAGAGCTCTCCGAATCACGGGCCATCGCCGTACCGGACGTGATCAAGGACTTTGATCACCAGGCTATGGCCGAAGAACTTGCGTCAAGCATTCCTTCGCTGGAAATCATCCTCGTTTCCGGTGCAGCGCACCCCCAAAACGCACGTCTCGAGGAAATCCTGGCACCCGGCAAGGACGTTTCGGGCACCCGCGCACGGCTGGACGCCGGTGCACCGTCGCCTGACTCGCCAGCGCTGTTTCTGCTCTCGGGGGGCACCACCGGGCTGCCCAAACTGATTACCAGGACCCACAACGACTACGCCTACAACATCAAAGCCACGTCCGTTCCCACCGGAGTCACCGAGGACACTGTCTATCTGGGCACCCTTCCGGCCAGCCACAACTTCCCGCTGGCCTGCCCGGGCATCCTCGGAATCCTGTTCGCCGGCGGCCGCGTGGTCATGCTGCCGAGCCCCGAACCGCGGAAGGCCTTCGCCGCTATCGAACGTGAGGGCGTGACACTTTCAACCGCGGTCCCCGCAGTGGCCCAGCGATGGATCGAGTACATGCAGGAAGCAGGCACCCAGCAGCTGGCCAGCCTCGAGGTGCTTCAGGTCGGCGGCTCGCGCCTTCCGGACGAGATTGCCCGAAAAGTGAAGCCAGTCCTGGGCGCGACCCTGCAGCAGGTCTTTGGCATGGCCGAGGGGCTCATCAACACCACCCGGCTGGATGATCCCAAAGACGTCATCTGCACGACGCAGGGCCGCCCCGTGTCCGAAGCCGACGAGGTCCGCATCGTCGATGAGGCCGGCGAGGACCTGCCGGACGGCGTCCCGGGCTCCATCCTGACCCGCGGACCCTACACACCCAGGGGCTATTACCGCGCCCCCGAGGCCAACTCGCGGGCCTTCACCGCCGACGGCTGGTACGCCAGCGGTGACATTGTCGAGCGGCGTCCCGACGGAAACCTCATCGTCCAGGGCCGCGATAAGGACATGATCAACCGCGGCGGAGAGAAAATCTCGGCCGAGGAAATCGAAAGCCTGGTTTACCGGATCGATGACGTGACCATGGCAGCCGCGGTCGCAATGCCGGACCAGATGCTGGGTGAACGGCTCTGCCTTTACATCACGGTCAAACCCGGACGCGAAGTGACGCTTGAACAAATCCAGGAGCTCCTGCGCCGGACCGGTGTTGCTGCCTTCAAAATCCCGGAGCATCTCGTGGTCGTCGACGAACTGCCAACCACCAAAGTCGGCAAGATCAACAAAAAAGACCTCCGCGCCGACATCGCCGAACGCCTGGCTGCCGCCGGCGCCCACGCCAAGTAGAGGATTGCCATGTCTGAGAACATCACCCATGAGTCAGTTGCCGCGGGGCACACTGCCCCGGAGCCGACGCCTGAAGAGGCGGCCCAGCTCAAAGAGCTGTACCGGGATTTTGACCGGGAGAACCTGATCCCGCTCTGGACCGAGATCGCGGATCTGATGCCGATGGTCCCGTCCCCGAAGGCGGTGCCCCATGTGTGGCGGTGGAGCGACCTGTATCCGCTGGCGGCCCGCGCCGGTGACCTGGTCCCGGTGGGCCGCGGCGGGGAACGCCGCGCGATTGCCCTGGCCAACCCGGGCCTGGCCGGGACGCCGTATGCCACCCCGACGCTGTGGGCGGCGATCCAGTACCTCGGTGCCCGGGAGACCGCCCCGGAGCACCGCCACTCCCAGAACGCGTTCCGTTTCGTCGTCGAGGGCGAGGGCGTCTGGACGGTGGTGAACGGGGATCCGGTGCGGATGTCGCGCGGGGATTTTCTGCTGACCCCGGGCTGGAACTTCCACGGCCACCACAACGACACCGATGAGCCGATGGCCTGGATCGACGGCCTGGACATCCCGTTCGTGCACTACGCCGACGCCGGCTTCTTCGAGTTCGGCACCGAGCGTGTCACCGACGAGGCGACCCCGGACATCTCCCGCTCCGAACGTCTCTGGGCGCACCCGGGCCTGCGCCCGCTTTCCGGTTTGGACGACACCACGAGCTCCCCGATCGCGGCCTACCGCTGGGAATACACGGACCGGGCCCTGACCGAGCAGCTCCTGCTCGAGGACGAGGGCCACCCGGCGACCGTGTCCCAGGGCCACGCCGCGGTCCGCTACACCAACCCCACCACCGGCGGGGACGTGATGCCGACCATCCGGGCCGAATTCCACCGGCTCCGCGCCGGCGCCACCACGGAAACCGTCCGTGAGGTCGGCTCCAGCGTCTGGCAGGTCTTCGAGGGCTCCGGCACGGTGGTCCTGAACGGCGAGACCAGGACCCTGGCAAAGGGCGACCTGTTCGTCGTCCCGTCCTGGGCTCAGTGGTCCCTGCAGGCCGACACTGGCCCTCAAACGGAGTTTGATCTGTTCCGCTTCAGTGACGCCCCCATTTTCGAACGGCTGAACTTCAACCGCACCTACATCGAAGGACGCAAGAACGCATGAGACTCCTCACCCTCCGCACCGGGAACGGCACGACGAAGGCTGTCCGCCAGGACGGGACCACCCTGACCGAGATCGACGGTTTCGCCGACGTCGGGGCGCTGCTGCGCTCCGGCAACTGGGAAGGGACCGCGAAGGCCGCCGCCGGTGCCACGCACCCGCTGGCGGGCGCGGACCTGGCCGCCGTGGTCCCCTTCCCGGGCAAGATCATCTGCGTGGGCCACAACTACCGCAACCACATCAAGGAAATGGGCCGGGACGTCCCCGAGTTCCCGACTCTGTTCGCGAAGTACCAGGAATCCCTGATCGGCCCGAACGATGACCTGGCCCTGCCGCAGGAATCGTCCACCGTCGACTGGGAATCCGAACTCGCCGTCATCATCGGCAAAAAAGGCCGCCGGATCGCCGAGGCCGACGCCGCGGACCACATCGCCGGCTACGCGGTCCTGAACGACGTGTCGATGCGCGACTACCAGTTCCGCACTATCCAGTGGCTCCAGGGCAAGACCTGGGAGAAATCCACCCCGTTCGGGCCCGCACTGGTCACCAAAGACGAGTTCAGCGGCGGCCTGATGACCACCGCGGTCGACGGCGAGATCCAGCAGCAGACCCCCACCAACGACGTCGTCTTCACCCCGGAGTTCCTGGTCTCCTACATCTCCACCATCATCACCCTGAACCCGGGAGATGTGATCGCCACCGGCACCCCGGGAGGGGTGGGCCACGCCCAGGACCCGAAGCGCTACCTGCAGGAAGGCCAGCTCCTGGTCACCACCATCGAGGGCCTCGGAGAACTGAAGAACCGCGTCATCAAGGAAGCCTGATGGTCGCCCGCCACGACCAGACCACCGACCCGGACCTGCTCGCGGCGCTGCTGCAGGCCCGCCGGGGCACGGCGTTCTTCGCCCGCAAGCTCAACGAACTCACCGACGCGGAGCTCGACGGCGACACGCTGCTGCCGGGCTGGACCCGCCGCCACATCACCGCGCACATCGGCTACAACGCCCGGGCCATCGCCCGGCTCGTCGAGTGGGCGGCCACCGGGGTGGAAACCCCGATGTACGCCTCCACCGCGGTCCGGGACCACGAGATCGACTTCGGCGCAACCCTGTCCCCGATCGCGCTGCGGCACCTCTTCGACCACTCCGCCGTGCACCTGAACGTCGAATGGCGGGACCTGCCCGAGGACGCCTGGCACCACTTAGTCCGCACCATCCAGGGCCGCGAAGTCCCCGCCACGGAAACGGTCTGGATGCGCACCCGCGAAGTCTGGATGCACGCCGTCGACCTCGACAACGGCGCGGCCTTCCACGACATCCCGGAACCCGTGCTCGAACGGCTCCTGAAGGACATCACCGGCGCCTGGCACACCCGCGGCACCGATGAGAGCCTCCTCATCAAGGTCACGGACCGGAACCTCACCTTCGGGGACACCACCTCGGCATCCCCCGCCGTGGTCTCCGGACCGCTCGCGTCCGTCGTCGAATGGGCCTCCGGCCGCGGCAGTGCCGGCGTGACAGCAGTGGACGCCGAGGCCTCGCCAGCGGCAGTTGCGGCTGCCCCGAAGTGGATCTGAGCCACAGCGCCTGACCCCACCATGACCAGGAAAGCCCCCTCAATCGAGGGGGCTTTCCTCACATCAAATTGGCACTAATGGATGGTTTGCAGGTGTCGATACTGGTCGAAACAGCGAGGACAGCGACGCTGGATAGCCATAATCCGGATGCGGCGATGACGGGAAAATGATGGCCGCAGCGGCCGGTTAACTGGTGGGAAGGCCATGGCAGCAAAGCCCATCAGTTCCTGCAAATCGCCTTCTACGCCGGCCCGCCAACCGACTGGCCAGGCTCAGCAAGCTCATGACCTGCTCCGAATCGGTTGCCATGTCATGCCGTTGCGACCGCATTCCTGCATGAACAGGTATCAAAACGGAAATTCTGGACCAGCCGCAACCCCGGGTCGATCTAAAGAATAATCAGCAAATCATGTCGTAAACCGCCGCAGCCACCATGAACTAGTGAACGCAGAAACCGACGGAAGGACGAACGAGGATGAACACCCAGAACGCACCCCGGAGGGCGGTACCCGGCCTGCCGTAGTCAGCCGCTCCCCTAACAACCGAATAGGCGGCTCGGGACCCACACACCCGGAACATCAGATCAGAGGCGAGAGTGTGGACACTGTCCACACGAAAAAACGCCAAAAAGGCCCCTGACCTGGGAAAACACTGTGCCCGAGGTGGGACTCGAACCGGGTTCCAGCCCCTGAATTTCCGCCACTCCCCCAAAAACCTCTGCAATCCGGCCCAGTCCGGCACCCGTACGACCCGATCCGAAGCCCAAGGTGTGCACATTGTGCACACCCTCTTTTCTTTCCACTTCGGCGCCCCCAACCAAGCTGCCTAAACGGCTGTCCTGGCTCGGGAGTTGTGTCTTGGGCACGATTTCGCTCCGATATGAAGAGAAGGCCTCCGGAACCGGACCGGCCCCGAACAAGCACCGCACGACGGGGCGGCCCTCATGCGGGAAATCGACGAACATCATGGCGGCCGGTTCCTCCTTTCCGCACATCTCATGGAGAAACGAACCGCAAACTACATGACCAACGGACAGCCCGGCCCTCCAGAAGGTGAGCACGCACCATCGACGGCGCATCGGAGACGACCGCAACGTCCGCCTTTTCCCCGTCCAAGAGGTACTCAACTGGCTGGCGACAGCCAACTGATAGTGGCCATTACGTCAGCCCAATCCGGATTCTTGCCTCGTTCGTCCACCCTCCGTGAGCCCGTGAGTAAAGAGACGGTAGTCGGTCGGTACAGGATCCACGACCACATCCAAACGGCCGACGCCTGGTGGGTTCCCATCTGGGTCTTTCACTGCTTAACCGCCCAATCCAATGACCGCGAACGGCCGGCAGTTTACGACCAGGCACCGCCCGGCGTGTCAGTCCAACCCCGGATCCACCGTTATTCAGACACTCCCCCTGCCTCTGCCTTCGCGGCGGCGGCCTGTGGCTCAGACGACTACCAGGGGCAACACCTCCAGCGGTCAGTCCGCTCGGTTGAAGTTATTGAGTGCGTAGTCGAGGACGATTGAGAAGTCGTCTGCTTCCACGGCATCCACGTAGCGGGCATTAGGCAGGGGGTCGCACCTGAAGGTGAGCGGTCGGCCCAGGTATGGCGCCCATATCGTCGCCACCGGTTGGCCGTAGTTGTCCAGGGCTACCCATTCCCCCGGTCCTGTCCTGCGGGCTAGTCCAAGATGCGCTGTAGCCGCACTGGTGAATTCGTCTTGAAGAGGTTGGAATGCTGTCATTTGGTAAGACTCCGTCCTGGTGAGGCTGATGATTTTGCCGTGAAATGGCACGTCTCGGGTACGACGTGTTCTGGCCGGGTCGGTCCAGGTGAAGTGCCGCTCAGCGTTAATTCATACGGACCGGGCTAACGCGCTGTGCTGGTCGCTTGGATGGATGCCAGGAGTTCGCGGACAGCAGCGGCCCCTTCCTCGGAGGAGAAGTCTGAGCTCAGGCCCACAACGCTGACCCCGGCAGAAAGGTAGGTGAGGGCAGTTGATGCTTTCATCCCACCCGTGGCGACGAACTGCACATTCGGGAAGGGTCCTTTCAGGGCCTTGACCCACTCCGGGCCGAGAAACGAGGCGGGGAATGCCTTGAGCCAGGTTAGGCCGAACGCCTGGGCGCGGAGGATTTCGCTCGCGGTGGCCACCCCCGGCAGGTGCGGGATGCCGCGGCGGATGCTCTCCTGGATGATTCCTTCATCAAGTCCCGGGGAGACGGTGAAGGAGGCGTTGGCGGATGCCGCGGCGTCCAGTTGCTCGATTCTGATGATGGTGCCGGCGCCCACGGCCACGCCGCGCTCGGCGGCCGTGCGGGCCACTGCTGCGAGGGTGGGGACGGCTTCGGGTGTTTCGATGGTGACTTCGACGTGTTGGACGCCGGCGTCCCATGCCCGGATGGCGGAGCGCACGGCTTCGCCGGGTGTGAGGCCGCGGAGGACGGCGATGACCGGGACCTGGAAGAAGTCGTCCTCGAACCAGTCGTTGAGCAGCGTGTGTGCCAAGGTGTTCTCTTTCATATGGGGTTGTCAGAGGGTTGCCGGTGTGGTCAGCTCACGCCTGCCTGATGTTCTCCGGCTTCGTAGCTGCGGGCTCTGGTCCCGTGGCCAAGGCGGTAATCGGCGCGCGTACCCAGAGTCCATGCGGCAAAGGAATGTCCGAGGGCGAGCCTGTCTTCGGGTTTGTCCCCGCGGAGGAGGCCGGCCAGAAAGCCGGCTGCGAACGCGTCGCCCGCGCCTACGGGTTCGACCACCTGGACCCGGTGTGCCGGCATCCGATGGATGCGTTCAGGCCGGTTGTGATCCCGGACGAATTCGACGGCTTCGGTTGCCGAGTCCTTGATGACCAAGTGGCGGGGATGAGGCAGGAGAGCCGACACTTGTTCTGCCGTGGTACACCCCCACAGGGTTTCTGCTTCATCGAGGCCGACGAGGACGACCGTTGCCGTGGCCGCCAATTCCAGCAGGCGCGGTCCGGCGTCGTCGATGCCCCAGAGGGCGGGGCGGTAGTTGACGTCGAAGGAGACCCTGTAGCCTTTGGCGCTGGCCTGGTCCAGGAGGTGCTCCGTCAGCGCCGAGCAGCGCTCCGACAGGGCGGCATTGATGCCGCTGGTGTGGATCCAGCCGGTCTGCTCCAGCGGCCATGCCCCGGAATCCTCCGGCGTCATGGCGGAGGCCGCTGATCCGGCCCGGTAGTAGAGAGTCCTGGCACCGCCGCCCAGGTCAGGGTCCTTGAAGTACACGCCCGTTGGGGCGGTGTTGTCGCGCGTGACCAGGCTGACGTCCACGCCCCGGGCGGCGAGGCCAGCGAGGATCCGGTCACCGAACGGGTCCTCGCCGAGGCGGCTGGCCCATCCGGTGCGATATCCGAATTCGGCCAGATGTGCCGCGACATTGGACTCCGCTCCGCCGTATCCGAGCAGGCATTCGTCGGCCTCCCTCAGCGGCTGGGCCTTGGCCGGGGTGACCACGGCCATGGTTTCGCCAACGCAAAGCACGTCCAGGGTCATTTGACGGCCCCTGCGGTGAGGCCGCTGACGAAGAACCGGCCCAGGACGAGGTAGAGCAGGACAGTGGGCGCGGCGACCAGGACTGCGCCTGCCATCAGTTCGGAGTAGTCCACGGTGGTGGTTCCGATGAGATTGTTCAGGGTCACTGTGGCAGGCCACGCGGCCGGGGAGGCCAAGATGAACCCGAAGAGAAAATCATTCCAGATGTTCGTGCACTGGAAGATCCCGGCGACAACGAACCCGGGCACGGAGAGCGGGAGCATCACGCGGAAGTATGTTGCCCAGATCCCTGCACCGTCGATGGATGCAGCTTCGACGATTGCGCTGGGGATGCCCTCGTAGTAGTTGCGGAAGATCAGGGTGGTGATTGGGATGCCGTAGATAATGTGGACCAGGATCAGGCCAAAGATGCTTCCCTGCAGGTGCAGTATGTTCAGGAACTGGAAGACCGGGATGATGACGGCCTGGAAGGGAATGAACATGCCGACCAGCAGCACCGTGAAGAGAGCGTTGGAACCTCGGAACGGGAACTTGGCGAGGATGTAGCCGTTGATCGAGCCAAGGAGGCAGGAGATCAGTGCGGCCGGGATCGTGATCTGCAGGGAGTTGGCAAGCGAGCCGTGGAGTTTCGTCCAGGCCCCTTTGAAAGCCTCCAGGCTGGGTGCATCGGGGAAGGCGAGGAAGAAGCTGGGTGCACCGGTGCTTCCGGACAGTGCCGTAGCAATGATGACGTAAACGGGTACCAGCATACCCATGGTGGCAATTGAGCAGACCGCCAGGATAATCCATCCGCCTGGAGTCTTGGGCATGCTCCAGGACCGGGGCTTTCGGGCCAGCTTTCCGGGGCGTCGGGGCGTCGCGTGGGCGGGCTGGGACGTAGTCGTTTCGAGGGTGTCGACGGCCATTTCTATGCCTTTCGCTCTTTCCGGTATCCGCGTACGAGGTAGGGGACGATCACCACGAGGGTCAACAGGAGCAGGATGATCGCCATTGCGGAGGCTTTGTCGTAACGGCTGGTGAGGTAGTTGTAGATGTAGATGCCGGGGACGTCGGTAACGAAACCGGGGCCGGAGCCTGACATTGCGACGACGAGGTCGAAGATCTTCAGGGCCACGTGAAGCAGGAGCACGAAGCAGGTGATGGTCGAGGGCCACAGCTGCGGAAGCATGATGTAGCGCAGGCGCTGCCAGAGGTTGGCGCCGTCAACGTTGGCGGCTTCGAGGTGTTCTTCGGGGATGGAGGCAAGCCCGGCGAGGTACATGGCCATGGCGAACCCGACCAGCTGCCAGGCGGCGGCGAAGATGATGGGCAGCAGTGCCACCGGGATGCCGAGCTGGACTTTTAAGAAGTCCGTGCCGGAGGGATCGTTCAATGCTCCGAGGACGGTGGGGTCCGTGGTCCAGCCGGGAGGGTTCTCGATCCCAAAGTTCCTCAGGATTTCGTTGACACCCGTGGAGGGCGCGAAAATCCAGCGCCAGGCAACACCGGTGACGATGAAGGACAGGGCGTACGGCAGGAGGAAGACCGTGCGGAACAGGCCCTTGCCGACGGTGACGTGGTGGATGAAGAGGGCTGCGACGAGTCCGCCAAGGATGGCCAGGACCAAGAAGATCACGGTGAAGATCACCACGTTGCGGATGTCGGCCTGGAAGCGCTGTTCCTGGACCAGCTCGCCGTACGTGGCCCCCAGAGGCTCTCGGAGGCTCAGATTCGGGCTCGTGCCGATCTTCCAGTTGGAGAGGGAGATATAGGCGGTGATGCCGATAAAGACGTAGACGAAGAGGAAGCTGACCAGCAGGCTGGGGGCGAAAATCCACGCCGCCCGGCGGGCTGTCTTGACGTTGTGGGGTACCTGTTTCCTGGACCGGGGGTCGGGGTCCACCGGCGTTGGCTGTGCTGTTGCTGTTGTCATGTGAGTACTGATCCTGTCCGGGGGTGTGGCTGCAGAGCCCTGCAGCCACACCCTTTGCGACTTGGTTGGCTGGCCGGCTATTTACAGCTGGGACTTCTGCGCCTGCGTCATGCTGGCGGTGAAGGCATCGATGTTTCCACTGCCGTTGAAGGTGGAAACAGCGTCGGCGAAGGTCTGGGCGAACTCCGCCCCGGCGGCCTGGGCATGGGCCAGGGATGATACAACTTTGGCTGAAGCGAAGCTCTTGGCGGCCTCCTGCTGGTATTCGGAGAGGCCGGAGATGTCGGCGGACTTCACCGCGGGGATGGAGCCCTTCTTCGCCGCGAAGTCAGTCTGGACCTTGGGATCCATCAGCGTCTTCAGCCAGGCGTTCGCCGCGTCCGCGTGCGGGATGTTGTTCGCGGGAATGGAGAAGCCGTCACCGACGTAGCTGAAGATGTCTTCCTTGCCTGGGAAGGCCACCCAGGTGAAGTCGGTGCCGGGCTTCTTCCCGGCGTTGACCAGTTCGCCGTAGGCCCAGTCCCCCATCAGGTTGACGGCGCAGACGCCGTCGGCCATCTTCTTAGCCGCTTCATCCCATGTGATGGCGGAATGGTCTTTGTTGGCGAGCGACAGGATGGCCTTGTAGTCCTCCAGGGCCTGCTTCACCTCGGGTGCGTCGAAGGAGTACTCGTTGGTGAAGAGCTTCTTCCAGTTATCGGCGCCTGTCCGCGACATGATGATGGACTCAAGCAGCTCGGCAGACGCGAAGATGTCCTTGTCCCCCAGGCATAATGGTGTGGCCCCGGACGCCTGGACCTTCTTCAGGCCGGCGATCAGCCCGTCGACGCCGGCAGCGGGGTCGATCTTGACGTTGGCCTTGGAGAGCACTGCGGGGTTGGTCCACAGCACATTGCCGCGATGCACGCCGATCGGGACCGTGTAGTACCTGCCGCCGACCTGCTGGGCTTCGGCCACGTCTTTGGGCATTTGTGATGCCCAATCGTTCTGCTTCCACAGCTCAGTCAGATCCGCGACCTGGCCACCGTCCACGTAGCTCTTGAGCTGTCCGGCCGGATGCACCTGCCAGGAATCCGGCGGGCTGCCGGCCTGAAGGCGCGCGGCCAGTGCCTGCCTTGCGTTGGCGCCACCGCCGCCGGAGACCGCGGCGTTATCCACGGACAGGCCCGGCTTGGCCGCTTTCACACCATCAATCAGAACGTTCAGGGCGTCGGCCTCCGATCCGGAGGTCCACCACGAGGTAATTTCCAGCTTGTCCGAGGCCCCGGCGGAACTACCGGCGGGCTGATTGGCGGAACATCCGGTTACTGCGATGAGGCTTGCCGCCACCGTTACGGCCAGCGAGGTCTTGAGCTTGTTTGGTGCACGCATTGACTACTCTCCTTTGGGTTGTCAGACGCCGGATAAGGGCCGGCTAGAGCCTGCGTTGTGGTCCAGATTACATAGGATGGTAGATCGATGCAATAGATCTCATACTTGTCATCTCATTAGGGTGTGCCGGTCGCGGCAAATACAGACCATTGGCCCCAAGATCCCTTATATCTAGGCTTTTCCGGCTCACGGATCTTTGTTAGATCGGTCTACCAAAGTCCATCGAATCATGATAGAAATATTGAACCGATGGTGGAGGAAGGTGCAACAACAGTGAAAAACGTGACGCTGAACGACGTCAGCAGGGCCGCGGGGGTATCTCGATCCACCGCATCCTTGGTGCTGCGGGGGAGCTCGCGAATTCCCGAGGCGACATCGGAGCGGGTCCGGCTGGCAATGTCGGAATTGGGCTACGTCTACAACCGGCACGCGGCAAACATGCGGCGCAGCGACTCCATGACTCTCGGGCTGATCGTTACTGACATCCGCAACCCCTACTTTGCCGGGCTGACGATGGCCATTGAAGAGGCCGCACACGCAGGAGGATACACGCTGCTTATCGGCTACAGCCGCGATGACGTGGATCGCCAATCGCTGCAGCTTGAGACTATGGTGCAGCAGCAGGTCGACGGGATTTTGTTACTGCCGGCCACAGGATCGGAGCTGCCCCCCGTCTGCGGCATCATTGACCGCTCCTCCGTCCCGGTGCTGCAGCTTGCCCGCTACTTCTCCGAAGAACTGGACTACGTCGGCCCCGACAACGTTTGCGCGGGCCATCAACTGGCCCGGCACGTGTCCTCCCTGGGTGCAGCGTCGGCCGTTCTGATTGGCGGCCCCGACCGCTCTTCGGCCCGCACGGAACGCATTAAGGGCCTGGAGACCGGGTTCACCGGAAGCAGTGTTGTCTTCGATGCCTCGCTTTCGGCTGCCACGACCACGAACAATGCCGCCGGCGGCTCCGAGGGCGTAGCTCGCGTGCTGGACCAGGGCATCTGGCCGGACTGCATCATCGCCTACAGCGACGCCGTCGCGCTCGGTATCTACGCCGAACTGCGCCGGCGGAACCTTGAACCGGGCCGGGACATCTCCGTGGCCAGCTTTGACGACATCGCCATGGCCGAGTTGCTGCTGCCGCCACTGACTTCGGTGTCCACTTACCCGGAACTGATCGGACACAAGGCAGCAGAGCTGCTGCTGAAGCGTATCCGCGACCCCTCACTGCAACCACAGCGCTCGCTCATCGAACCGGCCCTGAAAATCAGGGCCTCCACCGCCCAATGGCGACCACGAACCTAGGAGAACACCATGCCAGCACTGAAATGGGGCCTCATCGGCGCCAGTGATATCGCTGCCACCCGGGTCATCGCCGCGATCCATGCCAGCGGCGGCGACACTGTCGGCGTCGTCAGCGGATCTGGCGAACGGGCCAGCGACTTCGCTGCGAGCCACGAACTGGCCCGCTTCACCACCGACCTGGACGAGCTGCTGGGCTGGGACATCGATGCCGTCTACATCTCCTCGGCCAACGCCTTGCACTACGAGCAGGCAGTCAGGTCCCTGAGGGCCGGAAAGCACGTCCTGTGCGAGAAACCCCTCGCTCTTGAGGCCGCCCAGGCCGAGGCAATGGTCAAACTCGCAGAGGAAACCGGACTCATTCTCGCCGCCAACCACCACCTGCCCGGCAGTCCCCTGCACGCCAAAGCACGTGAACTCGTCACCGCCGGAGCCATTGGCACCGTCCTCTCGGCCAAAGTTGCGCACGCCGTCCTCCTGCCCGAACGGCTACGCGGCTGGCGGCTGGGCCAAGGGACCCCCGGCAGCGGCGTCATCCTGGACATCACCTGCCACGACGCTTCGGTCCTGAACCCTCTGCTGGGCACACCGGTTGCCGTCACCGCATTCGCGGTCCGGCAAGCCGGATGGAACACCGGCGGCCAGGAAGACGCCGCCATGACCATCATCCGATATGAGCGCGACGGATTACCCCCTGTCTTGGCCCAAACCCATGACTCCTTCACCGTCGGATACGCGATGACGTCACTGGAGGTCCACGGCACAAGTGGCACCATCCGGGTCTTTGACGCCATGACCCAGGACACCAAGGGCGAGATTCTCCTGACCACGGAGGATGGCACCAATACGGTCGACGTCGATTGCTCCGAGGATCTCTACGTCATCGGCATGCGCGCCTTCACGGAGGCCGTTGCCGGCACGGGTACCCCCACCGCCACCGGCCGGGACGGCTTGATGGCCCTCAAGGTCGCCCTCGCAGCCCAGGAATCCGCAGCCTCCGGACGCACCGTCCGCATCAACTAACAGCCAGGAAGAACATCATGCAGAAAGTACAAATCCTCTCAGCCCGTGCGGCCGCGGACCTCATCAACGACGACGACGTCATCACCGTCAGCTCCTCCAGCGCCCTGGGCTGCCCGGACAGTGTTCTGGCCGGAATCGGCCAGCGGTTCGAGGAAACATCACACCCGGTAAACCTGACGTCTGTGCACCCGATCGCCGCCGGCGACATGTACGGAGTCAAGGGCATCGACCACATCGCCCGCCCGGGCCTCCTGCGCAAGGTCATCGCCGGTTCCTATCCCTCCGGCCCGTCCAGCGCCGAACCACCCAGGATCTGGCAGATGATCGAACGCGAGGAGGTGGAGGCCTACAACTTCCCCTCCGGCGTGATCTACCAGATGCACCGCACCGCCGCCGCGAAACAGCCCGGCGTCTTCACCCAGGTCGGACTCGACACCTTCATCGACCCGCGCCTGCAGGGCGGCCGCATGAACGGCACCACCCCGGCCGCCCATGTCGAAACCGCCACAGTGGCCGGACAGGAATGGCTGTTCTTCCCCTCGGTCATCCCCAACGTGGCCATCATCCGCGCGACCACCGCCGATGAATACGGCAACCTGACCTTCGAGGACGAAGGCTCCCCTCTGGGCGCCCTGGACCTGGCCTACGCGGCGCACAACAACGGAGGCGTAGTCGTAGCCCAGGTCAAGCGCGTGGCTGAAGCCGGGAGCCTGCACCCCCAGCACGTTAAGGTCCCCGGCATCCTCGTGGACGCCGTCGTGATCGCCGAGGACCAGCTGCAGACCACTCTGACCCCCAACGACCCGGCCATCTCCGGGCAGCTGCGCCGGCCCCTGAGCTCCCTCCCCCACGTCGGCTTCTCCATCGAGAAAATCACCGCACGCCGCGCCGCCCAGGAGCTCAAGGCCGGTGAAATCGTCAACCTCGGCTTCGGCGTCTCGGCACTCGTGCCGCACATCCTGGTCGAAGAAAACCAGGGCCGGGAAGTCAGCTGGGTCATCGAACAAGGCGCCGTCGGCGGCATCCCGCTGCTGGACTTCGCCTTCGGCTGCGCCCAGAACCCCGACGCGATTATGCCCAGCATCGACCAGTTCACCCTTCTGCAGGGCGGCGGCTTCCACCGTTCCCTGCTCTCCTTCCTGGAGATCGACCGCCACGGCAACGTCAACGTCCACCACCTGCCCCAGAAACGCCACGTCACCGCAGGAGTTGGCGGCTTCGCCGACATCACCTCCTCCGCCCCGGAAATCATCTTCATGGGAGCCTTCACCGCAGGGCGCCGTGACATCGGCGCGGGCGAGACCGGCCTGGACATCCGTTCCGACGGGCCCTTCACCAAGCTCGTCAACGACGTCTCCGCCGTCACCTTCTCCGGGCCGAGGGCCCTCGCCCGCGGCCAAAAGGTCAAATACATCACGGAACGCGCCGTACTGGAACTGACCCCCGACGGGCTGGTCGTGACCGAAATCGCCCCCGGCATCGACTTGCAAAAAGACGTCCTGGACCGCAGCGAATTCCCACTGATCGTCTCAGAGAAACTGCGCACGATGGATCTCGCCCTCTTTGCCGAAGCACCGGTCGGCCTCCACCTTCCCCCGCTGCCGCTGCACGAGCGGATCGAACAGCGCTCCCCCTCCCTGGCCGTGCACTGACGCCCGGCCGAAACGCCTGAAAGGACCCCATCGATGAGCAGCTTCCGCATCCTGACCCCCTACGAAACCGAACTCGCCGACGCACTGTTCGAGGCCATGTTCCCCTCCGACGGAGACAGCCCCGACATCCGTGACGCCGGGGTCACCGAATACCTCGACCTGACGCTCGAAGGCTACGGCCGCAAGGACCTGCCCAGGTACCAGTGGCTCTTCGGCGCCCTGGACCGCTACGCCGAGAACAAGCACGGACGGAACTTCGCTGCGCTGACCCTGGACGAACGCACCGACGTGCTGCTCCTCCTCGAACAGGGCGAACTGAGCGACCAGCTGCCGGTCAAGGACCAGCGCGATCTCTTCGGACTCGTCGTGGCCCACATGCAGGAAGGCCTGTTCGCCGACCCGGCCCACGGCGGAAACAAGAACGCCGTCGGCTGGAAATTCCTCAAGCACCCCGGGGTATGGCTGGAAAATTCCGCCGAAGAAAACCTCAGCGCCGAACACGCGACGAAGGACGGGGTCATCAAGACCCTCGCCGACGCGATGCAGGAAATCCCGCGCGATACTGAAGGCCACAAGCTCAAGCAGCTCGGCTATGAGAACGCCGTGAACCCGCAGATGACCGACGAAGTGGACGTCCTTCTCGTCGGCGTCGGCGCCATGGGCGGACTCAGCGCCCAGGTCTTCGCCGAATCCGGCCTCAGCGTGGTCGGCCTGGAAGCCGGCCCGTTCCGGCCGCTGGACGAATTTCTCCCCGACGAGCTCGAACACGCCTACTACACCCGAGGCGGGCTGGGCCCGAAATTCCAGCAGGAAACGCCCAGGTGGCGCGAATCCACTGATGAGGAGGACAGCCGCGAAGCGACCTTCTCCCTGGGCCGTATGGTTAACGGCGTCGGCGGGTCGGCGGGTCACTACGGATCCTGGCTGCGCCGCTTCCACCCCTGGCAGTTCGCCCCCAAGAGCCACTACGACGGCCTCTACGGGGCCAGCGCCTTGCCGGAGGACTGCACGCTGGCCGACTGGCCGGTCACGTACGAGCAGCTCGAACCCTACTACACCAAGCTCGAGCACCTGATCGGCATTGCCGGGGATGAGTCCAACCCGTTCATCAAGCGCAGCAAGCCGTTACCGCTGCCGCCCACCCGCCCGTTCATTCTGGGCAACAGGTTCACCGAGACCACCCGCGCCGCCGGACTGCACCCGCACCCGGTCCCTGTCGGATTCACGACCGAGTCCTACGGCGGACGCCCCGCCACCGGCTACAGCGCCTGGAACAACGGCCTGGGCTCCTTCCGCGGGGACCGCTGGCACCCCGGCCTGGGCCCCGTGCCCGCGGCCATCGCCACCGGCAACTTCGAACTGCGCACCCACGCCCGCGTCACTCGGATCATCATGGACGAATCCGGTGCCGCCCGCGGCGTCGAATGGGTCGATCCTCTCGGTCGGGTCCGGCGCCAGTACGCCCGCGCCGTGATCCTCTCGGCCTACACCTACGAGAACCTGCGACTGATGTACCTCTCAGCCGATTCCCGCCACGAAAACGGACTCGGCAACAACACCGGCCAGCTGGGCCTGCACTACATGACGAAAATGTTCGGCCACGTCGATGCACTATTCCCCGGCACCGAATTCAACCGGCACACCGGCCCGGCCGCGCAGGGCGTGGTCCTGGACGATTTCCTCTCCCCCGAGTTCCGTTCCCTGGACCACGGCTTCATCGGAGGCGCCACCCTCGGCGCCGAGCAGCAGGCCCTGCCGCTGCAGATCGCCCGCGAAACCCTGCCTGAGGACGTCCGCCGCTGGGGCGCCGGCTACCGCGACCACCTGAAACTGTGGTCCCAGCAGGGGGTCATCCGGATCCAGCCCGACGCTCTGCCCTACGCCTCGCACCGGCTGGAAATAGACCCCCGGCACCGCGACTCCTCAGGCCTGGGCATGCCGCTGGTCCGGGTGACCTACCGACTGCGCGAAAATGAACGCCGCCTGGCCTCCTGGATGGCGGACAAGGCAACAGGCCTGCTCCAGGACATGGGGGCCACCAAAACCTGGCAGGGCCCGTATTTCACCGGCGTCGGCTCCAGCCACGACCTCGGGGGCGCCCGGTTCGGCTACGACCCCGCCGCCACTGTCCTGGACGAGAACCTCGCCGTCCATGACACCCGCAACCTCTACATGTACTCCGGCGCCGCCTTCCCCAGCTGCCCCGGCATCAACCCCACCCTCACCATATGGGCCATCGTCATGCGCGCAGCCGAACACCTCGCCGGCGAGCTCGGCGGCCAGCGAAAGGACCAGCCATGAGCACCCCGACCCCCGCGGTCACCAAAGAAGCCACCGGACAGGTCACCGTCGAATACTCAGCGGACAGCCACACCGCCACCATCCTGATGGACAGGTCTGCAAAGCTCAACGCCCTGACCCTGGGACTCCTCGAGGACCTCGCCTCAGCAGCGCGCGAAGTGGCCGCGTCGTCCGCGCGGCTGGTCATCGTCCGTACCGCCGGTGACAAAGTCTTCTGTGTCGGAGCCGACATCAACCACTTCGCGGACCTGTCCGCGGCAGGGATGTGGCGGGACTGGATCGCCACCGGCCACCGTGCCTTCGCTGCCCTCGCTGGGCTGCGCCAGCCCAGTATCGCCGTCATTGACGGCCTCGCATTCGGCGGCGGACTGGAACTCGCCCTGGCCTGCGATTTCCGCGTCATCGCCGCCGAAGCACGCGTTGCCCTGCCCGAGACCGGCCTCGGGACCGTCCCCGGCTGGGGCGGCACCGAACGCGCCACCGAACTGGCCGGCCGGGCCAGAGCCAAGGAACTGGTTCTGACCCGCCGCCAGCTCTCAGGCGAGGAAGCCCTCGCCTGGGGTTTGGCCACTGCGGTCTCACCCAAAGCCGCACTGGAGGAGGCCGTGGCCAAGCTCAGCGCCGACCTGCTCGCGGGCGCGCCGCTGGCCGTGCAGCTGGGAAAGCAGCTGATCGACGCCGCGGCCGACGGCGCACCGTCCCGCGTGCTCGAAGCCCTCGCCGGCGGCCTGGCCGCCGCCACCGATGACCTCGCCGAGGGCATCGCCGCCTTCCGGGAAAAGCGCACCCCGCACTTCACGGACAACTAGTCCGACCCGCCAACCCCCACACTTTCTAAGGACGAACGACATGGAAACCAAGAATTACACCCTTGACGACGTCGAGCCCACTTACCGGCCGATGATCATCGACGGCGAAGACGCCCAGGCCCGGAGCGGAGAGACGTTCACCCGGCTGAGCCCCGCCCACGAAGTTGAGGTCAGCTCCTACCCGCAGGGCGCGCAGGAAGACGTCGACCGTGCCGTCACCGCCGCCCGACAAGCCCTGGACCGCGGCTGGCGGCAGTCCACCGGCTCTGAGCGGTCCAAGCTTCTGCTTAAAGTCGCCGACCTCGTCCGCCGCGACGCCGAAGCACTGGCCCTGGCCGAAACCCTCGAAACCGGCAAACCCATCACGCAGTCACGCAACGAAGTCGCCGGCACCGCCGAGCTGTGGGAATACGCAGCCAGCCTCGCCCGCAACACCCAGGGTGAGGCCCACAATGCCCTCGGACGCGACACCCTTGCCATGGTCGTCCACGAACCCATCGGCGTCGTCGGCATGATCACGCCTTGGAACTTCCCGCTGCTGATCATCAGCCAGAAACTTCCCTTCGCCCTGGCCGCGGGCAACACCGCCGTGGTCAAACCCAGCGAAAGCACCTCCGCGACCACCGTGATGCTGGGACAACTCATCCGCGAGGCGGGCTTCCCGGCCGGTGTCGTCAACGTCGTCACCGGCGACCGGGTTGTCGGTGCGGCCATCGCGGAGCACCCGGGAATCGACATGATCAGCTTCACCGGCTCCACCGGCGTCGGCAAGGGCATCGCCTCCGCTGCGGGCCGGGACCTGAAGAAAGTCGAGCTCGAACTCGGCGGGAAAAACCCGCAGATCATAACCGCCAACGCGGACTTCACAGCCGCGGTCGACGCCGGCGTTTTCGGCGGATACTTCAACGTCGGGCAGTGCTGCAACTCCGGCAGCCGCCTCATCGTGCACCGCTCCATCGCCGACGAATTCGCCGCTGCCGTCGTCGAACGCGCCAAGCACATGCGCGTCGGCGATCCCCTGAAGGCCGACACCCTCGTTGGATCGCTCGTCAACGACGCCCAGCTCGCCGTCGTCGAACGTTACGTTGCCGAAGGCCGCGAGGCCGGAGCGCACCTGCTCACGGGTGGAGACCGGCTCGAGACCGGCCTCAACGGCCGGTTCTTCGAGCCCACCGTCTTCACCGAAGTCACAGCAAAGATGTCAATCGCCACCGACGAAATTTTCGGCCCCGTCCTGTCCGTGTTGCCCTACGACACCCTTGAGGAAGCCATCGGAATTGCGAACTCCACTTCCTTCGGGCTCTCTGCAGGGATCTGGAGCAACGACATCAACGAAGCACTCACCGCCGCCCGTGACCTGCGCGCCGGTACCGTGTGGGTCAACCGCTGGATGGACGGCTACCCCGAAGTGCCGTTCGGCGGCTACGGACACAGCGGCATCGGCCGCGAACTCGGCCGGCAGGCCCTGGCCGAATTCAGCGAACTGAAGACCATCCAGCTTCAGGTCGGCATTCGCGAAAACCGCTGGGTCGATGCCCCCGACGCACCCCGCTCCTGAACCCTTCTGAAAACCCTGATCCGCCTAAATCCCGCACCCTCCAAAGGAAACGAACATGACTGCCCCCGCCACCACCGCTCCGGCACACGCGCCCGCCGTGCTGCCCACGATGCTGCCGCTCACGCTCCCGGCAGGCTACGAAGTCCCGGCGGAGTTTGCCGAAGCCGCCGCCAAAGCCTGGAAGAGCGCCTCAGCAAAACTCACCGGACTCATCACCACACACCCTGACCGGTTCCCCCTCTACACCGAGGGCGGCAAGTGGGTCGTCGAGGGCGAAGCCTGGACCAACTGGTGCGAAGGGTTCCTCGGCGGCCAGCTCTGGATGCTCTCCCGCCGGGCCGAGGAGGCCGACCAGGCCCGCTTCCGCGCCGCGGCCGAGCACTACTCCGAACTCATCGAAGAGCGAAAGAGCGACGACACCGTCCACGACCTCGGCTTCCTCTTCTGGTCCACATATCGGCGCTGGTTCGAAGCCACCGGCGACACCGCCAAGCGCGACGTCGTCGTGGAAGCGGGACGCACCACCGCCAGCCGGTACCGCGAAGCCGGCCGCTACATGCCCAGCTTCCGCCAGCCCGACAGCCTGTTCATCGACATCATGATGAACATCCACATGGCCCTCTACGCCGCCCAGCAGACCGGGGACCAGGACATGGCCCGCAAAGCCGTGGACCACTGTCTCACCACCCGTCGGTTCCTCATGCGCGGGGACGGCTCCGCCTCCCACGAAGGCATGTTCGACCTGGAAACGGGCGCCTTCCTGAAGCAGACCACCCAGCAGGGTTTCTCCGACGACGGCTCCTGGGCACGCGGGCAGGCCTGGGCCCTCTACGGCTTCGGCACGGTTTACCGCTTCACCGGCGACCGCCGCTTCCTCGAAACCGCCATCGCCGCCGCCGACTTCTACATCGAAAAGACCGGCGACCGCCTCGTTCCCCCCAACGACTGGGAAGAACCCGCCCCAGTCCGGCCCCACGAAACCTCAGCCGCAGCCGCCGCAGCAGGCGGCTTCTGGCAGCTCGCCGGGCTCGTCCAGGACCGCACCAAGGCCCAGGTCTACGCCGACTACGCTGTGAACATCCTCCGCCGACTCACCGAGGGCGACTTCCTCGCCAGCCCGGAAGAGGAATGGGAAGGCCTGCTCAAGCACGGCAGCTACCACGAAGGCAAGGACCTCGGCGTCGACGAATCCGTCATGTGGGGCGACTACTGGTTCCTCGACACCGTGGACCAGATCCAGCAGTTCGCCGAAGCCCAGCGGAGCCGGTGATGACCATGTCCTGGGCGACCATCGACAACGCACCTCAGCCGAAAACCCCGGCAGAAGGCGCGGTCCCGGACGAGGTGATCCGCACCGACATCGCCATCATCGGATCCGGCATGGGCGGCGGAACCATGGCCTACGCCCTGAAAGACTCCGGCGCCAAAGTCCTCATCATCGAACGCGGCCACCGCCTCCCCGCGGAACCGCAGAACTCCGACCTGGAGGAGGTCTATCTCAGGGGCCGCTACAAAAACGCCGACACCTGGTACAACGGGCAAACGGGCGATCCCTTCAAACCAGGCGTCTACTACTGGGTGGGCGGGAACACCAAGGTCTATGGAGCCTGCCTTCCCCGCTTCCGCGCCAGCGACTTCGAAGAAACACAACACCACGACGGGACATCCCCGGCCTGGCCTTTCAGCTACGCCGACCTCGAACCCTATTACACGCGCGCCGAGGAACTCTTCCAGGTCCGGGGACAGATCGGGGAGGACCCGACCGAGCCGTTCCACTCCAGCACCTACCCTCACCCGGCGCTGGACCATGAACCGGCTATCCAGGACCTCGACGACTCATTGCGGCGGCAAGGGCTGCATCCCTTCCGGATGGCCAACGGACTGGATGCGGACACCCCCGCAAAGCGCGCCCTCTGCGCCACCAGCGACGGCGCCCCCAACCAGGCCGGGCTGAAGTCCGACGCCGAAAAGATCACCATCAACCCGGCACTCGACAGCGGCAATGCCACCCTGATGACCGACACCAAAGTCATCCGGCTCATCCCGGGACCGGACGGACGCACCATCGTCGCCGCCCTGGCCGAACGCCACGACCAGATCATCCGCATCGAAGCCGACAGGTTCATCCTCGCCGCCGGAGCCGTGAACTCGGCAACGCTGCTGCTACGGTCAGCAACGAAGGAACACCCCCACGGAGTGGCCAATTCTTCCGGGCTGGTCGGCAGAAACTACATGGTGCACAACAGCACCTTCTTCATCGGCGTCAACCCGTTCAAAATCAACAAGACCCTGTGGCAAAAAACCCTGGGACTGAACGACTGGTACGAGGCCGGACCCAGCAACCGGTATCCCCTGGGGAACCTTCAGATGCTCGGGAAGCTGCGGGCCAGCATGCTGAAAATGGCCCGCAGCTGGGCACCCAACCCGATCCTCAAAGCAATGTCCGACCGCAGCATCGACATCTACCTCACCACAGAAGACCTGCCCCGCCGGAGCAACGGCGTCACCCTGGTCAACGACAAAATCCACGTCTGGTGGGAGCCGAACAACCTCGATCCCCACAGGGAACTGGTCCGCCGGGTAAAAAGGGCGGTCCGGAAAGCCGGATACCCCGTGATCTTCACGGAACGAATGGGTATCGAAACCAACTCCCACCAGTGCGGCACAGCAGTGGCGGGACACGACCCCCACTCCAGCGTCCTGACCCCGGACTGCCGCGCACACGACCTGGACAACCTCTGGGTGGTCGACGGCTCGTTTTTCCCTTCCTCCGCGGCGTTGAATCCCGCCCTGACCATCGCAGCCAACGCCCTCCGCGTCGCGGAGATCCTTCTCTCCGAAGCCAACACGCCCGGTCGGGCACACCAGGCCGCCACGAAGACAACCCAGGTAGATTGCAGTGACCCTCAGCCACAGCCCTGCACATCTCCGCCGCCCCGGAAGGCAGCGTCTGACCCGGGTTTTAGAGGTGAGGATTGGTAAAGTCAGGGACGGGGAGCGCCGCTTCTCCGCCTATCGAACCACCGGCAGGATTCCAGCATGGCCCCGCGCATCACCCTCGAAGACGTGAGCAAGGCTGCCGGCGTCTCACGTTCAACCGCTTCGCTCGTCGTTCGCGGAGACTCACGCATCCCGGAGTCCACCGCCGTCAAGGTCCGCGACGCCATGAACGCGCTTGGCTACGTCTACAACCGGCAGGCCGCCAACCTGCGGCAAAACCGGTCAATGACCATCGGGCTCATCGTCACCGAGATCATCAACCCATACTTCGCCGAGCTGGCCATGGCCGTCGACCAGATTACCCACGACGCCGGCTACACGATCTTCATCGGCTATAGCCGGGACGACGCCCAGCGACAGCACGAAATCATCGCCTCCATGATCGAGCGCCAGGTCGACGGGCTCCTCCTGCTCCCGGCCCCCGACACCGACCCGGAAAAGCTCGCCAAGCAGGTCAACGCCGCCAACGTCCCTGTTGTTCTGCTCGCCCGCCAGTTCCCTGGTTTCGACTACGTGGGGAGTGAAAACGTCAAGGGCGCGGCGATGCTGGGGCAACACCTTGCCGCTCTGGGCTGCAAGAGCGTGGCGTTCATCGGTGGCCGCGCAGCTTCCTCCCTCGCTGAGCGGGAGGAGGGCCTCCGGAGGTCACTGGAGCCCAACGGATGTGAGGTGTGGAGCACGGATGATTTCCGCAGCCCCATCACCCCGGAAGGAGGCACCGACGCTGTAGGCCGGCTCTTGGATCTGGGCCGTCTTCCGGACGCGGTCGTCGCCTATAACGACGCCGTTGCCCAAGGCATCTACGACGAACTGCGGCGCCGCGGGCTAGAACCCGGCCGGGACATCGCAGTAGCCTCCTTCGATGACACGCGTATTGCCCGCAGCCAGATCCCCCCGCTCACGTCCGTAGCAGGATTCCCCCAGCAAATCGGCGCCAAGGGCAGCGAGTTGCTGATGAACCGCTTGACCGACGGAAACGCCGACCTACCAAACCAATTGGCCCTTATCGAGCCTCAACTAAGGATCCGGTCCTCAACCGCCACCTGGCGCCCCCGGACATGATCACACCATGCGTGGCGCTGCGGCCTTGAGTCCAGGCAACCAACTGGTCCAGCAGACAGGAAACTCATGCTCCACGAAAAGATCCTTGCCTCCGGGACAGAATTCGACCCGGACTCTCCTGACAGGCAGGCAGAGTCCGCACTGCAGTCTCTGATAGAACGCATCGAACACGAAGTCAGCACCATGCAGTTGAGCAGATTCAGCCAAGCCGATGCCCTCTCCCTCGGCCTGTTGCTGGTCAATCTGGCCACCGAGCGAAAGCTCCCGATTGCCATCGATATCCGCAGGAACAAGCACGTCCTCTTCCACGTCTCACTCCCCGGGGCGACACCTGACAACGACATCTGGATCCAGAGAAAGAGCAGGACAACGGAGCGGTACGCCGAACCGTCACTACTTGTGGGGCTCAAGGGTCGGCTCGGCGGCGGAAGCTTGGAGGACAACGGATGGTTCGACCAGACGCGCTTTGCCTCCCACGGCGGGGCCTTTCCGATTCATGTGGAAGGTACCGGGCACGTCGCCACAGCAACCGTTTCCGGACTGCCACAAAAAGCCGACCACGACCTGGTCGTGGAGGCATTGACGTTGTTCCGCGACCGCAACAAGGCCTGAGAAGGCCTCCGCCAGCCTGTTGTAGAGGGGTGACTTGGGGCACCCGCATAGGTCTAGGCCGCCGGAGCAGCATCTTGTGAGACAGCGAAGCGAAACGCAGTCGCGGCGGTAATCTCCTAGTGACACACTGTCTCGTTGCAGGTCTCGAATCCTTCGGTGCAAGACGCTTTCTCATCGAGTGTCCTGCCGTCGCTTAGGATCTCGCCGCACCGGAACCACGCCATCAGGCGGATGCACCTCAGCCACAATGGGGAAAGGAACCTCCGAGCCGCTTCTGCCAACTCTCAGCAGAACCCGTAAACAAGACGCATACAGTCATGCGCTTAGCTGAGAACGTCGCCATGAACAGTCATGAACAGTCATGACATCAAGAAATGCATACCAGCCAACGCAGCACCGCTCCCCCAGCCGGCGTCAGGTCATGCCGTTAGCGGCCCTCCCCACCATGAACAGATAACCAGCGACAACGCCACCCAACCCCCGAAAGGAGGCAACGGCCACCAACAAAAAAGCCCCCGAAGGAGCCATAAGTGAACAGCTTGTGCACACTCAGAGGCTCTCAAGCCCCTGAACAGGGAAAACACTGTGCCCGAGGTGGGACTCGAACCGGGTTCCAGCCCTTGAAAACACTGGACTCCCGCCCAAACATACGGGATCCGGGCCAGTCCGGCACCGGTACGGCCCAGTCCGCGGCCCAAAGTGTGGACACTGTCCACACCCCCGATTCTCCCCACCCAAGGCCTCCCCCAAATTGCCGCACCCGCATTGACAGGGTGCGGCGCTTCTGTTCCCTGAAAAACTCGATCTTGCTGGAGAAGTAAAACGGCGGCTACAACCGAGTCGCGCCCACGCGCGTTGCGGACTCCTCGGCGAGCCGCGCGGCCCACTGCGCCTCTAGGCTCTTCATAACAATTCCACCTCCCTTCATCCCCTTCATGGTCCGAACAGCGGACGGCCGCATGACCAGCAGACTCGAAACGCTGCCCCGGAATGAAAGTATGACCGGCCAATGGTTCCCACAGATTTTTGGTCGGCAAACGCTCTGCCAGCCTGGCATGAGTATCCGTGCCACGACATCGTCCTACGGATGCTCGGGCACAGTTCCAGCAGCCGAACGCGAGTCGCCGCCGGGCATCCCAACTGCCCAGGCAACTCGTTACCTAGACCTTTGAACTCGTGCAGCCCCGCGCGCGGTGCCGCTGCCAGGAAGTGCAGAGCGCACGCCAGGCGATCTGGGCAGCACACACCTGAAAACAGACAACCCACGCGCGGACGTCGCGATGGCCCCGGCTAAGCTGATGCGCTCTCGTCGGCCCGTCTGAACACCCATCGCACGCCACCTCGCGCGAGCATGAGAACGATGATCAGTGCAGTCACTTGAAAGAAGCCGCCGAGACGGACAGCGTCGCCGAAGACCAGGTCAACCAGTCCGAGCACCATGAACTTGCTCCCCGGCAGGACCAGCAACAGGGTGATTGCACTGACGATTCGAACGCGCCGAGTATCGGCCGACCGTATCCGCGCAACGATTTTCTTCTTCGCCCACAGCACGACTTCAAGGACGACCTTCAGCAGGATCGCCGACAAGAGCGCCAACAGGAATGTTTCGGATATGACATCGGGAAACAGCTGGATGAACACTCCCAGCACCACAAGATAGACCAGCACATCGACGAGACCTATTGGGCGGATCCGCATCCCGCGAGTATATCGATGGCGCCCGGACCGCCCACCTGCCCGCCTAAAGTTTCCTTTCGCTTCGCTCCGCTCGTGCCGTGCAAGTGCCCCACGCAGACCCAGAGCAGTTCGATTGCCCCCACCTGCCCGGGATGCCACTTCATCCCCGGCGGACGCCTCCGCCCGCCGGACGTTCAGCTCTTTCGGGGACTGTGTAAATAACGGTGTATCCGGCTCGACACGCCGGGCGGTGAGCCTGGCGGGGAGGAGCCCGATATGGCCGCAACACTTGAGGCTGTGCCGAGTACCAAGACCGTTGAAAAACTGACAGACACTTCCGAGGTCGATGCCGCCCGTGAGCTGGTGAGGATGGCCAAGGAACAGGGCCTGGCGCTGACCGGCCCTGATGGGCTGCTCAAGCAGTTGACCAAGACCGTCATCGAGACCGCGCTGGATGAGGAATTAACCGAGCATCTCGGTTATGAAAGGCACGATGCGGCGGCCAAGGACACTGCCAACTCGCGCAACGGCACCCGGTCAAAGACCGTGCTGACGGAGACGACCGGCCCGGTGCAGATCGATGTTCCGCGGGACCGGGAGGGCACGTTCGAACCGAAGATCGTCGCCAAGCGCCAGCGGCGGCTGACCGGGGTCGATGAGATGGTCCTCTCGCTCTACGCCAAGGGCCTGACGACCGGGGAGATCAGCGCCCATTTCGCCGAGATCTACGGCGCCTCGGTGTCCAAGGAGACGGTCTCGCGGATCACCGACCGGGTGCTTGAAGAGATGGCCGCGTGGCAGAACCGGCCGTTGGATGAGGTCTACGCGGCGATCTTCATCGACGCCATTGTCGTCAAGGTCCGGGACGGGCAGGTCGCCAACCGCCCTGTCTATGCCGCTATTGGTGTCACTCTGGCCGGGGAGAAGGACATCCTGGGCCTGTGGGCCGGCACTGGCGGGGAGGGCGCGAAGTTCTGGATGAGCGTGCTCACCGACATCAAGAACCGCGGCGTGAAGGACAGCTTTTTCCTGGTCTGCGACGGGCTCAAGGGCCTGCCCGAGGTCGTGGCGAACGTGTGGCCGCTGACGACCGTCCAGACGTGCATCATCCACTTGATCCGCAACACCTTCCGGCTGGCCTCGAAGCAGGACTGGGATGCGCTCAAACGGGATGTGAAGCCGATCTACACAGCCGTGAACGCCACGGCGGCCCGGGCAGCGTTCGAGGAGCTGACGGAGCGCTGGGGCAGGAAATACGGGGCGATCGTGCGGCTCTGGGAAAATGCTTGGGAGGAGTTCATCCCCTTCCTGGACTACGACGTGGAAATCCGGCGCGTGATCTGCTCGACCAACGCGATCGAATCGTTGAACGCCCGGTACCGGCGGGCCGTGAAGGCACGCGGTCATTTCCCGACCGAGCAGGCTGCGCTAAAGTGCCTGTATCTGGTCACCCGATCCCTCGATCCGACCGGTGCCGGCAGGACCCGATGGACAATGCGCTGGAAGCCCGCTTTGAACGCCTTCGCCATCACTTTCAGCGACCGATTCCCGGCAGCTGAAAACTACTAAAACAAACCGCCGGATACACCGTTTATGAGATAGTCCCCTCTTTCGTGGTCCTCGTCCCGTTCGTGTGAGACGTCGCGGGCGAGACCGTCGACGGCAAAGAAGTGGTCATCGGCTCCAGACAGGGATGGAAGCACGCCTTCATCGTGCACCGGCTGGAGTTCATCGACTGACCGCTGTCCTGAAGCTGCCCGCGCCGTTCTGGGGTGAGGGCACTCAGCCGAGTCCCGGGAGATGTGACTTGGTCCGCGGGCGCACGCGGGTCCGGGTCCGTTCCCGCCGGGAGACCGCAGCAGGTGACCCATGTTCCTGGCGCGGGAGACTCCGAGCATCTTGCCGATGTCGGAAGCGCAGCGTTCCACCTTAACGGGCCTGCACGTCGTATGTGAATCTCAGTAGTCCGTCGTCCCGAGTCGAGGCTGGTGCTGGACGAGTACCGGCAGCCGGCTCCCGCTCACCTCTAACTGGTGGCGCAAACGCGCGTTCTCAGCCTGATCCGCCGACAGTTTCCCAATCGATTCCCCGGCCTTCTTCCCGGCCAAGACCCCGGCGTCCCGCAACCGCCGCCACTCGGACATCTGCGAGGAATACAGACCCTCCCGACGAAGGAACGCACCGCCCTCACCGCTCTCACACGCGCCCTCGTACGCGGACAGGAACTCGAGCTTCTGAACCGGGTGAACGACCGGCGAGGCCGCGGACCACCAGCCCGCGGATCGGAACCACCACTGCTGTTACGGCTACTACTCACAGCGCTATCTTCGCGTACTGCACTCAAAACTGGACTGGACATGATTACTGGATTCCTGGCTCTCGCCCCACGCGATTAAAACGGACTTGCTATGAGCCGTTGGTACCGTTCCAGCCTGGCACGTAGGGTTGCGGCTCGTTGAGTCGAAGACTCTGATTAATGCGCGACCTTCTAGCCCTACACGGCTATATGTTGCCCGCACTCGATGTCCAGAATCGTGCACGCAACAAAGGGCCTCCCGTCTTCCGAGGACGGGAGACCCCTTGCGGTTTGGGGTGTAAGTCGGCGGCCGCACTTAGCCGGCGTACGGGTCGGCGATGCCGATGTACTGGGTGTAGAGGTATTCCTCGATGCCTTCGAGGCCGCCTTCACGGCCCAGGCCGGACTGCTTGACTCCGCCGAAGGGCGCCGCCGCGTTGGAGACGACTCCGGCGTTCAGGCCCAGCATGCCGGTCTCGAGGCGTTCGCCCATCCGGATGCCGCGGTTGAGGTCCCGGGTGAAGACGTAAGCGACCAGGCCGTACTCGGTGTTGTTCGCCAGCCGGACCGCCTCGTCCTCGGTGTCGAAAGTGATGATCGGTGCGACGGGTCCGAAGATTTCCTCGGACAGGATCCGGGTGCCCTCCGTGACGCCCTTGAGGATGGTGGGCTGGTAGAAGTAGCCCGGGCCCTCGACGGCGGCGCCGCCGATGACCGCGACCGCACCGGCGGACACGGCATCCGAGACGAGCTCGTGGACCTTGTCGCGGCTCTTCGCATCGATCAGCGGGCCGACCTTGGACTCCGCCTCGGTGCCGCGGGCGGTGGTCATGTCCTTCATCTTCGCGGCGAACTTCTCCGCGAACTCGTCGGCGACAGATTCGTGCACGATGAACCGGTTCGCGGCCGTGCAGGCCTCGCCCATGTTCCGCAGCTTCGCCAGCATCGCCCCGGCGACGGCGGCGTCGACGTCGGCGTCTTCAAACACCACGAACGGGGCGTTGCCGCCGAGTTCCATCGAGGTCCGCAGCACGTTTTCGGAGGCGTCGGCGAGCAGCCGGCGGCCGACCTCGGTGGAGCCGGTGAAGGACAGCTTGCGCAGCCGGGAGTCCTTGATCAGCGGACCCGTGGTGGCGCCGGCGGTGGAGGTGGGGATGACGTTCAGCACCCCGGCCGGCAGCCCGGCCTCCATCATCACGGCGGCGAACAGCTGGGAGGTCAGCGGGGTCAGGTTCGCTGACTTCAGCACCATGGTGCAGCCCGCGGCGACGGCGGGGGCGACCTTGCGGGTCGCCATGGCCAGCGGGAAGTTCCACGGCGTGATCAGCAGGCACGGGCCCACCGGCTTCTTCGTCACGAGCAGCCGGGACTTCCCGTCCGGGGAGACCGAGTAGGGCCGAAGGCCCGGACGGCTTCCTCGGAGAACCAGCGCAGGAACTCGGCGCCGTAGGTGACCTCGCCGCGGGCCTCGGCCAGCGGCTTGCCCATTTCCAGGGTCATCAGCAGTGCGAAGTCCTCGGCGCGTGCGGTGACGAGCTCGAAGGCCCGGCGCAGGATCTCCCCGCGCTCCCGCGCGGGGACCTTCGCCCAGGACTCCTGGGCAGCGGCCGCCGCGTCCAGGGCAGCGGCGCCGTCCTCGGGGCCGGCGTCGGCGATGCTCAGCAGGACCTTGCCCGTCGAGGGGTCCTCCACGTCGAAGGTCTTCCCGGACGCGGCCGGACGCCACTGGCCGCCGATCAGCAGACCGGTGGGAACAGAGGCCAGCAGGGTGCTCTCATGCTGGGCATTTGTTGACATCGTTCGCTCTCCAGGTATTTTGAAGGAAGCCGTGGCGGTGTGCAGCACGACTTTCGGCATTTTGGTGCGGCAGAGCCGCCAGAAGCAGGGCATAAGTTGGTGCGGCAGAGCCGCCAGAAGCAGGGCATAAGGACGTCAAAGATTCTCGTGTCTCCTGCACCCATTGGGGTGGCAGGGTCGGTGCCGACGCTCTTGGGCCGGCACCGACCCCGTAGGTGAGAATCGGCTAGGCTCGGACGCTTGTCTTGGCCCGGATCAGGTCCAGAGCCTGAACGAGGTATCCCTTGAAGACCGGGTAGTTCTCGCTCATCGGGAAGTGCCCGATGTCCTTCATTTCGATGAATTCGCCGTTTTGGATTTGACCTGCCGTACGGGCGCTGTCCTCAGGGGTGGTGAGGTAGTCGTAATCGCCGGTCATCAGGACGACGGCGCACTTGTCCGTATCGATCTCCCCCAGCTTGCCGCGCAGGTCGTGGTCGACAGAGTAGAAGTACAGGTCACCCTTGAAGGCTTCCGAACCCTGGCTGTAGTAGAACCAGGTCTTCCAGCGGTCTGCCTCCGGTGACTGGGGGGCCATGAGATCCCACGTGCCGCTGGCGCACACCTGAGCGGCATTGGCATGGGGGTGCTGCCACCAATCAAGGTAAAAGCCCGGTGAATGGTCCGCCCCCTCTACCGGGATGACGGCGTCGAACCTCTCCGGGAAGCGGTGGGCTAGCTGCAGCGCGATGTTGCCGCCGAAGGAGGATCCCATGAAGATGGGGTCAACCAGTTCCAGTGCATCGACGAGGGCGATGATGAAGTTGGCGTAGTGGTCAGCTGTGAGCTGGTATTCCTCAGTCCACCACTGGGTGTTTTCCGGCGGATCTGATTTGCCGTGCCGGGGAAGGTCGTAGGCGATGACGCGGTAGTTGGCGGTGATTTCCGGGTCCTCCAACAGGCCGCGCCATTGGTGGTTGTGTGCTCCGGCGGTGTGCTGGCAGACCAGGGGCTGCCCCTGGCCGTTCTCCAAGTAGAAGACCTTGTATTCGAGGCCGTCGACGTCGACGGTGACGTAGTGGCCGGTAACGGGGGAAATTTTGCTCATGTCAGGAACTCCTATGGTCTAGACGGGTGCGCCGGTGGAGCGCAGCAGTTCAATCTGGCGGGTCATGCAGCGCAGGTTCTGCATCAGGATCAGGACGTCACCCTCCAGCTTCATGTCGCGCTGGAAAGAAGCTGCCCAAATGCCGTGGTACATGGGAGCCGGGATGGGCTTACCGAATTCGCCCCAGGTATGGGCGCTGGCCCGGATGGCGAACTGGTAGGGCACGTCGATGGGGCCTGGGTCCACGGAAATCTCGGTGATCTTGCCGGACACCACCCGGACAACAAAGGTGTGCGACTCCATGTCCAGCAGGTAGGAGCAGGTGAAGTACTTTCCATGGGCCTGGATTTCCGGGTCCTGGTTGTTGGTCTCGGTGAAGCTCTGAACCCAGGCTTCTACAGAAGGGGCACGTGTTGCGACCGTCATCTCATTGTTCCTCTCATTGGACTCGCGGAGGGTCGGACTTCTCTGTCCGAGCCTCGAAAGCGGGGTTCCTGGAGTGCCTTGGCGGCTGTCTCCGTTGGCAACCTTTCGCTGCTTCCATTGCAGCCCCGGAGACCCCGTACGGTCCAATACCTGTCCCCTAACCGGCGATAGCCTCAAACTATTGGACCCGGGATTGTGGCGGAGCTTACAGTTGAAGGATGCAGCAGCCCCAGCTTGACCTGCGCGTCCTGCAGTACTTTGTCGCCGTGGCGGAGGAACTGCACTTCGGTCGAGCCGCTGCCCGGCTTCACATCGCGCAGCCGTCCCTTAGCGTCCAAATCCGGAAGCTTGAACACTCGTTGGGCACCCCTCTGCTGATCCGAACGAGCCGCAGTGTAGTACTGACAGGCGCCGGCGAGGTCCTGCTGAGCGAAGCCAAGCGCCTCCTATCCGCCGCTCAGCGTGCCGTTTCCTTGACCAGGGAGGCAGCCAGCGGTGTGAGGGGCACCCTGATTGTCGGTTTCCAGGCCAATGCTGCTGCTGAACTGACGCCGCGGATCCTCGCCGCTTTCAAGAACAACCACCCGGAAATTCACGTGCAAATGAGGTCTTTTGATTTTGCTGACCCCACCGCGGGGTTGGCCGACGGAAGCGCCGACGTGGCATTCGTGCGGCCGCCCCTGCCAGCGGCGGACTGGCTCGCCATGGAGACACTGTTCATCGAGCCGCGGGTCCTCGTGGTCGCCAGCAGTTCCCGCTTTGCCGGGCTGTCCGAGGTTTCGGTGGAACAGGTGGTTGATGAGCCCTTCGTCGCCCGCAAGGCTCCGGAGAGGTGGAGGGATTTCTGGCTCGCAACCCAGGCCCGCGGCGGCCAGCCGGTCCGTCTGGGCACTCAGGTAGCCACGGTCGACGAGTGTTTCGAAGCCATCCTGGGCGAGCGGGGCATTGCGTTTACCCAGGCCTCCACACAGCGTTTCTATGACCGTCCCGGGCTGTCTTTCATCCCGGTAAGCGATGTCCCGCCGTCTCCGCTGTCGATTGCGTGGCGCACCGATGTCAATGACGGGCTGGCACGCGAGTTCGTGGAGACCGCCCGGACCCTGGCCTCCTTCGGAGGCGTCCCGAACCTCGTCGACCCCCGCCTGTCTGACGCGCTATCTTCTTCGCTCCAGTCCAATTAGCGCCGCTGACGATCGCAGTGCAGCCAAAAAATACCGCCGATATTCCGTCTGGTGGACGGGTTGCCCGCCAAGGCACCGGCTGAGGGCGCACCTATGGGCAACCACTTTGACGGCGTCGACGTCGATCGCGCGGAGGGCGACCTTGCCGTCGTCGATCAGCAGGGGCGTGTTATCAAAGCTTGCGGTTGCCGGTCCGAACGTGGAGGAAATCTGCCGCAATTCCCGGGAACAAGCCACCATATTTGCCCGCAAGTTTATCTGCGTGGATGCCGCCCATGCCGCTGGCCCCGCTGCCACGGCGGGCCTTGTGGGCCGGGGTTCCCGTTCCGATAGAGGTGGCACAAGCGGGACGCGACGGCAAAAATCCAGGCCATGATCGTGACCAGGATGACGCGTTGCACCAGGCCTTTCCACTGGAATAGGCCGTTGGCGGGCTGCTGGCTGAACTTGAGCAGGACGATCCCGAGACTCAGAACAATGCCCGTGGCCAGAGTCCACCCCGCCAACGGGCGCCAGGCTTGGTCTCTGCGGAAGCGCCGGTAGAAAACGGAACAACTTACGGGCGCGAGCGTGCAGAAAAGCGCCCCGAATATTCCGTGCACGACGCCATGCGCTGTTACCTGGTCGGATATCGCCGACGGATCGGTGGCGAACAGCCCGGACACCATCAGGCTGACTCCCATGCATTGCACCAGCACCGGTCCGGCCCGGGAAGCCGCTCCGGTGCTGAGGTGGGCGGCGAGGCCGCGGCCGAAGACCACGACCAAGGCACCGGTCAGGACGAAGTTGAGCACCTGGACCCAGCCGTAGGGGCCAAGGGACAGCTCGCTGACGAACATGAGCGTCGGGGAGTAGCCCGGGCACAGCCACCCTAAACGGTGAAGACGGAGACAAAAAGCACTGCCCCCACCATCCCCGCCTCAGCGGCCACTCTGGAACGTCGAAGTCCGGGCGCTGCTTGGTCTGCGATGGGATTCGAGTGCATAGCGTGAATTTTAGTGCGTCGAAGCCTCATTGCCTGGCTGCTGAATCCTCTCGCTTGCTGGCGTATGGAAACCGTTAAGGGCCGTTCCCGCAGGGCTTCGCCCGTGGTGTCATGAATCAAGAGAACACCGCAGCCGCCGTGGCTGCAATCCGATCCCAGCCAGGAGCCAGCCAGAATGAACACCACGTCCCGGATACCGGGCACGTCAGGGCGGCCCGCCGAAGCCGGTGCCGGCCGGGATTTCGTCGCGGTCGATGACAGCGGGGAGTTTTCGTATCACCGGTCCGAACAGGAGCTGATCGCGGCGTTTGAATACGTCGGCGAAGCTGCCTGCATCATTGATCGTAGCGGTTGCGCCTACCGCCTGGCTTTGGATCCGCAACGTCACCTGATGCTTGGGCCCTCGCTGGGCCCGGCGGAATTCCATTGGCTCCGCCAGGCATGGATGGACGCGCAAAACGCACACCCCGAAAGTCACCGGCTCCGGCGCTTCTTCCCCATCACTAAAGAAGAAGTGGTCTCGGATGTATTCGAAATCCTCAACCTGGAACACAGGGCGGAGGGTGCCGGGGGAACCTGGGCGCTGGAGGTCAACGGCGTCGAATCACATCCCGCCAATCTGGAGGACATTGATCACCGGCTCGCTCACCAGGACCGGCTGGAGCATGTGCGTGTGAGGGACCCTTCCGGACACATCTACCGGCCGTTGCGGCACCGCAGGCACTGGTACGTGCCAGCAAGTGCCGGATTCAATCTTTACGTTGAAATCCCGGGCCCGTCCCACTGAAATCCGGGCCCACTCCGCCGCCGCAACAGGCGGCAGCGGCCGTCCCGGACCCCGTGGTTCCCGAGCCGATCCACGAGTATCTCCTGCACCAAACACCCGTCGTGCAGGCCGACAAGGGGGCCGCGTTAGGGATCCATCAAGATTGACACCGGGCCGGCCAGCGGCGGAAGAGCCGGTGTTATCGTCGGCTGTGAACACGATGCGGGCATCGGGCGGGGAGGTACGGATGACGACGATGAGCAGGCCGCCTGCGGATCCCTCAGCGGTGCCGCCGGGAGCCAGGGAAAACTTCAGGAGCTGGCTGCTGTTCGGCCTTCAGGACGCCAAAGGCACTCATCAGGGTCCCGGCGCGGTGGGCGACCCGCATCTGAAGAAGCATGCGTGGTGGCAGGTGATGTGCCTGACCGGTGTCGACTACTTCTCCACCCTGGGCTACCAGCCGGCCATCGCCGCCCTGGCTGCGGGCGTGATCTCCCCGCTGGCGACCATGGTGCTGGTGGCTGTCACGTTGCTGGGCGCCCTCCCGGTCTACCGCCGGGTTGCCGGCGAAAGCCACCGCGGCGAGGGCTCCATCGCCATGCTGGAGCGGCTAATGCCCCGCTGGGGCGGGAAGCTCTTCGTGCTGGTCCTGCTGGGGTTTGCCGCGACGGACTTCATGATCACCATGACCTTGTCGGCAGCCGACGCCACCGCTCACGCTATCCAGAACCCCTTTGTACCAGGCTGGATGCAGGGACAGAACGTTCCCATCACATTGTTTCTGCTGGCCCTGCTGGGCGCGGTGTTCCTCCGCGGGTTCAAGGAAGCCATCGGTGTTGCGGTTGTCCTGGTCGGCATCTACCTGAGCTTGAATGTCGTGGTCGTGTTCACGACCATCCTTGAAGTGCTGACGCATCCCGCTGCCGTGGGCGACTGGTGGCTTGCCCTGACGACCTCGCACGGGAATCCGGTCATGGTGGTCGGGATCGCCCTGCTGGTCTTCCCCAAGCTGGCATTGGGTCTGTCCGGCTTTGAAACAGGGGTTGCTGTGATGCCGCAGATCCAGGGACGCCCCGGTGACACCGATGAGAAGCCGGTGGGCCGGATCGAGGGCGCCCGACGACTGTTGACCACTGCCGCCGTCATCATGAGCGCGTTCCTCATCACGACCAGCTTCACCACCGTGATCCTCATCCCGGAGCAGGAGTTCCAGCCAGGAGGGCAGGCCAATGGCCGCGCACTGGCGTTCCTGGCCCACGAATACCTCGGGGCCGGCTTCGGCACCGTGTACGACATCAGCACCATCGCCATCCTCTGGTTCGCCGGGGCCTCCGCCATGGCGGGACTGCTCAACCTCGTCCCCCGGTACCTGCCCCGCTACGGCATGGCTCCCGGTTGGGCACGGGCCGTGCGCCCTCTGGTGCTCGTGTTCACGGGCATCGGGTTTCTGATCACCTGGCTGTTTGATGCCGACGTCGATGCCCAGGGCGGCGCGTACGCCACCGGCGTGCTGGTACTGATGACCTCCGCCGCAGTGGCCGTGACACTGTCCGCCCGGCGCGGAAAACAGCCCAAACGCACCATCGGGTTCGGCGTCATCGCAATGGTGTTCATCTACACCACGGTGGCGAACATTTTTGAACGCCCCGAGGGAATCCGGATCGCAGCGTTCTTTATCGTGGGCATCATCGTCATTTCCCTGCTCTCACGCATCCGGCGGTCCTTTGAACTCCACGCCACCCACGTCCACATGGACCGCCAGGCCCTGGAGTTCATGTCCTCAAATCTGGACGGGCCGATATCGATCATCGCCCACGAACCGTTGCGTCTGAGCCCCGAGGCCTACCGGGACAAACTGGGCTCCGCCATCGAAGTCAGCCACCTTCCGGTGGACTCCCAGGCGTTGTTCCTGGAAGTGATCGTGGATGATTCCTCAGACTTTGAAACGGCACTGGAGGTCCGTGGGGTGACCCGGCACGGGTACCGGATCCTGGAAGTCCACGGACCCGTGGTGCCGAACACGATTGCCTCGGTGCTGCTGCACATCCGGGACGTGACCGGCCTGATGCCCCACATCTACTTCCGCTGGACCGAAGGGAACCCGGTGACCAACCTGCTGCGCTTCCTCGCGTTCGGCGAAGGCGAAATCGCACCCGTCACCCGCGAAGTGCTCCGCGAAGCTGAACCGGATGTGACCAAACGCCCCTGGGTCCACGTCGGCTGAACGCTGCCAGCCAGAGGTCGCTGCCCGCGCCATCGGAAATCCTGGTCCCGCGCTGTCAGCGCAATGGATGAGATTCGCACCTGCCTTCCGGGCGGCAGCCGGGTGGTGCCCTCCCGCCGTGATCCCCTGCCCTGAACCGATAGTCGACGGACGGGCCATCAATACCGCCAGCCCCCGTTATGCCAGCGTCCTGCCACCCAGTCCGGCGACGGGTTCCGGCCCGAGCGGCGACGGCCGCTGCAGATCGGCAGGTACGGGACGCGAATGGTCCGGACTTTCCGCACCCGTTAAGGCGGCGTCAAGATCCGGCGCCCGGGCGTTAAGAAACCGTCAGGAACCGGCTTTTTCCCTCTGGACGGGAGTTGACTTTCAGTAGCCCCGCAAACGGGGTGCGGATGAAAGGAACCTGAAATGGCCGATGTGGCTGTTATTGGAATTCTCATGGTGTCCATGGGTTTCGTGATGTGGATCGGCCACGTTCTGGCCGGGATGGTCGGCGCTGCCGAGGACCGGCCGGAGGGCGGGCAATGAGCGCCGACGCGATCATGTGGCTGGTCCTGCTGATTGCGGGACTGTGCCTCTTCGGCTACCTGCTGGCCGTCCTGATCCATCCGGAAAAGTGGTGAGCCGATCATGACCTTCAATTCCGCATCCTTTGTCATCCAGGTGGCGGCACTTCTCATTGTTCTGGCAGCCCTGCACAGGCCCTTCGGCATTTACCTGTCCCGCGTATTCGAGGGCACGACGTCCAGCCGGCCCGAGCGTCTGTTCTACCGGCTGGCCGGGATCGACGCCGGCACAGACCAGACCTGGTCCGTGTACCTGCGCAGCATTCTGGCGTTCTCGGCCGTCTCCATCCTGGCCGTGTTCGGCCTGCAACGGCTGCAGGGTGTCATGCCGGGCAGCGGTTCCCTGCCCGGCGTGGATCCGTGGATTGCCATGAACACCGCCATTTCCTTTGTGACCAATACGAACTGGCAGACCTACGTACCGGAGACCACGGTAGGCATTTTCGTGCAGATGTGTCTGCTGGCGGTACAGAACTTCCTCTCGGCCGCGGTCGGCATCGTCGTCGTCGTCGCCCTCATCCGCGGCATCGCCCGCACCCGGACGCAGCGGCTGGGCAACTTCTGGGTGGACCTGACCCGGACCTCGTTTCGGATCCTGCTGCCGATCGCGTTCGTCGCGGCAGTGGTGATGGTCCTCGGCGGGGTGGTGCAGAACTTCTGGCCCACCGACGTCACCAACCACGCGGCCGGGATCAGCCAAACCATCCCCGGCGGGCCCGTGGCGTCCCAGGAAGCCATCAAGGAGCTCGGAACCAACGGCGGCGGCTACTTCAACGCCAATTCGGCCCACCCGTTCGAGAACCCCAACGCCCTCATCAGCCTCTTCGAGGTGTTCCTGCTCCTGCTCATCCCCTCGGCGTTGCCCTACGCCTTCGGCAGGATGGTCGGGGACCAGAAACAGGGCTACACGGTCGCCGCCGTGATGGGCACCCTGTGGCTGGCTTCCATCTCCCTGATGGGATGGGCCGTGGCTTCCGGCCAGGGGACCGCGACGGCGGCAGCCGGAGGGCTGGGCGAGGGTTTTGAACAGCGCTTCGGTCCGGTGCCGAGCGCGATCTTCGCAACCTCGACCACGCTGACCTCCACCGGCGCCGTCAACGCCGCCCATGATTCCCTGCCGCCGCTGGCCGGCGGCGTGGCCATGGTGAACATGATGCTCGGCGAGGTCGCCCCCGGCGGAACCGGTTCCGGGCTCTACGGGCTGCTGATCCTGTCCATCATTTCCGTCTTCATCGCCGGTCTCATGGTCGGACGGACCCCGGAGTACTTGGGCAAGAAGATCGGCCCGACGGAAATGAAGCTCGCCGCCATGTACATCCTCGTCACCCCGACCCTGGTCCTGGCACTTGCCGGCATCACCGTCCTGCTGCCGGACGCCATGGCCAACGCCCCGGCCACCGGCCCGCACCAGTTCAGCGAGGTGCTCTACGCCTTCACCTCCGGGGCCAACAACAACGGCTCCGCGTTCGGCGGCATCACCACCTCGGGGCCCTACCTCTCGGTCATGATGGGCCTTGCCATGCTGCTGGGCCGCTTCCTCCCGATTGCCCTGGTCCTCGCCCTGGCCGGCTCCCTCGCCCGTCAGGGCAAGATTCCCGCCTCCGCCGGCACCGTCCCCACCCACGGCCCGCTGTTCGGCGGCCTGCTGCTCGGCGTGACAGTGATCCTGACCGCCCTGAGCTACTTTCCGGCCCTCGCCCTGGGCCCCCTCGCAGAAGGACTCCTGAAATGACCCCGTCCCAGACGGACCTCGCCGCCCAAACCTACGCCGACGGCAACCCGCTCGGCACCCCCGGCGAACACAAGCACCACACCAAGGCCCCGGCGAAGCTGACCCTCACGTCCGTCGCCGCCGCACTGCCGCTCGCCGTCAGGAAACTCTCCCCGCGGCAGATGATCCATTCCCCGGTCATGTTCACCGTGCTGGTGGGGGCCGCCCTGTGCACGGCGATCTGCCTGTACCGGCCATCCGTTTTCGGCATCGCCGTCACGGTTTGGCTGTGGCTTACCGTCCTGTTCGGCACCCTGTCCGAATCCATCGCCGAGGGCCGCGGAAAGGCCCAGGCCGACAGCCTCCGCGCCAGCCGCAAAGGCGTCCAGGCCCGGCTCCGGCAAGCAGACGGCACCACCAAAGAGATCCCCGGAACAAAGCTGCGGCAGGACGATGTCGTGATCTGCGAAGCCGGGGACGTCATCCCGTCTGACGGCGAAATCATCGAAGGCCTCGCCAGCGTCGACGAATCGACCATCACCGGCGAATCAGCCCCGGTCATCCGCGAATCCGGCGGCGACCGCTCCTCGGTCACCGGCGGCACGAAGGTCCTCTCGGACCAGATTGTCATCCGGATCACCGCCGAGCCTGGACAAACGTTCATCGACCGGATGATCAAGCTGGTCGAGGGCGCCGTGCGGCAGAAAACCCCCAACGAGATCGCCCTTCATGTGCTTCTGGTGTCCCTGACCATCGTGTTCCTGGCCGTCACCATGTCGCTGGCCCCGTTTGCCGCCCTCGCCGGCGCCACCCCTTCCCCGATCGTGCTGGTCGCCCTGCTCGTCTGCCTGATCCCCACCACCATCGGTGCCCTTGTCCCGGCCATCGGCATCGCCGGGATGGACCGCCTCGTCCAGCACAACGTGCTGGCCACCTCGGGACGAGCCGTGGAGACCGCCGGGGACATCACCACCCTGCTGCTGGACAAGACCGGGACCATCACCTACGGCAATCGGCGCGCCGTCAACTTCTTCCCCGCCAACCATGTGGAGCGGACCCGGATGATCGAAGCGGCCCGGGTCTGCAGCCTGGCCGATGAAACCCCCGAGGGGCGCTCCATCGTGGACCTCGCTGCGGACAAGGGCGTGACCGGGCCCGACCTGACCACACTTGAACGCTCTTCCGGCAATTTTGCCGTGGTCCCCTTCAGCGCCAGCACACGCATGAGCGGGCTGGATCTTGACGGGCTGCAGATCCGCAAAGGCGCCGCCTCCACGGTGGCGGCCTTCGTTGCCGAATACGGCGGCCACACCCCGGCGGAGGTCGACGACCGGGTTAAGGAAATCTCCGCCCAGGGCGGCACGCCCCTGCTGGTCGCCCAAGTGGACAAGGGCGGCCGTGCGGAGATCCTGGGAACCATCCACCTCGCCGACGTCGTCAAACCCGGCATGCACGCCCGCTTCGCTGAGCTGCGGCAAATGGGCATCCGGACCGTCATGATCACCGGGGACAACCCCATCACCGCCAAGGCCATCGCCGCCGAGGCCGGCGTCGATGACTTCCTGGCCGAAGCAACACCGGAGGACAAGCTCGCGGTCATCAAGAAAGAGCAGGTTGCAGGCCGGCTGGTCGCCATGACCGGCGACGGCACCAACGACGCCCCGGCCCTGGCCGCTGCCGACGTCGGCGTCGCCATGAACTCCGGCACCCCGGCCGCCAAGGACGCCGCCAACATGGTGGACCTCGACTCCGACCCCACCAAACTCATCAACATCGTCGGCATCGGCAAGCAGCTGCTCATCACCCGCGGCGCCCTGACCACCTTCTCGGTCGCCAACGACGTCGCCAAATACTTCGCGATCGTCCCGGCCCTCTTCACCTCCGCCTTCCCGGGGCTGGGACTGCTGAACATCATGGGCCTGGCCACCCCGTCCTCGGCCATTCTGTCCGCGGTGATCTTCAACGCCTTGATCATCATCGCCCTGGTCCCGTTGGCCCTGCGCGGAGTGAAATACCGTGCCGTGTCCGCCAACCAGGCGCTGGGGCGGAACCTGCTGATCTACGGGCTCGGCGGACTCATCGCACCCTTCATCGGCATCAAGATCATCGACCTGATGATCTCCCTCATCCCCGGAATCGGCTAGGAACATCACATGAACCCACTCACCGGCTACCTCCGGCAGGCAGGCACCGCCGTCCGGTTCCTGCTCTTCGCCACACTGGTCCTCGGCGTGGCCTACCCCCTGGCCGTCTTCGGCGTCGGGCAACTGATCGCCCCGTACGAGGCCAACGGATCCATCCTGAAGGACGCCGCCGGCGCACCTGTGGCGTCCGCCCTGATCGTCCAGACCTCCGCCGACACCGGCGCCCAGGACCCGCGGTGGTTCCACGCCCGGCCCTCGGCCGTGAAGTGGGACCCGGCGTCGTCCTCGGCGTCCAACCTGGGCCCCAACGATCCGAAACTCCGCGACGCCGTCACCGCCAACCGGTCCACTGTCGCCGCCGCGGAAGGCATCAGCGAGGAACTGGTGCCCGCCGACGCGGTAACGTCCAGCGCGTCGGGACTGGATCCGGACATCTCCCCGGCCTACGCCCGGCTGCAGGTCCCCCGTGTCGCCGCATCCCAGCACCTGAGCGCCGACACCGTGATGTCTCTGGTCAACAAGCACACCACCGGCGGTCTGGAGGCCTTCCTGGGCCAGCCGTCCGTGAACGTGACGGCCCTCAACGCTGATCTGAACGCTGCGGTACGGTCCAAGTGAGAGTCCAAGCGGAGGGATGACGGCGATGGCACGGGGAACGCTGCGGATTTTCCTGGGGGCCGCCCCCGGGGTCGGCAAGACGTACGAGATGCTCGAAGAGGCGCACCGGCTGGGCGAACGCGGCGAGGACGTCGTTGTCGCCTGGGCCCTTGACCACGGGCGTGACGATACCCGCGCGCTTCTGGAGGGCCTCGAAGTCATCGCGCCGCGGCGCCTGCCCTACCGCGGGACGGAGTTCGAGGAAATGGACCTCGATGCCGTCCTCGCCCGCGCCCCCGGGACTGCGATCGTGGACGAATACGCCCACTCCAACATTCCCGGCAGCCGCCACGCCAAGCGCTGGGAAGACGTCGATGAACTGCTCAACGCCGGCATCAACGTGATCTCCACGGTCAACATCCAGCACCTGGCCTCGCTGGGGGACGTCGTCAGCGCCATCACCGACGTCCGGCAGGCCGAGACCGTTCCGGACGACATCGTCCGCCGCGCAGACCAGATCGACCTGGTCGACATCTCCCCGGAGCTGCTCCGCCAACGCCTGGGCGACGGCAAGATCTACGCGGCCGACAAGATCGATGCGGCCCTCACGAACTACTTCCGCCTCGGCAACCTCAGCGCATTACGGGAACTGGCGCTGCTGTGGCTCGCGGACCGGGTGGATGAAGGCCTCGCCAGATACCGGGCCGAACAGGGCATCGAAGCCAGCTGGCCCGCCCGCGAACGCATCGTCGTCGGACTGACCGGCAGCCCCGAAGGGGATGTTCTCATCCGCCGCGGCGCCAGGATCCTCAACCGGGTCAACGGCGGGGACCTTCTGGCGGTGCACGTCCGCGCCGCCGACGGTATCGCAGAGGAGTCGCCGCAGGCGCTGGAGTCCCAGCGCCGCCTGACCCTGGACCTTGGAGGCAGCTACCACGTCGTCACCGGCGAGGACCCGGCCGCAGCGCTCCTGGACTTCGCCCGCAGCGTCAACGCCACCCAGATCGTCGTCGGAATCTCCCGCCACAGAAAACTGGCCGGCCTGTTCGGCGCACTCCTGGGCGGAGGCACCGGAAACAGGGTCGTCCGCGACTCGGGGGACATCGACGTCCATATGGTCTCCCACCCCCTCGGCGGCCGCGGCGCCGGCCCGCGCCGGCAACGGGACCTCGGCAAAATCCGTGTCGCCGCCGGCTTCATCCTGGCCGTAGTACTCCCGGTGCTGCTTCAACTTCTACTGGCCCTGAACCCGGACCGGAACATCGCCACCTCAGCCCTGGTCCAGCTGGCCGGGTCCGTCGCGGTCGCCCTCGTCGGCGGATTCTGGCCAGCCATCCTTGCCGCCCTCTGGAGCAGCCTCCTGGTCAACTACTTCTCCACACCCCCGGTCGGCACCCTGACCATCAGCGACCCGCAGAACATCCTCGCCCTCCTGGTCTTCGTGGGCGTCTCGGCGGCTGTCGCCGTCGTCGTCGACCTCTCCGCCCGCCGGTCCAAAGAGGCCGCCCGCGCCCAAGCGGAAGCCGCCACCCTGGGAGACCTCACCCGCGGCGCAGCCCGCACCGAGGACACCCTGAAAGGACTCCTCGAACAGGCCCTGGACGTGTTCCAGGTCAGCGGCGCGGCCCTCTACACCTCCACCGGGCACACCGGAACAGGAACAGGCGGCAATGCGGGCTGGAGGCTGGTTGCAAATGCCGGGACAGTCCCTCCCGCTGCCCCGGATGGTGCCGAAAACATCGAACAGGTCGACCCCACGACCCGGCTCGTGCTCTCCGGCCGGACGCTGCCGGCCAGTGACAGACGGCTGCTCGGCGCATTCGGGGTGCACCTGTCCGCGCAGCTGGAACGCCGGCAACTGGCGGCCAGCCGCCGCGAAGTCGTGCGGCTTGCCGAAAGCAACACGATGCGCACCTCGATTCTCCGTGCGGTCTCCCACGACCTGCGTACGCCCCTGGCCGGAATCAAACTGGCCGTCGGAGGCCTCAGGCAGCCGGACATCCATTACACCGCGGAGGAGGAACAGGAGCTGCTCGCCACCATCGACGAGTGCTCCGACCGGTTGGACGCGCTGGTCGGCAACCTTCTGGACATGTCCAGGATCACCTCCGATTCCGTCAACCCGCTCATTAAGCCGGTGCGCTGGTACGAGGTCATCCCCGCCGCACTGCAGGGGATCCCGGCCGGCAGGGTACGCGTCGAGCTGCCGGGAAATATGCCCGAAGTCGACGCCGACGCCGGAATGCTCGAACGCGTCATCGCGAACATCGTCGAAAACGCCGTCAAATACGCACCGGACTCCGACGTCGTTCTCGTCGGAGCAGCAGGCGGTCTCAGCCACGCAACCCTGGGCGGCCGTCCCGCGGGAGAACTCTGCATCATCGACCACGGCCAGGGCGTCCCGGCAGAAAGTGTCGTCCGGATGTTCCAGCCCTTCCAGCGCCTCAACGATGTGCCGCAGGCCACCGGCGTCGGGCTCGGCCTGGCCGTCGCCAAAGGATTCACCGAAGCGATGGGAGGAACACTATCCGCCGAAGAGACACCAGCGGGCGGACTGACCATGGTGATCCGGCTGCCGCTCTCCGCCGGCGCCGAGGTCAACCAAAATGCCGTCCAAGCGCCTCTCGAGGCCCAGTCAGCCCTGCTGCAACGCCACCACACGCAGCCCGCGTCCATGACGGAGGGCACGCTGTGAACGACGTACTAGTGGTCGACGACGACCCCCACCTCCTCAAAGCCCTCAAAATAACCCTGCACGCCCACGGATACACCGTCGTGACAGCCCCCGACGGTGAATCCGCCCTCCAGTCAGCGGCCCAGCAAGCCTTCGGAGTCATTGTCCTGGACCTGGGCCTGCCCGACATGGACGGAACCACGGTCATCAAACGCATCCGGCAATGGAGCAGCGTCCCTATTCTGGTCCTCTCCGCCCGGCACGGCTCCGACGATAAGGTCAAGGCCCTGGACGCCGGAGCCGACGACTACGTCACCAAACCCTTCGGACTGGACGAGCTCCTGGCCCGGCTGCGGGCGGTCCAACGCCGGAGCATCGAGGCCGACGAGGCGCCAGTCGTGACCACAGACTCCTTCAGGATCGACCTGGCCATGAGACGCGTCACCCGCAACGGGCAGGACGTCCGGCTGACCCCCACGGAATGGGGCATCCTGGATCTCCTGGTCCGGAACCCCGAAAAACTCGTCACACAGCAGCAACTCCTCACCGAAATCTGGGGCCCCGCGTACGCCAAGGAAGCCAACTACCTCCGCGTCTACATGGCCCAACTCCGCCGCAAACTCGAACCAGAACCCGGCAACCCCCGCCACTTCCTCACCGAGGCCGGCATCGGATACCGGTTCCAACCATGACACGATAGCCGTCATCACCCCGGCACCCGGTCACACTCCCGCTGGCCACCCCAGGATCACCCGGCAGCCACGACACCCACACCGGCGGCCGCTGTCACGACTCGCAGAAGCAGACGGCCGACCTCACAAACTGACATACTGTCTGCCATGGCTGTCGGATTGAAATTAGACATCGAGTTCTCAGGCCCCGAGGGGCAACGCGCCACGTTCGGGGACCTTAAACGTTTTGTGGCACGTGCCGAAGCTGGCGGTTGCGCAGACGGCGACGAGCTGCACCTCGAGATGAACGAAAACGACGAAATCACGGGATTCTCGCTGTACCTCGATCCAAACTCCTGAACGAGACAACGGCCGTGTTCACCAGACTCTTCGTCTGTGCTGGCGCTGTCGATACGCCCAAACACTGACATCGGCTGTAACCCCGGCCTTCATTGCCAGGGACGATGTGAACCGGCTACCGCCGGCTGTATGGCAGTTTGAGTGGGGACCGGTTCTGCAGTCTGAGTTGAGCCCACTTCGCGGCTCGCCGGTTGATGAATGGCAGTTTCAGTTGAGCCCACCCCACGGTCGATTCCATCAGAGTTTTCCCCAGCGGTGGAAGGCGGTGATGGAGTCGAGAGTGGACTATTCGCGAGGATCCGCCGGGATGCCAGGGTCAAGGGCTCATCGATCCGCTGCCTTGCCCGGGAGCACCGGGTCTCCCGGAGAACCGTCCGGCAGGCGCTGGCCGCGGCGGAACCACCGAAGCGCAGGATTCCTGCCCGGGAGGAACCGAAACTGGGGCCTGCTCAAAGGCGTCATTGATGCGATGCTCCTGGCTGACTTGGACGTTCCGCGGAAGCAACGCCATACCGCTCAACAGGTGGAATTCACGCCACGTTGCGAGGCGCGAACATGATCACGGCCACCCCGAGCAGGCAAATCACCGAGCCGGTGATGTCCCACCGGTCGGGCCGGAAGCCATCGAAGATCATGCCCCAGGCCAAGGATCCCGCCACGAACACGCCCCCCGTAGGCGGCAAGGATGCGGCCGAAGTGGGCGTCGGGCTGCAGGGTCGCGACAAAGCCGTAGATCCCCAGAGCGACTACCCCGAGCCCGGCCCACCACCATTCCTTGCCCTCTCGGACCGCCTGCCACACGAGCCACGCCCCACCAATTTCTGCGGCGGCCGCCAGTACAAACAGCAGGATCGTTTTTGCAATTGTCACGCATTCATCATGTCAGTGCGTGGTGCCCTATTCGTGGCGGACTTCTCCGGCGGCGAAGTTACCTGTGATTGGGGACTTCCTCGACACCTGACCTGGAGCCGAAGGCGTTTCAGTTCCCAGGAACCGGACCACTCGGAGGGGACGCTCCCCCGCTGCAAGAATCCGCGGCGTGCCGGGTAACCTGGCTGGCCCGCTAGTTGTCCCACAAGTCCAGCGACAATGACCAGTCACGGATGCAACTTTTGGGACCGGGACGCCCCTTTGCCTCCCGGTTCGAGTGGATTCCCTTTTGCGTTTCCGGTTTAGGAGTTGACGTTGGGCGGCGTTTCTCCGGCCCGTAGTTTCTCGCCGTGGGCGATGACCGCGTAGATGATCAGCACGTCGATGATGATCACGATAACGGACCACCACGCCTGCATCGGGATGAGCATAAGTTGAACGAGCGCGCTGAGGCCGGCAACGACGACAGCGACGATTCGGGCCCACGTTGCGCCGGAGATGAGCGCGAGGGAGGTGATGATCAAGAACACTCCGAGGGCCACCTTCCACCAGCCCCACCCCGGCTGCTGGCGGAGCATCGCGTAGCTGTGCCCGACGGAGCCGGGGCAACCCGAAAGGGCAAGCAGCGGATGGATTGTGGGAGGAAATATGCGCGGCGCCGACCCAAGGCATCCGGTGCGCAGCCGTCCGCAGGACGGTTGCAGCGGTGGAGCGGGCACGTATGATCCAACGGACGGCAGCAAAAAAGGAAAAGAAAAACGCTTGTGCTGCCCGAGCGCAGCGAGGCCCGAGACCATTCTCCGGGGCTGCCCAAGGGAAGATAGGAATCTGACTGGTCCGAATTGGGGTTGGCTGTGACAGGTTCGGATACGGTGTCCGGCGGTCGTTTCGAAGCCGGGTGGGCGTGAGGTGCCTGACTCGGGGACGGGGATTCGCCAGGCGGCAGGATTCTTCCCACCTGGGCGGCGCGCTTGAAGTCAGGTCGTGGGGGCGGTCCAGCATAGCCGGGTGCCGTGGCCGGGTGGGCTGTCGATGCTGAAGGTTCCGCCCAGGGATGCTGCGCGCTGTTCCATGTTGGCCAGGCCGCTGATTCGTTCAGGGACTTCGAAGCCGCAGCCGTCGTCGGTGATGAGCAGCTCCACGTTGTCCTGGTTGGCTGTGAGGCTGATGCTGATGTTTTTCGCTCCGGAGTGTCTGATGGCGTTGCTGAGTCCCTCTGAGAGGACACGCAGCAGGTGTGATGCCAGCTCCTCGGGGACCGTATCGTCCAGGGGCCCGGTCAGCTGGACTGTTGGAGTGAAGCCGAGATCGCGTGCCCCGGCCTGGACAGCGCGCAGGGCACGGTCGGTGAGCAGCCCCGCACCGTCTTGGCCGTCCTGGAGAGAGTAGATCGTGGCCCGGAGTTCACGGATCGTTGCATCGAGCTCGGAGGTGGCTACGGCGATGCGTTCATGGGCGACCGCGTTCTCGGTGTAGCGGCGCAGGCTCTGGATGCTCAGACCGGCGGCGAAGAGGCGCTGGATCACCAGATCGTGGAGGTCTTTGGCGATTCTGTCCCGGTCGGCGAAGAGCAGGTGTTCTTCCCGGAGCTGGTTGGCCCGGACCAGGTCAAGCGCCATGCCGATCCGGGATCCGAACAGGGCACTGGTTTCCAGATCAGACCGCGGGTAGCGGTCGGCGCCCGCCGGCCGGCCCAGAATGAGCAGGCCGTTATTGGTCCCGGTGTGGCCCAGGGCGGCAATAAGGACCGGGCCCAGCTTCCCGGCCGACTCAGGCCCGAAGAGTTGTCCGGGGTCCGGGAAGACCGCTGATTCCCCTGTCTCCAGTACGCCCGTGATGGCCCCGGAGGCCGGGATCTCGAATCCGGCCGGCAGCGATTGCTCCCCGAGGGACGCCCGGCACCGGAGGACGCCGTCCGGATCGGGAACCGCAATGACTGACAACGTGGAGCCCGAAACCATCCCGGCACGTTCGGCAACCAGATCGAGGTACTCTGCCGCGTCCGGATGTGCCGTGGTGATCAGTTTGCCGCTGATTTCCATGCCGGCCTCCAGCCACACCTGGCGGCGGCGGCTGTCCTCGAACATTCCGGCGTTCTCGATGGCGATGCCGGCGGCCGCAGCCAAGGCCACGGCGAGTTCTTCGTCCTCCTCGGTGAAGTCTTCCCCGTCCTTCTTTTCGGTCAGGTACAAGTTCCCGAAGACCGTGTCACGGACCCGGACGGGGACGCCGAGAAAAGTCTTCATGGGCGGATGGTTGAGCGGGAACCCGGCCGCGGCGGGGTGCCCGCCCAGATCGTGCAGCCGCAACGGCTGCGGATCCCGGATCAGATGCCCGAGAACCCCCATTCCCGGGGGAGGCGCACCGATCATCCGGATGCCGTCCTCGTCGATGCCGACGGTGATGAATTGGCTCAGCGCCTGGTCCCCGCCAATGATGCCCAGGGCCCCGTATCGGGCCCCGGTCAGTTCGCACGCCGACCTCACCAGCCGGTCCAGGACGGCCTCCAGGCTCAGATCCTCGGTGAGGGACACCACCGCAGAAAGCAGACCCCTCAGCCGTTCCTGGGTATGGAGCAGCTCATCGGCCCGCCCCACGGACTCCCGCAGCAGATCCCCGACCCGGCGCTTCATCGGGTCACGCCACTTCAACGGGCATCCCTTCGGCAGAGAGGGGACCCGGGGCCCCGACAAGCCGTCGGGGGTTTGGTGCTCCGCACAGGCCGGCGACATGGTCCAGCTCAGTTGCGCATGCGTTCTTCACAGTCTGCAGGGCCAAGAGTGAGGAACCGGCCGGCAGGTCCTGGCCGGGCTGGCTTCGGGCCCCGCCGCGGGGACGGGGCGCATTTACGGACAGGCCGTCCGGCCGGCTACGAGAGGCTCCGGGCCAAGAGCCTGTCTGGTCCGTGATAGGCATGGCAGCTCCACCATAGAGTTCCATGGCCGCTTCCTGACCGTCTGCTGACTATACGCCCCGTGCCCTGGACTCCTGTTCAGGAAAGTAACACCAACTAATGCTCCGCAAAGGGTCCCCTCCTGTGTTTTGGCTCGCCATCTGGCTTTCCCTGGGAACGGGTCTGTACTCGCTAGCTCGAACCGATCACCTCCACTGTTTACCGCAGATCATCTCTGCCTACTGGAAGATCGATCGCGGTAACGGCATGGATATTCGATTCGCCGCCTCCCACGGTGGAGGTGGCATAGATTTCTTTGTTTGAAGCCCCAGTATGGGCGAAGTCTCTGGAAATTCCGTTCACTCTTGAACGTTACGGACGCCGTGAATGGAGTTTTGAAATGAGCCTCGCGGGCATCAAGGAGCAGGAGGGCATACTCCGCGCCCGTCCGGTGGTGGATTTCACTTCACGGAAGAAGATGGAGCTTGCTCGCGGGGCATGGCAGCCGTCTCAAATCGCCCTGACGGCACGTCGTCTCCATGAAGAGGCCCAGCAGTAGACCGCGTTCGCGGCACTGAATTCAATGTTCGACACTCTGAGACTCAGCCGCTCAGTAAAGCCTGCCCCGATTGCCTACAACCCCTGACCAGCGCGGCTCAGTTGGCCAGTGAGCGCACTACTCGTGCAGGCGAGCCCACAACAACGGACTTTTCTTTTCTTGAAGAGACCAAACATGTGCGCTCCTTAGCGATCGAGGATTTCTTGAAGCACCAACCATGAAGCCCACAGGGCGGGACTGGCAGGGATTACCAGAGCAGGTCGAGGTTGAGCACGTCTATTCCGTGTCTGCCGGCCAGCCATGTCTCCATCACTTCGCCGAGCTCTGACTCATGGCCGGCGAGTCCAAGTCGTTTCGCATCCGACGTCGATGGGATGTGATCGTGTCCATCCTGGGGTGCGCCATGCGAGCAGTTCGAGCACATCAACCTGATCCCGGACCAATCGTCGAGTCCGAGCCCCCGCGGTCCCAGTAGGTCCGACAGCACCTGAACATCGTCTGCGGTCGCACCGATTACCTGGGCCTGCCATGTCGGCAGGCCGGATTCTTCGAGACGTCCCAGCTCATCGAAGACCGACACCTCCTGTCCGTCGAGCTGTCGGGTCCCTTTGGGTTCGCCGTCGTGCAGGACCGTGTCCCTGAACCGGTGGCCGGACTCCGGCAGCGGAACGCTCGCGATGACCGCATGGGCCGGGCTCCGGCGCCAGCACCAGACCACCTCCGTGTTCCCGGCCGAAAACAGCACCTGATGAGGGAGGCTGTGCTGGTCGGGGTTGAGCCTGACCGGAGCCATCCCGCAGTCTACGTCGATCGGCCCGATCTCGGCCCGAAACGTCTCCAGTCCGTAGGCGACCCATGCGTGCCGGGCGGCGGACCAGTCACCCAGAGCTGTTGACGCAATGCCCAAGTTCCAGGCTGCCGGGTTCGCTCCATGGAACTCTTCAGCATCCTTCGGAGTGAAGAGTTCCAGCGCCCGAGCGTTGCGCTCCAGGCTTTCCGGCCAGTTGCCAAGGGCCTTGGACAGGAGGCCGGCTTGAAACCAGCTGTAATAGCACTTCGGAGTCAGATCCAGCAGCTCGGAGGCCAGCATCGCCGCCTGGCCGGCGTCTCCGGCCTCATCCGCAGCCTTCCAGCCTGACCACACGTCGTGAGGTGTCCGCTTCTTCCTAAACCCCGCCCAAGTTCGTCCCATCATCCAAACAATAGGCAGCCCTCACGGCCTTGCCTCAACGCCACGCGCAGCACGAAACCGCGCTGTCGCTTTTCGAACTCAGCTGCACCCATTCGTCAAAGTCGTCTGCACGGCGGCCGTGCCCACTAGGGGAACCGCAGCCGGACGCAATGCCGAATGACCTCCGTAGTGCAAGAATCGCGGTGTGGATGAGGATGAGCGGCGGATCAGGGACCACTTGATGGTCATCGATGCCCTTGTGCGGGCGATAGATCGGCGTGACGAGGTCTTTCAGGTGATTGAGGATTCAGAGGACGCGGACGAAGCAATCCGTCGGGTAGGTCAGCTGTTGGGTGTGGACGAATTTGGCAGCCGGGTAGTCCTCGACCTGCAGTTTAGAAGACTCACGCGAGACCAGCGTCAGGCCCTCGCTTCCGAGGCAGAAGAACTCAGATCAAAGTTGCCGGATGGCCGCTGAGGACTTCGTGCTCTCCGTCGATTACTGGTTCTGCCAGCGCCAAGCTACTAAAAAGCGGCTGGTCACCGTCGAGCCCGCGCACTTTCACGACTCGGGGCTCGCAATCCCTTTCCCTGTGGGGCCTGCCGTCAGAAGCGCTTCCTGCAGTTGCCTGCTTGGGTCTTCGCGTCGATTCTCTGTCCCTATCCTCTGCCCGTAAGCCGGTCCCCCACCGGCGAAAGCGCGCCCCAAAAGTTTCCAGATCACGATCGCCGCTTTTCTGCGGCCGGTCGATTCCCGTAAGACCCGCCCGCAAAAATGCCCGGTGACGGAGGGCTATACGGTACACACAACGCGATGGCAGGACTCCTCATCTGATATGCCCTCGTATCCACGAACGACCGCCGCGATCGCACAGGCGATCGGAAAGATCCGGTGTGGGTCGTCGACACGCTTCTCGACCAGCATGCGTTGACTGCGGCGGAGCCAGAGATCGTCGGGATCTGATTGAGGGCAGGGTGGCGTGGCCAGCTCCCACGGTCAAAAGAGCGAGGACAGCGATGCAGGATAGCCAGAAGCCGGATGCGCGATACCGGGAAAAATGATAGCTCCGGTGGCGGGCTCACTGGTGGGAAGGCCATCGCAGCAGGGCCCACCGGTTCCTGCAACTCGCCCCGAGGCTGGGCCGCCTGCTGACTGGCCAGGCTCAGCGAGCTCATGATCAGCTTCGGATCAGTGGCCTTGTCATGCCGTTCCCCCCGCAGTCCTGCATGAAGAGGTATTAGAGCGGAAGTTCCGGACCGCCGCAACCCAGGTCAATCTAAAGAATATTCAGCAAGTCATGTTGTACGCGGCCCTGGCCGCCATGAAGTGGTGAACGCGAAAACCCAACGGAAGGACGAAAGAGGATGAACCCCCACCAGAGACCCCGCAAGGAGGCAACCGGCCGGCCGTAGGCAGCCGCTCCCCCACACAACCGAATAGGCCGTTTCCGGGAACCCACACACCCGGAACACCAGATCAGAGGCGAGAGTGTGCACGATGTGCACACGAAAAAGGCACCAAAAAGCCCCTGACCTGCGGAAACACTGTGCCCGAGGTGGGACTCGAACCGGGTTCCAGCCCTTGAATTTCCGCCGCTCCCGCGAAAACATCCGCAATCCGGCCCAGTCCGGCGCCAGTACGACCCGATCCGAAGCCCAGGGTGTGCACATTGTGCACACCTGCTTCTGTCCACTTTGATCCGACAACCAGCAGCGGGCCGCAGCCCAGCCGGCATGGAGAAGCCTGTCTGCTCCGCGCCGATATTCCGCCCTGTGTCACCCCGCCTACACGAGTTTTGGCCGGGGCTTGGCTTGGTCCGAGCACCAGCATCCTGGCAAGCGGAAGACGGGGAATCAACGAGCGCCATGGTGTTGCACCTCCTTTCGTACATCTCATGGCGGAAAGAGTAGAACCGCGCATGACGACTACCCTTTGCACGGGAGCACGGGCTGACCCATCGGTTTCCCAAAGCGACGGAAGGTCCAGTATCGGCGTTGCGGCATCAGTCAAAAGAGGCTGATGTGGAGTGGCGAATAGTGAGGTCCCAGGGGGCAAGGTTGTCTTTCTTGCTGCTCGACGACGTGCGCGGGCCGTCCGCGCCGCACGGCGGCGCTACAGCGCACGGTGGTACTGACTCGGCCAGTATTCCTTCGGCTGGCCGCCGACCAGCCGAAGCGCATAGTAGGGATCGCGCAGCATGGCCCTTCCGACGAACACGGCATCGACGCTGGATGACTCGAAGACCTTCCTCAGGAGTTCAGGGTCCGCAGGCGGACCCTGCCACGAAGGGTGGGGTCGAGGCGTCCGTGGAACTCGCCAAAGCCGACATCGTGCCCAAAAACACCAACCTCCGAGAAATGTCGGCAACCGATGCGCGCAAGAAGCAAGTTGACCCAATCGATCGAGCGATCGCAGGTCTGCCGTTTCTTGAAAGTCTGTCTTCATGGCATGCACAGGGGAATCGTCGTTGCAGCGTATGAAGCAGTGGGCAAAGGGCGCATAGTAGGACGATGACGTTCTTACGACTGGGGAGGCTTCAGAAGCAGCGGGGCGTCCCGGGAACATATCGACCGAGCGCTCCTGGGCTGTGGGCGACAGATGTTCTTTTCAGTCAACTTGGAGACCGGAGCGCTATCGATTTCAGGGCCGACGGGACGCAATACCGTCTCGCCCGAAGAACTGCGGCTCGGGCTCTCCCGCAACGTGCCGCCAGGCATCCGGTTCGATGCTCGAACGAGAACCCTGACTTCCCCGCCCGCCCAAACATCAGCCCCGGTTATCCCACGAGTCACCCTGCGCCAGACTTGCGCTCCACGGCTCACCCTGAGTTCTCGGCTTCTACCTAGTCCCCACCACGCGCACCCTACTCGAGCCCTCAGCCGCCTGCCTTTGAAGGCGCACTGACATTGAATACCAATGCAGAGGAAAGTAGCCAACCATGGAACCATCAGTAAAAGAAGTTGCCGAACAGTCTGCGCCATATCTATTTGACTTGCTTCGCAATTCCCGCATATGGGTAAGACGACGCATAACACGAGTAGAGTTCAAGAATCCCGAAACTGTTCATATAAAGGTCAGCCTGGACCTCGACCTAAATGCGGCCTGGGTCCTCGAGGACCATGAGGGATGCCGGAAATACCTTTCTCAAATAAGTTCCCAGCATTTATCCTGGATACCCGTTCCCCTCCTTCTTCAACAGCCAAGGCTCGCCTCATTCCATGTGACCGACTTCCAAAATCGGCACCTGAGCCTACTAAGTACAAACGACTCCGGGTTTTTCAAAGAGGCAGTCCAGGATTACGTAAGGAAATTACGTTCCTTCCCATTTTGCCCTCCAAGCCTTGTAGACGCTTGTAATGAAGTTGAGCGGGTGCTGGAAAGCAGACTGGCGATTCTTCAAGCCCCGCTCGATTATTTACACCGCCACGTCATAAGCTATTCGTACTGGGGGCCATTAGGGATCGAGGAAGGACAAGGTGGATCTGTATGGAAATTTAGACGTGAACCAGGAACAGATGCGGGCTACCCTGATTTGATTAGATTTCATTTACTGCACGCACAATCCGCAGAGAGTTACCACTTTGAAGTGGAGGCTCCCCCCGGTACCGTCATATATGATCGGCGATTGGACAAAAATGTCCCCATGGCAATCCAGTGGGCCGCTCGAGGAGGATACGCCGAATCAGTCGGGACTCTGCCGGGCACCGATCCAGTGGAGCGTTGGCCATCTCGGGATCACGCAACGCTGTTTTTAGGGAATTCTGCGGATGATAATGCCCCTAGACTTTCAGAAGTGTGGATCAATTTATGGATGGGCATTGAACGCAAAAGCGTTTGGCGCCCTCTTCTAATTTCTTTATTATTAAGCGTTGTTTTAACGGCATCTCTATATATGTCGTGGGCGACATGGCAAGTATTTGGATCAAGCGATCAAGACAAATTCGTTTCGAGTCTAAATGGCCATTATCCTATAGTACAAGGCCTTGCGGCTGGCGTCTTAGCTATCGGGAGTACCTACTTCAGTTATTATTCCGTACCAGGCGATCACCCCGTTAGCAACAGGCTTTATTTGGGGATCCGAAGGCCGATCACATGGGCAGCGATTCTCGGAATTATTGGTTTTGTTCTTACTTTGCTTTCCTTGGATGAAACAACCCAGCATTTTGCCACGTACGGACTAGGGGTCGTGCTTGTCCTGTCATTGATCGTGAATGTCATTTTTGTCATTATCTCAATACGAGGTGGTAGTACGAGATCTCTCGAGCAAATTTCGAAGGTTCACGTAAGCGGGGATTATGCGTCTCTTGCTATTGCGTCTAGGAAGGTAGGATGAAGAAATCGAAATTTGCTTAGTTATGATCTATGATGCATGTGAACCGAGGAGCACCCGCTGGCCGGACCCCGGGCGAAACTGACCGCCCGTGCCGTGAACTGGGCAACCGATGCACTCCAGCATTTCGACACCTCGGTCTCGGCCCTGGCCCACCAGCTCGGCGTCTCCTGGCACACCGTCTGGCACGGGATCAGGGCAGAGGCCGCGCGCCGGATCGGCGCCACAGGCCGGCTGAAGGGGGTGGATGCGCTCGGCGTCGACGAACATGTCTGGGCCCACACCGGCCCGCCGGGCACCGGCATGGTCACCGGGATTGTGGATCACACCCGCGACACGAACGGCACGGTTCACGCCCGGCTGCTGGACCTCGTCCCGGGACGCTCCGGAAAGGCCTACGCCGACTGGCTCAAAGACCGCGGCCCCGGGTTCACCGCCGGAATCAAGACCGCCGCGCTGGATCCGTTCCGCGGCTACGCCAAAGCGATCCGCGACGAACTGCCCGAAGCCATCACCGTTCTGGATGCCTTCCACGTCGTGAAGCTCGGTTCGTCCATGGTCGATGAGGTCCGCCGCCGCGTCCAGCAAGACACTCTCGGACACCGGGGCCGCAAGGGAGATCCGCTCTACGGAATCCGCCGGACCCTGCAGATCGGCGCCGAACACCTCACCGAGAAACAGGCTTCCCGGCTGGACCCGAAGCTCACCGCCGGGGACCCGGACCACGAAGTCACCCTCGCCTGGCAGTGCTACCAGAAGCTGCGCAACATCTACCACACCCGCCCGGAGCGGGGCAGAGAACTCGTCAACGAAGTCATTGCTTCATTCCCGACCTGCCCCATCCCGGAAGTCGCCCGCCTCGGCCGGACACTCAAACAATGGAAGTCCGCGATCATCGTCTACTTCGACACGAACGGCGCCTCGAACGGCCCCACCGAAGCGATCAACGGCGTCATCGAAACCACACGCCGAATCGCCAGAGGCTTCCGCAACTTCACCAACTACCGGCTCAGATGCCTACTCGCCGCCGGCGGCCACCGCCCCTACCGGGCGAAACCAACCAACCATGCCTAAATACTAAGGGCGCATTTTGTCCACTTCAGGCCCCCGACTGCCTCTCAGTCCGCTCACACCATGGTCAGATCTGGTGGCAGCCTGCGGCCTGTAACGCCGAATGCTGCAGAACCGACTTCTGGTCTACGGTTCTGACCCTGGCATAACCGATGCTTCCCATGCCGCCTGTCCTCACACTCATCCAAGGCTAGAAAGCAGGAAGGACAGGGGTTCGGTCAGCCGGTGGCAGGCTTCTGGGGCGAACCTGGGTCGAGCTGAGTCCGACGCCCGTGAAAATTGCCCGCGTCTATCGTGCATTACGGACAGCCGACGCCGCGCTCCTGGCGGCAGGACTCGTCGGGGTCCTCGTCTGGTGGCCGGATCACATTGGCAGCGTTTTGCTCCTGACGGCAATATGGCGTTTTGGCGCAGTGGAGTACGTCAACTATTTTCTGGTTCGGCTCGCCTACCCCGTTCTCCGCTGGTTTACCGCAGTCCGTGGAAGGCGCCTCCCACAGCTCGCTCGGGACCTGAGGGCGGCCGAACAGTGACCAGCTTTGGTGCCTCAGTCTGAGAGCCCTGCTACAAAGGATCCGAGGTACCTTCGCGGGCACCCGTGGGAACTCATCAGCCGGATGCGGCGATGACGGGAAAATGATGGCTGCGGCGGCGGGCTAGCTGGTGGGAAGGCCATGGCAGCAAAGCCCACCAGTTCCTTCACCTCACCCTCGAAGCCGGCCACGCATACCGACTGGCCACGCTCAGCAGGCACATGATCTGCTCCGATCAGTGGCCATGTCATGCCGTTCCCCCGGCAGTCCTGCATGAACAGGTATCAGAGCGGAAAATCCGGACCAGCCGCAAACCCAGGTCCATCTAAAGAATAATCAGCAAATCATGTTGTGCGCGGCCCTGGCCACCATGAAGTGGTGAACGCGAAACCCCAAGGGAAGGACGAACGAGGATGAACACCCAGAAGAGATCACACAGGGCGGTACCCGGTCCGCCGTAGGCAGCCGCTCCCCCACACAACCGAATAGGCCGTTCCGGGACCCCACACACCCGGAACATCAGATCAGAGGCGAGAGTGTGCACAATGTGCACACGAATAAGCACCAAAAGAGCCCCTGACCTGCGGAAACACTGTGCCCGAGGTGGGACTCGAACCCACACACCTTTCGATACCGCATTTTGAGTGCGGCGCGTCTGCCATTCCGCCACTCGGGCGCGGAGTACACCGGTAGCATAATCCGCCACCCACAGTGCTGTGAGCAACGCGATCGCTTCCAGTGCGCGAAATTACTCTACATGCAGATAGGCTGAATTCCAGAATCGCGCCAGTGACGCCGCATCGAACCCAACCCGGTCCCAGTACAACAGCGGTGACAACCTAAGATGGTCTAGTTCCCGCCGTACCTTTCCAAGGAGTTCCCGTGTCAGAACAGACGGAGTCAAACCCCACGTCCAAGCCGGCGCGCCGCGTGGTCGTGGCCGAGGATGAGACCCTCATCCGGCTCGACATCATCGAGATCCTGCGCGGCGAAGGCTACGACGTCGTCGGCGAAGCGGACAACGGCGAGAAGGCCGTGCAGCTCGCCGAAGAACTGAAGCCGGACCTCGTCCTGATGGACGTCAAGATGCCCGTCATGGACGGCATCACCGCCGCCGAGAAGATCGTCAAGGCCCGGATCGCCCCCGTGGTCCTGCTGACCGCGTTCAGCCAGAAGGAACTCGTCGAGCGCGCCCGCGACGCCGGCGCCATGGCCTACGTGGTCAAGCCCTTCACCCCGGCGGACCTGATCCCGGCCCTGGAGATCGCGCTGTCCCGCCATGAGGAAATCAAGGCGCTCGAGAGCGAAGTGACGGACCTGCAGGAGCAGTTCGCCACCCGCAAGCTCGTGGAGCGCGCCAAGAGCCTGCTGACCACGAAGATGGGCCTCACCGAGCCGGAGGCGTTCCGCTGGATCCAGAAGACCTCCATGGACCGCCGCCTGAGCATGCGCGAAGTGGCCGAGACGATCATCAACCAGGTCAACTGACCGGGCCCCGGCAGCCCGGCAACACAGCAACACGGAGCAACACAGCAACACAGACCAAAAGGGAGGGTCCCCGCCAGCTGGCGGGGACCCTCCCTTTTGGTTTCAAGCTGCGGGACTAGACTTTGCCGTTCCGCTTCTTCTTCTCCGGCCAGGGGCCGAGCTTGTCCTTGGTGACCTCGGTTTCGCCGTGGCTGCCGGCGTCGGCCAGGTCGCCCACGCGGTGGACCTTCAGCATGTTCGTGGAACCGGCTTTTCCGGGAGGCGAACCGGCGGCGATAACCACCATGTCGCCGTCCTCGACGAGGTCCATGTTCAGCAGGCTGCGGTCAACCTGGGCGGTCATCTCGTCGGTGTGGCCCACCATCGGGACCAGGACCGGCTGGATGCCCCAGGTCAGTGCGAGCTGGTTCCAGACATGCTCGACCGGGGTGAAGGCGAAGACCGGCCGGATCGGACGCAGCCGCGACAGGCGCCGTGCGGAGTCGCCGGACTGGGTGAAGGCACAAATGTACTTGGCGTCCAGCTGGTCGGCGATTTCGACGGCGGCACGGGTGATGGCGCCGCCGCGGGTCTTGGGCTTGGTGCCCAGCGGGGGGACGCGCTCCAGGCCGTGGACCTCGGTGGATTCGATGATCCGGGCCATGGTCTTGACGGTTTCGATCGGGAACTTGCCCACGCTGGTCTCGCCGGAGAGCATAACCGCATCGGCGCCGTCGAGCACGGCGTTGGCACAGTCGGAGGCCTCGGCGCGGGTCGGACGCGGGTTGTCGATCATGGACTCGAGCACCTGGGTTGCCACAATGACCGGCTTGGCCCAGCGGCGTGCCAGTTCGACGGCGCGCTTCTGCACGATCGGCACTTCCTCGAGGGGAAGTTCCACGCCGAGGTCGCCACGGGCCACCATGATGGCGTCGAACGCGTCGATGATCTCGGGCAGCTGCTCAACGGCCTGCGGCTTCTCGATCTTGGCGATCACCGGCACGCGGCGGCCTTCTTCGTCCATGATCTCGTGGACGCGCTTGATGTCCGAGGCGTCGCGAACGAAGGACAAGGCGACCATGTCCACGCCGCGGCGCATGGCCCAGCGCAGATCGTCCTCGTCCTTTTCGCTCAGCGCGGGAACGTTGACGGCAACGCCGGGCAGGTTGATGCCCTTGTTGTTCGAGACCCACCCTCCGACGATGACCTGGGCGACGACCTTGACCGCGTCGACGTCGATCGCGCGGAGCGCGACCTTGCCGTCATCGATCAGCAGGGCGTCGCCGGGGTTGACGTCCTCGGTGAGGCTCTTGAGCGTCGTGGAGCAGATGTCCTTGGTGCCCGGGACGTCCTCGGTGGTGATGGTGAACGTGTCGCCAACAGCCAGCAGGTGCGGTCCGTCGACGAACCGGCCAAGGCGGATCTTCGGCCCCTGGAGGTCGGCCATGATGGCAACGGCCTTGTGCAGCTGACCGGCTGCCTTGCGGACGTTCTCGTACGTGGTGTCGTGGACGGCGTAGTCGCCGTGGCTCATGTTCATGCGGGCCACGTCGACGCCGGCTTCCAGCACGGCGAGAGTGTTCTCAAAACTCGCGATTGCCGGTCCGAACGTGGCCACTATTTTAGCGCGTCTCATATACCTACCCTAGTAGTCGATTGTATGGATGAAGTTGTCGGCGGAATGTGACCGGAGCCGGCCGCCAGTGGAGCAACTGCGGCCTAGAGGACGGCCATGGCCCGGTCGGTCGGGGCCACGGGAGCCGGAAGAATGGTGCTGCCCATCAGGAACTTGTCCACCGCGGCGGCGCAGGCACGCCCCTCCGCGATGGCCCAGACGATGAGGGACTGGCCGCGGCCGGCGTCTCCGGCGACGAAGATGCCTTCCGTGTTGGTCATGTAGTACCCGTCGCGGGCCACGTTGCCGCGGCCGTCGAATTCGGCGCTGACCTGCTCGGTGATCCCTGCCGGTTCCGGGCCGGTGAAGCCCAGCGAGAGGAACACCAGGTCCGCCGGGATGATCCGCTCGGTGCCGGCCTTCGGGAGTCGCTTGCCGTCGACAAATTCGGTCTCGGCCACCTTGACTCCGGTGAGCTTGCCGTTCTCGCCGACGAACTCCACGGTGGAGGCGAGGTAGGTGCGTTCGCCGCCTTCCTCGTGGGCGCTGGCAACCTCGAACAGGGTGGGGAACGTCGGCCACGGCTGGTGGCTGGCGCGCTCCGCCGGCGGCTGCTTGCCGATCGCCAGGGTGGTGACGGACGCGGCCTGGTGCCGGTGCGCGGTGCCGAGGCAGTCCGCACCGGTGTCGCCGCCGCCGAGGATGATCACATGCTTTCCTGCGGCGTTGATCTGGTTCTCCACCGTCTCCCCCGCCACCACACGGTTGGCCGGGACGAGGTAGTCCATCGCGAAGTGCACGCCCTCAAGCTCGCGGCCCGGGATCGGCAGGTCACGCGGGACGGTGGCGCCCGTGGCGATAACGACGGCGTCGTACCGGCGGCGCAGCTGCTCCCAGGTCACATCGGTGCCGACGGCGACGCCGGTCCGGAAGCGGGTGCCTTCGGCCTTCATCTGCTCCAGACGGCGGTCGACGTGCTCTTTCTCCATCTTGAAATCGGGGATGCCGTACCGCAGGAGCCCGCCGATTTTGTCGTCGCGCTCGTAGACGGCGACGGTGTGGCCCACCCGGGTCAGCTGCTGCGCGACGGCGAGCCCGGCGGGGCCGGAGCCGACGACGGCGACTGTCTTGCCGCTGAGCCGGGCCGGCGGCAGCGGGTTGACCCAGCCGTTCTCGAAAGCCTGGTCCACGATGGAGACCTCAACCTGCTTGATGGTCACGGCGGGCTGGTTGATGCCCAGCACGCAGGAAGCCTCGCAGGGTGCCGGGCAGAGCCGCCCGGTGAATTCGGGGAAGTTGTTGGTGGCGTGCAGCCGCTCCATCGCTTCCTCGCCCTTGTCCCGCCAGATGAGGTCATTCCATTCCGGAATGAGGTTTCCCAGCGGGCAGCCCTGGTGGCAGAACGGCACGCCGCAGTCCATGCAGCGGCCCGCCTGGGCCTTCAGGACACCCTTCTCCTGCGCCTCGTAGACTTCCTTCCAGTCCATGATGCGGACCGGAACGGGACGGCGGGGCTGGGTTTCGCGCTGACGTACTTTCAGAAATCCGCGTGGATCAGCCACCGGTCACCTCCAGGATTCGAGACCAAACTTCTTCGCCGTCGGGGTCAAGGCCCTCTTCGATGGCGTCGAGACGGGTTTGCAGTACGGCCGCGTAGTCGCGCGGCAGCACCTTGGTTATGCGGGCTGCGGTGTCGTCGAAGTTCTCCAGCAGCCGGGCCGCGAGCAGCGACTCGGTCTCCTCGAAGTGCTTCTGCAGCAGTCCATGGACAATCTCGCGGTCCTCGGCGTCGAGCTCGCGCAGCTGCAGCTCGCCGGACTCCAGGGCCTGCTTGTTGACGCGTTCGGTCTGCAGGTCCAGCACGTAGGCCGTGCCGCCGGACATGCCGGCACCGAAGTTGCGGCCGGTGCGGCCGATGATCAGCGTCTGACCGCCGGTCATGTACTCGCAGCCGTGGTCGCCGATTCCCTCGACCACCGCGGTGGCGCCGGAGTTGCGGACCATAAAACGTTCGCCGACCTGGCCGCGGAGGTACATTTCGCCGCTCGTGGCGCCGTAGCCGATCACGTTTCCGGCGATCACGTTGCGTTCGGCCGGGAACACGTTGGTGCGGTCCGGCCGGACGATGATGCGCCCGCCGGAAAGCCCCTTGCCGACGTAGTCGTTCGAGTCACCAAACATCCGCAGCGTGATGCCCGCCGGCAGGAACGCACCGAGCGACTGGCCGGCGGTGCCGGTCAGCGTGATGTCGATCGTGTCGGTGGCCAGCACGTCCGTGCTGAAGGTCTTGGTGACCACGTGGCCGAGCATCGTGCCGACGGAGCGGTCCGTGTTGATCACGTCGACGGCGATTTTGACCGGGGTGCGGTCGCTCAGGGCCTCCGCGGCCATCACGATGAGGCGCTGGTCAAAGTGCTTGTCCAGCTCGTGGTTCTGGCCGGTGAGGTTGCGCAGGGGTGCGTCGTCGTCGAATTCGAGTCCGTGCAGGATCGGGTCCAGGTCCAGCCCTTCGGCCTTCCAGTGGTTGATCGCCTCACGGGTATCGAGCATTTCGGCGTGGCCGATCGCTTCCTGGATGCTGCGGAAGCCAAGCTCGGCGAGGATCTCGCGGACTTCCTCGGCGAGGAATTCGAAGAAGTTGACCACGAATTCCGGCTTGCCGGTGAAGCGGGAGCGCAGCTCCGGGTTCTGCGTCGCGACGCCCACCGGGCAGGTGTCCAGGTGGCAGACGCGCATCATGATGCAGCCGGAAACCACCAGCGGCGCGGTGGCGAACCCGAACTCCTCGCCGCCGAGCAGCGCGGCGATCACGACGTCGCGGCCGGTCTTGAGCTGGCCGTCCACCTGCACCACCACGCGGTCGCGCAGGCCGTTGAGCATCAGCGTCTGCTGGGTCTCGGCGAGGCCGAGTTCCCACGGCACACCGGCATGCTTGAGCGAATTCAGCGGCGAGGCGCCGGTCCCGCCGTCGTGCCCGGAAACCAGGACGACGTCGGCCTTGGCCTTCGTGACGCCGGCGGCGACCGTGCCGATCCCGACCTCGGAGACCAACTTGACGTGCACCCGGGCCGAGGGGTTGGCCCGCTTCGCGTCGTAGATCAGCTGGGCGAGGTCCTCGATCGAGTAGATGTCGTGGTGCGGGGGCGGGGAGATGAGCCCGACGCCGGGCGTCGAGTGCCGTGTCCGGGCCACCCAGGGGTAGACCTTCTGCGCCATCAGCTGGCCGCCTTCGCCGGGCTTGGCGCCCTGGGCCATCTTGATCTGGATGTCATCGGCGTTGGTCAGGTAGAGGCTGGTCACGCCGAAGCGGCCGGAGGCGATCTGCTTGACCGCGGAGCGGCGCGTCGGGTCCAGCAGCCGGTCGACGTCCTCGCCGCCTTCGCCGGTGTTGGACTTGCCGCCCAGCCGGTTCATGGCGATCGCGAGGGTTTCGTGGGCCTCCTGGGAGATGGAGCCGTAGCTCATCGCACCGGTGGAGAACCTCTTGACGATGCTGGAGACGGACTCCACTTCCTCGAGCGGGACCGCGGGGCGCAGCCCGGCCTTGAACTTCAGGAGCCCGCGCAGGGTCATCAGGTTCTCGGACTGGTCATCCACGCCGCGGGTGTAAGCCTTGAAGATGTCGTAGCGGCGCTCACGCGTGGCATGCTGCAGCCGGAACACGGTCTCCGGGTTGAACAGGTGGGGCTCACCGTCGCGGCGCCACTGGTACTCGCCGCCGCCGAGCAGCGCCTGGTGGGGCTGCTCGATGCCGTTCTCGGGGTACGCCATCCGGTGGCGTGCCGCGACCTCGGCCGCGATGACGTCGAGGCCGACGCCGCCGAGCTGGGAGTGCGTGCCGGAGAAGTATTCGTCCACCAGGTCCTGGCCCAGGCCCAGGGCCTCGAAGGTCTGGGCCCCGGTGTAGGAGGCCACGGTGGAGATGCCCATCTTGGACATGATCTTCAGGACGCCCTTGCCGAGGCCCTTGATCAGGTTGTAGACGCCGTCCTGCGCGGTGACCCCGACGACGTCGCCGGAGGTAATCAGCTGCTCCACCGATTCCATCGCCAGGTACGGGTTCACGGCCGAGGCGCCGTAGCCGATCAGCACGGCCACGTGGTGGGTCTCGCGGACGTCGCCGGCCTCCACCACGAGGGCGGTCTTGGTGCGGTTGGCGCTGCGCAGCAGGTGGTGGTGCACGGCGCTGACCAGCAGCAGGGACGGGATGGGTGCCCACTGGGCGTTGGAGTCGCGGTCCGAGAGCACGACGTACTGCACCCCGCGGTTGATGGCGCCGGAGACCTGCTCGCAGATTTCGGTCAGGCGGGCGCGCAGCGCATTTTCGCCGCCTTCGGGGCGGTAGAGGCCGCGGACCTTCATGGCGACCTTGTCGCCGTCGGCGTTCTCGATGTTCGCGATCTTGGCGAGCTGGTCGTTGTTGATCACCGGGAACGGCAGCGCAACCTGCGGCTGGCGGACCTGCTTGGTGTCCAGCAGGTTGCCGTTGGGGCCGATCGCGCACGTCAGCGAGGTGACGAGTTCCTCGCGGATGGCGTCCAGCGGCGGGTTGGTGACCTGCGCGAAGGACTGCACGAAGTAGTCGAAGAGCAGCCGGGGCCGCTTGGACAGCACGGCCACAGGGGTGTCCGAGCCCATGGCTCCGAGCGGCTCGGCGCCGGTGCGGGACATCGGGCCCAGCAGGATTTTCAGTTCCTCGGTGGTGTAGCCGAAGGTGCGCTGGCGGATGTTGACCGAGGCCGCGGTGTGCACGACGTGCTCGCGCTCGGGCAGGTCCTTCAGGTCGATCAGGTTTTCCTTGACCCAGTCGGCCCACGGGTTGGCGGCGGCCACCTCGGCCTTGACCTCGGCGTCGCTGATGATCCGGCCGGCGTCGGTGTCCACGAGGAACATCTTGCCGGGTGAGACGCGGCCCTTCTTGACCACCTTGGAAGGTTCGACGTCGATCACGCCGACCTCGGAGGCGAAGATGATCAGGCCATCCTCGGTGATCCAGAACCGGCCGGGGCGCAGCCCGTTGCGGTCCAGGGTGGCGCCGACGAGGTTGCCGTCGGTGAAGGACACCGCGGCGGGGCCGTCCCACGGTTCCATCAGCATGGAGTGGTACTCGTAGAAGGCGCGGCGGGCCGGATCCATCGTGGCGTGGTTTTCCCAGGCCTCGGGGATCATCATCATGATCGAGTGCGTGATCGGCCGGCCGGAGAGCCAGAGCAGTTCCGCGACCTCGTCGAAGGAGGCCGAGTCGGAAGCGCCCGGGGTGCAGATCGGGTAGAGCTCCTCGGGGGAATCCCCCAGCAGCGGGTTGGCCAGCTGCGACTGGCGGGCACGCATCCAGTTGCGGTTTCCCTTGACCGTGTTGATTTCGCCGTTGTGGGCGATGGTCCGGAACGGCTGGGCCAGCGGCCAGGACGGGAAGGTGTTGGTGGAGAAGCGTGAGTGGACGATCGCAAGCTTGGTCTTGAAGCGCTTGTCCGAGAGGTCCGGGTAGAACGGCTCGAGCTGGGCCGTGGTGAGCATGCCCTTGTAGACGATGGTCCGGCAGGACAGCGACGGGAAGTACACGCCGAATTTGTTCTGCGCGCGCTTCCGGATGCGCCAGGCGCGGGAGTCGAGTTCGTTGCGCTCCAGCACCTCCCCGGTGCTGGAGGCAAAGAACGGCTGGGAGAAGTAGGGCATGCAGGCCCGGGCCATTGCCCCGACGAGGTCGGCCACGATCGGCACTTCGCGCCAGCCGAGGACGGTGAGGCCCTCGTCGGCGGCGAGGCCTTCGATGCCGGCCTTCGCGGCGTCGGATTCGCGCTTCTCGGCCGGGAGGAACGCCGTGCCCACCGCGAATTGTCCGGGTGCCGGAAGTTCGAAGTCGGCCACTGCGCGGAAGAATTCGTCCGGGACCTGCATCAGCAGTCCGGCGCCGTCGCCGGTGCCCTCGTCGGCGCCCACGGCGCCACGGTGCTCGAGGTTGCGCAGGGCGGTCAGGGCGGCGTCAACGATGTCGTAACCCGGCTCCCCCCGCAGCGTGGCGATGATGGCGAGTCCGCAGGCGTCCTTCTCCTGCTCGGGGTTGTAGAGCCCGGCCGCTTCGGGAAGCGCTGCGAAGCGCTTGAAAGGTGACATGGCGGCCTGCTGAGGCTCGGACCAACTGGGGCTGTGCAGGGTTTGGGTCATGGGAGACGTCCTTCCTCCTGATCGTGCGTATGGGAGGGACAACATTGGCCCGCATCGGTGCGCCGGTGTGATGGGCACAACAAAGTTTTTTCTTATTCGAATTGTAGGTCAGCGCCGCGTCCTGCACTAACAGTTACGCAACCGCCGGCCCGGAATTGCGCGAACAACAACTCTCTGCTGTCCGGTGCTTTCCTTGCTGCCACGCCGTTGTGGAGACGGGCTCTGCGAGGGGTGACTCCGCGGCCCGGTTTGCCGGGGCTGAGCTACTTGGTGCCCTCAGCGTCCGGCGCGGTTCCGGTGGCCTGGTGGCCGGATGCTCCGGCCGCCGGCGCTCCCGTGGCGGGCTTGGTGCCGCCCGTGGATTCCTTTGACGCTTCAGCTGGGGCGGAAGCGTGGCCTGGACCGCTCTGGTTAACAGGGAGATTACCACGCAAACCACTATCTGAGACAGCAGAATCCGAATGCTGGACGCCCTCGCTGGGGGCAGGACCGGTGGCCGGAACGGTGGCCGGCTCCTTGATTGCCGCGTCGTTTCGGGCTTCGGCTGCGGCCGTTGCGGCCTCGTCATCCAGGTCGTCGGCGGGAGCGGACGGTTCGCGGCCCGGCAGGTAGACCGTGTCGGGCTCCGTGCGCTTGCGCAGGCCCAGGATGATGAACGCGGCCAGCGCACCCAGCAGTACGAAGATGCTGGTCCACACGTTCAGCCGGGTGGTGATGCCGAAGAGGTTGATCTGCTCGGCATCGTCGATCCGCATCGCCTCGATCCAGACCCGGCCCAGCGTGTAGTAGACCGCGTAGAGGCAGAACAGCCGGCCCCGGCGGAAGCGGAACCTGCGGTCCAGCAGCAGCAGGATCCCGACGCCGGCCAGGTTCCAGAGGGATTCGTAGAGGAATGTCGGGTGGAAGAGGGTGCCGGCGGCCATGCCGGGCGGGAAGTTCGGGTTGTCGGCGTCGATCTGCAGCCCCCACGGCAGCGTGGTGGGGCCGCCGAAGAGCTCCTGGTTGAAGTAGTTGCCCCAGCGGCCGATTGCCTGGGCCAGCAGCAGGCCGGGCGCGGCGGCGTCGAGGAAGGCGCTCAGCTTGACCCCCGCCCTGCGGCAGCCGATCCACGCACCCACGGAGCCCAGCAGCACGGCTCCCCAGATCCCCAGTCCGCCGCGCTGGAGCTGCGGGATCAGGGACAGGTCACCTGTGCCGTTAAAGCCGGGGCCGAAGTACGCATCCGGTGAGGACACCACGTGGTAGAGCCGGCCGCCGATGATGCCGAAGGGGATGGCCCAGATGGCAATGTCCCACACGCTGCCCTCCGGGGCGCCGCGCTTGGCCCAGCGCACCGAGGTGAGCCACAGGCCGGCAACGATGCCGAGCAGGATGCACAGGGCGTAGGCGTGGATGCGCAGGGTCCCCCACGGCAGCGGGATGTCGAAGCCGGACCAGTCCGGGCTCGGAATGCTCGCGGGAATCATCGCTGCCGCGTGGAGGACTGACTGCATGTGCTTTATGCTTCTTCCCTGGTGAGGCCGGTGCTGAGGTCTTTCGTCAAGGACGCTACCGCATCCACGCCGCCGTCGCCGATGGCCACGACGAGCGCGGTGCCAACGATCACGCCATCCGCGTAGGCTGCGATCTCGCGGACCTGGTCCGCGTTGGACACGCCCAGCCCGACACAGACGCGTTCTGCGCCGGCAGCGTGCGCGGCGGCCACAACGTCCTTGGCCGCGGAGCTGACCGAGGTGCGGGCGCCGGTGACACCCATGATCGAGACAGCGTAGACGAAGCCCCGGCTCGCGTCGACGGTGCGCTTCATGCGCTCCGGCGACGATGACGGCGCCACCAGGAACACCCGGTCCAGACCGTACATGTCCGAGGCCGCCATCCATTCGGAGGCTTCGTCGGGGATCAGGTCGGGGGTGATGAGCCCGGCTCCCCCGGCTTCGGCGAGACGGCGGGAGAATTCCTCCACGCCCATCCGGACCACGGGGTTCCAGTAGGTCATGACCAGCACGGCGGCGTCGGTCTTGCTGGTGATGCCGCGGACGACGTCGAAGACCTGCTGGACGTGGAAGCCCTTGTTGAGGGCCTCGCTGGTGGCCGCCTGGATGACCAGGCCGTCCATGACCGGGTCGGAGTACGGGATCCCGATTTCGATCAGGTCTGCGCCGTTTTCCGCGAGGGCGATGCCGGCCGCGATGGTGTCCTCGACGCTGGGGTAGCCGGCGGGCAGATAGCCGATGAGGGCCGCGCGGCCCTGGGCTTTGGCCCGGTCAATGGCGGCAGCGGACTTGCTGGCGGTCCGGGCGGTGCCCGGTTCCTGCACGGTGCTCACAGCTGCTCCCCCTCTTTGGCGATCTCGTGCTCGGGTGAATCCTTGTCCAGCAGGTCGAACCATTCGGCGGCGGTGGCCACGTCCTTGTCGCCGCGGCCGGAGAGGTTCACGATCACGATCTTCTCGGATGCTTTGACGGTTGATTTGCCGGCGGCTTCGTCGGCGGCGCATTCGGCGGCGATCCGCTGGCCGATTTTCATCGCTCCGGCCAGGGCGTGCGCGGACTCGATGGCCGGGATGATGCCTTCGGTGCGGCAGAGCAGCCGGAACGCGTCCATCGCCTCGCTGTCGGTGATGGGCTCGTAGCTGACGCGCCCGATGTCCGCGAGGTAGGAGTGCTCCGGGCCGACTCCGGGGTAGTCCAGGCCCGCCGAAATGGAGTGCGATTCGATGGTCTGGCCGTCGTCGTCCTGCATCAGGTAGGAGCGGGCGCCGTGCAGCACGCCGGGCTTGCCGAGGGTGATGGTGGCGGCGTGGCGGCCGGTTTCGACGCCCTCGCCGCCGGCCTCGAAGCCGTAGATCTTGACCGAGGGATCGTCCAGGAAGCCGTGGAAGATGCCGATGGCGTTCGAGCCGCCGCCGATGCAGGCGCAGACGGCGTCGGGCAGGCGGCCGGCCTGCTCCAGGATCTGCGCCCGGGCCTCCTCGCCGATGACCTCGTGGAAGTACCGGACCATGGCCGGGAACGGGTGCGCCCCGGCGGCGGTGCCCAGCAGGTAGTGGGTGTTGTCCACGTTGGCGACCCAGTCGCGGAGCGCCTCGTTGATGGCGTCCTTGAGGGTCTGGGAACCGTTGGTCACCGGGATGACGGTGGCTCCGAGGAGCTCCATCCGGGCGACGTTCAGGGACTGCCGGCGGCAGTCCTCGGCGCCCATGTACACGACGCATTCCAGCCCCATCAGGGCTGCAGCCGTGGCGCTGGCGACGCCGTGCTGGCCGGCGCCGGTTTCGGCGATGACACGGGTCTTGCCCATGCGCTTGGCCAGGAGCGCCTGTCCCAGCACGTTGTTGATCTTGTGCGAACCGGTGTGGTTGAGGTCCTCGCGCTTGAGGAAGATCCGGACTCCCCCGGCGTGTTCGGCGAAGCGCTTGGCCTCGGTCAGCAGCGAGGGCCGGCCCGAGTAGTTCTTGTTCAGCTCCGCGATCTGCGCGGTGAACTCCGGATCGGCCTTGGCCTTCTCGAAGGTGTCCTCAAGCTCATCCAGGGCTGCGATGAGTGACTCGGGCATCCATCGGCCGCCGTAGGCGCCGAAGTAGGGTCCGGGGGCGTGCCGCAGGGATTCTCCACCCTGCAGGAACGCGTCCACGGCGCTTTCGTCTGAGCCGGCTGCTGGCGCATCGACCATCAGTCTCACCATCCTGTTCCACTGCTAATTAGATCTGGGGTCCGCACGGCTGCGCTGCCGAGTCCGGCCAGGCATTGCCCGGCCGGAGCGCCGTTCAGGAACGTGCGGCGATTTCTTCTGCTCCGGCGGCCATAAACTCCGCGATCCGCTCCCGCGGGGTCGCGTCACTGACCAGGGCTTCGCCCACGAGTACCGCGTTGGCGCCGTTCGCGGCGTAGTGCCGGACATCGTTGACGCCGCGCACGCCCGATTCCGCGATGACGAGCGCGCCGGCGGGGATGCCTCCGGCGAGTTCGGCGAAAACGGAACGGTCGACGTCGAGCGTCTTGAGGTTGCGCACGTTGACGCCGATGATCCGCGCCTCGGCGGCGACCGCCCGCTCAATTTCCCCGGCGGTGTGCGTTTCGACGAGCACGTTCATGCCGAGTTCGCGGCTGAGGGCGCTGAACTCGCGCAGCTGCGCATCGGACAGGGACGCCACGATCAGCAGGATCAGGTCGGCCCCGTGTGCCCGGGCCTCCCAGATCTGGTACTCGTCGATCATGAAGTCCTTGCGCAGCAGCGGGATGTCCACGGCTGCCCGGACGGCGTCGAAGTCGGCGAGCGAGCCGTTGAAACGGCGCTGTTCGGTCAGGACGCTGATCGCGGCGGCGCCGCCGCCGGCGTACTGCACGGCGAGCGAGGCAGGGTCCGCAATACTGGCGAGATCGCCCTTGGAGGGGCTGCGGCGCTTGATTTCAGCAATGACCCTCAGCTGGTCGCGCGTTGCCGAGGCACCGCCCAGGGCGGTCCACGCGTCGCGCGCCGGTGCGGCCGCGGCGGCGCGCTCCTTCAGCTCGGCGAGCGTGGTGACCCGCCGGCGGGCCTCCATATCCTCCCTGACACCGGCGTTGATGTCATCGAGAACGCTCACCCTTAGTGGCCGGAGTTCTTCAGCTTGCTGCCGCCCACACCGTAACCGGCCTTGCGCATGACGAAGCCGACGACCAGGCCGACGGCCATGACGACGCCGCCCGCGATGAAGATCGTGGCGTTGGCGATGACAAAGGCGATGGACATGATGAGGGCGCCGACGAGCATGACAAAAACGGTGGTCCAGGCTGCCGGGCTGTTGCCGTGGCCGGTCGGTTCTTGGTGATCGATGTCGTCGTAGGAGTAGCCGGTTCCGGCAGCGGGCTTGGGGGCGGAAACAGGGGCTTTGCTCATGGGAATCTCCTCAGGGTGAATACTGCTTACATTCTGCCATTTTTTGGCTGTGTTGTTCGCCGCGTTACCGGGCCGCGTTACCGGGCGTGCACGCGGCACCGGCTCAGGTGGGATCGTCGCCTCGTGACAAACGGTCCCAGCTGTCGATGTCGTCCGCCGGTCCGTCCGGCGCCGCGGACCCGGCGGCGGCGGCACCCGTGGCTGCGGTGTCGTATTTGGTGCGCGACTTCCAGAAGCGGCCCGCCGGGATGATCAGCAGCGCGCTGAGCCCCAGCAGGGCTCCGGCCACGACGGCGAGGCCCGGGAACACGGTGACGTCCACCGATACGTCGCTGCCGGTGATTCCGGTGGCGGCGGCGATGGATCCCTGGGCGGCGGCCAGCGGGTCCGCAATCACGATCGCGGCGGCGCTGACGATGCCGGCGGCGGCCAGCAGGATGAGCGCCGTGATGATCCAGCGGGCGATCCGGCCGGCGATCGACACCGCGAGCCCGCCGGCGAGAGCCACCAGCGCCAGGGCCGTCACCGTCGTCGCGGCTTTGCTGCCCTGCACGTGCAGGCCGTCCTGGCTGCTGACGGCCTGGCCGAGCTGGGCAGGGTCCAGGTGGACGGTGAGCCAGGTCTGCGTGGTGGTTCCGAAGACGGCCAACGCCAGGGCGACGATGGCCAGCACCAGGGTGGACTTCCGGGCCCAGCGTGGGACGACCGGGCTGGTGCTCTTGACCGTGCTGCCGCTCATGACTGCGTCCCGGCGTCGGGAATGGACTCGGCGGTGATATTGCGCAGCGACCGGGCTGTGTGGACGGCCCGCATCGGGGCGGCGGCCTTGTTCACGGTTTCGAGGGCCTCCGTGGCGTTCACGGAGTCGGCCACGATGCCGCCGCCTGCCTGCACGTAGGCGCGTCCTTCCCGCAGCAGCGCCGAGCGGATGGCGATGGCCATGTCCATGTCGCCGGCGAAGTCGAGATAGCCGACCACTCCCCCGTAGATCCCGCGGCGGTGCGGTTCCAGCTCATCGAGCAGGCGCAGCGCGCGGGGCTTGGGGGCGCCGGACAGCGTCCCGGCCGGGAACGTCGCCTTCAGCACGTCGTAGGCCTTCGCGGTGGGCGCAAGTTTGCCGACGACGGTGGAGACCAGGTGCATGATGTGGCTGAAGCGCTCGACTTCCATGAACTGGGTGACGTCGACGGAGCCGGCGACGCAGACCTTGGAGAGGTCGTTGCGGGACAGGTCCACCAGCATCAGGTGTTCGGCGCGTTCCTTCTCGTCCGCAAGGAGCTCCTCGGCCAGGGCCTTGTCCGCCTCCACGGTCTTGCCGCGCGGCCGGGAGCCGGCGATGGGGTGGGTGATGACTTCCTCGCCCGTCACGGTCACCAGCGCCTCCGGGGAGGACCCGACGATCGAATATTGCCGGCCGTCGGCGTCCTCGAGGCTGAAGATGTACATGTAGGGGCTGGGGTTGGTGTTCCGGAGCACCCGGTAGACGTCCAGCGGGTCGGCGCCGCATTCCATTTCGAAGCGGCGCGAGATGACCACCTGGAAGACCTCGCCGTCGACGATCGCTTCCTTGCTGCGGTCCAGGGCGGCGAGGTAGTCCGTCTCGTTCCAGCGTTCCTGCACGCTGGAGGCGAAGTCCAGGGCGGCCGGGTCGAGCACGGAAACCGGCTGTTTCACGGGGGTGCTGACCTGGGCCAGCAGCGCCTTGACCCGGGCGACGGCGTCGTGCCAGGCCTCGTCGACCCGGTCGGAGCTGTTGTCGAAGTTGATCGCGTTGGCGATCAGCAGCACGGTGCCGTCCATGTTGTCGTGCACCGCCATGTCCGTGACGAGGTTGAGCGCCATTTCGGGCAGCTGCAGGTCATCCTCCGGCGGGCTGGTCAGTTTCTCCCAGTGCCGGACGGTTTCCCAGCCGAGGAAGCCCACCAGGCCGGAGGTGAAGGGCGGAAGGTCGTCGAAGCGGTCGGTGCGCAGGGCCTCAATGGTGTCGCGGATCGCGTCCACCGGGCTGCCGCCCAGCGGCACCCCGACGGGCGGCTCGCCCAGCCAGTATGCCTGGCCGTCCTTGGTGGTCAGGGTAGCCCTGGACCGCGCGCCGATGAAGGAGTAGCGCGACCAGGAGCCTCCGACGGCGGCGGATTCCATCAGGAACGTGCCGGGCTGGCCCTGGGCAAGTTTGCGGTACAGCCCGATCGGCGTTTCGGCGTCAGCCAGCACCTTCAGCCGGACGGGGATAACACGGCTGTGGCCTGCGAGTTCACGGAACTCCTCCAGGCCCGGGCTGATGATTCCAAGGTCCTGCATGGCTGTGGTTTCCGCCTGTTCTTTCAGTGGTCCTGAAGGTTGAGTGTGCGGGGCCGGGCCCCGCCGGGGCTGCTTGCTGCGGCTGGGCCGCAGTCAACCGCCGGGTCAGTCGGCGTGGCCGGTGACGACGTCGAGTCCGCGGCCGTCGAAGCAGGTCCGGGTCCCGGTGTGGCAGGCCGCGCCGACCTGGTCCACACGGACCAGCAGCGCGTCGCCGTCGCAGTCCATTGCGAGCGACTTGACCCACTGCACGTGGCCGGAGGTGTCCCCCTTGCGCCAGTATTCCTGGCGGGAGCGTGAGTAGAACGTCACCCGCCCGCTGGTCATGGTGCGGCGCAGGGCCTCGTCATCCATCCAGCCGAGCATCAGCACCTCGTTGGTGTCGAACTGCTGCACGATCGCTGCGACCAGGCCGGCACTGTCCCGCTTCAGGGCTGCTGCGAGGCCGGCGGGAAGGGTGTCCGCGGGCGCGGCCGATCCGGGACCGGTGTTTTCCGGGACAGGACTTCCACCGACGGAACGTCCGCCGTCGGTGATTCCGTTGACAGTTCTTCCACTGACGGGGGCGGGGGCGGGCTGCTCAGACATCAGCTCCAGTCTAGTGCCTCCCGGCACGGCGCCGCCCAGCCGCCCGGCGCCCCCTTAACATCGGCGTCACGCGGATGTGAGACGGCTCCCAGTGGCACAAACGACGGCGGTTCACGTGCCCACGCGGGGCACTCTCGTGCTAGTTTCACAAGTGATGCATTTCGTCGATCCGTCCCGAGAAGTTCTGGCCGAAACCTTACTGGCGGCCGGTCCTGACTCCCCCACGCTCTGTAAGGGCTGGCTGACCAGGGACCTTGCTGCCCACCTGTACCTCCGAGAGCGCAAAGCGGCCGTCGGCCTGGGACTGCTGATCAAGCGTCTGTCCAAGGCCTCGGACCAGGCCACAGCCGCGCTGGCCGCCAAGCTCCAGACGCCGGAGGACTACAACAAGCTGGTCAACTCCTTCCGCGCCGGGCCGTCCGCGTTTTCCCCGATGAAGATCAAGGCCCTGGACGAAAGCGCCAACCTGATCGAATACTTCGTCCACACCGAGGACATCCGCCGGGCCGTGGACCGCTGGGCACCCCGCGCCCTCGACGAGGCCTACTCCGACGCCCTCTGGGATGAACTGGTGAAGCGCGCGGCGATTCTCTACCGCGGGGTGGACCTCGGGATCGTGCTGGTGCGCCCCTCCGGCCCCCGGCACGTCGCCAAACGCGCCCCGGTCTCGGTGGCGATCGTCGGCGAGCCGGGCGAACTCCTCATGCACGCCCACGGCCGCACCCGCCACGCCCTCGTGACCTTCGAAGGCCAGCCGGACGCCGTCGCGCTCCTGCAGTCCGCCGAAGTCGGACTCTAACCCCACACACCCAGCACCCCACACAGCAACGCGGGGTCACTTAGCGCCCGTAATCCCCTCCGGGATGGGCGCGAAGTGACCCCGCGTTGGTTTAAGCGGCGGCTGGTTAGCGGACTTCGAAGCCTGCTGCACGGATCGCGGCCTTGACCTGCGCGATCATGTCCAGCGGGCCGAAGTGGAAGACGGACGCGGCGAGGACCGCGTCGGCTCCGGCCGCGACGGCGGGCGGGAAGTGCTCCGGCTTGCCGGCACCGCCGGAGGCGATGAGGGGGACCTTGACGGCGGCCCGCGCGAGCCGGATCAGTTCCAGGTCGAAGCCGTCCTTGGTGCCGTCGGCGTCGATCGAGTTGAGCAGGATTTCACCCACACCGCGGTCGGCCGCTTCCCGGGCCCAGGCGATCGCGTCGATTCCGGTCCCCTGGCGTCCCCCGTGGGTGGTGACTTCGAAGCCGGAGGGGGTGGGCTGGGAGCCGGGACGGGTGCGGCGCGCGTCGAGGGACAGCACCAGGACCTGGGACCCGAAGTGCCGGGTGATCTCGTCGATCACGTCGGGACGGGCGACGGCGGCGGTGTTGATCGCGGCCTTGTCCGCCCCGTAGCGCAGGAGCTTGTCCACCTCGGCGACGCCGCGGACACCGCCGCCGACGGTCAGCGGGATGAAGACTTCCTCGGCGGTGCGCCGGACGACGTCGAAGGTTGTCTCCCGGTTGCCCGAGGACGCCGTGACGTCGAGGAAGGTCAGTTCGTCGGCGCCGCCGTTGTCGTAGCGGTGCGCCAGTTCGACGGGGTCTCCGGCGTCGCGGAGTCCTTCGAAGTTGATGCCCTTGACCACGCGGCCGGCATCAACGTCCAGGCACGGGATAACGCGGACGGCTACTGCCATGACTTCTCCTGGTATTCGCTCACGGAAGGAACATACACGCCGGGTCAGATGCGGCAGGCGTGGATCGTGCTGACCAGGATGGCGCGGGCGCCCAGGTCGTAGAGCTCGTCCATGATCCGGTTGGTCTGCTTCTTCGGCACCATCGAACGGACCGCGACCCAGTCCGAATCGCGCAGCGGCGAGACCGTCGGCGATTCCAGTCCGGGGGTGAGTGCGGCGGCTTCCTCCACGAGTTCCTTGCGGATGTCGTAGTCCATCATCACGTACTGGTGCGCCACGAGGACGCCCTGCAGGCGGCGGATCAGCACCTCGGCGGCCGGGTTCTGCTCACCCTTGCGGCCGATCAGGACGGCTTCGGAGTGCAGGATGGGCTGGCCGAAGATCTCCATGCCGGCAGCCTTGAGGGTGTTGCCGGTTTCGACGACGTCGGCGATCGCGTCCGCCACGCCGAGGCGCACGGAGGATTCGACGGCGCCGTCGAGGCGGACAACCTTGGCCTTGATGCCGCGCTCGGCGAGGTAACCGCGGAGCAGTCCGTCGTAGCTGGTGGCGAGGCGCTTGCCGTCGAGCTGCTCGACGGTGCTGAAGTCGCCGACCGGTCCGGCGAAGCGGAAGGTGGAGGCGGCGAAGCCCAGCGGGAGGAGTTCCTCGGCTTCAACCTCGGCGTCCAGGAGCAGGTCGCGGCCGGTGATGCCGACGTCGAGCGTGCCCTGGCCGACGTAGACGGCGATGTCGCGGGGCCGGAGGAAGAAGAATTCGATGTCGTTGTCCGGGTCCACCATGACCAGCTCGCGGGTGTCGCGGCGCTGGCGGTAGCCGGCCTCGGCGAGCATGGCGGAGGCGGCTTCGGACAGGGATCCCTTGTTCGGGACGGCAACTCTCAGCATGGGGGAGGTCTTTCTGGGTCGGGACGAAGTCCGTTGAGGAACAGTGCGTCCAAGATCAGTCGGTTCAGGCACAGCGGGCCACGCGATGCACCGGGTCAGCAGGTCAGGGCCTGGCGGGGTCCGGCGCGGACGTGGCTAGAGATGCTTGTAGACGTCTTCCAGGCTGAGTCCTTTGGCGAGCATCAGAACCTGCAGGTGGTAGAGCAGCTGCGAGATTTCCTCGGCGGCGGCTTCATCGGATTCATACTCGGCAGCCATCCAGACCTCGGCTGCTTCCTCCACGACTTTCTTGCCGATGCCGTGGACTCCGGAATCCAGTTCGGCGACGGTGCGGGAGCCTTCCGGGCGGGCGGCTGCCTTCTCACTCAGTTCTGCGAACAGCGATTCGAAATTCTTCACACCCTCCAGCCTACTTGCTCGCGGGCGGAGGACGGCCGCCCGGCGCTTGCATGACGACGAGGATGTGAGCGATTACACAGCCCGCAGGGTCCGGCCGTGCCCCGGCGGGGGTACGGCCGGACCCTGGGCGGGCTGTTTAGTGCCTGGCGGGCTGTTTAGTGCCTGGCGAGCTGTTTAGCTGTACTGCTTGAGCGTCACGGCAGTCGCGAGGGCGGCGGTGACGGCCTCGTGGCCCTTGTCCTCGGTGGAGCCCGGCAGCCCGGCCCGGTCGATGCCCTGCTGTTCCGTGTCGCAGGTGAGCACGCCGAAGCCGACCGGGACCCCGGTGCGCACCGACACCTCGGTCAGGCCCAGGGTGGCCGCCTCGCAGACATACTCGAAGTGCGGGGTGCCTCCGCGGATGACGACGCCGAGCGCCACGACGGCGTCGAAGTGCGGCGCCAGCCGGGCGGCGGCCACGGGGAGTTCAAAGGTGCCGGGGACGCGCAGCACGGTCGGTTCGCTGATGCCCGCGTCCTTCGCCGCGCGCAGGGCGCCCTCCAGCAGCCCGTCCATGATCCGGGTGTGCCAGCTGGCGGCCACGATGGCCAGTTTCAGCTGGGAGGTTTCCTCCGGCTTGAAGGTGCTGAGGTCAATCTGTGGTGCGCCGTGTCCGCTCATCTGGGAATCCTTGTCCTGCTCAGTCGTAAGGTCTGTGTCGAAAGTTGTGCGTGTCGAAAGTTGTTCGTGTCGAAAAAGTGCGCGCGCCGAAAGGTGTGCGCGTCCAAAAGCCTGTGTCCGAAAAGTCTGCGCCGAAAGCCGGGCCGGCCCCGCGCGGGGCCGGCTGGAATCCTGTGGTCGGCTCAGTCCTGGCCGTGCTCGAAACCGCGCGGACCGGCAGCCGGCGCTGCCGGCTCCATATCCAGGACCAGCCGGTGGTCCATCCGGTCCTTTTTGGTCTGCAGGTACCGGATGTTTTGTTCGCGGGAGGGGACCTCGGTGGGCACCATCTCCACGACGCGGACGCCGGCCCGGGCCAGCCGGTCCTGCTTGTCCGGGTTGTTGCTCAGCAGGCGGACCTCGTGCAGGCCCATGTCCGCGAGGATCTGGGCCGCTGCCTTGTAGCAGCGGGCATCCACGGGAAGGCCCAGCTGTTCGTTGGCCTCCACCGTGTCGAAGCCCGCTTCCTGCAGGGCGTAGGCCTTCATCTTGTTCGCCAGGCCGATCCCCCGGCCCTCCTGGCCGCGCAGGTACAGCAGCGTCCCGCCGAACTCGTTGATCATCTCCAGGGCGTAGGCCAGCTGTTCACCGCAGTCGCAGCGGTAGGAGCCGAAGACGTCTCCGGTGAGGCATTCCGAATGCAGGCGGACCAGCGGAGCCGTGCCGTCGACCGGCGGCAGCGGGGAGCTGACCGCCAGGTGCTCGGCACCGGTGGCCAGATCCGTCCAGGCCTGCGCCACGAAATCACCGAAGGCGGTGGGCAGCTGGACGATCGGGCCGGCGCTGACCGGGTGGGGCTGGCGTCCGGCCGCCCGCTGTTCTTGTGCTTCCGACGTCGTCATCGTTTCTCCTCCATCACACGGGGTCCGTTGCGGGGCCGGCAGGCTGCCCGGCCTCAAGGTAAGCCACCAGGTCCGCAATCGAGATCAGCGGGCAGCCGTGCTCGAGCGCGAAACCGCGGAGTCCGTCCAGCCGCATCATTTCTCCGTTGTCGTAAACCACTTCTGCGATCACACCCACGGGCTCGAGTCCGGCCAACTGGCACAGCTCCACGGCTGCTTCGGTATGGCCGGGACGTTCCCGCACTCCCCCCTTAACGGCGCGGAGCGGAAAAACATGCCCGGGGCGGGTCAGCCCGGCCGGCCCGCTGCCGGGATCGGCCAAGATTCGGGCTGTCAGGGCCCGGTCCGTAGCGGAAATTCCGGTGCTGATGCCCACCGCGGCGTCACAGGAGACTGTGTAGGCGGTGCCCTTGGCGTCCTCGTTGATTTCGACCATCGGCGGCAACGCGAGGGCGTCGGCCCGGCCGCCGTCGAGCGGTACGCAGATGACGCCGGAGCTGTACCGGATGGTCCAGCCCATCAGGGCCGGGGTTGCGTGCTGCGCGGCGAAGATGATGTCGCCTTCGTTTTCGCGGTCCTCGTTGTCGACCACCAGGACGGGACGTCCGGCGGCGATGGCGCGGACGGCGTCTTCGATCAGGTCGAGGCCTGCCGGCGAGATGACCGGCGCAAGCTCGGCGGGAAGTGCGGCCTGGGCGGGGTCAGTGAGAAGGGACTGCTGGGCAGGGATGTCCTTGACGTTGTTCACGCTGTTGCCCCCTCCGCGCGTACTGCTGCTCCGCCGGCTGCTGTGCCTGAAAATGCGAGCAGGCGCTCAGTGTACTTCGCCAGGACGTCCACTTCGAGGTTTACGTGGCTGCCGATGGCTTTCGCGCCCAGTCCGGTGTCAGCGAGTGTGGTGGGGATCAGCCCCACTTCGAACCACGGCGCAGGTTCAGCAGCGGGGCTCACCGCGGTCACGGTCAGCGAAACGCCGTCGACGGCGATGGAGCCCTTCTCGGCGATATAGCGCGCGAGCCCGGCGGGGACGCCGAAGCGGAGCCGGTCCCAGTTGCCCAGCGCCTCGCGCTCGAGCAGCTGCCCGACGCCGTCGACGTGGCCCTGGACGACGTGTCCGTCGAGCCGGCCGCCGGCCGGTACGCACCGCTCCAGGTTCACCGGGTCCCCGGCGGCGAGTTCGCCGATGGTGCTGCGGGTGAGGGTCTCGCCCATCACATCGACGCTGAAGTCCTTGCCGTCGATCTCCGTCGCCGTGAGGCAGACGCCGTTGACGGCGATGGAGCCGCCGAGGGCCAGGCCTTCGGTGCTGCCGGGCGCGTGGAGCCGGACGGTGGCGCTGATGTTGCCGTTGCGCTCAACGGACAAGACCTTCCCCTGCTCGGCGATTATTCCGGTGAACATCAATTGCCTCCTGAGGCGGGGTCCGCAACGGTGCGGAGCGGGGTTGAATCGGATGGGGTGTTGGCCGCGGCGGCCGGCGGTGTTGGAGGTCCGCCTGCCGGGGCGGGTTCGGTGTGGACGGGCCGCAGATGCAGCCGCAGGTCGCGGCCGAGCTGCCGGACCGCGCCGTCGGACGCGGGGTCCCATTCCCACTGCTGGGCATCGGCCAGGGTGGTGATGCCGAGGTCCTCAAGTGCCGGGGTTCCGGAGCCAAGGAGCGTCGGGGCGAGGTAGACGATGAGTTCGTCCACAAGCCCGGCCGCGAGGAAGGCGCTGAGGATCCGGGAGCCGCCCTCCACCATGAGATGCCGGACTCCGGCGGTGAACAGCTCGTCCAGCGCCTCCCGCGGATCACGGGTGGGCAGGTGGAGGACCTTCCCGTCGTCGCCGTTGATCGCGGCGCCGTCGGGGATCCCCCGGTAGCCCATCACGACGCGCAGGGGCTGCCGGCCGGCCGGTTCCCCGTCGGCGCCGCGGGCGGTGAGACGCGGGTTGTCCACGAGGACCGTCTGGGTTCCGACCAGGATCGCGTCGATCCGGCCGCGCAGGGCGTGGTTGTCGGCGAGGGATTGCGGGCTGGAGATCCACTGGCTGGTTCCGTCGCTGGCAGCGATACGGCTGTCGAGGGTCTGCGCGATGTGCAAGGTGACGAAGGGACGCTGGGCCGCAACGGCGTCGAACCAGCGCCGGTTCAGCTCCAGCGCGGCCTGCGCGCCGAGTCCGGACCGGACGCGGACTCCCGCGGCGCGCAGTGTGGCCGCGCCGCCGGCAGCGGGGTCGTGCGGATCATCGATCGCGTAGACGACGTCCGAAATCCCGGCCTCGATGATCGCCCGGGCGCAGGGCCCCGTGCGTCCGCAATGGTTGCACGGCTCCAGCGTGACCACCATGGTGGTGCCGCTGAGTCCGAGCCCGGCGGCCTTCGCCTGGTCAATCGCATCGGCCTCCGCGTGGGCGGTGCCGGCGCCGCGGTGATACCCCGTGGCCAGCCAGGTTCCGTCGGCGGCGATCACGACGGCGCCGACCAGCGGGTTCGCGCCGCGCGGCCCCTGCAGGGCTGCCGCGAGGGCGGCATCCATGGCGGCGACCTCGGCTGCGCTGAAACCGGGAACGGCCAGGGCAGCGGCGACGCCGACCGCCGCGTGGGTCGAGTGTTTGACGCTCATCAACCTGCCACCGGGCCTTCGAAAGCCGCAGTGTGGGTGAAGAGCCATCGCGAAGAGTCCATATTGTGTCGTTCCTTCCCTCAAAAGCCGCGATGGCTCCGGGGGTATACGACAGCGAACTTCCGCGGCGCCACAGGGCTCCGCAGTAACAGCTGTACGTGCTTCTCTCATCCAGACTTTAACTGTCGGTACCGGAGTTCCACCGGTTCAACCGTCTGCCGGCATTCTTCCCAGGGGAAGCTCCGGCTCGCGGGTCGCGGACTATAACCGCCGGTTCGGACTTACACCGACCCCGGAGCACGTATGTGTGTTGCTATTCTGGCACAACCGCCGGGTAGCTTCGGCTATTCCCGCCGGCTGGATGTTACGGAGTGCGTCATTTTCAGCCCGCTTCCCGCCGGACGGCCACACCTCCTACGCCCGGCCGGACGGCCGGACGGGCCCCTGGCGGCTCCTAGCGTCGGCCGGCGACGCGGAGCCGTTCGATCGCCTCGGCCGGATCCTCGGCACCGTAGACGGCGGACCCGGCCACGAAGACGTTGGCGCCGGCGTCCGCGGCACGCCAGATGGTGTCCTCGGTGATGCCGCCGTCGACCTGCAGCGCCACGTCCAGCCCGGACGCGTCGATCGCAGCGCGGGCCCGGCGGATCTTGGGGAGCGTCAGGTCAAGGAATTCCTGGCCGCCAAAGCCGGGTTCCACCGTCATGATCAGCAGCACGTCGATCTCACCGAGCATGTCCAGGAACGGCTCAATGCCGCTACCCGGCCGGAGCGCCAGGCCGGCCTTGGCCCCGCGGGCCCGGAGCTCGCGGGCGAGCTTGATCGGCGCAATCGACGCCTCGGCGTGGAACGTCACCGAGGCGACACCCGCGTCGGCGTAGGCCGGGGCCCAGCGGTCCGCGTGCTCGATCATCAGGTGGGCATCCAGCGGCACCGGGCTGATCTCCTGCAGGCGTGCAACGACCGGCAACCCCAGCGAGAGGTTGGGCACGAAGTGGTTGTCCATGACATCGACGTGCACTGCATCCGCGGTGCTGATTTTGCGCAGTTCCGTTTCGAGGTTGGCAAAATCGGCGGAGAGGATGCTCGGGTGGATACAGCATTTGGCCATGTGGAATTCCTTGTCGTTCTGCTGAGATGTCCTGTTGAAGGCGCGGGCTTCTGGTGTCCCAGTATTCCCTGTTGATCAGGCCTTTTTGTGGATGAGGGCCAGGAACATGGCGTCCGTGCGGTGCACATGCGGCCACAGCTGGGCGGTGAGCTCGTGCCCGGCCTCGAGGTGGCCGGTGAGGCTGACACTGTCCAGCGCCGAACCGGCGTCGAGCAGCTCGAGGTCCTCGCGCTTGCGCAGCACATCGCTCACGACGGCGGTCGTCTCCGCCGGGTGCGGCGAGCACGTCACGTAGGCCACCACGCCGCCGGGCTTGACGGCCGCCAGAGCGGACCTGAGCAGTTCGCGCTGCAGCGGGCCGAGGTCCGTCAGGTCCTTGGGGGTCCGGCGCCAGCGGGATTCCGGGCGGCGGCGCAGGGCACCGAGCCCGGTGCACGGCGCGTCCACGAGCACGCGGTCGAAGCTTTCCGGCATTTCGGTGCCGACGTCGCGGCCGTCGCCGGTCCGCACATGCCAGACCTCGTGGGGAACCGCGGCGAGGGCCTGCCGGACCAGTTTGGCGCGGTGCGGGGCGGGTTCGTTGGCCAGCAGCGTGGCGCCTTGTTCCCGGGCCAGGGCGCCGAGCAGGGCGGCCTTGCCTCCGGGGCCGGCGCACATGTCCAGCCAGCGTTCAGCCGGCTTTTCCGCGCCGGGGCTGCCGTCGGCGGTGCGATCGCCAAGGTCGACGGCGGCCATGGCGCGGGCCACCAGCTGCGATCCGACATCCTGGACACGTGTGGTGCCTTCGCGCACGGAAGCGAGCCGGCCGAGGTCCCCGCCGCTGGAAAGGGCCGAGCCCTCGACGAGCTCGCCGGGCATGGCGCCGCCTTCGAGGGCCTCATCCAGGCTGCCGAGCCCGGGCAGGGCCACGAGGTTGACCACCGGAGCGGCGTTATCCGCCTCGAGGAGGTCGCTGATTTCGCTGACCGGCCGCCCGTGGGCCACGAGGGACTGCCGGAGGGCCCGGACAATCCACTCCGGGTGGGCGTACCGGATGGCGGCCTTCTTGGTTTCGTCCGTCTCGTCGCTGAGCAGAAGGTCCAGCCACTCCTCCAGGGTGTGGGCGGATACCTTACGGAGCACAGCGTTGATGAGCGCCGACGGCCCGGCGCCAATCACCGCGCGGGCCAGGCCTACGGTCTGGTCCAGGGCGGCGTGCGCGGGCACGCGCATCGCCAGCAGCTGGTGGGCGCCGATCCGGAGGGCATCGAGGATGGCCGGGTCCAGCTGGTCCAGCGGCCGGTCCACGCAGCGGGCCAGGATCGCGTCATAGGTTCCCTGGCCGCGCAGCGCGCCGTAGCTCAGTTCCGTGGCGAAACCGGCGTCGCGCTTGTCCAGGCCATGGTGCCGGATCCGGGCGGGCAGGACGAGGTTCGCGTAGGCGTCCTCGGCTGCGACGGCGCGCAGCACCTCGAACGCCACGAGCCGGGCCGGGTCCGCCCGGCGTGTGCGCTGGGACGGCGCGTTTTCGGTGAATCCCCGCTGCGGACCACGGTTGCGTTCGCGGCCCTGCGCGTTCCGCTGGCTGCCGTCCCGCCCCCGGCCGCCCTGGCCGCCACTGGAACCGGCGCCTTGGCCGGCGCCGCGCTGGCCGCCTGATCCGCCGCGCTGGGGGCCTCGGCCGCTGCCGCTCGTCCCGGACTCGCTCATTCGAATACCACGCTTTCAAGTGTTGCCTGTCCGCGCGCCCAATCAGCGGCGGTCATCATTTTCTTGCCCGACGGCTGTACCCGGGTGAGTTCAACCGGGTGCGAGCCGGTTCCCACCAGCACACTCTTGCCCTCCAGGGCCAGCTGTCCCGGTTTCAGGGCCGGAGCTTCGGGCCGCATTCTTACCGGTTCCAGTTTGACCCGCTGGCCGTCGAGGGTGGTCCAGGCGCCGGGCTCCGGGGTGACCCCGCGGGCCCGCCGTCCAATCGCCAGGGCGGGCTGCTGCCAGTCGAGCCGGCCGTCCTCGAGGGTGAGTTTGGGTGCCAGGCTGACGTCACCCTGCTGCGGCACCGCGGCGGCCCGGCCGCCGTCGACCGCTGACAGCGTGTGGGTCAGCAGGATGGCGCCGCTGTGGGACAGCCGCTCGAGCAGCGCCCCCGCGGTGTCGTCGGGCCGGACCGATTCGGTCAGGGTGCCGAACACCGGGCCGGTGTCCAGCCCCTCCTCCAGCAGGAAGGTGACAGCGCCGGTGACGTCGTCGCCAGCGATCACGGACCGCTGCACGGGGGCTGCGCCGCGCCAGGCCGGCAGCAGGGAGAAATGCAGGTTGATCCAGCCATGCCGGGGAACGTCGAGGGCGGCCCGCGGGATGAGCCCGCCGTAGGCCACAATGGCGGCGACGTCGGGGGCGGCCGCAGCGATCTGCGCGGTCACCGCGCTGTCCACCTTGGAGGCGTGAATGATCTTGATGCCCAGTTCGGCGGCGCGGGCGGCAACGGGCGACGGCGTCAGCACGCGTTTGCGTCCGAGCGGCGCGTCCGGGCGGGTGAGGACGGCAACGACGTCGAATCCGGCTCCGACGAGCGCGTCCAGGGAGGGCACGGCCACCGCCGGAGTCCCCGCGAAGAGAACCCTCACTGGGAATTGCCGAAGGCGCCGAAGCTTCCGGAACCCGCGGTGCCGGAACCGAAGCTGGAGCCGACGGTCCTGGCGCGCTTCGCCGTCGTCTGCTCGGTAATGGAGTCGTAATTGGCGTTCCGGATGGCGCGCAGCGCAGCCTTCCGGTCTTCGCCTTCCAGCCGGTCGGTGAAGAGGATGCCGTTGAGGTGGTCTGTCTCGTGCTGGAAAGCCCGCGCCAGCATGCCTTCGCCCTCCACCATGACGGGGTTGCCGTGCAGGTCGACGCCGGTGACGCGGGTGTGCCGGTGCCGGCGGACCGGGAAGCTGAGGCCAGGGATGGAGAGGCAACCCTCGACTTCGTCGGGCTGGAAGTCCTCGCTGTTTTCCAGCACAGGGTTGATGATGTGTCCCTCAATGCCGCGGATGCGATAGGTGAAAACCCGCTGGCTGACGCCGACCTGGGGCGCGGCCAAGCCCGCCCCGTCCACGTCCTCCATGGTTTCGGTCATGTCGGCAACAAGCTTCGCCAGCTCAGGCCCGAATTCCGTCACGGGATCGGCAACTGTGCGCAGCACAGGATCCCCGATGATGCGGATATTCAAAATGGCCATGTGCAATCTGTCCTTATCAGTGGGCGACGAAGGGATTTAGTCCAGTTTAGTTGCACTCCGGGCCTCGTCCTGGACAGTTTCTATCATTCGGCTTGAGCGGGGGTGCGCGGGTTCGCGGGTGTCGTGTGGCCTGGCTGAACTACGGGTACGGCGCGGGCGTGGACTACGCCTCCGTACCTGGCGCTGGCGCGGTGCGGGCGCGGGCCGGGCGCGGTGCGGGCGCGGGCCTCACAACCGGCCTGGCGCGGGCGCGGACCGGGCCCCAGAAAGACTTTGGACATAAAACTGCGGGCGTTATCAGGGCCGGCCCTTATTGTCGGAGCCCTCTGGCAGGGTGGTTCCATGGAAGCCGTCAGGGATTTCATGGATTTGCAGGGCACGGACCGCGGCCCGGACCGCGGGACCGCCCGGTCCGGGGTGTCCGGGGTGTCCGGGGTCGATGGGGCCCTGACCGTGCTGCGGGTCGTGAGTTCGACGCCGGCCGGTGACGCGGTTTGTGCCCCAGGGAGAATTCCTGCCGCACATCTTCGGCGGGTGTCCGGCCCGGCTAATAATGTCGGAGCTAACTGGCAGAGTGATTCCATGGAAGCCGTCAGGGATTTCATGGATTTGCAGGACTCGGAACGCGGCCCGGACCGCGGTACGGTCTGCGGGACCGCCCCGTCCGGGGTGTCCGGGGTGTCCGGGGTGAATGAGGCCCTGGCCGTGCTGCAGGATGTCAGTTCGACGCCGGCCGGGGACGCGGCGTCTGCCCCAGGGAGAACAACGGCCGCAAATCTTCGGCCGGTGTCCGGCCCGGCTAATAATGTCGGAGCCAACTGGCAGAGTGATTCCATGGAAGCCGTCAGGGATTTCATCGACTTGCAGGGCACGGACCGCGAGACCGCGCAGCCCGGGATGTCCGGGGTGGATGGGGCCCTGGCCGTGCTGCGGGATGTGAGTTCGACTGCCGTCGGGGACGCGGCGTTCCGCGGCTTCCAGGCCGCCTCGGATTTCGCCGGCACCGTGGAGGAACTCTCACGGACCGTGGAATACCTGCAGCTCGTGGCAGCCGGGGCCGTGGACCGGACCCGGAAGCAGGCCGCGGCTACCGCCGCGAAGGCCAGCACCTCGTGGACCACCGGCTGGCGTGAGGCCCCCGCCCCCGGCGCTACGGCTGCGGCTGCGGCTGCGGGGCCAGCAGGAGTAGGATCCGCGGCCGCAGCGACGCCGGGAGCACCGAACGCTCCGGCCACCGGTGATGGCTCAACTGTTGCCGTGGACGACGGTTACCGGAACACCACGGAATTCCTCAGGGCGCGGCTGCGGATCAGCGCCGCCGAGGCCCGGCGCCGGTTGTCCCTGGCCGAGAGTCTGCTGCCGCGCCAGGGATTCACCGGCGGGCCCTTACCGGCCGTGCACGGGGAACTCGGGGCCGCCGTGGCCTCCGGGGAGGTCGCGTCCCGGCCCGCGACCATCATCACCCTGGCACTGGACCGTGTCCGGCACGTCTGCGACGCCGGCGCCGCCGCCGGGATGGAACACGCCCTGACCCGCACCGCGGCGGAGAACGACACGGACTTCCTGACACGCGTGGCCCGGAGCTGGACCGATGCCCTGGACCAGGACGGCGCCGAGCCCTCCGAGGAACTCCTGCGCCAACTCCAGGGCGCCTTCATCCGCAAACCCCGCCACGGACTCCAGCACCTGGAAATCTTCGGAACGGCCGAACAATTCGAACACCTCCTCACCGTCATGAACACCGCCACCAACCCCCGCACACCAGCCCCGGAACCCGGAACCGACGCCGCCCCGGCAGGCACCACCGCTGCCGCCGGAGCCCCGGCCGCCGGGATCTGCGCCGGGGCCGTCGCCGGAGGCCCCGTCCCGTGGGCCGAGGGCGGCCCGGACGCCGCAGAGGTCCCCCTTGACCTGCGCTCACGCCCGCAGAAACTCCTCGACGGCCTCGTCGGTGCCTGCAAAGCCGCCCTCGCCGCCGGCACGCTGCCCGCCGCGGGAGGACTCCGCCCACAGGTCATGGTCACCATCGACTACCGGGACCTGCTCGCCCGGCTCGGACACCTCGACGGAGACCTCCAGAACACCGCCGGCAGCCCCTTCCACCCGGGAGCCACAACGGAACACACCGGTAACCTGCTCTTCACCGGACCCGTCACCGCCTCCACCGTCCGGAAAATCGCCTGCGACGCGGACATCATCCCGGTCCTGCTCGGCAGCGAAGGCCGGGTCCTGGACATCGGCCGGGCCTCACGGGTCTTCCCGCCCCACATCCGCAAAGCCCTCACCGCCCGCGACCAAGGCTGCGCGTTCCCCGGCTGCACCATCCCCGCGCCCTGGTGCGAAGCCCACCACATCACCTACTGGTCCCGCGCCGGAACAACCGGCACAGACAACGGAACACTCCTGTGCTCCCACCACCACCACGTCATCCACAAAGAACAATGGACCATCCAAATCCGCACCGGCATCCCCTGGTTCATCCCGCCCCCACACCTGGACCCACGCCAAAAACCCCGCCGCAACCACTACTTCCGACCCACAGACCCCGACACCCCCGGCTGACCCAGGGCCCCTGAACAACGACAGCTAACGACTGGGAGGGAAGCGCCAAGACTCTAAATGGGCGTGGACGGCCACCTGCCCGAGGGGTTTCAATCAGGTGGCAACGAACCTCGGGGTTACGGGTCAGGTGGCAGCGAACGGGGACAGCAGCCGCGAGACTCTGAATGGCCTCGCCACGGCAAGGTCGAATGCGGGCAACGGGAGTCCCCGCGCGGGTTATCTGCCGGCCAAGGACCGTCGGCCAGCGCTGGCCCGCGCTGGCCCGATTTGCTCCTAACGGGTGACGGGCGGCGGGGCCAGCGGGAGCAGAGCGGTCCCGGCGGCAGTCGTATCGGCGGACATTTCCCACACGCGACGCAGGGCGCAGAACTTCCACCAGTGGTGCTTCAGGACGTCCGGGTTGGCCCGCAGCGGTCGGACCTCGGTCTGCCCGATTGCAACCGCAAGCAGAATTGGGGATTCGCCATGCTGCCAGGCTTCCCACTCCCCTGCCACCGGATCCACCAGGCTCTCCTCGGCCTTCATACCCGCCACGAGTTGCATGACCACTTTGTCATCCAGCGGTTTGACGGTGCCGTCACGGCTTGTTCCCTTGGTCTTGTAGTCAATGAGGCAGGTCCGGCCATTGATTTTGGCGACAAGGTCAAGTGTTCCGGCGTAGCCGACAGCCTTGTTCCAGACTGTTATTTCCGGGGCGATCGGCTCGACCTGGAAAAGTTCCCACCACTCATCGAATCGGGCCGCGAAAGCTTCTTCACCGTTAGCAGCGAGGGCCTCACGGGTTTCTTTCATCTCGTGCGGCCGGCCCAGGGCGCGCAGGGAAACCTGTTCGCAGTAGTTGTGCACGCGGTCCCCACGCTTTGCGGCGTCGTCACGGTACGTCTCCGCGGCTTTGGCGGCACGGCTCACCGCCTGGCGCACCTTGGCCGGGCTTCCGAGGATGCCGGGCAGGGCGGGGTCCTGGGCAAGGCTGTTGGCGCCCATGTACCCGAACCAGCCGTCCAGGCCGTGGGGCTGCTGGCCAATCACGGTCGTAATGGACGGCACAGAAAACTGCTCCGACGTGGAGCGAGCGTACATCCGGCCATAGTCCGTGGCGTGGGCAAGAAGTGGAGCAGTCATGGAAAGACTCTTTCACGGGGGTCTGACAGTGGGACAACAAGTGGTCCAGATGGGGCTGCCCATGACCTGATACCCCTGCCGGACAAACTGGGCGCGAGGGGTGGGCAGCCCGCGTACAAGACAGCTGACACCCTCTAGCCGGCCAAACAAACCAGACGGGAGGAACAAGAATGGTCCGCCCCGCTCGGTGAGCGGAACGGACCATCTATTGGGTGGGCGATACTGGGTTCGAACCAGTGACCTCTTCGGTGTGAACGAAGCGCGCTACCACTGCGCCAATCGCCCCAATGCCATTGAATGCTAGCCCACCCCGGCGGAATTTAGAAATCGGAGCGTTGTTTCCCCGAATGCGTCCTGCCCACGGGTCATTACGAACGCCGCCCGGCCAGTGTGACCGCACGCGGGGCGGGAAAAAAGATAGCTAATTACAGCGTTGTAATTAGTAAGAACGCCTAGAACTCAAGGATGCGGCGGCCATGACCCCCGCCGTCGTCATCTCGATTTGTAAGTTCCCTGAACCTCCTATAGAGTTCTTACTCGTTGGAACGCGAGGAAATGCCGATTGCGGCGGGGAATTGCAGACAATATTGCGGACGTAGCTCAGCTGGTAGAGCACCACCTTGCCAAGGTGGATGTCGCGAGTTCGAATCTCGTCGTCCGCTCGCAGGACACTGTCACGGTAAGGTTCTTCGGAATCCTATCTACACGGTGGGTTGGCCGAGAGGCGAGGCAGCGGCCTGCAAAGCCGTATACACGGGTTCGAATCCCGTACCCACCTCGGTGAAAACCCTGGTTTCCGGTCTAGGTCGGATGCAAGGGGCGATTGGCGCAGCGGTAGCGCGCTTCCCTGACACGGAAGAGGTCACTGGTTCGATCCCAGTATCGCCCACCAGAGCAAGGCAACTTGCTTGATGCAGTACCACCGGCTCAGCCGGCATGGACTAAAATGCGGACGTAGCTCAGCTGGTAGAGCACCACCTTGCCAAGGTGGATGTCGCGAGTTCGAATCTCGTCGTCCGCTCTCTTCATTACAACTCCACTCCGGATCCTTCCGGTTGCGGGCGATTGGCGCAGCGGTAGCGCGCTTCCCTGACACGGAAGAGGTCACTGGTTCGATCCCAGTATCGCCCACCACTTGAGCAGCTCCCCAGGAGCTGCTCTTTTTGTGTCCGGCCGCCCTGCGGGTCCTATGACCCTGTGCGCCGCGCCCACTGTCTTTTACCCTCTGGGCGGACACCCTTGGCACCCCCCGCACCTCCCGCTAGGGTGGATAGCGCAAGGAGCGATCTGGCTCCGAGACCGAAGGGAGGTGCCCGTGGGTTTACTTGACGATCTAAAGGGCAAGGCTCAGCAAGTTATTGGTGGCAACGAACAAGCCATCAAGGACGGCATCCAGAAGGCCGGCGATTTCGTCGACTCTAAGACCGGCGGAAAGCACGCCGACAAGATTGATGCCGTGCAGCGAGGCGCTTCCGATTTCGTGGATAAGGCGAACGACCGGCCGAACACGGCCCCCGTCGTCGATCAGACTCCCGTTGCCGGTGAGCCCCCCGTAGCCGGGGAACCCCGCCAGCCAGGCCTCTGACCCAGATACGTCAGCGAGGTGCCGGTCCCGCCGAGAGGCGGCGCCGGCACCTCCGGCATTTAACGGCGCAAACGGAACCGGCGCTCAACGAAACAGCTTAACGAAACAACGCGGGGTCATTTCCGGCCCATCCGAGGCATCAGGATGGGCCGGGAGTGACCCCGCGTTGCTTGGAGCGGTTAGGAGGGTTCGTGGTTCTGGCCCTCGCGGGCCAGTGCCGTGAGCCGGGAGACAGCGCGGAAGTACTTCTTCATGTAACCGCCGGTCATCATTTCCTCGGTGAAGAGCTGGTCGAACGGCACGCCGCTGGCCAGGATGGGCACGTCCTTGTCGTACAGGCGGTCCGCCAGCACCACAAAGCGCAGCGCGACGGCCTGCTCCGTGATGGTGTGGACGTTCTTCCAGACCACACCCTCGATCCCGTCCAGCAGCTGGCGATACCGGCTCGGGTGGACGCCGGCCAGGTGGTTGATCAGCGTGCTGAACTCATCGCGGGCCACGGTTTTGCCGTGGAATTCAGTCTGCATGTGGTGCGTCAGCTGCTCGTTCGGCAGCGGCAGCGGCGCGGCAGGCAGGCCGCGGTGGCGGAAGTCCTCACCGTCGATCCGGACGACGTCGAACTGGTCCGCCAGCACCTGGATTTCGCGGGCGAAGTCGACAGCGGCGAAGCGGCCGTCGCCGAGGGAACCCGGCAGGGTGTTGGAGGTGGCCGCGAGCTTGACGCCGGCGTCGGCCAGTTCGCGCATGAGCCGGGACATCAGGACGGTGTCGCCCGGATCATCGAGCTCGAATTCGTCAATGCAGACCAGCTTGTAGTGGCTCAGGGCCTCGACGGTCTTGCGGAAGGACAGCGCTCCGACCAGGTTGGTGTACTCGACGAAGGTGCCGAAGGCCTTGGGCCCTGGGGCGGCGTGCCACAGCGAGGCCAGGAGGTGGGTCTTGCCGACGCCGAAGCCGCCGTCGAGGTAGATGCCGGCACGGGACATGTCCTTCTTGCCGAAGAGGCGTTTGAAGAGCCCATCGCCGTCGCGGGCGCCGACGTTCGCCGCGAAACTTTCCAGGGCCCGGACCGCATTTGCCTGGCTCGGCTGGGACGGATCCGGCCGGTAGCTGGAAAACGAAACCTCACCGAAGCGCGGCGACGGATAAAAACCGTTGAGGAGTTCATCCACTGAAACTGCCGGGGTGCGGGCGGCGAGCTGTTCGATCTGTACCAAGGTGGTCCGTTCTGCTGGTCTCTTGTCCCCAGACAGAATACCGGCAATGCGCGGACAGCCGGTGTGGCGACGTGGGGCCGGACGACAGCACGTGACGAAGACCATATTTCCGAGCGTGAACCCGGTGACGCAATCCCGGCGGGGCGTGGCTAGTGTGGAGGAAGGTCCGGCGCCGCATTTGACCTTCCATCCCATTCCATGGCCCGGTCCCTGACCGTTTCAGTGAAAGGCCATCGCCATGCCCTACCCCGTTGAGCAGAACGAGAAGTTCGCCGCCTACGCCCACCCCGAGCGTCTCGTTTCCACCGAATGGCTGGCGGCTGCCATCGACTCCGGCGCCCTTCAGGACGGCAAGCTCGTGCTGGTGGAATCCGACGAGGACGTGCTGCTCTATGAGGTTGGCCATATCCCCGGCGCGGTGAAGATCGACTGGCACACGGACCTGAACGACGAGGTCACCCGCGACTACATTGACGGCGCAGCGTTCGCCGCCCTCGCCGCGGCCAAAGGAATCTCGCGCGACAGCACCGTCGTTATCTACGGCGACAAATCCAACTGGTGGGCGGCCTACGCCCTCTGGGTCTTCACGCTCTTCGGCCACAAGGACGTCCGGCTGCTCGACGGCGGCCGGGACAAGTGGATCGCCGAGGGCCGCCCCATCACCACGGACAAGACCATCACCAACCCCGGCGAGTACCCCGTCGTCGAGCGCAACGACGCCCCGATCCGCGCCTTCAAGGAAGACGTCCTGGCGCACTTCGGCAAGCCGCTGATCGATGTCCGCTCCACCGAGGAGTACACCGGCCAGCGCACGCACATGCCCGCCTACCCCGAGGAAGGCGCGCTGCGCGGCGGGCACATCCCCACCGCCGCCTCCATCCCGTGGGCCCGCGCGGCGGCCGAGGACGGCACCTACCGGACGCGCCCCGAACTTGAGGCGCTGTACCTGGGCGAGGCCGGTCTGATGGAGGGCGACGACGTTGTGGCGTACTGCCGCATCGGCGAGCGTTCCAGCCACACCTGGTTCGCGCTGAAGTTCCTGCTGGGCTTCGACTCGGTCCGTAACTACGACGGCTCGTGGACCGAGTGGGGCAATGCCGTCCGCGCCCCGATCGTCAAGGGCGCCGAGCGCGGCACGGTGCCGGCGGCCAAGTAGCCTCCGCCGCGTGCCCCCAGTCCATGGGACACCGGGACACAATCGCCGCGCGTGCGTAAGCTGGGAGGGATGAATACTTCTGCCCTCCCCGCCGCACTCGCGGAAATTGTTGATGACTTCCAGGCCGTAACCGAACCCGAGCGGCTCCAGCTGCTGCTGGAGTTCTCCCGTGAGCTCCCGGAACTCCCGGACCGGCTCAAGGACCACCCGGAGCTGATGGAACAGGTGGTCGAGTGCCAGTCGCCGCTGTACCTGACCATTGAAACGGAACAGTCCGACGGCGGTGCGGCCCGCAGCGTCCGGCTTTTCTTCAAGGCGCCCCCCGAAGCCCCCACCACCCGCGGCTTCGCAAGTGTGCTGCACGAAGGCCTCGACGGGCTGAGCCCGGCGGAGATCCTGGCCGTACCGGACGACATGCCGGAGCTGCTGGGCCTCACCCGGGCCATCACGCCGCTGCGCATGCGCGGGATGACGGCGATGCTGGGCCGGATCAAGCGCAAGGTTGCTGCCCTCCCGCAGCAGTCCTGACCCGGGCCGGACACCACCCGGATATCCGGTCAAAATGGCACGCAAGCAGGCCTCACAGGGAACGCCGGCCACCGCAGCACTGGCGGCCGCCGGGGTTCCTTTCGTTGCCCACCCCTACAGTCACGACCCGGCGGCCGCCAGCTATGGCCTGGAAGCAGCGGAGGTGCTGGGCATCGATCCGGCCCGGGTGTTCAAAACCCTGATGGTCGACGTCGACGGCCGCCTTGCGGTCGGCGTCGTGCCGGTGAGCGGGAATCTGGACCTCAAGGCAATCGCGGCCGCGTTGGGCGGCAAGAAGGCGGCGATGGCGGATCCGGCAACAGCGCAGCGCCGCACCGGCTATGTGCTGGGCGGCATCTCCCCGCTGGGCCAGCGGCAGCCCTCCCCCACCGTTGTGGACGACAGCGCCCTGGGGCTGGACACGATCCTGGTCTCAGGCGGGCGGCGCGGCCTGGACATCGAGTTGAGCCCGGCCGAACTGATCCGGCTCACCGGGGCGCGGACCGCGCGGATTGGCACCGGCCGGAACTAATCCGGGCCCGGCTCCCGGTGAGCTGCGCTCCCCGGAGCGGACTCCGGGAAGTTGCCTTCCCTGCCTAGGGCTGTTCCGGGTTCGACTGGCCCGGGTTCGGGCGGGGCGCGAGCTGCTGCCCGAGCCAAGCCATGACCAGCCGCTCCCAGCGTTCCGGATCCACGTTCCATTCCTTGGTGTGCCGTGCACGGTCGAAGGTCTCGAAGGTGACCATCTCCGGGTTCTTTTCGGCCAGGGCGGCGGACGGGCCGTAGGGGACGTATTCGTCGTCGACACTGTGGATGATCAGGGTCGGCGTCCGCAGTTCCACCGCCCGGGAAACCCAGTCCATCGCTTTGAGGTCCACGGGGGCCGCGAGGCCGGTAAGCCGCCGGCCCAGCTTGTGGCTCATCATCAGCTGCCCGTAGCGGCCCACGGCGGAGGGAATCCGGTTGAGCTCGGCGTGGTGCGCCAGCACATTCACCCAGTTGATGACCGGTGCGTCCAGCACGATCGCCCGGATCAGGGGGTGGTAGCGGGACAGGTCGGCGGTCTGGAGGCAGATGGCACCGCCCATGGACCAGCCAAAGAGCACCACTTCGCTCGCACCGTGCTCGAGGGCAAAGCCGATGGCCGCCTCGACGTCGCGCCATTCGGTGGATCCGAGACCGTAGCGCCCGTCCTGCGCCGAAGGCGCCTGGCCGTCATTCCGGTACGTGATCAACAGGCTGGACATGCCCACGTCCCGGGCCGTCCGGACCGCCCGCAGGCATTCCTGCCGGCTCGCGCCGCGGCCGTGCACCATAATCGCCCAGATGCCGGACTCCTGCGGGGCGCGGACCAGCCACGCCGGCGCCGTCCCGCCGTCGACGTCGATGTCCACTTCTTCGGAGGCCAGGCCGATGCTTGCCGGATCCGGGTACGCGGCTCCACTCCAGTAGCCGCGGCGCGCCTTGCGGAGATCGCCGCTGTAAACGGCCTCGACTTCGCGCTCCACCGTGCGCTCCGCCGGCGAATAGGAGACGACCCGGCCGATCCTGGCGTGCCCCCGGCCGCCGTCGAAGAAGAATCCGTAGACGCCCTCGACCGTGACCTCCGGCGTGGCCGCCAGAATCAGCCGCAGGCCGTGCCCGCCCCGGATCACAGCGAGCACCTCCTGGTCCTCCTCCCTGACCCGGGCCGGAGTAATGACACGGCGGGCGAAATAGAGGGCGAGGGCGGAGGAACCGGCGGCCAGCAGCCCGGCCGCGGCGCTGCCGCCAACGATGCCGGCAAGGGCCCATTTGGCGCTGCCCTTGACCGAGACATCGGCAGCGGCGGACGAAACATCGGCAGCGGCGGCAGCGGCGGCGCGGGCAGCGCGGGCGGCGGAGATCCGGCGTGGGTCCGGCAGGAGTCGGAGGGAGGAAGCCATGGCACCATTCTTACCGAACTCCTCGCACACAGTGGCATCCGGCGGGCTCCGTACCCGCCGGCGGAGGGTCCTGCCGACGGCCACCGGGGGCTGCAGAACCGTCCCCGGAACTTTCATCCCGGCCACAGGCGGCCACTTGAGGCCACAATCCATGCGGGCGTACCGGCGCGCGACTAGGCTGGGGAGCATGAGTGATCCAATCGTCATCTTGACAGAAGAGCCCCTCGGCGCGGACGACCGCGTCAACATCGAAACCCTGATTGCCGGGGGTGATACCCCGCTGGTGGTCCTGGTTCCGGCCAGCACGGAACGGCACCTCCTGGTGGATTTCCTGGAGAATCTGTCCCTGCTGGAAATCTCCAAGGCCTTCCGTGAACTGACGGCACACGCCGACCCCGCCGGGGAACGTGCCGAGGCAGCCGAGACCCTGGCCGCCTCGCTCGCTGCGCTGGCCGGACTCGGCAGCGGCGTCACCGGAGAAATTGTCGAGGGCGGCGCCGTCGACGGAATGGTCGCCCGGGTCAAGGAACTCGGCGCCGGGCAGGCCGTGGTGATCACCCGCCCGCATGCCGTCGCAGATACTTTCCATACGGACTGGGCCACCAAGGCGCAGGACAAGCTGGGCCTGCCGGTCCTGCATCTGTACGCCGGATCGGGATTTATCGGGGACTCCTAAGCGTTGTTCAGGCTATGAGCATCTTTAGCAACAGGCCAAAAGTCACTCCCGTCACGGCCCCGGCGGCCGACGGCGCGCCCCGCGCCGCCGCTGAAAACGTCTCCCAGGGGGCCGGAAACCCGCCCGTCGAGAAGACCGACGAGCAGTGGCGCCAGGAACTAACGCCGGAGGAGTACCGGGTGCTGCGCCAGGCCGGAACCGAGCGGCCCTACACCGGCGAATACTGGGACACCCACACCTCCGGTGTGTACCAGTGCCGTGCCTGCGGCGCCGAACTCTTCACGAGCCAGGAAAAGTTCGACTCGCACTGCGGCTGGCCGTCGTTCTGGGCCCCGCTCGCGGAAGGCAACGTCAGGTACATCCACGACCGGACCCTGGGCATGGAACGCGTCGAAGTCCGCTGCGGCAGTTGTGATTCCCATCTTGGCCACGTGTTCGAGGGTGAGGGCTACGGAACCCCGACGGACCAGCGTTACTGCATCAACTCCGTCTCACTGAAGCTGGTTTCGGCAGACGACGCCGGACAGTAGTCCGCCGCCCGGTCTATTCCTTGCAGGTCAATGCAGGACCCCGGTCAATGCAGGTCAAATGGGACCCCGGCCCGGCACCGCAGCAGCGGCGCCGGGCCGGGGTCCTGTGCCGTTCCGGCGGAAGCCATGCGCCTGCTGGACCTGGCACGGGCTGCGCCCACCACTTGCCTCAGAGTTTCTTATGCTCAAGCCAATTTTGCATTAGAGTTCCTGTTTGCTTGCTACGCTCGGTATAGACGCTGAAGAGCGACGCTCCCAGCAAACAGAAAGGCGCCCGCTGACGATGACTACCACCGCTATCACCACCACTGCCCCGATCTCCGCCAGCTCCCCGGAGTGGCTGGAGCTCAAGGCTGCCGCCACCGCGCTGCAGGCCCTCCAGGTCCAGGACGGCTCCGTCCCGGAGACCGCCAGCCACGAGGCCGCCGCCGGGTATGTCCGCACCATCACGGACTCCATCAGCGCCCTCGCCCCGGCCCTCCCGCACGACGCCGGCTACCTCGGACTGCTGGTCACCGACTTCGCCCGCTGGGCCGACAGCGGCTTCGGCGTGCCCGACTTCCTGGACTCCCTGCAGGCATTCCAGCCGCAGCAGCACCGGGCGAACGGCCTGCAGCACCTGGTGGTCTTCCCGATGTACACGCAGAACGGCAGCAGCAACCGCCTGGTCGAAGCCGTGCTGATCGAAGTCATCTGGCCCGAGTTCATCGCCGGCCTGGAGCAGGGCGAATACTCCAACAGGCTCTTCGTCCCGATCCGCTTCCTCGACTTCACCCCCGGCTACAACACCAACTCCGCGGTGCTGTTCCCGGAGACCGTCGCCGTACGCGAAACACCCACCTTCACCTGGGGCGCCATCTTCGCCGACCGCGAGGCAGCCCGCTTCCGCCGCGTGCTGCGGGCCGCCGCAGACATCACCTCGCTGCAGCTGCCCGAGGACGCCGCAGCCCTGCTGGAAGACCAGGAGCTGACGCAGGAAACCTTCGTTATGTGGGACCTCATCCACGACCGCACCCACATGCGCGGGGACCTGCCGTTCGACCCGTTCATGATCAAGCAGCGCATGCCGTACTTCCTCTACTCGCTCGAGGAACTCCGCTGCGACCTGACCGCATTCCGCGAAGCGGTGAAGATCGAAAAGGACGAGGACGCCGACCCGGAGGCACGCCGGCACGCCAAACTGGTCCAGTACGCGGTCATCTTCGACCGGATCTTCCGCTTCGCCATCACCGGCAGCCGCGTCCGCAACTACGACGGCCTCGGCGGCCAGCTGCTCTTCGCCTGGATGCACCAGCACCACGTCCTGCACTGGACCGACAGCAAGCTCAGCATCGACTGGGACGAAGCCGCCGACGTCGTGGTTGAACTCGGCGCAAAGATCGAGGAGCTCTACTGGCGCTCGATCGACCGCCCGAAGATGGCGCACTGGCTGGCCGCGTACGATCTGATCTCCGGCACCCTCACACCCAACCCGGCGTCCGTCTGGGCCAAGGGGCCGGACGCGCTGCCGCTGGCCGGTCCCCCGCGCGGCCTGACCGACCAGGTCCTCGACGACGAATTCCCGCTGTCCATGTTCTACGAGGCCCTCGAAAAGAAGATGCGCCCCGTGATCGAATCCACCGCCGGCATCACCGGAACGACTGAGGCTGGCCCCTCCGCCGGCAGGGCGGCCGGCGCGGCAAACACGGCCATGAACGCCGGATGAGCACCGGACGCAGGCTGAACGTGCTGGTCACGGGCGGCAGCGGCCCCTCGGGGATCGCCGCCGCCCGTGCGCTGCGCAACGCCGGGCACAGGGTCTTCACGGTCGGTTCCGACGGGCCCCGGATCGAGGCGGCCGCCGCGGAAGCCGGCCCAGGCGTCACGCCGCTCGTCTGCGACCTCGCGGACCTGGCAGACGTCCGGTCACTGCACGCCACCATCCACGCCCTGCTCGCCGGGACAGGGGCCCCAGCCGACGGGACCCAGCCAGGCGCGGCCGAGTCGGGCTCGGCCGAGTCGGGCGCGGCCGAGTCGGGCGCGGCCGGAACAGGGGCACAGCCCGACGGAGCCGAGACAAGCGCGGCCGTCGACGGCGTCATCCACCTGGTTGGCGGCTGGCGCGGCGCCAAGGGCATCACGGACCAGAGCGACGAGGACTGGGAGTTCCTGGAACGCGGCGCCATCACCACGCTGCGGAACGTCACCCGGGTCTTCTACGACGACCTCGCCGCCTCGGACACCGGGCGCTTCGCCATGGTCTCCTCCACCGCCGTGGCCAAGCCGACGGCGGGCGGCGCCAGCTACGTGGCCGCCAAAGCCGCCGCCGAAGCGTGGACCCTGGCCGTCGCCGACGGCTTCCACCGCGCCCAGTCGGGCCGGAAGCAAGACACCTCGGAACAGCGCATCCCCACCGAACAGCACAGCGCCGCCGTGGTCTTCGTGGTGAAAGCCCTCGTGGACGCGGCCATGCGGGCGAAATCCCCGGACCGCGCCTTCCCCGGATTCACGGACGTGGAGGAACTGGCCGCTGCCGCCGTCGGACTCTTCGCCTCCCCCGCGGCGGACCTCAACGGCCAGCGGCTGCTGCTGGTTCCCGGGTCCGGGCACTGAGTCCAGGATGAACCTGGCCCCGGACCTCCTTAGACTGAAAGCGTGAGCAAATCGATGACAAGCACAGTTGAAACCGCCCCTGCCAGCACCGCGGTGCGGCTCCACGATCCCTCCGTCCGCGGTTTCGCCTCGGACAACTACTCAGGCGTCCACCCTGAGGTGCTGGCAGCCCTGGCCGCCGCCAACGGCGGCCACCAGGTCTCCTACGGCGAAGACGCCTACACCGCCCGGCTGCAGCAGCTGATGGAACGGCACTTCGGCGAAGGGATCGAATGCTTCCCGGTCTTCAACGGCACCGGCGCCAACGTGCTCTCGCTGCAGTCCCTGTTGCCGCGCTGGGGCGCCGTGGTCTGCGCCTCCACCGCCCACATCAACATGGACGAGAACGGCGCGCCGGAGCGGATCGGCGGCATCAAACTGCTCCAGGTCCCGACGGAAGACGGCAAGCTCACCCCCGAGCTGATCGACAAGGAAGCCTGGGGCTGGGGCGACGAGCACCGCGCGCAGCCGCTGGCCGTGTCCATCACCCAGACCACGGAACTTGGCACCTGCTACACGCCGGAGGAGGTCCGCGCCATCGCCGAGCATGTCCATTCCAAGGGCATGAAGCTGCACATGGACGGCGCCCGGCTGGCCAATGCCGCCGCCCACCTGAATGTGCCGCTGCGGGCGTTCACCCGCGACGCCGGCGTGGACATCCTCTCCTTCGGCGGCACCAAGAACGGCCTGCTTTTCGGCGAGGTCGTCGTCGCCCTGAACCCGGCGGCGGCCCAGGGGCTCATCTACCTGCGCAAGATGAACATGCAGCTGGCCTCCAAGATGCGGTTCATGTCCGCCCAGTTCATCGCCCTGCTCGAGGGCGACCTCTGGCTGCGTTCCGCCTCGCACGCCAACGCCATGGCGGCCCGGCTTCGTGCCGGCGTCGAGGCCATCCCCGGCGTCAAGTTGAGCCAGAAGACCGAGTCCAACGGCGTGTTCGCGATCCTGCCCGCCGGCGTGGCGGACCGGCTGCGCGAGTCGTTCCGGTTCTACGACTGGAACGAGGCGGCCCGCGAGGTCCGCTGGATGTGCTCCTTCGATACCACCGAGGACGACGTTGATACCTTCATCGCCGCCATCAAGCACGAGCTCGCGGCAGGCTGAACCAGGCGGCCGGACGACCGCCCTGCCCGCCCGGCGAAAGCCGGAGCGGGCGGCGGCGGCGAGCCTGCCGGGCTTGGCAGCGCCCCTTGCATAATCTTCCATTGTGAACGCACTCGATCAGGTTCCGGCAGATTTTCTCTTTGCCCTGGGTACCCTTCGGCAAGCACGAACCCGGAGTGAACTGCGCCTGGAGGAGATTCCGGCGCCCGCACGGCTGGCACCGTTCGCCGTCGCGCTCGGGGCGGAAGTCGTCGCCCCCGGCGAACCGACACCCTCCGGGGCGGTCCACGGCCCGGCGGCCGCGGCCCTGGCACGCGCAACCGGAAGCGACGACGTCGAGCTGGCCACCGGCCGCTTCATCCTGCTGCACGATCCCGACGGCTCTCCGGTCTGGGAGGGCGAATTCCGGATCGTCACCTACATCCGCGCCCAGCTGGAACCGGAAATGGGCAATGACGAAATGCTCGGCACCGTCGCCTGGGCGTGGCTCGTCGAAGCCCTCGAAAGCCACGCCGCGCCGTACCGCTCCGCCGGCGGCACCGCAACGCGGGTGCTTTCCGAAAGCTTCGGAACCCTCGCGGACCGGCCCAACTCGATCGACATCGAGCTCCGGGCCTCCTGGACGCCGGCCACCCCCGACATCACCTCGCACCTCGAGGCGTGGTCGGACATGGTCGGCACCTTTGCCGGCCTTCCCCCGCTGCCCGAAGGCGTCACTCCGCTGCCGCGCTGGCGCCGGGGACAGGGCTGAGTTGGAATCCGCGCCCCGCGGAAATCAGCCGCGTTTTAGCGAAGGCGCGGCCCCCAGCACCGTGTTGTCGGTAAACTGAACTCATCATGACCCCTCATATTCCGGAAATCACCACGGCCGGCGCCGTGCAAAGCAAAACCGTGCAAAGCAAAACAGAGGCCGCTGACACGACAGCCCACATCGCGGTGGACGGCTTCGACAGCCTGGTCCCCGAGGTCATCGACCTCGATGCCCCCCGCGACGGCGTGCCGCTCGTCATTGAAACCCCGTCCGGGCTGGCACGCTGCGCCGCGGCCCTCGCCGCGGGCCACGGCCCCGCGGGCGTGGACGCGGAACGCGCTTCCGGTTTCCGCTACGGCCAGCGCGCCTTCCTGGTCCAGATCCGCCGCGAAGGTTCCGGAACCTGGCTGATCGACCCGGAACCCTTCGAAAACCTCGGCATCGTCAACGACGCCCTGCGCGGAGTCGAATGGATCCTGCACGCCGCCAGCCAAGACCTGCCCTGCCTCTCCGAACTCGGCATGTGGCCGGACAAACTCTTTGACACCGAGCTCGCCGCCCGCCTCGCCGGGCTGCCCCGCGTCGGACTCGCCGCGGTGATCGAACAGCTGCTGGGCTTTGGCCTCGCGAAGGAACACTCCGCCGCCGACTGGTCCACCCGGCCGCTGCCGGAACCCTGGCTGCGCTACGCGGCCCTCGACGTCGAGGTCCTCACCGAACTGCGCGAGGAACTCATCGAGCTCCTCGTGGCCGACGGCAAGCTGGACTACGCCGAACAGGAATTCGCCGCCATCCTCGAAGCCGGCCAGGCCCCTCCCCGCGTGGACCCGTGGCGCAAAACCTCCGGGCTGCACCAGATCCGCGACCGCCGCCAGCTGGCGGCAGTCCGCGAACTGTGGCTCGAGCGCGACTCCCTGGCCCAGAAGCGCGACGTCGCGCCCGGCCGGCTGATCCCCGACTCCGCCCTCGTCGCCGCAGCCAAGGCCATGCCCACCACCGTGCCGCAGCTGCTCGGCACCAAGGGCTTCCACGGCCGCGCAGCGCAACGTGAGGCGCCGCGTTGGCTGCGCTGCATCAGCACCGCCCGGAGCCTCGAGGAACTCCCGCCCCTGCACCTGCCCACCAACGCTCCCCCGCCCCCGCGCGTGTGGGCCGACCGGGACCCGGAGGCGGCCGCCCGGCTCGCCACCGCCCGGCCCCTGCTGCAGGCCAAGGCCGAGGAACTGAACATGCCGGTGGAGAACCTGCTGACGCCGGACTACCTTCGCCGCGTCTCCTGGCGTCCGCCGCTGGAGCCCAGCGAGGAAGGCATCGCGGAGGAACTGGCGAACCTGGGTGCCCGCCAGTGGCAGATTGAACTCGTCGCACCGCTGATCGCCGAAGCGTTCCTGAACCCGCAGCCGCTGCCCGCCAAGGAAGCCAAAGCGGTGCCTGACGCAGTTGCCGCCGCCACAGCGTCCGACGCGACAGCCGGGGCGGCGCCAGACACGGCGCACTAGGCGCCGGGCCGGCTCGAGCTCCGGCTCCTGCTCCTGCTCCGGGCCCAGGCTCAGGCTCAGGCTCAGGCCAAGCTCCAGGCGGGCGGCTCCAGGCCGAAGCCCGGGCCCAAGCCCAGCCCGCGGAACTTCCGGCGGCGCGCCACCCGACTCCTTGCCAGCTATGTTACCGGCGAGTAACATGTTGTCTGATGTCGCCCGGAAGCCTGCTGCCCCTGACGCTTTGCGCCCGGGGCACGGATCCGGCACCCATGTCTCGATGAGGAGTAACACGTGAGCCAGCCCCGCCCCAGCGAAGAACACAGCAGCGGACAACGCAGCAGCGCGAATCCCCGTGCCATCCGCGAGGTCGTCTTCGTCGACGGCGTCCGCACCCCCTTCGGCCGGGCCGGCGAGAAGGGCATCTACGCAGGCACGCGCGCCGATGACCTCGTCGTCAAATGCATCCGAGAACTGATGCGCCGCAACCCGTCCCTGCCGGCCGAACGGATCGACGAAGTCGCCGTCGCGGCGACGACGCAGACCGGCGACCAGGGCCTGACCATCGGCCGCACCGCCGCCCTGCTGGCCGGACTACCGCGGACCGTGCCGGGCTTTGCGATCGACCGGATGTGCGCCGGTGCCATGACGGCCGTCACCACCACGGCAAGCGGGATCGGCTTCGGCGCCTATGACGTCGTGATCGCCGGCGGCGTGGAGCACATGGGCAACCACCCCATGGGCGCCGGCGCGGACCCCAATCCGCGCTTCATGTCCGAACGGATCGTGGACCCGGCCGCCCTGAACATGGGCAACACCGCAGAAAACCTGCACGACCGCTTCCCGGCCATCACCAAGTCCCGGACCGACGCGTACGCCGTCGCCTCCCAGGACAAACTGGCCGCGGCCTACGCCCAGGGCCAGATCCAGCCGGACCTGGTGCCCGTCGCCACGATGAAGCCGGGCCAGGGCTGGACCGTGAACACGGTGGATGAGCCGCCGCGCCCGGGCACCTCGGTGGAAGACCTCGCCGCGCTGAAGACCCCGTTCCGCGCCCACGGCCGGGTCACGGCGGGAAACGCCGCCGGCCTCAACGACGGCGCCACCGCCGCCCTGCTGGCCTCCGCCGACGCCGCCGAGGAACTTGGCCTGCCGGTGAAGATGCGGCTGGTCAGTTACGCCTTCGCCGGCGTCGAACCGGAAGCCATGGGCATCGGCCCGGTCCCGGCCACCGAAAAGGCCCTCAAGAACGCCGGGCTGGGCATCGCGGACATCGGACTGTTCGAAATCAACGAGGCCTTCGCCGTCCAGGTGCTCAGTTTCCTGGACCATTTCGGCATCGCGGATGACGACCCCCGCGTCAACCGCTATGGCGGGGCGATCGCCGTCGGGCATCCCCTCGCCTCCTCCGGCGTGCGGCTGATGAACCAGCTGGCCCGCCAGTTCGAGGAGGACCCCACGGTCCGCTTCGGCATGACGACAATGTGCATTGGCCTGGGCATGGGCGCCACCGTGATCTGGGAAAACCCGCACCACGCCGACTACAGCCTTGCCCTCCACCAAGCCCCCGCCACTGGCACTGCCCCCACCACCACCGAGACTGGAGCCGCAGCATGAGCGCCGCAGATTTCCGCAAGCTTGCCGACCTCTTCCCGAACGAGACCGTCACCCACTCCTACGTCCAGGACATTGAGTTGCCGGCCGTTGACGGCCGGAGCCCCGGCACCTTCGCCCTGGTCACGCTGGATAACGGCCTGGACCATTCCAAGCCCACCACCCTGGGTCCGAACACCCTGGTCGAGCTCGGCACCGTCCTGGAAGGGCTCAAGGAGCGCGCCGCCCGCGGCGAGATCGTGGGCGTGGGCGTCACCGGGAAGCCCTACTTCCTCGTCGCCGGCGCCGACCTGTCCACGGTGAAGTCGATCACCGGCCGGGAGCACGGGCTCTGGATGGCCCAGCTCGGCCACGACGTCTACGGCACCCTGGCGGACCTGGGAGTCCCCAGCTTCGCTTTCATCAACGGAGTGGCCCTGGGCGGCGGGCTGGAGATCGCCCTGCAGTCCACCTACCGCACGGTGTCCACCGGCGCTGGCGCGCTGGCCCTGCCCGAGGCGTTCATCGGCCTCATCCCGGGCTGGGGCGGCGTGTACATCCTGCCGCGGCTGATCGGCCCCGAAAACGCCGTCAAGGTGATGATCGAGAACCCGCTCAGCAACAACCGCACCCTCACCGGGCCGCAGGCCTTCAAACTCGGTGTCGCGGACGCCCTGTTCGAGCCGGCCGACTTCGTGGAGCAGTCCGTCGCCTGGGCCGCGCAGGTCATCGCCGGCGCCGTGACCCCGGAACGTGCCAACGCCGTCGATCCTGCCGCCCCGGAGGTCGCTGGCCGCTGGGCCGCCGCCATCGCCGCCGGACGGTCCCTCGTGGAGGCCCGGACCTCCAACGCCTCCCCGGCGCCGGCCAAGGTCCTCGAGGTCATGGAAGCAAACCGGACGCTGACACAGGCCCAGTCCGCGGAACTGGAATGCGAAACCCTCGCGGACCTGATGCAGACCGATGAATTCCGCTCCACCGTCTACGCCTTCCTGGACCTCGTGCAGCGCCGGTCCAAGCGCCCCGCCGGCGCCCCCGACCGCAAGCTCGCCCGTCCGGTGACCAAGATCGGCGTCGTCGGCGCAGGCCTGATGGCCGGCCAGCTCGCGCTGCTCTTCGCCCGCCAGCTTAAGGTGCCCGTGGTGATGACGGACATCGACCAGGCCCGTGTGGACAAGGGCGTGGGCTACGTGCACGCCGAGGTGGACAAATTGCTGCAGAAGGGCCGGATCAGCCCCGACGCCGCCAACCGGACCCGGGCGCTCGTCACGGGATCCGTGTCGAAGGAGGTCTTCGCCGACGCCGACTTCGTCATCGAGGCGGTCTTCGAGGAGCTCAACGTCAAGAAGCAGGTCTTCAAGGAGGTCGAGGCCATCGTTTCACCCGAGTGCATCCTCGCCACCAACACCTCCTCGCTGTCCGTCACCGCCATGGCCGGGGACCTGGAGCACCCGGAGCGCCTGATCGGCTTCCACTTCTTCAACCCCGTCGCCGTGATGCCGCTGCTGGAGATCGTCCGCGCGCCGAAGACCGACGACGCCGTGCTCGCCACCGCGTTCGAGCTCGCCAAGGGGCTCAAGAAGTCCGCCGTGCTCGTCAAGGACGCCCCGGCGTTCGTGGTTAACCGCCTCCTGCTGCGCCTCATGGGCGAAGTGACGGCCGCGTTCGACGAGGGCACCCCCGCCGACGTCGCGGACAACGCGCTGCGCCCGATGGGCCTGCCGATGACACCTTTCGTCCTCGGCGCCATGGTGGGGCTGCCCGTTGCCCAGCACGTCCAGGAATCCCTGCACGCGGCGTTCCCCGGCCGCTTCACGGTCTCGCAGAACCTGCAGAAGCTGATCGACAATGGGGTGAAGTCCATCTGGGCCGCACCCAACGGGACGCCGGAGCAGGGTCCGGACGGCAAACCGTTCATCCCCGCCGAGACGCTGGCGCTGATGTCGTTCGGCAACACACCGTCCACCGGCGAGGAGGTGCTGCGCCGCACCCAGGACGCCCTCGCCGAGGAGATCGGGCTCATGCTGGACGAAGGCGTGGTGGCCGGTCCCGAGGATATTGACCTCTGCATGATCCTCGGCGCGCGGTGGCCGATGTTCCTCGGCGGCATCACCCCGTACCTTGACCGGGTGGGCGCCTCCGAACGGGTCAACGGCAGGAAGTTCCTGGCACCCGGCGTGGCGTCCGAACCGGCCGCCTGAGCCGCGCCCGCACCGGCAACTGCGCCGCTGTCCGCACCTGAACCGGGGTGCGGGCGGCGGCGCAGCCGTGTCAGGATCCGTGGCACGTGTCAGGATCCGAATATGCGGCCAGGATCCCGGGGCATGTGTCAGGATCCGGCTGTACCTGTCAGGATCCGCTGGTGGCGGCCGGAGCGACCTCGGCGCCGCGGCGTAAGTATCGCTTGGCAGAGGGGCGCCAGAGGAGTACCGCAGCGGCCAGGCTCCCGAGGAGCGGCAGCCCCTGGGAGAAGACCGTCAGGAGGATGGCCGTCAGCACTCCGGCCTCGGCTACCGCGCTCCCGGCGGGCACATTTGAATAGGCGGCGATCGTAGCCAGCACAACGAGGGTGAGACCAACCGCCGGGATGGCGGTGGCGACCCTCCGGACGACCGGCTTTCCCCGCCGGACCGCCATCGCGCAGGCGAGGTTTGCAACAGCCGCGGACGCCAGAGTCAGATAGAGCACCAGCGCCGGAGTCGTCTTCGCCTCAGTACCGATGCTTTCCGACAGGAGGAGCAGCCCCAGAGCTGCCTCCAGTGCGGCGATAACGCCGGAGGCAACCAGGATCCGGACCGCCGCCAGCACGGCCGCCGGCATGCGGTCGGAGGCGGCCGAACCGGCGGGTGCCTCAAGCGCGGGTGCACCTCCGGCGGCGAAATACGCGTTGGCCGGCGGCAGCCACATGAGCACCGTGGCAAGAACCGCAATGACGACGACCGCGCCGACTGTGGAGAGCAGCACCTCCCACCATGGCACCGCAGTTGCGGACGGGTCGCCCAGCCAGTAGAAGAATGCCGGAAGAATCACCGTGTACGCCGACAGCACAATGCGTGCCGGCCGCCGGCCCTGCCTCAGGAGCACGGAGCACACAATGCCCGTAACAAAGACGGCTGCACCGCCAACGTAGAACACCAGGGTCGGGAGGTACATCTCCGGTTCGAGCATCCCGCCCATTACCTGAAGGAGGAGGAGCCGCAGCAGCGACCAGACGGCGCCGACTGCCCCGACCAGCAGCCAGATCCCGGACGAAATCGTCAGGACGGCCGGAACCCCGGTAATTGCGGCAGTGCCTGCTTTAGTGACCATGGCCCCATGCTCACCCACCCGGCGGCTCCCCGGTAGGGTCCCAAGCCCCCTGCCCGTCAGGCTTCCCGCAGGCACCCGCCATCGAGCTCGAGGACCCGGTGCGCCGCGGCCCTGGCGTAGGCGGCATCATGGGTGACCAGGACGACGGCGGCGCCCCGCGCCGCCGCGGCAGATACGGCGTGGTCCAGCCGCTCGAGGCCATGCCGGTCCAGTCCCACGGTGGGCTCGTCCAGGGCGAGCACGGCCGGCCCGCGGGCCAGGACAGTGGCGAGGGCGAGCAGCCGCTGCTTCGAGGCGGGCAATTCGGCCGGGTGGGTGGCGGCCTCCCGGGACAGCCCGACGGTCTCCAGTGCCTCGTGGGCCAGGGCGCCGGCTTCCCTTCCGTGCAGCCGCCGCAGGCCGAAGCTGACTTCACGCAGGACCGTCCGCTCGAACAGCTGGTCGCGGGGGTGCTGGAAGAGCAGCCCCACCGAAGCGGCCACCCTGCCTGTCGGGAGACCGGCGATGCTTTTTCCGGCGACCCGTACCGTCCCCGTGTCCGGACGGAGCAGTCCGTTGAAATGGCGCAGCAGCGTTGATTTGCCCGCCCCGTTCCTGCCGGTGACGGCCACGATCTCCCCCGGCCGCACCGTGAGTCCCAGATCCCGCAACAGCGGCTCACCCGCAGTTCCGCCGGCCCCGGGGAAGCCAAACCCGACGCCCTCCAGCTCCAGCACCGGGACTGCGTCCGGTACCGGGCCCTGGGCCCGGACGGCGGGCACGGTGTTGGTGACCGCGGGCAGCACCGTCCCGGTCCAGGCGAGTTCCGCTGACCGGACCAGCGCCCGGGGGGTGCCGGCGGCGGTGGCGGTGCCACCGTCAAGGACGATCCAGTGCGCGGCGGAGCGTGCGAGGCCGTCGGCTGCCTGGCTCAGCACCACGACGGCGGTGCCGGCGGCAGTGAGCCGGCGGATCAGGCCCCGGACCTCGATGACACCCGCGGCGTCCAGGGACGCCAGGGGTTCGTCCAGGACCAGCACCGCGGGTCCGGTGATGACGGCGCAGGCAATGGCCAGCCGGCGCAGTTCCCCGCCGGACAGGGTGGCGGGATCCCGGCCCAGGAGCGCTGTGAGGCCGGTCAGGTCGGCGATAGCGGCCACGTCGCGGAACATTCTGGCCCTCGGGGTCCCGCGGTTTTCCAGGCCGAAGGCAAGTTCCTCGGCGACGGTGGAGCGGACCGTGGAGAGTATGGCGGCCGCATCCTGGGGGACGTAGCCCACCCGGTCCGACCATGCGGCGGGGTTGATCCGGGGATCGTCCTCGCCGCCCCGGAACTCCAGCAGTTCCCCGGCCAGTGCGAGCGAACCCCTGAGCCGTCCGGCCGGTCCGGGCCGGAGCCAGCCGGCCAGCAGCTTGCCGAAGGTGGTCTTCCCGCTGCCGGAACCGCCCAGGACCGCCGTGAGGGTTCCCGGCCGCGCGCTGAAATCCACGTCCCGCAGGGCGGGGGCCGTCCCGCCGTGGAAGCTGAAGCTGCCGATCCGGGCGGCAAGGACGGCGCCAGCCATCGGGTCAGTGGCCATCGTGCCGGCGGGATCTGGAGTGGCCATCGTGCCGGCGGGATCTGGAGTGGCCATCGTGCCGTCGGGGTCAGGAGTGGTCACGAGGGCCCAGCTGCCGGCCAGGAGGCCGCGAGGCGGAGGGCCACGGCTGCGGCGGCGAGCAGCAGCAGCGCGGCCCGGAACCGGCGCCCGACGGGAGGGTCGGCCACCTCGCGGTAGCTGGTCCGGGGGCCCGGGCCGCCGAAGCCGCGTGCTTCCAGGGCCTGGGCCCGGCTCCCGGAGTCCTCAATAAGGCCCAGCACCAGGGGGACCATCTGCAGCCGTACCCCGGCGAGCCGGGACAGCACGCCGCCGCGGAGCACCAGCCCGCGCGCCTCCTGTGCTGCCCTGATGTTGTCCAGCCTGCCGGCCATGGCCGGCAGGAGGGTGAGCGCGGAGGCGAGGACGAAGCCGAACTGCGGCGGCAGCCCCCGCCCGGCCAGCGCCGCCACAAGGTCGGGGGCGCTCACGGTGAAGGAAAAAAGCAGCAGCACCATAACGCAGGCGCCCGTGCGGGTGCCCGACTCGAGGGCGAAGGCGAGGCCTTCGGCCGTGACGCGCGCCGGGCCCCATGCGGCCAGGACGGTGCGGCCCTCCGGGAAAAAGAGCCCATGCAGCATCAGCAGCGACAACCCCAGCGGGAGCAGGACCGCCGCAGCCGCCGCCAGCACACGGCGGCCAACGCCGGCGCGCACGGCCAGCACGGCTGCCGCGAGGCCGACCGCGAGGGACAGCGGCCAGGCGCCTGCCGCCGTCGTGATCACGGCAATGCACCCCGCGGCCGTCAGCGACGTCAGCGGGTGAAGGGTGGAGGGCATTCCGGTGGGGGTCCGCTTCAGGCTTCGGGCGTTTCCGGAGCCTTGCCGGCGAGCACCCGGTAGCGCCGGACGAACGGGAACTGGATGGTGGTGCGGCGCGGCAGCGCGTAGACCAGCATCGCGGCGATGGCGAAGACGATGGCCTTGTCCATCGGGTCCGAGACCAGCGCTTGCTTGGTGATGGCTGCGAGCAGGGTGTCGCCCATGGCGCGGAAGGCGCTGACGAGCGCTCCTGTGCCGACGCCCGCGGTGCCGCCAAAGACGAAGGCTGCGATCGGGGCGGAGACGACGCCGGCGAGGATGCCGGTGACGAAGCCGGCCACGGGTGCCAGGTAGAAGCGGCGGAAGAGCCCGCCGCGGGCGGCCAGGCCTGCCAGGAAACCGATCAGCGCTGCGCCGGCGGCGAAGGGCAGCACGGTCGGGTTGAAGAAGGACCACACGATGCTGCTGAGGGCGCCAGTCGCGGCTCCCGCGGCCGGCCCGGCGAGCACTGCGATCAGCACCGTGCCGATGGCATCGAAGTAGAACGGCAGACCGGTGCTGCCCATGAGCTGGCCCAGGACCACATTCAGGACCAGCGCCACCGGCATCAGCACCAGCGTGGACGTGGGGAGGACCGGAAGCGCCGCGGCGACCAGCAGCACGGCGCCGAGGAAGAACCCACCCAGGGCCACGAGCGCGGAGAAGCTGGCCGGGCCGTTGGCGATGTCCGCCGGCTGGGCCAGGACAAGAAAGACGTAAGTGCCCGCGATCGCAGCGGCACCGGCGAGTTCGAGCACGCGGCGGTTGCGCCGCGCTCTGGCTGTGCCGGCGGCGGAGCCGGCGCCGGACCCGGGGCCGTCAGCGGGGAGGGTCAGGGACTGCTGTGACATGGGGGTGGTCCTTCGGTGGGGGCTGCAACGTCCGCCTATGTCACCTCGGCGCAGCTACCATCCTAACCAGTTGCGGACGTCCCGGCGGACGGAATTCGCCGCGCCAGCGCCCCGACCGAGGAAATCAGCTCCGTGAAGCAACGTTCGGGGTCGTTGGAGGAGACGATCCGGGCGTTGGGCGGCAGTCCCCAGAGACCGCGGAAGTCCGCGACGGTGGTGCCGATCAGCAGGGGCGAGCCGGTTTCGACGTCGACGGTGGCCAGGCGGGCGGTGAACGGGGTGCGTCCGATGGCGGCGCAGGCTGCGAAGGCGTCATGCATGTGGGCAACAAAGCCCTGCTCATAGAGCCGGTGGAACTCCATGTAGAACCGGATCGCGTCGGACAGGCAGGCCACGAGCGGGTTCGCTGAGCTGCTGCGCAGGCCCTCCGGCTGCTCGGGGAGGACCAGTTCCGGCCCCGCCCCGGCGGCCTCGCCGAGGCGCCGCAGGTGTCCTGGCAGCATTTCAATCCGCTCCGTCGTTTCCAGCGCGCACACCAGCGGCAGCTTGTCCTCCGGCAGTCCGCGGTACGCTGCGAAGACCTCCTTGGCCGCGTGCGGGTCCACCGAGACGTTCCATTCCGCCGTCGGCGTGGTGTTGCCCTGGTAGTAGAAGCTCCCTCCCATGATGACGAGGCCCTTGAGCAGCCGCGGCAGTTCCGGTTCGCGGCGCAGTGCGAGGGCGAAGTTGGTCAGCGGGCCGGTGATCAGCCCGGTGATCTTCCCCGGGTGCGCCCGGACTTCCTCCACCCAGACGTCGACGGCGTGGCGCGGCGAGATCTGCTGTGCGGGCGCCGGAAGTTCGGCGTAGCCGATCCCCTGCGGCCCGTGCGTCTCCTCGGTGGTGACCAGCGGGATTTCCAACGGCACCTCGGCACCGATCGCCACTTCGACGCCCTGCCGCCCGCACAGCTGAAGCAGTGCCAGGTTGTTGAGCGCTACCTGGCGGGCACCAACATTGCCGGCCGTGCAGGTGATGGCCTGGAGGTGGACCTCCGGCCGGGACAGCAGGTAGACGAGGGCCAGGGCGTCGTCGATGCCGGTGTCGACGTCCATCAGCACGGTCTGCGCCGGGGCGGCCGGCTCAGGAAGCTCCATCTAGAACAGTGCCACCTTCGGTGTGCGCGGGAAGAGGTCGTCGAGTTCGGCAAGTTCGGCGGCGCTGGGGATCCAGGCCACGGCGGCGGCGTTCTGCCGGACCTGCTCGGGCCGGGTGGCGCCGGCAATGACGCTGCTGACCGAGGGCTGGGCCGCGAGCCAGGAGAACGCCACCTGGATCTCCGTCAGGCCCCGTTCGGCGGCGAAGGCGCTGAAGGCACCGAGCTGCTCCCAGTCGGCGTCGTGCACAAGGTTGGTGCGGGTGTGGCTGAGGCGCGAGCCCTCGGGGGCGGTGTCCTTGGCATACTTGCCGGTCAGCAGCCCGTTGGCGAGCGGGAAGTACGGCAGGACGCCCAGGCCGTAGGCTTCGGCGGCGGGCGTGACCTCGAGCTCGGCGCGGCGGTCCAGCAGGTTGTAGTGGTTCTGGCTGGAGATGAAGCGTGCTCCCCCGCGGGCGCGGGCCACGAATTCGGCCTCGGCGATCTGCCAGCCGGCGCGGTTGGAGTGGCCGATGTAGCGGACCTTGCCGCTGGTGACGAGTTCGTCGAGGGCGGCGAGAGTCTCCTCGATCGGGGTCAGCGGGTCGGGAGTGTGGAACTGGTAGAGGTCGATCCAGTCTGTCCCGAGGCGGCGCAGCGAGGCTTCGGCGGCCTTGATGATGTAGCGGCGGGAGCCGCGGGCGCCGAAATCGTTGCCGTTGGTCCCGCGCATGTCCAGGCCGAATTTCGTGGCGACGACGGCGTCGTCGCGGCGGCCCTGCAACGCCCTGCCCAGCATTGTCTCGCTGAGGCCCGGCTCCCGGCCGTAGCTGTCGGCGACGTCGAAGAAGGTGATTCCGGCGTCCATGGCCGCATGCACGACGGCGTCGGTCCCCTGCTGTGACTCGGTCGCCGTACTGGAACGGCCCAGGTTGTTGCAGCCAAGTCCTACGACGGAGACGGTCAGTCCGGAATTTCCTACGCGGCGGTATTCAGTCATGGGGTTCAGCCTATAACGGCCAGGCGCGGCCCCCGGCAGGCCCGGCAGCCGGCGTTTGGCCGGCCGGCCGGGACCGGGACGGCTATCCCGCGGGCAGTTGCCGGCCGGGACCGGGACGGCTATCCCGCGGGCAGTTCGAGCCCTCGTTCGTCCAGGGCATCCTCAAGCTGCGCCAGGGTCCGCGGGCAGATGCCGTGCATCCGCCCCAGGCCCAGCCGTCCCAGCGCCGCCACCTGCTCAAGGGTCTCTACCCCCGCGTGGGCGAGGGACCGGCGGGCCGGGGCAGCGATCCCCCGGGGCAGCGGCGTACGGCCTGGTTCAAAGGATTGTGCAGCCATGTGGAAACCCTTCCAGTCGATGTCCCCCCCAAACTGATGTGAAACGCGCCGGTGGAACCGTTGGAGCTAGAGCGTGAAGCTGTTGGCCGGCTTCGGGGCGTACTTGAGCTTAAAGGACGTCTCGCCGAAGGCGGCGGCGCCGATGCTCAGTTTGGTGAAGTCGAGGTCCTCGCCGCGGATGCAGACCTTGATGGCATTGACGGCCTTGTTGACGTCCGGGGTGAGGATGAAGATGTTGAGCTTGGAGTCGGAGAATTCCGAGCGGTCCACAACCCCGAGTCCGCGCCAGGCAAGGTGGCTGATGAGGGCGTCCTTGGCCTTTTCCTCAAGGTAGCGGTCCCGGTCCGTGCCGCCCTTGGTCTTCAGGGCGTACTGGGCCACTACCCAGGACTGCTCCTCCTCGGGGATTTCGGCGAACCCGTCTTCGGCGCACTGCACGGCGAAGGCGTCCATCAGGCCCTCAGCAGCAGCGGCGTCGGCGACGTCGGTCTCGTCGGTCTTGCTCTGGTGCCCCACGACGCCGTGGTTCATCACGAACTGGCTGTAATCCTCGTCGAACCAGGCCTCCCTGAACTCGAGGACCCCTTCGTCGTTGCGTTTGTAAACCCGGATAATTCCGCTCATGCCCGTCCTCTCCTGAACCATTCGCGGTCTGAGCCGTCGAAAGGTGGCTGTTGTGCCTTGACGGCCTGGTAAAGCTGGTCCGATGCGGCGCTGATCCGGTCCACCACGTCAGCGGGGTAGTCCATTTCGATCCGGTGCGTGGCGAACTCGTCCTCGTCGTCCACGTACACCCCGCGGTCCGCGGTCCGGATCACGTCCAGGTCCATGTCGATCAGGTGGAACTCGGTGACGCCCGGCCGGATCGTCCTCCACCCGTGCTCCGTCGCCAGATCCACATAGACCTGGACCCCGTCGGGATGGGCCTCGTCGTAGAAGGTCGCCACGTACTCGCCGGAGCGCGGGACCAGCAGCACGGCGTCGGATGCGGCGTAGAACGCCGCGCCCGGGCGGGAGCAGAACTCGTTGGTGCCCTGGAAGATCCACCAGCCGTGGGCGTCCTCGCCGAGGTAGGTTCCGGGCACCACCCAGTGGGCCTTGCCGTTCCATTTCCGGTTCCGGGAGACCACGAGGTCGCCCGGTGCCAGGTCCTTGGGAGCCCTCACAGGGATCCTCACAGGATCGGCAGGCTGCCGGTGCTGGGATGTTCCTGGCCGGGGAGGGGACGCGCGAACGGCACCTTGGTTCCCAGGACCTGCGCCACGACGTCGTGCGTGATCTGCTGCGCGGTCAGGCCGACCCGTTCCAGGACCTGCTTGCGGGTTCCATGGTCCAGGAACTCCACCGGGAGGCCGACCTCGTTGAGGGCGGTGTCCACCCCGGCGGCCCGCATTTCCTGGCGGATCCGGGAGCCGACGCCGCCGGCGCGGACCCCGTCCTCGATGCAGATCACGAGGCGGTGGTGGGAGGCGAGGGCGATGATGGATTTGCGGACCGGCAGGAGCCAGCGGGGATCCACCACAGTGGAGCTGATGCCCTGCGCGCCGAGCCGGTTTGAAACATCCAGCGCGAGTTCGGACATCGAGCCGACGCTGACAATCAGCACGTCGTTTTCGCTGGAGCCGGCGGGGCGGCGTGCCAGCACGTCAACACCGTCGCTGAGCCGCTCGATGGCCTCGACCTCGGCCCCCACAGTGCCCTTGGAGTAGCGGATCACACTCGGGGCGTCCTCGATGGCGACCGCCTCACGCAGTTCCTCGCGGAGCCGGGTGGCGTCGCGGGGCGCGGCCAGGTGCAGCCCGGGAACGATCTGGACCATGGCCATGTCCCACATGCCGTGGTGGCTGGGGCCGTCGGGTCCGGTGACGCCGGCGCGGTCCAAGACGACGGTGACCCCGGCCTTGTGCAGGGCGACGTCCATCAGGAGCTGGTCGAAGGCGCGGTTGAGGAAGGTTGCGTAGACCGCCACGACGGGGTGCAATCCCCCGAAGGCCATGCCGGCGGCCGAGGTGAGGGCGTGCTGTTCGGCGATGCCGACGTCGAACACCCGCTCCGGGTGGCGCGCGGCGAACTTATGCAGCCCGACGGGGATCAGCATCGCGCCGGTGATGCCCACGATGTCGTTCCGCTCGTCCGCGATGTCGGCGATCTCGTCCGCGAAGACGGCGGTCCAGGACTTCGCGCCGCCGGCCTCGGTGGGCTCGCCGGTCTCGGGGTCGATGATGCCGACGGCGTGGAACTGGTCCGCCTCGTGCGCACGGGCGGGCGCGTAGCCGTGGCCCTTTTCGGTCATGGCGTGCACGATCACGGGGCCGGCATAGTTCTTGGCAGTGGAGAGCGCATGCTCCATGGCCTGGAGGTCGTGACCGTCCACGGGCCCGATGTACTTCATCCCGAGATCCTCGAACATGCCCTGCGGCGCCCACCAGTCCTTGATGCCCTTTTTCATGGCATGCAGGCTGCGGTATGTGAACTGGCCCGCGGGGCCGCCGTTTTGCAGCCGGCGTTTCCACAGGTCCAGCGTGCCCTCGTAGGCCGGGGCGGCGCGGAGCGAATCGATCGTGGGGCGCAGCGAGGCAAGGTAATCCGCGAAACCGCCGACCGTCGGGGCATAGGAGCGGCCGTTGTCGTTGACCACGATCACGACGCGGCGCTTCTTGTCCGCGGCAATGTTGTTGATGGCCTCCCAGGCCATGCCCCCGGTCAGCGCGCCGTCACCAACAATGGCGATGACGTACCGGTCGCCGTCGCCGGTGAGCTGGCGGGCGCGGGAGATCCCGTCCGCCCAGGACAGCGAGGAGGAGGCGTGGGAGCTTTCGACGATGTCGTGCTCGGACTCGGCGCGGTCCGGGTAGCCGGACATTCCGCCCTGCTGGCGCAGGGTGCTGAAGTCCTGGCGCCCGGTGAGGAGCTTGTGCACGTAGGACTGGTGCCCGGTGTCGAAGACGATGCTGTCGCGGGGGGAATCGAAGATCCGGTGGACCGCGATGGTGAGTTCGACGACGCCGAGGTTCGGGCCCAGGTGCCCGCCCGTCTGGGAGACATTGCCGATCAGGAAGTCCCTGACCTCGGCTGCCAGCTGATCCAGCTGCGCCTCTGACAACTTGCTCAGGTCCTGCGGATTCCGGATGGTCTCCAAGATTCCCAACGGCCCCTCCTTCGGGTGGTAGACATGCCTTTTAACTCTAACGCCTCCGGAGTAGCCCCGGTGCCGGGACGCGTACCTAACGGGTCCGGAACACAGACCAGCCGGATCACGGACAGACGGATCACGGACGGAACGCGAAAGCCCCGGCCGGTGTGGGACCGGCCGGGGCTTTCGCGTCTGGCAACTGTTCCTCCCTGCGGGAGGATCCCTCCGCTAGTTAGCGGAGATCTGGCGCAGCACGTACTGCAGGATGCCGCCGTTGCGGTAGTAGTCGGCCTCGCCCGGGGTGTCGATGCGCAGGACCGCATCGAACGAGGTGACGGTGCCGTCTTCGGCCGTTGCGGTGACCTTGAGCGTCTTCGGCGTGGTGCCCTCGTTCAGGGCAGTGACGCCCTCAACTGCGAAGGTCTCCGTGCCGGTCAGCCCGAGGCTGGCAGCGTTCTGCCCGGCCGGGTACTGCAGGGGCAGGACGCCCATGCCGATCAGGTTGGAGCGGTGGATCCGCTCGTAGCTTTCGGCCACGACGGCCTTGACACCCAGGAGGGCGGTGCCCTTGGCAGCCCAGTCACGGGATGAGCCGGAACCGTACTCCTTGCCGGCCAGGACGACCAGCGGGATGCCGGCGGCCTGGTAGTTCTGCGCGGCGTCGTAGACGTAGGCCTGCGGGCCGTCGGCCTGGGTGAAGTCGCGGGTGAAGCCACCCTCGACGCCGTCCAGGATCTGGTTCTTGATCCGGATGTTCGCGAACGTTCCGCGGATCATGACCTCGTGGTTGCCACGGCGTGAGCCGTAGGAGTTGAAGTCCTTGCGCTCCACACCGTTGGCCAGCAGGTACTGCCCGGCCGGGGTGTCCGACTTGAAGGACCCTGCCGGTGAGATGTGGTCCGTGGTGACGGAATCGCCGAGCTTCAACAGCACACGCGCGCCGGTGATGTCCTCAACGGGCTCCGGCGTTGCCTTCATCCCGTCGAAGTACGGGGGCTTCCGGACGTAGGTGGACTTCGGATCCCAGGCGAAGGTGTCGCCGGCCGGGGTGGAGAGTGCCTTCCAGCGGTCGTCGCCTTCGAACACGCCTTCGTAACCGCGGGCGAACATATCCTTGTCGATCGAGGAATCGATGACCTGCTGGACCTCGACCGGGTTCGGCCAGATGTCCTTCAGGAAGACGTCGTTGCCGGCCTCGTCCTGGCCCAGCGCGTCGGCCTCGAAGTCGAAGTCCATGGTGCCGGCCAGGGCGTAAGCGATGACCAGCGGCGGGGAGGCCAGGTAGTTCATCTTCACGTCCGGGTTGATCCGGCCTTCGAAGTTGCGGTTACCGGACAGCACGGCGGTCACGGAAAGGTCGTTGGCCTGGATGGCCTCGGAAATTTCGGCGTCGAGCGGGCCGGAGTTGCCGATGCAGGTCGCGCAGCCGTAACCGACGATGTAGAAGCCGAGCTTCTCCAGGTACGGGGTCAGGCCCGACTTGTTGTAGTAGTCGGTGACAACCTTGGACCCGGGAGCCACGGAGGTCTTGACCCACGGCTTCGAGGTCAGGCCCTTGTCGACGGCGTTGCGGGCCAGCAGTGCAGCGGCCAGCATCACGGACGGGTTGGACGTGTTGGTGCAGGAGGTGATCGAGGCGATCGACACCGCGCCGTGGTCCAGTTCGAACTCGCGGCCGTCTGCGGTCTTGACGCTGACCTTGGTGGACGGGCGGCCGTCGGACGTCGGGCCGTGCGCGTGCGGGGCCTCGTCGGTCAGGTGAGTGCCGGAAGCGGTGAACGACGGCGCATCCGAAGCGGGGAAGCTTTCGTCAATCGCCTCGTCCAGGCTGCCGTCGACCAGCTCTTCCTTCACGTAGTTGCGCAGGTCCTGGCGGAACTGGTCCTTGGACTCGGTGAGGATGATGCGGTCCTGCGGGCGCTTCGGGCCGGAAATCGACGGGACAACCGTCGACAGGTCCAGCTCGAGGTACTCGGAGAACTTGATCTCCTTGGAAGGATCGTGCCAGAGGCCCTGTTCCTTCGCGTAGGACTCCACGAGGGCAACATTCTCGTCCGAGCGGCCGGTGAGGCGCAGGTAGTCGAGGGTCACGTCGTCGATCGGGAACATGGCGGCCGTGGAGCCGAACTCCGGGCTCATGTTGCCGATGGTGGCGCGGTTGGCCAGCGGCACAGCCGCGACGCCTTCGCCGTAGAACTCGACGAACTTGCCGACCACACCGTGCTTGCGCAGCTGCTCGGTGATGGTCAGGACAACGTCGGTGGCGGTCGCGCCGGCCGGGATGGACCCGGTCAGCTTGAAGCCCACGACGCGCGGGATCAGCATGGAGACCGGCTGGCCAAGCATGGCTGCCTCGGCCTCGATGCCGCCGACGCCCCAGCCCAGCACACCCAGGCCGTTGACCATGGTGGTGTGCGAGTCGGTGCCGACGCAGGTGTCCGGGTAGGCCCGGACAACGCCATCAATTTCGCGGGTCATGACGGTGCGGGCCAGGTACTCGATGTTGACCTGGTGCACGATGCCGGTTCCCGGCGGGACGACCTTGAAGTCGTCGAACGCTGTCTGGCCCCACCGCAGGAACTGGTACCGCTCGCCGTTGCGCTGGTACTCGATCTCCATGTTGCGCTCCAGTGCGCCGGAGTTGCCGAAGGCGTCGATCTGCACGGAGTGGTCGATCACCATTTCGGCGGGTGCCAGCGGGTTGACCCGCTTGGGGTCCCCGCCCAGTTCCTTGACTGCTTCACGCATGGTGGCAAGGTCCACAACGCAGGGCACGCCAGTGAAGTCCTGCATGATCACGCGCGCCGGCGTGAACTGGATTTCAGTGTCGGGCTCGGCGCTGGGATCCCAGCCGGCCAGTGCTCGGACGTGATCGGCCGTAATGTTGGCGCCGTCCTCGGTCCTCAACAGGTTTTCAAGCAATACCTTGAGGCTGAACGGAAGGTTTTCTGCACCTTCAACGGAGTTCAACCGGAAAATTTCGTATTCGGTACCGGCTACATTAAGTTTGCCTTTTGAACCGAAGCTGTCCACAATGCTCATCGCAGGACTCCTCTCGCAACAGTTTCATCTTTGTCGCGCCGCAGACCCCTTGCTAGTTAGGGGGCCCTAACTAGTGCTTGGCCTTGTTCACACAAGGTTCGGTACTTAGGTGCAGGAGGTCAGCCGTGATTACGGAGCGCGACGTCGGACTACTCCGCCCATCCTAGTGGCCTCAGGCCCGGGGAGTCAGTAGCGCCACAGTCTCCATGTGGTGGGTATGCGGGTACAGGTCGAAGGCGCGCAGACCCGACAGCTCCCAGCCGGACTGCTGGAAGTAGCCCACGTCGCGGGCAAAGGACGCCGGATCGCAGGACACATAGGCCACGGCACGGGGTCCTGCCCCGACCAGCTGGGTCACGACCGCCTTGCCGGCGCCCGCCCGGGGCGGGTCCAGCAGGATGGCGTCGAACGTGCGCGCGCTCTCGCGCAGGACGCGTTCCACCCGGCCCTGGACGATCTCGACTTGGGGTGCGTCATGCAGGTTCTTGCGCGCGTCCCGGCTGGTGCCGGGTGATCCTTCCACGGACAGCACGGACCCGGTGACACCCACGGCGTCGGCGAGCGGCGCCGTGAGCAGGCCCGCCCCGGCATAAAGGTCCGCCACCGCGGCGCCCGGTTCCAGGAAGCCGCCCTCCCGCAGGAAACCGGTCACGGCGCCGGCAAGGGTGTCCGGGCCGTCCCGGTGGATCTGCCAGAAACCGTCGCCGGTGACCCGGAAGTCATGGCCGGCGGCGGTCTCCTGGACGTAGGTGCGTCCGCGCAGCCGCAGCACTTCGCCCTTGACCGGATCGAAGCTGGCCACCGAGACGTCCTCGGGCAGCTGTGCGAGGACCGCGCTGAGCCGCTTGGCCCGGGTTCCCTCGGCCGGGACCAGGAGCACGAGCGGCCGGGAGCCGTTGGCCGGGGCGGCGACCTCAATGCGGTCGATGCCCTGCAGGTCGATGTCCCAGAGCCGGAGGGCGTTGATGGCGTCCACGGCCAGGGGCATCTCCCGGACCGGGAGGACCGTGTCGGAGCGGTGGGCGTGCATGCCGAGCTTTCCGGCGGGGGTCACGGCGAAACCGGCCCGGGTACGCCAGGCGAGGCCCGCCGTCGTGCCGGAATCCCCCACGGCTTCAACGGTGAGCTGCTCCCCCAGGGCCTGAAGGTCGACGCCGGCCAGGCGTCGCAGCTGTTCGGCCAGCACCTCGGCCTTGAGGCTGCGCTGGCGTGCGAGGGCAATGTGCCCGAGTTCGGCGCCTCCCACCGGCGGGTGGCGGTGCGACCAGGAGCGCGCCGAATCGGCCAGGTCCCAGAAGTGCTCCACCCGGTCCGGGGAAGGCTCCAGGACTTCCACGACGTCGCCGCGCCAGAACTTGGCCTCCGGGCCGGACTCCGTGAGCCGGATCCGGACTTTCTCGCCGGGGATGCCGTGGCGGACAAACACCACACGCCCCTCGTGGCGGGCCACGCAGTGCCCGCCGTGGGCGACCGGGCCGACGTCGACGGTCAGTTCGGTGTGGGGTTGGGTCTGGGTGTCGGAGCTCATTGGATGTCCTGCAGTCTCTTGGCTTCTTCGGATGATTTCAGCTGCCACGGCACACTGGCGACCATGACGCCCGGCTCGAAGTGCAGCCGGGTCTTGATGCGCAGCGCCGTCTGGTTGTGGACCAGTTGCTCCCACCACTTGCCCACGACGTACTCGGGGATGTAGACGACGATCAGGTCGCGGGGCGAATCGCGGCGCATGTTCGTGATGTACTCCATGATCGGCGTCACCGTTTCGCGGAACGGGCTGGCCAGCACCGTCAAGGGCACCGGGATTTCCAGCTTCTCCCAGTCAGCGACTGTCTGTTCGGTCTCTTCGCTGCTGATGTCCACGGTGATGGCGTCCAGCCGCGACGGACGTGACGCGCGGGCATAGGCCAGCGCCCGGAGCACCGGCTTGCGGACGTGCGAGACGAGCAGCACCGCGTGCACGCGGGTGGGCAGCGCCCGGGGGGAGCTGTCCTCGCCCACCGCGAGTTCCTTGGCCACATTGTCGTAGTGCGCCCGGATGCTCCACATGATCAGGAACAGGATGAACATGGCCAGCAGCGCGATCCAGGCGCCCTGCTCGAACTTGGTGATCAGGACGATCACCAGGACCAGCCCGGTCATGCCGAAGCCGATCGTGTTGATGATGCGTGATTTGAGCATGCGCAGCTTGACGGCGGGGTCCTTGGCAAGCTTCAGCTCCCGCCCCCAGTGCCGGATCATGCCGAGCTGGCTCATGGTGAAGGAGATGAAGACGCCCACGATGTAGAGCTGGATGAGCTTGGTGACGTCGGCGTCGAACGCGATGATCAGCACCAGGGCGCCGGCGGCCAGGGCCAGGACGCCGTTGCTGAAGGCCAGCCGGTCCCCGCGGGTGCGCAGCTGCCGGGGCAGGTAACCATCCTGGGCGAGGATCGAGCCGAGGACGGGGAAACCGTTGAATGCCGTGTTGGAGGCGAAAACCAGGATCACGCCGGTCGCGGCGACCACGATGTAGAACGGGAGGGAGCCTTCGCCGAAGATGGTCTGGGCGATCTGGCTGATCGCCGGATTCTGGATGTACCCCTCGGGAAGCGGCTTGCCGTCCAGCAGGAACTCCTTGGCCGGGTCCAGCACGATGTGCACTTTGGTGGCGTTGGCCAGGTAGATGATGCCCGCGAGCATGGAGGCCGCGATCACGCCCAGCAGCAGCAGCGTGGTGGCCGCATTCTTGCTCTTGGGCTTCTTGAAGTTCGGCACCCCGTTGCTGATCGCCTCGACACCGGTCAGGGCCGCGGCGCCCGAGGAGAAGGCGCGCAGCAGCAGGAACGCGCCGGCGAGCCCGGTCAGTCCCTCGTCGAAGCCCGCCGCGGGAACAATCGTGAAGGCCGCCGACGGCGCCTGGCCCAGCTGGCCGGTGGAGGCCTGGAAGACGCCGATCGCGGTCATGCCGAGAATGGACGCCATAAAAATGTATGTGGGGACGGCGAAAACGCTGCCGGCTTCCTTGATGCCGCGCAGGTTCACTATCGCCAGGACCACAACGCCGATCGTCGCGATGAGGGCCCGCTGATCATGCAGCGAGGGAACCGCGGTCGTCAGGTAGGCGGCGGCCGAGGACATCGACACCGCCACCGTCAGCACGTAGTCGACCAGCAGCGCGGAGGCGACGGTGAGCCCGGCATATTTGCCGAGGTTCTCGTTCGCGATCTCGTAGTCGCCGCCGCCGGAGGGGTAGGCGTGGACGTTCTGGCGGTAGGACGCAACCACGGTCAGCAGCACCACCATGACGGCCAGGCCCACCCAGGGCGAGAACGCGACGGCGCTGACACCGGCCAGGGCCAGGGTCAGGAGGATTTCATCCGGCGCGTACGCCACGGAGGACAGCGCGTCGGAGGCGAAAACGGGCAGGGCGATCCGTTTGGGAAGCAGGGTGTGAGCCAGGCTGTCGTTCCGGAACGGCCTGCCTACCAGCACCCGCTTCACGGCATTGAAAATTGTCGGCACCACACAAAGCTAGTCGGATTCGGACGCGATGTCATGACGGCGCCGATCCCCGCCGTTCAGGCGCCGCCCCGCCGACCGCCCGGCGGGCAGGGGTGTCCGTCGCTGCGCAGGTAGAGTTTTACCCAGCAGCAGACACCAAAGCTTGAGGAGGCACGTGTGGCGCACTTCGTGATCATGGGTTGCGGCCGTGTTGGGGCGACCCTGGCGCACACGCTCGAGGACGCCGGCCATTCGGTGGCGATCATCGACCAGGACGACCGCGCCTTCCGGCGGCTCCGCACCGGCTTCACCGGCCGCAAGGTCACCGGCGTCGGCTTTGACCGGGAGACCCTTAAGCAGGCCGGCGTCGCGGACGCCTATGCCTTCGCCGCCGTCTCCAGCGGTGATAATTCCAACATCCTGGCCACCCGGGTGGCCCGCGAAACCTTCCATGTCCCCCACGTGGTCGCCAGGATCTACGACCCGGGCCGCGCGGAGATCTACCAGCGCCTCGGCATCCCCACGGTCGCCGCCGTGCGCTGGAGTGCGGACCAGGTGCTCCGGCGGATCCTGCCCGAACAGCACCTGGCCGGCGACTTCCGGGACCCCTCCGGCCGGCTGGTGCTCGCCGAGGTGGATCTGAACCCGGAATGGATCGGCCACCCGGTCACCTCGATCGAGAAGGCCGCCGGCGTCCGCGTCGCCTACCTGACACGCTTTGGCGAGGGCATGCTGCCCGTGGCCGGCACCCTGTACCAGGACGGCGACACGGTGCACGCCATGCTGGGCGTGGACCGCAGCAGCGAAGTCGCCCACATTCTTGCCAAGTCCCCCGCCAAGGAGTCCTAAGTGAAAGTCGTTATCGTCGGGGCGGGAAGCGTCGGTTCCTCGATCGCGCGCGAACTGCTGGCCCACAAACACGAGATCCTGCTGATCGACCTGAAGCCCGAGGTGATCGGCCGCAGCGGCCTGCGCGGCGCCCACTGGCTGGTCGGCGACGCCTGCGAACTGAGCACCCTGCAGGACGCCAAACTGGAGGACGCCGACGTCGTGGTCTCCGCCACCGGTGACGACAAGGTCAACCTGGTGGTCTCACTGCTGGCGAAAACCGAGTTCGGCGTCGGACGGACGGTCGGCCGGGTCAACAACCCCAAAAACGACTGGATGTTCGACGATTCCTGGGGCGTCGACGTCGCGGTGAACACCCCGCAGCTGATGACCGCCCTCGTCGAGGAGGCGGTGGAGATCGGCGACCTCGTCCGCCTGCTGACACTGCAGACCGGCGTGTCATCGCTGGTCGAGTTCACCGTCCCCCACGATTCGCACGTGGTTGGCCTGACGGTGGGCAACATCGACTGGCCCGAGGACTCCACCCTGGTGGCGATCCTCCGGGACCAGGCACCCATCACGCCGAGCCGTGATGACGTGATCGACGGCGGGGATGAGCTGTTCTTCGTGACCACCATCGTGGCCGAGGACCAGCTGCGCGCCCTGCTCTCGCCGGAGTCGCAGGGCGATGACGAACATGACACCGGCCAGCACCCTGTCACCTCGGACCTGCACGGCCACGCGGGCCAGCCGGCCGAGGGCGACGGTTTCGACGGCTGACCCGGTTGCTCCGGTTGCTCTGGGGCAGGTTGCCCTATCACTTAACGTTGTTCTGAAGGGCTGGAAACAACGTTAAGTGATAGGGCAACGGACGCAACGGACGCAGGGCAACGGCGGCTAGGCCGTCGGGGCGGTTTTTGGGGCGGGCCGGGTCAGCAGCCAGGCGACCCAGATGCCCAGGATGTACAGCGGCGCACCCATCAGGAGCCGCGTCGTGGCGAGGGCCGCGAAGCCGGGTTCGCCCATGAAGTACAGCGGAACCTGGACCAGCAGCCGCAGGGCCAGCACCGAGATGATCACCCAGGTGCCGATCCGGTAGGCCTTGACCCGGGCCGGGTTCTTCCGCCAGTCCAAACCTTCGTTCCGGATGAACCCGAAAATCAGACCGGCAAACGGCCAGCGGACGGCAATCGAGATCGACATCGCCACGATGTAGGCAATGTTGGTGAAGAACCCGGGAACGTAGAAGTCTTCGGCCTTGCCGGTGCTGTTGGCAAGCCACGCGGAGAGCCCGACGCCGGCGATCCCCGCCAGTGCCTGGGTCAGCGGCTTGCGCTGGATGAGCCGGGCCACGGTGAAGGCCGCGGCGACAGCGAGGGACGCCACCAGGGCCAGGGGAAGCTCGCGGGTGAGGGTGAAAGCGATCAGGAAGACCAGTCCGGGGAGGATGCTCTCGGCAATGCCCTGTATTCCGCCAGCGCTTTTAAGCACGTCGATGTTGCCGTTGCTGGACCGGTGCAGTCCGGCCTTGGCGGCGTAGCCTTCGGCGAGCTGCGCCACAGTGGGCTGCGCGGCGGCGGCTGGCCGGGCGGCAGGTCCCTCCCCGGCCGATCCTGCCCCGGCTGAGCTTTCCCGGGCCGGATTTTCCCGGGCTGCTCGCTCCCCGGCGTGCGGCTGCGGTTTCTCGGGCAGGGTCATTGCTCCTCCTGGCGGGAGAGTATTTCGTAGCGGGGATTGAACATGGTCGGCAGGCCGTCGCGCACGGTGACCATGCCCTGCAGCCGGAGTTCCGTGCCGGCGTCGATCCCGGGGATGCGGCGCCGTCCCAGCCAGACCACCCGGAGCCGGTCTGTGGGGGTCCCGGGCCGCTGGCGCCGGGCGCCCGCAGGCGCGGCGGCGGCTGCCGTGTCGGTTACTGCCGGGACTGCACGGACACCGCGGGTCCTGACCGGGGGCGCGTTGTGGTCCACAACAATCGCGGTGAAGGCCGCGACCTGGCTCGCCGGCGCGTAGGTGACCGCCTCGATGTAGCCGTGGCACAGGACGCGGCCGCGGACCGGCAACCCCCGCACGGAGACCGAGGCGGACGGATCCAGGCGGCGGGCATCAGCCAATCTGGGTAATCTCCGGTCCACGCTCGGGCTGCTGCCCGAGGTCCGGGGCGGACTGCGGGGCGGGTGCAGCGTTGTCCTTGGGAAGGCGGAGCTGCAGCAGGTCCCGCGGCGGCATCGGGCTCTCACCGCGGACCACCACGATCTGCCGGAACAGCCCCTCAAGCCCGGCGGCCGCGTCGCGGTCCACAGCGGCCTCGCCGCCGAACACGCCGCGGAGGAACCAGCGCGGACCATCGACGCCGATGAAGCGGGCCACGCGGTAGCCCTGGCTTTCGTCGGCGCCACTGGCCGGGAGCTTGGCGAGCAGCTCAGCGCCGAAACCGCCCTGGATTTCCTCGACCTGGCCGCCCTGGCTGCCGACCGACTGGCCGATCTGCTCGCGGATCTCGTCCCACAGGCCTTCGGAGCGGGGAGCCGCGAACGCCTGGAGCTGGAGGCTTGAGCCGTTCAGGTCCATGGTGACGGCCACGACGCGCTGGGTCGCCTCCTCGACCTCGAGCCGGAGCTGCAGCCCCTCCGCGGGAGCGATCAGGAGCGCACCGAGGTCCACATAACCGTCCTGGTCCGTGATTTCCGAGACGTCGAAGGGACCCGTAGCGCCACGGGCGGGGGCCGCGGAGGACGTCCCGGCGGAGTCACCGGCGGCAGCGTCGGCTGCTGCCTCCCGGGTTTCCCCGGGCTCTGTCAGCTGTTCCTGCTTGGCTTTCCTGCCACGCCCAAAAACCATGGGGTTGTCTCCTTAGTTGTGATTCTGTGCCGCCGCGTCGCCCCGCGTCCGCGTGGTGCCGCCGCCTGCTGCGCTCTCAAGCTGCAAGGGCGGCCGGCTGATGCGTCCTGCAAAGCGGTCCTGTTCATAAGTCCCTGCGTAAATACTGCGGGTCCTGCCCGCTGCCGGTCAGACCGGCGCGCCGAAACCGCCGGTGGATCCAAAGCCGCCGCCGCCACGGACGGAGCCGCCGAGTTCCTGGACCGGCAGGAACCTTGCATACTCCACGCGCTGAATAACCATTTGTGCAATTCTATCGCCGCGCTTGAGTTCAATCGCCTGCTGGCGGTCGGTATTGAGCAGCGTCACCGCAATTTCCCCGCGGTAGCCTGCGTCGACGGTGCCGGGGGCGTTCACCACGGTCAGACCATGCTTGGTCGCAAGCCCGGACCGCGGGTGGATCAGGGCCACGAAACCGTCGGGGAGGGCGATCGAAACACCGGTGGGGACCAGCCTGCGCTCCCCCGGTTCCAGCACCACATCCTCGCGGGCACGCAGGTCGGCGCCGGCGTCGCCCGGGTGGGCGTACGACGGCGGCTCCAGGCCGTCGTCGAGCATCTTCAGCTGCACCGTCAAGGTGGGAGTGCCATACTCCGGCACGGAGGCTGCTGCTGGCGGTGTTTCCGGGGCTTCCGCTCGGGCGGCGTCCACTGCGGTCGTTTCTTCAGTCACAGTCCCTCACTCTAACGCCCGCGGGGAAGATCGGCCTAGCGGCGGCCGGCCGGCCCGGACGCGGGCGCCCGCCCCGGCCGCCAAGGTGAAATAGCCCGGGAAAAGTGGAAAGCTGGGCTTATGCCCGAATCCAGTGCAGCCGTGCCTGCCCCCAACAGCTCCCCCAGCGACACCACAGTCAGGTACCACGAGAAGCTCTGGCCGAACTTCTGGATCTGGCTGGTGTCGGCGGGACTGTCGGGCGCCGGGATCCTGGTCTTCGCCCCCATCAGCATCACCGCGGGGATCATCGCTGCGGTCATCCTGTTCGTGATCATCTCCGTGCTGCTGGTCGTCTCGACCCCGGCCATCACGGTCACCGGTTCCACGCTGCGCGTCGGCCGCGCCAGCATCGAACGCCGTTTCGTGGGCGCCGTTTCGGCGTTCCGGGGCAAGGAAGCGACGGCGGAGCGCGGTACCCGGCTCAACGGCCTGGCCTTCATGTGCATCCGCGGATGGATCGATCCGGTGGTCCGCATCGAGATCACCGACCCCTCCGACCGCACGCCGTACTGGCTCGCGTCCACCCGCCACCCGGACGAACTGCTCGCCGCGCTTAATTCCTAGCCCTCGCAGTCCTTGCAGTACTTAAGGCCGTCCTTTTCGCGGGCAATCTGCGAACGGTGCCGGACGAGGAAGCAGGAGGCACAGGTGAATTCGTCTGCCTGGGCCGGCAGGACCCGGACCAGCAGTTCCTCCCCGGACAAGTCCGCGCCGGGGAGTTCGTAGCCTTCCGCAAGATCCGATTCGTCTTCATCGACCACCGCGGAAGGCTTCTCCGTACGCCGCGCTTTCAGCGCCTCAATCGAATCCTCACTGAGGTCCTCTTCAGTCTTGCGCGGCGCATCGTAATCTGTCGCCATGATGTGTTGCTCGCATTCCGCATTCGTTCGGTTGGATCGCCCGGCCCGGATGGCCCGCCAGGCTGTAGCCCTGGGCCCCGGGAGAGGTTCTCCGATGTCAACGCCGGGCACGCGGTTTTTGTGCCCGATGTCGGGTCATCTTTGCTTAAGCGCCCGGGGAGCGCCAGAGTCCTGCGGTCCCGGAGGCCCCGTCCCGGCCGGAGCATCCGGCCCACCGGCGGCGCTCCGCCCGCCGGCGGGCCGAAAAGCGGCGGAAATTCGCGGAAAATGACGGCGCGCCCTCCGTCCTCACCGGAATTGGCGCGCATCAGTGGCAGAGTTTCGATTGTTAGTAATGCCAGGGTGGAGGATTTGTATGCAGGATCTACGGCTTGTAGGCGTCCACGACGCCGGGGAGCATCTCCTGTTGAGCGGCGCCGGCGGCGAGATGTTCCAGCTGCCAATCGATGAAGCGCTTCGGGCGGCAGCCAGCCGGACGCCGGCCAAAGCCGCGTCCGGAGCGGGTGCCGCACCCATTGCGATGTCTCCGCGCGATATCCAGGCGCGGATCCGCAGCGGCTCGACGGCGGCAGAGGTGGCGGAGCTCTCCGGAATTCCGCTCGCGAAAGTCCAGCGCTATGAGGGTCCGGTGCTCGCCGAGCGCGAGCATGTCGCCCGGCAGGCCCGCGGGGTGGAAGTGGCCTCCCCCGCCCCCGGCCACGACGTCTACCGCTCGGTCTTCGGTGACCAGCCGGCGTCGCTCGGCGAGATGGTTGCCCACCGGCTCAGCGCACACGGCATTGAAGCCTCCACCGTGGAGTGGGACTCGTGGCGGCGGCCGGACGGAAGCTGGAACGTGGTGGCGCGCTTCGAGGCGGCGCCCGGCGGCCCCGCCGGTATCGGCGAGGAACCCCCGGCCATGTGGACGTTCAGCCCGTCCCGCAAATCCCTGCAGAACGCCAACCGCTGGGCGCAGCAGCTCAGCGAACTCGAGCCCCTCGACGGTCCCGTCCCGGCCCGCCGGCTCACCGCAGTCTCCGACCGGCCCTTTGATTTTGAGACCGACGCCGATGCCGCCGCGCGCACCGCGACCGCGCAGCTCCAGATCGTCCAGCAGCTCCAGCTGCAGCAGGAACAGGAGTCCGACGGGCTGCTCGACATGCTGCGCTCCCGCCGCGGACAGCGCCTCGGCGTGGACGAGGACGCCGACGACGCCCTCGCGGTGCTCCTGACCAACGGCGTCCCCGCCGCCCACCCGCGGCCCTCCGATGTGCAGGCTGAGCCGGAAGCCGCTGAACCCGGATCCGGTCCGTCCGAAACGGCGCCTGCGGAAGCTCCCGCAGCGGGCACCGAACCCCGGCCGGCCACGGATCCCTGGGACCGGCGCCGCGACGGCAGGCCTTCGATCATGTCCCGGCTCACCCTGGCGCCCCGTCAACAGGACCAGCCGGACGACGCCCTGAAACTGCACGACGGAGTCAGCACCGACACGCGGGAAATTACCATCGTGGCGTCGCAGTTGCGGCCGGCCAGCCAGCAGGGGCCGACGTCCAGCCCTGGGCTGGACGAGCTCCTGGGCGGCGGAACCTCCCGGCGCCAGCAGCGTGATTCCGCTGCCGCGGCCCCGGAAGAGCGTGACGCGGAGCAGCCGGAGCGCCAGCCGGCGAAGCCGAAGCGTTCCAGCATTCCGAGCTGGGATGACATCGTCTTCGGAGCCCGCGGGGACTGACCGAAGACCCACCCGGTCCAGGGCCCTCCACGCGCTGTCAGGCGCGGGGGGCCCTTTTCCCGTCGGCCTGGAAACACAGCAGCGGGACTTCGCGTTCGGCTTTCGTCAGCGAACCGTGCTGGCCCACCACTTCAAGGGCTGTCGGCCGGGCACGCCGGGTGTCGTAGAACGCCACGGCGTCCCGCGCGGCGACCATCACGTCGCCAATCCGCGGGCCGACCTCAGCCCGGACGGCACCGAAGAACCCCGCGGCGATGGCTTCCTCCCGGGTGAACGCCCAGATCCGGTCGCCAAAGCGGGCCCGCCAGGCAGCAATCAGCCGGGCGCGGCCGGCATCACCTTCTGATTCGTCCAGGTAGAGGTGGACCATCCGCGGTTCGCCCGCTGTGTGTCGGACACCGGCAACCAGGTCCGGGTCGGCCGAGTAGTCAATCCGCTGGGATTCCGGCACGTCGAGCATGCCATGGTCCGCGGTGAGCAGGATGGTGGTGCCCGTCGGCAGGGTGGCGCTGAGCCGTTTGACGGTGGCGTCGAGTTCCTCGAGCTGGTGCTCCCACTGCGGAGACTGGCAGCCGTGCCGGTGGCCGGCCTTGTCCAGTTCATTGACGTAGAAGTACATCAGCGAGCGTCCCGCACCGGCCATCGCCTCGGCGGCGGCGGCGGTCCGGGCGTGGGAGGTGGTCGCCGTGACGTAACGGCCGCCGCGGAGCGCAGCCCGGGTCATCGCGGAATCGCTGAACTGCGGGAGGCTGACCGTGGAGACGTCGACGTGCTCCGCCGCCCGCTCGAACACGGTGGGGAACGGCTGCCACTGCTGCGGATCCACACCGGCGTCCCAGCCACCGAGCATGTTAACCACCCGGTCCTGGTCGGGGTCCAGTACGTCATAGCCCACCATGCCGTGCTGCCCGGCGGGGAGTCCCGTGCCGAAACTGGCCAGTGACGCCGCCGTGGTGGAGGGAAAAGCGGAGTCCAGCGAAACCGGCACCCGCCCCTGGCCGGACTGCATCACGGCGCGCAGGAACGGGGTGTGCGCCGACTTCTGCTTCAGCAGGTTCCGGCCCAGGCCGTCGGCAAGGACAATGCAGACGCGCTTGGCCGCAGGCAGGTTCAGCCGGTTCTCAAAGCCCGGAACCCCCAGGCTGGCCGCGGCACTTGTCAGCACCTCGGCGATGGAACGGTCTCCGAAGGCCGGGGCTGCCGGCAGGTCCTGCGGGAGGGCCGGGGCGGAGGACAGGGCTTCGGGCACGCGGACAGGCGTCATCTCAGCGCTGGTGGCCGCGGCTGGCGCGGGTGCCGAAAACACCCATCCGCGGGCGCGGCGGGAGCCCGGGGCCAGTGTGCGGCACCGGCGCGGAGGATCCGGTGTTCACGGCGCGGAGGGCACGGGCGAACAGTTTGGCGTCCTGGACGGCCTGCAGTCCGTCGGCTTCGGCGCTGATCCGGATCACGATGTCCTCCTGCGCGATCGTGCCGCTGTACCCGTGGTCTGCCTCGCACTGCGGGTCGCCGCAGCTGGCCGGCCCCATGTCGAGGCGCTGGCCGCCGGACCAGGCGATGGACAGGGTCAGTTCGCGGACCGGGTCGGACGATTTGTAGTCCTGGGGCTGCGCGTACACGTAGCTGAGGACCACGGAGCGGATTTGCGTGACCGGGACGGACTCGGTGGAGACCTGCGCGACGGTCTGCTCCCCTGCCTCGTCAAGCTGCTGGTCATCCACGTGGGTGATGACGAGCATGTCCTCGGTGAGGACCAGCACGGTGATGTGGCGGCGGACCTCGGCGCGGTCGAAGTGCGTCTCAAGGTGCACCAGGTGGGCCACGCAGTCGCGCCCGTCGAGGGCGTCGGCGACGACGTCGGCCACCAGCCGGGGGTAGAAACCGGCCTGCTGGAGGGCCCCTTCCAGGCTTTGACCCTGCGCACTGTGGTCATGCAGGCCGTTGTGGTGCGCGCCCGGGTGTCCGGAGACGGTCGCCTGGGGCTTGGGTGTCGGAGACTGAAAGCTCATGGTCTCCATTTTCACAGATCGGCTGGGGACATGCTAACTTGCCGGCCGCGCGGTGCGGCCGCCGCCGCCCTGCCGTCCCCCGGGCGCTAGCTGCGCATGGCGCGTCGGGCACTGTCGGTGCGCTGCGCGGCGTTGGCGATCCGGACATCGGCTGCGAGGATGGATGCCCCTTCCGGCCCGGCGAGCACGGGGTTGAAGTCGACGAGGGCGATTTCCGGGTGGTTGTCCTTGAGCCTGGTCAGCCGGGCGGCAAGGTCCTCCAGGGCCCTGGCGTCCACGGCCGGCAGGCCCTGGTAGCCGAAGAGTTTCCGTGAGGCACGGGGTGCCCGGATGAAGTCATGCAGGTCCGGACCGGAGAGCGGTGGCACCCGGTGGGCCCAGTCGTCCAGCAGGTTGACCGCGTCGCCGGCCAGGCCGAAGGAAACCACCGGGCCCAGCAGCGGGTCCTCGATGGCGCGGAACGTGCAGGCCTGGCCCACCGGTGCCATCGACTGCACTTCCAGCGACGGGGAGCCGTAGCGTTCCAGGGACTTGCGCATTTCCAGCACATTCCGCCGCAGCGACTCGGCATCCTGGATGTCCAGGCGCACCCCGCCGAGGTCCAGGCGGTGCCGCAGCGCCGGGTCGGTGGTCTTCAGCGCCACGGGCCAGCCCAGCCGGTCCGCCGCGGCGACGGCCTGTTCGGCGGTTTCGAATCCTACGGAGGGGACCACCCTGATGCCGTAGCGGACCAGCAGGCCCGCGGCCGTGTCCGGGTCCAGCCGGACCAGTTGTTCACCGCCGACCTTGTCCAGCAGGCGTTCCAGCTCCTCGTGGGTACCGTCCGGGTCGCAGCCCTCGGGTTCGACAAAGAAGCCCTGGTCGCGGTTCAGCCACTGGGCGTAGCGGACCACAGCACCGAGCGCGGCCACAGCCGCGCCGGGGTTGGAGTAGCAGGGAACGACCGCTGCCCCCGCCTCCTCGCCCACCATTCCTTCCACATAGATCGAAGGGTCCAGGAGTCCGCTGAACGCCGCCACCACGGGTTTGCCGGCCGCGACCGAACATTCGGCCAGGACCCCGGCGATTTTTTCCACCGTGAGTCCGTGGGCCGGCAGCAGCGCGACCACCACGGCGTGCACGGTGTCCGAGGTGAGGACCTCCTGCAGGCGGTGCCGCAGCGCCGGCAGCGCCAGGGACATCCCGGCGTCGAGGTCGACGTCGGTGACGATCCGGTCCACACCGAGCCCCTGCACGGCCGCGCTGTCCGCGACGACCTTGCCGAGGGCCCGGGAGTTGCTGAACACGGCGATCCCCGCGCCCTTCGGCAGGGGCTGGCTGGAGACAATCTGGGCAACGTCCATGAGCTGTTCGATGGTCTCGACGCGGATCACGCCGGCCTGGCGCATCATCGCATCGACGGCCTCCGGCGGGGCCTGGGTGGTGCGCACGGCGTGGCCGGGAGGCAGGCCGAGCGCGTCGGACTTCGCCACGATGACCGGCTTGGTCCGGGCCAGGCGCCGGGCCAGGCGGGAGAACTTGCGCGGGTTGCCGATCGATTCCAGGTAGAGCCCGACGGCGGTGGTGTCGGCGTCGTCCTCCCAGAACTGCATCATGTCGTTGCCGGAGACGTCGGCGCGGTTGCCGGCGGAGAGGAAGGTGGAGATCCCGACGCGGCGCCGGCTGGAGGCCGCATAGAGGGAGACACCAATCGCGGCAGACTGGCTGAACAGGCCGAGGCCGCCGCGGCGGCCCAGCGAGGGCGCCATGGAGGCGTTGAGGGACACGGCAGGGTTGGTGTTCATGATGCCCAGCGAGGCGGGGCCGATCACGCGCATGCCGTTGGCGCGGGCCTGCCGGACGAGTTCGCGCTGCCGGGCCAGGCCGCGTTCGCCGTCGTCCGCGTACCCGGCGGTGGCCACCACGATCCCCTTGACCCCGGCGGCGCCGCATTCCTCCACCACTTTGGGGACCTCGGCGTACGGGACGGCGATGATGGCAAGTTTGACCGGCCCGGGCACCTCGGAGAGCCGGGCGAAGGAAAGCATGCCGGCGAGCTCGAAGGCCTCCGGGTTGATCGCGTAGACCGGGCCTTTGAAGCCGCCCTCGATGATGTGTTCCAGCAGCTGGTAGCCCACGGTGCCCCATTTGCGGCTGGCCCCGATCACGGCGACGGAGGACGGGGCAAGCAGTTCCTGGATGCTGCGCGCCTCGGCGCGGTGTTCCCGGGACTCCATCACGGCGCGGGACTTGTCCGTGGGGTCGATGTTGAATTCGAGGCTGACCACGCCGTCGTCGAAATGCCGTTTGACGTCGTAGCCGGCGTCGGAGAAGACCATCAGCATCTTGCGGTTTTCCGGCAGGACCTCGGCGCTGAACTTCCGGATGCCGTTTTCGCGGGCGGCGGCGGCGAGGTGTTCGAGCAGGATGGACCCGATGCCGCGGCCCTGGTGCGCGTCGGAGATGTTGAACGCGACTTCCGCTTCCTCGGGATCATCGAGCCGGTCGTAGCGGCCGATGCCCATGATCTCCCCGCCGATGGTGATCACGAGGGCCACCCGGTCCTTGTAGTCCACCTCGGTGAAGCGCTTGAGCTCCTTGGCGGAGAGTTTGGACTTGAACGCGAAGAACCGCATGTAGATGGACTTCTGCGACTGCCCCACGTGGAAGGCCTGGACCGCGTCCGCGTCGGAGGGGTGGATCGGGCGCAGATGAGCCGTCCCGCCGTCACGCAGGACAACATCGGCTTCCCAATATTCCGGATATACGCCGCCCGAGGGCTGATCCACCATAGGCTTAGCCTAGTCATAAACTTACGCAGCTTTCGTTCTGCACCGCTCAGAAGGACCCACCAGCCTCATGGCACGCCGCCAAAGCCCGTCCCCGGCAGGGGAATCCAGCCAGGACTTCGTCGAAAACATCGTCGACATCGACGTCACCTCGGAGATGGAAGGATCGTTCCTCGAGTACGCCTATTCGGTGATCTACTCGCGGGCGCTTCCGGATGCCCGGGACGGCCTGAAACCGGTGCAGCGGCGCATCCTGTACATGATGAGCGAAATGGGCCTCCGCCCGGACCGCGGCCACGTCAAGAGTGCCCGCGTGGTGGGCGAGGTCATGGGCAAGCTGCACCCGCACGGCGACACCGCGATCTATGACGCGATGGTGCGCATGGCGCAGGACTTCTCGCTGCGGCTGCCGCTCATTGACGGCCACGGCAACTTCGGCTCGCTCGACGACGGCCCCGCCGCCCCGCGGTACACCGAGGCCCGCCTGGCCGCCGCGGCCCTGACCCTGACAGACCACCTCGACGAGGACGTCGTCGACTTCGTCCCCAACTACGACAACCAGCTGACCCAGCCGGACGTGCTGCCCGCGGCGTTCCCGAACCTGTTGGTCAACGGCGCCACCGGCATCGCCGTCGGCATGGCCACGAACATGGCACCGCACAACCTGGTGGAAGTGATCGCCGCGGCGAGGCACCTGATCGAGCACCCGGACGCCACGCTCGAGGACATCATGAGGTTCGTCCCCGGCCCGGACCTGCCCACCGGCGGCAGGATCGTGGGCCTGGACGGCATCCGCGACGCCTACGCCACCGGCCGGGGCTCGTTCAAGACCCGGGCCAAGGTGGAGATTGAGCAGCTCTCGGCCCGCCGCACCGGACTGGTGGTCACGGAACTGCCGTACATGGTGGGGCCGGAAAAGGTGATCGAGAAGATCAAGGACGCCGTCAACGGCAAGAAGCTGGCCGGCATCAGCGACATTGTGGACCTCACGGACCGCAAGCACGGCCTGCGCCTTGTGATCGAGCTGAAAAACGGCTTCAACCCCACCGCGGTGCTGCAGCAGCTGTACCGCTACTCGCCGATGGAGGATTCCTTCGGCATCAACAACGTCACGCTCGTCGACGGGCAGCCGCAGACCCTCGGGCTGCTCCAGCTGCTCACCGTCTATGTCGAACACCGCATCAACGTGGTGCGCCGGCGCACCGCCTTCCGGCTCGGCAAGAAGAAAGACCGCCTGCACCTGGTTGAGGGCCTGTTGATCGCGATCGTGGACATCGACGAGGTCATCCAGATCATCCGTTCCTCGGACGAGGTTGCCGCGGCCCGGACCCGGCTGATGTCCATCTACGACCTCACCGAGATCCAGGCCAACTACATCCTGGAACTCCGCCTCCGGCAGCTGACCAAGTACTCCCGGATCGAACTCGAAAAGGAACAGGACGAACTGCGCCGCGAGATTGCCGAGCTCGAGGCCATCCTCGGCTCCAGCGAGCGGCTCCGCGGCCTGGTGTCCACCGAGCTGGCCGAGATCGCCGAGAAGTACGGCACCCCGCGCCGCACGGTGCTCCTCGAATCCGAGGCCGTCTCCCCCACCGTCGCCGCCGCCCTGGCCGCCGCGCCGGGAGCCAGAGGCAAGGCCGCCCCGCTGGCCCTGGAGATCGCGGATGACCCCTGCTGGGCCATCCTGACCGCCTCCGGCCAGATCGCACGCACCACCAACCAGGACAGCCTTGCCGACGCCGGCCCGCGGACCCGGCACGACGTGTTCACCTCGGTGGTGAAGACCTCGGCCCGCGGCGAGATTGCCGCCGTCACATCGCAGGGCCGCATGCTCCGGCTCCAGGTGATGGACATGCCCGTTCTGCCGCCGACTTCCGGCACGCCGAACATGGCAGGCGGAGTCCCGGCCAAGGACTTCATCACGCTGCTCAAGGGCGAATCGCTGGTTGCCTTCGCACCGCTGGATGACGTGCTGGCGATCGGCACGGCCCAGGGCGTGGTCAAACGGGTCCAGCCTGACTATCCGCTGAACCGCGAGGACTGGGAGGCCATTGCGCTCAAGGACAAGGACACCGTGGTCGGGGTGGCCCCCGCGGGTTCGGACGACGTCGACCTCGTCTTCGTGACGCGGCAGTCCCAGCTCCTGCGTTTCCCTGCCTCCGCCGTCCGCCCGCAGGGCCGGACCGCCGGGGGCATGGCCGGCATCAAGCTGGCCGCCGGGGACCAGGTGATGTTCTTCGGCGCGGCCAGCCGGTCCGACAGTGACGCCGTCGTGGTGACCATCGCCGGCACGGAAGGAGCGCTCCCGGGCACCGCTCCGGGGGCCGCCAAAGTCACCGCACTCTCCGAATACCCGGCCAAGGGCCGCGCCACCGCCGGGGTGCGTGCGCACCGGTTCCTCAAGGGCGAGGACACCCTGCTGCTTGCATGGGCCGGCCACGGCCCCGCGAAGGCGTCCTCCCAGGCCGGGGTGGCCCGCTCCCTGCCCGGGGAACACGGCCGCCGCGACGGGTCGGGCATTCCGCTCTCCCAGGCCATCGACGCGATCGGCCCGAGCATGTCCTGGCGGCCCGCGCCCGAGGATGCGCCGCCGACGGGTGCGGCGACGGCAGACTAGGCTCCCGCCGGAACTCTGGCGGCCGCCCGTCGGCCTGTCCGGGACGGCGCACGGGGCACGGGGCACGGGGCACGGGGCACGGGGCACTATCCAGGGTGCCGGCCGCCACCCGTTCGCCACAAGTGGCCGCTAAGCCGCTCCACAGGCCACCCGATTGCCACAAGCGGCCGCTAAATGGCCCCTCATAGCGACCATTTGTGGCGAATGGCCGCGAAAGGGCTCCACACTCACATCGACCATTTGCCACAGGTGGCCGCTAAGCCGCTCCACAGGCCACCCGTTCGCCACAAGTGGCCGCTAAGCCGCACCTCGTGCCACCCATTTGCCACAAGTGGCCGCTAAGCCGCTCCACAGGCCACCCGTTCGCCACAAGTGGCCGCTAAGGGAACTCCTCGTGCCACCCATTTGCCACAAGCGGCCGCTAAATGGCCCCTCATAGCGACCATTTGTGGCGAATGGCCGAACCTGGGCCGACGACTGCGGATGCGGGTACAGACTTAAATCGGGCCGACGTCGGGACCAGGGGGAACGTGGACAGCGAGATCGCCTTCACGACTTACATCACCCCGGTGCACCTACGTCGGCAAGGCAATGTTGCTGTGTCCCCACCAGCGCCTCAGGCAAAGTACATGGTGCCGCGTATCCGCTGACACGGACTCCCCGCGGAGCCCGCCCGGCTTTCAACTGCCGGCGGGGGAAATGCGTTTACAATGCTCGCATGCCTATCATCCCTGATATCAAGGATTGGACCTGGGTCCTGCAGCGGCCCTGCCCGGAGTGCGGTTTCGATGCGGCGGCGGCGACGCCCGCGACGGCGGCGGGGGTGGTGGAAAGTATGCTCCCGCGCTGGCGGGTGGCGTTGCGGCGTCCGGACGCCACGGAACGCCCGGATTCGAACACCTGGTCGGTGCTCGAGTATGCCTGCCACGTCCGGGACGTCTTCACCCTGTTTGATCACCGGTTGGGCCTCATGCTGAGCGAGTACGACGCCCGGTTCGCGGATTGGGACCAGGACCTCACCGCGGTCGAGAAGGACTACGCCAACGCCGACCCGGCCGAGGTCAGCGCGGAACTCACAGCTGAGGGCGAGCAGATCGCCGCCTCCTTCGCGCGGGTCACGGAGGAGCAGTGGGGCCGCAAGGGCACCCGCAGCAACGGCTCCGAGTTCACTGTGCTGACCTTCGCACAGTACTTCCTGCACGACGTCGTCCATCACCTCCACGATGTGGATGGCTAGCATGCGGACGGGCAACGCGTGGATGGCCGGCGGGCGGCTCGCCCGCTAGAGTTCCTTGTCCCAGGCCATGCTGGTGCTGACGGCGGCGTAGCCCATCTTGGCGTAGAGGGCCAGGGCCCCGGTGGGGTTCTCCGAGTCGACGTCGAGCGAGGCCTTGTCCATCCCGGCCGCGGCGAAGCGCCGCATCGCATCGGCCAGCAGCGCCTGCGCCACCCCGCGGCCGCGGAACTCCCGCCGCACGCCTAGCAGGTCCGTGTAGCCCTCTTTGTAGCCCCGCGACGCCGCGCTGACGGCGTCGTGGCTGGCGAGCTGGTAGCCGGCAACCTTTCCGCTGGCCCGGTCCAGGACGACGGCGCTCAGGTCCGGCCGCGCGAGCAAATCATTCACCACGAAGCCCCAGGACTCCTCGTCCCGCGGCTCGCTGCCCCAGTGGTCCCGGAAGGCCTCGTTGTGTGCCAGCCGCACCGGCTCGTGCAGCCCGGGCCCGAAGCCCACAAGCTCCAGCCCCTCCTCGAGCACCACTGCGGGAAGGCCGTCCTTGAGCGGCCGGTGCATCTCGTTGTAGTAGCGGACGATCCGGAAGCCGGCGCCCCCGAACAGGGCGGCCTGATGCGTGTGCTGCTGTTCCGTATGGAGCCGCAGTCTCGGCGCAACGCCCTCCGTCGCGTCCTCGGCAAAACGCTGCCGGGTCCTTGCCTCCATCCAGCCCAGCACCCCGGTGCCGGTCCCGCTCCCCTGCCACTCTGGGTCGACGCAGCCGAATCCGACCGCCTTGTCCCCGTCCGGGTTCTTGGCGATCCGGCCATAGGCCCGGGCCACGCCTTGGGAGTCGAAGCCGAGGATGGTGTTCGCGTCGGCCGGGTTCTTCTGCGATTCGAGGACTTGTTCCAGGTCTGCGCGTCGCTCGAACCAGACGGGCCGTTCGACGGCGGCGGTCCGGGCGATCAGCGCCGCCCAGCCGTCCAGGTCCGCCGTCCCGGCGGCCCGCCACGACAGCCGGGGGTCCAGGCTGGCCAGGGCGTCGGGGTGTCCGTTCATGGCAACAGGCTAACGTCCGGCTTACCCCCGCGCCAGCAGCGGCGTTGACTCCTGCGGAGGCGACGCGTGCGTGGCCGCAGCGCGGTCAAGGTCCAGCCGGCTGTCATCCGCGGCGATATCCTCCGGGTTGTGCGTGACGAGCACGACGGTGCGGTCCCGCAGTCCGTGCCGCAGCTCGGCCAGCATCGCCCGGCCGGACTCCGCATCCAGGTGTGCCGTGGGTTCATCCAGCAGGATCACGTCCGCGCCGGTCAGGAGCGTGCGGGCGACGGCGAGGCGCTGCCGCTCCCCGCCGCTAAGGTATGCCCCGCCGGGTCCAATCCGGGTGTCCAGGCCGTGCTCCAGCCGTCCGATCAGCGGGCCGAGGCCCACCGCGGCCAGGGCGTCCTGCAGCCGCGGCTCCGCCGATCCCCCGCGCTGGGCTTCGGGAATCCCCAGCAGCAGGTTGCCGCGGATGGTCGAGTCGAAGAGGTGCGCCTCCTGCGGGCACCAGGCTGCGCAGCCGCTGAGCAGGATTTGACCGCTTGCTGCGGGGAGGAAGCCCAGGACGACGGCGAGCAGGGTTGACTTGCCGGAGCCCGAGGTCCCGGTGACGGAGAGCCAGCGCCCGGGTTCCGCGGCGGCTGTGAGTCCGGTGAAGACCCGCGGGCCGTCCGGCCAGGCTGCCGCAAGGTCCCGGAGTTCGATCCCGGGCTGACCGCCGGGCCTCCCTGGCACCGGGACAAGGCCGCCGGAGGCCCCGACGTCGTCGTCCTTGTCGAGCACCCCGGCTTCGCCGATGCGCCGCAGCACGGCCCGCAGCGCCGGGTATTGCCGGACCGCCGTCGTGATGGCCGCGTACGGTTCCACGAGTGCGAGCTGAAGCAGCACCACGACGGCGAGGGTTGAGGCCTCGACGGCTCCGCTGAGGGCCAGCGGAGCGGCCAGCACGGCGCTGGCCAGGGCGGCTGTCCCGCAGGCGAGCACCGTGAGCCCCTGGCCGAGTCCTTCGGCCCACGCCGAGCGCTGGGAGGCGGCGGTCGCGGAGCGGTCGGCGCGTGTGATGGCGGCGAGCACCGGCGCGGAGACGTTATTGGCGTGGAGTTCGGCGCGGGCGTCGAGGGCCGCAGCGACCTGGCGGAGGACACCGGAGCGCAGCCGCTGTTCGGTGCCCGCGGACATCCGGTCCGCTGCCAGCGCAAGTGCGGGGGCCGCCACGAGGCTCAGCAGGGCGGCCGCTATCACGGCGGGCAGCGCGGCCGGCAGCAGCAGGGCGGTGCTGATAACTGCGGCGGCGGCGACGGCCACGGCGGTCAGCGGCGGCAGGACCACCCGGGGCAGGAGCTCCCGGACCGTGTCGACGTCGTCCACCACGGTGCCCAGGACGTTGCCGCCCTGCAGCAGCCGGCGCAGTGAGAGCGCGCGCCGGCTCAGCGATTCCCAGAGCCGGCCGCGGAGCCGCGTCAGGGCGGCGAAGACTGCGTCGTGCAGCAGGAGCCGTTCAAGGTAGCGCAGCGCGGCCCGGCCGATGCCGAAGAACCGCACCCCCACGATCGCGGTGAGCAGGTACAGAATGGGAGGCTGCTCGCTGGCGCGGATAATCAGCCAGCCGGAGAGCCCGGCAAGGGCAACGGCGAAGAGGGCCGACAGGGTGCCCACGACGCCGGCCGCGGTGAACTTGGCTCCGACCGGGGCGAGCAACCGGCGGAGCCGGGCCGCCGTTGAACCTCGGGCCGCGCTTCCGTCCGCCCAGGCTGGCGGCCCGCCGGATTCCGTCCCGCCGGCCGGCTGGAGTTCGGTTGGCAGGAGTTCGGCCGGCCGAAGTTCGGTTGGCCGGGGCCCGGCGGCAGAAGCGGCTTGCGCAGCGGACACTGCCCCGGAGCCGGCCGCGACTGCCGCGGACACTGTCACTGCCCCTGTCACTGCCACCAGGTCGTCGGCGAGTTCCCGGGTCTGCCGGTCGTGGGCCACCAGCAGGACGGTGACCTTGCCGCGCAGCCCGGCGATGGCGCCGCTGACGGCGGTGGCGGATTCCCGGTCCAGGTGGGCGGTGGGTTCGTCGAGCAGCAGCACCGTCGCCCCGGCCTCGATCCTGGCCAGGCCGCGGGCCAGTGCGACGCGGCGCAGCTCCCCCGGGCTGAGCTCGGCAGGGTGCTTAGCGGCAAGGTGCCCGGCGGCGCAGGCCGCCAGGCAGCGCATAGCGCGGCCGTCGGCGGAAGGCCCCGCGGCCGCTCCCAGATACAGCCTTACCTCCTCCAGTACGGTCGGGGCGACCATCACGGGATGCTGCGGCACCCAGGCGACGTCCGCCGTCGTGAATCCTTCCAGCCGTCCGGTGACGGTGGTGTGCCGGTCCGTGCCCCCGCCGGTCCCGATGGTGCCGGCCAGCACGCCAAGGACGGTGCTCTTGCCCGCTCCGCTGGGGCCGTCGAGGGCAGTGATCCGGCCAGGGGCGGCGGTGAAGCTGAGCGGCCCGACGGCGGCCCCGGTCCTGCCGCCGTAGCGGACGCTCAGCCGGGCAACGGTCAGGGCCGGCGGCCGTGCGGCTCCGGAGGCAGTCACCGCGGCAGCAGCAGTGGGAGCAGCCGCGGCTGGAGCAGCAGTGGGAGCAGCCGCGGCTGGAGCAGCGGGCCGCAGGGGCGTGGGCTCGGGTGCCTCGAGGACGGCGGTGGTTTCTGCGAGCGCGGCGCGGCCTTCGTCGCTGGCGTGGTGGGCGGTGCCCAGTTCCCGGAGCGGAAGGTAGCAGTCCGGGGCGAGGATCAGGGCCAGCAGCCCGGCTTCCAGCGCCATATCGCCGTGGACCAGCCGGACGCCGATGAAAACCGCGACGACGGCCACGGAGATGGTGGCGATGAGTTCCAGCGCGAGGGCGGAGAGGAAGGCGGTCCGCAGGGTTCCCATGGTCCGGTGGCGGTAGTCCTCGGAGAGGTCCTCGAGGGCCTTGCGCTGGGCGGTGGCGCGGCCCAGCCCCACGAGGACGGGCAAGCCTTTGGCGAGCTCCAGCATGTGGCCGGACAGCCGGGCCAGGGCCGACTGCGCTTCCCGGACGCGATCATCGGTGTAGCGGCCGATCAGGATCATAAAGAGCGGGACCAGCGGCACGGTCAGCACGATCACCACGGCGCTGATCCAGTCGGCGTAAAGGATGCGCGCACCCAGCAGCAGCGGGATCGCCGCGCAGTTCACCAGGGCGGGCAGGAACTGGGTGTAATAGCTGTCCAGGGCGTCCAGCCCGCGGGTCGCGAGAATGGCGAGTCCGCCGTCGGAGGGGCCGGACGGCCGGGCGCCGTTACGCAGGGCATGCTCGAGCAGCTGCGAGCGCAGTTCCTCCTTCACGCCCAGCGCCGCCCGGCGCGAAGCGACGGCCTGCGCCCAGACAGTCAGGGACCGAAGCACCACCCCCGCGGCTCCCCAGTACAGCTGCCCGCCCCAGGCGGGGTCACCGGCCATCAGCCCGGCCAGCATGGACGCGACGGCCTGCCCGATCAGCACGAGCGACAGGGCCTTCAGGGCCGCGAGCAGGCCCAGCAGGTAGAGGGCGGCACGGTTGGCGGCCCCCGTGGGGAACTGCGGTCTCATTAGCTGCTAGTCCTTGGGTGCCAGGACTTTGGCAGCGATGGCGGGGAGGAAGCTGTGGGCCTCGGGGATGTGCGCGTCACTCACCCGGCGCCGGAACACCCAGTACGTCCACGCCTGGTACGCGAGGACCAGCGGCAGCCCGATGCAGGCGACGATGGTCATCAGCCCCAGGGTGTAGTCCGAGGAGGAGGCATTGGAGATCGTGAGGTTGAAGGCCGGGTTCAGCGTGGACGGCAGCACGACGGGGAAGGCTGCGCCGAAGATCGAGGCGCTGCCGAGCAGGAGGAACGCGCCCAGGGACAGGAATGCACGACCTTCGGCACCCTTGCGGGCAAAGTTCCAGGCCACGACGGCCGCCACCACGGCGGCGACGACGGCAAGCACGGTCCAGACCTCACCGCTGAGTAGCTGCAGGCTCACCGCCCAGCCCGCGATCGGCAGCAGCAGGACCGGCAGGAGCCGGACAAACCACTGGCGTGCGCGGTGCCGGACGTCGCCGTCGGTCTTCAGTGCCAGGAAAGCGAGTCCGTGCAGCAGCGAAAATCCGACGACGGCGAGGCCGCCCAGGACGGCGTAGGCGCTGAACCACGCAAACGGGCCGCCTTCGCGGTCGCCGTTGGCGTTCAGCGGGAGCCCGGTGGTGGTCAGTGCCAGGGCCGCTCCGACGCCGAAGGCCGCCACGAGGGAACCCAGGGAGATGGCCCAGTCCCAGCGGGCACGCCAGCGCGGGTTGTCCACCTTGCCGCGGTATTCGAAGGCCACTGCGCGGAAGATAAGGGCCACGAGGACCAGCAGCAGCGGCAGGTACAGGGCGGAGAACAGCGAGGCGTACCAGAGCGGGAATGCGGCGAAGGTGGCGCCCCCGGCTGTCAGCAGCCAGACCTCGTTGCCGTCCCAGACCGGGCCGACCGTGTTGAGCAGCACACGGCGCTCGGTATTGTTCCGGGCGAAGCCCTTCATCAGCATCCCGACTCCGAGGTCAAAGCCCTCGAGAAAGAGATAGCCCGTCCACAGCACCGCGATGGCGATGAACCAGATGGTGGGAAGCAGTTCCATGCTGAGTATCCTCTGCGTTTCTTGGGGAGCGAAGGCTTAGTAGGCGAAGGCCAGGACGTCGTCGGCTTCCCCGGGCTTGCCGGGACCACCGTCCCTGGGGGTGGCGTCCTCGTTCTCGTCGGCGGGGACGTGCGCGAGTTCCGGCATGGCCGCAACCACCCCGCCGCGGATGTACTTGACCAGCAGCTTGACCTCGACCACCAGGAGCACGGCGTACACGGCGGTGAGCACCACGAGGGAGGTCAGCAGCTCGCCGGCCGAGACGCCGGGTGAGACGGCGGCGGCCGTGAACATAAAGACCTGGTCGATCCCGCTCGGGTCCGGGTTCGGGGCGACGACGAACGGCTGCCGGCCCATCTCGGTGAAGATCCAGCCGGCGGCGTTGGCTCCGAACGGCGCCAGGATCCCGAACACGGCCAGCCGCATGAGGCCGCGTGAGGCCGGAACGGTTCCCTTGCGGGTGACCCACAGGGCTGCCAGCGCGGCCAGGGCCGCTACACCGCCGAAACCGATCATCATCCGGAAGCCCCAGTAGGTGACCTCCATGACCGGCACGTACTGGATCTCCTGCCCGGCCCGGTCCCCGTAGATCGGGTTGTCCGGCAGGTTGGTGCCGTAGTCCGCCTTGTACTGGTCCAGCAGGCTGTTGACGCCCTTGACCTCGGTGGTGAAGTCACCCTTGGCGAGGAAGGATAGGATCCCGGGCACCTCGATGACGGCAACGACGTCGTCGCAGTTCTTGGAACCGACGTTGCCGACGCTGAGGATGGAGAATCCTGTGCCGTCGTGGCAGGCCGCCTCGGCGGCAGCCATCTTCATCGGCTGCTGTTCGAACATGAGTTTGCCCTGCAGGTCGCCGGTGATGGCGGTGCCGGCGAAGGAAATCATGGCGACGACGGCGCCGATGCGCAGGGAGCGGATCCAGACGGCGTGGTCGGTGCGGTCGCGGCCGGGGATGGCGGCCTCGCCGGGAATGACCTTCCCGTCGGCGCCGATGGTGTCGATCCCGTCGTGGCGGCGGCGCCACAGGTGGTACCAGGCGATGCCGAGCAGGAAGGCGCCGGCGACGGCGAGGGCACCGAAGAGTGTGTGCGGGACGGCAACGAGGGCGGTGTTGTTGGTGAAGACCGCCCAGGCGTCGGTCATCACGGGCCGGCCGTTGATCATCTCAACGCCGACCGGGTGCTGCATCCAGCTGTTCGCCACGATGATGAAGTAGGCGGAGAAGGCCGACCCGATCACTGCGATCCAGAGGCAGGCCAGATGCACGGCTGGTTTGAGCTGCTTCCAGCCGAAGATCCACAGCCCCAGGAACGTCGATTCGACGAAGAACGCCAGCAGCGCTTCCATCGCCAGCGGCGCCCCGAAGACATCGCCCACGAAGCGGCTGTACTCGCTCCACGCCATGCCGAACTGGAACTCCTGCACGATGCCCGTGGCGACGCCCATGATGAAGTTGATCAGGAAGAGCTTGCCCCAGAACTTGGTCATCCGCAGGTATTCGGGCTTGCCGGTGCGGTGCCACATCGTCTGGATGACGGCGACGACCAGGCCCAGGCCGATCGTGAGCGGCACCATCATGAAGTGGTAGACGGTGGTGATGCCGAATTGCCAGCGTGCGATTTCCAAGGCGTCCAAGGCAGTCCCTAACTTTGCTAGGCGAGCAACTTCTACACAACGTAGAAAGATTCTTCTACAGAGTGTAGAACAGTTGGATGGTTCCCTGCACCTCAGCGTCCCACGCCGCGGATCGGGCCGCAATGGATGGGCCGGGAGCCCAGGAGTGTCGCCGTCGACCGATAGCCTGGAGGTGGGCCTATCCTCTAAGGGAACAGGCTCTGCGGTTGCTGAGCCCAGGACAGGCCGGTCGTTAGCGGACGTCAACGGCTGGTCGGTGAGCAAGGGTGGGAGCCCAGGTTCGAGGAGGGTGCATGGAGAACCAACCGCCGTCGTTCGAGGCCCGCGATCCCGGGCCGTTCTACCACGGCACTAAGGCCGACCTTAAGCCCGGGGACCTGCTGGAACCTGGCCATGGCTCGAATTTCGGGGAGCGAAAGCAGGCGAACTACATCTACCTGACCGCAACCCTGGACGCAGCCACGTGGGGAGCGGAACTCGGGGTGGGCGAGGGGCGGGGAAGAATCTACCGCGTGGAACCCACTGGCTCCTTTGAGGATGACCCCAATCTGACGGACAAGAAGTTCCCGGGCAACCCGACGAGGTCCTACCGCACCCGGGCCCCGCTGCGGGTGGTTGACGAGATCGTGGACTGGCAGCCGCACTCCCCCGAGGCGCTTCGGAACATGCGGGAACACCTTGAGGAACTTAAGCGTCTGGGTATCGAGGCAATCAACTGAGCTCCTGCGAAGACGGCAGCTTCGGCGCATCAGGACCCGCGCAGGCGGCAACGCAGCGGGTGTCGTCACTACTCCCTGTCCCAGTGTTCCCAGGCTCCTGGAGATCCGAAAGTGCCGGCAGCTGGGTGCCGGCCCTCTCGGCATTCAGTTCAGCAATATTCAAGAACTAGCTACATGGTTCCGAGTTCGTGATCCGTCGCTGGACGTGGCAGCGCTGCCAACGCCCCCGCCGTCGGGGGTCAGGAGCTTTCAAGACACCCGGGAGGTTCCTCCCCGGGCGCGGGCCCCGGACCGGGACTGGGACTGGGACTGGGACTGGCCCCGTCAAGGAGCTGCTGCTCGCCGCGCACCACTTGGTTGATGTAGCCGGTGAGGCGGTTCGCCTCGTTGCGGTAGTCGCTGGGGTCGGCCAAGGGCATCGTCGCCTGGACAAACAGGGTCCCGTTTTTTGCTGCCACGCGGAGGAAATGGGCTGGGCGCTGGCCCTCAACGATGAGGGTGGCAATCACGGCGAAGCTTTGGTCAGCGTCGGTGGACGCCGAGGCCCGCTGGTACGTCGCAGTGAACGAACCATCCTCTACCGTCAGGTTGGCGGGGGAACAGTCCGGCAGCTTGAACACGGAGGGGAAGGCCAGCGCCAGCACGGCATCGCGGTCCGCGCTGACGGCGATGAACACGGGCTCGGCACGGGTACCGCTGAAAGTTCCTGCAGCCGGCAGTTCTGCGGACATCAACATGGCCCACGCCAGCACTCCCGAGCACTTGGCCGGGCTCACCTGTGCCGAACCCGCCCCGAAATGCAGGGACTGGTTTTCGTCCCACAACCGTCCTCCGGTAAGGACCTCGCCTGTCACTCCGCCTGGCCCGGATACCATGCCGGCCAAGGACTCCACCTCGGCCTGGGAGAAGAGGCGGGCGGAGCGCAGGCGGTCAGGAAGCTCGTTAAGAGCACCGTGCCCCAAAGGCAGCGAAGGATGTTTCCGATTTCCATCCTGGTTCCCCAACCTCGAACGGATGTGAAGTTATCCTATGCCGACACCGGCGGCTGGAAGTCGCAGGGGCTCGACGGAGCCGGGCGGCCCGGTCCCCCGCCGCCGTCGTTCTCAATAACGCAGGCTGCGCCGTGATCGGCGCCGGGTCACGGTTTCTGCGAGGCCGCCGCCGACGGTTCAAGATCCGAGAGAGTGAGCGCATGCGCAAGGGTGTCCGGGAAGGGGAAGGTAGCGGTCACCGCCAGGGCCGGGCTGACGTGTACGAGTTCGCCGGATGCCATGGGACCCCAGCCCGGGTTCTGGTCCATCGGTTCGGTAGCGAAGAGGACATGCGGGGAAAGCGAAAGGTCCGTGCTGCGGGAGTGGATCCGGTTGCTCCGGGCGTTCAAGGGGGCCGCGGGAGCCGGTTCGGCGCCAGGGTCCCGTTCCAGCATGTGCAACTCGTGGGTTGCCGGGTACCTGACGGCCCAAAGATCCGTAGCCGTGGTGACGATGAAGTTCAGGCTAAACACGGGCAACTCCTCAGCCACCCAGCTGGTCGCCCTGATGATCCCTGCCCCGACGTCGCCGCCGGCCCGGCGCGTCTCAGCAGTGATGAGGGCGAAGAGGCGTTCACTGTCGGTCTGACCCTGAACAAGGTCTGTCACGCCAAGCCGGGCCAGATGCTGATCGAGCCGTTCGATATCACTGAAGGCGCCGTTGTGGGCGAACAGCCGCCCGTCCTGTTCGAACGGGTCAGTGTTGACCATGGTGTGCGCGCCGGTGCTGGCGTACCGCACGTGGGCCAGGAACGTTGTGCTCTGGAGGTCCCGCGCCTCGCGGGCGAAGGCATGGTCCTCCCACGCGGCAAGCGGCTGTTTGGCCACTCGGGCTCTGCCGTCCGCACCGAAAGTCCCTATGCCGGCCCCGTCGGGCTCCCGATGGCTTTGCTCGGCGAGGCTGTCCGGGGCGTCCAGGAGCCAGAAAGTGGCGCGGACCGGTCGGGGACCGGCATGCAGCCCAAATAATCGGCACATGGAAAAGCTCTTCTCCGCTAGTGCTGCCCCGCCAGCGCCCCGCGACGGGCCAGGACACTCACGCCATCTTCCTGCCCAGAAGCGGCGCTCTCACCAAGGGATTCATATCCGAGGTCCTCGACACCGGCAGCGTCCCACCGGTAAAGGTCCTGTGGGTCGGGCACAAATGGTGCCTCGGCCGTGGGTCCTTCTGCAGTCGAAGGCAGAACCCTGCCCCGGAAGCGTTTGATCCCGACCCCCAAAAGAGAGCGCCATTCACCACATAAATTCCGCGCCGGAGCCGTCGGTCGGTTTGCCACCTGACGGATCCGCCCGATTGGTTATCCGCGGCTGATGGGGAGTTTGGTCCCTTTGGATTCAGCCAGCGCACGCCCTGGAAGCGGCAGGGTGCGGAAAAAAGAGCCGTAACGGAATTCGGACCGGTAGCCGTCCTTGTCCTTCAGCTCATTTTGTTCCTGGCGTTCGGCCCGAATCTGGAGGGCGCCATTGACGACTGAAACATCGATGTCCTTGTCCGGGTCCATCCCCGGAGCTTCGGCGCGGACCACCAGTGTGTCGCCCTCAAGGAACTCCTCGACCCGGATAGGCATCAGTTGGTTCCCCTGCTGCAACATCCGGTCCATCTCATCCATGACCTCCGACGGCGACCGGCGGAAGACGTCGAAGGGGCTGCCACGGAAAGTGTCCAGCCAGCGGTTGGATTGGAACGGGGACCCCCTGAGCAGATCAGACATGACAATACCTCCGTGAGTTTGTTAGTAGACGTCCGAAGGCGGACACATCCAGTAGACGTTGCTTCACCGTCGCGGTGCAGGGGCTAAAGGCCCCCAACTCGCTCACCGGCCGCGAGCGCCTCGGGATCGAAGGCCGCTGGCCCCGGGGTCTGCTCATGGATCGGACAGTGGATGGGCGATACGACCAATAGTGGTGTCGTTGGGGGATGCGCCCGGTTGGCGCACTTGCCAGTTCTGCAACAGGATGTGGAGGCCATGAATGATGCGCTCCCAGCTCTCGTCTGATGAGGGCTCACTGTGGCTGAAACTTCCGCTCAGCTCCAGGCTCACGTAGCCCTGAAAGGTGCTGCCCAGCAGGCGGACAGCGTGGGTCTGGTCATCCTCGCTCAGTTGGTATTCACGGAGGATTGCACGCATCATGCGGGTGTGCCGCGGCCCGTCGCTCCGTGCGGCCGTCTCGGAGTCAAGCCGCAGTTGCATGGCGGCGAAACGTCCCGGATGCTCACGGGCATAGTCTCGATAAGCGTTCCCCAGAGCCGCGAGAGCCGCCTCGCGGGACCGGCCGGCCACAGCCTCCGACGCGCGGTCCGCGAGTTCGGCGAGAGCCACCAGCGCAACGCGGGCTTTGAGGTCCGCGGAGCTTTTGACGTGGAAATACAGACTCGCCGGCATCACCTTGAACCGGCGCGCCAGTCCGGCAACCGTCACCTGCTCAAAGCCGACTTCGTCGGCAAGATCGGCCCCTCCTTGAGCGAGGCGTTCAGCTGTCAGGCCTGCTCGTGCCACGGTCGACTCCTTCTTTCCCACGTTCTTTCCAAGTAAAACCTAATGCTGGCATCGACCGGCGTCCGAGCCGCCCCCACCGCTGGCGCTGCGGCAGATGATCTGGCCAGTGCCGGAGCTGGGTGTCCGATGGGCGGGACTCCCGCATCCTCTCTGATCCCCTCCGGCATGAGCACCGCCAAGGACGAAGACCGGTGCTTTATTTCACGACACGGGCACTGTGCGCCAGGACGCCCCCGACTTTCGTAGACTCTATGGAGCTTCGACAAGTCTCCTCCACAGAGACAAGCCCGCCACAGGAAGAGCCATCGATGAAGATTGTCGTCCTAGTAAAGGAGGTCCCCGACACATACGGGGACCGAAAACTGAACCTTGAAACGGGCCTCGCCGATCGAGGAGCCAGCGAGGCAGTCATTGATGAGATCGGCGAGCGGGCCTTGGAGCTGGCGCTGACTTACGCCGACGCGAACGAGGGCACTGAAGTCGTACTCCTCTCCCTCGCTCCCGAGGGGGCGACGGCTACGATCCGCAAGGGGCTTGCGATGGGCGCGGGGAGCGCCATCCACGTCTCTGACGAAGCGCTTCGCGGTGCGGATCTTGGACTCACGGCTGAAACCCTCGCAGCAGCTATCCGTCGCGTTGGGTTTGACCTTGTCATCACGGGCAACGTTTCCACCGATGGATCCGGCGGCATGATTCCCGCGATGCTTGCAGAATTGCTTGCCGTGCCGCATGCCACCGGCCTCAGCTCCGTAGCCATCAGCGACGGCGGCGTGTCCGGGTCCAGGCCCGTCGACTCCGGCGTGCAGACAGTATCAGCGAACCTGCCCGCGGTGATTTCCATTACCGAGGCGCTTCCCGGGGCGCGCTTCCCGAACTTCAAAGGAATTATGGCCGCGAAGAAAAAGACCCTGGAGCTGCTCACCCTCGCAGACCTAGGGATCACGGCGGACAACCCGGAGGCGGCGCGTTCGATCATGCTGAGCGTTGCAGAGAGGCCTCCGCGTGCGGCGGGCGTAAAGATCGTTGACGAGGGTGATGCCGGCGAGAAACTCGCTGACTTCCTCGTAGAGAACCGACTGGCGTAAGGAGCATGGATATGACTGAATTCCCTCGTGACGCAATTCTCGTCGTCGTTGAAACCCGGTCTTCCGGTGAACTGGAGAAGGCTGCACCCGGACTCTTCGGCGCTGCCGCTGCAGTCGGCACGCCAATTGCATTGGTACTTGCCGCACCCGGCACCGGGAGCGCCGCCGCTGCGGAGGCCGCGGGCCTTGGTGCCGTGCGCGTACTGATCGCGGAGAATCCGGATCCTTCCGAGCTCGGCGTGCCGGGCGTTGACGCGCTGGCCGCCGCTGCGGAGCAGGTGCAGCCAGACGCGCTCCTGATTTCGCATTCCCTGAACGGGCGCGACCTCGCTGGCCGTTACGCCGCTCGTTCCCGTGCAGCGGTGTCTGCCGATGCGGTCGGAGTGTCACGTGATGACGAGGGCGTCGTGGCACACCACTCCGTTTACGGCGGCGCCTACAACGTGACGTCAACGTCCACGTTTGGGGCACCGGTGATTACGGTTCGCCAGGGCTCCGTCGAGGCGCGTGCCACGGCTCAGCCACTGGCGTCGGAGGCCTTGGCTATGACGCGCTCCGAGAAGCCGGCCGCGCGGATCGACGCGTTCGAGGAGGCAGTTGCCGCCACCTCGCGGCCGGAGCTGCGTGGTGCCGCGAAGGTTGTCGCGGGTGGCCGCGGCCTCGGGTCGGAGGAACAGTTCGCCCTCGTTGAACAGCTCGCCGATACACTCGGCGCTGCCGTTGGTGCTTCGCGTGCCGCGGTGGATGCGGGCTACATCCCGCAGTCGCAACAGGTCGGCCAGACCGGGGTTTCCGTGTCATCACAGTTGTATGTCGCGCTCGGCATTTCCGGCGCGATTCAGCACCGGGCTGGCATGCAGACCTCGAAAATGATCGTCGCCATCAACAAGGACTCAGACGCGCCGATCTTCGAGATCGCCGACTTTGGTGTGGTCGGCGACCTCTTCAAGGTGGTACCCCAACTGATCAACGCGCTTGAGGCCCGGAAGAAGTAGATGACAACTCTGTCTCGGTCCATTCGGCGGGGCCTGCCGCGCGTCGAAGGTGGCGACCCGTGGCCTGCAGCAGGCCAGGTACCCGCACGCATTCTCATGGCAGGAGCGGCACCCCCGCCCGCGTCTGGTTCCGGGGCGGGTTCGGTCACCGCCGCGCCGCCGGCCGCCGCGCCCCCCGCACCGGCGGCTGCCCGGGAAACGGCGTCGGGTGCGCCGGCGTCCGTTCCAGTCACGTCAGTGAACGCAGGCGCCGTGGTGGCGCGGCAGCTTCGCCGCGGACTGCCGCGCGTGCCGGGCGGCGAGCCTTGGCCGCCAGCGGGTGAGGCTTCGGTAGCCGTGGCGGCTCCGTCAGTCGCTCCCGCCGCGGGCGCCGCGCCCACGCCGCCCACAAATGCTGCTGTGCAAGCAGGGGCAGCAGTGCAAGAAGTGCCGGCAGTGGCGTCACCTGGCGCTGTACCGGCCGCCGCACGGGCCACGCCGGCGAAGGGAACCACCGCGCTTCGTCGAGGGCTTCCCCGGGTCCCCGGTGGTGGTCCGTGGCCGACAGCTGGACTTGCTCCGGCGGTCGCTGCCGCCCCTGCGGTGCAGGCAGCTCCCACAGTGCAGGCAGCTCCCACAGTGCAGGCAGCTCCCACAGTGCAGGCAGCTCCCGAACAGATCGCTCAGGCCCATGCCCCTGCAACCAGCACCGTGGAAACCGTTGCCGAGGCGGAGCCGACGGTAACCGCGAGTGCACCCGCGGCCGCCGCCCCAGCATCGGCGGCACGGTCCGTCGCCGCGGAGAAGCCGGCGAGGCCAAAGGCCGAGGCAAGGCTCTACGGTACGCGCACCGTGGGCCAGTGGATCAGACGCGTGGTGCTCCTCATGGTCGGCGCCGTGGCCGCCGCGGCGATCCTTGTGCTCGCCGCGCGGGGTGTGAAGACACTGCCGGGCGTGCCGGAATTTCTCGCGAGGTACCCCGGCGAATACAGCCTGCCCGATACGGCCGAGCCCGGCTTCCCGTGGTGGGCCCAGTGGGCGCACTTCCTGAACATTTTCATGATGGTGCTCATCATCCGCTCCGGCTACCAGGTGCGCACGCAGCAGAAGCCGCCGGCGTTCTGGACGCCCAAGCACGGCGGCAAGAAAATCAGCATCAACCTGTGGCTGCATCAGTCGCTCGACATCTTATGGCTGGTCAACGGTCTCATCTTTGTGGTGCTGCTGTTTGCCTCCGGCCACTGGATGCGAATCGTACCGACCAGCTGGGAGGTCTTCCCGAATGCGCTCTCCGCGCTCCTGCAGTACATGACCCTGGACTGGCCAGTTGAGAACGGCTGGGTGAACTACAACAGCCTGCAGCAGCTCATGTACTTCCTCGTGGTGTTCATCGCGGCCCCGCTCGCGGCGATCACGGGGGTGCGCATGAGCGAGCTCTGGCCGAAGAACGCGAAAACGCTGAACAAGATCTACCCGGTGGAGGTTGCGCGCGCGGTTCATTTCCCGACGATGCTGTTTTTTGTGCTGTTCATTCTCATCCACGTGTTCCTGGTGTTCTCGACCGGGGCGCTGCGCAACCTGAACCACATGTTCGGCGGCACGGACGTGGTGAACTGGGTCGGGTTCTGGCTCTTCACGGCCGCCATCGCCATCACGGTGGCCGGGTGGTATGCCGCCCGCCCGATCGTGCTCGCACCCATCGCGAAACTGTTCGGCCAGGTGAGCAGCCGCTAGGCTTCACCGCCTGCATGGGAAGGATCCGCCCCGGAAACTCGTGTCAGCCTCGGGTTTCACTGACCGCGACGACGCCCCCTTGAGGGTCCCTGATCACAGCGCTTCGAAATCCCGGGGTGTCCACGGGCGCCATCAGGATGCCACCACCCAGGGCGATGGCCTGCTCGGCGATGGCGTCGGCATCGGTGACGGCGAAGTTAACGCTCCAATGCGGCGGGACCTCGACGCCATCGGTGGCAGTCACTACCGCCACGACCCGGCCCGAGCGCAGCCACAGCGAGAAGGGAACGTCCGGCAGCGATTTGAGCTCCCAATCGAACATTGCCCCGTAGAACGCCTGGGCCTGTCCAACATCCGGGGTGTGCAGCGAGCTCATGGCCCAACAGCTCGGCTCATTGGCCAGTTCGACGCCGTCGTTCTCACCCGCCTGCCGCAGGCAGAAGGGGACACCGGCAGGATCGGCGAGCAGTGCAGAGCGGTCACCTGAGCCGGCATCAAACGGCCCGAGGCGCCTGCCTCCTGCCCGCGCGGCGCGGGCCAAGGACTCCCCGATGTCCTCGACACGGATGTGGGTGAGCCAGCCAGGAGGTGACAGCGGCGGTGCCTGCCCGATGCCGGCCACCAGCTTCCCGTGAAGGCGGGCGGTGTAGTAGACGCCGTCAAGAGCGGACGGCGTCGGGACTGGGTCGTCGAAACTCCACCCGAAGAGCTGACCGTAGAAGTCTTTGGCGGCCCGGGGATCAGGCTGCCAGGCGTCGACCCAGCACGGCGCACCGGCTGAGGAGGTATCCCGCGCTGTCATAGCAGAAATCCCTTTCGACCTGGCTGGATCCGGCCGGAACATTGTTTCCCACCCCGGCACCTTCGGGCAAGCGTCCGGCTCGGCAGGACCTGCTGCCTGCTGCCTGCTGCCTGCTGCCTGCTGCCTGCTGCCTGCTGCCCCAGAATGCTGGGTCTCTACACGGAACTGACGTACGCTGGCGAAAGCTCAGTGGCCTGGAAGTCAAAGCAGAGCAGCCGGATCCAGAGGGGCAAGACATGAACGAGATCGAAGCTTTGATCGGTGCCGAGCGGACCCGGATGCTCGGTGTGCTGGAGAAATTGGATAACGAGCGGTGGAACTCGGCCAGCCTGTGCGCCGGATGGCGCGTGCGGGACGTCGTCGTTCACCTGCTCATGCCCTACCACCTGACGGTGCCGCGTTTCCTCGTCAACATGGCCGCCGCCGGATTCGCATTCGACAAGATGGCTGACCGATGGGCGAGGGGAGACACCCGGCCCAACGCACAGATCGTGGAAGCCCTCCGCGCCACGGGGCAGGGCCGTTTCCGCATTCCCGGCGCCCCCGCCGAGGCGCCACTAAGCCACCTGGTCATCCACGCCCAAGACATCTATCGGCCCCTTGGCGTCGATCACACCATTGACCCGCAAACTGCCAACATGGTCCTGGAACAGCTGACCAGCCCCCGGGCCAGGAGGGCGCTCAAGCCCGGTTTGCTGGAGGGGCTCGCCTTCACCGCCCACGACTCTGGCTGGAGGTACGGCACCGGCGCCGAAGTCATCGGAAGCGCATCAGCGCTGGTCACAACCCTCGCCGGCAGGCCGGCAGCTGCGCACGAACTCACCGGCAGCGGAGCCGCCCAAATCAGGCGAAGGCTCTTGCCGCCCCCGCCGGAAACCGGCGGGGCTACTGCAACCTGAACCTGGGCCCGGTCGCTCCGGTCAATTCAGTTGGCAGACCACGTGACCAGGCCGGGTCGTAGTCCGGATGCTCCCGATGGGAACCCGCGAGAATGGTCAGCATTGACCTGCGGGCGATGGCTACCGTCCCCTCGGCTTCGCCGAGACCGGTGATCCCTTCGGCGTCGGCAGCTTCCTTCCAGCTGGCAATGATGGCCCGCTTCTGGACGCATTCGTTCAGCATTAGCTGACTTAAGGAGACCTTGTCGTTGCGCCCGGGACCGTCGGCGGTCCCCGAGGCGAATGTTCCCACCCGGATGGCTGACTCCTGCTCCCCGACGCGCGCCTCCAGAAACTCCACAAGATAGGTCCAGTCGTCCTCGACGGGGCTGGTCATTCTGTGGATCCCGCCGGTTGTTCCCTGGCTGTTTCGCTTTTCGAATCCTGCTCCCCTGCCGAAGCTGCCCGGAGGAACAGTTCGCGTGACGCGATTTCAATGCCCAAGGCAGTCGCGGCAATATCCTCAAGCGCGTCCTGAATCCACACCATGGCACTCTCGTCGGCCGGTTCCGCGGCCTGGGCGGAGTACTGGACCGCCTGCAACCCCGAGTACCGGGCCACCTTCTCCCTCAGCGCCCCAGCGAGGTCTTCGATCTCGGCCAACAGCTGATCCCGCCATATTCCGGAATCCTGCATGCTACCGCGAACACTGGTGGACGACGGCAACTGGTCAAGACCCGGCTCCTGTCGTCTCCACAAGAAGTCGGCAAGCTTGGCCGCCAGCACCTGCTGTCGTGTCTGGGCCTGTGCCTGGGCCTGGGTCTGGTCCTCGGCCTGTGCCTGTGCCTGTGCCTGTGCCGATGTTGCTGGACTGCCGTCATCCGCTTGGCTGACCTGCTGTTCGTTGGCTTTCCAGCGCTCAGGACGCGGAGTGTCAGTGATGGCCAAGGAATGGTGGAACGGGTGGACGGAAGCGGGTCTAAGGTTGGGGTTGCCTGGCATCAGTGGAATCCTCTTGGATGGTTCGCCGAATAATGGCGCTACCGGGGTCCAGGGCAACACGGCCATTTTATCTGAACTTGGCTCAAGGCGGTAGGTCGCCTGGAATAGGTTCAATGCCGGCGTGACAGCAAGGGCAGAAAAGGGGAACTGGTGGCGCCGTGGGGCTCAAGTTGGGGCAGGCATAAACTGAAACAGACGAGCAGGGGGTTCCATCGTGATTGATGGCACTCCGACCAGGCCGAGGAGGCGGGACCCCATGGCCAACATTTCGTACCGGACAATTGGAGGGCAGCCATCTCCCCCGGCGCCAATTTTCGACGTCTTCAGTTCGACCGGTCCGGGTGCCCGCCATGGATGATGTCACAGACTTCATGTCGGAGGGACTTGATGCCGGCCTGTGCGCCGGGTTCCTCGAGTCATTGCCGATCTCCGGCGCCGCGATCTCAGTGTTCTCCGGTCTGGCACCGGAGACAATGGTGTGCGCCAGCGACTCAGTGGCGGCAAAGGTCGACGAGCTGCAGTTCGACCTGGGGGAAGGCCCGCGCTGGGAGGCCCTTCGAACCCGCAATCCTGTGCTTTTGCCGGATGTGCGCAGGGGGCCGCATGTCGCCTGGCCGGTCTTCGCAAAGTCACTGTTGGAGCTCGATGTTGCAGCTCTTTTCGTTTTCCCGCTCGCGCTCGGCGCCTTGGACATCGGCGTCGCGGAGCTTTACAGTTCTGAATCCGGCCCCCTTAGCCCGGCAGAGCAATCCACAGCCCTGCAGCTGGCGGACGCGGCAACCTGGCGCCTGCTGCGCCAGCTCCTCACCCTCGCCCCCGAAGACGGCACTGACGCCCCGCCGGACGGCTCTCCCCTGTCACGACGCGAGGTCCACCAGGCAACCGGGATGGTCCTGGCACAGGCCGGGACGACAGCACGAGACGCACTTCTGCTGATGCGGGCGCACGCATTCGCCCATGGACGTACTGTCCGGGAGGTCGCCCGGGACGTGGTCAGCAGAAGCCTCGATTTCACCCCCGGGGGCGGCTGAGTTGGGCGCATACAGTAGAATTCGGGTATGGCGATGATAAGCCGCGCCGGACGCGTAAGTGCCGCTTTCGTCAAGATAGCCAACACACTCGTGGCGGACTACGACGTCTTCGACCTCCTGCACACACTGGTGGACGAGTCAGTCGGCATCCTCGACGCCGCCGCCGCAGGACTCGTCCTCGTCGATCCGGCCGGAGACCTCCAAGTAATGGCCTCAACGAGCGAGGAAAGCCAGCTGGTGGAAGTCCTCCAGCTCGAGGCTGGCGCTGGTCCGTGCGTGGACTGCTATCGGACCGGAGCTGTGGTAACCATCGATGACATCGAAGCCCAGGGCTCGCCGTGGCCCCTGTTCCGGTCCTCTGCGCTAGCCCAGGGATTCCGGTCCCTGCACGCCGTCCCCATGCGCCTGCGCAGCCGGACCATCGGTGCCTTGAATCTCTTTGGCCACGAGGCCGGTCCCCTTACCGCCGACGACGCCGCAATTGCACAGGCCTTCGCTGATGTGGCAACCATCACGCTCCTGCAGGAACGCGCCGCGAGGGAAAGCGCCCTGATCAACGAACAGCTGCAGCATGCCTTGAGCAGCCGCATTCTGATCGAACAGGCCAAGGGTGTGATCGCCCACACCTCCAATGTCAACATGAACGCGGCGTTCGCGCTGCTGCGCGGCTATGCCCGCGCCCACAACCAGACAATTTACGAAACAGCCGACAAGATCATCACCCGCAAAATCACCGTCTAGCCCAGCCAGCGGGTTTTCAACGCTGGTGCCCTCAGACCTTCCGTCCGGATGGCCAGGGCTGGGCCTTATCCCCGCCTCCTCCACAGCTGGGCGCCCGTACGCAGCACAGGCGGCCGGCCTCTCAGCCGCGGCCAATCCGGTATGCAGGGATCAAACGGGCGACACGCGGCAGGCACTTCTACCTCATGTAGAAACTATCTGCAAAACACGGTAAATTTTAAGGCAGAGGTATTCACCTACCGCCCGGCCGAGTCGATTGGCCGGAGCGGTCGTCACGAAGGATGTATGGAATGGCAAGTCTCGGCGAACTGGAACGGGCAGTGATGGACCTGCTCTGGGCAGGCCATGAGGCTGCAACGGCGAACACCCTGCGGGATTTGCTTGCAAAGAGCACGCGAGCGGAAAACGGTACCGCCGGACACGAGGGCAAGGACCTGGCCGTCACGACGGTGCTGACTGTGCTCTCGCGCCTTGAACGCAAGGGCCTTGTCGAACGTGAACGCGGCACCCGTCCGCACCGCTACCAGGCAGTCTCCAGCCGTGAAGACCACACCGCTGAACTGATGCACGAGGTCCTGGGATCCGCACCGGACCGCGAGGCAGTGCTGGCCCGCTTTATTGGTTCCGTCACCGACACCGAGGCAGAAACGCTGCGCAAGCTGCTGGGACTCAGCTAGCGCCCGATGTTCTGGACCTCATGGTTTCTGGCGGTCCTCGCGATAGTTCTGGCCTGGCCGGTGCCTATCCTGCTTTCCCGTGCCCAGTGGCCGTCCCGATCGCCGTTCACGGCCATGCTGCTCTGGCAGGCAATCGCCCTCGCCGGCGGCCTCTCCATGATCGGCGCAATGCTGGTCTACGGTCTGGAGCCGGTCGGCGATAACATGCTGGCGGGCCTGCGGGCCCTCGCCGGGATGGTCTTCAGCAATGCGCCCACCACGGCGCTGGGCTTCTGGCACATCTTTGCGCTCTCGGCCGCGGCCCTGCTGACGGCCCACCTCGTGTTTACCCTGCTGCTGACGTACTACAAGATCCAGCGCCAGCGGCGGCGGCACCGGGAACTGCTGGCACTGCTCGCCTCCCCCTCCGCTGACGGCCCGCGGACCATGGTGATCAATGTCGACTCCCCCGTTGCGTACTGCCTGCCCGGAGGCGCCCGCTCGGTCACTGTCCTCTCCGACGGCCTCATGGCGGCCCTGGAGCCCGCCGAACTGCGCGCGGTCCTCAACCACGAGAACGCACATTTGGACCAGCGACACCATCTGCTGCTCTGGGCTTTTGCGGCCTGGCGGCAGGCGCTGCCGTGGCTTCCCACCACCCGGCTGGCGCAGGAAGCGGTCAGCTCGCTGATTGAAATGCTCGCCGACGACGTCGCGCTGAAGACCGAGAGCAGGGCCACCCTGATCAAGGCCATCGCAATTGTGGCCAGCGGCTCCCCCGGCGCCCACGGCGCCCGGATGGCCTTCGGCGAACCGGACCTGTCCGACGTCGAGCCCGGCCAGCCCGGAGCCACCGGAGGCGCCGGTTCGGCCCGGACGACGGCGTCCCGCGTCAGCCGCCTGCTCTCCCCGCAGCCTCCGCTCCCGGAATCCCTGCGCGCGGCCGTGCTGGCGGCCTGTGTGCTGCTGCTGGCGGTCCCGACGGGACTGCTGATTGTCCCCGGTCTGCTGGGCTGAGCCCCCAATAATGAGTCCTACCGGCCCACTGGGCTGAACCCGCGGCAGCGGCCGCCCAAGGCAACCCGCATAAGCGTGCCGGACCACCCCACCCGCAGGCGGAACGGCCCGGCACCCGGTGCCCTGCTGGGGCCCGGAGGCTACTTGAGCAGCTTGTTGCCCTTGTATTCGAGGTCCACGTTGCCGGTTCGGTTACCCTTCGTGGTGCCGTTGACCGCCGAGGTGGTCATCGCGAAGGTCAGCGTGGAGTGGGCGATCGCGTCCGCCATTTGCTCCAGCACGGTCGTGTTCACGTTGGCGATGGTGCCGCAGGCCTGGTGGTAGCAGGCATCGTGCGCCAGGCCGGCCGTGCCGCCGAAGACTGCAGCCTCCTGTGCGGTCTTCAGATCTTCCGCACCTGTGAACAATCCTCCGGCCGGGATGCCGTCGTTGATGAAACCGAAGTAATCGGACCGCCCGTCGAATGCCGTCGCCGCCACCGGAAGGTTCTGGGACTTGAAGTAATCCAGGAAGACCCTCTCCACCAATGCGGAACCGTTCGGGCCCTTTTCACCGAAAGCCGAGCCGTCGCCGTCGTAGACGTGGCGGACGAAGTTCGGAGAGCCGACCAAGGTTGGCGGCGTGTTCCTTGATCTGGCGGGCCGTCAGCCGGGAGACGTAGTTATGGGAGCCGATCAGTCCGGTTTCTTCCCCTCCCCCGGAAGGCGAAGCGCAACCTTTTGGTGGCGCTGACGGAGAGGTGTACCGCCACGTTTTGCAGCGCCGCGAGTTCGGCGCCGTTGTCGAAGCTCGTGCTGACAACCGGGATGGCCGGTTGGGGTGCGCCGAGGGTGCCGCCAAACAGGCCGAGGCGGTCTTCACCCGGGACGACGTTGCCCTGGTTGAAGATGATGATCCCCGCTGCCCCTGCGGCGGCGGCGTTGTGGGCCTTGATCCGGAAGGTGCAGGTGCCGCGCTGGATCAACGCGATGTTTCCGGGCGTGAAACCGGCAAAGTCGCCTGCTTCGCAGCCGCTGGTCGACGCGCGGTCACCGGCCAGGTTCATGTCGACAGCCGCCACAGGGGCCGTGACGTCCCCTTCCCCGGAGTAGTCCTGTCCAGGAAGTCGTTGCCGTAGGCGTAGTTGTCGGGCGCCGGCGATACCCGCTCCTCGGTGGCCCCGAGGGTGGCGTACTGCTTGTAGGTGAACGGCTGGCGGACTGGAGTGTAGCCGGCGGCGGCGAGCTTGCCTTCGATGTACCAGGCGGAGGCCCCGTAGCCTGAGGTCCCGGGAGCCCGGTTGCCACCGTTGTTGTTGGCGATGTCCTGGAGGGCTTGAAGGTGTGCCGTGATGTTCTGGGCCGACACTGCGGAGCGCAGGGCCTCCGAGGTGGTGCCGGTTGCTGCAATGCTGCGGAATCCGGCCCCGGGCGTCATTGCCCGGGGCCGTGAGACGACACTATCGGAACGAGGCAATCGGTTAGAGGGCAGTTGGCCACTGGCGTAAACCGGCCGCGGCCAGGACAATGCAGGGCGCGGGACTTCCCTGTCGAGACTCCACTGACCAGGCTCCCCTAGCGAGACTCCCTGACCCGGCTCCCTGCGGGGTAGGTCAGGCGTCGATGCGTTCCCGGTCCAGGCTCGCCGCTCCGGCGATGATGAAGTCCTTGCGGGGCGCGACGTCGGAGCCCATCAGCAGATCAAAGGTCTCCTCGGCCTGTTTGGCGTTTTCAATGCCGACCTTGCGCAGGGTGCGGTGCCGGGGGTCCATGGTGGTCTCGGCCAACTGCTCCGCGTCCATCTCGCCCAGGCCCTTATAGCGCTGGATCGGCTCCTTGTAGCGTTTGCCCTCCTTGGCAAGCCTATCCAGGAGGACATGCAGTTCCGCCTCGGAGTAGGTGTAGATCATCTCGTTGGCCTTCTGGCCGGCGTTGATGACCTCCACCCGGTGCAGCGGCGGGACGGCGGCGAAGACGCGGCCTTGCTCGATCATCGGCCGCATGTAGCGGAAGAACAGCGTCAGCAGGAGGGTGCGGATGTGGGCACCGTCGACGTCGGCGTCGGTCATCAGGATGACCTTGCCGTACCTGGCCGCGCTGATGTCGAAGCTCCGGCCGGAGCCGGCTCCCACCACCTGGATGAGGGCCGCGCATTCGGCGTTGGAGAGCATGTCACCCACCGAGGCCTTCTGGACGTTGAGGATCTTGCCGCGGATGGGCAGCAGCGCCTGGAAGTCGGAGGAGCGCGCCAGCTTGGCGGTGCCGAGGGCGGAGTCGCCTTCGACGATGAACAGTTCTGAGCGGGCGACGTCGTCGGTGCGGCAGTCCGCGAGCTTGGTGGGCATGGAGGACGTCTCGAGGGCGTTCTTCCGGCGCTGGGTTTCCTTGTGGACCCGGGCGGAGATGCGCGACTTCATCTCGCTGACGACCTTTTCCAGCAGCAGCGCCGACTGGGCCTTGTCGTTGCGGTGGGAGGAGGTCAGCTTCGCGTTGATCTCCTGTTCCACCACTTTGGCCACGATGGCCCGCACGGCGGAGGTGCCCAGGATTTCCTTGGTCTGTCCCTCGAACTGCGGTTCCGCCAGCCGCACGGTGAGGACGGCGGTGAGCCCCGCGAAGATGTCATCCTTTTCGATCTTGTCGTTGCCCGCCTTGAGTTTCCGGGCATTGGTTTCGACCGCTTTGCGGAAGGTCTTGAGGAGCGCCTGTTCGAAGCCGGTCTGGTGCGTGCCGCCCTTTGGGGTGGCGATGATGTTGACGAAGGTGCGCACCGTGCTGTCGTAGCCGATGCCCCAGCGGAGTGCAACGTCGACCTCGCAGTCCCGTTCCACCTCGGTCAGCTGGCTGTGGCCCTTCTCATCGATGACCGGGACCGTTTCCTTGAACTTGCCAGCGCCGTGCAGCCGCCAGATGTCCGTGACGGCGGGGTCCGCGGCGAGGTATTCGACGAACTCGGAGAGGCCGCCGTCGTGGTGGAAGACCTCCTCATGCGGGCCGGCTTCGCCTGGCGTGCCGGGGAGCCGGCGCTCGTCCCGGACGGTGAGCTTCAGCCCTGGGACCAGGAAGGAGGTCTGGCGGGCGCGGGCCGCGAGCTCGTCGTAGGAGAACTTGGCATCCGGGGTGAAGATCTGCCGGTCCGCCCAGTAGCGGATCCGGGTGCCGGTGACGCCCCGCTTGGCCTTGCCCACGACGTCCAGGACGGAACCGTCGACGAAGGGCGAGAAGACCGAGGCCGGGTCCGGCTTGCTGCCGGTGTCCTTGAAGCGACCAGGCTCGCCCCGGCGGAAACACATCCTGTAGGTTTTGCCGCCGCGGTCGACGTCGACGTCGAGTCGGGCTGACAGCGCGTTTACGACGGAGGCGCCGACGCCGTGCAGGCCGCCCGAGGCCGTGTACGAGCCGCCGCCGAATTTGCCGCCCGCGTGCAGTTTCGTGAAGACGACCTCGACGCCGCTGAGCCCGGTTTTTGGTTCGATGTCCACCGGGACGCCGCGGCCGTCGTCGTGGATTTCGACCGAGTTGTCCGCGTGCAGAATGATTTTGATGTCGTGGCCGAAGCCGGCGAGGGCCTCATCGACCGAGTTGTCGATGATTTCCCAGAGGCAGTGCATGAGGCCGCGGGAGTCTGTGGAACCGATATACATGCCCGGGCGCTTACGGACGGCTTCGAGGCCCTCCAGCACGGAGAGGTGCCGGGCGGTGTAATCAGAACTTGGTGCCACGGGGCGGAAACTCCTTCAGGGACGGCTGCCAGGGGACGGGCAAGCATTTGGCGCTCTTCCTAGGGTAGTCGGAGTGCCGCGGTCCGGCGTGCTGCCACTCCCCGGCCGCCACCTGCGCAGGAAGCCGTTACCGAGACGTGATACGCGTACAGCGAAAGTGGGCAATCCGAGCCATGGTTTCGCTGCGAATGCTGGTTATATAGGTATACCGATCTACCAAGGAGGCCGAACATGACAACAGCAGTTGCGGACCGCACACTTAGCACCGTCGACCGGTGCGATCGTTGCGGAGCACAGGCATATGTCCGGGTTGTTCTCGGCGCCTCCGGGGGTGAGCTTCTTTTCTGCGGCCACCACGCACGCGCCGTGGAACCGACGCTCAGGCCGCTCAGCTCTGACTGGCACGACGAGACTGGTCGTCTTAACGAAAAGCCGCCGGTTCCCGTCGACTAGACCGTTCAAGAACGAGACCACTTAGGAAAGGGCCCCTCCCGCTGCGGAGGGGCCCTTTCAACGTTAACCCGGCCGGTCCGCTCGAACGGCCACCGCGGAGCCGCCCCGTTAACGACCACCGCGGAGCCGCCCCGTTAACGACCACCGCGGAGCCGCCCCGTTAACGACCAACGCGGGGTCACTTCCGGCCCATTCCTTCGAGGATGATGGGCGGGAAGTGACCCCGCGTAGTTTGGTTCGCTGCCTAGTCCAGGTAGTCCCGCAGGACCTGGGACCGCGACGGGTGCCGCAGCTTGGACATGGTCTTGGATTCGATCTGGCGGATCCGCTCACGCGTGACGCCGTAGACCTTGCCGATTTCGTCTAAAGTCTTCGGCTGTCCGTCAGTCAGGCCGAATCGCATGGCGACGACACCGGCCTCACGTTCTGAGAGGGTGTCCAGCACCGAGTGCAGCTGTTCCTGCAGCAGGGTGAAGCTGACCGCGTCGGCCGGGACGACGGCCTCGGAGTCCTCGATGAGGTCACCGAATTCGGAGTCGCCGTCCTCGCCCAGCGGGGTGTGCAGGGAGATCGGTTCGCGGCCGTACTTCTGGACCTCGACGACCTTTTCGGGCGTCATGTCCAGCTCGAGGGCCAGCTCTTCCGGGGTGGGTTCGCGGCCGAGGTCCTGCAGCATCTGGCGCTGCACGCGGGCCAGCTTGTTGATGACTTCCACCATGTGCACCGGGATGCGGATGGTGCGGGCCTGGTCGGCCATGGCCCGGGTAATGGCCTGGCGGATCCACCAAGTGGCGTAGGTGGAGAACTTGAAGCCCTTGGTGTAGTCGAACTTCTCGACCGCACGGATCAGGCCCAGGTTTCCTTCCTGGATGAGGTCCAGGAAGAGCATGCCCCGGCCCGTGTAGCGCTTGGCCAGGGAGACGACGAGGCGCAGGTTGGCTTCCAGCAGGTGGTTCTTGGCACGCTTGCCGTCGTGGATGACGAATTCGAGCTCGCGCTTGAGCTTGGGATCCATCGTTCCGTCGTCGGCGTTGATCTTTTCCTCGGCAAAAAGACCTGCCTCGATGCGCAGCGCGAGGTCGACTTCCTGCTCGGCGTTCAGCAGGGCGACCTTGCCGATCTGCTTCAGGTAGTCCTTGACGGGGTCAGCGGTGGCGCCGGCGGACATAACCTGCTGGACCGGGGCGTCGTCGTCGTCGGCGTCGGAGTAGACGAAGCCTGATCCGGTGGTGGCTGCTGCGGCCTTGCCGGGGATCTCCTCGCCGTCTTCACCGATCTCTACGGCCTCGACGACGACATCGTCCAAGTCAACCTCGACGTCCTCATCGGTGTCGTCGTCACCGTTTGCGGCTTTGCCGGCGGCCTGCGCAGCGGCTTTGGCGCCGGGCTTGGGCCCGCGCTTTTTGGGTTCGGGCTTGGCGGCCGCCAGGGCGGTGTCGCCACCTTCGGCCAAGGCTGCGTCTTTGACAGCCTTGTTGGCTGCACGCGTGGCAGCGCGCTTGGCGCTCGTCGCCGCCTTCTTCTCCTCGGGGGACAAGACGGCCTGGTCGGCGGGTTCCTTCTTCGCGGAAGACGGGGTCACAGAAAACCTTTCTAGCAGCGGTCTGTGGAATCACCATACGGGCAACACCACTATGACCCTGTCAAGTCCGTGTTTCACATCAGGTGCAATCACGACCAGCAGAGCCACTAAGTAGAACTCCTGGGGCGACCGTAATGTTCCCTGTTTCCAAGGTCCACTATGAGCACTTAATACACGGACCCAACCGGGTCTCAGCAACCATTGTCTCACGATTTTCCGGATCGGCGCCGAACCGGGACGCGGGGGCGCAATATCCTGCCACCGGCGCCGCGGGCCGGCTTCGCTGACCTGCGGCGCCACCTCAGGCCGGGATCAGCCCGGGGCCAGCCCGGGACCAGGCCGGCATCAGGCCACGTCCGGCTCGAACCTTTGCCAGGCCGTCTCCCTCCTCCGCGCCCAGCCGCAGAGTGTCCCGCGGCGGACCAGTTCGCCCAGCAGTTCCGCCAGGCGGTAGCCCGGGTGCTCCTCATCCGCGCGGCTGAACAGTGCGTCCGCGAAGGATCCCTTGCCGCGGCACCATTCGATCCAGCCCTGCCCGGTCAGTGCGGCGGCTCCCGCTTCGCCGCCGGCGGCGCCCACCTGCTCCAGGACCCTTTCCAGCCGAGCCATAGACGTCCAGTCCGGCAGCGGGGGCGCCAGCCCCAGCAGGACCTCGCCATAGCCGGGCAGCTCCGGCGCTGGTTCGTTGGCGGATCCCCCGCTGCTGCCGCGCCGCCCGTGGTGGCGCGGGGTCCGGGCCGGAAAGCCCTCCAGCGGCGGCAAGGGAGCCAGCGGCGACGCCAACGGCGCGGATTCGGCCAGGGAACGGCCGCGTCCGGAGTCCATTCGGCCGCCGCCGAACACACCGAAGTCCTCGGCGCCACGCTCCGCTGCCGCCTGCCCGGCAGCCGCCATCACGAGGACGGCGTCGCGCCAGGGTGGGACGCAGAGGGACGCGCGCAGGTAGCCCGTGAGGTCCGACGCCAGCTTCTGGCCCGGCGCCGGGGCGTCCAACACCCGCGACCAGACCTCCAGGACCTGCCCGAACTGGGACCTGTCCCGCGCGCAAGCAGAGAACAGCTGCTCCCAGTCCCGCTGGGCCGCCAGCACGGCGGGATCCGCTGCCCCCGGCGGCATGCGAAGGGATGTTCCGGGGGCCGCGCCGACAGTGCTGCCGCGGAACACCATCTCGGCGTTCAGCCGGCTGTTCCTGATTTCTTCAACCGGCCGGCCCGGCGGTTCGCAGCACGACGGATCGAGGCAATAGGCGTTGCGCCAGTATTCCGCCCCGACGAGCCAGGCGTCCCGCACCGGCATGCCTGCGTCGGCCAGCGCATTTTCAAGCACGGTCAGGAGTTCCGCCCAGGGTCTGCCGTCCCCGTCGGTTTCGGTGAACAGGGCCAGCAGCGAGCCGTCGGCGTCCTCGTCGGCTTCCAGGTAGGACGACACGGAACGGGCGAAGGCAGCCAGTCCGGCGGAACCGCAACTGCCCGGGCTGCCGCCCTCGCACGGGAGATCCACCCGGAGCGTTGCGCCGAGCCGTTTGCCCTGCAGGGTCATGGCAACGAGGCTGTGGGCCGGCCAGTAGCCCAGGGAATGGGGGATGAACCCGAGGATGTCCTCCGGGCCGGTGATTCTCAGATGATCGGGAACTGTCATAGAGCCAGCTTCGCGGTCCCCGCGGGCCGGCGTTAGTTTCCGCGCGTCCTATGTGGACAACCCGTGCTATGTGGACAACCCGTCCTATTCCGGACAACCCGGGAGGGGCGGTCAGGGCGTGCGGCGCCGCTCCGCACTGAGCCTGCGCTGCTCGGCGAGGGCCGTCAGCAGCGGAGGCACCACCACGCCCTGGGCTGCCATCTGGCGCCGCACCTTCCGCCGGATGAAAATGATCGCGCCCGATCCGCCTGCCAGCAGCAGGAACTGCACGCTCAGGGCGATGCGGAACGGATCGAGCCCGTAGAGCTCGCCCTGGGAGAATCCGGTGGCGTGCAGGACGTCCAGGACCAGGCCGATCAGATAGATGGCGATGAGCGAGGCGATGAAGCCGCCGACGTTCACGATTCCGGTGGCGGTCCCGATCCGGTGGGCCGGGTTGAACGTGCGGGCGAAGTCGAAACCGATCATGGAACCGGGGCCGCCGATGGCGAGCACCACCACAAGCCCGGCCAGCAGCCACAGCGGGGAACGGCCCGGAATCAGCAGCACCGCCGCCCACGCCGCGGCAGTGGCCGCGGAGATCAGCAGCACCATGGTGGACCGGCGCAGCGGATGCCGCGCGACGAAGCTGCCCATCAGCGGCCCGGCAGCGATGGCCGCGGCCACGTACAACGTCATCAGCCCCGAAACGACGGCGGTGTCCAGGCCCTGGGCGGAGATCAGGAAGGGGTAGCCCCAGGTCATGGCGAACACGGTGCCGCTGAACTGGACGGTGAAGTGGCTCCACAGTCCGAGCCGGGTTCCGGGCTGCCGCCATGCCTGGGCGAGCGTGACACCGGTGGCACGCAACCCCTGGGAGGATTCCGGCGCGGGATGCCCGGGCGGACGGTCTTGCAGCAGGACCAGCACAAGAACGACGGCAAGGGCCGACATGGCCGCCAGCGTCAGGAAGGCGGGGGTCCAGCCGGCCAGGTGCAGGATCATCGCGAACGGCACCACGCTGATGAGCTGGCCGAGCTGGCCGGACATTCCGGTCAGCTGGGTCAGCAGCGGGACGCGGGCGGGGGCGAACCAGATCGGAATGAGCCGGATCACGGAGATGAACGTCATCGCATCCCCGGCGCCCACCAGCACGCGGCCCAGGACGCCGCCGGGAATGTTCTCGGTGAACGCCAGCTGAAGCTGACCCAGCCCCATCAGCAGTGCGCCGCCGGCGATCATCGCCCGGGAGCCGAAGCGGTCCACGAGGATGCCGACCGGGATCTGCAGGGCGGCATAGACGAGGAGCTGCAGCACGGTAAAGAAGGAAATTTCGGCCGCGCTGGCGTGGAAGCGTTCGGTAGCCTCAAGTCCCACCACGCCGAACGACGTGCGCTGGCTGACCGCCACGAGGTACGCAAAGATCCCAATAATCCAGATCAGCCAGGCGCGGGGTGAAGTCACTCCCCCATTATGCCCGCGGATGGAAAAATAGTATTTATTCCCCGGGTTCTTTACTCGCCAGATAGGCCTCCACGGCGGCACCGAGCGCGTCCGCATTGGGAAGCTGGTCGTTCTCGTCGGCGAGCAGGGAACGGCGCACAGTGCCTTCGGCGTTCTCGTCGTACCGGGTTTCGAGCCGTGAAACCACCTGCTGCACTTCCTCCGATGCCTCGATCTGCTCGGCAATCTGGCGTCCGACTTCACGACCCGCTTCGCGGAGCCGGTCGGTGGGCAGCATGAGCGAGGTGGCTGCGCCCAGGTATTCGAGTCCGGCGACGGCGGCGGTCGGGTATTCGGCTTCGGCCAGGTAGTGCGGCACATGCATCACGTAGCCGGCAACGTTGCGCCCGGCTTCCGTCAGCCGCAGTTCGAGGATGTGGCCGACGGCGGCGGGAACCTCGACGGTGGGCTTCCACACCGAAATGCCCTCGATCAGGTCCGGGCGGTTGCCGTGGACCGTCACCCCGACAGGCCGGGTGTGCGGTACCGGCATGGGGATGGAATGGATCCAGGTGACGAGGTTGACGTCCAACTCCTCCACGATGCCAATGACGGCGCGGGCGAACCGCTCCCATTGCAGGTCCGGTTCGAACCCGGCCAGCAGCAGGAACGGGCTCCCGAGCCCGTCGACCAGCCGGTATAGCGCGAGGCGCGGCGCCTGATAGTCCTGCAGATGGTCTTCGACGAAGCTGATCTGCGGGCGGCGCGACCGGTAGTCGATCAGCTGGTCGGCGTCGAACTCGGCCACCATCTCCAAGTCCAGCGTCTCCAGCATTTCGCCGGTGATCTGCCGGACGACGTGCCCTGCATCAGCGAATCCGGTGAATCCCATGACGAGGTTCAGTCCGCGCATTTCGGGGCTGTGGAACAGCGCGTCATCACGCAGGTAGAGCGATTCGGGGTCCAGCAAGGAGCCGGAAATCCGTTCAATCACGGCATGTTCCTTTCGTCGTAGTCATTTGGGAGCGGCCGGAGGCCGTGCGGGGCTCCGCCCCTGCTACCGGGTACAACGCCAGGGAGTGCGGGAGCATTCCTGACCGGGGTGTGCCCCAGCTCTCATTCAATTGAACACCCGCGCCGGGGAGAGACTACGATCGGAACTGGCCTTATGACGGCTTGAAGACACCTGGGTTACGTCTCAAACCGGCAGTGGCCCAGGTTCCATGGCAGGGCGCCGAACATGCAGTTCCTGCCGCAAAAACTCAGAGAATTGAGGACTGCCCTCGTGGTCAAGAATACTGAAGTCAAACTTAGTGCAGTCGCCGGGGATCTCAAGCGGTCCCCCAGCGATGCCCTCGTCATCGGCGTGGGGCAGGGCACGGACGGACCCGTCCTGCTCAGCAACCCCCTGACGGCCAAGGCCGCCGAAGCCCTGGCGGAATCACTGACTGTTCTTGGCATCACCGGGGCAGCCGACCAGGCCCACCGCCTCCCGGGCCTGACCGAAGCCGGCACGAAGGTCCTGGTGCTCGCCGGGGTCGGCAAGGTTTCCGGATCGCAGCCGCTTACCGAAGAAGCACTCCGCCGCGCCGCCGGCTCAGCCGTCCGCCAGCTCGCCGGCGTCACCACGGTCGCCCTGGCCCTCCCGACGTCGTCCCTGGGCGAGGTAGCCGCCGTCGCCGAGGGCGCCGCAATGGGCGCCTACTCCTTCACCGAGTACCGCTCCTCCAAGGAGGGACTGAAGGATCCGGTGAAAAACGTCGTGATTGTCACGGACTTTGCCTCGGACAAGGCCCTGAAGCCGGTGCTGGACCGTGCCGCACTGATCGGCAGGGCAGTCAACGCCACCCGTTCCCTGGTCAACCAGCCGCCGAGCCACCTGTTCCCAGAATCCTTCGCCGACGCGGCCAAGGAACTGTCCAAGGGCCTGCCGGTCAAGGTGACCGTGTGGGACGAGAAGCGACTGGAAAAGGAAGGCTTCGGCGGCATCCTCGGCGTCGGCAAGGGCTCCACCCGCCAGCCGCGCCTGGTCAAGGTTGAATACTCCCCCGCCAGGGCCACCGCCAAAATCGCCCTCGTGGGCAAGGGCATCACCTTCGACACCGGTGGCATCTCGCTCAAGCCGCACCTGGGCATGGGCGACATGAAGTCGGATATGGCGGGCGCCGCCGTCGTCCTCAACAGTGTGCTGGCCATCGCCGGCCTCGGCCTGCCCGTCAAGGCGACGGCCTGGCTCTGCATTGCCGAGAACATGCCCTCCGGCGCTGCCCAGCGCCCGGCGGACGTGCTGACCATGTTCGGCGGCAAAACCGTCGAGGTCCTCAACACCGACGCCGAGGGCCGCCTGGTCATGGCGGACGGGATCGTCGCCGCAAGCCAGGATTTCCCGGACGCCATCATCGACGTCGCCACCCTCACCGGCGCGCAGCTGGTCGCCCTGGGCGACCGCACCGCCGGTCTCATGGGCTCAGATTCGGTCACCGGCCCGATCAAGGCCGCCGCGGACCGCGCCGGTGAGCTCGTCTGGCCGATGCCGCTTCCCGAAGAGCTGCGCCCCAGCCTCGACTCGCAGGTCGCGGACCTCGCCAACATCGGCGAACGCCACGGCGGCATGATGACGGCGGCCGTCTTCCTGCGCGAATTCGTCGGCAAGGGCAAAGACGGCGAACAGATCCCCTGGGCACACATCGACATCGCCGGCCCGTCCTTCAACAACGGCAGCCCCTACGGCTACAACCACAAACAGGGCACCGGATGCACCGTGCGCACCCTCGTGGCCTACGTCGAGGACATCCTGGCCAAAACCGCCTAGGCCTCGCCGCCCAGACGTCTGCGCGGCCTTGCGGCCGGGGCTGATACCCCGGACACAAGGCCGCGTGACACTGGACACAAGCGCTCCACAAACGCCACGGCAAGGTGGAGCATGTATTAGTGGTTCGCTAAGGTGAACTCCGGTAGTCACAAATGAAAGGGAATAATCCTGCTGGCATGATCACGGCAGGGAAGTTCCAAGACCAGATGATGCGTACTCTCGCGTCATCGTTCACGCGAGGGAGCGTTTTAGTGGCCGATCAGGCAACTGCGCAAGAATTCGACATCCTGGTACTCGGCGGCGGCAGCGGCGGCTACGCAACTGCCCTGCGTGCCGTTCAGCTCGGCCTCACCGTCGGCCTGATCGAAAAGGGCAAGCTGGGCGGCACCTGCCTGCACAACGGCTGTATCCCCACCAAGGCGCTGCTGCACTCGGCAGAACTGGCCGACCACGCCCGCGACTCTGCGAAGTACGGCGTCAACGTCACCCTGGACAGCATCGACATCACCGCCGTCAACGCCTACAAGGACGGCATCATCGCGGGCAAGTTCAAGGGCCTGCAGGGACTTATCAAGGGCAAAAAGGGCATCACCGTCATCGAGGGTGAAGGCAAGCTCCAGGGCACCGACACCGTCGTTGTGAACGGCACCGCGTACAAGGGCAAGAACATTGTCCTCGCGACCGGCTCGTACTCCCGCTCGCTGCCGGGCCTGGAAATCGGCGGCAAGGTCATCACCTCCGACGAAGCCCTCACCATGGATTTCATCCCCAAGAGCGCGATCATCCTGGGCGGCGGCGTCATCGGCGTCGAATTCGCCTCAGTCTGGAAGTCCTTCGGCGTCGACGTCACCATCATCGAGGGCCTGCCGTCGCTGGTCCCGAACGAGGACGCGACGATCGTCAAGGCCTTCGAGCGCGCCTTCAAGAAGCGCGGCATCAAGTTCTCCACCGGCACCTTCTTCCAGGGCGTTGAGCAGAACGCCGACGGCGTCAAGGTCACCCTGGTGGACGGCAAGACCTTCGAAGCCGACCTCATGCTCGTGGCCGTCGGCCGTGGCCCGGTCACGGCAAACCTCGGTTACGAAGAGGCCGGCGTGACCATCGACCGCGGCTTCGTCATCACCAACGAGCGCCTGCACACCGGCGTCGGCAACGTCTACGCCGTGGGCGACATCGTCCCCGGCGTCCAGCTCGCGCACCGCGGCTACCAGCAGGGCATCTTCGTCGCCGAGGAAATCGCCGGCCTGAAGCCCGTCGTCGTCGAGGACGTCAACATCCCCAAGGTCACCTACTCCGAGCCCGAAATCGCCACGGTGGGCTACACGGAAAAGGCCGCCAAGGCCAAGTTCGGTGACGACCAGATCCAGACCCAGGAATACAACCTCGCCGGCAACGGCAAGAGCTCCATCCTGGGCACGTCCGGCCTGGTCAAGCTGGTCCGCCAGAAGGACGGCCCCGTCGTCGGCGTGCACATGATCGGCGCCCGCATGGGCGAGCAGATCGGCGAAGCCCAGCTGATCGTGAACTGGGAAGCCTACCCGGAAGACGTGGCCCAGCTGGTCCACGCGCACCCGACCCAGAACGAGTCCCTGGGCGAGGCCCACCTGGCTCTGGCCGGCAAGGCCCTTCACGGCTAACAGTTCCGCCCGCACCACCGCAAGATCTCCGTGCTTAGTGCACCCGGCCACAAATGCCGGGTGCACTAAGCTCGACCAAGGCAGCAATCATCCGCACTAAAGATCAATAAGGAGAACGGGGACGACATGTCTGAATCCGTTAACTTGCCCGCCCTCGGTGAGAGTGTCACCGAAGGAACCGTCACCCGCTGGCTCAAGCAGGTAGGTGACCGGGTAGAGGTGGACGAGCCGCTGCTCGAGGTTTCCACCGACAAAGTAGACACCGAGATCCCCTCTCCGATCGCCGGCGTGATCGAGGAAATCCTCGTCGCCGAAGACGAGACTGCCGAAGTTGGCGCGCCCCTCGTGCGCATCGGCGACGGCTCCGGTTCCGCTGGCTCAGCCGAAGCCCCCGCCGCCGAGGCACCGGCCGAGGAAGCACCGGCCGCCGAATCGCCGTCGGCCGCCGAAGCACCGGCCCCCGCCGCTGAGGTTCCCGCCGCCGCGGCGCCGGCTGCCGAAGCTGCCGCTCCCGCCGGCGAAGGCCACGAGGTAACGCTCCCGGCCCTGGGCGAGAGCGTCACCGAAGGCACCGTCACCCGCTGGCTCAAGAGCATCGGCGACACCGTCGAGGTCGACGAGCCGCTGCTCGAGGTTTCCACCGACAAGGTCGATACCGAGATCCCGTCCCCGGTCGCCGGCGTCCTGCAGGAAATCCGCGTCGCCGAGGATGAAACGGCCGAGGTCGGCTCTGTCCTCGCCGTGATCGGTTCCGGTGCCGCTGCCCCCGCTGCGGCTCCCGCCGCTGAGGCTCCGAAGGAAGCAGCAGCACCGAAGCAGGAAGCCCCCAAGGAAGCTGCTCCGGTTGAAGCTCCCAGGCAGGAGGCACCCGCTGCCCCCGCCCCGGCCCCGGCCGCTCCCGCCAAGGAAGCTGCCCCGGCCGCTGCCGCAGCTCCGGCCGCCCCCGCCAAGGAAGCTGGCCCGGCCGTTTCGGCTGCAGAGTCCGGCTACGTCACCCCGCTGGTCCGCAAGCTTGCCAACCAGCAGGGCGTGGACATCAGCTCCCTGACCGGCACCGGCGTCGGTGGCCGCATCCGCAAGCAGGACGTGCTGGCAGCAGCGGAAGCCAAGGCAGCCCCGGCTCCCGCGGCAGCCGCACCGTCCGCAGCACCGGCTGCTGCTCCGGCCGCGCGCCCCTCCGCTGACCAGTCCTCGCTGCGCGGCACCGTGCAGAAGGCCCCGCGGATCCGCCAGGTCATTGCCCGCCGCATGCGCGAGTCGCTGGACATCTCCACCCAGCTGACGCAGGTGCACGAGGTCGACATGACCAAGGTCGTGAAGCTGCGAGCCAAGGCCAAGAACTCCTTCCAGGCCCAGAACGGCTCCAAGCTGACCTTCCTGCCCTTCATCGCCAAGGCTGTTGCCGAAGCCCTGAAGCAGCACCCGAAGGTCAACGCCTCCTACGACGAGGACAAGCAGGAGATCACCTACCACAACGCCGAGCACCTGGCGATTGCGGTGGACACGGACAAGGGCCTGCTGGTTCCGGTTATTGCCGACGCCGGCAACCTGAACCTTGCCGGTCTGGCCGGCAAGATCGCCGACGTCGCGGACCGCACCCGCAACGGCAAGATCGGACCGGACGAGCTCTCCGGCGGAACCTTCAGCATCACCAACATCGGTTCCGTGGGCGCGCTGTTCGACACCCCGATCATCAACCAGCCGCAGGTGGCCATCCTCGGCACCGGCGCGATCGTCAAGCGGGCCGTCGTGGTTTCCGACGGGAACGGCGATGACTCGCTGGCCATCCGTTCGATGATGTACCTCTCCCTGACGTACGATCACCGGCTGGTCGACGGCGCCGACGCGGGACGCTTCCTGCAGACGCTGAAGGCACGCCTTGAGGAAGGCGCCTTCGAGGCCGACCTGGGGCTCTAGGAGCTGTACCCCGCCTGACCTCAGGCAACTGCAGGGCACCTTCCCGCAAGGGAGGGTGCCCTGCGGTGTTTACCGACAGTTTGTCGCTAAGCTGAAGCCATGGACATTCTCAAATATCTTCTGGTCTTCCTGCACATCCTCGGCGCAGCCGCGATCGTCGGTGGCTGGTTCGCCACCTTCAAGAAGCCCACGGTCCTGCCGGTGCAGCTGTACGGCGCCATTGCGCAGCTGGTCACCGGGCTGGCACTCGTAGGGATCGCGGGCGCCACCCACGATCCGCTGAACTACGGCAAGATCGCCGTCAAACTGGTGATCGCCATCGTTGTGCTGGTCGCCGCTGTCATCGGGTACCGCAAGGCGACGTCCGGCGCGGGCGTCCCCAAGGGCCTGGCACACGCCGTCGGCGGGATGGGACTTATCAACATCGCAGTCGCCACCCTCTGGCAGTAGTCCACTAGTCCATTAGTCCGCTAGTCCCGTAGTCCGACGACGGCGACGCACCCCGCATGGGGAGCGTCGCCGTCGTCGTCCAAAGGATGGTCACAATCCACTGACAGCGGACACCCGTGCGGCGGCAGCGCTAAATCCCTAGGATGGGAAACGGCATGATCCGGCGGATCGCCGGGTCTGTGGATTTCAACGAACTTGAGGAGTGGACATGGCAGCAACACGCACCGCACACACTGTTTGGAATGGCGACCTGATGACGGGCGCCGGCAACACCACCCTGGACAGCTCCGGGCTGGGCAACTTCGATGTGACCTGGAAGGCGCGCGCTGAGGCTTCCGAGGGCAAGACCAGCCCCGAAGAGCTCATCGCCGCCGCCCATTCGGCCTGCTTCTCGATGGCCTTCAGCCTCGCCGTCGCCCAGGCCGGCCACACGCCCGAGGAAGTGAACACGAAGGCTGATGTCACCTTTGTGCCCGGCACCGGCATCACGGACAGCCACCTGACCGTCAGCGCGCGGATTCCGGGAATCACGGAAGACGAATTCCAGCGTATCGCCGAGGAGGCCAAGGTGGGCTGCCCCGTTTCGGCCGCACTCGCCGGCATCAAGATCACGCTGGACGCCACCCTGGCCTCCTAGCTCCTGACGCGGCTCCTGACGCGCCGAAGGCGAAGGCCCCCGTTCCCTGCAGGGAACGGGGGCCTTTGATTTGGGCGGGGCGCGCCGGCGGGTGCTGGGGCCTAGACGCCGGGCCGGCGGGCCGGCAGCGGGGCGGGCCGCACGAGTCGGTAGCCCTCGCGCAGCGGCGGACGGTCCGTGGGCAGCTCCTGGATCATTTCCTTGAGCGCACCGATGCCGTATTCCAGCTGCGGGTCGGTGCCCGCGGCGTAGGCGTGCGGCGGAAAGGTGACTTCGATGTCCGGTGCGACGCCGAAGTTCTCGACACCCCATCCGACCCCGCCGGAGAACCAGGTGGCGTAGCGCGGCTGGGTAACGCCGGTGCCGTCCGCGAGGGCAAAGCGGTTGTCAATGCCAACCACGCCGCCCCAGGTCCGGGTGCCGATGACCGGGCCGATCCCCCGCAGCTTGGAGACCTGGGTGATGATGTCGCCGTCGGAGCCGGCGAATTCGTCGGTCAGGATGATGACCGGACCGCGCGGCGCATGGTGCGGGTAGGTCCGCGGCCGCTCCCCGCGCGGCATGCTCCAGCCGGTGACCTTGCGGCCGATGAGTTCCGCGACGAGCTGGGAGGTGTGTCCACCGCGGTTGCGGCGGACGTCGACGATCAGTCCGTCGAGGGCCGTTTCGGTGTCGAGGTCGCGGTGCAGCTGGGCCCAGCCGTGCGCCATCATGTCGGGGATATGCAGGTAGCCGAAGTTTCCCTGCGAGGCCTGCCGGACCGTCCGGCGGTTGGCGGCGACCCATTCCTGGTACCGCAGCCGCTCCTCGTCCCGGACCGGGACCACGGCGACGCGGCGCTGCTTGCCGGCCTGGTTTCCGTGCCCGGCGCCGTTGCGGAGGGTGAGCTCGACGGCGCGTCCCGCGGCGCCCACCAGCTGCATGGCCGGGGTGCGCGCTTCGGTGAGTTCGACGCCGTCGATCGCCAGCAACAAGTCTCCCGGTTTGGCGTCAGCGCCCGGGCGGGTCAGCGGCGAGGTGGCGAGCGGGTCGGAGGATTCCCCCGCGAGGATCCGGGTGATCTCCCAGCCCTCGCCGGTGAAGGCGAGATCCACGCCGAGGCGGCCCTGGCCGTTGCTGCCGTTCTCGGTGACAGCAAAAGGACGGACGTAGGCATGTGAGGTGCCGAGTTCGCCGTGGAGCTCCCACAGCAGGTCCACGAGGTCGTCGTGCGAGCCGAGCCGGTCCACGATCGGACGGTAGCGCGCGTGCACCGAGTCCCAGTCCTGCCCGGCCATGTCTTCGGTCCAGAAGAAGTCGCGCTGGAGCCGCCACGCTTCATCGAAGGCCTGCCCCCAGACGCTGAGCGGATCGAGCTGCACGCGGATGCGGCTGAGGTCGACCTTGACGAGCTGGCCGGCCTCCTCGTCAGCCTTGGCGTTGGCGGGCGAGACCCGGATCTGCTTGTCCTGCAGGACCACAACCTTCTCGCCGTCGCCGGAGAGCCGGTAGCTGTCCAGGGCGTCCACGATGGTGGTGGCCTTGCGCCGGGCCAGGTCGAAACGGACCAGGCACGGTGCCGCATTCTTGTCCTCGAGGTTGGCGCGGCCCTCGCCGGTGACGCCGAAGAGTTCGCTGTCGAGCCAGAGCAGGGCTCCGGCGGTCGCGGTCAGGTCGGAGTAGTTGCCCTGCGGCACCGGCACGCTGATGACCCGGTGGGCCAGTCCGACGGCGTCGACCCGGACCGCAGGAACCTGGTCCGCGTCGGCGTTGTCCGCCGGCTTCGCGGCCTCGGGGGATTCCTGCAGGTCCACGCTCGGGCCGAAGGGCGAGGGCGTGTCCGCGGCGAGGGCCACGAGGTAGGGCTTGATCGGGCTCGGGAAGGACAGGTCGAAGGAGTGTCCGTCGTAGACCGGGTCGAAGCTGCGGTTGGAGAGGAACGCGAGGTACTTGCCGTCGGGGGTGAACGACGGCGATTCGTCGCGGAAGCGTCCGTCGGTGACGTCGATGATGGTGCGCGTCCCGTCCGCTGCGGCGCCGGCGTCGTCGTCGACGTTGGTGAGGCGCAGCCGGCTGCGGGAGCCGAAGGAGGTGACCGGCTCGGACCAGCCCAGCCAGGCCGAGTCCGGGGACCAGCTGAAGCCTTCGATGCTGCCTTCGCCGATGCTGCTCACGAGCGACAGGGCGCCCGTGCGGGTGTCGGCCAGGTAGATGTCCCCGAAGGCGGTGCCCACAGCGAGCCAGTGGCCGTCCGGGCTGGCCTCGATGGCGCTGGCCCGGGTCGGCTTCGGGAATTCGATCCGGGTGAGCTGAGGGGACCGTCCCAGCGGCGCCGGGGCGGGTGCTTCCGCCGGGCCGGCGGTGTCGGCGGCGTCCGCGGCGTCCGCAGTTCCCGCAGTCTGGCGGGCCGTTGTGGCGGCCGGTGCCGGGACCGCGGGTGCCGGGACCGCAGTGATGGCGTCCGGCCGGGTGAGCGCCGCCGCCGAGACGGGGCTGGGCAGGGGTGTGCCGGCGTCGGAACCCTCCTGCGGCGTCGCGGCTTTCTGCGCCGCAGGGTCGGCCGCCTGCCCCTCGGACGGGCTTCCGCCCGGCTGGTGCCCGGCTGGGGTGGTTCCGGAGTCCGGGGTTCCGAAGTCCAGGGGTGCGGCGATCGATTTCAGATACAGGGCTTCGACGCCGTCACGGTCGGCCACGTAGGCGATCCGCCCCTCGCCGAAGGGGCGGGGCAGGCGGGCGCGGACACCCGGGGTGGCCTCCAGGACCCGCGAGGGTCCGTCCTTGTGCCGCAGCCAGTGCAGCGTGCCGTGGGCTTCCACCGCGCTGGAACCGCCGGTGCGGTCCGGAACCACGTCGCCCAGGTGCTTGGACGGCTTCAGCGGCGCGGCGCGGCGGGCCTGGGACGCGGACCCCAGCGAAATCTCGAGTTTGACGGCGTCCGAGCCGAGGTTCGGCAGGAGCCACAGCTCACCGGCCGATTCGAAAATGATGCGCTGGCCGTCGGTCGCGGCGTGCCGGACGTAAAAGTCCTCGTGGTCCGTGTGGCGGCGCAGATCCGAGCCGTTGGGCAGCACGGAGTAGAGGTTGCCGAACCCCTCGTGGTCGGAGAGGAAGGCGATCCGGCCGTCGATCCACATCGGGTCGGTCAGGTTGCCGTCCAGCGCGGCGGCGAGGCGTTCGAATTCGCCGTTTCCGTCGGCGTCGATCCAAAGCTTGCCGGCGGCGCCGCCGCGGTAGCGCTTCCACCATGCCGGCTCGCGGGAGAGCACGCTCGCAAGGACCACGGGGCGTTCGTCGCCGACGACCGGCCCAAAGGCGACCGATTCCACCGGGCCCAGCGGGAGTTCGGTGGCCCAGCCGCCCGTGACGGGCAGGCTGTAGGCATGGGTATGGCGGCTGTCAGCCTGGCGGAAGGCGCTCGTGACCAGCACGTCGCCGTCGGGGGTGAAGCCCTTGACCTTGGTGGTGGCGTGGCCGAAGTAGCTCAGCTGGCGGTAGCCGCCGCCGTCGACGTCCGCGGTGACAACTTCCGGGGCCGTTCCTTGGACCACCGTCCACACCAGCCGCTTGCCGTCCGGCGTGAAGCGCGGGTTGCGGGCAGGCAGCTGAAGCGAGGACACGCGCCAGGCGCGGCCCCCGCCCAGGGGCGCGATCCACACGTCGTTCTCGGCCACGAAAGTGACCACATCACCGTGCAGATGCGGGAAACGGAAGTAACTCGAAGAGGTCATCGTTAGATCATAGTCAAGGACGCCGGCCCGCCCGGGAGGTGTCCCCGTCGTGCCGGGCATGGTGAGATGGATCATGCGAATCATTGTTGCCGGGGCCTCAGGGCTGATCGGAACCGCCATTTCCCGCTCCCTGCGCCACTCCGGGCACGACGTCGGCACGCTGGTCAGACGGCCGCCCGCCGCACCGTCCGAGTTCCAGTGGAACCCCGCGGAGGGCAGCATCGACGAGACCGCGCTGAAGGGGGCCGACGCCGTCATCAACCTCTCCGGCGCCGGCATCGGCGACCGGCCCTGGACCCGGTCCCGCATCAACGAACTCCGCAACTCGCGGCTGGGGGCGACCCGGACGCTGACGGCGGCAATGGGGCGACTGGACACTCCGCCGGCGGTCTTCCTGAGCCAGTCGGGCTCCGGCTACTACGGCAACGCCGGCGCGGGGATGCTCCGGGAAAATGCCCCGGCGGGCAGCGGCGTGCTCGCCGGGATCTGCGTCGACTGGGAAGCCGCCGCGCACGAGGCTCCGGCCGGCGTCCGGGTGGTCACTCCGCGCACCGGCGTCGTGCTGAGCCGTTCGGGGGGCGCCCTGGGACGGCTCATGCCGCTGCTGCGCCTGGGCGTGGGCGGACCGCTGGGCAACGGCCGGCAGTACTGGCCGTGGATCACGCTCCCCGACGTAGCCGGCGCCTTTAACTTCCTGCTCAACAACCCACTATCCGGGCCCGTGAACCTCTGCGCCCCGGAAGCCGCGGACGTCAACTCGCTGGTCGCGCAACTGGCCGCGGCCCTGCACCGGCCGGCAGTGCTGCGCGTCCCCGCGCCGGTGCTTCGCCTGGTGATGGGCAAACTCGCCGAGGAGTTGCTGCTCGCCAGCCAGCGGATGGAACCGGCCGTCCTGAGCGGAGCCGGCTTTGAATGGCAGCACCCCTCGCTCGCCGAGGCCGCCGCCTGGGTGGCAGGCCGTGACCCTGAGGACTGAGGAGCTGCGGTCCTGAAGGAGGCACGGTTCCGGGGACTGCGGTCCTGAAAGAGCCGCAACGCCGTCAGCCCCCGGTGGGGCCGTCGGCACCGTTCCCGGCATCGGTGCCGGACCCGTCACCGGCGTCGGCACCGGTACCGGACCCGTCACCGGCGTCGGCGTCGGCCGGTAGGATGTCCCGGATCCGCCAGCGGCCCTCCACCGGCGCCAGCACCAGCCTCAGCTGCTGTGCCGGCACGGCAGCAGCATCGGCCACCACGGTTCCGGTGGCATCGCGCTCCTGGTAGGCGGAGGTAGCCGCCGTGACGGCCACGACTGCCAGCGGCCGGCCGTTCTCCCCGGCAGCCGACACCTCGGTGAGGACGGCAGAGAAGCCGGCCAGCACGCGGCCGGACTCCGTGAGCGCGGCGCTGATCCGTCCGTCCGCCACGGCAGCTGAGGACTCCGGGACGTTCACCTGCTCCAGCAGCCGGAAATCCCCCGAGCTGAACGCCAACGAGCGCAGCCGGGCCAGCCCGAGGACCGCTACCTCCGGGTCCGGCGACGTGAGCTGGGCCTGGACCTCCGGCGGAACGACGGCGGCACCCAGGGCGGGCGTGCCGGGGGCGTGGGCGGAGTTGTGGCCGGCCTCCAGGTTTTCGACGTTTGGGAACGGCATGGGGAGCCGGGCACCGGCCAATGCCCACACGACGACGAGGACACCGCCAAACGCCAGACCCACAGCCGTGGCCCGGTAGCCGCGGGGGCCCGGAGGTTTCGGCCCCACGGGTTTCGGACCGGCCTTGCCGCGGCCTCGAAACACCCCACGGGCAGCGTGGCGCGCTTCGGTTCTCCCGGCAGTCAACCCCGCAGTGAGCCCGGCCAACCCCGCAGTGAGCCCGGCGGGTGGGCCGGTGCGTGGCCCGGAACGTGGAGGCAACTTGGAGGGCACGGGCCCGGCCGAGCGGGTCCTCTGGAAGCGGCGCGGCAGGGACCGGAGCAGTTCGGCCCGCCGCTCGCGTGCCGTGCCGGGCAGGGAGCGGCGGGTCAGCAGCTGGGGAATGACGGTGTGGTGGACCGAGACCGAAAGGTCCACCGGCGCGGCCGCGGCGCTGCGGTGGACGGCGGCCGCCAGCTCGGCGGAGGAGGGTCGGAGCCTCCGGTCCCCATGAAGTCCGGCTTCCAGCGCCGCGGTCAGTGCTGCCGGAACCCCCGGAACCAGAAGGGGCAGCGGAGGCCGCTGCGCACCCGGCTCGGGGGCGTGTCCTGTCAGGCAGAACCAGCCCAGCGCCGCGAGCGAATAGACGTCCCGGTCCGGTTGCAGTCCGGCCCGGACGGGGTCCACCGGCGCCGGGTCACGGAAGCCTTCGGTCCCGGCCCCGGACACCGATCTGGCGTCAGCCACCATGCGGGCCACACCAAGATCGGCCAGCAGCGGTTTTCCGTGCGCCGTGAACAACACATTGCCGGGTGAGACATCTCCGTGGGTGAAGCCCTGGCTGTGCAGATACGCAAGGGCCTGGGCGATGGGCGTCAGAACCGTCACCGTCTCCCCCGGCCCGAGGGTCCCCCTGCCGGCCACGAGCTGGCCCAACGAGCCCCCCGCTGCGTAATCCATGATCAAACCGAGGCGTCCGCCCGAGGAACCGTCGCCGCGTTCGCCACCGCCGTCGTTGTCATTGCCGTCGCCATCACCGCCGTCGCCGCCAGGGATGCCGGGCCGGGGACCGCTGCGCACACGCAGCACTCCCAGGGCTCGCACCAGATGCTCGTGCTCTAATACGGACAGGATCCTCATTTCGCGCCGGATTGATTCCTGCGCGTCCTCTGGATCGGAGCCAGTGCCGGGGCCTGGGCAAAACGACTTCAGCGCGAACTCGCGTCCGGTCGACCGTTCCGTCACCAGCCACACGGACGCGCTGGCGCCGCGGCCCAAGCAGCGGCCGACGTCGTATCCGGGAACCTCGGGTGCCACAACGCCCCCCGCTTCGTAATCTTCCATAGCCAAGGAATAGCGGATCCGTCGGAATCCTGCAGAAGTTATCCACAGGGCGGTGAGAGCTTCGCCACAGAATCAGCCGCTGGGACACCCGGGGTCTAAGCTGGATGGCATGACTCTTGAGTTCTCCCAGCTGGGTCTCGCCCCGGAATTCGTTGAATATACACACGGCTGGGACATCCAGCGCGAACTCCATCAGAGGGTCCTCGCCGGTACTGCCCCCAGTACGGTCCTCCTGCTGGAACACGCCGCCGTTTACACGGCCGGCAAGCGCACCGAAGAGCATGAACGCCCCTTTGACGGCACTCCCGTGGTCCCGGTGGACCGCGGCGGCAAGCTCACCTGGCACGGCCCGGGACAGCTGGTTGGCTACCCCATCATCAAGCTCAGGAACAAAGCCGGCATCCGCGACTACGTGGAGCGGATTGAGGCAGTGATCATCGCGGTCCTCGCCGACTACGGCATCGAGGCCGTCCGAATCAAGGGCCGCGCCGGCGTCTGGATCGACCAGGACGAGAAGGGCCCTGCGCGCAAGATCGCCGCGATCGGCATCCGTGTGCATGAGGGCGTCACGATGCACGGCTTCGCGATCAACTGCAACAACGACCTCGCGCCGTACGGCCAGATCATCGCCTGCGGTATTACCGACGCCGGCGTCACCACCATCTCGCAGGAGACGGGCCGGGACGTCGCGCCCGCCGACCTCGTGTCGCGGATCATCGAAGAACTGCGCAACAATGAAGAAGCGCTAGTTGCAACCCATGAAGGAGCTCTACTGTGACCCTGGCACCAGAAGGCCGGAAAATGCTGCGGATCGAGCAGCGCAATGCGGCCACCCCGGTGGAACGCAAGCCGGAATGGATCAAGGCCAAGGTCCAGATGGGCCCCGAGTACGTCCAGCTCAAAAACCTCGTCAAAAAAGAGGGCCTCCACACCGTCTGTGAAGAGGCCGGCTGCCCCAACATCTTCGAATGCTGGGAAGACAAGGAAGCCACCTTCCTGATCGGCGGCTCCGAATGCACCCGGCGCTGCGACTTCTGCCAGATCGACACCGGCAAACCCTCCCCCGTGGACGTCTTCGAACCGACCAAGGTCGCCCGCTCGGTCCAGGCGATGCAGCTGCGCTACGCCACCGTCACCGGCGTGGCCCGCGACGACCTCGCCGACGAGGGCGTCTGGCTCTACGCCGAAACGGTCCGCAAGATCCACGAACTGAACCCCGGCACGGGCGTCGAGCTCCTGATCCCGGACTTCTCCGGAAAACCCGAACACATCGAAGCGATCTGCGAGTCCAAACCCGAGGTCTTCGCCCACAACGTCGAGACCGTCCCGCGGATCTTCAAGCGCATCCGCCCCGCCTTCCGCTACGACCGCTCCCTGGACGTCATCACCCAGGGCCGCAAACTCGGCATGGTCACCAAATCCAACCTGATCCTGGGCATGGGCGAGACCCGCGGGGAAATCTCCGAAGCCCTCCAGGACCTCCACGACGCCGGCTGCGACCTGATCACCATCACCCAGTACCTGCGCCCCTCCGAACGCCACCTCCCCGTGGACCGCTGGGTCAAACCCCAGGAATTCGTGGACCTGCAGCACGAAGCCGACGAAATCGGCTTCCTCGGCGTCATGTCCGGACCCCTGGTGCGGTCCTCCTACCGCGCCGGCCGGCTCTGGGCCACCGCGATGCGCAAGAAAGGCTGGGACATCCCGGCCCACCTCGCCCACATCGAGTCCTCCGGCACCACCCGCCAGGAAGCCAGCTCACTCCTCGCCGCGCACTCCTGAACCAGTTGTAACGATCGCGGCGAAGGGCCGACACCGGAGGAATCCGGCGTCCGGCCCTTCGCCGTCGATCACGTAGAATTAAGGCACTATGGCGAATTCCCCTGATTCCAGCAAGTCCACTCCGGCTTCTGATGCCCCGAAGCGTGGCCTCTTTTCCCGTAAGCCCAAGGTGGCCAAGGTCAAGAAGCCCAGCCGTCTGAAGCAGATTGGCGAGGTCTTCCAGATGACCCGCCAGCACGATCCGATGGTCACGTGGCTCATGCTGCTGGCGTTCGTTGGCGTCGTCGCTGTCAGCTTCGTCGTCGGATTCCTGCTGGACAACTGGATCACCGGCCTGATCATCGGCATCCCGCTGGGCCTCCTGGCGGCAACCCTGATCCTGTCCCGCCGTGCCGAGCGTGCCGCATTCGCGCGGATTGAAAACCAGCCCGGCGCCTCGGGCGCTGCGCTGGGGACACTCAAGAGCGGCTGGATCGTCGAAGAGCAGCCCGTCGCCGTGAACCCCCGGACCCAGGACGCGGTGTTCCGTGCCATCGGCCGTCCCGGTGTTGTCCTCGTCAGCGAGGGCCCCAGCAGCCGGGTCAAGCCGCTGCTCGACGCCGAACGCAAGCGCCTCGCCCGAATCCTTCCCAACGTCACCATCCACGTGATTGAGAGCGGCCGCGGCGAAGGCCAGGTGCCGATCAGCCAGATCGCCAAAAAGATGACGAAACTGAAGAGCGAACTGACCAAGCTTGAGGTCAGCACGGTCTCCAAACGCATTTCCTCGCTCGGAAGCCGCCTGCCCATTCCCAAGGGCATCGATCCCTACAAGGCCCGCCCGGACCGCAAGGCAGCCCGCGGACGCTAGGCCACACACGCCAGACCACAGGGACGCCCCGGTAACCGCCTTTCGAGGCCGGCAGCCGGGGCGTTTCCTTTGCCCAAAGCATCCCCTACGTCCCGTCGGGACAGAACACGGAGACTCCACCATGAAACTGCCCTCCACGCCTACCGTGATCCGAATCTTCAAGGTGCTGGCTGTCGCCGAAGCTTTCAGCTGGGCCGCCCTGCTGGTGGGTATGTTCCTCAAATGGGTCACCAGGACCACGGAACTCGGGGTGGAGATCGCGGGCCCGATTCACGGCGCGTTCTTCATCGGCTACGGGCTATCAGCATTGGCCTTGTGGGGTCTGCAGCGCTGGCCGTTCCGGGTGGCCTTGTTCGCAGGGCTTTCCGCGGTCTTCCCGTTCGCCACGGTCTGGTTCGAGCGCTGGGCCGGCCGTCACGGCCACCTGACGGTCAAGGCCGGACAGGATTCTTCCCGGTCGGCACAGGAGCCCGCCAACGAAACGGCCGGCGTCTAAGCCCGACCGGTCCATTCGAGGGTCCGGCCGGCGGGACGGCGGACCACGCGAACCGCGGCGGCGGCCAGTTGACGCAAATGGCCGCTACGAGCACCGCGCCCGCGTCCATTTGACGCAAATGGCCGCTATAAGTGGCGGCTTAGCGGCCAGCCCTGGCAAATGGGCGCTACGAGCACCGCGCCCGCCAACGAAACGGCCGGCGTCTAAGCCCGACCGGTCCATTCGAGGGTCCGGCCGGCGGGACGGCGGACCACGCGAACCGCGGCTTAGCGCCCCGCCCTGGCAAATGGGCGCTACGAGCACCGCGTCCCCGTCCATTTGACGCAAACGGCCGCTGTAAGTGGCGGCTTAGCGGCCAGTCCTGGCAAATGGCCGCCACGAGCACCGCGCCCGCCACCCAGTTGACGCAAACGGCCGCTATAAAACGGCCGCTGTAAGTGGCGGCTTAGCGGCCAGTCCTGGCAAATGGGCGAGCCCGGACGGAGCCATCGAGCGGCCGGAGGCGGGATGGGGCCGAGGCTACATCCGGACGAGGACCGTGTTCATGGCCTTGTCGTGCAGTCCGCGGTGGTCGGGATCGAAGATGACGGCTGGAATCACCAGGCACAGCAGGAGGCTGCGGACCAGTGCCGGGACGGGTCCGGCGGGGCCGCCGCCGAGCCGGATGACGTGGATCCCCACGATGCGGTGGCCGATGCTGTAACCAAGCGTGCCGACCAGCAGCGCCTGCTCGACGGCGAACACGGCAAGGGTGGCCCAGGAATCCCCTGCGAACGCGTAGTTGCTGATCAGCAGCGCGATTGCCCAGTCAATGCAGATGGCGGCGATGCGCCGCCCGGCCCGGGCAATGGACCCGGGCCCGGACTCGGGCAGGCCAAGCCTCTCCCCCGGATACTTCGAGATGCCGGATGTGTCCGGCCCGCTGAGCCATGAGCCTATGTCTTTGCGATCAACCACCATCCAAGACTATCGGCAATGGACGCTTTCCCGGACTGTTCAGAGTGTGGACGCCCGGAGGCCACACTCTGGTCACGGATAGGCCACGTTGTGGACAGCGACTACCGTTTACCTGTCAGGGCATTCTGTAACCTGCCGGAAACAAAGCGGACACCATGGGGAAATCCCGTGTCCTTAGGGTGGTAACAGTTGCTAGCGGCATAGGAGCGGGTAGACGTTTGCGTTTTTCCCGCTGCCGGACTGCGCTGGACCACACGGCCTGACGGCCGAATCTTTCACATGCATAAGGAGCATAGATGTTCAAGACTGCGGACGAAGTCCTCAAGTTCATCAAAGACGAAGACGTAAAATTCGTCGATATTCGCTTCACCGACCTCCCTGGCGTTCAGCAGCACTTCAACGTGCCCGCCAAGAGCGTTGACGCGGACTTCTTCGTCAACGGCCAGCTCTTCGACGGATCTTCGATCCGCGGCTTCCAGGGCATCGCCGAGTCGGACATGCAGCTCATCCCGGACGTTACTACCGCGTTCCTCGACACGTTCCGCATTGAGAAGACCCTCGCGTTGAACTTCTCGATCGTGAACCCGCGCACCGGTGACCCCTACCACCGAGACCCCCGCGGCGTAGCAGAGAAGGCAGAGGCCTACCTGGCCTCCACCGGCATCGCCGACACTGCATTCTTTGCACCCGAGGCCGAGTTCTTCGTCTTCGACAACGTGCAGTACCAGTCCTCCCCGCAGGGCAGCTTCTACAAGATCGACTCCGAGGAAGCACACTGGAACACCGGGCGCGAGGAAGAGGGTGGCAACCTCGGCTACAAGACCCCGATCAAGGGCGGCTACTTCCCGGTCTCCCCCACCGACAAGCAGGCCGACCTCCGCGACGCCATGTGCATCGCCCTGGACGAAGCCGGCCTTGAGGTCGAGCGCAGCCACCACGAGGTCGGTTCCGCCGGCCAGGCTGAGATCAACTACAAGTTCACCACCCTGACCCACGCGGCTGATGACCTGCAGAAGTTCAAGTACGTCATCAAGAACACCGCCGACGCCTGGGGCAAGTCGGTCACCTTCATGCCGAAGCCGGTCTTCGGTGACAACGGCTCGGGGATGCACTGCCACCAGTCACTGTGGAACGGCGGCGAGCCGCTGTTCTACGACGAAAAGGGCTATGCAGGCCTCTCGGACATGGCCCGCTGGTACATCGGCGGCCTGCTGAAGCACTCCTCAGCCGTGCTGGCCTTCACCAACCCGACGGTGAACTCCTACCGCCGCCTGGTCAAGGGCTTCGAAGCTCCGGTCAACATGGTCTACTCGCAGGGCAACCGCTCCGCCGGTATCCGTATCCCGATCACGGGCTCCAACCCGAAGGCCAAGCGCATCGAGTTCCGCGCTCCGGACCCCTCCTCCAACCCGTACCTGGCCTTCGCTGCCCAGCTGATGGCCGGCATTGACGGCATCCGCAACCGCATCGAACCGCCGGCTCCGATCGACAAGGACCTCTACGAGCTCCCCGCCGAGGAAGCCAAGGACATCCCCAAGGCTCCCGGCACGCTCGAAGAGGCCCTGGACGCCCTGGCCGAGGACAACGAGTTCCTCCAGGCCGGCGGCGTCTTCACCCAGGACCTGATCGACACCTGGATCGAGTACAAGTACGAGAACGAGATCCGTCCGCTCTCACTGCGCCCGAACCCGTACGAGTTCGAGCTGTACTACGGCGTCTAACTAGCGGCTTTCCGCAAGAGACTGCACGGCGGCGGCCCCCACCACCCGGTGGGGGCCGCTGGCATTTAAACCATCACCGAAACAGTTGCTTCCCCGGCGGAGTCCGCGCCCGCAGCACCGGCGCCGGCCGCATCGGCGGGCCCGTCGCCATCCGCGTCCGGACCGGCTGCCGCCCCGGCAGCGGCGTCCGCCGCCAACCCGTGCAACCCGCTGCCGGTGTTCTTCACGGCCGCGGGCATCCTGACAGCCAGCCTCGTCTGGGCCATCCGTCCGCTGCGCGCCCCGGTGGCACGGGCTGCGGGTCGAAAGGCCCCCTAGGTCCCGCGGGGGCCAGTCACCGGATCAGAACGGCCGGTAGAGCATCCGCTGCGGGCCCGCACCGCCGCCAAGGTACCGGCCCCGGTCCTGGAAGCCGGCCTTGCGGTACGCGGCCCGTCCGGCCGGGTTCTCCTCGTTGACCGAAAGCACGACGCCGGCCTGGCCGCCGCCGAGGGCAGCCGTCAGTTTCGCCGCCTCGCGGACCGCAGCGTCCGCTGCCAGCGTGCCCAGGCCCCTGCCCTGCTGCCGGCGGTCGATCAGGAAGCCACGGAGCAGCCAGACCGAGTCGTCGTCGTCCCAGCCAGCCAGGGTGGCGGCTCCGGACTGCAGCGTCAGGACCCCGGCTGCGGATCCGTTGGAGTCAATCGCGAAGGGGTGCCGGGAATCCTCCTCCAGCGCGATGAGCATCATGCGGAGCGGCTCACCGACAAACCTCCGCTGGTCTTCGGTGACCTCGAGCTCGGCGATCTCGCCAAGCTTGATGGCGCGGGCGTCGTCGTCGAGGTCCTTCAGCGGCATCAGCCACACGTTTTCAGGCATGACAGAAGCGTACCCAAGCCGCCGGGGTGCCACCGCCGCCGGATCCGCCGCTCAGCTCAGAGCGCTGCGTCCTTCGGCGGCCCTGCGGGGTCCATCCAGAAGACTTCCCACAGGTGGCCGTCCGGGTCCTGGAAGCTGTGGGTATACATGAAGCCGTAGTCCTGGGCTTCCTGGGACGGTGCGCCGCCCGAGGTGAGCGCCTTCCGGACGAGTTCGTCGACCGCCTCGCGGCTGTCCAGGGAAAAGGACATGATGGACTCGGCAGCACCTGCGGTATCCGCAACAGCCTTGGATGTGAACGTTTTGAAGTACGCCTCGACGAGCAGCATCACGAACGCGTCGTCATTAACGATCATGCAGGTGGCGTTCTCATCGGTGAAGTCGGGATTAAAAGAGAAACCCAGAGCGGTGAAAAACTCCACCGTCTTGTCGAGGTCCTTGACGGGGAGGTTCACAAAGAGTTGTCTGGCCATGCCGCTAAAATAGCACCGCGCCTGCGGGGTGTCAGCCCCCGGGAGCTCTCACACCCGCCCCCGGCGGCAGCAATGCAAGTCGGTCACTGGCCGTAGAAGACCCGGTCGAACACGCTCCGGGCCCGCCGGCTCAGCCTCAGATAGTCCTCCTCGAGCTCGGCGGCGTTGCCCTGCCCGTAGCCGCACCAGCGCGCCACCGCCTCCAGGTCGCGGCGGGAGGACGGCAGCACGTCGGAGGCACGCCCGGTCCAGATCACGTTGGCCGATCTGATCCGGCTCGCCAGGCGCCAGGCCCGCAGCAGGATCACCGCGTCCCCGGCTTCAAGCAGCCCGACGGCGGCCGCAGCCTCGAGCGCCTCCACCGTGGAGGTGGTCCGCAGCTCGGGGTGCTTTACGGCGTGCTGCAGCTGGAGCAGCTGGGCCAGCCATTCGACATCACTCAGTCCGCCGCGTCCGAGCTTCAGGTGCCGGGCCGGATCCGCGCCGCGGGGCAGCCGTTCCGCCTCGACCCGCGCCTTCACCCGGCGGACTTCCCGCACGTCCTGCTCGGAGAGGGACTCAGGGTAGCGGACGGTGTCGATCAGCGCCACGAAGTCGGCCGCCAGCTCATCGTCACCGGCCATCGGGCGGGCACGCAGCAGCGCCTGCGCCTCCCAGACGAGCGACCACCGGCGGTAATACTCGGCGTAGGAATCCAGCGACCGCACCATGGGCCCGCTCTTGCCCTCGGGACGGAGGTCAGCGTCAACCATCAGGACGCGTTCGGCGAGGATGGCGGGCTTCAGCGGCTGCGTGAGCAGGCTGGAGAGCCGGCTCACGATCTGTAGGGCCTGCTGCTGGGCCTCGTCGTCCGGGACTCCGGGAAGGCCGCGGTGGACGTAAATAACGTCGGCGTCCGAGCCGTAGCCAATCTCCCGGCCGCCCTGCCGTCCCATCGCGACCACCAGCACATGCGTCATGAGCGGCTCCTCGGCCGTGACCATCGTTTCCGCGACGCGCAGGGCCCCCAGGACCGCCGCCCGGTCCGTGTCGGCCAGCGCCGCGCCCACCTGGTCCTGGTCCAGCAGTCCCGCGCTGTCCGCGATGGCAATCCGCAGGATCTCCCGGCGCCGGATCAACCGGATCAGGCGCATCGCGCTTTCCGGCTCGGCATGCCGGGACATCTTGGAGGCGATCTCGAGCCACTGCGCCTCGAAGGTCAACGGCACCAGTTCCTTGTCCGAGCCGAGCCAGGCAACGGATTCGGGCGAGACCTCCAGCAGGTCGGCGATCAGCCGGGAGTTGGACAGCACGTGGCAGAGCCGCTCGGCAGCCGCCGTCGAATCCCGCAGCATGCCGAGATACCAGTGGGTGGTGCCGAGCGCCTCGCTGACCCGTCGGAAGGCCAGCAGGCCGCCGTCGGGGTCCACACCCTCCGCGAGCCAGCCGAGCAGGATCGGCAGGAGCTGGCGCTGGAGCGCGGCGCGCCGGCTGACCCCGCCGGTGAGCGCTTCGATGTGGCGCATTGCGCCGCTGGGATCGAGGTAGCCCAGGGCGGCGAGGCGCCCCTGCGCGGCTTCCGGGCTGAGCTTGGCTTCCTCGCTGCTCAGCGCCGCCGCGGTATTGAGCAGCGGGCGGTAGAAGATGCGTTCGTGCAGCTCGCGGACGGAGCGTTTGGTCTTGCGCCAGGCCGCAACCAGGGCGTCAGGTTTGGGCCGTTCGCTGGAGAAGGGTCCGAGCACGGCTTTGGCGAGGGCCCGCAGCGAGGCTTCCTTGACCGGCATGAGGTGGGTGCGGCGCAGCTGGAAGAGCTGGATCCGGTGCTCGAGGAGCCGGAGGTAGCGGTAGTCACGGTCGAACTCGGCGGCGTCGGAACGGCCGATATAACCGCCGGCGGACAGGGCCGCGATGGCCGAGGTGGTGTCGCGGCAGCGCAGGGTCTCGTCGGACTTGCCATGCACCAGCTGCAGCAGCTGGACGGTGAATTCGACGTCTCGCAGGCCGCCACGGCCCAGCTTGATCTGCCGCTGCTCCTCGTCGGCGGGGATGTGTTCGGTGACGCGGCGGCGCATGGACCGGACGGACTCCACGAAGCCTTCCCGGCCGGCGGAGGACCAGATCAGCGGTGCGACGGCGGCTTCGTAACGGGCGCCGAGCTCGGTGTCCCCGGCGATGGTCCGGGCCTTCAGCAGGGCCTGGAACTCCCAGCTCTCGGCCCAGCGCGCGTAGTAGCTCTGGTGCGAGGCCAGGGTCCTGACCAGCGGCCCGGACTTGCCTTCCGGACGCAGGTTGGCGTCAACTTCCCACAGCCCGGGTTCGCGGCCGACTGACATGATGGCGCGGGAAATACCGGAGGCCAGGGCCGTACCGATCGTGTTGGCGCGCGAGTCGTCGAGCTCACCGGACTCGATCACGTAGATGACGTCGACGTCGGAAATGTAGTTGAGTTCGCGGGCCCCGCATTTGCCCATGCCGATGACGGCCAGCCCGACGTCGGCCACCTCGGTGGCGCTGAAATGTTCGGCAGCTTCGGCCCGGGAAACGGCCAGGGCAGCCTCGATCGCGGCGCCGGCCAGGTCCGCCAGTTCGGCCCCGGCGGCAGGCATAAAGTCCAGCGGGTCCGCGGCGCAGAGATCTTTGACGGCGAGCTCGACGAGGCCGCGCCGGTACTCGGTGCGGAGCGCCACGTAGGCTTCCTGCCCGGTCAGCGCCGCGACCGGGCGGGCGGATTTCGGATCGGCCCGCACGGAATGGAGCAGCCGGGCGCGCAACTGCGCGGCGTCCGCGGCCCGTGGTTCCGGGCTGGCAGTTACCTCAAAGGCATCAAGATGCTCCGGGTGGCGGATCAGGAACTCACCCAGCGCCTCGGAGGCGCCCAGCACCCGGAACATGGGTTCGCTGCGTTCCGGGTCCGCGACCGCCAGCTTCCGCAGGTCCGGGTGCTTTTCGATCAGCCGGACCAGAGACTGCAGTGCCGTGTCCGGGTTGGCGGCCAGCTGCAGCCCGGCGAAGAGGAGGTCCTGGTCCAGGCCCTCCAGCTCCGGGGCGGCAAGCCACCGCTCGCCGTTTTCCAGGTCGCTGAAACCGGCGGCGATGAGGCGTCGTGCCAGGCTCACCCGGGCCGCCTAAAGAATGCCGAGGTTGCGCTGCAGCTCGTAGGGCGTGACCTGCAGTCGGTAGTCCTGCCACTCGGCACGCTTGTTGCGCAGGAAGTGTTCGAACACCTGCTCACCGAGGATCTGCGGCATGAGCTCGGAGTCCTCCATCGAGCGGATGGCGTCGTGCAGGCTGGCCGGCAGCGGGTCGTGGCCCATGGCGCGGCGCTCGGCCGAGCTCAGCGACCAGATGTCGTCCTCGGCAGCAGGGGGGAGCTGGTAACCCTCCTCGATGCCCTTGAGCCCGGCGCCCAGCAGCACGGCGTAGGCGAGGTAGGGGTTGGCCGCCGAGTCGATGCCGCGGTATTCGATCCGCGCGGACTGGCCCTTGCCGGGCTTGTACAGCGGGACGCGGACCAGCGCGGAGCGGTTGTTGTGGCCCCAGCTGAGGTAGCTGGGCGCCTCTCCCCCGCCCCAGAGCCGCTTGTAGGAGTTCACGAACTGGTTGGTCACCGCGGTGAACTCCGGAGCGTGCTTGAGGATGCCGGCGATGAACTGCCGGGCCGTCTCGGAGAGCTGGAACTCCGCGCCCGCCTCGTAGAAAGCATTCGTGTCGCCTTCGAAGAGCGAGAAGTGGGTATGCATGCCGGAACCCGGGTGGGCTGTGAACGGCTTCGGCATGAAGGTCGCATAGGTGCCCTGCTGGAGCGCGACCTCCTTGATCACCGTGCGGAACGTCATGATGTTGTCCGCGGTCTGCAGGGCATCCGCGTAGCGCAGGTCGATCTCGTTCTGGCCCGGGCCGGCCTCGTGGTGGCTGAACTCGACCGAGATGCCGACTGATTCCAGCATGGTCACGGCCGTGCGGCGGAAGTCCTGTGCCACCCCGCCCGGAACATGGTCGAAGTAGCCGCCCTCGTCCACGGGAATGGGGGAACCGTCCGGGCCCGGCTGCTGGGACTTGAGCAGGTAGAACTCGATCTCGGGGTGGGTGTAGCAGGTGAAACCCATGTCCGCGGCCTTGGCCAGGTTGCGCTTGAGGACGTTGCGGGGATCAGCCGCGGAGGGTTCGCCGTCGGGAGTCAGGATGTCGCAGAACATCCGCGATGTCGCCTCCGTCTCACCGCGCCACGGCAGGATCTGGAAAGTGGCGGGGTCCGGCTGGGCCAGCATGTCGGACTCGAAAACGCGGGCGAGGCCCTCAATGGAGGAGCCGTCAAAGCCCAGTCCCTCCTCGAACGCGCCTTCCACCTCGGCCGGGGCCAACGCCACGGACTTCAGCGAACCCACGACGTCGGTGAACCACAGCCGCACGAACCGCACGTCGCGCTCTTCGATCGTCCGCAGGACAAACTCTTGCTGGCGGTCCATACTGGCCTCTTTCCGGTTCTTTCGTCCGTGCCCCAGGCCCGTCGCGCATGGGTCCCGCAGCTGCTCACGATTCACTTTACTAATCATTGCCACCGATTGCTGAAGCGGCTGCCCCGCGTAACACAGCATTAACACGAGGAACCCGTAATTCGCGGCCCAGGGCGGCCGCCGGGACGACCGGCTGGTGCTGGTGTGATGTGATTCACGCGCCCACAGTCTGGAGCCCGGTAGCTTGGACACGCCGTGCCGCACTACGCTCGTGCCATGGCCACAAGCACCAGCCCCGATTCCAGCATGCCCGCAGAGCTAACCGCCCCCTATGGCAACGGCCCGGCGGCATCCGCCGCAGGCCAGCCGACGGCTGCGGCCACAAGCCCTGCCGCCGCGCCGGCGTCGGCCCCTGGCCCGGACGCCGGCACCAGGAAGCCGGTGGCGAAGATCCGCACCCACCACCTGCATCAGGCGAAGCTCAACGGTGAGCGCTTCGCCATGCTGACCGCCTATGACCAGTACACGGCGGAAATCTTCGACCAGGCCGGCATCGAGGTCCTCCTCGTGGGCGACTCCGCCTCCAACAACGTCTTCGGCAACGAAACCAGCCTGCCCGTCACCGTGGACGAACTGCTCCCGCTGTGCCGCGCCGTCACCCGCTCGGCCAAGCGCGCCCTCGTTGTGGCGGACCTGCCATTCGGCAGCTACGAGGTCTCCGCCCAGCAGGCGGTGGCCACCGGCGTCCGCTTCCTGAAGGAAGGGCTCGCCCACGCCGTCAAGATCGAGGGCGGAAAATTCTATGCAGAGACTGTCCGGGCGATGGTCCAGGCCGGCATCCCGGTGATGGCGCACATCGGATTCACCCCGCAAAGCGAGCACGCCCTCGGCGGCTACCGGGTCCAGGGTCGCGGCGATGACGCCCAGCGGCTGGTCGATGATGCCGTCGCGCTGGCCGACGCCGGTGCGTTCTGCGTCCTGATGGAGATGGTTCCGGCGTCGACGGCGGCTGCCGTGGACGCCGCCGTCGAGGTCCCCACCATCGGCATCGGCGCCGGCAACGCGACCACCGGCCAGGTGCTGGTGTGGCAGGACATGGCGGGGCTCCGCGGTGGCAAGATGGCCAAATTCGTCAAGCAGTACGCGGACCTGCGCACCTCACTCAGCGACGCAGCGAAGGCCTACGGCGAGGACGTGCGCTCCGGCCAGTTCCCCGGCCCCGAGCACTCCTTCTAGGACTGCCTCGGCCTGCTATTCCTGGCCACCGCTGCGGCCCGCTCGTCCTGGCACCGCTGCGGCCCGCTCTTCCCGGCGACTTCCGCGGCATTCTCGTCCTGGCCGCTCCCGCGGGTTTTCGGGGCCACCTCATCCTTTACGAACGATGCGATGACCCGCGAGTCCGGGCAGGCTGGCCATTGAGGGCCTGCATCGGGCCCCGGCAGATGTTCCGCCGTCCCAGCCTGATTCGTGCGTGAAGCGATTGGCCGGACACCAGCGGACACTAGTGGAGGAGTAGCCATGAACTCAATTTCGACTGACTTCTGGGACGTCCTGCTGTGGAGTTTCTGGTTCTTCATCTGGATCTCCGCGCTCATGGTGTGGTTCCGCTGCCTGTTTGACATGTTCGGCGACAGCACCCTGAGCGGCTGGGGCAAGGCCGGCTGGGCAATATTGCTGGTCTTCCTGCCCTGGATCGGAGCACTCATCTACCTGATCGCCCGGGGCCGCAGCATGGCCGACCGGCAGATGGCGGAAGTGGCCCGGCAGCAGGCCGCCCAGCAGGAGTACATCCAGCAGGTCGCAGGCAAGTCGGCCAGCCCGGCAAGCCAGATCGCCGATGCCAAGGCCCTGCTCGACTCCGGAGCCATCAGCCAGACCGAGTTTGAGTCCCTCAAGACAAAGGCCATGGCCTGAGCTGAGTAGACGGGCTGTGCCCGCGGAATCCGGCGCCCGTGCTTTCCCGCTGACGATTGACAGCCCGCCCGGGGGCTGTCATGGCAACCCCAAGTGAAGGAGATTGACTTATGTCCACCGAGAGTGAAAACCCGGTTCTTGAGACCATCGGCGCCATCACCAACGCGTCCCTGGGGCGCTCCGACCTGCCGGCCGACGCACTGCTGATGATTCGGATCGCTGCCCTGGCCGCCGTCGATGCCCGGCCCATTTCCTACCTTGCCCATGTGGGACCCTCGATCGAGTCCGGCGTCACGGCCAAAGACGTCCAGAACGTGCTCGTCGCCGTGGCCCCCATCATCGGAACGGCCCGGACGATGTCGGCCGCAATCAACATCACCGAGGCGCTGGGATTCGCGATCGCCGTCATGGAGGACGAGGCGGAATAACACAGGTCCCGGCATGAGAGTCACCTGGCTGGGCCACTCCTCGGTGGTCCTGGATCTCGACGGGGTCCGGATCCTGACGGATCCGCTGCTTCGTCCTCATGCCGGACTGCTGCGGCGCCTCGCACCCCGGCCGGACCCCGCAGCCTGGAGCCGGCCCGACGTCGTCCTCCTCTCCCACCTGCACCACGACCACGCCGAGCTGCGCTCCCTCCGCATGCTGCCCGCAGCTGCCCTGATGAGTGCCCCGGCCAACGTCGCCTGGTTACGCCGCCGCGCACTGCTGAACACGGTCCCGCTCGGGGACGGCTGGACCCCGGCAGGCCGCGGGGTGGAAATACGCCAGGTGCCGGCTGAGCATCGTCACCGCCCCATGCCGCACCGTCCAAACGACGCCCACGGCCAACTGGTCCGCGGCCCTTCGGGCGTCGTCTGGATCGCCGGCGACACGGGGTTGTATCCGGAAATGGCCGCGTTGCCCGCCATGGCGGGCGGGCCCATCGATGTCGCGCTGGTGCCGGTCTGGGGGTGGGGACCGAGGCTCTCGGCGGGACATCTGTCCCCCGAGACCGCAGCCCAGGCCGTCGCACTGAGCGGGGCGCGGTTCGCCCTGCCGGTGCACTGGGGAACGCTGCACCCTCCCTTCGTCAGGCACTTTGCCCGGAGCTGGCTTGAGCTGCCCGGGCGCCGGTTTGCTGACGCCGTGGCGGAGCAGGCTCCCGGCTGCACCGCCGTCGTCCTTTCCCCGGGCCAGTCATGGGTCAGGCCGGATTGAACCAGCACCCCTGACGTGGCCCGCAGACAAGCCGACAGACAAGCCGACTGCAATGTCCAGCCAGTCAACGCCGGAACGCCGTTGACGCGCGCTGGCCACAGGACTCAAGCATGGCCACCAGCACCCGGTGAAGCTCATCGGCACCCTCTATCCGCTCCGGAAGCCCCGCCATAAGGTCGGCCGGCCCGAACAGCACTGCGCGGTCCTGCCAACCGCCAAGCCCCCCGTGCGAACCGACCAGGCCCTCAAATGCCGCGACGTCGTTGGTCACCGGATCGACAGCACTGTTGACATAGAGATCCGGCGCCTCGGGGTCCATCAGCGCACGCCGAAGCACCCGCGCCGCATGGGACCCGAAGGGAGCCAGCGGGTCGGCTCCCTCCACTGCACCGCTGGCGAGGTTGAGGCGCCCGCCGCTCCCGATTGCCCACGCCCGGCCGTCTTCATCGACGCCGGCGACAAATCCGACGCCGGGGTGGCCTGACAGTCCGGGGACCAGGGCCGGCCACTCCCGGGCGAGGGCCTGGAGCGTCCAGCGCCGCTCGCCCCGCACGTAGACCAGACCCAGGTTCCCCGAGCCGAGCACGACGACCGGCTCCTCGGCGCCGCCGGGAACCGGAGTCTGCTGCGCCTTGGTCAGTCCCTTGTCGGCACGGCCGGCGAGTCGTCCGGCCATCCCGCCATTCGCGACGTCTCCGGCCAGGGAGCCCGCGCGCCCGAGCCCCTCGACCAAGGCGTCCACGGCCTGGACCTGTTCGTGCATGAGTTCCGCACAGAGGTCGCCGAGCGTCTGGCCATACCGGTCAGCGAACGGGGCGCCCTGGGACTGGCCGTGGTCCGAGAGCACGACCAGCCGGTAGCGGCGGGGGGCGGACGCGGCGAGCTGGGCCAAAGATCCCAGCGTGCGGTCCAAGCCGTCCAGCGCGGCAAGCGACTCGGGCCGGAACACCCCGGCGTGGTGGGCGATCTCGTCGTAGTCAACGTAGTCGACATAGATGCTCTTCGTCCCACGACGCAGCTCCTCGGCGACCAGGACCGTGTTGAGGTCACGCAGGAGACTGTTGGTCACGGCCCGCAGCAGGGCGAATATCCAGTCCCGGTGCACACGCGGGTCGAGATCACGCTTGACCTGGCGTCGGGCCTGCCACCGTTCCTTGAGGACCTCCCCGACGGTCCGGGTGAGGCTTCGCATGAACCCGTTCGGCGAGCTGAAGAACCAGGCGAACGCCCGGCGGGTTTGTGTGGAGCCGCGCCGGACCTCCACCCGGCTCATGGTCAGCAGCGACCGGGGCGCGTCACCGGTGAACAGGTTCGAAATGGAGACCCCGTCGTCGCAGAGCAGGCCCCGGCCGGTGCGGTGCCTCTCCTCGATCACCCGCGCGTCTGCCGGCCGGTTGGCCACCAGCACCCGGTTCAGCCCACGGTCGTACCACCGGAAGGCGGGGATTCCGGCGACGGTGCCGTGCAGAATGCCCATCTGGCTGGCCGGCGTGGTGCAGGGCAGCTGGGGAGTCCATTCGCGGACCGTGTAGTCCCCCGATGACAGCCAGCGCCGAATATGGGGTACTGCACCGGACTGGACCGCCCACTGCAGTACGGGGAAGGGGACACCGTCGAGCTGCACGAACAGGACGCCGTCGACCTCCGGATCGGTCACCGCTGCCCGCCGGCGCGCCCTGCCGGCCAACGAGGTGATGAGGCCGTCGTCAGTGCCGGCTGTGGTGGCCCACGAGATCAGCGTGCCCACGACCGCACTGACCCAGGCTGCGGCGAGGGCTGTCCACGCCGTTGACTCGATGCCGGGGACCAGGAGAATAGCGGTGTACATAATCAGGCCTTGCCCGAGCAGGGCGGTGAGGAGCACCGCCAGCCAGCCCACCCTGGCCGAGATCTCCACCAGCGCCGGGCGGAGGACCAGGCCGACGACGCCGGCCGCTGCTGCCACGGCGGCGTAGGCCCACCAACTGGTGGCGGAGAACCCCGGCAGCAGCGCGCCGGTGACCATCAGGGCCGCAGTGGAGGCAGCCCAGGCAAACGCCAGCCTGGCCAGGTCTGTGACTCGGACGCCGCGTGTGCGGGCAACGCTCGTCGGCATTTTCCAAGTATGGCCGCCGGTGGCCAGCCGGCGCTCATCCGCTTCGGGTGAGACGGCGCCGCCCCGGGGCCCACACTGCAGGCCGTCCGGGTCCGCCGGCTCCCGGCGTCGGCCGCCGCGCCATCACCATGTGGCACGCGGAACCAGAGGACTGGCCTTAGTCGTTCTCGTCGCCCTTTTCCCAGGATTCGTTGCGGGCCTTGACCTTCTCCAGCGCGTGTTCAGCCTCTTCCCGTGTCTTGTACGGGCCGATCAGCTGGCTCCAGTCGGACATGGCGTCCTCTTCAACCTCGTGCGTGTTGACGTTGTACCAGTACTCGGGCATTGATGCTCCTCAGCTCTCAGGGTGGCGCCCCGGCAGGGGGCGGGACGACGCCGAACGCGGCCGTGACTTCCACGGGATCTTTCCGCTTCTGTTTCCTGGCGTTCGACCGGGCCTTATATGATCAATGTATGCCTTCTCTAGCCTCGACTGCACCCATCGGCACCCTGGTCCCGGGAGCAGTCAGTCCACAGCTTCCCGTTCCGGCGTCGATCCCGCGCCCCGAATATGTAGGAAAGCCCGGACCGGCCAAGTTCACCGGCTCGGAGGTCAAGTCGGCGGAGACCATCGAGAAGATCCGCATCGCCTCGCGGATTGCCGCCCGGGCCATTGTGGAGGTCGGCAAGCATATCCAGCCCGGCGTCACCACGGACCAGCTGGACCGGGTGGGCCACGAATTCCTGCTCGACCACAACGCGTATCCGTCCACCCTCGGCTACCGCGGCTTTCCCAAGTCCCTGTGTTCTTCATTGAACGAAGTGATCTGCCACGGCATACCGGACAGCACCGTCGTCCAGGACGGGGACATCCTCAACATCGACATCACGGCCTACATCGGCGGCGTACACGGCGACACCAATTACACTTTTCTGGCCGGTGACGTTGACGAGGAGTCCCGGCTGCTCGTCGAGCGCACGCAGGAGTCCCTGAACCGCGCCATCCGAGCCGTGGCCCCCGGCCGCGAAATCAACGTGATCGGCCGCACCATCGAGTCCTACGCCAAGCGGTTCGGCTACGGCGTCGTCCGCGACTTCACCGGCCACGGCGTGGGCGAAGCTTTCCACACCGGCCTGATCATCCCGCACTACGATGCAGCCCCGGCATACAACACGGTCATGGAGGCCGGCATGGTCTTCACGATCGAGCCCATGCTGACGCTCGGTACGGTCGAGTGGGACATGTGGCCTGACGAGTGGACGGTCGTGACCCGTGACCACAAACGCACGGCACAGTTCGAACACACCCTGCTCGTAACGGAGTCCGGCGCGGAAGTCCTGACTCTCCCCTGATTCCTGCTCCGCCTGAAGATCCCGGTCTTCACCCGTCGGCCCTGGGCCGCACCCCTCCTATGCTCCGCCCCCTGCCACGAACGGAACCACATTGGCCAAGAAGGACGAGAAGTTGAAGAAGAACGCCCCGCTGATCGGTATCGACATCGGCGGCACCGGGATCAAGGGCGGGATCGTGGACCTGAAAAAGGGCAAGCTGGTCGGTGACCGCGTGCGCATGCCCACCCCGCAGCCCTCCACCCCCGAATCCGTGGCCGAGGTCGTGGCCCAGGTTGTGGCCGAGCTTTCCGCCCGGCCCGATGCTCCGGCCCCGGACTCCCCGGTCGGCGTCACCTTTCCCGGCATCATCCAGCACGGCGTGGTCCACTCTGCCGCCAACGTGGATAAGTCCTGGCTCGAAATGGACATCGACGCAATGCTGACCGCCCGCCTGGGCCGGCCCGTTGAGGTCATCAACGACGCCGACGCCGCCGGCCTCGCGGAGGCCCGCTTCGGCGCCGGCGAATTCGTGGAAGGCACCGTGCTGGTTATCACGCTCGGCACCGGCATTGGTTCCGCGTTCATCTTCGACGGCAAGCTTGTTCCCAACGCCGAACTCGGACACCTGGAAATTGACGGCTTCGACGCTGAAAGCAAGGCCTCGGCCGTGGCCCGCGAACGGGACGGCCTGAGCTGGGAGGAGTACAGCGTGCTGCTGCAGCGCTATCTCTCGCACGTGGAGTTCCTCTTTTCCCCCGAACTGTTCATCATCGGCGGCGGCATCTCCAAGCGCGCGGACGAATACCTCCCGCGGCTGCAGCTGCGCACCCCGATTGTCCCGGCGGAACTGAAGAACGACGCCGGCATCGTCGGCGCCGCCCTTGAGATCGCGCTGAAGCACAAACTGGCCAAGTAGCACCATGACGGAGCCCCGGCCCGAGGTCCTCATCGTCACCGGCGCGAGCCGGGGCATCGGCGCCGCGGTGGCGTTCCGCGCCGCCCGGGCCGGGTACGCCGTCGTCGTGAACTATTCCGCCGACGCCGGCGGGGCCAGGTCCGTAGTGGACGGCATCACCGACGACGGCGGGGCTGCGGTGGCCGTCCAGGCGGACGTCAGCGACCCGGCCGCCGTCGCCCGGCTCTTTGACTCCGCCGCAGCGCTTGGTGACCTGACCGGCGTAGTGAACAACGCCGGCATCACCGGAAACCTGATCGGCCCGCTCCTGGATGTCCCTGCCGAGACCATCCGGCGGGTGCTGGACGTCAATGTCGCCGGGGTGCTCTACGTCTGCCAGGAGGCCGTCAGGAGGCTCGGCACGGACCGGGGCGGCCGCGGCGGCTCCATCATCAACATCTCCTCAACCGCCACGAAGGCAGGCTCCCCCGGCACCTGGGTGCACTACGCGGCGTCCAAGGGTGCCGTGGACGTGCTGACGGTGGGGCTCGCCGCCGAGGTCGCGGCGCAGGGCATCCGGGTGAATTGTGTGGCTCCCGGCAGCACCAACACCGGGCTGCACGCGGCGGCAGGCATGCCGGACCGGGTGGAGAGGCTCAGCCCCTCGATTCCGTTGGGCCGCGGCGCTGAGCCGGACGAAGTAGCCGCGGCGGTGCTCTGGCTGCTCTCCGGCGAGGCCGGGTACATCACCGGCGCCGTGCTGCCGGTCTCCGGCGGCCGCTGAAGGGAAGGACTACGCGGCCCGCGAGGGCCCTTCCGGTGCGGGGCCGGAAAACGTGGTGCCGGTGGTGGCCGCGGCTTCCCCTCCGCTGCCACCACCGGAGTCTGTGAGCCGGCGCTCCTGGCCAGGGCCTAGAGCGGGCTTGCCTGCTGGCTTGTGCCTTCGCGTCCCTTGGTCTCGGCCTCATGGCGGAGCAGGGAAATGGCAGCTTCGAAATCCTCGAGGGATTCGAAGGCCTGGTAGACGCTCGCAAAGCGCAGGTAAGCGACCTCATCGAGCCGCTGGAGCGGGTTGAGGATGGCCAGGCCGACTTCGTGCGCCTCGATCTCGGCGGCGCCGGAGGCCCGGATTGTCTCTTCGACTTCCTGGGCGAGCATGGCGAGGTCGTCCTCAGTCACGGGACGTCCCTGGCAGGCCTTGCGGACCCCGTTGATGACCTTGCTGCGGCTGAATGGCTCGCCGACTCCGGAGCGCTTGATCACGGTGAGGCTGGTGGTCTCGACGGTGGTAAAGCGGCGGCCGCACTCGGGGCACTGCCGGCGGCGTCGGATGGCTGAACCGTCGTCAGCGATCCGGCTGTCCACCACACGCGAATCAGGGTTGCGGCAAAACGGGCAATACATGTCGTTTCCTCCCCTGCCGCAAGCTGGTGGCCCACCGCGGGAGTACACCCGTGATTTGCCGGAGCGGTTGGCTCCGAAATCAGTTTACGACTAGATGTAGCCGAATAACAAGACTGTAATTACTACATGTTGTGGTCCGGAGTCTGGTCACAGGTTCCCGGCGAAGCGGGCGGTGACTGCCTCGCCGTGCGCCGGCAGATCTTCGGCTCCGGACAGGCTCACGATGTGCCCGCTGACCTCTTTCAGGGCGGCGCGCGTGTAGTTGATGACCTGGATGGCGCGCAGGAACGTCGTCACATTCAGTCCCGACGAGAACGCCGCGGTGCCGCTGGTCGGCAGCACGTGGTTGGAGCCGGCGCAGTAGTCGCCCAGGCTGACGGGGCTGTAATCCCCCACGAAGATCGCGCCGGCGCTGCGGATCCGCGCCGCCACCCCGGGCGCGTCCGCCGTCATGATCTCCAGGTGTTCTGCTGCGTAGGCGTTGCACGCCGCGATGCCCTGTTCCAGGTTGTCCACCAGAACGACGCCGGACTGCGGCCCGGAGAGCGCCTCACGGACGCGCGCACCGTGCTTGGTCGCTGCCGCCTGGCGGTCCAGTTCCACCCGGACGGCGGCGGTGAGGTCCTCGGAGTCCGTGATCAGCACGGACGCGGCCTTGGGGTCGTGCTCGGCCTGGCTGATCAGGTCAGCCGCGACCAGGCCGGGTTGGGCAGTGGCGTCGGCCAGGATCGCAATCTCGGTGGTGCCGGCCTCGGAATCGATGCCGACGACGCCCTTGACGAGGCGCTTCGCCGTGGCGACGAAGACGTTGCCGGGGCCGGTGACGACGTCCACCGGGTCGATTCCGGCCTTTCCCGGCGCGGCGGGGATGCCGTAGGCGAAGGCTGCGATGGCCTGGGCGCCGCCGATCGCGTAGACCTCTTCGATCCCGAGCAGGCACGCGGCGGCAAGGATCGTGGGGTGCGGCAGTCCGCCGAAGCCCTTCTGCGGCGGGGATGCCAGCGCGATGGATTCGACGCCGGCCGCCAGGGCCGGGACGACGTTCATGATCACGGACGACGGGTAGACGGCCAGGCCGCCGGGAACGTAAAGGCCCACTCGCGCCACGGGGACCCAGTTCTGGCTGACGACCGCGCCCTCGCCGAACTCGACGTCGGTGTCCGCCGGGCGCTGGGCGTCGGCAAAGCGCCGCGCGCGCCTGATGGACTCTTCCAGTGCCGCCCGCACAGCCGGATCGAGCGCGGCCAAGGCGCCCGTCAGCGCTTCGGCGGGGACCCGCGGGTGTGACTGCTCCACGCCGTCGAAGGTCCGGGCCAGCTCGCTCAGTGCCTCGAAGCCCCGGGTGCGGACGCCATCGATGATGTCCAGAACCTTCTGCTCGGCATCGGCCATGGCGCCGGCCTGCGCCCGGGGCACCGCGGCGCGGAGACCGGCCAGGGTAAGACGCTGGCCGCGCAGGTCAACGGTGCGGAAGTGTGGGGCGGCGGGAACCGGGGGCGCAGTTACGGCGGGCACGGAGCTGTCAGCTGAAAGGGTCACGCCTTCATTTTACGTGCCCCGCCGGGGACGCCCGCGCCTGTTACATCGGGGCCGTTACTTCTTGCTTAGGGGCCGTTATTTCGACGGCCGCCCGACGGCGCCGGGGTGGGATCCGGACCCGGCTTCCGGCTGCGGTGTAGTGAAGACGGTGTTGAGGAAAATGGTCAGTGCGGTGCAGCCCGGCCAGATGGCCAGCACTGCCAGGGACCGCAGCGAAAAGGCACTGCTGGCGCCGGCGGAAGCGACCTCCGGCGTTCCCCACCACAGGCCGCACATGACGCCGGTCCCCCAGGCCGCGAGTGCGCCCAGCGCTCCGGCACCCACCGCGAGGAGGACGTCCCGGCCGGACGGCCCGTCGTGTTTGCTGCCGGAGGCCAGCGCCCCAGCAATGCAGCCGGCGAGCAGGAACAGGCCCGCCAGCACCAGATCCCGCGGCAGCCAGCCTTCCGTGTTGCCGCCGCTCCGCAGCTCCGGATTTGCCGAGAGCAGATTCAGCCCGGAGGGCGCCAGAAGCCACCAGAGCAACCCCACCGGGACGCCGGCGGCGGCGATGCCCGCGGCCTTCCGCCAGGACACGGCGCGGTTGCCGGCCTCCCGTGCCGGACGCCCGGACGCGGGCTCCGGCCCGGAACCCCGGGCCGTCCGCCGGGGGGTGTCCCTGCGGGTATTCTCCGGAGCGTCCTGGTGGGTGTCCCGCGGGACGTCCTGCGGGGGCTGGCCGTGCACTGCGGGCTCTGTCATGCAACAAACCTTAACAAGCTTTCCGCCGGACGGACTCATGCCGCCGCGCGTCCCCGGATGACGATTCGCATGACGCCGCCGGGTAAACAAGTACCGCGGCCGATCGCAGGCGCAATACGCTGGCAGGGTAGGAACATCACACACGTGCAGCAGGGAGTTGGATCGCAGTGGCCACAGAGAACCAAGCCTTCGAAGGAACCTTCAGGGAAATGTTCCGCCGGCACGCGGCCGGCGTGGCCATCATCACCGCCAACTTCAACGGCGTCCCCTACGGCTTCACAGCGACCTCCGTGGCATCGCTTTCGGCCAAGCCGCCCCGGTTCACGTTCAATATGGCCCGCACTTCCCGCTCCTGGCCGGCCGTAGCCAACACCCCCTACATCGGCGTCCACATGCTGGGGCTGGACAACCAGGCGCTGGCCGACCGTTTTGCCCGGACCGCCAACCGCTTCGAGGGCGATCACTGGGAGCTCGGACCCCATGAGGTGCCGATCCTCAAGGACGTGGCCGGCTGGCTGATCGGCAAGGTCCAGATGCGGCTCTCCTTCGAGAACAACGCCGTGGTGGTGGTCGAGGTCGTCGATGGCGAAGTGGGCTCCGACGGCGCCCCGCTGCTCTACCATTCCGGCTCCTATGGCCAGCCCGTCCCGCTGGACTACGAGATCTGACCGGCTCCCAAGGCGCCGGCCGCCAGGAGGAACCGGCGTGCCGCGCGCCTTTGCCCCACGAGGTGACACTTAGCGCCCATGTCTTTGAGCGGCATGGGCATTAACTGTCACCCCGGCGGGCGTCGGGCCTAACCCGGACCAGGAACCCCTGTATGTCCGCTGTCCAGGCAGGTCGGGCATGTCAGCTGTCCAGGCAGGTCGGGCATGTCAGCTGTCCAGGCAGGTCGGGCCGAGGAGCACCTTCAGGTCCCCGAACAGCGAGGGGCTGGGGTTGACCCGCAGATGGACGGGCAGGCCCATGATCTCCACCCTGGAGTCCCCCTGCAGGTGCAGCCGGACCTCGGACTTGCCCCGGTGGGTCCGCAGCACGTCACCGAGCTCGGTCACGACGGCTTCGGTCGCCTTATGGGTCTGCATGGTGATCACCAGCGGGCCGTTGAGGCCCTCGCTGAGGTCGGGAACGGACAGTTCCATGCAGTTCAGCGCGACAGCCCCGTCATCACGGCGCTGCAGCCGCCCCTTGACCACCACGATCAGGTCTTCCGCCAGCACCGAGGCGATGGGACCGTAGACCTGGCCGAAGAACATGACCTCGACGGAACCGCCCAGGTCCTCGATCTCCGCGCGGGCATAGGCGTTGCCGCTGGCCTTCGCGATCCGCCGGCTCAGCGAGGTGATCATGCCGGCGATGGTGACGATGGCGCCGTCGTGCGGGCCGTCCTCGGCAATGAGCGAGGTGATGGACTGGTCGGCGTGCTGACTCAGGAGCCCTTCGAGCCCCTGCAGCGGGTGGTCCGAGACGTACAGGCCAAGCATGTCGCGTTCGAAGGAGAGTTTGTCCTTTTTCTCCCATTCGGGCAGGTCCGGGATTTCGATGCTCAGCGACGCCTCCGATTCGGCCTCATCGAAGCCGGCGAAGAGGTCGAACTGGCCGATCGCCTCATTGCGCTTGAGCGTGATGACGGAGTCGATGGCTTCTTCATGGATCATCGCCAGGGCGCGGCGGTGGTGGTTCAGGGAGTCGAAGGCACCGGCCTTGATCAGGGACTCGATGGTGCGCTTGTTGCACACCACGGCCGGGACCTTGACCAGGTAGTCCTTGAAGGACGTGTAGGCGCCCTCTTTTTCGCGCGCGGCCACCATGGCGTCGACGGCGTTGACTCCGACGTTGCGGATGGCTCCCATGCCGAAGCGGATGTCGGTTCCGACCGGGGTGAAGTTCAGCGTTGACTCGTTGACGTCCGGCGGCAGCACCGTGATTCCCATGCGCCGGCATTCGTTGAGGTAGATCGCCGATTTGTCCTTGTCGTCGCCGACCGAGGTCAGCAGGGCGGCCATGTACTCCGGCGCATAGTGGGCCTTGAGGTAGGCGGTCCAGTACGAGATCACGCCGTAGGCCGCCGAGTGCGCCTTGTTGAAGGCGTAGTCGGAGAACGGCAGCAGGATGTCCCACAGGGTCTTGACCGCGGCCATGGAGTAGCCGTTGTCCTGCATGCCCTGGGAGAATCCGGCGAACTGCTTGTCCAGCTCGGATTTCTTCTTTTTGCCCATGGCGCGGCGCAGGATGTCGGCCTGGCCCAGGGTGTAGCCGGCGAGCTTCTGAGCCACGGCCATCACCTGCTCCTGGTACACGATCAGGCCGTAGGTGCCGCCAAGGATCTCGGAGAGCGGTTCCTCAAGCTCCGGGTGGATCGGGATGACCTCCTGGATGCCGTTCTTGCGCAGGGCGTAGTCGGTGTGCGCGTTGGCACCCATCGGACCGGGCCGGTAGAGGGCCAGCACCGCGGAGATATCTTCGAAGTTGTCAGGCTTCATGAGCTTGAGCAGGGACCGCATCGGGCCGCCGTCGAGCTGGAAGACGCCCAGGGTGTCGCCGCGGGCGAGCAGTTCGTAGGACGCGACGTCGTCCAGTTCCAGGGACTCCAGGTCGAGGTCGATCCCGCGGTTCATCTTGATGTTTTCCAGGGCGTCGGAAATGATCGTGAGGTTCCGCAGGCCCAGGAAGTCCATCTTGATCAGGCCGAGGCCTTCGGACGTCGGGTAGTCGAACTGGGTGATGACCTGGCCGTCCTGGAAGCGGCGCATCACCGGAATCACGTCAATGATGGGGTCCGAGGACATGATGACGCCGGCCGCGTGGACGCCCCACTGGCGTTTCAGGCCCTCGATGCCGAGGGCCGTTTCGAACACCTTGGCGGCTTCCGGGTCCGTCGCGATCAGCTGCCGGAAGTCCGCGGCCTCGCTGTAACGCTTCGAGTCCTTGTTCTGGATATCCGCCAGCGGGATGTCCTTGGCCATCACGGCCGGCGGCAGCGCCTTGGTCAGCTGCTCGCCCATGCTGAACGGGTAGCCCAGAACGCGCGAGGAGTCCTTGAGGGCCTGCTTGGTTTTGATGGTGCCGTAGGTGACGATCATCGCGACACGTTCGTCGCCGTATTTGCGCGTGACGTAGTCAATGACCTCGGAACGGCGCCGGTCATCGAAGTCGACGTCGAAGTCAGGCATGGAGACGCGGTCCGGGTTGAGGAAGCGCTCGAAGATCAGGCCGTGGTGCAGCGGGTCGAGGTCGGTGATGCGCATGGCATAGGCCACCATGGACCCCGCGCCCGAACCTCGCCCGGGACCCACCCGGATGCCGTTGTTCTTGGCCCAGTTGATGAAGTCGGCCACCACCAGGAAGTAGCCCGGGAAACCCATCGACGTGATGACGCCGAGTTCGTAGTCGGCCTGGGTGCGCACCTTGTCCGGGATGCCCTGGGGATAGCGGTACTGGAGTCCCTTGTCGACTTCCTTGACCAGCCAGGACGTTTCGTCCTCCCCCTCGGGGCAGGGGAAGCGCGGCATGTAGTTGGCGCCGGTGTTGAACGAGACTTCGCAGCGCTCGGCGATCAGTAGCGTGTTGTCGCACGCCTCCGGGTGGTCGCGGAACAGCTCACGCATTTCCTGCGGTGACTTCAGGTAGTACCCGCTGCCGGAGAAGGCGAAGCGCGAGCCGCCGTTGTCGTATGTGGGCTCCAGGAGCGTGGAACCGGACTGGATGGCCAACAGGGCCTCGTGGGCCTTGGCGTCGTGCTCGTGGGTGTAGTGAAGGTCGTTCGTGGCCACCAGCGGCAGGTTCAGTTCCTTGGCCAGGCGCAGCAGGTCGCCCGTGACGCGCCGCTCGATGTCCAGGCCATGGTCCATGAGCTCGCAGAAGTAATTCTCGGCGCCGAAGATGTCGCGGAATTCGGCCGCCGCCTCGACGGCTTCGCGGTACTGGCCGAGCCGGAGCCGGGTCTGGACCTCACCGGAGGGGCAACCCGTGGTGGCGATCAGGCCTTCGGAGTAGGTGTTCAGCAGCTGGCGGTCCAGCCGGGGCCATTTGCCGAAGACCGAATCCAGGGAGGCGATCGATGAGGCCCGGAACAGGTTCCGCATGCCCACGTTGTTGTAGCTGAGCAGCGTCATGTGAGTGTAGGCGCCGCCGCCGGAAATGTCGTCCTTGCGCTGGTTTTCCTCGCCCCAGCGGACGCGGGTCTTGTCCGTGCGCGCGGTGCCGGGCGTGACGTAGGCTTCGACGCCGATGATCGGTTTGATGCCCTGGTCGGTGGCCCTCTTCCAGAAGTCGAAGGCTCCGAAGAGATAGCCGTGGTCCGTGGTGGCCAGGGCGGGCATGCCCAGCCGCTCGGTTTCATCGAACAGCTCCCCGAGCCGGGCGGCACCGTCCAACATGGAGTATTCGGTGTGGTTGTGGAGGTGCACGAACGAGTTGTTGCTGGAAGTCACCGAATCATTCTAGTGCCGTGCGCCGACCTTTCAGCGCGGCACCCCGTGCGCCAACGGATTGGACGGCTCCAATCCGGTGGCGGGCCGGACCAATCAGGCCTGTCCGGACTCCAGGACTTCCAGCGCGTAGCGCAGGTCCTGCGGGTATTCGCTGGTGACCGTGACCCTTTCGCCGGTCCGAGGATGGTCGAAGGACAGCTGCCGGGCGTGCAGCCACTGCCGGGTGAGGCCCAGGGTGGCGGCGAGCCGCGGGTCCGCCCCGTACGTGAGGTCGCCGGCGCAGGGGTGGCGCAGTGCAGCGAAGTGGACCCGGATCTGGTGCGTGCGGCCGGTCTCGAGGTGGACCTCCACTAGTGAGGCCTTCCCGAACGCCTCGAGGACCTCATAGTGCGTAATGGAGTCCCTGCCGTCCTCGATGACGGCGAAGCGCCAGTCGTGGCCCGGGTGGCGGCCGATCGGCGCGTCGATGGTCCCGGCCAGCGGATCCGGCAGGCCCTGGACGACGGCATGGTACACCTTGTCCACAGTGCGTTCCTTGAAGGCCCGCTTGAGCGCGGTGTAGGCGTTCTCCGTCTTGGCAACCACCATCACACCGGAGGTCCCGACGTCGAGCCGGTGGACGATGCCCGCGCGCTCCGGCCCGCCGGAGGTCGAGATCCGGTAGCCGAGGCCGGCGAGACCGCCGACGACAGTGGGCCCGACCCAGCCGGGCGAGGGGTGCGCGGCCACACCGACCGGTTTGTCGATGACGACGAACTCGTCGTCGTCCAGCAGGATGTTCAGGCCTTCCACTACTTCCTCCACAATTTCCAGGGGGTCCCGGCGTTCCGGGACGACGACGTCGAGCACGGCGCCGGGGGCAAGCTTGAGCGACTTTCCGACCGCTTTGTCCTTGCTGGTGACATTGCCCTCGGCAATCAGGGTGGCGGCCTGCGACCGGGAAATGTCCATGAGTTTCGCGAGTCCGGCGTCCACCCTGGTCCCCGCAAGTTCGTCCGGGACCACAAAGCGGAACGATGACGCAGGGGCGGCCGGTGTCGCTTCCCCGGCGTCCGCATCGTCGATGTCGTCAGAAAGGATGTCTTCCGGCAGGATGTCTTCCGGCAGCCTGCCGGAAGGCGTCAGGTCTTGCGGGGCCAGGTCCTCCGGCATCGTGTGGTCAGCAACCGTATGGTCGGGAACCGTGTGGTCAGGCACCGCGTCCTTAGGAGTCATGTTTCACTGTGTCCTTTGTCAGGTGCGAGCCGTCCAGGGAGATCCCGCGCAGGGTGAGCAAGCAGATGATGACCACGGAGGATACGACGGCCGAGTCGGCGATGTTGAAGATTGCGAAGTTGGGGAGCTGGATGAAGTCCACCACATGGCCCATGGCGAAGGAGGGCTCCCGGAACAGCCGGTCGGTGAGATTGCCGAGCGCGCCGCCGAGCAGCAGCCCGAGCGCCAGGGCCCACCAGACCGACCCCAGTTTCCGCAGCTGCAGCAGAATGGCAACGGCGACAGCGGTCATGATGATGGTGAATACCCAGGTGACGTTTTCGCCGATCGAGAATGCAGCGCCGGAGTTGCGGATGTAGTACCAGTGCAGCAGCGGGGGGAGCACCGGGATCCTCTCCCCCTCGGTCATGTTGGCCGTCACCCACAGTTTGGTCAGCTGGTCAAAGACGTAAGCGAACACCGCCAGGCCGAAGAAGACGGAGAGCAGCAGGACCCGCCGCGGCCGCGGCTTCGTGGGCTCTGCCTCGGCAGGCTGAGCAGGCTGCGTGGCGTCGGGTGAGGGTGCGTCAGTCATAAGGCTTTCGTTCACGGGCCAGTGCGGGCACTGGGAGCTGGGTTCTTGGTCACGGCCGCCGGCGTGGCTGCGGTTAATGACAAAAGCCGGCGGCCGAGGAATCCTCAGCCACCGGCTTTCAGAATACTTGCTTAATGCCTAGCTGGTGGCTTCGACCTCAGGGGCCGCCACGGAGCCGCGGGCATCAAGATCGCGCAGCTGGCCTTCGATGTAGGCCTTCAGGCGTGAACGGTAGTCGCGCTCGAAGCCGCGGAGCTGCTCGACCTTGCGTTCCAGCACGGAGCGCTGCTGCTCGAGGGCGCCGAGGATCTTGCGGGACTTCTCCTGGGCGTCGTTGACGAGGCTGCTGGCCTCGATCTGCGCTTCGGCGATGATCTTGTCGCGCTGCTGCTCGCCGTCTGCGACGTGCTTGTCGTGCATCTGCTGCGCCATGGCGAGCAGGCCTGCAGCCGACTCGGATGCCGGGGTCACGGCGGTGCGTGCCGGGGCAGCTGCCTGCTCGGCTTCCTTCTTCTTGGCAGCGTCAGCAGCCTTGGCAGCTTCAGCGGCCTTGGCCTCGGCCTGGGCTGCGGCTTCTACCTTGGCGCGGTCTTCCTTCTCGACCTTGACGGGTACCGGAACCTTTTCCACCACGGGAGCCGCGGCGGCGGAGCTGGCAGGCGTGCCGGCGCCCAGTTCGGCGAGCTTCTTGCGCAGCTCGTCGTTCTCCTGGTTCAGGCGTCGCAGTTCAACGACGATCTCGTCCAGGAAGTCATCAACTTCATCCTGGTCGTAGCCTTCGCGGAACTTGGTCGGCTGAAAGCGCTTGTTGACAACGTCTTCTGGCGTCAAAGCCATCTGGTCACCTCGTTGGTCTAGTTAGTCAGAGGCCTTCCGGCCGTCAAAACTACGGTACCTAAATATGGTCTGGTTCCTCTAATTCAACACCGCAGTGTCAAACCGGAGTTTCTAACTGTTTCGTGCCGCGGACCGGGCCGCCGTCCAACTACGCTGCGATCGGCTGGGAAAGAACCAGGAACTTGGCAACTCCCATGGCGATGGTGACCGCCACGAACAGCAGCAGGAAGCCTAGGTCCAGTGACACTCCGCCGAGCCGCAGGGGCGGAATGAGCCGCCGGAGCAGTTTAAGCGGCTTGTCTGTGACCGAATACACAGCATGCGCCGTGACGAGGGCCGCGCCGCGCGGCCGCCAGCCGCGGGCGAACATCTGCACCCAGTCAAAGATCAGCCGGATGATGAGGGCAACAAAGAACAACAGCAAAGCGATATAGATGAGTCCGAAAACAATTCCCATGAGCTAACTCATATCTCCATGTTCATTCCGGATACCGCAGTGTCCTCTTGATAGTTACGCCTCTATTTCAACACGGATAATTCAGCAAGGATGCCAGACAGGGTCTCCCCTGCCTGGCATCCTCCGCAAAATCGTGGGCTAGCTCTGGTTGAAGAAGCTCGCCTGGGTCTCGCTGACCTTCTTGTCATCGCCGATGACTTCAACGTACGACGGCGACAGCAGGAACACCTTGTTTGTGACCCGCTCGATGCTGCCGCGAAGCCCGAAGACCAGGCCGGCCGAGAAGTCGACGAGCCGCTTCGCGTCCGCCTCACCCATGTCCGTGACGTTCATGATGACGGGAATGCCGTCACGGAAGCTTTCGCCAATGAGCTTGGCGTCGTTGTAGGACCGCGGGTGGATCGTGGTGATCTGGCGGAGTCCGGTGTGCTCTTCGCGGCTCGATGCCGCTCGCTTGATGGGTGTCACAGGTGCGCGATATTCCTCTTCAGCGGCGTAGGGCTCTTCCCTGGCGGCCTCGCGGACGGGCGCCGGTGCACGGCGTTCCTCGCGGTCATGCTCCATGGAATCGTCCTCATCCTTGTGCGATGTTTGGTGCTCAGACTCGTAGTGTTCGTCGCCATCGGCGAGCCCAAGATAGATCATTGTCTTGCGCAGAGCGCCGGCCATGGTCGACTCCTAATCGTGTCCGTCAGCGGGCCGATCAGTGACTTAGCAGCCTTGGAATCCCCGCCATTACCTTCCAATACGTTGAACCTACCGCAACGCCGGACGCGGACCGAGAATATCGGAGCCAATGCGAAGGTGTGTCGCCCCGAACCGGATGGCCTGTTCCAGGTCCTGGCTCATGCCCGCGGAAATGGCTGTGGCGCCGGGATGGTCGGCAGTCAGGCGTGCGGACAGCTCCGCGAGCTTCTCGAACGCCGGGGCCGGATCGGCCCCGAAGGGCGCGACCGCCATCACCCCGGCCAGACGGAGCTCCGCGTGCCCGGCCAATTCCTCGGCCAGCGCCGGGACGTCGGCCGGAAGGGCACCGCCGCGGCGGCCGCCGGCGTCGTCGTCGAGGCTGACCTGGATGAAGCAGTCCAGAGGCGCCCTGCCGGTGTGTTGCTGTTCGGCCGCCATGGCCTTGGCCAGGGCCCGGGCCAGCTGCAGTCGGTCCACGGAGTGCACGGCATGGGCGTACTTGACGACGGATTTTGCCTTGTTGCTCTGGAGCTGGCCGATAAAGTGCCAACGGAGCTCCAGCCCGGCCAGCTCGGCAGCCTTTTCCGCGGCTTCCTGGTCCCGGTTCTCCCCGACGTCCGTGATGCCGAGGAGGGCGAGCCTCCGGACATCCCCGGCGGGATGAAATTTGGTGACCACGATGAGCCGGGGCGGCCGTTCCTGCCGTCCGGCGGCTGCGACGGCGCCGTCGATGCGCCCCCGGACGGCGGCGAGCCGCTCCCGGAGCTCTTCCAGCCGGGGATCGGATTCCGTGTTCGCCGGCTCCTGCGCCTTCATCGGCTCATTCGTCTGTCGATTCACCGCGTCGTTCACCGCGTCGTTCACCTGGTCGTTCACCGGGTCGTCCCTCTGGGGGCCGTCCCGGCATCCGTCCACACCAGACCGGCGAACCGGCCGGTGTGCCGGTCACGGCGGTAGGAGAACAGGCTTTCATCCTCCAGGGTGCAGTCGCCGGAGTATTCGACCCGGACACCTGCGTCCTGCAGCTGGCTGCGGACGGCGGCCGGCAGGTCCAGGCCCGGGGTGCCCCGGGAGGTGGTGCACCGGGCTGCGGGCACCCGGGCAGCCACCTCGTCACGCATGGCCTCGGGCACCTCATAGCACCCTCCGCAGACGGACGGGCCAATCCAGGCGCTGAGCCCGGTCGCGCCGAGTTCGCGCATGCGGGCCGCGGCCGCCGGTACGACGCCGGACGCGACGCCCGGGCGCCCGGCGTGAACGACGGCCAGCACGGGGCTTTCGCCGCCGGCCCTCTCCCCCACCAGGACGACCGGCACACAATCGGCGACCATCACGGCCAGGGGTTCCCCCAGGGACACCATGGCGTCAGCAGTCGGGGCAACAGGGGCCGGGGCAGCGGCGGCAGAGGAGTCAGCAGCCGGGGCACCAGGGGCGGGGCCGTCAGGACCGAAGCCGGCGGTCGCGGCGCCAATGCTGGCCACCTCGTTGCCGTGGACCTGGTTCATGTACTGGAAGTTCCGGCCGCCGAGTCCGAGGGCCGCCTCCAGCCCGCGACGCCGGCGCAGGACCTCCACCGGATCGTCGCCGACATGGAGCGCCAGGTTGCCGGCGGCAGCGTCGGTAAAAGCCACCCAGACGCCGGGCCGGACTTCCGCCCGCCACGAGAACACTCAAAACTCCAAATCGTTGCCAAACTTGTTTGCAGAGCTTCGATCCTACGAGAAAGCACCATGGCACTGCCAACCGGCAATGCCATGGTGCTTCAGGACCTACTTGAGGAAGTCAGGGACATCCAGGTCGTCGGAGTGGCGGCCGGACAGGTCCGGCTCCACAACGGACGGCAGGTCCACGTCGAAGCCGGAATCGGCCGGAACTGCGGACGGGCGCTGCTGGCCCCAGCCGCCGTACCCGGAAGCGCCGACCGTGGCGTGCAGCGGCTGGACCTGCGCCGAGGACGGAGCCTGCGCCGGGGCGGGGGCCGGCGCTGCCGGACGCTGCGGTGCCGACTGCGGAAGCGACTGGTCCATGGAGGGCGAGGTGGCCTTGACGTCGTCGAAGCCGGCCGCGATGACCGTCACGCGGGCCTCGTCGCCGAGGGCATCGTCGATGACGGCACCGAAGATGATGTTGGCCTCGGGGTGGGCGACTTCCTGGACCAGGCGGGCCGCCTCATTGATTTCGAAGAGTCCCAGGTCCGAGCCGCCCTGGATGGACAGCAGGACGCCGTGGGCGCCGTCGATCGATGCTTCCAGCAGCGGAGAGGCAATGGCGAGCTCGGCGGCCTTGACGGCGCGGTCTTCGCCGCGTGCCGAGCCGATGCCCATCAGCGCGGAGCCTGCGCCCTGCATGACTGACTTGACGTCGGCAAAGTCGAGGTTGATCAGCCCCGGGGTGGTGATCAGGTCGGTGATGCCCTGGACACCGGACAGGAGCACCTGGTCGGCGGAGCGGAACGCGTCCAGGACGGAGACGTTGCGGTCGCTGATGGACAGCAGACGGTCATTGGGGATGACGATCAGCGTGTCGACTTCGTCGCGGAGTGCGTCGATGCCGGCCTCCGCAGAGCCTGCACGGCGGCGGCCCTCGAAGGTGAAAGGCCGGGTGACGACGCCGATGGTCAGCGCCCCGAGCGAACGGGCGATCCGGGCCACGACGGGCGCGCCGCCGGTGCCGGTGCCGCCGCCTTCGCCGGCGGTGACGAAGACCATGTCAGCGCCGCGCATGACCTCTTCGATCTCCTCGGCGTGGTCCTCGGCGGCCTGCCTGCCGACGTCAGGGTTCGCACCGGCTCCCAGGCCGCGCGTCAGCTCACGCCCGATGTCGAGCTTGACGTCTGCATCGGACATCAACAATGCCTGCGCATCGGTGTTGACTGCGATGAATTCGACGCCGCGAAGACCGACCTCGATCATGCGGTTGACTGCGTTCACGCCACCGCCGCCGATGCCGACGACCTTGATGACGGCCAAGTAATTCTGCGGAGCTGCCACGTTACGTGTCCCTTGTTCGTGTTCTATTGCGAAAACTGATGGAGTCGGACTTGAAGCTTTGAACCTTAACCTTCGAGTTGAAGGTTATAGTTATGTCAAGTAACTCATGCTGTGACGCTATTTCCTATGTAGATGACATTCAATAACCGGCCCCGCGTGTCGCGGTAATACCGGCGAAATAGCCTCTTTTGGTGCCGGGTTCAGGCCGTGTTGGTAGTGGCTGGGTGCTGGGTCACTGTTGTGTCTGGTGCCGCGCGGCCCGCTGCGGCCGGCGCCCGGGGCAGACCGGGGTCCGCGCCACCCCCGGCCTCCCGGACAACTGATTGGCGGCTATCGGGTGACCGGGTGCCGGGGCACACTCACGTCATAGATCCGGACCGGGTTCTTCGGGTCTGCGGGGGCATTGAGCAGGGCCTGCAGGACCTTTGCCTTGAGCTCCCTCTCCCCCGCATTGCCCCAGACGATCGTCTGGCCGTCCACGAGCTTGAGTTCAACGGCGTCGACCGATTTGGCCGAGGCGTTGGAGAGCCGGGCGAGCACATCGGCCGGCAGCGCCCCCAGGACGCCGGTGATGGCGTGGAACAGATCCTTGGGCAGGGTGCCGCTTCCGCCGTCGATGACCGGGAGCGCAATGGAGGCCGGGTCGGCAGTGTCGCTGAGCTTCACGCCGTCGACGTCGACCAGCTGGTAGGCCTCACCCTGCTTGACCAGGGCCACCGGGACGCGTTCGGTCACCTTGACCAGGAGCGTCGAGGGCGGCAGCGCCTGGGCGGTGACGCCCTTGACCTGCACCAGCGGCTGCAGCAGGGCGGTGACGTCGCCGTCGCTGATCTGCGGCAGCGGCTTGCCGTGCAGCGGCTCAAGGGCCGCCTGGACTTGGTCCGCGCTCAGCAGTTTGGTGCCCTGGACGGTGACGGTCTGCAGCGCCAGGACTGGCGAGTACACCGCCGCGGCGATGATCGCCGCGACCAGCACGGCCAGGGAACCAATGATGCCCTGGCGGATGCGCCTGCGCCGCTTGGCCCTGGGCTCGGGAAAGGACAGCACATTGTCCCGGGCCGGCGGCGCCTCCTGTTTGGTTCCGGCGGCGGGGGCCGCGGCGGGGGCCGCGGTGGCGGCCGGGCCGCCGTCCTTGGACGCCGAGATGACATCGGACGACGCCGGGTCCCCGGGCGCCGACGCCGGCCGGCGAGCACCCGTCCGGTAGCTGGGGCGTCGGGTGCTAGGCACCGGAGGGTCCGTTGTTCAGGGCCGCGACGATCAGTGGCCCGTAGGCCGTGACGTCGCCGGCTCCGACCGTGAGCACGATGTCCCCGGGCGCGGCGGCGGCCACCACGGACTGCACGGCCTCCTCGCCCGGGCCGACGAGCCGGCCGCCGGCTCCCAGGTGGGCGGCGATCAGCTCGCTGGTGACGCCCGGTATCGGGTCCTCGCGGGCTGGATAGATGTCCAGGACCAAGGCGGTGTCGGCGGCGTTGAGCGCCGCGGCGAACTCTTCGGCGAATTCCCGGGTCCGCGAAAACAGGTGCGGCTGGAAGAGGACATGCAGCTTGTGCCCGCCGGCCACCGACCGCGCCGCGGACAGGGCTGCGCGCACCTCCGTGGGGTGGTGCGCGTAGTCGTCGTAGACCCGGACGCCGCGGCCCTCGCCCTTGAATTCGAAGCGCCGGGACGCCCCGGTGAAGTGGGCCAGGGCGCCGGCGGCAACGGCGGGGTCGACGCCCAGTTCCACGGCCACAGCGAAGGCCGCGGTGGCGTTGAGGGCATTGTGCCGCCCGGGAACATGCAGATCGAGCCTGAAGCGTCCCGCGGGGGTGGAGATGGACACGTCCCCCGGCCCGCCGTCGTGCAGCTGGAGCTGGACGTCGCCGCCGGTGCCGTAGAGCACGACGCGCGTGTTGCCGCGCTCGAGGGTCCGACGGGCCAGGGCGCTGGCTCCGGCGTCGTCCGCGCAGGCCACGAGCACGCCGTCGGCCGGGAGCAGCGCCGTGAACCGGTCGAAGGAGGCGTAGACGGCCTCGGCGGTGCCGTAGTAGTCGAGGTGGTCCGGTTCGACATTCGTCACAACGGCGATCTGGGGCCTGTAGTTCAGGAAGGACCCGTCGGATTCGTCGGCTTCCGCCACGAAGATGGGGGTGCTGCCGCTGGCGGCGTTGACGCCCAGCGCCGGGACGTTGGCGCCGATGGCGAAGGAAGGGTCCAGGCCCGCGCCCTGGAGCAGGACGGTGATCATCGACGTTGTGGTGGACTTGCCGTGCGTGCCGGCGACCGTCACGGCGGTGTCCTGGGCCATGGCGGCCGCCAGTGCCTCCGAGCGGTGGAAAACGGGCAGTCCGGCACCCCGGGCGGCCGCCAGTTCGGGATTGTCCGGGCGGATGGCGGAGCCGGCAACCACACTCTGGGCGTCGCCCAGGTTGGCGGCGTCGTAGCCGACACAGATCCGCGCCCCGGCGGCCGCCAGATCGGCCATGACCGGGAGGTCCTTGGCGTCGGAGCCGCTGACCGGCAGGCCGCGGGCCACCATGATGCGGGCCACGGCGGACATTCCCACGCCGCCGATGCCGACGAAATGCACCCGGCCGAGGGATTCCGCGGTGCGGGCGGCCAGGGAGGTGTTCTGGTGTTCGGGCTGGGTCATTCCGCTACCGCTTCCTGCTGGGCTTGGTCGGCTGTGCCTTGGCAGACGCAACCGTTTCAAGGACGAGACTGGACATGCGCCGGTCGGCGTCCCGGATGCCGAGCCGTTCGGCGCTTGCCGCCATCCGGGCGAGCCGGTCCGGATCCTGCAGCAGCGGGATGATGTGTCCGCGGACCCACTCCGGTGAGAATGTGCTGTCGTCCACCATCAGGGCGCCTCCGGCCCCGACGAGCCCGGCGGCGTTGAGCGCCTGTTCGCCATTGCCGATGGGCAGCGGAACGAAGACGGCGGGAAGGCCGACGGCGGCGACCTCGCAGACCGTGGCGGCCCCGGAGCGGGCCAGGAGCAGATCGGCCGCCGCGTAAACCGTTTCCATTCCGTCAACGTACTCGCGCTGCTGGTAGCCGGGGGCCGTGAGGGGCTTGCCGTCGGCGTCGTGGACTGCCTTGCCGCGTCCGGTGAGGTGCAGGGTCTGGATGCCGGCCTCTGCGAGGAGGCCGGCCGACGCCGCGATGGTGCGGTTGATGCTTTGGGCACCCGAGGAGCCGCCGGTGACGATGAGGGCCGGGCGCTGCGGATCCAGGCCGAGGGCTGCCCGGGCTTCGGTCCTGGCCGCGCTCCGGTCCAGGCCGGAAATCTCCGGGCGCATGGGCATGCCTACGTGCCGGGAGGCACCCAGCCGGGTTGCGGCGAAGGCCACGGCAACGTGTCCGCCGAGCCGGGCCCCCACCCGGTTCGCCAGACCCGGGCGGGTGTTCGCCTCATGGATGACAATCGGGATCTTCCGGCGCCAGGCGGCGAGGTACATCGGGGTGCAGACGTAGCCACCGACGCCGACCAGGACGTCGGCTTTGGCCTCGTCGAGGATTTCGCCGGCCTGTTTCACGGCGTGGACGAGCCGTCCGGGCAGCCGCAGCAGGTCCAGCGACGGCCGGCGCGGGAACGGAACCCTGCTGATCGTGACGAGGTCCAGGCCTGCGGCCGGAACCAGCCGGGCTTCCATCCCGGCGGGCGTGCCGACGGCCAGGAGACGCACGCCGGGGCGGGCCTCCCGGAGTGCGTTCGCGATGGCCAGGAGCGGGCTGATATGCCCGGCTGTTCCGCCGCCGGCGAGGACGACGGACAATGACTGCTCGGTGTTCATGGAGGCCTATTTACGCTTTCGTGCAGGTGTTCTGGGGGCAGGGGTTCCGGAGGCAGGGGTTCCGGAGGCGGGGGTTCGTGTCCCGGCGGCCGGTGTTCGGAGGGCTTTGGCCCCGGCCGGGTTCTTCGCCTCGTTCCGGGCTGCGCCGCGTGCGGCACTCTGCTTCCGCAGGGTGGCTGCGAGCCCGGCCGGGCCGAACCGGAACAGCCGCTTGGGCTGCAGGCCGGGCGCCATCTGGGCCCGGGCCAGGGACAAGACTACGCCGATCGCGCACAGCGACATGAGCAGCGCCGAGCCGCCGTAGGAGATGAATGGGAGCGGGATGCCAATCACGGGGGCCAGGCCGGTGACCACGGCCATGTTGACGGTCGCCTGGCCGAGCAGCCAGACCATGATGGTGCCGGCCAGGACGCGGTGGAACATGTCCTTCTGCGCGACGACAACCCGGTAGATGGCGGTGCCGAGGATGGCGAAGAGAATCAGGACCACGAAGGTTCCGACCAGACCGAGTTCCTCGCCGATGATGGCGAAGATGAAGTCGTTGTGGGCTTCCGGGATCCAGCTGTACTTCTGCCGGCTCTGGCCGAGTCCCACGCCGAACCATCCGCCGGAAGCGAGGCCATACAGGCCGTTGGTGGACTGGTAGTTCACGTCGGAGCCGTCGGCGCAGGTCTGTCCCGTCCAGGACAGGATGCGGCAGACCCGGTTGGGGCTGGTGATGGCCAGGACGATCGTGCCCGCGGCGAGGATGGCCCCGGCGATGCCGAACAGATACAGCCGCACTCCGGCGAAGAACAGGGCGGCCGCTGTGATCATCATGACGATCATGGCGGTGCCGAGGTCGTTGCCCATAAGGATGAGACCGATCACTCCGGCGGCGCCGGGGACCACCACCGGGATCAGGGCGTGCTTGGCCTGGGACAGCAGCTTGGCCTTGCGGTCCAGCACCGTGGCCATCCACAGGGCAAGCGCCAGTTTGGCCGCTTCGGAGGGCTGGAAGGTGAAGGGGCCGACATCGATCCAGTTCTGGTTACCGAGGGCGCTGCGTCCGACGAGGAGGACCAGCACCAACAGCACGAAGGCCGCGATGATGGCGATCCAGGCTCCGCGCTTGAGCCACACCACGTTGACGCGTGAGAGCAGGAACATGCCGAAGAGGCCGATTCCGGCGAACATCCCCTGTTTGAGGGCGGCAGTGTAGGGCGATTCCCCGGCGGCGATGGCCTCGACGCTGGAGGCGGATAGCACCATAAGGATGCCAATTGCCGTCAGTGCGATCGTGGAGCCCAGGATCAGGTAGTACGTGGAGCCGTTGCGGGACTTGCCCGAGCCTTCCAGCGCGGACCAGAATCCCCGGTTCCAGTCCCGGATCCTGAGGCCGGCCCGTTGCAGGCCGTTTTGGGCCGTGGCCCCTGATGCTTTTGCTGCCGGCGGCTTCGCAGTGTGCGGCTTTGTCGCGGCCGGTGTGGCCGCGGGGTTACGTGTGGGCGTGCTGACCATTGTTACTCCTCGCTGGTCTGAGCCTGCCCTTCCACGAGCTCGCGAACAGCTTCAATGAAGGCGTCGCCACGGTGAGCGTAGGAAGAGAACTGATCCATGGACGCAGCCGCCGGGGCCAGGAGCACAGTGTCCCCGGAGGCGGCCAGCTGCGCTGCCGACGCAACGGCCTGGACCATCACAGTTTCGCTGAAAATCGGCGAGGGGCCTGCTACGGCGTCGGCCGTCCCGGCAGTCTGCACCTCTTCAGTTTCGCCCTTCCCCTCCCCGATCACTGGGACATCGGGCGCGTGTCGCTGCAGCGCGGAGAGTAGATCGCTGGAGTCTGCCCCGATCAGGACGACGGCTTTGAGCCGGCGGGCGTGCTTGTGGACAAGCGCGTCATAGCTCACGCCCTTGGACAGTCCGCCGGCGATCCAGACAACGTTCTCGAAGGCGGAAAGGGAAGCCGAGGCGGCATGCGGGTTGGTGGCTTTGGAGTCATCGACCCAGAGGACGCCGTTGTGGCGGGCCACGAGCTGGATGCGGTGGTCCCCCGGAATATAGTTCAGCAGGCCTTTGCGGACCGCAGCCGGCTCCACGCCGTAGGCGCGGACCAGGGCTGCCGCGGCGAGGGCGTTGGCCACCATGTGGCGCGGGGCCACGGTCCCGAGGTCCGAAACGGAGGCCAGTTCGGCGGCGCTGTCCTTGCGTTCGGCGATGAAGGCGCGGTCCACGAGGAGTCCCTCGACGACGCCGAGCATGCTGACGGCAGGCGTGACGGTGGTGAAGGCCACGGCCCGGCAGCCCTCGACGACGTCGGCGTCCTCCACCATGCGTTCGGTTTCGATCTGCTCCGCGTTGTAGATGCACGCCTTTTGGGTGTGCTCGTAAACCTTGGCCTTGTCCGCCAGGTAGGAGGCGTAGGAGCCGTGCCAGTCGACGTGGTCCTCGGCGACGTTCAGGCAGACGCTTGCCACCGGCGAAACGGAGTGGGACCAGTGCAGCTGGAAGCTGGAGAGCTCGACGGCGAAGACGTCGTAGTCCACCGGATCGCGCAGGGCATCAAGGATGGGTGTGCCGACGTTGCCGACGGCGATGGCCTTCAGTCCTGCCGCCTGCAGCATCGATTCGGTCAGTCCGACCGTGGTGGTCTTACCGTTGGTGCCGGTAATGGTGAGCCAATCTGCGGTCTTGCGTCCTTTGCGTTCGCGGACCCGCCACGCGAGTTCGACATCGCCCCAGACCGGGATGTGCGCCCTCGCCGCGGCGGCGAGCAGGGCCTGGTCCGGCCGCCAGCCCGGGGAGGTGACAATCAGGTCCGGCTTGGCGCCGTCGATTTTGGGAACGGTTTCCACGGCGTCCCCGCCGAGGAGGACCCCGGCGGCCCCGACGATCCGCAGCGTATCCGCCTGGGCCTGGGCCGTGGGGCCGGTGGCGGCGTCCACCACGACCACGCGGGCTCCGAGTTCGATCAGCGTGTCCGCAGCGGCGAACCCGGAAACCCCGATGCCGGTGACGACGACCCGCAGGCCGGCCCAGCCGGAGTCCCAGCTGACAAGGTTTTCCAGCCGCGGTGACGTGGTGAGGGGTGCGGGAATTGGACCGGTCACAGCAATACCACCCATTCGGCGTAGAAGATGCCCAGTCCGGCGGCAACGAAGAGTCCGCACAGGATCCAGAACCGGACGACGACGGTGACCTCGGCCCAGCCTTTGAGTTCAAAGTGGTGCTGGAGCGGTGCCATTTTGAAGAATCGTTTGCCCTTGGTGATCTTGAAGTAGCCGACCTGAATGATCACCGAGAGGGTGATCAGGACGAAGAGGCCGCCGATGAAGGCGAGCAGCAGCTCGGTCCGGGACAGAATGGCGAAGCCGGCGACAGCGCCGCCGATCGCCAGGGAGCCGGTGTCGCCCATGAAGATCTTGGCGGGTGAGGTGTTCCACCACAGGAAGCCGACCAGCGCCGCACTGAGGATGGCGGCGAGCAGGGCCAGGTCCAGCGGGTCGCGGACGGTGTAGCAGCCGGCGCCGGCCTGCCGCGGCGAACCGCAGGACTGGTTGCTCTGCCAGATCCCCATCAGGGTGTAGGCACCGAAGACCATGATCGAGGCACCGGCGGCCAGGCCGTCGAGGCCGTCGGTGAGGTTCACTCCGTTGGTGGCGGCGGTGATGATCAGGTTCGACCAGAGCACGAAGAGGATGGCACCGATGACGGTGCCGGCGAAGGCGAGGTTTAACCACGGGATGTCGCGGACCAGGGAGATCTGGTAGGAAGCGGGCGTCACGCCGTTTTCGTCCGGGAAGTAGAGGGCGAGGACCGCGAAGATGATGCCCACGGCGGCCTGCAGGGTCAGCTTGGCTTTGGCGTTCAGGCCCAGGCTGCGCTGCTTGGAAATCTTGATGAAGTCATCCAGGAAGCCGACGAGCCCCATCCCGACCATCAGGAACAGCAGCAGCAGGGCCGAGGCGGACGGGCCCGGTGACTCCGGGTTCATCAGCCACATCACGAGGTGGGTGATGGCGTAGCTGGCGAGCACCGCCAGGACCACGACCGTGCCGCCCATCGTGGGGGTGCCGCGCTTGGTGTGGTGCGACGTGGGTCCGTCATCCCGGATGAATTGGCCGTAGCTCTTGCGGACCAGGAAACGGATGAAGAGCGGGGTGCCCAGGAAGGAAAACAGCAGGGCCAGTCCGGCGCCCATCAGCAGTGCAATCACAGCAGCGCACTCCCTTCGGTGGCGGTTCCTTCAGTGGCGGTTCCTGCGGCGTGCCCGGCGGTGCTCCCGGCAGCCCTTCCCTCGGCGGGGCCGGCAGCGGTCCCGGGGGCCTGTGGGGGTAATGCTATCCGATCGCCCAGATGGCGCAGCCCGATGCTGTTGGAAGACTTGAACAGCACGAGGTCGCCGGGTTCAAGCTCGGCGTGCAGCAGTTCGTAGGCTTCCTCCGCTGTTTCGGCGAAGACGCACTCGTTGCCCCAGGACCCCTCGTTGACCGCGGAGACGTAGAGCGACCGGGCCTCGCGGCCCACCACGACAAGCCGGGAGATGTTGAGCCGGACCACTTGGGTGCCGACAGCCATGTGCTCGCGGATGGAGTCCGGGCCAAGTTCGAGCATGGCCCCGAGCACGGCCCAGGTCCGGCGGCCCCTTCCGAGGTCTGCGAGGGTCCGCAGGGCGGCGCGCATGGATTCCGGGTTGGCGTTGTAGGCATCGTTGATGACCGTGACGCCGTCGGGCCGTTCGGTGCGTTCCATCCGCCAGCGGCTGGCGGCCGTCTGGGTGCTGAGGGAGACTGCGATCCGGTCGGCGGAGACGCCGGCGGCGTGCGCCGCCGCCGCCGCTGCCAGCAGGTTGGCGATGTGGTGGGCGCCGATCAGCTTGGCTGCGACGTGGTGCCCGGCGCTCCCGCCCGGCAGGAAAAGTTCGAATTCGGGGTGGCCGTCGGCGTTGAGCTCGACGCCCTCGGCCCGGACCAGCTCTGCACCGGTCCGCACGGCACCGTCGGGCAGGCCGCCGCGGGCGGGCAGGGCGGAATAGCCCAGCACCGTGGCCCGGGTCCGCGCGGCCATCGCCGCGACGCGGGCGTCGTCCAGGTTGAGTACGGCGGTGCCGGCGGCGGGCAGGGCTTCGACGAGCTCGCCCTTGGCCCGGGCAATGTTCTCCACGCCGCCAAATTCGCCGGCGTGGGCCGTGCCGACGCCAAGAACAACGCCGATGTCGGGGCGCACCATCTCCGCGAGGTAGCTGATGTGGCCCACGCCCGTGGCACCCATCTCAATCACGAGGTAACGGGTGTCGGCGTCGGCCTTGAAGACGGTGAGCGGGACCCCGACTTCGCCGTTGTAGGAACCCTGCGGGGCAACGGTCCGGCCTTCACCGGCCAGGATCCCGGCCAGCAGGTCCTTGGTGGTGGTCTTGCCGGCGGAGCCGGTAATTCCGATCACGGTCAGGGTCTCGCCGGCGGCTGCGCGGCTGGCGCGGATCCGGCGGACGGCTTCGGCGGCCAGTGCGCCCATCGCGAGGACCGAGTCCTGGACGACGACGGCGGGGTAGGTTCGCCCGGCACCGTCCGCGACGTCGTGCTCGACCAGTGCCAGCACTGCTCCGCGTTCGAAGGCCGCGCCCACGAAGTCGTGGCCGTCGGCCGTCTCCCCCGGCTTGGCCACATAGAGGGAACCCGGTGTGGCTTCCCGGGAGTCGGTGACCACGGAGCCGGGGATAATCCCCGGCCCGGCAGCCAGCCGGCCGTTGGTTAGATCGGCGATTTCCGCCGCGGTAAATGCAATCATCTCGGTTTAGGACTCTATCCGCTGGTCTTCGAGAACGGTGAATCCCCGAGCTGTCAAGGCAGAGCGGAGCTCCACCCTGTCGTCAAGGGCGAGGTTGACGCCCTTGACTTCCTGCCAAATTTCGTGGCCCCGCCCTGCGACGAGGATGGTGTCGGCCGGGCCCGCGAGTTCCACGGCTTCCCGGATGGCGGCATCGCGGGGGAAGACCTCGATGATGCGGCAGCCCAGGTCCTCGTGTTCCTTGGCCTCCACCGCGCCTGCCAGGACGTCGGCGCGGATCCCCGCGGCGTCCTCGTCGTGCGGGTCGTCGTCGGTGACTATGACGGTGTCGGCGAGGCGCGCGGCGATGGCACCCATGGCGGGCCGCTTGCCCTGGTCGCGCTGGCCGGTGGCGCCGAAGACGATGATCACCCGGGATCCGGGCTCCGGGGAGCGTACGGCTTCGAGGGCACGGGCCAGGGCGTCCGGGTTGTGGGCAAAGTCGACCACCGCCGCGGGGGCGGTCGAAACGAGCTGCATCCGGCCGGGCACCGCAACAGTGAAGGGGTCGCCGGCGTCGAGGGCGGTCTGGACAGCGGCGGCCTCGTGGCCGCCGGCGAGCACCATGACGGTGGCCAGCGCGGCGTTCGCCACGTTGAAGCTGCCGGGCAGGCCGGTGTGGACACGCAGTTCCGTGCCGTCGCGGTGGCGGAGCACGAAATCCGTGCCGAGTCCGCGCGGGACGGGGTGGACAACCGTCCAGTCCGCTGCGGAGGCCGCGCCGCTTCCCGCGGCGGCCGGCTGGGCAGTGGCGAGGGTCGTCACGGGAATCTCCGCTGCCGCGGCAAGCTTTACACCCCAGTCGTCGTCCACCGTAACGACGGCGCTGCGGGCCCGCCCGGGGGTGAAGAGCCTCGCCTTGGTCCGGAAGTACTCCTCCATGGAACCGTGCAGGTCGAGGTGGTCTTGGGTCAGGTTGGTGAAGCCGGCGACGTCGAACACGATCCCGTCCACCCGGTGGAATGAGACGGCGTGCGAGGAGACCTCCATGGAGGCCGCGTCGAGGCCGCGTTCTCGCATCAGGGCCAGCAGGGCGTGGACATCGGTGGATTCCGGGGTCGTGAGAAGGCTGGGAATCGGTTCACCGCCGGCCAGGATCTCGATGGTTCCGATCAGCCCGGTCCGCTTCCCGAGGGCCTGCAGGAGGGCGTTGATGAAGTACGTGGTCGTGGTCTTGCCGTTGGTGCCCGTAACGCCGTACAGGGCCGGAGCAGGCGCGTCGTCCGGCCGGCTCCGGTAGATCAGGGCAGCCAGTCCGCCCACGAGGGTGCGGGGTTCCCGGGCCAGCAGCACGGGGACCGGAATGTCGTGGGAGAACGCCAGCAGGCGCGCGCCGGCGTCGTCCGTCAGCACAGCGGCCGCGCCCGCCTCCACTGCCTGGGAGACGAAGTCGGCCCCGTGGCGGGTGGCGCCGGGCAAGGCCACGTACAGGTCCCCCGGCTGGACCGTCCGGGAATTCAGGGAGATCCCCGTTACGGCAACGGAGCCGGACGCCCCTGGAACGAGGACGCCGATCGACTCACCGATGGTTGCCAGCGGCACTGCGGCAACCGCAGTGGGCCGGAAGCCCTGGGTGGAGTCCTGGCCGGACGGCGCGGAAGCGCCGGGGGCGTTGTGCTCTGACAAGTGGGTCTCCGTTGTGGTGCTAGTGGATCTTGCGCTGCGCACGGAGGCGTGCTCCGGCCCGCAGGCACTGTGGTTTGGCACTGGTTCGTGACGCCGGGTGCTGGGTGGAACGGGTGCTACTTGACGTACTGCGGCAGCCGGACGGGCTCGCCGGTGGAAGGCTCGACGTTGAACGTGCGCAGCGTCTGGCTCATCACCGAACGGAACACCGGACCGTTGGTGATTCCGTAGATGCTGCCCTTGGGCCGTTGCAGGACCACTTCAACAATAAACCGCGGATCGTCCATCGGCGCCATTCCCACCATGGAAGCGGTGTAGCCGCAGAAGCCGGGCTTGCCGTCGTCGCAGGGCGATTCCGAGGTTCCGGTCTTCGCCCCCACCCGGTAGCCGTCAATCGCGGCGTCCTTGATTTCGCCCTCGGTCACGGCGCTTTCCAGGATGTCGCGGACCTGCTGGGCGGTGTCCTTGCTGACAATCTGCCGGGGCGCCTGGACCGGAACCTTCTCCTGGGTGCCGTCCGGATTGATGTAGCTGTCAATCAGCCTCGGCTGGAGCATGACGCCGCCGTTGGCGATGCTCTGGTAGGCACGGACAGTCTGGAGGGTCGACTGGGCCACGCCCTGGCCGAAGAGGACGGTGTACTGCTGCCGGCCGTCCCATTGATCGGCCGGTGTCAGGATGCCGGGGGATTCTGCGGGCAGCCCGATGTCCGGTGCTTCGCCGATGCCGAACTTCTGCAGCCAGTCGTGGCGCTTCTCCTTGCTGAGCCGCTCGCCCACCATCACGGTGCCGGTGTTCATGGAATAGCCGATGATGCCGGCCAGGGTCCGTTCCTCAGTGCCGTGGACAAAAGCGTCGGTGAAGGTCTGGCCGTCGACGGTGTAGGTCGGCGGAACGGTGATGTGATCCAGCGGGTGGGCGGTGCCTTCTTCGATCGCGGCTGCGGCGGTGATCATTTTCTCCACCGAACCGGGCTCGTAGGCTGCCGTGACGGCCCGGACGCCGCGGTCCTTGGCGTCGGACTTGCCCGGGTCGTTGGGGTCCGGGGAGTTGGTGTCCGCCATGGCGATGATGTTGCCGGTCTTGACATCGGAGACGACTATGACGCCCCATTCGGCGCTGAGCTTGTCTTTCTGGCTCTGGATCGCCTGCTGGGCGAAGTACTGCAGGTCGGAGTTGAGAGTGAGCTTGAGGTCCTTGCCATTGACGGCGGGGGTCAGCTGGTCCACTCCGACCGGGATGCGCAGCCCGTCGGCGCCGATTTCGAAGAGCCGTTTGCCGGGGGTGCCCCGGAGGATCCCGTCCTGGGTCTGTTCAAGGCCGGCCTGTCCGGTGGTGCCGTCCCTCAGGAAGCCGACAATCCCGCCGGCCACCGACCCGTTGGGATAAACCCGCTTGGTGGTGCCCACGGTGACGATGCCGGGGATCTGCAGTTTGGAGATCCGGTCCTCGACGTCAGGCTTGAGGTCCTTGGCCACGATGTAGTACGGCCTGTCTCCGGTGAGTGCCTCCTTGACCGCGGCCATGTCCATGCCCAGCAGCGAGGCAAGCTCGGAGATGCCCTGGTCGCGGGAGACTTTGACCAGCTCATCCTTGCCCTCGTCGAACCGGCGGAACGACTCGGTTTTGGTGTTGACTCTCTGGTCCACCACAACGTTGTAGCGGATCACGCTGCTGGCCAAGACGGCGCCGTTGGCATCGAGGATGCTGCCGCGCTCGGCCGGGAGTTCTATCGGGGTAAGCCTGTTCTGGAGGGCGGCTTCGGCCATGCCCCCGACGTCGAGGCCCTGGACGAGGAACAGCTTTCCGCCGACGACGAGCAGGAGCGTCAGCATGACGCCAAGGCCCAGCCGCAGCCGCAGGGTGGCGCTTGGCGCTTTCGCCTTGCGTGCCCTGCCGGAGTTCTTTGCCACGATGTGTCCTTGCTGCTTGCCTGGCTGGTGGTCCGTCCTGCGTTTACTTTCCCGGGACCTTCTGCGCGGGGGCCGGGACCGAGCCCCCGTGGAGTTCGACAGCCGGCGGGGCCGGCACTGCGGCGGGTGCGGCTGCTGCCGCGGCGGCCGTTGCAGCTGCCGGCGCGGCGGCTGCCGGCGCGGCGGCTGCCTCGGCGGCGGGCTTGCGGTTCGCGAGCGGCTCATTGACGGTCGCGGGCGGAACGACGACGAGTTGTCCGGCTACGGCCGGCGCGGCGATGACGGCGCCGGGGGCGTCGCCCTTCACCGCGGGCTTTGCCTTGCCGCTGACCTTCAGGGTGGAGAGGTCGATCTGGCCCTTGGCCGTGGAAGCCACCATGCCCAGTTCGGTGGCCTTGGCGGCCAGGTTCTGCGGGGCGTCGAAGTTCTGCACCTGCTGGGTCAGGTCCTGGTTCTGCTTCGTCAGCGTGGACTGCTCGCTCCGCAGCTGTACCAGCTGGTACTGCGCCGTGGAGACGGAGATGTTCAGGACCAGCACTGCCATCAGGGCGACGGCGAGGAGGCCAAAGCAGAGCACGACGAACGGGGCGCGGCGCTTGCGCGGGGCTGAGCGCACCAGCGAGAGCGGGGTGCGCGCCTTCCGGTCCGGGCCGGTGCCGGGGGTGATCCCGGGCAGGGCGCGGGCCGTCGCTTCTGTGGCAACGGGGAATCTGCTGACAGCTGCGGTGCTCATGCGGCCCTCCTGGCTTTGATGCGTTCCACGGCGCGGAGCCGGGCGGATGCGGCGCGTGGGTTCTCGGCGATTTCGGCGGCGGTGGGCACCTCGGTGCCCTTCGTCAGGGATTTCAGCTCTGCCTTGTGCTCTTCCAGTTCCACCGGGAAACCCAGTGGTGCGGAGGATCTGGACCCGGCTTGGAAGAAGCCCTTGACGATCTTGTCCTCCAGCGAGTGGTAGGACATCACGACGACGCGGCCGCCGACGGCGATCGCGTCGATGGCCGCGGGGATGGCGCGTTCCAGGACGTCCAGCTCTTCGTTGACCTCGATCCGGAGCGCCTGGAAGGTGCGCTTTGCGGGGTGTCCGCCGGATTTTGCCGCGCCGGCGGGTACGACTCCGCGGATCTGTTCCACGAGCTCACCCGTGGTGGTGAAGGGCTTCACGGCCCGAGCGGTGACGATCCGGTTGGCGATGCGGCCGGCAAACTTCTCTTCGCCCCACTTCCGGATGATCCGGACCAGATCCTCTTCGCTGTAGTTGTTGACGACGTCGGCGGCGGTCTGGCCGCGGCTCGTGTCCATCCGCATGTCCAGGGGCGCGTCGAAGGAGTAGGCGAAACCGCGCTCCCGTTCGTCCAGCTGGAGCGAGGAGACCCCAAGGTCCATGAGGACTCCGTGGACTTCGTCGAAACCGAGGTCCGCCAGGACCTCGGGGATTTCGTCGTACACGGCGTGAACGAGGTCGATCCGGTTGGCGTAGGGCTGGAGGCGCTCCCCGGCGAGGGCCAGGGCTTCTTCATCACGGTCGATGCCGATCAGGTGCAGATCCGGGAAACGCTGCAGCATCGCCTCGGCATGGCCGCCCATGCCCAGGGTTGCGTCGATGGCCACGGGGGTCTCCCCTCTGCTGCGCGCCGCTTCGAACCCGGGTGCCAACAAATTGATGCACCGGTCCTTGAGAACCGGTACATGGCGTTCAGACGTAGGCTTCGACTGGTCAGGGTCCGTCATACCTGCGTCCTTTCGTTGTCCGGCTGATTCGTTGGAGTGCGGCTGCTGCGCGTGCCGCTTCTTAATCCAGATCCCCATCCGCGCCTATCCTGCGTCCGCCTGGCTCCGGGGAAGTGAGCCAGGAAAACAGCCGGATGGGCGGCTGGAGATCTCAATCAAGAATCGTGCCGTGCTGCTTGGTGCGTGTGGGGCTTCAGAAGATCCCCGGTATTGCGTCGTCGGTCTCCGAGAAGGCCGTCTCCTTTTCGGCGAGGTACTCGTTCCATGCCTGGGCGTCCCAGATCTCGGCACGGGTTCCTGCACCAATGACGGCCAGTTCCCTTCCGAGTCCTGCGTACTCCCGGAGCGCCGGCGGAATCGTCACGCGCCCCTGCTTGTCAGGTACCTCGTCGGAGGCTCCAGAGAGGAAGACCCGGATGTAGTCGCGAGCTTGCTTGCTGGAGAGTGGAGCCTCCCGCATTTGCTCGTGAACACGGCCGAACTCCGCTTCACTGAAGACGTAGATGCAGCGTTCCTGGCCCCTTGTGAGCACCAGGCCGCCGGCAAGCTCCTCTCGGAACTTCGCGGGAAGGATGATCCGACCTTTTTCGTCCAGACGCGGCGAATGTGTGCCGAGAAACACGGCCCACCGCCCGTCTGTTCGCAGGAAGCCCAACGTCCCCCGTGCTGCCACTACCCTCTTACGTCCTCCACATTACTCCACATCCCTCCACAGTCAACGACACGCCGAACGTTTCTGCGTCAACTTGTGCTGCAAGCCGGACCGGGCTCCCCGCAATGGCAGGGATCCGGGCCTGGTGGGGCGCAGTGGAGGGGACCGGGGGGCCCGGGGGCGCGGGGGCGCGCGGCGGCGGCGTGCGGCGGCCCGGGCAGGGCAGGGCCCGGGGCCGGGCAGGGCAGGGCCCGGGCAGGGCAGGGCCCGGGCAGGGCAGGGCCTGGGGGCCGGGCAGGGCAGGGCCCGGGCAGGGCAGGGCCCGGAGAGGGCCTCGGAGGAGGGCACTGCGGGGCTCTGTCCGGCGACGAACGCCGTGGCCTGCCGTCGTTAACGGCAAAAGACCCGCCGAAGCGGGTCTTTTGTGCCACGGGGGTCCAGCCGTGGTGGAAAGTGGAGGGCGCTACTGGAGGTCGGGTGCTGGAGCGCGGGTGCGCCGCCGGGCGGTCAGGACTCCCCGCGGTGCCTCTCGTCCCAGCGTTCCTCAAGATTGCTCATGAACGAACTCCTGGGCTTCCCGGATTTCCGGGCTGCCCCTCCGGCTTTGGCTTTGCCCACGGCCGCACCGCGCATGGTTGCGTAGTACACGCCCGCGCCCATAACGACGAAGCCAAGGACTCCTACGAAGATGTTCTGGATCGTCACGCCAAAGAGCAGTAGCACGACGCCGGCGAGGGTCGCCAGGACGCCGATCACCAGATGGCGGGTTGAGAATGAACGTCCTGCGTCCGAGCCCATCGTGCTGGCGAACTTGGGATCGTCCTCATGCAGCTGCTTCTCAAGTTGCTCCAGCAACTTCTGTTCGTGCTCCGAGAGCGGCATCACGACCTCCTTAAGTAGGCCAACGTCCAGACTGACGCGGCCAGTGTCACTAAACCCACAACGTGCGGGATTCCCGTGTGGTTCCCAATGGCCGTCGTTGGTCGAATTGGGGATACCACAGCCCCTTCAGGGGCGATCAGCTGGTCATGCATCAGTCCGAACGCTCGATCCAGTCGTACTAAATCTACGTATAAATAAGGATAGTTTGTCGCGCCCTGTTCTGAAAGATGCCTAACGTCCTCTTGACTTCATCCAGGAGTGAAGGGGATCTCCAGGGTCAGCCCGGGTTGCCCCCGGGGTCCAACAGCCGTGCCGGAAGCACCGATTTGGTGCCAAACTTGCGGGTCACCTGGTCCAGGACCTGCTCGGCGGCGCGCCAGTTGTCATCCCTGCGGTCAAGGCTCAACTGCAGGGGCGCCTGGGCGGCCTCCTCGAGCTGTTCGGCCCTGATTCCCACGAGCCGGACGGTCATGGGGCGGTCCCCGACTGATTCGAGCAGCTGGACGGCGACGGCGTACAGCAGCTGGGCGCTGTCGATCGGGGTGCTGACGGTCCGGCTGCGGGTGATTGTGGAGAAGTCCGCGTAGCGCAGCTTAAGGGCCACGGTGCGGGCGTGCATGCCGGCGCTGCGGAGCCGCTCCGCCGTCCGGTGCGAGAGGCGCAGCAGTTCCCGGTGCAGCAGTGCCTCGTCCGCGGTGTCCACCGCGAAGGTCTCCTCCGCGCCGATGCTCTTCTCCAGCCGGACCGGGGTTACCGGGCGGGGGTCAATCCCCCACGACAGGCGGTAGACGTGCTCCCCGGAGGCACCGAGCACCTTCCGGAGGGACGGCAGCGGGGAGGCCGCGACGTCCGCGACGGTCCGGATGCCCATCCGCGAGAGCACCTCGACGGTCTTGGCCCCGACACCCCAGAGGGCACTGACGGGCAGGCTGTGCAGGTACGGGACCGTCTCTTCCGGGCCGATGAGCAGGAGGCCGTTCGGCTTGCACCGGGTGGAAGCAATCTTCGCTACGAACTTGCTGGCGGCAATCCCCACGGACGCGGTGATGCCCAGCTCGCTGCGGACACGGGTGCGGATGAGTTCACCGATCCGGCGGGGCGGACCCAGCCGGCGGATCGCTCCCCCGACGTCGAGGAAGGCCTCGTCCACGCTGAGGGGCTCCACGAGTTCGGTAATCGACCCGAAGATGTCCATGATCTGGCCCGACACCTCGTAGTAGAGCTTGTGCCGGGGCTCGATAACGACGGCGGAGGGACACATCCGCATGGCAACCACCATCGGCATCGCTGACTTGACGCCAAAGCGCCGCGCTTCGTAGGAGGCGGACAGTACGACGGAACGGTCGGCGGGGTAACCCACGATAACGGGCCTGCCGACGAGTGCCGGACGGGTGCGCAGTTCCACGGAGACAAAGAATGCATCCATGTCCACGTGCATGATGCTGCTCCGCCGGAGCTCGCGCAGGTGGGCCTCGCTGGGCCGTCCGGCTGCGTCGTGGGGAGGCTGCTCCCGCTGCTGTTTATCCTGGTCCGGCCGCACGACTTCAATCCTATGCCCCGGGACTGACTAAACTGGAGGCTGAATCCGGCGTCAACCCCAGGAGGAAAGTCCCTGTGAAGGTATTTGGACCGAGCAAACGTGCTGCGGCAGCTGTTCTGGCGGCGGGCACGCTGATGGCCCTGGCCGCATGCACGCCCGCCAACCCCGGGACCGCTTCCTCGGGCTCCCCGTCAGCTTCGGCTGCGCCCACCGCGGCGCAGCCTTCCACCTCGGCGCCGGCCAGCCCCTCCGCCGAGCCCGGCACATCGGCCACCGTCGGCGCCATGGTGCCCGGCTTCCCGGAGAAGCTTCTGCCGGTGATGCCGGGGGCGAAGGTTGTTTCCAGCAGCTTTGACAAGACCACGGCACCCGCGACGGTGGCGCTGGTAGGCAGCATCTCCGCTCCCGCGGCCGAGGTGCTCGCCTTTTATACGAAGGAACTGGTTGCCCAGGGCTTTACGGCCGTTCCCGGGGAAACGGTGGGAGCGGTGCCGTCCAAGGACTTCCTCCGCGGCAACAACGAAACGGTCAACATCTCGGTGGTGGAATCCGCCGGCGTTTCCACCTTCACCATCGGTGCGAACGTCGCCGCCGAGTCCGTCAAGTGACGCTCGCGGAGCAGTTGCGCCTGGAGCAGGCCGCGTTCGTTGCCGCCGTCGCCGGAAAGCTCACAGATTTCCTCACGACCCGCCAGTCCGTGATGTCCTCGATCTCCCCGGACATTGATCCGCTGATGGGATCCATCTCGAACCTGGTCACGGGCGGAAAACGGATGCGGGCCCTTATGTGCTACTGGGGCTGGCGGGGCGCCGGCGGGGAGGCCGGAGCCAACGAGGTGGTGACCGCGGGTTCCGCGCTGGAACTCTTCCAGGCCGCGGCCCTGATCCACGACGACATCATCGACCGCTCGGACACCCGCAGGGGCGGGCCCAGTGTGCACCGGCGCTTCAGCGAGCTGCACGAGACGCAGGGCTGGGCGCTGGACAGCGAACGGTTCGGCCACGCTGCCGCTATCCTGACCGGCGACCTCTGCCTGTCCTTCAGCGAGGAATCGTTTACCGAAATCGGGGAGAGTGCAGCTTCCGGGAGCCGGGCACGGCTCATCTTCAACCTGATGCGCGCCGAGGTCATGGCAGGCCAGTACCTGGACATCCTCGAGGAAGTCGCCGGGCCCAAGCGGGACCGCGCCGGAGCCGTCAGCCGCGCCCAGTCCATCATCCGCTTCAAGTCCGCCAAGTACTCCACGGAACATCCGCTGGCTTTGGGCGGCGCCCTGGCCGGCGCCCACGACGAGCTGCTGCGCGGATACTCGGCGTTCGCCCTCCCGCTGGGCGAGGCCTTCCAGCTCCGCGACGATGTCCTGGGAGTCTTCGGCGATCCGGTGACCACAGGCAAACCAGCGGGGGACGATCTCCGTGAAGGAAAACGGACCGTGCTGATCGCCTTCGCCCTGGACCTGGCCAGCCCTGCCGAATCGGCCTTCATCGACGCCAAGCTGGGGAGCCCCGGGCTGGTCGATGCCGACGTGGACGAGATCCGCCGGATCATCTCCGATTGCGGCGCGCTCCAGGCGACCGAAGTACTGATCGAGGACTTCGGCCGCGCAGCCTTCTCTGCCCTGGATCTGCTGCCGCTGGAGGAACTGCCCAAGACGGCGCTCCGGAAGCTGGCCGAGGCCACCGTCAGCCGCGCGGCCTGAGCCGCCCGCAACCCGGTTGCACCGCCAGACCCTGCTGTACCCCAAACACTGCCGCACCGACAGCGCAGGCCCCGCACCTGGTATTCACGGTACGGGGCCTGCGTAAATCAAGGACTGCGCCAGTAAAACATCGGTGGGTAGCCGGCGGCTACCAGGCCAGGGACTGCGCCCGGCGCCGGATCTCCGTTTTGCGCCCCTCACGCAGGGCATCGATCGGACGGCCGCGCAGGGATTCGTCCGCGGTAAACAGCCAGGTGATGAGTTCCTCGTCGGAATAGCCTGCGTCCGCGAGAACAACGATCGTCCCCTTGAGGCTGTCGACAGGATGGCCATCCTGGATGAAGTCGGCAGGAACGCAGCGGATCCGGCGCTCACCAACACGCAATGCCGCCAGCGCACGTTCGTCAAGGAGCGCATGGACCTTTGTAATCGAAACGTTCAGAAGCTGTGCGACATCGGGCAGGGGCAGCCATTCGCCCACAAGGCTTTCTACATTACTCACGGATCAAGATTGCCATGCCGGGAGCCTCACCGCCTAGTCGGCACCCACCCGACAAGGGGAACCCGGTGCCCGCCCTATCAATGCAGACCGTCCGGGCGCCTCGTTCCGGCCGCGTCGCCGGCTCCCCCACCGACACTCCGGCAACCCTCTTTGCGGAATGTCAAACAATTCTTGTGCTAATTCCCAATTCATGAGAGATTCACATAGACCACATTTGTAACAGTAATCACTTGAGTCACACTGTTAACATGAGTAATGCCGGCCAGACCCGCAGCGTTCGCCGCTGAGAAGAGGACCTTTCCCATGACGACCTCACGTTCGCCAAAGCCCACTGCGAGGCACAGCCTGCCGATGATAGCGGCTACGACGGCGGCCCTTCCGGCCGTCGTTCTTTCTTCTTTGGCGATGGCGCAGCCGGCTGCGGCGGAATCCCGGCCCCGGGTCATCCCCGCCACACTGGCTGCTGCCATGCAGGCCCAGGCCCAGTTCCAGTCGGCCCGCCCGCTCGCTTTGGCCCTGATTCCGGCCGGATCCGTCCCGTCGGCCGTCCCCTCCGCATTCCGCCCTGCCCAGGTCGCTGCCCCGGCGGAGTACACAGTCGCCCGCGGTGACACCATCAGCGCGATCGCCGGGAAGTTCGGTCTGGACACCTCCGCCGTCCTGGCGTTGAACGAGTTGCAGGCGAACACGATCATCTACCCCGGGCAGAAGATCAAGCTCGACGCTCCGGACGCAGCGCCGGAACCGGAGGCTCCGGCCCCGACGGCGGCCGCTGCCGCCGGCAGCGTCTACACCGTGAAATCGGGCGACACCCTCGGCGCCATCGCGGCACGCCTTGGCGTCAAGCTCTCCGAGGTCTTCGGCTGGAACGGGCTCAACCTGGGTTCCATCATCTACCCCGGCCAGCAGATCAAGATCGGCAGTGGCACTGCAGCGCCCGCGCCGTCGGCTCCGGCCGCTCCCGCCCCGGTGGCGCCGGCCTCGACCCCGGCCGCCCCCGCCTCGGGTTCCTACACCATCAAGTCCGGCGACACGCTCTCCGGCATTGCGGCCCGGAACGGCGTCAAGCTCGCCGATGTCCTCTCCGCCAACCGGCTGACGATGAGCAGCATCATCTACCCCGGCCAGAAGCTCGCGCTTCCGGGCGCGTCCATCGCCCCGGCTTCCACACCGCCCGCGGCGACTGTCACGCCGCTCGTCCCGAGCACCTTCCTCGGCTTCACCTACCCGGCCGCCGTGGTCAACTCGGCCAACGAAAACAAGGCCCTGCTGAACGCCTCGCCGGTGCCCAGCCGGGAGGAAATGAAGACGATCGTGGCGGACACCGCCCGCCGCATGGGCGTAGATCCGTCCCTGGCACTGGCCTTCGCCTACCAGGAATCGGGATTCAACCACCGTTCGGTCTCCCCCGCCAACGCCATCGGCACCATGCAGGTCATCCCGTCCTCCGGCGGGTGGGCTTCAGACCTCGTGGGGCGCCCGCTGAACCTGCTGGACCCGTACGATAACGTCACGGCCGGCGTCGCGATCATCCGCCAGCTGGTGCGCACCAGCGCGGACCTCGACACGGCCATCGCGGGGTACTACCAGGGCCAGTATTCGGTCAGCAAGTACGGCATGTACGACGACACCAAGCAGTACGTGGCATCCATCAAGGCACACCAGAGGACCTTCAGCTAAGGAGCCCCGGACAGCCGCGGCCGCAGCAACCACCCGCTCCGGCCGGGTGCTGGAGCATAACGATAAGGGCCCGGATCGCTTGTCGATTCGGGCCCTTATCCGTGCAGCGATTAGGATCGTATAGTGCAGGATTACTCGTCGGACCCTCTCGTTGGCACTCTGGTGGATGGCCGGTACCTGATTCAGTCCAGGCTCGCCAGCGGCGGGATGTCCACTGTCTATGTGGCCACCGACCGCCGTCTGGAGCGCGATGTGGCGCTGAAGGTGCTGCACCCCCACATGGCCGGAGACCCGCAGTTCCTTGACCGTCTGGGCCGCGAGGCCAAGGCCGCCGCCCGGCTGTCGCACCCCCATGTCGTGGGGGTGCTGGACCAGGGCGAGGATGACCGGGTGGCCTACCTGGTGATGGAGTACATCAAGGGCCACACCCTGCGCGATGTGCTCAAGGAGAAGGGCGCGCTCCCGCCGCGCCTGGCCCTGGCGCTGATCGATCCGGTCGTCGAGGGGCTGGGAGCGGCCCACAACGCCGGCCTCATTCACCGTGACATCAAGCCTGAAAATGTGCTGATCGCCGACGACGGGCGGATCAAGCTCGGCGACTTCGGACTCGCCCGGGCCATCTCGACGTCGACCAGCACCGGGGCCCTGATTGGCACCGTGGCGTACCTGTCCCCCGAACTGGTGCTGGGCCGGCAGGCCGACGCCCGCAGTGACATCTACTCGGTGGGGATCATGCTCTACGAGATGATCACCGGGCGGCAGCCGTTCGACGGCGAGGTTCCCATCCAGGTCGCCTACCAGCACGTCAACTCAACCGTCGGCGCCCCCTCGGCGCTGGTTCCGGGACTCGCCGGCGAAATCGACGAACTCGTCCAGTGGTGCACCGCCAACGACCCCGATAAACGCCCCGTCGACGGCAACGCCCTGCTCTCCGAGCTCCGGCACATCCGGACGAACCTCAGCGACGCCGAACTCGACCTGCAGCCGCCCGGAGCGCGTCCGGCCCTGCCGGTTGTTCCGCCCGCCCCCAGTCCGCCGGCCCGGCGCCCTGGTGGGGCCCCTGATCCGCGCACCGTCGAGGGCGCCACCGAAGTCATCGGCGCCCGGCAGCAGCCCACGGAATTCATTGCCCGCGGCAGCAACCCCACCACCGTAATGTCCGCTGCCCCGCGCCACCCCGGCTACGGCCCACTGTCCGCCCCGGACGAGGCACCGTACCCCGGCGGGCAGTTCGACGGGCAGTTTGACCAGGGGCCCGGATCCGCAGTTCCTGCCAGCAAACGGGCCCAGCGCAAGCAAGACCGTGACGAGGAGAAGGCGCGCCAGAAGGCCGCGGCCACACCGGTCCGGAGCCTGCGCGAGGGAAGCCCGCGGCGCCGCGGCCTGCTCTGGATCCTCGTGCTGGTCATCGCGGCGCTGCTGGCCGGCGGCGCGGGCTGGTTCTTCGGCATGGGTCCCGGCTCCCCCGGCACGATCCCGGAACTCGCGAACAAGACCGTCGCCGAGGCCCAGCAGCTCCTCCGCACGGCCGGTTTCCAGTCCACCACCAAGGACGTCTTCGACGACGGCGTCGCCCCCGGCGTGGTGGTCGGATCCGAACCTGCGGCCGGGGAGGTCATCCGGAAGTTCCAGCCGGTCTCCCTGGCAGTCTCCAAGGGCCCCGAGCTGTTTCCGCTGCCGGAACTGACCGGGAAGTCCCTGGACGACGCGAAGACGGCCCTCAACGGCGCGGGCATGGCCCTGGGGCAGATTGCTGAAACTTTCGATGAGTCCGCCCCCGCCGGCACGGTTCTAGCCCAGGCACCGCGCAGCGGCAACCCGGTCCGGCACGGCACCCCCGTGGACCTCACCGTGTCCAAGGGCCCGCAACCCATCCCGGTCCCGGACGTGCGCGGCCAAGAGCAGGGTGACGCGGTCAAAGCCATCAACGCCGCCGGCCTGAAAGCCGTGGTCGCTCCCGAGACCGCCTTCGACCGCACTGTGCCCAAGGGCTCCGTGGTGGCGCAGGACCCGGCTTCCGGCAATCTGACCAAGGGCGGAACCGTGACCCTGACCGTTTCCAAGGGCCCGAAGCTCGTCCAGGTGCCAAGTTTCATCGGGAAACAGGCCTCGGAGGCCCAGAAAGCCTTGGAGAAACTCGGCTTCAAGGTCAAGATCGACGACATCCTGGGCGGATTCTTCGGAACGGTCCGCGCCCAGGATCCGGTGAACACGAGCGTCCCCGAAGGCTCGACGATCACCCTGACCGTGGTTTAACGTTGGCCTAACGTTGGCCTGACCGGCCCCTGCTGCCCGGCGGCCCCGGCGGCTCGGGCGGCCAGGCGGCTCCGAAGCCGCCCCAGCCCCCGCCCCCGACGCCCGCCCAGCGCGGGCCCGGTCCACAGAAAAGCTCCGCCCGGCTGGTTCAGCCGGGCGGAGCTTTTTTGTTGCGGGCTCTTTGTTTAGTGCTTGGAGAGTGCCCCGGCCACCAGGAAAGCCATCTCGAGGGACTGCATGTGGTTCAGGCGGGGATCGCAGACGGATTCGTACCGGTCCAGGAAGGACTCCTGGTCCACCGGATCGGCGCCGCCCAGGCACTCGGCGACGTCGTCGCCGGTCATCTCAACGTGCAGGCCACCCGGGACCGTGCCGAGCGCGTGGTGGACCTCGAAGAAGCCGCGCACCTCGTCAATGACGTCGTCGAAGTTGCGGGTCTTGTAGCCGTTCGGCGAGGTGACCGTGTTGCCGTGCATGGGGTCGGTGACCCAGAGGACCTGGGCGCCGGACGCGGTAACCCGCTCCACGATCGGGGGCAGCTTCTCGCGGATGTTGCCGGCACCCATCCGCGTGATGAAGGTCAGGCGGCCGGGTTCGCGATCCGGATCCAGCTTGTCGATCAGGCGCAGCGCGTCGTCGCCGCTGGTGCCCGGGCCAAGCTTGACGCCGATCGGGTTGCGCACCCGGGAGAGGAAGTCGACGTGGGCGTGGTCCAGTTCGCGGGTCCGCTCACCGATCCAGAGGAAGTGCGCGGAGGTGTCGTACGGGAAGCCGGTGCGGGAGTCGATGCGGGTCAGTGCGCGTTCGTAGTCCAACAGCAGCGCCTCGTGGCTGGCGTAGAACTCGACACGCTTGAGCGCCTCGAAGTCCGCCCCGCAGGACGCCATGAACTTGATGGCACGGTCGATATCCCGGGCCAGGGACTCGTAGCGCGCGTGGGCGGGGTTCTCGGTGAAGCCCTTGTTCCACTGGTGTACCAGCCGCAGGTCCGCGAAACCGCCCTGGGTGAACGCGCGGATCAGGTTCAGGGTGGAGGCGGAGGTGTGGTAGGCCTTGAGCATCCGGCTGGCGTCATGCGCGCGGGATTCCGGCGTGAAGTCGTAGCCGTTGACGATGTCGCCGCGGTAGGCCGGGAGTGTGACGCCGTCGCGGGTCTCGTCGTTGGAGGAGCGCGGCTTGGCGAACTGCCCCGCCATCCGGCCCATCTTGATGACCGGCATGGCGGCGCCGTAGGTCAGGACGACCGCCATCTGAAGGATGGTCCGGACGCGGGCGCTGATCTTGTCCGCCGTGGCCGCCTCGAACGTTTCCGCGCAGTCGCCGCCCTGGAGCAGGAAGGCCTTGCCCTGTGCCGCGGCAGCGAGCCGTTCGCGCAGGATGTCCACTTCGCCGGCGAAGACGAGGGGCGGGAGTACGGAAAGTTCCTTGACGGACGCCTCGAAGACGGCTTTGTCCGACCAGCTCGGCTGCTGGGAGGCCGGCAACTCCCGCCAGTGGTCCAGGCCGGGATAGTTGGCGGCACCGCTCTGGGCGGTGCTGGTCAGGGCGGAACCCGCCAGGGGCGAGCCATTCGGGGAACTGTTCAGGGGGAGGGCCGTAGCCGCAGATAGCTCAGTCACCCTCTAAGGATAGTTGCCTCCGTGGCGATCGTCAGACCCGCGCCGTCATTGACTGCGCCGGTGCCGTCACACGGTCCGCTCACACACTCCCGGGTGCTGCGGGGCCGGTGCCGGCGGGGCCGTCCTCCGGCACCTCGGTGGCTTTCCGGGCGAGCCGGAGCTTGACGACGGCGGCGTACTCGTCGACGTACTCCTGGCCGGAGAGGCGCATCAGTTCGTACATGATTTCGTCGGTCACGGACCGCTGGATCAGCCGGTCATTCTCCATGCCGTAGTAGCGGCTGAAGTCCAGCGGCTCACCGAAGATCATCCCGATGCGCCGGATATTGGGCATTCTTTTGCCGATCGGCTGGACCTTGTCCGTGCCGATCATCGCGACCGGGATCACCGGGACCCGGGCCTGCAGCGCCAGCCGCGCCACCCCCACCTTGCCGCGGTACAGCCGGGAGTCCGGGCTGCGGGTTCCCTCGGGGTAGATGCCCAGGAGCGAACCGTTCTTCAACACGTCCATGCCGGCATCAAGCGAGCGGGCGGACGCGGCCCCGCCGGAGCGGTCCATCGGAAGCTGGTTGGTGAGCCGGAAGAAGGTGGCCGTGAGCCTGCCTTTAATCCCCTTGCCGGTGAAGTACTCCGATTTCGCGAGGAACACGACGGGCCGGGGCACCATGAGCGGCATGAAAATGGAATCGGAGAAGGAGAGATGGTTGGAGGCCAGAATGGCGGCGCCTTCGGCGGGGACGTTGTCCAGGCCCTTGACCCAGGGCCTGAAAAGCGTCTTCAGGACAGGTCCGAGAACGAACGTCTTCATGAACCAATAAAACACGTGGTGTACCTCTCCGGAAGGCGTCTGGCGGGCCCCGCATCGGACCCGGCCAGCACTTCAATGACACCCTACTCTAGTGAGTTTTGTCCGGAAGAGTGACACGATGGGCTCATGACCGGAAGCAGCACTCCCCTGGCGCCCGCGGCGTTCAATTATCCGGGCCACGGCAGCAATGCGGGCATCGGCGTGGCCCTCTGCCACGGCTTCACCGGCAGCCCCCTGAGCGTCCTGCCCTGGGCCGAGCATCTGGCCCGGCAGGGCTTCGCCGTGTCGGTCCCGCTGCTGCCGGGGCACGGCACCGACTGGCGCGACCTGGCCCGCTGCGGCTGGCAGGACTGGTACCGGGCCTTCGAGACGTCCTACCTTGAACTCGCCGCCGGAACCCGGGAATGCTACGTCGCCGGACTGTCCATGGGCGGCACCATCGCCCTGCGCACTGCGGCCCGCCACGACGTTGCCGGAGTCGCCGTCGTCAATCCGGGGCTGAGCTTCTACGACCGCCGGGTGCGCTATATCGGCCTTTGGAAGCACTTCCAGCGCACCACCGTTCCCGCCCAGGAAGCCAACCCAACGGCGTCGGCCACCGCGGACGGCGACTACTCTCTCACCCCGCTGGAAGCCGTCCACCAATTGAGCCGGCTCTTCCGGGCGGCACTGCGGGAACTGCCCGCCGTCGCCGCTCCGGCGCTCGTGTTCAAGTCCGCGGCGGACAGCGTGGTGCCGCCCTCCTCGGTCGAACTGCTGCGGAACCGTCTGGGCTCGCGCGAGCTTGAGGTGGTCAGTTTGCCGGACAGCGGGCATGTGGCCACGCTCGACGTCGATGCCCCCCTGATCTTCGAACAGTCCACCCGGTTCTTCCTGCACCATGCGGCCGCCGGACATCAGCCCGCGTCGCCACCAGGGAAGACCGCCCCTTCAGCCCCGGAGACCCCATGACCATCCCCCTGGACCACACGCCGTTCAGCAGCCCGTTCACCGGAACCGGGCCCCGCACCGGAGTCCTGGTCTCGCACGGTTTCACCGGCAGCCCGCACGGCGTGCGGGACTGGGCCAGGTCGCTGGCCGACGCCGGCTACGCCGTGCGGATGCCGCTCCTGCCGGGGCACGGCACCAGCTGGCAGGAACTGTCCCGGACGCGCTGGCAGGAATGGCACTCGGCGCTCGACGCCGCCTACCTCGACCTGGCCGGGGACTGTGAGCAGGTGGTGGTGGCCGGGCTGTCCATGGGCGGGGCGCTGGCGCTGCGGATAGCCGCCACCCGCCCGGTGGCGGGGGCCGTTCTGGTCAACCCCGGCCTCGTCATCGACGATCCCCGCGCCCCGCTGGCCGGCATCCTGAAATTCGTGCTCAAGAGCACCCCCGCGATCGCCAACGACATCCTCAAGGAGGGCATCGACGAGGGCGCCTACGCCCGGACACCGGTTGCCGCGGCGCACGAGCTGAACAAAATGTTCAAGGACACCCTGCGGCTGCTCCCGCGGATCACTGCTCCCGTGCGCGTGTACCGCTCGGCAGTGGACCATGTGGTCTCCGAGTCGAGCATGGTGGCCCTGCGCCGCGGCCTGACCCACGCCCCGCTGGAGGTGGTCCGGCTGGAAAACAGCTACCACGTGGCTACGATGGACAACGACGCGCCCCTGATCTTCCGCGGCTCGGCCGAATTCATCCGGTCGCTGGTTGCGGGAGACCCTCCGGACGCCGCCCACGCCAGCCAAAAGGACACGTCAGATGACTAGACCGGACCCCAACGCTCCGGACCCGGATTCCAGCGCCAACCAGGAGGACGCCGTCTGGCTGGATCTGGTCGCCAGGCTGGAGGGCAGGGACCAGGGCGCAAACCCGGGCCCCGCGGAAACCCGTGAGGCCGCCGAAGGCCCGGAGCTGCCGAAGGTGCCCGTCACGGACGGCGCGGGGGCCGACAGTGCCGCAGTGCCCCGGCCGTTCAGCGACTTCGACCCGCTGGGGCTTGCCGCCGGGGTGCCGATTGAACTCTCCGCCGAGGAGCGGCTGGCACGGGGCGAGGCCGCCGTGGGCGCCTTAGAGGGTCCGGCCGCGGCCGGTGGCCAGGACGGTGGACCGGGCCCGCGTGACTATGAAGCCTCGGACGACGACCCGTTCGGGCCGGGCGAGTTCGTGCCGGAGGAACCTCCCAGCCTCGCCGGAACCGACCCGCTGACCGTACTGGCCTGGCTCGGTGCCGTCGGTGGTCCCGTGGCCCTGCTGCTTTCTGCGATGTTCTGGCGCTCCGCACCGCTGATGGCCATCCTCGGAATGGTCGCCGCCTTCGCAGCCTCGCTGGTGTTCCTGATCATGAAACTGCCGGGCGAAAAGGATGAGCACGACGACGGCGCCCGCATCTAACTGATTCCCTCGCGTTCGGGCGCTTTCCATGGCGTCCGGGCGCCACCCGGGCCGCCGCGGGGGGCGCCGGCTCACGGCGGCGCCCACTGGCGCCTGACGCCCCGTTTCCTGCCGGTGGCAGGCTGCTAGCTGTGCATGCGGCTGCTGACCCGGGACAGGTCCGCGGCGCCGATCAGGCCGGCGTTCGGGCCGAGGGCCGCGAGCTCGATTTCCGCCGCGGGCCGGAAGCCGCGGCCGGTCAGGTTCCGGGCGAAGGCCTTCCGGGCCGGCCCGACCAGCAGTTCACCGGCGTCACAGAGTCCGCCGCCGATCACGAACTTGCCCGGATCCAGCGCGGCGGCAAGGTTCGCGAGGCCCAGTCCGAGCCATTCCCCGACGTCTTCGAGCAGCTCCCGCGAGGTCGCGTCCCCGGCCTTCGCCAGCTCGGTGACAATCACGCCGGTGATGCGATCCACGTGGCCGTCGACCGCTTTGAGCAGTTCCTGGGCCACCGGGGAGTTCGCGGCGGCGAGTTCCCGGGCCTCCCGCCCAAGTGCATTGCCGGACGCGTACTGTTCCCAACAGCCCCGGTTGCCGCACTCGCAGCGGTGGCCGCCGGGCATGATGATCTGGTGGCCGAACTCCCCCGCCACACCAAAGCGCCCGCGTTCCAGCCGGCCGTCCATCACCATGGCCCCGCCGATGCCGGTTCCGAGGGTGATGCAAACCAGGCGGCTCTGGCCCTGCCCGGCGCCGAAGCGCCACTCCGCCCAGCCGGCCGCATCGGCGTCGTTGGTCAGCAGCACCGGCCGGCGAAGCAGCCGCTGCAGGTTGTCGCGGAGGGGCTCGTTGCGCCAGGCCAGATGGGGGCTGAAGAGCACCGTGCCGCCGTCGAGGTCCATCCAGCCGGCCGCGCCGATCCCGACCGACCAAATCCGGTGGCCCTCGCCCAGCTCCTCGACCAGCTCCACAATCACCTGTTCCACCGCACGGGGGTCGTTGCCCGGCGTGGACCGCTTGGCCTGGGCCAGGATCCGTCCCTCCGCGTCGACCACACCGGCCGCCACCTTGGTCCCGCCGATGTCCACGCCAATGGCGAGGCCCTTGCGGCCCAGCCGCAGGTGCTCACGGAAACCCTGGCCGGCCGGCCCGGCGGGTGCGCCGGCCAGCGTCCTGCGCCGCCAGGCGGCCGTCCTGCGGTACGGGCCGGGCTGCTGTCCAGGTGTAGGTGTGTGCATGGTTCCCTATCCTATTCGCCGGAACGGCCGGGCACGGGCCGCATCACCGGACAGCCCGGGGATCTCCACAGGACCGGGGCTCCGCCGGCAGCCATTGCCTGAAAATCCTCTCCGGCGGCCGCGCCGGGGTTACCAAACTGTAAGGTTACTCGCCGGTAGGTGTTGTAGAACACACATGCCTGGAACCGCATACTAGTGTTAGTCGTACCCCTCGCGGGTCCATGGATATCAAAGGAGCTAACGTGCGAGAAATCAGTGTCCCGGCCCTGGTGAACACCCCCCGGGAAATGAACGTCACGGATCTGGTCCTGCGCCAGGCGGCCAAGGCCTCGAATCCGGCACTGTTCTCGAAACTTGACGCCGCAGGAGCGTGGCAGGACATCCGGGCCACCGACTTCCTGGCCGATGCGTCGCTGCTCGCCAAGGGCCTGATGGCCAGCGGCGTCGCCGCCGGCGACCGGGTCGGCATCATGTCCCGCACCCGGTACGAATGGGCCCTCATTGACTTCGCCATCTGGTTCGCCGGTGCGGTCTCCGTGCCGATCTATGAGACCTCCTCCCCTTCCCAGGTGGCCTGGAACCTGGGCGACTCCGGCGCCGTCGCCGCTTTCGGCGAGACCGCTCACCACGAAGACATCATCCGGCAGGCCGCGACCTCCGAAGGCCTCACGCACCTTGCCCACGTCTGGCAGCTCGAAGGAACCGGCCTCGACGAGGTCCGCGCCGCCGGTGCGACGGTCAGCAACGAGGAGCTTGAGGCGCGCCGCAGCCTGGCCACCCTCGACGACCTCGCCACGATCATCTACACCTCCGGCACCACCGGCCGGCCCAAGGGCTGCGAGCTGACCCACGGCAACTTCGTGGAACTCTCCGAGAACGCGCTGGCCACTTCGCTGAACAAGATTGTCCACGAACAGGCCCGGACGATCATGTTCCTGCCGCTCGCCCACGTGTTCGCACGCTTCATTTCAGTGCTCGCGGTCGCCGCCGGCGTCACGGTGGCACACACGCCGGACATCAAGAACCTCCTGCCGGACCTGCAGAGCTACAAGCCAACCTTCATCCTCGCGGTGCCGCGGGTCTTCGAGAAGGTCTACAACTCGGCGCTCACCAAGGCCGAGGACGGCGGCAAGGGCGCCATCTTCCACCGGGCCGCCGACACCGCCATCGAATTTTCCCGCGCGCGCCAGGCCGGCAAGATCAGCCTGGGCCTCAAGCTCAGGCACACCGTTTTCGACAAGCTCGTCTACGGCAAGCTCCGCGCCGCCATGGGTGGCGAGGTGGCCCACGCTGTCTCCGGCGGCGGCCCGCTGGGCGAGCGGCTGGGGCACTTTTTCCAGGGCATCGGCATGCAGATCCTGGAGGGCTACGGGCTGACCGAAACGACGGCCCCGGTCACCGTGAACACGCCGGACCTGATCAAGATCGGTACCGTCGGCGCCCCGATTCCCGGCAACGCCGTGAAGATCGCCGACGACGGCGAAATCCTCGCCAAGGGCGTGTGTGTCATGCGCGGCTACTACAAGCGCGAGGACCTCTCCGCTGAGTCCTTTGTCGACGGCTGGTTCCGCACCGGCGACATCGGAATGCTCGATGAGCAGGGATTCCTGACCATCACCGGGCGCAAGAAGGAAATCATCGTCACGGCCAGCGGCAAGAACGTTGTACCGGCCCTGCTGGAGGACCAGATCCGGGCCGACGCGCTGGTCTCGCAGGTGCTGGTGGTCGGTGACAACCGGCCGTTCATCGGCGCCCTGGTCACCCTCGACGAGGAGGCCCTGCCGGGCTGGCTGCACCGCCACGGGCTGCCCGCTTCCACGACCGTTGCCGAAGCCACCGACAATGCGGCGGTCAAGGCCGCGGTGCAGGAACTCATCAACGGTGCCAACCAGTCGGTCTCCCAGGCCGAGGCGATCAAGTCCTTCCGGATCGTGCCGGCCGACTTCACGGAGGCCTCCGGTCACCTGACGCCGTCGATGAAGGTCAAGCGGGCCCAAGTGATGAAGGACTTCGAAAACGTCATCGAGGAGATGTACGGCGCCCCGCGTCCCAGCCAGGTCTAGGCGCCCCGCCCCACCCCAAACAAAGCGCACCCCCAAACAACGCGCACCCCCAAACAACGCGGGGTCAGATACGGCCCATCCGCATGCCACGGAGGGGCCGTATCTGACCCCGCGTTGCTGTGCCGCGTTGGTGTGCCGCCTCGGTGTGCCGCCTTGGTGTTTGTGGTTCCGATACGGCGAAGGGTCCTTCCAGCTTTGGCCGGAAGGACCCTTCGTTGTAGTCGCTGCGTTGCGGCTATTCGACGACCAGCAGAAGGTCCCCGCCCTGGACCTGCTCGATCGCGCCGACGGCGAGGCGCGAGACGGTGCCGGCCACCGGCGTCGTGATGGACGCCTCCATCTTCATGGCTTCGATCGTGGCGACGGTGTCGCCGGCCTTGACCGACTCGCCCGCCTTGACGGTCAGGGTGACGGCGCCAGCGAACGGTGCGGCCACCTGGCCCGGCTGGGAGGCGTCGGCGCGCTCGGCGGCCTTGACGTTGCTGACCACGGAACGGTCACGGACCACGACTGGGCGGGACTGGCCGTTGAGCGTGCACATGACGGTGCGCATGCCCTTCTCGTCCGGTTCGGAAACCGCCTCGAGCGAGGCGATCAGGCGGACGCCCTTCTCCAGCTCGATCTCGTGCTCGGCGCCGCGCTGCAGCCCGAACAGGTAGTCGCGGGTGTCCAGCACCGAAAGGTTGCCGTAGGACTCCACGCTCTTCTGGTAGTCCTTGGTGGGACCGGCGAAAAGGAGCCGGTTGAGCGTCTGCTGCACGGTCTTGGAGTCGGACTTGAGCGCAGCGCTGTCCTCGGCGCTGAGCTCGACGTCGCGGACCTTGACCGTGCGGCCCTGCAGGGCCTTGGTGCGGAACGGTTCCGGCCAGCCTCCGGGCGGGTCGCCCAGCTCACCGGACAGGAAGCCGATCACGGAATCCGGGATGTCGTATTTCTGCGGGTTCTCGTTGAAGTCGGCGGGATCGGCGTTGAGGCCCACAAGGTGCAGGGCCAGGTCACCCACGACCTTGGAGGACGGCGTGACCTTCACGAGCCGGCCCAGGATGCGGTCGGCGGCGGTGTACATGTCCTCGATGGCCTCGAAACGCTCCCCGAGTCCCAGCGCGATCGCCTGCTGGCGCAGGTTGGAGAGCTGGCCGCCGGGGATTTCGTGCTGGTAGACCCGTCCGGTGGGGCCCGGGAGGCCCGATTCGAAGGGTGCGTAAACGCGGCGGACGGCTTCCCAGTAGGGTTCCAGGGCGCAGACGTTCGCCAGGCTCAGCCCGGTGTCCCGCGGCGTGTGGGCAAGGGCTGCCACCAGGGCGGAGGCCGAGGGCTGGCTGGTGGTGCCGGCGAGCGAGGCGGAGGCGACGTCGACGGCGTCGACTCCGGCGTCGACGGCGGCCAGCAACGTGGCCAGCTGCCCGCCGGCGGTGTCGTGCGTGTGCAGGTGGACCGGGAGGTCGAAGCGTTCGCGCAGGGCCGTGACGAGGCGTGCAGCCGCGGCGGGACGCAGCAGGCCCGCCATGTCCTTGATCGCCAGGATGTGAGCGCCGGCGTCGACGATCTTCTGTGCCAGCTCCAGGTAGTAATCCAGGGTGTACAGCGTCTCATCCGGGTCCAGCATGTCCGCGGTGTAGCAGAGTGCGACCTCCGCGACGGCGGTGCCCGTCTCACGGACGGCGCGGATTGCCGGTGCCATCTGGTTGACGTCGTTGAGCGCATCGAAGATGCGGAAGATGTCGATGCCGGTGGCGGCGGCCTCGTTGACGAACGCGACCGTGACCTCTTCCGGGTACGGGGTGTAGCCGACCGTGTTGCGGCCGCGCAGGAGCATCTGCAGGCAGACGTTCGGCAGCGCCTTGCGCAGCGCGGCGAGCCGGTGCCAGGGGTCCTCGCCGAGGAAGCGCAGGGCCACGTCGTAGGTGGCACCGCCCCAGGCCTCGACGGAGAGCAGTTCCGGGAGGAGCTTGGAGACGGCCGGGCCGGCTGCCACGAGGTCGCGGGTCCGGACCCTGGTGGCGAGCAGCGACTGGTGGGCGTCGCGGAACGTGGTGTCCGTGACGGCGACCGCGTTCTGCTCGCGGAGGGCCTTCGCGAAGGCTTCCGGGCCCAGCTCCAGCAGCCGCTGCCGGGAGCCGGGCGCGGCGGCGGCGTCATTCAGGGCGGGGAGCTTGGCGGCGGGATCGCTGTGGACCGTGAGCTCGCCGTTGGGCTTGTTCACGGTCACTTCGGCGAGCCAGGTCAGCAGTTTGGTGCCGCGGTCAGCGGAGACCCGGGCCTTGAGCAGCTGGGGGCGTTCGTCGATGAACGAGGTGGCCACGTTGCCGGCAATGAAGTCGGCGTCGTCCAGGACAGCCTGCAGGAAGGAGATGTTGGTCGAGACGCCGCGGATGCGGAACTCGGCGAGGGCACGGCGGGCCCGGGCCACGGCGGCCGGGTAGTCGCGGCCGCGGCAGGTCAGCTTGACCAGCATCGAGTCGAAGTGCGGGCTGATCTCGGCTCCGGAGTAGACGGTGCCGCCGTCGAGCCGGACACCGGCGCCGCCGGCGGAACGGTAGCCGGTGATCTTGCCGACGTCGGGCCGGAAGCCGTTGGCCGGGTCCTCCGTGGTGATGCGGCACTGCAGGGCGGCGCCCTTGAGCTGGACCGTCTCCTGCGAGAGTCCCAGGTCCGCGAGGGTCTCGCCGGCGGCGATCCGCAGCTGCGCCTGGACCAGGTCGACGTCGGTGACTTCTTCGGTGACGGTGTGCTCGACCTGGATCCGCGGGTTCATTTCGATGAAGACGTGCTGGCCGGCCCGCTCCCCGACGGTGTCGACGAGGAATTCCACCGTGCCGGCGTTGACGTAGTTCAGCGCCTTGGCGAACTTCACGGCGTCCCGGTACAGTGCCTGGCGGATGCCTTCGTCCAGGTTCGGCGCCGGGGCGATCTCGATGACCTTCTGGTGGCGGCGCTGGATGGAACAGTCGCGTTCGAAGAGGTGCATCACGTTGCCCTCCGCGTCGGCCAGGATCTGGACCTCGATGTGGCGGGGGCGCAGCACGGCCTGTTCCAGGAACATGGTGGGGTCGCCGAAGGCCGCGTCGGCCTCGCGCATGGCGGCCTGCAGGGCTTCGGGCAGGGCATCGCGGGTGTCGACGCGGCGCATGCCGCGCCCGCCGCCGCCGGCGACGGCCTTGGCGAAGATGGGGAACCCGATGACGTCGGCGGCCGCGATGAGCTCGTCGACGTCCTTGGAGGGCTGGGAGGATCTCAGGACGGGGACGCCGGCTTTGCGGGCCGCCTCAAGGGCTGCGACCTTGTTGCCGGCCAGTTCCAGGACCTCGGCCGGCGGCCCCACGAAGGTGATGCCTGCTTCCGCGGCGGCCCGGGCCAGGCGCGGATTCTCGGAAAGGAAGCCGTAGCCGGGGTAGATGGCGTCGGCGCCGGATTCCTTGGCCACGCGCACAACCTCGTCGACGTCGAGGTAGGCCCGGACGGGATGGCCCTCTTCACCGATCAGATATGCCTCGTCGGCCTTCTGGCGGTGGATTGAGTTGCGGTCCTCGTTCGGGAAGACAGCTACGGTCTTGGCACCAAGTTCGTAGCCGGCGCGGAAGGCACGGATCGCGATTTCGCCGCGATTGGCCACCAGAATCTTCGAAAACATGCTTCTCCTGCATCATCGCGGGTGTATCGGTAAGTGGTCACAGTGTCTAAGACACGGACGGGCAAACACAAATTATTGTGGCGACCGTCACAGCGGTGCGCGTCACGTATGCCGGATTAGGCACGTAGATCACGCAACGCCGGATCCCGGCCCCGGTTGCAGCATATCCATGATCCGCCGCTCCGGCACGCGACGGGGCACCCGATGAGGCGGGTTTCGGCGGAACGGCAACATATGATGAGGGGGTGGGTGGCGCATGCTCGCCCCGGTTCCGGAGAACGCAGGAGCCGGCAGGACCCCGTCCCGGCAACCGGCGTTAGGTATTGGTTTCTCAAGTGCAAGTAGTCAGCATCAGCAGCCTCAAAGGCGGTGTCGGCAAGACATCGGTGACCACAGGACTGGCGTCCGCGGCATTGGCCGCCGGCATCCCCACCCTCGTCGTCGACCTTGATCCCCACGCGGATGCCAGCACGGCCCTCGGAGTCCGGCCGGGCGACCAGCTGGACATCGGCCGGATGCTCAAGTCTCCCCGGCGGGCCCGGCTGGCCGAGAACGTGGTTCCGAGCGGCTGGGCGGACCGCGCATCCGCCAACGGCGGCGCTCCCGCCGGCCGAACAGCCGTCCTCGATGTGGCTGTCGGCTCCGCCTACACCGGCATCTACGACCGCCCCGACCTGGGCCGCCGCGACCTGCGCAGGCTCTCCGCCGTGCTCGCCGGCGCGGAGAAGTACGAACTGGTCCTCGTGGACTGCCCGCCGTCCCTGAACGGGCTCACCAGGATGGCCTGGTCCGCCAGCGACAAGGTCACCCTCGTGGCCGAGCCCGGCCTCTTCTCCGTCGCGGGCACGGAACGCACCATGCGGGCCATCCAGCTGTTCCGGCAGGAATTCGCCCCGAACCTCTCCCCCGCCGGCATCGTCGCCAACCGGGTGCGCACCGGGTCCGCCGAACACACCTTCCGGCTCGCCGAGATGGAGTCCATGTTCGGCGAACTGCTGCTCTCCCCGCACATCCCGGAGCAGGCCAACTGGCAGCAGATCCAGGGCGCGGCGCACTCCATCCACCACTGGCCAGGGGACTCGGCCAAGAATACCGCCGCACTGTTCGACACCCTGCTGGCGAACCTGCTGAAGGCGGACGGCCGGCCGTCCGGCGCCCCGGTCCGGGACCGCGCCCGGCGCTGAGCCCCGGTCGCCCCACCCGGGCAACCCCAAAACAACACAAACGCGGGGTCACTTAGCGCCTGTCCGGCCTGCCGTAATGGGCGCTAAGTGACCCCGCGTCGGTGTTTGGGGGCGTTGCTGGTGGGCGGGTCAGCCGATTTTGCGGGCGGCCCTGCGCTTGCCGAGCTCGTCGCCGGGGAAGGACTGGTCGCTGGCGTGTTCGCTGGGAAGGGCTGCGAGGCTGCCTTCCACTTCCCGCCAGACGCGGCCGACGGCGATGCCGAAGACGCCCTGGCCGCCCTGGACGAGATCGATCACTTCGTCGGCAGAGGTGCACTCGTACACGCTGGCGCCGTCACTCATCAGGGTGATCTGGGCGAGATCCTCGACGCCGCGTTCCCGGAGGTGCTCGACGGCGGTGCGGATCTGCTGCAGGGAAACGCCGGTGTCGAGGAGCCGCTTGACGACTTTGAGGACCAGGATGTCGCGGAAACCATAGAGCCGCTGGGAGCCTGAACCGGCGGCGCCGCGGACGGCAGGTTCCACCAGTCCGGTGCGTGCCCAGTAATCCAGCTGGCGGTAGGTGATGCCGGCCGCCTTGCAGGCAGTGGGACCGCGGTAGCCCGCGTCCTCATCCAGGACAGGGAGATCCTCGGTGAACAGCAGGCCCTGGGCACCGCTAGCGGGCACGGCTACACCAGCCGTCGAGGGCTGCTTGAGCTCGCCCGCTTCGCCTTTCGGACTCACGTGGATCCTCCTTGTCTTGGCTCCCCTGCGGAAAATGCAGCAACAACCAGTTGTCACTAGCTAAACAAAACACGGGTGGATAAAATTCATCCGTGTAATTCTGCCGGGGCTGCACCTTCCAGTGTGACCTGAGCGGCTGTTGCGTGCAATGGGAACTTGTACTTCTGACGTTAGGCCCGCCGGGGCCCAAGGTCAAAGACGTTCGGGGTATTGCCGGGGCGTGTCGAAACTTTCATCCTCGACTTTAACCTTGGCGCGGGGTCAGCCGGCTCAACCGGCGAAGTCTTCAGGCTCAACGTCGTCGAGGAACTCGCGGAAGCGGCGCAGTTCGCCCTCCTCGTCGACGGCGGGACCCGGGTGGGTGTCCTCGCCCTCGTCGTGTTCGGTGATCCGGACGCCCGCCTCTTCCATCACGGCGTCGGCGCACCAGATGCGGCACTTCGCGCGGAGAGCCAGTGCCAGGGCATCGGAGGCCCGGGAACTGACCGTGGTCCCGTTCTCGAACTGCAGCTGCCCGTAGAAGATGTTGTCCTCCACGGCCACAATGTTGACGCTGACGATCGAGTGGCCGAGGGTTTCGACGACGTCGATCAGCAGGTCGTGGGTCATCGGGCGCGGCGGCACGACCCCCTGCTGGGCGAGGGCGATGGCGCTGGCCTCGGGGGTGCCGATCCAGATCGGCACGTGCCGCTCCCCGTGGATTTCCTTAAGCAGGACAAGCGGCTGGTTGGACGGCAGTTCAATCCGCACGCCTACAATTTCGACCTCAATCATCAGATGTCCATCCTCGAGATCCGGTCCTGGACCAGGGCCCGGTGCAGCGTGAGGCAGAGCTCGCTGATTTCCCGGGCAGCCTCGGCGGCACGGGCGTGGGAAGCGGCGTCCTTGCGCGAGGTCAGCGTCGCCACGGCACGCTCCACCAGCCCGAACTCGCGTTCGGCGGCAGCCTGGAACGGCCGCAGGTGCCGCGGTTCCAGTCCGTGGCCCTCCAGTTGGACGCAGGCGCGGGCAACCTGGAGGGCGTGCTCATCGAATTTTCCATTGACATGGCCGATCAGGCCGAAACTCAGGAGCGATTCGACCAGCGGCACGCTCGCGCCGGACTCGGCGCGGAGTTGTTCCTCGGAGAGCCGGCGGACCCGGTTCTGCAGCTCGGCAGCCAGTTCCTCGGAAACGATCCGCGGCGAGACCGTGACCCCGGGCGGCAGATTGTCCGGGCGTTCCCCGCGGTCGATCGCATCGAGGTAGTCCTTGATGACCTTCAACGGCAGGTACTGGTCGCGCTGGAGGGACAGCACGAAGCGCAGCCGCTCGACGTCGCTCTCGGAGTACTGCCGGTACCCGGCAGGTGTCCGCTGGGGATTGATCAGTCCCTTTTCCTCCAGGAACCGGATTTTTGACGCAGTCATGCTTGGGAAGTCGTCGCTCAGCTGAGCCAGGACTTCCCCGATGTTCAGAACCTGGGGTCCGCGCCGTTCCGCTTGTGCCATGGCCACAGGCAGCTACCCCGGAATCAGACGTTGCCTGCTGCGCGGGCAGGGCTCAGGTAGAAGGTAAGGCGGAACTTCCCGATCTGCACTTCGTTGCCGGACTTCAGCTCCACGCTGTCGACGCGGTCGTGGTTCACGTAGGTGCCGTTCAGGCTTCCGGTGTCCACTACTTCGAAGCTGCGCGCCGTGCGGCGGAACTCGACGTGCCGGCGGGAAACCGTGACGTCATCGAGGAAAATGTCGGCGTCCGGGTGCCGGCCCGCCGTCGTGATGTCCGAATCCAGCAGGAAACGGGCGCCGGTGTTGGGGCCGCTGTGCGCAACCAGCAGGGCAGAGCCGTACGGGAGTGCCTCGACCGCGGACCGCTCCTCAGCCGAGAGCTTCGGGGCGATGGTCGGTTCGTCGCGGATCGGGGTGAGGTTGATCGACGTGGTCTCCGAAGCCTTCACTCCACCCGTGCCATAACCGTCACCGGTGTTGTTGCGTTCGTGCCCAAACATTGATTCCTCCATTCGCTGCAGGTGTCCCCCCTGCAAACAACGCATGCCGTCCGGAAAAGCCTGGCAAATCCGGGATACAGCCCCTCGGCGGGCGCTGTTCCGCCGGTTTCCCGACGGTTGTTCCAACGACCCGGCCCGAAAAAGGGCTTAGCTTTAGCCTACCTGTTGTTCGTACTCCGATGCACTGAGGAGCGACTCGACCGCGTCGGCTTCCGCGAGCTTGATTTCCAGCAGCCAGCCCTCACCGTACGGATCCGAATTGATCAGGGCGGAATCCGTGTCCAGGGCCTCGTTGCGGGAGACCACTTCACCGGCAACGGGGGCGTAGATGTCGCTGACGCTCTTGGTCGACTCGACCTCGCCGATGACGTCGTTGGCCTTGATTGTGGTCCCGACCTCCGGCATCTGGGCGTACACGACGTCCCCAAGCGCGTCCTGGGCAAAATCGGTGATGCCCACGCGCACCACGCCGTCCGCGTTCGGGGCAGAGACCCACTCGTGTTCCGCGGTGTAGGACAGCTCTTCGGGAATGATGCTCATGACGGGCCTTTCATCGGGTCAATCACCAATGTCGACGGCGGTCAGCTGAACTGTCCGCCGCTGAAAGTATAGGCATATCCGGCCTGCCCCGGGGAGGACTCTGACATGATGGGGCGATGACAGATCAAGCCGGTATCGGCTAGGCAATGCCGGAGCTTCCGGAAGTCGCGGCCCTGGCGGAATTTCTCGCCGGGAAGCTGCGTGGTTCGGTTGTCACAAGGATCCAGCCTGTTTCGTTCGCGGTCCTCAAAACGGCGGATCCGCCCGTCTCCGCGCTCGAGGGCAGGACCGTGACGGGGGTGCGCCGCTTCGGCAAATTCGTCAGTGTGGAGGCCGACGGCCTGTATTTTGTCTTCCACCTGGCCAGGGCGGGCTGGGTCCGCTTCACCGACAAGCCCAGTGATGTCCCGCTGAAGATGGGCAAGGGCCACATTGCCGTGCGGCTGTTGTTTTCCGGTGACTCCGGCCCGCTGGGCCTGGACCTGACCGAGGCCGGCACGAAGAAGAGCCTGGCGGTCTACGTGGTCCGGGATCCGCACGACGTGCCGGGAATCGCCGCGCTGGGACCTGATCCGTTCAGCCCCGGGTTCGACGTCGACGCCCTGGCGGACATCCTGGCAGCCAGTTCCCAGCAAATCAAGGGGGTCCTGCGGAGCCAGAGCGTAATTGCCGGCATCGGGAATGCCTACAGCGACGAGATCCTGCACGCGGCCGGCATGTCGCCCTTCGCCCTGGCGAAGTCCCTGGACCGGGAGGCGGTCCAGGGACTCTATGACGCCATCCACAGCATTCTGGGGACAGCGCTGCGGGAGGCGGCCGGCAAGCCGCCCACTGAGCTCAAGGACACCAAGCGGAGTCACATGAGGGTCCACGGCCGGACCGGCGAGGCCTGCCCGGTGTGCGGTGACACCGTCCGCGAGGTGTCGTTTGCGGACACGGCCCTGCAGTACTGCCCGCGGTGCCAGACGAAGGGAAAGGTCCTGGCCGACCGCCGCACCTCGCGCTTCCTGAAATAGGCGGCGCGGGTTCGGCAGCGGCGGCGCAAACGGTGCGGGCTAAACAGAAAAACCCGCCGTTCCCTCATCGGGAACGGCGGGTACTTTCTGTTGGTCGGGCTGACAGGATTTGAACCTGCGACCCCTTGAAGCAATCAGCCCAATTCAGCCCAAAACAGCCCGTAACTGAGGCCGCCTATATATACGGAGAAAATCCCCAAAACACCGGCTCAAATCGGGCACCACCGAGGGCCCGGAATCCGGCCCCGACTGCCCGCCTCTGGAACGCATGTCCCCAAAATGTCCCCAACTGCGCCAGCATCGGCTGGGGGGCCGAGGTGGGCCGCTCAGACGAGCTACCTCCGCCGCCGAGCATCCCACAGCCGCCACGCCTCACTGGTCATCAACGTAGCCGCACCGTAGGACTGGACCACCTCAGCAACGCTCGACGTCATGCTCCGCAGTTCCCCACCTTCCGGCAACGGTGTCCGATCAGTGGCCCGCACATGGAACGGCCAAGCCCTCGCATGAGCAGCCGCGCTCGACATCCGCCACTCGTAAGCCAACGACAAGCGGAGCCACTCATCCGTGCCCTCTAGCCCGGACAAATGGACCGCAGCTTCTCGCATCATCGTCGTCGACTGGAGTTCGCCGGCGTAGGGCTTTCCCTTCCGGAGCTCCTTGGATTTCTCAACATCATCCGTCAGCCGTTGCGCCAACGCGTCGAGGTCCGCCAGGGAATCGGCGGGCAGATGCCCACGGATGAAAGCGTCGCCGGTGTAGTCCTTTACGAAACCCAGATGCTTTTTCCGTTCGTCGTACTCCACGGCCAGTGCCCGGAAACGGCGATCCGCGCGGTTGCCGGACAACACCCAGACCGCTTGCGACGCGCCCAGCAACGCGGCCCGCGTAACGGTAAAAAGGGATGACGGCCGGAGTGTTAGGCCCTTCTCAGCCAGATCCGCACCGAGCGCCAGATGATCAACAGCAGTGACAAGCCCATACCAGGCAGCGGACTCCACAGGACGCCCCAACAGACCTTCGTCGTCCTTGCCAATAGAGCTCCGAGGGTCCACCCGCTCGTGCTCCCCAGTGCGCTTCTCCCAAGCCCGAACAGCATCCACAGCGCGTTGCAGCCGCCGCAGCCAAACCTCGTCCTCATCCATCAGGCTACTCTAGCCACCGACAGCGACGGCCAAGCCGCCCGCACCGCTCAATCGCGCCCGATACTCTCCACAACTAACAGGCTGGCGAGCTGCCCCAGCTCCTCACGGAGCGCCGCGACTTCATCCCGCAACACCATGAGCTCCGGAGCACACCCGCATCCGCACACCGCCGGCCCGGCGTCGCCCATCACGCACCGGCCCGCCGACGTCGAGCAGGCACCACACCGGGCACCGCAGCACCGCCCTGAAGTCCCCGCAGCTGGGAAAGTTTCCCGCCGGCCCTCTCCTTTACCACCGGCACCGCCAGGGCCCGGCCCAGATCCTTGAGCGCCGACAAGTACGCCGCGGACAACCGCGTCGACGGCCCGACGTCATAACCGGCGTCGTCCATCTGCCCCGCGAGCTCCCGACACAACGCCAGCAACGCCGCGTGCTTATCCGTCAATATCCCGGCCCCCGCCTTAATGGTCCGCTCCAATGCTTCCCGCTGTGTGTCCATAACTGTTAGACGCCTTCCCGTTTCCGTACAGCCCCGACCGTCAGGGCAAAAACACCGCGGACGGGTAGAGATCACTGCCGGAACTCGCGTTTTCGATCACAAGCCCCAGCGATTCAGACCCCCTTACCCCCCGGTGTGTGTTCAGTGATGCACGCTGCCTTGTTCTTCCGCGTTTCGTGCCGTTTGCGGGTCCCTGGTGCTCCGCCGGTTTTGCGGACGGACAGCGCCTTGTGACGGTTCCGCCAGCCACCGGTGCCGGAAGGTTCCGGCCCCGCGTCCGCCTCCGGTCCGTGTCGTCCGGGAAGCCGGCCGCCGGCCTTGCTGCCGTGGTCGGGATGCCCGCACAGCTTCCGGCCGAGCCCGGCGTCCGCGTTGTCCCAGTTGTCCGCCGTCGTTGTCCGTGTCCGGTCCGTGCCAGCGGTGACCGAGGCCGGCCACCCCCACCCCCACCCCCAAGCGAGGCACCCCCAGTCAGGGCACCCAGCCCCAGGGATGACGACGGGCCCGGAGTCTCCCGGAAAGGAGAGACGCCGGGCCCGAAGTCTTATGCGCTGGAAAGACCAAGGGTCCCGCCCCATGCTAGGGCGTGAAGTCTTCCCATCGTTCCCGCTACGTGTGGACAAGATCAAAAGCCCCGCAGCGGGTGACGTTGACGCAAGTCATTGGCCGGTTACGCGGCCGCCGGGAGGGTAATCTCAGCGACGCCGAGCGGCTGGAACACCGACACCGAGAACCGACCTTCCGTCCGCGCCTTGAGCTGGTTCTTATCGAAGAGCACGCCGGAGGAATCCCACAGGGTTTCGATACCCTGCTGGTCCGTATCGACGGCGACGGCGGAAGCGTCCAGGACAACCGCGGTCCGCACCGCGACGGCAGACGACACCACGACGGGCACGCCCCACACGGTCCGCGCCGCACGATCCACCGGCCCGCCCAGGTCAAAGTTCCCGGACGTGTTCCGCTTGGTTTCGATCTTCTCCCAATCGGCAGGGTTGAGCATGAACACCGAACCCTCATGGCCGGCGGCCTCCAGAGCAGTAAGCGCCGCCCGCAGGGTCACGACATCGTCGGCACCGGCGGCAACCGCCTGAATCCCGGACGTGGACAGGATGCCGGCGATATGGCCCGCCGTGCCGTCGCCGTTCAGAATCTCTGCCTCCACGCCCAGGCCCAGACCGTAAAGCATCTCGTCCGCAATGAACCGCTCAAGGTTCGCGGAGTCCTGCAAAAGATACTTATCGAGAGGCTCGGAGACGTGAGCTACCACCTGCAGCTCGTTGTCCACGCCGGCGATTGAATACACCGACTGCGGCTTAGTGCCGCCCGGCGGGACCACGGCCGCGTTGTTCGTCCGCATGGTCTGCCGCATTGTTTTGAATGTTGGCGAGTCGCGGCGGATCAGCGGGAGGAAGTCCAGGACCGACGTCGCCGGCCGGCCCAGCGGCACGGCGTCACCCGTGACCGGGACGGAGGTCAGCACGGAGCCCGTCTCCACCAGAGCCTTCCGCCCGGCAGGGTCCCCGCCATAGGCGTGCATTTTCTTGGCGATCCCGGCAGCTGCACCCTTCCGGCCGCGGCCGGTCAGCGCAAGACGGTCAACACCGGCACCGGAACCGCCGGGCCCATCAATGCCCGCAGCGAGGGCCCGAGCCTGCGCCAGAATGTCCTCGTCCGACTGCGCCGCCTTGAGCGCGTCCAGGTGCCCAACGGCCGTGGTCCGGAGCCCGTCATATGCGGATTTTTCGGCCGGCGTCAGGTCCCGGCCGGCGTCGGCAGCTTTTTCGGCAATGGTCCGGGCTTCTTTAGCGGCAGCGCCGGCGGCCGCCCGCAAATTCTCAATACGAACACTCATGATGTGACCCTTTCAAGGGCAGGGGAATGCGGCCGAGTCCCGGCGCGCGAAAGTGATTTGAGAACACCAAGCGGGCTCCACGGTCCGGGACCGGGTCCGGTTCCTTGGAACTTGACGCCCGCAAAAGCGCCCTCGTCCCTTGACCTTGACCGGTGCCCAGCTGGCGGCACACATTCCTGGCGGTGCCGTTCCGCGGGCGGATTGAAACGGAAGAACCCGTCGTGACCGTTGGCAGTTGGCACCTACGCCGGCCGCCCGTTTGCGGCGGGCCCGTTGCGTTGGGACCAGACTACCGTCGCCGGCCGCCGGGAGCGCCGGCATTATTCCGGATCCTCAGAGCCGGCCGGGTCCGGTTCCTCGTGCAGGTGCCGGAGCATCAGCGCGGCCCACTCACCCAAGCCCAGATCCGTCCGGACAGTCCTGGCCGCCGTCATCATCCCGAGCAGGTAAACCGTGAGCTCGAGGACCTCGTCCGGGTCCAGACCGGAAAGCATCCCTATCGCGCCGGCCGGGTCCGTCGCGTAAGCGTGGATCAGGCCGAGCGTGTCGCGCTGAATTTGGGTGCTACTCATTTTTGCGTCCTTTTCGTTGAATATCTTCCGGCGTTTCCGCTGCTTCGCATTTCTGTCCCGCCGGTTCCGGATGCGCCGACGTCCGGCCGCGTCATCGTGTTCCGCGTTCCCAGCACATGGGGCCGGGGAACGGGGAACACCCGCCGCGCGCTGTTGTTCCGGGTTCCGCGGGAACAGGCACGGAACACGGAACAACCTCACGAGCCGGCCGTATCTTCAACTTGCCGGCGGTAAACCCTCCAGGTCCGGGTCGCCCGATCAGTGCCCCAGCCCAGACGGTCCTTGATGTCACGAACGGATGCCGGCTTAGGATCAAGCGCCTTCAAACTGGCAAGGTCCGGTCCTGGCACAGCTTCCGGCACCCCATCCCCCGACACCGGGGCCCAAACCGTCCACGACCCGTCGGCGGTCAGCCGGAACGTGCCGGCCAGCGGCTCCTTCTCGCCGCCAGGACTTGAAGCCCGCAAACCCCCGTGCCGGTCCTTCTGTATTCCGAGATAGCAGGAACCGCCACGGCCCGGAGAGAAGGCCTCCTTGATCCGGACGCGCAATGACGCCCCGCCAATCGCCCGGAGTTTCGCCGCCGTACCGGTAGGGCCCTTGGTCTCCGGATTCTTGGCAACATGATCGATGACTATGACGCAGCAGCCGGCACGCGCCAAGGGCTTGAGCGCGTGAGTATGGGCGATAGTGAAATCATCCGGGCTATTGGAGTTGAGGTTCAGCACCGGCAGCAGTTCCCCGACGCTGTCCATCACGACGACGGACGGAACCCAAACGCGCAGGTCCGCAACTGTCGCCATGAGGTCAGCCTTGTCCTCAGGTTCCTTGTACCGGAACACGCCCAAGTCAGACAAAGCTGGCACCGGGGCCCCCAAACCCAACAACCGGGTGACGGTTGACGCCATCCCGTTATGGTCGAGGTCCACCACAGCAGCAGAACATCCGCGACCCAGTGCCTCCGCAACGGCCGCCAACGCAACCCACGTCTTGCCCGACTCCGGCTCACCAAACAGCATATTGACCTGCCCTGAATAGAACACCGCCGCACCGTCGCTACGGATCAGGTGCGACGGAGCCGGAGGCTCAGGCAGCGTACCGGCGAGCAGACCGGCCACGTCGCCGTAAATCACCGCCGGCGTAGCGTTCCCCGTTCCTGCCCCCTCTGTCCGGGGAACGCGGAACGCTGCCGAAACGTCCACCAGATCATCGCGAGCATCCCGCCCGGCTTCCCCGAACTCCGTAACTACGGAGCCCCGTTCTGGTTCCGTCACCGGCGCGAATTGGTAGCTCATGCGCGGCCACTCCCACACCAGGCACCCAGGCGTGCCCGGACCTCCCACGGACGCCAGCCCGCCCGTTCCAGGCGCAGTGTCTCCGCCATCAACTCGCCCCCGTTGAGCCCGAACTGCACCGGAGCCAGCCGGAAGGATTCGGGGCACGGGTCCAATGTGTCCCGGCGTCCGTCTTCCAACGGCGGGCAGCGAAGCGACGCCAGCCGCCGGCGGGCTAGACTCGTAGATAGTTCAAGATTTACCGCCCCCACTGCTTCCCGGCTTTGGGGGTTTTCTTGTGCTGGCCTCATCCTGGACCGCCGCCAGGCCCCAGCCCCCTGATTCACCGGACACCCACAATGTGTTCGTTTTCGTAGGTTTCGACGTCGGCGACGCGATAGCGGACGGCACCGCCGATCTTCACGTACGCGGGCCCCCGCCGTTCATAGCGCCACTGCCCAAGAGTCCGGGCCGGCACCTGCCAACGCTCCGCCAGATCAGCGGTGGTCAACATGCCCGCAGTCATTCTTCGTTCTGTTTCGATCTGCACCAACCGGTCCCTCCGTTTTGTTGCGAACCGCAACACCCCGATGTAACTACAGGATGCCCCTAGATACAACGCGTTGTAGCAGGTGACAACACCAGCGTGTACTGTGACAACATGAAACAGGCAGAAAACCCTAAGAACCGAACGTCTGCCCTCCCTTGGGAGACAGCTTTCGCGAAGTCGCTTGCCCGTCGTCGTCTTGATTTTGAAATGTCGCAGACCGAACTTGCCCGCCGAGCAACTGAAGCCGGCCTACCGCTGTTCCAGCAGCAGATACAGCGCATCGAGAACCTTGCGCGCCCTGTCAGTCTCAACGAGGCCATCCTGCTCGCCCAAATCCTGGAGGGTGACCCATGGCGCATGGCCGCCCGAATGGTCGATGACGACACCGCCGGGAGCATCCTGATGGCAGCGCAGGAGGCAGCACAGCAGGCGGCCTTCCAGGCAATCAACAGGATTACCGACGAGGAAGGACGGCTAGGCCAGGCAGTTCGAGAAGCCGGTGAACGGCTGGAGCAGTACAGCGACTACTTGCGGGAACGTCATCCCGAAGACTTCCACGAAAAGCTCAAGCCCTACGTTGACCATCAGGAGCGCCTGGAATGGACCCAGCTTTTGCTCTTCAACATGACGCGGTACCTATGGGACGAGAACGGCGAGCCACGTCTTCTTTCCCAGCCCCCCGTAAAAGACGCGGAAGGCTGACATGGCACGCGCATGGATAGAAGACCAGTGGCTCACAGCCGACAAGGTCAAGACGCCGAACCACGGCAAAGGGTCCCGCTGGAAGGTCTACTGGTGGGAAGACGGAACAGAGCAGGCCAAGAAGAGACGGTCCAAGCGATTCCAGCGCAAGCCCGACGCCGAGCAATGGGTCGCGAAAACAGAAAACGACCTGCGGGCCGGCACCTACCGGCCGCCCGAACACGCCGAGACCATGTTCGCCGACGTCGCCGCGGAATGGCTCAGCACGAGACTGGACATCAAGCCGGCCACATACCGCCGGTACGAGCGCGAACTGCGCAGCTATGTCCTGCCGCAGTGGGGGCCCCGGAGAATCGGCACCATCTCGAAACCCCAGGTCGCCGCGTGGATCACCGGCTTAAGCAACGGCACAGCCCCGGCCCGGTACAAAGTCAGAGGGACCGACCCGGCAGAGTACGAACCGGCCGGCACCATGAACCGGCCCCTCAGCGCCTCATCCGTGGACCACATCCACACCGTGGCGTCCGCTGTGCTGGGATGGGCGGTGGACACGGACCGGATACCCCGGAATCCCGCAGCCGGCGTCCGGCTGCCCCGAGTCACGGCCCCGGAACACGTCTACCTCAGCCACGAGCAGGTGGAGGCGCTCGCCATGGCAGCACATGACAAGGCCGGAGACGAAACGGACCGCGCGCTCGTCTATATGCTCGCCTATACCGGACTCCGCATCAACGAAGCTTTGGCCCTGCGTGTCTCAGGTTTGGACCTCATGCGGGCCCGCGCCCGGATCGCGGAAACATGGACAGTGGACAAGGACGGCAAGAGAGTACTGGGAACCCCCAAGACGCACGAGAAACGGGCCGTTCCGCTGCCCCGCTTCCTCGTCGCCGAGATGCAGCAGCTCACCGCAGGCCAGCCACAGGACGCCTTCGTGTTCCAGGCCGCACGCGGGGGCCCCATCCACGACCACAACTGGAGGACCCGGGTGTTCAACCTCGCAGTTGATGACGCCGACCTAGCGGCGATGGGCCTGACCCCGCACAAGCTGCGCCACACCGCCGCCAGCGCAGCGATAGCCGCCGGGGCCGACGTCAAAGTGGTGCAGCAGATGCTCGGACACAAGGACGCCACGGAAACCCTGAACACGTACGGCCACCTGTGGCCGGACCGGCTGGACGAGGTATCCCGCGCCCTCGAAAGCGCCCGGACAGAAGCCCTGAACCGGCAGCGCACCCTAGGCAATGTCCCCAAAATGTCCCCAAAGAGCGCCTGACCCGGAAACGACAAAAGGGCCGTTTCCCAGTGTCTACACCGGAAAACGGCCCTAATTGGTCGGGCTGACAGGATTTGAACCTGCGACCCCTTGACCCCCAGTCAAGTGCGCTACCAAGCTGCGCTACAGCCCGTTAGTTCCGCCGTTCTCCGCTCTGGATGAAATTCTCGTGGATTTCCAAAAGATTTCATCTGAGCAGTCCGGCCGAACCACCTCCAAAAGCTTACACGATTCCGGAGGGTGCCCGTGACACCTTCTGCATGTCACGGGCAAGGTGTGTCGGAATTAACGCTTCTTGCCGCGCTTTTCCCGCACACGCATGTTGACCTCGATCGGCGTGCCCTCGAAACCGAAGGTTTCGCGGAGCCGGCGGGTGATAAAGCGGCGGTAGCCCGGGTCCAGGAACCCGGTGGTGAAGAGCACGAACTTCGGCGGGCGGCTGGAGGCCTGGGTGCCGAAGAGGATGCGGGGCTGCTTTCCGCCGCGGACCGGGTGCGGGTGCGCGGCAACCAGCTCGCCCAGGAAGGCGTTGAGCCGGCCGGTGGAAATGCGCTTGTCCCAGCTTTCCAGGGCGGTGTCGAGGGCCGGGACCAGCTTGTCCTTGTGCCACCCGGTCAGCGCCGAGATGTTGACGCGCGGCGCCCACGCCACGTGGGCCAGGTCCTGCTCGATTTCACGTTCCAGGTAGCTGCGGCGCTCGTCATCCAGCAGGTCCCACTTGTTGAAGGCGAGGACCAGGGCACGGCCGGATTCGATGGCGAGCTGCAGGATGCGGACGTCCTGCTCGCTGAGGACTTCGTCCACCGCGAGGAGCACGACGGCGACCTCCGCCTTTTCGAGGGCGCTCTGCGTGCGCAGGGAGGCGTAGAAGTCGGCGCCCTGTGCCATGTGCTGGCGGCGGCGGATGCCGGCAGTGTCCACGAAACGCCAGGTGCGGCCGCCGAGTTCGATGAACTCATCGACCGGGTCACGCGTGGTGCCGGCAGTGTTGTCCACGACGACGCGCTCGGAGCCGGCCAGCTTGTTCAGCAGCGAGGACTTGCCGACGTTCGGACGCCCGATCAGCGCGATGCGGCGCGGACCGCCGGAGCGTTCCAGGCCTTCGATCGTGGAGAACTCGGGCAGGGTGTCCATCACGTGGTCCAGGAGGTCGGCGACGCCCCGGCCGTGCAGTGCCGAGACCGGGTACGGTTCGCCGAAGCCAAGGCCCCAGAGCCGTGCCGAGTCGGCTTCCTGCGCGAAGTCGTCCACCTTGTTGGCCACCATGATGACCGGCTTCTTGGACTTGCGGAGCATCTTCACGACGGCTTCGTCCGTGGCGGTGGCGCCGACGGCGGAGTCCACGACGAACAGCACGGCGTCGGCGAGCTCCACGGCCATTTCGGCCTGTTCGGCGACGCGGGCGTGGATGCCGCGGGCATCGTGCTCCCAGCCGCCGGTGTCGACGACCGTGAAGTTCCGGCCGTTCCAGGTGGCCGAGTACATCACCCGGTCACGGGTGACGCCGGGGGTGTCTTCCACCACGGCTTCGCGGCGGCCGAGGATCCGGTTCACCAGCGTGGATTTGCCCACGTTGGGCCGGCCGATGATGGCCAGGACCGGGTCCAGCTTGACCGGGCCGTCGAAGTCCTCGTCCTCATACTCGCCGCTCAGGAGGGCGGCGTCGTCTTCATCCAGCTCGTAGTCCTCCAGGCCGGCCCGGAGGGAGGCCGCGCGGACCTCTGCTTCTTCATCGTCCAGGGCGGCGAGGTGCTCGGCCACCTGGTCCGTGCCGGTGGGCGTGTATTCGTCTTCGCCGGCGCCGAATTGGCCGGAGGTTTGAGTCGTATCGCTCATTGCACTTTCCTTATGGGGTGATCTGCCGGCGTCCCGGCTACTGCTTCATGACGTTCTTGCGGGGAATCCGCGTCGGGCAAGGGCTGCCCGGTTCTTTGGATCGAGTCCTGGACATGGCGGGCCAGCGCGGCGCGGATCTCGGTTCCGGCCCTGTCCATTGAAACACGCCCGGTCTCGCCGGGCCTGCGGCTGACGTTGAGGGCACCGCCGAAGCTGACGTGCAGCTTGCGGCGGAGCCGGGGAACGGCGTCGAGGTGTTCGCCGCCCATGCGGGTGCCCAGGATGGCCACGGGGACCACGGTCGCGCCGGAATTCAGCGCGAGCCAGGCGACCCCGTTGTTGATGGCGGAGGCTTCGCCGCTGCCGCGCGTGCCTTCGGGAAGGATCCCGACGCACCGCCCTGCGTCGAGCACCCCCTTGGCCGTGAGGAGAGCCCCCCGGTCGCCCGCGCGGTCCACCGCAAGCTGGCCGGAGGCCTGGAGCACGCGGCCGAGGAAGCCGGCGAACATTTCTTTCTTGACCAGGATGTGCATGGCACGCGGCGACGCCCCGAACATCACGGGTCCGTCCAGGAAACTGATGTGGTTGCCGGCGAAGATCACCGGACCGGTGGCCGGGACGTTTGACCGCCCAGTGACCGAGGTCCGGTAGAGGACATGGTCCAGCAGCCAGCCCACGGGCCGGCTCCACAGAGTGGTCCACCGGGCCGGGACCTGCGCCATCGCCGGAACCCGGGCCGGCTGCCCCGCGTCAGTCACGGTTGATGGCCTGGTGGTTGACGATGCCGTGCACAATGCTGAGCGCGGCGTCGACGGTTTCGGCGAAGTCGAGCTCCGAGGAGTCCAGCGTCACCACCCCGTCGGCGGCCCGGGTGAAGTTCACCACGGTTGAGTCCTTCGCGTCGCGCTGGGTGACCTGCGCCGCAAGCTGTTCGGCGTTCTGGCTGCCGCCGAGCTGGATGCCCCGGCGGCGCAGCCGCGCCTCTTCGCTCGCGGTGAGCAGCATCCGCACTTCGGCGTGGGGCGCGACGACGGTGGTGATGTCCCGGCCTTCGACCACCATGCGGTGGTGGTGCTTGTCGATCAGTTCGCGCTGCCGGCGGATCAGTTCGGTGCGGGCACCGAGGGTGGTGGCGACGGCGCTGACGGCGGCGGAGATCGCCGGCTCGCGGATCGCGAGCGTAACATCGGTGCCGCCGACGCGGACGTATTCCTCCAGCGGGCTCGTGCTGATTTCCAGTGGAAGGCTCCTGGCGGCGGCCTCCACGGCGGCGCCGTCGTCCAGGTCCGTGCCGCTGTCCAGGCAGAGCCAGGTCAGCGCACGGTACATGGCGCCGGTGTCGAGGTACGCCAGCTTGAGCCGGCGTGCCACCTCTTTGCTGACGCTGGACTTGCCCGATCCGGACGGTCCGTCGATGGCTACGACGAGGCTTTTTCCGGGGCGGAGGATGTCCACGGTTTCAATAAGTTCCTGGGTCATTACTGGAGTACCCGCCATCCACGGTCATTGAGGGCTTCGATTAACAGTTCGTGCTTGTTCGGCAGCACGGAGATCTCCACCATGCCCACGTTCTGTCCCGAGGAGTGGTCCAGCCGGAGGTCCTCGAGGTTGACGCCGATCTCGCCGATCTCCGTCAGGAGCCTGGCGATCTGCCCCGGGGTGTCATCCACCAGGACGGTCAGCCAGGAGTACGCCTGCGGGGGTCCGCCGTGCTTGCCCGGAATGCGGGACTGGCCGGCGTTGCCTTCGCTGATCAGCTGGGCAAGATCGAGCCGGGCACCGGGCGCTGTCGGGTTCTCGAGCGTGCCGATGACCCGGTTGAGGTCCTCGCGGACGCCGTGCAGGATCTCCACGACCTTCTCCGCGTTCGCGCCGAGGATCTGCACCCAGAGGGTTGGATCACTCGCCGCGATCCGGGTGACGTCCCGCAGTCCGTTGCCGGCGAGGGACAGCGCATGCAGGGGGGTGCCCTGCAGCCGGCTGGCCACGAGTGAGGACACCACCTGGGGTACGTGCGAGACGAGCGCCACCGCCTCGTCGTGTTCCTCGGCCCCGAATTCGGACACGACGGCGCCGAGGTCCACAGCCAGCGCGCGCGCTGCCTGCAGAGCCTGGGGCTGTGTCTCCCCGGACGGGCAAAGGACCCACGGCATGGAGGTGAAGAGCTCGCCGCGGGCAGCGACGGGGCCCGACTTTTCCCGGCCCGCCATCGGGTGGGTGCCTACGTAGCGGCTGAGGTCGGCGCCGCGGCTGCGGAGCTCGGCCTGGATGCCGGCCTTCACGCTGGCGATGTCCACGACGGTGGCCTGGGGGTAGTCCGCGAGGGCGCGTTCCACCACATCCGCCGTGACATCCGGCGGTGCGGCGACGACCACGAGTTCCGGCTGTTCGCCGTCAAGGCGCGCCAAAGGCAGGCCTGCGCCGATGTCGACGGCGACGGCCTGGTTGGTGGGCGAAGGGTCGGAGAGGAAGACTGCCACTCCGCGGCCCCGCAGCCCCAGCCCGATGCTGGTGCCCAGGAGCCCGGTCCCCACGACCACCACCGGACCGTTGAGGTGGCCGCGGCCGTGGGTGCGAAAGGCGGACATGCCTACAGCCCTACGGATGCCAGCAGGTGGCCGACTTCCTGCCTGCCGAGGTTGCGGATGCTGCCCTGGCGCTGGTCGCCCAGGCCGATGGGACCAACCTTTACGCGGACCAGGCGAAGCACCGGGAACCCGACGGCGTCAAAAAGACGCCGGACGATCCGGTTCTTGCCCGAGTGCAGTACGACCTCGATCAGCACGTGCCCCGGTGTGGAGTCCACAAGCTTGAAGGAGTCCACCGACGCGATGCCGTCCTCGAGTTCGACGCCGGCCTTGAGCTCGGCGCCGATGCCCTGCGGGAACGGCCCGCGGACCTGCACGAGGTAGGTCTTGGGGACTTCGTAGGAGGGGTGCGTCAGACGGTTGGCGAGTTCGCCGTCGTTGGTCAGCAGCAGCAGACCCTCGGTGGCGACGTCGAGGCGTCCGACGTGGAACAGGCGTTCGCCGTGGCTGTTGCGCACGAAGTCGCTGATGCACGGACGCCCGTCCGGGTCTTCCATCGTGGAGACAACGCCCTTGGGCTTGTTGAACACCATGTAGACCATGTTCTCGTCCAGCTGGATGCGGAGGCCGTCGACGTGGATCACGGCGGTCTTCGGGTCGACGCGGACGCCAAGCTCGGTGACGACCTGGCCGTCGACTTCAACCCGGCCCTCGGCGATCATTTCTTCGCAGACCCGCCGTGAGGCGACGCCGGCCGAGGCCATGACCTTCTGCAGGCGGATGCCGTCCTGGTCGTGCACCTCGGACTGGGGCACATCGGCGCGGGGTCCGCGCTTGCGGGCCGGCTTGCGCACGGGCCCGAGGTTCTGGCCGAAGCGTTCGCTGCCGAACGCGCGTGCGCCGGCCGTCTTCGGGGCGCCGGTGCGCGGCTTGGGCTTGAGCGCTCCCGGAGTGCCGGGGGCCTTGCCGAAGCCGGGTTTGCGGGCGGCAGCCTTGCGGGCTGCCTCCTTGCCGGAGGGCGCCTTGGACTTCCAGTCACCGGACGCGGGCTTGCCGGCGGGCACGCCGTCGGGTCCCTGCAGGTCCGGGTCGATGAAGGCTTCTTCGCGGGGCTTGGGCCGCTTGAACGGGCGGTCTGCGCCGCCCTTGAAGCCCGCTCCCCCGCTGCGGCTTCCTGCGCCCTGCGCGCCGCGGGCTGAGCCGCCCTTGTAGTCGGCTCCGCCGCTGCGGCCTGCGCCGCCCTGTGCGCCGCGGCCGGAGCCCTGCGCTCTGCTTTGTCCGGCACTGCTTTGTCCGGCACTGTTACGTCCCGAACTGTTACGTGGTGAACCCTGGCGTCCCGCCTGTGTCATGACCCGTCCTTCGTTTGTTGGCCAACGGCCGCTGTCTCCCGACAACCCCCGCCGGCTGGGGCAAAAAGCCTCTGCCCTGGTTTGATATCCGTGCGCAGGCAGTTGTTCCTGCCTACATTCTTCCTGCCTCATAGAACTCTTCGATGCCTTCCAGCCCCGGAAGATGGGGTGAAAGTTGCGGCAATTCCGCGACCGAGCCGATTCCCATTCGCTCCAGGAAATACGACGTCGTGCGGTACAGGATGGCCCCGGACTCAGGATCAGTTCCCGAGTCCTCGATCAGCCCCCGCTGCGTCAGCGTCCGCACGACAGTGTCAACATTGACTCCTCGAATTGCAGACACCCGCGCCCTTGATACGGGCTGGCGGTAAGCGATGACGGCGAGCGTTTCGAGCGCCGCCTGCGTCAGCCTGGCTGTCTGTCCCTCCAGCACGAAGCCGCCGACGATATCGGCGAACTCGGTGCGCGAATAGATCCGCCAGCCTCCGGCAATATTCCGCAATTCAAAACCCCGGGGGGTGGGACTGAAGCCGTTGACACTGGCATCGTCCACATCCGGGGCATTAACAGTATAGCCGTTATACTCCCGCTGCAGTTCCACGAGCAGCCCCTCGACGACGTCGACGGTCAGGTTCAGGCCGGAGGCGAGCTCGGTCGCCGTCGCCGGCTGGTCGATCACCATCAGGACGGCCTCGAGGGCGGCGCGGGCACCGCCGGGGAGGCTGCCGAGGTCGGGGCCGTCGTCGTTTTCGGCTGCCGCCTGTGTCTCAGCGGCTGCGCCAGCGGTTGTCTCAGCGGCTGCGCCAGCTGTTGCGCCGGCGGCCCGTGCCACAGGGGTCGGGTGTCCGGCTGGGTGTCCGGTTGTATCTCCGGTACCGGTGCGGTTCACGGCTGCTCCTCATATTCTTCACTCAGGTTTCCGCTGCTCCAGCCCTGGGCGCCGGCGGTCCAGCGGACCGTCAGGTCCCCGAGCGGGAGCAGCTGTTCGAAGGCCACCGCCTTATCCCGGAACAGCTCCAGCAGCGCCAGGAAGCGTGCCACCACCACGAGGGTGGACTCGGCGTCGGCGATCAGCGCCCGGAAGGTGAGCGGCGTGCCCAGCCGCAGCCGGTGGCCCAGCAGTTCGGCCTGTTCCTTGACGCTGACCGGGGTGCCGTGGAGGTGGGCAAGCCCGACCTCGGTGGGCGCGGCCTCCCTGGGCTTGAGTGCGGCCTCGGCCAGGCCGGCGAACTGCTGCGGGGTGTGCCGCCAGAGGAGCTCCGGCAGCAGTGCCACGAAGTGGCCCTCCAGCGCGACCTGCCGCGGGTACCGGCGGGCCTCCAGCTCAAGGGTGTCACCCATCATGCCGGCCACATGCTTGAACGCCTTGTACTGCAGGAGCCGGGCGAAGAGCAGGTCGCGGGCTTCGAGCAGGGCAATGTCTTCCTCGTCCTCCACCTCGCCGGCAGGAAGCAGCCGGGCCGCCTTGAGGTCCAGCAGCGTGGCGGCGATGACAAGGAATTCGCTGGCCTCATCCAGGGCCCACTCCTCGCCCAGGTTCTGCAGGCGCTTGATGTACTTGATGAACTCATCGGTGACGGTGGACAGCGCCACTTCGGTGATGTCCAGCTGGTGCTTGGAAATCAGTCCGAGCAGGAGGTCGAACGGGCCGGTGAAGTTGGCGAGCCGGACCTCGAACCCGGGCTTCTTCCCGGCCGGCGCGTGCGGCCCCGCTGCGGGAGCACCCGAATCTGCCACGGCCCTGACTAGGGCGCGCCGCCGCGCGAAATGAGCTCTTTGGCCAGGTTGCGGTACGCGTCGGCGCCGATGTGGTTGCCGGCATAGCTGGTGATGGGCTCGGCCGCGACGGTGGCGTCCGCAAATTTGATGGAGCGCTTAATAACGGTCTCGAAGACCTTGTCGCCGAAGGCCTCCACCAGCCGGGAAATGACCTCCCGGCTGTGCAGCGTGCGGGCGTCGTACATGGTGGCGAGGACACCGTCGACCTGCAGCCGCGGGTTCAGGCGGTCCTGGACCTTGTCGATGGTCTCCACCAGCAGCGCCACCGCGCGCAGCGCGAAGAACTCGCAGATCAGCGGGATGATCACGCCGTGGGAGGCGGTCAGTGCATTCACGGTGAGCAGTCCCAGCGACGGCTGGCAGTCGATCAGGACGACGTCGTAGTCATCCTCAACCTTTTTCAGGGCCCGGTCCAGCACCTGTTCGCGGGCCACCTCGTTGACGAGCTGGACCTCCGCGGCGGAGAGGTCGATGTTGGCCGGGAGCAGGTCCAGGTTTTCCACGCCGGTCTGGTGGATGGCGTCACGGATGTCAACCTTGCGGTCCATCAGGACGTTGTAGACCGTGAGATCCAGTTCGTGCGGGTTGATGCCGAGGCCAGCGGAAAGGGCACCCTGCGGGTCGAAGTCCACGACGAGCACGCGGCGGCCGAATTCCGCCAGCGCGGCCGCAAGGTTGATCGTGGAGGTCGTTTTGCCCACTCCGCCCTTCTGGTTGACCATGGCGATGACCCGCGCCGGACCGTGGGAGGACAGCGGAGCGGGCTCCGGAAAGTCGCGTTGCGGGCGCCCGGTGGGGCCCATGACGGCGTCTTCCAGATCGAGTTCGGTGCCTTCCAGAGTTGCTGAACCCTGTTCGCTGCTCACGTATCTATCCACACTTTCGATGACGGTGATTCTCATGCCTGGTCTTGCTGCCGCTGGACGTCCAGGGCCGGTCTTATTCCTCCCAAGGCTACAGCGCCCGACACGGTATTCCGTGGACCTTGACAGCGGCCATTCTTTGAGCCTCAACCCTCTGGTAGAAGTCGAAGGTTCCTGTCACGGCGCGAAAAACCGCCCGGACGCTGGTGCGCGTCCGGGCGGTCCTGGCCAGTCATTGGCGGGGGTCGGTACAGCTCAGGCGTTGGCCAGAACGGGCTTTTCCGGAGCCGCTTCCTCCGCGTGTGCATCGTGTGCGGCGATCATGGTCTGTTCGTTGAAGGGCTCGTTGCCGGAGAGGACACGCTCGACCTGTCCGCCGTCGATCTCCTTGACCCAGGTGCCGATCAGCACGGTGGCCACGGCGTTGCCGGTGAAGTTGGTCAGCGCCCGGGCCTCGGACATAAAGCGGTCGATGCCGACGATCATGCCCACGCCGCCGAGGAGCTGCGGCGCATGCGCCTGGAGTCCGGCAGCCAGCGTGGCCAGGCCGGCACCGGTGACGCCTGCGGCACCCTTGGAGGCAATGATCATGAAGATCAGCAGCGACACCTGGGCGCCCAGGTCCAGCGGAGTGCCCATGGCGTTGGCCACGAACAGCGAAGCCATGGTCAGGTAGATGGCCGTGCCGTCGAGGTTGAAGGAATAGCCGGTGGGGACCGTGACGCCAACGACCGGCTTGGACACCCCGAGGTGTTCCATTTTCGCGATCAGCCGGGGCAGCGCGGCTTCGGAGGATGAGGTGGAGAAGATGAGCAGGTATTCGCGGCCGAGGTACTTCATCAGCCGGAAGATGCTGACGCCGGCGACGATCTTGAGCAGCCCGCCGAGAATCACGACGATGAACAGGGCGCAGGTGATGTAGAAGGCGACCATCAGTGTGGCCATGCTGAAGATGGCCTGCACGCCGGTGGCACCGACGACGGCGGCGATCGCGCCGAACGCTCCGAGCGGGGCCAGCCACATGATCATGACGAGGATGCGGAACACGAGGGCCTGGCCGTAGCCGACGGCCCTGAGGATCGGAGTCCCCTGTGCGCCCATCCGCTGCAGGGCGAAGCCGACCAGGATCGCGGCGAGAAGGGTCGGCAGGACCGGGATGTCGCCCGGGATGATGCCGAGCAGGAAGTCGACCGTACTGTCCGCGGCCGCCTTCTTGTTCGGGTCGTAAGGCGCGAGCTTGAGGCCCTCTCCCGGGTGGATCAGGTTACCGACGACCAGGCCGATGGCCAGTGCGAAGGTGGACATCACCATGAAGTAGCCCAGTGCCAGGCCGCCGACCTTGCCGACCGTGGCCGCCTTGGCGATGGAACCGATGCCGAGAACAATGGTGCAGAAGATGACCGGGCCGATCATCATCTTGATGAGTTTGATGAAACCGTCGCCCAGCGGCTTCAGGGACTTGCCGACCTCCGGGAACATCAGCCCGACCAGGGCGCCGAGGACGACGGCCACGATGACCGCCATATAGAGATAATGGGACTTGTCGAGCCCCTTGCGTTTCTTGACCGGCGTCGCGGCGAGTGCCGCCGACTCTCCTCTTTGAGAGGTCATGGTGTTCTCCTTGGATAGGCTGGACGTCGGTGCGGCACAGGCTGTGGGCCCATCGCGTCCGTTCTGCGTGTTCCACCATCATTGGGGATGCCGTGACGCGCATCACCGTTGCGTTCATATTGGTCATGGAAGGTGTGGATGATCCACCGCTGGAGTATTGCCCGACGGCTGTTTGTGGCCCATCTGCTGTTCATCCTGAGCCTGACGGCGGTCGTTGGCACAGCCACGTTCGTTGACGCACGCGACCACGCCTATGACGAGGCGGGCCGGCGGATGGCCGCCGTCGCGACCGCCGTGGCCGACAGCCCCCTGGTGCTGGAAGCGGCGGGCGCGCCGGATCCCTCCGCGCTGCTGCAGCCCTACGCGATGAAAGTCATGGCGGACGCGAACGCGGATTTCATCACGATCATGGCGCCGGACCGCACCCGGTGGACCCACCCCCGGAACGAGGAACTGGGCAAGCCCTACATCGGTTCGATCGATGCGGCCCTGGACGGCAAGGTCTTCACCGAGATCACGGCCGGCACGCTCGGCCCCTCCGTCCGCACCATCGCGCCGGTCAAGGACGCGGGCGGCACCGTGCGGGCGCTGGTCGCCGCCGGCGTCACCGTCCACACCGTGGACATCGCCGTCTCCGGCAGACTGCCCGCGCTCTTAGCCATCGGGCTGGCCCTGCTCGCGGGCGGATCGCTGGCTTCCTGGCTGCTGGGGCGGTACCTGCGGCGGGTGACGCGCGGCTGGGGTCCGGAGCAGCTCGCCCAGCTCTTCGCCTACTACGAATCGGTCCTCCACTCGGTCCGCGAGGGCGTCATCCTGGTCGATCCGAAGGGCAAAGTCGTGATGTACAACGACCAGGCCGCCGAACTGCTGGGGCTCACACCGCTCTCATCCGACGGCGCAGGAACGCCGGCCGGCGGCGCAGGGGCATCAGTCGGCGGCGGACAGCAGGAGGCCCTATCACTCAAGTCGCTCCCGCTGGCCCCCAGCCTGCGGGAACTGTTCGAATCGGGCCGCACCGCGCTCGACGAGATCCACCTGACCGGCCCGCGGGTCCTCGTGGTGAACCAGGGGCCGGCCGTCGGGCCCGGTTCCGCCGGCGGCCGCACGAATACGGCCGTGTACGGCACCGTGGCCACCATCCGCGACCGCACCGAGATCGAGTCGCTCGGCAGCGAACTGGAGACCATGCGCACGCTCTCCGACGCCCTGCGCGCCCAGACCCACGAGCATGCCAACCGGCTGCACACCATCGTTTCCCTGATGGAACTCGGACGCGGCACTGAAGCCCTGGACTTCGCCACCCAGGACCTTGAGCTCAGCCAGCGGCTGACCGATGACCTCGTCAGCTCCATCGACGAACCCGTCCTCGGGGCCCTCATCATGGGCAAGGCCGCGGAGGCGCACGAACGGGGCGTCGAACTGACCCTCCACACCCCGGGGGACGGGCATGGCCCGTCCCCGGTAACCGGGCTTGCCGTGCAGGACCTGGTGGCGATCCTCGGCAACCTCCTGGACAACGCCATCGACGCCGCCGCCGAGGCGCCGGCCCCGAAACTTGTGGAGCTCACGGTGGCAGCGACCCCCGGGACCCTTGAAATCACCGTGGAGGACAGCGGTCCCGGGATCGATCCGCAGGCCGTGGAGGACATCTTCCGGCACGGCTTCAGCACCAAGACACCGGGGCCGTTCGGCCGGGGCCTCGGCCTGGCCCTGGTCCGCCAGGCGGTGCAGCGGCTCGGCGGCACCATGACAATCACGAGCCCCGCCGGGGCGCTGTTCCGCGTCACACTGCCAACTGCTTCGCCGACCATTCAACCGGCGCTATCGCCGGCGGCATCACTGACCACCGAGGGACAGCAATGAGCACCATCCGTGTACTGGTCGTCGAGGACGAGCCCATCGCAGCAGCAGCCCACGCCGCCTATGTCGGCCGGCTGGAGGGATTCACGCTGGCTGGATCGGCCCCGGACGGACAGTCCGCGCTGCGGCTGCTGACGGAATTCGCGGCTGCGGGCGCCCCGGTGGACCTGGTGCTGCTGGACATGAACCTGCCGGACCTGCACGGCCTGGACATCGCGCGCCGCATGCGTGCCGCCGGGCTGTTTGCGGACATCATCGCCATCACAGCGGTCCGGGAACTGAACATTGTCCGCAGCGCGGTGGCCACGGGCGTGGTCCAGTACCTGATCAAGCCCTTCACCTTTGCCACGTTCGCGGACAAGCTCAGCAGCTACCGGCAGTTCCGGGAGCAGCTGGCCTCCCCCGCCGCCGGGCATGCCGGTCCCGGGGCGTCGCAGAGCGAGGTGGACCAGGCCTTCGCCAGCCTGCGGGCCCCCTCGGAGCTGCCGCTGCCCAAGGGGCTGGCGGCGTCCACGCTGGAGGCGGTGCAGGACTTTATGAAGCTGCAGTCCGGGGCCGTGTCGGCGAGCGAAGTGATGGACGCGCTCGGCATGTCACGGGTAACCGCCCGGCGCTACCTGGAATACCTCGCCGACGCCGGCACGGTCACCCGGACGGCGCGCTACGGCGCCCCCGGCCGGCCGGAGAACGAATACCGCTGGAGGCAAAGCTGAGCGGGCGCTTCTTACTCAGTGTCGACGGATACCGCCAAATTAACTGCCCCTATCGGGGAGGACTGCGGCAGCCGGAAGTAACCCTTCACTCAGCCCAGACTTTCGGCGCGGCCGCCCTGCCCCGGCAGCGGAATCACGCCGTCGGAGCCGACGGAGGATCCAAAAGCCTGCTCAGCGTGACACGGCTGTCGTAACCCCGCTGCTCCCCAGCTGCCCACCCGCAGCAACGGGGTCCCAGCACCCGCCGCGGCGGGTGCTGGGACCCCGCTGCGGTGCCGCACGCCTTGCCTGACCCGGCAACCATGTCCCGGGAGGCTACTCCCCCGCGGCGGCCGGACGCAGGGTTCCGATGAGCTGGTCGATCACACCGGCGTCCTCAATCGTCGAGGGCACCACGTACTCGTCGCCGTCGGCGATCTGGCGCATGGTCTTGCGCAGGATCTTTCCGGAGCGGGTCTTGGGCAGCGCCTCCACCACGGTGACGTGCTTGAAGTCAGCCACGGCCCCGATGTCCCGCCGGACCAGCGCGATCAGGTCCTTGACCAGGATCTCCTCGGGCACGTCGACGCCTGACTTCAGCACCACGTAACCGCTGGGACGCTGGCCCTTCAACGGGTCCGCGAGCCCGATCACGGCGCACTCGGCCACGGCAGGGTGCTGGCCGATCACCTGTTCCATGGCCCCGGTGGAGAGCCTGTGGCCGGCAACGTTGATGATGTCGTCGGTGCGGCCCATCACGAAGAGATAGCCGTCCTCATCCCGGTAGCCGGAATCGCCGGTGGCGTAGTAGCCCTCGAACGCCTGCAGGTAGGAAGAAATGTAGCGCTCGTCGTCGCCCCACAGCGTCGTCAGCGTGCCGGGCGGCAGCGGCAGCGCCAGGACGATGTTGCCCTCCGTCCCGGCCTCGACGTCCTCGCCCGATCCGTCGACGATGTTCAGCTTGAAGCCGGGCATCGGCACACTGGGCGAGCCTGCCTTGATGGGCAGCCCGTCCAGCCCGCGGGGGTTCGCGCAGATGGCCCAGCCGGTCTCGGTCTGCCACCAGTGGTCCACCACCGGGACGCCCAGGGTCCGCGAGGCCCAGTGGAAGGTGTCGGTGTCCAGCCGCTCGCCCGCGGCAAAAAGGGTGCGCAGGCTGGAGATGTCGTACTTCCCCAGCAGCTTCGCCTCAGGGTCCGCCTTCCGGATGGCCCGCAGGGCGGTCGGCGCGGTGAAGAGCACGTTGACCTTGTGGTCCTGGATCACCCGCCAGAACGCGCCGGCGTCGGGCGTGCCCACGGGCTTGCCCTCGTAGATGACGGTCGTGGCCCCGGCCAGCAGCGGCCCGTACACGATGTAGGAGTGCCCCACGACCCAGCCGACGTCGGAGGCGGTCCACATCACGTCGCCGGGGCCGACGTCGTAGATGTTCTCCAGGGTCCAGCTGAGCGCCACGGCGTGGCCGCCGTTGTCCCGCACGACGCCCTTGGGGGCGCCGGTGGTTCCCGAGGTGTACAGGATGTAGAGCGGATCGGTGGCCTTGACGTCAACCGGTGCGGCGGGCGCGGCGGTGGCCATCTCGGCGTCCCAGTCCAGCCAGCCGGTGTGCCCGGCGATTGAGGCGGCGAAGCCTTCCCTGGCTTTGACGAGAACCGGCGTGTCCGACGCTCCGGCCAGGCCGAGCGCTTCCGCGACGGCGGGGAGGTATTCGATCCGACGCGAGGGTTCGATGCCGCCGGATGCCGTGACCACCACGGCAGGCCTGGCGTCGCGGATGCGCGCGGCGAGTTCCTTGGGGGCGAAGCCGCCGAAGACAACGGAGTGCACGGCGCCGAGCCGGGCCGTGGCAAGCATGGCGATGGCCGCCTCGGGGATCATCGGCATGTAGATCACGACGCGGTCGCCCTTGCCCACGCCCTGGCTGCGCAGGACACCCGCGAACCGTGCGACGAGGTCCGTCAGCTCCGCATAGCTGTAGCGCTGCTGCGTGCCGAGCATGGCGGAATCGTAGATCAGGGCATCCTGCGCGCCCCGCCCCGCCGCCACATGGCGGTCCAGCGCGTTGTAGCACGTGTTGAGGACGCCGTCAGGGAACCAGTCGTACAACGGCGCCCTGCTGGAATCGAGGGCACGCTGCGGCGGTGCAGACCACGAGACCTTCCCGGCGGCTTCCAGCCAGAATTCTTCGGGTTTCGCCAGGCTGCGTTCGTAGCTGTCCTGGTAATTCTTCGTAACCATGAAAATGAGTCCCGTCCACGACGATGTGATGGAGCTCATGGTAGCCCCGGCCGGGTGCTCCGCACAAGGCTTGTGTATACACAAATGCCATCATCCGGGGGTCCAGGTCGGGAATCTCGCACAAATGCTGGGCAAATGTGACTTCCATGTATACACTGAACATCGTCAGCCAATGAAGGAGGCAGGATGCGCGCCAGCGATAGGGCCTATGCCGCCCTGCGTGAGGACATCATCGAATGGCGTCTGCTGCCCGGGACGGTGCTCGCGGAAGTGGAGCAGTCCGAGCGGCTCGGCATCTCGCGCACCCCGCTGCGGGAGGCCCTCAGCCGGCTCACCGCGGAGGGCCTCACGACGACGGCGGGCGGCCGCGGCGTCGTCGTCACCGACATCTCGCTGGAAGACATCGACGAACTCTTCGAACTCCGCGAAACCCTCGAGGGCAAGGCCGCGGCTCTGGCCGCCGAACGCGGCGATGCGGCGACCTTCGAACAGCTCCACCACGAACTGTGCCGTGCCCCGGAACTGATCAGCGGCGAGGATCCCGCCCGGCACGACTATTACGGACTGGTCGGACGGCTGGACGGGGCCATCGACGCCGCCATCCACAATTCCTACCTCGCCCAGGCGATGCGCAGCCTGCGCGTCCATCTGGTCAGGGTCCGCCGGCTGGCGGCCGACGACGCCGAACGGCTTACCGCCGCCGCCGCGGAGCACGCCGCCATCGCCGAGGCGATTGCGGCCGGCAACCCCCGGCTGGCCGAGGCCGCCACCACGCTTCACCTGCACCGCAGTCTTTCCCATGTCAAAGCCACGCACAAACCCCACTAACAGAGGAACACCATGGTCAAGGAACACCACGTCCGCGTTTACAAGAGCGAGGAAAACCTGCCCCGCGAAGACCAGCTCGCGTTCAAGATTGCGACAGTGGCCGCCGATCCCGTCGCCGTCTCCGCGGAAGTCACCGACATGGTCATTAACCGGGTGATCGACAACGCCTCGGTGGCGATCGCCTCGCTGAACCGCGCCCCCATCGTCGCGGCCCGCGCCCAGGCGCTAACCCACGGCCCCACCACGGGCGGCAAGGGCTCGAAGGTCTTCGGCATCGAGGAGCGCGTGGCCCCCGAATGGGCAGCCTGGGCCAACGGCGTCGCTGTCCGTGAACTCGACTACCACGACACCTTCCTCGCGGCGGAGTACTCCCACCCGGGCGACAACATCCCGCCGATCCTCGCCGTGGCCCAGCACGTGGGCTCCAGCGGCCAGGACCTGATCCGCGGCATCGCCACCGGCTATGAGATCCAGGTCAACCTGGTCAAGGCCATCTGCCTGCACAAGCACAAGATCGACCATGTCGCCCACCTCGGCCCCTCCGCCGCCGCCGGCATCGGCACCCTGCTGGGACTCGACGTCGAGACGATCTTCCAGTCCATCGGCCAGGCGCTGCACACCACCACCGCCACGCGGCAGTCCCGCAAGGGCGAGATCTCCACCTGGAAGGCCCACGCCCCGGCGTTCGCCGGCAAGATGGCCGTCGAGTCAGCGGACCGTGCCATGCGCGGCCAGACCTCGCCCGTGCCGATCTACGAAGGCGAGGACGGCGTCATCGCCTGGATGCTGGACGGCCCCGACGCCTCCTACACCGTGCCGCTGCCGACCCCGGGCGAGCCCAAGCGCGCCATCATGGACACCTACACCAAGGAGCACTCGGCCGAGTACCAGGCCCAGGCGTGGATCGACCTGGCGCGCAAGCTCCACGGCGAGCACCCGGAGGTCACCGACCCGGCCAACGTGGCGTCCGTGCTGATCAAGACCAGCCACCATACCCACTTCGTGATCGGCTCCGGCGCCAACGATCCGCAGAAGTACAGCCCCACGGCCAGCCGCGAAACGCTGGACCACTCCATCCCGTACATCTTCACGGTCGCCCTGCAGGACGGCTCCTGGCACCACGTCGATTCCTACGCCCCGGAACGCGCGGCACGCCCGGACACTGTGGAACTCTGGCACAAGGTCACCACCGTTGAGGATCCCGAGTGGACCCGCCGGTACCACTCCCTCGACATCGCCGAGAAGGCCTTCGGCGGAACCGTGGTCATCACGCTCACGGACGGCACGGTCATCACCGAGTCGATCGCCGTTGCCGACGCGCACCCGCTGGGCGCCCGGCCGTTCGCCCGCGAACAGTACGTGAACAAGTTCCGCACCCTCGCCGCCGGCCTCGTCGCCGACGAGGAAATCGAACGCTTCCTCGCCGCCGCCGCACGCCTGCCCGAACTCGCCGCCGGCGAGCTGGACCAGCTCAACATCCAGGCCGCCGACGGTGTGATCGATCTGGCCGCCGCACCGAAGGGACTCTTCTAATGCTGTACTCGAAGGTGACGCCGGAGCAGAAGCGAATCCGCTTCCGCGAGCTCCTTGCCTCAGGGACCATCCAGCAGTTCCCGGGTGCGTTCAACCCGCTTTCGGCGCGGCTGATCGAGGAGAAGGGCTTCGCCGGGGTCTACATCTCCGGCGCTGTCCTCGCCAACGACCTGGGACTGCCGGACATCGGCCTGACCACGCTCACCGAGGTGGCCACCCGGGCCGGGCAGATCGCCCGGATGACAGACCTGCCCTGCATTGTCGACGCCGACACCGGCTTCGGCGAGCCGATGAACGTGGCCCGCTCGGTCCAGGAAATCGAGAACGCCGGCCTCGCCGGCCTGCACATCGAGGACCAGTTCAACCCGAAGCGCTGCGGCCACCTCGACGGCAAGAACGTCGTGGACCTGGACACCGCAACCAAGCGGATCCGGGCGGCAGCCGACGCCCGGCGCGACCCGAACTTCCTGATCATGGCACGGACCGACATCCGTGCCACCGATGGTCTCAAGGCCACGCAGGACCGCGCGAAGGCACTCGTGGAGGCCGGGGCTGACGCCATCTTCCCGGAGGCCATGAAGGACCTGAGCGAGTTCCAGGCGATCCGTGACGCCGTCGACGTGCCGATCCTGGCCAACATGACCGAGTTCGGCCAGAGCGCGCTGTTCACCGTGGAGCAGCTGGCCGGCGTCGGGGTCAACATGATCATCTACCCGGTGACGCTGCTCCGTAGTGCCATGGGCGCTGCGGAGCGTACGCTGGAATCGATTAAGGCTGACGGTACCCAGGAGGCCCAGGTCGGGAACATGCTGACCCGGGCGCGTTTGTATGACCTCGTGGACTACGAGGCCTACAACAGCTTCGATACCGGGGTTTTCAATTTCCAGATCCCGGGTCAGTAAGCCCCGCATCGGACTTCCGGCTCCGGCCGGTTTCAACAGGCGACAGGAACGAAGGAGTTTCAGCATGGCTGAACAAGAGATTAAAAAGGGCCTCGCCGGCGTCGTGGTGGATTACACCGCGGTGTCCAAGGTGAACCCGGACACCAACTCGCTGCTCTACCGCGGCTACCCCGTGCAGGAGCTGGCTGCCAAGTGCAGCTTCGAGGAAGTCGCCTACCTGCTGTGGAACGGCGAACTGCCGACCGCGGAGGAACTGGCGGAGTTCACGGTGCGGGAACGCGCCGGGCGTGCGCTGGATCCCGTCGTCAAGCAGGTCATCGACGCGCTGCCGACCACGTCGCATCCGATGGACGTCTGCCGTACGGCGGCCTCCGTGATGGGCGCCCGGCACCCGCTCGCCGAGGACTCCTCGCGCGAGGCCAACATGGCCAAGGCTGCGGACCTGTTCGCTGCGATGCCGGCAGTGGTGTCCTACGACCAGCGCCGCCGTCACGGCCAGGATGTGGTGGAGCCGCGCGATGACCTGGGCTACTCGGCCAACTTCCTCTGGATGGCCTTCGGTGAGGAGCCGGTCCAGGAGGTCGTCGAGGCCTTCAACGTCTCGATGATCCTGTACGCCGAGCACTCCTTCAACGCCTCCACGTTCACGGCACGCGTGATCACCTCGACCCTCTCGGACCTGCATTCGGCCGTGACCGGGGCGATCGGCGCGCTTAAGGGCCCGCTGCACGGCGGGGCGAACGAGGCAGTGATGCACACCTTCGACGAGATCGGCATCCGTCCGGAGGAGTCGCTGGATGAGGCCGCCACCCGCGCGAAGGCGTGGATGGAGGATGCCCTGGCGCAGAAGAAGAAGGTCATGGGCTTCGGCCACCGTGTCTACAAGCACGGCGATTCCCGGGTGCCCACCATGAAGGCCGCCCTGGACAAGATGATCGCCCACTACGGCCGGCCGGAGCTGCTGGGGCTGTACAACGGTCTGGAGTCGGCGATGGACGAGGCGAAGGCGATCAAGCCGAACCTCGACTACCCGGCCGGCCCCACGTACCATCTGATGGGCTTCGACACCCCGACCTTCACTCCGCTGTTCGTTGCCAGCCGCATTACGGGCTGGACCGCGCACATCATGGAGCAGCTGGCCTCGAACTCGCTGATCCGACCGCTGAGCGAATACAACGGCGTCGAAGAACGGCACGTGGCCTAGTTTCGAGCACGTACGACGGCGGGCCGGTCACCTCGGGGAGGTGGCCGGCCCGCTTTTCTGTCGGTGGGCGCAGTGTGCTGGGGCGCTGTCCGCTAGCCCACGTTGATCTTCAGTGACAGCACAATGCGTTTGAGCGTCGCGAACTCGGCCGTTTCCATGTACTTACGTGCCTCCTCGAGGGACTGGAACTGCAGGTCCGACGCGTCGCCCGTGTTGTAGTTCTGGGCGAAGAAGTACTCGCCTGAGGGCAGGCCGCTCACGACGTTCTGCGGATCGCAGGTGGTGCCGTTCACCCCCCAGCTTTCATCCGCAATGCCCAGGTTCCCGGCAAACGGAACCGATGGCTGGCCCAGCTGGCTGACGTCCCACACCCTGAAGATGAACTGGGGAGCTATGGCCCGCTCGCCCTGCCTGTTGGAGGGGAAAGTCATGGCAGTGCTGTCCAGCACCGTGAACGGGGTGCACGGGGAAATGATGTTCGGGCGGTTGCGTGTCTGGTTGAAGCCCAGGGTCAGCAGCACGCGGCCCGAGTCGTTGGTCACGTCGGAGTAGCGGCCGCCTTCGCGGCTGGTCACGGTCCAGTTGTCCGGGTAGTCGAAACTGCCGAGCCCGTTGGCGCTGGTGTACCTGGTCCACGCCGTCGGCTTCCGGACGGATCTGAGTTCCAGCGAAACCAGCATCCGCTTGATGTCCCGGTATTCCTGCGAGGCCATGTAGGCCTTCGCCTCGGCTAAAGACGTGAATTTCAGCTGCGTGTCGCTGCCGTCGGCGGTCAGGATCTGGCCGGTTCCGAAGGTGATGGCCGGCACGCCGTCCGGGGTACGGATCGAGGACAGCAGTTGGCTGGCGGTTCCCGACGCCGGCATGTCGCTCGAATCGATCGTCAAGGCGCCGAATACGGCCGCACCTTCGAGTACGCGGAACTTGAACCGGGTCGGCCCGGACGGTGCGCCCGCGGCGGCCTGGGGGATGTCCAGGGTCACTGCGTCGAGGGTCTGGTACGGCACTGCCGGCACTGAAGTTCCGGATGCCTGCGGGATGGCTCGCAGCCTGGCGAGCTGTTTTCCGGTCGCGTCCGTGACGGTGATGTCGCTGGTCCACTTCGCCGCCCCGGCGGCTGCTGCCGGGGTCTCGGTAACTGTCCAGTCCGCCGGGTGTTCGAAGGTCGCTTGGCCGGTCGAGTCGGTGAAAGCGGTCCAGGCCACCGGGGGCGCGGGCGTGGCACTCGGCGTGGCGCTCGGAGTCGGGGCCGGCGTCGCAGAGGCACTGGCGGGGGCCGTGGTTTCCGTTGCCGCCACGCTGCTCGCCGGTTCCGGCGCCGTCGTGAGCGAACCAAGGTTGGTGGCAACCAGGACGCCTGCAGCCACGGCCGCCACAGCGATCGTCAGGGCCCCGGCGAGCCGGGCACGGCGGCGGCGGCGGACTTCGTCCAGGGACGCCACATCGGCCAGGCCGGTGTCAGTGAAGGCCACAGGCTCGGAGAACATCCGGCGCAGGGCCGCTTCGCCATCGGGCACGGACGGATCGAGGTGCGCAGGGTCCGTAGCGGAAATTCTGTCTTTGATCGGATCCATTTCAGGCACCCATCTTCTGTGTGGTCGCTTCAGCCGTGATCGATTCGGCGCCGGACGGCAGGTGCTTTCGGAAAGCAGCCCGTGCCCGGTGCAGGCGGACCTTGGCGGCGGATTCGCTGCATTGCAGGACGCCGGCGATTTCAACGGTGCTCAAGTCGTCCCAGTACGCGAGCTGGAGAATGTCGCGGTCCTTGTCGCGCAATTGCGCCATGGCATCCTGGACGGCGACGTTCCCGGAGTCTTCGCCGCCCCTGACAACGGCGGCGGCCCTCAGCTTTTCCTGCAGCGCCTGCTGGCGGTCCCGGCTCCGGTACGCGTTGCCAACCAGGTTGCGCGCCACTGTCAGCAGCCATGCCAGGTCCGACCGGGGCTCGTCCCCCCACTTCTGCCACACCACCCGGAAGACGTCCGCGGCAAGCTCCTCCGCGATATCGGCCGATTCCACCCGCCGTCGGACAAAGCGGTAGACCCGCGGATAGCTGTCTTTGTGAATGGCGATAAACGCCAGTTCGCGCTCGGAAAGCACGATCTCCCCCTGGAAAGTAGTGTCCTGAACTGCAGGCTAACTGATTTGTTTCCGGCTGGCCCGTCCGGGTTACATTTCCCCGGAGAGTTTTTCCACAGATGCCACAGTCTCGTTGTCCTCGTTCAGGACAACCACGACGTCGAGCACCTCGCCGGCCAAAGCGGACGGCAGCCAGTGCTCCGCGTCCTGCCACATCAGGTGCAGCGGCAGCGCCCCGGTATGGAACCATTCGGGCGTTATCTCCGCGCTCTCCGCCGGCTCGCCCTCCCAGCGTCGGGTGGTGAAGAGCCTGCAGTACATGTTCCACTCGGGGCGGCTGGGGAAGAGGAACTCGACGACGCCGGCATGGGCCAGGTCCTCCTGCCGGACGATGACTCCGGATTCTTCCCAGACTTCACGGACGACGGCTTCGGCGTCGCTCTCCCCCACTTCGACGTGGCCGCCAAGGCCCACGATCTTGCCCGTGCCGAACCCGGTCCGCTTCAGCCCCAGCAGCACTTCGGTGCCGTTTTCCGCGTCGCGGAGCAGGAAGCAAAGAGTGACTGGAGTGGGCTTCATGTGCTCCAGCCTATAGCTGCCGCAGGGTTCCGAAATGATCCGGTGACGTTGGCCGTGGTGCACATACTCGGGCGCGCAGAAAGTTCGCCAGCCCGAGGATTCTGGCAGGATGTAGTGATGTCGTTTACGCTGCGCGAACCCGCGCTCCCCGACGCGCCGCGGATCGCTGAACTGCACGTGGCCACTTGGCGGGAAGCGTATTCCCAGCTGCTCCCTGAGGACTTCTTCAGCGACGAACACGTCCAGAGCCGTCACCAGATGTGGAATCACGTTCTCGGGAATCCGCGGGAGGAATGGAGCATAAGAATCGCGGAGAGCGGTGGACAGGCGTTGCTTGATGCCACAGCGGGTGATGGACCCGCCATGCTTTGGGTCGCGAAGGACAATCCCCGGGCGGTGGCGTTCTATCTTCGCAACGGGTTCGAATTCGACGGCGCGGAGCAGACCGACCCCGGTGCCGAAAAGATTGTCGACGCCCGCATGGTGAGGTAGGGGCCTCCGACAATAACTGGCTGGTTGCCGCGCGAACCTGAACCTGGAACGACCGACAGCCGGAGGAGATCCTGCTCCAACAGAGTGCTGCCCGGGCGCTGATCCTCCCACACCCGGGCCAGCGGGACGAAAGCAAGCCGGGTGCTGACTTTAGCCCAGGGCCCGGGGATGCGCAGCGGCGTAGATCTCGCGCAGGGTGTCCGCCGTGACCAGGGTGTAGACCTGTGTGGTGGTAACCGAGGCATGGCCCAGCAGCTCCTGGACCACCCGGACGTCGGCCCCGCCCTCGAGCAGGTGCGTGGCGAAGGAGTGCCGCAGGGTGTGCGGCGAGACGTCCTTGGTGATGTTGGCCTTCTCGGCGGCGGACTTGAGGATGGTCCAGGCGCTCTGCCGGCTGATCCGCCCCCCGCGGGCGTTCAGGAACAGCGCAGGGGTCCCCTTGCCCTTGGCGGACAGCAGCGGGCGGCCCCGGACGAGGTAGGCGTCGAGGGCACGGGCACCGAAGGAACCGAGCGGGACCAGCCGCTCTTTGGAACCCTTGCCGAACAGCCGGACGATGGCCGGGCCGGTGTCCCCGGCCTCGCCGCTGTGCAGGGAAATGTCATCGACGTCGAGACCCACCGCTTCGCTGATCCGGGCGCCGGTGGAATAGAGGAACTCCAGCAGGGCCCGGTCGCGCAGCCCGGTGGCGGTGTCGGTTCGGACCGCTTCCAGGATCCTGGTGACTTCGTCGACGCTGATGGCTTTGGGCAGCCGCTTGCCGGGCATGGGCGGGTGGACGTCGCTGGCCGGGTCAGTCGGAGTGACGCCCTCAAGTGCCCAGAACTTGTGCAGGCCGCGCACCGCCACCACTGTCCGGGCCGCGGACCGGATGCCCAGGGCCGAGCCGCCGTCGGACCCGTCGGAGAGCGCCTGCACGAAGCCGGTGACGTCGTGCCGGGTGATCTCGTCGGGGCGTTGGCGGCCTGCGTGGGCCAGGTGCCGGGCGTAGCGGACCAGGTCCCGCCGGTAGGCGGATAGCGTGTTGGCCGCAAGCCCCCGTTCCACCCCCATGTGCTGCAGGTAGTCCGTCATGGCGCGGTCGATCGCTGTCAGCGCCCTGGCCGGGGCGGCCGACTGCCCGGACGCGGGCGGGCCGGCGGGTGCGGGGGCCGGGAGTTGCGCAGGTGCCGGGGACTCGGCGGTCAGCGGTTCCACCATCACCGCTGGCTGGGATGCGCGGGCCACGGCGCGTCACCGGGGCGGAGGCCCTTGAAGTTGTCGGCCCGGGCGGCCGCAGCGGCGAGGATTCCGACGACGGCGGACGGGTTGTGCAGGCGCCCCTCCAGTACGGCCAGCACGGCTGCATCCAAAGGGATCCAGTGCAGTTCGATTTCGGCCTCTTCGTCGGTGCGGACGTGGAGTTCGTGGCCGGGGACATCGCTCAGGTCCCTTGCGAGGTAAATGCGGATGGCTTCGCTGGAGGACCCGGGGGAATTGAAGAAGTCGGCCAGGACATTCCACTGGCCGGCAATGAGGTCGGCTTCCTCGGCGAGTTCACGTGCCGCTCCGGCCACGAAATCCTCCCCCTCAACATCGAGGAGCCCGGCCGGGATCTCCCAGAGGTCCATGCCGACGGGGTGCCGGTACTGCTTGATCAGGAGCACCTCGCCGTCATCGTTCATCGGGAGAACCGCCACCGCGCCCGGGTGTTCGATGTAGTCGCGGACGAGCGGATCGCCGTCGTCGTTTAGCTGGAAACTGTCACTGACAACGTCCCAGATCCGGCCTTCGTAGACCGTCCGGGACGACAAAAGACGGCGCGGGCTCGGTTCATCCGAAACCAGCCGTGCAGCTTGGGGGGTCTCAGGGTTACCGGGCATCGCGCCGTCCTTTGATTCAGTTGGTGGTTACTTCGACACTACCGGGGAAGACTTGGCGGCGGACGGAGTGCCCGCGGCTGTGTCTGCCTTTGCCTTGTCTGCAGTGGCTTTTGCGGCAGCGTTTGCGGCTTTGCTGCCGTTGCCCTTCTGGTGCTCCAGTGCGGCCTTCACCAGTCCGGAGAACAGTGCGTGCGGCCTGGTCGGGCGTGAGCTGAGCTCAGGGTGCGCCTGCGTGGCGACGTAGTACGGGTGGACTTCGCGGGGAAGCTCCACATACTCCACGAGCTTGCCGTCGGGCGACGTTCCGGAGAACACCAGTCCGTGGGCGGCGATCTGCTCGCGGTATTTGTTGTTGACCTCGTAGCGGTGGCGGTGCCGTTCGCTGACCTTGGTGGTGCCGTAGGTCTCGGCGACCACGGACCCTTCGTCCAGCTTGGCCTCGTACAGGCCCAGGCGCATGGTGCCGCCGAGGTCGCCCTTGCCGTCGACGATGTCCAGCTGCTCTTCCATCGTGGCAATGACCGGGTACTTGGAATCCGGCTCGAACTCCGACGAGGAAGCACCCTCGAGGCCGACCACGTTGCGGGCGTACTCGATCACCATGCACTGCAGGCCCAGGCAGAGGCCCAGGACCGGGAGCTTGGTTTCGCGGGCATACTTCAGCGCGCCGAGCTTGCCTTCGAGTCCGCGGATGCCGAAGCCGCCAGGGACACAGATCGCGTCGACGCCGTCGAGGGACTTGACCGCGCCCTCGTGGGTTTCGCATTCGTCCGAGGGGACCCAGCGGATCTTGACCTTGGTGTCGTTGGCGAAACCGCCGGCACGCAGCGCCTCGGTCACGGACAGGTAGGCGTCCGGCAGGTCGATGTACTTGCCGACCAGCGCGATTTCAACCTCGTGCTTGGGGTTGTGGACCGCGTCGAGGAGCCTGTCCCAGCTGGTCCAGTCGACGTCCTTGAACGGAAGGTCGAGGGCGCGGACGATGTAGGAGTCCAGGCCCTGGGAGTGCAGGGTCTTCGGGATGTCATAGATGCTCGGCGCATCCGGGCAGCCGATGACGGCGTCGATGTCGACGTCGCACATGCGGCCGATCTTGTCGCGCATGGGCTGCGGGACTTCGCGGTCCGAGCGGATCACGATCGCTTCGGGCTGGATGCCGATGGAACGCAGCGCGGCAACGGAGTGCTGCGTCGGTTTGGTCTTCAGTTCCTGCGACGGGCCGATGTACGGCACGAGTGAGACGTGCAGGAAGAACACGTTTCCGCGGCCGATGTCCTGGCGGACCTGGCGGGCGGATTCGAGGAACGGCTGCGACTCGATGTCGCCCACGGTGCCGCCGATTTCGGTGATGATCACGTCGGGGGCGTTTTTGCCCTCGGCGGGAAGCCGCATGCGGCGCTTGATCTCATCGGTGATGTGCGGGATGACCTGGACGGTGTCGCCGAGGTATTCGCCGCGGCGTTCCTTGGCGATGACCGTGGAGTAGACCTGGCCGGTCGTGACGTTGGCCGAGCCTTCGAGGTTCTCATCGAGGAAGCGCTCGTAGTGGCCGATGTCGAGGTCCGTTTCGGCGCCGTCGTCAGTGACGAAGACTTCGCCGTGCTGGAAGGGGTTCATCGTGCCCGGATCCACGTTCAGATAGGGATCGAGCTTTTGCATTGTTACAGACAAGCCGCGTGCCCGCAGGAGGTGACCGAGGCTCGAAGCCGTCAGTCCCTTACCGAGCGAGGACGCCACACCACCGGTGACGAAGATGTGTTTGGTCGTCTTGGACGAGCCCGGAAACCGGGAATTTACACGGGAATTTGATCGCTGCACCACGGAGTTCGAGCCTATCATCAATTCAGCCTTTCAAGGGTCTGTTCGGGGCAAAGCGCTGTGATTGTCGTCCCTGTCCCGGGCCGTCTTGGGACAGACTCAGGCCTGCTGCGGCAGGAGCCGGGCGTCGTCGAGCAGCTCCTGGGCGTGGGCCTGCGCGGATTCGGAATCCTCCTGGCCGGCGAGCATCCGGGCCAGTTCCCGGACGCGTTCGGCCTCGTCGAGGAGCCGGACGTCACTGGAGGTGAAGCCGGTTGCCGTGGCGCCGTCGCTGCCGCGCACGGAGGTCTTGGTGACCCGGATGTGCTGGTCGGCGAAGGCTGCCACTTGCGGCAGGTGGGTCACCACCAGCACCTGGACGTGCCGGGCCAGCATCGCCAGCCGCCGGCCGATCTCGACGGCGGCACGGCCGCCCACGCCGGCGTCGACCTCGTCAAAGACGAACGTCGGGACCGGGTCGACGGCGGCCAGCACCACTTCGATGGCAAGCATCACGCGGGACAGTTCACCGCCGGAGGCACCCTTGCCCAGCGGGCGGGCCGGGGCGCCGGAGTGCGGCTGGAGCAGGAAGGAGATCTCGTCCGCGCCGAACGGGCCCGGCTGCCCGCCGGACTCGACGGTGATGACCAGGGTGGCATCCGCCATCGCCAGGGCCTTGAGTTCCGCGCTGACGCGGGCGGAGAGTTCCTTGGCGGCCTTCTTCCGCAACTTGCTGATCCCCGCGGCCTGTTTGACCAGTTCGTCCCCGGCGCGGCCCACCTCGGCCTCCAGTGCCTCGATCCGGGTGGAGTCGTCCTGCAGTTCCAGGAACCGGGTCCGGGCCTGCTCAGCCCAGGCCAGGACCTCGTCGATGCTTGGGGCGTACTTGCGCACCAGCGTCGCCAGGGCGCCCCGGCGGTTCTCGATCTCGGCGAGCCGTTCCGGGCCTTCGGAGTCGAGGGCGGCCTGGTAGCTGGCGAGTTCGGTGGCGATGTCGTTGAGCAGGAAGCCCACCTCGGCGAGCCTGGCGGCCGCGGACCCGAGTTCCTCGTCGTGTTCGGCGACGTGCTCCAGGGTACGTTTGGCGGCATCGACCAAGGTGGTGGCATCGGCCTCCTCGCCGAAGTCCTCGGCGGTGAGTGCCTGGTGGGCCGTGGTGGCCGCGATCCTGAGTTCCTCGACGTTGGCGAGCTTGACGGCTTCGGCTTTGAGCGATTCGTCCTCCCCCGGCTGCGGGTCGACGGCGTCGATTTCGGCCAGGGCAGCTTCCAGGGATTCGGCCTCGCGGAGCCGTTCACGGGCGGCGCTGCGGAGCTCATCCAGCTGGCCCTGGCTGGACTTCCAGTGCGCGTGCAGCTGCTGGTAGGTGCCGAGCGTCGCCGCGAGGCTCTGCCCCGCGAATTTGTCGAGGGCCTCCCGTTGCGCGACCGGGCTTTTGAGCCGGATCTGGCCGGACTGGCCGTGGACCACGACGAGGGTTTCGCCGATTTCCGCGAGCACGCCCACGGGGGCGGTGCGCCCGCCGAGGTAGGCACGGCTTCGGCCGTCCGCGCCCACGCTGCGGGCGAGCAGCAGCTCGGCGCCGCCGTCGAACTCCTCAACCTCGGCCCCTGCCTCACGGGCGCGCGCCACGGCCGGGTGACCGGCGTCGAGCCTCACGGTGGCCTCGGCGGAGGCGCTCTTCGCGCCGCTGCGCACGGCCCCCGCGTCGGACCGTGCGCCGAGCAGGAGCCCGACGGCGGTCACCACCATGGTCTTGCCGGCTCCGGTTTCACCGGTCACCACGCTCAGGCCCGGGCCGAGGGGCAGCGTGGCGTCGGTGATGACACCCAGGTCGCGGATTCTCAGTTCTTCAAGCATGGTTCACTTCGCAGTCGATGGATCAGGGGTCTCGCCCGGCCCTGCATACGGCGGCCGGGCCTGCGGCGGAGCGGGAAGCGGGGACATCGGGCGGGGCGTGCGGATCACCGGCACCGGGCCGGTATGGACCGCGGCGGACTGCGGCATGGGTCCGCGCCAGCCCTGGATGGGAAGTTCGAACTTGCGCACCAGGCGGCCGGAGAAGGGCGTCTGGTGGGTGCGGGCGAGCCGCACGGGCGTGGCGGAGCGGGTCACTTCCACGCGCGCTCCGGGCGGGAGGTCGACCGAGCGGCGGCCGTCGCACCAGAGCACGCCCTGCGCGTCGGTACGGTTCAGGATTTCGACCGCGAGCCGGGAGCGGGGCGAGACGACCAGGGGCTTGGCGAAGAGCGCGTGGGCGCTGATCGGCACGATCAGGAGGGCCTCGACCTCGGGCCACACCACCGGTCCGCCGGCGGAGAACGCGTAGGCGGTGGAGCCGGTGGGGGTGGCGAGGACGACGCCGTCGCAGCCGAAGGACGTCAGGGGCCGTTCGTCGACTTCGGTGACCACTTCGAGCATCCGTTCCCGGTTGCCCTTTTCGATCGCGGCCTCGTTGAGGGCCCAGGTGTGCCAGATTTTCTGCCCGCGCACCCAGACCTGGACGTCGATGGTCATCCGCTCTTCCACGGTGTATTCGCGGCTCGCGATCCATTCGACGGTCTGGGCGAGGTCGGCCCGCTCGCTCTCGGCCAGGAATCCGACGTGGCCGAGGTTGACACCGAGCAGCGGCACATCGACCTCGCGCACCAGTTCCGCGGCGCGGAGGATCGTGCCGTCGCCGCCGAGCACCATCACGAGCTCGACGTCGGGCAGCATCACGTGGTCATGGAGGACCTCGACAGGCTGGTCGAGTCGTCCAAAGAAGCGGACCATGTCCCCGAGCTCGGATTTCAGCATGACCGGAACGATGCCGGAGTCGTGGAGCTGGGCGCATGCCTCCCAGGCAGCCTTGAGGGACTCCTCACGGCCGGTGTGGGCAAGGATGAGGACACGCCTGCTCATCGGGTTCCGCCTTCTAGTGCTTCTAGTACTTGGGCCAGATTGTTCCGAGTAACGCAGCAACGGCTGCGTCCCGCTCTTCGATCTTAGGCAGGTCTGTTCCAATCCCGCGCTTTATCCACAGGAAGTACTCCACGTTTCCGTCCTGGCCGGGCAGCGGGCTGCTGGCGAGGCCTTTGAGTTCCAGCCCGGAATCCATGGCTTCTGCCGCGACTTTGCCCACGGCGAGACGGCGTTCCCACTCCGAGGTCACGACGCCGGTGCGGCCCAGCCGGTCCTTGCCGATCTCGAACTGCGGCTTGACCATCAGGACCAGGTCCCCTCCGGGTTCCGTGCACGCCGCGAGGGAGGCCAGGACGAGGGTAAGGGAGATGAAGGACAGGTCCGCCACCGTCAGCGCCACCGGGACGCCGATCTCAGCCGGCGTCATGTAGCGGACGTTGAGGCCTTCGTGGACGGACACACGGGGGTCATTGCGGATCACGGGGACCAGCTGGTCATGACCGACATCAACGGCCACGACGTGGTCCGCCCCGCGGCGCAGGAGCACCTCGGTGAATCCGCCGGTGGAGGCACCGGCGTCGAGACACCGCTTGCCTTCGACCTCGACGGCGGGAAAGGCGTCGAGCGCGCCGGCCAGTTTGTGTCCGGCGCGGCTGACGTAGTTGTCCTCATCGGCGGCGGCGACGTCCAGGACCATGTCGTCCTGGACCTGGAGCGAGGCCTTTGCCAGCACTTCCCCGTTGGAGCTGACCTTGCCTTCGGCGACGAGGCGGGCGGCATGGGTTCGGGACCTCGCGAGCCCCCGGCTGACGAGGGCCTGGTCAAGCCTGCTCATGCGTGGTGTCCCCTGTTTCAGTGGTGGTTCCGGGTGTCTTTTGTCCTCCGGCGGGTCCTGCGACGCCCTCGTTCAGGGAGGCCAGCAGGTCGTCGTGCAGCCCGGCGTAGACCTCCCCGTGCAGCGCCACCGGCAGTTCAGGCAAATCACCGAGTCGGTCCAGGAGCGCCACCACCGCGGGGTCCACGGCCGCGTTCCCGGGAGCGCTCCCGGTGGCCTCGTCCGGCTCTGCCGGACGCGCAGGCCAGATGACCTGCGCGTCTTCCCCGGTGGTGTCCGTCCCGGGGGTGTCGTTGGGCTCGGTCATGGTGCCCAGTCTAGTGATCCAGCCATTCGAGGACCGGCGCCAGGGCGGTGGCGGTCTCCGGATTGGCTGTCCACCAGGCCGCACATGCGGCCCGCCAGGCGTCAAGGTCGCCGGGGTCGCCGGTGACCCGGACCGTCTGCCCGTGCACGACGGCGGAGGCCTCGCCGCAGCGGTGCTGCCCGGCGTCGAGCTCGATTGCCGGGTAGGGCCGGAAGAGGTCAGTGAGGTCGTTGATCAGGTAGTCGGGGCGTTCCCGGGTGCGGGCGGCGAGGATCGACTCCCGGCTGTCGACGCCGGTCAGGACGGCGACTGTGGCGAAGCCGGCGTTGTTGCCGCCGAGGATGTCTGTGTCCAGGCGGTCGCCGACGACAAGGGGCCGGTCCGCAGCCAGCCGCTTCGCGGCAGCATGGAACAAGGGAGCTTCCGGTTTGCCCGCGACGAGGGGCTGCTGCCCGGTGGCGGCAGCCACCGCCGCTACCAGCGTCCCGTTGCCGGGCGCCATGCCCCGGGCCTGGGGAATGGACATGTCCGTGTTGGTGGCCACCCACAGGGCCCCGCCGGCAACGACGTACGCGGCCTCCGCGAGATCCTTCCACCCGGTGTCCGGGTGGAACCCCTGCACGACGGCGACAGGCTGCTCGGCTTCGCTGCGGACCGGCACCAGCCCCGCGAGTTCAATCTCCTGGGCCAGCGACGCCCCGCCGGTGATGAGAACGCGGGATCCCGCAGGCAGCAGCGAAGCCAGCAGCTCCCCCGCGGCCTGCGAGGAGCTGACGACCTGGTGGTCCTCCGCCGGGGCACCCAGATCGCGCAGGTGCTGCGCCACCTCCGCGGGCGTCCGGGAAGCATTGTTGGTGACGTAGCCGAGGCCGACGCCGATCCCGGCGAGCCGGCGCAGGGATTCCACGGCGCCCGGTATGGCGTGGGGGCCCGCGTAGACCACGCCGTCGAGATCGGCGAGCAGGGCGTCGAAGGTCGAGATCAGTTCCGGTGCAGCCATTCCCGATCAGCCCTCGGCGCGTTCCGGCTCGCGGGAGTCGTCGTGGGACTCGTCGTGGGAACCCTCATGGGACCCGTCGTGTCCGGTTTCGCCGGTGTCTTCACCGGTCAGTACCTCGGAGCGGTCCAGGGCGTCCTTTTCCACGGAGTCGTCATCGGACTCGGCGTCGTCGGATTCCCAGAAGTCCGACTCGGCGTCGTCGGATCCTTCATCAAGGGTGTTCGCTGCCGCTTCGGCCGTTTCCGGCAGACCTGCAACGGCCGCTGCGCTGGCACCCCGCGGCGTCTGCTCCTGGTCAGCCGGCGCGGACCGTTGGGCGGCCTGCTCGGCGAGGAGGCGGCGCTGCTGCGCTTCCTCCCGGGCTTCCTCTTCCTCGTCCCAGCCGAGGTCGATGATGTCCGGGTCTTCCGAGACATCGAGGCCGAGTGCATTCTCTGCCACGGCTGCCTGGCGCTGCCACTTTTCCGCTTCGGCCGAGCGGCCCACCGCGGTCAAAGCATCGGCGTAGGCGCGGAACAGGCGCGGGCTGTAGGAGAAGGCCCGGTTGATGTCCAGCTGGGCGATTTCCAGTTCGGAGACGGCGGCGTCGAGCTGGCCCAGGTCGGCCCTCGCACCGGCGGCCACGATGGCCAGTTCCGCCTTGCCGGGAGCGTCGAGGTCCTTGGCTTCTTCGGAGCGTGCCATTTCCAGGGCGCGGTCGGGCCGGCCGAGACCACGTTCGCAGTCAGCCATAACAGGCAGGTGCATGTTGGAGCCGCTGATGCGCCGGTACGTACGGAACTCGCGCAGGGCTTCGCCGTAGTGGCCGGCGGCGTAGGCCGTGAGGCCCACGGCTTCACGGACGGCGGCGAGGCGGCCGCCGCGGCGGCTGGCTGCGAGGGCGTGCTGGAAGGCCAGCTCCGGTTCGTCGTCGATCAGGCGTCCGGCCATCACGAGGTGGCGGGCCACCCACTCGGCGCTGTTTTCCTCCAGGGTCTTGATCTGGTGCTGCGTGGCGCGGTCCAGTTCCTTGCCTGTGACGTCATCGTCGATCTGCGGCGAACGTTCACGGTCGGGACGGTTGGCGCTGCGCAGATCCCGGGCGTTGGGAACGCGGACCGGGCGGTCTTCTGCACGGTCGCGGCCGAACTGGCGGGGACCGGAGTCGCCGCGGTCAAAGCTGCGGGCAGGACGGTCATCACGGCTGCCGAACGGCTTACGGTCACGGTCTCCGCCACCACCGAAACTGGGACGCTGTCCCCCGCCTTCGCGCGGAGCACGATCACCATACGGCTTACGCTCGGCACCGCCACCGCTGTACGGCTTACGGTCACGGTCTCCGCCACCACCGAAACTGGGACGCTGTCCCCCGCCTTCGCGCGGAGCACGATCACCATACGGCTTACGCTCGGCACCGCCACCGCTGTACGGCTTACGGTCACGGTCACCGCCACCACCGAAACTGGGACGCTGTCCCCCGCCTTCGCGCGGAGCACGATCACCATACGGCTTACGCTCGGCACCGCCACCGCTGTACGGCTTACGGTCACGGTCACCGCCACCACCGAAACTGGGACGCTGACCCCCGCCTTCGCGCGGAGCACGATCACCATACGGCTTACGCTCGGCACCGCCACCGCTGTACGGCTTACGGTCACGGTCTCCGCCACCACCGAAACTGGGACGCTGTCCCCCGCCTTCGCGCGGAGCACGATCACCATACGGCTTACGCTCGGCACCGCCACCGCTGTACGGCTTACGGTCACGGTCTCCGCCACCACCGAAACTGGGACGCTGTCCCCCGCCTTCGCGCGGAGCACGATCACCATACGGCTTACGCTCGGCACCGCCACCGCTGTACGGCTTACGGTCGCCTTCGCGTGCCGGGCGGTCCCCGAAGGGCTTGCGGTCACGATCGCCGGCGGGAGGACGGGCGCCCTCGGCACCACGGTCATCGCGAGCACGGTACCCGCGGGGCTCGCCGCCGGAGTTGTTGGTGCCGCGGAAACCGCCGCCGCCCGAATTCCGTCCGCCGCCAAAGTTGCCGCGGTCTTTGCCGTCGCGATTACCGTCGTTGTGCTCAGCCATGCTGGATTCCTCCTATTGCGAGCCCCCGACTGGCACGCTGGCAGCCGTACTACTCTAGTTGCTTCTTGCCTGACGAGGACGAATCCGTGGTGAGCGGATTGCCTCGAGGCCAGCCTCTATTGTAGTCGAGTCCGGCGGCCTAGATTCTGGCGGTCTCCGCCAACTTCCTCAGCACCGCTTGCCCTTCCGCCGGTTCCCAGGTGGAGATCTCCTGGGGCTGGGAAACGACGAACCTCCAGACCTGGGTTCCCCGGGCCACGGCCAGGACGTGCTCCGTTGTCTGGCTGAGCCGGTTCGTGGCGTAGCGGGCTTCACCCCACAGGCCCGTGACTTCCGTGGGGGACATCATGGCCTCCCACGGGTCGGCAGCCGCACGGCTAGCCGCGTCCGGGTAAGTGACAACTTCCAGGATTACCGCGTGGGTCGTCGTGCCGGCCTCGTCGAGGGGGTAAACGCAGTTTTCGTGCCTGACACCGGCGGGACTCACTGTCCCGGCAACTTCACCGGTCTGGATGTTCCCCGCCGCGTCCCCGAGGGCCGACTTGATCTGCTCCACATTCAGGAGGGAACACGCCCCCACTTCACTGGTGGGAATCAGCGACGATCCGTCACGGGCGGTGGCGGGCGAAGAACTGGTGGGACTCGCCGCGGCCGTGGATCCAGCCGACGTCGACGCCCCCGTACTGGCGGACGGGGAGGACCCGCTGCACGCCGACAGTCCAACCGCGAGGATCAATCCGAGGCCCGCAAGCCCCGTCGTCTTAGTTGAAAACATCATCTCCGACTCCCATGATGATTCGGTCTCCGGGAACAGCCCCCTGCTGGAACCTCACGACGTCTGCCTCGTTGAGGGAAATGCAGCCCCAGGTGGGGACCCTGTTGGCGTGAAGGAAGATCGCAAAGCCGGCATTCATTTGGATTGTTGAGTCCGGCGGCCGGTTGTAGTTGATCACAACTCCCTGGCGATAATCATGGGACGGCCGTGTTGCGTAGTACCACATGTTTTCGTCCGGGAAAATGTCGGCACTGGATTCGAAGTACTTGTTGTAGTTGGAGTTCAACCGGCCACCCCACCGTGAGAACTGGTTGACCTGGAGGTAGGAGAGTGCGGTTCCCGGGTTTCCGAGGCCAAATGCTTCCGTCACCGAGAACGATCCGGTCGGCGAAAACTTGTTGATGGTGGGACCGGAGGCGACGCCGGGCCGCGCAAATCCGCTCTCCCCGGCATAGCCGGCCACGGACCACTCTTCCTGGTAGGCCCCGTTGGCGCGGACGCACGTGGTGAAGGTTACCGGTGTTGCAGGATAGCCCTCGGCAATTGCGAAGGAGACCCTCGCCGGCCCAGCGCCCAGGTATCGCACGGCGTTTCGGTTCAAAGATTCGCAGTAGCCCGCAGACCGGAGGTGGTAATTGACACCCAAGCCGGCTGTCCAGGTGAACCGGCCGTACTGAAACTCCTGTGAACACGGGCTGGCGCCGGAACAGGATTCGGCGGCGACCGGATAGCCCAGTGAGCCTGCCTCCCAGGACCTGGCACCGTAGCTGGAGAGGATGGCACCCCACATTGGCTGCGCGCCGCCAAAGGGCGACCAGTACATGACGCCGCCTTCGAAACGCTGGACGCAGCCGTCATTCCTCAGGCCGCAGGTCTCGTCACTGACGGCGTAGCCCAGGCGTCCGGATTCCCAATTCAAGGTGGCCCAGCGGGCAGCAATGGCCGCCCAGGTTGCGTGAGCTCCGCTCGCAGCGGACCAGTGAACGGCCCCGCCTTCGAAACGCTGGACACATCCCCCGTTTTTCAGGCCACAAATTTCGTCGCTGGTGGGGTAGCCGAGACGGCCAGACTCCCAGTTCAGTTCGGCCCACTTTGCGGCGATGGCCGCCCAGGTTGCGTAGGCTCCGGTCGCAGCGGACCAGTGAACGGCCCCGCCTTCGAAACGCTGGACACAACCGGCGTTCTTCAGTGTGCATACCTGTTCGCTGATGGGATAGCCGAGACGCCCGGACTCCCAGTTCAGGGCCGCCCACTTTGCGGCAATGGCCGCAGTTGTTGCGTGGGCTCCTGTCGCAGCAGACCAGTGAATGGCGCCGTGTTCGTAACGTTGGACACATCCGCTGTCCCGCAACTCACAAAAGACGGTGGAGGCAACGGCACCCAGCCAGCCCGTCTCGCCGCCCAGGGACAACCAGCGGGCCTGGATGGCCGAATCGCCGGCACCGACCGCGGCTACCCCCGAGGGCAGGTCCTCGGCGGTGGCGGTGCTTGTCGGCCCCGGCTCAGACGAGGGCGTCGGCGTGCCCGACGGTGTCGTTCCAGGCACGGCCATGGTGGGCGCCGGCGTTGCCGGCGGCGCGGAGGTCGCAGGTCCGGAGGTGGCTGACGGGTCGGGCGAAACCGTAGGCTCCGCTCCAGGTGACGGCTGCAGGCTGGCGGTTATGGCGGGACTAATGGCAGGTAGATCTTCGGCGTGAGCCGGAACCGTCGACGTCGCCGCAGCGGCCGCCAGGATTGCCACCAAGGCAATCACTTTTGGAAATTTCACTAAACCACTCCCCCAAATCGAATAGTGGACGCTTTTGTTCCACCCGGGCCGCGGTTTGCAAGCCCCACCAAATACTAACGGGGGCCGGTACGTCGCAGGCGAGGGCGCACCGGTGACAAAGTAGCAGTAATCACATATTGCGGGTGCCCTACGTGTCAGGCTGGAACGGTACCAAGGGCTCATAGCAAGTCCGCTTAATCGCGTGGGGCGAGAACGAGGAATCCAGTAATCATGTCCAGTCCAGTTTTGAGTGCCGTAGGCCAAGATGGTCCTATGAACAGTCCCGGACCGCGTTCTGGTGGACCGACCCAGCGACGGTCGTTCACCCCAGTGCAGAAGCTTGAATATTTGGCCTCGTACGAGGCGGCATGCCAAGGCAACGAAGGGGGTGCGTTCCTGCGCCGCGAGGGCCTGTATTCCTCGCAGATGACTGAATGGCGCCGGCTCCGTGATGCAGGCGTTTTGGCGGGCAAGAAGCCCGGGGAGACAATCGGGAAGCTGTCGGCGGAGCAGGCTGAGATCGCGCGGTTGCGCCGCCAGCTGGGGGTGAGTGAGAGCCGGTTGAAACGATCCGAGGCAGCCCTGGGAATCATGGAAAAACTCTCGGCGTTCTTAGAGAACGCCATTCAGGAATCACCGGACGAGCCGAAGTCCAAGAAGAACTGATGGCCGCCTACCACGGCCTGCGCCAACAACAGGTCCCCACCCGGCGGGCGGCCTCCCTGACCGGCGTCTCACGCACCACGGTTTACCGCAAGATCTCACCGCCCCGGGAGGCGGCGGCGGTGACGCCACCGAACAAGCTCAGCCCTGCCGAGCGGGCTGCGGTGTTGGCGGTGTTGAACGCCCCCGAGTTCGTGGACCTGGCCCCGATGCAGGTCTATGCGAAGCTCCTGGATGCGGGCGTCTATCTGGGTTCATTGTCAACGTTCTACCGGGTGTTGGAGGAGAACAAACAGGTCAAGGAACGCCGCCGCCTGGCCAAGCACCCTCCCCGGGCCGTTCCCGAACTCGTGGCCACCGCCCCGGGCCAGGTGCTGACGTGGGACATTACGAAGCTGGCCGGGCCCGTGAAGGGCAGATACTACGACTGCTACATGATGGTCGACATCCACTCCCGCTTCATTGTCGGCGCGCACGTGCACGCCAGCGAATCTGCGGTTCTAGCGGTGGAGATGATGAAGGAAATCTTCGGTATCCACGGCATCCCGCAAGTGGTGCATGCGGAAAGGGGGACCTCGATGACGTCCAAGACTGTGGCCGCGCTGCTCTCGGACTTGGAGGTCACCCGGTCACATTCCCGGCCCCGGGTGAGCAACGATAATCCGTACTCAGAAAGCCTCTTCAAGACCATGAAATACGGGCCCATGTTTCCCGAACGCTTCGCTTCACTTGGCGATGCCAGGGCCTTTATCAGCGAGTTTGTGGACTGGTACAACCATCACCACCAGCATTCCGGGATCGGCTTCCACACGCCCGCGAACGTCCATTACAGGCTCGCCGCCGGCATCGCCAAGGAACGCTCCGCAATCCTCGCCGCAGCGAGGGCGAGACACCCCAACCGCTTCACCAAAACCACCGACCCCAAAATCCTGGCCCTGCCCGGGCCCGCATGGATCAATCAGCCCAAGGAAAACACTGAACAGTCAGCCGCCTAACTCCCGTTGGTACCGTTCAGCTTGAAAAATTCCGGTGCCGCGCCACCTGGTCCGGTGCCTCATATTCCGTTTTGGTTGTTAAATGCGGGAGAGCCCCAACCTGTGGTTGGGGCTCTCGACCGTTTAATGATGTTCCGGCGGTGACCTACTCTCCCACACCCTCCCGGGTGCAGTACCATCGGCGCTGTGGGTCTTAGCTTCCGGGTTCGGAATGGGACCGGGCGTTTCCCCCACGCTATGACCGCCGTAACCCTTGCTCCGACACCCCCGCGGGGGGGTGTGGAAATCTGGTGTTACAACTGTGGTGTTGTTATGTTGTTGTGGTTTTGTTCCCTGGAACAAACACGCTGATGGCGGGTTTGTTGTTTGGGAACCACATAGTGGACGCAAGCAGTCTTGTTTCTTTTTACCACCCGCTGGTGCGAGCCCCTTTTGAATGGGTTCGCGGGGTGGTGTGTGGTGTAAGTTATCGGCCTATTAGTACCGGTCAGCTTCACGAGTCGTTAGTCCTCGCTTCCACATCCGGCCTATCAACCCAGTGGTCTGGCTGGGGGCCTCTCACACACAAGGTGTATGGAAATCTCATCTCGAAGCGAGCTTCCCGCTTAGATGCTTTCAGCGGTTATCCCATCCGAACGTAGCTAATCAGCGGTGCACTTGGCAGTACAACTGACACACCAGAGGTTCGTCCGTCCCGGTCCTCTCGTACTAAGGACAGCCCTTCTCAAATTTCCTGCGCGCGCAGCGGATAGGGACCGAACTGTCTCACGACGTTCTAAACCCAGCTCGCGTACCGCTTTAATGGGCGAACAGCCCAACCCTTGGGACCTACTCCAGCCCCAGGATGCGACGAGCCGACATCGAGGTGCCAAACCATGCCGTCGATATGGACTCTTGGGCAAGATCAGCCTGTTATCCCCGAGGTACCTTTTATCCGTTGAGCGACGGCCATTCCACAATGTACCGCCGGATCACTAGTCCCGACTTTCGTCCCTGCTCGAGATGTCTCTCTCACAGTCAAGCTCCCTTGTGCACTTACACTCGACACCTGATTGCCAACCAGGCTGAGGGAACCTTTGGGCGCCTCCGTTACTTTTTAGGAGGCAACCGCCCCAGTTAAACTACCCATCAGGCACTGTCCCTGACCCGGATTACGGGCCGAAGTTAGATGTCCAAAGTGACCAGAGTGGTATTTCAACGATGACTCCACCCGAACTGGCGTCCGGGCTTCAACGTCTCCCACCTATCCTACACAAGCCACTCCGAACACCAATACCAAACTATAGTAAAGGTCTCGGGGTCTTTCCGTCCTGCTGCGCGTAACGAGCATCTTTACTCGTACTGCAATTTCGCCGAGTTTATGGTTGAGACAGCGGGGAAGTCGTTACTCCATTCGTGCAGGTCGGAACTTACCCGACAAGGAATTTCGCTACCTTAGGATGGTTATAGTTACCACCGCCGTTTACTGGGGCTTGAATTCTCAGCTTCGCCTTGCGGCTAACCGGTCCTCTTAACCTTCCAGCACCGGGCAGGAGTCAGTCCGTATACATCGTCTTGCGACTTCGCACGGACCTGTGTTTTTAGTAAACAGTCGCTTCCCCCTGGTCTCTGCGGCCCCTGCACGCTCCGGACAGCAAGTGTCCATCACGATGGGGGCCCCCCTTCTCCCGAAGTTACGGGGGCATTTTGCCGAGTTCCTTAACCATAATTCTCTCGATCGCCTTAGTATTCTCTACCTGATCACCTGTGTCGGTTTGGGGTACGGGCGGCTAAAACCTCGCGTCGATGCTTTTCTAGGCAGCATAGGATCACCGAATCCCCCCTTACGGGAGTCCCATCGGATCTCAGGCATCATGAACGGCGGATTTGCCTACCGTTCGCCCTACATCCTTAGACCGGGACAACCATCGCCCGGCTCGGCTACCTTCCTGCGTCACACCTGTTAATACGCTTGCCTCCCAGGATCAGGTCCCGCGCTCCACCAAAACCCTCACACCACAAGGGCGCTCAGGCAGGCTTCGGGCAGTTAGTATCCCCTGTTCAGCATGGACGGTTTTTCGCCGGTACGGGAATATCAACCCGTTGTCCATCGACTACGCCTGTCGGCCTCGCCTTAGGTCCCGACTTACCCAGGGCAGATTAGCTTGACCCTGGAACCCTTGATCATTCGGCGGACGGGTTTCTCACCCGTCTTTCGCTACTCATGCCTGCATTCTCACTCGTGTAGGCTCCACCGCTGGTTTACACCGCGACTTCACTGCCCACACGACGCTCCCCTACCACTCCAGACGCCTGAACCAACCCACAAGGGGCGGCTTAGCAAATATCTGAAGTCCACAACTTCGGCGGTGTACTTGAGCCCCGCTACATTGTCGGCGCGGAATCACTTGACCAGTGAGCTATTACGCACTCTTTTAAGGATGGCTGCTTCTAAGCCAACCTCCTGGTTGTCTTCGCAACTCCACATCCTTTCCCACTTAGCACACGCTTAGGGGCCTTAGTTGGTGGTCTGGGCTGTTTCCCTCTCGACTATGAAGCTTATCCCCCACAGTCTCACTGCTGCGCTCTCACTTACCGGCATTCGGAGTTTGGCTGACGTCAGTAACCTTGTAGGGCCCATTAGCCATCCAGTAGCTCTACCTCCGGTAAGAAACACGCAACGCTGCACCTAAATGCATTTCGGGGAGAACCAGCTATCACGAAGTTTGATTGGCCTTTCACCCCTACCCACAGCTCATCCCCTCCATTTTCAACTGAAGTGGGTTCGGTCCTCCACGACGTCTTACCGTCGCTTCAACCTGGCCATGGGTAGATCACTTCGCTTCGGGTCTAGATCACGCCACTGCAACGCCCTATTCAGACTCGCTTTCGCTACGGCTTCCCCACACGGGTTAACCTCGCGACGTAACACTAACTCGCAGGCTCATTCTTCAAAAGGCACGCCGTCACCAGAATCAGACTGGCTCCGACGGATTGTAAGCACACGGTTTCAGGTACTGTTTCACTCCCCTCCCGGGGTACTTTTCACCTTTCCCTCACGGTACTGGTCCGCTATCGGTCATTAGGGAGTATTTAGGCTTATCAGGTGGTCCTGACAGATTCACACGGGATTTCTCGGGCCCCGTGCTACTTGGGATACTCCCCGGGCGGTACACAACATTTCGGTTACGGGGCTCACACCCTCTCTGGCCGGCCTTTCAAGACCGTTCACCTATGCCTGTACTACACACCCCACTGTCCCGGCAGAGACAGAATGGGAAGTCCCACAACCCCGACCATGCAACGCCCGCCGGCTATCACACATGGAACGGTTTAGCCTGATCCGCGTTCGCTCGCCACTACTGACGGAATCACTATTGTTTTCTCTTCCTGCGGGTACTGAGATGTTTCACTTCCCCGCGTTCCCTCCACGCACCCTATGTGTTCAGATGCGGGTCACCAGGTAACTCGCGCCCCTGGCGGGGTTTCCCCATTCGGACACCCTGGGATCACAGTCCGGTTATCGACTCCCCCAGGCTTATCGCAGATTCCTACGTCCTTCTTCGGCTCCTAATGCCAAGGCATCCACCGTGTGCTCTTAAAAACTTGACCACAAAAGATCAAAAACGCTAATTTTCGAGAGAACCACGGAAACCACCACCACCGCCCCGAAGGACAACAGCGACAGATCCAGGTTCATATTCTTGGAAATTGCTTCTTATAAAAGATGCTCGCGTCCACTATGTAGTTCTCAAACAACAACCCCAAACCACACACCCCACACACTCTTCGTGCGTGCTCGATGCAGCCAGGAAACCAGAAACAAACAAAACCCGGACCCCGCGGCCTACGCCGCGAACCCCGGCCCTGTTGCCTCAGGACCCAACAGTGTGCCAAACACTAAACCGCCCGTACCCTCCCCGCCACCGTTCCAGGACCACCCCCGAAAGGAGAGTCCGTACTGGGTGCCAGGGAAAAACCGGCGGCCGCTATTCGTTGATATTCCACCCGTGAGCACCCGCCGCAGAACTATCGTCTGCGCAACGGGCGTACTCCTGACAACCCCTCCACACCCGCATACACGGGGCAAGGTGACTGTAGGTGCTCCTTAGAAAGGAGGTGATCCAGCCGCACCTTCCGGTACGGCTACCTTGTTACGACTTAGTCCCAATCGCCAGTCCCACCTTCGACAGCTCCCTCCCACAAGGGGTTAGGCCACCGGCTTCGGGTGTTACCAACTTTCGTGACTTGACGGGCGGTGTGTACAAGGCCCGGGAACGTATTCACCGCAGCGTTGCTGATCTGCGATTACTAGCGACTCCGACTTCATGGGGTCGAGTTGCAGACCCCAATCCGAACTGAGACCGGCTTTTTGGGATTAGCTCCACCTCACAGTATCGCAACCCTTTGTACCGGCCATTGTAGCATGCGTGAAGCCCAAGACATAAGGGGCATGATGATTTGACGTCGTCCCCACCTTCCTCCGAGTTGACCCCGGCAGTCTCCTATGAGTCCCCGCCATAACGCGCTGGCAACATAGAACGAGGGTTGCGCTCGTTGCGGGACTTAACCCAACATCTCACGACACGAGCTGACGACAACCATGCACCACCTGTAAACCGACCGCAAGCGGGGCACCTGTTTCCAGGCGTTTCCGGTTCATGTCAAGCCTTGGTAAGGTTCTTCGCGTTGCATCGAATTAATCCGCATGCTCCGCCGCTTGTGCGGGCCCCCGTCAATTCCTTTGAGTTTTAGCCTTGCGGCCGTACTCCCCAGGCGGGGCACTTAATGCGTTAGCTACGGCGCGGAAAACGTGGAATGTCCCCCACACCTAGTGCCCAACGTTTACGGCATGGACTACCAGGGTATCTAATCCTGTTCGCTCCCCATGCTTTCGCTCCTCAGCGTCAGTTAATGCCCAGAGACCTGCCTTCGCCATCGGTGTTCCTCCTGATATCTGCGCATTTCACCGCTACACCAGGAATTCCAGTCTCCCCTACATCACTCTAGTCTGCCCGTACCCACCGCAGATCCGGAGTTGAGCCCCGGACTTTCACGGCAGACGCGACAAACCGCCTACGAGCTCTTTACGCCCAATAATTCCGGATAACGCTTGCGCCCTACGTATTACCGCGGCTGCTGGCACGTAGTTAGCCGGCGCTTCTTCTGCAGGTACCGTCACTTTCGCTTCTTCCCTACTGAAAGAGGTTTACAACCCGAAGGCCGTCATCCCTCACGCGGCGTCGCTGCATCAGGCTTTCGCCCATTGTGCAATATTCCCCACTGCTGCCTCCCGTAGGAGTCTGGGCCGTGTCTCAGTCCCAGTGTGGCCGGTCACCCTCTCAGGCCGGCTACCCGTCGTCGCCTTGGTGAGCCATTACCTCACCAACAAGCTGATAGGCCGCGAGTCCATCCAAAACCACAATAAAGCTTTCCACCCCCCACCATGCGATGAGGAGTCATATCCGGTATTAGACCCAGTTTCCCAGGCTTATCCCAGAGTTAAGGGCAGGTTACTCACGTGTTACTCACCCGTTCGCCACTAATCCACCAGCAAGCTGGCATCATCGTTCGACTTGCATGTGTTAAGCACGCCGCCAGCGTTCATCCTGAGCCAGGATCAAACTCTCCGTTGAAGTAAAACAGACACACCATGCGCCCCCGGGAAAACGGGATGCACACAATGCACAAAATTTGAAACCAGCTGTAAAAACCAGACCACACCACGGGGTGGCGGATCCAGTCAATTCAACCAATTCAATACAATAAATTGGTATCAACAAACTTGGCACACTATTGAGTTCTCAAACAACAGACACATTCAAAGTACTAACGGACAGAATTCAATATAATTGAATTCTTTCGTTCCGGCTTTTCTTCGCTGCGATATTTCAAGCTTATTTCATTCATATCAACTTTGCAAATCCAGATTTTCATCCAAATTTCATTTGATGGAATAAATAGACCCAGCTAAATGTGAAGCAAATTCTTCATTTCTGCACCCCGTGCTCCGGGGAGCCGAAAGTACTGGAAGAATTGCTTCTCATATTTTTGTTGGGGTTGTCCGCCACTCATCGGTGGCGACTGAGAAAACAATACACGCTCCTTCCCGACCGTGCAACCGGGTCGGGAAGGAGCATGCGGATGGGGCGGGGCACCGTGCTAGGCCGCGGAGACTTCCACCGTTGCCAGATTCTTCTTGCCCCGGCGCACCAGCAGGTAGCGTCCGTGCAGGAGCTGGTCCGCTGCAATAACAGCATCCGGGTCCGACACCTTGGTGTTGTTGACATAGGCGCCACCCTCCCCCACGGTGCGGCGGGCGGCGGATTTGCTGTCCGACAGGCCGGTCGCCACCAGGAGGTCGATAATGCCCAGGCCGGCGGCGTCGACGGCGGCGGACGGGAGTTCGGACGTGGCAGCCCTGAGCGTGGCCTCGTCAAGAGCCGCAAGATCACCGTTGCCGAACAGCGCTGCGGAGGCGGCGATGACTTTCTCCGTGGCGCCCACACCATGGACCAGGGAGGTCACTTCGTAGGCCAGCTTGCGCTGTCCTTCGCGGGCGAAGGGCCGATCGGCAACCGCGGTCTCGAGTGTCTCGATCTCGGCACGGCTCAGGAATGTGAACACCTTCAGGCGTGCCGCAACGTCACTGTCCGCCGTATTGAGCCAGAACTGGTAGAAGGCGTACGGGCTGCACATCTCGGGATCGAGCCAGATGGCGTTGCCCTCGCTCTTGCCGAATTTCGTGCCGTCAGAGTTGGTGATGAGGGGCGTACCCAGCGCGTGGACGTGTTTGCCCTCGACCTTGCGGATGAGGTCGGTGCCGCTGGTGAGGTTGCCCCACTGGTCCGAACCGCCGGTCTGCAGGACACAGCCGTAATCGCGGAACAGCTGGAGGTAGTCCATACCCTGCAGGATCTGGTAGCTGAATTCCGTGTAGCTGATCCCCTCATCGGAATTCAGCCGGTTGGCTACAATGTCTTTCTTGATCATGGTCCCGACCCGGAAGTGTTTGCCGATCCCCCGCAGGAAGTCGATGGCGCTCAACGGAGCGGTCCAGTCCAGGTTGTTGACCATCCGGGCCGCGTTCTCGCCTTCGAAGCTGAGGAAACGCTGGACCTGCTCCTGCAGTTTCCCGACCCATTCGGCGACAGTCTCGGGGGTGTTCAGGACGCGTTCGGCGGTCTGCCGCGGATCGCCGATCAGGCCAGTGGAGCCTCCGACGAGGCCGAGGGGCCGGTGGCCGGCCAGCTGGATCCGGCGCATCAGCAGCAGCTGGACCAGATTTCCCAGATGCAGGCTCGGGGCCGTGGGGTCGAAGCCGCAGTAGTAGGTTGCGGGATCGCCGGCGAGCAGTTTCTCGAGCTCCGCCTCATCTGTTGAGACGTGCACGAGGCCACGCCATTTCAGCTCCTGCCAGACGTTGGCGAAGCTGGGGTCATTCTGCTGGGAACGGAGATCATTTAGCTGGGACACGGAATCTAAGTTAGCAGGATCAGCGCACACCCAGCTCGTGTGACCGTCCGGCGGGCCGGCCGTCGGCGGGTCAGGACCGTCCGGCCGTCAGGCCAAGTGGGTCAGTGACGTCCGGCCGTCAGGCCAAGGGATCAGGGCCGTCCGGCCCGCCGTCAGGCGAACCGGCGCCTGACAGCCGGACTCAGTCCTCGATGCCGGCCGGTACTCCGGCGGCCGCGATGAGGCGCAGCCGCTGGGTGGGACGGGTCATGGCCACATACAGGTCCCCGACGCGGCCGTGCTCATGGTTGAGCATCGCGGACGGCTCCAGCACCACGACGCCGTCGAACTCCAGGCCCTTGGCCTCGCGGGGGCTGATCACCACGATGTCCTGTACGTAGCTGCCGGCGTCCGTGCCGACGCGGCGGCCGTAGACGGCACGCAGGGCGGCGGTCGCCTCCGGGAGGAGTCCGCCGTCGGCGATGACGGCCAGCAGGCCGCCCTCCAGCGCAGCGAGCTCCTCGGGCAGGACCTCCACGAGCTTGTTGATGATCTGGCCCGGCTCGACCCGGTCGATCACGGGCGCCCAGCGGCCTTCCCGGACAGCCTTCGGGGCGGAGACCACCAGTCCGGCCGCGTTGGCCATCCGGGCGGCGGCTTCCGCGATCTGCGAGGGCGTGCGGTAGTTGACGGTGAGCTCTTCAAGCTGCCAGCGGTCGCCGAACATCGGTGCCAGGGCGCCCTGCCAGGAATTGGCGCCGGCCACGGAGCTGGTCTGGGCAATGTCGCCCACGATGGTGAAGGACTTCAGCGGGCAGCGGCGGACCAGCAGGCGCCACTGCATCGGCGACAGCTCCTGGGCCTCGTCCACCACAATGTGCCCGAACGCCCAGCTCCGGTCCGTCGTGGCGCGCTCGGCGGCTGTGAGCCGGGCCTCGCGTTCCTGGTTCTGGTCCACGAGTTCTTCGGCGGAGATCAGGACGTCGACGCCGGCGGTTTCCATGTTGACCAGCGTCTGCTTGGCATTGGCCAGGTCGCGGGCGCGGTCATGCTCCTGCTGGGCCAGTCCCCTGCCTGCGGCTGCGTCGAGTTCGCCGAGGAGTTCGGCGGCCTCGTCCAGCAGCGGCACATCCGCCTCGGTCCACGGGGCGTCCGCGGGCCGGAGCAGCAGTTTGCGCTCGGCCGGGGTGAGCTTCGGGGTGCAGGCCTCCAGGATCGCCGGCCTGCTGAAGAGTTCACCGATGAGCTTCTCCGGTGTCATCGGCATCCAGCACAGGTTCAGGGCGATGCGGACGTCGCGGGCGGAGCGGACGTCCTCGGCCAGGTAGGAGCGGTCGGCGTTGTTACCGATGCTGCCGGCCTCGACAAGTTCCGTCATCTGCTCGGTCAGTTCGCGCAGCAGGATCTTCACGAACGAAACGCGGGCCTCATTGTGCGGCTTGCCGGTGGAACGGGCCCGGTCCCGGGCGCGGCGGACCTGCCGGGGAGTCAGGAGAAGCTTGCGGCCGTCGACCTCGAGGATGCGGTTTTCCGCAGGGATGCGCTGCCGGTTGGACACGGCGTTCGCCACGACCTCGGCCATCTCGAGCCGGCCCTTGATGGCAGCGACCTCGGATTCGGGCTCGGCGACAGCGTGGATGCCGGGCATCAGGCGGCCGACGCTGGCCATCACGACGCCGGTTTCGCCCAGCGATGGCAGCACGCGCTCGATGTACTTCATGAACGACGACGACGGCCCCACCAGCAGGACGCCGGCCGTTTTCAGCCGGTCACGGTGGGTGTAGAGCAGGTAGGCGGCGCGGTGCAGCGCGACGGCGGTCTTGCCGGTACCGGGTCCGCCCTGGACTACGAGGGCACCGGAGATTGAGGAGCGGATGATCCGGTCCTGTTCGGACTGGATGGTCCCGACGATGTCGGACATCCGGCCGGTCCGCTTGGAGTTCAAGGCCGCCAGCAGGGCGCCCTCGCCCTGGAGGGACTCGCTGTCGGCGAGCAGGTCGGCGTCGAGGACGTCATCCTCGATCGCCTTGACCTCGCGGCCCTGCAGGATCAGGTGCCGGCGGCGGCGCACACCCTGCCGGTCGAATGCGGTGGCCTGGTAGAAGTGGCCGGCTTCGGGGGCGCGCCAGTCCAGCATGAGGCGCTGCAGGTCCTCAGTGGTCAGGCCGATGCGGCCGATGTATTGCGCCTCCCCCGAGTCGAGGTCGAGGCGGCCGAACACGAGCCGGTCGTCGACGGCGTCGAGCTGCGCCAGGCGGTCCTCGTAGAGCGCGGCGAAGGCGTCCCGCTCCGAGACGTTCTGCATGGTGCCCACCGCACCGGCGCGCCGTACCTGCGCCAGCTGGGCGCGCTTTTCCGCCCGCAGCTCATCCAGCCGGGCGTAAAGTCCGGCCACATAGTCGCGTTCATGGGCCAAATCAGCGTCGTGCATCGAACGTTCCCCTATCGAAAAAGACAGACCAACCATTCTACAACCATTTCGGTCTCCCCATCGGCACTGTCAGTTTTTGCAGGCATTCTACCGAGGCGCGCGGAGCCGTCCAGCCTTACCTGCGGCCAGTCGCCGGGCGGCCGCACCCCAGTCGCCGGGCGGCCGCACGCCAGTCGCCCGGCGGCCGCAGTGCGGAGGGGCTACAGGCGCAGCAGGGAACTGACCCGGTGGCCGGCCAGGGCCGAGCGGCCACCGAGTTCGCCGAGTTCCAGGACCACGCCGACACCGGCCACCTCGACGCCGCAGCGTTGGAACAGGCGCACGGCGGCGCCGAGCGTGCCACCGGTGGCGAGGACGTCGTCGAGGATCAGGACCCGGCTGCCCGGCGCGAGGTCCGTGGTGTGCAGTTCCAAGGTGGCGTTGCCGTATTCGAGGGCGTAGTCCTCGGAGACCACTTCACGCGGCAATTTCCCGGCCTTGCGCACGGTGATGACGCCGGTGTCGGTGGCGTACGCCGCGGCGGCCGCCAGCAGGAAGCCCCGGGCCTCGACCCCGGCGACGGCGTCGAACTGGCCCCTGAACGGCTCGACCAGGGCGTTCACGACGGCCTTCAGTGCCGTGCCGTCGGCGAAGACCGGGGTCAGGTCCTTGAAGACGATGCCTGGTTTGGGGTAATCGGGGATGGTGGCGCACAGGCTGCTGATCAGCCCGTCCACCGGCGCGGTGGTGTCATTCCCGGTCGTGGTTCTCTGGTGGGGCTCTCGTTGATTCACCCGTCAACCTTACTGGCTGGACCCGCGTCGGTGTCCGGCACAGCCGGGGTCCGCAGGAGGCCGTGCGCGAATCCGTATCTGACGACTTCGAGCGCCTTGCCGAGGGCATGCTCCGCGTCGAACCTTTGGGCCGCCGCTGCACTCATGCGGCCGTAGTCCCTGGCCCATTCCGAACGGTGGAACCGGTCGGCGTCGCCGTGCAGGAGCCGCCCGTAGAGAACGTCCTCGAAAATGTCTCGCCCGTCCTCCGGGGTTGGTGGCGGCATCCCGTGCTGCCGGCCCTGGACCATCTCGGCGGTAAACAGGCCAACAATCTGTTCGGCTCCCTCGGCGAGCCGGCGGTCGGCTGCGTGGTTGCAGAGGCGCAGGGCCCGCACCACGAGCTTGAGGGATACGTGTTCATCCCGGACGATGAACTTGCGCAGCAGGGCCGCACGGAAGAGCTCCACCCACCGCCGGCGCTCCCCCTCGACGGAGTCCGGCTCGACGGAGTCCGGCGGCCCGTCATCGGCGGTGAACAGCTCGACCATCCGGAAGTAGTCGGCGGCGAGCTTCTCAAAGATCTCGAGCCGTTCGAGCTCGCTGCTTGGTTTCCCGCGTTTGCCCTCACCCATTGCCCTCACCCATCAGTGTTCACCCTCCCCCGTACTTCCGCCTCGCCGTTGCCGGCCCCTGGGGATCCGCCAGCACCCGTCGGCGCCCCGCTAGGCCGGGCGCGCCTTCGCCGCCTTGTAACGGGAGACGGTCGGGTCCCCGCGCAGCCAAAACCGCCAGGGGTAGTCATGGGTGCCCCCGGCGCCGGAGACCCCTACGCGGGGGCCCGAGCCGATGTCCCCGGCCGGTCCGGCCGGAAGTTCCAGCCGGAACGGGGCCGCGAGGGCGTCCCGGCCGCTGTCCGCCGTCGTGATGCCGAGTGCTGTGGCGAGCCGGGCCGGGCCGCTCGCCAGGTCTTTCGGGGATTTCGACGTCGGCCGGCGGCGGAGAGCCACCTCCTCCCCGGCCACGATCTCACCGGCCCGCAGCAGCACCGCCGAGGCGGTGCCTTCGGGGCCGCATACGAGGTTGGCGCAGTGGTGCAGGCCGTAGGTGAAATAGACGTACAGATGGCCGGCCGGGCCGAACATCGGGGCGTTGCGCGCGGTGGCGCCGCGGAAGGTGTGCGAGCCGGGGTCCGGGTGCAGCGAGTCGTGCGGGCCCAGGTAGGCTTCCACCTCGGTGATCCGCACGGACACGGTCCCGTCGCGCCCCTCATGCGTCAGCACCGCCCCGAGCAGCAGCGGCGCCACCTGCCGGGCGTCGGCGGACAGCAGCTCCCGCAGCCCGTCGGCAGATAGTCCGCGGCCGGGCACCGTGGCAGGAGGCATCAAACCCATGCTCCGACTTTAACAAACGCACCGCCGTCCCCTCCACGGCCGTGTCCGATTTCCGCTAGCAGCGGTCCCGCGAAGCTGGCAGGATGAACTCATGGACTTCTGGCAGCGCTACCGGGCAATCGATGCCCGGGACACCCGGTTCGACGGGCAGTTCTACACCGCTGTCCGAACCACGGGCATTTATTGCCGGCCCTCCTGCCCGGCCCGGACCCCCAAAGCGGGGAATGTGACTTTCTATGAGACGTCCGCCGCCGCGCACGAGGCGGGCTACCGGGCCTGCAAACGCTGCCTGCCGGAGGCCGTCCCGGGCACGCCGGCCTGGAACCTGCGCTCCGACGTCGCGGGACGGGCCATGCGGCTGATCAACGACGGTGTGATCAACCGTGACGGTGTGGAGGGGCTCGCGGCCCGGCTGGGCTACTCCTCGCGCCAGCTCAACCGGATCCTGAGCCACGAGCTCGGTGCGGGGCCGCTGTCCCTGGCCAGGGCCACCCGGGCCCAGACCGCCCGCACTCTGCTCGTCTCCACCACGATGAAGCTGGCCGACATTGCCTTCGCCGCCGGCTTCAGCAGCGTGCGCCAGTTCAACGAGACGATCGGCGAGGTCTTCGCCATGACCCCGTCGGCGCTGCGGGCCACCGCCCGGCACCCGCGGTCGCCGGCTGCGGCCGCGGTGTCGTCAACGGCGCTGACCCTCAACCTTCCGTACCGGGAGCCGTTCGATCCGGGCGTCTTTGCTTTCCTCGCTGTCCGTGCCGTCCCTGGCATCGAGGAGGGAACCGCCAGTTCCTATGCCCGGACGCTGCGGCTCGCCCACGGGGATGCCCGTTTCCGGGTGAACTACGACACCGGCGCCCCCGGCCGTCCCCTGGTGCTGACGATCGGCGCCGTCGACCTGCGGGATCTGCCCTCCCTGCTGAGCCGGGTCCGCCGGCTGCTGGACCTCGACGCCGACCCGGTCGCCATCGACGGCGCGCTGGGGTCCGATCCGCGGCTGGCCGCCAGCGTCTCGGCCGCTGCCGGCATCAGGATGCCAGGGGCGGTGGACCCGCAGGAGCTGCTGATCCGGGCGATGATCGGCCAGCAGATCACCGTCGCCGCGGCCCGGACGGCCCTGACCGCACTGTCCGCGGCCGGGAGCGGAAGCCAGGTTCCGGGGGACGGGCTGGACCGGCTGTTCCCCACCGCGGCGCAGATCGCGGAGACCGGCTTCACGCTGCTCCGCGGCCCGCAGCGGCGCATCGACTCCGTCCGTGGTGCCGCCGCCGCGATGGCCTCCGGAGACCTCGATTTAGGCTACGGCGATGACCTGCCCGGGCTGGAGGCCAAACTGCTTCCCCTCGCAGGGGTCGGCCCGTGGACAGTCGGATACGTCGCGATGCGCGTCATCGGCGCCCCCGATATCTTTCTGGCCAACGACGCGGCCGTGCGGAACGGGATCCGCGCCCTCGCGCCGGCATCCGGCGGCACCGCGGTGACCCCCGAATCGAGCCTGAGCCCTGACTTCCGTGAACTCAGCCCCTGGCGCTCCTACGCCACGATGCACCTTTGGCGCGCGGCAGCGTCCGCCCGGCCCGCGGGGCGGTCCGCATCCCGTGCGCCGCAGACACCGCTGCAGACCCCGACACAGGCACCAGCGCAGACTCCGAAGAAAGCGAAACAATGAACGCCCAGTTGCTGACCCTGTCCACCCCGGACGGTCCTTTCACCATCATTGCCCGTGACGGCGCCGTGCTGTCATCCGGCTGGACCGCCGATCCCGGCGAGCTGACCGGTCAGATCCACGCGGACCTGCTGCCGGGCGCACTGGAGACCGTCACGGGGCTGGGTGCGATCTCCGACGCCGTGGAGGAGTTCTACTCCGGAAATCCGGGACCGGCCATGGCGGTGCCGGTGCTGCAGAAATCCGGGCCGTTCCGGGGCCATGCCTGGGAGATGCTCCGGACAGTCCCGCCGGGACACCCCGTGACCTACACCGAGTACGCGGAGCTCGCCGGGAATGTGAAGGCCGTGCGCGCCGCGGCCAGCGCCTGTGCCTTCAACGCGGCCGCGCTGTTCGTGCCCTGCCACCGGGTGATCCGCACCGACGGCAGCCTGGGCGGCTTCCGCTGGGGCCTGGCCATCAAGGAAAGCCTGCTGGACCGGGAAAACGCGCAGGCGCTCCAACAATCCGCGCCGAGGTGACATTCCGCGCCCATGTTGCGGCAGATCGTGGGCGCGAAGTCGCACCTCGCGGGGCTGTCAGCGGGTCGCCGGCACCCCGGCCGGCCACGGCAGCAGCGCGGGGAGGTCGACGCCGTCGGCCGCCGCGGTGGCGCGGAGGCTGCCGAGCGTGGGCGTGCGTCCCGCCAGCCAGGCCGCGATGTCGGTCAGCATCCCGTTGATGGCTGTCGACCGGCCGCCGGGGGTACCGATGGCCACGGGCGGCAGGCCGAGCGGCTGGAGGACAAACCGCTGGCCCTCCGGTACCCGCGCGGTCAGGAAGTCGAAGAGGTGCTCGCAGAACGGCCGGCTCCAGGTTTCCGGGCCGCGGCCGGTCCCGAGGTCGGTGGCGTGGATGACGAGCTCGCGCCACAGGGCCAGGCCGCCGTCGACGACGACTCCCCCGCGGTAGCTGATGGGCGCCTGCCAGCCGGCATCGTCCAGCGCTTCGAACGCGCGCAGGGCCCGGTCCAGGGCGGCATCGACGTCGGCCCGGTGTTCCGCCGGGGTGTGCCCGGCGGCCATCTCGATGGCGCGGGTCCGGCCTTCGTAGCCGCCGTCGTAGAGCTCGATGCTTTCCCCGCGGGCGGCGAATTCGAGCTGGCGGGCCATCGCGTTGGCGATGCCGCTGATGTGGGCCAGGACGTGGCCGCGGGTCCAGCCCGGCAGGTCCGAGGGCGCCTTGATGTCCGCGTCGGAGAAGGTGGCGGTGATTCCGGCCACGGCGTTGGCGGCCTTGCGGAGTTCTGCCAGGAGTTGTTCCGGGGTGATGGTGGTCATGGCGATCATCCTAACCGGGCAGCCTGAATATTCCGGATCAGTTCAAGGACGCCTGGCCGTAGCGGTGGCGGATGTGCCGCCGGTCGTGCCGGGCCTGCCAGAACTCGATCTCGCGCGGCCGCAGGGCATACAGCTGCCAGTCCGGGTTGTCGCTGCCGTCCGCACCGGGGCGGGCGTGCCAGTCGGACGCGGACGCCGCCGCGGACAGCTCAACGACACCGCCGGCGACGCGGACCTGCCGGCCCTGCTGCTGCCAGTAGAAGTTCAGTGCGGCCTGCGGGTTCGCCGAGAGTTCCCGGCCCTTCCGTGAGGCGCGGGACGTCGCGAAGTGCCAGCCGTCCTCGTCGATGTCCTTCAGGATCAGCATCCGGGACGAGGGCCGCCCGAGCTCGTCGGCCGTGGCCAGGCTGCAGGCGTTGGGCGCCGGGACACCGGCAGCCAGCGCCGCGTCGAGCCACTGCCGGAACAGTTCCGCCGGGTCAGCGGGCGCACCGGCCGGGTCGAAGTCCGGAAGCAGTTCGGGAAAGTCCGGCAGGGCGCGGAGGTACTCGCGGAGGGATTCGCTCATCCGCCTACCTTAACGAAGAAAGTCCCTGCAGGCACGGCCACCGTGGCCGTGCCTGCCGGGACTTTCGCCGCCCGCCCCTGTTATCCCGCGTACCCGCGGACGCCGGCAAGCTCGGCTTCGAGGGCCAGCAACTGGCGCTCGACGGCGGCCGGTGCGGTGCCGCCCTGGGAGTTCCGGCTGTTGAGCGAGCCCTGGGTGCTGAGGACCGTGCGGACCTCCGGCGTCAGGTGCTCCGAGATCGCGGCGTATTCCTGGTCGGTGAGGTCCCAGAGTTCGACACCGCGGCTTTCGGCCTGTTTGACAGCGGAACCGGAGAGCTCATGCGCCTCACGGAACGGAACCCCCTGGCGGACCAGCCATTCGGCGATGTCCGTGGCAAGCGCGAAGCCCTGCGGCGCCAGCGATTCCATCCGTTCGGTGTTGAACGTCAATGTCGCGATCATGCCGGAAACGGCCGGGAGCAGGACCTCGAGCGTGTCGGCGGCGTCGAAGACCGGTTCCTTGTCCTCCTGCAGGTCGCGGTTGTACGCGAGCGGCAGGCCCTTCAGCGTGGCCAGCAGCCCGGTCAGGTTGCCGATCAGCCGGCCGGCCTTTCCGCGTGCGAGTTCCGCGACGTCCGGGTTCTTCTTCTGCGGCATGATCGAGGATCCGGTGGAGTAGGAATCGTGCAGGGTCACGAAGGAGAACTCCTTGGTGGCCCAGAGGATGACTTCCTCCGACACGCGGGAAAGGTCCACGCCGATCATGGCCGTGATCCACGCGAACTCGGCGAAGACGTCGCGGGAGGCGGTGCCGTCGATCGAGTTGTGCGTGGCCGAGAAGAATCCGAGTTCCGCGGCCACGGCTTCCGGGTCCAGGCCCAGCGAGGAGCCGGCGAGGGCGCCGGAGCCGTAGGGCGAGACGCCGGCGCGCTTGTCCCAGTCCTGGAAGCGCTGCACATCGCGCAGCAGCGCCCAGGCGTGGGCCAGCAGGTGGTGGCTGAGCAGCACCGGCTGGGCGTGCTGGAGGTGCGTGCGGCCCGGCATGGCCACGCCCTGGTGCGCTTTGGCCTGCTCCACGAGGGCATCGATCGTGGCAAGCACGCCGCGGGCGATGATCCTGGCGTGGTCGCGCAGGAACATCCGCCCCAGCGTGGCCACCTGGTCGTTGCGGGACCGGCCGGCCCGGAGCTTGCCGCCGAGCTGGGTGCCGGCGCGCTCGATGAGTCCGCGTTCCAGTGAACCGTGCACGTCCTCGTCGGACTCTGCGGGCAGGTAGGCCCCGGAGGCGACGTCCGCATCCAGCCGGTCCAGGGCGTCGAGCATGCCCGCCAGTTCGGCGTCGTCGAGCAGGCCGGCCTTGTGCAGCACGCGGGCGTGCGCCTTGGATCCGGCGATGTCGTAACGGGCGAGCCGCCAGTCAAAATGCGTGGACTTGCTCAGGGCAGCGAGGGCGTCTGCGGGGCCGCCGGCAAAGCGGCCGCCCCAGAGGGCGCCCGTGTTGGTCCCCGAGCGCGCCCCCGACTCGGTGGTTTCGGACTCAGCCACCGGGGCTACTTTCCGTTGACGCGGATGTCGCGGCCGGAGGCGACCTTGGCGGACATGCCCCACAGTTCGATGAAGCCGCGCGCCATCGACTGGTCGAAGGTGTCACCTGTGTCGTAGGTGGCAAGGTCGAAGTCGTAGAGCGAGGTGTCCGAGCGGCGTCCGTTGACGATCGCCTGGCCGCCGTGCAGCACCATGCGGATGTCGCCGGTGACGTAGCGCTGGGTGTCCTCGATGAAAGCGTCGAGGGAGCGCTTGAGCGGCGAGAACCACTGGCCGTCGTAGACCAGCTCGGACCAGCGCTGGCCGACCGTGGCTTTGAAACGGGCCTGCTCGCGCTCGATCGTGATGTCCTCGAGGTGCTTGTGCGCGGTGATGAGGGCCATCGCACCCGGTGCCTCGTAGATTTCGCGGGACTTGATGCCGACGAGGCGGTCCTCGACGACGTCGATCCGGCCGACGCCCTGGGCGCCGGCGCGGCGGTTGAGTTCCTTGATGGCCTGCAGCGGGGTGACCTTGACGCCGTCGATCGCTACCGGGACGCCGGCCTCGAAGGAGATGGTGACCTCGTCCGGCGCCGGCGGGAATTCCGGGGTGGCCGTGTAGTCGTAGATGTCCTTGGTGGGGGCGTTCCAGATGTCCTCGAGGTAGCCGGTTTCGACGGCGCGGCCCCAGACGTTCTGGTCGATGGAGTACGGGTTCTTTTTGGTGGTCTCGATCGGCAGCCCCTTTTCCTCGGCGAAGGCGATGGCCTTGTCGCGGGTCAGGGCGAGGTCGCGGACCGGTGCGATGCACTTCAGGTCCGGGCCGAGGGTCTGGATGCCGACTTCGAAGCGGACCTGGTCGTTGCCCTTGCCCGTGCAGCCGTGGGCCACGGTGGTGGCGCCGAATTCACGGGCCGCCTTGACCAGGTGCTTGACGATCACCGGGCGCGAAATCGCGGAGACCAGCGGGTAGTGGCCCTGGTAGAGGGCGTTGGCCTTCAGCGTGGGCATGCAGTACTCGTTGGCGAATTCGTCGCTCGCGTCGGCCACATAGGCCTCGACGGCGCCGCAGCCGAGGGCGCGCTGGCGGATCGTCTCCAGCGACTCGCCGCCCTGTCCGACGTCAACCGCCACAGCGATGACCTCGGCGCCGGTCGCTTCACCGATCCAGCCGATGGCTACGGAAGTATCCAGGCCACCGGAGTAGGCCAGCACAATACGCTCAGTCACTTCAAATGCTCCTTAGTTGTTTGGGAAAAAGGCTGTTTGGGAAAGTTGTCAGGAAAAATTCGGGTCAAGCTTGTCCACTGAAAGCCTGTCACATCCCGGTGGCGGGCCCAATCTTCAATATGGTCCTGCGGGCGCTCAGCCGGTGCCGGCTTCCTCGGCCAGCTGCAGGAACCGGGCGGCCATCTCCGCCCCGCCGAGCGGATCGCGGGTGACCAGCAGCACGGTGTCGTCCCCGGCGATGGTGCCCAGGATCGACGGCATGACCGAGTGGTCGATGGCCAGGGCCAGGAAGTTGGCCGCGCCGGGAGGCGTCCGCAGCACCACAATGTTCGCCGACGCTTCGGCGGTGACCAGCAGTTCCCCGCAGAGCCGGGCCAGCCGCGCGTCGAGGATCTCCTGGGTGACGCCGCTCTTGGCCGCCCGCTCCCCGCCCTCGCCCGGCACCGCGTACACGAGCACGCCTTCCTTGCCGCGGACCCGGACGGCGCCGAGCTCGACGAGGTCCCGGGACAGCGTGGCCTGGGTCACCTGGACGCCGTCGTCCGCGAGCAGCGCGGCGAGTTCGGCCTGCGAGCGGACCGATTCACCGGTCAGGATCGCGGTGATCCGCGCCTGCCGGGCCGTTTTGGTGGCTGGGCTGGCCCCCGGGGAGGCCGGCTGCACGGACATTATCCGAGTCCCTCTAACGGCGCCAGCCCCTCAACCGGCGCCAGCCCCTCGACAATAGCCAGTCCGGAGCGGTGCATCAGCCAGGCCATCAGGGCCTTCTGGGCGTGCAGCCGGTTTTCGGCCTCGTCCCAGACGACGGACTGCGGGCCGTCGATCACTGCGCCGGCGATCTCGTAGCCGCGGTAGGCGGGCAGGCAGTGCAGCACGACCGCGTCCGGCGCCGCGAGCTTCATTGCGGCTTCGTCCACGGCGTAGCCGCGGAAGAGCTGCAGCCGGGCTTCCTTTTCGTCTTCCTGGCCCATGGACACCCAGGTGTCGGTGGCGACGACGTCGGCGCCGAGCAGCGCCTCGGCAGCGTCCACTGTGACGAGTACCGAGCCGCCGGTCTCCGCCGCACGGTCCTCGGCCGCTGCGATGATCTCCGGGGAGGGCAGGTAGCCGTCGGGGCCGGCGACGCGGACATGCATGCCCGCGGTGACGCCGGCGAGCAGGTAGGAGTTGGCCATGTTGTTGGCGGAGTCGCCAAGGTAGCTCATCGTGAGGCCCTTGAGGTCGCCCTTGTGTTCCTTGATGGTGAGCAGGTCGGCGAGGAGCTGGCAGGGGTGGTAGTCATCGCACAGGGCGTTGATGACCGGCACGCGGGAGTTTGCGGCCATGGCGACGAGCCCGGAGTGGGCCCCGGTGCGCCAGACGATGGTGGATACCATGCGCTCCAGGACCTTGGCGGTGTCCTCGACGGATTCCTTGTGGCCGATCTGCGCCTCGCCGGGGTTGATGATGAGCGCGTTGCCGCCCATGTCGGCCACGCCGGTGGCGAAGGAGACCCTGGTCCGGGTGGAGGTCTTGTCGAAGATCACGGCGACGGTCTTGCGGCCGCTGCCTTCCGCGGCGAAGGGCTGCACGCTGTAGGGGGCAGCCTTCATCCGGAGGGCGAGGTCCAGGACCTCGGCCTGCTCGGCTGGGGTGAGGTCGGTGTCCTTGAGGAAGTGGCGGACCCGGCTGTTGGAAGTCACGGTCGAAGTTTCAGTCGCTGTCACTGGGCGTCCTTTGCGGTCTGGAGGAGGGCGGGCAGTGCCGCGAGGAAGCGGTCGGCCTGTTCGGTGGTGAGGATCAGCGGCGGCGCGAGGCGGATCGTGTGCGGGCCGGGGCTGTTGACGATGAAGCCCGCCTCGAGGCCGGCGGTCACAACGGCCGGGGCGACGTCGGCGTTGAGGTCGAAGCCAATCAGCAGCCCTTCGCCGCGGACCCCGGTGACGCCGTCGACGGCCGCCAGGCCCACCCGCAGGTGCTCCCCCACCGTCCGGGCGTGGTCCAGGATCTGCTGGTTTTCGAGGACGTGCAGGGTGGCCAGGGCCGCGGCGGTGGCGACCGGGTTGCCGCCGAACGTCGTGCCGTGCTGTCCGGCGGTGAGCAGCGATGACGTCTCCGGGCCAAAGGTGACGAGGGCGCCGATCGGGAAGCCGCCGCCGAGGCCTTTGGCGAGGGTGACGGCGTCGGGCACGATCCCGGCGTCCCCGCTCGCCAGCCACTTGCCGGTACGGCCGATCCCGGTCTGGACCTCGTCGAGGATCAGCAGGGCCCCGGCGGCGCTGGTGGCCTCCCGGGCGGCTTTCAGGTAGCCGGCGGGCAGCGGCCGGACGCCGGCCTCGCCCTGGATCGGTTCCAGGAACACCGCGGCGACCGTCTCGTCCACTGCGGCGCGGAGCGCGTCAATGTCGCCGAAGGGGATGTGTTCGACGCCGCCGGGCAGCGGCGCGAACGGCGCCCGGTAGGCTTCCTTCGCGGTGAGCGCCAGGGCGCCCATGGTGCGGCCGTGGAAGGCGCCTTCAAGCGCGATGATCCGGGTCCGCGGCTTGTCTGTGCTGTCCGGGCTGGCGCCCGTGTTCCGGCGGGCCAGCTTGAAGGCGGCCTCCACGGCTTCGGTGCCGGAGTTGGCGAAGAACACCTTGGAACCTGCCGGGGCCCTGGTGATGTCCAGCAGTTTCTCGGCCAGCGCGATCTGGGTGGGGCTGGTGAAGAAGTTGGAGACGTGCCCCAGGGTGGCGAGCTGGCTGGAGATCACCGAGGTGACGAAGGGGTGCGCGTGGCCGAGGGCGTTGACCGCGATCCCGCCGAGCAGGTCCAGGTATTCCTTGCCGTCGGCGTCCCAGACCAGGCAGCCGGAGCCGCGGACCAGGACCCGCTGCGGGGTGCCGAAGACGCCCAGCAGCGAGGAGGAGTAGCGGGCCAGCCACTGAGCGCCGGTGGCGTGGGAATGGACGAGCTCCCCCACCGGGGAGTGCTCGAGATCCGTGGAAGATGCTGCTTCGGTCTGGTTCATTTGCTTTCCTCGTCCGGGACGACCTGCGTGCCGATGCCCGCCGTCGTGAAGGTTTCCAGCAGCATCGAGTGCGGCAGCCTGCCGTCCACGATGTGTGCTCGTTCGACGCCGCCTTCGACGGCTTTGAGGCAGGCTTCCATCTTCGGGATCATGCCTGACTCCAGCCGCGGCAGCAGCTCGCGCAGTTCCGACGCGGTGAGTGAGGAAATCAGCGAGGAACGGTCCGGCCAGTTGGCGAAGAGCCCCTCGACGTCGGTGAGGATCACCAGCTTGGAGGCGCCGAGCGCTTCGGCCAGGGCCGCGGCGGCGGTGTCGGCGTTGACGTTGAGCACCTGGCCGGTCGTCTGCGCCTGTTTGGTTGCTGCGTCAAGGCTTCCGTCGTCGAAGATCTCCGGCGCCACCGTGGAGATCACCGGGATCCGGCCGGCCGCGACGATGTCCAGGATCCCCTCGGGGTTCACGCCGATCACTTCACCGACCAGGCCCAGGTCCACCTCTTCGCCGTCCACAACGGTGCCGGTGCGGACCGCGCGGAGCAGTCCGCCGTCCTCCCCGGACATCCCGACGGCGTACGGGCCGTGCGAGTTGATCAGGCCCACGAGTTCGCGGCCGACCTGGCCGGTGAGGACCATGCGGACCACGTCCATGGCCTCGGGCGTGGTGACCCGCAGGCCGCCCTTGAACTCCGATTCGATGCCGAGCCGGCTGAGCATGGCGTTGATCTGCGGGCCGCCGCCGTGCACGACCACGGGATGGATCCCGACGTGGTGCAGGAAGACGACGTCCTCGGCGAAGGCCCGGCGGAGCTCGTCGTTGACCATGGCGTTGCCGCCGTACTTGATCACCATGGTGGTGCCGGCGAAGCGCTGGATCCAGGGCAGGGCCTCGATCAGCGTTTCGGCTTTGCTCTGGGCATCCTTCATCGAGGTGGTCTCGCGGGTCTGGGTGTTCATGCTGGTCGTCCCTCCGGGAACTGCCTAGCTGGAGTAGGCGCTGTTTTCGTGGACGTATTCGTGGGTGAGGTCGTTCGTCCAGATCGTCGCCTCGGCCTCGCCGGCCTGGAGGTCGATCTCGACCAGGACCTCGCGGGGTTCCAGGTCCACGAGGCCGCGGTCATCGCCGATGCTGCCGTTGCGGCAGATCTGGACGCCGTTCATGGACACATTGAGCTGGTCGGGCTCGAAGGCCGCGTCCGTGGTGCCCACAGCGGAGAGCACACGGCCCCAGTTGGGGTCCTTGCCGAAAATCGCGGCCTTGAAAAGGTTGGAGCGGGCCACGGCCCTGCTGACCACTTCCGCGTCCTTTTCGCTTGCGGCGTTGAAAGTGCGGATCGCGATGTCGTGGCTGGCGCCTTCGGCGTCGCCGATCAGCTTGCGGGCCAGTTCCGCACAGACCTGGGTCAGCCCCGTGCCGAAATCGACGGCGGACGGTACGGCGCCGGAGGCCGCGGAGGCCAGCAGCACCACAGTGTCGTTCGTGGACATGCAGCCGTCGGAGTCCGCCCGGTCAAAGGTGACCCGGGTGGCATCGCGGAGCACGACGTCGAGCATCTCCGGCTGGACGTCCGCGTCCGTGGTGAGGACCACCAGCATGGTGGCGAGCCCAGGGGCGAGCATGCCGGCGCCCTTGGCCATGCCGCCGATGGTGAATTCCTTGCCGTCGGCGTCGGCGCCGATGAAGACCGCCTGCTTCGGCACGGAGTCTGTCGTCATGATCGCGGTGGCGGCGTCGGGTCCGCCGTCCTCGCTGAGCGCAGCGGTGGCGGCGCCGATCCCGGCGAGGATCTTGTCCATCGGGAGCTGCTCGCCGATCAGGCCGGTGGAGCAGACGAAGACGTCGGTGGCGGAGGCGCCCAGCGCCTCGGCCGTCTTCTCGGCGGTGGTGTGCGTGTTCTGGAAACCCTGCGGCCCGGTGCAGGCGTTGGCTCCGCCGGAGTTCAGGATGACGGCGTCCACCCGGCCGTCCTTGATCACCTCGCGGGACCAGTGCACGGGGGCTGCGGCCATCCGGTTGGAGGTGAACACGGCTGCGGCGGCCTTGGAGGGGCCGTCGTTGACCACGAGGGCCAGGTCCGGCTTGCCGGAGGCCTTCAGGCCGGCTGTGACGCCGGCGGCGCGGAATCCCTTGGGGACGGTGATGCTCATGGTGCGACTCCCTGCAGTTCGAGGCCGGCGGTTTCCGCCAGGCCGAGGGCAATGTTCATTGACTGCACGGCCCCGCCGGCAGTCCCCTTGGTCAGGTTGTCGATGGCGCAGGTGACGATCAAGCGGCCGGTGTGCGCGTCGAGCGCCAGTTGCATGACGGCGTGGTTGGAACCCTGCACGGACTTGGTGGAGGGCCAGCGGCCTTCGGGCAGCAGGTGCACGAACGGCTCGTCGTCGTAGGCCTCGGCCCAGGCGCGGCGGAGTTCCTCCTCGGTGACGCCGGGCCGGACCTTGGCCGTGGCGGTGGTGAGGATGCCCCGGCTCATGGGGGCCAGGGTGGGCGTGAAGGACACGGTGACCGGAGCGTTGAGGGCCTTCGAGAGTCCCTGTTCGATCTCCGGGGTGTGCCGGTGCCCGCCGCCCACGCCGTACGGGCTCATCGAGCCCATGACCTCGGCCCCGATCAGGTTGACCTTGGCGGCTTTGCCGGCCCCGGAGGTGCCGGAGGCGGCGACGATGACGACGTCGTCCGCCTGCAGCAGGTGGTTGCTGAAGCCCGGAGTGAGGGCCAGCAGGGCCGACGTCGGGTAGCAGCCGGGGACGGCGATCCGCTTGGCGCCGCGGAGCACCTCGCGCTGACCGGGAAGCTCCGGGAGCCCGTAGGGCCAGGTTCCGGCGTGCGGCGAACCGTAGAACTTCTCCCAGGCGGCCGCATCCTCCAGGCGGTGGTCGGCGCCGGCGTCGATCACGACGGTGCCGGCCGGCAGCTGGGCCGCGATCTCCGCCGACGCACCATGCGGAAGGGCCAGGAACACGACATCGTGTCCGGACAGGTTCTCCACCGTGGTGTCTTCGAGGATGCGGCTGGCCAGACCGTGGAGATGGGGCTGCAATTCCCCTAGTCTGGAACCGGCGTTGCTGTGCGCTGTGATGGCGCCGATGGTGACGTCGGGGTGGCCGGCGAGGAGCCGCAGCACCTCGCCGCCGGCATAACCGCTTGCGCCGGAAACGGCAACAGAAATAGTCATAACAAGCACTATACAGCAAGAGTATGCATAGATGCCGATATTTATGCATACGATTCTGCGCGTCCCGGAGCGTATGCTTGGTATAGGGTGACCCCCAACCGTGCAGTCCGAGTGTCGGGCGCCGCGTTGCCCGCAACAGTTTCGAGGCACGCGCTACATGACCCCCACCACCGCCACGCCGACGCGACCCAAATCGCGTATCAGTCAGCCGAACGCCGTCGTCCTGAGCTATTCGGAACTCCTGAAGACCGTCAAGGCCGCGGGCCTGCTGGAACGCCGCGTCGGATTCTACGTCACGGTGTTCTCCGTCCTGGTCCTCCTGATGACCGCCACCTGGGTCGGCTTCGCGCTGATCGGTGACAGCTGGTTCCAGCTCCTCATCGCCGCAGCCCTGGGCATCCTCTGCACCCAGCTGAGCTTCCTGGCCCACGAGGCCGGGCACCGGCAGATCTTCGCGTCCCGCCGGGCCAACGACTGGGCCGCACGGCTGCTGGCCACCTCGGTAGCCGGGATGAGCTACTCCTGGTGGGAGCAGAAGCACGGCGCGCACCACAACCACCCCAACGTGATTTCGAAGGACCCCGATATCGCCACCGGCGCGATCGCGTTCTTCCCGGAAGCCGCGGCCACCCGGCAGGGCCGGTTTTCGTTCCTCACCCGCAAGCAGGGCTGGCTCTTCTTCCCGCTGCTGTTCCTCGTGGGCCTGGGCCTGCAGATCGACTCGGTCAAGTTCGTCTTCCAGCGCGCCAAGGTCACGCACCGCTGGGTTGAAATCCCGATCCTCGTGGTCCGCCTCAGCCTGCTTCCGGTGCTCGCGTTCACCTTCCTGCCGTGGGGCATGGCGCTGGCGTTCATCGCGGTGCAGCTCGCCGTCTTCGGCTTTTACATGGGGGCCTCCTTCGCCCCGAACCACAAGGGCATGCCGGTCCTGCCGGCCGACAGCCGCGTGGACTTCTTCAGCCGCCAGGTGCTGACCTCCCGGAACATCTCCGGCGGCCGCTTCATGGACATCCTGCTGGGCGGCCTCAACCGCCAGGCCGAGCATCATCTCTTTCCCGACATGGCCCGCCCGCAGCTCGACAAGGCAGCCGTGATCGTCCGCGAGTTCTGCGCCAAGCACCAGGTTCCCTACACGGAAACCACGCTGCTGCAGTCCTACGGCATCATCGTGCGCTACCTCAATGAGGTCGGCCTCTCCGCCGGGCGCCACTTCGAATGCCCGATGGCCACCGTCACCCGCCGCTACTAGGCGGCGCCGGCCTCGCCGCGGACCTGGATTCCGTCCGCAGCAGGCCCTGGTTTCCATTTTGACCCGAAGTTCTTGACCCGAAGTGACGGCCGGTATCCGGCCGTCACTTCGTCGTTGGCGCCGGGGGTATCTAGGATGGGTGCAGGATCAAGGCCTGGAACTCCCGGCAGCTCAACGTCAGCCCGGAAAGTTCAGCCCCGGAATTCAGAGCGGAATTTTCAGACCAGGCAAGGAGACACATGATGCATGCAATCGTCGCCCGCGAGGCCGGAGGCCCCGGAGTCCTCACGCTGGCCGAAGTGGAACGTCCGGTTCCGGGTCCCGGCCAGCTGCTGGTCAAGGTCGCCGCCGTCGGAGTGAACTTCATCGACACCTACAAGCGCAGCGGCACGTACAAGGTCCATTACCCCTTCACCCCCGGATCCGAGGCCTCGGGCACCGTCGAGGAACTCGGCGACGGCGTCACCGGGTTCTCCCCGGGCGACCGCGTGGCCACGGCCGAAGGCATCAACTGCTACGCCGGCTTTGCCCTCATCGACGGGGACAAGGCGCTGCCGGTCCCCCATGGCGTGGACGACTTCACCGCCGCCGCCCTGCCGCTGCAGGGCATCACCGCGCACTACCTGATCAATTCCTCCTTCAAGGTCGAACCCGGCCACACTGTCCTGCTCCACGCCGGGGCCGGCGGCGTTGGCCTGCTGCTGATCCAGCTGCTGAAGGCCCGCGGCGCACGGGTGATCACCACCGTCTCGACGGACGACAAGGAACGGCTGGCCCGCGAGGCCGGCGCCGACCATGTGCTGCGCTACGACGGTTTCGCCGCCAAGGTCCGGGAACTGACCGAGGGGACCGGCGCTGACGTGGTGTATGACGGCGTCGGCAAGGACACCTTCGACGGATCCCTCGACGCCCTGCGCATCCGCGGCACCCTGGTGCTTTTCGGTGCCGCCTCCGGGCCTGTGCCGCCCGTCGACCCGCAGCGCCTCAACACCGGCGGCTCGCTGTACCTGACCCGGCCGACGATCGCCCACTTCCTGCGCGACGCGCAGGAACGGCGCTGGCGCTCGGACGAGTTGTTCGCCGCCGTCGCCGACGGAAGCCTCAAGGTCCGAATTGGCGCCCGCTACGACCTGGCCGAAGCCGCCCAGGCCCACGATGACCTGGAACAGCGCCGCACCACCGGCAAGGTCATCCTGGTTCCGTAGGTCCTGATCCGCAGGCGTCCGGCAACACATTAGGGAAACAGCGTGCGAACCTCGGGGCCGGGGCGGAGTATTAACACAAAGCGAATCCGGACACCTTCCATTCACCTCAACCGGAGACGATCCCCCTGTGACTGAGCAACAGCAGCAACCCGAACGCAGTGGCCTCCCGCAGGCGCTCGCCACCGTCAGCCCGTTCTTCCAGGCGCAGCTTCCAGGGTCGCAGGCCACACCGCCGGAGCGGACGCTGGTGGACATTCTGCAGGACACGGCCGCGCGCTTTCCGGACGCCTCGGCCCTCGACGACGGCCACCACTCGCTCAGTTATGCCCAGCTGCTGACGGCGGTCCGGGCGAAGGCGAGGGAGCTGCACCGGGCCGGACTGGGTGCCGGGGACAAAATCGGCATCCGGATTCCCTCCGGCACCAACCAGCTCTACGTCGCGATACTGGCTGTGCTCCTTATCGGGGCGGCGTATGTCCCGGTGGATGCGGACGACCCGGAAGAGCGCGCCAAGCTGGTCTTCGGCGAAGCCCAAGTCTCCGGCATCCTGCGCGGCGCCGGGGAGATTGTGACGGACGGACGGCGGCCCCGCCCCTTCCCGGCCCCGAGGCTGCCCGGCCCGGACGACGACGCCTGGGTCATCTTCACGTCCGGCTCCACCGGAACCCCCAAGGGCGTCGCCGTGCAGCACCGCTCCTCGGCGGCCTTTGTCGACGCCGAGGCCCGGCTCTTCCTCCAGGACGATCCGGTCGGCCCGCAGGACCGCGTCCTTGCCGGGCTGTCGGTAGCCTTCGATGCCTCCTGCGAGGAAATGTGGCTTGCCTGGCGGCACGGCGCCTGCCTGGTCCCGGCGCCGCGGGCCCTGGTCCGGACCGGCATGGACCTCGGCCCGTGGCTGATCAGCCACGGGATCACGGTCGTTTCCACGGTTCCCACCCTCGCCGCGCTCTGGCCGGTGGAGTCCCTGGAAAGCGTCCGCCTGCTGATTTTCGGCGGGGAGGCGTGCCCGCCGGACCTCGCCGAGCGGCTCGCCGTCGAGGGCCGTGAGGTCTGGAACACCTACGGCCCCACCGAGGCCACCGTCGTCGCCTGCGCGGCGCCGCTGGGCGGTCCCGGGCCGATCCGGATCGGCCTGCCCCTGGACGGCTGGGACCTCGCCGTCGTGGACGCCAATGCCCTGCCCGTCGGGGAGGGCGAGGTGGGTGAACTGATCATCGGCGGCGTCGGCCTGGCCCGGTATCTGGACCCGGCCAAGGACGCCGAGAAATTCGCCCCCATGCCGTCGCTCGGCTGGACGCGCGCCTACCGCTCCGGCGACCTGGTCCGTTACGAGGCCGAGGGGCTGATCTTCCAGGGCCGCGCCGACGAACAGGTCAAGCTCGGCGGGCGCCGGATCGAGCTGGGCGAGATCGACGCCGCCCTCCAGTCGCTGCCGGATGTGGCCGGCGCGGCCGCCACGGTACAGACAACGGCGGCCGGCAACCAGATCCTCGTCGGTTATCTGTCCCCGGCCGGCGGCAAGGAGATCGATCTGGCGGCCGCCCGGGAGCTCCTCGGCGAGAGCCTGCCGGCACCGCTGATCCCGCTGCTGACCCTGGTCGATTCACTTCCCACCAAGACCAGCGGCAAGGTCGACCGGCACGCGCTGCCGTGGCCGCTGGCGGGGGCCGGAGCCGCCGACACGGCGGCCGCCCCGCTGAACCTCCCGGACGACGCAAGCTGGATCGTCGAGCAGTGGGCTGCGGTGCTCGGCAGTACCGTGTCCAGCCTCGACGCCGATTTCTTCGCCTACGGGGGCGGCTCCCTCGCCGCCGCGCAGCTCGTCTCCGCCCTGCGCGTGCGCTACCCCACCATCACGGTGGCCGACATTTACGCCACGCCCCGGATCGGGGCGCTCATCGATGCTGCCCGCCAGTCGCTGCCCGAAGGCGGTGCAGGGCCGGCTCCGGAACGCACGGTCCGGCGCACCTTGCGCCGGTCGCAGGTCTTCCAGACGCTGATGGGCGTTCCGCTGCACATCCTCGTCGGCATGCGCTGGCTGACGTACCTGATGGCGGCGAACAACCTGCTCTCCTCCTTCGCCGGCTTCACGGCGGCTCCCACCGTGTCCTGGTGGTGGGTCGGTGCGTCCTGGCTCGTCTTCGTCAGTCCAGCGGGCCGGATGCTGGTCTCCATCGCCGCGGCCCGGATCCTGCTCCGCAAGGTGGTGCCGGGCACGTACCCCCGGTCCGGCCGGGTGCACCTGCGCCTGTGGCTGGCCGAGCAGATCCAGGACCTGGCCGGCGCCGTCAGTCTGGCGAGTGCACCCTGGGTGCCGTACTACGCCCGGGCCCTGGGTGCCAAGATCGGCAACGACGTCCAGCTCCACTCGCTGCCGCCGGTCACCGGGCTGCTCTCGCTCGGCAGCGGCTGCAATGTCGAGCCCGAGGTCGATCTGTCCGGCTGGTGGATCGACGGCGACATCGTCCACATCGGTGCCATCCACATCGGGCCCGGCGCCACGGTCGGTGCCCGCAGCACCCTCATGCCCGGCGCGACGATCGGCGCCGGGGCCCAGGTGGAACCGGGGTCGGCGGTGCTGGGCAAGGTGAAGTCCGGGCAGCTCGTCGCCGGGTCCCCGGCCGAGCGGCGGGGCAAGGCCAAACACTCCTGGCCGGACACTCCCCCGGAGCATCCGCTGATCGGCCGGCTTTGGTTTGCCGGCTTCGCCACGGCATCGGCCGTCCTGGCCCTGATCCCCTATGTCTCCGCCGCCGCGGCTGCCCTCGTGGTCTTTGGCTTCATCCGGGGCAGCGAATCGCTGGGCGCCGCGCTGCCGCAGCTCCTGCTGTCCCTGCCGCCGGCGGCCCTGGTCTGGTTCCTCTCCAACCTCGTGCTGATCCTCCTGGCCACCCGGCTCCTCGGGGTGGGCCTGGCCGAAGGCTACTACCGGGTGCGCAGCAGGATCGGCTGGCAGGTCTGGGCCACCGAACGGGTCCTGGACCTGGCCCGCGACCTTCTCTTCCCGATTTACGCCAGCCTGTTCACGCCGGTCTGGCTGCGCCTGCTCGGGGCGAAGATCGGGAAGAATGTGGAGGCCTCGACGGTCCTGCTCATCCCCAAGATGACCACCGTGGGCGAGGGCGCCTTCCTGGCCGACGACACGATGGTGGCCTCCTATGAGCTCGACGGCGGCTGGCTGCGGATCGCCCCCGCCAAAATCGGCAAACGCTCGTTCCTGGGCAACTCCGGCATGACCGCGGCCGGCCGGAATGTCCCCAAGAACTCCCTCGTCGCGGTGCTTTCGGCGACACCGGCGAAGGCGAAGTCCGGGACGTCATGGCTGGGCAGCCCGCCGGTCCGGCTGCGGCGCACCGCCATCGCCTCCGATGACACCAGGACCTACGAGCCGCCGCTGCGGCTCCGGATCGCCCGGGCGCTGTGGGAGCTGTGCCGCTTTGTCCCCGTCGTGGTGACAGTCGGGATCGCCGCCGGGGTCTTCCTGGCTTTCGACTGGCTCGCCTCTGTCTTCAATTACGGCATCGCCGCGCTCCTGGGCGGCGTGGTGATCCTGCTCGCCGGTTCCGTGGCAGCGGGCAGCGCCGTGGTGGCGAAATGGCTGCTGGTGGGGCGGATCAGGCCCGGCGAGCATCCGCTGTGGAGCTCCTTCATCTGGCGCAACGAGGTCGTGGACACCTTCATCGAAATGGTCAGTGCCCCCTGGTTCGCCCGCGCGGCCGCCGGGACCCCGGCACTGGTCTGGTGGCTGCGGGCCCTAGGCGCAAAAATCGGGGCAGGCACCTGGTGCGAAAGCTACTGGCTGCCCGAGGCGGATCTCGTGACCCTGGGCCGGAACTCCACAGTCAACCGCGGCTGCGTTGTGCAGACCCATCTCTTCCACGACCGCGTCATGAGCATTGACACTGTTACGCTCGATGACGGGGCAACGATGGGACCGCACGGAGTCATCCTCCCGCAGGCCCGGATCGGCAAGGGCGGCACGGTGGGCCCGGCATCCCTCGTGATGCGGGGTGAAACGGTGCCCGCCGCGACCTACTGGATGGGCAATCCGGTAAGCCCCTGGGGCGGCCCGGCCGTCCCTGCCCCCAAGCCGAAGTAGCCCCGCACAGCACCGCCCGTACCGCACCTGCAATCCCGAAGGCCCGTTGATGAGTCCCAGCCCCCAAAGTTCCACAGCCGCGTCCGGCACCGGAGGCGGCCTGCCCCTGGATACGGCTGGCTCCCCGGACCCGTACCTGCCCGGTCACGGCACCGATGCCTACCGGGTCACCCGCTATGAACTGGAGCTGGATTACAAGCTCAGCAGCAACCGCCTGAACGGGCGCGCCGTGGTGCACGCCATAACCCAACGCCCGACGTCGGCGATCGTGCTGGACCTGACCGGGCTCCGGGCCACCAAGATCCAGCTCAGCGGGCGCAGGGTGCGGAAATTCAGCCAGCGCGCCGACCAGCTCGTCGTCGTCCCCGACGCCGCCCTGCTGCCGGACGAGGAATTCACCCTGGACCTCCGCTATGAGGGCAGCCCCTCCCCCCGCCGCGGGCTGTGGGGCGAAGTGGGCTGGGAGGAACTCACCGACGGGGTGCTCGTGGCAGGCCAGCCGAACGGCGCACCGTCCTGGTTCCCCTGCAACGACCACCCGAGCGACAAGGCGAGCTACCGGATCTCGGTGACCACCGACGCCAACTACCGTGCGGTGTGCAACGGGATCCTGATCGCGCACGCCAGCCGGTCCAGCCGCGAGACGTGGGTTTACGAGCAGTCAGAGCCGATGGCCACATACCTCGCCACGGTCCAGATCGGCCGCTACGAGCTCCTGGCGCTCAATCCGGTCCGGCCGGCCGCGCAGGTGCCCCAGTATGCGGCCGTCCCGGCAGCGCTGGCGGACACGGCCCGCAAGGGGCTCGCCCGGCAGCCGGACATGATGCGAACCTTCATCGATTGCTTTGGCCCGTACCCTTTCGCCGAGTACACCGTCGTCGTGGCGGGGGACGAACTGGAAATCCCGCTGGAGGCGCAAAGCCTGTCGATTTTCGGCCCGAACCATCTGGAAGAGGATTGGGAGTCCCAGCGGCTCATCGCCCACGAGTTGTCCCACCAGTGGTTCGGGAACTCGCTGACGGCCGCCACCTGGAAAGACATCTGGCTGCACGAGGGGTTCGCCTGCTATGCCGAATGGATCTGGTCCGAAGAAGCCGGCGTCATGACGGTGGCCCGCCGGGCCGCCAACGCCTGGCGGAAGCTCAACGCCGGCAAGCAGGACCTGCTCGTGGGCGACCCCGGGCCGGAGCTGATGTTCGATGACCGGGTCTACAAGCGCGGCGCCCTGGCGCTGCACGCACTCCGCCTGCGCTGCGGCGATCTGGCATTCTTCTCGCTGCTGCATGACTGGGCCGGCCAGAACCGCCATGGCTCCGTCTCAACGCCGCAGTTCATCATCGCCGCCGACCATGCGACCGGCCTCGACTCGGAGGCCCTGCTGCACCCATGGCTGTACCAAGAGGCGCTGCCGCCGCTGCTGCCGGCCGGGGACTCCGGGAGCTAGAGCATTCGTGGCGTGCGCTGAAACGGCGCGCAAAGTGCCGCTCAGGCACTTTGGGGCAGGAAGTATTCGGGGTAGGCGTCCTCGAGCGGCTCTGGCCAGTGAAGGTCCTCTGGGTATACCGGATCTTCCGGCTCTGCGGCGGGGAATCCGTGTGCGGCCGTGAAGAGGTGCCAGTCCGGGAAGGGGTCTTCGGGCAGTGCCTGGTCCGCGTCCGTGTCCAGGTCCGGGAACGTGAACGTGTCCGTGTTCGCGTCGGTGGGTGTGGTCAGGAGGCCGGGTGGCCAGTGAGGTGGCCAGTGGGGTGGTTCCCAGTCCTGTTCTTCGCTGGGGTAGTACCGTCCCGAGGGTGAGGTCCAGCCCGGCGGTTTGTCTTTGCTGGCCCCGGAGGGTGTCCACGCCGAGCCGTGTTTGAGTCTGTGGTGTCTAGGGCAGGGCTGTCCGAGGTTGGAGATCCCGGTGGTCCCTCCGTCGGCCCAGGCCAGGAGATGGTCCGCATCGTTGTCCAGCGAGGCGTTGTTGCAGCCCGGGAACGGGCACTTCCCGTCGCGCAGGCGCAGCCACCGGCGCTGGGCCTTGGTGAGGCGGTAGCGGGTCCGGCCGATTTCCAGCGGGGCACCGTCCCGCGGGTCGGTCAGGACCCGGTAGAACGACCCTGCACCCTCGGCGATGAGGCGCCGGGCCATCGAGGGCGGGATCGGCCCGTACCCGTCCAGGACCGCCGGTTCCCCGGTCACGCCCAGCAGGGACAGGACCGGGACGGTGATGAGGACCTGCGCCCGCGGCACCGGAACATCCCCGCACCCGGCCCTCGTGTCCCCGCCCAGCCCGGTGCCGGCGAGAAGCAGGGTCGCGGCGATGTCGGCGCGCAGCTGGGCCAGGTTGCGGGCCTCGTCCGGGCCCTGCAGGGCCCGGGCGGCCGCGGTGGTCCGGTCCCAGATCCCCGCAGCGGTATCCGCCGGCAAGTACGCGGAGAACCACGCCATGCCGTCCCGGTCCGCGCGGAACTCCACCCGCCGGTCCGCGGCACCCTTGGTATGGCGTTTCTCGATGCTGACGGGGTGGTGGCGTTCCCGCCAGGCACGTGTTTTGGCCCGGAACCGTCCCGGGACAAGCTCCCCGGCCGGACACCCACGGGCCGGGTTCGGTGCGTGCGCGTCCAGGAAGTGCGCTTCCAGCCCGGCCGCCCCGGCCCGGTCCAGGTTGGTGGTTTCATCGACCATGATCCGGGCGTGCTGCCAGGAAATCGTCCCGGCCTGCAGCGCCGCCAGGGTCAGCGGCAGCGACGTGGTCAGCGCCTGGCAGTCGCCCAGGAACGCGTCCGCGGTCCGTTCGCTGACGGTCAGGACACCGGCGACCTCCGCGGTCAGGGCCATCTCCTGGACGGAGTCCAGCAACGACGGGGGCGTCAGGAGCCGGGTGGCCTGCACGTATTCCGCGGCCAGCCGCACCTTCAACGCCGCCGTCCCCGCCTCCAGCCGGGCCACCCCCGCCAACGCATCCAGGCAATCATCGGCCAGATCCCGCAACGGATCGATGCCCCGGAACGGATCCGTGTCCCGCAGCTTCGCGCCGTCCGCGCCCGCCCCGATGAACGCAGCAAGCGCAGCAACCGACGCCGCGACGGCCTCAAAAGCCGCCCTGCACTCCGCACTCCATACTGTCCGGCTATCCACACTTTCAGAATAGAGGGAGCCTCCGACAAGAAATCGACACCAGCTCTGCGTGCCAGCCCGACACCGGAACAGATGACCAGCCGGAGCTTGGCCAGCCCCCAGAAGACGGGTGTCCGGGTCGGTGGGCAAAGCGCTTTATCAGCGTCGGCCTCCGGAGTGGTCGCGGCTGCTAGATCGTTTCCACGAGGGCCAGTGCGGCGGCAAAGCCCGCGGGCAGGCCCAGTGCGGCCGTGTCCAGATCGACGAGGATGGTGCCCGGGGTCTCCACGAAGGCCTCAACCGAGGCGGGGTCTACCCGCAGTCCGATGCCGCGGGCCTTCAGCAGGGCTTCCTTGCGCGACCAGGCGGCTGTCCGCCACAGGGGGGCCTGGTCCGGAGCCAGCCCGGCGAGCACCTGCCGTTCAACAGGGGTGAGGACGACGTCGTCGAACCCGGGGAACACGACACCGGAACTGTGCTCCAGATCGATGCCGACCGTTGCCCCGGGACCCGAAGAAACGGTTCCCAGGCCGGGGCCGGCAGCCAGCAGGGCCCAACCGCGGCTGCGGGAAAGGCTCAGGCTCAGGCCGGCGGGGGCCCCGTCCAGCCGGTAGCCGGGCCGCCCGTGGTCAAGCTCCGGTCCGGTCCCGCAGTCCGGGCACGAATAGTCGGCGGTCAAATCACCGGGACGCACGCCAAGGATCTCCGCAGCGAATCCGCGCAGCGCGGTCCGGCCGGCCAGGAAGTCCCGCCGGGTGAGCGGATCCGTGATGCCCGCGGCACGCGCGCGCTCCGGAGGATCGAGGAAGGACCCGCCGTCCGGTCCGATGTCGGCAAGACAAACGGACCGGACGGTGACTCCGGAAACGGCGTGGGTCCCTCTGTGCCCCCTGGGCTTTAGCGTTGGACTGCTCCGGATCGCTCGTGGGCAACGGCCACTGCGCTCTCGCGGGCCGCTGATGCCTCGTCGGCGGTCAGGGTGCGGTCATCGGCACGGAAGCGCAGGCTGAAGGCCAAGGACTTCTTGCCCTCCTCGATGCCCTTGCCCGCGTACACGTCGAAGAGTGCAACGTCCTCAAGCAACGCTCCGGCGCCCTCGCGCAGGGCGGCAAGCACGTCTTCGGCCGGGACCTCCTGCGGGACCACAAGGGCCACGTCCTGGCTGGCCACCGGGTAGGTGGAGATGTGCCGGGCGACGATGACGTCCGCCGCGGCCTTGAAGAGGGCATCCGCGTTGAACTCCAGTGCCACGGACCGGGCCGGCATATCGTGGGCGGCCAGGAGCTTCGGGTGCAGCTCGCCGGCATAGCCCAGGACTTCGCCGGTGCGGAGCGCCAGCTGCGCGGTCCGCCCGGGGTGGAAGGCCTGGTGCCGGCCCTGGCTGACCACAATTTCGACGCCCAGCACGTCACCGGCGATCCTGGCGATGTCCAGGGCGTCCGCCCAGTCCCACGCCCGGGGGGTGTGGCCTGCGGCGGCCGGAGAATCGTGCCCCGTCAGCACGGCGGCGAGGTACAGCGGCTGGTCCGGGACGCCGTCGTACAGGCCATCCAGCACCTCATCGCTGGGCCTGATGCCGAGCGGCGGGATCGAGGCGGTGCCGAGGGTGTCTCCCGGCAGGAACACCAGCCCGGCCTCGAACAGGGCCAGGTCGCGGAAGCCGCGCGAGTGGTTGCGCTTGGCGACGTCGATCAGGCCCGGCAGGATCGAGGTGCGCAGGTAACCCTGCTCCTCGCTGATCGGGTTGGCGAGTTTGAGGGCCTTGCGCGGCGACCCTTCCGTGGAGACGCCGAACGTGTCGTTGGCGGCCTTCGAGACGAACGGGTACGCGAGGACCTCGGTGAGGCCGGAAGCCGCGAGAGCCTGGACCAGGCGCCGGCGCTGCTGCTGGACGCGGGTGAGCCCGCGGCCCGGCGGCGCTACCGGCAGGGACGCCGGGATCTTGTCGTAGCCGACGAGCCGCGCGATCTCCTCGGTGAGGTCTTCCTTGGTTTCCAGGTCGTTGCGCCAGCTCGGGGCGGTCACCGTCCAGCCGCTCCCGGTGGGTGCGACGATGGCGCCGAGGTCCTCGAGCGAGGTGATGATCTGTTCCTCGGTGAAGTCGATGCCGATCCGTTCCGCGGCGAAGGCCGCGGGCAGCTCGACGGTCACGGCGTCCGGTGCGGAGCCGACGTCGGTCCCCGCCTCATCGGCGGTGCCCCCGGCGAGTTCGACCAGCAGGTCAACGACCCGCTGGGCGGCGATCCCGGCAACCTGCCAGTCGACGCCGCGTTCAAAGCGCTTGGAGGCCTCGGACGGCAGCTTGTGCCGGCGGCGGGAGCGTCCGATGGACACTTCGTCGAAGTGCGCCGCCTCTACGAGGACGCTTGTCGTGGTGTCGGACACCTCTGTGGCGGCGCCGCCCATCACGCCGGCGATGCCGATGGCACCGGAACCGTCGGTGATGAGGAGGTCCTCGACGTCGAGGACGCGTTCCTTCTCGTCGAGGGTCCTGAGTTTCTCGCCGGCGAGGGCGCGGCGGACCACGATGTCGCCGGACAGCTTGTCCAGGTCGTAGCAGTGGGTGGGCTGGCCGAGTTCGAGCATCACGTAATTGGAGATGTCCACCGGCAGCGAGATCGAGCGGATCCCGGCGAGCCGGAGCCGTGAGGTCATCCACGGCGGCGTCGGCTTCGTGGCGTCGACCCCGCGGACGGTCCGGGCCACGAAGCGGTCGCAGCCCGGCTTGCCGTAGATCGGCGCGTCGTCGTTGAGCTTCACGCCGTAGCCGCCGGCCAGGGCCGCGGGTGCCTGCACCCTGGACGCCGGGTCGGTGAAGGAGGTGCCGGTCGCGTGCGCGTATTCGCGGGCCACCCCGCGGAGGGAGAACGCATAGCCGCGGTCCGGAGTGACGTTGATTTCGGCGGCCTCGTCATAGAGATCCAGGAGCTCCATGGCGTCGGCGCCGATTTCCGGGTCCAGTCCGATCCGGGACAGTACCAGGATGCCGTCGTGGTCCTCGCCGATGCCGAGCTCCCGCACGGAGGCGATCATCCCGGCGGACAGGTGGCCGTAAGTTTTCCGCGCGGAAATGTGGAAGTCGCCGGGCAGCACGGCACCGGGAAGGGTGACCACCACCTTGTCGCCTTCCACGAAGTTGTGGGCGCCGCAGATGATGCCCTGGACACCGGAGGGGTCGATGCCCTCGCCGGTGAGGCTCTGCTGCTGGCCCTCGGGGACGACCCGGACCTGGCACCAGTTGATGGTCTTGCCGTTGGTCTGGGGTTCCTTGACGATGCTCAGGACCTGTCCCACCACGATGGGGCCCCGGAGGGCGTCCGTCGGCCGGTGGACTGCTTCTTCTTCAAAACCGACCTTGACCAGGTCGGCCATAACGTCTTCGGCCGTGGCTCCGGCCGGTACCTGCGCGAATTCTCGCAGCCAGGAAAGTGGGATACGCACGGTTAGATCTCCATCCCGAAGTGCTCGCTGAAACGTACATCGCCTTCGATCATGTCGCGCATGTCGCCGACTTCGTTGCGGAACATGAGCGTGCGCTCGATGCCCATGCCGAAAGCAAATCCTGAATAGATGTCCGGGTCGATGCCGGCCGCGCGGAGCACGTTGGGGTTGACCATGCCGCAGCCGCCCCATTCGATCCAGCTGGGGCCGCCTTTGGCGCCCGGGTGCCAGATGTCCAGCTCGGCGGACGGTTCGGTGAAGGGGAAGTAGTTGGGGCGCAGCCGGATCTGGGCCTCGTCGCCGAACATCTGGCGCGCGAAGTGCTCCAGGGTGCCGCGAAGGTCCGCCATGCTGAGCTTCTTGTCGATGGCCAGGCCCTCGAACTGGTGGAACACCGGCGTGTGCGTGGCATCGAGCTCATCGGTGCGGAACACCTTGCCGGGGCACAGCACGTAGATGGGCACTTCGCGTTCCAGCATGGAGCGGACCTGCACCGGGGAGGTGTGGGTGCGCATCAGCAGATGGGCCTCCGGCGGCTCCACGAAGAAGGTGTCCTGCATTTCGCGGGCGGGGTGGTCGGGCTTGAAGTTCAGCGCGTCGAAGTTGAACCACTCGGACTCGACCTCGGGGCCTTCGGCGATCTCCCAGCCCATGCCGACAAAGATGTCCGCGACCCGTTCCTGCAGGGTGGACAGCGGGTGGCGTGCACCGGCACGACGGCGGCGCGGGGCCGCCGTGACGTCAACGGTCTCCTCGACCAGGATGCGGGCGTCGTTCTCGGCTTCGAGCTCCGCCGTACGGTCCGCGAGCGCCTTGTTGACACGTCCGCGGGAGGATCCCATAAGCTTTCCGGCGGCGGCCTTCTGGTCCTTCGGCAGCCCGCCAATTTCACGGTTGGCGAGACTCAACGCGGACTTCTCGCCGGTGTGCGCGAGGCGCGCGGCCTTGAGTTCATCGAGCGTGGAGGCGGCGGCAATGGCGGCAACGGCCTGGTCTACAGCGGCGGTGATGGCGGCTTCATCCAGGGGATTCGGGACGCCGGCGCCCGGCAAAGTTTCAGTCATCTACTGTTCTTAGCTACGAGTCGGTTTATGCCAACAGGCACCGGACCTTCAGGTGCGGGGACCGGTGCGTTGGCAAAGGGCAGGGCTCGCCAAAAAACGCTCCGGCGGGCACTCCCCTTCAGTCTAGTTGAAGGCCCTCCGGTGCCAGAACGTGACGGCGCTGCGGCGGCCCCGCGTGGCGGGGCCCCCAGCCCGGTTCCGTTTTCCGCAGCCCGAGGCCCGGCTAGCATGGCGGTATGACGCCGGGACAACGGCTGCGGCAGCTGGCCAATGTACTGAACGCAACAACTCCTCTGGGCTTGTTGCTGGCCGGCTGTGCGCGCACGCACATCCTTCGGGGACCCCGGGGGCTGCTGCTTGCCACCGGGTACAGCTGGCGGCTGCCCTTTGCCGGCGCGTTCACGGTCGGCAATGTGGTGCTGTTCCGCGCCGGACCCGAGGAAGTCCTGGCCAACCCCGCGCTGCTGGGGCACGAGGAGCGGCACAGCAGCCAGTACGCCTGGTGCCTGGGCCTGCCCTTCCTGCCGTTGTATTTCCTCGCGGCAGGCTGGTCCCTGGTCCGTACCGGCAACATCGGCTCCGGCAATGTCTTCGAACGGCACGCCGGGCTGCAGGCCGGCGGCTACCCGGAGCGGGATACCGGCTCCAAGCAACAGATTTCAACAGCGGATCTACCCGGCAGGTCCACCCGGCAGACTTCAACAGCAGATCCAGCCACGAGCAGGACGGGCCCGGCGGCCCCCGAGCGGAACGAGGCATGACATGACCGACAGCCCCAGGACAATCTCAGTTAGTGGATCCGGCAGCGCGGAAGGCGCACCGGACCTGCTGACCCTCTCGATCGGCGTGGAGTGCCGCCGGGAGGACGTCGGCGCGGCCTACGGCGAGGCGGGCCGTGTCTCCGCAGCCATCACGGCGGTGCTCCGCGGATACGGCGTGGCGGACCCGGACATCACGACCTCCGGGCTGAACGTCCGTGCCGAGGTGAACTGGCAGGAGGGCCGGGGCCAGGTCGTCTCAGGCTACCTGGCGTCGAGCATGCTGAGCGTCCGGCTCAGGGAGCTCGGAAAATCCTCGGAGGTCATCGCCGCCGCGGTCGCGGCCGGCGGCAACGACGTCCGGCTCAACGGGCTGGAACTCGGCTTCGCTGATCCCGCCGCCGTCACCGCGCGCGCCCGCGAAGCCGCCTGGCAGGACGCCCTCACCGCGGCCGGGCACTTCGCCTCGCTCGCCGGCGGCTCCCTGGGCAAGGTGGTCTCGCTCGCCCAGCTGTCCGGCCAGCCGGCACCGATCCCGGTGGCCAGGATTCAGCGCGCCGTCGCAGTGGAGTCGCTCACGGTGGAAGCCGGCGAATCGAGTGTCAGCGCCGCAGTCAACGTCGTCTGGGAACTGCTCGGCTGAGCCGGAGTTGTGCCGGCTGGCGTGTCGTGCCCGCTAGTGTGTGGCCCCGGCGGAGATCCTGAGATCCGCCGTCGTCGCCAGGGTGCTGCGAACGACGACGGCGAGCGCTTCCGTCAGCTGTTCCAGCGGCAGGGATGGATCGGTGCTGCCCGGGGGAAGCTGGTTTGGCTCGTAGGGGACGTGGACAAAGCCGCCCCGGGCGCCGGGTCGCAGCCGCAGGGCGTGCATCAGCCCGTAGAAGATGTGGTTGCAGACGTAGGTGCCGGCGGTCTGGGATACCTCGGCGGGGATCTCCGCAGCCAGGAGGGCCGCGAGCGCTGCCTTCACCGGAAGGGTGCTGAAGTAGGCCGCCGGGCCGCCCGTGACCACGGGCTGGTCCACGGGTGCGTTGCCGGCGTTGTCCGGGATCCGCGCGTCGTCGCAGTTGATCGCGATCCGTTCCAGCGAGATCCGGGACCTGCCGCCGGCCTGGCCCGCGCAGACCACCACCTCCGGGTGGTAACGCTCCAGCGCCGCTTCCAGCAGGCGGACCGCCTCACCAAAGACACAGGGCAGCTCCACGGCCTCCGCCTCTAGTCCCTCGGACCGGAGCAGGCCCGCGGCCGCACGCGCGGCGGCCCACGAAGGGTTGGTGCTTTCGCCGCCGAAAGGCTCGAACCCTGTCAGGAGAATCATCGCCCCAGCCTAGCAAGGCGGCCGGACGGCAGGCCGGGACCGTGTCAGGATGCGGCCCTGGTCCTTGACTTAAAGTCGAACATACATTCGAATAGAGCAATGAGATGGGACGCACAAGCACTCAAACCGGCGCCCGGAGACAACGCCCGGATAGCTGCCGCGGCTGGCGGCACAGGCCCCGGAACAGGGAGCGGAGGCGCCGGGAAACCTGCCGCCCCGTCCACAGACCCGTTGCTGCCCCTGATCGGGCTGGTGCGGTCCGTGACCACCCCCGAGTTTGCCGGGGTCACTTTCCATGAGGTCACCGCCAAATCGGTGCTCAACAAAGTGGCCGCCGGTTCGCGGATGCCGTTCGAGTGGACCATCAACCCCTACCGCGGCTGCAGCCACGCCTGCGTCTACTGTTTCGCCCGGAAGAGCCATACCTATCTCGACTTCGACGCCGGGCTGGACTTCGACAGCCAGGTGGTGGTGAAAATCAACGCCGCGGAGGTCCTGCGCCGGGAACTGGCCAAACCCTCCTGGGGACGCCAGCACGTTGCCCTGGGCACCAACACGGATCCCTACCAGCGGGCCGAGGGCCGCTACCAGCTGATGCCGGGCATCATCGGGGCGCTGGCAGATTCCGGCACTCCCCTGTCGATCCTGACCAAGGGCACCCTGCTGGCCCGGGACATCCCGCTCCTGAAGCACGCCGCAGCACAGGTTCCCGTCGGCGTCGGCATCTCGCTGGCGATGACTGACGAACACCTCTCCGAGGCGGTGGAGCCGGGCACACCCGGTCCCCGGGCACGCCTGAAGCTCATTACCCGGCTCCGGGAGGCCGGGCTGCCCTGCGGCGTGATGGCCATGCCCATCCTGCCGTGGCTTTCCGACAGCGACGAAGCCCTGGATTCCCTGTTCGGTTCCCTTGCCGCGGCAGGAGCCACCGGCGTGACCGCAGGAGCCCTCTACCTCAAGCCCGGAACCCGGGAATGGTTCATGCAGTGGATTGCCAAGGAACACCCGCAGCTCGCCGGCAAGTACCGGCGGCTCTACGGCACCGGCTCCTACGCGTCCAAGGAATACCGCGACTGGTTGTCCGGGCGCATCCGGCACTTCAAGGCCCGGCACGGATTCTCCGGCTCCCAGGGATTCAGCCACCGCGACCTGAACGACGATCCCGGAAGCGGTGATCCACGGGACGAGGAAGCGCAGTACCCGGCCGGCAGCATCCCCGAGGCTGCGGCCGGGTCCAACGGCCCGCGACCGCCGGCGGAGGCAGCACAACCCACCCTGTTCTAAGGGGCCTTGAGGGCCCTAAAGGGCCTTGACGGCTCCCAGGACGCGGGTGAGTGACTCCTTGGCGTCGCCAAACAGGAGGGTGGTCTTGGGATCGAACAGCAGCTCGTTCTCGATCCCGGCGAATCCCGGCCGCATGGAGCGCTTAAGGAACACCACCTGACCGGCCAGGGCCACTTCCAGGATTGGCATTCCGTAGATCGGCGCACCGGGCGTGGACTTGGCGGCAGGATTGACCACGTCGTTGGCGCCCACGATGAGGGCTATGTCCGTGTTCGGGAACTCCGGGTTGGCTTCCTCGAGCTCCTTCAGCGACTCATACGGTACGTTCGCTTCCGCGAGCAGCACGTTCATGTGGCCAGGCATCCGCCCGGCCACCGGGTGGATGGCGAAGACCACCTCGACGCCGCGGGCCGCCAGCGCAATGGAGAGCTCGGCGATCGTGTGCTGTCCCTGGGCCACGGCCAGCCCGTATCCGGGGACGATCACCACCCGCTGCGCGTAGCCCAGCTGGACTGCGACGTCCTCGGGCGAGGAGGAACGCACCGGCCGGTCGCTCTGCACTGTTGACCCCGCCGTCGAGCCTCCCCGGAAGGCCCCGAACATGATGCCCGTCACGCCGCGGCCCATGGCAGAGGCCATCACCTTGGTCAGGATGGTGCCGCTGGCGCCAACCAGCGTGCCGGCAACCAGCAGGAGCACGTTGCCCAGCACAATGCCGGAGGCGGCGACCGCGAGGCCGGTGAAGGCGTTGAGCAACGAGATCACGATCGGCACGTCGGCCCCGCCGACGGGAAGCACCAGCAGCAGGCCTGCCACCAGGCCCAGGGCCAGCAGTGCCACAGCCCAGCCCGCTGAACCGGTCACGACGACGAGGCCGCCGGCGGCGACCGCACCCAGCACCACGACGCCCATCACCACGGGCATCCCGGGGAACAGCAGGGGGCGGGTGCTGATCAGCTCCTGGAGCTTGCCCACCGTCACGGCCGAGCCGGCAAAGGACACAGCTCCGACGAGCATCGTAAAGACCACGGCGAGCCGCACCCAGGGGTCCTCGCTGTGGCCGAGTTCCAGCACGGCGACCAGTGCGGCGGCCCCGCCCCCGACCCCGTTGAACAGGGCGACCAGTTGCGGCATTTGGGTCATCTGCACCCGACGGGCCACCGGGACAGCCACCGCGGAGCCGACGGCGATCGCGGCGAGGATCAGCGGGATGTTCTCCAACTTCGCGGAAAGGAACACCGTGACCACCGCCACGAGGGCGCCCGCCGCCCCGATGGCATTGCCGCGCCGGGCGGTCCGGGGAGAGCTCAGCCCCTTCAGCGCCAGGATGAAGCAGACTGCAGCCACGAGGTAGAACAGGGAGGTCCATCCGGGGCCGAGGACGCTCATGGGCGGTCCTCCCCCTCGCCCGGACCGGGCCGGGCGGGCTTCCGGCTGCCGAACATCTCCAGCATCCGGTCTGTGACGACGAATCCGCCGACCAGGTTGGCGGTCGCCAGCACCACCGCGATCAGCGCGACCGTAAGCAGCCAGGGGTCGTCCGCCTGGCCGGCCACGATGATGGCCCCCACCAGGATGATGCCGTGGATGGCGTTGGCACCGGACATTAGCGGGGTGTGCAGCTTGCTCGTCACCTTGGAGACGACTTCGAATCCTACGAAGACGGCGAGAACCACCACCGTCAACAGGGTGATCGGGTCCATCATGTCCGGGCCTCCATGGCTTCGGCGGTGGCGGCGTGCACAACGCAGCCGCCGTGGGTCAGGCAGGCACCGGCGACAACCTCGTCGTCGAAATCCGGGACCACCTTGCCGTCGGCGGTCATCAGTGCCAGTAGGTTCGCGACGTTCTTGGCGAATAGCCGGGAGGCATCGGAGGGCATCGCCGAGGCGGCGTCCTGCAGGCCCACCAGGGTGACGGAGCCCCCGTCCACCGGGATTTGGAGGTCCCGGCCCGCGATGACACCTTCAACGTTTCCCCCGGATTCAGCCGCGAGGTCGACGACAACCGACCCGGCCCGCATCCCGGCCACCATCTCCGCGGTCACCAGCAAGGGAGCCGCGCGGCCGGGAATGGCCGCGGTGGTGATGAGGACATCCGCTGCCGCAACGTGCGGGGCCAGCAGGGCGCGCTGGCGTTTGGCCCGGTCCTCGCCAAGCTCACGGGCGTAGCCGCCGCTGCCCTCAGCGGACGTGTCCGCAGTTCGAGCGTCAAGGTCCAGATGGACGAAGGTGCCACCCATCGAGGCGACCTCGTCGGCGGAGGCCGCCCGGATATCGTTGGCGGAGACCCTGGCCCCCAGCCGCTTCGCGGTGCCGATCGCCTGCAGGCCGGCGACGCCGGCACCCAGGATGAGCACCCGAGCCGGCGGGATCGTACCGGCGGCCGTCATGTAGAGCGGGAAGAACCTCGGGTAGCGAAGGGCCGCTTCCAGAACGGCGCGGTAGCCGGAGACCAGCGATTGCGAACTGAGCGCGTCCATGGACTGGGCCCGGGAGATGCGCGGCACCAGCTCCAGGGCGAAGGAGGTCACGCCCGCGGCGGCCAGGGCGGCCACAGTTGGCAATTCCGAGGCGGGTGAGGCGAACCCGATGGTGACGGTGCCGGGCCGGAGTCCCGCGGCGGTCTCCGGCTCGAGCGGCCGGACGTGCAGCAGGACATCCAGTGATTGGGCGGCCAGCTCCGGAACGATCGACGCTCCCGCCGCGGCGTAGGCGGCGTCCGCATACCCGGCCGCGGTGCCGGCATGGCGTTCCACCGCCACTTCCAGGCCGAGGGCCTTCAGTTGCTGCACCGTCTCCGGCGTGGCGGCAACCCGCCGTTCCCCTGCACGCTGCTCCCGCCTGACACCAACCTGCACGGGCTACTCCTCTCGGTTCGCTTCAGCGTAGTCACATGCTTCATGCTTTGGCGAGAGGTAGGGCCGCGGGGGCTCCAAGCCCAGTCTCAGTGCGCCGCCACGGCGGTGGAATCCGCCACCTGAAGCCTGTCCAGCAGCGCCTCGACAATAGGGCGGTCAGCGGGGATCCACGGCAGGCCCAGCACCTCGCCGCGGTTCCGGATGTTAATCCAGCGCAGCTCATCGTGGTCCTGCAGGGGTCGGGGAACGCCGTCGAGCAGTTCAGCGAACCACACGCGCATCGCGGCGCGTTCGTTCAGCGGCCAGCCGTGGGCTGATCCGCCGGCCAGTTCGGCGCCCAGCCGGACCGTTACACCAAGCTCTTCGAGCAGCTCCCGGTGCAGGGCCTGCTCGGCCGTCTCGCCGGACTCGACCTTGCCGCCGGGGAACTCCCACATGCCGGCGAACTGCGGGGGCGCCGTCCGCCGCGCCACAAGGAGCCGGCCGGGTTCGGCCAGGGAGTCCAGTACGGCGCCGCCTGCAACGCTTATGAGTCCAGTCACCCCCCAAGTCTAGACAGGGTCCACGGTAGATCCCGGTGACGTTCCGGCCCTGCCGGTAATTTACCTCGCGTAATGCGGCGGCCCTGGCAAGCTCCGACGCCACGCCAGGGCCGCCTACCCCGGCTTCAACGGCATCATTGCACCGCCGCGGTATTTCCATGCTTATCCCGATTCAAAGAAAGCCGGTAAGGGTCCAACGGCCCGTCTGCCGCTCCGGCCGGAATTAGCGGGGCGCCGGCGTGGGGGAGAATGGAAGTGGCCGCCTTCGGCGAGGACCCGGAATACCGTGCGTGCCCGCCCCGTTAGATAAATCAGACTACAAATCCGATTTTAACTTGCCGCATTCTCCTGGCTCCAGCCGGGAACGTCACCGAAAAGCAGACGAATGACAACCACCACACAAGCCCCGGCGACGCCCAAGAGCGGTTCCCGCCATCTTGCCCTTGCCATCGTTTCCCTTGCCATGGGCGGATTCGGCATCGGCACCACGGAGTTCACCATGATGGGCCTGCTCAAGGAGGTGGAGGCCGGGCTCAACATCAGCACCCCGGAGGCCGGCCACCTGATCTCGGCCTATGCGCTCGGCGTCGTGGTCGGGGCCCCGCTGCTGGCCGCCGTCGGTGCCAAGATGCCGCGGAAGTACCTCGCCCTGGGGCTCATGCTGTTCTTCAGCATCGCGAACCTGTCGTCCTTCATCGCCCCGGACTACGGCACCATGCTCGTGTCGCGCTTCGCCGCCGGACTGCCCCACGGGGCCTTCTTCGGCGTTGCCGCCGTGATCGCGGCGTCACTGGTCGCGCCGACCAAGCGCGGCTGGGCCATTTCGATGGTCATGGCCGGCCTGACCGTCTCCAATGTCATCGGCGTCCCCTTCGGCACCTGGCTGGGCCAGACGTACGGCTGGCGGCTGCTGTTCCTGCTGGTGGGCGTGATCGGCATTCTCACCCTGGTGATGCTCTGGAAGTTCCTGCCGTACCAGAAGCCGCACGCCGATGCGAGCTTCCGCCGCGAACTGGGCGCCCTCAAACGGATGCAGGTCTGGCTGGCGATCCTCATCGGCATCGTGGGCTTCGGCGGCTTCTTCGCCACCTATACCTACATCGCGCACACCATGACCTCCGTGGCCGGCATTCCCGCGGCGTGGCTCCCCCTGGTTGTCGCGCTGTACGGGCTGGGCATGGTGGCGGGCAACATCGTCGGCGGCCGCATCGCGGACAAGTCCGTGATGGGAACCATCTACTGGGTGCTGCCCGGCATCGCCGTGGCGCTCGTGCTCTACGCCGTCGCCGTGCACTGGCCGTGGTCCGCCTACGTGATGGTCTTCGTCGTCGGCGGCGCAGGTTCATTGCTGGTTCCGGCGCTGCAGACCCGTTTGCTGGATGCTTCCCCGGATGCCCCCTCGCTGGCGTCCTCGCTCAACCATGCGGCCCTGAACGTCGCGAACGCTTTGGGGGCCTTTCTCGGGGGTCTCGTGATCGCCTGGGGCTGGGGTTACGTCGCACCCGCCCTCGTCGGGGCGGTGCTGGCCATCCTGGGCCTCGGCGTCGCCCTGATCAGCGGGCTGGTGGAACGCAGGAGGCCCCTGGTCCGGTAGCCAGCAATGCGGCTACCGGACCAGCGGCCTCCTCAGACCTTCGCCGGCCGGACCCTGAGCCGGTCCGGCCCGGGTCCGCTTACGGCGTGCTGACGCGCTGTACGTCCGGTTCAAGGTAGATGACCCGCGCAATCGGAACAGCCTCGCGGATCCGCGTCTCGGCGCCGTCGATCGCCTTGGCGATTTCCTGGCCCGTATCGGACCGGCCGATGCTGATCTTGGCGGCGACCAGGAGCTCCTCCGGACCGAGGTGCAGGGTCTTGAGGTGGATGATCGCGGTGCCGTCGGACTCGATGGCCGCCCGGATCTTGGCGACATCGTCCTTCGTGGCGGATTCGCCGAGCAGCAGGGACTTCGTCTCGATGGCCAGGACGGCGGCAATGGCCACCAGCAGGAAGCCGATCATCGCGGTACCCAGGGCATCCCAGATGCCGTTCCCGGTGAGGAGCGTCAGGCTCACGCCGAAGAGCGCGAAGACCAGGCCCAGGAGGGCGCCGAAGTCCTCAAGGAGGATCACGGGCAGCTCCGGCTGCTTGGCGCTGCGGATGAACCTGACCCAGCTTTGCTGGCCGCGGATCAGGTTGGATTCGATGATCGCGGTCCGGAAGGAGAACGACTCGGCCATGATGGCGCCAAGGAGCACGGCCAGCGGAACCCACCAGAATGCGCCCTCGATGGCGTGCGGGTGCTGGAGCTTTCCCCACGCCTCGTACAGGGCGAAGAGGCCGCCCACGCTGAACAGGACGATGGAGACGATGAACGCGTAGATGTAGCGCTCGCGCCCGTAGCCGAAGGGATGCTCCGGGCTCGCCGCCCGGTGGGCGCGCTTGCCGCCCACCAGCAGCAGGAGCTGGTTGCCGGAATCCGCGAGCGAGTGGATCGCTTCGGCCAGCATTGATGAGGAAAACGTCAGGAAATACGCGACGAATTTCAGGACGGCGATGGTCAAGTTGGCAGCCAACGCCGCAACAATCGCCTTGGTACCGCCATTTGCAGCCAAGAGAGCTTCTCCTTAGGGGTTCGACCGGGTGGTGGACTCCGGCCGGTGCCCGCGCCCACAAGGAATACCGTACCCGTTGTGGGCCGGCCCAAGCACCGCACCCACCCCTGTCCTGTCAAGGGCGGGGCCCCATACCGTCACCGACACGGCGGCCGGGCCGGCACGCAACTCTGCAGGTCACGGCGCAGGTAACGGCGCGTAACTGCGCACGTAACGATTGGGGGTGCTCCTGCTGACAAGCAATCCGGCCTATGTTAGCTTGAAGCCATAATCGGGATTCACCATTTGAATGCCGACGAATATGTAGGAGGAGTAATGGGCTTTCTTGGCTGGATCATTCTCGGACTCATAGTAGGTGCAATCGTAAAGGCCCTTATGCCTGGCAGGGTCGGCGGCGGCTGGGTCACCAGCCTCGTCCTCGGCGTAGTCGGGGCAGTGGTTGGCGGCTGGATCGGCGACCTGCTGTTCGGCGGCGGCAAGATGGAATTCTGGAATCTCGGTTCCTGGCTCCTAGCCATCGTCGGCGGCCTGGTGGTAGCCCTTGCATACGGCGCCATCACAGGACGCAACAAGACCACGTAACGACGCCGTCCACCGGCCCTGCACCCGCGGGTGCAGGGAGCCGTGGCAGCAACGACGGCGGGGGCCCACCTTTCGGTGGACCCCCGCCGTATTTTCTTGCCCCGGTGCCGGGACCCGCTGCAGGCCGCCTGCGCAGCTAGCGGGCCGGTGCGAAGCTAGCTGGGTGGGTGCGAAGCTAGCGGGGCGGGTTTCCGCGATCCTGCTGTGAACGGGCGCTGGCGTACAGGCAGACCGTCGCCGCGGTCCCGAGGTTGAGGCTCTCGGCGGCACCGTAGACCGGCACGGCCACCCGGTGGTCGGCCAGGGCCAGTTCTTCCTCGGACAGGCCCTGGGCCTCGTTGCCAAAGAGCCACGCGGTCGGATTCTCGAGCGCGTACTCGGAGTCCCCGGCCGGCGCGCCCAGCCGGCGGGCCGCGTTCTGGTCCTGCAGCCGGTCCAGGTTCAGCTGGCCTTGCCCGTCCGCCGCGAGGACCCCGATGCCGCGTTCCTTGCAGCGGGCCACCAGCTCCCCGATATCGGCGCCAAGCACCACCGGCAGGTGGAAGAGGGACCCCGCCGTCGAGCGCACGGCCTTGGGGTTGTAGATGTCGACGCTGGATGCGGTCAGGATGACGGCGTCCGCACCGGCCGCGTCCGCTGCCCGCAGCACCGTGCCAGCGTTGCCTGGATCACGGACCTCACACAGCACGGCAACCAGCCGCGGGCCGGCGTCGAGCACCTGCTCCAGGCTGACATCCAGGAACCCGCAGACCGCAAGAATGCCCTGCGGGGTCACGGTGTCCGCCATGGCGGCCAGCACTTCGTCGGTGGCGAGGAAGGCGGTGGTGCCCTCCGCAAGTGCTTCCAGGTCAGGGTGCCGGTCCAGGCACGCCTCGCTCGCATAGACCTCATAGACGATGCCCGGCTCCCCCGCGGCAATCCGTTTCTGGTGCAGGGCCAGGGCCTCCCGGACGGCCTGCGGGCCCTCCGCCAGGAACTCGCTGCGCTTTAAACGGGCCGGGCGCCCGGCAAGTTGTGCCACCTTCCTTACCCGATCAGCTCGGGGGTTGGAAAGTGGAAGATCTTGCGGGCGCCCGGTTTCATTCATACAAGAACCTTAGTAGCTTTTGCAGCCGGTTCTTGAACAACGCAGTCCGTGGACTACTTCAGGTACTACTCTGCAGCCTCAGCAGCGGCGGCCTTCTTGGCAGCCGGCTTCTTCACGGCGGCCTTCTTGACAGCCGGCTTCGTCTCGGCCGGTGCAGCCTCAACCTGTACGGCCGGAGCGGACGTGTCGGCGGGCAGGGCATCCTTGGCGATCTGGACCAGCGCGGCGAAGGCGTTGGCGTCAGAAACGGCCAGCTCGGCCAGCATCCGGCGGTCAACCTCGACCTCAGCGGCCTTGAGGCCCTGGATCAGACGGTTGTAAGTCAGGCCGTTGGCGCGGGATGCAGCGTTGATGCGCTGGATCCACAGGCGGCGGAAATCGCCCTTTTTCTTCTTGCGGTCGCCGTAGCTGTACACAAACGAGTGCAGCAGCTGCTCTTTGGCCTTGCGGTACAGACGTGAACGCTGTCCACGGTAGCCCTTTGCGCGTTCAAGGATAACCCGGCGCTTCTTGTGGGCGTTGACCGCCCTCTTCACACGTGCCACGTGCGTACTCCTTAGAATTACTGATCCCAAGCATCTACTGCCGGAACAACCGGCTGGCCTGAGAAGCCTTTTTGGTAGTTGACTGCTGCCAGGTGGCAACAATCAGAGAACTTGGAACTTAGATGCCGAGCATCTTCCGGATGACCTTGGCGTCGCCCTTGAAGACGATCTTGTCGCCGGCGAGGCGGCGGGTCAGCCTGGAGGACTTGTGCTCGAGGTAGTGGCGGCGGTTAGCCTGCTGGCGGCGCAGCTTGCCGCTGCCGGTCAGCTTGAAGCGCTTCTTAGCACCACTGTGGGTCTTCATCTTCGGCATGGGAACCGATCTCCTTACGTATCCGCAGACAGTGTCTGCAGTCTTTCGTGCAGCCGCCCCTGCGGGCGGCGTGCTGGTTTCTTGCTGCCGGACATTGCTGTCCGGCAGCCCTGAGCTAGTTGGTCTTCTTGGTGCCCGGCTTGGCAGCGGCCTTCGGAGCAGCCGGCCGTGCGGCAGGCTTCGGCGCCGCGGGACGCGGGACCGGCTTCGGGGCAGCAACCGGCTTCGGCGCTGCCGCCGGAGCGGCCGTCTTGGCCTCAGGAACCTTGGCGGCTTCCGGAGCCTTGGCGGCGGCCTTGGGCGCCGCGGGCGCCTTGGCTGCTGCCGGCCTCGCAGCGGCCTTCGCAGCTTCAGCCTTCGGGGCCTCACGCTTCGGGGCGGCCTTGGGAGCCTTGGGGGCCTCCTGCTTCGGCGCTTCCTGGACGGGAGCCTTCGCTGCCGGTGCTTCCGCGATCTTGGCGGCCGGGGCCTCCGCAACCACAGTCTCTTCGACTGCAGCGGTCTCGGCCGGGGTCTCGACAGCCGCAGCTGCCTCGGCCGCGGGGGCTTCCGTTGCGGTTACCTCAGCCTCGGGCGCCTCAGTCCGGACCTGGTAGCCCTCCGGCAACAGATCGGCAAGCGACTGCGTCAGGGGCGCCTCGGGACCGGAGGTGTCAACACGACCGCCGCCCGTAGCCCTGGCTTCATTCTCGGCCTTGGATTCCGCACGCTGCGATGCGCGGCGGGCCTCAGCCTTGGCTTCTGCCTTGTTCTTCAGGGGACCGACCACCATGACCATGTTGCGGCCATCGATGCGCGGGCTGGATTCCACCACGCCAACTTCGGAGACGTCGTCGGCGAAGCGCTGGAGCAGGCGGATGCCCATCTCGGGGCGCTGCTGCTCACGGCCGCGGAACTGGATCATGGCCTTGACCTTGTCACCGGCGCCGAGGAAGCGGAGCGCGTGGCCGCGCTTCGTCTCGTAGTCGTGGGTGTCGATCTTCAGGCGGAAGCGGATTTCCTTCAGGACCGTGTTGGTCTGGTTCTTCCGGGCCTCACGTGCCTTGACGGCGGCTTCGTACTTGTACTTGCCGAAGTCCATCAGCTTGCACACCGGAGGCTTGGCCTGCGGTGCAACTTCAACGAGATCAAGATCGGACTCGGCAGCCAAACGCAGGGCATCCTCAATACGGACAACGCCTACTTGCTCGCCTGCAGGGCCGACCAGCCGCACCTCGGGGACGCGGATACGCTCATTGATTCTTGGCTCGCTAATGTTAAAGCTCCTGTGTTCGTGAGGGGTATTCAACCGGCAAAAAGAGAAGGCCTCCAATTGCCGGAGCAATCGAAGGCCTCGAAGATCGGTACTGCCTGCCTCAGGTGAGGCGGCATACATCCCGCCGGGCTGATGCCCGGGAAGAATGCCCGACCAGGTACCCGGCAACCTTGCTTCTTGCGAAGCTTCCCGAAGGAGAGCGGCTGACGCGGGTGGGAGAGAACTCCGCTTGCAAACTGAAGTCGATTCTACAGAAGAAATCCCGTCCGGCGCACCTGCATGACGGGCATGTTGGTTGCGGACGGGCACCGGGAGCCAACTCCCCGCAGTACAACTGCGGAGACATAACTTCCAGGACAATAACTGTGAAATAACGACTATCAGTCGGTCTGTGACAAGCTTACCAGCATGAGCACTTCAGATAGCAATTCACATGTTTACGAGCCAGCCGACGCCCAGGGCGACGTCTCACAGCAGATCCGCGACATCTCCGAGGTGCCCGCGATCGAGGTCATCACCACCGCCGCCGTGCACCTCATGAGTGCCGCCGCCGTGAAGCTTGGCCTCGCCGCCGAAGAGAACGCCGAAGAGCTCAAGGACCTCGACGAGGCCCGCAAGCTGATCACCGCCCTCGCCGGCCTGGTCACCGCCGCAGCGCCCGAGATCGGTTCCCAGCATGCCGGACCGTTGCGCGACGGACTGCGGTCCCTGCAGCTTGCCTTCCGCGAGGAATCCATCATCCCGGACGCCCCGGGCAAGGGCCCGGGCGAGAAGTACACCGGCCCGGTCAACTAAGCACCACCAGCTATCCAGCCACAACGCAGGCGGCGGGCGGACCCTTTCGGTCCGGCCGCCGCCTGCGTTAACGCTCTTGCCGCCCCAGACAGCACCGCCGCTCAGGCCGCGAGCCGGCGCCGGCGCCGGTGCTGCAGCACGAGTCCCAGAAGGCACAGCAGCACGCCGCCAACCCCTACGGCGACGAAGCCCGACGAGGGGCCGATGCCATCGATGAAGACTCCGGCGAGCGGTGCGCCGAGGGCGACGCCGCCGGTGAGGGCCGAGCCGTACCAGCCCATAGCCTCACCGCGGCGGCGCTCCTCGACAAGTTCGGCCACCCGTTCCGAGGCTGCCGACAGCACCGGTGCGCACAACAGGCCGGGCAGGAGCGAGAGCAGGCTGAGCGTCCAGGTGTCCTGCGCGAAGGCCATTGGGATCGTCAGGGCCGACATGCCGAGCAGCAGCAGGACCGGCGAGATTGGCCGGTGCATGGCGCCGTAGATCAGTCCGCCGACCACCGAGGCCGCGCACCAGAAGAGGAACACCAGCCCGATCTCGGCCTGGTGGCCGCCGGTTTCGAGCGCGGCGACGATTCCGACGTCGGTGCCGCTGAGCACCATGCCCGCGCCGGCTGCGACGGCGAAGACGGCGGCCACGGCGGCGGTGAACCAGGCGAAATTGTGAATGACCTTGTGCCGCAACCCGGCACGTTCCTGCCGCCGTTCCCCGGCAGCGGCGAGCGGGGCGAACTCGGCGGCAGCTTCGTTCAAGTGGGCCGGGGCAGCAGCGACGACGGCAACCTCGGCAGCTTCCTGCTGGCTTGAGACGAACACAACGTCGGATTCGGCGTCGGACTCGGCGCTGCGGGTGGGCGGGTTGAACCACATCAGGGCGAGCCCGGACACGGAGGTGGCAATGCCGACGATGGTCAGCCCCAGGACCGAGAATCCGGCGGTGGCAACAATTGCGCCGGCGGCGGGGCCGATCATAAAGACCAGTTCGGTGGAGATGGCGTCGAGGGCAAAGGCGGTGCGGCGCTGCTCCCCCGTGGCGAGGACGCCGAGGGACTGGCGCACAACGCTGAAGATCGGCAGCGTCAGCAGGCCGCCGACAAAGACGAGCGGCAGCAGCGCCTCGTAGGACACGTGCGGTACGACCGACCAGATGACAGTCTCTGAAATGACTGACGGTATGAGGGCACGGCGGAGGCCCACGGTGTCGACGCGCCGGCCGCGCCAGGGCGCCCCGACGGCAATGCCAATGGTCATCACGGCCGCAGCGGCCCCGGCGGCCGCGTAGCCCTGGCCGAGGGCCAGGACGATGTGCAGGGTCAGCAGGACCCCGGCCGCGGAGTGCGGTATGCGGGCAACCATGCCCACCAGCAGGAGCCGCCTGATCGGCCGCACGGCCAGCAGCTCCCGGTAAAGCGCGAAGTTCACGGACTACATCCTTTTTGATACTGCCACCGGCAGCACCAGGATCTCCCCCGCTGGCCGTCAGCTACGGTGCTGCGCGCTGCAGTTTGACCTCGATCGAGTCAACGCGCTCAGCAAATACTTCATTCCGTGCCCAGGCATCGTTGAGACCGGACACCAAGGACTGGACGCCGGCGGCGTCGAGTCCGTCTTCAAGATAGAGCAGCACCCGCAGTTCCGGGCCGGAGCCTCCGCCCGGGAGATGCCGTCCATCGGCCGCCATCGAGGCGACGCCACCGCCTGGATGAATTTCAACACGCCGGACGGCGGGAAAGCCAGCCGCGGCCTCACCGAGGCTCCGGGCGAGCTCGGGATCAGCGTACGACGGCGTCCAGTCCCGCTGCTGCGCGAGGGCCCAAACCGCGGGCCGGCGCACGACGAAGGTGACCGGGGATCCCGGGTCGAGCACAAGCAGTTCCGCGCCCTCAGCGACCGCGGAGAGTGCCGCGCGGGCAGCGTAGACGGCCACCGGGCGGGCCTCCGGGTGCCAGGCCGCGAGCGACGCGGCGGAGGTGAAGACGGGCATCGCCGTCCGGCCGTCCGGGGCCTTCAGCGTCACGAGGGCCATATCGGCCTGTTTGTCGGCGTGCAGCCCGCCGGCGCCTTCGCCTTCTTCGGCGAGCGTGGCCAGGATCGGCACAAAGACCCGCGCCGTGGCCAGCGAGGCCACCACCGCGGCCTCGTCGCCGTCGCCGGCTGCGAGGGCCGCCAGCGCGGCGAGGTATCCGGCGTCGGCCGCGCCGTCGTCGTCCTCGAAATTGTGGATCCTGGCGTCGTCCCCGCTGAGGCTGCGGCCGGCCCAGGGCCGGCCGGCCGAGTCGGCCGCCCCGCCCGCGCCGGCGAGGGCCGCCGCGATGTGGCCGGGCAGGTGGCGTGCGGGGGAAGTGCTGTCAGCGGCGCCGTGACCGGCTGGCTGGTGCTCCATGCTGCGGGCCTGCTAGCGGCGGCCGGCGGCGTCGAGTGCCTGGGGCAGCGTGAAGTTGCCGTTGTACAGGGCCTTGCCCACGATGGCTCCTTCGACGCCGAGCGGCACGAGGGAGCGCAGCACCAGGAGGTCCTCCAGGCTGGAGATCCCGCCGGAGGCGACCACGGGCTTGCCGGTCTTTTCCACCATCTGGCGCAGCAGTTCCACGTTGGGTCCCTGGAGCGTGCCGTCCTTGGTGACGTCGGTGACGACGTAGCGGGCGCAGCCGGCCTCTTCGAGGCGTCCGAGGACGTCCCACAGGTCACCGCCCTCCTTGGTCCAGCCGCGGCCGGCGAGCGTCGTGCCGCGGACGTCGAGCCCGACGGCGATTTTGTCGCCGAAGCGCTCGATCACCCGGGCGGTCCACTCGGGGTTCTCCAGTGCCGCGGTGCCCAGGTTGACGCGGGCGACGCCGAGGGCAAGGGCGTTCTCCAGCGACTCGTCGTCGCGCAGGCCGCCGGAGAGCTCCACCTTGATGTCAAGGCGGCCGACCACCTCGCGGAGCAGTTCAGCGTTGGACCCCCGGCCGAAGGCTGCATCGAGGTCGACGAGGTGAACCCATTCCGCGCCCTGCTGCTGCCAGTTAAGTGCGGCTTCCAAGGGTGTGCCGTAGCTCGTTTCGCTGCCGGCTTCGCCCTGGACGAGACGGACGGCCTGGCCGTTGACGACGTCGACGGCGGGAAGCAGTTCCAGCACGGGCAGCGGGGTTTCGGTGGTCATGGTGGATCCTCAGCTCTTCAGGGACGGGAGGGGGTTGGGGGCGCCGTGGCGGGTCAGGCGGCAGGCAGCGTCAGGAGGTAAGCGGCGAGCAGCGCCATCCCGGCCAGGACATAGAACACGATCTGGACCCAGCGGGGGCTTTTCTGCTGGCGGAATGACAGCCCTCCGCCGACCAGCAGGCCGGCGAGCCCCATCAGCACTACGGACCACACCATCTAGGCGGTCCCGGCTTCCGGGGTGAGGGCTTCCGGGGTCCGGGCTTCCGGGATTCGGGTTTCCAGAGTTTGCGCTTCCGGGGTCTGGGAGCCACCGCGCAGGCATTCCACCCAGTTGCGCAGCAGGCGGGCCCCGGCGTCGCCGGACTTCTCGGGGTGGAACTGCGTGGCGCACAACGGACCGTTTTCGACGGCCGCGATGAAGGGGGCGCCGTGCTCGGACCAGGTGACGAGTGGCGCCGTCATCCGCGGCTGGATCACGTCGAAGTCCCAGTGCTGGACACCGTAGGAGTGGACGAAGTAGAAGCGCTCGTCCTCGACCCCGGCGAAGAGCCGGGAACCCTCCGGTACGGTAACGGTGTTCCAGCCCATGTGCGGTACGACGTCGGCGGGGAGGAGTTCGACCTTGCCGGGCCACTCCCCCATGCCTTCGGCTTCGGTTCCATGCTCGACGCCGGCCTCGAACAGGACCTGGAGGCCCACACAGATGGCGAGAACGGGACGGCCGCCGGCGACGCGGCGGCCGATCATGCGGATGGCGTCGACGGCTTTGAGTTCGCGCATCACCGTTTCAAAGGCCCCGACGCCGGGGACCACGAGGCCGTCGGCGTTGAGCACGTCCTCCGGCTTGGAGCTGAGGATCACCTCGGCGCCGGCACGTTCGAGGGCGCGGACAGCGGACCGGACGTTGCCGGAACCGTAGTCGAGGACCGTGACGGTCGGTTTGCCGTCGGGAGACGCCGGCTTCCTGCCGGCGTCGGGGTTGATAATCGCGCCGTCCTTGAGCAGCTTGCCGGTCACAGGGCACCCTTGGTGGAGGGGATGCCCTTGACCCGGGGGTCCGGTTCGACGGCGGCGCGCAGGGCGCGCGCGAACGCCTTGAACTGGGCCTCGACGATGTGGTGCGGATCCCTGCCGGCGGTGACGTTCATGTGCAGGCAGATTCCGGCGTGCAGGGTGATCGCTTCGAAAACGTGGCGGGTCAGGGAACCGGTGAAGTGTCCGCCGATCAGGTGGTACTCCTGGCCTGCAGGCTCTCCGCCGTGCACAAGGTAGGGGCGGCCGGAGACGTCGACGACGGCGTGCGCGAGGGCCTCGTCGAGGGGAACCGTGGCCTCGCCGAAGCGGCGGATCCCGGCCTTGTCCCCGAGCGCGGTGCGCAGGACCTCGCCGAAGGTGATGGCAACGTCCTCGACCGTGTGGTGCACGTCAATGTGAGTGTCGCCGGTGGCCTTGACCGTCATATCGATCAGGGAGTGCTTGCTCAGTGCCGTCAGCATGTGGTCGTAGAACGGGACCGAGGTGCTGATGTCCGAGACGCCGGTGCCGTCCAGGTTGATTTCGACCAGCACCGATGACTCGCTGGTGGTCCGTTCCATGCGTGCGGTCCGGCCCTCGGCAGCGGCTGATCCGGTGTTGCTCATGTGGGTGTCCTTTTGGATGACGACGGTGCCCGGCGAACAGGGCAGGGTGGATGGCCTGGGTTAAGTCTAGGCGGGCTGCACTGCGCGGCCGGCCAGGATCCGTTCGAGGGCTTCGAGGAAGGCTGTGGTTTCCGTCTCAGTCCCGGCCGTCACGCGAAGGTGCCCCGGGATGCCAACGTCCCGGATGAGCACGCCGGCATCGAGCAGGCCCTGCCAGATTTCCTGCGGGTTGTCGAGGCCGCCGAAGAAGACATAGTTGGAGTCGGAGGCGGCCGGCTTCAGTCCCATCCGCTGCAGTTCAGACACGATCCTGTCCCGCTGGATCTTGATGTCCTCGACGTCGGCCATCAGCGCCACCCGGTGGTGCAGGGCCGCCAGGGCGGTCGCCTGGGTGATGGCCGAGAGGTGGTACGGGAGCCGGACCAGGCGCAGGGCGTCCGTCACCTCCGGCGCTGCCGCCATGTAGCCGATGCGTGCTCCGGCCAGGGCGAAGGCCTTGCTCATGGTCCGCGAGACGATCAGCCGTTCCCGGCCGGGCAGCAGGGTAAGGGCGCTGGGCGTGCCGTCATGGGCGAACTCGTGGTAGGCCTCGTCGACGATCACGATGGTCTGGCTGGCTTCACCGGCCGCATAGACGGCTTCCACGACGTCCAGGCCAAGCCCGGTTCCGGTGGGGTTGTTCGGGGAGCAGAGGAAGACGATGTTCGGCTGGAGTTCGCGGACCTGGCGGGCGGCGGACTCGGCGCTCAGGCCGTAGTCATCGGTGCGGACGCCGGCAAGGTACCCGGTGTCCGTGCCGGCAGCAAGCAGCGGGTACATGGAGTATGTGGGAGGGAAGCCCAGAGCGGTCCGGCCGGGGCCGCCGAAGGCCTGGAGGATCTGCTGGAGAACCTCGTTGGAGCCGTTCGCGGCCCAGATGTTCTCTGCACCCAGCCCGTGCGCAAGGTATTCCGCCAGGGCCCCGCGCAGCTCGGTGAATTCCCGGTCCGGATAGCGGTTCAGGCCGGCCGCGGCGATCGTGACGGCCTCGGTGATGGCGGCGCGCACGTCGGCGGGGACACCATGGGTGTTCTCGTTGACGTTGAGCAGGATGGGGACGTCCAGCTGCGGGGCGCCGTATGGCGTCAGGCCGCGCAGATTCGTCCGGAGGGGAAGTCGGTTCAGGCGCTCTAACTGGTCAGTCACTTCACTAGTTTAAGTGAGATCGCTGCGGGCCCTGAAACTGTGACGGTTGGACTGCCCTACTTGGACGGGATGAAGAGTGCCTGGCCGGGCACGACCCGGGCGGCCTCAAGGTTGTTCAGCTCGATGATGTCGGCGACGACGTCGCGGGGATCCCGCTCCGGCGCCACGGTCGCGGCGATGGCCCAGAGGGATTCACCGGGCTGCACCGTGACGCTGACGGCGGGGGTCGGAGTCAGTCCGGCGGCGGACTCGGCAGCCTTGGCGGGTGCATTGAAGAAGCCGCTGAACGAGAGGATGAGTGCGGCCAGCAGGATCAGCGGCACACCGATGAAGACGAAGCGTCCCCGCCGGGTAAGCCGGAGCGGCGCAGCCTTGGCCGGCCGTGCCTGAGTTCCGCTCCCTGCCGGGATGTGCCCGCTGACGGCGGCACCGCCGTCGGGCCGGCCGTAGTTGCCGAATGCGTCGCGGCCGAAAGTGTCGTGAAACGCGCTTGATGCTGACATGAACTGAGCCCTCCTGGACCATACTGTGCCGCCCGGCGTACTCCACATACGCGCCGCCAACCGGCCTAACCTTCGAACAAAGAACCGAACGCCGTGCTGTGCCCGAGCAGTGTCAGACTAGAACACATATTCGAACCTTGCCTGTTCAGTTTTAGCACTTATTGACGAACATTGTCGAGACTCGCTAGAACAAATGTTTGAAAATGCTGTGCGGCTGGCCTACGTTTGAGTAAAAGAACAACCGCTTCTGCAGTTGATCAGCAGGGTCTGACATTTCAGGCCGGAAGTTCCCGGCAGCTGCAGCCACGGCGGCCGGGCGGAACGGAAAGGCGTTGGCGAACATGGCAGCACAAGCCACTGGCGGCAGGGCCACGCAGCGGAGCCCGCAGGCAGCCCGGCCACCCAAGAGCCTCACGGTCCGGCAGAAGAAGATTCTGGAGACGATCCAGCGCTCCGTGACGGACAACGGCTACCCGCCGTCCATGCGCGAGATCGGCGACACGGTCGGACTGGCCAGCCTGTCCAGCGTCACCCACCAGCTCTCACAGCTCGAAAAACTCGGCTATCTGCGGCGTGACCCCAAGCGCCCGCGCGCCATGGAGGTGCTGATGCCGTTGACCCTCGATGAGGGAACCACCAAGATTTCCGGGGTGGAGAAGTCCAGCGGCCTGCGCACAATCGGCGGGCTGTCCGTGTCGGACCTGGCCAGCGCCACCGATACGGCCATGGTTCCGCTCGTGGGCCGCATCGCCGCCGGCGGCCCGATCCTCGCCGACCAGGTCGTCGATGACGTTATGCCCCTGCCCCGCCAGCTGGTGGGCCACGGTGAGCTCTTTATGCTCCGGGTTGCGGGCGATTCGATGATCGACGCCGCCATTTGTGACGGTGACTGGGTGGTGGTCCGCCGGCAGGGCGACGCCCTCAACGGCGACATTGTCGCCGCGCTGCTGGATGACGAGGCAACAGTCAAGACGTTCCGCCAGCGCGACGGCCACACGTGGCTGCTGCCGCAGAACACCCAGTACGAGCCCATCCTCGGCGACCACGCCGTCATCATGGGCAAGGTCGTCTCGGTGCTGCGCTCCCTGTAGAGGGCAACGGGCGGCAGCCCCGAGAACCTGCGCGCAAGGGCCCCGCCGGCATTGGACGGGGCCCTTTCCGCGTTGCTGCCCGGGTGCCGGGACGGCACAGCCCCTGGTGCGGGTTTCCGGCCGCTGCGGGATTACCGGCTGCGCAGCTGATATGAGTTGAGTTAGTCCTTCCCAAACACCTCCGGAGATGTCAGGACGGGATGTATCAGATTCCCTTGGGGCCCGGACGCAATGATCCGCGGGGCCCTCCCGATACCTTCGGAGGTGTTTGTTATGTCTGTTCAGGCCTTTGCGGCCACTGATTTCCCTGTGGTTGTCGCTGTGGATGTCGGCAAGACGGTGGTTGCGTTGTCGGTCACCGATGCGGGCCGGCACCGCTTGTTGGGTCCGGTGGATTTTGAGATGACCGGCCCGGGTCTGGAGGGGGTCCTCGGGCTGATCAGAAGCAGACTGGCGGGCGCGGATGGTCCGGTGAAGGTCGGGATAGAGGCTGCCGGGCACTATCACCGGCCGCTGCTGGGACCGTCCGTGTGGCCTGCGGGCTGGCAGGTGCTGGAGCTGAATCCGGCGCATGTCGCTGAACAGCGCAGGGTCCAGGGACGCAGGCGAATCAAGACCGATGCCTTGGATCTGGAGGCGATCACGGAGCTGGTGCTGGCCGGCCGCGGCATCGAGGTCGCTGACCGTGAGGCCGTGATCGGTGAGCTTGGCGCGTGGGCCGCGCACCGGACCCGCCGGGTCCAGGCGCGGACCGCGACGAAGAACCAACTGCTGGGCCAGCTGGACCGCGCCTTCCCCGGCCTGACGCTGGCTCTGCCCGACGTCCTCGGCACCAGGGTCGGCAGGCTCGTGGCCGCTGAATTCGCCGACCCGAAGCGGCTCGCCGCGCTGGGGGCGGGCCGCTTCGTCCGGTTCGCGGCCGTCCGCGGCCTTCAGGTCCGCCAGCCGCTGGCCGAACGGTTGGTCGATGCCGCCCGCGACGCGCTTGACCACAGTGGACGCGGCGGTGGCGCGGAAAATCCTGGCCGCGGATCTGGCGCTGGTCACGGAGCTCACGGCGCAGATCGATGCCTCCGAAGCGGAGCTTGCCCGTCTGCTGCCGCTGAGCCCGTTCGCAACGCTCACCACTACCCCGGGGTGGGGTGTGGTCCGCGCCGCAAACTACGGCGCTGCCGTGGGCGACCCGCAGCGCTGGCCCGGGCCCTCACAGATCTACCGGGCCTCAGGGCTCTCACCCACCCAGTACGAGTCCGCTGGCAAGCGACGTGACGGATCCATCAGCAGGGAAGGCAGCGTGGCGCTGCGACGGGCCTTGATCGATCTCGGCATGGGCCTGTGGTTGACTGACCCGCCCAGCCGGGCCTACGCCGCCGGGCTCAAGGCACGGGGGAAGAAAGGCGGTGTCATCGCCTGCGCGATGGCGCACCGCGCCACCAGGATCGCGTATGCCATGGTCCGGGACGAGGTCGTCTACGACCCCGCCCGCTGGGAGTAAGCATCCGGGCCCGGGGCTTTGCCGGATAGCTGCCGATCCCGCCGTCGGCGCAAGGGAGCGGTCAACATGGAGCGCCCGCAGCGCAGCGAGGACGAACGACGTTGACAGCGACAAGCCGGCGGCACACCATTCGGCCAGCCGGAAAGCCGCCAGTTCCGGGATTCAAGGAGGTGCACCAACCCAAAACCACTTCACAACTCCGGCCGGCGGTGAGACGCTGGAACCGACGAAGGGCCGGACCAGACGCCGCCGCAGCTATGGCGGACGCTCACGCGTTACGCCGCGCCTAGCTTGGCGCCCGGCCCTTCGCCCCGGCCGCAGCCCGAACGACGCCAGATGACCCGGAGAATTGCCCGAGGTCGGATAAGTCAGCGTGGGCGCGTCTGGAACCATGCCGGTCCAGCCAACAAACCGTCAGCCACCACACCCAATTACGAGCGCCCCCGGCCCTCCCGGGCGCACACCGGTCGTGCCCGGACACGGCCTTGACACGACCTATAGCCAGCTAGGGGGCGGGCTGCCCGGATTCCTTCGAGAGCCGCGCCAGGGCCGCCAGGGCGACCGCGGGGTCGGTGGTGGGCCAGAACGGCGGCAGGGCGGCGCGGAGGAATCCCCCATAGCGCTCGGTGGACAGCCGCGAGTCCAGCACCGCAACCACCCCCCGGTCCGTCGTGGTGCGGATCAGGCGGCCGGCACCCTGGGCCAGCCGGATGGCGGCGTGGGTCGCGGAAACACTCATGAAGCCGTTACCGCCGGCCTGGGCCACTGCCCGGGACCGGGCCGTCATGAGGGGATCGTCGGGCCGCGGGAACGGGATCCGGTCGATCACAACGAGGCGGCACGAGATCCCGGGCACGTCCACACCCTGCCACAGGGACATGGTGCCGAACAGGCAGGTGTCGGGTTCGTCGGCGAACTGTTTCACGAGCGCGGTCATGGTCGAATCCCCCTGGCAGAGGATGCTCATGTCCAGCCGGGGCCGCATGGCCTCGGCGGCGTCCTCGGCGGCGCGCCGGGAGGAGAACAGGCAGAGGGCGCCGCCGCCGGAGGCCCGGATCAGCTTCTCCAGCTCGTCGAGGGCTTCCGGGGACGTGCCGCGGCCGGGCTTGGGCAGGTGCTTGGCGACATACAGGATGCCCTGCTTGGGGTACTCGAAGGGGGAGCCGACGTCGACCCCGGTCCAGCTGGGGGCGCCGGGCCCGACCAGGCCAAGGCCGCCGGCGGCCGGTTCGAAAGCCGAGCCGATTGCCAGCGTCGCCGAGGTCAGGATGACGGTGTGGTCCGCGAACAGGCCCTCGCGGAGCCGTCCGGCGACGCTGAGCGGGGCGATGTTGATCAGCGCCGGGGCGGACTCGTCGGGCTGGGAGTAGCCCTGCTGGGGGTCGAAGGTGCTGTTGCGGGAGAACCAGACCACTTCGCGGTTTTCCCGGGCGGCAAGCAGCCGTTCGCAGAGTTCCAGGATCACCATCAGGCGGGAGCGCGCGAGCTGCCGGCCGCCGTCGACCATGTTGGCGCTGTCGCCCTTGGAGTCGGAGAGTGCCGCGCGGCAGGCGTCGCGCAGCTGGTCGACGCAGTCCAGCTGTTCGCTGTTCAGTCCGTTGGGCATGAGTCCGGTGGGGACCCCTTCAATGGCAAGTTCGAGGTTGGACGCGGCGTTGTTCAGGGCGTCCACGGTGATGCCGGTGTTTTTCCGGGCCCCGGACGCGGCCGCATGGATCATCGCGACGGAGAGCTGGCCGGACACGGCGCCGGTCACGCGGTCCTGCAGCTCGTGGGCTTCATCGACCACCACGACGTCGTATTCCGGCAGCACGGCAAGGCCCTCGAAGGCGCTCACGGCCAGCATGGCGTGGTTGGTGACGACGACGTCGGCGTCCGCGGCGTTCTGCCGGGCCAGTTCGCTGAAGCATTCGGCCGCCAGCGGGCATTTCTGCGCGCCGAGGCATTCCATGGAAGTGACGGAGACCTGCCGCCAAGCACGGTCCGTCACCCCGGGCAGGAGTTCGTCCCGGTCCCCCGTCACGGTGTCCTCGGCCCATTCGCGCAGCCGGACCACTTCCTTGCCGAGCTGGGACGACGGGCCGCCCATCGCCGCGGCGAAATGCGGCACGGAGGTGTCCTCCCCGAGCGAGAAGAGCTGCCCCTCCGAGGGTTCTTCCGAGGGGAAGCCGCCGTCGAGCTTGTGGCGGCAGACGTAGTTGGAGCGGCCCTTGACGAGGGCAATCCTGACGGGCCGTTCCAGCGCCGGGGTGATGGTCTTCAGCAGCCGGGGCAGGTCCCGGCCGACGATCTGGGTCTGCAGGGCCAGGGTGGCGGTGGAGACCAGGGTGGGCTTGTCGCTGACGAGCGAATGGGCGATCAGCGGGATCAGGTATGCCAGGGATTTGCCCGTTCCCGTTCCGGCCTGGACCAGCAGGTGGTCGCCGCTGTCAATCGCGTGCGCCACCTGCCGGGCCATTTCGTGCTGGCCGTCGCGGCTCTGGCCGCCCATGCCGGAAACGGCCCGGTCGAGGAGCTCGATGACGAACTCCTCGCCGGTCCGGCCGCCCTTAACCGGGGGGTGTTTCCCGGCGGCCGGGTCGTCCCTGGCTGGGCTGTCCGCCTCCGCCCCGGTCACCGCTGCCTCAGTCATTGCTGATGAACGAATCCAGTTCAGCGGCGAATCCCTCGCGCACCATCACGACGGCGCGGGTGCCCGCTTCCTCGTGGTCGAGGCTGAGGATCTCGGCGTCGGTCTCGTGCAGCTTGCTGAGCAGGTCACCCCGGTTGTACGGGATCATCAGTTCCAGCTTCACGCTGGGCCGCGGGATGCCCTCGCTGATGGCCTTGAGCAGTTCCGGGATGCCTTCCCCGGTGCGGGCCGACACCACCACGTGGCGCGGTTCGCGCTGCTTGAGCCGTTCGATCACGAAGGGGTCAGCGGCGTCGGCCTTGTTCAGGACGATGATTTCCGGAACCTTGCGTGCGTCGACTTCGCTGAAGACCTTGCGGACGGCGGCGATCTGGCCTTCCGGGTCGGGGTGGGAGACATCCACGACGTGCAGGATCAGGTCCGCGTCGGCAACCTCCTCCAGGGTGGAGCGGAATGCCTCCACGAGCTGGGTGGGCAGCGAACGGACAAAGCCCACGGTGTCGGCGAGGGTGTAGCCCAGTCCGTCCGAGGTTTCGGCCTTGCGGACGGTCGGGTCCAGGGTGGCGAACAGGGCGTTCTCCACCAGGACGCCGGCGTCGGTCAGCCGGTTCAGCAGCGAGGACTTGCCAGCGTTGGTGTACCCGGCGATCGCCACGGACGGCACGGCATTACGACGGCGGTTGGCCCGCTTGGTCTCCCGGGCCGGCTTCATTGCGGCGATTTCGCGGCGCAGCTTGGCCATCCGGGTGCGGATGCGGCGGCGGTCCAGTTCGATCTTGGTTTCACCGGGACCACGCGACCCCATGCCGGCACCGGCACCGCCCACCTGGCCACCGGCCTGGCGGGACATCGAGTCGCCCCAGCCGCGCAGGCGCGGGAGGAGGTACTCGAGCTGGGCCAGCTCCACCTGGGCCTTGCCCTCGCGGCTCTTGGCGTGCTGGGCGAAGATGTCCAGGATCAGGGCCGTACGGTCGATGACCTTGACCTTGACGATGTCCTCCAGGCTGCGGCGCTGGGACGGGGCCAGCTCGGCGTCGACGACGACGGTGTCCGCGCCGGTGGACATCACGATGTCCTTAAGCTCCTGGGCCTTGCCGGAGCCCAGGAAGGTTCCGGGGTCGGGCTTGGCGCGGCGCTGCACGATCCCGTCGAGGACCTCCGAGCCGGCGGTTTCGGCGAGGGCGGCGAGTTCGCGGAGCGAGTTCTCGGCGTCGGCGAGGGTGCCTTCGGTCCAGAGGCCGGCCAGCACAACGCGCTCGAGGCGCAGCTGCCGGTATTCGACTTCGGTGACGTCTTCGAGCTCGGTGGACAGCCCGGCAGTACGCCGCAGGGCGTGCCGTTCCGCGAGGTCCTGCTGGTCGCCGTCATAGTTGCTGTGTTCCTCATCCAGCCGGGAAATCGCCTGAGCCTTGCCGAGCACCGACGAGGGTGCACCGGCAGCCGGGGCTGCTTTCCGGGCAGGGGTGTCCTTGGAGAGGATCCGGTCGATGACAGCCTGGATTTCCGCAGGACTCATGTCCTGGGCTGCTGAATCGGGTCCGGTGTTGGGCTGACTGGTCATGGTCTCCTTTAGAGGTTCGGCAGTTTCAGAATAGTGCCGATCGGTGCTGTGTGGGGCGGTATTCGCGCTGGGCTGACGACTATTGGTCAAACCGGGTCTCCTGGGGTGCCTTCGGCAGCGGCGCCGGGGCAGGGTGGGCTCCGCGAGGGAGCGGTGCAAATGGGGGGAACAGGCGTGGCCTTGAGGAGGAGTGGCTGCCGCTCGGCCGCGCCCCGGGGGGCACTGCCCAACTCCAAGTGGATCGGGCGCCAACAGGTGGTCCCTGGCGGGATCATCGAGGGGGTTGGCGCACTGAGCGGAAGGTAACTACCTGCGTCGCTACGGGGACGGGATTTAACCCGTGCCGGCTACTTGAAGTTCAAGAACATGTATTTAACACTAGCAGACGGTAAGGCCAGCTCCGGCCCGTGGCCGCGGTTTCGCCTACGGGCCGGGGGCCAACTAATCTGGGCAGTTATGGAGTCCGCACATTATTTCAGCGCCCAGCCTGCCGGGCCGTTCACCCGCAAGCCACTGACCGTGGAGCTTGCCGGTGAGACCCGGCAGCTGCAGACGTCCTCGGGCATCTTCAGCCCGGACGGCATCGACAAGGGCACGGCCGTGCTGCTCGCCGAGGCGCCCGCCCCGGCCCCGCAGGGGACGCTGCTGGACATCGGCTGCGGCTGGGGTCCGATCGCCCTGACAATGGCCCTGCGGGCACCGCACGCGCAGGTCTACGCGGTGGACGTCAACGAGCGGTGCGTGGCCCTGACCAACGAAAACGCGGCCGCCCTGGGGCTGGGCAATGTCGCGGCCAGCACGCCCGACGCCGTCGACCCCGGGCTCCGCTTCGACACGATCTGGTCCAACCCGCCCATCAGGATCGGCAAGGACGAGCTGCATGCCCTGCTGCTCCTGTGGCTGCCGCGGCTGGCCCCGGGCGGCTCGGCGTGGCTGGTGGTGCAGAAGAACCTGGGCTCGGATTCCCTTCAGCGCTGGCTGGCAGCGGAGCTCGACAGCAGCTTCACGGTCACGCGCGAGAGCACCTCGAAGTCGTTCCGCATCCTTCGGGTCAGGAAAGCGTCCCGCTAGCGACGATCACGGCGGGGCCGCTGAGTTCGACATGCTCGTGGCCCTCTGCCCCAAGGAAGAACTTGACCCCGACGACGCCGCCCGGGACGTGGACGTTCCAGACGTCCGGGGCTCCCTGGCCGGCCCAGTGCCGGATCGCGACGGCAGCGGCGCAGGCGCCGGTGCCGCAGGACTGCGTTTCCCCGACTCCGCGCTCATGAACGCGCATCGTGATGGTGCCGACGCCGTCATGGACCAACGGCTCGGACGGGACGACGAACTCCACGTTGGTGCCGTGGGCCGGGGTGGGATCCACGTGGGGTGCGGTAAACAGCTGCGTGGCCTCCAGCTCGGCCAGTTCCGCCAGCGCCACGACCGTGTGCGGATTGCCCATGCTCACCGAGAGGGCGGGCCGTGCGACCTCCAGCCCCGCCGCGCTGACCAGGGAATCCATGGCCCGAGCGGTGGCCTCGCCCGGAAAGATGAACTCCCAGGGGCCCATGTCGACGGCATAGCCGGCGGCGGTGCGGACGATTGTCTTCGCGCCGGCCCGGGTGCCAATGGTCAGGGATTCGCCGGCGGGCAGTTCGACCAGGCCTTCGGTGATCAGGAAGTGCACAAAGACGCGGACGCCGTTGCCGCACATCTCGGACAGTGAGCCGTCGCCGTTGCGGTAGTCCATGAACCATTCGGCGTCCGGGTTCCGGGTGAGCAGCTCCTGGCCTTCGGCGAGCAGCCGGGACGGGACGGCGCGGATCAGTCCGTCGCCGCCTATTCCGCGGTGCCGGTCACAGAGTGCCGCGACCTGCTCCGGGGTCACTGCCAGGGTGCCGTTGGGGTCGGCAAGGAGCACGAAGTCGTTGCCGGTGCCGTGGCCTTTGGAAAACTTGAGTCCGCTGAGGGCTGCGGTGTCGCCGGTGGGATTGCGGTCAGCGGCCTCGGCCAGGGTTACGTCCATGCTCCAAGGTTACCGTTCCGGTGCGGCGGGCCTACGCCGTGTCGGGGCCCGGAGCGCCGGGGCTGCAGAGCGCGGCGGCCTTGGGCACGAGTTCCGGATCCCGCCAGTCGAGCCAGTGGATGCGGGGGTCGGCGCGGAACCAGGTGAGCTGGCGGCGGGCAAATTGCCGGGTCGCAACGATGGTTTCCTCCGCAGCCTGCGCCACGTCGGATTCGCCGTCGAGGACCTTGAGGAACTGGGCGTAGCCGAGGGCGCGCGGGGCGGTCCGCCCCCGGCGGAGTCCGGCGGCGTCGAGCTCCCGGACCTCCTCGAGCAGCCCGCTGTCCACCATGGTGTGCACCCGGCGGGCGAGCCGCTCCCGGAGCTGCTCGCGGTCCACCTCGAGCCCGATCTGGACTGCGGGCTGGGCGTACTCGCGGGTGGGCATGAAGGAGCTGAAGGGCCTGCCGGTGAGTTCGAACACCTCGAGGGCGCGGATAATCCGGCGGGCGTCCCCGAGCCGGCCGGCGGAGACCGGGTCCACGGTTTCCAGCCGCTCCCGCAGCGGCGCCGCTCCGGCGGTTTCCAGTTCCGCCTCCAACCGGCGCCGGATGGCTGGGTCCGTGCCGGGGAATTCCAATACGTCCAGGGCGGCGCGGACGTAGAGGCCGGAGCCGCCGGCCAGGATGGCGCGCTTCCCGCGGGCGTGGATGTCTGCGATTATCGCCCGGGCCTGCTGCTGGAAGTCCGAGACGCTCGCCTCCTCGGTCACGTCCAGGATGTCAAGGAGGTGGTGCGGCACTCCCCTGCGGTCGGCCTCGGTGATCTTGGCCGTGCCGATGTCCATGCCGCGGTAGAACTGCATGGAGTCGGCGTTGATGACCTCGCCGCCGAGCTCCAGCGCCAGCGAGACGGCGAGATCGGACTTCCCGGAGCCGGTTGGCCCGACGACGGCGACCACCGGGGGCGCCGGCGGGACCGGTGCCGGGATGGCCGGTGCAGCCCCTTCCGCCAGGGCAGCCCCTTCCGGCGTGGCCTGCGGGTCCGCCACGGGCTAGCGGCCGCGGACGGGAAGGGTGGGCATGCCCAGGGACACTCCCGTGGTGCCGGGTGCGGATCCCGGAACGGGTGCGCCGCAGGAGTCCGCCTGCGACCTGTCCCAGGCGTCGCCCGCCCGGGAGCGGCGAAGACTGTAGTCGTCCGCCGAGGCCGGATCGGCGACGAGGTGGAAGGCGGCCGCTTCGGTGATGGTTACGGTGACGAGGTCGCCGGGGCGGGGCGTCTGGGCGCCGGCCGGAACCGAGAAGTGGACCAGTCGCTGGTCGCGGGAGCGGCCGGAGAGGCGGTGGGTTTCCTCGGACTTGCGCCCGGACTGGGCCGTCACCATGACCTCCACACGCCGGCCGAGCTGGCGGGCGTTCTCCTCCGCGGCGATCCGGTCCTGCAGGGCGGTGAGGCGTTCGAAGCGTTCCTGCACCACGGCCTTGGGGAGCTGGTCCGGGAGTTCAGCGGCGGGCGTGCCGGGCCGCTTGGAGTACTGGAAGGTGAAGGCGGTGGCGAAGCGGGACTTCTCCACGACGTCGAGCGTGGCCTGGAAGTCCTCCTCGGTTTCGCCGGGGAATCCGACGATGATGTCGGTGGAGATCGCGGCGTGCGGGATTTTCCCGCGGACCTTGTCCAGGATGCCCAGGAACTTGGTGGAGCGGTAGGACCGCTTCATGTCCTTGAGGACCTTGTCCGAGCCGGACTGCAGGGGCATGTGCAGCTGCGGCATCACGTTGGGGGTCTCGGCCATGGCGTCGATGACGTCGTCGGTGAAGGCTGCGGGGTGCGGGCTCGTGAAGCGGACGCGTTCCAGGCCGGGGATGTCGCCGCAGGCGCGCAGGAGTTTGGAGAACGCCTGCCGGTCGCCGAATTCAACGCCGTAGGAGTTCACGTTCTGGCCCAGCAGGGTTACTTCGATCGCGCCGTCGTCGACGAGGGCCTGGATCTCGGCCAGGATGTCGCCGGGGCGGCGGTCTTTTTCCTTGCCGCGCAGGGCCGGGACGATGCAGAAGGTGCAGGTGTTGTTGCAGCCGACGGAGATCGACACCCAGCCGGCATAGACCGAGTCCCGCTTGGTGGGCAGGGTGGAGGGGAAGACGTCGAGGGACTCGAGGATTTCGAGTTGCGCCTCGTTGTTGTGGCGGGCGCGTTCGAGCAGGGCCGGCAGGGCGCCCACGTTGTGGGTGCCGAAGACGGCGTCCACCCAGGGTGCCTTCTTCAGGATGGTGTCGCGGTCCTTCTGCGCCAGGCAGCCCCCGACGGCGATCTGCATTCCCGGGTTGGCGGCCTTGACCGGGGCCAGCATGCCGAGGTTGCCGTAGAGCTTGTTGTCGGCGTTCTCCCGCACCGCGCAGGTGTTGAAAACCACGACGTCGGCCAGTTCCCCGGCGGCGGGGACGTAGCCGGCGGCTTCGAGCATCCCGGACATGCGCTCTGAATCGTGCACGTTCATCTGGCAGCCGAACGTCCGCACCTGGTAGGTGCGCGGCTGCGGCGCGGCGGCCGGTGACCCGGCGCCGGGTGTCGACAAGCTGTCCGTGGAAGGGGTGGTGCCGGCTGCTGGGGAGGGAATGGTCAAACTCACCTGTTAAGGGTACCGGGTCGCACGGTACAGCGGGTTCCTCAGAATTCCGGTTCGTCCCCGGCGCCGGCACCGCTCACGGCGGCGTCGAGGACTTCGCCGACGATCCTGAAGGCCTGTGCGGGCTGGTACCCCTTGCGGGCCAGCATGGAGGCCAGCTGTCGTGTGGTTTTGTCCCGCTCGGCACGGTCACCGAAGCCGGTAGCGCCGCGGAGTTTGCGCCGCACGAGCTCGCGGGCTGTGGTTTCCTCGTCTTCGTCGCTGAGCTGTTCCAGCGCGGAGGCCGCCGTTTCGGCGTCGATGCCCTTCTCGGCGAGCTCGCGCCGGAGGGCGCCCTTGGCGAGTTTGCGGCTCTGGGAACGGGACCGCACCCACATCTCGGCGAAGTCAGCGTCGTCAACGAGTTTCACTTCTTCGAAGCGGTCCAGCACGGCTTCCGCGACGTCATCCGGGACGTTGCGCTCGGCCAGTTTGCGGGCGAGCTGCAGACGGCTCTTGGGCGAGTTCGTCAGCTGCCGCAGGACTATGGCGCGCGCGACAGCCGCCGGGTCGGCATCGCGGTCCGGGCCCGCGGAAGGATCCGCGCGGCCGGCACCGTCCCCGGGCCGTTCTGCGTCGGCAAAGCCGGGGGCAGAATTCCGCGATGGGAGTCCTGCCCCTTGGCGCCGTCGGCCGTTAGAACCCGTCAACGGCCTTCAGCTTCGGTTCTGCTGCGGTCTCGGCGGGGGCCTTGACGCCGACGCCGAGCTTTTCCTTGATGAGCCGCTCCAGCTCGGCAGCCAGTTCGGGGTTGTCGCGCAGGAAGCGGCGGGAGTTCTCCATGCCCTGGCCGAGCTGGTCACCGTCATAGGTGAACCAGGACCCGGACTTCTTGATGATGCCGTGCTCGACACCCATGTCAATGATGCCGCCCTCGCGGGAGATGCCCTGGCCGTAAATGATGTCGAACTCGGCGATCTTGAAGGGCGGGGCCATCTTGTTCTTGACGATTTTGGCCTTGGTGCGGTTGCCGACGGAGTCCGCGCCCTCCTTGAGGGTCTGGATCCGGCGGACGTCGATGCGGATCGAGGCGTAGAACTTCAGGGCCTTGCCGCCGGTGGTGGTTTCCGGGGAGCCGAAGAAGACGCCGATCTTCTCGCGCAGCTGGTTGATGAAAATGGCCGTGGTCTTGGTCTGGCTCAGGCGGCCGGTGATTTTACGGAGGGCCTGGCTCATCAGGCGCGCCTGCAGGCCGACGTGGCTGTCGCCCATGTCGCCTTCGATTTCCGCGCGGGGAACGAGTGCGGCCACGGAGTCAATGACAATGACGTCCAGGGAGCCGGAACCGATCAGCATGTCCATGATTTCCAGGGCCTGCTCGCCGGTGTCCGGCTGGGAGACCAGGAGGGCGTCGGTGTCGACGCCGAGCCTGGCGGCGTATTCCGGATCGAGGGCGTGCTCGGCGTCAATGAAGGCAGCGATGCCGCCCAGTCGCTGGGCACTGGCGACGGCGTGCAGCGCCACCGTGGTCTTACCGGAGGATTCCGGTCCATAGATTTCCACGACGCGGCCGCGGGGCAGGCCGCCAATTCCCAGGGCAATGTCCAGCGCGATGGAGCCGGTCGGAATAACCTCGATGGGTGCGCGGACTTCGTCACCCAGGCGCATGACCGAGCCTTTGCCGAACTGCTTGTCAATCTGGGCAAGCGCTGCGTCGAGCGCTTTCTGGCGATCCGGGGCTGCGGCCATGGTTCACACCTCTAATACTTTCTCGCTGTGGCGGGGCCGTTCCGGCCCTGTGTTTAGTGTTCTTGATCAGGTTGGTGATCAGTTCATTACTGAAGCTACTGGCACCCACCGACAGAGTTGCCTGCCGGCCCCGCATATGTGGAAAACACTCTGAAAAAAGCATAGTCCTACCCGAACAGATATTCGAACAATCGCTGCGGCGTGTCAGCCGGGCCGCCGGGTGGCGGCGGAGCCGGGGCGTGAATCGGTGCGGAGCCTTTGGGGCCGCGGGCCGACTGGCTGCGCGCCGGTCAGCGGGGTTTGACGTCGCGGCCCAGCCGCCGCTCGGGCGGCACATCCTGGACCTCGCACAGCGCGAGCCACACCTGCCGGGGCGGTACCCCGGCACTCAGGGCCTGGTCGGCGGTCCGGCCGCCGACCCCCGCGAGGACCAGGGAGCTGCTGAGGACCCGGGAGTAGCCCGCCCCGAATTCGTCGTCCATGAGGCGCCAAAAGTCACTGATTCGCACCCCTAGAGTCTCTCACGGTGCGGGAGGACTCTAGAATGGTTGCCATGAGCAACCCCGCCGAAGGCCGCGGCAGCACCGGCCCTGGCGTCCCCGGCGGCGCGGACGATTCCACCGAAGCGGCACTGACCGCCGTCGAGCACCAGTTGAGCCTGCTCTGGCGGCGCACCCGTTCCATCTCCCACCACCTGTCCCGGCAGGTTCACCCGGACATGGAACCGGCGGCCTACGGCCTGCTCACGGTGATCCGCAAGCAGGGTGCCATCCGGCTGACCGAGCTGGCCTCCAGCATCGGCGTCGGGAAGCCCTCCGTGAGCCGGCAGATCGCTTTCCTGGAACGGCTCGGCCTGGTCGCCAAGGAATCTGATCCGCTCGACGGGCGCGCGCAGATAATTCGCCTGACGCCCATGGGCGAGGAGCGGATGCATGAGGTGCAGGACGCGCGGCGCGAGGTGTTCCGCGAACGGCTTGGCGAGTGGCCGCCGGAGGACCTGCAGACCCTGTCCCGCTACATCGCCAAGCTCAACGCCACCTACGAGCGGGACGGGTTCCCCCGGGAGGAACCCCGCTAGCGGGCCCGTTCCTCCCCTCCCGCACTAGGGCGTGTCTCCTTATTGGCGTAGCCAGATCAGGACTGCGTGGAGGGCGACTCCGGAGCGGTAGGTGATGGCGAGCTTGTCGTATCGGGTGGCGATGCTGCGCCATTGCTTGAAAATGTTGAAGGACTGCTCGACGACGGACCGGCCTTTGTAGGCCTCGCTGTCGAAGTCCACCGGCCGACCGCCACGGGTGCCTTTGCGTTTTCGGTTCGCGATCTGGTCTCTGGGTTCGGGAATGACGGCCTTGATCTTCCGGGCCCGAAGGAGCGAACGGTTGGCCCTGGAGGAGTAGGCCTTGTCACCCATCACCACGTCAGGGCGGGTCCGCGGCCGGCCCGTTCCGGCGCGCGGGACATTGATGGCGTCGATGACGTGCGGGAACATCCGTGAGTCAGAGCCCTGGCCCGGCCCGATGATGAACGCCAGGGGCCTGCCTTTCCCGTCGCAGGCGTGGTGGATCTTGGTGCTCAGCCCGCCCCGGGAACGCCCCACGGCGTGGTCGTCAGGCTCTGCCCAGAGTTTCTTGTAATTCGGTTCGTCCCCCTGTGTTGCGGGGAAGGTTGGTTCCGTGTTGGTGGGCGCGGTTGATCGTGGAGTCCACCGACACGGTCCAGTCGATCTCCCCGGCGGCGTCGGCCTCGCTCAGCAGCATGGAGTGGATCCGGTCCCAGATCCCGTCTGCGGCGAAACGGCGGTGGCGCTTCCACACCGTCTGCCACGGACCAAACTGCTCCGGCAGGTCCCGCCAAGCGATCCCGCACCGATACCGGTATGCAATGCCCTCCACGACCTGGCGGTGGTTCCGGAACGGGCGCCCTCGCTGGCCATCGGAACTGGGCAGCAACGGCTCAACTCGGGCCCACTGATCATCGGTAAAAACTTGGAAACGAGACACGTCCCCAAGTTTTCCAGCCAGCGGTCAGCCTATTTGGGAGACACGCCCTAGGCCTGTTCCTCCCCCGCCCGGGCCGGGGGCGCACAGGCCGGGCGCGGGCAAACCCGGGCAGGCAGAGAGAGTACACGCAAAAGACCCCGGCACACCGGCCGGGGTCTTTTGTCGAGTGGTGGGTATGGGGGCTAGCGCGCCCCGGAAAGAATGCCCTTGGCCAACTCGTCGTTGAGGTCCGAGTTGAGCTCACGGTCCAGGTCACGGCCGTAGCGCTGTGCAAATTCCTGCGGGACGGTGTCCGGAACGGCAACACCCTCCGCGACGGCGACACGGTCGCTGACCTCGCGGAGCATGATGGAGAGCGGAACATCGAGGGCCGAGCAGATCGAGGAGAGCAGCTCCGAGGAGGCTTCCTTCTGGCCGCGTTCCACTTCACTCAGGTAGCCCAGGGACACGCGGGCACTGTGCGAGACTTCGCGGAGGGTACGGCCTTGGCGTTGGCGGACATCGCGGAGTACATCACCGATTTCGTGACGAAGTACAACCATCTTGCGCTCCTTCTGTTCGCTCTTAGCCTGATCGGCGAGGCCCACATCCTTCCAGCGGACAACGCCGTTAATGGATACGGGCTGCTTTACCATCTGTATCGCCTTGCTCCCTCTTTATGTCGAGCCCGCCGGTCAAAGCGGACACTGATGATGCTTTCATCCTAGGCGCCTCCCTTATTCGGAAGCGACACAATGTAACAACTATTAGGAATCAAGTTTTGTTCCCGGAAACTTTACGCCCGGTAGCTTGGGGATGCCAGAGCTTCCAACAGGCGTTCCAGGGCCGCGGCGCAGGCCAGGCCGCGGATCTCCGGGCGGTTGCCCTCGAAGCTGTACCCGAACGACGTCGAGCCTTCCGCGGTGGCGATGCCGATGTAGACGGAACCGACATCCTTGCCGCCATGCGGCTCGGGGCCGGCGACGCCGGTCGTGGAGACGCCGATGTCGGCACCGCAGATCCTGCGGGCACCGTCCGCCATGGCTTCGGCAACCCGGCCGTCGACGGCGCCGACGCTGTCCAGCAGTTCCCGGGGCACTCCCAGCACCTCTGTCTTGACGGTGTTCTGGTACGACACCACGCCGCCCTGGAGCATTCCCGACGCGCCGGGCGTGTCCGCGAGCACGGCGGCGAGCATGCCGGCGGTAAGGGATTCGGCGGTGGCAACGGTCAGGCCGCGGCCGATCGCCCCGGTGACGGCCTCTTCGGCCAGGTGATGCAGGTTGATCGGGTGGTGGGGATTGGTCATGGCTTGCCCTCCTGGATCTTCTGTTGCTGTGCCCTGATGCCGCTGGCGCGCAGCTTGAGGGCCTCGATGACATATTCGCCGCCGGTCCAGACCGTGATCGCGAGGGCCACCATCATGACCGCAAAGGCCACGATCCCCAGCCACGGTGCGATCGAGGCCAGCGGGAGGATGTACAGGAAGATGGCAACGGTCTGGATCACGGTCTTGAGTTTGCCGCCGCGCGAGGCCGGGATAACGCCGTAGCGGATGACGAAGAAGCGCAGGGCCGTGACGCCCCATTCCCGGACCAGGATCAGGATGGTGACCCACCAGGGCAGCTCCCCCAGCAGCGAGAGCATCACGAGGGCCGAGCCGATCAGGAGCTTGTCCGCGATCGGGTCGGCGATCTTGCCGAAGTCGGTGATGAGGCCGCGGCTGCGGGCGATGTCGCCGTCGAGCTTGTCGGTGTAGATGGCGACGGCGAAGGTTGCCGCGGCAACCCAGCGCCAGACGCCGTTCTGCGCGACCAGCCCGGGCGCGTCAAGCAGGAGGAACCAGACGAAGAACGGCACCATCACAATCCGCAGCATCGTCAGGATGTTGGGCAGGTTCCAGATTCCGGGGGCGGATCCGGCCTTGTTTGCTTCGGCGCTAGTCACCTTCCTAGGCTACCGTCCGGTGAGCGACCAGGCGTCCTCGGAGCCCCCGTCGTCCTCATCCGGGCCGGAGCCCCCGCCGCCCCCGCCGGCGCCGCCGGCGCCGTCTGCGCCGTCGTAGTACTGGGTGTTCTGGCCGCGCCGGTCCAGATCCGCGGCGACGAGGTCCTCCGCGTAGCCGCCCTGGGCGACGTTCGCGTTGGCGTTCTCGCTCAGCGCCGCGGTCTGGGAATCGGCGATGGCGGGCACCTCCATGCCCTTCATGGCCGCGAGAACCGTCGCCAGGTCATCGGGCTTGACCAGGACATCGCGGGCCTTGGAGCCCTCGGAGGGGCCCACCACGCCGCGGGATTCGAGCAGGTCCATCAGCCGGCCGGCCTTCGCGAAGCCGACACGGAGCTTGCGCTGCAGCATCGAGGTGGACCCGAACTGGGTCGTGACCACGAGCTCGGTGGCCTGCAGCAGGACCTCGAGATCGTCCCCGATGTCGTCGTCGATCTGCTTCTTCGGCGCCTCGGGGGCGACGTCGTCGCGGTATACGGCCTTGAGCTGGCCCTTGACATGCTCGACCACCTTGTGGATTTCCGATTCGGTGACCCAGGCGCCCTGGACACGCATGGCCTTTGATGCGCCCATGGGCAGGAACAGCGCATCGCCCTGGCCGATCAGCTTCTCGGCGCCCGGCTGGTCCAGGACCACGCGGGAGTCGGTCACCGAGGAGGTCGCGAACGCCATCCGCGACGGCACGTTGGCTTTGATCAGGCCGGTGACGACGTCGACGGAAGGCCGCTGGGTGGCGAGCACGAGGTGGATGCCGGCGGCACGGGCCAGCTGGGTGATGCGGACGATCGAGTCCTCGACGTCGCGCGGGGCGACCATCATCAGGTCGGCGAGTTCGTCGACGATCACCAGCAGGTACGGGTACGGCCGGATGACCCGTTTGGACCCCTCGGGCGGGTGGACTTTGCCCGCGCGGACGGCCTTGTTGAAGTCGTCGATGTGCTTGAAACCGTAGTTGGCGAGGTCGTCGTAGCGGGCGTCCATCTCGCGGACCACCCACTGCAGGGCCTCGGCTGCCTTCTTGGGGTTGGTGATGATCGGGGTGATGAGGTGCGGGACGCCCTCGTAGGCAGTGAGTTCCACCCGTTTGGGGTCCACCATGACCATGCGGACCTCGTCGGGGGTGGCGCGCATCAGGATGGACGTGATCATGGCGTTCACGAACGCCGACTTGCCGGCACCGGTGGCGCCCGCCACGAGAAGGTGGGGCATCTTGGCGAGGTTCGCGACGACGTAGCCGCCCTCGACGTCCTTGCCGACGCCGATCACCATGGGGTGCTCGGTCCGCCGGGCGTTCTGGCTGCGGAGCACGTCCCCGAGGGACACGGTCTCGCGGTCCGTGTTGGGGATCTCAATGCCGATCGCGGACCGGCCCGGGATGGGGCTCAGGATGCGGACGTCCGAGCTGGCGACAGCATAGGAGATGTTCTTGGACAGCGCGGTGACCCGTTCCACCTTGGTGCCCGGGGAGAGCTCGATCTCGTAGCGGGTCACGGTGGGGCCGCGGCTGAACCCGGTGACCTGGGCCTCGACGTTGAACTGGTTCAGGGTTTCGGTCAGCGAGGCGACAATCGCGTCGTTGGCTTCGGTGCGTTCCTTGGGGATGGAGCCCGGGGTCAGGACGTCCGACGGCGGCAGCGTGTACGTCACGTCGCCGGCCAGCGAGAGCTGTTCGGTGCGCTGCGGAATCGGGGTGGGCAGGGGTGCCGGCACGACCGGTTTGGAGGGGACCTTCGCGGCGGCTGCCACGGCAGCGGCTCCGGGCGCGGCCGGGTTCAGTGAGCCCGCGGCGATCATGCCCGGGGTCAGAAGCGGGATCGCCTCGGTGGCGTTCTCCCCCGCCGCTCCGGCGGCGCTGCCTGCCGCGGTGCCCAGGCCCTGGGCTGCCTTGATCTTCTCGACGGCGATCTCGGCCTGGGTGGGACGGCGCACCCCGGGTGCGACGGACTTGGAGCCGGTTTTGGCGCCACCGGCGGACCGGGCGGCTTCGGCTTCCTCGTCGGCGATGAGGGCCCGTTCGAAAGCCTCGTCGCCGACGTAGCCTTCGAGTCCGGCCTCCTCGTCGTGGTCCCTGCCGAACAGGCGGCGGCGTTTCTTCTTCGCCGGGGCCGGGGTGTCGTTTTCGTAGAGGTAGCTGCGGTCGTGGCCAGTGCCGTCGGTGTCCTCGTCCTGCAGGTCGATGCCCATGAGGTGCTCGTAGGCGCCGCGCAGCCGGCCGGGGATGGCGCCGAACGGCGTGGCGGTGACGATCAGCAGCGAGGTGAAGGCGAGCAGGCTGTAAACGGCGACCGGGACGGCGGGGTGGATGGCGGCCAGCGGGGCCGCCGCGAGGTAGCCGAGCATGCCGCCGGCGTGGCGCAGTCCGTCGAACCCCTGCGCGACGGTGGGTTCCCCGCCGATGATGTGGGCCAGACCGGAGCCGGCGAAGGTCATGATCAGGAAGCCGATCCCGATCCGGTTGTTGCCGCGGCCGTCGGCGGGCTGGCGGAACAGCCGGAAGGCGCAGACAAACAGCATCAGCGGCAGCAGCAGCGACATCCAGCCGAAGGTGCCGTTGATGATGGCGTAGACCGTGTCCGGGAACCAGCCCTGGAAGCCCCACCAGGCGAAGGTGGCGACAAAGACCCCGAGTGCGAGGTTGAACAGGGCTGCGCCGTCGCGGCGGTCCCCGGGGGCGAGGTCGCTGACGTCGTAGCCGATCCGGCGGATTCCCGCCCCGACGACGTGGGCAACGCCCAGCCAGGCACCGGCCACAACCCGGACCGGCCAGGGCTGTTTGGGCTCGACGGCGGCCAGCTGCCGGGTGCGCGCGGCCGCCGTTGTTCCGGAGGGCTTGCTGGTTTTGGACGCAGCCGGGCCGGAGCCCCGGGCCGAAGGGCTGCCTGATTTACCGCTGGGGTTTCCTCTAGGCGCGGAGGAAGTACGTGTCGCCATACCCGCTACGGTACCTGACGCCGGGCCGAAAACCGCGGATTTCCGGGCCTCCGCGGGGATCATGTTGCCGGCCGCGCACGCAAAAACGGCCCTCCCGGTCCGCCGCAAGCTGGAGCCTGCGGCAGGCCGGGACGGCCGTTGAGCTGCGGGGCGCCGGGGCCGCCGCCGGGGCTTACGCCTCCAGGACCACCGGGATGATCAGGGGCTTGCGGCGAAGCTTGCGGTTGACCCAGGTGCCGACCACCCGGCGGACAACCTGCTGCAGCTGGTGCGTGGTGTGGTCCGAGCGGTTGAGCACGGCTTCTTCCAGGGCGGCGTTGATCTTCGGGATGATCTCGTCGAACACGGAGTCGTCCTCCGCCACGCCGCGGGCGTGGATCTCGGGGCCGGAGACAACCTTGCCGGTGGCGCGGTGGATCACGGTGATGATGGAGATGAAGCCCTCATCGCCGAGCGTCTGGCGGTCCTTCAGGTCCGCTTCCGTGACTTCGCCAACGCTGGAGCCGTCGACGTAGACGAAACCGACCTCGACCTGGCCGACGATGTCCGCCTGGTGGTCGCGGAGGTCGATGACAGTGCCGTTGTCCGCGAGGAGGATGCTTTCCTCGGGGACACCGGAGTCCAGGGCGATCTTGCCGTTGGCGATCAGGTGGCGGGTTTCGCCGTGCACCGGCATCGCGTTGAGCGGCTCCAGGATGTTGTAGCAGTACAGCAGCTCGCCGGCGGCGGCGTGGCCGGAGACGTGCACCTTGGCGTTGCCCTTGTGGATGACGTCGGCGCCGAGCTTGAGCAGGCCGTTGATGATGCGGAACACGGCGTTCTCGTTGCCCGGGATCAGGCTGGAGGCGAGGATGACGGTGTCGCCCTGGCCGACGACGACGCGGTGGTCACCGTTGGCCATGCGGGACAGGGCCGCCATCGGCTCGCCCTGGGAACCGGTGGACATCAGCACCACGCGGTTGTCCGGCAGGTTGTCGATGTTCTTGATGTCGACCAAGATGCCCGGGGGCACGTCGAGGTAGCCGAGCTTCTCGGCGATCGCCATGTTCCGGACCATCGAGCGGCCGACGAAGGCCACCTTGCGGTTGTGGTTGGCGGCGGCGTCCAGGACCTGCTGGACGCGGTGCACGTGCGAGGAGAAGGACGCGACGATCAGGCGCTTGGAGGCCTGGCCGAAGAGCCGGTCCAGGGTGGGGCCGATTTCCTTCTCGGCGGTGGTGAAGCCCGGCACGTCGGCGTTGGTGGAGTCCGACATGAACAGGTCCACGCCTTCCTCGCCCAGCTTGGCGAAGTGGCGGAGGTCGGTGATCCGGCCGTCCAGCGGCAGCTGGTCCATCTTGAAGTCGCCGGTGTGCAGCACAGTGCCGCCGGAGGTGCGCAGGAACACGGCCAGGGCGTCCGGGATCGAGTGGTTGACGGCGACGAATTCGCATTCGAACGGGCCGAACTTCTGCACCTGTCCCTCGGTGACGGTCTGGGTAACCGGCTTGATCCGGTGTTCCAGCAGCTTCGCCTCGATGAGGGCCAGCGTCAGCCGGGAGCCCACCAGGGGGATGTCGGCGCGCAGGCGCAGCAGGTACGGGATGGCGCCGATGTGGTCCTCGTGGCCGTGGGTCAGGACGACGGCGACGATGTCCTGGAGGCGGTCCTTGATGTAGGAGAAATCGGGCAGGATCAGGTCAACGCCGGGCTGGGTTTCCTCCGGGAAGAGGACGCCGCAGTCGACGATGAGCAGCTTGCCGTCGATTTCGAAGACGGTCATGTTGCGGCCGATCTCCCCCAGGCCACCGAGCGGAACGATCCGCAGGGTGTCCTTGAGCAGTTTTGGCGGCGTGACAAGGCCGGGAAGGGCGGTTTGGGTCATAATGCACTACTTTCCAGGCGGCTACCGGCCTGGTCTTTACTCGTCAGTGGGAACACCTGATCAGGAAAAGACCATTCCGGCTTCCGCCAAGTCCTCGCGGATGGTTTCGATCTCAGCTTCGTCCGGCTCCACGAGGGGCAAACGGACAACCGAGTTGGGCAGTACTCCCTGCCACTTAAGAACTTGCTTCGCAGCAACAGCACCCTGAATATGGGTCATCACTGCACGGACCAGAGGGTCCAGTTCGAAATGTATGGTGCGGGCGGCGGCGAAGTCGCCCGCAAGTGCGGCGTCGATCATGGCGCGGAACTGCCGCGTCGCGACGTGCGCGGAGACGCTGACGAGCCCGACGGCACCGGCTGACATCCACGGCAGGGTCAGCCCGTCGTCGCCGGAGTAGACGTCAAGGTCGGTGTTTGCAAGGACACGGGTGACGGCGGCAAAATCGGCCTTGGCATCCTTGAGCGCCACAATGTTCCGGTGGTCCGCGAGTCGGATCATGGTTTCGGGCAGGATCGGCACGCAGGAGCGGCCGGGGATGTCGTAGACCATAACGGGCAGATCGGCGGCGTCGGCGACGGCTTCAATGTGGGCCTGGATGCCGGCCTGGCTGGGCTTGTTGTAGTACGGGGTGACAATCAGCTGGCCGTGCGCTCCGGCTTTCGCGGCGCGCTTGGCCATTTCGATCGAGTGCGAGGTGTGGTTCGTCCCGGTTCCGGCGATGACCTTGGCCCGGTCCCCCACGGCCTCCACAATGACCCGGAAAAGCTTTTCCTTCTCGTCGTCTTCCAGGGTGGAGGTCTCCCCCGTGGTGCCGGAAATAACGAGGGCATCGTTGCCGTCGTCGACGAGCTTGTTGGCCAGTTCGGCGTTCTGCTGGTAGTCGACTTCACCGTCGGAAGTGAAAGGCGTGACCATGGCGGTCACGAGGGTTCCGAACGTGTAAGAGCGAGTATCAGAGTCAGCCATATGAAAAACGTTACCCTGTCCCCGGCGTGATGTGACAATGGGGGCGACGTGATGAAGATCAAACCCGGCCTGCGGGCCTCACGCGGAGGCCGGCCGGGGGGATGCGGGAGCCCGGTGACGGAGCGCGGCGCGCTCCCGGACCTAGTGGTCCAGGACGGTATGCTGCAGGGTCGCGGTCAGCACTTCGGTCCCCGTTCCGGCGGCCTGCCGGATCACGCCTCCGTCCGGCCCCCAGAAACCGCTCCCGCCGGCCGAGGCGCCGAGCCCGGTGGCGCCGCCGAGGTTGGCCAGCAGGCTGAACACCCGGTTGTCCCTGGCCCGCGCGCCGAGGTTCCGGGCCAGCCGGTTGTCCTCGCCGGCGGTATAAAGGGCCGAGACAGCGTAGATGTCCGCGCCGGCCGCCGCCGCCGCATGGGCATGGGCCGGGCTGCCGGCGTCCCGGCAGATGGCCAGGGCGACTTTCCAGCCGTCGAGGTCCAGGACGGCCGTCCGGTCTCCGGCGCTGAAGGATTGTTGCTCCGGGCCGAGGAGCCAGACCTTGAAACCGGTTTCCAGCTGGCCACCGGGGTGCAGGGCGAGCGAGGCGAGTCTGGGCGTGCCGTCCGCCTCCTTGAACGGGGCGCCGACCACCGCGGTAATCCCGGTCCGCCGGCAGATTTCGCGCAGGCCGTCCAGCCGGGCGTCCCCGGCGGTCACCCACCGGTCCGGATCCGCCAGTCCGTCCAGCCGGTATCCGGTGAGGGAAAGCTCCGGAAAGACCACCAGCCGGGCACCGTGGTCGTCGGCGTCCTCGATCAGCCGGATATGTTCCGGGACATTGGCGGCAAGGCCGCCGTCGAGGGCCGTGTACTGGATGGCGGCAAGCGTCAGCGCTGTAGTCACCCTGCCATCCTAGGCACCGCTCACGCGGCCGGGGCAGTCCTGCCGGAAGGTGTGGCGCAGTAGCGGCCCACGGCATCCTCCCGGAGCCCCTCGGCCCACGCCGCGAGCCGCTGCGCCGCCCGGACATAGTGGAACAGTTCACCGGGCGTGAGCGCTTCAAGGTCGGTTTCGGCGAGCCGGCGGGCCAGCTCGCCGCCGGGCGGCTGGGCCGAGAGGACGGCGCCCTCCTGCTGCCACTGCACGTCCTCCGCGGGCTCGCCGGCAACGAGTTGGCGGAACAGGAAGTCCACGACGCCGGGACTCATAGCCTTCAAGACGCCGGGCGTTGCATCCGGCTGAACGGGTTCTGATGGATTGTTCATAACGACATGGTATTCGAACATATATTCGAATACAAGACCTGTGCGGCTCCTGTGAACAGCTCCGGATCCGCCCCGTTGCCCGGGATCGCCCGTGCCGGTCATGAGACGATCAAAAGATGACGCCGCGCGGAACAGCCTCCACTTCCCGGCCCGCCGTACGCCAGGCGGCCGGGACGCGGCTCTCAGGAGTCGATGCCGCCCGCGGGCTGGCCCTTCTGGGCATGATGGCCACCCATGTGTTCCCCACCTTCGAGTCCGACGCCCAACTCACACCCACATGGGTGGGGCTGGTGTTTTCCGGGCGCGCCTCGGCACTGTTCGCCGTGCTCGCCGGAATCGGGCTGGCGCTTTCAACCGGCAAACAGCAGCCGCTCCAGGGGCCGCAGCTGTGGGCGGCCCGCCGGGGAATCGCCCTCCGCGCCCTCGTGGTGGGCGCCGTCGGGCTCTCCATCGGTGGGCTGGAAGTGAACATCGCCATCATCCTGGTCCACTACGCTGTCCTGTTCCTTTGCGTGCTGCCGTTCCTCGGGTTGGACGTCAAACGCCTGCTGGTACTTGCCCTGGGCTGGGTGCTGGCGGCCCCGGCGTTCGCCTTCCTGCTGCGGCCGTGGTTCCTCACCGCCGTGCCGACCCTGCAGCTGGGGCACAACCCCCAGTGGGGGGACCTCTCCACGCCCGCGGTGCTGCTCGGCGATCTCCTTCTGACCGGCTACTACCCTGTCCTGCAGTGGATTGCCTACCTGCTGATCGGCCTCGCGATCGGCCGGCTGGCCCTCACGTCGGCGGCCGTCCCGGCGCTGCTGCTGGCGGCGGGAACGGCGGTCGCGGTGCTGGCCAAGTGGCTGGGCGTGGTGATGATGGAGGACTGGGGCGGCCGGGCGGCGCTGCAGGCGTCCCTGCTCGATCCCTCGTATCCGCTGGAGAGCCTCCTGCAGGTCAACCTGGCCGGAGTGGACCAGACCGGCTCAGCCTGGTGGCTCGCCTCCAGCGCCCCGCATTCAGGCACCACCCTGGATCTGCTGCACACCTCGGGGGTGGCGGCCGCCGTCGTCGGGGGCTGCCTGCTGCTGGGCCGGCTGGTCCAGCGCGGCGGCTGGGACTTCCTGCTCCCGCTGCGGGGCGCGGGTGCCATGACCCTGAGCCTCTACACGGCCCACTTGTGCGTGATGGCCGCACTGTACGGCCGGCCGCTGCCGTCCGGGTGGACGCTGGAGGGCGTCTACTGGGCGCAGGCCGCAGCGATCCTGGCCCTTGGCGCCATGTTCGCGGCCCTGGTGTGGCGCGGGCCGCTGGAGTGGGTGGCGCATGCCGCGAACCAGCTCGGCCGGTACCAGCCGGCCCGCATCCGCTGACCGCGGCTCCGGCTTGCTGGCCCCGGCCCGCATCCGCGGGCCGCGCCTCCGGCTTGCTGAGCGCGGCTCAGGCCTGGCGGGATCCCGTCCGGTAGAGCCGGACGGCGTCGCGCATCGAGGCGCGGGCCCGCTTGCGGTCACCCGCGGCGTCGTAGGCGCAGCTGAGCCGGAACCAGGAACGCCAGTCCTCCGGCGCGGCTTCCGTCTCGACACGGTATTTCTCGAATTCACGGTCGGCGGCCTCGCGGATGATGCGCCCGGCAGGCGTGCGCGGCAGATTGTCCTCCGGCAGGCCGCCCTCGGCTTCCAGGATTTTTGCCAGCCGCTCGGTCCGGGCGCCGAAGAGCAGCTCGCGGACGAGGGCCCAGGCGCCGATCAGCGGCAGCAGCAGATACGCCACGCCGAGGGCTTTGGCCACCGGGTTGGCGTCCGTCATCAGCAGGACCGCGCGCTGGAAGGACACCACGAGGTAGAACACCAGCAGCAGGGTGACCGCGCCGACCCAGATCTTGGTGCGGTTGGCTTTGAAAGCGGTCAGGACGTTGGCCACGGCGTTCAGAGCCCCAGGTCCAGGTAGCCGTCCAGGCCCACGGTGAGGCCCGGGTGGGACGCAACGTGGCGCACCCCCAGCAGCACGCCGGGCATAAACGAGGCCCGGTCGAAGGAGTCGTGCCGGAGGGTCAGCTGCTCCCCCGGGCCGCCCAGCAGGACTTCCTGGTGCGCCACAAGGCCGCGGAGCCGGACGCTGTGGACGCGGACGCCGTCGACGTCGCAGCCGCGCGCGCCGGGGCGCCCGCTCGTGGTGGCGTCGGGGCTGGCGGGGAGCCCGGCGGCTTCGCGCTCGGCGGAGATCAGCTGCGCCGTGCGCACGGCGGTTCCGGACGGGGCGTCCACCTTCTCCGGGTGGTGCAGTTCGACGATTTCGACCGACTCGAAGTAGCGCGAGGCCTTGGCGGCGAACGCGGAGGCCAGGACGGATCCAAGCGCGAAGTTCGGGGCGATCAGTACGCCGACGCCGGACTGGCCGGCGAGGAGCTCCTCGAGCCGGTCCAACCTCCCGGCATCCCAGCCGGTGGTGCCCACCACGGCGTGCATGCCGTGTTCGACGGCGAACCGGACGTTCGCTTCGGTGCTCCCGGGGACCGTCAGGTCCACCACGATCCGGGCACCGGCGTCGACGAGGGTGTCCAGGGGATCGTTCCGGCCCAGCGCGGCGACAAGCTTCAAGTCCGCGGCGGCTTCGACAGCCTTCACCGCCTCGGCGCCCATGCGCCCGTTCGCGCCCAGCACGGCGACTGCGAGTTGTTCGGTCATGCCATCAACCCTACCGCCGGGGCAGGTGCCCGCCTGAACCGGCGGCCCTGCATGACAGGCCCGCCGCGCGGCGCCCGCCGCTGCCTCGAAGCGGGACTACGCCCCCGCGCCGACCCACTCGACCGTGCCGTCGGTGAAGAACTGTTCCTTCCAGATCGGAACCTGCGCCTTGATCCGGTCCACGAGTTCCGAGCAGACTGCGAAGGCCTGGCCCCGGTGCGCGGCGGAGACGGCGCAGACCAGCGCGGGGTCGCCGATCTCCAGCATCCCGATCCGGTGCGCCACCCAGATCCGCACCGGCTGGGCCGGCAGGGTGTCGGCGTCGACGGTTGTCCCGCCGGCGTCTCCCGCCGCCTGTCCGGCGGATTCCCCCGAGGCTGCCTGTTCGGCGACGAGCTGCGCGACGACGTCGGCCATCACTTGGTGGGCCGTCGGGTGCGCGCTGTAGCTGAGCCGCCGGACGGGTTTGCCGCCGTCGTGGTTGCGGACCACACCGCTGAAGCTGACCACGGCGCCCGCGGTGTCCGATTCGACGGCGGCGATGGCCTGGTCCACGGAGATGGGTTCGGCGCTGAGCACCGCGGACACGACGTCAAAGGTTGATTCAGTGGCCATGGCTGCCTTCCAGCTGGTCGCACAGGTGTCCGAGGATGGGGTCCAGCACGCTGAGGCCGTCCATGACACCCTTCGGGGATCCGGGGAGATTGACGATGAAGGTCTGGCCGGCGGCGCCGGCGTGGCCCCGGCTGAGCATCGCGGTGGGGGTCTTGGCCATCCCGGCGGAGCGGATGCCCTCCATGATGCCCGGGATTTCGCGGTCCAGCAGGGGCAGCGTCTGCTCCGGGGTGGCGTCCGTGGGGCTGAGGCCGGTGCCGCCGCTGGTGATGATGACGGCGGGCGCCTGGGTCAGGAGCGCGCGCAGGGCGGCGCCTACGGCCTCGCCGTCCGGGACCACGAGAGCCGGGTAGGCCTCGAAGCCGTGTTCGGTGAGCCAGTCGATGATGACCGGGCCGGTCAGGTCCTCGTAGATGCCGGCCGCGGCGCGGGTGGAGGCGATCACGACGCCGGCCTTCCGGCCGGTGGCTTCACCGTGCCGGTGTGGTTCGGGCATGCTCATAGTCTCCAGTCCCCGCTCTTGCCGCCGCTTTTGGCCAGCACCTTGATATCGGTCAGCACCGCGTGTTTGTCCACGGCCTTGATCATGTCGTACACGCTGAGCGCGGCCACGGAGGCGGCAGTCAGCGCTTCCATTTCGACGCCGGTGACCCCGAGGGTCTTGACCGTGGCGAAAACGGTGACGGAGTCTGCGTCGAGTTCGAAGTCGACGGTGACCTTGGCGATCGGCAGCGGGTGGCACAGCGGGATCAGGTCCGGGGTCTTCTTGGCTGCCATGATGCCGGCGACCCGGGCGACGGCGAGGGCATCACCCTTGGGCAGGTCGCCCGCACCGAGCAGGGCGAGGACCTCGGGCGTGCTGCGGACGGTGGCGGTGGCTGTGGCCTCGCGGGTGCTCGCCGCCTTGTTGGACACGTCGACCATCTGGGCTGTGCCGTCCTGGCGGAGGTGGGTCAGGCCTGGGTTCCCCGTTGCGGGGTCTGCTTCGTTCACAGCATCCATACTTCCACCTCGGCGCCCTCGGCGAGCGCCGCAGTTCCTTCCGGCACCTGGATCAGGGCGTTGGAGTGCGCCAGGGCACTGACGAGGTGCGAGCCGGCGCCGCCTTCGAGCCGGACGGTGCCGTCGGGGAGGACGGTGCCGCGCCGGACCTGGTGCTTGCCTGCCGGGGATGTCAGCGCCTCGGCCAGCCGTGCCCTGACCGCGGGGCGCGGTGCGGGAGAACCGAAGAGGTCCCCGAGCGCGGGCCGGAGGAACATTTCGAAGGAGACAAGGCAGCTCACCGGGTTCCCGGGGAATCCGAGGACGGGGACGCCGTCGAAGGTTCCGATGCCCTGCGGTCCGCCGGGCTGCATGGCGACGCCGAAGAAGTCGACGTCGTGGCCCTCCATCGCCTGCCGGACCACCTCGTACGCGCCTTTGCTGACCCCGCCGGTGGTGACGATCAGGTCCACGTCCGCCGCGTGCCGGCGCAGCAGTGCGGCGAGTTCCTCCGGGCGGTCCGTGGAGATCCCGGTCCGGGTGACGCGGAGTCCGGCCTGGCGCATGGAGGATTCGAGCAAGGTGGCGTTGGAGTCGTAGATTTTGCCGGGCCCCAGGGGGCTGCCGGGCTCCACGACTTCGTCGCCGGTGGTGACCAGCAGGACACGCAGCGCCCGGTAGACGGGTACGTCGGTGAATCCCAGAGCCGCCAGCAGTCCCAGCTGGCCGGGTCCAAGGAAGGTCCCGGCGGCGAGGGCCAGCTCGCCGGTCCGGATGTCACTGCCCGCGTCGCGGACGAAGTTCCGCGCCGGGACGGCGGGCAGCCGGACCGTGGCCGGCACACCCGGCGCGGGGAATACAGCGGGGATGGCCTGTTCGATCGGCACCACCGCGTCGGCGCCGGGAGGCATCATGGCGCCGGTCATGATCGGGGCTGCTGTTCCGGGGGCGAGTTCGGCCGGGGCGGCCCCGGCCGGGACCGGCGCGACGACGCGCAGTTCGCTGCCGCCGGGCAGCTCGGGCACGTCGGCGCTGCGGATGGCGAAGCCGTCCATTTGCGAATTCGCGAAGGGCGGCAGGTCCAGCGGTGCCACGACGTCCGCCGCGAGTCCGCGGCCCAGCGCTGCGAGGAGCGGGAGCCGTTCCATCCGGTCCGGGGTGCGGAGCGGGGCCAGGAGCCGGCGGACCGATTCGCGGTGCTCTTCCACTCTCACGTGCCGTGTCTGGGTGCGGTGCATGCGTTGGTGACCCCTCGTCTTGGGCCTTTGGCTTAGCTCGCCGGCCCGGCTCCCGGGCCTGGCGTGCGCGCCGGGCCCGTTAGGACTTCACGTCAACTCTAACCGTGTGAAAGCCGGTGGCCCCACTGGGCGCCACCGGCGCGCGGTCCTCGACCTGCGCGACGCCGTTGAGGTCCGTGGCACGGACCTGGACCTCGTACTGGCCGGGGGTCAGCGGTACGGCCAGCTTCCACTGGTACCAGGTGTCTTTTGAGATCCCGGGGGCGAGCTCCGCTGGCTGCCACGCCCCGCGGTTGATCCTGAGCTCCACCCGCCCGATCCCGGTGTGCTGGGCCCAGGCGACCCCGCCGAAGGCCACGGTTCCGGCGCTGACGGAGCGGCCGTCCCGGGGCACGTCGATGCGGGAGGAGGTCTTGACCGGACCGCGCTCGCTCCAGCCGCGGGTCGTCCAGTAGCCGACGTCATCGGCAAAACGCGTCACCTTGAGTTCGGTAACCCACTTGGTCGCCGAAACGTAGCCGTAGAGGCCTGGGACAATGAGCCGGACCGGGAAGCCGTGCTCCAGCGGCAAGGGTTCTCCGTTCATGCCGCTGGCCAGGAGCGCGTCCCGGTTGTCGCCCAGAACCTCCAACGGGGTGCCGGCGGTCCAGCCGTCCGCGCTGCGGGAAAGGACCATGTCCGCGCCGTCCTTCGGGCCCGCGAGGGCGAGCAATTCCCGGACCGGCCAACCGAGCCAGCGGGCGTTGCCGATCAGGTCCCCGCCGACCTCGTTGGAGACGCAGGCGATGGTGATGTGGCGTTCGATCAGGGGTTTGGCCAGCAGTGCGGCGAAGTCCAGTGAGACCTCCTTCTCCACGAGCCCGGTGACTTTCAGGGTCCACTGGTCCGGGTCCACCACCGGGACGCGCAGGGCGGTGTCGATCCGGTAGAAATCCTTGTTGGGGGTCACCAGCGGGCCCACACCGTCCAGCCGGACCTCGGCGCCGGCCGGGATCGGCGGTGCCGGTGACGCCGGGGCGGGGAGCGCCAGCTTGCTGCGCAGTTCACTGACTGCGGCGGCGGCTCCCCGGAACGTCGTGGCCAGCAGGCCGGCCACCACGGCGACGGCTGCCGTTCCGCCGAGCGTCTGGAAGAAGCGGCGGCGGGAGGGAGGCTGCGCCGTGGGGCCGGGTCCGGGTCCGGCAGGCTGTGCCGTGGGGCCGGGTCCGGCAGGCTGCAGCCCGGCGTCGGTGCGCCACTCCCCCAGCCGGCGGACCAGCCACCGCAGCAGGACCATGCCGACCGCGGCGGCGAGCAGCGGGACCGGGACCGCGTTCGCCGTCAGTTCGGTCCGCCCCAGCACGGCCACCATCCCCACCACGCCGAAAACGGCAATGATGGCGACCCCGGCGAAGCGGCGCCGCAGCTCCACAATTCCGGACAGGGCTGCCAGGGCGGCGATGAGGAGCCCCATGCCACCGAGCAAGGCAACCTTGTCCGCGGTGCCGAAGAGCGCAATGGCCCACTCCTTGACGCCCGGCGGGACCGCATCGATCACGGCGCCGCCGACAGCCGTCACCGGAGAGAGCGAGGGGCTCACGAGTCCTGCCGCGAGCTCCCCGAGGGCAACCCCCGTTCCGACGGCGACGATGCCGGCCACCGCGGCCCGGCCGGTCGCCTGCCGGTCCGTCATTCCCGGCCCGGGGGTCTGCGGGCCGGGGGTGGGGAGTGCGCCCGGCTGCCCGTGCTGCGTGGTGTTCACTTCTACAGCATAGGTTTCGTGCCGGCCCGGCGGCAGGCCAAAGAGCGTCGGGACCCCGGCAGGATCCCGCCGGCAACCAGTCGCAGTATCCCGCCGGCAACCAGTCGCAGGAATCCCCGGGCCCGCCAGCTGTGATGCCGGCGCCGAGGTGGCGTAGCCTGACCTTATGAGTGTTCAGCTTGGTATGCCCCAGCCCCGCGCGGATGACGGCCCCGGCGCGGGCACCGCCGGCGCGCAGCTGCCCGGACGTCCCGCCGGAATGCCCGCCGGACTCGTCGACCGCTACGGCCGCCGCGCCACGGACATGCGGCTGTCCCTGACCGACAAATGCAATCTGCGCTGCACCTACTGCATGCCGGCCGAGGGCCTGGAGTGGCTCTCAAAACAGGCTGTTATGTCGGCGGCGGAAATTGTCCGGATCGTGCGGATCGGCGTCGACATGCTCGGTGTGCGCGAGCTGCGGCTCACCGGCGGCGAACCGCTGGTCCGGGCCGACCTGCTGGACATCATTTCCGCGCTCCGCCAGGCCCACCCTGACCTCCCGATCTCCATGACCACAAACGCCGTCGGGCTGGACAAGAAAGCCGCCGGGCTCAAGGCTGCCGGGCTGTCCCGGATCAACGTCTCACTGGACTCGCTCCATGAGGAAACGTTCACCCAGCTGACCCGCCGCCCCTTCCTGAACAAGGTCCTGGCCGGTGTGGACGCCGCTTGGGCCGCCGGACTGGGGCCTGTAAAACTCAACGCGGTGCTGATGCGCGGCATCAACGACGTCGAGTCCCCGGCGCTGCTGGCCTGGGCGCTGGACCGCGGCTACGAGCTGCGCTTCATCGAACAGATGCCGCTCGACGCCGACCACGGCTGGACCCGCCGGAACATGATCACCGCCGCGGAAATCCGCGAACTGCTCTCCGTCGACTATGTCCTCAGCGCTGATCCGCGGGACCGCGACGGCGCCCCGGCCGAACGCTTCGAGGTCCGGGCCCGGGTGCCCGGCACCGCCGAGGCAACCGGCCCGGTGCTGGGAACCGTGGGGATCATCGCATCCGTGACCGAGCCGTTCTGCTCCGACTGCCGCCGCACCCGCATTACCGCCGAGGGCAAGATTATGAGCTGCCTGTTCTCCCGTGAGGAAGTTGACCTGCTGGGGCTGCTCCGCGAGGGCGCCAGCGACGAACAGCTCGCCGAGCGCTGGCAGGACGCCATGTGGATCAAGCCCAAGGCGCACGGCATGGACCACGTCGGACTGGACGCTCCGGACTTCGTCCAGCCGGACCGCAGCATGAGCGCCATCGGAGGCTGAACCACCTGTGAATGTACGTTACTTCGCTGCCGCGCGCGCTGCCGCCGGCGTCGACGAGGAGCGCTTTGACCTCCCCGCGGACGCCACTGTCGCCTCGCTGCTGGCGGCGATCCTCGCCGTCGAGCGTCCGGAACCGCCGGCCGGGACCCCGCCGCTGGCGCGGCTGCTGTCCCGCAGCAGCTTCCTGCTCAACGAGGTGGCGGTGCGGAACCGCACGGCGGCACTGAAGCCGGACGACGTCGTCGACGTGCTGCCGCCGTTCGCCGGCGGCTAGCCGAGCCTGTTCCAGGTGCCAAGTGCCCGGCCCAGCAGCGCACTCCGGCTCCGGACGCCGCAGGCAGCGAAGACAGCCTTGAACTGGTCCTGCACGGTGTAGGGGCGGATCCGCAGGGCAGCGGCCAGCTCCGCCGTGCTGAGTCCCGCGGCAGTGAGTTCCAGCAACCGGTGCTGCTGCGGGGTGAGGGCGAAGCAGCGGGCGAACACCTCGAGCCGGTCCGCCGCCGGGCATTCCTGGATGGTCACGGCCAGCGGTGGCGTTGACCCCGTCCGGCCGTCTTCCATCCGGGTGGAGCGCAGAAGCGCCCAGGCGCCGAGGCCGATGGGGACCCGCGACATCGCAGCGTGGGCGCCCACCCCCGCTTCGCTGGCCAGCAGCTGGGCGGCAACATTAAGGACCTCCGCCGGAACGCCCTCGTACGGCCGGGGCCCACGCTGCAGCAGCCCCAGCCAGTCACCGGCCGAAGCCGTCTGCCCCACCACGGCCAGAGTCTCGTCCAGGGTCAGCACCGCCTGGGGCGGCAAGGGCTTCCGGGCGGCCGGCCAGGCGGATTCGCCGGCTTCCGCGTCCCGCCGGCACTGTGCCGCACGGCTCCGCCGGAGGCCGGCCGCCACGAGCGGCGCGGCCGTGGCGAGGTAGTCGGTCTCCGGCTCCGAAAAGGTGCCTTCATCCCCGGCACGCCAGAGATCCAGCCAGCCCCAGCAGCCATGTTTGTCAGCGAAGACCGCCGAGAGCACATCCGTCACGCCGTAGCGGTTCAGCAGCCCGTTCCAGAGGGGACTGCGCGCCGGATTGCCGCCCGTGGCCATCAGCAGCGTGGCCGCGGGCCGGGGCAGCCCGATGAGGGCGGTCCAACGGCAGACGGGCGTCAGGTACTTGAGCCGGATCAGCTCCGGCAGCTCTTCCGGGCAGGGGATCCTGGCCATCGGCGCAACGCCGGTGGCCGATTCAGGATCCGACAGCGGCCAGGCAAAAGCGCTGAACGGCACCATCCGGCCCAGTTCCGCAAGCACTCCGCGGCGCAGCTCCTTGTCGTCCAGCACGTCCCGGCAGAGCTGCCCGATGCGTTCCAGACTCCGGCTCAGCGCCCAGCTGGTGGTCATGAATTCAGTATGCCCCCGGGTTTGCCGGCTGGGCCCCGCCGGATGCGCCTGCGCAATCCGGCTTCGGGGTCCGGCCGCCCGCCACCAGATTTCTGGGATACCGCACGGGGCCAGGCCCCGCCTAGCGTGGAACATGCCACCAAACAGGGGGCAGGAAACGGAAGGAATGAGTGCGATGTACACCTTGCAGATCGAGCACGCGATCAAGGATTTTGGCATGTGGAAAACGGCGTTCGACCGTGATCCGGTCAACCGCGCGGCGTCGGGGGTCACCGCACACCGGATCAGCCGCCCGGTGGAGGACCCGCGCTATGTGGTGGTCGAACTCGATTTCGAGCGGCGGGCCCAGGCGGAGGCACTTCTGGCGAACCTTCGGGCAAACGTGTGGGCCTCCGCCACGGCGGCACCCGCCCTCCAGGGCGCCCCGAAAACCCGGCTCCTGGAGTCCGCCGTGTGATACCGCGTGATACCGCGGCAGGGGCAACGGCCGGCTGCCGGACAACCGGCGGGCGGAGCCGGAGCTGCAAGCATGCGCCCCCCTCAGGCGACGGCCAGCGCCTCCCGCACGGCGTCCGCGACGGCGGCGGCGCCCGCGGCGCCCATGACGATCGTGTAGTGGTTGACGTCCGGGACCTCGCGCACGGTCAGGGCCGGCAGCTTCCCCGCCCAGGCATCCAGATAGCCGGGCGCGTAGAGGCCGCCGGGTTCATCGAGCAGGCCGCGCGGTGCCCGCAACACGAGCGTGTCCACCGCGAGATCGTCCAGGGCCTTCAGGAGCGAGGCGCCGCGGTGAAGCTCGGACGTGTCGTCCGCCATCGCCTGGTACCGTGTGGCCGGCCGGAGCGCAGGCTCCTCGCCGGTGAGGTCGTAATCCACGTACTCCTCCACGGCCGGGCTCCAGTCCGAGCTGAAGGCCGGATGCTGCCTCCAGAAACTGCGGTAGACCTCCCGGCTGGCGAAGGTGGCGTTGAGCCGTTCGGCCGCGGGACCGAGGACGGCGGTGACGATTTGCTCGTCGCTGAGTCCCGCCGGCACCTGCAGCGGCAGCCCGCCGTCGACCAGCACGAGGGAGCGCACCCGCTCCGGGAAAAGGTTTGCGAGAACCACGGAGGCGAAGGCGCCCATCGAATGGCCCACAACGACCGCGGGCCCGGTGCTGAGCGCGGCCAGCACGGCCGCGAGGTCCTCGGCGTGGGAGGGCATGCCGTAGGGCGCGGGCAGCGCGTTGCTACGGCCCCGGCCCCGCAGGTCCGGGGCAATGATCCTGACCTCCGGCAGGGCCGCAGCCAGCACGGGCCAGGCCATGTGGGACGCGGTGACGCCGTGCACGGCGAGGATCGTCGGGGCGGCCGGATCCTCAGGACCCCAGAGGGCGGTGTGCAGCGTGCCGCCGCGGACCTCCACTTCGGTGGTCCGGTAACTTGGATTGCTGGCTGCCTGGTTCATCGGGCTGTCCCTTCCTGGGTCTGAACGGAATTGAAGGCAGGGCCGGGGCCGGTGCCGGTGGCGGTGGCGCCCGGTGACGGGGCGAGCGCACGTTCGATGAACTGCATCATTTCCTCGAAGACTTCCTCCGGGACGTCCGGACGGGCACCCTGGGCGGGTTCGGCGCCTTCCTCGTCCCACAGCACCCAGCGCATGCCAATCAGCTCGCCGATGCCCATCAGGGCCCAGGCCGCCACGGTGGGGTCCATGTCCCGGACTTCGCCGCTGAGCTGCGCGGCCTTGAGACCTTCGATGTAGCCGTTGACGATCCGGGTGTAGTGCAGCCGCAGCGCCCCGGGCGAGACGAACTCGGCCTGCCGGATGATCCGGTACAGCGCGGGATGTTCCGCGGTGAACTTGAAGAAGGCCCGGAATCCGGCGCGTTCGGCCGCGAGCCGGGTCCCGGCCGACCGTGCCGCGTCCGTCATGGCATGCCGGACCCGCCGGTTCAGATCCTCGACGACCTCGTCGAAGATGGCCTGTTTGCCCTCGAAGTAGAGGTAGAAGGTGCCGAGCCCGACGCCGGCCTCCTCAGTGATCTTCACGATCGAGGCCTCGTGGTAGCCCACCGAGGCGAACAGCGTCTCGGCGGCCTGCAGCAGCTTGGCCCGGGTGCGGGTGCCCCTCGCGGTGCGCGGTGCGGCGCTCACCGCCGGCTCCCGCTTGCGGGCAGGGTTCCCGGCACGTGTGCCGGGAGGGCGGCGGCGGCGTTTTCGGGGCGCCCGTCCCGCGTCGGCCCGTCCGGCTGCCGGCCGTCCAGCTGCTGCCGGAGCCGGGCGCGCAGGACCTTGTTCAGCGCCGTACGGGGCAGCGCGGCAACGGTCTCGATCCGCGAGGGAACCTTGAAATGCGCCAGTTGGGCGGCGCAGTGCTCGAGGAGTTCCTGCTCATCCGTGGCCACGCCGGGGCGGATCACGACGAAGGCGACCCCGGTTTCGCCCCAGCGCTCATCTTCCACCCCGACGACGGCGGCCTGCGCCACCGCCGGATGGGCCAGCAGCACTGCCTCGACCTCGGCCGGGGCCACGTTCTCGCCGCCGGAAATGTAGATGTCCTTGAGCCGGTCCACCACCTTGATGTAGCCTTCGGCGTCGCGCTCCACGAGGTCGCCCGTCCGCAGCCATCCCCCGACGAGGACGGCGGCCGTGGCGGCGGGGTCGCGGAAGTACCCGGCGAAGACCCCCGGGCCGCCCACCAGCAGTTCCCCGGAGGCGGCGCCGTCCAGGATTTCCCCGGTCACCGGGTCGGACACCGCGACGGCGACATGCGGGTACGGTTTGCCGGAGTATCCCACCATCCGGACGGCATCCTCGTTGGCCAGGCACAGCACATTGGGTGATGCCTCGGTCAGCCCGTAGCCCTGGCTCAACGCCACTCCCCTGCGGTGCCAGATCCGCAGCAGCGGCGCCGGCATGGGCGCCCCGCCGACCACGGCGTGCCGGAGGCTGCCGAGCTCCGCGGAGGCGAAGTCGGGGTGTTCGGCGAGCATCAGGTACTGGGTCGGGACGCCCATCAGCATGCTCACGCCCCGCTCCGCGATCAGCTGCAGGACCCGGCCGGGTTCGAAGCCGCGTTCCAGCACGACGGTGGCGCCGGTCCACCAGGCCAGCAGGGGCTGGATGTTCCAGCCGCCGACGTGGAACTGCGGCAGCACCGCCAGTATGACGTCGGTGCTGCCCAGATCCATCGTCCGGGACAGCGAAAGGTTGGTCCAGAAGCAGTTGGCGTGGGTCAGTACGGCGGCCTTGCTGGCCCCTTCGGTGCCTGAGGTGAAGATCATCAGGAGCGGGTCGTCGTCGCGCACCTCCCTGGCTGCTTCCTGCAGGTGGGCTTCGCTCCGGCGGGCTACCGTGCCCGGCACTGCTGCCGCCAGCCTGCGGGACGGCGGGGGCACCGACTTTTCTACGCCGCCGGGGCCCAGCGCGGCGGTCCGTGGCCGGTGTGCGAGCCGGCCGCACGCCGCGGCGGCGAGGGAGTCCAGTTCGTCCTCGACAAGCAGGAGCTGGGGGTCGGCGAGCTCGAGCTGCGCGGCGAGTTCCTGGGCCGAGAGCCGCCAGGACAGCGGCGCCAGGACCAGCCCGGCTTTGGCGCAGGCGAAGAAGGCCACCACGTGGTCCGAGCTGTTGCCGGTCAGGGTCGCGATCCGTTCCCCGGCGGCGTAGCCGGCGGTCTTGAGGGCGGCGGCGAGGCCCGCTGCCCGTCGTTCCAGCTCGCCGTAGCTCAGCGTGCAGCCGCGGTCATCGACCGCTATCCGCTGCGGGGTGGCGAGGGAGCGGTCGGCAGTCCAGCGGCCCAGGGTGTGCAGTCCGTCCGCCTGACCGGGACCGTTGGTGTTGCTCATGCTGATTCCTCCAGGACGTCGCGGGCCGCTGCCGTGCCGTGACCGGCGGCGGCCCGGCCGCCGGTGCTGTCATTTCCGCCGCCGTCACGGGCCCCGGTGCCCCCGCGCCGGTTGCGGCGCTGGGCCAGCCGCTGCGCGGTGCCCGTCAGTCCGCCGGGCAGGAAGAGCACCACGAGGATGAACAGGGTGCCCAGGATGAACAGGGGTTCAGACAACGGTACCCGCAGGATGTCCGGCAGCGCTGCGATGGCGTCGGAGTTGGCCAGGGTGGTGAGGCGCTGGTCCAGGATGGTGTAAAAGACGCCGCCGATCACAGCGCCCCAGCGCGAACCGACGCCGCCCAGGACCACCATAACGAGCAGGGTGATGGTCAGGTCCGCGGACATGGCGCGCGGCACGGCGCCGCTCTGCAGCAGCAGGAACACCATGCCGATGATGCTGACCAGGATGGCCGCGACCACGAAGATCAGCAGCTTCACGAGGTACGGCTGCAGGCCCAGGACACGGACGCGGAGTTCATTCTCGCGGACCGCGGCGGCGACGTGGCCGGCGCGGGAGGACTGCACCCAGGTGACAATGATGAACACGGCCACGAGCACCGCCAGGGCCAGCCAGTAGAGGTTGCGGGTATTGACCACCCCGACGAGGAAGTCGGGCAGGTTGTCGGTGCGCAGCGTGAGGCCTTCGTCTCCGCCGGTCCGGCCGTCCGGGTTGCGGCCCACGATCACGGAACCGGCCTGCGCGAACGCGAGCGTGACCATGGCGAAGGGGATGCCGCTGACCCGGAGGCTGATGCTGCCCACCACATGGGCCAGCACGATCACGATCAGCAGGGTCAGTCCCATCGCGGGCAGCAGCGGGATGTCCAGGTTCTGCAGGATGATGGCCAGCCCGTAGACGCCGGCGCCGAAGTAGAGGGCGTGGCCGAAAGAGAGCAGCCCGGCGACGCCGAGCAGCAGGTGGTAGGTCAGCGCTGCGGCGGCCATCAGCATGCACATTGCGAGCAGTTGCAGGGATCCCGGCGTGTACGTCGGGCCGGGCAGCACGCCGGGCAGGGACAGGTTGAGCAGCGGCAGCAGCACCAGGAGCACGATTCCGGCGAGCCCGGCGGCGCTGCCGGCGATCCTCCGGCGGGTCAGGCGCGGCCGGCCGGGCCCGTTGGCGGCGGTTGTCCGGCGGGTCTCCCGGGCGGCCGCACCGGCGCCCTGGCTGCCCGTGCTGTCGGTGGCCGCCCTGTTGGTGCCGGCGGCGTCGGTATCGGTGGTCATGAGGTTCTCCCGAGCAGGCCGGAGGGACGGAACAGCAGCACGAGCGCCAGGGCCAAGACCACGACGAAGTCGCCGGTGCCGCCGAGGTAGAAATTGGCGAACTGCTGCAGGATGGCGACGGCGACCGCGGCGATGGCCGCACCGGTCAGCGAACCCAGTCCGCCGATCACAGTGACGATGAAGGCAAAGATCAAAAGCGAGCCGCCCAGCATCGGCGAGACGTAGCCGAAGTAGTGCGAGGCCAGGACACCGCCCAGGCCGGCGGCGGCGCCGCCGATCGTGAAGACCAGGGTAAAGGCCTTGCGCACGTCGATGCCGAGGGCCGTCACCATGGAGCGGTTCTCGACGCCGGCGCGGATGATCATGCCGTAGCGGGTGTTCTTCAGGAAGAACACCAGGGCGAGCAGCACCAGGACGGCGGCGATGATGCAGACAAACCGGTCGTTGGGGACGCGGGCGCCCAGGATCTCGGTGGTCTCCTTGAACCAGGGTGGTCCCTGGATGAACACCGGGTCGGTGCCCCAGATGCCGTCGAAGAGGGCGACCGCGGCGAGCGAGAGGCCCACCGTGATGAGGACCTGCTCGATGTGCCGCTGGTACAGCCGGCGGATCAGCACGAACTCGGTGAAGGCGGCAAACGCGGCACCGGCGGCGGCTCCGACCAGCAGGGAGAGCAGGAACGTCCCCCAGTTGTCCGAGCCGGTCCGGCGGGCGATTTCCCAGCCGGTGAAGGCACCCAGGGTCAGGAAGGCACCGTGCGCGAAGTTGAGCACGCCCATCAGCCCGTAAATCAGGGACAGTCCGGCGGCCACGAGAAAGTACAGGGCACCCAGGCCCAGGCCGGTGAAGAGCAGGAGGACGACGGTACTCACAGGGCGGCGCCTTTCGCAGCTGTCTTCCCGGCTGGCGGCTCAGTGGAGACGCCCAGCAGCCGCCGGGTCAGGTCGGCGTCGTCGAGGAACTCCAGGGCGTTGCCGGTGTGGACGACCCGGCCGCCGGAGACAACGACGGCTCCCCCGGCGAGCTGGCGGACCACATGCAGGTTTTGCTCGACCAGGAGGATGGGGACGGTTTTCGCGGCTTCGGCGAGGGTCTCGGCCACCTCGGCGACGATTTTAGGGGCAAGGCCCTTGGTGGGTTCGTCGACGAGGAGGATCTTGTTGGTGTTCAGAAGGGCGCGCGCCAGCGAGACCATCTGCTGCTGGCCGCCGGAGAGGGTGCCGGCCATCTGGGCCGACCGGGCCAGCAGGTCCGGGAAGAGCTCCTCGACAAGCTGACGACGGGGTGCGGCGTCGCGTTCGGCGAGCCGGAGGTTTTCCGCCACCGTGAGCTTGGAGAACACCTCGCGGTCCTCGGGAACGTAGCCCACGCCGCTGCGGATGATTTTGAACGTCGGTTCCTTCTCGATCCGCTCGCCGTCGAGCTCCACGGCCCCGGTGCGCTCGATCAGGCCGATGATGGCCTTGATGGTGCTGGTCTTCCCGACGCCGTTGCGGCCCAGCAGCGCCGTGATGCCGGTGGCCGGGACGGCGAAGCTGACGTCCTCCACGACCTGCTGCCCGGCGATGTGGGCGTTGAGTCCCTGCACGGTCAGGATGGGGCGGCTTTGGGCTGCGGCGCTCATACGGGTTCTCCCAGGTAGGCACTCTGCACGGTGGGGTCCGCCATCACGGCCTCCGGGCTGTCCAGCGCCAGCAGGCTGCCGTGGTGCATCACAGCGACCCGGTCCACGAGCCCCAGGACCACATCCATGTGGTGCTCCACCATCATCACGGTGCAGCCGCGGTCCCGGTGCAGCCCACGGATGATCGCGGTGAGGGACGGCACGTCCCCCGACGCCACCCCGGCCATTGGTTCGTCCAGGAGCACGACGGCGGGATCGGTCGCCAGCAGCACGGCGATCTCCACCTTGCGTTTCTCGCCGTGGGAGAGGTCCCCCGCCGCCGTCGAGAGCTGGCCGGTGAGGCCGACCTCCCCGATGGTGCCGCGGGCAATCCGGGTGGCTTCGTCGGAGGCCGAGGGGAAGCGAAGGATGTTGAAGCTGCCGCCGATTTCGGCCTGGGCGGCGAGCCGGACGTTTTCCAGCACGCTGAGGCGGGGAAACAGGTTGGAGGTCTGGAAGGTCCGCCCAAGCCCTGCCTTTGCCCTGCGGTGGATCGGCGCGGCCGTGATCTCGCTGCCGTTCAGCGTGATGGTGCCCGCGCTGGGCCGGATCACGCCGGAAATCAGGTTGAACAAGGTGGTCTTGCCGGCACCGTTCGGGCCGATGACGCCGACCATTTCGCCCGCGCCGACGTCGAAGCTGACATCCTGGAGGATGCGGGCACCGCCGATCTGCAGGCCAAGGCCGTCCACCGCAAGGGCGGGCAGGGCTGGGGATTTCATTCGGATCCTTCGTGGCTTGGGGCGTCAGTGTCGGTTACCGCGGGGGCCTGTTTCCCGCGGGGGCCCGTTCACGCGGGGATTTGCTGCCGCGGGTGTTTGTTCCCGCCGGGGTGCGGCGCCGTGGGTGTCTGTTCCCGCTGGGGGTACGGCGCCGCGCCTGGCTACTTCTTTTCCGGCGGGGCGACCGTGTCGCCCCCAACCACCTTGATGAGCTCGGGGGCCCAAGTGCTGCCCGTCTGGACGAGCTTGACCTGGTACATGTCCTGGACCAGGGCGTGGTCCGAGGCGCGGACGGTTTCTTTGCCCTTGGGGCCGTCGAAGCTGAAGCCCTCGAGTGCCTTGACCATGGCATCGGCGTCGGTGCCGCCGTCCTTGACGGCCTGGGCGATCATCTGGCCGGCGACGAAGCCGTCGGGGGTGAAGAGGTCGGCCTTCTGGCCGGCCTTCTCGACGGCGGCGATCATCTTCTTCTCCACGTCAGTGCCGGAAGCGCCCGGGAAGTAGTGGTTCAGGAAGCTGATCTTGGCAGTGGCCTCGCCGTAGGCGCCGAAGGTGGCGGCGTCGCCGAGGCCGGTGACGATCGGGGCGGCGTCGAAGGCGCCCTGCTGGCTCAGGGTCTGCCACATGGTGCCGGAAGTTGCCCCGGCCCAGGCCACGAAGACCATGTCCGGCTTCGCATCAATGAGCTGGCGGGCGAAGGGGGTCAGCTCCTGTCCGTCCGGAACCAGGACCGCCTCCACGGTGGCGCCCTTGGCACCGAGGACGGCCTTGACGGCTGCGACATTGCCCTGGCCGAACGCGTTGTCCTGGGCGAAGACGACGACCTTCTTGCCCTTGGTGTCGATGAAGGACCCGGCGGTGGCCACGTCCTGCAGGCTCTGGCGGCCCGAGCGGAAGGTGTACTTGTTGATGCCCTGGATGGCGTCGGTGGCGGCCGGCCCGGAGATGTAGAGGACCTTGTTCTGGGCGGCCTGTTCCGCCAGCTTGAGCGCGATGCCGGAGCTGACCGTGCCGCCGATAATCTTGTAGCCCTTGCCGATCAGGTCCTTGGCGGCCGTAACGGCCTTGTCCGGGTCGCCACCGTCGTCGGCGTAGGTCAGGTTGATCTTGGCGCCGTTGACGGCGCCGGTCCCGCCGGTGGCGTAATCGATGCCGGCCTGCAGGCCTTCGTAGTAGGTGGCGCCGTAGGCGGCCAGCGGTCCGGTCTTGGAGTAGATGATGCCGACATTGACCGGATCGGCGGCCTTGGTGCCGCCGGACGCGGCCGGTGCTGCGCTGCCGGCAGTGGGCGCACAGGCGCTGAGGGCGAGCCCGGTGGCCATAACGGCGGCCAGCAGGAACTTCTTTGTATCCTTCACGGGATGCCTTTCATTGAGAATCCACGGAATCTGGCACGAGATGACTGAGATTTTGCGCTGAACCTGAAAGGTGATTCAGATTACGGCAAATCTATGATGCAGCTCACTGCCTGTCAACGGATTCCAAGCGGCGCTTTACAACGTTATGGCAACGGTTTGGGCGCGACGGCGGCATGGCTGGGGCGCGGCAGCACTGCGGGCGCGGCAGCGCAGCCGTTCAGCGGCGAAGGCAGCACGACGGTGCCGCGGTGACGGCGGAAGACTCAGGCGGGGACGGCGGCATCCTTGGACACACGCCGGCAGACCGAGACCATAAAGGGGGTAAATTCGCTCGCGGAACCCAGCCGGAGGCCGGCACTGTGCGTCAGCACGCCGTCGTCCACCCGGAAGGTATGCCGGGACGTGCCGCGCCCGCTGCGCCGTTCCATGGTGAGGGTGCCCTCCTGCCAGCTGGCCCGCGCGGGCGCCTCCGGGGGCAGCCCCATGCTGTTGACGTGGTACCAGAGGGTGTCCGGGTGGTCCGCGTCCATGGTGAAGACACCGTGGCCCTCGGAGCGGGTGCCGTCGGCTTCCGTGTGCCGGTAGCTGTGGGTGACGGCCAGCCCGGCGGCTGCGCGGGCGAAGGTCAGTTCGATGGCGGCAATACGCGCCGGGCCCCAGGGCGTGGCCTGCCACTGCGTGGTCCCGGTCCAGTGCCCCAGGAACGCCTCAAGCGCCTCGTGTGCACTGCCTGGCAGCGGCCGGTCCATATTTTCCTTCCAGGGGTTCCTTCCAGCGGTCCTCCCAAGTTACCCGTCCCCATCATCACGCGGCGACGCCTGCCGTGTCTAGGATCGGGCCAGCCGCCCCGGACCGGTGCAGCCCCAGTTCAGCGGCGTCCGGGACCGGCTCAGCAGCCTGCGGAGGCGGCCCGGCCGCCCCGGCGGACCTCAGAGGCCGAAGGTCTCGGTTTCCTCGAAGGGGCCCACCACCGTGACAGTCCGCGGGGCAGCTGCGAGTTCGCGGGCGAGCTCCTGCACTTCCGCCGCGGTGACGGCCTTGATCTGGCGCAGGGTCTCGTCGATGTCCTGGTACTCGCCGGAGACAAGTTCGGCCCGGCCCAGCCGGGACATCCGGGAGCCGGTGTCCTCCAGGGCCAGCACGATGCCGCCGCAGAGCTGCCCGACGGCCTTGCGCAGTTCCTCCTCGGAGATGCCGCCCCCGGCCAGCTTGTCCAGTTCGGCGCCGAGCAGCTCAAGGACCTGCCGGACTTTCGACGGCGTGCAGCCGGCATACATGCCGAAGTAGCCGGCGTCGGCGTAGGAGGAGGCGAAGGAGTAGGTCGAGTACACCAGCCCGCGCTTTTCGCGGACTTCCTGGAACAGCCGGGAGGACATGCCCCCGCCGAGCACCGCGTTGAGCACGCTCATCACGAAGCGGCGGTCGTCGGTGGCGACGATCGTGGGGCAGCCCATAATGATGTTGGCCTGCTCCACCGGCCGCTTGACCACGTGGAGTCCGGCGGTGCCGGTGATGTCGGCGCGGTCGGTGGAGCGCCGCTGCACCGGGGCCGCGTCCGCCTTCAGGCTCCAGCCGGCGGAGTGCAGGGCATCCACCACCAGTTCGCAGACGACGTCGTGGTCCAGTCCCCCGGCGGCGGTGATGACGAGCTCGTCCGGGCGGTAGTAACGGCGGTAGTGGTCCCAGACCGAGTCGCGTGCGACGGCGCGGATGGCGTCCGGGGTGCCGCCGATCGGGCGGCCGAGCGGGTGGGTGCCCAGCACGGCGGCGACGAAGTGTTCGTGGGCGACGTCGGTGGGGTCGTCGCTGTCCATCGCTATTTCTTCAAGGATGACGTCGCGTTCCTGCTCCATCTCCTGCGGGTCCAGCACGGCGCCGGTGATCATGTCCGCGATGACGTCGATCGCCATCGGCAGGTCGGTGTCCAGGACGCGGGCGAAGTAGCAGGTGCTTTCCTTGGCCGTGGCGGCGTTGGATTCCCCGCCCACCTCGTCGAAGGCCGAGGCGATCTCGAGCGCGGTGCGCCGCTTGGTGCCCTTGAACAGCAGGTGCTCCAGGAAGTGGGTAGAGCCGTGCTGGCCGGGCGCCTCGTCGCGGGAGCCGACGCCGACCCAAAAACCAATGGTGGCCGAGCGCTGCCCCGGCATCGCCTCGGTCAGTACCCGGACGCCGCCGGGCAGGACCGAACGGCGCACCTCGGAACCGCCATCGGCGCCGTGGATCAGGGAGTCAGCGTGCTGGTTCTGCTCAAGCGGCAGGGGGACGACAGTCATCAAGGCCTTTCAGTAAAAACGTGCCAAATCTGCCTGCAATCCTACCTGCCTTTAACGGCAGCAGGGCCGGAGGATGAATCCACCGGCCCTGCTGCTGTGTTTGGAAAGACTACTCTGCGGACTCCAGGGAGACCTCAGCGTTGTCCGGGTTCTCTGAGTTCCCAGTCCCTGCCTCGTCAGCCACAACGGGAGACAGGGAGAGCTTGCCGCGGTCATCGATCTTGGTGATTTCCACCTGGATCTTCTGGCCGACGGAGACGACGTCATCGACGTTGTCCACGCGCTTGCCACCGGCGATCTTGCGCAGCTCGGAGATGTGCAGCAGACCGTCCTTGCCCGGAGTCAGGGAAACGAAGGCGCCGAAGGTGGTGGTCTTGACGACCGTGCCCAGGTAGCGCTCGCCGATTTCCGGGATCTGCGGGTTGGCGATGGCGTTGATCGCGGACCGTGCTGCGTCGGCAGACGGACCGTTCGTGGCGCCGATGTAGACCGTGCCGTCATCCTCGATCGAGATGTCGGCTCCGGTGTCTTCCTGGATCTGGTTGATCATCTTGCCCTTCGGGCCGATGACCTCGCCGATCTTGTCTACCGGGATCTTGACCGCGATGACGCGCGGCGCGAACTCGGAGAGCTCGTCCGGGGTGTCGATCGCGGAGTTCAGGACGTCCAGGATGTGCAGGCGGGCTTCGCGGGCCTGCTTCAGGGCGGCTGCCAGGACGGAGGCCGGGATGCCGTCGAGCTTCGTGTCCAGCTGGATGGCCGTGACGAACTCAGCGGTACCGGCGACCTTGAAGTCCATGTCACCGAAAGCATCTTCGGCGCCGAGGATATCGGTCAGGGCGGCGTAGCGGGTCTGGCCGTCAACCTGGTCGGAGACCAGGCCCATGGCGATGCCGGCAACAGCAGCCTTCAGCGGCACACCTGCGTTGAGCAGGGACAGCGTGGAGGCGCAGACGGAACCCATCGACGTCGAACCGTTGGAGCTGAGAGCCTCAGACACCTGGCGGATGGCGTAGGGGAATTCCTCGCGGGACGGCAGCACGGGCATGATGGCGCGCTCAGCGAGGGCACCGTGGCCGATTTCGCGGCGCTTCGGGGAACCGACGCGGCCGGTCTCGCCGGTGGAGTACGGCGGGAAGTTGTAGTTGTGCATGTAGCGCTTGCGCGTCACGGGAGACAGCGAGTCGATCTGCTGTTCCATCTTGAGCATGTTCAGCGTGGTGACACCCATGATCTGGGTCTCGCCGCGTTCGAAGATGGCCGAACCGTGGACGCGGGGCAGAACCTCAACCTCGGCGGTGAGCTGGCGGATATCCGTCAGGCCGCGGCCGTCGATGCGGATCTGTTCCGTGAGGATGCGCTGGCGCACAACGTGCTTGGTGACGGAGCGGAAGGCTGCGGACAGCTCCTTCTCGCGGCCTTCGAACTGGCCGGCCAGGGAAGAGGTGACCTCGTCCTTGAGCTCATCCGATGCGGTGTCGCGTTCCTGCTTGTCGGCGATCTGGAAGACAGCGGCCAGCTTCTCGGCGGCAGCGGATTCCACAGCGGCGTAGACGTCGTCCTGGTAGTCCAGGAAGACCGGGAACTCGACGGTCGGCTTGGCGGCGCGTGCCGCCAGGTCCGACTGGGCGTCGCAGAGGGCCTTGATGAACGGCTTGGCGGCCTCGAGGCCTTCCGAAACGACCTCTTCGGTCGGGGCGGTGGCGCCCTGCTCCTTGATGAGGTTCCAGGAGTTGTCCGTGGCTTCGGCTTCAACCATCATGATGGCGACGTCATCGTCCTTGACACGGCCGGCAACGACCATGTTGAAGACGGCGTTCTCGAGCTGGGAGTGCTTCGGGAACGCAACCCACTGCGAGCCGTGCTCGTCGGCGATGAGGGCAACGCGGACGCCGCCGATCGGGCCGGAGAAGGGCAGGCCGGAGAGCTGGGTGGACATCGAGGAAGCGTTGATCGCCACGACGTCGTAGAGCTCGTCCGGGTTGATGGACAGCACAGTTACGACGATCTGGACTTCGTTGCGCAGGCCCTTGACGAAGGTCGGACGCAGCGGGCGGTCCATCAGGCGGCAGGCCAGGATGGCTTCCGTGGACGGGCGGCCTTCGCGGCGGAAGAACGAACCCGGGATGCGGCCGGCGGCGTACATGCGCTCTTCGACGTCGACAGTCAGCGGGAAGAAGTCGAAACCTTCACGCGGGTGCTTGCCGGCGGTGGTGGCGGACAGCAGCGCGGTCTCTTCGTCGAGGTAGACCATCGCTGCGCCGGCTGCCTGCTTGGCAAGGCGGCCGGTTTCAAAGCGGATTACACGCTTGCCGAAACGGCCATTGTCAATGACTGCTTCTGAGAACTGGATTTCGGGACCCTCCATAGAGAGTCACCTCCGTTTCATGGTTCACGGAGTCCAGCCGCATCAACCCAGCCCAGCATCTGTCTGCTGGACTGCACTGCACCCGGTCATCGATCGAGACCCACGGGCCTGGGCTTCATCCCTTGAAGCCGTTCCCGGAGATCACTACCGAAGACCGCGAATGCGTGATGCGGTTGATCCTCCTGTTGAGTTTTGTTTGAAGAAGGGCGGCCCTTTCCGTCGCGGAAGGGGCCGCCCCTTAAAGCTGACTAGCGGCGCAGGCCGAGACGCTCGATGAGCGCACGGTAGCGGGTGATGTCAGTGTTCTTGAGGTAGGTCAGCATGCGCTTGCGACGACCGACCATGGCCAGCAGACCGCGCTGGGTGTGGTAATCGTGCTTGTGCACCTTCATGTGCTCAGTGAGATCCTTGATCCGCTGAGTCAGGACTGCAACCTGGACCTCCGGCGAACCGGTGTCACCCTCGGACGTTGCGAAATCCTTGATGATGGACTGCTTTACAGCGGCTTCAAGTGCCACGATAACTCCTAGAGATGTGCCGTGAGGCCCGAGTCAGTAACTCACTGCCGGGGGTGCCGCGCCGGTATTCCGCCTCCGAAGAGGGAGTTTCCCGTACGCAACAAGAACCAGCCGCCACGGACTGCAGCCGGATCCAACGTTTAGTTTACCGGCACGCCGCTAATCTTGTCGAAACGGCTGGTCCCGGGGCTGTCTGGAAGGGTCCCCCGCCAGCCGTTCGCGGATGGCGGCCATGCCGCGGTAGAGCTCGGTGAAGGAAGTGCTCAGCGGTGAGAGCCCGATCCGGATGCCCTGCGGCGCCCGGAAATCCGGAATGACGTCCTGCTCCCAGAGCGCCGCGGTCATCTCCCGGAAGGCCGGGTGGTCCACCGTGATGTGGCTGCCGCGGAGCTCCGGGTCCCGCGGCGTCGAAAGTTCCACACCCGCCGGGGCGAGCCAGGCATCGTGGAGTTCGACGGCGAACCCGGTCAGCATCCGGGACTTCTCCCGGACGGCGGCCATGCCCACTTCCTCGAGCAGGTCCAGGGTGCCGCGCATGGCGAGCATCCCGAAGATCGCCGGGGTGCCGCTGAGGAAGCCGCGGATTCCGGCGGCGGCCTCATAGCCCGGCCCCATTTCGAAGGCGTCCTTGCGTCCCATCCAGCCCCAGATCGGCTGCTGAAGTCCCGGCAGGTGCCGGATGTTGACGTACGCGAAGGCGGGCGAGCCCGGTCCCCCGTTGAGGTACTTGTAGGTGCAGCCGGCGGCGAAGTCGACGCCGGCGGCATCCAGTGCGATCTCCACCGAACCGGCGGAATGGCACAGGTCCCACACCACCAGCGCGCCGGCGTCGTGCACGGCAGCGGTGATGCCCGGCAGGTCCGCGAGGAACCCGGAGCGGTAGGCGATCTGGCTCAGGACCACGACGGCGGTGGCCGGGCCGGTGGCGGCGCGCACCTGCCCTACGGTCACGCCGGAGGAGGGATCGGCGTCGATCCAGCGCAGCGTCAGTCCTTCTTCGCGGGCGATGCCCTCGACGAGGTAGCGGTCGGTAGGGAAATTGTCCGTGTCCAGCACGATTTCGGTGCGTGCCGGGTCGGTGACCGCGGCCAGCGCAGCCCGGATGAGCTTGTACAGAACCACCGTGGTGGAGTCGGCGATGATGGTCTGCCCCGGACCGGCGCCGAGCACGGCGCGGCCGAGCTGGTCACCGATGGACTGCGGGAGTTCCAGCCATTCCTCGTCCCAGCCACGGATCAGCCGGCCGCCCCAGCTGTCCTGGATGAAGCTGCTGATGTCGGTGACCGTGCGCTTGAGCGGGCGGCCCAGGGAGTTGCCGTCCAGGTAGGACAGGTCCGTGTCTGTTCCGATGAAGTGGCCGCGGTAGGCGGCCAGCGGGTCGGCAGCGTCCAGGTCGCGGGCTCGCTGCAGCAGGGCTGTGTCGTTGCCGGCGGTGGCCTGTGCCGCGGGGCCCGCCGTTTCCGGCTGACGGGCGCTCACTGGCCGATCTCCGTCCGGACGGCGAACAGCTCCGGGAAGAATGTCAGTTCCAGCGCCTTCTGCAGGAAGGCCGCGCCGCTGGAGCCGCCGGTGCCGGACTTCATGCCAATGGTGCGCTGCACCGTGCGCAGGTGCCGGAAGCGCCAAAGCTGGAAGTTGTCCTCAAGGTCCACGAGTTCCTCGCAGGCCTCGTAGGCGCCCCAGTTGTCCGCCGCGTTCTCGTAGATGTACTTGAAGACCGGGACGAGGTCGGCGCAGAACTCATGCGCCCGGGTGACGTCCCGCTCGAGCAGCGAGGCGGGAACGTCGAACCCCTGCCGTTTGAGGTAGGCCAGGAAGTCGTCGTAGATGCTCGGGGATTCGAGAATCTCCAGCAGCATCGCGTGCGCCTCGGGATCGGATTCGAACACTGGCAGCATCTTGCGGTTTTTGTTGCCCAGCAGGAATTCGACCGCGCGGTACTGGCTGGACTGGAATCCGGAGGAGTTGCCCAGGAAACCGCGGAACTGCGAGTACTCGGTGGGCGTGAGGGTGGCCAGCACGGACCACTGCTCGGTCAGGGTTTTCTGGATGTGCTTGACCCGGGCGATCGCCTTCAACGCGGAGCCGAGGTCATCGGAGCGCAGCCACGCGGCGGCGCTGCGGAGCTCGTGCAGGACCAGTTTGAGCCACAGTTCGGTGGTCTGGTGCTGGATGATGAACAGCATCTCGTCGTGGTGCTCGGGGGCGCTGACCGGCTGCTGGGCGCTCAGGAGCGTCGGCAGCTGCAGGTAGGACGCGTAGCTCATCTTTGAGCTGAAGTCCCGGACAATATCCTTGTCCAGCTCCCGGGTATTTTTCTCAATCATCACGTCTCTATGCCTTCCTTGCCCAACGGCGCGGCGGGTCAGTGCGCGTACAGAATGTTGTGGGCCTGGACCACGTCCAGGCGCATCTGGTCCACCAACGCTTCAGGGCCACGGTACGCCACCATCCCCCGCAGCCGGGCGACGAATTCCACCACTACTGTCTGGCCGTACAGATCGAAGTCCTCGACGGCCTCGTCCGGCCGGTCGATCACGTGTGCCTCCACCTGCCGGCTGACGCCGTCGAACGTGGGGTTGGAGCCGACGGAAATGGCGGCGGGCCAGCGTGTGCCTGCCTGGTCCACGAGCCAGCCGGCGTAGATGCCGTCCGCCGGGATGTAGCCGCTGGCGTCGGAGGCGAGGTTGGCGGTGGGGAAGCCGAGGTCGCGGCCACGAGCGGCGCCGTGGACCACCTCACCACGCATCCGGTGCGACCGCCCCAGGACGGCTGCCGCGGTGGCGACGTCGCCCTCCCGCAGTGCCTCGCGCACCCAGGTGGAGGAGCAGCGGCGGTCCCTGCCGTCGTCGCCCTCGTGCATGCCGCCGTGGCCTTCATCGTGAACGCCACCGTGTTCTTCGCCGTGCAGCGGAAAGCCTTCCGAGCCGAACTCGCTGATGACCAGCACCTCGAAGCCGAGCTTCCTGCCGAGTTCCTGCATGGTCTCCAGGTCTCCGGAGTTGTTCCGGCCGAACCTGGCATCGTGGCCGATCACGACGTGGCTCGCCTTCAGGCTGCCGACCAGGACGTTGGCGACGAATTCTTCGGGGGTGAGGCTGGCCAGCTCCAGGGAGTACTTCATCACGAGCACGGCGTCGAGGCCCAGCTCACCGAGCGCCACCAGCTTGTCTTCCAAGCCCATGATCAGTTCAGGGGCGGATTCGGGGCGGTGGACCTGCGCCGGATGCGGGTCGAAGGTGATGGCGACGGCCCGGGCGTGGTTCAGGCGGGCGACGCGGATGAGCTGCGAGAGCACCTGCTGATGGCCGCGGTGCACACCGTCGAAATTGCCGAAGGTAACGACGGAAGGACCGAAGTCCGCCGGGACTTCGGACGGATCGTTCCAGATGTGGACCATCAACCTCGCCTTTTGCTTCCTGCCATGTGCTCCTCCGGAGACACCTGCCGGCTCCGGAACTCTCCTAGATTACCCGCAAACTCCGCGGGCTTCCGACGGCACTGCCCTGTCCCGGCCGGCGTCCTTTCCCGTTCCGGGGGCCCGGACTACGATGCAAGGGCAACAGTCCTGCGGCGTCTGCGCGGGCGCCGTTTCCAGCGAGGCCTGCACTAAGTGCGGCTGAAGGAGTACCCCATGACCGAGCTCCAAGACATCCTGAGCCAGATCCCGGTAGACCAGATTGCCGGAATGCTCGGCACCGACCGGCAGACGGCGCAGGCTGCAGTGGAGGCCGCCGTGCCGACGCTGCTGGCCGGCATGCACAACAACGCACAGGCCGCCGACGGCGCCGCATCGCTGGAGTCAGCGCTCAGCCAGCACCGGGACGGGCTGTTGGAGGGCGGGGTCGATGCCTCGCAGGTGGACACCGCGGACGGTGAGAAGATCGTGAGCCACGTCTTCGGCGGGCAGCAGGACCAGGTGGCCAGGCAACTGGCCGGGACCCCACAACTCGGTGGCGTGGGTGGGGACCTGGTCAGGAAGCTGCTGCCGATCCTGGCCCCGATCGTCATGTCCTACCTTGCCAGCAAGGTCCTCGGGGGACGCGGACAGTCCTCCGGGGCCGGCAGCGCAGGCGGGGCGGGCGGGTCCGGACAGGCCGGCGGCATTGACCTTGGCGGAATTCTGGGCGGGATCCTTGGCGGTGTTGCCGGCGGCGCGGGCGCCGGCTCAGGCAGTGGCGGGATGGGCGGGCTAGGCGATCTGCTGGGCGGACTGTTCGGCGGTGGCCAGCCGTCGTCGCAGGCCGCTGTTCCGGACACCAGGCAGGACCCGGCACTGGAACCACACACCCACCCGCAGGGCCAGCCCGCCGGCGATGCGCCGCGCCCCGGGGAGCTGATCGACGTCGACCTCCCGGCGGGCCAGCCGGAAGAACAGAACAATGAAGACGGCGGCACCGGCGGACTGGGCGGAATCCTGGGCGGTCTGTTCGGCAAAAAGTAGGCACAGTTCATGGGGTGTCGGGGCTGGCAGCCACACCGGCCGGCGGCAGCACCGCGGGGCTCCCCCAGGGGGCACCGGCCATCAAGGCGGGGACGAACACGGTGGTCGACGCCTTCAGCGGCAAGATCAGCGACGCACAACGCCGCTGCTCAACCACCCGGCTGCCGTCCTGCTGCACGGTGGTTCCGCCAGTGCAGCAGGACGGCGGCCAGGATCAGTGGAACGTGGATGCCGGGGAGGTTCTTCGCAAACCACCGCGGCAGGTAGATATCGGTGACGGAGCCTGTCTCGTCACCCAGGTCCGTGGCCACGGCGGTGAGCGGGCAGTGAAAGCCGTTGGCGGCAAAGACCAGGGTTTCAGCGGTCACGACGCCGGCGGCCAGGCCCACCCGCCGGTCGGTGCGGCCGCGGGCACCGGCATACAGGACGTAGACCATGCAGGCCTCAATCGTGAACCAGGCGAAGGTGTGGAATGCCTTCACGGCGCGCAGCAGGGAAGCGCGTTCAGCCTTCCGCAGCTCTCGAGGAGCCTTGAGCCCAGCCATGCCTCCAGCGTAGCCGCGGTCCGTCGTGTTCAGAGGCTTTCGGCCCGTGCGGACGTGGGGGCAGCTGCGCGAGCCAGGCGTTCAGCTCCAGGGGACGGCGGAACAGGATCGTAGCCGGCATCCCGGGGTCCGCCTGGAGGCTGCGCATCACCGCCCGCTTCCGTGTGAACGAGCGTAAATGCCACCGGATGATCGAGCCATGGACGAAGAGCCGGGTCACGGTTTCCCGGTTGCCGTTGCAGGCGGGTTCCCGCGTCAGGGCCGCCGCAGGGCCCGCCGTACCAACCGGGCCAGCGAGAGCCAGCGCGGATAGTCCAGGCCCCGCACCCCCGCACAGGACCGCTGATCCGGAGGACTGATGGATCCCGGCGCCGCAGCCTCGCTCAAGGCGGCAGTGTCGGGCTCATTCGAGCCGGAAGTAGCGGTTTCGTCGCGGCACCTGGCGCGGATCGAGGTGTGGTGGCGGTATGAACCAGGGAACGCCGCCCCTGAGCTGGACGGTCCACTGCTCCTTGTGGATCAGGCCGTGGTGATGGGAGCAGAGCAAGGCACCATTGCCGGTTCCGGTGCTCCCGCCACGGGACCAGTAGTTGATGTGGTGGGCCTCGCACCAGGACGCCGGAATGGTGCACTGGGGAAAGGCGCAGCCCCGGTCCCGCGCCGTGATGGCTTTGCGGATATGCGGCGGGAAAACCCGCGAGGCGCGGCCGATGTCGAGGATACGGCCCTGGCTTCCCAGCAGGATGGGGATGATGTCGGCGTCGCACGCGATCTTGCGCACGGTCGAGGCCGTGACGGGGCCGGTAAACATCAAAGCCCCCGCGTTGGACTCCGGACCGGGTGTCTCCGCCTCAGCGCCGCCGAGCCGTTCCAGCAGGTTGCGATAGTCAATCGTGACCATCACCTGCGGGCGCAGCCCTCCCGCGGCCGGGAGGTCTCCGGCAGCGAGGGCCGATTTGCACGCTCCGACGAGGCCGTCGAGGAGCCGCTGCGGCCGGGTGCGCTGGTCCAGCCGCGCCGCCGCAGCGGTGTCCTCCGCATCACCGCCGACGGCGGCATCGGACCCGGTAATGCCGGCACCCTCCGCCTCGTCGTCGGGAGGTGTTGCGGCTCCGGTCCGCGGGTTTGTGGCAACGTTCATAACGGTGATCAAGTGTTCGAACTGGTCTGTCGTGGCGAAGATTTCCACATGATGCAGTCCACGGCGTGCCTGCCGTATGAAAGCCCCCTGGCGCTGGCGCAATTCCTGCTCGCCGGGTTCCTCGCCGTCCTGGTCCAGGGCATCCGTCCAGCGCCTGGCGATCCTGGTCAGGAAGTCCTGGTCGTTCTCGACCGCAGTCAGTGTGAGGGCCTGCTCCATCCGGACTGCTGCCTCGGGTGGACACACGTGCCGGACCCGGTCCAGGGAAAGGCTGATGATGGTCGCTGCCCGCGATGCGACGTCGCCGGAGGCGACGGCGGCCGCGAGTATTTCTTTCGCGGCCGGCAGTGGCTGGCCCGACATGCCTGTGGACGGCAGAATGTCTGCGGCCAGGGCCAGCCGGCGCCGGGCTTCCGCGGCGCTGATCCTTAGCCGCGCCCGCAGGAACTCCGTGGTGTTCCGGTACCCGTCATCCATCCATCCCGGCGAAGGTTCCACGGCTCCCGGTTCCGTCCCGGTGGAAGCCGACGGGAGACCTGCGGGCGCGCTCGCCTCAACGTTCCAGCCGGTCAACCAGCCGGCAGGGGCCCTGGAGCCAAACTTCGCGGCTGTAGCCTTCGCTCCGGCTGCCGCCTCGCTTCGGGTCCGTTCGACCGCCGCCGCGGCCACCAGCTGCAGGTAGTCGGCCAGGCGGGACAGCTCCTCCACACGGCCGGCGAAATCCGAGGCTTCGGTCACTCCGTACAGCGCGGAATCAGCCATTGCCGTCCCGTTTGAAGAGCGCAGCAGTGCCAGAGCCCCATCCAGGGCACATCCCGCGTCATCCGTCTCGTGTGGAGCGGGCGCCGGCCGGGGGAATCCAGAGACAACTCCGGTGCCAGGCCGGGTGGCCTGTACCGGGATGAAATCTCCGATGGCTTCCATGACTCCACACTAGTGAGGGGCTGTGACACTTTTCGGTTCGTTATTTTGGAGCCGATGCGGAGGCGCCCTTACGGGTGGCTCACCGCAGGTCCGGGGGTCACATTTCGGCAGGTACCAGCACGGTCCGTGGGAAACTGAGGGCATGGACAGCACTGTTGCCCCGGCATCCGGCCCGGCTGGCCCCCAAACCCCGCGGCCCGGCGATGCACACTCCACCGAGCTCCCGTTCGAACTGCGACGCCCTCTCGGGCCGCGCGATCCAGGGGATGCCTGGGTTGAGGGCGACCGCGGACGGTTCTGGGGGCGCTTTGGCTCGGCCGGGCTGCTGGTTCACGACCCGGCCAAGGGCGTCCTGCTCCAGCACCGCGCCCTGTGGAGCGACAAGGGAGGCACCTGGGGCCTGCCGGGCGGGGCCCTCCACCAGGGTGAAGAAGCGGTCCACGGGGCTATGCGCGAGGCCAAGGAAGAAGCTGCCGTCCCGCCGGAGAACATCCGGGTGCTGTTCACCTCGGTGTTCGACGTCGGCTACTGGACGTACACCACCGTCGTCGTCGAGGTTTTAGAGGCGTTCGAGCCGGAGATCAGCGACCCGGAAAGCCTGGAACTGCAGTGGGTGCCGGTCGAACTCGTCGGCGACAAGGAGCTGCATCCGGGTTTCGGAGCGGCGTGGCCGGTCCTCCGGCGCAGGCTGCTGGGGCTCGACGCCGGCACGGACAGCGGCGCCGAAACTCCCGGCACTCCCAGGTAGGACGCTTAGGCCTGCGGCGCGGGACGGCGGCGGTACAGCCAGATGAGGCCCAGGATCGGCAACAGCAGCGGGATGAACGCGTACCCGCGGCCAAACAGGGACCACACGGTCTCATGCGGGAAGTTGACCGAGTCGAACACGCTGAGCGCACCGACCACCAGCACGCCGACCAGTTCCACGAGCACCGCCACAACGGACACCTTGAACCAGGTGCGGCCGGGCTTCGCGAGGGACACTGTCGCCACCAGGTAGACGAGGGCGGCAAACGCCGAGAGCAGGTAGGCCAAGGGTGCTTCGGAGAACTTGGTCAGGATCTGGTATCCCGCCCGGGCTGTCGCCGAAATGGCAAAGACCGCGTAGACCGCGATCAGCAGCCGCCCGGGGCCGGTGTTGCGGGTGTCTTTCGCCGCCGGGGCCGGTTCTGTGCCTGGCGTAGTTCCAGTGCCCTCGTGCGAAGGTTTCGCTGTCACGTTCTTTGCCTCTTCCACGTCAGTACCAAATCTGATTCATTCGGGCCGCCATCACCAGTGCGGTGACGCCGACGGCGGCCAGCACGAAGTTGCTCCAGCGGGTGCGTTCCAGGATCGCCCAGTACACCGCGCCGACCGGCAGCAGCAGGGCGGTCAACAGGTAGCCCCAGAACTCCCACGGCTCCCCGGCGATGTGTTCCCCGCCCGCGACCCGGATGATCGAACCGACCAGGTACACCAGGAGGGACAGTTCGACGGCGGCGACCGAGAGGATGGTCGTGTCGTTCGGGGCCTTCTTGAGGATGCCGGCGGTCAGGCAGATAAGGCTCGAGACCAGGCCGACCACCAGGATGATGTAGAAGTACGCGTCCACTACTGCCCGGCCTGCTGTTCGGCCGTCGGCTGCTTGGGCGGGTGCTTCTCGTTGTCGGGTGCGAAGACCAGCACCGGTTTGGCGTAGCTTCCCTTGTCAGCGAGCAGGGCCACAAGGGTCCCGTCGGGGGCGAAGGCCGCGGCCGGCTGCTCCGGCGTGGCCGCGCCGGGAGTCCCGGCGGCCGCACCTGCGGCGATTCTGCGGCCGAATGAAATCTCGGTGGTTTCCTCGTCGCTGAGTTCACGGTTGGGCATGAGGGCCCGGGCGGCCTGGGACATTTCCAGCACGTCCAGCTCTTCGGCCAGCTCTTCAAGGGTGTGGGCCTGGTCCAGCGTGTAGGGGCCCACCTGGGTGCGGCGGAGCGCCGTCAGGTGGCCGCCGACGCCGAGCGCATTGCCGAGGTCACGGGCCAGGGCCCGGATGTAGGTGCCGGAGGAGCATTCCACCGTGACTTCGACGTCGAGCGCCTCGCCGTCGCGCACCGGACGGATCCCGTGGACCTCAAAGCGGTGGATGGTGACCGGTCGGGCGGCCAGCGTGACCTCTTCGCCGGACCGGACCCGAGCGTAGGCGCGTTCCCCGTTGACCTTGATGGCGCTGACGCTGCTGGGGACCTGTTCGATCTCACCGGTCAGGGCTTCGACGCCGGACCGGACCGCTGCTTCGGTAACCGCGGCGGCGCTGTGCGTGGCGGTGACCTCGCCTTCGGCGTCGTCGGTGACCGTCGATTCACCCAGGCGGATGGTGGCCGTGTAGGTCTTGGAGGTGCCCACGATGTACGTCAGCAGCCGGGTGGCCTTGTTGATGCCGACCACCAGGACGCCCGTGGCCATGGGGTCCAGCGTCCCGGCATGGCCGACCTTTCGGGTACCGGCGAGCCGCCGCATCCGTCCAACCACATCGTGGCTGGTCCAGCCTTGCGGCTTGTCCACTATTACCAGTCCAGAAAGCACGCTCCCCAGTATATCTGCGGGAGGGCAGCCCCCGACGCCGCGAGCCGCGCCGGCGCCCCGGCACCCGGAGCTGCGCCGGTTAGGATGGCAGACATGCCCGAGCTTGCCGCCCACGTCAACGATGTCCCCATCAACCAGATCCGCGAAATCACCGAAGCCGCCTGGGGAACTCCCGGCGCGATCGTGCTGAGCATCGGCGAACCGGGTTTCCCCGTCCCCCGCCATATCCTCGAGGCCGGGATGGCCTGCCTGGACCGCGACGAAACGAACTACACCCCCAACGCGGGCATCCCGGCCCTGCGTGAGGCCTTCGCGGCCAGGTTCCGGGAACACAACGCGACGCCGGTGGCAGCGGACCGCGTTTACGTGGTCGACGGCGCCCAGCAGGGCCTGCACTTCGCAATGAGCCTGCTGCTCTCCCCCGGCGACGAAATCCTGATCCCCAATCCCGGCTACCCCACCTTCGCGATGACGTCCAGCCTGCTGCATGCGGTCCCCGTGCGCTACCCGCTGTATCCGGAGCATGACTTCCAGCCCCGGATCCAGGACATCGAGGAGCTCATCACACCGCGGACCAAGGTGCTGATCCTCAATTCGCCGTCCAATCCGCTGGGCGCCGTGCTGGGCGAGGAGCTCACCCGCAGCCTCGTGGAGCTCGCCCGGCGCCACGATCTCTGGGTCATCTCCGACGAGTGCTACGAGGCGTTCACCTACGATGTTCCCCATGTGAGTCCGGCCCGCTTTGACAGCGATGTCCCGGGCGAAGCCCGCGTGTTCACCTCGCTCACGCTCTCCAAGACCTATGGCCTGACCGGGCTGCGGATCGGGGCGCTGATCTGCCCGCCGGGCCTGGAGCAGAGGATGAACAACGTGATGGAGGCGATTGTCTCTTGCGTCGCCTCGCCCTCGCAGTACGCGGCACTGGCTGCGCTGACGGGCCCGCAGGACTACGTCAGCCACGCCCACGCGCACTACCGGGCCAACCGGGATGCCGCCTCGGCGGTCCTGTCATCCAGGGGCATCCCGTACCTCACGGCGCAGGGGGCCTTCTACCTTTGGGCCGATGTGTCCCACGTCAGTGGCGGGGACGTCCGCTCCTGGGTCCGGCGCTTCCTGGCCGATTCGGGAGTGGCCTTTGCCCCGGGAACCGCGTTCGGTTCGATCGGCGAGGGCTGGATCCGGATCGCCCTCTGCAGCAGCCAGGCTGATCTGGTGGAAGGCCTCGGCCGGCTTCCGGCCCGGACAGCTGACAGCTGAGCTTTCCGGGTCCCTGTCCCCTACCGCCCCGGCACCGCAACACCTAACCTAAGCGCATCGCGGGCATTCCGCGTGCGGCCCCGGGGCGTGGCGTTCCGGGACTGGTGGTGAGGGGTTCGGTCAGGGAGGCAGCCATGTGGTGGCAGGACTTGTTGTGGGGCATCTGGAACGGGCTCACGGCGTGGATTGTGCTGATCGTCCACGTCTTCGGACAGTGGAGTGAGTTTCCGTTCTACAACTCGGCACGCGCCGGCAACTGGTACGACTTTGGTTTCCTGCTGGGCGTGGGATCGCCCTTCCTTGGTGGCCTGGGGGCCAGGGGCGCACGGAGCAGGCGCCGCTGACGGCAGCCGGCAGCCGGCAGCCGGCAGCCGGCCCGCCTCAGAGCATGATCTCCTCCTCCGGTGCCTTTTGTGGCGCGGGCGCGTGGGCGAAGGACAGCTTGACGACAAAGTGGGCCTCGGAGCAGTTCTGCGCGATGATGGCCCCGGCGTCCCCGGCCAGCTTCACGCCGAACTGAAGTTCCAGGTGCTCCGCGCCTATTTCCTTCAGGACTTCCGCCGCGGCGTTGGCCGCTGGACGGATGGCTGCGAGGGCATCCTCCAGCCGCCGCCCGGCGTCCGTAATCCCCTGCTCATTCCGTGCGGGGCGTTCGACGCCGAAGCTGCTGTCCGCGACCTCAACCAGCACCGTTCCGGAACCCACTTCGTAGCGCAGTATCTCGGTCATTGCTTCCTCATCTCGCCAGGGGGTCGGTTAGGGCTTCCCGGCCGCCAGTGCGCCGTCGAGCCATTGGCGCAGGGCCGCGGCCGGCGGGGCGCCCGCCTGCCGGGCCACCACGTTGCCGTCCCGGATCAGCAGCATGGTCGGAATGGCCTGGATGTCGAAGCGCCGTGAGAGGGCCGGTGACTTGTCGACGTCGACCTTGACGAGTTTGACCCGGCCGGCGCGCTCCTGGGCCAGCTTGTCCAGCACGGGACTGACCATGCGGCAGGGACCACACCAGGCTGCCCAGAAGTCGATCAGGGCCGGGGTGGAGGACTGTTCGGCGATTTCGGCGAAGTCCGCATCCCCGGCGTCGACAATCCAGGGCAGGTCCTTGCGGCAGTTGCCGCAGCGCGGGTGGCCGGAGGCCGCCGCCGGAATCCGGTTGGTCTTCCCGCAGTGGGGGCAGATGATCAGGCTGGAGCGCACGGTCCGCCGTCTTCCCGAGTGCCCGCAGTCATGGTTCCATGGGACGCCCCGGGGCGGAGCAGGCCTAGAGTCCAAAGACCCCCTGCGCGCGCTTGGACGCTGGTCTCAGTATTCAACGCGGTCCGGGTTGTTTCGCCAGGCCTGGAAGGGGACGTCCGACGCCGGGACAGTGGTTTGGCGCACCGGCATCAGCTCCGGCCGGGTCCCGTCGAAGTATTCATAGAACAGTGCGTCGTCGAAGCCGGCGGCTGCGGCCGCGTGACGGTCCGCGGCGAAGTAGACCCGGTCCATGCGGGCCCACAGGGCGGCCGCGAGGCACAGCGGACATGGTTCGCAACTGGCGTAGAGCACGGCGCCGCTGAGGTCGAAATTGGCGGACGCGGCCGCGGCCGTGCGGATAGCGACCACTTCGGCGTGGGCTGTGGGGTCGTTGTCCCGCGTGACATGGTTCACCCCCTCGTGGGTCCGCCCGTCGGGAGTCACGACGAGCGCCCCGAACGGTCCGCCGCCCGCGGCCACATTCGCGGCGGCAAGCCGTATGGCCTGGTCCAGGAAGCGGTTGATTTCGGGAATTGAGGGTGCGGTGGCCATGGTCCGATCATAGCCAGCACGGCCGCCGGCCGGGGAGGTTCGGTGCTCGCCGCACGGGCATCGACTTTGCAGCTGCGAAGGCCTAATATCCGCCATAGGGGCCGCCGCGCATTTTCCTTACCGCCCCTGCAACGGTCTCAATGGTCTCAACGGGGTGGATATCTCATCACTCGCCACGGGAGCCGACCATGAGAAAGAGTTTGTCATTGCTAGCCACGGCCGCCACCGCAGCCGTGTTCCTCTCGGCCGGGACGGCTGCGGGCGCGGCCCCGGCAGGCCCCCCGGGCGCGGACGCCGGAGACAAGGCTCCCGTGGTGCTTACCGGCAGGCTGGTCGGGCCGCTGCATGTCAGCGCGGGCCGCCACGGCTCGGTCACGGTGAGTGAGTCCTTCGCCGGCCGGCTGACCCGGGTCGATTCCGCCGGGAACCAGGTTGTCCTCTACGAGACCCCGAACTGGAGCGTTGCGGGCAACGCCCAGCGGGGTGGGACAACGTACTTGCTGGAGAGCCAGGGCGCCGGACCCGACCCGGCAGAACTCGCCGGCCACATCCGCATCATCGACGACGAGGGGCACCAGCGGACGCTTGGCGACTTCGCCGCCCTGGAAAGGGAAGACAACCCTGATGGCAAGACCCGGTACGGCTACCGCGACCTGCCGGACGGTTGCGAAGCCCAGCTGCCAGCAAATATGCCCGCCAGCTACACGGGTGAAGTTGATTCGCACCCGTACGGCATCGCTGTCACGGAGCACACCTTCTACGTCGCCGATGCCGGGGCCAACAGTGTGGTGTCCGTTGATGCACGAAGCGGCAAGACCGAGACCGTCGCTGTGCTGCCGCCGCGGCCCTACAAGATCACCCCGGAAGCTGCCGCGTCCAATGGCCTGCCGGCCTGCGTGGTCGGAACGACCTACGACTTCGAGGCTGTCCCGACCGACGTCGCCGTCGGGGCTGACGGCTGGCTGTACGTCACCTCGCTCCCGGGCGGCCCGGAGGACCCTGCGCTCGGCCCCCGCGGGGCAGTCTTCAAGGTGGACCCTGACGACGGCGAGGTGAAGCTCGTGGCGGATGACATCATGTCACCCACAGGGCTGGCCCTGGACGACCATGGCGACCTTTATGTTGCCTCGCTGTTCGGCGAAGGCGTCCTCAGGATCGATCCGGATTCGGGTGAACAGACGGTGGTGCTCGCCGCCAGTTTCGCCGCCGACGTGGACCTCCGCGGGGACACCCTCTACGCCACGGTCAACGCCCTGCCCGGTGCGGACGGTCCGCCGGACGGCCAGGTCATGTCCGTGGAGCTCAAGGACGGGCGGCACGACTCCGCCACGCACAGCTGACCGTAAGGCCCCGGCGGCAGACGGAAATGGCCGGTCCCGTGGCGGGGCCGGCCATGTCCTTGCAGTCGGGTGTTGCCGGACTACGTGTTGCTGGGTTACTTGTTGCTGTCCTCGTCGACGTCATCTTCGGTGCTGAGGTCAAGGTCCTCTTCGTCGAAGTCGTCCTCGTCGAGCTCCACGTCCTGCGGGGTGTCACTCTTGTAGGGGTCGGCGTCGCCTGCGTGCTTGGCGCTGGCAGCGAGTGCGGCCACTTCGGCGTCGCGCTTCTTCGCGGCCCGGAGCAGTTCCTCCAGGTTGGAGGCGTTGACCGGAATCTGGTCGGCCACGAACTCCAGCGTGGGGGTCAGCCGGACGGTGATGTTCCGCCCGACTTCCTGACGCAGCACGCCCTTGGCCTTCTCAAGACCCTTGGCGGCCTCCGCCTGGACCAGCTGGTCACCGAAAACCGTGTAGTAGATCGTGGCATGCTGAAGATCATTGGTCACACGCGCATCGGTAACGGTGACGCCCTCAAGCCGGGGATCCTTGACCCTCCGGCCCAGGGCCTCGGCAACAACAACTTTAATCCGCTGCGCCAACTTGGCAGCCCGTGCGGGATCAGCCATTTCCACTCCTAAAAATTTGGATGTACGACGGCGCGTTAACGGCTGGCGTACACCTGTTGGGTTTTCATTCCACGCGCCTAAGGCGAGTCTACGACGGACTCCCGTTGGATTCTTCCGGCGGCCCTTTGGAGCCGCGGAGGGGGCCCGGGAGTGGCATCGGGCCTGCCGGAGCTGGGTGGCCGACGTCGTAAGACGTTGGCCACCCAGCGTAGGGGCGGGGCCCCCTCTACGGCGGAAAAGTGGGGGCCGCCGGAAAAATCCAACGGCCCCGCACCTTGTAACGCTAAACCGACTTAGACGCGCGGCTTTTCGCGCATCTCGAAGGTCTCGATGGTGTCGCCTTCGTTGATGTCGTTGAACGAGCCAAGACCAATACCACACTCGAAGTCCGTGCGGACCTCGGTGGCGTCGTCCTTGAAGCGCTTGAGCGTCTCAACGGTGAGGTTGTCACCAATGACCTTGCCGTCGCGGCTGACACGGGCCTTCGCGTTGCGTCGGATAACACCCGAGCGAACGATCGAGCCTGCAATGTTGCCGAACTTGGAGGAACGGAACACTTCGCGGACCTCGGCGGTGCCAAGCTGGACCTCTTCGTACTCCGGCTTGAGCATGCCCTTGAGGGCTGCCTCAATGTCATCAATTGCTGCGTAGATGACGGAGTAGAAGCGCATGTCCACGCCTTCGCGGTCTGCCAGTTCGGCAACACGCTCGGCGGGCTTGACGTTGAAGCCGATGATGACGGCGCTGTCGACCGTAGCCAGGTTGACGTCGTTCTGCGTGATCGCACCGACACCGCGGTGGATAACGCGGAGCTGGACACCTTCGCCGACGTCGATCTTGAGCAGCGCGTCTTCGAGGGCTTCCACGGCACCGGACACGTCACCCTTGAGGATGAGGTTGAGGGTGTCGATCTTGCCATCGGCGACGGCCTGGTCGAAGTCTTCCAGGCTGATGCGCTTGCGGCGCTTGGCCAGGGCGGCGTTACGGTCCGCAGCTTCACGCTTCTCGGCGATCTGGCGGGCAGTGCGCTCGTCGGCGGTCACGAAGAACGTGTCGCCGGCGCGCGGGACGTTGGACAGACCCAGTACCTGCACGGGACGGGACGGGCCAGCCTCGGTCAGGGCGCTGCCGTCGTCGTCGAACATCGCACGGACGCGGCCGTGGGCCGTGCCTGCCACGATGGTGTCGCCGACGTGCAGGGTGCCGGACTGAACCAGGACGGTGGCAACAGCACCGCGGCCCTTGTCCAGGTTGGCCTCGATCGCAATACCGCGGGCGTCCTTGTTCGGGTTGGCGCGCATGTCCAGGGCTGCGTCTGCGGTGAGCAGAACGGCCTCGAGCAGCTCGTCGATGTTCAGGTTCTGGCGGGCAGAAACCTCCACGAACATGGTGTCGCCACCGTACTCTTCCGGAACCAGTCCGTACTCGGTCAGCTGGCCGCGGACCTTTTCCGGGTTGGCGCCTTCCTTGTCGATCTTATTCACGGCCACGACGATCGGCACGTTGGCCGCCTGGGCGTGGTTGAGGGCTTCAACGGTCTGCGGCATAACGCCGTCGTCCGCTGCGACCACGAGGATGGCGATGTCGGTGACCTTCGCACCACGGGCACGCATGGCGGTGAACGCCTCGTGGCCCGGAGTATCGATGAAGGTGATCTTGCGATCGGTACCTTCGTGGGCGTGGGTGACCTGGTAAGCACCGATGTGCTGCGTGATGCCGCCGTGCTCGCCCGCCATAACGTCGGACTTGCGGATGGCATCAAGCAGGCGGGTCTTACCGTGGTCAACGTGACCCATGACGGTGACAACCGGAGGACGTGCCTCGAGTTCCTCGTCGCCTTCGGCTTCCAGCTCGGCATCGAAGTCGATGTCGAAACCGGAGAGCAGCTCGCGCTCCTCATCCTCCGGAGACACGACCTGGAGCTTGTAGCCAAGCTCCTCGCCCAGCAGGGCGAAGGTCTCTTCATCCAGCGACTGCGTGGCGGTAGCCATTTCGCCGAGGTGGAAGAGAACGGTCACCAGTGCGGCGGGGTTCGCCTCGATCTTGTCGGCAAAGTCCGTGATGGACGAGCCACGGCGAAGCCGGACTACGGTGTTGCCGTCGCCGCGGGGCACACTTACGCCACCCAGCGACGGAGCACTCATCTGCTCGAGTTCCTGGCGCTTGGCACGCTTCGACTTGCGCTGCTTGCCACGGCCTGCGCCGCCCTTACCGAAGGCACCCTGGGTGCCACCGCGACCGCGGCCACCCTTGCCGAAGCCACCGCCGGCCGGAGCGCCGCCACCGGTGCCGGGGGCACCGGTACCTGGAGCGCCGCCCGGACGGCCGGGACCGCGGGCTCCGCCGCCGGGACGGCCTGCACCAGCGGGTGCGGGACGTTCGGTACGGTTAGGCATCATGCCGGGAGTCGGACGGTTTCCGCCGGCCCCTGCCGGACGGCCAGCGCCTGCTGCGCCGGCCGGACGCGGAGCACCCGGGCGTGCACCCGGAGCGCCGCCGGTGCGGGGAGCACCCGGACGGGGACCACCAGCGCCTGCTGCGGGACGCGGGCCGCCGGGGCGTTCGCCCTCGGTGCGGCTTCCGCCCGGACGCGGCATGCCCTGGGAAGGAGCGAACGGGTTGTTGCCCGGACGTGAGGGACGATCATTGTCGCCGCCGCGGCCCCGGGGCATGCCCTGGGACGTAGCGAACGGGTTGTTACCGGGACGGGGACCGCCCGGGCGGGGTGCCGAGCCACCCTGGCGTGCCGGAGCGGCCGGCGCTTCTGCCTTGGGTGCCGGGCGTGCGCCGGGCTTGGCGCCCGTGGAGGGCGCGGCCGGAGCCTGGGCGGCGGGAGCTGCCGGTGCAGCCGGAGCCTGGGCGGCGGGAGCTGCCGGAGCGGCACTGGGTGCCGGTGCAGCTGCTGCCGGAGCCGGAGCTTCGACCTTGGTAACAGCAGCCGCCGGCGCTGTGGGGGCAGCCGGAGCCGGCGCGGGCGCCGGACGGTTTGCCGAAGGGCTGGCGGGTGCCTTGGGGGCTGACGCGGGCGCTTCGGCCTTCGAAGCTGCTGCTGCGTCGGGGAACGCGTTGCGGAGTTTCCTCACAACGGGGGCCTCAATGGTGGAAGAGGCAGAGCGAACGAATTCGCCCAGTTCCTGCAGTTTGGTTACTGCATCTTTGGAAGTAATACCGAGCTCTTTAGCAAGCTCATGTACGCGGACCTTGGCCACATTTCTCCTGTCTCGGTCCGCACCGAGCCAGGCACGAACCGTCTACTTCTTACTGCGGACCTCCGCCGCGAGTGCAGCTGAAAGGTCCATTGCAGAGCGCAACAAATATGTCATCGTTGCGCACTCATCGCTGGGAACTCATCGGGTTTCCATCAGTTTTCTGACCCGCTTTCAGGTTGGACGGTTTTTGCTGCGGCCACCGGGGTGTCCACGGCTTGCGTGCCTGCCATGATCCGACGTTCGACGTCGGCTGTTACGGTAGCGCCGTTGAGGGCGCGTCCGAACGCCCGACGTTTGACCGCCAGTGCCAGGCACTTTTCGCTGGGGTGCAGCCATGCACCCCGGCCAGCCATCCGGCGTCGTTCATCCAGCACGACGGCGGTTGAACCGCTGCCGTCGGCGACGAGCCGGAGAAGCTGCGACCGCGGGCCTTTTTTCCGGCATCCGATGCAGGTACGCTGCGGCTGATTCTCGAGGTGTTGCACGTGTGCCACTTACGAGTATCTTCCTGCCAGTACATATCTGCCGTCCCCGGGTTTCCGGAGCCCGTCTGGCCAAGGGGTTGTGATCAACACCTTCGCCGGACTCAAACCCGGACGCGCTGGGGACACGCGGATACCGGCCGTTAGGCGCGGTCATGTCTATTCTAGCCCCTCAAGCGCCCGGGCCCCGAACTTGCGGGGACACGGACGCTGACGGGCGGCCCCGAAACCGGCGCCGTTTGGGTTGGGGTCCCTCTTGCTCAGAGCCTGAAGCCGAGCGCCTCTGGAGCTGAGAGCCCCCGGCGTCGGGAGCCTATTTGTCGCGGCTGACCGCGGCGTCCGAGACAATGTCGATCCGCCAGCCGGTGAGCTTGGCCGCGAGGCGGGCATTCTGGCCTTCCTTGCCGATCGCGAGGGAGAGCTGGTAGTCCGGCACCACAACGCGGGCCGAGCGGGTTGCCTCGTCCGTGATGGTGACCGAATTCACCCGTGACGGGGACAGTGCGCTGGCGATGAACGTTGCCGGATCGTCGCTGTAATCAACAATGTCGATCTTTTCGTCGTTCAGTTCGTTCATGACCGCACGGACGCGCGAACCCATTTCACCGATGCAGGCACCCTTGGCGTTGATGCCGGGGATGTTGGCCTTGACGGCCATCTTGGTGCGGTGCCCGGCTTCGCGGGCCAGGGCGACGATTTCCACGGAACGGTCCGCGATTTCCGGAACTTCCATTTCGAAGAGCTTCCGCACGAGACCCGGGTGCGACCGGGACAGCGTGATGGAGGGACCTTTGGTGCCGCGGTGCACGTCGATCACGAAGGCGCGGAGCCGGTTGCCGTGGGTGTACTTCTCCCCCGGCACCTGTTCGGGCGGCGGCAGCAGTGCCTCGACCGTGCCCAGGTTGACCTGGATCATGTGCGGGTTGTTGCCCTGCTGGATGGTTCCGGCAACGAGCTCGCCCTCGCGGCCCTTGAACTCGCCGAGGACGTTGTCGTCCTCAACATCGCGCAGTCGCTGCAGGATGATTTGGCGTGCCGTGCTGGCCGCGATCCGGCCAAAGCCCGCGGGGGTGTCTTCGAATTCGCCGATGGGGGCGCCGTCGTCGTCGATCTCGGTGGCCCAGATGGTCACGTGGCCGCTCTTGCGGTCCAGTTCAGCGCGGGCCTTCTCGAAGGCTCCCGGCGTCTTGTGGTAGGCCACCAGCAGGGCCTGCTCGATCGTCGGAATCAGGAGATCCAGCGGGATTTCACGCTCACGCTCCAGGAGTCTCAGTGCGCTCATGTCAATATCCATTAGGCCTCCTCAGAAGGTCCATTGTGTGCGTTCTCCAGGCCGGCCTCTTCGAGGTGGCTGAACTCTATCTCGACTTTTCCACTACGGATCTTGTCGAAAGGAAGCTTGATGGGCTCGCCCTGCTTGGGCTTCATGCCCTTCTTGACGGTGATCTCCGGGATCAGGGTGACACCGTCGTCGTCGACGGACTGGACCCGGCCGGTGACGTTCTCGCCCTGCAGGACGTTGACCTTGACCATCCGGCCGCGGGCGCGGTGCCAGTGCCGCTCTTCGGTGAGGGGACGGCCCACGCCGGGCGAGGAAACCTCAAGCTCGTAAGGGCGTGCGTCGGTGCTGGGATCGTTGTCCAGGATGTCGGAGAGGGTCTTGGAGATCTCCGAGATGACGTCGAGGCCGACGCCGCCCATCTCCTCCTGCGGCAGGTCCACCACCACGTGGACCACCCGGTTGGCTCCCGCGACGTGAATGGAAACGTCCTCCAGGTACAGCCGGTTTGCCAGGACTTCGGGCTCCAGGAGGGCATGCAGCCGCTCGGCCTCAAAGTTGTGAGCGGGTGCGGCGTCAGCCCTACCCGTCCCGGTCCGGTCTGTCGAAGTCGTGGCTTCTGCGTTGGTCATGATGCCGGCCGCCTCCCGCTAGATGATGTTGTGTGTACTAGCCTAGCGATTTTCCGGGCTCCGTGGTGCACTTCAGTTCCCGGCCGGCATGACAACATGGTCTGTTGTGAAAGACGACAGAAGGGAAAAGCGGCGGCGGGAACTCCTTCCCCGCATCTCGCTCCTGGCCTGCCTCGGCCTTGTAGTCGTCAGCCTCGGCGTGGCCCTGACTCCCCAAACCCCCGAGGAGCCCGCCGAACCGCCGTTTTCCGAACAGGCGAGGTCCGCTGCGCTGGATGAGACCATGCGACTGAGGGCTGCCGGCGAGCAGCTCAGCGAGTCCCCCTCCGCTGACGGGCAGCCTGCGGTGGGGCGCACTGTGAGTTTGCTGACAAGCCAGGCGCGGGCGCTCCTGGTCCCCGGCCAAAAGGAACCTGGCGCTTCCCCGCCGACGGCCACCGCCACCACCTCGACTGCCCCTGCGGCTGCCGCCTCCGCGGCTGCGGCGTCCGGGCCCGCGGCTGCGGCGTCCGGGCCTGCAGCCCCGGCCGTCCCCGCGTCCGCGGCCGCACTCGCAACGGAGCTGGCGGCCAGCGCCTCGCAGCGGCTCGCCGATGCTGCCCTGGCCGACGGCGGGATGGCCCGGCTGCTTGCCGCCGTCGGCACCGCCCAGCTGCTTCAGGCCTCCGCCCTCGCCGCTGCAGCAGGGGCTCCAGCTCCCGCCGTGCCCGACCCGACCGCACCCCAGCCGTCCGGGGCGTGCCCGAGTGCGTCTGCATCGCCGTCGCCCTCCCCCGAGGGTGCTTCAGCCGGCAATGTCCTTGCCCCTGCCTCCCTTCCCGCAGCCCTGGCGGCGACCGTGGAGACCGAACTGGAAACCGTATACGGCTACCAGGTGGCGCTGACCCGGCTGGGCAGCGAAGCGGCGGCGCCGGCGTCGGAGCAGCTCGCGCGGCATGAGGCCCTGGCCACCAGCGCCGGAGCGCTGAGCAGGATGAACTGCGCCCCGATTCCGCCCCGGGAAGCCGGATACACAATGGCGCCTGGCTTCCTGGCCTCACCCTCGGCCGGCCTCGGCGGGCTGGAGGCTTCGGCACTGCCTGTTTACGGCGACTTGGTGGCGCTGAGCGACGGTGAGACCCGTCAGTGGGCGATCTCCGGCTTGGTCGGCGCCGCACGCCGGACCGCACTGTGGGGCGGCGACGCCGGGGCGCTGCCGGGCCTGACGGCAGACCCGGACTCGTTCCCCGGGCTTCCCTAGCCCCAGCGTCCCTGCGTCCCCTCTGGCGACCTGTGCTCCTACCGGCCTCCCCCCTCCCCCCTTCCCTCCTTCCCCCCGGGGCGACTTTGGGATCGCAAAGCCTCGGATTCCGCTCTCAACCGGGACCGAGCACCCCAAAGTGCCCCCGCTGCGCCGCTCCCGCGATGCTCCGGCCCAGGAACCAGGGGCCCGCGGGAGGGGAAGCCGCGCCTTACTTAGGCTCGTAATGAGGGGAAGCCGCGGCTTACTTAGGCTCGTAATACTGGTGGGGCGGCGGCGGCGGTGATTTGCTGTAGGCATGGACAGTCAAACAGCCCCCACGCAGCACGCGGATGAGCCCCACCACAACGACATCGCGCACCGCCTCAATTGGCTCCGCGCGGGCGTGCTGGGCGCCAACGACGGCATCGTCTCCGTCGCCGCGATTGTTGTCGGCGTCGCCGGCGTCACGACAGACTCCGGCCCCATCCTCATCGCCGGTGCCGCGGGCGTCGTGGGTGGCGCCATCTCGATGGCCCTGGGCGAATACGTCTCCGTGAGCAGCCAGAAGGACAGCCAGCAGGCCCTGATCGAAAAGGAACGCCGGGAACTGGCAGAACAGCCCGAGGAGGAACTTGAGGAACTCGCTGCCATCTACCAGGGCAAGGGCCTGAGCTCCGACACTGCGCGCACGGTGGCCCTGGAACTCACCGCCCATGACGCCCTCGCCGCCCATTTGTCCGCGGAACTGCACATTGACGAGACAGACATTGTCAGCCCGTGGCACGCCGCCTTTGCGTCCGCCACCGCGTTCCTGGTCGGCGCAATCCTCCCCATGCTGGCCATCCTGCTCCCGCCGGAAAACATTCGTGTTCCGCTGACCTTTGTGGCGGTACTCGTGGCCCTGGCCCTAACCGGTGCCATCGGTGCCTGGATCGGTGGCGGTTCGAAGTGGAAGGCGGCCGTGCGGGTGGTGATCGGCGGCGCTGCTGCGCTAATTGCAACGTTCCTGATCGGCAGCTGGCTCGGTGCCAGCGGGATAACTGCCTGACAACTGCAACTACGCTGGATCCGGTGAACCATCCCTTGGACGTCCCGATCCCGCCCGAGCTCAGCCGCCGCTTTGGGGGCAGCAAGGCCGGGCGCCACTGGCTGGCATCGATCCCCGGGCTGATCGAGCTCTGCATGGACCAGTGGCAACTCGAGCTTGACCTCGCTCCCGGCGTACTGCCGTGGAGCGGACACGGATCCATCGTGGTCCCGGTGCACCGGCGCCCCAACGCGGAAACTGCCGTCCTAAAAATCGCCTATCCGCACGACGAAGCCCCGATGGAAGCTCACGCCCTGTCCCTCTGGAACGGGCACGGGGCGGTGCGGCTGCTGGCCAAAAACGAAGGCGCCGGTGCGCTGCTGCTGGAGCGCCTGGACGCGGCCCGGTCCCTCCAGGACGAGCCGATGGACGAAGCAGTTCGGGCGTGGGGCGGGGTGGTCCGCCGGCTGGGCGTGGTCCCTGACGGACGGCCGGAATGGCGGGAGTTTGGCCATGTGGCGGCCCTGGCCGAACAGTGGAGCGATGAGCTGCCGGAGAGCTGGGAACAGCTGGGCCGTCCCTTCCCGCGCTGGCTGTTGGAAGCCGCCCTGGAGGTCTGCCAGACACGCGGGGCCGTGGGCCGCCGATCCGGTCGGGACGTGCTGGTTCACACCGACCTGCACTACCTGAACGTTCTGGCACGGTTCCGGGGCGACGAACCGGACGGGGGTGGTGAACCTGCCGGTGGCAGCCGCGGTGACGGAGCTGATAGCTGGGCCGCGATCGATCCGCAGCCCATGATCGGTGAAGCGGAATTCGCGGTGGCACCCTTGCTGTGGAACCGGATCCGGGAGCTGGACCGCTCCGATTCCGGGAAAGCCCTCCTCGCACGGTGTCTGGACTTCAGCGCCGCCGCCGGCCTCGACGCCGAGGTTTCCCGGCAATGGGCCCTGGTCCGCGCGGTAGCGAACGCCCTTGACCTGACAATGTCCCGCCGTGGTGGCGCCGTTGCCCGCTACCTGTGGGTGGCCAGCACGCTGGCGGGCGGCTCCCTGCCGGACATCCCCGGGCCACACGCGCTGCCCGAGCCCGGCTAGGTACGGCCCGGCGGACCGCGGCTTGGAGCTGGCCGGCCTCCAGTGCCCGGCCCGCCGCTGTGTTCCGGGACTTTCGGCTCTTGCCCGTCCCCGGGCTCCGGCCGAGGGTGGGACGCATGCAGGAACCCTCTGAGGGGCGTTCAAACGCCGTGTCCGAAGGGCCCGAGGGCCGGATCAGCGAAGATCCGTTTCTCCGGTATGCGGCCCGCTTCCACCGGCCGATCGCGGACGTCAGGGACCTGCTCCGGTCACCGGACGCCGCACCGACGGCCATTGCCCGGGCGCTCGGCTTGCCCGCGGCGGCGGTCCGGGGGCCGGCGTCGTTCTTCAGCGATTTCTCCGCGCAGCATGGAGCCCGGCACGTCCGGGTCTGCACCGCCGCCGCGTGCTTCGCAGCGACAGCCGGAGCCCATGTGGCCCAGGTGGAAGCGGCACTCGGGGTGGAGGCGGACGGACGGAGCGCGGACGGCTCCGTCTCGCTCCAGGCGGTGCGCTGCCTGGGCTATTGCTTCGCCGGTCCCGCGGCCCTCGACGGCGAACAGGCCCGCGCCGGGGCCGATCTGGCGGCACAATTGCGGGGGGAATCGGCGCGAAAGGCCCCGCCCATTCCGGTTCACATCGACAGTCCGGTCCCGGTGCTGACAGCCGGGCTGGTGGGAACTGCGCAGCCGTGGTCGGCGTGGCCCGGCGTTCTCGCCGCCGGAGCGCCCCAGGAGGTCCTCGGCCAGGTGGAGTCAGCGCGTTTACGGGGACGTGGCGGAGCCGGGTTCAGCGCTGCTGCCAAGTGGCGGGCCGCCCTCGAGCACCCCGGCCCCCGGGTGGTCGTGGCCAACGGCGACGAGGGTGATCCCGGTTCGTATGCGGACAGGCTTTTGATGGAACAGGACCCGCACCGGGTGCTCGAGGGGCTTGCCTTGGCCTGTTTCGCTGTCGGGGCGGCCACCGGAATCGTGTTCGTCCGCTCGGAGTACCCTGTCGCCGCCGCCCGGCTGCGGGAGGCCCTGCTTGAAGCACACGCCGCCGGATTCCTCGGCCCCGGGGCAGGGGGCAAGAGTTTCAGCCTCGAGCTCCAGGTGGTGGAAGGTGCAGGATCCTATGTCTCCGGCGAGGAGACGGCACTGCTGAACGGGATTGAAGGGCTGCGCGGCGTGGTGCGGCCCCGTCCGCCGTATCCCACCAAAAGCGGACTGCGCGGCCGGCCCACAGTGGTCAACAACGTGGAAACGCTCAGCGCGCTCCCGTGGATCGTCCAGCACGGTGGGCGCGCATACGCCGCGCTGGGGACCGCGGACGAGGCCGGCACAGTGCTCGTCTGCCTGTCCGAGCGCTTTCGCCGGCCCGGAGCCTACGAGGTGCAGATCGGCACACCGCTGCGAAGGATCGTGGAGGAACTCGGCGGCGGCCTTCGAGACGGCGCAACCCTGAGATCCCTCCAGATCGGCGGACCGCTGGGCGGTTTTGTCGGCCCCGACGACCTCGACACCCCGTTGAGCGAGGCCGGACTCTCCAGACATGGCGCAGCGCTCGGCCATGCGGGAATCGTTGCCTTCGATGACCGGCTTTCGGGCCTGGAGGTGCTGCGTAACCTGTGGGACTTTGCGGCGGCGGAAAGCTGCGGACAGTGTTCGCCCTGCCGGGTGGGGTCCTGGCGTGGCCGTGCCCTGCTGGAGCCTCCTGATGATCCGGCTGTCCGCCGCGAACGGGGCGAGGTGCTCCGCACGATGGCGGCGGGCAGCCTCTGCGCCTTCGGCCGCCGGGTGCCCGCCGCGGTGCAGAGCCTCGCCCGTGTCTACCGCCTGGACGGATGGCAACCGTGAGAGTCCTTGTCGACGGCCGCGAGGTCGAGGTCGATGCCGGTGCTACGCTCCTAGACGCGGTGCGGACGGCCGGCCTGGCCCTCCCGACACTCTGCCACGATGACCGGCTTACGACGGTCGCTTCGTGCCGGACTTGCCTCGTCGACGTTGCCGGCAGGGGTCCGGCTGCCGCCTGCAGCACGCCGGCTGAGGAAGGAATGCGCATCGCCGTCGCGGGATCCCGGGAAATGCGGCGGGAGGCCCTGCAGTCCATCGTCGCTGGGCTGCCGCCCCGGGCGCTGGATGTGCCGGCCGACCGCAGCGAACTTGTCCGGCAATGCGCCGACTATGGAGTGGCCACCCCGGCCTCCTCCGTCACGCCTTCGGAGCGCGGAGTCGACCACTCCCACCCGTACGTCAAGCTTGACCGGGATCTCTGCATCGCCTGCGGTCGCTGCGTCCGCGCCTGCGCGGAGATCCAGGGCACGTTTGCCCTGACGCTGGTGGGCCGCGGGGCCGCCACTGTGGTGGCGCCGGGAACTGGCGGTCCCTGGGCGGAGTCCGATTGTGTTTCGTGCGGGGCGTGCGTCGACACCTGCCCCACAGGTGCATTGTCCGAGCCTGGGCTGCTCAACTTGCTGCCGATCGAGCGGCAAACCCGCACCACGTGCGGGTATTGCGGGGTCGGCTGCAGTCTGGAAGTCTCGACCCGTGACAATGTGATCATGACCGTCCGGCCAGCCGCAGACGGCACGGTGAACCGCGGCCACGCGTGTGTCAAAGGTCGGTTCGCGCATACGTTCCTCGGCTCCGCGGACCGTCTGACAACGCCGCTGATCCGCAAGGACGGGATGCTGACGGCCACGTCATGGGATGAAGCCACCGCCTACGTGGCCGCCCGACTGGCGGACATCCGGGGCGAAGACCCGGATGGATTCGCCCTCATTTCCTCGGCCCGGGCCACCAACGAGGAGAACTATCTGGCCCAGAAGTTCGCCCGGGCTGTCATGGGCACCAACAACGTGGACAACTGTGCGCGGCTTTGCCACGCCCCCTCCGCTGCGGGCCTGGCCGCCACGTTCGGGCTGGGCGGGGGCACGAATCCGTTCGATGATCTCGACCGGTGCGACGCGATCCTCCTCGTCGGCGCCAATCCGACGTCGGCCCACCCTGTCGTCGGCTCGCGGATCTTCCAGCGGGTCCTGGCGGGCGCCCGCCTGGTGGTGGTGGATCCGCGGCGCACTTCACTGGCCCGGCACGCCGATGTCCACCTTCGGCCGCGGCCGGGAACCAACGTGGCCGTATTTAACGGCCTCGCGCACGTCCTGGTCCGGGAGGGACTGGTGGACCATGATTTCCTCGACAGCCACACCAGCGGCTACGACCAACTGCACGGGCTGCTCGGCGACTACCCGCCGGACCGCGTCGCCGAAATTTCCGGCGTCCCCGCGGAGGATCTCGTCCGCGCTGCCCTGATGTATGGGCAGTCGCGGGCTCCGGCGATCTTCTATGGACTCGGGGTGACCGAACATCTGCATGGGACGGACGGGGTCCGGACCCTTTCCAACCTGGCTCTCCTGCGCGGAGCCGTTGGGCCCGGATCCGGCGGAGGGGTGAACCCGCTGCGCGGACAAAACAACGTTCAGGGCGCCTCGGATATGGGAGCCCTGCCCGATTTGCTGCCGGGCTACCAGAGGGTCATCGATCCGGCAGCGCGGTCCCGGTTCGCAGAGGCCTGGCAGTCCGAAATTCCCAGCCGTCCGGGACTGCGGATCCCGCAGATGTTTGCAGCAGCCCGCAGCGGGGCGTTGCAGGCGCTGTGGGTGATCGGGGAGGACGTGCTCACCACCGACCCGGACAGCACTGCGGTGCGCTCCGCACTGGCAGCCTGCCCGCTCGTGATCTGCAACGATCTGTTCCTCTCCCCGACGGCTGCCGCCGCCGACGTCGTCTTTCCGGTGGCCGCATGGCTGGAGAAGGACGGCACCTTCGTCAACTTCGACCGGCGTTTCCAGCGGGTCCGCGAGGCCGTGGCGCCCCCAAACGGCGCCCACAGTGACTTTGCTGTGCTCCGCGACGTCGCGGCACGCATGGGAGCGGACCTGGGATGCCCGACACCGGCCGAAGCCATGGCGGAATGCGCCTCTGTCTCACCGCTTTTCGGTGGAATATCGCATCAGCGCCTGGATCGGGACGGTCCGCTGCATTGGCCATGCGGGTCTGCCGATTCCTTAGGAACGCCACGGCTCTACGAGGACCGCTTTGCCACACCCGACGGCCTGGCGCGGCTGGCAGCACGGCCCTACCTGCCTCCGGGCGAGCAATGCGACGAGGACTTCCCGTTCCTGCTGATCACCGGCCGCCGGGGAGAGCACTACAACTCCGGCAGCATGACCCGACGCACCGACAACCTGCGCCTGCTGACCGAAGAGACGGTCGACGTCGAACCGGGCGACGCGGCGGGGCTGGGCCTCCATGACGGCGACTACGTCCAGCTCGGCAGCCGGCACGGAACGGCGCTCCTGCGGGCGAGGATCACCGACGATGTGGGACCCGGCATGGTGTTTGCCGGATTCCACTTCCCCGGTGCCACGGTCAACCGGCTCACTTCCTCCATGGCGGATGAAGTCACGGGCTGCCCTGAGTACAAAGTGACGGCAGTGCGGATTGCCCGGCCCGGGTGAGCCGGTAAGAAGCAGGGACCAGCACCGTTTGCTGTCAGCCGCGGACCGCGGCCACGGCGTCCCGGACGGCGGCGACGGCGACCGCCACATCGGCGTCGTCGGTGCTCCAGTTGCTGACGGAGATCCGCAGGATGTCGCGGTCCTGCCAGCGCGAACCGGACATCCAGACCCGGCCGTCAGCGATGATCCGTGCCGTCACCGCTCGGGTAGTGGCGTCGTCGCCGAAGGCCAGGGAGACCTGGGTGTAGTCGACGTCGTTGAGCACCTCGACGCCGTCCAGCGCGGACAGTTTCTGCGCCAGTTCCCGGGCCCGGTGCACCAGCCCGCGCACCTGGGCGGCGACCCCGTCCCGGCCCAGCGATTTCAGCGCAGCCCACACCGGCACCCCGCGTGCCCGGCGGGACAGTTCGGGAACCTTTTCAAAGGGGTCTGCCGCGCCGTCAGCGTCGTGGATCAGGTAGCTCGTCTGCACTCCCATGGCGGAGCGCAGCGCCTGGGCGTCACGGACCACCGCGATGCCGCAGTCGTAGGGGACGTTGAGCGTCTTGTGCGCATCGGTACCCCAGGAATCGGCGCCCTGCAGCCCGGCGGTCAGGGCGGAGAGCTCGGGGACGGCGGCGGCCCACAGTCCGAAGGCGCCATCCACATGGACCCAGGCTCCGTGCGCTTTGGCGACGGCGATTGCCTCCAGGAAGGGATCGAACGCACCGGAATGGAGGTTCCCCGCCTGCAGGCAGACCAGCAGCGGGGACGGACCGGACCCTCCGGGACCGCCAGACGCACCTCCCGACGCACCTCCCGACGTAGCGGCCAGAGCCCGGTCCAGGGCGCAGTCCAGCTCCGCCGGGTCGATGCGGCCCTGCCGGTCCGCCGGGATAACCGTGGGCCTGCCCAGGCCCAGGTACCGCAGGCCGAGGTCGATCGTGTCGTGGCGTTCCCGGCCCACGAAGCAGTGGATCTTCGGCGCGCCGGCAAGGCCGTCGGCGTCGAGGTCCCAGCCGGCGTTGGACAGCAGGCGCCACCGTGCGGCGGCCAGCCCGGTGAAGTTCGCCATCGTCGCACCGGTGGCGAAGCCGACGTCGGACTCCGGGGGAAGCCCCAGCAGCTCCAGCAGCCACGCGCCGGCGGCCTCCTCGATGGCCGCCGTCGCCGGAGTGGCGAAGCGCAGTCCGGCGTTCTGGTCCCAGGCGCTGACCAGCCAGTCCGCGGCCAGCGCGGCCGGCAGGGTCCCCCCGATGACCCAGCCGAAGAACCGTCCGGAGGGCATGGCCATCAGCCCGGGTTCGGCCTTGGTGGCCAGGTAGTCAATGACCTCCGCCGCCGGCATGCCGGTCCGGGGCAGCGGGCCGCCGAAGTCGGCGGCGAGGTCCGCGGCGGTCGCCCGCGGGCCCACGTGCCGCGTTTCCTGGCTCTCAAGCCACTGGCGTGCGTGCCGGGCCGCGGCCGCCAGGGCATCGCTGTAGCGTTCTTCACGTGCTGACATAGCTGCATGCTACGCCCGCGGCTTCCGTCCGGGGAGTCCCCCAGGCGGATGCGCCGGGTGACCCAAAGCCAGCGGCTGCTACGCGAAGCTGTCCTGCCAGATGTCCGAGCCCAGCTTGACGATCAGCGCCCCGACGACGGCGAGAAAAACGATGCGGATGAACTTGTTTCCCTGCTTGACGGCCGTGCGGGCGCCGAGGTATCCGCCGGCCATGTTCGCCAGGCCCAGGACCAGTCCGAGCCCCCACAGCACGGCACCGTGCGGCACGAAGAACAACAAGGCGCCCGCGTTGGTGGCCACGTTCACGATTTTCGCCTTGGCGCTCGCTTCGAGGAAGGCGTAACCCATCGCCGAGACGAGCGCGATGATGAGGAACGACCCGGTGCCGGGGCCGATCAGGCCGTCATAGAAGCCGATCACCCCGCCGATCAGGCACGCCACCAGATAGTGCCGGTGCCCCTCGTGGCGCAGCTTGGTCAGCTCACCGACGCTGGGCCGGAAGGCGGTAAACAGCGCGACGGCGACCAGCGCGGCCACGATGATCGGTTTGAACACGCTCGCCGGAAGGTTCGCCGCGAGCACCGCACCGCCGTAGCTGCCCGCCATCGCAATCACCGCCATCGGCAGGGCGGTGCGCAGATCGGGGCGCACGCGGCGGTAGTACGTGACGGCACTGGCCGTCGTGCCGAAGATGGACCCCATCTTGTTGGTGGCCAGCGCCTGCACCGGGCTGATGCCCGGCACCAGCAGCATAGCCGGCAGCTGGATCAGCCCGCCGCCGCCGACGACGGCGTCGACCCAGCCAGCGGCCAGACCCGCCACGACGATCAGGATCACGGTGCCGAGCTGGATCGACTCGAGTCCGGAGACCACTACCAGGACTGCGCGGCGTCAGCTGTTGCGGACGGCGTCGACACAAAAGTCGACAGCCTTCTCAACGGCGATGTTTTCGGCGTTGCCGCTGCGGCGGTCCTTGATCTCCACGACCCCGTCCACCAGCCCGCGCCCGACGGCGAGGATGGTCGGCACGCCGACGAGTTCGGCGTCGCCGAACTTGACGCCCGGGGATACCTTCGGGCGGTCGTCGTAGATCACGTCAAGGCCGGCGGCCTCCAGCTCAAGGGACAGCTTCTCCGCGGCGGCGAAGATCTCCTCGCCGCGGCCGACGGCCACCACGTGGACATCGGCCGGGGCGACGGCGCGCGGCCAGATGAGGCCCTTGTCGTCGTGGTTGGACTCGGCCAGGGCCGCGACGGCGCGGGTGACGCCGACGCCGTAGGAGCCCATCGTGACGACGACTTGCTTGCCGTTCTGGTCCAGGACCAACAGGCCCAGGGCCTCGGCGTACTTGCGTCCCAGCTGGAAGATGTGGCCCATTTCAATGCCACGGGCGGTTTCCAGCGGGCCGGAGCCGTCGGGGGCCTCGTCGCCGGCGCGCACCTCGGTGCATTCGATGACACCGTCCCAGCCGAAGTCGCGGCCGGCGACCAGGCCGAAGACGTGCTTGCCGGCCTCGTTGGCGCCGGTGACCCAGGCGGATCCGCTGACGACGCGCGGATCCACGAGGTAGAGGAGCTTGGCGGCGCCCTCGGTGCCCAGCAGCGGGGCGTCCAGGGACAGGCCGGGGCCGAGGTAGCCCTTGACGATGAGGGGCTGCTTCTTGAGGTCTTCCTCGTTGGCGGCCTCGAGGATGATTTCGCCGGCGATCGGCAGGAAGGATCCGATGTTCGCTTCCACGCGCTTGAGGTCGACGCCGCGGTCCCCCGGAACGCCGATAACAACGATCTGGCGTTCGCCGGTTGGCAGGGTGACGGCGAGGACGACGTTCTTGAGGGTGTCAGCGGCAGTCCAGGCGCCGCCGTCGGCGTCGGCACGGGGCACCAGGAGGTTGGCGGCGTCCACGAGCGTATCGATGGTGGGGGTGTCCGGGGTGTCCCGTACCTCGGCGGCGGGGGCGTTGCTGAAGTCGATGTCCGCGGGGACCACCGTGGTGACGGCCTCGACGTTGGCCGCGTAGCCGCCGGCGGAACGGACGAAGGTGTCCTCGCCGATCTCGGTGGGATGCAGGAATTCCTCGCTCTTGGAGCCGCCCATGGCGCCGGCCGTGGCAGCGACCGGAATGACCTCGAGGCCGAGGCGCTCGAAGATCTTCAGGTAGGCGCCGCGGTGCGCCGCATAGCTGGCGTCCAGGCCGGCGTCGTCGACGTCGAAGGAGTAGGAGTCCTTCATGATGAATTCGCGCCCGCGCAGCAGGCCTGCCCGGGGGCGTGCCTCGTCGCGGTACTTGTTCTGGATCTGGTAGATGCTCAGCGGCAGGTCCTTGTACGAGGAGTACAGGTCCTTGACCAGCAGGGTGAACATTTCCTCGTGCGTGGGCGCCAGCAGGTAGTCGTTGCCCTTGCGGTCCTTGAGCCGGAAGATGCCCTCGCCGTATTCGGTCCAGCGGTTGGTGACCTCGTAGGGCTCCTTGGGCAGCAGGGCCGGGAAGTGCACTTCCTGGGCGCCGATGGCAGCCATCTCTTCGCGGATGACCGTCTCCACCTTCCGGAGCACGCTCAGTCCCAGCGGAAGCCAGGTGTAGATGCCCGGGGCGGCCCGGCGGATGTATCCGGCGCGGACGAGGAGCCGGTGGCTGGCCACTTCGGCGTCGGCGGGATCTTCACGCAGGGTGCGCAGGAACAGCTTGGAGAGTCGAAGGACCACTGGTTATCTATCCGTTTCTGGGAAAGTGCGGGCAAAACTATAAAACCGGAGAAACCGGCACACGCGTCTAGGTACTAATCTACCGTCAGCCCGGACACGGAAGAGCCACGCCATAACTGACGGAAGCCCCTGGCCGTTTCCGGCTGGTCATCCTGTCATGGCGTGGCTCTGCGGCCCCAGCACCGCCAAAATATTGGCTGTGAGTTCCGTTGTGTTGCCCTCAAGGGCGTCTGCATCCCCGGCAACTGACCCGGGGAAACACGTGCCCATGCGACACGGCTAGCTCGAACCTATGTGACCCAGGGCACTAAAACAAGAGTCCGCATCCAGATATTTTCCGTTATGGCTGTTAATTCCTGGGGCAGAAGGGAACTGGTGTTAAAAAAGAACAGTGGCGAAAGTCCCTACCTGGCGGAAGCCCACCCGCTCGTAGGTGGCGCGCGCCCGGGTGTTGAAGTTGTTCACGTAGAGGCTCGTGACCGGGGCGAGGGTCTGGGCGAGATCGACGACGGCGGCCATGTAGCCGGCGCTGAGGCCCTTCCCGCGGTACTCCGGGTTCATCCAGACCCCCTGGACCTGCGTCACCTCGGGGGTGACCGCGCCGAGCTCGGCCTTGAAGACCACCTCGCCCCCGGGGCCCAGGTGGACCATGGAGTGCCCTTCGCGGATCAGGCCCTTGACGCGGCGGCTGTAGTACTCCCGGCCGCCGAGGAACGGCGAATAGCCGACTTCCTCTTCGAACATCGCCGCGCACGCGGGCAGGATCCGGTCGAAGTCCGCAAGTTGGCCGAAGCCAAGCTGCTCGTTCGGGGGCACTGCGGGCGGCCCGGCAATTGTCATCAGCGGCTGGTCTGCGCGGATCTCATGGGCCGTCTGGCCGAACTGTTCGAGCCCGGCGTACAGGGCCAGGACCGTGTCGGCCGGGCCGAAGATCGAGGCGTACCGGCGCCCGGAGCGGTGCGCGGACGCAGCGACCGTGCCGGCAAGCCCCGGGTCCAGCTGCACCGGCACCAGGTTGGCGCCGGCCCAGCAGGCTCCCAGGAGCGTGCCGCCGTCGAACACGCCGAGGATGCTGGCGCCGCCGGTGGTGGGCGCCGCCGAACCGGACGTTGCCAGGTGGGACAGGATGAAGACATTGGCGACGGCGTCCTGCCGCGCCAGATCAACCAGCTGGGCGGTGTCCGAACCCCCCAGGGTCCGGACAGCGACGCCGGGAGCGGCGCCGTCCTTACGAGACGCTAACCACGGGGCTACCCTTGACAGCATCTTCGCCATCGGCCTCCCCCATCTCTTCGGCGATACGCATGGCTTCTTCGATCAGTGTCTCAACAATCTGGTTCTCGGGGACAGTCTTGATGACTTCGCCCCGCACGAAGATCTGGCCCTTGCCGTTGCCCGAGGCGACTCCGAGGTCCGCTTCGCGGGCTTCGCCCGGTCCGTTGACGACGCAGCCCATGACGGCCACGCGCAGCGGGATCTCCATGCCTTCCAGACCGGCCGTGACCTGCTCGGCCAGCGTGTACACGTCCACCTGGGCGCGTCCGCAGGACGGGCAGGAGACGATCTCGAGCTTGCGCGGGCGCAGGTTGAGCGACTGCAGGATCTGGTTTCCGACCTTGATTTCCTCCACCGGCGGGGCGGAAAGGGAAACGCGGATGGTGTCGCCGATGCCGCGGGAAAGCAGGGCGCCGAAGGCCGTGGCCGACTTGATGGTGCCCTGGAACGCCGGGCCGGCCTCGGTGACACCGAGGTGCAGGGGCCAGTCGCCCTGCTCCGCGAGCATCTCGTAGGCGGCCACCATGATGACCGGGTCATTGTGCTTGACCGAGATTTTGAAGTCGTGGAAGCCGTGTTCCTCGAACAGCGAGGCTTCCCACACGGCGGATTCCACGAGGGCCTCCGGGGTGGCCTTGCCGTATTTCTTCAGGATTCCGGGCTCCAGCGATCCGGCGTTGATGCCGATCCGGATCGAGGTGCCGTGGTCCTTCGCCGCGCGGGCGATTTCCTTGACCTGGTCATCGAACTTGCGGATGTTGCCGGGGTTCACCCGGACCGCGGCGCAGCCGGCCTCGATCGCGGCGAAAACGTACTTCGGCTGGAAGTGGATGTCCGCGATCACGGGGATCTGGGACTTCCGGGCGATGATCGGCAGCGCCTCGGCGTCGTCCGCGGACGGGCATGCGACGCGCACAATGTCACAGCCGGAAGCCGTGAGCTCGGCGATCTGCTGGAGGGTGGCGTTGATGTCCGTGGTGGGGGTCGTGGTCATCGACTGCACGCTGATCGGGAAATCGGAGCCGACGCCGACCGAGCCGACCTTGATCTGGCGGGTCTTCCGGCGGGGCGCGAGGACGGGGGGCGGTGCTGACGGCATTCCCAGGCTGACCGAGGTCACATGGACTCCTTGTTTCTAAGTGGGTCTGGCGGGGGACGGTTAGGCCGCGTGGCCGGCCAGGAGGCCGGTCAGGGGGGCCCAGGCCGTCGTGCGGGTGCCGGAGATGGCACCGGCCGCGGCGAAGGGGTCCTGCTTGAGGACCTCGTTCAGTGCCTGCTCGTCGGAGGCCTTGAAGATGAGCAGGGCACCGGCGCCGTCACCGTAGGGGCCGCTGGCGAGCAGCGTTCCCTCCTGGGCAAGTTCTGCGGTCCATTCGCGGTGCGCTGGGCGGCTGGCGTTGCGGGCATCGGAGGATTCGGCGTCGTATACGTACTCAACAGCAAAAACAGTCATAGAGATACACTATCGCCCCGTTGACCAGCTACCCATCCGGGCGCCGTGGCGGGTGGCTTCAGCCGAGGACGAGAACCTTGGCGAGGGCGGCGACGCCGGCCGCCCACAGCAGCGAGGTCAGGGTGCCGATGATGAAACGCTCCGCGGCGACCGGTGTCTCCTTCAGTTCCGCAAAGCGGCCAAGGCCCTTGATCGCGACCACGTAGGCGATGGCGACGGGTTGGCCGGCGAGGATCGCGAGGCAGACCGCCAGCCGCTCGAGCACCCCGATGATCGCGCCGCCGCGCAGGATCCGGACGCTGCTGACCGGGGTGGCCGGGGCGCCCGCGGGGGTGTTGGCGGCGGGGCTGACAGGGGTGGTGGCGGCCGTCCCTGATCCCGGGGCCGGGTCAGCCGCGGCCCCGGGATCAACGGTGACATCCGCCGCTGGGTCAATGGCCGGGTCGGCGGCGACGGCGTCCTGCCGGTCGTCGATGGTCCGGGCCAGCCGGAAGACCAGGGCCGTTACGGGCCAGCCGACGAAGCCGGCAGTGAGCAGTGTCAGGGTGATCCAGAGTGCGTTCACCGGTCTCCTTCCGTGCTGTCCGGAATGCGGGTATCCGGGTGCTGGGGCCGGCCCGTATCCTGGGCGCGGTCTTCTGACTGCCCGCCGGCGTCGTGATTGCCGGCGTCGTGATTGCCGGTGATCGTCCTGTGGGCGAAGTCCAGCAGCATTTCCGCCGCCGGCCTCGCGGCCCATTCTTCCTGCCAGCCGGAGCGCAGCAGCGCACGGCTCACCGACTGTTCGGTGATTCCCAGTTTTTGGGCGGCGACTTTTTGCGTGCCGTGCGTGCCGGAGTGCCCGTGCTGCACCGAGCGCAGCACGTCCACGACCTTCCACTGGGATTCCGTCCGGTCCTGGACCAGCCGTCCGATCAGCCGCAGCACCGCCTCGGCGTTGGCGCAGGCCCGGGCGCCGGCGGATCCCGCGGGAGAGGGCGCGGCCTCCCCCCGGCGCAGGCCTCCGGAGACGATGGCGATGGGCACATGGGCGGACCCTGCCTTGGCCCTGTCGACAGCCGCGCGGGCCGCCACGAACGCCGGCCCGGATCCTTCCCGCGGACTGGCAGGCAGCGGCAGGTCCACCGCCCCGACTCCGATGCCTACGTACCAGCGGCCGCTGCGCAGGGCATGCAGGGCAATCTCCACGACTTCGTCCGGGCGCTCCACAACGCCCTGGACTTCATCGCCCACTGAACGCTCGAAGCGCCCGGCGGTCGACAGCCCTGCCAGCTCCGCCAGGAGTCCGGGAACACGGTCGACGTCGGCGCTGCTGCCGCGCTGGTCGATGGTCATCACGTACATAGCCCCACCCTAAAGGGCTGATCTTTGAGAATCAATCATTTTCAACTGATTACTGAAAATTAGCCGAAATAGGCTGATAAGAGACAAACAGCCCGATCCGGTTAATCGACCCGGCGGGGCCGCACCAGGCCGGACCGGCGGGCTCGCTGGCCGGGCTGCCGGCTGGCTGGCAGGGCATCTGGCTGGCTGGGCGGCTGGGCCGATGGGCGCACATAGCTGGCAGGGCATCTGGCGCCGCCCGGGGGCACTTTGACACGAAACGCCGGACACCGCTGTCCATTTCGACGCCGAACCGCGCCATAGTGCCCCCTGGCCGCTGGGTGAAGCCGGCTGCAGGCAATGCGGGCCCGAGACGCCCGAGACGCCAGCCCAGACAGCCAGCTCATCCCTGCGTCGATCCGGGAATCGCGGTTGACAGGACCACCGCGTCGGTCCAGTCTGGGGCACATCAGCCAGGACGCCGGGGAGGTGACAGGGTGATAACACCAGCGGAAGCAGCGTTCATCACCTTCGGCCTCGGTTCCCAGGCCGTGCTCGCCGCATTCTTCGCCGCCCGGCGCTGGCGTCCCCGGCTCGCGGATCGCTCCGGCTGGCTGGCCTACGCCGTCGCAGGGCTGGGGCTCCCCCTCGGCCTCTGGCTCCTCGCCGGAGATCAGTCCTGGCGGCTTTTTGTGGGTCCGCTCCTGCTCGGCACCTGGGCGCTCTTTGGCAGCTATCTCGATCTCTGGCGCCGGGTGGAATGGCGTTCACCGCCCAAACCTGGACTGTTGATCCCCTACGTCATCCTGTACTTCTGGGCACAGATGTTCCTGTGGTGGCCGCTCGGGGACCTCCAGCGATCCGCGTGGGCCGTCTTCCTCGTCCTGTTTTCGGTCAATACCGTCCTGAACCTAACGGGACATTTCCGCAGGCCAAAAGGCCGCCGGGGCAGCCAGGTCAGAAGGCCGCCGGGCCGCGGGGCCGGCCGGGTCAGCCGAAGAGGTTGACCGGCTTGACGATGTCCGCGTAGATCAGCAGGGCGCCCATACCCATCAGCAGCACTGCCACCACGTAGGTGACGGGGAGCAGTTTGGCGATGTCGAACGCGCCGGGGTCCGGGCGGCCGAAGAGCTTGGCGATCCGGCGTCGGGCGCCTTCGTAGAGCGCGCCGGCCACGTGGCCGCCGTCGAGCGGAAGCAAAGGGATGAGGTTGAAGACGGCCAGGGCGAAGTTGAGTCCGGCCAGCAGCCCCACCAGGGTGGCCACCCGGGACTGCATCGGAACCTGCTCCATCGCGGCGACCTCGCCGGCCACCCGCCCCACACCGACCACGCTGATGGGTCCGTTGGGGTCGCGGGGCTCTTCGCTGAAGGCCGCCTTCGCGACCCCGGCCACGCGCGCCGGGAGGTTCACGACGACTCCGGCGATCTGCTTGATGTTCTCACCGGCCATCGGCAGAACCGTCGACGCCGGCTGCTGCACGAGCGCAGTCTGCGCGCCGATGCCCAGGAAGCCGACGTCCTGGTACTGGAGGGTTCCGTCGGCGCTCTTGGCCTGCCGGCCGTCGTCGCCGACCACGGGACGTGAGGAGAGGACCGGTGTGACGGTGGTGGTGACCGGGGCGCCGTCGCGCTCCACCGTGATGCTGACCTGCCGGCCCGCGGACGCGCGGATCCAGGCGGTGAGTTCGTCCCAGCTGGTCACGGCTTTGCCGTCGAAGGAGGTGATGACGTCGTTGGGCAGCAGGCCCGCGGCGGCGGCCGGGGTGGGCTTGCAGTCGGCCGAGTCCGGGTTCACCGTTTCGCCGGCCTTGACCTGGCATTTGGAGACGTCGGCGATGGTGGTGGTCTGGGCTGCAATGCCGAAGCCCATCAGCAGCACGGCCGTCAGCCCGAGCCCGATGAGCATGTTCATGGCAGGGCCGCCGAGCATGATGATGATCTTCTTCCAGACCGGCAGCTTGTAGAAGACGCGGTTGCCGTCCCCGGGGCCGACTTCCTCATGGGCCAGGGAGCGGGCGTCCGAGGCGAGGGACTGGAACATGCCGGTGCTGGAGGGACGCACTGTGCCGTCCTCCTTGTTCGGCGGGTACATGCCGATCATGGAGACGAAGCCGCCCAGCGGGATGGCCTTGAAACCGTATTCTGTCTCGCCCTTCTTGCGGGACCAGACGGTGGGTCCGAAACCGATCATGTACTTGGTGACGCGGACCTTGAAGAGCTTGGCCGGCAGCAGGTGGCCCACTTCATGGAGGGCAATGGACACGGCGATGCCGATCGCCACAAAGACGACACCGAGGATAAAGAGGAGGACGGGGCTCATGCTTCGATCTGCTGCTTTCTAGACGCTTTTGACGGCTAAACGTTCGTGGGTGCGGGCGCGTGCCCATCGTTCAGCATCCAGCACGGACTCCACTGTCAGCCCTGAGGATCCTGTGTGTTCGCTGAGGACTGCTTCGATGGTATCGACGATGTCGGTGAACCGGATCCGGCCGGCATGGAACGCCATCACGGCCTCCTCGTTTGCGGCATTGAACACAGCCGGGAAGGTGCTCCCCCGTTTGGCGGCATCCTTCGCCAGCCCGACGGCGGGGAACGCCGCGGTGTCCAGCGGCTCGAACGTCCAGCTGGTGGCTTTGCTCCAGTCGCACGGCTGGGATGCCTTCGCGACCCGGTCCGGCCAGCCGAGGCCCAGGGCGATGGGCAGGCGCATGTCCGGCGGCGAAGCCTGGGCGATCGTGGAGCCGTCGATGAACTGGACCATCGAGTGGACCACGGACTGCGGGTGGACCACCACGTCGATCTTCTCCAGCGGGATGTCGAAGAGCAGGTGCGCCTCGATCACTTCCAGGCCTTTGTTGACCAGGCTGGCGGAGTTGGTGGTGACCATAAGGCCCATGTCCCAAGTGGGGTGTGCCAGGGCGTCCTGCGGGGACACCTGGTGCAGCTCGTCCCGGGTTTTGCCGCGGAAGGGGCCGCCGGACGCCGTGAGGATCAGCCGGTCCACCTCGGCAGCGGTGCCGGAGCGCAGGCACTGGGCGATGGCGGAGTGTTCGGAATCGACCGGGACGATCTGGCCTTCCCGGGCCGCTGCCTTGACCAGGGCGCCACCAACGATCAGGGATTCCTTGTTGGCCAGGGCCAGGGTGGCGCCGGACTTGAGCGCGGCCAGGGTGGGTGCGAGCCCGATGGAGCCGGTGATGCCGTTGAGGACCACATCGGCCTCGATCTCAGCGATCCGGGTGGAGGCGTCGGGTCCGGTGATGATCTCGGGACGGTAGCCGGTGACGCCGGCCGCGCTGGCGGCGTCGTCGATCAGTGCCTGAAGGGCTTTCGCGTCGCCGGCCGCGGCGCCGATGGCCCGGGCCCGGGTGTGGACGGCCTGCCGGGCGAGGAGTTCGGGGTTGCCGCCGCCGGCGCTGAGTGCCACGACTTCGAAGAGGTGCGGGGCGCCGTCGACGACGTCAATCGCCTGTGTGCCGATGGAACCGGTGGACCCGAGGAGGACGATCTTGCGCGGCTGCATGCTTCAAGTATCCCGCACCCTGTTCGGTGCTCGGGTTCCCCGCACGCGGGACGGTGGCGAACAGACGGCGGAAACGTGTTGTAGCCTGGGCCGAAAGCGGACAACTCAAGACTGGGGGCGGCCTTGGCCGAAAAACAAACGGCATGGTCGAATGCCGAAGTCGCGGCCACCGTGCGGAGCTATTTGGAGATGCTTCGACTCGAGGTCTCGGGGACGCCGTACGTCAAAAGCGCGTTCAGGAAGGCGCTCCTGCCGCTGCTCTCCAACCGGTCCGAGTCCGCCATTGAGTTCAAGCACCAGAACATCTCGGCTGTGTTGATGAAACTGGGACTCCGTCCCGTCCGGGGCTATCAGCCCGCCAAGAACTATCAGCAGTCCTTGGTCCCGGAAGTGCAAGCCCAGCTCTCCTCCAGCCCGTCCCTCGTTGAACTGATCCTGGCCGAGGCGCTGCAGGCTCCGGGGCAGGACAGCGAAGGCCCCCTGGATTTCACCAGCGCCGCCACGCCGACGATTATTTTCCCCGAGCATTCAGGACCCTCGCAGGGCAGGATCGGCAGCCCGGACTACGCAGCGATTGAAGCGAGGAACCGTGCCCTCGGACTGGCCGGCGAACTCGCCGTGGCGGACCTGGAATACCGGCGCCTTGTAAGGGCGGGTAAGAGCAACCTCGCGGGGCGGATCGATCACGTCAGCCAGACCGAAGGTGACGGGCGCGGCTTCGATATCTTGTCCTTCGAGGTGAGCGGCCAGGAGAAACTGATCGAGGTTAAGACCACAAGGTCGCGGGCGGAAACGCCGTTCTTCGTCAGCCGCAATGAACTCAAGGTGTCCAAAGACCGCGCGGAGGTTTACCACCTGGTCCGCGTGTTCAACTTTGGACGCACGCCGGGGTGGTTCCCCCTCAGCGGCAGCCTGGACACCAGCTGTGTCCTGGAACCGAACGATTTCATGGCACTGCCGCGGCCCGCCTAATTCAGTGCTCCGGGGCTGCATGCCGGCTGATGTCTCCCGCGGGAAAGTGTCGGTCCGTTGTTATATGTTCGGTGAATGCCGCACTCAATCCTGAACAAGGGTGGAAATTCGACTCTGCCGACACGCAACGGCGAAAGACTTTCGGTCGATCTCCAATGGCAGTCTTCCCTTTCGCATTCTGAGGTAGACCTCTTCTTGATCATGGTCGATTCACACGGAAAAGTTCCGTCCAACGAGGCGCTCGTTTTCTACAATCAGCCGCAATATCTCGACGGCGCAGTTGAATACATGGGCCGGAAATCCGCGGGAACCGGCGTCCAGGAACACTCAGCGACGATTTCGCTTTCCCAAATCCCTGAAGTTGTCCACCGAATCGCAATAGCCGCCAGCTTGGATGCTTCAGATCAAGTCCTTGGCCAACTGGGAGACCTGCGCCTGCTCATCAAATCACCGTCCGGAGTGTCTTTCGAAATCCCCGCGTCGGACCTGTCCAGCGAAAATGTGGCTGTGATGGGCGAGATCTACCGCAGAAACGGTGATTGGAAGGTCCGCAGCGTATCGCAGGGCTGGACTGGCGGTCTCGAATCATTCCTCGCTGAGCATGGTGTGTCCCTGGGCGGGGAGACTCCGGCCGACCCGGCGCCGGGACTCTTGCCCCCGGCCCCCGACCAGCAGCACATCAATGATCTCCACGATCTGGAGCACCGCATCCGGGAAAAAGAAGCAGTGCTAAGGGAACTCGAATCCATGATTGTCGAGACGCGGGAGATCAAACTCCTTCAAGATCTCGGCATCTACGAGTTCGCGCACCCGCTGGACGACGCAATCCAATACAAGGACCGCCTCGACCTGTTGCGCTCGAAGGTCAAAGAAACGGCGAAGGAGCGGGGCGTAACAGGAGCCGCCAACTGGGCAGTGAATGGCAGCCTGCAAGATGGAGCCCGGATGGTCCGTGAACAATGCCGACTCATGCTCCGCGCATATAACGCCGAATCCGACAACTGTATCCGTACCGTCCGCAGCCACAACCTTGAGCCGACCATCTCAAGGCTGATGCGGGCCAAAGACTCGATTCAGAAACTTGGTCGAAGTATGGCCATTCAGATCACGGAGGAATATCACGAACTCCGTCTCGCTGAAATCCGGCTCACCGCTGACTACCACCTGAAGGTCGCTGAAGAGCGCGAAACCCAGAGGGCCGTCCGAGACGAGCTTCGCGAGCAGGAAAAGGTTGAACGTGAGCTCCAGAAAGCCCGTGAAAAATTCGAGAAGGAACGCGATCAATACGAAGCCGCTCTGCAGATAGCGATCAACAGCGGGGACGCCTTTGCCATCGCTACGATGCAGGAGCGGCTCGAACAAGCCGAACTCAACCTTCGCGACATCGAAAACCGGGAAGCCAACGCCAGGGCCGGCTACGTCTATGTAATATCGAATCTCGGGGCCTTCGGCGACCGGATCGTGAAAATCGGCATGACGCGTCGCCTTGAGCCGACGGAGCGAATCCGTGAACTCAGCGGCGCGGGCGTTCCATTCCTGTACGACGTTCACGTCCTCTTCTTCAGTGACGACGCCGCTGGTTTGGAGGGGCAGCTGCACCGGGAATTCGAAGAACGGCGCGTGAACCGGGTCAACCTACGCAGGGAGTTTTTCTACGCCACCCCTCACGAGGTGCGTGAAGCGGTGCGAAGAATTGTTGGGGCAACAACACTCGAATTCAGGGAAGAAGCCGAGGCGTCCGAGTTCCGGCGCAGTATGTCAATGTCCAAGGGGGAATAGTGGGTTTCAAGAAAAGCTCGTCGTTCAAGGTGATGCCCGGGGTGCGTGTTCGGGTATCCACCGGCGGAGTAAGCACGTATGTGGGTGGACGGAAGGTTGCAGCGAGAAAGGCCCCGGCCTCGTCAAGGCCCGCGCCGGTCAGAACGCCGACATCGGCCGCGGCAATGGCGACGGCGCGACCAGGGATGTTTGCACCAAAGGAGGAAAAGTTCCTTTTCACCTTTGTCTCCCAGCCGGAAGCGCTGAACCTCGATGAGGCCGTTCTGGCCCACCCGCAATACGCAAAGCTGGCAAATGTTCTGCTCGGTCTGCGGCACCTCATCCACGGACGGACGGACACGGCGGTCGGGTACCTGCGCGCTGCACTCTCCCTTAATGGGGGATTGGAAACGCACGCGTTCACGCAAAAGTACCTCGCAGGCTACCGGCTGACGCTCGGTATCGCCGGCGGCGTTGCCGTCGAATTGCCTCTCTCGCACGACGCGGCGACACTCGCGCTTGCCGAAGCGCTGCAGATCCAGGGCCAGACCCAAGAGGCGGTCTACTACGTCGAGGCCCTGGACCCGAGCTATCCCGCGCTGTTGAGCCTTGCAGACCTCTACATCGAGCTGGAGGACTGGAACGAAGTTCTCCGCCTCACAAACGGCGTCGCCATTGATTCGGAAATCACCGCGATGCTGGCAATCTTCCGGGCCAAGTCACATCTGGCGCTCGGTGAACTCGTCGCTGCAAAGGAATGCATCAAGTCGCTGACGGCGGGCAAGAAGTATGGGACAGCCTTGCGGTTTCAGTCTTTGGCTCTCCGTTCCGAGATCAGCCTCGCCGAGGGCGCGTTCGCGCGCGCAACAGCGGACCTTGAGAAAATCCTGGCGGAAGACGCCAGCGTCCCCGGCCTCCGGGAGGCCCTGACCCGGATCCAGCACCGGCAACAGGAACTTGAACAGGAGAAGTCCGACGCCGCCCAGGAGAAAGTACGGGCCGCGGAAATAAAGCGCGGGCAAGCCGAGCGCGCCAAGGAAGAGAAGCGCGCCGAGGCGGAAAGAGTCCGGGCAGAAAAAGCAGCGGAACGGCAACGGCTGCTGGCCCACCGGACGGCCCCGAAGCCGGCCCTGCAGGCGGCTGTCATAGATCTTTCCTTCGACGAAGACGCGCTGCCTTCCGCCAGCGAACCAGCATCAGCTCAGTCCAGAGCCGGGGCACTGCTGCCAGGTTTTTACCCGGACCCGGAGGAAGTGGCTCCTTTCCGGTACTGGGACGGGTCAGCGTGGACATCAAGAATCAGAATGAAGGCGTAAGCGCGTCCCACCAGTTCTAAGCATTACCCAGGCGCGCCGCCGCGCATTGACGCCCCGGACCGCAGGCGTAACGTGGGGATCGTGGAGTGGACGGCCTGGTTTGACGCGCCGGAGTATGAGTTCGCCCGGCAGGTGCTGCAGCGCGGCGTCGCCACGGTCTACTTCGTGGCGTTCCTGTCCTCGCTGAACCAGTTCCCGGCTCTCCTCGGCGAGCGCGGGCTGTTGCCGGTGCCGGATTTCCTGGCACGCTCCAGCCGCCTGCGCAGGCCCACCCTGTTCAGCTGGCGCTACTCTGACCGGCTGCTGCGGGCCGTCTGCTGGGGCGGGTTGGGGGTTGCCGCCACGCTCGTCCTGGGTCTGCCGCAGCTGGGCCCGCCGTGGGTCCCCCTGCTGGCGTTCCTGGCACTCTGGCTGCTGTACATGTCGATCGTCAACGTGGGGCAGACGTTCTACGGCTTCGGCTGGGAGATGCTGCTGCTGGAGGCGGGCTTCATTGTGGCCTTCCTCGGCTCCGACCAGACTCCCCCGCCGCGGACCATCCTGATCCTGCTGGCGTGGCTGGTGTTCCGCCTGGAGTTCGGCGCCGGCATGATCAAGATCCGCGGCGGCCGGGAGTGGCGTGACCTCACAGCCCTGTACTACCACCACGAGACCCAGCCGATGCCCGGGCCGCTCAGCCGGCAGGCGCACCTGCTGCCGAAGCGGTGGCACCGGATGGAGGTGCTGGGCAACCATTTCGCGCAGCTGGTGGTGCCGTTCTTCCTCTTCGCCCCGCAGCCGCTGGCCAGCGTGGCTGCGGGAATCATCATCTTCACGCAGCTGTGGCTGGTGGCGAGCGGGAACTTCGCCTGGCTCAACTGGATGGCGATCCTGCTCGCCTTCGCCGCAGTGAGCGACCCGGTGGCGCATGCGCTCATCCCGGCGATCCCGCTCGACTGGAACGCCGCGGCCGCCGGCACCGCCACGGCTCCCGCGGCGGCCGCGGGTGCCGCAGGAGCAGCGGCTGGTGCGGCAACCGGCAGCCAAGCGCCGCTCGCCTGGCTGGTGGTGATCCTGCTTGCCACGGTGCTCCTGGTGGTGCTCAGCTACCGCCCGATCGAGAACCTGTTCTCCCACTACCAGCTGATGAACGCGGCCTTCAACCGCTGGCAGCTGGGGAACAGCTACGGCGCGTTTGGCACGGTCACCAAGCAGCGGATCGAAATCGTGGTGGAAGGCACCCTCGCTGCGGATCCCGACGATGCTGCGGACTGGCGGGAGTACGGCTTCCGCGGCAAGCCCGGTGACGTCCGCCGGATCCCGCGCCAGTGGGCGCCCTACCACCTGCGCCTGGACTGGCTGATGTGGTTCCTGCCGCTGCGCACCGTGCATGAGCAGTGGTTCTACGCCTTCCTGGCCAAACTGCTGGAGGCCGACCGGCCCACCCTGCGGCTGCTGCGGCATGATCCGTTCGACGGCGCCCGGCCCCGCTGGGTGCGGGCCAGCAGCTACCTGTACCGCTTCGCCACCCGGGAGGAATTCCGTGCCACCGGCCAGCGCTGGATCCGGATGCTGCTGGACGAGTCCATTCCGCCCCTGTCGCTGCCGCCCGGGGGCTGAGGCTGCAGGCCCGGCGGCGTCACACCTGGCCCCGGAACCCGCGGGGCCCCGCCGGCACCCCTCTGACGCGAATGGCCGGAAGGGAGTTTCCCTTCCGGCCATTCGCGTCCGGCATCCGGCCTAGACGGACAACTCCTCTTTCACTGGCGCGGCCTCCAGCGCGCTCTGGCGGCGGCGAAGCCACCAGGAGCCTGCGAAGATCAGTGCCATTGAGGCGTACACAACCACCGCGAACGGCGAGGAGAACAGTGCCGTGGGATCGTTCTGCGAGAGCTGCAGCGAGCGCCGCAGCTGCACTTCGAACATCGGCCCAAGGATCATCGCCACAACCATCGGCGCCACGGGATAGCCGTAGCGGCGCATGAAGTAGCCCAGGATTCCGACCACCAGCAGGATGCCGACGTCGGCCGCGGCAAAGTTCACCGAGAAGGCGCCCAGCGCCGCGAAGACGAGGATGCCTGAGTACAGGTACGGCCGCGGGATCTGCAGGATCTTCACCCACAGGCCGACCAGGGGCAGATTGAGCACCAGCAGCATCAGGTTGCCCACGTACAGCGAGGCGATCAGGGTCCACACCAGCGCACCCTGGTTCTCGAAGAGCAGGGGCCCGGGCTGGATCTGGTAGCGCTGGAACGCGGTGAGCATCATGGCCGCAGTCGCCGTCGTCGGAATTCCGAGCGTCAGCAGCGGGACCAGGACACCGGCCGCCGCGGCGTTGTTCGCCGCCTCCGGACCGGCCACGCCCTCGATCGCGCCCTTGCCGAACTGTGCTTTGTTCGGGCCCTTGGCCAGTTTCCGCTCCGCGGCGTAGGACAGGAACGTGGACACGTCCGCGCCGCCCGCCGGCACCGTGCCGATGGGGAATCCGATGAATGTGCCCCGCAGCCACGGCTTCCAGGACCGTTTCCAGTCCTCCTTGGACAGCCAGGCATTCTTGCCCTTGCTGACCGGGATGACTTCGACCGGACCGTGCCGCAGCTTCGACGCCACGTACAGGGCCTCACCGAGGGCGAAGAGACCCACGGCCACGAGCACCATGTCGATGCCGTCCACCAGCGTGGGGTTGTCGAAGGTGAAACGCTGTTGCGCGGTGCTGTCGTCGATGCCGATCATGCCGATGAACAGCCCGAGGGCCAGCGAGGCGAGGCCGCGCAGCACGGAGGCGCCCAGCAGTGCCCCGACGGTGAGGAACGCCACCACCATGAGGGCGACGTAGTCCACGGGTCCCAATCCCACGGCCAGTTCCGCGACGACGGGTGCCAGGAACGTCAGCAGCACCGTCGCGATGGTGCCGGCGACGAACGAGCCGATTGCCGCCGTCGCGAGTGCGGCCGCGCCCCGACCCGCTTTGGCCATCTTGTTGCCCTCGAGCGCGGTGACGATCGAGGACGACTCGCCCGGCGTATTGAGCAGGATGGAGGTGGTGGAACCGCCGTACATGCCGCCGTAATAGATGCCGGCAAACACGATCAGGGCGGCCGCGGGATCCAGCGAATAGGTGATCGGCATCAGCAGCGCGACGGTCATCGCCGGACCGATGCCGGGCAGCACACCGACGGCGGTGCCGACAAAAACCCCGCCCAGGGCGTACAGCAGATAGACCGGCTGCAGCGCCGTCGAGAAGCCTTCGAGGAGCATCGTGAAGCTATCCATGGAAGAACGGCACCCCCTCAAGCAGGGGACCCGGCGGCAGGGACACGCCCAGCAGTCCGCCGAAGACGTACTGCAGCACGAGCGCCAGGAGCACGGAAATGATGACCGCCTTCCAGAGCGGCCTGGCCTCGAGGGTCCACGCGGCTCCGCTGAAAAGCACAGCCGCGGCAACGGGCCAGCCGGCCGGTTCGATCAGGAAGATGTGCAGCACCACGAAGCCGACGAGTTTCGCCAGCGCAATCCAGTCGGTCTTGGCCGTGACGTCGAGGTCTTCGCTTTCCTCGGCATGGCCCACCTTGCCACGGAAGACCTGGGCGACGATGCCGGTGCCTACGAGGACCAGCATGCTGCACACGATGTAGGGGAAGGCCCGCGGGCCGATGCCGGTCTCCGACGGCGGGATCGGGATGGACCCCGCCGCCAGGAGGCCTGCCGCGCCCACGCTCACGAACACCAGGGCGAAGAGGATCTCCCCCGTGGGCCGCTTGGCGGGCGTGCTTACTTGGACGGACATTGTTACTTGACCAGGCCGATCTCGGTCAGCGTGGTCTTGACCTTGGCGATGTCCTCGGTGAGGAAGGTCTTGAAACCGTCGCCGGAGAGGAAGGCGTCATCCCAGTTGTTCTTGGCCAGGGTGGCCTTCCAGGCCTCGGAGTCGTGCAGCTTGGTGACGACGTCGGTCAGCTTCGCCTTCTGCGCGTCGTCGATGGAACCCGGCGCCACGACGCCGCGCCAGTTGGTGAGCACGACGTCGATGCCCTGGTCCTTGAGCGGCTTGACGCCGGGCAGCGCGGGGGCCTCGGACTTGCCGGAGACGGCGAGCGCCCGGACCTTGCCGGCTTTGACCTGTTCGGCGTACTCGCCCACACCGGAGATGCCGGCCTGGACCTTGTTGCCGAGCAGGGCAGCGATCGATTCGCCGCCGCCGGAGTAGCCGATGTAGTTCAGTTTGTCGGATTCGACGCCCTGGGATTTCAGGATCTGGCCGGCCAGGATGTGGTCCGCACCGCCTGCTGAACCGCCGGTGATCGCGACGCCCTTGCCGTTGGCCTTGATGTCATCCACGAGGTCCTGGACGGACTGGTATTTGGACGACGCCGGGACCACCAGGACCAGCGGCTCTTCGGTCAGGCGCGCAATGGGGGTGGTGTCCTCCAGCCGGGTCTTGGCGGCGTTGGTTTCCACGGCGCCCACCATGACGTAACCCATCACCATGAGCGTGTTGGCGTCCTTTTCGGTGGCCAGCTTGGCCAGGCCGTTGGTGCCGCCGCCGCCGCCGATGTTGCTGACCTGGGCCGAGGTGACGAACTTGTTGGCCTGCAGGTCCTGCTGCATCGCACGGCCGGTCTGGTCCCAGCCGCCTCCCGGGTTGGCCGGAACAATGATGCTCAGCTTCTTGATCGGATCAGCAGCTGCGCTCTGGCCCGCCGCTGCGCCGCTTGCGCCGCCCGCACACGCCGACATGGCGAGAACGACGCCGGCCGCCCCGGCTGCGAGGGCAGCCCTGCGGGTGTAGCTGGGTCGCGTGAAGTTGGAGGGGGAAGTCATGGTTGCTCCTTGTATGGATGTGACGCACGTCATCGGAATCACTTCCCAGAGACTAGGAGCGGCCGGACGCGGGGACCAGAATTTGGCCGTAGAGGTAGTAGTGGTCATATTGGTCACGGCCCCGGGCCCTGGTTTGGGCCGCGGGCGGCAGGCGGGATGGGAAACTTGTGACATGGTTCACAGGATTCCCTTACGCTTCCAGCTGGTCGCGCTGCAGCTCGGCATCGTGCTGGCTGTGCTGACGGCGGTGGGGGCCGTGACCATCCGGATGCAGGAGCAGCAGCTCAGGGAGGCCTACAAGGGAAGGCTGATCGGAGTGGCCGAGAGCGTGGCCCGGCTGCCGTCGGTGGTCAATGCCTTCGGGACACCGCAACCGGCCCAGACCATCCAGCCCATCGCCGAAGTCATCCGGCAGGCCTCGAATGTCACCTACGTCGTGGTGACGGACCGCCACGGGGTCCGCCAGTCCCACCCGAACCCGGCGGAAATCGGCCGGCCCGTCTCCACCGATCCCTCGGTGCCGCTTTCCGGTGAAATTTACGTCGGCACCCAGACCGGGACCCTGGGCGAATCCTGGCGGGTCAAGGTTCCCATCTTCGACGGCGCGGGCACCGTGATCGGCTCGGCCTCCGTGGGCGTGCTGGAAAGCACCCTGGCCCAGGACCTCTACGAGGACTTGCCGCAGCTGTTCGGCTGGCTCCTCGGGGCGGCAGTGCTGGGATCACTGGGGGCGATGTACATCTCGAAGCTCATCTGGCGGCGGATCTACAAGCTGGAACCGGAGGATATCGCGGCCCTGCTCGAGACCCGCGACGCGATGCTGCACGGCCTCGGCGAGGGGCTCGTCGCCGTCGACGCCGAGGGGAAGGTGGCACTCGTCAACGACGAAGCCCGCCGGCTGCTGGGAGTGGACGAGGGGATCACCGGAAAGCCTGCCAACGAATGCCTGGAACCCGGGATCCGACGCATGCTCGCCGCCGGTACCGCCACGGAGGAGCTGGTGCTGTCCGGGGAACGGATCCTGCTGGGCAAGGTCAACGCCGCCACGGTGGACGGCCGGGAGGTGGGCAAGGTCCTCATCCTTCGCGACCGTACCGAGCTCCACACGATCCTCCGCGACCGGGACGGCGCCTTGGACGTGACGCAGGCACTGCGGGCCCAGGCCCACGAATTCGCGAATAAGCTGCACGTGATTTCAGGTCTCCTGGAGCTGGGTGAGCAGGGCAAAGCCGTGGAGTACCTGGGCCGAAGCCACACCGACGCCGCCTTCGTGAACCGCCCGCTGGCCGCTGGAATCACCGACCACGACGTCCGGGCGCTGCTGATTGCCAAGTCAACGGTCTGCGCCGAGCGCGGCGTGGAGATCCTGGTGAGCCCGGACTCAGCGTGCACCCCGGATGGCACCGGAGACGTCATCACCGTCCTCGGGAACCTGATCGACAACGCGGTGGACGCCGTCGGCTATGACAGCACCGTCGCCGTGCGGCTGGATGAGGCTCCCGACGGCGAACGCACCATCACGGTCGAGGACGACGGGCCTGGTGTCCCTGAGCAGGAACGGGCCGCGGTGTTCGAACCCGGCGTCACCACGAAGCAGGCCAAGGGGATCAACAGCCGGGGCTTCGGGCTGGCGCTGGTCCAGCGCGTGGCCCGCCGCCGGGGCGGCGGGGCGTCAGTCTCACCCTCCGCGCTGGGCGGCGCCTGCTTCACCGTAGTTCTGAAGACAAAAGAGGCGGAACTTCAAAAACTATGAACCCCATACGCACCCTCATCATCGACGATGACGTGGCAGTGGCCGGGATCCACCACGGGTTCCTGCTGGCCCGCGGCGGCTTCGACGTCGTCAGCCTGGCCCACACCGGGCAGCAGGGCCTGGATCTGGCGGCGGAGCTGCGGCCGGAACTGGTCCTGCTGGACATCCACCTTCCGGACATGTCCGGACTGGACGTGCTCCGGAAGCTCCGCGGCCGCCAGCAGACCCTGGACGTCCTGGTCATCACGGCGTCGAGGGAGCTGGACACGGTCCGCGGCGCGATGGCGGGCGGAGTGCTGCATTACCTGGTCAAGCCATTTACGTCCCAGGCCCTGAACGAACGGCTGGACGAGTACCTGTTGCTTCGCCGCGAACTCGCCGCGGGCGGGGCCGCCGGAGCGCTGGACCAGGACAGTATTGACCGTCTCGTGGCGCCGTCCCGCCGGGCCGCAGTTGCCGATCCCGCGGCTGGGTCTCTGGCGGGGCCACCGGCAGGGCCACCGGCAGGGCCACCGGCCAGGCTGCCGAAAGGGCTGTCCCGGCCCACGCTGGATGCCGTCATCGAAGCGCTCAAGTCAAGCCCTGAAGACGTCTCGGCGGCCGGAATGGCGCTTCAACTCGGACTCTCGCGGGTCAGCGCACGGCGCTACCTCGAGTATCTGGTCATCCACGGCTTCGCCCGGCTCACGCCCCGCTACGGTGCCGCAGGCCGGCCGGAGAACCGTTATCTGTGGAAGCGTTGAGCATGTCCATTCTCCAAGGGGCGCACGGAGCATGCCCATTCGTCGCGGGCGAGCGCCGGGCAGGGTCGCGCACCTTGAGGCACCCATCTGACGCAAACGGCCGCTACCGAGCACCCATCTGACGCGAATGGCCGCTATGGGACGCGCCAAAGCGGCCATTCGTGACGAACCGACGCAGCTCATCCCCGCAGGACGTCCCCATCCGAGGTCAGGGAGCACCCATCTGACGCAAACGGCCGCTACCGAGCACCCGTCTGACGCAAACGGTCGCTACCGAGCACCCATCTGACGCAAACGGCCGCTATGGTGCCCTCCAAAGCGGCCATTCGTGACGAACCGACGCAGCTCATCCCCGCAGGACGTCCCCATCCGAGGTCAGGGAGCACCCATCTGACGCAGACGGCCGCTACCGAGCACCCATCTGACGCGAATGGCCGCTACCGAGCACCCATCTGACGCAGACGGCCGCTATGGAACCCTCCAAAGCGGCCATCCGTGACCAACCGACGTGTTCCAGACCTGCAGAGGTTAGTGCCCCGCGCGGCGCAGCGTGGATTCGGCGTGCTTGAGGATGGGCCCGTCGATCATCTTGCCCTGGTACTGGAAGACGCCGGATCCTGCCGCAGCGGCAGCCGCCAGGAGCTCCCGGGCCGCGGCGACGTCCGAATCGGCAGGCGCATACGCCCCCCGGACCACGGCCACCTGGTTCGGGTGGATGCAGGCCTTGGAGCCAAATCCTGAGGCGACGGCGTCGCGCGACTCAGCGGCCAGCCCGTCCAGGTCCGGGATGTTGACGTAGACCGAGTCGATCGCCTCCTTGCCGAAGGCTCCGGCGGCGAGCAGCACCGTGGAGCGCGCGTGCAGCGCCACCGCGCGGTAGGTGCCGTCGTCGGTCCTGCTGGAGGTGCCCCCGAGGGAGGCCAGCAGATCCTCAGCGCCCCACATCAGCCCGACCACGTTGGGTTCGGCCGCGATCTCGGCGGCGTTCACGATGCCCAACGCCGTTTCGCAAAGCGCAATCACACTGTAGTCCCCAAGGTCCCGGAGCTGGGCGGCGCTTTCAGCCTTGGCCAGCATGATGTGCCGGTACGGGGTGTGCTTGAGGCAATGCAGGTCCTTTTCGTGCTCCTCCGTGCCGGCCGGGTTGATCCGGACGATCGTGCGGCTCGGGTCGAGTTCGGGGACGTCGCCGGTGGCGCCGAGCTGGGCGAGGATCGCACCGCGGGCGCGTTGCTTGTCCGCCGGCGCGACGGCGTCCTCAAGGTCCACGATCACGGCGTCGGAGCGCTCGGCCGCCTTCTGGTAGCGCTCGGGGCGGTCGGCAGGGCAAAACAGCAGGGCAGGGCCCATCAGGAAACTCATGTCTCTATTCTGTCCTTTTGCGCTCGTTCGTGCCGGACAGTGTTTGACCGCTGCGCAGGCTGCGAGGCGGCGTGTGCTTCCCGTGTCCACATCAGGCAGCTGCGGGTGGCGAGGGCGACCACCTCGCCGTGCTGGTTCCGGCCGGTGTGTTTCATGGTCACAATCCCCTGCCCGGGCCGGGAGGAGGACAGCCGTTTCCCGGTCACGACAGTCTCCGTGTACAAGGTGTCGCCGTGGTACATCGGGTGCGGGAAGGACACATCCGTGAGCCCCAGCTGCGCGATGATGGTGCCCTGGGTCAGCTGGGGAACGGACTGCCCCACCACGGTGGCCAGGGTGAACATGGAGTTCACCAGGCGCTGGCCGAACGGCTGCTCAGCACTCCAGGCGGCATCAAGGTGCAGCGCCTGGGTGTTCATGGTCATGGTGGTGAAGAGGACGTTGTCAGACTCGGTGACGGTCCGGCCGGGCCGGTGCGCGTACACCACGTCCTCCTCGAGTTCGTCGAAGTACATTCCGCGCTGTTCGATGACGCGGGGTCCGCCGACAGGGGGTTCGGTCAGATGCTGGGGGTTCGCCGTCATACTGTCAGTTCCTGGTCTTCCTCGAAGAGTTCGGCGCCGGTGGCCGCGGCCACGTCCTCCACCGTTACGTTGGGGGCGAGCTCCCGCAGGACCAGCCGGGAGGTGCCGTCGTCGGTCACGACGTCGATGACCGCGAGGTCGGTGATGATGCGGTCCACGCACGCTTTGCCGGTCAGTGGCAGCGTGCACCGTTCCACGATCTTGGGCCGGCCGTTCCGGTCCACATGCTCCATCATCACGATCACCTTTTTCGCGCCGAACACCAGGTCCATGGCGCCGCCCATGCCCTTGACCATTTTGCCCGGAATCATCCAGTTGGCCAGGTCACCGTTCTGGGCCACTTCCATCGCACCCAGCACGGCAACATCCACATGCCCGCCGCGGATCATGCCAAAAGAGGTGGCGGAGTCGAAGAACGCGGCGCCCTTGTTGACCGTCACGGTCTCCTTGCCGGCGTTGATCAGGTCCGGATCGACGTTGTCCTCCCCCGGGTACGGTCCGACGCCGAGGATGCCGTTCTCGGAATGCAGGACCACCTCGACGCCGGCCGGGATGTAGTTAGGGATCAGGGTGGGCATCCCGATGCCGAGGTTGACGTACTGGCCGTTGCGCAGTTCCTGCGCCACCCGGGCGGCCAGTTCGTTCCGCGTCCAGCCCTTGCTCTCCACCCCGGCAGGGTGCTCGACGGCGGCCGGCCGGTATTCGTGGCGGACCGCCTCGGGGCGGGGCGGGGCACCCTGCAGCCTGTTGGATTCCATGGCCTAGGCTCCTGACTGGTCTGTTGCTATGGCGGGGGCTGCTGCGGCGGGGGCTGCAGTGCCGGCTACGGGCGCGGCAGCCAGTGCCACCGTCCGCTTCTCGATCCGTTTCTCGATGCCGGGCGCGAGCACCACACGCTGGACGAAGATGCCGGGAATGTGGACGTGTTCGGGGTCCAGTTCCCCCGGCTCCACGAGTTCCTCGACCTCGGCGATGGTGATCTTCCCGGCCATGGCGCAGAGCGGGTTGAAGTTCATCGCGGTGGCGTGGAAGACGAGGTTGCCGTGGCGGTCGCCCTTCCAGGCGTGCACCAGTCCGAAGTCGGGGGTCAGCGACTCCTCAAGGACGTAGTCGGCGCCGTTGAAGCTGCGCACCTCCTTCGCCGCGGAGGCGAGCGCGACGTTGCCGCCGGCGTCGTACTTCTGCGGCAGGCCGCCGTCGGACACCTGGGTGCCGACGCCGGCCGGGGTGTAGAAGGCGGGGATGCCGGCCCCGCCGGCGCGAAGCTTCTCGGCCAGCGTGCCTTGCGGGGTGAGAACCACCTCGAGCTCACCGGCGAGGTACTGCCGCGCGAATTCCTTGTTCTCCCCCACGTAGGAGCTGATGGTGCGCCGGATCCGGCCGTCCCGGAGCAGGATCCCGAGCCCCCAGTCGTCGACGCCGCAGTTGTTGCTCACGGTCTCCAGGTTTGTGGCGCCGCTCTGGTGCAGGGCATCGATCAGGGCCACCGGAATGCCGCAGAGCCCGAACCCGCCGACGGCGACGGAGGCGCCGTCGCGGATGTCCGCGACGGCTTCGGCGGCGCTGGCAACAACTTTGTTAATCATCGTTGATCCTTCTCTCGGCGGTTGCGGCCAGCGGGCCGGTCAGAGCCCCAGTTCGCGGGCGATCAGCATCAGCTGCACCTCCGTGGTGCCCTCGCCGACTTCAAGGATCTTGGAGTCGCGGTAGTGGCGTGCCACGGTGAATTCGTTGATGAAGCCATAGCCGCCGAACACCTGGGTGGCGTCCCGCGCGTTGTCCATGGCTGCCTCGCCTGCGACCATCTTAGCGATGGCCGCCTGCGTCTTGAACGGCTTGCCGGCGAGCATCCTGGCGGCCGCGTCGTAGTAGGCCAGGCGGGCGGTGTGGGCGCGTGCTTCCATCCGGGCGATCTTGAACGCGATGGCCTGGTACTTGCCGATGTTCTGCCCGAAGGCGCTGCGTTCCTTGGCGTATTTCACCGACTGGTCCACGCAGCCCTGGGCGGCGCCGACGGCCAGTGCCGCGATCGCGATCCGGCCCTCATCGAGGATGGAGAGGAAGTTGGCGTAGCCGCGCCCCTCGGTGCCGAGCAGGTTTTCCTCGGGGACGTGGACGTTGTTCAGCGTCAGCGGGTGGGTGTCCGAGGCGTTCCAGCCGACCTTGTTGTAGGCCTTTTCGGCTTTGAAGCCGGGGGTGTCGGTGGGCACCAGGATGGTGGAGATCTCCTTCTTGATGCTGCCGTCCGGGCGTTCCTGCTGGCCGGTCACCGCCGTGACGGTGACCAGCCGGGTGATGTCGGTGCCGGAGTTGGTGATGAATTCCTTGTTGCCGTTGATGACCCACTCCCCGCCGCCGCGCTTGGCGGTGGTCTTGGTGCCGCCGGCGTCGGAGCCTGCTTCCGGCTCGGTCAGGCCGAAGCCGGCGAGCGCCTTGCCGGAAGCCAGCAGCGGCAGCCACTGCTCCTTCTGGGCGGCGGTGCCGAATCGGTGGATCGGCATGGCGCCGAGGGAGACCCCGGCTTCCAGGGTGATCGCGACGGACTGGTCCACGCGGCCGAGCTGTTCCAGCGCCAGGGCCAGGGCGAAGTAGTCGCCGCCCATGCCGCCGAATTCCTCCGGGAAGGGCAGGCCGAAGAGGCCCATGTCAGCCATCTGCGAGACGATCTCGTAGGGGAAGCTGTGCTCCTCGTCGTGCTTGGCGGAGACCGGGGCCACCACCTGGTCGGCGAATTCGCGGACGGTGTCGCTGAGGTCCTGGTAATCCTCGCTGAGTTCAAAATCTGGCATGGGGACTCCTTTGTCGGTACTGCTGTCTGGGCTGTCGGTACTGCTGTCTGGGCTTTTGTCGGACTGCTGTCGGTACTGCTGTGTCTAAGAACTGGTTGTGGCCTGTTGTGCTGAAGCCGGGGTGGCTAGTCGGCCGCGCCCATGGCGATGACGGCTTCTTCGATGGTGTCCTCGGCTTTCGAGGGCGCGGGCGGGTGGATGGTTGCGACGACCTGTTCGGCCTTGACGAGGTCCCCGGACGCGATGCTGATGTGCACCGTCCCGTCCAGCGGCGCCACGAGCTGGTGCTCCATCTTCATGGCCTCCACGGAGAGCAGCACCTGCCCGGCTGTCACTGTGTCCCCGTTGCTGACGGAAACGGACACCACGGTGCCGGGCATGGGCGAGCGCACGGCCGGGTCCGCGGCGCCCTCCTCGCGTTCAATCGCCGCGAGCATTCGGGCCAGCTTCGCTTCACGGTCGAGGGGCTCGAGCCGGCAGGACCAGCCGCCGTTGCCGACGTGGACGTACTGCGGGTTCCCCTCCGGCGGGTAGTCCTCCCAGACGGCGCCCTGCGCGAACCGCTGTTCCTGGCCGTCGATCTCCAGGAACACGTCGTCACTGGACAGCCCCAGAACCGTCACCCGGTGCACCGGGCCGTTGTTGACCCGGACGGTGGCGTGGCCAAGGTCCAGATTGCTGAGCCAGGTGACGGCCACGGTGGCCAGTTCCCCGCCCGGAACACCGAAACTCATGGTCCAGGCCGCCGGTGCGCCCAGGCGCCAGCCGGTTGTGGTGTCCCAGGGTGATCCGACCGCCGACGGGCCTTCCGCCAGGACCCAGAACGGCATGGCCGCGGCGATGAGCTCGGCATCCCCGGCACGGCGGAAGGAGAAGTCCGGCATTTTCCGCTCGATCAGGCCGGTGTCGAGCCGGCCGGCGCGGACGTCGGCCTCGTTGATCAGCAGGCGCAGGTATTCGACGTTGGTGTCAATCCCCAGCGCCGTGTAACGGGACAGGGCGGTGTCGAGCTTGTCGAGGGCGGCGGTGCGGTCCTGGCCCCAGGCGATGACCTTGGCGACCATGGGGTCGTAGTCGCTGGAGATTTCCAGGCCCTTCAGGAGCGATGAATCGATCCGGATGTCCGGATCGGCGGAGGCCGGGGTGAAGGCGTCCAGGTCGTCCAGCGCGGTGAAGATCTCGCCCCGCTCGTCCAGGAGCAGCACCTCACCGCCCGAGGGCAGGAAGTTCTTCTCCGGGATTTCCGCGTAGACCCGCGCTTCCACCGAGTGCCCGGTGAGCACGACGTCGTCCTGGCGGACGGTGAGTTCCTCGCCGGCGGCGATCCGTACCTGCCATTCGACGAGGTCGACGCCGGTGACCATCTCGGTGACGGGGTGTTCGACCTGCAGGCGGGTGTTCATCTCCATGAAGAAGAACTCGTCCGGGGCGTTGTCGGAGACGAGGAACTCCACGGTGCCGGCTCCGCTGTAGCTGACGCTGCGGGCGGCGTTGCAGGCGGCCTCGCCGAGACGGACCCGGATTGCCGCGCCGTTGCTCATCGACTCCAGCAGCGGGGAGGGTGCTTCCTCGATGACCTTCTGGTGGCGGCGCTGCAGGGAGCATTCGCGTTCGCCGAGGTGGATAACGTTGCCGTGGTTGTCCGCGAGGACCTGGACCTCGATGTGGCGCGGGGTCAGGACGAGGCGCTCCAGGAAGAGGGTGTCGTCGCCGAAGGCGCTGGCAGCGACGCGGCGGGCGGTGACCAGGGTCTCTGCCAGGTCCTCGGGGCGTTCGACAATGTGCATGCCTTTGCCGCCGCCGCCGGCGGAGGGCTTGATCAGCAGCGGGAAGCCGACGCCGGCCGCGGCCTGGATCAGCTGCGCGTCCGTCATGCCCGGCTCGGCGATGCCCGGAACGACCGGCACGCCGTAGCCGGTGACGTGGTTCTTGGAGCGGATCTTGTCGCCCATGACGTTGAGGGATTCGACGCCGGGGCCGATGAACGTGATATCGGCCTTTTCCAGGGCGCGGGCGAAGTCGACGTTCTCGCTCAGGAACCCGTAGCCCGGGTGCACTGCCTCGGCGCCGGTGTCGCGGCAGGCCTGGATGATGGCCTCGATCTTGAGGTAGCTCTCGGCCGCGGCGGCGGGGCCGATCCGCACGGCGAGGTCGGCCTCGCGCACGTGCCGGGCGCCGGCGTCGGCGTCGGAGTAGACGGCGACCGAGCGGATACCGAGCGCACGCAGGGTGCGGAACACGCGGCAGGCGATCTCGCCACGGTTGGCAACGAGGACGGTGCCGAAGAGGGGCTTGGTGCCCTGCGGCTGCTGGGGTGTGGAATCTTTAGTCACTGCTGGCTCACATCCGGAAAAGGCCGAAGGAGGTCTCCGGCAGCGGGGTGCGGGAGACGACGTCGAGCGCCAGTCCCAGGACGGTGCGGGTGTCCGCGGGGTCGATCACGCCGTCATCCCAGAGGCGGGCGGTGGAGTAGTAGGGGCTGCCCTGGTCCTCGTACTGGGCCTTGATCGGGGCCTTGAACGCTTCCTCGTCCGCGGCGGACCATTCCTCGCCGCGGGCCTCGTACTGGTCACGTTTGACCGTGGCGAGCACGCTGGAGGCCTGGTTGCCGCCCATCACGGAGATCCGGGACGCCGGCCACATCCACAGGAAGCGTGGCGAGTAGGCGCGGCCGCACATGGAATAGTTTCCGGCGCCGAAGGACCCGCCGATCACCACGGTCAGCTTGGGCACGCGGGCGGTGGCGACGGCGGTGACCATCTTGGCGCCGTTCTTGGCGATGCCGCCCTGCTCGTAGTCCTTGCCGACCATAAAGCCGGAGAGGTTCTGCAGGAAGATCAGCGGGATGCCTCGCTGGTCGCAGAGTTCGATGAAGTGGGCCCCTTTGAGCGAGGATTCGCTGAAGAGCACCCCGTTGTTGGCGACAATCCCGACCGGGTGGCCGTGCAGTTTCGCGAAGCCGGTGACGAGGGTGGTGCCGTAGTTCTTCTTGAATTCGTGGAAGCGGCTGCCGTCCACGAGCCGGGCGATGACCTCCCGGACGTCATACTGCGCGTTCACATCGGTGGGGACGGCGCCGTACAGTTCCTCGGGGTCCGCCAGGGGTTCGAGGACGGTGTCGATGTCCCAGGCGGGGGCGGCCGGGCGGGGCAGGGTGGAGACGATGTCCCGGACGATCTGGAGGGCATGCTCATCGTTCTCGGCCAGGTGGTCGGTGACCCCGGAGATCTTCGAGTGCACGTCGCCGCCGCCGAGTTCCTCGGCCGTGACGATCTCGCCGATCGCGGCCTTCACCAGCGGCGGTCCGCCCAGGAAGATGGTGCCCTGGTTGCGGACGATCACGGTCTCGTCGCTCATCGCCGGGACGTAGGCGCCGCCGGCGGTGCAGGAGCCCATCACCGAGGCGATCTGCGGGATCCGGGCCGCGGACATCTTGGCCTGGTTGAAGAAGATCCGGCCGAAGTGCTCCTTGTCCGGGAAGACCTCGTCCTGCTTGGGCAGGAACGCTCCGCCCGAGTCCACGAGGTAGATGCAGGGCAGCCGGTTCTCCAGCGCGATTTCCTGCGCCCGGAGGTGCTTCTTGACCGTCATCGGGTAGTAGGTGCCGCCCTTGACGGTGGCGTCGTTGGAGATGACCAGGACCTGGCGGCCGTGGACCAGGCCGATCCCGGCAATGACACCGGCGCCGGGCGAGTCGTCGTTGTACATGCCACTGGCCGCCAGCGGCGCGATCTCCAGGAACGGGCTGCCCTCATCCAGCAACTGGTCGATGCGCTCACGGGGCAGCAGCTTGCCGCGGGCCACATGGCGTTCCCGGGACTTTTCCGGCCCGCCCAAAGCCGCCGTGGCGAGCCGTTCCTTCAGCTCCCGCGCCAGCCCCAGCTGGGCCTCGCGGTTCGCGGCATAGCTGGCGCTCGTGGCGTCCACCTGGCTGGCGATTGTCTCCATTGACTGCTTCCGTTCCTGGCCTTCATGCTGGGGGCCTGTGATGCACCCGTTCCAGCCACTTCGGTTAGTACCGCATAACTGAGATTTAGGTTAGTCTCCATTAACTGTGATGTCCAACACGGGGCCACATAAGCAGCTGTTTATTTGAGATGAGGGATGTACCGGTGACCGAGTCCAGCCAGACAAGCCAGACTTCTACCCCGGTCCCCTCAAGCCCGCCTCTGGCGACTCTGGCCCCCGCGACCCAGCCTCCGGCAACCCAGCGCACTGCCCCGGCCCCGGCAACCCAGCCCCCGGCAACCCAGCGCAGCCAGGCCAAGGAGAACCGCCGCCAGGCCCTGCTGTCCGCGGCGGCCGCGCTGTTCGCCGTCGACGGGTTCAACCGTGTCTCCCTGGAGGACCTCGGCGCCGCCGCCGGGGTCAGCGGCCCGGCGGTCTACCGGCATTTCGCAGGCAAGCAGGCCGTCCTGGGGGCGCTGCTGCTCAGCGTCAGCCAGGAGCTGCTCGATGGCGGCCGGCAGGTCATTGCCGATTCCGACGGCGCCGCCGCGGCCCTGCGCAGGCTGGTCGAGTTTCATGTGGACTTCGCCCTCAGCAACCCCGACGTCATCCGGGTGCAGGACCAGGACTTCAGCAACCTCGCCGACGACGACCAGGCCGAGGTCCGCACGCTGCAGAGAAACTACGTGGAGCTCTGGGTCGAGGTGCTGGCCGGGCTGCATCCCAACACCGAGGCCGCTGAACTCCGGATGCGGGCGCACGCCACGTTTGGCCTGATCAACTCCACCCCGCACTCCGTGCGCAGCCACGGCCGGCGGATTGCGGTCAAGCGGGCCCGGCCGCTGCTGCAGAGCATGGCACTGGCGGCCCTGATGGCCCCCTCCGCCCCGCTCGGCTAGCTCCGCTACCCCGGCTACCCCTGGTACGCGCCGTATCAAGGGCTTCCACCGTGCCCTGGCCGCACTCCGGGGGTACTTTGGCGCGGACACGCCGAGAACTGAGGCTCCGCCGTCGAACGCGGCGCCCAAAGTGCCCCCGCCCGGCAGCGCCCCGGCCGAAAACTGCCCGGCCCAAAACTGCCCGGCCGAAAACTGCCCGGCCGAAAACTGCCCGGTCCAAAACTGCCCGTAAGGATGCAGTCCCGAAGGATGCAGTCCGGCCCAAAACAACCTGCACACAACACAGCTGCCGGCCGCCCGAAGGGGCAGCCGGCAGCTGTGGAGGGGTCGCTAGACCATGGCGAGTGCCATGCCCGGATCGGACAGGATGGCGCCGAGGTCCTGCAGGAAGCGTGAGCCCTGTTCGCCGTCGACCAGGCGGTGGTCGAAGGACAGGCTGAGCGTCATGACCTGGCGCAGCGCCACCTCGTCCTGGTACTCCCACGGCATCTTCCGCACCGCGCCCAGGGCAAGGATCGCGGCCTCGCCCGGATTGAGGATGGGAGTGCCCGAATCGATGCCGAAGACGCCGATGTTCGTGATGGAAATTGTGCCCCCGGACAGGTTCGCCGGGCTGGTCTTGCCGGCGCGGGCCGTGTCCGTCAGTTCGGTCAGCGCCGTGGAGAGCTCCAGCAGGGACATCCGGTCGGCGTCCTTGATGTTCGGCACGGTCAGTCCGCGCGGGGTGGCGGCCGCGATGCCCAGGTTCACGTAGTTGTACTGGACGATCTCCTGCGTGCCGTCATCCCAGCGGGTGTTGAGCGTGGGGTGGTTCTTCAGCGCGATCAGCACGGCCTTGGAGACGAGGGTCAGCGGCGTGAGCTTGTATCCGGCAAACGCCCGGCTGGCCTTGAGCTTCGCCAGCAGTTCCATGGTGGGGGTGACGTCAATGGTGAGGAATTCCGTGACGTGCGGTGCGGTGAAGGCACTGGAGACCATGGCGGCGGCGGTGAACTTCCGCACGCCCTTGATCGGCGTCCGGGTTTCGCGCTCGCCCTGTGCCGGGGCCGGAACCGGGGTGGACACGCCCGCCAGGTCCCGGGGGGCCACCGGCAGGTCTCCCCCGCCGACGAAGTTACGGATGTCGTCCCGGGTGATGAGCCCGAACTCCCCGGTGCCGGAGACCAGGGCGAGGTCGACGCCGAGATCCTTGGCCAGTTTGCGCACCGGCGGCGTGGACCGCGGGCGTTCCCCGGCAACGGACGTGGTGCCGCCGGGCTGGGCCTCGGCCGGCATGGCCGCCGGTGCAGGCGCGGCAGCTTCGGCCGGCGCGGCCATCGGAGCGCGCTCGGCCGCCGGGGCGGTAGCCGCCGGGGCAGTTGCCACCGGCGCGGCCATCGGAGCGCGCTCGGCCGCCGGGGCGGTAGCCGTCGGGGCTGAAGACACCGGAGCCGAGGACACCGGGGCCGAGGACACCGGGGCAGCAGTCGGGGCGGCGAAGCTCCGGGCGCGGCGGGCGGGCCGGCCGGAATTCTCCAGGACAGCGCCGTAGCCGACGAGGTTCGGTTCGCGTTTGGCGGGCGCTGCGCCCTCCGCACCGCCGGCGGGACCGCCGTCGGAACTGCTGTCGTCGCCCTCCACTTCGAAGGAGACAATCGGCTTGCCGACCTCGACGACGGTGCCGGGCTGTTCGTGCAGGGCCGCGACAACACCGGCGAACGGCGAGGGAAGTTCGACGACGGCCTTGGCCGTCTCCACCTCCGCGATGATCTGGTTGAGCGCGACGGTATCCCCGACAGCGACCTTCCACGCGACGATTTCCGATTCAGTTAGACCTTCGCCGAGGTCCGGCAGCCTGAATTCCTTGATCATGGTGGCGCTCATCCTTCCAGTCCGCTCAGGGAGTTGGGGCGGCCCAGGGCGCGGTCGACGCCGTCCAGGATCCGGTCGAGGCCCGGGAGGTGGTGCATCTCCAGCTTCGAGTACGGGTAGGGGACGTCGAAGCCGGTGACGCGGACGGGGGCTGCCTCGAGGTGGTAGAAGCAGCGTTCGGTGATGCTGGCGGCAATCTCGGCGCCGATGCCACCGGTCTGGGAGGCTTCATGGGTAATGACGAGCCGGCCGGTCTTGCGGACCGAGGCTTCCAGGGTCGCGAAGTCCAGCGGGGCGAGCGAGCGCAGGTCGATGACCTCGATCGAAATCCCCTCGTCGGCGGCGGCGAGCGCGGCGTCCTTCGCGGTCTTGACGAGCGGGCCGTACGCCAGGAGTGTGACGTCGTTGCCTTCGGTGACGACGCGGGCCTTCTCCATCGACAGGGCGGCGCTGAGGTCCAGGGACTCGTCCACCTCGCCCTTGTCGTGGTAGCGGCGCTTGGGCTCGAAGTAGAGCACCGGATCATCCGAGGCGATGGCCTGCTGGATCATCGTGTGGGCGTCCTGCGGGTTGGAGACGCTGATGACACGCAGGCCCGAGGTGTGGGTGAAGTAGGCCTCGGGAGACTCGGAATGGTGTTCCGGGGAGCCGATCCCGCCGCCGAAGGGCACCCGGATGGTGATGGGCATCTTGACCGCGCCCTGGGTCCGGTAGTGCATCTTGGCGACCTGGCTGACGATCTGGTCGAATGCGGGGTAGATGAAACCGTCGAACTGGATCTCCACCACGGGGCGGTACCCCCGGTAGGCGAGGCCGACGGCGGTGCCCATGATCCCGGACTCGGCCAGCGGGGTGTCCACAACGCGGTGCTTGCCGAAATCCTTCTGCAGGCCGTCGGTGACGCGGAAGACACCGCCGAGGGCGCCGATGTCCTCGCCCATGAGGATCACCTTGGGATCGTTCTCAAGGGACTTGCGCAGGCCCGAATTGATGGCTCGGGCGAAGGTCATCTTCGTCATCAGCGTGCACCTTCTTCAGAAGCGGCTTCTGCGGGATCGCCGAAGGAAGCCAGGTAACGGGAATAGTGGTCCTGCTGGCGCTCCAGCGGGGAATGGGGCGTGCTGTACACGTGCTTGAAGATGTCCATCGGCTGCGGCTCGGGCATGTTGATGGTGCCGGACCGCAGGGCCTTGGCGACGGCGTCGGCCTTGGCGGCGACGGCGGTTTCGAGTTCCGCGGTGAGCAGTCCCTTGCGCTCCAGCAGTGACTTCAGCCGGGCGATCGGGTCCTTGGCGGCCCAGTCCTCGAGTTCGTTCGCGTCCCGGTACCGGGTGGGATCATCCGCCGTCGTGTGCGGACCCATGCGGTAGGTGACGGCCTCGATGAAGGTGGGGCCGCCGCCGTGGCGCGCACGGTCGGTGGCGATGCGGGTTGCCGCCATAACGGCCAGGACGTCGTTGCCGTCCACCCGCATGCTGGGGACGCCGAAGCCCGCGGCGCGGTCCGCGATCTGGATGTGCGACTGCAGCCGCACGGGTTCGGAAATGGCCCAGTGGTTGTTCTGGCAGAAGAAGACCACCGGGGACTGGAAGCTGGCGGCGAACACGAGTGCCTCATTGACGTCGCCCTCGCTCGTGGCGCCGTCGCCGAAGTAGGCCACGGCGACCGAATCGGCGCCGTCGTTCTGGATTCCCATCGCGTAGCCGGTGGCGTGCAGCGTCTGGGCGCCGATGATGATCTGCTGGGTGGCGACGTTGACCGTGTAGGGGTCCCAGCCGGCCAGGGCGTTGCCGCGCCAGGCTTTGACGATGTCCTCCGGGTTCACCCCGCGGCAATAGGCGACGCCGTTGTCGCGGTAGCTGGGGAAGACGAAATCGTCGTCGCGCAGGGCCCGGGCCGAACCGATCTGGGAGGCCTCCTGCCCCAGCAGCGGCGGCCAGAGGGCGAGTTCACCCTGGCGCTGCAGGGCGGTGGCCTCGGCATCGATGCGCCGGATGACCACCATGTCTTCGTAGAGCGCGCCCAGCTGTTCGTCGCTGACGTCCTGGACCCAGGGGTCGAACTCGGGATGGCTTACGCGTTCACCCCCGGGGGTGATGAGTTGGACGAGATCCCCGCCCGACCGCCTGTTTGATCCTGCACTGTTTCCGGGGCCCCCGGCGGAAATGCCGCCCTTGCCCGCGTCGTCGGTAAACACTGTTGTCCGCACCTTCTGACGTCGTCTGACCGGTGCTCGCAGGACTCGTGATCCCGGTGCGCGCCGGCCGCCCGGGCGCCGTTGCCCCGGATAGTTGTGACCCTACTCACAATGCCCATTGGGTACAACCACCTGCTAAAAAGTTGAGCATTCTGCACTGTCCGGCTTCGCGGCACCGTGCTAATCTTGCGCATTATGCAACCCTTGGATGGCACGGACACCCGCCTGCTTTCAGCCATGGCGCGGGACCCCCGCCAGACCGTGGTTGCGCTGGCGCAGAGGCTGGGTTTGTCGCGGAATACCGTACAGGCGCGGATGGCCCAGCTGGAGAAAAAACACGTCTTCCTGTCCTTCGAGCGGCGCATCAACCCCGCCTCGCTGGGCTACCCGTTGATGGCCTTCATCTCGGTGCACGTCCAGCAGCAGAAGCTCGGCACACTGGCGGTGGAACTGGCCGCCATTCCGGAAATCCTCGAGGGCTACGGCCTGACCGGCTCGGCGGACCTGCTGCTCCGGGTGGTGGCTCTCGACGCCGAGGACCTGTTCCGGATCAACGGCAAGATCCTGGCCTGCGACGGCGTGGACCGGACGGACACCGCCCTGGCGATGAGTGAGATGATCCCGTTCCGGATCCAGCCGCTGCTGGAACGCGGCTCGGCCGAAGGTTAAGGCACACGGCGGACGGCCCGGGCTCCGGACGCCCAAGACAAAACGGCAGGAGCCCCGTGCGGTTGCACGGGGCTCCTGCCGTTTCTCAGCCGGCGGGGACCGCCAGCGGTCGGTGCTTAGTGGTCGGTGGCCTTTTCGGCGCCCACACCCGTCAGGGAACGGACTTCCATTTCGGCCTGCTTGGTGGTGTCTTCCAGCTTCTTGTCCAGAATCGAGCCAAGCCAGCCCAGCAGGAACGCGAGCGGGATGGAGACGATGCCGGGGTTGCTGAGCGGGAAGATCGCGAAGTTGGCGCCCGGGATCATGGACGTCTTGGCACCGGAAACCACCGGGGACAGCGCGATCAGGATGATCGCCGAGCCCAGCCCGCCGTACATGCTCCAGAGGGCGCCCTGGGTGGTGAACTTGCGCCAGTAGAGCGAGTACACGATGGTGGGCAGGTTGGCCGACGCAGCGACCGCGAAGGCGAGAGCCACGAGGAACGCCACGTTCTGTCCGTTGGCGAAGATGCCGCCGGCGATGGCCAGAATCCCGATCACGATGACGGTCTTTCGGGCCACCTTCACCTCGGTCTCGGGGTCAGCCTTGCCCTTGGCGATAACGCTGGCGTAGATGTCGTGCGCGAACGACGCCGCTGCCGTGATGGTGAGGCCTGCGACGACGGCCAGGATGGTGGCGAAAGCCACCGCCGAGATAAAGCCGAGCAGCAGCGGCCCGCCGAGGTGGAACGCCAGCAGCGGTGCGGCCGAGTTGACGCCGCCCGGGGCAGCCTTGATGGTGTCAGCGCCCACCAGTGCCGCGGCACCGTAGCCCAGAACCAGGGTGAACACGTAGAACAGTCCGATCAGGCCGATCGACCAGACGACGGACTTGCGGGCTTCCTTGGCGGTCGGAACCGTGTAGAAGCGCATCAGCACGTGCGGCAGTGCCGCGGTACCGAGCACCAGGGCCAGGCCCAGGGACATGAAGTCGAGCTTGGAGGTTTCGGTCTTGCCGTACTGCAGGCCCGGGTTGAGCATGTTCGGGTTGCCCGAGGTTTCCACCGCGCCGCCGAGCAGGTCGGAGAGGTTGAAGCCGTAGAGGGCGAGGACCCAGAAGGTCATGACCGCAGCGCCGGCAATCAGCAGCATGGCCTTGATGATCTGCACCCAGGTGGTGCCCTTCATGCCGCCGATCAGTACGTACATGATCATCAGGGCGCCGACGACGATAATCACCAGGGACTGTCCGCCCCAGTCGCTGATGCCCAGGAGCAGGGAGATCAGGCTGCCGGCTCCGGCCATCTGTGCCAGGAGGTAGAAGAAGCAGACCGCGAGGGTGGAGATGGCTGCCGCGATGCGCACGGGACGCTGCTTGAGCCGGAAAGAGAGCACATCGGCCATGGTGAACTTGCCGGTGTTGCGAAGCAGTTCGGCGACGAGCAGCAGGGCGACGAGCCAGGCGACAAGGAAGCCGATGGAGTACATGAAGCCGTCGTAGCCGTTGATGGCGATGGCGCCGGTGATCCCCAGGAACGAGGCCGCCGAGAGGTAGTCGCCGGCGATGGCCGTGCCGTTCTGCGGGCCGGTGAAGGACCGTCCGGCGGCGTAGTAGTCAGCAGCCGTCTTGTTGTTGCGGCTGGCCTTGATCACAATGACCATGGTGACCGCCACGAACAGCGCGAAGATGCCCATGTTCAGCAGGGTGGTTTCCTTGAGATCCGCAACATTCACTGCGGGAACCATAAACGTCATTTCTCTACCCCGCTGATTTGGTTGCCATGCTTGTCGAATTCGTGGCCTTCGATTTCGTGGCGGATTTCCGCTGCGATCGGGTCAAGCTTCCGGTTCGAGTAGCTGACGTACCAGCCGGTGATGGCGAACGTGGTCACGAACTGAAGCAGGCCCATGATCAGGCCGACGTTGATGTTGCCCCAGACCTTCGTGGACATGAACTCCACCGCGTAGTCGGCCAGCAGGACATAAGCGAAGTACCAGAGCAGGAATGCAATGGCCATCGGAAAGACAAAGCTGCGGTGACGTTTGCGCAGTTGCTGGAACCGCTCCGTCGACTGGACTTCCTTGAAGTCCACGGCCGCCGTGGCGTCCGTTTCTTGGGCTTCGTGACCCATCGTTCCTCCTCATTGAGACTTTCGAGTCCACACCGGCTGTCCTGGCCTGCTCCAAACAGCCCGCGGGCCAATGTGACTGCAATCACTCTCTCGCGTGATGCGGCCTACATGCCACGACCGCCGTGCCCTACGTCGCTCAGCGGTCGGGATGTTGCGCTCAACGGTGCCTCAAACGGGGTCCGGAGGGCTCCCGGCCGCGGCCCGGCGGGTGCCGCGATACGCTGGGCGCATGCCCGACTCTCCGCTCTTCACCGCCGCCGCCATAGCCGTGATCGCGATGGCGATCGCCGTCGTCGTCGCCGTCGGGCTCAAGGTGCTCCGCTCTTTCCGGGAGCTCGGCACCGACGCGGAGCGGGCCACGTACAAGACGCTCCACGCGGCCTCCCGCGCCGGCCAGCACCTGCGCACCGGCCTCAACCCGGCCGGTGCCGCCAAGGCCAGCCGGCAGCTGCGCAGCCTGCTGGGCTGCGATGCGCTCGCGATCACCGACACCACCGGCGTGCTCGCCTGGGACGGTGCCGGCGAGGAGCTCAAGCCGGTCCTGATGGAGCTGGCAGCAGGAGTGCTCGACGGCGGCCACACCGCCGTCATTCCGGCCGGCGAGGTGCAGGAACTCGCGCAGGGCAAGAGCGCCGTCGCGACCCGGCCGGAGGTGGAACGCGCCGCGGTGATCGCCCCGATTAGGACCGGCACCCGTGTGGTGGGCGTGGTGGCCGCCTTCGCCCCCGCCGCCGGCGCCGGGTTGGTCCGGGCCACGGGCGAGGTGGCCGACTGGGTTGCCACGCAGGTGGAACTGGCCGAACTCGACGCCTCGCGCACGCTGCTGATGGAGGCCGAGGTGCGCGCGCTCCGGGCGCAGATCAGCCCGCACTTCATCTACAACTCCCTGAACGCGATCGCCTCCTTCATCAACACGGACCCGGTCCGGGCCCGTGAGCTCGTGGTGGAGTTCGCCGACTTCACCCGCTACTCCTTCCGCCGCCACGGTGACTTCACCACCCTGGCCGAGGAGCTTCGCTGCATTGACCGCTACCTCCTCCTGGAAAGGGCCCGCTTCGGGGACCGCGTGCAGGTGAGCCTGCGGATCGCCCCCGAGGTGCTCAGTACCGTGATCCCGTTCCTGAGCCTGCAGCCGCTGGTGGAAAACGCGGTCCGGCACGGCCTGGAGGCCAAGGAGGGCCCCGGCCACATCTCCATCACGGCCAACGACTCCGGCGCGTTCGCCGAGGTGAAAATCGAGGACGACGGCGTGGGGATGGACCCGGAACAGCTGCGGGCTGTCCTCGCGGGGCATGCCGACGGCGACCACGTCGGACTGCGCAACGTCGATGCCCGGCTGCGGCAGGTCTATGGCGACGAGCACGGGCTCGTGATCGAGACGGCCCCCGGTGAGGGCACGCTGATCACGATGCGTGTCCCCAAGTCGCAGCCCCGTCACGATGCCTGATAGGGGCCACACGCCTCCGGCGCTAGTCTTGGACCATGATTAACGTCCTCGTCGCCGACGACGAGCTGCCCGCCGTTGAAGAACTGGCCTTCCTCCTTGGCCGGGATGACCGGATCGGCACCATCCACCGGGCCTCCTCCGGGGCCGAGGCCCTGCGCGCCCTTGAGGCGGAGGACGTCGACGCCGTCTTCCTCGACATCCACATGCCCGCGCTCTCCGGGCTGGACATCGCCCGCGTGATCGCGCGCAGCACCAAGCCCCCTGCGGTGGTTTTCGTCACCGCCGACGAGGACTGCGCGCTGGAGGCCTTCGAACTCGCCGCCGTGGACTACCTGCTGAAACCCGTCCGTGCCGAGCGCCTGGCGAAGTCCATCGGCCGGATCAGCGAACTGCTCAAGGACGGCGCGCCGCGGCCGGAGATGATCACCGTGGACCTGGGCGGGACCACGAAGATGATCCGCCGCGAGGACGTCACCTACGTCCAGGCCCAGGGCGACTACGCCAGGCTGCACACCGCCGATGCGAGCTACCTCATCCGGGTTCCGCTGGCCGATCTGGAACAGCAGTGGGCGGACGCCGGGTTCATCCGGATCCACCGCTCCTACCTGATTGCGCTGAACCATGTCAGCCACATGAAGCTGGCCGCCGCCCGGCCCAGCGTCACCGTGGCCGGGGCGGAACTGCCCATCAGCCGGCGGCACCTCCCGTCGGTCCGGGAAAAGCTTGAGGCGACCCGGATCCGGCCGCAGGCATGACCCGCGTCCGCGTCACCGCACCCCGCAGCATCACACCGGGCACCACGGCGCTGCCGTCGGCGCGGTCGGCTGCTGATTCGCGCGACGCCGCCGAGGAATCCGACGCCGGGCAGGTGTTTGTCCGCTCGCTGATCCGCACACAGCTGCGCCTGGGGGTTGTCGTGGCCGCAGGGTTCCTGCTGATCCTGGTGGCGTTCCCGCTCATGCTGGGGCTCGTGCCCGGCCTCGCGGAGTCGACCATTGTGGGGCTGCCCTTCGACTGGGTGCTGCTGGGCGTCGGGATCTATCCGGTGGTCGGGCTCAGCGCCTGGCTCTTCATCCGGACGGCGGCCCGGAACGAGGCCCGGTACCGGGACCTCGTCGGGGACAAGTGAGGCGCCCGTGAACCCGGTCGTCGGCATCGCCGCCTTTGCCGGAGTCTCGGTGGCCACCGCCGTCATCGGTTTTTACGGGCTTCGGATCTCGCGCACCACCGGGGATTTCTACGTGGCCTCGCGGACCGTCAGGCCGTGGTGGAACGCCTCGGCGATCGGCGGCGAGTACCTGTCGGCGGCGAGCTTCCTGGGCGTCGCCGGGCTCATCCTGCTCTCCGGAACGGACGCCCTGTGGTTTCCGGTGGGGTACACCGCCGGCTACCTGATGCTGCTGCTCTTTGTCGCGGCTCCGCTGCGCCGCTCCGGCGCCTACACCATTCCCGACTTCACCGAAGCGCGGCTCGACTCCCGCGTGGTGCGCAGCGTTACCAGCGTCGTCGTCGTCATGGTCGGCTGGCTGTACATCGTCCCGCAACTCCACGGCGCGGCGCTGGCCATCCGGATCACCACCGGGCTGCCGGCGTGGGTGGGGCAGGTGGCGGTGGTCGCCGTCGTCTGCGTCACCGTGGTGGCCGGCGGCATGCGGTCCATCACTTTTGTCCAGGCGTTCCAGTACTGGCTGAAGCTGACGGCGCTGGCATTGCCCATCCTGTTCATCGTCTTCACGCTGGCCGGCTCCGGGACTCCCGCCGTGGCGGCGGCGTCGGTGAACCCCACTGCGGTGGCCCCGGCCGGGCTGTACCAGAACATCTCGCTGCTGGTGGCCCTGCTCTTTGGCACGCTGGGGCTGCCGCATGTGTTGGTGCGTTTCTACACGAACCCGGACGGGCAGTCGGCCCGCCGGACCACCCTGATCGTGCTGGGCCTGCTCTCGGTTTTCTATCTGTTCCCGACGGCCTACGGGCTGATCGGCCGGATGTTCGCTCCGGCGCTGGCGCAGAGCGGGCAGGCCGATGCGCTGGTGCTGCTCCTCCCCGGACAGCTGATTGGCGGGGTCGCCGGAGACCTGCTGTCTGCCCTGGTGGTCGCGGGGGCGTTCGCCGCCTTCCTGTCCACCACCTCCGGGCTGGTGGTCTCGCTCGCCGGGGTGATCAGCCAGGACCTGTTCGGCGGCAGCGTCCGCGGCTTCCGCTGGGCGGCGGTGATCTCCGCCGTCGTTCCGCTGGGGATCGCGTCCATGACCGGTTCCCTCGCGCTGGCCGGCAGCGTGGGCATGGTGTTTGCATTTACCGCCTCAACCATCTGCCCGGTGCTGCTGCTGGGCATTTGGTGGCGCGGGCTGACCGACGCCGGGGCAATCGCCGGCATGGCGACCGGGGCGGTGCTGTGCGGCGGGGCGATAGTGGCCGGCGCCGTGCTGGGCGCCGACGGTCCGCCGTCGTGGCTGGCGCAGCCGGCGGCGTGGACCGTGCCGGCGGCGTTTGCCGTGACGGTCTTGGTTTCCCGGGCCACCAGGAACCGGGTGCCCAGGACCATCACCCGGCTCATGACGCGGCTGCACACTCCGGAACGGCCGCTGGTCACCGAGCGCTGACTCGCTCAGTCGATGGCGGCCATGAGTTCGACGACGCGGTCCAGGAAGGCGTCCACCTGGTTTTCCTCATAGCCGTCCTGGCCGAGGGCGGGACGGAAGACGGCGCGGCGGACATTGTCCACGCTCAGCGGCTTGTCCTGTTCGAGGTAGCCGATCAGCTCGTGGCAGAGGTCGTCGACGTCCGTGGTGTTGTAGCTGCGCGCCTTGGCCTTGGCCGGGCGCCGGAAGCGCTGGCCGTCGGGGCGGTGCAGCCGCCCGCGCAGCACCCCGGCGAGCCGGCCGATCTCGCGGAGCCACGCCTCTTCGCCGCTTTCCGCGACGAGTTCGTCACGTTCCCGACGGGCGAGGGCATCCTCCAGCCGGTCCAGCGCCGCGTCCACGCCGGCCGCGGCATAGCCGCCCTTGACCGGGTCAAAGGACACCGCCCTGACGTCCGCGCTTCCGACCGGACGGGCGGCGGCCTGGGGAGATTCGAACGACACCCGTGCGCGCTGCATGAACTCGTCGACTTGCTTGGCGTTGTAGCCGTACTGGGTCCGCTGCACGCGGTCAAAAGACGCAGGAATCTGCCGTTGAATGTCCACTGTAACTATTGTTTCCTTCAATGCCGTTCGGCTGGTTTGTCCGGCACCATTCTAGGGGCCGAGGGTGGGACAGGAGCCGCCTCAGACGCCGGCAAAGATCGAGTAGAGAATAAAGGCCACCGGGGAGGCAAAGACGATTGAGTCCAGCCGGTCCATGACCCCGCCGTGGCCGGGCAGGATGCTGCTCATGTCCTTGATCCCGAGTTCGCGCTTCACCATGGATTCAGAAAGGTCCCCGGCGGTGGCTGCTGCGACCATGCCAACGGCCAGCGCCACCCCGACCCACCAGGGTTTGTCCAGCACGAAGACGGCGGCGAGCACGCCGATCACGGTCGCACCGGCAATGGAGCCGGCGAAGCCTTCCCAGCTCTTTTTGGGGCTGATCTTCGGCGCCATCGGGTGCTTGCCGAGCGAGGCGCCGACGAGATATCCGAAGGTGTCGTTGGCGACCACCAGCAGCAGGAGGGTGGCGATCTCCCACGCTCCCGGGGGGACCACGCCGTCGGGCCACAGCCCGACCGGCGTCTGACCCACAGCGGTGTGCAGCGGCAGCACCGCGAAGCTGATGAAGAACGGAATCCAGGCCAGCGTGAAGACGCCGGCGAAAATGCTCCGCGCGGAACCGGCCGCACCCTCCAGGGACCGCCAGATCAGCACCGCGACACTGCTGAGCATGATGGCGAACAGGAGGCTTTCGAGACCGCCGAAGTAGGCGGCGGTGGGCATCGCAACGGTGCCGGTCATCACCGGAATGATGGGCAGCCTGGTCCCGGAGGTTTCCAGTGCCCGGAAGAATTCCCAGACGCCGAAGACCCCGAAAGCGGTGACGATCAGCACAAAGCCCAGCGGAAGGAGCAGCAGTCCGCCCAGGACGATAATGAGCATGCCCAGCCCCACCGCCGTGGCGGCGGGAAGGTTCCTGCCGGCCTTGGGCGTCGGGTTCCTCCGTTGTTTCCCCCGCAGCCGGACGTCTGCTGCGCGGTCCCCCTGTTCCTGCGCCATCAGACCTCGAGCAGCTCGGCTTCCTTGCGCTTGAGCAGCTCGTCGATCCCGTCGACGTGGGCCTTGGTCATGGCGTCCAGTTCCTTTTCGCCACGGCTGCCCTCGTCCTCGCCTGCTTCGCCGTCCTTGACCAGCTTGTCCAGGGTTTCCTTGGCTTTGCGGCGGATGTTGCGGATGGACACCTTGGCGTCCTCGCCCTTGGCCTTGACGATTTTGACGTACTCCTTGCGGCGCTCCTGTGTGAGGTCCGGGATGGTGATCCGGATGACGTTGCCGTCGTTGGAGGGGTTGGCTCCCACCTCGGAGTCGCTCAGGGCGCGTTCGATATCGCGCAGGGCGGTCTTGTCGAAGGGCGTGATAAGGATGGTGCGGGCGTCCGGAACGGCGAAGGAGGCCAGCTGCTGCAGCGGCGTCGGGGAACCGTAGTAGTCCACCAGGACCCTGTTGTAGAGGCCCGGGGTGGCGCGGCCGGTACGGATCGAGGCGAAGTCTTCCTTGGCTACTTCAACCGCCTTGTCCATCTTGTCCCCGGCTTCGAGCAAGGTTTCTTCGATCACGATCTCTCCTCAGAAATTGGTGCACCCGCCGCTGGCGGGGGTGCTGCACGGTCATGCTTGAGTTCCGCCTGGATACCCCGGTTTCGGGGTGCGGAACTGTCCTGAAAACATCCTAGCCGCTGCTAGGGGGTGACGACGGTGCCCAGGTCCTCCCCCAGGATGGCCCGGGTGACGTTGCCTTCGCCTTCCATGCCGAATACCACCATGGTGAGCTTGTTGTCCTTGCACATGGTCATGGCGGTCTGGTCCATCACGCGGATGTCGCGGCGGAGGGCCTCGTCGTAGCTGAGGTGGTGCAGCTTCTCGGCGGTGGGGTCCAGCTTCGGGTCGGCGGTGTAGACGCCGTCGACCCCGCTCTTGGCCATCAGGACAACGTCCGCGTGGACCTCCATGGCGCGCTGCGCGGCCACGGTGTCCGTGGAGAAGTACGGCAGTCCGGCGCCGGCGCCGAAGATGACGACGCGGCCCTTTTCCATGTGGCGGATGGCGCGGCGCGGAATGTACGCCTCGGCGACCTGGCCCATGGTGATGGCACTCTGGACACGGGTTTCGACGCCGGCCTGTTCCAGGAAGTCCTGGAGGGCCAGGCAGTTCATGACCGTGCCGAGCATGCCCATGTAGTCGGCGCGGGAACGGTCCATGCCGCTCTGCGACAGTTCGGCGCCGCGGAAGAAGTTTCCGCCGCCGACGACGATCGCAACTTCGACGTCGGGGACTGCTGCGGCGATCTGCTTGGCCACGCCGCGGACGGTATCCGGGTCGACGCCCAGCTTCCCGCCGCCGAAGACCTCGCCCGAGAGCTTCAACAGAACTCGGCGCCGGCTCTTTTTTGGCTGGGCTGAAGTGGTGACGGTTTCCATGGTGCCTTCCCGTTGGTGAACTCTGAGCTAGGTTATCGTGCCGGGGACCAAAGGCGTCATTCCGCCCGGACCCGGGTCTGCCCCGGGACGGGTGTCCCGGGGCAGACCCTGTGTGCATGCAAAAGGGGCGGCCACCGCAGTGACCACCCCCTCAGCGTGTCCGACTACAGTCCGACTACTGTCTGACCGGTGCCCGACTAATGCCTGACTAGGAACCGACGCGGAAACGCGCGAATGCGGTGCCCTTGACGCCGGCCTCGGAGAGGACCTGCGCGACAGACTTCTTGGCATCCTTGGCGAATGCCTGGTCAAGGAGAACCTCGCCCTTGTAGAAGCCCGTGACGCGGCCTTCCACAATCTTGGTCATTGCCGCTTCGGGCTTGCCTTCAGCCTTGGCGGTTTCCTCGGCGATGCGACGCTCGGACTCGACGAGGTCGGCCGGAACATCCTCGCGGGAGAGGTAGTTCGGGGACATCGCGGCGATGTGGACGGCGACGTCGTGGGCTGCGGTGGCAGCTGCTTCGCCTTCGCCGTCAACAGCGAACAGGACGCCGACCTGGGCCGGGAGATCCTTGGAGGTCTTGTGCAGGTAAGCGTCGACCGTGGCGGCTTCGAGGCGGGCGATGCGGCGGACAACAACCTTCTCGCCGAGCACTGCGCCCTCTTCGACGACGACCTCGGACAGCGGCTTGCCGTCCACCTCGGTGGCGAGCAGGGTCTCGAGATCGGCAGCGCCGGACTCGACTGCAACGGCCAGGACCTTGTCGGCGAGCTGGATGAACTTGTCAGCCTTCGCAACGAAGTCGGTCTCGCAGTTGACTTCAATCATCACGCCAACGCCGCCGGCGACCTTGGCAGCAACCAGGCCTTCCGCGGTGGAGCGGCCTTCGCGCTTGGTAGCGCCCTTGAGGCCCTTGATGCGGATGATTTCGATGGCCTTCTCGGCGTCACCGTTGGCTTCGTCAAGAGCCTTCTTGACATCCATCATGCCGGCGCCCGTGCGCTCGCGCAGAGCCTTGATATCAGCGGCAGTGTAGTTCGCCATGTGAACCCCTCTGTCTAGAAAATTTTATGTGGTGTACGGACTGACAGGACGGCAGCTCACCCGGTGAGCGGCCATCCTGTCAGTTTCCCTACGCTGCGTTGAACAGGTGGGGAGATCCGGATCTATGTGTCAGCTGAGAAAAGCAGACTTTGGTCTGGCTACTTTGCTTCGCCGGCGGCGTCGTCAGCAGCCGGGGTAGCCTCGGCAGCTGCCGGGGCTTCCTCTGCAGCGGCGGGCGCTTCTTCAGCAGCCGGAGCAGCTTCAGCGGCCGGAGCGGCTTCTGCGGCCGGAGCGGCAGCAGCCTCTTCGGTCTTGCTGCCTTCGAGGAGCTCGCGCTCCCACTCAGCCAGCGGCTCTTCCGGTGCTTCCGTGGTGCCGGTGGCGCGCTGGTTGCGGGCGATGAGGCCCTCAGCAACGGCGTCAGCAACAACGCGGGTCAGCAGGTTGACGGAGCGGATGGCGTCGTCGTTACCCGGGATCGGGAAGTCGACTTCGTCCGGATCGCAGTTGGTGTCCAGGATGGCCACAACCGGGATGTTCAGCTTCTTGGCTTCGTCGACAGCAAGGTGTTCCTTCTTGGTGTCAACGATCCACAGCGCGGAAGGCGCCTTGGTCAGGTTGCGGATACCACCGAGGTTGGTTTCCAGCTTGGTGAGTTCGCGGCGAAGGAGCAGCAGTTCCTTCTTCGTGTACGCGGAACCGGCGACGTCGTCGAAGTCAATCTCTTCGAGTTCCTTCATGCGCTGGATGCGCTTGGAGACCGTCTGGAAGTTGGTCAGCATACCGCCGAGCCAACGCTGGTTGACGTACGGCTGGCCAACGCGGGTGGCCTGCTCGGCGATGGATTCCTGCGCCTGCTTCTTGGTGCCGACGAAGAGAACGGTGCCGCCGTGTGCAACGGTGGCCTTCACGAACTCGTAGGCGCGGTCGATGTAGGACAGCGACTGCTGCAGGTCAATGATGTAGATCCCGTTGCGCTCCGTGAAGATGAATCGCTTCATCTTCGGGTTCCAACGGCGGGTCTGGTGTCCAAAGTGGACGCCGCTGTCAAGCAGCTGGCGCATAGTTACGACGGGCATGCCGGCGCTCCTTCCGGCAGGTCATTCATGAGACAGCCCATGGGCTGTCTTACCCTGCCAATAGTTGACGGTTATTAGCAACGCCCAGGCGGGCGGTGCTCCTGGCATCCACTGCGCTTCTTCTCCGGACCATGGGCCCGGACCGAAAGGGGCGCAGTCCTCCGCACCCTGAAGAGTTCAAGCTTCGAATGAGGAGGGCTGGATACGCGTAGTCAGCCGCTGCTCCCCCGCACCCCTGAATGAGGCGTGCCGGCTTAGACAAGTACTTTGATCAAGCGTGAGGGCACAGCAAACTGCTCCATCAAGTGTACTACAGGGCCGGTGCCGGATTGGACGGTTTCCAAGGGCTGCCCGTGGGGTCCGCCGCGGTATTCCGGGCATCCGTGCCGGCGTTTTGCTGCAGGTCGGTGCCGGTTTGTTGCCGGCGTGCGGCGGCTGGCAACGGCTAGGCCCTCGACTTCTATCCGCTTCTATCCACATAGACCGGATGGGTGCTTACTTACGATCCGGCGGGGGCGGCAGGCTGGGTCCATGAAGACTCCGGCGTCCATGTCCGCCCTTGTTGCCGCATTGCTCCTGGCGTTCACACCCGCGGCGGCGCCCACCGGCCCCGGCCTGGCAAGCGGCGCGGCCACCGGTCCCGAGGCGGGGGCAGCGTTCGGCGTGGCGACTGACACAGCCCCGGGACCCGGCGCGGCGACCGGTTCGTGGATCTGGCCGCTGGATCCCAGGCCTGCCGTGGCCCGCGCCTTTGATCCGCCGGCCAAGCCGTGGCAAAGCGGCCACCGCGGCGTCGACCTCCGGGCGGCGTACCACGGCGCCCCGGTCGTCTCGCCGGCGGCCGGCACCGTGAGCTTTGTCGGCGTGGTGGTGGACCGACCGGTCATCACTGTTGACCACGGCAACGGACTGCGGAGCAGCTTCGAGGCGGTGCGCAGCGACCTCGCCGAGGGGGCCGCCGTCGCGGCCGGGGATGTGCTGGGGTGGATCCAGCCCGGCCACTGCGGTCCGGTCCCCTGCGTCCACTGGGCTGTTCGCCGCGGAGAGGCATACCTCAATCCACTGGCCTTCGTGACGGACCTGCGGCCCTCCGTCCTGCTTCCGCCCCGGGATCCCGCACCTGGATAGGGGCGCGGAGGGCAAATCAGGATGAAGGGCCGCGGGCAGTGCTGCCGGCCGCCCGGCGCGGGGCGTCTTGGGGCCGCCGTGCGCCGTGGGGCCGTTTCCTAGACGATCGCGGAGATTCCCGTGATCGCCCGGCCGGTGACGAGGGTGTTGATCTCGTGGGTGCCCTCGTAGGAGTAGATGGCTTCGGCATCCGAGAAAATCTTAGCCATCTCGTAGTCCGTCACGATCCCGTTGCCGCCGAGGATGCTGCGGCCCAGCGCGACGCTCTCGCGCATACGGGCCGTGGTGAAGGCCTTGGCCAGGGCGGACTGCTCGTCCTTGGCCTGGCCCAAATCCTCCAGTTGCGAGAGCCGGACCATCATGCCCATCGAGCTGACCGCGTTGCCAAGAATCTGCACGAGCTGGTGCTGCACCAGCTGGAAGGAGGCGATCGGACGTCCGAACTGGTGGCGTTCCACGGCGTAGCGGCGGGCGACGTCGAAGGCGGCAAGCTGCTGGCCGACGGCCTGCCAGGCGACGGACAGTCGGGTCACCTTGAGGACCTTGTTCGTGTCGCGGAAGCTGTTGGCGTTTGCGAGCTTGAAGAAGTCCGGCACCACGACGTTTTCGAGGGTGATGTCGGCGTTCTGCACCGTGCGCAGGGAGATCTTGTTCTCGATCTTGGTGGCGCTGTAGCCCTCAGTCTTGGTGTCGACGAGGAAGCCCTTGACCTGGTTGTCGGCGAGGTCGCGGGCGAAGATGACAACCCAGTCGGAGAAGGTGGCGTTGCCGATCCAGCGCTTGGCGCCGTTGAGGATCCAGCTGTCCCCCTCGCGGCGTGCCGTCGTGCGGGTGCCGCCGGCGACGTCGGACCCGCCCAGGGGTTCGGTGAGGCCGAAGGCGCCGATCTTCTTGAGCGAGTAGATGTCCGGAAGCCAGGCTTCCTGCTGTTCCTCGGAGGCGAGTGCTTCGATGGAACCCGTGAAGAGTCCGTCATGGACGCCCAGGAAGGTGGCGATGGAGGTGTCGGCACGGGTTGCCTCGGCATGCATGATTCCCGCGAAGAGGTTGGAGTAGCCCTGCCTCTTGACCGGGCTGACCAGGTCGATCTCGGCGAGCTTCGGAATCAGATCCATCGGGAACTCGGCGCGGTTCCAGCAGTCGACGGCGATCGGCTTAACCTCGCGGGCCAGGAACTCGCGGACCTCCACCAGCCGGTCCTGCTCCTTGGCGCTGAGCAGCTGCTCGAAGGCAAAGAAGTCGCCATCGGCGTACGGGAGATTGTTGATGTCGATGTCAGCTTTGGACATGGTGTTCCTTCACGTGTGATCAGCAGCGGCCACAATGACGCGGGCGTCGCGCGGCGGAATGTTACTCATCAGTAACTTATCGCAATTCGCGCGAACACCGCAAGTGATGAAGCTAACGCTGGAGGGCCGCACCGGAACCAGGCACGGGCTGGGCCGGGGAACAGGCGCCCGGTGAACAGGAGCTGGATGCGATAACGCAGAGGAGCCGCAGCCGGCGTCGAAACGTCGGCCGCGGCTCCTTCAGCTGCGGGTCCCGGACGGGGTCCGGCAGAAATGTAGGGCTACTCGGACTTGAACCGAGGACCTTAGGATTATGAGTCCCGCGCTCTAACCAGCTGAGCTATAGCCCCGTGGGCCCGGACACCGTTCCGGCCCTCGACGGGCCGGATGGTTTCCGGGCGAAAATCACTCTAACAATAGTAGTGGCCCGATTCAGACGACGAGGTCGTCGTAGCTCGCGCCGCGGTAGAGATCCTCGAAAGCCTGCAGGGTGCGTTCGATGCTGTGGTTCTCCACGATCCCCCGGCTCGCCTTGCCCATGGCCTCCAGCTCGTCCGCGGGGAGCGAGAGCACGCGGACCATCTTGGCTGCAAGGTCGTCGCTGTCATTGGGCGTGAACAAGTAGCCGTTCTCCCCGTCGCGCACCAGGTGCGGCAGGGCCATGGCGTCCGCGAGAAGCACCGGTGTGGAGGCCGACATCGCTTCGAGCGTCACGAGGGACTGCAGTTCGGCCGTGCCGGGCATGCAGAACAGGTCCGCTGCAATGTAGGCCTTGCGGAGGTCGGCGTCGCTGGCCAGTCCCAGGAACTTGACCCGGTCCTGCAAACCGAGGCGGGCCACCTGCGCCTCGAGGGCAGGGCGCACTTCGCCGCCGCCAACGACCTCCAGATGGATATCCAGCTCCTTGGGCGTCTTGGCGACAGCGTCGATCAGGACGTCGATGTGTTTTTCCTCGGCGAGCCGGCCGACGAACAGCACGGTGGGGCTGGAGTGGCGCTCCAGCTCTTCGCCGGGCTTGAGTTCGTAGGCCGCGGAGTCGATGCCGTTGGAAAGCGGCAGGACCTCGCGGAGGAAGGCATGCTGGTGCATTGCCGTCGCCGCCAGGGGCGTGGGGGTGGTGATGACGTCGGCCTGGCCCATGACCTTGCCCATGTCCTTCCAGGAAATGCGACCCACGATGTCCTTGAACCACTGCGGGAAGGGCAGGAAGGGGTTCAGGTTCTCAGGCATGAAGTGGTTGGTCGCCACGATCCGGATGCCACGCTTGACGGCCTCGTAGAGGACGTGCTCCCCGATCATGTAGTGGCTCTGGATGTGCACGACGTCGGGCTTGACGCGGTCGAACAGGAGGCTGATTTCCTTCTTGATCTCCCAGGGGAAGGTGATCCGGAAGTATTCGTGGGTGGGAACCGAGTGCGAGCGGATCCGGTGGACAGTGCCCTCGTCGCTGAACTCGGTGTAGCTCTTGCCCTTGTCCGGGCGGCAGGCCAGGACGTGAACATCGTGTCCGCGCGCCTTCATGCCCTTGGCCAGGCGGTAGCTGAACATGGCGGCGCCGTTGACGTGGGGCGGATAGGTGTCCGCAGCGATCAGGATGGTCAGCGGATGCTGGTTGTCGGGCATGGTCACGTGGAGAGCTCCTGGTGGTCACGGTGCGGGCAGCTGGGACGGTGATGGCCGTCGGTGCAGGCGTGCCGGGCCTACTGCTGAGGTCTGGATTGCCCTAGGACACCCGGCCTGCGGCCTTCCGAGCGTCTTTCTTGCGCTTGGTGACTTCGGGATGGTGCCTGGACAAAGCGATCACTCCCACGATAGCAAGCGATCCGGCTGCGCCCATCGCAATCGCCGTCACGGCGTGGACATCGGGGCGCAGCTCACCGAGGATGGTGATGCCGATCGCAATGCCGACCATCGGGTCGATGACCGTCAGCCCGGCGATCACAAGGTCCGGTGGGCCCCCGGAGTAGGCGTTCTGGACGAACCACGAGCCGAGGCCTCCGGCGGCGATGATGGCGACCACCGAATACCACGGGACATTCAGCACCCCCAGGCCGTTCGGGTCCAGCAGGTGCTTGCCGATGATCCGGGTCAGGACGGCGACAAAGCCGAACAGGATGCCCGCGCCGAGGATGTAGATGAAGGCGCTCATCCGGTGCTTGAACATCAGGGCGAGTGTTCCGAACAGCCCGACCGCCAAAGCCAGCAGCAGCACGATGGTCAGCTCATCGGAGGAGCTGACCTTGTGGGTCTCCTGGGTCACGGTGACCGCCAGCACCACAAACAGCGCCGAACCCGTGACGCAGGCGGAAATCGCCACCACCGTGGCCCGGTTCATGGTCAGCCCCTGGTCCTTGGTGTTGACGATGGTGGTGATGACGAGGGCGATCGCCCCGATCGGCTGGACCACTGTGAGCGGCGCCATGACCAGGGCGACGGCGTTCATCGCCATGCCCACACACAGCAGCAGGAGGCCAAAGACCCAGCGGGGGCTGCGGATCAGGCGGAGCATCCCGTGGCTGCTGAGCGCGAGGCCCCCGGTGTCGGCCTTGACCGCGCTGCCCTGGCGCTGGGCGCCGAAAGCGAGGCAGAACGCGCCCAGCACAGCAAGCATGACGGCGAACCACACCATCAGCGCGTGCCGTCTTCGGCATCGAGTTTGGCGGCCTTAAGCATCTTGCCTTTGCGGATGATGGCCCAGAAGTAGTTGTAGCCGGCGATCCAGTGTCCTACCAGCCCGAGACCGAGGAAGATCCAGGCGGCCACTAAGTAAATCTCCGCGCCGGGCACCGGAAGCTTTGAGAGTACGAGCAGCGGGGTGCCGGCCAGGAGGAGTGCGGTCCGGATCTTGCCGACAGTGCTTACTGGCAGGTCGGGGTGGCCGTGGAAGTAGTAGAGCGACAGGGCGAGAAGGATGGCATCCGGGACGAGCAATGCCGCGAGGTACCACCACTCCACGACGCCGGCGATCACGAGCGTCACGGCGACTGCGATCAGCGCGAGCCGGTCCGCAATGGGATCCATGACCCGCCCAAGGTTGGACATCTGGTCGAAGCGGCGGGCGAAGTAGCCGTCCACCCAGTCGGTGCTGCCCATAATGGCCAGCACGAGGGCGGCGTAACCGTATTCCTGCTGCCCGAGGACGAGCCAGATGAAGAGCGGGACGCCGAGGAACCGCACCACCGTCACCACGTTGGGGATGGTGAAGACCCTGTCGTGGTGGGTCTGGGCCTGACCAGGCCGGGAACCAGCGCCAATGAACTTCATCCAGTCCCCCTTTCCGTGGCCAGCAACGTTTGGGCGTCGCAGTTCAGCGGGCTGCCTAGCCCTGGAGCAGTTTGCGCAGCAGGAACACGAGGGCTGCAGCTGAGGCGGTCAGGGCGACGAGCGGTTTCCACCGCTGGCCCAGTTGGCCCGCCGCGCCTGCGCCGGCGCTGTCCGCAGCGGCGCCCGGGGACTTTGCGGGCCGTTTCGATGTGCGCTCTGCGGCCGCGGACCGGAAACCGGCGACCTTTCCGCTGAGCTGTTCCTTGCCGGCGTGCAGCTTGAGCTGGGCCGCTGCCAGCAGGGCCTGCGCCTGGGTCTTGACGCCGAGTTCCTCGTTGAGTTCATCGCGAACCCCGGTGAGGTGGGCGCGGCGCTGGTCCAGCCGGCGTCGAAGTTCCGCCTCGCTGGGCGGCGGACCGAAGTCGGGCTCGGCGGCCATTTTGGCTTCCTTTTCGGCTTTGGCCTTGGCTGCGGCCTCTGCTTTGGCGGCCTTGGCGGCCTTGTACTGCTCGGAGTCAGGGTCCAGCACGGCAGGATCGAAAGCCGAGCCCTCCTTGGCGATGCCGAGGTCGTACTTGAGGCCGCGGATGGTGTCTTCCGGAACCAGCGGCATGGCCTTCTTGAACTTGCCGACGCCCACCAGCCCGACGATCGCAGCGATCAGCAGGAACACCCCGCAGACCAGCAGGGCCGCGAGCCAGGCGGGCATGATCGTGGCGAGGCCCATGATGGCTGCAACGATGAGACCGATGACCAGGAAGGAAACGAAGACAAGTGCGACGGCGAGAAAGGCTGCGGCAACGCCGACCTGAATGCCCTTGCGCTTGATCTCGACCTTGGCGAGGGCAATCTCGTCGTTGAGCTGCCGCGGGGCGAGTTTGGAGATCAGTTTCAAGGTTCTGGGCAGCGCGGAAATGCGCAGCCCTCCGCCTGTGCCGCCGCTGTGACGTCCGCTCATCGGTCCCGCCTAACTGGTTACGTCTGTGATCCGCGTGCGCGGGATTGCCGGTCTGCGCAGCTTCACGCACACCCCGGTGTCAAAACTACCATTCAGGCTCCGTGCCGGGGCGCGGCGGCGGGCTGTGGCGCGCCCCCTGCCGCACACCCGGAAGCCTTGTAGTGAGCCCTAGGATTGGGCACTGTGACTACACCCACCAATCCCGGCGATTCCCTGACCCGTCGCCGCAGGCTCCTCTACATTCTGATGTTGGGCGCGCTGACCGCCCTGGGACCGTTCACCGTGGACCTGTACCTTCCGGCCTTCCCGGCGCTGGAAGAAAGCCTGGGCGTCTCGGAGGCGGCCGTTCAGCTGACGCTGACCGGCACCACGATCGGCTTTGCCTTGGGCCAGCTGGTGGTGGGCCCGCTCAGTGACAAGTTCGGCCGGCGGCTGCCGCTGATCCTGGCAACGGCGGTGCACATCATGGCCTCCCTGGGCGCGGCCCTGTCGACCGACATCTCGACACTGGGCTTCTTCCGTGTGCTGATGGGAATCGGCGCGGCGGGAGGCGGTGTGGTGGCCATGGCCATGGTGCGGGACCTGTTCAGCGGCTTCGCCATGGTGCGGATGTTCTCCCGGATGGCCCTGGTGAACGGCCTGGCGCCGATCCTCGCCCCGGTCATCGGTTCGCAGCTGCTGCTGTTCATGGCGTGGCCGGGGATCTTCTTTTTCCTGGCCGGCTACGGGATGTGTGTCCTCATCGCCGCAGTGTTCGTGGTGCGCGAGACGCTCCCCCGCGAACTTCGTGGGAAAACCGGCATGACTGCCCGCCAGCGCTATGGTGTCCTGTTCGCGGACCGGATCTTCGTTGGCCTGCTGCTGGTAGGCGGGATGAACTTCGGCGGGCTGTTCACCTACCTTTCCGCGTCGCCGTTCCTGTTCCAGAATGTCTACGGCTTCAGCCCGCAGCAGTACGGACTCCTCTTCGGCGTGAATTCCCTGGGCATTGTCGCCGGGGTGCAGACCAGCTCGCGGCTCATCCGGAGGGTCCCGCCGCAGTGGATCCTGGCCTGCTCCACGGCGTGGATGTTCCTCATGGCCGTGCTGATCGTGATTTTCGACCAGCTGGGCTTCGGGCTGTGGGGCGTGATGGTCCCGCTGTGGTTCTACATCCTCGGCGCCGGCTTCACGTTCCCCTGCGTCCAGGTGCTGGCTCTGGCCAAGCACGGCGCACAGGCCGGCACCGCCGCCTCGCTGCTCGGTGCCGCCACGTTCCTGATGGCCGGCCTCATCTCCCCGGTCGTGGGCTGGTTGGGAGTCACGTCCGCCACCCCGATGGGCGCAGTCCAGGCCGCGTGTATTTTCCTGGCTGCCGCCGCCCTCTGGCTGGTCGTCAGGCCGCGGACGGTCCCGGCAATCCAGTAGCCCGATTCCCCCCGGAGGACATGTCCAGTCTTCGGGGCCAGGAGTGGGCATATGGGCACCATGTCCACCCGCCAACCCGAACGCGGGGCATGTCCCCCTCACCCGGGGCGCGGGCGCGCAACTGGCCTCCGGCCCTGTTCCCGTCCGACACCGGGCGATAAAGTTAGAGATGTGCCCGACTGGCAGGACCACCCCCTCAGACCGGCCACATGGCAGCGGTATGACACCGGAATCCTGCCACTGTGGTGGGATCGCCTGTGCAGCCAGACCAGCCAGCAGTCGGCGGCGCTATTCGCGGCCGGGCTGTTCACCGAGGACCGCCGGCGCCCGATCGCGCAGTGGTACAACCCGGCCTACGACTCGGCGCTCCTGGTCGCCCCGGAGACCTCGCCCGAGTGGCCCGTGCAGCGCTTCGGCATCTTCTACGCCCCGCCCGGCGGCGGATTCACCCAGGTCCACTCCGCCCCGCACGAGTGGCACCCCCGCGAACCCCGGAAGTCCCCCACCGAGAGTGAAGCCTTCCAGGCGGCGGTGGCGGAGGCCGAGCGGTTCCTGCAGGTGGAGATGTACTTCGTCTGACCAGGCTTCGTCTGGGCAGGGAAAGAGACGCCGTAAGAGGGCACAAAAAAGGTCCCGCAGCCGGTTTATCACCGCCTGCGGGACCTGTCCGCTCCTCCTGCTGGACTTGAACCAGCAACCCTTCGATTAACAGTCGAATGCTCTGCCAATTGAGCTAAGGAGGAATGAAGCAGGTATGACATTAGCAAAGGTTTTCCCGCTTAGGAAATCGGCCCGTCCCCTCCCCCGCGAAACACGTCCATACCCCCTCCGGGTATAAAAAAGTCCCCGTCCCGGTGACCCGGAACGGGGACTGCGCGCTCCTCCTGCTGGACTTGAACCAGCAACCCTTCGATTAACAGTCGAATGCTCTGCCAATTGAGCTAAGGAGGAATGAAGCGGATACAAGCCTAGCAAACACCCGGCCGGGAAGTGAAATTGAGCCCCGCGCGGCCGTCAGGCCTCGGAGCGCAGGGACCGTCTCTGCATTTCCAGCTGCATCAGCTCGCGGTTCAGCCGCTGGAACTCTTCGGGGTCCGCGGAAGCGTCCAGGCGCTGCAGCTGCCCCATCTTTTCGGCTTTGACCCGGGTGATCTGCAGCTCGAACAGCCGCGCGAGAATGTCCCGGCAGTAGCGCAGGACGCCGTCGGCGGTGCTGGCCGGCAGCGGCACCACGGCCAGCTCGGACACGAGCGGGCGCAGCGGCTCGGGAACCTCCTGCAGCAGCTGTTCCACCCAGCGCACCGGGTCGCCCGCGGACGCCAGCCCGGTGGCCCGGATGGCCTGGTGGATGGCCAGGTACGCCGGCGTCGACAGCCTCGCCTCGGAGAAACGCTGCCAGGTCTCACCTTCCAGCATCGCCGGCTGCTGCAGGGCAACCTCAAGCGCCTGCCGTTCCATCGCGGCCACGGGGTCGCGCGGGTCGGGCCGGTTGAACGCCGGCAGGCCGGCCGACGGCGGCAAAGGTGCAACCCCCGGGGCGGATCCCCCGCCGGTCACGGAAACGTACCCCGAGCCCTGGCCGCGGCCCGCGGTGCTGCCCTGCGCCTGGTAGTGGCCGTTGCCCGAGCCGCCCACCTGCGGCTGGGCCGCACGCTTGGCGGCCGCGCCCACGGCGCGGCTGACTTCCTCGACCGGCATGCCCAGCCAGCCGGACAGTTCCCGCGCGTAGGCGGGACGGATGCCTGCGTCGCGGATCTGGGCGACCACCGGCGCGGATTCCCGCAGGGCGGCGACCCTGCCCTCCACCGTGTCCAGGTTGTGCCGTTTCAGCGCGGCACGGATGGCGAATTCAAACAGCGGCCGCCGGGTGTTGATCAGGTCCCGCACGGCGGCGTCGCCCTTGGACTGGCGCAGCTCGCAGGGGTCGGCCCCGTTGGGCTCCACGGCAACATAGGTCTGCGCGACGAAGCGCTGGTCCTCCTCGAAGGCCCGCAGTGCCGCCTTCTGGCCGGCGGCGTCGCCGTCGAAGGTGAAGATGACTTCGCCGCCGCCGCCGCTGCCGTCGTCGGAGAGCAGGCGGCGGGCAATCTTGATGTGCTCGGTGCCGAACGCCGTCCCGCAGGTGGCGACCGCCGTCGTGATCCCGGCAAGGTGGCAGGCCATCACGTCGGTGTAGCCCTCGACGACGACGATCTGGCGGTCCTTGGCGATGTTGCGCTTGGCGAGGTCGATGCCGTACAGGACCTGTGACTTCTTGTACAGCGCGGTCTCGGGGGTGTTCAGGTACTTGGGGCCCTGGTCGTCCTCGTAGAGCTTGCGGGCACCAAAACCGATGGTGTCCCCCGCGATGTCGCGGATCGGCCAGATCAGCCGGCCGCGGAAGCGGTCGTAGATTCCCCGGCCGCCTTCGGAGAACATCCCCGTGAGCTTGAGTTCGGGATCGGTGAAGCCCCTCCCCCGAAGGTGCTTGAGCAGCGAGTCCCAGCCCTGCGGGGCGTAGCCGACGCCGAACTGGTCGGCTGCCGCGCGGTCGAAACCGCGCTCGTGCAGGAAGTTGCGCCCTTCGGTGGCTCCCGGGGTCAGCAGCTGGGCGCGGAAGTATTCGTCCGCGACCTTGTGGGCGTCGAGCAGGCGCTGCCGCCGGCCGACCTCCTCGCGGTTCGGGCCGGAGCCGCCGTCCTCGTACCGTAGCTCGAAGCCGATCCGGGCGGCCAGTTTTTCCACAGCCTCATGGAACGAGGTGTGGTCCAGCTTCTGCACGAAGGAGATGACGTCGCCGTCCTCGCCGCAGCCGAAGCAGTGGTACCGGCCCACCTGGGGGCGGACGGTGAATGAGGGCGACCGCTCGTCATGGAAGGGGCACAGGCCTTTGTAGGAGCCCAGGCCAGCGACCTTCAGCGTCACGTAGCCGTCGACGACTTCTTTGATGTCCGTGCGCTGGCGTACTTCGTCGATATCTTCGCGTTTGATCAGGCCGGCCACAGTGCCATCCTAGTACCGGCCCCCGACCGGAACAGCGCAAAGCAGGACAGTGCGGGCAACGTCACCAGAGACGTCACCACAGCGACGGCAGGCTGCCGACGTGCCGCTCGTAAGCGGCCAGCGCGGAGCCGTCGGTCAGCGACGCGACCTGGTCGATCACAACACGCAGCCGCCCGGCGTCGTCCGCCGCGTCGCGCCAGTCGGCGGCGAACATCGGCTCCAGGTGGCGGTCCCCGGTGGCACTCAGGGCCGTGACGAGGGCGTGCAGGACCTCTCGCTGGCGTTCGTAGATGGGCTGCCGGTGCTCGGTGGTCATCACGAAGGTGGTGGCCAGGCCCTTCATCACGGCGATTTCCATCACGGTCTCGTCCGGGACGATCAGCTCCGCGTTGTAGCGGGTCAGGTTCTCCGGACCGTAAACCTCCCGGGTGGACGCCAGCGCACTCTGGCAGAACCGGCCGATCAGCTGGCTGGTCATGTCCTTCAGCGCTGCCATCGATTTGCGGCTTCCGTCGGCCTCGCGGACCCACACGCTTGTGGCCTCGAGCCGGGCGAGGGCTGCATCAATCGCGGCGGGGTCGTTGTGCGGCAGGTACCACTGTTTGGCGTAGCCGACCACGCGGGCACGGTGGTCCGGGTTGTCCATCCAGCGCAGCTGGAAGTGCCCGGCGACAATCGCGTCCTCGACGTCGTGCACGGAGTAGGAGATGTCGTCGGCGAGGTCCATAACCTGCGCTTCGAGGCAGGAGCGGCGCTCCGGCGCTTCCTCGCGGATCCAGTCGAAGATGGGCAGGTCATCCTCGTAGGCGCCGAACTTGCTGGTCCGCTCGCCGTGGATGATGGGGGCGTTCTCGGCCGACCACGGGTACTTCGCGGCGGCGTCGAGGCTGGCGCGGGTGAGGTTGAGCCCGGCAGGGCGCCCGTCGGCGGCAAGGACCTTGGGCTCGAGCCGGGTCAGCAGGCGCAGGGTTTGGGCGTTGCCTTCGAAGCCGCCGATCGCGTGGGCAACCTCGTTGAGGGCCGATTCGCCGTTGTGGCCGAACGGCGGGTGGCCGAGGTCATGGCTGAGGCAGGCGGTGTCAACGACGTCGGGGTCGCAGCCCAGGGCACGGCCCAGTTCGCGGCCCACCTGGGCGACCTCGAGGCTGTGGGTGAGGCGGGTCCGGACGAAGTCGTCGGTGTCCGGCGCCACGACCTGGGTTTTGGCCCCGAGCCGGCGCAGGGCCGAGGAGTGCAGCACCCGGGCGCGGTCGCGTTCAAAGTCGGACCGGTACGTGGACTTGGGCGGCTCCTCAACCCAGCGGGCGGTGTCGCGGGCCACGTAGCCGTCCAGCACCGGGGCGGTGGTCCTGGTTTCAGCCACCGGACACGTCCAGTTCAGCGTGGCTGATCTCACGCGACTGCTCGGCGTCCATGTTGCGGTCCAGCAGCCAGTCCTTGGGCAGGGCGGGCTTCTTCGGAGAGCCCGCACGGCCGCGGGGGCCTTCGGCGTCGACCCCGGGGTACGGGGAATTCAGGTCCAGCTGGTCCAGGGTCCCGCGGAGCACCTCGAGGCTCGTCACCATCGCCAGTTTGGTCCGCAGTTCGCTTCCGACCACATAGCCCTTGAAGTACCAGGCCATGTGCTTGCGGATTTCACGCAGGGCCTTGCCCTCGTCGCCGAAGGTTTCGACCATCAGTTCGGCGTGGCGGTAAACGCTCTCGGCGACCATCCGCAGGTCCGGCTTGTGCCGGACCTCGCTGCCTTCGAAGGCCGCCATGAGGTCCCCGAACAGCCATGGGCGTCCCTGGCAGCCGCGGCCGACCACCACACCGTCCACTCCGGTCTCGCGGACCATGCGGATGGCGTCTTCGGCGGACCAGATGTCGCCGTTGCCGAGGACCGGGATGTCCGGCAGGGCTTCGCGCAGCCGGGCGATCGCGGACCAGTCGGCCTGGCCGGAGTAGAACTGTGCTGCGGTGCGGCCGTGGAGCGCGACGGCGGCGACCCCGGAATCGCGGGCGATCCGGCCGGCGTCGAGGTAGGTGAGGTGGTCCTCGTCAATGCCCTTGCGCATCTTGATGGTCAGCGGGACGTTGCCCTTGGAGGCTTCCTTGACCGCGGTCCGAACGATCGAGGTGAACAGGTCGATCTTCCAGGGCAGGGCGGATCCGCCGCCGCGCCGCGTCACCTTGGGCACGGGGCAGCCGAAGTTGAGGTCGATGTGGTCCGCGCGGTCTTCCTCCACGAGCATCCGGACGGCCTGGCCCACAGTGACCGGGTCCACGCCGTAGAGCTGGACGGACCGGACCTTTTCGTCGTCGTCATGCGAAATGATGCGCAGCGATTCCGGCGTCCGCTCCACAAGGGCGCGGGACGTGACCATCTCCGCGACGTACAGGCCACCACCGTATTCACGGCAGAGCCTGCGGAACGCGGAGTTGGTAATGCCCGCCATCGGAGCCAGGATCACGGGGGTGTCCACCGTGAGGGGCCCGAGCTTCAGGGGCGGGAGTTCCAGCTTGGGGGCGGGAGGGGTAGCTACAACAGTCACCTGTCCATTGTCTCAAAGCCGGGCAAATCGGCCCGATCCGCGCCTGCTATGTGGAAACCCGCGGTCAGTCCCGTGCGGCGGCGCGCCGCCCTCGGCGCCCGGCCGGCGCCTCTTCGAAGGCACTGGAAGGGTCGACGGCGTCGGGGTCCAGCCGCTCGGCGTCATCCGCGGCAAGGCCGACGGCGGGGCTGCCGGCCGCGGGAACGCTGACGGCGGGGCTGCCGGCCGCGGGAACGCTGACGGCGCCGCCCCCGGTGGCCAGGACCGGGGCGGTCCTGACGCCCGGCGCCTTCATTCCCGTTGCTTTGACCACAAGTACCGCGATCAGCGTGGTAACCGGGATCGCCAGTACCAGCCCGATGGAGCCTACGAGGGTGCGGATCACTTCCTCGGAGAGCTCGGCGCTGGTGAGGGCGTCACCGAGGGGCCGTTCATAGAGCATCACCAGGATCAGCACCGGCAGCGCGGCACCGGCGTAGGCGAACGCGATGGTGTACACGGTGGAGGCGATGTGGTCCCGGCCGATCCGCATCGCGGAGGTGAACAGCTGGCGCGCGGACGTTTCCGGGGCCAGCTCCCAGAGTTCCCACACTGCCGAGGACTGCGTGATGGTGACGTCGTTCAGGACGCCCAGCCCGGAGATAATCAGGCCGCACAGGATGATGCCGGAGATGGAGATGTTGTCCGAGATGTTTGCCAGGGCTGCGGAATCGTGGCTGCCGACGCCGGCGAGGTTGGCGGCGTCGGTGGCCCAGGCTGCCAGCAACGAGGTAATCGCGAGCCCGAACATGGTGCCGAGCAGCGCCGTCGAGGTCCGGGCGGAAAAACCGTGGGCGAAGTACAGTACGCCGATCATGATCACCGTTGACCCGACCATTGCCAGCAGCAGCGGGGGCTTTCCCTCCACCAGCCCCGGCAGCATAAAGGACACAAGCACCCCGTAGGCGCCGACGAGTCCGATCAGCGCGCGCAACCCGCGCCAGCGCGCCACGGCGATCACAACAACGGCATACAGCAAGGCCAGGAAGATGATCGGCAGGGTCCGGACGAAGTCCACGAAGACGTAGGCGGGGGCGCCCTGGCCGGCGGCGCCCTGGGCCTTGGAGAGGTTGAGGTAGCGGATGTTGTCGCCGGCCTTCACCCCGTGGGATTTGGCGACGTCGGGGTTGATGACCACCTTGACGGGGTTGCCGCCCTTGTCCGGGTCCGTGAAGGCAAAGGTGCACTCCGATCCCTGTTGCGGCGCGGCGTCCGCTCCGGCCTGTCCCTGCGGGAGGGCATCCATGCAGCTGCCGGTGACAACGCGCTGGATCTTCCCGGTGTCGAACGTGACTCCCGGCGCGGCCGCGTAGGGGCTCGCCAGCGTGATCCCTTCCTTGCTGCCCGAGGGCCACAGCATCGCCATCGCCACGAGGGTCAGCAGCGTCAGCGGGATCAGGATGGCGGCCAGGATGAGGTTGGCTTTCTTCCGCGCGGCGAGCGCCTGGGGTGTCGGCTCCCCGTGTCCTTGCGGGGTGTGTGAATGTCCGGCGCCCATCAGCAGTTCAACCTCATGCCGAAGACTTTACGGCGTTTCACGGCGCCGTCCTGACGCGGGGGCTGCCCGGCCCGCCGCTGGCCCCGCCGCTGGCCCGGGCGCTGGCCCGGGCGTCCGACGCCGGTGTCCGCCAGCCGGCGTGGCGCCCGGAGGTTTACCTGCACAGGCCTACTCCTCCGCTCATACCCCGTCAAGAGGTCGCAGCCGGCACGCGCCGCGCACACGCCCCGCGTGTCCCGGCGGAGAGCAACCGCCCGCGCCCAATCTTCCGGGGCCGCAGCTTCGAATGTTCCATGGGGACGTCCCCGCGGCGGGAAGTCCCGCCCGGCTGCAGATCAGTGACTTCGGCGGAACTGCCGCTTGAACTGCGGGCACAGCGCCCTATGGTTGGAATTGACGGACGAATTGTGGAGGATACGGCGTGGCCATACGGAAGATAGACGACCGCGAACCTGAGTCGGCGGGCCCGGGCGCGGCTGCCAAGGCCGTGCTGAGCATTGCCGGGGCCAGCGGCGAAACCCGGGGAGTCGCCCTGGTTCTGCACGGCGGGCGGTCCAACAGCTACGAATCCGTCCGCGGCCGGCACCTGAGTCCCGCGCGGATGCTGCCTTTCGCCCACGTCCTCCGCAGCGGAGGCGGATCCGAAGGGCTGGCTGTCTGGACGCTCCGGAACCGCTACCGGGGGTGGAACGGACAGGACATGTCCCCGGTTCAGGACGCCCGCTGGGCACTCTCGCACATCAGCCGCGAACATCCGGGAGTCCCCGTCTATCTCCTCGGCCACTCGATGGGCGGCCTGACCGCCCTCTGCGTCGCGGACCACCCGCAGGTGGAGGCCGTCGTTGCCCTTGCGCCCTGGCTGGATGCAAAAACCCCGGTGGAGCCCGTGGCGGGACGGCGGATCCTGATTGTCCATGGCACCGCGGACCGCTGGACCAGCCCCGCGAACTCGCTGGCCTTCGCCCGACGGGCTGACGGCGTCGCGGAGTCCGTGGAGTACGTCGCCCTCACGGGAGCCGGGCACTTCATGTTCCGCCGGGTGCGCCTGTGGAACTCACTGGCCACCCGATTCATCCTCGATGCCTTCGCCACCAGCGCGGGGCGCGAACTCCGGGGCAGTTCGGACTCCTTCCGCAGCCTCCTTCCTGCCTCCGGCGCCAGCCTCCCGGTGGTGCTCTGATGCCGTACTTCCCGATCGGCGCCTTCCTGGCCAGCCTCCCGTGGGTGGCGGTGGGCCTCGTCTTGCTGCTGGCCCTGACCTTTGCCATTGCCGTCCGCCAGAACCGCCATTCGGTCATCGACACCGTCTGGGGCCTCGGGTTCGTAGTCGTGGCCGCCATCTCCTGGCTGCTCTCCGACGGACACGGCGACGACGGCCGCCGGCTGCTGCTGCTGGCGCTCGTCGCGGTCTGGGGCACCCGGCTGGCCCTCCACATCGGCGTCCGTGCCCGCGGCGGCCACGAGGATCCACGGTACGTGGACATGCTCTCTTCCGCCCCCGGGTCCCGCAACATCTACGCACTGCGCAAGGTCTACCTCCCCCAGGGCGTGATCCTGTTCTTGGTCTCGCTCACCATCCAGGTGGGGATGTTCAGCACCGGAAGCCTCGGCTGGCTGGCCTGGTTGGGCGTGCTGCTCTGGATCGTCGGCTTCGTCTTCGAGACGGTCGGCGACTGGCAGCTGGGGCAGTTCAAGGCGGATCCTGCCAGGCGCGGCACCGTGCTCAACACCGGACTCTGGCGCTACACCCGGCACCCGAACTACTTCGGCGACGCGGCCGTCTGGACCGGGTTCTTCCTTGTCGCCGCTGATTCCTGGCCCGGGGTGCTGACCGTCCTCTCCCCCGCCCTGATGATCTGGCTGCTCGCCGGCAAGTCGGGCAAGCCGCTCACGGAAAAAGCGATGTCCGCCCGCCCCGGGTATAAGGAATATGTGGAATCCACCTCGGGTTTCCTGCCCCTGCCGCCCCGCCGGCCGAGTGGCAGCCGGCACCAGCCGGACGGACCACAGCCGGGCGGACGCTGACATGGCCTGGCGGCCCCAGCCCAGCGACCGCTTCTACCGCGTCATTGTCCGCACCGGGCTGGCGCTGCGCCGGCTGTTCCGGATCCGGGTCATTGTCACCGGGCAGGAGCACCTGCCGGCGCCGGAGCCCGGCAGCGCCGCCCCGCAGCGGTCATCCCGCGGCGTGGCCACGGGCCGCGGCGCCGTCGTCGCGATCACGCACTTCGGGTACCTCGACTTCGCTTTCGTCGAACTGCTGCTGTGGCGGCACAGCAGGGCCCAGATGCGTTTCCTGGTCACCCAGGGGGCGGCCGACCACTGGTTTGCCGGGCCCGCCGTCAGCGCCGCCGGGCATGTCGTGGTGGGGTACGGGGCCGGCTCCCACGCCTACGATGCCGCCGCGCGGAAACTCCGTGAGGGCGAGTACATCGCGATCCTGCCGGAGGCCGGCGTCAGCCGCAGCTTCCGGGTGCGCGAATGCAAAACCGGTGCGGTGCGGATGGCCGCCGAGGCCGGCGTGCCCATCATCCCCGTCTCCATCTGGGGCTCCCACCGGGTGATGACCCGCCGCCACGGGTTCTCCCCGGCCCGCGCCTGGCGCGCACCGGTCCGCATCCACGTCGGCGAACCGGTGATCGTCGGCCCGTCCCAGGACGTCCAGCGGGCCACCGAAGCGCTGCGCGCAACGCTCCAGGCCGGCATCGATGCCTGCATCGCCGACTTCCCCCTGCAGCCGGCCCCGGGTGCGTGGTGGATGCCGGCGGACCTCGGCGGCGGCGCACCCACCGAGGAGGAGAGGCAGCGCCTGGACGCTGCCGAAGGTCCGCGGCGCGCAGGCGCCCGGCGCCGATAAGCCCGGTTACCGCGATCGTCTTGACTAAGCTCCATCGGGTACAAAATCGCACTCAATGGAGAGGCACTCCCCTGTGGCAAACACAGTCCTGACGAAAAGTGGAATCGGCGAAGAACGCGGTCTCGCCCGCATAGCCCAACGGATGGCGGCGTGGACCGAAAAATGGTTCCCGGACGCCTACATCTTCGCCCTGGCCGGCGTCATCATCATCGCTGCGGCCGCCCTGGCCATCGGCGCCTCGCCCCAGTCGATCGCCGATTCCTTCGGCAACGGGTTCTGGGACCTGACCGCCTTCACCCTGCAGATGGCCATGGTGGTGCTGACCGGCTACGTTGTGGCGACCTCCCCGCCCGTGGCCAGGCTGATCAACCGGCTGGCCCTCATCCCGGCGACCGCACGCACGGCCGTGAGCTTCGTGGCGCTGATGTCCATGTCGGTGTCCTTCCTCAACTGGGGCCTCAGCCTCATCTTCGGCGGCCTGCTGGCCCGCGCCATCGCCCGCCGCAAGGACCTGACCGTCGACTACCGCGCGCTGGGCGCCGCCGCTTTCATGGGCCTCGGGGCCGTCTGGGCGCTCGGCCTGTCCTCCTCGGCAGCTCAGCTGCAGGCCACCGCGGCCTCGCTCCCGCCGGCTCTGCTGAAGATCACCGGCATCCTGGACTTCGGCACCACGATCTTCACCTGGCAGTCCCTGCTCACGCTTGCCATTCTGGTCGCGCTCACCACGGTCATTGCGCACTTCTCGGCCCCGACCGGCGGTGCGCTCCGCACCGCGGAGGATCTCGGCGTCGACCTTGACGATGAACCCAGCGAGCCGGCGCCGCGCTCCCGCCCGGGCGAATGGCTCGAGTACAGCATGATCCTGCCGGTCCTGGCCGGCGTCCTGACGCTCGGCTGGCTCGTCTCGCAGTTCCTGACCAAGCCCTTCCTGACCGTGGTGAGCAGCCTGAACGGCTACCTGCTGGTCTTCCTGATCCTGGGCCTGGTGCTGCACGGCACCCCGCGGAACTTCCTCCAGGCCGTCACCAAGGCCGTCCCGGCGACCGCCGGCATCCTGGTCCAGTTCCCGCTCTACGCCGCGATGGCTGCGATCCTGACCAAGGCCACCGGCCATGGCGGCATGACCATCTCGGCCCACTTGGCCGAATTCTTCTCGGCGATCGGCGGCGGTGGCGGGTTCGCCGTCGTGATCGCGCTGTACACGGCCCTGCTGGGCCTGCTGGTCCCCTCCGGCGGCGGAAAATGGCTGGTCGAGGCGCCCTACGTGATGCAGTCCGCCACGGATGTCCAGATGAACCTCGGCTGGACCGTGCAGATCTACAACATCGCCGAGGCCCTGCCGAACCTCGTGAACCCGTTCTTTATGCTGCCGCTGCTCGCGGTGCTGAAGCTGCGGGCCCGGGACCTGGTCGGCTTCACCTTCCTGCAGTTCGTCTTCCACCTCCCGGTGGTGCTGCTGCTCGTCTGGCTCCTCGGGATGACGTTCAACTTCGTGCCGCCGGTGATGCCGCCCGGCCGGTAACCGAGCGCGACGGCGCACGGCTGACCGTACGACTTCATCTCCCGCCCCTTGACAATGTGTAGCGGTTACTGGAAAAGGAAAGCACCGTCCCGACCCGCCTCCGAGGTGATTCTCCGATGTCCGCCACGTTGTCATCCAGAGCTCCTGCCGTCCTGCGGGACTACTACCGCATCCTCGAAGGAGGTTCCGGGGCATACCAGGACGGCGCCCAGCTGCGGGGGCTTCTCTCGCCCCACCTCGACTTCACCGGCCCTCTGGCCGGACACCGGCCTGACTCCACGGAAGGTTTCCTTCACGGGGTGGCCGGCTTCATTGCGACGGTCCAGAACATAGACGTTGCGCGCGACGTGCACGACGAAACCGGATCGGCAGTGCTGTACGAGGCCGCGATGCCGGGCGGGAAGATGACCTTCGCGGAGTTCTTCACCTTCACCGAGGGCCGCATCAGAACCCTTCAGCTGCACTACAACGGCCAGGAGTACATCGACAAGGGCGGTCGCTGAGTGCCACGCGACGGGCGGGCGCGGTGGCAAGAACTCCACCCCGCATACCAAAAGCTGGCCGCAAATCTCACTGAGCTGATCAGCCGGGTGCAACCCCAAGGGGATACTTCGGCTACGTCGGCCGGCGCCCGAGCAGTGGTCGCGACCTGACACGGCGCTAAACGCAGCTGACCCGCAGTAGTTTTCACTACTGCGGGTCAGCTGCGTCTGGGCCTAGGCCGGGTCGGAAACGACCAGAGTCTCGGCGCCCTGGAGTCGCGCCTTGCCGCTCTCCAGCAAGGGCTCGACGACGGCGCGCAGCGCCTCCATCGAGTCGTCCAGTTCCAGCACCACGGGGTGCTGGAACGCAATCAGCGCCAGCAGGTCCCGGACGGCGGCCCGGGCCTCGTCGGCCGGGAGTTTGGGCTCGTGGCCCAGGAACACGTCGGTGGGGTGGCCGGATTTGGCCGCGCCCTCCCCCGCCGCGTTGTCGGGGGCGAGCTCGGCGTAGCTGATCGCGAAGGCCTGGAGCTGGCCCTTTTTGCTGGCCGGCACCCCCGGGCCGAACGCGCTCGCCCTGGGCGCCCGCAGCACAATGGCGCCGTGGGCTCCGCTGAGCTCGTCCAGGAACAGGCGCTGGACCGTGCCGATGCTGAGCTCACCGGGGTTGTCCCAGCCGTGCACAGCCGTGTAGTACCGGCCCACCACATCGCTGAGCTCCACCGAGCCGGTCGCAAGGTCCTCGACCTGTTCGGCGGCGGCAGCCTCCGAACCGTCACCGAAGACCGGCAGCCGGAGGGCCCCCGGCTCGACGACGACGAGCCGGGAACGCTGGATCGGGGCCAGGCCCGCCGCCTCGGCGAAGGCCGCACCGGGGGTGCCCGGCTCCACCTTGGTCCGGAGCGGGGAGACGCCCGACGGCGACTGTGCGGCTTCGTGCCGCAGCATGGTCAGCAGCGTGGAGCCGACGCCGGCGCGGCGGTGGAGCCGGTCGACCTCGATGTAGGCCCAAAGGCGTTCGGGGTGCAGCGAGGCCTCGTGGACCACACCGGCCGCGACCGGGATGGCCACGCCGTCGACGACATCCTCGGCCACGATGCAGCGGCGCCATGGCGCGCTGCCCGAGGGTGCGAGGGTGCCACGGAACTGCCTGGCCTGCTCGGTTTCGGGGCCGCCCCAGATTTCCAGCAGGGCGAGGTCGTCGCCGTCGCGCCATTCACGGTAAGAGATCGCCACGATCAGGCGCCGATCAGCCGTGCGGCCAGGTAGCCCTCCACCTTGTCCAGGGAGACGCGCTCCTGGCTCATGGTGTCGCGTTCGCGGATCGTGACGGCCTGGTCGTCCAGGGTTTCGAAGTCCACGGTGATGCAGAACGGCGTGCCGATCTCATCCTGGCGGCGGTAACGGCGGCCGATCGCGCCGGCGTCGTCGAACTCGATGTTCCAGCTCTTGCGTAGCTGGGCGGCGAGGTCCTTGGCCTTCGGGGACAGGTCCTCGTTGCGGCTCAGCGGGAGCACGGCTGCCTTGACCGGGGCCAGGCGCGGATCCAGCTTGAGCACGGTGCGGATGTCGACGCCGCCCTTGGCGTTAGGCGCCTCGTCCTCGGTGTACGCGTCGATCATGAACGCCATGAAGGACCGGGTCAGGCCGGCCGCCGGCTCAATCACGTACGGGGTGTAACGCTCGTTGGTGGCCTGGTTGAAGTAGCTCAGGTCCTGGCCGGAGGCCTTGGAGTGCGTGGTCAGGTCGAAGTCGGTGCGGTTGGCGATGCCCTCAAGCTCGCCCCACTCGGAGCCGTGGAAGCCGAAGCGGTACTCGATGTCCGTGGTGCCCTTGGAGTAGTGGCTGAGCTTCTCCAGCGGGTGTTCGAAGAAACGCAGGTTGTCCTCCCGGATGCCGAGGCCGGTGTACCAGGACATGCGCTCCTTCATCCAGTACTGGTGCCACTGCTCGTCGGTGCCGGGTTCGACGAAGAATTCCATTTCCATCTGCTCGAACTCGCGGGTGCGGAAAATGAAGTTGCCCGGGGTGATCTCGTTGCGGAAGGACTTGCCGATCTGGCCGATGCCGAACGGGGGCTTCTTGCGGGAGGTGGTGAGGACATTGCTGAAGTTGACGAAGATGCCCTGGGCCGTTTCCGGTCGGAGGTACTGCAGGCCCTCCTCGCTGGCCACCGGGCCGAGGTACGTCTTGAGCAGGCCGGAGAACTCCTGGGGTTCGGTCCATTCGCCGCGGGTGCCGCAGTTGGCGCAGGCGATGTCCTTGAGGCCGTTCTCGGCGGGACGGCCCTTCTTCTCCTCGTACTCTTCCTCGAGGTGGTCGGCGCGGTAGCGCTTGTGGCAGGACAGGCACTCGACCAGCGGGTCGGAGAACACGTCGACGTGTCCGGAGGCTTCCCAGACCTGGCGGGGCAGGATCACGGAGGAGTCGAGGCCGACGACGTCTTCGCGGCCGCGGACCACGGACTGCCACCACTGGCGCTTGATGTTTTCCTTGAGCTCGGCGCCCAGGGGCCCGTAGTCCCAGGCGGAACGAGAGCCGCCATAGATTTCACCGGCCTGGAATACGAAACCCCGGCGCTTGGCGAGGGAAATGATCTGGTCGAGGACGGATTTTGCTGCCATGGGAACTCCACTTTCTACAGGGCCGCTGGGTGCGGTCCGCGGTCTGAGCCCCGGGACCCCGGCTGGTTGCCGGACGGGGCACTGCTGAAACGCAAGACTTAAACGCAGAAACAGCACGCGCACAACAATCAGCCGGGGCTCAATGTTGGCGGTGCAGGAAGCTGCGTCTCCTAGCCTACCGGGCCGCCGGCCCCCGGCGCCGCCCGCCGCAGGACGGGGCGGGTTCGGGACGCGTCGGGGACCGTGCGGGTTCGGCGTCCCCGTCAGCGCCGCAGGGCACCCTTGGGCCAGGGCAGGCTCGCGAGCACTATCGCGGCGAGGGTCAGCAGGGTTCCCAGCACGGTGGGCAGCGCCACCACAGTGCCGGGCGCCGGGAACACCAGGTCCAGTCCCAGGGAGCCCAGCAGCTGGCCCGCGATCATGCCGAGTCCAGTCACCAGCACACCCAGGCTGCGGACCAGTACGGCACCGACTCCGATGAACACACACCCGATGGGTCCGCCCAGGTAGTACCACCACTCCGCCGGCAGTGCGTTGCCCGGTCCCGCGACGGCGATCTTGACCAGCCAGGCGGCCCACAGCATGACACCGCCGGCGATGAAGTTCATCAGCGTCGCGGCGATGGGCGTGCCATAGTGCATCGCGGCGGTGCCGTTCATGGCCTGCTGGAAGCTCATCAGGAATCCGGCCAGCACGGGCAGGAGCAGCGGAACCAGCAGCTCCCCCGCCCCGGAACCGGCGCCGGAGAAGCGCGGCGAGACCGCCCAGGCCACCGCGGCGACGGTGAGGATGCTGCCGAGCACCCGGATGCCGGTGATGGATCTTTTGCCGGCCGGTCCGATCCCCATCCGGTCCACGAGCAGCCCGCTGAGGGTCTGCCCGGTCACGCTGGCGACGGTGAAGAGTGCGACGCCCAGCAGGCCAACGGTAAAGGACTGCGCGAAGACGAAGAACCCGCCGATGCAGCCGGCCAGAACGTAATAGCGCGGAAAGCGGCGCTCCCGGACCGCCGGCACGATGCGCGCCAGCCCGGCCCGGCCTTTCGGCAGCACGAGCGAGATCGCGATCATCACCACCAGACCGGTGGTGAAACTCACCACTGCTGCGGCGATTCCATCCTGGAGCGCGGCCCCCAGGGCGCCGTTGATCCTGCCCTGGACGGGCATGAACAGCCCCGCTGCCACGGCGAGCGGCAGCCCGGCGAGGAACGGAAGCCGGGGCGTGTGCGTCATTGCTGTCACCTTACGTCAGGCATCATTGCTTGTATGAGCAACCCGGAAATTGAAGAGATCACCATCCGCGACGACATGATCCGTCTCGGTCAGCTGTTGAAGCTGGCCAGTCTGGTCGAGGACGGTGTGGAGGCAGCGGAGCTGATCAAGAGCGGGCTCGTCAAGGTTAACGGTGAGATCGACGAGCGCCGGGGCCGCCAGCTCCACCACGGCGACACCGTCACTGTGAACGGCAGGACCGTTCGGATCAGCACTCCCGAAGGAGCCTAGTACCTCGCCGGGCGGACTGCCGCCCGGCGTCGTCATCCTACTTGCTCAGCACGCCATGGGTGAGGAACTCCGAGACGTGCCCGATTTCCTGCTGGTTGATGCCGTGCCACATCCCCGTGTAGAGCACCTTGGTGAGCTTCACGTGCTTGCGCACCCAGCCCATGGTGAACTCGACCTTGTCGGGGGAGATCACCGGATCCTGCTGGTCGCGGCCCCAGAACATCGGCACCGTCCCGGCCAGTTCGGCGTCGCGGAAGCTGGGATCCCCGGCGGCGTCGACGGCAAAACCTGATAAGCCGACGACGGCGGCGTAGTCCGCGGGCCGCCGCCGCAGCAGGGTGGTGGCCACTGCCATCCCCATCGAAAAGCCCAGCAGCGTGACGGACGGGTGGTTGGGCCGGACCGAGTCGAGCCAGTCCTCCACATACGAGGCGGCATCCTTGACGGCGTCGAGGGAGTAGTCGATCGACGCCGTCAGCGGGAACCAGGTGAACCCGGGGCCGGAAACCAGCGGTGCGCGCAGCGACGCCACCACAAACTCCTGCGGCAGCACGTCCGCCAGGCTCAGGAGATCCTCTTCGTTGGCGCCATAGCCGTGCAACAGGAGCAGCAGCGGCTTGCCGCCGCGCTCCTCCTCGGGCTTGGACCATAAAACAACGGGGGCGGGGAAGGCGGCGTGAGTCATGGCTCCATTCTTACAGTTACCCGGAAGTAACAACCTACGGTGGCGTAGCTTTGCACGAAGAGTGCACGATATGAAGGTGAGCGAAACAGAAGCCATGGAGAATGCGCCGGAGAACGCCGTCACCCACCCCTGGACCCGCTATGTGGCCATGGGGGACTCCTTCACGGAGGGCATCGGTGACCCCGAGCCTGCGAGTCCTGGCGGCCACCGTGGCTGGGCGGACCGGGTGGCCGAGGAGCTCAGCCGCGGCCACGAGGACTTTGCCTACGCCAACCTCGCCGTCCGGGGCCGCCTCCTGCAGCAGATCGTGGACCAGCAGCTGGCCCACTGCCTGTCCCTCCGGCCCGACCTCGTGACGCTGTCGGCCGGCGGAAACGACCTGATCCGCCCCGGCGGGGATCCGGATGCCCTGGCCGAAAAACTGGACTCGGTGGTGCAGATCCTCACTCTGGCCGGCGCCACGGTGGTCCTCTTCAACGGCCCCGACACCGGCTCGTCCGTGCTGGGCCGGGTGCGCAGCAAGGTGGCCATCTACAACGAGAACCTCCGCACCGTCGCGGCACGCCACGACGCCGTCATTGCGGACATGTGGTCCCTGCGGCAGCTGAACGATCCGCAGATGTGGGATGCGGACCGGCTGCACTTCTCGCCGCTGGGCCACCACACCATCGCGGCCATGGTCCTGGACTCCCTCAACGTCGAGCACACCCTGGAACCCCTCTCCCCCAAACCCCTGCCGCAGCGCAGCTGGCGCCAGGCGCGGTCCGGCGATCTGGTGTGGGCGCGCGAATACTTCGTGCCGTGGGTGGTCCGCCGGCTACGGAACCGGTCCTCCGGCGACGGCGTCACGGCCAAGCGTCCCCTCCCGGGGCCGGTCTTCGGCCCCGGGATGCCGCTGGGCTCGGGCGAGGGGCCGCCCGGCGCCGAAGAGCCCGTGCGCCCCTGAACGTCCTCACCGGGCCGCCCGGACCCAGGGCACGTGTCCCGGGGGTGCACGGTGGGGACGCCACGGAACAGGGCACGACGGGCGGGGTGCGGGCGTTAAGCTGGGAGGACACTTCCTGAGAGGCACGGTACCGTGAACAGTCTGTTCTTTTGGATCATCGTTTTGTCATTCCTGATCCCGATGGCGATGCGCTACTACAAGAAGTCGGTGCGCGGGCGGAACCAGAACCAAGGCGGCGTCCCGGACCAGTTCGGACAGTTCCCCGGCAACCCTCCCGGCGGCGGGGCCGGATACCCGGGCCAGCAGAACAAGCAGCCGCGCGACGGGTTCACCCAGCGGGACTATTACGGGGCATTCGGCGAGCTGGGGGCGCCCCAGCAGCCCGCGCCGCCGGCGAACCAGCCGTACCCGGGCCAGCCGTACCCGGGCCAGTCGTACCCCGGCCAGCAGCCCCCGGTCCCTTACGAAGACAGTCCGGGATACCCCGGCAACCGGCCCCAGGCTTTCCAGCCGCAGGCCGCACAGCAGCCCTCTGCCCCGGCGGTGCCCCCGCCGCCGTCGGCCCCGCAGGGCTTCCGTGCACGCAAGCTCGCGGAACTGGACCAGCGGTACAGCGACGGCGAGCTCACCATGGAGAATTACATGGCCCAGCGCGCGGAGATCATGAAGGGCTAACTCCCCCAAACCACCGCCACCACAAACAACGCGGGGTCACGTACCGCCCATAATCCGGTCACGGATGGGCTGTAAGTGACCCCGCGTTGTTTGTTGGGCGGGCGGGGTTGTGGGGGTCAGTCGACCTGGGGGAAGCCGAGGTCGATCACCGAGGTGGACGGATCCGGCCAGCGGGTGGTGACGACCTTGCCGCGGGTGTAGAAGCGGATGCTCTCGGGGCCGTACATGTGGGTGTCGCCGAAGAGCGAGTTCTTCCAGCCGCCGAAGGAGAAGCTCCCCACCGGAACCGGGATCGGCACGTTGACGCCCACCATGCCGGCCTCGACGTCGAACTCAAACTGCCGTGCGGCGCCGCCGTCGCGGGTAAAGATCGCCACGCCGTTGCCGAACTCGTTGTCGTTGACGAGCCTGACGGCGTCGGCGTAGGTTTCGACGCGGACCACGGAGAGGACCGGGCCGAAGATCTCGTCGTCGTAGACCTTCATGCCGGGCTTGACGTGGTCAACCAGGCTGACGCCGATGAAGAAGCCGTTGGAATCGAACTTCTGCTCCCGGCCGTCCACCACCACGGTGGCCCCCTCGCTGGCCGCGCCGGCGACATAGGAGGCGACCTTGTCCCGGTGCGCGGCGGTGATGAGCGGGCCCATCTGGGATGAGGGGTCCGTGCCGGGGCCGATCTTCAGGGTCCCCATCCGGGTGGTGATAGCGCCGACGAGTTCATCGGCGATGTTCCCGACCGCGACCAGGACGCTGACGGCCATGCAGCGCTCGCCGGCGGATCCGTAGGCGGCGGAGACAGCCGCGTCGGCGGCCATGTTCAGGTCCGCGTCCGGCAGGACCACCATGTGGTTCTTGGCGCCGCCCAGGGCCTGGACGCGCTTGCCGTGGTCGGCGGCGCGCTTGTAGATGGACTGGGCAATCGGCGTCGAACCGACGAAGCTGATGGCCTTGACGTCCGGGTGTTCCAGGAGCACGTCGACGGCTTCCTTGTCACCATGGACGACGTTGAGGACACCGGCGGGGAGGCCAGCCTCGGCGAAGACCTGGGCGATGAAGACGGCCGAGGACGGGTCCTTTTCGCTCGGCTTGAGCAGCACGGTGTTGCCGCAGGCCAGGGCGCTGCCGATCATCCACAGCGGCACCATGGCCGGGAAGTTGAACGGCGTGATGCAGGCGACCACCCCGACCGGCTGGCGCACCGAGTGGACGTCGACGCCGCCGGCCACCTGCTCGGAGCGCTCACCCTTGAGGGCGTGGGACAGGCCGGTGGCGAATTCGATATTCTCCAGGCCGCGGGTGATCTCGCCCTCGGCGTCGGAGAGGACCTTGCCGTGTTCGCTGGTCAGCAGGGCGGCCAGCTCGGGCCGGCGCTGCAGCAGCAGTTCGCGGACCTTGAAGAAAATGTTGGTGCGCTTGCCGAGGCTGGTGGCGCGCCAGCCGGGCAGGGCCGCGCGGGCGGCACGGATGGCCTCCTCGACACGGTCGGCGGAGGCGAGGGCAACTTCCTTTTCCTGCTCGCCGGTGGCCGGGTTGAAGACGGGGCCGTAGCGCTCGGCGTCGGAAATCAGGGCGCCGTTGATGAAGTGCGGGATGCGTTCCATGGGGGGTTCTCTTTCGTGGGGAGCTGTTGTGGGCAGCGGTGCGCGGCGTTTGCCTGCGCAGGGCCGTTGCGTGGCTGCGTTTGCCCGGCCGCGTTGGCTGGGAGGTGCCTACTTGCCGGTGTCCAGGGTGCCGTCGACCAGCTTGACGATCGCGGAGCAGTCCATGCCGGCGTTGCCGGAGTCGATGAGGCGCTGGAAGAGCTGCTGGACGTGCTCGCCGATTTCCAGCGGGGTGCCGGTGTCGCGTGCCGCGCTGATGGCGAGTCCGATGTCCTTGTTGGCCAGCTCGGTGGTGAAGGTCGGGGCGAAGTCGTTGTTGGAGGCCGCGGTGGGGACCACGCCGGCTACCGGGTACCAGGTGCGCAGCGCCCAGCTGTCGCCGGAGGAGACGGATGCGATGTCCCAGAAGACCTGCTTGTCCAACCCGAGCCGGTCCGCGAGGACGGCGCCTTCCGCGGTGGAGGCCAGGTTGATGAAAAGCATGAGGTTGTTGCAGATCTTTGCGGCCTGGCCGGTGGTGGCGCCGCCAGTGGGGATGATGTTGGCGGCCATCGGCTTGATGTACTCGGTGGCCTCGGCCACGGCGCCGGCTTCGCCGCCGATCATAAAGGTCAAGGTGGCGGCCTTCGCGCCGCTCATGCCGCCCGAGACCGGGGCGTCGACAAAGCGGAAGCCGGCGGCAGCCGCGGCGTCGTGTAGGGCCTGGGCGGAGGCGATGTCGATCGTGGAGGAGTCCACCAGCAGGGTCCGGGTGTCCGCGTGGGCCAGGACGCCGTCCTCGCCAAGGTAAACAGCGCGGGCGTGCTCGCCCTTGGGGAGCATGGTGAAGACGACGTCCGCACCGTCGACGGCGTCGGCGATGCTTGCTGCAGGCTTTACTCCGCCTGCTTCCGCGGCGGCGACGGCCTCGGCGTTGAGGTCGAACCCGCGGACATCGTGGCCGGATTTGGCGAGATTCACAGACATGGACCCGCCCATGTTCCCCAGTCCGATCCAAGCGATAACTGCCATGGCGTAAGCTCCTTTGCTTTGCTGCGCGTAGTGCTGTGGGTGCTGCTTTGCGGCGGCTTGTGTGCTGCCTGTGGTCCGGCCGTTCCGCCGGACTCTCCGGGTCAAGCATCACACCCTGCTACAGTGCAATCAAGGGAAAAAACTACAGATGGTATGTGCATGGATGCACATACCTGATTTCAGAGGAGTCATTGTGGACTTGCGGCGGCTTCCGAGTCCGGACGACCTGCTCATCCTGCTGACCGTGGCCCGGCTGGGCAGGTTCAATGCGGTGGCGGAAGCCCTCGGCACGACCCACACCACCATCTCCCGCCGGATCCTGGCGCTGGACAAACAGCTGGGCGGCCGGACGCTGGAACGGAGCCCGCACGGCTGGGAGCTGACGGACCTTGGCAACGAGGCCGTGGCAGCCGCCGAAGCGATCGAGGGCACCCTCGGGGCACTCACGAACCGGATCGCCCGGTCCGAAGATGTGCTGTCGGGGCTGGTCCGGATCAGCACCCCCGACGGCTTCGGCGCCGAGTTCGTCGCCCCGGCGCTGGTCCGGCTGCAGCGGGGCCACCCGCTGCTGAACGTTGAAATGCTCAGCGCCACCCGCAAGGTCAGCCAGAACCGGTCCGGGGTTGATCTCGAGGTGGTGGTGGGCAATCTGGACGTTAGCAACGCGCAGACCATCTTCCTGTCCAACTACTTCCTCCGGCTGTACGCCAGTCCGCAGTACGCCCGGGAGCATGGCCTGCCGGCGACGCTCGACGACGTCCGGCAGCACGGTTTTGTCTCTTACGTGGAGTCCGCACTGCAGGTCGCCGAGCTCGGCCACCGCTCCACCCAGCTTCCCGTCCCCCGCTCCAGCTTCCAGGCCACGAGCATCTTTGCCCAGCTCGAGGCTGTCCGGCGGGGTGCAGGGATCGGCCTGCTGCCCAACTTCCTGGCCGTCGGCGACCCCAATTTCGTGCCCGTGCTGCCGGACGACTTCCAGCGGCAGCTCCCGATCTGGGCGGCGGCACGCGCCGAATCGCTGCGTTCGGCCCCGGTGCAGGCGGTGCTCGGGGCGGTCCGGACGGAGATCTCCGAACGCCAGGATGTCCTCGCGGGCTGAGCCGAACACGCCGGCTGGGCCGTCCCGCCGGGATGGGCCGTCCCGCCGGGCTGGGCCGTCCCGCCGGGCTGGGCCACCCTAACAGCGACAGCCCGGGTCCCCGCACTGCAGGGACCCGGGCTGTCGCTCATCCGCTAATGATTCGTAGCGGGTGGATATTGCCAGTTACTTCTTGACTGCTATTTCTTGACTGCTACCTTGCTTGCGGCAAGGAGGTCGGCGGTGCCCTGGGCGTCGGCGGCGTCGACGTCGTGCAGCGAGACTCCGCGGGTTTCCTTGAGGAAGAACACGGCCACCATCGTGACCAGGCAGGCGCCGAGCAGGTAGATCGCCACCGGGGTGGAGGATTTGAACTGGCTCAGCAGGGCGACGGCGATGATCGGGGCCAGCGAGCCGGCGACGATCGAGGTGACCTGGTAGCCCAGGGAGACGCCGGAGTAGCGCATCCGGGTGGGGAACATTTCAGCCATGATGGCCGGCTGGCCGGCGTACATCAGGGCGTGGAAGAGCAGGCCGATGGTGACGGCGGCCAGGATGATGAAATCGTTCCCGGTGTCCATCATCGGGAACGCGAAGAAGCCCCAAGTGGCGCCCAGGACGGCACCGGCCATATAGACGGGCTTGCGGCCGAAGTGGTCGGACATGCGGCCGACCATCGGCACCACGCAGAAGTGGATGAAGTGCGCGATGAGCAGCAGGAGCAGGATCCGTGAGGTGTCGGTGTGGACCACTGTCTTGAGGTAGGTGATGGAGAACGTGACCACGAGGTAGTAAAGGATGTTCTCCGCGAAGCGCAGGCCCATGGCGGTGAAGACACCGCGGGGGTAGCGGCGGAAAACTTCCTTGACGCCGTAGCCCTTGTGGCCGGCGTCGACCTCTTTGCGGGCCTCCAGGAAGATGGGGGCGTCGCTGACCTTGGTGCGGATGTAGTAGCCCACGAGTACGATCACGGCGGAGAGCCAGAACGCCACACGCCAGCCCCAGGACAGGAAGTCCGCGGAGGAAAGCAGCGCGGAGAGGCCGAACAGCACCGCGGTGGCCAGGAGGTTGCCCAGCGGTACGGCCGACTGCGGCCAGCTGGCCCAGAAGCCGCGGGACTTGTTGGGGCTGTGCTCGGCGACGAGCAGGACGGCGCCGCCCCATTCACCGCCGACGGCGAAGCCCTGGGCGAAGCGCAGGAAGACCAGCAGCGCCGGAGCCCAGTAACCGATCTGCGCGAAGGTGGGCAGGCAGCCCATGAGGAAGGTGGAAACGCCGACCAGGATGATGCTCAGCTGCAGCAGCTGCTTGCGGCCGAACTTGTCGCCGAAGTGGCCAAAGACGATGCCGCCGATCGGGCGGGCGATGAAGCCAACAGCGTAGGTGAGGAAGGCGGCGAGGATGCCGTCCAGCTCGGTCCCCGAATTGGGGAAGAAGGCCTTGCCGAAAACAAGGGTGGCCGCGGAGGCATAGAGGAAGAACTCATACCATTCGACGACGGTGCCGGCCATGGAGGCCGCAACTACCTTCTTCAGGCCGGACGATTTGACGTCCGGCTCTTCTGCGCGCCTCGCGGCCGCGTTTTCCGTACTCATTGTGACTCCTTCGGTGTCTCCGTCGACACCCTATGGACCATTCGGGAGGAGGGCGCCTGTGATGTAAGACACGCGGCACCATTACCCACGAGTATGGTCCCATCCGGAGCGGGCCTCAACGGCCATTAGTGCAGGGGGCATCTGCAAAAATGCACACGGGACGCCGTTTCAGGCCGCAGGACTAGCCGAAGAAGTGCTGCCGGAGCTGGTCGTTGAGCTGGCCGATCTCGGTCAGGAAGCCGTCGTGCCCGATCGGCGCCTGGATGGTGTGCACCGCAACCTCGCCCGGCAGGGCATCGGCGAGCGCGTGGGACTGGGCCGGGAAGTACAGCCGGTCCGAGTCGACGGCCGCCACCAGGAACGCCGCGGTGGCCGGAGCCAGGGCCTCTGTGAGGGCGCCGCGGCCCCGGCAGATGTCGTGGCTCATGAGCGCCTCGGTGATGGCGATGTAGCTGTTGGCGTCGAAGCGGCGGACCAGTTTGTTGCCCTGGTGGTCGAGGTAGCTCTCCACCTGGTAGCGGCCGCGCCCGGCGAGGGATCCGGCTTCCAGCGGGGCCTCGGAGGCCTGGGCGTTCCGGCCGAAGCGTCCGTCTAGCTCTGCCGCCGAGCGGTAGGTGATGTGCGCTATCCGCCGGGCCAGGGCCAGCCCGGCTTCCGGTTCGGGTCCGCCGTAGTAGTCCCCGCCGTTGAAGTTCGGGTCCTGCCGGATGGCCAGCGTCTGGGCCTGGGCGAAGGCAATCTGTTCGGCGGTGCTGCTGGCTCCGACCGAAATCACGGCGCAGCGCTGGACCCGTTCCGGGTAGCTGACGGCCCATTCCAGGGCACGCGCCCCACCCAGGGACCCCCCCAGCACGGCGTACCAGCTGCGGACGCCCAGGGCGTCCGCCAGTCGTGCTTCGGCTTCGGTCGTGTCCCGGAGCGTGACAAGCGGGAACCGTGAGCCCCAGGGCTTTCCGTCCGGCGCCGTCGACGAGGGGCCCGTGGAGCCGTAGCAGCCGCCAAGGATATTGATCGAGACGACGAAGTACTTGTCCGTGTCCACCGGCGCGCCGGGACCGGCGAGCTGCTCCCACCAGCCCGGCTCCTCGGTGGCGCCCCGCGTGACGTGGGTATCCCCCGTCAGCGCGTGCTCGATCAGCACGGCGTTGGAGCGGTCCGCGTTGAGCGTCCCCCACGTCTCGTAGCCGAGGGTGACGTCAGGCAGCCGGGCGCCGGACTCGAGCTCCAGGTCGCCGATCCGGAGGTACCGGACCGTACCATCCGGGACAGTGCCGCCCGGGTCAGCGGCGTCCGGACCACCTGGGGCGGAGGCATCGGCGTGGGAGGTTTTGCTTACAGGTGCACCCTGGCGGGTGACGGCAATCGTCATCTGAGGACCTAACTTCGCGCTTGCCCGCCGACAGCTGACCGGCAGGCCAGGTCTTCACCCGGGGCACCCCGCCGCAAAAGGAGGGTTGCCGGCCAGCAAGCCGGGGCTGTCGCTGGCACTCATGACCTTCACTGAGTGTACGAAATGCGGCGCCCCGGTGGCGAAGATTGTGACGCCCGTATGACTCCCCGGGTCAAACCAGCGCGCCGGCCCCGACACCCCGGCGCCCGGCAGTGCGGCCGGGGGCGCCGGGCGTCGGGGCGCTCAGGCGGTCTTGGCCGCGCGGAATCCGGCGTCAAGGTCGGCGAGGATGTCGTCGATGTGCTCCAGGCCCACCGAGAGCCGCACCAGGCCGGGATTCACGCCGGCAACGGCCTGCTGCTCCGGGGAGAGCTGGCTGTGCGTGGTCGACGCCGGGTGGATGACGAGGGAGCGCACGTCGCCGATGTTCGCCACGTGCGAGTGCAGCTCGAGGGCGTCAACGAAGCGCTTTCCGGCCTCGGCTCCGCCGGCGAGATTGAAGGACACGACGGCGCCGGTCCCCTTCGGGCCGTACTTGCGGCCGCGCTCGTACCAGGGGCTGGAGGGCAGCCCCGCGTAGGCGACGGATTCGACGTCGTCCCTCGCCTCGAGCCATTCGGCCACCCTGATGGCGTTGGCGACGTGCCGCTCCATGCGCAGGCTCAGGGTCTCGATGCCCTGGGCGATGAGGAAGGCGTTGAACGGGGACACCGCCGAGCCGAGGTCACGCAGCAACTGGACGCGCGCCTTGAGGATGTAGGAGAGGTTGGCGCCGAGGGCACCGTCCGCGCCGAGGTCCCGGGCGTACACCAGGCCGTTGTAGGTGGGGTCCGGGGTGTTGAAGCCGGGGAAACGCTCCGGGTCCTTGCCGAAGTCGAAGTTGCCGGAGTCCACGATCACGCCCGCGATCGCGGCGCCGTGGCCGCCAAGGTACTTGGTGGCGGAGTGCACCACGATGTCCGCACCCCACTCGATCGGCCGGATCAGGAAGGGGGTGGAGAGGGTGTTGTCCACGATCAGCGGGACGCCGGCCTCGTGCGCAACCTGCGAGATGCCCTCGATGTCCAGCACGTCCTGGCGGGGGTTGGAGACCACTTCGCCGAAGAACAGCTTGGTGTTCGGCTGCACGGCGTCACGCCACTGGGCCAGGTTGTCCGGGTCCTCCACGAAGGTGACGGTGATGCCGAACTTCTTTAGGGTGTGCGCGAGCAGGTTGTAGGTGCCGCCGTAGAGGCTGGGGCTGGCCACCACGTGGTCACCGGCCTCGGCGACGTTGAGGATCGCGAAGGTCTCCGCGGCCTGGCCGGAGCTCAGCAGCAGCGCCGCGAGTCCGCCCTCCAGGCTGGCCACCCGCTGTTCGACGGCGTCCTGGGTGGGGTTGCCGATCCGGGTGTAGATGGGAGCCAGTTCGGCAAGGGCGAAGCGGTTGGCGGCGCTTTCCGCGCTGGGGAAGACGAACGACGTCGTCTGGTAGATCGGCAGCGAGCGGGCGCCGGTGGCGCTGTCCGGCTCCTGGCCGGCATGGATCTGGCGGGTTTCGAAAGACCAGGCATTGGACATCTGGAGGCTCCTTTTAGGGACTGGGCACAGACAACCCCGGACCCCGTTGGCCCGGGACAGTACTGGCGCCGCGCTTGCCGGCCGGCGGGCGCCGGCAGGCCAGGTCTTCACCCGGGGCACCCCACCGCGATACGAGGGTTGCCGGCCAGCGAGCCGGGGCTGTGTGCTGGCACTCATGACCTGCCCCCAGTCTAGGAACAGTGTGCGGGCTGTGAATAGCTTTATGACGAAGATGAAGTTGCCCTCGGAACGGTCCGGATGGCCCTTCCGTTCCGCCTTGCGATAAGAGATAGTGCCCCGCCGAGAGCCCCCGAAATGACATCCCACCACGGTTAGGGGAGCCTAAGCTGAGAGGCGCATCACAAAGTGTCAAGATGAGGGCATGCGCATGGATCACGTCTCTTACGCCTGTGAACAAGATGGCCTCGCTGCCACCACCGAACGAATTGCGTCTGCCCTCGGCGTGGAAGCCGTGAAGGGCGGAGTACACCCCAGATTCGGGACCCGCAACATGATCATCCCGCTCGCGGGACACAAATATGTCGAGGTCGTGGAGGTTCTAAACCACCCGGCATCGGACAAGGCACCCTTCGGCCAGGCCGTCCGCGCCCGCTCCGAAGCAGGCGGCGGCTGGATGGGCTGGTGCGTCGAAGTGGACAACCTTGCCCCCTTCGAGGAACGGCTCGGCCGGGCCGCTGTCAGCGGCAACCGCAAGTTCCCCGACGGCCGCGAACTGGTCTGGAAGCAGATCGGCATCCTCGGACTCATCGCCGATCCCCAGGTCCCGTACATGCTCAAGTGGGAAGGCGATCCGGAACTCCACCCGTCGAAGGCCTACGAGAGCAACGTCAAGATGTCCGCACTCACGATTGCCGGCTCGGCAGAGCGCGTGACCGAATGGCTGGGTGTTCCGGTGGAGAAGCCGCTGGAAGACGTGGCCGTGAACTGGCTCGCTCCCCGCGGCACCCCCGGCATCCTCTCCGTCACCTTTGAAACGGCCTCCGGAGCCGTCACCATCTAACGCCCTACCGCCCTACACTTCGGCCGCCATCAGCGGGTGCCAATGACGTCACCCAACGATGGCGGCCGAAATCTTTTAACGGCCGCCCGGCAACGCGGGGTCAGTTAGCGCCGGTCCGGAGGCTCCGGATGGGCGCTAAGTGACAGCGCGTTGCTTGGTGGGTGGGGCTTGGTGGGTGGGGCTTGGGACTTGGGGGTTGGTCGTTTGGGCTGGGTCAGCCCAGGCCGATGGCCTTGCCGAAGAGGCTGAAGCCGACGAACGCCACGGTGTCGAGCACGGCATGGGCGATCACCAGCGGCATGAGGCGCCGGGTCCTGGTGTAGACCAGCGCGAAAATCACGCCCATGATGGCGTTGCCGATGAACGGCCCGAAGCCCTGGTAAAGGTGGTAGCTGCCGCGCAGCATCGAACTGGCGAAGATCGCCAGCGGCAGGCTCCAGCCGAGCTTGGGGAGCCGGTCCAGCAGGTATCCCACCACGATCACTTCCTCCACGACCCCGTGCCGGACCGCGGAGAGGATCAGCACGGGCACCGTCCACCAGTAGGCGTCCAGCGCGCTGGGGATGATCGACGTCGTGATGCCAAGGGCTCGCCCGGCGGCGTAGAGGCCCAGCGACGGGATGCCGATCAGCGCCGCCAGGCCGAAGCCCTGCAGCAGGTCCCTGCCGGGCCGCGCAAAATTGAGCCCCAGTTTCTGGAATGCCGTGGCGCCATGGCTGCCGCGGCCGGCAGGGCCCGGCGTCAGGTGGTCGGTCAGGAAATAGAGCGCCAGGACCACCGGCACCAGCGCGAAGAAGATGTCCAGCAACTGGTAGGTGAGGTCAAAGTATTCGCGGGTGCTTTGCGAACGGTTCAGCGTGGAGGTGGCCTCGGACAGTGGCGCCCGGGTCAGCTTGTCGAGCAACTGAACGACCGAATACACGGCGGACTGCCCCAGGGACAGGCCCAGGACTATCCAGACTTCTAGCCGCAGGCGACGGCGGGAGGGAACCAGCATGTTCCTATCTTGCCCGGTCCCGGCTTGCCCTGCCTTACCGGCGTTGCCGCCTATGCTTGGGGTTTATGAGTGCGCCCGGGAAAATCATCATGATCCGGCACGGCCAGTCCGCCGCCAACGCCGACACCTCGATCTACAACCGGGTGCCCGATTACCGGATCCCGCTGACTGAACGCGGCGTGGAACAGGCCCGGGCGGCCGGCGAGGAGGTCCGGCGGCTGCTGGACGGGCGCCAAGTCTGCGTGTACGTCTCCCCCTATCTGCGTGCCTACCAGACCCTTGAGGCGCTCAAACTCGGTCCGCTGATCGAGCGGGTGATTGAGGAGCCGCGGCTGCGGGAGCAGGACTGGGCCAACTTCCAGATCGCCGGCGAGATCGAGGACCAGAAGGAACTCCGGAACGCCTACGGCCACTTCTTCTACCGCTTCCGGGAAGGCGAGTCCGGCTCCGATGTGTACGACCGGATTTCCTCCTTCATGGAGACGCTGCACCGCCACTGGTCCAAGCCGAGCTACGCCCCGAACGCCCTCTTCGTCACCCACGGGCTCACCATGCGGCTGTTCTGCATGCGCTGGTTCCACTGGTCGGTGGAGTACTTCGAGTCCCTCAACAACCCGGACAATGCCGAGGTCCGCACCCTGTACCGCACCGATGAGGGCAAATACGAGCTGGACAAGCCCTTCAGCCAGTGGGAGGACCGGCGGGTCGATGAGACAGTGCTGGACGCCCCGCCGATGTTCTTCTAGCGTCCCGCACGTCATTCCGGCAGGCGGGCGATCACCTGCCGGAACTTCCCGCTCTGGCCGCTCTGTTCCGGCGGCTCTTCCGCGCGCACGACGCCGACGTTCCCCAGTTCCAGCCCGGCGAGGTACTCCGACAGCTTCGCGGAGACGGTGAGCCACACCGCGCCGGCGTCGGCGCCGGGTTCCGGCTCGAGCCGGAGCCGGAGGGACTCCGGGGCCGTCTGGACCAGCTGGCTGCGGTGCAGTCCAGGAGTTTCGTCGAGGACAGATCCGATGGCGAGCGGGAGGATGCGCACCGTGGTTCCGTCGGCGGCCAAGAGCCGGAGGACGTCGTCGCGGCGGCCGGCGACCCGGATGGCCGGCAGCGGGTTGCCGCATTCGCACGGGCCGGACTTCGCCAGCACGGAGTCGCCGAGATCGTAGCGGATGATGGGCTGGACCCGGTTGGCGAGGTTGGTCAGCAGCACCGTGTGGGAGTACTCCCCCGCTAGCGTGGGGCCGTAGTCTGCCTCGACCGGTTCCAGGATGGCCCAGTCGCTGTTGACGTGCAGCCAGCCGCGGGCGCAGTCGTACGCCAGCGGTGTGAACTCTGAGGCCGCATAGGCGTCGTGAACGGCACCCCCGAACGCCTCCGCGATCCGGGCCCGCTCCTGGGGACCACTGGACTCACCGGCCAGCTCCACCACCACGGGCCTCAGGTGCAGCCGGCCGGCCATTTGTTCCCCGGCGAGCAGCGCGAGGGCACTCGGGTAACCGGTGATGGCCGACGGGTCGTAGTCGTTGAGGGCTGCCACGAGCCGCGCCAGCTTCTGTTGCACCGGAAACGCCTGGAATGCACGCCGGCGCCACCAACTGCGCCGGCGCTGCCACTGCACCCAGCCCGCCCCCGCGAAATGTCCGCCGGTGCCCACAACGGCCGCCCAGCGCACGCCGCGGCGGGCCATGGCCAGAAGGCCGGCGGGCGAGAGCCAGGCCAGGTCGATGCGGAGAATGAAGGACTGGGAGACGGCAAGGGAATGGGGATCGTGCACGAAGATACCGGGACGCCCGGTGGTCCCCGACGTGGTGCAGACGAAATACCGGCCCAGGAACGGCGTTCCGGCCAGGGACGGATCGGCGATGAAGGCCTCGACGCCGGCCCGGGTGACGGCGGGATCGGTGACCCAGTCATCGAAGTTGGCCATGAGCTCCTGCTTAGTGACCGGCGGCAGCTCCGCCAGGACGACGCCGCCGGAAGGCCGAGGGGGCGCCACGTCCCGGTAGCGGTGCCGGTAGAACGGCGAGCTGGTCCGGGCGTGCGCGACGATCGCGGCCAGCCGGGCTTCGCGGCGCCGGGCCAGGCCGGCTGGCCCCTGGCGCTGGGCCCGCAGCTGGTCCAGGGCGATGCCCAGTTCCTCCAACAGCCTGGCCATGGTTGCCTCCTGGCTAAAAACGGCGAAAGATAGGGTCAGCGGGCGCGGACGCCCGCCCGCCAGACGGCGTGGGTCAACGGAATCCCGGGCCGGTAGGCAAGGTGCGTGGCCGAGGGGGCGTTCAGCAGGTGCAGGTCCGCGCGGTGGCCGACGGCGATCGAGCCGACGGCGCGTTCGCCGTCGGCGTCCTTGCCGGACTCCCGGCCGAGGGCCAGCGCGCCGCCGTACGTCGCGGCACGCACGGCCTCGTGGACGCTGAGGCGCATCTGGAGCACGGCGGTGGTGACGCAGAACGCCATCGAGCTGGTGTAGGAGGTGCCGGGGTTGCAGTTGGAGGCCAGCGCGAGCTGCACGCCCGCGTCGAGCAGTTCCCGGCCCGGTGCCAGCGGCTGGCGGGTGGACAGGTCGCAGGCCGGCAGGCAGGTCGCCACCGTGCCGCGAGCAGTTCCTGTGTCGCCGTCACAGCCGTCCCAGCCGGACCAGCTGGCGGCGAGGGCGTCGACGTCGGCGGCGGACAGGTAGTTCACGTGGTCCACGCTGGCCGCGCCGAATTCCACTGCGAGCCGCACCCCGGGCCCAACGCCCAGCTGGTTGCCGTGCACGCGCAGCCCCAGTCCGGCGTCCCGGCAGGCCTGGAGCACGCGCCGGGACTGGGCCTCGTCGAAGGCGCCCCGCTCGCAGAAGACGTCGGCCCAGCGCACGAACGGCCGGACGGCGGAGAGCATGGGGCCGCAGACCAGCTCCGTGTACTCCTCGGCGTCCATCCCGGCCGGGACCAGGTGGGCGCCGAGGTAGGTGACCTCGTCCACCACGGTGGAGGCGATCCGGGCGCTGCGGGCCTCGTTTTCGACGTCCAGTCCGTAGCCGGTCTTGGTCTCAAGATAGGTGGTGCCCTGCGAGACGGCCTCGGCCACCCGGCCCATGGCGAGCCGGGTGAGGTCGAAATCGCTGGTGCTCCGGGTGGCGCCGGTGGTCACGGCGATCCCGCCGGCACTGTAGCTCTCCCCCGCCATCCGGGCCTCGAACTCGGCCGTCCGGTCCCCGGCGAAGATGAGGTGGGTGTGGGAATCGACCCAGCCGGGCAGCAGGGCCCTGCCGCCGGCGTCGATTGACTCGTCGGCGGCCGGCGCGTCCGCCGCGGGCCCGAGCCAGGCGATCCGTTCGCCCTCGAGAAGCACGGCCGCGTTCTTCAGGATGCGGTGTTCGGTGTCCTGGGTCATCAGCTCGGCGATGTTGGTTATCAGGGTGCTCATGGGTCCATTCTTCAGCGCCGGATGGACCAGCGCGTCGCCGCCAGCGCCTCCGCTGTCCGGGATGCCGGACCGGCGGCCGCAGCCGCCGCGGTTCCGTGGCCGGCAAGGATGAGCCCGGCGGCGAGTTCGGCGATCCCGGAGGAGGTCTGGAAGCCGTAGCCGCCCTGTCCGGCGAGCCAGAAGAATCCGGGGGCCTCGGCGTCGAACCCCACCACCGGCACTCCGTCGGCCGCTTCCGTCCGCAGGCCGGTCCAGGCCTGGCGGACGCCGCGGATGCCGAGGGCGGTGAGGTTGTTGAGCCGAATGATGAGTGCCTCGATGTCCCCGGGGTGCGGCTGCGCGTCCTCGGGCCCGCTCGGCTCGTGTTCCGAGGGCGAGATCAGGACCTGGCCGCCGTCGCGCCGGAAGTAGAACGAGTCGTCGGCGGCGGCGACCATGGGGCTGCTTTCCGGGAGGGGGTGCTCGACGTCGACAATCGCCGCGGTGCGCCGGTAGGGCTGCAGCTGGACCTTCTCGACGCCGCTGAGCACGGCAAGTTCGTCGGCCCAGGCGCCGGCGGCGTTGACCACGACGGCGGCCTGGAAGCCTTCCTGCCCGGCGCCCAGTTCCCAGCCGGAGCCGAGGCGCTGGGCCGAGTGGACCCTCGCGCCGGTGATGATGTCCACACCGCCGGCTTCCGCGATCCGGCGGTGCTCCTCGAGCAGCAGGGGCGCGTTGCAGGCGAAGGAGCCGGTGTCCAGCCCGGCGGCGGAGAAGGAGTCCGGGAGCAGGGCCGGGCAGAGTTCCAGTGCCTCGGCGTGCGTGATCGGACGCATGTGGCCGCTGGCCTGCTCCCGCACGGCGGCGTCGTCCCCGATCAGCATGAAGCTGCGCGGTGAGAGTACCGGTTCCGGCCGGTTGGCGTCCTGGGCGGCGATAAGTTCGAGGGTCCGGAGCGTGAGCTCCTGGACCGCGGGAGGCCCGTAGCTGGGGATCAGCTGCCGGGCCGAGCGCGCCGAGGTGTGGTAGGCCAGCGTCTGCTCGGCTTCCACCAGCGCGACGCTGCATTTCCCGGCAAGGGCTGAGGCAAGGGACAGGCCGGCGATACCGCCGCCGACAATCACGACATCGTAATTAGCTGACATGGTCCCATCCTTGCAGACGGAACGGTTGCGGCGCCGTTTGTGGCGCCGCAACCTTGGATCTGCCCGGCCGGTAAAGCTCCGCTCAGCCGGCGACGGCGGCGCGGCTGCGCACGAAGGCCTGCACGCACGCCTCGACATCTTCGGCGCTGTGCGCGGCGGAGAGCTGCACGCGGATCCGGGCCGCGCCCTTGGGCACCACGGGGTAGCTGAACGCGGTGACGAAGACGCCGTTGTGCAGCATCGCATCCGCCACCTTGGCGGCCATCACGGCGTCGCCGAACATGACCGGGACGATCGCGTGCTCGCCCGGGAGCAGCTCGAAGCCTTCCTCGGACATCCGGCTTCGGAACAGCCCGGCGTTGGCGAACAGCTTGCTGCGCAGTTCGCCGGAGTTCTCCACGAGGTCCAGGGCCGTGAGCGTCGCCGCCACGATGGCCGGGGCCAGCGAGTTGGAGAAGAGGTACGGGCGGGCCTTCTGGCGGAGCATGGCGACCACTTCGCGGCGGCCGGAGACGTAGCCGCCGGAGGCACCGCCCAGCGCCTTGCCGAAGGTGCCGGTGTAGATGTCCACCCGGTCCGAGACGCCGGCGTGCTCCGGGGTGCCGGCACCGCTGGCGCCCATAAAGCCGACGGCGTGGGAGTCGTCCACCATGACCATGGCGTCGTACTTTTCCGCGAGGTCGCAGATCGCTTCCAGCGGGGCGAGGAAGCCGTCCATCGAGAAGACCCCGTCCGTGACGATGATCTTGCGGCGGGCCGGATTCTCCTGCGTGGTGGCCTCGATCAGCTTCGATTCGAGGTCCGCCATGTCCTGGTTGGCGTAGCGGAAGCGCTGGGCCTTGCAGAGCCGGATGCCGTCGATGATCGAGGCGTGGTTCAGCGCGTCGGAGATGACGGCGTCTTCGGGGCCGAAGAGCGACTCGAACACGCCGCCGTTGGCGTCGAAGCAGCTGGAGAACAGGATGGTGTCCTCGGTGCCGAGGAACTTCGAGACGCGTTCCTCGAGGGCCAGGTGCAGGTCCTGGGTGCCGCAGATGAACCGGACGCTGGCCATGCCGAAACCGCGGGCGTCCATGGCTGCCTTGGCGGCGGCGATGATCTCCGGGTGGTCCGCAAGGCCCAGGTAGTTGTTGGCGCAGAAGTTCAGCACGTCGGCGCTGGACTCGCCGATCTGCCCGGCCTTGATGTGGCTGGCCTGGGGCGAGTCGATGTGCCGCTCGGTCTTGAACAGGCCGGCGCTGCGGATCTCGTCCAGTTCGTGCTGCAGCTGGTCCTTGATGGCTGAATACATGGGTTGTGCTCCTCAGCTGGTGGGGTCGGTGGGCCGAATCGGTGGCGGGTTAGAAGCAGGTCCAGTCGAGGACGACCTTGCCGCCCACGCCGGCGCGGGCGATCTCGAAGCCCTTTTCCCAGTCGGTGGCGGGGAGGGTGTCCGTCACGACGGCGGAGATGTTGGCGCGCAGGACCGGGTTGGAGGACAGCATGGCGCTCATGGCGTACCAGGTCTCGAACATTTCGCGGCCGTAGATGCCCTTCATGGTCAGCATATGCGTGACCACTTTGCCCCAGTCGATGTCGATGGACTGGCTGGGCAGTCCCAGCATCGCGATCCGGCCGCCGTGGTTCATGTTGTCGATCATCTCAGGCAGGGCCGTGGGGTGTCCCGACATTTCCATCCCGATGTCGAACCCCTCGCGCATGCCCAGTTCGCGCTGGGCGTCCTTGACTCGCATCTTCGAGACGTCGATCGCGAGGTCCACGCCGAGGGTGCGGGCCAGTTCCAGCCGCGGGGCGGAGATGTCCGTGATGGCGATCTTGCGGGCGCCGGCGTGGCGGGCGACGGCGATGGCCATCAGCCCGATGGGCCCGGCCCCGGTGATCAGCACGTCCTCACCGACGAGGGGGAAGCTGAGCGCGGTGTGGACCGCGTTGCCGAAGGGGTCGAAGATGGCGCCTAGTTCCGGCGTGACCGAGGGGTCCTGGTGCACCCAGACGTTGGTCTCGGGGATCACGACGAACTCGGCGAAGGCTCCGTCGCGCTGGACGCCGACGCTGACGGTGTTGATGCACATCTGCTTGCGGCCGGCACGGCAGTTGCGGCAGATGCCGCAGACGATGTGGCCTTCGCCGGAGACGCGGTCCCCGACCAACACGTCCAGGACATCCTCGCCGGTCTCGACGACTTCGCCGTAGAACTCGTGGCCGGCAATCAGGGGGGCGTTGATGATGCTCTGCGCCCAGGCGTCCCACGACTGGATGTGCAGGTCGGTGCCGCAGATGCCGGTGGTCATGACACGGATCTTCACGTCGCCGGGGCCGGTCTCCGGTTCGGGGCGGTCGAGAAGTTCAAATCCTGCGTGGGCGCCGGCTTTGTACAGAGCCTTCATGGGCGTTCCTAACTGTTTTCTGCTTAGTACACGTTTTGATCCGCTGCCGTCGGGCAGCTTGTGTGGGACTTGTGTGGGACAACTCACCCCCATTAGAGCCGCTGCAACGCATTAGCACAACCGGACTTTTCTCAATCGACGATTTAGATTTTGCTTGCGCATATACTGGGCGGCATGGAAATCCACCAGCTGGAGATGCTCCGCGAACTCGGGGCGCTCGGGAGCGTCAAGGCCGTCGCCGAAACCCTGCTCGTCACGCCCTCGGCGGTCTCGCAGCAGCTGGCGGCCCTGCAGAAATCCGTGGAGGTGCCGCTGACCCGCAAGGAGGGCCGGAACCTGGTCCTGACCGAGGCCGGGCAGGTGCTCGCGGATGCCGGGGCCGCCGTCGTCAGCGCCATGGCGGACGCCCGGACGGCGATCGGCGCGTACCACGGCTCCCCGGTGGCGCCGGTGACCCTCAGCGGTTTCCACAGTGCGGGGCAAGCGCTGTTCGCCCCGCTCGCCCGGCTGCTGGCCGGGCCGGGGCAGCCGCGGATCCTGCTCTCCGACGAGGACGTGGCCCAGCAGGACTTCCCGGCGCTGACGGCCCGGTATGACCTGGTGCTGGCGCACCGGATGGACCACAGCCCGCGCTGGCCGCAGGAGCGCGTCGCGGTGATTCCGCTCGCGCACGAGCCGCTGGATGTCGCACTGCCGGCCGGGCACCGGCTGGCCGGCCAGCGGTCGGTATCGGCGGACGACGTCGTCGGCGAACCCTGGGTCACCAGCCACGCCGGCTACTCCCCCGCGGATGTCCTGTCCGCCGTCGCGGCCGTCTCCAGCCGGGAACTGAACATCGTCCACCGGATCAACGATTACTCCACGGTGGCGGCGCTGGTGGCGACGGGCGGCGTGATCGGGCTGCTGCCCCGGTACACGGCACGGCCGGTGCTGAACCCGGGCATTGTGCTGCGGCCGCTGGAGGGGATCAGTACCCGGCGCCGGATCGACGTCCTGGCCCGGCCGGAGAACCTGAAGCGCAAATCGGTCATGATGGTCTGCGATGCGCTGCAGACCATCATGACCGGGCTGGTCACCTGACCGGCCCCGGGGTGTGTCCCGCGATCGTGCAGACGATCAACGGCCCGACTCCCGGGAGGCAGCCCTACGGGGCCTGGCCCGCGGCCTGGTCTTTCCAGTGCCCGTTTCCGGGGTGCTTGCCCACCCCGTTGCCCAGTCCGTTGCCCAGTCCCCTGCCCACTCCGTTGCCCGGCCCCGGAACGCCCGGGGCTCCGGCAACAATGTGCGTTGCAGTGATGCCGGACCCGTCCTTGACGCCTGTGATCCGCACCTGTTCGCCGGTCGTGAGGTCCGCTGCGGTGGCTGCGGCGGGCTTGAGCCGCTTGCCCGCGCTGTCCTTCTGAATCGTGCCGTCTGCGGCAGGAGGTGGCAGTTTCGTGATTTTTGTTCCGGCGTTGAGGGCGTAGGTCTGGCTGAAGCCGTCCTCGCTCTTGACGGTGATCGACGCACTGCTGACGGCCTCGACGGCCCCCTGCTGTGTCAGCCGGGTCTCGAATCCGCCGTCGTCTTTTTTGACCACGCTTTCGCCATGCAGTGGCACGGCACGTTTTTTCTGCTGGGCCTGCCCTTCGGCGGGCGGACTACCGGGTGGCGCGGCCGCCGAAGTCGTGGGGCTGGCCAGCGGGGTTGCTGACGGTGCGGCGCCGGCCCAGACTGCCGCCGCCCCGGCCCCGCTGAGGGCGACGGCGATTCCGCCCGCCAATACGACTCTTCGCCATCCGTTGCGCTGTGGAACCGCCATTGGTCCGCCCTTCCCCCTGCCCCGGCCTGTCACCGGAACCTTGGGCACCAGCATAGGGCCGGAACGGCCGGCTGAACATCTCCGGCGTTAACCCAAGCAGCTCGCAGTTGTGGACGTTTTGAGAGCTCAAAACGTCCACAACTGCGAGCCAGTTGGGCAGGACGGGGTGTCAGCCTTCGACGCCGAGGCGCTCCAGGATCAGCTCCTTGACGCGGCCGGCGTCGGCCTGGCCCCGGGTGGCCTTCATAACGCTGCCCACGATCGCACCGATCGCCTGGAGCTTGCCGCCGCGGATCTTGTCCGCGACACCGGGCTGCGCGGCGAGGGCCGCGTCGATGGCTTCGAGCAGCGGCCCGTCGTCGGAAACCACGGCGAGGCCGCGCTTCGCCACGATTTCCGCCGGGGTGCCTTCGCCGGCGAGCACGCCGTCGAGGACCTCGGTGGCCATCTTGTTGTTGATCTTGCCGTCCTCGACCATTTTGTTCAGTTCCACGATGGTGGCCGGTGCGACGCCGAGCTGGCCGGGGTCGACGTCGGCGTTCTTGGCCCGGCCGACGATCTCGCCCATCCACCACTTGCGCGCCACCGTCGCGGTGGCGCCGGCGGCGATGGTTTCCTCGATCTCATCCATCACACCGGCGTTGACGACGTCGCGGAACTCCAGGTCGGAGTAGCCCCAGTCGGCCTTCAGCCGCTTGCGGCGGGCGGCGGGCGGCTCGGGCAGCGTGGCCCGGAGCTCCTCAACCCACTCGCGCGATGCCACGATCGGCACCAGGTCCGGCTCCGGGAAGTAGCGGTAGTCGTCGGCGTCGGACTTGGGCCGGCCCGAGGTCGTGGTGCGGGTGTCCTCGTGCCAGTGGCGGGTTTCCTGGACGATCGGCTCGCCGGAGTCCAGCACGGCGGCGTGCCGCTGGATCTCGTAGCGGACGGCGTGTTCGACGGCGCGCAGCGAGTTGACGTTCTTGGTCTCGGAGCGGATGCCGAAGCGTTCCCGGCCGTGCGGGCGGAGCGAGACGTTGGCGTCGCAGCGCACGTTGCCGCGTTCCATCTTCGCGTCCGAGACGCCGAGGTTCTTGACGATTTCCCGGACCGCGGCGACGTAGGCCTTGGCGAGCTCGGGGGCACGGCTGCCCGCGCCCTCGATCGGCTTGGTGACGATCTCGACGAGCGGCACACCGGAGCGGTTGTAGTCCACAAGGGAGTAGTCCGCGCCCTGGATGCGGCCGGTGGCACCGCCCATGTGGGTCAGCTTGCCGGCGTCCTCCTCCATGTGCGCGCGCTCGATTTCGACGCGGAAGATCGTGCCGTCGGAGAGCTCGATGTCCAGGTAGCCGTCGTACGCGATGGGCTCGTCGTACTGGGAGGTCTGGAAGTTCTTCGGGGTGTCCGGGTAGAAGTAGTTCTTCCGGGCGAAGCGGCAGGTCTCGGCGATCTTGCAGTTGAGCGCCAGGCCGATCTTGATCGAGGACTCGATCGCGGTCTTGTTCACCACGGGCAGCACGCCGGGCATGCCGAGGTCCACCTCGTTGACGTTGGTGTTGGGCTCGTCGCCAAAGACGTTCGGGGCGGAGGAGAACATCTTGGACTTGGTGTTGAGCTCGACGTGGACTTCGAAGCCCAGTACGGGATCGTACTTCTCCATCGCCTCTTCGAAGCTGAGGGTTGCGTCAGACATTAGTGGGAACCTCCGTGGCTCGAAGCGGCAGCGTCAGTAAGGGCGGAGCCCGTCAGTGAAGGGTCCGTCAGGGAGGGGTCCGTCAGGGAGGGAGCACGGTCCAGCAGCGGGCCGCCCCACTGCGCCTCGAGCAGGGACTCCAACACGGCACCGACGCGGTACAGCCGGGCGTCCTGGCGGGCCGGAGCCAGCAGCTGGACGCCGACCGGCAGCCCGTCCTCATCGGCCAGGCCGCCGGGCAGCGAGAGCCCGGGAACGCCGGCCATGTTGGCGGGGATGGTGGCGACGTCGTTGAGGTACATCGCCAGCGGGTCGTTGAGCTTCTCGCCGAGCTTGAACGCCGTGGTGGGCGCCGTCGGGGAGATCAGCACGTCGGCCTTCGCGAACGCGGCGTCGAAGTCGCGCTGGATCAGGGTGCGCACCTTCTGGGCCGAGCCGTAGTAGGCATCGTAATAGCCGGCGCTCAGCGCGTACGTGCCCAGGATGATGCGGCGCTTGACCTCGTCGCCGAAGCCGGCGGCGCGGGTGGCACCCATGACGCGCTCGATCGTCATCGGGCCGTCCTCGGGCAGGACCCGCAGGCCGTACCGGACGCCGTCGAACTTGGCGAGGTTGGAGGACGCCTCGGAGGGCATGATCAGGTAGTAGGCGCCCAGGGCGTACTTGAAGTTGGGGCAGGAGACCTCGACGATTTCGGCACCGGCGCCCCTGAGCAGCTCGAGGGATTCGTTGAAGCGGTTCTCGACGCCGGCCTGGTAGCCCTCGCCGTGGAGCTCCTTGATGATGCCGATCTTCATGCCCGCCACGTTGCCGATCGAGGCGGCTGCGACGAGGTCCTCCAGCGGGTCCTGCAGCGACGTGGAGTCGCGCGGGTCGTGGCCGCCGATGACCTGGTGCAGCAGGGCGGAGTCCAGCACAGTGCGCGAGACCGGGCCGATCTGGTCCAGCGAGGAGGCCATCGCGATCGCGCCGTAACGGGAGACCCCGCCGTAGGTGGGCTTGACGCCGACGGTGCCGGTGACGGCGCCGGGCTGGCGGATCGAGCCGCCGGTGTCGGTGCCGAGGGCAAGCGGGGCCTCGAAGGCCGCGACGGCGGCCGCGGAGCCGCCGCCGGAGCCGCCGGGGATCCGGTCCAGGTCCCAGGGGTTGTGGGTGGGGCCGTACGCGGAGTGCTCGGTGGAGGAGCCCATCGCGAATTCGTCCAGGTTGGTTTTGCCCAGGATCGGCATTTTCGCGGCGCGCAGGCGCTCGACCACGGTGGCGTCGTAGGGGCTGTGCCAGCCTTCGAGGATCTTCGAGCCGGCGGTTGTGGGCTGGCCGATCGTGACGATCAGGTCCTTGACGGCGATCGGCACACCGGCCAGGGCGTGGAGTTCCCCGGCTGCGGCGCCGCCGGCGGCGCGGATGGCGTCCACCTCGGCGGCTACGGCGAGCGCCTCGTCCGTGTTGACGTGCAGGAAGGCGTGGACCTTGCCGTCGACGGCGGCGATGCGGTCCAGGTGCGCCTGGGTGACCTCGACGGCGGAGACCTCGCGGGCGGCCAGCTTGCCGGCGAGCGCTGCGGCGGAGGAGCGGATCAGTTCGTTGTTTTCAGTCATGTTCTTAGCCCTCATCCAGGATTGCCGGGACCTTGAAGCGGCCTTCGTACGCGTCGGGGGCGCCGGAAAGTGCCTGCTCGGCGGTGAAAGTGTGGCCCACAACGTCCTCGCGGAACACGTTCGTCAGCGGGATGGGGTGGGACGTGGCCGGGACGTCATCACCGGCGGCTTCACTGACGGATTTCACTGAATCGACGATGACGGCGAGTTCGCCGGCCATCCTGTCCAGCTCTTCAGCACTCATCTCGATGTGCGCGAGATGCGCGAGATGCGCGACGTCGTCGCGGTTGATCGCAGCCATGGATCTCCCCTGCAAGTAAAGGATTATTTTCCGTCCCAGTCTACGTGGGTTGGGCTGCTGTTACTGTCCGCCCCCGCCCCAAACAACGCGGGGTCACCTACGGCCCATCCGGAGGGCCGGAATGGGCGGTAAGTGACCCCGCGTTGCTGGTGGTGGTGGGGGTTAGCCGATGCCGATGGCTCCGGTGAGGACGCCGACGGCGAGCATGACCAGGGAGATGACGGCGGTGCGCCAGAGGACCTTCTTGTGGTGGTCGCCCAGTTCCACCTTGGCGAGCGAGACCAGGAGCAGGATCGCCGGGACCAGCGGGCTCTGCAGGTGGAACGGCTGGCCGGTGATCGAGGCGCGGGCCATGTCCGCGGCGCTGACGCCGTAGTGTGCCGCGGTCTCGCTGAGGACCGGCAGGGCGCCGAAGTAGAAAGCGTCGTTGCTCATGAAGAACGTCATCGGGATGCTCAGCACGCCGGTGATGATCGCCATGAACGGGCCCATGTCGGCGGGGATGATCGCCACGAGCCACTCGGACATGGCCTTGACCATGCCGGTGCCGTTCAGGACCCCGGTCAGGACTGCCGCGGCCATGACCATGCTGACGACGGCAACGATCGACGGTGCGTGGGCGATCAGCTGGGCGCTCTGTTCCTTGACCTTCGGGAAGTTGACCAGCAGGGCGATGGCGGAGCCGACCATAAAGACGTACGGGAGCGGAATGACGTTGGCGACGAGCGTCACCATGACTGCCACCGTCAGGCCGAGGTTGAACCAGAACAGCCTGGGACGCAGTGTCTTGCGGTTGGGGTCCAGTGCGGTGTCCGCCATGGCGGAATCGCGGTCGTCCACGAGGTCCTCGGTGCGTTCCAGGACCGCCACGGAGGAACCGCCTGCTGAGGGGCTTCCGGCGGCGGGGGTTCCCCCGGCAGGGCTGGAGGGCTTGCGGCCGAAACCGAAGCGGCCGGAGCTGCCCAGGGGCGAGCCGCCGTCGAACGCGTTGGCGGTATCCCAGATTTCCGGGGCGACGGCGCGGAGCCGGTTGCGTTCCTGCAGGCCCAGGAGCCACGCGAAGACGAAGACCACAACAAGGCCGGCAATGAGCGAGGGGATCATCGGAACGAAGACATCGTTGACGTCGAGCTTCAGTGCGGTTGCGGCACGGGCGGTGGGGCCGCCCCACGGCAGGATGTTCATGGTGCCGTTGGCGAGGCCCGCCACACAGGTCAGCACGACGGGGCTCATCCTGAGGCGCAGATAGACCGGCAGCATGGCCGCGGTGGTGAGGATGAAGGTGGTGGAGCCGTCGCCGTCGAGAGACACTGCCGCTGCGAGGATGGCCGTGCCCAGGACCACCTTGGCGGGGTCGTTGCCGAGCTTGCGCAGGATGAACCGGACCAGCGGGTCAAAGAGCCCGACGTCGATCATCAGGCCGAAGTAGATGATCGCGAACATCAGCAGGGCTGCGGTGGACGTCATGGACTTCATCGAGTCCATGACCATGGGGCCGATGCCGAGGCCTGCGCCGGCGAAAAGTCCGAAAACGGTGGGGACGATGATGAGCGCCAGGACTGGCGTCAGCTTCTTCGTCATGATCAGCACCATGAATACCGCGATCATGGCGAATCCTAGTAATACCAGCACGGCCGGCTCCTTCTTCAGTGAATCGCACCACCCCGGTGTGATGCGTACAACAGACGTTAGAGTGGCGTCCGTCACGGCTGGGCCTTTGCCTCATTTGATTGGCATACTGCTTATTGGACGCATTTTGCGCATTTTGCTCACCCGCTTGGAAGGACCGCCGTGCCACGCTTGACCCGCCGGGCTCCCCTGCGCTTCTCCACCCAGACATTGCTGCTCCAGCTGGGGGTCGTGGCGCTGGTGGTGCTCCTGACCAGCGCCGTCCACGTCTGGCTCACCTGGGAGCGGCTGGGCCGCGAGGCGGAGAACCAGGCGCTGACGCTGGCCCGGACCGTGGCCTCGGACCCGCAGGTGCGGGCGGAGGTCCAGCAGATCAGCGCCCAGCCCGGCACTCCCCCGGCCGCCGAACTGCTCGGCGGGCCGCTGATGGCCGCCGCCGAGGGTGCCCGCACCCGCACCGGCGCCCTGTTCGTGGTGATCACCGACGAAACCGGCTTGCGCCTCGCGCACCCCGATGCCGAGCGGCTCGGCGAACGGGTCAGCACTGACCCGTCCGAGGCACTGGCCGGCAAGGAAGTCACCACCCGGAACACCGGCACCCTCGGCCCCTCCGCCGGGGCCAAGGTTCCGGTGTTCGCCCCGGCCTCGGGCACCGTGGTGGGCGAGGTCAGCGTGGGCTACTCCACCGAAACCATCGGCCAGAGCCTGGCCCGGGACATCGTCCCGATCGCCCTGACCGCCGCCGGGGCACTGCTCGTCGGCGTTCTGGCCTCCTTCCTGCTCCGGCGCCGGCTCCAGCGGCTGACGCTGGGGCTGGAACCGGAGGAAATCAGCACCCTGGTCCACGACCAGGTGGCGGTCCTGCAGGGCGTCGACGACGGCGTGATCGGCGTCGCCGCGGACGGCCGGATCAGCGTCTTCAACGCCGCCGCCCGGCGCCTGCTGGGACAGCCCGACCTCACCGGGACCCCGTGGGCCGATGCCCCGGTTCCGGCCCAGCTGCTCGCCCTGACCCGGGCCGACGCCGCCGAAGGTGACGCCGTGGAATTCGTCGCCGGCGGCCGGGTGCTGGTGGCCAGCGCCCGCAAGGCCCTGCACGGCCGCGAGGACCTGGGCTGGGTGGTCATGCTCCGGGACCGGACCGACCTCCAGCACCTGACCCGCCAGCTCGACGCCGTGGGCACCATGTCCACGGCGCTCCGGGCCCAGCGGCACGAATTCGCCAACCAGCTGCACACCATTGCCGGCTTCATGAGCATCGGCCAGCACCAGCAGGCCCGCGAGTACCTGGCCCGGCTGGCCGCCACCGGGCCGCTGAAGTTCCCCGTGGACCAGGCGGAGCTGCTCCAGGACCCGTACCTGCAGGCCTTCCTCGGCGCCAAGGGCGTGGAGGCGGACGAACGCGGCGTGAGCCTGCGGCTCGGCCCGGAAACCCTGGTCCGGGGCCAGGTCACCGAACCGCAGGAAGTCACCACGGTCCTGGGCAACCTGATCGACAATGCCGTGAACGCCGCCGTCGCGGGCTCGGCGCCGGACCGCTGGGTCGAGGTGGAGGTGCTCGACGGACCCGGCACCGGGCCGGGCGGCGGCACGCTGCACATCGTCGTCGGCGACTCCGGCGACGGCCTCCCGGCCGCTGCTGCGGACGGCGCCGGCATGGACGCCGAGGCCGGCGCCGATGCGGTGTTCGCGGAAGGATTCACGACCTCGGAACGCCCGGCCCGGGCGGGCGCAGGCCAGGGCCTGGGCCTCGCGCTGGCCCGGCAGCTGGCGCGCCGCCGCGGCGGGGACGTGCGGGTGCTGGACCCCGGCTCCCCCGGCGGTCCCGGCGCGGTGTTCATGGCAACCCTGCCGGGGACGACGGCGCCCCATGCGACAGCGCTCAATGAGACGGCGCCCAACGAAAGGGACAACGATGTCTGAGGACTTCAGGGTGTTGATTGTCGATGATGATTTCCATGTCGCCAAGCTGCATGCGGCCTATGTGGACTCAGTGGCCGGGTTCCTGGCCCTGCCTCCGGCCGGATCGGCGTCGCAGGCCCTGCAGGCCATCCACAGCCTGCGCCCGGACCTGGTGCTGCTGGACGTCTACCTGCCGGATGCCTCCGGACTGGACCTGCTGCGCCAGCTGGACGTGGACACGATGATCCTCAGCGCCGCCTCGGACACGGCCTCGCTCCGGCTCGCGTTCCGGCGCGGCGCGCTGGGCTACCTCCTGAAGCCGTTCACGGCAGAATCGCTGTCCCAGCTGCTGCGCTCCTACGTGCGCTACCGGCGGATCCTGGCCCAGCCGGGGAACGTCAGCCAGGACACGGTGGAACGGGCCAAGCGCGCCCTGATCCCGGGGGATGTCATTGCCTCGGCCAGGCCCCGGTCCGCTACCGAGGCCGCCGTGCTGGAATCGCTGGTACCGGGCGAACAGTATTCGGCGGCCGAAGTCGCCACCCGCGTCGGCGTTTCCCGGGCCACCGCCCAGCGGTACCTGTCGGCGCTCGCCGACGACGGCGCCGTCGACATCCAGCTGCGCTACGGCACCACCGGCCGGCCCGAGCACCGCTACGGGCTGCCGCCGGCCGCCACCGGCTGATCCCGCCCCACCGAAGCCAACGCGGGGTCACCTACGGCCCGTCCGGAGCCCCGGGATGGGCCGTAGGTGACCCCGCGTTGCGGTGGGTTGCGGCTAGCTGGTGCTCTTGTGGGCCACGAGTTCGATTTCGACCAGCATCTTGGGGTCCAGGAACGGCAGGACGTGGACCAGGGCCAGGCTGGGGCGGATCTCGCCGAAGACTTCGCCGTGGGCGCGCCCGGCTTCCTCCCACTGGCTGATGTCCGTCAGGTACAGCTTGGACTGCACGACGTCGGCGTAGTCGAAGCCGGCGTCGGCCAGGACGGTGCCGAGCTTGTCGAGGATGAAGCGGGTCTGGGTGTAGAAGTCCTCGCCGACCACGCCGTTCTCGCCGCTGGCGGCGGTGGCGGAGATGTAGAGGGTGTTGTCCACCTGGACCGCCCGGGAGTAACCGACCTTCTGTTCCCAGACGGAACCGGTGCCGAATGTCTTGCGCATGGAGGTGCCTTTCGCAGTGTGGGGTGGAGTCGGGACCACTTTAGGGCGGCGGAAGGCGCCTCCGGTAAACCGCCGGAAATGTGTCGGACCGGAGCGGCATGGTCAGCTGCTGATGTCCCGGTTCGTCCGGAAGGCGTTGCGGCGGGCGTGCTCGTGGACGCGGGTCAGGGCCTCGATCTGGGACCGGGCCTCGTCGCCGAGGGCGGTGAAGGTGGCCGGGTTGAGCCCGAGCTCCGGGGCCAGCTCTTCCAGGGTCTGCCAGCCGCCGAGCTTGCCCAGGACCGCGGCACGCATCAGCTCGGCCTCCAGCACCATGGTCATCGGCGACCGGCGGACGATGCGCCCGTTCAGCTTGAGCCGGCCGGCGTGCTCGGCCAGCCAGGCGGCGGCCTGGCGGTGCGGGCGCTGGCGCAGGCCGAGGTCGTGGATCAGGCCGCGGAGCATGTCCCGTTCCCGGGTGATTTCGGCGCTGACCCTGGCGAGGTCGGCGGACACCGGGGTGTCTGCGAAGGCCTCGGCCATGCGCTGGATGCGGGAGACGCCGGCGGTGGAGCCGGTGAGGTGGTCCGAGAGGTACAGACCGAGGAGTTTACCGTCGATAGAGCCGGGGATGTGCGGTGCCATGGTTCCTCCAGGGTGCCTGTGGCTGAGCGTTGAGGTTGACCCACACCCTACCCGACGGCGGCTTTACAGCTCCTGGCGGTAAACCAGCAGCTTGATGTCGGTGTCCGGCACCACCCAGTCGCGCTCGGGGGCCCGCTGGAAGCCGGTCTTCAGGTAGAGTCCGTGGGCGCTTTCCCAGGTCAGGCCGGTGGTCAGCGCCACGGCCTGGATCCCGGGCAGCGACCGGGCATGGTCGAGGATGGCGTGCACCATGGCCTTGCCCGCGCCACTGCGCTGGACGGCCGGGTCCACCACGAGCATCCGGAATTCCAGCTCATCGCTCCGGGCGATGTCCGCGTAGGGTTCGCCGGCGACGGCCAGGGTCACGGAGCCGACGATGCGGCCCGCACGTTCCGCCACCCAGATGGTGGCCTTCGCGGCCCGCCGGGCCACGTCCTGGATCTGCCGCATGTAGGGGTGGTCGGCGCTCTCGAAGTAGCCGGCGGCCAGGTAGGCCTCCCGGGTGATACGCGCAATCGCGTCGTAGTCGGCCGGAACTGCGGGGCGGATGATGATCTGGGGATGCACCCATCCATGCTACGGGCGGGTACGCGTGACGGACCGCGGAACGGCGGTTTCCGTGACTGAACTATCAGGACGGGCCCGCCCGTACAGATCGGCCCGCACCGGCCGGTGCTAGAGCGGGAACCTGCCCGAGAGCTCCAGGGTCCCGGCGCAGGTCCAGGCCGAGAGACGTTCGTCGTCGGAGGGGCCGCCGGCCAGCGGGCTGGTCAGCCGCGGCCGGCGCACCCAGCAGCCGGCCTCTTCCGCGATCAGCGCGCCCGCGGCGAAGTCGTGCTCATTCAGGCCGCGTTCACCGTAGGCGTCGTGGGTGCCGTCCGCCACGAGGCAGAGGTCCAGGGCGGCGGAGCCGAGGCGGCGGACGTCGGCGAAGCCGTCCATGATGCCGCCCAGTCCGGCGGCCTGTTCCGCCCGGACGGCCGGGTCGTAGCTGAACCCTGTGGCCAGGATCTGCCCGGTGCGCCCCGGGACGGGTCCGGACAGCGACGTCAGCCGGCCCGCTTCCTCAAGCCAGGCGCCCTGCCCGCGGAGCGCGTAGTACCTCCGGCCCAGGGCCGGTGCGTTGACGACGCCGGCCAGCCAGACGCCGTCGGGGTCCGCCACAGCCACGGACGTGCCGTAGTAGACGATGTTGCGGATGAAGTTGGTGGTCCCGTCGAGCGGGTCGATGGACCAGCGGTAGCCGCTGGGCGCGGCCGGAAGGACAGTGCCGCCCTCCTCACCGGTGATGGTGTCGAAGGGCCTCGCCGCGGTGATAACGTCCCGGACGGCGGTTTCGGCTGCGAGGTCGAAGGCTGTGACCCAGTCCCCGGAGTCGCCCTTGTTGCTGACGTCGAGCTCTGCCGCGTTCCGGCCGGCCAGGACCGCAGCCCCGGCTGCTGCCGCCCGCTGGGCGAGTTCCAGCAGCGCGGCGGGGAGACCGGCGGTGCGGTCAAGGGCATTGGCGCTCATTCGGTCACAACTTCCTGGTGGTCTTCTTCGGCTTCCTCACGGGCGCCGTCGCCGGCATCGTCCCGGTCCCCGCCGTCACTTGATTCCGCGGCCGAGTCAGCGGAACCGCCCGCGGAACCGCCCGCCGGGCCGTCGGCCAGCAGTGCGCGGAAGCCGTCCTCATCCAGCACCGGCACGCCCAGCTGTTCGGCCTTGTCCAGCTTGGTTCCCGCGTTCTCGCCGGCCACAACGTAGTCCGTCTTCTTCGAGACCGAGCCGGCCGCCTTGCCGCCGCGGAGCAGGATCGCTTCCTTCGCCTCGTCCCGGCTGAAGCCCTCCAGGCTGCCGGTCACCACGATCGAAAGTCCCTCCAGGGTCCGCGGCATGGACTCGTCACGTTCGTCCTCCATCCGGACGCCGTCCGCAGCCCAGGTGTCCACGATCTCGCGGTGCCAGTCCTCGGCGAACCATTCGGTCAGTGCGGCGGCGATCACCGGCCCGACGCCGTCGACGTGGGCGAGCTCCTCCTCGGAGGCCTGGCGGATGGCGTCCATGCTGCCGAACGCCGTGGCGAGCGCACGGGAGGCCCGCGGACCGACGTGCCGGATGGACAGCGCCACCAGGACGCGCCAGAGCGGCTGGGTTTTGGCCTTCTCCAGCTCCCGGAAGAGCTTCTCCGTGGTGGCCGTCGGTTTGGACGGCGTCTTGGCGGTGCCCTTGCTGTAGAAGTACCGCACCAGCTCGAACTCGCCGGTAGCGACCCCCTTGGACCGCTTTTCCCGCCGGATGCGGACGTCGGCGAGGTCAGCGGGTGTCAGCCGGAACAGGTTCGCCTCGGTGGTCAGCGGCGGGGTCTCCGGCTCGGCGGGCTGGGTCAGGGCGATCGCGGCCTCCCAGCCCAGGGCCTCGATGTCGAAGGCGCCGCGGCCGGCGAGGTGGAACACCCGCTCGCGCAGCTGCGCGGGGCAGGAGCGGGAGTTGGGGCAGCGGATGTCCACGTCCCCCTCCTTGGCCGGCGCCAGCGGGGTGCCGCAGGCGGGGCATTCGGTGGGCATCACAAAGTCCCGGACCGGCGGATCCTGCTGCTCGCGCAGCGCCAGGACCGGCCCGACGATTTCCGGGATGACGTCCCCAGCCTTGCGCAGCACCACGATGTCGCCGATTTTGACGCCCTTGGCCTTGACCACCTCCTGGTTGTGCAGGGTGGCCATCTCCACGGTAGAGCCCGCGACCTTGACGGGTTCCATCACGCCATACGGGGTGACGCGGCCGGTGCGGCCGACATTGACCGCGATGTCCAGCAGCTTGGTGTGGACTTCCTCCGGCGGGTATTTGTAGGCGACGGCCCAGCGCGGAACCCGGGAGGTGTAGCCGAGGGCCCGCTGGGTGGCGAAGTCGTCGACCTTGACTACAATTCCGTCGATTTCGTGACTGAGGCTGTGGCGCTTGTCGCCGTAGCGGGTGATGAATTCCAGCACGTCCTGGAGCCCGGGCAGGACCTCGAAGTAGGGGCTGGTGGGCAGCCCCCACTCGGCGAGCTGCCGGTAGGTGTCCGACTGGCTGGTGGTTTTCAGTCCCTCCCGGGCGCCGATGCCGTGCACGTACATCCGCAGCGGGCGTTTGGCGGTTTCCGCCGGGTCCTTCTGGCGCAGCGAGCCGGCGGCGGCGTTGCGGGGGTTGGCGAGCGGCGCCTTGCCGGCCTCGATCAGGGCCTCGTTGAATTCAGCAAAGGCCTTGGACGGGATGAAGACCTCGCCGCGGACCTCCATCTCGGCCGGGAAACCGCTGCCGCTGAGCTGCTGCGGGATCTCCTTGATGGTGAGGACATTGTGGGTGATGTCCTCCCCCGTGGTGCCGTCGCCGCGGGTGGCGGCCCGGACCAGCACGCCGTCGCGGTAGAACAGGTTGACGGCGAGGCCGTCGATCTTGAGTTCGGTGAGCCAGGCCGGCGTCCCGTTGCCGAGCTTGGCGATGTTGGCCTCGGCCCTGGCAATCCAGGCTTCCAGCTCCTCGAGGGAAAAGACGTCCTCCAGGCTGTACATGCGCTGCAGATGTTCGACGGCGGCAAAGGCGGCGGACACTTCGCCGCCCACCTCCTGGGTCGGGGAATCGTTGGCCACGAGTTCCGGATGCATGGCCTCGATCGTTTCCAGCCGCCGGTAGAGTTCGTCGAACTCGGCGTCCGAAATGATCGGCGCGTCCTCCTGGTAGTACGCGAAGCGGTGCTTGCGGACCTCCTCGACGAGGTCCTCGTACTCTTCGCGCACGGCCTCGGAGGGGGTTCGTGTTTCGGCGTCTGCTGCAGTGTTCCCTGTGCTCACAGACCTATCCTGCCTTAGATCGCCGACATTGTCCGGCCAGGATTACCCGGTGCCGTGCCACCCCCGGACCCGGGCCGCACCAGCGGCCGGGACGGGCCGTGGCCGCTGCAGCGCCGTGTATCGACGGGTGCTGCAACGGCCACAGCTACCCCGGAGCTGCGTCCGGTCCGTGTGCTGTCGATCCTGGGCCTAGCGGGAAGCGCTTTCCTGCTCGGTGGCGTTGCGGCTGGCGTGCTTGCCGGCCTCCTGCAGCGCCTGGGACACCTTCGCCAGCGCGGCGACGTGCTGGCCGTTCCACTCGCTGCGGAACTTGTCCGCGTCCGGGCCCTTCCAGTCGGTGCCCTCCAGCACCTTGGTCAGCAGCGACTTCTGCTTGTCGATCTCCGACGAACCCGCCTGCAGCTTCGTCCCAAGAGTCTTGAGCTGAGCAATGTCTGCGCCCCAAATAGCCATTCGAAAATCTCCTCAAATAAAGTGAACGGACCCGGGCCCTGCCGGCGTCCCCCAAAGGCCCCCGGCTGTTCCCGGAAGTCCATTGCCTCGAACCTACCCTGCCCGCCGAAAAAGTGTCGATGGGCACCCCTCCCCATCCCGCGCCATGCAAAGGACATCCCTGAGGTCCGTCATCTGGTCGGGGGCGGCCGGTTCTCCCGCAGGCTGAGGGCAGCGGCGAGAAGGGCGGCCGTAGCGGCCGCTGCCGCCATGGCGTACACCATGGCGGTGTAGGTGCCCAGCCAGGCTGCGATGGCGGGGCCGGCTGCCGGGGCGATGGCGGTAACAGCTGTCAGCGGGGCCGCGAAGATGCCTTGCAGCGCGCCCAGGTTCTGGCTTCCCCAGCGGTCTCCAACGACCGTGGCCTGCAGCAGGGTCTGGCACCCGCGGACCGCACCGGCGAGCATTCCGGCCGCGACCAGGACCGGGACCGGGCCGGGCACCACCGCCAGCAGAAGGACGGCGCAGGCTGCTGTTCCGGCGATGGCCGGCAGCCGGGCGCCGGGCGGGATGGCGCCGAACAGCAGACGACCGCCGACCTGTCCGGCGCCCACGAGGCCGAGCCCGAGCGCAGCCGTGGTGTAGTCGGCTCCCTTTTCCATCAGCACGGGAATGATGTTCAGCGTCACGGTGTAGAGCCCAAGGCAGAGCAGGACCATGAGCGCCTGCAGGCCGAGGAATTCCGGGCTGCGCCGGACCGCCCGCACCATCACCCGGTGGTCTGTCGCGGGAGCGCCGGGAGCGGCCGGGGCCCAGTTCCGGTTCAGGTACCGGGCGTGCAGCGGAACGGTGATGATCCCCATCATCCCGGCGAGGACGATGAAGGCACCCCTCCAGCCGATCCCCGACGTCAGGGCAGCAGTGGCGGGAGCGAAGATGGTGGATGCGAACCCGGCGACGAGGGTCAGGACGGTCAGGGGCCGGATGCGGGCGGGTCCGTACCAGCGGCTGATCACCGTGAAAGCCGGCTGGTACAGCACGGCGGCCTGCGCGGTGCCGGCCAGAAGCCACGCCGCAAAGAACACCGGCAGGTTCGGTGCCGTCGCCACCAGGACCAGGGCCAGCACTCCGACGAGGGATCCGCCGATCATCAGCGTGCGCGGCCCGGTCCTGTCGAGGATCCTGCCGACGAGGATGCCGGCCGCTGCGGAGACCAGCAGCCCGGCGGAAAAGGCTCCCGTCACGAGGGCCGGATCCCAGCCGGTGTCCTCGCTGATGGGGCGGACCGCCGCGATCAGGGCGTAGTAGAGCACGCCCCACCCGGTGGTCTGGGTGATGCACAGCGCGGCGAGGCCGCCGCGCGGTGCACCCTCCGCAGCGAGGATCCGGGTGGGCGCGGGCGCGGGCATGGTCAGTTCCCGGTCAGCTCCGCATACAGCGTCTGGACCCGGGCCTTGATGTCGTCCCGGACCAGGCGCATGCGTTCCATGCCTTCGATGCCGCGCTCGGAGGGCTCGTCCGTATCCCAGACCTCGAGCCGCTTGCCCTCAGTGGCTATGACTCTTGCCTCGTTGCCCAGGACGATCACGACGTCGACCACCTTCAGTATTGCGTCGGTGACGGGTTTGGGGTGTTCGCCGGCGATGTCGATGCCGAGTTCTGCCAGCGAGTCCACGGACTGGGGGTTCAGCGACGTGCCGGGTTTGGTCCCGGCGGAGTGCACCGTGACGGTCCCATTCGCGAGCTGGTTCATCAGTCCGGCGGCGAGCTGGGACTTCCCGCCGTTCTTGCTGCAGACGAACAGGACGCTGGGCTTTTTCGTGGTCTGGGTCATGCGTGTGATTCTGCCTTGTCTGCGTCGGGGTTGGTGGGCAGTGATGCCTGCGCTGAGGGAAATGGAGCTCAGTTTTCGCCGGAGCGGCCGTGGGCCAGGCCGGTGGGAAATCCGACGAGGACCGGTTCGGGTGCTCCGCAGCAGCCGCCGGAGGTGTCGGCGGCGAGCCCTGCCGGTACAGCCGCGGGGGCGCCGCAGCTGCTGCCGACGTCGGAGGAGCAGACGCCGGTCTCGGGAAGCTCGAGCTGGACGGTGTCGGCCGCCTCCTGGTCCCCGGCCAGCGCCGCGGCGACGGAGCGGACTTGCTCGTAGCCGGTGGCGAGCAGGAAGGTCGGGGCCCGGCCGTAGGACTTCATGCCGACGATGTAGAAATCCTGCTCCGGGTGGGCCAGCATCCTGGCCCCGTGGGGCTCGACGGTGCCGCAGGAGTGGAATTCGGGGTCGATCAGCGGGCCGAGCTCACGCGGGGCTTCCACGGCCGGGTCCAGGTCCAGCCGGAGTTCCCGGAGGATGTCCAGGTCGGGGCGGAAGCCGGTGGCCGGGACCACGACGTCGGCCTCGAGGGTGCGGCCGTCGGTGGAGGCCAGGGTGACAGGTCCGTCGGCCGCGGCGAGGGCGGCGATCCCGAATCCGGTGTGCAGATCGATGGTCCCGTTCTCAACCAGTGCGCGGAGCCGGCTGCCCAGCTGGCCGCGCGCGGCCAGCTCATCGGCTGCGCCTCCCCCGTAGACCTTGGCGGCGGAGGCGCCGCGGATCGCCCAGACGATCTTCGTCCCGGGCACCTGGGCTGCAAGCTCGGCGAGGTTGATCAGGGTGTTGGCGGCCGAGTGGCCGGCGCCGACCACAAGCGCGGTGCGGCCCCCGAACGTCCCGCGGTCCCGGCCCAGGACGTCCGGCAGCGGTGCGGAAATCCTGTCAGCTGCGGCGATTTCGCCAACGGCGGGCAGGCCTGAGGTGCCGAGCGGGTTGCGGGTTGACCAGGTGCCGGAGGCGTCGATGACACCGGCGGCCTGGTACTCGCGGACCCTGCCGTCGGCGTGTTCGACCCGGACCACAAAGGGTGTGGTGTCGCGGTTTCGGCTGTGGGTTTTATCCATGCCCTGCCGGGTCACTGCCACGACGCGGGCGCCGGTGTGCAGGCGGGACGCGATCGCCGGGAGCGCGGCGAGCGCGGTGAGGTAGCCGTCGATTAGTTCGCCGCCGGTGGGCAGCGCCGCCGGCTCAGGTGATTCCCAGCCCGTGGCGCCGAGCAGGCGGACGGCGGCTGCGTCCGTGTTGTACCGCCACGGGGAGAACAGGCGGATGTGGCGCCACTGTTCGATGGCGGCGCCCGCCGTCGGGCCGGCCTCGAGGATGAGCGGCTCCAGGCCGCGCTCCAGCAGGTGCGCTGCGGCGGCGAGGCCGACGGGGCCGGCCCCGATAACAACGACGGGAAGGGTGGTGGTTACGGCCATGGTGTCCTCTTCGGTCAGGAGTGGGTTGGTTCCTCGACGAGCGCGGTTGCGATGCTGTCGGCATCATCGAGCGCAGCGAGGTAGCGTTCGGCGTCGAGGGCCGCGGCGCATCCGGTGCCGGCGGCCGTGATGGCCTGGCGGTAGCGGTGGTCCACGGCATCCCCACAGGCGAAGACGCCCGAGAGGTTGGTGACGGTGGTGGGTGAATCCACCTTGATGTAGCCCTCGGCGTCGAGGTCCACCTGGCCGTGCAGCAGCTCGGTGCGCGGCACATGGCCGATCGCAACGAAGATGCCCGTGGCGGCCAGCTCCCGGGTGTCACCGGTGCGGGTGTCGGTCAGGGTGATGCCGGTGACCTTGGCGTCGCCGTGGATGGCGGTGACGGCGGAGTTCCACGCGAAGCGGATCTTCGGGTTGTCCTTGGCGCGCTGGGCCATGATGCGGGAGGCTCGGAGTTCGCCCTTGCGGACCACGACGGTGACGGTCTTCCCGAACCGGGTCAGGAACGTCGCCTCCTCCATGGCGGAGTCTCCCCCGCCGACGACGATGATGTCCTGGTCGCGGAAGAAGAACCCGTCGCAGGTGGCGCACCAGGAGAGCCCGTGGCCGCTGAACTTCTTCTCCTCCGGCAGGCCGAGTTCCTTGTAGGCGGAGCCGGTGGCGAGGATGACGGCGGGCGCCTCGTGGGTCTCGCCGGTTGCGGTGACCACGCGTTTGAGGTGGCCGTTGAGCGTCACTTCGGTGACGTCGTCGAACACCACCTGCGCGCCGAACTTCTCGGCCTGCTGCTGCAGGCCGTCCATGAGCTCCGGTCCTTGGACGCCGGCGGGGAAGCCGGGGAAGTTTTCCACCTCGGTGGTGTTCATCAGGGCGCCGCCCGCGGTGACTGCCCCGGCGATGACGAGGGGCGTCAGGCCGGCGCGGGCGGCGTAGATCGCCGCGGTGTAGCCGGCGGGGCCGGATCCGATGATGATCAGCTGTTCAGTCATGGCGATGCTCCTACTTGGCGGCGGGGGTGAGGGATGCGATGAGGTCCTCGATGCGGGCCTTGATCTCGTCGCGGATGGGGCGGACGGACTCGACGCCCTGGCCGGCGGGGTCCTCGAGTTCCCAGTCCTCGTAGCGCTTGCCCGGGAAGATCGGGCACGTGTCGCCGCAGCCCATGGTGATGACGACGTCGGATTCCTTGACGGCCTCGGTGGTGAGGACCTTGGGGATCTCGGCGGACATGTCGATGCCGAGCTCGGCCATGGCCTCGACGGCGGCCGGGTTGACCTTGTCGGCGGGCTGGGAGCCGGCGGAGCGGACCTCAATGGCGCCCTTGGACAGGGTGGTGAGGAAGGCGGCGGCCATCTGGGAGCGTCCGGCGTTGTGGACGCAGACGAACAGAACGGAGGGTTTCTTGGCAGTTTCGGTGCTCATCGGGGTTCTCCTGAAGATTCTCGAGGTCAGACGGAAAGGGGGCTGGCGGCGAAGTAGCGTTTCCGGGCCCAAAGGGCCACGTAAACCAGTGCAACAAGGACGGGGACTTCGATCAAGGGGCCGACGACGCCGGCGAGGGCCTGGCCGGAAGTGACGCCGAAGGTGCCGATCGCCACGGCGATGGCGAGCTCGAAGTTGTTGCCCGCGGCGGTGAAGGCCAGGGTGGTGGTTTTGGCGTAGCCGAGGTCCAGCCACTTGCCGATCAGCATGCCGGCGGCGAAGACGACCAGGAAGTAGACCAGCAGCGGCACCGCGATCCGGACGACGTCCAGCGGGCGGGACGTGATCGTACCGCCCTGCAGGGCGAAGAGCAGGGTGATGGTAAAGAGCAGGCCGTACAGCGCCCACGGGCCCAGCCTGGGCAGGAACGTGTTCTCGTACCAGTCCCGGCCCCTGGCCTTTTCGCCGACGGTGCGGGTGAGGAACCCGGCCAGCAGCGGGATCCCCAGGAACACCAGGACGGAGGCGGTGATGGCCCAGAAGGAGAAGTCCGCGCTGGTGGTCGGCAGCCCCAGCATGGAGGGCAGCAGCTGCAGGTAGAACCAGCCGAGCGCGCCGAACGCGATGACCTGGAAGACGGAGTTGATGGCCACCAGCACGGCGGCGGCTTCCCGGTCACCGCAGGCGAGGTCGTTCCAGATCATCACCATGGCGATGCACCGGGCGAGGCCCACGATGATCAGGCCCGTGCGGTACTCGGGCAGGTCCGGGATGAAGATCCAGGCCAGCGCGAACATGAATGCCGGGGCCAGCACCCAGTTCAGCACCAGTGAGGTGACCATGAGCTTGCGGTCCCCGACGACGCGGTGCGCCTGGTCGTAGCGGACCTTGGCCAGCACCGGGTACATCATCACCAGCAGCCCGACGGCGATCGGCAGCGAGACTTCGCCGACCTTGACCGCCTCGAGGGCGGTGTTCAGGCCAGGGATGAAGCTGCCCAGGAGCAGCCCCAGGACCATGGCGGCGACGATCCACACCGGCAGGAAACGGTCCAGGGTGGAGAGTTTGCCGGCGACGGCAATCTCGCCTCCTGGAATGGGCGACGGGTCGGTCTGGGTGCTCACGGGACTCCTGTGCTGCTCAGCTTTAGATTGATGCTTGTCGATATGAAGTATTTCCGACTATATCGATGAATGTCAATCTGTGTGCATAATAGACACATGAATTCTCTGCAAACTGTTGAGCCGGCCCTCGACGCGGCCTGCTGTGCACCGTCCGCCCGGCCTGTCCTCAGTGCGGAGGATGCCCGTCAAAAGGCCCTCGTCTTCAAGGCCCTCGCCGATCCCAACCGGCTGCGGCTGCTCTCCATCGTCAAAGGCGAGGCCTCCGGTGAATCCTGCGTCTGCGACCTCACCGAACCGCTGGATCTGGGGCAGCCCACCGTGTCGCACCACCTCAAGATCCTGGTCGACGCCGGGTTGCTGCACCGCGAGAAGCGCGGCACCTGGGCGTACTATTCGCTCGTTCCGGGCGCCATGGAGAAGACGGCCGGCCTCCTGGCCTCCCTGTGATTCCCAGTCCGGCGATTCCCAGTCCGGCGTCCCACGCCACGGTCCGGACAAAGGCCGACACCAGGACCGCAACCAGGGAGGACACCCATGGATAACGAGACCACCAGCACCGAGGACCGGCTGCGCGCGATGCTGGAGAACGTCAGGACGGCAACCGCCAACACGCGCCAGGCGATGGACTCACCGGGCGACGAGAACTGGGTGCAGGACGGCGAGTCCGATGCCGAATACCTGCGGGCCATCCAACGGGACACGATCGCCAGGCTTAACGCCACCGCCCGGGACATCGAAGCACTGCTGGCCCAGCGCCTGGACGGCTAGCCAGACGCGTCCCGGCCACCGCCGCGCAAGCGTCGGCGGTGGCCCGGTCCACGTCAGGCCGGCCCCGGTCCACGTCAGGCCGGCAGGGAGCTGAGGGCAGTCAGCGCCGACAGCTTCTCCTCGCCGATGGGTTCCTCCGGCAGCAGCGGAATGAGCGCGACCCGGTCCGTCAGGGTGTGCACCTTCGTGATCTGTTCGGTTTCGCTCGCGGCGCGGGCCCGCAGGAACGGCGTCTGCGGGTGTGCGGCGGCGATCGAGTTGTTGATGACCCAGGCCCACGGGTGGATTCCGGCCCGTTCCAGGTCACCCTTCAACTCTTCGGCTTCCAGCACCGGCGTAGTCTCGGCCAGCGTAACGAGAACGACCTTGGTCTGCGCCGGGTCCTGGAGCCGCATGAGGGGCGTCACGAATCCCATGGTGTCGCCGACCTGGCGGGCGATCTCCCGGTGGTACGAACCGGTGGCGTCCAGGAGCAGCAGGGTGTGGCCGGTCGGTGCGGTGTCGATCACCACGAAGTGCCGGCGGGATTCCTGGACCACCCTGGAGAACTGCCGGAACACTGCCACCTCGTCCGTGCACGGGGACATCAGGTCCTCAGCGAGGGCCGCCCGTCCGTTGTCGTCCAGGTTCCGGCCCTTGGTCTCCATCACGTGATCGCGGTACTCCTGGATGGCCGCTTCCGGATCGATGCGCGAAACCGTGAGACCCGGGATGGAACCATGGAGTGTTTCGGTGAGGTGGGCTGCGGGGTCGGTCGTGGTGAGGTGGACCGCATGCCCGCGTTTGGCCAGGGCGACCGCAATGGCGGCAGCGACGGTGGTCTTCCCGACCCCGCCCTTGCCCATGCACATCACGAGGCCGTGGCCGTCGAGCTCCACTTCGTTCACCAGGGCAGCCAGCGGGGCGTCCTCAATCTCGGGGACCAGCGCGGCGTCAGCAGTGATATCGGCGCCGGATGTGGGCGCGAACAGGGATTCCAGCGCAGCAATGCCGACCATGTTGCCCGGCTTCAGGTCCAGGACATCCCGGGGCAGGCCGGCTACCGCGTCGGGAATGGCTGCGATGGCGGCAGCTTCCCGGGCGCGCAGAGCCTGCGCCAGATCCTCGTCCCCTGCGGCCTCCGGCAGGACGCCGTTGACCACAACGTATCCTCCCGCGATCCCGATCTGGCTGAGTTCGAGGTAAGTCCGCTCAATTTCGCTGAGCGAGGATGTCTGCGCGCGGCTGACCAGGACAAGCCGGGTCCTCGCCGGGTCCGTGAGGGCCTGGACCGCTTTGGCGTACACCTGCTTGTGCTTCTCGAGTCCCGACAGGGGGCCAAGGCAGGACGGGTCCCCCTTGCCTGCCGCCAGGAAATCGGTCCACGAGCCCGGCAGCTGCAGCAGCCGGATCGTGTGGCCGGTCGGGGCGGTGTCGAAAACGATGTGGTCATACCCGCCGTAGGAGCCCTCGTCGGCGAGCAGGTTGGTGAACTCGTCGAAGGAAGCGATCTCGGTGGTGCAGGAACCCGAGAGGCTCTCGGCGATGCCGGCCAATTCGGTCTCGGGCAGGAGTCCGCGGACCGGCGCGATGATCCGTTCCCGGTACGCCTCGGCCGCCTGCTCCGGGTCAATCTCCAACGCTGACAGGCCGGGCACATCCTGAATCGGCGTGACCGTGTTCCCAATGGTCACGCCGAAGACCTGACCGACGTTGGACGCGGGGTCTGTACTGACCAGTAAGACCTTCTGACCGGCCCGGGCAAGGGTGAGCGCTGTTGCGCACGCTACGGAGGTCTTGCCGACACCGCCCTTGCCGGTGAAGAACACGAACCGGGGTATGTTCGCCAGAAACTCCACGCCGGGACCTAGCAGCAGCTCGTCGAGCCGCCGCAGCAGCCGCCGGACTTTTCACTCAGGCCGAGTTCCGGCCGGGCCTGCGGGTCGACGCCGGCTGCGCCGAGTCCGGCCAGCGCCAGCAGCTGTCCCCTGCTCGGGTAGGTGCCGGTGGCGACCGTAACGCCGTCGACGATGGTGAGCGGAAGGCCCTTTGATCCGACCAGGTGCATAAATCCGCGGACCGTCTCGTCCTCCGCGAAGACGGTCGGTTCGCTGGCGAGATTGTGGCGCGCAATGTCGGCACCGAGGCCCTGGAGATGACGCACGTCCGCGGTCACTTCCACCAAGGACTGGTCCACGTCGGGGCCGCAGACACCGGTGTCACAGCAGAGGGCGGATTCGTAGATTCGGATAACAGGCATGTGGTTCTCCTTTGTTGCGGGTCTCCTCCCATTGTATCGATAATCGTCGATACACAGAAGGGGAGCCGGAAGTGACGCCCCTCGTTGACCTTGCAGTTGTTGCCCCTATAAGTGCTTCATAAGGACATTAACTGCAAGGTCAACGGGTTTAGTTCCGGTTCTCGGGGGGAAGCGCGACCTGGAGCTTGCGTACCTTGCCGCGGCCCACGATGTAGCCGCGGCCGGGGATGAAGTCCGTGCTGATCCGGCCCAGCGAGGTGCTGAGCAGGCTATCGCCGTCGATGTCTCCCGGGTTGAGCAGCAGGCCGCGGCGGCCGGATTTGAACGGCTGCGCGAGGGACCAGGCCGAGGACCAGGTGGACGTCTCGGATTCGCCGACCACCCACTGTTCGGCCTTGATCGACGCCGTGACGAGCCGTTCGATGCCCGACTCCGCGCCCGTGTCGGTGAAGTCGGTCAGGCCCTCGATGAAGATCGCAAGCTTGCCGGGCGTGCCGGTGGAGTAATCCACCAGCTCATCGATGGCCTCCTCGACGTTGTCGGCGCCGACCACCGAGCGGTCCCAGAGCTTCAGGGCCGCCGCCGTGGAACGCCGGGAGCCGACGTAGATCAGTTCGACGCCGGGGTTGGAGCGGCGCAGCGCGTAGGCCAGGGTCACGAGGGCCACGGTGCGCCCGGAGCCCGGAGGGCCTGCCAGCAGCAGCGGGCCCTTGGCCAGGATCTCGGCCGGCTGGAGTGTCTCGCCGTCGACGCCGATCACCGGCAGGTCCGGGCTGCCGGCCGGCAGGATGCCGAGGTCGATCTGGTCCGGCAGCCGTTCGATCTGCGGGGCACGTTCGACGCCCTGGCGCAGCATGGCCTCGCTGAGCTTGTGCACCTCGCGTGCCTGCACGGCCAGGTTGGAGTTGCCGCCCAGGACAGCGAGCTGGACCTCGAGGTTGCCCAGCAGGCCGCGTCCCGGAGGCGACGCCTGGCCCAGGACATCCTTGGGCACGTCCATGGACAGGTAGTCGTCCTCCGAAGAGAGCCGCAGCACCAGCCGGCGCTGGATCGAGGCCAGCAGCGACGCCGGCACCGAGTTGGGGCGGTCCCCGCTGACCACGAGGTGGATGCCGAGCGGGCGGCCGTCGGTGGCGAGCTGCAGGAAGATGTCCCAGAGCGCCGAGAGCTTGCTGTATTCGTACGCCTCGCGGAAGGCGGACATGCCGTCCACCAGCACGAAGATGCGCTTTTCCTCCGGCCGGTCCGCCAGTTTGCGGTACTCCACTATGGTCGACGCGCGCACTTCGGAGTAGCGGGCGGACCGGTCGTCGGCGAGGTCCCGGAGCCAGCGCAGCAGCCGGCCGACGCGTTCGACGTCGTCGCCGTTGATGATTTCCCCGACGTGCGGCAGCTCATCGAGCATCTTCAGCCCCGAGGAGCCGCAGTCGATGCCGTAGACGTTGACCGGCCCGCCGCGGGGGGTGACCGCGGCGGCGATCGCGATGCCGCGCAGCGCCGCGGACTTGCCGGAGCCGCCGGTGCCGTAGATGGCCATGTTGCCGTCCCGGTCCGGTTCGTAGAACACGGTGGGCTGGTCCTGGTGCGCCGGGTCGTCCGCCACGCCCAGGAGCAGGCGTTCGTCGGTGCGGGGGTTCGGCAGCAGGGAGAAGTCATAGCTCGTCGCCAGCTCATCGAGCCAGGGTTTGCGCGGCGGCTCGATGGAGAGCACGTCGGCGGCCCTGATGATGTTGGCCGTCATCCGGGCGATGTCGTTGGGGCCGGCAGCTTCTTCCTGGACCGGGGTCTCCGGGGCCGGTGCGGCCCAGGCCGGGCCGGAACCGAAGGCCATCTCGACGATCTCGATCTGCGGGCGCTGCGGCCTCTCCGTGGTCCAGCCGCCGGCGTAGCCGGTCTGGAAACCCTGGATCCGGCCGGGGCCGGTCTTGGCGGCGCCGCGCCCGGGGATGGCGGGGTCGAAGTACGCGGCCGTGGGCACACCGAGGATGTCGATCGCGTCGTCCTCGTCGGCCATCCGCAGCGCCACCCGCAGGTTGGTGTTGGCGCGCAGGCTTTCCTTGATCACGCCGGCAGGGCGCTGGGTGGCCAGGATCAGGTGCAGTCCGAGGGAACGTCCGCGGGCGGCGACGTCCACGACGCCGTCGACGAACTCCGGCACCTCGGTGGCGAGGGCCGCGAACTCGTCCACGATGATGATCAGGTAGGGGGGCGCCTCCGGATCCGCTTCGCGCTGGAGTTCCAGCAGGTCCTTGGCTTTCTTCCGGTTCAGCAGCCGTTCCCGGTAGTGCAGCTCCGCCCGCAGCGAGGTCAGCGCGCGGCGGACGAGGTGCTGGGAGAGGTCGGTGACCAGGCCCACGGTGTGGGGCAGGTGCAGGCAGTCCGCGAACGCGGCGCCGCCCTTGTAGTCCACAAACAGGAAGCTCACCCGGTCCGGGCTGTAGGCGGCGGCCATGCCCATCACCCAGGACTGCAGGAATTCGGACTTGCCGGCGCCGGTGGTGCCGCCGACGAGGGCGTGCGGGCCCTCGTTTTTCAGGTCGAGGTAGAGCGGTTCGATGCCCTTGGATCCGACGAGCGCCCGGAGCGTGCCGTTGTCCTTGCGGTTGGGCTTGGCGGAGGCGCGGACCGAATTGTTCTCGGTCCAGCGTTCCGCCACGGCCGCCGGGCTGTCCAGGAAGTCCTTGCCGATCAGGGTGGCGTAGGAAACGGCGCGCGGCAGGTCGGATTCGTCCTCCAGCGGCTTGCCGACGTCCACCACGGGCGAGAGCATCCGGGCGAGCTGGGCGGCGAGTCCGGCGTCGAGGCTTTCGCAGCTCACCGGGAAGGTGTGCCGGCCGAGCCGGACCTGCCCGGTGGTGGCGCCGTGGTCGCCGTCGACCGCCATGAAGTCCCGGCACGCGGCCGGAAGCTGCTGGACCGAGGTGGCGACCCACATGACGTGCACGCCGGAGTCCGGCCCCCGTTCCAGGACGCGGGTGAGCCGGCCGCGGTCCACCGGGGCGTCGTCCTCGACGACCACCAGCACGGTGGGCAGCAGCGGTTCCGGGAGGTCCATGCTGAGCGGATCGACGCCGGGCCGCAGGGCCGGGCGCGGGGTCTGCGACGCGGCCTCGCGCTGGTCGATCAGGTCTTCGAGCCGGGAGAGCAGGGCCGAGCCGCCCGCGGGGCCGGCGGCGAGGTGGTCGCCGCCCAGCGGGCTGTGGCCGGAGCCGACGTGCGGGAGCCACTGCAGCCATTCCCAGCGTTCCTTCGACTGCGCCGAGGTGATGGCGGTCAGGACAACTTCCGCGGGCGAGTGCAGGCCGACCAGCTGCAGGACCATCCCGCGGGCGACGTCGTCGACGAGGCCGCGGGAGCCCGCGAGGCCGAAGGAGCCGGCGGAACGCAGCTGCGAGACGACCGGCACACCCTCGATGTCGCGGAACTGTGCCAGGCACTCCTGGATTTCAGCCATGTACTCGGCTTCGGTGTCGTTGCTGTTGGGCTCCTCGAACTGGATCCGCGAGGGCGAGGTCCCCAGCCCGAAGCGCAGGCCCAGGAACCCGGTGTGCTCGGGACGGTGGGTCCAGAGCAGCGGGCCGAGCTTGTAGATCGAGTCGACCGTGTCGCTGACGGACGGTGCTTCCTGCAACCGGACCGAGCGTTCCACGTTCTGCAGCCGGGTGGTGTCGGTCCGGAACACGGCCATCGATTCACGGAACTGCTTGAGCTGTTCCTTGCGTTCCCGCTTGGACTGCAGCTTCTGGTCCACGTAATGGCCCACGATGAACAGCGGCATCATCAGCATAAAGACCACGGAGAGCACGTTCTGGGTGACGGCGAACAGTATGCCGCCCATCATCAGCGGCGCGAGCAGCATGATGTACGGGAAGGCGTGGTGCTCCTGGCGCTTGGGTCCGGCCGGGAGCATCCGCTTCTGCTGCTCGAAACGCGGCACCACGCGGGGCGAGCGGTTGAAATCGATCAGCGGGGAGCTCGGCGCGGAACCGTGCCCGGTGCCGAGGGACACCACGGAGACAGTCGTGTCCCCCAGGGCCACGGTGTCCGAGGAGCTCAGCGTGGCGCGGGTGACCGGCAGTCCGTCCATGAGCAGCCCGTTGGCCGAGTTCGTGTCAACGATCTCGACCGTCTCGCCCACCGTGATCCGGGCGTGCCGTTTGGAGGTGAGCGGGTCCGTGAGCCGGATGTCGACGTCGCGGTCCCTGCCGATGTAGCTGGTGCCGGACGGCAGCGGGAATTCCCGTCCGGCGTCGGGTCCGGACAGCACCCGCAGCGTCGCCGCCGCCGGGCCCCGGTTCGCGCCGGGCGTCCCGAACTGCTCACTCAGCCGGGTCAGCGAAACGATGGAGCCGGGCCGCAGCCCGGATTCCAGCAGGCTGTCCTTCCGGTCCAGGACGCTGCCCTTCATGCCGCCGGCGGCGAAGGCCTCCTCGATGCGCAGGGACAGGTTCGACGGCGGCGGGGTCCCCCGCCGTGCCGGGTCGGCCGCCCAGAGCTGGGTGGCGATGTCCGCGACGGTGGCGAGCCCGTCCACCGTGACAGCAAGGTCTTTGGCGTCGGCCGGGTCGCGGCGCAGCGTCAGTCGGATTCTCACGCTTCGTCGGCTCCGTTAATGGCCACGGCACTGTTTTTGGCATTCTGCTGGTCCAGCAGGTGCAGGTCGGCGGCGGTCACGAGATGTGAGGTCACGGCGTGTTCCACGAGCCTCGCTCGGCGGTTGGTGGCGAGCTTGCCGCCGCCGCCCCGAAGGCCGGCGACGCCGACTTTGTCCAGTTTGTCGCACACATTGTCCAGCTTTCTGTTGAACCGCGTCAGCGCCCAGCCCAGGGTCCTGGCGGCGTCGGCCGAGGACGGGATGGCGCTGAAGCCGGTCCCGTCGCGGCGCAGCATGGGTTCGGCGAGGGCCACAATCAGGGCCTTCTGCGAGTCGGTGAAGAGCACCGGTCCGATGGTGGTGTCCCCGCCGCTGTCCTCCTCGCGGGCTTCCTGCCGGAAGGCGGGGGTTTGCAGATGGACGGCGAATTCGTAGGTGGTGGGCCCGGCCGTGAAGATGACGTTGGTGTGGCTGAAGACCAGCGGGATCCGGGCCCCCGGCGAGAGCCAGGCCTGCATCCCGCCGGTGGCGTCGGCAATGGTCGCGGAGAGCATGCTGCCGACGTTGCTGAGCCACCAGATGCCGTCATAGCGGGCGATCTGCAGGAACTGCCGGTGCAGGTACGGGTTGTCGTCCACCTCAAGATCGCCTTCGCGGCCGATGCTGAAGATGTCCTCGTCCGAGGGCTCATGCCACTCGCCGCAGAAATCTATTGCCAGATCCCCCATAATCCGTACCTTTCCGGAAGTCGTTGGTTATTTGCTGACGCAGGCGATGGAGTCCGGGCCCAGTGGCGAGGAAGCCCCGTCCCTGCGGACGATCATGACCTGGATGCAGCTGGGCTCGGCCGGGTTCGCGGCCATTTCGGCTTTCGGCTCGGCGGCGGCCTGGTACTGCCCGTCGTCCTTGAGCGTATGGACCCGCCACTTGTAGCTGTCGCCCGGTTTGGGCTGCGGGTTGGTCCAGCTGAAGCTGACCTTCCCGGCCGCTCCGGCAGTCCCGGTCAGCCCCGTGACGTCCGGGACGGTGCCGTTGTCCAGCGCGTCGGCGGGCGGTTTGCTGATCTGCCCGGTGGCTTTCGGCGCCGGCTCGGGCCGGGTGGTGGCCGCCACAATCCCGAGGACGACGGCGGCCACCACCACGGTGCCGCCGACGATCGAGAGCATCAGGTTCCGGCGGCCGTGCCCGGCCGGGTGCCCCGCCGCGCCGTCGTCCGGGCCGCCGGCCGGATCCGCCGTGCGGGAGCGGCTGACCGTGGCCGCCACGTCGTCGTCGGGGGCGGCGGACCCGGCGGGAGTCCGCGGTCCGGACGGCCGGCCGGCGCCGGGTGTGTCGAAACCGGGCAAGGCCGGCGGGCGCTGGATGGTCGCGTTGTTGAAGGTGGTGGCGTTGTCGGCCGTGAAGCGGGTGTCCGCTTCAGGGACCCGCACCGGGAAGGTGGGGGCGTTGCCCGTGGCGTCCGGGTCGATCGAGGCGACGCTGCGGACGCGGGTTTCCTCGAAGCCGTCGTCGGGGTGGTTGTCCTCGGCGCGCTGCTCTTCCAGCACCTCGAACGAGGTCACGGAGAGGTTCAGTTCGGCCTGGATCCGCTGCAGGGCCAGGGCGAAGGCATGGGCCGAGGAGTAGCGGGACGCGGCGGACTTGGCCATCGCCGTCGAGAGCGCCAGTTCCAGGGATTCCGGCACGTCGGCGCGGCCCAGTTTCGGCACCGGCAGGTTGGTGATGCGGGAGATCAGCTCACGCTGTGAGTTGTCGGCTCCCGGCAGCACAAACGGGGACCGGCCGGCCAAGAGAGTATAGAGCGTGGCGCCGAGCGCCCAGACGTCCACCAGGACGCCGTCGACCTGGTGGCCGGTGAACTGTTCCGGCGGGGACCACGGGATGGACATGCCCGCGTCCTCGTCCTGGTCGCCGGCGAGCGTGCCGGAGATGCCGAAGTCGGTCAGGGCGGGCCGGTTGTAGTCGGTGACCAGGATGTTGGCGGGCTTGATGTCCCGGTGCGCGATGCCGGCCCGGTGGGCGGTCTCGACGGCGGATGCCACCTGGATGCCGACGGCCAGGACCTCGTCAACGCTGAAGCGCTGCCGCCGGTAGCGGACATCCAGGCTGGGCCGGGAGCAGTACTCCATGGCCAGGTAGGAATGCCCGGAGTCGGTGATCTCGGCTTGGAAGATCGTCACGATATAGGGGTGCGAGGACAGCTGCGCCATCAGGTTTGCTTCGGATTCGAAGCGGCGGCGGGCGCCCTCGGTCAACAGGTCCGATAGCAGCACCTTGACGGCCACCTTGCGGCGCGGCCGGTCCTGCTCGTAGAGGTAGACGTCGGAGAACCCGCCGGAGCCGAGCAGGCTGATGTAGTGGAAGCCCGGAATGATCGGCGGCGGGGCTACTGGCCGTTTTGAGCTCACGGGATCTCCTCAAAGCGCAGCGAGATGCCGTCGCCTACTTCTGCGATGTCGCCGTCGAGCAGGATGGCCATCTCGCCCTGCGCCAGCCGGCGCGGGGGCTGGCCTTCGCGGACCAGCACGGTGCCGTTGGTCGCCTTGAGGTCGCAGAGCATCACGTGCCAGCCTTCCAGCCGGACCTCCACGTGCGAGCGGGAGATATCCCCGCTGGGGCTGGCCACCTGGACCAGCTTGGGCATCACGGCGCCCTGGACGCGCGACACCGAGGGCTGGCGTCCCACGATGAGCGACTGGTCCAGGTCGATCAGGCCGCCGGTGGACAGGCGCATCCGGCCCAGGCGGGGGCGCCGGACCTGGACGCCGTCGCCGGGCAGCGGCTCTGCGCAGCGGCCGCAGTGTGAATAGGTGGACGGGTTGGCGTGTCCCTGCGGGCAGACCCGGGCCAGCACCATCGGGCCGGTGGCCGGTTCCGGGCCGCCGCGCTGGGTGCCGGCCGGCCGCGGGGCGGCTCCCGCGAGATCGCTCTTCATGATCGTCTGGCCGTCGTGGTCCACATCCGCTTCGGGCTGCGCGGCCGGGTCCGGCGGTACAGGCGTCTGAGGGGCCTGCGCCTGCGGGATTTGGACCTGCGGGACCGGTACCTGCGGGTCATTAGCCTGCGGGGCGGTGGGTGGCAACGGTGCGGCCGGCGCGGGCGGTTGCGTTGACGACCCGGACGACGGCGGGCGGCCACTGCCGGTGCCGCTGCCGGCAGCGGTTCCGGTGAGCCAGGGCACGGAGTCGATCAGTCCGGTGGGGACCGCAGGCCGCGGAGCCGCCGGAAGTTCCGGGGCGGGAGCGGGGAAGGACCGCACTGGTACGGATGCGGCCGGGTCCGGCACGGACACGGCACTGGAAGCCTCCGGGCTGGCGGCCCCGGGTCCGGTGGCGGGTTCGGTGGCGGGTTCGGTGGCGGGTTCGGTGGCGGGTTCGCCGTCGGCGTCGGGGTCCTCGCGGACGGCGGCGTCTTCGATGTTCCGCATCACCGTCTGTTCCCAGAGGTGGTCGTAGCTGCCCGTCGGCTCCTGCTCGGCCGGTTCCTGCTCGGCCAGTTCCGGCTCCAGGTGCGGCTCCGGCTCCTCCTGTTCAGGCTCCGGTTCCGGCTCCTGTTCCGTTTGCTGTTCCGGTTCTGCGTGCAGGGTTCCGCCGAGCTCGAGGTCCTCCCCGGGGAACCCCAGCACGGTCTCTGCGGAGGCGTCGTCATCGAGCGAGCCGGCCGCAATGTCGGCCTCGGCGGCCGCCAGCAGGTCGCTTTCCGGCGCTGCGCCGGCAAAATCCACCCGCAGGCCCCGGAGCAGGACCACACCGTCGGTCAACGGAAGGTCCCGCCCGGCACCGGCCGCACCCGTGGCTTCGGCGCCCGGGACGGTCAGGCTGAATCCGTTGGCGGCTGCGAAGCGCCGTTCCGTCCAGGTGGTCACCTCGCGGCCGCTCAGTTCCACCGGGCCCGACGGCAGGTCAACGGTCAGGTCGATCTCGCCGCGCAGGAAGAATTGCACGGCGCTCCGGTTGTCCACGATTGCGAACCACGGCAGCCGGGCCAGCGAACCGCCCGAGGCCGAGGTCACGGCGTCGAGCACCTCGTGCACCTGGGGACCGGTTGCAAGGAGTTCCCACACGGATTCCACCAGGGCAGCCGCGCTTTCCGGGCGCAGCAGCACCACGGTTCCGGAGCGCACCACACCGAGCCAACTGCCGGGCGTGTACCGCGCGGCAGCGGCCGGCTTACTTGCCATCATCCGGGTCCTTGCCATCTTCCGTGGCGGCCGCAGCCGTATTGGCCGGTTCACCGGCATCCGGTTGCCCGGCGTCCGGCCCGGCTTGGGAAACCGGTTCCCCGCTGGGGGTGAGGTCCAGCGCATCGGTCCGGGGCAGGGTGTCCTCGTCCTCCGCCGCGGCGGCGCTGCGCGGCGTTGTCTGGGCGGCACCGTCGTCGTTGGTGACATTGGTGGCGTCCAGCACGATGCAGGTGACATTGTCACGGCCGCCGCTGCGCAGGGCCGCCTGGATGAGTTCATCCACGGCCGCCTGCGGGTCCGTCCGGGAACGCAGGATAGTGGAAATGTGGTCATCGTCGAGTTCGCCGTTGAGACCGTCGGAGCAGACCAGAAGCCGGTCGCCTTCCTCGATGGGCAGCAGCCAGTAGTCCGCCTCGGTCTCGTCGCCGGTGCCGAGTGCCCGGGTGACGACATGCCGGCGCGGGTGCACGGCGGCCTGCGCCGGGCTGATCTGCCCGGCGTCGACAAGTTCCTGGACCTCGGAGTGGTCGACGCTGACCTGGCTGAGCTTGCCCTGGCTCAGGCGGTAGGTCCGGGAGTCGCCGATGTTCAGGACCAGCCAGTACGGGACGCCCATCTGCTCCACCACCACGACGCCGGAGAGTGTGGTCCCGGCGCGGGAGCCCGTGGCCACGCGGATGCTCTCGTCGGCCATCAGGAGGTACTCCTGCACGACGCCGGCGGTGGCGTCCCGCTCCCCGCTCGCCAGCTGCGGGATCTGGGCCAGCGTGCGCACGCAGATGCCGCTGGCAATCTCGCCAGCCTCATGTCCTCCCATGCCGTCCGCGACAGCGAAGACGGGATCCGCGGCGATGAAGGAATCCTCGTTCATTTCGCGGCGCAGGCCGCGGTCCGTGCCGTAGCCGACGCTAAGCCGGAGGCTGGAGGCACCGCTGGAGGAACCGCTGGGCGGAGTGCCCGGGGAGGGCACCGGGTCGTTGCCGGGGCTCGGAGGGGATGGCACGGCGGCCGGCTGGGGATTCATGCCTGTCCTAGGTAGAAGGAGCGGTCACCGAAGTGCACGGTGGAGCCTGGGCGTACGTGGGTGGGTTCCCCTGCCGCGAGGGAGGTTCGGATACCGTCCGGGGTGGTGACGGCGCTGCCGTTGGTGGAGTTGCGGTCGGTCACCCAGACTCCCCCGTTTCCGGCAAGGAGGTGGAGGTGGGTCTTGGAAATGGAACGGCCGGGATCGGCCATCGGGATGAGCTGCACGGAGTCCTCACCGGGGTGCCCGGCGGGGTTGCGGCCGATCAGCGCGGTGCGGTCCAATTCGATTTCGCGGCCGTCGTCCAGCCCGATCCGGAGCATCGCCACGGTGACGGGAGCCTGTGTGTTGCCGCGGACCTGGGTGCGGTCGTGGTCATCGTCCGGGTGTGTGCCGGGGTGCAAGGATGCGCTCCGTGCCGGCGGCGCGAAAGATACTGGGGGAAGCGGCGCCGGCGGGGCCGGCTGCGCTGTGACCGCCGGCGGCTGTCCGGCGGCAGGACGTTCCGCTGCGGCAGGCGCGGCAGGCGCGGCAGGAGCGTACGGCGCGGCAGTTGCGGACGCCGCCGCCGCGGCACCTGCCAGCGGCGAGGCGACCTGCTGGACCGGGGGGAGGTCGAGGGGCGCGAAGCTGTAGGGGCCCTGGATGCCGCCGGTGGTGATCGGGTTGCGTCCGGCCTTCACATCGAAGACGAGGGTTTTGGCTGCGGTGTCGTGCCAGCCGCGGAGCTGGCCGTTGCGGTCCCAGGCGCTGGAGAGCACCACGAGGACGGCCCAGGCCGCGCCGAGGAACAGGAGCGGTCCCAGCACCAGCACGGCGACGCCGAACCACTGGAAGGCCATGACCGCGGCGGCGGCGATCACGGCCAGCAGCACTCCGGCTCCGGTGATGAGGCCGCGGAGGAACACCGCTCCCCCGCCCGGGGCGTAGCCGTCGGCATCCGTGCTGCGGATCCCCATGAGGCGGTTGCCGACGGTGACTCCGGACCGGCCTTCGACCATGGCGAGGACCGCGGCGTAGACCAGGGTGAGGACCGCTCCGATGCCGCCGAAGAGCACCAGCGAGGAGGTGCCGTACACGATGAAGCCCCCGCTTTGGGTGCGGGTGATACCGGCGAAACCGACCGCCAGCAGGACTGTCAGGATGGTCACCGGGGGCAGCCAGTCCAGCACCGCGGCTCCCAGCCGTTTTCCGGCAGCGGCGGGGACCAGTTCAAGCTTGTCTGGCATGGCAGGACCTCCCCCTTGTCCACGGCCCGTGGCCGGGCCCTGCGTTAGGGGGATACTACCGGGGATCGGTCCCTGCGGCGGGAGGTGCTGCTGTCTGCGCGCGGACCTGTTGCTCAGCGGCGTGCCGCAGGAGGTGCAAAAGGCAGCCCCCGGTCGGAGCGGCTGCTGGCAGCGCGGGCAGCGCTCGGCGTCGTCGGTCATGGCTCGTTGCGGTTCTTCCTGGCGGTCTGGCTGGCGTCGGCTGCGGCGTCGGCAGCAGCACCATGTCCTGCTGCCGCCGCCGGACCCTCCACTGTATCTGCGGGGTGTTCTGATCCTGCGGGCGCGGCGCGCTTCCGGCGGAACCGGACTGGCTGCTCGCCCCGCTGCTTCAGGGCGGCCCGGCCGTCGGCCAGGAGGGAGCGCGGCGAGAACCGGGCCCGCTGCCGTCCCCAAAAACCGAGTGTTCCGGTCATCTCCTTGAGCGATCCGTCCACCGTCTCCCAGTAGTGCCGGACCTCGTCCTCACTCGGCTGGCCGGCGCCGAAGATCGCGGCGTCGGCACGGTTGGCAAGCAGCGTGATGGTCCCCCCGCTGGCCGGGAAGGCACCGGCGAGCACGACGGCGGACTCACGCCGGGTGGCGCGCTGGTCCACCCCGGCACCGAGGTCGGTCGCGAGGCTGACGACTTCGTTCCAGCCGCCGCCGACGCGCTGGGCAGGGTGGCCGTCGCGGAAGCGTGCCAGCCGGCGCCGGGACTTGAGCAGGGCGATCAGCAGGAGCGGCAGCGCCAGGACCACGACCGGGATCAGCGTGTACCCGATCGCAGTGAGGAGCGGGCCCCAGAACAGCCAGGGGTTGTTCTTCTTCTCGTCGGCATCCAGCGCGTCCGGTGAGGAGTCCGGCGGGAGGTCCGCGGGCTCCTGCGGCGGGGGCGGGGGCTGCAGCACCTGGGGCTTGGGTTTGGACTTGTTCTCCGGATCCGGCGGGATCGGCACATTGTCCTTCGGCGGGGTGGGGTCGAAGGACACCCAGCCCACCCGGTCGAAGGCGACCTCGACCCAGGCATGGACGTCCTTGCCGGTGATCTGCACGTCGCCGGCGCCGTTTTCCGGACTCTTGGGATCCGGGTAGAACCCCATCACCACCCGGGAGGGGATGCCGAGGTGGCGCAGCATCAGCGACATCGCGACGGCGTACTGTTCGTCGTCGCCGAGCATCTGCTTGGCGGTGAGCAGGCTCCGGATCCGGTTGGCGCCGTGGCCGGAGACGCTGGGCAGCTGGCCGTCGGCGATCAGGCCGTTGCTGAAGGCGCCCTTCTTCTGGAAGTGCGCCTCGATCTGGCGCACCCGGTCAATGGCGGTGGGGGCGTCGGCGGCGAGGTCGTTGGCCTGGGAGCCGACGACGGGGGGCACCTCGGCGGGGTCCGGCAGGGACAGCCTGGCGAAGTCGTACTGCGTCAGCTGCCCGTGTTCCAGGGTGGCGGGGTCGGCAACCTGGACCCGGTAGGCGTCGCCCTTGGCCAGGCCCCGGGTGGTCACGGCCGTGTCCGTTCCGGCGTTGAAGTACAGCCCGGCGGCGGCACCCGAACCGTCATTGGCAAAGCTGATCCCGGTGGTTTTGCTGCCGCCGGGCAGGAAGTAACCCTGGTAGTCCTCGATCGTGATGTCCAGGGCGTAGTTGGTGGTCGGCACGATCCCGGTGGAGTCCGCGAGGGTGTTGATGGATTTCGCGTCGCCCACCTTGCTGAAGCTGCCGGAGCCGTTCGGGTCCATGTTGTAGTTGGTGCCGTTGAAGGAATCGAGCGCGGCGAGGCGTACCCGGGCGTCCTTGGGCAGGCCCTTGACTTCGAAGAGCTTGTCATCCTTCTTGTCCTTGACGAGGTTGCGGAAGCTCGCCAGCGGGGTGACGTAGTCTTTCGGGTCGAACGGCGGGACGATCGTGTTGCGCAGCACGCGGCGGTCGTCACTGGCGGTGACCAGCGGGGAGGCGATGGCGGTGATCCCGACGGCGACGGCGATCACCGCGGCGGCGGTGCCAAGCCGGCGGAGGGCGGCCGCACGGGCTGTGGCGTCGTCCGTTTCCAGCCGGTTGACGGAGACCTTGCGGGTATCGCTGCGGCGCAGCACGTCGCGGCGGAAGGTGGCCCAGGAGATCGAGACCACGGTGAGCGCAATGCCTCGTTCCACGGTGAGGAAACCCGCGTTGGTGCTGAAGGCGATACCGGTGACGAACAGCACCAGCACCGAAAGCAGCGGCCAGTACGGGTTCTTGAGCCGCCAGATCAGCAGCCCGGCCGCCAGCGCCGTGAGGAGCGAGCTGAGGAACGGCACGATCAGGGTGCCGCCGGCGGTGCCGACCGGCACACCGACGGTGAGCATGTCCTTCCAGGCGAACACGACTCCGAGCAGCAGCGTGCGCAGCGAATCGAGGGTGGGCAGGACGCCGCCGACCGACGCCTCCGGGACCGCCAGCGCGGTGCCGAAGAGGAGGTACACGCCCAGCGTCAGGGCGGCGGTGATCAGCAGGCCCAGGCGGAAGTGCACATTGGCCGCCGCCAGGGCGAGGCCCAGCAGGATGCCGCCGAAGCCTGCGGCCAGGTAGTACGGGTCGCCGCCGAAGCTGAGGCTGAACCCGAGCACGCCCAGGCCCAGCAGCACGGTGAGCGCCCCGGCGTCGAGCGCGAGATGCCAGAGCGGCTGGCCGTCGGCGAAGCCGGAACGGCGGGACCGGGCGGCGTTGGCCCGCACGTTGTTGCGGGGACGGAGCGGGGTTGCGGTGCTCATGCTGCCGCCTTCCTCAGCACGATGGCCAGATCGGAGAGGTCGCCGAGGGTCAGCACGGTCAGCTCGCCAATATTGGCCCGGGCGGGCGCGGCGCCGAGCTGGAGCCGGACGGCGAGGCTGCGGACACCCATCGGCACGGAGGCCGAGGCGGAGCGCAGCTGGGCGGGGGTGACGTTGCTGCCGACGACCAGGAACACCACGGAGGCGTTGGGGACGGTGTCCGCCAGGCTCCGGGCGAGGTCGACGGCGGTCCTGCGCTGCGGTGCGCCGACGATCCGGGTCATGTCATCGAGCATGTTGCGGCCGGTTTCGCAGCGCAGCGGGCCCTTCTGGGTCAGCACGTCGAGGTCGCGCTGGTCGCGGATGGCCTGGCGTCCGATCGAGGCGGCGGTGGAGATGGCCAGTTCGAATTCCTCCTCCGAGGCGTATTCGTCCGTGTTGATGGACAGCGAGATGGCGAGGTGGGCCCGGCGGGTTTCCTCGAACTGGCGGACCATCAGCTTGTTGATGCGGGCCGTGGTCTTCCAGTGGATGTGCCGCCGGTCATCGCCCGGCACGTAGTCGCGCAGGGCGTGGAAGGACACATCGGCGCTGGAGAGGTCGGTGGTGGGCATGCCCTCGAGGTCACGGATGAAACCGGCGGCCGAGCCTGCCAGCGCCGCGGTCCTCGGGTGGACGAACAGGTCCTCGGGTTCGGTCCAGAGCACCTGGCGGCGCAGCAGGTGCAGCGGGTCCGCGCGGACGGACCGGACCGGGCCCACGGCAATCACCGCGCGCCGCGCGGTGGGGATGGTGAACAGGTCCTCGTGGACTTGCTGCGGCTTCATCCGGGGCAGGTGGAAGACGGCGGTGGCGGCTCCGACCGGGAGTTCCAGGTCCGCGGGCAGCAGCGGGCGGGCGGAGGTGTTGGAAACGGCGATGCTGCCGACAGCGCGGTCGCCCACCGCCACCCGGGTCCGGGCCAGGTCCAGCACCACCCCGTAGGAGGAGCGGCCCAGGATGAAGCCCACCGCCAGCGCGAACAGCACGAAGGCTGCGATCGCGGCGGCCTTGGCTTCCTGCCAGCCGAAGGCCTGGCCGACGGTCCACAGCAGGATCGACGCCGCGAGAACGGACCAGCCCAGGACGCTGACGACCGAGAGGACGGGCCACGCGTACCGCAGCCAGAGCCCGCGCACGGCACGCCAGACCGGCCTCAGGGCCAGGCTGGCGGTGCTGCCGGCGTCGGCCCAGAGGGAGGCAGGATGCAGCCGCGTGGGCCTGCCGTCCCGGTGGAAGGGCCGTTGCAGGCGTTCAGCAAGCCGGGTCAGCGGAGTGCTGGAGGACATTTGGGTGCCTTTGTTCGTGCTGGGTGACGGGGTGCCGGAGCCCTGCGGAGGGGTGCAGGGCGGGCTGAACTGCGGGGCGGTGGTGCCGGGCAGCTAGCCGACGGAGGCGCGCTGCTGCGGGGCGGCGACCTCGGAGAGGACGCGCGCCAGCACGGCTTCGGGGGTCGCACCGGAGAATTCGGCTTCCGGGTCCATGACGAGGCGGTGGGTCCAGACGACGGCGGCCAGGTCCTTGATGTCGTCCGGCAGCACAAAGTTGCGTCCCTGGCTGGCGGCCCAGACCTTGGCGGCGCGGACCATGGCGAGGGCGCCGCGGACGGAGACGCCGAGGCGGGTTTCCGGGGCGTTGCGGGTCTCCTCGCAGAGCCGGGAGATGTATTCCAGCACGGCGGTGTCGACGTGGGTGGTGGCGGCGAGGTCGGCCATGTCCGCGATCGCCTGGGTGGTGATGACGGGGGTGATGTCCTTGGAGCGGTCCTTGAGGTTGGCGCCGCCGAGCAGCTGCACCGTGGAGGCGTGGTCCGGGTAGCCGATGGAGGTCTTGATCAGGAAGCGGTCCAGCTGGGCTTCCGGCAGCCGGTAGGTGCCGGCCTGCTCGATCGGGTTCTGGGTCGCCATCACCATAAACGGGCGGCCGGCCTCGTAGGTGGTGCCGTCCACCGTGACGCGGGATTCCTCCATGACCTCAAGGAGCGCCGACTGTGTCTTGGGCGAGGCCCGGTTGATTTCGTCGGCCAGCACGATGTTGTTGAAGATCGGCCCCTTGTGGAACTCGAACTTCTGCGACTTCTGGTCGTAGATGGTCACGCCGGTGACATCCGAGGGCAGCAGGTCCGGGGTGAACTGGATGCGGTTGTTGGAGCCCTGCACGGTGGCTGCGAGGGCCCGCGCCAGCGAGGTCTTGCCGGTGCCCGGGGCGTCCTCGAAGAGGACATGCCCCTCGGCTAGCATCGCGGTGAACGTCAGGCGGATGACGTGGGCCTTGCCGAGGACGGCCTGGCCTACGTTGGCGACGAGCTTCTCAAAGGTGCCGGAAAACCATTCGGCCTGTTCGGTGGTCATGGTCATGGGTTGGTCCTCTTCTGTTCTGGGTGGGATAGCGTGGTGGGCCGCGGGCGGGAGGTCCCGCTCAGCAGCCCGGCGGTCAGCCGCATTGCGGGATTCCATGGCCCTCGGGCTCGCCCAGGGTGGTGTTGCCGACCTGGATGGTGCGGCCCACGAAACGGCCGTCCGGGTGCGAATTGATGCGGTACCACTTGTAGGTCCCGCGGGCATCCGGCACGGTGCGCCACATGAAGCAGTTGACGGTGAAGGACCCGTCGGAGCCGTAGGCCCATGGATAGTTCCGGATCACCCCGTCGCAGGTGTGTTCCGCGCCCGCCGGCGACCGCCACGAGGTCTGACCGGAGGCAGGCGCATCCGTGCAGGTGCGGTAACCGTTGACCGCGGCGTCCCAGTTGGTCTTGGCCGGGCCGGACTGGGCCGTGGCCGTGGCGATGCCCCCGCCGGTCCCCACCGAGTTGACCGTCTGGACCTGGATGGAGTGCCGTTCGTCGAATCCGCCGGTGTTCACGGTCCGGCTGCCTGAGGCGGCGACGTTTTCCCAGCCGCGGCCGTCGATGTTGATCCGGGTGGAGGCGACGTCGTTCGTCGCCGTGGACGGTGAGTTCCAGCTGAAACTGAGCGACTTCTGGTTCTGGCCGCCGTTCTGGCCGGAGGCGGAGGGCGTGCCGGGCGCGCCGTAGGGTGTGGCGGCGGCTGCGGCGCTGGCGTCCGAGCTCGGCGCCACGGTGGAGTTGGCCACCACGGTGATCCTGGTGGCGGCCCCGTTCGTGAAGCCGCCCACGGTCTGCCCGGGCCTGATGGGACCGGACTGTCCCGTGCTGGCGTTGTAGGTGTAGCTGACCTCATTGGGCGCCGAGCCGTTGCGCTCGGCGTCGCTGAGTTCCCGGAAGTTGATGGTCACGGCCCGGCCCGCGCCGCCGGTGTTGGCCTCGGCGGCGCTGACCCCGGACACCTGGGCGAGCTTGCCGGTGGCGCGCCGCGGCGCGGACGGTGCGCTGACGGCGCCCTTGCCGGCCTTGTTCTCCGCCTGCACAGTGAAGGTGTAGGAGGCCTCGGAGTTGTTCGCGGTGAAGTTCGCGGTCCGCACCGTCCCGGGAACCATCTGGGTCTGCGTCGTCCCGCCGCCGCCGCTCATGGTGACGTAGTAGTTCCTGATCGCGTCGCCGTTGGTGTTCGGTTCGCTCCAGTTCACCTTCAGCTGGTTGGAGGTGCCCACGGCGGAGGCCACCGTCGACGTCGGTGCCGCCGGGGCTGCCGGGACGCCGGCGGGGTTGTCCTCGGCGGAGTAGATGCCCCACTCGGACGGGCCGAGTTCGTTGACGGCCTGGGCGCGCACCTTGTAGCGGACGCCGTTGGTCAGACCCGGCCAGGTGTAGTTCAGGCCGGTGACGCCGTTCTTCACGGCGACCCCGGTGGCCGGCGGCGGGGATATCTCCAGGTTGTAGCTCTTGACGGCCGAACCCTCGGTCTTTGCCGCAGGCCAGGCGATCACCATGTTCTTGTCCCCGGCTTTGACCGTGGGGGCCTCCGGCGGGGAGGGCTTTTCATCCGGCCTGATCTCGTTGGACGACGCCGAGGGCGCTGACTGGCCGACTTCGTTGGTGGCGGTGACGGTAAAGACGTACTTGACGTCGTTGGTCAGGCCGCTGAGGGTGCAGGTGGTGGTGGGGCAGTCCTGGCTGAAGCCGCTGGAGCTGACGGTGTATTTGCTGATCGCCGCGCCGTTGTCCGAGGGCGGTGCCCACTTGAGCACGGCGGTGCGGCTGCGGACGTCGGTCGCGGACGGGGCCGAGGGGGCATCCGGCTTGTCCCGGACCGTGATGCGCACCCGGCCGCTGGCCTGCCGGGACGGATCCCCGGTCTTGTCCAGCACGGTGTAGCGCACCACCATCACGCCCTTGGAGCCGTCGGCGGGAGTCACGGTGATCGAGTCCCCGTTCACGGCGGGGGCGCCCGCGGCCGAGCCGGTTTCGACCGTGGCCGAGATGATCTTCAGCGGGGTTTCGGCGAACGGGTTGAAGTCGTTGGCCAGGACGTTGATGGTCTCGGTTTTGCCCGCGTTGGCCTTCTCGATGACGTCCTCATTGGCCGTCGGGAGGGGCCGGTTGGAGGCGACGACAGTGGCTTCCACCGTGGCCTTGACCGGCTCGGAGCGGCCGTCGGTGACCTTTAACGGGATGCTCCCCCGGCGGCCCGCGGCGATGGTGGCCTCCGCACTGACCTTGAGGGTCTGGCCCTCAATGGTGGCCTTGATCCCCTCGGGCAGGGTGCCGTCGAGCTCGAACTTGAGCTTCTCCTGGTCGCCCGAGTCCACATCCTTGGCGAGGTTGCCCAGCTCGAGACTGACGGACTCGGCCTTCGGCACCTCGAGGTCGGTCCCGCTGAAGGTGGGCTGGTGGTTGGCGTTGGGGTCGGGAATAACCCTGGTGATAATGCTCAGGGTCGATTTCAGGCCCTGCGGGTCGTCGGGCCCGGTGCCGTCCGTGACCTCGAAGGTCACGGAGCCGGGGCCCACGTAGTCCTTCAGTGCCGCGTAGCGCAGCGCAGTGCCGTTGCCCGCGACGACGTTCCGGGAGTCAGCCCCCTGCACCCGGACCTTGTCCACCTGCGTGACCCGGGGCGTGTGTCCTTCCCGGACCCGGACGTACTCGTTCAGGTCGAGGTTGATTTCGTTGCCGGCCATCACTTCGACGACGTCGGTGCGCGCCAGGGTGGGGTGCTGCTCGCCCTGGCCGGGTACCCAGATAACCGCCGTCGCGCTTTGGCCGTCCACGTCGGTGACGGTGTACGGGACCAGCTGGTCCTTCGGGGCGAGGGTCACGACGACGTTGCCGCCACCTCCGGCGCGTGCGTTCGGGTTGCCGTCCGGCAGGGAGACCTTGAGCTCGGCGGCGACGCCGTCGGGGTCGGAGTCGTTCTTGAGGACGGGGACGTCGACGGCGGACTTGCCGAGGGTCTCCGCGGCGGTGACCACGTCGTCTTTGGCGACCGGGAGCTTGAGGGCCGCATCCGGGCTGACCCGGACCCGGATCACTGCGCTGCACTGGGCCTTTTTGTCGTCCTGGATCTTGTAGCCGACGCTTTCGCTGCCGGCGGTGCCGGGGGCCGTGAGGAGGACCTTGCCGCCGTCGGCCGGCTCGACGCTGAGTTCGGGCCGGGCTTCGAAGGCGTTGGAGACCAGGCTGACCGGGTCCCCGTCCGGGTCCGAGTCGTTGCCGAGGGCGTCGACGGCGATCTTACGGCCGGGGCGGACGTCGACGGCGTCGTCGACCGCGATGGGTTTCTGGTTGTTGGCTTCGGGCGGGGCGATGCCGACAATCACGGTGCCGGTGTTTTCAGCGCCGATCCGGTCCCGGACGCGGTAGCTGAAGGTGTCGGTGCCGGCGGCGTCGCCGGTGGCGGTGAATTCGAGGTAGCCGTCCTTGACGACGGCCGTTCCCATGGCCGGGGCCTTGTCCACGCCGGTCAGCTGGACGGAGTCGCCGTCGGAGTCAATGCCGTCCAGCGGCACCGGGATGCGGACCACCATGCCGGCCACCACGCGGGCGGTCAGGTTCTTCGGTTCGGGGCGGGTGTTCCGTTCGTCGTCGCGGGCCCGGATCCGGATGGTGACCTGCTGGGAGTCCGACTGCCCCGAGTCGTTGGTGACCTTGTAGATGGCGTACACGGTTTTCGGCAGCTCGCCGGCGATGAAGCGCAGGGCGTTGCCGGAGGTGAAAATGCGGCCGTCGGCGGCGTCGGGCTGCTGTGCCAGCGCAGGTTCGAGGGTCAGCTTGCCGCCGTTGGGGTCAGTGTCGTTCCCGAGGACCGGGATGGTGACGACGTCGCCGGCACGCACGGTTGCTTCGTCCGGCTTGGCCTGCGGCGCCTGGAGTTTGGTGGGGGCCGGGACGACGAGGACGGCGATCTCGCCGGTGGCGGAGGACTTGCCGTTGGAGATGGTGTATTTGACGTTGAGCTGGCCCTCCGCGCGGATGTCGGTGATCCGGACCACCGAGTGGTCCAGGACGGACACGCTTACGGGCTCACCGTCCGCCGCGGTCACGGACTGGACCACCAGCACGCCGCCGGAGGGGTCCGAGTCGTTGCCGAGGACATCCACCAGGACGCTGCCGCCGCTGGGCAGCAGGGCGGTGTCGCGCACGGCCACGGGGGCGCCGTCGCCGTTGCCGGGGACGACGTCGACGCGGACCAGCTGCTGGGCGCTGGCCGGGCCGTTGGTGACGAGGTAGGAGACGTAGTGGGGTCCCTGGGCGGTGGAGGAGAAGGTGAAGGTCTGCTGGTCCGCCCCCATCGTGGCGCTGGAGTTCCCGTCCGGGGTGACCTGGGCGAGGCGCAGCGCGCCGCCCTGCGGATCCGAGTCGTTCTTGAGCGGTGCGATGACGGTGTCCACTCCGGCGACGGCGACGATGTGGTCCGCGTTGGCGATCGGCGGCAGGGCGCCCGGGGCGCGGACGTCGACAGTGATCTTGCCTTCGGTGCTGGACTGGCCGTCGGAGACCGTGACGGTGACGACCTTGCGGCCGGGCTCGGAGCCGGCGTCCTGGAAGCTGAGCAGCCCGTCGGGACGGGCTTTGACCTGGTCGCGGGGGTCGCTGCTGGTGGCGCTGACGACGTAGAGGTCGTCGCCGTCGGGGTCGATCCAGTCTGTGAGGATGTTCTGGCTGACCAGCTTGCCGCTCTGCACCAGGAGGGAGGTGTTCCGGTTGGGTTTCTGCCGCGGGGCGGAGTTCTCCCCTGCAGGGACGACGGTGAGCGTGACGTCGGCGGAGGCGGAGAGCCCGCGGCCGTCGTCCGCCGAATATTTGAACGTCTCCGTGCCGGTCCTCTCTGCGGGAACGCTGACCTGGAAGCCGGTGGAACCGTAGATCGGCGCCAGGAGTCCGGATTTGATCGGGTCCGGGGCCCGGACGGTGAGGATGTCCCCGTCGGGGTCCGTGTCGTTGTCGAGCACGGGCAGGATGGTGGTTTTGCCGGCGCGCACGCCGAAGCTGTCCGGTTTGGCGGCGGGGGCGCTGTTGGGTTTGGTGCGGTCCGGGAGGACGGTCTGCTGGACCTCGTCGGCGGAGTCCTTGTCCGCATCGTCGGAGGTCTGCTGCGGGGGGATGACGTCGTCCCAGTTGTTGACCAGCTGCATGTTCTGGTTCACCAGCCACACATTGCCCGAATTCACATCGTTGAGGACCACCAGGTCCCGGTTCACCCGGAACACATAGGACGGCGCCGCGCTGGCCTTCGGTACGTCCACCGTCTTGTCGTCGGCATCATTCACGCACTCACGCACATACTTGTTCGCCCCCGACCACGCCGCATGGACACAACCGCCCAGCTGCACCGGCGCCGCCGGAACACCCTGCCCCCCAAACGTCACCGTCTTCGCCGTCGACCCGTCCAACGGCTGAAGCAACAACGCCTTCGGCGTCGCCACCGCCACCGCATCTGCCGCCGGACCCGAGAGCTGCAACTTCGCATCCCGCGCATCCGCCAACGCCAGCTCACGCCCGCCCGGCAGGAACAACTTCCCCCGGCCCGCATCCAGCACCACCGGCCGGTCCCCCACCACCGCCAACTGCAGCTCCCCGGCACCCTTCAACCCGTCCCAGGTCTCCGTCTTCACCTCCGCAGCCCCACCACCGGCGCCCACCGCCGTCACCGAGACCTGCCCGGACTTCGGATCCGCACTGTAAATCCGGTCATCAGCCCCCACCGCCGACACCAGCCCCTGCGAACCAGTCAGAACCGGCTCCGACCCCTCCTCATCAAAACCATTCACCGTCGACGGCGACAACGCCCACACCCGGCCCTTGGCCGCATCCGTCACCGAAATCACCTTCGAACCAAAACTCACCGCCGCCGACCCCGGCAGCTTCTTATCCCCGCCCAAACGCAGCTGCGCCGCCGAGACCTGATTCAACGTCGAGGCCGCACTGTCATCAACAAACACCGTCCCGGCATCCTGCAGCACATCAAACGTCGCCGACGCCGGCGTCACCGCCCCATCCAACACCCGCGACGGATAATTCAACCGCCCCACCGCATTCTTCGACTTCGACACCACCCACACCCCGCCATCATTCAGCTCCACCTCAGTGGTCTTAAACCCCGGATAGATGATGGCGCCGGTGATGAGGACGGCGGAGGCGGCAGCGATGCCGGTTCCGGCCATCAGATGTTTGCGGCGGGCGGTCAGCGGGCGTGCCAGGACCGGGCGGCGCGTTTTTGGCCGCAGGGCTGCCAGGAAGGTCTTCATGTGTGCGGTGTCCCCCAAAGTCACGGCAGCCTCAGCAGGGGGCATCGCCCTCTGCTGGTGCCAGATAGCAACGACTATCCCATATTAGCTATCGATTAGAGAAACCCTGCCGCAGTCAAGCCCTGCGGTGCCGGCATCGGTGCAGGTCAGGATGCCTTCGGTCCGGGACCAGCTAGTCCAGCACCAGCCCGTGGCCGCTGCCGCGTTGCAGCTCCACCGGGTGGATTTCGCCGAAGCCGCGGACGTCCTCGGCGGGGCGCGGAAGCAGCACAAACCGTTCGTCCTGTTCGAGCGCGGACGCGGTCATGGAGTCCACCAGCACGGTTCCGGGATCGGCCAGCGCGGTGAGCCGCGCCGCCAGGTTCACGGTCGGACCGTAGATATCGCCCAGCCGGGAGAGGATGCGGCCCCACACCATGGCCACGCGGGCCTGGGGCAGGATCTCATCCTCGGTGAAGGCCTGGCACAGCGCGAGGGAGATTTCGGCGCCGGCAGCCGGGGTCTCGGCGATGTAGAGGACTTCATCGCCAACCGTCTTCACCAGCCGCCCGCCGCCCACCGAGATGATTTCGGCGCACTTGTTCTCAAAGCGCTGGACCAGCTGGGCGAGGGTTTTTTCGTTCATCCTGCGGGACAGGCTGGTGTAGGAGACCAGGTCAGCGAAGCCGACCGCCCGTGCCAGCGGCAGCGGGGCGTCGTCCTCGTCGCCTTCGCGGCCTTCCTCGCTGGACGCCAGCCCGGCCTCGGCGCGCACGGCCAGGCGCTGGACGCCGGCGTTGAGCTGGCGGCGCCAGGAGTAGACCAGCATTTCCTCCAGGGCGTCCACGAGGGACGGCAGCTCACTGACCAGGCGTTTGCGGGCCACGGCGTCGCTGACGCCCTGCTGGTGGACCATGTCCTCGACGAGGGCTTCGATCTGCCAGACCACCATGCGGTCCGTCATCTGGCCGATGGCGCGGGTGACGGAAATCGCGGCTTCCTCGGTGAGCTTGCCGGCGCGGACCAGGTCCACGATGGTGTTCAGCGCCGACTGGTCGCGTTCGGTGAAGGCAACGTCCTCGTCGCCGATGTTGGGGAAGCCCAGGGCGCGCCAGAGTTTGCGGGCGGACAGCAGGGACAGCCCGGCGCCGGAGGCGACTTCACGGCGGCGGAGCTTGCGTTCCCCGCCGAGCAGGCGCTGCTCCAGGGCCTTCAGCGCGATGCGTTCCGTGGACATGGTGGCGGTGGGTGGCACGACGGCGGCTGCCGCTTCCGCACCGGCCGAGTCGTCGTCCGCGTCGTCCGCGTCGTTCGCCGGGGCGGCGTCGTCGGCGTCGTCCGTCTGGGGCTCCACCGTCGCATCCGTGTCCGCGGAGTCCGGGAGCCAGGCCTCGGCGTTCGCTGCAGCTTCCTCGGCGTCCGCATCAATCTGCTCTGCCACGGAATCGAGGACGGCTTCCTGGAGGTTGGCGGTCTCGACGACGGCATCCGGAACCTGTGACGGTTCTTCGTCCAGGAGCCCGGTGTCCTGGTGGACGTTCTCAGCGCTCATCTCTTCCACCTTCTCTCGTCTCCCACGGCCACGCCGCATCGGGGTTGTGCATCATGCCCTCGGAGCCCCAGCCCCCGTCCTGCGGGAGATCGTTGATGGCGTCGAGGATGAAGTTTCGGAACGTCGCGACCTCCGGGACGTCGGGCACCACCATGCTGGTGGGGTGTCCGGTCTCCAAGGATATATTCCCGGAGCGCAATACGCGTTGGAGCAACGACTGATGGATGACCACATTACGGACAGTGCCGAGGGGGACCTGCTGGTCGCGCCGGCGCAACATGCCGTAACGGGCAACCAGGCGCTGGCTCGTCAGGATGTACTTCGTGGCGTGCCAGCCCATGACCCGCGGCAGGCAGTAGCCCAGCAGCACCCAGGCCGCAAGTGCAATGCAGACCCCGATCAGCCACGGCGTCCACTCCCTGGCGGAGTCCTTGGCCAGCGGGACGAGGTGGGCCGGCCCGCCCTTGACGATCCAGGCGCTGGCGTAGGCGGCGAGCGCCGGAACCAGGATAAACAGCAGCGCCGGGGCAATCAGGGTCCGGGGCTGCGGGCGGGTCACCACAATCACTTGCTCGCCCGGGTAGAGCTCTTTACGCATAACCGCTTTCGTGGCCCGGATGCCGGCTGGCACTGCCGGAAGCACCGCCGGGCTGGTCCGTGCCGCTTTCCGTGCCGCTTTCCGTGCCGGGAGGCGTCCAGGGACGCAGGTGCACCACGTCGCCGGCCGTCACCACATGCTCGTGGCCCCCGGAGTCCACCACCAGGAGTGAACCGTACTCATCCAGGCGGGTGGCGTGGCCGATGATTTCATGGTCGCCGGGCAGTTGGGCGCGGACCTGCTTGCCGAGCGTGGTCAGCAGGTGCTCCACCCGCTTGTGCAGGGAGTGGCCGCCGGCCATCCCGGCGGTGGGGTCGCCGTCGGCGTTGCAGAAGCTGCGGTAGAGGATGGCGAACCTGGACAGGAAGCTCTTCAGCAGCTCGGTCCGGTCCACCGTGGACGGGTGTTCGAGCAGGACGGAGGTGGCCGTGGGCACCGGGAGCTCGGCTTCGGTGAGGGTGACGTTCAGCCCGGTCCCCAGGACGACGGGCGGCACGGCGCCGCCCTCCATCGGGCCCAGCTGGGCGAGGATGCCGGCGATCTTCCGGCCGCGGACCAGGACGTCGTTGGGCCATTTGAGTTCGGCCGGGATTCCCGCGGTTTCCAGCAGCGCCTCGCGCAGGGCAAGTGCCGCGAGCAGCGAGAGCCAGGAGTAACTCTGCGTGGGCAGCGGGCGCCCCTCGGCGTTGACCGGACGCAGCACCAGCGACACGGAAACCGAACTGCGGGCAGGAGCTTCCCAGCGGCGGTCGAGGCGGCCGCGGGCGGCGCTCTGGTATTCGGCAGTGAGCACGGTGAGGTCCGGGTATGCCCCGGGATCCTCGGTGACACCGCGAATCAGGTCGGCGTTGGTGGAGCCGGTCGAGTCCACCACCGTGAGCCGGGGAATGCCGTTGGCGGAGAGGAACGCCTCATCGCTGAGGGCGTTCAGATCGAGGGGCGGACGGTCCGGGGCTTCCTGCGCGGCTTCCATGCTTTGAATCCTACCGAGTCATGGCGCTGCCGGCTCGATTCCGGACCGCCGGCGGCACCGAAGCACAGGAAACTCAGAGGAAGATGTCGGGGATCAGCTTCTCTTCCGGGGCGCCCAGGCTGTACGGGGTGAAGTCCGTGACGCCGGCGGCGGCAAGCACCTGCTCGTCCGTGTAGAAGTTGCCGCTCCAGCTTCCGGATTCCGGGATCGCGTTGCTGCTGGTCAGGACCGCGTGGGCGGCGTCCGCCATGATTTCGGGGCCGCGGGCGCCCAGCACGATCTTGTCGCCGCCGGGCATGTTGCGGATGGCGGCCGTGTTGATCAGGGTGCAGGGCCAGAGCGAGTTGACGTTGATGCCGTCGATCTTCAGTTCCTCGGCCAGTCCCAGGGTCGTCAGGCTCATGCCGTACTTCGCCATCGTGTATGCCAGGTGCAGGCCGGCCCATTGGGGGTCAAGGTTCAGGGGCGGGGACAGCGTCAGGATCTGGCCGGCGTCGGAGTTCCGCAGCGCGGGCAGGGCGAGCTTGGAGAGCAGGAAGGTGCCGCGGACGTTAATGTCCTGCATCAGGTCATAACGTTTCATGTCGACGTCGTCCGTCTTCGACAGGTCGATCGCGGAGGCGTTATTGATGACGATGTCGATCCCGCCGAAGCGTTCGATCGCGGCGGCCACCGCGCCGGCGACGTCGCTGTCGTTGCGGACATCCCCGACCAGCGGCAGGGCCTGGCCGCCGGCTGCCTCGATCTGTTCGGCGGCGGAGTAGACCGTGCCTTCCAGCTTGGCGTGCGGCTGGCCGGTCTTGGCCATCAGGACGATGTTGGCGCCGTCGCGCGCGGCGCGGGTGGCGATGGCCAGGCCGATGCCGCGGCTTCCCCCGGAGATGAGGATGGTGCGGCCCTGGAGGGAACCGGCGGCCTGGTAGGGCCCTGCAGCGGTGCCCGAAGCATCATTGCTCGAAGTCATGAGGACACTCTAGCGGAGTCATGTTACTGACGAGTAACTACGACGCGCCCGGCCGGCGCCCCCCGCTGGCAAGGTGGTCCGGGTGAGAGTTGGGGCGAATATTGTAGGTTTTCTACAGCGGCATGGGCCAATAGCGTCACTAGACTTGCCATCAAGGCCCGGCTTTTGTGGAGACCAGCTAAAGCGCCACGCGGGACAGGGCCGGCGAAGCACAGCAGCAGCACACGCAGGACCAGCAGCACTCGATTCAGCAGAACATCAGCTACAGAGCCGGAGACACTTGATGAGCCACGATCTGACCACGACCGCGGGAAAGATTGCCGACTTCCGCGACCGCCAGGCCCGTGCTGAGCAGCCCTCCGGCCCGGAAGCGGTCGAGAAGCAGCATGCCCGCGGCAAGAACACGGCCCGCGAGCGCATCGACCTGCTGCTGGACGCCGGCTCCTTCGTCGAGTTCGACGCCCTGGCCGTGCACCGCTCCACCGCCTTCGGCATGGAGAAGAAAAAGCCGCTCGGCGACGGCCTGGTCTCCGGCTACGGCACCGTGGACGGCCGCCCCATCGCCGTGTACAGCCAGGACTTTTCCGTCTACGGCGGCTCGCTGAGCCAGGTCAACGGCGAGAAAATCGTCAAGGTCCAGGAGTTCGCGCTGCGCAACGGCTGCCCCGTGGTCGGCATCCTCGACGGCGGAGGCGCCCGGATCCAGGAAGGCGTCGCCTCACTGGCCATGTTCGCGGACATCTTCCGCAACAACGTGCACGCCTCCGGGGTGGTCCCGCAGATCTCCCTCATCATGGGCCCCTCCGCCGGCGGCGCGGCCTATTCCCCCGCCCTGACGGACTACGTGGTCATGGTGGACAAGACCTCGCACATGTTCATCACCGGCCCTGACGTGATCAAGACCGTCACCGGCGAAGACGTGGACATGGAAACCCTCGGCGGCGCCCGCCAGCACAACGCCAACACGGGAACATCCACCTACCTCGCCTCCGACGAGGCCGACGCCATCGAGTTCGTCCGCGAGCTCCTGGACTTCCTGCCCTCCAACAACCTCGCCGAGGCCCCGGTGCTGGAGCACTCCCAGGAGCTGGAGCTCGACGACGAGGACCTCGCCCTGGACGCGCTGATCCCCGATTCGGCCAACCAGCCGTACGACATGCGCAAGCTCATCGGGCAGCTTGTGGACGACGGGCACTTCCTGGAGATGCAGTCCCTCTACGCGCCGAACGTGATGATCGGCTACGGCCGGATCGAGGGCCACACTGTGGGCATCGTGGCCAACCAGCCGATGCAGTTCGCCGGCACCCTGGACATCGCCGCCTCGGAGAAGGCCGCCCGCTTCGTCCGGAACTGCGACGCCTTCAACATCCCGATCATCACCCTGGTGGACGTGCCGGGCTTCCTGCCGGGCAAGGACCAGGAGTTCCAGGGCATCATCCGCCGCGGCGCCAAGCTGCTCTACGCCTACGCCGAGGCCACCGTGCCGAAGCTGACCGTCATCACCCGCAAGGCCTACGGCGGGGCGTACATCGTGATGGGGTCCAAGAAGCTCGGCGCGGACCTCAACCTCGCCTGGCCGACCGCCCAGATCGGCGTCATGGGCGCCCAGGGCGCCGTCAACATCCTGTACCGCCGCGAACTCGCCGCCGTTGCGGAGGCCGGCGGCGACGTCGAGGCCAAGCGCGCCGAGGTCATCCGGCAGTACGAGGAAGAGCTCCTCAACCCCTACCAGGCTGCCCAGCTCGGCTATGTGGATGCGGTCATCGCCCCGTCCGAGACACGGGTGCAGATCATCAAGGGCCTGCGTGCCCTGCGGGACAAGCGCGCCAGCCTGCCCGCCAAGAAGCACGGGAACATCCCGCTGTGACATCCGCGGTCGAACCCGAGGGGGCACCCCCGGCGGAGCAGCCCCTGCTCGCCGTCGTCAAGGGCGAGCCGACGCCGGAGGAGCTCGCGGCGCTCACCGCCGTCGTGCTGTCGCTGGGCAACGGCGAAGCTGCCGCACCGGAAAAGCCGAGCGCCCGGCACTGGATCCGCCGGCAGCAGCTGCAGCTGGCACCGAAGCCGGGGCCAGGTTCCTGGAAGCGCAGCCGCGGCTAAGCCCCCTGCGGGATTCCCTGCAACGTCCCTCGGGGAAGAAGTCCTCGGGAAAAGTCCTCCGGGCAAGAAGTCCCTGGGAAAAGTGCAGCAACCCTTTCATAACAGCCGGAGCCCGGCTAATGTCTTTCGGGTGACTATCGAAACCCCTGGAAATACTGCCCCCGGTCGCCCGCACACCGCCATCGATGCCGTCGCCGATGCGTTCACGGACACCCTGATCCGGCTTAACCCGAGCTTCGCCACCGAGCTCGGGCTCCCCGGGCACGAGACCGAGTACCAGGACTTCTCGCCCGCCGGGATCGAGGAGTTCGCGGTGGCCGCACGCGAGACTCTCGCCGCGCTGGACGGCCTGGAGCCGGCGGACGACGTCGACGCCGTGACCCTGGACGCCATGCGCGAGCGCCTGGGCCTGCAGCTGGAACTCCACGAATCCGGCTGGGACCTGGCCGAGCTGAACAACATCGCCTCCCCCGCCCAGGAGATCCGCGCGATCTTCGACCTCATGCCGATGGACACCGCGGCGCAGTGGGAGCACATCGCGGGCCGTGCGCACAACGTCCCCGCCGCCCTGGACGGCTACATCGTGTCTCTGCGCGCAGCCAAGGAGGACGGCAAGGTTTCCGCCGCGCGCCAGGTGAAGATTGTGATCGAACAGACCACCAGGCACGCCGCCGAGGACGGCTTCTTCGCGAAGCTGGCTGCCGAAGCCAAGACCGCGGAGGGCCCGCTGCCCGAGGACGTGCAGTCGAGGCTCGACGCCGGAGCGGCCGCGGCGCGCGTGGCATACTCCCGGCTGGCCGGCTTCCTGGAGTCCGAGCTGCTTCCCGTCGCCCCGGAGAAGGACGCGGTGGGCGTCGAGCGCTACGCGCTGGCGTCCCGCGTCTTCCTCGGCGCCGCGGTGGATCTGGCGGAAACGTACGCGTGGGGCGTGCAGGAACTGGACCGCCTGATTGCCGAACAGGAGCGTGTGGCCGGGGAGATCCGGCCCGGCGCCACGATCGAGGAGGCCAAGGAGGTCCTCAACAACGACCCCGCCCGGCAGCTCAAGGGCACCGACGCCCTCCGGGCCTGGATGCAGGAGCTCTCCGACAAGGCCGTGGCCGACCTCGCAGGCGTGCACTTCGACATCCCGGACGTCATGAAGACCCTGGAGTGCAGGATTGCCCCGACCGATGAGGGCGGCATCTACTACACGGGGCCGTCGGACGACTTCAGCCGCCCGGGCCGCATGTGGTGGTCGGTGCCGCCGGGAGAGGACACGTTCACCACCTGGGCCGAGACCACCACGGTCTACCACGAGGGCGTTCCGGGCCACCACCTGCAGGTGGCGACCGCCACCTACCGCCGGGAGCTGCTCAACAAGTGGCGCCGGAACGTCTGTTGGACCTCCGGGCACGGCGAGGGCTGGGCACTCTACGCCGAGAAACTGATGCAGGAACTGGGCTACCTCAAGGACCCGGGAGACCACATGGGCATGCTGGACATGCAGCGCATGCGGGCCGCCCGCGTGGTCTTCGACATCGGCGTCCACCTGGAACTGGAGATGCCCGAGCGTTGGGGCTCCGGCACCTGGACTCCGGACAAGGGCTACGCGTTCCTCACGCAGAACCTCGCGATCAGCGAAGGCCAGCTCAACTTCGAGTTCACCCGCTACCTCGGCTGGCCGGGCCAGGCGCCGTCGTACAAGGTGGGCCAGCGGCTCTGGGAGCAGATCCGCACCGAGCTCGAATCCCGCCCGGGTTTCGAACTCAGGGCCTTCCACACCAAGGCGCTGAACATCGGCTCCGTCGGCCTCGACACCCTCAAGCGCGCCCTGCTGCAGTAGGCCTCCGCCGCGGGGAACCGCGGCCCCAGGTTCCCGAGCGGGAGACAATCGCCACATCAGGGACTGGAATAACTTCACAAACGGGTAGTCTTCCGGCGTAATCCCCGGGAGTCCGCGGCCGGACCCGGAAAGCTGCCCCGTAACATTTCTCAACATCCGTTCGCCGTGATACTCGTGGCGGTCCTAGCGTGTTCCGGTGAGCACTCAGACAAGCACCCCCGCACCCGCCGGAAAGACCGGCTTCCAGCTGCCCAAGTGGGCCGGCTCGTTCGGCTTCCAGATCATCGCCGCCCTGATCGTGGGCCTGGGCCTCGGCCTCCTGGCCAAGTACACGGGCAGCACCAAGACGAGCCCCAACGCCCTGGGCGCCACTTTGCAGACCATCGGCTCGAGCTACGTCTCGCTGCTGCAGACCGCCGTCGTGCCCCTTATCTTCACTGCCGTCGTCAGCTCCATCTCCAACCTGCGCGCCGTCTCCAACGCCGCCCGGCTGGCCTGGAACACGCTGCTCTGGTTCGCCATCACGGCGCTGATCTCCGTGATGATCGGCATCGGACTCGGCGTGTTCCTGCAGCCCGGTGCCAACACCGGCATCACCCAGGAGGCCAAGTACGCCGGCAAGTCCGGCGACTGGTGGGCCTTCCTGACGGGCCTGTTCCCGAAGAACTTCCTCGGCCTTGGCGCCAGCACCACCGTCACCGAGGGCGTCGCCAGCACCACGGTGAGCTTCAACGTCCTGCAGATCCTGGTGATCGCGGTCGCCGTCGGCATCGCGGCGCTGAAGGTGGGCAAGGCCGCCGAGCCGTTCCTAAACCTCAACGCCTCCGCCCTCGCCGTGATCCAGAAGGTCCTTTGGTGGATCATCCGGATAGCCCCGATCGGCACCGTCGGCCTGATCGGCAATGCTGTGGCCATCTACGGCTGGGACACCATCGGCTCCCTGGGCAAGTTCACCTTCGCGATCTATGTGGGTCTGGCCCTCGTGCTGTTCGTGGTCTATCCGGTCCTGGTCCGCACCCATGGCCTGTCCGTCAAGCAGTACTTCTCCGGCGTCTGGCCGGCGGTGCAGCTGGCCTTCGTCTCCCGCTCCTCGGTGGGCACCCTGCCGCTGACCCAGCGCGTGACCGAACGCAGCCTGGGCGTCCCCCGTGCCTACGCCTCGTTCGCCGTGCCGCTCGGTGCCACCACCAAGATGGATGGCTGCGCCGCGATCTACCCGGCCATCTCGGCGATCTTCGTCGCCCAGTTCTTCGGCATCCAGCTCGACTTCACCCAGTACCTGCTGATCGCCCTCGTCTCCGTGCTCGGCTCCGCGGCGACCGCCGGCACCACCGGCGCCGTCGTGATGCTGACCCTGACCCTCTCCACGTTGGGACTGCCGCTTGCGGGCGTCGGGCTGCTGCTGGCAATCGACCCGATCCTGGACATGGGCCGCACCGCCGTCAACGTGGCCGGGCAGGCACTCATCCCCACCATCGTGGCCAAGCGCCAGGGAATCCTCGACGAGGCGCTGTACAACGCGCCGCGCACCGGTGACCCGTTCTCCGACGAAGTCGACGGCACAGTCGACGGCACTGTCGACGACTCCGGCACCGCCGCCGTCGACCCCTCCGCTGCCGCTGCCCCCACAGCGTCGCCGGAAGGCCGCGAACTGGCCGGCGCCAAGGCGTAACTGCCTGCACCAGGCACGACCAAAAAGAAGTCCCCGGGAACCTCCCGGGGACTTCTTCGGTTGTGCCGCGTCAGGGTCGGCGGCGAAGCGGGGGCTAGTGTCCGCCTCCGCCAATCACGCCCTTCTCGACGGCCTTGGTGACGGCGTCAGCCTCGGCCTGGGTGAGCGTGCCGTCGGTGACGGCCTTGTCCAGCCTGGTCTTCAGTTCCGCAGCGCGGCCGGTCTGGGCCGCGGTCCGCAGCTCCTCCAGGGCCGTCGTGACCTTGGCTTCGTCAATCCCCAGCGACGCCGCCAGCGACTTCGCCAGGGCCGCGTCCATCGCGGCGCGGTCCGGCTTGGTGCCTTCGGCCGGCGGGGTCGTGGGTTTGTTGGCCTGGCGGAAGGCCTGCAGGGCCTCGGTCACCTTGGCCTCGTCAACGCCGAGCTTGGCAGCCAGTGCGGCAGCCTGGGCGGCGCCGTGCTCTCCGCCGCGGCCGGGTCGGTGGCCGCCGCGCATGCCCTGACCGTCGGTGGTGCCGGTCGTCGTGTCCGCCGAGGCGCTGGAGCTGGGGGTGGGGGTCGGAGTGGTGGCTGCCGACGCCATCCCGGTGACTCCAAGGCCGGCGCCCAAGGCGAGCGCCCCGGCCGAGATGGCGAGCGTTATTCTCTTCGTACGTGACATGTGCTGTCTCCTGGTCTGCAGCATGGTGCCCGCTGCGATTGGTTACTGTCTCTTCCAAGACGTAGCTCAAGTCTCCACCAGCCCCTTCTGCGGGAGCTGTCCGGAACCTTTCATCTTCCTGTGAAGGGTTGCGAGTGACACGATGGCCGAGATACGCGGCCGTTTCCCGCCAACGTTCCCAACTGGAAAAACTTGCCCTGAGTGCAAACATGCACGTAGTGTAATTGCGTGTCCGCTTCCAGTCCGCTCCGCGCAGCCACGCCCCCGGCGTCCGGCACCCCGCCCGAGGCGCCGTCGCGCCGTGAGCTGAATAAGGCGGCCACCCGCCAGGCGATCACCGCCGCCGCCTTGGCGCTCCTCCGTTCCAACGGCCCCGGCAACTTCACGGTCGAGGACATCGCCGACGCCGCCGGCATCTCCCGCCGCACCTTCTTCAACTACTTCGGCAGCACCGAAGCCGCCATCGCCGCCGTCACCTTCGGCTTCCTGGACACTGCGCTTCAGCAGTTCCGGCTGCGGCCGGTCGGGGAACCTTTCCTGGAATCCGCCCGGGCCGCCCTCGTGGAACTCGCAGATCCGATGACCGTCGCTCCGCTGGCCGAGCTGTACAGCCTTGGCCAGGCCAACCCGCAACTGAGCAGGTCCGAGCTGGAAGCCTGGGACCACTGCACCGCCCAAATCATCTCCGCGGCCCGCGAGCGCTTCAGCGCCGGCGGCGGCGTCGAACTCGATGAGCTGTACCTCCGCGCGCTGGCCGGCTCTGTCATCTCCTGCGGCAAAGCCGCGATGGACGTCTGGTTCGCCCGGTGCGGCGGATCCCTGACGCCGGAATCCCTGTCCACCCTCCGGCAACTCCTGATCGATTCCATGAGCATGCTGGGCTCCGGGTTCGCCCGCCCCGGCATTGTCCAGGCCGCCCAGACAGCCACCCCGGCCGCCCACCCCACCGCCTCCCCTTCCCCAGATCGGCACTGACATGGCCCTACTGCTTTACCGCCTCGGCAAGTTTTCCTACCGCCACCGCTGGCTCGTCATCTCCGTCTGGCTTGCCGTCATGGTCGCCGTCGGTGGCGCGGCAGCCGCCTTCCACGGCACCCTGTCCAACAACTTCCAGATCCCGGGCACCGAAACCCAGCAGATGGCGGACAAGCTGAAGAAGGAGCTTCCCTCATCCTCCGGCGGTTCCGCCAGCGTGGTGTTCGAAGCCAACGACGCCCGGTTCAGCCCGGCCGGCCAGGAAGCCGTCACGGCCGCCCTCGCCAAGCTCAAGACCCTTCCGGACGTCCAGGGCACGGTTGATCCCTTCGCCACCCAGGCCCAGCTGGACAAGGCCGCCACAGACCTCGCCGCCGGCAAGGAGCAGTCCGCTGCGGGCAAAGCCCAGCTGGACCAGGCCGCCGCAGACCTCGCCGCAGGTAAGGCCAAGCTGGACGCTGCCGAACAGCAGATGACGTCTGCCGGACTGCCGCCCGCTGCGATTGAGGCCCAGCTCGGCCAGCAGAAGGCAGCCCTCGCGGCAGGCCAGGCCAAGATCGACGCCGGCACCACAGAACTGGAAGCCGGCGAAGCCAAGCTGGCCCTTGGCACCCGGCAGCTGGAGGCGTCCAAGGGCCTCCGCTTCGTCTCCGAGGACGGCAAGGCCGCGATCGCGCAGATCCAGTTCAAGACCTCCATCAACGGGCTCAAGCCCGAGGTCCGCCAGGAAGTCCAGGACATCGTCAAGGAGGTTTCCGCCGCCAACGTGACCGCGCTGCCCAGCAAGGAAATCAGCGAGGACATCTCCGAACTCTTTGGCACCGCCGAGATCCTCGGCATCGCAGTGGCAGCACTGGTCCTGATCATCATGCTCGGGACCCTGGTCGCCGCCGGGCTTCCGCTGCTGATGGCCGTCGTCGGCGTCGCCGTCGGTGTGGGTGCCACCTTCGCCCTGAGCGGGGCCTTCGACATGAGTTCCATCTCCCCGATGCTGGCGCTCATGCTGGGCCTCGCCGTCGGGATCGACTACTCCCTGTTCATCGTCAACCGGCACCGCGGGCAGCTGCTCTCCGGCATGGAGCCCGAGGAGTCCGTGGCCCTGGCCACCGGCACCTCCGGCAATGCTGTGCTTTTCGCCGGCCTGACCGTCATCATCGCCCTCGCTGCCCTCGTCGTCCCGGGCCTTCCGTTCCTGGCCGTCATGGGCCTCTCCGCCGCCGCCACGGTGGCCGTCGCCGTCGTCGTCGCCCTGACCCTGACGCCGGCTGTGCTCTCCCTCGTGGGCCGGAAACTGATCTCCAGGCGGGCCTGGGCCAAGGCGGACAAACACAATGCCGCTCCGGGCCACGAAACCGAGGACCGCGCCAGGGACGAATACCGCAGCAGCCACGGCTGGGGCGGCATCGTCACCAAGCACCCGTGGCTGGCCCTGCTGGCCGGCGTGGCGCTGCTCGGTGTCTTGGCGCTGCCGGCCAGCCAGCTCCGGCTCGCCCTGCCGGACGCCAGCTCCGAGCCGGTCTCCTCGCAGGCCTTCAAGGCCTATGACGTCACCAAACGGAGCTTCGGCGAAGGGATGACCGGCCCGATCATCGTGGTGGGCGACCTCCCCGCCGGACTCAGCGAAGCCGACGCGAAGGCCAAGCAGTTCGACGTCGCGGACATCCTGCGCGGGACCGAGAATGTCAGCGCCGCCGTGCCGCTGGCCCTGAGCGAGGACCGCCGCACTGCCGTGTTCCAGATCATCCCGAACGAAGGCCCGGCCAGCGCCAGCACCGTGCAGGTGGTCTCCGAGCTCCGCGCCGAAAAGGGCCAGATCAAGGACAGCACCGGCGTCAGCATCGGGCTCACCGGACAGACCGCCGGTAACGTCGATGTGTCCACCAAACTCGGTGCCGCGCTGCCGCCGTACCTGGCGATCGTGGTGGGCCTCTCGCTGATCCTGCTGCTGCTCGTGTTCCGCTCCATCTGGGTGCCGCTGCTGGCCACCGGCGGATTCCTGCTCTCGCTCGCCGCCGCGTTCGGCGCCGTCGTCGCGGTCTACCAGTGGGGCTGGCTGGGGACCATCTTCGGCGTGGAGAACCCGGGCGCCGTGCTGAGCTTCCTGCCGATCATCCTGATCGGCGTGCTGTTCGGCCTGGCCATGGACTACCAGGTGTTTATCGCCTCGGGAATGCGCGAGTCCTACATGCACGGCGAACCGGCAAAGCATGCGGTCCGCTCGGGCTTCAGCCACGCAGCCGCCGTGGTCACGGCGGCTGCGATCATCATGGTCAGCGTGTTCTCGGGCTTCATCTTCTCGCACCTGAACATGGTCCGGCCGCTTGGCTTCGCGATGGCCTTCGGTGTCCTGATCGACGCGTTCGTGGTCCGCATGACGATCGTCCCGGCCGTGATGTACCTGCTTGGTGAAAAGGCCTGGTGGCTCCCGCGCTGGCTGGACCGCATCCTCCCGGACGTGGACGTCGAAGGCGCCAAGCTGCGCAAGCCGACCCGCGCCGTCGCGGCCTCACCCGAGGCTGAGCCTGAAACGGTCGCCGCACGCTAGCGTCCGCCGTCGACACGCAACTGCCCGCTGATCACACGATCGGCGGGCAGTGTCGTGTCCGGCGCCCTGGCTTGCCGGCAGAGTCAGCGATTGCGGTAGTAGTCCTTCCAGACCAAGCGATGAAGAGGGATCTTCCGTGGCAGCGACCTCAGACCGGGGATGAACGGCAGGAGGGTCAGCAATGCCGTGAGCACCAGCATCGTGACCACGACCAGGGCATCGGCATTAGGAGCGGACTTGAACGGTTCCACCTGGTAAAGGAGCGAGAAGAGCCACAGCCAGGACTGCCCCGGAGTATCGCCGGTTTCGTTCATCACGCCCCACTGATCCCCGGAGAGGTGCTGGCTTGCCGCAAGACCCGGGAAGTAGCTGCCGTCCCCCAGAAACAGGAGGCTGCGCGTGTAGTCCATGTTGTAAAAGTTTCCGCCGTTCTGCAGCACGCCGTCCAGACTGCCCTGGCGGGCCATGTCCAGCAATGCCCCGGTCAGCGCAGGGGCCGGGCCGTAGTCGCCGTCGGCTACCTTGGCGGGGTCGTTGTCGGGCGCAGCGGCGAGGGCGACGGAATAGGCAGCTGCCCAGTCCGAGCGCTGCTGATCGGTGGCGGCCGTCCAGAGTGCAAGGTCAGCTGGCGGCGACGGCAGCGTTGCCAGCGGGGCGATCACGAAGTCGTTGGCGTTATCGACCGGAAGGCGGACGCCGGAGAGGCTTTGAAGGTCAACGGGGCCGATCTTCTGCGATGCGTCCGGCGTCGAGTTGTAGGGCGGACCGTAGCCCGCGCTATCGCTGGTGCCGGCAAGTTCCTTAGTTGCAGTGGCAACGAAATCCGCCGGGGCGGCCGTGGCCCACGCTTTGAGGCTGACGCTTGGCTCATCAGGGGACCCGAAGATTGCGGAGACGCCAAACACGAGCAGGCCGACGACCACGACACCGATGATCAGTTCCTTGATCAGGTCATATTCGCGGACGCTGCCCGTCCAGGGCCGGCTGGCAAGGTCGTCCGTCTTCCGCCAGGAGATGCTCCCGCTTTTCCTGGTCATCGCACTGCGTCCCGGGATTCGGTGGACTCCGGGCGATTGTGAAGCAGCTGGGCGTCGGACTCCGCGGCCTCAAGCGGCGGTGCAACGCCGTGGACCCGGACCAGCAGGACATGCAGGACCACCACCGCTCCCACGGCCAGAGGCAATAGCGTGATGTGCCAGGTGAAGAGCTGTCCGACGTTGGCCACATTGAACCACGCGCCCACTCCGACCGCGTTCAGCGCATCCTTCGCTTCGAAGGCAATCCACTGGGAATCGAAGTTCGTCTGGAGCAGGTACCCGGTGAAGGCCGCCACGATCGAAACGACAAAGGAGATCACTCCCGTGATCCAGGTCAGGACCCGGCCCCCGCGCCAGGCCGCCATCCAGAATTTCAGCCACAAGTGCACCACCATGAAGATGAAGAACAGTTCCACGCTCCACAGATGGGTGCTATTGACAAAGCTCCCCAGCGAGGACACGTGATACCAATGGGGTCCGTTCAGTCCCAGCACGATTCCGGAGACGATGATCCACAGCAGGGAAGCGATGGCCCCCATGCCGAAGACGTACGCCCAGGACGCCACGTAGCTTGGCTGATCCTCGGGCAGGAGCTTGTCCGCAGGAAGCTTCTTCAGGAGCCACCGGCGGGCCCTGCCGGTCAAGGTGTGGGCGTCAGTTTCATCGGCCGGCGTACCGGGCCGCGGTGTGGCACGGGCGCTCATTTCCGCCCCTTCCCGCCGGGAAAGGGAAGGACCAAGGCCAGAACGAACAGGATGATCATCACGACGATCACTATCAGGTTTCCTGACTGGATCGTGAAGCCGTCCCAGCCAAAATACGTTCCGGCACCAACCGTGCCAACGCTTGCCACTAGCCATCCGGTCATGGGCTGCTCGATTCTCCATAGGATCCCCGTTCAACTCCACCACGCGCAAACATCCACTGACAGGGTCTTCTGCCCCGACCAAGGCCCCTGTTGGGACTCCCGGGTCAATCCGCGAGGGACCGGAAGGCCAGCCCCCTCGGACATCTACGAGAAACTCGGCTGGTTTTCCCAGCGAACGTCAAGGTTCGCCCACTCATAATGGACCGGAGCTCCGGTCAACCGCTATTTGACCGGAGCTTCGCTATTTGAGCGGGGTATCGCGCGGCGCCTCATAAAGTCCGGCGGCCGTCAACAGTTTCCCGGAGTGCGCTGCCGCCGCGATGACACCGGATACTTCCTTTCTGAGGCAGCAGCCGTGTTTGATCCCGAATTGGATAATTTCGCGTGCACTCCGGCCGCTCCACTATGAAGAAGATGCACGAAGTCGACACCTGGATTTTGGGCCGTAAGGCTTTGGACCACCAACCTTCGGGCACCTTCTGGAGCGCGTATTGATGCCCACCCCCTGAAAGGAAACCTCTTGCCAGTGCTGCCGCCGGATCAGGCGAACTCGTTTCTCCGCGGTGAACGCGGCTTTGTTCCCTCCAAAGATGGTCTTCACCGTGTTCTCCCCCGAGCCGTCCACGGGGTTCAGTTCCCCCGAGATATCGAGGAGTGAGCCGAAAATTTCCGGCCTCTTGGCCGCGGATGAGAGGGCGCGTTCGCCGCCGTTGGAGTCCCACGCTATGGCCCACTGGGTACGGCCGGTGGCACCGTGGAGGTTCTTGCGGACGTAATTGACGACGTCGGTTGTGACATCCCGTGGCGGATCGGACGCGGCAACAGCACTGGGCGCACGAGCAGGTAGAGCGCCGCCAGCGCGGAGGGAGCATAGCTGGCGTAGAGCAGTGACTGGTCGACGATGCACGCCAGTCATCACGGACGCTGGGGATCTGGATTCCCAGCCGGCAGCCATCTTCAGCCGCTATCATCAGCGGCGGGGACCGGACGGGAAGTCCGGGATTGGTAAAGCGGTGTCACCGCCCTGGCGCTCCGGAGGACCCAATTCCGGCGGGACGGCAGCCGCGCAATGTGGTCGGGAAGTGCCATGGAAAAATTCATTCTGGCTCTCAACATCATTGACGGGCCCTTGATCGTCGCGTCATACGTGCTCAGCATCGCCCTCTGCGCCCTTCTCCTGGTGCGGCGCGCGCGCAGGCCGATGGCCATGACAGTACTCTCGGGCGCAGCCGGCGCCGCGGTCGGGGCCGTCACCTTACTGGTGGCGGAGCGTATCATGCATGCATTCGGTGGTCCCCTCGGGTGGCCCGTGCGCATCTGGGCCATGGCGTTCTTCGCGGGTCTCGGCCTCTGCGGCGCAAACCTCCGCGCCTCCGGTACTTGGCGCAAGGTGCTCGCAGCCGTGGCGGCTCTCAGCTTCGCGGCCACCGCGGCCTTAGGAATCAACGCATATTACGGACTGAACGCGACCCTGGCCTCATTCCTGGGGGTCTCCCTCGCCCCGAGGATTGACCTGGGACCGGCGGCACCCCGTGCCGCCGCACCGCAGAAGCCCCTGTGGGAGACCTGGAAGGCGCCTGAAGGAATGCCCTCCGAGGGTTCAACGGCCCAGGTCGTCATCCCGCCGCAGATCTCCGGGTTTTCCTCCCGCCCGGCGGGACTGTACCTGCCCCCGGCAGCACAGGTCCCCAACCCTCCGGCCCTGCCGCTGGTGGTTCTGATGATGGGACAGCCCGGCGATCCGGACCCCCAGCATGCCGCCGAGGTCCTGAACGACTACGCCGCACACCATGACGGACTGGCGCCGATCGTCATCGTTGCCGACCAGCTTGGCGACCCCCTGGTCGACAATCTGTGCCTCGACTCACCCCTTTTCGGACGTCCGGAAACCTTCATCAACCGCGACGTGGTCGACTGGGCACGAAGCCACCTGAACATCATTGACAACCCGAAATACTGGACCATCGCGGGCTATTCCCATGGCGGCCAGTGCGCCATTTCCTTCGCCGCCAAGTACCCCTCGATCTGGGGCAACGTTTTGGACATCTCCGGGGAGGAATACCCCGGTGCCGAGAACCCCGAGACCAACCTCCGCGAAGTGTTCGGCGGCAACCAGGCAGCCTACGACGCCGAAAAACCAGTCAACATCCTGAAGCAACAGAGGTATCCCAATACCGCGGCCATCTTCACGGCCTCCACCGACGACCCCGTCTACCTCGAGGCTGCCCGTCATGTTTCGGCAGCAGCAGCTGCCGCGGGAATGGCCGTCACCTATTACGAGGTCCCTGACGGGGGACACGGAATCGCGGCGCTGAACGGTGGCCTGAACAAGGGATTCGAAGTCCTTTTCCCCCGGCTCGGGCTCTCCCGGCCCTCCCCGTAGGCGCAAGGCGGCGAGCGACGGCGGACCGGCGCCGTCGCGTTCGACAAGCTCAGGGCCCACCCACAGCAACGCGGGGTCACCTAGCGCCCATAATCCGCCGCCGGATGGGCCGGAAGTGACCCCGCGTTGCTGTGCCGCGGTGAACTAGGCTGGAGCGGTGACCCGCCTCATTCTTGCCTCCCAGTCCCCCGCCCGCACCAAGCTGCTGACCGACGCCGGCATCCGGCACGAGATCCTCGTCTCCGATGTGGACGAGGACGCCGTCCAGGCCCGCTACGGCGTGACCGACCCGCACGACACCGCCCTGCTCCTGGCCCGGGCCAAGGCCGAGGCCGTCGCTTCCCTGCCCGAAGCCGACGGTGCGCTGGTGATCGGCTGCGACTCGGTCTTTGAATTCGACGGCGAGGCGCACGGCAAGCCGTACACCGCCGAGGTCGCCAGGGAGCGGATGCTGCGGATGAGCGGCAGCAAGGGTGTGCTGCACACCGGCCACTGGCTCGTCGACTGCCGCGACACCGAGGACTCCGATGAATCCGGGGAGGCAGGTTCCGGCGCGACCCTCGGGCATGTCACCTCCGCCGAGGTCCACTTCATGGAAATGAGCGCCGAGGAAATCGACAGCTACATCGCGACCGGGGAGCCGTTGCAGTGCGCCGGCTCCTTCACGATCGACGGCTACGGCGGGGCTTTCATCCGCAAGGTCGACGGCGACCCGCACGCCGTCGTCGGGCTTTCCATTTCCACCCTCCGCGGGCTGCTGGGCCAGGCGCAGGTGGGCATCACCGAACTGTGGACCACCGGCGCCGCGGATCCCGCACTGCTCCGGGCTGAGTGAGCTAATTCGCAGACCTTTGTAGCAACCCTACAAAGGCTGGGCGCTTTACGCGCGGAATCCGCAAGTAATATCGGCGGAACCCACAAAACCGCGCTAGGCTCCCTGAAGGAAAGAAGGAGACGCCTTGTCAGCAAATTCGGAGCAGTCCGCAAATACCGTGCCGCGCTCAGCCCACGAGGGCACCGCCGCAGCCACCCAGCCGGGCACACGTCCTCTGAGCAAGGTGCTGATCGCCAACCGCGGCGAAATCGCGGTGCGCATCATCCGCGCCGCACGCGATGAAGGCATCGCCTCCGTGGCGGTCTATGCGGACCCGGACCGCGACGCGTTGCACGTCAAGCTCGCCGACGAGGCCTACGCCCTGGGCGGCAACACCGCCGCCGAGTCGTACCTCGTGATGGACAAGCTGATCGAGGTGGCCCACCGCTCCGGCGCCGACGCCATCCACCCCGGCTACGGCTTCCTGGCCGAGAACGCCGAGTTCGCCGCGAAGGTGATCGACGCCGGCATCACCTGGATCGGGCCCTCCCCCGCCGCGATCTCCGCCCTGGGCGACAAGGTCCAGGCCCGCCACATCGCCGAAAGAGTCGGCGCCCCCCAGGTCCCCGGCACCGCCGACCCGGTGGAGACCGCAGAGGAAATCCTCGAGTTCGTGGACAAGTTCGGCCTGCCGGTCGCCATCAAGGCAGCCTTCGGCGGCGGCGGACGCGGCATTAAGGTAGCCCGCACCCGCGAGGAAATCCCCGAACTGTTCGAGTCCGCCGTGCGCGAGGCCGTCGCTGCCTTCGGCCGCGGCGAGTGCTTCATCGAGCGCTTCCTGGATGCCCCGCGGCACGTCGAGACCCAGTGCCTTGCTGATGCGTACGGCAACGTGGTGGTCGTCTCCACCCGCGACTGCTCACTGCAGCGCCGCAACCAGAAGCTCGTCGAGGAAGCACCGGCCCCGTTCCTCACCGAGGAGCAGAACCGCCGGCTCTACGAATCCTCCAAGGCCATTCTCAAGGAGGCCGGCTACCTCGGCGCCGGCACCTGCGAATTCCTCGTCGGCCAGGACGGCACCATCTCCTTCCTCGAGGTCAACACCCGCCTCCAGGTGGAGCACTGCGTCTCCGAGGAAGTCACCGGAATCGACCTCGTCCGCGAGCAGTTCCGGCTGGCCCGCGGCGAGGAACTCGGCTATGGGGACCCCGAAGTCCGCGGCCACTCGATCGAGTTCCGCATCACCGGCGAGGACCCGGGCCGGAACTTCATGCCCGCTCCGGGCACCATCACCCGGCTGTTGAACCCCACCGGCCCCGGCGTCCGGATCGACTCCGGTGTGGAGCAGGGCGACGTCATCAGCGGCAACTTCGACTCGATGCTCTCCAAGCTGATCGTCACCGGCGCCACCCGCCCGCAGGCCCTGCAGCGCGCCCGCCGCGCGCTCCAGGAGATGGTGGTCGAGGGCATCCCCACCGTCATTCCGTTCGACCTCGCCGTCGTCACCAACCCCGATTTCGCTCCCGCCGAGGGCCCGTTCAAGGTCCACACCCGCTGGATCGAGACGGCCTTCGTCAACGACATCCCCGCCTGGACCCCGACCGGCACCGATGCTGAAACGCCCGACGCCGGCGAACGCCAGCGCGTCGTCGTCGAGGTCGGCGGCAAGCGCCTGGAGGTGGTCCTCCCCGCGTCGCTGGGCACCGGAGGCGGAGCGGGAGCCGCCAAGCCGGCCAAGGCCAAGAAGCGTTCCCGCAGCGGCGGCGGCGGCGTGGTGGCAGCCAGCGGCAACGCCCTGACCTCGCCTATGCAGGGCACCATCGTGAAGGTGGCCGTGGTCGAGGGCGACCTCGTTGCCGAGGGCGACCTCGTGGTGGTGCTGGAGGCCATGAAGATGGAGCAGCCGCTCACCGCGCACCGCGCCGGAATCGTGATTGGCCTGTCCGCCGCCGCCGGCGAGACCGTTTCCGCGGGCGCCATCATCGCCCTGATCGAGGACGCGGCCGCCGAATAGCAGCCCGAAGGGCGGGACGCAGGCGCGCCTCTGGCGTCCGCGTGTCCCGCCCGTGCAGACTTGGTCTGTGAAGCCATTCCTGCTCCTTGCCTCCCGGGCCGAGGACGCCGCCGCCGAGGACGAATACGAAGCCTACCTTCGCTACGGCAGACTCGAACCCTCGCAGCTGAGGCGCATCCGGATGGAGGCCGCTCCGCTGCCCCCGCTGGACCTCTCCGACTACTCCGGCGTGATTGTGGGCGGCAGCCCCTTCACCTCCAGCGACGCCGCTGACGAGAAAAGCGATGTCCAGCTCCGGGTGGAGCATGAGCTTGCTGCCCTGCTCGACCGGATCGTGCCTGCTGACTTCCCCTTCCTCGGCGCCTGCTACGGGGTCGGCACGCTGGGCCGGCACCAGGGCGCCGTGATCGACCGGACCTATGGCGAGGGGCTTGGCGGCGTGACCATCAAGCTGACCGGGGAGGGACTGCTGGATCCGCTCCTGCGCGGGATGCCGGAGAGCTTCACGGCTTTCAGCGGCCACAAGGAAGCCTGCACCCTCCTCCCGCCCCACGCAGTGCTCCTGGCCAGCTCCGCAGCCTGCCCCGTGCACATGTTCCGGATCAAGACCAACCTGTACGCCACCCAGTTCCACCCGGAGCTCGATGCGCTGGGTCTGGTCACCAGGATCGACATCTACCGCCATGCCGGATACTTTCCGGCCGAATCTGCAGAGATGCTGATGGTGGAGGCCCGGCGGTTCACAGCCAGCGAACCGATGAAAATCCTGCGGAACTTCGTGGAGCGGTTCGCGCGCTGACCCTGCCGGCCGGCCGGCAGCCAGCACGGAAATGCCCGGCGTGTTCAACGAACACACCGGGCATTTCCGTCACTACCTGGGCCGGAGCGTCAGGCCACGTTGTTGGTGTAGTCCAGGTCGCGGGTTTCCTTGCTGAGGAACAGTGCGATCAGCGTCAGCACCGACATGACGGCGAGGTACACGCCGACCAGCACGGGGCTGCCCTTGGCCATCTCCCAGAGCCAGACGGCGATGAACGGGGCCACGGCCGCACCGAGAATGCTGGAGAAGTTGTAGCTGATCGCGGAGCCGGTGTACCGGACGTTCGTCGGGAACAGCTCCGGCAGCAGCGCACCCATCGGACCGAAAGTCAGCCCCATCAGGGAGAAGCCGATGATCAGCAGGGCCATCGTGCCGACGAAGCCGGCGCTGAACAGCGGGACGAAGAGCAGTCCGAAGGCGAAGATGCCGATGGTCACGGCGATCAGCATCTTGCGGCGGCCGTACTTCTCAGCCAGCGGGCCGGAGACCAGGGTGAAGATGCCGAAGAACACGACGCCGGCAATTAGCATCCAGAGGAAGTCGTTGCGGCTGTAGCCCAGGCCGGGGACGAATGCGGCGGCGGCGGCCTCGGTCATCGGCTTGCCGGCCTTCTCGGCGGCGGCCTTGGCGGCGTCCAGGCTGGCGGCGCGGGTGCCGTAGGTCAGCGTGAACGTGGTCATCAGGTAGAACAGCACGTAGGTGGCGAGCATGATGAACGTGCCCAGGATCAGCTGGCGCCAGCTGGTCTTGAAGACCCGGGCCAGCGGCAGCTTGGCGACCTCGTTGGACTCCAGGACCTTGGTGAAGGCGGGGGTCTCGATCAGCTTGAGCCGGACGTACAGACCGATGATGACCATCACGGCACTGAGCAGGAACGGCACGCGCCAGCCCCAGTCCATGAAGGCCTCGGGCGTCAGGGTGTAGCTGAAGACCAGGAAGATCACGTTGGCGATGATGAAGCCGATCGGCGCACCCAGCTGCGGGAACGTGCCGTAGATGGCTCGCTTGTTCGCCGGGGCGTTCTCGGTGGCCAGCAGCGCCGCGCCGCTCCATTCCCCGCCGAGGGCAAGGCCCTGGGCAAAGCGCAGGACAACCAGCAGCGCCGGTGCCCAGAAAGTCCAGCCGGGAACGGTCGCCGTCGGCAGGCAGCCGATCAGGAAAGTGGCAATACCCATGGTCAGCAGCGATGCGACCAGGGTGCCCTTGCGGCCGAACTTGTCACCGAAGTGGCCGAAGACTACGGAGCCGAGCGGCCGGGCGATGAACGCGACGCCGAACACAGCGAAGGAGGCCAGCAGCTGCGTGGTCTCGTTCTGGCCGGGGAAGAAGAGCTTCGGGAAGACGAGCACAGCGGCGGTGGCGTACACGTAGAAGTCGTAGAACTCAACGGTGGTGCCGATCAGGCTGGCGACGATGACGCGGCCGCGCGAGTTCACCTGTTTGGCGGACCCCTGCTCTGCGGAAGTGGCAGTGGATGACATGTAGTAGCGCTTTCATGAAGGCCGGACCGGTGCTGTTCGAGACCGCCCGGAAAAGGATTCGTATGCTTACATAATAAGTTCCGACGTCCAGTCAGTGGACAAATGTTCCACTATTTGGACATTGAGATTCGTCTCACGTGGTGGTCATCACACTATGCCTCACTGCACCCCTCACGCCGCCACGAACGCGCCGATAGGCAAACGTCACAGCACGTTAACAAACGGCGAGGGTCCCGGAAACGCGGCTTCCCTACTTTGGAAGGACAACATCCCCAAAGGAGGTCCCCGTGACTGCTGAACGAACTGCGAGCGCCGAAGCCGGCGTTTCCCCCGGCCTTTCCGCCCGACTCGACGCCGGCACCCCCGTCGCTGGCACCACCCTCGGCGGCCCCGCCCTGGAGTTCCGTCCCGGCCGCTGGATCGCCAACTGGGATGCCGAGAACAAGGACCAGTGGGAGTCCCAGGGCCGCTCCATTGCCAGGCGCAACCTGAACTGGTCCATCTTCGCGGAGTTCCTGGGATTCGTGGTCTGGCAGCTGTGGTCGATTGTGGTCGTCCAGCTTCCCGCGGCCGGCTTCACCTTCACCACCTCGGAAATCTTCTGGCTGATCTCGATGCCCAGCCTGGTCGGCGCCACGCTGCGCATCCCCTACACCTTTATGGTCCCCCGCTTCGGCGGCCGCAACTGGACCATCGTCTCGGCCCTGCTGCTGCTGATCCCCTCGACCGGGCTGGCCATGTGCGTCTCCAACCCGGAGACCCCGTTCGGCACCATGCTGTTCGTGGCGGCGCTGGCGGGCTTCGGCGGCGGCAACTTCGCCAGCTCGATGGCCAACATCACCTTCTTCTACCCGGCCCGTGAAAAGGGCTGGGCGCTGGGCCTGAACGCCGCCGGCGGAAACCTTGGCGCCGCCGTCGCACAGCTTGCCGTTCCGATTGCGATCACCCTGCTGGCTGCCGGCACCGTGAACCTGCCGGTCGCCGGGCTCATGTGGGTCCCGTTGATCCTGCTCGCCGCGTTCGGCGCGTGGAGGTACATGGACAACCTCACCAGCGCCAAGGGCGACGTCGCAGGCTCACTCGCCGCGCTCAAGGAACCGCACCTGTGGATCATGGCACTGCTGTACATCGGCACCTTCGGCTCGTTCATCGGCTTCGCCGGCGTGTTCCCCAAGCTCATCAAGGACTACTTCCCGGCGTTCTCCTCCATCGGCGTCGGCACCGTGGCCCTGTCCCTCGCATTCCTGGGCCCGCTGGTCGGCTCGCTGGCCCGCCCCTACGGCGGACGCATGGCGGACCGCATGGGCGGCGCCCGGATGACCGTCGCAGCATTCGGCGCGATGGCCGTCATCACCCTCACCATGGTCTGGACCCTGCCGCTGAAGAATTTCTGGCTCTTCCTGGGCCTGTTCCTGCTGCTCTTCACCGCCAGCGGCTTCGGCAACGGTGCAACGTACCGGATGATCCCGATCATCTTCGCCACCTCCAGCAGGGCTGCAAAGGCGGGCGCCAGTACCGTGGCCACCCAGCGGCTGGCCTCCTCGGCACTGGGCCTGATCTCGGCCATCGGCGCCTATGGCGGCTTCGTCATCCCGCAGGTACTCAACGCCTCGAACACCGCTAGCGGCTCCTATACCCCGGCGTTCTGCGGCTTCGTCGCGGCCTACGTCCTGATGCTGGCCGTCTGCTGGTTCTGCTATATCCGCAACGCCAACCGAAACGCGATGGGACACGTCTAGCATGACCAACGGCGCCGCCACGCACTGCCCCTACTGCGCCCTGCAGTGCGCCATGACGCTCACCGCCCCAGCGGCTCTGACCCCGGCTCCGCGGCCGGGGTCAGACCCGGTGCCGGGGCAGCCGGCCGCCGGCACCGCACTGTCCCCCGGCGCCGGCCTCCCGGACGCGCCCCTCGCCGTGTCCGGCCGGGACTTCCCCACCAACCGCGGCGGGCTCTGCCGCAAAGGCTGGACCTCCGCGTCGCTGCTGAACCACCCGGGCCGCGTGACCGAACCGCTGCTCAAGGGCGCCGACGGCGTCCACCGCCCGATCGGCTGGGAGGAGGCCCTGGCGCTGGTGACCAGCGCGGTGACGTCCACCCGCGCCCGGTACGGGGCGGACGCCGTCGGAGTCTTCGGCGGCGGCGGTCTCACCAACGAGAAGGCCTACCAGCTCGGCAAGTTCGCCCGGCTGGCCCTGGGCACCTCGCGGATCGACTACAACGGCCGGTTCTGCATGTCCTCCGCCGCGGCTGCCGGGATGCGCGCCTTCGGCCTGGACCGCGGCCTGCCGTTCCCGCTGGCGGACCTCGATTCCGCCAGCACCATCCTGATGCTCGGCTCCAACGTCGCCGAGACCATGCCGCCGTTTGTGCAGCACCTGCAGGGCGCCCGCGACGCCGGCGGACTGATCGTAGTGGACCCCCGCCGCTCCGCCACCGCGGCGTTCACCTCCGACGGCGGCGGCCTGCACCTGCAGCCGCTGCCCGGCACCGACCTCGCCCTGCTGCTGGGCCTCTCCCACGTCGTGATCCACGAGGGCCTGGCCGACGCCGGCTACATCGCGGCCCGCACCGCCGGCTACGACTCTCTGGTCCGCAGCGTCGCCTCCCACTGGCCCGAACGCGTGCAGTCCCTCACCGGCGTCCCCGCCGGACTGATCCGCGAAACGGCGCGCCGGCTCGCCGACGGCTCCCGCAAGGGCGGCAGCTACATCCTCACCGGCCGCGGCGTGGAACAGCACGTCGACGGCACGGACACCGCCACCGCCGCCATCAACCTCTCGCTGCTGCTGGGCCTGCCCGGATCCGCCCGCAGCGGCTACGGCACGCTCACCGGGCAGGGCAACGGCCAGGGCGGCCGAGAACACGGCCAGAAGGCGGACCAGCTCCCCGGCTACCGCAAGATCACCGACCCCGGCGCACGTGCCCACGTCGCCGCCGTCTGGGGCGTGCCGGAATCACTCATCCCCGGCCCGGGACTCCCCGCCGTGCAGCTCCTGAAGTCCTTGGGACAGCCCGACGGCGTCCGCTGCCTCTTCGTGCACGGCGCCAATGTGGCGGTGTCCGCGCCGGACGCCAACGCCGTCATCGCCGGCCTGCGGAGCCTGGATTTCCTGGTGGTCTGCGACTTCTTCCTCTCCGAGACCGCCGCGGAGGCGGACCTGGTCCTGCCGGTCACCCAGTGGGCCGAGGAGGAAGGCACCCTGACCAATCTGGAGGGCCGGGTGCTCCGCCGCCGCCGGGCGATCGCTCCCCCGCCCGGGGTGCGCAGCGAACTGTGGATCATGACCCGGCTGGCCGAACTGCTGGACGCACCCGCGATGTTCAGCGAGGACCCGGAGACCGTCTTCGAGGAACTGCGGCTCGCGTCCTCCGGCGGCCTGGCCGACTACTCCGGAATCGACTACGCCATGCTGGACCGCGGCGAAGCGGCCTACTGGCCCTACCCCGCCGGCAGCGCCGGGACCCCGCGGCTCTTCCTGGACTCCTTTGCCCACGCGGACGGGCGGGCCGTGTTCACTCCGGTGACGCCCCGCCGGCGTGCTGTTGCCTCGGCTTCCGCCGATGCTGCGGCCGCTGCCGGCCGGGCCGGCACGGCGATGACCCTTATTACCGGGCGGCTGATGGAGCATTACCAGTCCGGTGCGCAGACCCGGCGGGTGGCCGCGCTGGCCGGGGCCCAGCCGGAGGCACGGCTGCAGATCCACCCTGCGGCGGCCGCCGCGCAGGGCATCGCCGAGGGCGACGTCGTCGCCATTTCCAACGGGCGGGGCGAGGTGTCCTGCCGTGCCGAGCTGAGCACGGACATCCGGCCCGAAACGGTGTTCCTGCCGTTCCACTTCCCGGAGCTGGAGAGCGCCAACCGTCTCACGGAGGCGGCCACGGACCCGATTTCCGGAATGCCGGAGTTCAAGTTCACCCGGGTCTGGGTCCGTCCCGGCGCTGCCAATCTCCGCGCCGACGAACTGCAGAAGGAAGGTGCCTCATGACTGAACGCATTGTTGTTGTGGGCTTCGGGCCGGTGGCCGCGCGGCTGGTCGACGAACTGCTGCCGGCGGTCCGCAGCGGACTCGTGCACCTCACGGTGGTCGGCGAGGAGGCAGAGGCCGCGTACAACCGCGTGCTCGTGGCGGATCTTGGGGTCGGCCGGACCACGGCGGCGGCCCTGGCACTGTCCGACGCCGCCGCCCTGATGGCCGACGGCGTCGACGTCCGGCTGGGCGTCCGGGTCCGCCGCGTGGACCGCGCCCGGCAGCAGCTGATTCTCAGCGACGGCAGCACCCCCGGCTACGACCGGCTGGTCTTCGCCACCGGCTCCCGCCCGGTGATCCCCAACCTCACCGGGCTCAACCCGGACCCCGCCGCACCCGTACTGCCCGCGGGCATCACCGCGCTGCGGGACCTGCGCGATGCCTCGGTGCTGCAGGCGGCAGTGGCCGGCGGCAGGCGAGTGGTGGTGCTGGGCGGCGGCGTGCTGGGCCTGGAGACGGCCCTCGCGGCGGCGGAGGAAGGCGCCACGGTCACGGTGGTGCACAACGGCCCGCATCCGCTGGGCCGCAACATCGACCGCGGCGGCGGCGCCGTGCTCGCGGCGTCGCTGCGGACCTGCGGCGTGCGGGTGGCCGGCAACGCGCGCTCCACCGGCGTGGAACACAACGCTCCCGACGGCGGCTTCTCGGCGCTGCTGCTGGACGACGCGTCCGCGATCGACGGCGACCTGCTGGTGCTCTCCTGCGGCGTCCGGCCGCGGACCGAGCTCGCCGAAGGCTGCGGCCTGTCGACGGCGGCCGGGATCCTGGTGGACCACAAGCTCCGGGCGCACCACGAGCCGCACATCTTTGCGATCGGCGACTGCGCCGAGGTCCGCTGCCCCGATCCGGAATGCCTTCAGTGCCGCACCGCACGCGGCCCGTCCGGACTGGTGGGCCCGGGCTGGCGGCAGGCCGAATGGCTCGCCGAGTACCTGACGCTGCTGGCGTCCGGGACGCCGGAGGCTGAGGCTTTTCCGGCGCTGCCGGCCGAACTGCCGGGTGTGGTGGTGCTCAAGGCCCGCGGCTTGAACATGGCCGTGGCCGGGGATGTTTCCGCCGACCCGTGGGATGAGGAAGCCCTGACTGCCGGGTCCGTGAACGGCCGGGCCCGGCTGCAGATCGCGCAGTGGGCCGATCCCGAGCACGGCCGGTACGTGAAGATGACCACCCGGGCCGGAGTGCTTGCGGGCCTGGTGGCGGTGGGCATGCCCCGCACCGCGGCCGAGCTGGTGCAGCTTTTCGAGCGCGGTGCCGAGCTCCCCGCGGACCGGTCCCTGCTGCTGCGCCTCGACGGACCGGACCAGGCGGCCGCAGCCCGGGCGGTTGATCCCGAGCGGACCGTCTGCCGGTGCGCCGGGGTCAGCGGGACCAGGATTGCTGCTGCGGTGACCGACGGCTGCGGGACGGTGGCCGACGTCTCCGGCGCCACCCGCGCCGGGACAGGATGCGGCGGCTGCCATGACGACATCAAGGGGCTCATCGAAAAGCACTTTCAGGGGGCCGTGGCCTGAGATTGGCGTGGCGTGAAACGTCCATTCAACGGCCGCGGTTCGGTCGATAATTTCACGTGCCGCCCGCAACGGCCCGCCGCCTGGCCCGCCAGGTCGAGATGACTTGCCATTCCGGGGACGGGCCGTAGACTCGGCCCATGTCTGGTCCGGGGGGAACAAGAACGGTCCGCTGTGCTGCGGCGCTCATGGTTGGCGTGGTGTTGGCCGGCGGTGTGGCCGCCTGTGCCTATGAGGGCACCGGGGATCCTGAGGGCAGCGGGGATCCGCAGCCGACGGCGGCCGGGCAAAGCCGCCGGCCCGCGCCTGCCGTCCCGTCCAAGGGCCCGGACATCCTGGCCGCGGAAGCCCGCAACTACGCCGAACTCGAAAGGCGCCTTTCGGGGGCCCCGGGGTCTGTGCTCCTCGCCGACTCCGGCCCGGCCGACGGGCCCGGGGTGGGCTTCAGCAAAGCGGCAACCGTCATGACTGCCGGTCCCCACACGGTCACCACGGCGTGCGTGGGCACCCCCCAAGCCCAGATGTCCCTCTCCCAGGACACCAAGGGCGGCACCGAGCACGTCGTGTTCGACGTCGATTGCTCAGGAGCCCAGTCGCAGGTCGTCCAACTCCAGAAGGGGTACGTCAGCGCCCACCTGACCCGCTACGACCCCACCGGGCCCTGGACCGGGGCGGTCGCGGGAATCAAGATCACGGTCCGGTGAGAGTAAGTGTGCTCAAAGCATCCGAACGGGAATGGGGAACCGATGAGGTTAGAGGGATAGCACCTGATGACCACCCTGCGTTCGGGACATGCGGATCCGTTCGAGCGGCAGACAAGGTCCCGGGAGAGAAAAGAAGGCCCCGCCGTCACTGACAGCGGGGCCTTCGGGTTGGTGGTTCGTGCCGGATCAGGGCGCGTCCTGGCGCCGGTCTACAGGCCGGGTGCGTCGAAGCGCTGGCCGGCCGGCTTGGACTCCATCACGGTGAAGACAATCAGGATGATGCCGCCGGCGAACGGGACGAGGCCGAGCAGTGCCATCCAGCCGCTGAAGTTCGCATCATGGAGCCGCCTGACCATCAGGGCCAGGGACGGGACGATGACCGCGGCAAACCAGATGACTGCCAGGATCAGCACAATGATGTAGCCGGGGCCGGGAACGCTGGTGCCGTCGGCGGCCATTTTCGCGCCGGGCACGCCTGCGGCGAGCATGCTGAAGTTCAAGATCATCGATACCACGCCGGAGACAAGCGCCCACCACCAGTACTCACTTCGGCTCGCGCGCCCGGAGAAGGTCGCGTACTTCTTGAAGAACCTCGAAACGGCGTCCGGCAGGGACGCACCGTACAGGGGTGCCGCGAGCGGGACGGCTCCGGCGGGAGGGGCGGCGTACTGCTGTTGCGGGGCATAGGTCATGTGGATCTCCTTGAAGTTTGTAATTATGGGCCGGGCTGCCATGTCGGCAACCGTCATCCGGGGGTGAAGGCTGGCGCAGGCCGGACCGGACCGCGCCGTCGTCGCCGATGAACAGCGGGGCTACGGGGTTAAGGGGCCAGGGCGCAGCGGATGCCTGGACGAGTCCAGCTTCGAAGCCTGTGCCTGCTGAATGTTGGCCGATGAGATGGCTCGGCTGGAGCGCAATGTTTCCCCCAATTGATGCCGACTCCAATAGGAGTCGATCTTCATAGTACCGGGGTTTATCCATCAACGGTAGTAATTGCCCGCCTCGCCAATCCCCAATACCTGCGGCGGCCCACATCACCAGAAGCCCGGGTAATGCTGAGGCAGACTTCAGCACGTTGCCCGCGCATCCGTGAGCGGGCAAATTGTCGACCCCCTGCCCGGCCGGGTCTTACTGAGCTGCGTTGTCGAACCTCTTCTGCCACTGGGCATGCTCGCGGGCTGCGTCAAGCCGGTGGCTCGCATTCCATCTGGGCAGGTATTCGGGCGCGGGCATCTCGCGCGCACGCTTGGGCTCAGGCCGGGTCCGGACGGGTTTGGGTCGAGGACGCGTCTGGACAGGCATGGCCACAGGCCGTGTCTGGACGGGCGTCCGGGGGGTAGCTCGGCTTCGGGTAGGCCACCGCCCAGTTGATCATGGCGCGCATAATGAGCACGAGCACCCAAAGGCCGAGCCCAGCCAAGATGTACTGCCACAACAAGACCAGTAAGAGGATTGCTATTAGCACGAAAGGAAACATGGCGACATTATGCATTTGCGGCTTGCCCGGAGGTAGAGGACTTACGCCCTGACCACGCGGCCAGTCCGAGTCCGGCCAGGGTCGGTCAGATGCGCCCTGATTCTCCGGGGCTTAGACACTGGTTAATCCCGGCGAACAGAACTCCTGTTCGCCGGACAGCGATGCGGGCAGTGGCACTGCCGATGGGAAGCGGCACGCTTCGTGATCCGGTGCTAGTTGGATTAAACTGGGGGCATTAAACCCCTTCGAGGACTGGTTGCCCGTGGAGACGATATTCTTCCTGGTCGTAATTCTGATCGTCGCATGGCTCATGTTCGGCCTCTTGCGAAAGTTCAGGGCAAGAACCCGCTGGAGGGGGTCGATCTACTACGTGCCCACCTTCAAGGCCAACTTCGACACATGGGACAGCAAGTGGACCATGGACCGAAGGTTGAGCGAGAGGCAGAGCAAAGCGCGGTGGCAGCAGGAGTTTAACCGTCAGTTGAGCCGACCGTAGCGCCTCAAGAACGGGGCACGCCGGACTTAAGCGCGACCACTGTCGATCAGCCAGACGGGTCTTTCTGCCCTTGGCCAGCCCTCGCCTCCGGCGTGTACTGAACCTAGATCCCGTAGGTCCGCAGGAGGCACCCCGTGAACGTCCCCATCATCCTGGCCCTCGGCGCGATCATTGTGGTCGCCGTCGTGCTGGGCATTGTCTTCGCACGACAGAAGGATCCGTTGCGCCGGGCCACAGCGCTGAAATGGACCGGGGCGGCCATCATGGCGGTGTTCACCGTTCTCGGGGGATTCTTCATCGGGGGCTACGCGATGTCGGATCCGGGCGGAAATGCCGGCCTGCTGATGACCCTCGCCTGGGTGCTGCCCATGCTCATCCTTGCCGTCGCGGCCTGGTTCTGGCCGGCCCCGACCGCTCCCCTGCTGATCGCCCTCACGTCTGCCTTCATCGCGGCCTGCGTCTGGCTCGCCTTCGATCCCGCGGCCCTGCGCAGCTTCATCAGCGACAACGGACCCGTGATCGCCGTCAGCGTCATCGCCCTGGCGTTCCCGGCCGCCGTGCTCGGCCTGAAGCGGACCGCCCTGGCCGGCTGGCTGCTGGTGTCACTGGGTGTGCTGCCGCTGCTCATCACGATCATCGGCAGGTCGGGCCCGGTCGCGTCGCTCACCGCGGCCAGCGTGGTCCCCCTGATCGCCGGGATCGTCTATCTCGTGTCCGCCCGGATGGCGCGGGGCAGTTCGGCATCGGGGAATATCCGGGCGGCTGCGGCCTGATCCGGCCGCACAGGTGTGCGTAACGCGAATCGGGCCGGGAGCGGATGGCGGGTAGCATCGGGGCCATGAGCGCCGACGACGACGACATCACTGAAGAACTCCTGGCTGACGCCGGCAAGCTGACCGGGCTGGGCCTGGAACTGCTGGGCCTCGATCCCCACCCGGATGACATGACCCCGGAGCAGCGGCTCCAGTTCGATCCGGAAGACCTGGAGGAAATGGCCGCCGTCTCGCCGGAGGAACGCCAAAAAGCGGTGAGCCAGACGCGCCTCCTGGCAGGGCTGTTGTGGAACTCATCGAGCATCCTCATCGACCAGCTCTTCCGCGATCTGGGAACCCTGAGCCGGCTGGAGACCATCACCCCGAAAGACATCGCCGGGACCTCGGTGCTGTCCTCGCTGCCGCCCCAGTTCGCGTCCAGCTACGACTCGAAATTCACCCAGAAATTCATCGTGGTCGCCTCCGACGTCACCGCCTCCCTGGTCCGCGGCTGGACCGCGCCCGGATCCCTCGCAGCCGAACTGGCCGTCCGCTGCCTGCTCGATCAGGCGGAGATCACCGAGGACATCTACGAACTCGACCTCCCGGAGGACTGGCGGGCACAGGTTGAAGAAGTCCTGCTGGAGGACGCCGACAGTGAGGCCCTCTACTCGGACAGCCTCGACGTGCTCGAGGACGACGCCGACAGGCTGGGCTTCGAGCACTGGTTCACGCCCTTCAGCGCCGGGGACACGGTTCCGCCCTACGCCTGCTCCTGAGCCGTATGCCTGTTCCCAGCTGGACTGCCCCTGTTCCTAACTCGACGGGGCAGCCAGTCCGGCCAGGAAATCCTCGGTGAACCGCTGGACGCCGTCCCACTCGGTGTACACATAATCGCGGGACGTATCCAGGCCAGGGGAACCCTTGTCCCTGGTGATCCTCTTCATGAGCTGGCGTTTGAGGAAGTTGTAGTGGGTGTACAGCAGCGCGCCGCCGAACATCCCGACATGGGCCGGGTGCCAGCCGGTCTCCTCCTCGAACTTCGCGACGTAGCTCTCGGCGTTTCCCCCGTCCCCGTGGGCGGCCAGGCTGACCGAGATCAGGGCGGACGGGAGGCGCTCCAGCTCCCCGCGGTTCTTCTTGACAAAGTCCGTGACGTAGCCCTCGTGTTTGCCCATGTGCACCGATGCCGCCACGATCACGGCGTCGTACCCGCGCGGCAGGGTGTGCCCGGAGTGCTTGAGGTCCGCCGTTTCTGCCTCGTGGCCGTGGGCCCGGATCAGCTCGGAAATGTACCCCGCGATCTGGGCTGTCTGTCCTTCAACACTCCCGTAGGGGATGTAGATCTTGGCCATGTCCCAGTGTGTCGGCGCCCGGTGGGCACGAGATAGGGCCCAACGTCCCCAGTGACCGTCCCACAGCCCGTGCGCCGCGCGGGTGCACCGCGTGGTGCACAATGATTCCATGACTGAGCTCCTGGACTTTTTGGCGTTCAATATCCGCAAGCTGCGCGACATGCACGGACTCTCGCTTTCCCAGCTTGCCGAAAAGTCCGGCGTCGCCAAGGGCACTCTCTTCAAAGTCGAGCGCGGCCAGACCAATCCCAACCTGGACACCCTGCAAGCGATTGCCCAGACGTTCGAGGTTCCCGTCACCGAGCTTCTGACGCCCCCCGAGGTCCCCTCGGTGGAGATCGTTCTGGACGGCGACGGCGAGGAAATCACCGATGAGGCCGCCGTCGGACATGTCCTGCGGCGGCAGCTGGTGGGCTCCGGAATGGTGGAAATCCATTCGAAGACCTTCCACAACGGCAAGGTGCAGCTCTCCGTCTCGCACGGCGTCGGCACGCGCGAGCATGTGTTCATCCGGACCGGCGCCATCTGGCTGGGCCCGATCGGGCAGCAGGTCCTGGTCCACGCCGGCACCTACGTCACCTACGCAGCGGACCAGGCCCACCGATGGCAGGCCGACGGCGGCGACTGCACACTGTGGATCGTCCACACTTTCCCCCGGACCACGTCCTTAAAGGAACAATCGAAGCAAAAATAAGGCGGAGTCCCCGCCCCGGCCCGGCCGTCCACAGCCGGACTTTGGACCCCCTGTTGCCTCATTGCAATACCTCCGGGAAGGGTGATTCGTTGCCTCATCTGAAAACCTCCGGATGAGTGCTTCGTTGCCTCATTGCAATACTTCCGGAACTTTCAGTTGTTCCAAGCTGTGTTGACGGGTTTGACGGTGGCCGGTTGTTTGGCTCTGGCCAGTGTTTCCAGCTGGGCGGTGAGTGCCATGATTTGGCGTGAGAGAGCGCCGGGTTTGATCTGTTTGAAGGCGGCGTTCATCCGGATGATTGGGCGCTTGCTCATCTTCTCGTGCCGGACCGCGCGCTGGTGGGGTGTGGCCGGTGCGTCGTGCTTTTTGGTCACTTTCGCGCCGTGCCGCTCTTTCTCGATGAGTTTTTGCTGGGGCAGCAGGTAGTTGGTGAAGATCCGGTCCAGTTCCCAGATCTCGTTGAGTTTCTCCAGCTCCGCGGGGGTGTCGTAGCGCAGGTATCCGACCAGTTCACGGACCCTGGCCCAGTTCTTCTGCTCCACGTGGGCGCCGTCGTTCTTGTTCCCGGGCCGGGACCGGGTGAAGGTGATCTGGTGCGCACGGCAGTAGGCCAGCAGATGGTCGTTGATGAACTCCGAGCCGTTGTCCGAATCGATTCCGATGATCGGGAACGGGAACACGGCGGTGACGTGCTCGAGGGCCTCGAAGACCCATTTGGCCGCCTTGTTCCGCACGGACCGGTTCACCGTCCATCCGGTGGAAATATCGGTCACGGTCAGGGTGAAGCAGAACTCCCCGAAGCTGTTGCCTCCCTCGTGGCCGACCAGATCGATCTCCACGAATCCCGGCACGGCGTCGTCCCATTCGGCCCAGGTCCGGACCGGGATCTGGGATTTCAGCAGGGTGCCGGGCTTGGTGTGTGAGCGTCCCCGCGGGAAGAGTTTCGCCCGTTCGCCGGCGAGCTTGCGGTCGATGGTTGCGGCGCTCATGCGCATCAGCAGTGCGGCCTGGTCATCGGTGACCGCGAGCTCCTTGTCCCGGCGCAGCAGCGGCACCAGGACCGGCAGCATCGGTGCCAGCAGCCTGCCGGCAGGGGCGCGCAGTACCGCCCAGCACTTGATCAGCGGCGGCAGCAGATCCGGACCGTAGACCGGCGTCCTGCCCGGTCTGGGCTTCACGATCTTCAGGACCAGGGCTTCCCGCAGGGCCGTCCGGGCGTAGTCGCGGTGCCAACCGGTCAACTCGACCAGCTCGTTCAGGATCCGGGTCTTCCCTGCACGATCGACGCTCTTGTAGGCGAGGGCTTTCTTCTTCGTCACAGCCTGGCGCTGGGCCATCGTTAGCTCCATGAAAACGGGCATAACCCTCATCCGCTGCCACCGCCGTGAACCACGCCGCTACGCGGAGGTTTTCAACTGAGGCAACGTATCCGGCTACGCGGAGGTTTTCTATGAGTCAACGCGGACCCTTGACGGAACGTCGTCCCGGGAATATCTTGGTCAGAACGATGTTCATTCCGATGAAATGATCGTTCATTTAAGCAACACACCGGGTATGGTTCCTGGCTTCCTGCCCGCCGGCAAGTTCAGCTTTCGTCGAAGGAGACGGACATGTGCTCAAACATCGTCGGCGGTATGGATCGCCGTCAGCTGCTAAAGGTCCTGGGCCTGAGCGCCGCGGCCATCGGAGGTTCCTCCGCCCTCGTCGGCTGCGACGGGCTCAAAGGCTCCTCTTCTTCCGCCAGCTCTGCGGGCGGTGTCCTGAAGATCGGCTTCGTCAGTCCGCAGACCGGTCCGCTGGCCAGCTTCGCCAACGCGGACAACTTTGTGGTCAAGCAGATCCAGCAGGCCCTCTCCAACGGCTTCACCGCCGGCGGTTCCAACCGCAAGATTGAGATCATCGTCAAGGACACCCAGTCCAGCTCGACGCGCGCCACCTCGGCGACCAAGGAGTTGATCACGCAGGACCAGGTGGACATCGTCGTCGGCTCAGGAACACCGGACACCACCAACCCGGTGGCAGACCAGTGCGAGGCCTCGGGCATCCCCAACATCACCACGATCGCCCCGTGGGAGGCCTGGTTCCATGGCCGCGGAGGCAAGGACGGCGAAGGCTTCAAATACACCACCCTGTTCTTCTTCGGCATGCAGGAATTTGCCGACTGCTTCGTCCCGATGTGGGACCGGATGAGCGTCGCCAATAAGAACGTTGCTGCACTCTGGCCGGACGACACGGATGCCAACGCCTTCCGTAAGGGCCTCACTCCCCTGGCCGAAAAAGCCGGGTACACAATGATTGACGGCGGCGCGTACCAGGACGGGGCGACCGACTTCAGCTCACAAATTTCCAAGTTCAAGGCCGCCAATGCCGAGCTGTTCACCTGCACCCCCATCCCGCCGGACTTCCAGACCTTCTGGAAGCAAGCCGCGCAGCAGGGCTACCGTCCCAAGCTGGCTACCGTGGCCAAGGTCATGCTGTTCCCCTCCGAGGCCGAAGCCCTGGGAGAGCTGACCAACAACATCGCCACTGACATCTGGTGGAGCCCCAGCCACCCCTACAAGTCCAGCCTCGACGGCACCACGGCCCAGCAGCTCGCGGACAAGTTCGCCCAGGAGACCGGAAAGCAGTGGACGCAGGCCCTCGGCTCCGTCTACTCACTCTTCGAAATCGCGGTCGAGGCATTCAAGAAGGCTTCCGATCCGAAGGACAAGAACGACGTCGCGGACAAGCTGCAGAAAATGAACACCACCGGCATGAGCGGCCCGCTGGACTTCACCAAGGGCCCCCAGCCGGGCATCGCCATCCAGCACCCCGTGGGCGGGCAGTGGCGCAAGGGCACCAAGTTCCCGTGGGACATTACGATCGTGGACAACTCCGCCAACAAGGATGTGCCTGTCGGCGGGGATCTCCAGGCGACTAACGCGTGAGTCCCTTGCTTGAACTTAGTGGACTGGGCAAGCGCTTCGGCCAGGTTGTCGTGGCCGAAGCTCTGTCGCTGTCCGTCGGAGCCGGGGACGCCGTCGGCGTCGTAGGTCCGAACGGGGCGGGGAAGACAAGTCTCTTCGCCATGGTGTCCGGTGACCTGAAGCCGGACACCGGAAGGGTCACATTCGACGGCGTCGACATCACCAGTGCGCCGGCGCAGCAACGCTGCCGTGCCGGCATCGGCCGGACCTACCAGATCCCGCGGCCGTTCGAGAAGATGACCGTGTTCGAAAATGCCCTGGTCGCCGCGACCCAGGGCGCCGGACTGCGCGGCCAGACGGCCTACGACAAGGCCGCCACCGTGCTGGCCCTCTCGGGACTTGAAGCAACCGCCAACCAGCGCGCCGGGGCTCTGTCCCTTCTGCAGCGCAAGCGGCTCGAAGTGGCGCGCGCACTGGCCACCGGCCCCAGTCTTCTGCTGCTGGACGAGGTCGCCGGCGGCCTGACCGAACCGGAAGTGATTGAGCTCGTCGCGCTGATCCGTGACGTCCGGGAAAGCGGGGTGGCCGTGGTCTGGATCGAGCATGTGGTCCATGCCCTGGTGCGGACGGTGGACCGGCTGCTGTGCCTGGCAGGCGGCAGGTTCGTCGCCGACGGAACCCCCGAGGAGGTGCTCCGGAACCCTGCCGTCCTGGAGCTGTACTTCGGGGCCGGCCCGGAGACGGCCGAGTTCCAGGATGGCCAGAGCGAACCACACCACGACGCCGGGGGGCGGCCGTGACGCTCCTTGCGGTCGAAGGGCTCGACGTCCACCATGGCCAACTGCACGCCGTCCGGAATTTCAGCCTGTCCGTCGAGGCCGGGCAGACCGTGGCGGTGATCGGTGCCAACGGCGCCGGCAAATCCACACTGATGCGCGCCATCGCCGGATCCCACGCCGCCTCCCGTGGACGCATCTCTGTCAGCGGCACGGATGTGACCCGGCTTCCGGCACACCTCCGCATGCGTGCGGGAATCTGCCTGGTCCCGGAGGGCCGGCGGCTGTTCAAATCGCTGACCGTGCGGGAGAACCTGGAAACCGGCACCTACCGTGCCGCGTCGGGCCGCTGGAACGTGGAGTCCGTGATGGACCTGTTCCCCTGGATGCGGGAGCGTGCCAGGCAGAACGCCGCGTCCCTGTCCGGCGGGCAGCAGCAGGCCGTGGCCATCGGCCGTGCCCTGGTGGGCAACCCGAAAGTCCTCCTCATCGACGAGCTGTCTCTCGGGCTTGCCCCGGCCGTGGTCAAGCAGATGTACGCACTGCTGCCGGATATCGTCGCCGGCGGAACTGCCGTGCTCGTCGTCGAACAGGACGTGTCCCAGGCCCTGGCCGCGGCGGACCTGGTGCATTGCCTGTTGGAGGGCCGGGACGTACTCTCCGGCAAGCCCGGGGACCTTTCAGCGGCCCAGATCGAACAGGCGTACTTCGGCCTCGCGTCCTCCGGCGGCCGGCCGGGCGGCCCCCCCGGCGGGGAAAGAACCGGCGGGGAAAGAGCGGGCGGGGAAAGACACTGACATGGAATTTCTCAATACCCTCGTCCAGGGCGTAATGCTGGGTGGCCTCTACGCCCTCTTCGCCGCGGGGCTGTCCCTCATGTTCGGCGTAATGCGCATGGTCAACCTCGCCCACGGGGACCTGGCCGTCGCCGCGGCCTACCTCGTCGTGGTGCTGCTGGGTGCCACGGTCCTGCCGCTGTGGCTGGTGATCGTGATCGCCCTGCCGCTGTTCGCCCTGTTCGGCTATGCCACCCAGCGTGGCCTGTTCAGCCGCAGCCTGAAGGCGGGACCGCTCTCCACCCTGCTGGTGACCTTCGGCCTGTCCATCATCATCCAGAACGGGCTGCTCCAGGTCTTCTCGGCCGACACCCGGACCATCGACCTTGGCGCCCTGAACACCGGAGCATTCCGTCTGGGCGCGTCCCTCTCCGTGTCGTATCTGGGGCTGCTCACGCTGGGTCTGGCCATCGCCGTCATCTCCGGGGTGCAGCTGTTCCTGACCCGGACCCGGACCGGCCGTATGATGCGCGCGGTCTCCGACGACGCCGACACGGCGTCCCTCGTCGGCGCCAACTCCCGGCATCTCTATGCGATCGCCACGGCCATCGCGTTCGGGACCGTCGCCTTAGCCGGCATCATGTCCGGGGCCAGATCGTCTTTCGACCCTTCGACCGGACCCACACAGCTGCTCTTCGCCTTCGAGGCTGTGGTCATCGGCGGGCTCGGATCGCTCTGGGGCACTTTGGCGGGCGGCGCCGTCCTGGGCCTGACCCAGGCCTTCGCCGCCCAGGTTGACCCGTCCAGCACCCTCCTTGCCGGGCACCTCGTGTTCCTGGCCGTGCTCGCCTTCCGCCCTCAGGGCCTGATCCCGCAGAGGGCAGTATGACGACGATTCAGCGCCCCGCCCTCCTTGATGTCTCGGTCGTCCGCTCCGGAAAGGCAGCCAAGGCCACCGCCGCCCTCCTGGTCGCTGCCGTCCTCGTCCTCGCCGCCCTCCCCTATGTGGCCTACACCGGAACCACCAGTTCCATGGTCACTTTCTTCGTACTGCTGGTGATGGCGAGCATGTGGAACCTGCTCGCGGGCTTCGGCGGGATGGTGTCGGTGGGCCAGCAAGCCTATGTGGGGGTTGGCGCCTACACCGTGCTCGCCTTTGCCAACCTCGGTGTCCAGCCCTTCCTCGCCATCCCGCTGGCTGCCCTGAGCTGCGCGGTGTTCGCCATCCCGACGTCATGGCTGGCATTCCGGCTGCGCGGCGACTATTTCGCTGTGGGCACGTGGGTGATTGCGGAGGCCTACCGGCTGATCATCATCCGCATCGACAGCCTCGGCGGAGCCAGCGGAAAATCCTTGCCCGGGCTGAACCGGATGGACCCGGTTCTCCGCGGCGCCATGACCTACTGGGCCGCCCTGGCCCTGGCCGCGGTGACCATACTCGGGTGCTATCTGCTGATGCGCGGACGGACCGGACTGGCACTGACTGCGGTGCGCGACGACGAGACGGCGGCACGCGCGAACGGCGTGGACGTGACCTGGTCCAAGCGGCTGGTCTATCTGATCTCCGCCGCAGGCTGCGGCGCTGCCGGCGGCATCCTCATCATCGATTCCCTCAGCGTCCAGCCGGCCGCCATCTTCAGCGTCCAGTGGTCGGCATACATGATCTTCATCGTCATTGTGGGGGGCATCGGCTACCTCGAGGGCCCTATCGTCGGCGCGATCGTGTTCTTCCTCCTGCAGCAACTGCTGGCCGGCTATGGATCCTGGTACCTCATCGTCCTCGGCATCGTCGGCGTGGCCGGGGCTATCTGGCTTCCCCGCGGCCTCTGGGGCACCATCACCAGGACCACCGGGATCCAGCTCTTCCCGGTGGGCTACATCGTTCGCACGGAGAACGTGGGTGGGCCCAAACGGGTCCGCGCCCTCCCGCGGTAACGCGCCGCCGCCATCCGTCACCGACTGCAACCGGCTATCCGAGGAATGGAATATGAAGATCAACGCACTGGTGGTCGAATCGAAGGACGCGCCGTTTGTCCGCGAGGAGCTCTTTGTCGATGCCCCCGGACAGGGCGAGGCGCTGGTGCGGGTGGTCGCCTCCGGCGTCTGCCACACCGACGCCAACACCCAGGCCGGAGATATGCCCTTCCCGCTGCCCGGGGTACTCGGCCATGAGGGCTCCGGAGTGGTGGAGGCGGTCGGCACCGGCGTTACGAGGGTGGCCCCCGGAGACCACGTGATCATTGGATGGCCTTTCTGTGGGGAGTGCCGCAACTGCCTGCGCGGCGAGAACCGCTACTGCGCGCGGCTGGGCGAGGCCCTCGTGGGCGGCCACCGCTTCCAGGGACCCGACGCCGGGACCAGCGGCTACGCCCGGGCCGACGGCACCCCGATTTCCGGACACTTCTTCGGCCAGTCCTCCTTCGCCGACCACTCGCTCGTCACCGCGTCCTCCCTCGTCAAGGTGGACAAGGACGTCCCTCTGGAGCTGGTGGGACCGTTGGCCTGCGGCATCGCCACCGGCGCCGGCGCAGTGTTCAACACGGCCAGGCCGGAACCGGGCGAATCGCTCGTGGTCTACGGTGCCGGCGCCGTCGGACTGGCCGCGGTCATGGCAGCCCGGAACACCCCGGCCGCCATCATCATTGCCGTCGACCTGCACGACTCGCGGCTGGAACTGGCCCGTGAACTCGGGGCAACGCACACCATCAATTCCGGTACATCCGATGCAATCGAGGAAATCCGGAGGATCTGCGGCGGTCCGGCCGACTACGTGCTTGAGTGCACCGGCTCCATCCGGGTCCTGGAGGAGGCCGCCGAAGTCATCGGCATGCTTGGCACCCTCGTCCTGATCGGCGGCGCTCCCGCCGGGGCACGGTTTTCGGTGGACCACCTCCGGACCCTCTGGGGCAAGCGGATCGTCGGGACCCTGGGTGGCTCTTCCGCTTCCGCACGGCTCATCCCGGCGCTGATCAGCCTCTACCAACAGGGCCGCTTCCCCTTCGACCGGCTGGTGAAGTTCTATTCCGTGGACGAGATCACCCAGGCCATGGCGGACAGCAAATCCGGCAGCACGATCAAACCCGTCCTGCGGATCAACTTCGAGCAAGACTCCAATCCAATGCTCCAGCACACGACTCACCCACGATGAAAGGACAGGACATGTCCCTGCTTGACGCCTCCCTCTGGGAGGGAAAGATCTACCTCAACGGCTGGCGCCCCGGAGGCGGCGGGACAGCCGACGCTATCGAGCCCGCCACCGGCGAATCGCTCGGCAGCTACGGCCTCGCCTCCGCCGACAATGTCCGCGAAGCCGCCACAACAGCGGCGGCCGCCCAAAAGGACTGGGCGAAACTCAACCCCGAGGACCGCGCCGCCGTGCTGCGCCGCGCCGGGATGCTCTGGGAGGAGCATGCCGCCGAGATCCAGGAATGGATCGTGCGCGAGTCCGGCGGCATCGGGCCCAAAGCAGGACTGGAGACGCACATTGCGGCCAACGAATGCTACGACGCCTCGGCTTTGCCCTCGCTCCCGGCCGGGGACGTCCTCACCTCGAACGAAAACCGCTGGTCCTTCGCCCGCCGGCGTCCGGCCGGCGTCGTGTCCGTGATTGCGCCGTTCAACTTCCCGCTGATCCTCTCCATCCGTGCCGTCGCCCCGGCGCTGGCCCTCGGCAATGCCGTGCTGCTCAAACCGGATCCCCGCACGGCCGTCTGCGGCGGGGTTACCCTGGTCCGGATCTTCGAGGAGGCCGGACTGCCACCCGGGGTGCTGGCGCTGCTGCCCGGCGGAGCCGAGATCGGCGCCGCCGTCGTCGAGGCCCCCGAGGTCGCCGTCATCGCCTTCACCGGCTCGACGGCGGCCGGGCGGAAGATTGGCGAGGCGGCCGGGCGGCTGCTCAAACGCGCGCACCTGGAGCTCGGCGGCAACAACGCGCTTATTGTGCTGCCGGGCGCTGACCTGCCGAAGGCCGCCTCCGCCGCGGCCTTCGGCTCCTTCATGCACCAGGGCCAGATCTGCATGGCCGCCGGGCGCCACATCGTCCATGAGGACATCTACGATGACTATGTCAGCGCCCTGGCGGAGAAGGCCACGCATCTTCCCGTTGGAGACCCGACGAGCGGGACCGTGGCGCTGGGGCCGATCATCGACGATAAGCAGCTGCACCGGATCGATTCGATCGTCCAGGACGCCGTGCAGGGCGGGGCCCGGCTGGCGGCCGGCGGAACCCACGACGGCAGGTTCTACCAGCCCACCGTCCTCGCCGACCTCGACGTGGCCAGCCCGGCGTGGAAGGACGAGATCTTCGGCCCCGTAGCCCCGGTGATGAAGTTCTCCACCGTGGAGGAAGCCGTGGCCCTCGCCAACGGCAACGAATACGGGCTCTCGATCGGCATCCTGGGCGATGTGGGCATGGCCATGACCATCGCCGACCAGCTGGACTCCGGGAAGGTCCACATCAACGAACAAACAGTGTCCGACGAGGCGAACTCACCGTTCGGAGGCACGAAGAACTCCGGCAACGGCTCCCGGATCGGCGGGCACCACGCCAATATGGAGTCCTTCACGGAAATCCAGTGGCTCACGGTGCGTCCGGACATCGCCCCCTACCCGTTCTAAGCGGATAAGCGGATAAGCAGAAGGGTCCAACGGCGATGGCCGTTGGACCCTTCTGACGTGGGGCGCCCGGGCTACATGTGGACGTGCAGGCGCCGGGCCGCTTCGGAAATCGAGCCGCTCAGTGACGGGTACACGGTGAAGGTGCTGGCGACGTCGTCGACGTGCAGTTTCTGGGTGACGGCGAGGGAGATGGCGAAGATCAGCTCGGAGGCGTTCGGCCCCACCACGACGCCGCCGATCACGGTGCCGGAGCCCTTGCGGGCGAAGATTTTGACGAAGCCGTCCCGGTGGTTGCGCATCTTGGCGCGGGCGTTGCTGCGCAGGGACAGCTTGATAACGTCGGCCTGGTACTTGCCGGACTCGATCTCGGCCTCGGAGACGCCCACGTTCGCGATCTCGGGCGAGGTGAAGATGTTGGACGCGACCTGGTGCAGCTTCAGCGGCATCACACTGTCGCCGAGGAAGTGGGCGATCGCGATCCGGCCCTGCATCGCGGCGACCGACGCGAGCGCCAGCACCCCGGTGCAGTCGCCGGCGGCGTAGATGTTCGGCGCGGTGGTGCGGGAGACGCCGTCGACCTTGATGTGGCCGCTCTCGGTGAGCGCCACGCCGGCCTCCTCGAGGCCGATCCCGGCGGTGTTCGGGATGGAGCCGACGGCGACCAGGCAGTGGCTGCCGGTGACCTTGGAGCCGTCGCCGAGGGTGACGATGACGCCGTCCTCAGTGCGTTCCACGGTCTCGGCGCGGGCGCGGGACAGCACCTTGACGCCGCGGCGTTCGAAGACGCCCTCCAGGACCTCGGCGGCGTCGGCGTCCGAGCCGGGCAGCACGCGGTCGCGGCTGGAAATCAGGGTGACTTTGGACCCGAGGCCGTTGTAGGCGGAGGCGAACTCGGCGCCGGTCACGCCGGAGCCCACCACGATCAGGTCCTTGGGGAGCTCGTCCATGTTGTAGATCTGGGCCCAGTTCAGGATCCGGATGCCGTCCGGGCGGGCGGTGGGCAGCTCGCGCGGGTGCGCACCGACGGCCAGCAGGATCGCGTCCGCCTCGATGGTTTCGGTGCCGTCGGCGGTAAGGACCTCGATGGTGTGGCTGTCCAGCATTTTCCCGGAGCCGAGGATGATCCGGACGCCCTGGTTCTCGAGGCCCTTCTGGATGTCGGAGGACTGCTGCCGGGCCAGCCGCAGCAGGCGGTCGTTGATGTGTTTGAGGTCCGCGCGCATCGTCGGGGTGCAGTCGCCGCCGTCGAGGTCGAACTTGACGCCGAGCTCGCCGGCCTCGCCGACGCGGGTCATCAGGTCAGCCGTCGCGATCAGGGTCTTGGAGGGCACGACGTCGGTCAGCACCGCGGAGCCGCCGAGCCCCGCCCGTTCGATGATGGTGACCGTCGCGCCAAGGGAGGCGGCGACCATGGCGGCTTCGTAGCCGCCGGGCCCTCCGCCCAGGATTGCGATGCGGGGTGAGCTGAAATCGGGATGCGTAGTCACAATCAGCCATTGTCCACCATTCGGACCGGCTCCACCAAGAATCAGGGCCCGCATCACACCGGGCAGAATGCAGGAACAGGCGGCCGGACCCGTTGCCCGGCACGGTGCTGGGCAGCACGCCGCCGGCAAGATAACTTGTACCGGTGAGTACAACAGAATTCCTGAACACGGACCCCTTCGACGCCGCGCGCGCCGCCGCCGACTACATCGCCGAGGAGACGGGGATCGACGCGCACGACGTCGCCCTCGTGCTCGGCTCCGGCTGGGCCGACGCCGCCGACCTGATCGGCGAGACCACGGCCACGCTGTCCGCGGACGAGGTCCCGGGCTTCTCCTCCCCCTCGGTGGTGGGCCATGTCGGCACCATCCGCTCCGTGCTGACCAGGGAGGGCAAGCGCGCCCTGGTCCTGGGCGCCCGCACGCACTACTATGAGGGCAAAGGGGTGCGCGCCGTGGTCCACGGTGTCCGCACCGCCGCGGCGGCCGGCTGCAAGACCCTGGTCCTGACCAACGGCTGCGGCGGCCTCAACGAGGACTGGACGCCCGGCACCCCTGTCCTGATCAGCGACCACATCAACCTCACCGCCACCTCGCCGCTTGAGGGCGCCACCTTCGTGGACCTCACCGACCTGTACTCCCCGCGGATCCGCGGCCTCGCCCGCGAAGTCGATCCCTCACTGGACGAGGGCATCTACGCCCAGTTCACCGGCCCGCACTACGAAACCCCCGCCGAGGTGCAGTACGCCAAGCGGATCGGCGCGTCCCTGGTGGGCATGTCCACCGCGCTCGAAGCCATCGCCGGCCGCCACGCTGGCATGGAGGTCTTCGGCATTTCACTCGTGACCAACCTCGCCGCGGGCATCAGCCCCGTGCCGCTGAGCCACGAGGAAGTCCTTGAGGCCGGCCAGGCCGCGGGCCCGCGGATCTCCAAGCTGCTCGCGGAGATCATCGCGAAGCTTTGAGCCCAGGTTCCTGCGTTCAGCTCCCTGACGCCAGGTAGCGCACGGCCTTCACCTTGTCCTGCGGGAAGCGCCGCTCCATCGAATCGGCGATCCCGGCGATGGTCTGCCGGGCCAGGGCCTGCCGCCAGGCGAGTTCGGCCTGGCGCATGGTCTGGGAGATCAGGCAGGTCCGGACGAAGTTGTGTTCCGTGTCGGCATCCGGGACATTGACCAGGATGCCCTCGCAGCGAAACACCGGGTCGGGGCCTTCCAGTGCCAGGACGATGTCCAGCACCGTAACGTTTTCGGGCCTGCGGGCCAGGTGGAACCCGCCGCGCGGGCCCGAGACGGAGCCCAGGATGCCCGCGCGGACCAGCGCCTGGAGCTGCTTGTTCAGATAGGCGCCCGGGAGCTTGTAGTACTCCGCCAGCCGGGCACTGTTGACAGCCTCCCCGGCCGGTGTCCACGCCATGTTGACGCAACTGTGCACAGCCCATTCCACCCCACGGCCCATCTTCATATTCCAGACGCTACGTGTCCGGAAAATTGCCTGTCAAGGGCTGGCGTGCGGGACGGCTGTGATCGGTCCGTAAGCCGGGCACTCGCTTGTCGGGGGAGGCATCCGCCGCGATTGGCACTAGTTTGGTTCCTATGACGTCTCCTGATGCCGAACTCACCCGCCTGCTGAGCGAAGCCCGGACCTGGGCCGCCCAGGACCCGGATCCCGCCACCGCCGCCACCCTGACCGAACTGGTCCGGCTCGCCGGCGACGGCACGGCGTCGGCCCGGCAGGAGCTCACCGACAGCTTCAACGGCACCCTGCAGTTCGGCACCGCTGGCCTGCGGGCGCCCCTCGGCCCCGGCCCGAACCGGATGAACCGCGTGGTGGTCCGCCGCGCCGCCGCCGGATTCACGGCATTCCTGACCGGCGCCGTGGCCCAGGCCGCCCCCGGAGTCCGGCCGCGCGCCGTCGTGGGCTACGACGCCCGCCACAACTCCGCGATCTTCGCGGCAGAAACGGCCGCTGTCCTCACCGCTGGCGGCGTCGAGACCTTCCTGATGCCAGCCGCCCTGCCGACCCCGCTGCTCGCCTACGCGGTGCGGGCACTGGAATGCGACGGCGGCGTGATGGTCACCGCCAGCCACAACCCGCCGCAGGACAACGGCTACAAGGTCTACCTGGGCCGGCACGCCGTCGAGGAGAACGGACGCGGCGCGCAGATCGTGGCGCCCTACGACGGGCTGATCGCGGCGAAGATCGACGCCGTCGGCGAGCTGTCCGGCGTCGCCCTGGCCACGGAGGGCTGGACCGTGCTGGACCCGTCCATCGCCGCCGGCTATGGGGCCGCCGTCGCCGCACTGGCCGACCCGGAGCACTTCCCGGCCCGCGACCTCAAGATTGTCCTGACCCCCATGCACGGTGTGGGCGGCGGGACCGCCGTGGCGGTCCTGCACGCAGCGGGCTTCGCCGACGTCACGCTGGTGAGCGAGCAGGCCGAGCCGGACCCCGACTTCCCCACCGTGAACTTCCCGAACCCCGAGGAGCCCGGCGCCCTGGACCTGGCCCTCGAAACCGCCGCCCGGGTGGACGCGGACATTGTGATCGCCAACGACCCCGACGCCGACCGCGCGGCGGTTGCTGCGAAGGATCCCGACACCGGTGCCTGGCGCATGCTGCGCGGCGACGAGGTCGGCGCCCTGCTCGGCGCGCACGTCGTGGCGCGGCTGCGCAGCGGCGGCAGCAGTAGCGGCGAAACCACAGCAGGAGTGTTCGCGAATTCGATCGTGTCCTCGCGGCTGCTGGCCCGGATCGCGGCGGCGGCGGGCTACGCCCATGAGGAGACCCTCACCGGATTCAAGTGGATCGCCCGCGTTCCCGGGCTGCTCTACGGCTACGAGGAGGCGCTGGGTTACTGCGTCGCGCCCGCACTGGTCCGGGACAAGGACGGGATCTCCGCAGCAGTGCTGATCGCCGAATTCGCGGCAGCTGCGAAGGCCGCAGGCAAGACCATCTTTGACACGCTCGACGAGCTGTACCTGGTGCACGGCCTGCATGCGAGCGACCAGCTCAGCATCCGCGTCGCTGACCTGGGCCTGCTGGATGCCATGATGAACCGGCTGCGCGTCAGCCCGCCGGAATCCTTTGGCGGCTCCGCCGTCGAAACCGTCACCGACCTCGCCGAGGGCACTGCACAGCTGCCGCCCACCGACGGCCTGCTGTACCTGACCAGGGACCTCAGCCGCATCATCATCCGCCCCAGCGGAACCGAGCCCAAGCTAAAGTGCTACCTGGAGGTCATCCGCAGCGTGGACTCCGCCGCCGAACTGCCCGCGGCGCGGCACGAGGCGCGTGCCGCGCTCGACGGCGTCCTCGCGGACGTCCGCGAGGCGCTGGGGCTCTAGCGCCTCGCGGCTCCGCCCCTAGAGTTCGACCTCAATGTACCCGCCCACAATCCGGGTACCGAAGGTCGGGAGGCGGAGTTCCGGCGAGCCCAGGCACTCCCCCGTGCCGAGGTCGTAGACCTCCTTGTGCAGCGGCGAGGCAAGCGTCGGGCGCGAGCCGCGGGACCCGGTGATACCCCGGGCCATCACGTGCGCCCCGGTCGCCGGATCCTCCTGGGCGACGGCAAAAACCTCGCCGGCCCCTGTCCGGAACAACGCCACCTGGCGCCCCGCAATGAGCGCGGCCTCGCCCCAGGCCGGTTCCAGGTCCTCCACTGCGCACACGCGGTGCCAGCCGGTCCCGCAGCTGGGGTGTTCAACAAAGCTCCGTGCTGCGCTCTCAAGTACGGCAGTCATTCCGGCCCCTCTCTGGTACATCTCTCCCGGGCTCAGCCGCAACTGCGGCCACATACCCAAGCTAGGTCCGGGGTGTAACAGCAGCGTGCAGTTAATGTGTCCGGCGGGTAAAAGAGACCTCACGCCGCCGGAAACGAGTCCGTGATGCAGAAGTTAAGATCACGAAACATAAGGGAAACTGAAGCGAAACTGCGCTTGCCTAGTCTGGATGGACACCTCGATTTGAGAAGGCCGCAGTGCATTGACTGCGGCCCCTGCGAAAGGCCCACCGTGACCGGACAGACTTCAAGCCCCCAGAACCAGGATGCTGAGCGCAGCACAGCTACGCGCCGCATCGTGGTTGCCGGCGGCGGCCCTGCCGCCCACCGTTTCGCCGACGCAATGCACGCCCGGGGCCTCGACGGCTGGAACGTCACCGTCCTCACCGAGGAAGCGCACCTCCCCTACGACCGCGTCGCGCTGAGCAAGGCCCTCACCGACTCCGGCGTCGACCTCACCCTGGGTGCCGCCTCGATGTGGGAGCACGAGGCGCTGACGCTGCAGACCGGCGAGCGCGTCACCGGCATCGACATCGCGGGCAAGGCCGTGACCACCGCGGGCGGCACCGTGTACCCCTATGACGAGCTGGTGGTCGCCACCGGCTCCGACGCCGCCCGCCTGCCGATCCCCGGATCCGAACTCACCCACGTCTACCGCACGCTGGAAGATGTCTGGGCCATCAACAAGGCCATCGCGGAGCTGACGGAGAAGCTGGGCCGCAGAGTCAACGCCGTCACCATCGGCGGCGGCCTGCTGGGCCTGGAATCCGCGGCCGGCACCGAGCAGCTCGGCGCCACCCCGATCGTCATCAACGGCTCCCCCTGGCTGATGAACACCCAGCTGGACCAGGGCGCCGGGCAGGCCCTCGGCCGCCTGATCGAAGCCAGGGGCTTCACGGTCCACGGCGGCGTGTTCCCCTCCGAAGTCCTGTCCGACGACGACGGCCAGGTCACCGGCGTGCTGATGGCCGACGGCCGCATCATCGACGCCGACCTCGTGATCGTCGCGGTCGGCGTGAAGCCCCGCGACGAGCTGTTCCGCGCCGCCAACGGCACGGCCGACGGCACGGCACCGGAAAGCATGGAAGGCACCGCGGCGGAGGACACAGCTCCGCTGTTCCAGCTCGGCCCGCGCGGCGGCGTCGTGATCTCCGACGGCTGCGAAACGCAGGTTCCCGGCATCTGGGCGATCGGCGAGGTCGCCAACTTCGGCGGCATGTGCCTGGGCCTGGTGGCGCCCGCCAACACCATGGCGGAGGTCGTCGCGGACCGGCTGCACGGCGGCGACGCGACCTTCCCGGGCTTTGACACCGCCACCAAGCTCAAGCTCTCCGGCGTCGACGTCGCCAGCTTCGGCGACGCGTTCGCCCGCACCGAGCACGCGCTGGAAATCGTCTACGCCGACCCGGCCCGCGGGGTCTACCAGAAGATCGTCACCACGGACGATGCCAAGACCCTGCTGGGCGGCATCTTCGTCGGCGACGCCACCCCGTACACCTCCCTGCGCCCCATGCTGGGCCGCGAACTGGCCGCCGAACCCGGCGCCTACCTCACCGCGGCCGGCGGCGACGCCGGGGACGAAGTCTTGGAGACCCAGCTCCCGGACGACGCCATCCTGTGCTCCTGCAACAACGTGTCCGCCGGAACCATCCGCGACACCGTCAACGGCTGCGGGGCCTGTGACGGCAACGCCCCCGTCCGGGAGCTCGGCGAACTGAAGGGCTGCACCCGCGCCGGGACCAGCTGCGGTTCCTGTGTGCCGATGCTCAAGAAGCTCCTCGAAACCGAACTGACCAAGTCCGGCGTCGCGGTCTCCAAGGCCCTCTGCGAGCACATCGAACTCTCCCGCCAGGAACTCTTCGAAACCATCCGGGTCCTGGAGCTGACCTCCTTCGAGGAGGTCATGGCCAAATACGGCACCGGCGAAGGCTGCGACATCTGCAAGCCGACCATCGCCAACATCCTGGCCAGCCAGAACAGCGCCTACGTCCTGGACGCCGGCCGCGGCACCCTGCAGGACACCAACGACCGCGCACTGGCCAACATGCAGAAGGACGGCACCTACTCGGTGGTCCCGCGGATCGCGGGCGGCGAGATCACCCCGAAGAAGCTCGGTGTGATCGCCGCCGTCGCCGAGAGGTACAGCCTTTATACCAAGATCACCGGCGGCCAGCGGATCGATATGTTCGGCGCCCGGCTGGAGCAGCTTCCGGAAATCTGGAAGGAACTGGTCGACGCCGGGTTCGAGTCCGGCCAGGCCTACGGCAAGTCCCTGCGCACGGTGAAATCCTGCGTCGGGTCCACCTGGTGCCGCTTCGGGGTCCAGGACGCCGTCGCCATGGCCATCAACCTGGAGCTGCGCTACCGCGGCCTCCGCAGCCCGCACAAGCTCAAGATGGGTGTCTCCGGCTGCGCCCGGGAATGTGCCGAAGCCCGCGGAAAGGACGTCGGAGTCATCGCCACCGCAGACGGCTGGAACCTTTACGTCGGCGGCAACGGCGGTGCCACCCCGGCACATGCCCAGCTGCTGGCCAAGGACCTCGACGACGACACCCTGCTGAAGTATATCGACCGCTACCTGATGTACTACATCCGCACCGCGGACCGGCTGCAGCGCACCGCGCGCTGGCAGGAGGAGCTCGACGGCGGCCTGAAGCACGTCGAGGAGGTGGTGGTGAAGGATTCGCTCGGCATCGCCGCGGAACTCGAGGCCGCCATGGCCAAGCACGTCGACACCTACGTGGACGAGTGGGCCGACACGCTGAAGGACCCAGAGCGCCTGCGCCGGTTCCGCTCGTTCGTCAACGCGCCGGGCCAGTTGGACGATTCCATCACCTTCGTCCCCGACGAGCGCGGCCAGATGCGTCCCGCCACGGCGGAGGAGAAGGCGCTGGCCGGCAGGCAGCCGGTAGTCATCGGTTCTTCCATCCCGGTCCGTGCAAGCGACAAGAACGAGGTATAACCATGCAGCTCAGCATCGATCTCAGTGGACGCGAAGTCCTCGTCACCGGCTCGGACACCGCAGCCCGCCAGGCCGTCCGCCGCTACCGGGCCGCCGGTGCCGTCGTCTCACGGCTCAGCAGCCCCGGCGGTGCCCGCCACGACGGCCCCCTGCCGGAGCGCCCCTTCCTGGTCGCCGCCGTCGATGACGGCCAGCACGGCTGGGCGGCGCTGCTGGACCGCTGCCGGGAAACCGGCATCCCGGTCGCGGTGGAACCCGCCGCCGGCGCGGCCGGCCACGTCACCCTGGTCGGCGGCGGGCCGGGAACCATCGAGCTGCTGACCGTCGCCGCCGTCGAGGCCCTGCGGGACGCCGACGTCGTCTTCTACGACCGGCTGGCCCCCTATCAGGAGCTGCCGGCACTGAGCACGGCCGACCTGGTGGATGTGGGCAAGCGCCCCGGCCACCACAAGGTCAGCCAGTCCGGCATCGAGGAGCTGATGGTGGAGGCCGCCCTGGCCGGGAAGAACGTGGTGCGGCTCAAGGGCGGCGACCCGTACGTGTTCGGCCGCGGCGGCGAGGAAGTGGCCGCCTGCGTGAAGGCCGGTGTCCCGGTCCGCGTGATCTCCGGTGTCACGAGCGCCATTTCCGTTCCGGCCGCGGCCGGGATCCCGGTCACGCACCGCGAGGTCAGCCACATGTTCACCGTCGTCTCCGGCCACGCCCCGCTGACCGAGAAGGAGCACATGCACCTGGCCGGGCTGGGCGGGACCATCGTGGTGCTGATGGGCATCGGCACGCTGCACCAGCTCGCCGCAGGGCTGCGCCGGGCGGGGATGCGCGCTGACATGCCGATGGCCGTCGTCGAACGCGGCTACCGCCCCGGCCAGCGGACCACCGTGGCCGAGCTGGCCACCATCACCACGGCGGCTGCGGACTGCAGCAACCCGGCTGTACTGGTGATCGGCGACGTCGTCCGGGTGGCTGAGGCCAACCGCGGCTGCGCGGAGGCGGAAGCCGAACTGGACCGCCTGGCTGCTTCCCTGATGGGGGCGTGAAGGCCGTGAGCGCGCTCAACGCCATCGCCCCGGCCGGGCTGCCCGGCGCCGGCCCGGCACCGCAGACCGCGGAGCAGGCTGGGTCCGGGACGGTGACCGGGGCCGCGGAGCAGATTGTGGAGCTGCCGTTGGAGGGCTTCCGGATCGGCGTGACCTCGCACCGCCGTTCCCAGGACCTGATCGAGGCCCTGGAGCGGCGCGGCGCCGAGGTGCTGCATGCACCGGCGCTGAAGATCGCCCCCGTGCAGGAGGACCTGAGCCTGATCGAGGACACCCGCACCATCATCGCCGCACGCCCGGAACTGTGCATCGCCACCACCGCCTACGGCATGCGGCGCTGGTGCGAGGCCGCGGACACCTTCGGGATCGGCGAGCAGCTGCTGGAAACCCTCGGCGCCACCCGGATGTTCGTCCGGGGCCCCAAGGCCCGCGGCGCAGTCCGCGCGGCCGGACTGGCCGACGTCGGGATCAGCAGCGACGAAACCACCGCCACCCTGGTGGACCTGCTCCTGGCCGAGGGGGTGCGCGGCAAAACCGTCGCGGTGCAGCTGCACGGCTATACCGACGTCCGCCAGCTCGAACGCCTCCGGATGTCCGGGGCCACGGTCCTGACGGTCACCCCGTACCGCTGGGTCAAGCCCGACGGCGCCGACCGGCTGCCGCGGCTCATCGAGGCCGCCTGCAGCGGCAACCTGGACGTGCTGACCTTCACCAGCGCCCCCGCGGTGGACGCGATGTGGAGCACCGCCCACGAGATGGGCCTGTACAAGCAGCTCGTGGAGAGCCTGAAGACCACGGTGGCCACCGCCGTCGTCGGCCCGATCACCGCGCAGCCGCTCATCGATGCCGGACTGCAGCCGCTGATCCCGGAGCGGTTCCGGATGGGCGCCCTGATCCGGCTCGTGGTGGAGCACCTCGCCCTCAACCACGTCCGCCGCCTGGACACCGTGTCCGGCCGGGTGGAACTCCGCGGCCGCTCGCTGCGGATCGACGGCGGGTCCGTGGAGCTGGCTCCCGCGCCGCTGCTGCTGCTGCGGGCGCTGCTGGGCGCCGGCGGCGCTGTGCTGTCCCGGGAGTCGCTGTCCGAACTGCTGGAACTCCGCGGGTCCGTCCACGCCCTGGACATGACGGTCAGCAGGCTGCGCTCCGCCCTGCCGGACGGCCGGCTGGTGGAAACCGTGGTGAAGCGCGGCTACCGGATCCGGGTGTGACCCACGGCATTACTGGCCGGTAAACATTGGCGAACGGGCCGCGAAAATACGGCAACACCGTGGAAACACGCCGGAAAAATCGGCCGCCTACGCTGGGGACCAACAAGCAGTCAGGCCACACCAACGGCCCCCAGCGAAAGGGACCCACCATGTCCGCCACCCCCACCGCTTCCGCCGATTCCCAGACCCGGCCCAGGATTGTCATCGCCGGGGCCGGCCCCGCCGCGCAGGCCCTCGTCCGCCAGCTCACCCGGACCCCGTTCGCCGGCGGCATCACGGTGCTCAGCAACCGGGATGACGCCCCGGAGGAGCTCCTGGAACTCGCTGCCCTCCCGCAGGTCTCGGTCCGCTTCGGCCAGCCGGCCAGCTACGTTGACCCGGACAGCCGTTATGTCACCACGGCGGACGGCCTGGAATTCAGCTACGACCAGCTGGTCATCGCAACCGGGTCCTCCCCCGCGGGCGCACCGCTGGCAGGGGAAGGCCGGTGCCTGAACTACTCAACGATCGACGACGCCGCCGGACTGGGCGAGGCCGTCAAGGACGTCACGCGGGTCCTTGGCCGGCGGCCGCTGGGCATCCTGGTCGGCACCGGAACGGCCGCGGGCCAGGCCGAGGCCGTGCTGCGCGCCCGCGGTGTCCGCCCCCTCCGCACGACCCGGCGGCCGGCCGCCGTCGTTCCCACCCTCGCCGGGTCGGCCCTTGCGGCTGCCGGGATTGTGTTCGAGGACGGTTCCAGCATGGCCGGGGACCTCGTGGTCCTGGCCGAGGAACCGGTGGCCCGTGACGCCCTCGCGGTCAGCGCCGGGCTGAAGACAGCCCGTCAGGGCGGGATCGTCATCGGCCGTGACTTCCGCACCTCCGTCCCGGGAATCTGGGCCATCGGGGATGCCGCCGTGTTCGACGGCGTGCGCCTGGGCCTGCTGGTGGCCGCCTCCTCGGCGGCGTCCGTCTGCGCCTCCCAGCTGCTCCAGGCCGGCATGGCGGCGCCCCTGGCGAAAGCCGCCTGAACGCCTGCGCGGATGCCCTCCGGCGGGAGGGCCTGTTATGGCAAGATGGACACCTGAGAAGCCACGAAGAATGCGGTGTCTGCAGGCCCCAAGGCCCCCGGAGGGACAACCTTGGGGACAACCTCGGGGACAACCCCCGGGGGCAACCCCCGGGGGGCAATACAGTCCCAGGCCCGCCAGGAAAGGGACCACCATGAGCAACGAAGCCGCGACTGCCGGAAGGGCTGCCGCCGCTGCCGGGGAAGCCGTAACGCCCGGAACCCCGGGAAATATTGCCTCCCATATCGACCACACGCTGCTCAAGCCGGAGGCAAGCGAGGCTGAGATCCTCAAGGTCTGTGCCGAGGCTGCCGAATACCGGTTCAAGTCAGTGTGCGTCAACCCGGTCTGGGTCAAGACGGTCAAGAAGGCCCTGAGGGGCTCCGGTGTGCTGACCTGCTCCGTCGTCGGCTTCCCGCTCGGCGCCACCCCCAGCGACGTCAAGGCCTTTGAGGCCCGCGGTGCCGTACTGGACGGCGCCGAGGAAGTCGACATGGTGATCAACATTGCCGCGGCCCGGGCCAATGACAAGGGCGCCCTGGTCGATGACATCACGGCCGTCGCGGAAGCCGTCCACGAAGGGGGCGCCATCCTGAAGGTCATCATCGAAACGGCGCTGCTGGACGACGCCCAGAAGGTGCTGGCCTGCGAGGCCGCCGTCGAGGCGGGCGCCGATTTTGTGAAGACATCCACCGGCTTCAACGGCGGCGGGGCCACTGCCGCCGACGTCGCGCTGATGCGCCGGACGGTGGGCCCGGACCTCGGTGTCAAGGCCTCGGGCGGGGTGCGTTCGCTCGCCGATGCACAGGCTATGATTGCTGCAGGTGCAACACGTATTGGCGCCAGCTCCGGCATCGCGATCGTCAAGGGTGAACAGGGTTCCTCCGCGTACTGACTGCTATCCGATAACAACCGAAGCCGCCACAGTTTTGAGCCCCACGGGGCCGAGGAGGAACGAATGTCCAGCAACACCGCGAAGACCCAGCAGACCCCGCAGAACGAGAACGGCCTCGGCTCCAGCATCGTCCTGTTTGTCCTGATGATGGTCCTCTTCGGCGCTTCCCTTTACTCGCTGAGCTTCCTGTCGCTGGGCAACCCGTGGCCGATGGCCGCCTGCCTCGTCCTGTTCGCCCTGGCATTCTGGATACCGCAGACCATCACCGGCCGCTCTGACTCCGCGGGCGAAAGCTGAAGCGCCCGATACTTAAATGACTGAAGCTCCGGATCTTTCGGAGCTTCAGTCATTTAACCGGGGCCACCTGGCCGGCCGCTACGCGGCGGCGAGCAGCCCGAACAGGCTTTGGACCAGGCCGGTCCCGATGGCCACCGCGGCGGGCCAGTGCACCTTGGCCACGGCCAGCACCGCGCCGAACATGCCGATCATGGCGTAGGCACTGACCGGGATCAGCACGAACCACTCCCGCCGCGACCCGGCCCGGCCCAGCAGCGGGACCGAGAACGCCCCGTTGGCCTTCCAGACGTCCTTCAGCAGCGGCAGCTTCCGCAGGGCTTTCGGCGGCTTGATCACCAGCGGCCAGAGCAGCGGAACTCCCCCGGTCGTGATCATGTCCCCCACAATGTGCACCAGCACGCCGGTCAGCATGGAGACCGGCAGCCAGGTCCACTGGTGCGGCGCGAACCAGGTCACCAGTCCGGCCGTGGTGAGGGCCAGGACCCAGTTGCTGATCCAGCCGTACTTCGGGAAGAGCTTCAGGGCTTTCGCGGCGATGTTGATCATGAACATGCACAGCAGCCCGGCGCCCACCGACAGCAGGCCCCAGTCCGTCTGCAGCTGCAGCTGCCCCGCCAGCGCCGCGAGCAGCACGAAGAACGCGGCGCCGAGCAGGGAATGCGTGCCCTGGCGGTGCCCGCCGGAGACGTTCTCGATGCCGACTGCGATCACGTTCGACAGCGGCGGCAGCGAGTGCGCCACCGTGCTGGAGCGGTGGTCCCAGTCACAGACCAGTGCCGTCCCCGCCGTCGCCATCCCGCCGATCACAATTCCGGTCGGGTCCAGCGGATACCAGCCCAGCGTGTACGGACCGGTCGAGGCAATGGCCACCCACGCCGCGGCTCCCGACGCGGCGTGGTGTCCTCCCATCATTCTTTACTTCACCGCAAGCGGGGCGTCGGAGAAAATGTTGCGGATGACGCCGTTGGCCCATTCGAGGATCTCGGCGTCCTGCAGGTCGCGGCCGCCGATCCGCGCGGTCTTGGGCTTGGGGATAAGCACCGCGTCCAGGGCGGGTTTGGACTGCGATCCGGGGTACATCCGGGTGAGCCGCATCAGCTTCGACTCGGGCAGCTGTGCCGGGGAGAACTTGATGAAGTTCCCCTGCAGGGCGACATCGCTGAGACCGGCTTCGCGGGCGCCGACCCGGAAGCGGGCGACGTCGATGAGGTTCTTCGCGGGAAGCGGCAGCTCACCGTAGCGGTCCACGAGCTCGGCGAGCACTTCCTCGATCGCCTCGTAGGTGATCGCCCCGGCAAGCTTGCGGTACGCCTCGAGGCGCAGCCGCTCGCCCGGCACGTAGTCGTGCGGCAGGTGCGCGTTGACCGGCAGCTCGATCTTCATCTCCGCGGCCTTCTCCTCGGCCTCGCCCCGGTATTCGGCCACGGCCTCGCCGACCAGGCGGATGTAAAGGTCGAAACCCACGCCCTGGATGTGGCCGGACTGCTCGCCGCCGAGCAGGTTGCCGGCGCCGCGGATCTCGAGGTCCTTCATGGCCAGCTGCATGCCGGCGCCGAGCTCGTTGTGGGTGGCGACGGCCTTGAGCCGTTCCAGCGCCACTTCGCCCAGCGGCTTTTCGGACGGGTACAGGAAGTAGGCGTAGGCGCGTTCGCGGCCGCGGCCCACCCGCCCGCGCAGCTGGTGCAGCTGCGAGAGCCCGTACTTGTCGGCCCCGTCCACGATCAGGGTGTTCGCGTTGGAGATGTCCAGCCCGGTTTCGATGATGGTGGTGCAGACCAGCACGTCGAAGCGCTTCTCCCAGAAATCCACGATGATCTGCTCGAGCCGGCTCTCGGACATCTGCCCGTGCGCCACCTCGACCCGGGCCTCCGGGACCAGTTCGCGGATCTTCGCCGCGGTGCGGTCGATCGTGGACACCCGGTTGTGCACGAAGAACACCTGGCCTTCGCGCATGAGTTCGCGGCGGATCGCCGCGGAGGTCTGCTTGTCCGTGTACGGGCCCACGTACGTCAGCACCGGGTGGCGTTCCTCCGGCGGGGTGGCCAGCGTGGAGGTCTCGCGGATGCCGGTCAGCGACATTTCCAGGGTCCGGGGAATCGGGGTGGCGCTCATGGCGAGGACGTCCACGTTGGTGCGCATCTTCTTCAGCGCCTCCTTGTGTTCGACGCCGAACCGCTGTTCCTCGTCCACGATCACCAGGCCGAGGTCCTTGAACGCGAAGTCCTTGGACAGCAGCCGGTGGGTGCCGATCACCACGTCCACGGACCCGGCCTTGACGCCCTCGGCGGTCTCTTTTGCCTCCTTGGCGCCCTGGAAGCGGGACAACGGCTTGACCACCAGCGGGAAGCCGGAGAACCGTTCGGTGAAGGTTTCGTAGTGCTGCTGGGCGAGCAGCGTGGTGGGCACCAGCACGGCGACCTGTTTGCCGTCCTGGACGGCTTTGAACGCGGCGCGGACCGCGATCTCGGTCTTGCCGTAGCCCACGTCGCCGGAGATCAGCCGGTCCATCGGGATCTCCCGCTCCATGTCCGCCTTGACCTCGTTGATGGTGGTCAGCTGGTCCGGGGTCTCCACGTACGGGAAGGCTTCCTCGAGCTCGCGCTGCCAGGGGGTGTCGGGGCCGAAGGCGTAGCCGCGGGAGGCCATCCGTGCCGAGTAGAGCCGGATCAGTTCCCCGGCGATTTCCTTGACGGCCTTGCGGGCCCGGGACTTGGTGCTGGCCCAGTCAGCGCCGCCCATTTTGCTCAGCGCGGGGGTGTCCCCGCCGACGTAGCGGGTGACCTGGTCCAGCTGGTCGGTGGGCACGAAGAGCCGGTCGCCGGGGGCGCCGCGCTTGGACGGCGCGTATTCCAGCACGAGGTATTCGCGCACACCGTCGCCTCCCCCGGCCACCTTGCGCTGGATCAGTTCCACGAACCGGCCGATGCCGTGCTGTTCGTGCACCACCGAATCGCCGGCCACGAGCTGCAGCGGGTCCACGGCGTTCCGCCGCTTCGACGGCATCCGGCGCATGTCCTTGGTGGAACCGGCCGAGGTCCGTCCCAGCAGGTCCGCCTCGGTCAGCAGGGCGAGCTTGAGCGGCTCCAGGACAAAACCGCGTCCGACGGCGGCCGTGGTCACCTCGATCAGCCCGGCCTGCGGGTCCTCGTCCAGGGAGTCGACCCGGGCGCAGGGGATGTCGTTGTCGTGGAAGAGTTCGGCGAGCCGCTGCGCCGGGCCGGGACCCTCGGTGACGACCACGATGCGCCACTGGTCCCGGACGTGGGAGCCGATGAAGTCCATCATTTCGGCGACGTTGCCCTGGTAGCCGCGGGGTTCGCGGGCGTGCAGGTTCAGGACGTCGACGTCGGGCAGCAGTTCCTCGTCGGTGGCCAGCGAGGTGATGGACCACCAGGACACCTCGTGCCCGAGGGCCGCGGAGCGGGTATCGGTGAGGGAGCGGAAGCTGGCCGAGTGCAGGGCCTCAGACGCGGCGGAGCTCAAATCCAGGGGTGCGGTGCCGCCGTCGGACGCCGTCGACCAGGCTGCCTCAAGGAATTCCTCGTTGGTGGCGGCGAGGTCGTGGGCGCGGGTCCGGACTTTTTCCGGTTCGATCACCACGGCCATCGAGCCGGCCGGGAACTGGTCCAGGAACGGCACCATGGCGTCCACGAGCACCGGGGCCAGTGACTCCATGCCTTCGACGGCGATGCCGCCGGCGATCTTCTCCAGCATGTCCGCGGCGGCCGGCAGCTGTGATTTCAGTGTCGCGGCGCGGGACATCACCGAGGGAGTGATCAGGATTTCACGGCACGGCGGGGCGTGCAGTTCGGTGGGGTGGTGCACCCCCGGCGCGCTCAGCGAGCGCTGGTCCGCGACGGCGAACCAGCGCATCTGGTCCACTTCGTCGCCAAAGAACTCCACCCGGATGGGGTGGTCCTCGGTGGGCGGGAAGACATCAAGCATCCCGCCGCGGACAGCGAATTCACCGCGCCGGGTGACCATGTCCACGCGGGCGTAGGCGGCGTCGGCCAGGCTCCGCACGACGCTGCTGAACGGGGCCTCCTGGCCCACCTTCAGGGTGACCGGCACCAGCTCGCCGAGGCCGGCGACGATCGGCTGCACGACCGCCCGGACCGGGGCGACGACGACGCGCAGGGCGCCGGCGCTGGAGGTTTCCGGGTGCGCGAGCCGGCGCAGCACGGACAGGCGCCGGCCCACCGTGTCCGAGCGCGGTGACAGCCGTTCGTGCGGGAGCGTTTCCCAGCTGGGGAACTCGGCGACGGCGTCGGCCGGCAGGAAGGCGCGCAGCGCTTCGGTCAGGTCCTCGGCTTCACGGCCGGTGGCGGTGATGGCCAGGACAACCGGCGCGAGGCTGCCGCCGCTGCCTTTCGCCGCATCTGCCGCGGTGTCTGCTGCGGTGGCATCCGCGGTGACTCCCGCTAGGGCGGAGAGCCCGTCGGCCATTTCCGCCAGCAGGGCCGAGCGCAGGCCGGCGGGGGCGCTGATCTGGTAGTCCTCGCTGCGGTCCGCGAACCCGCGGGCCGCTTCGGCCCGGACGCGGGCGTAGTTCCGGTCTTCGGCGAGGACACGGCGCAAACCGGTGAGTGAGGGGCCGTTGAGGCTCATGACGGTAGCTCCTGAAGGGATCACGGGGGACGCAGGCAACACGAATAGCCGGAATTCGCGAGAATCCCGGGTACCCCCAGCCTACCGCGCGGCCCGAAGTCACCGGATGCAGCGTCCCGCCGGAACAACGCGGGGTCACGTAGCGCCCATCCGGAGGGCCATTATGGGCGCTAGGTGACCCCGCGTTGCTAGACCGGCCTGCCGGCGCCAACGGCCCCCGGGCTAGGCTGGCAGGACACGCGGCCGTCCAGACGGCCTGGCGCTCCGAATGCTTTGTAGACGACAAGGAGTCACCATGACCGGCACCCCCGAATCCGCACAGACACCGACCGCTCCCACCGGCAAGCCGAAGACGGTGCTGGTCACCGGCGCCACCGGCTATATCGGCGGCCGGCTGGTTCCCCGCCTGCTGGAAGCCGGGCACAAGGTGAAGGTCCTGGTCCGCACGCCGGCGAAGATCGCCGGCGTTCCGTGGCTTGATCACGTCGAAGTCATCCAGAGCAGCCTCGACGACGGCGATGCCCTCCGCGCGGCGCTGGACGGCGTCGACGTCCTCTACTATCTGGTCCATTCCATGGCGGCCGGGGCGGGCTTCGAATCCAAGGAAAAGGCGATGGCGGAGATTGCGGCGCGGGCGGCAGCCGACGCCGGGGTGGCCCGGATCGTCTATCTGGGCGGCCTGCACCCCGCGAACGCTGAACTGTCCACCCATATGCGGTCCCGCGAAGCCGTCGGCAGGGTCTTCCTCGACAGCCCGGTGGACGCCATCGTCTTCCAGGCCGGCGTCGTGATCGGCTCGGGCTCGGCGTCGTTCGAGATGATCAGGCACCTCTCGGAGACGCTCCCCCTGATGCCGGCCCCCAGTTGGGTCCGCAATAAGATCGAGGCGATTGCCGTGCGCGACGTGCTGCACTACCTCGTGGGTGCCGCATCGCTCGAAGGCCCGATCAACCGCACCTTCGACATCGGCTGCCGCCAGGTCCTCAGCTACGCGGGAATGATGCAGGAATACGCTGCCGAGGCCGGGCTCCCGCACCGTGTGGTGCTGGCGCTCCCCATTCCCGCGCCCAAGCTCGCGGGCATGTGGGTGGCGTTGACCACGCCGATCCCGCTGTCGATGTCCCTGCCGCTCGTGGAGTCCCTCCAGCACGATGCCGTCTCCCGGGAACACGACATCGACGCGTACATCCCGCCGCCCGAGGGCGGGCTGACCCCCTACCGCGGCGCCGTCGCGCTTGCCCTGGCCAAGGAGCGCGACGGTCAGGTCGAGACGACCTGGGCCAGCGCCGGGGCCGACGCCGATCCCCTTCCCAGCGACCCGGACTGGGCCGGGCACCGGGTGTACCTGGACGAACGCACCTACTCCAGCCCGGTGGATCCGAAGTACGTCTGGACCATCATCGAAGGCATCGGCGGCCGCAACGGCTGGTATTCGCTACCGCTGGCATGGCGCGTCCGCGGCTGGCTGGACAAGCTCACCGGCGGCGCCGGGCTGCTGCGCGGCCGCCGGCACCCGCACCTGCTGGCCGAGGGCGAAGTGGTGGACTGGTGGCGGGCGGAGCGGATCGACCGCGGCCGGCTGCTCCGGCTGCGCGCGGAAATGCGGGCGCCGGGCCGGGCCTGGCTGGAGCTGTCCGTGGAGCCGGAGGGAACCGGCAGCCGCTACCGCCAGCGGGCAATCTTCTTCCCGAAAGGCCTCAGCGGGCGCCTGTACTGGCTCGCGGTGCTGCCGTTCCACAGCCTGATCTTCCCGGCCATGTCCCGGAATATCACGGCTGCGGCCAAGGATCTCCAGGACCTCGAATCGGAGCCGGCCCGGCACACCGCGTAGGATGTTTGGAGCCCGAAACGACCAGTTCCACCCCACGGAGGACCCCCAATGGCATTGAGTGCATCCACCAACCTTCCGCACAGCGTTGACCGCGTGACCGCGGTTTTCGTGAACGAGGACTTCCTGCGCCACACGAGCGAACTCGTCGGCGGCACCCTTGAGTCCTTCGTCGTCGACGGCGACACGGCCGGCGCCTTCAACACCACCACCGTGCGGACCATCCCCACCAACCGGATGCCGGATATCGCCCGGAAGTTCGTCGGCGAGAGCCTGAAGGTGACACAGCTCGACAGCTGGGACGCCCCAGCCGCAGACGGCTCGCGGCTGAGCAACATCACCCTGAAGGTGTCCGGCGCGCCCCTGGACGTCAACGCCGTCCAGCGCCTGGTCTCCGACGGCGGCAGCACCCGGATCGAACTGGAGGGCACCGTCACGTCCTCCGTGCCGTTCCTGGGTGGCAAGATCGCCGAAGCGGCCGAACCGATGGTGGGCAAGGCCCTGAACATCCAGTCCACCCAGGCCCAGGCCTGGCTCGAAAGCCACTAGCGCGTGGAGCTGCCGGCAATCCTGGCCGTCGTCCTGATCGTGGCGGGCCTCTGGTCCCTCGCCGTCTGGCCGCAGTTTCTGCGCCGGGTCATGAAGGATGAGCGGTCCCGCGACGCGAACGGCAAAGCCACCCGCTTCCTCACGGTCCACGTCGTCCTCGTCAGCATTTCCATGCTGCTCGGGGCGGCGACGGCGGCCATCGGGGTTGCCGGCCTGCTCGGCTAACGAGCCGGCCGGCCGCTGCCAGGGTGCCGCGGGGCTGGGCGCCAGAGTGCCGGCTGGCCGCTGCTAGGGTGCCGCGGGGCTGGGCGCCAGTGCCTGGGCGAGGGCGTCTTCGGCCGCCACCCAGGAGATCATGGCGCACTTGACCCGGGCGGCGTATTTCGAAACGCCTTCAAAGGCTGACGCGTCGCCGAGGATTTCGGGGTCCGCGGCCAGTTTCCCCCGGGACCGCAGGACTTCGCGGAAGTTGTCGATGACCGTCGTGAAGCTGCCGACGTCCATTCCTTCGGCGAGGTCGGCGAGCACGGAGGCTGAGGCCATGGAAATCGAACAGCCCGCCCCGTCCCAGCGCAGCTGGGCGACCTTTCCCTCAGACACCGCCACCCGGACGGTGATTTCGTCCCCGCAGACGGGGTTGAGCTGGTGGGACTGCCCGGATGACGCCCCCGCCGGAACAGGAGCCTCCGCCAGTCCACTGCCGGTACGCAGTTTCGCGTGTTCCAGAATGATCTGCTGGTACAGCTGTTCAAGGCTCATGCGGAAAAATCCTTAGGCTCCAAAGTAGGCTCGGACCTCGGCGACAGCCGCGAGGAAAGCGTCCACATCAGACGTTGTGTTGTACAGGTAGGTGCTCGCCCGGGTGGTGGCTGTCAGACCCAGGCGGCGGTGGAGCGGCTGCGCGCAGTGGTGTCCGACCCGGACCGCGATTCCTTTGCTGTCAAGGAACTGGCCGACGTCGTGCGCGTGCACTCCGGCGACGTCGAAGGAGGCGAGGCCGATCCGGTCCTGTCCCGGGGCCGGGCCGAGGACCCTGATGCCGGGAATCGATGCCAGACCCTCGACGAGGCGCTGCCCGAGCAGCGATTCCCAGGCATGGATGCGGCTCATCCCGGTCTCCGTGAGGTAGTTCGCCGCCGCGGCGAGCGCGATGGCCTGGGAGACTTTCTGGGTGCCTGCCTCGAAGCGCTGCGGCGAAGGCAGGAACGCGGCACGTTCCATCGTCACCGTGGTGATCATCGATCCGCCGGTGAGGAACGGCGGCATCGCGTTCAACAGTTCGGACCGGCCGTACAGCACGCCGATGCCGGTGGGCCCCAGCATCTTGTGTCCCGACAGGACCGCGAAGTCCACACCGAGGTCCTTCACGTCCAGCGGCAGGTGCGGCGCGGACTGGCAGGCGTCCAGCACGGTGAGGGCGCCCGCCTGGCGGGCCATCGCCACGAGCGTTTTAACCGGGTTGATTGTGCCCAGGACGTTTGAGGCGTGGCTGAAGGCGAGGACCCGGGTGGCGGGGTTGATGATGCCGGCGGCGGCCTCGAGGTCCAGGACGCCGGCATCGTCGACGGGGATGAACCGGAGGGTCGCGCCGGTCCGCTCCGCGAGCTGCTGCCACGGGATGAGGTTTGCGTGGTGCTCCATCTCGGTGACCACAATCTCGTCGCCGGCGCCCAGCGCGAATTGTGCCGCCGGCGCCCCGGCGCCCGGGAGGGACGCGTTCAGGAACGAGTAGCTGAGCAGATTCAGGCCCTCGGTGGCGTTGGAGGTCCAGATGATCTCATCGGCCCCGGCGCCCAGGAAAGCAGCAAGAGTTTCCCGGGCGTCCTCGAAGGAGTCCGTGGCTTCGACCGCCAACAGGTGGGCCCCGCGGTGCACGGCGGCGTTCCGCTGCTCATAGAACTCCTGCTCGGCCTCGATCACGCTGACCGGGTTCTGCGAGGTGGCCCCGGAATCCAGGTAGATCAGGGCGTGCCCGCCCATGGACCTGGAGAGGATGGGGAAGTCGTTGCGGATCCGCAACACCTCGTCGTCGCCCAGGGCAGGCGTGAGCAGTGCCTGGGACTCTGACGTCGCCGTAAATGCCACGCTGGTCTCCTCGGATCGGGTGAAATGGACTACTGTCCATCATCCCACGGAACGGCACCCCCTGGTTGGCAGCCGGTTCCGCGGGCGGCCGGCGGGTGGTTCCGACCGGGACCCGGAGTGTCCCGCTGGGGGCCTCAGGGCCGGTGGGAATCGCCGCCGGTGTCAATGAGGTCAACCCGCCGGCTGACGCCGAGTTTGGCGAAGACCCGGTAAAGGTGTCCTTCCACGGTCCGCTGGGACACGCAGAGCCGGCTGGCGATCTCGGCGTTCGTGGCACCGCCGGACACCAGATCCAGGATTTCTGTCTCCCGTGCCGTCAGTTCCGCGTCCTGCTCCGGACGGACCAGGTCAATGTGGGCAGCCATCCCGGCAGCAGTCATCCGGTTCTGGATCTTGCGCTGGACGGCCAGCAGTTTGCGCTTGTCCGTGGTCTCGGCCAGGCACCGTTCCGCCTGCTGCGCCGCCTCCAGTGCCAGCAGCACGTAGCCGGCACGCAGTGCCTTGTCACTGATCCGGACGAGTTCGGCGTCGTCGGCATGCAGCACGGCGAGCGCATAGTCGTGCAGCATGCCGGCTTCCCGCCCCTCGACCGCGAGGCTGCTGAGGGCAAGGCCGTCCGCGGCTTCGGTGTCTCCCCGGCGCACGGCAAGCCTCCTGATGTCTGTCTCCACCGCCCGCAATCCCTGCCGTTTGGCCTCCGCTGCCAGGCCGGTGAGTCTCCTGCTGACATCGCCAACCCCGCCGGGTGCCCCGCTGGCCGCGGTGGAATACGCCTCGGCGAGCAGCGGAACGGCCCCCGGCCCCCGGTATCGGGACAGCCGGAAGGCGGTCGCATGCTCCTCAGCCTCCCGCATGTGACCCACCACGGACGCGGCATAGGCTGCCACGGCATGGGCCAGCGGCAGGAGCTCCCAGGGGTCGGCAATCGTGAGTTCCTCGACGCCGAGAACAAGTTCGGCAATGCCCTCGGGCATGCGTCCCTGACGGACGCGGGCGAGGCCCCTCATCAGGTGCAGGATGCCCCCGCTAAGCAACAGCCTCCTAGGGTAATGAGCCTCGTACTCATCGAGGGCAGCGGCGAGCGCCTCCCACTCCCCCGCCCAGTTCAAGCTCAGGCTGTAACGGACCAGCAGGTCTTCGTAGACGAGCGGCAAGGCCGCGCCCCAGTCCTGCGCCCCCTGCCAGGCATCGCGGGCGAGCCCAACGCCCTCCACGACCCTGCCCTTGGCACAGAGCAGCTCGGCGAGCAGCGATTCCGCCGGAAGCTTGATTTCGGGCCGCTCCCCTGCGGCCACGACCAGCCGGCTTAGCCTGCCCTCCCGGTCCTCATGGCTGCCTTTCAGCTGGCTGCCGGGGATTCCCGCTGCACCGGCGACCGGGGCAAGATCCAGCCACGACGGGCCCGCCGCGGCATCGATTTGAGCGGCCGGATGGCCGGCCCGCGGAGAGCCGACCTCGGGTGCCGCGACAGCGGGAACTGCTGCTGCCGTTTCGCTTCCGGCCGGAGCCGTTGCGGCGGCCAGCCAGGCTGCCGGTTCTGTTGGGGGTGCAGGCCCCCCGGCCGGAGCCGCTGCGGCGGCCGGCCAGACGGCCGGTCCTGTTGGGGGTGCAGGCCCGGGGGCACCGGCGGAGGAGGCGCCGGTTGCCCTCGCCTTTGCAGCTCCGCCCAGGCGACCGGACAACAGCGCCGCCAGATAGCGGGATCTTTCGTTGATGAGGGGTTCCGCGAGCTGAAGGAATTTCTCGGACTGCTCGCGGTCGCCCAGCAGATACCGTGCATAGGCGATCTGCAGCCGGGCCTCGGGAATCATCGCATCGTCGGAAATGGCCTCAGCGGTCCTCAGCGCGGCCGGGGCATCAAGGTTGGCATTAGCCGTACACGCCGCTTTAAGGAGCTGGTCCGCCGGGACGACAGCCCCGCAGTCCAGCGCCCACCGGACCCGGTTGAGGAATGCGTCCGGGGGCACCGTTGCTCCCGACGGAAGTGACACGAAGCTGGCACGCAGTCCCGCGCTCCTGCCGGCCGGCACCCAGCGGCGGATGATCTCGCCGATCAGGGGACTCGCGGGGCGCACGGTCCGGTCGCCGCTGCGGGAAACGCTGATGATGCCGGCCCTTTCCAGGGCGTCGACGGCTTTCGGGCCGCCAAATCCCAGGAGCTGGCCGAGCGAAAGTGGTCCGGCCAAGGCAACAATGGCGGCAGCTGTCCTTTCCTCGGGCGACATCGACCGCAGTTCGTGGCCAATCAGGTCAGCGACGGGGATATCGGACATGCCGGGAGCTGAAAGGAGGAACCAGATGCCGTGGCGCAGCCCCAGGGCCCCGGTCTTCCGGGCGTGTTCAATCAGCGAAAGCAGCATAAACGGATTCCCGGCTGACGCATCCGCGAACACTGCGCTGGCCCAGGGCGAGACATCGGCGCGGAGGACTTGCTCGCAGAGCTGGTGCACCTCGGCCCGGGTGAGCGGCTCCAGGTCAAACTTCGCCAGGATCCCGTCATCCCAGAGTGCCAGGAATTCCTCGGGGATCAGCAAACCCGGCCGGCAGGTGGCCAGCACGCTGGCGGCACCTGTGGCAACGGCCTGGGCGACAAGCTGCGTTGTCCCGCGGTCCAGGCACTGGGCATCGTCGATCACGAAGAGCGGCCGGCTGGGCTGCGCCTTGATATTGTCGGTCACGGCCTTGACGACGGCGGAAAAGGAGTCCAGGTCGTGCGCGGGCAGCTGGCCGAGATAGGGCGACAGCGCACCGAACGGCACGGCCGACAGTGCCGGAGTTGCTGCGAGTCGGATCACGGCAGTATGCGGCCGGAGTTCCCGGATGACCGCCCGGGAAACTGCCGTCTTCCCCGTGCCCGGGTTGCCCACGATAAGGGCACCGGATTTCCCCTCGTCGCGCAGGCATCTGACAATGTCCTTCACGATGCCGGAGCGGCCAACCAGCGTGGCGGACTCAGTCAGGCTTTCCACCAGCCGCCCTCCCTGCTGCGGCGCGGCGGTTCCCGAACGGGCCTGGACACTGGCGGGCCGGGTCGGTTAGCCGAGGCGGGCGTGTTCCACGGGTCCGGAGATGACATCTTTGAGCTCCGACCTGCTTGCGACGTGGAGTTTGGCGTACACCTGGTACAGATGTCCCTCAACCGTGCGGACGGATACGTGCATCTCATCGGCAATCTTCCGGTTGGAGGTACCCGCGGCCGCCCGGACCGCAACCTCGGATTCCCGGGCCGTCAATGTGGAGGTCAGCAGGGAGAGCACACCGTTCCTCGGATTCCCGAACCGGTCTTCCAGGGACTGCTGGGTGCGCTGGGCCATCCTGAGGGAGATGCGGTTCCCGGCGTCGTTGGCGCAGCTGACAGCTTTTCTCGTCACGTCACGGGCGAAGACGGCGTGTCCGGCGGCATCGGCGTCCTTGGACGTGGCCAGCAGTTCCTCGCTGTCGGCATCCTTGAGCCCGTCTGCGAGGCGCGAGCACAGGCCGGCGAAGTGCCCCGTAACCTGGCCCGCAAGATCGCTCAGTTTTTGGCCGGCCTGGCGGTCCCCCAGCCTGGCCACCGCCGAGAGGAACTGGAGCCCGGTGGCAAGCGCGGAGGCTTCGGCGTCAGTGTCGGCTTCCTGCTTCAGCGCGCGGAGTGCCTCGGTCTTCTGACCGATTTCCGCTTTGGCGGACAGCTCGAAATACCGCGTGATCCGATTTACGAGCCACGATGCCCGCGGCATGGGTTCCTCGACTTCCATCAGCAGGGCCCCGGCTTTTTCCTCGTCGCCCTGGAGCGCGAACGCATAGGCGCATGCGGCCGATGCGAGACCGGCCACAGCATCCGGATCGTGCACGTTGAGCTGCCATACCCCGGCCTGCAGCCGCTGGATTGCCCGGGTGAGGTAACCCCGGTGGAGGTCGACGATCCCCTGCCCGATCTCGAACATGCCGCCCAGCCTGGCCTGCTCGTCCCAGGACTCAGAGGTGGCGGCGATGAATTCCGCGGCCTCCCGGAACTTTGCCGAGAGCAGCAGGAGAAGCAGAAACCGGCCCCTGACATCCCGGATCGACCCATCGGCCAGATCCAGCGTGCCGGCGGCGAATATAACCTGCCTGCCCAGCCCCACAGCGCCGAGGATGTCTCCGGTGACAGCCATCGCCTCACACAGCAGGCTCGCCGCCATGATCTTGGCTTCGCTGCCCAGATCGGTGGAATCCACATCCTGGAACATTTGCAGTACATCACCGTACCGGCCTTCGAATACAGCGAGCTCGGCATATGCCAGGCGTACCCGCTCAGCAACGGGGCCCAGCTTCGCCCCGGCATCCCCGGACATCGTGAGCCGCAGCTCGATCTCCTGCAGCCTGGCCAGTGCGTTTGACGCCGCCACGGGGCTGCGCCTGTCCAGCTCCGCCCACAGCAGCTGAAGGGCGGCCCACTGGTCCAATGCCAGACTGTCACCGGCCCGCTGTTCAACGTCAGTGAGAGTTCTTCGGGCTGCTTCGTCGTTGTGCAAGGAGATGAAGGCGCGGGCAGATTCAACGGCCACATCCGCCAGCTTTTCCCGTCCGGCGATCTCCCGGGTGAACCGCAGGGCGGTCTGCGGGTCGGACGCGTTGTTCGCGAGGCGGGCCGCGGCCAGGGCAAGCCGGGGATCCACCTCTTCCCCGCAGTCCAGTGCCCACGCGACCGCGGTGGATCCCGTATATTCCTCCAGGTCCAGGTCTTGGAGCACAGCCCCGAGCCGACGGCGGAGCTCCGCGCTGCGGCCGGGCGGAACGACGCTGGCGACGATGCCGGCAGTCACCGGGTTGGCGATGCTCACCATTGGCGGATGTTCATGGCTGACGCGGATCAGCGCGCGCTCCTGGAGGGTGTCAATGTCCTGCGCCTTGGAGACGCTCATCAGGGTCTGCAGGGGCAGGGCTCCGGCGAGCGATAAGAGTTCAAATACATCGCGCTGCCCCGGGCTGAGCCGGTTGAGGCGGGCTTTCAGCACGTCCCGGATTTCACCGGCCAGCGCCACCGGGCGGTCCCCCAGAACCCAGGAGTCCTCGTGCCGGACAATCGTTCCCAGCTTGATCTGCTCCCGCGCCAGGGAGTGCAGGAAGAGCGCGTTGCCGCCGCTGGCGTTCCAGAGCGCGCGTGCCGCGGCGTGGGAGAAGTGTCCACCGTACTCCTGGGCGAGGCTGTCCGCCGTTTCGCGGAAGTCGAAGGGACCAAGGTCCACCCGGCGCAGCAGGTCGTCCTTCCAGAGACCCATGATGTCGCTGCCCAGATTGGGCAGGTCAACACACGCGGCAAGCAGCAGGACGTGGCCGCCGGCGCAGAGCTGCGCAACCATCATGGTGGAGAGTTCATCCAGGTCATGGGCGTTGTCGACAAAGAGAACGACGCTGCGGCCCTGGGCACGGGTATGGAGCAACTGGGTCAGGCCCCGGAGCACCATCAGCGGGTGCTCAAGGTGGGAGGCGTCGAGTTCGTTAAGCAGTACGCTGAGGGCGCCATACGGGAGCTTGGAGGATATGGAGCTGCCCCGGACCTGAACCACCAGGTACTCGTCACCGAGCTTTTCGAGGGCCCGCTGGGCAATAAAGGACTTCCCGGCTCCGTGTTCCCCCACAATCACCGCCCCGCAACCGGATCCCGAGGTCAGTGCCGCAACTACGTCAACAACGGTTTTGTGTCGTGTGTAGTGCTTCCCTTGCCACGCCTTCCCCTGGCGTTGGGCGGCTGAAATCACATCTGTTCTGCCGCTGCCCGAAGACAGGCCGGCTTCTTGCTGAAACATGAGAGAGACCTTCGCAATCAAAGTATTGACTACCGATAGCTCCAACATATTGACCGCAGGAAAGTTAGGGATGCGTATGCGCTACTCGATTACCAGCGCAGGGTTTTGACCCGGGCTACGCGGATGTACTCAGGGTCCGCGGGCAGTGCGGTGATCAAAACCAAGTAGTCAGGCCCGTCCGCGTGGCGGGCGCCGGCGCGCTCTTCGCCGCGGGACGCCGCCCCCTGGGCGAAGGCTGCGGAGGGCTGCCGTTTGGGCTGATTCTGCGGCTCCGGACGGCTGCCGTTGGGCCTTGTTTCGGCGGGCTCCGGACGGCCGCCGTTTGGGCCCTTCTTCTGCGCCCTGTTTCCGCGGCTCGATGCCTACACAGTCCTGGCACGGCCGCCCGGCCTGCGGGCGGCCGAGCCAGGACTGGGGCCACTGAAAACTTTAGGGAGCCGACGGCGGCTGGGGGGAGGAACCTCGGTCTCAGAAGGTTCCGACGCCGTCGGCTCCGTCAAAGGGGTTCACGCACTCGGCGGGAACCATTTCGGGAGACCATTTCGGAATATGTTTAGTGTCTATGGCACCAGCGCGGACCGTCATTCCCCACATCTGCGGTCCTGGCAGCTTCATCGGAGGGCCTGGGCCGCATCTGCGTTGATGGCTCCACGTTCAAAGTCCTTTGTCGTGTGGTTCCTGGTGCTGACTACAATCTAGCGAACGGGACGCCGGCCGCGCACCGGTAGTGCGTACTCGAATTCATGGCGGCTTCCGAACGAACTGCGATCGAAGGTACTTGTCCTGGCGGCCGGCTTCCAACGCTTCCGCGGTCCGGCTACGCGGTCCCCATACCCGGCCGGCTTGGAGCCTACTTGCCGGACCCCGCGAGCTACGCACGCCGGGCGGGCAGCGGCGGGTGGATCCTTCCGGGCGCCGGACATCCGGGGCGCCGCGGTGGGCGGAAAGGCGCCACAGCGGGCGGAAATAGGCCACGGCGGGCGGAAAAGGGGCGGGAGGCTATGAGGGGGACACTCCAGGCAACTGATCCCTGCCCTTGACGTTGAGCTTGGCGTAGCTGCGGTACAAGTGGCCCTCGACTGTCCGGATGGACACCTGCAGTTCGGCGGCGATCTGGCGGTCGCTGAGGCCCCGCACGGCCAGTGCCACGATGTCGCGCTCACGCCGTGTCAGCAAACCGAGGGCGTCGGTCTCGGTTTCCTGTTCCTGGCCATCAACGCTGTCTGCCCTGTCCAGGCACCGCTTCCGCTGGGACATCGCCATGCGCTCCCGCAGGGTGTCGCCGGCTGTCCGGAAGCTGTTCGCAGCGGCATCATAGGCCAGGGCCGCAAAGCCCCAGAGCTCGGCATCTTCGCAGCTCTTGCCTGCGTCCAGATAGTCCCCGGCCCGATCGGTGCTGATCGCCGCCGCATAGCGACAGATCGCGGCAGCCCGGGGACCCTCCAGACCAGGCTGCAGTTCAAGCAGCCGGGAAGCGGAGTTCCGGTCCCCCAGGGCGAGGCAGAAGGAAAGCGAATCGAACTCCAGGCCGGCCGTGGAAGCATCCCCATGCGGCCGGCCCAGCGCCCGGAGCTCGTCGACGGTACCCGGGTTTTTGCCAAGTCGGGCTTTTCCGTACGTGACTGCCATTTGTGAGAGGATGCGCAGGTAGCGTGAGACGGCCCGCGGCGCTGCCTCGTAGTCTCCGAGGAATGCTGCGGCCCTGTCTTTGGCGCCGACTTCAGCGGCCGCAGCGAAGGCCATCGAGGCCGTCAGGGCAAAGAGCTGCTGGGGATCCGCGAGGCGCAGTGATTCCAGCGCCGCGCTGAGGGTGTTGACGGCCTGGGCGGCCTTGCCCTGGTACAGCAGGATGATGCCGTGGGCGGCGTGGACTCCCCCGCCGAACGAGATGAGGTTCGGTCCCTGGCCGGCGGCCGCTTCGGCCAGGAGGGTTCCGGCTGCGTCCCAGTCGCCGCCGTGGATCACGGCCGCTGCTGCCCGGGCCACGAGGAACTCCGTCAGGACGTACAGTTCGTCGTGTCCGGTGCCTGCCGTCTCCAGGGCCTTGGACGCCGCGGCGAACGCCTGGACCGCTTTGCCCTGCACCAGGAGCTGCTCCGATTCCAGGGCCAGCCTGAACGCGGCCTCCAGGGAGTTGGCCGGCGGTTCGGCCTCCGGTTCGGTCCCCGTGCCGGCACCGTCCGGGTACTCGCCTGCCAGCGCGGACACCATGGCCTGCATGGTGGCGTAGCGTTCCCTGGTGGCCCCGAGGATTACTTCGGCATCTTCCGGATTTTCGCTGGCCAGCCGCTCCCCTGCCGCCAGGAGGGCCCGGGCGCGGTCCATGATCTCGGCCGGCGAATGGCCGAGAGCGGCCAGCACCGCGGCCCACATCAGGGTTCCGGTGAGCAGCACAGCCACACTGTGTCCCTTGGCGAAATCGGTCTCCAGGATGTCCCGGGCGGCCGCATAGTCCGAGGTGTTGAAGTAGGTCCGTGCCGTGACGGCCCGTGCCGCCACCTGCAGTTCCGGGTCCTTGACCAGTGCTGCGGCCTTGCGTGCCAGCTCGTCCTCGTAGAGCCGGCTGGCCAAAACGGCTGCGCGCAGCAGCTGCCGGTCATCCACTTCTGCCCCGCATTCCAGGGACCAGCTCACCTGGCGCAGCAGGCCTTCTGCAGACGTCGGCTCGCTGTCCATGAGCCGAAGGAGGCTCTGGCGCAGCTGGAGGCTGCGCGCCGGCGAAATCAGGTTGCGGAGCGTGTCGGCGTAGATTGTGTGCCACAACCGCAGTTGAGGGTGTGGTGCCGGCGTGACGCGGATCAATTCGTGCTCGATTAGTGCAGCCACCGGGACCTCGCCCACGGTCGACTCAATGAGCTCTCGGGACACTGGTTCGGCCAGGGCAATCAGGTTCAGGGCCTGGCGTTCTTCCGGCGAGCGCCGGAGCAACTGCCGGCGCACAACGTCGGTCAGGCGGTCCCCGTGGCTGTTGAGCGGACGCGTCAGCAGCCACACTCCGTTGCGCTGCAGCAGTGAACCGTCACTCTTCGCGTCATCGATCAGCCCGCTGAGCAGCAGCGGGTTGCCTTCAGAGGCTTCCCAGAGGATTTCTGCGGTGTTCGGAAGTATCCGGGATCCCAGCGCGCGTTCCAGTATGCCGTTCGTCTGCTGCTGGGTCAGCGGACGGAGGTCGATGCGTTCCGCAATGCCTTCAAACCACAATTGCAGCAGCGGTTCCGGCAGGCCCGGGCGGGTGGCCGCGGCGACAAGAAGTTTGGCCCAGCCCGCGGCGGCGAGTTCCACTAGGATCCCGGCCGTCGACTCATCAAGGTCGTGCGCGTCATCGACGATCAGCAGCAGGGGCTTCTGGGACACGCGGCGCTCTTCCTCCAGCCGGGACCAGAAGGTCCTGAGCACCGCCAGCTGCGAGGTGGCATCCTGAACTGGCAGTCCGACGATGAAGGGTCCCAGGACGCCGTACGGAACGTTCGCCAGCGCAGGGCTGCCGTGGATGCGGACGGGCGTCACAGCCGACTGCAGTTCCTCCACCACGGCTTCCAGCAGCGCGGTCTTGCCGATCCCGCTGTCGCCGAGCAACAGGGCCGCGACGTGGGTGCTCCCCTGGATGGCCTCCACCGCCGACCGCAGGTCCTCCGTCCGCCCGGCCAGGGCGTCCTTGGGTTCTTCTGTCGCGTCGGGGGCGGCTGCACGGTTCCTAGATAAGTCCAAGCAGATCACTTCGCGAAGAAACCCCGAGCTTGGTGAACACCTGGTACAGGTGGCCTTCCACTGTTCTGACGGAGATGCCGATGGCCAGGGCAATGTCCTTGTTCGAAACGCCGTTCCCGGCGAGGGTGGCTATCTGCCGCTCCCGGTCTGTGAGCAGCGGCCCCTTGTTCCGGGGCATGATCGGCAGCGCCGGTACGGAGTCGGCAAGGCCCTCCAGGATGGCGTGCGCGGCGCTGGCTTTCCCGCTCAGGCCCGCGAGCTTGGCGAAGTCGAAGGCGAGGGCGGCGCATCTGGCCTGCACTGCGTCGAGTTCCATGGCCGCGGCCTGGGCTGCGGCTTCGAGCATGATGGCGGCGTCCTTCTTGCGGCTGCCCACCGCAACCGTCCGGGACAGCTCCGCAAGCGGACCCTGCCGCAACGCCGCGATCTCCTCCATGAACTGGAAGTCCTTGGTGGTGCCGTTGACCGTCGCGCCGAGCATGCAGATGCCGGCCAGGGTGTAGCGGCCTGCCCGGTAGTGTTCCTCGGCCGAACGGACCAGCCGGTCCTTCGCCTCCGGGTCCCCGAGCCAGCGCGAGGCCATGTCCAGGCAGAAGTCCGCGGAGCTGCTGACCGCAAAGCGGGCGGGGCCATCGGCTGACCGGGCCCGGTCCAGGTAGACGGTGGCCTGCACCGAATTTCCGGTCTGGGCGTAGGCGAAGGCAGTGGCCGCGTAGGCCTGCCGCAACGAGTGCAGGCTCGCCCGGACTTCGAGTTGCGCGATCGCGGCGAGGAGGGGGTCGAGGGCCATGTAGCCGCGGCCCGCGTAGACGTAGGCGAGTCCCACGGCCAGATCAGTGGCCGCGCTGCCGGAATGCAGCCCGTGGCCGGCCCGGCCGCTGGCGTCCTTGAGCATGTCGATGCTCTGCCGCCATTGTCCGGACAGCAGCAGCACGTTGAAGGACCGCCAGGCGTAGTTCTCGCGGATCCGCGGGACGTTGGACCATTCCCCCAGCTGCCCGCCGATGTCGCGCATCAGCTTGCGGGCATCGATTTCCTTGCCCGTCATGCAAAGGGCTTCCATCAGGATGATCCCCGACCTGAGCCGGTGGACCGGGTTGATGTCCTCCGCATCCGGGGAGGCCGCCGCGGCGAGCCGGTCCATCATGGGCTGGTAGTCCCCGATGAAGGAGAGGTAGTTGAATTCGCAGAGGTCCAGGCACAGGCCGGCCCGGGTCAGCTCCTGCGTTGACGCTGCCTGCTGGATCTCGCCGAGTTCGTGGAGCCGCAGCCGGGCCTGCCGGAGCAGCTCGGGGACCTGCCCGGTCCGGTCCTCGAGCCACGCCATGCAGTCCGCTTTTGCGGCGATCAGTTCCGCGTACGCCTCCGCGCCGAGGCTGTTGAGCTGGGCCTCGGAGACGTCGTCCAAGGCAGCCATGGCCTGCAGCGGCAGCCCCAGCTGGAGGTAGGCGGCGGACTTCTGCAGCTGCCCCTCGGTCCATTCCGGTTCCTCCGGGCTCAGGCTGCCGGCGCATTTGAGGGCAAACTTGGGGTCAAAGAGTTTAACGGCAGCGGCAGCAGCCGCCACGGCGTGGGCAGGTGCCAGCGGCGCGTCGCAGTCGTGGGTCCAGGCGGCGTAAGCCAGCAGGTCCTCCACGGTCAGCTCATTCAGCTCGTCCTGCTGGTGCCCCGGTACCTTGTCCCGCAGCTCAAGCCTGCGCTCCACGCTGAGCCAGTTGCGGACGATATCCCCCAGGTAGCGGTCCCCGAGCGAAACACGGTGCCGGTCCGTCCGGTCCACCACTATCTGGCCCGCATCCTCCATGTCCGCGATAATCCCGGGGCTGTACATCCGTGCCAGCCGGGCCAAGGGCAGCGTCCTGGCGCAGGACAACACCTCGATGAGCTCCCGGGCGACGGGGGTTTCCCGTGCATAGCGCGCGCGGACGATGTCCTCCAGCGCCGTGCGTCCGTCGAGGACCACCTCATCCACCAGTGTCCAGACGGATCCGGACAGGACGAGGTTGCCGCGTTCGATCTGCTCCGAGACCACGGCCTGCAGCAGGGTCGGGCTGCCGCCGACCAGCTGGTGCAGCTGGCTCGCCAGCGCGCTGGAAACCCGGTGCCCGAGCGCTGCCTTGAGCACCTCGAGGGTTTCGACCTCCGTGAGGTTGGCGAGCCGGACCTCGGCCAGCTGCCCGGAGGTGATGAGCCGGTAGAAGTCCGGCGGCAGGTCCGTCGTGCGCTGGGCAGTGGCGACGAGCCGCGCGGTGCGGGTCTGGAGCAGGTTGAGCAGGACGCCCGTGCTCAGTTCGTCCAGGTTTCCGGCGTTGTCCAGCAGGATGACGCACTTGCGTCCGGCGGCATCGTCCCGGATCAGGGAGGTGATGCCGTGCAGGATGGCGGTCGGCGATCCGAGGGAGCTCTGGGGCAGGCGGGCGAGCGTGAAGGCCAGGCACCCGTAAGGGGTCGCCGAGCCCGGTCCGGAGGTGCGCAGCTGGAGCGTGTAGACATCGGGTCCGAAGCCCGCGATCGCAGTGCGTCCTACCTGGGTCTTGCCCACGCCGCGGTCGCCGGTGATGACGACGCCCATGCGGTCGTCCGCGAGCAGGACGTTGCGGACCCGGTCGGCGTCGGCATTGCGCGCGAGCCCGGTCCACCTGTGCCGGTCCAGCGGACCGGTTGAAGCTTCTTCTTCGGCGGGTGCCAATGTAGTGGAAACATTTCCCCAGCCCAGCGATTCCCTCGACATCTAGTTTCCTTCGTACCGCTTGGCGGACAGCAAAACCGATACCGTCCGCTTAGAAGTAGCGTATCTCTATCCCCCGACATGAGAGTAGAGCGATCATATCGGCATTTCTGGACGCGTGGAAGCAATTCAAGGGCTGGCGGCGGCGCGTTACGCGGCGGAAGTGCCGCCCGCGTTCGGCCTAGGGTGCCTTCGCGGGGTGGAACTGCTGCTGGGCCGCCAGCAGGCCGTCCCGGACCAGGGCTTCCACGGCGTCGGCTGCGGTGTCGATCAGGAACGGCAGTTCCTTCTTCTCCGAACCGGAAAAGTCCTTCAGTACATAGTCGGCGGTGTCCATCCGGCCCGGGGGCCGGCCCACGCCGACCCGCACCCGCAGGTAGTCCTTGGTGGCGATGGCCTTGGAGATATCCCGGAGCCCGTTGTGGCCCCCTTCGCCGCCGCCGAGCTTCAGTTTTACCGTGTTAAAGGGGATGTCGATTTCGTCGTGCACTGCCACGACGTGGCCGGGGTCGATGTCATAGAACCTGGCCAGGGCCGAGACCGGGCCGCCGGACACGTTCATGTAGCTCAGCGGCTTGGCCAGCACGACCCGCGGTCCGCCGATGCCGAGGCGGCCCTCGAGGACCTGGGCACGGGACTTGTGGGACTTGAAGCCGCTCCCGATCCGGGCTGCGAGTTCATCGAGGACCATTTGTCCGACGTTGTGCCGGTTGTGGGCGTACTCCGCTCCCGGGTTGCCAAGGCCTACGATCAGCCAGGTGTCAGTCATGGGTCAGTCCTTTGGTGGGGCAGTGCGGGCCGGCGGCCAGGATGGGCACGCTGAGCAAACGACGGCGGCCGGGTCCCATCGGGACCCGGCCGCCGCAAAATCGCCGGAATTAATCGGCGGCGACTGCGACCGAAGAACCTTCGGTGGTGTCAGCGGATGCTTCTTCCTCGGAAACCTCGGTGGCCTCGGAGATGTGAACGACCAGCGCCTCGGCGTCGGCCAGCAGGACGGAGCCCTTCGGCAGAACCAGGTCGGCAGCGTGGATGTGCTCGCCGGCGGTGCGGCCCTCGATGCTGACCTCGACAGCGGTCGGCAGGTGGGTTGCCTCGGCCTCGAGGGAGACGGTGTTCATTTCCTGGTTGAACACGTTGCCCGGTGCCAGCTCGCCGGTCACGTGCACGGGAACGTCCACGGTGACCTTCTCGCCGGTGCGGACGGTCAGGAGGTCAAGGTGCTCGATGATCTGCTTGATCGGGTCGCGCTGGATGTCCTTGACCAGGGCGAGGTGCTGTTCGCCGTTGATGTCCAGGGTCAGCAGCGCGTTGGCGCGGCGGACAGCCAGGGTGGTGGACTTCGACGGCAGGGTGATGTGGATCGGGTCGGCGCCGTGGCCGTAGATGACGGCCGGGATCAGGCCTTCCATGCGGGCGCGGCGGGCGAAGCCCTTGCCGAATTCGGTGCGTACTTCTGCTGCGAGCTTCTGCTCAGACATGGATATCTCCTAGGGTACTAGCGGTGATCAGCAAGGGCGGAGGTCTGTTTGCGACCTTCAACGCCGGGTGGCCGTGCGGCCGCCCTTCCGAAGGGAGATTCAGACCCAGTCGATAACGGAGACCAGCAGTCCGGTTCGCCGCGAATACGGTTACCGGCGCTCTCCCTCGCCAAGGTTCGGTTCAAGGCTACCAGTGCGGGGCCGTATTCCTATAAACGGCCCCGCACCGGGGGTCGGTTGAGCAGGCTCAACCCGGGGGTCAGGCGATGCCGTCGAACAGGCTGGTGACGGAGCCGTCGTCGAACACTTCGCGGATGGCGCGGGCGATCAGCGGTGCGATCGACAGCACGGTGAGCTGCGGGAAGCGCTTGCTGGCCTCAATCGGCAGGGTGTTGGTGACGACGACCTCGCGGGCGCCGGACTCCGACAGCCGCTGGGCCGCGGGGTCGGAGAAGACGGCGTGGGTGGCGGCGATGATGACATCCTTGGCGCCGGCGTTCTTGAGCACCTGGACGGCGCCGGAAATGGTTCCGCCGGTGTCAATCATGTCGTCGATCAGGACGCAGGTGCGGCCCTCGACCTGGCCGACGACCGTCTTGGAGATGGCCTGGTTCGGAACGGTCATGTCGCGGCTCTTGTGCACGAAGGCCAGCGGCGCGCCGCCGAGGCGCTCGGCCCACTGCTCGGCCACCCGGACACGGCCGGTGTCCGGCGAGACGACCGTGATGTTGTCCGCCGCGACGCGGGTGCGGATGTAGTCCGCCAGCAGCGGGATGGCCATGAGGTGGTCCACGGGACCGTCGAAGAAGCCCTGGATCTGCGAGGTGTGCAGGTCAACGCTCATGATGCGGTCGGCGCCGGCGGTCTTGTACAGATCGGCGATCAGGCGCGCGGAGATGGGCTCGCGGCCGCGGCCCTTCTTGTCCTGCCGGGCGTAGGGGTAGAAAGGCGACACCACGGTGATGCGCTGGGCGGAGGCCCGCTTGAGCGAATCGATCATGATGAGCTGTTCCATCAGCCAGTTGTTCAGCGGTGCGGGGTGCGCCTGGATGACGAAGGCGTCGGTGCCCCGCACACTCTCCCCGGCCCGGACGTAGATCTCGCCGTTGGCGAAGTCATAGGCGTCCAGGGGCAGCAGCTCGGTTCCGAGCTCCTTGGCGATTTCCCTCGCCAGCTCAGGATGCGCGCGCCCAGCGGCAAGCACCAGCTTCTTCTCGCCGCGTGCCGTAATTTCGCTCATTTTTGCTAGCCCTCTTCTGTAGATGCCGGAGTACTGGAGGAAGTTGTGGTGGCGCCGGCGGCCTCGGCCAGGGACGCGGAAATCGAGCCCGGGCGGTTCGCGAGGACCCAGCCCTCGGAGTTCTGCTGCTTGGCCAGGGACAGGACCAGGGCACCTGGGGGCACGTCGCCGCGGATCACGGCGCCGGCGCCGCTGTAGGCGCCGTCACCGACCTGCACGGGTGCCACGAAGACGGTGTTGGAACCGGTGCGCACGCCGGAACCGATGACCGTGCGGTGCTTCTTCTCACCGTCGTAGTTCGCGGTGATGTTTCCGCAGCCGATGTTGGTGTCCTCACCGATCTCGGCGTCGCCCGCGTAGCCGAGGTGGGAAAGCTTGGATCCCCGGCCGATGGTGACGTTCTTGGTCTCGTAGAAGGCGCCGATCTTGCCGGTCTCGCCGAGGACGGTGCCGGGGCGCAGGTAGGTGAACGGCCCGACGCTGGCCTTGGCACCGATCGTGGCGCCGGAACCGTGGGTGCGGACCACCTTTGCGCCCTCCCCCACGTGGACATCGGTGAGGGTCGTGTCGGGGCCGACGACGGCGTCCCGCGCCACCGTGGTGGCGCCGTGCAGCTGGATGTTGGGCAGCAGCCGCACGTCCTCGTCGAGGGTCACGGTGGCGTCGATCCAGGTGGTGGCCGGGTCCACGACGGTGACGCCGGCCCGCATCCAGGCTTCAACGGTCCGCCGGTTGAGTTCCGCGCCGAGCGCCGAAAGCTGGACCCGGTCGTTGGCGCCTTCAACCTGCCAGCGATCTTCCGTGACGACGGCGGCGACGCGGCCCCCGGCGGCACGGGCCAGGCCGAGCACGTCGGTGAGGTACTTTTCGCCCTGGGCGTTGTCGGTCGTGACGTGGGCCAGCGAGTCGCGGAGCACTGCGGCGTCGAAGGCGTAAATGCCGGAGTTGACCTCCCGGATGCCGCGTTCGGCGTCCGTGGCGTCCTTGTGCTCCCGGATTCCGGTAACCGATCCGTCTGCGGCACGGAGGATGCGGCCGTAGCCGGTGGCGTCGTCCAGGACTGCGGTAAGGACGGTGACGGCGTTGTGCCCGGCCTCGTGGCTGGCGACGAGTTCGGCGAGCAGCTGGCCGGTGAGCAGGGGGACGTCACCGTACGTGACGACGACGGTACCGCTGAGCGGCGCGCGTGCATCCAGCGCCTGGAGGGCGGCTTCCACGGCCCGGCCGGTGCCGGGAACCTCGTCCTGGTCCACGATCAGGGCGGCCGGGTCGACGGCGTTGATGTGGGCGGCCACGAGGTCGCGTTCATGACGGACGACGAGGGCCAGCTCCTGGGGCCGGATGGTGCGGGCTGCATGGAGGGCGTGGCCGACGAGGGACCGGCCGCCGATCTCGTGGAGGATTTTAGGGGTACGGGACTTCATCCGGGTACCGGCACCTGCAGCTAGGACGATTACGGCGGCTGGGCCGGACTTCTCGGGGCTCACGTACGGGCTCTCCTTGCTCAGTGGCTTAGCTCATGCCGCTGCTCGGTGGATCTGGGTGGCCGGCGGCTGAGGCCTGGTGATGCACCTCGGTTGCCGGATCCGCGCGGTTTGGCCGGACAAGAGTCCGGCCGGGGCGCCAGATTCATCCTACTGGACCCGCACCAGCCCGCGCCCGCCGGGTGCCGTTCCCGGTACTTCAAAACGCGCCGCAGTTCCGCCCATAGGACTCGAACCTATACTCCACGGCTCCAAAGGCCGGGGTGCTGCCATTACACCAGGGCGGACCATGCCAAGGCGGTGAGCCTGTGGCACGAGAGTCAATTCTGCCATACTGCGTTGCAGCCGAGTGTTGCCCCACGGACGGTACGCGGTTGCGCCCCTCCCGGTGGTTGATCTGGGGCATGATGGACCTGTGAGCAACAGCACAGGGGTATCCGGAGGGGCGGAAGGCCGCAGCGGCAGGCCCGTGCGGTCCGCTGACTACGTACCCCGGATCCGGATGACAGGGCCCCAGCGACGCAGCCAGCTGATCGGCGTCGGCCGGGGGCTCTTCGCGCTCCGCGGGCTGGACGGGACCACCATCGAGGAGATCGCCGCCGCGGCAGGGGTGTCCAAACCGGTGATTTATGAGCACTTCGGTTCGAAGGAGGGCCTGTACACGCAGGTCGTTGACTTCGAGTTCCGGATTCTGCTGGGCTCCATCAACGACGCGCTGTCCGAGGAGGCCAAGCCGCGCGTTCTGGTCGAGAGAGCCGCACTGGCACTGCTGAGCTACATCGAGGACCGCGCCGAAGGCTTCCGCATCCTCATGCGCGATGCGCCGCCGACGCAGCCCGAAGGAGCCTTCTCCACCCTGCTCTCGCACGTCGCGGCCCGCGTGGAGTACATCCTCGCCGACGAGTTCGCCCGCCGCGGCTTCACTTCGGCCGACGGCGCCATGTACGCGCAGATGCTGGTGGGAATGGTGGCGATGACGGGCCAGTGGTGGCAGGACAGCCGCACCCCGGACAAGCGCGAAGTAGCCGCGCACCTCGTCAACCTCGTCTGGAATGGCCTCACCGGCCTCCAGAAAGACCCCGAACTCCGCAGCGACGACTAGCGCCCCGCAGGACATGCCCTCCCCTGGCCCCAGGAATGGACATAACGCCACCATGTCCAACCGTGGCCTGCGCCAGGGGACATGTCCAGAGAGCTCCGGGTCCCCCGCAGGACATGCCCTCCCCTGGCCCCAGTACGGGCCCTGGTGACACAGGGCGCCCCGCGGGACATGTCCTCCCGTGGCCTCCGCGGAGGGACATAACACCACCATGTCCAACCGTGGCCTGGGCCAAGGGACATGTCCAGGGGGCTCGGAGTTGACCGGGGGACATGTCCAGCCGTGCCGCAGCACACTGGGCATGTCCCCCGGGTCCGAACAGCTATTCGCCGAGGACTTCGAGGGCTCCGAGCCATTCGAGTTCGAGCGCTTCGCGTTCTACCGACAGGTCCTTGAGCTTCTTGTTCAGCTCGCCGAGCTTGCCGGCGGCGGAGGCATCGGCGGCCGCAGCGGTCATCTGGGCGTGGAGCTTGTCTTCCTGCTGCTTAAGCTTGCCCAGCTGCCGGTCGATCCGGTTCTTGGCCTTGCGGGCGTCCCGCTTCTCGGCTTCCGAGGGTCCGGCTGTGGGGGCCGAACTGCCGCTGGCGGCGATGACGGGGTTGCCGCCGCCGGTGATCGTGGAGCCGGCCAGCGCCGCTTCGCGCAGTTCAAGGTACTGGTCCACGCCGCGCGGTAGGGCACGGATCTTGCCGTCGCCCAGGAGCGCCATCTGGTGGTCCGTGACGCGCTCCAGCAGGTAGCGGTCGTGGCTGACCACAACGAGGGTGCCCGGCCAGCCGTCCAGCACATCCTCGACGGCGGCCAGGGTGTCCGTATCGAGGTCGTTGGTCGGTTCGTCAAGCATCAGCACGTTCGGCTCCCCGACGAGCAGGCGCAGGAGCTGCAACCGGCGCCGTTCGCCACCGGAGAGGTCCTTGACCGGGGTCCACTGCTTCTCGTTGGTGAAGCCGAGCTGCTCCACCAGCTGGCCGGCGGTGAATTCCTTGCCGCCGACGTTGAAGGAACGCTTCTCGCGCTCGATCACTTCGATGACGCGCAGGTCCGAGACGTCGTCGAGCTCCTTGACCTCCTGGGTCAGGACCGCCGTGACCACTGTCTTGCCGCGCTTCACCGTCCCGGAGGTGGGCTGGATTTCGCCGTTGAGCAGCTTCAGCAGGGTGGTTTTGCCGGCGCCGTTGACGCCCACGAGGCCCAGCCGTTCACCCGGGGCGAGCCGCAGCGTGATGTTGTCGAAGAGCTTCTGGCCGGGTTCGCCGCCGAGGAAGTCGAGGGAGAGGTTCTCCAGGTCCAGGACGTCCTTGCCGAGCCGGGCGGTGGCCATCTTGCTCAGCGCCGTCGAGTCGCGCGGCTCGGGGACGTCGGCGATCAGGGCATTGGCTGCCTCGATCCGGAACTTCGGCTTGGCGGTGCGGGCCGGGGCGCCGCGGCGCAGCCAGGCGAGCTCCTTCTTGACAAGCTGCTGGCGCTTGCTTTCCACCACGTTGGCCGAGCGGTCACGCTCGGCGCGGGCCAGCACGTAGGCGGCGTAGCCGCCGTCGAACGGGTCCATGATGCCGTCGTGGATTTCCCAGGTCTTGTTGCAGACTTCGTCGAGGAACCAACGGTCGTGGGTGACGACGAGGAAGGCGCCCTGGTTCGGCCGCCAGCGGGTCTTCAGGTGCCGGGACAGCCACGCGACGCCTTCGACGTCGAGGTGGTTGGTGGGCTCGTCGAGCATGATGACGTCATGGTCCTCGATCAGCAGCTTGGCGAGCGCCACGCGGCGCTTCTGCCCGCCGGAGAGCGCGTGCACGTTGGCGTGCCAGTCGACATCGGACACAAGGCCGCCCATGACTTCGCGGATCTGGGGGTTGCGGGCCCATTCATAGTCGGCCTGGTCGCCAACGATCGCAGCGCCGACGGTGAGGTCCCCATCGAGCACGTCGCTCTGATCCAGATAGCCGATGTTGACCTCGCTGCGCTTGGTCACCCGGCCGGAGTCAGGGGTGGCGCGCATTGCCAGCAGCCGCATGAGGGTCGACTTGCCGTCACCGTTGCGGCCCACCATGCCGATCCGGTCGCCCTCTTCAAGGCCGAGGGTAATGCCGTCGAGGACGGTACGGGTTGCATACGAAACCGTGAGGTTCTCGCCGCCGAGCAGGTGTGCCACTGGGAACTGCTTTCCTAGAGAAAAATTATGTCGAGCTAATTGGCCAGGCCGAAACGGCCCCAAGCCAAAGACGCCGTGCGGGAGACGACAATCCTATTAAACCTATTAAAGGAGCGTATCGGAGATGATGCGCGCCCCGTGAACCGGGCCGTGCACCGCGATGGCCTCGAGACCATGGTGCCGGAGGTCTTCGGCCAGCCCCTCCGCCGCCGCCGGGCTGTGGGACAGTAGCGCGACCGTGGGTCCGGAGCCGGAGACGATTCCGGCGATGGCGCCCAGCGATTCACCGAGTCCGAGGGTGTCCCGGAGGCTGGGCGCCAGCTCAATCGAGGCACGCTGGAGGTCGTTGACCAGCACCCGGCTCAGGGCATCGGCGTCGCCGCCGCGCAGGGCCTGGAGGATCATCGGGTCCACCGCGGCGGGCTCCTCGACCACGGCACCTTCGGCTGCGCGCAGCCGGTCCAGGGTCCGGTAGACCTCCGGGGTGGGCAGGCCGAAGTCCGCGGTCACCAGGACCCAGTCGGTCTGGGCCTTGACGAGGGCGGGCGAGAGCTCGTCGCCCAGGCCGAGCCCGACAGCCGTTCCGCCGAGCAGGGAGAACGGCACGTCCGCGCCAAGTTCCGCGGCCAGGTGGGCGAGTTCGTCCCGCGAAAGTCCGCTGTTCCACAGCGCGTCGCAGGCAAGAAGCGTGGCGGCCGCATCGGCCGAGCCGCCGCCCATGCCTCCGGCGACGGGCACCCGCTTGGTGATCTCAAGATGGACACCGGTGGAGTGCTCGGAGACGTCGGTCATGATCGCGGCGGCCTTGTAGGCCAGATTGCGCTCATCCAGGGGGATGTCGACGCCGTCGAGGTCGAGGGTGCTCGCCGGGCTGAGGCTGACCGTTATTTCCCCGGTGTCGGTGCTGGTGGCCGCGACTTCCTCGTAGAGGGATACCGCCAGGTAGACACTGGCCACCGAGTGGTAGCCGTCCGGCCGCAGGGGCCCGACGTCGAGTGAGACGTTTACTTTGCCGGGAGCCTTGACCCGGACAGTCCTCGCGGCAAAGCGCCCTCTCACTGCGTTCATGGCTCCACGCTATGGCATGGCAGGGTCAGGGTCCAAGCACAGCCCCGGCCAGCCTTCAGCTTCCGGGGCCGCCGCCGGGCCTACGGGAGCGGCCGCTCGTGTGCTTCCGCGATCCTGGAAAACGCCGCAATGTCGATCACTTCACCGCGGGCGGTGGGGTCCACGCCGGCGGCACGCAGGCAGCGTTCGGCCTCCGCGGCGCTGCCGGCCCATCCGGCCAGCGCCGCGCGGAGCGTCTTGCGGCGCTGGGCGAAGGCGGCATCGATCACGGCGAACACCTGTTCCCGGGTCGCCGTAGTGACGGGCGGTTCCCGGCGGGTGAACGCCACCAGGCCGGAGTGGATCTTGGGCGCGGGCCAGAAGACGTTCATGCCGATCACCCCGGCTTTGCGCATGCTGCTGTACCAGGCCGCCTTGACCGACGGAACGCCGTAGGTCTTGGACCCCGGCCCGGCAGCAAGCCTGTCGGCCACCTCGTCCTGGACCATGACCAGGCCGTGGCGCAGACTCGGAAAGTGTTGCAGCAGGTGCAGGACCACCGGGACGGCAACGTTGTACGGAAGATTCGCCACGAGCGCGGTCGGCTCCACCGGGAGGTCCGTGACCCGCATCGCGTCGGCGAGGACGAGGTGGAAACCCCCGACGGCGTCCGGGCGCCACTCGGCGACGGTGGCCGGGAGTTTGGCCGCCAGGACCGGGTCGATCTCGACGGCGACGACCGAGCGGGCGGCGTCCAGCAGCCCCAGGGTCAGGGATCCCAGCCCGGGGCCCACTTCCAGGACCGTCTCATCCGGGTGGATGTCCGCGGCGGCGACGATCCTGCGGATGGTGTTGCCGTCAATGACGAAGTTCTGCCCGAGGGACTTGGTGGGACGGATCCCGATTTCCTCGGCCAGCCTGCGGATGTCCGAGGCTCCCATCAGGGGCGCGGGAGCGGTCGCGGGCGCAGGGGCCGGCGTACTGCCAGGCGCGGAGGGGGTCGGTTCAGTCACCTAGGTATCCTATCCCGCCGGCCAGCCCGGGCATGGCGAAGGCCGGGTCCGAGAAACCGGACCCGGCCTGTGCCGGGGGTCCGCCGCTGTGGTCAGCCGCTGCGGATACCCTGTCTTCATTTGTCCGCCGGGCGGAGCCAACCGGTGCCCTGGCCGGAGCCGGGGGCGGCGTGGCCCGCCTTAGCTTGTGGCTGCCCAGCCGCAGCCCCAGGGCTGCAGGCCGCGCTGCGCGTAGATCCGGTTGGCGATGTCGATCTGCTGTGCCTTGGTGGCCAGGCTGGCATTCGGGGCGTACGCGCCGCCACCGGCTCCGAGCCAGGTCCGGATGTCGAACTGCAGTCCGCCGTAGTAGCCGTTGCCGCTGTTGACGGACCAGTTGCCGGTGGACTCGCACTGCGCGATCTTGTTCCACATGGCTTCGTTCATCATCGACGGGGCTGCGGCGCCGGTGTTGGCGCCGGCGGCCTCGGCGGCGGGCTTGGGCTTGGTGCCGACGGTGACCTTTTCGGTGACCGGCTGCGTGCTCACCGACTGGGACACCAGCGTGCGGGAGGCTTCGCGGCCGTCGACGAGGACCAGCTTGAAGCTCTTGTTGAGGGTGCCGGCCACGCCTGGCTGGGTCACCTTCTTCTCACCCTTGGCCATCCCGGCGTCCTCGGTGGTGAGGGTGTCGAAGGCAACGGCTTCGGTCGCCTCGGCCGTCTGGCTGGCATCCACGCGCGAGACCTTGATGACCATGTCGTTCACGACCGGCGCGTTGCCGGGCTGGGAGAGGCGGTCGCTGGCGCCCAGCGAGATGCCGGCGTCGGCGAGGAGCTGGGAGACGCTGGCGGCCGTCGTCGTGGTCTTGTCGGCCTTGCCGTCAGCGACGATGCTCACGCTCTTCGGCGTGGAGATCGAAACGAAGGAACCGGAGACCGCGAGCTGCGCGTCCTTCGGGACGGACAGCTCGGAGGAGCTCGCGACGCCGAGTTCCGTCACGAGGCCTTCGACGGTGGGCGAGGTGGTGTTGATGGTTTTCTCCGCGCCGTCCAGGCTGACCTTGACGGCCTTGGCGAGGTTGACGTTGATGACGGAGCCGTCCTGTACATGGGAGTCCGCAGCGGGCGTGACCCTGTCCGAGGACTGGAGTTCAAGGTTGGCGCCCTTGACGACCTGGCCGACGGTACCGCCGAAGGTCTGGACCGAACTCACTTTGCCGTCGACGTTGAGGGTGACTGTCTTGTTGTTGCCGACGAAGGCGACGAGCCCCAGCACGAGTGCCACGAGCACGACGAACTGCGTGCCGACTTTGACGACGCTGACCTTGCCATCCGATGTAAAGAACTTGACCACGATTGCCCGTATCTCTTGGACCATCCGGGCACGGGGAAAAGCGCACAGGTTCACCCGCCGCGGACAGCCCTGGGGCGGCACCCCCAGGGTGCATGATGTCCGCGGCAGCTGTGTGCACTGCCACACTCACAAACGAGAGCGCGCCCATGGTTCGTTGGCCACGATGCGCGCCCTGCAGGAGTGAAATTATCCGTTGGCCTTCCCCGACCCCGGCTAATAGTTGTCCACTGTAACCGGAGCGTTATAAAGCAGCCAACAAATTGTGCATACGCGGTATCTGTCTAACGGGGCCAGTTTTCGTCACATCAGTCCCAAGATCCGTATGCCCGCACCGTATTTCCGGCAATCCGGGAACACAGTTCCGAGAGCTCCCATCCAGTCAATTCGGCCATCGCCCGGACCGTGTAGGGGACCATATAGCTCGCATTGGGACGTCCGCGGTGCGGGTGTGGGGTGAGGAACGGGGCGTCAGTCTCGACGAGGATCCGGTCCGGCTCGGCGATGGCCAGGGCGGCCCGGAGGTTGGCGGCGTTTTTGAAGGTCAGGGTCCCGGCGAAGGACATGTACCAGCCCTCCGAATTGCAGATCCGGGCCAGCTCGTCCCCGCCGGAGAAGCAGTGGAAGACCACCCGCTCGGGGGCGCCCTCCTCACGCAGCACCTGGACGACGTCGTCGTGGGCGTCGCGGTCATGGATCTGCAGCGTCAGCCCGAGGCGTTTGGCGATATCGATGTGGCGCCGGAAGGAATAGCGCTGATGGGCCAGCCCCTCACCCTCGGTACGGAAGAAATCCAGGCCGGTCTCCCCGATGGCCCGGATCCGCGGGTGCGCCGCGAGGGCCTCGATTTCGGCCAGGGCATCCTCCAGTTCGCCCCGGGCGGCGTATTCCGGCGCGTCGTTGGGGTGCAGGGCAACGGCGCCCAGCAGCCGCGGATCCAGCTCCACCGCCTGCACCGTGAACCTGGACGATTCGAGGTCGCACCCGACCTGCACAGCACCCTGGACCCCGACGGCTGCGGCGGCATCAAGGGCGTCAGCGATGCTGACTTTCAGGTCGGCGCTGGGGAAATCGAGATGTGTGTGGTTGTCCATGACCGGCACGGGAAGCGGTTCCGGGGCCGGCGGGTATCCCTGCCGGCCGGTGCCATCGCTGCCGGGCGCACGGAACGGGACGGGGGTGCGGGGATTGATCATCTGTCCACCTTAACTTCCGGTCCCTCGCCCGGATGAACCGGGCCCGCACCGGGAGTTAACCCAGACGCACTATCTCCGGGCCCGCGCCGGGGCCCAGATTTCCCGGGAACTCTCTGTCAGGCCCGGCAGTTGTGTTAGTACTCTGATATAAACACCGGCTGCAGGACAACGGAAGGTCGGGAACCCACCAGGGCTGAGAGGCTACCGATGGACTACCACCGCATCTCCCTAGACGAAGCTCTCCCGGAAGGCCAGGGCCGCCGGGAGGACTCCGCCGCGGCCGGGCTCCCGGCCCCGCGGCGCCCTGCCCAGCCGCCCGCCGCCCTGGATGCGGAGGAGTTCCGCTCCGCCAGCGAGCGCATCCTGGGGGCCATTAACACCGTGATTGATGGCAAGGCGGAAGCGGCCAAGCTGGCCCTGACCGTGCTTCTGGCGCAGGGCCATCTCCTGCTTGAGGACGTCCCGGGGGTCGGCAAGACCCTGCTGGCGAAGACTCTGGCCCGGACCATCGACTGTTCGGTGAGCCGCATCCAGTTCACCCCTGATCTGCTCCCCTCGGATGTCACCGGCGTGTCCATCTACAACCAGGCGTCGAGGTCTTTTGAGTTCCGGCCCGGGGCGGTGTTCGCCAACATCGTCATCGGGGACGAAATCAACCGCGCCTCGGCCAAGACGCAGTCAGCCCTGCTGGAATGCATGGAGGAACACCAGGTCACCGTGGACGGCAAGTCCTACAAGCTCGACGAGCCCTTCATGGTGGTGGCCACGCAGAACCCGATCGAAATGGAGGGGACGTACCCGCTCCCGGAGGCGCAGCGGGACCGTTTTATGGCCCGGATCTCCATGGGCTACCCGGACAAGGATGCCGAGATGGAGATGCTGGAGACACACCAGTCGACGTCGCCGCTGACCAGGGTCACCGCCGTCGTCACCGCCGGCGAGGTCGCCTCCATGATCGCCACCGTGCGGCAGGTGTACGTTTCCCAGTCGATCAAGGAATACACCGTGTCCCTGGGGCGCGCGACGCGGGAAAGCGGGATGCTGCGGCTCGGCGCCAGTCCGCGGTCCATGCTCCAGCTGCTGCGCGCGGCCAAAGCCACCGCGGCCCTGGAGGGCCGGGACTTTGTGCTGCCGGATGACGTCGTCAGCGTGGCCGAATCCGTTCTGGCGCACCGGATCATCCTGGACCGCAAGGCCGCCAGCATGGGCGAGACCGCCCAGAGCGTCATTCGTGCCATCCTGGCGAAAATCCCGGTCAGCCCGGACATAGCGACGGCATCCGCATCGGGCGCCGGCCGTGGCGCCCGTGACCAGGCTGCCGGCGCGGCGGCCGCTCCGGCTGCCTCCTTGCCGAATCGCCGCTAGAGGTGGCTCGGCCATGGCGCTGATTGCCCGGTTCCCGACCCAGATCTTTACCAGCCGCGGCTGGGGGCTGCTGGGCGCGGGAGCGGTCTTCCTGCTGGCGGCCCAGGTGATGGGACGCCGGGACCTGTTGGCGCTGGCCATCCTGCTGCTTGTCCTGCCGCTGCTCTCGCTGGCCGGAACCCGCGTGCTGAAGCCGAATTTCCAGGTCTACCGGGAGTTCAGCCCCGCCAGCGTGGAAACGGCGGCGACGACGACGGTCCGGCTGGCCGTCGCCCGGACCGGAATCGGCTCCGGCCATGCGCTCATGGTCGAACGCCTGCCTGCGCGGTTCGGCGAATCCCCGGTGTTCCGGTTCCCGGCGCGCTCGTCCGCGGGCGGGACCAGCCGGTACGAATACCATTTGCGCTCCAGTAAACGCGGCCAGTTCCTGATCGGTCCGGTCACGGCCGAGTTCAGCGACCCGTTCGGGTTGTCCCTGCACCGCCATGCCATCGACGACGGCGACATCCTCACCGTAACGCCAGCCGCGCTCGGGCTTCCCGTCACCGGGCTGGCCGGCGCCCGGGGGCACGACGGCGTCACCGCCACGCGCATCCGGGCCAACCCGAGCGACGACGACGTCATGACCCGGGAATACCGGCATGGAGACCCGATGCGCCGTGTGCACTGGGCGGCGACGGCCCGGCACGGGGAGCTGATGGTCCGCCAGGAGGAGTCCGTCACCACGCCGGAGGCGACCATCATCCTGGACCAGCGGCTTTCCGCCTTCACCCGCGGCGCCTTCGCTGCCGGCCCGAATGCGTTCCTCACCCACCATCCTTTGGGCGGCAGCCCGCGCGGGACGGACAACCGCCGAGGCGGCCACCGCGGCGCCGCGGGCCCGGACGGTCAGGAACCCCTGACCAGCGAGGCCTTCGAGTGGGCCGTGACGGCCGCAATGTCCATCGGCGCTCACCTCGCCGAGCGCAACTACGCACTGCGTTTCCTCGACACCGCCGGCGAGCCCGCGTTCCGGCATTCACCCTCGGCCCCTGAGCCGGAGGCCGAGGAATACGTCGGCGCAGCCGGGCTGCAGTCCGTCGCCGAGAGCCTGGCGGCGATCCAGCTCACCGGGTCCCACCTCAGCCGCAGGGACCCGAAGGAGCCGGTTTCGCAGCGGCACCCGGGCCGCCACCCAGCGGGCGGCGAGACCGGCCCGCAGCCTTTTGATGACCGGCTCCTGGACAGGCTGTCCGCCCACCGGATGCGCGGACCCGTGCTGGCGATCCTCGGCAGCCTCACGCCGGCCGAGGCCCGGTCGCTGGCCCCGGCGGCCGGTTTTGCAGCCAACGCCTTCGCCCTGGTCGTCACGGAGCGGGTCCGGGAATCCGACGATGCGCTCGAGGCCCTCCGGCTTGGCGGCTGGCGGGCGGTGGCCGTCTCCCCGTCGACACCGCTGGGCGCCGCGTGGACGTCCTTCGATGAGGCCGGGACCGCGCCGCTGGCAGCCGCGGCTGACCTGCGGCGCGGAACGGGGTTCCGGCGATGACTCTGACACCCCAGCGCAGCGCCGGTGCCCGCTCCGGCCAGTCCGGGCCGGCTGCGGGTGCCGGCTCCGCCGACCTTGGCCCGGGTTCCCTCCGGCCGGGCCGGAAGGGCCTGACGAAGGTCGGGGCGCAGCCGTGGCTGATGGCCCTGGCGGTGGCACTCGCCGTGGCCGGTGCTGCGCTGAGCCTCAACGGAGTGCTGCGGGGATGGGCATGGTACTCCCCCGTCCTCTCCACGGTCCTCACGGTGGCCTTCACCCTGGCAGCGCTCCGGGCGCTCCGGTGGCGCAGCGTTTTCGTGACTGCCGGGGCGCTGGCAGCCCTGGCCCTGATCCTGGCCTTCACCTTCTTCCGCCCGCAGAGCATCATGGGCTTCATTCCCTCCGGCGCCACCATGGCGCAGCTGGGCCGGTACCTGCGCCGTGCCAGTGAGACGGTCCTCGCCGAAAGCGCCCCGGTGGCGCCGAATGCCGGCATCGTCCTGCTGGCCTGCGCCGTCCTTGGGCTGCTGGTAATCCTGATCGATGCCCTGGCCTATCCGCTGGCCCTGCCGGCGACGAGCGGCCTCGGGATCCTCGCCATCCTCATTGTTCCCGCCATGATCAAACCGCAGAGCGCCGGCGTGCTGGGTTTCGCGGCGGCCGCCGCGGGCTATCTCATGATCCTCGGCTGCAGCCACTGGTTCGCGCCCGACTCACGGACCGGAGCGGACACCGCGCGCAACCCGGGCCAGTTCCGCCGTGGCGCCCTGACCGGGGCGGCGGCCCTGACCGTGACCCTGCTGCTCCAGCTGGTCATCCCGGGATTTGACCAGGGCCTTTTCCCGCAGGGCTCGCGGCTGAACCCCTTCGGCCCCGCCACGGGACTCAACCCGATGATCAGCCTGGGCAACAGCCTGCGCAGCCCCACCGGCGACGGAAGGATCACCTTCGCCACCAATGCAGCCACCACCCCGTACCTGCGCTCCGTGACCGTGGACAGTTTCAACGGCGACAACTGGGCCCCGGAGGACCGCAATGAGACCCGCCGGCTGGGCACGGGCCGGATGGAATCAGGCGTCGAGTCCGCCGCCACGGAAGTCCGGGTGGTCACCACGGTCAACACCGGCCAGTTCACCAGCCCCTATCTGCCGGTGCCCTACGCCCCGGAGGCCGTCAATGGCCTCACCGGCCGCTGGAGCTGGGACCCTGCCACGCTGAGCATCAAGGGGGTCGACACCAACTCCCACGCCCAGCAGTACGTCGTGCTCTCGGTGGCCCCGCAGCTCACCCCGGACCTGCTCGCCCGGGCCACCGGGCCGGTGCAGGGCGTGCCGGACCAGTTCATCCGGCCGCCGGACAATGTCCCGGAGATCATCCGCACGACCGCAGCGACTGTGACCGCGGGCAGCGCCACCCCCTACGCCCGGGCCCTGGCAATCCAGCGGTACCTGCGCTCGGCAAATTTCAGCTACTCGCTGCAGTCACCGGTCCAGGGGGGCTATGACGGCAACGGACTGTCGGTGCTGGCGGACTTCCTGACCCAGAAGAGCGGATACTGCATCCACTTCGCCTCGGCCATGGCCGTGATGGCCCGGCTGGAAGGGATCCCCAGCCGCATTGCCGTCGGCTACGCGCCGGGCCGCCCCACCGGCTCCACGGTCTCGATCGGCGGCCAGGGCGCCCTGCCGGAGTTTGAGGTCGATGCCCGTGACGCCCATGCCTGGCCGGAGCTGTACTTCCAGGGACTTGGCTGGATCCCCTTCGAACCCACACCCTCACGCGGCGTGGTTCCGTCCTATGCCGAGGACGCCGCCTCCCCCGGCGGCGCCAGCACCAACGAAACCAACGATGGCCTGGTTCCCGGCAACCGTGCCACCGCCGCACCGCCGCCCAGTGTCGCGCCGCTGCCGCTCCCGGGGAGTGCGGCCGCGCCGGCGGACGCGGCAAGCCGGATCCTGCCCGTGCTGTACGGCGCCGCTGCCATGCTGTTGCTGGGGCTGCTGGTGGCGTCCCCGCACCTGGCGCGCACCGCAGTGCGCCGCCGCCGGCTCTCAGGTTCCGGGGCCAGCGGTGCCGCGGCGTTGCGGGCGTGGGCGGAACTGCGCGATCTGGCGATGGACTTCGGTGTGGCGCCGCGGGACAGTGAAACCCCCCGCCGTTTCTCCGACAGGCTGCGCTCCTCGGGGGCACTCGGAGAGCCTGAGGGCCCGGACGCGGACGGCCACGAGGCTGTCCGGTCCCTGGCCGCGGATTTCGAACGCGCGCAATACGGCCGGCCTCCGTCCGCGTCCGACGTCGGCGGCCTGCCCGGAGGCGCCCGCAAGCCTCCCGGTGCCGGGGCTCCCGCCGGCGGTCCCGGGGAACCAGCCGCCCACTGGATCGCAGCGGTCCGCGCCTCGCTGCGGGCCCATGCCGGGCCGCTGGTCCGGTTCCGCGCAGCGTGGCTGCCGCCTTCCCTCCTGTCCGCCTGGCGCAGTGCCGCCACGGCGCCGTTCCGCGCCGCCCGCCGCACAGCAAAGCGCACCCGGCGCGGCCTCGCGGGTGCCTGGTCAAGGACCCGCGGGGGGTTGCGCCGGGTGCGCTGGCTGCGCCGGAGCTGAGGCAGCTCCGGCCGGGATGGTTCCTAGCCGGCGTAGGGGTCTGCGATGCCGATGTACTGGGTGTAGAGGTATTCCTCGATGCCTTCGAGGCCGCCTTCACGGCCCAGGCCGGACTGCTTGACCCCGCCAAAGGGTGCCGCCGCGTTGGAGACGACCCCGGCGTTCAGGCCCAGCATGCCGGTCTCGAGGCGTTCGCCCATCCGGATGCCGCGGTTGAGGTCCCGGGTGAAGACGTAGGCGACCAGGCCGTACTCGGTGTTGTTCGCCAGCCGGACCGCCTCATCCTCGGAGGAGAAGGTGATGATCGGGGCGACGGGACCGAAGATTTCCTCGGACAGGATCCGTGTCCCCTCGGTGACGCCCTTGAGGATGGTGGGCTGGTAGAAGTAGCCCGGGCCCTCGACAGCGGCGCCGCCGATGACCGCGACCGCACCGGCGGACACGGCATCCGAGACGAGCTCGTGGACCTTGTCACGGCTCTTCGCATCGATCAGCGGGCCGACCTTGGAGGCCGCCTCGGTGCCGCGGGCCGTGGTCATGTCCGCCATCTTCGCGGCAAACTTCTCCGCGAACTCGTCGGCGACGGATTCGTGCACAATGAACCGGTTCGCGGCCGTGCAGGCCTCGCCCATGTTCCGCAGCTTCGCCAGCATGGCCCCGGCGACGGCGGCGTCGACGTCGGCGTCCTCAAACACCACGAACGGGGCATTGCCGCCGAGTTCCATCGAGGTCCGCAGCACGTTCTCGGAGGCATCGGCGAGCAGCCGGCGGCCGACCTCGGTGGAACCGGTGAAGGAAAGCTTGCGCAGCCGGGAGTCCTTGATCAGCGGACCCGTGGTGGCGCCGGCAGTGGAGGTGGGGATGACGTTCAGCACCCCGGCCGGCAGCCCGGCCTCCATCATCACGGCGGCGAACAGCTGGGAGGTCAGCGGGGTCAGGTTCGCTGACTTCAGCACCATGGTGCAGCCCGCGGCGACGGCGGGGGCGACCTTGCGGGTCGCCATGGCCAGCGGGAAGTTCCACGGCGTGATCAGCAGGCACGGGCCCACCGGCTTCTTCGTCACGAGCAGCCGGGACTTCCCGTCCGGGGAGACCGAGTAGCGGCCGAAGGCCCGGACGGCTTCCTCGGAGAACCAGCGCAGGAACTCGGCGCCGTAGGTGACCTCGCCGCGGGCCTCGGCCAGCGGCTTGCCCATTTCCAGGGTCATCAGCAGTGCGAAGTCCTCGGCGCGTGCGGTGACGAGCTCGAAGGCCCGGCGCAGGATCTCGCCGCGCTCCCGCGCGGGGACCTTCGCCCAGGACTCCTGCGCGGCGGCCGCCGCGTCCAGGGCAGCGGCGCCGTCCTCGGGGCCGGCGTCGGCGATGCTCAGCAGGACCTTGCCCGTCGAGGGGTCCTCCACGTCGAAGGTCTTCCCGGACGCGGCCGGACGCCACTGGCCGCCGATCAGCAGACCGGTGGGAACAGAGGCCAGCAGGGCGCTTTCACGCTCTGCGGTAACAATGGGCTGGGCAGTTACAGTCACGGTTGACTCCCTCGTCAGCGATTCGGGGTGAATGGGATTGGGTTCAGCACTGCCCGAGTTCACACTCAACAGGTGCTGATTTACTGCCACGGTACTGCCGTGCTCTCCGGACTGTCTACGCATGCCCGCACTACGTCGTACCGGATCCGCTGTGCAGCTGCACAGCGGATGTTCCGGCCGGGGCCGGCCCTGCTACCGGGCGGCAAGCACCGCGGAGTAGAGTTCCCGCTTGCTGACCTTGGCGTCCTCCGCCACGGCCGCGACGGCTTCCTTCAGCCGGATACCCTGCGCCATGAGCGCGTTGACGTCGGCCACGTGGTCTTCCGGCTTGCCCGGTTCCCGTTCCGGGGCGCCGCCCACAACGACGGCGATCTCGCCGCGCACCTCGCTGGACTCGGCCCACTCCAGCAGTTCGCGCAGGGTGCCGCGGATGACCTCCTCGTAGGTCTTCGTCAGTTCCCGGCAGATCGCGGCATGCCGGTCCGCACCGAACCGCTCGCGCAGGGCCCGGAGCATGGGTTCGAGCCGGTGCGGGGCCTCGAAGAAGACCATGGTGCGCCGCTCGGCGTCGAGGTCCGCGAGCCGGGAGGACCGTTCCCCGGCCTTGCGCGGCAGGAACCCCTCGAAGCAGAAGCGGTCGGTCGGCAGGCCGGAGAGCGCGAGGGCGGTGAGCACGGCGGAAGGTCCGGGGGCGGCGGTGACCGTCAGCCCGGCGGCCACGGCCCCTTCGACCAGGCGGAAGCCGGGGTCCGAGACGGACGGCATGCCGGCGTCGGTCACCATGACGAGGGTCTTGCCGGCGCGTACCTGGTCCAGGAGTTCGCCGGTCTTGGCGGCTTCGTTGTGCTCGTGGTAGCTGATGATCCGGCCGGCCACGGTGATGCCCAGGTTCTGGACGAGGCGGTGCAGCCGCCGGGTGTCCTCCGCGGCGACGATGTCCGCCGTGGTCAGCAGTTCGATCAGCCGGTAGGTGGCGTCTCCGACGTTCCCGATGGGGGTCGCCGCCAGCACGATCCGGCCGGGGCCGCCGCGTGGCGCGACGGCCGGCGCCGCGGGGCTTTCCTCGGGCCCGGGACCTGCGCCGTCCCCGACGTCGTCCGGCGCGGCCGCGCCATCGCTGGGAAGATTCGGGGCAGTGCTGAGTTTAGGATCCACACGACCAGCCTACTGGCACAGGGCGCGGGCGGACGGCGGGGCTGACCACCTGGCCAGCGGCCACAGCCGCGAAAGGTAGCATGGGCAACGTGACGCAGACCCCCACGCGGCCTGTCGAGACCGGTCCCACCGGTTCGGCGCCCCCAGCCACCAGCACCGGACGCAACCTGGAGGGGCACCGCTGGGTCAGCCGCCCGGCGGAGGCGTTCACCCCCGAAGCCCTCCGGGACCGCCTGATCGGCAGCATCCAGAGCTGGCGGGACTATCCGCCCTCACTCCGGCTGTGGTTCTGGCTCATTCCGGCCATCACCGCGGCCCTGGGCGGAATCCTCCGCTTCGTCCGGCTGGACACGCCGCGCAGCCTGGTCTTCGACGAGACCTATTACGTCAAAGACGGCTACTCGATGCTGGTCAGCGGCTACGAGCGGGCCTGGCCGGAGAAGGCCAATGACGCCTTTGCCGCCGGCAATCCCGGCGTGCTGCTCGACTCGCCCGAGTACGTCGTCCACCCGCCGGTCGGCAAGTGGATGATCGCCGCCGGCATGTGGCTCTTCGGCCCGGACAATCCTTTCGGCTGGCGGTTCGGAGCGGCCCTGACCGGCACACTGTCCATCTTCCTGCTGGCCCTGATCGCCCAGAAGCTCTTCGGCTCCCTGACGCTCGGGGCGGTGGCGGGCCTGCTGCTGGCGGTGGACGGCCACCACCTGGTGATGTCCCGGACCTCCCTGCTGGACATCTTCCTGATGTTCTGGGTCCTTGCCGCGTTCGGCGCCCTGCTGATGGACCGCGACGACGGCCGGCGCCGGCTCGCCGCGCGGCTCGGCCGGCAAGCCGCCGCCTCCCCGGACGGACGGCCCGGACTGCTCCAGCTGGCGTCCGGCCCCTGGCTGGGGATCCGCTGGTGGCGGATCGCGGCCGGCGTGTGCCTGGGACTGGCTGTCGGCACGAAATGGTCCGCCCTGTTCTTCCTGGCCGGCTTCGGGCTGCTGACGGTCTTCTGGGACCTGAGCGCGCGGCGCATCGCGGGGATCCATGGCTGGATCAGCGGCGGGATCCTCAAGGACGGGGTTCCGGCCTTCCTCAGCATCGTCCCGGTGGCCGCCCTGGTGTATGCCGCCACGTGGACCGGCTGGTTCCGCTCCACAAACGCCTACTTCCGGCACTGGGCCGAAACCGTTCCGTCGGCGGAATGGGGCTGGCTGCCGGATGCCGTCCGGTCCCTGGCGCACTACCACCTGGAGGCCTACAAGTTCCACCAGGGGCTCAGCGCCGAGCACCCCTACGAGGCCAGCGCCTGGAGCTGGCTGGTGCTCGGACGGCCCACGTCGTTCTTCTACGAATCCCCCAAACAGGGCAGTCCGGGGTGCGACACGGCCAGCTGCACGACGGCGATCCTCTCCGTCGGCAACCCGCTGATCTGGTGGGCCGCCGCCGTCTGCCTGGGCGTCCTGCTGTTCTGGTGGGCCGGGCGGCGCGACTGGCGTGCGGGGGCGGTCCTGGCCGCGGTGGCGTCCGGGTACCTTCCCTGGTTCCTGTACCCGGAGCGCACCATGTTCTACTTCTACGCCGTGTCCTTCGAACCTTTCCTGGTGCTGGCCCTGGTGTATTGCCTGGGACTCGTCCTGGGGCAGCGCACCGATCAGCTGTGGCGGCGGCGTTCCGGGCTCTACCTCGTGGCCCTCTTTGTGGTCACCGCCGTCGTTGTGTCGGCGTTCTTCTATCCGATCTGGACCGCCGAGACCATCTCCTACCAGGATTGGCGGTTCCGGATGTGGATGCCGTCCTGGATCTAGGGCAGGATTGCAGGGGACGTCCACCACCGCCAGGCGGACCCGGAACGGAGAAACGGTCGTGAGAGAAGCAAGCACCGCACTGCTCGTCGAGCTCGACCCGGGCAGCAACGTGACGGACCTGCTCCTGGAACAGCACGCCAAGGATCCCGTGCATGCGCTCTACTCCCGCAAAGGACCGGCCGGCTGGGCCGATGTCACCGCACAGCAGTTCCTGGACCAGGTCCGGGCACTGGCCAAGGGCCTGATTGCCGGCGGCATCACCCCGGGGGAAACCGTGGCGGTCATGTCCGGCACCCGCTACGAGTGGACCGTGGTGGACTTTGCCATCTGGTTCGCCGGCGGCGTTACCGTCCCCATCTACGAAACGTCCTCGGCCAGCCAGATCGAATGGATCCTGCACGACTCCGGCGCCCTGCGCATCTTCGCGGAGAACGAGGCGAAGGCCGGCCTGCTCCGGGAGGTCCTGGACGGCGCATCCCTGCTTGGCGCCACCGTGCTCCCCGTGGTGCGGATGGACTACAACGGCGCGGCACCGAACCTCGCCAGCCTGGCCGCGGCGGGCGCCGGAGTCGGCGACGCCGAGCTGGAACGGCACCGGTCCGCCGCCGGACTCGCGGACGTAGCCTCGCTCGTCTACACCTCCGGCACCACCGGCCGGCCCAAGGGCTGCGAAATCACGCATGGGAATTTCGCCCTCGTCGCCAAGAACATCGTGCTGTTCCTGCCCGAAATCCTTTTGCAGCCCCGCTCCAGGACCCTGATGTTCCTCCCGCTGGCCCACGTCCTGGCCCGCGCCGTCCAGGTGATCTGCCTGAGCGCCGGGACCACCCTGGGCCACTCCGCCAGCGCCAAGGAACTGCTTGAGGACCTCGCCAGCTTCCGGCCCACCTTCCTGCTCGTGGTGCCCCGGATCTTCGAGAAGGTCTACGCCGGTGCCGCCCGCAAGGCGGCCCTGGCGGGGAAGCAGCGTTTGTTCGACCTGGCAGCCGCCGCCGCCATCGAATACTCGAAGGCCCTCGACGCCGCGGCCCGGGGCAACGGGACGGGCCCCGGCGCCGTGCTCCGCGCCAAGCACGCCCTTTTCGACCGGCTGCTGTACCCCAAGCTGCGGCAGGCCTTCGGCGGCCAGTTGGGCTATACGGTCTCCGGTGCCAGCCCGCTCAGCCCCCACGACGCGCACTTCTTCCGCGGTGCAGGCATCCCGGTCCTGGAAGGCTACGGACTCACCGAAACCACGGCACCGTGCACCGCCAACACCCCGACGCGGACCAAAGTGGGCACGGTGGGCATCCCGGTGCCCGGAACCACCATCCGGGTCGCGGAGGACGGCGAGATCCTGGTCAGGGGCATCGGGGTCTTCAAGGGCTACCACAACAACGCCGCAGCCAATGCGGAGGCGTTCGTGGACGGGTTTTTCCGCACCGGCGACCTCGGGTCCCTGGACAGCGACGGTTTCCTGACCATCACCGGCCGGAAGAAGGACCTGCTCGTCACCGCCGGCGGCAAGAACGTCGCCCCCGGGCCGCTCGAGGAGAAGATCCGCGAGCACGAACTCGTCCTGCAGGCCGTGGTGATCGGGGACGGCAGGCCGTTCGTCTCAGCCCTGATCAATCTGGACCCCGAGGGCCTGGAAAGCTGGTGCGCCGTGCAGAAGATTGCCGCGATGAGCCCCGCCGAAGCCAGCCGCGACGCCCTGGTCCGCAACGCCCTGCAGCGTGCCGTGGACGAGGCGAACGCGCTCGTCTCCCAGGCCGAGTCGATCCGCAGCTTCGTGGTGCTGGACGCCGACTTCACGGTGGAATCCGGGCACCTGACGCCGTCGCTCAAACTCAAGCGCGCCGCCGTCGTGCGTGACTTCGAAGCGCAGATCAACCGCATCTACGGCTGATCCTCTGCCGATGTCCCACCGGGGAGGTGCGGAGGGCACACACGGAGTTTAGGCGCAGAGGACACGCAGAGAAGCGGCCTCCACCGCAGTGCCGGCCGCTTCTGCTGCCTGTCAGACGCCGGTTTGCGGTGTGCCTAGAAGGTGCTGGAGTATCCCCGCGTCGGGGTGTCATGCGATCCGGTGTCCGGCGACCCGGTGGTTGTGGAGCTCCCGGCAGCTGAATCCGGTTCGGAGGCAGCCGCGGCAGCCGCTTCGCCGGCCTTGTCCCGGCGGAAGAGCGACCGCTTGGCCGGGACAGCGCCCGCGGTCTCAGCATCAATCGGGTCAGCGTCGGTGGTTTCGTCCCCGGCCGGGTCAACTGCCGCTGCGCCGCGTTTCGGCAGCCCGCGGCGCTTGCGCGTCGGCCAGGTAAGGATCAGGGTGACGAGCGAGGTGACCAGCACCAGGCCGCCGATCACGATCCCGCCGTCCACCCAGAACTGGGCCGGGAAAAGCCGGATCAGGGTGTCCTGCAGCGAGAACGTCCAGGTGCCGCTGGCGAAGAAAATGCTGTGGAACTCGGCGAAGAACTGTTCCCAGCCGAGCACAGCCAGTACGCCGAGGCTGAGGATGACCACGAGGGTGATGATGGACCCGGCGAACAGCCCGCGCCGCACTCCCCCGGGGCTCCGGCGCCGCAGGTAGATGACGGCGATCAGGCTGAGCAGGATCAGCACGAGGCCCGCGCCGAAGGTGGACAGGATGACGAGCTTAACGTCGGCCATGTGGCTGACTTCGCCGCCCCCGAACAGCTTGTCGCCGCTGCGGTTGACGAGCTCGCCAAGGTACCGCGGTCCGGCCCAGTTGCTGAGGTAGTCCACGGCATAGGAGCCGTAGGTCATACGGTCGTCGGTGTTGAAGCCGTAGCCGTCTCCCGGGAAACCGGGGCGGTTGTACTCCACCCAGAGGAACAGGGGGCTGGCGACGGCCCGGACGGCCAGCACCAGCAGGATGACCGGGAAGCAGACGGCGAGCAGGACCTGCATCACGCGCGGGGCCACCGGTTTGGCGTTCGCCGCGTGTTCACGTTCGGCGTTCCGGCGCCGCACTTCCTCCTCCGGGGGACGGATCTGCAGCGCCGAGGTGGGCAGCGGTTCGCTGAAGTGCGCGCCGTTTTCCTGCGGGGTCGGTTCGACGGCGGCTTCCGCGGCCTTGCGGTCGGCGCGGCTGCCGGCCTGGCGCCAGGCCGGGTCCGGCGCGGAGGATTCGGGGGTGCTGTCAGTCCGAGGCGGGGGTTCCGGGGCGGTACCGCCGGCACCACTCCCGGGGGCGCGGTCGGAGGCCGCGGCGGAACGCTTGTCCGTGGTGCTCGGCTTCATCCAGTCGAAGGCGGGTTCGTCAGCGTCATCGGGCGGATCCAGCTGCGGATCCTGTCGGTTCGGAGGGGTGGGACTTGAGTCAGTCACTGCGGCTTCGCTTCCGTAGGCGTCCGCGCTCCCGGGCGGGGCCCGGCAACGCTACTTCTTCTGCCTCCGAGCCTACCGCCAGAGCCTCGGAGTGGGCGAGGTGCCACCCCGAAGCGGACCGGGAATCAGCGGACCGGGAATCAGCCGGGACTCAGGCGACCGGGGTGCAGCCGGCGGGCCCGGGCCGCCCGGTCAGCGCTTGGCGTACTGTGCCCAGGGGATGTTCCAGTCGCCGAAGCCTTCGAGCGGTTCCACAGCCGGGGCCCCGGTGTTGAGGGTCTGGACGACGTCGCCGGTCTTCATGTTGTTGAAGAACCAGGCGGCGTCCGCCGGGAGAAGGCCGACGCAGCCGTGCGAGACGTTCGACTTGCCCACTACACGCCACGCCGATTCGAGCGCCTGGTGTACGTACACTCCGGAGCTGGTGAGCCGGTTGGCGTACTCCACGGTCAGGGGCGGGTAGTAGCCCTTGTCGCCGGGCTTGAGCCCGATGCTGCCGGCGTTGAACCTGGAGTTGCGTTCCTGCTCCATGATGACGGCGAAACCGGTGGGTGAGAGCCAGTCGGCGTCCCCCAGCGTGACCGGCGCGGTCCGGACCAGCTGGCCGTCGAAGTACACGTTCATAGTCTTGGTGATGTCATCAACGACGGCGAGGCGCTGCGGCCCCACTTTGAAGGAAACCTTGGTGTCGGCGTTGCCGATCATCCCGTTGCCGAAGTCGACGCCGAAAAGCTGCAGGTCCACGGTGATCCCGCTGTTGGCGGCCCAGAACGTTTCGGGGCGGATCCGGACACGGCGGTCCGAATACCAGCGCCACGCCACAGCCTGGCCGGAGGACGAGCTGACGGCGACGGCCTTCTCCATCGCCCCCTTGTCCAGCACCGGCTCGCTGAAGACAATCTCGATGGGCTGGCCGGCGCCGACCGTGGTGCCGTTGAGCGGATACACGGCGGCGTCCGCTTCGTGGGCTTTGGCGACGGTGGCGAAGGTCTGGGCCGTCCGGGTCTCGCGTCCGGCCCCGTCCACGAGGGTGAAAGTGAACTTGTACTTCGTGTCGAATTCCAGGGGATCCCCGGCGGTCCAGGTCGAGCCGTCCGGGCTGGTGGTCCCCGGGACGCGGCCGCCCCCGGCGGCCGGGACCAGCACGACGTCCTTAACGACCCCGTTGACCGCCTTGACCGAGGGCGGGGCGGCGGGGTTGACGGCCTTGGCGCCGTCGGCCGGGGTCACTGCGAGTTCCACGAGCTTCACCACGGGGGCGGCGAGGCCGGCGACATTCCGCATCGGCGCCGCTGATTCTGACGGGATTTCCGCCTCGGCCCGGCCGGGCGCCGTTGCGATGCCGATCCCGCCGGCACCGACGGCGGCGCAGAGTGCCAGCACCCCCAACATCCTCCCGCTGGTCCGGCGGCCTCTGCGTGGCTGCGGCCGGCCTGCTGGGTCCCCGCCCCGGCGCGCCGCGCCGGGTTTCCTCACTATCTCGTCCATTATCTTGTCCCCCAAGTGGATTGTCCGCCCTTCGCGGGGCTGTCCGCGGCCTGGGCTCAGTTGGCGTACTGCGCCCAGGGGATGTTCCAGTCCCCGAAGCCGTCGTCCACGGCGGCGAAGTCGCCGTCGGTGTTGACCACCTGCACCACGTCACCGCTCGTCATGTTCTCGAAGACCCATGACGCACCGTCCGGACCCAGTCCCACGCAGCCGTGGGAGAGGTTTGCCTTGCCCAGAAACGGCATCGCGGAGTCCGTGGCCTGGTGGATGAACTCCCCGCTCGGGGTCAACCGCGTGGCGTAATTGACATCGAGCTGGCCGTAATAGGCCGGGTCACCCGGCTTGAGCCCGATCGTGGAGGCGTCCATGTGTTCCACCCGGTATTTCTCCATGAAGACGAGATACCCGCGGGCCGAGGGGAAGCGTGTGTCGCCCATGGTCGCGGGCCACTGGCCGACCTGCTGGTCATTGACACTGGCCGTGAAGGTGTGGGCCGCCGCGTCCGCGACGGCGACCTTCTTGTCGCCGATGTGGACGGTGACCAGCTTGTTAAAGTTGCCGATCTGCCCGTTGCCAAGATCGACTCCGAAGAGCTGCAGGTCCATCGTGACAGTGCTGTTCGCGGTCCAGAAGTTTTCCGGACGGTACCGGACCATGGTGTTGCTGAACCAGTGGAACTCGCCGGCCTGGCCGGAGGTGGAGCTGATCTTGATGGCCTTCTCGACGGCGTCCCGGTTCAGGACGGGCTCGCTGAAGGTGATCTGCAGCGGCTGCGCCACACCGACCTTCATGCCGTCCAGCGGGTAGATGGCGGCGTCGGCTTCGTTGGCGGTGGAGACCGTGGTGAAGCTGCGTGTGGTGCTGCTCTTGCGGCCGGCGGCGTCCACCACGGAGAACGTGTAGCTGTAGCGGGTGTTGAACTTCAGCGGTGCGGCCGCCGTCCAGCTGGAGGCATCTGCGCTGAGGGTTCCGTCCACGGCGTCGCCGGAACCGCTGGTGAGCGCCACGCGGTCGATGCGGCCGTTCTTGACCTTCAGGGTCACGGGCGCGGCCGGGTTGACCTGCTTGGAACCGTCCGCCGGGGCGACGTCGAGCTGGGCGAGGGCCACCACCGGGAAGGCGAGTCCCGGCGTCGACCGTTCCGGCGAGACCGACTCGGACGCGAAGGAGGCGTGGGCCATCCCGGGGCCCGCCGCGAACACTCCGCCGGCCGCGGCCAGAGCGCAGACTGCTCCGAGCAGGGCGAGTTTGCGGCCGGTGCGCCGGCTTTTCGGGGCGTTCACGATTCTCGGGTCCTTCCAGACGTTACCTTGAAAGCATAAGTGAATTTCCGCGGCGCCCGGCCCCGGGCCAGCCACGATCAGGTCACGAAGAGGGCCCCGGACGCAAGCCGGAGCCCTCTTTCGCAGTCACCTGCCGGTGCCGCTGCCGTGGTGGCAGCCCGCCGGCACGGTTTCTAGTAGCGGTACACGGTTTCTAGTAGCGGTAGTGGTCCGGCTTGTACGGGCCGGAAACCTCGAGGTCCAGGTACTCGGCCTGCTCCTTCGACAGCTCGGTCAGTTCAACGCCAAGGGCGTCGAGGTGCAGCCGGGCGACCTTCTCGTCGAGGATCTTCGGCAGCACGTAGACCTGCTTTTCATACTCCCGCTCCCCCTCCGGCTGGTCGCGCTTGGTGAAAAGCTCGATCTGCGCGATCGTCTGGTTGGCGAAGGAGTTACTCATCACGAAGGACGGGTGTCCGGTGGCGTTGCCGAGGTTCAGCAGGCGTCCTTCGGACAGCACGATGATGGAACGGCTGCCCTCTCCGGTGGCCGGGTCCGCCCCGAAGACCCACTCGTGCACCTGCGGCTTGATCTCAACCTTCTTGATGCCGGGAATCCGGGACAGCCCGGCAATGTCGATCTCGTTGTCGAAGTGGCCGATGTTGCCCACGATCGCCTTGTCGCGCATCCCGGCCATGTGCTCGGCCATGATGACGTCCTTGTTGCCGGTCGTGGTGATGAAGATGTGGCCCTCGCCGAGGACGGATTCCAGTTTCGCGACCTGGTAGCCGTCCATGGCTGCCTGGAGCGCGCAGATGGGATCGATCTCGGTCACGATGACTCGGGAACCCTGGCCGCGGAAGGCCTCCGCCGCGCCCTTGCCCACGTCGCCATAACCGCAGACGACGGCGACCTTGCCGCCCATCAGGACGTCGGTGGCGCGGTTGATGCCGTCGGGCAGGGAGTGCCGGATGCCGTACTTGTTGTCGAACTTGCTCTTGGTGACGGAGTCGTTGACGTTGATGGCCGGGAACAGCAGCTTGCCCTGCTCCGCGAGCTGGTAGAGGCGGTGCACGCCGGTGGTGGTTTCCTCGGTGACGCCCAGCAGCCGGGAGCCGATCCGGGTCCACTTCTGCGGATCAGCCTGCAGCGAGGCGCGCAGCACCTCCAGGAAGACCCGGCCTTCCTCGGACTCGTCATCGGCGGTGGCCGGGACGGCGCCAAGGGCCTCGAAGTCGACGCCCTTGTGGACCAGCATCGTGGCGTCTCCGCCGTCGTCCAGGATCATGTTCGGGCCGAGGTCCGGGTTGGCGTCGGCGCCGGGCCAGGTCAGGATCTGCTCCGCGGTCCACCAGTATTCCTCCAGCGTCTCGCCCTTCCAGGCGAACACGGGAACACCCTGGGGGTCCTCGACGGTGCCGTTGCCGACCACAACGGCGGCGGCGGCTTCGTCCTGGGTGGAGAAGATGTTGCAGGAGGCCCAGCGGACCCCGGCACCGAGCGCGGTGAGCGTCTCGATCAGCACGGCGGTCTGCACTGTCATGTGCAGCGACCCTGCGATCCGGGCGCCCTTGAGCGGCTGGCTGGCGCCGAACTCCTCGCGCAGTGACATCAGGCCGGGCATTTCGTGCTCGGCGAGGCGGATCTGGTGGCGGCCCGCCTCGGCCAGGGAGATGTCCGCAATCTTGTAATCGAGAGTCATATGAATCCTTTGCTGTGGCCGGCGGGCAGGTCCGGGACCTGGCTGCCTGTGACGAAGGTGAACGTGCTTATCGGTGGCTGTGAAGTACTTCGGTGCCGAACGGCGAAGCGATGGGCCGGCAGCCTAGCCGGCGTTGTGCCGGGATCCGGCGTCGTCCTGGCCCGGCTCAGCCTGGCCGGCGCCGGGCAGGGCGCCGTCGTGCTGGAAAGCAGGCGCCGCAGCGGCGGCGGGGAGGAGTTCCGGCGGCAGCAGCAGCGGGATGCCGTCCTCGATCGCGTAGCGCAGCTTCTCTCCGGAGGGGCCGGCCGTCGTGGTGACGAGTTCCTCGCCGTCCTGCACCAGGGGTGAGCCGGTGACGGGGCATCTCAGGACAGACAACAGTTCCGGACTGATCTTCGGCATGGTGAACGCTCCCTGGTGGACGCCGCAGCAGGCGCCGGTGGCTTACGGATTTTGCAGTTTCCAGCCTACCGCCAGTTGCAGCCTAGGACGGTTCGCGCAGCACGCGCAGATGCCCCCGGCGGGCGCCCTCGGCCGCGGCCGGCGCTGCCAGGGTCGGGTGGACCCCGCGCTGGCCCTGGCCGGATTCCGGTGCGGCGGGCCGGGTGGCCGCCTCCCGGACAGCGTCCGCAAGGGCGGCGAGGTCATCGGGTCCGGGGCCTGCAGGGGTGGCCGGCATGGCCAGCCGGAGCACTTCCCAGCCGCGCGGGACGGTCAGGGATCCGGCGTGCTGTTCACACAGGTCGTAACAGTGCGGTTCGGCGTAGGTGGCCAGCGGCCCCAGGACTGCGGTGGAGTCGGCGTAGACGTACGTCAAAGTTGCCACCGCTGAATTGCGGCAGGCTGACCTTGAACAAAGACGAATGGCACCCACGACATCACAGACTACTCCCCCGGGCCGCCGGACGCCGTGCGACGCGCTGGCGGCGGGTCGCGCGGCCCGTCTCGCGTAAACGATTCGCCGGGTTTAGAGTCGAGATATGCAGTCACCGCACCAAGATCCGGGTTTTACGGTCCGATTGGCTGACCCGGACGCCGGACGTCACGACGCCGGTTCCACACCGGACGGTTCCGCGCGCGCCACGGCGCCACGGAGCTTCCGCCAGCGGCGGAGGAACCGGCACGGCCGGGGGCTCCGCGGCGAACTGATGCTGCCCACGCTGCCCGGCTACCGCACCCGCTCGGACCGCTTCGACGACTTCGTGCTGGACTCGGCCGAACGGCTGCATGACATCTGGGGCAAGCCGCTGGACGGCGTCCGCTTCGCCGTCGACGAGATCCCGCCCGGACTCGAACAGCTGGTGGCGGACCGCACCGTCGCCCCGATGGGCGCATACTCCCCCGCCACGCCGGACGAGGGGCCGGTGATCACGGTGTACCGGCGCGTTGTCGAGCAGGCCTGCGGCAGCCGCGAGGAACTCCAGGACCTGGTCCATGACGTCGTGGTGGAGTACACCGCCGAGATGCTCGGTGTGCCGCCGGAGTCACTGGACCCGGTCTACCGCCGCCGCTACTAGGGCCGTTTCCCTGACAGCGCCGCCGGCCCTCCGCGGCCCGGCCCCCGGGACGGGACGGCCGGCGGAACAGCGCCGCCGGGCCCGGTCAGTGGCCCGGAGATCAGTAGCCGAGGGTGACCGGGACCTGCTCCTGGCCCGACGCCCCGGGGGCAATGGCCATCGTCGAGACATCCTGCCTGCCATCCTCCTGCAGCAGCACCGCGCCGTAGGCGGGTTCCCCGGCGGCGGACACGAGGTAGCCGACGAGCGGCGAGCCCTCGACCTCGGCCGGGACCTTGATGGAAGTCGTGGTGCCGCCTGCGATGTCGGCGGCCGCGGCTGCGCGGACCTTGCCGTCGGCCGTGATCGGCGTATAGGAAATCGTGGCCCGGCCGTCGGGGGCGCCGAAAATGAGGTAGCGCTCCCCCGAGCCGGGGACGGGGACAACGTGTTGGCTGCCCAGCCGCGCCGAGGCCGCCGACCAGGCGAAGTCGGTGGCCTCCTCGGCCTTGAGGCCCCGGGTCACACGCGCCGCCGCCGTAAAGGAGACGTCGGAACTGGCAGCGACGGTGTAGGGCCCGGCCGGCACACCGGACAGCGGAACCTCGGTGACGGACCCGGCCTTGGCCGTGACCACTCCGCCGCCGGGCAGGGCCTTCTGGCCGTCCCGTCCGAACAGCTTGATCGAGACGACAGCGTCGGCGGGCCCGGGCACGGTGATCTGCAGGGCCGGTCCCGCATCTGAGAAGCCGGTTTTGCCCGTGAGGTCCGCCAGTGCGGCCGGATCCTGGATGTCGACCCCGGAAACCACCTGGCGGAGGGCCGGAGCCGCGGCAGCGGCGATGAACTCGACGCCGCCGGGCGTCAGCCCGCGCAGCACGCTCTGCTGGATGACCGCGGCCACCGGGCCGCCTGCGCTGCGCACCCGGACGCTGAGCCGCTCCTGGCCCGGGGCGAGGCCGGCCAGGATGACGGAGCGGGTGGTGCCCGGCGCGACGAGGAGGCCGCGGCTGCCCGGAGCCTGGATCGGGCCCTTGGCTCCGAAGAGCTCGAGGCTGACCGTGGCCGGGCTGCTGGAGGCGTTGCTGAGGTTCAGCACGGCCGTCCGGCCCAGCGCGGTGTTGGCGCCCACAAGCCAGAGATCGTTGGCGGGCTGCTGGCAGGCAGTGGCCGCGGAACCACGGAGGTCCCCGTCCTCGGCCGCGTAACGCATGACGGCCCCCGCGGAGGCCTGGTGGTCGGCCTGTGCATCGGCGCTCAGGACCGTCGCGGCGTCGACGCTGCGCCGTGAGAGCACGCCGGCCGTCGGGACCGCGCCTGCGGGCCTGGGCGTGGCCGTGCTGTCGGAGGCCGGCGGGGCCTTGGCAATTTCGACCAGAGTGCTGCCGGTGAGCGAGGCGAGCCTGCTGCCGGGCAGGACGCCGGCACCGGAACCCAGCACCAGGGCGTTGACGTCGCTCCTGGCGGTGGCGGACTCCGGGCTGAACTGCGGATCGTTGCCCACGGGGGCGCCGTCGAGCAGACGTGCCGGTCCCGGGCAGACGCCGAGACTGCTGCCGGCGGGGACCGCCGTCAGCGGGGCCGCAACGGGCCGGCTGCTGCCCGGGCCCTGCGGGGTCAGTGCCGCGGCGGACACGAGTCCGCCGCCGGCCGCGACGAGGACGACGGCGGACAGGACACCGGCCAGCCGCCCGGCGCGCGGACCTGCCTTCAGCCGGGGCAGCCGCGCCCCGGCCGCCCCGCGCACGGGCCGGCCGGTTTGCGTCGGCGGCGGCCCGGCGGGGCTCCCGCCGTCGTCGGGTGTGACGGCGGCGAGGCTCCCGTCGTCCTCTGGTGTGACGGTGGCAGGGCTGCCGCCGTCGTCGGGTGTGACGGTGGCGTCGTTCGCGGGGGTGTCGTCCCTAGGCATGTTGATGTTCCTTACGCAGGGAGCCTTCGTCCCTGGAGAGGCCGGTGTTCGGCCGACGGGCAGGCATGGGGATGGCTAGCAGGGCGGTCAGGCCAATGATGACGGCCTGTGCAACGCCGGTCCAGATGGCCCACGGCGCCTCGTAGCGGATACTGAGCTGGCCGCCCTGCGCGGTCAGGGTGAAGGCCTGTGCCCAGCCGGAGGTGGTGGCGGTGAGGCGCCGGCCGTCGAGCCAGGCGCTCCAGCCCGGATCGGCGCGTTCCGCCAGCACCACGAGCCGGCCTTCCGGCCCCGCGGGCACCGCGGCATCGGCGGATACCGGCTGGGACGGGATCAGTCCGACGGTGGCACCCGCGCCGTCGACGATCCGGACGCGGTGCGCGACGTCGGCGGCCTGGATCACCGGCTGGTTCAGGGGGCTGATCCGCCAGAGCCAGCCGACATCGGTCTTGCCGACGGCGACGAGCCCGGGGACCGCGTCCATCCGGCTCGCCGTCAGCTGCGCGGCGGTGTCTGCGGCCCGCAGCACCACGAAGCCGACGCCGAGCTGCTCGAGTTCCGCGCGGGGATCGACGCCCTGGCCGGCCACGATGGTGGCCACGACGCTGCGCACGGACGCCGCAACGGCGTCGTCGTCCCGGACGGTTTCCTGCCCCGGCGCACCCATGATCGGGCGGGCGGCGGCGATGGTGGACAGTCCGTCGAGCGTGGTGCCGGCACCGCGCATCAGCGCGGCGTCATACGTTTCGTTTTCGCCGGTGGAAATGATCAGGGTGCGGGCCTGTTCCGGCCCCTCGCCGCGGTCAATGGCCGTCGCCGGGAGGGTCCGGGACTCGGCTGGCTGCACCAGCCGCAGGGCGCCAAGGGAACCCGTGCCGGGCATCCCGGAACCGGAGGCTTCCGGGATGGCCGGGGTGGCCTGCGGCGCAAGGTTTTGCGCCGCCCACACCGTCAGGCCCGCAAGCGGGCCCACCAGCAGGAGGACCATGGCCGTGACGGCGGTGGTGCGGACCAGAATCCTGCGGCCCACCGTTGCGGCGTCGGCCCGGTCTCCGGAGTCCAGCAGGCCCGCCGCGCCGATCAGTGCCGCGCCAAGGATGACGAAGGCCGCGGCCGATACGGCGGGTCCCGTGAAGGGAGTGACCAGGACGCTGGCGCTGGCTCCGGTGGCCACCTGGCCGCTGAGCCAGCCGCCGGCCAGCAGCAGCAGTGCCGCGGTCCAGAGGGCGCGGGCAGTCCGCGCCGACCGGCCCGGCAGGAACAGTGCCGCCACCGCCAGAAGCAGGACGGGCAGACCGATCAGCAGGGCGAGCAGGAGCGCCCAGGGCACGGACGAGTCTGCGCCGAATAGTGGCAGGCCGGTGAGACCGCCGTCGGCCGCGAAGCGCAGCGGCTGGCCCAGGGCCTGCTGCCACAGCGGTGCGGCGTCAAAGCCCAGCGGCAGGCCGGGGTCCGCGAGCAGGGCCCGGGGCCGGTCGATGGTGGAGGCCAGGAACGGCACGAACAGCGCGAGGCTGGGCAGCAGCGCCCACCAGACGGTGCGTCCGCGGCGGCCCAGGAGGGTCCCGCAGAGTGCCACGAGGACGACGGCGGGGAGCAGCAGGGACGGCGCGGATGCGGTAACGACGGCCAGTGCCATGCCGGCGGCCGCCGCAGCAGTCCACGAGGCGGTGCCGTTGACCCCGGGCTTGATCGGGGGCGCCTCGGTGAAGCGGCGCTCCCCCGGTGCCGGAACGGCGTAGCGTCCGCGTCCCGCGGCAGTGCCGGTGGCACGCAGCAGGGCCAGCACCAGCAGCGGCATCATGACGTGGACCAGCAGCGCCCCGACGCGTCCCTGGTTGAGCGCAACCTGCAGGGCCGGCGCGGCGGCCCAGATGAGGGCGGCGGCCAGGCGGAGACGCCGGCGCTGCGTCAGGGCACCAGCGGCGAACCAGGCGCCGAGGGCGGAGAGGGGCATGGCGAGAAGCAGCAGCCAGCCGAGGGCACCGTTGGCGTTGCCGGCACCGAGCACGCCCAGCACCCACAGGACGTAGCCGAAGGGGCTGCCGTGGCCGGGAAGTCCGGCGCCGAGGGTGATCCACCAGCCGGAGGCATGGTTCCAGATCTCACCCAGCCGCAGCGAGACCGGAATCAACGCGCCGCCGGAGACGGCCTCGACCCGGAAAAGGCTCAGCAGGCCGATCAGGGAGGCCGCCGTGGTGATCAGGATCGCGAGCAGCGCGCCGTTGCCGACCCAGCCCCGCTCGGTGGTGGTGAGTGCGGCGAAGTCGTCGGCCGAGTCGCCGGAAGGTTGTTCGGCCAGCGGGTCGTTCCCGGCCGGGCTGTCCCCGGAGTCGTCCGCGCCGAGGGCTTCCATCAGGGAGCGGCGGTGGGCCCAGACCTCCCGCCGCGGGGTCTGCAGCCCCTTGATCACGGAGCGCCGGATGCGGCGCGTCCGGGCAGCGTTCCGCCGCCCCCGGATCACTGCCGCGGGGCGTCCGAGAGCGCCGAATGTTGCCAAGAGCTGCGAGAAGCCGTGCCCCGGATCTTTGACCGCAATGCTCAGGACCAGTTTGAAGAGGCTGCCCAGCAGGGCGCCGGCCGCGTGCAGCGGCACCTTCCAGGCGGGGGCGTGCTTGAGCCTGAGGTACACCTGGGCCTTCCGGGCCGCCGTCGCGTTGCCCAGGGCGTGCGGGCGGTGCGAGACGTGGAACATCCTGGCTCCGGGGACCACCACCACACGGTGTCCTGCCAGCCGGTTCCGCCAGCAGAAGTCGACGTCGTCGCCGCTGCCGGGCAGGGCCGGGTCGAAGCCGCGGAGGTCCTCCCAGACGTCACGGCGGACAAGCATGCCGGCAGAATTGACTGCAAAAGTATCGCTTCGGCCGTCGTACTGTCCCTGGTCGAGCTCGTCGGCTTCGATGAGCGTCAGCCGCTCGGCCCAGCGGCTCGTGGAGAGCCCGACGTCGATCAGACGGCGTTCCGAATGCCAGTCCAGCTGCTTGCAGCCGGCCACGGTGACGGACGGCGCCCGTTCCACGGCCTGAAGCAGCTCGGCGAGGGCCTCGGGAGCAGGGGCCGCGTCGTCATGCAGCAGCCAGATCCACTCAGCCGCCGGGCCGGCGGCCCGGCCGCTGCCGGGCATGCCGCCGTCGCCCCAGGGCGCGAGGGCGCTGAGGCCTGCCTGCACGGCTGCGCCCATGCCGCTGCGGGTCTGGTCGAACATGGTGACGTTGGCTGTGCCGAAGGCCTGCTCGAGGAGGGCCGCGGAATTGTCGCGGGAACCGGTGTCAACCCCGATGCAGGTGTCCGCTGGCCGGGTTTGAGCCGCCAGCGCAGCGAGGGTCCTGGGGAGAAAATCACCGCCGTCGTGGGAAACCACGACGGCGGTGACTCGTACTTCCTGAAGAATTAGATTGCTCGCTTCCTAAGCCGGCGCCGCTCGCGCTCGGAGAGGCCACCCCAGATTCCGAAACGCTCGTCGTTGGACAGAGCGTATTCGAGGCACTGCGAGCGGACGTTGCATGCACCGCAGACCTTCTTGGCGTCGCGGGTGGAGCCACCCTTCTCGGGGAAGAATGCCTCCGGGTCAGTCTGTGCACAGAGGGCGTCCGTCTGCCAGCCCAGCTCGCCTTCATCGTCGAAGTCCTGCTGGGAGGGCAATCCGATCCATACCGGCTGCGCGGTGGTGCCGGCATGTAGGGTCTGGAGTTCCATCGGCGGGTCGTGGAGATCGTTGTCCTGGTCGGAACCGGACAGAAGTTCGTCGTGCGCCGCGAGGAAGGCGGTCGCCTGGTCCTGCAGCGAGTCCTTGGTGTGTTCGTTGTAGCGTTCGGCCGCGTCCGGATCTGCCGGATCTACATACCAGTCGCTCGGCACTCCGCGTGAACGGTATTTGGCCGTGGCCTGCCCAGCAACGACGGCCTCTTCATGGATACGCTCTGCTAGCCCCATTGGCGTTTCCTCTCTGATTTTGCAGCCTTAGACAGACCCTTGGACACTCGGTTGAGTGCCGGTTTCTGCACATTGGCTTTCGATACCTAATTACACGTGTGTAAGTATCCGGGAGTCAAGCCAAGGCGGAGATAATAATCAACCCAATCCGCAAATCCGGGGCACGCCACGCCCGGGATTTTTCCGCCCCGGCCCGAAGAACACGCGGAATAATCAGGGTGCTGAGCAGTTTGCAGAATTTTTCCTGAATTTCCGCGGAACTTCTCCACACGGGCCGGGGGCGGAGCCCGGCCGCCCCCGGGACGCGTATGACGGAGATCACACCCCGACGCCGTGGCAAGATGAAACCATGAGCATTCCGGCAATCGAACTGATGACAGCCCTGCGGTCCGGCCAGTCCACCTCCCCCCGGCTCACCTGGTACGGGCCTGAGTCCGAGCGGGTGGAGCTCTCCGGCCGGGTGCTGGACAACTGGGTGGCAAAGACCGGAAACCTGCTGCAGGACGAGCTCGACGCCGAGCCCGGGACACGGCTTCGGCTGGACCTGCCGGCCCACTGGAAATCCCTGATCCTGGCCCTGGCCGCCTGGCAGCTCGGCATGGAGGTTGTCTTCGACGACGCCGAGGCCGAGCTGCTGGCAACCGCCGATCCTGGCCCCGGGGCGGCGCAGGGAGCCTTCGATGCCGTCCTGGCAGTGGCGCTGCCGGCGCTGGCCATGCGGTGGCCGGGCGAGCTGCCCACCGGCGTCGTGGATTATGCCGCCGAGGTGCGCTCCCACGGTGATGTCTTTATGCCGCACGTGGATCCGGAAGCATCACGGCGGGCCGTCCTGGGTGCAACAGGGACGGCGCACACGCACGGGGAGCTGCTGGGATCCTTCGCCGCCTCGCATGGCACAGGTGTGCGGCTGCTGGTGCCGGCGGGCGACGGGCTGGAGCACGCCCTGGCCCAGTCCCTGGGTGCTTGGAAGAGCGACGGGTCCGTGGTGCTGGTGCACCCCGCCGTCGCGGTGACGGAGAAGCTGCTCGCGGACGAACGGGTCAGCGGCAGCTGACCGCATCCCCGGGGCAGCTGAAAGCTGCCCCGGGGCGGCTGGACGTTCTTCCCGGCTAGCGGGACACATCCTGCGGACGAAGCCCCTAGGCGGGCGGGCCCGGCAGTTCCGGATCCTTGACGGCCCGGCTCTCCACGACCCGGGTCTCCACGGCGCGACCCCCCACGGCTGCGCCGGGCTGGGTGTGCGGATGCCGTTCAATGATCTCGTGGTCGTGGGAGAACTCCGGCTCATCGTCGAGTTCCTTGTTGAAGACCAGGAACCGGTAGGCGAAGAAGCGCACCACGGTGGCGACCAGGATGCCCACAATACCGGCAGCGAACAGCATGTTCTTGTCCGTGACGCCGAAGCTGTACTTGGCCAGGGCGGTGAAACCGGTGGAAATGCCGATCCCGATCCCGTTGATCAGGATGAACATCCCGAACTCGCGCAGCACATTGTCCTGGCGGCGGTGCCGGAAGGTCCAGAAGCGGTTCGCTATCCATGAGAAGACGGTTGCGATGCTGGCACCGACGAACCGGGCCTTGGCCTCGCTGTCGGTCATCGGGCCGTGCATCAGGTAGTACGTGAGTCCGTTGTCAATGATGAACGCAACACCGCCCACCGCACCGAACTTGGCCACTTCGCGCCAAAAGAGCGAGGCTAGCCCATGCATGCGCTCGGTAAGTGTAGTAATCATGACCCTCCGTGGCCCTCTTGTACTGTCGGCCTTTGGGCCAACTGCCCATTTTAGCGCCGTTTGCCGGGAACTCGCCCGGAGCCTGGTTCGCAGGCCGCGGCTGCGCCGGGTCAAACCCCGCCGGAAAGCGCCGGATTACCCTTGCGACCCCGCACCAGGACTGCCAAAAGCCGGGATTGGGCGAGGTTTTCGGTAGGCTGGGGCTTGTGACTTTTCCTGTGATCGGTGTTGTTGGCGGCGGCCAGCTCGCCCGAATGATGGCCCCGGCGGCCACCGCCCTGGGCTTTGAGCTCCGCGTCCTTGCCGAAGGTGAGGACGTCTCAGCCGTCTCAGCCGTGGCCAATGCCCCGGTCGGTGATTACACCGACCTGGATCATTTGCTCGAGTTCTCCCGCGGCCTGGACGTCCTGACGTTTGACCATGAGCACGTCCCCACGGAGCATCTCCGTGCCCTGCAGCGGGCCGGCGTCAACGTCCACCCCGGACCGGATGCGCTGGTCCATGCCCAGGACAAACTCGTGATGCGGGCGGCGATCGACAGGCTCGAACTGCCCAACCCGCGCTGGGCCTCCGTTGACGACGTCGCCGCGCTGATCGCATTCGGCGACGACACCGGATGGCCGGTAGTGCTGAAGACCCCGCGCGGCGGCTACGACGGCAAGGGCGTGCGGATCGTGGATTCCGCGGCGGACGCTGCGGACACCGCGGACTGGTTCGAAGCGATGTCGCCGCTGCTGGCCGAGGCCAAGGTGGAATTCAGCCGCGAACTCTCCGCACTGGTGGCACGCACCCCGGACGGTGAAGCGCGGGCCTGGCCCGTGGTCCACACGATCCAGGTCGACGGAGTCTGCGACGAAGTCATCGCCCCGGCCCTGGACATCCCGCTGGAGGTTGCGGCCGCGGCGGAGAACGCCGCCCTCCGGATCGCCAGCGAGCTTGGCGTCACCGGCGTGATGGCCGTGGAATTGTTCGAAACCCCCGGCGTGGGAACTGGATTCCTGATCAACGAACTCGCCATGCGTCCGCACAACACCGGCCACTGGACGCAGGACGGTTCCGTGACGAGCCAGTTTGAACAGCACCTCCGGGCGATCCTCAACCTGCCCCTCGGCGCCACGGACCTGCTGGGCCCCGTGGTCGTGATGAAAAACTTCCTGGGCGGCGAGAACCAGAATCTGTTCTCCGCCTACCCCGCAGCCCTGGCCAGCGACCCGGCGGCCAAGGTCCACTGTTACGGCAAGGCCGTCCGGCCGGGGCGCAAGATCGGGCACGTCAACCTCGTCGGCGGTTCAGTAGCCGACGTCGACTCCGTCCGGGAACGCGCCACCACCGTCGCGAACATCATCCGGAACGGACGGGCCCGTCCCCGCACCACAGGCGGAACCCACGAGGAGAACGCATGAGCGCGAGCAACACCAGCAGCACGGCACAGTCCACGGACCCCCGGTTCGCGGCGGCGCCCGACGCCGACGCCCCGATCGTTGGCCTCGTGATGGGTTCGGACTCCGACTGGCCCGTGATGGAGGCCGCCGCCGAGGCCCTCGCAGAATTCGGCATCCCCTTTGAGGCCGACGTCGTCTCCGCACACCGGATGCCGCTGGAAATGATCAGCTATGGCCAGACGGCCCACGGGCGCGGGCTGCGCGTCATCATTGCCGGCGCCGGCGGCGCCGCCCACCTGCCGGGCATGCTCGCCTCCGTCACACCGCTGCCCGTCATCGGCGTGCCGGTGCCGCTCAAGACCCTCGACGGCATGGACTCCCTGCTCTCCATCGTCCAGATGCCCGCCGGCGTCCCGGTCGCGACCGTCTCCATCGGCGGCGCCCGGAACGCCGGTCTTCTGGCAGTCCGCATGCTCGCCTCCGGCACGGATCCCCTCGCAGACCGGCTCCGCGCCGAACTGCTGGACTTCGCCCAGGAACTCAATGACGTTGCCACCCGGAAGGGCGCGACCCTGCGGCAGAAGGTAAGCGAAGTCTTTGCCGACGCCAACGTCGTCACCCGGGGCAGCCGTTAGGGATCGCCAGATGACCAACAGTTACGCCCCCGCCCGTAAGCAGGAGCCCCGGAACCGGACGGCTGCGCCGTCGCTCTCGGATCCTGTCCGCCATCCCTCGGGAGCGGCTGCTCCGGTCCTGACCAAGCGCGCCTTCCTGCTGGTCCTGATGACACTGCTGGTGCCCGGCAGCGCCCAGATCGTCGCCGGCAACCGGCGGCTGGGGCGGACGGCGCTGCGCGTCACGCTCACGGTCTGGGCGCTGGCCATCCTGGCGGCAGTGCTGCTCGTGGTGTCCCGGCCGACGCTGATCAACATGATCACCGGACCGGTCACCTCGCTGCTGCTCGTCATCGGCCTCGCGGCACTGGCGATCGGCTGGGCGGCCCTGTTCCTGAACACCCTGCGGCTGATCCGTCCCGTGCTGCTGACGCCCCGGGTGCGCCCCGCCGTCGTCCTCACTCTCGTGCTGGCGATGGTCCTCAGCAGCGGTTCGCTGGGCTACGCCGCGTACCTGCTCAACGTCAGCCGCGACGCTATCGGCAACATCTTCTCCAACGGTCCGACCATGGAACCCTCGGAGGGCCGGTACAACTTCCTGATGATGGGCGGCGACGCCGGGGCGGACCGCACCGGCCGGCGCCCGGACAGCCTCTCGGTCATCAGCGTCGACGCCAAGACCGGCAAGACCGCCATCATCTCAGTGCCCCGCAACCTGCAGAACGCGCAGTTCAGCGAAGGCTCCCCGATGCGCAAGCTCTACCCCGACGGCTACAACTGCGGCGACGAATGCCTCATCAACGCCATCAACACCGAGGTCACCAACGAGCACCAGGACCTGTACCCCGGGGTGGCGGACCCGGGCGCGCAGGCCACGATGGAAGCCGTGTCCGGGACCCTGGGCATCAAGGTCCAGGCCTACGTGCTGGTGGACATGGAGGGCTTTGCCAAACTCATTGACGCCATGGGCGGCATCCGGATCAAGGCCGGCGGCTGGGTCCCGCTCAGCGGCCCCACGGTGGACGAGGCCAACGGCATCCACGGCATGCCGATCGGCTGGATCCGCGCCGGCGAACAGACCATGGACGGCTATCACGCGCTCTGGTACGGCCGCTCGCGCGAGTTCGTCGACGACTACGCCCGCATCCAGCGCCAGCAGTGCGTCCAGCAGGCCATGCTGAAGCAGCTGGATCCGGCCACCCTGCTGGCCAAGTTCGAGGACATCGCCAAGGCCGGCACCAAGGTGGTGGAGTCCAACGTTTCCGCGGGCCAGCTCGGCAGCTTCGTGGACCTCGCGATGAAGGCCAAGGGCCAGGAAATGAGCCGGCTGACCATCGGCCCGCCCGATTTCGACGCGTCCTTCTCGACCACCCCGGACTTCGACCAGATCCACCAAAAGGTCGATGCCCTGCTGGCGCCTGCCCCCGCGGCCGGCGCGGCGGACGACAGCATCCGCCAGCAGGACGCGGCGCCCGGGCCGCTGTCGGCAGCCGGCGCGTTGCCGCAAACCCAGCCCGGCACCCAGCCGGCGGAGTCGGCGTCGGACTTCACTCCGGTGACCACCACGCCGGACGGCGAGCCGATCACGGTGGAGATGCTGAACCAGTTCAAGCGCAACGGCGATGAACAGTCCATCCGCGACCTGGTCGCCACCAACGGCCAGTGCGCGCCGCTCTAGCTCCAGTGACGAATCTTTCCGCAGCAGGCTTCCGTAACAGATAGGGACACCCAGGCAGTGTACGAACTCGAGAATGTCCTCCGGCCCTATGCCTGGGGCTCCAGGACAGCCATTGCCGGGCTGCTCGGCCGGGCGGCTTCCGGCGGCCCCGAGGCGGAGCTGTGGGTCGGCGCGCACCCGGACTCCCCGTCGGTGGCGCTCAGCCCGGCCGGTGCCGGATCGATGGGCGCCCACGCCGCGGTCGCGGACGACGGCGGACGTCTGGCTTTGGATGCGCTGATCGCGGAGGACCCGGAGCACCATCTGGGCAGCGACAGCGTGGCCGAATTCGGTCCCCGGCTTCCGTTCCTGCTCAAGGTCCTGGCCGCCGACAGCCCGCTCTCCCTCCAGGTGCACCCGACCCTCGAGCAGGCCCGGGCAGGGTTCGCCCGCGAGGAGGCCGCCGGCGTCGACCGCGCAGCGGCCGAGCGCAATTACAAGGACAACAACCACAAGCCGGAGATGATCTTTGCACTGACACCGTTCGAGGCGCTGTGCGGCTTCCGGCCCGCGGCGGACGCCCGCGCGGTCTTCCAGCTGCTGGTGGCCGATTTTGAACTGGCCGGCCTGGCACTCCCCCCGCTCATTCCGCTGCTGCTGGCGGATCTTTCCCAGCCCGGGGAGGCCACGGCCTTGCGCTCGGCCTTCGAGCGGCTGATTTCCGGCGGCGGCGAGGTGGCGGAGGCAACGGCCGCGATTGTCGCTGCCCTGACGTCCGGCGCCCCGACGGCGCCCTACCAGGCCGAGCTGTCCACCGTTCTCACCCTCAATGCCCAGTACCCGGGCGACCCGGGAGTGCTGATTTCCCTGCTGCTCAACCGGGTCTCCCTGGCGCCGGGCGAGGCTGTCTACCTGCCGGCCGGAAATGTCCATGCCTACCTGCACGGCCTCGGCATCGAGGTGATGGCCTCCTCGGACAACGTGCTGCGCGGCGGGCTGACCCCGAAATTCGTCGACGTGCCGGAACTGCTCCGCACCATTTCCTTCCAGAGCGCCGTCGTGCCGATGCTCAGCCCCGAGACCACCATGCTGGGGCAGGAAATCTTCCGGCCGCCGTTCCGCGAGTTCCAGCTGCAGCGCATCGAGCTCCGGCCCGGCGCGGAGCCAGTCCCGCTGGCACAGTCGGGAGCCGCCGTCATCATTGTCGTGGCCGGATCCCTGCTCCTGGACTCGCCCAAGGGCGAGCTGCGGCTGGAGCGCGGCGCGAGCGCCTTCCTCCCCGCGGCCGAGGCCCCGGTCAATGCCCACGCCGCCTCCGGCGCAACCGGGACAGCCCTGGCCTTCGCCGTCACCACCGCCCTGAAAGCCTGAGACCGTGGACCACTTCCTGCAGAGCCCCGGATGGGCCAGTTTCCAGCGCAGCCTTGGCCGGACCGTGCACGAGCGCTCCGGCCCCGGCTGGAGCTTCCTGGCCATCGAGGAAAGCAACCCGGCCGGGAAACTCCTCTACGCGCCCTACGGCCCGGTGGCCGCTTCCCTCGCCGCGTTCGACGCCGCGCTGGCGGCACTGACGGCGCTGGCCCGCAGCTGCGGGGCCGTGTTTGTCCGGATTGAACCGGTGGACGCGGGCTTCACGGCCGCGGACGCCGATGCCGTCCTGCGCGCACGCGGACTCCGGCCCGCCCCGGCCAACCAGCAGCCCGAGCTGAGCTGGGTCGTGGACCTGGACCGGGACTTCAAGGACGTCCTGGCGGACATGAAGCCGGTGAACCGCAACCTGTACCGGAACATCCACAAGAAGGGCGTGACGTTCCGCGCCAGCCAGGACCCGTCCGAGATCTCCGTGCTGCTGGACTTCCTGCACCTGACGGCGGCGCGCAACGGTTTCAAGCCGCAGAGCGATGACTACCTGACGCAGGTCGCCCGCTCGCTGATGCCGGCCGGTGCCGCGACGCTCTTCATTGCCGAGCTGGAGGGCGGGCCCATCGCCGCCGCCCTGGCCTACGACTCCGGTGACACCCGCACCTATGCCCACGCCGCCCTGGATGACACCCACCGCAAGCTCAGCGCCGGAATTCCGCTGCTGGTCACGCTGATGGCCGATGCCAAGGACAAGGGCCTGAAGCATGTGGATCTTTGGGGCGTGGCACCGGCGGACCAGCCCGAGCACAAGTGGGCAGGGTTCACGGCTTTCAAGAAATCCTTCGGCGGCCGGGAGGTCTCGTACCCCGGAACTTGGGATCTGCCGGTGCGGAAGCTGCGCTACGGCGGGTACCAGCTGGCCAGACAGGGCGCACAGGCCGCCCGCCGCGGCCTCCGGTCAGCCCGGAAGCTCCCCCTCCGGCTGCGGAGCGCCCTCCGCCGGTAGCCCCCGCCCCAGGCAGCGCACCCCAGGCAGCGCACCCCAGGACTGGACATGCCCCGCGCTGGCCCTGGCACGCGGACATATACCCACTATGTCCAACCCCGGGCCCGGCCACTGGACATGTCCCCCGGAGGCAGCGCATGCCCGCACTGGACATGCCCCGCGCTGGCCCTGGCACGCGGACATATACCCACTATGTCCAAACCCCGGGCCCGACCACTGGGCATGTCCCCCTGGGTATGGCGGCCTCTAGTGCTGGCTCCGGGTGGAGGCTGCGCGCTTCTGGGCCTCGTAGGCGCTGGCGACCATGTCCTCGACGGAGTGGCGCATCTGCCAGTCCAGGTCACGCGCGGCCAGGGTGCCGTCGGCCACGATACGGTCCGGGTCGCCGGCCCGCCGGGGGCCGATCTCCGGCTCGAAATCGATGCCGGTGACCTTGGCCATCGCCGTCATGATCTGCCGGACGGACAGCCCGTCGCCGGACCCAAGGTTGTAGACGCGCTCCAGCGGCCGGCCGGCGGCGAGGGCCCGGGCCGCGGCAACGTGCGACGCCGCAAGGTCGGCCACGTGCACGTAGTCGCGCACACAGGTGCCGTCGGCGGTGTTGTAGTCAATGCCGTTGATACGCGGCGTCTTGCCTGCCGTCAGTGCACGGAGCACGATCGGGAAGAGGTTGTGCGGGCTCGAGTCGTAGAGCTCCGGCGAGCCGGATCCGACGACGTTGAAGTAGCGCAGCGAGGTGTGCTTGAGCCCCCGGGCCTTGCCCTGGTCCCGGATCAGCCATTCGCCAATGAGTTTGCTCTCCCCGTAGGGTGACTCCGGCTGCGTCGGGGTGTCTTCGGTGACGACGTCCCCGGTGGGGGTGCCATAGGTGGCGGCGGAGGAGGAGAAGACCAGGTTGCCGACCTCGGCCAGCTCCATCGCCTTCAGCAGCTCCGCCGTGCCGGTGACGTTCTGCTCATACGTGAGCAGCGGCTCCTGCACGGAAACGCCGGCGTATTTGAACCCGGCGAGGTGGATCACCCCGGTGACGGCGTGGTCCAGCATCGTGCGGGCCACAAGCTCAGAGTCGAGGATCGTGCCGTGCACGAACGGCACGTCGTCCGGGACGAACTCGCGGTGCCCGCTCGAGAGCGAATCGACCACCACCGCCTGCATTCCGGCCCCGCGCAAAGCGGAGACCACGTGAGAACCGATATATCCTGCGCCACCTGTAACGAGCCATGTCATGGTCCCACCCTACCCAACGCCACCGGTCCGCAACCCGCCCGGAAACGCCGGAACCCGGGGGCGCGTTTCGCGCCCCCGGGTTCCGGGTGTTCCAGTGCGGCAGGTGCTAGTTCTTGCGGGCGTAGCCTTCCCACTTGCTGGCCTGGTGCTCGCCGTCCACGAATCGGATGGTCCCGGACTTGGAACGCATCACGATGGACTGGGTGAGGACCTTGTCCTTGGAGTAACGCACGCCCTTGAGCAGGTCACCGTCGGTGATGCCCGTGGCCGCGAAGTAGCAGTTGTCGCTGGAGACGAGGTCGTTGGTCGACAGCACCCGGTCCAGGTCGTGGCCGGCGTCGATGGCCTTCTGCTTCTCGTCGTCGCTGGTGGGCCACAGCCGGCCCTGGATCACGCCGCCGAGGGACTTGATGGCGCAGGCCGAGACGATGCCTTCCGGCGTGCCGCCGATACCCATGAGGGCGTCAACTCCGGTGCCGGCACGCGCGGCAGCGATGGCGCCGGCGACGTCGCCGTCCATGATGAATTTGGTGCGGGCACCGGCTTCGCGGATTTCCTCCACGAGCCCCCGGTGGCGGTCCCGGTCCAGGATCATCACGTTGAGCTGGTTGACCTTGACGCCCTTGGCCTTGGCGATCAGGTGCAGGTTCTGTTTGACCGGCAGGCGCAGGTCGACCATGTCGGCGGCCTCAGGTCCGGTGACGAGCTTCTCCATGTAGAAGACCGCGGAGGGGTCGAACATGGAACCGCGCTCGGCGACGGCGAGGACGGCGAGGGCGTTGTTGATGCCCAGTGCGGCCAGCCGGGTTCCGTCGATGGGGTCGACGGCGACGTCGCATTCGGGGCCGGTGCCATCGCCGACGTTTTCGCCGTTGAATAGCATCGGGGCTTCGTCCTTCTCGCCTTCACCGATGACGACAACACCGTTGAAGTGAACGGTCTGCAGGAAGGAACGCATGGCGTCGACGGCGGCGCCGTCGGCCTTGTTCTTGTCCCCGAACCCGACCCAGTGGCCTCCGGCGATGGCGGCGGCTTCGGTGACGCGGACCAGTTCCAGAGCAAGGTTGCGGTCCGGCTCGTCGATGCCGACGGCGAGCGACGGGGAAAGCGTGGAGTACTTCTGGGTCATTGGCGCTGGTGTCACGTGAACCTCTTCTTCGAGTGGGGATCATTGAATCCGAACGGACAGGATCGCTCCGTCGCGGTGATTCGTTGGTTTGTGATCTCGTCTGTAACTGATCATAGTCGCGGAGGAAAGCCTCGTCTTGGAATGACCATTCCGTGAAACGGCCCGGCCCCGGCTCCACCCGCTCCCGCCGGGCCCCGCCGAATGTGAGATCGGCCCGGAATGGGCGACTATAGAGGGGTGAGTGAATTGCAGGAAACGCCCCCCGCCCCCCCAGCTTCCCCTGCCGGCACATCCGGCCAGGCGGCTTCCGGCGCGCCCGGCGGGCCTCCCGTCAAGCCCGTCCTGAGCGCCGGAGCGGCCAAGCGCGCGAACGCCTCGGTGATCGGGATGATCATCGCCCTGGTTCTGAGCATCGCCGCTTTCCTGCCGATCGTCCTGATGAACCCGTCCCCCAAGACCGACGGCTACCGCCCCAACATCGACGTCGGCGCCGTGGCGCAGAACGCCGCCGGTGTGGCGGGATTCACACCGGCGGCCCCGGATACCGGCGACACATTCCGCGCAAATTACGCCCGGTGGGAATCCGGCACGGGCAGCGGCGTCCCGACCTGGGAGGTCGGCTACCTTACCCCCAAGGAATCCTTCATCGTCCTGGTGCAAACGCGGCAGTCCAATCCCACCTGGCTGTTGCAGCAGGTGAAGAGCGCGCCCGTGACCGGCACGCGCAGCGCCGGCGGGCGTGAGTGGGAACTTCGCGACACGGGCAAGGGGGAGAAGAGCATGGTGCTTCTCGACGCCGGCGGCTCCACCGTCATCCTCACCGGTCCCGCCCAGCTGGACGAATTCACGGCGCTGGCAGCCGCCGTCGTCAAGGATCTCGCGAGCGGTTCCCGCACGGCCGGCAGCGCGTCACCGGTGAGCACCCCGGGAGCAACAGTTTCGCCCTCCCCCACCCCTTCACCGTAAGGTAAAGGCCGTGGCCACTTATCTCACTCCAGCCCTTGCCTGGCGCCGTCTCCGCGAGGGCAATGAACGTTTCGTCTCCGGCAATTCGTCCCATCCCAACCAGGACGCGTCCCGCCGCTCCTCCCTGGTGGAGAACCAGCACCCGTTCGCGGTGATCTTCGGCTGCTCCGACTCACGGCTGGCCGCCGAGATCATCTTCGACCTGGGCCTGGGCGACGCTTTCGTGGTCCGCACCGCGGGCCATGTGATCGACGACGCCGTGCTCGGCTCGCTCGAATACAGCGTCAGCGTTCTCTCGGTGCCGCTGATCGTCGTCCTGGGACACGACAGCTGCGGGGCGGTCACGGCCACCAAGAACGCGATGGAGACCGGCGAGATGCCCGTGGGCTTTATGCGCAGCCTCGTGGAACGCATCACACCCGCTGTGCTGACCTCGCTGCGCAACAACCAGCACGAGGTCAACGAGATGGTGGTCGAAAACGTCAAACAGACCTCGCAGCGGCTCGTGGACAGCTCGCGGGTGATTTCCGAGGCTGTCGGGAGCGGACGGGCAGCAGTGATCGGGCTCGCCTACAGCCTGGCCGATGGCCGCGCGGACCTCGTTTCCGGAATCGGCGACCTCTAGGTTCACGCAGCGGCCAGGTAGCAAGCCCTTCACGGTTTTCGATGCAGCGGCTCCGCCCAATAAGCTAGCCCCATGACTTCCACAGAAGAGTTGAACACCGAAGAGTTCCGCATCGAACACGACACGATGGGCGAAGTCCGCGTCCCCGTGAACGCCCTGTACCGTGCCCAGACGCAGCGTGCGGTCGAAAACTTCCCGATCTCAGGCAAAACCCTGGAGCGCACCCACATCGAGGCCCTCGCCCGGGTCAAGAAGGCGGCAGCCCAGGCGAACGCAGAACTGGGGGTGCTCGACGGCGAGCTCGCCCAGGCCATCGCCGATGCCGCCGACGAGGTTGCCGCCGGGAAGTACGACGGCGACTTCCCGATCGACGTCTTCCAGACCGGCTCGGGCACGTCCTCCAACATGAACACCAACGAGGTCATCGCCGAGCTCGCCTCCCGCGCCCTCAAAGCCGCCGGCAGCGAGAAGGTGGTCCACCCGAACGACCACGTCAACGCCTCACAGTCCTCCAACGACGTCTTCCCGACCTCGGTCCACGTGGCCGCCACCTCCGCCCTGATCAACGACCTGATCCCGGCGCTGGGTTACCTTGCCGACTCACTGGAGCGCAAGGCCGTCGAGTTCAAGGACGTCGTCAAGTCCGGCCGCACCCACCTGATGGACGCCACCCCGGTGACCCTGGGACAGGAATTCGGCGGTTACGCCGCCCAGGTCCGGTACGGCGTCGAGCGCATCAACGCCTCGCTCCCCCGCGTCGCCGAAGTTCCGCTCGGCGGCACCGCCGTCGGCACCGGCATCAACACCCCCGCCGGTTTCCCGGAGCGTGTTATCGAACTGCTCGCGGCCGACACCGGGCTGCCGCTGACCGAGGCCCGCGACCACTTCGAGGCCCAGGCCAACCGGGACGGCCTGATCGAAGCCTCCAGCCAGCTGCGCAACATCGCGATCTCCTTCATGAAGATCAACAACGACCTGCGCTGGATGGGCTCCGGCCCCAACACCGGCCTCGGTGAAATCGCCATCCCGGACCTGCAGCCGGGCTCCTCGATCATGCCGGGCAAGGTCAACCCGGTCATCTGCGAGGCCTCGATCATGGTCTGCGCCCAGGTCATCGGCAACGACACCACCATCGCCTGGTCCGGCACCAACGGCGCGTTCGAGCTCAATGTCGGCATCCCCGTGATGGCCGCCAACCTGCTCGAATCCGTGCGGCTGCTGGCCAACACCAGCCGCGTTATGGCGGACAAGATGATCGACGGCATCACCGCCAACGTCGAGCGGGCCCGCTTCCTCGCCGAGGCGTCACCGTCGATCGTCACGCCGCTGAACAAGTTCATCGGTTACGAGAACGCCGCGAAGATCGCCAAGAAGGCCGTCGCCGAAGGCCTGACCATCCGCGAAACCGTCGTCGCCATGGGCTTCCTGGAGCGCGGCGAACTGACCGAGGAGCAGCTGGACACCGCCCTGGACGTTATGTCCATGACCCGTCCGCCGCACAAGGCCTGACACCCACCCCGCCGCTGCGCCCTCCCGGTGCGGCGGCGTCCGACGGCGGCCGGCACCTTTCCAGCGAAAGGCGCCGGCCGCTGTTTTGTCCGCTGCCTGCGCAGGCCTAGAGCGGCCCGCCGCCGGCGGCCCGGCGCTCCTCGGCGGTGTAGGCCGCGGCAGCGGCGGCGTCCGCCATGCTGGCACCGGCCAGGCGGGCCTCCCGCAGCCTGCGGGTCTTGGCCGACTGCCCGGAGAAGGCTGCGTCCACATTGCCGGCCGCGTACGTCAGCGCGTCCTCGGCCCGGATGCCCAGCCCGTGCGCCGTCAGCACGGCGTCCTGGTTGGCGCCCAGATACGTGAACTGCCAGCCCCACTGGCTCTGCTGCCGCTCGACGAGGGCCTTCACCATCGGGCCCGTTGCCTCCCGTGAGGCGTTCTCGTGGCCGTCGGTCAGGACTGCCACCAGCACCGTCCCCGGGCGCTGGTCCTCGGGCAGGGCCGCCAGTTCCTCCCCGGCCTCTCCGATCAGCCGGACCATGGCGTCATGCAGGGCGGTGGAGCCGCGGGGCTGCAGGTCCAGGGGAGGCACCTCCTGGATGTCCACCGCGGTGTAGACCCGTTCGTAGCTGTCGTCGAACTGGGCCAGGGAGAGCTGGCAGCGGCCGGCCACGGACCGCTGCTCACGCACGAAGGACGCGAACCCGCCCACCGTGTCGTCGGCAATGGCACTCATGGACCCCGACCGGTCCAGGAGGACGTAAACCTGTGTCAATGCAGCATCTGTCATGCTTCCCCATTTCCGGTCCGGGCGCACCCGGACCAACTTTTGCCAGCGGCTGGCTGGACATCATCAGGCTAGGGCAGGGCACCGACAAAAAGGGGACGGGCCAAATCACGGCAGCGGCCGCGCCTCAGGCGGCCGGCAGGAGCACCATGGCCGCGGCGGTGCCGGCGAGCATGAACGGCCCGAAGGGGATGCTGGATTTCAGGGTGCCGCGCCGCGAAACCAGCAGGGCAAGGCTCCACAGCCCGCCGAAGAGGAACGCCGCGAAAGTCCCGGCAAAGACGTGCGGCCAGCCGAGAAACCCCAGATACATGCCGAGGACACCGGCGAGCTTGACGTCGCCAAAACCCATCCCCGGCGGGTAAACGGCCCGCAGCACGAAGTAGAACAGCCACAGTGCCGCTCCACCGGCCACGACGCGCAGTCCGGGCACCCCGAAAAGGCCGGCACCGCCGTCGGGCACCGCGGCCGCGGCTGGCGCTCCGGACACTATGTGGACCAGCACCGCCCCCAGCAACAGCACCGCGGCGACGGCGTAGGACGGAAAAACGATCCGGTCCGGCAGCAGGTGGTGCCGGACGTCGATGACCGTGAGCCGCACGGCCACGACCGCCAGGTAGATGCATGCCAGTAGAACCAGCCAGAAGGCCAGCGGGGTCGCTTCGCCAAGTCCGCCGAGTCGTTGGATCATTCTCGGATGCTACTGGAAAATTCCGGCTGCCATGGCCGGGCCCGCGCGTAAACTGTGGATATGGCCGGATGGGACACCTCGAACCCGCGCGGGCGGCGCGCGCCCGGGGACCCCGCGGAACAGGCGGCCTCCTTCCGGAACCTGTGCCGTTCCTCGCCGTGGAAGTGGCACTCCCTGCGCTTTGAATACCTCGACCGGCCGCTCGCCGCCAAGACCGGACCCGCCGAAACAGCGCCGGCCCCGGATCTGGTCCGCGCGTGGCTGCGGCGCCCGGGAGCCCTGCGGCTGGAAACCGCCGACGGCCTGGTCCTGCAAAGCACCACCGGCATCAACGATTCCCGCGACGTGTTCTACGTCCGCTCCACCCGGAAGACCTGGCTGCGCCCGCCGCAGCTGGTCACCCCGGTCTACGACGACCGCGGCCTGGTCCGGCGCCGCCCCGAAGCGGCCTACGGCGAGCCGGGCTTCGGCAACGGGCGCTTCGCCGCAGCACTGGACCCGGTGGAGCTGGCAGGCAATGCCCCGGTGCCGCTGGAATTCCCCAATTCCAATGCCGTGGAACTGGGCCCCATCACCGAGGTGATCCACGAAGGCCGCCCCGCGCTGGAAGCGACCGTGACCCCCAACCCCGGCTACCGCCCCAGCGACCCGGGCGCGCCGCTGTGCCGGCCGGGCCGCACGCTGGTGAGGATCGACGCCGGCACGGGAGTTTGCGTGGCTAGCCACTGGCTGGAGGGCGGACAGGAAGGGAACGGAGCGGAGGAGTATGGACACTGGCTCCGGATCCTCGCCGTGGACGAGTACATGCTGGATGACCTGTTCCTCGCCGAGTCCATGAACCTCACGGATGTCCGCCGGCACATCAGCTGGGAACTCCCGGCCGGCTGAGGGCGCGCGTGACTGGCTGAGTGCGGGCAGCGCCGCTAGGCTTCCGGGATGACTGAGCTCGCTCCCTACTGGCCGCCCTTCGGCCTCACCCTGGCCACACCCCGCCTGGTGCTGCGGCCCATCCGCGACGAGGAGATCCCTGCGGCTGCGGAGGCGGCCCTGAGCGGCATCCACGAACCAGGCCGCAGCCCCTTCAGCAGGCCGTGGGCTGAGGCCCCTGCCGAGGAGCTCGGCCGCAATATGGCTCAGTGGTACTGGCGGTGCCGCGGCACCATGGCGCCCGGGGAATGGACCCTGCTGCTGGGCATCTGGCACGAGGGCGCATTCATCGGCTGCCAGGACATCGCGGCCAGCGACTTCGCCACCCTGAAAACCGTCGGCACCGGTTCCTGGCTGAGGCAGAGCGTGCAGGGCCGGGGTCTCGGCAAGGAGATGCGCGCCGCAGTCGCCCTCTATGCCTTCGATTGGCTCGGTGCGGAGGTCGCGGAATCGGAGGCGGCCGTCTGGAACCGGCAGTCCCTCGGCGTCTCCCGTTCCCTCGGCTACGAACTCAACGGCGTCACCCGCGTCACCTGGGGCGGCCAATGCCAGGAAGCCCAGAAGGTCCGCCTCACCCCGGCCACCTTCAAGCGCCCCGGCTGGCAGCTGCAGGTGGAAGGCCACGAAGCCACGGCCAAATACCTGGGGATCGCCCCGCAGTAACGCCTGCCGAAAGGGCGACCGGCGCACCCGCCGTGACGCGGTCCTTCGCAAAGGAGCGCATCGCGGCCGCAGACTGCAGGCGTGGCGGCGGTGTTCCGCAAAGGAGCGCATCGCCGACCAAAGCGAAGCGGAGGTCGCCCAGCGACCGCAGTGCAGCGGCGGGAGGTGTCTAAGCGACGGCGGGACGACGCCGCCGCGCGAAAGTGACCCTCCCGCCGGCCCCAGGCGGAACGAGCCCTAAATCTCGGCCCCCTCAAGCAAATCCGTCACCAGCGCCGCGATCGGCGAGCGCTCCGAGCGGGTGAGGGTGACATGGCCGAACAGCGGGTGGCCCTTGAGCGTCTCGACGACGGCGGCAACGCCGTCATGCCGGCCGACCCGGAGGTTGTCGCGCTGGGCGACGTCGTGGGTCAGGACGATCTTGGAGTTCTGACCGATCCGGCTCATCACGGTCAGCAGCACATTCTTTTCGAGCGACTGGGCCTCGTCCACGATGACGAACGCGTCATGGAGCGACCGCCCGCGGATGTGGGTCAGCGGCATCACCTCGAGCATGCCGCGGTCCATCACTTCCTCCACGACCTCCTGGCTGACGAGGGCACCGAGCGTGTCGAAGACGGCCTGCGCCCACGGGTTCATTTTCTCCGCCTCGGAGCCGGGCAGGTAGCCCAGCTCCTGCCCGCCCACCGCATAGAGCGGCCGGAAGACAATCACCTTGCGGTGCTCCTGGCGTTCCAGGACGGCTTCGAGGCCCGCGCACAGGGCCAGCGCGGACTTGCCGGTGCCGGCCCGCCCGCCGAGGGACACAATGCCCACGGAGGGGTCCATCAGCAGGTCAATCGCCAGCCGCTGTTCGGCCGAACGGCCGTGCAGCCCGAACACGTCGCGGTCGCCTTTCACGAGGCGGACCTGCTTGTCGGCCCCCACCCGGCCCAGGGCGGATCCCCGCTGGGAGAGCAGCACCAGCCCGGTGTTCGTGGGCATCTCGGCCGCTTCCGCGATGAAGACCGGCTCATGGCCGTAGAGCGTGGAGACTTCCTCCTCGCTCGCGTCGATTTCCGCGACGCCGGTCCAGCCCGAGTCCTTGACAAGTTCGTTGCGGTACTCGTCGGCCTGCAGCCCCATGGCCGAGGCCTTGACGCGCATCGGAAGGTCCTTGGACACCATCGTCACGTCCCGGCCCTCGTTGGCGAGGTTCTTGGCGACGGCGAGGATCCGGCTGTCGTTGTCCCCGCCCCGGAAGCCGGCCGGGAGCACCTCGGCGGAGATGTGGTTCAGCTCCACCATGAGGGTGCCGCCGTCGTGGCCGAGCGGGATGGGGCGGTCGAGTCCGCCGTGCTCGACCCGCAGGTCATCGAGAAGCCTGAGGGCCTTGCGGGCGAAATAGCCAAGCTCGGGGTCGTGCCGTTTGCCTTCGAGTTCGGTGATGACGACGATCGGCAGGATCACTTCGTGCTCCGCGAAACGCAGCAGGGCCCGCGGGTCCGAGAGCAGCACCGAGGTGTCGATGACGAAGCTCCGGGCCGGTTCGCTGTTTGCTGTCCCTTCCCCGGAAACAGCAAGACCGGCTGCAGCGCCGCTATGGGCTGCACCGGTCGTTGAGGTGGCTCGCTTGGCGCGAGAGGTAGCTTTCTGTCCCTGGTCGGTCACGACGTCGGGCAGTTGTTCAGAAATAGCCACATCGACTCCAGCCCCGGGGCGCATGCCCGGAATTGTTATTGGTGAGGCGGTTCGGCCTTGAGGCCGGACGCGGCCTCCCATACACCCGGTGCGAACTTCCGCTCCATGTACTGGCCTCCCCGATCAGCCGGCGGTTTGCCTGCTGATGGGATTACCGTACGTCCGGGGTACGACGTTCTGACGCCAATTATTCGGCGATTCTTGTTGCCATCGGGTGAACACCGGATGACGGCTCAGGAGCCGTAGCGGCGCTGCCGGCCCGCGTAGTCGCGGAGGGCCCGGAGGAAGTCCACCTTCCGGAAGGCCGGCCACAGGGCTTCGCAGAAGTAGAACTCGCTGTACGCGCTTTGCCACATCAGGAATCCGGAGAGGCGCTGCTCCCCGGACGTCCGGATCACGAGGTCCGGATCGGGCTGGCCCCGGGTGTAGAGGAACCGCGAGATGTCATCGACGCTGAGGTCATCGGCCAGTTTTCCGATGTCCGCACCCCGCGCGACGGCGTCGTGCAGCAGTTCGCGGACGGCGTCGACGATTTCGCGCCGTCCCCCATAGCCGACGGCGACATTGACGTGGAGTCTCTCACGCGCCGGGGTGCGGGCCGTGAGCCGGTTGAGCCGGGCGGCGAGGTAGTCGGGCAGCAGCTCCGGGGCTCCCATCGCGTGGACCGAAATTTCGGCGTCCTCATCCAGCCGGTCCAGGGTGTTGGCGATGATGCCCATGAGCAGGTCGAGTTCCTCGCCCGATCGGTTCATGTTGTCCGTGGAGAGCATGTACAAAGTGACCACTTTGATGCCGAGTTCCTGGCACCAGCCGAGGAATTCGTGGATCTTGTCGGCGCCGGCCTGGTGCCCCTGGCTGGTCGGGGCGTTGAACTGCCGGGCCCAGCGCCGGTTGCCGTCGACCATGACGCCGATGTGCCTGGGGATGCGCTCCGGGTCCAGGGACCGCTGCAGCTTGCGCTCGTAGAAGCCATAGAGGAACCCGGGCATTTCCATCCGGAGATTCACCTGGCTTCCTTGAAGTACGACTGCAGTGCACATCCTAGGCTACCCGCCGGAGCGCAGACCACGGCGCAGGATCGTCGCGATGTTGCCCATAGAAACGCACTACCCGCGGGTAACTTACTGGACCGTAGTTTATTATTGCCGCATGGAAAGCAACAGTCCCGAGCCGCGGCAGGAGCAGCCCGCGGACCGCAAATCCGGCCCGATGGACGACGCCGCGGTCCGGCTGGCCGAACTCCTGATGATCAAGCCCAAATGGCGCGGCTGGATCCACACCGTGACGGCTCCGCTGGCGCTGGCCGCCGGGCTGGTGCTGGTGATTCTTGCCCCCACGCCGGACCTGAAGATCGCCTCCGCCATCTACGCCTTCACCGGGGTCCTGCTGTTCGGGATCAGCGCCATCTACCACCGGGGCAACTGGTCCCCGGGCGTCAAGATCGTGCTGAAGCGGCTGGACCATACGAACATCATGCTGGTGATCGCCGGGAGCTACACGCCGCTGGCCTGGGCCCTCCTGGACCGGCCCAAAGCCGAAGTGCTGCTGTGGGTGATCTGGACCGGGGCCATCCTCGGGGTGCTGTTCCGCCTGCTGTGGACCCACGCCCCGCGCTGGCTCTACGTGCCGATCTACATCGCCCTGGGCTGCGGCGCGCTGTTCTACCTGCCGGATTTCTTCGCCGCCAATGTTGCCTCCGCCGTGCTGATCTGTGTTGGCGGCGCCCTCTATATCACCGGCGCCGTCTTCTACGCGCTGAAGAAGCCGAACTTCAGCTACGAACACTTCGGCTTCCACGAGCTGTTCCACGCCCTCACCGTTTTTGCCTTCGCTGCCCACTACATCGCGATCGCCCTCGCCGTCCTGAGCTGACGCCCCCGACGGCGGCGTGCCCGGGATTGTGTCGCGGCGGCTGCTGCGTCAGGGGCGTCCGGCGTCGATGAGGCCCAAGTGCTCTTCGACCGCGGCGGTGAAGTCGGCCTCGCTCCTGCCCACGAAGCGCCCCACGATCTCTTCCCGTTCCAGCTCCCAGCCGAGGTCGGCGAGGACCAGCTGGTCCACCCGGACGGCGATCACTTCGGAGTCGACCAGCACGCCGCCGCAGTCGAAAACCACAAGTTCGAAACCGGCGCGACGAGTCATTCCGCCATCCTAGCCAGCTGCTCCCGCACCTCGCCGGGAGTGCCGACGGGAAGCCCGCAGACCATCCCGCGGCACAGGTAGACCAGGGGTCCCCCGTCGGGGGCCGCGCCGCGGCCGCGAAGCAGCGGCACACCGCCGCCGTCGCCCTCCGGCCCCGCGCCGGGGGCACGCGAGTCGTCCTGCAGGGCGACCACCAGCCCGGGGCTGGGAGAGCGCAGCAGCTCGCGGTGCAGTGCCGCCCGCTCCGGCGTGTCCGGGCCGGCGACGGCGGCCTCCACCGGGCCGGCGAGCGCGGCCTGCGCCGTCGCGAGCAGCCACCCTGCCGCCCGCGGCGCGCGGGTGGCCAGCGGCGGCAGCACCGAAAGGATGTTGCCGGCGAGGGCACGGTGTTCAGCGGAACCGGAGAGCGCCGAGCAGGACAGCAGTGCGCCGGCGAACGCGGCGGCTCCGCTGGGCGTGGCATTGTCGAAGAGCTCCAGCGGCGCGCGCCCGCCCTGGGCGTTGGACACCTGTTCCGACTCCCCCGCCGTGTCCGTGAGCGCGCCGTCCGTCGTGAACCGCGCGCAGGCGGCCGCCAGGATGTCCTCCGCCAGCCGGTACCAGCGGGTCCGGCCCGAGACCGCGTAGAGCGCGATCAGCCCCTCAACAGCAAAAGCGTAGTCCTCCAGCAACCCGCCGATCCCCCAGGCCAGGCCGTCGTGGGAGACCCGGATCAGCGCGCCGGCCTCGCCCGCGGCGCCCGGCCGCCAGTGCACGCGGTCCAGGTAGGCCGCGATGTGCCCGGCTGCCGCCACCAGCAGGGGCTGCCCCAGCACCGCCCCGGCTTCGGCCAGCGCGGCGACGGCCAGCCCGTTCCAGCCGGCCACGACTTTGTCGTCACGGGCGGGCTGGGGCCGGCGGAGACGTTCGGCCAGCAGCACCGGCCGGACCCGCCGCCACAGGTCCGCTTCGGCGGTACTGAGTGCCCGGACGGGGTGCAGCGGCGAGCCGTCCGCGGAGACGGTGCCGCGGGATCGGACGTTCATGAGCCGCGCGACGGCGGCGCCGTCACCGGGGCCCAGGACGGTTGCCAGAGCTGCCGGGGTCCAGAGGTAGCTGGCGCCCTCGGAGTGGACGCCGGCCACGACCGTGTCGGCGTCGAGCGAGGAGGCCAGGGCTTCGGGAAGCCCACCGGCGGTCCCGGGCAGCGCGTCATGGCCGGCGTCGTCCGTGCCGAGCCCCAGCGAGGCGAGCAGCCAGCCGGCGGTGCGGCGGGCGACGTCGGCCGCTTCCGCTGCCGGATAGTCGGCCGTGCCGCCCAGCCTGACCCAGTGGACGTAGACACGCAGCAGCTGGGCGTTGTCGTAGAGCATCTTTTCGAAGTGCGGCACGGACCAGTCCCGCGTCACCGAATAGCGGGAGAAGCCGCCGTCGAGCTGGTCGAACAGTGCCGAACGCGACATCGCGGCGAGCGTCCGGGCCGCCAGATCGCGGGCCTGGTCCGGGGTCCCCGGGCCGGCGGCACCCGCGGCCCCGGCGGCACCCGAGGTCCCCGCGGCCCCCGAGGTCCCGGCGGCGGCGTGCCGGATCAGGAATTCCAGCACCGCCGAGGGCGGGAACTTCGGTGCATCGCCGAAACCGCCGCCGGACGGGTCTTCGGAGTCCGCCAGCGCGCGCACGGCCTCCCCGGGCAGCGACGGATCGACCGGCGCGGGCACACCGTCCAGCCTTACGGCGGCGCCCAGCTGCGACGCGGCGAGGCCGCGGGCCAGCGCCTCGGCGTTCTGTTCCACGGCGTCCCGGCGCTCCCGCCACGCCTCCACCACGGCCTCAAGCACCTGGCGAAAGGAGGGCCTGCCCGGCAGCGGCCGGGGCGGAAAGTAGGTGCCGGCATGGAACGCCCGGCCGTCCGGGAGCAGGAAGACGGACATGGGCCAGCCGCCCTGGCCGCTGATCGCCTGGGTCGCGGCCAGGTAGACGGCGTCCACATCGGGTCGCTCTTCACGGTCCACCTTCACGGCGACGAAGTTGGCGTTCAGGAAGTCAGCGGTGTCCTGGTCCTCGAAGGATTCCCGGGCCATAACGTGGCACCAGTGGCAGGCCGCGTAGCCGACCGAGAGGAAGACCGGCACATCGCGGGCGGCGGCGAAGGCAAAGGCCTCGTCCCCGAAGGGCCGCCAGTGCACGGGGTTGCTGGCGTGCTGCCGGAGGTAGGCAGAGGGCTCTCCGCCCAAGGCGTTGGCGGCCTCGGGGAAGCGCGGGGGCGTGCCGCCGTCAGCGGTTTCCCGGCCCGGCATCGCCATTTACTTCCGGACGGTTGCCGGCTTCCGGACGGCTGCCGGGCCGGCCGGACGGATCCTGGACCCCAGGGGCCGCCGTTCCGGCCCCGGCGGCCAGCGGAGCGTCCCCGGCAGCCTGTGCGGCGCGTTCCTCCTCCACCTGGGCGCGGTAGCGGACGCGGCGGATGCGCCGGACCATGTCGACAATCAGCAGGGCCGTCAGCACCACGATAAAGGCGGTCAGGAGGAAGCCCAGCAGGCCGGGCGTCACCTGGTCCTGGGACAGTCCCGGGCGCAGCGACGGCGTAGGGGTGGGCGCCGGAGTTGTTGCCAGGGCGATGAGCGAGGAATACACGGTGGGGACCTTCTATGGGGGCTGAATGGCAACCCGACGCCACTGCTGGCGGCGGGGCCGGAACGGTTTCCACGACGACTTCTACGCGTCATAGAAAAGGCCTGATGGGTCTATCTTAGTCCGGCGAAGAAGTCCTTTTCAGGCAACTCTGCTGGGACCCGGGACTGGATCAGCGAGTAGTCCTCCCACGGCCAGACGCGGCGCTGCATCGCCGGCGAGACGGCAAAGAAGAACCCTTCCGGGTCGACCTGGGTGCGGTGGGAACGCAGCGCATCGTCGCGTGCTTCAAAGAAGTCGCCGCACTCGATCTGGGTCGTGGTGGGGTGCGTCGGCGCGGGCGGGGTGTGGCCCTCGGCGTCGGCTTCCAGCCACGCCGCGAGCCGTTCGGCATAGGGCGACTGGAGGCCGGATTCCTCCAGCGCGATATGCAGGGCGCGGAACCGTTCGGGGCTGAAAGCACGGTCGTAGTACAGCTTGCCTGGCGCCCAGGCATCCCCCGTTCCCGGGTATCGGGCCGGATCCCCGGCGGCTTCGAAGGCCTCGACGGCGACCCGGTGCGCCATGATGTGGTCCGGGTGCGGATAGCCCCCGTTCTCGTCGTAGCTCAGGATTACCTGCGGCTTAAACCGGCGTACCAGCCGGACCAGCGGGGCGGCCGCCCGTTCCAGCGGCAGCGTGGCGAAGGAGCCGGCCGGCAGCGGCGGCAGCGGATCGCCTTCCGGCAGCCCCGAATCGACGAAGCCAAGCCACCGCTGGCGGACGCCCAGGACCTTGGCGGCGTGCTCCATCTCCAGCCGGCGCGCGCCGGCCATGTCGCGTTTGGGGTGCGGCTCGCCCGCCATCGCCGGGTTCTGGATGTCACCGCGGGAACCGTCGGTGCAGGTGGCCACCAGGACATCGATGCCGGCCGCGGCGTACATCGCCATCGTGGCGGCGCCCTTGCTGGATTCGTCGTCGGGATGAGCATGGACAGCCAACAGTCGAAGCGGTGCTGACGGGCTGGTGGACGCTGTCATCGTGGGACGGCTCCTCTTTGTCTATTGGTGTGCTGTTAGGGACGTGCTTCTGCGGGTGGCCCGGACGAGCGGACATTTCCCCGCCGGATCCACACTAAACTGGACTGGTGACTTCCCAGGATCAGCCTGCCGCGACTGCGCCGGCATCTCCCAGCCTAGCCAATCGCTACGGCGGCCAAAAGCGAACACTCACCGGCAAGGCCAAACGGAACATCCTGATCCTGGCCCTGGTGGCCGGGATGGCCTTTATGGCCTGGATCTCGACGTCGAATGCCACGGCCACGGTCACCTACAAGGACATCGGCTACAGCACGCCGGACGCCACCCTCACCGAGGTCGATTTCGAGGTCACCAAGGAACCCGGGACCGCCGCCAAATGCGCTGTCAAGGCGTTGGACGCCAAGTTCGCCGTGGTGGGCTGGAAGGTTGTGGACATCCCCCCGAACGCCGCCGATGCCGGCTCCGACGGCGGACGCACCACTGCCCAGCGGGCGACGTTGCACACAGAATCCCAGGCCGTGTCCGGCATCATCGACAGCTGCTGGATTCCCGACGCCGCCAAGTAGGCCCCTCGGGCCGCCGCCGCACATCCCTCCGGGCTGTGCGGCAGCGGCCACGGTAACACGGTGTGATCCACATCCCAGCGTTCTTTGGTTTATCCACAGGATTGACTACAATGGATCAATACCTTTCCCCCGCTGAGCTGGTTACTGAGTCCCATAAGTGGCCACCGTGGCGGGGTCTTTGTTTGTTTGACCATGAAGGAGAAGTCCGTGTCTACCACCAACAGCGCAACTGCAGCTTGGCTCACCCAGGAAGCTTTTGACCGCCTGAAGGCAGAGCTGGACCACCTCTCCGGCCCCGGCCGGGCGGAAATCGTCCAGAAGATCGAGGCCGCGCGCCAGGAAGGCGACCTCAAGGAAAACGGCGGCTACCACGCGGCCAAGGAGGAGCAGGGCAAGATCGAGGCCCGCATCCGCCAGCTCACCGCGCTGCTCCGGGACGCCCACGTGGGCGAATCCCCGGCCGACGACGGAATCGTCGAGCCCGGCATGATCGTCGTTGCCAAGATCGCCGGGGACGAGGAAAGCTTCCTGCTCGGCTCACGGGAAATTGCCGGAGACTCCGAGCTCGACGTCTTCAGCGAGAAGTCCCCCCTCGGCGCAGCCATCGTCGGCCACAAGCAGGGCGACCAGCTCAGCTACACCGCCCCGAACGGCAAGGTCATCACGGTGGAGATCATCTCCGCCAAGCCGTACGTCGGCTAATACGGTACAGACACCGCTGCAGCCCTGCGACGGACGACGCCGGCCCTCCCCTAGCGGGAGGGCCGGCGTCGTTGTTTGTTGCCGGTGCGGGGCGAAGGCCTGTGTCCGGACTGGTGCTGCCCGGGGCGGTGGTGCGTGGGCGCTAGTGCCCGGCGCGCAGCGTTCCCGCCCGCGGGGCGCTCAGGAGCAGGGCGGCCAGCACCCCGCCGACCGCCCCGCCCAGGTGCGCCTGCCAGGAAACGAAGCTCGCCACGGTGGGCAGGATCCCGAACAGGACCCCGCCGTAGGCCAGGAACAGCACCACGGAAAGCAGGATCTGCCACCAGTTGCGGTTGAAGAAGCCCCGCACCAGCAGGAACGCGAAGAGCCCGAAGACCAGGCCGGAGGCCCCGACCGTGATGTTGAAGCCGCCGATCAGCCACACCACCACCCCGGAGGCCAGCCAGCTCAAGGAGAGGGTTGTGAAGAACACCCGCAGCCCGGAGAGCAGCACCAGGAAGCCGAAAACAATCAGCGGCAGCGTGTTGGAGAACAGGTGCGCCAGGTTGGCGTGCAGCAGCGGGAACGTCAGGATGTCCAGGATCCCGTCGAGGTTGCGCGGGCGCAGGCCAAAGGTGCGGTTCAGCGAATGGAGCATCAGGGTGTTGATGATCTCGATGATGTAGAGCACCAGCACGAACAGTCCCACCACCAGCAGCCCCGTGCGGGCGCGGCCCGCTGCGGTGTCTCCGGTGCGTGGGGTGCCGTTCCGGGCGGGCTCCAGCGTCATGGCGCCTAGTGCACCACGATCGGCTGGAAGCCTTCGGCCCGGAGCGCCGCGAGGACCTGCTCGCAGTGCTCGTGGCCCTTCGTCTCCAGGTTCACGGTGATGGACACATCGCCCATGCTGATCGAGCCGCCCACCCGGGTGTGGTCCAGGCCGGTCACGTTGGCATCGTTCTCGGCGATGATCCGGGCGATCGTTGCCAGCGAGCCGGGCCGGTCGTCCAGCATCATCCGTACGGTCATGTAGCGGCCCGCGGCGGAGAGGCCGCGCTGGATGACCTTGAGCATCAGCATCGGGTCGATGTTGCCGCCCGAGAGCACCACGGCCACGGTGCCGGGGTTCTCGATCTTGCCTTCCATCAGCGCCGCGACGCCCACCGCGCCGGCGGGCTCGACGACCATCTTGGCGCGTTCCAGCAGGAAAATGAGCGCCCGGGCCAGGGCGTCCTCGCTGACAGTGACGACGTCGTCGACGAGTTCCCGGATGATGCTGAAGGGCAGCTGGCCGGGCCGGCCGACGGCAATGCCGTCGGCCATGGTGGAGACCCGCTTGAGCGGCACAAGGGCGTCCGCGGCAAGCGAGGGCGGGTAGGCGGCCGCGTTTTCGGCCTGGACACCGATGATCCGGATCTCCCGGCCCAGTTCCTTGGCCCGGGCCTTCACGGCCACGGCGACGCCGGCGAGGAGCCCGCCGCCGCCCACACCCATCAGGATGGTGTCGACGTCGGGGATCTGTTCGAGGATTTCGAGTCCGACGGTGCCCTGGCCGGCGACGACGTCGACGTCGTCGAAGGGGTGGACGAAAACAGCGCCGAACTCATCCGCGTAGCGCTTCGCTTCCGCGAGGGCCTCGTCGACATTGTGGCCGTGCAGGACCACCTCTGCCCCGTGGCTGCGGGTGGCGGCGAGTTTGGGCAAGGCGACACCCAGCGGCATGTAGATCCGGGCCTTGATGCCCAGGCTTTTGGCCGCGACGGCCACACCCTGGGCGTGGTTGCCGGCCGAGGCCGCCACGACGCCGCGCTTCTTTTCCGCCGGGGAGAGCTTGGCCATCCGGACGTAGGCGCCCCGGACCTTGAAGGATCCGGCCCGCTGCAGGTTCTCGCACTTGAGGAAGACCTCGCCGCCGACCATGCTGCCGAGGGCGCGGGAGGATTCAACCGGCGTCCGCGTAATAATCCCGTCGAGCAGCTTCTGCGCCTCCAGGACATCGTCCAGCGTGACGGGCAGGCTCTCAAGGGTGTTCACGAACTAGTCTCCTTCTTCGGATCTGTCTTTTGCTCGGTCTTCGGCTCAGGGGGTGGATCCGGGGGCAGGGATGCCCTGCTGGCCCGCGGGTGCCGGCGCACTTTCATGTTCCCACGTTCTGCCGGCAATGTAGCGAATCGACGAGTTTGCTACGGCGAGGATGGGGACCGAGAACAGTGCTCCGGGAATTCCGGCGAGGTAGGAACCGGCGGCCACGGCCAGGATGACGGCCACCGGGTGCAGCTTGACCGCCTTGCCCATGATCAGCGGCTGAAGGATGTGACTTTCCAGTTGCTGGACCAGCAGCACCACCCCCAGCATGATCAGGGCATTTACCCACCCGTTGGCGACCAGGGCCAGCAGCACCGCGACGGCGCCGGTCACCAGGGCGCCGACGATCGGGATGAACGATCCGAGGAACACCAGTACCCCCAGCGGAAGCGCCAGCGGCACACCGAGGATCGCCGCCCCCACCCCGATACCGACCGCGTCCACGAAGGCGACGAGCATCTGGACCCGGACGTAGCTCACCATGGAGGACCAACCCACCCGGCCGGCCCCGTCCGCCGCGGCGCGGGCCTTCCGGGGCAGCAGCCGCACCAGGAAGGACCAGATGCGATCGCCTTCCAGCAGGAAGAAGATCAGGATGAACAGCGCCAGGATCATCCCGGCCGCGAAGTGCCCGGCGGTGCTCCCGAAGGACAGCGCGCCGCTGAGAATGCTGCTGCTGTTGTTCTGCAGCGCTGCGGTTCCCTCTTTCAGGTACTGGTCGATCTGGGCAGCGGTGAGGTGCAGGGGGCCGTCCGCGAGCCAGACCTGGATTTTCTGGACTCCGGTCAGAGCCTCGCTCCAGAGCTCGGCGAAGCCGGACACGAGCTGCCGGCCCACGAGAGCCAGGGCCCCGCCAACCAGGCCGATGAAGCCCACGACGGTCATGGCGACGGCGAGCCCGTTGGGGACGCGGTTCCTGAGCCAGTTCTTCACAGGTGACAGCAGCCCGGCCAGCAGCGCGGCGACCATCACGGGAATCAGCAGGAAGCTGACCCTGCTGAGCAGCCACACGAGCGCGGCGGCCATGAGAATGATCAGTCCGAGGCGCCAGGACCAGGATGCGGCGATCCGCACGCCGTACGGGATGTCCTGGTCGATTTCGCGGTCCGTGACAACGCGCACATGCGCAGAGTCACTGGCAGAGCCACTGTCGGGGGCACTGGCAGGGCCGCGGTCCGAGATGCTGTCAGAGACGCCGTCGGAGAAGCTGTCGGCGGCGCTGGCTGCGTCGGGGCGGATTCGCGGGGCGGAATTGTCAGCTGGCGTCATAGCCCCATGATTCCCCAGCGCCGCCCGGATGGGAAACCCGGCCGCCGCTCAGTGCTCCAGGGCCGCGCTGATCCCCCACGTCATGGCGAACCGCTCCCCCGGGGGCAGCCAGCGCAGTCCATCGCCGCTGTTGAAGGCGTTGGCCGGACCGGTCATCGGCTCGATCGCCACCGCCTTGGTGCGGCCGGGGAACTCGGTGGTGACGAAAACGTGGACGTAGCCGCAGCTCGCGTCCTGCCAGAGGCTCACACTCCGGCCGTCCGCCGCACTCAGCGTGTGGCGGGCGATGCCGTCGTCGAACTCCAGGTCCGTGTAGGCGGAATCGAGTTCCAGTTCAGCGACCAGCCGGCCGGCGCGGAGGTCGAAGTCCCCGCCCACCGGTTCCTTGCTGCGCGGGATCAGGCGCCCGTCCGTCACGAGCCTGGTGCCGGCGTGGACGGTGACGGTCAGCTCCTCGCTGGGCAGCTCCCCCAGCCGCAGGTAGGGGTGGGCGCCGAGGACGAACGGGGCAGGTTCCTGGGAGTCGTTGATCAGCAGCTGCCGTACCACCAGGCCCAGGTCCCCGGCCAGTTCGTAGCGCACGCGGTGGCGCAGCAGGAAGGGGTAGCCGTGCTGCGGGAACACGGGCGCTTCGAGGGTGACCGAGAATTCCGATTCGTCGACAAGGTCATAGGAGGCGTTGCGCAGCAGCCCGTGGCTGGCATTGTTGCGGGACACTTCGGTGATGTCCAGCTGCTGCTTCTTGCCGTTGAGGTACCAGACGCCGTCCTCCACCCGGTTCGCCCATGGCGCCAGCGTGATGCCGGCGGCGCCCGGTGAGATCTCCGCGTCCCCGTAGCTTTCCGTCAGCTGCGTTCCGCCGCGGCTGTACAGCCTCAGCCCGGCGGCGAGTTCGGTGACGACCGCGAGCGCGTCGCCGCGCCGCAGCTCGTACTGCCGGCCGGAGGCATAGCGCCGGGCGGAGGCGTCCGCTCCGGGGGCATCGGGGCCGTCGCTGGGGCTGTCGCGGTGTGGGGACTCCGGGGAAACGGGGGGCAGCAGGTTCATGGTCACCACCGTACCCAGCCGCACGCCGCGGCGTATACCGTGGAGCCATGATCAGCATTTCCAGGACCGAAACCGGCGGCCCGGCGTGAGCCTCCCCCTCGACGCCCGGCAGCTGGCGGCCCGGTTCGCTTCCGTCTTCGGCTCGGCTCCGGACGGCGTCTGGCAGGCGCCCGGCCGGGTCAACCTGATCGGGGAGCATACCGACTACAACGAGGGCTTTGTGCTGCCGTTTGCGATCGACCGGTCGGCCCGCGTGGCGGTCCGCCTGCGGCCGGACGCCGGCATCCGGCTGTTGTCCACCTTCGGGAACCAGGGATTGACGACGGCGGATGCCGGCTCCCTGGCCCGCGGAACAGCGCGGGGGTGGACCAAGTATCCGCTGGGTGTGCTGTGGGCGCTTCAGCAGTGCGGGCTTCCGGTGCGCGGCCTGGACTTGCTGCTGGACTCCGACGTGCCCCGCGGCGCCGGGCTGTCCTCTTCCCACGCGATCGAGTGCGCCGTTATTTCAGCGTTCAACGAGCTCAGCGGGGCGGGGCTGGACGTGCAGGACATGGTCCTGGCCACGCAGCGCGCGGAAAATGACTTCGTCGGCGCCCCCACCGGGATCATGGACCAGTCCGCGTCCCTGCGCGGCGCGGCGGGACATGCCCTCTTCCTCGACTGCCGGGACCAGAGCGTGCGGCTGGTGCCGTTCGACGCCGAAGGTGCGGGCCTGGTGCTGCTCGTGATTGACACGAAGGTGTCGCATTCCCACGCGGACGGCGGCTACGCCTCCCGGCGTGCCGCCTGCGAACTGGGCTCCGAGGTCCTCGGTGTGAAGGCCCTGCGCGACGTCGGGCTGGAGGATCTGGAAGAGGCCAGCGGCCTGCTGGACCCGGTGACGTTCCGCCGCGTGCGGCACGTCGTGACGGAAAATGAGCGGGTCCTCCGGACGGTCGGGCGCCTGGAGAGCACCGGGCCGGCCGCGATCGGCCCGCTGCTGGATGCCTCCCATGCCTCGATGCGGGACGACTTCGAGATCTCCTGCCCCGAGCTGGACCTCGCCGTGGAGGCCGCCCGCTCCGCGGGGGCGCTGGGTGCCCGGATGACCGGGGGCGGCTTCGGCGGTTCCGCGATCGCCCTCACCCCGGCGTCGGCCGAGCAGGCGGTGCGCGCCGCCGTCGAGCATGCCTTCGCGGCGGCCGGGTACGCGGCGCCGGAGATCTTCAGTGTCCGCCCCGCGGCAGGGGCGATGCGCCTGGCTTAGGCCGGGCCAACAGACGAGGAGCCCCGCCTTTCGGCGGGGCTCCTCGTGGTCAGGCTTCAGCTACCGGCTGCAGGCGGTGCTGTTAGTCGTCACCGCGGAGGATGGCCAGCAGCCGGATGATCTCGACGTACAGCCACACCAGCGTCACGGTGAGGCCGAAGGCCGCGGTCCAGGAGAAACGCTGCGGGGCTCCGCTGCGGACACCGGCTTCAATGCTGGTGAAGTCCATGACGAGGGAGAAGGCAGCGAGGCCGATCGCGAGCAGGCCGATGAAGACGCCCAGCGGGATGCCGAAGATCTCCACGCTCGTGCGCAGGCCGAAGGGGGAATCGACGGCGCCGGTCCACATCATCACCATGTTGATCAGCGCGAAGACGGCGTAGCCGATGGTGGCGATCATAAAGAAGCGCATCGCCTTCGGCGTTGCCCGGACCTTGCCGTTCTTGAACAGCACCAGGGTCACCGCGAACACGGAGAGCGTGCCGATCACCGCCTGGAGGCCAACGCCCGGGAACATGCCGTCGAGGATCCGCGTCAGGCCGCCGAGGAAGAGTCCCTCGAGGCCCGCATAGGCGAGGATCAGCGCCGCTGAGGGCTGCTTCTTGAAGGTGTTGACGAGGGCCAGGACGAAGCCGCCCAGGGCGCCGATGATCATCAGCAGGTTGGCGAGGCCGGGTGCCACCAGGAGGGTGACGGCCGCACCGGCGACGACGGCGCCAAGGCAGGCCGCGGTCTTCATGATGACGTCGTCATAGGTCATGCGTCCCGTGTCGGCGGGTCCGGCGGCGGGCCGGTTGTACATGTCCTGGAGCTGGTCCTGGGTCATGCCCTGCTGGGCCGGGTTCCAGCCGGCCTGGGTCTGGCCGTACTGGCCATACTGGGACGACTGGCCATACGGGGCCTGGCCGTAGCTGTTCTGGCCGTAGGGGGCCTGTCCGAAAGCCTGCGGGGCAGGCGGTGCCTGGGTTGCTCCACGGAAGTTCTTTCCGTTGAAGACTGGGTTTCCGCCAAGTGCCATTGCGGGTGTCCTCCAAATAAAGGGGGTAGGTGATGATCGGGTGGTGTACGTACCTGTTGCTACACGCTACCAATTGCAACAGCCGACGGTCAGCGTTAGTTCCCCGGCCCTGCCTGCCGCAACCCAACCGTGACCTCCCCGCCATGTTTCCGGGCCGGGCGCCGCACTGCGCATCCCGACTGTTTAGGCATACTCAGGATCAACAAAAGTTTTCTTTAGAGCGGGTAATGCACCATGCCGCCCGGGCTTCACTGTTGTTACCCGATCGCGACGTTCTGCCTGCTCGCGACGGCATTCATTGCCCCGAACGGGCTGTAACATGGGCCAAACAGGGTGACGGATATCACAGCTCAACAGCTCCACCGCATCGCACGGGGCACATCCCCGTCACCCTGACCGTTCGCAGTGGTTGCAAGGGCGCAACCCACACCACCCCATGTGGAGGTTTTCATTTTGAGAAGCACACCGAGAGGCCTGTCGCACAGACGGCGCGGCAGACTGCTGAAAGCTGTGGGGGCTGTATTTGCCGCCGTAGCCGCGCTTTTGCTGATCGTCGCGCCGGCATCGCAGGCCACGAGCCCCGCACCGACACCATCCCCGTCGGCAACCACATACCAGAACAGCATCAGCGGCTTCCTGCGCGGCGACGACCGCGCCCCGATCGTTGGCGTCACCCTCACGGCCACGAGCGGCGACTTCACCGGAACCGCCAAGTCCGGCGCCAACGGCGCCTGGACCATCGGGGTACCCACCCAGGGGACCTACGAGGTCAAACTGGATGAATCCACCCTGCCGCAGGGCATCAAACTCGCCGACGGCCAGGAAAACCCCCGCAAGGTCACCTTCAGCCAGACCTCCAACCTCTCGGTGATCTTCGCCTTCGGCAAAGGCATCGTCATCCAGCAGCAGGACTTCGGCCAGAACCTGATCAACCGGCTCGTGGCGGGACTGAGCTTCGGCCTCCTGCTCGCCCTCGCCGCCGTTGGCCTGTCACTGATCTTCGGGACCACCGGCCTGACCAACTTCGCCCACGGTGAGATGGTCACCCTCGGCGCCGTCCTGGTCTTTGCCTTCAATGCCATGAACCTTCCGTTCTGGCTGTCCATCATCCTCGCGCTGCTGGGCGGCGGCCTGTTCGGCTACGTCCAGGACGCCGGGCTGTGGAAACCGCTCCGGCGCCGCGGGACCGGCCTGGTTCCGATGATGATCGTCAGCATCGGCCTCGCCCTGGCCGTGCGGTACGTCATCCAGTTCTTCTTCGGCGGAGCCACCCAGCAGCTCCCGTTCGCCCAGAGCGCGGAGATCCAGCTTGGCCCGGTCTCCATCTCCCCGAACAACCTCTGGTCCCTTGTGATCAGCGCCGTTGTCATCGCCCTGCTCGGCATCGTCCTGCTCAAGACCCGGCTCGGCAAAGCCACCCGCGCGGTCGCCGACAACCCGGCGCTGGCTGCGGCCTCGGGCATCGACGTCGACTCCGTCATCCGGATTGTCTGGGTGACCGGCGGCATGCTGGCCTCCCTCGGCGGCATCCTGTGGGCGTACTACCGGCCCGGCGTCACCTTCGATATGGGTTCGCAGATCCTGCTGCTCATCTTCGCCGGCGTCACCCTGGGCGGCCTCGGCACAGTATGGGGCGCCCTGATCGGATCCATCATTGTCGGTATCTTCGTGGAGCTGACCACCGTGTTCGGCCTCGCCGCCGACCTCAAATACGTGGGAGCACTGTTCATCATGATTATTGTCCTTCTGATCCGGCCCCAAGGCATCTTGGGCCGGCGCGAGCGCGTGGGTTAGGAGACAGCCATGGACTTCGGATTCATATTTTCCAGTGCTGCCGGTGAACTGTTCAGCCCGACGACGGCGGCGTACGCCCTCGCCACTCTCGGCCTTGCGGTTCACTTCGGCTATTCGGGCCTGCTCAACTTCGGCCAGGCCGGCTTTATGGCGGTGGGTGCCTATGGTTTCGCCATCTCCACCCTGACGTTTGGTGTTCCCTTCTTCGTCGGCCTGCTGATCGCCGTGGTCAGCTCGGCCATCTTCGCCTTGCTGCTCGGTATTCCCACCCTCCGGCTGCGGGCCGACTACCTCGCCATCGTCACGATCGCGGCGGCGGAAATCGTGCGCTACATCGTCACGACCAACCAGCTGACCGCCATCACTGGCTCCGCCAACGGCCTCGCCGCGTTCGAGGGCGACTTCTACGCCATGAACCCCTTCCCGCCGGGCACCTACCTGATGGGAATGAACAACCGGGACTTTTTCATCCGGGTGGTCGCCTGGGTGGTCGTGGCCCTGTGCTGCACCCTGGTCTGGCTCCTGATGCGCAGCCCCTGGGGTCGAGTCCTCAAGGGCATCCGCGAGGACGAAAACGCCGTCCGCTCCCTCGGCAAGAACGTCTACGCCTACAAGATGCAGGCCCTGATCATCGGCGGCGTCCTCGGCGCCCTCGCCGGCATGATCTTCACCCTGCCCCGCGGGGCGGTCCAGCCCGCGAACTACGGCACTGAACTGACCTTCTTCCTCTACACCTGCCTGCTCCTCGGCGGTCTGGGCACGGTGCTGGGGCCGGTCGTCGGCGCCATGATCTTCTGGGTCGTGCTGTCCCTCACCCAGGGCATCCTGTACGGCCTCATCGAATCCGGCACCATCACCTGGCTGAACACGGTCCAGGCCGGACAGCTGCGTTACATCCTCGTGGGTGTCGCGCTGATGCTGCTGATGATCTTCAGGCCCCAGGGAGTCCTCGGCAATAAAAAGGAGCTGGCGTTCGCATGAGCACGCAGAGCGAAGAAACTGGCATTAACTACATGACGGACACGCGTCCGATCGCCGCCGGGGAAATTGCGCCCGGCTGCAAGAAGCGCGACCCGATCGTGGTGGCTGAAAACGTCACCCGCAGCTTCGGCGGCATCAACGCCGTCGACGTCGAGTACCTCGAGATCCCGCGGCACAAGATCACGGCGCTGATCGGCCCCAACGGCGCCGGCAAGACCACCCTGTTCAACCTGCTCACTGGCTTCGACACACCCAACTCGGGCAAGTGGCAGTTCGAAGGCAACAGCCTGGCCGGGGTCTCCTCGTACAAGGTTGCCCGGATGGGCATGGTCCGCACCTTCCAGCTGACCAAGGTCATGGGCAAGCTCACGGTGATGGAAAACATGCGCCTCGGCGCCTCGAACCAGGCCGGCGAGCGGCTCTCCAAGGCCCTGTTCAAGGGCATCTGGGGCGGCCAGGAGAAGAAGATCACCGCGGACGCCAACGTGCTGCTGGAGAAGTTCAAGCTGGATGCCAAGAAGGACGACTACGCGGCGTCCCTCTCCGGCGGCCAGCGCAAGCTGCTGGAAATGGCCCGCTCCCTCATGGTGCGGCCCAAGCTGGTGATGCTCGACGAGCCGATGGCAGGCGTCAACCCCGCGCTGACCCAGTCGCTGCTGGACCACATCAAGAACCTCAAGGCCGAGGGCATGACCGTCCTGTTCGTCGAACACGACATGCACATGGTCCGGCACATCGCAGACTGGGTAGTGGTGATGGCCGAGGGCAAGATCGTGGCCGAAGGCCCGCCCGCCGAGGTCATGAAGAACCCGGCCGTGATCGACGCCTACCTGGGCGCCCACCACGACGTGGACCTCGGCGACGCGCAAGGCATCAAGGAGCTCGCCGCCGAACTGGTCGCCGATGAGGAGTCGATTGTCGGCACCGAGAACGCCGGCATCATCTCGCTCGACGTCGTCGCTGCGGAAACCGACAAGCCGACGGGCCCGGGCAGCACCGAACCGGCGCGCGGCAGGCGCAGCGCCGACGAGCCGACCCGCGGCGAGCAGCCGCACAGCACAGAGAAGGACACAGAATGAGCGCCACCAGTGCGGCACCCGCCGCCCAGCCCGTGCACGATGAGGATTCGGTCGTCAAGGTCACCGATCTGGTGGCGGGCTACATCCCCGGCGTCAACATCCTCAACGGCTGCAGCATTGAGGCCCGCAAGGGTGAACTGATCGGCATCATCGGCCCCAACGGCGCCGGCAAGTCCACACTGCTGAAGGCGATGTTCGGGCTGGTCAAGGTCCACTCCGGTTCCGTAGTGGTCCGGGGCCAGGACATCACCGGGCTCAAGGCCAACAAGCTGGTCAGCCGGGGCATCGGCTTTGTGCCACAGAACAACAATGTGTTCGCGGCGCTGACCATCGAAGAGAACCTCCAGATGGGCATGTTCCAGCGTCCCAAGGACTTCGCCAAGCGCTTCGACTTCGTCACGGGCCTGTTCCCGGAACTCGGCAAGCGGCGTGCCCAGCGCGCGGGCTCGCTCTCCGGCGGCGAACGCCAGATGGTTGCGATGGGACGGGCCCTGATGATGGACCCGGCCGTGCTGCTGCTCGACGAGCCCTCCGCAGGCCTCTCCCCCGTCAAACAGGACGAGACTTTCCTCCGGGTTCACGAGATCAACCGCGCCGGCGTCTCGGTCATCATGGTTGAGCAGAATGCCCGGCGCTGCCTGCAGATCTGTGACCGCGGCTATGTCCTGGACCAGGGCAAGGACGCGTACACCGGCACCGGCCGGGAGCTCATGAAGGACCCCAAGGTCATCCAGCTGTACCTGGGCACCCTGGCCGACACCGTCGAGTAGTCCCGGGCCGTTCCGGGCAGGTCCGCACGAACAGGAGGGCCGTCACCAGCCGGTGGCGGCCCTCCTGTGTGCCCCGTGGCCGGCGGGGCCTACTGCACGTCCTCGTCGACCCAGTCCATGGACTTGGTGACGGCCTTTTTCCAGAGACGGAGCTGGCGGAAACGCTCGGCCTCGTCCATTTTCGGTGTCCAGCGCTTGTCCTCGCCCCAGTTGGCGGTGAGCTCCCCGAGGTCCTGCCAGAAGCCGACAGCCAGGCCGGCCGCGTAGGCGGCACCGAGCGCCGTGGTTTCAACGATCCTGGGCCGGACCACGGCAACACCGAGAATGTCGGCCTGGAACTGCATGAGGGCGTCGTTGGCGACCATGCCGCCGTCGACCTTCAGCTCGGTCAGCGACACCCCGCTGTCGGCGTTGACGGCCTCCAGTACCTCGCGGGTCTGGAAGGCCGTCGCCTCCAGCGCCGCCCGGGCGATGTGCGCCCTGGTGACGAAGCGGGTCAGCCCGACCAGGGCGCCACGGGCATCCGGACGCCAGTACGGAGCGAAGAGCCCGGAGAACGCCGGAACGAAATAGGCGCCGCCGTTGTCCGGGACCGAGGCGGCCAGCGCCTCGACCTCCGGCGCGGAATCGATCAGGCCAAGGTTGTCCCGCAGCCACTGGATCAGCGATCCGGTGACGGCGATGGATCCTTCCAGGGCGTAGTGCGGCTTCGCATCGCCGAGCTTGTAGCCGAGTGTGGTCAGCAGGCCATTGCTGGAATGGACAATCTCCTCCCCGGTGTTGAAGATCAGGAAGCAGCCGGTGCCATAGGTGTTTTTGGCCTCGCCCTTGCCAAATGCTGCCTGCCCGAAGGTGGCGGCCTGCTGGTCGCCCAGGATGCCGGCAATGGGAACTCCGCGCAGCAGCTGGGACGGGTGGACAGTGCCGTAGACCTCGGAAGAGGATCTGATTTCGGGCATCATGGACCGGGGCACGTCGAAGGCCTCAAGGATGCTGCCGTCCCACTGCAGTGTTTGCAGGTCCATGAACATGGTCCGGGACGCGTTGGTGACGTCCGTGACGTGGAGGCCGCCGTCGGTGCTGCCTCCTGTCAGGTTCCAGATCACCCAGGAGTCGGTGGTGCCGAACAGCAGGTCCCCGGCCTCGGCCTTGCCCCGCGCACCCTCGACGTTGTCCAGAATCCATTTGATCTTGGTACCGGAGAAGTAGGTGGCCAGCGGCAGCCCGACCTGCTTCTTGAAACGGTCCACACCGCCGTACCTGGCCAGCTCGTCCACGATGTCCTGGGTGCGGGTGTCCTGCCAGACGATGGCGTTGTACACCGGGCGGCCCGTTGTCCTGTCCCAGACGACGGCAGTCTCACGCTGGTTGGTAATCCCCACGGCGGCGATGTCGTGGCTGGTGAGGTTTGCCCTGGACAGCGCTGAGCCGATGACTTCGCGGATGTTGTCCCAGATTTCCACCGGACTGTGCTCCACCCAGCCGGCCTGGGGAAAAATCTGTTCGTGTTCCTTCTGGCCGCTGGAGACAATGTTGCCGCTGCGGTCAAAAACAATGGCTCGGCTGCTGGTGGTGCCCTGGTCGATTGCTATTACGTACTGCTTCATCATGACGTCCTTGTCGTAGGTGATGCCGGGGGCAGAGCTGTGGTGCGGAGCTGGGTGCCTCACCGTGCTGTGGGTCAGGAAATTTGGCTTTGTACCGGAAGCCCGTGGAAACGCTGCAGCACGTCGTGTGCGTGTGTGATTTCCTGGGCCGTCCGGTCCGTGTCCCAGCCGAGCGGTCCCGCAAGGGCCTGGGCCAGTTCGGTGACGAGTTCGGCGGTGACCAGGCCGCGGAAGGCCAGCGAGGTGCGCCGGATGAGGACGTCGATCACGTGGCCGATCTGCTCGTGCCGGACCATGAACTCGACTTCGCGCCGGCTCAGCTCGCGGGTCGAGTCCAGGACACGGTCCTCGCCGGCGGTGAGGTAGGCGATGACCTCGGTTGCCCGGGTCCCGTAGCGGGCCAGGAGTCCCTCGACCCGGGCCTCGTCCAGATCACCGGAGACATGCCGCGCGATCCATGCCTGTTCGTCGGCCCGTGTGGCCGGGAAGTCAGCTCCGCCGCCGACCGGAAGCTTGGCGGTGGATACTGTCCGGTTGTGGCCGAGGATGGCCAGGACATCGTCGGTCATATGCTCGGACAGCGCCCGGAAGGTGGTCCATTTGCCGCCTACAAGGCTCAGGACCGGGACGTTGCTGCCGGAGATGGCCCGCTCGCTGCGTTCGATGCGGTAGTCGCGGGAGACGAACCCGGGGTTCTCGGCATCGTCACGCGGGAGCGGGCGGACGCCGGCGAAGCTGTACACGATGCTCTCGCGGGTGATCGTGATGTCAGGAAAGACGTGTTTGATCAGGTCGAAAAAGTAGCTGATCTCCTCGTCAGTGCAGACGGCGTCCGCCGCCATGTCCGCCCGGGTGTCTGTGGTGCCGACCAGGACACGGTCCCCCATGGGGTAAATCAGGACGATCCGTCCGTCCGTGTGCTCAAAGAAGATTTCGCTGCCGTTGCAGGCCTCGAGCAAGGCGGGATGGTCCAGCACAATGTGGGATCCCTTGGTCCCGCCCATAAAGAGGGATGGCGAGCCCAGCGCCGCATTGGTCAGGTCGACCCAGGCCCCGGTCGTGTTCACGATCACGTCGGCGGTGAAGGAGAACGTTTCCCCGGTGAGTTCGTCGCGGAGCTGGACGCCGTCGTCGCCGATGCCCGTGACGCCGACGTAATTGGCCGCGCGGGCTGTGTCCTTGCCGGCGGCGGCCCTTTGTCCGTCCTGGAGGACATCCAGGGTGAGCCGCTCCGGGTTGTGCACCGACGCGTCGAAGTAGGTGGCCGTGTACTTCACGCCGGGGTTGAGGTCGGGGAGTTCCTGCAGCGCCCGGGCTCGTCCCTTGAACTCATGCCGCGGGACACTGCCGCCGTCGCGGGAGAAGGAGTCATACAGGCTCAGCCCGATCTTGATCAGGAAGGCCCCCCGCTCCTTGGGTGTGCCCTGCTGTTTGTGGGTCAGGAACCGCAGCGGGGCGGCCAGTACGCCGGAGAACGTGCTGAAGATCGGAATGGTGGTTTTCAGCGGTTTCACATAGTGCGGGGCGAGCCTGAGGAGCCGGTTGCGCTCGGTGACCGATTCCTTGACGAGGCGGAATTCGCCGTTTTCCAGGTAGCGGATCCCGCCGTGGATCATGTGGGACGAGGCGCCGCTGGCGCCCTGGCAGTAGTCCCCGCGTTCCACCAGGGCAACGTCCACGCCCTGCAGCGCCAGGTCCCGGAACGTGCCAACCCCGTTGATGCCCCCGCCAATGATCAGCACCTTCGCCCGGGGGCGTTCGCGCAGACCGTCAACGCTCGTGCGGGCCTGGGCCGGACTGCGGTCACCGGTGGATTCGTGCTTGCTCAAAGTTGCTCCCTTGCAGCTTCTTCTTTGCGCCCTGCGGCGCCTTCCCTTTCATTCTTCGAACAGGGCGGGAATATGTTCAAGCGTTCTGCACAAACGTGCAACACAGGAGTTTGCGGCGATTTTCCCCTGCTGCGGAGCCGAGCCGGGCGGCCGCGGTTCCCCCGATGGGCCCCGCTAACGGGGAAAATGTGGGGTTTTCCGCGGGGGCCAGGCCTGTTGACGGGTGGGGCCGCAGGCATCCTCCGAGGGCATGTGCCAACCGCGCGACACTGGCGGGCCGGACATGTTGGTCCTGACTGGCGGACGGATATGCACGTTGTCCCGGCGCCGGGGCACCCGAACCCGGTGCGGCTCCCCCGCACGCAGAAGACCCCCGTCCGGAACGGACGGGGGTCTTCTGCGGCTAGGTAAGGGGGCTTTACAGCTTGCCGAATTCTTCCTTGACCGGCTTGTACGTGTTGTCATCCTGGTACTGGTAGATGCCGATGTAGGCCTCGGTCGGGTCCCCGGCGTCGGAGAAGGTTACGGGGCCGGACTGGCCGTCGTAGTCGATGTCCTTGCCGTTGCGGAGCAGGGTGACGCAGGACGGGAAGGAGTTGCACTTCTCGCCGCCTTCGGACACGTCCTTGAGGTGCGCCGCAATATCGACGCCCTTGGCGCTCTTCGCTTCCTCGGCCGCCAGCGCGGTCAGGTTCACGGCGTCGTAGGACTCGCCTGCGTAGCTGTAATCCTTCAGCGCGGGATCAATGGCGAGGAGCTTCTTCTTGAAGTCATCCTTGGCGAAGGTGCCGGGGATGGTGCCCTGGGCGCCCTTCAGGGTGCCTGGCTGGAAGTCCTTGCTGTAATCGGACATGTTGCCGTCCACCATGAAGATCTGGGTGGGCTTGATGCCCTTGCCAGTCATCAGCGGAATGATGCTCTTGGCCTGGTCAAAGGTGATCAGGGCAATGGCATCCGGCTTGGCTGCGAGGACGGTGTCGACCTGGCTGCTGAACTGGGAGTCGCCTTCGTTGAAGAGTTCCTGGGCAACAATCTTGCCCCCGGCCGCCTCAACTGCATCGTGCACGTTCTTTGCCAGGCCGGTTCCGTAGGCGTCGTTCAGGACGATCATGCCGACGGTCTGGGCGCCACAGGAGGCCATGTAGTTGCCGAGGACCTTGCCCTGGAGGACGTCCGAGGGCGCGGTGCGCCAGTAAAGGCCCTTGTCATCCCAGGTGGTGAAGTCAGGGGAGGTGTTGGCCGGAGAGAACTGGACGACGCCGGCACCGGTGATCTGGTTGATCACGGTCTTGGAGACGCCCGAGGACGCGGCGCCGATGATCGCGCCGACGCCCTGGCCGAGGAGGGCGCTGGTGGACTGGGTGGCGATGTCGGTCTTGGTGTCACCGGAGTCGCGGTGGATGACCTCTACGGGCTTGCCGAGCACGCCGCCGGCATCGTTGATTTCCTTGATGCCAAGGTTGACACCTGCGATTTCGGGCGGGCCGAGGAAGGCCAGCGATCCGGTGGTCGGCAGCAGCGAGCCGATCTTCAGCGGGGTGTCAATGGTGGTGGATGATGCCGGCACGGGCCCGGTGGCTGCGGCGGCAGTGGTGGAGCCGGCCGTTGCGCTCGGTGCCGGGCAGGCGATGCCTGCGGCGCTTGCCGAAGCGGATCCGGATCCGGTCGACGTCGGGGTGGGCGAGCCACCACAAGCCGTAGCCAGAAGGGCGACGCCGATGCTGAGCGCGGTCAGCTTAGCGATGCGGGGCGCCACCTGGGGGAGTGAAGTCATTTACAAGCTCCTCGATCTAAAGGTGCGAACGGCCTTTGATGCGAAAGATCAGGTGTTCCTGATTTAACTTCAAGCTAGTGCAATTCCGGCCCGAACCAAAGTGACTACGGTCACATCCTTATAACACTCGTTGCATAGAGGAAATCTGCCCTGATTCGGACGGGCGCCAGGAAGTGTGCCCCAGGTGGGACTCGAACCCACAACACGCGGATTTTAAGTCCGCTGCCTCTGCCAATTGGGCTACTGGGGCGCCCGGTCCATGGTATCCCGTCCGGACCCGGTCTAGGCGATGCCGAACGGTTTGGCGAAGCGGAATGTTCCGCTCACGCCGCCCGGCCAGACGGCCAGCGGAAGCAACTGGAAGTGCGCACCCCAGCCCGGATCGGGGGCGTCCACGCCGAGGGACGTGGACGTCACAAAGCCGAACCGCGAATAGTACTCCGGGTCCCCCAGCAGGGCGATGCCGCGCTCCCCCGCGGCGTTGGCCCGAGCAATCGTTTCCTTCATGAGCGCACCGCCGACGCCGTGGCGCTGCAGGCGGGGCACTACGCCGATCGGGCCGAGGCCCAGGAGTTCCAGGTCCCCCACCCAGCCGCGGGTGCTGATTACGTGCCCGACGAGCTCCCCGTCGAGCTCCGCAACGACGCTGAACTCCGGCAGGTATTCCTCACAGTCGAAGAGTGCGGCCAGGAGCCGCACCTCTTCGGGTTCGCCTTCGACCGGCAGCCCGGTGACCGGTGAGACGGCGAAAGCAGCGGCGGTGAGGGCGAGAAGGGCGGGCCGGTCGCCGGGCTGTTCGCTGCGCAGCACCAGCTCCGGGGCGGGTTTGTGCTCCCCGTTGGCTGCGGCCAGCTCGTGCAGCACTTCGAGCGCCCGGTCAGCGTCAGCGATCGGAACCAGGAGATGGTCATGGTGGAAACCGGCGAGGACATTGCAGCTGATTTTGGCCTCGGTCAGGGCGGCGCTGACGGCTGCTGTCAGGCCGATGGCTTCCAGCGGGGAATGCACCTGGAGGGTGATCCAGGCGCCGACGAAGTCGTAGCTCAGCCCGAGGCTGTCGGCTTCGGCCCGGGGCAGCACAACGGTCAGCCCTTCGGCTTCGCGGACGGCGGCCGAGATCGCCCTGGGGAGGGGGCGGCCATCCGGCCAGAGGACGTAGACGAACTCGCCTTCGCGGATTTCCGGGTGCATGGTGGCCAGCAGTGTGTGAAGGTCATTTTCAGCTGTCATCGTGCCAGTCTAGGGGCCTGCCCGGGCCCGCCCGGACAGGCCGGGCGAGCCCGAATGCCGCTTTACGGCGACGGCGGCCGCTCCCCCGGAAGGGAACGGCCGCCGTCGGATGCTGCTGGAGGCTACTTGGAGTCAGCCGGGACTGCTTCCTTGTTTGCTGCCTTGCCGGCCTCTGCAGACGGCTTCGCGTCGGCAGGAGCCGCGGGGGCTGCAGCCGGCTTGGGGGCCGGCGTCGCAGCGGCGACGAAGGCGCCGCGCGGGTTGTCCAGGTCGATCAGCTGGGTGGTGTCGCGGCCCATGAAGAAGGCCAGGATCCAGCCGAAGATGACCCGGATCTTGCGTTCCACGGTCGGCATGGCCAGGCCGTGGTAGCCGCGGTGTGCCAGCCAGGCCAGCGGGCCCTTGAGCCCGATGCGGCCCAGAAGGTTGATGTTGGCAACACCCTTCCATTCGCCGAAGCCGGCGACGGCACCGAGGTTCTTGTGCTTGTAATCCTTGAGCGGCTTGTCCCAGCGGGAGGCCCACAGGTTCTTGGCGAGGAGCTTGGCCTGGCGCAGCGCGTGCTGGGCGTTCGGGACGCAGGTGCCGTCCGGCAGGCCGTTGCCCGTGAGGTCCGGCACTGCCGCGACGTCGCCGGCAGCCCAGGCGTTCTCGATGATGCCTTCGTCACCGGCGATGCGCAGGTCCGCGAGGACCCGGACGCGGCCGCGCGGTTCGAGCGGGAAGTCGGTGGAGCGGACCATCGGGTTGGCCTGCACGCCGGCGGTCCAGACCAGGGTGTCGGCCTGAAATTCCTGGGCCGCGGACTTGTCCGGGAGGTTGATGAGCTTCAGGGAGCCCTCGGCGTTGTCCAGCGAGGTGTTGAGCAGGACCTCGATGCCGCGGCTGCGCAGGTGCTCGACGACCCATTCGGCCTGGCTGGCGGTGACCTCGGGCATGATGCGTCCCATTGCTTCAACCAGGACGAAGCGGACTTCCTCCTGCTTGACGCGGGGGTTGTTCTTGACCGCGGCGCGGGCGAGGTCTTCCATTTCGGTGATGCACTCGATGCCGGCGAAGCCGCCGCCGACCACGACGAACGTCAGGGCGCGGGCGCGCTCGGCCGGGTCCGTCATAAGCGAGCCGGCTTCGATCCGGTCGAGGACCTTGTTGCGCAGGGCAACGGCTTCCTCGATGGTCTTAAGGCCGATGCCCTTGTCCGCGAGTCCCTTGATCGGGAAGGTCCGGGTGATGGCGCCCGCGGCAACCACGACGTCGAAGTAAGGAACCTCGAAGTTCTCGCCGCCGTCAGCCGGGGCAACCACGGCAGTGCGGTTTACGTGGTCGATCGAGAGGACGCGGCCCTGGATGAGTTCGGTCTGCTTGAGGTGCTGGCGGTGCGAGACAACGGCGTGGCGTGCCTCGATGTTGCCGCCGGCAACTTCGGGGAGGAAGGGCTGGTAGGTCATGTAGGGCAGGGGATCTACGACAGTGACGATGCCACCGGCATTCGCGATCTTCTTCTGCAGTTTGAGGGCTACGTACAGGCCGACGTACCCGCCGCCGACGACGAGTACCCTGGGACGGTCCTGGAGCTGAGGGGAGGATGCCATTCCCCAAGAATACCGTAGTTTGTGAAAAACTTCACTAACTACGGTTTCCCGCGGGAATCCACCGAATCACGCACTCCGGTGTCCGGGTCCCCGGGGCCGTCGGGGCCTTCCGCAGGGGGCATGCGCGCCGCCCGGCGGAGCTGGAAGACGGCGGCGGCCACGATGCACAGGAACAGTCCGCCGAATCCGAGCACCACCATGGCCGGCACGGCGCTGTCGAGTTCGGACGGGGGCTCCGCGACCGGGACGGTGGCCTCGGGGAGGGTGGGGGCCGCGCTGGACGGGGCCGCCGCGGCGGCGGCCGGCGTCGTGGCCAGATTGCCCCGCCGGTGGACGCGGATCCAGTCGGAGATCGAACCCAGCGGATTGGTCCGGCTGTCGGCGACGTCGGCCTTGAGTGCGGCCTCGGCGTCGAGGATGCCGAATCCGTAGAGCGGGTCCTTCCCCGGGGCGCCGGCGTCCTTCGCGGTGCTGACGATTCTGTTGATGACCTGGCTGGCCGACATGTCCGGCCATTTGGAGCGGATCAGGGCCGCAACGCCGGCCACGATCGGGGTGGCGCCGGACGTGCCGGCCCATTCCGCGTAGCCGCCGCCGGGCAGGCCGCCGATCAGGTTTTCCGCCGGGGCCGCGACGCCGATGCTGATGCCCTGGGATGAAGAATCAATGCTGGCGGTCCCCTTGCGGTCCAGGCCGGCGACGGTCAGCACGCCGGGGATGGTGGCCGGGGCCCCGACCTGGATGTTGCCCCCGCCCCGGTTGCCGGCGGCGGCGACGATCACCACGTCCTTCTGCTCGGCGTAGAGGAAGGCCGCATCCCAGCTTTGCGGCCATTCCGGTGAGGTGCTGCCCAGCGAGATGTTGATGACGCGGGCTCCGTTGTCGACGGCCCAGCGGACGGCCTGGGGGATCTGGTCCTGGTCGCTCTTGCCGCCGGGGTTGGCTGATCCGAGCCAGGTGGAGACGGACAGCAGCTGCGCTTCCGGTGCCACCCCGACGATCCCGTCCGGGCTGACGGACGGGCCCGGGCTGGGACTGGGCTTCGCGGTCGAATCGGGGGGCTGGTGGCCGCGGCCTGCCAGCATGGTGGCTACGAGGGTGCCGTGTTCGGGCTTCGCGCCGATGCTTTTCTGGCCGTCCGGAGTTCCGGCGCCGGAGATGTCGACGCCGCCGGCCAGCACTCCGGCGAGGTCGGGGTGCTTGCCGTCCACGCCGCTGTCGATCACGGCGACCTTGACGTTGGCGCCCTTGGAGACTTCCCAGGCTTTGGTGATGCCGGATTCGGCCAGCCAGTATTCCTTGTCGCGCCAGGCGTCGGCGTGTGCGGCCGGGGCTGCGGTCAAGGCCGTTGTCAGGGTGCCGCCCGCAAGCGCCAAGGCCATTAACGCCGAGGCGGTCCGGCGGCGCCGGGCTGTTGCTCTGGTCATTTCAGGTCCTATCGGCGGGACAGCAGTGGTGCTGCGGATACGGTGGCGCTGCGGACTGCCGGAGGGATCCGGGCGGGGATGTCGGAAGGGGCGCCTGGGCGGCGCGTCCGGCGGACACACAGTCCAGCCAGTCTGTTGCCTAGCTGATGCTCAAGGCAATTCCGTCAAGAATATCGTGTTCGCTGGTGACGGCCGTCGTGACCCTGTGGCCGGTGGCCCCGGCCAGCCGTTCCAGGATGCGCCGCCACACGAGGGCGCCTGCCCCGATCACGTCCACCCGGCCCGGGTGCATGTAGGGCAGCGCAGCCCGTTCCGCATGTGACATCGCCAGCAGTTCGCTGCAGGCCCGGCGCACGACGTCGAGCGGGAGTTCGGTCCCGTGGATCGCCGCCGGGGAGTACTCCGGCAGGCGGAGCGCGTGGGCCGTGATGGTGGTGATGGAACCTGCCACCCCGACGACGGCGGCGCTGCGGTCCAGCGGGACGGTCCGGGCCGCCTCATCGATGGCCGCGTCGACGTCCGCCTCCGCGGCGGCAATCTGTTCCGCCGTGGGCGGGTCGCTGCGCAGGTGGCGCTCGGTCATCCGGACACAGCCGATGTCGACGCTCCTGGCTGCGATGACGCCGCCGGCATTGCCCAGCACGAACTCGGTGCTGCCGCCGCCGAGGTCGACCACGAGGACCGGGTCCTCGCCCCGGGAGGGCAGCACGCTGCTGGCGCCGGCGAAGGACAGTGCGGCTTCCTCGTCCCCGGTGATGACCTCGGGTTCGACGCCGAGGATCTCGCGGATGCCATCGACGAAGACCTGCCGGTTGCCGGCGTCACGGGTGGCGGAGGTCGCGACGAAGCGGAGCTTGGTCGCCCCGTGCCGGCGGATCTGCCCGGCGTAGTCCGCGGCGGCTGCGAAGGTCCGGTCCAGCGCCTCCTGGGCGAGTTCTCCGGTGGCGTCCACGCCCTGGCCGAGCCGGACGACGCGCATTTCGCGCACGAGATCGGCCAGCCGGGGAGCCGCGCCGTCGGTGTCCGCGTCGGCGATGAGCAGGCGGATCGAGTTGGTGCCGCAGTCGACGGCGGCCACGCGGGTCACTGGGCGGCCCCGTCTGCCGGGGCGGTTCCGGCGTTGGGGGTATCGCCGGGATCTGCGGCGCGCGCCTTCCGGACCGGGGCCGGACGGCCCACGATCCCCGGGAGTCCCTGCGGGCCGTGCCGGCTGAGGTCCTGCGAGGGGGCTTCACCGCCGGTGTCCCAGGCGCCGTCGCAGTAGCAGCGGTCCTTGGTCCACCATTCGCCGATGGCCGCGATGGCCTCGTCTCCAAGCGGGTTCACGCCCGGTCCGGCGGCCAGCGAATGGCCCACCAGGACGTGCAGGCATTTGACGCGGGTAGGCATGCCGCCGGCGGAGATGCCGTCGATCTCGGGGACTGCGCCGATCCCGGACCTGGCCCCGATCTCGGCGCGGGAGGCCAGGTACGCTTCGTGGGCGGCGCGGTAGTCCGCCGCCAGTGCCGGGTCTCCCCCGAGCCGGTCGTTCATCTCATTCATCAGGCCCGCCGCCTCGAGGCGCGACACCGCCGAGGTGATGACCGGGTGCGTCAGGTAGAAGGTTGTGGGGAAGGGTGTGCCGTTGCTCAGCCGCGGGGAAGTGGCCGCCACCAGCGGGTTGCCGCAAACGCAGCGGGCCGGAATCTCCACGACGTCACGCACCGGGCGGCCCAGTTGCCGGCTCAGGACATCGAGGTCGCGGGGCGAGGGCCGGCGGGATTCCGGCGTGGAGCCGGCGGTCTCCGGCGTTGCCGGGTGCACTGCCAACAGGTTCTCGTCCACTGGGTTCTCGTCCACGGGCGCGGCACCTTCCTGCCCTGTCTGGCTTGTCCGGTGGACAATCCTGCGGCGGGCGCCGCGTCTTAGTCTGTCGCCGAGCGCCGGACGGAGTCCCAGAGGGAGTCCACCCAGGGCAGCTCGGCCGGGTTCTGTACTGATCCTGCACCGGCCGCGCCACTGGAGGCTCCGGCCGGCAGATCGCTGCCGAAGACCCAGTAGCCCGTCTCTCCGGGCATAACCATGTTAATGCGGTCGCGGGCCTGCTGTTTCACGTAGTTCGGATCCTGCCACCGGGAGACCTGGAGCCGAAGGTCACTCTGCTGGGACTGTTTGGCCGAGATGTCCGCCTGAAGGGCGGCGATTTCGGCCCGCTTTTCGAAAAAGATCTTGACCGTGGGCGCCAGCATGATGGTGATGGCAATCATGACGACGAACAGCGCCAGCATCCGGCCGGAGAAAGCCTTGGCGGGGACCGGGCCGAGGTGCTCCCCCGCGTGCGCGGAGCCGTCCTTGGACCGTTTGGCAGTGCCGGGCTTGGCGGCGCCTGACTTCGCAGCGCCGGGCTTGGCAGCGCCGGGCTTGGCAGCGCCGGACGCCCCTGGACCTGACTTCGTCTCTGGCTTCGGGGTGGCGGGTGCCGTGCCGGACCTGGCGGTGCCCGGCGTCGCCGTGCCCGATTTCCTTGGGCCTGCCGTCGCCGCGTTCTGCCGGCCGGCGGCCGGCGGAGCGGCGGCCTGCCGCGGGGATCCGCTCGTGTGTGCGCCGGCCGTGCGGGCGTTGCCGGACGCGTGGGGGTGGGCCTCGCGGGAAACGCCGAAATCAGCCTGGATGACGTCGCCGCCGTCGTTTGTGTCCGGAGCCTTCGGGGCCCCAGCCGTGGCCCGGGGAACCTTGGGTCGACGGGTAGCCATGTCACTCCTGTAATGCCGGGTTCTCACCCGGCCGGCTTGCTGTGTGCAGTGCTGATCCCCGTGGCCTGTGCCGGCACGGACCTGAGCCGGCCGGAACCGGCTGTGCGGCACCACAAGAGCGCCAAAAAAGGAACCGGTGGCCATGGTCTTTCAACCATAGCCACCGGTTCGCAGTTCCTGCGGTTACTAGGCCTTGAAACGCGGGAAAGCGCTCCGGCCGGCGTAGCGTGCGGCGTCGTCGAGTTCTTCTTCGATGCGCAGCAGCTGGTTGTACTTGGCGACGCGCTCGGAGCGGGCCGGGGCACCGGTCTTGATCTGGCCCGCGTTGGTGGCAACGGCGATGTCAGCGATCGTGGTGTCCTCGGTTTCGCCGGAGCGGTGCGAGGTGATGGTGGTGTAACCCGCGCGCTGGGCGAGGGAGACGGCATCCAGGGTCTCGGTCAGGGAACCGATCTGGTTGACCTTCACGAGCAGCGAGTTGGCCGTCTTCGAATCGATGCCGGTCTGCAGGCGCTCCGGGTTGGTGACGAAGAGGTCGTCACCGACGATCTGGACCTTGTCGCCGATGGCGTCGGTGAGGGTCTTCCAGCCCTCCCAGTCGTTTTCGTCCAGCGGGTCCTCGATGGACACCAGCGGGTAGTCGGCGACGAGCTCGGCGTAGTAGGCGCTCATCTCGGAGGAGCTGAGGGCCTTGCCTTCGAACTGGTAGGCGCCGTCCTTGAAGAACTCGGAGGAGGCCACGTCGAGGGCGAGGGCGATGTCCTTGCCCGGAGTGTAGCCGGCGTTGCGGATGGCTTCCTGGATGAGGTCCAGGGCCGCACGGTTGGACGGCAGGTTCGGTGCGAAGCCGCCCTCGTCGCCGAGGCCGGTGGACAGGCCCTTGGCCTGCAGGACAGCCTTGAGCGCGTGGTAGACCTCAACGCCCCAGCGCAATCCTTCGGAGAAGGTCTCGGCGCCGAGCGGGACAACCATGAATTCCTGGATGTCGACGTCGGAGTCGGCGTGCGAGCCGCCGTTGAGGATGTTCATCAGCGGCACGGGCAGGACGTGGGCGTTGGGGCCGCCGAGGTACTTATAGAGCGGCAGGTCGGCGGAGGCCGCGGCGGCGTTTGCGACGGCCAGGGACACGCCGAGAATGGCGTTGGCGCCGAGCTTGCTCTTGTTGGCGGTGCCGTCCAGGTCGATCATCGCCTGGTCGATGCTGCGCTGGTCGGTCGCGTCGAAGCCGATCAGGGCCGGGGCGATCTGGTCGATGACGGCGTCGACGGCCTTCTGGACGCCCTTGCCGAGGTAACGGCCCTTGTCGCCGTCGCGGAGCTCAACGGCCTCGTGCTCGCCGGTGGAGGCGCCGGAGGGAACTGCTGCGCGGCCGATCTGGCCGTCCGAGAGCAGGACTTCAACTTCTACGGTGGGGTTGCCACGGGAATCGAGGATCTCGCGGGCGTGGATGGCATCGATAAGCGCCATGGGTAGGCTCCTTTGGGTGAAGCGATCTGCTGGGAATCTGATGGGAAATCAAGCTGGGATCATGCTGAAAAACCGACGTCCTCGTCGCTACCCAGCCTAGTCGAGAGTGGGATAGGTTACGGAAACCTATCCAGTCCCCGGACGTCATTATGGCGGGTCACGGCGTCGGCGGCGGGGAGTGGCTCTGCTGGAAACGGCGGTTGGCGCCGCGCAGGGCGCGTTCGGCGTCGAGCCCCCGCGTGCGGGCGGCGGCGGCGACCGCGAAGAGCAGGTCCCCGAGGTCCTGTTCCGTGGACGGTATCCCGACCGGCTCAACGGGTGCGGGGAGGCCCGCGCGTTCGGCGCGGTCCAGGAGTTTCTGGGCCCGGGCCAGCGCCGGAAGGGCGGCGGGGACACCGCCGAGGGGCCCCCGGCTCAGGGAGGGGTCAGTGCCGGAGTGCGGGTGCCCGGAGTGCAGCACCTGCTCCGAACGCTTGACCGCATCCCATTTCCGCACGATTTCCTCCACCGTGGCCGGGAAGGTCTCCTGCAGCGAGCCGTCCGGCCGGAAGACATGCGGGTTGCGCCGGATCATTTTGGCGGTGAGGCCGCGCGCGACGTCGTCGAGGTCGAAGGCGGAGCGTTCCTGGGCGAGCCGGGCGTGGAGGACCACCTGGAGCAGGACGTCGCCCAGTTCGGCCTTCAGCTCGGCGTCGCCGGCGGCCGTCTCGATGGTTTCCGCCACCTCGTAGGCCTCCTCGAGGAGGTACTCCACGAGGGATTCGTGGGTGAGGGCACCCATCCAGGGGCAGTGGACGCGCAGCTGGGCTATAACCCCCACCAGCGCGCCCACTGGGTTGTCCTCGTTAGCCAAGGTCGGCGTAGGCCTCGTTGATGTATTCGACGAGGGCTTCCTTCTCCTCAAGCGGCAGGAAGGCTGCCTCGGCTGCGTTCAGCGTCAGCTCCAGCAGGTCGTCGAGGTCGTAGTCGAACGTCTCGACCAGCAGTTCGAACTCGTCCGTGAGGGTCACGCCGCTCATGAGCCGGTTGTCCGTGTTGATGGTGACGTTGAAGCCGAGCTGGTAGAGCATGTCCAGCGGGTGGCTTTCGATTCCCTCGCCGAAGCCGGCGACGGCGCCCGTCTGCAGATTGGATGACGGGCAGATTTCCAGCGCGATGCCGCGGTCGCGGACCCAGCTGGCCAGCTCACCGAGGGTGACCATGCCGATGTTGTCGTCGGCCTCATCGCTCTCGGCGTCGGCATCTTCGTCTTCGAATTCAACGGTGATGTCCTCGGCGATCCGGACGCCGTGCCCCAGGCGCAGGGCGCGTCCGTCGACCAGGGCAGACTGGATGCTTTCGAGCCCGGCGGCTTCCCCGGCGTGGACCGTGGCCGGGAAATTGTGCTGGGCCAGGTAGGTGAAGGCGTCCTTGAAACGGGACGGCAGGAAGCCGTCCTCGGCACCGGCGATGTCGAAGCCGACGGCGCCGTTGTTGCGGTGGCGGACGGCCAGCTCGGCGATTTCCTGGCCGCGGTCGGCGTGGCGCATCGCAGTGATCAGCTGGCCGACCTGGATGTCGCGGCCGGTCTCGGCGACGGCGTCGACGCCGGCGTCGAGGCCAGCCTGCACGGCCTCGACGGTGTCGTCCAGGCTCAGGCCCTGCTGGAGGTGCTGTTCCGGGGCCCAGCGTACTTCGCCGTAGACCACGCCGTCGTCGGCGAGGTCTTCGACGAATTCCTTGGCGACGCGGAAGAGGCCTTCCTTCGTCTGCATCACGGCGATGGTGTGGTCGAAGGTCTCAAGGTAGCGGACCAGCGAGCCGGAGTCGGCGGATTCGCGGAACCACTCCCCCAGGGCGACGGGGTCGGTGGAGGGCAGGGTGTGTCCCGCAGCCTCGGCAAGTTCAATGATGGTGGCCGGACGGAGTCCGCCGTCCAGGTGGTCGTGAAGGGAAACCTTGGGGAGGCCCTTCAGGTCGAAGTCGAGGTCAGGGGCAGCGTCAAGAATTATCTCAGTCACGCTCCAACCTTAGGGTCGGGGGCCCGGCAATGCCAGCCGGTCAGGCCGCGGACGCGGCGGATCCCCAGCCGGTAGTGCGGGCTGCGCGCCTGCGGTCGGGGATTCAGGCCTCGGCGTCGGCCGGCGCCGCCAACTGTGCGGGGAAGGACATGGTTCCGCCGGCCTGGCGGGGCGCGGCGCCGGCCTCGCTGGGCGCGGCTGTGGTGGCCGCCTTCGTGGCCGGCACGGCCGTGGTGGGCCCGGCTGGCTCGGCGTCTGTGGTCTCGGGCGCCGTCTGCGGGTCCTTGGCGGGTGTGGCCTTGGTGGGTGACGGCTGGGCGGGCGCGGCCTTGGCCGGCGCCGGTGTCGTCGACGAGGCGGTGTGGGTGTGTGCGGCCTTGGCTTCGGCAGCCATGGCGGCGGCCCGGCCGGCCGCAGCGGCGGCACCCCGGGTGTCGCGCCAGCGGTGCAGCCAGGTCAGCGCGTGGTCGATCACGATGCCAAGGACGACGGCAAAGGCGACGGCGATGCCGACCCCGAGCAGCGGGTGCTCGTGGACCCAGTTCCCGGCGATGATGCCGACGCCGGCCGAGTAGGCGACCCACGTGACGGAGGCGATGATGTCGAGGAGAACGAAGCGGCGGCGCGGGTAGGCGGTGGTGCCGGCGATCCAGTTCACGGCCACGCGTCCGACCGGGATATAGCGGGCGGTGAAAATCAGCATTGCGCCGCGCTTGTCGAGCTCATAGCGTGCCCAGTTCAGGGCGCGCTGGACCTTGGGTTTGCGCATCCAGCGGAAGCGCTCGACGCCGACATGGCGGCCCAGCAGGTAGGCCATGTTGTCGCCCGCGACTGCGCCGAGGGCGGCCGCGGCCATCACGAACCACATGTTCGGCTGGCCGGAGGTGACGGAGAGGGCGCCCAGGGCGACGATGAGGGTCTCGCTGGGCAGAATCGGCACAAAACCGTCGATGAAGCAGAAGACGGTGAGGATCGGATAAATCCACCATTGTCCCGCGGCATGGAGGATAGCCTCATTGATGAATTCCACGCGGGACATGCTCCTAGGAAAGTTTCGAAAAGCGCTCTTCAGTGTCCCATGACCGGAAGGGATGCGCTACGTTCGCTTCAGATAAATCTTACGTTTGTCGTGGCCTCGTTGGTCTAGGGCTCCGCCGGCGGGGCGGGCTGTTCGGCCGCTTCCGGCAGCGGCCGGCGCAGCTTGCCGATGACGCGGTCCACGAGGATGCCCAGGCCGATCGCGCAGATGACGGCGACGATGACGCCGAGCAGATGGTTCTCTTCGAACCATTGGCCGAAGAAGAGGCCGATCGCGACGGAATAGCCTGCCCACAGCACAGCGGAAAGCACGGTCAGCCCGACGAAGCGTGACCGCTGGAAATTTGTGGCGCCGGCCGTGAGGTTGACCGCCACCCGGCCGATCGGGACGAAGCGTGCCACGAGGATCAGGGAGGCCGGGCGTTTGCGCAGCTCGGTTCCGGCCCAGCGGAAGGCCCGCTGCATGCGGGGGCCGCGCATCCAGGCCCAGCGCTGCGTGCCGGCACCCCGGCCGAGGAGGTAGGCGATGTTGTCGCCAAGGAAGGCGCCCGCCGCGGCCGTGGCGGCCAGCAGTGCCGGGTTGGGGATGTCGGCGGCGGCCGCTACTGCGGCGAGTCCGACCACCACCGATTCGCTCGGAATGGGCGGGAAGAAGCCGTCAATCACGCAGCACACGAACACGAGGAGGAGCACCCAGGGTTGCCCTGCGGCGGCCAGGATGAAGTCGTTGATTGCCTGCACGGTTTCCTAACAAACAACGGGTGGACGGCTGTCGTGCCAGTGTACTGCGGGGCCCTCGCCGCAGCTTGCCCTATCACTTGTGGCGGTCAAACCGGGCGGTTGGGGACCAAAAGTGATAGGGCAACGGGGGGAATCAGGCGATCCGGTCGATGATGAGCTGCTGCGCGGGGCGGGAGCCTTCCGGGGCAATCACCGCGGCGTGTTCCAGCACTGCCTTGGCCCGTTCGAACCTCTCCGGGGTATCTGTCAGGAGGGTCATGAGCGGCTCGCCGGCCCGGACCAGGGCGCCCGGCTTGGCGTGCATCCGCACCCCGGCGCCGGCCTGGACCTGGTCTTCCTTGCGGGCGCGCCCGGCGCCGAGCCGCCAGGCGGCGACGCCGACAGCCATCGCGTCGAGTTCCACCAGCACGCCGTCGGCCGGCGCGTAGATGACCTCAGATTCCCTGGCGACGGGAAGCTTGGCGCGCGGGTCCCCGCCCTGCGCCTCGATCATGCGGTTCCAGACGTCCATGGCGCGGCCGTCCCGGAGCGCGGCCCGGGGATCGGCGTCATGGACGCCGGCGCAGGCCAGCATCTCCTCGGCGAGCCGGACGGTGAGTTCGACGACGTCTTCCGGACCCCCGCCGGCCAGCACCTCCACCGATTCCTCGACCTCGATCGCGTTGCCCGCGGTGAGTCCCAGCGGCGTGTTCATGTTGGTCAGCAGGGCCACGGTGTTGACCCCGGCGTCCTTGCCCAGGGCCACCATGGTCTCGGCGAGTTCGCGGGCGCGTGCCTCGTCCTTCATAAAGGCGCCGCTGCCGACCTTGACGTCCAGCACCAGCGAACCGGTGCCTTCGGCGATCTTCTTGCTCATGATCGAGGACGCGATCAGCGGGATGGCCTCGACCGTCCCCGTGACGTCCCGGAGGGCGTAGAGCTTCTTGTCGGCCGGGGCGAGTCCGGCGCCGGCGGCGCAGATGACCGCGCCGACGTCCTGGAGCTGGGCCAGCATTTCCTCGTTGCTCAGCGCCGCGCGCCAGCCCGGGATCGCTTCGAGCTTGTCCAGGGTGCCGCCGGTGTGGCCGAGGCCGCGGCCGGAGAGCTGTGGAACGGCCACGCCGAAGACCGCCACCAGCGGTGCCAGCGGCAGCGTGATTTTGTCGCCGACGCCGCCGGTGGAGTGCTTGTCGGAGGTGGGCTTCACACTGCCGTCGGGCCGGCGCAGGCTGGAGAAGTCCATCCGTTCACCGGAGGCGATCATGGCCGCCGTCCAGCGCGAGATCTCGGCCCGGTCCATGCCGTTGAGCAGGATCGCCATGTTCAGGGCGGCCATCTGCTCGTCGGCGATCGCGCCGCGGGTGTACGCGTCGATCGTCCAGTCGATCTGGGCGGGGCTGAGCACGCCTTTGTCCCGCTTGATGCGGATGATGTCGACGGCGTCGAACGCTTCGGTCTTGTGCGGGGTTGGTGTCACCGGGGTTCCTCCAGGTGTTGGGGGCCAAAGGCATCGGGAAGGACCTGGTCCATGGTCTTGATTCCCTGGGTGGTCATGAGCTCCATGTCGGGAGCCCGGAATTCGTAGAGCAGCTGCCGGCAGCGCCCGCACGGCATGAGGACGTTGCCGCCGGCATCGACGCAGTAGAAGGCGCGGAGCAGGCCGCCTCCGGTCATGTGCAGGTTGCCGACCAGCGCGCACTCGGCGCACAGGGTCAACCCGTAGCTGGCGTTTTCGACATTGCAGCCGCTCACGATCCGGCCGTCCGCGGTGAGGGCAGCTGCCCCCACCGCGAACTTCGAATACGGCGCATAGGCATTCTTCATGGCGGCGGCCGCGGCGGCCTCGAGGGCGGCCCAGTCGACGGTGGTGCGTGCCATGGTCAACCCTTCACGTACGGTATGCCGTCGGCGGCCGGCGGCCGGGACCGGCCGACCAGTCCGGCGACGGCAAAGACGGTCACGAGGTAGGGCAGCATGGCCATGAACTGGCTCGGCACCGGGGTGCCGATGATCGTCACAATGCTCTGCAGGTTGTCGGCGAAGCCGAACAGCAGCGCGGCGAAGAACGCCCCGATCGGATTCCAGCGCCCCAGGATCATCGCGGCGAGGGCGATGAAGCCGCGGCCGCCGGAGATCTCCTTGGTGAAGCTGTCTATCGCCACAAGCGTGAAGAACGATCCGCCGATCCCGGCGACGGCCCCGCCGAGGGTGACGTTCCAGAACCGGGTCGCGTTGACCTTGATGCCCAGCGTGTCGGCGGCCTGCGGGTGCTCGCCCACAGCCCGGACACGCAGGCCCCACTTCGTCTTGAACAGCCCGATCCACACCACAACCACGGCCACGTACATCAGGTAACCCACCACGGACTGCTTGAAGAGGATGGGGCCGAGGACCGGGATGCTGGACAGGACCGGGATTTCGATGATGGGAAGCCGGCCCGGCGAGTTGAACATTTCCTTGTTGGCCTGCATCACGGTGCTGAACAGGAACCCGGTGAGGCCCGAGATCAGGACGTTGAGCACCACACCGACGATGATCTGGTTCACCACGTACTTGATGCTGAACACCGCCAGGACCATGGACACGAGGGCGCCTGCAACGGCCGCCGCGAGCAGGCCCAGGTACGGGTTGTCCGTCAGGCTGGCCACGATCGCTGCCGTGAAGGCGCCGCCCAGGAGCTGGCCTTCGATGGCGATGTTCACGACGCCGGCGCGTTCGCACAGGACACCGGACAGGGACCCAAAAACGATCGGCACGGCCAGGGTCACGGAGCCGGCGATGAGGCCGGCCAGCGAGATGCTGGGGGTCCTGGCGCCGCCCACGACCCAGATCAGGAAGGAGACCACGAAGAGGACTGTAAACACGACCGGCAGCCAGCGGGGCGGCCGGGCGTTCTTCGTCTTCAGGAACATGGCGTAGCCCGCGAGGCCCAGCATGATCACGGAGAGCAGCATGCCGGCGAGGTAGGCGGGCACTTCGATCGCGGGCAGCTGGAAGAAGTCCCCGCCGGAGGAAATGCCGAACTTGGCAGTCCCATGGGGGCCCAGCAGGCCAAAAACGATGAATGCGACGACGGCGAGCACGGCCAGCGTCACCGGCAGCTTCCAGGTGACCGGCTTGGCGGACACCGCCGGTTTGCGGTTCCTGTCCGGGTGCGGTGGCCCCTGCTGTGGCTTGAGGGGTTTTCCCGGAACGGGAGAGGTAGCTGTTGTGCTCATGCTGCACCTCCGGTGGTTGCTGCCTTCGGGGACTTGCCGGCGGGTGCGGCCTTCTTCTTGCGCGGGTTGAGTCCGAAGATCGCCCGGACCAGCGGCGGCGCCGCGATGAACAGCACGATCAGCGACTGGACCACCAGGACGATGTCGATCGGGGTTCCGGTCTGGATCTGCATCTGGACCGCGCCGGCGCGGAAGGCGCCGAACAGCACACCGGCGGCGAAGGTGCCCCACGGCGTCGAACGTCCCAGCAGCGCGACGGTGATGGCGTCAAAACCGTAGGTCGCCGCGACGCCGTCGGTGAGGACCTTTTCGGTCCCTGCCACCTGCGCGACGCCGGCCAGCCCGGCCAGGCCGCCGGCGATGGCCATCACCAGGATGGTGGCGCGGGGAACATTGATGCCGGCAGTCAGGGCCGCTTTGGGGTTGGCCCCGACGGCGCGGAACTCGAAGCCGAGGGTCGAGCGGTTCAGCAGCCACGAGACGAACACTGTCGCGGCGATGGCCAGCAGGAAGCCGATGTGCAGCCGGTACTGGCTGCCGAAGATCTGCGGGTACACCGCTGTCGGGTCCAGGATCGGGGAGATCGGGGTGGTTTCGCCAGGCCGCTGGAACGCCTCCGAATCGAGGAGGTACCGGACGAAGTAGAGGGCGATGTAGTTGAACATGATGGTCAGGATGACCTCATGGGCCCCGGTCCTCGCCTTGAGCACGCCCACCAGGCCGCCCCAGACGGCGCCGCCGATGACGCCTGCGAGCAGGACCAGCAGCAGGTGGAGCCCCACCGGCAGGTGCAGGGCGAAGCCCACCCACGAGGCCAGGATGCCGGCCATGATGATCTGGCCCTGGGCACCGATGTTGAACAGGCCCGCGCGGAAGGCCAGGGCGACGCCGAGGCCGGCGGTGATCAGCGGGGTGGCGATGGTGAGGGTCTCCATCAGCGGGGCGAACTGTCCGCCCACCCCGCTCCCCCGCGGGTTGAAGACCGAGCCCTGGAAGAGCGCTACGTAGGAGCCGGTGGCGGCCGACCAGACGGCGGACAGGAAGTCGGCCGGCCGGGCGAAGAAGTAGCTTGACGTGGCCGCGACCACCTTGTCCGTGCTGGCAATGAGCAGTCCGCCCAGGATCAGGGCGAGGAGGACGGCCAGGATGGTCACCACGCCGTTGCCGGTGAAGATCTTGCGCAGAACCGAGTCCGGCTCCTCGGCTCCGGGGAGGGTTCCGCTCTGCGCCGAGACCGGAACCGCCGACGGCTGCATCGCCCCGCCGGCGGTGTCCAGCGCGGTGACAAAGGCGGCGTCCTCCGCGTCGGGGGTCTCAATGTCCGCGTCGGTCGCCAGCGATTTCGGGGACTGAGCTGCCGGAATCCGGTCCGGGCCCGGTTCAGCCGTGCGTCGCGGCTCGTTGTTCTCACTCATGGTCGTCTCCTACGGCGCCGGAGCGGGACTCCTGCACTGGCTGGGCGGCGGGCGCTTGGTTTGTTGCCTGGGGTGCGGCGGGGCTCCCCGCGGTGGTGTCCGCGGTGGGTACCGCGTGGCTGCCGGCGGTGTCGCCGAGGGCGTCCTCCGGGGACAGCCCGGCCATCATCAGGCCGAGGACGCCGCGCCCGGTGCCGGCCGGGACGATGCCGACGAGTTTGCCCTTATAGAGGACGGCGATCCTGTCGGCGAGGTCAATCACCTCGTCCAGTTCGGTGGAGACGATCATCACCGGGGTGCCGTGGTCGCGCTCTGCGACAATGCGCTTGTGCAGGAACTCGATGGATCCGACGTCCACGCCGCGGGTGGGCTGGGAGGCGATGAAGAGCCGCAGCGGCCGGGAGAGCTCCCGGGCCATCACTACTTTCTGCTGGTTGCCGCCGGAGAGGGTGCCGGCCGCCAGCGAACCCGACGGGGTGCGCACGTCGAACTCATCGATCCTCGTCTTGGCGTTCTCCAGGACCTTTGCCGGGCTCATGCTGATGCCCTTGGCGAACGGGGCCTGGTCATAGCGGTCCAGGATCAGGTTTTCGGCGATCGAGAAGGTACCGATCAGCCCGTCGACGGAGCGGTCTTCCGGCACGAAGCCGACGCCGGCGTTGAGGACTTCCTTGACGCTGCGGCCCAGGAGCTCCTCGCCGTCGAGCAGGATGGAGCCGTGGACGCGGTCCTGGAGGCCCAGGATGGCCTCGGTCAGCCCCGTCTGGCCGTTGCCCTGGACGCCGGCGATGGCGAGGATCTCGCCGCGGGCGATGTCGAAGCTGATGCCGTCCACAACGTGCTGGCCGCTGGGCGCGATCACGGTCAGGTCCTTGACCTCGAAGGTGGTCTCCTGGGGCTTGGCCGGGGCCTTGTCCAGTGTCAGGTTCACGGCGCGGCCCACCATCATGGAGGCCAGTTCCGTCGTCGAGGCGCCGGGATCTGCAGTGCCGACCACCTTGCCGCGCCGGATCACCGTGATGGTGTCGGAAACTGCCTTGACCTCGCGGAGCTTGTGCGAAATGAAGACGATCGAGGTTCCGTGGCTCTTGAGCTGGCGCATGATATCCAGCAGCTCATCGGTGTCCTGCGGGGTGAGCACCGCCGTGGGCTCGTCGAGGATGAGCACCTTCGCGTCGCGGACGAGGGCCTTGATGATTTCCACCCGCTGCTGCACCCCCACCGGCAGGTCCTCGATCAGCGCGTCGGGGTCGACGTCGAAGCCATACCGGTCGGAGATCTCCTGGATCTTCCGGCGGGTGTCATCGAGGTTGAGGAATCCTCCGGCCGTGGTGGTTTCCGCCCCCAGGGCGACATTTTCGGCAACCGTGAAGACCGGGACCAGCATGAAGTGCTGGTGCACCATGCCGATGCCCGCGGCCATGGCGTCGCCCGGGCCGCGGAAAGTGACGGGTTTGTCGTCGACGAGGATCTGGCCCTCGGTAGGCTCGTACAGCCCGTACAGGACGTTCATCAGCGTGGACTTACCCGCGCCGTTTTCGCCGAGCAGACAGTGAATCTGCCCGGGTTCAACAACCACATCGATGTGATCGTTGGCTACCAGGGAGCCGAAGCGTTTGGTGATCCCCTTGAGTTCAAGTTTCAAAACCCTGACCAATCTCGAGGTGTCCGGCTGGCCTTGCCCGGACGGATGATGGGGCTGCAGGAACAGCCTAGTGCCTGCAACCGGAAGCGGAGTCGGTCCGCTCAACGAAAAGCGCCACAGCCCGTGCGGTGGATGACCGGACGGGCCGTGGCGCTTGGCGGAGGGAGTTAGACCTTCGGGCTGGCTTCGGATTCAACCTTCAGCTTGCCGTCGGCGATGTCCTTCTTGATCTGCTCCAGCTGGGTCTTCACTTCGGCCGGAACCGCGGAATCCATGTCGTGGAACGGGGCCAGCTGCACGCCGTCGTTCGCGAGGGTGCCGACGTACGGCGTGTTGCTGAACTGGCCGTCCTTGTCCTGCTTGACGACCGTCTCGACGGCCTCGCCCATCAGCTTCATGACGGAGGAGAGCATGATGTCCTTGTAATCCGGAGCCGTGAGGAAGCCGTCGGAGTCAACCCAGATGAGCTTGACGTCCTTGCCTGCTGCCTTGGCTTCCTTCAGGGCCGCGCCCGCACCCTTGCCCACCGGACCGGCGACGGGCATCACGATGTCCGCGCCCTGGTCCAGGAAGTTCTGGGTGAACTGCTTGCCCTTGTCCTGCTTTTCGAAGTCGCCGGTGAAGGAACCGTCCTGCTTGGCCTTGTCCCAGCCCAGCACCTTGACGTCCTTGCCGTTCTTCTCGTTGTAGTACTTGACGCCGTCGGCGTAGCCGTCCATGAAGATGGTGACGGTGGGGATCTTGATGCCGCCGAAGGTGGCGACCGTTCCGGTCTTGGTGGTGCCGGCCGCGAGGTAGCCCGCCAGGAATGCAGCCTGGGCCGTGTCGTAGATGATCGGCTTGACATTGCTGATCGGGGTCTCGTAGCCGAAGTCGATGATGGCGAAGTGCTTGTCCGGGTTCGCCGTTGCCTGGGCCTTGGTGGCGTCACCGAGCAGGAAGCCGACCGTGACGGTCAGGTTGCAGCCTGCAGTGACCATCGCGCGCAGGTTGGGCTCGAAGTCGTTGTTGGTCTTGGACTCGGCCTGGTTGACCTTGATGCCCAGATCCTTCTCGGCCTTCTTCAGACCCTCGTATGAGGACTGGTTGAAGGACTGGTCGTCGAATCCACCGGAGTCGGAAACGATGCAGCCGGTGTAGTTGCTGGCCGACGGCGTGGCGCTGCTGCTGGCGGTCGGGGCGGCTCCGCAGCCGGTCAGCAGAAGGGCAGCCGCACCCGCGGTGGCGACCCCGGCCATGGAACCGCGCTTGAAGGTTGCACGCAGAGAGTTCTTCAATTTTCCTCCAGGAAGAAAGAGTAGGCGCTACGACGGAGCTCAATGAGTGTCTGTTGGCGGGGTTGCCGCTGAAACGCTGTTTTCACTGATGGATTTCGCAGCACTGCGCCAAGGCGCACTGATGGAAGCAACACTAGTGTCCTGCGACACATCTAAGTAGCACAGTTCACAGCAATTCCACAGATTGTTGAGAACTTGTTACCAAGCGGTAGGGACGGCAAACCCCGCCCCGGATTCACCGGGGCGGGGTTTGCAGCTGTCAGCCTTTTTGGGCGAGGCGCCTTAGACGCGGACCAGCATCTTGCCGGTGTTGGCGCCGTCCAGCAGATCCATGAAGGCCTGCGGGGCGTTCTCCAGTCCGTCCACAATGGTCTCGTCGTACCGGACGGTGCCGTCGGCGAGCCAGCCGGACATGGCCTCCACGAACTCGGGCATGTACTGCCAGTAGCCGCTGACCAGGAAGCCTTTGAGGGTCAGCTGCTTGCCGATGGCCTGCATGAGGTTCCGCGGGGCCGGTGTGGGCTCGGTCGAGTTGTACTGCGAAATGGCTCCGCACATCGCCACCCGGCCACCGACGGTAAGCGCCGACAGCGCCGCTTCAAGGTGTTCCCCACCGACGTTGTCGAAGTACACGTCGATCCCGCGTTCGCCTGCGGCCGCGGCGAGCTGCTCGGCAACCGGGCCATCGTGGTAGTTGAACGCCGCGTCGAAGCCCAGCTCCAGCAGCCGCGCCACTTTTTCCGGAGAGCCGGCGCTGCCAATGACCCTGGACGCGCCCATGGCCTTGGCGATCTGGCCGACCAGGGAGCCGACCGCCCCGGCGGCACCGGAGACGAAGACGACTTCGCCGGGCTTGTTGCCGGCGACCTTGATCAGGCCGGCGTAGGCCGTCAGGCCGGTCATGCCAAGCGCGCCGAGGAAGGCCGTCGCGGGGGCGAGGTCGGTGCGGGCAGGGGTGGTGGCACCGGCGTCGAGCACGGCATATTCGCGCCAGCCCAGTGAATGGACCACCGTGTCGCCCACTTTGCGGTCAGCGGACCGGGAGGCGATGACCTCGCCGACGGCGCCGCCGTCTAGCGCGGCGTCGAGGGCAAACGGCGCCGAGTAGGACTTGACATCGTTCATCCGGCCGCGCATGTAGGGGTCCACCGAGATGAAGAGGTTGCGGACCAGGACCTGGCCGTCCTCGAGTTCGGGCAGGGCCGTATCGGCAAGGCGGAAGTTCTCCGGCACGGGGCGGCCGTGCGGGCGGGATGCCAGCTGGATCTCGCGGGTGGTGGCGGGAAGGGTGGCGGTTTCGGTGATGGTGCTCATGCGGCGACCTCCAGGATCGTAATGTCGACAGTGATGTTGCCACGGGTGGCATTGGAGTAGGGGCAGACTTCGTGCGCCTTGGCCACGAGGGCCTCGGCCGTTTCCCGGTCCACGGCGGGCAGGGCAATCTCGAGTTCCGCGGCGATGCCGAAGCCGGGTCCGTCGGCGAGGGCGCCGAGGTGGATCCTTGCGGCGACGGCGGAATCCGTCAGGTCCGCCTTGGCCTGGCGGCCGACGAGCCGCAAGGCGGAGTGGAAGCAGGCCGCGTAGCCCGCCGCGAAAAGCTGCTCGGGGTTGGTGCCTTCGCCGTTGCCGCCGAGTTCCACGGGGCTGGCCAGGGTCACCTTGAGCTTGCCGTCCTTGGTGACGGCGGTGCCGTCACGGCCTTCGCCCGAGGCCAGCGCCTCAGCCGTGTAAAGGGTTTTCATGGGATCCAATCTGTTGGGAAAATCTGGTGGCCCGCGGCGAACTCGCCGGACGCCTGCGCAGGCGCCGTAAACTTCCGGCGAGCTGGCGCGCCTCCCGCGATTCCGACGTCGGCGGCGTCCGCCACCCCGACGCGGGGGGGCTTCAGCGGGAGCCGTGCAGCGCGGCGGTGAGCCGGGCCAGGGTCTCGCGGAGCTGGTCTAGCTCCGCGGGCGAGAGCCCGGCCGCGTCGGCGAGCCGTTGCGGGATGCCGGTGGTCCGGGCGCTGAGAGCGGTGCCGGCCTCGGTCAGGAAGACCTCAACCCGGCGTTCGTCCTCGGCCGAGCGCCGCCGTTCCACAAGGCCCAGGGACTCAAGCCGCTTGAGCAACGGGGACAGCGTGCCGGAGTCAAGGCCCAGCTCCTCCCCCAGTTCGCGGACGCTGCGCGGCTCCTCTTCCCAGAGCACCAGCATGACGAGGTACTGCGGGTAGGTCAGGCCGAGCTCGTCGAGCACCGGCCGGTACGCCGCGGTGGCGGCGCGGGAGGCCGAGTACATCGCGAAGCAAAGCTGCCGGTCCAGCCGGGGGGCGTTAAGCGGGAAACCATCGGTCATAGCTATACGATAGTCCACAATTAAGTTGTGCACAACTCATCTACGTCCCGACACCCCCGCCGAGGTCAGAGTTCGCGCCCATGAAGCGCCCGACGACGGGCACGTGCTCTCACCTCGGCGGGAGCGGGCCGGCTGGGGGTGGGAAGTACGAGGGCGAGCCGGGCGCGGCGCAGAACGGCGGCGCCGCTGGCGGCAGGGGCCTAGAGGTCGCGGAGGGTGCGCAGGGCCGCGGCGGTGAGCACCTTGATGCCCAGGCCCAGGGCGCGTTCGTCAAGAATGTAGTCGCCGCGGTGCAGGTCGTACTCCTCGCCGCCGGGCGTCTTGGTGCCCAGGCGCATCATGGCGCCGGGGAGGTCAGCGAGGAACCACGCAAAGTCTTCGCCGCCCATGGACTGCGGCGTCAGGACCACTGCGCCTTCGCCGATCTCGGCGCGGGCCGCGGCTTCGATCAGGGCGGTCTCGTGCTCGGAGTTCACCACGGGAGGCACGCCGCGGGTGTGTTCCAGGTGGACATCGACACCGTACGGAGCGGCGATCTGCTGCACGACCTCGTCGAGGATGACCCCGGCGCTGTGCCAGGCGTCGCGGTCCAGGCAGCGCATGGTGCCCGCCATGTAGCCGCTGGCCGGGATGGCGTTGGGCGCGGAGCCTGCGGAGATGTGGCCCCAGACCACGGAGACGCCGCTGCGGACATCGACGCGGCGGGAGAGCACGGCGGGAACGTTGATGGCGATCTGCGCGAGGGCGAAGACGAGCTCTTCGGTCAGGTGCGGCCGTGAGGTGTGGCCGCCGCGGCCGGTCAGTTCGATCTTGATCGTGTCCGAGGCGGAGGTGATGGCGCCGATCCGGGTGCCGATCTTGCCCACTTCGATCCGGGGGTCGCAGTGCAGGGCGAAGATCCGGGGAACACCATCGAGGACGCCCTGCTCGATGCAGCTCTGGGCGCCGCCGGGCATGGTTTCCTCGGCCGGCTGGAAGATGATCCGCACGGTGCCGCGCAGCGGCGACTCCTCGTGCATGCGCTGCAGGACCAGGGCCGCGCCGAGCATGGTGGCGGTGTGCACGTCGTGACCGCAGGCGTGCGTGACGCCATGGTTCTTCGAAGCGAAGGGAAGACCTGTTTCCTCGATGATGGGCAGTGCGTCGATGTCGCCGCGCAGGGCGGTGGCGATCGGACCGTCCCCGATGTCCACCGTCAGGCCTGTGCCTTCGAGGCGCCGCGGCTTTAGGCCCGCTTCCTCAAGCCGTTTCGCGAGCTTGTCCGTGGTGCGGAACTCCTTGAACGACAGTTCAGGGTGCGCATGCAAGTCCCGGCGGAAGGCGATCAGTTCCGGCAGCAGGGGCTCGAGCCACGGCCCCACCAATGTGGTGGGGTCAGTTTCAGTGGAGTAGTTGCGCACGGGACAACTCTAGCGAGCGCACAAAAAATAGCGGCATCGCGTACGGCGCGTTACGGATCGGGAAACACTCCGGGCCCCGCCGAAGGTCAGGGCAGGGCCCGAAATCCCGCACGGCTCCGCAGATTAAAGGACGCCGGACGCTGACTCCGGAAACTGACGCCGCCGGACGCCGTCTCCGGAAACTACAGCACGTCCGTGTCGCCGCTGGCCTTGAGTGCATCGACGGCCTGCTTCACGCGCTGGGAGTGTTCCTTGTGCATGACCAGCAAGGCGTCAGGGGTATCGACAACGACGACGTCCTTGATGCCGATCAGCGCGATCACCCGTTTGGTATCGGAGACCACCACGCCGCTCGCGTCCTCGGTGAAGACGCGGGCGCCCTCGCCGATCACGGTGACGTCCTTGACTTCCTTGGCGCTGTTGAGCCGGCCCACCGAGGCGAAGTCCCCGACGTCGTCCCAGCGGAAGGTGCCGGGAACGACGGCGACGTCGCCGGCGGCCGCTGCCGGTTCGGCCACGGCGTAGTCAATCGCAATCTTGGGGAGGGTGGGCCAGATACGGGCCTTGACCTCGTCGCGCTGCGGGGTGTCCCAGGCCCGGGCGATTTCCTGCACGCCGGCGAAAAGCTCGGGCTGGTTGGCTTCGAGGTGCTTGAGCATCAGCGCGACGGGGGCCACGAACATGCCGGCGTTCCAGACGTATTCGCCACTGTCGACATACTCCTGGGCGACCTCTTCGCTGGGCTTCTCCACGAACTCAACGACGGCCTGGGCGCTGGGGGCACCGTCAACGCCGAGGTTCTTCCCGGCCCGGATGTAGCCAAAGCCGGTGGAGGGGTGGGTGGGCTTGATGCCGATCGTGACGATCTTGCCGGCCGCCGCGGCGTGGATGGCTTCCCTGACGGCCGCGTGGAACAGTGCGTCCGGGCTGATGACCTGGTCCGCCGCGAAGGAGCCCATGATGGTGTCCGGATCGCGTTCGTGCAGGATCGCGGCGGCCAGGCCGATGGCGGCGCCGGAGTCCTTGGGCTCGCTCTCGAGCACCAGGTCCGCGTCGTCGATCTCGGGGAGCTGGCGGCAGACCGCGTCCCGGTGCGCCATCCCGGTAACCACGAGCATGTGTTTTCCGGCGAGCGGCTCGAGCCGGTCGTAGGTGGACCTCAGCAGGGTACTGCCCGAGCCCGTGAGGTCGTGAAGGAACTTGGGGGCTGCAGCACGCGACAGGGGCCAGAGGCGGGTCCCCACACCGCCTGCCGGAATCACCGCAATAAATCGGCCCAGGGCCGAGCCTTGAAGTGAGTCCTGGCTTGTCGCTTTGTCTGTATTCATCACGGCTACTTTAGCTGAACGGACCGAAACAGTCCCCGACCCGGCGGCGGACACGACACATCACGGTCTTCCGGGGCCGCAGACCGGAAGCAGACCGGAAGCGGTACGGGCGCTTCCGGCGGACAAGGAAATGTGGCGTTCGTCTCAAAACTGGACGAAAACCGCGCCGGGCGCCGTCACCAAGCGGTGGCTGAATTGAATAAGCTGTGGGCGAAGCCTAGATTTAGGCTTGAGCTTACGAGTGCTCTCGCAGCAGGCGTTCCCCCCGCGTGGATCCCATGCCAGCGCCGCTGTGTTGCAGGGAGGTTTATTCAGTGCCGACAAAACCAGCTGGCACCTTGTACCGCGGCCGTGAAGGCATGTGGTCCTGGGTTGGACACCGCATTACCGGTGTAGTGATCTTTTTCTTCTTGTTGGTCCATGTGCTGGACACCTCATTGGTGCGTGTGTCCCCCGAGGCCTACACCGCCGTGATTGGTGCCTACAAGAACCCCCTGATGGCCCTGGGTGAAACGGGCCTTGTCGCAGCGATCGTGTTCCACGCCTTTAACGGCCTGCGGATCATCGCCGTCGACTTTTGGAAGAAGGGCGCGAAGTACCAGCGCCAGATGCTGTGGACGGTGCTCGGTCTCTGGGTAGTCGTCATGGTGGGCTTCTCCATCCGCCACCTTTCCCTCGCCCTTGGAGGTCACTAGCCATGAGTGCAACGCAGATTAAGAGCCCACGAAGTGGCGGCGCCAAGGTCGGCAGCGACCGGATCGCTCCGCAGTACCGCCGCACCGGCGGTTCCAAGGGCAACTTCGAAATGCTTGCCTGGCTCTTCATGCGGCTTTCCGGCGTCGTCCTGGTCGTCCTGATCTTCGGACACCTGACCGTGAACCTGCTGGTCGGCGAAGGCATCCACGCGATCGACTTCGGCTTCGTGGCCGGCAAGTGGGCGGACCCGTTCTGGCAGGTGTGGGACCTGGCCATGCTGTGGCTCGCCATGCTGCACGGAACCAACGGTGTGCGCACCATCATCAACGACTACGCCGAAAAGGACGCCACGCGCCTGTGGCTGAAGGTCGTGCTCTACGCAGCCACCACCGTCATCATCATCCTGGGCACCATGGTCATCTTCACCTTTGACCCGTGCCCCGTGGTCAACGGGGTCCAGCTGCCCGGCGGCTTCTGCCCCTCCCCGTAGCGGCGCAGCCCCAGCGGCAACCGATCCGGTGCCTGCCCGGGGCAGGCACCGGATTTCCACGAGGTTTCACCGGGCTGGCTCCGCCGGCCGGTGTTGTTAGCGAATTTTGAGAGAAAGAGCGTCTGGTATGCAGGTCCATAAGTACGACGTCGTCATCGTCGGTGCCGGTGGCGCCGGGATGCGCGCGGCGATCGAATCAGGTCAGCGCGCCAAAACAGCGGTACTGACCAAGCTGTACCCCACCCGCTCCCACACCGGTGCGGCGCAGGGCGGCATGTGTGCGGCCCTGGCCAACGTCGAGGAAGACAACTGGGAGTGGCACACCTTCGACACCATCAAGGGCGGCGACTACCTGGTTGACCAGGACGCCGCCGAGGTCATGGCGAAGGAAGCGATCGACGCCGTCCTGGACCTGGAAAAGATGGGCCTGCCGTTCAACCGCACGCCCGAGGGCCGCATTGACCAGCGCCGTTTCGGTGGCCACACCCGCGACCACGGCAAGGCCCCGGTCCGCCGCGCCTGCTACGCCGCAGACCGCACCGGCCACATGATCCTGCAGACCCTGTACCAAAACTGCGTCAAGCACAACGTGGAGTTCTACAACGAGTACTACGTGCTGGACCTGCTGACGGTCGAGGAGGACGCTGTCCGCGAGGACGGCACCACGTACAAGCAGAAGCGCGTCGCCGGCGTCGTCTCCTACGACCTCGCCTCCGGCGAACTGCACGTCTTCCAGGCCAAGTCCGTGGTGTTCGCCACCGGCGGCGCCGGCAAGGTCTTCAAGACCACCTCCAACGCCCACACCCTGACCGGTGACGGCATGGGCATCGCGTTCCGCCGCGGCATCCCGCTGGAGGACATGGAGTTCTACCAGTTCCACCCGACAGGCCTGGCCGGCCTGGGCATCCTCCTCTCCGAGGCCGCCCGCGGCGAAGGCGCGATCCTGCGCAACTCCGAGGGTGAGCGCTTCATGGAGCGCTACGCCCCCACCATCAAGGACCTCGCCCCCCGCGACATCGTGGCCCGCTCCATGGCCAACGAAGTCCGTGAGGGACGCGGCTGCGGCCCGAACAAGGACTACGTCCTGCTGGACCTGACGCACCTTGAGCCCGCGCACATCGACGCCAAGCTGCCGGACATCACCGAGTTCGCCCGCACCTACCTGGGTGTCGAGCCGTACACGGAGCCGGTACCGGTCTTCCCGACGGCGCACTACGCCATGGGCGGCATCCCCACCAACATCACCGCCCAGGTGCTCCAGGACAACGACACGGTTGTCCCGGGCCTCTACGCCGCCGGTGAGGTCGCCTGCGTCTCCGTGCACGGTTCCAACCGGCTGGGCACCAACTCGCTGCTGGACATCAACGTCTTCGGCAAGCGCGCCGGCATTGCCGCCGCGGAGTACGCCAAGACCGCAGAGTTCGTGGACCTCCCCCTTGACCCGGAGGCCTACACGCTGGACCTGCTGGACCACGTCCGCACCTCCGACGGCACCGAGAAGGTCGCTGCAATCCGCAAGGAACTGCAGGACACGATGGATGCCAACATGCAGGTGTTCCGCACCGCCGACACGCTGAACCAGGTCCTGACGGACATCGCGTCCTTCGAGGAGCGGTACCAGCGCATCAGCGTCCAGGACAAGGGCAAGCGCTTCAACCTGGACCTGCTCGAGGCCGTGGAACTGGGCTTCCTGCTGGAGCTCGCCAAGGTCATGACCGTGGCGGCCCTGCACCGCGAGGAATCCCGCGGCGGACACTTCCGCGAGGACTTCCCCGAGCGCGACGACGAAAAATTCATGAAGCACTCCATGGCGTACAAGGAAAAGCATGCTCCGGCGGATGGCACTGCGGGGACCGCAGAAACAACAGCCGGCATCCGGCTTGCCACCAAACCGGTGGTCTTTACGCGTTACGAGCCGATGGTGAGGAAGTACTAAGATGACCGCTGAACTTGCTGAGCCAGCCTCCAAGATCGAACTGCCCGCGCACATCGGGGGTGGCGGGGACATCCCGTCCTTCGACGTCCACCTGCGGGTGCGCCGCTACAACCCGGAGGTCTCCGACGAGTCCACCTGGGATGACTTCCACGTGACCATGTACGGCACCGACCGTGTCCTGGACGCCCTGCACAAGATCAAGTGGGAGATCGACGGCAGCGTCTCCTTCCGCCGGTCCTGTGCCCACGGTGTCTGCGGCTCCGATGCCATGCGCATCAACGGCCGCAACCGCCTCGCCTGCAAGACCCTGCTGAAGGACCTGGACACGTCCAAGCCCATCACGGTCGAGCCGATCAAGGGCCTCCCGGTGGAGAAGGACCTGATCGTGGACATGGAACCGTTCTTCCAGTCCTTCCGCGAGGTCATGCCGTTCCTGATCAACCGGGGCCACGAGCCCACGAAGGAACGCCTGCAGTCCGCCGAGGACCGGGAGCGTTTCGACGACACCACCAAGTGCATCCTCTGCGCCGCGTGCACCTCGTCCTGCCCGGTGTTCTGGACCGACGGCCAGTACTTCGGCCCGGCGGCAATCGTCAACGCGCACCGCTTCATCTTCGATTCCCGGGATGACGCCGGCGACATGCGCCTGGAGATCCTCAACGACAAGGAAGGCGTGTGGCGCTGCCGCACCACCTTCAACTGCACCGAGGCCTGCCCCCGCGGCATCCAGGTCACGCAGGCCATCGCCGAGGTCAAGCAGGCCATCCTGTCCCGCAAGATCTAGCAGCTGCTCCAGAACCTAAAGAACAACGACGACGGCGCCTCCCACCTTCCAGGTGGGGGCGCCGTCGTCGTCGTACCGCTGAACGAAAGGGCCCACGTGTCCCGCTCCGAAAAAGTCTCCTTCCAGGGTTCCACCGGCGAACTGCTCTCCGGCATCGTCGACGTCCCGGAGGGGCCGGTGAAAGGCTGGGGGGTGTTCTCGCACGGCTTCACGCTGGGCAAGGACAGCCCGTCGGCCTCGAGGATGTGCAAGGCGCTGGCGGACAGCGGGGTGGGCATGCTCCGCTTCGACAACCTGGGTCTCGGCGAATCCGCCGGGCTCTGGCCGGAGGGCTCCTTCAGCCACAAGGTCGCGGACACCGTGAAGGCGGCCGAATTCATGCGCGAGTCAGGCCGGCCGGTCTCGCTGCTGGTGGGTCATTCCTTCGGCGGGGCCGCGGTGCTCTCGGCCGCGCGGCAGATCCCGGAGCTCGACGCCGTCGCCACCGTGGGGGCCCCGTTCTCACCCAAGCATGTGGCCCACGTCTTTGACGCAGCCCTGGACCGGATCCTCAGCGAGGGCAGCGCGGAAGTGGACCTGGGCGGCAAACGGGTGGAGATCCGCCGGCACTTCGTGGAGGACCTGGAGAACGCCGACCTCACGGACTGCATCCGGCAGCTGGGAAAGCCGCTCCTGGTGCTCCACTCCCCCACCGACAACACCGTGGGCATCGAGAACGCCAGCACCATCTTCCAGACCGCACGGCATCCGCGCAGCTTCGTCTCCCTCGAGGGCAGCGACCATCTGCTGACCGCCAAGGGACAGGCCGCCCGTGCCGCGAAGATTATTTCAGCGTGGGCCGACCAGTACCTCGACGCCACCGCGTAGCCGCGGCCGGCGGACGGACCTCGCCGGCGTCCACCGGGGTCTTGCCCGGCTGGACCTGGCGGGCGCCCCAGCCGGTCTTTTTGTTCCCCGGCTCCCGGTTGAGGTCCTCCTCGCGGATCGCCACCCACGAGGCGCTGACCAGGTAGACCTGGCTGACCAGGTTGAACCAGATCAGCAGGCCGATGATGATGGCGAAGGGCGCCAGGATGGGGTTCCGTCCGGCACTGGCCAGCAGCTGGGTGCTGAAGATCTGCAGCACGGTGGTCCCCACCGCAGCAAGGATGGTCCCTTCCAGGAGCGAGCGGCGGGCCAGCTTGAGCCCGGCGGCCACCCGGAACATGATCAGGGCGGTGCCCCAGCCGAGCAGCAGCGGCACGATGATCGTGACCGACGTCGTCAGCGGACCGGCCAGCAGCGGATCCAGGTTCAGCTTCTCGGTCACCCACCCCGCCGCCGTGCCGAACACCAGGGAGGCAGCCGCGCTGACCACCAGGGCCGCGCCGAGCAGCAGGAGCGTGCCGGCGTCGCGCAGGATCTGCAGAACCGGGTTCATCCCCCGCGGGCCCAGCCGCATCATGCCCCGCACGCCGTCACGGATGCCGCTGATCCAGCCCAGGGCCGTAAAGACAGTCACCGCGGCGGCGATCACAGCAGCCCAGCCAAGGCTGGAAGGGTTCAGCAGCTGGTAGGGATCAACCAGCCCCTCGCCGCCGTCGACCTGCAGGAGACCGGGCGCGGTCTTGGCCACGCTCCTGATGATCTGGTCCAGCAGGGCCGGCTGTCCGCTGAGGACAAGACCTGCCAGGGAGAGGCCGGTGGCCAGCAGACCCGTGATGGAGAAGAACATCCTGAACCCGATGCCGGCGCTCATCAGGGGACCGTGCTGGAGGTTGTAGTGCTGGAAGGCGCGGAGCGGACGGAAGGTGTTGGCCCGGGCCAGCAGCCACGGCACCATCGCCATCATCGACGCCATCCGGCCGCCGCCGGAGCGCCGGACCTTTCCCCATTCAACCCGTTTCCGGATGACTTCCAGTTTCAGCCGGGCCAGCTCGGTGGGAAGCGGCGGCTCAGTGGGCGCCTGCTGCACCGTCCTGGCCCCCGTCGTCGTCAGGTTCGGTCCCAAAGTCAAGCTCTTCCCGTAGCTGCCAAATGCCGTTGTCGTCGTGCTCGTAAAGTCCCATGCTAGCCACCGGGAACGTGGCCCGGTAATCCTTGAGCACCGTTTCGGCCTCATCGAGGCTTTCCGGGGCGACGTCGTGCGCGACGGTGACGTGCGGATGGTAGGCAAAGGGCAGTTCCCGCTCCAGCGGCCCGGTCTGGAGCTGCTGGTGCAGGCTGACACAGTCACCGAAGCCGTCTTCAACGTTGAGGAAGACCACCGGGGACACGGGCCGGAAGGATCCGGTGCCGGCGATGGTCACGTTGAAGGGCTCCTGCTTGCTCGCGATCTCACGCACGTGGTTGCGGGTGGCTTCCCAGTCCTGCGTCATGGTGGTGGTCACGAGGGTGATGTGCGCCGGGATGACGGCCGCCATCGGGTCGCCGAAGGAGGCGCGCCAGCGCTGGAGTTCCTCGGCGATTTCGTCCGGGAACCCCAGGATCACGCCGATGCTGACGCCGTCGGTGCGCTGTCCGCCGTCCGGATGGGATTCCTGGCCGGCGCTGCTGACGGCACGCGCGCTGCGTTTTGGCTCGTTAGCGGTGACTTTGCTGACGGAGGACATTGGCCTAGCGGGCCCCGTGGGTTCCGGCGTAGGGCAGGAAACCCACCTTGGCGTAGACGTCCCGCAGGGTGACCGAGGCGATCTCGCGGGCCTTGTCGGCGCCGAGGGCCAGCAGCCGGTCAAGTTCCGCGGGGTCGTTCAGCAGCTCGTTGGCCCGGTTCCGGATGGGGGTCAGCCGTTCCGCCACGACCTCGGCGAGGTCGACCTTGAGGTGGCCGTACATTTTGCCCTGGTAGGCGGCGACGATGGCCTCGACACTTTGCCCGGTGATGGCGGAGTAGATGGTCAGCAGGTTGGAGACCCCCGGTTTGGCCTCGCGGTCGAAGCGGATCTCCGTCTCCGCGTCCGTTACCGCGGATTTGATCCGCTTGGCGATGACCTTGGGATCGTCCAGGAGGTTGATCAGGCCCGCCGGTGATTCCGCCGACTTGGACATCTTGGCGGTGGGGTTCTGCAGGTCGTAAATCTTCGCCGATTCCTTCTGGATGAAGGGCGCCGGGACGTTGAAGGTCTCACCGAAGCGGCTGTTGAACCGCTGGGCCAGGTCGCGGCTGAGTTCGACGTGCTGGCGCTGGTCCTCGCCCACCGGCACACCGTGGGGCTGGTAGAGGAGGATGTCCGCGGCCTGCAGCACCGGGTAGGTGAAGAGCCCGACGCTGGCCTGCTCCGAGCCGTGCCGGGAGGCTTTGTCCTTGAACTGGGTCATCCGGGAGGCCTCGCCGAAGCCGGTGATGCAGTTCAGGACCCAGGCCAGCTGGGCGTGCTCGGGCACCTGGGACTGGACGAAGAGTGTGCACTTGTCCACGTCGACACCGCCGGCGATGTACTGCGCGGCAGTGACCCGGGTGCGGTGGGCCAGTTCGGCCGGGTCCTGCGGAACGGTGATCGCGTGCAGGTCCGGGATGAAGAAGATCGCGTCGTACTCGTCCTGCATCCGGACCCAGTTCACCAGGGCGCCGAGGTAGTTGCCCAGATGCAGGGAGTCCGCGGAGGGCTGCATGCCGGAGAGGACGCGCTGGCGGACCCCCAGGGGGACAGCAGAGCCGTGGGTGGCAGGGGTGGCGGCGGTGACGGTTCCGGCGGCAGGAGATCCGGCGGCGGCGTCGGTCACGGGGGTCACAGTGGAAGAAGAGGTCATTCGTGGGGGCCTTAAGGCTAGAGCCGGTAGTCCACTACCAGCGGGGCGTGGTCGGAGAAGCGTGTGTCCCAGGACGGCGCCCGGTCTACAACGGCTGACACTGCGGCAGCAGCGAGAGCGGGCGTGGCCATGTGGTAGTCAATGCGCCAGCCGGTGTCGTTGTCGAAGGCCTGGCCCCGTTGCGACCACCAGGTGTAGGGGCCCTCGACGGCGCCCGCCAGGCCCCGGTGAACATCCTTCCAGCCGATGTCCTCGCCGAAGAAGCGGTCAAAGTAGGCGCGCTCCTCGGGCAGGAAGCCGGCACGTTTGACGTTGCCCTTCCAGTTCCTGATGTCCAGTTCCGTGTGGCCGACGTTGAGGTCGCCCACCACGAGGGCGTGGTCGCTGTGCTTGGTCAGCTCGGGCAGCCTGCTGGCCATCACGTCGAGGAATCGGAACTTGTCGTCCTGTTTCGGGGTGCCTGCCTCCCCGGAGTGCACGTAGGCGCTCACGACGGTCAGCTGGGAGGCCTCGCCCTCGGCGTTGCGGACGGTGTAGTCGGCTTCGACCCAGCGGCCGGCCGTGGCGAAGTAGTCGTCGCCGATGCCCACGCGGGTCTGCAGCGGTTCGGTGCGGGAGGCGATGGCGACGCCGGCGCGGCCCTTGGCCTCGGCTTCGGCGTGCAGGATGTACCAGCCCTCGCCGAGCAGCTCATGGACGATCGCATCGGGCGCACGGACTTCCTGCAGGCAGAGGATGTCCACTTCGCGCGGCTCAAGCCATTCCGCCATGCCCTTCTTGTAGGCGGCACGAAGGCCATTGACGTTGACTGATGCGATGCGAAGGTTGTCCTTCTTCAATGCCGAGCTCACCCGATCCACTCTAGTCGACAATGGTTCCGGAGACGGGCTCGTCGCCGCCGGCGGACCTGATCATGTCCCGTGCGTTGGTGGCGGTAATCTCGATGGTCTCGAGCGCCCGGCGGATCGTTTCCTGGTCCGAGGCGCTGCCCTTCGCCCGCTCTTGTTCGACGACGCGGACCTGCACCTGCACGATCTTGAACGAGTGGTCCAGCTTCAGGTCCCGGACCTCGTCCGCTTCCCGGCGGACCTCCATGAGGCGGGTGCTGCCGTGGTCCACACTGCCCGACGCCGGCGCCCGGCCGGCCGCCGCGTTGAAGGCGTTCTGCGCTTCGGCGAGCTTGGCACCGGCCTTCCTGGCCGCCTTCTGGATGCTGAAGACCACGAAGGAGGCCAGAGCCAGCCAGAAGCCCGCGATGATCGCCACGATCCAGCCCACGACGTCGTTCTGGTTCGCAGCAAAGATGACCGCGACGACGAAGGCGATGATGAACACCATCATCCCCGGTCCGCTGATGCGGAACATGGAGAACTTGCCCGTGGCGGTGTTGTACGCGGACGGCTTGGAAGACGCGGAGTTGCCCAGAGATTGCATGAGCCTATTATCGCAAACCCTCGCGGCGCGCCCGCCCGCTTCCACCCCGGGCGAACGCTCCGGGGCGAACGCTCCCGGGCGAACGCCCGCGGCGGGGACGGCCGGGTCCGGCCCTACTTGAGGAACAGCTTGCGGAGCCGGCCGGTGGTCAGCAGCATGCCGAGGGCGATCATCGCGAGGTAGTAGCCGACGTGGATGGCGGTCGCCGGGCTGAAGGCTCCCACGCTGATCTGCCGGAGCAGGTCCACGCCGTGCCACAGCGGCATCGCCTGGATGAACCACTGGATGTACTCCGGATAGACGGTAAGCGGGTAGAAGGTGGCGCTGAACAGGAACATCGGCAGCATCACGAAGTTGATCCAGTCCATCTGCTGAAACGTCTTCATGAAGCTGGTGATGCCCATGCCGAAACTGGCAAATCCGAAGGCGATCAGCACCGCGGCCGGGATCATCAGGATGGCCCACGGCGTGGTGAGCAGCCCCATGAGGCCCATCACGGCAGTGAAGCCGGTGGCGTACATCAGGCCGCGCAGCAGGGCGAGGAAGATCTCCCCCATCGCGACATCCAGCGGGCCCAGCGAGGTGTAGAGCATGCCCTGGTACAGCTTGGAGAAGTTCATCTTGAAGAAGACGTTCCAGGTGGAGTCGTAGACGGCACCGTTCATCGCGGACACGGCCAGCAGTGCCGGGGCGATATAGGCGGCGTAGGAAATTTCCCCGCCGCCGGGCCCCTGCACCGTACCGACGATGGCGCCCAGCCCGACGCCCATCGCGATCAGGTAGAGCACGGGCTCAAAGAAGCCCGAGAGCATGACCATCCAGTTGCTGCTCTTGGTGGCCATCAGCCCGCGGGCGACGACGGCGCGGACGTTCCGGGAGTACAGCGGCCCGAACTTCCGGTTGCGCGCGGCCTCGGTGTCGCTGTGGCTGGTGGCGGCGGCGCTCATCCGGCCATCCTTTTGATGAACTGGCGTTTGGTCAGGACCCAGCCGAGCACCGCGAGGGCCAGCAGGTACACGACGTGCGCGACGGTCAGCAGCGGGGCCTCCTGGTAGCCGTAGCTGAAGACCCTGCCCAGCTCGGTGCCGTGCCAGATCGGGGATATCCAGCCGATCCAGCGCACCGTCAGCGGCAGGGTGTCCAGCGGGAAGAAGGTGCCGGAAAACAGGAACAGCGGCATCACGAGGAAGCGCATGACCATGGCGAACTGGCCTTTGTCCTGCGTGATCGAGGCGGCATAGGCCATCAGCGGCAGCCCGAAGGAGAGCCCGGCGAGGGTGGCGACCAGGATAGCCACCCAGCCCCAGGGGCTCGGCGACGCCCCGAACAGCGCCACCACACCGAAGTAGATCGCGGACTGCAGCAGGAAGCGCACCGTGACGGCGATGACCTGACCGAGCGCGATCTGCTGGGGCGTCAGCGGCGAGGCGTGCGGCCCGTAGTAGACCCGGCGCCACTTGAACCCGTCCATGATCGGGAAGGTGAACTCGCTCGCCGCGGACATCACCGCGGCCGAGATCAGCAGCGCCGGCGCGATGAAGGTCAGGTAGCTGACCCCGCCGAAGACGGCCCCGCTGCCGGTGTCGACCAGCGTCGCCAGGCCCACCCCCATGGCGAAGAGGTAGGCGACCGGCTGCCCCACGCCGTACATCACGATGGTCCAGCCGTAGCTCTTCATCACCCGGAGCACATGTTCCGCGAAGTAGAGCGAGCCCCAGCGCCTGGCCCGGGCCGCCGAGACCTCGGGGGAATGGGCGCTAGTCAACGAGGCTCCTGCCGGTCAGGCGCAGGAAGACGTCCTCGAGCGAGGACCGGCGCACCAGCGAGGTCACCGGGCGCAGCCCGCGGGCGGAAACCTCCTCAAGGGCTGCCTCGCCGTCGTGCGCGTAGATCAGGACCCGGTCGGGCAGGGTTTCCACCCGTTCGCCGATGCCCTCCAGTTCGGCGCCGACGGAGGCGTTGCGTTCCGAGCCGAAGCGCAGCTCAAGGACCTCCCGGGTGGAGTACTCACGGATCAGGCTCGCCGGGGATCCCTCGGCCATGATCCTGCCCTTGTCCACCACGATCAGGCGGTCGCAGAGCTGCTCGGCCTCGTCCATGTAGTGGGTGGTGAGGATCAGGGTGACGCCCTGCTCCTTGAGCCGGAACAGCCGGTCCCAGAGAATGTGCCTCGCCTGCGGGTCCAGGCCGGTGGTGGGCTCGTCCAGGAGCAGGATCCGGGGTTCGTTGATGAGGGAGCGCGCGATCGTGAGGCGGCGCTTCATGCCGCCGGAGAGCGCGTCCACCTTGGATTTCGCCTTGTCGGTGAGCTGCGCGAACTCCAGCAGCTCGTCGGCCTTGGGCCTGAGGTAGCTCATCGGCAGGCCGAAGTAGCGGCCGTAGACCAGCAGGTTGTCCCGGACCCTGAGTTCCTCGTCCAGGTTGTCCTGCTGCGGGACCACGCCCAGGTGCGCCCGGACTTCCGGCCCGTTCAGGTCGGGGTCCAGGCCCATGATGCTGAGGCTTCCGGAGGTGCGCTGGGACACCGCGCCGATCATTTTCATGGTGGTGGATTTGCCGGCGCCGTTGGGGCCAAGCAGGCCGAATGCCTCGCCGGCGGGGACGGAGAAGGAGATCCCGTCGACCGCGGCCACGTCGCCGTAGCGCTTCGTCAGGTTCTCGGCGGTGATCACATACTGCGGCGGGCCGGTTTCAGCGGGGCTGCTCACGTGAGCTTCCTTGAGGGAGAATTCTTTCGAGTCGAGTTCAGGCACCCGAATCACGGTAGTTGAAACCGGCGAACTATGAAAGAGTCTTTTCGTAAAAAATCCGGGTGTTTGCCGTTCCCTGCTGTCGGGGAATTAAAGCTGTCCCGGGCTTAAAACCGCAAGGGCGCCACCCCCGTACGGAGTGGCGCCCTGGCGTCCGGAGACTCAGGCCGCGCCGGAGGCGCCCGCATCGGCTAAGTGGCGTTCCGCGGTTTCCACCACGTTGGCCAGCAGCATGGCGCGGGTCATCGGGCCGACTCCCCCGGGGTTCGGGGACAGCCAGGCGGCGACGCCGGCCGCCGCCGGGTCCACGTCCCCGGTGACGACGGCCTTGCCGGAGCCGTCATCGACGCGGCTGACGCCGACGTCGAGGACAATGGCGCCCGGCTTGAGGTCGGCCGCCTTGATCATGTGCGGCTGGCCGGCCGCGGCGATCACGACGTCGGCCTGCCGGAGTTCGGCGGGCAGGTCCACGGTCCCGGTGTGGGCCAGGATGACCGTGGCGTTGACGTCCTTGCGGGTCAGCAGCAGTCCCACCGGCCGGCCGATGGTGACGCCGCGGCCCACCACGAGCACGCGTTTGCCGTTGAGGCTGATGCCGTGCCGGGTGAGGAGTTCCACACAGCCCTTGGGGGTGCACGGCAGCGGGGATTTCATCGGGCCGCTGACGTTGGCCACCAGCCGGCCGAGGTTCATCGGGTGCAGGCCGTCTGCGTCCTTGTCAGGGTCCATGGCCTCCAGGATGACGTCCTGGTCGATGTGCTTGGGCAGCGGGAGCTGGACGATGTAGCCGGTGCATTCCGGGTTCTCGTTCAGCTCCCGGACCACGGCCAGGAGCTCCTCCTGCGTGGTGTCCTCCGGCAGGTCGCGGCGGATCGAGGTGATGCCCACCTCGGCGCAGTCCTTGTGCTTGCCGCCGACGTACCAGGTGCTGCCCGGGTCGGAGCCGACCAGGATGGTGCCGAGGCCCGGGACGATGCCTTTGGACTTGAGGAGGGCGACGCGTTCAGTCAGTTCGGCCTTGATCGCCGCGGCGGTGGCCCGGCCGTCGAGGATCTGTGCGGTGGCTGCCGTTTGTGCAGTCTCAGCGGAAGTCATGGCCTACCACTGCTCGTGCTGCGGGTACAGCGGGAAGTCCGCGGCGAGCTTGTCCACACGGGACTGGAGCGCCTCGATGTCCGTCGCGGACCCTGCCTTCAGCGCGGTCGCGATGATCTCGGCGACCTCGGTGAACTCCTCGGCGCCGAAGCCGCGGGTGGCCAGCGCCGGGGTGCCGATGCGCAGCCCGGAGGTGACCATCGGCGGGCGCGGGTCGAACGGCACGGCGTTCCGGTTGACGGTGATGCCGACCGAGTGCAGGAGGTCTTCCGCCTGCTGGCCGTCGAGCTGGGAGTTGCGCAGGTCCACCAGGACCAGGTGCACGTCGGTGCCGCCGGTGAGGACGGAGACGCCGGCGTCGGACACGTCGGCCTGGTTCAGGCGGTCGGCGATGATCCGGGCGCCCTCCAGGACGCGCTCCTGGCGCTCCTTGAATTCCTCCGTGCCGGCGATCTTGAACGCGACGGCCTTGGCGGCGATGACGTGCATCAGCGGTCCGCCCTGCTGGCCCGGGAAGACGTTGGAGTTGATCTTCTTGGCCCATTCCTTCTTGGCCAGGATCACACCGGAGCGGGGGCCCGCGAGGGTCTTGTGCACGGTGGAGGTCACGACGTCGGAGTGCGGGACCGGGCTGGGGTGCAGTCCGGCGGCCACGAGGCCGGCGAAGTGCGCCATGTCCGTCCAGAGCAGCGCACCGACCTCGTCGGCGATCGAGCGGAACGCGGCGAAGTCCAGGTGGCGCGGGTAGGCGGACCAGCCGGCGATGATGACCTGGGGCTTCTCGGCGATGGCCTGGGCGCGCAGCTTGTCCATGTCGATGCGGAAGTTGTCTTCCTCGACCTGGTACGCGGCGACCTGGTAGAGCTTGCCGGAGAAATTGAGCTTCATGCCGTGCGTCAGGTGGCCGCCGTGGGCCAGGGACAGGCCGAGGATCTTCTCGCCCGGGGTGATCATCGCGGAGAGCGCCGCGGCGTTGGCCTGGGCGCCGGAGTGCGGCTGGACGTTGGCGTATTCGGCTCCGAAGAGCTCCTTCACCCGGTCGATGGCGAGCTGCTCGGCGATGTCGACGTACTCGCAGCCGCCGTAGTAGCGGCGGCCCGGGTAGCCCTCGGCGTACTTGTTGGTCAGGACCGAGCCCTGGGCTTCCATGACTGCGCGGGGGGCGAAGTTTTCGGAGGCGATCATTTCCAGGGTGCCGCGCTGGCGGCCCAGCTCCTGGGCAAGGACGGCGGCGATTTCGGGGTCAAGTTCGGCCAGCGGCTGGTTGCTCACGGCGGCGGAAGAAAGGCTAAGGGAGGTGGTCACGGGGAACTCCTGGCTAGGCAACGGGCACTGCTTAAGGTCAGGTTACCGGCTGGCCCGCGGCGGCGCCCCTAGATTACGGCCCACGGAAACCCGGGACGCGACAAGGGCACCGGCACCCGGGACCGGGTGCCGACGCGGGCCGGCAGCGGGCGCTGCCAACCGGACAAACATGACCCTCGGCCCAGGCGTACGATCCGTGGTCTTCGTGAGTGCCGCTCCCTGGTGGTTAGCCACCCAACGCCAGTTGCGACTGCTCCAGACTACCCCAGGCCGGCGGCCCGGCCCCAGCCGGTGCGTACCCGCGGGTAGGCTGTCTTCGTGACTGACGACCAGCTGACTGCTTCCTATATCCTGACCTTTTCCTGCCCGGACCGCCCCGGAATCGTGCACGCCGTCGCGGGTGCCCTGCTCGTTGCGGGCTGCAATATTACGGACTCGCAGCAATACGGCAGCCAGAGTACCGGGACGTTCTTTATGCGCGTCGAGGCCACGACGGCGGCCTCGCCCTTCGAGCTTCAGGCCGCCCTCGAGCCGGTGGCCCAGGCCTTCGGCATGCAGTGGAGCCTCAACCCGGTCGGCCGGAAGGTCCGCACCCTGTTGATGGCCAGCACCTCGGCGCACTGCCTCAATGACCTGCTGTTCCTGCAGCGCTCCGGAACACTGCCGATCGAGATCCCGGCTATCGTGTCCAACCACCGGGACCTGGCGGGCCTGGCCGAGTTCTACGGCATCCCGTTCCACTACATCCCGGTCACCCCGGACACCAAGGTCCAAGCCGAGGACGAGCTGCGGGCGCTGATGGCCGAGCACGACGTCGAACTGACCGTCCTGGCCCGCTACATGCAGATCATCTCCAACGAGCTGTGCCAGGAGCTGACCGGCAAGGCCATCAACATCCACCACTCCTTCCTGCCGTCCTTCAAGGGCGCCAAGCCCTACCACCAGGCGCACGCCCGCGGCGTGAAGCTCATCGGCGCCACTGCGCACTATGTGACGGCGGCCCTGGACGAGGGCCCGATCATCGAGCAGGAAGTCATCCGGGTGGACCACCGGCGCACGGCCGAGCAGTTCGTCCAGATGGGCCGTGACGTGGAGGGCCGCACCCTGGCCCAGGCCGTGCAGTGGCACGCCGAGCACCGGGTTCTGCTGGACGGCAACCGGACGGTTGTATTCAACTGAACCCAGTTGTTTTCAACTGAACCCGGTTGTTTCCAGCCGGCGGCGGTCATTGAATAGAGGTATGGCACTTTCCCCGGAAGACCCGCTGACCGATTTCGTCGCCCTGCTCAAAGCGGAGGGCCGCAGGGGCGTGCTGGGCCTGGCCTGCGGCCAGGGTACGGACGGGCTGCTTTTCGTGCAATCCGGCATCCACTTCACCGGCGTCGACCCGTCCGAGGAGAACATCCATGCGGCGCGGGCCCGGGGCCTGGAAGCCTCGGTCGCGGCGGCCGCCGCCCTGCCCTTCGCCGATTCCGTGTTCCCTTCGGTGTGGGCGGTGGACGCCCTCGCGGGACTGCCCCCGGAGGACTGGGACGACGTCGTCCAGGAACTGGAGCGGGTGGCCGCGCCCGGGGCGCCGATCGCCGTCGTCCTCCCCGAAGACCGCCAGGCCGAACGGGGCGCAGGCTTCACGGTGCTCCGCTCCCCCGCGTGACCTCCCCCCTCCCGTTGCCCTATCACTTGTGGTTGTCATCAGCGCTGGTGACAACCACAAGTGATAGCGCAACGGGGGTGCGGGGTGTCCTAGGCTGGGGGGATGGCTCCCATTTACGCTTTCGCCGGCGACACCCCGGCTGTCCACGAATCCGCCTTCATCGCACCGAGCGCCTCGGTGATCGGTAAGGCCACGCTCGCCGAGAACTCCAGCGCCTTCTACGGCGTCTCCGTCCGGGCCGATACCGCCGCGATCACCGTCGGCGCCGGTAGCAACCTGCAGGACAACGTGGTGCTGCACGCGGACCCGGGCTTTCCCTGCACCGTCGGCGCCCGGGTCAGCGTCGGGCACAGCGCCGTCGTGCACGGCTGCACGGTCGAGGACGACTGCCTGATCGGCATGAGCGCCACCATTCTCAACGGCGCGGTGATCGGCGCCGGCTCCCTCGTCGCCGCCGGCGCCGTCGTGCTGGAAGGAACGGTGGTCCCGCCGCGCTCACTGGTCGCCGGGGTGCCCGCCAAGGTCCGGCGCGAACTGAGCGATGAAGAGTTCGCCGGCGTCCAGCAGAACGCCGCGCACTACCAGGACCTGGCCCGGGCCCACCGCGAACTGCACGCCTGAGCACGCTGGGAGGATCAGTCCAGCGAGATCGGGCCCAGCTCGTCCAGCACATCGCCCGGGCCCGGGTTGCCGGCCGCCGATGACCCGCCCAGGTGGTTGACGACTCCCCAGACCGCGTTCAGCCCCGTGGTCACGGCACCGTCGGCCCACCCCGCGGTGAAGGACACGTCGTCGCCGGCCAGGAAGATGCCGCGCTGGACGTCCGGAAGCTTGTCCTGCTTGAAGTGGGTGAAGAGCCGCTGCTGATAGCGGTAGTGTCCGGGCAGGTTGGCCTTGAAGGCGCCCATGAAGTTGGGGTCCGCCTCCCAGGAGACGGTGATCGGCTGGCCGACGATGTGGCTGGCGATATCCACGTCCGGGTAGATCTGCGCGAGCGAGTGCAGCATCAGCTCAACCCGCTGGTCCGCATCCAGGGCCAGCCACTTCAGCGCGTCGTCGTTCCAGGTGTAGGAAAGCAGGATCACCGCGGGCTGGTCCGGTCCGTTGTCCAGGAGGTAGGTGGCGCGGTTCAGCCGGTCCGTCAGCGTCATGGACATGACCTCCCGGCCCGTTGCCGGATCGATGTCCTTCCAGAACGGCCGGTCGACCATCACGAAGGTCTTGGACGACTGCATGTAGTGCGAGCGTTCGATCGCGGTCCACAGCTGCGCCGGGAACAGGGTTTCTTCAGTGTGGATCCGGGTCGACAGGAGCCACGACTGGCACGTGGTCACGACGGCGGGATAGGCGGCCTCGCGGCCCCACCGCTCCCGGATGCGGAAGTCGCCGCTGCCGTCGCGGGCGATCCGGTCCACGGCGCCCCGCGGGGCGCCGGCGTGCAGTGAGGCCAGGGACGTGCCCTCGGGCCAGTGGGCCATGCCCGACGGCGCGTGCTGCCAGAGCGCCTCCGGAAGCCGCTGCGCCCCGCCGGCAATGAACCGGTGTGCGTCGTCGGCGTCGGTGTAGACCACGCGCAGGATTTCGAGGATGGAGTTGGGGAAGTCCGTGTCCCAGCCGCCCGTGCCGAAGCCCACCTGCCCGAACGCCTCGCGGTGGGCGAAGCCGGCCTGCTTGAACGCGTCGCTGCCGGCGATGAAACCGTAGAAGGTCTGCTCATCAAGCAGGGGAAGCAGCGCGTTCCAGAGCTCCTTGATCCTGGCGGTGTCCCGGGCGCGGATGGCTTCCTGCATCTCGGCGAACTTGGCGCCGTCGTTGACGGCGGCCTTCCACGCCTCGGCGACTTCCCGGAAGAACGGCGGGAGGTCCGCCGGCGTGCGGGCGTAGTACTTCTCGCCGGCAAGCTCAATGACTGTGCTGGAGGTGGCGGCCGCCAGCGGATTGGGGAACTCCTCGGTCGCCAGCCCGAGCAGCTCGACGTAGTGGTAGAAGGCCTTGCCGGAGACCGGAAAGCGCATCCCGCCGAGGTCCGCGACGACCCCGGTCGCGGAGGGGAAGCTCGCGGTCCGCAGCCGGCCGCCGATCTGGTCCGCTTCGTAAAGAACCGGGCGCAGGCCCAGCTTCATCAGCTCGTAGGCCGTTACCAGCCCGGAAAGTCCGGCCCCGACCACGGCCACTTCGGTCCCGTACAGGCCGGCCGGGACGGAGCCCAGGCCGTCGGGGTGGGCAAGGTAATGGTCGTAGCTGAACGGGAAGTCCGGATTCAGCATGGTGATGGGCGCCTGGGCGCCGGCGCCCGGCGTCGTCGTCGGCCCGGGAGCCGGGAGTTCTGTTGCGGTCGTCATGAGCGGTGTGCCTTCATCGGTTCGGGGGCGGTTGCGGTGCCGGAGGGGGCTGCTCCGGATAGTTCACGGTATTCCTCGTTGCTGAGCGCCGCTACCCGGGAGTTCCTGCGGCCGTAGCCGAAGTAGACCGCCAGGCCCACCAGCATCCACAGTCCAAAGACCACCCACGTCTCGGCGCCGAGGTTGAGCATGAGGTAGCCGCACATGACGGCGCCAAGGATGGGCGTCAGCGGAAACAGCGGAACGCGGAAGCTCCGCGTGAGTTCCGGCCGGCTGCGCCGCAGGTAGATGACCGCGATGTTGACCAGCGCGAACGCGAAGAGCGTGCCGATGCTGGTGGCGTCGGCCAGCGCGCCGAGCGGGACAAGGCCGGCCGTGAGGGCGACGGCGGTGCCCACGATCAGGGTGCCCGCCACTGGGGTGCCGGTGCGGGATGAGACGCGGCCGAAGATCTTGGGGACCATGCCGTCCCGGGCCATCGAGAGCAGGATGCGGGTCTGCCCGTAGAGGACCGTCAGCACGATGCTGGCGATGGCCAGCACGGCCCCGACGGCGAACACCAGCGCAATCCAGGGCTGCCCGGTGGTCTCTTCCAGGATTTTCACGAGGGCCGCTTCGGTGCCGTCGAACCAGCCCCAGGGCCGGGCGCCGATCGCTGCGACCGCGACGAGCACGTAGATGGTGGTCACGATCAGCATCGAGAGCAGGATGGCCCGGGGCAGGTCGCGCTTGGGATTGCGGGCTTCCTCGCCGGCCGTGGAGGCCGCATCGAAGCCGATGTAGGAGAAGAACACCCGGGAGGCGGCGGCGGAGACGCCGGCGGCGCCCATCGGCATCAGCGGCTCAAAGTGTGCGCCGTTGAAGGCGGTGAAGGCCACCGCGCAGAAGAACACCAGGATGCCGACCTTGACGAGCACAATGGCCGTGTTGATCCAGGCGCTTTCCCTGGCGCCGCGGACCAGCAGGGCCATTGCCAGGACCACGATCACGATCGCCGGCGCGTTGAGCACCCCGCCGTCGCCGGGTGGCTGCGAGATGGCGTCCGGGAGTTCCAGCCCGAAGACGGCAAGCGCCTCGTTTACGTACTGGCCGGCACCGACGGCGACGGCGGCCACCGAGACGGCGTATTCCAGAACCAGGCACCAGCCGCAGATCCAGGCCATGCCCTCGCCCATGGTCGCGTAGGTGTAGGAGTAACTCGATCCTGCCGCGGGCACCAGCCCGGCCATTTCGGCGTACGAGATGGCCGAGAGCAGCGCGGCGAGTCCGGCGATCGCGAAGGAGATCCAGATGGCCGGACCGGCCAGCGGCACGGATTCGCTCAGGATCACCAGGATGCCGGTTCCGAGCGTGGCGCCGACGCTGATCATGGTCAGGTGCAGCACGCCGAAGCTGCGGACCAGCCTGGTGCCGCCGTGACCGGTTTCGGCTTCGCTGACGAGCTGTCCGATCGGCTTGCGGCGGAGCAGTTGCGCGGTCAGTCCGGGACGGCCCGTGGTGGCCGGTGGCCGTTCTCCAATAAGCGTTGGCGCAGTCATCGTTGACGTCCGTTCTTCAGTAGTGGTCTTTTCCCCGCGTCCAGCCTAGGCGTGTGAGCCAGCTCTCACGGTTGTGCAAAATGACCTATAGTCTTCATTCATGAGACGTAATGCACTGAATCCCGCCGTTCCGGACACCGCTGGCCGCCGTGGCTGCTGACGACGGCGAGCGGCTGGGTTTCGTCACCCTGGCCCAGTTCCTGCGCCAGCTGCCGCCGGAACTGTCCGTGCTGCACGACGGCGGCAACGGGGCGGAGCGGCTGCGCTGGGTGGAGCCGAGTGAGCTGGAGGATCCCACCCCCTACCTGCTCGACGGCGAGTTCCTGCTCACCGCCGGCCTGCCGTTCCAGGGTGCCGGCGGCCGCGGGGAGTTCGTGGATGCCTACGTGCAGCGGCTGGTCGCGGCGCGGGTCTCGGCGCTGGGCTTCGGCCTGGAACCCTATTTCGACGAGGTGCCGGAAGCCGTGGTCCTGGCCTGCCGGCGGCACAACCTCACGCTCGTGGCAGTCCCGAAGACCGTGCCCTTCGCCGCCGTCGGCCTGGCGTTCTCGCAGCTGCTGGAGTCGGACAACGCCACGACGTTCCGGCAACTGGCAGACACCAACCGGCAGCTCATGCGCGCCGTGCTGTCGGCGCGGCCGGAACACGAACTCCTGGCCGCCCTCGTGCAGCGGGTTCCCGTCTGGGCCGTGCTCGTCGGTGCCGACGGGCGGTTGCGCGCCCGCGGAACCGCCGGCGCCCCGGCGGAACGCGCCACGCCCGGCGTGGAGCTGGCTGCGCTGCAGCCCCTGCTGGCGAGGCTGCTGTCCGGCAGCGGCCCCCGCGTGGAGATGGACTCGTTCGGCACGGCCGGTTCGGCGCTGGTCTTCGGACATCCGCTGCGCAGCACCCGGGACGCCAACCTCGGCGCCCTGATCATTGGCACGGACGCGCCACTGACCCCGGCGCAGAACAGCGTCGTGTCCACCGCCGTCGGACTGCTGGAGCTGCTGGTGCGCCAGCGCACCAGCGGTTCACTGGCACCCAGCCAGCTCGCCACCGCGCTGTTGCTGCATCCGGACAGCCTGGCGACGGGAGGCACCCGACACCTCAACGGGCTCAAGGACCTGCTGGCGCAGAGCGTCTCCACCACCCGGTCCGGGCCGCTGCGCGTGCTGCTGGGCCTCCGCCCGGAGCCTGCCGGGCGCCCGGACGGCCCGGCAGGCACTCCCGGCACCGGCTACACTGCCCGCTCGGGCGAAAGTCCCGTCCGGGAGCTGCTGGAGTGGCGCCGGATGTTTGATACCAAGCTGGTGGAGATCACCGACTACGGCTTTGCCGCGATTACCAGGCTGAAGGTCGACGACGCCCTGCTGGCCGGCGTCGAACGGCTCGGCTGGCGCCTCGTGATCGGGAGCGCCACGGAACTCTCCGGCCTGGCGGACGCCTACCGGCTCGCCTCGTCGCTCCGCAGCCGCGTGGGCACCACGGGCCACAGCGTCCGGGTGGATGACGTGACGTGGTCCGTGGCCGGGCTGCTCGGCCAGGAGGCCGGCGCCATGCTGGCCGCCCGGCTGCTGGCCCCGGTGCTGGCGCTGGAACCGGAGCGGCGGGATGCCCTGCTCGGAATCCTCCGGTCCTGGCTCGGCGAGAACGGCAGCTGGGACGCCACGGCCAAGGCCACCGGCCTGCACCGCAACAGCGTCCGCCGGCAAATCGGCATGCTCGCGGAGCTGCTTGAGCTGGATCTCAACCAGGCCCAGGCCCGGGCGGAGCTGTGGATTGCGCTGCAGTACACTGGCGCGCTGGCCGGGCTGCCTGGCCAGGCGCCCGGCCAGGCGCCCGGCCAGCTGGCCGGTCAGTTGCCCCAGGAGCGGTAGACCTCCGGCCGGAGATCGTCCAGATACGCCACCTCGGGCCCGGAGGTGCCCCGCGCGGGCAGCTCCGCGAACAGGAGTTCGGCGCCGGCGCCGGCGGCGGCCAGGAGCGAGCCGTCCGGCGCCGCAACGACGCTCCCGCCGAGGAAATTACAGCTGTCCTCGGTTCCGGAGTGGTTGGCGTAGGCGAGTGTGAGGTGGTTCTCCAGCGCCCGCGCCCTGACCAGCAGCTGCGGGACGGTATCGAAGCCCGCGGCGAGGGCGGTCGGGACGAGGAGCAGTTCGGCGCCGCGCACTGCGGCGGCGCGGACGGCCTCGGGGAACTCCACGTCGTAGCAGATCACCATGGAGGTCCTGATTCCGTGGAAGTCCACGACGCCGGGAGCGGCCCCGGCCGGGACAAACGCCTGGCGCTCCTCCGGGCCGAAGAGATGAACCTTGGCATAGCTGAGCAGCTCGTCCCCGGCCTCATCGACGAGGGTGGCGGTGATCTGCCACTCCCCCGCCGGGGTGACGGCTGGCAGGCTGTAAACCAGCGCAATGCTGTTCCGGCGAGCGATCCCTGCCAGGGCCTGCCGGATGGAGGGCAGGGCCGCGGGGTCGAATTCCGCCCGCAGCCGCAGGGGCGCGTACCCCACCGGAAAGAGCTCGGGGGTCAGGAGCAGCCGGGCACCGGCAGCCGCAGCCTTACGCGCGGCGGCCTCCACGGCAGCACAATTGGCGTCAACGTCCAGCACGGCGGCGTTCGCCTGCATCAGGGCCAGTAGCACCATTACCACCTCAGCATCCAGGGGAACGCCCTTGGCGGCGGACCCTCGCCCCTCCAGCGTAGCCACGCCGCGCCGTCGCCGTGCCGGTGCATTTCCGCCCGGCGCCCGCGCCGCCGGGGCGGATCGCCCCGGCATGCCCCTCAGGCGCTCACCGCAGCGGTCCGGAACGCGCCGGCATTCCCCGCCAGTGCGCCCCCCACGGGCCTGCCGGCGGGAGCGCCGCCGGTCCTTCCGGACGACATCCCCACCCACCTTGCGTTAACTTCTTGACTACAAGACGGGAATGCGGCACTCTTCATTGCATGCCCTCACCAACGCGCTCAACGAGGAGCCGAACGAAAAACCCGGGATCCCAATCCGCACTCCGGCATCTGAACCAGCAGCGGATCATTGAATGCCTGCTCGCCGGGCCGTCCACGCAGGCGGAACTCGCCCGGCAGACCGGCCTCTCCACGGCCACGGTTTCCAACATCGTCAAGATCATGCAGGACGCGGGGCTGGCCTCCACCGAACCGATCACCAGCTCCGGCCGGCGGGCCCTGAACGTCCGGCTCAACAGCAACGGCGCCGTCGCCGTGGGCATCGACTTCGGCCGCCGGCACCTGCGCGTCGTCCTGGCCTCACTGAGCTACCACGTCATCGCCGAGGAATCGGTCCTGCTCCCCCTGGGCCACCACGCCGAGGAGGGCATCAGCGCCGCCGTCGCACTGCTGGACCGGCTCCTGGCCGGCAGCGGTGTGGAACGCAGCGCCGTCGTCGGGGCCGGCGTCGGCATCCCGGGCCCCATCGACCGCCGCACGGGGACGGTGGCGCAGGGCGCCATCCTGCCCGAATGGGTGGGCATCAATATCCTGCAACGCCTCGAGGAAGCGCTGGATCTGCCGGTGTTCGTGGACAACGACGCCAACCTGGGCGCCCTGTCGGAAGTCACCTGGGGCCCGCACACCGGGATCAGCAACCTGATGTTCCTCAAGATCGGATCCGGCATCGGCGCGGGGCTGATCCTGAACGGGATGCCCTACTACGGCAACGTCGGAATCACCGGCGAAATCGGCCACGCGACCATCCATGAACACGGGCTGGTTTGCCGCTGCGGGAACCGCGGCTGCCTGGAAACCATCGCCTCGACCACCACCATGATCGAACTCCTGGGCCGCGGCGAGGACAAGCCGCTGACCCCGGAGGACATCGTCCGCAAGGCCCTCGCCCGGGACTCCGCCACGCTGCGCGTGGTGGACGACGCCGGACTCGCCGTCGGCCGCGCGCTGGGCAATGTGGCCAACCTGATCAACCCCGAGGTGATCGTGGTCGGCGGCCCGCTGGCCGGACTCGGGGAGCTGCTGCTGGACCCGATCCGGCGGGGCCTGGTCCGGCACGCGGTGCCCGTGATCGGCGAGACGACGACGCTCACGATGTCCTCGCTCGGCGACCGGGCCGAGGCCCTCGGAGCCACGGCCCTGGTGTTCCAGCACGCCGGAATCCGGCGGAACTAGATTTTCGTTATCGGGCCGTTGCGTTAAAGACTTGACGACAAGGCCTGTGATCCAGTTTACTTTTCCATCAGACGGCCCTGCGGTTTGCAGGGGCGGACAACGAAGTCATGCATTGGAGGCGTAAGGGCAGATGACGTCCCTCAACACGCACAGCGATCCGATTATTCTCGAGATGCGCTCCATCACCAAAGAGTTTCCCGGCGTTAAAGCATTGGCCGAGGTGAACCTGCGGGTGAAGGCCGGTGAGATCCACGCCATTTGCGGTGAAAACGGCGCCGGCAAGTCCACCCTCATGAAGGTGCTCTCCGGGGTTTACCCGTACGGCACCTACACCGGGGACATCGTCTACCAGAGCGAAGTCCAGCAGTTCAAGGACATCCGGGCCAGCGAGCACGCGGGCATCGTGATCATCCACCAGGAGCTCGCGCTGATCCCCGAGCTGTCCATCATGGAGAACATCTTCCTCGGCAACGAGCCCACCAAGCGCGGGGTGATCGACTGGGCCGAGGCCCGTGTCCGTTCCACCGAACTGCTGGCACGGGTGGGGCTGCGGGAGGATCCGGAGACCCCGATCAAGGAAATCGGTGTCGGCAAGCAGCAGCTCGTCGAAATCGCCAAGGCCCTGAACAAGTCGGTAAAGCTGCTCATCCTCGACGAGCCCACGGCGGCGCTGAACGAATCGGATTCCCAGCACCTGCTGGACCTGATGCTCGGCCTGAAGGGCCGCGGCATCACCTCCATCATCATTTCCCACAAGCTGAACGAGATCGAGCAGATCGCGGACTCCATCACCATCATCCGTGACGGCAAGTCGATCGAGACGCTGGACGTCAAGGCCGACGGCGTCGACGAGGACCGCATCATCAAGGGCATGGTGGGCCGGACCCTGGAATCCCGCTTCCCGGACCACGAGCCGACGATCGGCGAGGTCTTCTTCGAGGTCAAGAACTGGAACGTAGGCCACCCGCAGATCCAGGACCGCTTGGTCTGCAAGAACTCCAACTTCTTCGTCCGGCGCGGTGAGATCGTCGGCTTCGCCGGCCTGATGGGTGCCGGACGCACCGAGCTGGCCCGTTCTGTCTTCGGCCGCTCCTACGGCCGTTTCCTTTCCGGGCAGATCTACATGAACGGCAAGGAGATCGAGCTCAAGTCCGTCAAGCAGGCCATCGATGCCGGGCTGGGCTACGTCACCGAGGACCGCAAGTCCCTGGGGCTGAACCTGCTCGATGACATCAAGGCCACCACGGTCTCGGCCAACCTCAAGAAGGTCAGCAAGCACAACGTGATTGACGCCAACAAGGTCTTCACCGTCGCTGAGCAGTACCGCAAATCGCTGCGGACCAAGGCTCCGTCGGTGGAGGAGGGCGTCGCCAAACTTTCCGGCGGCAACCAGCAGAAGGTGGTGCTGGCGAAGTGGATGTTCACCGACCCGGAACTGCTGATCCTGGACGAACCCACCCGCGGAATCGACGTCGGCGCCAAGTATGAGATCTACGGCATCATCCAGCAGCTCGCCAACCAGGGCAAGGGCGTCATCGTGATCTCCTCGGAGCTGCCCGAGCTGCTGGGCCTCTCGGACCGCATCTACACCATCTTCGAAGGGGCCATCACCGGCGTGCTCAACAAGGACGAAGCAAGTCAGGAAAACCTCATGAAGCTCATGACCTCCGCACGCAAGAGCGCCTGACCCGCCGGGGCCAGCTGCACCGAAGACTCCGAACACTCCGGAAACAAGGACTGAAACAATGAACGCGCTCAAGAAGCTCCTTGGCGGCAACACCCGCCAATTCGGCATGATCTTCGCCCTGGTGGCATTGATCATCTTCTTCCAGGTCGCCACCGGCGGAAACACCCTCACGCCCGGTAACGTCATCAACCTCTTCAACGGCAACTCCTACATCCTGATCCTTGCCATCGGCATGGTCCTGGTGATCATCGCCGGACACATCGACCTCTCCGTCGGCTCGGTCGCGGCATTCGTGGGCGTCAGCGTGGCCCTCATGATGCGCGACTGGGATATCCCCTGGTATCTGGGCATCCTCTTAGGGCTGCTGCTGGGCGTCCTGATCGGCGCGTGGCAGGGGTTCTGGACCGCGTATGTCGGTATCCCGGCGTTCATCGTCACGCTGGCCGGCATGCTGATCTTCCGCGGCGCCAACCAGTACGTGGGCAAGTCCAACACCATCCCGGTGCCCGCCGACTTCCAGAAGATCGGCTCCGGTTACCTGCCCGAAATCGGGCCGACCACCGGGTACAACAACCTCACCGTGCTGCTGGGTCTGCTCGGAGTGGCCTTCGTGATCTTCAGCGAGATCCGCTCCCGCCGGAACGCCAAGGCCCTGGGCGCCGAGGTGCCCGAAGCCTGGGTCAGCATCACCAAGCTGGTCCTGGTCTGCGGCGCCATCCTCTACGCGACCTACCTCTTCGCCACCGGACGGCCGGGCACGTCCTTTCCGATCCCGGGCCTCATCCTGGCGGCCCTCGTGATCATCTACGGCTTCATCTCCTCCAAGACCGTCATCGGCCGCCACATCTACGCCGTCGGCGGCAACCGGCACGCCGCCGAGCTCTCCGGCGTCCAGTCCAAGAAGGTCAACTTCCTGGTGATGATGAACATGTCCGTCCTGGCCGGACTCGCCGGCATGATCTTCGTGGGCCGTTCCACCGCTTCGGGCCCGTTCGACGGCGTCGGCTGGGAACTGGATGCCATCGCGGCCGTGTTCATCGGCGGCGCCGCGGTGACCGGCGGTGTCGGCACCGTGATCGGCTCGATCGTCGGCGGCCTGGTGATGGCCGTGCTGAACAACGGCCTGCAGCTCCTCGGCGTCGGCGCCGACCTCACCCAGATCATCAAGGGCCTCGTGCTCCTGATCGCCGTCGCGTTCGACGTCTACAACAAGACGCAGGGCAAGAAATCCATCATCGGCCTGATGTTCAAGAACTTCGGCCGGAGCAGCGAGATGAAGGCCGATGAGACCACGTCCACCAAAGAGGTCATCTCCAAGGGCGCCTAGTTCGCCCCCTGATCCGTTCCATCGCGATTCTCCGCACACCACCTAAAGAAAGTGAACCAAGCAATGCGAATGATTGGTAAAGCAGGAAAGGCAGCAGCAATCGCTGCTATTGCGGCACTGGCGCTGACAGCCTGCGGCCGTTCCGACACCGGAACCACCAGCGGCTCGTCCTCCGGGGGCGAAGCATTCCCGAAGAACTCCACCATCGGCGTCGCACTTCCCCAAAAGACGTCCGAAAACTGGGTCCAGGCGGAGACACTCTTCAACGACGGCCTCAAAAATGCCGGCTTCACGCCGGATGTGCAGTTCGCCAACGGCGGCGTTTCGGAACAGCAGAACCAGATCAGCGCCATGATCACCAAGGGCGCCAAGGTCATCATCGTCGGCGCCATCGACGGCGCGCAGCTGGGCACCCAGCTCCAGCAGGCCAAAGACGCCGGCGCCACGATCATCGCGTATGACCGGCTGCTCCTGAACACCGCCAACGTGGACTACTACGTGGCCTACGACAACTTCAAGGTCGGTGAACTCCAAGGCCAGGCGCTGCTGGAAGGCATGAAGGCCAAGAAGCCGTCCGGGCCGTACAACATCGAACTGTTCGCCGGTTCCCCGGATGACGCCAACGCGAAGGTCTTCTTCAACGGTGCCATGAGCGTGCTGAAGCCGAAGATCGACGACGGCACCCTCAAGGTGCTCTCCGGCCAGACGACGTTCGAGCAGGCGGTGACCCAGGGCTGGAAGGCAGAAAACGCCCAGAAGCGCATGGACACCCTGCTCGCCGGGACTTACGGCAGCGCAACGCTCGACGGCGTGCTGTCCCCGAATGACACGCTGGCCCGCGCGATCATCACCTCGGTGAAGGCTGCCGGCAAACCGATTCCGGTCGTCACCGGCCAGGACTCCGAAGTTGAGTCAGTGAAGTCCATCATGGCCGGTGAGCAGTACTCCACCATCAACAAGGACACCAGCAAGCTCGTGGAGCACGCAATCACGATGGTCAAGGACATCCAGGCCGGCAAGAAGCCTGAGATCAACGATGACAAGTCCTACAACAACACGGTCAAGGTTGTTCCCGCGTACCTGCTGGAGCCCGTCATCGTGACCCAGGCCAACGTCAAGACGGCCTACGTCAACGATCCGGTACTCGGACCGATCACGAAGTAATTCCTGTCTGAACAGCACTTCGAAGAGCCCCGGTTCCGCCTCCTGGCGGGCCGGGGCTTTTTGCTGCCCAGGTGCCCGGGGCGCACCTTCACAGCGGATCCATAGCTTCGGATGGCGATCCGCACAGCAGCCCGTACCAGTGTGGTGTCAGCCGCCGGCCATTCCGGCCGGCCTGAGATCCCTAGGAGTCACGTGAGCGTCCTTGCCCGGAGTATAGGCAACGCCTTCAGAAACAAGGTCCGAACAGCGGCCGTCGTGGCCGTATTGGCGGTTGCCATCGGCCTCGCGCTGGCCATGCTGGTGGCCAACCAGGCCGTCGCGGGGAAGGTCGCGGAACTGAATGCCTCGGTGGGCACCGTCCTCACCGTGAACCCGGCCGGCGGCCAGGGCTTCGAGGGCGGCGGCGAGCCGCTGACTGCGGAACAGGCCGCGACGGCGGCCGCCGTGCCCAATGTGAGCACCGTCGTCGGCACCAAGGCCCTCCGGCTGCGCAACGCCGCCGCGGTCGCGGCCCAGACCGGCACCCAGGCCGGCCAGGGCGGCCCGGGCGGCCAGGGCGGCGCAGCAGGTCCAGGCAGCCAGTCCGCCACTGCCGTGACCACAAGCCTCACGGCCGCCGTCGACGCGGGCACGCTCGGCAACCGCAACCAGGCCGGCACCGGAACATCCGGGACCTCCGGCAGCAGCACCGCACCGGCGTTTTCCGTGCCCGTCACGGCCACCGGGATCGGCGCCGAGGTGGACACCACCGGCAAGGCACTGGCGCTGACGCAGGGCACGGGCCTGGGTGACTACACGGCCGCCTCCACCGGCGCCCTGCTGGGCACCACCCTGGCCGAGAAGAATGGCCTGTCCGTTGGCTCAACCTTCACCATCAAGGACCAGAGCTTCACCGTCACCGGCCTGTTCGATGCCGGCACGGCCTTCGGCAACAACGCCCTCTACCTCACGCTCCCCACGGCCCAGACCCTGGCGGACCTCCCGGGCGAGCTGTCCACGATGGTCGTCACGGTCAATTCCATGGAGAACGTCGACGCCGCCAAGACGGCGCTGCAGGCCGCGCTCGGCACCGACAAGGCCGACGTCAGCCAAGGCCAGCGGAACCTCCAGACCGCCGTCAGCTCGCTCGGCAGTGTCAAGAACATCTCCTTCATCGCTTTCGTGGCCGCCCTGGCCACCGCGGGCCTGATCATCCTGCTGATCATGGTCATGCTGGTCCGTGAGCGCCGCCGCGAGATCGGTGTCCTGAAGGCCATCGGCGCCCCGAACCGCACCATCGGCCTGCAGTTCGTGCTCGAGGCCCTGGTCCTGGTGGCCATGGGCAGCGTGGTGGGTGCCGCCATCGCGTCCTTCGCCAGCGGCGGCATCGCCTCCGCCCTGATCAGCTCCAACACCACGACGGCGGCGGCCACGGCCGGCCCGCGCGGCCAGGGCTTTCCCGGCGGAATTCCCGGCGGACTTCCCGGCGGACTTCCCGGCAGGAACCCGCTTGGCGGGGCCAGCCAGTTGCTGACCTCCGTGACCGCGAGCGCCTCCCCCGGCGTCATCGCCGGCGGGATTGCCGCAGTGTTTGGTGTCGCCATCATCGGGGCGCTGGTTCCGGCCCTGCTCACCGCCCGCATCCGTCCCATCGAAGTCCTCCGAGGAGAGTAGCCATGATCGAAGTCAAGAACCTGGTCCGCACGTTCAAGTCCGGCGACCGCACCATCACCCCGGTCAACGATGTGAGCTTCGAGCTCGAGCAGGGCACCCTGGCCTCGATCGTAGGCAAGAGCGGAAGCGGCAAAAGCACGCTCCTGTCCCTGCTCGGCGCCCTCGACAAGCCCACGAGCGGGGATGTGCTCGTCAACGGCGTCAGCCTGGCCGGCATGCCGGATGGCAAGCTCACCGAATACCGCCGTCGGGACATCGGCTTCGTGTTCCAGCAGTTCAACCTGATCCCGAACCTCTCCGCCCTGGACAACGTCATGCTGCCGATGGAGTTTGCCGGGATCCGGAAGGCGGCACGCCAGGAGCGGGCCCGGCAGCTGCTGGAGCAGGTGCAGCTCGATCCGGACAAGCATGTCCGCCGCATCAACCGGCTCTCCGGCGGCGAACAGCAGCGGGTGGCGATCGCTCGCGCGCTGGCCAACGCCCCGAAGCTGATCCTCGCGGACGAGCCCACAGGCAACCTGGACGAACAGACCGGCGAACACATCATCGAGCTCCTCAGTTCGCTGAGCCGGAACCACAACACCACCATCCTCGTGGTCACGCACGACCGCTCGCTGGCCAACAAGACCGATCGGCGGTTCCGGCTCCAGCAGGGCCAGCTGACCGAGGAGGCGGCACGCAGCCGGGCCGCCGCAGGATCACCCGCCTAACCCCCGGCCCGGGAGCGGCGCCACACACGCCGCTCCCGGCTTTCGGCGTGCGCAACCTGGGCACGCCACGCCCGGGTGAGAGGATGACTCCATGAGCGCACACATCGCCACGCCCTGGTTGTTCAGCCAGCAGGACCCCGATCCCCGGACTGCCACCGGCGCCAGGCTGCGCTGGGGCGTCGTCGCCACGGGAGGCATCGCAGCCGCCGTGACCCGGGACCTGGAACTCCTTGCCGACGCCGAGCTTTACGCGGTCAGTTCCCGCACCCAGGCGGCGGCGGATGCCTTCGCCGCCGATTACGGCTTCGCCCGCGCCTACGGGGACCTGAACGGCCGGTTCGGCTACGACCGGCTGCTCGCCAACGACGCGGTCGACGTCGTCTACGTCGCCACCCCGCACGCCCACCACCACGAAATCGCCATGGCGGCCCTGAACGCGGGCAAGCACGTGCTCTGCGAAAAGGCACTCACTGTCAATGCGCGGGAAGCGTCCGAGCTGGTGTCGCTGGCGCGCGCCAAGGGCCTGTTCCTGATGGAGGCGATGTGGAGCCGGTTCCTGCCGGGTATGCAGCGGGCCTTTGAGATCGCCGGCTCCGGCGAGATCGGGGAGGTCAAGTGGGTGGGAGCGGACTTGGGCTTCCCGGCGCCGTATTCGCCCACCTCGCGCCTCTGGGCGCCGAAGGATGGTGGCGGCGCGCTGCTCGATCTCACCGTCTACCCCCTGCTGTGGGCACTGGGCACCCTGGGCTTCCCGCAGAGCGTCAGCGCCACCGGCTGGCTGAACGATGACGGCGTGGACGCCCAGAACGCCCTGACGCTCGGCTACCACCACGGCGCCCAGGCGCAGCTGACCTCATCCCTGCTGGCGCACGGCCCCCGGACCGCCACCGTGGCGGGCAGCGGCGGGTTCCTGCAGTCCATCGGCTCGATCAACAACCCTAAGGAACTCCTGGTCCGCGTCGGCTTCGACGAGCCCCGCAGCGAGTCCTTCAACGTCGTGGGACGGGGCTACAGCTACGAGCTGCGCGAGGTGACCCGCTGCATCCAGCAGGGGCTGACCGAGAGCCCGGTGATGCCGCTCGAGGACTCCCTGAACACCATGCGGCTGTTCGACGGCGTGCGCGCCCAGCTGGGAGTCAGCTACCCGAACGACGCCCGGTGACCCCGGTTTCCGGCGCCTGAATCCGCCCAAGTTTACGACGCGCTCTGGACTCACGCCCGCGCGCGGACTTACCCTATAGGCAACCGTCCAGCTTTCGGGGAAATGGGGTGTGCGCGTGGACCCAGCATCAGTCCCGTTACGCGCACGCCGCCGGCTCGGCCGGGTTCTTCTGGGAAGCGTCGCCGGCGTCGCATGGCTGGCGCTGTCCGCGACGGTCGCCAGCGCTGACGACGCCACCACTGCCCCTCCGACGGCCGACGGCACGGTCGCAGCCGTCACCATGGCTCCCCCGGGCTCCAACCCCGCCCTGACACGTGCAGCGCCGCCGGCTGCCGCCGTGGTCGAGGCCGCCATCGGGGCCGGCCACGTGCCCGCGGGAACGCCCTGGGCTGGTGTCCCGGTGCCCGTCCCCACGGTGGTACCGGCCCCGGCACTCACGGTGGCCCCAGTGGCGCCGGTGGACACGGAGCCCGTGGCTGAAGTAGCCGCCCCGGCACCCGCGCCCACAGCCACGGCACTCCCGACAACCACACCGGCACCCCCGCCCGCCACAGCAGTCCCCGCCCCGGCACCCGAACCAGAACCAGAACCCACGGCCCTCCCGACAACCACACCGGCTCCGCAACCCGCTCCCGAGCCGGTCACCGCGCCGGCACCAACTCCCACACCAACGCCGACACCAATCTCAACAACGACCCCGGTCCCGAGCCCGACACCCACGCCGACTGGCTCCAGTCCCACTCCATCGCCGACTCCGGTCGCTACGTACCCGGCGCCCGCCCCGGGCTCCACTTCACCAGTAGTGGCCCCGACGCCAACGCCGGTCGTAACCGACCCGGCGGATCTCACGCTGCCGGTGATAGATCCAGCTCTCCCGGTTACGGGGCCTGCCGACCCGCTGGTGACAGACCCACTGGTGACGGACCCGCTTCAGGCAGTGCCAGTGGCCCCGGTTGGGGTACCGACGGCTGGTCCGGCGGCCCCGGATCTGGCGGTCCTTGACGTGGTGGTGGCGGTCGATGCAGTGCTGCCTGGACCGGTCGGCGCACCACCGGACCCTGTCGGGGCCGTGTCGGACACCCCTCCGGACTGCAAAGCCACCCCCGCAGCCTTAGCCGTGGTTCAGGGGGCGTCCCCGGCGCCCGGCACTGGGTTCGTTGGCACGGCCCTGTACCTGCCTGCCCTCGATAGCAGCCCCGTGCATCTGACCGGGACGGCCCAGCCCTCCGCCAACGTGCCCCCGGCAGGTTCTGCCCCGGGAGGCACTGCGCCACCAGCACCAACCGGCCACAACAACCCCAGCCCCTGGCCCAATGGGACAGGTCTGCCTGCTCCCAATGCCCTGCCGGCGGCCCCCGGTTCTGGATCCGGAAACACCGTCTCGTCCGGTGGACCCGGCGGCGGCGCTGCCTGGCTCCCAAGCCCGTATCTTGTCATTCCCACCGCCGGCTCCGATCCAATCAGCGGTCCGCTGCAGCACGTGCATTCAGCCGACGCAGCCGATCCCGGTTCATCTCCTGACTAGTTAGCCGTCTCTGCCCTCCACAGAGCACGGCCAATCGGGCTGCCTTGAGCGCCCGCCAACAGTCATCAGGAGACCCCCAATGGACGCCACCGTCCGCTGCCGTCATTCCGGCACCCCTCTTTCCGCCGCAGCCTCCCCCGCCGCCGTGCTGGCGCCTGCAACCCCGCACCGCGGAGCTGACCGCCCGGCCGGACCGCCGGCGCGCCGCAAACCGACAACTCGCCATGAGGACCGCCCACCGTAGTCCCGCGCCCGCCCTCGCAGAGGTCTTGTGAGGCCGGAACGACGTCGTTGGGTCCGCTGGGGGACTCAACGGCACACGCTCCGGCAAGGCATTCCGTCGTTGGGTCCGCTAGGGGGACTCAACGCCGCACCCGCCCGGCAGGGCATACCGTCGTTGGGTCCGCTGGGGGACTCAACGGCACACGCTCCGGCAACGCATACCGTCGTTGGGTCCGCTGGGGGACTCAACGGCACACGCTCCGGCAACGCATACCGTCGTTGGGTCCGCTGGGGGACTCAACGGCACACGCTCCGGCAACGCATACCGTCGTTGGGTCCGCTGGGGGACTCAACGGCACACGCTCCGGCAGCATCCAACCCGCACGGCGGCCGTCGGTCCGCGGCCGCCGTGCAGGCAGCAGATACCCGTCCCGGTATCATTCTTGAGGGGCGCCGCCTTGGCGCCCGGGGAAGGGACGGGGACAAGCGTGGACAGTTCGCCCAATAGCAACACGGCACAGCTCCTGGGCGGCCGCTACCGGCTGGGGGAAGTGATCGGCCGGGGCGGAATGGCGTCCGTTTACAGCGCCAAGGACATGAACCTGGGCCGCGATGTGGCACTGAAGCTCTTTGCCCCGCAGTCCGCCGACCCGGACGAACTCCGGCGTCAGGAAGCCGAGATCGAACTGCTGGCAACCCTGAACCATCCGAGCCTGGTGACACTCTTCGACGCCGGCACGGACAGCCGCATCCCCGAGGAACCACGGCCGTTCCTAACCATGGAACTTGTGGACGGGCAGGACCTCCGGGCCCGGATCCGGCACAGCCCGCTGCCGCTGGATGAGATCGCGGTCATCGGGGCCGGGGTCTCGGATGCCCTGGCCTATGTGCACTCGCTCGGCATCATCCACCGGGATATCAAGCCGGCCAACATCCTGCTTGTACCGGTCCGGCCCGGGGAACCTTTGCGGCCGAAACTCACCGACTTCGGGATCGCCCGCCTTGTGGACGGGACCCGGCTCACCGCCACCGGCACCATGGTGGGAACCGCCGCGTACCTGAGCCCGGAACAGTCCCGGGGCGCCGACCTGGGTCCGGCAAGCGACATCTATTCGCTCGGACTGGTCCTGCTCGAATGCATCAAGGGCGACGTCGAGTATCCCGGCAGCGCCGTGGAATCCGCCGTCGCGAGGCTGCACCGGACCCCGGCCGTCCCCGACACCGTGCCCGCCGAATGGGCCCAACTCATCCGGGCCATGACCGCCCTGGATCCCCTGGACCGCCCGTCCGCCGCGGACCTCGAAGTGGCACTGAGGCATGCCCTGGTCTCCCCCGCCTCCCTGCCCGGCCTGCCCGCCGAGGAGCGCGCCCGTGTTCTGCCTGCCCCGCCGGCCCGTCCCCCGCGGCAATCCCCAGCCGCCTTGGGCACCAGCCACGGCACGGTTGTAGCCCCGGATCACAGTGGCAGCTTGAACCACGTCACGCGGGCCCTGCCTGCCCTGGACCCCGACGCGGCCACCTCTGCGCAGGCAGACCGCGGCCCGCTGCTGGCCCGGGCCGCCTCGCGTTTCCGGCAGGCCCGACGCCGCACCCGGATCCTGCTGTCCCTCGCGCTGCTGGCGGTCGTGACGGGTGCCGTCGCAGCCGCCGTCACCCTCGCAACCCCGGAACCACCCGCCGTCGCTCCTTACCCGGCAGTGACCGGGGACGTGGGCATCCACCTGCAGGAGCTACAGAAAAGCGTGGAACCATGAGCCGACCAACGCGTCCCTCGCCCGGGCCGGCCTTTGGCAGCCCCCGTCGGATCCTCGCCGGCTGGCTCCTCGGCACGGTGCTGCTCACCGGCACCCTGGCCGGCTGCGCCGCGGCTCCGGAGCTGGACCCCGCTGCCGCCCGGGAACTTCAGGCCCAGGTCCTTTCCGTGACCGAGGCTGCCGCCGCCAATGATCCGTCGGCGTCGCTGAAGCACCTCGACGAGCTCGCAGTGAAACTGGACGAAGCGGCCGCCCGTGGCGAGGTGTCCTTTAAGCGGCACCAGAGCATCAGGAAGTCCGTCGACGCCGTCCGCGTGGACCTCAGCGCCCAGCAGGCCGAAGCTGCCCGGGTTGCAGCCGAACAGGAGGCGGCAGCACAGGCCGCCGCGACTGCCGCAGCCCAGGCCAAGGCCGCCGCCGCGGCGGCAGCAGCAGCTCCCCCGCCCGCCGTTGCGCCGGCTCCGCCGGCCGATAGCGGCAAGACCAAAGCTAAGGGCAAGGGCAACGGCTAAGGCCGTACCGATCCACACCGACCGCCAGGACACTTGAGCCATGGCGGCGCCTAAACCGGAACGTCTCCGACAGCAAAAACGCCGAACGGCGCACCGGAAATCTCCGGTGCGCCGTTCGGCGTAACGCCATGCGGGGCCAAAGCAGTGCCGGCAGGACGCCGGCTCAGCGGAACTAGCTCAGCATGGACAGCACTTCGCTGAACTTCGCCGAGGGCCGCATCACTGCGGTGACCTTGGCCTCGTCCGGGCGGTAGTAGCCGCCGAGGTCCACCGGGGAGCCCTGGACGGCGAGGAGTTCGCCGATGATGGTCTGCTCCGCGGAATCCAGCGCACCGGAGACGGCGGCGAAAGCCGCGGCCAGCTCGGCGTCGTCGGTCTGGCGGGACAGTTCCTGGGCCCAGAACTTGGCCAGGTAGAAGTGGCTGCCGCGGTTGTCCAGTTCGCCGGCCTTGCGCTTCGGGGACTTGTTCTCCAGCAGGAAGGTGCCGGTGGCGCGGTCCAGCGTGTCGGCAAGGATCTGCGCGCGGGCGTTGCCGGTGGAGGTGGCCAGGTGCTCGAAGCTGACGGCCAGGGCCAGGAACTCACCCAGGCTGTCCCAGCGCAGGTGGTTTTCCTTGAGCAGCTGCTGGACGTGCTTCGGTGCGGAGCCGCCGGCGCCGGTTTCGAAGAGGCCGCCGCCGTTGATCAGCGGGACCACGGAGAGCATCTTGGCGCTGGTGCCCAGTTCCAGGATCGGGAACAGGTCCGTGAGGTAGTCGCGGAGCACATTGCCGGTCACCGAGATGGTGTCCTCGCCCTTGCGGATGCGCTCCAGGGTGAAGGCCGTTGCCTCGTCCGGGGACATGATTCCGATCTGGAGTCCCTCGGTATCGTATTCCTTGAGGTATTCCTCGACCTTGGCGATCATCTGGGCGTCGTGGGCCCGGCCCTTGTCCAGCCAGAAGATGGCCGGCATGGCGGAGGCACGGGCGCGGGTGACGGCCAGCTTGACCCAGTCGCGGATCGGCACGTCCTTGGTCTGGCAGGCGCGCCAGATGTCGCCCGGGGCAACCTGGTGTTCGATCAGCACGGTGCCGGCGTCGTCGACGACCTGCACGGTGCCGGCCGACTGGATCTCGAAGGTCTTGTCGTGGCTGCCGTATTCCTCGGCGGCCTGGGCCATCAGGCCGACGTTCGGGACGGTGCCCATGGTGGTCGGGTCGAAGGCGCCGTGGGCGCGGCAGTCGTCGATGACGACCTGGTAGATGCCGGCGTAGCTGCTGTCCGGCAGGACGGCGAGCGTGTCGGCCTCCTGGCCGTCGCGGCCCCACATGTGGCCCGAGCTGCGGATCATGGCCGGCATGGAGGCGTCCACGATCACGTCGGACGGAACGTGCAGGTTGGTGATGCCCTTGTCCGAATCGACCATGGCCAGTTCGGGGCCGTCGTTCAGTCCCTGCTTGATGGCGGCTTCGACGTCCCCGCGGATCTCCTCCGGGAGGTCCTCAAGGCCGTTGAGGATGGAGGCGAGGCCGTTGTTCGGGCTCAGGCCGGCGGCGGCGATCTGGGCGCCGTACTTGTCGAAGAGCTCGGAGAAGTACGCCTTGACGACGTGGCCGAAGATGATCGGGTCCGAGACCTTCATCATGGTGGCCTTGAGGTGGGCGGAGAACAGCACGCCCTCTTCCTTGGCGCGGGCAACCTGTGCGGCGAGGAAAGTGTCCAGGGCGGCGGCGCGCATCACGGTGCCGTCGATGACCTCGCCGGCGAGGACGGGGAAGGCCCGCTTGAGGATCTTGACCGTGCCGTCTTCCTTGACCAGCTGGATCTTGATGTTCCCATCGGCCTTGATGACGACGGACTCCTCGTTGGCGCGGAAATCATCGGAGTCCATCGTGGCGACGTTGGTCTTGGAGTCGGGGGTCCAAGCGCCCATGCTGTGCGGGTTCTGGCGGGCGTAGGCTTTGACCGAGAGCGGTGCGCGGCGGTCGGAGTTGCCTTCACGCAGTACCGGGTTGACGGCGGAGCCCTTGATCTTGTCGTAGCGGGAGCGGATGTCCGTCTCCTCGTCCGAGGAGGGGTTGTCCGGGTAGTCCGGGAGGGCGTAGCCCTGGCCCTGGAGCTCCGCGATGGCAGCCTTCAGCTGCGGCGTGGAGGCGCTGATGTTTGGCAGCTTGATGATGTTGGCTTCGGGCTTCTTGACGAGGGCGCCAAGTTCAGCCAGGGCGTCGCTGACGCGCTGCTCTTCGGTGAGGTAGTCGCCGAACGCGGCGATGATGCGGCCGGCCAGCGAAATGTCGCGGGTCTCCACTTCCACACCGGCCGTCGAAGCGAAGGCTTCGACAATCGGCAAGAACGAATAGGTGGCCAGCATCGGCGCTTCGTCGGTGTGGGTATAGATAATCTTTGCCATTGCTCGGGCGTCTCCCTGAAGGTCTGGGTATTTCCGGAATTTTTTTGCCATTTCAACACCCCTAACTTACCCGAGGGAGCAGGGTTGCCGCCTACCGGCGTCCTATGGTGTGATCTCCATGACGCCAGCAGCATGCCATGACAAGAATTGACAAAACGCTTTACATATTCGTCAAAGTCCCGTAGTTTCGTTCCCATCACGGCGGCCACCACCGGGCCAGCCCGCCTTCCACCGGTTAGGACACCATGAGAACACCCAAGACTATGGCCGCCAGCCTCCTCAGCCTTTCCGCAGCGGCACTGCTGGCCCTGGGCGCCGCGGGCGCAGCAAGTGCAGCCCCGGCACCCGGCAATACCCCGGCGGAAACGTCGGGGGTCAGCAGCCACACCGTCGTCGAGACCGGCGGCGCCGAGTACTGGACGGCCGAGCGGATGCGCAATGCCATCCCCGGGGACGTCCTGGCCGACAAGGCCAAGCAGAGGAGCACCAACTCCACGGCCGCGCTGAACCGCCCGGCGGAAGCGGCAGCGCCGAGCACCGTCGAGGCCCTGGCGCCCAGCCTGCAGGCGAAGCAAGTCCAGACCAAGACAAACGCGAGCGAGACTCCGGTCAAGCACATCGGCAAGGTCTTCTTCACGCTCGGCGGCACCAACTACGTGTGCTCGGGCAACTCGGTCTCCTCCACCAACAGGAGCACCGTCTCCACGGCCGGGCACTGCGTCAACGAGGGCCCCGGCGCCTTCGCCACCAAGTTCACCTTCGTCCCGGCCTACCTCAACGGCTCCGCACCCTACGGGATGTGGACGGCCAAGGCCCTCTACACCCCGACCCAGTGGAGCTCCGGCGGTGACATGACCTACGACACCGGTTTCGCGGTCATGAACACGCTCAACGGCCAGAAACTTGCGGACGTTGTCGGCGGCTCGGGCGTGCAGTTCAACGCCGCCCGCGGCCTGAGCTACAAGTCCTTCGGCTACCCGGCGGCGGCACCCTTCAACGGCGAGTCTCTGAAGAGCTGCAGCGGCACAGCCACGAACGACCCGTACAACCCGCAGTTCAACACCCAGGGAATCCCCTGCAACATGACCGGCGGCTCCTCGGGGGGCCCGTGGTTCATCGGTTCCAGCTCCACCGGCTACCAGAACTCGATCAACAGCTATGGCTACGGCAGCAAGTCCACCACGATGTACGGCCCGTACTGGGGCTCCGTCATCCAGCAGGCCTACACCACTGCGGCGGCCGCCGCCTAGCCGGGCCACCAGCGCACCAACACAGCGCGGGGTCACGTGTGGTCCATCTCCAGCAGCGGGGATGGGCAACAAGTGGCCCCGCCTTGGCGTTAACCCTGGTTTCGCACCCTGCTGCGCTTCCCGACCTCCGCACGGGGCATGCTGTGGCATCTGCCCACGGGACATGCCCTCCGCTCGGACCGGGCATTGGACATAGTCCCCTTATGTCCAGTCGTAGGCGCCAGGACTGGACATGTCCACCACACGCCCTCGCGATCCCGGGCTTGGTCCTCCCCGCCATCGCTGGACATGCCCTCCGCACGGACCCGGCACTGGACATAATCCCCTTGTGTCCAGTCGTAGGCACAAAGAATGGACATGTCCTCCGGAAAGGGAGGGCATGTCCATTCTTGGTGGGGCCGGCCGCGCGGGGCCCGCGCGAGCTGCTTGGTGGGGCCGGTGGAACTAGTGGAAGAAGTGCCGGGCGCCCGTGAAGTACATCGTGATGCCTGCGGCGTTGGCTGCGGCGATGACTTCCTCGTCCCGGACCGAGCCGCCGGGCTGGACGACGGCGCGGACGCCGGCGTCGATCAGGATCTGCAGGCCGTCGGCGAACGGGAAGAACGCGTCCGACGCCGCCACGGCGCCGCGGGCCCGCTCGGGGGCTCCGGTCGCGTCGGCGTTCGAGGCGCCGCCCGCGCCGTCGACCTCGGAGTCCACGCTCACACCGAGCGAGTTGGCCCGCTCGACGGCGAGCTTGCAGGAGTCGAGCCGGTTTACCTGGCCCATGCCGATGCCGACGGCGGCACCGTTGTCGGCGAGCAGGATGGCGTTGGACTTGGCGGCGCGGCAGGCGGTCCAGGCGAACGCGAGGTCGGCCAGGGTCGCGGCGTCGGCGGCGTCACCGGCGGCGAGGGTCCAGTTGGCGGGGTTGTCACCCTCGGCGTCGACCTTGTCCGTGGCCTGCACCAGCATGCCGCCGGAGACCTGGCGGAACTCGGTCGGGTAGCGGCCGTAGCCATCGGGCAGGGCCAGGAGCCGGATGTTCTTCTTCTTGGACAGGATCTCCACGGCCTCGTCCTCGAAGCCCGGCGCGATGACGACCTCGGTGAAGATGCCGGCCACGGTCCTGGCCATGCCGGCGGTGACGGTGCGGTTGGCAGCGATCACGCCGCCGAACGCGGAGACCGGGTCGCAGGCGTGCGCTTTGGCGTGGGCGTCGGCGATGGGGTCCGCCGCGGCGGCCGACCCCACGGCCACGCCGCAGGGGTTGGCGTGCTTGATGATCGCGACGGCGGGCTCGGCGAAGTCGAAGGCCGCGCGGAGGGCGGCATCGGCGTCGACGAAGTTGTTGTAGCTCATGGCCTTGCCGTGCAGCTGGTCGGCCTGCGCGATGCCGGCCGGGGCGGCATGGTCCACGTACAGGGCGGCCTGCTGGTGCGGGTTTTCGCCGTAGCGCAGGACCTCGGAGCGTTCCAGCGCCAGGCCAGCGTAGGCGGGCCAGTCGATCACGCCGTCGCCGTCCTCGTCGAGGAACTGGCCCGCGGTCCAGGTCGCCACGGCGGTGTCGTAGCTGGCGGTGTGCGCGAAAGCCTTGGCGGCGAGCCGACGCCGGGTCTTCAGGTCAAAGCCGCCCGAGGCGGCGGCAGCAACGACGTCGTGGTAGGAGGACGGGTCCACCACAATCGCGACGGCGGCGTGGTTCTTCGCGGCGGAGCGCACCATGGCGGGGCCGCCGATGTCGATCTGCTCGACGACGTCATCCTGCGCGGCACCGGACTTCACCGTTTCCACGAACGGGTAGAGGTTCACGACCACGAGGTCGAACGGCTCGATGTCCATTGACGCGAGCGTGTCCATGTGGGCCGGGACGCGGCGGTCGGCGAGGATGCCGCCGTGGACGCGCGGGTGCAGGGTCTTGACCCGGCCGTCCAGCATTTCCGGGGAGCCGGTGACTTCCTCGACTTCCTGCACCGGGATGCCGGCGGCGGCGATCTTCTTGGCGGTGGAGCCGGTTGAGACGATCTTGACGCCGGCCTCGTGCAGGCCCCTCGCGAGCTCCTCCAGACCGGTCTTGTCGTAGACCGAAATCAGCGCCCGGCGGATGGGGACACGGTCGATGGATACACGGTCAAGCTGCGTGAAGCTCACAAAAGTCTCCGTCTTATATCGCGGCGGGGCCGCGGGTGGTGGGGATGGGGCCAGTTTATCGTGTCAGCGCACCGGGCCTTTCCGCGCGCCGGAGTATGAAGCGCACCGAACCGGTGCGCCCGGCCACGTAGAGTTTTCCCAGGAGGCTGAGAGATGAATACGTACACCACTGTGCCCAGCGGCGAACAGGTGGTCCAGGAACTGCCGTGGCGTTGGAAAGTGCAGGGCCGGATCTTCCTGATCGGCGGCCTGGGCTTTATGTTCGACGCCTGGGACGTGACGCTCAACGGCATCCTGATTCCGCTGCTGTCCAAGCACTGGTCGCTCAGCCCGGGCGACGCCGCCTGGATCGGCGCCTCGAACCTGATCGGCATGGCCCTGGGCGCCTTCGTCTGGGGCACCATCGCGGACACGATCGGGCGCAAGAAGGCCTTCACCGCCACCCTGCTGATCTTCTCGGTCTTCACCGTGCTCGGCGCGTTCTCCCCCGACTTCCTCTGGTTTGTGGCGTTCCGCTTTATGGCCGGCTTCGGCCTGGGCGGCTGCATCCCGGTGGACTACGCGCTGGTGGGCGAATTCACGCCCCGCAAGCAGCGCGGCAGGGTCCTCACCGCGATGGACGGCTGGTGGCCGATCGGGGCCGCACTGTGCGGTTTCGTGTCCGCCGGGCTGATCGCCCTGTACGGGGACTGGCGGCTGACCATGCTGGTGATGGTGCTCCCGGCGCTGCTGGTGTTCTGGATCCGCCGCAGCGTCCCGGAATCCCCGCTGTTCCTGATCCGCAAGGGCCGCCGCGACGAGGCCGCCAAGGTGATCGACGACCTCGTCGCGGCCACCGGGGCCGAGCCCCGCGTCTACAGCCTGCCCGAGGCGCAGGAGGCCCCGCGGCTCTCCGCCGGCAGCGCCTGGACCCAGCTGCGCGCCCTGTGGCAGTACGACTGGAAGATCACGACGGCGGCCTGGTCGCTGTTCTTTTCCATCCTGCTGGTCTACTACCTGTCCCTGACCTGGATGCCGCGGATCCTGATCGGCGCCGGTTTCGAGGAGTACAAGGCCTTCCTCACCACCGCCTCCATGGCCGCCGTCGGGCTCCTGGGCGTGGTGGTTGCCGCCCTGCTGGTGGAGCGCGTGGGCCGGAAGTGGGTCCTGGCGATTACCGGCCCGCTGTCCGCGCTGACCCTGGTGATCGTGGCGATTGTGGTGGACATCCCGACGGCGGCCGTGTTCTGGCTGCTGGTCTTCGGCTTCGTGGTGCAGGTGGCCATCCCGGTGCTCTACGCGTACGTCTCCGAGTTGTACCCGACGGAGCTGCGCGGCTCGGGCTTCGGCTGGGCCTCGACGTTTTCCCGGCTCGGGGCGGGCTTCGGGCCGCTGGTGTTCGCGGCGTTCCTCTGGCCGGAGCTGGGCCTGGCGACCTCGTTCGCCCTCGCCGGCGGCCTGGTGCTGCTCAGCGTGCTGTGGACGGCGTTCTTCGCGCCGGAAACGAAACAGCGCCGGCTCGACTAGCCGCCCCACCTCCGCCCCTCCGCTCCCCGCCGCTCCCCTCCCCTCCCCCGGATGCGCTATCACTTTTGGTGCTCACCGACCCCTGGAGAGCACCAAAAGTGATAGCGCAACGGGGCGGAGGGGGTGGATGCACGGGGTGGATGGTCGTACGGGCAGGTCAGGCGGGCTTCTCTGCGGCGGCGAGGGACGCCAGCGTCGAAACCAGCAGCCGGCGCTCCACGACCTTGATCCGTTCGTGCAGGGACTCCTCGGTCTCGCCGTCGCCGACCGCCACGGCTTCCTGCGCGATGATCGGGCCGGTGTCCACGCCGGCGTCGGCCCAGTGCACCGTGCAGCCGGTGACCTTCACGCCGTAGGCCAGCGCGTCGCGGACCCCGTGGGCGCCGGGGAACGACGGCAGCAGGGCCGGGTGGGTGTTCAGATATTTGCCGCCGAACGCGTCGATGAAGTCTGCGCTGACGATCCGCATGAACCCGGAGGACACGACGACGTCGGGCGAGTACGCGGCCACGGCCTCGGTGAGCGCCGCGTTCCAGGCGGCCCGGTCCGGGTAGGCCTTGAAGTCCACCACGAAGGTCGGGATTCCGGCAGCGGCCGAGCGCTCCACTCCGTAGGTTCCGGGCCGGTCCGCGCCGACGGCGGCGATCTCGACGTCGAGCCTGCCCGCTTGCACGGCGTCGATGACGGCCTGGAGGTTGGAGCCGGTGCCGGAGACGAGGACTACGATGCGCATTGTCCTAGCTTATGGGGCCGCTCGCGTAGGCTGGAAACCATGAATCCCCCGAACGACTCCGCCGGCAGCCCGGGCGGACAGCACCCGCACAGCGACGCGGCCAAAGCCTCGCAGGCGAAAACCCACAATCTGTTCCGCAGCTTCGTCGTGGCGGTGCTGGGCTCGTTCTTCGTCTACCAGCTGGACATCAGCTACCTCTGGCTCAGTGCGCTCCTGACGGCGATCGCCATCGTGCTCGGCATCATGGTGCTCGTCCGGTACGCCAAGCTCAAGGAATCCAAGTTCGTGCTGTTCGGGACGATTTCCGGGCTGGTGGTGGTGGCCGTGCAGGTGCTGCTGCTCGTGTCCTCGGCGCTGTTCTTCAACCAGGTCCGGGACTACCAGCAGTGCAGCCGTCAGGCCCTGACCGAGCAGGCCGCGTCCATGTGCCGGACCCAGCTGGAGAAATCGATGCCCGTGCAGCTGCGCTAAGCAGCCTGCCGGATCACAGGGACGACGCCGGCTCGAGGTCCGCTTCGCGCAGCGTCTGCTGGCGTTCCAGCCACGGACCGGCGGCGTAACCGACCACGACGCCGACCGCCACTTCCACAGCCACGAACAGTGCCGTCCGGAGCGGGTCGGGCCCAATCTCCGTGAGCCGCCCGATGCCGGCGGATCCCCCGGCCATCCAGGCCAGGGCCGCCGCGAGCAGCCCGGCGACACTGCCGACCATGACGCCGAGCGCAAGCGTGGAGGCGGCGGCGGTGAACCAGCGGGCGTGGATCTTGATCGAGAGCCATTCGTCGAAGTGGTTTTCGCCCTCGCGCAGGAACCACCAGCCGGCCAGGGTCCCGGCGAGGACAGGCACCACCAGCGCGACCACCCCGTAGTCCAGCGACCCGGCCGGCAGCGCCGCCAACGCCGGGATCGAGGGCAGCGGCCCGACGGCGGTGCCGAGCGCCCCGGCCTGGGAACCGGTGCCCAGGGCGAAGCCAGCGCCGGAGGTCCAGGAAAGGGCAAAGACTGCCAGGTTGGGCAGGAAGCCGAGCTGCGCGATGGTGAGCACGGCACCTCCCATGGCGCCGGCGTCGAGCGCTTCGTAGACGGCGATCACGAGGTTCCAGTGGATGAACAAGGTGGCGGCGAGGAGCACGCATGACATTGCCAGCCCCGCCATCAGCGCCACGAAGCCGGCTTTGATGGCGGACCCCAGATAGGACCCGGCCCAACGCGAATGCTGGCTGGTGCGGGAGAGCCAGTCGACGGCGTCGACGCCGATCAGCCGGCTCCAAGAGCCGGCCTCGCGGCGGGCGCCGATCACCATGCCGAGCCCGAACGGGACCAGCGGGATGAGGGCGGCGGACCAGAGGCCCACGCCGACGTCGCCCGTGCGGCAGATGAAGCCGGTGGCGAGGCCGAAGCCGGCGTACATCAGCCACGAGCCGAGCAGCGCCTGCCACAGCTGGTCCGTGTAGGAGGCCCGGGCCAGCCGCCGGCCGGCGCGCCAGGCGAGCAGGAACGGGATCAGCGTCAGTCCGAGCGGGGTGAGGGACAGGACACCGGATTGCGGCTGGGCCACGGCGGCGTTGGCCGTGTCCAGCAGCAGCGGAACGCCGTGGATCAGGAGCCAGGCCTGGCCGGCGAGGCGGGCCAGGGCGTCGGGTGCGCTGTTCAGGAATCCGGCGGTGGCCCACACGGCGAGAATCGGGGCGGCCACCACGAGGGCGGAGATTATTGCCGCCTGCGCGGACTCAAGGGCTCCCTGCAGCCACAAGGGCATCGGAAGTCCACGTTCCCCGGTCTGATCAGCGCGCAGTTTCATCGTGTTCCATGGTGCCACGTGACGGCCTCCCGGGCCGTTCCGACAGGCTCAACCGGCGGATATTGCAGGGATTTTGCCCCGGCCGCGGGGTTTGGGGGTGCGTTCAACTGCCGGCCCTGCCGGCGCTTTTTTCCCTACTCCGCCGTAAAATTGGAGTGTCCGCAATCAGTGGTTGGAGGCAGAAAATGACTACCGCATCTCCACATGCACACGGCGTTCACTTCGGACGGACAGATGTCCAGAACGTTGGCATGGGTGTGGGTATCGTCCTTATAGTCGTGGGCATCCTGGGGTTCATCCCCGGCATCACCACGCAGTACGGCTCATTGGCGTTCTTCGGACCCGGTTCCATGGCCTTGTTTCTTGGCCTGTTCCAGGTATCGATGCTGCTGAACATCGTTCAGCTAGCGATCGGCGCCACCGGCCTGGCCATGTCCCGGAACAACCCCATGGGTGCCCGGAACTTCCTTATGGGCTTTGGCCTGCTGTACATCGTCCTTAGCGTCTACGGGCTCATTGTTGGGGTGGGGTCGGCGGCCAATTTCCTGTCGCTGAACGCCGCAGATGTTTGGGCCTTTATGATCATGGGCATTGCAATGGTAGGCGCCGGTTGGCTGATGTCGAGGCATCTGGCCGAGGACGCAAAGACCCGGTAGAGCAAACAACCGGGAAAAAGGGAGCCGCGAATGAGTAACGTTTCATAGCAATCTGAAAATTCGTACTACCTGCTGGTGCAGTCGCCCCGCGGAAACGCAGTGGCTGCACCAGCTTTCTTTGTGTCCGGCGGCGGCTGGTGGCGGCGCGGGCGGGCCCGCGGGTGCGGGTGCGGGAGCGGGCCTCGGTGGGCCCGCGGGCGGCAGCCGGGCTCCGACAGGTTCCTCGCGTGGGCCTCGCGTGGCGTCGGCGGCCGAACCTCCGCCCATTCGCCACAAATGGCCGCTATGCCTCCTCGCATAGCCCCTGTCTTCACCCATTCACCACAAATGGCCGCTATGAAACCCCCGGGCCGCACCCATTCGCCACGAATGGCCCGCTATGAGACCCCGTCCGCACCCATTCACCACAAATGGCCGCTACGAAACCCCCGGGCCGCACCCATTCACCACAAGTGGCCGCTACTGATCCCCGAATAGCGGCCACTTGCGTCCAATGGCTGCCCCCATGCGCAGCCAGGCAATCCGCGGCCCACAGCCCGCACTGCCTGGCCGGCAGCGCGGGACCCGGACCGGCCCACGGGGGAACTCAGGCGTCGTTGAGGTCGATGCCCTTGGTTTCAGGGAGCTTGAACACCGCGAGCGCCGTGGCGAGGCAGAGCACGATGATGTAGACGTTGGATAGCCAGCCCAGGCTCCAACTGTTGAAGAGGGCATTCAGGTAGGGTGCCGTTCCGCCAAAGACCGCGACCGACAAGGAATAGGCAAAGCCGATGCCCTGGGTGCGGATCTTCGTGGGGAAGTTCTCTGACAGCACGGCGGCGAGCAGCGCCCCCGGGATGGCGACGATGCACAGGGCCAGGCTGGCGGCGACGGCGAGTGTCCAGCCATCACTCGTGATCATGCCCATCAGCGGAAACTGCGAGGCGACCATGGCCACGGAGAAGCCGATCAGCAGGGGCTTGCGCCCGATCCGGTCCGAGAGCCGGCCCCAGAACGGCAGGCTGATGAGGGCCAGCGATTGTGCGACCACGGAGGCCCAGTATGCGGTCTGCGGATCCATCCCCCGCTGGGTGATGGCGAAGGTCGAGGCGTAGGAGGTCCAGGTGTAGTGGGCAGCGGTGATGCCCGAGGTCATGGCGATCATGAGCAGCACCGCGCGGATGATGGCCTTGCGCGGGATGGGTGCAACCTCGGCGGCCGCCGCCTTGGCTTCGAAGACTTCGCTCTCTTCCATGCTCCGGCGAAGGTAGAGCGCAGCCAGCGCCAGCACGGCCCCGAGGAGGAAGGGGATGCGCCAGCCCCATTGGGCAACACCGGCCGCGCCCAGAACACTGGTCACGCCGCCGCCCACAATATAGGCCAGAACCGAGCCGCCAAAGATGGCTACGAAAACGATGCTTCCCCACTGCCCGCGTTTGGCCGGAGGCGCGATCTCCGCGATGTAGGTGTTGGCCGTGGCGGACTCCCCGCCGTGGGCGAAGCCCTGGGCAACCCGGGCCAGCAACAGGAGCACGGAGGCCCAGATTCCCACCTGGCCATAGGTCGGCATCAGCCCGATCAGCAGCGAGCCGCCGGCCATGATGAGCATGGTGGTGATCAAAACGAACTTGCGCCCGCGCCGGTCCGCGATCCGGCCAAACACGATGCCGCCCAGCGGGCGCATCAGGAAGCCGACGGCGAAGACCGCCAGCGTGGAGAGCAGCGCCGAGACGGGGTCCTTGGAGTCGAACATCGCGGCCGCAATGAACGGCGCGAAGACGGCGTAGGCGCTCCACTCGTACCACTCCAGGACGTTTCCGATGGTGCTGGCGAACATGGAACGCCGTTTGGAGCGTTGATCGGAACGGCTCTGTTGCTGCCCGGACGGCGGGGCAGCCTCAAGTCGGATGGTGCTGTCCATGGTGGTTCCTTCCCTACTGCGCTGTATGAGGAATTCGGGTTCTGAGGCAATGACTGAGGAGGCCGTGGCGCCGGTGGCGGCCACAGCTCAGGAGCGGACGGCCCGCGGGGACGTCCCGCCGGCGCTGGCTTACTTCAGGCGGGTCGCGAGCCGTTCGGCGACGTCGAGCAGCTGCGGCACGCCGTGTTCCATGGCGGCGCCGAACCCGGTGTCGCCCGGACGTTCGCCGCGCAGCCAGCGGGTATGGATCGCCTCGCTGAAAATCGCGGCTTTCCACAGGGCCAGGGCCTGGTACCAGGGCAGCGGCGTGAGGTCCAGGGACATCCGCTCCTGGTACCGGTCGATCAGCTCCTGCCGCCGCAGGTACCCCGGAAGCCGGGTGACCGGCGTCAGTTCCATCGTCGTGAACGGCTCGTCGGCGTCGGCGTAGGTCGCGGTCAGATAGCCGAGATCGGCCAGCGGGTCCCCCAGGGTGGCCATTTCCCAGTCGAGCACGGCGGTCACCCGCGGCGGGCCGTCCGGGGCGAACATCAGGTTGCCGGTGCGGTAGTCGCCGTGGATCACCGAGTCGCGCTGGCTCTCCGGCCGGTTTTCCTCCAGCCACGCCGCCAGGCGTCCGACGGCGGGCATGTCCCGTGTCGTGTTGACGTCCCACAGCGCGGCGAACCGGGCGACCTGGCGTTCGAGGTAGCCCTGGGGGCGGCCGATCCGGGCGATCTCGCCGCCGGACACGTCCAGGGAGTGCAGGTCCGCGAGGGTGTCCACCACGGCCTCGCTCGTTGCCCGGCGCGCCGAGAGGGGGTCGAGGTGCCGGGGTACCGTGTCGGTGAGGACCGCGCCGTTGAGGTGTTCCATCAGGTAGAACGGCACCCCGAGGACGGCCTCGTCCCCGCACACGGCAAGGATCCGCGGAACGGGCATGCCCAGCGGTGCCAGGGCCAGCTGGATCCGCGCTTCCCGCACCATGTCGTGGGTGGATTTGGGCAGCGGCGGCCGGGGTCCGCGGCGGAGCACGACGTCGGCCCCGTCCCGGCGGATCCGGAAGGTCACGTTCGACTGGCCGTCGCCGATCCTTTCCCACTCCAGGGGGCCGGAACCCAGACCTTCCTGGTCCAGGAAGTCGCGGACGGAGTCCAGGATCAGCAGCGGCGGCCGGGTCAGCGAGGCGGCCTGCTCCGGGCTGTCGACGACCTCGGGCTGGGCCGCTCCGGCTGCCTCCGCGGGCGTCATGATCCGGCTCCTTCGGGGAACCTGGCCGTGCCAAGGAACGGCTCGCCCCCGGCAACCGCGCGCCGCCGCTGCGACGAGGCGCGCCGCGAGATGGCCCACTTGTGGGTCTCGTTGGCGCCGTCGTAAATCCGGAACGGACGCACTTCGGCGGCGTACTGTGCCAGCGGCAGCCCGTCGGAGACCCCGTCGCCTCCGCAGAGCTGGATGGCCCGGTCGATCACCCGGAAGACAGCCTCCGAGCAGTGCACCTTGGCGATCGAGGACATCGCCGAGCCGGCCTTGGGATCGGAGACCAGGAGGGCGGCGGTCTTGGTGATGATCGCGTCCGAGGTTTCGATGTCGATCACGGACTGGGCGATCATCTCCTGGGCGATGCCGAGCTGCGCGATGGGCGAGCCGAATATTTCCCGCGTGTCGGTCCGGTCCAGGGCGATGTCCAGCGCGCGCCGGGCCAGGCCGAGCCAGCGCATGCAGTGCGTGAGCCGGGCCGGTCCCAGCCGGACCTGGGCGTATTTGAAGCCGAGGCCGACTTCGCCGAGCACCGCCTCCGGCCCGACCACCACGTTCTCGAAGTGCAGGTTCGGGTGCCCGCCGGCGATGGTGCGGTCAATGGTGTGGATGGGGTTGCCCAGCCGGACACCCCGGGCATCCATGTCCACCAGGAACATTGTCGCGCTGTCCGTCCCGGTCCCGGCATCGGGCGTCCGTGCCATGACGATCGCGAAGCCGGCGTGCTCGGCCCCGCTGGTGAAGCGCTTGTCCCCGGTGATGGTCCAGGAGTCGCCGTTGCGGACCGCGGTGGTCAGCAGCCCTGCGGGGTCCGAACCCGCCCCCGGGTGCGGCTCGGTCATCCCGAAGCAGGAGAAGGTGTCGCCGGCCGCGAGCGGGGCAAGGTACTGCTTTTTCTGCTGCTCGGTGCCGATGATGTTCAGCATGTGCATGTTGCCCTCGTCCGGCGCCATGCAGTTCAGGACGGCCGGCCCGATCGGGGAATAGCCGGCCTCCTGGAAGATCGGGGACCACTGGTCCACCGGCAGGCCCTGGCCGCCGAAGGCGACGGGGACGTGCGGGGCGAACACACCGGCAGCTTTGGCGGCTTCGCCGAGTTCGCGGCGGAGACCGTCGTCGAGGCGTTCGCCCGGCCGCGGCTCGGCAGGAATCACGACGCCGCGGATGAAGTCGCGGGTGCGGAGCCGGAGGTCTTCGACGGCGGGAGGCAGGGAGCTTTGGTTCATGGGAGGTCCTTTCGGGCCGGACGGGCTGGGCGCTGGGGCGCTGAGGGTGAGGCGCTGGGGCGCTGGGGCGCTGAGGGTGAGGCGCGGACGGGTTGGGGCGCTGAAGGCGGGGGTTAGGCGGTGCCGCCGGCGGCGAGCAGACCGCCGTCGACCGTGAGTATCTGGCCGGTGATCCAGCCGGCGTCCGGCGAAGCGAGGAACGCGACGGCGGCGGCGACGTCCTCGGGCACGCCGAGCCGCTTGAGCGGGTAGTGCCCGGCGACCTCTGCTTCCTTGCCTTCGTAGAGCGCCTTCGCGAACTGGGTCTTGACGACGGCGGGGGCAACGGCGTTGACGCGGACCTCGGGGCCGAGCTCGACGGCGAGGGTGCGGGTCAGGTGGGAGACCGCGGATTTGCTGATGCCGTAGAGCCCGATCCCTTCGGACGGCGTGTCGCCGGTGACGGAGGAGATGTTCACGACGCAGCCGCCGCGGTCCCGGAAGGCCAGCCCGGGGTGGGACAGCGCGCCCTGCACCCAGGCGAGGGTTCCGATGACGTTGACGTTGAAGACCTTGCGTGCGGCGTCGAGATCGAGGTCGGCCAGCGGACCGTAGACCGGATTGATGCCGGCGTTGTTGACCAGGATGTCCAGGCCCCCGGTTTCGCGGGCAATCAGCTCGAAGACCGCCTGCTGGTGCCCGGCGTCGTCCGCCTTGCCGGCGACGCCGTACGCGGTGCCGGCGGGGAAAGTTGCGACGGCGTCGTCGAGGGTTTCCTGCGTCCTGGCCGTCAGGATGACCCGCGCGCCTTCCGCAGCAAGCCGCCGGGCGATGGCCAGGCCGATGCCGCGGCTGGAGCCGGTCACCAGGGCGGTCTTGCCGTCGAGCCGGTGCGGGATGGTGGGCTGGGTTTCGTTCTGTCCGGTCACGTTCAGTCCTTCAGGTTCAGGCCGCGGAGTTCGCGCCGCTGGATCTTGCCGGTGTGTGTTTTGGGGAGATCATTCAGGATGTAGAGCCGGCGCGGATACTTGTAGGCGGCCAGCCGCTCCTTGGCGAAGGAGACCAGTTCGGCGTCGGTCGCATGTTCGCCGGCCTTCAGGGAGACGTAGGCGACCACCGCCTCGCCGCTGTAGCTGTCCGGCTGGCCGACCACGGCCGCCTCGAGGACCGCCGGATGTTCGTAGAGGGCGTCTTCGACCTCCCGGGGCCACACCTTGTAGCCGGAGACGTTGATCTGGTCCTTCATCCGGTCCACGAGGTAGATCCAGCCGGCCTCGTCCATGATGGCGACGTCCCCGGTCCGCAGCCGGCCGCCGGGAATCGCCGCTGCTGTTTCCGCCGGCTTGTTCAGGTAGCCCGGGGTCACCTGCGGCCCGCTGAGCTCCAGTTCCCCCGGCTCCCCGTCCGGAACCGGTTCGCCGTCGAGGCCAATGACCCGGGCCAGGAGATTCGGCAAGGGCACGCCGATCGCGAGCGTGCCGCTGGCGGGGTCGACCGGCGCCACCGAGCCGGGCGGGACGGCGATCACCGCCGAGGCCGTCTCGGTCATGCCGTACACGTTGTGGATGTACTGCCCGAACCGTGCCTGGAAGGCGGCCACCGTGGCCGGCGGGATGGGCGCCCCGCCGGAATAGATGTACTTGAGGGTCGCGAACTCCGCGGCCGTCGCGTGGGCGAGGTCCAGGAGCGCATTGAACACGGTGATCGACCCGATGATGTGGGTCACGCCGTGCCGGTTGAAGGACTCGAGGATGACGTCCGGGCGGACCCGGTTGATGAACACCAGGTTCACGGGATGGATGAGGGCCGTCACCGCGGTGGCCACCGCACCCGTGATGTGGAAGAGGGGTGCGACGGCGAGCACCACGTCGCCCGGCGCCAGATCCTGCCATTGCGCGTAACCCGTGGCGACGGCCAGCACGTTCCTATGGGTTCCCAGGGCACCCTTCGCCGGGCCGGTGGTTCCCGAGGTATAGGTCAGCAGCGCCACGCTGTCCCCGGTGAGCGGCGGCGGCACCGGGACCTGGCCGGACCTCCGCTGGAGGATCGAGTGCAGGTCCTCCCCCGTCCGTTCCAGCCGGTCCGGCGAGCGGAAGACCCGCGGATCGTCCTCGCTTTGGAAGTCCAGGTCCGAGGTGGTGATCGTCCACGCCACGCTGCTGCCGAGGAGCGTCTCGGTCACGCCGTCGAGCTCGCGGTCCAGGCAGACGATCCCGACGGCGCCCGAGTCGTCGATGATGTTGCGGAGCTCTTTGCCCTTGTACATCGGGTTCAGCATCAGCGCCGTTCCCCCGGCCTTCCAGATCGCCAGCATGGACAGGGCGAACTGCGGGATGTTCTGCAGGTAGATGCCGACGGCACGTCCGGGGCCAACGCCCCGCTGTTGAAGTTCGACGGCGAGCGCATCGGTGAGCGAGTCGACGTCGGACGCGGACAGCGACTGGTCGAAGTAGGTGACGGCGGTGGCCTCCGGTGCTTCACGGACGCGTTGGGCCCAGGCGTCGTTGATGGTCGCGGCCGCCGGCCGGATGCGGGGCGGGACGCCGTCGGGATACAGGGCGGTCCAGGGTGGGTCTGCGGTTTCGTTCACGGCGATGAGTCTCTTCTTCGTTGAACAGAGGACGGTGAATCTTTGTGTGACTTGGCCTACTTTACCGAGCGCTCGATCGGTTTCATCGAATATAGTGTAGATACACAACTACGGCAAGGGGTCACGGGGACATGGTCGGACAAGCTGCCAGGCAATCAACGACGCCGGCCGCGGCAACGGGCGCGGTGCGCCCGGGGGCTGCGAGCGCCGCCGGAGGGTGGCAGGATTTCTCGCCGCCTGCCCTCCGTCCGGCCCTGGCGGCGGCCTTGGCCTGCTTCATGGAAAACGGCTACCACGGGACGACGATCCGCCAGGTCGCCACCCGGGCGGGCCTGTCTGTCCCCGGCCTGTACCACCACTTCCCCTCGAAGCAGGCACTGCTCGTGGCCCTCGACGACGAGGCCATGAACGAGCTCTGGAACCGGAGTACGGCCGCCCTGGCCGACGGGCCGCAGTCGGTGCTGGACAGGTTCGACCGGCTGATCCGCTGCCTCACCCTCTTCCACGCACACCGGGGCGGGCTCGCGTTCATCGCCCTCAGCGAGATCCGCAGCCTGGAGGGATCCGCCCGCGCCGAACACATTGCGGCCCGCGACCGGCAGCAGGCGCTGCTCAGCGGGATCATCGACGAGGGTGTGGCCGCCAGGATCTTCGACGCGCCCCACCCCCGCGAGACCAGCCGCGCCATCACCACGATGTGCACCGGTGTGGCGCAGTGGTACCGGATCGACGGCGAACTCACCCCCGAGGAACTGGCGGACCGCTACGGCAGGCTGTGCCGGCTGACTGCAGGGGCGGCCGCCGGCCGCTGAGCGGCTCCTCCGGCGCTGGAACACTCCCGGCGCTGGTGTTCGCCGCGCGCGCACCCGCCCGTCGGCACCGATTCACCACAAATGGCCGCTACGAGCGTGTCCGCCCGCACCCATTCACCACAAGTGGCCGCTACGAGCCCGCCCTGGCGCACCCATTCACCACAAGTGGCCGCTATTCACCCCGGCTTAGCGACCATGTGCGTCCAATCGCCGAATCGCAGGCTGCCACTCACAGGGACCACTCCTGCGAGAATGGCCAGATGACCGCCATCATCCTGGGCTGGAACCCGGACCGCTGGAATGACTGGACCTACGCCGGCGTCGTTGAGCGCGTCGCCGCGACCGGCATGCACCTCCAGCGGTGGAGCGTGGGCCGCCCCTGGAACATCGCTGCCGGAACGGATGCCTGGCTGCTCTTGCAGGGAGACCATGGCCGGGGACTTATTGGCCACGGCATCGTGGTCTCGGAGCAGCCTGAACCCGGGCCACATTCGCCCATTCCAGCGGGGGCGGCGACGGACCGGAGCCAGCTGTATGTGCAGGTCGCCTTCGACGCCCTCCTACCGCCCGGCGAGCAGATCGCCGTCGACGTTCTCCTGGATTCGGTCCCCGCGGTCCCGTGGGAAAGCGCTGATGCCGCCGAGCTGAGCGTTGATCCGGCCGACGAAGCGGGCATCAGGGCCCTGTGGCGTGAGTTCGGGCCTCCGCCCGGCCCGGACCCCACTCGACCCGGCCCCGGCACCTACCCGCAGGACGCGGTCACCCGGGTGGAGGTCAACCGCTACGAACAGGACCCCGACGCCCGGCGGGCCTGCGTTGCGCTCCACGGCACCAACTGCGCGGCCTGCGGATTTTCCTTCGAGCAGACGTACGGCGAGATCGGCCTGGACTTCATCCCGGTCCACCACCTCGTCCCGGTGTCCCAGCTCGGCAGCGACTACCAGCTCGATCCCATCACCGACCTCGTCCCGCTCTGCGCCAACTGTCACGCCATGGCCCACCAAAGCGTGAGCACTCCGCGGACCGTGGCCGAGCTGCGCCGGATCATCGCCGACGCCGGGTTCCTCCGCGGATCCACAGTCACCGACGACCAGCTCGAGGCCCAGCGGCAGGCCCGGGAGCTCCTGGGGCCGCAGTAGGCCCGCGCCGGCATAGCCGCATGACCTGGGCCTCCATCGCCGCTTCGTTCCGGAGGCCGCCCGCGCTCAAGCGGACCAGACCTGCCGGAACTTGCCGCTGCGGTCGGGCCGGGGCTGCTCATCTGCATGTTCGATGGCGACAGTTCCGGCACCTTGGGCCGCGAAGAAGCTGCCCAGCCGCTCCTCGACTGCTTTCTGCACCTGCGTCCTGTCGGCACCCGGCGCAAGCTCCAGCCGCAGGCGCAGGGCATCCGGGCCGGTGCGGATTGCCTGGAAGCGGCGCACCCCGGCGGTCTCCTCGACCACCGTCCCCAGTGCAAGCGGCAGGACCGTGACCTGTCGACCGTCGGGCGCCCCGAAGGAGAGCAAGTCCCCGGAACGGCCTTCGATTTTCACTGCAGGAAAAGGACTGCCGCAGGGGCACGGGGATGTGGCAATCGTGACCCGGTCTCCGAGGTCGTAGCGGATTATGGGCTGCACCCGGTTGGCCAGGTTGGTGACCAGTACCGTGTGGGAGGTGACGCCGTCGGGCACCGGCCGGTAGTCCGCGTCCACCGGCTCGAGGATGTGCCAGTCAGAATTGACGTGGAACGCGCCGCACCGGCACCGGCTGGTCAGGGCAGGGACTTCCGAGGAAAGGTAGCGTTCGGTGATCCTGCAGCCGAGCGCCGCTCCGATCTCGGCGCGTCCGGCAGAGGACAGGTTCTCGCCGGAACTAATGGCCAGGACGGGACGGATCCGTAACCGCCCGGCCGTTTGCTCCGCGGCCAGCTGCAGCATCGCGCTCGGATAGCCGTAAAGCACCGTGGGCTGGAAGTCGTTGAGCTCCTGCACAAGATCGGCGAGAGGCCTCAGCACGGAGAAGACCCGGACCCGCCGGGCGATGGCGGGGCTGCGGCGCCGGGCGGATTCCGTCAGGACCACGCCCGCGAAGTGGCCGCCGCCCGCGACAAGGGCCGCGGCCCGCAGCCCATGGCGCAGAAACTCCCGCACTTCAGCAGTCCGGACCAGGGTCCGGCGCTCACGGACCCGCACCACGAGATTGACCACCACCCACGATGTCCGGTCGTGAACCAGGATGGCCGGCTCCCCGGTGGTGCCGGACGTGGTCACCACCAGGTACTTGCTGCGATAGGACCTTCCGAGCTGGGATAGGTCAGATAGCAGTTCCGCCTCGAGGTTCGCCAAGGTGATGTGCGGGTCTGTCACCCAGTCGTCAAAGTTCGCCATCAGTTCCCTTTTGCTGACATGGGGAAGCTGCTGCAGATCCGTGACGCGCTCCGGCACGTCCCGGTACAGGCGGCGGTAGTAGGGCGAAGCGGACCGCGCAAACTCCACGAGCTCCGTAAGCCGGGCGTGCTGGCGGCGGGCGATCCCTTCGGGGCCTTCCCGCTCAGCCCGCCAGAGGTCCCACGCCGTCCCGATCGCTGCGGATCCGACATGCATCGCGAATCCCTCCCCGGGACAGCACCATGGTCCCCACCCCACCTTTCCACGCCGGCGCGGTCCGCAACAGGGGCTTTTGCCCCCGCGGCATCCAATCGCTGGACTTTACGGCCGGGGGCGCATCAGACTGTCTACAACAGCTGGATTGGCGGCCCTGCACGTCCGCATTCACGTCCGGCCGGGTTCTATCGGCGGAACGGTTGGGGGCCGTGCCGCACCACCATTTCCAGCATCGTGAAAGGACCTGGTATGCCGGATTTTTCAGCCTTCGCCCCGCTGCTGGCCGTGCTCATCGGAGCGGCCGTAGTCATCGCCGTTATTTGGCTGACCACCAAACTGATGTGGAAAGTGGCTGAACCCAATGAGGCCCTCATCATCTCGGGCCTGACGCGGGGGACCCTGGAAACCAGGGAGGGAATGGACTTCAAGATCGTCACCGGCAAGGGCGCGCTGGTGTTTCCCGGGCTGCAGACCGTCAGAACCCTGTCCCTGACCCTCAATGAAACCGAGCTCAAAGTTTCCTGCGTGACATCGCAGGGCATCCAGGTGATCGTCGAAGGTGTTGTCATCTACAAGATCGGGGACGCCCCGCCGTTCATCGCCAACGCCGCGCGGCGTTTCCTCGGCCAGCAGCCGAAAATGGAAAGCCAGGTCTACAACGTTTTCGAGGGGCACCTGCGCTCGATCATCGGCAGCATGACCATGGAGGAAATCATCCGCGAGCGCGACAAGCTCGGTTCACAGGTCCGCAGCGCCAGCGGTGTGGAAATGGAAAAGCTCGGACTGGTGGTCGATTCGCTCCAGATCAAGGACCTGCAGGATCCCACAGGCTACATCGAGAACATCGCCAAGCCCCACATCGCCCAGGTCAAGATGGAGGCGCGCATCGCCGAGGCCACCCGGAACCGAGAGGCCGCAGAAAAGGAAGCCGAAGCGGAGGCGCTGATCGCGGACGCACGGAGCATCTCGGCCATCCGGCAATCCGAGGCACAGGCCAACGCCGAACGGGCCAGGGCGCAGGCCGCCCAGGCGGGCCCCCTCGCCGACGCGACGGCGCGCCAGCAGGTGGTGGTCCAGGAGACTGAAGTGGCCAAGCTGGAAGCGGACCGGGAGGAACAAAAACTGCAGACCACCGTCCGGAAGCCCGCCGACGCCAAGGCCTATGCCAAGCGCACCGATGCCGAGGGCCAGAAGTCCGCCGACATCAGCGCCGCCGAGGCGCTGGCCCGGCGCACGGAACTCGAAGCTGAGGTCAATGCCAGGCGCACGGAACTGCAGGCCAATGCCAATGCGACGGCAGCCGCAGCGGCCGCCGGGGCCACCCGGGTTACCGGCGAGGCGGAGGCGGCGGCCACCAAGGCCCGCGGCGATGCTGCTGCCTCGGCGATCAAGGCCAAGGCGTTGGCCGAGGCGGACGGCATCAAGGCACGCGCTGAGGCCCTGGGCGCCAACCAGGAAGCGGTCATATCGCAGCAGTTGGCCGAGAACATGCCGGCCATCATCGCGGCAGCAGCGGAACCCTTCGCCCACGTGGGCCAGTTGACCGTCCTCAACGGCGGCGAAGGCATCAACCGCATGATCGGCGGAATCCTGGCCCAGGTGGGAGACTATCTCCCCGCCCTCAGGTCGGCGCTGAGGAACGGCCGGGGCGATTCAAAGGGGCCCACGAAAGCTCCGGATGCGTGATGCACAAGGACGTTGACCGCAGCCTCACCGGCAGGATCGGACGGGTTACCGGACGCATCGCGCCGGGCACCATCGGCGAAGTCATGCTGCCGTTCCGTGGCGGAACAAGCGCCTTCCACGCCCACCCGTTCGACAAGGCCAGTGTCTTCGCGGTGGGCGAGGAGGTCATGGTCATCTACTACGAGCCGCCGCAAACTGTCTACGTTGATGAGCTGCCGGACGTTTTGAGGAAGGACACCCGCGGCTAGCTGCGCCACACGGAGTACGGCATGCTCGGCTGGTCGCCCGCCATCCACGGACGCTCCGCGGCCTCCCGCGGGTTTGGGCCGCGCCCGTTGCGCAAGACCATCACCACAGTGCCGGTCACACCCACCAGCACGATGATGGCCAACAGGATCAGGAAGACGACGATTGACCCGGACATTTCTGAATCACCCCTGGCTTCAATTTTACGGCGGATTTGTTGGCCGGGGTCGGGCGGAGCGTGCGCCCATATCCCGAATCTGGCCTATATATTTGGGTCCGGCTTAGCGGCCATCCCTATATTTGGGTCCGGCTTAGCGGCCATCCCTGGCGAATCGACGCCCGCAGTCTGGAGCCGTAAGGTCCGCGGCGGGACAGTGTCATCCATTTGCCGCAAATGGTCGCTTTGCGGGGTGGTTTAGCGGCCATCCCTGGCGAATCGATTCCTTGTTCGGGTGTCCGGCCGGTCAGCCATCCAACGTTGACGCCTGTTCTGCCCTCACGCGAGGGCTGCCCGGAACAATCTCCAGGGCTTGGCCAGTCCCCGGACCAGCCCCTGGCGGACATGCTCATTTCTTTGCGGGAACGAGCGCGCATATGGGCACTATGTCCACTCCTGAACCCAGTCGCTGACAGGTCCCGGCTGGACATGCCCATTGTTCGCTACAGCGAGCGCGCATATGGGCACTATGTCCACTCCTGAACCCGGCGGGAGGGCATGCTCAGTGGGCGGCCTGGGCTCGCGTGTGCTCCCCAACCACCCACCCAACCCGGGTCCGAACCCCCGGCCGGGCTGAGCACCCGCCCTGTTAACCCACTCTTCCCTCCCCCGCCATGCGCCCGCCCCCGCCCCGAAAGCCTGCCCGCGCACCGTGGAGGGGTGAGGATCGCAATTGTTGCTGAGTCATTCCTGCCGCTAATGAACGGGGTTACGCACTCCATCCTGCGGGTCCTGGAGCATCTGCAGGAACGCGGAGACGACGTGCTCGTGATCGCGCCGTCCACGCAGGACGCGGAGGCCCCCACCGAGGTCTGCGGGGCGCATGTCCACCGGCTGCCCTCGGTTCCGCTGGCCGGCTACGCGAACGTGCGGGTGGCGATGGGCGGTGTCAATCGGGTCAAGCGAATCCTTGCCGAATATGCACCGGACGTGGTCCACCTGGCGTCGCCGTTCGTGCTCGGCTGGCGCGCGGCGCAGGCCGCCCACCAGCTGGGGATCCCCACCTTAGCCATCTACCAGACCGAGGTCCCGGGCTACGCCGGGCGCTACGGCGTCCCCTTCCTGGAGAACTGGGCCTGGAACCGGGTGGAGAACATCCACCTGCTCGCCTCCCGGACCCTCGTCCCCTCCAGCTTCGCGCTCAACCAGCTCCGCGGCCGCGGCATTCCGCGGGTCGAGATGTGGCGGCGCGGAGTGGATACGCAGCGGTTCTCCCCGGACAAGCGCGACGCCGGATGGCGGGCCGCCGTCGCCCCGGCCGGCGAGCGCATCATCGGCTACGTCGGCCGGCTCGCGGTGGAAAAGCAGGTGCAGGACCTCGCGGTGCTGGCCGATATTCCCGGCACCCGGCTGGTGATCGTGGGCGACGGACCGCAGCGCCAGGCCCTCGGGGCAGCCCTGCCCGACGCGGTCTTCACCGGATTCCTTGGCGGCGAGGAACTGGCCCGGGCCGTGGCGTCCTTCGATCTCTTCGTGCACCCCGGCGAGTTCGAGACCTTCTGCCAGACCATCCAGGAGGCGATGGCCTCGGGCGTGCCGGTGGTCGCCACGGGCCGCGGCGGGCCGCTGGACCTCGTCGAGAACTCCCGCACCGGCTGGCTGTACAAACCGGGCGACCTGGCCGCGCTGCGGAACCACGTGGTGGATCTGATCGGCGACGACGCCAAGCGCCGCGCGTTCGCCGCGGCGGCCCACGCCTCGGTCCAGGGCCGGACGTGGTCCGCCCTCGGTGCCGAACTGGTCCAGCACTTCCACGCGGTCCTCGCCGCCGACATCGCCGCCACATCACCCCAAGGAGTCGCCCTGTGAGAATTTCCGTGATCGGCTGCGGTTACCTGGGGGCCGTGCACGCGGCCACCCTCGCGTCGATGGGCCACAGCGTGGTGGGGATCGACGTCGACGCCGCCAAGGTCGAGCAGCTGGGCCGCGGCGCGGCGCCGTTCTTCGAACCGGGGCTGGACGAACTCCTGCGGGACGGCATCGCCACCGGCCGGCTCAGCTTCTCCACGGACTTCGCCGACGCCGCCGGCGCCGAGCTGCATTTCCTCTGCGTGGGCACTCCGCAGTCCAAGACCTCCGACGGCGCCGACCTCAGTTACCTTGTCGCGGCCACTCGGGCGCTCCTCCCCCATCTGGCCGCAGGGTCCGCTGTGGTGGGCAAGTCCACCGTTCCGGTGGGAACGGTGGACATGCTCAGTGGTGTGCTGGGCGAGCGCCCGGACGTGCTGCTGGGCTGGAACCCCGAATTCCTGCGCCAGGGCACCGCGGTCAGGGACTCGCTGGTCCCGGACCGCCTGGTCTACGGCGTCCCCGGGGACGGCACGACCGGCGAAGCCATCACCGCGGCCCTCGATACCGTCTACGCGCCCCTGCTGGCCGCCGGGATCCCGCGGCTGGACTGCAACTTCGCCACCGCGGAACTGATCAAGTCGGCATCGAACGCATACCTCGCCACCAAGCTCAGCTTCATCAACGCCATGGCCGAACTCTGCGACGCCACAGGCGCCGACGTGCAGCAGCTTGGCTCGGCGATGGGCCTTGATCCGCGCATCGGCAGCCGGTACCTGCACGCCGGCCTGGGTTTCGGCGGCGGCTGCCTGCCCAAGGACATCCGCTCCCTCCGGGTCCAGGCCGCCGGGCTGGGCGTCGATTCGGTGGACCAATGGATGGGCGTGGTGGATTCCATCAACCGCGACCAGCGGTCCCGCACCGTCGAACTGGCCCGGGAACTGTGCGGCGGCCAGCTCAGCGGCCGCCGGGTCACGGTGCTCGGCGCTGCCTTCAAGCCGGACACGGACGATATCCGGGACTCCCCCGCCCTGGACGTTGCCCTCCAGCTGGCATCGCACGGCGCCCATGTCACGGTGACCGACCCTGCCGCGATCAACAACGCGTGGCTCCGCTGTCCGCAGCTGCGCTTCGAGCCGTGCACGTCCCAGGCGCTGGAGGGGGCCGAACTCGTTCTGCTGCTGACCGAATGGGACGAATACGCCTCGCTTCAGCCGGCCGACACCGGCGCCCTGGTCCGGCGCCGGATTCTGCTGGACGCCCGGAACGTCGTCGACGCCTCCGTCTGGGAAGCGGCGGGCTGGACGGTCCGCGGCCTGGGCCGGGGCCGCGAAACCTGCCCGGGCGCCACCCGCCCGGGCGCGGCCGCGGGCCACCGGCCGGTTCAGTCCAGCGCAACCGCCGAGGCTCCAACCCCCTGAAGCCCGCCCTGTGACGCCCAGCCGCTGAAGCCCGGCCGTGGAAACGCCGGGCCCACGTGGTCAGCGCCCAGCCGGAAGGCCCCTATGATTTCCAGAGGGGAGGACTCTATATGAACTACCGGTGGTCTCAAATTCGCAAGGCAGTGGCTCCGTGACGGCGCCCGCGCACCCGGCGCCCGGCGTCGCGGCGGTGCTGGAATCCAGCCCCGATGCCCTCCTCGTGATCTCCGAGGACGGCATTATCCGCCTCGTCAACGCCGCCGCGGAGCGCATGTTCGGCTACTCCCGCGAGGAGCTCGTGGGCCAGGACCACCGCATGCTCGTCGCCGAAGGGTTCCGCAGCGGCTTCCACCGGCTCTTCTTCGCCCTCCGCAAGGACGCCGCCCCCAGCCTCACGCCGGTCGAGGCCTACGGGGTGCGTCGCGACGGCACCGAATTCCAGGGCGAAGTGGCCTGCTCGCTGCTGGTCCAGGATGCCGGCGACGGCCCCGCCAGCATGGCCGTCGCGGTCCGCGACACCTCCCACCGGCTCGCAGCCGATGCAGGACTCCGCGAAGCCCTGTCCCTGCTGAGCGCAACGCTGGAATCCACGGCTGATGGCATCCTCGTCGTCGGCGGCGACGGCCGGATCGCCAGCGTCAACAACCAGTTCATCTCCATGTGGGGCGTTCCGAGGGAGCTGCTGGCCACCCAGGACGACGGCGCCGTGCTGGGATTCGTCCTGGACCAGCTGGTGGACCCCGCGCAGTTCGTGGAAAAGATCGCCGCCCTCTACGCCGATCCCGCCTCCGAAAGCCACGACGTCCTGGACTTCCACGACGGCCGCACCTTCGAACGCTACTCCCGCCCGCAGAAGGTCGCGGACCGGGTGGTCGGGCGGGTATGGAGTTTCCGCGACGTGACCCCGGCCAAGGTCGCGCAGGACCGGATCACGCAGGCCATGGCCGACCTTGCCGAGCAGGCCGCCCAGCTCAAGGCCCTCGCCTTCAAGGACCCGCTGACCGGGCTGTCCAACCGGCAGCTCTTCAACGACCACCTCAAGGCAGCCCTGCGCGGGCCGTGCGGCACCGCCGTCGACGTCCTACTCCTGGACCTTGACGATTTCAAGGAGGTCAACGACATCCTTGGCCACCACGCCGGGGACCAGCTGCTGATCGAGGTCGGGCGTCGCCTCCGTGAGTGTGTACGCCCGAACGACGTTGTAGCACGCCTGGGTGGTGACGAATTCGTGGTGCTGCTGGTGGGCTCCCTGGACCCCGAAACAACCGCCGAGCGGATCGTCGCGTCCCTGAAGGCGCCCCTCTGGATCGATGGGACCATGCTGCGCCCGAGCCTCAGCCTGGGCCTGGCGTCGATCAGCGAGGACGCCGTGGACGCCTCCGAGCTGCTGCGCCGGGCCGACGTCGCAATGTACGCGGCGAAGGCGGCCGGGAAGAACCGGTACCTGCGGTTCCGGCCGGAGATGATGAAGAGCCTGGTCGAGCGCACCGAGCTGGAGGCCGGGCTGCGGCTGGCCGTGGATGCCGGCCAGATCACCGTGTACTACCAGCCGATCGTCTCGGCCCGCAGCGGCGTCGTGGTGAAGGTCGAGGCGCTGGCCCGCTGGGAGCGCGGCGGCGAAATTGTCCCGCCGGCGCAGTTCATCCCGGCGGCGGAACGCAGCGGCCTGATCGTCGAAATCGGCACCGAGGTGCTGCTGAAGGGCTGCACCGAGCTGCGGCCCTGGCTGGCGGAGGACCCCTCGCGCGCCCTCGCCGTCAACGTCTCCGGCGTGCAGCTGCAGCACGGGGACTTCGCCGAGCTGCTGCTCGCCGTCGCCCGGAACACCGGGGTGGATCCGCGGCAGCTGGTGGTCGAAGTCACCGAAAGTGTGTTCTTCCACGATGACGGCCACGTGATCCAGCAACTCACCGCCCTCCGGAACACCGGCGTGCGGGTGGCGCTGGATGACTTCGGGACCGGTTTCTCCTCGCTGGGACGGCTTCAGGGGCTCCCCGTGGACACCCTGAAGATCGACCAGTCCTTCACGGCCATGATCCACACCGGCGACGAAAAACTGCCGATCCTCAGCTGCATGATCGCCATGGCCCACGGGCTGGGCCTCAGCGTCACGGCCGAAGGCGTCGAAACGGGAGCGCAGGCCGATTACCTGATGAAACTGGACTGCAATTCGCTGCAGGGCTACCTGTTCTCCCGCCCCAAAGACGGGCCCGGCCTGCGTTCCGCCATCGCCCGGTCCAACGACGCGTTCGCCGCCCTGCGGGGAGAGCGGGTCCCCGGGCCCCGGTGACCCCGCCACCGCATGGGCCCCGGTGACCCGCCACCGCCCGGGTCCCCGGTAACCCGCACAGCCGGTGACCCGGCACTTCCGGTGGACCGGGTACTGGACAAGGGACCAGAGAACCCTATGATTCAGGAACGCATTGTCCGCGGCGCCGCCGGGACAGTCAGCAACACACCAACCGCAGCTTTGGGGGCCGGTATCGCCGTGGGAACAGGGATGGAAGAGAGCCTGCTCGAGCAGGGGCCCGATGCTTTTTTGCTGCTGACCGCGGACGGAACCATCGCCTTCGTGAATGCGGCGGCCGAACGCCTCTTTGGCTACCCGCGCGGACAGCTGCTCGGGGCGGGGCACACCATCCTGCTCTCCGAGGACGAGCGCGGCGGATTCCTGCGGGTCTTCGGCCGGCTGGGCCGCGGCAGCCTGTCCGGCCGACGGCCGTTCGCTGCGGCAGGCCGGCGTCGGGACGGCAGCGAGCTGTCCCTGGAGATCACCTGTTCGCTGGTCACGGTCGACGACGGACCGGCCATGGCGGTCGCCATCCGGGACGGCAGCCACCGCGAGGACACCGATTCGGGCCGGCGCCTGGCCGTCTCCCTCCTGGACGCCACGCTGGAATCCACCGCCGACGGGATCGTCGTCATCTCCAACGAAGGACTCATCACCGGGATCAACGACCAGTACCTGAAGCTGTGGGGCATGCCGCCGGAGCTGGTCGCCGCGGAGGATCCGACGGCGCTGGTCACCTTCATCGCCCGGCAGCTGCTTGATCCGGACTACTTCCTGCAGAAAGTCGGCGAGCTCAACGCGGACAGGGTCACACAAAGCCACGATGTGCTGGAGTTCAGGGACGGCCGCACAGTGGAGCTCTACTCCAGGCCGCAGAGGGTCGCGGACACGGTCGTGGGCCGGATCTGGAATTTCCGCGACATCAGCTCCACCCAGCGCGCCCAGGACCAGGCACGCCGGGCCCTGAAGCAACTCGCCAAGCAGGCGGAAAAACTCAAGGAACTCGCCTTCCAGGACCCGCTGACCGGACTGGCCAACCGGATCCTCTTCACCGAACGCGTCACGGCCGCGCTGCTGGACAGCAAACCGGTGCACGTGCTGCTGCTGGACCTGGATGACTTCAAGGAAGTCAACGACATCCTGGGGCACCATGCCGGGGACCAGATGCTGGTGGAGATCGCGGACCGGCTGCAGAAATGCGTCGGGCCGCACGGCACCGTGGCACGGCTCGGCGGGGATGAGTTCGTCGTCCTGCTGATCGACTGCAACGATTCCGACGCCGTGGCCCAGCGGATCGTGGCCACCCTGAACGCCCCGTTCTCCATCGAGGGCACCCTGCTGCGGCCTGGCCTCAGCCTCGGGGTAGCCTCGCGCGGCGCCGGGCCCATGACGTCCTCCGAGCTGTTGCGGCAGGCGGACCTGGCCATGTACGCCGCCAAGGAAGCCGGCAAGAACTGCTACCTGCGCTTCCGCCCGGAGATGCTCACCGAGCTGCTGGCGAGGACCCAGCTGACCGCCGGGCTGAGGCGTGCCGTGGAACTGGGGCAGATCGTCGTGCACTACCAGCCCGTGGTGTCCACCGAACTGCTCGAGGTCGTGCAGTTCGAAGCCCTGGCCCGCTGGCAGTTCGAGGGGAAGCTGATGCCCCCGGACGAGTTCATCCGGACCGCGGAACGCAGCGGCCTGATCCGGGACATCGGGGCGGAGGTGCTTCGCCGCAGCTGCACCGAGCTGCAGCCCTGGCTTGCGGAGGACCCCTCCCGGAGCCTGGCGGTGAACGTTTCCGGCGTGCAGCTGCTGCACCGGGACTTCGCCGAGCGCGTCCTGGACATTGCGGCGTGGGGCAACGTGAGTCCGCACCAGCTGGTGCTGGAGGTGACGGAGAGCGTGTTCTTCGATCCCCGGTCCCACGTCATCGCCCAGCTCGAGAGCCTCCGCGGGGCCGGGATCCGGGTGGCGCTGGACGATTTCGGCACCGGCTACTCCTCGCTGGGCCGTCTGCAGGCGCTCCCGGTGGACATCGTCAAGATCGACAAGTCGTTCGTCTCGATGCTCCGCACCGGGGCGGAGAAGCTGCCGATCCTGACCTCGATGATCCACATGGCCCTTAGCCTGGGCCTGAAGGTCACAGCCGAGGGCATTGAAACCCCGGAGCAGGCCCACTACCTGATCGCCCAGGGCTGCGATGCCCTGCAGGGCTTCCTCTTCTCCCGCCCCGAGCCCGAACACCGCCGGGAGCTGGGCATCCGCAACACTGCCGCCGCCGTCGCCGCGCTGGCTGCTGCTTCCCCTCGCGGATAACCGCCGGTCCGGGCCGCTCCGATCCGGAACCTCTGCGGCGCGTCTCCTTCTTGGGCGCGGCACCAGGCGGATCGCACCGGAACCGGCGCCGGGCGCATATGCTTCAGGGAGCGCAGCCCGCCCTGTTCTCCGCAGCGGCGGCTGCCACCCGTATCCTTCGGCTTGGGGGCTGGCAGAAATCATGGAATCAGGACTCGCACAGCTGCTGCTGCAGCACGGCCCGGACCCGCTGCTGCTCCTCGATCCCGACGGGTCCGTTTCCTTCCTGAACACCGCCGCGGAGGAGCTCTTCGGCTACTCCCGCTCAGAGTTGCTGGGCACGGACTCCGGCCTGCTCCTTGCCGAGGCCTCGCGCCCGGGCTTCCTCTCCCTCCTCGCCGGGCTGGGCCACTCCACGCCCCGCCCCGGCCGGCCGTTCGCCGGCTCCGGCCGCCGCGCCGACGGTACCGAAGTCCCGGTGGAAATCACCTGCGCGCTGCTGCCCGCCGGCGCCGTGGCAGGTTCGGCGGCACCGTCGGTCGCGCTCTCGGTCCGCAGCGCCGTCCCCCGCCCTGAGCCGGTCCAAACGGAGCCGGTCCAAACGGAGCCGATCCAGAAGGAACCCCACCAAAAGGAACCCGGCCACAAGGAGCCCCGCCACAACCAGCCGTACGACGACGGCACCACAGCGGGCGGGGCGGCGCCCCGCCGTCGTGCGTCGGCTGCGTCAACAGCCGTTCCCGCCACGTCCGCCGAACTCGACGACCTGGTCCGGGCCGGAGTGCTGCGCGACGCGCTGACCGCACTGCCCAACGGCACGCTGTTCAACGACCGCCTGGCCGCGGCGCTCCGCCGCCGGGACCCGGTGGACGTGCTGCTGCTGCACCTGGATGACTTCAAGAACCTCGGCGACAGGCTGGGCCGGTCCGCCGCGGATGAGCTGCTGGTGGAGGTCGCGCGCCGGCTGCGCAACTGCGTGCGGCCGCACGACACCGTGGCCCGCCTCGGCGGCGACGAATTCGCGGTGCTGCTCACGGAGTGTCTCAACGCGGACGCCGTGGCCGCCAGGATCGCCGCGGCCCTGCACGAGCCGCTGCGCGTCGCCGGCTCCGTGGTCCGGCCCGGCCTCAGCATGGGACTCGCCTCCCGCACCGGGGAAACGCCCGGCGGCGCGGAACTGCTGCGGCAGGCCGACGCCGCCATGACCGCCGCCAAGCAGGCGCCCGGAACTGCCGGCGCTGCCGGCACTGCCGGCACCTGGCTGCGGTTCCGGCCGGCCATGCTGGGTCCCGGCGCCAGCGGCGCCGACACGGAGACGGGGCTGCGTCGGGCGGTGGAACTGGGACAGATTTCGGTCCTGTTCCAGCCGGTTGTTGCCCCTGCCCAGCTCACGGTGGTGCACTTCGAGGCGTTCGCGCGGTGGGAAGACCATGGCCGGGTGGCCCCGCCGCAGGAGTTCCTGCCGGCCGCGGAGCAGGGCGGCCTGATCCCGGAAATCGGCGATGAGGTCCTGCGCCGCGCCTGCACCGATATCCTGCCCTGGCTGGCCGCCGTCCCCGCCTGCAGCGTCGCGGTGAACGTCTCAGGCCTGCAGTTACGGCAACGCGACTTCGCCGCCCACGTGCTGGCCATCGTGGCGGCCGCCGGGGTGGAGCCGGGCCGGCTGATGCTGGAACTGGCCGAGAGCGTCTTCTTCGATGCCGACTCGGACGTGCTGCGCCAGTTGCACCGGCTCCGGGAAACCGGTGTGCGGATCGCGATGGACTGCTTCGGACCGGCCTACTCCCCCCTGAACCGGCTGGCGGGACTGCCGCTGGACAAGGTCAAAATCGACCGCTCCATGGTGGCGATGATCAGGACCGGCCAGGAACGGCTGCCGTTCTTCAGCACCGTGATCGGCTCCGCCCACGCGCTGGGCCTGTTGGTCACGGCCGAGGGCATCGAAACACCGGCCCAGGCCACCTTCCTGACGGACCTCGGCTGCGACTCCCTGCAGGGCTCCCTGTTCGGTGCCCCGGCCCCGGCCAGTGAGCTGGCCGGGGCAATGGAGACCGCACTGACCGCGCTCGGGAACCTCGGGAGCCGGCGGGCCTAACCTACGCCGGGGTCCCGGCGGCGAACACGGCCTGCACCGGCCTCATGCCTGCTGGCCCGGGGAACGGATGATGCGGCGCTGGGTGGCAGCAGCGATGGCGGCTGTGCGGTTGTCCACGCCGAGTTTGCCGTAGATATGCACGAGGTGTGTCTTCACCGTTGCCTCGGAGATGAAGACCTGTTTGGCGATCGCCCGGTTGGACAGCCCGGTCGCCAGCAGCTCGAGCAATTGGACTTCCCTGGGCGTGAGGGCCGTAGCAGGATTGCTGATCCGGCCCATCAGCAGGGCCGCAACCCTCGGTGCCAGCGCCGTCTGGCCCGCGGCGGCTGCCAGCACGGCCTGGCGGATCTGTTCCGGAGGTGCGTCCTTGAGCATGTATCCGCTGGCTCCCGCTTCCACGGCGGCCAGGATATCGGCGTCCGTGTCGTAGGTGGTCAGGATCAGGACCGGTGGAGGATCGTCCAGGAGCCTGATCTGCGCGGTGGCAGTGACTCCGTCCATGCCGGCACCCATTTGCAGGTCCATGAGCACGACGTCGACCCGGTCGCCCAGGATTTGCAGCCGCTTCAGTTCCTTCAGTGCCGCATCGCCGTCGGCGGCTTCAGCGGCAACAGCGATGCCCTCGAATTCGGTAAGCATGGCCCGCAGCCCGGCCCTGACCACCGGATGGTCATCGACCAGCAGGATCCGGATCTCGTTCATTGTTCTCCCCTCCCGGGCTCGTCGTCCAGGGGCAGACGGACGGCCACCACCGTCCCCTCCCCGGGGGCTGTTTCGAGTTCGAGGGAGCCGTGCAGCGCCGCCACCCGTTCCTGCAGCGACCGGATCCCGAAACCGCTTCCGTCCGCCCGGGCCTTCATCCGGGCGGCCACCCCGGCGGGGTCGAAGCCGACACCGTCATCATAGATGTCCATGGTCACCTCACTTCCCAGAAAGGCCACCGTCACGACGGCGTTGCTGGCGTTGGCGTGGTCCGTGACATTGGCGAGGCTGGCCTGGGCGGCCCGGAGCAGCGTCACCCGGTACGGCTGCGGCAGCTCTACGGGATCGCCGTCGAGTTCGAGCCGGCAGCGCAGGGCGACGCCCCGGGCGGCGGAGCTGGTTTCAGTGGTGGCGCAGAGCCGGCGCAGGCTTTCCACCAGGGAGGATTCCTGCAGCTGCGGGGACGAAAGTCCGCGGACGAAATTCCGGGCTTCGGCCAGGTTCTCCGAGGCGGTCCGCTGCACCAGCGCGAAGCGTGCGGCGGCGGTGGCGGCGTCTCCATCCGCGAGCGATTTTTCCGCCGCGCGGGCCACCAGCACGATGCTCGAGAACCCCTGGGCGAGCGTGTCATGGATTTCCCGGGCCAGCCGTTCGCGCTCGGCCAGGACGCCGGCGCCATGCTGGGATGCCGCCAGTTCCGCCCGGGTCCGGCGGAGTTCATCGGCTGCACGGCGCTGGTTCTCCGCCTCACGGTAGAGCGCCTGGTAGGCCAGACCGGTCACGACGGCGAACCCCGCCCCAAACGCCGGACCGAGGACAACCGCGGCCTGCGGGACGGGCAGTCCGCTGGCGGCCCATTGGGCGGCAATGACCGCCGCCGTCATCAGCGTGATCGTCAACAAAGCCGTCCGGCGCGGCAGCAGGTGCAGGTGCAGGAAGAAAAGCGGAAACGCCAGCCAGGAGAAATCGGCGCTCCCGGCCAGCAGGACGGCCCACAGGGCGGTGATGATTCCCAGCCAGAGGACACCGTAGCGGCGCGGATCGAAACCCGTGCCGCCGGCGGCGAAACGCTTTTCCAGGATCGTGCCGGTCAGGTAAACCCCGGCCAGAACAAACGCTGTCCCCGCCAGGACATACCGGAAAGGGCCTTCGCCACCGGAAACCACCATCCTCAGGACAGCCACACCGAGCAGGGCGGCGAAGCCGACGTGCAGGGTCACCCGCAGGACACGCAAAATCGCGACAGAGGGCGCGGAGTCCAAGCCCCTGAGCGGGTCATCACCGGATCCGGTGGGGCCGGTCCCGGCTAGGGAAAGCAGGGATTCTGTGGCAGGCATTGGATCAGCCTATGTGCGTCCGGCCCGTGCGGGATCAACCAAATGGTTGATACGGGGGTCAACCCTTCTTCCGTCCCGTATCAACCACCTGCGCGATGGCGCCGGCGCGGGCCCACGGGAGAGTGGAGCCAGAGCCATTCGGGCTGCAGCGTCCCCCACTGAAAAGCGTCCCCCACTGAAAGAAGAACAACCGTGTTTCTTGCTATCCGCGACATCCGCTTTGCCAAGGGCAGGTTCGCCCTGATGGGCGGCGTCGTTGCCCTGATCACCCTGCTGCTGGTCATGCTCTCGGGGCTGACTGCCGGCCTCGGGGACCAGTCAACCTCTGCCATTGACAAACTCGGTGCCCCTGGCGGTACCGGAGCCGCCGCCAGGGCAGTGGACAGCATCGTCTTTGGTGCCCCCGGCACCAACGAGCCAAAGGCCTCCTTCACCGAAAGTGAAGTCACCGCCGCGCAGGTTGAGGGCTGGAAGAACCGGGCCGGCGTTCAGGACGCCGAGGCCCTGGGGATCAGCCAGACCCGGTTCCAGGCCGTGGCCGCGGACACCGGGGCGGGCACCGGCACCACCAACGTCGCCGTTTTCGGCGTCGCGCCGGACGGCCAGCTTGCGCCGTCGGCCGTCACTGCCGGCACTGTTGTGATCGGCAAGACCGTGGCCAAGGCCCTTTCCCTGGACACCGGGGACAAGGCCAGCGTCGGAGGGACCGAACTGACCGTCAGCGCCGTCGTCGAGGACCAGTGGTACTCCCACACCAGCGTCGTCTGGACGGCCCTTCCCACCTGGTCCAAGCTCGCGCACCTGACCGACCCGGAGCAGCTCGGAACCGTCGCCGCCGTCACGTACGAGGCCGGCGCCGCCGTTGACGAGGCCGCTGCCAACGCCGCGGCCCACACCGTGAGCACCTCGCGCACCGGGTCGTTCCAGGCACTGGGCTCCTACAAGAGCGAGAACGGCTCCCTGACCCTGATGCAGGCTTTCCTCTACGGCATCTCCGCCCTGGTGATCGTGGCGTTCCTGACCGTCTGGACCGTCCAGAGGACCCGCGACATCGCGGTCCTGAAAGCCATGGGCGGATCCAGCGCCTACATCCTGCGGGACGCCATCACCCAGGCCGCAATCGTCCTGCTCGCCGGAGCCGGAATCGGCGGCGGGATCGGCGTCCTCGGCGGCTTCTTCGCCGCCCAGGCAGCCCCCTTCCTGGTCACCCCCGCAACAACGCTCCTGCCCATCCTCGGAATCATCACCCTCGGCCTGGCCGGTGCGGCACTGGCCGTCCGCCGCGTCACCAAGGTCGACGCCCTCATCGCCCTCGGCGGGAACTGAACCCTCCCCGGCAGGAACCGAACCCTCCACATCGCGTTGGCCGCGTCCGCGGCTGCGCCGCCGGTCTGCCCCCGGCATTTTCTGAAAGGAAGCCACATCATGTCCTCCGCCTCCAGTCTTCCCGAGACACGACCCTCCGCACGGGGCCCCCTGAACCTCGTCAATGTCACCCTCGAATACCCGGACGGGGACGGAACCATCAAAGCCCTGGACACCGTAAACCTCACCGTCGGGGCAGGCCAGATGGTCTCCCTCGTCGGCCCGTCCGGGTCCGGCAAATCCAGTCTTCTGGCCGCCGCCGCCACCCTCGTCCGGCCCACCCGCGGACTGGTGGTCATCGACGGCACCGACGCCACCGGCCTCGGCGACAAGGAGCTCACCGCGTTGCGGCGGGAGAAGATCGGCATCATCTTCCAGCAGCCGAACCTGCTCGCGTCCCTGACCGCAGCCGAACAGCTCATCATCGGCGACCACCTGCGCGGAAAGCCGCTCAAATCCGCCCGCGCAAAGGCGGCGGGCCTGCTCGACGTCGTCGGGCTCAGCTCCAGCGCCGACAAACGTCCGCACCAGCTCTCCGGCGGGCAGCGCCAGCGGGTCAACATCGCCCGCGCCCTGATGGGCGATCCCAAGGTCCTGCTCGTGGACGAACCCACCGCGGCCCTGGACCACGAACGCAGCGACTCCATCGTCCGGCTGCTGCGCCGCGTCACCGACGACTTTATGGTCGCCACCGTCATGGTCACCCACGACACCGAATTCGTCCCGCTGACCGACTCGGTGGCCACCATGCGCGACGGAAAGCTCACCGCCCCCGTGCTGACGACGCTCTGATACCCCGCCCGGGGGCAGCCAGCTGCCCGGGTGTTCGCGGCCCTGCCTGCCTACTGCCGGTTGTCCAGCTCGTCGAGGTCCGTGCCCACCATGGCCGCGCTGCGCTCCCACAGCTCCCGGGCAAGCCCGGGGTCGTACGCCAGCTTGTTGGCCTTCGCCAGTGCCCGCTTGGCGTAGTAGGCGCCGGAGATCCAGTCCTGCCCCGGTGCGGCGGTGGCCAGCCACACCAGCGTGTCCGCGCCCTGCTCGGGGCTCAGCATGAACCGGTTGAGGAAGCTGCGGTAGAGGAACCGGAACGGGCTGGTGGTATCCGCGGCGAAGTTGGTGGCCACGACGCCGGGGTGGAACGCCGCCGTCGAGATGCCTGCCGCGTGGTACCGGTTGTTGAGCTCGGCGGTGAAGAGGATGTTCTCCAGTTTGGCGTTCCCGTAGGCGAGGTTGGCTGAGTACTTGTTCGCCGTCTCAAGGTCGTTGAGGTCCAGCTTGCCGTAGAGCGAGTTGGCGGCGCTGGAGGTGTTGATGACGGTGGCCTTGCTGGCGGTAAGCACGTCCATCAGCCCGGTGGTGAGCAGGAACGGTGCCAGGTGGTTGATCTGGAAGGTCTTCTCGTGCCCGTCCACCGTGAGACCGCGCTGGCCCATGATGCCGCCGGCGTTGTTGGCCAGGACGTCGATCCGGGGGTACTTGTCCCTCAGCTGCGCGGCGAGCTGGCGCACCTGGGCCAGCTCCGCGAAGTCGCTGACGAAGTAATCGGCGCCGATCCCTTCCGCGACCCTCGCGGTCTTCTCCGCGGAACGCCCGACGACGACGACCCGCTCCCCCTGCTTGCTCAGGGTCCGCGCGGCGGACGCGCCGATGCCGTCGCTGGCTCCGGTGATGACAATGGTCCGTGCGGTCATGAAGTGTCCTTTGAGCGGAAGCGGCAATCGGGCTGGTCTGGATCGAGCCTACCGAACCACGGCGGTCCGGAGCCGGAGGCAAGCGGCCGGACCTGGCCAAGAAATCGGTCAGACGACGGATTGGCCTGAATTCGGGAAAGAGAAAAGCCTCGCTGCCTGGTGAATTTTCGGACGGCACCGCGGCTCCCGCCGCCACCAGCGAAAGCGCACGGACTGCACGAATTCAGAGGCATCGTCACAATTATCGGCGCCCTCCATAAACGGGTTCCGCGGCACGAAAGCAAATACTTGGTTGTTTGTTCCAAACACTGGCCTATTTCTGTGCCCCTACTTGGATCCCCGGGAGGGCCTACGTGCGCACCACCAGTTATTTGGCAACGGTGTACGCGGTCGACGATCGCAGCGCTAATTTCCGTTGAATTCCGGCGTGTTTGTCATGATACTGAACGCGTACGCTGATGCGGGGGCGAAGTCTTGAGTCAGCGTATGCCGCAGGTGCATCGAAGTTGCCAGATGTGACTGGGGGTTTCAAGGGGGGAAACGGGATCCCGGGGGCAGTCCAACCTGACACCGAAGGGTATCGCGATTTCCATTACGGTTCTTTCTCCGCCCGGAAAGAACGCAGAAAATTACAAATTCAGCATGGAAATGGCGATGAAACTCATGAACAATACGGCGATCAAGATGAAAAGAACAGCCCGCTGGCTTAGCCAGATAGTGGTATTGGCAGTAGTGGCGGCCGGGGGCCTGCTGGGAATCTCAGGCACCGCCTCGGCGGCGAGCGACTATGGCTATCCCAGCATCAGCTACTCCGGAGTGAGCAACCCGCCAACATCGGACAAACCGCAGAGCAAGCTCTGGTTCAACGGCGGATCCTGGTGGGCGGACATGTGGACCTCCGGCACGGGCTGGCAGATCTACCGGCTGGACGTGCCCACGAAGACGTGGGTCAGCACCGGCGTCACGAACGACACCCGCGCCAGCACCCTGGCGGACACCCTCTGGGACGGCACCCACCTCTACATCGCCTCCCACGTCGTGGCGGTCTCCACCGACACGTCGCCGAAGACATCCTCCTCGGGCCAGCCGGCCAAGCTGTACCGCTACAGCTTCTCCGGCGGGAAGTTCACCCTGGACAGCGGCTTCCCGACCACCATCACGAATAACAGCAGCGAGTCGATGACCATCGACCAGGACAGCACCGGGGCAATCTGGGCCACCTGGACCCAGGTCTCCGGCAACTCGACCAGCGGCTTCACCAACACCGTCTACGTCAACAAGTCCGCACCCGACGGGACCAGCTGGGGCTCCCCGTTCGTGCTTCCGGTCACCAACCCGCACCCTGCGCCGGATGACATTTCGGCGATCGTGGCCTACGGCAGCAACAAGATCGGGGTCATGTGGAGCGACCAGCTCACGGGCTCCGTCCGCTGGGCGACCCGCACCGACGGGACCAGCACCACCGCGACGTCCTCGTGGAAAGTCCAGGATGCGGCCAAGGGGAACAACACCGCCGACGACCATCTGAACCTCAAGACGCTGCAGTCCGACAATACCGGCAGGGTCTTCGCCGCGATCAAGACCGGATACAACGACGGTTCGACGGACAAGACCCTGCCGGAACTGCTCTTGCTGGTTTTCAAGCCCGGAACCGGCTCATTCACCAAGACAACCATCGCCACCATCGGTGACTGTGTGTCCCGCCCGCAGATCGTCCTGGATACCCAGAACGGCGTCGTGCATGCGTTCCACACGGCGCCCAGCAGCGGCGACAGCGGATGTGCCTTCTCCGGCGTTCCCGGCGCCGTCTATGAAAAGACGGCCCCCATGGACAACCCGGTCTTCGCGAGCGGACGCGGCACCGCGATCATCCAGGACGGCTCCTCCGCCAACATGAACGATGTGACCACCAGCAAGCAAGGTGTGGACAGCAGCACCGGCCTCGTGGTGCTGGCCAGCAACGACGTCACCAAGCGCTACTGGTTCTCCTACCGGACCCTGGAAAACAAAACCCCGCCGAAAACACCCATAGCGTCCTTTACCGCATCCCCGACGTCGGGCGAGGTCCCCCTGGATGTGGACTTCACGGACACGTCCGCGGGTTCGCCGACGGAGTGGGCCTGGGACTTCGGTGACGGCGGAACCTCCACCGAGCAGAACCCTGCGTACACCTACGACGCCGGGGGCACCTACACGGCGACCCTGACCGTCACCAACGCAGCGGGCTCGACGTCGGCCACCCAGGAGATCACCGTCGACCCGAGCGCGACCCCGATGCGTCTGAACGATTTCAACGGTGACGACAACACGGACGTGATCGCCCGCGATGCCTCGGGGCGGCTGTGGCTGTACCCGGGAACGGGGACCGGTGACTGGTTCAAACGGATTGACCTCGGCCCCGGCTGGAATGTGATGACCTCCATCGTCAGTGCCGGGGACTTCAACGATGACGGCAATGCTGACGTCATCGCCCGGGACACCAACGGGGAGCTGTGGCTCTACCGTGGGACCGGGTCCGGTGACTGGCTGCAGCGGCAGAATCTCGGGGGCGGCTGGAACGTGATGACCTCCATTGTGGCGCCGGGCGATTTCAACGGCGACGGCACGCCGGACCTAATTGCCCGGGACAGCAGCGGAAGACTGTGGCTGTACCCGAACGACGGGGCCGGCGACTGGTTCAAGCGGGTTGATTTGGGCGGCGGGTGGAACATCATGAGCTCCATCGTGGCCCCCGGGGACTTCAACGCCGACCTCAAGGCCGACCTGGTCGCCCGCGACACCAGCGGGGAACTGTGGCTCTACCCGGGCAACGGCAAGAACGAATGGTTGAAGCGGGAGAGCCTCGGGGGCGGCTGGAACACCATGAACGCCATCACGGCACCCGGTGACATGGACGGCGACGACTGGCCGGACGTCATCGCCCGCGACACCACCGGGGAGCTCTGGCTCTACCCGAACGACGGGGCCGGCGACTGGTTCAAGCGGGTCGACCTCGGCTCAGGCTGGGGCCAGATGACGGCGATCCTGTAACCCAGGTCCCGTGGCTGCGGTCTTGAAAAACTGGAATAGCGCTTAAATGCGGGAGAGCCCCAACCTGTGGTTGGGGCTCTCGACCGTTTAATGATGTTCCGGCGGTGACCTACTCTCCCACACCCTCCCGGGTGCAGTACCATCGGCGCTGTGGGTCTTAGCTTCCGGGTTCGGAATGGGACCGGGCGTTTCCCCCACGCTATGACCGCCGTAACCCTTGCTCCGACACCCCCGCGGGGGGGTGTGGAAATCTGGTGTTACAACTGTGGTGTTGTTATGTTGTTGTGGTTTTGTTCCCTGGAACAAACACGCTGGTGGCGGGTTTGTTGTTTGGGAACCACATAGTGGACGCAAGCAGTCTTGTTTCTTTTTACCACCCGCTGGTGCGAACCCCTTTTGAATGGGTTCGCGGGGTGGTGTGTGGTGTAAGTTATCGGCCTATTAGTACCGGTCAGCTTCACGAGTCGTTAGTCCTCGCTTCCACATCCGGCCTATCAACCCAGTGGTCTGGCTGGGGGCCTCTCACACACAAGGTGTATGGAAATCTCATCTCGAAGCGAGCTTCCCGCTTAGATGCTTTCAGCGGTTATCCCATCCGAACGTAGCTAATCAGCGGTGCACTTGGCAGTACAACTGACACACCAGAGGTTCGTCCGTCCCGGTCCTCTCGTACTAAGGACAGCCCTTCTCAAATTTCCTGCGCGCGCAGCGGATAGGGACCGAACTGTCTCACGACGTTCTAAACCCAGCTCGCGTACCGCTTTAATGGGCGAACAGCCCAACCCTTGGGACCTACTCCAGCCCCAGGATGCGACGAGCCGACATCGAGGTGCCAAACCATGCCGTCGATATGGACTCTTGGGCAAGATCAGCCTGTTATCCCCGAGGTACCTTTTATCCGTTGAGCGACGGCCATTCCACAATGTACCGCCGGATCACTAGTCCCGACTTTCGTCCCTGCTCGAGATGTCTCTCTCACAGTCAAGCTCCCTTGTGCACTTACACTCGACACCTGATTGCCAACCAGGCTGAGGGAACCTTTGGGCGCCTCCGTTACTTTTTAGGAGGCAACCGCCCCAGTTAAACTACCCATCAGGCACTGTCCCTGACCCGGATTACGGGCCGAAGTTAGATGTCCAAAGTGACCAGAGTGGTATTTCAACGATGACTCCACCCGAACTGGCGTCCGGGCTTCAACGTCTCCCACCTATCCTACACAAGCCACTCCGAACACCAATACCAAACTATAGTAAAGGTCTCGGGGTCTTTCCGTCCTGCTGCGCGTAACGAGCATCTTTACTCGTACTGCAATTTCGCCGAGTTTATGGTTGAGACAGCGGGGAAGTCGTTACTCCATTCGTGCAGGTCGGAACTTACCCGACAAGGAATTTCGCTACCTTAGGATGGTTATAGTTACCACCGCCGTTTACTGGGGCTTGAATTCTCAGCTTCGCCTTGCGGCTAACCGGTCCTCTTAACCTTCCAGCACCGGGCAGGAGTCAGTCCGTATACATCGTCTTGCGACTTCGCACGGACCTGTGTTTTTAGTAAACAGTCGCTTCCCCCTGGTCTCTGCGGCCCCTGCACGCTCCGGACAGCAAGTGTCCATCACGATGGGGGCCCCCCTTCTCCCGAAGTTACGGGGGCATTTTGCCGAGTTCCTTAACCATAATTCTCTCGATCGCCTTAGTATTCTCTACCTGATCACCTGTGTCGGTTTGGGGTACGGGCGGCTAAAACCTCGCGTCGATGCTTTTCTAGGCAGCATAGGATCACCGAATCCCCCCTTACGGGAGTCCCATCGGATCTCAGGCATCATGAACGGCGGATTTGCCTACCGTTCGCCCTACATCCTTAGACCGGGACAACCATCGCCCGGCTCGGCTACCTTCCTGCGTCACACCTGTTAATACGCTTGCCTCCCAGGATCAGGTCCCGCGCTCCACCAAAACCCTCACACCACAAGGGCGCTCAGGCAGGCTTCGGGCAGTTAGTATCCCCTGTTCAGCATGGACGGTTTTTCGCCGGTACGGGAATATCAACCCGTTGTCCATCGACTACGCCTGTCGGCCTCGCCTTAGGTCCCGACTTACCCAGGGCAGATTAGCTTGACCCTGGAACCCTTGATCATTCGGCGGACGGGTTTCTCACCCGTCTTTCGCTACTCATGCCTGCATTCTCACTCGTGTAGGCTCCACCGCTGGTTTACACCGCGACTTCACTGCCCACACGACGCTCCCCTACCACTCCAGACGCCTGAACCAACCCACAAGGGGCGGCTTAGCAAATATCTGAAATCCACAACTTCGGCGGTGTACTTGAGCCCCGCTACATTGTCGGCGCGGAATCACTTGACCAGTGAGCTATTACGCACTCTTTTAAGGATGGCTGCTTCTAAGCCAACCTCCTGGTTGTCTTCGCAACTCCACATCCTTTCCCACTTAGCACACGCTTAGGGGCCTTAGTTGGTGGTCTGGGCTGTTTCCCTCTCGACTATGAAGCTTATCCCCCACAGTCTCACTGCTGCGCTCTCACTTACCGGCATTCGGAGTTTGGCTGACGTCAGTAACCTTGTAGGGCCCATTAGCCATCCAGTAGCTCTACCTCCGGTAAGAAACACGCAACGCTGCACCTAAATGCATTTCGGGGAGAACCAGCTATCACGAAGTTTGATTGGCCTTTCACCCCTACCCACAGCTCATCCCCTCCATTTTCAACTGAAGTGGGTTCGGTCCTCCACGACGTCTTACCGTCGCTTCAACCTGGCCATGGGTAGATCACTTCGCTTCGGGTCTAGATCACGCCACTGCAACGCCCTATTCAGACTCGCTTTCGCTACGGCTTCCCCACACGGGTTAACCTCGCGACGTAACACTAACTCGCAGGCTCATTCTTCAAAAGGCACGCCGTCACCAGAATCAGACTGGCTCCGACGGATTGTAAGCACACGGTTTCAGGTACTGTTTCACTCCCCTCCCGGGGTACTTTTCACCTTTCCCTCACGGTACTGGTCCGCTATCGGTCATTAGGGAGTATTTAGGCTTATCAGGTGGTCCTGACAGATTCACACGGGATTTCTCGGGCCCCGTGCTACTTGGGATACTCCCCGGGCGGTACACAACATTTCGGTTACGGGGCTCACACCCTCTCTGGCCGGCCTTTCAAGACCGTTCACCTATGCCTGTACTACACACCCCACTGTCCCGGCAGAGACAGAATGGGAAGTCCCACAACCCCGACCATGCAACGCCCGCCGGCTATCACACATGGAACGGTTTAGCCTGATCCGCGTTCGCTCGCCACTACTGACGGAATCACTATTGTTTTCTCTTCCTGCGGGTACTGAGATGTTTCACTTCCCCGCGTTCCCTCCACGCACCCTATGTGTTCAGATGCGGGTCACCAGGCAACTCGCGCCCCTGGCGGGGTTTCCCCATTCGGACACCCTGGGATCACAGTCCGGTTATCGACTCCCCCAGGCTTATCGCAGATTCCTACGTCCTTCTTCGGCTCCTAATGCCAAGGCATCCACCGTGTGCTCTTAAAAACTTGACCACAAAAGATCAAAAACGCTAATTTTCGAGAGAACCACGGAAACCACCACCACCGCCCCGAAGGACAACAGCGACAGATCCAGGTTCATATTCTTGGAAATTGCTTCTTATAAAAGATGCTCGCGTCCACTATGTAGTTCTCAAACAACAACCCCAAACCACACACCCCACACACTCTTCGTGCGTGCTCGATGCAGCCAGGAAACCAGAAACAAACAAAACCCGGACCCCGCGGCCTACGCCGCGAACCCCGGCCCTGTTGCCTCAGGACCCAACAGTGTGCCAAACACTAAACCGCCCGTACCCTCCCCGCCACCGTTCCAGGACCACCCCCGAAAGGAGAGTCCGTACTGGGTGCCAGGGAAAAACCGGCGGCCGCTATTCGTTGATATTCCACCCGTGAGCACCCGCCGCAGAACTATCGTCTGCGCAACGGGCGTACTCCTGACAACCCCTCCACACCCGCATACACGGGGCAAGGTGACGGTAGGTGCTCCTTAGAAAGGAGGTGATCCAGCCGCACCTTCCGGTACGGCTACCTTGTTACGACTTAGTCCCAATCGCCAGTCCCACCTTCGACAGCTCCCTCCCACAAGGGGTTAGGCCACCGGCTTCGGGTGTTACCAACTTTCGTGACTTGACGGGCGGTGTGTACAAGGCCCGGGAACGTATTCACCGCAGCGTTGCTGATCTGCGATTACTAGCGACTCCGACTTCATGGGGTCGAGTTGCAGACCCCAATCCGAACTGAGACCGGCTTTTTGGGATTAGCTCCACCTCACAGTATCGCAACCCTTTGTACCGGCCATTGTAGCATGCGTGAAGCCCAAGACATAAGGGGCATGATGATTTGACGTCGTCCCCACCTTCCTCCGAGTTGACCCCGGCAGTCTCCTATGAGTCCCCGCCATAACGCGCTGGCAACATAGAACGAGGGTTGCGCTCGTTGCGGGACTTAACCCAACATCTCACGACACGAGCTGACGACAACCATGCACCACCTGTAAACCGACCGCAAGCGGGGCACCTGTTTCCAGGCGTTTCCGGTTCATGTCAAGCCTTGGTAAGGTTCTTCGCGTTGCATCGAATTAATCCGCATGCTCCGCCGCTTGTGCGGGCCCCCGTCAATTCCTTTGAGTTTTAGCCTTGCGGCCGTACTCCCCAGGCGGGGCACTTAATGCGTTAGCTACGGCGCGGAAAACGTGGAATGTCCCCCACACCTAGTGCCCAACGTTTACGGCATGGACTACCAGGGTATCTAATCCTGTTCGCTCCCCATGCTTTCGCTCCTCAGCGTCAGTTAATGCCCAGAGACCTGCCTTCGCCATCGGTGTTCCTCCTGATATCTGCGCATTTCACCGCTACACCAGGAATTCCAGTCTCCCCTACATCACTCTAGTCTGCCCGTACCCACCGCAGATCCGGAGTTGAGCCCCGGACTTTCACGGCAGACGCGACAAACCGCCTACGAGCTCTTTACGCCCAATAATTCCGGATAACGCTTGCGCCCTACGTATTACCGCGGCTGCTGGCACGTAGTTAGCCGGCGCTTCTTCTGCAGGTACCGTCACTTTCGCTTCTTCCCTACTGAAAGAGGTTTACAACCCGAAGGCCGTCATCCCTCACGCGGCGTCGCTGCATCAGGCTTTCGCCCATTGTGCAATATTCCCCACTGCTGCCTCCCGTAGGAGTCTGGGCCGTGTCTCAGTCCCAGTGTGGCCGGTCACCCTCTCAGGCCGGCTACCCGTCGTCGCCTTGGTGAGCCATTACCTCACCAACAAGCTGATAGGCCGCGAGTCCATCCAAAACCACAATAAAGCTTTCCACCCCCCACCATGCGATGAGGAGTCATATCCGGTATTAGACCCAGTTTCCCAGGCTTATCCCAGAGTTAAGGGCAGGTTACTCACGTGTTACTCACCCGTTCGCCACTAATCCACCAGCAAGCTGGCATCATCGTTCGACTTGCATGTGTTAAGCACGCCGCCAGCGTTCATCCTGAGCCAGGATCAAACTCTCCGTTGAAGTAAAACAGACACACCATGCGCCCCCGGGAAAACGGGATGCACACAATGCACAAAATTTGAAACCAGCTGTAAAAACCAGACCACACCACGGGGTGGCGGATCCAGTCAATTCAACCAATTCAATACAATAAATTGGTATCAACAAACTTGGCACACTATTGAGTTCTCAAACAACAGACACACCCGGCACCACCACAACCACAGGTCGCGGATCGCTCCGGAGCAACTTCACAAACTTACCCGGTCCCGGCCAGACAAGCAAATCAACGTCTCCGCGATCCACCCTGCCCACCAGACCGCCCCACCAAAATCCGGCACGCAACAAAGCGAACCATTTCCAGGCCGTTCATGAGGGGGGTCGGTCGCAAACTCTCCGCAACAGCGGCGGCGACTCGAACTACTCTACACACCCCACCGACCACACACAAATCCACCCCCACACCACCCCCACACCCCCAAAAACCCCGCCACCCCAACGATTCCAGACACCCGAAAGCCCTCCCCCACACCCAAACCACAAAAACCAACCCCCGTGGGCTGCATCACCTGCTTTCCAACGCCCCTGCCGTTACGATCAGGAGGTGATGGCAGAACGCCGGCGCCACAGACCAGACCTGCTGCACCGGCGTGTCTCCGGGCCAGCCGCCGCAGGCCTGTCCGGCAGCGACGTCGCCTCCCGCACAAGCCAGGGGCTCGCAAACCGCATACCCGATACAACCAGCCGCAGCCTCTGGCAGATCGTCCGGGCCAACGTCCTGACCCTGTTCAACGCAATCGTGGGCACAAGTTTCGTTCTCCTGCTCCTGCTGGGCAGCTGGCAGGATGCACTCTTCGGCCTGGCAGCAGCCGGCAACGCCGTCATCGGAGTCGTGCAGGAATACCGCGCCAAACGGACCCTGGACCGCCTGGCAGTACTCGAGGCCCCGCTCGCACGCGTGCTCCGCGACAGCACCGTGCAGGAAATCCCCACGGCAGAGGTCGTGCTGGACCCTGTCGGTGATCGGGCTGAGGCTGACCCTGTCGGTGATCGGATTGTGGATTCTCGCGGTCGTCTCCCGGCCGCTCGATGGGCAGAAACTGGCGGTGCTGCTGGCGATGTGTGCCAGCGTCCTGATCCTGCTGAACCTGCCGCTGGCCCAGGACTTCTTCCAGCTCGCATTGCCGCCGGCGGACTTGTTGCGGGCGGCGGGCGCCGCCGCGCTTGGCGGCGGGCTGGCTGTCGAGCTCCTCGCCTGGATCCACGGCAGGAAATTCCCGCGCTGACCGGCGCTTCGGTGCCCGCCGGGGCCTGGGATTCCCGGGTATCGACAGGCCAGGCCTTCGGTCTTGAAAAAATGGAATAGCGCTTAAATGCGGGAGAGCCCCAACCTGTGGTTGGGGCTCTCGACCGTTTAATGATGTTCCGGCGGTGACCTACTCTCCCACACCCTCCCGGGTGCAGTACCATCGGCGCTGTGGGTCTTAGCTTCCGGGTTCGGAATGGGACCGGGCGTTTCCCCCACGCTATGACCGCCGTAACCCTTGCTCCGACACCCCCGCGGGGGGGGTGTGGAAATCTGGTGTTACAACTGTGGTGTTGTTATGTTGTTGTGGTTTTGTTCCCTGGAACAAACACGCTGGTGGCGGGTTTGTTGTTTGGGAACCACATAGTGGACGCAAGCAGTCTTGTTTCTTTTTACCACCCCTTGGGTGCGAACCCCTTTTGAATGGGTTCGCGGGGTGGTGTGTGGTGTAAGTTATCGGCCTATTAGTACCGGTCAGCTTCACGAGTCGTTAGTCCTCGCTTCCACATCCGGCCTATCAACCCAGTGGTCTGGCTGGGGGCCTCTCACACACAAGGTGTATGGAAATCTCATCTCGAAGCGAGCTTCCCGCTTAGATGCTTTCAGCGGTTATCCCATCCGAACGTAGCTAATCAGCGGTGCACTTGGCAGTACAACTGACACACCAGAGGTTCGTCCGTCCCGGTCCTCTCGTACTAAGGACAGCCCTTCTCAAATTTCCTGCGCGCGCAGCGGATAGGGACCGAACTGTCTCACGACGTTCTAAACCCAGCTCGCGTACCGCTTTAATGGGCGAACAGCCCAACCCTTGGGACCTACTCCAGCCCCAGGATGCGACGAGCCGACATCGAGGTGCCAAACCATGCCGTCGATATGGACTCTTGGGCAAGATCAGCCTGTTATCCCCGAGGTACCTTTTATCCGTTGAGCGACGGCCATTCCACAATGTACCGCCGGATCACTAGTCCCGACTTTCGTCCCTGCTCGAGATGTCTCTCTCACAGTCAAGCTCCCTTGTGCACTTACACTCGACACCTGATTGCCAACCAGGCTGAGGGAACCTTTGGGCGCCTCCGTTACTTTTTAGGAGGCAACCGCCCCAGTTAAACTACCCATCAGGCACTGTCCCTGACCCGGATTACGGGCCGAAGTTAGATGTCCAAAGTGACCAGAGTGGTATTTCAACGATGACTCCACCCGAACTGGCGTCCGGGCTTCAACGTCTCCCACCTATCCTACACAAGCCACTCCGAACACCAATACCAAACTATAGTAAAGGTCTCGGGGTCTTTCCGTCCTGCTGCGCGTAACGAGCATCTTTACTCGTACTGCAATTTCGCCGAGTTTATGGTTGAGACAGCGGGGAAGTCGTTACTCCATTCGTGCAGGTCGGAACTTACCCGACAAGGAATTTCGCTACCTTAGGATGGTTATAGTTACCACCGCCGTTTACTGGGGCTTGAATTCTCAGCTTCGCCTTGCGGCTAACCGGTCCTCTTAACCTTCCAGCACCGGGCAGGAGTCAGTCCGTATACATCGTCTTGCGACTTCGCACGGACCTGTGTTTTTAGTAAACAGTCGCTTCCCCCTGGTCTCTGCGGCCCCTGCACGCTCCGGACAGCAAGTGTCCATCACGATGGGGGCCCCCCTTCTCCCGAAGTTACGGGGGCATTTTGCCGAGTTCCTTAACCATAATTCTCTCGATCGCCTTAGTATTCTCTACCTGATCACCTGTGTCGGTTTGGGGTACGGGCGGCTAAAACCTCGCGTCGATGCTTTTCTAGGCAGCATAGGATCACCGAATCCCCCCTTACGGGAGTCCCATCGGATCTCAGGCATCATGAACGGCGGATTTGCCTACCGTTCGCCCTACATCCTTAGACCGGGACAACCATCGCCCGGCTCGGCTACCTTCCTGCGTCACACCTGTTAATACGCTTGCCTCCCAGGATCAGGTCCCGCGCTCCACCAAAACCCTCACACCACAAGGGCGCTCAGGCAGGCTTCGGGCAGTTAGTATCCCCTGTTCAGCATGGACGGTTTTTCGCCGGTACGGGAATATCAACCCGTTGTCCATCGACTACGCCTGTCGGCCTCGCCTTAGGTCCCGACTTACCCAGGGCAGATTAGCTTGACCCTGGAACCCTTGATCATTCGGCGGACGGGTTTCTCACCCGTCTTTCGCTACTCATGCCTGCATTCTCACTCGTGTAGGCTCCACCGCTGGTTTACACCGCGACTTCACTGCCCACACGACGCTCCCCTACCACTCCAGACGCCTGAACCAACCCACAAGGGGCGGCTTAGCAAATATCTGAAATCCACAACTTCGGCGGTGTACTTGAGCCCCGCTACATTGTCGGCGCGGAATCACTTGACCAGTGAGCTATTACGCACTCTTTTAAGGATGGCTGCTTCTAAGCCAACCTCCTGGTTGTCTTCGCAACTCCACATCCTTTCCCACTTAGCACACGCTTAGGGGCCTTAGTTGGTGGTCTGGGCTGTTTCCCTCTCGACTATGAAGCTTATCCCCCACAGTCTCACTGCTGCGCTCTCACTTACCGGCATTCGGAGTTTGGCTGACGTCAGTAACCTTGTAGGGCCCATTAGCCATCCAGTAGCTCTACCTCCGGTAAGAAACACGCAACGCTGCACCTAAATGCATTTCGGGGAGAACCAGCTATCACGAAGTTTGATTGGCCTTTCACCCCTACCCACAGCTCATCCCCTCCATTTTCAACTGAAGTGGGTTCGGTCCTCCACGACGTCTTACCGTCGCTTCAACCTGGCCATGGGTAGATCACTTCGCTTCGGGTCTAGATCACGCCACTGCAACGCCCTATTCAGACTCGCTTTCGCTACGGCTTCCCCACACGGGTTAACCTCGCGACGTAACACTAACTCGCAGGCTCATTCTTCAAAAGGCACGCCGTCACCAGAATCAGACTGGCTCCGACGGATTGTAAGCACACGGTTTCAGGTACTGTTTCACTCCCCTCCCGGGGTACTTTTCACCTTTCCCTCACGGTACTGGTCCGCTATCGGTCATTAGGGAGTATTTAGGCTTATCAGGTGGTCCTGACAGATTCACACGGGATTTCTCGGGCCCCGTGCTACTTGGGATACTCCCCGGGCGGTACACAACATTTCGGTTACGGGGCTCACACCCTCTCTGGCCGGCCTTTCAAGACCGTTCACCTATGCCTGTACTACACACCCCACTGTCCCGGCAGAGACAGAATGGGAAGTCCCACAACCCCGACCATGCAACGCCCGCCGGCTATCACACATGGAACGGTTTAGCCTGATCCGCGTTCGCTCGCCACTACTGACGGAATCACTATTGTTTTCTCTTCCTGCGGGTACTGAGATGTTTCACTTCCCCGCGTTCCCTCCACGCACCCTATGTGTTCAGATGCGGGTCACCAGGCAACTCGCGCCCCTGGCGGGGTTTCCCCATTCGGACACCCTGGGATCACAGTCCGGTTATCGACTCCCCCAGGCTTATCGCAGATTCCTACGTCCTTCTTCGGCTCCTAATGCCAAGGCATCCACCGTGTGCTCTTAAAAACTTGACCACAAAAGATCAAAAACGCTAATTTTCGAGAGAACCACGGAAACCACCACCACCGCCCCGAAGGACAACAGCGACAGATCCAGGTTCATATTCTTGGAAATTGCTTCTTATAAAAGATGCTCGCGTCCACTATGTAGTTCTCAAACAACAACCCCAAACCACACACCCCACACACTCTTCGTGCGTGCTCGATGCAGCCAGGAAACCAGAAACAAACAAAACCCGGACCCCGCGGCCTACGCCGCGAACCCCGGCCCTGTTGCCTCAGGACCCAACAGTGTGCCAAACACTAAACCGCCCGTACCCTCCCCGCCACCGTTCCAGGACCACCCCCGAAAGGAGAGTCCGTACTGGGTGCCAGGGAAAAACCGGCGGCCGCTATTCGTTGATATTCCACCCGTGAGCACCCGCCGCAGAACTATCGTCTGCGCAACGGGCGTACTCCTGACAACCCCTCCACACCCGCATACACGGGGCAAGGTGACTGTAGGTGCTCCTTAGAAAGGAGGTGATCCAGCCGCACCTTCCGGTACGGCTACCTTGTTACGACTTAGTCCCAATCGCCAGTCCCACCTTCGACAGCTCCCTCCCACAAGGGGTTAGGCCACCGGCTTCGGGTGTTACCAACTTTCGTGACTTGACGGGCGGTGTGTACAAGGCCCGGGAACGTATTCACCGCAGCGTTGCTGATCTGCGATTACTAGCGACTCCGACTTCATGGGGTCGAGTTGCAGACCCCAATCCGAACTGAGACCGGCTTTTTGGGATTAGCTCCACCTCACAGTATCGCAACCCTTTGTACCGGCCATTGTAGCATGCGTGAAGCCCAAGACATAAGGGGCATGATGATTTGACGTCGTCCCCACCTTCCTCCGAGTTGACCCCGGCAGTCTCCTATGAGTCCCCGCCATAACGCGCTGGCAACATAGAACGAGGGTTGCGCTCGTTGCGGGACTTAACCCAACATCTCACGACACGAGCTGACGACAACCATGCACCACCTGTAAACCGACCGCAAGCGGGGCACCTGTTTCCAGGCGTTTCCGGTTCATGTCAAGCCTTGGTAAGGTTCTTCGCGTTGCATCGAATTAATCCGCATGCTCCGCCGCTTGTGCGGGCCCCCGTCAATTCCTTTGAGTTTTAGCCTTGCGGCCGTACTCCCCAGGCGGGGCACTTAATGCGTTAGCTACGGCGCGGAAAACGTGGAATGTCCCCCACACCTAGTGCCCAACGTTTACGGCATGGACTACCAGGGTATCTAATCCTGTTCGCTCCCCATGCTTTCGCTCCTCAGCGTCAGTTAATGCCCAGAGACCTGCCTTCGCCATCGGTGTTCCTCCTGATATCTGCGCATTTCACCGCTACACCAGGAATTCCAGTCTCCCCTACATCACTCTAGTCTGCCCGTACCCACCGCAGATCCGGAGTTGAGCCCCGGACTTTCACGGCAGACGCGACAAACCGCCTACGAGCTCTTTACGCCCAATAATTCCGGATAACGCTTGCGCCCTACGTATTACCGCGGCTGCTGGCACGTAGTTAGCCGGCGCTTCTTCTGCAGGTACCGTCACTTTCGCTTCTTCCCTACTGAAAGAGGTTTACAACCCGAAGGCCGTCATCCCTCACGCGGCGTCGCTGCATCAGGCTTTCGCCCATTGTGCAATATTCCCCACTGCTGCCTCCCGTAGGAGTCTGGGCCGTGTCTCAGTCCCAGTGTGGCCGGTCACCCTCTCAGGCCGGCTACCCGTCGTCGCCTTGGTGAGCCATTACCTCACCAACAAGCTGATAGGCCGCGAGTCCATCCAAAACCACAATAAAGCTTTCCACCCCCCACCATGCGATGAGGAGTCATATCCGGTATTAGACCCAGTTTCCCAGGCTTATCCCAGAGTTAAGGGCAGGTTACTCACGTGTTACTCACCCGTTCGCCACTAATCCACCAGCAAGCTGGCATCATCGTTCGACTTGCATGTGTTAAGCACGCCGCCAGCGTTCATCCTGAGCCAGGATCAAACTCTCCGTTGAAGTAAAACAGACACACCATGCGCCCCCGGGAAAACGGGATGCACACAATGCACAAAATTTGAAACCAGCTGTAAAAACCAGACCACACCACGGGGTGGCGGATCCAGTCAATTCAACCAATTCAATACAATAAATTGGTATCAACAAACTTGGCACACTATTGAGTTCTCAAACAACAGACACACCCGGCACCACCACAACCACAGGTCGCGGATCGCTCCGGAGCAACTTCACAAACTTACCCGGTCCCGGCCAGACAAGCAAATCAACGTCTCCGCGATCCACCCTGCCCACCAGACCGCCCCACCAAAATCCGGCACGCAACAAAGCGAACCATTTCCAGGCCGTTCATGAGGGGGGTCGGTCGCAAACTCTCCGCAACAGCGGCGGCGACTCGAACTACTCTACACACCCCACCGACCACACACAAATCCACCCCCACACCACCCCCACACCCCCAAAAACCCCGCCACCCCAAGGAAAACGGACGGACACACGGCCTGCCGTGGCCCCTCTCCGCGAAATCTGGCCACTGTGTATTGGCTCACACCCTCCTCTGCGCAGGCTCAGACGGGCAGGTGGAAACCGCTGTTGGAATGCAGGAGCTGGCCATCTATCCGCCCCCGCGCTCAGAGAGCAGGAACGACACCAGGTTCGCCGCGTCTCGTTGAGTGCCAAGCCGGCCAAGCGCGGTTTCCCCGCGCAAACCTAGACGGCGGGATCGTATTGGAAGGCGCGCACCTCCTGCGGGCAACGGCAGGCGACCGCGATCTTCGCGGCCCACTCCAGGGCCGCATCGTACGAGGGCAATTCCAGCACCGAGTAGCCGCCTTCGAGCTGCGCCGTCTGCGGGTAGGTGCCCTGGCGCACGGTACCGTCGCCGTCGACTACGACGGGCGGGATGCTCTCATCGATGCCGCCGCCGAACACCCAGACGCCGGCGTCCTTCGCCTCCTGAACAACCGCGTGCGCCGCATCCGAAACGGCCGGGAGGTCTTCTTCCGGGAAGACCATGGCGGCACTCGGAAACGAGATCAGATACTTGGTCATCGCGTCGACTCCTTCTTCGCAGCACGGGGGATCGCATTATCCTCGCCGATGCCACCGTGCCGCGCAAGATCTCGGCGGTTCCGACGATGCCTCACAGAACGCGGCCACGAAACGCTGCACTCCGCGGCCTCACACCCCAGGCCCCGGGAGCCTTTACGGGCCTTCCAGCAACCCTTGAACCTGTAGAAGGAACTTCCGTCCGCCGTCGGTCAGGTTCGCCGCTTCACCGAATGTACGCTCCGGGACTTTCAGCTGCAGGCAGTCCAACATCCAGCGCACGTCCGAGTAGAGGGCCTGGGCGGCATCCAAGGGCACAGGTTTGCCGCCCTCCACCCGGAAACCCGCCGCATTCAGGGTGTCCGCGATCACGCGTCGCCGCGGTTCCCAGTCCGGTGGGGACCCTTCAAAAAGCCAGTGGATCACCATCCGGGTCACAACGGCTGTCGCCTCATCCGCCGGGAAGGCCACCGCTTGGGCGAGGTAGTCCCACAGGGGACGGCCGCCGTCGCGCATTTTGCGTCCGGCCGGTGACAGCACCAGCCGGCCTTTGCTCTTCCGCAGCAGCTTCCAGGCCTGCAGCTGCTGCCGCAGCATCAGAACGGGCAGGGTCTGGCTTTCGCGGTTCGCAGCTCCCGGCCAGCGGTAGGCCCAGCCGAGTTCGCGGACGGCCTGGTTGACCACGGCAGGCTTGAGATAGCCGTCCTGGGTTAACTGCAGTCCGTCTGTGCCCGCCTGGTTCAGCAGCCACAGCACGGGACGGACGACGGCGTCGATCTCCTCGTCCGTGGGCGGCTCCGGCCAGAGGCGCTTCGCCAGCTCGTCCAGGCGGCTGTTGAGCGCGGCGGCGTCGAACGCATCCGGTTCGAAGGTGGCGGCGTCCTGGCCCGTCGCGAACTTGTACCAGTCGGAGAGCTCCTGATGCTCCGCATCCAAGGGATCGGCCAAGGCCCTGATGAGGCGCGCATAGCCGTAGATCCCGCCGGAGTCCTCCACCGGCCCGCGGCTGGCGCCGTCGATGCAGCGCACGGCGCCGGCAGGCAGCTCGGCGGGCCCCATGACTTCGAAGAGGTGCGTCCAAGCGTCGCCAAAGTCATACTCGTATTCGAACATCACCGGGGCGGTCTGCTGGGCGTCGAATAGTTCAAAGAGCACGACGCCGGAAGCGGGCTCGTCGCCCATCTCCTCCGCTGCGTCGTCGGGGCCGATGATGACGCGGGGCTGGCCGAGCCGGTCCACACACCGGATGCCAAAAAGATGGCGGTTCTCCCAGCCGAATGCCGCCTGGAGCACCCTGTGCAGTTCCGGGACGGTGATGGTTTCCGGCACCAGCAGGCGGCGCCAGATCTCGGGCTCGGTGCCCTGGATGCTGACGCGGAGGTCGTAGGCGGGGACGGTGGTGGGAGAATCCATGCTGGCTATCCTGCCAGAACTGGCCAGGTTCCCCGCGCGCCACCGCTCGGTGGAAGGATCCGCTCTCCCGCGGCTGTTCTCCTGACGCGGCCGCGCTGCTACCTTGGCTGGATGGAACGATCTCTGGTTAGGCCCACCAACGGCAAGATCATCGCGGGCGTGTGCGCAGGCCTCGCCGACCGCTTCGGAATCTCCAGGACGCTGGTCCGCATCGGGTTCGTGCTCTTCGGCCTGTTCGGCGTAGGCGAGCTCGCCTATATCGTGCTGTGGATCATCATCCCCAAGTCCCGGTAGCGGGCAGCACGGATGCCCGCTTTGCCCGGGCTACCCGCCCACGTGGTGGATGGTGAACGCGCTGAGGAATCCGACGGCGGCCACCAGCCCGGTGAGGTTGTGGTGTTCCTCGAACGCCTCGGGAATCATGGTGTCGGCCAGCATGGCCAGGATCCCGCCGGCGGCCGCGGCCGTGATGAACGCCACCGCTTCCTCGGGGGCGTTCCCCAGAACACCCGCGAGGTGAACACCCTCGTGGTCGGCGCCGGCCAGGCCGGTCTGGCCATGAGCTACTGGCTGAGCCAGGCCGGCGTCGAGCACCAGTTGCTGGAACGCCGCCCCACCCTCGGCGGGGCCTGGCACGACCGGTGGGACGGTTTCTGCCTGAACACGCCGAACTTCACCCTGCAGTTGCCGGGGATGCCCTACGCCGGCCCGGAACCGGACGCCTTTATGCCGCGCGATGACCTCATCGGCTACGTCCGGCACTACGGGGAAGGCATCGGCGCACCCGTCCTCACCGGCACGGAGGTCACGCGCATCGCGCCCGCGGACGACGGCGGGTTCCGGCTCGAGACAACCGGGGGCAGCTGGCGGGCGCGCAACGTGGTGCTCGCCACCGGCGCCTACCAGCAGCCGAAAATCCCCGCGTTGTCCGCACAGCTGCCGGGGGACGTCATGCAGCTGCACGCCAATGGCTACCGCAGCCCTGCCCAGCTGCCGGACGGGGCCGTCCTGGTGGTGGGGACCGGCCAGTCCGGAGGGCAGATCGCCGAGGAGCTGCTGGCCGCCGGCTGCGAGGTCCACCTGGCCGTGTCCGCGTGCCCGGAGGCGCCACGCCGGTACCGCGGCCAGGACGCGATCCACTGGATGATCGAGATCGGCCTGCACGGCCCGGAGTACGGGCTCAATGGACTGGCCGTGGAGCAGCTGCCTTCCCCCGCGGCGCGCTTCATGTGCAACCCGCTGCTGTCCGGCGCGGACGGCGGGCACGACATCCACCTGCGGGACCTCGGCCGCCGCGGCGTCCGGCTGCACGGCCACCTGGAAGCCGCCGACGACGGCGACCTCGTCTTCAGCGACGACCTCCCGGCGCGCCTGGCCCAGGTCGAGGCCGGCTTCGGCCAGCGCCTGCAGCCCATGTTCGATGCCTATATTGCCGCGGTGGGGATCCGGGCCCCGGCGGCCGACCCGCCGCGCGTGGACGACTGGCTGCCCTCCGAAACCCCGCGGCTGAACCCCGGCGCGGAGAACATCACGTCCGTCATCTGGGCCACCGGCTACCGGCTGGACTTGGGCCTCCTGGACATCCCGGTCCTGGACCAGTGGAACTACCCCCGCCCCCGCCGCGGCGTCACGGAACACCCGGGCCTGTACGCGGTGGGGCTGCCGTGGCTTAACGGACACTGGTCGGCCATTCTCGCCGGGGTGGGCCGCGACGCCGCGTTTGTCGCCGGGCAGATTGCGGGGCGGTGAGCCGCCGGCCCACCGCCCCGCAAAACGTTCGCCGCCCCGATAGTGTTCGCCGCTCGGGCGGCTGCGCTGGCCGAAATCGGCGATTGGATCAGCAAGCCGGCGGCTACTGGACCTTGGCGCCCGGCCGGTACCAGGTAAAGGCCGACGTGTAGGGTTCGCTGGGCAGGTTGCCGGCGTACCAGGACTCCGCGGACCGCACCTCGGGGGTGTGTCCGTGGCCGTCCTTGAGCAGGGCGCGGACCGTGGCGGTGCCGGCGGTGATTACGAGTCCGAACAGCAGGACTACGAACAGTTCCATTTTGGGTTCCTCGGGTGGAGTGCGGATTGGATGACTCCAGTGTCTGCAGCCGCCGTGTGAGCACCCGTGTGAAGGCGCAGCGGCTGGATACCAGCGGCGGAATTCCCCGGGACTCCGGAGTGCCCCGCGGCGTAAAATGACTTATGGCCGAGACCTGGATCCGGCTCCTCGGTCCGCCAACGATCGAGTCCTCCGGCGCCACTCCCCCACAGCCCAAGGGCCGCAAAGCCTGGGCCGTGCTGGCGTACCTCGCCTTGCAGCCGGACGGCATCAGCCGGTCCCGTACGGCCACCCTGCTGTTCCCGGACGCCGCGGATCCGCTGGGCGCCCTGCGCTGGAACCTCTCCGAGCTGCGCCGGACCCTAACCGGCATCTCCATCGGCGGGGACCCGCTGCGGCTGGCCCTCCTGCCGCCCTGGCGCTGCGATGCCCTGGAGCTGGTCGGCTCGGCGACCGGCAATGGCCTGGACCCGCGGCAGTTCAACGGCCAGCTACTGGAGGGGCTCTCCTTCGCGGACAGCCCGGTCTTTGACTCCTGGCTCGCGGACCAGCGGTACCGGCTGGAGAACTGCGTCCAGTCGCTGCTCTATGAGGCGGCCCTGGCCGCCCTCGCCGCGGGCACCCCGGCGGACGCCGTCGAGCTGGCCACCCTGGCACTGCGCCGGGATCCTTTCCAGGCGGACTGCACCGCCGTCCTGGTCAAAGCGCTCGTGGCCCTGGGCGAACACCGGCGGGCCCGGGACGAGGTCACCAAATGCGCGGACCTCTACCACCGGGAGCTCGGCCTGCCGCTGCCGGCGGAAGTCCGGCGGGCCCTGTCCGACTCGGTTCCGGACGCCGACCCCGGAATGCCCGCCACCGCGGCCACCGTCCGGTCCTATCTCGACGCCGGCAGCGCCTCCCTGTCCGCGGGCGCCGTCGACCGGGGCCTGGACCAGCTGCGGCTCGCCGTCGTCCTGGCCCAGCGCGCTGGTCAACCAAACCCGGACCGCCACCTCGTGGCAGAGTCGCTGGTGACACTTGCCGGGGCGCTCATCCACCAGGCCGGCGGCCGCGGCGCCGAGGTCGCCGATTTCCTGCACCGCGCATTGTCGGCGGAAGCGCCCGACGGCGTCTCCCGGACGGCCGCTGCGGCTTTCCGCGAGCTGGGGTACCTGTCCGTGCAGCGTGGGGTCCCGGACCGGGCGGCCGGCTGGCTAGACCGCGCGATGCAGGCCGCCCAGGGAATCCCGGACGAGCAGGCCCGGATCCTGGCGATCCAGGGCATGCTGGCCTCGGACACCGCGCACTACGGGGACGCGGTGGCTGCCTTCACCGAGTCAGGGAGACTGGCCAAGGCGGTCCGGAACCGCCGGCAGCAGGCCTTCAGCGAGGCACTGCTGGGGCGTGTGCATCTGCTCCGCGGGGATCTCGAGCTGGCGGCCGCCTGTCTGGACCGGGCGCTGGAGTGGATCGCGGAAGAACACTGGACGGCGTTCGAGCCGTTTGTCGCCGGGGTCCGCGGCGAGACCTACCTGGCTGCCGGCCGGCTGGAGGATGCCGCTGCCCTGATTGACCGGTCCTGGGTCATGGCCGACCTCGCCGGCGACCACTGCTACATGGCCCTCGCCGCAGGTGCCGAAGCCCGGCTTTTCCTGGCGCACGGGGACCTCGCCGCCGCCGAGCACTGGATCGGCCGGGGCCTGGAACCCAGCCCCTGGTACCTCTGGTACACGGCCCGGCTGCTGGATGCGGCGGCGGAAGTCACCATCGCCACGGGCTCGCCGCGGGCCGCAGTGTTCGTGGACCGGCTGGGCGCGCTGGCTAGCCGCAGCGGGATGCGGGAGTTCGTGGTCCGGGCGCAGTCGCACCGGGCGGTGCTCGGCGACGAGGCGGCAGCGCTGTCCGTGCCCTGGCTGGCGAAAGAGATCGACAACCCCGCGCTGGCCGCGTTCCTGGCCCGGCGGCACGGCGTCTCGCATTGATCCAGAGCTGGTTGAGCGGGTCCGGCGCCCTTTCCGGAAGCCCTGTCCCGGCGTCGTCCGCGGGACTACCATGCAGCTGTACCGATGGGATTACCACCGTGCTCACTACTGCGTGGAAGGAAATCTGTCATGGAATGCATTACGTGGTTCGCGCCGATTTTGCCCGGGAAACTGGACGAGTGGAAGGCGCTCGACGCGGAGATGAACGGCCCGCGACGGGAGGAACATGCCCGCTCGAGGAAGCGCATGGGCGTCACGCGGGAGGTCGTCAGCCTTGTGCAGAGCCCGCAGGGGGATTTCGCCTGCCTGTTCCATGAGGCCGAGGATCTGGCCAAAGCGTTCCAGACTCTCGCCGCCTCGGACGATCCCTACGACGTCTGGTTCCGGGAGCATCTGGTCAGCGTGCACGGGCTGACGGCGGAGATGCTGCAAGGGCCGATTCCGGCGACGCTGTTCTTCGACTACCGCGACGCCGGCTGAGTTCCATAGGGTGCGCAAACCGGTCCACGACACGCGCATTTCCTGACGCGTCCGAATTCCGGTAGCGACAGGAATTTCGCGCAACGTGGGCCACAATTCGTCGCGGCGTTATACGTTGAGGCGCAACGTGGGCCCCGGCGCACATCCGGGTTAAACAAAAGCAGGGCCCGTCAATGACGGACCCTGCTCGAAACCTGTAAGGTTCCGGACTCAGAAGAGTTAGCTGAAAGCTAAGTCTTAGAGAGCCTGGATGTTTACGGCCTGGGGACCCTTGGGGCCCTGCTCGGTTTCGAAGGAGACCTTCTGGTTCTCTTCGAGGGAGCGGAAGCCGGAAGAGGCGATCGCGGAGTAGTGTGCGAAGACGTCCTGTGAGGAGTCATCGGGGGAAATGAAGCCGAAGCCCTTTTCAGCGTTAAACCATTTGACGGTACCAGTAGCCATTATTTTTTGTCCTTCGTGAAGGTGGAGGAAAAGTCCCGACTTTCGGGTCCTCCGGTGTGGGGTGCTCAAAACCGCTGCTTCAGAAGAACAAGGTCTTTCAACCTTGCGTACTGCCTGAACTACGAACTGCATAAACACAACAACAAGATCAACTGTACAGGAGATTTCCGGAGCGGATTACCACCGGGTCCACTGCGGGAACGGCGAGACCCGCTGCAGCCACGGCGGCCGCAGCCGGCCGCCCGTTCTCACCCCGTGATAACGCCACTTCTTTCCTGACGTGTCCCGGCCCACACTCGATCCATTCACCGCAACGACGCAGGGGGAGTCATGAAAGCCGTCCGAGTGCACCGCTACCACGAGGATCCGCGGATCGACGAGGTCGACGAGCCCGTCATCGCGGGCCCGTGGGACGTTATGGTCGAAATCGGCGCCGCAGGACTGTGCCGGACGGACCTGCACGTGATCGAGGGCCAGTGGGATCCCATCCAGCATCCGCCGCTGCCGTACATCCTGGGACACGAGAACGCCGGATGGGTGCGGGAGGTCGGCACCGCCGTCACCAACGTGGCCGCCGGCGACACCGTCATCATGCACCCGCTGGTCACGTGCGGGCTGTGCCTGCCGTGCCGGGCCGGGCAGGACTCCCACTGTGAGAACTCCACCTTTCCGGGCCTGAACGTCGACGGCGGGATGGCCGAGTTCATGCGCACCAACGCCCGCTCCGTGGTGAAGCTGGACCCGGCGCTGCAGCCGGCGCAGATCGCGGCCCTGGCTGACGCCGGTCTCACCGCCTACCACGCCGTACGAAAGGCGGTGCCGCTGCTGCCGCCGGGCAGCCACGCCGTCGTGATTGGCAGCGGCGGGCTGGGGCACATCGGCATCCAGTCCCTCAAGGCCCTCACCGCCGCGGAAATCACGGTTCTGGACCACTCAGACGCCGCACTGGAACTGGCGGCGTCCCTGGGCGCCGACCACACCGTCAATTCCGCGGACGACGCCGGGAAGCTGCTGGAGATCACCGGCGGCGGGGCACACGTGGTCTTTGACTTTGTCGGCGAACACGGCACGGAAGCCCTGGGCATCACGGCGCTGCGGAACCGCGGCAGCTACTACAGCATCGGCTACGGCGGCGCCGTGAACGTCGACACCATCGAAATCATCTCCCGCGAAATCAGCGTGATCGGGAACCTCGTAGGCACCTACACGGACCTCGTCGAACTGATGACGCTCACGGCGCAGGGCAAAGTCACCCTGCACACGCAGGTCTATGACCTGGAAGATGCCGTCCAGGCCATGCATGACCTGGACAACGGCAAGCTCGTCGGCCGCGGCATCCTCGTTCCACACCACAACAAATAAGGCGCAGTAACGGCTCCGCAAACACACCAAGGGGAAGAAACAATGGCGTATCCCGCGAAGTACTCCGCTCTCAACGCGCTGCGACTCACCGACGAGGCCCGGCGCACCATCACCCGGATCATCCGAGTGGCCTTTCCGCACCCCGGGGTGCCAGACGGGCCGTATGAACGGATGGCAGACAGGATCATCACAGAAGCGGAGGAGTCCACCTGGTTCCGGGTGGCGTTGACCCAGGGTCTGCTGACACTGGATTCCCTGAGCGAGAAGCATTTCCTGGAACTCTCCGATGAGCAGGCACTGGAGGTCCTCACACGCCTGGGCGACCTGGAGTTCTTTGGATTCATCCGGCGCACCACCGTCCTGAACTTCTACGACGACCCGGAAGTCTGGGAAGTCTTCGGCTATGAGGGCGAATCCTTCTCCAAGGGCGGCTACCTGCACCGCGGCTTCAATGACCTGGACTGGCTCCCGGAACCGCGCATCGAGGAGTCCGACGAGACCCTGACCGAGATCGGCCCGCTGGGCTACCCGGTCGCCACTGCCCCGGCCCCGGCCTCCGGCCCGCCCACGACGGCGGACCGCAGCAGCACCGAAACCACCGATAAACCGTTCGATGACCTCTTCAAGGGATCCGACACTGTCGAAGGAGCCACCTCAGCATGACGCAGGAATCAGCAGCAGAACAGTCCGCCAGCTTCGCGCACGACGACGATTCCGTCGTCGTCGTCATCGGTTCCGGTGCCGGCGGCGGCACCCTCGCCCACGAGCTGACCGAAAAGGGCGTCAAGGTGGTGGTCCTCGAAGCCGGCGGCTACCTGCGGAACGAGGACTACGAGAACAACGAATGGCCGGCCTTCCGGCAAATGGCCTGGCTGGACCCGCGCACCACCTCCGGATCCTGGCGGATCGCACGGGACTTCCCCAACCTGCCCGCGTGGATCGTAAAGGCCGTGGGCGGCACCACCACGCACTGGTCCGGTGCCACCCCCCGGTTTAAGGCCCATGAATTCAAGGCCCTGGGCACCTACGGCCGGATTGACGGGGCCAACCTGCTGGACTGGCCCATCACCCTGGCGGACCTGGAGCCGTTCTACGACCAGGCTGAGCGCAAGATCGGCAGCACCCACCGGCACGGCCGCCCGGCCCTGCCGGCGAACAACAACTACAAGGTGCTCGCCGCCGGCGCGGACCGGATCGGCTACCGGCACTACGCCACCGGCCCCTACGGCACCAACGCCGAACCCTACGACGGCCGGCCCGCCTCCATCCAGGACGGGTTTAATTTCCAGGGCGACAAGAACAAGTCAAAATGGTCCACCATGGTCTCGGAAATCCCGAAGGCACTGCGCACCGGGAAGCTGGACCTGCGTCCCAACAGCCATGCCGTGCAGATCACGCACACCCCCGCGGGCAAGGCCGACGGGGTGCTGTACCTCGACGCCGACGGCCAGCTGCAGGAGCAGAAGGCGCGGGTGGTGGCGGTGGCCGGGAACTCGATCGAGACGCCCCGGCTGCTTATGCTCTCCAGTTCGCCGCTGTTCCCGGACGGGCTGGCCAACTCCTCCGGCCAGCTGGGCCGGAACTACATGCGCCACACCACGGGCTCGGTCTATGCCAAGTTCGACAAGCCGGTGCATATGTACCGGGGCGAGACGATGGCCGGTCTGGTCGCCGACGAGTCCCGGCACGATCCCAGCCGCGGCTTTGCGGGCGGGTACTACATGGAGACGATCGCCCTCGGTCCGGCGTTCCTGGCCAGCTTCGCCGACCCCGGAGCGTGGGGGCCGGAGTTCGCGTCGCTGCTGGATGACTACGAGAACACGGCCGGGATGTGGATCGTGGGCGAGGACATGCCGCAGGAATCCAACCGGATCACGCTGAACACCTCGGTCAAGGACAATCTGGGCCTGCCGGTGCCGAACGTGCACTTCGATGATCACGCGAACGACGTCGCGATGCGCAACCACGGCTACCAGCAGGGTTCGCTGCTCTATGACGCGGTGGGCGCAATCTCCTCGCACCACACTCCCCCGTACCCGTCCACGCACAACATGGGCACGGCGCGGATGAGCGAGCGGCCGGCGGATGGCGTGGTCAACGGCTTCGGCCAGACCCACGATGTGCCGAACCTGTTCGTCTCGGACGGCTCGCAGTTCACCACCGGCGCCGCGGCGAACCCGACCCTGACGATCGTGGCCCTTGCCATCCGGCAGGCCGAGTACATCGCGCAGCAGATGGCGGCCGCGCAGATCTAGGCGCCCGGGGCCCTGCCGCGCTGCGGTTGCTCAGCCGCGGTGCGGCAGCACCGAGGTGGCGCGCAGGGCCCGGCTGACCCGGTCCGCTGCATCGCGCAGCAGCGGTGCCACCTTGGTGGCGCGCCGGTCGAAGTCGGCGGTGTCCATCGAGACCGCGACGGAGCCGACAATCTGCCCGGCAGCGTTGGTGACAGGGGCGCCGAGACAGGATGCGCCCAGGATGAACTCCTCCCGTTCCTTCGCGATTCCGTTCTCCCTGACCCGGTCGAGCTCCTCGTCGAGTTCTTCCAGAGTGCTCAGGGTATGGTCCGTCATGGACGGCATGCCGTGCCGGGCGAGGTAGGCCCGGCGCCGTTCCGGGTCCATCCCGGCGAGCAGGATCTTGCCGAAGGCGGTGGCGTGCGCGGCGTCGTTGAAGCCGAAGCCCATCGGGGTGATCCGGCGTCGTCCGGGGGAATCGGCCACGTGCGCGACGACGATGTGGTCGCCGCGGTGCACCGCGTAGTAGGCGGCGGCCTCGCCGCGGGAATGAAGTTCCAGGATCAGCCGGGCCACCGCGGAAGGCGTGCCCACCTGGCGTCTCAGCGAAGCGTCCAGGGCATGGACCTTGTAGCCGAGGGCGTAGCGGCTGTCCTCCTTGAGGTGGACCAGGTGCTCGGATTCCACCAGGGTCTTGAGCAGCCGGTAGACGGTGGGCAGCGGAATATCGAGCGCTGCGGCGATGTCCTTGGCGGTCAGCCCCCGCTGGTCCGAGGCGACGACGTCGAGGAGGGCAAAGGCTTTTTGCACCGAGGCCATGCCGGTAAATGCGTCATTGCGTCCCATGGACCCATCTTGACCCGTGGACGGGGACAAACCAAGGTCTGCCCCCGCTCCGCGGACGTGTTGCCGCGCCGGCGCACGGGCCCGGGCGGCGGCCCATCGCGCCGCGCCGGACGCGGGCCGGCGCTAGTTGACGGTGAGTTCACCCATCCGGCCCCACCCGCTGGCCTCGATCTTCTCGCTGATGATCTGCGGTGTCTCGGTCAGGGCCTGCGGCATGTCCGCCATGGCCTTCTTGAAGTGCGCGCTGTTGACGTGGTCCCCGGCGGCGTCGTCCTTGAACGCCTCGACCAGGATGAACTCGTTGGGGTCCTCCACGCTGCGGGACCAGTCGAACCAGAGGTTGCCGGGCTCCTGGCGGGTGGCTTCAGTGAAGTCGCGGGTCAGGTCCAGCCAGCGGTCGGTCCAGTCGGGCTTGACCTTGAATTTGACGACGATGAAGATCATTCGCGTTGCCTTCCAGCTCGGCGCACTCGTGCGGTGCGGTATTCCAGCAGTCTGCCGCGGTGCGGCTGCCGGGCCAACCCGGGTTATCACGGGGTGAGAACACCCTGCGCCGGGTGCCGCCATCAGGCGGCTCGGACCCTGACCGGGACCGCACCCAGCCAGGTCTCGTGGGTGGGAAGTGCAGGGCCGTCTCAGGAGAGACGCACAAACGGCGTGCCACGACTGGCGAGGTTGTCGAGGGCGCGTGCCATGCCATCGGCGCCTCCGGCCCCGGGGTGGTTTCCGTGGCAGATGAGGATGTCTCCCGGGCGCGCCTTCGCGGCTTCCCTCGCGACGGTTGGGGCCGGGTAGGTTGCACCGCCGTCGGCGTTGATGCTGAAGCCTGCCGGTACCAGGCCGAGGCCGCGCACGATGTCGGCGGCAACGTCGTCGAGGTGGGCCGTGCCGGGCCGGAAAAAGCGGGGCCGGGCCCCGGTGAGCTGCGTGAGGATGGCATCGTTGATCATCACCTCGTCGTAGACCTCACCGGCGTTTTGGGTGCCCGAAATCCCGTAGGCCGCCTTGCCGGTGGTGGACAGAGGCCGGTGGGTGGTTCCGTGGTTGCCGAGTTCGAACAGCGGGTCGGCGGCGAACTGCCGGGCGGTTGCAGGGTTGGCGGCAATCCACCTGGAGTTCAGGAAAAGTGTCGCCGGGACATGGTGTTCGCGCAGGACGGCAAGGAGTGGCTGGTCATAGCCGTTGCCGCCGGGACCGCCGCAAAAGTCGACGGTCACCGCAACGCCCTGTGTGCCCGGGGCCAGCCGGATCAGAGCGCCGGGGGCTTCGAGGCCCCAGTACTGGGGGCTCCGGCCGCCATAGGCGGCGATGACGTCAGCGCGCGACGGAACCTGAGGATCCTGGGGCACGGTCGGTGCAGGATCGGGCAGTACGCCGGAGGCCGCTGCCTGCGTGCCCCGGCCCTCCCCCTCCGTGAGCGCCGCAGCCGCGGCCGCGGCGGCTGCAACGGCGGCGAGAACGACGGCGCGCCGGGTCGGCCGAGAGCCGTGCTGCCTCAGGTGACGCGGGGTTTGGGTTTGGTCCATGTGCTCGGAATTCAAAAATAGGCAGGCCCGGAGCGAAGTGCTAATCCGCTTATTAGGGCGACAGGCACGGCCCCAGAGCCTGAGCCGGTGGTCATGTCTGGAGAATACACCGCCCGTGCTGGCGCCAGGTGAACACCACCGCTAGATGAAGCCGGCCATCCCGGAGGCCTTCCGCGAGCAGCCTCGCCTTCTGTAGGTACTGCAGTCCTTAGGGACTGGAGTCTGGCAGACGGTTCGGGCCCGGCGTCGAACTTACAGACCCGTGTGGTGCGAGCGTCCGGAGGACCGTCCATCCGACGGCGGCGAGCGGGACGGCGAGCAGGGCACCTATCACTCCGGCCAGCGTCGCCCCCGCTGTCAGGGCCAGAATAATGACCAGGCCGTGGATGCGAAGGACACGGCCCATGAAGAGCGGCTGCAGAATGTGGTGCTCGAACTGGTTCGCAACGATCAGAACGCCCAGGACCACCAGTGCCGTCACTGGGCCGTTCTCCACCAAGGCCACCAGAACCGCAAGGCTGCCGGCTGCCGTGGCTCCAATAATGGGCACGAACCCGCCCAGGAAGACCACCGCCGCCAAAGGCACGGCGAGCGGGACCCGGAGGATCAGCAGCCCCACAAGGACGATCACGGCATCGATGGCGGCAATGACGAGCGTCCCCCGGACGTAGCCGCCCAAAACCACGATGCTGCGTTCCACGGCCAACTGTGCCCGCCCGCGGCGGCCCGCGGGCAGGAACCCGATGAGGAAGCCCCGGATCTTCTCCCCGTCCTTGAGGAAGAAGAACAGGATCACGGCTGTCAGGACGGTCCCGGCCGCTATCTCCCCGGCCGTCCGCAGCCCGGTAAGGGCGTCCGCCCCCAGGCTGCCTCCGGAAAGGAACTTCTGGAACTCGGCCTGGGCCGCGCTGATCTGCTCTCTGGAAAGAGCCACCGGCCCGGTGGTGATGAAGGCCTGGAGCTGGGCAATCCCGGCTTCCGCGCGGGTCGCCAGCGCCCCGGCCTGTTGCCGGACCACGACGACGATGCCCCCGACGATGCCGGCCCCCACCGCCAGGATCACCAGGAACGAGGCCAGTACCGCCGCCGCCCGGGGCCAGCCATGGGCCGCCAGCCAGCGGACCACAGGAGCAATCGCCGAGGCCAGCACGAGGGCGATGAGCACGGGAATAGTCACCAAGGGAATTCTGGCCACCGCCGTAACGGCCACCCAGGCCAGCGCTACGACGGCGAGTACCTGGATCGCCCGGATGCCGGCCCGCGCCAGACCGTCCGCCCACAGCAGGGCCATCCTTGAGCCAAAAGATTGGGGTGGCGCCGGGGACACCTCAGGCACACCGGACGGCCCGTCGCCGGCCATTAGGCCACGTCCTGGACGTCGTAAGGCATCATCCGGTTACCCGTGGCTGTCCGGCTCGTAGCTCCGGCATGCACACCTTCGGTCTGCGGTTCTTTCAGCATTTCAAGTCCAATCGGAATGACGGAGACCAGCGCGATCACGTCAATGCTCGCATCAATCCACTCGCACCATATAAGCCACTCGGGGATTGGCTGGACCAGTTGGAATCCCACAGCAACGGCCCGGACCTGGGCAACCCTGGACGCCGTCGTCACCTACGGGCCGACGGCGTCCCACGGCCCGAGGCGGCTCCCGGAGCCGGCCTACCCCGGGTTGGTTGCCTGGCAACTCTGATCTTTTGGCTTGTCTGAAACCACGTCATTTGGTGCCCGGAACGGCGCCGCGATGTCGGCGAACGCCGCACCCCGCCCTGCTCTTCCTCTGGATGTCATGATCGGGCCATGAGCATTTCCAGTTTCAAGACTCCCATTCACCGTTCGGCCGTGCGGCTGGCCGTCATCGCCGTCGTCGGACTGGCGGTCGCGCTGGCCGTCGGAAATCTCGGGTCCTGGGCCTACGCCCCGGCCTTGGGGTGGGCGGCCGCATCGCTGACCTACTTGATTTGGGTATGGTCTGTGATCGGGCGGCTGGACGCCACCGGCACCGCCGCCCACGCCCGCGCCCGTGGGGAAGATCCAGGCCGCTTCGTCGCGGATGTACTGCTCCTGACTGCCACGGCGGGAAGCTTCGGCGGTGTCGCACTGATCCTGTTGGAAGCGGGATCAGCCCAGGGAGGGCTGAAGGCGGCGATCATTGCCCTGGCCCTGGGGAGCATCACGCTGTCCTGGCTCCTGGTGCAGACGCTGTTCACGCTCCGCTACGCCACCGTCTTTTACAGCGAAAATGACGGGGTGGACTTCAACGAAAAGAAGCCGCCGCGGTACGCGGATTTCGCTTACCTTTCCTTCACCATCGGCATGACCTTCCAGGTCTCAGACACCGATCTGACGACCGACGCCGTCCGGTACACCGTCCTTCGTCAGGCACTCCTTTCCTACGTCCTTGGTGCCATCGTCCTGGCCACCGTCATCAACCTCGTCTCGGGCCTCGTCCACTGAAGCCCAGGCCGGTCCCGCTTCGGCGTGAAGCCGGTGGTGCCGGCAACGAACTACAGTGACCAGCAACACCTGCCCGGCTAGGACAAGGAAAACCCGATGAGGCGTCCCGCGGGCACCACAACAAGAGACCGTGGGATGCTGCTGCGCCGCGGGCTGCGCCTGGAATACGCGACTCTGGGCTGGAATGTCATTGGCCTGGGCGTCCTGGCCGCCGCCGCCGTTGGTGCCGGATCCCCGGCCCTGGCCGGTTTCGGCCTGGATTCCCTGATCGAGGTCTTCGCCTCCCTGGTCGTGGTCTGGCAGCTCAAAGGTATCCACAAGGATCGGGAGACCCGGGCGATGCACCTGATCGGGGTGGCCTTCGCGGTCCTCGCCGCCTACCTTCTCATCCAGCTGGTCATCGTCCTTGCAGCCGGCCTCCGGCCCGCCACTTCAGCGTTGGGGATCGTTTGGACGGCCCTGACCTTCGTGGTCATGCTTACCTTGGCCTGGGGCAAGATCCGCACCGGGCGCGCCCTGGGCAATCCGGTGCTGCGCGCCGAAGGAAAGGTGACGCTGGTCGACGCCTACCTGGCCGGCGCGGTGTTGGCCGGGCTGATCCTGAACGCGCTGTTCGGGTGGTGGTGGGCCGACCCGCTCGCCGGCGCCGTCATCATCTACTACGCCGCCCGGGAGGCACGCCACGCCTTCACGCACACCCCCGGCGCGGCCACCTAGGAAACAGGCCCGCGCGGTGCGAACATGATCACCGTCACCCCCGCAAGACAGATTAGGGATCCGATGACGTCTCAGCGGTCGGGCCGGAACCCGTCAAAGGCCATTCCCCACGCCAGGGACCCCGCGACGAAAACGCCGCCATAAGCGGCCAGCATCCTGCCAAAGGCCCGGTCCCGGGACGGCGCGGACCTCATCGGGCTCATGCACCATTCCGGCCGCGGAGTCGGATACCATGCGATCCGTCAGGAATTAGAATGGCCGCATGACACCACAGGAGCTGGCCATCCTGGCACACCTCCGCCGGGCCCGGGACCTGATCGACCGGGAATACGCCCGGCCGCTCGATGTGCCCACCATGGCCGCCGGTGCCCTGATGTCCCCGGCGCACTTCTCCCGCCAGTTCAAGGCGGCCTACGGCGAGACGCCCTACAACTACCTGATGACCCGGCGGATCGAACGCGCCATGGCGCTGCTACGGGCCGGCACCAGCGTGACCGATGCCTGCATGGAGGTCGGCTGTACCTCGCTGGGATCGTTCAGCACACGATTCACCGAGCTCGTCGGCATGACCCCCAGCGAGTACCGGTCCAGGGAGCACCACGCGGTCAACGCCATGCCGCCGTGCATTGCCCGGCTGCGCACGCGGCCTGCGGGCAAACCGAGCAGGATTGAAGAAGCGCCCCCGCGAGCGCAGTAATAGCGTGGGAGACATGAACATCTCACTGCAGTACTCACAAATCACTGTCAACGACCTCGACGAGTCGCTCGCGTTCTACCGGGACGTGCTCGGTCTGGAAGTGCGAAACGACGTCGGCTCCGACGGGCAGCGCTGGGTCACCCTCGGCAGCAAGGCCCAGCCGGATCTGGAACTGGTGCTCTCCGTTCCGCACGCCGGCCGCTCCCAGGACGACGGCGACGCCCTCCAGCAGTTGCTCGTCAAGGGCGCCCTGCCGATCCTGGTGTTCCGCACGGACGATCTCGACGCCACCTTCGAGGCGGTCCGGGCCTCCGGCGCGGAGGTCCTCCAGGAACCCATCACCCAGCCCTGGGGCCCGCGCGACTGTGCGTTCCGTGACCCGTCCGGCAACATGGTCCGCTTCAACCAGGCCTGAGGAACGAAGTCGCGAACGACGCCGTCGGGCAGCTTGGGACGGCCCCCGCACCGGCCCGAATCAAGCTCTGCTCGACAATCCGGGCCGCACACCGGTGGCCTCGTCCGCTGCAGGGAGTGCCGTGTCCACGAAATGCCCTGACGAGATCTGCCGTTTGACCTGCTCAAGCTCATCTTTGAGCAGGTCAACGGTGGCACGGTATTTGTCGAAGTCCGCCGCTCGGCGCCTGGCCACGGCGAAACTGACGCCGGCGGCGAGAATGGCAAGCGGGAAGGTCACCAGCAGGGCCCAGCCGGACACGGCAAGGAAGTCCAGCGCGATGGGAAGTGCCTGCTTGAATGCCAGGAACTCGTTCACTCCACCGACCACTGCGTTCAGGGCGGAGTCCAGGGGGCCCAAGAACTGCCCCACGAGGGGCGTTCCGGAAAACGACGGAGCGCTCAGCGGCGGTTCTCCCCCTGCTGACCAGCGCGAATCAGCGAAATGGTTCAGGACGTAGATGCCGGCACCGGCGTTGAGGGCCGCGAAGAGCATGACGGAACCCAGCGCAGTCCAGTGAAGCCTGCGCGGTCGCCAGACGCCGACCGCAAGCGCGAAGACAGTGGCCGCGACCCAAGAAAAGGTGCGGAGTTCATCGCGGCCCATGCCGCCCAGTAGATCCAAGGAAATTCCCTGCCGCCTTCAGTTGGAGTAAATGCTTGTTCTAGTCGCAGGCGAGCCTATCCCAGTCACCGCCGGGCATGCGGCGGCAAGTATTGACGCAGGCTGCCGACGCCGGTGAGAAAAGTCAGGGCTGTTACTTACCGGACCGCGTTGTTGGCGTTCACGCGGCCATGTGCCCAGTAGGTTCCAGTCCCGGAAATGTTGTCGGCGGTTGATTCGATGTTCGCGCGGACTGACGTGTTCGTGGCGCCGGTGTGGGAACTCCAGGCAAGCGCGGCAGTTGCCGCCACAATGGGTGAGGACATCGAGGTTCCGTTGCCGACGTCATAACCGAAGGAGCGATTGTTCTGCGTCCCGAGGACAAATGTGTGGTTTGGGAATGTTGAGTAGACGTTGACTCCGGGCGCCGCGACGTCCACCCAGCTGGCTCCGTATGTTGAGAACGATGCTTTGGCGTCGGAGTTGTCGGTGGCGGCGACGGCAATGACGTTGGGGTATGCGCCCGGGTAGATCTTGGTCTGGTTACTGCCGTTGCCTGCTGCTGCAACAAGCACCACGCCCTTACTCCAGGCGTTATTGATGGCAGTTTCGAGGGTGCGTGATGCCCGCACCCCGAGGCTCATATTGATAACCTTTGCACCGTTATTGACGGCCCAGTTGATGCCGTTCGACAGGCTTGAGCTGGAGCCAACCCCGCTGTCGTTGAGGACCTTGCCATCCAGGATGGTGCATCCCGGACACACGCCGGCAACCCCGACCGTGTTGTCTGCGGTGGCGGCGACAATACCGGCCACGTGCGTGCCGTGCCCGTAGTTGTCCTCACCGGTTGTCCCATTCGTGAAGTTGGCGCGGGCAACCACCTTTGGTGTGATGTCGGCGTTGTCGCTGGCGACACCGGAGTCGAGAACGGCGACTTTGATGCCGGTCCCTGTCGTGACGCCCCAGGCCTCGACGGCGTCGACGTCAGCGTCTGCTGTGCCCCCGGCTACCGATAAGGTGCCGGCAGTGTTATTGAACGATTGGCTAATGTTTTGCAGAGCGTACTGGCGAGGGAAATACTCGTCAGACGTAGTGGCAGTAACAGTCTCGTCCGGCTCCGCGTATTCAACTGCCGGGTTCCGGCTCAATTCTTCTATGAGCTGGGCTTCCCTGTCGGCTGGTACCTTGACGAGCTGGGCGCCGGTGCTGCCGATACCGGCACCCTCCGCGAGGCCTTGCTGGCGCAGTAAGCCGGCGGCCGAGCCGTGGTCGCGAAATTTGACCATGATGTGCCCCGCGATCGGTGATGACGGGGTCGCCGCGCTGCTCGTGGTCACTGCGTTGCTCGGGGCTGCCATGGCGATTGTGCCGCAGCCAATGACTGCCGCCGCGAAGCCGGCTATAACGGTTCTTTTCATGCGGAGTATCTTGCTTCAATCTGCGCTGGCTAGATAGGGCCTGCCGGCACATTACGCGCCGGCTTCTCAAAGGCTTGGCCGGACTCCAGCTGTCGGCACAAGTTCAGGCGCCTGGGCAGCTCTCTACCCGCGGCGCCCCGACCCCGCCTCGGCCAGGTCCCGGACGGGCGGGCTGTCCGGCCTTTCGGGGACGGCCTGGGTGTCAGGTATGTCCGGGGCGTCACTGCGGCGCCGGCGCCCCACCGCGCGCCCCACGGCCATCGAAAGCCGGTGGGCGGGCTGTTCCACGTAGCGGTAGAACAGCTCGGCGATCACGAACGCGGCGGCCACGGAGGCGGCGAGCGCCAGCGGAAGCGAAACGGACCGCAGCAAGGTGACGCCGGCGAGGATGATCGGGAGGTGCACCAGGTAGAGGCTGAAGGACACGCGTCCCAGCCATTGCGCGATGACAGTGTCACCGAGCCTCTTGGCCGAGCGGCAGGACACGAACAGCAGGACGATCAGCGTCGCGCCCGCCGTGACAATGGCCTCGACGCCGCGGATCGGCTGCTCGGGGCTGATCCATTCCGCGTTGGCCAGGAAGAGTCCCGCGGCGGCCACGAAGAACCAGACGAAGCGAGGCCAGGACTGGGTCAGTTCACGGATCCGCTCGCGTTCGGCGCCGAGGACGGCCCCGATGGCGAATATCGGGAGATAGGACAGCCAGTCCACGTGCTGCACGGCTCCCACCACGGCCAGCAGCAGCGCAAGGCTAATCTTCACGTACCAAAAGCGCCGCCAGCGGAGGGCGACAAAGATGTACACCGGGAGCAGGAGGGAGAAGAGGACTTCCCATTTGAGGGACCACAGCGGGGTGTTGATGGTGCTGGCGTTCAGCAGGAGCAAACCGTCCTTGAGAACCTGGGCCACGCTGGGGTTGGTCACGTACATGTCCGCCCAGGGGCTCTGCAGCGGCGACGCCGAGCGGGGAATGGCGGTCATCAACGCAACGGCCACCGCCAGGGATGCCCACGCCGGCAGGTAAAGGCGGAAGAAACGCTTGGCGTAGTACTGGGCCCACTTCCCGGCCGCCCCCGGCCTGGTGAACGGCAGGACCAGGACGAAGCCGGAGAGCACAAAAAAGACGTGGACAGCCGGAGTGCCGTTCCAGAGGACGTGCAGCGGCGAAAACACCGCCCACTGCCCCGCCGTGGTGAGCCCAGCGGAGCGGTCGCCCTCAACGACGCTCCCGATTCCCGGGAGTGTGGAGAGGACGTGGCAGGCAACAACCACCAGGGCGGCGAGCCCCCTGAGGCCATCCAGCTGCGTGACTCTTGTTTGACCAGAGTTAGAGCGCATTGACCCTATGTTACCAGTTCGTTATATTGCGCCCCGGCTGCCGGACCACTGTTCAGGCAGTTACAGGAAGGCCGTGCCGGTCGCCGGGAGGCCATTCCCGCCCGCGTCCACGGTTGCTACGATTGCTACGGAGGTAGCCATGACAACCATCCCGCACCGCGAACTGCGCAACCAGAGCAGCAAGATTCTTGAGCGCGTCAAGAACGGCGAAACCATCGATGTCACGAACAACGGCGAGATCGCCGCGACCCTGATCCCCCCGTCATCCTCCCCCTTCGAACGTCTGCTGTTGGCAGGGCGGGTGCGGCCGGCTGCCGGCATCGTCGACTTTCGGGCACTGCCGCGCGTCCGTCAGGCCGCGGGCACGGCGGAAATCCTGGCCGACCTCCGCGGGGACCGTTGATCATCTACTTGGACACCTCGGCTGTCCTCAAACTGGTCGTGGAGGAAGAGGAATCCTCCGTTGCCGCCGCGTACCTCTCAGCAGCGGCCGGGCGCGGTGACACGCTGGCGGCGTCCATGCTGCTCTACACGGAACTGCATTGCGCGGCGCACCGGCGCGGCCTCCCCGGCCAGTTGGTCAATTCCGTGCTCAGTGGAATCAATCTGGTGGATCTGGCGCGCTCGGACCTGATGTATGCGGCCGCCTTGCCTGGCGGCTTGCGGAGCGCCGACGCCGTCCACCTCGCCGCCGCCATCCGGCTGCAGTCCGACGTCGTGGTGGCCTACGACGCCGAACTGCTGGCCGCCGCGGTGGACGCCGGGCTCAACGTTCTGTCCCCGGGCCGCACGGGCTGATCATCGCCTGAGCCAATCCCGGATCGGGCTGCGCCCAGAGGTACCAGCATCAGCTCCGGCGCAGCGGCCACGACAAAGGCCTCGACGCCGCGGATCGGCTGCACGGGGCTGATCCATCCAGCGTTGGCCAGGAACAGTCCCGCGGCGGCCACGACGAAACTGCGGGCGGACGTGGTTGCGGGATCGGAATCAGTGAGAATAATGCCAGACTGACGGTCAGGGAAGTTCGGGGAAGGAGACAGGATATGAGGTTCCAGCCGTACCGTTCACCGTCAACCGGGTGCGAGGTGCGCGCTGTCCTTTTCGACACCTTCGGCACGGTGGTGGACTGGCGCACCGGCATCGCCCGGCAGGCGGCCGCCTTCGCCGCGACACATGGACAGGATCTCGACGCCGAGGCGTTCGCCGATGACTGGCGCGCCCTCTACCAGCCGGCCATGGAGGCCATCCGCTCCGGATCCCGCGAATTCGCCACCCTGGACACACTTCACCGCGAAAACCTGGACCAGGTGCTCCGCCGCCACGGTTTCGATCCGGACCGGCTGGACGCCGGAACCCTGGAGGAGTTGAACAGATCCTGGCACCGTCTGCCGCCATGGCCGGACAGCGTGGAAGGTCTGGCTGCCGTCCGCCGTGGCTACATTGTGGGTCCTCTTTCCAATGGCAACACCTCGCTGCTGGTGGACATGGCCAGAAACGCCGGCCTTCCGTGGGACGTGATCATCGGCTCGGACATGACACGCACCTACAAGCCGCTGCCCGCGGCGTACCTTCGGACTGCGGAGTTCCTGGGCCTCAGGCCCGGTGCTGTGATGCTCGTGGCCGCCCACAACAACGACCTGTGTGTTGCTCGGGACGCCGGTCTGGCGACGGCGTTCATCGCCCGCCCCACCGAATACGGCCCGGGCCAGGTTGCGGATCTCACGCCGGAGAGCGACTGGGACCTCTCGGCATCGAGCATCACCGAACTGGCTCACGAGCTCGGGGCCTGAGCTGCATACTGGCCGCGGTCACCGTCCCCCGGGTTTTCCTGGTGGTTCTGACGATTATTGCGGCCGTCATCCGCGCCAGAGACGCCAAACGCCGGGACCCGGTCCGGCGTTTCAGCCGCCGCGATCCTAATCCGCCCCGGCACACCCCGCACTAAAATAGGGACGTCGACTTCTCCTCCACAGGGTGTCTGTGGTCGCATGTATCTTAGGCCTTAACCCCAGCACGCACGCCGCATCAAGGACACGATGGACTACTACGCAATCAGTTCGCTGCGTGAAAACCACGCGGGATGGTCGCTGTTGCGCGCGCAGAACGCCCCGCTGGCGGTCTCCTTCTTCATCAAAGCCTTCACCGGCCCCAACCAGCGCGACATCGGCCGCCAGGAGCTGATCGACCACCTCGACGACGTCCTGTTCGGCCTGCGCGACGTCTTCGGCGAGGACAAGTTCCCACGACCGGCGTCGGAGTACCTCGACGACTGGGCGGCCCCGGAGCGGGCCTGGCTGCGCAAATACTACGTGCCCGGCCAGGACGAGCCCCGCTACGATCTCACGGCTGCGGCGGAGGACGTGGTGCACTGGGTCGAAAGCCTGCGCGGCCGGGACTTCGTGGCCACCCAGTCGCGGCTGACCAGCATCTTCGCCGTCCTCAAGGCCCTGGTCCAGCAGTCGGAGACGGACCCGGAAGTGCGGCTGGCCGAGCTCCAGCGCCAGCGGGACGGCATTGATGCGGAGATGCAGCGCATCAGGGACGGCAACATCAGGGTCATGACCGCCCCGGAAGCCCTGGACCACTTCCAGCAGCTCACGTCCCTGGCGAAGGATCTCCTCTCAGACTTCCGGGAAGTCGAGCAGAACTTCCGGAAACTGGACCGCCAGGTCCGCGAACAGATCGCCACCTGGGACGGCAGCCAGGGCGAGCTCCTGGAAACCATCTTCGCCAACCAGCAGGACATCAGCAGCTCCCTGCAGGGCCGGACGTTCCAGGGCTTCTGGGACTACCTGATGTCCCCGCAGCTGCGCACCGAACTCAAGGACCTGCTGCAGCGGGCCACCCGGATCGAGGCGCTGTCCGGCGCCGAGAACCTCCACGCCGTCACCAACCTGCACCAGGACTGGCTGCCCGCCGTCGAACAGACGCAGTCCACGGTCCGCCAGCTCTCCCAGCAAATGCGCCGGCTCCTCGACGATAAGGTCTTCCTGGAGAACAAACGGATCATGCGGCTGATCCGGAGTATCGAAACCGGCGCGCTGGGCACCCGGGACGCGCCGCCGTCGGGCGTTTTTATGGAGATCGCCGCGCCGTCCGTGGACGTGGCCGCAGCCCTGCCGTTCGAGCGGCCCCTCTATGAGCCCAGCCGGAAGGTGATGGTGGACGACGACGTCGTCACCGCCGACGACGCCGACGTGGACGCCGGCGCCCTGTTCAGCCAGTTCCACGTGGACACGGAGCGGCTCAAATCCAGCATCGACGACGTCCTGGCCGGCGCCGAACAGGCCACCCTCGCGGAGATCACGGACGCCCATCCGCTGCAGCAGGGCCTGGCCGAGATCGTGGCCTACTACCAGCTGGCCAGCGAATCGGAGTGGGCCAGCATCCACCCTGAAACAACACAGCAGCTGTCCTGGTCCCTGCCGGACGGCAGCATCCGCGAAGCGACCATCGACCAGATCATCTTTGTGAGGCCCGCATGAACCCCGCCGCATCCCCCGCCACGCACCCGGCGGAAACCCGGACCCCCGAGGAACTTCCCGGCGTCGTCACCCGCCTGTTCCGGGGTGTGGTGTACGCCGAAGCGGACGAGAAGATCTGGCAGTCACTGACGGCACTGGAGTCCCAGGCCCGCGACTACGTGGCCGTGCTGGGGCTGGACCTGATCCTGGATGAGTCGGAGGGCTACGCGTTCCTCCGGTCACGGGAGGACCCGGAGGGCACCCTCCCCCGGCTCATCCAGCGGCGCCGTCTGACCTTCGACGTCAGCCTCCTGCTGGCCCTGCTGCGCGGCCGCATGCTCGAATTCGATACCAACAGCAGCGATCCCCGCCTCATCATGACCGAGCAGGAGATCATGGACATGGTGGCCGTTTTCCTGCCCGAATCCAGCAACCAGGCCCGGATCCTGGACAAGCTGGGCGCCAACATCAAGAAGGTCGTTGAACTGGGCTTCCTCCGCCAGCTCCGCGGACAGCCCGGGACGTACGAGGTGGCCCGGATCCTGAAGGCCTACGTGGACGCCCAGTGGCTGGAGGAGTTCGACGCGCGGCTGGCGGACTACCGGGCCACGCTGGACGGTACGCCGGGCCCCGCCACGGGCAGCGGCCAGGAAGAACCGGCCGCACCGGACATTAACGACCAGGACAGCAACGACGGGGAGCTCTCATGACCGCCGACCTGCAGGACAGCCTTTTCAGCCTGGACGAACCTCTCGAGCAGACCACGGACGACGCCGGCACTCCCCCGGGGTACCGGCTGCACCGGCTGGAACTGCTCAACTGGGGCACTTTCCACCAGGGCGTCCGGACCTTCCGGCTGGACGGCGCCAACAGCCTGCTCACCGGCGACATCGGCTCCGGGAAGTCCACCGTGGTGGACGCGATCACCACCCTGCTGCTGCCGGCCAACAAGATCGAATACAACAAGGCCGCCGGGGCGCAGAAGAAGGAACGCACCCTGATGTCCTACGTGCGGGGCTTCCACAAGAGCACCCGCAGCACCGGCGGCGAATACTCCAAGCCCGTCTCGCTCCGCGGCACCGGCACCCTCACCGTGGTGCTGGCGGTCTTCCACAACGCGGTGCTGGGCAAGTCGGTCACGCTCGCCATCACCCTCTGGGCGGTGCAGGAGGCCGGCCAGCCCAACCGCTTCTACTCGCTCGCGGAAATGGACCAGACCATTGCCGGGGACTTCTCTAACTTCGGCCAGGACCCCGCCAAGCTGAAAAAGAAGCTGAAGGCGGCCGGCGCGGCCGTGTATGACACGTTCGAGCCCTACGCGGCGGCGTTCAAGCGGCAGTTTGGCATCAGCGGGAACCAGGCCATGGAGCTCTTCCACCGCACGGTCTCGATGAAGCAGGTGGAGAACATCACCCACTTTGTCCGCACCAACATGCTGGACGAGGACGATGTTGCCGCCCGGATCACCAACCTGATCCACCACTTCGATGACCTGAAGAAAGCCCACGGCGCCGTGCTGCGGGCCAAGGATCAGATCTCCCTGCTGGCCCCCATCCGGGAGGGAGCCGCCCGGCACGCCGCGCTCACGGTGGAGGACGAGCTGGCCAGGGCCCAGCGGGACCAGCTGCACCCGTGGTTCACCAACCAGCGCCTCATCCTGAGCCTGGAACACGCGGCGGAGCTGGAGAGCACCGGGGTCCGGCTGCGCGAGGACAGCGCGTCGCTGACTACCAAGATCGCCGGACTCCGGCGCGATATCTCTGCGGTGGCCGAGGACATCCGCACCAACGGCGGCGGCCGTCTGGCAGCCATCGACGCCGACATCGCGCGGCTGGGCGCCGATGCGAACGCACAGCGGACCCGCTACCAGAGCTACGCCGCAGCGGCGGCGGAGCTCGGCCTGCGCGCCCCGGAGGACCGGGTGCTGTTCGACGCCAACCGGGACCGGCTGGCCGCCGTCGAATCCGGGCTGGCGGAGCAGCACACCGAGCTGCAGGAGCGCCGCACCGGGCTGACAGTCCAGCACAGGGAGCTCACCGAGCGGTCCGCCACGATCAAGGCCGAGCTGACCAGCCTCCAGTCCCGGCGCAACCTGCTGCCGCTGCGGCAGCTGGAGATCCGGCGCCGGCTGTGTGAGGGAACCGGTGTGGAGGAGAAGGCGCTGCCGTTCGCCGGGGAGCTGCTGCGCGTCCGCGAGGGCGAGGCCGCCTGGGAAGGCGCGGCGGAACGGACGCTGTATGGCTTCGCTCTGTCCCTGCTGGTCCCGTCCGAGCACTACGCGGCGGTCAGCAGCTGGGTGGATGCGAACAATCTCCGCGGCCGGCTGGTCTACCTGAAGGTCGGCGACGCGCACTCCCCCAGGGCCGCCGAGCCCGGGACGCTGGCCGCCAAAATTGCGATCAAACAGGGCACCCCGTTCCGCGATTTCCTGCTGGATGAGCTCGCCAGCCGGTTCGACTACGTCTGCTGCGAGACGCTGGAGGAATTCCGCCGCTTCCCCAAGGCACTCACCGCCAACGGTCAGCTCAAGGGCAGCCGCGGCAGGCATGAGAAGGATGACCGGAACGAGCTGACGGACCGGCGGAACTACGTGCTGGGCTGGGACAACCAGGACAAGATCAACCGGTTCCTCGCCGAGCTGGACGAGGTCAAGGGCCAGCTCCAGGTCGCGGAGACGCAGCTGGCGAAGGTCGACGGGCAGCTCGGCGACATCGGGCGCCGGAACCAGCAGCTGGGCACCGTCCGCTCCGTGTCCGATTTCGGCGAAATCAGCTGGGAGCTCACGGCCCGGCGGATCCAGGACCTCAAAGAGGAGCGCCGGGCACTGGAATCCGCCAGCGACATCCTGCAGGAGCTGGCGGCCCGGGAAACCGCCCTGAACGCCGACCTCAACCGTCAGGAAGACAAGGCAAACAAGAACAGGGAACGGCTGGGCGAAAACAAGAAAGACGCGGAGAATCTGGCGGAGGCCATCGACGAATGCCGGGCGCTGCTGCAGGAGCAGCCGCTAACGGACGACGCCGGCCTGCTGGCCTCCGTCGCCGGACTCGCCGCGGCGGCGCCCGGGGAGAAGGTCCTCACCTACAAGAACACGGTGGCGGTGGAGAGCCTGGTGCGGTCGGAGCTGACCAGGTCCATTGATGCGCTGTCCAAGCGGCTGGCGACGGCGGAGGCCGGCACGGTGCGGCTGATGGCCGACTTCCGCAACAAATACCCGAACGAGACCACCGAAATCGACGCGTCCCTGGACGCCGCCGGTGACTACGAACGGCTCCTGGACCAGCTGGAGAAGAACGATCTGCCCAAGTTCGAGGCGCATTTCAAGGAGTCCCTGAACCAGAACACCATCCACGAGGTGGTGGCGTTCAACGCGTTCCTGGACAGCCGCCGGCAGGACATCGTGAACCGGATTACCGAGATCAACCTGTCCCTGGCCACCATCGAGTACAACCGCGGCCGGCATATCCAGCTGGAGCACCAGAACAGCAGTGACCAGGACATCCGCCAGTTCATGGCGGACCTCCGCGCCTGTTCGGAGGGCACCATCGGGGACGACGAGCAGTACTCCGAGCAGAAGTACCTGCAGGTGGAGAGCCTGATCGAGCGGTTCCGCGGCAGGGAAGGCCTCACCACCCTGGATGAGCGGTGGACGGCGAAGGTCACGGATGTGCGGAACTGGTTCACCTTCTCCGCCTCGGAGAAGTGGACCGAGACCGGCGAGGAGTTCGAGCACTTCACCGATTCCGGCGGAAAGTCCGGCGGGCAAAAGGAAAAGCTGGCGTACACCATCCTGGCCGCCGCGCTGGCCTTCCAGTTCGGGCTCGGAGCCGGGCAGGGCAGCACCGGGAGTGGAAGCGGCAGCGGCCGGAACGCCGGCAAGGGCCGCAGTTTCCGGTTCGTGGTGATCGACGAGGCCTTCGGCCGGGGGTCGGACGAGTCCGCCCGCTACGGCCTGGAACTGTTCCAGCGGATGAAGCTCCAGCTGCTGATCGTCACTCCCCTGCAGAAAATCCACGTGATCGAACCGTTTGTGGCCCATGTCGGATTCGTGGCGAACACCAACGGCGACGATTCGCAGCTGCGCAACATGACCATCCAGGAGTACCGGGACGAACGGGACCGCCGTGCCGGGTGAGTCGTCGGCTGTGCGGGCCCAGGGCTGGACCACGCTGGCGATACTGCGCGCCCAGTCGCAGAAGGCCTGGGACAGCGGGGCCCTGCTGCGTGAGCTGCTCGAACCCAGTGCCGTCTACCCTCGCCGCCGCCCGCTGAAACGCCCGACGGCGGCCACGCTCCGGAGCGACTACGCTGCGGCCCGTGCGTGGGCGGCGGAGTTGTTTGCAGCCGTTGGTCATTTCACGCTGGAGACGGCGGAGGTGGGCCGAAGCACCATCGGGGCCAACCTGCTGCCGGCCGCGGCGGTGTTCGCCTCAGCGGAGGATGAGATTGCGTTTGTGGGGAAGTCGAAGGATGCTGCGCGGTTCCGCGGGCTCGCCGACGGGTTGTCAGCGCTGGACCCTGCCTTCCGTACGTGGACGCTGAGGCGGCCGTTGCGGCTACTGGAGCTGGGCGGCGACGCGCTGACCGCCGCCCATGTGGCCCTGTGGTTACGGGATAACCTGCAACCCGGCGTCTACGTGCGGCAGCTCAGCCTGCCCGGGGTGCACACCAAGTTCATCGAGAGCCACAGAGAAGTTATTGAGAAGATGGCCGCAGAGCTACAGGTCGGCCTGCCGGTTCCCGGTGACGCTGGGGACGACGATGCCGTTCCGGAGGCGCCTTCGGAGCCGGGGTCGTTGCTGGGGCAGGCGACGGTCCGGACGTCAGCGGCACGCTTTGCCGCGAGGCACGGGTTCCTCCACCCGCCCGAGCTCGTCAGGTTCCGGGCTCTGGACCCCGGCATGCCACTGCTGGGCGGGGCACGGGACCTGACCGTCACCGCCGAGGCATTCAGCGCCCTGGATTTGCCGGTCCGGCGCGTCATTGTCACCGAAAACTTGGTGAATTTCCTGGCGCTGCCGGAGGCGCCCGGCACTCTGGCGCTCTATGGCGGCGGGTATGGTTTTTCGTCTCTGCGAAACGCTGGCTGGCTCCGCGACTGCGAGGTCTGGTACTGGGGTGACCTGGACACCCACGGCTTCCGGATCCTGAACCAGCTCCGGGCGGTGCACCCGCACGTGGTGAGCGTGCTGATGGACGAGGAAACGCTGCTGGCGCACCGTGACGCGTGGGGCAGCGAGCCGACGCCGTCCCGGGCTGCGCTAAGCAGGCTGACGGCTGCGGAGTCTGCGCTCTACGAAGCGCTGGGCCGTGACCAGTTCGGAAAATCCGTCAGACTGGAACAGGAGCTGATCCGCTGGGACTGGGCCTCGGAGAGACTGCTGGACGGATGCCGTCGGATTGCCCCGTCCCCCGTTCGCGACGCCGGTGGACCCAACGTTGCCGGGAGGCGCCAAGATAATGACCAGCATCCAAGGTGAGATTGTCATCGGTCGACCACTGAGTGAAGTCTTCGACTTCGTCGCCGACGAACGGAACGAGCCCAGATACAACCCCCGCATCCTGCATGTCGAGAAAGTCACCGGCGGATCCATGAGAAACGGGACGCAGTTCAAAGTGACCACAAAGTCCAGGGGACGGCCACTGACCATGCTCCTGAAAACCACGGAGTACCAGCGCCCTACGCGGCTCGCGAACACCACAAGCATGTCCTCGGCCACCATCCGAGGGGTCCTCACCTTCGAGCCCGCTACCGGGGGCACACTCATGCGCTGGTCATGGGACATCCAGCCCCGAGGCGCGCTCAAGTTCCTCTCCCCGATCATCGGCCGAATCGGCAAACGCCAGGAAGCCGCCAACTGGGCAAGCCTGAAGCGCTATCTGGAATCACTGCCGGTAGCAGAACCGCCGGGAAGCGGGCCGGCGCTGACGTGAATCCACGCGGGCGGTGCCCCAATTAACAGTTCTTGTCACATAGTTAACGGCGTATTCACACCATCCACAGAACCTGTCCAACAGGCCTCCGTACGGTCGAAGGCATGGACAACATTTCACGCAGATCCGTTCTTTCCGCAGGCCTCGGGGCCGGACTCGTCGCCGCCTGGCCGGGTGCCGCCTTCGCCGTTTCCACCGCGGACGACGCCGGCCTCCGCGCCGATCCGTTCCTGCTGGGCATCGCCTCCGGCGAACCGTGGCCGGACGGCTTCGTGATCTGGACCCGGCTGGCGCTGGACCCGGTGGCCGAGGACGGCCTGGGCGGCATGCCGTCCCGCAACGTCGCGGTGGCCTGGGAAGTGGCCGAGGACGCGAGCATGCGCACGGTCGTAGCCCGCGGCGTCGAGCACGCCCGGATTGAAACCGCGCACTCCGTGCACGTGGAGCTGAAAGGCCTGCGGCCGGGGCGCGAATACTTCTACCGGTTCCGCACCGGCCGGCACATCAGCCCGGTCGGCCGCACCCTGACCAGCCCGGCGCCGCACGAGACGCCGGCGGCACTGGCCATGGCGTTCGCCAGCTGCGCGCAGTTCGAGCACGGCTACTTCACCGCCTACACCCGGCTGGCACAGGACCAGCCGGACCTGGTCCTGCACCTCGGTGATTACCTGTACGAATACAAGAAGGACAGCTACGTAATCGGTGGCGGCAATCCGCGCGACCACGCCGGTCCCGAGACCACCAGCCTGGGCGGGTACCGGCAGCGGCACGCGCAGTACAAGGCCGACGCCGATCTGCAGGCCGCGCACGCGATCGCACCGTGGCTGGTGGTGTGGGATGACCATGAGGTGGACAACAACTGGGCGGACGACGTCCCGGAGAGCACCGACGCCGGGCAGCTGAACGACACCACCGAGCATTTCCGGCAGCGCCGCGCCGCCGCGTTCCAGGCGTACTACGAGAACATGCCGCTGCGGCCCTCGTCTGTGCCGGCCGGGTTCGACATGAAGATCTACCGCACCATCCAGTGGGGCCAGCTGGCCAACTTCCACATGATGGACACCCGGCAGTACCGGGACGACCAGCTGGCGGGCGACGGCTGGAAGAAGAACGTGGCCGAGCGCCTGGCCGAGGACCGCACCATCACCGGCGCGGAGCAGGAGAGGTGGCTGCTGGATGGCTTCAGGAACTCCACGCAGCGCTGGGACATCCTGGGCCAGCAGGTGTTCTTCGCCGAGCGGGACCGGAACCAGGCGCCGGAGATCGACGACGTCTCCATGGACGGGTGGGACGGCTACGCCGCGTCGCGGCGCCGCATCACGCAGGGCTGGGTGGACGCGAACGTGCCCAACGCCGTGGTCCTCACCGGCGACGTGCACCGCAACTGGGCAAACGACGTGAAGGTGGACTACAAGGATCCTGAGTCACCCGTGGTGGGCTCGGAGCTGGTGTGCACGTCCATCTCGTCCACCGGTGACGGCACAGGATCCACCACGGACGCGACCATGGCCTGGAACCCGCACCTGAAGTTCTACAACGACAACCGCGGCTACGTGAAAACGAAGATCACCAAGGACGCGATGACCGCTGACTTCCGGACGCTGGACTACGTCACGACGCCGGGTTCCGCGGTCAGCACGAAGGCGTCGTTCACGATCCAGGACGGGGAGCCGGGGCTGCAGTAGCGGGGGTAGACCTTACTTAGGGAAAGCCGACGACGGCGGGCAGGCGCCCGCCGTCGTCGGCTGTCCCCCTCCATGGGGCCACGCGGCGCCACGGCGTCTAATCGTCTGCGAGGTACTTGACGATGGCTTCGAGCAGCTCCGCAGGACGCGGCTTTGGTCCAGGCGGCGCTGGCGCTCCGCGACGCTGCTGTGGAGGAGCGGCTGGGGGAAATCAGCAAGCCCTAAGCTGGGTGCCATGACCACTGCCACGAAAGGTCGCAACCCCCTCGGCTCCCGCGTCTCCCAGGCCGTGCAGACCCTCACGCCGGGGTACTTCGCCCTCACCATGGCCAGCGGGATCATCTCGGTGGGTCTCGAGCTCGAAGGCTTCGACGCACTCTCAGCCGCACTCCTGGTGGTCTGCGCGGTCTCCTACGCCGTGATCCTGGTTCTCAGCCTGGTGCGGCTGGCCAGGTTCCGCGCCGACATGCGCCGCGACTTCCTGGACCCCGGCCGGGCGTTCGGATTCTTCACCTTCATCGCCGGAACGAATGTGCTCGGCGTGCGCCTGGGGATGGCGGGGTGGCCGGGGACGACGGCGGCGCTTTTGGCCGTCGCGGTCCTCGCCTGGGTGGTGCTTGGCTATGTTGTGCCGTGGACCGCCGTGCTGGGCCGGGACGAGCGCCCCGTGCTGAAGGATGCCAACAGCAGCTGGTTCATCTGGTGCGTGGCCAGCCAGTCCGTGGCGGTCGCGGCTGCGTCGCTGGAACCCCTCGCCGGGCCGGACTTGCGTGCGGCGCTGGCGCTGGTCGCCGTCGTCGCCTGGTCGGTGGGGCTCATCCTGTACGCCGCAGTGGGGATCTTCGTCTCGCTGCGGCTCATGACCTACCCCATCCGGGCCGAGGACCTGCGCCCGCCATACTTCGTGGCCATGGGTGCCATGGCGATCAGTGTCCTCGCCGGCGCACGGATCGTCGAAATGGCCGGCGCGCCGATGGTGGATGCGACGCGCGGGCTCGTGGCCGGTTCCTCCGTCGTATTCTGGGCCTTCGCCTCGTGGCTCTTCCCGGTACTCCTCGCAGCCGGATGGTGGCGGCACGTGATCCACCGCGTGCCCCTGTCCTACGAACCCGGCCTCTGGAGCGTCATCTTCCCCTTGGGCATGTACGCCGTGGCCGGGATTTATCTGGGGCGCGCTGACCATCTTCCCCTTGTGGCGCTGATTGGCCGCACGGAGCTGTCGCTGGCTGTCGCCGCATTCCTCGCCACCCTCGCCGCGATGCTGTGGCATCTGTGGGTCACGCTCGTGCGCCCGGGCCGGTGACCGCTGAGGTGAGGCGGCCCTCTCGCCGGCCTGCCTCCTGAGGATGCGCCAGCACCTTCCCCGCAGCGTCCCTGTGGTTGATGAGGGCATCGAAAGCCCTGCCCTGCTCGCTCTTGTACGCGGGTTATTGACCGCCGTTTGGGGCCGGGGTAATTTACGAGTAGCCGTGCTGTAACCCGTTGAGACGAGGGCGAACCTCGTTTTTGAATCACGCCAAGGCAAACCGCGACAACGCTGGGTTGCCGAGGTGCATCCGGTCTCCGCCGCTGTGGAAGCCTGCGGCATAGGCTTTTGCCCTCCAAGACACAGGGCCCCATCGGCTGCCAAACCAATTACCCGGCACGACCCCAGTGGCCGTGCCCAGTTGCCTGGGCATGCCCGGCCCGGGTGAATCGGAGTACACGGTGGACAACAGCTCTTTCCAGGCCCTCCAGGAGAAAGTGCGGGGCCAGGTCGTCACGAGCGATCAGGCGGACTACGACACCGCGCGTGCCGTCTTCAACGGAATGATCGACAAACGCCCCGCAGCCATTCTGCGCGTGTCGCAAGTCGCGGACGTCATTGCAGGCGTGAACTTCGCGCGGGACACCGGCCTGGACCTGGCGCTGCGCGGCGGCGGCCACAGCGCGCCCGGGTTCGGGACCTGCGACGGCGGCCTCGTCATCGACTTCACAGACTGCCGGGGCGTGCGCGTGGATCCTGCCAATGCAACCGCACGGGCCGAAGCCGGAGTGACATGGGCGGACTTCAACCACGCCACGAGCGCATTCGGCCTTGCCACCACCGGAGGCATCATTGGATCAACGGGCGTTGCTGGACTAACTCTCGGCGGAGGCATCGGCTACCTCGCCCGCAAGTATGGGCTCTCGTGCGACAACCTGAAATCCGCGGACGTAGTGACAGCCGACGGGAAATTTCTGGTCGCCAGTGACACGCAAAACGAGGACCTCTTCTGGGCGCTGCGCGGCGGGACCGGCAACTTCGGCGTCGTGACTTCCTTTGAGTTCAACCTTCACCCCGTGGATATTCTCTACGGCGGAGTGATCATCTACCTTCTAGAGCACGCCGACGCGGTGGCACGGCTCTACCGGGATTACATCGCCACCGCACCGGAGGAAATGGGAGTGTTCCTGGGCTTCCACCAGGGACCGCCTGTCCCCTTCCTGCCTGAGGAATATCACGGGAAACCCGTGGTGGTGCTGGTGGGCGGCTGGGCGGGCCCCCACGACGAAGGGGAGCGTCAATGGCAGCCTTTCCTTGACGTTGCGCCCGTCGCCGGATCCTTCCTGGGTCCCCTTCCCTACACGGTGCTAAATACACTCTTCGACCCCATGTATCCCAAGGGCCTGCAGGCCTACTGGAAGTCCGCATTCCTGCCCCGCCTGACCGACGACGTCGTCCGTGTCGCTGAGAAATTCGGCGAGGCCATTCCGAGCGTCCAGACGGCCAACCACTTCTATCCAATAAACGGTGCCGTCCAGCGGGTCGGGCGGGACGAGACCGCGTTCCCGAACCGCGACGCCGACTTCGCAGTGGACATTGCCTGCCATTGGGAGGATCCGGCCGACAATGAGGCCAATAGGAAGTGGGTGCGCGACTACTATGCCGAGCTCCACCCCCTCGGATCCGGTGCGGGCTACGTGAACTTCCTCGACGCCGACGACCAGTCACACATCGAGGACACCTACGCGGGGAACTACGCCCGCCTCGCCAAAGTCAAGGCCAAGTACGATCCCGGCAACCTCTTCCACATCAACCAAAACATCAAGCCGGCAGGCTGACACTTCGAACAACCTGGCGAGGGCATGCTCCCGAGCCAGGGGAATATCGCCGATGGGGTGGACCCGCCGCTGGTCCACCACTAACTTTTCGCTGAGCCCGCCACCGGAGAGCCCGATGAAGCCCATCTGCCAGCACCGGTGGTAGCTGCCCGCCGTGCACATATCGCAGTCGCCGTCCACTAAATACCGTTCGACGACTAGTCGCCCACCGCGAGCTCCTCCACGCCGTCACCGAGTTCGGACACGGTCCCGGAGAATTCATGCCCTAGAGTCACCGGTGATTCCTCGCCGGAGAGCGGGTGGGGGTGCCCGTATGCAGGGCAGAAGGTAGGGCCTCCCCCGCGACGCCGTCAACGGCCTGTTCCGCGGCTATGCGTAGCGGATCGCGGCGCCGGTGCAGCTGGGCAGGGAGTTTACCCGGATCGCAGGGCGGGCCGCCATGTCAGCGTGGAGATGGCCGGCGGGCGCTTCGCGGCAAAGAGCGTGGTTCTGGCGAACGGTCCTTTCCAGCTCCCGCGTCCCTCCGCGTCCGCCCACTCCCCGGGCATGTGCACCAGCTCCACAGCCACGACTAACGCAACCCGCAGCAGCTGCCCGACGGTGCCGTGCTGGTTTGGCGCCGGACAGTCCGGCGCCCAGATAACCGAGGACCTGCTGGCCGCCGCCCGTGAGGTTGATTTGTCCATTTCCGTATGCCCTGGGGTACCTGCAGGGAACCGCGTCCAAGACACCTTCTACTGGATCGTGCAGATCAACCTGCGCGGCCCGAGTACGGCGTCAACGGACTCCAGCTGGAGCAGCTCCCCTCCCCTGTGCAATCTGCTGGTTCCGGCAACGACGGCGGCCACAGCATCCATCTGCGGGAATTGGGCCGCCGCGGCGTGCGGCTGCACGGCCACTTCGAGGGAACGGACGACGGCGTGCTCGCCTTCAGCTACGACCTCCCCGGACGCCTGGCGATGGTAGAGGCCGGGTTCGGCCAGCGCCTGAAGCTGATGCGGACGTGTACATCGAGGCGGCCGGCATGGACGCACCGCCGCCGACCTGCCCTAAGACGATCCCCTGATTCCCGGGGAGTCCAGCAAGCGGCTGAACCTGGACGCGGCGAACGTCACGTCCGTCATCTGGGCCACCGACTACGGCCTGGACTTCAGCGGTGTGGGACGAGTGGACCTACCCCGGCGCACTCCCGCGCCATCACGGAGGTTGCCGGCTATACGCGGTCGGGCTGCCGTGGCTGACCCGGCAGTATCAAGCACCCCCGTGGCCGGACTGCGACCGCGTCGTTTTGCGCGAAGCTCGTGAGGAGTGGACTAGGAGACGACAACCGATCTAGACGACGGTGCGGCCTCTAGCCATCTTGCGGCGTCCTTGTAAACGTTGAGTTCGCTAGGCATGTAGCCGTAGGACCACTTCATTCCCTCGCGCTTTCTGACAGTGGGTTCACAGAGCATGTCGACCCCCGCGTTGATGTCGATGGCGGCAATGTCCCCAAATCTAATGTGCCTATCGTGAGGTCGCTCACCACGAGGCTCGGCCAGGACGACTTCCAATCTCTCGATTCTTTTTGTCGCTGTCCGTGTCCAGACGTCCCGAACCATAGCCGCAGTCTGTTCCGCGGACCATCGGGTCTTTTTCCCCCGATTGTCTGGGCGACGGCGTTGGCCAATGATTTTGACGCTGGCCCCCGGCATAAGAGCGGCATCCAGTCGTTCAAGGAGCCAGCAGACGTGCTCGGGCTCGTCGCGACGATAATTGTCATCGGCGTCATCCCACATTCGCTCGAAGACGTAACGATCAGTGATGACTATGCTGCGTGTGCACTCCGCAAGTGGCGCCAGGACGGCCGACCAGAACTCTTCCCGGGCCGCACCATACGTGTGCCTTCCTCGACGCTCCCTGTCTTCCAAGGAACGAATGATTCTCCCTTCAGAGAGCGTGATGGGAGTGGCCACCTCCAAAGCAGTGCCCTCTAGGACGCCCGATTCCTGTTCATCGAGCTTCATGTCGGGCGAGAGCTCCTCGCACACAACGACAATTTTCGCTTTATGCTTCCATTCCCCGTAGAGGTCTTGAAGGGACGTGAGCGAGGCTAACTGGGACGCCACAGGAGGATTGCTTACTCTTAGCCGCGACTTCGTCGCGAATTCAGCAATGACAGCATTCCAGACTTGTCGGCTCACCGTCGGTATGCCCTCCCCGGCTCGAATCGAACGGCTGAACGCACTTTTCTCGCCCTCGCTCCCGAAGACAAGCACCGCATGTTTCATGAGCAACTCGGTGAATTCTCGATGGTTCTTCCTCTGATGCGACGCCGGCCCCTGGGAGAGATCCCCGATGGCCTGCGCGGACAAGGCAATCGTCGCGAGCATCAGTATTCCTCCCCGAAGATCTCGTCGAGCCGTTCGTCAAAAAACCCTTCAGGCCACTCATCCAAGAACTCGCCCTCCTCGCTTAGGCGAATACGCGACACGTTCGCGCAGCCGGACTCGTCCTGATCGACGTAGAGCACGGCAACGTCCTCCGGTGAGAGCGCTCCCTCCCGAATGCGGCGCTGGACTCGCAGCATGAGATGTTCACTGTGAGTCTCGACTATTAGCTGATTACCTTGGCCCGCGACGGAGGACGACGCGATCAACAGATCAGCCAGCCGTGCTTGGAGGCGCGGATGGAGATGAGTCTCAGGCTGCTCGATGCATACGATGGAGTCGGTCTCTGCCAGTAGCTTGACTATGATCGGGAGCATCTGGCTGACGCCGTAGCCAACGTCAGCAGGCGTGACTTGCACGCCTGAGCGCTTATCCGAGAGCGCCATTACCACGAGGTCGCCAACCAAGGAGGCGACGCCGGCCTGTGCCTCGACAGGTAGCATCTGGAGGTCGTATGGGACTTCCAGATGCGTGAGCCACTCGTTGACACCGTCGACCACGACGCTGTTGTTGTAGAGAAGCATCGCAGTCTCGTATCCGTCTCCGGGTCGATCGCCACTTGAGGCTCGGTCATAGTATCGCTTTGGGGCCGAGCGGAGCGGACCGAGATACGTAATTCCGGCCAGCAGGGCTCGTACTTCGTATCCGATTCCGGCTACAAGTCGCGCAAGCCGATTTGTATACGAAGTATCGGTTGAGCGCTGGCGCTCTGGATAAGTGTTTCGAAAGGCTTTGGTGTACTCCACCTCGTGTGACGGCAACAGTCCTTGGGCGATGATCGTGAGATCATGCTCTCCAACCTTCCGGAAGTCCTTGACGGCCGACCGGACGCGATTTTCGCGAGACTGGAGATTGCGCTTCTTTTTTTCGGGATCGACTTCGGTCAAGAAGCGAGACTCAAAAGGAAATAACACATGCCCTCCGGCGATTCCCTTCATCACCGGCTCCGCTAGCTCCATCGGTATCCGGAATCGGCCATCAGAGGAGCCTTTCAGCGGTAGTTGGTAAGCGTCCCAGGAGATTCTTAGATGGCTGATGGCGCCATTAGTGGAAGTCTCGGAAGCGCTGCCTGAGAAGGTGAAGCGGATGTCGCGAAGCGCCGCTGGATCAGCTGTGCCTTCATCCGGAATCCACGAAGGCAACGAACCGTACTGTAGACCGAACTCAATGTCTTCGTTTCGGTGTCCGCTTGAGACTCCTTGGAAGTTGCCGACATCGGCCCAGTCACCCTGAGTGACCAGATGGTCGCGGTCGACGGACTGTTTCATAAGAAGGAGCGATTGGATGATGGACGATTTGCCGGCTGAGTTTGCACCGTACACAAGCGTTAGAGGGGCGAGGTCGACACTCGTCGGCTTAGAGAACGCCTTGTAGCCACTGATGTCGAGCCGAGAAATCATGCGTTTGGGTGGTTCTGGAAGGCTAACTTCCTCATCGGGCACGTCGTCGAGATAAAGACTCGGCATCATGCCTTTACGCTCGAGGTCGAATTGGTCTACGCGTAGCGACTTTGCCAGATATCCGGGGGCGTCGACCTTGCCTTTGATCCGCCAGACTTCCAGCAAGTTGGCCAATGCGCCCACTGCAACATCGTTCAGCGTGGTGCCCCCTCGCTCACGTTCAACGAGTGTTGAGGCATCGATGAGCAGTACATCCGAGGAACACGTCGACTCTTCAGGTTTTCGGAGGATCCACAGAGCAGTCGGGACGGCGGCACCTATGGCCATGCCTCCCTGCGGAAAGTCAATCACCGCCTCGACCGCACCGAGATCGAGCAATCTCCTATGACTATCTTCTTGTCCTCTAACGGGGCTGGCAGCACTTCGCGGAAGGAAGACCGCGGCTCTGCCCTCCGGTGCCATCAGATAGTGAGCCAACTCGACCCATGCGAAGTCCGTGCGTAGCGACGGGACGGGCAGGTGGCCGAGGAGTTGGGCTCGTTTCGCAACTGTCTCCGAGTCGTTCAGCACGTTCCACGGGGGCTGAATGAGAACGCCACCATAGCGCCCCCGATGCCCATGCGCCCGTTCGAAGGCGTCGCCCTCGGAGAGTTCAGCAGCCCCTCCGATCATGATCAGGCGCATCTCAGCAACGGTAAGTGTGTACTCATTGATGTCGAACCCAGTGAGCTCCGCCCCTCGGTTTAGCAGATGAGCAGCCCGAAGCGTCGTGCCGTACCCACTCGCCGGATCGATGTACGAATCCTGCGGGCCGACGATCGCAGCGCTGAGACGCACGATGGAATCAGGGCCCATGTATTCGCCCTCGCCTCGTAGACCTTTCGTCCGGTATAGCCCAAGAACGCCTTCAAAGGCTTCCTGGAGAACTTTGAAGTCGCGTTCTTTGTCGTCGGACAAGGCCCCGTCAACTGCCTTCCACATCGATAGGACTGCCTTCGAAAGGAGACCACCCGCTGAAAGGGAACGGGGAGGATGGCGAAGAACGTGTGCCAGCTCCGTGTCCATGACTTTGAGAATGGCACTAGGATCTCGGCCCACGTCACTAGCGAAATCGTGGCCATTCATGTGTAGCCGCAGATGCGCCCGCAGAAATATGACCTGCATAGCGAGGTTGATTCCTTGGTCTATAGGGAGCGGCCCCCGCGTGATGTCCAGTAGCTTGGCCACGAGGGCGTCGGAAGCGGACCGGATGTCATATGAGCGACCCTCGAGCATGGGCAGTCCTTTCTTCGTATGTCACGTGCACGTTGAGTCTACGTAGGCGACGAGCAGAGTTTTGCTATTCATGGTTTTCTGACTCTCCGGCGCTCGCTGTGATGTTGAATCTCGGTGGAAAGCACGAACGGTGCCGGAAAAAATAATGCCTCCGGGGATGTGCGCCAGCTCCACGCCTTACGCAGCCGACGATGGCCGAGTTCACGATGTTCGGCTACGTCCGCAAGCGATCTTTCCGGGGGGAACCAAACGTGCATTCGGGCACTGCCGCTTTCGCACTTTCGGAAGCATGTGACGGCGTTGTCGTCGGCGGGTCTTGCGTGCGACCGCTGCATCCGGCAGCGCACGGACGCCCGGCTCAGCTGGGCCAGGCCACAACTGGGGCGAGCGGGGAGGATCAACCTTTCGCACACAGATTCGAGTCGCCAGCGACGCACCTACCTCGACGCCTCGAATGAAATGTCTCATGTCCCCCATACAATGCATAGCAAGTACGTGCGTGATCGATAAACGCTGCACGGCAACGGGGGTCGCCGGTATCGGCAAGGCATCGACTCGCACCCCACTGCCCGCAGCGAGGGAAGTGGGAGCAGTGGCCGGCAACAACAATGCCAACCTAGTGTGGAGCATCGCGAATATCCTGCGGGGCACCTACAAACCGGCGCAGTACGGCTCGGTGATTCTCCCGTTCACCATCCTCCGCCGCCTAGACTGCGTCCTCGAAAAGACCAAGGACGCCGTCCTGCAGGAAGCAGAAGCCAAGAAGGCCCTGAACATCCCGCTGGACACCTTCCTGCAGAAGGCCTCCGGCCACAGCTTCTTCAACACCTCGAAGTTCAACTTCGCCAAACTTCTGGATGACCCCACCAACATCAAGGCGAACATCCTCAACTACGTCCAGGGCTTTTCGGAGAACACCCGGGACATTTTCGAACGCTTCGAGTTCTACAAGACGCTCGAGAAACTGGACAGCTCGGACCTGCTCTACCACGTCACCAAGGACTTCGCCGCGATCGACCTCCACCCGGAGACCATCAGCAACATCGAGATGGGCCTCATGTTCGAGGAGCTAATCCGCCGCTTCGCTGAAGCCTCCAACGAGACCGCCGGCGAGCACTTCACCCCGCGCGAGGTCATCCAGCTCATGGTCCAGCTCCTGCTGAACTACGACGACGACGTCCTCACCAAAGAGGGCATCGTCCGGTCCATCTACGACCCCACCGCAGGCACCGGCGGCATGCTCACCGTCGCCCAGGAACACCTCCACTCCCTGAACCCGACCGCCTCCCTCGTGGCGTACGGCCAGGAAATCAACGACGAGTCCTACGCCATCTGCAAGTCGGATCTGCTGATCAAGGGCCAGGACATCTCCAAGATCTCTGTAGGCGATACTCTCGCCAATGACCAGAACATCGGTCAGCAGTTTGACTTCATGCTCTCCAACCCGCCCTTCGGCGTGGAGTGGAAGAAGATCCAGCCGCAGATCCAGAAGGAGCACGAACTCCACGGCTTCGAAGGCCGCTTCGGCCCGGGCCTGCCCCGCGTGAGCGACGGCTCGCTGCTGTTTCTGTTGCACCTGGTCCGCAAGATGCGCCCGGCGCACGACGGCGGCTCCCGCATCGGTATCGTCCTGAACGGCTCGCCGCTGTTCACCGGAGGCGCCGGCTCCGGGGAGTCCGAGATCCGAAAATACTTGATCGAGAACGACTTGGTGGAAGCCATCATCGCCCTCCCTACCGACATGTTCTACAACACCGGCATCGCCACCTACGTCTGGGTCCTCTCCAACAGCAAGAAACAGAAACACCCGGAACGCGTTGGAAAGATCCAACTCATCAACGGCGTCGATTTCTTCCAGAAGATGCGCAAGAGCCTCGGCTCCAAGCGCAAGGAACTCGGCCCAAAGGACATCGCCAGCATCGTCCAGCTCTACGGCGCCTTTGAGGACGACGGCGAGACCTCCAAGATCTTTGCCGTTCAGGACTTTGGCTACTCCACCATCACTGTGGAGCGCCCGCTCAGGCTCAACTTCGCCTGCACGCCGGAGCGGATCGACGCCGTTCTGGCGCAGAAGCCGGTCGAAAAACTGTCCGACGACGAACGGCAGCTTCTCGAGAAGACGCTCACCCGGCTCGGCGAAGACGAAACGAAGCTCTGGAAGAACCGCGAGGCTTTCCTCAAGGTCCTCAGACCGGTTCTCGCCAGCGCAGGCCTGAAGCCCGGCGCCCCAGTCCTGAAAGCGGTCGTGGCCGGTCTTTCCGAACGCGACGAGGAGGCTGCCATCTGCAAGGGGCCCAAGGGAACGCTGGAAGCCGACACCGACCTTCGCGACACCGAGAACGTACCCCTTGGTGAGGACATCCAGGGCTACTTCAAACGGGAAGTCCTCCCCCACGTCCCCGACGCCTGGATTGACGAGACCAAGACCAAGGTCGGCTACGAGATCCCGTTCACGCGCCACTTCTACAAGTACATTGCCCCGAGGTCCCTTGTTGAGATCGACAGCGACCTCAACAAGCTGATCTCCGAGATCACTACGCTGCTTGCCGAGGTGGAGCAGTGACCTGGTATGGCACGACCGATCTACCCGTGACAAGTTTCAAGCAGATGTTCGAAGTCACGTTAGGAAAGATGCTGCAGACCGAACAAACTGGGCCCTCTGACTCCATGACGCCCTACCTGAATTCTGCCGCAGTCCAAGACGGCTATGTCGAAGACTCCAATCTAAAATCTATGTGGGCCTCGGACACCGATCGTCGAAATCTGAGCCTGAGAGCCGACGACCTCGTCGTTTGTGAAGGTGGTGATGTCGGGCGCAGCGCTTTGGTGAAGGCTGCCAGCCTGGCAATTTTCCAAAACAGCGTGCATAGGGTTCGCCCTCGCCGAGGAAACGATATTCGGTTCGCCAAGTACACTCTCGATGCCCTCCGCAGCAGTTCCTATTTGGACGTTCTTTGCAACAAAGCGACGATTCGTCATTTCACGGCGGACAAGCTCGCGAACTTAGAAGTACCGCTCGCCAGCCCTAGCTATCAAAGCGCCGCATGTGACTACCTTGACCGCGAAACAGTGCAGATCGACGATCTGATCGGAAAACAGGAGCGGCTCGTCGAACTGCTCGCCGAGAAGCGCCAGGCCATCATCACCCATGCCGTCACCAAAGGCCTCGCGCCCGCTGCCCCCACCAAACCCTCCGGCATCCCGTGGCTGGGCGACATCCCCGCTCACTGGACGGCCAGCTTGTTGGGTACATGGCTGATCCAAAAAATCGAGGGTGGTTACAGCCCCACTGCGTCCAGCATCTTTCCTGAGGAAGAAGACTGGGGAGTCCTATCCCTAGGAGCAGTTGGCCGAGGCGAGTTCTTTCCCGGCAACGTCAAGGCAGTAGATCCTTCAGTGGACGTTCCTACGACTTTGGAAATCCACGATGGCGACCTTCTTCTCACGCGCTCAAATGTCCGGGAACGGGTCGGGTTTGCGGCGGTCGTCGAAGGTTCCCGCCCTCTAACTATTTTCCCTGACCTCGTCTACAGACTCGCGTTGAATTCTTCGGTAGATAAGCAGTACATGGCATGCTTCTTGTCGTCCACGCCCGCCCGCGCTCAGATCGAGAGTTCGGCGCGAGGCTCATCCGGAACTATGCCCAAGATCTCACACGATCAAATCAGAGCTTGGCGAATCCCGCTCCCACCGCTCGGCACTCAGCAGGAAATCGTTGGGTTCGTCCGTTCAGAATGCGCCAGGATAGACAAAGTTTCCTTAACGGCATCCAGTGCCATCCGGGTTCTCCGAGAACGTCGTTCCGCCCTCATTTCCGCTGCCGTCACCGGCAAAATAGACGTTCGAGAAGGAGCAGCATAGCCATGACGTTGCCTCAGTGGCATGGATTCATCGACCCCGTACTTCGAGAAATGTCGGACGGGCAAACCCGACGCAATGCTGAGATTCGCGAAGCGGTGGCGAAGCGTACCCGTCTTACGCATGAAGACCTGAGTGAGATCATGTCCTCGGGTGAGGCCCGGTGGTCGAACCGCGTCTATTGGGCTGTCTTTGACTCGATGAAGGCTGGGCTGCTTGTCAGAGAAGCTCGCGGTCAGTACAGGATCAGCGAGGAGGGGCTTCGTCGTGTTTCGGCCGCCTCGCTTATTACATATCAGACTCTCCTAGAGTACGAGTCGTACCGGCAATACAGCAAAAAGTCGAGCCGGCCCAAAGTTGGGCTCACGGTGGGTTCAGAGGTATCACAGTCTGCCGCGTCGTCCGTTGCGGATTCCGATCCGTCTGAGTCGTTGGAGGCGTCCGCGGATCAGCTGAATCAGGTTGTCATCGACGAGATCTACCGCAATCTGCTCGAACTCTCACCCGACGCCTTCGAGCGCCTCATTCCGTTTGTCGTGAGAGCGCTCGGCTACGGAACAGACCGAGAAGACAACCTGAAGCCCACGCAGCGCTCCGGGGACAAGGGCATCGACGGAATCGTATGGCAGGATGCGTTGGGCTTCGACCGGGTCTACCTCCAGGCCAAGCGTTATTCCGAGGGCAACAACGTCAGGGCCCCTGAGGTCCAGGCTTTCAGCGGAGCACTCGGACAGTTCCGCGCCACGAAGGGCATCTTCATCACCACCTCGACGTTTTCGACCGGAGCCCGTGCGGTTGCCAGCGACACCGCCCATTACACGCTGATATTGATCGATGGGGAGCGGCTGGCGTCGCTCATGTTTGAGTACGGCGTGGGCGTTCAAGTAGACCGGACAGTGGTCGTAAAGAAATTGGATCAGGACTTCTTCGACAGTTTCTAGGGGGAACAATATGGCTCAGCACAATGAAGTGACATTCGAGGATGAGATCTGCCAGGCCTTGGCAGCCCAGGGCTGGCTCTATGAGCCGAATCGGAGGGCCGGCGAGCTTTACGATGCCACCCGGGCCCTTGTTCCCGAGGATGTCTTCGCGTGGCTGGCGGACACCCAGCCTGAGCAGCTGGCGAAAGTCCTGAAGCCCAGGGACTCCCCCGCCGAGCACGAGGTCGCCAAGCGGCTGCTCCTGGACCGGCTGTGCAAGGTCCTGGACAAGCCGGTGGCCAAAGAAGCCGGGATGCTCTCGGTCCTGCGCACCGGGTTCAAGGACGTAGCCGCGAAGTTTGAGATGTGCCAGTTCAGGCCGGCCATGGGTTTGAACCCTGAGACGCTGGAGCGCTACGCCAAGGTTCGCCTCCGGGTGATACGGCAGGTCCACTACTCCACGGTCGACACAATGAAGAGCATCGATCTGGTGCTGTTCGTCAACGGGTTGCCGGTCGCGACCATCGAGCTCAAGACGGACTTCACGCAGAACGTCAATGACGCCGTCGAGCAGTACCGCAAGGACCGGCTCCCCAAGAATGGCAAGAACAAGGATGAGCCGCTGCTGTCCTTCGGGCGCCGTGCCCTGGTGCACTTCGCCGTCAGCAACGACGAAATCCGGATGACCACCGAGCTCAAGGGTAAGGACACCTACTTCTTGCCGTTCAACCTCGGTGACGACGGCCACGCCGGCAACCCGGTCAATCCCAAGGGTTCGGCCACAAGCTACCTCTGGGAGCAGGTCCTGCAGCGTGACTCATGGCTGAACATCATCGGCAAGTTCCTGCACCTGCAGATCAGCGACAAGACCAACCCGGTCACGGGCGAGCGTGAGGTGCGCAAGTCCCTGCTGTTTCCCCGCTATCACCAGTGGGACGTGGTCAACCAGCTCATCGAGACCGCACGGGCCGAGGGCCCAGGCCACCGTTATCTGGTCCAGCACTCCGCCGGATCGGGGAAGACCAATTCCATTGCCTGGACCGCGCACCAGCTCAGCTCCCTGCACGGAGCCGGCAACGAGAAGATCTTCGACTCCGTCATCGTGGTGACCGACCGGACTGTTCTGGATGCCCAGCTTCAGGACGCGATTTACCAGATCGAGCACAAGTCCGGCGTCGTGGTCCCCATCCGCGGCAGTGCCGGCTCCAAGTCCGCCGAACTCACCGCCGCGCTCGTGGCACGGACACCGATCATCATCGTCACCATCCAGACCTTCCCGTTCGCGCTGAAAGCCATCGCCGAATCCCAGGCACTAAAGGGCCGGAACTTCGCCATCATCGCCGACGAGGCCCACTCCTCCCAGACCGGCTCCACCGCGAACAAGCTCAAGAAGGTCCTCTCCGCGGAGGAACTGACGGACGTCAACGACGGCGGCGAATTCGACGTCGAAGCCTATCTGGCCGCCGAAATGGCCGAACGCGCCGATGCCAAGAACATCAGCTACTTCGCCTTCACCGCCACGCCCAAGGCCAAGACTCTGGAGCTGTTCGGCCGCAAGGGCCAGGACGGGCTGCCGCAGCCGTTCCACCTGTACTCCATGCAGCAGGCCATCGAGGAACGCTTCATCCTGGACGTGCTGCAGAACTACACCAGCTACAAGGTGGCCTACCGGCTCACCCACGAGGGCCGGGCCTACGACTCGGACGACGCACAGGTGGAGAAATCCGAGGCGCTGAAGTCGCTGATGAACTGGGTGAAACTGCACCCCTACAACATCAGCCAGAAGGTCCAGGTGATCGTGGAGCACTTCCGCGCCAACGTCGCCTGGCGCCTCGACGGCAAAGCCAAGGCCATGGTGGTCACCGGCTCCCGCAAGGAAGCCGTCCGGTACAAGCTCGCCATCGACAAGTACATCCACGACGCCGGCTACTCCGGACTTGGCACCATGGTCGCCTTCTCCGGCGAAGTGAACGACGACGAATCCGGCCCGGATGCCTTCACCGAGCTCAACATGAACCCCGGGCTCAAGGGCCGCACGTTGCCCGAGGCGTTCTCCACCGACGAGTACAAGATCATGCTGGTGGCCAACAAGTTCCAGACCGGCTTCGACCAGCCGCTGCTCGTCGCGATGTACGTGGACAAGAAGCTCTCCGGAGTCTCCGCCGTGCAGACCCTGTCCCGGCTCAACCGCATCGCAGTGGGTAAGGACCAGACCTTCGTGCTCGACTTCGTCAACGATCCCGATGAGATCCTGGAGTCCTTCCAGCCCTACTTCCGCGAAGCAGCGCTGGAAGGCGTCTCGGATCCGAACGTGGTCCACGATCTTCAGGCCAAGCTCGACGCCGCGCAGATCTACCTTGAGTCCGAGGTGGACGGACTGGTGAAGTCCTACGTCCTGGAGGGCGGCAACAACGCGCTCTCCGGCTGGGTGGCGCCGGCGAAGTCGCGGTTCAACACCCGGTACAACGCAGCCGTTGCTGAGGGCGACAAGGCAACCCAGGACGAGCTGGACCTGTTCCGCAAGGACGTCGGCTCCTTTGTCCGCGCCTACGACTTCCTCTCCCAGATCGTCGATTTCGCCGACACGGACCTGGAGAAGCGCTCGATCTACTACAAGCACCTCCTGCCGGTTCTCCGTGTCAACGACGCGAAGGTGGCGCTGGACCTCTCCGGTGTGGTGCTGGCCAAGTATGCGCTCAAGGACAAGGGTCAGGCCCAGCTGCAGCTCTCCGGCGAGGGCGAGTTGTTGAAGCCGTTGACGGAGCCGGGTACCGGTCAGGCCAAGGATCCTGTTCTCGCGACGTGGGAAGAGATCATCCAACAGGCCAACCTCCCGTTCGAGGGCGAGGAACTGGACGCGGTGGCACACTTCGTCGAGGGCGTGCGGCGGGAACTGGTGAAGAACGAAGATCTCCGAGACCAGGCGAAGGCGAACTCCCGCACCCAGTTCAACATCAGTCCTGCACTCCACGGAGCAGTCAGCAACGCCGTCATGAACTCAATGGAAAGCCACCGCAACCTTAGCCTCCAAGCATTGGGCGACAAGACGAAGATGCAGGCCTTGCTCAAGATGCTGAGCGAGCTGGTTTATGAGGACATGCAGTCATGAGCGGGTGGGAATGGGTGGAGATCGGTGCCCAACTCGCGACTATGGTGACCGCATTGGCAGTCTTCCTCGCTCTGCTGCAATTGACCCAAGGCCGCACGGCGAAGCATCGAGACTTCGAAAACCTCTATGTTCAGCGCTATTGGAACCTGATGGATCGTTTCGAAGGTAATCCCTGGACGGCCTCTTCCATCGACGACCTCGTGGACAGCGACAGGTCTCGTGTCTCGGCCTATCTTCAGCTCTGCGAGGATGAACTAGATCTGCGACGGAACGGCTTCATCTCCACGAAAACTTGGGGAATATGGGTAGACGGCATGAAGAGTCAGTGCGCCCGCGCGGCCTACAAAGAAGCCCTAAACGCCATGGAACAGGGCGAGCTGCCTGCGCTGCGGGACTTTATCGACAACGGAAACGAGGATCCGTTGTCGATGAACTGGTTCCGGAAATGGTGGACTGGCATTGGAAATGAAGGTCGAAAGCAAGCAACAAGGCGGCCGGTGGCTGCCGCGCAAGAATACGACGCTGCCCGCTCATAGATTCGTCGACGTAGCACTGACCGAAGAATCAACCATAATCCCTCCCGTCGGCCGGCCGATAGAAGCGAGCTCCTCACCAATATGACCTCCCTCATCTCCTGGCTCGACGCGTCCACCGAGGAAAACTCAAAAATGCGCGAGCTCGTGAAGCTCTTCGGCACACCGGAAACCACCGATGACCTCGGCATGGGGCAGCTCCGCGACGCCATCAGCAACAGCCTGTTCCCAGGCACTTCCGTGCTGCACCTGGGCGCACGCTACATGCTGCTCGTCCCGTGGGCCTATCAAACCGCCCACTGCAGTTCACGGAACCCGGATGACCTTCGGAAGCGGTCCGAGGAATCCGAGCGGCAGCTGATCGGCCGGCTCAAAGAAATCGGTGTGGAAAGCTACATCGGGCGCGACGCCGGCCGGAACGTGATGCAGCTTCCCTCGGCCGCCTATTGGACCGCGCTGCGGCGCTACGAGATCGTGAACCCCGAAACAGACCGCTCCGCCGTCGCCCAGCTCATGTGCGCAGACGTCCCTTCCCCTGAAGAAGGTGAGACCAGCTACTCCGTCTGGAACCAGACTCTGCCGAAGCCACCCAAAGGCTTCCCCCAGACGGAGAACCGGGGTCTCATGCTGTCACACGATGAGGCGCGTTGGCTCCAGGAACGCATCCTGACCACCTGCTCCGGCACCATGCTGGCCCACGTCGTCGGCTCCGAGGTCAGCCCTACCTCCGGGCTTTGGGCGCCCTGGCTGGACCCGGCGTGCCGAAGCGCGGACGGTGACCCCGCACAGTGGCTTAAGGACGCCGAGGCGTTCTCCTTCATCCACAACGGCGCCACCATCCTCTACCAGCATCTGGTCGCCGAGCTCTCAGCAGGCGTCTTCTCCGCCGGCGAGGACACCCTGCAACCCACACAGGAACTCCTCGAAGCGTGGGAGGACCAGAGGGACAGCAAGCGCGAGCTCCTCGCCGGATGGGACGTCGACGACTACCTCGACCGCGCCAAAAGACTGAACCGCGGCATCAACAGCAACACCGCCGGCTTCGCGCGCGCTATGGCCGAGGCGGCCATGAGCCCCGGCAAACTGATCGACAACCAAGACTTCCGTGCCGCCGTCGAAACCCGAGAGAAGCTGATGAAGAAGTCCAACTCGCGGTTCCGCAACGAACGCCGACTCCGTGTCTGGCAGCCGCCCGTCCGGGTGGGAGCCCTGACCTTCCGCTGGACGCAAGTGCGCCGGAACGTCCTGGACATCCACGCAGGGCTCGCACTGGAAGGGCAGTCGAATGCTTGAGGCAGCAAACCGGCAGGCACTCACCCAGCAGCTGCGCCCGCCGGCAGGATTCCGGCTCTCCCACGCCGTGGGCACCACGTTCACCCTGGACATGACAAGCGCTCTGTCGGTTCCGCTGAGCTTCGTGGCGGGCTCCGGAGAAGAATTCACCAATCCGGTGGCGGTGCTCAGCGCCCTGCGCAAAGTCTCCGACCGAGTGGACATCTTCTGCCAGGCCGGCCACATCAAGGCGCCCGCGGATGCCTCGGACCTGCTCGCGCTACTGGAGCCGATGGTCCACCAGGTCAGCGTCAGGCGCGGACTGTTCCACCCCAAAATCTGGCTCCTCGAATTCGAGAACGACACCGAGCGCCGCTACCGCTTCCTGTGCAGCAGCCGCAACCTCACCACCGACGCCAGCTGGGACCTCCTCGTCCGGCTGGATGGCGAACCCGTGCAGGACGGCGAGGTTACGGGCCCGGACAGCGGGCCCCTGGCGCGCTTCATCGCCGGGCTTCCAGACCTCTGCACGGTAACGCCCGACGCCGGGCGGCTCGCCAGGGTGCGCAGTCTCGCCTCCCGCCTGGCATCCGTCCGCTGGGAGTTGCCGGAGGACATCCACCGTCTGGCGTTTCGGCCGATGGGCGTGGGCCAAGACTTCGAACAAGGCTCAATCGTGGCGCACCTCCGCGACCCGGAGAACTTCATCGCACTCAACAACAAAACCGGGAAGGACGCCTTCCTGGGCTACGATAAACTGGTCATCTCGCCCTTCCTTGATGACAAACTCATCGGCCGGCTGCAGGACACGTGGACGCGGAACCTCTACGTCTATTCGCGCGACGACCAGGTGGACCTCCTCAACGAGACGACGGTGGCCGATACCCACACGTCGTTCAAAGCCTTTGACGAGCTCGGCATCCCCGAATCGTCAGAGTCAGGGCAGAGCGATGTGGACGAGTCCGGGGTCCAGCGGGTCGCCGATGATCTGACCGGCCTGCATGCGAAGGCGTACTTCTGCGACTACGACCACTTCACCTACGCGCTCCTGGGCTCCGCCAACGCCACCGAGGCAGGCTTCACCAAAAACGTGGAGTTCATGCTGGAAATGCGGGGAGCCAAAAAACGCCTGGGTGTGCAGCGCATCCGAGAAAGCCTGAAGGACGTGCCTTTCGCTGACTACCTAGGCACCGGCGGCGAAGCCCGCTCGGACGAGGACAAGGCTGCGTACGAGCTGGAGGACGCGCTGCGGGACGCTGCGGCGCAACGGTTCCTCCTCGACGCAGTCCCCGACGGCGACACCAAGAACACGTTCGCGGTGACCGTCTCCCATGTCTGGTCGCCGAAGCCCGAGTTCACCGCGAAGCTGCGTCTCCTTTCGCTCCCCCAGCCGAGCGCCGTCGTCGAGCCGTCCGGCGGTCAGCACGAACATGTCTTCCACGCCATACCGCTGGCTGACGTGACGCCGTACCTGGTGCTCACGCTGGAGGACCCGGCGGCCGGGCTGTCCAAGAGCACGGTCATCCAGGGCAGCCTGCGCACCGATCCTGCGGGAAGGCTGGAGGAGATAATCGCCCGCCAGCTGGACGACCCCCAGAAGCTTCGCCAATTCCTGCTGTTGTTCCTTACCCCGGAAGACTCCCTGCCTGGGTCGGGGACGGGCGCAGGATGGTTCGCCGGCGCAGGCTTCGGCGACGGCTCGACCTCGGGACTCTTCGAGGCGATGGTGGGCGCGATGGCGGGACCGGACGCCGCTTCAATATTCCCGGGTTTGAAGGTAGTGATGGACCGGCTGCTCGCCCTTCGCGGCGATGACCCGGAGATTCAGCAGCTGCACGCGCTCTGGACGGCAGCCACCGAAGCATTGGACATAGGGGAACTTCATGGGGTTTGATGCAACGCCCGCGCTGGACGGCCTGAGGGGCTTTCAGCGCCGGACCGTGGAACATGTCTTCAAGCGCCTCTACCTGGATGACCAGCCGGCGGACCGCTTCCTCGTCGCGGACGAGACCGGGCTGGGCAAGAGCATGGTGGCCCGCGGCGTCATTGCGAAAGCCATTGAGCTCCTTGACCGGCCCGACTCCGGGGTGAACCGCATCGACGTCGTCTACGTCTGCTCCAACGCTGACCTGGCCAAACAGAACCTCGGCCGGCTGAACGTCACCGGGCAAAAGGACATCATCGAGTCCGGCCGGCTGACCCTGCTGCCGACCGAGCTGGCCAAGCTGAATGCTCCGGCCGCGCCGGGGACCCGGAAACGGGTCAACTTCATCTCGTTGACTCCGGGCACGTCGTTCAACGTCGGCGGGGCCACCGGCCAGGCCAAGGAACGGGCTGTGCTCTTCCGCATCATCGCGCAGCTTGGTGTCATCAGCGAGGAACAGCACGACGACGCCGTGGAGCTTCTCCGGGCCGGCGCCTCCACACAGCGCTTCGCGCGCCGTGTCCAGTACATGCACGAGCAGTTCCCGGACGGCTTCGCCGTCGCCGTGCGGAACCGGTTCCGCACACTGGCCCACCAGAGCGGCAACCTGCCCGCTTTCCGCAAGGCGCTCCGTGAAGCACTGAGGGACGGGACGGAGGCTGTTCGGCCCCGCATGAGCGCCATCATCGGCGGGCTCCGGGGAGACCTGGCCCAAGCCGGCCTGGACTGCCTGGAACCTGACCTGATCATTCTGGACGAGTTCCAGCGCTTCCGCGACCTGCTCTACTCCCCCGGCACCGCGCCCGACGATGAGGATCCTGCGGCCGAGCTTGCGCGCCAGTTCCTGAACTACAAGGGCGCCAAACTGATCCTGCTCTCGGCCACACCGTACAAGGCACACACCGGAGCGAACGAAGCCGACGGCGACGACCACGCCGCAGACTTCCGGCAACTGCTGCGGTTCCTGAGCAGCGAACGGCCAGGGTACATGGAAGGCCTCGAAGCGGATCTGGACGGCCGCCGGACCCAGCTGCTGAAGCAGGTCCCAGACGATGCGCTGACGCACCGCATCGAGGACGGCCTGAAGCTCTTTATGAGCCGCACGGAGCGGCCCCAGCTCGGCAAAGACGACATGCTGGCCGTAATCGAGATGGCGCCCACGGATGTCCGGGCCGGGGACCTCACCAGCTACCGGTCCCTGTCCGCGTTGTTCCGGGCCACACGAACCGGCACCCCAATGGAGTACTGGAAATCCGTGCCGATGTTTGCGCACTTCCTCACCGACTACAAAGTCGGCAGGATGCTGGACGGCAGGATCCACTGCGACCGCGAGGCCGTTGACCCGGTGCTGCCGGCTCTGGCGACCATCGACCCCGAGGCCTATCGCAGCTACGGCGCCGTGGAGACCGACAATGCCAAATTCAGGGCCGTGCGCGAACACACCGTCGGCCAGGGTTGGTGGAAGCTGCTCTGGATGCCGCCGTCACTCCCGTACGTGGAGCCCTCCAGTGCTTTCGCCGAAGTGGGTCCCGACGTCACCAAGCAGCTGGTTTTCTCGGCGTGGAACGCTGCCCCGACGGCGATCACTACGATGCTCTCCTACGAGGCCGAGCGGCAGATCCTGGAAGGGTCACCGCTGCACGGTGAAAACACGGCCGAGGCCCGCAAGCGCTTCCGCGGCCGCCTCCGGTTCCGCGTCCGCGACGGGGAACCCCAGGCCATGTCCACACTGGCGCTCTTCATCCCCCATGCGGCTCTGGCACTGGCCGGTGACCCGCTGGAGACTGCCTCCCTGAGTGGTTCTTCGGTGCCCGGAGAAGCTGTGCGGGATGCCGCCGCGGTGACCGGTCAGGCCATGGTTGGCGGCGCCGCCGTCGACCCGGCCAGCCGCCTCGGTGTCTGGGCGTCCTACTTCTCGGTGCCTGGCGCTCTGCCGGCCCAGTGGAAGGGCGATGCGAAGCTGGCGGCGCGGGAGTTGCGGAAGCTGGACGAGTTCACCCAGCAGCAGGGCAAAGCCTCGGATAGCGGGGACGCCGAGCAGGAGGGTGGCTCCGAGGCCGGTCTCTATTTGACTCACGTTGACCGCATGCTGGAGGCATCCGCCGGTGAGCCGGCCGGCTGGGAGGAAGGCCTTGAAGACCTGGCCGTCAACTCCCCCGCCAACTGCCTTTACCGCGCACTGCGGCGGGTTGTTCCCGATGACTACGACGGTGCCGAGCTGTGGAAGGCCGCCGTGTTCTCTGCAAGCGGCCTGCGCACGCTGTTCAATCGCCTTGATGTCACCGAGCTGCTGGATAAGCTCTACCCCGAAGGTGACTACTGGCAGAAAGTCCTCCGCTATTGCGAAGCCGGGAACCTCCAGGCTGTGCTGGACGAGTACGTCTTCCAGCTCCGCAGCCAGCAGGCGCCCGGGGCGATCACCACCGAGCAGCTGTGGTCTCTGGCCGATGACATCCGGCGCTCCTTGTCCCTCAAGCCGGCGCAGATGCTCGCGAAGTATCCGGATGGTTCCCACGAGGACCTCCGGATGGGCGTCCGCTTCGCCGTCCGGTACAGCAACGCGAAGACGGACGACGGCGACAGCAACCGCATGCCCGACGTCCGCCGGGCCTTCAACAGCCCGTTCTGGCCGTTTGTTCTTGCCTCGACGTCTGTGGGTCAGGAAGGCATCGACTTCCATTGGTGGGCGCACTCGGTCATTCACTGGAACGTGCCCGGAAACCCGGTTGATTTCGAACAGCGGGAGGGCCGGGTTCACCGGTACCTTGGGCATGCTGTTCGGAAGAATGTCGCCGACGCCCACGGCGCAGAGGTGCTGAAGCCCGGTGTCACAGATCCGTGGGAGACGCTCTTCTCCGTTGCCGCAGCTGATGTTGCAGCCCACCCGGAAGATTCCAGTACGGAGTTTGCTCCACACTGGATCCATCGGGGAGACCACAAAATCCAGCGGAGGCTGCTGGACCACCCGTTGAGCCGGGACGTGCCACGGACCAAGCACATGCTGGCCGGCCTAGCAAAGTACCGGCTGACGCTCGGCCAGGCCCGGCAGGACGATCTGTTGGGGCTGATCAAGGATGGAGCGGAGATCAAGCCGCTGGATTTGCGGCCCTGAGACCAGGCCGGAGTTCAGCCGCTTCTCGATCAATGTCAGCTGGGGGCCGGTAGGCTCCGACCCCGGCCATCGTTCCCGTCTGCGGCTGGGCGTATCTCCGGGCCAGGTCAAGTCAAAGTTCAGGGACGCACGCCCCGCTACCCAGCAAAGCCAGGCCGGCGCGGTCACCGTCTGCAAACTCTATGATCCCGGTGTTTTCGGCATTCATCAGCTGCTTCGAATCATCGACGTGGTCAAGTCCAACGACATGACCCAATTCGTGCATTATTACCGCGCGAACCAGAAGGTGGCCGTCTGGCCGGTGCATGATCTCTTCGAGAGCTGGGGCATCCAGCGCCACTTGTCCAGTAACCAGGACCGAGGGACGCCCGGCGGCCTCGGCGTGCCCACTGCCACCAAACCCGGCAACTTTGCCTTCCAGGCGCGGGCTTTCGACAGGAGTGGACCACGCAATCAGGACCGGGGCCCACCGATTGCCGTAACGATCCTGCTGGTACGGCTTGCGCTCGTCGCTGGGGCCCTCGGAGGTCACTCCGTCGTTGACGAACTGCAGCCCCGTCGCGGCTGATACTTCTGCCACGGCCTGACGAATCAGCCGTTCCCCGCCGACTGGCGCATTGTCAGGTCTGACGACGTAGTGGACGGGTCGACAGGGGTCGTAGCCTACGAAAGGTTGTGCGGGATCCGGAGAGGGTTGCAGGACATAGGCGCCGGACGGGGACGTTACCGGGGGATGACCGAGCGGGGCCCCGGCCGCCTCAATCCCCGGCGGAGGAGCGGTCGCGCCAGGCAGGTACGGCCGGAAAGGCTGCAGAACGAACCGCTCAAACAGTGCCGGGCTGAAATACAGGCCCGCCACGAGGGCGATGCCCAAGACAACCGGGATTGACTTCCATTTCCCCCGCTGCGCAACGGACGCGCCATTTCGGCGCGGCCTTCCTATCTTCTTTTTTCTCCCCGTTCTCCCGGCGGAGGGATCCGTGCGCCAAGCGGCAGGCTCCTGGAGCTTTCCTAGCGTTTCGTCGATAGCCCACTGCGGGATGCGTCCACTCGGCGAACGGCGAACACCGGTTGGCCAGTCGCCGCCGGTCTTGCGAACGTCGTTCGAATCCGAACCGTCCCGGCGTCCACTACCTGAATGCAACTTCGTCCCCTTCGAAACCCATGACCATCCCCTAATAGTGACCCCAGCATAAGGCGATGGACGCCCTTGCCTTGCCCTTACGTCACTGAGCCACCGCAGCCGCCGTCGCGAACACATCCGCTGGCATCGGCCGGTGCAGCCTCCAGGTGATCGCAATCGGCTTCTCCCCGGCATGCAGCACATAGTCCACCTGCCCGAGGCACGTGTACGGAACGGTCAGCCCGGTCTCGTCTTCTGAGGTATCCCGGGTGAAGATCAGGATCCTCGAGCCGTGCGCTGCCCGGTCCAGGTACCGCTTGCCCGTCGGACTTCCGGGGGACGTCGCGTTCTGTGACTCCCAGTGGAACAGCTCAGGGCTGATGGCGTAGTCCCTGTACATCGTCGTTGCCGAGTGCTTCTTATCGTCCTTGTTCAGCGTGACAAAGAAGGCGTCCGTGGACGTCGCCGGGCACCAGGCCACACCCTCGCGGTGCTGGACGTTCTTGCCGAGCTCCAAAGACCCATACTGCAGCGCAGCCAGGACCTCCTCGCGCCGGTATGTCGCGTGCGACAGCAGCGGAAGATGCTGCAGCCCCGCGCCGAGACCCTTGGCGGCGTGCTTGGACGCGGTCACTCCGAGCTTCACGATCTGGCGGATCTCGCTGCAGACAAACTGGTAGCCGCGCAGATAGTCCAGGCCGGCGTCGTACGACTGGAAACCGCCGCCGTCGTCCCAAAGCGTGTAGAACAGCATGCGAGCGAACGTCTGCTCGCGCATGCCGAGGTCCGCGTAACGGCGCGCATCCGCAGAGACCAACATCGAGTACGCCTCGGCGCGTTCCCGATCGTCTACATGGATCAGGCGCGCCATCCGGCTGAGGAGCTTTTTTTCGTCGGCGTCCGAGAGCTCTTGAACCCTCCCAGTGATGACTGCCTCCAGCGGCGAGAACCCCTCGATCAACTGAGCCTGGCGCAGGTAGCCGGTCCACGAGTCCTTGGTCGAACGGTAGATCGACTTCACGTCGTTCCCGGATCGTTCGAGGTAGTTCTCCAGCTCGGTCTCCGCGTACGAGGCGATGTCCCGGACCAGCTGCGCCCGGTTGAACCGCAGCTGCGCCTTGATATTGTCCAGCACGACCTTCTGCGCCACCCGGTCCAGGACAATCTGCGAGCCTGACGGCAGGTAGGGGAACTCGTCTTCGACAGCCTTCTCCAGCTCCTTCCGCCCGTAGCCGGTGAGCGCACGGTAGCGCAGATCGAAGCGGAACTCACGGCGTTGCTGGCCGATGAAGTCCATGACGGTGAGCACCGCTTTGTCCTCGGCCCGGCGCAGCCCGCGCCCCAGCTGCTGGAGGAAGATCGTGGCGCTCTGGGTGGGCCGGAGCAGCAGGATGGTGTCCACCTGCGGCAGGTCCAGGCCTTCGTTGAAGAGGTCGACGGCGAAGATGCAGTTGATCTCCCGTGTGCGGAGCCGCTCCAGCGCTGCCACGCGGTCGGCGTCGTCGGTGCTCCCGTCGACGGCAACGGAGGCGATGCCGGCGCGGTTGAACACCAGCGCCATGTAGCGGGCGTGCTGGACCGAAACGCAGAAGCCGATGGCCCGCATCTGGTCCGTGCTGGTGACCTTGTCGCGCAGTTCGCGGATCACCTTGGCTGCGCGGGCGTCGTTGCCGGTGTAGAGGTTGCTCAGCTGCGCGGTGTCGTAGTTGCCGCGCTTCCACTCCAGCTGGCTCAAGTCGACGTCGTCCGAGACGCCGAAGTAGTGGAACGGCACCAGCAGATCCGCATCCAGTGCATCCCAGAGACGCAGTTCGCTGGCGGTGCGGCCGTCGAAGAACTGCTTGGCGACGTCGACGCCGTCACCGCGTTCCGGTGTCGCGGTCAGTCCGAGGAACTGCTGCGGCTGGAGGTGGTCCAGCAGCCGGCGGTATGTGGGCGCCATGGCGTGGTGGAATTCATCGATGACGACGACCTCAAAGAAGTCCGGTTCCAGCCGTTCGATGCCGAGGGATGACAGCGACTGGACGGAGGCGAAGATGTGCTTCCACTGCCGGGGTTTGTGCTCCCCGACGTAGAGTTCGCCGAAGGCACCGTCCTGCATGACGTCGCGGTAGGTGCGCATGGCCTGTTTCAGGATTTCCTGGCGGTGGGCGACAAAGAGCAGCTTCAAATCGTGACCGGCCTCCTGGCAAAGGCGCTTGTAGTCCAGCGCGGCGATGACGGTCTTCCCGGTGCCGGTGGCCGCGACCACGAGGTTGTGGTTGAAGCCCTTGAGCCGCTCGGCTTCCAGGTCCTCAAGCATTTCCTCCTGGTGGAGGTAGGGCTGGACTTCGAGGCCGGTGGCTGCCCCGGGGATGGCGGTGCGCCGGCCGCCGCTGCGTTCGAGGGCGGCGTCCAGTTTTTCGCCGTCGCGTTCCGGATCGTAGCTTTGGAAGGCGCGCTGCGCCCAGTAGCTGTCGAAGGTGACCTCGAACTTCTGCAGCAGCGCGGGCGTGCCGACAGAGCTGAGCCGGACGTTCCATTCCAGTCCGTCGAGCAGGGCGGCCTGGCTGAGGTTGGAGCTGCCGACATAGGCGGTGTCGAATCCGGAGTCTCGGCGGAACAGCCAGGCCTTGGCGTGCAGGCGCGTCGCTTGGGTTTCGTAGCTGATCTTCACTTCCGCGCCGTAACGCGTGACGAGCTCGTCGATGGCCCGGCGTTCTGTGGCGCCCATGTACGTGGTGGTGATGACGCGGAGTTTGGCTCCGCGTTCTTTGAGTTGTTCCAGCGCCGGGTGGAGCAGCCGGAGCCCTGTCCAGCGGACGAAGGCGCAGAGGAGATCTACGGTGTTGGCGGACCCGATCTCGGTCCGGAGTTCTGCGGCGAGGTTGGGGTCGTCCTTGCTGTTGGTGAGGAGGGCGGAGTCGCTCAACTTCGTGGTGGGGCGCCGCAGGTTGCGGCGTTTCAGCGTGTCCGGGCGGTGGAGGGACTGGAGTTGGGTGGGGCCGTCGGCGATGAGATCGCTGTGCTGAAGCTCCTGGAGGAGTTTGTTGGCGAGGGCTACGCGTTCGGCGGGTTTGGCTGCGGCGAGTGCCTGGCGGACGGCGTCGGCGACGTGGCGGGAGAGGATGTCGGGGCTGTCCTCGTCGTCTATGGCGGCAAAGACAGGTTGCAAATCAGACGCGTTGTTCAGCAGACTGCCGAGCGCATCCGTGTTGAGCAGTTCGTACAAGCCCTCGGGCAACTGCTTAGCTGCCACTCCCCCAATGGAATTAGTCACTGCGCCAGGCTATTGCGTACATGTCTGGGCGCCAAACTCTAGACCCACTAATGCATCGTGGCCATTAGCCAGTTCCAAATTCACCTGTCCGGCAGAGAACTCCGGATCAGCTCTGCGTGCGATTGCATCGAATTACGCGCCGATCGTGGACCCGCGCTTTATGCTTGCTCCATGCCTGTTGGGGATTGTGAAATTGCGTTTCTAGAAGCCGCTCGCCGTGAGGGTGTGGAACTGGTTCGGTGCAAGACAACGTGGCTGAATCAAAGAGGGCACTTCGGTCTACCGGATCGAGCCTCCAACGTGACCGGGCCCCTCAATGACATCTTCTTGTCACTTGGAGGTCAGGCCACTGAGCAAGCGGCTAAGCGGATGACGGCGTTGCCTGGCGACTTCATCCACCCCGAGACCGGAACGATCATTGAGATCGACGAACTACAGCACTTCACCAGCTTCCGGCTGAAGTCATTCGAGTACTATCCAGCCGGTTATCCCTTGGATTTCGAAGCCAAGGAGTATCAAGATCTCTGCCGCCAATTCGCTCCGAAAGCCGACAAGTACCGACAGACGAAGACCGCGGCGGCTTTCGGTCCAGGCGGCCGGCAGCGGCAGCGCGCGTATTACGATGCACTGCGCGATCTCGCCACGCCCGCTATGGGACACCCACCCATAATTCGCATTCCAGCACCCGACGGCAATGGCGCTTCGGCCTTCGAAAGGAATCGAGAACGGATCTTGCGGGCCGTTCTGTGAGCGCCAGAGTGCTGGTTCAACTGGCGCTCGCCAATAGGCTCGTTGGTGCGCAGCCGGAACGGAGACGCGGCTTTGCCTCGCTGTTCTGATAAACAGAAGGCATGACTCAGCCTCATGTTTTTGTAGCCATGGCCGACATCTTGAATCTCCGATGTGACGCGTGGCTGCTGCCAACGGACTCAAGCGTTCGCATCGAGCAGCATTGGCTCAAAGCTCATCCCGAGCTGCGGGAGCTTGCTGCCGCCTCGGCTTCGGCTGAATTCCGAGAGGGAGCTGCGCTGGCCGAGCCCATCCGGCCCTGGGACCCGAACACACCGCTGCCGATACTGACCGCAGTCCCCGACGACGGCGGTTGGGGATCCACCGACGTCGTCGAACGGCTTGAAGCGTTCGTGGCCAGTGCGCTGTCTGCCATTCCGGATCCAGATGACCGCCCGTATCGGCTTCTAGCCTTCCCGTTCTTCGGAACGGCCGGGGGCGGCGCCGGCAACCACCTTGGCGCCGCCCTCCGCACGATTCTCGATGCCTGCAGCCAACTTGCTGACACCCACCGCGTGGACCTTGTTCTTGTCCTTCGAGACAGGGCTGCTTTCTCACTGGCCCAAAAACTGAGGCGGGACGTATCGAGTGACCCTGGCCATCGCTCGGTGACCGCCTGCATGAGAAGGCCAAGTCCCTGGGAGAGGAAGCCCGCTCGGGGCACTTGGTTCCCTTTCTCGGAGCCGGCGTCAGCGTAAGCGCCGGTGCTCCAAGTTGGAGCCAGCTCCTCGACAAGCTGAGGTCGGGCGTACATCTGAAAGCAACGGAGGAAGCCGCTTTCAAGGCTCTGGGTGTACTTGACCAGGCAGGGGTGCTGGAACAGCTGTACGCCGATCAGCACGACTCGCCGAAAGCCTTCGGCGAAGCGGTTGCAGGTGCCGTCGACCTGCCGAGATATGGATTGGCACCCGCGCTGCTTGCTACCCTGACCTCAGCCGGTGCCATCACTTTGAATTACGACAGGCTCTTCGAGACAGCCTGCAGTGATGCGCAGCGGCCACGAACCGTCATGCCGGAGAACATTCCCGCCGTCGGCAATAATTGGCTGCTGAAGCTTCACGGTTCCGTGAGCCAACCAGACAGCATTGTGCTGACGCGTGATGACTACCTCGGTTACAACAGCAACCGCGACGCGCTGTCGGCGCTCGTCAAGGCGCACCTGCTGACCCACCACTTGCTGTTCGTCGGATTCGGGCTCGCCGACGACCATTTTCATGAGATCGTTCACGACGTCAGGCGAGCACTCCCGAACGATGCCTCCAAGAACCATCAGATGGGCACCGTGCTCTCCCTCTTCCACGAACCGCTGCAGAATCTCGTCTGGGAAGGCAGGCTCGACATCCTCGCCATGTCAGGGAGCGCACCTGCAACGGATTCGAGCCAAGCCGCGATTGGCACCGCAGTCGCTGCGGCCGGGAGGGAGCTGGAGATCTTCCTGGACATGCTGGCCGCCTACGCAACGGACAACCACTCCTACCTGCTGGCTCCGGCCTACAACCGCGGGCTGACTCAGGGCGAAGACGACCTGCGGCAACAACTCCTGGTTCTCTCGCGTCACGAACGCTCGGCTGATACGGCGGAGGTCTGGGGCGTCATCGATGCTGCACTACAAGAGCTTGGATGGCAGGCCTGAGCGAAGCTGGGCGGAAGCATCACCAAGGCGGCCGGCCCGCGAACGTGCTACTTCCTACCTAGCACCCACAACCGTGACGGCCTCCCCCGCGTCCCGTCGGACATTTGCCCGGTCCCCGTCAGCTTCGGCTCCATGAAGCGCCGGAACGTGTCGCGCATCAGCGTTTTACCCGCCACCGCCTCGTGCAGCTCGCGCAGATCCTTCAGCGTGAACGGCTCATCAAGCAACGCTCCGGGGTCCGGGGCCTCCGTGTAGGCCGCCCGCAGCCACTCCACCGCCTTCGCCACAATCTTCGCGTGGCCATACGGCAGCCCCGCGATCAGCTCCGGTTCCCCCGTCACGGAAGCCAGCCGGACGCCGTCGGACGCCAACGCCTCTTCCAGCCCCGCCAAGGGAACCACATCCACGTGGGCAACCGACAGCACCCAGCCGCGGTCATCGCGCGCCGGGTCGTCAAAGACCTGCAACTGGCGCGGCACCCGCCCGGAAATCCCGGCCTTCTCCCGCAGGGAACGCAGCACCGCGTCCGCGAGCGTCTCGCGTTCGCGCAGGAACGTGCCGGGCAGAGCCCACCTTCCGTGCTGGTCCGGTTCCTCGCGCTTCACCAGCAGCACAAACACCGTGCCCCCTGACACCGTCAGCACCGCGGTGTCCACCGCCACCGAGGGCCGCGGGTAATCGAGCAGGGACGTGCCGTGGCCGTTCTCCGAATCGTTCACACCATTATTTATCGCAGCATTGCGCTAAAGACGCAAGCCGTGCATACTGAAGTCAATTAGCGCAGAAATGCATTAAATCAAATCGGAGGTCCATCGTGAAGGTTCCACAGCTCCACGTCGGCGCCGGCAGCAGGCTCGGCCCGCTCAGCATCTTCCCTGTCTGGACCTCCGGGTCCGGCAGCCTCGGCATCAGCACCGGGACCCACGCCGACGTCGCCGTCACCGAGATCGCCAGCGGCGCCCAGGTCGCCCGGCTCACCGTCACCAACAACGGCCTGCACCCGGCACTGCTGCTGGAAGGCGAGCTGCTCGAGGGCGGGCAGCAGCACCGCACCTGCGCCCGCGATGTCGTCCTGGGCCCCGGCGAAATCCGGGACATTGACACCTTTTGCGTCGAGGCCGGCCGCTGGGAGGCCGGGGCAACCAGCCACCGCCGGCAGGCGCGGCGCGCCCCGCTGAACGTCTGGTCGGAGCTGGCCAACGGCCTCAACCGCCAGCGCGGCGGCAGCCGGCAGGACCGCATCTGGGAGCGGGTCAGCCGCTTCGACGCAGCCCGCGGCGCCTCCGTGACCAGCTCCCTGCTCGACCACCTGGACCTCTTCAAGGAGGGCCGGAACGTGCACAACCGGTTCGACGCGGCGGACGCCCCGGCCGCGCTGGAAGGCCAGCGCGGCGTCGTGATCGGTCTGGGCCAGCAGCCGCTGCTCCTGGAGGTCTTCGGCACCAATACCCTCTTCCGCCGGCACTACCGCCAGCTGATCGAGTCCGCGCTGCTGGACTTGGAACTCCTCTCACCCCAAGCGCTGGCGTCCAGCCCCATGCCGGGCCAGCGGGCCCGCGACTTCGCCGCCCAAGTCCAGGCGATGGACTTCGGAACCTTCGATGGCGGCGCCGCGGCCGTCGAGGTCCGGACCCACGGCTCCCTCCGGAGCCGCAACGTCTCCCGTGCGGCCGGCACGGTCTCCGCCGCCGGCATCGCCGTCGAGCTTCCCAGGCGCCGCCCCCAGCTGGCGCACCTGACCGGCTGGAACACCAAACACCCCCTGATGGAGATGGCATGAAACTGACCCCCTTGCAGAATGACCGCGCGGCCGGCGTCCTCGTCGCACTGGCCGCCGGCGACGCCCTCGGAGCCGGCTACGAGTTCGGCGCGCCGCTGCCGGACGGCGCCGAGGTGACCATGAAGGGCGGCGGACCGTTCGGGTTCGCGCCGGCCGAGTGGACCGACGATACCTCCATGGCCATCCCGATCGCCCAGGCGCTGCTGGCGGCGGCGTCCGACGCCGGATCCTCCTCCCCCGCGGCGCTCACCATGATCGTCCGCGCCTGGACGGCCTGGGCCGCCGAGGCCAAGGACGTGGGGGCACAGACCAGCTCCGTCATCGCGGCCGCCCGCCGGCTCGCCGCGGCTGCCGGCCGGAGCAAGGTCCGCGCCGCCGACTTCTCCGCCGCGGCCGCGGACTTCCATGCCCGCACCGGCCGCAGCGCCGGCAACGGCTCGCTGATGCGCACGGCACCGCTGGCCCTGGCCTACCTGGACCGGGACCCGGCTGAACTCATGGCCCAGGCCGGGGTGCTCAGCGCACTGACCCACGCCGATCCTGACGCGCAGGAAGCCTGCGGGCTCTGGTGCGTGGCCATCCGCGCTGCCGTCCTGACCGGGCGGCTCGACGTCCGGGCCGGGCTGCCCCAGCTGTCCGCCGACCGCGCTGCGGTGTGGCTGGAGCGGATCGAGGTGGCCGAGCGGTCCCGGCCGCGCGACTTCACCAACAACGGCTGGGTGGTCGAGGCGTTCCAGGGCGCTTGGAGCGCCATCCACTACGCCGGATTGTCGGCGTCCGGCCCGGCGCACCTGCGGGCTGCGCTGGAGGAGGCTGTCCGCGGCGGCCGGGACACGGACACCGTTGCCGCGATTGCGGGCGGACTGCTCGGTGCCGCCTACGGCTACACGGCCGTGCCGTTCGAGTGGCGGCAGCGCCTGCACGGCTGGCCCGGGCTCCGGGTCCGGGACCTGATGATGCTCGGCATGGAACTGGGCCGCGGCGAGGGCCGCCGGCACGCGTCCTGGCCGCGGGCCGAGCGGCAGGACTACAGCATGTGGGGCCGCACCGAGGCACTCGTCCAGCACCCGCACGACGACGGCGTCTGGCTGGGCGGCGTCGGATCTCTGGGACGGGTGGCGGAGCTGGGGATCGACGCCGTGGTGTCACTATGCCGGCTGGGGACTTCGGATGTAGCGGGCGTCGCACCGGAAGACCACGCCACGTTCTGGATCATCGACTCCCCTGCCGAGGACGTCAACGCCCACGCCGCGTTCGTGCTGCGGGACGCGTCAGCCGCCGTCGAACGCTTCCGCACTGAGGGAAAGACGGTGCTCGTGCACTGTGTGCGGGCCGAGTCCCGGACGCCGACCGTGGCCGCGCTGCACGGGGCGCGGATCGCGGGGATCACGCCGCTGGAGGCGCTGGAGGACCTGCGGCGGGTGCTGCCGGGGGCTAACCCGAATGACTTGTTCCTGGAGTTGCTGACTAATATTCAAGGGACGCCATAGGCTAAGCGAAATTGATACCGCCGGTTCAGGCCAGAATTGCAGGGGGCAGCAGTGAAATGCATTCCGGAGGAACCGGATTTCGGCGACGGCCAGCTCGCCGAGAAAGTCGTCTGGGAAGCCCTCAAGGACAGCCTCCCGGACGACGTCGTGCTTGCCCACTCGGTCCAGCTGCGCGACGGAGTGCGGGAATATGAAATCGATCTGCTGGTGCTGTGGCCGAGGGTCGGAATAGCGGCCATCGAGGTCAAGGGCGGGCAGATCACCATCGCGGACGGCCAATGGTATCAGTCTGACCGCTCCGGAAAACGGCCTCTTAAGAGCCCCGTGGTGCAGTCCCAGGGATCCGCCCACGCATTCAAGAACCGGATCGAGGCCCAGCTCGGGAGTCGCCTAACCAGCCGTTTTGCCTACATGGTGAGTTTCCCGTACACCGAAGTCCGGCAAGACTGGGAGATGGCCGGCTGCCCCAGGACGCTCGTCCTGGACAAGGCAGACACGACGTCCGCCGCCGAGTTAGTCCGCACCGCCATCGAGCAGGAAGGCGGCGGCTCTTCGCCATTGGCATCGACATTTATGGATCGCATCGTTCGCGTGCTCAGCGCAACTCTTGGGGACCAAGGCTCAGGGCAGGCGGACCCCAGGGAAGCGGAAGACGCGGCGGATCATCTCACCGAACGTCAGTCGGTGTTGTTGCGTTCCACCCGGTCCCTCCCCCGGATCCGGTTCACCGGTGGCGCGGGAAGCGGAAAAACTTGGTTGGCAATAGAGAAAGCCCGGTTGCTGTGCAAACAGGGCAAACGGGTCGGCCTGTTTAGCTACAACAAGGGCATCAGCCAATATCTACAGGAACGGGTTTCGAACTGGCGTCATGCCCAGCCCGTATTCACCGGAGAGTTCCATGAATATGCCCGGCGTCTGGGCGTGCCGGACGGCACGGGCCCCGCCTATTTCGAAGAGGAGTTGCCGCAGCTACTCAAGGATCTCGCGGTCAGCCTTCAGCCCCAGCAGCGGCTGGATGCCATCATCGTTGATGAGGCTCAGGACTTCGCCCCGCTGTGGTGGGAAGCGCTGCTTGCCACCACCACAGATGACGCCGAGATCTACGCCTTCCTAGATGACCATCAGGACGTCTACCGGCGTTGGAGCAATACCTCGACGGAGGGCGCAAGCCCGCTGGAAGACCTTGTGACGATCCACATCGACGAGAACCTGCGCAACACACGGAAAATCGCGGAGACGTTCCGGTCCTTCGCGGGTGACCACTTCACACCCCGGGGTAGCACCGGGCTTCCTGTGCGACGGGTTGAGTGCGCCACCGAGGATGCCCTCGATGTCGCCGCAGACTGCATCGACGCGCTGATCGAGGAGGGTTGGGCGAACAACCAGATCGCGATGCTGACGACAAAGGAACGCCACCCCATCCACAAGGAATTCTTCGAAAACGGCACCACCGCTGACTACTGGCGCGAGTTCCATGCGAACGAAGGTGAGTTCTACGGTCATGTTCTGGGCTTCAAGGGCCTGGAACGATCTGTGATTGTCCTCTGCGTCAACGGCTTCAAGGACCTAAGCCGTGCAGCAGAGCAGCTTTATGTTGGCCTGTCCCGGGCTCGAAGCCTCCTCGTGGTTGTCGGTGACTCTGATTTGCTGGAGGAGGCCGGCGGGCGCGAACTCAAGATGGCCCTGTCGCGGTCGCAGGTGTGGACGCCGGCAACGCCCGTCGATCGGTGAAGGGTGGGCTGCGAGTTCTCCTAGACCGCACCGCCAATCGAGCGCCGTTGGATCCCGTCCCGATACCGGAAGAAATTCACTACATCGTCCACTGAGCGCCGTTGGATCCCGTCCCGATACCGGAAGAAATTCACTACATCGTCCACTGAGCGCCGTTGGATCCCGTCCCGATACCGGAAGAAATTCACTACATCGTCCACTGAGCGTCGTTGAACGGGCGACCGTCTTTGGGCGAGAATCAGGCATCGACGGCCCAATGAACTCACGCTGGAAATCCGAATATCGACACCACACCGATCGTGTCTAATCCCTGGGCAATACGCCCAGACATTAACGGGCGAGAGTTCACACCGCCAGCCGTGACGGCAAGACCAGTTAGGCAGACCCATCCTTCTGGATTGGTCCATCCAACTGGTCTTGCCATCGTGGGCCGAATGAGGGTCCACCTTAGACCGAGCTTAAGGCGTGTGGTTGGGACCCCGTTAACAGCCCGCTACGCCAAACCAGCGTGTTCGTTCTTCTCGATCACAACAGCATTGCCATTCGCGGTCACCGCAAATAAGAACGGCAGATACAGTGTTCCGCCCGAACTGGACGCAGTCTCGGGATCCAATGTTAGGTAGTCGAAGTCCACTCCGATCACAGCATTGCACCCGAGTGCATATGCTGCCTCTTTCAACTCCGTTAGAGCGTTTCGCCTGATTTGCGACAGTCCCGCCAGCAAGTCTGAGCCGACGTCCTTGTTCACGCCCCCAAGCCAGCCGTGGCTTGGGCGGTCCATCGATACCGCATCGTCGCCAGAAATATAGCCTGAGTACTTGGTGATGCTGTAGCCCTCAAAGTTAAAACCGGAAGAGATGAGCATGCTCGCCACGGCATGCTGCTTCGCTAGCTCGTCTTGCTTCGCGCTGGCCTGCTCCAGTGCGAGACGTTCCTGCTCCTGGGCTGTCCGCGCCTTCTCCTGAATAAGATACTGGTTGTAATGACCAACCAACTCGCTGACGTTGACGCCATCGTCGACGCTCAGGCCAGTAATCCCGGACTTGCACTGGAAATCGGATTCCTTTAGCCACCCATCGAAAGCGGCCGGGTCAAGCTGGTATTTCTTGGCAATGTCCCTGGTCTTCATGTAACTCCTAAGCGTAAAAACTGCATGGCGTGCTGGTTGGTGGGGTTCGTAGTAGCCGGGATGGGCTTGCTTAGCGACAGCTACTTATCGACCGGCCTTGCTCTCCCAGAGCAACAAGTGGATGTCCGAAAGCAAATTCACCGCGGCTCCCCTTCGGGAAATTTCACTCGGCTGCAGAGCCTATCGTGAAGGGGTTCCCACTGCCTCCTCGAGCGCATTCAATAAAATTTCATAGTGCTTGCAGGCCATTATCCGCAGAGTGGCGAGTAGTCCTTGATGGTAGCGCTAGTCCAGGCATCTGGTAGCGCAGTTCTGACGTGGTGGTAGCGGCCCGGGCGCTGTGCCCGGGCCGCGGCCGGTGTTACTCCCAGTAGGCCTCGTGGGCGCGGGCCTGGTCGTTGCGGTGCCGGCGCATGTCGATCTGACCGAGGTTGATGATCCGGGCGTTGTTGGCGAGGCGGTTCACGATCGAGTCCGCTGCGACCCGGTCGGGCAGCTCAGCAACCCAGTGCGCTGGCCCCGTCTGCGAGGCAATCATTGTCGGAAGCCGGTGCTCCCGGTTCGCGAGGATCGCGAACAAATCGCTGGCAGCGTCGCTGTCGATGCCGACGGTGAGGAAATCGTCGATGATCAGCAGATCGATGTTGGAGAGCTCGTTCAACAGCTTCTGGTGGGCGATGCCGTCGCCGCGGGCGATGACGAGCCGCCGTGCCAAGTCGTCCATCCGGAAGTAGAGAACCGAGTGCTCACTCTGGCAGGCACCGATGGCCAACGCGCAGGCAAGGTAGGTTTTCCCGCCTCCGGTGGGCGAGATGATGAGCAGGTTCGTCGCATCGGAGCGCCAGTCATGGGCGGCATAGCGTCGCATTCTGACCGGGGTGATCCCTCGCCCGTCGCGGTAGTCGACCTCAGCAACTGTTGCCCCCGGGATCGGGAAGGCGGCCTGACGGATGAGTTTGTCGACCTTGTTGATGCGGCGGGACTCCAACGCGTCGTCGACCGCAGTGAGAAACAACTGCTCGGGAGTGAGTGTGTCGTTGCCTTCGTCCTGGATGAGCTCCTCCAGCCGGGTCGCGACGTGGGTCACCCGCAGGGCCCGGAACTTGTCGTAATCGATGCTCGTGAACATCACTTCCCCTCCTCGTCGCGTGCGTAGTGGGAGGCATCGCGAACGTAAACGTCCGAGATGGTGTCACGGAAAACGACAGTGCTGCCGCGTTTGCGCGTCGAGGCCGCCGGGATCACCGGCCGGGGCTTCTTCGCATCATTATCGATCGCCGCCATCAACCGTTTCAGCGTCGAGTAAGTCGGATGAGCGCTGCGGTTCACAAGCTCCTGGCAGGCCGCCTCCAACCGTTCCCGGTTATTCTTGCCGAGCCCGTCGAGGATGTTCTGGCACGACAGGTAGCCCTGCGCCTCGATCACCTGACCGTCGAGGATCTGCTCGATCACCGTGACTGTTGCCGGCCCGACGCTGCGCGCCCGGTCGATGAACCACCGCCGGGACCACAACCCATCAATATCGCGGTGCCGCGGCGGGACATGGTCCGGCAAGGTCGAGTACTGGCCTTTGCGGCCCGTCAGCCGCGGGTGTTCGCAGATGCTCTCGTGCCCGTCGAAGACCGTCACTCGGGAAGACGTCAGCCGGACCCGCAGCAGCTTGCCCGCCAACGCGAAGGGCACGGAATACCGTTGTGTGTCCGCGGTGACGTGGTAGTTCCGGGCCGCCTTTAGTTCCTTCCACTCGACGTCCTCGAACCCGGCATCGGGCAAAGGGCCGAGCAGCTCCCGCTCCTCGGTGTCGAACCTCTCCCACCGGGTCGTGTCGTCGGCGCGGCGGATATCGTGGTTGATCTCCCGCACCCGCTCCTCGATCGCAGTATTCAACTCGCTCAGCGTCGTAAAGACATCGTCATCGAGGTAGCCGATGACGCGTTTGTTGACCACGTTCACCGCGTTCTCGGCTGAGGCTTTATCGCGGGGTTTCTTCACTCTGGCCGGGACAATTGCTGTCTGGTAGTGATCCGCGAGTTGCTGATACCTCGCGTTGACGACCCGCTCCGCATCGCCCTTATGGGTTTGGTGGGTGGAGGTCGTCGGGTTATCTGGCACGACGATCTGCGTCACGCCGCCGAAGAACGCGAACGCTTGAACATGCGCGTCGAGCCACGCCGGGGACTTCATATCCGCATATGCGCGGCAGAACATCAGCCCCGAAAACGGCAACACCGCGACGAACAAAATTGCCCGGACCACCTCGCCGGTGATCGTGTCGACGACATCCATCGTGTCGCCGGCCCAGTCCACCAGCATCGCCCGCCCCGGCTCATGGCGCAGCACCGCCACCAGATCGTGGGTGCGCAGGTAGCCAGTGAACAGGGCGCAGAACTGGGAATACCCGTACTTCTTCCCCGCGTCCTTGGTGTCGACGTAGCGACGCCACGCCAGCAGCAACGTGAAGTGCCGGTTCGCTTTCAAAGACGCCAGCACCCGCGACAAGTCGGGCTGGTCATACTCCTCCGACACTTTCCGGCGCCCGTCGGGGAACCAATCCGCCAGCTCGCTGTCACTGACCGCGACCGCCGAGGTGAGACCCCGCTCCTGGACCTCCTGCCGGACCCGGGCCACGTCGCGATGCGAGCACCCCGCGATCTCTACAACTTCGCGGTAACTCCTCCCCTCCAGCAACAACCCCAATATTTTACGATATTCCGCCATGGCCCGCCCTTAACAATGAGACGACAACGCCTTATGCGTTGTCATCTCACAGCACAGCAGTTCACCAGGGCGGGCGCTACCGTGTTCCCGGAATCTTGCTACCAGATGCCTGGACTAGCGCTACCTACAAGCGCTACTCGCCACGCAGAGTTTTCACGCCCGTGTCCGCACGGCGCGCAGGATCTGCTGGCGAATGATGGCCTGGACGGTGGTTGGGAAACGCGGATCCCGTCGTTTTTGAGGATCCGGGTCAGTTGGTCGCTGCCGACCTTGCCAGCGGCGTCCGTGAACTTTCCGGCTAGCCAGCGCGCGCCCGGGTCCTCGGCTGCGGTCTCACAGGCAAAGTTGAACAAGGTGCTGCTTACGCAGGGACAGGAATCCACAGCCGATGTAACCGTGGAGGCAGGACGCCAGTCATTCGAGTTTCGTCAACGCTGCGCGGTTCGGGCCGGCACATCCCTACTCTCGTACAAGCGTGCTGGGACTCGAACGACAAGTCCGCTCCGAAAGGCTGAGTGCCGAGGTACGAACTGACCGAGTCAGCGTCGTTGTTAATCCGTCTGCGCAAAGATCCGCAAGATTCGAGCGACTGCCCCAGGCCATACTCGTAGCCGGCTGACGCGTCACACTCCGCCAACCGGGCGCCCCACCGCGTCGCACCGTTCATTGTCCGACCCCGCCCATATGATCGAGGAACTGTCGGGCCTATACGTCCAGGGGGACGAAGTGAACGTTTTGTTTGGCTTGTATCTGGACCGCGCTCCGTGGGCCTACCGGGACTCCGCACTGGGCGAGGTGCGCCTCGGCCCGTTGGGCTTGACCCAGCTCCTTCAGACCCGGCTCGGGCTCACCGGACCTGACGCCCGCCACTCGACACGTATCCGGCAGTACATGGCCCGACTCGCGGAACAGGACACCCCGGCAGCCTGGTTCCACGGATCTTTCGCCGTCGACCCGTGGTCCACCGCCATTGACCTGCTGAACCAGCGCGACGAACTCGTGGTCAACGGCTGGACCGGGGTGGCCCCGCCCCAGTCCACCGCCAAGCTGAATGCCCTCGCCGCCCTCGAGCAGAGCCCGCTCCCCCTCGACCGGGCGTTCGCCGACTTTCCGCTGGAACTCGTCCACGAACTCGAAAGCGACGCCACCGCGAACTGGCCGCTCGGGATCTCCCGGCTGCAACTCCAGCACCCCCGCTCCTCTTTCCCCGCCATCTGGGGCCGTCTCATCAATGCCCTCGAACGGCGCGGGGTCAACGTCACAGACCCGGCGCCGCAGCCGGGGCCGGTGGGGGACGTGGCCGTCCTCGTCGCGAAAACCGAATGGGAAGCCGCCGAGCATACGGCCCGCTGGCTCGCGTCCGCGACAAACCCCGGCACAGCCCGCTCCGCCGTCGTCGCCTCCGCGAGCACATCCCTGCTGGACCAGGAACTGCACCTGCGCGGCCTGCCCCGGATCGGTGTCAGCAGCCGCTCCCGGTGGCGGGCCGTGGACCAGATCATCCCGCTCTTCTTCAACGTCATCTGGGGGCCGGTGGACGTCCAGCTGCTGGGCGAGTTCCTGAACCTCCCGGTCAGCCCCGTCCGCCGCGGAGCAGGACGGCAGCTGCTGCGCGCCCTCGCCGCCCAGCCGGGCACCGGCGGCGAGGCATGGCTCGCTGCGCTGCAGGAGATCAGCAGCGACGAGACCCTTGGCCCCGGCCTGGCGGCCGAGCTTGACCTTCTGCTAAGCACCGGGCTGCTGGCCGACGACGGGACCGTCAGCGGCAGCGCCGTCGTCGAACGCGCCCAGTGGCTGCGCACCCAGCTCAGCCGCCGCGTGCAGCTCTACCCCCAGCTGGAGTCCGTACTCAGCCAGCTCAACGAATTCACGGCCCTGATCGACGGGCCGGAGCCGGTGACACGCAAAACCCTTGCGCGGATCCTGGAATCCGTCATTCCCGCCAGCGGCAGTCCAATAACCAGCGGCGAGGCCGCACCTTGGGTCACGCTGCGCAGCCTCGCGGAACTCTGCGACGACGTCGACACCCTGGTCTGGTGGGGGTGCCAGGATGACAGCCAGGCCCGCGCCCGCCACTGGGACAGCGCGGAACTCCGGGCGCTGCAGACCATCGGCGTCGAACTGCCGGATCCCGCGGCACTTGCCGAGCTGGAACTCTCCGTAGCCGTGGAAGCCGCCAGGCGCTGCGGGCGGCTGCTGCTGGTGCGCGCCGCCGAGATCAGCGGCGAGCCGACCAAGGCGCACCCGGTCCTGTCCTCGCTCGCCTTCAGTGTCCTTCCTGTCCCCCTGCCCGGAACTGCGGACGAGAACAAAAAGGCTGTGGAGCAGGCCATCAGCGCCTTCACCGTTACTCCCGCTGAACTGGTGCACGACGGCGTCTGGCACCTCGCCGGCCGGACCGCGGCGCTAAAGCCGGTGCAACCCTCCCCCGCCCAGCCTGTCCCGGCCTCCCACGAGCTGGGCCCCCGCCCGGCCTTCATGCCCGACAAGCTCTCCTACTCGCAGCTCAGCACGCTGATCGGCTGTTCCCTGAAGTGGGTGCTGGAAAAGAAGGGCCGGCTCAAGGTGGGCGCCGCGCAATCCGTCCCCACCGGCAACACCATGATCGGCACCCTGGTCCACCGGGTCGTCGAGGAACTTTTCGGCGAGCTCCACGCCGCGAACCGGGCCGTGCCAGAGCCGGCGGAAATCCAGGCGAAACTGGACGAGCTCGTCCCGCACTACGCCTCCGAGCTGCTGCTCCCGGGCCGGGGCAGCAAGCTCGCCGGCCTCCGGCCCGTCGTCGAGCATTCCGTCATCAAACTGTTCCAGACCCTGCAGACCCAGGGTGTGTACATCCGCGCCACCGAGCACAAGTTCGACAAGCCGGCCACGTTCAACGTCAACGGCGCCCGGACCGAGGTGCAGGTTTCCGGCTCCATCGATGTCCTGGCCGCGGACCAACAGGCTGAGCCCGTGGTGATCGACCTCAAATGGACCAACCGCTCGAAGTACCGGCGGGAAGAAATCACCAAGGGCGACGCGATGCAACTCGCCCTCTACCACTGGGCCCTCGACGCCGGGCCGGACCCCATGTCCACCGTCGCCGAGGACGCCGCGATGTCCTACTACATGCTCAAACAAGGCGAGTTCGCCTCCACCAGCACACTCTTCGGCCCCGCTCTGGCCAGCCCGGCCTCCAGCCGGAGCACCTGGCAGAGGTCCGTCCGCGCCGCCGAATTCTCCATCTCGGAGGTCGTCTCCGGAAGGGTCCTGGCCGCCGGCCGGCAAGAACTGGGATCCGCCGACGAGCAGCGCGACACGGCCACCGCCGACGGCAGGCTCTACCAGAAACCGCCCTGCAACTTCTGCGACTTATCCGTCCTCTGCGGCCTCAAGGGGGACCCGTCATGAACCACGCCCTGAGCAACGTCACAATGATCACAGCCAGCGCCGGAACCGGGAAAACCTACAGCCTCATGGGCGAAATCGCCCGCGCCATCAACGCCGGCACCCGGCCCAGCCAGATCCTGGCCACCACCTTCACGAAGAAGGCCGCCGCCGAACTCATCGACCGGGTGCAGGCCGAACTCTTCGGCCAGGAACGTCCCGATGCCGCCCGGCAGATGTCCGTCAGCATGGTGGGCACGGTCAACAGCGTCTGCAGCCGCCTGCTGCAGGAATACGCGGTCGACGCCGGGCTCTCGCCTGCGCTGCAGGTCATCGCCGAAGACGAACAACTCCGGATTTTCCAACTGGCCACCGACGATGTGTTCGCCGCGTTCACGCCGCGGATCCAGCCGCTGGCCCGGCGCTTGGGGTACGACGGCGAATCGGACATCCGGGGCACCGACCCCGACTGGCGCAAGATCGTCCGCGACATCACCGACGCCGCCCGCGGCAACAAAATCAGCCCCGGGGAGCTGGCACACTCCGCCTCCGCGTCATGGCAGGGACTGCAGAAGGTCCTCGGTCCGGTGGCTCTTGACGACCGCGCGTCCTGGTCCAACCAGCTTCTCCAAGGCCTGATGAGCATGCGCGGGATGTCCGCTGACCTCATTGAAAGCGGCAAGACGCCGCCCAAGAACCTGATCGCGTCGATCGCCCTGCTGGAGCCTGTCCTGTCCCATGCCTCGCCGGAGGTCGCCCCGTGGCGGTTCTGGATTGATGCGGCCGGGGTCTCGAACGCGGGGGCCAAGCGGCTGCTGGAAAGCTACATTTCCGCGGTCGAAACGGACCTGGTGGCAAACCCGGCCTTCCAGACCGAGCTGAGGGAATTCACTGAACTGGTGTTTGCCTGCGCCGCCTCCTGCCTGGACAGGTTCGCCGAATTTAAGCGGGAATACGGGCTCATCGACTTCGCCGACCAGGAAACCCTGGTCCTGGACCTGCTGGAGAACAACCAGGAGTTCCGGGCCTCCATCACGGGCCGGATCAAGTTCATGGTGGTGGACGAGTTCCAGGACACGAGTCCGTTGCAGCTTCAGCTGTTCACGAAGTTCGCCGAGCTGGTGGAAAAGGTTGTCTGGGTCGGCGACTCCAAGCAGGCCATCTACGAATTCCGCGGCACCGACCCGGAGCTGATGAAAGCCGTCGCCGCCCACATCCAGCAGAAGACCCAGCTCACCGAGTCCTGGCGGTCCAAGGAAGCGGTCATAGACCTCTCCAACGCGATCAGCCTCGCCATGTTCCCGGAGCTGAGCGAGGATGAAGTCGAACTGGCGGTCCCGCACGCCCGAATGGATGCCGCCCATGCCAAGAGCGCCCTGGGCGGTTCCCGGGAGGCATGGAACCTGGCGGCGAAAACGGTTCCGGAACAGCGCCGGGCCATCGCCACCGGCGTCGTGGACCTGATCCAACGACGCGGGTTGAAGGCGTCCGACGTCGCCGTCCTGGCCCGGTCCAACGCTGCAGTGGAGGCCATCGCCGCCGAACTGACCGCGCTCGGGCTCAAGGCGACAACCAACACCTCCTCGCTGTTCGCCGCAAGGGAAGTCCAACTGGTGCGCGCCGGGATGGCCTTCGTGGCCTCCGACGACGACACTGTGGCGTTGGCCGAGCTGGCGCATCTTCACCCGGAGCACGCCGAATTCGGCCGCTGGGTGCCCACGTTGTTCGACGCCGCCGAGCCCCAGGAAGAACTCAAGCGCTGGGCTTCAGATCCGCTCGTAGCCGGGCTTCTCGAGCTGCGCGGCCTGGCCAAGCTCTGCACGCCCACGGAAATCATGGAGGAAGTCACGGCCCGGCTCGGCGTTGCCCGACTGATCAAATCGTGGAGCAACCCCGGAACGCGGCTGAAGAACCTCGACGCGCTGCGCGCCCTGCTGGAGCGCTACTACGAATCATGTGCTGCACTTTCCAAGCCGGTCACGCTCAGCGGCTCGCTCAAATTCCTGGCCGACGCCGACAGCGCCGGCAGTGAGAACTTCGGGGACGACGTCGTCAACGTGCTGACCTATCACAAGGCCAAGGGCCTGGAATGGCCGGCCGTGGTACTGGCCAGCCTGGACACGGCCGTTGCAGCAGCGCCTTGGGGTGTGGCGGTTGAAGGCGTCGCCGAGATCAACGTCCGGAACCCCCTTGCCGGCCGGTGGGTCCGCTTTTGGCCCTGGCCGTTTGGCGGCAAGGGCTTCAAACCGCTCTCCGCAGCGGCGGACGAGTCGGCCGTCGCCCGGCGTGTGCTGGCACGGCGTCAGGCGGACTCGGCGCGCGTTCTCTACGTGGGTTTGACCCGCGCCATCAGTGTCACGTGCCTGGCAGCCGCCAAGCCGGCCCCGGCGTCGCTGAACACACTCGCGCCAGGGCCGATCGTGGAATGGACCGCGGGGGACGGCAACGACGGTAAGTTGGTCGTCCAGGGCCGGCCCGGCGACAACGAACGCCGCCTTTCCGTGGAAGCATTCAGCTACGAGGTTTCCGACGCGCCCACGACCGACAGGAATAGCACCGCCCGGGAATTCGCCGACGGGCTGACCGTGTCCGGCCCGGTGGCCCAGAAGCCTGCCCGGGTGACAGCCAGCTCAATGGAAAGTTTCGGCTTCGTCGCCGATGTCACGGAGGCCGCAGCACTGGGAGCGCAGCTGATTCCGCACGGCGCCGCCAATTGGGACCACGTGGGCTCTGCCATCCACGGCTACTTCGCCCTGCCGCTTGCCGAGATGGACAGTGGAGTCCGGCTCCTGGCGGCGCAACGGCTCCTGGACCGCTGGGGTGCTGCCTCCGCTGTCGACGCTGCAGTTGTGGTGGAAGCAGGCGACCGGATGCTCGGGTTTTTCGCCGAGCAGTACCCGGGCGCGAAAGTCATTACGGAACAGTCGGTGGCCTGGCGGAATGCTGACCATCAGCTCATGGAGGGGTGGATTGACCTGCTGCTGGAGACGTCTGCCGGTTATGTGCTGGTGGACCACAAGTCCTACCCCGGCAAGGATCCTATAGGTCACATCAAGGACAAATACATCGGCCAGATGCGAGGGTATGCCCAAGCGATTGAGTCCATCGCCGGGCGGCCCGTCGTCGAGACCCTAATCCACATGCCGGCGCTGGGGAAGATGTTCCGGATCAGCTGAGCCTCACCACCAGCGGTGGCGGCACTCCGGGTTCTGGCACGCCCACTTCGGCGTGCCGACCTCTGTCTTGCCGGTGGACGGGTACTCGCGGACCTCCATGGCGATGCAGCAGCCGGCGAACTCCGTTTTCTGCATCTCTTGGCGCGCCGAGGGCATGATCATCCCATAGGCGATCCGCCATGCTTCGTGGCCGCATACCGGGCACCGCCGAGTGGCGGCGCGCTTCGTCGTCGGTTCGGCGGTTGTTTCATCGGGAGTCATGGCAGCACTGTAGGCCGCCGCTCTGACAGAAAAGGCATCTTGAGGGTTACAAAAACTTCTACGGCTTAGCACTTTTTGTGACCCAACCAGCCGGATGAAAACTTGAGGGGCCGCGCCGGGGCTTCCTGGCCTACCCCTCATTGAATCGAGGGGCATACCTGCCAGACCCATAAAAGCCCCCATCGCTTGAGGATCTCTGCACAGTTATCAAACTAGTGGTGCAGAATGCGCCATGTGATTGTTGAATTCACCAAATGGCAAGTTGCAGCTCTTAGCAGCCCGCGGTACGGAGCCCTGGACCTCGGCCACGAGTTCCCAGAGCCGGCAACAGACTGCACAAAAGCAGGTGGAGTTCTGTGCGGCGAAAAACCACCACGTAGAGCTTTGCGTCAGCTAGTTTGTTGCGGTAGGGCCACACCACATATAGTCCCCCCGGTAGCGTGATCCAACGGGGAAGGATTGACACCAAGCTGTTCCGCTGCGGCAGTTTCAGTTCCTAGGAAGGGGGACGAACGGGAGCGCAGCATTTACGGGCTCGCAGATGCGGGTTTAGGGCGGAGCCCACAGATAGGATCTACCAATGACCGAAACCCAAGAGATTGATAACCCTGGATCGAATTTCACCCAGGTGCTGGACGCTGCGGCGAAGCTGCCGGGCGTGAGGATCAATAGAGCCGCCTACCTCCGAACAGCACTCAAGCGCCACTGCACCGAGGAACAGATCAAGAGGGCAATCGCTGACACTCCAGCGGCAGCGGGTATCCCACTCAAGGTCATCGCTGAGATCGCAAACACCTCTATCGCTTATGAGACGAGCAAGGTCACCGGCCTCTCTGCCCTCGCAGGTATCCCCGGCGGTCTGGCGATGATCGGCACTGTCCCGGCCGACCTCGCGCAGTACATGGGCCACTTGCTTCGGATCGCCCAGAAACTGGCCTACATCTACAGTTGGCCTGATCTGTTCGCCGATGCTGGCGACGAAATCGTCGATGAAGCAACCGAGAGCATGCTGATCCTGTTCGTGGGTGTGATGTTCGGCGTGCAGATCGCCCAGGGTGGAGTAGCAAAAGTCGCGGGCATGATCGCCGCCAATGTGGCTAAGAAACTACCGCAGAAGGCACTCACGCAGGGTGTCATCTACCCGATCGTGAAAAAGGTCGCTGGCTATCTCGGTGTAAGTATGACCAAGAAGCTCTTCGCCAGTGGGGTCGCGAAGGCCATCCCCATCGTCGGTGCCGTTTTCTCTGGAGGCCTCACCCTGGGCACATTCCTCCCAATGTCCAAGCGGCTGCAAAAGCACCTCGCCAGCCTGGAGCTGACCAAGCCAGGACACCGGACCGAAGAGGTCGAGATCATCGACGTCGAAGTCATCAATCTGGAGGTTGTCGGGAACTAGAGGAAAAAGCCGAGCCGTCAGAGCTGACCCAGACCATGAGTCCAGCTGACGCGGGCAGCGCGGCTGGCCGCGACAAGGTTCTCGCCATAAGCTGCGGTCTTCTGGGCTTCAGTCAGAGTCTTGTATAGCTCGAACAGCAACGCTATGCGTCGTTCGTCCGTCTTTACCGACTTGTGCCCGGAGCATGGTGAGCCAACGCGACAAGGCCAGGAGCGCGAATTGTTCCCGATCTGGGATGTGTGCACACGACTCCTGAAAATTACACCTAGGGTTTTTAGCCGTCGCACCTACTGAGCGACCGCGATTACAGTGCCCGAAATTTCGCGGAGAAGTGTGATTTGCTCGGCATCGACGGCATCTGGATGACCCCGTTCCAGCCCTCCCCGCAGCTGGACCAGGGCTACGACGTGTCCGACTACTGCGGCGTGGATCCGCTGTTCGGCACCATGGAGCAGTTCGATGAGCTGCTGGAGCTCGCCCACTCGCTGGGCCTGCGCGTCCTGCTCGACGTCGTCCCCAACCACTGCTCCTCGGAGCACCCGCTGTTCCAGCAGGCCCTCGCGGCCGGCCCCTGCTCGCCGGAACGGGACATGTTCCACTTTGTCCCGGGTCCAAGGGACATGTCCGACGGCGGCGGCAGCAGTAACGTCGCCGGGGACGTCCCGCCGAACAACTGGCAGAGCGTCTTCGGCGGCCGCGCCTGGAGCCGCGCCAACCCGAAATCGCAGACCGACCGCGACTGGTATCTGCACCTGTTCTCGGCCGGGCAGCCGGACTGGAACTGGCGCAACCCCGCCGTCGGCGACTACTTTGACGGCGTGCTGCGCTTCTGGTTCGACAAGGGCGTGGACGGGCTCCGGATCGACGTCGCACATGCCCTGTTCAAGGCTGAGGGCCTGCCTGACTCGCCCTCCACCGGCGGGGTGGTCGACGGGCTGCGGTCCAACCCGCAGGTCTCGGACCAGGAGGAAGTCCACGAGGTCTACCGCCGGTGGCGCACCTTGGCCGAGAAGTATGAGCCGCACCGCCTGCTGGTGGGCGAGGTCAACCTGGAACCGACCCGTGCCGCCCGCTACACCCGCGCCGATGAGATGCAGCAGGCCTTTGCGTTCGCGTTCGTGAAGCTCGGCTGGGACCCGGCTGCCTGGGCCGTTGCCGGGAACGAGCTCGAAACCGCACGCCAGCTCCACGGCGCCACGCCCACGTGGGCGCTGGAGAACCACGACATTATCCGTTCTGTCACGCGCTTCGGCGGGGCGAGCTCGGGGCCCTGCGGGCCCGGGCCGCGGTGGTGGCTTTGCTGGGTCAGCCTGGTCCGGCGTACCTGTACCAGGGCCAGGAGCTGGGATTGCCCGAAGTCGACGTGCCGCTGGCGTACCGGGTGGATCCGATGTGGGCCCGCGGCGGCGTCTGCCGCGACGGCGCCCGCGTGCCGCTGCCCTGGACCGAGGACCCCGCGCTGAACCACGGCTTCTCGCTGGCTGAACCCGCCGCCGCGTTTCAGGCATCCGAACCCTGGCTGCCGCAGCCCGCCGGCTGGGGAACGCACGCGATCGACCTCCAGCAGCAGGATCCGGAGTCCTCACTGGCGCTGGTCACCAAGGCGCTGGAAGTGCGCCGGTTGCTGTGGGCGAACGGGGTCTTCGGCCCGGACGACGGCGGCACCTGGCGGATCGAGGCCGGGAATCTTCTGGTCTGCGAACGGGGCGCTGACTTCTTCGTCGCCGTCGCGATGGGCACGGAGCCGGCGCGGCTGCCGGGCGGATCCGTGCTGCTCAGCGCCGCGCCTCTGGCCGAGGACGGCTGGCTGCAGCCGAACAACGCCGCCTGGGTGCTTCGGGTCTAACGCGACCCGTCACACGTAAGGGCCGTCCACGTTCCGAAACCTGGACGGCCCTTCTGCGGGCAAAAAGTTCCTGCCCAACATCGTCCGATCGTTGCCTCTGGGCCAATAGCCTCAGCGACCCTCTGCTCTGGGAGAGCTTCTGGGTCGGCCCTTCCGTGATCGTTCTACTTGGTGTTCAGCACATTCCAGAGGATCAGGTCGTGGGCGTGCCGCGCCTTGTCGTCGCCGCGGAAGTCCGCTTCCTTGATGCCGCCGCCGGTATCGATGCCGATGGTGGAAGTCGACGCGAATCGCCCCATCATCGACTTGTTTGACAGCATGGAGACTGACCGGATGTTCTTGTACGGCACGGACACAATGGCGAGCTTGTTACCTACGAAGCTTTTATCCTGCAGGATAACCCGCATGTTCGTGATGCCGACGAAGCCGGTGCCAACTCCGATGCAGTCGTAGACAGCGTAGACGGTTTCGCCTTGGAGCAAGCCGGCGTTGATCTGCTCGAGCTGTTCCGGTCTGTCGTGGATTATCTGAGTCAAAGCGATTCCTTTATTCGGAGGGATAGAGGATCCGGGCCGCGTTCAGTCGCGGAGCGGGACGCCCTGGGCGTCGGTCCGGAATTGGGCCGCGCCAGCGATGATCATGATGCCCTCGATGACGCCCCACAGGCCAACGATGAATCCGAGGCCGAGCGTGAAGATGCCCAGTACAAGGGTGAGGATGAGCTGGATGACCGCCACCTTGGTGTATCCGAGGTAGAAGCGGTGGATACCCAGGCCGCCCAGGAAGATGCCCAAGAGACCGGCGACGAGCTTTGATTTCGGCTGCGCATAGCCGTAAGCCGGGTTCGGCATGGGCGGCTGCTGCTGGTACTGCGGCTGCTGGGGCACAGGCGGGTAACCCTGGTACTGAGGCGGTCCCGAGTACGGCGCCTGGGGCCCAGCCGGGTAGCCCTGATTCTGGGGCTGCGTGTACGGCTGCTGCGGTCCGGCGTAGGGCTGCTGTGGCTGCGGTCCGGCAGGGTAGCCCTGGTGCGGGGCGGCGTAGGGCTGCTGCGGGCCGGGGTACGGCTGCTCCGTCTGAGGTCCCGCCGGGTTAACTCCGCCCTCGTACGGCGGGGCTGCTGGCTGGTCGTAGCCTTCCGGAGGGGTCGTGTTCGCGTCGGGGTGGTGCTGTGTCATGGTGGCGCCTTTCGCTGAGTGATGATGCAGCCCAGGGCGTTCGGGCGGCAGCACCGTCAACGACGGCTTCCCCCAAGAATCCATGTGCCGACATTAGTTTGACGGAACAACCCACTAATTGCACCTACTGGCGCCGTATGGCCCACCCTGATGCGCTGATCGAGAAAACTTTCGCGCTCTTGGGATTTTCCAAACAAAGGAAATCACGGAAGACCCTGCTGCCGAACTGGTCAAGAGGGCACTGGGGCCGCGCCGGCCGCTATGGAAAAAAACAAGGTCTTCGGCCCGGACGACGGCGCATCTGGCGGGTCGAAACCGGGAACCTGCTGCTCTGCGAACGGAGCGCCGAGTTCTTCGTCGCCGCCGCAATGGGCGCCGCGCCGGTTCGATTGCCGGCCGGCACCGTGCTGCTCAGTGCCGTCCCGTTGACGGCGGACGGCTGGCTGCAGCCGAACAACGCCGCGTGGATATTGAAGAACTGACGGCGCTGCGGAGCTGACGCACCGGGTGACCCCGGCCCGCTCCTCGAGCCGGGGTCACCCGGTGCTCTTTCCGTCGGCGGCTGGAACGTGTTTCATTAATGGCATGTGGAAGGGAGTATCCCCGCAGCCGGTCCGTCGTCGCTCCGGGACTTCCAGTGCACCCGGGCGGGCAGGACCGATCTCTGCGACCGGGAAGGCCCTCCAGTTGGTTCACGAACCAACTGGAGGCACGTCTCCATGACCAACCATCCCGCAGGCAGCCCCGCCACCGCCCGCAAACGGCGACCAGCGCGGATCGTCGTTCTGGTCGGCATTGACGGTGCCGGCAAATCAACGGCGGCCACGCTGCTGGCTCACCGGCTGGTTGCGTCCGGTCATCCAGCGATCGTCACGAAGAATCCTTGCGGGCGGAGCAGGCTGAACGCATGGTGTCGTCCTCTTGGCCTGCAGATTCCGGCCCGCCTGCTGGACGCCGTGGAAACAAGCATCCGCTGTCTCAACGTCCTGGTGTCCCACCTGCGTGCGAGATTATTTCCAGGGATCGTCATCATGGACCGGTACCTGTACTGCCAGCAGGCCCTCAAACGCGCAAAGGGCCTGGGCCCGGGGCGGGCACTGCCTTGGCTTCTGCGGCGCCTGCCCGCTCCGGACGTCGTGTTTTACTTCAGCGTGCCAGCTGAAACCGCGCGCTCTCGCGTCGCACGGCGGGCGGCCGACTCCGAATCGCTTGAGGACCTGAAAGCCTTCGACCACGGCTACAAAGAACTCGGCGCGTTCCCCTCCTTCGTCATCATTGACGCCAGGTCCCCCTCGGATCGGAACGTTGAGGACATCTGGCAAGAGCTCGCCCTGGGTGGCCTGGTGCCTCAGCGGTAAGTTTCCCGAACCGGGTTGGGCTGATGCTGGCTTAAAGGAAGCGGGGAACCCGCCCCTCGGAGCCGACGATGATCAGGAAGAGGTCCAGATCAGAATTCGAACTTGAGGACTGCCATTTGAGATCAACCGACAATCGTTCGCCAGCATGCATTGGCAGAGTCGAATTTCCACCCTTGGGCAGGATTGGGTGCGGCATTTGCAGACCATATGGAAGCGGACCGACATCGTCGCGCGGACGTCTCGTACGGCATTGGCACGCTGGTTCGGCGGTCCTGGACACTCCTGCACACCCTTGCGCGCACGCACTCCGGAACGGTTCAAGATAACGATCAGAAAATACGGGGGCGTGGCAAGACAAAGCGTCGCAGGGTGCGGTTAGGATGGTGCGACGAAGTCTTGGGGGATTACTTCCGGGATGTTTTTCGCCGTCCTGCCGGCGTTGACCGGACAGGGCCCGTCGTTCCAGGAGTTGTTCAGGCTTGATTTTTAAGACTTTCGGGTGGTCGTTCGCGGTCACCGTCGTTGCATTAGTGATCGCTTTTCTTTACGGCGGCCCCCAGGCGCTTATCCTCTGCCTCATCCTGGGCATTCTTGAAATCAGCCTGAGTTTCGACAACGCCGTCGTCAACGCTCGCATCCTGGAGCGGATGAACCCGTTCTGGCAGAAGATGTTCCTCAGCGTGGGCATCATCATTGCAGTCTTCGGCATGCGCATCCTCTTCCCCCTGCTCATCGTGGGGGTCACCGCGAACCTCAACCCGGTTGAAGCCGTCACCCTGGCGATGGAAAAGGGTGACCCGAACACCCCGGGCAGCTACGGGTACCTGCTGCACGAAGCTCACCCGCAGATCGCCGCGTTCGGCGGGATGTTCCTCCTCATGCTGTTCCTGGACTTCATCCTCGCCCACCGTGAAATCAAGTGGATCAAGTTCCTGGAAATCCCGCTGGCCCGACTGGGCAAGCTCGAAGGCGCATCCCTGATCATTGGCATGGCGGCGCTGGCCATCGCCGGCGCCGTGTCCGGCGAGAAGCAAGGCATTGTGCTCCTCTCCGGTCTTCTCGGGATGATCACGTACTTCCTGGTGAACGGCCTCGGAAACCTCTTCGACGTGGATCAAGACGGCGACGTCGACGCGGACGACGCGAACCTGATGGCTCACTCGGGCCCCTCCGGCTCCGCCAAACTGGCCGGCAAGGCCGCCTTTATGCTCTTCCTCTATCTCGAGGTCATCGACGCGTCCTTCTCGTTCGATGGCGTGATCGGTGCGTTCGCCATCACCTCGGACCCCATCATCATTGCCCTGGGCCTCGGCTTCATCGGCGCCATGTTCGTCCGCTCGCTGACCGTTTTCCTGGTCCGGGAGGGAACGCTGGACGAATTCGAGTACCTCGACCACGGCGCGCACTGGGCCATCGGCGCCTTGGCGGTCATCCTGCTGGTCACCATCGTGGTCCCCATCAACGAAATCGTCACCGGCCTCATCGGCGTGGTCTTCATCGGCGCCGCCTTTGCCGGTTCGATCCGCCGCAACAAGAAAAAAGCCTCCGCCGACCAGCCTGAAGTGCTTGAGTCTGCGGACGCCAACAACTAGCACGTCGCCTCCAATTAGAAGTAGCAACAACCACCACTACGAAAAGCGAGTAAAACAATGGGTTTGAGTTTGCAAAAAGGCCAGTCGCTGTCACTCACGAAGCAGAACGGCGAGTCCCTGACGAACGTCCGCCTCGGCCTCGGGTGGGACTCCGCCGTCCCGGCCAAGAAGGGGTTCTTCGGCGGGACGAAGACCGTTGAGATCGACCTGGACGCCTCAGCCATCATGTTCGACGCCGAAGGCAAGCACCTGGACACGGTCTTCTTCAACCAGCTCACCAGCAAGGACGGCGCCGTCCGCCACACCGGCGACAACCTCACCGGCGCCGGCGACGGCGATGACGAGACCATGATGGTCAACCTGCCCGCCGTCTCGCCCGCCGTGCAGAACATCGTGTTCGTCATCACGAGCTACAGCCAGCAGACCTTCGACATGGTCCAGAACGCGTTCTGCCGGGTCATCGATGACTCGGTCGCCGGCAGCCCGGAAGTCGCCCGCTACTCCCTCACCGAATCAGGCCGCAACACGGCCATGGTGATGTCGAAGCTTTCCCGGGCCGGCAGCACCTGGACCTTCCATGCGATCGGCATGCCGGCCAACGGCCGCACAGCTGGGGATGTCCTCGGCGCCGCGGCGTCCGCCCTGTAGCCCGACGGGACCCAGCACGGTCCGGCCCTGCCGAACGCAACCACACTGAAGGAGTACATCTTGTCCAGCCTGACACTGAGCAAGGGCAGCAACCTGTCCCTGACAAAAGCCGACCCCGGACTCCGAAAGGCCATGATTGGCCTCGGCTGGGATCCGCGTACCACTGCCGGCGAGCAGTTTGACCTGGACGCCTCAGCGCTCTTGGTCCGCGCCGACGGCAAGGTCCGCTCGAATGACGACTTCATCTTCTACAACCAGCTTTCCTCTTCGGACGGCTCCGTGGTCCACCAGGGCGACAACCGCACCGGCGAAGGCGACGGAGACGACGAGCAGGTCCTCATCGACCTCGACACCGTTGCCCTGGACATCGAGAAGATCGTCATCGTCGTGTCGATCGACCAGGCAGAGGCCCGCCGCCAGAACTTCGGCCAGGTCCGTGACGCGTTCTGCCGGGTTGTGAACCAGGAGACCGACAACGAAATCGTCCGCTACGACCTCACCGAGGACGCAGCAGCCGAAACGTGCATGATTTTCGCGGAGATCTACCGCCACAACGGAGAATGGAAGTTCCGCGCCGTCGGCCAGGGCTACGCCTCAGGTCTCCGCGGCGTTGCCACGGACTTCGGCATCTCACTGGATTAGGAGCCTTGGCCCGGGGTACCCGGGCCACTACTTCAGACATCCACCAGACTTAACAAGGAGAATAACCATGGCCGGCTTGACGCTCACCAAAGGCAGTAACCTCTCGCTCACCAAGACCGATCCGGGGCTGAACAAGGTCCTCGTCGGCCTGGGCTGGGATCCCCGCACCACCACCGGCGACGCCTTCGACCTGGACGCATCCGCGCTCCTGCTCGGCGCCGACGGAAAGGTCCGCAGCTCCGCGGACTTCATCTTCTACAACCAGCCGGCCGCCCCGGATGGTTCGGTGGTCCACAAGGGCGACAACCGCTCCGGCGACGGCGACGGCGACGACGAAGTGGTCGCCGTCGAACTCTCCGCTGTGGGCGCGGATGTGGAGCGGATCGTCTTCGTGGTATCGATCGACCAGGCGGACACCCGCCGGCAGAACTTCGGCCAGGTGCGCGCCGCGTACTGCCGCGTTGTCAACCAGGAAAGCGACGCGGAAGTGGTCCGCTACGACCTCAGCGAGGACGCGGCGCCCGAGACCTGCATGATCTTCTCAGAGCTCTACCGGCACAACGGCGAGTGGAAGTTCAAGGCCGTCGGCCAGGGTTACGCCACCGGCCTCGCGGGAATCGCCGCTGACTTCGGCGTCCAGCTCGGCTAAGAGCCCGAGACCTACGAAAGAGAGAAGCAACAATGAGCATGCAACTCACCCCGCCGGAAACTTCGGCCTCGAACCCCCTCGTGCTGGACGCGCCGGCGTCCGTCGAGATCGTCAAAGTCGACGACGCCCCAGGGATGGTGCCGGTTCCCGCCGAACGCCAGCAGGAGATCAACGCGCAGGCGCGGGCCTTCGTCAGCGAAGTGTCAGCGATGAGCCCGTTCAGCCCCGAATACTCCAGCAAGATCGACGGCATCAACCGGCTGGGCGGCCAGCAGCTGGTGGCATCAGCCAACACCTCCAGCCGGCTGCTGGAACGGTCCTCCACGTCGCTGGCCGGCGCGAAGAAGTCCGGCAGCAGCGCCCAGGTGCAGGTTGCCTCAACGCTCGGCGAACTCCGTTCCACCGTGGAAGACCTGACCCCGAGCAACGCCGACTTGAGCGTGGGCCGGAAGATCCTGGGCATCATTCCGGGCGGCAACAAGCTCGCGAAGTATTTCCAGAAGTACGAGAGTGCGCAGACCCAGCTCGACAAGATCATCAAGTCCCTGATGGCCGGTCAGGACGCGCTGCTCAAGGACAACGCTTCCCTTGCGCAGGAAAAGACCCAGCTGTGGGAGACCATGCAGGGGCTGAGCGAATATGCGGTGTTTGCCAAGGCACTGGATGCTGCAACAGCCAGCAAGATCGATGACATGAAGATGCAGGGCCAGATCGAGGAGGCCGGCAAGCTCGACTCCGACGTGCTCTATCCGATCCGCCAGCGCCACCAGGACATCCTGACCCAGCTGGCCGTCTCGGTTCAGGGCTACCTGGCCATCGACATGATCCGCAAGAACAACACCGAACTGATCAAGGGCGTTGAACGGGCCCGCACGACGACGATCTCCGCGCTGCGGACCGCCGTCATTGTGGCCCAGGCCCTGGCGAACCAGAAGATGGTGCTGGATCAGATCGACGCCATCAACACGACGACGAACAACATGATCCTCAAGACTTCCGAGATGCTCAAGGATCAGACCGCGCGGATCCATCAGCAAGCGGCGAGCTCCGGTGTCAGCGTGGAGACGCTGCAGAAGGCGTTCGACAACGTGTTCCAGACCATGGACGCAATCGACACTTTCCGCTCGCAGGCCAACAAGAGCATGGAAGGCACGGTGCAGGCCCTGGAAACCGGGCTGGAACGGGCCCGTCCCTACCTGGACAGGGTGCGCAAGCAGGAGGGGAATTAGTGGTCGTCAGCCCTGAGCAATAGGCTTACGGGCTATGGTCGCAAATTTCTTAGGTTCGCTGTTCGGCGGCGGCGCGGTACCCCGCTCCGCCGCCGTCTCCGGTGCAGTGTCCGGTGCCGGATCTACTGCCGCTGATCCGGCTGCGGATGAGCTGTCCGTCACCGGGTCCGCGCTCGAGGAGCTGCGCCGGACGGTACTGGGCAACGGCGCCGAACTGCCTCCGCTCGTGGTGTCACGGGTGCTGCAGTTGGCCGACATCCTGCGCGCCCTCATCGGCTACATCGGCCGGTCGGGGGCGTCCACCGAGCAGCGCGTCCTGCTCAACGCCGTCATCACCGACTATCTCCCGTCCCCGCTGCGGGCATATCTGATGCTGGCTGCCGGATCACGGCGGGACGACTCCGCCGACACGACGGTGCTGCTGGAACAGTTCGACACGCTCTACTCCACCGTCAAGAACCTGGACAACCAGGTCCGCACCGGGGCCATTACGGAGCTGGCAGTCCACGGCCAGTTCCTCAGGGACAAATTTGATGTTGATGGTCTTCATCTGGAAGGACGCTAGTGGCTTCTATGGTTGCCGGCAGTAACGCCGCCCTCACCGCTGAGAACCCCGGACTGGCAAAGGTGCTGCTGGGAATCGGCTGGGACATCGTCCCCAGCCGTGGCCCGCAAGCCGAGCTGGTCCCCATGGTGATCATGTGCGGCGCCGACGGACGCGCCATTTCGGATGACCACTTGGTCTTCTTCAACCAGATCGCCAGCCCCGAAGGCAGCATTTCCTTCGCCGGCGCGGAAGACCAGGAACAGATCGACGTCGACCTCAACCGGGTGCCCGAGACGGTCCACAAGATCGCTGTGCTGCTTTACCTGGATCCGGAGGTGCGCGGGCCGGCCACTTTCGGCGCTGTGAAGAACGCCTACCTGCGGGTCGCCACCGAACAAAACCGGGAGCTCCTGCGCTTCAGTGTTCCGGGCGGGAATCTGGACAAGATCAACGCCATGATTCTCGGGGAGCTCTACCGGCACTCGGGGGGCTGGAAGTTCCGTGCCCTCGGCCAGGGCTATGAGGCCGGGCTCGCTGCCGTTGCCGCCGACTTCAAGTTGAAGCTCTGACCATGGCGGTGCATCGAACCGCACTGCGCACCGACATCCCCTACCTCAGCCGGCGCCGGAAAGCGGCGGCGCCGCCGGGGCCCACGCGGCCCCCTTCGCACAGCGCCCCTCCCGTCGAGCCCGGCGTCCGCCCGGCGGGTTCCGGCGGACTGACGCTCGGCGCCAGCCGCGCCGGTTCCGGCGGGCTCACCCTCGGTGCCAGCCCGGCCGGTTCCGGCGGGCTCACCCTCGGTGCAGGCCCGGCACCCGCCCCATCGACACCGTCCGCAACGCCATCATCGGCCTCAGCGGCCTCGAGGCCTGCGCCCAGACCCGCCCCGGCCGCATCGGACCGGCTGTTCCCGGCCCCGGATTTTGGCAGCGTCCGCGAGTTGGGCGAAGCCAACCCGGTGGTTCGGCTGAACGCCAGGCAATCCGCGATTGGCTCACTGCTGGTGGCCGGGGTCCGCTCGGTGGCCTGGGAGGATCAGCAGCTCACTACGGGCGCCCACCACGCGGAGGGGCACAAGGCCGGCACCGCCGTTCTCACCCCGGGAAACCGGGCGCTGGCCGGCCTGCAGGACGGGGCCGGCATCGTGTCCCTGCGTCACGTCCGGCTCGTGCGCCGCCTGCTATTCGTGGCCGGAGAGGCCCCGATGACGATCGGAGTCTTCGACGGCGCGGCCGCCGCCATTGCCGCAAGGAACGATGCCGGGTTGCGGAGCGTTCTGTACGTCGGGCGGGTCGGCGGGGTCCTGGAAATCCGCGCCGAGTTCGTCCCGGCAGACGCGTCTGACAAGGCCATCTGGGCCATGTTCGGTTTCACCATGACCATTCCGCTGGACCAGCGGGTCCACCTGCGCTGATCCGGCAGCGCACCACAGATCACAACTAGGGGACAATGCAGCACTTCAAAGCCTTGGCCGAATCCGTCAGGGACCGGCTCTTCCACCTGCGCCCCGAACTCCTTCACCGCACCTCGGACCCCGGCCTGCTGGCGGTCGCGCTGGGCGCCACCCTGTACTCGCCGGCCACCAGAAGCTCACTTGCCGCCGGAATCCGGAAACAGGCCGCGGCGGGGTGCCTCAGCATCGTCGTCTGCCTCGAAGACGCCGTTCCCGACGAGGAAGTGCCCGCCGCGGAGGAGAACCTGCTCGTGGCGCTGGAGCAACTGTCGCTGGATGATCCGGACGAGCTCCCGCTGATCTTCATCCGCTGCCGGACGCCCGAACAGCTGCTCGACGTCGGACGCAGGGCAGGTGCCGCACTAGGAGTCGTTTACGGCTTCGTCCTGCCCAAATTCGAGAACGAGACGGGCCGGGGGCGCGCCTTCCTGAAGGCACTGCAGGTGTTGAACGACGAGGCAGGACGCAGCGGGGACTCCAAGGAACGCCCCCTGAAGGCGATGCCGATCATCGAGGACCTTTCGACCACCCACTTGGAGTCACGCGTCCGGGTGCTGACGGACAACCTGGCCCTGGTCGAAGAGTTCCGCGACCTGGTGCTGTGCGTCCGGATCGGCGCCACGGACATGTCCAGTGCCTTTGGCCTGCGGCGTTCGCGCGACCTGACCATCTACAACGTCAAGGTGGTCGCGAACATCATTGGCGACGTCGTGAACATCTTCGGCCGCCCCAATGACGGCTGGGTCATCTCCGGCCCTGTCTGGGAACACTTTGTTAACACGGAACGGATCCTGCGGCCGCAACTGCGGTCCACCCCGTTCGAGGCCGTCAACGAGGGCCAGCTCCGGCAGCGCATCCTGATGGACAATCTGGACGGGCTGATTCGCGAGATCGAGCTGGATCTCGCGAACGGCCTGCTGGGCAAGACGGTGATCCATCCCAGCCATGTGCCCGTGGTGCATGCCATGTGCGTCGTAAGCCACGAGGAATACCTCGATGCCCTGGACATTGCCGGGAGCGAGGGCGGAGGCGTTAAGGCGTCGTCCTATGGAAACAAGATGAATGAGTTCAAACCTCACCGGGCATGGGCGGAGCGCACCCTGTTGCGGGCCAGGGCCTTCGGGGTCGCAAGGCCCGGAGTCAATTTCGTCGAACTACTGGAAGCGAGCATGCGGTGAAGCAACTCTCAACGGATGCCCCCTGGAGCGGCGGTTACGTGCGCGATGCCCTCGGCGTCGACGTCGCCTCAGACCCCGGCCGCAGCGTGCTGCCGGTGAAGGCACTGGTCGGGCTGGCGCTGCGGCGCAATCCCAAACGGGCCCATCTGCTGGTTTCGCGGGTGCTCGCCAAGCACGTCCCCACCGAACCCGGGATCGCGACGTCGGCGGGCCAGCTTCTGGGGCTCCTGGTCCGCAGGGAACTCGAGGAACCCCCCGCCTCCGGACCCGCCGTGTCCGGACGGCACGTCTCCGGACAGGACGCCCCCGCCGGATCGCTGACCGCCGTCATCGACGAGGCCGCAGACCGGCTGGGGCGCCTGCTGGACGGGCGATCCGGCCCGGACGGCGGGAGCGTCCCGGGCCAGGAGGAACGACGTGCCAGGCTGGCCGCCCTGGCGAGCCTGTCCGAGCTGCTCGCCCGGCACCAGACGGAACTCCCCGGCGTCGTAACCATCGGTTATGCGGAAACTGCCACCGGGCTGGGCCAGCTCGTGGCCGGGCAGCTGGGAACGTATTACATTCACTCCACCCGGCAGAGCAGCAGCGGGGTGGAACCGTATGGCGCGTTCGAGGAAGCGCATTCGCACGCAACGTCCCACCAGTTGCTGCCGACCAGCCGTGCCGCCCTGGACCTGGCCGGGACCGTGGTCCTCGTCGATGACGAATTGAGCACCGGCGCCACGATCATCAACACCATCCGCGAACTGCACCGCACTTCCCCGCACCGCCGTTACGTTGTGGCCTCCCTGGTGGACCTGCGCTCCCAGGCAGACCGGGACAGCCTTGATGACCTGGCACACCAGCTCGGCACCAGGATCAGCGCCGTGGCACTGGCGCACGGAAGCATCCAGCTGCCGGAAACGCTCGCTGCCGACGCGGCGGACCTGATCAGCAGCCTCCCACTCACACGCGCAGCCCTCCCCCGCCCGGCCCGGATCAAGCTGGTGGATCTGCACGGAGTCGTGCCGCCCATCCGCAGCGCCCGCTTCGGCGTGGCCGGGCGTCCAGATCCGGACGAAGCGGCGCGCATCGCAGACGCCCTGGCCACCGCCTTGGGCAGCAGTGCCGGGCCGGGAGCCCGTGTGCTGGTCCTCGCCACGGAGGAATTCATGGGGCTGCCCCTGGCGGTCGCCGCCCGGCTGCAGGACCTGTGCCCTGACGCCGACATCCGGTATTCCACCAGTACCCGCTCACCGATCGCCGCGTTGGATGAGCCGGGCTACGCGATCCGTTCCGCGGTTTCCTTTGGCAGCGACGGGGACGCCCCGGACGGGCCGGGGCCACGGTTTGCCTACAACTTCCTGCACCCCGAAGGGCGCTTCGATACGGTGGTGATCATGGCGGAACCCGGCACCGCGGTGTCCGGGCTCCTGGCCCCCGGCAAGATCGCCGAGGCCGTCGCCGGCGGCGCCGGTGACGTCCGGCTCGTTGTGCTGCCGGCCCAGTCTCCGTTCCCGACGCCGCTCTTCGGCCCCGCCTTTGGCTCGTATCTGCCGGAGGACGTCGAGTGGCTGCTGAAGGACCTGAGTTCCGCCCAGCTGGAAGCGCCGAAGGAAGAGCGCGAAGCCGCGATCCAGTCGGGCAAGGCCAGTTACGCCGAATCGCTGCCGCAGGAATTCGAACCCTCGCCCGAATACAGCGCCCTGTTCCACGCCGCGCTGGAAGCCTCGGCCCTCCGGATCGCACACGCCGTCGGAACGCTCACCGAGCAGGTCCTGAAGCTGCGCGGGAACGCGCCCGTGCTGGTTTCCCTCGCCCGCGCCGGAACACCGGTGGGAATCCTGATGAAGCGATGGGCCTGGGAAGTCCGCGGACTGAAGCTGCCGCACTATACCATCAGCATTGTCCGCGGCCTCGGCATCGACCAGACCGCGCTCGGCTACCTGGCCGCCCGGCACCGCCCGGAGGACGTCATGTTCGTCGACGGCTGGACCGGGAAAGGTGCCATCGCCCGCGAACTCGCCGCCGCCGTCGAACTCTTCCGGCAGACCGACGGGCCGGCCTTCCGGCCGGATCTCGCGGTCCTCGCGGACCCGGGACATTGCGTCCGGATCTTCGGCACGCGGGATGACTATCTGGTCCCCTCGGCCTGCCTGAACTCGACCGTCTCCGGCCTCGTCTCACGCACCGTCTACAACAAGGCGCTGATCGGGCCCGGCGACTTCCACGGGGCCAAGTTCTACTCTGAGCTTTCCGGCAGCGACGTCTCCCGCGACTTCCTGGCGGCCGTCACGGCCCAGTTCCCGGGCGTCCGCGACGACGTGCTGCGGGCTGCCGTCCACTCCCCCTCCGACATTGCCGCGTTCCCGGAAGCGGACTGGTCCGGCTGGTCCGCCGTCGAGGAGATCAGCCGCAGTTTCGGCATCAACAACGTGAACCTCGTCAAGCCTGGTGTCGGTGAAACCACCAGGGTCCTCCTGCGGCGCGTGCCGTGGAAGGTGCTGGTACGCCCCGAGGCTGTGCCGGAACTCGCCCATGTGCTGCACCTGGCCGAGCAGCGCGGCGTCGAGGTGCTGGAGGTTCCGGACCTGGCGTACAGCTGTGTCGGGCTGATCCACCCACTCCACACGCCCGGAGCGACCGGCGCCGACGGCAAGGCAGTGATCGACGTATGAACATCCACTCGGGCGGCGCCCCGGTGATGGTGGCCAGCGACCTGGACCGCACCCTGATCTACTCGGCGAACTCCATGGCTCTCGTGGGAAGCGACCACCTGGCGCCCCGGATGGTAGTGGCCGAAGTCTATGACGCGGCACCTCTGTCCTTCATGACCCGGGCTGCGGAAGAGTTGCTGGAAGGGATTGTGGAGCGGAGCGTCTTCGTGCCCGTCACCACCCGCACCCAGGCCCAGTTCTCCCGGGTGCGGCTGCCGGGCTCCGGCCGGGGTTACGCCGTGACGACGAACGGCGCCGTTATCCTGCACGACGGCGAGCCGGATCACGACTGGTCCCGGCACATACAGCGTTCCTTGGGGTCCGAATGTGCGTCTCTGGATGAAGTGCTGGGCCATCTGACGGGCAGCGGGGCCGTCCCCGCGATCCTGAGGGTCCGGACCGCCGAAGACGTCTTTGTGTACTCGATCGTTGACCGGCAGGCCATGCCCGACGCGTACCTGGCCGAGCTCAGCGCCTGGTGCAACGCCCGCGGCTGGACAACTTCCTTGCAGGGGCGAAAGCTCTACTGCGTTCCGGCCCCGATCTCCAAGGAAGCCGCGGTGGCCGAGGTCCGGCGGCGGAGCGAGGCAGGAGTGCTCGTGGCTGCCGGTGATTCCAGACTCGATGCAGGATTCCTTGAGCTGGCGGACATCGCAATCCGTCCCGCGCACGGCGAACTCGACAGCGACGGCTTCTCCCGGCCGCACCTGACGGTGACGTCGGCGTCCGGTGTCCTGGCCGGCGAGGAAATACTGCGCGTTGTCAGTGGCATCCTGGCGGAAACCCTGGCACCGCGCCCTACTGCCCGGCCGTCAAGTTGAGTGCGGACGGACCCGTCCTCCTTCGGCGCGCTTGCCAGGTTCGCCAGCGAAAAAGCGACTTCGAGTAGGTGAGCACGATCGAGGAAACCAGCTTCACACCGGAGGTGCAGTGGTGGCAGTCCGCCGTCATCTATCAGGTCTATCCGCGCTCCTTCGCCGACGGCGACGGCGACGGCGTGGGCGACCTCGCCGGGCTCACCGCCCGGCTGCCGTACATCGCCTCGCTCGGCGTCGACGGGATCTGGATGACACCGTTCCAGCCCTCCCCGCAGGTGGACCAGGGCTACGACGTGTCCGACTACTGCGGCGTGGACCCGCTGTTCGGCACCATGGACCAGTTCGATGCGCTGCTGGAGCTCGCGCACTCGCTGGGCCTGCGGATCCTGCTCGACGTCGTCCCCAACCACTGCTCCTCGGAGCACCCGCTGTTCCAGCAGGCCCTCGCGGCGGGCCCGGGCTCGCCGGAACGGGACATGTTCCACTTTGTCCCCGGTCCGGAGGGCATGGTCGACGAGGGCGGCCCGGGTGCCGGGTCTGCTGACTCCTCCGACGCCGGGACTGCAAGCGGCAATGTCCCGCCGAACAACTGGCAGAGCGTCTTCGGCGGCCGCGCCTGGAGCCGCGCGAACCCGGGTTCTGAAACGGACCTCGACTGGTATCTGCACCTGTTCTCGGCCGGGCAGCCGGACTGGAACTGGCGCAATCCCGCCATCGGTGACTACTTCGACGGCGTGCTAGGCACGCGGTCCCGGCGCTCCGCCGGGGAGGTATCCCGATACGTCGGCGATCAGCTGGACGGATCCGGGCGAGGTGTCCGCCAGCGCGACCTTTCCGTCAGGTCCCAGCGGCACGACCGCCTGGTTGGAAATGGCTTCCAGCCACTTTTAGGCCAGACAGCCTGTGAGAACGAGGAGGCCCTCGCCGTGCTCTTTGGGCAGGGCATAGTCCATCCGCGGCTTGTACCAGTAGGAATCTTCAGCGATCTAAGATGACCTTGCTATCTCGAGGATCGTGCCTCGCGTTGGCCACGCTGGTATAAGGCTCCCGTCGTGGTCACTTCTCGGTCAGGCCGACATTTAACCCGGTGTCGGGGTGGTAGGACCAAGTGGCGCTTAGGTTGCCCCATGATTCGCGCTGAGTGCCATCGAGGGCGCGTGTCTTGTTCATCTGAGCCCGGACGAAATCGGGGATCTTGACGGAGTCGAGGACGCAGTTGATCGCCGTCATGGACAGGCCATAGGAGTCTTCATCGCCCATTCCATCAAGGGATAGGCTGGTGTCGTTGTCACCGAGCTTGGCGCCCTTGCTGTTGGTGACTGCGCAGGCATTGGCGGCGTTCTTCAGGGGGCGAGGCTTTTCGGCTTCAGCTTTGGCTGCTGCCGCGGCGGCAGACTTCGTGTTGGCCTCGGCAACTGCGCTTGTGGTGAATGCGGTACCTGCGGTGCCAAGCATGGCGCCGATGACAAAGCTGGCGGCCGCGACCAGGAGGGTCTTGTTCAGCGGTTTGCGGTCATGGGCCCCCGGCGAGGGCAAGAACGCCGTCTGGTCGGCCGGCAGCTGTGCGATCAGGCTGGGTTGGGGCTGCAGCGCTGCATAGTGCGGTGCTTCGCCACTCGACGGCTGCGCGGGCGAATGGTCTGGCAGTTCGGGTGTGGTCATGGTTCCCCCAGAGAGTTGAATGATTGCGTTCGTAGCGACCCAGCTTGGGTGATATTACACAGCGTCACGGCAAAGTACGGGATCATGTTCCGTGGCGGTACTTCAGGCAGTGGCACACTTCCGCGAACGCCGGCACAGCCACGGCACAACGGAGCGAGATTCGCTTAGCCATCTGCATTTCACCATCTGTTCTATGGCCGGTCCGTCCTGAGTCATCTCTCGGCAGACGACCCCGAAGTCGACGTCGATGAGTCATCTCTCTGCAGAGGCTTACCCGGAATATGGTTGTCGTCATGGATTCAGACCCGACCTCTCCATGAGTACTGCGAAGGCCCGAATCATTAGCCATCTGGAGCGTGACCCGTACAGCCACACGCGCGCAACAGCCGGATACACCGTAGAGAACTCCGTCCCTCTAACAGTGCTCCAACGTGCAATCCAAGAAAAGTACGCCAACGCGCAATACATGTTGTCTCGTCACCAATTTGCGAACCCTCTTCATGAGAACAACCACACGGGGACACCGCAAAGACTCTCAAAGGCTGCCGGCTGCCGTGGCCAGCTCAGTCGTCGATAATCGGGGACAAAGTGTCGAATGGCTCTATGACTTGGAAGCTGCGGTCCGGTCACTCGCTATTTCGTGCGTCGAGCCAACAACCTAGACGCGTAAGACGTACAACTGTGAGGAACCACTGAGATGCCGGTGCCTCAACCCAACGCGATCTCATGAAAGCCATCAAGTAGAACAAGCAAGGCCAGCTCAGGGACTAGATGAGCTGGCCTCGCACTATTGGGTACTACGCGGGCCCATGGCCTAGAAGGCGTACTCCCAGCCGTTGGTGTTGCTCATGGGAGCCTTGAGGACGAGGATGCCGGTCGTCTCGGGCAGGTCCAGCACAACTTTGGCCGTGATCTTCTCCCCCGGTCCCATGCCGGCGGACGGGAACGTTACCGAGTCAGCGAGGCAACCGTAGGTGCCCGCAAGGTCGCCGTTGAACGTCGTGCCGTTGGCCGATACGAACTTGAAGTCGTAGGCGCTCATGCTGAACGTCTTGAACATCGCGTCGGCCAGCTCAGGCTTGGTCTCCACGGTCACATCAACAACTGTGATGTGACCGTTCTTTGCGGGCTGGGCGTACTTCTCGGTACACACGCCCGGTGCGATGGAGTTGACTACGAAGTTGACGACTTCCTTGTTGTCATGAAGCTTATCGGTGATCGATGCACCCTGGCCCACAGACTTGACGATGTTGCCACGCGTCGACTTGGAGGCATCGGGCGTAGCCGCGGCCTTGGTCTGTCCTACCGGTTCAGCGGTAGGTGCGGTGGGCGAGGAACTCGCGGCGCCGCCACAGGCGGTGAGTGCCAGCGTTGCGCTGAGGGCCAGCGCGGAAAGTACGAGTGACTTACGCATATTTACCTTTCAAAGTTGGTCGGAGCGGTTCGCTCCCCCATTCACTCGGGGCTAACCCCGTTGGAGCTAATGCTCCCGTGCTCCGCTCTGGTCTTGAACCAGCACCTCCACAAGAGGCGGGCGGAGCCCTCAATCCCGGCCCTATCGCTACGAGATTGCTACGAGCCATTCGGCGGCGTCTAGAGCCTTTCTGAGAGTCACTCAGGCATCTTGACACGGAAGATGCTTCGGGGCGACTTAGGACACACACACTGATGCAACGAACGGCTTCCGATGCACCGTTGGTACCATCATTGCGATTTCCTTTTTCCCGCCGACTCCATCAGCTTGCGCTTCGCCGTTTCGGGCGCGCCCTGAGCCTGGGCCCGCAAGGATGTCCAAATTGGAGCACCTAATGGGCCTTTTGGGGGAGACCGAAGGTCCCAAAAGGGGCCAGCACTGATTACTCATTGTGGGAGGGAGCGAGATTGAGCCTTATGGGGACCCTGGACTTTGGTTGGGCCCTCGTTCACTTGCGCAAGGAGTTGTTCCGTGCCACCCCACTCATGGAGGCGGCAATGATAATCGGAAGGAGCCCGGACGACGTAATCGAAAGCAATGGAAGGTCCGCCAAAAGACGAGATGCTTTTCTCCGATTAGTGGACGGATCCAGGCGCTACGCCATGGGCTGGCTCACCCGAGAAATTGTGGAGTCCGCCGATCCCACAGCACCGCCCTTCCCGGAGCAGAAGTTACCTGGAACATCAGCGGGAATAGGGCATCAGCCATACCTATCTGGCCTTGGTTCCGCCCATCTTGGCGTCGACCTGGTCATCAACGGCAATGACGCGGCTGTCCGGCCCAGCTGAGGACGCCGATCGACACCAACCTCACGCGGATTTTCCACGGCCAGGCACAGGTGCCTGCGGCGGTGCATGAGGACCTGATCCAGCGCTTCAGCTGGGCGGTCATGCTCGGATTGCTGCTACCGGAGCTCAGCCGCCAGCGCCCTGACAGCAGTGCAGTTTTTGCCCACCGCCACAGGCGACGGCAGCACCCACGCCCCAGGGGCCGCCGTCGTCTTTATTCTTCCCGGCACTACTCCCTGCCGTCAGGACGGGTGCACTGAAGCAATTGGTGTGTACGGCCGGACCTGACGAAACATCCTTTGCCGGGCAGCGGAACCGCCGGACCGTCACGGCCCCGCAGCTAAACTGCTGGTTACGTGTCCCTCGACTATTAGGAGAAGTTCATGAGCTACAGCGGAAGCCAGTCCGAGAAGCCGGTAGCAGCCGGCGACCTGGACCGCAGCCATATTGGTCAGACCGTCAGCTTTCAAGCGAACGACTTCACAGTTGTCTTCGGAACAATCTCCGGCGTTGCCCGGACCGACGCCATGGTGTACCTCTCTCTTCAGGGCGTGGGCGGCGGCACCCATCTGAAAGACGAGTACGACCTCCCAGTCAGTCAGAACGTCTATCTCCAGTTGGATCCCCTGAGCACCGCCGGAAAAACCCTCGCCGATGCGGAACGGGTCATCAAGGAGAAGTTTGACGAGATCAAGAAGAACCTCCGGGACCGGGAGCAGAAACCCGGTTCCGAGTAACCGTATCCAGCCAGCGAGGGACCCCGCAGTGCTCAGCACTGCGGGGTCCCGCTGTTTGTCACTGGGCCCGGGGCGCCGCCCATAAGATGAGGCATGGACTTTGAGGACACGCTCTGGACGGTTTTGGGGGCCGGGCTGGTTCTGCTGATGCTCGTCGACGTCTTTCGCACGCTGCTTTATCCGCACGGCTCCGGTCCTATGGGCCGGGCGATCATGCGGGGATTCTGGCTGGTATCCAGAAAGCTGCGGGGCCGGGGCTCCTTCATCGCAGCACCTTTGGCCATGGCCGCTGTCATTGGCGCCTGGGCGGCCCTCGCGGCCATCGGCTGGGCTCTGCTGTACCTGCCCCATCTGACGGACGGTTTTGTTTACGGACCCGGGATTCCGCTGCGGGCCGACTTTGCCGAAGCCCTCTATATCTCCCTGGTCACGCTCTCCACAGTGGGGTTCGGCGATATCGTTGCAGTGCATCCGCTGCTCCGGCTGGTTGTGGCCCTCCAGGCCGTCACCGGTTTCGGTTTGCTGACAGCAACGGTCACCTGGATCCTGCAGATGTACCCGGCCCTCAACCGCCGCCGGGCCCTCGCCCACGAGCTGAACCTGTTCCGGGAGGCAGCCGGTCCTGCAGGTGTCCTGTCCCTGGAACCCCGGCATGCTGCCGGACTGCTGGAGTCAATGGCCGGAAACGTGGCCCTGGTGAGCATCGATCTGCTGGCGTTCCATGAAACCTATTATTTCCGTGAAGTCGAGCAGCGCGGCTCCTTGCCGGCCACCGTCGCCTACGCCCAGGAGCTCGCATCCCAGGCCCAGCGCAGCGACAACCCTGAACTCCAGTTCGCCGGGCGGATGCTCCGCGCGGCGCTGGACGGACTCGCAGACGTCCTTCGCGGCAAGTTCGGCCATTCAGGAGCCACGTCTTCTGATGTGTTCGACAGCTACGAGCTACACCACCGGCACCTGCGGGGCGGGAAGTAGACAAGAAGTAGCGTGCGGGCCGGACTTGCCGCGCTATGCCTTCTGGCTACCGGCCTGTTCGCGCTATGAGCGAGTTAAACAGGGCCGCCAGTAGCGGACCTGCGATCGCCAGAAGTACCGCGAGTCCAACGGCCGAGATCAGTGCGACGATCACCCACCCCCTGACGCTTCCGCGCTCCGGATGGTCGTCACCGGCGTAGTCCTTCTCTGACAGCAAGGACAACACCGCGGACGGCCCGAGCACCTTACTGGACAGCCAGGTCAGAAGAGTCATAATGATTCTGCTGCTCTTCACGTTGCCCTCTTCCCTTGCCTCGGAGCATCTCAGGGCCCATGCGCAACCCGTGCCTCGCATTCTCATCCCACGGGCTTTGGTTTTCCTTGAGCCAGTGGCCCCTTCCCACGCGCACACCCTGACAGCCGCTGCCTTCGCGAGCGCCGCCGTCGCCGCCCAATGCCGAAGCAGGCTCCGGGCCGTCGTGGAACCGGCTCCCGCCTAGGAGGCGGAAGCCGGTTCCCTTCGGCTTCGCTGCCGGCGGCAGCGATGCTTTGCGTCGTTGATCGGTGCCAGACTCCGGCCTACGCGCGCTGGGCGATGTTGATGATGTTCCCCTCGCTGTCCAGGAACCAGGCTGCCTTCCCCCAGGAGGCGGTGGCAATGCCGTTCTCCGTTTTCAGGCCGGGAAAATCGTACTCTTCAAAGACGACGCCGCGGCCCCGCAGTTCCGCCATCTCGCTTTCGAGATTGTCCGTTTCCCAGCCCATCTGGGTGTTCTTGGCTGTTCCGGCGTTGTCTGTCTGGTAGACGAGGAAGCGGGTTCCTTGACCGCAGCTGTAGGTCAAGCTGCCCTCCTCCATGGAATCGGTGGGTTCGATTCCCAGCTTGTCCCGGTAGAACTCCTTCGCCCTGTTGAGGTCCTTCGCGGGGAGGACAGCCATGATGTTTGAATCCTTGAGCATGATGTTTCCCTTCAGTGCGTTGATGATCGCGATGGCGTTGCTCCCCCCAGGTTTCGGTCCCCGGAATCCTTGTCCGGAGCCCGTGACCGCCCCGTGCGCCGAGCCGGGGCAGCCACCTGGGACTCTTCGACGCCGCGCCACCCATCACCCGCGCGAGGAGTCCCCGAAGCTTATGTGGCCATTATGGACCGATCTGGTCCCGCGGAAACAGGGGTGTCTGGCGTCCGGCTGCAGGGTCTTCCTGGCCACCACCGACGACATCCAGCAGCGCCGCCGCCGAGGCGTCACCGCTTCCGTCAGCGTCCGCAGGGTGACAGAGTTGAGGGATGAATGAGGAAACCGGCGGGCTGGTCCTGAACCTCGAATACACCCTCGATGCTCCCCCGGAAGAAGTCTTCAGGATGCTGACGGAATCGACCGAGCTCGTGAAGTGGTGGGGGCCGCACGGCTTCACCATCCCTTCAGCCGAACTGAACCTCACGGAAGGCGGCCGCTACGGATTCCGCATGACGCCACCGGACGGCGAACCGTTCCACCTCTCCGGCGAGTTCCTGGAGATCGATCCTCCATGGCGTCTGGTATACACATTCCGGTGGGAGGAGCCGACCCCGGACGACCGGGAAACCGTCGTCGACCTCGCACTCGGGAGTACCGGCGAAGCCACACGTCTGGTGCTCTCGCATGGACCGTTCCTGACGGAGGAACGGCTGGCCCTGCACCGCAACGGATGGACCGAGTCGTTCGAGAAAATGCAGACAGTACTGACCAGCCGCACGTGAGAACGCTGCGGCGTGCTGCGCGGCTGACGCAACCGTGGGACAGTTGCCGTTATGGCAGATTTCAGTCAGTCCGATGACCTCCGTGGAGCGAAATTCGTCGACGTGAACCTGCGGGGAGCGCGGTTTGTCCGGTCCGGCCTGTCCGGTGCGGTGATGCGCGGGGTTGACGTATCCGGGGCAGATATCGACGCGCCCTGGCTGTTCGATGGCGGGAACTTCCTGCGCGTCAACGGCGTCGATGTGGTCCCCTTCGTCGAGGCCGAGCTCAACCGCCGCTTTCCCGGCCGGGCCGAAAGACGCGCCGCAGATCCGGATGGCCTTCGTGCCGCCTGGGCCAAGCTTGAACGGACCTGGTCGGCGACGCTTGAGCGGGTCGCCGCGATGCCCGCTGGCACCGTCGATATCTCGGTGGATGGAGAGTGGTCCTTCGCCCAGACACTGCGCCACCTCGTCATGGCCACCGACACGTGGCTTCGCAAGGCGATCTTGGAGGCGGAACAGCCGTACCACCCCGTCGGCCAGCCGAATGTGGAGTACGGGACCGACGGTTACGACCTGTCGGTCTTCGCGGCGGCCGCGCCCTCGTATGAGGACGTGCTTGAGGCCCGGGCCGGCCGGCAAGCGATGGTGCGCGACTATCTCGCCACGGTGACCCAGGACCAGTTGTCCCTGGCCCGCCGGAATCCCTGGGCCCCTGGGCAGCCGGAGGCTGTCCTCTCGTGCCTGCACACAATCCTCGACGAGGAGTGGGAGCACCACCGCTACGCCATCCGTGACTTGGAGGCCATCGAGGCCGGATCCCACCTCTAACGCTGCCGATGGCAGAGGGGCTGCGACCTTTATGCGCCAGCTCAATACCCCCACCGAAAATTCGGGCTGTGGAACGGACCACGTGCCCCGGGGACGTTGCGTGGGCGGGGGGCTGACCCCACACTTGCGAAGTCTGCCAGTGGTTCGTACCGACCGGCCCTCTGCGCAGTTCCAGCCACTTTCAGAAGGTAACAGTGCTCCGGCTAAGCGTCTCCAGGGCTCCCCTGACGATGGCGGCGTCGATCATTCGACCGTCTCTGTCCAGCGCAACGCTACCGCCGGAATTCTCATAGCGAGCGACGATATCCCGGGCCGCCGCGACGGCATCTTCCCCGGGGGTGAAGACGTCATGGATGAGTGATAGTTGTGATGGATGCACCGCAGTGCGAGACCGGAAACCCAAGTCGTGCATTTTGTGGCTGCTTTCCATGAATTCGTCGAGTTCACGTATAGCCGTCGAGGTGGGTGCCACCGGAGGGAGCAATCCAGCTGCAGCGCAAGAAATCACGACCCGGGATCGGATCGCGTCCAGCGCGGGCTCGCTTCTGTGGCCGCGCTTCATCCGTAGGTCCGCCATTAGATCGACTTCCCCCACCGCAAAAGTTAGAACCCGCTCAAGGTGCGCCATGTGATCCAACTGCTGCAGCGCTCCAGCACCTTCGATGAGGCCGATAATGCCAACGGAGGCCTCCGGGAGGCGCCGTTCCCGTTCTAGCTTCGACAGGCATTTCGCCGCCGCCGTCAGCGCGGCCACCGACGATTTCGCTAGGAAGATCCCGGAAAGCCCTGGTCGGACAGCGGCGTCCAGATCAGCTTCAATGTTCTCGGCGCTGATTCGAACCCATTTCTGTTGGCTGCTGGCTGAGGTTCGTGAATCGCCTCGTTCCGGAAGCTGTTCAAGCCATTTGCTGGTTGCCACCCGTGCCGCGTCTTTCCTGGCGAGAGGCACGGCATCTTCCAGATCGACAATCAGCGCATCGGCCGGCCCCGCCGCTGCCTTCGCAATCTTTCCAGGGCTGTCCCCGGGAACATAGAGAAAGGAACGGGGAAGAACGGACGGACGGCAGTCCCTCGGCGCCTTACTCACGCTCACTGCCCGAGGAGTTCGGTGATGTTTCGCGCCGCCGCAACGACTCGGGCCGCATGCCCTCGTGAATCGTCGAGGCTGAAACGGAATACGGGTCCGCACAAACTGATTGAACCGAGCACGTTGCCGGATTTGTCGAAGAACGGGGCGGCTATCGAGGCAGCCCCAATGTTGCGTTCATTTAGGGACATGGCGTACCCATCTTCTCTGATTTGAGTGAGACCTTCGCGGTAGTCAGCCTCGGAAAAAGCAGCGTCTTGCAGGCTCCGCTGTTCAACGGCTTCCTGCAGGTAGGCAGTCGGCAAGAACGCGAGGATGGCCCGGCTGGACGCCCCGGAGTGAAGCGGATATGGAACTCCGATTTCAACGACCATTTTGATTTCTTGGGAGCTTTCGTACTGATCGAGATAGACGCGGGCATGGCTGGCCAGTACGGACAGCGTGGAGGTTTCCCTGGTCTCATCGCGAAGTGCGCGTAGAACAGGAGCAGCCAGGGACCGGAAATCGAATTGGCTCCATGCCCTGTTTCCCATCCCGATTGCGGCAGGGCCCAGCACATATCCGGAGGACTGTCCGGTTGCCTGGAGGATGCCTCTTGAGCTCAAGGACTGGAGTATGCGGTGCACAACGGCCTTGCTGATGTTTAGGGTTCTGGCGATTTCCGACACGCCGAGTGCACCTTCGGCTCGGCTGAAGAGCAGGAGGACGTCGGCGACGCGATCAGCTGCCTCCGTGCCTCCATTACTGGAACTTGATTCAACAACGGGCTGCTGCATGCGATCCCCTTTCCTGTGGGTAGCCTATCGGGAAATACCGCTCAGCGGAATGGTCCTAACGCTGAATTTATCTTGACAAGGCCTAGCAATCCGGACTTTTAACCTGCACAATGAGTGAGTCCAAGCTCACATCCCAGTCGCATGATCCGCTGAGCGGAACAACCCGCTGGGCGTCGTCCCAGGAGTCTCGATAGGTACGGGACGAACAATGAAAGGTTGCACCGAGGAACCATGAATAAAAAAATCCTTACTGCAGTATTGGCGATCAGCGCCATCGGCCTGTCCGCCTGTGGCGGCACGAGCGGCGGCAGCAGCTCGGCAACAAAAGGCACCGGCGACACCATCACCATCGGGTCGGTCCATCCCCTCAGTGGCGGACTCGCCGGAGTGGGCGGAATGATGAACGACGGCGCAAAGCTCGCGGTCGAAGATATCAACTCTGCGGGCGGCATCAAATCCATGAACGGCGCCCAGTTGAAGCTCAGTGAGGGCGACAGCCAGGGCAAAGCCGACATTGGACAGAGCGAAGCTCAGCGACTCGTGGCTGGCGGTGCGGTAGCACTCGTGGGCACATACCAGTCTGACGTCACTCAGAACGTGGCTTCGGTTGCTGAGCGCTCGAAGGTCCCGTTCGTAATCGATGTAGCGGTTGACGACAAGATTCTTGCCCAAGGGTACAAGAACACTTTCAGGCTCCAGCCCGATGCAAGCAGCATGGGTACCTCCGGCGCCAAATCGCTCGTTGAAATGGGCAAGCAGTCGGGCTCAGCGGTGAAAACCGTGTCCTATATCCACATCGAGGGCGCGTTTGGGAGCAGCGTCTTCAACGCATTCAAAACCGAGGCTGAGGCTCAGGGCATCACAGTTGCCAAGGAAGTCACCTACGCGGGAACCAATTTCTCCGATGCCACCACCCAAGTGACAGAGGCACTTTCGGCTAAGCCCGATGTCATCGTTGTGACCGGCTATTACCCCGACAACTTGCTGGTGGCTAAGGCCATCGGTGCTTTGGCTCCCAATATCAAAGCAGTCATGGGCATCGCCAGCGGGGCATTTGATGACAACTCCTTTCCGGCGGCTGCAGGCGCCGCGTCGTCCAATATCCTAAGTGCGAACTACCACTACGGAGCCGCTAACGAACGGGCTGCGGATGTGCGAAAGCGGTTCCAGGCCAAATATGGCAAGTCGATGGAAACAGCGTCCATGCTCTCCTACCAGGCGGTAGAAGTCATCGCTGCCGGGCTTGAAAAGAGTGGCTCCAGCGATCCGAAGAAGCTGCGGGATTCCATCTCCAGCAACAGTGTCAAGGACTCTCTACTCGCATTTGACGGACCCATCGAATTCGACGAACGGGGCCAGAACAAGAACGCCACCGTCATCGTCATGCAGGTCCTGGATGGAAAGGTCGAACAGGTCTTTCCAAAGAAATTCGCCACAAAGGACCTTGTCTTCCCCATCGCTGCCGCAAAATAGTCAGGAGTCGACGACACAATGACGACGACCGATACGCTCCCAGAAGCCACGCAGCAGGTGCGGCGCGGAAACCCGTTTTCCTCTGAAGATTCCCGGATTTCGTTCGGCGCGGCCGCAGCCGTGCTCACCGCCCTAGCGATCATTTACATAGCGGGCGGCAAAGACGGCGCCCTCGTTACCCAATATGTGGTCACCGGGCTGCTCATGGGCGGCGTGTACGCCTTGGTCTCGCTGGGACTGACCTTGATATTTGGTGTGCTGGGCATCGTGAACTTCGCCCAGGGTGCCATGCTCACGATGTCGATGTATCTGGTGTATTTCATGGTGTCGTCATGGGGGATCAATCTGTACGCAGCCGTCCTGCTGACAGTCCCCGTCATGTTTGGGTTCGGCTGGGCCATCCAGTCCGTACTGCTAAATCGGCTGGCCGCCGACACCGGACATGAACGGCCGTTGCTCGTCACCCTCGGGCTGTCTCTCCTGATCGGCAATGTGCTGCTGATGATGTTCGGCGGCCGGCCGCAAAGTCTCACCGCCCCGGTAGAGGGTTCCATCCAAATATTCGGCGCAATTGCCGATCTTCCGCGAATCATTGCTTTTGCCGGCGCCGTGCTGGTAGCCGCGGCGCTGACGCTGGTGCTGAAGAAGTCCCCCATGGGACTTGCTATCCGCGCTGTCGCTTCCAACGGCACCGGCGCAGCCCTTGTGGGTGTCAACGTGCGCAAGATCTACGCAGTGACCTTTGGACTGGGCGCAGCCTCTGTGGCCGTAGCAGGGGGCCTCCTTACGCCGTTCACCAGCCTGGTTCCATCCGCTGGGGAACAGTTCACGACGCTAGCCTTCGTCATCGTGGTGCTTGGTGGACTGGGCAGTATCCGGGGGGCCTTCATCGGCGGGGTGTTCATCGGCCTGCTGCAGACGGTCGGTTCGTTGTACTTGCCGGGAAGCGGCTCATTGCTTCTGGTCTTCGGCATGTTCGTCCTCATCCTCTTCCTCAGGCCTCAAGGACTTTTCGGAGCAAAACAATGACAATGACGCAGAGAATGAAAACCGATCCGCTGGCGGGGGCTAAGAGCAGGCTGCCTGCCGGCGGGTCGGCCAGGCAGTACGCGATCCTTATTGCCGGGACGGCAGTACTCTTCTTCCTACCATTCGTGCTGCCGGAGTCGGCCCACCCGGTCGCCGTTCGGACACTCATTTACGCACTCATGGCTGTGGGCTGGAACCTGATGAGTGGCTACGGGGGCATGTTCAGTTTCGGCCACGCTGCCTTCTTCGGCGTGGGCGCCTACACTGACGCGTTTCTGCTGACCTCGTTCGGCGTCTCGCCGTGGATTGCAATGATCGTCGGGGCGCTGCTCTCGGCCACGGTCGGGCTCCTAATCGCATACCTGTGCCTGAGGTACAAACTGGCCGGCTCCTATTTTGCCTTGGCTACTTTCGCTTTCGCGCAGATGTTCCTGCTCCTGACTCAGAACCTCGAGTTCCTGCACAAGACGGAAGGCCTGAATGTTCCACTTCTGCCCGAAGAGTCATGGTCAATGTTGCAGTTCGACCAGGACAGCAACAATTACTACTGGATTCCGCTGGGGCTGTTAGCCATGGCGGTGGCTGCAACCATTTTCTTCGTCCATTCCCGGGCGGGCCAGTTCGCCCAGGCCATCCGCGATGATGCAACGGCCGCGGAATCACTTGGGATAAAAGTCATGAAATACCGGCTGATCACCGTCGCGATGAGCTGTGCAATCACCTCGGTAGCGGGCTCCTTCTATACGCAGTATTACCTGTTCGTAGGGCCGGACCAGGCCTTCGGAATGCATGTTTCGGTCGACGCGATCATCCCCGCCGTGATCGGTGGAGTCGGCACCATCTGGGGCCCGCTGATCGGTGCCGCCGTGGTGGGTCCGTTGTCCGAACTGGTTACCGGCCTCCTTCGCAATCCCCCGCCCTTCCTGGAGTTCCTGCAGGGAACCAGCGGTCTGGACGTCGCAGTCTATGCGGCGCTGTTGATCGTGATCGTCACGTTTCTGCCCAAGGGAATCTACGGAACCATCCGCGAAAGGCTCCGCAAATGAGCCTCCTGCAAATTGAGGGACTGTCCAAGTCGTTCGGCGGCCTCGCCGCGCTGCACGAGGTTGGAATCCACATCCCGGAAAAGGAATTCTTCGGAATCATCGGCCCGAACGGCGCGGGAAAAACAACCCTGTTCTCTGTGCTGGCCGGCCAGATCCGCCCGACTTCGGGGAAAGTCACTTTTGACGGGCAGGACATCACCGGCTGGCCGGCAGACAAGGTCGCGTCAGCTGGCCTCGTCCGCACGTTCCAGCTAATGCGCCCCTTCGAAAGTATGACGGTCCTGGAAAACGTGGCCATCGCATCACACAGCAAAATCCGGTCAGTGCATAAAGCCCGTCTTCACGCGGCGGACGTCATCGAAAGAGTCGGCCTGGGATCGTATATGAATTCCATGTCGGGCACGCTGCCCACGGCGGGGCTGAAACGGCTGGAACTGGCAAGGGCATTGGCCCTGGAGCCACGGCTCCTGCTTCTCGATGAGGTGTTGGCGGGGCTCGTGCCCACGGAGCGGGCTCCCATAATCGAACTGCTGCGCACCATTCACGGCGAAGGCGTGACCGTCATGTTTGTCGAGCACATCATGGCCGCGGTGATGGCCTTGTCCGAACGGCTGCTGGTGATGCACGAAGGCAAGCAACTGGCGTTAGGACTGCCTGAGGACGTCATTCAGGATCCCACCGTCATCGACGCCTACCTTGGAGAGGAATACTGATGGTGCTCGAACTGCAGGGAGTCTGCGCCGGCTATCGGAAGCTGGAAATACTTCACGATGTGAACCTTCACGTCGACGACGGCGAGATCGTCTCGATCATTGGTGCCAACGGCGCAGGCAAGACAACGGCGCTGAGGGCCATGGCCGGATTGATCGACGTCTCCAGCGGCCGTGTCCTCTTCGAGGGGGCAGAGGCGCAAAATACCCGGCCCGACCAGATTGTTAAAGCCGGACTGGTCCACGTGGCCCAGGACCGCGCACTGTTCGGGGGTCTCCACGTCATGGAAAACCTGGTCATGGGCGCTTACACCCAGCCGAAGTCAACTATCAACGGCTCTTTGGAGTCGGTGTTCAGCCTGTTTCCCATCCTGGACGAACGCCGGACCCAACGGGCAGACACCATGTCCGGCGGCCAACAGCAGATGCTGGCCATCGGCCGGGCACTGATGGCCCGTCCCCGCTGCCTGACGCTTGATGAACCCTCGATCGGGCTGGCTCCCAAGCTGGTGGCGCAGATGCTGGAAGCCATCAAACGTATTCGAGATTCGGGCGTAACTGTCCTGATTGTGGAACAGAACGCCTCACAGGCACTCGCTATTTCGGACCGCGCATACGTCATGGAAAGCGGCTCCATCGTCTTGGAGGGCACCGGCCAGGAGTTGGCCGACAGCCCGGAGGTCCGGAAAGCCTACCTCGGCATGTAATCCCTTAATCACCGGAACGGAAGAAGAACCATGCGCCTACTTGCAGTAACGCCCATCTGCGTCCCGATCGAGGAGATTGCGCGTCGCCAGGACAGATATGACCGGCTGGTCCCCCCCGGGGTCGAGATCAAACTCGAAAACCTCGGCACCGGTTCGGATATCCCGCGATCACTGGAGTCCCGCGATGACATAGCGGCATCTGAGGCCGCCGTCATTGCAAGACTGGCCGACGCCGGCGATTACCCATTCGACGGATTTCTGCCCGACTGCGTGCTGGATCCCGGGGTGGACACGGGTGCTCTGGACATCAGCAAACCCGTATTCGGCATCCTGAAGATGACAGCGCATTTCTTGGCTGGTCAGGGGGCCAGAGTCGGCGCGGTTGCGCGGAACGTGGCAATCGCCTCCGAACTGGACCGGAAACTTGAGCTCTATGGACTCGGCCTTACCCATGGCGGGACGGCGGTGCTCGGCCTGTCCGTGGAGGACATCGCCAATACCGCACGCTGGAACCACGCAGTATCTGAGCACCTCCGGGGGAGCCGTGTGGACGCCGTGATAAACGGGTGCTCCGCCGTCGACGTCCCGGGGTGGGGAACCGTCGCACTGGTAGATCCCACCGCATTGGCGCTCAAGCTCATTGGAATGGGAGCAGGATTCCGGGCGAACAAACCTGAGGTCATATGGCCTGAGAACTCGTTCAGATGATCATGGTTGAGGCACAAACCACCGCGGTGGATCGCCTGGCCGTCTTCGCGGCGGGCTTGCGGTTCGAGGAGTTGCCGGAGGCCGTTCTGCAGCGGATACCGCTGATGCTGACGGATCTGTTTGGTGTGACGGCCGCCGGAGCCCGTACGTCCGATATGGCCAAACTGTTGGGTCAATGGCCGTGTGACACTGGGGACGCGCCCGTTTTAGGAACGAACCTGACTACGACGCCGGAAACCGCGGCGTATCTCAACGCCATCTCCGCCTGCTGCCTTGAGCTCGACGAGGGAAATAAGCACGCCCGCGGGCATCCCGCTGTTCATGTGGTCTTCGCTGCCGTTGCCGCAACACAGCGTGCCGGGAGACCCGTAAGCGGGCAAGAGTTCCTGACGGCCATCGTGGCCGGCTACGAAGTTGCCGCACGATTCGGCAGAGCAGTAAGACTGGGCCCGGGCTGGCACACGCACGGCCATTGGGGTGCGGCGGGTGCCGCTTGCGCTGCAGCGCTCATCCACGGCTGTTCCGTTGATCAAATTGCCGCGTCCATCGACGCGGCCACGGGACTGATCCATGTGACGCCATGGGACATGGTGCTGGATGGCAACTTCACAAGGAACCTGTGGGCCGCCGGGGCGAACGCTGCCGGCCTCAACGCTGTCCGACTGGCCAGGGCGGGGCTGGTGAGCAACAGCGGCGCAGCAGCCAAAACGCTCGCACAACTCGCGGGAACCTTGGACACCGACCTCCTGACAGAACAACTTGGTGAGTTCTGGCTATCAGCCCACGGATACAGCAAATGGCATGCCTCGTGTTCATACACCCATGCCGCCATCGACATTGTCCAGCGCCTTAAACGCGAACACCCTTTTGATGTCGAGGACATGGCGTCGGTGACGGTACGGACCCATTCCCTGGCGGAACCCCTTTTTGCGGGTACAGCCACAAACCGATTGTCAGCCATGTTCTCCTTTCCCTTCGTAGTGGCCGCCGCATTGGTAAACGATGCCGTATCGCCGGGTGCCATGGACCCTCACAGCGACTCCTTTGAAGCGGCGACGCGGATCCTCCCACGGATCACAACAATGCTGCACCCGGCCTTCGACGCCGCCCTTCCCGCCGAGCGCTGGGCAGAGGTGGAGATTCGATTCAAAGACGGGACGGGGGTCTCCGGTGCCCAGCCCAACCCCAGAGGTGACGCGGACTACTTCCCTTTCCGCCCGGAAGATGTCGAAGCGAAGCTCGTCGCTTTGATCGGCCCCAGCGGATGCAGTCGCATAGTCGAAGTCGTCGCTGAGCTGGCTATAAGCGTTAACACCGAAATCACGCTCCGCAAACTGTCGGGAGCGGCATCCCCTACCGCTGAAATGGAGCCAAATGATGACTGAAATGCAAAATGAGGGACCGGACCTTATCGTCGCCGGCGCGGGCGGAGGACTGGTTGCCGCGCTTCGGGGCGCCCAGTTGGGGTTATCAGTGCTTGTCCTTGAGAGCAACACTCACTTCCGGCGCGGCAATAACACGGCCATGTCCACAGCCATGATCCCGGGCGCCGGCAGCCGCTGGCAAAAGGCTGCCGGGATCGACGACACCCCCGAAGCCTTTCTGGAAGACATCATGGCCAAGAGCCACGGAGAGGCCGACCCTGTGCTGGCTCACGCGCTGGCTCAGGTGAGCCCGGTGCTGGTCGAGTGGCTGGCGGACGATTTGGGCATCCCACTGTCCCTGGTGACGGACTTTTCCTATCCCGGCCACTCCGCCATGCGGTGCCATACGGTTCCGGGACGCATCGGCACTTTCCTGCTGGATGCATTGCTGGACCGCGTGCGCGGGACTGAGCTGATCGATTTGTACCTTCCAGCCCGCCTTGTGGACGTGACCGTATCCGGCAGCGGCGTCAGCAGCGCAATCGTCGAGACGCCGACCGGACTCGAAGAGATTCCGACACGGGCCGTGCTACTCGCCAGCAACGGATTCGGGGCCAACAAGGATCTGGTCAGGCAGCACATTCCGGAGATTTCAGGCGCAAGCTACCACGGAAGCGAGGAGTCCAAGGGCGATGCCCTTCGGATTGGGACGAAGCTGGGAGCGAAAACGGCTTACCTGGATGCCTACCAAGGGCATGCAGCACTTGCCACGCCGTCCGCAACACTCGCCGGGTGGGCGACTGTGATGCACGGAGGCTTCCTGGTAAACAACGCCGGCCTGCGGTACGGCGACGAGACTATGGGGTACTCCGAATATGCGCGTGAGTCACTACTTCACGCCCCAGACGGGGCATGGATCATTCTGGACCAGAGGATTCACGATGCCTGCCTGAGTTTCCAGGATTTCACGGACACTGTTGAATCGGGCGGCGTCAAGTGGGGCGACGGAGTGGATTCACTCGCGCGTGCTACGGGAATCGATCCGGAAGGCCTGGCCTCGACCCTACAGAAAGTACGGGCTTTTGCCGCCGGGAATGGAACGGACACCTTCGGGCGCACCTTTTGGGAAGCCCCACTGTCGGGGCCTCTGGGTGCAGTGGCGGTGCGGCCAGCCCTGTTCCATACCCAGGGCGGACTCTGCGTGGACGCCAGCGCGCGGGTTATCAATGGTGCCGGAGGTGCCATTGACGGCCTCTACGCCTCGGGCGGCGCCGCGATGGGAATTTCGGGCCACGGGGCCAGCGGATACCTAGCAGGAAATGGGCTGCTGCCGGCCCTCGGCCTGTCATATTTGGCAGCAGAACACGCCGCATCCACCCTGCTGGGATGCACCAGCACCAACCCAGCGTGAGAGCGTTCCGCTAGCCGGAACGAATTGCCCATCATGGGGATCTTGAATTTCCCCTTCTGTGGGCATCCTCAGAAAAATCAGTCAAAATATCCCATAAATCCGGGCTTTGGTCTTCTAATTCTCCAGCTTGCTCACTAGGCTGAATTCAGATCATTGTTTCACCTAGCGGAACGAGTAACTTTGAGCGAGCAGACATATCCCCTGCAGGGAGTGCGGGTGCTGGACGTTTCCACGATTCTCGCAGGGCCCCTTTGCTGTCAGATCCTCGGAGATTTCGGGGCGGACGTCATAAAGATCGAACACCCCCAAATGGGCGACAGCATGCGCGGACATGGCGAGAATAAAGATGGCGTCCCGATCTGGTGGAAAGAAGTTTCACGCAACAAACGCACACTGGGCCTAAGTCTGAGCACCGAGCAGGGTGCTCAGGTCTTCAAAAAGCTCGCAGCCTCCGCTGACGTCGTCGTGGAAAACTTCCGCCCGGGAACGCTGGAGCGTTGGGGCCTCGGACCCGAAGTACTTGCCGAGCTCAACCCCGCTCTGGTGCTCGTCCGCCTGACCGGTTTCGGACAGGAAGGCCCGTATTCCTCCCGCCCGGGTTTCGGCACACTCGCTGAGGCCATGAGCGGATTCGCACACCTTACCGGCGAAGCTGACGGTCCGCCCACGCTGCCGGCGTTTGGGCTGGCGGACAGCATCTGCGGTATTGCCGCTTCCTCAGCGGTTCTCATGGCGCTCCGGCACAGGGACAGAACGGGTGAAGGGCAGACCGTTGATCTCAGCATCCTGGAGCCCATGATGACCGCGGTGGGCCCCGGCCCCTCCGTTTACCAGCAGCTGGGCATCATCGGACAGCGCAACGGCAACCGCTCCACAAACAATGCACCCCGCAACACCTATTTGACTAAGGATGATCGCTGGGTGGCTATCTCCACGAGCGCCCAAAGCATCGCTGAACGGGTCATGCGACTCGTCGGACACCCGGAGGTCATTGATGAACCCTGGTTCCAGGCAGGAAGCAGCCGCGTACAGCATGTCGACGAATTGGATGGTCACGTCGGGGCATGGATCCGGGAACGCAGCCGCGACGATGTCCTGGCCGCATTTTCCCAGGCCGGAGCAGCTGTTGCCGCAGTCTATGACGCAAGAGACATCGTCGAGGACCCCCACATCCGCGAGACAAAGATGCTGATCGAGGTTCCCGACCGGGATCTAGGCAACATGCTTCAACACAATGTCATGTGGCGCATGAGCAAGACGCCGGGCAGCATCCGCTTCACCGGCCGCGACTTAGGACAAGATACAGACGCCATCCTCTCCGAGCTGGGCTACAGCAGCGGGGAAATGGCCTCATTCCGAGAAAGCGGTGCCATCAAATGAGTGATGAATTGCTCGAAGCGGTCAAGGCCGGCCTGCAGATGGTTGATCTGGGACGACAGCTCAGCGTGGGTATGCCCCAGTCGCCAAACCATCCCCAGTTTCTGCACACCCTGCCCCGCCGGCACGGGGACATGGTCCGAAGCGACGGCGGCAGCGCTGCAAACGATCTAATCACCACGGGAACTCACGTCGGGACCCATATTGACGCTCTAGCCCACGTGAGCCAGGACGGAAAACTCTTCGGCGGGGCCGATGCTGGGGCCTCATGCCTGGGCGGCAAGTACGTCGAACACGGCGTGCACACGATAGCCCCAATGATCCGGCGAGGAATCCTCCTTGATCCCCCCACACATCTGGGCCTGCCAGACCTTCCAGGCGGGCACGAAATCACCGTGGCCGAACTGCAGGAAACCCTCGAAGGGCAGGGGACGAAAATCCAACCCGGCGATGTCGTTCTCATCAGATCCGGTTGGGGGAAGAAATTCGCCGAAGGTCCCGCATACGTCGGTGGCGCATCTGGCGTGCCTGGGATCAGCCAGGCCGGCGCCGAGTGGCTCGCAGCCCAGCAAGTACATGCCGTTGGCGCAGACACTATCGCTTTCGAATGGCTGGCTCCGGGCGGCGGGCACGCACAGTTGCCGGCCCACCGCGTCTTTCTGGTGGAAAACGGGATCTACATTATTGAAGCGCTGGACCTTGAGGAGCTGGCTGAGAGAAAGATGTACGAATTCACCTTCGTCTTAGTGCCCCTGAATATCTTCGGCGCCACGGGATCCCCGGTGCGGCCTCTGGCGTTGGTGTCAGCATGAATGCCTCCCCGATAACCCCCGTCGCACCGGTCCAGACACTCGCCCAGCAACTGGCCACCTTCGCTGCAGCCGTCCGTTATGAGGATCTGCCGGACGACGTAGTAAACAGTGTCAAGTCCAGGGTCCTGGACATCCTCGGCATCTGCGCCGCGGCCGCGCCCCTGGAAACCAGCCGGGCTGTCCGGCTCTGGGCGCAAGACCAGGGCGGCAAGCCGCAGTCCTCCGCTGCGGGAATGGCCGGCAGGCTCCCTGGAGCCCAGGCCGCCTTTGTCAACGGCGTCTTAGCCCATTCGCTGGACTACGACGACACACACCTGCCATCCGTCCTGCACCCCAGCGCGAGTGTCATTCCCGCCGTGATGGCCGCCGCGCAGGCCAAAGGCGCCAACGGTCAGGAAATGATACGCGCCATAGCGATCGGCCTCGAAGTTTGCGTCCGCCTGGGCATGGCTGGTTATGACAGCGAGAAGCAGAACTCCCTCTTTTTCGAACACGGCCAGCACGCGACCTCAATCTGCGGTGCCATGGGCGCCGCCGCGGGGGTGGCTGCGCTGTATGGTGACGAAACGCTGATCTGCAATGCCCTGGGGGTTGCCGCTTCCATGGCCTCCGGCATCATCGAATCCAACCGGACCGGCGGCACCGTAAAAAGAATCCACTGCGGATGGGCGGCGCACTCCGCCGTGAATGCCGTCGACCTCGTCCGTTATGGACTCACTGGGCCGCCCACTGTTCTGGAAGGGCGATTCGGATTTTTCCAGGCGTGGCTTCACGGTGAATTCCATCCGGAGGCCATCACCGATGGCCTGGGCGAGCGGTGGTCCATTCAGGAAATATTCTTCAAGCCATATCCTGCCAACCACTTCACTCATGCCGCGGTGGATGCCGCTTCCGCATTGCGCCGGGCGGGTGTGAAACCGGAGGACATCGAGTCCGCCGTGCTCGGCGTGCCCGCACCTAACTTGCGCACCATCGGCGAACCGATTGATATCAAGCGCAGCCCTGAGACGGGGTACATGGCGCAGTTCTCGGGCCCGTATGCGGTGGCCGCCGGCCTCATTGGCGGCGGCGGCCTCGAGGTGGGACTGGACGACTACACCGACGAGCTCGCCAAGGACCCATACCGGCGAGCCCTCATGGCCAAGGTGGAAGTGGTCCCGGACGAAGAATGCACCGCGATCTTTCCCATGCAGTTTCCGGCGGTGCTTACTGTCGTGCTAGTTGACGGTCGGACACTCGTGGAAAAGGTCCTGACGAACAGAGGTGGACCTCAGCGGCCGTTGAGTTTTGACGAACTGACCCGCAAATTTAGGGACAACGCACAACGAACCATGGACGAAGCAGGGATGGACAGGCTGGAAAATGCTTGCCGCACCCTGGAAACCTGCCGGGATATCGGCAGTATCTTCACGCACTTGTCCGAAATCGATCCGCTCATCAGTGTGCAGGCAAGCAGCAACTAACTCCCCATTAAGCGTCTGGGCAGGGGCATCCCCCGTGCCCGCGCGAACAGATAGAGAGGCACATCATGGTCAACTACGACCTCGTCATTAAGAACGTCAAAGTGGTCCGCCCGGACAGCGACACCGTGGAATCACTGGACGTGGCGGTCAAGGACGGAAAGTTCTCCGCTATCGAGGCTGACATCGACATCAGCTTGGCCGCCGAAAGCGTCGACGGCCACGGCAGGTACCTATTTCCGGGCGTGGTGGACGTACACCAGCACTGGGGCATCTACAACGAACTCGGCGAAGACACAGATAGTGAAAGCCGGGCCAGCGCACAAGGCGGCGTCACCAGCGGAATCACCTATATCCGTACCGGCGCCTACTACATGAACAAGTCCGGGCCGTACAAGGAGATCTTCCCTGAGATTCTTGAGGCGGCAGAGGGCCGGGCTTTCATCGACTATGGCTTCCACGTCGCACCGATTCTCAAAGAGCACATCCAGGAGATCCCGGATCTGCTGGACATGGGCGTCCCATCCTTTAAGATCTTCATGTTCTACGGAATCCACGGTCTGCACGGCCGGTCATCTGACCAGAGCAAATTCCTGATGATCCCGGAAGATGACTCCTACGACTTCGCTCACTTCGAATTCGTGATGCGAGGCATCGAAAAAGCCCGGCGCGATCCGAAGTACTCTGACATCAGGGACCAGATCTCCCTATCTCTGCACTGCGAAACTGCAGAGATCATGCGGGCCTACACCAAACTCGTCGAGGAAGAAGGGACATTGACAGGACTTGAGGCATACAGCGCTTCACGTCCACCCCATTCCGAAGGGCTCGCGATTACGATTGCCGCCTACTTGGCGCATGAGACCGAGCTTCCGAACATCAACCTGCTGCACCTCACCTCGCGCAAGGCCATCGAGGCCGCCATGATGATGCAGACCACCTTCCCGCACATCAACTTCCGCAGGGAGGTCACAGTGGGTCACTTGCTGGCCGACTGCCACACGGCCAACATGGGCGGCAAGGTAAATCCGCCGCTACGGCCCAGGGAAGATGTGGAGGCCCTGTGGGAACACCTCTTGGCAGGGAACTTCTCCTGGGTCACCTCGGACCACGCCTGCTGCAAGGACGAGACCAAATTCGGGGACCCTCGCGACGATGTCTTCCTGGCAAAATCTGGTTTCGGGGGTGCCGAGTACCTGCTGCCCGGCATGATCTCCGAGGGCCGCAAACGGGGGCTCTCCTACAACCGGATCGCCCAGCTCGTGTCCAAGAACCCGGCGGAACGATACGGAATGCCGGGCAAGGGCGACATCGCTGTCGGCTACGACGCTGACTTCTGCCTCGTGGACGACACCGTGAACTACGTCGTTCAGGCAGAGGACTCCCTGTCCGCGCAGGAGTACACACCCTTTGAAGGATTTGAGCTAACGGCACAGGTAACGGACACCTACCTTCGAGGCGCCGCAGTATTCGGCGAAGGCAAGATTCTCGGTGAGCCTCGGGGCCGGTTCGTCAAACGTTCCGGTAACTAATTCGCGTCTGGAGGGGGACCATGCATGGGTTCGTCCCCCTCCACCGCAAAATGGCAGACCCAGCTGTCGCAAGACAATCGACCGCGATGAAGAGACGACGCACGACCCCAGCTCGGCCCAAATGTCCCGCGAGCTGACCTCCCGGACCGGCAGACACGCCGATGTCGATTCGAGTTCGGGAAAGGCCCCGGCAAGCGCTGCCGTTCTTGACCCGACCAAGGCGAGAGTCCCTCCGACTGGTACGCGCACGCCAGGAAACTCGCCGTAAGCTACCTGCGAAAAGCCGACCGGCGCTGAACTGTTCACCCGAGGTCCAGTCCTCCGAATCCGGCAGTCCATTTCGCCTCCCTAGGGTTGTCGGGTCGCCGGCGCAGCGCCGGCAACCGCCACCCAGGAGGAACCACCACCATGCGCACAGTCCTGACTGCCGCGGCCACCGCCGCGCTCATCGCCGCCCTGGCGGGCCCCGCCGTCGCCGCTTCACACACCGAAGCCGGCTCCGCGCCGTCGTCGAACGCTCCCGGAACGGGTGCCGAAAAGGCAACCACCAGCATCAAGACCAACGAGAGCAACGGGTCCTTTGACCTGCAGGCGCACCGCGGAGGTCGCGGCGAGTGGACCGAGGAATCCCTGGCCGCCTTCGCCCACTCGCTGAAGCTGGGCGTGACCACCCTGGAACTGGACACCCACCTGACCTCTGATGGGAAGACCATCGTCTGGCACGACGACACCATTCAGGCCGACAAGTGCCAGGACACTGCGCCGGCCGCGCCGGGCGACGCCGCCTTCCCGTACGTCGGCGACCGGGTCGCCGAGCTCTCGCTGGCCCAGATCAAGACACTCGACTGCGGTTTCACCCAGCTGAAAGGGTTCCCGGAGCAGGACGTGATCGAGGGAAACCGGATCGCCGAGCTCAAGGACGTGTTCCAGCTGGTGCGCGACGCCGGCGCCGGGAAGGTCCGCTTCAACATCGAGACCAAGGTGGAGGATGGAAAGTCCGGCGGCGAGGGCATGGTCGCGCTGACCAAAGCCGTCGTCGCCGAGATCCAGGCCTCCGGGATGGCGGACCGCAGCACCGTGCAGTCGTTCGACTGGTCCTCGCTGAACCTGACCAAAAAGATCGCCCCGGAGCTGCCGCTCGTTGCCCTGTCCAGCGGCGACGCCTGGCTCGAGGTCGGCCAGCCCGGCGCCAGCGCCAACCTCGGCGGGATCGACATCGACACCTACGGCGGATCCCTCGCCAAGGCCGCCGCGGCCCAGGGCTACGACGCCATCTCCCCCGCCTTCAAATCCGTCACCCCCGGCATGATCGCTGACGCCCACGGGCTCGGCCTGCCGGTCATCCCCTGGACCGTCAACACCACCGCGGACATGAACCGGCTGATGGACCTCGGGGTGGATGGCATCATCAGCGACTACCCCACCCGGCTGCGCACCGTCATGGACGAGCGCGGACTGAAGCTGCCGAAGGCTTACGCACCGAACGTCTAGCAGAACGACGACGGCGGGCGGCTGCGTCACGGCGCCGCCCGCCGGCGGTTGCGGCTTAAGCTGGTCGCATGCCGCCGACTCCGTCGCCGACACCCATCGAGGTCTTCGTGCACACCGGCCCCGCCGAGTGGTGGCAGATTCTTGCCGCTCTGGGGCCGCTGGCGGTCCTCCTCGGCGCCCTGGTGGCGGGGGTCATCGGCTGGCGGACCCTGAGGCAGAAAGCTGAAGCGGACAACCGCGCCGAATGGTGGAAGCGGACCCAGTGGGCCCTGGATGCCGTCTACTCCGGGGACAGGAAGCGCGGCACGATCGGGCTGAAAGTCCTCAAAGTCCTGGGTGAAAGCGAATTGGCCGGCGCCGGAGAGCTCGCCGTGCTGGAAGCCGCATCGGAGAAGCCTCTCGACCAGGCGGCCCACCCGGTCAGGCGCGGCACACACGCGCTGCCCTCACCGGTCGAACCGGAACAAGTCTTCGACGAAGACGTCAGCGCCATGCAGATTGCTGCGGCCCAGCTCCGGGAAGTCACAGACCGCCGCCTGGGCAAGGTGACCCCTGAATGGGTCACGGCCCTCGCCCGGGAACAGCCGCACAGCCCCACCGGTTGAGACGGGCCGCAGACAAGCGGCGCGCAGAAAAGGCTGCCTGCGTTCCCTTTCGGAACGTGGACAGCCTTACTTGTGCCCGGCGGAGGTCGGTCCGGCCGCCGTCGTGCCTCGGTTTTACTCAGGCCATGGCCATGGCGCCGATCTGCTGCATGAGCTTCATGTTGTCCGTGGTGCCCCAGTGCTCGGCCACCTTGCCGTCCTCGACCCGGATGATGTCCGTGCAGTCGAATTCGACAGTCTTGCCCGTTGCCGGGATGCCGGCCAGCTCCCCACGATGAGTGCCCGTCAGGACCACGTGGCACGCCTCCATGTTTCCGGCGTGAGTATTTGATGCCTTGAGAGCCACCCAATCTTGCGCTTCAGAGCCACCGATCGTGCGGAAGAGAGCCAGTGGTGGTGTGCTTGGGAGCCACTGGCCCTCGACCTGATCGTTAGGCGCTGGCCAGGGCGGTCTGCTCCCTCATGTTGTAGGTGCCGGTGTCGACCCAGGTGGTGTTGTGGATGATGCGGTCCATGATGGCGTCGGCGTGGACGCCGGCACCGAGGCGGTGATGCCAGTCCTTCTGCTGATACTGGGTGCAGAACACCGTCGACGTCTCGCCGTAACGGCGCTCCATCAACTCCAGCAACATCGTCCGCATCGATTCCGTCGGCCGATCAAGTAACCACTCGTCGATGACGAGCAGGGTGAAGGCAGCGTATTTCCGGAGGAACTTGCCGGCGCCGCCGGGGGTGTCTTGAGCTGCGACCCAGGCCTCTTCGAGGTCGGGCATCCGAACATAATGGGCGCGGATCCGATGTTCGCAGGCGCGTTTCGCGATCGCGCAGCCCAGATACGACTTCCCCGACCCGGTGAACCCCTGGAAGACGACGTTCTGCTGCCGAGTGACGAACAAGCAGGTCCCGAGTTGGGTCAGGAGCTGCCGGTTGAGGCCGCGCTCGTCGAGCAGGTCGATGCGCCGCAGGTCCGCGTTGGGGTAACGAAGCCCCGCCCGTCGGATCAGCCCGTCCACTTTCGAGTGCATGAAGGTGGAGTAGGCGTCATCGACGACCAGGCGGACCCGTTCCTCGAACGACAAGCTGATGCTGAGGGTGTCGTCTTGGAGGTCGATGGCCTCCACCAGCTCGCCGGCGTTCATCTCCCGGAGCTTGCGTTTGGTCTCCCCATCCAGGACGCTCAACGGGTCCCTCCGGCGTAGTAGGCGCCGCCGCGAACATAACCGCCATCATCCGGCTCGGGCTCGGGGGTGTGTCCGGTTTTGTCCTGTCCGGTGTTGAGGATCGGCCGCAGGTGCGCATAGCGGGGTGAGCGGATCGGGCCCCGCAGCGCCAGCGCGCAGGCCGCTTCGAGGCGTGCCGGGGAGAATCGGCGCGACAGTTTCAGCACCGCCAGCGCCGCGTCGAAGCCGGCCTCATCGATGAACACGGTCTCGAAGATCTTGGCTGTCACTGCCGCCGTCGCAGGTCCGACCCGCGCCGCCCACTCCTCGATCCGGGCCCGGTCCCAGGCCTGGAAGCTGCGCCCCTCGGGCAGGTCCGCCTCGTTCGTCCGATACTGGTTGCTGGCCGTGGCCGGCAGCAGCAAATGGCTGGTCAGGCGCTCGTCACGCCGGTAAACCTCCAGCATCGTCTCCGTCACGCGCAAGTCAACGAGGGCGCCGATATGGCTAAAAGGGACGGAATAGAAGTTCTTCGCCCAAACCACGTGAGCGTTGGCGTTCACCTTGCGTTTATAGACCCACGTGCTGATCTCGAAAGGGGCCGCCGGCAGCGCCTGCAACAACGGCTTCTCCTCGGCGGTGAACACACTGAGGCGTGACCCGTCACGTTTCTGGAACGGCTCCCGGTTATAGGCATCGATCTGTTCCCGGATCCGCAGGCGCAGCTGCGCCAGCGACGTAAACTGCTCGTGCCGGAGGCCGGCGATGACCCAGGTCGCGACATGGGAGACCGTGTTCTCGGCACCACTCTTGTCTCGAGGGTGGCGAACTCTGCCCGGGAGGACCGCTGCCGAGTAGTGCGCCGCCATCTCCCGGTAAGCGTCGTTGAGCACGACCTCGCCCTCCTTCGGGTGGGAAATAACCCCGGTCTTCAAATTGTCCGGGACCAGGCGCGGGACGCTGCCACCGAAGAACGCGAACATCGCCGTGTGGGCGCGCAGCCACGACTCCTGCTTCATGTCCAGGCTCGCTTCCACGAACGCATACCGGCTGAACGGCAGGCACGCGACGAACAAGTACACCCTCGACAGCTCACCCGTCGTCGGATCCAACAGCTGCATCGTGGGTCCGGACCAGTCGACCTCGATACTGCGGCCGGCCTTGTGCCCGACCCTTGACGTCGCCCCCGAGACGGCGGCGTGTTCGCCATAGAGGCGGCAGAACCGGTCATAGCTCATCGTTGCCTGCGCCATGGACGCTGCGTCGACATACTCCTGGTGCAACAGCTTCAACGTCACCCCGACCCGGGCCAACTCAGTGTGAACCCGGGGCCAGTCCGGCTGCGCGAAGACGCTCTCATGAACGCCGCGGCCGGGGAACACGGCCGCATACACCTCGGCTTCCGACTGTTCCGCGACGTCATCCCAGACGACGCCGAGCCGGTCCGCTGCATCGAGCACCGCCTGGACGCTATTGCGCGCGATGCCCTGCGCCGAGGCGATCGACCTGCCTGATAAACCCTGATTTCGTAACTGCAAGACAAGTTTCGCCTTGATCTTCCGTACCATTACCGGTACTCCTCCCACCACGTGGCCATCACGTGGTGGGAGGAGCTTTTCAGGTGGCTCTCAACCACGCCAATCGTGGCTCTGAACGACACGATCCGTGATCTGGGCAGGTGGCTCTGAAGCGCACGACAGGTGGCTCCCTTGGAAGCCAGTATTCATCCGGCGCTCAGCGAGGGCGCAATCTCCTTGACCTTGATATCCGGGAAAGCGGACCGCATCGTGTTCACGAAGTACCTAACACCTTCCTTTCCCGACGGCTGCCCGGGAAGGCCCATCTCGTGATCCACGTAGCTGTCCGTCGCCAGCTCATCAACGAGAGCGAGATTTCCGCTCTCTATGACGTCCTTGTAGAACCGCTCTATCAGTCCAATACCTTCAGACATTTCCGACTCCTTGTAGGCAAGAGACCGAATTTGGATCCCCCAGCGCGTTCATCGGGCATGCCGCACGAACCCACGCCGCCAGACTGCCATTCCGGGCAGGGGCCCGCGCGGAGTGCCGAAAACGACTGTGAAAAAGTTGTGTGAAATGGGCGAAATGCCCTGTTAAGGCAGAAGATATTCCGGGGTTCCGAGCGTGTCAAGATGCCTGAGCTGCCATCTTGCCCCGCCTGCCGGCGAGCCGCGGAACGCTGGCTGACGACGCGCTTACCGGCCGCAGACACCACAACCAACCCTGAACCAGAGCGGCTTTGCCCCTCCGGTTATTGTCACACCGGCCACGTAGTCTGCCTTCACAAGCTTGAACCGTCCGGCAGGGGATGACATGGCTGAGTTGATCCACGGGGCAATCGGCGGGTTAACCGACGACGCCGTCGGGGACTACCTGCGCCGGCTGAGCCAATACGACCTGCTCACCGCCGAGCAGGAAGTGGAACTGGCGCAAGATATCGAGGCGGGGCTTTTCGCGGAACAGCTCCTGGCGGACGGCACCCGGCGGTCCGGGCAGGACGACAGGGAACTTCGGACGATCGTCCTTCTGGGCAGGAGCGCCGCCGACGGGCTGCTCCACGCCAACCTCCGGCTGGTCGTGTCGATCGCCAGGCACTACACCCACCGGGGCCTCGATCTTCAGGACTTGATCCAGGAGGGAAACATCGGACTGCTCAGGGCCGTCCGCACGTTCGACTTCAGCAGGGGTTTCAGATTCTCCACCCACGCCACGTGGCATATCCGGAGCGACATCACCCGGGCGCTGGCTGATCAGGCCAGACTAATCCGGCTGCCGACGAACGTCGTCGAGCAGGTGCAAAAAGTCCGTTCCGCGCAACGGGCGGCTGCCATGACAGGGACCGTTTGCAGCGACGAAGACCTCAGCCAACTGACAGGCAACCCAGTCGGGAAGATCGGGGGCCTGCTGACCGTGGACCAGCCGATCCTTTCGCTGGACTCGTGGGTGCCCGACGGCAAAGGTGGAACCGAAGCCCTGGCCGAACAGCTGTGGGATTCCTCCGCCCCCGACCCGATCGATTCGCTTTGCCATCAACAGATGCAGGCGCGGGTCCGTGCCGCACTCGGCACGCTTGAGGACCGGGAGGCCCAGGTCATTGCGAAGCGCTTCGGCATAACGGGTGGCGGAGGGACGAGCCTGGACGCGGTCGCGAAATCCTTCGGCCTGACCCGCGAAAGCATCCGTCGGATCGAGATCGCGGGGATGGGGAAGCTCAAGGACCCGTCCCGGTCCAAGGTCCTGCGGCAGTACCACTTTGGCGGCGAGAGCGAGTCCGCGCCGGCGGCCCCACCCGGCGGTTCCCGCAACGAAACCGACATCTGAATGGTCCTGCGAGTCGGGCGGAAGACGGCCATGTGAACGTGATGTTAAACCCCGTTTCGCGCCCGTTAATTGGTTCTAACCCCCGCAAATTCAAGGATTTTGCCCCCTAGCTTGGTAATTGGTTCGACCAATGAACCAATCAGCCAAGAGCCTCCAGGAGCATCCCTTGAACGTTTCCACCGCAGAAAAGCCGGGCGCCGCGGACACCACACCGCTGGGCTCGGCCGCCACCCCGCCGGCAGCCCGGCGTCGGCTGCTTCCCGTCAGCGGAAAGCGGCCAGGACCGGTCGCCGTCACCGTCCTGTTCTCGCTCGGCTGGGTCTTTATGTACGCGGACCGGAACATCCTTTCGCGGGTCATGAGCGTCATCCAGGAACAGTGGGGCCTGAACAAGGGCCAGCTCGGCCTGATGTCCACGGTCTTCTTCCTGACGTACGCGCTGATGCAGATCCCCACCGGCTACCTCGCCGACCGGATCGGCCGCGTCAAGGTGGTGGTGGCCGGCTACGTGGTCTTCGGCATCGGCACCATCCTCAGCGGCTTCGCCCCCGGCTTCATGATCTTCCTGCTGATGCGCGCCTTCACCGGGATCGGCGAGGGGACCTTCTACAGCCCGGTTTACGGGATCTCCTCCAGCTACATCTCAGACAAGTGGCGCGGAGTCTCCGCCGCGCTGATCAACAGCGGCATGGCGGTGGGCATCTCGCTGGGCTTCATCGGTTCCAGCTACCTCACCTTCACGCTGGGCCTGGAATGGCACGTTTCCTTCCTCATCTTCGGCTCCGCCACCCTGATCGTCGCCTTCCTGATCAACTACTACCTCTCCCCGATCGACGCCGAGCACAAGGCCCAGGCCGCCAAGACCGCCGAGGAGGGCCTGAGCGGGACGGCTCCGGCCGTCAAGGAATCCAACAAGGCCCTCTTCACCCGCAACCACCTCCTGACCTACGTGCTGATCTTCTGCTCGCTTTACGGCTTCTTCTCGATGCTGACCTGGCTGCCCACGTACCTCCAGCAGACCCGCGGCGTAGCCCCCTCGCAGACCGGCGTCATCGCCTCCCTGGTCCCCTGGGCCTCCATCCCCGGCGCCATCCTGCTCAGTATGCTCGCCCGCCGCCTCCGCAACACCCGCCCGCTGATCGTCCTCCTCGCCGTCCTCGGCGGACTCTGCCAGCTCCTGGTTCCGCTGACCGGCGAATACTCCCTCATGATCGTCGGCCTCGTCGTCTACGGCCTGGTCGGGAAGCTCGCCCTGGACCCCATCCTCATCGCCTTCCTGGCGGAAAACACCCCGCGGTCCATGTACTCCCGGGCCTATGGCTACTTCAACTTCGCCGGTATGCTCTCCTCCATCTTTGCCCCCTACATCACCGGCGCCCTCGCGGATGCGACCGGTGCCCTCGAAGCCGGTTTCTACCTCTCCGCGGTGCTGCTCCTGATCGGCGCCATCGCCTTCTGCTTCACCAAACCGGCGGCCGTGCCGGAGCTGGAGCCGGTGGCCGGACCGGCCGTCGAGCCGGTTCTTCAGTCCGCCAAGTAGTTCCCGACGTCGTTCCCTCCCCGCACAGTCCGCAGAAAGGCCGCACCGTGACCCCGAGTACAGACCCCCGCCCCACCCTTCGGCGCAGCGCCCCGAGGAGCGCGGAAGTGGCCGCCTACCTGGAACGGGAAATCGCCTCCCGGGGCCTGCTCCCCGGAGACAAGCTCCCCACCGAGCGCGAACTGGCGGCGCAATTGTCTGTCTCCCGGGCCACGGTGCGCTCTGCCCTGCAGGAGCTCGAAAGCAAACACCTGCTGGAACGGACCCAGGGCCGGGGAACACTCGTGGCCGCACCACCGGCACCGGTGAGCGAGCTCTATGCCCGGCTCGCCGGCGTCGGCCATGCCCAGCAGGACGTGGCGGAACTGCGCGGATCCATGGAACCCCTCGTGGCCGAACTGGCCGCGGTGCGCTCCAGCGCGGCGGACCTGATCCAGCTCCAGGACGTACTCAACAGCTCCAACGAACACCTCTCACCCGAGGAGGCCCTGCGCCTGGACATCCAGTTCCACACGCTCCTGGCCCAGGCCGCCCGGAACCAGCTGATGGCGACCGTCCTCACGCTGACCAGCTCGTGGACCACCGACGTCCGGCTCCGCTCCCACTCCACCCTCGAGGGCCGGCGGAGCTCCATCGACGGCCACCGCCACATCCTCGACGCCATCGAAGCCCGGGACGCCACCGGCGCGGGCATCGCCATGCGCGACCACCTGGCCGACGTCGCCATCCTCATCCGGGGCCATGAATGACACCACCCTGTACCGCGTCCCGCACTACACTGACCCTGCCGCTCCACACCCGACCGGAGAACAACCGTGACCACCGCTCTCATCCCGCCCGCACGTGCCACCTCGTCCGCTCCCGCCACCCCGACCGCTCCCGTCCGTGCGCTGCAGCCCTGGGACGGCATCCCGGACGGCGCCCGCTACCTGCCCTCCGCCACAGAAAATGTGCTCTGGGGGTCCTTGCCCTGTGCCGGTGACCGGCCCGTCCTCAGCATCGACTCCGGCACCGACGTCACCATCGACACGATCAGCCACGAAGGCATCCTCGAGGACCAGGGCCGGGATCCCCGTGCCTTCTTTGGATCCCACGGGGTCGACGCCGGCATGGTCCTGAGCGACGCCGTTGACCTGGCGGCCTCGGACATCCAGCGGCTGGCCGGCGGGCTGGGGCCCCACGTGGTGACCGGCCCGATCGCGGTCAAGGGCGCGCGGCCCGGGGACCTGCTGAAGATCACCGTGCTGGAGACCACGCCCCGGGTGCCCTACGGAGTGATCTCCAGCCGGCACGGCCGGGGTTCCCTGAGCGGCGAGTTCCCCCTCGGGCCGGACACCTATAGCGCCTTCGCTACCGTCCGCGACACCGGCGACGGCACCGCCTCCGGCTGGTTGCCACTGCGGCCCGGGGCGGAGCCCTCCGTGCATTTCCCGCTCAAGCCGTTCCTGGGCATCATGGGGGTCGCGGTGGACGGCATACAGCGGCCGCACTCGGTCCCGCCCGGCAGCCACGGCGGCAACATCGACATCAACCTCCTGACCGCGGGCAGTTCGCTGTACCTCCCGGTCCAGGTCCCCGATGCGCTGGCCTATGTGGGCGATCCCCACTTCGCCCAGGGCGACGGGGAGGTCTCGCTGACTGCCATGGAAGCCTCGCTCCGGGTCAAGCTGCGGTTCGACGTCGTCCCGCAGGACGAGGCGGTGCGCAACTTCGGCGTCCTCAGCGGCCCGATGGCGCAGACCCCGGAGTTCCTGGTTCCCACCGGAATGGACGAGGACCTCGACACCGCCGTGCAGAACTGCGTCCGGGCCGCCGTCGGGCTCCTCCAGGCACGCTACGGCATGGACCCCAGCTTGGCCTACGCCTACCTCAGCGCCGCCACGGACTTCAACATCTCCCAGGTGGTTGACCTCGTCAAGGGGGTCCACGCCCGCATCCGGGTCGAGGACTTCCTGCCGTGACCGCCGGGTCACGGGCCCCGGCGGCGGATCCGACCGTGTGGCGCGAAGCGGGCAGTCCCCTGCTGCCGGCCACCGGCGCGGGGCCGCTGACGGGGATGTCCGTCGCGGTCAAGGACCTGTTCGCGCTCGAGGGGTTCCGCGTCGGTGCCGGCAACGCGGTATGGCTCGCCGGGGCTGAAGCGGAATCGACGACGGCGCCCGCGGTCGCCGCGTTGCTGGCAGCTGGCGCGGTGGTGGCCGGGATCGCCCGGACGGACGAGTTCGCGTACAGCCTGGCCGGCACGAACGCGCACTACGGCACGCCGCCCAACCCCAGGGCACCGGGCCGGATCAGCGGCGGCTCCTCCTCGGGGTCCGCAAGTGCGGTATCGCTGGGACAGGCCACCATCGGCCTGGGGACGGATACCGGCGGGTCCATCCGGGTGCCGTCCGCCTACCAGGGACTCTTCGGCATCCGCTCCACCCACGGCGCGGTGTCAACCACCGGCCTGCTCCCGCTGGCCCCGTCGTTCGACACGGTGGGCTGGATGGCCCGGGACGCGGCGACTCTCGCCGCCGTCGGCAGCGTCCTGCTGCCGCAGCACCAGCCCGCGGCGCCGCTGGCGGACGCGGTGTTCGTGCCGGAACTGATCGCCATGGCGGAGCCCGACGTGGGCCGTGCCTTGAAGGAATGCCTCAACGACTGGGCCGGAACCCCGGGGCTCCCTAACCTGGACACAGCATCCCTGCGGACCGGCGAGCTTCCCGAGTGGCTCGCAGCCTTCCAGACCGTCCAGGGCCACGAGGCCTGGCAGCAGCACGGACCGTGGGTCAGCCGGCACTGGGACTCCCTCGGCGCTGACGTGGCCGGCCGGTTCAGGGCCGCGTCCCTGATTGGGCGCCGCCAGGCCGACGACGCGCGGGATGTGCTCCGCGCTGCCCGGCAACATATCCGGGCCGTGGTGGGCGGCGGCCTGCTGGTGCTCCCCTCGGCGTCGTCCGTGGCGCCGCTCCGCAGTGAGGCCGCCCTTGGCGGGGACGTCATCGAGCGGGTGCGCCGCGCCACCATGCGGCTGAGCTGCATCGCAGGGATCGCCGGGCTGCCCGCCGTGAACCTGCCCTTGACCACCGACGGCGGGCTCCCCTGCGGCCTGAGTGTCGTTGGCCCCGCCAACCGCGACGCCGAACTCCTCGCCCTGGCGGTCCGCCTCGGCGGCTCGCTCCTCCGGCCACTCCACCCACTACACCCACGAACGGCTTCCCTTGCTTAACCGCCTGAAACCCACCGATCACGGCCGCCTCCACTTGATTCTCATGCTGGCCCTGACCTTTTCCACCGGCGTCATCGACGCCGTGGGGTACCTGGGTCTGGACAGGGTTTTCACCGGGAACATGACCGGCAACGTGGTGATCCTGGGGATGGCCCTCGTCGGCGCGGACGAGCTGCCCGTGCTGGGCCCGTCAATTGCCCTGGCCGGCTTTGTGGCCGGCGCCGTGATTGCCGGCCGGATCCTCCGCCCCGAAACCGCGGGCTGGAGCCGGCGCACCACGGCCCTGCTGACCGCCGTCGGACTGGTCATGGCCGCTGTTGCTGCCGTGTTGTTCGTGTACCCGCCGCGGGCCGGGGCACCGACCACCCTGGTCATCACGGCGGCGCTGGCCATGGCCATGGGCATCCAGGCAGCGACCGCCCGGCATCTGAGCGTCAAGGACGTCACGACGGTGGTGGTGACGTCCACGCTGACCGGGCTGGCCGCGGATTCGCGGTTGGGCGGCGGAACCGGGGCGCACTGGGGCCGGCGGCTTGGCGCCGTGGTCCTGATCCTGCTGGGAGCCGCGGCCGGAGCGGCGCTGCTCCATGTCCATGTCGGGCTGGGCGTGCTGCTGACAGCGTTGCTGAGCCTGGGTGTGGCAGTTGCGGGTGGCATCGCCCGCCGTCGAACGCCTAGCCCCTCCGCTCCCGCCACAGCAGCGACACCACAAACACCACCGCACCGAGTCCCAGCATCACAAAGACCATGAGCCCCCAGTTGGCCTGGTTCACCCCGGTCCCGTAGAAGATCCCAATCAGCACGGTGGCCGTGATGGCGCCGAGGTACCGGCAAGTCTGGAAGATCCCGGCAGCCACGCCGCGCTCCTCCGGCCGGGTGGATACGTACATGCCCTGGCTGGAGGCGATGCTGACCACCCCGTAGGGCACGCCCAGCAGCGCGGTCAGCGCAAACACCAGCGGAACGGCCAATGAAGCCGTCAGCAGCCACATCACCCCCGACGCCACAAGGAGCAGTACGACGCCGGCGATCAGCACCCGCTTCACACCGAAACGGTCGATGGCGCGGACCGCGAACGGCGTCACCACCACCGACATCGCAGCCAGCGGCAGCATCAGCAGGCCCACGACGCCGGGATCGTAGCCGCCGGCTTCCTGCAGCAGCTGCGGCAGCCCGAAGAACGCGAAGTAATAGACGCCGCTGAAGACCGCGAAGCCCAGATAGACCAGCAGCAGCGGCCGGTTGCGGCCCAGCAGCCGCAGGTCCAGGAACGGCGGGGCGAAGCGCAGCTCGCGCCAGACGAACAGCACCGCCATCAGGGCGCCTCCCCCGAGCAGCCACCAGCGGTAGGCGGGCAGCACGTTCAGCAGCGCCATCATCACCAGGACCATGGAACCCAGGAACGCCAGGATCCCGGGGATGTCCGAGTCGCGCAGCAGTTCCGAGACCCGGCCGCGTTCCCGGTCCTCATCCGCGGGGGCGAAGCGGCGGACCAGCAGGATCGCGGCCAGTGACAGCGGGACGTTGACCAGGAACAGGGCCTGCCAGCCGACGAAGCCCACGAGCAGCCCGCCCACCACCGGCCCGACGGCGGCGGCGGAGGTGTTGGCCATCTGGATCCGGCCCAGCGGCCGGGTGGACTTCACATGCGCCTGCTTCGCCAGTGCCCCGACCATCACAACGGCGCTCGGGTACGCGGTGGCCGTGCCGAGAGCCATAAAGGCGCGGGCCACGCAGAGCACCGCGAAGTTCGGCGCGAACGGAGCCAGCGCGCAGGTCACGGCCACCAAGGCCATGCCGAGCATAAACAGCCGCCGCGGCCCGAACCGGTCCGCCAGCCGCCCCATCAGCGGCTGGCCTGCCGCGGAGGTGAGATAGAAGGAGGTGATCACCCAGGTGACGGTGGCGACGTCGAGCCCGAAGTCGGCGCGCAGCACCACGAGGGCGACGGCGATCATCGAGGAGTTCAGCGGATTCAATGCCGTGCCCAGGCTGAGTCCTGCGACGGCGAGGCCCGTCCGGGGAGAGTTGCTCACGGCAACAGTCTGTCCCACCGCGGCCGCCTAAATCGAACCGGACGACAAAATCCGACGGCGACACCGAAGCTGGCGCGTGACACAGGGCAGGCTTATGGCCTCGCGGCTGATGGGAATCCGGGGCCACCGCGGAAGATCCCGGGGCGGGGGATTCTCTGGATCAAACTACGGCCCTAACCCGCCGTTTGAACCGGGCTTCAGTTTTAGTATGAACGCGGCAAACCGAGCACCTTGGTGGCGACGAAGCTCTTGATCAGGTTGTTGTTGACCGGAGCCACCTGGAACATGCGGGTCTCACGGAACTTACGTTCGACGTCATACTCGTCAACGAAGCCATAGCCGCCATGCGTATCCAAGCAGGCATTGGCGGCGGCCCAACTGGCCTCGGAGGCTAGGTGCTTGGCCATGTTGGCTTCTGCGCCGCAGGGTTCGCCGGCGTCGAAGAGCCGCGCCGCCTCGTACCGCATCATGTCCGCGGCGCGGACTTTCATGTAGGCATCGGTGATGGGGAACTGCACGCCCTGGTTGGCGCCGATCTTTCGGCCGAACACTTCACGGCTGTTGGCGTAGTCCACGCCGCGCTGCGTGAACCAGTAGCCGTCGCCAATCGCTTCGGAGGCCAGGAGAATGCGTTCGGCGTTCCAGCCGTCGATGACGTATCGGAAACCGTTGCCCATGTCGCCGATTACGGCCGAGGCAGGGACGCGCATGCCCTGGTAGAAGATCTGGTTGGTGGCGTAGTTGAACATAGTGCGGACCTTAACCACTCTGAGAGTGTCCGGCTGTTCCGCCCGCACCTGTCGCAAGTCCACCAGAAACAATGTCAGGCCATGCGTCTTGTCAGAGCCCTTGCCCTCCGGCTTCTTTGACGTGCGGGCTAGGACCAGCGCGAGATCAGACTCGTCGATCCGGCTGGTCCAGCTCTTGTGGCCGGTTATGACGAAGTCGTCGCCGTCACGCACTGCTGCGGTTTCGATGCTGGTGGTATCCGAGCCGGCCTTGTCCTCGGTGATGGAGAACGCCTGCAGCCGTAGCTTGCCGGCGGCGATCTGCGGCAGGTACTCCTGCTTCTGGGCGGCACTGCCGTGGCGCAGCAAGGCGCCCATGGTGTACATCTGCGCATGGCAGGCCGCCGAATGCCCACCTGATTTGTTGATTTCCTCCATAATGACGCTGGCCTCGGTCAGGCCCAGGCCCAGCCCGCCGTAGTGCGCGGGGATCAATGCCGAGAGCAAGCCCGCCCTGGTCAGCGTGTCCACGAATTCCTGCGGGTAGCGGCGGTTGCGGTCCGTCTCACGCCAGTACTCGTCAGGGAATTTAGTGCAGAGGAGTCGGGTCTTTTCGCGCAGGTGTTCGAGTTCGGCAGTCTGTGTGGGCATCGATGTTCCTCCGAATTCGGGCCGGGCGTCCCGGCGTCACCTCTGGGAAATTGATACTACTGTAATATATTGAGCTCGGGCAAGGAACTGTCCAGCCACCTCCGTCAAGGGACAAAGCCTTGACATATAAGGCAAAAAGCAACAAAAATTGCAGAGGCAACTAATATATTGCAGCTCCCGCCGGAACGGGTGTTGCGGCGGCCGTACTGAACCTAAGGAGAGCAATCGATGACCGAAACAGCAACGCAGGTACCAGGCGGGGAAAGCCGCGTGGTACCGGGCTGGACAGGCCGCTTGTTCGAGGACTTCTCCCCCGGGGACATCTACTACCATCCGTTCGGCAAGACGGTGACCGAGGCGGACAACCAGAGCTTCACGCTGATGACCCAGAACGTGGCCAAGACTCATGTGGATCGCAATTTCGCCAAGGGAACCGACTTCGGCCTGCCACTGGTCAATTCGACATTCACTCTCGCCCTGGTCACGGGCCAGTCCACCATCGACCTGTCCATGAACGTCTTCGCGAACATGGGCTGGGACGAGGTCCGCATGCCCAACCCCGTCTTCGAAGGCGACACGATTTATTCGCGATCCAAGGTCCTCGCCGTGCGGGAATCGAAGTCCCGCCCCAACCTCGGCCTGGTGACGGTGGCCACCGAGGGCTTCAACCAGGACAGCAAAATCGTGATCAGCTACCGCCGCACATTCATGGTGTACCGCCAGGGCCACCTGCCCGGCGTCGAGTCGGCCCGCCCGGACGAGTCCAGCCTGCCGCAGCCCGGCGACTTCCGGTGAAGGCGCCGGCATGCCGCGTCGAGGTCGGCACCTGCACCTGCGCTGTGGCAGCGGCGGTCACCGCCCTGTTCGTCCCCGGTGACCGCCCCGAGCGGTTCGCCAAGGCCGCGGCCGCGGGGGCCGGCATCGTGATCATTGATCTGGAGGATGCCGTCGTACCGGATGCCAAGGCCGCGGCGCTGACCGCGGCGCTGGAGGCCGTGGCGCCCGCCGGCCTACGCGACCCTGTGCGAGCACTTGTGCGGACGAACCCGCAGGGAGTAAACGGGTACGACGCCGAGATCACCGCGTTGCTCGCCGTCGCCGATACGCCGGGGTCGGGCCTGCTCGGCATCATGGTGCCGAAGGCGGAAGATGCCGTTTCGCTGCGGCAGCTGCGCGCGAAGATGCCAGAGCGTCTGGCGCTGGTCCCGCTGATCGAATCGGCAGCCGGCGTGGTGAACGCACTGGATCTCGCACGGGTCCCGGGCGTGACCCGGCTGGCGTTCGGTGCCATCGACTTCGCCTTGGACATCGACGCCGACAGCGGGGACCGGTTCCTGGACCATGCCCGCGCGCAGCTGATTCTCGCCTCCCGCGCCGCGGGCATCGCCGCGCCGTTGGATTCGCCATGCACCGAGATCAGGGACGCCCGAACGGTTGCCGATTCCGCCCGGCTCGCCCGGAACTTCGGCTTCGGCGGAAAGCTGTGCATCCACCCTTCGCAGCTGGATGCCGTGCACGCGGCATTCGCGCCAAGGCAGGCCGACGTCGCGTGGGCACTGTCCGTGATCGGCGCCGAAGGCGGCGCCGCCCAAGTCGACGGACAGATGATCGACCGACCGGTGACCGAACGGGCCAAACGAATCCTGCATCGCGCAGGGAAGGATCAATAAATGAGCAGGCTACCACTAGAGGGAATCACCGTCGTCTCCCTGGAACAGGCCGTCGCGGCCCCTTTCGCCACCCGGCAACTCGCCGATCTGGGCGCGCGCGTCATCAAGGTCGAACGGGACACCGGGGACTTCGCACGTGGCTACGACGCCAAGGTCCACGGCATGGCCAGCTATTTTGTCTGGCTTAACCGGTCCAAGGAAAGCATTGTCCTGGACCTGAAATCCGCAGAGGGCATCGCCGTCCTGCGCGAGCTCGTGTCCCGGGCCGACGTACTGGTCCAGAATCTCGCACCCGGCGCCGTCGAACGTCTCGGCCTTGGCCCGGACGAAGCGCTGGAACTGAATCCCCGGCTCATCCATGCCTCGATCTCCGGCTATGGCCGCGGCGGAACTTACGAAGAGAAGAAAGCCTACGATCTGCTGATCCAGTGCGAAGCGGGCCTGCTCAGCGTCACCGGCACCCCCGAATCCCCCGCGAAGGTAGGCGTCTCGATCGCCGACATCTCCGCCGGAATGTACACATATTCCGGCATCCTGACTGCCCTGCTGCAGCGGGCCACCACCGGTCGGGGTGACGTGTTGGAGGTCTCCATGCTCGAGGCCCTCGGGGAATGGATGGCCCAGCCTTACTTCTATGCCGAATACGGAGGTGCCCCGCCCTCCCGCAGCGGCGCCGAACATGCCAGCATCGCACCCTATGGACCGTTCAGCGCGGCTGACGGAACCGTGTTCTTCGGCATCCAGAATGAGCGCGAATGGGCCCAATTCTGCACCGACGTGCTAGGGCAGCCCGCACTTGCACAGGACGCGCGCTTCGTCGGCAACGCCCTTCGGGTGGGCAACCGTCCAGCGCTGCACGAGGCCATCGACGCGGTCCTCAGCGCACTGCCTGCAGCCGAGGTCCTCTCCCGGCTCGACGCAGCTGGCATTGCCAACGCCCAGCTGCGGGATATGCACCAGTTCGCCGCCCATCCGCAGCTGACCGAGCGCAACCGCTGGCGGGACATTGATTCACCGGCGGGAAGGCTGCGCAGCCTGCTTCCGCCAGTCACGTCCCGGGAAACGGACGTACGGATGGATGCAGTTCCGGAAATCGGCGAGCATACCGAGAAAATCCTGGCCGAACTACGGCTAGACGGCCACAGCCTGGGCGCATTGGGCATCCATGGATAAACGACCCTTGTTTACTCATCAGCTACGGCGGACCCGCACCCCGGGCCTGTCGTGGCTGATGCAGTATATTTAGGCGCGTAGGAATGATCAGAAAGAGTCTGCAGACCATGAGTAGCCGCGTACGCCCGCAACTGAGCGAGAAAGCGACCGCCTATATTCGGGGCCTGATCATGTCCGGTGAACTGCGGCCCGGGACGGTGGTCCGCCCCGAGGTCATAGGCGAGGCCCTGAGTATCTCAACGACGCCGGCGCGCGAGGCGCTGCAGGCCCTTCGAGTGGAGGGCTTCCTGGAACTGGTGCCGCGGCGGGGGTTCCTCGTGGCGCCGCTGACCGGACAGGACATCCGCGACCTCTTCCAGGTCCAGGCCCTGATTGCCGGGGAATTGGCCGCTCTGGCGGCCGCCAAAGGGACCGAGCAGGAGGTTGCCGAACTCGAGGCATTGCACCACGAGCTGATCGCCGCCGCCGCCCGGAATGACCATGCGCTACTCGAAGAGAAGAACCACGCCTTCCACCGTGAGATCAACCTGATGGCCGGTTCCCGGAAGATCATCTGGGCGCTGGGTATGGTCACCCGGTACGTCCCGCGGCAGTTCTACTCATCCATCCCGGGCTGGCCGCGGGCCACAGTGGATGACCACGCCGAACTACTTAAAGGCATTCAGGCCCACGATCCAGAAGCAGCGCGAACCGCGATGCAGCGGCATATCGTCCACTCCGGCGAGCTGCTGGCCGCCAATTTCGACGCGCGCGTCGCGGCTGCCACGAGGGATAATGCCGTCGGCCAGGCTTCAGCCTGAACCGCACGCCGCCAGGACGATGGCACCGACTGCCCATCCTCATGTTCCCCCGCACGAACAACTGCGCACCGCCCATTCCACTAACCCCTTGGCGCCCACGTTGAAAATCCCGCGTCCTCCAGGGGGCGGCCTCACACCCTCTCCAGCGGAAGCAACGACTCCCGACCCCGAGCACGCAGGGCAGTCAGCGGCACCCGGTCACCCTACTTAGGTTCCAGCACCGATACTGCAAGGTCTGCAAGAAGCAATCGTGCGGGTTCCGTCCGAGGTTGTTCGAACACGTTGAGCAATTTCCGGGCCCGCTCAGCGCCGATGAGACCGGTCGCCTTCATGAGCAAGTCGTCCCGCGTGGGTCGCGCCCCGGGTGACCCTCGAAAGGCGTTCGTGCTTGATGTCAGCACTGTGCCATCCGCGAGCGTCACCCGCGCCTCGGCCGTCCATGCAGCGGGAAACGCCCGTTCAACAGCCGGAGACGTCACGCAGCGTACCTTTCGCATCAGCGGCAAGAGGTCGGCGGCGAGCTCCGCGGCATGATCGAACTGTTCGACGCTCGCCGTACCTGTCGTAAGTGCGAGTGCCGCGCCGAAGGGCATGTTGAACTGTGCATCGACAGCAGACTCGACACGAAGCTTGGCATCGGCGGGCAGGCTCACAAGCCGAGCCCCTGCCTCGATGACTGCGATTTCGACGTCTTCGATATCGGATGAAGTGAGTCCCGGCCGTTGGGCCGCGACGTCGAGCAAGAGATCAAGGTTGCCGTGCATATAGCGACAGCAGGGGTAGAGCTTGATGCTCGTACGCCAGGCATACTCCCCCGCTTCGATGGGTAGGACGCGGCCAGGCGTGAAGCCTTGGCCGTAGTTGACCAAGAAACCATCGCGCCCTTCCAGCGCAGCCTGCGGCGCAATGAATCCGGCACCTGCGAGACGAGCAGCACGCACGCCGACGGCGGCCGCGTGGCCGGCGTTCAGGCGTTTCGTCCATGCACCGTCCGAGAGGAATTCGAGCGATCCTGCAGCAAGATCGGCTGCCACGCCGATGGCGTTCCTCGTTTGGTCCTCACCCAGCCCACGAAGCCGCGAGACGGCCGCGCTTGCCCCGATCGCGCCGGTCACGCCCGTTGGGTGAAATCCTCGCCCGTAGCTTTCGGCCGCGCCGAGGACGACGCCGACGTGGCACATGATGTCATATCCGACGGCGGCGGCATCGAGCACTTCACCCAGCTCGGCTCCCTGCTCCTCGGCCACAGCGAGAAGCGCAGAGAACACAACGACGCCCGGGTGGAGCGATGCTTCCTCGAAAGTGTCGTCGAGTTCCAGACCGTGAGCCGTAATACCGTTGACGAGCGCTGCCTCCTCGGTTCCGAGCCTGTCCCCGACACCGATCATCGATGCGGGCCCATCCGATGATGTGAGCGGGGAGTAGGCCGCCCTGGCAGAGCGCGCAGATTCGCGTTCGACACCGCCGAGCGTGATTGCGAGGTAGTCAAACAACAGCGCGCGCATCCACTCGCTGCGCTCCCCGGAGAGCGTCAGCGGCGCAAGTGCATGGCGCGCATAGGTTAGGGCGAGGGACATGTCAGTCCTTTCAGATTCGGACAGCGAACTACTGGTTGGGTCCGCCTCAGAGTTTCACGATGACAGTCTTGGTCGCGGTATAGGAATCGAGCGACTCCACGCCCTTCTCTCGCCCGTACCCTGACTTCTTGAACCCGCCGAACGGGTACTCCACTCCGCCGCCTGCCCCGTATGCGTTCACGTACACCTGCCCGGCCTGCACACGCGCGGCGAGGCGGTGAGCCCGCGAAACATCGCTCGTCCAGATCGCCGCCATGAGCGCGTAGTCAGTGCCGTTCGCCAGGTCCACGGCTTCATCCTCGTCCTTAAAGGTCATGGCCACGAGAACGGGGCCGAACACCTCTTGTTGCGCTATGTCGGCCGCCGGGTTGACGTCGGCGATGATCGTGGGTTCGAAGAAGGCCCCGGCTTCGAACTTGGTCGGTACCTGGCCGCCTGTGACGACTCTCCCGGCTGCTCCCTCGACGAGTCCCATCACCCTCTGCTGCTGCTTGAGCGAGACCAGTGGTCCGAGGTCGGGGTCCTCCGACCCGGGTCCGAGTGTTACGGCCTCGAATGTAATCTTCAGTTTCGCCAGCAGTTCCTCCGCAACATCTGCGTGCACGAGAAGGCGGGAACCGGCCGAACACGTCTGACCTGCGTTCTGCAGTATCCCCTTCGTAATGTAGGTCGCCGCCTGATCGAGATCAGCGTCAGGAAAGACTATGTGCGGGCTCTTACCACCAAGCTCGAGTACTGCTGGGATCACGTTCCGTGCCGCGGCTGTTGCTATCGACGTGCCGACCGCGGTGGATCCAACGAATCCAATGTGGTCGATGCCGGGATGCGATGCAAGTGCCGCACCGGCCTCGATGCCGATTCCGGTGACGACGTTGAGAACCCCGGCCGGGATGCCGACCTCGACGGCAAGTTCCGCGATTCGTACTGCTGTGCGCGGGGTCTCGTCGGCAGGCTTGATCACGACCGTGTTCCCCGTGGCAAGTGCGGGGGCGACTGCCCGCCCGAACAGCTGCATGGGGTAGTTCCAAGCGATGACACTGCCGCAGACGCCGAGCGGCTCACGACGGGTGTAGACGTGGAAAGCCTCGTCGACGGGCAGACTCAATCCATAGTACGAGTCGATGGCGCGGCCGTAGAAGGTGAAGTAGCGGGCGACCACGGTAGCATCGGCACGCGCCTGCGTGGTCGGCTTGCCCGTATCCTCCGATTCGAAACGGGCGAGTTCGTCACCGTTCGCCAGGATCGCTGCGGCAAGAGCCTGCAGCAGGTCGGCCCGGACCTCGGGCTTGGTTGCAGCCCAGCCAGGCTGCGCTGCCCGGGCGGCTGCAACGGCACGGTCGACGTCTCCTGCATCGCAACGCGAGACGTCACCGAGCACTGCGCCCGTTGCCGGGTCGATGTTCTCGTAGGTGCCAGACGCGGCGACGTGCTTGCCGCCGATGAACGCAGTCGTGACGTCTGTCTTGGTTGCAACGGAGGCGTTAGTGGTGTGGGACATTGTTCTCCAGAGTTCGATGGGGGTCGTCGGGGGCGGCTTGGCCGCCCCCGACAATGCAGTTCAGTCGTCGATGATGATGCCCGCGCGGGTCACTTGCCGTGATTCGGCAGCAGCGACCGCGTCGGTCACCTGATCGAGGGTGTATTCAGCGTCGACAAGCGACTCCCACGGGAAGTGCGGGGTTTCTGCGATGAATCGCACCGCCTTCCCAAGCACCTCCAGCGGATAACGGATGGCTGCACGGATCTGGACGCCGGTGCGGGTGAACAGACCGGGGTCGAAGTCCGTGTACTTGTTCGGTGAAATATTGCCGATCTCGACGACGATGCCGCCCGAGCGGGCGGATCGAACCGACTCGGAAAACGCCGAGGGCACGCCCGTGACGTCGATGACGACGTCTGCGCCGCCGGTAGTCGCATCCTTGACGAGCTGAACGCGGCTGTCACCGTCTGCTGCCTGCGAAAGATCGATCGTGTGTCTGGCCCCGAACGCCGTTACCTTCTCGAGCCGACCGGGCACCATCTCCGCGACGAACACTTCGGCGCCGAAGGTCGACGCGACGGCAGCGGCACACACACCGAGGCCGCCCGCACCGAAGATGACGACCTTGTCGCCGTAGGAGACCTCGCCGAGGAGGCATCCGTAGTACACCTGCGACAGGGCGCAGTTGGCCGAAGACGCCGCTTTCGACGAGACACCGTTCGGCACTTTGTAGACGGCCTGGTTGGAGCCCACGGAGTAGTAGGTGCCGAAGGTTCCGAAAAAGTGCGGCGAAACGTCCGACGTCGTCGACCAGCCCGTGTAGGCGTTTCGACAGATGTTGCCGTGACCGTTGTTGCACTCCGGGCATCGGCGGCAGGCCTGGAAGTAGGTCGCGACGACTCGGTCTCCAACTGCGAGCGGCTCGCCCGCAAAGTCTGTCGTGACTCCCTCTCCCAACGCGGCAACCCTGCCGATTCCCTCGTGCCCCATTACGCAGCCGGGACGAACCAGCGGATGGTTCCCGTGAAGGATATGCACGTCAGAGCCGCACACATTGGCGCGGATCATCTTCATGACGAGGCCTCCCGCGACGGGTCTCGGCATCTCGTAGGTTCGGGATTCGATTCTGTCGACGTCGGCGAGGACGATCGCCGTCCCGACTTTGGTCCCCGTCCCGCCACTGGTCGCCGCTCCGACAGTGCTCGCCGTTACCGTTTCAGTCACTTTTCCTCCTTGGAAGCGATGTTTGATTGGAGCTGCGCGGCCGTGGTGGCCGCAGCAACCGACGCACCGATATCGTCGCCGGCCCGCAGGGGCCGGCCCGAGAAGATGCCCTCGTGGGCGAGGACGGGGCGTCGGTCGCCTGCGAGCTCGGGATATTTTTCCTCGATTTTCTCGCGCCCCTGGATCTTCTTTCGCCAGTGCGCCACGGCGTCCGGGTGTCCCCGGCCGATACCCTCCCAGCTGTGCGGCATCTCTGCCCGGCTTGGTCCAGAATCAGCCACACCCCCGATGTGCATACGACTCGGGATGCGGTTCGTCGCCGCCCCACATCCCGGGCATGAAGGGTTGGGCGCGCTCATTGACCCCACGCCGAATTCGAATCGGTGTCCGCTTGAGCAGCGGAAGTCGTAGATGATCACGAGTAGTAGCCGTTCGGCGCGAGCGTGAGTTCCTTCTTCTGCTCCTCGTCATGCCCGAAGATGACTTCTGCATTCGTTTCCTGCGCAATCTTGCGAAGCTTCTCCACCGATTCCAGCCATGCCAGGTTGTTCCAAACGATTGCGGCCCCCACTGCGGGCGGCCCCCAGGAGTCTGCGAGATAAACGGCGTCCGAGGTGAAAAGCTTGGTGCCGTCATTCTTCAGATCGACCCGCAACGACATGGTGCCCCAGGTGTGCCCGGGGGTCTGGATGACGCTCACCCCGGGCATGATCTCCTCGTCACCTTTGATCCCACCGATGTCGAGTCCCAGGAAATCGTCCGGTATGTGTGCGCCTTGGCTGTATCCCGTGATGGAAGCAACCCCATCGAGCTCTGCCTGGCTGGTGAAAATGCGCGTTTTGCCGTTGTTGAACATCCGCGCATTCGCCGCATGGTCGAAGTGAAGGTGCGAGAGTACGAGCACATCGATGTCTTCGGGCGCGAGTTCGAGTTGCGCGAGGCTCGAGTCGAGGTACCCAGTGTCGGCCGCAGGATCATCAAGCACGGGGAAGAATTTGTCGAATCCTGTGGGCGCCCAGTGCTTCTCCCAGTTCCGGGGCACGCCCGTGTCCCAAAGGATTCGGCCCTCGGGATGCTCGATAAGGACCGCGTGGGTCGGCACTTGCCCCCAGGCACGGTCCTCGTGCCGATGGTCCCGGTCCTTGATAACCCGGCCCGGCTTCAACAAGAGCCAAGACAAGTCAGCCTCCATCGTGCCCGATTCCAGAATGTGAAGCTTAATCTCATTCACCATGTGGCATCTCCTTTGATTGGCGTTCCGTTCGCCTCGCCAGCGGTAGTTGTCGCTCGGTTAAAGGAACGATGCCGGTCACGCTAGCCGAATATATTGAGACGGTCAATAGTGTTGTAAGAGGGTGATATGCCTGCTAGTTTCAGGGAATCCACAAAATATTGCATCTAGATGACGGTTCGATGACGGTTCGATGCCGGTTGCTGCAGCCTAGTCAGGAAAGTAAGTACCCGGTACGTTCGACCGGACAAAGGAGTACGCGTGTCGATCCGACCGAAAGGACAAAGCCGTCCTGATCTCCCAAGGTGGATCATCATTCGGGATGAGCCCACCTTGCTGGCGGTGAGGATCCACCTTGCATCCAGCCACGTGGTATCAGATTGGGCGGATTCTGACTGCCGCTGCCTGGGTCTACCGAGGGTGATGCGCGTCCAGTTGGCATCGGCGTCAGGGTGATCCGCCGGGAAGGAAAGCCGGCACGGTGGACGTAAGTCGAGCGGAGCGCATCCACCCGTGCCGCACCTCATCAACACCGACAACAACATTCTGCTAAATCCAAGGAGTCCCTATGAAAATCACCGGAGCTGTTCTCGAGGAAACCGGAATGCCCCGCCCATACGCGCAGTCGAAGCCGCTGAAGATCGTGGAGTTGGACCTCGACGAGCCCGGTCCGGACGAAGTCTTGATCCGAATCCGCGCCGCAGGTCTCTGCCACTCCGATCTCTCCGTTGTCGACGGCAATCGTATTCGCCCCACCCCCATGCTGCTCGGCCATGAGGCCTCGGGAATCGTGGAGAAGGTCGGTGCGAACGTCTCCGATCTCAAAATCGGAGAGCAGGTAACTACTGTCTTCCTGCCTCGTTGCGGCGAGTGCGACAACTGCCTCACGGACGGGAAGCTCCCGTGCACGCCTGGTACCGCCGCGAACAACGCTGGCTACCTCGTGGGCGAACATTACCGATTGCACCGCGACGGCGCCGACATCTCGCACCACGTCGGCGTTTCCGGTTTCGCGACACATGCCGTACTGAACCGGCAGTCGGTCGTCCCAGTCGGTGCGGACGTCCCGCCAGAGATCGCTGCCGTGCTGGGATGTGCAGTGCTGACCGGCGGCGGTGCCGTCATCAACGCGGGTAAACCAAAGGACGGCGACTCGGTGATGATCGTCGGTCTGGGCGGGGTGGGAATGGCCGCGCTCATCACCGCAATCTCGCTCGGCAAAGGCAAGGTTATCGGCGTCGACGCAAACCCCGAGAAGCTGACACGAGCCACCGAGCTCGGTGCCGACGCGGTGTACTCGCCTTCCGAACTCGAGGAAAACGGTATCAAGGCAACCATTGTGATCGAGGCAGCGGGGCACCCCCGCGCGTTTGAGACGGCCGTCGCCGCCACCGGCATTGGCGGTACGACTGTAACTGTGGGACTCCCCTCTCCCGCGGCACGTTCAACGATTGCACCTCTTGGTCTTACGGGTGAGGCCCGCACGATCGTGGGCTCCTATCTCGGCTCGGCAGTGCCTTCACGCGATATCCCCGTGTTTGCCCAACTGTGGCGAGAAGGCAAGCTCCCCATCGAGGAACTGATCTCGGGGCGAATTGCATTGTCTGAGATCAACGATTCCCTCGACCAGCTTGCCGACGGCCTGGCCGTGCGACAGGTGATCATGTTCGACAGCTAAACCCCCAGCGCGGAGAAGGCGGCGTGCACCACGGCGCCGCCTTCTCCATTTTTGGCAACGCGCCGATGGCTTCAGCTAAGGTCGTCTACGAAGGACGGGCCGGCCGGGTCAGAGATCCGCCGCCGCGTGGTCGGCTCCCGGCCTCAGCGAACCGGCGTCAGAGGACCTTGGAGAGGAACGCCTTGGTCCGGTCGTGCTGCGGATTGCTCAGGATCTCCCGCGGCGGTCCGGCTTCCACCACCACGCCCTCGTCCATAAAGACCAGGGTGTCCGCCACTTCGCGGGCGAAGCCCATCTCGTGGGTCACCACGATCATGGTCATGCCGCTCTTGGCCAGTTCCTTCATGACGTCGAGCACCTCGCCCACCAGTTCCGGGTCCAGGGCGCTGGTGGGCTCGTCGAAGAGCATCAGCTTCGGGTCCATGGCCAGGGCACGGGCGATGGCCACGCGCTGCTGCTGCCCGCCCGACAGGTGCGCCGGGTAGGCGTCCCCCCTGTCGCCCAGGCCCACACGCTCCAGCAGTTCCATGGCCCGGGCGGTGGCTTTGGCCTTGGAAATACCCTTCACCCGGATGGGGGCCAGAGTGATGTTTTCCACCGCGGTCAGGTGCGGAAACAGGTTGAACCGCTGGAAGACCATTCCGATTTCCTGGCGCTGGAAGGCTGCTTCCTTGAGCTTCAGCTCGTAGAGCTTGTCCCCCTTTTGGCGGTAGCCAACCAGTTGGCCGTCGACCGAGAGCCGGCCGCCGTCGACCCGTTCGAGGTGGTTGATGCACCGCAGGAACGTCGACTTGCCCGAACCGCTGGGCCCCACAATGCAGAGCACCTCGCCCGGGTCCACCTCCAGGCTGATTCCCCGCAGCACCTTGTTGGTGCCGAAATTCTTGGAGACCCGCTCCGCAAGCACCATCGGCGCGTCCGTCATCCTTTTCCTCCAAAGTCGTTTCCGAGCGGTGCCCCGGGCTCGCCGGGACCCGCCGTCGGTGCCGTTGCCGGCGTCGCCGGTTCCTTGCCTGTCTTGACCCGGCCGGTTCCGCGCGAGAAGCGCTTCTCAATAAAGTGCTGGCCCACCATCAGGACAGAGGTAAAGAGCAGGTACCAAAGGGACGCCACCAGCAGCAGCGGCACCGGAGTGAACGTCACCGCGGAGATACCGCGGGATACCCCATAGAGGTCGATGCTCAACGGAATAGCGGCCACCAGGGAGGTGGTCTTGAGCATCGAGATCACCTCGTTGCCGGTGGGCGGAATGATGATCTTCATCGCCTGCGGAACCACCACGAACCGCATCGTCTGGCCCCAGGACATCGCCAGGGCCGTCGAGGCCTCTGCCTGCCCCTCGTCCACGGACAACAGCCCGGCGCGCACGATCTCAGACATGTAGGCGGCTTCGTTCAGCGCCAGCCCAATCACGGCGGTGATGAAGAGGTTGGTGAAGATCTCATTCGGGATGGTCACCCACGGGTCCATAAACGGAATGCCCAGCGTGAACACCGGATAGATCAGGGACACGATGCCCCAGAACACCAGTTGCACGTAGACCGGGGTGCCGCGGAAGATCCAGATGTACAGCCAGGCGATGCTCTTCAGCACCGGGTTCGGCGAAAGCCGCATGATGGCCAGCAGCAGGCCGATGACGATCGCGCCGATCATCGCGTAGATGGTCAGCCACAACGTCACCCACGCCGCCTGGCTGATCCGGCGGTCGAAGATGTACTTGCCCACGTCCGGCCAGCCGTAGTCCGGGCGCTGGGCGGCGTCCAGCACGAAGACCGCCAGCCCGAGGACGAGGATTACTGCCACGACGTTCCGCCACGGGTGGCGCAGCGGGATGGCGACGATCTCTTCCGGCGGCGCGTCGTCGTCGTGACGGCCCCGGCCGGCCCGGGGCGTCCTGCCGGACTCCCCGTGCCTGCCGGGTTCCGCCTCAAGCATCCGGTCGGATTCCGGCTCGCTCATGCGCTATCACCCTTTGGCTGCCACGTTGAGTGCCGCCGTCTTGATTCCGCCGGCTTCCACTCCCCACTTGGACAGGATCTTGTTGTAGGTACCGTCGTCGATCAGCGTCTGGAGGGCCTTCTGCAGGACCGGGGTGAATGCGCTGCCCTGGGCCACGGGGATGCCGTAAGGGGCCACTTCGAAGGCGTTGCCGGCGGTCTGCAGCTTGTCCTTGGTCTTGGAGATCGCGTAGAGGGTGACGGGCGAATCGGCGCTCATGGCGTCTACCTGTCCCACCACGAGGGCGTTGGTCGCCTGGTCCTGCGCGTCGTACTTGAAGATGGTGATGGCCGGCTTGCCGGCGTCGGTGCAGGCCTTCGACTTCGCGGGCACTTCGTGGGTGTCCTCATAGGTGGTGGCCTGGACGGCGACCTTGAGTCCGCAGGCGTTGTCCGGGTCCACGGTCTTGCCCTTGGGTGAGGCCCACTGGATGCCGGCGGAGTAGTAGTTGACGAAGTCGACCTGCTTTTCGCGTTCCAGGGTGTCCGTGAAGGAGGACATGCCCATGTCATCCTTTCCTGCGCGCACGGCGGGAAGGATGTTGTCGAAGGTGCCGATGTCGAAGTTGACCTTCAGGCCCATGACCTTGCCCAGGGCGTTGGTGAGGTCCACTGACCAGCCTGCCGGCGCACCGTTGTCGTCCTTGAACTCGTTGGGCGGGTAGTTGTTGGCCATGCCGACGTTGAGCACGCCGGCGCTCTTGATTTTCTCCGGCAGCGACGCGGCGATGGCGTCGTTCTTTTTCACGTCGATGGCGTCCGCGGTTCCGGAGGCCGAGCCGGTGGCGGCCGGTTCGCTGTTGTTGACGCAGCCGGAGAGCGAGAGGGCCGTGGCTATGGTGAGAACGGGGAGGAGGTATCGGGTGCGCATGGTTTCCTTAGCTGTTCAGAGAGTCCCTTGGTTCCCGCAAGTCTGCGGGAGGAGGGCACTGTGTGCCTGCAAGTTCAGAACTCGTTAGTGCGTGTTGCCTGACGCTGTTGTTTCAAGAATTTCTCCGGAATGACGGATGTCCCGCAGAATTTCCCCGCCTCGAGCCTTCAACTCGGAAATGCTGGAAACGCCCACCAACGTCATCGTACGCCGCAGTTCGTCTTCGAAGATCTCAATGATGCGCCCGACTCCGGGCGAGCCCGCCGCCACCAGTCCGTAGAGGTAGGCCCTGCCGATTGAGCAGGCGTCGGCGCCCAGCGCCAGCGCCTTGAGGACGTCGCTGCCCCGGCGGATGCCCGAGTCCACATAGATCTCAATGGAATCGCCCACCCGCTGCCGGGATTCCTGCAGCACATCCATCGGGCTGAGCATGTGGTCGAGCTGGCGGCCGCCGTGGTTGCTCAGCTGGACGGCGTCCAGTCCGATCCGGGCGGCCTTTTCGACGTCGGCCGGGTTGACGCAGCCCTTGAGCACGATCTTTCCGTGCCACGCCTGCCGCAGGGCTTCCAGCTCGCCCCATCCGCTGGTCGCATCCGAATGGCCCAGGATGTGCTGCCACATCGACGGGGTGACCACGGAGGTGGCCGCGGCGCTGCGCGGGTCCAGGTTCGGGAAGCTGATGCCGTCCGATTTCAGGAAGTTGATCCACCAGGACGGCCGCCGGCCGATGTCCGCGATGGTTGACAGAGTCAGGGCGGGAGGCGCGGTGAAGCCGTTGTGCAGGTCCCGTTCCCTGGCGCCCAGGGCCCGGGTGTCGACGCCGACAATCAGTGTGTGGAATCCGGCGGCGTCGCAGCGCGCCAGTTTGTCCTTCAGGGCCTGGGCGTCGGAGGTGAGCCCGAAGTTGAACCAGCGGTCCAGGCCCGGGTGGTTCTGCGCAATGGTTTCCATGGCGACGGTGCTCAGCCCGGCCAGCCCGTAGGGAATGCGGGCCCGGTCGGCGGCAGCCGCGACGGCCAGCTCGCCCTCGGGATGGAACAGCCGGGTGGCGCCGGTGGGCGTCAACGTCAGGGGCAGGGCACTGCTCTTCCCGAGCAGGGTGGTGCTGGTGTCGGGTCCGGAGACCGGGCCCCAGCTGGGCATCAGCGCCCAGGAATCGAAGACAGCGCGGTTGCGGCGGAGCGTCACCTCGTCTTCGGAGCCGCCGTCGAGGTAGTCAAAGATCCCTGCCGGCAGCACCCGCTGTGCCGCTTTCCGGTATTCCTCCACATTGAAGGCGTTGGCCAGCACCCGGCGTCGTCGGGATAAGACGGGGGCTTTGACCTGGATGAGCTGTTTGGCTTCGCTGATTTTCAATGCCGGCCTTTCCCCTGCGTGCGTGCGTTACGGTTCAGCGTAGAAAGCGGAACCCCGTGCCACTATGGAGTTAACGACAAATTGAGGGGCCCGTCATTAGCAGCTGCTACCAAACAACGTGTCGGGCGAAACCGTGACCGGGTTCCCCGCGGCGGAGAGCCAGGCGCTGCCCACCCTTGCCGATGTGGCGCGCTCGGCCGGCTCGGAGATTGTCAGCCTCGTCGAAATGCCGGCCGATGACCAGCAGACGGTTGCCGGCTCGGTGCTGTACGACTCGACGGCGCCGCCCGCCAGGTTCCCCGGCGCTGTCGCCCTGGCCATCGGCCTGTCGCTGTCCGGGAAGCGGCTGCGCGGCAAGGTCCAGGAGCTCCACGACGCCGGATATGTCGCCATCGTCTATAAATCCAACGGCAGCCCGGACGCCGCCCTCCGCGCCGCTGCCCGGGAAACGGGGATGGCCCTCTTCCGGGCCTCCGACTCGGTGCCGTGGAACCAGCTGGCGGAGATCATGGACGCCGCCGTCGTCCCGCACCGCCTGTCGGGCCGCACCCTGGTGGACATCCGTCCCGGGGACCTGTTCGATCTGGCCAACACGGTCGCGGCCCAGGCCGGCGGCGCCATCGCCATCGCCGATCCGGACCAGTCGATCCTGGCCTACTCGACCCTCCCGGACCAGCCCATCGACGAGACCCGGCGAAACTCGATCCTGCGTCTGCATGTCCCGCATTCCGTCCAAACCGACAAGGACTACCGGCGCGTCCACGCCGCCAGTGACGCGGTGGATGTGGCGACGGAGGACCCCCTGCTCCGTCGCACCGCGATCGCCGTCCGGGCCGGCGGTGCCGTGCTGGGATCGCTCTGGCTCCTGGAACGCGCCGACCACCACAACGAGGACGCGCACCGGATCCTGCGCGAGGCCGCCAACGTTGCCGCGCTCCATATCCTGCACAAGCGCACGACGTACGTCTCGAACCTCACCCGCCAGATGGATCTGGTCCAGCCGCTGCTGTTCGAACCCGAGCGCGCCGAACTGGCCGCCCTCCGGCTGGGCATCTCGGCCGCTTCCATCCGGGTCGCCGCCCTCAGCGTCTGGCCGGCCGAAGCCGTGGCGGCCGAAACGTTGCAGTCACGCCTGCGGCTTTTCGACACCATCCGGACCGCCTGCGCCATCCGGCTGCCCTCCGCTGTCTGTGGGCTCTCGGACAGCATTGTGTACATCGTCCTGCCGCAAACCACGGAATCGTCCCGGCACTTCCAGCGCGGCGCGATTCTCAAAATCGTCCAGAATACGCGGCGACTGCTCGGACGCCCGGTATTGGCCGCCCTGGGCGTCCCGGCCACGATCGACCGGACCGCTGAGTCCCGGGCCAACGCGGAACTGGTCCTGTCCGAGCTGGTCCGCAACGTCGCCGAGGGCCGGATCCCGGCCGGCTCCGATGACGTGGTGGCCGACGACGACTCCCTCGGCGCACGCCTGCAGCTGCGCCAGATCGTGTCGTCGCTGACGGCGTCCGGCCAGCTTCCCGGGACCCACGCGCTCAGGATTGCCGAGTACGACGGACAGCATAAGAAGTCCTTCGAAGAGACCATCCACGCCTACCTGAGCTGCGGCGGCAACGCGATCGAGGCCGCGAAATCCCTGGATGTGCACGTCAACACAGTCCGGTACCGCTTGTCCCGGGTGGAGACCCTCTTCGGTCTGGACCTTGACGATCCCGAAATGCGGCTGCTCGTCGGGCTGCAGTTGTGGGCCCGGCACAACCAGTAGTTCCGCGGTTCAGGCCCCCGCGGCTGCCGGCGCGGACGACCGGGCCACGTGCCCCCATGCGAGCTCACGGAGCCGGACCAGGTCCAGCGCCGGCTGGGCGGGCGGGACGCCGGGACGGCTACGCGGCACCAGGACGCGCAGCGCGGCCGGTTCGATCGTGCACCTCACCGGAGTGGGAATCATCAGCGCCTCGCCGTCCACTCCGACGGGGATCTCGGGGGCATCGGCGTCGACCACCACCTCCGCGGCGGTGCGCTGGATCAGGCCACGCTTCGACGCCCGGCGCAGCAGGCTGACAGCCTCGCGGGTGCTGGAGGCGGAGAGCGCCACCGCACCGAGCACGCCCCGGTCGAGCCGGGTGCGGCGGCCCAGGCCGGCAAGGTCATGGCTGCCGTAGGGACAATTGCTCACCAGCACCGCCTGCGGCCCGTCCACCCTCGTGCCGTCCATCCGGGCGTGCAGCCGCGCGCCCTTGTCGCCCTTGATCAGGTCCGGGAGCATCTGCAGCACGGTGCCGGCTTTGTCGTCACGGTACTCCGGGCTCTGCACCACCTCGGCGTAGACCCCGAAGGAGGCATTGTTGACGAAGGTGCGGCCGTTGATCTTGCCCAGGTCGATGTGGAGCTCGACGCCGTCCCGGAGGGCATCCAGGCAGCCCGTGGGGTCCTCCCGGTCCAGGCCGAGGTCCAGGGCGAAATGGTTGCGGGTGCCGGCGCTGATCACCAGGAACGGCAGGTTGTGCTCGGCCGCGATGCCGGCCACCAGCGCCTGCGTTCCGTCGCCACCGGCGACGCCGAGCAGGTCCGCTCCCCGTTCCACCGCGTCCCGGGCCAGGGCGGCGACGTCGATTTTGTCCGGGCCCTCCAGCAGCGCCACCTCGGCGCCGAGTTCCTCCGCCTTCCGCTGCAGCTCGAACTTCACCACCTTGCCCCCGCCGGACCGCGGATTCATCACCACGAAGGGATGCCGCCAGGAGGGGGCCGGGTACTCGACCATCTTCGACCCTTCCCGCGGCTCCCGGAGGGCAGCGCGGGCACAGACCAGCGCCACAAAAACCAGCCCGACGGTGATCATGACCTCCAGCAGCAGGCCCGCCTGGATGAACAGGAACAGGACCACCAGCGGGGCGAGTACCGCCAGCGCCAGCGCAAACCAGCGCAGAAGGCCGCGGCTGATGAGGAACCAGTAGATCCCCGCCACCATCACCACGAGCCCGCCGGCCGCCGTCACCAGCAGCGCGATAGTGCCCGCCAGCCCGGCAGCCACCAGCGGGACCGCCGCCGCGCAGACGACCGCGACGAAGGCGAACCGAGCCCACCACCGCCGGGTCTCGGGGACTTCTTCGAGAGGGATGACAGTCATGTCCTGCTCCTTGCGGTAATCCGGCCCGGGGCCGGCACCTCGCCTGGTCTGCCGGCCTGCGGCCCAGCCGTCAGGTCTTTATTTTCGCGACGGTCATCAGGATCGCCGAGTCCTCTTCGGCTTCCAGACTGTGCAGCCCGTCCGGCACGATCAGCAGGTCCCCGGTCTTCCCCTGCCAGGAGTCATTGCCGGAGCGAAGCCGGACGCAGCCGCGGAGCACAAAAACGGTCGCTTCTCCCGGGTTCTGGTGCTCGCTCAACTGCGTTCCCGCCCGGAACGCCATCACCGTCTGGCGGAGGGTTTTCTCATGGCCGCCAAAGGCCGTGTCCGCGGCACGGCCGCTCGGTGCCGCCACCGCAGCCGCGATCTGCTGACGGGCAAGGGCGTCGAGCGATATCTTCTGCATGGGCCCACCCTACTCAGAAACGGGCCCGCTGCCGAGGGACCTTTGCCCCGGTCGGGGCTCGGGCTGCCTTTCCCGGCAACACCGCACTTTGTGCAACTTTCCCGGGAAGTCCTACCCTGAGACCAACGGCCCGCACCGTGGCCGCCCCTGTCCACCCCAACCTGTCGCAACCTGTCGCACTGGAGCTGCCCCCATGACCGAGGCCATCGACGACGCCGGGCTCCGCCGGCTCGCGGACGTCACCTTTGGCCTGACGCACCTCCGCGAGGGCCAGCTCGCCGGGATGCGCGCCCTCGCCGCCGGCCGGGACGTCCTTGCCGTCATGCCCACCGGCTATGGGAAGTCGGCCATGTACCAGGTGCCCGGCCTGCTGCTGCACCGACAGCAGCACCGGCCCACCGTCGTCGTGTCCCCGCTGATCTCCCTGCAGGAGGACCAGCTGGACGGGCTACGGGAAGCGGCGGGGCCCGGCGGCGCCGTCGCGGTCAACTCCTCGCACAGCGCCGCCGAGCAGGAGCGTGCGTGGCGGGCGGTGCAAGACGGCGGCGCGGCGTTCCTCTTCCTCGCTCCGGAACAGCTGGCCAAGCCCAGCACGGTGGAACGGATCGCGGCGCTGAACATCGCCCTCTTCGTGGTGGACGAGGCACACTGTGTCTCCTCCTGGGGGCACGATTTCCGGCCCGACTACCTCCGGCTCGGCGAGGTCCGCGAGCGTCTCGGCAACCCGACCACCGCCGCGTTGACGGCCACGGCCTCTCCCCCGGTGCGCGAGGAGATCCTGGGCCGCCTCGGCATGGCCAACCCGCTGGTCCTGGTCCACGGCTTCGACCGGCCCAACATCCGGCTGGAGGTGCTCCGCCACCATGAGGACAAGGAAAAGCGCCGGGCCGTTGTCGAACAGGTCGCCGGGCTCGTCACCGGAGGGCGCGGGCCCGGGCTGCTGTATGCCGCCAAGCGCAAGGACACCGAAAAGTACGCCCTGAAGCTGGCCCGGAACGGCCTCCGCGCGGCGGCCTATCACGCCGGCCGGACGTCCTCCGAGCGGGAGCTGGTCCACCAGCAGTTCCTCGACGGCGGCCTGGACGTGGTGGTGGCTACCACCGCGTTCGGCATGGGGATCGACAAGCCCGACGTCCGCTTCGTCGTCCACGCGGACATCCCGGAGTCCCTGGACAGCTACTACCAGCAGATCGGCCGCGCCGGTCGGGACGGCCAGCCCGCCCTCGCGGTGCTGCACTACCGTTCTGAAGACCTCGGGCTGCGGCGCTACTTCGCCACCCACAGCCCCGACGAGGCCGCGCTGCTGGCCGTCCTCACCGTGCTGCGCGAGGCGGGCAGGCCGCTGCCGCCACCAACACTGGCCGAATGGACCGCTTTGCCGCTCCGGCGGGTCACCGGCCTGCTGAACCAGTTGCAGGACACCGGCGCCGTCACCGCCGGCCACGACGGCGTCCGGCTCGACCCGGCTGCCGACCCCGCGCACGTGGTGAAACGCGCCGTCGAACTCGCCGCCGCCCGCGAGCGGGTGGACAAGTCCCGGATCGCGATGATCCGCAGCTACGCCGAGACGCACCGCTGCCGCCGCCAGTTCCTGCTCGGTTACTTCGGCGAGGACCTGGCCGGGTCCTGCGGGAACTGCGACAACTGCACCACCGGCACCACGCGGCTGCCGGAGCACGACGGTGTTGCTGCCGACGGTGTTGCCGCCGCCGGCGTTACTGCCGGCCTAGGTACTGCCTCCCCCGGCGGGGACGCCCAAGGTGCGGACGCCGACAGCGGGGACGCCGGCGTCGACGAGGCCAGCGGCACCGACGCGTTCCCACTGAACTCCCGCGTGGAGCATGCCCTCTGGGGACCCGGGCTGGTCATGGGGCACGACGGCGACCTGCTCACTGTGCTCTTCGACCGCGAGGGCTACCGGACGCTGTCCCGCAAAGCCGTCCTGGGCCACGGCCTGCTCACACTCAGTACACCACCCGGAAATTACTGAACGCCCCCGTGGCCCGGGAGATCGATTCCTCCACGGTCTCCACCCGCCCCGGCGCCTCCGGCGAGCGCAGCCAGCCCCGGAACTGGAGCACCACTGACTGGGGACCCTCCGCCACGATGCCCACCGAACCGTCGCTGTTGTTCCTGACCGTACCCGTCAGCCCCAGCTCCTCGGCCTGGCGCACTGTCCAGTAGCGGAAACCGACGGCCTGCACCACGCCGTCCACCCGCGCAGACAGCCGGACCCACTCGCCGGAATCACCCTTCGGAAACTCAGCCATGCTCCCAATGTAGCGCCCCTTCCGGAGACCACGGCCAGAGGAGAAACGCGCTATCCACATAGGGACCTTTGCCCCTTACCTCTCATGCACCCAGACGGGAACAATGGTCAAGTGCGCTGCGGGGACGTGTCGAGAAAACGGCATGGCACATGGATGTGCCTCACCCTCCCGCCGTGCTGCATTGCCCGAAAGGACAAAAAAGATGGCAGGACAATTCGAAATCTTCACGGACGCTGAGGACAATGTCCGTTTCCGGCTTCTCGGCGCCGACGGTACGGTTTTGGCGATTTCCAAGGCTTTTGATGACAAGCGCTCGGCCGCGGACGGCATCATGGCAGTCCGCGAATGCGCCGGCACCGGCCTGATCAAGGAAGCCCACACCAACGCATGGGGCGGCATAGGCCGGACCAGGGCTGGCCTGCCGACGCCGGCCCATCGCCGCCACCGGCATATCCCCGCCGTCTAGGCGGAGAAACAGCAAGACCCGGGCAGGCAGCCCGGCAGTATCGGGAGCCGCAATGGACGAAGCACGGGTCCACATCAGCGGCTTCCGAATGGACTTCGGTGACACCACCGTGGTCCGCGACCTCTCCTTTGACGTGCGCGCCGGGGAGACTTTCGGTTTCCTCGGCAGCAACGGCTCCGGCAAGACCACCACCATCCGGGCGCTGCTGGGCATCTATGAGCCCACCGCCGGAATCCTCCACATCAACGGCCGGGTCTTCAAACCCGAGCACGGCGACAGGCTGGGCTACCTTCCCGAAGAGCGCGGGCTCTACAAGAAGGAAAAGGTCATCGACATCATGACCTACTTCGGCCGGCTTAAAGGGATGGAGCGGCGGACCGCGAAGCGATGGTCGCTCGAGTACTTGGACCGGGTGGCACTGGCGGACCGTGCCTCCGCCGTGCTGGACAAGCTCTCCAGCGGGCAGCAGCAGAAGGTCCAGCTCGGGGTCACCATCATGAACAATCCCGAGCTCCTGATCCTGGACGAGCCCACGAAGGGCTTTGACCCGGTCAACCGGCGCCTTCTGATGGACATCATCGCCGAGCAGAAGCAGGGCGGTGCCACCGTGGTCATGGTGACCCACCAGATGGAGGAGGTGGAGCGGCTCTGCGACCGCGTCATCCTGCTCAAGGACGGCACCGCGGAAGCCTACGGGACGATCGATGAGGTACAGAACAAGTACGGCGGCCGCATCGTCCGGATCAGGCACACGGGTCCCATCCCCCGCTCACGGCACTACGAGGTGATGCTCGAGGAGACCAACTATTCGGAGCTCTCCATCACCGACGCCACTGACGAGGCCGTCATCCTCAAGGACCTGGTCGACGCGGGCGTGACCGTCCGGAGCTTCACCACCACGAAGATCTCCCTCGAGGACATCTTCATCCGGGTCTACGGCGACCAGAACCAGCCTTCCGGCTCGGGAACTGCCGGGGCCGCCGGCAGCGCCGCCCCCGCATCATCCCGGCCGCGGGAAGGGGGGTAGCCGTGGCGCAGCACAACCTCGGCACGGTGGTGAGCTTCGAGTTCATCCGCACCGTGACCAAACGCCGGTTCTGGATCGGCACCCTGTCCGTCCCGATCATCATGGCCGTGGTCTTCGGCCTGATTTACCTCAGCAACACCACCACGGACACCGCTGCCGCGGCCCAGAAAAGCGCCCAGTTCAGCATTTCCTACACCGATGCCTCCGGACTGATCACCGCCCAGGACGCCGCGGTCTTCGGGGCCGCCGCCGCTGTATCGCCCGACGCAGGGATCCAGGCCGTGCAGTCCGGCGCCGTGGACGCCTACTTCGCCTACCCCGCCCACCCCGAGACAACGGCCGTTCTGGTCCACGGCGCGGACAAGGGGATCTTCGAGAACGGCAAGTATGCCGCCGTCGCGCAGGCCATGCTGACGCACGCCGTCGAACAGAGGATCGGTTCACCCCAGCTGTCCGCGCTTGCGGCCGGGAAGGTGCAGGTCGAGACGGTCACCTATGACGGTGCCAAGGAGTCCGGCGGCCTTGGCTCGGTGATTCCGCCGCTGTTCTTCCTGGTCATCTTCTACGGGCTGATCGTGCTCCTGGCCGGGCAGATGCTCAACTCCACGCTGGAGGAGAAGGAGAACCGCGTCACCGAGATGATCCTGACCACCCTCAAACCGAGGACGCTCATTGCGGGCAAGGTGATCGCGTTGTTCGGGATCGGACTGGTGCAGATGCTCGTGTTCCTCTCCCCCGTCGTGATCGGCCGGCTGTTCTTCCCGAAGGAGCTCAGTCTCACGGCGCTGGACCTGCCGCCGCTGATCCTGGACCCGGTCCGGATGACGGTGGGGCTGCTGATCCTGGTCGGCGGCTTCGCCCTGTTTACCACCACCCTCGTGGCCATCGGCGCCGTGATGCCCACCGCCAAGGAGGCCGGGAACTTCATGGGCGTGATGATGGCGCTGATCTTTGTGCCCTTCTATGCCGTGGCCCTGGTGATCTCCGATCCGCAGTCCGTGATCGTGCAGATCTTCACCTACTTCCCGTTCTCGGCCCCGGTCACCGCCCTGCTGCGCAACGGCTTCGGCTCCCTGAGCTTGCCCGAGGCTGCGATCGTGATCGTGATCCTCTTCGTGGGCGCGGCCGTGATGCTCCGCCTCGCTGTCCGGCTGTTCCAGTACGGCTCGATCTCCTACACCTCGAAGGTCAACATCCGGACGGCCCTGCGTGCCGGCTCGCGGCACCCCGCCGCTGATAAGCCTCCGACGACGGCGGCGGGCAGCTGAGGACGAGCAGCTGAGGACGGACACCTAAGGGCGACCTGGCTACTGGGTTGCGAGAAACTTCCTGATCGCCTCGGCCATGGGCTTGGACTGGGTCCAGTGCAGGTAATGGCTTCCGGCGAGGGGGACGATGTCGTGGCGTTTGACGTTCTTCAGGAGATTCTCGAGCGCCGCAGCCTTGCCGGCGGTCTCCGGGGACCCGTCGTCGGCGACGAAAGCGAGCACGGGCAGCCCGTCGGGATAGCTGAGTCCGCGCAGGTCCGAGGCGTTGTTCCCGGTCCGTGCCGTCTCATCGGCGACGGCCTGGTTGCCAAAGTTCCAGCTCATCATCAGGCGCATGCGTTCGCGTTCCTGCGGCGTGTAGGCGTCACCGTCCGGTTCCGCGAGGCCGGGGGCCACTGCGAGGACGTCCCGGACCACTCCCGTGACCGAGAGCATGCGTGCTGCCGCGCCGAGGATTCCTGACTCCACGCTCACCGGCCCGCCCATGGCTTTCGGCACGGTGGCGTCGATCCCGATCACGGCTGCCACCTCCGCAGGGTAGCGGTTGGCGTAGTCCAGCATGTAGAAGCCGGCGATCGAGTGACCGGCCAGAACATACGGCTGGGTGATGCTGAGCTTTACGAGCACCTCGTGGAGTTCATTGTTAATGTTCTCGTTGCTGCGCTCGCTGGCGCTCATGTCGGAGTAGCCGTAGCCGAATCCCTCAACAACCGTGACGTTGTAGTCGCCCAGTTCGCGGACCAGCGGGGCGAAGTCCAGCGCCGGCGCGGCTGTTCCCAGGCCGCTGAGCAGCACGATCGGCTGGCCGGGGTGGCCGTTCCGGAGGACATTGACCGCTCCGCCGGAAATCTCAATCCGTTCGCCATAAGGGGTAATGCTGGCCCGTTCCTGCCGCTCCAGCAGCAGGTTGGCGCCCGTCGAGGCCAGGCACAGACCGGCGGCAACCAGGGCCGCCACGGCGAGGATCCGCCATCCCCTCCGCCGCCTCGGCAGGCGCCGGCCGGGAACGGGGCCGGCAGCGGCGGGGGTGGCATCGGCAGCAGCGTTGGCGGTGCTATCGGCGGGAACGTTGGTGCTAACGGCGTCGACAGCTTTGGGGTTGCCATCGGGGGCAGCCGGCTTGGGTGAGGAAGCGTCCGTGCGGCGAGGGTTGATCCTCATGGCGAGCCTCTCAGTGCCGAAAGCGGTGCCAGGACGAACGGGCTGGTACGGCAAGGGTAGCCCCGCTGGCACTGCGCGGGACAGGCCCGGAACGGCTATTTCCCGGCCGGAGCACCCGCCGGGTTCCCCACCGGCGCACCCGCCGGACGCAGCGAGGTGATCATCTTCCGGATGTCCTGGTACTCCAGGGTCGAGGTGTACAGCCTGGCCTTCTCCAGATACGGCAGCGCGGGACCCCCGGGCGTGACATTGTTCTCCGGGTTGTATGTCCCGCCGAAGAAGGCACCGCCCGGCGGCCAGAGGAACAGGTGGAACATCGGGCACGCCGTATCGCCGGCCCCTTCGGGGACCGTGGTGATGCCGTAGGCGGCGATGGTGGACTGCGTGGCCGCCGCGCCGGCGTCCTCGCCCCGGGACTCGAACACGTAGCGGGGCACCCCGCCGTCGCCGGCCCCGCTCTCGGCTAGGGCAAGCATGGGCGCCGAATCGTAGACCTGGTACGGGGCCTTATCGAGGCATTCCGCCCCGGTGACGATGTTGGTCCGCAGACCCGCCATCGGTTTCCCCGCGGCATTCAGCACGTCCACGAAATCTCCGGCGAGCGCCCCGCCGGGGTCCTTGACCGTCCAGCCGGCGGGGTAGTCGAACGACAACTCCCCATTCGCCGTCGTGAACGTCGCCCAGCCCGGTGCGGGTCCCTCCGACGCCGGGCCGTCGGCCGGCGTCGTGGCGGATGGCGTCGTGGCGGGCGGGGACACAGTGTTTCCCTGGCTCTGGCTTTCCGAGGCGGCGCCGGCCGGCGGGGCCGGCGCCAAACCGCAGGACGTTAGCAGCAGCACCGCACTGAGGGCGGCGCCGGCAGCGGCGCAGAGGGCGGCGCCGGGTGAAGCCGCCGGAATCCTCACGTCATTTCTTTCCGACCGGCCGCAGTGAAGTGATCGCCTGCTTGACGTACTTGTATTCGGTGGTGTCCTTGTACACCTCGGGGGTATCCACGTGCGGGGGGCCGCCCGGGGTGGTGTCGAACGGGTCGTAGACACCGCCGAACGCGGCGCCGCTGGGCGGCCAGGTGAAGACGTGGGAAATGGGGCAGGCCGTATCCCCAGTGGGTTCCGGCGCGGAGGTGATGCCGTAGGCCAGGCTCACGGACTCCGGCGGATCAGTCGAGGACGGGTCCCCTGGATCACCCGGGGACGGGTCGGTCCGCCCCTCATAGACGAACCGCGGCGTCACCCCGCCCTGGGCCAGCGCCGGGACGGGCTCGGCGTCGTACACCATAAAAGGGACCTTCTCCGTGCATTCGTCCCCCGCCGCCACATTGGTCCGCAAGGTCGCCATCGTCTTGCCGTAGTCACTGACGAGCTCCACGAACGCACCGTCCTCCGCGGACTGACCAGCCTTGACCGTCCACGCCTCCGGGTAGTCGAACGCGAGCGTGCCGTCCGACGTCGTGAACGTCTTCCAGCCCGCCGGGACCGTGGCGGTGGGCGCGGGGGCGCTGGTCTGCGGAGGGCTGGCTGTTGCGCTGGCCATCGCGCTGGCAGCCGGTGCCGACGGGGAGCCGGTGGCGGGGGCCTCTGCGGGTGACCCGCAGCCGGCAAACACGGCAGCGGCGCAGACAGCGCAAAACGTGGTGACAAATGACGCAGCCCGGCGCATGGCACCCTCCCCCTGGGAAAATTGCGTGGTTGGACAATTCTCTGGTCTTTGGCCGCCCAAACTAGGGCCTTAGGACCCTTAGCGCTCAGCCGCGCAGGCGACGAAGCACCCCCGCTCCGGCCGTGATGCTTCCCACGTTGCCCCCTGCAGATTTCAATTGGCCGCGGAAGCTTGCTAGAGCTTAAGTAATGCAAGACGTCCTTGATCCCGCCATGCCCTTCCTGGCCCCCATCCTCGCAGTGGCTCTCGCCGTGGCCTGCGGGCTCCTCGCCTCCTGGCTGGTGCGCCGGATTGTGCTCCGGCTCAACCGCAACCAGCCCGCCCTCCGCGAGACCTCCCGGGTGGCGCGGCTGCCGCTGCGTTTTGCGCTCTGCCTGATCGCCGTCCGGATCGCCCTGGGCCTGACCACGGACGACGCCGAGTGGCGCCGCAACCTGGACCACGCGCTGCAGATCGCGCTCATTGGGTCCCTCGCCTGGCTGGCGATCGCGGTGTTCCTCATCATCGAGACCATGGTGCTCTCGCGCTACCGGGTGGACGTGGCGGACAACCGCCGCGCCCGGAGGCTCCGCACCCAGGTCATCCTCGCCCGCAGGATCGGCGTCGCCCTGATCGTTATTGTGGCCCTGGGCGTCGCCATGCTGACGTTCCCTGCGATCCAGGCCCTCGGCGCAGGGCTGCTGGCCTCCGCCGGCGTGATCTCGATCGTCGCCGGCCTCGCCGCGCAGACCTCGCTGGTCAACGTCTTCGCCGGCATCCAGCTTGCCTTCACCGACGCGATCCGGGTGGACGACGTCGTGGTGGTGCAGAAGGAATGGGGCCGGATCGAGGAGATCACCCTGACCTACGTGGTGGTCCACATCTGGGATGACCGGCGGATGATCCTGCCCTCGACCTACTTCACCACCACCCCGTTCGAGAACTGGACCCGGCGGCAGTCCGAGGTCATGGGGACCGTGGAGTTCGACCTCGACTGGCGCGCGCCGGTCGAGGACATGCGCGCCGAACTCAAGCGGGTCCTGGCGGGCACAGAGCTCTGGGACAAGCGCGTGGGCATCCTGCAGATCACCGACGCCACCGCCGGTTTCGTCCGGGTCCGCATCCTGGTCAGTGCCGCCGACAGCGCCACGCTCTTTGACCTGCGCTGCCTGATCCGCGAGGAGCTGGTGCTGTTCCTGCAGCAGGAGCACCCGACGGCGCTCCCCCACGTCCGGCTCGAATCGCTCAGTGCCGCTGCGCTCGGGTCCGGCAGCACCGCCGCGTCCGGTGCGTCCGGCGGCTCCGGCGGTTCCGGCGGCTCCGGCGGCTCCGGCGGCTCCGCGAAGCGGCCGGGCAAGATCTCCGCCGCGGACGAACACAGCCGGCACCCGGCCGATCCGCACGACTCACAGCTGTTCACGGGATCGATCGAGGCGATCGAGCGCTCCAAGGCGTTCACCGGCCCCGGCGAGGAAGTGTTCGAGGACCGCGACAAGAACATCGCGGCGCAGAACTAGGGGCTCCGGACGGCTGCCCGTGCTGGCCCGTCCACATAGCTCTGGCGGGGTCTTCCCTGCCTGCGGGAACTGTTCAATAATCAGACGTTGGTGAGTCAGCGTCGATGCTGCCCGCCGGAGCCCGCTGAAGCAGCTGAGGAGTCCCATGACGGTAGAACGGCCGACTGACGAATCCCTGACGGCTCCTGCCCGCGGTTGGTTCCAGAGCGCCGTCGTCTACCAGATCTATCCGCGAAGCTTCGCCGATTCCAACGGGGACGGCATCGGGGACCTGCGCGGCATCATCAGCAAACTGGACTACCTGCGCAACCTCGGCGTCGACGTCGTCTGGCTGTCCCCGATCTACACGTCGCCGCAGGATGACAACGGCTACGACATCAGCGACTACCGGAACGTCGACCCGATCTTCGGCACCCTCGAGGAACTGCGCGAACTGACGGACGGCCTGCACGCCCGCGGGATGAAGCTGGTCATGGACCTCGTGGTCAACCACACCTCGGACGAGCACCCCTGGTTCGTGGAATCGCGCTCCTCCAAGGACAACCCCAAACGGGACTGGTACTGGTGGCGGCCGCCGCGCGGGACTGCTGCCGACGGCTCCGGCGCCGAACCGAACAACTGGGGTTCAGCGTTCTCCGGCCCCGCGTGGGAGTTCGACCAGTCCACCGGCGAGTACTACCTCCACATCTTCTCCAGGAAGCAGCCGGACCTGAACTGGGAAAACCCGCAGGTCCGGGCTGCGGTGTACGAGATGATGAACTGGTGGCTGGACCGGGGCGTGGACGGCTTCCGGATGGACGTCATCAATTTCATCTCCAAGGACACCCAGCTGCCGGACGGGCCCATCGCCGCCGGCAAGCTCTACGGCGACGGCACCCCGTTCTACATCGGCGGCCCCCGCATCCATGAATTCCTGCAGGAGATGCACCGCGAGGTCTTTGCCGGCCGCCCCGGACCGCTGCTGACCGTCGGCGAAATGCCCGGCGTCACCGTGGACGAGGCCATCCTCTTCACCGACCCGGAGCGCGCCGAGGTGGACATGGTCTTCCAGTTCGAGCACGTCGCCCTGGACCAGGAGGACGGCAACAAGTGGCGGCCCAAGAAACTCAAACTCACGGACCTCAAGAAGACTCTGGGGCGCTGGCAGACCGGCCTGGCCGAGCGCGGCTGGAACAGCCTCTACTGGGGCAATCACGACCAGGCCCGCGCGGTCTCGCGCTTCGGCGACGACGGCCAGTACCGTGAGCTCTCCGCTAAGATGCTCGCCGGCATCCTGCACCTGCACCGCGGCACGCCCTACGTCTACCAGGGCGAGGAACTCGGCATGACCAACATGACTTTCGGGGCGATCAGCGATTACCGCGACATCGAGGCCCTCGACCACCACCGCGAGGCCACCACGCACCTGGGCCACACCGACGCCGACGTCCTCGCCGCGCTGGCCCCGCTGAACCGCGACAACGCCCGCACCCCGGTTCAATGGGACGCGTCCCGGCATGCCGGATTCACCACCGGATCGCCCTGGATTGCCGTCAACCCGAACGCCAACCACATCAATGCCGCCGCCCAGATCGACGACCCCGACTCGGTGTACAGCTTCTACCGGAAGGTGATCGAGCTGCGGCATGCCGAGCCCGTGGTTTCGCATGGGGATTTCACGATGCTGCTGCCGCGGGACGAGCACGTCTATGCCTTTGTCCGGTCGCTGCCGGACACCCGGCTGCTGGTGCTCGGCAACTTTTCCGGCCAGGACCAGGAGGTGGCGCTCGACGACGCCGACGTTCCGCTTGCGTGGGGCAGCGCGGAACTGGTGCTGGGCAACTACCCCGCCGGGGCCACAGTGCCCCGGCTGCATCTGCGGCCGTGGGAGCTGAAGGTCCTGCGCGCCGGAGCAACTGGACCCGCCCGGTAAGCCCGGATCAACCATCCCGTACAACGTTCAACGATGAGTGAGGGAGCCTGACATGACCATTCCACCGGCCCGCGAACCTGAGCCTTTTCCGCCGGAACCCGGGCCCACCCCGCCCGAGCCACAACCCGGGGACCCGTTCCCGCCGGAGCCCGGGCCGGTCCCGCCGCCGGCGCCGATTCCGGAACCGGGCCCCTCGCCGGCGCCCGGTCCGTTCCCGGTACCCGGTCCGCTGCCGATTCCGGATCCCGGCCCGGTCGCGCCTCCGCGGCCGGACCCGACGCGGTTCTAGAGCTGCTCAGTCCGCGGGCCGGTACGGTTCTAGAGCTGCTCAGTCCGCGGGCCGGTACGGTTCCAAAGCCGCTCGATCGGCGGGCCGGCACGGTTCCAGCCGCTCCGTCCGCGGGCCTGCACGGTTCCGAAGCAACCGGTCGGCGGGCCGGCACGGTTCCAGCTGCTGAGTCCGCGGGCCTGATTACGCCGCGGCGATGCCGTGCAGGAAATTCCGCACTTCCGTGTTGAAGGGGTCGGGCGCTTCCATGGGGGCGAGATGCCCGACGTCGGGAATCACCGCCAGTTGTGAGCCAGGAATCTGGCGGTGCAGTTCGCGGGCCACGCTCAGCGGAGAGCGCTGATCGTCGGCGCCATAGAGCAGGAGCGTGGGAATGCTGATGGTGGGAAGCACCGGGCGGTAGTCGGCCCGGCCGCTGGCTGAGAGGAGGGCCCGCATCCCGGCCGGGCGCACGTCGGCCATGATCCGGCTGGCAGCTGCAACCACGGCGGGATCGGCCTTGTCCGTGAAGAGGGTGGGAAGCCACTCATTGATGAACTTCTCCGGCGGCTGGCCGATCTCGGCCAGCACCTGGGCGTAGCGCCGCTCCACCTCCTCGGGCGGCAGTGAGCCCGCCCAGCCGGCGTAGGCGGATGCCAGCACCAGGGAGGCGGGCATTCCGGGATACCCGCGGTACAGCTCCAGGGCCACCAGGGAACCCCACGAGAGCCCGAGAAGGTGCGGCTTTGCCGGCACGGCCGCGCGCAGGTATCCGGCCGTGAGTGTGCCGAGCTCCTCAGCGGACAAGTCAGGAGCCGAGTTGTCCGACTGCCCGCACCCGGGAGCGTCCCAGACGAACACTGTGAACTCGTCCGAGAGGCCTTCCAGCTGCCGACCCCAGATCCGGCTGTCCTCCCCAACGCCGTGGAACAGGACCAGTGCCGGTCCCTGGCCAACCCGCTGATACCCGATCCGAAGCCCATCAACCTCGACGGTGTCCATAATCCAATGCTAGGCCGGTCACCCGTGCCCGGGCAGGACCGCGACGCGCCAAACCGCCCGCGACGCGCAAAAGACCCCTCGACGCCGGAATTCGGCAGCGAGGGGTCTTTGGCGCGACAGCAGGAAAAATACGCGTCGCTGGCGCTGGCTACGGCAGGATGATATCCCGGGTCCGGTGGTCGTAGTGGATGACCAGCAGGCCGCCGGGGTGGTGCACCTCGTGGTTGGCGCCATCGAAGGCACCGAAGGCGCCGAAGTTCTCGTCCCAGGAGCGGTTCAGCGCGATCTTGAAAGTGTAGGAACCGGCCGGGAGATCCGCCGCGATCTTCCAGAGCTGATCGACGAGGTCCAGTTCCATCTGGGATTCATCGTATTGCGGGGCCCAGTTGGCCGGCGCGCCCAGCAGGACGTTGAAATCGCCTGCGACGGCAACCGCTTCCGGCTGCTCAATGGTCTCGACGCTGACGGCGAGTGCCTCGGCCGCGGGGGCTGCCGCACCGGCCGCAGGAGTCGCGGCCGTTGCCGTTTCGGCGGCCGGGGTCGTTGCGGGTGCCTTGCGTTTGCGGACCGCCTTGGCGACGGGAGCAACCGCTTCTTCGACCAGTTTGGCAGCCTTGCCGGCGACCTTTTCGGCAACCTTTGCCGCCTTCGGGGCCGTCTTCGGGGCGGCGGCCTTGGCAGCAGGCTTCACGGCCGGTGCGGACGGAAGGGGTGTGTCGGCGGGAACGGGAGTTCCGGCGTCGAGCGCTGCGGCGAAAGCGGCAGGGTCAGCGAACGCGACGGTGGCGCGCTGGCCGTCCTCGGTGATCGTCCAGCCCGAACGGCCCTTGACGAGCCAGCCTGCCTTGACCAACTTCGCCGTGGCGCTGGTCAGGGTCTTGTGGCCGCGGGGAATTCCGCCGCTGAGCAGTTCACGCTCGAACTCATTGAGCGGAACGCGTGCGATTGCTTCGCCCAGGACTGCACCGGCATTCAGCTTCTCGCCCGTCCACACCTCCTCTGCCAGAACGTCCAGTACGGCCTTCAGTCGACGGTTGGTGTTTTCGGCAGTGTTCTCGGCCATGGGTCTCCTTTAGAAGCAATTGATCCACCTGCATTTTGCCAAGGATCATCGAGTTTCCGCGAGTCGGGATCGGTTAACTCTGTGTGTCGTGACCCACTATTACACCCCAAACCGGGGTCCGCGAGGGGCGAACGCACGGTACCCGCCAGTAGCAAGAGCAACGCGGGGTCACCTACGGCCCATCCGGCACCCCGGGATGGGCCGTAGGTGACCCCGCGTTGCTGGATGGTACTAGGGCTTGGGGATCAGGACGGGGGTGCTCCGCTTGTAGGCCTCATAGTCGGCCTGGCCGCCCCATTTCCTGTCCGACTTCGTTTCCAGGAGCGGCACGCCGCTGACCTTGGTGAGCAGCAGTGTGACGAACACCGGGGAGATCAGGGCAACCCACTGCCAGCCCTGCAGCGCCGGCAGGGCGATGATCGCGACACCGATCCAGAGCAGGATCTCGCCGAAGTAGTTCGGGTGGCGGGACTTGGACCACAGCCCGCTGGAGATGAATTGGCCTTTGTTGGCGGGGTCGGCGTTGAAGCGGCTCTTCTGCTTGTCGGCCACAATTTCGAATCCGAAGCCGACGGCCCAGACCAGGAAACCGACCAGCGCGAACCAGTCGAGGCCGACCCTGGTGGCCGACGTGATGGCCACCCACGCTGCGGCCGCAGTAAGAACAACCCAGAGCCCCTGGATGGTCCACACGTTGAGGAACCGCACGAAGGAGGGCTTGATCTCGTCGAAGCGGTCGTCCTTGCCGGCCTTGCTGATGCGGCGGAACAGGAAACTCCCAAGCCTCACGGCCCAGGCGAGCACCATAGCCGCCAGCAGCAGCGCCCGCGCGTCGACCCCCGGGGTGAGCAGGACCAGCAACAGTGTGATGGCGATATAGGTCAAGGAACCCGTCAGGTCGAAAAACCTCTCGGTCTGGGCTTTGAACGAGGGAATGAACACCAGCCACTGAATGAGGAACGCGGCCCCAACTGCCATGGCGAAAACGGGAATCCCTCCCAGGGTGGCCCCGCCCTGCGAGCCTGCCGCGGCGACGAGTGCCGCCAGCAGCACCACCACGGGGAGGACGATGAGCGACTTACGGTGTGAATCCTTCACCAGGATTTCCTTTCATCCGCGGAGCGGGCCGCGGCCAATTCGGCTGGAGACGTCGTTCCGGGCATCACCATTTTTAGCAATCCAAGGAGATGATCAAATAAGATTGAATAATAGTTCATCGAACTAGATTGTCGAAGAACGGGATCCGGAACCTAAGGAGTGGACATGAGCGCGCCGCAGCACCACCCGGCCACGCCGGCCCTGCAGAGCCTGTTCACCCTCGCCAATGAAACCGAGTGGGAGATCGCCCGCGGCATGGGGCTGACACTCACTGATTACCGGGCACTGTCCGCGCTCGGACGTTCGGGGCCGGTCACCGCGGGAAAACTCGCCGAAGAATTGGGCGCAACGCCCGCCACCACCACCGCCATCATTAGCCGGCTGGAGTCCCGCGGCTTCGTGGCACGCCACCGGAGCACCGATGACCGCCGCCAGGTCCAAGTGAGCGCCACACCGGCGGCCTCCCGCGGAATGATGAACCTGATGCGGCCCCTCCTGGACGCCACCAACGAGCACATCAATGCCCTGGCCGCCGCCGACCAGGCCGCCGTCGCAGACTTCCTCGACGTCGCCCAGCACCTGATGCGGGACCACTTGCACACACTTTCGGAGAAGGACGCCCGATGAGAGAGTTCACCACCCCGCTGCTGGCCGATCCGTCCGGTCACCGGAACGCGACAGACCTGCTCATGCAGCGGTTCCGGGCCTCCCCCGAACACATAGCTTTCGAGGTACGGTCTGCGGATGCCGCGATCACGGACCCCTGGCGCCAGGTGAGCACCCGGCAGTTCGTTGACGAGGTCCGGGCCCTGGCCAAGGGCTTCATCGCGGCAGGCCTCCGGCCCGGCGAATCGCTCGCCATCATGTCCCCCACCCGGTACGAGTGGGCGCTGGCGGACATGGCAGCGTGGTTCGCCGGCGCCGTCGTCGTCCCGGTTTACGAGACGTCGGCCGCTGCCCAGGTGGCTGCGATCCTCGCCGACGCCGACGTGCGCCTCGCGGTAGCGGGCACCGCTGGGCATGCTCTCCTGCTGGAGCAGGGGTTCGAACAGGCCGGGACGCCGGGCCTGGGGGTCTGGACCATGGATGCCCGCCCGGGAGCGGACCTGGCCGAGCTGGTGCGTCTTGGCGCCGGGATACCCGACAAGGCGGTCGAGGAGCGGCGCCTGCTGGCAGATCTGGACTCGGTGGCAACCATCGTTTACACCTCCGGCACCACGGCCGCGCCCAAAGGTGCCCTCATCACCCATGGCAACTTCGTGGGACAGGTGCTGAACGTGGCGGCCGCCTACACCGGCGTGGTCCGCGAGAGCGGCAACACCATCATCTTCCTGCCGATGGCCCATGTGCTGGCCCGCGGGCTGCAGCTGACCTGCGTGGCCAACGGGATGCGCATCGCGCACCTGTCCGACCCCCGGGAGGTCGTGCCCGCCCTCGGCGCCCTGAAGCCCACCTTCCTCGTAGTGGTGCCCCGCGTGCTGCAGAAGATCCAGGCGTCCGCGGCGGCCGCCGCGGCGAAGAAGAACCTCGGACCGGTGTGGGCGGCAGCGCAAAGCACCGCGGTGGCCTGGGGCCGGTTCGCCGAAGCCCGCGACGCCGACCCGGCCGCGCGGGCCGGGCTGGGCCTGCGGGCCAGGCACGCCCTGTTCGATCTCCTGTTCTACGCACGGCTCCGGAAGCTGATGGGCGGACGCCTCGACTACCTGCTCTCCGGTGCCGCCGCGCTCGACGCCGAGCTGTCCCTCTTCTTCCGCGGCCTCGGCCTGCCGGTCATCGAGGGCTACGGCCTTACCGAAACAACCGCCCCGCTGACCGGGAACATGCCCGGGGCGATCAAGGCCGGGACGGTGGGCATTCCGATGCCCGGCACAACAGTGCGCCTTTCGGACCGGGGCGAGGTGCTCGCCCGCGGCGTCGGCGTGTTCGCCGGCTACCGCAGACCGGCCGACAACGCCGATGCCTTCGTGGACGGGTTCTTCCGCACCGGCGACCTCGGCGAACTCGATGAGCTGGGACGGCTCACCCTCAAAGGACGTCATCGTCACCGCCGGCGGCAAAACCGTCACCCCCGCCATCTGGGAAGGCTACGTCGAGGGCGACCCGCTCGTGGCCCACGCCGTGATGGTGGGCGACGGCAAACCCTTCCTCGGCGGCCTCGTGTTGCTGGACCCGGAGTCCGTCGCGGCCTGGGCGGAACGGGAGGGCATCGCCGACCTGGCCGGCCTGCGGATCCCGGACGACGGCGGCGCCGTCCAGATCGACGACGCGCGGCTCCTCACCGCAATCGGCAAGGCGGTCAGCGCCGCCAACGCGAAAATCGCCCGCTCCGAACAGGTGCGCCGGTTCGTGCTGCTGCTCGCCGACCTCAGTGAGGCCAACGGCATCGTGACCCCCACGATGAAACTCAAGCGCGGAGCCTTCACCGAACGTGTCCGCCACATCGTCGACAACCTCTACGCCGACACCAGGAGCCAAGCATGAGTATCCAAGTCAAGAGGTGGCTGCTGTCCTACGCGGTCGCCGCCGTGATCTTCGCCGCCATCGACGTCGTCTGGATCGTCACCGTGGCAAGCAACCAGTACAAAAGCCAGATCGGCGACCTGCTCGCGCCCAGCGCCAATGTGGCGGGCGCCGTCGTCTTCTACCTCGTCTACGTGGTGGGGATCCTGCACTACGGCGTCCGGCCCAACGACCCGGACGCCACCCCGCGCCAACGGGTGGCGGGAGCCGCCATCTTCGGATTCTTCACCTACGCCACCTGGGCCCTGACCGGGCTCGCCGTACTCAAGGACTTCCCCCTCATGGTGGCCGTGACCGACATCGCCTGGGGCGTCGCGGTGTGCAGCGCCGTCACGTGGCTGACGGCCGCCCTCCTGCGGCGCACGATCGCGCGGACAAGAACACCGGAGTAGCAACAGCGGAGTAGCACCAGCGGAGTAGCAACAGCCACGCGGGGTCACATACGGCCCATCCGGGACCCCGGGATGGGCCGTATGTGACCCCGCGTTGCTGGTGGCTGTTAGTCCCCGGAGCTCCAGTCGGCCCCGGTCTCGGCCATGTAGGCGGCCACGGCTGCGTCGATGGTGCGGTAGAAGTGGCGCGGATTGATTTGGCGGGTCAGTTCGTAGCGCTCGATCTTCGCCCGGACGCCGTGTTTGAGCTCCGCGAACACGAGCGAGGTGCCGTGCGCGTTCAGCTCCACGTCCAGCTCCAGCAGCACATCCGAAGCGGTCGTGTCGACGTCGGTGATGGGTTCGGCCGCGATAACGATCCACCGCGGTTTGGGTTCGGTACGGGCCAGCCGCCGGATGTTCTCGCGGAACGGCCTGACGTTGGCGAAGAACAGCGGCGCGTCGAAGCGGTAGATCACCAGGCCGGGCAGGTGCTTCGCGTCGGGGTGGACGTGCACGTCATGAAAGCCCTCCAGCCCCGGCACCCGCCCGATCACCGTCTCGTAGGGCCACCAGGCGCGGCGGAAAATGTTGAGGACGGAAAGCCCCACCGCAATGCCGATGCCGGGCAGCACGCCCAGCAACGCCACCCCGAGGAAGGCCGCAATCGACAAAGAGAACTCGGTCTTGCGCTGGTGCCAGAGACGGACGGTGCCCGGGATGTCGGCCAGGGAAATCGACGCGGTGATCACAATGGCCGCGAGGGCCGGCTGGGGCAGGTTCCGGAAGAGCCCCGGCAGCAGCACCAGCATGAGCAGGATCAGCAGGGCCCCCGTCACGCCGGTGAGCTGGGTCTTCGAGCCGGAACGTTCCGCCACCGCCGTCCGCGAGCCGCTGGTGCTCACCGGGAAGCCCTGGAAGAGGCCCGCGGCCAGGTTCGCGGCACCGATGCCGATCATCTCCTGGTTGCCACGGATCTCCTCACCGGAGCGCGCGGCGAACGACGACGCCGTCGAGATCGTGTCGGTCAGCGACACCAGCGCGATCCCCAGCGCGCCGGCGAGCATCAGGGCGATGTCCGAAAATGCCAGCGTGGGGATTGCGAACGGCGGGAAGCCCTGCGGGAGTTCCCCGACGAGTGAGACGCCCCGGTTGGCGAGGTCGAAGAACGAGGCCGCCCCGATCGCGAGCACCACCATGACGAGCACCGACGGGACCTTGGGCAGCCACCGCTGCAGGGCCAGGATCAGCACAATCCCGGCGATCCCGACGGCGGCCGCGGCCACCACCGTTTCGCCCGCGGCCAGGCCCTGGATGAAGCCGACGAGGTCCCCGATGAAGCCCTCGGCGCTCACTTTGAACCCGAAGAGCTTCGGGAGCTGGCCGACCAGGATGGTGACCGCGAGACCGTTCATGTAGCCGATCATCGTGGGCTTGGAGATGAGGTCCGCGATGAAACCGAGCTTGGCCACCGAGGCGAGGATCATGATGGCGCCGACCATCAGCGCGAGCATCGACGCAAGCACAACGGCCTTCTGCGGGTCGCCGTCGGACGCGACGAGCGGCAGGACCGTCGCGGCGATCATCGGGCCAAGCGAGGAGTCGGGACCGAGCACGAGAATGCGGGACGGACCAAAGACTGCATAGGCGAGCAGGCAGAGGACGGTGGTGTAAAGCCCGGTGATCGGCGGCAGCCCCGCCAGCTCCGCGTAGGCCATGCCCTGGGGAACCAGCAGCGTCGCCAGCACCAGTCCGGCGACGATGTCCTTGCCGAACCAGTTCCCCTGGTACTGCGCGGCGACGTCGAGTCCGGGCATCAGCTGGCGCAGCCAGCCGCCCCGCCGTTGTCCCGTCGTCGTCATATCAGCACTCTGCCCGGGCGCCGGCGCCCGGTGCATCCTCCGACGGGGGTGATCCGGCGGCCCATTAGCGGGGCAACCGCGGGCTGCAACCCGCGGCAGCTCCCGCCGCCCGCAGGGCTGCAACCCGCGGCAGGTCCGGCCCGACCACCCGTTGTGTCCCACGCCCGATGGGCCTAGAGTGGCCGTCTGCCAAGTGCGTGCCGTCCCGCTGCCCGATCAGGTACCGGGGGCCGTCCCCGCCGTCCTCGTAAAGGAAATTTCTATGAAATCCCGTACGCTCGGTTCGCTCACCGTCTCCGCCCTGGGTCTGGGCTGCATGGGCATGAGCGAGTTTTATGGCCCCGGCAGGGAAAACGAGTCCATCGCCACCATCCAGGCCTTCCTCGACGCCGGCGGAAGCCTGCTCGACACCGCGGACATGTATGGCCCGTTCACGAACGAGGTGCTCGTCGGCCGGGCCATTGCGGGCCGGCGGGACGACGTCGTCCTGGCCACCAAATTCGGCAATGAACGCCGGGCTGACGGATCCTGGGTGGGCATCAACGGCTCCCCGGACTATGTGCGTGCCGCATGCGACGCAAGCCTGCAGCGGCTGGGCGTGGACCACATCGACCTGTACTACCAGCACCGGGTGGACAAGACTGTCCCGATCGAGGAAACCGTCGGGGCCATGGCGGAGCTGGTCCAGGCCGGCAAGGTCCGGCACCTTGGCTTATCAGAGGCAAGCGCCGACACCATACGCCGGGCCCACGCGGTGCACCCCATCACCGCTCTGCAGACCGAATACTCGCTCTGGGAACGCGAGCCGGAGACCAAGGTCTTCCCGGTCCTCGCCGAGCTTGGCATCGGTTTTGTTCCTTACAGCCCGCTGGGCCGGGGCTTCCTGACCGGCCAGTTGCGCAGCCCCGATGACTTCGCGGCGGATGACTTCCGCCGGCACTCCCCGCGCTTCCAGGGCGAGAACTTTGCCCGGAACCTGGAACTCGTGGACCGCGTCAAAGAGTTGGCGGATGCGAAAGGATGCACCGCGGCGCAACTGGCACTGGCCTGGCTGCTGGCCCAGGGCGAGCACATCGTTCCCATCCCGGGCACGCGGAAGCGCGAACGCCTGCGGGAGAACCTGGGCGCTGTCGACGTCGAACTCTCCGCCGAGGACCTCCACCGCCTGGACGAGCTTGCCCCCTCCGGGGCGGCGGCCGGAGCGCGTTACCCGAACATGGGCACGATCGACGTCTAGGCTCGCAGCGGTTCACCCGAACCGCCTCCACTGACAACGCGGGGTCACTTCCGGCCCATCCCGCGCCCCGGGATGGGCCGGAAGTGACCCCGCGTTGCTGTGCGGTACTTCACGGGCGGCGGTCGGCCTCCGTCGCCTCTTGCCGCCATAGATGAAGTATGTTTCACTAATTGGACGGAGGGGAGTATCCCCAGAATGTCCCGTCGTCAGTACGGCCGACCCTGAGCGGCCCGGCGGGCCAGGCCCCTCGGGGCCGGGAGAGACCTCCAGTTAGTAGAACTGACTGGAAAGTGGTGCTCCCTGATGAATGTTCCACTATGGGCCTGGTTGGCCGTTCTTGCCGTCATTGTTTTGATGCTGGCCGTAGACCTGTTCGCGCACCGCAGGGCGCACGTTATCGGGGTCCGCGAAGCCGCGTTGTGGTCCGGAATCTGGGTTGCTTTCGGCGTGGGCTTCGGCGCCCTGGTCTGGCAAATCTACGGAGCGGAATTTGGCCAGCAGTACTTCGCCGGGTACCTGATCGAGAAATCCCTGGCGGTGGACAACGTGTTCATCTGGGCGATTATCTTCACGTATTTTGCGGTCCCCCGCGAATACCAGCATCGGGTGCTGTTCTTCGGGGTGCTGGGCGCCCTGATTTTCCGGGGCATCTTCATTGCGGCGGGCTCCGCGATCATCGCCAGCGCAGGGTGGGTGCTGTACATCTTTGCGGCGTTCCTGCTCCTCACCGGTTACCGGATGATCCGCCACCGCAACGACCACCTGGACCCGGAAAAGTCCCGGGTTCTAAAACTCTTCCGCCGGCGCGTGCCCATGACGGACGACTTCCACGGCCAGCGTTTCCTGATCCGCAAGAGCGGCGCCGTGTTGGCCACTCCGTTGCTCGCCGTACTGGTCCTCATCGAGGTCACCGACATCATCTTCGCAGTGGACTCCATCCCCGCGATCTTCGCCGTCACCGACGAGGTGTTCCTGGTCTTCACGGCCAACGCCTTCGCCATCCTGGGCCTCCGGGCAATGTATTTCCTGCTCGCTGACCTGATCCACCGCTTCATCTACCTCAAGATCGGACTTGCGCTCGTCCTGATCTGGGTCGGTATCAAAATGCTCCTCAAAATCGATATCTACTACATCCCCACCCCGGCATCCCTGGCCGTCATCGCCACAATCCTCGGGGTGTCCATCGGCGCAAGCCTCTGGGCCACCCGCGGACAGAGCCGCAAGACACCCGCGGTGCCGGCGCACGCCCCGTTCGGCACCGCCTCACCCGAGGAAATCGCCGCTCTGGAACCACTGTGGCGCAAGCGCCCCGACACGAAAGCTTCGTCGTCGGCCTAGCCGGAAACGTCAGTAAGGAAAAACCATGACAGCCGCCCCGCCGGGTCCGGAAAATGGCTCGGAACCCCCGGTTCCCCCGGCACCCGCACGTCCCACGTGGACCTTTCTCACGAACCACGGGCACGTGCTGCTGTCGGTGGCCGCAGACCCTCAAGTCCGCATCGCCGACATCGCCGCGAGGGTCGGCATCACACCGCGCTCAACCCTCCAGATCCTCAAGGATCTCGAAGAGGGAGGCTACCTTCAACGCATCCGGGCCGGACGTCGAACCCGCTATGCCATCGAACCGCACCAGCACTTCCGTCACCCAGCGACCGCATCTTGGGAAATCGACGGCCTGATCGGCCTCTTCTCGAACGTCACACCTTCAGCCGAAGCGGTGCCACCAAAGGAGGTCCCCGGCCGGGGATGAGCCGCAACTGACCCCGTGTTGCCCTGTCAGTTCTGGTTCCCATCCGCCGGTTTTGGCAACCAGGAGTGATAGGGCAACTGGGGGTTAGGGCAACTGGGGGGATGGGGCAACTGGGGGGTTAGTGGCCGGACGAGGCGAGTTCGGCCAGCATCTCCGTCTTGCGTTCCTCGCTCGCGAAGGAGGAACGGATCGAGTTCGCCGCCATCCGCACGCAATCGAACTCGGACAGCCCAATCACCGATTTCAGCTGCGCAAAGTTGTCGTCCACGTACCCGCCGAAATACGCCGGATCATCGGAGTTCACGCTGACGTTCAACCCGGCCGCGAGCATGGCCGGCAGCGGGTGCTTCTCCAGGGTGTCCACGGCGCGGAGCCGGACGTTGGACAGCGGGCACACGGTCAGCGGTGTGAGCTCGTGCACCAGCCGTTCCACCAGTTCGGGATCCTCCATGCAGCGGATGCCGTGGTCGATCCGTTCCACGTCCAGGAGATCCAGCGCGTCAATAATGTACGACGGCGGGCCCTCCTCGCCCGCGTGCGCGATCCGGTGCAGCCCGGCCTCCTTCGCCCGGGCGAAGAGCCGCTGGAACTTGGCCGGCGGGTTGCCCACCTCGGCCGAGTCCAGGCCGATGCCCGCGATCGGTGCATTCATGGCGAGGAGCTGCTCCAGCACCTCCAGGGCGGAGTCCTCGGACAGGTCCCGCAGGAATGCGGCGATGAGCAGCGTGGAGATCCCGAACTCCTGCTCCGATTCGGCCAGCACCGACGCCACGCCGTTCACGCAGGTCGCCAGGGCCACCCCGCGGGACAGGTGCGCCTGCGGGTCCAGCATGATCTCGGCGTGCCGGACGCCGGCGAGCGCAGCCCGGGACAGGTACGCCCGGGTCATGTCCGCGAAGTCCTGCTCCGTCCGCAGCACGGCCATGTTGGCGTAGTAGAGGTCCAGGAACGACTGCAGGTCGGTGAACTCGTAGCGGGAGCGCAGCTCGTCCAGATCCGCGTACGGCAACTGGATGCCGTTGCGTTCGGCCAGGGCGAAGATCAGCTCGGGCTCAAGGGTTCCCTCGATGTGCAGATGGAGTTCAGCGACCGGCAGCGGAGCATGAACTTCCTCGGGAACCTCGGCGAAGTCGGGAATGTCAGGGGTGGACGTTTCTGCGTTGTCCGGTGCAGCGTCCCCGGTGGCAGCGACGCCGTCGTTAGTTTCCATTCGGTAAGGATATGCCCGCAGGCAGCAGACACCGATAGAGTCGATTGGATGCACACTGCTCAGCATGCTTCCGATCATTCCGCCGCGCCCATCCCCGGGCTGGACTCCCACCATCCCACAGACGGCTTCGTCCGGGTGCGCGGCGCCCAGGAGAACAACCTGCGGAACGTGGACGTCGATGTGCCCCGCGACGCGATCGTCGCCTTCACCGGGGTTTCCGGTTCCGGCAAGTCCTCGCTGGCCTTCGGGACCATCTACGCGGAGGCCCAGCGCCGCTACTTCGAGTCCGTGGCGCCCTACGCCCGGCGGCTGATCCAGCAGGGCCACAACCCCAAGGTGGAGATGATCACCGGGCTGCCGCCCGCCGTCGCGCTGCAGCAGCGCCGCGGGACGCCCAGTTCCCGGTCGACCGTCGGCACGGTCACCACACTGTCGAACTCGCTGCGGATGCTCTTCTCGCGCGCCGGCAGCTACCCCGACGGCGCGAGCCCGCTCGATTCGGACGCGTTCTCGCCCAACACCGCCGCCGGCGCCTGCCCGGAGTGCCACGGCCTTGGCATCGCGCACACGGTCTCCGAATCCTCGCTGGTCCCGGACACCTCGCTGAGCGTCCGCGACGGCGCGATCGCCGCGTGGCCCGGCGCCTGGCAGGGCAAGAACCTGCGCGACATCCTGACCCAGCTGGGGCACGACGTCGATACCCCCTGGCGGAAGCTGCCCAAGAAGGACCGCGACTGGATCCTCTTCACCGAGGAACAGCCCGTGGTGGAGGTGACGCCCCAGCGCGACCGGGTCGCGAAACCGTACAAGGGCCGTTTCTGGAGCGCGAAGAGCTATGTGCTGCACACCCTCGCCGATTCCAAAAGCACCACGATGCGCGACCGGGTGCTGCGGTACATGGAAACCGGGCCGTGCCCGGTCTGCGCCGGCAGCGGCCTGACCCCGGCCGCCCTCGACGTGACGTTCGCCGGCCGCACCATCGCGGAACTCAACGCCGTCCCCATGACCGAACTTGCCGGGATCATCCGCCCCACCACCGAGCTGAAGTCCGCCGGGACCGCGTCGCGCAAACAGAGCTCCGGCGAGGGCAACGAAGTGGCCGTCGCGATCACCCGGGACCTGCTGCAGCGGGTCACCGTGCTGCTGGACCTCGGCCTGGGCTACCTCGCGCTGGGCCGGTCCACCCCCACGCTCTCCCCCGGCGAGATGCAGCGGCTCCGGATCGCCACCCAGCTGCGCTCCGGCCTCTTCGGCGTGATTTACGTGCTGGACGAGCCCTCCGCCGGCCTGCACCCGGCCGACGCCGAGCCCCTCCTCGAGGTTCTGGACCAGCTCAAGTCCTCCGGCAACTCGGTCTTCGTCGTGGAGCACAACATGGACATCGTCCGCCACGCGGACTGGCTGGTCGACGTCGGCCCGCGCGCCGGCGAAGGCGGCGGCGAAGTGCTCTACAGCGGCCCCGTCGCCGGGCTCGCCGAGGTGGAGGAGTCCGTGACCCGGCCGTTCCTGTTCCCTGACGGGTCAGGTTCGGCGGCGCTCCCCGGGACTGCGGACGACGCCGGTTCCTCCGGGGGCGGTTCCGCCCCGGCCCGCGACCGCCGGGAAGCGGCGGGCTGGCTGGAGCTGCGGGACATCAGCCGCCACAACCTGCGCGACCTCGACGCCGACTTCCCGCTCGGCGTGCTGACCGCGGTCACCGGCGTCTCCGGCTCCGGCAAGTCGACCCTGGTCAGCCAGGTCCTCGCCGAGGTCGTCGGCGCCCGGCTGCATCCCGAAGCCGACGCCGCGGCGAAAGCCACGGAGGACCTGGAGTCCGCGGTTGACGAGTCCGGCGGTCCGCTCAGTGTTGGCCCGGTCACCGGGCTGGACCAGCTGGACCGGCTCGTGAAGGTCGACCAGAAACCGATCGGCCGCACCCCGCGCTCCAACCTCGCCACCTACACCGGCCTGTTCGACGCCGTCCGCAAGGAATTCGCGGCGACGGATGAGGCCCGTGCCCGCGGCTTCGGCGCGGGCCGGTTCTCCTTCAACGTCGCAGGCGGACGCTGCGAGACCTGCCAGGGCGAGGGCTTCGTCGCCGTCGAACTGCTGTTCCTACCCGGCAGCTACGGGCCCTGCCCGGAATGCCACGGCTCGCGCTACAACCCGGAAACCCTCGAGGTCACCTACCGCGGCAAGAATGTGGCCGAGGTCCTCGGCCTGACGGTCAACGCCGCCGCCGAGTTCCTGGACGGGGTCCCCGCCGCCGCACGCAGCCTGCAGACCCTCCGCGAGGTGGGCCTGGGGTACCTGAGGCTGGGCCAGCCCGCCACCGAGCTCTCCGGCGGCGAAGCCCAGCGCATCAAGCTCGCCACGGAACTGCAGCGCGCCCAGCGCGGGCACACGCTCTACCTGCTGGACGAGCCCACCACCGGCCTGCACCCGGCCGACGTCCAACTCCTGATGGCGCAGCTGCACCGGCTGGTCGACGCCGGCAACACCGTGATCGTGGTGGAGCACGAGATGGACGTGGTGGCGGCCGCCGACTGGGTGATCGATCTGGGTCCTGCCGGCGGTGACGCCGGCGGCAAGATCATCGCCGTGGGGACGCCCGCCGTCGTCGCCCGGTCCAAAAAGAGCCGGACGGCGCCGTATCTAGCCGCGGTCCTCGGCGGCTGAGCAGCCTTCGTCCTCCGGGAGAGACCGGCTGACAATGCCGAAGATAAAACGAATTTACTGACTATAACGACTTGATCACGGCCGGGCCGTGGCTTAGCGTGGAGTCCGTGCCCTGACAAGGGTACGAATGCCCGGTGCTGCCACCACCACATACTGCCCGACCGGTAGACACCGCAACGACCTCTATTGTCAGGGGCGGGCAGTAGTGCGACAACGTCCGGGGACGGACCGAGCACCGGTGGCCCTCAGGAGCATCTGTCCCATGAAGAAATCTACTTACAGCACTGCCGCGCGCCGCGGAGTCACTTTTGCGGCCGTCTCGATCGCCGGCGTCGCACTGTCCGCCTCGGCTGCCAACGCAACTGTCCCGGCCGCCACCGCCGGTTCCGTCTGGGATTCCCTCGCCCAGTGCGAAAGCAGCGGCAACTGGGGCATCAATTCAGGAAACGGTTTTGCGGGCGGGCTGCAGTTCACCCCGAGCACCTGGGCTGCCTATGGCGGAACAGGCTCTGCAGCCAGCGCCAGCCGCGAGCAGCAGATTGCCGTTGCAGAGAAGGTCCAGGCCAGCCAGGGCTGGGGAGCGTGGCCGTCCTGCGCCGCGAGTCTGGGCCTGTCCGGCGGTGCAATAGCTCCGCAGAGCACGCCGGTGCAGGCCGCTGCGGCCCCGGCAGCCAAGGCGCCGGTCCGGTACGCCGCCCCCAAGGCAGCCGCACCCAAGGCCGTGGCCCCCAAAGCAGTCGCGCCCAAGGCTGCCGCCCCGGCACGCCACGTGGCGTCCGTGGCCCTGAGCGGCCAGAGCTACACCATCCAGAGCGGCGACACCTTGAGCAAGGTCGCTGAGAAGCTCAACATCGCCGGCGGCTGGCAAATGCTGGCTGACGCCAACGCCGCCACCATCAGCAACCCCAACCTGGTCTTCCCGGGCCAGGTGCTGCAGCTCCCCGCCTGACCTGCGCCGGGCGTTCCTCGGCAGCATTAGTTAAACCACGACGCCGGAGCGTTCCCTTGCGGGGAACCTCCGGCGTCGTGTTGTCCGCTGTCGGTGTTTAGCTGATTGTGCACTCGGCGTCGTGCAGACTCTGTGCTCGGTGTCGTGCTGACTGTGTCGTGCCGTCTTTCGGGAGCCGTGGCCGTCCGGACCTACGCGACCTGCGGAATCTCGCGGACAATCCGGACTTTCCAGGCGGTGTCGTCACTGGTGTCCAGCAGGGCCACGGTGCCCATGGCGAGGTGCAGGGCCACCCGTTTGGCCGCGAGCAGCTCAAGGTAGAGGTTCTCGTTCATCCGGGCCGGGGCATCGATGACGTACTTCACGGCGTCGCGGACCTTGCGGTAGTTGGCGCTCTTTTCGCGGTGCAGGTGCAGTTCCAGCAGCCCTCGCTCGCGGATCTTTGGCTCATGGCGGTTCAGCCAGGACACCGCGGCGTGGACCGCCACCACGACGGCCAGGGAGACAACATAGATCTCCCAGCCGCTGGAGAGCAGGAACAGGGGAAGATTGGCGATCGCAATAGCGGCGATGACGAGCCGGAGCGCGAGGATGCGCCGCATGGTCAGCGCCACGGAGGCAAGGGCCGTCCGGAAACCGTACTGTTCCTTGCGGGCAGCAGCCGGATCGATGGTGAACTCCTCCAGGACGAGGATGCCGTTCGCTTCGGGGCTCAGCATTTGTCCGTATTTAGGGAGTTTTGCGGGCGCGAGATCCGCCCGGGCTGTGGTTACTGGATTCGTCGACATGAGGCGTGTCTTCCGGGCGGCAGGGGCGTTTTGTGCTAGTTTACGCGCCGAAGCTGAGGGTTGTCTGTCCCGGTCCGAAATGTGAACACGCTCACCCGCGGCTGCCTGCAATTGGCGCATTGGCTTCATGGCCTCAAACTGGAGAGATGCAGACTTTTCTCCCCTTCCCCGATTTCCAGCAGAGCGCCGCGGTTCTTGACCGCCAGCGGCTCGGCAAGCAGCGTGTTGAAACGCTGCAGACCCTCCGCGCGCTGGTGATCCCGGAGTACGGCTGGCAGTCGCACCCGGCCATCCGGATGTGGATGGGGTACGTCCCGGCGCTGACCCTTTACGGCCTGACCGTGGTCGACGAATGGACGGCCAGAGGCGGCGAGGACACCACCCGCGAGAAGATCATGGAGTTCGCACCCCAGGCCGCGCACCCCGACTATGCCGCGAAGATCCCTATGCCGCCGTGGCTGGGAGCCCCCGAACTTCACCTGAGCCACCGCTCCCGGCTGATCGCCAAGGACCCGCGGTTCTACACGGACCTGTTCCCGGGCACAGAGCCTGACCTGGAGTATGTCTGGCCCGAGCCCAAGCTTGAGCTGGTGCCGGAGGATCCTTCCGGGGACCGCATGTGGGTCCTCCGCCTGCCGCTCGGCGACACCGATCCGGAGAAACTGGACAAGGTCAGCCTGCCCCTCGTGGGCAAGGCGAAAGCCGCCGCGGCCGCAGACGACGACTACCAGTTCGTGTATGCGGACTCCGGTGCCCGCCGGCCGGCGAAGGTGCGCAAGCTCCCGCCGAAGCAGCTCGTCAAGAAGCCCACCCGCAAACGCCAGCAGCAGGAGGAAGCGTTCAACACGCTTCCCGGCAACTCGATCGTTGCGGTCCCGTTCGACGACGGCGCGTCCTTCGCCGTCGGCAAGGTCCTGGGCCGTCCAATCACTGTGGACGGCCGCTTCGCGCGTAACTTCCAGGTCGACGAGATCCTGGACCGCTCGTCCTTCGATTACCCGGCGCTGCTGCAGGATCCGCGGGTCTTCTTCCCGATCCCCGCGCGGTAGCCCGGCTTCGGCGGCCGAGGCCGCCGAAAACTGGCAGACTGGCCACCATGACTGTACTTATGGCCGGTTGCGGCGATCTGGGCACCGAGGCCGGGCTGCGGTTCGCCGCCGCAGGACACCGGGTGGTGGGCTGGCGGCGCTCTCCGGAGAAACTTCCGGCCGCCATCGAAGGTGCCGCGGCTGACCTGAGCTCCGGTGAACTGCCACCCATCCCGGCGGACACCACCGCCGTCGTCGTCGCGATCGCGGCGGACTCCCCCACCGAGGCTGCCTACCGGGCGGCCTACGTGGACGGGCTCTCGAACGTTTTGGACGCCGTCCTCGGTTCGGGCGCGCCCGTCCGGCGGGTGCTGTTTGTCTCCTCGACCGCCGTCTACGGCGACGCCGGTGGGGACTGGATTGATGAACGCACGACGCCGGAGCCCGGCGGGTTCTCGGGCCGCATTATCCGCGAGGCGGAGGAGCTCCTCTCCGGTCGGCTGCGCGGCACCGGAATCACACCGGTGGTGCTGCGGCTCGGCGGCATTTACGGCCCCGGGCGGACCCGGCTTATTGACCAGGTCCGCAGCGGATCCGCAGAGGTTCCGGCAACGTCACGGTTCACGAACCGGATCCACCGGGACGATGCCGCCGCTGCGATCGTCCACCTGTGCACGATGGATTCCGCCCCGGCACCGGTGTATCTGGGCGTGGACAACGAGCCTGCCGAGATGGGCGAGGTGCTGCGCTTTCTGGCCGCCGAGCTGGGACTTCCCCTGCCGCCGTCGGAAACGGCTGAAAGCGCCACGCAGGCCGGCGCGGCACAGCCCGGCGGCACCGCACAGCCCGGCGGCACGCAGGGCAGCGGCACGCAGGGCAGCGGCGGCCCGAAGACCGGCGAGCCGTCCCGCGGCGGCAACAAACGCTGCAGCAACGCACTGTTGCGGGGCACCGGATTCGAATTCACCTACCCGAGCTTCCGGGAAGGCTACCGGGCCATCCTCGCCGGAGTGGGCGCACGGCACCCCTGAGACTGCCGCTCCAAACAGCACCCAGCGAGTTTCCAGTGAGGGGAACAATGGATTTTCAGCACATGATTGAAGCGGTCGGCGGATTCATGGACATCGCAGGAGTGGCCGTGATGGTGATCGGCGCCGTCGTCTCCATCCCGCTGGCGATCCGCGGCTTCCAGCCGCGCAAGCTGCCGGCAGGATCCGAGCCGCTGTCCGTCTACCGCTCGTACCGGCAATTGCTGGGCCGTTCGATTCTCCTCGGGCTGGAGCTCCTGGTGGCGGCGGACATCATCCGGACCGTCGCCGTCACCCCGACCTTCGAAAGTGTCGGTGTGCTCGCCATCATTGTGCTGATCCGGACCTTCCTGAGCTTCTCACTCGAGCTCGAAATTACCGGCCGCTGGCCCTGGCAGAAGCAACCAACAAGCTCCGCGGCTTCCTCACCTGCGGGCTGAATCGTTTCCGGGCGTCGCAGGCTCCGGTTAGGCTCGGGGCATGACTGACTCCGCAGCGGATGCCGACTGATGGGTTTTGATCCCTGGCCAAGTGCCCCTGAGCTTCCGGCGCCGATCATCATGGATCAGCGGTGGACGGATGCCGTTTTCCTGCACTGGCGCATTCCGGAGGCCGTTGCGGCACCGTTCATGCCGCCGGGCGTGGTGCCGGACACCTTTGACGGATCCGCCTGGGTGGGGCTGATCGGATTCCGCATGCAGGGCGCTGGCCCTGGCCGCGGGCCCGGAATCCCCTATTTCGGGAGCTTCAACGAGATCAACGTGCGCCTCTACTCCCGGGAGCCGGACGGCACGCGGGGTGTGGTTTTCCTTAGCCTGGATGCGACGCGGTTGGCCGTGGTGCTTGCTGCGCGGGCGGCCGGGATTCCGTATGTGTGGGCGCGGGCCGGCTTCCGGGGTGTGGGGGCCGTGGACACTTCGACCGGTGCCGTTCCGGCGGGGCCGGAAGGGCCTTCGAGTCTTGCGAGGCCCGGAGGGCCGGCGGGCCTTGCGGGCCCCGCGGGGCCGGCGGGTCTTGCGGGCCCCCGAGCCGGGTACTGGGTGCGGCGGTTCCGGGGCGGCGCACGGAGCAACTTTGCGGTAGCACCGGAGTTCGACGCCGAAGCCACCGACCCGCTGTCTCTCCACCTCACCGCCCGGTTCGGGCTGCACACCCGGTTCCGGGGCAGGACCATGTATGTTCCCAACACCCACACTGCGTGGCCGTTGTACCGGGCCGAGCTGACTCAGGTTGAGGATCAGCTGGTCGCTGCTGCCGGAATCACCGTCTCGGGACCGCCCGAATCGGTGCTCTTCTCCCCCGGAGTCCGCACGCAGTTTGGCCGGCCAAGGTTCCTGGACGGCAGGTCCTGAGACCAGGGTCCGGATTCGACTGAATAGGGCTGAACCGCGGGTGCCGAGCCAGCCAGACTGCGGGAGTCTGGCGCCGGCCAGTGCACTCCGGGTGGAGTCGCTAATAATGTCCGAGCCCTCTGGCAGGGTGGTTCCATGGAAGCCGCCAGGGATTTCATAGATTTGCAGCACACGGACCCGGGCGCGGAACGCGGCACGGTCTCCGGCGCCGTCTGCCGCACGGAGCGGGCTGCGCAACCCGGGGTGCACGGGGTGGATGAGACCTTGGCCGGGCTGCGGGGTGTCAGTTCGACGCCGGCCGGGGCCGCGGCGTGTGCCCCAGGGAGAATTCCGGCCGCAACCCTGCGGCCGGTGTCCGCCCCGGCCCTTATTGTCGGAGCCCTCTGGCAGGGTGGTTCCATGGAAGCCGTCAGGGATTTCATCGACTTGCAGGGCACGGACCGGGGCGCGGAACCCGGCACGGACCGCGGGACCGCCCGGTCCGGGGTGTCCGGGGTGTCCGGGGTGGATGGGGTGTCCGGGGTGTCCGGGGTGGATGGGGTGTCCGGGGTGTCCGGGGTGTCCGGGGTGGATGGGGCCCTGGCCGTGCTGCGGGTCGTGAGTTCGACGCCGGCCGGTGACGCGGTTTGTGCCCCAGGGAGAATTCCGGCCGCACATCTTCGGCGGGTGTCCGGGGTGGCTAATAATGTCGGAGCCAACTGGCAGAGTGATTCCATGGAAGCCGTCAGGGATTTCATGGATTTGCAGGACTCGGAACGCGGCCCGGACTGCGGTACGGTCTGCGGGACCGCCCCGTCCGGGGTGTCCGGGGTGTCCGGGGTGAATGAGGCCCTGGCCGTGCTGCAGGATGTCAGTTCGACGCCGGCCGGGGACGCGGCGTCTGCCCCAGGGAGAACAACGGCCGCAAATCTTCGGCCGGTGTCCGGCCCGGCTAATAATGTCGGAGCCAACTGGCAGAGTGATTCCATGGAAGCCGTCAGGGATTTCATCGACTTGCAGGGCACGGACCGCGAGACCGCGCAGCCCGGGATGTCCGGGGTGGATGGGGCCCTGGCCGTGCTGCGGGATGTGAGTTCGACTGCCGTCGGGGACGCGGCGTTCCGCGGCTTCCAGGCCGCCTCGGATTTCGCCGGCACCGTGGAGGAACTCTCACGGACCGTGGAATACCTGCAGCTCGTGGCAGCCGGGGCCGTGGACCGGACCCGGAAGCAGGCCGCGGCTACCGCCGCGAAGGCCAGCACCTCGTGGACCACCGGCTGGCGTGAGGCCCCCGCCCCCGGCGCTACGGCTGCGGCTGCGGCTGCGGGGCCAGCAGGAGTAGGATCCGCGGCCGCAGCGACGCCGGGAGCACCGAACGCTCCGGCCACCGGTGATGGCTCAACTGTTGCCGTGGACGACGGTTACCGGAACACCACGGAATTCCTCAGGGCGCGGCTGCGGATCAGCGCCGCCGAGGCCCGGCGCCGGTTGTCCCTGGCCGAGAGTCTGCTGCCGCGCCAGGGATTCACCGGCGGGCCCTTACCGGCCGTGCACGGGGAACTCGGGGCCGCCGTGGCCTCCGGGGAGGTCGCGTCCCGGCCCGCGACCATCATCACCCTGGCACTGGACCGTGTCCGGCACGTCTGCGACGCCGGCGCCGCCGCCGGGATGGAACACGCCCTGACCCGCACCGCGGCGGAGAACGACACGGACTTCCTGACACGCGTGGCCCGGAGCTGGACCGATGCCCTGGACCAGGACGGCGCCGAGCCCTCCGAGGAACTCCTGCGCCAACTCCAGGGCGCCTTCATCCGCAAACCCCGCCACGGACTCCAGCACCTGGAAATCTTCGGAACGGCCGAACAATTCGAACACCTCCTCACCGTCATGAACACCGCCACCAACCCCCGCACACCAGCCCCGGAACCCGGAACCGACGCCGCCCCGGCAGGCACCACCGCTGCCGCCGGAGTCCCGGCCGCCGGGATCTGCGCCGGGGCCGTCGCCGGAGGCCCCGTCCCGTGGGCCGAGGGCGGCCCGGACGCCGCAGAGGTCCCCCTTGACCTGCGCTCACGCCCGCAGAAACTCCTCGACGGCCTCGTCGGTGCCTGCAAAGCCGCCCTCGCCGCCGGCACGCTGCCCGCCGCGGGAGGACTCCGCCCACAGGTCATGGTCACCATCGACTACCGGGACCTGCTCGCCCGGCTCGGACACCTCGACGGAGACCTCCAGAACACCGCCGGCAGCCCCTTCCACCCGGGAGCCACAACGGAACACACCGGTAACCTGCTCTTCACCGGACCCGTCACCGCCTCCACCGTCCGGAAAATCGCCTGCGACGCGGACATCATCCCGGTCCTGCTCGGCAGCGAAGGCCGGGTCCTGGACATCGGCCGGGCCTCACGGGTCTTCCCGCCCCACATCCGCAAAGCCCTCACCGCCCGCGACCAAGGCTGCGCGTTCCCCGGCTGCACCATCCCCGCGCCCTGGTGCGAAGCCCACCACATCACCTACTGGTCCCGCGCCGGAACAACCGGCACAGACAACGGAACACTCCTGTGCTCCCACCACCACCACGTCATCCACAAAGAACAATGGACCATCCAAATCCGCACCGGCATCCCCTGGTTCATCCCGCCCCCACACCTGGACCCACGCCAAAAACCCCGCCGCAACCACTACTTCCGACCCACAGACCCCGACACCCCCGGCTGACCCTGGGCCCCTGAACAACGACAGCAAGCTCCGCACGGCATGAACACAAGTGCCGTCCAGCACGGTGAAAATCCAGTTATCTCGATGATGGAGATACCATCGAGCTGTGAGAAACGCGACGCCGGAGGACCAGGGCAACCATGAACCCGGAAGGCTTGGGCCGGCGGTCCTGAGATGGAGTGGCGCCGTCACTGCGGCAGCACTGATCGTGGTCCCGCTCTGGATGTTGCTTAGCAACAGCGCCGTCCTCGGCGGCCACCCGGCGCTGCCGGCCCTATTGTTGGCCGCCGTCGCACTGGGCCTTGTCTGGATGTTCACGCTTTTCAAACACTCGACCCTGCTCAAGCACTGGAGCCCCAACCCCAACCGGAGTTCGAACAATCACCGGAGGCCGCAGCGCAGAGTGACGCGCTGGCAACTGCTCCGCCGCCTTGCGGGCAGGATTGTTGTTCTCGGTCTCGTCGCGGGTCTGGCGTGGCTCAACCCATTCCCCTACCAGCCCGGCGGCGCCGATGGCCAGACGACCGGGACCTCCACTGAGGACGCCACCTCGATCACTCTCGCCCCGGAGGGCAGGGTCACGTCGGGTCTCGTCTTCTACCCCGGGGCGCGGGTAGACGCGCACGCCTACCGGGACATCCTGGGCCCGCTCGTGAACGCGGGCCATCTGGTCGTCATCCTGAAAGCACCGCTGGGCATCCCGCTGCTGGACACCGGCCAGGCCCGCGGAGCCATGGACCGCCACCCCGACGTCACGGCTTGGGCTGTCGGGGGCCACTCGCTGGGAGGAGTAAGCGCATCTTCCTTCGCGAAGTCGAACCCCGACGTCTCCGGGCTACTGCTCTTTGCTTCCTACCCCGCAGACAGCCTGGCGGGCAGCAACAATCTCTCGGTGCTGTCCATCTCAGGCTCGAATGATGGCCTCACCACCCCTGACAAGATCGCTGCGTCGAAGTTGATGCTCCCTCCAACCGCCACCTTCGCAACTGTGCAGGGCGGGGTGCACGCGTTCTTCGGAGACTATGGTGAGCAACCCGGGGACGGCCAACCGGGCGTCCCCCGCGACCAGGCCCAGCAGCAGATCGCTGCGGAATCAGTCCGCTTCATGGACGGGGTCCGCAGCGCCGGCTGACGGGCAGGCCGTCGCCCAAAGACACACCCAGGGACGCCCGGATTCTGCCACGATGGAATCATCCAAAATTCGTCGGCTGAGTGGCAACGTCGCCCGCTAACGTCCCGCGGCGTATCCCTGCGCACCGCGGGGATTTGCCGCCGCCTGCAGGACGCCGGTCGCAGGATCCCGCACCACCGCCGAGAGCCGTCCCAGCGTCCAGCCGCCTACCCTGGTGACGACGTGACCGCGGCGTTCCAGTCCCGCGATGACGTCCTCGCCCAGCCGGTCCTCGACGACGGCGCCGCCGGGTTCCCAGGTGCGCGGCCAGAATGAACCGGGCATCGACGTCGTATGGAACGTGGGTGCGTCCACGGCTTGCTGCGGCGTGTAGCCGCCGACGATCGTGCGCAGCAGGTACGGCAGCTGCCATTGATCCTGTTGGTCACCGCCCGGCGAACCCAGCGCGGTCACGGCCTTGCCGTCCCGCAGCACAATGGTGGGTGTCAGGGTGGTGCGGGGCCGCTTCCCCGGGGTCAGGGTGGACGGTGTACCCGGTTCGAGCCAGGTCATCTGGAGCCGGGTGCCGAGACAAAAGCCCAGCTGGGGGATGGCGGGTGAGGACTGCAGCCAGCCGCCCGACGGCGTGGCAGAGACCATGTTGCCCCAGCGGTCCACGACGTCGATATGGCAGGTGTCGCCCCGGGTTTCCCCGCTCGGCGCTACGGTGGGCTCCCCCACCCCGAGCCCGCCGGCTCCCGTTCCCGCTCCGTCTCCCGCCCCCGAAGGAGTTGGCGGCGTGTAGTGGGTGCGCAGCGGCGGCAAGAACGGCTCACGGCCGGGCACTGTGCCGGGCCGGAAGTCATGCGAGGCCCGCTCCCCGATCAGCGCGCGGCGTCCGGCGCAGTATTCGGCGGACAGCAGATACTCCAGCGGCACATCGGTGTCGCCGTAGTAGGCTTCCCGGTCCGCGAGCGCCAGTTTCTGGGCTTCCAGGATGGTGTGCGCACCGAGCTCGGTGGACGGGTCGAGGTACCGGTCATCGAACCCCTCGAGAATGGCGAGCGTCTGAAGCAGCGCCGGGCCCTGCCCCCACGGCCCCGTCTTGGCGATCGTGTGTCCCCGGAACTCAACGGTGGCTGCCGGCTCGTATCCGGCTTGGAATCCCCCGATGTCCTCGAGTGCCAGGACCCCGCGGTGGTCCGTGCCGGAGGAATGCCGGTGCGGGGTCTGGACGGATTCCACCATCGCCCTGGCGACGAAGCCCTCGCGCCATTCCCGGCGAGCGGCATCGATCCGGGCCTCGCGGGTGTCGTTCCCCGCCTGCACAACCGAACCGGCTGTCCCGGCGTCGACCAGGCGTTGCAGCGTCCGGGCATACGCAGGGTTCCGGACAAGCTCCCCTTCGGCCGGAATCCGGCCGCCTGGCATCCAGAGGTCGGCCGAGGTGGGCCAGTGAGTCTTGAACAGTTCCGCTACGGCGGCGATTGTCGTCCCGACCCTGCCCAGCATCGGGTGCCCGTCCCGGGCATAGTCGATCGCGAATTCCAGCACCTCGCCCAGTTCCCACGTCCCGTGGTCGCGCAACAGCAGGAGCCAGGCGTCGACGGCGGCGGGCACCGCGGCGGCCAGTGCACCCGAGCCCGGCACCAGTTCCAGGCCTTCGGCGAGATAGTGCACCGGGGTGGCTCCGGCTGGGGCCGGGCCCTGGCCCATCAGCACGACGGGTTTGCCGGGTTCCTCCGCGGTGGCGAAGACTCCGGTCATGTCCCCGCCCGGACCGTTCAGGTGCGGCTCCACTACATGCAGTACGAAGGCTCCGGCTGTTACGGCGTCGAACGCGTTACCGCCGCGTTCCAGCACCGCCTGGGCAGCCGCCGTCGCGAGCCAATGCGTGGAGGCGCTCATCCCGAAGGTGCCCTGCAGCGTGGGGCGGGTGGTGAACGCCTCCGGGCGGGTGAACGCCACCGGGCCGGCCGCCGCGGAAGCCCCCGGGGAACCCACGGAACCGCCAGCCGGCATTGGCTCAGCCAAACAGGGCCGCCACCCGGGTGAGGGTTTCGTATACGCCGTATCCCAGCGGAACCCCGACGAGCGCCCAGGCGATCACCAGTTTCCCGGTCGACGGATTGACCGATGTCTGTGCAGTGCTCATTTCAGGCCTCCAAGGCGGGTTCGTCGGACCGGGCGCGGCCCGGGCGGGGTTCGTGGAACCGGGCATCGACCGGGTTGACCAGCAGGTTGGCGACAAAGCCGATCACCAGCAGCCCCACCATGGTCAGCAGGGCCGGCTGGTAGGACGCAGCGGTTAGCTGGCCGGGCTTGCCCTGGGCATCCAGGAATGCGTTGACAATCAGCGGCCCGGCGATGCCGGCAGCGGACCAGGCCGTAAGGAGCCGGCCATGGATCGCCCCGACCTGGAAGGTGCCGAAGAGGTCGCGCAGGTAGGCGGGGGCGGTCGAGAAGCCGCCGCCGTAGAAGGAGATGATGATGAACGCGAGCGCCACATAGAGGAACGTGCTGGTGGAGCCGGCCAGTGCCAGCACGGCGTAGAGCACGGCACCGACGCCGAGGTACATCATGTAGATGCGCTTGCGGCCGGTGACGTCCGAGGTGGCGGACCAGGCGAAGCGGCCGGACATGTTGCCGATCGAGAGCAGCCCGACGAAGCCGGCGGCGACGGCGGCGCTGACCAGGGACACGCCGTCGGACTGGCGGAAGAAGTCCTGGATCATCGGCGCGGCCTGTTCGAGGATGCCGATGCCAGCGGTGACATTACAGAACAGGGCGACCCAGACCAGCCAGAACTGCCTGGTCTTGACGGCGTTCTTGGCGGAGACGTTGTCGGTGGTGACCAGCGTGGCGGCCTTGACCTTGGAGGGGTCGAAGCCCGCCGGCTTCCAGCCCTCGGCCGGGACCTTGATGGTGAACGCGCCGAACATCATGTAGGCGAGGTACAGGACGGCCAGGGTCAGGAAGAGCTTGCCGACGGAGTCGCCGCTGGCGATCCAGCCCTTGGCCCCGGAGTTGGGGTCGTACATTTTCAGCAGCGCGGTGGAGACCGGGCTGGCAATCAGGGCACCGCCGCCGAAGCCCATGATGGCCATGCCGGTCGCGAGGCCCGGGCGGTCGGGGAACCATTTGATCAGGGTGGAGACCGGCGAGATGTAGCCGATGCCCAGGCCGATGCCGCCGATGAAGCCGTAGCCCAGGTAGACGAGCCAGAGCTGGCTGCTGAAGATGCCGAGCGAACCGATCAGGAAGCCGCTGGCCCAGAACACCGCCGAGGTGAACATCGCCTTGCGCGGGCCGTTCTTGTCCACCCAGGTGCCCATGATGGCGGCCGAGAGGCCCAGCATCACGATGGCGATCGAGAAGATCACGCCGATCTCGGTCAGGCTGGCGCCGAAGTGCTTCACCAGCGCTGTCTTGTAGACGCTCGTTGCGTACGCCTGGCCGATGCACAGGTGCACGGCGAGCGCTGCGGGCGGCACCAGCCACCGGTTGAATCCCGGTGGGGCGATCGTTCGTTCGCGGTCCAGCCAGCCCATAGTTGCTCCTCTTGCTTGTCGAAGACGTCGGTGTCACGGCGGCACAGAGGCGAATGGCCCCCAACGCGAGCCGTTGCCTCCGGCAATCATGGTGCACATCATCAGCAAACGTACTAGCCGTGCGCCGAGTGGTAGGTATTCCGCGGTGAGCGGTCGGGCTACTTTCCGAGTCCGGCTTTCCGCAGCGCCTCGGCCATTGCCGTGTTGGCCGGCTGCGGGACCGGGGCGGACTTCTGCGGCTGCCTGGCCGGAGCCCGCCGCTCGGGGGCGGGTTTCCCGGACGGTTGCTGCGACGGCGCCCGGCGGGCCGGTGAGGGGGCCGCCTGCTGACCCGCTTGCTGACCCGCTTGCCGCGGACGGTCCGGGCGCGAATCGACGCGTCCGCTGGGGGCCGCACGCCCGCCGGCGGCCGCCGGTTCGTCGTCGAGCCGCAGCGTCAGCGAGATCCGCTTCCGTTCCGGATCGGCTTCAAGCACCTTGACCCGCACCACCTGGCCGGATTTGACCACTTCACGCGGATCGGACACGAAGCGGTTGGCCAGCGCGGAGACGTGCACCAGGCCATCCTGGTGCACCCCGACGTCGACAAACGCGCCGAACGCCGCGACGTTGGTGACAGTCCCTTCCAGGACCATCCCGGGCCTGAGGTCCGAGATCTTCTCGATGCCCTCCGAGAAAGTCGCCGCCGCAAAGGCCGGACGCGGGTCCCGGCCGGGCTTCTCCAGTTCGGCGATGATGTCCTGCACCGTGGGCAGGCCGAACGAGCCGTCGACGAAGTCCTGCGGATTCAAGCTGGCGTAGCTTCCCGCTGCCGGCCCCTTCCCCCCGACGGCGGCTCTGATTTTCCGCGCCACCGGGTACGCCTCCGGGTGCACGCTGGAGGCATCCAGCGGCTCCGCTCCCCCGGTGATCCGCAGGAAGCCGGCGCACTGTTCGAACGCCTTGGCGCCGAGCCGCGGCACCTTCTTCAGCTCGCTGCGCTTGTGGAACGGGCCGTGCTCGTTCCGGTAGGCGACGATGTTCTCGCTCAGCAGCGGCCCGACGCCGGCGACGCGGCTCAGCAGTGCCGGGGAGGCGGTGTTAACGTCCACGCCGACAGCGTTCACGCAGTCCTCAACGACCGCATCCAGGCTGCGGTCCAGCTTGGCGGCGGTGACGTCGTGCTGGTATTGCCCGACGCCGATCGACTTGGGCTCAATCTTGACCAGCTCAGCGAGCGGGTCCTGCAGCCGCCGTGCGATGGACACGGCCCCGCGCAGGGACACGTCCATGCCCGGCAGCTCCGCGGCGGCCAGCGCCGAGGCCGAATACACCGAGGCGCCGGCCTCCGACACCACGATCTTCTGCGGTTTGGCATGCTGGCCGGCCGGGTCCGCGCCCGCAAGCTGCTTGAGCAGCTCCGCGGCAAGCTTGTCCGTCTCCCGCGACGCGGTGCCGTTGCCGATGGCCACGAGTTCGACGGCGTGCTTCCGGGCCAGGCTGACGAGCGTGCGCAGCGCGTCGTCCCATTTCCGGGCCGGGGCGTGCGGGTAGATCGTGTCTGTGGCAACGACCTTGCCGGTACCGTCCACGACGGCGACCTTGACCCCGGTACGCAGCCCGGGGTCCAGGCCCAGGGTGGCGCGGTTCCCGGCCGGCGCTGCCAGCAGCACGTCGCGCAGGTTGGCGGCGAAGACCCGCACGGCTTCGTCCTCGGCGGCGGCGAACATCCGGCTTCGCAGGTCTGCCGTGAGCCGGGCCATTACGCGGGAGCGCCAGGCGAGCTGGGCGGTCTGCAGCAGCCAGGCGTCGGCGGGCCGGCCGCGGTCGGCAACCCCAAGGAACCGGGCCACGGCGGCTTCGTACCGGCCGCGGGCGGCGGTGAGGGCGGCGTCGTCGGTCGGTTCAGCCTCGGCGAGGTCCAGCTCCAGCACCCCGTCCTTTTCGCCGCGCAGCAGCGCCAGGACGCGGTGCGAGGGCATCGCTGACGGCTGCTGGGAGAACTCGAAGTAGTCCTTGAATTTCTGCCCCTCGGCGTCCTTGCCCTTCTTCACCCGGGACACCATCCGGCCCTGCGTCCAGAGCCGCTCCCGCAGCGTGGCGGCCAGGTCGGCGTCCTGGGCGACGCGTTCCACCAGGATGGAGCGGGCGCCGGCGAGCGCCGCGGCGGCGTCGACAATGGAGTGCTCGGCGTTGAGATACCGGCCGGCTTCGCGTTCCGGATCCAGCTCGGGCCGCTTCAGCAGGGCATCGGCGAGCGGCTCCAGCCCGGCCTCGCGGGCGATCTGCGCCTTGGTCCGCCGCTTGGTCTTGAACGGCAGGTAGATGTCCTCCAGCCGCGACTTGGTGTCGGCGCCGACGACGGCGGCCTGCAGTTCCGGGGTCAGCGCACCCTGCGCGGCGATTGCCTCAAGGATGGTCCGGCGGCGGTCCTCGAGCTCGCGCAGGTAGCGCAGCCGCTCCTCCAGGTCGCGGAGCTGGGTGTCATCGAGCGTCCCGGTGGCTTCCTTGCGGTACCGGGCGATGAACGGCACCGTGGACCCGGCGTCGAGCAGGTCCACGGCCGCTTTCACCTGCCAAGCCTGGACGCCGAGTTCGGCGGCGATCTGCGCGGCGATGCCGGACTCCTGGGTCTGCGGGGCCTGGGTCTGCGGGCCCAGGGTCCGAGACGCCTGGGTCTGTGGGGCCTGGGTCTGCAGGGCCTGGGCTGTGGCGGACGGAGTCCGGGGCGGTGCGGAGGCTGAGCTGGCGGGGCGCTGCGGGAGTTGGGTCACTCTGCCATTTTGCCTTACCGGGGTCAGCGGCCGGGCTCAGCTGAGGGTGGAGTAGTCTCCTGGACGTCCTGGACAACCTCGTTGCGGCGCAGGAACCACGGTTTGAACGGCGGATCAAAACGGGCGAATCGTGGGGGCCCCACGGCCTTGAGCCCGGCGAGCACAAGTGCCGCCTGGAGACCCTTGTTGCGCCGTTCGAAGGCGGCTTCCGAGCTGCTGCCGGAGAATTGCAGAACAGCCGCCAAGGACCCGGGGATGGTCCGGATCTTGACCTGGGGGTCCGCCGGGACCGGTGCCGTATCCGCCGTCAACCCTGCGGGGAGCACAAAGGCAACCACAAAATCAGCGGTACCGTCGCTTCCCGGCAGCGGACCGCTCTGGAGGACCGGGGCGGTCATCGCCAGCTTCTGCGAAGGACCGAGCTCCTGAATTACCGGGGCTGTCATCGCCAGCTTCTGACGGGCGTTGTTGCTGCCGCTGATGTAGTTGAACAGGTGCCGGAAGGCCGCATTACCGGCCCGGTCAAACGTCGCATTGACCTGTATTTCGGCCACAACATACGCGGGATAGCGGCGCAGCTCGAAGTGCGCGAAGCGCTGGACCAGCTCATAGGGTTGCTGTTCGGTCATAGTCCTCAGACCCTACGCCGATCCTGCGACGGGAACCAGCAGTATCCTGCCCGGTTTCCGGTTCCGGGTTCCGGGTTCCTGGGTTTCGGGTTCCTGGGTTCCTGGGTTCCTGGGTTCCGGTTCCGGTTCCGGTTCCGGGTTCCCGCTTCCTGCTTCCTGCTTCCTGCTTCCTGCTTCCTGCTTCCTGCTCGATTGTCAGAGGGCTTTGATAGTTTGAAGAGCAGAGAGCCAGGCCGCGCTGCCGGCGGGTCTTTGGCGGCAGGCGGCTACATGCGCAGCGCATCAACATCGGGGGCACAGTGTTTTTTCTTGAACCGGAAGTAGCGGGGACCGCGCAGGACCTGGTGTTCTCCGCGAGCGACCTCGTCACGGCCGCGAGCTGCGAGTACCAGCTGCTGCGCAAGCTTGACGAGAAGCTCGGCCGCTCGCCCAAGGCGTCCTTTGAAGACGATGAGATGCTCAAGCATGCAGCCGTGCTGGGCGACCGCCACGAGCACAAGGTCCTCGACGGCTTCGTGGAGGAGTTCGGGCACTGGGATCCCGCGTCCAGGCGCGGCGTGTATGACGTCGTGCCGGCACAAACCATGGACCGCGCCACCCTGCTGGCCAAGCACCGGGAATCCTTGGACGCCCTGCGCTCCGGCGCCGACGTCGTGTTCCAGGCCGCTTTCTTCGACGGCCAGTTCCACGGCCGCTCCGACTTCCTGGTCCGGCAGGCCGACGGCAGCTACGCGGTGTTCGACACCAAACTGGCCCGCCACGCGAAGGTGACCGCGCTGCTCCAGCTTGCCGCCTACGGCGATCAGCTGCTCAAGGCCGGGATCACACCGGCCCCGGCGGTGACCCTGGTCCTCGGCGCCACGGTCCCGCTCCCGGACGGCGGCTTCGACTACGTCCGCAGCCACCACAAACTTTCCGAGATCCTGCCGGTCTTCCGCGAGCGGCGGGACCGGTTCCTGGCCCTGACCTCCTCGCATCTGGCGCAGCCCGGCACCGTGCAGTGGGGGAATCCGGGACTCAGCGCCTGTGGCCGCTGCGATTACTGCCAGGAGCAGGTCGTAGCCACCGACGACCTGCTGCTCGTGGCGCGGATGAGCTCGGCGCAGCGCAAGGCACTCCACGGACAGAACATCTTCACGGTCAAAGAGCTCGCGGAGGCCCGGCTTCCCGGCGCGAACAGTGCACTGCTGCGCCTGCAGGACCAGGCGAGGATGCAGAGCGGGGTCGGTGCTTCCGACGGCGGCGTCCTTCACCTCAAGGACGGAACGGAACACGGCATCAGCTACCGGGTGATCCCGGAAAACACGCTGGCCGAACTGCCGCCGCCCAGCCAGGGCGACATCTTCTTCGACTTCGAGGGCGATCCCCTCTGGCAGGAAAGCGCCACCGGCATCTGGGGACTGGAATACCTGTTCGGCGTCGTCGAAGCCCCGACGGGCCCCGGCGTCCCGGGAGTGTTCCGGCCGTTCTGGGCGCACAGCCGGGAAGCGGAAAAGCAGGCCTTCCTCGATTTCCTCGACTACGTGCAGAAACGCCGGCCGGACCATCCGGACATGCACGTCTACCACTACGCGGCCTACGAAAAGACAGCGCTCCGGAAACTCTCCGTCCTGCATGTTGCCGGCGAGGACATCGTCGACGAATGGCTGCGCGAGGGCCTGCTGGTCGATCTCTACCAGACGGTCCGCAGCAGCATCCGGATCTCCGAGAATTCCTACAGCATCAAGAAACTTGAGCCCCTCTACATGGGGACGAATCTTCGCTCCGGGGATGTGAAAGACGCCGGCGCCTCGGTGGTGGCCTACGCCCACTACTGCGATGCGCGCGACGACGGTCGGGCTGAGGAAGCGGCCACCATCCTCGCCGGGATCTCCGACTACAACGAATACGACTGCCTCTCCACGCTGGAGCTCCGGAACTGGCTCCTTGGGCTGGCGCGGGAACGCGGGATCCAGCCAGCCGGGGACGGCGTCGCGTCCCCGGTCCCATCCGGCGTCGCGTCCACCGTCCCGTCCAGGGCCGGCGGCGGGCTCGCGGACACCGCACTGGATGCCTCACCGGGTGCCGCTGACCTGGACCCGCTGGAAGTGGCGCTGGCCGGGCTGGCGGATGCCGCCGTCGGGCTGTCCGAGGATGACCGGAAGGGGGTGTCCATGCTCGCGGCGGCGGTGAGCTACCACCGCCGGGAGCGCAAGGCGTTCTGGTGGGCGCACTTCGACCGGTGTGAAAACGGCCCCGACACGCATCAGCAGCAGGACCGCAATGTTTTCCTCGTCGAGGACGCGGAAGTGCTCGAGGACTGGTGGAAGGACGGGGCGAAGCTTCCGGAGCGGAAGGTGAAGCTGATCGGTACGGTCAGCCCGGGCTCCGATCTCCGCGGGGGCAGCACCTGGTTCCGCATGTATGAGCCGCCGCTTCCGGCCGGGCTGGAGGGCACTGGTATCAACGGGACCGGACGCAACGGCTGGTTCGGGACCGAGGTTCTGGAGCTGGGCCACGAGGACGGCAGGGACACCGTCGTCATCCGGGACAAGCTCCGCAAGACGATCGAACCCTACAGCCAGGTCCCCGTTGCCCTGACCGAAGACCAGCCCATCCAGACCAAGAGCCTTGAGGACGCGCTGGCGGCCCTGGCGTCCGACGTCGCCGCGGCATTGCAGTTCAATCCGCCCGTTTTCCCGAGCCATCCGGCCCTGGATCTCATCCGCCGTGTTCCGCCGCGGTTGAGTTCCGGGGCGCAATTGCCCCCGCCCGGGGAAGGCCCGGACCGGTTCATTGACGCGATCACGGAGGCTGTCGGAGCCCTGGACCGCTCCTATGTGGCAGTCCAGGGTCCGCCCGGGACCGGCAAGACCCATGTGGGATCCCATGTCATCGCCCGGCTGGTGGCCCGCGGGTGGAAGGTCGGCGTCGTCGGCCAGTCCCATGCGGTGGTAGAGAACCTGCTGAAGACAGCAGTGACCAAAGCCGGGGTCGATCCGGCTCTGGTGGCTAAGGAAGTGAAACACGCGGAGGCCCTCCCCTGGCAGCAGCGCTCAGCGAAGGATGTGGCGCACCTGCTCAGTTCGCCCGGCGGGGCGCTGGTCGGCGGGACAGCGTGGACCATGACGGGGGCCAACGTGCCGGCCGGATCGCTGGACCTGCTGGTGATCGACGAGGCCGGTCAGTTCTCCCTGGCCAACACCCTCGCCGTGGCGCAGGCCAGCAGCCGGTTGCTGCTGCTCGGCGATCCCCAGCAGTTGGCGCAGGTCAGCCAGGGCTCGCACCCCGAACCCGTGGATGAGTCAGCCCTGGGCTGGGTTTCCGCCGGACATGCCACCCTTCCGCCGGAACTCGGCTATTTCCTCGCCGACTCGTGGCGGATGACCTCCGAGCTGTGCCGGGCGGTCTCGGAGCTCTCCTATGAGGGCAAGCTGCGCTCAGCGCCGGCCGCGGACCTCCGGCGGCTCGAGGGAGTTCCGGCCGGGATCGAGACTGTCATGGTGGAGCACAGCGGCAACATCACATCCTCGGCCGAGGAAGCCGCCGAAGTCGTCCGGCAGGTGCGGCGCCACCTGGGCCTGGGCTGGCATTCGGAGCAGGGCACCCGGCCGCTCGACGCCGCCGACATCCTGGTGGTCGCGGCCTACAACGCCCAGGTCAACGTCATCCGCGCCGCGTTGGAAGGCGCTTCCCTGGCCGGCGTGCGGGTGGGGACCGTGGACAAGTTCCAGGGCCAGGAAGCCGCCGTGGTGATCGTGTCCATGGCCTGTTCGGCGGTGGCCGAGGCGCCGCGCGGCATGGAATTCCTGCTCTCACGCAACCGGATCAACGTGGCGGTGTCCCGCGGCCAGTGGCGCGCCGTCGTGGTACGGGCACCCGGGCTGACCAACTATCTCCCCAGCCATCCCGAGGGCCTGGAGCAGCTGGGCGGGTTCATCGGGCTGTGCCAACGCTCTGTGGCGGCCGTCCAGTAGGACATGTCCATTTCTGGGCCCCGCACCCGCGGGACATGCCCAGTCTTGGAGCCCACAAGTCTGGGACATGCCCAGTCTTGGAGCCCACAAGTCTGGGACATGCCCAGTCTTGGAGCCCACCAGTCTGGGACATGCCCATTCCTGGACGCGGACAGTGGACACAATGGCATTATGTCCACTGGTTGCCGCCGCGGCGGGGCATGTCCAGCGGTGGCGGTGTCCGCGGCGGGGCATGTCCGGCGGTGGCGGTTCCCTCGGCCGGTCCTAGTTGCGGCGGGCGGGGGCAGACGCTGCCGCGGCCGTCACGGGAATGGTCGTCCCAGGCACAGCCCTCCCAGGGATGTCTGTCCCGGCGATTTCCTCAGCCAGCAGGAGTGCTTCATCCAGGACGGCCCCGAAGTTGGCCGGGTTGTGGGCGAAGCGGCCGAGGAAGAGCCCGGAGACGCCGTCGAGCGTGGGCAGCAGTCCGGGCTTTGCCGAGCCGCCGTAGATGACGGGCAGGTCTCGCAGCCCGGAGGCGGCGAGCTGTTCCCGGAGTTGCCCGACGACGTCGGACACGAACCCGGCGTCGGCGGGCTCCGCCGCACCGATGGCCCGGACCGGTTCGTACGCGATGACGAGCCGCGCGGCAAGATCCCAGTCGCCGTCGACGGCCGAGCGGATCTGGCGGCGGACAAAGTCAGCGGCGGCAGCGGGCTCACTGCGGTCGAGCTCTCCGACGCACAGCAGCGGCGTGAGCCCGGCGTCGGCCGCGGCCCGGACCTTGCGCGCGATCATGGGCTCGTCTTCGCCCAAGTGGCGCCGGCGCTCGGCGTGGCCGATTTCCACGAGCCGGACCCCAAGCTCCGCAAGCATGGACGGGGCCACCTCCCCGGTCCACGGGCCGTCGGCCCAGCCGCAGTTCTGGGCGCCGAGCAACAGCGGCGAACCGGCCAGCAGCCCGGCGGCGGCGGGCAGGACGGGAAACGACGGAATGACAAACGGGACAACCCGCCCGGCCGCAAGGGCCGGGCGGGTGTCCACTTCACGCCGCAGTAGCCCCAGCCAGTCCAGGCTGTCCTGGTAGCCCAGGTACATCTTGGTGCTGACACCGACCAGGATGCTGCCGGTGGTGGTCTGGCTGGGGTGCTGCTGCATTGTTGGTGCTTTCTACTTGGATCCGGGTGCGCCGGTCTGGACGGAAGGCTGCTCCTCCAGCAGTTCGTCTGCCTTGTTCTTGAACCGCTTGGTGGCGAACATCATCGCCGCGGCGAGGAAGGGCAGGACACCCAGCGCGTAGACACCCATGGTTCCGGTGTCGGAAGCCGTCATCTGGTTGACCGAGGTCCGCAGAATCGGGGCGACAAAGCCGCCCAGGTTACCGAGGGAGTTGATCAGGCCGATGCCCGCGGCGGCGGCTGTTCCGGTGAGGAACGCCGTCGGGTAGGACCAGGCGATGGGGCCGATGGACAGGAAGCTGCACACGGCAAGGGTGATGAAGATGATGCCCAGCGCCGGAATGTGGTTGGCGCCGGCCCACGCGGAGCCGAAGATGCAGAGCCCGGTGGAGATGAAGAGCCCGGTGCCCCAAATGCGGCGGCGGACTACGGTGTTGGCGGCCTTGCCGATGAAGTAGCAGGCGAAGATCCCGAAGAACCACGGGATCGCGGCCATCAGGCCGACGGCGAAGCCGACCTTCTGGCCGGTCAGCTGGGCCACCTGCTGCGGCAGGTAGAACGTCACACCGTACACGGCGATCTGGAGGCAGAAGTAGATGACGGTGAAGTACCAGACCTTGCCGTTCTTCATGGCCGCCAGCACGCCGCGCGGGCCGGACTCCTCCTTGACGGTGTCCTCCAGCGCCATGACCTCCAGGAGTGCGCTCTTCTCTTCCTTGTTCAGGAACTTGGCGTCCTGCGGGCTGTTGATCAGGAAGAAGAACGCTGCAACGCCGGCGAGGACGGCGAGCATGCCCTCGACGAAGAACATGACCTGCCAGCCCTGGACACCGGGGACCTGGTCGCCGATGTTGATCAGCCAGCCGGAGAGCGGCGCGCCCAGCATCTGGGAGAACGGCTGCGCCAGGTAGAAGATGGCGAACATCCTGACGCGGACCTTGTTGGGGAACCACGCGGCGAGGAACATGATGACGCCCGGGAACAGGCCGGCCTCGGTGACACCGAGCAGGAAGCGCAGGATGATGAACGATGTCTCGCCCTGGACGAACGCGAAGCATGCGGAGACGATGCCCCAGGTGATGGCGATGCGGGCCAGCCAGATCTTGGCGCCGAACTTCGTCAGGAGCAGGTTGCTCGGGATTTCGAACAGGGCGTAGCCGATGAAGAAGATCCCGGCACCGAGGGCGTAGGCGCCGGCAGTGATGCCCTTGTCCACGCCGAGGGCGGCTTCGGCGAAGCCCACGTTGGTGCGGTCCAGGAAGGCCACCACGTACAGGATGACCAGCATGGGCATAAGCCGGCGGGACGCCTTGGAGATCGCCGATTTCAGGACCGGGGTCTCCAGAAGGTCCCTGGTGGACGTTGATACAACGGACATCAAAACTCCTCGTCGAGCAGATAAGTTGAGTGAATCAGGTGGGTGGAGCGGCAAAACGGTGTTCTCTAGCGGGACAAGGCGATGATCATGACCCCGGCCAGGCAGGCCAGGATCCCGACGGCGAGGTAGATCTTCCGTCCCCTGCTCCACGACGCGAATCCGGAGGCTGCGGTCTTACTCGGTTGTGCCACGGCGCTTCTTCCTTAGTGCATGTAGAGTCCGCCATCCACATTCAGCGTCTGGCCGGAGATGTAGCCGGCGTCCTCGCTGATGAGGAAGGCGATGGCGGCCGCGATGTCCCGGGTGGAGCCCACCCGGTTCACGACGAGGTCTTTGGTGAGGTCATCCTTGCGTTCCTGGCTCAGGGTGCCGCCCATGATGTCGGTATCGATAGGGCCCGGAGAGATGGCGTTAACCGTGATGTCGTATTCGCCGAGTTCGCGGGCGGTGGCTCGGGTCAGCCCGATCACGCCGGCCTTGGCCACGGAGTACGGGGTCTTGGAGTAGGTTCCGCCGCCGCGCTGGGCGGAGACGGAGGAGATGTTGACGATGCGGCCGATCCTGTTCTTGACCATGGACTCGGCGACCCGTCGGGTGGCGTAGTGGACGCCGTTGAGATTGATGCTGAGGACCCGGTCCCACTCAGCCGCGTCCAGTTCCAGGTACGGGACCGGGGAGCTGACGCCGGCGACGTTGGCCAGGGCCACGATCTGGGGCAGTTCGGCCTCGATCGCGTCGATGGCTGCGCGGACGGATGCTTCGTCGCCGACATTGGCGCCGGCGCCGAACGCCTTGACGCCGTGCTCGGCCGCCAGTTCCTTGGCCGCGGCCTTGCACCGGGCGTCGTCGAGGTCGATGATGCCGACGTTCCAGCCCTGCGCCGCCAGGTAGTTTGCCGTGGCTCGGCCGATGCCGCGCTCGGACACGGCGCCGGTGATGATGGCGGTGCGTCCTGCGGGGAAAGTGCTCATGAAACTGCTCCTGAAAGTGTGAAAGGGGCGGGGCTCAGTTGATGGGGGCAGGGCCAAGCTCATCGATGAGCTTCTGCATGGCCACGTACGCCTTGTTCCGGTAGGCGATGAGCTCGGGCGTGCGCTCCGCCGGGACGTTGAGGAAGCCGGCACCGGTCTTGGTGCCCAGCTTGCCGGCGTCGACGAGTTCGCTGAGGATCTTCGGCGTCGCGAAGCGCTCCGGGAATTCCGTCTGCAGCGACTTGTAGCAGAAGTTGTAGACGTCCAGCCCGGCCATATCGGCGATGGCGAACGGTCCAAAGAACGGCAGCCGGAAACCGAACGTGGTGCGGACCAGGGTGTCGATGTCCTCCGCCGTCGCGATCTCCTGCTCCACCAGCTGGGCGGCCTCGTGGAACAGGGCGTACTGGAGGCGGTTGAGGACGAAGCCGGTGACGTCCTTGACGACGGCGGTCTGCTTGCCGGCCGCGTGGACCAGCTCGCGGACAGCGCCGACCGTGGTGGCCGAAGTGCCGGCGTGAGGGATGATCTCCACGCCGGGGATGAAGGGCGAGGGGTTGGAGAAGTGCACGCCCAGGAAACGCTCCGGGTGGGTGACGGGCTCGGACAGTTCCGCGATGGAGATTGTGGAGGTGTTGGATCCGATGATGGCGTCCGGGCGGGCGGCGGCGCTGATCCGTGCCAGCGTCTGGTGCTTGATCGCAAGGATCTCGGGGACGGCTTCCTCGATGAAGTCGGCGTCCGCCACCGCTTCCTCGATGTCCCGGGCGGCCCAGAGGTTCTCTTTCAGGACCGCGGTGGAGCCTGCCGGGAAGAGACCGGCGGCGACAAATTCGTCCGATTCGGCCAGCAGCCGTTCGTAGTTCTTCTGCGCCACTTCGGCGGACACGTCGGCCAGAGCCACCCGGGCGCCGCCGAGCGCCAGTACCTGTGCGATCCCGCCGCCCATGTAGCCAGAGCCGACGACGGCGATCTTACGGGCGGCGTTAAGGGCGGCTGCGGTGTTTGCTGATTCGGTCATGGTCAAACTGCCTTCGTGTATTCGGGCTCGTAGGAGCAGATGGCGTCCACCTTGGCGGCGGAGGAAGAGGTTTCGTCGAAGCTGTGGCCCAGCCATTCGCCGACGAGTTTCTTGGCGAGTTCCAGGCCGATGACGCGCTGGCCAAGGGTGAGCACCTGGGCGTTGTTGCTGAGCACGGACCGTTCCACGGAGTAGCTGTCGTGCGCGGTGACGGCGCGGATGCCGGGGACTTTGTTGGCCGCGATGGCGACGCCCAGGCCGGTGCCGCAGATCAGCAGGGCCCGGTCGGCGCGGCCCTCGACCACTATCCGGGCGGCTTCGACGGCGACGTGCGGGTACGCGGTGGTGTCATTGGCCCCGACTCCGATGTCCTGCACGGACGCGACGCGGGGGTCCGCTTCGAGCAGTGCTTTGAGGGCGTTCTTGTATTCGACGCCGGCTTCGTCGTTTCCGACGACCACGCGCCAGCCTGCTGCTGTGCTCATGCCTGTACTCCTTGCTGGGCCGGTTCGGGGTGAGCGAGCCGGCTGTCGGTGTGTGCGGAAATCCTTGCTGCGATGAGGGCGAATGAAATCGCTCCCGGGTCGGGGTGTCCCAGGCTCTTTTCGGCGAGCGGCCGGGCGCGTCCCTTGAGGGGCCGGAGCCCGGCGGTGGCGTCGGCGGCTGTCCTGGCGGCGGTGGCGGCTGCGGCCAGCGCTTCGGCGACGGACGCGCCGCCGTCGAACGCCGTGAGGAAGGTGTCCCGGAAGGGCAGCAGGGCGTCCACCATGGTTTTGTCCCCCGGATCGGCCTTGCCAAGTTCGGTGATCGCACCGACGAAGGCTGTGATCACTGCTGCTGCATCCTCGCCGCTGTAGCTGTCACGGTTGCCCAGCGAAAGTCCCGCAGCGATGACCGCGGATCCCCAGAGGGCACCGGAGGTGCCGCCGGCGCGTTCGCTCCATGCCTCCCCGGCGGAGGTCAGGACGCGCGCGGCGGAGGCACCGCCGTCGTCCGCGGCCGCCCGCTCGGCGGCTGCGACCGCCGCGTCCACGCCGCGGCGCATGCCGATGCCGTGGTCGCCGTCGCCGGCGATGGCGTCCAGCCGGCCCAGTTCGTCCTCGTGCTCGACGACGACGTCCCGCACCTGACGGAGCATGGCGGCGGCCTGCCGTCCGAGGCCAGCCGCGGCAGCGGTGGGGCGTTCGACGTCGGACGTAACTTCCTCGTCCGCCGCGGCCAGCTGGCGCGCGGCACGCGGTGCCATGCTGCCCTTGCGGAACGCGGGGGTGTCGGCCGGGGCCGCCCAGTACTGCTCAAGTTCGTCGTCCAGCCAGAGCAGGGTCAGCGAGAGTCCGGACATGTCCAGGCTGGTGACGAGCTCGCCGCATTCCGGTTCCACCACGGTGAGTCCGGCCGCGAGGAGCAGCTTTTCGATCTTGCCGAAGAGCAGGAACAGCTCGTCGTACTTGACCGTGCCGAGGCCGTTGACGATCGCCACGACACGGCTGCCAGCGTCGTGGGGTATGTCGGCGAGGAGTTTGGTGACCAGCAGTTCGGCGAGTTCGGAGGCGGTGGGCATCGGGTGCTCGGAGATCCCCGGTTCGCCGTGGATCCCGAGTCCCAGGGACATTTGTCCCGCAGGGACGGAAAACAGCGGGGCGTCGGCGCCCGGCAGGGTGCATCCGTCGAAGGCCACGCCGAGGGAGCGGGTGCGGTAGTTCGTCCGGATGGCGAGCCGTTCGACGTCGTCGAGGTCCAGCCCGGCCTCGGCGGCGGCGCCGGCGATTTTGAAGACCGTCAGGTCACCGGCGATCCCGCGGCGCTTTTCGATCTGGTCCAGCGGGGCGCTGGCGATGTCGTCCGTGACGAGGACGGTGCGAGTTTCGATGCCTTCGGCGTTGAGGCGGAGCTGGGCCTGGCCGAAGTGCAGGACGTCCCCCGCGTAGTTGCCGTAGCTCAGCAGCACCCCTCCCCCGGCGTTGGCGGCCCGGGCCACCCGGTAGACCTGGCCGGCGGCGGGCGACGCGAACATGTTGCCGCAGGCGGAGGCGGCGGCAAGTCCGGGTCCCACGAGCCCGGCGAAGGCCGGGTAGTGGCCGGACCCGCCGCCGACCACCAGGGCCACCTGCCCGGCCGGGACCTCGGTGGAGCGGACGACGCCGCCGTCCACGCGGGCAACGTACCCGCGGTTGGCTGCCACAAAGCCGTCCAACGCTTCATCCGCAAAGTCAGCGGGGTTGTCGAAGATCTGGGTCATGGTTCCTCATTGAATCCGTGTTGGAAAGTATTGCTGGGGGTGGAGCTGGGGTGTGGTGCGGCCGCCCCCAAATGGTTTGACGGCCGCACCGGGCGCTGGTGTCAGGCGCTGGTGTCAGGCGCCGGTGTGAGGCGCCGGGTCAGACGCCGGTGTGAGGCGCCGGGTCAGGCGCTGGCGAGTGCCGCGGCGGCCGGCAGCTGCCGGCCCTGTGCGACCTGGCTCTGGCCGAGGGCATAGCCGTCGGTCTTGGGCAGGATCCGGCGGCGGAGGTAGTCCTGGTTGCTGGCCGTGACGCTGAGACCGTCGCCGCCGTAGTGCTCGGTGCACAGGATGCCCTGGAAACCGACCGACAGCGCGATCCGGAAGGCCTCGCGGTAGTTGATCAGGCCGCTTTCCATCGGTGCGGGCATCGCGACATAGCTGTCACGGGCCACATCCTCATCGCGGATGTAGTTCTTCATGTGCCAGTAGTTGGAGTACGGGAGGGTCTTGGCGACCATCTCGCGCCAGTCCTCGATCGGGCGGTGCACCCGGATCAGGTTGCCGAGATCGGGGTTGAGGCCCACGTTGTCCAGTCCGATGTCCTGGACCAGCTGGACGGACGAATCCGCGGTGCCCAGGTAGGTGTCCTCGTACATTTCGAGCGAGAGCAGGACGCCGGCCTCGGCCGCGTGCCGGCCCAGTTCGCGGAGCCGGGTAACGGCTTTGCCCCAGGTTTCCTTGTCCCCCACCGGGTCCTTGTACCCTTCGACGGTCCAGAACCAGAGCTGTTTCTGCTGCTCGGCGGTGATGGCCTGGTGCAGCCCGAACGAGACCACCTCGCAGCCGAGTTCGGCGGCGGCGTCGATCGTGCGGTGGCTGTAGGCCAGGTTCGCTTCCCAGTTCCGTTCCTCGATCACGCTGCGGCGGATGGCGGAGATGACCGGGATGCCGATGCCGACATTCTCGGCGGTCTGCTTGAACTCGGCGAGGCGGGCGGGGCTCAGGTCGCCGGGACGGACCCAGCTGTCCGTGAGGTCCGCATCGGTGAAGCCTGCGTCCTTGACCTCGGTGAGGACTTCGGCCCAGGCCGCGGCGGGAGCGTCATTGATCTGAGTTCCGGCGGCGTCGACGCCGGGGAACTGCAGCAGCGCTGCGGTGATCGGCCAGTTTTCGGCTGTGTACGCCATGGGGTTCACTCCTTCGTGGAATCCTGTTTCCTATAGGATTTACTATCCGCAGAGTGTTGTCAAGATCACATCCGGGGTTTTCGGCAATAATCGAAGATCCTATAGGGGATCGTCCGGCCGCGGTAGGGTGCCCCTGAGATTCTCGAAGGGACTCTTGTCCGGGACGGCAGGTTGCCTCGGGTCAAGCCGGGCAAGTCCGGGCAGCGACGGGGTAAGCCTGCAAACTCGGGGGGGCGTCGGGCGGTGAAACTGGGCTCGGGCTGGTGTCCCGGGTCAGCCTGCCGGAGCGTCGGCGATGGCGCGGCCACGCACCTTGTTCACGTGGTCAGCCATCGCAGCTGCCGCCTTCTCCGGGTCGCCCGTGGCGAATGCGTCCAGGACGGACTGGTGCTCGGCGATGGCATTCTCAGCGTCGGTGATGCCCACTCCCCCGAAGAGGCGGAAGCGCTGGACCTGTCCCCCAAGGGCGGCGTAGGCGGCGACCATGAACTGGTTGCCGGTCTGTTCCGCAATCAGCCGGTGGAACCTCTCATCCGCTTCCAGGTAGTCGCGGTATTCGGCAAACGACGGACCCCGCGGCGCAGTCTTGAGGTCAGCGACAGCCCGCTCCAGCTCGGCGAGGTGCTCGGAGGTCAACCGGGCGCACGCGAGGCGGGCGTTAACGGGTTCAATCGCCAGGCGTGCCTCCATGAGTTCGGCAAAGTCTTCCTGGGTGAAAACCGGTGCGACCCGGTACCCCTTGAGTGCCACGCGGCGCACCATGCCGGTGTGCTCGAGGCGTGCGAGCGCTTCCCGGACCGGTGTCGGCGAGACATCGAGTTCCCTGGCGGTGCCGTCGATGCTCACCACGGCCCCGGGTTCGAGCCGGCCGTCCATGAGGGACGCCAGAAGTTCTTCGTACACGTGATCAGCGAGGACCTGGCGGCTGATGGTACGGCCTTTGCTGCGGACCTCAGCACGGTCGCCTGGCGGAGCTGGTTGCATAGTCAAATCCTATAGGACCGACCGAAGCAGGAGTCTCCCGGAGACGCACTCGCGACATGCCCATCCCTGACGTCCACTCCCGGGGGACATGCCCATTCCTGGCTCACATACCCGGGGGACATGCCCATTGTTAAAAGCGAACAGTGGACAGAATGGCATTCTGTCCACTGTTCGTGGCCGCGGCGGGACATGTCCAGCCGGTCGGGTGGTGCGGGTGGTGCGGGTGGTTCCGGGTCCCAGTGTCTGGTGGCGCCGGAGTTGCCGCCCGGGAACCTAGTTCTGGTAGGCCGGGTAGTCCGTGTAGCCCTCGGCGCCGTCGGTGTAGAACGTGGACGGGTCCGGCTGGTTGACCGGAAGTCCCTCACTCCAGCGGCGGACCAGGTCCGGGTTGGCGATGGCCGGGCGTCCCACGACGACGGCGTCAGCGTGGCCGTCCGCGACCAGCGCCTTGGCCTCCTCGCGGGTGGTCATGACGCCGAAGCCCGAGTTCAGCAGGAAGGTTCCGCCGAAGCGGGTGCGCAGATCCTGCACCAGCTCGCTGGTGGCGGGTTCCTTGTGCAGGACGCTCAGGTAGGCCAGTTTCAGGGGCGCCAGGGCGTCCACCAGGATGCCGTAGGTTTCCCGGACGTCGGCTGCGTCGAGCTCCAAAGCTCCCTGGACATTGTGCTCCGGGGAGATCCGGATGCCGACGCGGTCGGCACCAACGGCATCCACTACGGCCCGGGTCACTTCAATGACGAAGCGGGCACGGTTCTCCGGCGAGCCGCCGTAGATGTCGTCGCGCTGGTTGGCGGACGGGGCGAGGAATTCGTGCAGCAGGTACCCGTTGGCCGAGTGCAGCTCGACGCCGTCGAACCCGGCATTGAGCGCATTGCGGGACGCGGTCACGAACTCCTGGACGATGCCCGGCAGTTCGTCCGTGCTCAGCGCACGCGGGACGGGGAACGCCTGCTTGCCCTCGTAGGTGCGGGTTTCGCCGTCGATCGCGATGGCGCTGGGAGCGACCACTTCGTACCCGCCGGTAGTGTCTTTGTGGGTGACCCGGCCGGCGTGCATGACCTGGGCGAAGATCCGGCCGCCCTCGGCATGCACGGCGGAGGTGACCTTGGCCCAGCCCGCAAGCTGTTCCTCGGTGACCAAGCCGGGCTGGCCCGGGAACCCCCGGCCGGCCCGGCTGGGATACGTGCCCTCACTGACGATCAATCCGAGCGAAGCACGCTGGCGGTAGTGCTCGACAACGAGCGGGCCGGGAACGCCCTCCCTGCCGGAGCGGACGCGGGTCAGCGGCGCCATCACCAGTCGGTTGGGCAGTTCCAGCTCGCCAAGAGTCATCGGGGAAAACAGCATGCGCAGTTCCTTTCACAAGGGATTGGGTTCTCTGGTAGCAACTGCGCGGCGCCTGCAACTATTCCTGATGAGACTCGGATCACTAGGGGTGGACGATGATTTTCACGGCGGTGTCGTTGTGGTTGATGAGGGTGTCGAAGCCCTTGTCCACGAGGTCGTCCAGGGCGATTCTTCCCGTGATGAAGGGTTTCAGATCGACTTTCCCTTCCTGGACGAGCTTGATGGCGGCCGGATGATCACCGCAGTAGGCGATGGTGCCGCGGAGGTCGATTTCCTTCAGGACGACCTTCTGCATGTCCACGGTGGCCGGACGTCCCCAGATCGAGACGTTGACCACGACGCCGGCCGGCTTCACGACGTCGAGCATGGTGTCCAGCACGGCATTCACGCCGGCACATTCAAAGGCTGCATCCGCCCCCGCACCGGCCGTCAGTTCCAGCACCCGCGCCTTGACGTCATCGGAGCTCGGGTCCAGCACATGGTCCGCGACCCCCGAGGACACCGCTTTTTCCTTCCGTGCCGCCGACAGTTCGGTAACGATCGTTGTGACGCCCAGGCCCTTGAGGACCGCTGCGGTCAGCAGGCCAATCGGGCCCGCACCGCCGACGACGGCGACGTCCCCGGCCTTGACGTCGCCCCTGCCGACGGCGTGATAGGCCACCGCGAGGGGTTCGATAAGGGCGGCTTCGTCCAGCGGGATGTCGCCGACGGGGTGGACCCACCGGGTTTCGACGACGACCTTCTCACTCAGTCCCCCGCCGCCGCCCGCCAAGCCGATGAAGCCGAGTTTGGTGCACAGGTTGTAGTGGCCGCTGAGGCACGGGCCGCATTCGTTGCAGACGATATATGGTTCCACCACCACGCTGTCTCCGACGGCGAGCCCGGTCACACCCTCCCCCAGTTCCTCGATGGTGCCGGAAAATTCGTGCCCCAGGGTGACCGGGGCTTCCTCGTGGGAAATCGGGTGGGGGTGGCCGGGCGGCGGGGTGAAGATCGGCCCTTCCAGGAATTCGTGCAGGTCAGTCCCGCAGATCCCGCACCAGGCGACGGCGATCTTCACTGCTCCCGGGCGCAGCTCCGGCTCCGGAATGTCTTCGATCCGGAGGACCTCACGGGCATGGAATCGTGCTGCTTTCATGGTGCTTTCCTTCGCATTACGGGCCGTGGATGCGCCCGGTCAGGCGCATCCACGGCATGTCGTTGGATTGTCACAACGGGGGCCGTCACCCCCAGTGTGGTTCCCGGGCGGCCGATTGTCACGGCCCCGTCCCGGTCAGCGCGTGTGGTGCGTGGGCTGGCGTTCGAAGACCGGCGTCGGAAGCCCCTCCATCCTGGCCTTGAGCTGCAGCGCCAGATAGTTGGAGTAGTGGCGGCTTTGGTGCAGATTGCCGCCGTGGATCCACAGGTTGTCCACGTTGGTGGGTTTCCACATGTTGCGCAGTTCCCCTTCCCACGGGCCCGGGTCCTTCGGGGTGTCGGAGCCAAAGCCCCAGCACTTCCCGACGGCGTCGGCCACCTCGGGTGAGACCAGATCAGCCAGCCAGCCGTTCATCGACCCGTAGCCGGTGGCGTAGATGATGGCGTCCGCTTCCAGTTCCGTTCCGTTGGCCATTACGACGGCGTTCCCGGTGATTTTGTCGACCTCGCCGTTGGCGAGTTTGACCCGGCCGTCGATGATCAGCTGGGAGGCGCCGACGTCGATGTAGTAGCCGGAGCCGCGCCGCAGGTATTTGAGGAACAGTCCGGAGCCGTCGACGCCGAAGTCCAGGTCAAAGCCGGCGGCCTCCAGCTGGGAGTAGAACTCGGCGTCCCGCTCGGCCATCTCCGCGTAGACCGGGATCTGGGCTTCGGGCAGAATCCGGTAGGGCAGGGACGCGAACAGCAGGTCGGCCTTCTCCGTGGTGACCCCGTTGGCCAGTGCCTTTTCCGAGTACAGGCCCCCGAGGGCGAGGTCCATGAGTGATTCGCTCCGCGCGATGTGGGTGGAGGACCGCTGGACCATGGTGACGTCCGCGCCGTGTTCCCAGAGGTCGGCGCAGATGTCGTGGGCTGAGTTGTTGGAGCCGATGACCACGGCCTTCTTCCCGGTCCAGTCCCCTCCGCCCGGGTGCTTGGACGAGTGGTACTGCTCCCCGAGGAAGGACTCGGCGCCGTCGAACGCGGGAACGCTGGGGTACCCAGAGACGCCCAGGGCGAAGACGAGCTGTTTCGGCCGCAGGGTGACCGGTTCGCCATCGCGCACCACCTCAACGATCCACTCCTGCGAGGTCTCGTCGAAGCGGGCGTTGGTGCATTCGGTCTTGGACCAGTAGTTCAGTTCCATGATCCGCGTGTAGTTTTCCAGCCAGTCGCCGATCTTGTCCTTCGCAGCGAAAACCGGCCAGTCGTCGGGGAACTTGATGTAGGGCAGGTGGTCGTACCAGACCGGATCGTGGAGGTGCAGGGACTTGTAGCGGTTCCGCCAGGAGTCACCGGGACGGTCGTTCTTTTCGATGATGATGGTGGGCACGCCGAGCCGGCGCAGCCGCGCCCCCAGCCCGATTCCGCCCTGGCCGCCGCCGATGATGACGGTGTAGGGCTGGTCTTCATAGCCGAGCCGGGCTTCCTGCTCTTCCTTCAGCTCCAGCCATGACTTGCGGCCCTTGGTGATCTCGTGGGCGACGCCTTTCTCCCGGTTGACGCCCTTCTTTTCCTCGAAGCCCTTGAGCTCCTGCATGGTGGTCAGCAGGGTCCAGCATTTGCCGTTCCGAAGGCGCAGGTGGGCGTAGCCCCGGGCCTGGGCTGTTTCGAAATTCACCCAGGCCTCGGCGTTGGCGGCGTCCCCGGTGGCGTCCTCGGCCAGGGTCCAGTTGCTGGGCTTCACGTCGTCCAGGGTCGCATCCAGCATGCGCCGGATGTCCTCCTTGCCTTCCAGGGTCTTGAGGTTCCAAGTAAAGGAGACGAAGTCGCGCCAGTACGAATCGTCATCGAATAGTTCAAGCACGTTGTCGGTGTTGTGGCTGCGCAGCGCCTCATCGAACTGCGCCAGCCAGGCCTCGACCACGCCGTTTGGAGTCTCAGGCATGTTTCCTCTTTCCTTTGCCAACTGTGGGCCGGTCCCGTTGCATGGCAACCGCGCCATGCAGTGACCTGCCTCACAAGTAAAAGTCTCAGGGGGTTACAATCGGGTTACACAGAGCTCTCCGGCTCTTGGCCCGCGTTGACCGCCGGGCGGGTGCCGGCGTAGCTGGCCGGGTGCGATGATTCGAGGGCGAGTTGGGAATATGAGCATGCGGCCGGGCAGCCGCTCCACCACGCAGCTCTCCGACCTGAGGTTTTCTGCGCCGGCTGAGTACGCGCGTGTCCTCCGCAAGGCGCACGAGTCAATAGTTTCTGGCACGCCAAGTCCGCATTTGTCTCCGTCCCTCGTCAAGTCCTGGCAGCGTTCCCTGGCTTTGGGCATCAATCCGGACCTGCACCGCCCGGTGCACCGGCACGAAGTTTCCGAGGCGCGCTCGCTCAGTGCCGGCCACAGGCTGGCTGCCGTGATGCCCGCGCTGTCGCAGTTGCTGGCCGATGAGACGGCTACCGGGCGGCACCTGTTGATCGTCACCGATCATCAGGGTGAAGTGCTGTGGCGCGTCGGCAGCAAGCAGGCCTTGAAACTTGCGGACTCGCTGGAGTTCGTGGAGGGTGCCGACTGGTCCGAATCCGGGGTCGGTACCAACGCTATTAGCGAGGCGCTGGTGACGGGCGCCCCGGCGCAGCTGTTCTCGGCCGAACACCTCGTGCGGACGCACCACGATTGGGCCTGCACGGCGTCCCCGATCCGGGACCCTTTGACGGGCGAGGTCGTTGGCGTCCTGGACGTTTCCGGCCCGTACGAATCGGTCACGCCGGACAGCCTTCGCCTGGTGCGCTGTGGCGTGCGGCTGGCTGAGGAGCTGTTGAAGTCCGCGGCCCCTCCCGTCGGCGCCGGCGGCAGGACCGGGAACGCCGACGGGGTCACCGGTAGGCGATCCGAAGCCGGTGCCCGGTCACAGCTGGTGCTGCAGCTGCTGGGGGACGCGCCATCTGCTGCGCTCGACGGCGGCACCCGCCGCCCGCTAACGCTGCGCCGCGCCGAGATCCTGGCCCTGCTGGCCTCCCGCACCCAGGGGTGGAGCGCCGACGAACTGGCCTACGAGATACATGGCGACGCGGGCACCGCTGCAGCCATCCGGACCGAGATGCACCGGGTACGCAGCATCCTGGGCAATGTGGTGGAAGCGAACCCCTACCGTTTCTCCTCCGCCGTGAGAGTCGTGACGGATGCCTCGATCGTGGCTGGCCATCTGCGCGACGGACGGGTGACGGAGGCCTTTGCGGCCTACCCGGCCAAGCTCCTCAACCGTTCGAGCAACCTCGCCGTCGGGTTCATGCGTGATGAGCTCAATGAAGCCGTCGGCGCCTCCGTCCGGACCAGCGGCGACGCCCGGTTGATCCTGCAGTGGTGCACCAGCGACATGGGCTCCTCGGATACGGCCGCCGCAGCGACTGCGGCCATGCTCCTGGGACCCCAGGATCCACGCTGCCAGCTGGTGAGCGCACGGATGGAACGGGTCGACCGGGAGCTGCGAGCCTGAGCACTGCGCCAGTGGCGTCCGTGTATGTCCCGATGCTAGGGCGCAGGCGGAACGACGCCGGGGCACCCTTGGCCTTGCGGGTTGCGGAGGCAGTCGTCAGCATAGTTCCGGGTGATGGAGCGCCAGACGCTTACGGTCTGCGGCGGCGAACTGAACTGCCCCTGGCCCGGAATGGGCAACGGCGGCCCGCCATTGACGGAGTATGTCCCCTGGAAATGCGTCGTCAGCACCACCGGGAAATCCCCGGTTTGGGTATAGACGTGGCTGGTGGCTGTCTTTTCGCCCCAGCGGTCCTGCGGGAGGGATCCACCGGCCGAGGTCTGCGGCCCCAGCGAGGTGCCGTCACCGTAATTCCAGGTGTACTGGACGGGCCTGGCGACGACGTGCACTTTCTGCGCCAGGAGGGTGATGTCGAATTGCTGCTCCGCCGCGGCCGCGAAGAAGTTGGTCTCGGCACCGCGCAAGGTATGTGGGCTCGGCTGGGCCGTGACGGATCCTGCAGCGATGGGCAGCCTCTGGAACTCCGTTTGGATCATGGCGGCGATCCTGGGCAGCAAATCCTCCGGCTTGGGATCGAAAAGACACGTGGGCCCGGAGTGAAAGCTCCACGTCGGGTTCGGCACGCCAGCCGGGGCCTTAAGCCACACGACCGGAATTCCATCCTTGCCGTCGGGGCCGTTCTTGCAGTCCACGAGGACGGCCAGGCACTTTGTGTCGAAGTCGCCTCCGCCCAGATGGCACTGCAGCTCGTACTTGTATTGGTATGGGTCGGCTTGAGGTGCGCCAGGTTGAAGCGCCACAAACTTCCCTGTCGCTGGATCCAGCCTCCAACCCCCAACACTTACGCTGTCCGGCTTCCAATCACTGAATATGTCGGGCGGCTCAGCTTGAGCAGCCGCAGGTGCGATGAACATGACGATCGCGGCCGCGACGACCCATGCGCTCAGAGTGCGGCGTGTGGTGGCGAATCGCATGATCTAACCGACGATTCTGCCGACATTTACCACGGTCCATAAGCCGCCGCTGAAAGTTATGAACAACAGATTCCCAGTATCATCCGGCTGAGGATCACTGCGGGCCACGGTGGCATCCTGTCTCATATATGTGAGTGGAGTTTGCTGGGCCTGGACTACAACCTGATACGTGGCGTCCACGTCGCGGACAAATTCACTGCTAATCGACGGCGTCGTGATCTTCCCCCCTACCAACCAGCGCCCTTCTGCGTGCCAGGCGCTGATAACGCTCTTAGCCTTTGCGCATGGCTCACAATCTGGCGACGTAACTGCTTCAAATTGCGCCAGTTCGCCCGTCTCATATCCGTAGCTGAGCAGGCTGAACCAGTACGAAGCAAAAGCGATAGCACCTTCCTTCGTCTCGGCCTTCGCAGCTTCCGGCAGCACGGGGACCGGCACGTTCTCCGCCTTGCCCGAGGCGTCGGCCGGTTTATAGCTGGCCGTTGGCGAGGGACTGGCGGTAGCTGTCGGCGACGCCGTCGGACTCGAGGATCCGGGTGCGGCCGTTGCACCCGGCGTTGTTCCCCCGCCGGTGCAGGCAGTGACCGGCAAGAGGGACAGAGCGACCATGGCTGCGCAAACGCGTCTGCGGCGGACGAAAGATGGAGTGCGAGATGTCATGGTCAGCTATTCCCCCCGATAGAAATCAAGACGCCTGAAGCCAAACAATGACTTAAGGGTAACTGACATCACATTTTGGACATCCAAGTTATCCACAGGCGCTCGTTGACCGGCCGGGCGGCCGACTTCCGGAAACCACATGGGCGGCGGGTCCGCTTCACTGAAGACACGGATCAGCCCGCACCGCGGCCGGCAACCCCAGAAAATCCAGAGCAGCCGATTGAAGGCGAACGGCATCAGCCTACGGACGAGGTCCGACAATTCGCCGCAGCCTGGTCGTTTCGCCGCAAATGCTCCGCCTCACAGCGACTCAGATCGACTTTCACGCCGCAGGCTCTGGCATTTTTCTACACGGGCCAGAACAATGAACCCATGATGTTCGAACATGCAGACGAAAACCCCATCCTGATCCTTGATGACGACCAGAGCTGGAAGCTGATTGAAGGCACCAAGCACGGCAGGCTCGTGGTCATCGTCGGCGGCGAACCGGATATCTTTCCGGTGAACTATGCCGTGAGCGGCAGGAAGCTTTACCTCCGGACTGCGCCCGGCAACAAACTCGCTGAACTGACCATCAATTCCAAGGTGCTGTTCGAAACGGACGGCATTCTCTCCGACGAGGCCTGGTCGATCGTCCTGCGGGGCACGGCCCGGGTGTTGGAACAGTCTGCCGATATCGCAGCGGCAGAGGCCCTTGGGCTCAAGCCGTGGGTGCCCACCCTGAAGGACTTCTACGTCGAGATCGCGCCCACCTCCGTCAGCGGGCGCCATTTCCAATTCGGTGAGCACCCTGAGCGGGAGATCTAGCAGCCGTTCGACGGCGGCGATGGCCGGCTGACCGACTGACCGGTTATCCGGCCGACGCCGGGCTCCAGACTGCCGCCTAGACTTAAACCATGGCGGACAAGCTGACACCCGAGCGGCGCAGCTGGAACATGTCCCGCATCCGCGGGAAAAACACCACGCCCGAACTGCTGGTCCGAAAGTTGCTCCACGCCAAGGGCTACCGCTACCGGCTGCACGGCACCGCCCGCGGGGGGAGGCTCCCCGGCAACCCGGACCTGGTCTTTGCCGGCCGCCACAAAGTCATCTTCGTCAACGGCTGCTTCTGGCATTTCCATGACTGCAGGGTCGGGCAGCACGCGCCCAAGGCCAATGCGGAGTTCTGGGAAACCAAGCGCACCCGCACGCGGAACCGCGACGCCGAACAGCGCCATCAGCTGGAGCGCTCAGGCTGGGAAGTCCTCACTGTCTGGGAGTGCGAACTCAAGGATCTCTCGGCGCTGGAAAAGCAGCTGGATGATTTTCTTCGGGGAACAACCGCATAGGCCGGTCGCCCCCAGCGTCCGGAAGTCGTTCTGGCGACATCAAGAAAAGACCTCAGCGCTACCGGACAGATTGGCCTGACTCGGGTAATATCCCAATCTGGGGACAAGGACCCTACCCGGGGTCCGCACTTACCGTTTTAATTGACCACGGGAGAGCGCAGATGCCGAACTTGCTGAAGTCCAACGCGTCGCTGAACACAGTTCGGCCACCGAAGTCCTCACACGAATCCTGGGCGCAGGAGTGCCGGCGGTCCCCAGATGGCGAGCATGACCTTAGCCCTCTGCGTCAGCAGGTTTCCGCGATCATTGCGGCGATTCTCGCTGACACCACGACCGAAGAAGCCCACGTGCGCGAGAAGCTGCGCTGGCATGTCGCCAACAACCCCGGCCAGCCGGAAAAAGCCCTCTTGAGCCACCTTCTGGCCGTGTCGGTGGAACAGCAATCCAGCTGACGCCGCTCCCCGGAGCGCGTCAACGGTTGATGGTTGCCTGACGCACCACTTCGCCCCAGGACTGCTGTGCGAGGTCCGCCACAGAGGCCAGGATTTCCGCTGGCGGCTTCGACAGGTCCAGCGGGAATTCCACCACGTCGATGTCAGTGTTGAGGATCCGGCGCAGTTTGAGCTCTCCCGCGCCGGGATACACCAGCCATGCCGTCGGAACCCGCAGCGAGGTGCAATAGGCGAGCATCCGGTAGTGGTCCCCCGACAGGGACGCCCCGGTGTCGGCCGCGGCCCGGTACTTCGCGTCGTAGACCATCACCGGCCGTCCTCCCAGCAGGTGGACGGCTCCTGGCTGCACCACGATCCGGTCCGAATCGCGGACGGCCTCATTGAGCAGGGCGTTGTAACGCAGCCGCATCTCCCCCGGGTATGCCGCCATTGCCTCGCGGAGCGCCGTTCCGACGAAGTCCTCGAACACCGTGGACATGTCCACCACAAACGACGCCGACTGCTGCGTGCCGTCGCCGGCCTCCGCCGAAGCATGGCGCAGGATCACCTCGGCGAGCCGAAGCGCGGCCTGGTACCGGGTGTTCATCCGGCTGGCGCGCCACACCGGCAGGGGTGCGCCGGACTGCAGCCGGGTCACGGCCACGAGCTTTCCCTTGAGCTGGCGCAGCCGGCTCAGCACCTCCGGCCGCACCCCCGGGACCTGCGACATCCGTTCCAGCGCCGCCCGCAGGATGCGGTTCTCCGCAATGTCCCCGGTGAACTCGTCATAGGAAACTTCGAGGGGCGCCAGCATGCCGGGCCGTCGCGAAATCTGGTCCGAGATCCGGATCCGGCCTTTGACCGTCCGCAGGGACTCCTCCACATTAAGGTAGCCCTGCAGCACGCCGCGGCTAAGCGCCCGGTCCGCAAGCTGGGCCAGCGACTCGGCCAGTGCGCTCCACAGGTCCGCTTCCTCGACCGCTGCGACGCAGTCCTCCCGGAAGCCCTGGTCCCCGGCGTAGCCGAGCAGGAACAGCAGCCGGTCCAGGCCAAGCCGTTCCTTGGGCCGCACCTCGAGCTGCACTGTGGGAGTGCGCACCGAGCCGACCTTCCCCACAGGCTCGATACGGAACAAACCCATGCCCATGGGCGAGGCATTGGCCAGGCCGCTGCCGTTGACGTAGGCCGCACTGGCAGGGTCAAGCCGTTCCACGACGCCCCGGGACAGCTCGTCAAGGACGATCCGGCGGACCGGCTTGGAGCCCGGCGCCGCGCGGCTGGCCGGCCCCGGCTGGCTAGACGCGCGCAAGGCGGTCAAGCAACTGGTCCAGCCCGAACCGCTCCTCCAACTGCGCGCGGTTCAGCTGGCCGTGGTAATGCTCCTCCAGCAGCGGCATCAGCTCGTACTTCCAGATCCGGCGCAGGCCCTTGGGCGTCTGTGCGGACGGTTTCATGAAGTAGGACGGGCCGATCATCAGGTCCCGGTCCCATTCATCGATGGCATCGTTGAGCGCGTCCATCAGCAGGGCCGGCGTCGTGTCCAGCTCCCGGGCCTGCAGGAACCGCAGCAGCGATCCCTTCACCGGCTCCGTCTTGGGGTGGAGCTCGATGAAAGAGAAGCGGCGGCGGATGGCTGCATCCATCATCGCGATGGACCGGTCCGCGGTGTTCATGGTGCCGATGATGTAGAGGTTGTCCGGCAGCGTGAAGGGCTCGTTGGGGCTGTACTGCAGGTAGATCCGGTCGTCGCGGTACTCCAGCAGGAAATACAGCTCGCCGAAGACCTTCGCGAGGTTGGCCCGGTTCATCTCATCGATGATCAGGAAATACGGCTTGCTCTCGTTCCCCGGCTTGGCGGCCTCTTCGGCGATCCGGCGCAGCGGCCCCGCCACGAGTTTGAAGGACACCTGGCCTTCCTCGGTTTTGTCCGGACGGAAGCCCTCGAAGAAGTCCTCATAGGCGTACGAGGGGTGGAACTGCACCAGCTTGACGCGCTCGTCGGTGGTGTCTCCGGCGAGCTGGGCGGCCAGGTGCTTGGCGAGGTATGTCTTGCCGGTGCCGGGCGGGCCGTAAAGCACCAGCTGGCGGTTCTCCTCCAGCAGTTCGGCAATTTCCTGCAGCGGCTCGAGGTCCATGTGCAGCGACTCGGCGAATTCCGCCGTCAACGGGCGGAACCCCTCACAGACAGGTTCGACGACGGCGGCCGGCTCGGTGCCGTCGTCGGTCTCGGCTTCCGCTTCGGCGGGAAGGAGCGCCTCCAGGGCCTGGATGACGCGGGTGATGTCCACAACGATGCCGGAGGTGGCCAGCTGCCGCTGCACGTGGCGGGGCAGCCCGGTCATGCTGTGGGTTTCGTCGAACCAGCGGACCTTCCGGCGCAGCCGGCGGTTGGCCTCGTGGTGTTCGGGCTCGCCCAGGACCACACCCACCCGGACGGTGCCGGCGCTCTGGTACAGGGCCAGGTCGCCGGGCTTCATCACGGTCAGGAAGGCGAAGACGGCGGTTTTCGTGTCCTCGCGCTCTACGTAGCCGAGGTGCTTGTAGTCCTCATCCACGGCGTGCTGGACCAGCCCGGCGCTGACGCCGGGGTCCAGCAGGCGGAGGTGCTCGACGTCGAGCGTCACCCGCTCCTCGGATTGCCAGCTGCCGAGCAGGTCGGCGTTGTCGTGGTGGGTGCGCAGCAGCCAGGCCCGCCGCCCGGGGTCGCCCACTTTGCGCCACTGGCTGACCAGCTGCCGGGAGTACCAGTCGATCCGCTGGCCGGCCTGTTCGTCGAGGTGCAGCCGGATGCGGTGGATGTCCGCGGAGATGTCCTCGTCGCTGTCGCCCTTCGCGCCGCCCACGAGGGAGGCGAAGGCGTCACGGATTTCCTGGCGCTCGACGTCGGCCACCACGGGCTCGAAGTAGCTGGGCCAGACCAGGAACTCGATGCTGCGGCGGATGGCCGGCTGGTCACCGGGCGTGCCGGCAACGAGCTGGTGGAAGGCCAGCGGGTCCTTGACCGCTGCGGCGACGGCGCCGGCCGGACGCCGGGCGACGTGCTGCACGAACCGGCACAGCCACTTCAGGTGGTCCCAAATGGTCCAGTTGAACTCCGCGGTGCGGTCCCGGATGACACCGTGGTCCGTCATGCCGGCGAACAGCTCATCCGGCAGTTCCAGCGGCGGCTCCAGCCAGGAGGCGGCTTCGGCGACGCGCGCGCGTTTGACCTTGAGGGATTTCACCTCGTGCGCCAACGGCAGGGACTGCAGGAAGAGCAGCTCGACGGCCAGTTGCTTGGCGCCCCGGGAGGCGTCCTGGAGGTTTTGCCGCAGGTTGGTCATCATGGGAGCTTTGGCGTCCGGGACCCCGCGCTCGAGCCGGTCGAGCAGCTCAGCGGCAGCGGGCACCGACCAGGTTTTGGTGCGCCCGTCCAGGGCCGACGCTTTGCCGTGCAGCCCTGGCCCCAGCACAAACCACGCCGCATCCTCAATCTCCTTGGAGATGCCGAGGGCGCGGTGCATGGCAGGCTTTTTGGTTGGGGTCATCCCTTCAATTTACAGGCTTAAGCTGGACGCCCGCATCATGGGACGTCCCACTGTTACTGCCCGGTAGCTCCGTGCGGGGACCGGGCGCCGGCTACTTGGCCGCCGCGCTCCGCCTGACACCGAACGTGAAGTAGCTGCCCGGGCCGACGAAGTTGACCAGCGTGGCCAGCCGCCAAAACATCTTGCTGCCGCGGATCTGTGCAGCCGGGCGGTGTGAGATGTCTCGCTGGGCTGCGAACCGGAGCGAAAGCTGGACGATGGCGCCGGTAATCGTGCCGACCTTCGCCATCGGAGAGAGTTCCTTCCAGCTCTTCTTCCGGGCGTTCCGCTTGCGCTTGTTCGCCATGAACTGTGCTCGTTTGTTCACCATGATGAGTGCTCCTTGGCTTCCGGGCTGACTGCCCGCGGGGTGTTCATTCTAGGGACGAACGGTGCACCGAGGTAGAGGCTATCGGACCGGGCGGGCAGGGTCCGGGTAGGCAGCTCCGGGCTGCGCGGGTTCAGGCTGCGCGGGATCCGTGGACGGGGCCGGGCGGACGGCCATGTACGGAGCCAGCCTGTCCTTCTGCTCCGGGGTCAGCCGGAGCACCCGCCCGGTGGCCTCGTCGACGAACGCCAGGTGGCTCGTGGCACGGACGCAATCCTCCCGGGTGACCGGGTCCTGGACCAGGTAGTGGATGTCGAAGCTGGCACCCTTCACGGCACCGATCCACATCTGGACCAGGGCCGGGACATTGCGGTACTCGAGGGTCCGGACATAGCGGATCTTGTGCTCCACGATCAGCGCCAGGGTCCCCTCCGGAACCACGTTGAAGAGCGATACCGGCGGCTCAACCCCCGGCAGCCCCGGCCCGCGCGGCGGCCCGAAGGCCGCGATGCGGGCTTCCTCGAGGATCCGTACGAGCTGGACGTTGTTGATGTGGCCGTAGGCGTCCATGTCGCCCCAGCGCATCGGGATCTGCACCTCGATGCGCCGGGGCTCCGCGGCGCGGCCGGCGGCGCTCAACTGTGCACCGCCGTTGCGTCGTTTGCCGTGTTTTCCGAAAAGGCCGTCTCCGCGTCCTCGCCCGCAAACTGGGACATGTAGAGGCGGTAGTAGGCCCCCTTGAGCTCCAGCAGCTGGGCGTGGGCACCCTGCTCCACGATCCGGCCGGCCTCCATCACCAGGATGGTGTCGGCGTCGCGGATGGTGGAGAGGCGGTGGGCGATCACGAAGCTCGTGCGATCGGTGCGCAGGGCGGCCATGGCCTTCTGGACGAGCACTTCGGTGCGGGTGTCCACCGAGCTGGTGGCTTCGTCCAGAATCAGCAGCGAGGGGTTGGCCACGAAGGCCCGGGCAATGGTGATCAGCTGCTTCTCGCCCGCGCTGACGTTGTTGCCTTCCTCGTCGATGACGGTGTTGTAGCCGTCCGGGAGGGCGCGGACGAAGCGGTCCACGAAGGTGGCCTTCGCCGCCTCCATCACCTGGTCTTCGGTGGCGTCCAGCTTGCCGTAGCGGATGTTGTCGTAGATGGTCCCGCCGAAGAGCCAGGCGTCCTGCAGCACCATGCCCACCTTGGCCCGCAGTTCCGCTCGGCTGAGGTGGGTGATGTCGACGCCGTCCAGGGTGATGCTGCCGCCCTGGAGTTCATAGAAGCGCATCACGAGGTTCACCAGGGTGGTCTTGCCGGCACCGGTGGGGCCGACGATCGCCACGGTGTGCCCCGGTTCCGCGGTGAAGGACAGGTCCTCGATCAGCGGCTTGTCCGGGGTGTAGCTGAAGGTGACGTGCCGGAACTCGACGTGGCCGTCGGTCTTGGCCGGCAGCTGCTCGGTGGCGGTCTCGGCGTCCTGTTCCTCGGCGTCGAGGAATTCGAAGACCCGCTCGGCGGAGGCAACGCCGGACTGCAGCATGTTGGCCATGCCCGCCATCTGGCCCAGCGGCTGGGTGAGTTCGCGCGAGTACTGGATAAACGCCGTGGCGTCGCCCAGGCTCATCCCGCCGGAGGCCACGCGCAGCCCGCCGACGACGGCGATCCCGACGTAGCTGAGGTAGGAGACAAACTGCATGACCGGCATGATCATGCCGGAGACGAACTGCGCCCCGAAGCTGGCCTGGTAGAGGGCTTCGTTCCGTTCGTCGAAGCGGGCCAGCATGTCGGCGTCGCGGCCGAAGACGCGGACGAGGTCGTGCCCGGAGAATGATTCCTCAATCTGGCCGTTGAGCTCGCCGGTGTTCTTCCACTGGGCGGCGAAGAGCTTCTGGCTGCGGGAGCCGATCATGCCGGCGGCCACGGCCGAGAGCGGCAGCGCGACCAGCGCAATCAGGGCCAGCTGCCAGGACACGATGAACATCATGATAACGATGCCGATCACCGTCAGCGCCGAGTTCACCAGCTGCGCGAAGGCCTGCTGCAGCGCCTGCTGGATGTTGTCCACGTCGTTCGTGACCCGCGACAGGATGTCACCGCGCTGGCGGGTGTCGAAGTAGTTCAGCGGGAGCCGGTTCAGCTTCGTTTCGGTGTCATCGCGCAGCCGGCGGACCACCCGCATGACCAGGACGTTCAGGACATAGCCCTGCAGCCAGAGGAAAATGTTCGCGACGAAGTACATCACCAGCACCACGCTGATCAGGAACGCGAGCTGCTGGAAATCGACGCCGGCACCGGGGACGACGTTCATCTTGGCGAGCATGTCGGCGAAGTTGTCCTGGCCCTGGGCGCGCAGGCCCGCGACGAACTGCTCCTTCGTGCCTCCGGCGGGCAGCTGCTTGCCAACGACTCCGCCGAAGATCACGTCCATCGCCTGTCCGAGGATCCGGGGCGCCACAACGTTGAGGACGACGGCGACCGTCACCATCGCGAGCACGGCGATGATGCCGGTCCGCTCGGGCTTGAGCAGTCCCATCAGCCGCTTCGCGGAGGGCCAGAAGTGCTGGGCCTTCTTCGCGGGCAGGTTCCCGAACATGCCGCCGTCGGCCTCGCCGGGCGTGAATTCCTCTTCGTAGAAGTCGTCATCCGGCCCGGTCGCGGAGGACCCGGCGGAAAGACCGGTGGCGGAGGACTCTGCGCCGGATTCGGTGCCCGAGGGCCCGAGTTCGACCTTTTCGTTGGTGCTCATGCCACGGCCTCCGCGGTCAGCTGGGATTCGACAATTTCCTGGTAGGTGCTGGAGCTCTGCAAGAGTTCCTCATGCGTGCCGCGGTCCACGATCCGTCCGTTGTCGAGCACTAGGATCTGGTCGGCATCGGCGATGGTGGAGACGCGCTGGCCGACAATGATGACGGTGGCGTCGGCGGTTTTCGTCTTAAGGGCGCGCCGGAGCCTGGCGTCTGTCGCGACGTCAAGGGCGGAGAAGGAGTCATCGAACAGGAAGACCTTGGGTTCGGTGACGAGGGCCCGGGCGATGCAGAGGCGTTGGCGCTGGCCGCCCGAGACGTTGGTCCCGCCCTGGGCTATCCGTGCGCCGAGTCCGTCCTTCTTCTCGCGCACAAAGTCGGCTGCCTGGGCCACGGTCAGGGCGTCCCAGAGCTGCTCATCCGTGGCCCCGGGCTTGCCGAAACGCAGGTTGTGCTCGATCGTTCCGGAGAACAGGTAGGGCCGCTGCGGCACCATGGCCACGCGCTGCGTGATCTCCGAGCGGTCCAGCTGGGTGAGAGGGACGCCGTCGAGCAGCACCTCCCCCGAGTCCGCGTCGTAAAGGCGGGGCAGCAGCGAGAGCAGGCTGGTCTTGCCGGCGCCGGTGGAGCCGATGATCGCCACGGTCTGGCCAGGCTCGGCGGTGAAGCTGATGCCGCTGAGGACCGGCGCTTCGGCGCCGGGATAGGCGAAGGACACATTCCGGAACTCGACGCGGCCGGCCTTGGCGGCCGGCGCCACCGGGGTGAGGGTCTCGTGGATGGAAGGTTCGACGTCGAGCACCTCGCCGATGCGGTCGGCGCAGACCGAGGCGCGGGGAATCATCATGGCCATGAATGTGCCCATCATGACGGCCATCAGGATCTGCAGCAGGTACTGCAGGAACGCCGTCAGCGAGCCGACCTGCATCTCGCCGGCGTCGACCCGCTGGCCGCCAAACCACAGCACGGCCGCGGTGGAGATGTGCAGGATCATGCCGATCGCGGGGAACATCAGCACAAACAGGGCGCCGATTTTCAGCGAAACGTCGGTGAGTTCCTTGTTCGCCGCGCCGAAGCGCCCGGCTTCGTGCGGTTCGCGGACAAAGGCACGCACGACGCGGATGCCGATGATCTGCTCGCGGAGGATGCCGTTGAGCCGGTCGATCTTCTTCTGCATGGAACGAAAGAGCGGCATCAGGCGGACCACGATGTAGCCGACCACCACCACCAGCAACGGAACGGAAACCCAGACCAGCCAGGAGAGGTTAAGGTCCTCGCGGAGGGCCATGAAGATGCCGCCGATGCACATGATGGGTGTGGCCACCATGAAGTTCAGGCCCATCAGCATGAGCATCTGCACCTGCTGGACGTCGTTGGTGCCGCGGGTGATCAGGGTGGGGGCGCCGAAGACGTTGACGTCCTTCGCGGAGAAGCTCGAGACCTTGCGGAACACCCCGCGGCGCAGGTCGCGGCCGAATGCCATGGCGGCCCTGGACCCGAAGTAGACCCCGGCGATCGCGGTGGCAACCTGGACCAGGGCGACGCCGAGCATCACCCCTCCGGTGCGCCAGATGTAGTCCGTGTCGCCACGGGAGACGCCCTCGTCAATGATCTGGGCGTTCAGGCTGGGAAGATACAGCGCCGCGATGGTGGAGGCGAGCTGGAAGAAAACCACCGCACCGATGTATGGCAGATACGGCTTCGAGAACCGCCGTATGAGGGTGACAAGCATGCCCACGAGTCCTTAGGAAATAACGAAGTGGATGAGGCTGGAGAAGAGTCCGGCAGGAAAACGCCTGCCGCATGCCCCCAGTCCTAGCAGGGGGGGCCGACAGCCTTAGCGATCCAACTCTACGAAACGACCGGCCCGCGCGGAACATCGGACACTGAAAATCATCCAAACGGCGTACTTTTCGCGCTCCGCAAAGACACTTTCGCGGACTGCAAGGACAATAGTGCGGCACCGGGGCCGCCCCTGATTAGCGGGGCGGCCTCGGTGCCGTTTGCGGGCAGTCGTCCTGCCTATTGGGCCCGGCGCTGGCTTTCGCGCTGCTGGCTGAGCACCTCGACAAATTCCCGGTCGAGATCGACGATGCCGGTCCCGGCCACGGGTCCGGCGGAGGCAGCCGACGCGGGCGCCGCCGACTCCACCGCAGTCCCGGCGGACGGGCCGCCGTCGTCGACTTTGGCGGAGGGGGTGGCGATGTCCACGGTGCGCCGCAGCGGCTCCTCCTTGATGAAGAGGATGGCCACCAGGGCGACCAGGCCGACGATCGCGGAGATCATAAAGATCTGGGCGGTTGCGTCGCCGTAGGCGGCCCGCATGATTTCGCGGACGGGCTCCGGCAGGTCCTTGAGGTCCATGCTGGCCCCGGATCCGCCCCCGGTGGGAATCCCGGCGGCGGCAAGGCCCTTGGTGGCGAGTTCCTTGACCCGGTTGCCCATGATGGCACCGAGCACGGAGACGCCGATGGCGCCGCCGACCGACCGGAAGAACGCGACCGAGGCGCTGGCGGTTCCGATGTCGCTGGCCCGCACGGTGTTCTGCACCGCCAGGACGAGGTTCTGCATCAGCAGGCCCAGGCCGAGGCCAAGGACTGCGGTGTAGATGCCGGTCTGCCAGAGTTCGGTCGTGTGATCGATGGTTCCGGTCAGTCCGAGGCCGCTGATCAGCAGGATTGAGCCCGCGACCAGGTACCGCTTCCACTTTCCGGTCCGGCTGATCAGCTGTCCGGAGACCACGGAGCCGATCAGGTTGCCGGCGATCATCGGAAGTGTCAGGAGCCCTGCTTCGGTGGGTGTTGCCCCGCGCGCCACCTGGAAGTACTGGCCCAGGAAGGCGGAGGAGCCGAACATCCCGACGCCGACGGCGATCGAGGCAAGGATGGCGAGGGCGGTGGTGCGCTGCGAGATGATCTTCAGCGGAATGATCGGCTGCGAGACCTTGGATTCGACCAGGATCAGCAGGGCCAGCAGGGCAATGCCGCCACCCACCATGGCCGCGGTCTGCCAGGACCACCAGTCGTAGTAGTCCGGGTTGCCGGCGAAGGACACCCAGATCAGCAGCAGGCTCACGCCGGAGGTCAGGAGGATGGAGCCGAGCCAGTCGATCTTGGCAGGGCGCCGGACGTGCGGCAGCTTCAGGGTGATCTGCAGCAGGATGAGCGCGACAATGGCCAGCGGAACGCAGACGAAGAAGGTCCAGCGCCAGCCCAGCGGGCTGTCCACGATGAAGCCGCCGAGCAGCGGGCCGCCGGCAGTCCCCACGGCCATCACGGCGCCCATGTAGCCGGAGTACTTGCCGCGGTCGCGGGGCGGGATGATGGAGCCGATGATGGCCATGGCCAGCGCGGTGAGCCCGCCCATGGCGATGCCCTGGATCACGCGGGCGGTCAGCAGCAGCGGGATCGTCTCGGACAGGCCGGCCATCACGGACCCGCCGACGAAGATCACGATGCTGAGCTGGACCAGCACCTTCTTGTTGAAGAGGTCCGCGAGCTTGCCCCAGATGGGGGTGGTCGCCGCGTTGGCCAGCAGGGCCGCGGTGATGACCCAGGCGAAGTCGGTCTGGGTTCCGTTGAGCTCGGACATGATCGTCGGAAGCGCGTTCGCGACAATCGTGCTGCTGATGATCGCGGTGAAGAACGCGGCCAGCAGGCCGGTCAGGGCTTCCATGATCTGGCGGTGGGTCATCACCAACATTGGTGCCGGGGGCATTTCTGTGGTTGCTGCCATGGGGCGCTCCTTAAACAATTTCGGTCGTATTAGTGGATCCGGCCGTCGTTGCCCGGGCTGAGGTCCTAAGGGACTCAGCAAGTTTCTGCAAGGTTTTCGTTGTCTCTTCGACGTCCTGCTCACTCCAGTCCTGCAGGAAGCCCAGGAGTGTGGCGGCGCGCTGGTCCTCGATGGAGCGGAGTTTCCCGATCCCCGAGTCGGAGAGCGCGACCAGCTGCGCCCGCCCGTCCAGGGGGTCCGGCCGGCGGACCACGTAGCCCTGCTCCTCCAGCTCGGCAATGTGCCGGCTGAGGACGGGCGCGCTGACCCCGAGCCGGTCCGCGAGCTGGGTGGCCCGGGATTCGCCCTCCCCCACGAAGCGCAGGACGCCCTGAAGCGCCACGCCGGTGTCCTCCCCGCGAAGCTTGACGGCGGCGACGCAGCGCACAGCACGCTGCAAATCGAAGATCTGGTGGACGAGTTTGGCTGCGGTGTCCGGCTCAACTGCCATGAGGGCTCCCTCTTTGCTTGCCTAAGGCAACAATATAGCAGGAAATTAGTTACTTTGGGAAACTAACCCTATTTCCGGGCTTAAACGCCGAGCGCGGACCGGCAGCAGTGCTGCCGGTCCGCGCTCGTCCTCGAAGGGGGCGGGGCGGTATTGCTCAGGGCTCCACGTGGGTGGGGGCGAACATCCTGAGCAGGGTCTCGACGACGACGACGTTCGGCCCGTCGGCGGCGAAACCGGCCCTGAGGGCGTCCCCGACGTCCTCGGGAGCAACCCGGACGGCCGGAACCCCGAAGGCCTCGGCGAGCTTGACGAAATCAGGACGGGCGAGTTCAGTGGCGGTGGCCTTGCCGAAGGCGCCGACCATGTATTCGCGCAGGATGCCGTAGCCGCCGTCGTCCACAATCAGCCAGGTGACCGGGACGTTGTGCTGCTTGGCCGTGGCCAGTTCGGAGATGGAGTACATCGCCGAGCCGTCGCCGGAGACCGCAAGCACCCGGGCTGAAGTGCCGGACTTGCCGGTGGTTTCCAGGCCGACGGCGCCGCCGATTGCCGCGGGGAAACCGAAGCCGAGTCCGCCGGCGCCCTGCGCGGAGTGGAACTGGCCCTCGCGGGCGTCCCAGCAGCTCCAGGCCCAGTACGCGGAAATGGTCATGTCCCAGAAGGTCTGCATGCCGGAGGGCACTGCCTCCCGGATGTCCGCCATGAACTTCAGTTCCTTGCCCAGGTCCTGGGATTCCAGCCGGGCCTTAACCTTCGCGAGGGTGTCCTTCACCAGGGTCTCTGGTGGGGTGCCGTGCCAGTCCGCGCGCTTTTTGCGCGGCTCCGTCAGAGCGGGCGGCTCCGTCAGGGCGGGCGGCTCGGTCAGGGCGGCGTCGAGCTCGGTGTCCAGCGCGGCGTCCAGGGCGGCGAGCGCCTGGCCGGCGTCGGCCCGGATGCCCAGGCCGGGGCTGTTGGATTCCAGCACGCGAGGTTCGGCATCGATCTGGATGATCCTGCCGCGCGGGGCAAAGGTGAAGTAGTTGGACGTCACTTCCCCGAGCGAGGAGCCGATCACGATCAGCACATCGGCGTCCTCGAGCAGCTCCGTCATGTACTGGTCCTCGATCCAGGACTGCAGTGAGAGCTCGTGGCTCCACGGGAATGCACCGTTCCCGCCGGGAGTGCAGATGACCGGTGCCCGGAGTTTCTCGGCGATGGAGAGCAGCGACTTTTCGGCCCGGCCGCGTCGGGTGCCGCCGCCGGCGATGATGGCGGGACGTTCCGCCGTCGCAAGCCATTTCACGGCCTCGCGGACCAGTTCCACGCGGGGCGGATTATCCGCGGCCTCGGCGAGGGCGTCCTCCACCGGCGGCACCATGATGGGATCCAGCAGCACGTTCTGCGGGATTTCCAGCCAGACGGGGCCCTGCGGCGAGGAGATCGCCTCGGTCCAGGCGTCCTGGATGGCCGAGGGGATGCCGGAGGCGTGCTGGATCAGCCGCTGGCTCTTGGTGACGTTCGCGGCCGAGGCCTTCTGGTCATCGAGCTGGTGCAGCATGCCCTTGCGGCGGGCACCGAGTCCTTCCAGCGGGATCTGGCTCGCAACGACCACCATGGGAACGCCGGTGGCATAGGCCTCCTGCAGGCCGGCCAGGGAGGTCAGCGCGCCGGGGCCGGTGGAGAGGAACAGGACACCGACCTCGCCGGTGGCCCGGGAGTAACCGTCCGCGGCGAAGGCCGAGTTGTTCTCCACCCGCGAGGAGACAAAATGCAGGTTTCCGCGGCCCATGGCGTCGAAGAGACCCAGCGCATGCTGGCCCGGGATGCCGAATACGGTCTTGGCGCCGAGCGCTTCGAGGGTCTCGACGACGAGGTCGCCGCCGTTGCGCACGCCGGTCACCGGGTGGCTCCGCCCCCGGCGCCCCGGCCCGCCGGAGCCGCGAATCCCGCCGGAGCCGCGAAGCCGGCCGGGCGGCGGGATTCCTGGCCGAGGGCCTGGGCCGCGTACCCGTTGGGCGTGCCGAAGCGGTCGCCGTCGACCGCGCGGTCCGCCATCAGGGTGACGAGTTCAAAGGCCACGTGGCTGGCGGCGACGCCGGTGATGTCCGCGTGGTCGTACGCGGGTGCCACTTCGACGACGTCGGCGCCGACCAGGTTCATGCCGCGGAAGCCGCGGATGATTTCCAGCAGCTCGCGGCTGGTGATGCCGCCCGCTTCCGGGGTTCCGGTGCCGGGCGCGTGGGCGGGATCCAGCACGTCGATGTCGACGGAGATGTAGAGCGGACGGTTGCCGATCCGGTCGCGGACCTTGGCGACGGTTTCCAGCACGCCCTGGTAGTAGACATCGGCGGAGGTGACGATGCCGAAGCCGAAGCGGTGGTCGTCGTCGAGGTCCTTCTTGCCGTAGAGCGGGCCGCGGGTGCCGATGTGGCTGATGGCCTCGGTGTCCAGGATGCCTTCCTCGACGGCGCGGCGGAAGGGGGTGCCGTGGGTGTATTCGGCGCCGAAGTAGGTGTCCCAGGTGTCCAGGTGCGCGTCGAAGTGGAGCATGGCAATGGGCTGGCCGGCGCGTTCGGCGGCGGCGCGGAGCAGCGGCAGGGCGATGGTGTGGTCCCCGCCGAGGGTCAGCAGCTTGCTGCCCGAGGCGGTCAGGTCCAGGGCGTTCTGCTGGATGGTCTCGATCGCTTCATGGATGTTGAAGGGGTTGACCGCCATGTCGCCGGCGTCGGCCACCTGGATGTTTTCGAAGGGGCTGACGTCCCACGCCGGGTTGTACGGGCGCAGCAGCCGGCTGGCCTCGCGGATGTGGTTGGACCCGAAGCGGGCGCCGGGCCGGTACGAGACGCCTGAGTCGAACGGCACTCCGACGACCGTGACGTCGGCCTTGGCGACCTGGTCCAGCCGCGGCAGGCGCGCATAGGTGGCGGCTCCCGCGTAGCGCGGAATGCGGGATGAATCGATGGGGCCAAGGTTGCCATTGGCCTCGATGCGCAGCTCTTCCAAAAGAAAGCCTCTCCTTCGAGGATTGACCGACGGGTGTGACAGCCATCATACACTCGAAGTTTCTCATTGCGCATCAATTGTTTACCTGAAGGCTGAGCTTCATGTGGACACCTTGCCGCGGCTGCGCCGGCTTTCCGGCTGGCTCTCGGCGGCCGCTGCGTCAGCATCCGCCTTGCCGTGCGGATCCCCCGGGTGGAAGCTGCCGCCGACCATCAGGAGTTCGTAGGCCGTCTCGGCATGCTCGGTCACGTCGATGCCGTTGAGTTCGTCGGCTTCGGAAACCCTCATGCCCATGGTCTTGTGGATGAGGAAGGCGATCAGGGTCGTCATCAGGCCACTCCACAGGGTGATGATGAGCGCGGTGAGCAGCTGCGGCCAGAACTGGGCCATGCCTCCGCCGAAGAACAGCCCGCCCTCCGTCTTGGCCGAGGGGAGGGCGAAGAAGCCCAGGGACAGGGTGCCCCACAGGCCGCCGACGAAGTGGACAGCCACCACGTCCAGGGAGTCATCCAGCCCGATCTTAAATTTCAGTCCCACGGCGAGCGCGCAGACCGCGCCCGCCACGGCGCCGATCGCGATGGCCCCGATGGGGTCGACAAATCCGCAGGCTGGGGTCACGGCCACGAGCCCGGCCACTGCGCCCGAGGCGGCGCCCAGGGAGGTGGCGTGCCCGTCGCGGAGCCGCTCGATGAGCAGCCAGCCAAGCAGCGCCGCACTGGTTGCGAGCAGCGTGTTGGTCCAGGCCAGGGCCGCCGTGGCGTCGGCCGCCAGTTCGGAGCCGGCGTTGAACCCGAACCAGCCGAACCACAGCAGCCCCGCCCCGAGCATCACGAACGGCAGGTTGTGCGGGCGGATGTTCGGGTCCTTCATAAAGCCCAGCCGTTTGCCAAGGACCACCGCCAGCATGAGGCCGGCAATACCGGCATTCATGTGCACCACGGTTCCGCCGGCGAAGTCGAGGGCCGAGATCTTGCTCCCGATGACGCCGTCGGCCCCGAAGATGCCGCCGCCCCAGACCCAGTGGGCAATGGGGGCGTAGACGAGGGTGACCCACAAGGCGGCGAAGAGCAGCCAGGGTCCGAACCGGACACGTTCAGCGACGGCGCCGCTGATCAGGGCGACGGTAATAATGGCGAAGGTGGCCTGGAATCCGATGAACACCATGTCCGGCAGGCCGGCGGCCTTGGTGCCGATCGTGCTGGTCAGCCCGCTCAGGCCGAAATTGGCGAAGGGGTCGCCGACCAATCCGTTGAGTGAGTCGGGCCCGAACGCCATGCCGTAGCCCCACAGGGCCCAGACGACGCCGACGACGCCCATGGCGCCAAAGCTCATCATCATGATGTTCAGGACGGATTTCATCCGGACGAGGCCGCCGTAGAAGAAGGCCAGACCGGGAGTCATCAGGAGAACCAGCGCGGATGCCGCCAGCATCCATGCCGTCGCACCAGGGTCGAGCGCCTGGGGATCAACTTCCATTGCTACTGCAAGCACAGCCATGTTCATCACGGGAGCCTTCCTTGAGTACCGGCGCTCCAAGGGCGCCGGATCGGCGAGACCGTTGCTAAAGTCGGCACAGTTGCCCGTCCCTCCCCGTAGCTGACGCTACCGGGGGCGTGTTTCAGGCGGGCTGTGCCGATATTGCAGCCACGTAACAAGGGAAGCGCCAATGCTAAATCGGCGTTTCGGGGACGTTAACGGCGTATGACGTACATCTCACATGGCTCGCGGTCCGGCTTCCGGGCGCGCGGTCCGGCTCGCGGCCATGGCCGCGGCCCGGTACCTGGACCCTAGCGGCTCGCGGCGGGGACCAGCACCCAGAGGACCTCGACAGCTTCGTCCGTCGGATTCACCCAGGTGTGCGGCTCGCGGCCCGGGAAGGTCACGGTGTCCCCCGCGTGCAGCACGAATTCCTCGTTCGTGAGGATCAGCCGGATGCTGCCGTTGACGACGTGCAGCACGTCGACGTCGCAGTCCACCGCGTACAGTTCCGATTCGCCGCGGCCGCGGGGCTCGATCACGGCCTGGATGATCTGCACCCGGCGCTCGGAGCGCGCGGTCAGCAGCCGCTCCACAATCCCTTCGCCGCCGAGCGAGATCCGCGGGCCCTCGTTCTTCTTGGTGAGATGCGTTTCCGGTGCGGCAAAGAGATCGCCGATCGAGATGGAGAGCACCTGGCAGAGGGTCACGAGGGAGGCGACCGAGGGTGAGGTGAGGTCGCGCTCCACCCGGCTGAGGAACCCCTTGGTCAGCCCGGTGGCATCGGCAACCTGCTCGATGGTGAGCCGCTGCGACTGCCGGGCGGCGCGGATCCGGGAACCGATGGCAACGGGAACGTTGCTCGGTTCAACTGGTAGAGCCTTCATTTTGGAACCTTTCACGGCCGGCCGCTCGGCCCCATCATTGGAGCAATACTAGCGGGACGGCCTCCACCGGCGGCCGGACACACCTGCGACGCGTCATACGCCTTGACTGTTACACGGATCACACCTATTGTTTGGCAACAAGTGTTGCCTATGGGGCAATAACTGCCGTCGAACCACGGTGGTGTCGCCCGGCCAGGGGACACTGGCGTTTGGCTGGTGGGGCAAGTCCCGCGCCAAGAACAACAGCGACTTCCTGGTGGCCGGCCGCCGCCTCGGCCCGTTCCTCTATACCGGAACCATGGCCGCCGTCGTGCTCGGTGGCGCCTCCACCGTCGGCGGCGTCGGCCTTGGCTACAAGTTCGGCATCTCAGGCATGTGGCTCGTGGTCGCGATCGGCGCCGGCGTACTGCTGCTCAGCCTGCTCTTCGCCAGCACCATCCAGAAACTCAGGATCTACACGGTCTCCCAGATGCTGAGCCTGCGCTACGGCAGCCACGCCACCCAGACCTCCGGCATCGTCATGCTCGCCTACACGCTGATGCTCTGCGCCACATCCACCGGCGCCTACGCCACCATCTTCGTGGTGCTCTTCGGCTGGGACCGCGCCCCCGCCATCGCCATCGGCGGCGCGATCGTCCTGGCCTATTCGACCATCGGCGGCATGTGGTCCATCACCCTGGCCGACCAGGTCCAGTTCGTCATCAAGACGGTCGGGATCTTCTTCCTGATGCTGCCGCTGACGCTCAACGCCGCCGGCGGCCTCGACGGGATCCGTGCCCGCGTGGACGCCAGCTTCTTCCAGATTGACGGCATCGGCATCCAGACGATCATCACCTACTTCGTCGTCTACACCCTGGGCCCGCTGATCGGCCAGGACATCTGGCAGCGCATTTTCACCGCCAAGACACCCACGGTCGCACGCTGGGGCGGCGCCACGGCTGGCATCTACTGCATCCTTTACGGTGCGGCCGGCGCCCTGATCGGCATCGGTGGCCTGGTGCTCGCCGCGGCCGTCGCCGCCACGGTGGCCACGGCCTCCGGCGCCCTGATCGCCGCCGCCACGGTGGCCCGCGCCGACGTCCTGCCGTTCGTTGCCGGCTGGTTTGGCAAGAACATCAACACCGACGACACGGACAACCCCGAGCACGACGTCAAGGCCAACCGCATGTGGGTCCTGGGCCTCGGCATGATGGCGATCGTGATCGCCATCATCACCAAGGACGTCGTCGCCGCCCTGACCATCGCCTATGACATCCTCGGCGGCGGACTCCTGGTCGCCATCCTCGGCGGCCTGGTCTGGAAGCGCGGCACGGGCGTCGCCGCGGCTGCCTCCATGGCCGTGGGCTCGGTCATCACGCTGGGCACCATGATCTTCCTGGAGATCAACGCCGAGGTCCCGCTGGACGGCATCTACGCCAACGAACCGATCTGCTACGGCCTGCTGGCCTCCGCGGCCGTCTACATTGCGGCGTCGCTGTTGACCAGGCCGACGGATCCGGCGGTCATGGCCAACTGGCACCGCCGGGTGGCCGGCATGGCGGCCGAGGACGAACAGGTCCCGGCCCTGACGCACTAGGGTCCGGACGCACTAGGGTCCGGACGCCCTCGTTCCGGACGCACTCGTTCCGGCGCTCCAAGGTCCGGTCCGCGGGTTAAAGGTCGACGGCGGCGCTCCCCTTTCCGGGGGCGCCGCCGTCGGACGTTCAAGCCGTTGGGAGCATCATTCGTTTTCCTCCGGCTCAAGGAATTCCTGCCCCTCCACTGGCAGCACCGGCGTCTCCTCGCCCAGGAAATCCTCCTCTTCGAGGGGAACGAGCCGATCGGCTTCCTCGAGAAGCTCGTCCTCCTCGCTTTCCTCGCCATCACTCACGGGCGCGTCCTCGGCGAAGTCGTACGCGGGGTCGGACTCGAGGGAATCCCGGGCCGGCTGGATTGGACGTGAGCCGATGTTGTCCATGATGCAACCTCCGTGTGGCTGGGGTGGCGGCAAGGGCCTCGGAGAGCCCGCCCTGGGTTTCATTCGAACACCGGGAGCCCGGGCGGTCAAGGGCTCCCGCCGGGCCGGATCCCGACAGCCTCAAAAGTCCCTGTGGCGCCGGCCGTTTTTACGGTCCGCCTAAACTCTGCAGTAAGGATCGCCAGCCGAAAATCCGCGGAAATACGGGGTACGCTGGATACGCAATGGGGCCGAACCATGCCCTTTTCAAGCCCAGGAGCTTCCGTGTCCCAGCACGCCACATCTGACCCGTTCAGCCCAGAACCCCACCACGAATCCAGCCCCGAGGCGCCCGCCGCAATGCCGGGCCCCGCAGCGCCGGGAGAGGCAACACCGCGCCCCGCAGCGCCGGGAGAGGCAACACCGCGCCCCGCAGCGCCGGGAGAGGCAACACCGCGCGCCGCAGCGCCGGGAGAGGCAACACCGCGCGCCGCAGCGCCGGGAGATGCAAAACCCAGCCCCGCGGACATCAAACGGTGGCGGCAGTACCTCGCCGACGAACGGGCCGAAGCCTCCGTCTACCGCGACCTGGCCCAGAACCGCCGCGGCGAGGAACGCCAGATCCTGCTTGCCCTGGCCGAAGCCGAAGGCCGCCACGAGGCGCACTGGCTCCAGCTGCTCGGCGAGCACGCCGGCCGGCCCCGCCCCGCCTCGCTCCGCAGCCAGCTGCTGGGCTTCCTGGCCCGGCACTTCGGCTCGGTCTTTGTCCTGGCCCTCGCCCAGCGGGCCGAAAGCCGTTCGCCGTACGCCAAGGACCCCTCGGCCACCCCGGCCATGGTCGCCGACGAACAGATCCACGAAGAAGTCGTCCGCGGGCTCGCGACCCGGGGCCGCAACCGGCTGGCCGGCACCTTCCGCGCGGCTGTCTTCGGTGCCAACGACGGGCTGGTCAGCAACCTTTCCCTCGTCATGGGCATGGCCGCCTCCGGCGTGGGCAGTTCCGTGGTCCTGCTCAGCGGTGTCGCGGGGCTGCTGGCCGGGGCGCTGTCCATGGGGGCCGGCGAGTTCATTTCCGTGCGCTCGCAGCGCGAACTCCTGGCCGCGACCCGCCCCACCCAGATCACTCTGGCCGCCGCACCTTCGCTGGACATCGAGAACAACGAACTCCTGCTGGTCTACCTGGCCCGCGGCATGTCGCGGGAGGCTGCCGAACACCGCGTGGCGGAGCGGATGGGCCTGCTCGACTGCGACTGCGATCCCAGCCTGTCGCTGCAGCCGGAGCTGCCGGAGGCCCGCGACGAGCACGAAGCCGTCGGCACCGCCTGGAGTGCGGCGGCGTCGAGCTTCTGTTTCTTCGCCTCCGGCGCGATCGTGCCGATCCTGCCCTTCGTCCTGGGCATGACCGGCGTCGCGGCCCTTGCAGTGTCCGCCGTCCTGGTGGGCCTGGCGCTGCTGTTCACCGGCGGCGTCGTCGGCCTCCTCTCCGGCACCTCGCCCACCTCCCGCGGCCTCCGCCAGCTGGCCATCGGCATGGGCGCCGCCGGCGTGACGTATCTGCTGGGCATGGCCTTCGGCGCCGTGGTCTCTTAGTGGACGGTCCTGAGTTCCGGGACCGTCCACTACGGCACAGCCGTTCCCGCACCGCGTGGCGGATCATCCGGGGCCTCGCCACGGCAGCCCTGATTGCCGGCGCCGCGTTCCTGGCAGCCGGCTTCATCTACGGGGATCCGCGTTTCGCCGGGCTCTTCGAGGTCAGCCGCGGAACCGGGCCGGGCAAGTCGCTGGCGGGGCAGCCGGGCCAGCCCGGGCAGCCGGCGGCGGCTGAAGCCGTGCGGACCGACACTCCCCCGCCCGGACTGGAGGAGCAGGACGAGCCGCTGGGCCGCCCGCAGAAACCGGCCGTTTCCAGCAGCTCATACAAGTTCCTGGCCGTGAACGACGACGGCACCCCGGTGGGCTACTCGCCCTGCCGGCCGCTGCATTTTGTGGTGAACGCGGCACTCGCCCCGGAGGGCGCCGAACGCCTGGTTGACGACGCGATCAAGACCGTGTCCCGGGCGACCGGCATCAGATTCGTCAACGACGGACCCACCGCCGAGCAGCCCGCCCAGTCCCGCGTCCCCTACCAGCAGGGCGTCTACGGCGAACGCTGGGCGCCGCTGCTGATCGCGTGGACCACCCCGGAGCAGGCCCCGCAGCTCAAGGGACCGGTGATCGGCACCGGCGGCAGCACCCACTTCAGCTTCGGCGCCGGACCCAAAAGCTTCGTCACCGGCAGCCTGGAACTCGACGCTCCGCAGATCGCCGTCGACCTCAACCGGCGGGACGGAGCCGCGTATGCCACCGCGGTGATCCTGCACGAACTCGGCCATGTCATGGGGCTGGAGCACGTGGACGACCCGACGCAGCTGATGTACCCCGAGATCGGCGCCCCGGACGGCCTGGCCGCCGGCGATCTGAACGGCCTGTACGAGCTGGGCAGGGCCCAGTGCCGCAGGGACCTGTGAGCGCCTAACGGTCCAGGAAGGCGAGCGCCTCCTCCACAGTGTCCACCAGGAAGATCCGGCTCTCCATCCCCCGCCCGGCGGCGAGGCTCTGCAGCAGGGGCCAGGCCGGGTAGCGCCGCAGCCAGTGTTCCTGTCCCACCAGCACCATCGGCATGATGGTTTCCCGGGTGCCGTAGTAGTTCTCGCAGGCATCCTGGAAGATCTCCTGCACGGTGCCTCCGGATCCCGGCAGGAAGACGATGCCGCCGTTGCACAGCTCCAGCAGGATGGCCTCGCGGATGGCGTTCGCGAAGTACTTGGCGATGTGGGTGGCGAAGAAGTTCGGCGGCTCGTGCCCGTAGAACCAGGTGGGGATCCCCAGTGACGGTGTGCCTTCCGGATGGCGTTCGACGACGGCGGCGGCAGTACGCGTCCACGCCGAAACGGAGGGCCGGAAGCCGGGAACCGCGGCGAGGTCTTCCAGCGCCCGCCGGAATTCCTGCTCCGTGGCGTCGCTCAGGTAGGCGCCGAGGTTGGCGGCCTCCATGGTGCCGGGACCGCCGCCGGTGGCGACCACCCGGCCGTCCCGGGCCAGCAGCCGCCCCAGCAGCGCGGCCTCCTCGTAAACGCCGGAACCGCGCCGCGCCGCATGCCCGCCCATCACGCCCACCATGGTGCGGCCGACGCAGAGTTCGGAGCGGGTCAGCTCATCAAGGGCGTCGCCGATCGAGTGGTCGTGCAGGGCCGCGGCCAGGGTCGCGTCCAGGCGGTGGCGCTGTCCCGGCTGGATGCTCCACTGGTAGACCCTGGCGTCCAGGGTGTCCTCATAGCGTGATTCGCCGATCCCCTCGTAGAGCTCCTGCGGGGTGTACAGCCGCGCGCGGTAGGGATTGAACGGCACCGCCTCAAGCTTTGGGAAAATGAGGGCGCCGCGGCTGCGCAGTACGTCCTCCACGCCGTCGTCGAAAGTGCAGCCGAGGAAAATCCCGCCCTGCGCGTTCATGGCCTCCAGCTGCGCCGTGCGTCCGCGCAGGTCCAGCGACTGGGCATGCCAGCCCTGCATGGTCCTGGCCCCGGCCGCGACCAGCCGGTCGAAGCCGTCCAGGCTTTCGACCTCCAGTGTTCGCGGGCTCGGGTGCAGGCTGCGGGCGGCGTTCATAGGGCCAGCCTAATGCGGGTGCACCGGCAGCTCCGTTCCAGGGCATCGGGTCCGCCGCGGCAGGCACAGGGGCCGTCAACACGGAGGTGCCCCCGCCGAAACCGGCGGGGGCACCCGTGGGTGGGTCCGGATCGCGTCAGGAAACTTGGAGCCCGCCGTTGATGTCGTAGGTGGCGGCCGTAATGTAGCCCGCATCCGGTCCCAGCAGGAAGGAGATCAGGGCCGCGACGTCCTCGCGGGTGCCGACGCGGCCCATCATGATGCCCTCGGACATCTGGGCCTTGCGCTCGTCACTCAGCGCGCCGCCCATGATGTCCGTGTCGATCGGACCGGGTGCGATGGCGTTGACAGTGACGCCGAATTCGCCCACTTCCCGGGCCAGGGCCCTGGTGAACCCGATGATGCCGGCCTTGGAGGCGCTGTAGGCAACCTTGGAGTAGGTGCCGCCGCCGCGCTGGGCGGAGATGGAGGAGATACTCACAATCCGTCCGAGTTTGCGCTCGATCATTCCCTTGAGCACCCGCTGGGAGACGATGAAGGTTCCGCGCATGTTGATGGCGAAAACCTTGTCCCACTCCTCGACGGTCGTTTCCATGAACGTCGTCGGGGAGCTGATGCCCGCCAGGTTGGCCAGGGCCACAATCGGCGGCAGCGAATCTTCAATCTCGGTGATCGCCCTGTCAACGGACGCCGCATCGGAGACATCCGCCCCGACGCCGATGGCCTTGACCGCGCGGTTGGAGCCGATCTCGGCGGCGGCGGCTTTGGCGTCCTCGGCGTTGATGTCCAGGATGGCGATGGACCATCCTTCGCTGGCCATCCGGTCGGCGGCGGCGCGGCCGATGCCTCTAGCCGACGCAGCGCCGGTCAGGACAACTGTGCGTTCGGTGGGGAAAGTGGTTGCGCTCATGTTGGTGTTTCCTTTGGGAATGTCGGGGTCAGGAGATCGTGGCGGGGGCCGTGGAGCCGGTGGTCGCTGCGGCGGCCGCGGCCAGTGCGGGATCCAGCGCGGCATCGCCTTCGGGACGTTTGCGGGCGTAGAAGTACGTCGCCACCGCGGTAATGCACAGGCACAGGGACAGGAACAGCAGGCCGCTTTGGTTGCTGCCCGTGGCGTCGTTCAGGAGTCCCACGGCGTAGGGGGCAACGAAGCCGCCCAGGTTGCCCAGTGAGTTGACCATGGCCAGGCCCGCGGCAGCTGCCGCCCCGGTCAGCGCAGCGGACGGCATGGACAGGAACGGTGCGATGGCGCCGTAGATGCCCATGGCCGAGGCCGTCAGCCCGATCATGGCCAGAACGGGGTTGACGGGCAGCAGGTATCCTGCGGCCAGCAGGCCCATGCCGGCCAGCAGCATGCTGACGGCGGTGTGCCAGGCGCGCTTCCCGGTCCGGTCCGCACGCTTGCTCCAGAAGTACACGAAGACGGCGGCCACGGTGTACGGGATGCAGACGATGAAGCCGATCTGCGGCGTGGAGAACTTGCCGAGGGCGGCGACGATGGTGGGCATCCACAGGCCCAGCCCGTAGATGCCGCAGACCAGTCCGAAGTAGAGGGCGGAGTAGACCAGGGTGCGCTTGTCCTTGAGGCCGGCCAGGAAGTTGTGGTTGCCGGCGCCGGACTTCACGGCCAGTTCGGCTTCCATGGTGCCGGCAAGCCATTCCCGCTCGTCATTGTCGAGCCATTTGGCATCCCGCGGGCGGTCGGTCATGAGGATGGGGGTGAGCAGGCCCAGCAGGATGGCCGGGATGCCCTCGATGATGTACAGCCACTGCCAGCCCTGAAGGCCCATGACGCCGTCCATCTGCAGGAGCAGCCCGGACACCGGGGCACCCAGGGCGTTGGACACCGGCTGGGCAAGAATGAAGATGCCGAGCACGGTCACACGCTGCGCGGCGGGGAACCAGAGGGTCAGGTAGAAGAGGATTGCGGGGAAGAACCCGGCCTCGGCGGCCCCCAGCAGGAAGCGGACGATGTAGTACGTGGATTCGCCGTTCACCAGGCACATGGCCGTGGCGAAGATGCCCCAGGTAATGAGGATGCGGGCCAGCCACTTGCGTGCGCCGAACCGGTACATGCCCGCGTTGCTGGGGATCTCGAGGAGCGCGTAGCCGAGGAAGAAGATGCCGGCGCCCAGCCCGTACGCGGCGGCGTTCAGGCCGATGTCCTCGCTCATGGTGAGTTTGGCGAAGCCGACGTTGTTGCGGTCAAGGTAGGCGACAAAGTAGAGCAGGACGATCAGCGGCATAACGCGGCGGCGGACCTTGCGGAGCGTGCGCTCGCCGAGCTCGCCGAGTCCGGCGGGCTTTTGGGAGAGGGAAGTCATCATCGACCTTCTGTCTAACGGAGGCCCGCACCGGCGGTGGTGGCGGATCTCCGTGGGGAGGGTGGGGAGGCTCAGTCCGGGTGTAACGGCTCGAAAAGAACTGAGTCAGATGTCAGACATCTGATGGAAGAGCACGAGGAAGAGCATAAAAGAGTGACGCGGGTTACGTCAAGCCCCGGCTGGCGTGCGACCGTCCGGTCAGGACGCCGCCTTGTGCACGTAGCGCTCGTAGTCCCGGTACGTCTGGTCCATGTGTTCGTCCATGCTGCGGCGGGCCAGTTCGGCGTCGCCGCTCAGGATCCCGTCCAGGACCTTCTGGTGGTACTCGATGGCATGCAGCTGGATCTCCTCGACCGCTGACGTTTCGCGCCGCTTCACGTACAGGAGCTGCCCCAGCTGGGCGAACAGCGCCCGCACGAAAGGATTGCCCGAGGCCTTCAGCACGACGTCGTGGAAGCCGATGTCCGCCGCCACAAAGGCATCCAGGTCGCCGGAATCATGGAAGCGTTTCATGTCCGCGATGCACTCGCGCATCTGCTGGGCATGTTCGGGGGTGTGGCGTTTGGCCGCCAGCGCGGCGGCCCCGGTTTCCACCATGCGGCGCATCTCAATCAGGCCCGCACCCACCTGCTCCGCCCCGCTGCCGTGCGAGGCGGCCTTGAAGATGGCATCAAGGCCGGTCCAGTTGTCGGACGGATTGACGAAGGTTCCGCGGCCGGCCTTCACATAGAGGATGTTCTGCGCGCGCAGGGCCTTCAGCGCTTCGCGCACCGTCAGGCGGCTGACATCGTAGGCCCTGGCGATATCGGCCTCAGGGGGAATGGCTTGGTGGGGCTGCAGTTTGCCGTCCAGGATGTCGGCGAGCAGGCCGTCGACGAGGTCGTCAACGAGTGTCCTGCGGCCCATCACGGCTCCCACCTTCAGTCCTGCTTCAGTCCTGCCTTTTGCTCCCGGTGCCATCCACATTACAGACCCCGCCGGACGCGGCGGGGTCCACCGCCCGGCGGCACGGCCCGTGCGGGCACTGCCCGGGCGTCAGGAAGCCCCGGGAGTGCCGGCTCCGCGCCGGCCGGGGGGCGCAACGTAGGCATCCAGCTTGGCGAGGGTCTGCTCGATGCTGGCCGGGTGGCGGCGGAGGTAGCCGGCCAGGCGCAGCAGGATCCTGGCGCGCACCTGCCGCGCGTCCCACTGTTCCGTGACGAGGGTGCCCGGGTTGCCGGCGGCGTCAGTGGCAGGCTCCAGCAGGTAGCGCCAGATGTGGCCGCCGAAGTGCCGCCAGGCGATCCTCCGGCCCTCCTCGAACTCGCACACCGTGTTGAGGATCTTGTAGTCCAGTTTCATGTTCATGTCCATGCCGAACTTCGCACCCAGGGCGAGCCGTTCGGGGCCGCGCGGCTGGGCGCCCTTCACGGTGTCCGATCCGTCGATCACACTGTGCAGCGCGGGGTTGGACAGCACTTCGAAGATGGCTTCCGGAGCTGCCGCGATGAAGCGGCTGCGGGACACGAGATATCTGTTGGTCATCCGCTAAGCCTAGACCTGCGTTGCGGGACAGAAGATCTGTTGCAGAATAAATCATGCAGACTCCGTCCATCCCCCGTTGCGGCCGGCCCCGCATCGGCATTCCCGTCCGGCTCAGCAGCTCCACGGACCCGGATCCGCGGGTGGCGGAGGCCAACGCGCTCTTCGACTACATCGTGGAACTGGTGCGCGACGGCGGCGGCGAACCGGTGCTGCTGTCGGCGCCGGAGGAGCCGCTCGAGGCGCTCGACGGCGTCCTCCTTCCGGGCGGCGGCGACCTGGACCCCCGGCGCTACGGCGAGGTGCCCGGAGACGCCTGCTACGACGTCAGCCACGCCCAGGACGAACTGGACATGTCCATTGCCCGGCGGTCGATCGGCGCGGGACTCCCGGTGCTCGGCGTCTGCCGGGGGCACCAGTTGCTCAACGTGCTCTATGGCGGAACGCTGGTCCAGGACATGGATCCGGGGACCGTGGCCCACCGGGAACCGGAGCCGGCGGACGGGGCCGGGCCGTGGGCCTGGCACGAGGTCGAGGTGCAGGGCGGGAGCAAGGTCGCCGGGCTGTACGGCGGGGAAACAGGCGGAGGAACAGCCGCCGGCAACGGCGGCGGAGCGGGCGGCACGGGCAACACCGGTACCGGCAGCGCAGGGAACGGAACCGCCGGCGTCACTGTCAGGATTGCCTCCGGCCACCATCAGGCCGTGGGCCGGGTCGCCGCCGGACTCGTCGTGACAGCCGTGGCCGCGGACGGGACCGTCGAGGCGCTCGAGGATCCGGAACGCTGGGTGGCGTCCGTGCAGTGGCATCCCGAGGCCCTGGAACTCCCGGCCGAGGAGCGGCTGGCCCCGTTCCTTGCCTTCATTGAGGTGTGTCGCAGGTCTCCCCTGGCCTGAAACGCCCTGCTATTATGAACTTAGGCAGTATGTCCTATCAAGCGAACATATGCCGAGGAACGTGACCGGAGGCCCAGCCTGGGCCCCAGGTCCGGGGCACAAGGGAGCGCTTCAACAGTGGCTATTCAAAAAGTGGCGAATCAACTCAAACTCAACGTCGACCGGAACTCCCCGGTCCCGCTCTACCACCAGGTGGTCCAGGGTATTGAAGCCGCGATCCACGGCGGGATCCTTCCGCCGGGGAGTCGGCTCGACAACGAGATCGACCTGGCCGCCCAGCTGAACCTCTCCCGCCCCACCATGCGCAAAGCCATGGACGAACTGGTCCGCTCCGGCCTGCTGGTGCGCAAGCGCGGCGTCGGCACCCAGGTGGTCTCCAGCCAGGTCCGGCGCCCCCTGGAACTCTCCAGCCTGTTCGATGACCTCAGCAACAACGGAAGCAAGCCCACCACGGAGGTGCTGAGTTTCTCCCACGATGAGGCCGACCCCGCCACCCGGAAGGCACTGGAGCTCCCCGACGGCGCCAAGGTCTACCACTTCACCCGGCTCCGGAAGGTCGGCGGCAAACCGCTGGCGCTGATGGAGAACTGGGTCCGTGATGACATCACCCCCCTCGACGAGGCGCTCCTGGGCTCACAAGGCCTGTACGGAATCCTCCGCAACGGCGGCGTGAATTTCCGGCTCGCCTCACAGCGGATCGGCGCCATGATCGCCAACGACTACCAGGCCACCCTGCTGGAAACCACCCCCGGCTCGGCCCTCGTGACCATGGAGCGCACGGCCGTGGACGACACCGGCCGCCAGGTGGAGACCGGACACCACGTCTACCGCGCGGATTCCTACAGCTTCGAAATGACGCTCGTCCAAAGGTAGGCGCCACCGCGCCAGCCTGCCGTCCGGCGACGCGCGCCCCGCCGTCGCGAACACCGCACCGCGAACACCGCACCGCACCGCACCGCACCGCACCACGAACACCCCCCGTCAACTAACCGCGCTTTCCTCCGGCGTGACAACGAAAGGGCTGAATTCATGGCCAACTGGGTCTATCCGCTCGGCACCGCTGCCCAAGGCAGCTGGGACATCTCGCTGGGACCGTCAGATTCCGCCGTTCCGGTGGAAGGCTGGGCCCACACCGGGCTGAAGGTCGCCACGCTGGCCAAGGGGGCCGCCGTCGAACTCCCCGCCGCGGACGAGGAACGCATCGTGGTCCCGCTCAACGGGTCCTTTACGGTGTCCGTCGACGGCGAGGATTACCGGCTGGCCGGCCGGGCGGACGTCTTCAGCGGCCCCAGCGACGTCCTGTATACGGGAACCGGCAGGGCCTTGAGCATCAGTTCGGCCGGCGGCGGTCGGGTCGCCGTGGCCACGGCCCCGGCCAAGGCCTCCTACCCGACGCGCCTCATCACGGCCGCGGAGACCCCGGTGGAACTGCGCGGGGCCGGCAACTGCTCCCGCCAGGTCCACAACTTCGGCACCCCCGCCACGCTGGAGGCGGACCGTTTCATCGTCTGCGAGGTCCTCACCCCGGCCGGCAACTGGTCCTCCTATCCCCCGCACAAGCACGACGAGGAGAAGGAGGGCGAAACCAGCCTCGAGGAGATCTACTACTTTGAAACCCGGGTGGCGCCCGGTGCACCGGCCCGGCCGGGGGCGGACGACGCGATCGGCTACCAGCGCGTGTACGCCTCGGACGAGCGGCCCATCGATGTCGCGGCGGAGGTGCGGACCGGCGACGTCGTCCTGGTGCCGTACGGCTGGCACGGCCCGGCGATGGCGGCTCCGGGCTATGACCTGTACTACCTCAATGTGATGGCTGGCCCCGGCCCGGTCCGCGAGTGGCGCATCAGCGACGATCCGCACCACGGCTGGATCCGCCAGACGTGGGCAGGCCAGGACCTCGATCCGCGGCTGCCCTTCGGCGCCTGAGGCGCCGCAACCCACTCCAGACACAAAAGAACCCCGGAGCCCTTGGGCCCCGGGGTTCTTGCGCTCCACCCGGCGACGGAACCGGATGGGGCGGCCCGTTCAGCCGGCCACGGCCTGGACGACGCGGACCGGCACGCCGGTCGCGAGGGATTCCTGGGCGGCGTCCGCGACCCGGGAGGCGGCCACGGCATCCTCCGGGGTGCAGGGGTTGTCCCGGCGGCCCAGGATCAACTCGACGAAAGCCGCCATCTCGGAGCGGTAGGCCGTCTCGAACCGTTCGGCGAAGGTCCGGTGCGGCTCTCCGGCCGGGAACGAGACCCCGGCTTCGGCCGAGGCCAGCGCCGATTTGTCATCCAGGCCGACCATGAGCGAACGGCGGGAACCCTGGATTTCCAGCCGCACGTCGTGGCCCGCCCCGTTGTACCGGGTGGCCGAGACCGTTCCCACGGTGCCGTCGTCGAAGGTCACCAGCGCGAGGGCGGTGTCCACATCGCCGGCTTCCCCGATGGCCGGGTCCCCGTTGTTGGAGCCCCTGGCGTACACCTCGACGATTTCCCGGCCGGTGAGCCAGCGCAGGATGTCGAAATCGTGGACGGAGCAGTCCCGGAACAGTCCCCCGGAGCTGGCCAGGAACTCCACCGGCGGCGGGGCCGTGTCGCAGGTGACGGCGCGCAGCGAGTGGATCCAGCCCAGCTCCCCGGCCTGGTAGGCACGCCGGGCCTCCTGGTAGCCGGCGTCGAAGCGGCGCTGGTGGCCGATCTGGACCACGCCGTGCCGGTCCCGGATGTAGTCCAGGACCGGCAGGGCGTCGGCCACGTTCAGGGCAACGGGCTTCTCGCAGAAGACCGGGATCCCGGCGTCCACTCCGGCCTTGATCAGCTCCGGATGGGTCCCGGTTCCGGTGGCGATGACGACTCCGTCCAGCCCGGAGGCGAGGAGCGCCTCCACGGACGGCAGGAACTCGGCACCGAGCCCGGCGGCAATGCTCCGGGCGTGCTCTTCGGCGACGTCGGTGAGCCGGAGCCGGACGTTGATGCCCTGCGGGTTCAGGACGCCGTTGAGCCCGGCGATGTTGTTGGCGTGCATTACGCCGATCCGCCCCACCCCGACCAGCCCGAGCATTACGTCTTTCATGCGTCTGCTCCTATGTGTAGTGCGGGGACGGTGAATGCCGCCCGGAAGGCCTCCAGCGCGGCGTCGCTGTCGCCGCTGGCCCAGGCTTCCATGCCCACGGTGCCGTCGTAGCCTGCCTCGGCGAGTGCCCGGGCGATGGCCGCGTAGTTGATTTCGCCGGTTCCGGGTTCGCAGCGACCCGGAACATCCGCCACCTGGATCTCACCGATGTGGGGCAGGGCGGCCCGCACCAGTTCAATGAGGTTCCCCTCCCCCAGCTGGGCGTGGTAAAGGTCCAGCATAAGTTTTACCCTGGGGTGGCCGGCGGCCGCCACGAGCGCGAGGGTGTCCTTCGCGCGGGCCAGCGGGATGCCGGGGTGGTCGAGGATGGTGTTGAGGTTCTCCAGGCAGAACGTCACCCCGTATTTCTCGCCGAGCCGGCCGAGCCGCTCGAGGGTCCGGGCCCCGGTGATCCACATCGGCCCGCTGGACCGGTAGACGGGACGGGCCGCGTGGCCGTCGACGAGTTCGGCCGGGTGCACCACCATCCGGCTCACGCCGAGCTCCAGGGCGGTGGGGATCAGCCACTCGGCCGTCCGCACCACCTCATCGGCCGACTCGGGGTCCACCAGGCTGCCGGCGGTGTATCCGGTCATGGACGAGAACACGGCCCCGGTGGCCTTGAGGGCTCCGATGTCTTTAGTCCTGGAGTCCCAGAGTTCGACGTCGAACCCGGCCTCGTGGATCCGGCGCACCCGCTCCGTGAAGGGGAGCTCGGTGAAGACCATCTCCGCGCAGACGGCCAGGCGCATCAGAGGACTGCCGTCTGGTTGGCGGCCGTGTTGACGGCGACTGTGTTGACAGCCATGGGGGCGCCGCGCTTGACCGACTCGATGCAGGCCAGCGCCACGGCCAGGGCGCGCCGGGCGTCAGCAGCCCCGGGCGTGAGGGAGTAGGCGGCCGACGGCGGCGTGGTGCCGTCGCGCCGTGCGCGCACGGCGTCGGCAAAGTCGACGAGTTCATCGGTGTAGGCCTGGCGAAAGAGCTCGATGTTCAGCCGCGGGGTGTCGGCCGACATCCCTTCGGCGGTGAACCGGCGCGCGGCGGTTTCCGTGGCGCGGCCGGCCTGAACCATGCCCCTGGAGCCGAAGACTTCCCCGCGGATGTCGTAGCCGTAGAGGGCGCTGAAGCTTGCCTCGGCCACCGCGATGGCACCGTTGCTGTAGCGGATGGTCACGACTGCCGTGTCCAGGAAGCCCTGGTCGCGCAGTCCGGGTTCCACCAGCGCGTCGGCAACGGCGTAGACCTCCACCGGTTCGGCGCCTTCGTTGAACCAGTTCAGCGTGTCGAAGTCGTGGATCAGGGTTTCCAGGAAGACGGTCCACGCCGGGACCCTGGCTGCGTGCGGGATGCTTCCCGTGCCGGGATCCCGGGTCAGCGACCGCAGCAGTTGCGGCGTTCCGACGGTTCCGGCGGCGAGGTCCTTCTTGGCGGCCTGGAAGTCCGCCGCGTACCGGCGGTTGAAGCCGATCTGGAAATGCACTCCTGCTGCCTCCACGGCGGCCAGGGCGGTGTCGAGCTCGTCGAGCCCCTGACCGGCCGGCTTCTCGCAGAACACATGCTTCCCGGCGGCGGCGGCCTGGGCGATCAGCGCGGAGTGGAAACGCGCCGGGCTGGCAATGATGACGGCGTCGATTTCCGGGTCGGCGAGGATGTCGCCGGCGTCGGCGGTCACCTTGCCGGTTCCCAGTGCGGCTGCCAGCGCGGCGGCGGACTCGACGTTGGGGTCCGCGATGGCCGCGAGCTCGGCGCCCGGGACCCGGCGGGCGATGCTCTCGGCGTGGAAAGCGCCCATCCAGCCGGAGCCGATGAGCCCGATGCGCACGGGCGCGGGGTGACTGGTGGAGTCTCGGTTCAGGTAAGCCATGGGCTCGTCCTTTCAAAGGTAATCACAACTGCTTGTCTGGGAGCTGGTCCGGGGTGTGGCCGCGGATTCCGGGCCGGGGCTCGACCAGCCCATGAAGAGGCAGGGCCGGCCCGGAGGGGCGGGCCCTGCCTCTTCCGTGGGGCTAGTAGGTGTTGCCGGTGGTCTGGGCTACCCCGGCCACTTCGCTCTGGACTTCCTTGACGACGTCGCCGTGGCCGCCGAGCTGTTCGAGTTCGTGGGCGAGTTCGGCGAGTTCGGCGCCGCCGGCCATCTGGGCGGTCAGTTCGTCGAGGGTGATGTCCTTCTTGTCGTAGTAGCCGATGGACTTGCCGCGTTTGAGCAGCAGGAACCGGTCGCCGACGGGGAAGGCGTGGTGCGGGTTGTGGGTGATGAAGATGACGCCGAGGCCGCGGTCGCGGGCCTGCAGGATGTAGCGAAGGACCACGCCGGACTGCTTCACGCCCAGGGCGGCGGTGGGCTCGTCCAGGATCAGGACCTTCGCGCCGAAGTACACGGCGCGGGCGATCGCGACGCACTGGCGTTCACCGCCGGAGAGCTGGCCGATGGGCTGTTCGACGTCGCGCAGGTCGATGCCCATCGCGGCGAGTTCCTTCAGCGTGATCTCCTTCATTTTCTCGACGTCCAGGCTCTTGAACGGGCCGAAGCCTGAGGTCAGTTCCGAGCCGAGGAAGAAGTTCCGCCAGATCGGCATCAGCGGCACCACCGCGAGGTCCTGGTAGACGGTCGCGATGCCGGCGTCCAGGGCGTCGCGGGGGGAGGTGAATTTGCGTTCCTCGCCCATGACCTTCAGGATCCCGGCGTCGTGCTGGTGCAGGCCGGCGATGATCTTGATCAGGGTGGACTTGCCGGCGCCGTTGTCGCCCAGGACGCAGGTGACGCGGCCGTTGTCCACGGCCATCGTGACATCACTCAGGGCGATGATGTTGCCGTAGTGCTTGGCGACCCCGTCGAGGGAGAGCAGGTGCACGGGGGTGTGGGTGAGGGGGTCTTTTTCGTTCTGCAGCAGCGTTTGCTGGTCGATCTTTTTGGCGTTCATGGTTCTCGGAGGCCCCTTTACTTCAGTTCCGCGCGGCGCTTGACGATGAGGTTGACGATGGTGGCCAGCAGCAGCATCAGGCCCAGGAAGAACTTGAACCAGTCCGGGTTCCACTGGGCGTAGACGATGCCCTTGTTGGCCATGCCGAAGATGAACGCGCCGATCGCGCCGCCGATCGCCGAGCCGTAGCCGCCGGTGAGCAGGCAGCCGCCGATGACCGCGGCGATGATGTAGAGGAACTCATTGCCCACGCCCTCACCGGACTGCACAGCGTCGAAGGCGAAGAGGTTGTGCATGCCCAGGATCCAGCCGCAGAACCCCACGGCCATGAACAGTCCGATCTTGGTGGCCTTGACTGGCACGCCCACGGCGCGGGCCGCATTCGCGTCCCCGCCGACCGCGAAGATCCAGTTCCCCACCCGGGTCCGCATCAGCACCCACGTCGCCACGGCGACGAGCGCGAACCAGATGAACACGGTGATTTTGACTTCGACGCCGCCGATGGACACCGAGGAGGCGAACACCGCCCGGGCCGAGGCGAAGCCCTCCATGGACGAGATCGAGGGCGAGGACACCGAGCCGCCGATCAGCCGGGTCAGGCCCAGGTTCAGGCCGGTCAGCATCAGGAACGTCGCCAGGGTGACGATGAAGGACGGCAGCTTGGTCTTCATCAGGATCCAGCCGTTGATGAATCCGATGGACAAGGACACCACCAGGGCCAGGGCCACGCCGACCCAGACGTTCGTGCTGAAGTACCAGCTGAACAGCGACGCGGTCAGCGCCGAGGAGATCACGGCGACACCGGTGGAGAGGTCGAACTCCCCGCCAATCATCAGCAGGGACACCCCCACCGCCATGATCCCGATAGTGGAGGAACCGTAGAGGATGGTCGCGAAGGCATTGGGCTGGGTGAACGTCGGGGACACCAATGCGAAGAAGATGAAGAGGACGATGGCGCCCACCAGGGCACCGACCTCGGGACGCCCGAGGAGTTTCTGGAACGGACTGCGCTTGGCGACGCGCTCATCGGGCGCCGCCGGCTTTGGCTTGGTCTGGGTGATGGTCATGATGAATCTCCTTGCTGCCGGGCCGGCGTGAACCGGCCCGGCCAGCGGGCTGTTAGCGGATGCCCTGCTGGGCGAACTTCAGGACATCAGCCGCGTTGCTCTTGTCGACGATGCTCGGACCGGTGAGGACCGACTGGCCGCCGCCGAGCTTGAAGCCGCCGCGCTTGTTCTGCCAGAGCGCGTCAATGGACATGTAGCCCTGCAGCCACGGCTGCTGGTCCACGGTGAACAGAACTGCACCGTCCACAATCTTCTGGGCGAGATCCGCGTTCAGGTCGAAACTTGCCACCTTGGCCGAGCTGCCCGCGTCAGTGACCGACTTGAGGAGAGTCAGTGTGAAGGGAGCGCCGAGGCCGATGACGACGTCGGCGTCCTTGGACGCCTGGAGCTTGGCAGTCGCGGTGGACTGGACAGAGGTCATGTCCTTGCCGTCAACGTAAAGGATCTCCGTTCCGGGCACCTTCGCCTTGACACCAGCACACCGTGCTTCAAGTCCGACGTGCCCCTGTTCCTGGATGACGCAGATCGGGTGCTTGAAGTTCTCCGCCGCGAGCCGTGTGCCGACTGCCTCACCGGCGAGCTTTTCGTTCGAGCCGAAGTGGGTAAACGCTCCCAGCTGCGCCGAGACATCCTCGCCGGCGTTGAGGCTCACAATCGGGATGCCGGCGTCGGCGGCCTTCTTCAGGACATCTTTGAGGGCTTCGGGCTTGGCGAGCGTGACCGCGATGCCGTCGACCTTCTGGTCTATTGCCTGCTGGATGAGCTGAGCCTGGCGCCCGGCTTCGGGATCCGACGTGTAGAGGAGTTCAACGTTGTCCTTCGCCGATGCTTCCTCGGCGCCCTTGCGGACGATGTCCCAGAAGGTGTCGCCCGCCGCAGCGTGGGTGATGAGGGCGACCTTGATCCGGGCGGTCGAAGCGGCCTGGCCGCCGGCGGCGGCGTTGCCTGAGTCGGCCGGCTTGCCGCCGGTGCTTGAACATGCGCTCAGTGCCAGCATCGGGACAACTGCCGCTACCAGGGTTGCCTTGCGCCAGGAAAATTTAGCCACCGTGAATCTCCTTTGATCTCAGCTCCGGGCTGCTACCTTGCAGCCGCCGGAATAATGCCTACCTCGATCATGGTGATTTAGCTCACTTCTGTCAACAGTTTGTCCTGACATTAGGATGTAATCACGTAACTAATGCGGTTGTGCGCGTAAAGAACCTCCGGGCTGACAGCGATTCCAGGACCTGAGGCTCAGCCGGAAACGACGACGGCGGGAGCCCCAGGGGCCGCCGTCGTCGCTGTTGTCGTTGTCGTCGCTGCCGGCGCTGTCGTCGCTGCCGGCGCCGCAACGGCAGCGATGGCCCCTGCGATGGGGGGCCGCTAGGCCCGCTGGACGTCCACCTTCTCCCGTTCGCCGTCCGCGCGGACGGCGTCGGCCCCGGTAGCCGCTCCGGTTCCGGAGGCCACGTCGGTCCCGGAGGCTTCGGGGCGCGGGGCCTGTCCGGCGCCGTGCCGCTTCGCGGCGGCTGCCGCGAACACCATGACCCCCAAGCCCAGCAGAGTGATCCCGGCGCCGGCCCAGATGGGCGAGGTGTAGCCGAGGCCGGCGGTGATGGTCACGCCGCCCATCCATGCCCCCAGGGCGTTGCCGACGTTGAAGGCACCGATGTTGGCGCCGGACGCCAGGGTGGGCGCCGTCGTGGCGTACTTCATGACGCGCATCTGCAGCCCGGGGACGGTGGCGAAGCCGAAGCCGCCCAGCAGCACCATGGAGGCAATGGTCACCGGCTGGCTGCCGGCTGTGAGTGCGAAGGCCATCAGCACAACCACCAGGGCGGCGAGCGCCACCAGCAGGGTGCGGTCCACGTTCCGGTCGGCCGCCCTGCCGCCCGCGGTGTTGCCGATGAAGAGTCCCACGCCGAACAGGATGAGCAGCCACGGCACGGTGGAGGCCGAGAATCCGGTGACCTCGGTGAGCGTGAAGGCGATGTAGGTGAAGGCGCCGAACATGCCGCCGTAGCCGAGGATGGTGACCAGGATGGAGAGCCAGACCTGCCCGGAACGGAAGGCACGGAGCTCCCCGCGGAGTGTGCCACGGGCAGAACCGGGTGCCGCCTCGCCCGCACCGGTTTTCGGAACCAGGGTGAGAATGCCGACCAGCGCGAGCACACCGATGCCCGTGATCGCCCAGAAGGTGGACCGCCAGCCGGCGGCCTGCCCCAGCATTGTGCCGAACGGCACGCCCAGCACATTGGCGGCCGTGAGCCCGGTGAACATGATGGCGATTGCCCCGGCCTTTTTGGTAGGGGCGACCATGCTGGCCGCAACCACGGCGCCGATACCGAAGAAGGCGCCGTGCGCGAGCGCCGCGATGATGCGGCCGATCATCATCAGCGCGTAGTCGGGTGCGATGGCGGAGACCAGGTTGCCGGCAATGAACAGCACCATCAGCACGGCGAGCACCGGCTTGCGCTCGAAGCGTGTCACGGCGGCGGTCAGGAGCAAGGCCCCCACGACGACGGCGAGCGCGTAGCCGGAGATGAGCCAGCCCGCCGTCGCCTCGCTGACCTGAAAGTCCGTGGCCACTTCGGGCAGCAGACCCATGATGACGAACTCGGTGAGTCCGATCCCGAACCCACCGAGGGCGAGTGCTATCAGGCCAATAGGCATGGAGGTGCTCCTTCGAAAACTGTACGGAAAGAAATGCGAAGCGTAAGCTATTAGTTGCAGACGCGTTATTTATTGTTGCACAAGCAACTATGCCGCGCAAGCAACTAAATTGTGGGCTGCCTGTGTTCCCGGAGATTCGGGGCCGGGCAGGCTGATCTGAAGGGAAGAACTGATGGGCATCAAGGACGACGCCGTCGAGGTCCGGGCGCAAGGCTGGCGGACCCTGGCGGCCCTGCACGGGCTGATCGAGGCGGAGCTGGAGCGCTCATTGCAGGCGGTGGCGCAGCTGTCCGTCGTGGAGTACACCGTGCTGGACGCGCTGAGCCGCCAGGATGGCTGGCATATGCGGATGCAGCAGCTCGCCCGCGCCACCGCGCTGAGCGCCAGCGCCACCACGCGCCTGGTCAACCGCCTCGAGGACCGGGGGCTGCTGACCCGGATCCTGTGTGCCGACGACCGCCGGGGAATCTACACCGAACTGACGGCGAGCGGCATCAAACTGCTGGAGGAGGCCCGGCCCAGCCATGACGCCACACTGGAGCGGGCGCTGGCCGAGGCGCGGGAGGTTCCGGAGCTGGCGCCACTGGTCGACGCCCTCCCGACGCTGCTCGCGCACGCCTAGCAACGCGGCCCGGCTTCCGGGCACGGACAAAGCCCTGCCCCGCGTCGGGCCGCGGGCAGGGCTTTGTGCTGGAAGGCTATGCGGTGGCGGGCTGCTTGGCGGCCGCGCTCTTGAAGTAGTGCTCCAGGTCTTCCAGGGACTTGTCCTTGGTTTCCGGGACCACCCGTTTCACCCAGACGATCGCTGCCAGCTGCATGGCCACGAAGATGAAGAACGTCATGGAGACGCCGATCCAGGCGACCATCTGCGGAAAGAAGAATCCGATCAGGAAGTTGATCATCCACAGCACGAACACGCAGATGCCCATGCCGATCCCGCGGACATGCAGCGGGAAGATTTCGGACATCGTCAGCCACGTCACGGTGCCGATGCAGGACTGCATGGACGCCAGGAACGTCACCATGAACAGCAGCACCAGATAGCCCCGGAGGGTGCTCGCCGGGATCAGCATCGAAATCAGGCCAATGGCCAGCAGCGAGGATGACGTACCGACGAGGCCGGCCACAAGCATGGACTTTCGGCGCACCCGGGTCATCATGGACATGCCGACAATGACGGCGACGACGGAGGTGACACCGTTGACGACGTTGGCGAGCAGGGCGCCCTTGTCCCCGAAGCCGGAGCTGGAGAGGATCGAGGTGCCGTAGTACATGATGGCGTTGACGCCGCTGATCTGGTTGATGACCGCCATGCCCAGCCCCACCACGAAGATCCTGCGGATCCACGGCACGGTGAGGTCGCGGAAGGTCCCGAGCCGGGATTGGTAGTCTTCCCGGGCAGCCTGCCGCACTTCATCGAATTCCGTGGAGACATCGGCCGGTGCGCGGGTCTTGCGCAGGACTTCGAGGACCTCGCCGAAGCGTCCGGCCGAGGCCAGCCAGCGGGGGCTTTCGGGCAGGACCAGCATTCCGAACCAGAGCAGGACGGCGGGCAGTGTTGCGATGACCAGCATCCAGCGCCACACGTGGGAGGCCTCGGGGAAGGCGTTGCCCAGGACGGCGTTGAACGTAAACGCCAGGAACTGGCCCGTGACGATCATGAGTTCGTTTTGCGTGACGATCCGCCCGCGTTGGGCTGCCGGTGACATTTCCGCGAGGTACACGGGCACGATCACCGAGGCCCCGCCGACAGCCAGGCCCAGGACGGTCCGGGCCGCGACCAGCAGCTCCGTTGTGGGGGCGAGGGAACAGGCGATGGTGGCGACGGCGAAGATGAGGGCCAGCGCCATGATCGTCCTGCGGCGGCCGAACCGGTCGGAGAGCCGGCCGGCGGTGATGGCGCCGAAGGCCGCGCCGAACAGCAGGGTCGAGGTGACCAGGCCCTCCGTCAGCGGTGTCAGCCCAAGGTCGCGCTGCATGAACGGCAGTGCCCCGTTGATAACGCCGGTGTCGTAGCCGAAGAGCAGGCCGCCGAAGGTCGAGAACAGGGCGACCCGCCGCATGAACCCCTTGGGATTCGCGGGGGCACCGGCGGGGCCGCCCGCGGTGCGGGCCGAAGGACTGGTGGGTGTGGTTTCTACTCTCTGCACAGGGCGGCCGCTACCGGGCTTTTTCGATGTAGGTGTTCATCGTGTCCAGCTGGTAGCGGGAGACCTCGGCGGCGTCGTCGTCCTCGGCGAAGACGCTGGAGACCATGACGGTGTCCTCACGGTCCAGGAAGCCGATTTCCTTGAGACCGCCGAAGAACTCGTCCCAGTTGACGTCGCCGTCGCCGATCTTCAGGTGCTGGTGCACCCGGACCGGGTTGCCGGGTGGGTTGGTGATGTAGCGCAGCCCGTGGGAGGCGTGGTGGTCCATGGTGTCGGCGACGTGGACCAGGCGGAGCTTGTCCCCCGCGGCGCGCATGATCTCCAGCGGCGCGTTCTGCATGTGGAAACTGTGGGAGGCGACGTAGACCAGGCCGACGTTCTTGGAGTTCAGGCCGCGGATCACCCGGACCGCGGCCAGGCCCTCCTCGACGAAGTCGTCCGGGTGCGGGTCGATCAGCAGGTCGATGCCTTCGCGTTCGATGATCGGCAGCAGTTCCTCCATGGAGCGGTAAAACGCGCGCTCGGATTCCTCGGCTTTTTCCGGGCGTCCGCTGAATTCGGTGTTCATGGTGCTGACCCCGAGGTCCACGGCGATCTGGATGGCACGCTTCCAGTACCGGACGGCCGCCTCGCGGGCATCCTCATCCGGGCCGGACCAGCGCAACACCGGCAGCACCGAGGCGATTTCGATGCCGGCATCCTTGCAGGCCGCCTTGAGCTGGCCCACCAGTTCGTCATCGGCCTTCGGGTGGTTGTAGAACGGGATGAGATCGGCGTGCGGGGTCATCTGCATGTACTTGTAGCCGAGGTCCGCCACCACCCGGGGAAACTCGAGCAGGCTGTGCGAGTGGTGGAAGGGCGTTGGATCAAGCGCGATTTTCACTTCGGAACTCTCCATGGTGGATCAGTCAGGTTGTACGTAGGGCCGGAGGGAACGCAGAAGGAGGCCGTGGCCCCCTTCCGCGTTCCTCCTAGCGGTAGAGGCCGGGCTTGGCGTTCAGTTTCACGGCGACCTTTTCGCCGTTCTTCTGCGCCTCGACGCCGGCCTCGCAGCAGGCGGCGGTGGCGTACCCGTCCCAGGCGGTCGGGCCGCCGATTTCACCGCGCCGGGCGGCATCGACCCAGGACTGGATTTCGACGTCGTAGGCAGCGCCGAAACGCTCCTCGAAGCCGGGCGTGACGTTGCCGCCCCAGCGGCCGTTGCTGCGGGTGTAGGGGCCCTTGTCCCCGCCGATGCTCACGATGCCGTCCTCGAAGGAGGCCTGGGTGGCCACCTCGTAGCCGAACTTGGCGTTGACGTAGATCTCGACGTCGGCCAGGACGCCGGATTCGGTTTCGATCAGCACGTGCTGGGGGTCGTGCTGGCCGGCCGGGGCGTTCCGGGTGGCCTTGCCGAGGCGGACCTGGACCGAGGTGATTTCCTCGCCGGTGAAGTAGCGGATGGCGTCGAATTCGTGCACCACGGAGTCGTTGATCAGCATTTCGTTGGTGAAGCCCGGCGGGGTGGTCGGGTTGCGGTGCTGGTGGTGCAGCATCAGCAGCTCGCCGAGTTCGGAGTCTCGGATGATCTTGCCGAGGGCGGCGTATTCGGCGTCGAAGCGGCGCATGAAGCCGACCTGGATGCGCTGGTGGCCAAGCTTCTGCTCTGCCTCGACAATCTTCCAGGCGGAAGCGGCGTCCGGGGTGAGCGGCTTCTCGCAGAGGATCGGGATATCCTTGGCGATCGCCTTGAGCAGGATGTCCTCGTGCAGGAAGCCGGGGGTGGCGATCAGGACGGCGTTGACGTCGCCGTTGTTGAGGGCCTCGTCGGCGTCGGCGAGGGCGACGGCGCCCGGGATGCCTTCGATCGCGGCCTGGGCACGGGCAAGGTCAACGTCGACGACGGCGGCAACTTCGGCGCCGTGGATGCGGGTGTTGAGCCGCTGGATGTGGTCTGCGCCCATACGGCCGGCGCCAATGACAGCTACGCGGAGGGTTTTGGTCATGGTCTTGTCCTCAGTTCTGGTTGACGTCTAGTTGACGGCGGTGCGGGAGCCGCAGGAGAGCAGGTAGTTGCGGGTGCGCTTGGCGATCGGCATCGGGACGTTGAACGCGACGGGGTACATGTCCTGTTCCACAATGCCAAAGATCGGCCGGTTCAGCGCCTCGACGGCTTCGATGACGGCGCGCAGGTCCGGCAGGCCGTTCGGCGGTTCGGTCATCACGCCGGCCAGGTTGGCGGCGGCCCAGGTCATGTTTTCCTCGTTGACCTTCCTGAGGATGTCCGGGTTGATCTGCTTGAGGTGCAGGTAGCCGATCCGGTCCGGGTAGTTCTTGATCAGTTCCAGGCTGGAGGCGCCGCAGTATTCGGCGTGGCCGGTGTCCAGGCACAGGTTGAGGTACTTGCTGTCCGTGGCGGCGAGCAGGCTCTCGATGTCCTCCTGCGCGCCGACATGCGAATCGGCGTGCGAGTGGAACTGCTGCTTCAGGCCGAAGTCCTCCAGCAGGGTCTTGCCGAGGCGGTTGTGCCCGGCGAAGAGGTCGGCCCAGGCCTTTTCGCTGAGCTCACCGCTCTCCACCGCTTCGCCGGTGACGTCATCGCGCCACATCGCCGGGATGACCACGATGTGTTCGCCGCCCATCGCGGCGGTGAGCTCGGCGACCTTGCGGGCCGGTTCCCAGGCGGATTCCCACTGGTCCAGGCCGCGGTGGAAGGCGGTGAACACGGTGCCGGCCGAGATCTTCAGATCGCGGGCCTTGAGTTCCTCGGCCAGCCGGGCGGGGTCGGTGGGCAGGTAGCCGTAGGGGCCCAGCTCGATCCACTTGTAGCCGGATTCGGCCACCTCGTCGAGGAAGCGTTCCCAGGGGGTCTGCTTGGGGTCATCCGCAAACCAGACGCCCCAGGAGTCCGGCGCGGTGCCGATGATCAGCTTGTTCTCAGTCATGACAGCGTTGTCTTTCTTGTTCGGGCCGGGACTAGTTGGACGGGAAGTTGTAGGAGGCGCCGGAGGCGTGGGTCGGCTCCGGCCAGCGGGAGGTGACTACCTTGCCGCGGGTGTAGAAGGAAACGCCTTCAGGGCCGTAGATGTGCTTGTCGCCGAAGAGCGAGGCCTTCCAGCCGCCGAAGGAGTGGTGTGCCACCGGCACGGGCAGCGGCACGTTGATGCCGATCATCCCCACCGTGACGGAGCGCTGGAACTTGCGGGCGTTGGCGCCGGAGGAGGTGAAGATGGCGGTGCCGTTGCCGTAGGGGTTGGAGTTGATCAGGGCGATGCCGGCGTCGAGGTCCTCGACCCGGACCACCACGAGGACGGGTCCGAAGATTTCCTCGCTGTAAGCGGTCATTTCGGTCTTGACGTGGTCCAGGACGGTGGGGCCGACCCAGAAGCCGTCCTCATGGCCGGGGACGACGAGGTCGCGGCCGTCCACCACCATGGCCGCACCGGCCGTTTCGGCTTCGGTGACGATCCGGACAATGCGTTCCTTGGAGGCCGGAGTGATGACCGGACCCATTTCGGCGTCGGGCGCGGTGCCGTTGTTGACCTTGACGGCGAGGGCACGTTCCCGGACCTTGTCGACCAGCACGTCCGCGGCGTCGCCGACGGCGACGGCGACCGAGATGGCCATGCAGCGCTCCCCGGCGGAGCCAAAGGCGGCGGCGGCGAGGTGGTCCGCGGCGTTGTCGAGGTCGGCGTCGGGCATGACGATGGCGTGGTTCTTCGCGCCGCCGAGGGCCTGGACGCGCTTGCCGTGGGCGGTGGCGGTCTCGTGGACGTACTTGGCGATCGGGGTGGAGCCGACGAAGGAGATGCCGTCCACGTCCGGGTGGGTCAGGAGGCCTTCGACGGTTTCCTTGTCGCCGTGCAGGACCTGGAAGACGCCGTCAGGAAGTCCCGCGTCCTTCCACAGCTTGGCCAGCAGCATCGAGGCGGAGGGATCACGTTCGGAGGGCTTGAGGATGAAGGCGTTGCCGGTGGCGATCGCCATCGGCGCCATCCACAGCGGCACCATGACCGGGAAGTTGAACGGGGTGATGCCGGCGACGACGCCGAGCGGCTCGCGGAAGGAGAAGACGTCGATCCCGGTGGAGACCTGGTCCGAGTAGTCGCCCTTGAGCAGGGTCGGGATGCCGCAGGCGAACTCGATGACTTCGAGGCCGCGGCCGATTTCGCCCTTGGCGTCGGAGAGGACCTTGCCGTGCTCGGCGGTGATCAGCTCGGCGAGGTCGTCCACGTGGGCCGCGACGAGTTCGCGGAACTTGAACAACACGGCGGTGCGCTTGGCGAGGGAGAACTCGCCCCAGCTGTCGGCCGCGGCGCGGGCGGCGGCGACGGTGGCGTCCAGGTCCGCCCGGTTGGCCAGCCGCAGCTCTGCGGTGACGGCGCCGGTGGCGGGGTTGTAGACGGGCTGGGTGCGGTCCCCGGCGCCTGCGGTTTCGGCGCCGTTGATGAAGTGGTGGATGGTTTTGGTGGTGGTGACGGTGGGGGTGCTCATGAAAATGTCCTTGGGGGTTTGGATGCTCGGTGGCTCGGGGGGCCGGGGTCAGCCGAGCAGCTTGCGCTGGTGGCTCTTGTGGTCGATGTAGGTCTGGAAGGCCTGTTTGGTGGAGTCGAGCTCGGAGACCTGGGAGACCGGGACGTCCCACCAGGACTCGGAGCTGGGGGCGTCCAGCAGCGGGTCGGATTCGACGTGGATGAGGATCGGGCCGCCGCGTTCGGGGGCCGCCTTGGCGTCCCGGACGGCCTGTTCGAGTTCGGCGATGACCTTCTCCCCCGGTTCGATCCGGATCACCTTCACGCCGAGGCTTTCGGCGTTCAGGGCCAGGTCCACCGGGAGCCGGTCACCGTCGTCGAAGCTGTGGTGTTCCTCGTCCAGGGCCCGGTACTGGGTGCCGAAGCGCTGGGAGCCGAGGGACTCGGAGAGCGAGCCGATCGAGGCGTAGCCGTGGTTCTGGATCAGGACCACGATCAGTTTGATCCGTTCGGCGACGGCGGTGACGAGTTCGGTGTGCATCATGAGGTAGGAACCGTCCCCCACCATCACGACGACGTCGCGCTGCGCGCCGCCCCTCGCGGCTTCGGCCAGCGCCGCGCGCTTGACGCCGAGGCCGCCGGGGATTTCGTAGCCCATGCAGGAGTAGGCGTATTCGACGTGGTAGCCGAACGGGTCCCGGACGCGCCACATCTTGTGCAGGTCGCCCGGGAGGGAACCGGCGGCACAGATGACCACGTCCTGGGCGTCCATGGCCCGGTGTGTCGCGCCGATGATCTCGTTCTGGGCCGGCAGCGGGGTGAAGCGGGTGTTGAAGGCCTCGTCGACGGTGGCGTCCCAGCGGGTCTTCTCGGCCGCGATCTGCTGCTCGAGGTCCGCGCCGATCCGGTAGCCGCCCAGGGCCTGGTTCAGCTTGACCAGGGCCTTGCGGGCGTCGGCGACGATGGGCAGCGAGGTGCCGTGCTTGTAGGCGTCGATCGCGGCGACGTTGATGTTGATGAACTTCACATCCGGGTTCTGGAACGCGGTCCGGGAGGCGGTGGTGAAGTCCTCGTAGCGGGTGCCGATGCCGATGACCAGGTCCGCGTCGGCGGCGATGGCATTGGCCGCCGTCGTGCCGGTGGAGCCGATCGCGCCGAGGGAGAACTTGTGGTCCCAGGGCAGGACGCCGACGCCGGCCTGGCTGTTGCCCACCGGGATGCCGGTCAGTTCGACGAATTTCGCGAGCTCCTCGTTGGCGTAGGCGTAGAGCACGCCGCCGCCCGCGATGATAAGCGGGCGCTTGGCGGCGCGGATGGCCTCGGCGGCGCGGCGGATGTCCCCGTCGTCGGCGTCGGGGCGGCGGATCCGCCATTCGCGTTCGGCGAGGAATTCCCCGGGCACGTCGAAAGCCTCGGCCTGCACGTCCTGGGGCAACGAGATGGTGACGGCGCCGGTCTCGGCCGGGTCGGTCAGCACCCGGAGGCCGTGGTGGAACGCGGAGAACAGCTGCTCGGGCCGGGTCACCCGGTCGAAGAACTTGGACAGCGGACGGAACGCGTCGTTGACCGTGATGTCGTAGCCGTGGGGCTGTTCGAGCTGCTGCAGGACGGGGTCCGCGGCACGGGTGGCGAAGGTGTCGCTGGGCAGCAGGAGCACCGGCAGCCGGTTGGTGGTGGCCAGGGCAGCGCCGGTGAGCAGGTTCGAGGAGCCCGGGCCGATCGAGGTGCTGATCGCGAAGGTCTGCCGGCGGCGGGTGTGGCGGGCGTAGCCGACGGCCTGGTGCGCCTGGGCCTGTTCGTTGCGGCCCTGGTAGTACGGCATGATCGTCGGATCAAGCTGCTGGTACTGCTTGAGGGCCTGGCCGACGCCGGCAACATTGCCGTGGCCGAAGATCCCGAAGGTGCCCGGGATGAGCCGCTCGCGGTAGTCCTGGCCGCCGATCGAATCGACGGTGTACTGCTTGGACAGGTATTCGACGACGGCCTGGGCGACCGTCAGTCTGCGTGTTCCGGGGGCAGTTCTCGTTCCCATGGGAAGTTACTCCGATGCTTCTACGATGCGGGTGGATTCGGTGTGGTGCAGCAGTGACGCGGCGGTCGCCACGGCGCCGGCGACGTCGCCGTCGTGCGGGTAGAGCAGGGTCCGGCCGACGGTGAGCCCCTGGACGCCGGGGAGCGCGAGGGCTGCTTCCCAGCTCGCGAAGACGTCGTCCTGGCTGCTGTCCGGGTCGCCGCCCAGGAGCACGGTGGGCATCGTGGTGGCCGCCATGACGCGTTCCATTTCGGCCACGACCGGGAGCTTCATCCAGGTGTAGGCGCTGGTGGAGCCCAGGCCCTCGGCGATCGCGACGGACTTGATGACCGCGTTGGTCGAGAGGTCGTTGCGGAGCCTGCCGTTTTCCCGGACGGAGAGGAAAGGTTCCACCATGGCGATGAGCTTGCGTTCGGCGAGGGAATCGATCGCTTTGGCGGTGGCTTCCAGGGTGGCCACGGTGTCCGGGTCGCCGAGGCAGATGCGGGTGAGCATCTTGCCGCCGTCGGCGCCCAGCGCCTCCAGGGCCGCGGCCGTGTGGCCGGTGAAGCGGTCATCGAGTTCGTTGACCAGGCCGGAGAGGCCGCCGCGGTTCATCGAGCCGAAGAGGAGCTTGCCGTCCAGTGCCCCGAGCAGCAGCAGGTCGTCCATGATGTCCGGGGAGGCGAGGACGCCGTCCACGTCAGGGTTGGCGAGGGCGATCCGGAGCCGGTCCAGGAGCTGGCGGCGGTCGGCCATGGCCACCGGGTCGTTGCCGACCGCGAGGGCGCCGCGGGCCGGGTGGTCGGCCGCGACAATGAAGTTCTGTTTGCCGGATTTGGGGCCTGGATGGCGGCGGCGCGCCTTGGCGGCGCGGGCGATCGCGTCCGGGTCTTCGAGCCGGATGGTGCTCAGGTGCTCGTAACGGCGGGGATCACCGTCCACCGGGGCGGAGGTAGGGGCGGAGGCGGGCTTGAGGCTCACAGGGTTGCTCCTTCGGTGGAGTAGGTTCCGGGTACCAGCCGGCCGCGTTCGGCGAGCAGCGCGGTGACCTCGTCCGGCGTCGGCATGGCATCGGCGCAGGAGAGCCGGGATGCGACCAGCGCGCCGGCGGCGTTGGCGAAGTCGAGGACCTGGACGAGCGGCCAGCCGGAGAGCAGTCCGTGGCAGAAGGCCCCGCCGAAGGAGTCCCCGGCGCCGAGGCCGTTGAGGGTTTCCACCGGGACGGGAGCGGACACGACGCGTTCGGTGCGGGTCTTCGCCATCACCCCTTCCGGGCCGAGCTTCACGACGGCGATTTCGACGCCGGCCGCGAGCAGCCGGTCCGCCTGCTCATCCGGGGTGCCCTCGCCGACGGCGACGGCGCATTCCTTGTCGTTGCCGATCGCCACGGTGACGTGCGGGAGGATTTTGGCGACCTGCTCCCGGGCTTCTTCTTCGGAGGCCCAGAACATCGGCCGGTAGTCGAGGTCCAGGATGGTGTACTGGCCCGGCTTCAGTGCGGTGCGGGGCCGGGCCTCGTGGGCCGCGAGGTGCGCGGTGCGGCTGGGTTCCTGGCAGAGGCCGGTCACAGTGGACCAGAAGATGCCGGCGTCGCGGATGGCGTCCAGGTCCAGTTCCCCTGCCTTGATCTGCAGGTCAGGCGCGGTGGGAAAGCGTCCGTAGAAGTAGAGCGGGAAGTCCTCCGGCGGCTTGATCGCGCAGAACGTGACCGCGGTGGGCCATTCCTTGACTGCGGTGACGAAGGAATCGTCGACGTTGAACTTGCGCAGTTCGCGGTGCAAGTATTTGCCGAAGGCGTCATCGCCGGTGCGGGTGATCACGGCGGTGTGGCGGCCATGGCGGGCAGCGGCCACGGCGACGTTGGACGGGGAGCCGCCCAGGTATTTCCCGAAGGACGTGACGTCCTCCAGATCCACCCCGATGTCGTTCGGGTAGATATCAACGCTGATGCGCCCGATCGTGAGCAGTTCGTGGGTCACGGTGATCGTGGACCTTTCTGGTGTGAACTCTGTACCTTTTACACAGCCTGCGCTTCGGCGCCTTGCGGGCTGGCGTGAGCCAGGCCACATCCACTACTTTGCCTTAGAATCTATGTACTGTCAAAGGTTTGTACTGACATATTTACAACTTGACACAGGGTGCCGGATTGGGCTCGCCACGGGCCTGGCAGGGTGGCCGCGCGCGTGGCCACATTCCGGCGGGGCCCAGCGGCTACTTGCCGGGGACGCCGAGCTCGCCGGTGATGTACTGGGCCCGGCCAAAACCGAAGGACCAGTCCCCCGCTGCGTTCTCGACATACCCGATAAACACGTCCTCGCCGGCAATCCCGGCAGCTTCCAGGTTGGCGGCGATCGCAGCAAAGAGTGACTGCTTCGCCTCCTGGCTGCGGCCGGCCTGGGTGAAGATCTGGATCATCACCACATCCGGGGTTCGTTCAAACCCGAGGCCGGCGTCCTGGGCGATGATCTGGCCCTGCGGATGCTCGGTCAGCACGTGGAAGTAGTCGCGCTCCGGAATGCCGTATTCGGCCAGGATGGCGTCGTGGATGCTTTGGCTGAGCGCCCGCAGCCGCTCCGGACTCCGGCCCTGGTTGACGTCGATTCGCACGAGAGGCATTCGCTGCTCCTTCATAGTTTGTCCTGACATACTAACAATTTGCGGGAAGCCGACGCAAGCACCCCCTCCCCCACCCAAACAACGCGGGGTCACATCGCGCCCATCCCGAGGGGTCGGATGGGCGCGATGTGACCCCGCGTTGGGCTATTGCACAGGCCGGCGGCCGGGAGTAGCATTAACAACCTAAAGGTTGATCAACGTATCGATTGATTACCTGGTTGGTCAGCAGCTGGATATCCGGATCCGCGACGAGGAGGTGGGGCACCCAGTGGAAGAACGCGACGACGGCATGCTCGACGCGGCGTTTCTCGCCCTGGCCGACCCGGTCCGCCGTCGCATCATCTCCCGGCTCAGCCGGGGTCCGGCCACCGTGAATGAACTGGCGGAACCTTTCGCGATCACCAAGCAGGCGGTCTCGAAACACATCCAGGTCCTCGAGCAGGCGCAGCTGGTCACGCGCACCCGTGACGCCCAGCGCCGGCCCGTCCACCTGAACCCCGCACGGCTGGAGGCGCTCACCGCATGGATCGACCAGTACCGGCTGGTCCGCGAGGGGCAGTTCCGCAGCCTTGATGCCGTGCTCCACTCAAACGCCGCGGCGCGCGGCACGCAGGCAAAGGACTCATCATGACCAACGCCCTGAAACTCAGCGTTCCGGAGGGGCTGCCCTTCATCGACTTTGAGCGGGAGTTCGATTTCCCCGTCTCCGAGGTCTTCCGGGCCCACAAGGAACCAGAACTCGTCGCCCAGTGGCTCGGGCCACGCAGGCTGACGATGGACATCGACCACTACGATTTCCGCACCGGCGGCAGCTACCGCTATACCCACATCGCGCCGGACGGCGCCCGCTACGGCTTCAACGGCCTCTTCCACACGGTCCGGGAAAACGACTTCGCCATCCAGACCTTCGAGTTCGACGGGTACCCTGACGTGGTCAGCATCGAATTCCTGAGCTTCGAGGATCTTGGCGGCGGACGCACCCGGCTCACGGCCCACGCGGTCTATCCCAGCATGGAGGCGCGCGACGGCATGGCCCAGTCCGGCATGGAGACCGGCCTGTCCGAAGGCTATGAGCGGCTCGAGGAACTCCTCGCCGGCGCGAAAGTCTGAGCCGCCGTCGTACTTAAACAGCAACGCGGGGTCACTTCGGGCCCATCCCAGGGTGTGGGACGGGCCGGAAGTGACCCCGCGTTGCGGGTGGTGCGTGGAGTCTAGAGGGTGGCGAGGACTTCGCGCAGGAGCTTGGCGGTCTCGGACGGCGTCTTGCCGACCTTGACGCCGGCAGCCTCGAGGGCTTCCTTCTTGGCCTGGGCGGTGCCCGCGGAGCCCGAGACGATGGCGCCGGCGTGGCCCATGGTCTTGCCTTCCGGGGCGGTGAAGCCGGCCACATAGCCGATAACCGGCTTCGTGACGTGTGCCTTGATGTAATCAGCAGCACGCTCTTCAGCGTCGCCGCCGATTTCGCCGATCATAACGATCGCCTTGGTTTCCGGGTCAGCTTCGAAGGCTTCGAGAGCATCGATGTGGGTGGTGCCGATGACCGGGTCGCCGCCGATGCCGATGGCGGTGGAGAAGCCCAGGTCGCGCAGTTCGTACATCATCTGGTAGGTCAGGGTGCCTGACTTGGAGACGAGGCCGATCGGGCCCTTGCCCGTGATGTTGGCCGGGGTGATGCCGACGAGGGCCTCACCCGGGGTGATGATGCCGGGGCAGTTCGGTCCGATGATACGGGTGACCTGCTTGCCGTTGGCGTCGACCTTGGACTGCGCCAGTGCCCAGAACTCGGCAGAGTCCTGGACCGGCACGCCCTCGGTGATGACGACGACCAGGCCGATGCCGGCCTCGATGGCCTCAACGACGGCGTCCTTGGTGAATGCCGGCGGCACGAAGACGATGGAGACGTCAGCGCCGGTTTCGGCCATGGCTTCCTTGACGGTGCCGAAGACTGTGATCTCCTTGTCGCCGTGCAGGACCGTGGTGCCGGCCTTGCGGGCGTTGACGCCGCCAACAACGTTGGTGCCGGCCTTCAGCATCAGGGCGGTGTGCTTGGTGCCTTCGCCGCCGGTGATGCCCTGGACGATGACCTTGGAGTCCTTGTTCAGATAAATAGACATAGTCGGGTCCCTTTACTTCGCTGCGTTGGCGAGCTCGGCGGCCTTGTCGGCGCCCTCGTCCATGGTGGCGGCCAGGGTAACCAGCGGGTGGTTGGCCTCGGCCAGGATGCGGCGGCCTTCCTCAACGTTGTTGCCGTCGAGGCGGACTACCAGCGGCTTGTTCGCGGAGTGGCCCAGCTCGGCCAGTGCGCCGACGATGCCCTTGGCGACGGCGTCACAGGCGGTGATGCCGCCGAAGACGTTGACGAAGACGGACTTGACCTGCGGGTCGCCCAGGATGACGTCGAGGCCTGCTGCCATGACCTCGGCGGACGCTCCACCGCCGATGTCCAGGAAGTTGGCGGGCTTGACGTTGCCGTGGTTTTCGCCGGCGTAGGCAACGACGTCGAGGGTGGACATGACCAGGCCTGCACCGTTACCGATGATGCCGACAGAGCCGTCCAGCTTCACGTAGTTGAGGTCCTGCGCCTTGGCCTTGGCCTCGAGCGGGTCAGCAGCGTCCTTGTCTTCAAGGGTGGCGTGCTTGGGGTGGCGGAAGCTGGCGTTCTCGTCCAGGGAGACCTTGCCGTCGAGGGCAACGATGTCACCGGCACCGGTCAGGACCAGCGGGTTGACCTCCACAAGGGTGGCGTCTTCCTTCTTGAAAACGTCCCACAGCTTCAGGATCACGCTGGCGACCTTGCCGCGCAGTTCCTCGGCGAAGCCCGCCGCGGCGACGATTTCGTCTGCCTTGGCCTGGTCGATGCCGACGGCCGGGTCGATCGCGATCTTGGCAAGGGCCTCGGGACGCTCAACGGCGAGCTGCTCGATTTCCATGCCGCCTTCAACCGAGCACATGGCCAGGTAGTTGCGGTTGGCCCGGTCCAGAAGGACGGAAAAGTAGTATTCCTCGGCGATGTCCGCGCCCTGGGCAATCATCACGCGGTGGACCGTGTGGCCCTTGATGTCCATGCCGAGGATGTTGGTGGAGTGTTCAAAAGCCTCGTCAGCGGTCTTAGCGACCTTGACGCCGCCGGCCTTGCCGCGGCCTCCGGCCTTGACCTGTGCCTTGACGACAGTTAGGCCGCCAATTTTCTCGGCAGCTGCCTTTGCTTCTTCAGGGGTGTGCGCCACGATGCCAGCAAGCACGGGTACACCGTGCGCCTCGAACATATCGCGCGCCTGGTATTCAAACAGGTCCACGGTTTAGTGTCCTTCTACGTCGAAGTAGTTTCTGTACAGCCGGACCCCACGTTATCGCGGTTACCGGGCTGCGGAATAAACGCACCTTGCGACTAGCTTGGAAACGAGCCACACGGCGCAATGCTCCTTTCGGAACTCTAGTCCTTTCTGGGGACCGGCCCGCTCCAGAGTACCCCTTATGTGAGTAAGGACACTATTCTATGGGGCGTAGAAAAACCGCTAGATTACGGGGTTTTTGGAGCCTCTGAAGCAGGCTGGGAGGCCCGCTTTCCGGCGTCGGAGATCAGCTCGTAATGGTCCCGCGAGACAAAGAAAGCGACGCCGGCGGAGACGTTTCCGCAGGCGACCCCGCCGTTGTAGGCCGAGCAGCGCAAGCCGTTGCGCTCCAGCTTCTGGCCCTCGTCGAGGACCGGCAGTTGCGATATCGGGCCGGTCCGGCTCCCCTTGGGCCCGGATTCCGCTTCCTGCTCTGTGACACCGGAGCGGCATTCGCCGTAGTGGGCGGAGTCCGGGGTGAGCAGCGCGGCACCGCCAAGGTAGCCCAGGCCGGTGCCGCCGCAGTCGTCCGCGATGTCCTTCGCCGCCGGCGCGGGGTAGGCGGCGAGTTCGCAGTGTGCCACGGGGACGGTCGCCAGCTTGTTGTTGGCGGAGTCCGAATAGCCGTTCTGCTCATAGGGCAGGTTCACGTGCTCGCCTTTGGCCGAGGTCAGGGAGCAGACCACGTTCCGGTCCGCGGTGACAAAGCTGAGCAGGTCCTGGCCCACCGCATACTTCGCGGGGTCGACGACGGGCGCCTGGCTGAGCTGCTCGAGGGCAGGCAACGGTGCAGGTGGAACATAATCCGGGTCCTTCTGCGTGATGGTGCACGCCGTGGCCGCCAGCAGGAGGAAGGCGGCCAGGATCCCCAGAAGTGTCCGTCGCATGGGCTCCATTATGCCTGCAGGGGCGCGCTCCGCCCGCGACGGCCAAGCGGCGGCCCTTACGACGGCCGCTGAGGTTGGTCAGGCGTCGACTTTGGTCAGTGGGGCGTAGCGGAGCAGGAGCCGCTTCTCGCCGACGCTGAACTTCACCTTCGCCACCGTTTTGTCCCCTGCGCCCTCAACGGCCAGCACGGTGCCGTTGCCGAAGCTGGTGTGGTTGACCTTGTCGCCCACACTGACGGCGACGACCTCTTTCTGCGGCTGCACCCGGTTCTTGGCGATGGCCGCCGGAACATCGGCGTTGAAGCCGGCCGAGGGGCTGGCCTCGGTGCCGCGCGCGGTGCCGGCTCCCCAGAAGGATCCGCCGTAGCGGCTGGAACCGATGGAGGCGCCGCTCCCCCAGCCGCCGGCCTGGCGGGTGGAGCCTTCGCGCTTCCATTCCACCAGCTCGGCCGGGATTTCCTCGATGAACTGGCTGGCCGGGTTGTACTGGCTCTGGCCCCACATGCTGCGGACTTCGGAGCGGGTCAGGTACAGGCGCTTCCGGGCCCGGGTCAGGCCGACGTAGGCCAGCCGGCGTTCCTCGGCCAGTTCCTTGGGGTCGGTGGCGGAGCGCTGGTGCGGGAACAGCCCGTGCTCCATGCCGGTCAGGAACACCACCGGGAATTCCAGCCCCTTGGCGGTGTGCAGGGTCATCAGGGTGACGACGCCGAGCCGCTTGGCTTCGGCGACGGCGGCGGCCATCTGGTCGGCTGAGCCTGCCGGGGCGTCCGGGATCTGGTCGGCGTCGGCAACGAGCGAGACGCCTTCCAGGAAGGCGCCGAGCGCCCCCTCGGGGTTGTCGCGCTCGTATTCCCGCACGACGGCGACGAGTTCCGCGAGGTTCTCCACCCGGGACTCGTCCTGCGGATCGCTGCTGGAGCGGAGGGTCGCGAGGTAGCCGGTCTGTTCCAGGACCGCTTCCAGGGCGGCCGCGGCGCCGGAGCCGGAGGCCACTTCGGCGAGGTCGTCGAGGAGTTTTACGAAGCCCTGGACCGCGTTGACGGACCTGGTGGCCATGCCGGGGGCCTCATCGGCGCGGCGGGCCGCGGCCATAAACGAGATCCGGTCGCGCTGGGCGAGGGAAGCCACGGCACCCTCGGCCCGGTCGCCGATGCCGCGTTTGGGCTCGTTCAGGATGCGGCGCAGGTTAACGTCGTCGTCCGGGTTGACGAGGACCCGCAGGTAGGCGAGCGCGTCCTTGATTTCCTTGCGCTCGTAGAAGCGGGTCCCCCCGACCACCTTGTACGGGAGCCCGACGCGGACCAGGACGTCCTCGATCGAGCGGGACTGCGCGTTGGTGCGGTAGAAGATGGCGACGTCGCCGGGGCGGAGGTCGCCCTCGTCCTGCAGCCGGTCGATTTCCTTGGCGATGAACTGCGCTTCGTCGTGTTCGTTCTCGCCGACGTAGCCGACAATCTTCTCGCCGTCGCCCTCCGCCGTCCACAGCCGCTTTTCGGGCCGGTTGGGGTTGCGGGAGATCACCGAGTTGGCGGCGCTGAGGATGTTCTGGGTGGAGCGGTAGTTCTGCTCGAGCTTGATCGTGCGGGCGTCCGGGTAGTCCTTCTCGAACTCCACGATGTTGCGGATGTCGGCGCCGCGGAAGGCGTAAATGGACTGGTCCGAATCTCCGACGACGGTCAGCTCGGCGGCGCCGGGGCCCTCGCCGACAATCTCGCGGACGAGGGCGTACTGGGCGTGGTTGGTGTCCTGGTACTCGTCGACGAGGACGTGCCGGAAGCGGCGCCGGTAGGACTCGGCGAGCGCCGGGAAGGCGCGGAACATGTAGACCGTCTCGGCGATCAGGTCATCGAAGTCCATGGCGTTGGCCTGGCGCAGCCGCTGCGTGTAGCCCTTGAAGACCTCGGCGACGGCCTGCTCGAAGGGGTCGTTGTGGTTGGCGCTGGAGGAGTAGCTGTCCGCGTCGATCAGTTCGTTCTTGAGCGCGGAAATCTTGTGCTGGATTGCCTTGGGGGCGAACCGCTTCGGGTCGAGGTCCAGGCTCTTGGCCACGAGAGTGATGAGGCGCAGCGAGTCGGCCGAATCGTAAATGGAGAAGTTGGAGTTCAGGCCGACATTCTTGGCTTCGCGGCGCAGGATCCGGACGCAGGAGGAGTGGAAGGTGGAGACCCACATGGTCTTGGCCCGGCCGCCGACCAGGGCCTCAACGCGCTCCCGCATTTCGGCGGCAGCCTTGTTGGTGAAGGTGATGGCCAGGATCTCGCCGTGGTGCGCGCGCCGGGTGGCGATCAGGTAGGCGATCCGGTTGCTGAGCACCCGGGTCTTGCCCGAGCCGGCGCCGGCGACAATGAGCAGGGCGCTGCCGGTGTGCTTGACGGCCTCTTCCTGCTGCGGGTTCAGCCCCTCAAGGAGCTCGGCCGGACCCGGGAGCGGGGCGTGGTCCGGTTCCCCGGCCGGGTTGTCCGTGTGGACGCGGACGGAACCGCCGCCCGGGGCGGAATCCGGCGCCGCCAGCCCGTTGCCGGCAGGCGTCTTCGTGCGCGCGGCCGTCTTGGAGGCAGCTGGGAAAGGTCCGTCGGCGTAGGGGTCAAACAACATATCCATGGTGTTAACAAGTCTAGGCGGTGCCGCTGACAGTCAGGTCCGCCCCTCGGGACATGCCCTCCCCTGCCCACAGCCACTGGACATAATGCCCGTATGTCCATTCCCCGCGGCCAACAATGGGCATGTGCCTCGGCGCCCCAAGACCCCAGGGCGGGACATGTCCTCCCCTGCCCGCAGCCAAAGGACATAGTGCCTACATGTCCACGCCCCGCGGCCAACAATGAGCATGTCCTCCGGCGCGGAGCTGTTGGGCGCCGGACCTATCCCGAAACCTGACCCTCGTCTATCCCGCGGAGCCGGATTCGAGGGCGGCCCGGAGTTCGCGGACCGCCCTCGCACCTCCGGCGACGAACCAGTCCAGTCCGTTGACCCGGACGACGTCGGCCGCGCCGCCGGCCGCCAGGACAATCGCTTGGCCCGGCAGCCAGTCCCATTCCGGGCAGCTGTGCTGGAACCAGCAGCCCAGGCCGCCGTCGGCCACCCTGCTGAGGTCGCAGGAGCCCGAGCCGAACATGCGCAGCGCGGCGGCGGAGGTCGCGGCGGCGTGCCAAGGCATCGCGCACATCGGGTCGGCGAGCCAGGTGGGGTGGATGTACGTGGCGGCACCGAGTTCGGACAACGGGGTGTCGGAACGGCTGGCGCCCGGGACTGCGCCCGGACGGAAGGTGGTCAGCCGTTCGCCGTTGAGGGTTGCTGGCCGGGCAGTCCCGCCGAGCCAGAGCTTGTCCTCCTCGGGCTGGAAGATTGCGCCGAGCACCGTCCCGGAAGAGTCCTTGAGGGCAATGGCGGAGCACCAGTAGGTGGAGCCGTGCAGGAAGTTGTAGGTCCCGTCGACCGGGTCGATAACCCAGGTCCTGCCGCTGGTGCCTGCCACCGAGGCACCCTCTTCGCCGAGGATGCCGTCGTCGGGCCGGCAGCGCTGGAGCTGTTCCAGCACATAGGCCTCGGCGGCGTGGTCCGCGGCCGTGACGACGTCGGATACCGACGTCTTTTGCCGGCCCTCCAGCCCGCCCTTCCGCATGAGGAGGGCCAGGGTTCCGGCCTCCCGCACGAGCGCCTCGGCGAGCTGGTAGTCGTCCAGGGCGGGGTTGAGTTCAGCGGTGCTGTGCCGGCCGAGCCGGTGCTTTCCTAGTTCAGTCACGCGCTCCAGCCTATCGGCGGCCGCCGGCAGTGAACAGACGGCAGGCGGCGCTGTCCGGGCAACGGCTGGCGTCCGGCGGGCGTCCGACTGGCGTCCGGCTGCCCGAGTGCCGGGCGATAATGGACCATGGCCAAGACACCCGCACAGCGGATCAAGAAGCACGGCGCCAACGCGACCGTACCCCAGCACCATCTGCCGTCGGTGATCAACCCAAGCACCAGCCGGACCCCGAAAAAGGCGCAGAACAACAGCAACCTGATCCTGATTGCCGGGGTCGTGACGAGCCTGTTCCTGTTCTGGTACCTCCACCTGCTCACCCTGAACCAGCTCACCCAGCTGAGCGGCGGCGCGGCCATGCCGGACTCGCTGGTCGGGGGCTTCGATTCAGGCTTCGTGGAGCAGTTGCGTGCGGCGATGGACGAGGATGCCCGCGGGCAGCTCAACTACATCCACAAAACTGCCGGCACGCTCTTTCCCCTGATCTTCGGCTTCACCTGGCTGCTGCTCATTGGCACGAATGTTGCACGGAAGGGACTGCGCTGGGCACTGTGGGCCGTGCCCCTGCTCTTCGCGGCCGTCCGGTTGTGGGGCAACGCGGTCATTGACTCAATGATGTCCGCCGACACGGTCGACGCCGGCCAGGTCGCCCTGGCATCGGGCCTGACCGTCGCCGGCTGGGTGCTATTGGTGATGAGCCTGGTGGCCGGAGGCGTCGCGGTCTTCCTGGGCCGCAAGCCTGCCTCGATTACCCCTCCCACTGCGGGACATGCCCAGTCCTAGGCACAATGACTGGGCATAGTGCCACTATGTCCATCCGCAGCGGATCCCGGAGGGCATGATCCACGGCGCCCCACCGCGGGACATGCCCAATCCTGGTCACGACCACTGGGCATAGTGCCACTATGTCCATCCGCAGCGGATCCCGGAGGGCATGTCCATCGCGGGGGTGAAGGAGGCGGGGCCAGCGTCAGCCGGTCATGCTTATGCCTCGGCTGCCAGGTACTCTCGGGCCTGGTCCGCACGTTGCTGTGCGCCCGCCATCTCGAAATGATCCGCCGCGTTCAGAAGTTGCTCCCGGGCGGCAGAATGGTCTCCTAACGCGGCCTTGGCCTTTCCCAGAAGCAGGCATGCCTCGCCGAGGATCTGGGGCCCGGTATTGTCTACCTCAACGCAGATGCCTTCAAGTATCTGGATCGCTGCCTCTACCTCGCCGGCCAGAAACTTCCAGTGCCCGCGGTTAAGCCTCAGCAGCAGCAAGTCGCTAACGCTTCCGCCGATGACGTCAGTAGCCAGCTCCGCCCGTTCGATACAGCGCAAGGTGTCGGCGTCTGCGATGTCCGCCGCGAGCCGCATAGCTGCTGATGCCTTGTTGAACTTTGCCCATACATCGAGATTTCTTGCTGGCGAAAAAGTTGCGGCCGCTAGCTCGTGATATTCAAGACCCTCAGGGACCTTGTTGCATAGGAACGCAACGTTGCCGATTACCCAGTAAACCTTGCCGATCAACTGGTCGTCGACCTCCGTAGAAACCGCGTCGGCCAGGTTAAGACATTCGGCCCAGGCTTCATCCAGCCTTCCGCTGTCTGCCAGGGCAGCGATTAGGGCTTGTCGCGCCTTGACGCGGATCTCGACGTCCTCTTCCGTCGCCAGCTCGGACGCTGCACGGGCGGCTTCGACCGCCCCTTCCAGCAGGCCAGCGCCTTGTCTAGCCTTGGCTACCAAGATGTAAGTTAGTGCCTTGGCCTGTGGCTCCATCGCGGAGTGAGGGCCGTCGACCAAGTCCGAAGCGAGTGCTGCGCAGGCCTCAAATTCCTCCGCATCCAGAAGATTCTCGGCTTGGACGAACGTCATGTTCCACCAAGACTCCAGGTCACCGTCATTGCGGGCGATTTCGGCCGCTTCGTGCGCGCTGACGGCGGCTTTAACGAAGGCGTGGTTGGTCCTGTGCTCATATGCCTGAAATTCAGCGGCGGCGTATAACGGCGAAACGGAGTGCAATGGCATTACTCCATTATCCGTTGCTGCAGAAGCGGATCGGGACACACCACAAAAGCAGGAGCCGCGCAGTTTTCACACAGGAACGTCTCAACTTCGCGCGAATAACACAGTTTTCTACGTACTGGCGACATTTTAGCCCTGCGGGGTGTCTAATGCCTCTATACTGAACTCGCATCACATGAGTCCCATCAGCCTCTTACGTATCAGGAGCCCTTCATGAAGAAAATCCTTGCAACGCTCCTCGTCACCGGAGCCATCGCAGCCGCGGGCCTGTCCGCTGGCGCCGCTATCTCAGCAAGCGGCGACAACTCCGGTCAGGGCTCAATCTCGGCAGTGTACTGGTGGCCGAATTCCACTCCCACGAACTAGGGGAAACGGACGGAACGGCGGGTACCGGAAGGAGACTTCCAGTACCCGCCTTTCTTGCTTAACGCACGCAAGCAGGCCCTGAACAAAATAATGCGCCCCAGCTACACCGGGCCCCCGGCCCCCGGCCCAATCAGCGCCTCGATCTGCGCCGCCGGAACCGGCCGGCCGAAGTAGTAGCCCTGGCCGCTCGCGCAGCCCAGGCGAACCAGTTCAGCCGCCTGCTCGGCCGTCTCGATGCCTTCGGCAACGGCCTTGAGCCCGCAGGCGTGGATGAGGTGCAGCACCGCCGCGACGAAGTTGCTCTGCTCCTCGTCTGAGCCGAGCCCGTCGATCAGGCTCTTGTCGATCTTGACCACGTTGACCGGCAGCTTCCGCAGGTAGCTGATGGAGGAATAGCCGGTGCCAAAGTCATCGATTTCAAGCTGCACACCCAGGCGCCGCAGCCCGCTCAGGGAGTACTTGTCCACGTCCCCGCCGTTGATGGCCATGGATTCCGTGAGTTCGATGATGAGGTTGGCGGCGTCCACCCCGGTTTCGTGGAGGACGTCGCGGACGTTTTCGATCAGGTCGAGGTTCTGCAACTCCGTCGTGGAGATGTTGACGCGGACGTTGAAACTGCCGTCCACGTTCAGCTGCTGCTGCCAGTGCCGCAGTTGGCGCACGGCGTTCCGCAGGACCCAGTGGCCCAGGTCCACGATCATCCCCGTCTCTTCAGCCAGCGGGATGAACGAATCGGGCATCAGGAGTCCACGCTCCGGGTGGTTCCAGCGCACCAGCGCTTCAACGCCCTCGATCCGTCTGGTGGCAAGGTCCACGACCGGCTGATAATGCAGCGTGAGCTGGTCCTGGCGGATCGCCTCGCGCAATTCGGTGATCATCACGCTCTGGAGCCGCCGGGCATAGAGCAGCGCCGGTTCGAACACCTTGATGCTGCTGTGCGGCTGGGCCTTGGCTGCGTACATCGCCGTGTCGGCCTCCATCACCAGATCGTCGACCGACTGGCCGGGTTCGGCGACCCGCAGTCCGATGCTGGTGCCGCAGGTAATGCGCAGGTCCCCGATTTCCAGGCTCTCGCCGAGCGCCTTGAGGATCCGGTTGGCGACCCGCCGGGCCCTGACCAGATTCGATTTCGGCAGCATCACGGCGAATTCGTCGCCCCCGAGGCGTGCGACTGTGTCGGTGTCGCGGACGGCATCTTGCAGCCGCCGCGAGATCACCCGGAGCACATCGTCGCCGGCGCTGTGGCCCAGGGTGTCGTTGATGCCCTTGAAGGAGTCGAGATCGAGGACCAGCAGGGCCGGTGGCAATTCGCCCCGGGAGGTCTCGGCCAGGGCGTGGCTCAGGACCGAGTTCAGCGCCGTCCGGTTGGCGAGCTGGGTCAGCGGGTCGGTCAGCGCCATCCGCTCAAGCTCAACCTGGGCCTCGCGGAGCATTGCGGTCCGGCTTTCGACGCGCTGCTCAAGTTCCAGGTAGATGGTCTGCAGGTCATCCGCCATCAGGTTGATCCCGGCGATGACCGCCGCGACGTCGTCCCTGGCGCCGGAGTGGGGAATCCTGGTCGTCAGGTCACCGCCCGCGATTCGGACGATGCCTTCGACGAGGGCGTGCAGCCTGGGGTCCGGGGGGTCAGTCATCACTCGAGTAGTGCCCTAACCAATCGATAGCCTCAGCCTCGGACATGAAGAACTGCGCCGGGATGCTCTCGGTCCTGGACCGCAACAGGTAGTGCGCGATCACGCGGTCGACGGGGCTTTCACCCACAAGGGCGAATGCGGACGCCGCGATCGAGGTGCTGTAGACGTGCCGGGCCTCGGGGCTGAGGCCCACCACACCCGTGATGACCAGCAGCACAGGCATGCGCCGGCCGCTGGCCAGGGCCCGGACCGCGGTGCCGGCCACGCGGGCCTCGGGGCCCTCAATTTCCGCATTGGCGGGGAGCTCGACTTCGATGATGCCGCCGTCGCGCATGCGGACGGCGATCGGGTCACCCGCAGCGGGCGCCGACGGGGCCGCAGGCGCCGCCGGCGCCGACGTCAGGCAGGATAGTCCCGTGGTCTCTTCGGGTATGCGTTCATCGGGCCAGGCCGCCGTCCCGACCGTCATTGGAGCTCAGCCCAGCGGTAGTCCGGCTCAGCAAGTTCGGGGGCCACACCGGAGTCGGGGTGGACAACGCCGTCGCTCAAGCCCGCGACGGCGGCCGCTGCATCAAAGCGCCGCAAGACTAGCTCAACAGACATACGTCCCCATTGGACTCCGGAGTCGGCCATTCGTCATGCGCTGGAGTCACGTCGCGCATGCTGCACCGGATTGTTCCGGCGAATGCCCTCATGATAATCGAAGCCGGGGTTCTTTTGAGACATAAGACACCACGGAACCGCCGCGCCCGTCCCGTCAGGGACCGTCCGCCGGCCCCTGCGCCGCGTGACCCCGCGTTCCGGCCAGCCGGCGCACCGTGCGCTCCCTGCCCACCCGTTGCGCCACCACCAGACCGACCGCGGCCGTGCCAATGGTGATGGGGTAGCCCATCAGCCGCTCCAGGGTGCCCGGTTCGGGCACGTCCATCCCCGTCACTCCGCCGGCGGCGAGGGCGCCAAGGGACACCACGCCGCACACCAGGATGAGCACGCTCAGCGGCGTCTGCCGCAGCCAGAGCCAGCCCAGCAGCACCAGCGCGAGGCCCCCTGCCGCGAAGTACGTGATGGCGCCGGCCGCGTGCCACGCGGAGCCGGCGTCCTCGGGGACCAGCCCCACGATGACGGTCCCGGCACCGGCGAAGGCGGTGAGGGCGCGCGCGGCGAACGCGGCCGCCCACGGTGTCCGGCTGGCCGGACCGGGCGTGAGGCGCGCGCCCGGCCGCGCTGCCGTGCACAGCAGCGCCGCGCTGAGCAGTACCGCCCCGCCCATCATGCCCACGCCCTGGACCACAAACGAGGCGTTCATCAGCAGGTTGGCGGGCGAGCAGACATCCCGGCCCTCGAAGGCCCCGCAGACCCCGGCGCCCAGATCGCTGATGTAGCCGGTCCGGCGGCTGTACGGCTGCCGGCCCGCCCACGCCCCGATCACGGCAGCTTCCGCCACGAAATACTGCAGCACGCTGAGCAGTGCCAGCGCGCCGGCGTAGAACCTCGTGGACGGCAGATCCGGGAGGTAGATGATGTCCTTGGACGGCGAGTCAGCGCGGGCGGTCATGCCAAGAGCGTAGTACGGCCCCTCACCTTGTATGCTTATATCCGTGTCCGAACGGGCCGGCCCCGGCCAGCCAGCACGGACGCCCGCCCTCGTAGCTCAGTGGATAGAGCACGGCTCTCCTAAAGCCGGTGTCGTTGGTTCGATTCCAATCGAGGGCACTTGAACCGCCACTCCCCGGACGACGCTCCGGACTTCGATCTCCGCGCCTTCCTGCTGGGCAGCTGGACCGTGGAACGAACCCTTCTGGACAGGGCCACCGGCACGCAGGGATCCTTCACCGGCGTCGTGCACTTCACCGAAACAACCGACGGCGGCCTCCGCCTCCGCGAAGAGGGCACCGTTTCCTGGGCGTCCGTCCCGGGCGGACCGGCCGGCACACCGTTCACCGGCGCCGCCAGCAGGGAATACCTGCTCCGGCCCAGCGGCGCACCGGACACGATGGACATGTTCTTCCCTGACGGCCGGCCGTTCCACCGCATGGGCTTCGGCCCGCGGAGCAGCCGGGCCCGGCACTGGTGCGACCCGGACAGCTACCGCGTGAGCTACACCAGAACCGGTCCGGACGAATTCCGCTACGAGTGGGACGTCACCGGGCCGGCCAAGGACCAGCTGCTCACATCGGTCCTGCGCCGCACCACGGAGTCCGCGGCATGAACCCGCTCATCGTTGTCTCTGCGGTCTGCGTCTTCGACGCGGCCGGACGCCTCCTCACCGTCCGCAAGCGGGGCACGGACAAGTTCATGCATCCTGGCGGCAAGCCCGAGGCGGGCGAAACCGCCGCCCAGACGGCCGCGCGGGAGCTGGCCGAAGAAGTCGGGATCGTGCTCGCCGCCGAAGAGCTGGTGCTCCTGGGCATCTGGTTCGCGGACGCCGCCAACGAGGCCGCGACGCGGATCCAGGCAACGGTCTTCACGGCGCCGGGGGTCTGGAGCGCCCATCCGTCCGCGGAAATCGCCGAGATCCGCTGGCTGGACCTGGCCGGTGAGCTGCCGGACGATCTCGCCCCGCTGCTCACCGATTACGTCCTGCCGGCCCTCGCGGGCCAGTCCGGTCAGGGCCGGGGCCGCCTCGCGGGCCAGTCCGGTCAGGGCCAGGGCCGCCTCGCGGGCCAGTCCGGTCAGGGCCAGGGCCGCCTCGCGGGCCAGTCCGGCTAGAGTCCGGGAACGGCGTCTTCCGCCACGGCGCTGGCTTCGCTGAACTGGGTCCGGTACAGCTCGGCATACCGGCCCTCGGCGGCCAGCAGCTCGGTGTGCGTTCCGCGCTCCACGATCCTGCCGTCCTCCACCACCAGGATGGCGTCGGCGGCCCGGATGGTCGAGAGCCGGTGGGCAATCACGACGGCGGTGCGGCCCTCAAGCGCCGCGCCGAGCGCCTCCTGGACGGCGGCTTCATTGGTCGAGTCCAGGGCCGCAGTGGCCTCATCCAGGATCACGACGCGCGGCTGCGCAATGAGCAGGCGGGCGATGGTGAGCCGCTGGCGTTCGCCGCCCGAAAGCCGGTAGCCGCGCTCCCCCACCACGGTGTTCAGGCCGTCCGGGAGCGAGCGGATCATGTCTTCCAGCCGGGCCTGGCGCAGGACATCCCACATGAGCTCGTCGCTGGCGTCCGGACGGGCCAGCCGCAGGTTGGAGGCAATGCTCTCGTGGAACAGGTGCCCGTCCTGGGTCACCATGCCCAGGGTGTGCCGCATCGAGTCGAAGGTGAGGTCCCGGACGTCGACCCCGGTCCCCGGGGTGGCCCCGCCAAAGCGGACGGCACCGGAATCGACGTCGTACAGGCGGGACAGCAGTTGCGCGATGGTGGACTTGCCGGCGCCTGAGGAGCCCACGAGGGCCACGGTCTGGCCGGGTTCCACCCGGAAGCTGATGCCGTGCAGCACCTCTTCGCCGCCGCGGGTGTCCAGGGTGGACACGTCCTCCAGCGAGGCGAGCGAGACCTTGTCCGCCGAAGGGTAGGAGAAGCGGACGTCGTCGAACTCCACGGACAGCGGCCCGGGGGGCGATGACACCGCATCGGGCTTCTGTTCGATGAGCGGCCTGAGGTCCAGGATCTCGAAGACCCGCTCGAAGCTGACCAGGGCGCTCATGATTTCGACCCGGGCGTTGGAGAGCGCCGTGAGCGGCGCGTACAGGCGGGTGAGCAGCAGTGCCAGCACCACGACGTCGCCCGCGGCCAGCTGCCCCTGCAGCGCCAGGACGCCGCCGAGGCCGTAGACCAGCGCGAGGGCCAGCGCGGAGACGAGGGTCAGGGCCGTCACGAAGGTGAACTGCAGCATCGCCGTCCGGATGCCGATGTCCCGCACGCGTCCGGCGCGGACGGCGAATTCCCGGGATTCCTCGTCGGGACGGCCGAAGAGCTTCACCAGGGTGGCGCCGGGGGCGGAGAAGCGCTCCGTCATCTGGGTGCCCATGGAGGCGTTGTGCTCCGCGGCTTCGCGGCGCAGGTCGGCCAGCTTGGAACCCATCCGGCGGGCCGGGATGAGGAAGATCGGCAGCAGGATCATGGCGAGCACGGTGATCAGCCAGGACTTGCCCAGCATCACCACGAGGGTCAGCGCGAGCGCGACAACGTTGCTGACGACGCCGGAGAGGGTTCCGGCGAAGGCCGACTGCGCGCCGATCACGTCGTTGTTCAGCCGGCTGACCAGGGCCCCGGTGCGGGTGCGGGTGAAGAAGGCGATCGGCATCTTCTGCACGTGGTCGAAGACCTTGGTGCGCAGGTCCACGATCACGCCCTCGCCGATCGTGGACGACAGCCAGCGGGTGACCAGCCCCAGCCCGGCTTCGGCGACGGCCACAATGGCGATCAGCACGGCCAGCCAGACCACGACGTCGGTGCCCGCGCCGGCGATGATCGCGTCAACGACCTGTCCGGCGAGGACCGGGGTGGCGACGGCGAGGACGGCCATCACGATGGACAGCAGCACGAAGGCGATCAGCTGGCCCTTGTGCGGACGGGCGAAGCCGAACACCCGCTTGAGGGTCTCCTTCGAGAACGGCTTCGAACCGCTCGAGGCGCGGGTGATGTTGTAAAGGGAGCTCCAGGCTACCCGGTCCATGCTCATGTGTTGTTGCCTTTCGGGGCGGTGTGGCCCAGCAGCTCGGTGACGACGCCGTTGTCCACGTTCCAGTGCGCGTCCAGGCGCACGTTTTCCAGCAGCCGGCGGTCGTGGGTGACCAGCAGCAGGGCGCCGTCGTAGCTTTCGAGGGCTTCCTCGAGCTGTTCGATCGCCGGGAGATCCAGATGGTTGGTGGGTTCATCGAGCACGAGCAGGTTCACGCCGCGGGCCTGCAACAGGGCCAGGGCGGCCCGGGTCCGCTCCCCCGGCGAGAGTGAATCCACGGGGCGGGAGGTGTGGTCCGCCTTGAGCCCGAACTTGGCCAGCAGGGTGCGGACCTCGGCCGGGGTCCGGTCGGTGAGGACGGCCTCGACGGCGTCTCCCAGTTTCAGCTCGCCGGCCAGCAGCCCGCGGGCCTGGTCGATCTCCCCGATGGCCACGGAGGCGCCCATGGCGGCGTCGCCGGAATCGGGCCGCTGAACGCCCAGGAGCAGCCGGAGCAGGGTGGACTTGCCGGCGCCGTTGGGGCCGGTGATGCCGATCCGTTCCCCGGCATTGAGCTGCAGGTTGACGGGACCGAGGGTGAAGTCGCCCTGGTGCACGACGGCGTCGCGCAGTGTTGCCACGACGGCGCTGGAACGCGGTGCCGCCCCGATGCTGAACTGCAGCTGCCATTCCTTGCGGGGCTCGTCGACCTCTTCGAGCCGGGCGATGCGGGATTCCATCTGGCGGACCTTCTGGCCCTGCTTCTCGGAGGACTCGGTGCTGGCCGCACGGCGGATCTTGTCGTTGTCCGGGTTCTTCTTCATGGCGTTCCGGACTCCCTGGGAGCTCCACTCGCGCTGGGTGCGGGCACGGGAGACGAGATCGGCCTTGGTGTTGGCAAACTCGTCGTACCGTTCGCGGGCGTGCCGGCGGGCCACGGCCCGTTCCTCCAGGTAGGCCTCGTAGCCGCCGTCGTAGACGGCCACGGAGTTCTGCGCCAGGTCCAGCTCCACGATCGTGCTCACGCAGCGGGCGAGGAACTCACGGTCGTGGGAAACCAGCACCACGCCGCCGCGGAGTCCCTGCACGAACGCCTCGAGTTTGGCCAGTCCGTTGAGGTCCAGGTCGTTCGTGGGCTCGTCCAGGAGCACGATGTCGAACCTGCTCAGCAGCAGGGCCGCGAGCGCCACTCGGGCAGCCTGTCCGCCGGAGAGCCCGGTCATGGCGGCATCCTGCCCCACCTCGAGGCCAAGGTCGGCCAGGACAGCCGGGATGCGTTCGTCCAGGTCCGCGGCGCCCGAGGCCATCCAGCGATCGAACGCGAGCGAGTAGTCGTCCTCGGAGCCGGGGGCGCCACTGCCAAGGGCGTCCGCTGCGGACTCCATGTCCAGGGTGGCCCGGGCGCAGCCGGTGCGCCGCGCGATGTAGCCGCCCACGCTCTCGCCGGCGATCCGTTCGTGCTCCTGCGGCAGCCAGCCGACGAACGCATCTGCCGGGGAAAGGCTGACGGTGCCTTCCTGCGGCTCATCGACGCCGGCCAGCAGGCGGAGCAGGGTGGATTTGCCCGCGCCGTTGGCGCCGACGACGCCGACGACGTCGCCGGGCGCGACAGTCAGGGAAAGTTTGGAGAAGAGTGTGCGGTGGTCGTGACCACCGGCGAGGTCCTTGGCAACAAGGGTTGCAGTCATTAGTCCATTCTCTCACCGCGGCCCGCGGCAGGGCGCCAACGGGCGCTCCAGGCGGCCGCCGGCCGCCGGGCGTAGAAGAACCCGCCGGTCCGGACTTGGGGGGTGTACGGACCAGCGGGTTCGAACATTTAGCATAGTTGAATCAGCACCTGCCGTAAAATCAACACAGTCACCGCTCCACCGAACATCAGAAGCCGCCCTTCCATTCGACTCTGCAGGAAGCCATAAATGCCCTTACCCGCCAAGGCGTTTCAACACTGGCTCCATGGCGTTGCTCCCAACGCGAGCACCGCGGACATCTGCAGAATCTCCGGGATCAAGCGCACCACTCTCGCCCAGCAGCTGGTCCGCGGCAAGGTCGCGGAAACCACCCTTGTCAGCATCAGCCGGGCCCTAAAGCGCCGCCCGCTGGACGACCTCGCCTCGTTTGACAGCTACGCGGAACTTGCAGGGCCGCCGCAGCCGCCCACGCAGGCCGAACTCGTCAGCCAGATTGCCACCATGGATTTGCTGCGGGCTGTCATTTCCCGTTCGTCCCCGGCATACGGGGGCTTCGGAGACGAGGGCAGTTCGCTGACGCCGGCGCTCGGCCCCGCCCCGCACGCCACCTCGGTCCGGAACTGGGTGGACTCGGTCGACGACGGCGAATTACGGCACCGGGTCTCGGCCGCCACCGGAGTCGCGCCGCAGAACTATTCGGCCCAGTTGACCGCCAACAGGCTCTCCCCGGAACTGGCGGTCGCAACCGCGCGCGCCGCGGGCGTAGGATTCACGGGCGGACTCGTCGCTACGGGCTTGATAACGGAAGCCGAGGCGGGCTGGCCCGCCTCGGCCAGGCAAGCCGCTTTGGACGGACTCTCCGATGGCGAGCTCACGGCCCTGGCCGGCGAACGGTTGCAGTCCCTCGGTAAGACCCTGCGCCGCCAGGAACACGAACACGAACAAACTAAGAAGATATGGGAGAACCTCGGTTGATAGCGATCCTGCAGTGGACAACCCTTGTGGTCTGCGCTCTGGCGGCGGCCGCGCGGATCCCGAGCGCACTCCGGGGCCAGAACAGGTCTGTTTTCGGCGTTTTCGTCCTCGCCACCCTTGCCGTTCTGCTCAGCATCGACGTGAGCTACCAGGCCATCGATTTGTGGCTCGGTTCGGAGAACTACGCGAACCTCATCCTGCGCTTTGTCGTCTACGGGGCAGTGATGCTGGCCGGCTACCGGATTGCCAAGGCCTTCGACGCCCTGAGGAGCGTCCGCCTCATCGTCGGCCCCGTAGGCCTCGGTGTTCTCGCCGTCATAGGCATCGCCACCGTGGTCCTCTTCCTGTTGGCTGACACAACCGGGTCCGTCACCGGGCTGGCCACCCTTCCGTCGAGAAGCCCGGAGAACGCAACGCTCATCGAATCGTACGCCGCCGCGGGCCGCCTCTACCCGTCGTTCGTCGCAGTGTGCATCCTGCCCGCCACCTTTCTGGCCATCAGCCAAAGACTGCCCCGGGCCATCCGCATCGGAGCACTGTTGCTGACCATCGCCTTCGCCGGCATGGCCCTCGGCTCCTTCTTCCCCCTGATCCCGCCGGAAATCGGGTACGTGGAAGCGATCATCAACTACACCTCGGTGCTGTGTCTTGCGCTGGGGCTCGCTTTCGTCTGGATCTCCAGCCTGATGGCAAAACGCGCGAAAGAATAGGGATGATTTCTCAATGATCGCGACCCTGCAGTGGACCACCCTGGCCGTCTGCGCCCTGGCTGCCATCACACGTATCCCGAGCGCCCTCCGGGGAGAGAACCGGTCGCTGTTCACTATCTACGCGTTCGTTACCGCGGCAATCCTGTTGAGCATCGACGCACCGTATCTGGCCGTGGACGGGGTGCTGGGCGGCTTCAACCTGGCCAACCTGCTGCTGCGCTTCATCATCTTCGGCACGATCTTTGCGCTGGGGCTCAGAATCGCGCGGGGGTTCGGCGCAACGGACAGCCTCCGGCTGATTACCGGGCCCTATGGGCTCGCCTTTGCGGGAGCGGCGTCAGTCGCGCTGGTAATGGTCTTCCTGATGATGGACACCGCGGGTTCGTCGGCCGGGTTGGTCGCGGTGTATGCCAAAGATGCACGCAATGCCGCGCTCGTGGAATACTATGGCGCCGCCGGCCGTCTCTATCCCGCATACGTCTCCCTCGCCCTCCTGCCTGCCATGGTGCGGACGTTACGCAGCGGACTGCCCGGCCTCGTGCGGTTCGGCGCCGGATTGCTGGCAGTCGGTTCAGTGGCCATGACGCTGAGCCTGCTGTCCCCCGTCATTCCACCGTCGCTGGGGTATCTGCGGTTCGTCTTCAGCTACGCCGCCATTTTGTGCCTCGTGGTGGGGCTTGCCTTGATCTGGGTGTCGAAAATGGTGGCAGCGAAGTCGCGGAAAGCCCACACTGGCTTGACCGGCTAGCAGACGGGGGGCGGTCTCGTCGCAGTCAGGGCCCACCCTGATTGCCGGCGGAATCGGCCGTTGGGCGCTGAGGCTCAGCTGCCTGGCCGTGACGGTGGCGGCCCTGGGCTACGTCGTGGGCCTCGTCGTCTTCTGGTTGTCCGGGCTGGTCTCGAACAAAACTGGTAACGGTAATGCAACATTACGTAAAGACCGCAGCCGGGCATTCACAAAATCATTAGATCGTGAGAGAATCATGAATGTGTGAAAGCGGCATCCGCTTCGTGAACGGGGACAATCCGTGCGGAGCCGAGGCAGCCGCCCAAGCGCCATTGGGGGGATGAGTGGTAGCGGTCCAACTGGACCGCTCCCACTCAGCCTGTTTAACGGCGCATGCCTGCCGGAGAGCCTCCCGGCGGCGCCTTACCGGCCGGCCCGGACCGCGGCCTCAGCGCACAAACCTCAGGGTCACCAGCTGGAAGGGCCGGAGCGCCAGTTCCGCCGAGTCCACCGCTGCAGTCACGCCGGGCGCAGCCGCGGGACGTTCCAGCAGGTCCACCGGATGGACGCCGCTGACGCCGAAGTTGGCTCTAACGTGCCCGGCGGACCGCTCCCCCAGGGATTCATAAACCCGCACGATCACATCGCCGGAGCCATCCTCGGCGAGCTTCACGGCTTCCACCACCAGCGCGGCATTGGAAACCGTGAGGAGCGGTTCCACGCCGTGGGCACCTTTCAGAACCCGGGGCGCGAGGTTCGTGCGGTACCCCTCTTCGACGGCGTCGGCGATGCTGGCGCCGGGACGGATGGTGACGTTCAATTCGTGCAGGCCGCGGTCCGCACCGGGGTCCGGGAACTTCGGCGCGCGCAGCAGCGAGAGCCGCACGGTGGTGGTCGTCCCGCCGTCGATCTCCCGGATAGCCCGGGTGACGTCATGTCCGTACGTTGATGAGTTGGACAGCGCCACCCCGTAGCCGGGTTCGGCAACGTGAATCCACCGGTGGGCGCAGATCTCGAACTTCGCCGCCTCCCAGGAGGTGTTGAGATGCGTCGGGCGGAACACGTGACCGAACTGGGTCTCCGAGGCGGAGCGGTCGGCCCGGACATCGAGGGCGAACCCGAGCTTGAGCAGTTTTTCGCTTTCCTGCCAGTCCACCGCCGTGGAAATCGCCAGGGACGCCGCCCCCGGCGCCAGCGAGATCCGCTGCGTCAGAGTCGAAGCGCCCGCCAGCCGTTCCACCACGACGGCGGCGTCCCCGCCGCTGCGCTCCACTGCCACCGAACGCGCACCGGTCAGCCGGACGACGTTGCGGCGGTAGAAGGCGTCGATGTCCCAGGCATCCCATTCGTTGGGGGTGTCCCGGTGCAGTTCCAGCACGTTCCCGAACTGTCCGGGGGCGATCGCATCGCGCCCGCTCGCATGGTCGATCAGGGATTCCAGCAGGCCATCGGCGTTGATGACGGCCCGGATGATCCCGTTGTCCAGGATGAAGCTGCCGACTGCCTCGGTGACGAGCACCGGCTCCCCCGCGTCCGCCGGCGCGGCGATGGCGAGCGGGGCGACGCCTGTGCGCCTGTGCGGAGCGGCGTTGAGCAGGAAGTCAGTTTCCCCAGCGCCCAGCATCGCGCCGGCGGCGCCGGCGATGATCTCCTCAAGCTGCCTGGCGACGGCGGCATAATTCCGCTCGGCATCCTGGTGCACCCAGGCGATGGAGCTGCCGGGGAGAATGTCGTGGAACTGCTGCAGCAGGACGAGGCGCCAGAGCCGTTTCAGCTCTGCCGCGGGGTACCTATACCCGGTGCGCACGGCGGCCGTGGCGCACCAGAGTTCAGCTTCCCGCAGCAGATGTTCGCTGCGCCGGTTGCCCAGTTTTGTCTTGGCCTGGCTGGTGTACGTGCCGCGGTGGAGTTCGAGGTACATCTCGCCGACCCAGACCGGGAGTGCCTCGTACTCGGCCTGGGCGCGGGCGAAGAAGTTGGCGGCCGGGCCGATTTCCACTCTTGGCGACCCTTCGAGGTCCGCAGTGCGGCGCGCCGCCGCCAGCATCTCGCGGGTGGGACCGCCGCCGCCGTCGCCGTAGCCAAACGGGACCAGCGAGGTGGTGCCCCGTCCGTGGTCCCGGTAGTTCCGCTCAGCGTGGGCGAGCTCCCGGCCGCTGAGTTCGGAGCTGTAGCTGTCCACCGGCGGGAAATGCGTGAAGAGCCGGGTACCGTCGATCCCTTCCCAGTCGAAGGTGTGGTGCGGCATCCGGTTGACCTGGTTCCAGGAAATTTTTTGTGTGAGGAACCACTTGCTGCCTGCGGCCTTGACGATCTGCGGCATGGCCGCCGAATAGCCGAAGGTGTCCGGAAGCCACGCTTCCTCGCATTCCACACCGAACTCGGCCAGGAAGAAGCTCTTTCCCTCCAGGAATTGGCGGGCAATGGCCTCGCCGCCGGGCATGTTGGTGTCCGACTCGACCCACATGCCGCCCACGGGGACGAACTGCCCGGTTTTGACCTTCTCCCGGATCCGCTCGAACAGCTCGGGGTACAGTTCCTTGGTCCAGGCGAGCTGCTGGGCCGAGGAGCACGAAAACACGAAACCCGGGTCTTCGTCCATCAGGGCCACGACGTTGGAGAAGGTGCGGGCGCACTTGCGGATGGTTTCGCGGACGGGCCAGAGCCAGGCGGAGTCGATGTGCGCGTGTCCGGTGGCGAGCAAGTGGTGCGCCGAGGCGTAGGCCGGGCGGGCCAGGACCCCCGCGAGGGCCTCCCGCCCCGCGCCTGCTGTGCCCGGAACGTCGTCGGGGTCCATGACGTCCAGCATCCGTTCCAGCGCGCGGAGGATTTCGTGACGGCGGGGCAGTTCCATCGGCAGTTCGTGCATCAGGCCGCTGAGGGTCCAGATGTCCTGCTGCAGCTCCCAGACAGTCTGGTTGAGTTCGGCGATGACGATCCTGCCGAGCCGGTATTTCGGGTCATTTCCCGCGGTCGCCTTGTCCCCGTACGGGGTGGCTGCGAAGGTCCAGCCCTGCGACAGATCGGGATTGGCGGCCGCCTCGACGTAGAAGTCGACCGACATCCCGCTGCCCAGAAGCTTCAGCGGGATGTACTGGTTCCGCGGCGAAATGGCCTTGACGATCGTGCCGTCCGGGCGCCAGGCGATTCCTTCGCACTGGAAGCCGGGAAGGTCGCCGCTGAAGCCCAGGTCGACGATGATTTCGACTGAAGTGTCCGGGGCCGTGCCCCAGGCGTCCGGAACCTGCCCCTGCAGGCGGAGCCATTTGGTGCTCCACGGCCGCCCCCAGGCGGCTCCGTGCTCCTGCGGTGTGAACTGCTGCCGGAGCGCCTCCAGGGCCGGCACCGGTTCATCCGGGACATCCCAGCTGCTGAGGGTGAGCGGCTCGCTGCGCGGATAAACCGCGGGGACGATGCGTTCGCGAATAAATCGGTCGAGCCGGACTTCCGTGAGACGGCGGTCGTCGTGCAATGTGTTCCTCTTAGCGCTGGCGTGGATGACGCTGAAATGCATCCAATTGATGGATAAAACTTACTTTGCCGGCGGTCCCACGCCAAGGGGGCACTCAGCGGCGTTTAGCCACCTACGGGTACGGGCACGCCGCCCACGCGTCCGGCGCCCGCATAAACGTTCAGCGACGTGCCGCGGCTGAACCCGGCCAGCGTGATGCCGCTGGCCTCGGCGAGTTCGACAGCCAGGCTCGACGGCGCACTCACCGCGGCCAGCACCGGAATGCCGGCCAGTGCCGCCTTCTGCACCAGTTCGAACGACGCCCGTCCGGAGACCTGGAGCACGGTGCCGCGCAGTGGCAGCATGCCTTCGCGGAGGGCCCAGCCGACCACCTTGTCCACGGCATTGTGGCGTCCGACGTCCTCACGCACGCACAGCAGTTCGGCGGACCCGTCGTCGGCGATCCGGAACAGACCGGCAGCGTGCACGCCGCCGGTGACGTCAAAGACAGCCTGGGCTTCCCGCAGCCGGTCCGGAAGGGACGCGAGAATGGTGACGGGAACCACCAGTGGGTCGTCGGCAGGGCTGAAATGCGAGGACTTGTGCACGGCTTCAATGGAATCCGTGCCGCAGATACCGCAGGAGCTTGAGGTGAACACGTTTCGCCCGATGTCCGGCCGGACGACGTCGGGCCTCAGCTGGGCTTCCACCACGTTGAATGTCTGGACGCCGTCCTCGTCCTCCCCGGCGCAGAACCGCAGCGAGACGAGCTGTTCGGGGCTCCAGATGATGCCCTCGGAGACGAGGAAGCCCGCGACGAGGTCAAAGTCGCTCCCCGGGGTCCGCATGGTGACGGAAAAGGACAGGCTGTCCAGCCGGATTTCCAGCGGTTCCTCGACGGCGAGCACGTCCTCCCGGTAGCGGACCGGGAATTCAAGTGCCTGGGGCGACCCGTCCAGGACGTATTTATGCACCTTGCGGCGCTGTGTTACTCGGCCCATCAGGTACTCCTAACCAACATATCTCCATCATGGCAAGCACTGGGCCGGGTGGCCAGCGCGGGTTCAAGGCAAGGTGCTACCCCAGCAGTTCACTCCAGTCCACAGGGCCGCCGGTTCCGGCAGGCTTCCGGGCAGGCCGCTTGGGGGCCGGTTTGTCCTTCGCGGCCGCAGGATCCGGAAGGGGCGCGCCCCAGGGAAGGGCAAAGGCCGGAACGAGTTCCCCCAGCTGCACTCCATGCGGAGGGACCACCAGGACACCGTCGGCCGCGGCCAGCCCGCGCATCATTCCCGGGCCGGTGTGCTGCGCCGGGGAGGCCATGCCGTAGAGCAGCCGAAAGGGCATCAGCCGGGTCCGGCCGGGGTCGGGCTCGATCATGGATCCGCAGGGGACCTCGGTGACATGAGGCAGGGGCCGGTGCCCCAGTGCCGCCAGGAGCGGGGCGCCAATGGTTGACAGTGCCATCATGGCGGCCAGCGGATTGCCCGGCAGCCCGATGATGAACCTGCCATCCGGCAGCTCCGCCAGGACGGCGGGGTGGCCTGGCCGCATGGCGATGCCGTCGATGAGCAGCCGGCCGCCGAGCTCGGCGACGGACCGCCGCAGGTGGTCGGTGCCGGACTGGCCGGTGCCGCCCGTGGTGATGACGACGTCGGCGGGCAACGGCCCGGCGGCGGAAGGCCCGGGAAGCTGCCCCGCGGCAGCTGCCCCGGCGTCCTCTGCCGGTTCGGGGTCCTCGAGCGCGGCAAGCCACTCGGCATAGCTGTCGCCAATTTTTGTTTCCCCGGCGCAGATTCCCCCAAGCATTTCCACGACGCCGGCGAGCTGGGGACCGAAGGTGTCGCGCACTTGCCCGGGCTCCGGGATCCCCGCCGTGACCACCTCGGAGCCGGTGAACACCAGCCGGACGATTGCTTTGCCCACCACCTGGAGGCTGTCGTGGCCGGCGAGGGCCGCGAGCGCCAGGTGGGCGGGGTTGAGCAGCGTGCCGCTCTTGATCAGCATTTCCCCGGCGGCGGCTTCCTGCGCGGCCTTTCGGATGTGTTCGCCGTTCCGCGGCTCACCGGGCTTGGCGCGGCCGCCAAGCTGCAGCACCGGCAACCCCTCCTCATCGCTGGCGATGGTGCCGCTTTCGCTGCGCAGAACGGCCTTCGCCCCGGGAGGAATCAGTCCGCCCGTGACGATCGGGCTGGCCTGGTGGGGCGCCAACCGCTGGCCGGGTTCCGCGAGGATCCAGGGTCCGCTGCCGTTGACCGCCCAGCCGTCCATGGCGGAGGAGGCATAGTGCGGCAGGTCCACGAGCGCTTCCACATCGGCGGCAAGCGTCCGCCCCAGGGCCTCGCTCAGGGCGACGGGGGCAGCGGGAATGGGAGTTGCGCAGTCGAAGGCAAGCTGCCAGGCCTCCTGCCAGGTGTGTGCGAGGTGCCGGTGCGGCGGCGCATCGGGTTCCGCGCCGGATGCCGGCCCAACCCCGGCGGCAGCTGCGCCGCCGTGAGGGGGTGCAGGTGTCATGCCCCGGAGGCTTCGGTGGCCGCGTAGTCCGTGGCGAGTTTGCGGGCTACGCCCATCGCTGCCTGCATGGAAACGGCATCCGTGGCCTGTCCCGAGCCGGAGGCCAGGCCTGCCGCGAAGCCGGCGATGAACGTCGTCAAGGGAGCGGCCGGGCGCACCACAGAGTGCGCTGCCACACCGGCGAGGGCCAGGACCTCGTTCACGTCAACCTCGACGTCTTCCAGTTCCAGGGCCTGAAGCAGGGCACGGCACCAGTCTTCCAGTGTTTCATCCTGGGTTTTCACCGTTTGCCTCCAAGGTCGAGTTCAGCTGGGGAGTCCCGGGCCGGCTGCCGGATTGGCGGCCGCGGTCATGGCTATCACTGCCACTCCCGCCGGGCGGGCGGGTCACCCCTAATGCGGACGCATCGTCCCAAGTATCCACATCATCGGTGGACCCCTCGGGGACGCTGACCTCCCGCACCTCCAGCCTAGCAAGAAGGGAGAACACCGAGGCGTTTTCAAGCGTGCCGCGCCGGGCTGCCTCGGCGACGCATCGTTGTAGCGCAACTGTGCCATATAGGCCCACCAGGGGCTGCCGGCGCCCGTCAGCGGACACTGCCACCAGGGCGTCCACCGGGGGGGCTCCCGCAGCCGCCTCCAGCAGCACCCGGACGGCAGCGCCCGCCCGTGGCATGTCGCAGGCCAGGACCAGGGTGTACGGGGCGGCAACACGGTGGCGCGGTTCCCCGTCGCGGTCCTGCGCCAGCGCGGAAAGACCTGCGGCGATGGCCGCGGCGGGTCCGGCGTACGGCGGGTCCTCCCGGCAGCTCAGAACACCCTCGGGCAGCCCCCCCGGGTCGGGCCCGACGACGGCGATTGCCGCCGCGGCGCGGGCGGCCAGCAGGGCGCGCTCAAGGAGGGAGGCGCCGTCGTGCATCAGTCCGGACTTGGGGACGCCGCCCAGCCGGGAGGACCTCCCGCCGGAAAGAATGACAGCATCAAATTCCACCCGCCCAGCCTAACGCGGTCCGGGGATATCCCGGATCAGAGTAAGGGACCTGCTTCAGGCCGCGGATTCCGGCAGCAGGAAAGGGTCCCAGGCCGGAGTGGGCTTCTCTAGTTCCTTGATCTGCCAGGTTGTGCCGCGTGGCGGCGCAGGGGTGAAGCTGAGCTTCCACCCCATTTCCCCCGGAGTGTGGTCACCCTTGGCGTTGTTGCACCTCAGGCAGGCAGCGACCAGATTCTCCCAGGAATCCGCGCCACCCCTGGATTTGGGCTGGACATGATCGATGGTGTGGGCAGCTTTGCCGCAGTAGGCGCAGCGTTGTCCGTCCCGGCGGAGCACACCCCGGCGGCTGACCGCCGTTGAGGTGTTGTACCGGGGCCTGATGTAGCGATTCAACAGAATCACCGAGGGACGGCCCAGGACGTCCTGGGGTCCGACGACGGGATCGTCGCCTTCCGCCACGACGCTGGCCTTCCCGGTCAGCACAAGGACGAGCGCCCGGCGGAAGGTCACAACCGCCAGCGGTTCATATCCAGCATTCAGAACGAGAGTGCGCATCCGCATACCTCTTCACGGCCGCACCCGCCAGGGGCACGAGGGCCGGCTGCCCTCTGCATGGTCGGGCTATGGATCGACAAAACAAGAGTAAACACTGAGGTGCCGTTTCACCGAATTTTTTTGCCGGCGGCCGGCCGTGCAGGCTGAAGTTCACGCTCCGGCAGCACAAAGGACCCCCGCCGGATGGCGGGGGTCCTTTGTGTTGCGATCAGGTGAAGTCTTAGCCGCCGACGCGGATGAAGACCGGACCGGAGCCGACGTTGACGGTCTGCAGGGACGTGGTCCCACCGTTCCAGCCGCCGTGGACGGCCATGCCGTTGCCGACGTAAACAGCGATGTGGGCCATGCCCGAGCCACCGTTCGCGTAGTACGCAAGGTCGCCGGAGCGTGCCTCGGCAGCGCTCACGGTGCGTCCCAGGGACAGGTAACCTGCCGGCCAGCCGTGGTAGTTGATGCCCGCAGCAGCCAGCGCGTTCGTGGCAAGTGCGGTGCAGTCCTGGCTGATGCCGATCTGGGCGTAGGCAGCCGCGGCGATCGTGGCGCCCATGCCGCTGGCGACGGCCAGGGCCGGGGTGGCGGCAGCGGTGGAGGCGGCGGCGCCGGCCTTCGTGCCTGCGGCCGGGGCGGCGGCGGGAGCCGCCTGCACCTTGACGACAGGCTTCGGGGCCTCGACGACGGGGGCCGGTGACGTGGTGACAGCCGGCTTCTCGTAGGAGATCGCGATGGTCGAAGCAGCCGAGATGGTCGCCGGGGAGGCCGACTGTACTTCGAGCGTGGAAGCGGAGGTGGAGTCGCGCTGGACGTTGGTCTCAGCAGCGTTGGCCGCGATACCGCTGGTCAGGACGAGGCCGGAAGCAGCTGCGATAACTGCAGCCTGGCGACCCATGCCGCCGGCGTTGTCGCCGACAGCTTTGGCAATGACGGCCAGCGAGTTGGTCTTGGTGACCTCGGCGCGGTGCCGTGCGTTTGCACGAGTAGTCATTAAGTTCTCTCTTTCGTGATCCTGGGTCCGCGCTTTTCGGGCGCGGGCTGAGGACGCTCCGGCATCTTGGGGGTACGCCGGATCGCCCCGAAATGGGTTACTTAGCGAAGGGTGTACTGCGAAGACGCGCCAAAAGCGGGAACTGCGTGCAGGTGCTTGGCCTGCGGGCCGGTCTCAGCAGAGCTTGAGACGGCGGCATGGAATCCGTTCCGGGCACCAAAAAGGGCGGTACGGACATTGGATTCCAGCGGGCTCGTTAGAGCCGCGCAAGCGCGGTGACGCGCAGCATTGTGGCGTGAAGACACGAAAGTAGCCTCTCCCAATGCCTGCGAGGTGAGCTGTCGGATTCGGATGGGAGTCACCCGGCCGCGCTGCTTCCTGGGAAGCTTTGCGACTTAACCCCAAGGTCTTCTTGCGAAGACCAAAATTGGTTCCCCCGCCCCTGCCAGACGATGTCATGCGAACGGACCTTGAGCGGTGGCAGAGCTAGGCAATCCACTCAAGAGCGCCAACTTCGGAAAAGTTGGCGTAGGTCAAACGGTACAGCAGTTGGGACGCAATGTCACATTCAGATCACGGCATGTCACAAGAATGCGAGAGTGATCCATCGTCTTGGCTCAAAGCCAGCCGAGGGGGTCAACAACATCGCCGTTGACCATCACCTCAAAGTGGAGGTGGCAGCCGGTGGACGCGCCTGTGGTGCCGCTCATGGCGACGAGGTCCCCGCGCGAGACCTTCTGGCCGACGTGGACCGAGGAAGAGGACAGGTGGTTATAGGTGGTCTCCAGGCCGTTGCCGTGGTCGATCACGATGCGGTTACCCCCGCCATAGGGGTGCCATCCAGAAAATGTGACGGTGCCGCTGGCCGCCGCGTGGACGGCTGTTCCGCACTGTGCGGCATAGTCCTGGCCGCGGTGGAACTCACCCGCACCGCCCGTGATGGGGCTGACACGGTAGCCGAAGGGAGAGGAAGCCATCATCACATCCAGCGGCGCACCGAGGGTCCCCGCCGATGCCGCACGCGTGATGCTGCCGACGGATTGGGCGCTCAGCAACTGCTTGAGCTTCCCGTCCGGGTCACCCTGGGTGGTGACCGCGGTGCGGCTGAAGTCGATCTTGGCCTCGGCCGCGGTGACGTCCGGCTGGACGGCGGCCGACACGGATCCCGAGCCGGACGCGGCGTCCGTGGCCATGACAGGGCCCGTGGCGGGCACGGTGACAGTGAGGACCAGTCCCGTGGCGGCCAGGGCGATGCCGGCCTTTTGCCCGACGCCGCTGGCGGCGGCAAAGTCGGTTACCTGGCGGAACGGGCTGCGGCGGCCCCTGCGTTCATCGCGGTGCGCGTCACGCGGGCGGTCTGCCAGGACGGCGACGGCCGGACGCGGCTCCGGAGCGGGACCGGTCGCACGGCGGCGGCCCTTGGCGGTCTGGATGGTCAAGAACGGTTCCTCTCTGGAGAGCCTGCGGGGTTAGCTGTCGGATTCGGGTCAGAGAGATCAAAGACCCGGCCCGCCGTAGCAAGCACCCAGGCACAGAGGCATCCAAAGGAGTCCCTCGGTGGAGCGTGCTTGCCGCTGACGGACTTCACCCCAAGGCTGCAAAACAGCCGGAAGTGGTTCCCCCGCCCCTGCCAGAAAGGTGACTCTGGGACTGATCCGCTGGCAGAGCTCGGCTCGGATCAGATAACGCTTTGGTATCGGTACTAGCCTTCAACTATAGGCGATGAAGCCGTCGGGAGATAAATCCGTTATCGATTCTGTGCACAACTCATGGGTCGTCCCATGAGCGGACGACTAGCGCCGGTTAGCTGACGGTAACAAAGACGTGCGCAGCAACCTCGGGCGGGAGTTCCAGTGCGCCCTCGATATCCGGCACCCGCACCGAGATGTACTCCCCCACCCGCTCCAGTGACACCGATGCGCCGGGGCGGATGCCGCCTTCGTCAAGCTGGACCAGCAGTTCCGGTTCGACCTGGATGGGTTCGGCGAGCCGGCTGACCCTGACCCGGGAATCCGGCCCGTAGCCGGACATGGCCTCGAGCAAATTCACAACGCCGTCCAGGGGCGGCTGGGACGGCAGGCCCCCCAGTTCGGCGAGGCCGGGAATCGGGTTGCCATAGGGCGAGACGGTGGGGTGGTTGAGCAGCTCGAAGATCCGCCGCTCCACCCGTTCGCTCATGACATGTTCCCAGCGGCAGGCTTCCTCATGGACATAGGCCCAGTCGAGCCCGATCACATCGGCCAGCAGACGTTCGGCAAGGCGGTGCTTGCGCATGACTTCGATGGCACGTTTCCGGCCGGTTGCGGTTAGTTCAAGGTGCCTGTCGCCCGAAACGACCACCAGCCCGTCGCGCTCCATGCGGCCAATGGTCTGCGAAACAGTCGGGCCCGAGTGGCGGAGCCGCTCGGCGATGCGGGCACGGAGAGCGACAATGTTCTCTTCTTCAAGTTCCAGAATGGTCCGAAGATACATCTCGGTTGTATCGATCAGATCCGTCATTCAGCTCAGCTCCTCGAGCGCCGTCCTTGCGTGATTCCCACCGTACCGCGAGCTGCTGGCGCCCTGGCGGGGTCCGCCGTACGTTCGCAGGACAGCTTAGCCTATTTTGAATTTGTCCGGATAATCTCAATGACCGGACTGTGACGGCCGCTTTTGCCTCGCCTGCCGGGCAGTCAGGCAGAATGAAACGCAAGGCTCCGCTGCAGCCACCTGCCGGGCCATCTCCTGAGCCGCACCCTAGTACCTGCCGAAAATTGGAGCCACTGTGAGCGACACCAGCATCACGATTCCCGCAAACCTCCTTCCCAAGGACGGCCGGTTCGGCGCCGGACCCTCCAAGGTCCGCCCGGAACAGCTGGAAGCCCTCGCCGCGGCTTCGAAGCTCCTGGGAACATCCCACCGCCAGGCGCCGGTCAAGAACCTCGTGGGCTCGGTCCGGAACGGGCTCAGCCAGTTCTTCCGGGCCCCCGACGGCTACGAGGTCATCCTCGGCGTCGGCGGATCGACCGCGTTCTGGGACATCGCCAGCTTCGGCCTGGTCGAGAACAAGGCACAGCACCTGTCCTTTGGCGAGTTTGGCTCGAAGTTCGCCTCAGCGACCAACAAGGCACCCTTCCTCGCGGAGTCCTCCATCATCAAGTCCGAGCCGGGCACCCGCCCTGCAGCGCGGGCCGAAGCCGGCGTCGATGTCTACGCCTGGCCCCAGAACGAGACGTCCACCGGCGTTGCCGCTCCGGTCCAGCGTGTGGCCGGCGCCGACGCGGGTTCCCTCGTCCTGGTGGACGCCACCTCGGCTGCCGGCGGGCTGGACGTCGACGTCGCCGAAGCGGACGTCTACTACTTCGCCCCGCAGAAGAACTTTGCGTCCGACGGCGGCCTGTGGCTTGGCCTGTTCTCCCCCGCAGCGCTGGAGCGGGCGGCGCGGATCAAGGCCGACGGACGCTGGATCCCGGACTTCCTGGACCTGCAGACCGCGATCGACAACTCGCGGCTGAACCAGACCTACAACACCCCCGCGCTGGCCACGCTCGTCACGCTGGACGCCCAGGTGCAGTGGCTCAACGCGAACGGCGGACTGGACTTCGCCTCGGCGCGGACCGCGGATTCCGCCGGCCGCATCTACCGCTGGGCCGAGGCTTCGAAGTACGCGACCCCGTTTGTGGCGAAGGCGGAGGACCGTTCCAACGTCATCGCGACGATCGACTTCGACGACTCCATCGATGCCGCCGCGATCGCGAAGGTGCTCCGCGCCAACGGCATTGTGGACACCGAACCGTACCGCAAGCTGGGCCGCAACCAGCTCCGGATCGCGACCTTCGTGGCCATCGAGCCCGACGACGTGTCCGCGCTGCTGGAATGCATCGACTTCGTGGTGGGCGAGCTGAAAAAGTAGCTGCCCGCCCAACACAGAGCGCTGAAGCGTCAGCAATCGACAACGAGCGTCAGCGTTCGACGGCGTCGTCCGGTCTTATTCCCGGGCGGCGCCGTCCGCGTTGGGGCCGTCGGCGCTCCGGGGCCCGGCGGACACGACGCGGAACTGGCGCAGGCCTCGGGCGCGGCGGTCAAACCGGATCCGCAGCTGCCTGGCCCGGACGATCCACACCAGCCCGATCAGGGCCGCGATCAGGCCCGAGGCCGCCGCGACGCTCAGCGACCAGCGGGGGCCGGCGACGTTTGCGACCCAGCCCACGAACGGCGCCCCGATGGGCGTGCCGCCCATGAAGATCGCCATATAGAGCGCCATCACCCGGCCGCGCATCACGGGGTCGGTGGTCGTCTGGACGTAGCCGTTGGCGCTCGTCAGCATGGTAATGGCGAAGAGTCCCACCGGAACCAGCGCCACACCGAACCAGAAGTAGCTGGGGGCCAGTGCGGCGATGCCCGCGGTCACGCCGAAGGCTCCGGCCGCCCCGAATATGATCCGCAGCCTGGGCTTCTGTCGTCCGGCGGACAGCAGGGCGCCGGCGACGGATCCAATGGCCATAATGGAATTCATCAGGCCGAAGGCGCTGGCGTCCAGGCCGAATTCCGTGCCGACCATGGCCGCGATGAACAGCACAAAGTTCAGTCCCAGGGTGCCCACGATGAAGACCGCGACCAGCACCACCACGATGTCGGGCCGGAACCGCACGTACCGCAGCCCTTCCCGGATCCGTCCCTTGCCGGCCGACGCCCGGGGCAGCTGGCGCAGCGACGCCGAGGGAATCCGCCACAGGCTCAGCAGCAGGGCCACGAAGGTCAGGGTGTTGATCAGGAAGACCCAGCCGGGTCCCACAGCGACCGTGAGGACGCCGGCGACGGCGGGGCCGATCATCCGCGCCACATTGAAGGAGGCGCTGTTGAGCGCCACCGCGTTGGGGAGGTAATCGTCGCGGACCAGTTCGGAGACGAACGTCTGGCGCACGGGAGCATCCAGTGCGGAGACGACCCCGAGCAGCAGGGCGAAACCGTAGACATGCCACAGTTGCGCAGCCCCGGAAATCACGAGGATGCCCAGGGCAGCGCTCAGCACCGCCATCGCCGACTGGGTCGCGACGAGCAGCTGCTTGCGGTTGAAACGGTCCGCCACCAGCCCGGCCACGGGGGCGAGGAATAGCTGGGGCCCGAGTTGCAGGGCCATGGTGATGCCCATGGCGCTGGCGTCGTGTTCGGTCAGGTGGTCAAAGACCAGCCAGTCCTGGGCAGTGCGCTGCATCCAGGTCCCGATATTGGAAATGATCGCCCCGATGAACCAGATCCGGTAGTTCAGGATGTGCAGGGACTTGAAGGTGGACATCATGTCCAGCCCTCACAGTGCAGCGCCCCGGATGGTTCCAACCGCTAGTCAGCCTGCGCTGCGGGGAGCCCGTCGGCCGGACCGTCTTCAGAGTCCTCGTCGTCCTCGGAGTCCTCGTCATCTTCAGAGTCGTCGTCAACATCGTCGGCGTCGTACTCGTCGCCGGCACCGTCCGCGTTGCCGTCGGCGTCGTCCGAATCGTCTTCCCGCGCCTCACCGGCAGCGGAGCCGGTGTCGAATGTGTCCCCCGCATCCCCTGTCACCTCGGCGTCCGGCAGGGGTGCCGGGCTTGCGGCTTCCGCGAGTTCATCCTCGCCCTGTTCATCGCCGGGGCGGACCCGTTCGGCCCACGGGACCCATTCGGGCGCCAGGATCGAATCCTCCGAGGGCAGCAGGCCCAGCTCGTCGACCGTAACGACCTTGGAGCGAGAGTTGCGCGTGAGCACGGCGTACCAGGTCCACCCGCCGTAACCGGCCAGCTTCGATTCGAAGAGGTGCGTGACCAGGCGGTCGCCTTCGCTCTTGGCAGCCAGGTGCCTGCCGATCTGCTCGGCCGGGGCGATGCCCTCCAGGGCGGCACGGGCGACGTCGACGGCGGCGGCCAGGAACGCGTCGGGCTTGCCGGTGCGCCAGACGGGGACGCCGGCGCGGGGCTTGGAGCCCTCTTTGGCCCCGGCTTTTTTGTCCCCGGCGCCCCTGTCCCCGGCGGCCCGGGAGGAGGTCTGATCAGTTTCTGGAGTCATCGCCGAGACCTACGCGTCCAGCTCGTCGGCAACCTTACGCAGGGCGACGGCGATCGCCTTGCCCTTGTTGCCTTCCGGGTATTTGCCCGCGGACAGCGTGCCGGACAGGTTGTCCAGCACGGAAACGAGGTCCTGCACCAGCGGGGCAAGGTCTTTCGCGCTGGGCCGCTTGGCCTTGGCGATGGAGGGCGTTTTGTCCAGCACGCGCAGGCCCAGGGCCTGGGCACCCTTGCGGCCGTCGGCCACACCGAATTCGACCCGGGTGCCGGCCTTGAGCTCGGTTACGCCCTCGGGCAGCGCGGACTTGGGCAGGAAGACTTCCTGGCCGTCCTCGCCTGCGAGGAATCCGAAGCCCTTTTCCTTGTCATACCACTTGACCTTGCCAATAGGCACGTAATCAACCTTCTTCGTTCTGCTGGTGACACGGCGGACGGCCACCGCATCCGCATGGATATGCGGGTTCAGGGTATGGCTGCCGGACCGTATTGGTCTGTTCCTTCAAGGTTATCCTGCCTAGCCTACTTTGGCCGTTTGGGGCGCGGGACAAGCCGGGCTGTTAGCGTTAGCTCCATGACACCATTGCGTTTCCGGCGGCCACTGTTGATCGTCGCGGCCGCCGCCGCCGTCCTGTCGCTCGCGGCCGTCGGCGTCGTGATGGCGATGGCCTTCAATAACGCCGTGTCGCCCGTCTGGATCACCTCCACTGCCTTGTACGGGCTTCCCCTGGCTTTCCTGCTGATGCTCCTGCTCATTGTTGACGGAATTGCAGCACGGCGCCGGACCCGACGGCCAGACGAAAGGTAGCGTGGCACTGATGTCCCTTATCCGCGCGCTCAGCAAGGAACTGCAGGCACGCAGCGATGACTCGTTGCGGGCCTTGTTCTCCGCGCGGCCGGACCTCATTTCCCCCGGCGTGCCGGACTTCGCCGCCCTAGCCGCCCGGGCCAGCGGCCGCGTCAGCGTGCAGCGGGCCCTGGAGCGGCTCAACCGCCCGGAAATGCAGGTCCTTGAAACCCTGCACCTGTGCACCAACACGGACACCGGGCACAGCGCCTCCGCCCCCATGCTGAAGAAACTCATCAACGGCGCCACGCTGGGCTCCATTGAGAAGATGCTGCACTCGCTGCAGGAACTGGCCCTCGTCCACCGGGCGGAGCCTCCGCACGGCGCCGCGCCGGCTGCCGGCACGAAGCTGCGGTATTACCTGCCGGTGGGCAGCCTCAAGGACGTGATCGGGATCTACCCGGCCGGTCTGGGGCGCAGCTACACCGAACTCGTGCGGCTCCAGCCTGCCTTCGCGCAGCGCGTGGTCCAGCTGGTCGGTGAACTGCACCGGAACGGGGCGGCGCTCTCCCCCGCGGCCACGCCAATGGAGGCCGCCCTGTCGCTGCAGCACTGGACCGCCACGCCGGAGTCCCTCCGGCAGATCCTGGCCGGGGCTCCGGAACGCACCACGGCGCTGCTCGCACGCTTCGGCAACTGGGCCATGGGCGCCGTGCCGCAGGCGCAACGGCGCGCCTCCGTCCTGCACGAGGCCGCCGACGTCGGGCCCGTGGACTGGCTCCTGGCCCGCGGGCTGCTCGTGCCGCTGGATGCCGCCCACGTGGAACTTCCGCACAGCGTCGGGGTGTCCCTGCGCGGCGGCTTCGTCATTGAAAAGTTTGCACTGACGCCCCCGGTCCCGCGGCTGGGGTCCACGTCGGCGGCACTGCGCCGCAATGCCGCCCTGGGCGCGATCGCCGAGACCCTGCGGCTGGTCGGTGAGCTGCTCTATGCCGTCCGCGAGCAGCCCCTGGTCACCCTGCGCAGCGGCGGCGTGGGGGTCAGGGAGCTGAAGCGCCTGGCGGACGCCCTGCGGGTTGAGATGCACGACGCCGGGGTTCTGGCGGAGCTGTGCGCCCTGTCCGGTCTCATCCGGCTGGACGTGGACAGTTCCGCCTGGGTCCAGCCGCCGCAGCTGGAATGGCTGGCGCTTCCCCGGCAGGAGCAGTGGCTCTGGCTCGTCAACGCCTGGCTCGCCAGCGAACGGGCGCCCTCGCTCGTCGGACAGCCCGTCAACGGCCAGGCCACGGTCCCGGCCCTCCACCGCGGCGCAACCGGCAGCACCATCAACGCGCTCTCGGCCGAGGCCCAGCGCCCGGACGCCCCGGTGGTCCGGAAACGGATCCTGGAAATCCTTGCCGAGCTGACCGAGGAGGCCGCGGCGCCGGACGGGCAGGCCCCCGTGCTGGACGCGGCGGCAGTGCTGGAGCGGGCCGACTGGACCCAGCCCCGGATGGCACGGCGTTTCAGCTCGCTGATCCGGGGGGTCCTGGCCGAGGCGGAGCTGCTGGGTCTCATCGGCTCGGGCGCGCTCAGCCAGATCGGGGCGGCCATCGCCGCCGAACAGCCCGACGCGGCGATGGGCATCCTGGGCGAACACCTGCCGGCCGCACTGAACCACGTCCTGCTCCAGGCCGACCTCACCGCCGTGGCGCCCGGCTACCTCGCCCCGGAACTGACCGAAAAGCTCCTCACCATGGCCGACGCCGAAGGCCAGGGCCCCGCCACCATCTACCGCTTCTCAGCCTCCTCCGTCCGCCGCGCGCTCGACGCGGGCCAGGATGCCCAGGCGATGCTCGATTTCCTGGACCTGCATTCGGCCACGGCAATCCCTCAGCCGCTGAAGTACCTGATCGAGGACACCGCCGCGCGCCATGCCAGGCTCCGGGTGGGGACCGCCGCGAGCTTCATCCAGAGCGACGACGAGACCGCGCTCCTGGAGCTGCTCCACACCTCCGGCGCCGCCGGCCTCGGTCTGGTCCGGATCGCACCCACCGTGCTGATCACCCACGCGGGTGCCCGGGAAACCGCGCAGGTCCTCCGCAACCTGGGGCTGTCCCCGGCCGTCGAGGAATCCGAGGCAGGCGGGATCCGGCTGCGGCGCACCACCGCGGCGGCCGGCAGCGTGCGGCCGGTCTACAGCGCCCCGCGCACCGCCCCGCCGGATGCCGACGTCGACGCCCAGCTGGCCGTGCTGCGCAGCGAACGCCCCACCGCGGGCGGCACCGACGGGCATCCCGCGGTGGCCCCCGGCAGCGAGGAGGCAACCCAGCTGGGGCTGGAAACCCTGCAGAGGGCGATCCGGCTCAAACAGCGCGTGGTGATGAACGTCGTCGACAGCATGGGGAATGCCGTGCGGGAAACGGTTGTTCCGGTAGCTGTGAACGGTGGGCGGGTCCGGGTGTTCGATCCGGACAAGGAAACCGAACGTGTTCTGTCCATCCACCGGATTATTGACGTAGAGGCCGCAGAGGAATTGCTCCAGTGAACGATGGACCGCTGATCGTCCAGAGTGACAAAACCATCCTGCTCGAAGTCGACCACGAACTGGCCACCGAGGCACGGCACGCGATCGCCTCCTTCGCGGAGCTGGAACGCGCCCCGGAGCACATGCACAGCTACCGGCTCACCCCGCTGGGCCTCTGGAACGCCCGGGCCGCCGGCCTGGACGCCGAAAAAGTGCTGGACACCCTGCTGAAGTACTCCCGCTTCCCGGTGCCGCACTCCCTGCTGATCGACGTCGAAGAGACCATGTCCCGGTACGGCCGGCTGCGGCTCGAAAAGGATCCCCAGCACGGCCTGGTCATGCGCACCTCCGACTACCCGGTGCTGGAGGAGGTCAGCCGCGCCAAGAAGATCGCCCCGTTGCTGGGGCCGAGGATCGATGGTGAAACCGTCGTCGTGCATTCCTCCCAGCGCGGGCAGCTCAAGCAGCTGCTGCTCAAGATCGGCTGGCCGGCCGAGGACCTGGCCGGCTACGTCGACGGAACGCCGCACCCCATCATGCTCAACGAGTCCGGCTGGAAGCTCCGCCCCTACCAGCAACTGGCGATGGAGAACTTCTGGGCCGGCGGCAGCGGCGTCGTCGTGCTCCCCTGCGGAGCCGGCAAGACGCTGGTCGGTGCCGCCGCGATGGCCACCAGCTCCACCACGACGCTGATCCTGGTGACCAACACGGTCTCCGCCCGCCAGTGGAAGGATGAGCTGCTCAAGCGGACCTCCCTCACCGAGGAGGAAATCGGCGAATACTCCGGCTCCGTCAAGGAGGTCCGCCCCGTCACGATCGCCACGTACCAGGTCCTGACCACCAAGCGGGGCGGCCTCTACCCCCACCTGGAGCTGGTGGACGGCAACGACTGGGGACTCATCATCTACGACGAGGTCCACCTCCTGCCCGCCCCGATCTTCCGGATGACGGCGGACCTGCAGGCGCGACGCCGGCTGGGCCTGACCGCCACCCTGGTCCGCGAAGATGGCCGCGAGGGCGAAGTGTTCAGTCTGATCGGCCCGAAGCGCTACGACGCGCCGTGGAAGGACATCGAGGCGCAGGGCTACATCGCGCCCGCCGACTGCGTCGAGGTCAGGATCGACCTGCCCCGCGACGAACGCGTGGCCTACGCCATGGCGGAGGACGCGGACAAGTACCGGCTGTGCGCCACGTCGGAGTCCAAGACCCTGGTGGTGGAACAGCTTGTGGCCGGGCACGCCGGCGAGCAGCTGCTGGTGATCGGACAGTACATCGACCAGCTGGACGAGATCGGCGAGCGCCTGCAGGCGCCGGTGATCAAGGGCGACACCTCCGTCAAGGACCGCCAGCGGCTCTTTGACGCCTTCCGCGCCGGCGACGTGCAGACCCTGGTCGTGTCCAAGGTCGCCAACTTCTCCATCGACCTGCCCGAGGCCTCCGTCGCGATCCAGGTCTCCGGTTCCTTCGGATCGCGGCAGGAAGAGGCCCAGCGCCTTGGCCGGCTGCTGCGCCCCAAGAAGGACGGCCGCGCCGCACGCTTCTACTCCCTGGTGGCCAGGGACACCCTGGACCAGGACTTCGCGGCCAAACGGCAGCGGTTCCTGGCCGAGCAGGGCTACGCCTACCGGATCATGGACGCCAAGGACGTCGGCACCAGCTCCCCCACCGACTGATCCGCACCCCTCGCCCGGGCAGGGCGCCCCGGGGCTTCAGACTTCTGGCGATCAGTGACGGGTCCGCCGCAACCGCGGGGCGCGACCATAGGTCCTTGCCCAGGATCCCCGGGATGAAGGCGGAAGCCGCAACGCTGTCCAGGTAGAACCGCAAACCCTCGCTTGCGCGCACCGCACCTCCTGCGGGGCCGCGGTCCCGGACCTCGGGACTTCCTGCCAGCCGGCCCAGGAACCGGGCCGCGTCAACAAAGCGCTGCTCCGTCCAGGCAGCCGGCGGGGCCTCGGGCATGTCTTCCCTCCAATCGCCGTCCGCTGGGTATCGAACGCGTCCAGCCTCTCCGGCATGCGGCCGCCCGCCGGGAGCACCGAGGACAGCCCCGAAGCGTAGACCTGGGCTTCCGTTTCCCACGGAAAGTTCGCCGCCAGTTCCGCCCTCTGCCGTTCCGGAACCTGGCCGATGGCGGGCCACAGCAACGGTGACTGGATCACCTTCACGACGGTGCTGAAAGTCGCCGTGCCCACCGTCCGAAACGGAACGCAAGTGGGAAGCCGCCTTGGGCCGGAGCGCTACCGGGACTTTCGGAGCGCACTGCGTGAGGTCAGCCCGCTCGCGCCGTGAGGGACGTTCATCCAACACACATCCGCCATTCAGAAAACTCCCAGAGTCTGGGAGGATTATGGGAACCATGAAAAAGAACGGTCCCGAAGCCAAGCTGCTGGTCGTCGATGATGAACCGAACATCCGCGAGCTGCTGTCCACTTCCCTGCGCTTTGCCGGTTTTGAAGTCGTCTCCGCGTCCAACGGGCGCGAAGCCCTGGCGGCGGCCGATCTCCACGCCCCCGACCTGGCTGTCCTGGACGTCATGTTGCCGGATATGGACGGGTTCACCGTCACCCGCCGGCTGCGCGCCGCAGGCAAGCACTTCCCCGTGCTGTTCCTGACCGCCAAGGATGACACAGAGGACAAGGTCATGGGCCTGACCGTGGGCGGCGACGACTATGTCACGAAGCCGTTCAGCCTCGACGAGGTCGTGGCACGCATCCGCGCCGTACTGCGCCGCACGCAGCCCCTGCAGGATGACGATGCGGTCATCCGCGTCGATGACCTCGAGCTCGACGACGACGCCCATGAGGTGCGCCGCGGCGGCAACGTGGTCGAGCTGTCCCCCACCGAATTCAAGCTCCTGCGCTACCTCATGCTGAACCCCAACCGCGTGCTGTCCAAGGCGCAGATCCTGGACCACGTCTGGGAGTACGACTTCAACGGGGACGCCTCGATTGTGGAGTCCTACATCTCCTATCTGCGCCGCAAGGTGGACATTGATCCGGATGCCCCGGCCCTGATCCAGACCAAACGGGGCGTCGGCTACGTGCTGCGGACGGCCGAGAAGCGCTGACGTTGCTGCTGCACCGGTGGAAGTCGGCGTCGCTGCGGTCGCAGCTCGTCGCCATCATGACCGCGCTGATGCTGGTGGCCCTCACTGCCACCGGCGCCGGTACCCTTACCCTCCTGCACAGCTATCTGCAGGGGCAGGTCGACGACAAGCTCCGGGCCGCGGTCGCCTCGGTCCGCCAGCAGCAGTCCTTCAGCCAGCTGCAGGACCAGAACCAGAGCATTCCCACCGACTACTCGCTGATGCTCTTCGCCCCGGGGCAGCCTCCGTTGACGTTCGGCGGCAACAAGGAACTCCACCCGGACATCACCAGCATCACCTCGGCGGACGCCGCCGACCGCCAGCAGATCCCGTTCCAGGTCCGCGGCACGGACGGGCGCAACTGGCGGGTGGTCGCCCTCAACGTCGTGGACAGCAACGAGCGCAGCTCCGTGGTGGTCATCGGGCTCCCGCTGTGGCCGGTGGATTCGGTGATGGAACACGCCGTCCTGGTGGTGGTCGGCGTCGGGCTGCTGACCCTTGTCCTGGCCTTCTTCATCGCCACGTGGAGCATTTCCCGGTCTTTCCGGCCGCTGGCCCGGGTCGAGAAGACCGCCGCGGCAATCGCCGCGGGCGATCTTTCCCGGCGCGTCGAAATCGAAAACCCCAATACCGAGGTCGGCCGGCTGGGCAGTTCCCTGAACGCCATGCTGGCCCACATCGAGACGGCCTTCGCCGCCCGGATGGCCTCCGAGGCGCGGATGCGCCGCTTCGCGGCCGACGCCTCGCATGAACTGCGCACCCCGCTCGTGACGATCCGCGGCTTCTCGGAGCTGTACCGGCACGGCGCCCTGTCCACCCCGGAGGATGTGGCGACCGCCATGGGCCGGATCGAAAGCGAGGCGAAGCGGATGGGGACCATGGTGGAGGACCTGCTGCTGCTCGCCAGGATCGATGAGCAGCGGCCGCTCCAGCAGAAGCCTGCCGATCTGTTGCTGATTGCCAACGACGCCGTGGTGGACACCCAGGCCAGCGACCGCGGCCGCACCGTCTCGCTGACCGGGCTGGACGGCCGGCCCCCCGGACCCGCCCCGGTGCTCGGCGACGAAGCCAAGCTGCGGCAGGTCGTGGGGAATCTCGTGGGCAACGCCCTGCGCTACACCCCCGACGGCACGCCCATCGAACTGGCCGTCGGCGTCCGGACCTCCGGGGACGGCACCCGGCAGTCCATCATCGAGGTCCGTGACCACGGCCCCGGGGTCCCGGAGGAAGAAGCGGCGCGGATCTTCGAGCGGTTCTACCGCGCGGACACGTCCCGGACCCGGGAAACCGGCGGCAGCGGGCTGGGGCTGGCGATCGTCGCGGCCATCGTCGGGTCGCATTCGGGCACTGTCAGGGTTGCGAAAACCGACGGCGGCGGCGCCACCCTGGTGGTCAGCCTGCCGTTCCTGGATGAGGCCGCCGAGGACGCAGGGTCGCGTGCCGGCTCCGGCGCCGGGTCAGGAACACGTGCCGGCGCCGTCTCGGGCCACGGCCCCGGCTCGGGCTCCGGCTCGGGCTCCGGCTCGGGCTCGGGCTCGGGCTCGGGCTCGGGCTCGGGCGACACCGCCGGGGAGTAGCCTGCCGGGTCTCCCGCGGCTTTTCCACATACCGTTGACCGGCCGTTCCCCGGCTTCACCGGCCTGCCTACGCTCGGAGGGTCCGGAGATTCCGGACCAGGCACTGTCGAGAGGTCATCCCATGAGCATCATTTCCGTCGATACGGAACTTCTCCAGCTCAAGTCAGCGAACGTCAAGGCCACGGTCGACCGCATCAGCGCCGACGTCCAGTCCATGAAGCGCGGCCTGGACGAGCTGCAGGCCAGCTGGCGCGGCTCGGCCGCCACCAACTTCCAGGCGCTCGTCGCGGAGTGGGCCCTGACCCAGGGCAAGGTCGAGGCTTCCCTTGCCTCGATCAACCTGGCGCTCAACTCCGCGGCGGCGAGCTATGCCCAGGCCGAACTGAACAACACCCAGCGTTTCAGCTGACCGCCTCTCAAGGCCCCGCAGGCGGTCTCAGGCTTCGGGGGTGCCCTGGTGGAAGCGGAGCCGCCATTGGGCGCCGTCATGGACCCACAGGGAGCTGCGCAGGGCTGTTCCGGACCGGGTGTGGCTGCGGTACGTCAGGAGGACAGTGCCCGCGTCCAGCCGGTCCGCCCCAAGCATTTCCAGCTCGGTCGGCCCGCCCGGCGTCTCTTCCAGGGACATCATCACGGCATCCCGGGTCCAGATCCGGCCCGAGGTCCCGATTTCGGTGAAGTCCGGGTGCAGCAGCACCCCGGTACGTCCGAAGTCCCCACGCGTTTCCGGAAGGAGGAGTTCGCGCTCAAGTGACTCAACGATCGCTTCCGGGCTCGCGTCGGTCCCCGGCACAGGGGTGGTGTCCTCGTCGAGCTCACTGAAGAGGTCGGGTTCGTCGAAGAGTGTCGGCTCCCCGAACATCTCCTGCTGGCCGGACGGCACCGGCACCTGCGGCGCCGGATGCGCGGCGGCGGGTGCTGCCTGGGCTGCGGGAGCAAGGACGCCGGCAGCGGCGCCGAACCCGGGACCCTGGCGCACGGCAACACCCTGCTGGTAGGCCGTGGCGGCAGCCCTGGCGCGGTCATCGGCCGCCTCGTTCAGGTCATGCCCGGCGTGGCCGCGCACCCATTCGAATTTATATTTGCGCCCCACCAGCGCCTGGTCGATCTCCTTTAGGAGCTCAACGTTCATGACGGGTTTGCCGTCGGACTTGCGCCAGCCTTTACGCTTCCAGCCCGGCATCCACTTGGTGACGGAGTTGATGACGTACTGGCTGTCGCACAGGATGTGCAGGTCCTCGCCCGGCATGTGTGCGGTGGAGCGGAACAGGTCCAGCACGGCCATCAGCTCGCCCATGTTGTTGGTGCCGTGCGGCCATCCGCCGGCCCGCCAGCAGTCATCGTTCACGTACCAGGCCCATCCGGCCGGGCCGGGATTTCCTAAAGCCGAACCGTCGGCTGCTGCTGTAATCGTCACTGCACCATCCTGCCAGACCCCCGCCGCCGTTGACGCCCGTGCGGACGGTGACCGGGGGTGCCGGTGGTCTGGTGTGCGCCGGACGGAGCCCGGACAGGGGCTGGGCGGAGGGGGTTAACGCCGACGGCGGCCCCACCCGAAGGAGGGACCGCCGTCGTTGAACTGTACGTTCAGGGCTGGACTATTCAGCGCCGGAAGCCGGGTGGTTAGAAACCGCCCATGCCTCCCATGCCGCCCATGTCGTCGCCGCCGCCCATGGCCGGGGAGTTCTTCTCCGGCTTGTCGGCCACAACGGCCTCGGTGGTGAGGAACAGGCCGGCAATGGACGCCGCGTTCTGCAGGGCAGAGCGGGTGACCTTGACCGGGTCGTTGATGCCGGCAGCCAGCAGGTCGACGTATTCGCCGGTGGCTGCGTTCAGGCCGTGGCCTGCAGGCAGGCCGCGGACCTTGTCGACGACGACGCCCGGCTCGAGGCCGGCGTTGAAGGCGATCTGCTTCAGCGGGGCGTCGATGGCAACGCGGACGATGTTCGCACCGGTTGCCTCGTCGCCTTCGAGCTGCAGGTTGGCGAATGCCTTGGCACCGGCCTGGATCAGGGCAACGCCACCGCCGGCGACGATGCCCTCTTCGACAGCAGCCTTGGCGTTGCGGACAGCGTCCTCAATGCGGTGCTTGCGTTCCTTGAGCTCAACTTCGGTTGCGGCACCGGCCTTGATGACTGCAACGCCGCCGGCCAGCTTGGCCAGGCGCTCCTGCAGCTTCTCGCGGTCGTAGTCCGAATCGGAGTTTTCGATCTCGGCGCGGATCTGGGAAACGCGGCCGGCAATCTGGTCAGCGTCACCTGCACCCTCGACGATGGTGGTCTCATCCTTGGTGACAACGACCTTGCGGGCGCGGCCCAGGAGTTCAAGTCCGGCGGTCTCAAGCTTGAGGCCGACTTCCTCGGAGATGACCTGGCCACCGGTCAGGATGGCGATGTCAGCGAGCTGCGCCTTGCGGCGGTCGCCGAAGCCCGGGGCCTTGACGGCGACGGACTTGAAGGTGCCACGGATCTTGTTGACGATCAGGGTGGCCAGGGCCTCGCCCTCGATGTCTTCGGCGATGATCAGCAGCGGCTTGGACGACTGCATGACCTTCTCGAGGACCGCAACCAGTTCCTTGACGTTGGAGATCTTGGAGTTGACGATCAGGATGTACGGATCCTCAAGGACCGTTTCCTGGCGCTCGGCGTCGGTGACGAAGTAAGCGGAGATGTAGCCCTTGTCGAAGCGCATGCCTTCGGTGAGTTCCAGCTCCAGGCCGAAGGTGTTCGACTCCTCGACGGTGATGACGCCTTCCTTGCCGACCTTATCCAGGGCCTCGGCAATCAGTGCGCCAATCTCGTTGTCACCGGCAGAGATGGACGCGGTGGCGGCAATCTCTTCCTTGGTTTCGATTTCCTTGGCGGAGGCCAGGAGCTCGCGGGTGACGGCTTCGACAGCCTTCTCGATGCCGCGCTTGAGGGACAGGGGATCAGCGCCGGCCGCGACGTTGCGCAGGCCTTCCTTGACCAGGGCCTGAGCCAGCACGGTAGCGGTGGTGGTTCCGTCGCCAGCGACGTCGTCCGTCTTCTTGGCAACTTCCTTGACCAGCTCGGCGCCGATCTTCTCGTAAGGATCGTCCAGCTCGATCTCCTTGGCGATGGAAACACCATCGTTGGTGATCGTGGGGGCGCCCCACTTCTTTTCGAGGACGACGTTGCGTCCACGCGGGCCGAGGGTGACCTTGACGGCGTCGGCGAGGATGTTCAGGCCCCGCTCAAGACCGCGGCGTGCCTCTTCATCAAATGCAATGATCTTGGCCATAACGGCAGTAGTCCTTTCGGGACAGTCGTTAAGAATGAACCTTTGCTGCGGTGCCCGCGACGGACGATCCTTGCCCGGCGGCCTCTGTATGCCGCTGGGCCAGGGATCTCACCCCAGCCAGGTGTTTCTTCGCTCCCGGATCGGCTGCTGCAACTTCGCGGCCGGGCGAACCGGGCGTCGTTTTAGCAGTCAATACGCGGGAGTGCTAACTCAATAATTAGCACTCCCCCGGGGAGAGTGCAAGCAGCGGGCGTACCGGGATGCGCCGCACCGGCCTGCTGGCGGCCCGCCGGAGGACGCAATACGCTACGGGCGATTAACTGCCGCCGCTGCTGGCCGTTTCGCTGCCGCTCATGGTTGCCCGGTTGTCCGCCCCGTAGGTATAGACAACGTAGTTTGCGGCGCTGACGTCACCGTTGGAATCGAAGCCGATCCGCCCGGACTCGCCGTCGTAGTCAGGGCGCTTGCCCGCCCGGATGGCGTCGAGGCACTCCTGGTAGCTCTTGCAAACTGCGGCTTCGCCGGCGGCTCCGGCACCCCCGGACGACTGGGCCTTGCCGCCCGAGACGGCAATCAGGCCCGCCGCAACCGAGGTTCCGGCGTCGTCCTGGGCTGCGGCGGCGGCAATGGCTGCGAGGTTGACGGCGTCGTACGTCTCGGCGGCGAAGGTCATGTCCTTCAGTCCCGGATCGACGGAGACCAGCCCGGACTGGAATGCTGCGGAGGCAAAGGTTCCGGGAAGGATCCCGCGTGCACCGTCGAGGGCACTGGAGCCCAAGCCGGAACCGTACTGGCTGACCGCGCCGTCGCTGAGGATGAGCTTCTTTCCGGCAAGGCCCGCGTTGTTCAGCTCGGCGATGGCGCCTTGGGCGCCAGTGCGGGAGACCAGCACGACGGCGTCCGGGGCTGCCGCCTTCGCAGCAGCGGCCGCCTGCTGTGCCTGTCCCGGGGCGAAACCGGCGACGGTGACGGGTCCGAGGCCGGAGGCCTTGGCCGCCGCGGCGACCGCGTTGGACACGTCCTTGCCGTAGCTGCCCTCCTCGTAGACGACGGCGACGGTTGCCGCACCGTTGTCCCTGGCGAGTTTGACGAGGACGGAGGCCTGCGCGATATCCGCTGCCGAGGTACGGAAGTAGTAGCCGTTGCTCTGGTAGCTGCTGAGCCCGCTGGCGGTGTTTGCGGGGGAAATCATGGCGATTCTGGCGGCGGCGAGGACATCAATGGCGGCGGGGGCCCGGCTGGAATCCGTCGGGCCGATGACGACGTCGGCTTTGGCCGCCACGAGTGCCTTCGCCTGCGCGGCGGTGTCTGTGCTGATGGTCTCGGGGAGCAACTCCACCGGTTTGCCCTTGTGGCCGCCCGCCGCGTTGATTTCCTTGACGGCGAGCTTCGCTGCGGCCAGCTGGGGGGCATTGAGGAAGTTCTGCGGGCCGGTGTTGTCGAGGATCAGCCCGATCCTCAGGGTGCCGTCGCCGCTGGCGTCGGCCGTCTCCACGCGGGCGCCGCCTGTCGGTCCCAGGCACGCAGTCATGGTCAGCGTCGCCACAGCTGCCACTGCTGCGGCGCGGCCCAGCCGCAAAGCACCGGCCCGGCGTCCGGCGGCGCTGACGGCGGCCTGCTGGACGCAGTCAGTTTCAGCGGCATCGTTCTTGGCAGCGTTGTTCTTGGAAGGGGCCTGCGACCCAGCGGCGGCAAAGGTCACGGGGCGGGCCGGACGCTTTCGGCCTGCGGGCCCTTTTCGCCTTCGCCGACTTCGAGTTCAACGCGCTGGCCCTCGTCCAGGGCGCGGTAGCCCTCCCCTGCGATGGCCGACCAGTGCACAAAGACGTCCGCCCCGGAATCGTCCACGGTGATGAAGCCGTAGCCCTTTTCGGCGTTGAACCATTTGACGGTTCCCAATGCCATTGGTGTCCACACTTTCAGTCGGCTTACGGGGCGGCGCACCACAGCGTGCGCCGCGGACTGCAAAATGCACACGCAGTCCGCAAAATACTGTACCCACAGCCTCCGGCCGGAGCGCAGGGCGCAGGCGGCTTGGACGGTTTGGGCGGCTAATAGTTACTCAGGCGTAACCGGGAGGGACTACCGGAAGCCCGGCGCCAGCACTACGACCAGCGGCAGCTGGAATTCGGCCGAGTCAACCACCGTCGGAATGCCCAGGAGTTTTCCGAGGGCTTCAGCGTTGCCCTTTTGCACCGCGCCGCTGTAGAAAACGACGGAACGCTGCTGGGGCGCGCCGCCCCAGTTTCCGGTCGAGCCTACCGTCCAGCCGGCGGTAGTGACGGTCCCGCCCACCCGGTTCGCCAGGCCCGCGGTTGAGGTGGCGTTGAAGACCGCCACGGGCTGTGTCTTGTCGACAGCGGCGGCCGCGGCGGGGGTGGTGGCCGTGGCGGGCGTCTCGCTGGCTACCGGGACGGCTGCCGGGCTTGTTGTCGGGCTGGCCGACGCCGGGCTGGAGGCTGCGGGGCTCGAGGCTGTCGGGGCGGAGGATGCGGCGGCGCTGCTGCCGCCCTGTTCGGCCGATACCGCCTGGGTGGTTCCGGCGGAGGCGAACCCGAGCTTCGGCAGGAACAGGAAGGCCACGAGGCCGACGGCCAGGGCTGCAGCGCCAACGGCAAGGATGGGACCCAGACGGCGCCGTCGCCCGGATTCGGCGGCTGCGCGGTGGACACCCTGACGTGTGGAGGTCTCCGGGACCCGATCAAATTCATCCCGAGCGTATTTGGTCATGGTAAAACGACGTCCTTGCATATTTCTGACGATTGCCTACGCCGGCATCCGCGCGGGAGTCCGCGCGTCCGGTTGTGCTTTACGCGTCTGAGCCCAAGCGGCGGGCGGTGCGCGCACGTTGGCGTGACGTACGTAGTCTACGCAATCTCTTCACCAACATGGGATCGTGGGCCAGCGCATCCTCGGTGTCGATGAGGGCGTTGAGAATCTGGTAGTAGTGCGTCGCGGAGAGGTCGAAGAGCTCCCGGATGGCCTGTTCCTTGGCTCCGGCGTACTTCCACCACTGCCGTTCCAGCGCCAGCATTTGCTGGTCCCGGCTGCCCAGCGGCGACTCGGGGCTCGTCCCGGCGGAAACTGATTCCGCCGAAGAAAGGTGTTCTTGCGCTTGTTCGGCCACGACACACTCCCTGGCTGGATCCGGTGAAAAGTCTTCCCCCATGCTACGGGCGAATAACAGGGTTGTCATTTGGCACCCTGCGAGAATGGGCCCTGTGCACACCTCCGACCCGCCTGATTCCGATGCCCTGTTCGAGCTGGAGCCCTCACCCGCCGAAGCGGTCGGCTTCGCTGAGCTGGCACTGCGGCCCTTGCCTGAACTTGTGGCCCCCGACTGGGCCGAGGCGCTGGTCCCGGTGGAAGGGCAGCTGCGCGATGTCCTGGCGTTCCTGGGCCGGGAAGTCGCGGAGGGCAACGCGATCCTGCCGGCGCCGTCGAACGTCCTCCGGGCGTTCCGGCAACCGCTGTCCGCAGTCAGGATACTGATAGTGGGCCAGGACCCCTATCCGACGCCCGGCCATGCCGTCGGGCTGTCCTTCGCCGTGGACGGCGCCACGCGTCCCATTCCGCGCAGCCTCGCGAACATCTACAAGGAACTCGACGCCGATCTGGGTCTTCCGCCTCGGGTCCACGGGGATCTCAGCCGTTGGGCTGACCAGGGGGTACTGCTGCTCAACCGGGTCCTCAGCGTCCGGGCAGGGGAGGCAGGTTCGCACCGGAACAAGGGATGGGAGCCCATTACGGCGGCGGCTATCAGCGCCGTGGCGAACCGCGTCAGAGCCGACGGCACCCCCGCGCCGCTGGTGGCAATCCTCTGGGGCAAGGATGCGGGGGCCGTGCAGCCGTTGCTGGGCTCCACGCCGGTGATCGCCAGCGCCCATCCGAGTCCGCTGTCGGCCGCGCGCGGGTTCTTCGGCTCCCGGCCCTTCAGCCGCGCCAATACGCTGCTCCGAGAGCAGGGGGACGGCACGGTGGATTGGGAACTGCCGCCGCTTCCCTAACCGGCTTCACAGTCGGGGTCCCGCCCAGGCTTCTTGGCTAGGCTTAGCTCCATGACCTCAGTTCCCGCCGCCACCTCGGCCACCCGGAAATCACGCCCGCAGACCACCCTCACGGTGCTGCGCCGCGAGCAGCTCTCGCCCCATATGGTCCGGATCGTTGCCGGCGGCCCGGGCTTCGCCGGCTACGTCAACAACGCCTTCGTGGACCGGTACGTCAAGATCGTGTTCCCCCAGCCCGGTGTCAGCTACGGGGAGCCGCTGGATCTCTGGGAGATCCGCGAGTCCATGCCGCGGGATCAGTGGCCGCACACCCGGACTTACACCGTGCGCTGGGTCGACGAGGCAGCGGCAGAGCTTGCCATCGACTTCGTGATCCACGGCGACGAAGGCCTCGCCGGGCCCTGGGCCGCGTCCGCCCGACCCGGGGACACTCTGATCTTCACCGGCCCTGGGGGCGGCTACAACCCCGATCCGGCGGCGGACTGGTACCTGTTTGCGGGCGACGAGTCCGCGCTGCCGGCCATCGGCGCCGCCATCGAGTCCCTGCCCGCGGACGCCCGCGGCCTGGCCTTCCTCGAGGTGGACGGCTCCGCCGACATCCAGGGCATCGTCGCGCCGGCCGGTGTGGAGCTGCGCTGGATCTTCCGCGACGGGGTGCCGGCCGGGGACAGCGGGCTGCTGGTCACGGCAGTGCGCGACGCCTCCTGGCCGGACGGCCGGGTGCAGGTCTTTGCGCACGGCGAGCGTGGCTACATGAAGGGCCTGCGGGAGGTGCTTTACGCGCAGCGGAGGCTGGAGCGCTCCCAGGTCTCCCTGTCCGGATACTGGGCGAAGGGCCGCGTGGAGGACGATTTCCAGGCCGAGAAGAAGCTCCCGATCGGGACGATCTAACGGCGCACGGTCCAACGAGCCCACGAACTAGCGGTCCAACGGCCCCGCGGCGCACGAGCCAAAGGTCCACGAGCTATCGGCCTATCGGCGCCGCGCCCGCCGTCGTTCGTTGCTGGCCAGGCCGTGCGTCAGGGGACGGGCGAGCGTGTCACCGAGCACGATGCCTGCCGCGACCCCCATCACGATGGCCCCGGCATTCAGCATGCCCCCGGCTCCCAGCAGGATCTCCGATTCCTCAATCGTCAATACATACATGGACCGGAATATGGTGAGTCCGGGGAGCAGGATCAGCGCGGCCGGGACGGCCACCACCAGCTGCGGGGCGCCCATCCGGAGAGCCACCACGCGGGCCAGCAGGCCGATGGCGACGGCAGCGACTGCGGGCGAAAAGCGCGGCCCAATGCCGAGCGCCTCTCCCCCGATCAGCACCAGATAGCCCACCACGCCCACGGCGGCGGTCGGCAGGAGCAGGTTCCACCTGGTCTGTTCAGTGATGCCGATCATCAGCACCGCGACGGCGATCAGGAGGACCACCACCCCTAAGGGATACGCCGGCGGGAATGTTTCGGTGACGTCTATGGGTTGCATCCCCGTCATATCGCCCACCACGAAACCCACGGCGATTCCGGCGACGAGTGCGCCGAAGGTCAGCATCGTGGACAGGAACCGGCCCGCCGCCGTGACCGGGAATCCGTTGATCGCATCCTGGACCGACGACACGAGGCGCCCGGTGGGCAGGAGCAGCAGGATCCCGCCCACAACCACGATGGCCGGCGGGATCTCGATCCCCGCCGGGCTTCCGAACCGCCACAGCAGCAGGGCGACGAAGGTGACCAGGAACGAGCAGGATGCCGTGATGAAGAAGTCAGGGGTGCGCCAGCGGCCCAGCTGGCGGGCCAGCAGGCTGACAAGCAGGTTGGACCCGAAAGCCACCGCGGAGGCACCGGTGCCGCCGCCCAGGACTCCGACAAAGACGGCGGAGAAAACCCCGAACGCCACGGTGACCATCCAGCGCGGGAAGGGCTTGGCGCGGTGGGTGATCTCCTCCAGCCGGCGGACGGCCTCCTCGCGGCCCACACCGCCGGCGACGATTTCCGTCACCAGCTGGTGGACCTGGGAGAGCCCGGCGTAGTTGTTGGTCCAGGACCGCACGACGCGCAGCAGCGAGATCGGCGTCTGGTCCTTGGGGGCGTAATTAATGGCCACGGACTGGTTGGTGATGTCCACTTCGATGTTCTTCAGGCCCAGCGCGGCCGTGATGGCGATGATGCTGGTTTCCACTTCGAGTGCGCCTGCACCGTAACGGAACATGGATTCGGCCAGATGCAGCGCGAAGTCGATGGTCTTGCGCGCGGAGGTGTCCACACCGCCCACCTGGATCATCGGGTTGGCATAGGGGCTGCCGGCGAGACGGTCCACGATGCTCATCGGCGCGGTGGGCGGGTTCTCCCCCTGCACCAGCCGCCGCAGCATGCGTTTGGCAGCGGCGTTCTGGCGCACCTGCGTGGCCGACATCGGCTCGGTCTTGGGCAGTCCGTCGGTTTGCGGCCTGCGGCGGCCGTCTGGTGGCGTTGTCATTCGTGCGTTTTCGATTTCCCTGGCTGCCGGTCTAGTAGAACTGCTGGCCGGTGCGGCGGGTGTAGAGCTGGCGGGCAACGCGTTCCCCGGCGGCCATCCAGGCCTTGTACTTCAGCGGGCTCAGCACCTGGTCATAGCAGCCGACAAAGTCGGTCACGGTCTTGCTGAAGCTTGTCTTGAACAGGCCCAGGCCGTGGAACGGGTTGGAGGTGTCCTTGAGCTGGTCGCTCGGCGGCGTGCCGCAGAAGTCGTATTCGGTGCAGCCGAGTTCCTTGAGCTGGTTGATCGCCGTCCACTGCACCAGGTGGGAGTCACCGTACTGGTTGCGTTTCTGCAGCGAGCCGCCGTCCTTGTAGGTCGCTTTGCGGCCGTAGTTGATGACGAAGGCGCCAACCGACGGAACATCGTTTTCGTAGACGAAAAGCAGGCGCCCCTGGCCCCGGCTGATGAAGTTGGTCCAGAACTGGCGGTAGTACTCATATTCGCGGACCCGGACCTGGGACTTGGCTTCCACGGTGTTGGTCATCAACGCGTACATGGCGCGGAAGTTCTCTTCGGCGGGTTCCATGTTGCGGACCTCCACCCCTTCGCGGATGGCGCGTCGGACCGCGTTGCGGCCGCGGGAGTGCAGGTTGCGCAGCAGCTGGTTCTCTTCCGGGGAGATGTCCAGCAGTGCCGTTGAATCGTTGGGCTGGAGGTTGTGGGTTTTGACCAGGCCGGCACCTTCGATCACGCCCCTGGCCTCATCGGAGCGCACGATGTCCGGCTCAATTTTGATCGCGAAGACTCCAAGCCGTGCCCGCTTCACGAACTCGGCGTTGGCCGCGGCGATGCCGGGGATGTCCTCAACAGCAGCCACATCCGGACCCTTGATCAGGTACCAGAGCTTCCCCAGGAGCGGGAAGGACTTCTCCAGGATGAGGTTGTAGCTCGTGTAGTCGGCCGTCTCGTAGACAAGGTGCAGGGGCTTCCAGCCAAAGTGCTGTTTGACCCCGGCAAAGGCCTCCGACTGCAGGAGATTGCCGCCATTGGGATTCGCGGTGACGTGGGCGTCCCAGTTGGCGACCTCTTCGGCAGAGGCAAAACGGGCGGTGAATTCACGCAAGGGTGCGGCATCCAATCATTGCGGTACGAGCGTCGGCGGCATGCGGACATGCAGCTTCAAGTCTATCTGCCCGGCCCCCTGCTCCCGGCCGGGGAGGAGCGGCTACGCTGGAAGCATGCCGTCTGATCAGCCATCATTGACCGCAGGATCCGGACGCCCGCGGAACGCGGCCGGACAGCGCGCGGTGGGACCCCAGCTGCTGGGGCTGCTGGCCTTTCTCGCGGCCTCTGCGCTGGTTGCGGGGCTGGGCGGACTCGCCACCGCCAACAACGTCAACGGCTGGTATGCCACCGCGGACAAAGCTCCCTGGTCGCCGCCGAACTGGCTGTTCGGGCCGGTCTGGACCGTGCTCTACACCGCGATGGCCGTGGCCGCCTGGCTGGTCTGGCGCAAGCGGACCGAGGGGACCCGGCCCGCCCTCACCGCCTACGCAGTCCAGCTCGTGCTGAACCTGCTGTGGACGCCGGTCTTCTTCGGCCTCTACCCGGCGCTCGGCACACCCGCTTTGTGGACCGCTTTCGCGATCATCGCGGCCCTGGCGGTCGCTGTGGCCGTCACCGTGCTGTACTTCGGACCGATCAGCCGCACCGCCGGGCTGCTGTTGCTGCCCTACCTCACTTGGATCGTGTTCGCCTCGTCGCTGAACCTCTGGATGGCACTCAACAACTGAGTCAGCATTCGACGACGTTCACGGCGAGGCCGCCCATGGCGGTTTCCTTGTATTTGGAGCTCATGTCCTTGCCGGTTTCGCGCATGGTGACGATGACCTCGTCGAGGGACACCCGGTGGGTGCCGTCGCCCCACAGCGCCATCTTGGCGGCATTGATGGCCTTTGCCGCGGCGATCGCGTTGCGTTCGATGCAGGGGATCTGTACGAGCCCGCCGATCGGGTCGCAGGTCAGTCCAAGGTTGTGTTCCATCGCGATTTCCGCGGCGTTCTCCACCTGTTGGGGTGTGCCGCCCATGACTTCGGCCAGCCCGGCCGCGGCCATTGAGGACGCCGAGCCGACCTCGCCCTGGCAGCCGACCTCGGCGCCGGAGATCGAGGCCTGCTCCTTGTAGAGCACCCCGATGGCTGCGGCGGTCAGCAGGAACTTGACGATCGTCTCGTCGCGGTCGGCCTGGGTGGCCTTGTCCATGCCGGGGGCGAAGTGCAGGGCGTAGTAGAGCACAGCCGGGATGATGCCCGCGGCGCCGTTGGTGGGGGCGGTGACCACCCGGCCGCCCGAGGCGTTTTCCTCGTTCACGGCCAGGGCGATCAGGTTCACCCATTCCTGCCAGTACTTCGGGTCCCGGAAGTCGGGGTCCTGATCCAGGGTTTCTTTCATGAGGCGTTCGTGCCAGTCCGGTGCCCGGCGGCGGACCTTGAGCCCGCCGGGCAGCAGCCCCACGCGCTTGAGGCTGACCTGGACACAGGATTCCATCACGGAGTAGACGTGCAGGAGGCCCTCGCGGATCTGCGCCTCGGTGCGGGAGGCACGCTCGTTGACGAACATGATCTCCCCGATCGAGAGACCCTTGGACTGGCAGCGGCCCAGCAGTTCCGCGGCGGTGCGGAACGGCAGGGGCAGTTCCTTTTTGGATTCGTCGAGTTCCTTCAGGGCCGCGTCCTCCTCGCCCTCGCGGACGATGAAGCCGCCGCCGACCGAGAAGAACGTGGCCTCGTGCAGGACGGCGCCGTCGGCGTCGAACACGGTGAAGGTCATGCCGTTGGTGTGCCGCGGAAGGATGGTCAGCGGGCGCAGGACCATGTCCTGCACCCCGTACGGCAGCGCCACCCCAGTCCCTTCCCCGCCGAGCTGCAGGGTGCCGGTATCGGCGATCGCGGCGAGGCGTTCCTCCACTTCCTCGGGGAGGATCAGCTCCGGATGGAAACCTTCCAGGCCGAGCAGGATCGCGGTCATGGTGCCGTGGCCGTGACCGGTCGCGGCGAGGGACCCGTACAGGTCCACCCGCAGCGACGCCACCCGCTCCAGCACGCCGGAGGCCTGGAGCTCCCCGGCGAACACCGCCGCGGCCCGCATCGGGCCCACGGTGTGCGAACTGGAGGGCCCTATCCCGATGGAAAAAAGGTCAAAGACTCCAACAGCCATGGTTGTTCCTAACTAGCTCAAACTGTGGCCCGGCAGATGGTCCTGCCGGAGGGCGGTGCGGCCGCCGGTCTGCGGCGGTCCCGCCGGATGCACGACGCCGGGCGGCAGCATGTGGCGGCGGCCCGGCGTCGTGATCTGTGCTGCTTCTACTACCTGTAATACGGCCCCTAGGCGAGGTTGGCAACCGAGGGGTAGAGCGGGTGGGCGGCGGCGAGGGCCTCCACCCGGTGGCGCAGACCGGAGAGGTCCGCGCCGGCGTCGGCGGTCAGTGCCTCCGCGATGATATCCGCGACCTCGGCGAACGCCGCCTCGCCGAACCCGCGGGTGGCCAGGGCGGGGGTGCCGATCCGGAGCCCGGAGGTGACCATCGGCGGGCGCGGGTCGAACGGCACGGCGTTGCGGTTCACGGTGATGTCGATTTCCGCGAGGCGGTCCTCGGCTTCCTGGCCGTTGAGCTCGCAGTTGCGCAGGTCCACCAGGACCAGGTGCACATCGGTGCCGCCGGAGATCACATTGATGCCCTTGGCGGTGACGTCCGGCTGGACCAGACGCTCGGCGAGGATCCGGGCGCCGGCGAGGACACGCTCCTGGCGTTCCTTGAACTCCGGGGACGCGGCGATCTTGAAGGCAACGGCCTTGCCGGCGATCACGTGCTCCAGCGGGCCGCCCTGCTGGCCGGGGAAAACGGCGGAGTTGATCTTCTTGGCGATGTCGGCGTCGTTGCTCAGGATGATGCCGCCGCGCGGACCGGCGAGGGTCTTGTGCGTGGTGGAGGTGGTGACGTGGGCGTGCGGCACCGGTGACGGGTGCAGCCCGGCGGCGACGAGCCCGGCGAAGTGGGCCATGTCCACCATCAGGTAGGCGCCGACGGAATCGGCGATCCGGCGGAACTCGGCGAAGTCCAGCTGCCGGGCGTACGCGGACCAGCCGGCGACGATCAGCTGCGGCTTGTGCTCCTGGGCGAGGCGTTCGACCTCGGCCATGTCGATCCGGTGGTCATCCTCGCGGACCTGGTAGGGGATGACGTTGTAGAGCCGGCCGGAGAAGTTGATCTTCATGCCGTGGGTGAGGTGCCCGCCGTGCGCCAGGTTCAGGCCCATGATGGTGTCGCCCGGGCGGATCAGGGCGTGCATCACGGAGGCGTTGGCCTGCGCGCCGGAGTGCGGCTGGACGTTGGCGTATTCGGCGCCGAACAGGGCTTTGACCCGGTCGATGGCGAGCTGTTCGATCACGTCGACGTGTTCGCAGCCGCCGTAGTAGCGCTTGCCCGGGTAGCCCTCGGCGTACTTGTTCGTCAGCACCGAACCCTGCGCCTGCATCACGGCCCTGGCGGTGTGGTTCTCCGAGGCGATCATCTCCAGGCCCTCGCGCTGGCGGGTGAGCTCGTCGTCGATCTTTGCGGCGATCTCCGGGTCCAGGGCGGACAGGTCCGCGTCCAGGGATGCGGAGATAACCTGCTGGAAGCTGGTGGTTGCCTCTGCCGCGCTCACAGTTCGCCGCCGTTCTTGGATGCGTACTCCTGGGCCGAGAGCAGCGGTCCGTCGGACTCTGCGGCGACCTTGAAGAGCCAGCCGGCACCGTAGGGGTCGCTGTTGATCAGCGCGGGGTCATCGACGACGGCCGGGTTGATTTCGGTGACCTCGCCCGTGACGGGGGCGTACAGGTCGGAGACGGACTTGGTGGATTCGACCTCGCCGCAGGTCTCCCCCGCGGTCACGGTGGCGCCGACCTCGGGCAGGTCCACGTAGACGATGTCGCCCAGCGCATCCGTGGCGACGGCCGAGATGCCGATGGACACAAGGTTCCCGGCTTCCCGCGCAACCCACTCGTGCTCGTCGGAGTACTGCAGTTCAGGGGCAACTTTTGCCATGTTTTTTTCCTAAGTCTTGGAGTGGTCTTGGTGCTGAATCTTGTGGGGCACGGTTACCTGCTGGCCTTGGCCGCGGAGCCGGGACGTGCCGGGCACCGCGACGGGGCCGCCGGGCTACTTTTGGCGCTTGTAGAAAGGAAGCGCGACAACTTCGAAGGGCTCGGTCTTGCCGCGGAGGTCGATGTCCAGGGTGGTGCCGGGTTCGGTGAACTCGACGTCGACGTAGGCCATCGCGACCGGGTAGCCCAAGGTGGGGCTGGGCTGGCCGGAGGTGACTTCGCCGACGGTGTTGCCGTCCTTGAGGACCGGGTAGTGGCCGCGGCCGGCCCTGCGCCCGAGGCCCTTGAGGCCAACGAGTTTGCGTCCAGCGGTGGATCCGGCGCCAGCTTCCTTCTTGGCGGCGAGGGCCGCCTTGCCGACGAAGTCGCCCTCCTTGGAGAGCGCCACGACCGGCCCCAGCCCGGCAGCGAACGGGTCGCCGTCCACGGAGAGCTCGTTGCCGTAGAGCGGCATGCCTGCCTCGAGCCGGAGCGAGTCGCGGGACGCGAGTCCGGCGGGCGTCAGCTCGCCGTCTTCGGCGATCGCGACCAGCGCCTGCCAGAGGGCGGCGGCGTCGTCGTTGGCGACGAAGATCTCGAAGCCGTCCTCACCGGTGTAGCCGGTGCGGGCCAGCAGCAGCTCCCGGCTGGCGCCGCCGAACATCAAGGGGACGTCGACGGCGGCGTAGTACTTCAGTCCGGTGACGAGCTCGTGCTGCGCGGCCGGGACCAGGCGCAGGAGGATCTCCTGCGCCTTGGGGCCCTGCACGGCGATCAGCGAGGTGTCGGCGGAGGCGTCCTCGACGGTGACGTCGAAGCCTCCCTCCTTGCCGGACACCGCACGCTCGGCCAGGGCCGCAGCGACAACCTTGGCGTTGCCGGCATTCGGGACCACGAGGAATTTGTCCGTCCCGTCGGCCCCCGCCGGACGGCGGTAGGTGATGAGGTCATCGATGATGCCGCCGTCCTCGTTGCAGATCAGCGAGTACTTGGCCTTGCCGACCGCCATCGCCGAGATCTTGCCGACCAGGGCGTAGTCCAGGAAGGCTGCGGCGTCGGGACCGGTGACCCAGACTTCACCCATGTGGGACAGATCGTAGAGGCCCGCGGACTTGCGGACCGCGTGGTGCTCGGCCAGTTCGGAGCTGTATTTGAGCGGCATCTGCCAGCCGCCGAAGTCCGTGAAGGACGCGCCGAGCTTCTTGTGCTCTTCGTGGAGGGCCGTGTAGTTCTCAGTCATCGTTGGCTGTCCTTAGTTGGCAGAGTCGTCGGGGTGGACTGTTGTGTCTTCTTCGAAGGATTCGAGGGGAGGGCAGGAGCAGATCAGGTTGCGGTCGCCGGCCGCGCCGTCGATCCGGCCGACCGGCGGGAAGTACTTGTCCTGCTTGAGGTGGTGGACCGCGAAGACAGCCTGCTCGCGCGGGTACTCCCGCGCCCAGTCGGTGCTGATGACGGCGGCCGCGGTGTGCGGTGCGTTGCGCAGCGGGCTGTGCTCGACGGTGAAGTCGCCGTGGGCCACCTGGTCGATTTCGGCGCGGATGGAGATCATCGCGTCGATGAAGCGGTCGATCTCGCCAAGGTCCTCGGACTCGGTGGGCTCGACCATCAGGGTACCGGCCACCGGGAACGCGAGGGTGGGCGCGTGGAAGCCGTAATCGATCAGTCGCTTGGCCACATCCTCAGCGGTGACGCCGGTCTTGGCCGTGAGCTCGCGCAGGTCCAGGATGCATTCGTGCGCCACGAGCCCGCCCTCGCCGGTGTAGAGCACCGGGAAGAACTCGTTCAGGCGGGAGGCAATGTAGTTCGCCGCGAGCAGCGCGGACTTGGTGGCCTCGGTCAGTCCCTGGCCGCCCATCAGCTTCACGTAGGCCCAGGAGATCGGCAGGACACCGGCGGAGCCGTAGCGCGATGCCGAGATCGGGGTGCCGCTTTCGCCGTTGGACGGATCGGCGGCGTTGCCCGGCATGAAGGGTGCCAGGTGGGCCTTGGCCGCGACCGGGCCGACGCCGGGTCCGCCGCCGCCGTGCGGGATGCAGAAGGTCTTGTGCAGGTTCAGGTGGGAGACGTCGCCGCCGAACTGGCCCGGCTGGGCCAGTCCCACGAGCGCGTTGAGGTTGGCGCCGTCGACGTAGACCTGTCCGCCGGCAGCGTGCACGGAGTCGCAGACCTCGCGGACGTCGGCGTCGTACACGCCGTGGGTGGAGGGGTAGGTGATCATGATCGCGGACAGCGCCTCCTTGTGCAGTTCGATCTTGGCCTGCAGGTCCGCGTGGTCGATCGTGCCGTCCGCGGCGGTGGCCACGACGACGACTTTCATGCCGGCCAGCACGGCGGAGGCGGCGTTGGTGCCGTGCGCCGAGGCCGGGATCAGGCAGACGTTGCGCTGGGCGTCTCCGCGGGACAGGTGGTAGCCGCGGATTGCCAGCAGGCCGGCGAGTTCGCCCTGGGATCCGGCGTTCGGCTGGATGGACACCTGGTCGTACCCGGTGATCTCGGTCAGCTGGGCTTCGAGGTCCTCGATCAGTTCACGCCAGCCGGCGGTCTGGGATTCGGGGGCGAAGGGGTGGATGGAGGCGAACTCCGGCCAGGAGATGGCTTCCATCTCGGCTGTGGCGTTCAGCTTCATGGTGCAGGAGCCCAGCGGGATCATGGTCCGGTCCAACGCGAGGTCGCGGTCCGACAGGCGGCGGATGTATCGCAGCAGCTGGGTCTCGGAGCGGTGGGTGTTGAACACCGGGTGCTGGAGGTAGTCGGACGTGCGCTCGACGGCGGGGTCCAGGGCGAACCCTTCCGCTGAGCCGGATTCTGCGCCGGTGACGCTGGCACCGAAGGCGGCGACGACCTCGGCGACGATGGCCGCCGTCGTGGCCTCATCCGTGGAGACGCCCACGGTGTCCGCGTCGATGGAGCGCAGGTTGATGCCCTTGGCATCGGCGGCGGCGATGATCTCCGTTGCCTTGCCGGGCACCGAGACGGTGATGGTGTCGAAGAAGCTGGAGTGCAGCACGTCCAGGCCAGCGGCCTTCAGCGAGGCGGCGAGCGTCCTGGCGTGGCCGTGGGTGGTCTCCGCGATCGCCTTCAGTCCGTCCGGGCCGTGGTAGACGGCGTAGAAGGAGGACACGATCGCCAGCAGGGCCTGCGCGGTGCAGATGTTGGAGGTGGCCTTCTCGCGGCGGATGTGCTGCTCGCGGGTCTGCAGGGCAAGGCGGTAGGCCGGGACACCGGCGTTGTCCTTGGAGACGCCGACGAGACGGCCGGGCATGGACCGTTCGAGGCCCTTCTGGACGGCCATGTACGCGGCGTGCGGGCCGCCGAAGAACAGCGGCACGCCCAGGCGCTGGGTGGAGCCGACGGCGATGTCGGCGCCCTGCTCACCCGGAGGGGTGATGAGGGTCAGGGACAGCAGGTCCGCGGCGACGGTGACGAGGGCGCCGCGTTCCTTGGCGTCGGCGATCACCGCGGCGTGGTTAAACACGCGGCCGGAGACGCCGGGCTGCTGCAGCACGATGCCGTTGATGACGCCGTCGGGAAGCCCCTTGGACAGGTCGGCGACCTCGACCTCGAAGCCGAGCGCCTCGGCGCGGCCCTTGACGATCGCGATGGTCTGCGGCAGCAGGTCGGCGTCGAGGACGGTCTTGCCGTCATGGGCGGCCTTGTTCTTGTTGGCCCGGCGCATCATCAGCACGGCTTCGGCGACGGCGGTGGCTTCGTCCAGCAGGGAGGCGTTCGCAATGGGCAGGCCCACGAGGTCCTGGACCATGGTCTGGAAGTTCAGCAGTGCCTCGAGCCGGCCCTGGGAGATTTCCGGCTGGTACGGCGTGTAGGCGGTGTACCAGGCCGGGGCCTCGAGGATGTTGCGGCGGATGACGGCCGGGGTGAGGGTGTCGTAGTAGCCCTGCCCGATCATCTGGACCGCGGTCTTGTTCTTGGAGGCCAGCTTGCGCAGCTCGGTGAGGACCTCGACTTCGCTGAGGGCTTCGGCGAGCTGCAGCGGGGAATCCTGCCGGATGTCCTTCGGGACGGCCGTGTCCACGAGCGCATCGACGGTGTCGTAGCCGACAGCCTTCAGCATGGCGTCGACGTCGGCCCGGCGCCGGGCGCCGATGTGCCGGTCAACGAAGGACGTGGAGGCTGAGGTAACAGTCACAAGGAACTCCATAACTAAGGCGGCGCAGGGTACGCCGCATTGATTCGGGTTCCTCCCCGCTCTGTATTGGACCTGAGAGTTTCCGCACTGCCTTGCTCTCGCATGGCTCCGCTTGCACCGTCGGTGAGCACAGCATGTCCGGGGACAGCCTGCTACTTTCCAGAGTTGCCTTGCCGCGGCGGTACGTGGGCCTGAGAGATTCCTGGGGAGGATTTGCTCCTACGGCGCCTGCTTGTACCTACTTGCAGAACTCTCCCGCCGCAGATCAAAGGCATATTAAGTTGGCGTGACAACAGTCACAGCCTCCATTGTCCTATGTCCGGCCTGCGTCCGCAAACTAGTGACCCCGCCGTGGCCAGGGTTAAGCGCCGGCCCATTCGTCGGACGCGAATTCGCCGCAAAGCCGCGGCGTCGCGCGGACCCTCCCACGAAATCGCCGGAAAGCTGCGGCGTCGCGCGGACCCTCCCACGAAATCGCCGGAAAGCTGCGGGGTCGCGCGGACCCTCCCACGAAATCGCCGGAAAGCTGCGGCGTCGCGCGGACCCTCCCACGAAATCGCCGGAAAGCTGCGGCGTCGCCCAAACGAAACGGCGAATTCGCAGGCCTCCGGCGACTTCGGCGGCCGGGGCGGGGCGGGGCGGGGCGGCCGGGCGGGGCGGAGTGCCGCTGGGTCAGCCGCGGAGCCGCCCCAGTGCGGTGAGCAGGCTGTCGACGTCGGGGCCGACTTCCGGGAGCGGCCCGCCCGGGCCGCGTGCCAGCATGGCGTTGAAGTACAGCCCGTCCCCCATATAGAGGACGGGCTTGGCCATGGCCGGCCCGACGTCGGCGGCCAGCAGGTCCAGCCAGCTCGCCTGGACGGCGGCCATTCTCCGCAGGGTTTCCTGGTGGGCCACTTCGGCCAGCCTGGTGGCGGCAACGAAGACCCGGTCCAGCGGGGTGTCCGCCCAGACAGAGGACTTGATGAAGTACGCGGCCGCGCCCTCCGGAGCGGAGGCCATGGCCGCGAGGTCGTCGGCGAGCAGCCGGTCCAGCCGTTCCAGCAGGACCGAGATCATCGCCTCCTTGTTCGGGAAGTGGTAGAGCAATCCGCCTTTGGAGACCCCGGCCAGCCTCGCGACGGCATCCAGCGTCGCGGCACGCTCGCCCTCTTCGATCAGCAGGGATTCGAACGCGTCGAGGACGGCCTCGCGGGCGACGGGTTTTCTGGCCATGGTTCCTATCATGCCCCCAGGCGGGGGCGGGTTCTTAACGGGCAACTTCTTAACTGTACCGTCCAGACGGTACAGTTAAGCCCATGAGCAATACTTCCTTCACCCTCGGCAGCCCCGGCACTCTCTTCAGCAACGCCGCCGGAACGACGCCGAACCGGAACCCGGGCGCCCCCTGGCGCGACTGGCTGGCGCTGGCGCTGCTGATGTTTCCGGTGCTTCTGGTGGCCGTCGACAACACGGCTCTGACCTTCGCCCTGCCGGCCATCGCGCGCAGCCTCGACGCCTCCGGGGTGGAGCTGCTGTGGATCGTCGACGCCTATCCCCTGGTGCTTGCCGGCTTGCTCGTGGCAATGGGGAGCCTCGGCGACAGGATCGGCCGCCGCCGGCTGCTGTTCATCGGGAGTACGGGCTTCGCTGCCGTCTCGGCCGTCACGGCCTTCGCCCCCAGCGCCGAATGGCTTATCGCCGGACGGGCGGGGCTGGGATTCTTCGGCGCCATGCTGATGCCGTCCACACTGTCGCTGATCCGCAACATCTTCCCGGAGCCCAACCGCCGCCGGCTGGCCGTGGCCATCTGGGCCGCCGGCTTCTCCGGCGGCGCCGCGCTGGGCCCCATTGCCGGCGGCTGGCTGGTGGAGCACTTCTGGTGGGGCGCCGTCCTGCTTGTGGCTGTGCCGATCATCCTGCCGCTGCTGGCTCTGGGGCCGGCCTTGATCCCGGAATCCCGCGACCCGAACCCGGGCAAAGTGGACGTGCCCAGCATCATCATGTCCCTGCTGGTCATGGTGCCCGTGGTCTACGGCATCAAAGTCCTGGCCACGCACGGGCTGGCGCCGGAGCCGCTGGCCGCCATCGCCTTTGGCCTGCTGATGGGATATGTCTTCGTCCGGCGCCAGCGGTCCCTCCTGGCCGGAAACCTGGCACAGGCCGGCCAGGCCCCGGCCCCGGCCCCGGTCCCGGTCCAGGAAGGCCCGGCGTCGGGACACCTGGAAGAGGGCGGCCGCGGGACGGGAAACCGTGCTGCTCCCCTGCTGGACGTCAGCCTGTTCGGCAACCGGGTCTTCAGCACCGCCATCGTCGCGAACGTGCTGGCTCTGTTCTCCTTCAACGGCTTCATCCTGTTCCTGGCCCAGCACCTGCAGTTGATCGAGGGCCAGTCACCTTCGGAATCCGGCGTCGCCATGGTGCCCGCCCTCATCGCGACCGTCCTGGCGGGCCTGCTGGTAGTGCCGCTGGTGAAGAAAGTCCGTCCCGGCTTCGTGGTGGCCGGCGGGTTGCTGCTAAGCGCCGCGGGCTACTTCCTGGTGGCCTTCGGCGACCACAGCAACGGCCCCGCGCTGCTGCTGGCAGCGCTGCTGGTGCTGTGCCTGGGCGTCGGCGCCGCGGAAACCATCTCCAACGACCTGATCCTGGGCGCGGCCCCAGCGGAGAAGTCCGGGGCGGCCGCCGCCATTTCGGAGACCGGCTACGAGATCGGCTCGCTGCTGGGCACCGCCATCCTGGGGTCCATCCTCACCGCGTCCTATCAGGGCAATCTCCGGCTTCCCGCGGGGGCCGCGGAAGCGGCCCCCGCTGGGGCATCAGCACAGGCCGGCGAGACGCTCGCAGGGGCCGCCGAGCTGGCGCAGTCCCTCCCGGGACCGCTGGCGGAAGCCGTCATGGCGGCTGCCCGTACTGCCTTCGACTCGGGCGTCCACATCACGGCCACCATCGCCCTGGTGCTGATGGCCGGGACGTCGGTTCTCGCCGCCGTCGTCCTCCGGAAAGTGCCGACCGCCAAGTAATTAGGGCCGCAGAGTTAAGGCCGGGCGCCCGGCATAGTTAAAGCCGGGCGCCCGGCGCCGGGGGAACCGGAGCCGGGCGCTGAAACTGCCAGGGTAACGCTACTTGCTGTCCGGCGTGGTGACGCTGGTGTTGGCGCGCATCGTCTCCGCGTTGACCATCCAGGCGTACTGCTCAAACTTGGCGATGAAGGCGTGCAGCAGGTCCGCCGTCGTGGGGTCCTCCTCGTCCACTTCGTCGTGGACCTTGCGCATGGTGCCGACGGCCGCCTCGAGCGCCGCGACGATCCGCTCGATGGCGTCCTTGGTGTTGATCAGGCCGGCCGGGAACTCAGCGAGCGCGGTGGACTTGGACACCGTGGAGCTGCGGCCGTCCGGGAGGGCGTGGAGGGCACGCATGCGCTCGGCCAGATCATCGGCGAAGGCGCGGGCGGCATCGATAATCTCGTCCAGCTGCAGGTGCAGGTCCCGGAAATTCGTTCCGACGATGTTCCAGTGCGCCTGCTTGCCCTGAACGTGAAGTTCGATCAGGTCCACGAGCACTGCCTGCAGGTTAGTCGTGAGGGTGGGTGTTGCTTTCATGCGTCCTCCTGATTAGGTCCGGTACCGCTGCGCCCGATGCTGCCGCGTCCGGTACCGCTAGATCCGATGTCCCGACGCTACTCCAGAGCACAACGGGACCGCGACGGTCCCGCAGGAATTTCTCGGTCAGCTTACTAAGTCGGCTTACTAAGAGCGCTTTCCCTGAAAAGACGCAGGCAACCGCCGGCCGCGGATCACCAGAAATGCGCGACGTCGATCACGAGCCGTGAGCCTGCGTCCGGTCCCGCGAGGGTGAACACACGGAACGGCAGCCGGGCCCGGACCCCGAGGCCAAGGCTGGAATACCCCTCGAAGCTGCCGGCCCACGCCAGCTGCCGGAACGTCTGGTAGCCACTGACGTCGCTCAGCTCGTTCGGGTCCGCAGGGGTGTAGGTGGCGTTGCCGTTGCCGTCGTAGGCCGGGGCATTGGCCGTGACCTGGAGGAACGCCTGTCCCCGCAGCGGGACGGGCAACCCCGATCCGTCCTGCGTGACCTGCGGAACGTAGCGGACGGTGTAGCCACCCACGGGTCCGTTGAGGTCAATGACCACCCGGTCGAAGCAGTAGTGCTGCCCGGTGCGGACATTCGTCACCTGGGCCTGGCTCATCGCGGGATCCGACTTGACCAGCGACCCCCAGACCTGCCCGCAGTAGGGCGCCGCCGATGCGGGGCCGGGCGCCACCAGCCCCAATCCGACCGCCAGCAGGACCGCCATCAGCCACACCCGGAACGTTTTCATTTGGGCCGCCCCCTCACGCAATGAGATAGCTCCAGAATAGGGGTCTTTGCCGGGCGAATCGAGGGTCCGGGAGGATCGGCCCCCAACCGTTAAGGGGAGCCGCGCCCGGTTACGGGACGGTTGCACCGCCGCCGGCCGGCCGCTTGGGAAACGCGCGGGAACGGCGAAGCGCCGGCCCCTGTCGGGTTCCGGCGCTTCGTAGTGCGTTGCTGTCTGTCCAGCATGTTCTGAAGTGATGCTGCGCGGTGGAAGGTCCCCTAGCCTTCGCAGTCGCGGCAGTACTTCAGGCCGTTCTTTTCCTTGGCCACCTGGGACCGGTGGCGGACCAGGAAGCAGGAGGAGCAGGTGAATTCATCGGACTGCTCGGGTACAACGATGACGGTCAGTTCTTCGCCGGATAGATCGGCACCGGGAAGGTCAATGCCTTCAGCCGTGTCGTTCTCATCGACGTCGATGACGGCAGTCTGGGCGCCGCCGCTGCGGGACGCCTGAAGAGCCTCCAGCGATTCAGCGGGAGATTCTTCTTCTGTCTTGCGTGGTGCGTCGTAATCGGTAGCCATTTGGGGGTTCACTTTCGTTGCTGCGCAGCGCCATTTCAGGCACCTCAGTGAAGAAGTTTAGGACATTATGCAAGTTTCGAAGAATAGTGTGGTGAATCCGACAGATTGCGTCGCCCGCCCCCGCGAAGGGGACGGACCGGGTCATCGAAGTGCGTCGAAGAGCTGCTCGAAAGGTGCTCAGGCGGCAGCCGATGCGGTTGGCTGTCCGCTCAGGCGACCGGCCAAACCACGAGCGTCTTCCACTTCGCCGGGTCAGGCTCCGCGGCAGGGTCGCTGAGGTAGTACTCCCACATCGAGTTCCCCGGCGTCAGGCCTTCGGCCTGCATCTTCCCCATGATCGCCCCGTAGGTCTCGGGCAGAGTCTCGTAGGGGCCGACATGCATGGCTTCGAAGGCCTGACCGGCCGGAAGCGATCCTGCAGCCACCCCGCCTTCGACACCGCCGGGGAAGGGTGCGGCCACCGGAAAGCCAGCCTCGACGTCGACGACATCGGTGGGCATTCCCCGATACATCGCGAACGGCGGCCCGGCCACCTGGACGTGCTGTTGTTCCGCCGCGCTCATCACCGAACGATAGGCGCGGCCAAAGAACTCACGCAGTTCGTTCATCGGAACGGTTTCGCGGAGCACCGCGGTCGGTTGTTCCTGGAGTTGGTTGGACTTGATGTCCGGCGTCTTTTCCGGAGTCGTTTCGGTCATAGGGCAAGACTCCGCTGCGCGGATTTCGCGGTCTAGGGCCTAACGTCCCCCACGCCCAGGGCCCCAAGGTGCGGGGCCCGCCGACGGCGGTCAGGACGCCGGCGTGTCAGCCAGGCAAAACAAAACCGCGCCGCTGCCGGGATACTTCCCAGGCAGCGGCGCGGTTCTTTGCAGGGCCCCCTGTCGGATTCGAACCGACGACCCCCGCTTTACAAGAGCGGTGCTCTGGCCAACTGAGCTAAGGAGGCATTCCTGTGCGCGGGCCGGCACCGGACCACGATGAGGGGCCTGGCGCCTTGGCGCTAGATAAGGTTAGCCCACGGATGCCCGGTGATAAAAACAGGCCCGGCTCCGGAAGAATCCGGAACCGGGCCTGCGGTTTTGCTGTTGGGTTGTACCGCTTACTTCTTCGCGTCGATGGCGGCCTGGAGGAACTCGTTGAACGGGGTCTGGGCGCTGTCGCCCTTGCCCCACTGCTTGCCCTCAACGAGGACGGTCGGCGTCCCGGTGACCCCGATGGCCGCTGCCTGCTGCGTGGTGTATTTGACCCACGGGCGGTAGGTCTTTGAGTCCACGCAGGAATCGATGCTCTTGGCCCCGACGTCGGTGGCCATTTTCTTCAGGTCCGCATCGGAGATGCCGGCGCTGCCTTCAGCGGGCTGCTTCGCAAAAAGCAGGTTGACGAAGTCCGCGTATTTCTCCGGCGACTCGTTCACGACGCAGGCAGCCGCGTTGGCCGCGCGGGAGGAGTAGTTGGTGGTGGACCGGGAGTCCAGGAAGCCCAGCGCGCGGTATTCCACCGAGATCTTGCCCTCGTTGCGGAGGTTGGTCAGGGTCTCGTTGTACTGGGTCTCGAAGTTCTTGCACACCGGGCAGATGAAGTCGACGTAGAGGACCACCTTGACCGGCTTGCCGGCCTCAGCGTCGGCGCCGGGAGCGCTCACCTGCGCCGGCGGGGTGGCCGGAGCGGACGGAAGGTCGGCGATCTTGACGGTCGCGGGGTCGGTCTTCACCACGTCGGTGTTAGCCAGCAGGGTGACGCCGCCGTAAACGTTGCCATTGGCCGGGGTGGGTCCCTCGTCCGCGACCGGGGCGTTGTTCTGGATGTTCGAGGTCACGACCAGCGCCACCACAACAATGATGGCGACGACGGCGGCGACGATGCCCCAGCCGATGAGCAGCTTGTTGCGTTTGTCCTTCTTCAGCTGCGCCTCGCGGATTTCACGGGCTTTCTCGCGGGCCGCGGCAGTTCGCTCTGATTTGGACTGACGGGGTTCGTTTGCGGGGCTCATTAGTTCCTCGGGTCGATCGGCCTGTGGTGTCCACGGGGTGGCAATTCATCATTTTAGGCGAGAAAACTGGGAAGTTGCGCTTTCAACCTTCCTGCACACCGCCCGCCGGACGAATAGCACAGAAGATTCCGCCCCGCTAGGGTGGATACGAGCCACGAGCGAACCCCAGGGGGCACCAATGCAGGCAACCAAACACGCCGAATCGGATCCACACGCCGAGAGCGCTGCCGCACCCGGCACCAGCGACACGGATCCAGACTCACAGTATGACTTCATGGTGGTCTCCAACCGCCTGCCCGTCGACCGCTGCTCCCCGGACGAGCCCGGTTGCGAGGGCGGCTGGCGCCGCTCCCCCGGCGGCCTCGTCACCGCACTGGCACCCATGATGACCAAGACCGACGGCGCCTGGGTCGGCTGGCACGGCGCGCCGGATGAGCATGTCCAGCCTTTCAGCCACGGCGGCATCGACCTTGTTCCGGTCCAGCTGAGCACGCATGACATCGAATCCTTCTACGAGGGATTCTCCAACTCCACGCTCTGGCCGCTCTATCACGACGTGATCGCCCCGCCGGAGTTCCACCGGACCTGGTGGGACTCCTACCGCAAGGTCAACCGCCGGTTCGCGGACGCGGTCATCCACCACGCCAACCCCGGCGCCACCGTCTGGGTCCAGGACTACCAGCTCCAGCTCGTCCCCAAGATGCTCCGCGAGGCGCGTCCGGACCTGAAGATCGGCTTCTTCAACCACATCCCCTTCCCGCCGCCGGAGATCTTCGCCCAGCTGCCGTGGCGCCGCGCCATCATCGACGGGCTGCTGGGCGCCGACCTGGTCGGCTTCCAGCGCCCCAGCGACGCCGGCAACTTCATGCGCTCCGCCCGCCGCTTCCTCGGCGCCAGCGTCAAGCAGCAGCAGGTCCACGTCAAGGGCGCCACCGGCGAGACCACCCACATCGCCCGGGCCCACGCGTTCCCCATCTCAATTGATGTCCATCAGATCAGCGAACTGGCCCGGAAGCCGGAAATCATCGAGCGTTCCCGGCAGATCCGGGAGGATCTCGGCAACCCCAAGACGATCCTGCTCGGCGTCGACCGCCTCGACTACACCAAGGGCATCCGGCACCGTCTTAAGGCCTACGAGGAACTCCTGGCCGAGGGCAAGGTGACGGTGGAGGATGCCGCACTGATCCAGGTCGCCAGCCCCAGCCGGGAGCGGGTGGAGCAGTACCGCCTGCTGCGCGAAGAAGTCGAGGGCACGGTCGGCCATATTAATGGCACGTATGACACCCTGCAGAACACCGCGGTCCGCTACCTGCACCACAACTACCCGGTCGAGGAGATGGTGGCGCTTTACCTGGCGGCGGACGTTATGCTCGTCACCGCCTTGCGGGATGGCATGAACCTTGTGGCCAAGGAATACGTCACGGCCCGGACCAACAACGACGGCGCCCTCGTCCTGAGCGAGTTCGCCGGCGCCGCGGACCAGCTCAAGCAGGCCCTGCTGATGAATCCGCACGACATCGACGGCCTCAAGGACACCATCATGAGGGCAGTCAACATGCAACCTGCGGAATCCGCCCGACGCATGCGTGCGATGCGCAAGCAGATCCTGGACCACGACGTCGATCTCTGGTCCTCCGACTTCCTGAGCGCGCTGGAAGAGAAGGTGGTCCGTGATGACTCCTGAGCACGCACCCAAGCAGACACCGCTTTCGCTCTCGCCGGATCTTCTCGAGGCCCTGCGCCGCATCGCCGCCACCGAACACCTGCTGGTCGCGATGGACTTCGACGGCACCATGGCACCGCTGGTGGACCACGCCGGGGATGCCAGGGCACTGCCCCGCTCGGCAGCCGCCTTCGCCGCCCTCACCGAGCTGCCGCGGACGACGACGGCCCTCATCTCCGGGCGGGCACTGGACAGCCTGCGGGCGGTCGCTTTCCCCCCGGAGAAGACCCTGCTGATCGGAAGCCACGGCGCCGAGGTCTGGATGGGACCCGGGTCCGCGAAGCTGGAACTCGATGACGACCGACGGGAACTCCTCGCCGACGTCCGGCGCGAGCTGGAGGGCATCGTGGAGGAGGCACCGGGCACCCTGCTCGAGGACAAGCCCGCCGGCGTTGTGCTGCATACCCGGCTTGCCGCGGACGACGTCGCGGCGGACGCGGTGGCCGCCGCCCGCGCCGTCCTGCAGGACCGGCCGGGCGTCTTCCTGAAGAACGGCAACCGGGTGCTGGAGACGTCCGTGGTCCACGCTTCGAAGGGGGAAGGCATCGCCTTCCTGCGCCAGGCGGCCGGAGCCACGGCGACCATCTTCGCCGGCGATGACACCACCGACGAGGACGCCCTTGCCAGCCTGCTCCCCGGGGATCTCGGGGTCAAAGTCGGTCTCGACTTCACCCAGGCGGAGTTCCGGATCGAAGCCCCGGAGCACGTTGGCGAGCTGCTGGAGGCCCTGCTGCGGGAACGGAAGCGCGCCCTGGGCCTGTGACCCCTAGCTCATCCCATGCCGTGAGTAAGCCGAATCACGTGTGACATCCGTAACATTTTGGCCCATTAACCAAAAATCTGACATACTCTGGTTGTGATGTGGCGCACAAGAACCGTGCGGCGTCATTGGATACTCCTCGGCCTCGGCCGGGGAGTATGCGCACGATCAGGTGCGAACAACTGAATTAACAACTGAAAAATAAGACCATTCACTACGGATCGTCCGGCACGTACCTGCCGGTGAAGGGATTGATAACTGTGGCTACAGTTACTTTTGATAACGCAACACGTCTGTACCCGGGCACGGATAAGCCCGCTGTTGACAAGCTCAACATTGAAATCGCCGATGGCGAGTTTCTCGTCCTCGTTGGACCCTCTGGCTGTGGAAAGTCGACCTCCCTGCGAATGCTTGCAGGTCTTGAGGACGTAAACTCCGGCCGAATCCTGATTGGCGACCGCGACGTCACCGACGTTCCCCCCAAGGACCGCGACATCGCCATGGTTTTCCAGAACTACGCGCTCTACCCGCACATGACGGTCGCGGACAACATGGGCTTCGCCCTGAAGATTGCCGGCGTCAGCAAGGAAGAGCGCGCCGAGCGCGTCCGTGAAGCCGCCAAGCTCCTGGACCTCGAGCCGTACCTGGACCGCAAGCCGAAAGCACTCTCCGGCGGTCAGCGCCAGCGTGTTGCCATGGGCCGTGCGATCGTGCGTAACCCGCAGGTGTTCCTCATGGATGAGCCGCTGTCCAACCTTGATGCCAAGCTCCGCGTGCAGACCCGCACGCAGATTGCGTCCCTGACCCGCCGCCTGGGTGTCACCACGGTCTACGTGACCCACGACCAGGTCGAGGCCATGACCATGGGCGACCGCGTCGCCGTGCTGAAGGACGGCCTGCTGATGCAGGTCGACACCCCGCGCAACCTCTACGACAAGCCGAAGAACGTGTTCGTGGCCGGCTTCATCGGCTCCCCCGCGATGAACCTGCTCGAGCTTCCCGTCGTCGACGGCGGCGTGCAGTTCGGCGGGACCATCTACCCGGTGCCGCACGGCATCCTCGAAGAGGCCAGTGGCAAGACCGTAACGCTCGGCTCCCGGCCGGAAGACCTCGAGCAGGTCGCTGCCGGCGAAGGTCTCCAGGTTGAGGTTGACGTCGTCGAGGAACTCGGCGCCGACGCCTACGTCTACGGCCACACCACGCTGGACGGCAAGAGCCACGACATCGTCGCACGCGTCGACGGCCGCCGCCCCCCGATGAAGGGTGAGTCCATCTACGTTCGCCCGCAGTCCGGCCACGTGCACCTGTTCGACACCAAGACGGGCCTGCGCCTGGGCGACTAGTCCCCACCGGCTCCCTAGCCTCGCTCCGCGTCGGCAAGGGAACCCTGCCGGCGTGGGCCCACCCACCCACCGGCACTGCACGACTGACGGCGGTCCTCCCGACTGGAGGGCCGCCGTCGGGCTTTAACTTCCCTGGCGGCATCCTTTCGTTAGGGCCGCCAGCCTTAGTACGGAAGAATTGGTTCATGACCGAGGAAAACCCCATGATCGAGGACAACAGTGCCCGGTGGCACGACGAACCGACCGACTACGGTCAAATCGGCAAGCTGCCCCGGTTCGAAGCCGCCAGCGCTAACGACAGCAAGGGCTCTGTGGCCTCGAGCTCGCTGAGCATCACCGCCGCCGCCACCGAGCCGGAACTCCTGGACCTGCCGTGGCATATTGCCCTTGAGGACTGGCCGGCGGAAAACCTCGCCGCGCTCCCCCGCGGCATCTCCCGCCACATTGTGCGCTTTGCCCACCTCGGCGGCTCCGTCATCGCCATCAAGGAAACCTCGGAACACGTCGCCCGCCACGAGTACCACATGCTCCGCAAACTCGCCCGGCTGGACGTCCCCTGCGTGGAACCGGTCGCCGTCATCACCGGGCGCACCACGCCCGACGGCCGGCCGCTGAACCCCGTGCTGGTCACCCGGCACCTGAAGTTCTCCATGCCGTACCGCGCCCTTTTCTCCCAGATGCTGCGCAAGGACACGCTCACCCGGCTGATCGATGCCCAGGCCCTGCTGCTGGTCCGCCTGCACCTGATCGGGTTCTACTGGGGCGACGTCTCGCTGTCCAACACGCTCTTCCGCCGCGACGCAGGCGCATTCGCCGCCTACCTCGTGGACGCGGAGACCGGCGAATTGTACCCGGACCTCTCCACCGGACAGCGCGAATACGATCTGGAGATCGCCCGCGTCAACATTGCCGGTGAACTCATGGACCTGCTTGACGGCGGCCTCATCGAGGAAAAAGTGGACCCTGTGGCCACCAGCGAGCTCATCATGGACAGCTACCGGCGCCTCTGGACCGAGCTGACCGAGAAGGAATCGTTCGAGATCGGTGAGCGCTGGCGGGTGGCCGCCCGCATCCGGAAGCTCAACGAGCTGGGGTTCGACGTCGAGGAATACGCCATCAAGACAACGCAGAACGGTTCCACCATCCAGCTCCAGCCCAAGGTGGTCGACGCCGGGCACCACCAGCGCCGGCTGCTGCGCCTGACCGGCCTGGACGCCCAGGAAAACCAGGCCCGCAGGCTGCTGAACGACATGGACTCTTTCCGGGCGGACAACCACCCCGGGATGAATGAGGAATACAGCGCCCACCTGTGGGTCAGCCAGATCTTCGAACCGATTGTCCGTTCCATCCCCCGCGACCTGTCGGGGAAGCTGGAGCCGGCGGAGGTCGTGCACGAGATCCTGGAGCACCGCTGGTACATGTCCGAGAAGGAGAACCGGCACATCCCGCTGGCCGAGGCGGTGCAGTCCTACATCGACTCCGAGCTCCGCCACCGCCGCGACGAGGCAGCCATCATGCTCAACCCGGACACCGAGCTGCTCAAGATCCTCGAGGTGGAGACCGAGGAGTCCCGCTACGGCGCAGAAGAGTCCGCCGACGAATACCCGGATTCCGACGACTAGGCTTCCGACGACTAGGCTTCCGACGACCAGGCTTCCGACTGGCCAGGTCCGCGGACACCGGGTGGTGGCACAGCCGGGCTAAATAGCCTTGCCGGGGTTCAGGATGCCGGCCGGGTCGAAGAGCTCCTTGATCCGGCGCTGCAGTTCGCGCACGGGTTCCTTCTGTTCCAGCCCGAGCCAGCGCAGCTTGTACTGGCCGATCCCGTGCTCCCCCGTGATGGTGCCGCCGATCGCCAGGGCCACAGTGATGGAGTCGTCCAGCGCGGCTTCGAGGCGCGCCATGGCGTCCGCGGCCACGGTCTTGTCCACCCGGTCCACCCAGAACGTGGGGTGGAGGTTGCCGTCCCCGGCGTGCGCCACTACCTTGAGCTTGACCCGGTGCGTTGCCGCCATGGCCTCCAGGGCCTCCACATAATCGACCAGCCGGGAGCGGGGAACGGCGACGTCCTCGCCCACGCGGTATTCGTCGTCGACCTCCACCCCGCGGCTGTTGCGCCGCAGCTCCACCAGCTGTTCGGCTTCCGCGCTGGCTTCCATGGTCACCACCGCGCCGCCGGCCACGAGGACGGGCCGGATCACCGCTGCCTCCGCCGCGGCGCCGAAGCCATCGGTCTGGATCAGCAGCAGGGACCGCCCCCTGGAGGCCAGGTCCGAGCCGTGGATCTCGTCGAGCTGGGCGAGGGTGCCGCTGTCGAGCAGTTCCATGATGGCCGGCTGCACGCGCGCCTTTCCCACGGCGAGGACGCCCGCCGCGGCGCTGTGGAAGTCCGGGTAGAAGGCGGCGATCGTGTGCACGTCCTGGGGGAGGTATTTGAGCCGGACGGTGATCCCGACGACGATCCCCAACGTCCCCTCGGAGCCGACGAACAGCCCGGTGAGGTCGTAGCCGGCGACGCCCTTGAACGTCTGGTGGCCGGTGTGGATGAGCGAGCCGTCCGCCAGCACAACGTCGAGCGCCAGCACCGAGTCGCGGGTCACCCCGTACTTGGCGCAGCGCAGGCCGCCGGCATTGGTGGCCACGTTGCCGCCGATCGTTGACATCTTGAAGCTCGCCGGGTCGGGGGCGTACATGAGTCCGTGGACTGCAGCTGCTGCATTGAGATCCGCGTTGATGACCCCGGCTTCGACGGCGGCGGTCTCGTCATCGGGATTGAGGTCCAGGATGCGGTTCATCCGTTCCAGGCTCAGCACGACGCAGTCCTTGCTCGCGTGCGCACCACCGGACACGCCGGTCCCGGCTCCGCGTGCCACCAGCGGCACCCCGTGGGCGGCGCAGGCGCGGACGGCGGCCTGGACGTCTTCGACAGATTCAGCCAGAACTACGGCCTGCGGCAGCTGGAAGTCCAACACCGGCGCCTGGTCCACGGCATAGAGGGTCAGCGTGGGGGCGTCCAGTGCGACTTTCGCCCGGCCCAGGGCAGAGGTGAGCTCGTCAATGATGCTCATGCGGTCTCCAGTTCGTCGAATCCGGCCTTCAGTCTAAGGCGCGGCTGCCCCTGGCGGGCTAAGGCGGAGTGGTGCCCGGCAGCATGGCACCTGGCAGCACCCAGACAGCGGCCGCGGCGCCGCGGGTGCAGATCAGGGCGCCTGGGGCCGCGCCATCCGCCCTGATCTGCCCATCGGCGAGGTCACCCGCCCTGATCTGCCCGTTAGCGAGGTGACCTGGACTGACGTGGGCCCTGATCTGCCCGGTGCGGAACGCCGGCTCCCCTGCAAGGGCCAGCCGCTGGGAGTCGGCGAGTGTCCCCGGCGCCAGTTGTACATCCGCGGCGGCCCGGGCCACGACGACGAGAACGCAGCTACCGGCCGTTTCCCGCACAAACGCGAGGGCGTCCCCCTCCGCGTGCAGCCAGCGGATTCCGCCGCCGGTCAGCGCAGGCTGGCCCCGGCGCAGCGCAGCAAGCGCGGCGTAGTCACCCCTTAGGTCCTCAAGGACCCGTCCCGGATCGTGCCACGGCATCGGCGTGCGCGAGGCTTCCCCGTTGTGCCCCTTGAGCCCGAATTCGTCGCCTGCGAACACCACCGGGACGCCGGGCAGCGTGAACATCAGGACTGCCCCGAGCCGCTGGCCGCCGTCGATCATCACAGTCGCTGCCCGCGCGGTGTCGTGGCTGTTCAGCGCGTTCATGTTCTGTTGCCGGACGTCCCAGCTGAACGCGGCCGCCAGGTCCAGGTGGGTGGCCAGGAAGTCCTCGGCGCCGGTGCGGTTGGGCCCGGGCAACGGGGTGCCGAAGAAATTGACGTGCGGGGCGTCGCCGGCGAGCCAGGACCACAGCGGCCGGGTGAAGTTGGAGTACGTCATGGCGCCGTGCCAGTGTTCACCGCTGAAGTCCGGGGCGGCGTCGTTGGTCGCCTCGGCCAGCAGCGCCGCCTCCGGGTTGATCTCCCGGACCCGGCCGGCGATCAGCCGGGCCACGTCCTGGTTGAGGTCCGTGGCGCCGAGCCTTCCGGTCATGTTGCCGACGTCGATCCGCCAGCCGTCGAGGCTAAAGGGAGGCCTGAGCCAGCGGGCCACGGGCGAGTCGTCGGCCAGCACGAACCGCTCCTTGAGACCCTGCGAGGACCAGTTGAATTTGGGCAGCGAGGCGACCCCGTACCAGGCCTCGTACCCGGTGTGGTCGTCATTGAAGAAGTAGTAGCCCGCTTCCGCCGAATCGGCGTCGGCGAGGGCGCGCCGGAACCATTCGTGGGCGTCGCCGGAGTGGTTGGCGGTGAGGTCGCCCATCACCTTCAGACCGCGGGCGTGGGCGGCCTCCACCAGTTCCACGAGGGCCAGGTCCCCGCCGAGGAGGGGATCCACGGACGCAAACGTTGCGGCGTCATAGCGGTGGTTGGACCGCGCCGGGAAGAAGGGCGTCAGGTAGATCACGTCAGCGCCAAGCTGCTGGATGTGGTCAAGCCGTTCGGTGATGCCGCCGAGGTCACCGCCGTAAAACTGGTAGGGGGTCTGCGGGCCCGAGCCGTCCACCGGGGTGTCGTCCCAGCTGCACGGTACTGCCCAGTCGGGTGCGACGGGGTTGAGCGCCGCCGCGGTGGACAGGCGTTCTTCAGCAGCGGCGGAACGGGCAAAGCGGTCGGGAAAGATCTGGTACATCGTGCCTGACCGGAGCCATGCCGGTGCTGCCGGGAACGTGGTCAGGCGAAAGTCCGCGTAGTCGGAGACGTCCCGGCTGAACAGACCCTGCGCGTTCAGGCTCCAGTACCGGAGCTCGCCAGCCGCACCGCTCCCTGCGCCGGCCCCGTCGGACCCACCCGTGCTGTCCGCACCGCCGGGTACACCGCCGTCGGGCTCCGTCTGCACAACCGGGGCTTCCAGCAGGAATCGATACCGGGCCACCGGATTGGTGACCGCCATGGGCGCCTCCCACCAGGCCCAGCCGTCGGCCTCTCCGAGGCACGTGCCGGGCTGGTAGCGGGGCTCGCCGTCGTGGATCGAGCGGAGCCAGACCCGGGTGGCACGTCCCCAGGCGGCCGGCACCCGGACCCGCAGCACGGCCTCGTCCCCGAGCGCGGGGTGCTGCGGAGCGTGCAGGCCCGAGCCGTCGTGGTGCGGCAACGGCCCCGCGAAACCGATCCCGCCTGAGCCCAGCCTGCCTGAACCGTGCCCGCTTGAGCCACGTGCCGCCGTGCCCTGAACGGTCATGCCTAGCCCTTCACTGAGCCCTGGGTGAGGCCGCTGACGATGTAGCGCTGCAGAAACAGGAACAGCGCCATCACCGGCACCGCCGCCAGCACGGCACCGGCGGCGAAGACGCCCCAGTTCTCGGACCTCTGCTGTGCGACGAAGGAGTAAAGACCGACGGCGAGCGTCTGGCTGTCCGGATCCGTGAGCACGACGCTGGCGATCACGAATTCGCCGGAGATGCCGATGAAGGACAGCAGGCCCACGACCGCCAGGATCGGGGTGACGAGGCGCATGATGATGCCGAAGAAGATCTGGGAGTGGCTGGCGCCGTCGATCTTGGCTGCCTCGTCGAGGGACTGTGGGACGGTGTTGAAGAAGCCGTACATCAGGTAGGTGTTCACGCCCAGTGCGCCGCCGAGATACACCATGATGAGGCCCAGCTGGCTGCCGAGGCCGAGCGCCGGGATGACCTCGGAGATGCCGCTGAGCAGCAGGAAGATGGCGACGACGGCGAGCAGCTGCGGGAACATCTGCAGCAGCAGCAGGCTCAGCAGGCCGATCCGGCGGCCCTTGAACCGCATCCGGGAGAACGCGTACGCCGCCAGGGCGCCGAGGAAGACTGTCGCCGCCGACGTCACGACGCCCACCACCATGGTGTTCACAAACCAGCGGGCGTAGGGCCGGGCGGGGTTGTTGAACAGTTCGGTGAAGTTCCCGAAGTCGATCCGGCTGAACAGTGCGTTGGAGCCCACCAGCGTGCCGGTGGAGTTGAACGCCGCGGAGAGCACGTAGAGCAGCGGGAAGATCGCGAAGATGGTCACCGCGATGCCGACGAGGTGCCGCCAGCCCTTGTCCCTGAACCAGACGCCGAAGGGGCGCCGGCGCTGCAGCGCCTTGAGCTGTTCGACGTCGGTGGTGCTTCCTGTTGCGGTGTCCCCGGCGCCGGCCGGAGCCGCTGTGTTGACGGTACCTGCTGCTGAACCGTTCATGAGTTCACGTCCTCGAGTGCCTTGGTCTGCTTGAAGCTGATGGCCGAAACAGTGGCCACGATGATGAAGATGATGATGGCCAGGGCGCTGGCGAGGCCGTAGTCACGCCCCGTCCCCTGCCCGAACGCCACCTTGTAGACCAGGGTGATCAGGATGTCCGTCGCCCCGATGTCCCGATCCGTGTCCGCGAAGCGCGGGCCACCGCCGGTGAGCATGAAGATCACGTTGAAGTTGTTGAAGTTGAAGGCGAAAGAGGAGATCAGCAGCGGCGCAATCGAAACCAGCAGCAGGGGAAGCTTGATGGAACGAAAGACCCGCCACGGGCCTGCACCGTCCATCCGGGCGGCCTCGTCGAGCTCGGTCGGCAGCGACTGCAGGGCACCGGTGCAGACCAGGAACATGTACGGGAACCCGAGCCACAGGTTGACCACAAGCACGCTGACCTTGGCCAGGACCGGGTCCGTGAGCCAGCCGATGGTGGCACCGCCCAGCAGGGTCTGGTTGAGCCAGCCGAACTGCGGGTTGAGGATGCCGGACCAGACCAGTCCGGACAAGAACGCCGGGAAGGCGTAGGGAAGGATCATCAGGATCCGGTACACCTTCTTGCCGCGAAGGTCCTCGCGGTTGAACGTGATGGCCAGGAACAGGCCCATGGCGAAGGTCAGCGCAACGGAGGCGACGGCGAAGGTGAAGGTCCAGAGGATGACACCCAGCAGCGGACCGCGCAGGCTGGGATCGGTGAAGGCGCGGACGAAATTGTCCATGCCGACGTCGATTTTCCACCCGGTGGTGAGGGTCTCGCCGTTTCCTGCCGCGAAGGCACCCTTGCCGTTGTCCCGGTAGACAGCGCCGGTGTCGGTGTCGGTGAAGGTGTCTGCCGCGGCGTCGTAGGTCAGGGCCGGCTTGAACTGGTAGGCGTTGCTGCCGTCTGCGGTGCGCAACGTCCCGTCGGCCGGGTCCGCGGAAACCGGCACCGTGATGGCCAGGATGCTCTGCTGGTTCGCGACGATCTCCTGGAAGTTCAGCGTCCGGTAACCGTCCACGGCGTTGGCTTTGCCGGTGGAGTCCTTGCCGGCACCGGAGACTTCCTCCAGGGGCGCCTGCGTGTTCCCGATCGAGACCTTGCCCTGCGGATCGGTGAACAGCAGGTAGAAGGAGTTGTCCTTGGCAAGGACGGCGGCCTTGTAGGCAGGTGAATCGGGGACGCGTTTCTGCGCGGTGAGCTGGATGGCGGCGATCGCGTCATCCTTGGTGCTGTTGTGCCCGTCGCCGTAGTTGGTGAAGGCGATGTAGCCGCTGAACAGGACCACGAAGACCTGGAAGACCAGCAGGAACAGCACGCCGGGAGCGAGGTACTTCGCGGGAAGACCGCCCTTGCGCAGGTAGATCCAGTTGATCACCAGCACGACGGCGGAGGAGACTGCCAGGGCACCCCACGACTCGCTGAGGAAAAGCATCATCAGGACGTAGATGGCCAGCGCGTCCACGAGGCCCAGCAGCACGATCTTGGCAACGGTGCCCTTGGTGGTGTCCGCGCCGAAGCGGCGGCGCCCCTTGCCCGGGCCGCCTGGCCGTCCGGCGGGGCCGGAGCCGTCGGGGTCCGTTGCTGAGGCCGCGCCGGCGGCCTGGCGGAGTTCGGTATCTGTCATGGCTACAGTCCTTGGGGGCAGCTCGTGGTGGTGCAGGAACGGTCCGGGCGGCATCGCTGCCGCCCGGACCGGTGCTTACCGGCTCGTGTCCGTCCGGGAACGTCCGGAACCGGCGCGGGGACTACCCCGCGATTTTTGCCTTGATGCTGGCGGCCATCTTGGCCCAGTCGGCGGCCGGGTCGCCCTGGCCCTTGATCAGGGCAAGCTCCGTGGCTCCCCAGTCAGCCCAGACGGCGCTCATTTCCGGGATTGCCGGCATCGGGACGCCGGTGGCGCCGATCTTGCCGAAGGCTGCCACGATGGGATCGCTGGCGGCCTTCTCGAAGGATGCCTTCAGTGCCGGCGGGCGGCCTCCGGCCTTGTACATCGAGTCCTGGGCGTCCTCGGAGGTGAGGTAGTTGGTCACGAACTCGTTGGTGGCCAGCGCGTTGGCGCTCTTGGCGCTGATGAAGAAACCGTTGACGCCGATGAACGGCTGGGCCGGCTTGTCACCGGTGGTCGGCAGCGCGTCCACAGCGAACTTGATGCCTTTCTTCTGCACGTCCGGCAAGTTCCACGGACCCGTCAGGAAGTACGGGGACTCCCCGGCCAGGAACTTCTCCTTGGCAATGTCACCGGTGATGTTGGAGTTGATGATCTTGTCGCCGGCATCGCCCCAGGCGGCCAGCTTCTTGGCGAACTCAACACCCGCGGCGTCGCCGATCAGGAGCTGCTTGGGATCGTAGCCGCCGTCGGCAGCCAGGCCGAAGACCTGCGAGCCCATGGAGGCCTGCAGCGGGTACAGGTGGTACGGGTCGCCCTGCTTGGGATCCATGCCGACCAGGAACGGGAACTTGGCCTTGCCGTCGGCGACAGCCTTCTTGCCGTTCGTGATGACCTCGTCAAAGGTCTTGGCGGACGCGGGCACCAGGTCGGTGTTGCGCAGCAGCGCGATGTTCTCAATCGCGTACGGGACGCCGTAGACGGAACCGTTGAAGGTCATGGCCTTCACGGCGGAGTCCTGGAAGCCGGACTTCTTGTCGCCGAGTTCAACCGGGGCAATGACGCCGTTCTGGACGAACTTGCCCACCCAGTCGTGCGGGCCGACGATCAGGTCCGGGCCTTTGCCCGTGGGGACCTGGGTGATGAAGTCGTCGCGGACTGCGGCGAAGTCCTTGACCACGAGCTTCACTTCGATGCCGGTGTCAGCCTGGAACTTGGCGGTGATGTCCTTCAGCGCGGGTGAGCGCTCGGCATCAACCCACATGGTGATCGTGCTGGCCCCGGCCGACTTCAGGTCGGGCTTGGCCGTGGCCGTGGCGGTGGCCGGTGCCGTGGCGGCGGCGCCGCCGCAGGCGCTCAGTGCCAGCGCGGCAACTACGGAGATTGCACCGACCGAGAAAACCCGGCGGCTGGTCCCGGTGGTGAGGGTGTTCTGCACCTTCATTGGTGTCCCTTTCATAATGTCCTGCATCCATGCTGAAGGCCCTGTCGGAAAACTCCGGTGAGGAGTCCAGGGCCGGGTGGCATCATCGGTGATGTGGCTCACAACTGCAAGCGCTTCCAAAGTACACGGTGACTATGACTTTGGAAAGTCACACTACTGGCGAGTAACACCCGCGGTCGAATCAGCCCCACCAGCCCGCCTCCACAGGATGAAGCCGCACTTCAGTGCCCTGGCAGGGCACGGCAGTAGGGATTATCCAGACGCTGGCAAAAACGACGCACTGAATTCATGTCTGGAAGCGTTTTCATTTGCGGGGGTTCAGCCTTACGATTGCCGGCATGTCCGTTGATTCAGCACTCATCGCCCCCGCCGAACTGGCCGGGCCCCTGACCAGCCCCCTGACGCCGGTCCACGCCGCAGACCACCTCCCCGGCTGGTGGCGCTCGGCCGTGATCTACCAGGTGTACCCGCGCTCGTTCCGGGACCTGAACGGGGACGGCGTGGGCGACCTCGCCGGGATCACTGCGGAACTGCCGAAGCTGGCCGAACTGGACATCGACGCCGTCTGGCTCTCGCCGTTCTACCGCTCACCGCAGCGCGACGCCGGCTACGACGTCAGCGACTACTGCGACGTCGATCCCCTCTTTGGCACGCTGGCGGACTTCGACGCCATGATGGCCGAGGCCACGCGGCTGGGCCTGCGGATGATCGTTGACCTCGTCCCCAACCACTGCTCGGACCAACACGTCGCCTTCCGGGCAGCCCTGGCCGCGCCCGCCGGCAGCCCGGAACGGGACATGTTCATTTTCCGCGACGGCCGCGGGCAGTTCGGTGAGGAGCCGCCGAACAACTGGCAGTCCCACTTCGGCGGGCCGGCGTGGACGCGGATCACGGAACCGGACGGCACACCGGGCCAGTGGTACCTGCACCTTTTCGACACCTCCCAGCCGGACTTCAACTGGGACAACGACGCCGTGCACGAGGAATTCGAGCGGGTCCTGCGCTTCTGGCTGGAGCGCGGCGTCTCCGGCTTCCGGGTGGACGTCGCCCATGCCCTGGTCAAGGCCCCGGGCCTGCCGGAGTGGGGCGGCCGCGCCGACGGCAACAGCTGCGACGGCTACCCCGGCCATGACGCACCGATGTTCGGCCAGCCGGCCCTGCACGACATCTACCGCAAGTGGCGGCGGATCCTGGCCGAGTTCGGTCCGGACCGCATCCTCTGCGCAGAAGCGAACGTGGATCCGCTCCCCCGCCTGGCCGACTGGGTCCGGCCGGACGAAATGCATCAGGCCTTCAACTTCCCGTACCTGCACGCCGGCCTGGACGTCCACCGCATGCGCGGCGTCATCACCGAATCCCTGGCCGCCCTGGACTCTGTCGGCGCCCCCACCACCTGGGTGCTCTCCAACCACGATGTGGTCCGGCACGCCACCCGGTTCGGATACGACGGCCACGCACCGCGCGACGGCGACGGGATCGGCAGCTTCGATCCCCAGCCGAACGAGGCCCTCGGCCGCTCCCGGGCCGCGGCCGCTTCCATGTTCATGCTTGGCCTGCCCGGCGGCGCCTACCTCTACCAGGGTGAAGAGCTGGGGCTGCCCGACGGGATCGACATCCCGGACCAGCAGCGCCAGGACCCCACCTTCGCCCGCACCGGCGGCGAACGCTTGGGCCGTGACGGCTGCCGCGTGCCGCTGCCGTGGCGCGCCGCGGAACTTCATGCAGGATTCGGCGACGGCGCCGCCCCCTGGCTTCCGCAACCGGCAAGCTTCGTGGAACTGGCACGTGATGCCCAGGCCGCCTCGCCGTCGTCGCACCTCAACCTCTACCGGCGCATGCTCGCCGCCCGCCGCGAACTCGGGCTCGGCCAGGGGTCGCTCGCCTGGGCCGAGGAATGGTGCACGGACAGCTGCCTTGCGTACCTGAACGGGACCACCCTGATCCTGCTCAATGCGGGGCAGGACGCCATCGACCTGCCGGCCGGCCGGGTGCTGCTGCGCAGCTCCCAGGATCCCGCCGGGGAAGGACTCGAGTCATCTGGACCGGGCGGCTCCGGGCATCCGTTAGGCTCAGGGGAAACTGTTTGGCTGGAAATCTACATCTAGGACGCGGAGAGCTAAGAATGCCCGGCATCAAGGACGTCGCTGAGCGCGCTGGCCTCTCCATAGCCACCGTTTCGCGGGCCTTGAGCGGCAAAGGGAATGTCTCAACCCGCAGCCGGGAACGTGCGCAGGCGGCCGCGGCCGAACTCGGGTTCGTTCTGTCCTACCACGCATCCAGCCTGGCCTCCGGACGGAACCACAACGTCGGCCTCGTGGTTCCGTCCGTGCACCGCTGGTTCTTCTCCTCGGTGGTGGAGGGGGTCTCGGCCACCCTGCTGGACGCGGGGTACGACCTCACGCTCTACAACGTCAGCGAGGGACAGGAACGCCGGCACAGCGTCCTGAACGACTTCCTGCTGCGCAAGCGGGTGGATGCGGTGATTGCGGTCTCGCTGGAGCTCAGCGAGGCCGAAATCCAGCAGCTGCTCGCGATCCACCGGCCGATCGTCGGGATCGGCGGACCGCTGCCCGGGGCTTCGACCATCCGCATCGACGATTCGGGGATCGCGCAGGCCGCGGCCCGCCACCTGATCCAGCTCGGCCACAGCAAAATCGCCCATATGACCGGTGACGCCGCCTACGAGAAGGATTTCCGGCTGCCGGGAACCCGCCAGGGCGGATTCAAGAAAGCCATGAAGGACGCCGGACTGGCGGTCCGTCCGGATTGGCAGGTCTCCGCCGACTTCACCATTCAAGGCGCCTACGCCAGCGCCCGGCAGCTGCTGGGCGGCTCCGTGGAACGCCCGACGGCTGTCTTCGCGGCATCCGACGAGATGGCGATCGGCACGATTCTCGCCGCCCGCGACTTTGGCCTCCGGGTGCCTTACGACCTCTCCGTGATCGGCATTGACGGCCACGAACTGGGCGAGGTCTTCGGGCTCACGACGATCGACCAGGACGCCCGCGGCCAGGGTGCACTGGCGGTCCGCCGCCTGTTGGCCGGACTCGACGGAGTCGGCGACCCCGGGGCGGCCGACACCGAGTTCCCGACCCGCTTCGTCATCCGTTCCAGCACCGCCGTACCTCCCGTGGACTCAGTACCGCTCCGCTAGGCGCAGACGTTCCCACCGCTGACGCCCGCCTGCGGACCGCGGCGCGCCGCCACGCGGCCGTGCAGGCGTGCAGGCGTGCAGGCGTGCAGGCGTGCAGGCGTGCAGGCGTGCAGGCGAGCAGGGTCAGCCTGCGGTCCCCATGAAGCGCACGAAGCGGTCCAGTACCTCCGGCCAGCCGGCAGCGTATTCCGCCCGCGTGGCGGCAGGATCCTCGGCGCCTTCCCATCCGCTGTGGACAAGGCGCAGTTCCGTGCCGCCCTCGACGGCCCGCAACGCGACGCGAAGCTCCGTCGACCACACGGCCGACGATCCGGGGTGCCAGCTGGCGTGGAAGGACAACGGGGGCTGCCAGTCGTCAATGGACCCCCAGATGGCCGTCCGGCCGTCGTCCGCACTCTCCAGGATCAGATGCTCTTCGAATTCAACATAGGAGCCGGCCCCGAAGACGCTGTGCTCCTCGAGCGGCCACCAAAGGTGGGTGTGTTCGGTGAAACCGACAAAGGCGCGGGCGACGGCACCCGGAACGACAACGGTGTAGACGAGGGGGTCCAGACCGTCTGCCGCAGCCGGCTCCGGTGTCTCGGGAGCGTCAGAGGCAGCGTGGCTGAAGAGATTGTCCATGGTCATCAACTCTACCTGCGGCCCGGGGCCCCCCGCTTCCGGCGGCGTTGCGTCGCCGGAATGCCCGGGATCTGCGGGGTCTAAAAGACGGCCCTGCCGGGTTCGAAACAGGTGTTAAATGCGGGAGAGCCCCAACCTGTGGTTGGGGCTCTCGACCGTTTAATGATGTTCCGGCGGTGACCTACTCTCCCACACCCTCCCGGGTGCAGTACCATCGGCGCTGTGGGTCTTAGCTTCCGGGTTCGGAATGGGACCGGGCGTTTCCCCCACGCTATGACCGCCGTAACCCTTGCTCCGACACCCCCGCGGGGGGGGGTGTGGAAATCTGGTGTTACAACTGTGGTGTTGTTATGTTGTTGTGGTTTTGTTCCCTGGAACAAACACGCTGGTGGCGGGTTTGTTGTTTGGGAACCACATAGTGGACGCAAGCAGTCTTGTTTCTTTTTACCACCCGCTGGTGCGAACCCCTTTTGAATGGGTTCGCGGGGTGGTGTGTGGTGTAAGTTATCGGCCTATTAGTACCGGTCAGCTTCACGAGTCGTTAGTCCTCGCTTCCACATCCGGCCTATCAACCCAGTGGTCTGGCTGGGGGCCTCTCACACACAAGGTGTATGGAAATCTCATCTCGAAGCGAGCTTCCCGCTTAGATGCTTTCAGCGGTTATCCCATCCGAACGTAGCTAATCAGCGGTGCACTTGGCAGTACAACTGACACACCAGAGGTTCGTCCGTCCCGGTCCTCTCGTACTAAGGACAGCCCTTCTCAAATTTCCTGCGCGCGCAGCGGATAGGGACCGAACTGTCTCACGACGTTCTAAACCCAGCTCGCGTACCGCTTTAATGGGCGAACAGCCCAACCCTTGGGACCTACTCCAGCCCCAGGATGCGACGAGCCGACATCGAGGTGCCAAACCATGCCGTCGATATGGACTCTTGGGCAAGATCAGCCTGTTATCCCCGAGGTACCTTTTATCCGTTGAGCGACGGCCATTCCACAATGTACCGCCGGATCACTAGTCCCGACTTTCGTCCCTGCTCGAGATGTCTCTCTCACAGTCAAGCTCCCTTGTGCACTTACACTCGACACCTGATTGCCAACCAGGCTGAGGGAACCTTTGGGCGCCTCCGTTACTTTTTAGGAGGCAACCGCCCCAGTTAAACTACCCATCAGGCACTGTCCCTGACCCGGATTACGGGCCGAAGTTAGATGTCCAAAGTGACCAGAGTGGTATTTCAACGATGACTCCACCCGAACTGGCGTCCGGGCTTCAACGTCTCCCACCTATCCTACACAAGCCACTCCGAACACCAATACCAAACTATAGTAAAGGTCTCGGGGTCTTTCCGTCCTGCTGCGCGTAACGAGCATCTTTACTCGTACTGCAATTTCGCCGAGTTTATGGTTGAGACAGCGGGGAAGTCGTTACTCCATTCGTGCAGGTCGGAACTTACCCGACAAGGAATTTCGCTACCTTAGGATGGTTATAGTTACCACCGCCGTTTACTGGGGCTTGAATTCTCAGCTTCGCCTTGCGGCTAACCGGTCCTCTTAACCTTCCAGCACCGGGCAGGAGTCAGTCCGTATACATCGTCTTGCGACTTCGCACGGACCTGTGTTTTTAGTAAACAGTCGCTTCCCCCTGGTCTCTGCGGCCCCTGCACGCTCCGGACAGCAAGTGTCCATCACGATGGGGGCCCCCCTTCTCCCGAAGTTACGGGGGCATTTTGCCGAGTTCCTTAACCATAATTCTCTCGATCGCCTTAGTATTCTCTACCTGATCACCTGTGTCGGTTTGGGGTACGGGCGGCTAAAACCTCGCGTCGATGCTTTTCTAGGCAGCATAGGATCACCGAATCCCCCCTTACGGGAGTCCCATCGGATCTCAGGCATCATGAACGGCGGATTTGCCTACCGTTCGCCCTACATCCTTAGACCGGGACAACCATCGCCCGGCTCGGCTACCTTCCTGCGTCACACCTGTTAATACGCTTGCCTCCCAGGATCAGGTCCCGCGCTCCACCAAAACCCTCACACCACAAGGGCGCTCAGGCAGGCTTCGGGCAGTTAGTATCCCCTGTTCAGCATGGACGGTTTTTCGCCGGTACGGGAATATCAACCCGTTGTCCATCGACTACGCCTGTCGGCCTCGCCTTAGGTCCCGACTTACCCAGGGCAGATTAGCTTGACCCTGGAACCCTTGATCATTCGGCGGACGGGTTTCTCACCCGTCTTTCGCTACTCATGCCTGCATTCTCACTCGTGTAGGCTCCACCGCTGGTTTACACCGCGACTTCACTGCCCACACGACGCTCCCCTACCACTCCAGACGCCTGAACCAACCCACAAGGGGCGGCTTAGCAAATATCTGAAGTCCACAACTTCGGCGGTGTACTTGAGCCCCGCTACATTGTCGGCGCGGAATCACTTGACCAGTGAGCTATTACGCACTCTTTTAAGGATGGCTGCTTCTAAGCCAACCTCCTGGTTGTCTTCGCAACTCCACATCCTTTCCCACTTAGCACACGCTTAGGGGCCTTAGTTGGTGGTCTGGGCTGTTTCCCTCTCGACTATGAAGCTTATCCCCCACAGTCTCACTGCTGCGCTCTCACTTACCGGCATTCGGAGTTTGGCTGACGTCAGTAACCTTGTAGGGCCCATTAGCCATCCAGTAGCTCTACCTCCGGTAAGAAACACGCAACGCTGCACCTAAATGCATTTCGGGGAGAACCAGCTATCACGAAGTTTGATTGGCCTTTCACCCCTACCCACAGCTCATCCCCTCCATTTTCAACTGAAGTGGGTTCGGTCCTCCACGACGTCTTACCGTCGCTTCAACCTGGCCATGGGTAGATCACTTCGCTTCGGGTCTAGATCACGCCACTGCAACGCCCTATTCAGACTCGCTTTCGCTACGGCTTCCCCACACGGGTTAACCTCGCGACGTAACACTAACTCGCAGGCTCATTCTTCAAAAGGCACGCCGTCACCAGAATCAGACTGGCTCCGACGGATTGTAAGCACACGGTTTCAGGTACTGTTTCACTCCCCTCCCGGGGTACTTTTCACCTTTCCCTCACGGTACTGGTCCGCTATCGGTCATTAGGGAGTATTTAGGCTTATCAGGTGGTCCTGACAGATTCACACGGGATTTCTCGGGCCCCGTGCTACTTGGGATACTCCCCGGGCGGTACACAACATTTCGGTTACGGGGCTCACACCCTCTCTGGCCGGCCTTTCAAGACCGTTCACCTATGCCTGTACTACACACCCCACTGTCCCGGCAGAGACAGAATGGGAAGTCCCACAACCCCGACCATGCAACGCCCGCCGGCTATCACACATGGAACGGTTTAGCCTGATCCGCGTTCGCTCGCCACTACTGACGGAATCACTATTGTTTTCTCTTCCTGCGGGTACTGAGATGTTTCACTTCCCCGCGTTCCCTCCACGCACCCTATGTGTTCAGATGCGGGTCACCAGGCAACTCGCGCCCCTGGCGGGGTTTCCCCATTCGGACACCCTGGGATCACAGTCCGGTTATCGACTCCCCCAGGCTTATCGCAGATTCCTACGTCCTTCTTCGGCTCCTAATGCCAAGGCATCCACCGTGTGCTCTTAAAAACTTGACCACAAAAGATCAAAAACGCTAATTTTCGAGAGAACCACGGAAACCACCACCACCGCCCCGAAGGACAACAGCGACAGATCCAGGTTCATATTCTTGGAAATTGCTTCTTATAAAAGATGCTCGCGTCCACTATGTAGTTCTCAAACAACAACCCCAAACCACACACCCCACACACTCTTCGTGCGTGCTCGATGCAGCCAGGAAACCAGAAACAAACAAAACCCGGACCCCGCGGCCTACGCCGCGAACCCCGGCCCTGTTGCCTCAGGACCCAACAGTGTGCCAAACACTAAACCGCCCGTACCCTCCCCGCCACCGTTCCAGGACCACCCCCGAAAGGAGAGTCCGTACTGGGTGCCAGGGAAAAACCGGCGGCCGCTATTCGTTGATATTCCACCCGTGAGCACCCGCCGCAGAACTATCGTCTGCGCAACGGGCGTACTCCTGACAACCCCTCCACACCCGCATACACGGGGCAAGGTGACTGTAGGTGCTCCTTAGAAAGGAGGTGATCCAGCCGCACCTTCCGGTACGGCTACCTTGTTACGACTTAGTCCCAATCGCCAGTCCCACCTTCGACAGCTCCCTCCCACAAGGGGTTAGGCCACCGGCTTCGGGTGTTACCAACTTTCGTGACTTGACGGGCGGTGTGTACAAGGCCCGGGAACGTATTCACCGCAGCGTTGCTGATCTGCGATTACTAGCGACTCCGACTTCATGGGGTCGAGTTGCAGACCCCAATCCGAACTGAGACCGGCTTTTTGGGATTAGCTCCACCTCACAGTATCGCAACCCTTTGTACCGGCCATTGTAGCATGCGTGAAGCCCAAGACATAAGGGGCATGATGATTTGACGTCGTCCCCACCTTCCTCCGAGTTGACCCCGGCAGTCTCCTATGAGTCCCCGCCATAACGCGCTGGCAACATAGAACGAGGGTTGCGCTCGTTGCGGGACTTAACCCAACATCTCACGACACGAGCTGACGACAACCATGCACCACCTGTAAACCGACCGCAAGCGGGGCACCTGTTTCCAGGCGTTTCCGGTTCATGTCAAGCCTTGGTAAGGTTCTTCGCGTTGCATCGAATTAATCCGCATGCTCCGCCGCTTGTGCGGGCCCCCGTCAATTCCTTTGAGTTTTAGCCTTGCGGCCGTACTCCCCAGGCGGGGCACTTAATGCGTTAGCTACGGCGCGGAAAACGTGGAATGTCCCCCACACCTAGTGCCCAACGTTTACGGCATGGACTACCAGGGTATCTAATCCTGTTCGCTCCCCATGCTTTCGCTCCTCAGCGTCAGTTAATGCCCAGAGACCTGCCTTCGCCATCGGTGTTCCTCCTGATATCTGCGCATTTCACCGCTACACCAGGAATTCCAGTCTCCCCTACATCACTCTAGTCTGCCCGTACCCACCGCAGATCCGGAGTTGAGCCCCGGACTTTCACGGCAGACGCGACAAACCGCCTACGAGCTCTTTACGCCCAATAATTCCGGATAACGCTTGCGCCCTACGTATTACCGCGGCTGCTGGCACGTAGTTAGCCGGCGCTTCTTCTGCAGGTACCGTCACTTTCGCTTCTTCCCTACTGAAAGAGGTTTACAACCCGAAGGCCGTCATCCCTCACGCGGCGTCGCTGCATCAGGCTTTCGCCCATTGTGCAATATTCCCCACTGCTGCCTCCCGTAGGAGTCTGGGCCGTGTCTCAGTCCCAGTGTGGCCGGTCACCCTCTCAGGCCGGCTACCCGTCGTCGCCTTGGTGAGCCATTACCTCACCAACAAGCTGATAGGCCGCGAGTCCATCCAAAACCACAATAAAGCTTTCCACCCCCCACCATGCGATGAGGAGTCATATCCGGTATTAGACCCAGTTTCCCAGGCTTATCCCAGAGTTAAGGGCAGGTTACTCACGTGTTACTCACCCGTTCGCCACTAATCCACCAGCAAGCTGGCATCATCGTTCGACTTGCATGTGTTAAGCACGCCGCCAGCGTTCATCCTGAGCCAGGATCAAACTCTCCGTTGAAGTAAAACAGACACACCATGCGCCCCCGGGAAAACGGGATGCACACAATGCACAAAATTTGAAACCAGCTGTAAAAACCAGACCACACCACGGGGTGGCGGATCCAGTCAATTCAACCAATTCAATACAATAAATTGGTATCAACAAACTTGGCACACTATTGAGTTCTCAAACAACAGACACACCCGGCACCACCACAACCACAGGTCGCGGATCGCTCCGGAGCAACTTCACAAACTTACCGGGCTGCTTCACCCTAGTCAAATCGGCATCCCAACCCAGTCTCGCCGTGAGGCATCGTGGTGTTGGTGGCCGTTCAACTCCGGGGAGCAGCGCGGAAATAAACTCTACCACCACTTTGCCGTGGTGACAAAGGCGCCCGCGCAGCCCCTGCTGCAGGGCGGCAAAAAGCCCGGAATCACGGGGATTCCGGGCTCTTCGACGAAACCTAGGCTGCCCGTTTCCGGGCCGGCATGCCTGGCCTCAGCTCACGGGTTTGAAGTAGGCGGCACCCAGCGGAGGCAGCGTGACGGTGAGTGTGGCCGGCTGGCCGTCGGTGTCGACGTCCGTGGCCGTCAGGGCGCCCGCGTTCAGGACACCCGAGCCGCCGTATGCGTCGGCGTCGGTGTTCAGCACTTCCCGCCACTCCCCCACCGAGGGAACGCCCAGACGGAAGTCGGCGTGCGGGGCCCCCGAGAAGTTGAAGGCGCACACCAGGGGGTTGCCCGCAGCGTCCCGGCGGATGAAGGTCAGGACGTTGCGGTTTGAGTCCCCGCCGTTGATCCACTGGAAGCCGGCCGGATCGTTGTCCTGTTCGAACAGTGCCGGGGTGGAGGTGTACAGCTCGTTGAGGTCCTTGGTCAGCAGCTGGATCCCGCGGTGCGCAGGGATCTCCGCCAGCCACCAGTCCAGCCCGTGCTGCTCGGACCACTCCGCCTCCTGGCCGAATTCGGTGCCCATGAAGATCAGCTGCTTGCCCGGGTGCGCCCACTGGTAGCCCAGGAAGGCGCGCAGGTTCGCCAGCTGCTGCCAGCGGTCCCCCGGCATTTTCTTCAGCATTGAGCCCTTGCCGTGCACAACCTCGTCGTGGCTGATCGGCAGCAGGAAGTTCTCCGTGTAGGCGTAGACCATGGAGAAGGTGATGGTGCCGTGATGCCACCTGCGGTTGAACGGATCCTCGGCCATGTACTTGAGCGAGTCGTGCATCCAGCCCATGTTCCACTTGATGCCGAAGCCCAGGCCGCCCTGGCTCGTGGGCGCCGTGACACCCGGGAAAGCGGTGGATTCCTCGGCGATCATGACCGCCCCGGGGTGTGTCTTGTAGACCGTGGCGTTGACCTCCTGCAGGAAGGAGATGGCCTCAAGGTTTTCCCGTCCGCCGAAGCGGTTGGGCTGCCATTGACCCTCCTCACGGGAGTAGTCGAGATAAAGCATCGAGGCCACGGCGTCCACCCGCAGTCCGTCGATGTGGAATTCATCGAACCAGTAGAGCGCGTTCGCGACCAGGAAGTTGCGCACCTCGCTGCGGCCGAAGTCGAAGATCAGCGTTCCCCAGTCCGGGTGTTCGCCCAGGTTCGGGTCGGAGTGCTCGTACAGGGCTTCGCCGTCGAATCGCGCCAGCGCAAACTCATCCTTGGGGAAGTGCGCCGGCACCCAGTCCAGCAGCACTCCGATGCCGGCCTGGTGAAGTTCATCCACGAGGTAGCGGAACTCGTCGGGGTGGCCGAAGCGCGATGTCGGGGCGAAGTAGGACGTGACCTGGTAGCCCCACGAGCCGCCGAACGGGTGCTCCGCCACCGGCATGAACTCCACATGGCTGAAGCCGAGCCATTTGACGTACTCGACCAGTTCCTTGGCGAGTTCCCGGTAGCTGAGCCCGACCCGCCAGGAGCCGAGGTGCACTTCGTAGACGCTCATCGGGGAGTTGTGCGGGTCCCGGCCGGCGCGGGCTTCCATCCACTCCGTGTCCTTGAAGGCGTAGGAGGGCTCCACGACCCGCGATGCCGTCAGCGGCGGGACTTCGGTGCCAAAGGCCAGGGGATCCGCCTTCTCCACCCAGTAACCGTGCTTGGTACGGATCTCAAACTTGTAGCACGCCCCTGCTACAACGCCGGGGATAAAGAGTTCCCAGACCCCGGAGGAGCCGAGGGACCGCATCGAGTGCTGCCGGCCGTCCCAGCCGTTGAAGTCGCCCTTGACGCGGACTGACTGGGCGTTCGGCGCCCAGACGGCGAAGGACACACCGTCGACGTCGCCCAGGGCGGACTTGTAGTGCTGGACGTGTGCGCCGAGCACATCCCAGAGGCGCTCGTGCCGGCCTTCGCCGATCAGGTGCAGGTCGAGTTCGCCGATGGTGGGCAGGTAACGATAGGGGTCATCGGCCGGTTCCGGCGCCTGTCCCTCGTAGGTCACTTCCAGCCGGTAGTCCGGCACGTGGCCCGCCTCCAGCGGCTCCAGCACGGCAACCCATACGCCGCCGGACTCGTGTGTCATCGGGAAACTGCCGGCCGCGGTCACCACGGAGACTGCTTCGGCGAGGTGCTTGACCGTGCGGATGGTGACGTGGCCATGGTCATCGAGGTGCGCGCCCAGGACCGAGTGCGGCGCGTGGTGTTCGCCGGCGGCGACACTCGCCAGGGTATCCGCGTGCACCGGCATTGGACTTCCGGGACGGTCGATACGTGCTGAACCTGTCATTTTGTTACCTTCCGCTGCGGCTTCGGCGGGGACGCCGGAGCCTGTACTGCCGAGGAGACGACGTGATGCGTGCACCGGAATGGAGAGCCAGTCCGGCCTGTTTCGTAGTTCGTAGATGACTTCGTAGAGGGCTTTGTCGAGCCACAGCGCCACGAAGAGGGGCGAGTCGCGGTCGATGCTGCCGGGGATGACTTCCGCGTAGCCGGCCAGGAAGGCCTCCGCGCAGTCGTCCACCCAGGTTGCCGGGACGTCGGCCTCCGGGTGCTCGCGGACGGCCGCGCCGGCGGCGTAGTCAAAGGACCGCAGCATTCCGACGACGTCCCGCAGGGGGACATCCGGGAAATTTCGCTCCGAGATCGGCCGGAGCGGCTCCCCCTCGAAGTCGAGGATGGCCCAGCGCGGCGCCTTCCCGGGGCCGCCAGGAACCTGGAGGATCTGGCCGAGGTGGAGGTCGCCGTGGATCCGCTGCAGGGGCCCGGCGCTGCTGCCTTCGAGGCGCACGAGGAGCCTGTCCAGCGCTTCACCGTAAGGGCCGACGGCGGGCCCGGCCTGCGCCCAGGACTGCCGCACCCGCTGGGCCACGCCCGGCGCAATGTCGTTGCCCGGGACGGACTCGGAGGCGACGCCCAGTGCCTGGGCGAGCCGGCGGTGCACCGTGGCGGTCGCGGCGCCGAGTGCGTGCGCCTCCGCGGTGAAACTGCGGCCGCTGCTGGCTGCGTTGACGGCCAGCCGCCAGGCGTCCAGCCCGCCGGCAAGAAATTCGTGTGCCACGGCGAGTTCGCCGTGCGCGGCGCGGGGGCCCTGCTCCCCGTCCGGGGCCTGCCAGTCGCCGGTGACCCAGCCAAGGGTCGCCGGCACTTCCACGGTGCGCCCGGCGGTCAGGGCTGCACCGATCTCGACCTCGGGGTTGTGGCCGTCGGAAAGCACCCGGAAGAATTTCAGGATCGCCGCCGATTCGGCGTCGTCGACAATCACGGAACTGTTCGATTGCTCCCCGGTGAGAACCTTTACCAGGCCGGTCGCCCGGGGCAGGCGGTAGCCGGAGTCCACGAGATGCCCGGCCGCATTCCCGGCAAGGGTGGTGCCGCCGGTGCGCATGAGCTCCAGCCACGCCGCGATGAACGCCGGGTCGTGGACGCCGTCGTAAATCCACCGGGCTTCGGGTGTTCCGTCGGGGCCGGTGCCGGACATCTCCCCGATCAGTGCCGGTTCCGCCCCGGCCAGGGGTGCACGGCGGATGCTGAGCGGGACCTGGACGACGTCGGTCCGGGAGCCGTCCGGCGTCGGATAGTCCACGGCCAGCAGCAGTACCTCGAGTTCGGCAGTACCCGATGCGGCGCCGGGTGCGCCGGCGAGGCTGAGGCCTCCGGCGGCCTCAAAGCTGAACTCCGCGCTTTTGACGGGGAACCAGCGCTGGCGCGGGAGCCAGCCGCCGAGCAGGCCGCTCAGGGCGGGGGTAAGGGTCGGTCGGGTCATGTCAGCCTTCGATGGACAGGATAGGCATGGCCTGGGTGTAGGGCGACGCCGGGTTGGAGGCAGCGGAGCGGACCCGCAGCCAGAAGAAGTCGTGGCTGCCTAGGGTCAGCGTCAGGGTGCCGTCGTCGGAGATCGCCGGGAACGCCTGGCCGCCGAACACGTCCCGCAGGCCGCGGCCGGCGAACCTTGGCAACCGCAGGGTGGTGGCCACCGGATGCTGGGACAGGTTGAAGGCGCACAGGATGGTTTCGCTGTCCTCACCGGCCGGGTTGCCTTCCGGCAGTTCGCGCAGGTAGGCGAGGACCACGTCGTGGTCGGCTTCCACGTGCTCGAAACCGCCCAGCCCGAAGGCCGGGTGGTTCTTGCGGACGCTGAGGATCTGGCGGGTCCAGCGCAGCAGCGACCCCGAGTGGGCGGCTTCAGCCTCGACGTTGGCCATGCTGTAGTTGTAGACCAGCGACTGGATCACCGGAAGGTAGAGCTTGCCGGGGTCCGCGCTGGAGAACCCGGCGTTGCGGTCCGGGTTCCACTGCATCGGGGTGCGGACCGCGTCGCGGTCCTCGAGCCAGATATTGTCCCCCATGCCGATCTCGTCCCCGTAGTACAGGAAGGGGCTGCCGGGCAGCGAGAGCAGCAGGGCGTTGATGAGTTCGATCTCGGAGCGGGAATTGTCCAGCAGCGGCGCGAGCCGGCGCCGGATGCCGATGTTGGCGCGCATCCGCGGATCCGGGGCGTACCAGCCGAGCATGGCGGCGCGCTCGTCGGCGGTGACCATTTCCAGGGTGAGTTCGTCGTGGTTGCGCAGGAAAGTGCCCCACTGGGCACCCTCGGGAATGTTCGGGGTGTCCTTCATCGTCTCGATGATGGGTGCGGCCTTCTGGTCCCGCAGCGCGTAGTAGAGCCGCGGCATGATCGGGAAGTGGAAGGCCATGTGGCATTCCGGTTCCTCTTCGGTGCCGAAGTACTCGACCACTTCAGCCGGCGGCTGGTTGGCCTCGGCGATGATCACGCGCCCGGGGTAGCTTTCGTCGACCATCTTGCGCAGTTTGCGGAGGAACTCGTGGGTCTGCGGCAGGTTTTCGCAGTTGGTTCCCTCCTCTTCGAAGAGGTACGGGATGGCGTCGGCCCGGAAGCCGTCAATGCCCTGGTCCAGCCAGAACCGCACGACGTCGAAGAGGGCATCGATGACCTTGGGGTTCTCAAAGTTGAGGTCCGGCTGGTGGCTGAAGAAGCGGTGCCAGAAGAACTGCCGCCGGATCGGGTCGAAGGTCCAGTTGGACTCCTCGGTGTCCACGAAGATGATGCGGGCGTCTTCGTACTTCTCGTCCGTGTCGCTCCAGACGTAGAAGTCGCCGAAGGGTCCGTCCGGGTCCTTGCGGGACTCCTGGAACCAGGGGTGCTGGTCGGAGGTGTGGTTCAACGGAAGGTCGATGATCACGCGCACGCCGCGGGCGTGGGCCTCCGCGACGAGTCGCTTGAAGTCGCTGATGGTGCCGAATTCGTCGAGCACGGAGTTGTAGTCGGAGATGTCGTAGCCGCCGTCCCGGAGCGGGGACTGGAAGAAGGGCGGGAGCCACAGGCAGTCGACGCCAAGCCACTGCAGGTAGTCCAGCTTCTCGATCAGCCCGTGGAAGTCGCCGGAGCCGTCACCGTTGCCGTCCGCAAACCCCCGGACCAGGACCTCGTAGAAGACCGCTTTGCGGTACCAGTGCGGATCGTGCTGGAGGCCCGGCGCGTTCAACTCATAGGACCCCTTCGAGCTGTAGTGCTGGTTGGGGTTGGACGGGCTGAAACTCACTGGTGGTGCCTCCGGATGCTAAGGATGTGCGCTGGCTCGACATGGGCGTCCAGCCGAACGTAGTTGTACTCTCCCCATTCCCAGCTCTCGCCGGTCAACAGATCATCCACCATGAATCGGCCATTGTGCGTCAGGTCGTCCGGATCGAGGTCCAGTGCCGCCAAATCCAGCGTCACCGTGCTCTCACGGATGCCGTGCGGATCCACGTTCACGACGATGATCAGGGTGTCCTTCGTGCCGTCGGGGAGGGTCTTGTGTTTGGAATAGACGACAGTGGCGTTGTCGGTGCTCTCATGCAACGTCAGGTTCTGCAGGTCCCCAAGGGCGGGGTGGGCGTGACGGATCGCGTTGAGCCGGCTCAGGTACGGGGCAAGCGTCCGGCCGGATTCGGCCGCCGCGTCCCAGTCCCGGGCCTTGTATTCGAACTTCTCGTTGTCGATGTACTCCTCGGCGCCGGGCCGGGCCACGTGCTCATAAAGTTCGAAGCCGGCGTAGACGCCCCAGCTGGGGCTCGCCGTGGCGGCCAGCGCGGCGCGGATCTTGAACGCCGGCGGCCCGCCGAACTGCAGGAACTCGGTCAGGATGTCCGGGGTGTTCACGAAGAAGTTCGGCCGGAAGTAGGCCGGGGACTCGTGGCTGACTTCCTGGAAGTATTCCTCCAGCTCCTCCTTGGTGTTCCGCCAGGTGAAGTACGTGTACGACTGCTGGAAGCCGGCCCGCCCCAGGGCGTGCATCATGGCCGGGCGGGTGAACGCCTCGGCGAGGAAGATGACGTCGGGGTGCTTCTTGTTGACCTTGCCGATCAGCCATTCCCAGAACCACACGGGCTTGGTGTGCGGGTTGTCCACGCGGAAGATCTTGACGCCGTGGCTCACCCAGAGGAAGACGATGCGCAGGATCTCGTTGGACAGGCCCTCGGGATCGTTGTCGAAGTTGAGCGGGAAGATGTCCTGGTACTTCTTCGGCGGGTTTTCCGCGTAGGCGATGCTGCCGTCCACACGGGTGGTGAACCATTCGGGGTTGCTGGTGACCCAGGGGTGGTCAGGGGCGGCCTGCAGCGCAAGGTCCAGGGCCACTTCCAGCCCCAGCTCCCCGGCCCGCGCCACGAAGGCGTCGAAGTCCTCGAACGTGCCCAGGTCCGGGTGGATGGCGTCGTGGCCGCCCTCTTTGGCCCCGATGGCCCAGGGGGAGCCGGGATCGTGCGGTCCGGCCAGCAGGGTGTTGTTCGGTCCCTTGCGGTGCTGGATGCCGATCGGGTGGATCGGCGGCATGTAGATGATGTCGAAACCCATGCCCGCGACGGCGTCGAGGCGCTTGGCGGCGGTGCGGAAGGTGCCGGAGGTCCACTCTCCGGTCTCATGATTGCGGACGGCGCCTTCGGAGCGCGGGAAGAATTCGTACCAGGCACCCCGGCCGGCGAGCTCGCGCTCCACCAGCAGCGGGTAGCTCTCGGAGACGGTGACCTGCTCGCGGATCGGCTGGCGTGCGATGACGGCGGCCACGTCCGCGCTGAAGCCGGCGGCGAGGCGTTCCTCCGCGGTCTTGCTCACGTCGTTGAGCCCGACGACCGCCATCCGCAACGTCCGCCGGTCAGCGGACGGGCGGGCAGAGTCCTCGGATGCTTCGGAAAGCAGCGCGGCGCCCTCGGCCAGCATCAGCTCGACGTCGATCCCGGCTTCCACCTTGACCTCGGCGTTGTGGTGCCATGTGCCGTAGCGGTCATGCCAGGCCTCGATCACAAAGGACCAGTTGCCGGTGGCGGGCGGGGTCAGGAGACCTTCCCAGCGGTCGGTTCCCATGCCGCGCGGGCCACGTGGCGGGGCGAGCCGGACGCGCTGGCGTTCCTTCCCGCGGGGATCGAGCAGGACGGCGCTGACGCCGAGCTGGTCGTGGCCTTCCCGGAAGGCGGTGGCGCCCACCACCAGGGTTTCACCCACAGCGGCTTTGGCAGGGAATTTCCCGCCTTCGACAGAAGGCTGTACGGCGGTGATCGGAAAACGGCCAAAGTGCAGGCCCTCCGTGATCAGGGCCTTCGGCTTTTGCTTGGACACGGCACTGGTTCGCGAGTTAGTCGTCACAGCCTCGACGTTATCGACAAAACGGCCAGATTGCTAAGCCTGCTCCGCTTTTCCGCAGGTTTTTCGGATGCCGGGCCGTCATTTATGCAAAAGAAACTTAAAGCGGTTCCGAGCCTCCAACTTGTCCGTTAGTGTTTCGCAGGTGAAGGCAATCCGCAGATTTACCGTCCGAACCGTTCTTCCCGAGTCGATCCGGCCGCTGGCCCGGCTGGCCACCAATCTTCGGTGGTCCTGGCACCGGCCCACCCGGGAGCTTTTCGAGGGCCTGAACCCGAAGATCTGGGCCGAGAGTGACCACGATCCGGTCAGCTTCCTCGGCCTGGTCAGCAGGGAGGAACTGCAGCGTCTCGCCGCAGACCTGGACGTGGTGCGCCGGGTCCACGCTGCCGCTGACGATCTTGACCGGTATCTGGAGCAGCCCCGCTGGTACCAGAGCCTCGGCGACGGCGCGCCGGCGTGCATCGCCTACTTCTCCCCCGAGTTCGGCATCACCGAAGTCCTGCCGCAGTACTCGGGCGGCCTCGGCATCCTCGCCGGCGACCACCTGAAGGCGGCTTCGGACCTGGGCGTGCCCCTGATCGGCGTCGGCCTGCTGTACCAGGCCGGCTATTTCAAGCAGTCGCTGTCCCGTGACGCCTGGCAGCAGGAAACCTATCCGGTCCTGGATCCGGACGGGCTGCCGCTGACCCTGCTGCGCGAGGCCTCCCCGGACGGCAACGGCCGGCCGATCCAGATTTCCCTCCCGCTGCCCAACGGCCGCCGGCTGCTGGCGCACGTCTGGCGGGCCGACGTCGGGCGTGTCCCGCTGCTGCTGCTGGACTCCAACGTCCCGGGCAACGACGAGGCCGCCCGCGGGATCACCGACCGCCTGTACGGCGGCGGCGGCGACCACCGCCTCCAGCAGGAGCTCCTGCTGGGCATGGGCGGGGTGAAGGCCCTGCGTGTCTTCCAGAAACTCACCGGCAGCCCCGCGCCGGAAGTCTTCCACACCAACGAAGGCCACGCCGGCTTCCTGGGCGTGGAGCGGATCCAGGAGATGATGGCCGCCGCGGAGCCGCTGAGCTGGGAAGAGGCGCTGGCCGCCGGCCGCGCCTCGACTGTCTTCACGACCCACACCCCGGTCCCGGCCGGCATTGACCGCTTCGAGGTCTCGCAGATCCAGCACTTCTTCGACGCCGGGCTGGCCCCGGCCGTGCCGGTGGCCAAGATCCTGAACCTCGGCCGCGAGGACTACACCGACGGCAATCCGTTCGTATTCAACATGGCCGTGATGGGCCTGCGGCTGGCCCAGCGTGCCAACGGCGTGGCCAAGCTGCACGGTGTGGTGTCCCGCGGAATGTTCTCTGCGCTGTGGCCGGGATTCGACCACTCGGAGGTGCCCATCACCTCGGTCACCAACGGTGTGCACGTGCCCACCTGGGTGGACCCGCGCGTCACGGCACTGGCCCGGGAGCAGTTCGGCGCCGACGCGGAAGAGCAGGGCCGCTGGGACCTCGCGTACAACGTCAGCGACGAGGACCTCTGGGCCCTCCGCCGGGAGATGCGGGTGTCCCTCGTGCAGGATGTCCGGCGCCGGCTCCGTGCCGCCTGGAAGAAGCGCGGGGCGGCCGACGCCGAGCTGGCGTGGACGGATTCCGTGCTGGACCCGGACATCCTGACCATCGGCTTCGCCCGGCGTGTGCCGACCTACAAGCGGCTCACCCTGATGCTGCGCGAACCCGAGCGGCTCAAGGCCCTGCTGTTGCACAAGACGCACCCGATCCAGCTGGTCATCGCGGGCAAGTCGCACCCGGCCGATGACGCGGGCAAGAAAATGATCCAGGACCTCGTCCGGTTCACCGACGACCCGGCGGTGCGGCACCGGATCGTGTTCCTGCCCAACTACGACATCGCCATGGCCCGGACCCTGTTCCCGGGCTGCGATGTGTGGCTGAACAATCCGCTGCGCCCGCTCGAGGCGTGCGGCACGTCCGGCATGAAGGCCGCCCTGAACGGCTCACTCAACCTCTCCGTCCTGGACGGCTGGTGGGATGAGATGTTCGACGGCGAGAACGGCTGGGCGATTCCGACCGCCAACAACGACGCCTCCCCCGAGGAACGCGACGACATTGAGGCGGCTGCGCTGTACGAGTTGCTGGAGACGCAGGTGGCACCGCGCTTCTACGGGCTGACGGTGTCTAACGGCGCCGGCGCCGCGGGGCCTTCCCAGCCCGGGCGGCAGGCGGTCCCGACGCACTGGGTCTCGATGATCAAGCACACCATGTCCCATTTGGGCCCGGCCGTCTCCGCGGACCGGATGCTCAAGGACTACGTCAATGTCCTGTACCGGCCGGCCGCCGTGGCCGGCCGCCGTGCGGGGAAGGACAATTTCGCCGAGGCCAAAGCCCTCGCGGCGTGGATTTCCCGGGTCCGGGCCGCCTGGCCGCAGATCCAGGTGGAGCACGTGGACTCGGTGGGCGTCTCGGAGGACCCGCAGATCGGCGACATGTTGCAGGTCAACGCCTACGTGGCCCTGCACGACCTCGACCCGGATGATGTGTCCGTCGAGGTCGCGTACGGCAGGGCGGAAGACAGCGACGAACTGGCCGACGTCACGGTGGCCGAGTTGAAGTCGATTGAAGACTTGGGCAAGGGCCGGCACCTTTTCAGCGGAACCGTGGTGATCGACCGGTCCGGCTCCTTTGGTTACACGGTCCGGGTGCTGCCCAAACACACTGCGCTGGCATCGAAGGCGGAACTGGGCCTGATCGTCAACGCCTGATCGTCAACGCCTGAGCCCCAGCCAACGGCCAACGGCCAACGGCCAACGGCCAGAGCACCGTACAACAGCGCCGCATCCCGGAACCCCGGGATGCGGCGCTGTTGTCTCATGCGGGCCTAAAGGCAGACGGCGATGACGGCCAGGTTCTTGCCGGCGTACCGTTCGGCGTCCTGCAGGATTTCACAGATGACCCCGAACGACCGGTCGGAGCGGAAGGCGGCCGGGACTTCCCAGATGAAGGTGATCGGTGTCTGGCCGTCCTCGGTGACCGCATCGGCGAAGTCGTGCAGTGAGTCGTTGAGGGCGTCCAGGTTCACGCCGTAATCCGCCGGGAAGTCCAGCGTCTCAGCGAAGGTCTCCAGAACGCCCCGCTTGGTATCCGCGGCCGGAATCAGCACGGCGCGCCGGCCGGCGTCGTCCACCAGCGCCTGCAGTTCCTCGATGGTCCAGGTGTCTGCGGAGTAAATCTTCATGGGTTCCTACTTGCCTTCAGCGATGAATTTGAATGAGTTGTAATGGTCCGGGGTGTAGTACTTCTCGCCGGCCTGTCCGGCCACGATCCGGCGGGCCCCGCGGTCCGCTTCACCCGGGGTACTGACCGTGTATTCCTTGTAGTAGCCGGAGGACTGACGCGGCAGGATGCGCTCGAAGTTCCCGAAGGTGACGCCGTCCCTGGGATAGGGATACGGACCGCCCCGGGCGATCAGCGCCAGGGCCTGGCGGGCTTCGGCGGGAAGCTCGGAGGCCCCGACTTGCGGCAGCCCGGAGGGGTTCACGGCGGCACGCGGCGCGGCAGGGGCGGCGGACCGTGCGGGCGCGGCAGTGGTGGCACGCGGCGCGGCGCTGGCCGGGCCGGCGTCGGGCTGGCCCGTCCCGGCCTGCGGGACCCCTGCCAGGACAAACGCCAGCACCGCCAGTCCGGCCAGCAGGGCAAGCAGGGTTGTCAGCCGCGTGGCCTTCATTCTTCGCGTCCTTAGCTCTGCATCCAGGCCGGATTAAGTGCGGTAGATGTTGATGGAGTTGGCCTGCACGACGTCCCGTTCCCCCGAAGCGACCCGGACGCCCTGGCGCCGGTCATGGAGTTCGGAGGTGGTCAGGCGCAGCTCGAAGAGCCGGTTACCGGTCCCGTCCTCATTGCTGAGCAAAGGCAGCGTGACCTTGACGTCCTTGGCGCCGCCGTTGACCACCACGAGTCCGTCCACGTGGCCGTCGTCGGACCCGAGCAGGAGCTGCACCACCCGGTGACCCGGATCCTGCCAGCGCTCCCCGGCCATGGGCTCGCCGCGCTCGTCGAACCAATGGAAGTACGACTGCTTCTCGCGGGTCGGGTAGTCATGCGGCTGCCCCGCCAGAAACTCCTTCCGGAGCCGGATCACGCGCTTGGTGGTGCGCAGCATCGAGTGTGATTCCGGCGTGCTGGTCCAGTCGATCCAGGTGATGGGGTTGTCCTGGCAGTAGGCGTTGTTGTTGCCCTGCTGGGTGCGGGCGATCTCGTCGCCGGCGGTGATCATGGGCACGCCCTGGGAAATCATCAGCGAAGCCATCAGGTTGCGGCTGGACTGTGCACGCCGGGCAAGGATGTCCTCGTCCTCCGTGGGGCCCTCGAAGCCGTGGTTGTAGCTGCGGTTGTCGCCATGGCCGTCGCGGTTCTGTTCGCCATTGGCCTCGTTGTGCTTCCGGTCGTAGGCCACAAGGTCCGCCAGGGTGAAGCCGTCATGCGCGGTGACGAGGTTGACCGAGGCGAGCCGTGACCGGCCGGAGGGTTCGAAAAGGCTCGCGGACCCGGAGAGCGCGTCTGCGAGGCGGGCCACCGAGCCGCCCTGCCCGCCGGCGTCGATCGCGGCGCGGTCGGCGAGCCAGAAGGAACGGACGGCGTCGCGGAAGTGGTCGTTCCAGTCCACCCAGCCGGCCGGGAAACGGCCGGTCTGCCACCCGCCGTAGCCGACGTCCCAGGGTTCCGCGATGAGTTTGGTGGCCGACAGCACCGGATCGGCGCCGACTGCCACCAGGAACGGGTGCCGGGGGTCGAACTCGTTGGCGGCATTGCGGGCCAGTGTCACCGCGAGGTCGAAGCGGAAGCCGTCAATGTGGAACTCTGTCACCCAATAACGCAAGGAATCCAGCACCAGCTGGACCACGCGGGAATCGCCGAAGTTCAGGGTGTTGCCGCATCCGGTGGTGTCCACATACTTGCCGTGGCCGTCATTGCGGTAGTACGTCATTTCACCGAGGCCGCGGAAGCTCAGCGTCCGGCCGTCCCGGCCGCCCTCTGCCGTGTGGTTGTAGACGACGTCGAGGATGACCTCGAGGCCGGCGGCGTGCAGCAGCTTGACCATGCCCTTGAACTCGTCCTGGACGGCCTTCGGACCGGCGGCCTGCGCCGCCTCGGTGGCGTAGCCGGGGTGCAGCGCGAAGAAAGCGGCCGTGTTGTAACCCCAGTAGTTCGTCATGCCGAGGTTCTGCAGGTGCGGTTCGTCCACGTGGAAATGCACCGGAAGGAGCTGGACGGCGGTTATCCCCAGCGCGATCAGGTGCTCGATCATTGCCGGGTGCGCCAGTCCGGCGTAGGTGCCCTGGAGATTTTCCGGCACGTCCGGGTGGAGCTTGGTCTGTCCGCGGACGTGCGCCTCGTAGATGATGGTGTTGCGCCACGGAATCCGGGGACCGCGGTCGTTGCCCCAGTCGAAGTCGCCCGCCATCCGGACGCTCGTGATGAAGTCCTCGCGCTCGTCCACGGCACGGCCATAGGGATCCAGCAGCAGCGGCTGCTCACCGTTGGCGTCGAAATCCGTGGCGGGCATGGGCAGCGGGAGCGCCTCGTGGCCCGGGCTGGCCCGGAACCCGTAGCGCGAGCCGGCCGGGATGCCTTCGACGATGCCGTGGTGCACACCGTCGGTCACGTTGGGCAACGTTTTCAATTGCCAGGTGCCCCCGGGAGCCTGGTAGGCGATCTCCAGGGTTGTCACCCCCGGCGCGTAGACAGCCACATTCGCGAAGGCACTCCGAGGATCGTCCACTGCCGGCGAACCGGTGGACGGAACGCTGATTCCCAGCGGAAACGCACGCGAGGCGTCTACGGTGGAAGCTGTGTCTACGTAGGGCATAACCATTGCTTAAAGTTTAGCGGGGCCGAACAAATAGCCCCGGATTCCGTTTTCCTGACAAAGTGCAGTTTACGGAATGGCGGCGTTGCATACTGGAACAGGCGCCAAAATTGGAGGTAATAGTGCGGATTGCACTCGCTCAAATCATTACCGGACGCGATCTTGGAGCAAATCTGGGCCTCGTCGAGGACTATGCGGCGCGGGCCAGGGCCGGCGGAGCAGAGCTCGTTGTGTTCCCCGAGGCCACCATGCGCGCCTTCGGCAACTCGCTGCTGGACATCGCGGAGCCGCTGGACGGCCCGTGGGCATCGCGGGTACGCGCCATCGCGGCCGAACAGGACATCGTGATCGTCGCGGGGATGTTCACCCCGGGGGCCGCTGGCGACGCCGGTAAGGTGCGCAACACCCTCCTGGTCACGGGCCGCGGCGTGGAGGCCAGCTACGACAAGATCCACCTTTTCGATGCCTTCGGCTTCGCCGAGTCGGACACCGTGGACGCCGGCGCCGAGCCCGTCACCTTTACGTTCCACGGCGTGACGTTCGGCCTCGCCACCTGCTACGACATCCGCTTCCCGGACCTGTTCACCGAAAACGCGGACCGCGGAGCCGAGGTGAACATCGTGTGCGCCTCCTGGGGACCCGGACCCGGCAAGGCCGAGCAGTGGAAGCTCCTGGCCCGCGCCCGCGCCGCGGATTCCACCACCCTGGTCCTCGCCTGCGGCCAGGGCGACCCGGCCAGCCAGGGAATCGCGCCCAAGGGTGCGGCTCCCACCGGCGTCGGGCACTCGGTCGTCGTCTCCCCCTTCGGGGAAGTCCTCGGCGAGCTCGACGGCGCCCCGGGCCTGCTGTTCGCGGACCTGGACCCCGCCACAGTCAAGGAAGCCCGCACGAAACTCCCGGTCCTCGCCAACCGGCACAGGTTCTAGGCCCCGCCACACCAACGCGGGGTCAGATCGCGCCCATGTCGGGGCCGCGGATGGGCGCGATCTGACCCCGCGTTGCTTGTGGACGGTCGCGGCTTAAGCGCGAACGCTCCCCCACCAGATGTGAGGGAGCGTTCCACGCCCGGCTGCCCGGGACGCAACAACCGGCGCGGACTACTTGACGGCGCGCTGGCGGGAGATTTCGTAGAGGGAGATGCCGACGGCCATGGAAGCGTTGAGCGACTCCATGGCGGAGTCGATCGGGATGGAGACGATCTGGTCGCAGTTTTCCCGGACCAGGCGGCTGAGGCCCTTGCCCTCGGAACCCACAACAATGCAGACCGGCTCGGTGGCCAGGGCGAGGTCGGGCAGCGAGACGTCGCCGTCGCCGTCGAGCCCCAGAACATAGATGCCCATGTTCTTGAACGCCTTCAGCGTGTTGTTCAGGTTGGCCGCACGGGCCACGGGGACGCGGACGGCTGCACCGGCGCTGGTCTTCCAGGCCGAGGCGGTGACGCCGACGGAACGGCGCTCGGGAACGATGACGCCGTGGCCGCTGAAGGCCGAGACGGAGCGGATGATCGCGCCAAGGTTGCGCGGGTCGGTGATGCCGTCGAGGGCGACGAAGAGGGGCGCGTTGGCGACGTGGCCCTTCTTCCAGCTCGCGAGGGTCTCCTCGGCGAGCTCGTAGGCGTCCTGGTATTCGTACGGCGGGATCTGCAGCACGAGGCCCTGGTGGATGGCGTCGTCGGTCATCCGGTCCAGCTCGGGCTTGCCGGTTTCGAGCAGCGGGATGCTGCGCTCGGCAGCAAGCTTGAGGGACTCCTTGACGCGGTCGTCCATCTCGATGCGGATGGCCACGTGCAGGGCCTTGGCCGGGATGCCGGCGCGCAGGGCCTCCACGACGGAGTTCCGTCCGGTGACGACTTCCTCGGTGGCACGGCCCTTGGGCCCGGAACGGGCGCCGGCGTTGCGCGGGGCGCCCGGGCGCTTGGCCGCGGAGCGTTCCGCGAGCTGCTTGTTCTTGTGGGCCTTGTGGTAGGGGCGGTCCTCCGCCTTGGGCGTCGGCCCCTTGCCCTCAAGGGCCTTGCGGCCGTGACCGCCGGTTCCGACGGAGGGGCCCTTCTTCAGTTTGACCGACCGGCGACCGTTGTTGGCCATGAGTTCCACCCTTTTAAATACGCGATTCGTTGATACGTCTGAACTCCAGTCTACTGACTCGAGTTAAATCCTCGACCGCAGGGCATGGCGGCGCTCCGGTCCAGCACCGGCAACCGCGTCGGTTCAGCCGCGCTTGAGGCTCCAGCTGGCGCCGTCGGGGCCGTCCTCGACGACGACGCCGGCAGCGGCCAGGGTATCGCGGATGGCGTCCGAGGCGGCCCAGTCCTTGCTGGCCCGGGCCTGCGCGCGGGCCGCCAGCTGGGCTTCCACGAGGACGCCCAGTGCGGTGTTGCTTTGTTCGTCAGCTGCCGTCCCCGCGGTGTCGTTGAGACCAAGGACACGCAGCATGTCGTTGACGCTGACCAGTGCCTGCCGGGTGGCGTCGAGCTTCCCGGCGGTGAGGGCGGTGTTGCCGGCGCGGACCGTGTCGTGGAGCACCGCAAGTGCCTGCGGGACGTTGAGGTCATCATCCATCGCGGCCGCAAAGCCATCCGGAACGGACCCGTGGCTGCCGAAGTCGACTTCGCCCCCGGCCGAGGCAAGGGCCCGGGCAGCGCGGGTGGTGAAGCCCTCGATTCGTTCCACCGCGGCGGCAGCATCCTGCAGGGAGGTCGGCTGGTAGTCCAGCACCGAGCGGTACTGCGCCTGGCCCAGGTAGTAGCGGACCACCCGGGGCGGGGCAAGCTCCAGCATCTCGGCGGGGCTGACGGTGTTGCCGATCGACTTGGACATCTTTTCGCCGGCGTAGGTGACCATGCCGTTGTGCATCCAGAAGTTGGCGAAACCGTGGCCGGCGGCCTGGGACTGTGCCATCTCGTTCTCGTGGTGCGGGAACCTCAGGTCCAGCCCTCCGCCGTGGATGTCGAACTCGGCGCCGAGGTATTTGGTGACCATCGCGGAGCATTCCAGGTGCCAGCCCGGACGGCCCGCGCCCCACGGCGAGGCCCAGCTCGCCGTCGTCGGCTCCCCCGCCTTGTGGCCCTTCCAGAGGGCGAAGTCGCGGGGGTCCTTCTTCCCGCGCGGGTCGGCGTCCTGGGCACCCTGCATGTCGTCGAGTTTTTGCCGCGTCAGCGTCCCGTACTTGTCCCAGGAGCGCACGTCGAAGTACACGTCGCCGGAGTCGTCCAGGGCCGGGTAGGCGTGCCCCCGGCCGATCAGCTGCTGGATCAGGGCGTGCATTTCGGGGATGTGGCCGGTGGCGCGCGGTTCGTAGGTGGGGCGGGAGACGCCCAGGGTGTCGTAGGCCTTGAGGAATTCCTGCTCGTAGCGGTAGGCCAGTGCCCACCATTCCTCATTCCGCACGGCGCCCGGTTCGTCCTCGAAGTCCGGTCCGAAGGACGCCGCGGATTTGGCCAGGATCTTGTCGTCAATGTCGGTGACGTTGCGGACCACCGTGACGCGGAACTCCCGGTACTGCAGCCAGCGGGTGAGCTGGTCAAAGGCGATGGCGGAGCGGATGTGCCCGACGTGCGGCATGCCCTGCACCGTGGCGCCGCAGTAGTAGAGGCTCACTTTGCCCGGAACCAGGGGGACGAAGTCGCGGACTTCGGCGGATGCAGTGTCATAGAAGCGCAGGGTCACCGCTCCAGATTAGCCGATGGGGTCCCGGCCTTTGGCGTGCGGACCGCGCTCCGGGCCTACTTGCAGTACTCGCCGATTTTGTTCATCTGTTCGGTGAGCTGTTTGGTCTGCGCATCACTCTTGGCCCCGAGGGACGTGCCGGCGACCTCTTTCATGATGTCGGCCATCTTCTGGATGGGGGCCGCCACTTCGGGCGCGACCTTGTCCGCCACTTCCTGGTAGTGCTTGGAGATCTGTTCCGCCTGCTGCTGCTGGTTGCCGGTGGGGACGAAGGTGTCCTTGTTCAGGAACGCGCAGCTGTCCGGGATGCTCATCTTCGGTGTCGCGGCGCAGCCTGTGAGCAGCAGTCCGGCCAGCAGTACGACGGCGGGCAGCAGCTTTTTCACGGGGGTCTCCTGGGGTTGCGGGAAGGGATGTTCGGTTAAGCCTAGGCGACGGACTCCGGGGACCCCGAGCCGGAGCGGTAGACCAGGGCCGTGGCCGTGGCCGCAATGCCCTCGCCGCGGCCGGTGAAGCCGAGGCCGTCGCTCGTGGTTGCCGAAACGCTGACCGGGGCGCCGGCGGCCTTGCTCAGGACCCGCTGGGATTCCTCCCGGCGGGGGCCGAATTTGGGCCTGTTGGCCACGAACTGCACGGCGATGTTCCCGATCTCGAATCCCGCGGCGCGGACAATCCGGGCAGCCTCGGCCAGCAGGGTCACGCCGGAGGCCCCGGCATACTCGGGCCGGTCCGTGCCGAAATGGGTGCCAAGATCACCGACGCCGGAGGCCGAGAAGAGGGCGTCTGCGGCGGCGTGGGCGACGGGGTCGCCGTCGGAGTGGCCCGACAGCCCGCGTTCCCCGTCCCACAGCAGCCCCCCAAGCCAGAGCGGCTGGGGCGCCTCCTCGGGGGCGTAGGCGTGGACGTCGATGCCGATCCCGGTCCGTGGGATGAGCGGCGGCGGGGTGTGCTGGGTGCCGGACATGTTCAGCCTTCCACCCAGCGGGCGCCCAGCGGGCCTTCGAGGAGGCCTTCGGCGAGGATCAGGTCCAGCGGCGTTGTGATCTTCAGGGATTGGCTGGCGCCGCGCACCGCATGGACTGGCACGCCGAGAAGTTCCACCAGCATGGCGTCGTCGGTGACGGCTGCTGCCTGGCCCGCATCGAACCCAACGGCCGCCTCGTGGGCCCGTTTCAGCGTGGCCAGCTCGAAGCCCTGCGGGGTCTGCACGGCCCGGAGACTCTCCCGCGGCGCGGTTCCGGTCACGAGCTCCGGTGCGATCGCGGCGCCGTCACCGGTGGTCGGTTCCACCGTCTTGACCGTGTCCACCACGGGAAGGACCGGGATGACGGCCAGGGCGCCGGCCGCAAGGGCATGGGATACCCGGTGGAAGACGGCCTCCGGCGTCAGGGCACGGGCGGCGTCATGGACCATGACAGCTTCCGTGTCCGGCAGGAGCGCCGCCAACGCGGCCCGCACGGAATCGGCGCGGCTGGCGCCGCCGTCGACAACCGTCACGGCCGGGACCTGCACGCCGGCGGCCAGGCCGGGGGTGCGCCCGCGCTCCGCCTTGAGCTCCTGCTCGAACGCCGCACAGAGGGCGTGAAGTTCCGGGTCGCCGGGCGGGATGGCGACGCAGATCTGCCGGGCGACGCCGGCGGCGGCGACGCCCCGCAGGGCGTGGGTGAGGATGCTGTCCCCGCCCAGCGGAACCTTGGCCTTCGGCATGCCGTAGCCCAGGCGCTGGCCGGAGCCGGCGGCGACGACGATGACCGCGGTGACGGGGTTTCTCGGTGCTGAGTCCATGCGCACAAGACTACGTCCCGGCGGGGCGCCGGGCTGAAAAAAGGGCAAAGAGAAACCCCGGCAGCGATTCCGCTGCCGGGGTTCGATTCTTGTCTGTTCGACTCTTGCTAGGAAGCCAGGACCTCGTCGAGAACGCTTGCAGCCTTCTCTTCATCAGTCTTCTCGGCCAGCGCCAGTTCTGAAATCAGAATCTGGCGTGCCTTGGCCAGCATGCGCTTCTCTCCTGCGGAGAGACCCCGATCGTGATCGCGGCGCCACAGGTCGCGGACGACCTCTGCCACTTTGATGACGTCACCGGAAGCAAGCTTCTCCAGGTTTGCCTTGTATCGACGCGACCAGTTGGTGGGTTCTTCCGTGAACTCGGCCCGCAGCACTTCAAACACGTGCTCCAGACCTTCTTTGCCCACTACGTCCCGGACCCCAACTAGGTCAACGTTTTCTGCTGGAACTTCAATGGTCAGATCACCCTGAGCCACCTTGAGCTTGAGATACATCTTCTCTTCGCCCTTGACAGTGCGCATCTTGATTTCTTCAATTTTGGCTGCACCGTGGTGAGGGTAAACTACTGTCTCGCCGACCTCAAAAACCATGTGGACATTCCCCTTTCCCGCAGACCAGTTTATCACGTTTAAGGCATACAACTGCCATGGAACGTGCCCAAGAACCGCATGAATACGGGGAAAATGGCCTCAAACGGACCCTCCGGACCCCTTGACGAAAGCAGATATTAGTGCATGGCACTTCCTTTGCCAAGGGGCTGTGCCGTCCCCCCGTCATCCCCCGTCGTCCCCCGCGAGCGACCCGCCGCCGCCGGAGCCGGCGGCCTTGAGTACTGCATTGTGTACTGCCCGAATCCTCGTTTGGGGCGGATTGCCGATAGGCTATGGCTGAATAATGTTCCAAGACTCTCAAGGGGTGCGTGACGTGGGTTTCACTGCGATGAACCGGGGCCAGCGCGGCAAGCTGGCAATGGCAACGGCTGTTCTGGGCCTCGGCCTGATGTCCGTCACTGGCTGTGGCGCCGTCAACCCGCAGCAGACCTCCGTGCAGTACGCCGCTTCGGACGGAACCCAGGCCAACGTCGGCCCGTTGCAGCTGCGCAACATGATGATCATTTCCGCCGGCAAGGACAAGCCCGGCCGTGTGATCGGTGCGGTCTACAACTCGTCCTCCGAGGACGTGAAGCTGACCATCATTGGTTCCGCCGGCTCCCAGACCCAGGTCCCGGTCAAGAAGAACTCCTACACGCTGCTCAACGAATCCACGGACGAGGCAATCCTGAGCAGCACCGGCGGCGCCCCCGGCTCCCTCGTCGAGGTGAGCATCAGCGAGGACGGCACCAACCAGAGCACCAAGTTCAAGATGCCGGTGCTGGACGCAACGATCCCCGACTACAAGCAGTACCTCCCGACAGGCAGCGTGACCACTGGCTCGGCGACGCCGACGTCGACTTCGTCCTCGACGCCGACCCCGTCGCCGACGAGCAGCGCGAACCACTAGCCTTCACAGACAGCAAGGAGGGGCACCCTGCAGGGTGCCCCTCCTTTTGTGTGTGTGCGTTCTGGTTGTGCCGCCGTTCGGGCCGAAGAGCCTCCGGGCTCAGGGCTCGAACTTGTAGCCCAGGCCGCGGACCGTGATCAGGTGCCGCGGCGCCGAGGGGTCCGGTTCGACCTTGCTGCGCAGCCGTTTGACGTGGACATCCAGGGTCTTGGTGTCCCCGACGTAGTCCGATCCCCAGACCCGGTCAATCAGCTGCCCGCGGGTCAGGACCCGGCCGGAGTTCCGCAGCAGCATTTCCAGCAGCTCGAACTCCTTCAGCGGGAGCGACACCTGTTCGCCGCCGACGGTGACCACGTGCCGCTCAATGTCCATCCGGACCGGCCCTGCCTGCACGGTGCTGGACACCAGTTCCTCGGGCTCACCCTGGCGCCGCAGCACGGCCCGGACGCGGGCCACCAGCTCCCGGGAGGAGTACGGTTTGGTGACGTAGTCGTCGGCGCCGAGTTCCAGCCCCACCACCTTGTCGATCTCCGCGTCCTTCGCTGTCAGCATGATGACCGGGACGGACGAGCGCTGACGCAGCTGCCGGCAGACCTCGGTGCCCGACTGGCCGGGCAGCTGCAGATCCAGCAGCACCAGGTCGGCGCCGTTGCGGTCGAATTCGGTGATGGCGTCCAGCCCGTTGTCGACCACCTCCACCTCGAACCCTTCCTTGCCCAAAAGGTAGGACAGCGGGTCGCTGAACGACTCTTCGTCCTCGACAATCAGAATCCTGCTCAAGCGGTAGCTCCTTGCTCGTGGGCGCCAGCGGCGTCACTTCGTATGGATCGGGGGTTCTGGGACGGGGTGCGGGGCGGAGGCGGGGCGTCCACCGGTGCCGCAGGTTTGCGTGCCTGCGGAACGCCGTCGGCGTCCTGGCCTTCCAGCTCCGGAAGCCGGATGGTGAAGGTGGATCCCTGTCCGGGCCGTGACCAGAGGGTCACCTCGCCGCCGTGGTTGGCGACCACGTGCTTGACGATGCTCAGGCCCAGGCCCGTGCCGCCGGTGTGCCGGGATCTGGCGGCGTCCACGCGGTAGAAGCGCTCGAAGACGCGTTCCTGGTCCTCGGCAGAGAGCCCCTCCCCCTGGTCTGTCACTGACACCGCCACGAGGCCGTCCTTGGAACGGATGCCGATTCCGACCCGGGTGTTCTCCGGGGAATAGCGGATGGCATTGTCGATCAGGTTCCGCAGCGCGGTCACCAGCAGGTCCTGGTCGCCGTAGACCATCGCGTCCGTGTGGCCGCCAACGACGAGTTCGATGTTTTTGCTTTCCGCCGGCAGCTGGGAGCGGTCCACGGCCTCGGACACCACGGTGTTGATATCCACGGGCCGGCCCTGCTGGGTGACATTGGTGCCCTGCAGCCGGGAGAGTTCGATGATGTCCTGCACGAGGGCGGCCAGCCGGGCGGATTCCTTGTGCATGCGCTTGGCGAAGCGGCGGACGGCCTCCGGGTCATCCGCCGAGGATTCGAGCGCCTCCGCCAGCAGCGAGATCGCCCCGACCGGGGTCTTCAGTTCATGGGAGACGTTGGCCACGAAGTCGTTCCGGACCTCCTCGGTCCGGGTGAATTCGGTCCGGTCATCGGCCAGCAGGAGGATGTATTCCTCCGCCAGCATGGCGGCGCGGACCTGGACGATGATGGTGCCCTGCCCCAGCGGGCCGCGCGGCAGTTCGAGCTGCTTTTCGAGGATGACGCCGTCGCGCCGTACTTTGGCCGTCATTTCCAGCAGCTGGTCGTGGACCAGCGTGTGGCCGCGGACCAGTCCATAGGCGTATGCGGCGGGACTGGCGCGGATCACGCCGTCGATCGCGTCCACCACCACGAAGGCGCGGCCGATGGCAGCCAGCACCTGGGCGGCTCCCTCCGGGATCGACGGTTCCTCGAACTCGACGTCCACGATTTTGCGCTGCTGCTCGCTGACCCGGAATGCGAGCACGCCAAAGACGCCGAGCGACAGGCCGATCAGGCCGGCGATCACGCCGATGAGCATTGGATCCACGGCTCCAGCTTATGCTCTGCCCCGCGTCGGAAACTGAAATCTAACGCTATTCGGGTTCCGGTTCAGCTAACGTTCACCTATTGAGGCGTAACAGTTCACCGGAGGCTGGAAGACTTGAGCGTTGAAGCGCCGAGAGGTGAACCGAAAACGGACCGGCCACTGCGTTGGCTGGCAATTTCCGAGGAAAGGACGCACACGTGCGCAAGGTTTTTCAGGAAGAGCTCGCCCAAGTGGGGGAACAGCTCGTCGAAATCTCAAAGCTGGTCAGTGAGGCCATTGAGAAAGCCACGACTGCCTTCGACGGCGCCGACATCGACCTCGCCGAGGATGTCATTGCGGCCGATGCGCGGATCGACTTCCTGCAGAACAGCCTCGACGAGCGCGCCATCGACATCCTGGCCCTGCAGGGCCCCGTGGCCAGCGACCTGCGCATGCTCGTGGGCTCCCTGCGGATGAGCGCCTCCCTGGAGCGGATGGGCGACCTCGCCCGCCACCTGGCCCAGCTTGCCCGGCTCCGCTACCCCTCCACGGTGGTTCCGGCCCAGCTGCGCGAGACCTTCAGGAGCTTCGCCCAGCATGACCTGCTGATCGCCCGGAAGCTCACCGTGCTGCTGGAAACCCGGGACCTCGAAGTGGCCCGGGACATCATGAAGGCCAACGCCGCCGTGAACGACCTGCACCTGAGCGTCTTCAAGGCCATCGCCCGCAGCGACTGGCACGAGTCCCCCGCCACGACCGTCGACGTCGCCCTTGCCAGCCGTTACTTCGAGCGTTTCGCCGACCACGGTGTCTCCGTCGCGCAGAAGGTCACCTACCTGGTAACCGGCGCCTGGCAGCCGAGCGGCATCGAACACAGCTAGCCTTCCCGTCCGGCCCACAGCGCCGGGCAGCGGAACGTACGACGCCGGCCGGTCACCTTGCGAGGTGGCCGGCCGGCGTCGTTCATTCCGGGGTGTGCTTTCCGGAGCGTGCTATTTCTTGCCCTGGTTCGCGACTGCCTGGATGGCCTCGGCAGCGGCCTCGGGATCGAGGTAGGTGCCGCCCGGGTTCAGCGGCTTGAAGTTCTCATCCAGTTCGTAGACCAGCGGGATGCCGGTGGGGATGTTCAGTCCTGCGATGGCTTCGTCGCTGATGCCGTCCAGGTGCTTGACGAGGGCGCGCAGGGAGTTGCCGTGTGCGGTGACCAGGACGGTCTTGCCGGCCTTGAGGTCTTCCTTGATGTCCGATTCCCAGTAGGGCAGCAGCCGGACCAGCACGTCCTTCAGGCACTCGGTGCGGGGCAGCGCGTCGCCGAGGTCCGCGTAGCGCGGATCGCGTGCCTGGGAGAACTCGGAATCGTCGGCCAGGGGCGGCGGCGGGGTGTCGTAGGAGCGGCGCCACGTCATGAACTGCTCCTCACCGTATTCGGCGAGCGTCTGGGCTTTGTCCTTGCCCTGCAGGGCGCCGTAGTGGCGCTCGTTGAGCCGCCAGTCCCGCTTCACCGGGATCCAGCCGCGGTCGGCCTTGTCGAGGGTGATGTTGGCGGTGTTGATGGCCCGCCTCAGCAACGACGTGTACAGGATGTCCGGGAGGATGTTGTGCTCCACGAGAAGCTCACCGCCGCGGATCGCCTCGGCACGGCCCTGGTCGTTGAGGTCAACGTCCACCCAGCCGGTGAACAGGTTCTTGGCGTTCCATTCGCTGTGGCCGTGGCGCAGCAGAATCAGCTTGTAAGTCATGGTTTTCATCCTAGCGGAGCGATCCGGGCCGGTGCCGAGCGTTACATCCCCGCCCCGCCACTGCAACGCGGGGTCACTTCGCGCCCGTCCCGGGGCGCCGCATGGGCCGGAGGTGACCCCGCGTTGGAGGATGGCGTTGGGGGATAGGGTTGGCTTGTGGTGCAGAAGGCTGAGCGGGTGGCGCCCCCGCATACCCATTTCATGGAAAAAGGCGGCGTGGAAAAACGCGGCGCGGCGAAAAGCGGACCGCGCGCCGGGCGGCCGGTGGGCAACATTACCCGCGGCACCACCAACCCCAACAGGATGCGGCGGCTGGACCGCTGGCTGACCGGCCCGCAGGCCTGGCGGCTGCGCGGGGCGGCCGATCCGCTCGTGGTCGATCTGGGCTACGGCGCATCCCCGGCCACCGCCGTCGAACTCTTTGAACGGCTGTCCGCGGTCCGGCCCGACGTACGGGTGGTGGGCATTGAAATCGAGCCCGCGCGGGTCCGGCTGGCCAAGGAACTGGAGCGGCCCGGTCTGAGCTTCCAACTGGGCGGCTTCGAACTGCCCGTGTCCGGCCGGCCCGTCCTGGTGCGGGCGTTCAACGTGCTGCGGCAGTACGAGGAAGCCGACGTCGCGGCGATCTGGCGGCTGGTGCAGGGTCGGCTGGGGCCCGAAGGACTGTTCATTGACGGCACCTGCGACGAGATCGGCCGTCGGGTCACCTGGGTGGCGCTGGACGCCGAGCGACCGCTGAGCCTGAGCCTGTCCATGCGGTTTGGGAGTTTTGCGCTGCCCTCCGAAGTGGCCGAGCGGCTGCCCAAAGCCCTCATCCACCGGAACGTGCCGGGCGAGAAAATCCAGGCCTTCCTGCAGGCAATGGACCAGGCCTGGCTGGAAGCTGCCCCGCTGGCCTCATTCGGGAACCGGCAGCGCTGGACGGCCATGTGCCGGGCCCTGCGCGACGGCGGCTGGCCGGTCCAGGACGGCCCGTCCCGGTGGCGGCTCGGCGAGCTGACGGTGGGCTGGGAGGCCGTGGCCCCGGGGCCTTAGGGGGCCGTGGGGATCACCAGGGGCCGTAGGGGCCCATGTTGCGGTTGCCGCCGCGGCCGGCGTCTTTCACGGCCGGGCGGACGTCGGCGAGGTAGACGGATGCTGCCGTCACGGCAGCGAGGCCGAACAGTCCCAGCGGACCCAGCAGGCCCCCGCCTCCGCCGCCGACCAGGGAGAGCAGCCCCACGGCCAGGGCGCCGCCGGTGACGGCCAGCCAGAAAGTCTTGGTGCGCTTGGACACCGCTTCAAAGACGTTCGCCTTGTGCCGCAGGCAATCGAAGAACGCCCACACCTCAAGGGCAAGGGCTACGAGGGCCAAGAGAAAGTAGACCCCGGTTTCGACATAGTAAATAAGCGCTCTTCCGTCCATCCCCCCAGCCTAGCGGCCCAGACTCGACAGGGCCTGCTCCAAATCGGCCCAGAGGTCCTCGACGTTTTCGATCCCCACGCTCAGCCGGACCAGGTTGTCCGGCACGCTGGCAGGTTCGGCGGTATGCCGGCGCCGCCGCTCAATCAGGGACTCCACGCCTCCCAGTGAGGTCGCCGGAAGCCATAGCTTCAGGGCCCGGATCATGCGGTCCGCGGCGTCTGCTCCGCTGAGGCTGCCGCTGCCCCCGGCCACCGGGGCCATCTCAATGCACAGCACCGACCCGAAGCCCTTCATCTGGCTCTTGGCCCGTTCGTGGCCGGGATCCGAGGGAAGTCCCGGGAAACGGATGCTGCCGACCCTGGGGTGCATGCTCAGCCGCTCGGCCAGTACCGCCGCGGAAGCCTGCGAGCGCCCGACCCGCAGGGCCAGGGTGCGCAGGCCGCGCAGTGCCAGCCAGGCCTCGAAGGGCCCGGCGATGCCGCCGTGGATGGTTCGGTGGTGCAGCAGCGCGGCGCGGAGTCCGGCGTCGGACGTCACCAGGGCGCCCAGCACGACGTCGGAATGGCCGGAGAGGTACTTGGTCACCGAGTGAAGGACGACGTCGGAGCCCAGCGCGAGGGGCTGCTGGACCAGCGGGGTGGAGAACGTGTTGTCCGTGACGACGACCGCGCCGGCGTCATGGGCCGCGGCCGTCAGCGCGCGGATGTCCGCGATGCCAAGCATCGGGTTGGTGGGGCTTTCCAGCCAGAGCATGCTGGCGGGGCGTCCGTCCGCCGGCGCGAGCTGGGCCAGCACGGCGTCGGTGTCCGCGATGTCCACGGTGCGCAGTTCCAGGAAACCCTTCTGGGCCAGTTCGGTGGCCATTACGAGGGAACCCGCATAACTGTGGGACGGCATGACCAGCACTCCCCCGGCAGGAACCAGAGAGAGGGCTGAACTGACCGCGGCGAGGCCGGAGGCGTAGAGGAGACCCGGAAGTCCGGCGCCCTCAAGCTGGCCGAGGGCCTCTTCGAACGGGTCCCAGGTGGGGTTGGAATACCGCCCGTAGCCGCGGTCGCCGTCGCCCAGCGGTCCGGTGCCGAAATAGGTCGAGGAGAGCACCAGCGGGGGGTTGACCGGCTCGTCGCGCGCACGCGGCGGCCGGCCCGCCGCCACCACGACTGTTTCTGCGGAAAGCGCGGCTGCCTGTTCTTCTGAAAGACTCATGGTCACAGGGTACTTTGGCGCCCCGCAGGGCTGCCAAGGCGTTACGTCCGGGGGCATTGCTGTCAGGGATTGTCGGTAGTCTAGAGCAGTGACCACCCAACATCCCGGACTCTTTATCGCCTTCGAGGGCGGCGACGGCGCCGGCAAGTCCACGCAGGCAGCCGAACTCGCTGCCGCCCTTGAATCGCGCGGCCTCACGGTGCTTCGCACGCGTGAGCCGGGCGGCACCCCGATCGGCGAAAAGCTGCGTTCCCTGGTCCTCGATCACGGCCACGGCCACATCGATGCGCACACGGAGGCCCTGATCTTCGCAGCCTCGCGCGCCGCCCACGCCAGCCAGGTCATCCGCCCCGCCCTGGACCGCGGCGAGATTGTCCTCAGCGACCGCTACATCGACTCCTCGGTCGCCTACCAGGGTGCCGGCCGGGACCTGGGCACCGAGGCGGTGCGCGACCTGAACGACTGGGCCACTTCGGGGTTGCAGCCGGACCTCACGGTGCTGCTCGATGTTGACCCCGAGGTCGGCCGCCGCCGGCGTACTGCGGGCGACGCTGCCGAGGACCGGCTGGAATCCGAGGCGGACGAGTTCCACGCCAGAATCCGGACCGCCTTCCTGGACCTCGCCGCAGCCCGGCCGGAACAGTACCTTGTCCTCCCCGCACACCTCCCGGTCGACCAGTTGGCCGCCCGGATCCTGGACCGGGTCGGATCGCTGCTGGCCCTCCCCCGGGGCGTGAGCGCATGAGTGTCTGGGACGACCTCCAGGGCCAGCCCGCCGTCGTCGCGCAACTGCGCCAGGCCGCGCAGGGCGAGGGCCTGACCCATGCGTGGCTTTTCACCGGCCCGCCGGGTTCCGGCCGGTCCAACGCGGCGAAGGCCTTCGCCGCCGCCTTGAACTGCGACCAGGACGACGTCAGCCTGCGCGGCTGCGGCGAATGCGCAGCCTGCCTGACCATCCTGGGCGAAACACACTCCGATGTGGCCTTTGTGCGCACCGAAAAGGTCACCATCACCATCGACGAGGCCCGCGAACTGGTCTCCACCGCCGGGAACCGGCCGTCCTCAGCGCGCTGGCGCATCATCGTCGTCGAGGACGCGGACCGGATGGCGGAACGCACCACCAACGTTCTGCTCAAAGCGATCGAGGAGCCCACCCCCCGCACCATATGGATGCTGTGCGCGCCCTCCCCCGCCGACGTTCTGGTCACGATCCGCTCCCGGTGCCGCGCGGTGGCGCTGCGGCTGCCGCCCGCGGCCGACGTCGCCGCCCTGTTGGTCAAGCGCGACGGCGTCGACCCCGCCGTCGCCGAACGTGCGGCCCGTGCAGCGCAAAGCCACGTCGGGATCGCACGCCGCCTGGCCCGGGACCCGGAAGCCCGCGAGCGGCGCCTCGAAACCGTGCGGTTCCCGTTGGGGCTCCGGGGCGTGACTGCAGCGGTACTGATGGCGGAAAAGCTTGTCAAGATCGCTACGGACGAAGCCAACAGCTCCAACGATGAACGCGATGCGGCGGAAAAGGCCGCGCTGCTTGCCACCCTTGGCGCGCCGGAAACCGGCACGCTGCCGCCGGCCATGCGCGGCCAGGTCAAACAGCTCGAGGACGACCAGAAGCGCCGCGCCAAGCGTTCGGTGACCGATTCGCTGGACCGCACACTGACCGACCTGCTGTCCTTCTACCGGGATGTGCTGATCATCCAGATGGGTAACGCCGTGGAACTGGTCAACGTTGAACTCAGGAGCGAACTCACTGAATTCGCGCGCCATTCCTCCGCCGAAACCACGCTGGCCCGCATGGACGCCATCAACAAAGCCCGCAAACGGATTACGACTTCCAACGTGGCCCCGCTGCTGACGATCGAGTCGATGGCGGCCAGCCTCATCTGAGGGATCATTAACTAACCCGACCCGGGTGAACACCCCTCCCCAGTCGCAACCGCCACCCGGTGTGAAGCGGCAGCCGCTCCGCCCAGTTCCTATCCTCCAAGGAGAACCGCATGAAGTCTGCACGAGCAGTGCCCGCCAGATCCCGATCCGTGGCGATCGGCGTGCGGGCAGCAGGCGCCATGGCCCTGGCCCTGGTGCTTTCCTCGTGCACCTTGTTGGGCGGCGGCAGCGGGGCCAACAACCCCAGCACACCCAAGCCGGAGATCGCGTCCTCGGCGCCCGCCGAGCTCAAGAGCTATTACACACAGCAGGTCGACTGGACCCCCTGCGAAACCGACTTCAAATGCGCCAAGGTCAAAGTCCCGCTGGACTACAGCAAGCCGGACGGCGGCAGCATCGAAATCGCGGCGATCAAGCTGCCCACGAAGGGCACCAGCAAAGGCAGCCTGCTCATCAACCCGGGCGGACCCGGCGGCTCGGGCTATGACTTCGTCAGGGACGCCGGCGCCACCCACTTCTCGGAAAAACTCCGCGCCAATTATGACATCGTGGGCTTCGACCCGCGCGGCGTGCAGCGTTCCGCCCCGGTCACCTGCCTGACGGATCAGGAACGCGACGCCGCCCGGGCGAAGATCTACGACATGGACACCGACGCCGGCGTGGCCGAGACCCTGGCTGACAACAAGGTGATCGCCGCCAAGTGTGCGGAAAAGACCGGAGCGGTCCTGGGCAAGATCGACACGATCAGTTCCGCCAGGGACCTCGACATCCTGCGGGCAGCCGTCAACGACACGAAGCTGAACTACATGGGGTTCTCCTACGGGACGTTCCTCGGCTCGACGTACGCCTCGCTGTTCCCTGACAACGTCGGCCGGATGGTCCTGGACGGCGCGATGGACCCGTCCCTCAGCAATGAGGAGCTCACCAGCGGCCAGGCCAAAGCCTTCGAAAAGGCACTCCGTTCCTACGTGGAACACTGCCTCCAGACCGACGGCTGCCCGCTCAGCGGCAGCGTCGACGACGGGATCCGGCAGATCCAGGACGTGATCGCCGCCGTGGACGCGAAGCCCATGCGGGCAAAGGACGGCCGGATGGTTTCGGCGTCCACCCTGGTCACCGGCATGATCGTCCCGCTGTACAACAACGACAACTGGCCGTTGCTCACGCAGGCCTTCGGCGCGATCATGAAAAACGATCCGACCCCGTTCCTCCGGCTGGCCGACTTCAACGCCGAACGGGAACCCGATGGCACCTACTCCTCGAACAGCACCTTTGCCTTCACTGCCATCAACTGCCTGGACTACCCCATGGTGACGGACACCGCAGGGATGCGCGCGGACGAGCAGCAGTTGCGCCTGGAGTCGCCCACTTTCGGGAAGTACTTCGCCTTCGGCGGCACCAACTGCAAGGACTGGCCGTACAAAAACGTCCGGACCCCGGCACCGGTGGAGTACAAGGGTTCGACCGACATCCTCGTGGTGGGCACCACGGGCGACCCGGCCACCCCGGTGGAATGGGCGGCCTCCCTGCGCAAGCAGCTGGGCCAGGCCTCGCTGCTGACGTGGAAGGGCGAGGGCCACACGGCCTACGGCCGCTCCAACGACTGCATCGGCAGCGCCGTGGACGGCTATCTGGTCGACGGCAAGACCCCGGCGGACAACACCGTCTGCTGAGGCGTTTGCCCCTCATTTTGACCCGGGCCGGAGGACTCTACTACAGTTGTCTCTGGCATGAAGCGACCGGGTCACCGGAAACTTCAGGCGGTTGCTTCCTTAGCTCAGTTGGTAGAGCGTCTCACTCGTAATGAGAAGGTCGCCAGTTCGATTCTGGCAGGAAGCTCTGGTCTCTATCTATCGGCCCCGGCGCAGTCGCCGGGGCCGTTCTTTTTTGCCCTCCTGCGGGTTCAGCCCCGCCATGGGTGACGCCTGCGCCAAAGGCGCACGAGAAGGCACATCGCTGCCTGGATGAGTTACGCGGCCACATCTCTGGCGCGCCGGTGAATCTCCCTCGGTGCGGCCATGAACAATGGCGCATTCCGTCCTGCCCCAGCGCCTTGGCGCTGCGCGGGAGGGCGCCACCAACTGAGCGTGAGCTCCAGGAGTAGTACATGAAGAAACGCACAACTTTGTTTTCCGGTGCGGCTGTAGCAGCCGTGCTTTCCCTCACCGCTTCCCTCGGCGCTGTTGCGGCCCCCGGAGCAGCCCCGGCAGCCGCCGGGACTGGCACCTACACGTGCACCCTGAACACCAAAGACGGCGTGCCTCCCTGCACACTGCACGCGGCGCCCGCATCCGCGCCAGCGCCCGCGCCGGCCGCCGCAGTGGCGGCGGCAGCACCGGCGGTTGAGCCTGTTCCGGCGGCGGCAGCACCCGCGCCTGCGGCAGCACCCCTGACGGTCCTGCCGGCCTCGACCGGCTCCGGGCTGGCGCCTTTGGGGGTCCCCGGCGCGTGGTCCCAGACTTTCAGCGATGACTTCAACGGAACCGCACTGGACACCAGCAAGTGGTCCAGTTCCTGGTTCGGCGGCGGCACGATGAACAAGGTCAAGACCAGCCCGGCGAACGTCTCCGTCGGCGGCGGAAACCTCTCGCTGAAACTTTCGGACGCCGGCACCGGCGCCCTTGTGTCGTCAAACCCGAACGACGCCGCCACAACCGGCTACGCGTTCCGCACCGGCTACACCGAGGCCCGCATCTCCTTCCCCGGCAACGGAACCGTGCTGCACAACTGGCCCGCGTGGTGGACCACCGGCCAGTCCTGGCCGGCCACCGGTGAGAACGACATCGCCGAAGTGCTCCAGGGAAAGATGACGTCCAACTACCACTCCGGCTCCGGAACCCACAACCAGGGCACCATCGCCGGCAGCTGGGGGAACGAGTACCACACCTACGGCTTGTGGCGTAAGGCCAACGTCTCCGAGGTCTATGTCGACGGCGTCAAGGTCAAGTCCTTCCCGACCGACGACGGCAATGCCGCCCAGTACCTCGTGCTGAATGTCGGCAAAGCCGGCACCAGCACCACGTACGGGCCGGCCTCCGAGATGAAGGTCGACTACGTCCGGGCCTGGCAGTAGCCCGGACCCGGCACGGCCATTCGGGCGGCGGCGGCCTTGCCTCCGCCGCCCTGCCAGGATCGCCCCTGCCCAGGTCCCGGCCTGACAACGGCCGCGCCCCTACGATGGATCGGGTGAAGACCACAAAAGCGGCCGGCTACACCATCACGGCAGCGCTGATGCTGGCATTACCTCTGCTGGTGCCTGCACTGCCGGCCGCCGCCGCTCCCTGCGATCCCAACGGAGGGAGCGCGGCGGCACGCACCTGCCCGACGCCCCCGAACCGGCCAGGCCCCAACCCGGAGCCTGCCCCGACAGCCAGCGCCACCATCGTGCCGGCGCCCCCGCCGATCCCGTCCGGAAATCTCCCCGCCCCGCGGACTGCCAGGGCGCCCGCCCCGGCCCCCGCCCCGGAAGAGAAACCCACCGGCGACCCCGGCGCCGTGCCACCGGCGGAGGTTCCTCCGACCACCGGCGCCCCCGCCGTTGGCGCACTGATACCGGACCCGACAGGTCCCGCACCCACAGCGACGCAGACGCCCGACGACCGGGACGGCCGCGGCGTTCCGGGCGCGATCCTGCTGGCGTTCGGCGGCCTGTTAGTCGCGGGGTGGGCGTTCCTGACCATCCGGAAAACCGTCTAGCAAAAAGCAGGCTCCCCGGCCTCTTGTCCTTCCACGGGCCGTCCGCGAGTCTTGGGAAATGGGCCTGCCCCACCGAAACTTGTCAGCCCGCGAGCGGGAGAATCGATCCGCCCTGCCCGGGGCCAGCCGGCGGTTCGTCTGGGGTCCGGTGATCGGCTTTGGGCTCGTCAGCCTGGCCGCCGACGCGGTCTCCGACGGGGCCCGGCCGCTGGCGGGCCCCCTGCTCGCCCAACTGGGTGCCTCGGCGCTGCTCGTCGGCCTCGTCACGGGCGCCGCCGAAGCTGCGGCGCAGGGGCTCCGGCTGGTGTTCGGGCCCTGGGCCGACCGGACCCGCAGGTACTGGACCTTCACGATCGCAGGTTATGCGCTCACGGCGGTCTGCGTGCCCCTGCTGGCCGTGGCGTCCTGGGCGGGAGCAGCCGGCCTGGTCCTCGCCTCAGTGCTCATCATCGGGGACAGGGTCGGGAAAGCCGTGCGCAGCCCGGCCAAGACCGTGCTGCTGGCCGCAGTCGCCAAGCCGGTGGGCCGCGGCCGCGGCTTTGCCGTCCATAAATCCCTCGATCTCCTCGGAGCCCTGCTGGGGCCGGTACTGGTTGCCGCGGTCCTCGCGGCCACCGGAAACCTCTCGGTTGCCTTCGCGGTGCTGTCCGTTCCGGCCGCGGCGGCCATGTTCCTGCTGTTCCGGCTGCGCCGCCGGGTGCCGGATCCCGGCGCCGGTCCGCTGGCCCCGCCCGACGCCGCCGCTGGTCCGCCGGATCCGGGCACCGGTCCACTGGCCCCGCCCGACGCCGTCGCCGGTCCGCCGGCCGCCGTGGACCCGGCACGGCCAGGCGCCGCCGGCCGTCCGGCGTCGTTGTTCACGGGGAGCTTTGCCCTGTTCGCTGTCGCGGCGTTCTTCTGGAGCGCCGGGCTGGTTGCCTTCGGTGTCATCTCCTACCACCTCACGACGACGGCGGCCGTTCCGGTGGCCGTTGTCCCGCTGCTGTACGCCGGCGCTATGACGGCGGCGGCCCTGGGTGCGCTCGCCACCGGCGTCCTCTATGACCGTTCCGGCGCCCGGGTGCTCCTCGCGCTTCCGCTGCTGACTGCGGCCGTCCCGGTCCTGGCCCTGGCGCCGGCGGCCGGGCTGGCGTTTTCCGGTGTCCTCATTTGGGGTACCGCCGTGGGCATCCAGGATTCGACCGTCAAGGCGCTGGTCGCGGATCTGGTGCCGGCCCGGCGCCAGGGGACGGCGTACGGTGTCTTCGCCGCTTTCGAAGGGGCGGGCGCGCTGGCGGGCGGGGCCCTGTACGGCGCGCTTTATGGCACCCGCCCGCTGTTGATCGTGGCGGTGGCGGTGCTGCAGCTGGTCGCGTTCGTGGTGCTGGTTCTCGCGCTCCACAGCACCCGCAGCGCCTCGGGGCAGACTTAGGGCCGGGACCCGGCGCCCGTCATCGGACTGCCTGCGCGTTCCGGCGCCGCCCGCCCAGCCGGAGGGCGGCCTTGCGGAGCTCGTCGAACCACAGGACGGTCGAGGCCATGGCCACGCAGACGGCCCACTGGCCGGGGTCCAGGGACGCGGTCCCGAAGGCCCGCTGCAGGAGCGGCAGCTCGACCACAGCAACTTGAAGCACCGTGGCCAGGAGGACGGATCCCCAGAGCCATCTGTTCACGAAGAGCCGGCGGAAGGCCGTCGTCGTCTCCGATCGGGAGTTGAAGGCGTTGAACAGCTGGGCGAACACGAGGGTGGTGAAACCGGCGGTCCGTGCGACGTCGAGCGGTTCGGTGCCGCCCGGGACCAGCCCGCCCGGCAGGAAGATGTCGATGGTCAGCAGCGACGCGACGCCCATGACCAGGCCGATGCTCAGGATGCCCAGCCACATCCGCGGGCCGAGGATGCGGTCGCTGCGTTTCCGGGGCCCGCGTGCCATGACGTCGTCAGTTTCCGGGTCAACGCCCATCGCGAGCGCGGGGCCGGAGTCGGTCACGAGATTGATCCACAGAATCTGGGTGGCCAGCAGCGGCACCGCGACCTCACCGGCGCTCGCTCCGGCCAGCCCCATGGCGCCGGCGAACACGACGCCGAGGAACACCGTAAAGACCTCGCCCATGTTCGAGGACAGCAGGTAGCGCAGGAATTTTTCGATGTTCTCGAAGATGACCCGGCCCTGGTGCACCGCCGAGACGATCGTGGCGAAGTTGTCATCGCCCAGGATCATGTTCGAGGCTTCCTTCGTGACCTCGGTGCCGGTGACGCCCATGGCGATGCCGATGTCCGCCCTCTTCAGCGCCGGCGCGTCATTGACGCCGTCGCCGGTCATTGCCACCACGTTGCCCTGGGCCTGCAGGGCGGTGATGATCTGCAGTTTATTCTGCGGCGCCACCCGCGCATACACCGAGGTGTTCAGGGTGAGCGCCCGCAGACCGTCCGCGTCCAGTTCGTCCAGTTCGGCGCCCGTGACTGCCCGCTCCCCCGGCCCGGAGATTCCCAGATCGCCGGCGATCCGCGCCGCGCTGAGCGGGTGGTCCCCGGTGATCATCACTACGCGGATGCCGGCCCGCCGGGCCTCAGCCACCGCGGTTGCCGCTTCGGCCCGGGGCGGGTCCAGGATTCCAACGACGCCGACGTACACGAGCGTGCTCTCGTCTTCCTCATCGAGCACGTCCGTTTCGTGACGGTCCGCTTCGGTGTACTGGCGGTAGGCCACCCCCAAGGTTCGGAAGGCCTGGGCCGAGAGTTCCTCGACGTCGGCCAGGGCCCGGGCGCGGCGGCCGGCGTCCATCGGTACGACGTCCCCGCCGAGCTGCAGGCCGGTGCAGCGTTCCAGCAGGACGTCCGGAGCGCCCTTCGTGACCAGGGACAGGGTGCCACCCTCCCGGTGGTGGGCCAGCGCGGACATCAGTTTCCGCTCCGAGGTAAACGGGATTTCGCCGTGCCGTTCGAACTCCCCCACGCGGTCCGTGACGCCGCCCAGCTTCCTGGCGGCGACGAGGAACGCCGCTTCCGTCGGGTCGCCCTGGATCTCCCATTCGCCGTCGCGTTCCCGAAGTTGCGCGTTATTGGCGAAGGAACCGCCGGCCAGCACCATGCGTGCTTCCTGGAGCAGGGCCGGATCCCGCACTTCCTGGCCGTCGCGGAGCACGCCGCCCTCCGGCCGGTAGCCGACACCGGTGAGCTCGACCCGGCCGGAGGCGGTGGTGATCCTGCAGATGGTCATCTCGTTGCGCGTGAGCGTTCCGGTCTTGTCCGAAGCGATGACCGATGCGGAGCCGAGGGTTTCCACGGAGTGCAGCTCTTTGACGACGGCCTGGCGTTTGGCCATATTCTGGACGCCGATGGCGAGCACCACGGAAAGGATGGCAGGCAGTCCCTCGGGAACAGCCGCCACCGCGAGCGAGACCCCCAGCAGCAGGACAGCGACGAGCCCGCTCAGCGAGGACACGCCGTTGACGACAATGATCGTGGCCATCACCACGACGGCGATCGCGATCACCGTGATGCCGAGCATCTTGCTCACGCCCGCGATCTCACGCTGCAGCGGGGTAGGGGCAGCCTCGGCGGCGGCCAGCATCCCGGCGATCGCGCCGACCTCCGTGTCCATCGCGGTCCCGGTGACCACGGCGCGTCCCACGCCCCGGGCGACGGCCGTCCCCTTGAAGACCATGTTGAGCCGGTCGCCGAGGGCGACGACGCCGCTCAGGGTGCTGGGGTCCTTGAAGACAGGCGCGCTTTCGCCAGTGAGGGAGGACTCGGCAACCCCCAGGGAACTTGCCGTGATCAGGCGGGCGTCTGCACCGACGGAATCGCCCTCGTTGAGGACCAGGATGTCACCCTGCACCAGCTCCGCGGAGGGAACAGTTCTGAGCTCGCCATCCCGCAGCACCATGGAGGTCGCTGCCGTCATCAGCCGCAGCGCGGCGACGGCGCTTTCAGCTTTGTTCTCCTGGACGAAGCCGAGGACGCCGTTGAACAGGACCACGGCCGCAATCACCAGCGCGTCAATCGGTACGCCGGCAGCACCCTCCACCGCCCAGGCCAGAACCGAGATGCCGATGGCGGCCAGCAGCAGGTAGATCAGCGGGTCCTGGAACTGCCGCAGAATTTTCCGCCACAGCGGCACGGGCGGTGCGGAGCGGAGTTCATTGGCGCCGTAGAGTTCGAGCCGCCGGGCCGCCTCGTCCGAATCCAGACCGGTGTCCGGGTTGACCTCGAGCGTGTGCAGGGCCTCGGTGGCACGGCGGACGTGCCATGGGAGGGCGCGGGGCCCGCCCGCGGCTGCGCCGGGCCCCGTGTTGGCTGGCCTCTGCGGGGTGTCGCAGGGTCCGTCGCCGCGTGGCGGTCCGGTCAACGGGCCCAGACGGAAGCAGCGCCGGAATGGCCGGTGATGATGCTCTGGTAGACGAAGAAAGCCCCGGCAGCCGCCGCAACGACCAGAACGGCTATCTGGACGGCGCGGTTGGTCCGCAGGTGCCCCAGGAAGGCGAATCGCCGGCCGATGGGCTCATAGCTCACGATCAGCGTCGCGGCGATGACGACGAAGAACACCACGGAAACGGCCTTGAGCACGTCCCCCTGTTCCGCATGTTCATGGATCAGGGCGGAGGCAGGGCGGGCCTTCTGGAGCTGCTCCCCGGCCTCCGCCGTGAGCAGGGACACCGGGACCAGCGCCAGGGACAGCACTCCCAGCGGCCAGGCCAGGTAGCTGCGCCAGCGTGGCGCCGCGGCATATACGATCGCGGCGAGGCCGGCGATCGGCGCCAGTACAACGACGGCGTGGATGAGCAGGATGTGGGCCGGCAGCCCAGCTAGTTCGATCATGGTGCCCTTTTCTCCGGGGTAACTGCCCGCTGGCGGCGTCGCCGCCGGGGCCGGGCTTCTATGATTCTTGCATGGGAGAGCAGTGGCTGGCGGATGTTGCGGCACGACTCTATGCCCTCCCGTTCGATGACTTTATTCCCGCCCGGACTGCTGCCGCCAAGGATGCCGCCGCCGCTGGAGACCAGCCGTCCCGCGCTGCCGAGCTGCGTTCCCTGACCAAGCCGTCTGTGGCGGCGTGGACAGTGAACATGCTCGTCCGCCGGCGGCCGGGGACCCTCCGGGAACTCGCCGGGCTGGGGCAGTCCATGCGGACCGCGCAGTCCTCCCTCGACGCCGCGGAGCTCCGCCGGCTGGGACAGGAACGGCGCCAGCTCCTCGGCAGCGCGGTCAAGGCCGCGCGGGAGGTGGCCGAGCAGCAGGGCCGGAAGATCAGCGCCGCGATCGCGGCGGAAGTGGAAGCGACGCTGCGGGCGGCAACAGCGGATGCGGGGGCCGCGGCAGCCGTGCAGTCCGGGCGCCTGCTCCGGGGGCTGTCCGCCGACGGCGTCGACGTGGTGGATCTTGCCGGTGCCGTTGCGCTTCCCGGGCTGGAGCCCATGGCCTCGGCACCAGCCGTTTCCCCGACCGGCCCGCCCGTGAAGTCTGTGCGGGTCGGAGTCTCTGCCCGGACCGGGGCCGGGGCCGCACCCACGGAGGAGCCGGCGCGGCCCCGTCTGCGGGCTGTCCGGCAGGAGCCGCGGAGATCCACACCGTCCGCGCTGGAACGGGCCCGGGCGGCGTTCAGGGATGCGGAAGAGGCCGCCACGGCAGCCGCAGCGGACGCCCGGCAGCACGAGGAGGAGCTGGCCTCGACCACCGCCCTGACCACGGAGCTTTCCGAGACCGTCCGGGAGTTGCGGGAGCAGCTTGCCCGGCGCGAGCAGGAATTGAAGGCCGCCAGAAAAGAGCGTGAACTGGTCACTGCCCAGGCGCAACAGGCCGCACGGGCTGCGGAGAAGGCCCGCCGCACTGAGGATCTGGCCCGGGAACGCGTGCTGCGGCTTGGCAACACGCCGGAGTGATGGCCAAATAGTGTCGGAGGCCGGCCGCACACTTAAATCATGGACACCAACCAGTACTTTGAAGTCACCTACCTGGACACCGACTGCGGCCGGATTCGCACCGAGACCTTCGACGACGTCTCCGACGCCGAACGCTTCGCCAGCCGCCGGGTCGCTGACGAGCAAGGCTGGGCGATCATCGACGCGGTACCGGTGCAGGAAGGCCGGAAGGCCGCCTAGCCCGGACCGCTAATGTCACCAGGCAGCAGAAAGGCCCCCACCCGGTCCGGATGGAGGCCCTGCTGCTGACTAGGCCGCCGGCGGTTGCCCCGGCCTCGGCCTATGCGAAGTCGGAGACCGCCGGGTCGGCGCCGATGCGGCCTGCGCCCTCCGCCGAGTTGTCCAGGCCGTTGATGGCCTGCACATCGGTCTCATCCAGGCTGACATCCAGCGCGGCGTAGTTCTCCCGGATGCGGGCCTCGGTGACGGACTTGGGGATGACCACGTTGCCGATGGACAGGTGCCAGGCGATGACAACCTGCGCCGGTGTGGCGTTGTGCTTTGCCGCGATCTGGCCGATGACCGGGCTCTCGAGCAGCTCGCCGCCCTGGCCAAGCGGAGACCAGGCCTCGGTGAGGATGCCCTTGGAGGCGTTGAATTCCCGCAACGCTGCCTGGTTGAAGAACGGGTGCAGTTCGATCTGGTTGATGGCCGGTACGACGCCGGTCTCATCGATCAGTCGCTGCAGGCCTTCCTTGGTGAAGTTGGAGACGCCGATGGTCTTCACCCGGCCCTGCTTCTGCAGCTCGATCAGAGCCTTCCAGGTGTCGACGTATTTGTCCTGCTTGGGCTGCATCCAGTGGATCAGGTACATGTCCAGTGTCTCCAGGCCCAGGCGCTCCATGGATTCCTCGAAGGCCTTCAGCGTGGATTCGTAGCCCTGGTCCGCGTTCCACAGCTTGGTGGTGATGAAGATTTCCTCGGGCCGGAGACCGGAGCGCTGGATCGCGCGGCCGACGCCCGCCTCGTTCCCGTAGATCTTGGCGGTGTCGATGTGGCGGAACCCTGCCTCGAAAGCCTGGACGACCACCTTCTCGGCGACGTCGTCTTCAACCTGCCAAACGCCGTAGCCAAGCTGGGGAATGGTGTTGCCGTCATTGAAAGTCAGTACCGGTGAGAAAGTCATCCCGCAATCCTGCCAATGCGCGGGCCGGATCGCCAGTGAATCAGAGGCGGCTAAGCTAGGCGCTTAACCGGGAATAACCGGGAATAACCGCCCAGGCGGGCGCCTGCCCGGACCTCTCACTCCGCGGCGGCCGCCTCGGCAAGCCGCCGCTCGGCGTCGTTGACCTGCTCGAGTACCGACGCGGCACGGCGCCGCACCGACTCCGCGCCGGCCGGGGCCGGCCCGAGGGCGAGCCGCAGCATCGCGGCTGCTTCGGCCGTGGTGGCCAGGGAGTTGCCGGCCGTTGAGAGTGCGCGGTGGACTCCGGTCAGGCTCCCCGGAATGTCGAGTCCCTCGCTGGGTGCGCGCCGCTGGGCTTCCACGCAGACCTGCCGGACCCGCCCGGAGAGCGCGGAAAGCTCGTTGGCGATCTCAAGGAGCTCGGCATAGAGGGCCTCGTCCTCCACCCCCTCAAGGATCTGGTGGTAGCGGTCGAGCCCCCGGGTGAAGCGGTCGTAGGCGCGCCGCCAGAGGCCTTTGCCGAGTTCGGCGTCGTCTTTGCGTCCCTGCCGGGCGGAGCTGAAAAATCCCAACGTTGCCTTACAGGTACTGGCCGGGACCGTGGTCCGGGCTTGCGGGTTCGGGAGGCTGCGAGGGATCCGCACCGGGTCGGGGCACGGCGGCGCGCTGGGGCTCGCCGTTCTCGCCGATGATCACCCCGGGGGCGATCATGGTCCCGGGCGGCAACTGGCGGAGCTGTGCCTGCGCGGCGGCGTGCTGCCGGGCGGCTTGCTGGGCTGCAAGGGCGGTCTGGATTCCGTGGAAGAGGCCCTCCAGCCAGCCGACCAGCTGCGCCTGGGCGATCCGCAGCTCCGCATCCGACGGGGTTCCGTCCTCGGGGAAGGGAAGGGTGATCCGTTCCAGCTCCTCGACCAGTTCCGGCGCCAGGCCGTCCTCCAGCTCCTTGATCGAGCGTTCATGTATTTCGGCCAGCCGGACCCGCGCGGCCTCGTCGAGGGGTGCGGATTTCACTTCGTCGAGGAGCTGCTTCATCATGGTGCCGATCCGCATCACCTTCGCGGGTTCGTCAACGAGGTCCTGGAGCTGGCTGGATTTGGCCCGCGCACCGGCCGTGGCTGCGGGCTGGCCGCCCGGCGCCGCCTGCCTGCCGTCGCCGGCCGGCGGCGAGTTCAGGGGGGTGGCTTCGACCGGGAAACCGACGGCGGACTGAGTGTCATGTGGATCGCTCATGGCTTCATACTCTCACGAGCCCGGAGCCGCGCACCGGCCAATCTGCGGCCAACGCTGCGCGGCCCAGCAGTCGGCGCGGATCGGAGGCCAAACAACGACGGCGGAGGGCGCCGTCGAGCACTGATGTGCCCGGCGGCGCCCTCCGTAGCGGCAGCGCTCATCAGTCGAAACCGATCAGCAGCAACGGCCCTGCGGGTTGGCTTCCTGACGGTCAGTCTGGTCCCGCCAGAATTCCTTTTCGGTCATCGGTGCGGCACCGTGACCGGCCTCAGCGTGGTGCGCCAGGTACTTTGCGTACGCATCCGCACCCATCACACCACCCAGGTACCGGGTGAATCCCCGGAAGCCTGCCACTACAGCGTTCATTTGTGCCTCCGCATTATTGGTGGGTTGCCTTGGCGGTCCGGTGGTCCGCCGGCAGCTGGTTCCACTTCGCGAGCAGCTCGCGCTCTGCCGGAGTGGGAGCTGGTCCAGCCGGGGCAAAGACCCGGGACGGCAGGGCCGGATCCTCGTTGTCGGTGTTGATCACACCGGCTTTGGTGTTGCGGAACGCCTTGTAGGTGGCGATCAGCGCGGCCACGATGACGATGATGCTGAGCACCACGAAGATGACCGAAAGCCAGCCCTGGATCGCGGTGTTCCGGATGACGGCTTCCATGGCCGGGACGGTCTTCGCCGTGCCGAAGGAGGTCTTGCCGTCCGCGAGTGCCTTGGAGAAGGCCGCGTTGTTGGCGAAGTAGCCGACCGCCGGAGTGGAGGAGAAGATCTTCTGGTAGCTGGCCGTGATGGTCACGACGGCCGCGAAGGCCATCGGGACCGCCACGATCCAGAGGTACTTGAAGGAGCCCCTCTTGGCCGCGATGGCCAGGCAGACGGACAAGGCGATGGCTGCCAGCAGCTGGTTGGCGATGCCGAACAGCGGGAACAGCGTGTTGATGCCGCCCAGCGGATCCGTGACGCCCATGATCAGCACGGCGCCCCAGGCCGCGACCATTACGGCGGTGGCAAGCCACGCGCCGGGACGCCAGGAGTGTTCCTTGAACTTCGGGATGAAGTTGCCGATCGAGTCCTGCAGCATGAAGCGAGCAACCCGGGTGCCGGCGTCGACCGCGGTGAGGATGAACAGGGCCTCGAACATAATGGCGAAGTGGTACCAGAAGGCCATCATGGCGGTGCCGCCGATGAACTGCTGCATGATGTGGGCAAGGCCCACGGCGAGGGTCGGTGCTCCGCCGGTGCGCGAGATGATGCTGGTCTCGCCGACATTGGCAGCCGTCTCGGCAAGCATGTTCGGGCTGATGTTCACGCCGGACAATCCCAGGCTGTTGACCCAGGCGGCCGCCGTTTCCACGGTGCCGCCGGTGAGTGCGGCCGGGGAGTTCATCGCGAAGTAGAGCCCGCGGTCAATGGAGATCGCCGCGACGAGGGCCATGATGGCCACGAAGGACTCCATCAGCATTCCGCCGTACCCGATGAAGCGGGTCTGGCGTTCCTTCTCGATCAGCTTCGGCGTGGTGCCGGAGGCGATCAGGGCGTGGAATCCCGAAAGCGCACCACAGGCGATGGTGACAAAGAGGAACGGGAACACCGCGCCCGGGAAGACGGGCCCGTTATCGCGGCTGGCGAATTCGCTGAAGGCCGGGACGGAGATTTCCGGGCGGACCACGATGACTGCCACGGCCAGCATCGCGATGACGCCGATCTTCATGAAGGTGGAGAGATAGTCACGCGGGGCCAGCAGGAGCCAGACGGGGAGAATCGCTGCGATGAAGCCGTAGATGATGAGCGCCCACGCGATGGTGACCTTGTCCAGCGTGAAGAAGGCATGGCCCCAGTCAGTGGCGGCAACGGCGCCGCCGCCGATGATGGCGGCCATCAGCAGCACGAACCCGATCAGGGAAACTTCCATGATCTTGCCGGGGCGGATGAAGCGCAGGTAGATGCCCATAAAGAGGGCGATCGGGATGGTCATGCCGACGGAGAAGACGCCCCACGGGCTTTCGGCCAGGGCGTTGACGACGACGAGGGCCAGGATGGCGACGATGATCACCATGATCAGCAGGGTGGCGACCAGGGCGGCGGTGCCGCCGATGACGCCGAGTTCCTCGCGGGCCATCTGGCCCAGGGAGCGTCCGCCGCGGCGCATGGAGAAGAACAACACGACGTAGTCCTGGACGGCTCCGGCGAACACGACGCCGAAGATGATCCAGATGGTGCCCGGGAGGTAGCCCATCTGGGCTGCGAGGATCGGGCCCACCAGGGGACCGGCACCGGCGATGGCGGCGAAGTGGTGGCCGAACAGGACGTTGCGGTCCGTGCGGACGTAGTCCTTGCCGTCAGCTTTGTACTCCGCGGGCGTGGCCCGGCGATCGTTCGGCTTGAGCAGGTAGCGCTCGATGACCTTGGAGTAGAAGCGGTAGCCGATCAGGTAGGTGCAGACCGCGGCGAACACGAACCAGATGGCGTTGACCGTTTCACCGCGGACAATCGCGAGCATGAACCATGCCACGGCGCCCAGCAGGGAGATCGCCACCCAAAGCGCAATCTTGGCCGGCGTCCATTTGCGCTCTTCGGCTTCGAGCACGGAGACGTCCACGGACGTGGGCGGCAGAGCCGGATCCGGCGTGATGCCGTCGTCGACTACTAAGTTTTTTGGCGTGCCATCTGGCATTGTGCCCATGTCTCCTCCTTGAGAAACCCCAACCGGGCAAATCCACTCGACAGATGTGCCCCAAGGCACCCTACCAACAGCGGCGAATCTTGGGTATGGCTTTGCGCCAGAAGGGCCGGTGGAGTCGATGAACGGCCGACCAAACGCGCCCAACGGCGGAATCATTACCGGCGGGTGTTACTTGCGGGTAGGCCTTAGGTGTCGGGCCGGCGGGCCTCGGGGGTCAGGCGGGCGGGCCGGCCAGCTGCATGAGCCGGGCCTCACAGAGGTCCAGCCATCGCACCTCGGCTTCGGTCTGGAAGATGAGGGAATCCAGGACCAGCAGCCGGGCGGTGTCCGCGGAACGGTGCTGCGACGCCGTATCCCTGCGCGCCTTGGTGTAGTCCTGGAGGGCCCGGATGGAGACGGCGCGCTGGGCGTGGATGGCGGCGCCGACGTCCACACCGGGAAGCGTCAGCGCCAGCGCGAGCTTGATGGCCAGTTCGTTCCGCGGAGGGCGGGTCCGTGGAACAGGAGAAGTAAACCAGTGGCGGACTTCCGCGCTGCCCTCGGGGGTGATGCTGTAAACCACGTGCCCCTCGCCGTCGGCGCCGTCCTTGGTGACAAGGCCGTCGCGTTCCAGGCGATCGAGGGTGGTGTAGACCTGCCCGATATTGAGGGGCCAGGAGGATCCGGTGCGGTCTTCGAATTCGATCCTGAGCTGGTAGCCATAGCGTGGCCGGTCCTGCAGGAGTGCGAGGAGGCTGTGACGGATGGACATTATGCTCCCGGAGGGTAGCGGGACGACAGCATACACGCGCCCCAAGACGCGTGTATACCGCGTATGGAATTACACTACAGTGATTCGGTATGCCGAAGCAATTCTGATATGCCAAAACTGGAATATGTGTGCTACATAACCAGCAGGATTTTCCCCACGTGGTCGCCGCTGTCGAAGTACCGGTGCGCGGCGCTGACCTGCTCCAGCGGGAAGGTCTTTGCCACCAGCGGGCGGATCCGGCCATCGCTGATCAGCGGCCAGACCGCCTCGCGGACCGCATCCATGATCACGGTCTTCTCCTCCACGGGCCGCGGGCGCAGCGCCGTGGCAATGATCGCGGCACGCTTGCTCAGCAGCTTGCCGAGGTCCAGTTCACCTTTCGTGCCACCCTGCAGGCCGATCACCACCAGCCGCCCGTAGTCGGCCAGCGCGTCGAGGTTCTGGGTGAGGTACTTGGCCCCGACGACGTCGAGAATGACATCCGCGCCTTTGCCGCCGTTCTGCGCGCGAAGGCTCTCCGGGAAGTCTTCCTCGGCGTAGTTAATCGCGATGTCCGCGCCAAGGAACGCCTTGGCGGTGCCGACTTTTTCTGCGCTGCCCGCCGTGGCGGCCACCACGGCTCCGAAGGCCTTCGCGAGCTGGATGGCCATCGTGCCGATGCCGCCGGTTGCCCCGTGGATGAGCACAGTCTCTCCCGGCTGCAGCTGCGCCGTCATGATCAGGTTGGAGTACACCGTGGCCGCAACTTCCGGCAGTGACGCGGCAGTGACGAGGTCGACGCCGTCCGGGACCCTCAGAACCTGTCCCGCCGGGACGGCCACCTGTTCGGCATAGCCGCCGCCGGCCAGCAGGGCGACCACCTTGTCGCCCACAGAGAACGGCTTGGCTACGCCGGGTCCGAAGCCGGCAATCCGGCCGGAGACTTCCAGCCCGGGGATCTCCGAGGCGCCGGGCGGGGGCGGGTAGTAGCCCTTGCGCTGCTGGACGTCCGCACGGTTGAGCCCCGCGGCGACGACGTCGATCAGCACCTCGCCGGTTCCGGGCACCGGGGACGGGACCTCGCGGACCTCCAGGGCCTCGGGTCCGCCCGGCTTTGAGATATAGACAGCCTTCATGGAGAACTCCCGGTTCGTAACTGGCTTCGTGCAGACTTCTTGCAGGCTTCTTGCGGGCATGCGCTGTGCACCCCACGCCCGGAGCCCATTCTTCCAGTCTTCCAGAGTAGGCGGAGGAGTTGCCCCCGGCCGCGGGCGCACCGCGTTTTTGTTGCACCGACCGCCTATGAAACACTACTCCGTAGGGAAGGTTGTCCGAGCGGCCGATGGAGCTGGTCTTGAAAACCAGTGTGCGGTAACCCCGTACCAAGAGTTCGAATCTCTTACCTTCCGCGAATAATGCCCCTGCTTCAGCGCTTGCCGCGAAAGCAGGGGCATTTTTGCGTGGCTGCCCGGGCCTGCCGTGCGCCGATGGCCCGGGCGCGGGCGCGGGCGGCTTGGACCTGGGCGATGCCCTGGCCTGGGCCTGGGCGGTAAAAACAGCTGGGTGTACAAATGGGCCGCCGGTGGGCAGATCAGGGCGAATGCCGGGCGCGGATACGCCCTGATCTGCTCCCGCGGCGTACCACTGCCCGGCAGAGCCTGGGTTTGGGCGGTAACAGCTGTGCGCAAACAAATGGTCGGCGGCAGGCAGAGGCAGACATACTCATCAGGCGGGCGGGATCATCCTGGCCATCCCTGTGCCCGCAGGGCCTGCCGCACACGCGCCAGCACCCAGCTCTCGCCATTCCCGACGTCGAGTTTGTTGATGACCAGCTGTCGCCAGCCCGCGCCGACGGTGCGTTCGTTGCGCAGCGCATCGGCCAACTGCTGCTCGGGCGTGAGGTGATGGCCGCCGTCGTACTCCACCGCCAGCCGGAACTCGGGGCAGGCGAGATCGATCCACAGCGGAGCGCCCTGTTCATCCAACAGCACGTGGTTCGGCTCGAAGGCCGGCAGCGCGGAGCGGCCAAAGAGCAGCCGGAGCCTGGTTTCCGGTGGCGAGTCGACGCCCACGCGGACCAGCCCGAGCGACTTCCTCAGCAGGCGAAGACCCGACACCGGTTTGCGGCTCCCGGCATAGCGCAGGAGCTCCTCCAACGTCATGCGTGCGGTCCGCGGGTGCTGGTAGCGCACATGCTCGCAGACGAGGTCGTCGGCGATGACGACGAGGTCCTCAAGAGTCAGGGCACCCGTCCCGGCGAGGTCCAGCAGGGTCCGGGGAATCGAAGTGACCGGGACACCCTGCAGCATGACAATATCGGCGGGCTCCAGCATGGCGCGGTGGCCGATGACGCCCTTACGGCGGGGAGCGGCGGACCCCGGCCTGGTCAGGTGCAGCAGACCTGCCATGGGCGTCGGACTCCCCTGCGCCAGGCTGCCCGGGAGCTTCAAGGCGTGAAGGGCGGCCGCGGAGTAGTAGCTGACAGTGTCGGGCGTCCCCAATTCCGTATATGGCCGCACCCGTTCCAGCAGGGACTGCTGCCGACCGATCGGCACGCGGATGCCGCGGCTCGGCACATGGATGTCCTTGGCTTTGGCCCGCCACGGGGAAATGCCACCCAGCCGGCCCTCGCTGATAGTGAAGGACCTCGCCGCCAGCTCCGCCGGAAGGGGTTTCGCGGTTGCCATGGGCCTATTAGGCCACAACGCGGTGCGGACTACGCCGGGTTATCCACAGCCTCAGCGCCGGAGAGGGTGGAACCTGCGGGGATGGCGTAGGAGGTTCCGGTGGACGGGGTAGGCGCTGGCGGCCGGAAGTGCCGGTCGATGCGGGCAGGCTCGGACCGCCGCGTGTGCAGATCAGGGCGGATGCGGGCAGGCTCGGACCGCCGCGTGTGCAGATCAGGGCGGATGCGGGGGGCGGATGCGCCCTGATCTGCACCCGCGGCGCCGAAGCACCCGATCGGGCGCGCGGCGGGGGCACGCGGCGGGGGCACGCGGGGGCGGGGCCGGGCCGGGCCACAGCAAACCATTGAAACCGTCGGTGCGCCGGAATAGTCTCACTGTGTCTTCACCTCCCATAAGAATCCGGCCGCCCGGCGGCACCACAATGGCCGCAGCACAGAGCAGGAGCCCACCATGCCAACACCCCAACACACCAACGGAGCGCCGTGCTGGATCGACCTGATGACCTCCGACCCGGAAAAGGCCAAGGCGTTCTATGGCGAACTTTTTGGCTGGACCTTCGAGACGGGCGACCAGGAAAAATACGGCGGCTACATTACGGCCCGGAAGAACGGCAGGCCCGTGGCCGGAATGATGCAGAAACAGGAAAGCCAGGCGAACTTCCCGGACGTCTGGTCCACCTACCTGCGCACGGACGACGCCAGGACGACGGTCAAGGTCGCGGCGGAGCACGGCGGCCAGGTCTACCTGGAACCTATGGACGTGCCCGAGCAAGGAAGCATGGCCATGATCGGCGACGCTACCGGCGCGGCCGTCGGCATCTGGCAGCCCGGTGAGATGAAGGGCTACGAACTCGCCGCCGAAGCCGGAACGCCGGCGTGGCACGAGCTTCACACCAAGGACTATGCCACGGCGGTCAAGTTTTACGAGGACGTTTTTGGCTGGGACACCGAGGTCATGAGTGACACCCCTGACTTCCGCTACACCACGCTGGGCGCTGGCGACGCCGCCAAGGCAGGAATCATGGATGCCTCGGGCTATCTCCCCGCCGAGGCCCCTTCCCACTGGCAGGTCTACTTCGCCGTTCAGGACGCGGACGCCTCCGCCGAGAAGGCCGTGTCCCTGGGCGCCACGGTGATCGACGGGCTCGCCGATACCCCGTTCGGACGGCTCGCCACGCTCACTGACCCCACCGGGGCGATGTTCAAGATCATTGCGGAGACCGCACCGCAGGGCGCTGACATCCCGGCACAGGGCAACTGAGCCCCGCCGCTGACCCGAGGGGAAGCTGCGGAAAAACTTCACAAGTCCTTGCGCAAAACTGCTCTGGGAAATACCGGCCAGCCACTTCCACGTGGGCTACTGGCCGGTATTCTCTTTGGCATGCCGGCCCCGAGTGGCCCGGCAAGGTCCACCCGGCCCCGGTCGGGAGCAACACCAACTCCGTCGCTGGGGAGCACCGTTGGTGGCCCCGTGTCGGCTGAGACGCGTTCCGCTGGGGGACGTCTCGCCGAATGCACATGCCGGACACGCGGCGTTCATTCACACCTGTTTTGATGTGCCGGGCATTACTTGACCAGGAGTAAAGACCGGCCGGTCCGCGGGCATCACCCGGGCACATTCCACCAGCCCCACCGGGCACCTAATGAGAGTTAGAGCGGATGAAACACATACCTTGGAAAACCGCGCTGGGCACAGCGCTGTCCGCGGGGCTCATCGCAGCCCCGCTGGCCGCTGTGCCGGCGTTCGCCGTGGAGGTCTCCCCGGCAGCGGCCGGCACCTCGCCGGTCATCATCAACGAGGCATACCTCAGCGGCGGCAGCGCGGGAGCCGCCTACAAGAGCAAGTTCGTCGAGCTCTACAACACCTCCGAGGCCCCGGTCCAACTGGACGGCTGGTCACTCCAGTACCGGTCCGCGACAGGTACGGGCGTTCCCGGAAACGTCGTACCGCTGACCGGCAGCATTGCTGCCAAGAGCTTCTACCTGATCAAGGCAACCGGCAACAATCCGACGACGTCGACGGCGCCGGAACTCCCCGCCGCAGATCTGGATGCAGGCAGCAAATTCGCGCCCAGCGGCACCACCGGCACCATCGTGCTGGCCAGGCAGGCGACGGCAGTCAACCCGCTGGCCTCCGGGTCGGTCATCGAGGCCGCCAACGTTGCCGATCTGTTCGGGTACGGAACCTCCAACACCTACGAAACCCAGGCAGCCACCGCACCGACGAGCAACACCGACGTCAAGAGCCTGAACCGCACCAACGGCGTTGACAGCAACAACAACTCCGCCGACTTCACCCTGAACGCCACGGTCACCCCCGGGGCAGCCAACGGGGCAGCTGCGCCCGTCGGTCCTCCGGTCGATCCGGGCCCCGGCACTCCCCCGGCAGCCAAAACCATCGCAGAGATCCAGGGCAGCGGCACCGCGAGCCCGCTCGTGGGGACCTCGGTCACCACCCGCGGCAAGGTCACCGCGACGTTCCCCACCGGCGGGTTCGCCGGCTACTACATCCAGACCCCCGGCACCGGCGGCGATCTGACGCCGGCCAACCACCCGGCGTCGGACGCCGTCTTCGTCTTCTCGGCCGCCACGGCCGGTTCCGTCCAGATCGGCGACTACGTCGAGGTGACCGGCGCGGTCAGCGAATACTTCGGCATGACCCAGATGAGTGTTGCCGCCGCGGCGGACCTCAAGAAGCTCACCGAGGCCGCCCCCGAGGTCAAGGCCACCGGCTTTGCGCTCCCGGCCGGGGAAGACTTCCGCGAATCGCTCGAAGGCATGCTGCTGACCCCGCAGGGACCTCTGACCGTCGCTGACAACTTCTCGCTGAACCAGTACGGCGAAATCGGCCTGGCCGGAGGCACCACCCCGCTGGAGCAGCCCACCGCCGTCGCGCCGTTCGGCTCGGCCGAGTACACCGCCACCGTCACCGCCAATGCCGCCCGCGGCATCAGGCTCGACGACGGCGCCACCACCAACTTCCTCAAGGACGCCGCCAGCAAGGCCCTGGGGTTGCCGTACCTGACCACGGCGGAACACGTCCGCGTCGGCACACCGGTGAACTTCAAGACCAACGTTGTGCTCAGCTACACCAACAACTCCTGGAAGTTCCAGCCGCTGACCCAGCTGACCCCCGCAAACGCGGACACGGTCCAGCCGGCAACCTTTGGCGCCACCACCCGCACGGACGCTCCGGCGGCCGTCGGGGGCACCCTCAAGATCGCCTCGTTCAACGTGCTCAACTACTTCCCCACCACGGGCGACCAGCTCACCGGATGTACCTACTACACGGACCGTGACGGCAACCCGATCACCGTCCGTGGCGGCTGCGACGCCCGCGGCGCGGCCAACGCCGCCAACCTCCAGCGCCAGCAGGACAAGATCGTCGCCGCCATTTCCAAGTCCGGCGCCGACGTCGTGACCCTCATGGAGGTCGAAAACTCGGCTCAGTTCGGCAAGAACCGTGACGATGCCCTGGCCAAGCTGGTCGACAACCTCAACATCGCCACGCCGGGGATCTGGGACTACGTCCGCACGCCCGCCAACGCACCCCCGCTGGCTGACGAGGACATGATCCGCACCGCCTTCATCTACAAGTTGGCCGCAGCAGAGCCGGTGGGCGAATCCATCATCCACAACGACACTGTCGCCTTCGCCACCGCCCGCAAGCCGCTGGCACAGGTCTTCAAGCCGGTCGGCGCCTCCGATGACAAGAAGTTCATCGCGATCGCCAACCACTTCAAGTCCAAGGGCTCAGCCGCCACGCCGGACGACACCGACAAGGGCCAGGGCGCCTCGAACCTCGCCCGCACCGCCCAGGCCCAGTCGCTGCTGGCGTTCTCGGACGAACTGCAGAAATCCAAAGGCACCGACAAGGTCTTCCTGATCGGTGACTTCAACTCCTACGCCAAGGAGGACCCGATCAACGTCCTCACGGGCGCCGGGTACGTCAACCAGGACGAGAAGGCCACGAACGCCGACGGGTCCGCGAAGCACTCCTACCTGTTCGGCGGCCTCGTGGGCTCGCTGGACCACATCCTCGCCTCGCCGGGTGCCAACGCCGTCGTCACCGGCGCCGATATCTGGAACATCAACTCCGTGGAGTCCGTCGCCCTGGAGTACAGCCGGTACAACAACAACGTGACCGACTACTACGCTCCGGACCAGTTCCGGGCGAGCGACCACGATCCGGTGGTGGTGGGCCTGAACCTGCCGTCCACCCCCGCCAGCGTTGAACTGAACCTCCTCGGCATCAACGACTTCCACGGCCGCATCGATTCCAACACCGTGTTCTTTGCGGGGACCATCGAGAAGCTGCGGGCCGCGGCTGCCCCCGGCGCCACGGCATTCCTCTCCGCGGGCGACAACATCGGCGCCTCGCTGTTCGCCTCGGCCGTGGCCAAGGACCAGCCGACCATCGATGTGCTGAACGCCCTGGACCTGCGCACCTCGGCTGTGGGCAACCACGAGTTCGACGGCGGCTGGGCGGACTTGCGGGACCGTGTCATCGCCGGCGGCAGCAACGCCAAGTTCCCGTATCTGGGCGCCAACGTCTACAAGAAGGGCACCACCGAGCCAGCCGTGCCGGAGTACACCGTGCTCGATCTGAACGGCGTCAAGGTCGCCGTGATTGGCACCGTCACGCAGGAAGTTCCCTCGCTGGTGACCCCCGCCGGCATCGCCGAGCTCGAGTTCGGTGACGCCGTCGACGCCATCAACCGGGTCGCCGCGAGGATCAAGGCGGAGAAAATCGCCGACGTGATCATCGTGGAGAACCACGACGGCGCCGGTTCCGGCACGCCCGAAGGTTCCACCCTGGCGCAGGAAGTCGCCGCCGGCGGCCCCTTCGCCAAGATGGTCACCGGGGTCACCCCGGACGTTGCGGCCATCTTCAACGGCCACACCCACAAGCAGTACGCCTGGGATGCCCCGGTCCCCGGCATCGAGGGCAAGACCCGCCCGATCGTCCAGACCGGCAACTACGGCGAGTACATCGGCCAGATCCAGCTGACCATCGACACCAAGACCATGTCGGTGACCAGCTACAAGGCCGGCAACGTCAAGCGCACTACCTCCGCTGACCAGCCGGCAGCCGACCTCGCGGCCGCCTACCCGCGGGTCGCCGCCGTCAAGACCATCGTTGACAAGGCCCTCGCCGACGCAGCAGTGGACGGCAACCAGCCGGTCGGAGCGGTGACGGCGGATATCACCACCGCGTTCACCCCTGCCACCACCACCACACCGGCGTCACGCGATGACCGTGGCAGCGAGTCCACCCTGGGCAATCTCGTCGCGGATTCCCTGGTTGACTCGCTCCAGACCCCGGACCTCGGCGGCGCCGAGATCGGCGTCGTCAACCCGGGCGGGCTGCGCAACGAGCTGTACTACGCGCCGGACGGGACCATCACCTACGCCGAGGCCAACGCGGTCCTGCCGTTCGTGAACAACCTGTGGACCACCTCGCTCACCGGCGAGCAGTTCAAGACCCTGCTGGAACAGCAGTGGCAGACCAACCCGGACGGCACGGTTCCCAGCCGCGCCTACCAGCAGCTGGGCCTGTCCAAGAACGTCAACTACACCTACGACGCCGCCCGCGCCGCCGGTGACCGGATCACCTCGATCCGGGTCAACGGCGCGCTGGTCGATCCGGCGAAGTCCTACCGGATCGGGACGTTCAGCTTCCTGGCAACGGGCGGGGACAACTTCCGCATCTTCACCTCCGGCACCGGCACCAAGGACTCCGGGCTCGTGGACCGCGACGCGTGGATCAAGTACCTCCAGGCGCACACCCCGGTCTCGCCGGACTTCGCCCGCCGCTCCGTCGTCGTGGTCAACACCACGGCCGCCGAGGTCAGGGGCGGGGAGGCCATCACCCTGGCGGTCTCCAAGCTGGATCTCACCTCGCTGGGCAGCCCGGTGAACACCTCGCTGCGCGCCGAGTTCACCGACGCCAACGGCACGCTCACGGCGCTCGGAACGGTTCCGGTGTCCGCCGGCGCCGCCACGGTGGATGTGTTGGTTCCGGCCGGCGCAGCGGCAGGCGCCGGCACCCTGGTGCTCACCGCCGTCGAGTCCGGCACCGTGGTGAAGGCGGGCGTCCTGGTCGCGGCCAGCGTTCCGGTTCCGCCCAAGTGCACCGCTCCGGTCAAGCCGCCGCGGCCCGCGGACATCGTGGGCCAGGCGAACTACGGCAAAGCGATGGCCGCCTACCGCCAGTGCCTCAAGGGCTGACCTCGTAGCCCTGCACCAGTGAGCATGCCCTCCCCCGGCCGGAGCAATGGACATATAGCCAATATGTCCATTGCCCAGCCCGGCCGGAGGGCATGCTCACTTTTCGGGGGAACCCACGGAGAACATGCTCATTTTTCGGAGGAACCACGGAGGGCATGCTCGGTTCTTGGCGGCGCGCCCGCCCTGCCCGGCTACTGCCCGAGGATGGCCCGGGCGATCTCGTCGGCGTCCCGAAGTGTGCGCTGGCCGCTGCGATACACGGGCCCGCTCTTTGGCCGGGCCTCGGCCGCGATGGCGGTGCCCCACTGCACAGCGGACAACTGCAGCCCCAGAACAAACAGGCCTTCGGTCACCGAGCCGTTCGCGCCCAGCGGCCGGTAGGGATGCGGTGCCACGTCCAGCCCGGACGTGGGCACCGGGGCGCCCTCGACCGTCATCATGATCCGGGGGCGGACCAGGCCTTCGGCCAGCAGCTGCTGCAGCAGGGGCGAGTCATTGACCGCGACCTTGTTGGCGGGCGCCAGAGCCTCCACCATGGCCACGGACGTCACGACGTCGGCGCCGCCGTCGTCCGGGCCGTTCCCCACCCAGGGCGACACCGCCGTGAACGTCCCGGCTTTGCGGTCCACCCCGAATTTCGGGTCCGGCCCGACGAACCGCACGACGCCGGCACTGACCAGGGCCGCGAGCTGTTCGGCGCGCAGCGCGGGAGGCCCGCTGGCGAGGCCTTCCACAAACGATTCGAACCAGCCGCGGAGCCCGGCGACCCACGACTCATCGGTGATGCCGCCGTCCGCGACCGCCGTCTTCAGGACCGCGCGGCCGTGGTGCAGGGCGCCGATGGTCATCTTCACCGGGTCGTTCTCCCCGAGCGCGGAGCGCCGGGCGTCGTCGAGCAGGTAGTCGACGACGGCGGCGTCGAGTTCCGCCCGGGAGTCGAATGACCGTCCGGCCAGCGGAGCCGCGAGCCCCAGCAGGTTCAGCCGGTGGGCCGCCCGGACGTGCACGCCAAGGACGGAGTCCACCAGCTCCTCCCATTTCGCGGAGGAGTGCGCGTGCGGGTGCAGGGATTCCTCCAGCGCCTTCAGGAACTCCTTGGGCTCCGTCAGAATGGCCGCCGGCTGCGAGCGCGCAAGCGTGGAGTAATAGGCCCAGAGCGCGTCGCGGTGCAGGAGGGGCCAGAGATCATGGTCGAAGGCGGGCCGGATTCCTGCCTCCGCGAATTTCGCCACGGCGCTTTCGGTGCAGTACCTCAGTGTCACCGCTTCGGGGTAATAGCCGGCGAGGCTCGCCTTGGCCCGGTACGGGGTGCCGCGCCGGGAAGCGGCGATGATGAGGGGTTCACGGCCGGAGGGAAGGTAGCTGAGCCGGCCGTCCTGGCCGGGCACGAACCGCCCGCCGCGGCCTTCGGTCAGCTGGCCCATGGCATCAAAGAAGTTCAGGCCCATGCCGCGCACCAGCACCGGCTTGACGGCCGGCACCAGCGACCAGTCGACGTCGGCCGGAGCAGCCGGAGGCAGGTACAGCAGCCCGAGCTCCTCCGCCGCCGCCTGGAGCCCGCGCTGTTCGGGGTTGAGCCGTGATTCGAGGTGGCCGAGGGCCAGCACCACGGAATCGACGGTGAGGACCGCGCCGTCCGCCAGTCCGACGTCGAACCTCACCCGGCCGTCGTCACCCCCGGCTCCCGGCGCGGCGTGCCGGACCGACGTCGCCGTCGTGTCGTGGAAAGCGACCGTGGCGCCGGCGGGAAGGCGGGAGAGCAGCTCCTCCAGGGTGGAGCGGAGGTAGCGCCCGTACAGCGCCCGGCTGGGGAAGTCGGCGGAGCCCAGCACGGAGAGTTCGGCGCGCTCCTCGGCGGTGAGGGAGGGGTGGGGACGGTCCCGCTGCAGTTCCCGCCAGCGGTCGAACGTGTGGCCGGCCAGCGGCGGCGCGAGGTCCGGTTCCTCGGGGATGACCGTGGGGTAGAACGACTGCGTGTTCATCAGGTAGAGCCGGGACTGTCCGGGCTGCCAGACGTGCCCCGGTCCGGCCGGATAGGGGTCAATGACATCAACGTGCAGGGTGGTGTCCGGGCCGGCCTGCGCCCAGTTGGCCAGCAGCCGTTCCAGCACGCTTGTGCCCCGGGGACCGGCGCCGATCAATGCCGTCCGGATGCTCTGCGATATGCCCACAGCATCCAGCGTATCCGCTGCCGGCCCGCAGCCCGGACCGGACCGGCGCACCGGCAGCACCTTCCGCGCGGCCCCGGTGTGACTTGCTACTGGCACGCCGATGTTGCTTGGATGGAAAAATGACCACCTCCCCAGCTGCTCCCCCTCCCGCGCCCGGCCGCCCCGCCCCGGACACCGCGTCCGCCGCCGCGGGAACGTCACCCGAACCCGTCGACGAGAACATCTGGCTTGAGGAGATCTACGGCGAGGAACCGCTCGCCTGGGTCCGCGAACAAAACGCCCGCACCGAGGAACTGCTCGAGGGCCCGGAGTACACCGCGCTGGAGTCCAGCATCCTCGAGGTGCTGGACTCCACCGACCGGATCGCGATGGTGGGCAAGCACGGCGAGTGGTACTACAACTTCTGGAAGGACCGGGAGAACCCCAAGGGCCTGTGGCGACGGACCAGCTGGGACAGCTACCGCGGCGGATCACCCGAGTGGGACCTCCTGCTGGATGTGGACGCGCTGGCCGCCGCGGAAGGCGAGGAATGGGTCTTCCACGGCGCCAATTTCCTGCGCCCCGCCGAGGGCGAACCCTACCGGCGGGCCCTGCTGGCGCTCTCCCCCGACGGCGGCGACGCGAACCGTTACCGGGAGTTCGACGTCGAATCCCGCAGCTTCGTGGACCCGGCGGCCGGCGGCTTTGACCTGCCGACCGCGAAGGGCAACGCCTCCTGGCTCGACGCCGACACCCTGCTGGTCTCCTCGACCGCAGCGGGCCTGCCCAGCACCACCTCCTCCTACGCCCGGACCGGCGTCAAGCTGCGCCGCGGCGGGTCGCTGAGCACGGCGGAGCGGCTGTTCGAAATCCCGGAAGACCACATGATGGCGCTCGTGGCGCACGACTCCACCCCGGGCTTCGAGCGGACCTTTGCCGTGGACTGGCTCAGCTTCTTCGAGCGGACCACTGCGGTGCTGCGTGACGGACAGTGGGTGCAGATCGACGTCCCGACGGACGTGAACCTCAGCGCGCACCGCGGCTGGCTCTTGTTCCGGCCGCAGAAGGACTGGACCGTCGGCGGAACGAACTACCCGGCCGGATCCCTGCTCGCCGCCGGCTTCGAGGACTTCCTGGCCGGCGGCCGGGAACTGTCCGTGCTGTTCGCCCCGGATGAGCACACCTCCCTGCAGTCCTGGAGCTGGACCCGGGACTTCCTGCTGCTGAACCTGCTGCGCGACGTCTCCTCGGAGATCCGGGTCCTCGATCCGCTGCAGCCCGGGACGGACACTGCCTGGGCCTCCACCGTGCTGGACGCCTGCCCGCCGCTGCACGACGTCACGGCCTACGCCGTCGACGAGGAGGACACCGCCGAGGACTCGGACGATGACGGGACCGACGGCGCCGCACCGGTTGCCGAGGGCGAGGCCCCCGGCGCGGGGAACGACTTCTGGCTTGTGGCCACCGGCTTCACCACGCCCAGCACGCTCACCCGCGGCACCCTGAAGCGTGCCGGCGGGGGCGGCGTGGACAGCACCCACGAGGTGGTCCGGTCCTCGCCGTCGTTCTTCAATGAATCGGCCTATGAGGTCCAGCAGCACTTTGCCGTGTCCGAGGACGGCACCCGGGTGCCGTATTTCCAGGTGGCATCCAAGGATCTCGTGCTGGACGGCCAGAACCCCACCCAGCTGTCCGGCTACGGCGGCTTCGAGATCTCGCGGACCCCGGCCTACAGCGGCGCGATCGGGCGGGCGTGGCTGGAACGCCGCACCGGGGAATCGGCCGGGCACCAGGGGGACTCCCCGCACACCCGCGGCGGGGTCTACGTGGTGGCCAACATCCGCGGCGGCGGCGAATACGGCCCCGCGTGGCACCGCGCGGCCCTACAGGAGAAGCGGCACCGGGCCTACGAGGATTTCGCGGCCGTGGCGGCGGACCTGATCTCCCGCGGTGTGACGTCCCGCGAGCGGCTCGGCTGCGTGGGCGGCTCCAACGGCGGCCTGCTGGTGGGGAACATGCTCACCCGCTACCCGGAGCTCTTCGGCGCCGTGTCCTGCGGGGTCCCTCTGCTGGACATGCGCCGCTACACCAAGCTTTCCGCCGGCCACTCCTGGATCGCCGAGTACGGCGACCCCGACGTGCCCGAACAGTGGGAGTTCATCAGGACGTTCTCCCCGTACCACCTGCTCCGGGACGGGGTGGACTACCCGGAGACGTTCATCTGGACGGCGACCTCCGATGACCGCGTGGGTCCGGTGCAGGCGCGCAAGATGGCCGCCCGCATGCAGGCGATGGGCATCCCCAACGTCTGGTTCCACGAGGCGTTGGAAGGCGGCCACGCCGGGGCCTCCGACAACCGCCAGGCTGCGGCCCTGCAGAGCCGCAGCCAGCACTTCCTGTGGCGCGCCCTGGCCGGCCGGGGCGCCTGAGCCCCGGGCCCGGCCGGGGGGCTCCCCATCCCCAGGGCAACGCGGGGTCACTTCGCGCCCATGTCCGGGCCCGACATGGGCGCGAAATGACCCCGCGTTGCTCGTTTTGCACTGCATGGCCGCTTCTGCGTATCCTTGGTTGGCTAGTTCATAGCAATTGGAGACGTGCCAGAGCGGCCGAATGGGCTTCACTGCTAATGAAGTGTGGGGCACAACTCCACCGGGGGTTCAAATCCCCCCGTCTCCGCGTTTGGCCCCGGTCCCTGGACCGGGGCCTTTTGCGTACCCGGGCGCCGCCGGCTTCGCGGGACCGCCTCCGCGCCGAGTCCGGGTGCCGGACACCGGGCGCCTTCCCGCCAGCCCGGGTGGCAGGATAGGCGCATGTCGAGCACCAGCGCGTTTGACGCGATCATCGTTGGCGGCGGCCACAACGGCCTGGCCGCAGCCGCGTACCTGTCCAAAGCCGGCCGGAAGGTCCTGCTGCTGGAGAAGCTTGAGCATCCCGGCGGCGCCGCCGTGTCCGCCCAGGCGTTCGACGGCGTCGACGCGCGCCTCTCGCGGTATTCCTACCTCGTGAGCCTCCTCCCGCAGCAGGTCATTGACGACCTGGACCTGGACATCCGGCTGGCGCGGCGCCGGTATTCGTCGTACACGCCCGACCCGCGCGACGCCGGCAAGGCCCTGCTGATCGATAATGGGGACGCCGCGGCCACCGCAGCATCCTTTGCCGCGGTCGGGGCACCCGACGGCGAATTCGGGGCCTTTGACCGTTTCTACGCCGGCTGCCGCCGACTCACCGGAGCCCTCTGGCCCACCATGACTTCGCCGTTGCCGACCCGCTCCGCGGCGCGGAACCTCGCGGCCCGGGCCGGAGCGGAGGAGTCGTGGGAGGCCATGATCGAACGCCCCATCGGGGACACCATCGCCCGGGAACTCCGGCACGACCTGGTCCGCGGCGTGGTGCTTACGGACGCCCTGATCGGGACCTTCGCCCGGGCCGGCGACCAGGATCTGCAGCAGAACATCTGCTTCCTGTACCACCTGGTCGGCGGCGGAACAGGCGACTGGGACGTGCCGGTCGGCGGCATGGGCGCTGTCTCCGGGGAACTGGAGCGGGCCGCCCGCGGCGCCGGGACGACGATTCTGACGTCTGCGGAAGTCACCGCGGTCCGCCCGGGAGGCGTGGTCAGCTACCGCCACGACGGCGCGGAGCACACGGCCACCGCTTCATGGGTCCTCGCCAACGTGGCCCCGCTGGTGCTGGACCGGCTGCGGAGCTCCGACGCCGGCGACGCAGCCACGCCCGCCACACCCGCCACACCGAACCCGAACCACCTCCGGGAGGGTGCCCAGGTCAAGGTGAACCTGCTGCTGACCCGCCTGCCCCGGCTGCTCGATCAGGGCGTCAGCCCAGAAGCTGCCTTCGGCGGGACGTTCCACATCAACGAGACCTGGTCGCAGCTCGACGCCGCCTACCTCGCCGCCGCGGGCGGTTCCATCCCCGACCCGCTGCCCTGCGAGATCTACTGCCATTCCCTCACCGATCCCAGCATCCTGTCCCCGGAACTGCAGGCCGCGGGCGCGCAGACCCTCACCGTGTTCGGCCTGCACGTCCCGGACCGGCTGATCACGGCGGAGAACAATGAGCAGCGCCGGACGGAACTGCAGGCGGCAGTCCTGAAATCGCTGAACTCGGTCCTGGCCGAACCCATCGAGAAGCTGCTGCTGACCGGCCCTGACGGACGGCCCTGCATCGAAACCAAGACGACCCTGGACATCGAGCGGGCGGTCGGCATGCCGCGCGGCAACATCTTCCACGGCGGCCTCGACTGGCCGTTCGTGGAGGACGATGCGCCGCTCGACACCCCGGCGCAGCGCTGGGGAGTTGCAACCGATGACGCGCGGATCCTGCTCTGCGGCTCCGGCGCCCGGCGCGGGGGTGCCGTCAGCGCCATCGGCGGGCACAACGCGGCCATGGCAGTGCTGGAGTCCGGCCGGCTTGAATCCGGCCATGCCTCCTAGCGCCGCGCCTGCCGGGGCTGAGCCTAGCGCCGGGGAGGTCCCCGCATGAGTGAGCCCTCGCCCCCTCCGCCGCGTGCCGGCACCACCGCGGACCACTGGAGCCCGCGGCTGGCCCTGCTCGTCGCCGCCACGTTCTTTATGGAGTTCCTGGACGGCACCGTCCTGACCACCGCGATCCCCAGCATCGCGGCGGACTTCTCCGTCCCGTCAGCGGACGTCAACATCACCATGACGGCCTACCTCATGACCGTGGCGATGGGGATCCCGCTCAGCGGCTGGCTGGCCGAACGCCTCGGGGCGCGGCGGGTGTTCTGCCTGGCCATTGCGACGTTCACGGTGGCCTCGCTGCTGTGCGCGCTCAGCCAGGACCTGACCATGCTGACCCTGAGCCGGGTGCTGCAGGGTGCGGGAGGCGCCATGATGGTCCCCGTCGGGACCCTCGTGGTGCTTCGCGGAACAGTGAAGAAGGACCTGCTCCGCGCCACCGCCTACCTGGTGTGGCCCGGCCTGCTGGCACCTGTCCTGGCGCCGCTGGTCGGCGGCGCGCTCACGACGTTCCTGTCCTGGCACTGGATCTTCCTGATCAATCTCCCGCTCGGACTTGCGGCGTTCCTCGCGGCGCTGCGGCTGGTCCCGGGCACCGCGGGTGACCGCGCCCGGCGCCTGGACTGGCTGGGGCTTGCCCTCACCACCCTGGGTGTGGGGTCCGTCGTCGTGGGCCTGGAGCTGGCGGGCGGCCGCGGGTCCGGCGCCCCGGCGGCCCTCAGCATCAGCGCCGGGCTGCTGTTCCTCGTGACGGCGGTCTGGTGGATGCGGCGGGCCCGCTCCCCGCTGTTCGACCTGGACGTCTTCTCCGCCCGGACGTTCCGCGCCACGGCGACCGGTGGGTTCATCTACCGCCTGACCATCAGTGCCGTGCCCTTCCTGCTGCCGCTGATGTTCCAGAACGGCTTCGGCTGGGATCCGCTGCATGCCGGGGTCCTCGTTGCGGCGGTTTTCATTGGCAATATCGGGATCAAACCGGCCACGACCCCGCTCATCCGGCGCTTCGGCTTCAGGCCCGTGCTGGTCTTCGCGTCGCTGGCCTCGGCGGCCACTTTTGCGTTGTGCGCCCTGCTCGACGCCGGCACCCCGGAACCGCTGATCTTCGCACTGCTCGTCGCCAGCGGAGCCTTCCGGTCCATCGGTTTCTCCGCCTACGCCTCGGTGCAGTACGCCGACGTCGTTCCCGCCCAGCTGCCGTCCGCCAACGCCGTTTCCGCGACGCTTGTGCAACTCGCGACGGCGGCCGGGATCGCCATCGGGGCCCTGCTGATCCGGGTCTACGAGGCCGACGGCCCGCTGCTGGGCGGGGCGGGTGCGGCCGGAGGGGATCCGGCCGCGCCGTACCGCGCGGCGTTCCTGGCGATTGCGGTGGTCATGCTGCTGAGCACCCTGGACAGCCTGACGCTGCCCCGCCACGCGGGAGCCGAGGTCAGCCGGCCTGGCCAAGCACCAGCGGCAGCACCGCCCCGGCGCCCGCGAGCCTGAGGGCGCGGCCTGCGACAGTCACGGTCCAGCGGCTGTCGACCAGATCGTCAATCAGCATCACGCTCTGGCCCTGGATCCCGGCCAGGGCTGCCTCCAGTTCCGGACCCACCACCAGGCGTTCCCAGACCCCGGCAAGACGGTACGCGCTGTTGCCGCCCCGCCCGCCGGTCGGTCCGCCGTGCTCGAGCTGGAGCTGGCCCAGGTACGGGATCCGGCCGATATCCGAGATGCCCCGGGCAAGCGAGTCCACCAGGGCCGGCTTGCCGCGGGACGGGACGCTGATGATGGCGGCGGGCCGGCCGGCCCCGCTCCAGCCGGGGGTGCGGGTGTCGCCGGCGCCCCACTCGCGCAGCACCTGGACGCACGCCTGCAGCATGCCCGGGTCCACCGTGCGGTCAGGGGCGCCCGCGGCGAAGGCTTCGCGCAGGGCTCCGCCCCAGCCCAGGTCCGTGAGCCGGGCCAGCGCCCGGCCCGCAGCGACGTTTTCCTCGGGCTTGATCTTGCCCTTCACGGCTACTCCCAGCCGGTCCATGCCGCTGGGCCACTGCAACCGGGGCTCCAGCAGGACACCGGCGCGGCTCAGCGTCTGTCCTGCGGCTTCGGTGGCCGAGGCGGCGATGTCCGCCGGGAACCACTGCCCGGCGCAGTTGTCACAGCGGCCGCAGGCGTGGGCGGTCTCGTCGTCGAGGACCGAGGTGATGTACTCCATCCGGCAGCCTGCGGTGTCCTGGTAGATCACCATGGAGTCCTGTTCGTCCACCCGGGCCTCCGCGATCCGGCTGTAGCGCTCGGCGTCGTAGTTCCAGGGTTGGCCGGTGGACCGCCAGCCTCCGCCGACGCGCTCGACGGCGCCGTCGACGGCCAGGACCTTCAGCAGCAGCTCCAGCGGCGTCCTGCGCAGGTCAACCCGCGCTTCCAGCGCCACCGTGGATACGGCGGTCCCCGCTTCGGCGAGGGCGGTCAGCACCGCGCCGGCCTTCTGCTCCGAGGGCATCGACGCGGTGGCGAAGTACTGCCAGATGTCGCGGTCCTCGGAGCCGGGCAGGAGCAGCACGTCGGCGTTGGCGGCGCCACGGCCGGCACGGCCGACCTGCTGGTAATAGGCCACCGGGGAGGACGGCGCCCCCAGGTGCACCACGAACCCGAGGTCCGGTTTGTCGAAGCCCATGCCCAGCGCCGACGTGGCGACGAGGGCCTTGACCTGGTTGTCCTTAAGGAGCTGCTCGGCGCGTTCGCGGTCCGCGGGGTCGGTGCGTCCGGTGTAGGCCAGCACCTCGTGCCCGGCCTCGGCCAGGAGCCGGGCGGTGTCTTCGGCCGCGGAGACCGTCAGGGTGTAAATGATGCCGCTGCCGGGGAGGTCTTTCAGGTGCGTAAGCAGCCAGCCGAGCCGGTCGCGGGAGTCCGGCAGCCTCAGCACTCCCAGCCGGAGCGATTCGCGCCCCAAGGCCCCGCGGATGGTCAGCACGCCGGCGCCCAGCTGCTCCTCGATGTCGTGGACCACCCGGGAGTTGGCGGTGGCCGTGGTGGCCAGGACCGGAACGGTATCCGGCAGCTGGGTGATCAGGTCCGCGATGCGCCGGTAGTCGGGACGGAAATCGTGGCCCCAGTCCGAGATGCAGTGCGCCTCATCAATGACCAGGAGCCCGGTGCGGCGGATCAGCTCGGGGAGCTGGTTTTCACGGAACGAGGGGTTCGTGAGGCGCTCCGGGGAGACCAGCAGGACATCGACCTCATCCGCTGCGAGCTGTTCGCGGACGGTGTCCCAGTCCAGCTGGTTGGCGGAGTTGATGGCGACCGCCCGGACCCCGGCCCGCGCCGCCGCGGCCACCTGGTCACGCATGAGGGCCAGCAGCGGGGACACGATCAGGGTGGGCCCGGCGCCGCGGCGCCGGAGCAGCAGGGACGAGACGAAGTACACGGCCGACTTCCCCCAGCCGGTCCGCTGCACAACGAGGGCCCGCCGGCCGCCGTCGACGAGGGCCTCAATGGCTTCAAACTGGCCGTCATGGAACTCCGCCGCCGGGTGCCCGACCAGCTCGCGCAGCACTTCCTGGGCCTGTTCCCGCGTCCCGGGAACCCCGGCCGAACCGGCGGACCCGGCCGAACCGGCACCTCCAGCGGGATCGGCGGACACGGAGAGGACTGCAGCGTTCTGGGTATTGGCCATTGCCTCAGTATCCCAGCCCGCTCCGGGAGCCACGAAGCCAGTGGCTCCGCTATGTGGACAATCACAGTTGATCCGCCGGGGGCCCGGCTGCGTGATGACACTGCCGGTGTCCCTCCACAGCACCGTTCGGGCGTCCACGTAAGATAAGACGCGTGACTATGGACCAGACAAAGACTTTTGACCTCTCGGCCTCCTTCAAGGCCTACGACGTGCGCGGCATTGTCGGCGAATCGATCACCGCTGAGATCGTCGAGGCTGTGGGTGCGGCATTCGTCGACGTCCTGCAGCTGGAGGGCAAGACGGTGCTGGTCGGCGGCGACATGCGCCCCTCCTCCCCCGAGTTCAGCAAGGCCTTCGCCGGCGGCGCCGCCCGCCGCGGGGCCAACGTCCAGCTCCTTGACCTGATCTCCACCGATGAGCTGTACTACGCCTGCGGTGCGCTCAACGCGGCCGGTGCCACCTTCACCGCCAGCCACAACCCCGCAGAGTACAACGGCATCAAGATGGCCAAGGCCGGCGCCGAGCCGATCTCCTCCGAATCCGGGCTCAAGGAAATCCAGGCCCGCGCCGAGGAGTACCTCAACTCCGGTTCCATCCCCGCTGCCCCCGTCCGCGGCCTGATCGGCGTCCACGATGTCCTGAAGGGCTACTCCGAGTACCTCCGCAGCCTCGTGGACCTCCGCGGCTCCCGCCCGCTCAAGGTCGTGGTGGATGCCGGCAACGGCATGGCCGGCCTCACGACGCCGGCGGTGCTCGGCGACGCACTGCTGCCCAAGCTCCCCCTGGAGATCATTCCGCTGTACTTCGAGCTCGACGGATCCTTCCCGAACCACCCCGCCAATCCGCTGGAGCCGGAGAACCTGCGTGACCTGCAGGCCGCCGTCGTCGAGCACGGGGCCGACATCGGGCTGGCGTTCGACGGCGACGCCGACCGCTGCTTCGTCATCGACGAGAAGGGCGAGCCCGTCTCGCCGTCTGCGATCACCGGAATGGTGGCCCGCCGCGAGATTGCCCGTGCGCAGGCGCTCGGCGAGGCCAACCCGACCGTCATCCATAACCTGCTGACCTCCCGAGCCGTCCCCGAACTGGTGGAACGCGACGGCGGCCGGGCAGTGCGCACCCGTGTGGGCCACTCCTTCATCAAGGCCGTCATGGCCGCTGAGGGCGCCATCTTCGGCGGCGAACACTCCGCCCACTTCTACTTCCGTGACTTCTGGAACGCTGACACCGGCATGCTGGCCGCCATGCACGTGCTGGCCGCCCTCGGCGAGCAGGACGGCCCGCTCTCGGACCTCGGCCGCGAATACGAGCCGTACATGTCCTCCGGCGAGATCAACTCCGAAATCGAAGACAAGGCCGGCGCCGTGGAACGCGTCCGGCACGATTTCCGCGACGAGGACGTCGAAGTGGATTACCTCGACGGCAGCACGTTCATCGCCACGGACGGCAGCTACTGGTTCAACCTGCGCCCCTCCAACACCGAGCCGTTCCTCCGCCTGAACGTCGAGGCCACGGACAAAGACACCATGGAGCGTGTCCGCGACCGCGTCCTGGCACTGGTCCGGGGCTAGGCCCGTGACGGAACTGCCGGCGGAAACCGCAACAGGGAGCGCAGCCGAGCCCGCCGCCGAGACTGCTGAGGCGGCCTGGCGGGACAGCGTTCCGGAGGCCAGCGCCACCGACCTGGAAAACCTGCTGGGGACCGGCGTCGGCGCGGCCCAGGAGCAGCTTGAGCGCAACGGCGGGTTCCTGCCGTTCGCCCTCGTGGTCGAGAACGACGGCGAGGTGCGGCTGGTTGCCGTCACCCCCGCCGACGCGGCCGAGGGGACGGACGCGGACTTCGACGCAGACTCGATGATCGGCGACCTCACGGAACTCCTGCGGCAGCACCGGGACGAGTTCCGCGCAGCCGCCATCGTGTGTGACATCACGTTGCTGGAGGAAGCCTCGGACGCCATCCACGTCGCCGCAGAACACCGGGACGGATCGCTGTTCGCCGCGGTGCTGCCCTACGCCGCGAATCCCGCAACGCGCGAACTGGAATTCGGCGAGCTTTCCGCCGATACCAACGAGCCCGGCGTCTGGGTGGACTAGACCGCCGGTAAACTGGTGTTATGAAGATCAACGCCTTCGCGGATGTCAGCCTGCGCGCCATGATGGTGCTGGCGGCTGCTCCCGCCGGCGGGCTCCTCACCACCCAGAGCATCGCGGACGCCGTCGCGACACCGTACAACCATGTCAGCAAGGCGATGGCGAAGCTGCGTGAGCTGGGAATGATCGACGTCGAGCGCGGCCGGCACGGCGGCTCCCGGCTCAGCAGCGCCGGCCGGGCTGCCACCGTGGGCCAACTTTTGCGCCAGCTGGACAACCGCATGGACCCTGCCGACTGCATCGCCGCCGACGGGCCCTGTCCGCTGATCAACGAGTGCCGCCTCCGCGGGGCCCTCTCCCGCGCCCGCGAGGCCTTCTACCGCGAACTGGACGACATCGTCGTCGCCTCCCTGCCGACATCCCGGCAGATGGCGCCGGTGTTCCAGGCGATCGGCATGCGCCCCGGCCTCTGAGCCGGACCCCCACGCGCCGTGGCCGCCGTGCCGCCGTGGCCCGCCCGCCACGCCCGGGAACCCGTCGATTTGTGAATGTTTTCTACGCCATGTAGAACTGAGGTACAAATACTTGCATTTCAAATACAGGTATTTCCATCGGTCCGGCTGAAGACCCCCGGGCCACTATCTCAGGAGACAACATGCTCTCGGACAAGTCCTTCCCCGTCATCGAGGCCACCCTCCCGCTGGTCGGTTCCCGGATCGGTGAAATCACCCCCAAGTTTTACGCCCGCCTCTTCGCAGCCCACCCGGAACTGCTGGACGGGCTCTTCAGCCGCTCCAACCAGCGCAACGGCAACCAGCAGCAGGCCCTGGCCGGAAGCATCGCCGCTTTCGCCACCCACCTGGTGAACAACCCCGGCACCCTGCCGGAGACCGTGCTCGCCCGCATCGCCCACCGCCACACGTCCCTCGGCATCACCGAACCGCAGTACCAGGTGGTCTACGAGCACCTCTTCGCCGCCATCGCCGAGGACCTGGCCGAGGTCATCACCCCGGAAATCGCCGAAGCCTGGACTGAGGTCTACTGGCTCATGGCGGACGCCCTGATCAAGCTCGAAAAGGGCCTCTACGCCGCACAGGCCAACAGCGTGATGTGGAGCCCGTGGCGGGTGGCCGCCAAGACCGCTGCCGGCACCGGTTCCATGACCTTCACCCTGGAACCGGCCGACGACACCCCCATCACCCCCGCCCTCGCGGGCCAGTACGTGAGCGTCAAGGTCACCGTCCCGGACGGACTGCGCCAGGTCCGCCAGTACTCGCTCTCCGGCGACGCGGGCACGAGCCGCACCTTCACCACCAAGATGGACGACGGCGGCGAGGTCTCCCCCGTCCTGCACAACAACGTCCAGGTGGGCGACATCCTCGAGATCTCCAACCCCTACGGTGAGATCACCCTCAAGGAAGGCGACGGCCCCGTTATCCTGGCCTCCGCCGGCATCGGCTGCACACCGACCGCGTCCATCCTGCGCTCCCTTGCAGACTCCGGCTCGGACCGCCAGGTCCTGGTCCTGCACGCGGAAAGCGATCTGGACAGCTGGGCGCTGCGCAGCCAGATGACTGACGACGTCGAACGCCTCGACGGCGCCGACCTCCAGCTCTGGCTCGAGCAGCCGGTCGCCGGAACCAAGGAGGGCTTCATGTCACTGCGCGAAGTCGACCTCCCGGCCAACGCCTCGCTCTACCTCTGCGGTCCGCTGCCGTTCATGAAGAGCATCCGCAACGAGGCCATCAACGCCGGCATCCCGGCCACCAAGATCCACTACGAGGTCTTCGGCCCGGACATCTGGCTCGCCAGCTAGTTCCCACCGCCCGCCTGGTGGGCAGATCAGGGCGCATGCAGGCCCGCCATCCGCCCTGAACTGCCCGCGGGGCGCTCCCTGGAGGACTGCGAAGACACCGACGGCGGCCCCGCACCTTTGCAGCAAGGGTGCGGGGCCGCCGTCGTCGTGATGTGTGGTGAGCTGCGCAGCCCCGCACGGAGGTTCAGGTCGCGGACGGCACTCCGGTGATCGCGTGGCCGAAGCGCAGGAGGTTGCCCGGGTCGTAGCTGGACTTTGCGGCCCTCATCCGCTCGTAGACGGCGGGCGACCAGGCCCTCGCCCGGTCAGTTTCATCGCCGGGCTCGCCGTGGAAATTGACCAGCGTGTATCCCGTGGAGTGCGGAGCCATCTCAGCCAGGACCCCGCGGATTGAGGCGGCGACAGCCCCGGCGAACGGTGGCATCTTGAACCCGAGGAGGAACAGCAGGAACGCCGCGTCACGCCCGGACACGGCGTCCGGCAGTGCCCCGGCACGGGCCAGGGCCCCGCCGAGCGGCCGGATCTCGACGAGGAGCAGCGGGCAGTCCGAGCCCTCGCCGGTGAGCTTCAGCAGGTCCGCGGCGGCCTCCTCGCCGAGGTCCTTCAGGAGCGCTCCGCCGGCCGTGAACGGGAGCGGATCCGCCGGGTCCATGTGGATCTGGTCAACGTCGAGGTAGCTCATGGGACCGGCCGTGTCCATCAACGGACTCGAGACGGCCCGCATCGGGGCAAGCAGTGCGTCGCCGTCCTCTCGGGTCCCCAGGAAGGCGAAGCGCAGGTGCACCACGAACTGGCCCCGCAGCGGGGCGGGGACGAAGTCCATTTCCGGGAGCCGGAGCAGGGAGATTGAGGGCGAGGCGTCGTCCGGCAGCGTGGGGAGCCACTCCCGGAAAGCGGCCAGGATGTGGGCCGCATCCGCCCCGGGATACATGATCCCGCCGCCGTAGAACTCTCCCAGTGGAAAGAGGCTGAACTCAAGTTCGGTCACGATCCCGAAGTTGCCCTTGCCCCCGCGCATCAGTGCGAACAGCTCCGCCTCGGCCTCGGCGTCGATCCGGCGCAGCGCGCCGTCGGCGGTCACAACCTCCATGCTGCGGACATGGTCCGCCGCAAACCCATGGGCGCGCCCCAGTACGGGCAGGCCGCCGCCGAGGGTGTAGCCAACGACGCCGACGTCGGTGCTGGAACCGTGCAGTCCGATCAGCCCGAGCGGCACACTGGCCTCGAGGACGCTGCGCCACTTCACCCCCGCGCCGACGCGTGCGGTGCGCTCGACCGGGTCGATCTGCAGTTCCTGCAGGCGGCGCGTGTTGATGAGCAGGCCACCCTCCACCACCGAGTCAGCGCCGTGCCCGGTGGACTGGACCGCCACCGGGAGCCTGCGTGCTGCCGCCCATTTCACCCCGGCTGCGACGTCCTGTGCATTCGCGGCCCCCAGGACGACGTCGGGCCGGTGGATTGTGGCGGCGTTGAAGGCGCGCGTCTCGGCCTCGAATTCGGGGCTGTCCGGCAACGCGACCGGGCCGCTGACAGCCGTGTACAAGGCCTGGATGTCGTCGGTGACAAGCACGGTGGGCTCCTGGGCGCCCGCATGCTGCGGGCAGGTCGGGGGCACGGCGGCGCACGCGTGGAATGACCCCAGCACCTCTCCAGTCGGCGGACGGCCCGGCTGATGAATGCCTTGAGCCTAGGGTCCCCCTCCGGCCGCGGTCTAGGGACCTAAGTCCCGGGGCCGTTTGTCTGCCGGCAGTGCCCCGGCACGGAGTGGCGTGATCCAACGGCGGCGGCCCCGCACCTTGGCAAAGGTGCGGGGCCGCCGTCGTTGTTAGGGCTGAGGACGCTAGTGGTGCGCCATGCGTTCTTTCAGGCCTTCGAGCTCGGAGCGCAGGGCCGACGGGAGCGAATCGCCGAACTTGGCGTACCACTCCTCGATCGAGGCGAGCTCGGCGTCCCACTCCTCGCGGTCCACGCGGACGGCGTCTTCCACGTGGGCGTGCGTCAGGTCCAGGCCGGTAAGGTCCAGCGAATGCCCGGCCGGCACGAAGCCGATGGGGGTCTCGACGGCGTCCGCCTTGCCTTCGATGCGCTCGATGGCCCACTTGAGGACGCGTGCGTTGTCGCCGAAGCCGGGCCAGGCGAAGTCGCCGTCGGCCGTGCGCCGGAACCAGTTGACCAGGAAGATGTGGGGCAGGCGTTCCGGATTGGCCTTGCCGGAGACGCTGATCCAGTGGTTCAGGTAGTCGCCCGCGTCGTAGCCGATGAACGGCAGCATGGCCATCGGGTCGCGCCGCAGCACGCCGACCTGGCCTGCGGCAGCAGCAGTCGTCTCGGAGGAGAGTGTGGAGCCCATGAAGATGCCGTTGGTCCAGCTGCGGGCCTGGGTGACCAGAGGAACGGTGGTCTTGCGGCGGCCGCCGAAGAGGATCGCGGAGAGCTCCACGCCGTCGGGGCTGTAGTACTCCTCGGCCAGCATGTCGACCTGCGAGATCGGGGTGCAGAAGCGGGAGTTCGGGTGGGCGGCGGGCTTGTCCGAATCGGGAGTCCAGGAGTTGCCCTGCCAGTCGGTCAGGTGCGCCGGAACCTCGTCGGTCATGCCCTCCCACCAGACGCCGCCGTCGTCCGTGAGGGCCACATTGGTGAAGATGCTGTGGCCTTTGGCGATGGCGCGCATGGCGTTGGGGTTGGTGCCCCAGCCGGTACCCGGGGCGACGCCGAACAGGCCGGCCTCCGGGTTGGTGGCGCGCAGTTCGCCTTCCTTGCCGATCCGCATCCAGGTGATGTCGTCACCGAGGGTTTCGACCTCCCAGCCCTCGATGGCCGGATCCAGCAGCGCGAGGTTGGTCTTGCCGCAGGCAGACGGGAAGGCGGCGGAGATGTAGTAGTTCCTCTTCTCCGGTGAGGTCAGCTTGAGGATGAGCATGTGCTCCGCCAGCCAGCCCTCGTCCCGGGCCATCACCGAGGCGATGCGCAGGGCGTAGCACTTCTTGCCCAGCAGGGCGTTGCCGCCGTAGCCTGAGCCGAAGGACCAGATGGAGCGCTCTTCGGGGAAGTGCACGATCCACTTGTCCGGGTTGCAGGGCCAGGCGACGTCGGCCTGGCCGGGGGCCAGCGGCGCGCCCAGGGAATGCAGCGCCGGAACGAAGAATGCGTTCGTGGCGGTGATCTTGTCCAGGACCTCGGTGCCGATGGTGGCCATGATGCGCATGGAGGCGACAACGTAGGCGCTGTCCGTGATCTCCACGCCGAACTTGGGATCCTCGGCGTCAAGGTGGCCCATGACGAACGGGATGACGTACATGGTGCGGCCGCGCATGCAGCCGCTGAAGAGGCCGCGCAGCTTCTCCTTCATCTCCGCCGGAGCCATCCAGTTATTGGTGAAGCCTGCATCGCGTTCGTTCTCGGAGCAGATGAAGGTCTGCTCCTCGACGCGGGCCACATCGGCGGGGTCAGAGAATGCCGCGAAGGACTTGGGGAACAGCTTCTCGTTCAGGCGGGTCAGTGTGCCCGCGGCAACGAGCTCGTCCGTGAGCCGGGTGTTCTCTTCCTCGGAGCCGTCAACCCAGTGGATCCGGTCCGGCCGGGTTAGACCAGCTACCTCTTCGACCCATGCCAGCAGGCCGGCATGTGTGGTGGGTGCTTTTTCAAGCAACGGCAGTCGCGCCAGATCTCCCATTACGGTTCCCTTCCTCGGGTTCAGTCGTGTGTCCTAAATGTAGGGCTAGATCACACCGCAAAATTGAGACAAGATGTGGGATGTCCGGGGGCGCAGAAATCAAAAACCCCGGAAATGCAAGGAATCAACGGTACGACAAGGCCCCATTTTGTGACTAAGGTCACGTAGACCGGTCTAGTCGGCTAGATTACACCTGTTTCGATTTGTAACTATGGCCCCCCTCGCGTAAAGTAATTCGAGGTTCGGGGAGCGAGAAGTTCCAGGAGCCGAAGATGCGCCCATAGCTCAGCTGGATAGAGCGTCTGTCTACGGAACAGAAGGTCAGGGGTTCGAATCCCTTTGGGCGCACAGAGAAAAGATCCGCACCGGTCCGCCGGTGCGGATCTTTTTCATTTAACTCCCGGCCCTTGTCTTGCCTCGGCGCCGGTCCTTAGTTCAACGCCCGACGGCGGCGCCCGGCTTCCCGGCGCTACGCCTGACGCGGGGACCGGAAGCGTGCGGCTACGGCGAGATGGCATGGCTGATCCGGAGACGGATGCCGTCGAAGTGGGCGTTGAGCCGTTGGGCCGCGAGAACCCTGTCGCCGGTCGAGACGGCATCGTAGATCCCCCGGTGCATGGCCGCTGCCGCCAGGAGGTCGACCCCTTCCGCTCCGCCCAGCTCGACGTAGAGCCTCCGGTAAACCTGCCAGAAAACGTCCAGCAAACTGAGAAGCAGCTCGTTGTTGAGCGGCTCGAACAGCCGGCGGTGGAACTGGGCGTCCGCTTCGACGAAGGTTTCCCCCGCGCCGGCCAGGGCCTCCATCCGGACGACGGCTTCCTCGATCGCCATCAGGTGCTCCGGGGTCATCAGGTCCATGGCCCCCGCAATCAGCCCGGCCTCCAACGACTGACGGACATCCACGAGCTGCAGGGCCTCCTGCCCGAGGTGACGCAGGGACAACCGGCCGCGGAACGTGAGTCCATCGGTGAGGGCATCGAAATTGCTGGGCGCCACGAACATGCCGAAGCCATGACGGATTTCAATCACGCCCAGGGCCTGGAGCACTTTCAGGGATTCCCGCAGGGTGTTACGGCCAACGCCCAGCACGGCCGACAGCTCATGCTCGGTCGGCAGTGGGTCCCCGGCCTCCAGCTCCCGCTCGAGGATCAGGTCCATGATGTCCGCCTGAAGAGCCCTCAGCCTTGCCTGCGCACTGAACCTCGCGTGCGGCAAGGCCCCGCCCGTACCCACGCCGCCCGCACCAATGCTGTCTGCCGTCATCGCCATGCCCTCCCCCAAGTATGTTCCCCACAGTAGCTGTGGTCCCACGTCCTGCAAAGGGCTCCCGCGAGGCTCACCGGCGCGGCTCCGGGCGTAGGATCTTGCCATGACGGCACAGCTTGTACGGGAATTCGATGTCATCGTGATCGGCGCCGGCGCCGTCGGCGAAAATGTGGCGGACCGCGCGGTGCGCGGCGGGCTGACCGCAGTACTGGTCGAGGCCGAACTGGTGGGCGGCGAGTGCTCCTACTGGGCCTGCATGCCCTCCAAGGCGCTGCTGCGCCCGGGCACCGCCCTCCACGGGGCGCAGGCCGTGCCCGGCGCCGCAGAAGCCGTCACCCGGACCCTGGACGCAGCGGCGGTGCTTAAACGCCGCGACTACTTCACGTCCAACTGGCAGGACGACGGCCAGGCGAAGTGGGTCGCGGACACCGGGATAGAGCTGATCCGCGGCCACGGCTGGATCACGGACATCCGGAAAGTCGAGGTCGCGGGACTGGACGGCAACAGCTACGCGCTCTCGGCGCGGCACGCCGTCGTGGTGGCCACCGGGTCCTCTCCCACGGCACCGCCCATCGACGGACTGGCCGACGTGGAGTACTGGACCACGAGGGAGGCGACCTCCGCGCGGGAGATCCCGGACCGGCTGGCGGTCCTGGGCGGCGGGGTGGCCGGCACCGAACTCGCCCAGGCCTTCGCCCGGCTGGGCGCCACGGTGACCCTGGTGGCGCGCCGCGGCCTGCTGGGTGCCTTCCCGGAGGAGGCGGCGAAGCTGGTCGCCGCCGGGCTGCGTGCGGACGGCGTGGGTCTCCATCTCCACACCGGAACCAAGAGCGTCCGCGAGAATGACGACGGCGCCCTCAGCCTCGAGCTGGAGGGCGGCATTACGGTGACGGCGGACAAACTCCTGGTCACCACCGGCCGGCATCCCGCACTCGAAGGCATCGGGCTGGAGTCCGTCGGCCTCGCTCCAGAGGAGGGGAAGGAACTGCGGCTCAGCACCGACACCACGGGCCTGGTTGCGGGCGGTACCGGGAACGACGTCGACCCGTGGCTGTACGCCGCCGGCGACGCCGCCGGGAATGTCATGCTGACCCACCAGGGCAAGTACGAGGCGCGCGCCACGGGCGATGCCATTGCCGCCCGGGCCAAGGGCGCGCTCAGCGGCGCGGCCGCCCCCTGGAGCCGCTACGCCCGGACCGCCAACGACCACGCCGTTCCCAACGTCGTGTTCACCGACCCGGAACTCGCCAACGTGGGCCGGACCGTGCGGCAGGCGGAACAGGACGGACTCAGGGCGTCCTCCGTGGAACTGCCCATCCAGGTGGCCGGATCCTCCCTGCACGCCGAACGGTACGAGGGCTGGGCCCAGCTCGTGGTCGACGAGGACCGGCAGGTGCTGCTGGGCGCCACTTTCGCCGGTCCCGATGTGGCCGAACTGCTGCACGCGGCCACCATCGCGATCGTCGGCGAAGTGCCGCTGGACCGGCTGTGGCACGCAGTGCCGTCCTACCCCACGATCAGCGAGGTATGGCTCCGGCTGCTGGAGGAGTACGGCCTCTGACCCCCGAGGTGACATTTCGCGCCCATGTTCTTCAGGAACACGGGCGCCAAGACTCACCTCGGCGGGGAGCTCGCGCGGGCGGGGAGTTGGCGCGGGCGGGAGGGGGCCCGCGGCGGGGACAGGACGGGCTGCAGGTCGCTCTCCAGGATCTATTTGAACTGACCGGTCAGTTCAGTTAGCCTTGTCGTAGACATTCATCTGCGAAAGGCCCCCCTTGCTCCGCGTGCAACAGCTCTCCGTGAACGGCAGACGGGACGAGTTGCTGCCGGCCACCTCCCTGCAGGTCCGGCGCGGCGAACTCCTGCTGGTCTCCGACAAACGCCAGACCCAGCGCACCGCCCTGGCCCTGGCCCTGAGCGGGCGCCTCAAGCCCTCCGCCGGCCACTTCGAATGGGACGGCGAAGAGTGGGACGGAAGCGCCCGGATCAAGACCCTGCGGCAGGCGAGCGCCGTGGTGGACTCCCCCGGGGTGAACGAGCCCGAGCAGCACCTCAGCGTCCGCGACCTCGTCACCGAGGACCTGGCCCTGATCCCGCGCCGCTACCGGGGTTCGCTGCTCAGCAAGCCCTGGCTCAAGGTCAACCGCTTCGAGGACATCGCCGGGCTGTGGACCGAGCAGCTTCCGGCCGCCCGGCGGCTCGAACTGCTCACGGCGCTTGCCCTGACCAACCCGCACACGGACCTGCTCGTGGTGGACTCCCCGGACCGCCACGGCGATCCGGACGACTGGCTGCCGAGGCTTCAGGAACTGGCTTACGACGCCGGGCGGCCGCTCGCCGTTCTCGCCACCGTCATGAGCGTCCCGGCCGGCTGGACCGGGCCGACCGCGGCGATCGGCAACGCGGAGTCCGCGGCCCCCGGCGATCCTGCCCCCGAACGACTTCACGCATCCCACACACTCGAAACTGAGGAAATAAAGTGACTGTGCTGCGGCTGGCCCGCTCCGAACTCAAGCGCATGACCGGCGGCCTGCTGCCCAAGCTCACCATTCTGGCGCTGACCATGGTGCCGCTGCTCTATGGCGCCGTGTACCTCTACGCCAACTGGGACCCCTACGGCAAGCTGAACCAGATCGACGCGGCACTCGTCGTCGAGGACACCGGCGCCACGTCCGCCGACGGCACCCGGCTCGAGGCCGGCCGGAAAGTCGCGGAGAGCCTCACGGATGGCCATGTCTTCAACTGGCAGACAGTCTCCGGGACGGAGGAAGCGGACCAGGGCGTGAGCACGGGCAAATACGCCTTCGCCCTGAAGATCCCCACGGATTTCTCGGCGAACCTCGTCTCCCCCGGCAGCTTCGACGCCGCCAACCAGGCCATGCTCAACGTCACCACCAATGACGCGAACAATTACCTGCTGAGCACCATCGTCGACAAACTCACCACCGCCGTGCACACCACGGTGGCCACGGAGGTCGGCGAGGAAACCGCCAACCAGCTCCTCACCGGGTTCGGGACCATCCACTCCCAGATGCTCAAAGCTTCGGACGGCGCCGGCAAACTCGCCGACGGCGTCGCCAGCGTCCACGACGGAACGGTCACCCTCCACCAGGGCACGGGCGATCTCAAGAACGGCGCCGCCGAGCTCTATAACGGCCAGCTCAAGCTCCGGGACGGCGCCAACTCCCTGAGCACCGGGGCAGCCCAGCTCAGCAGCGGCCTGACCCAGCTCAAGGACAAGACCGCCACACTGCCTGCCGATACCCGGGCACTCGCGGACGGCGCCGCGCAGGTGGCGGCAGGGAACGCCGCGCTCAATTCCAAGGTGCAGGGCCTCGCCGGACAGCTGGCCGCCTCCGAACAGGCAGCCGCCCAGGCACAGCGCAGCAGGGTCGTCGCCGCCAACAGCCGGCTCGTCGCGGCCGGCACCCTCACCCCGGCCCAGGCGGAGGCAATCCTGGCCGACTTCGACGCCCACCCGGCCGCGCCGGCATCCACCGGCGCTGCCGCCTCCCTCACGACCGCGGCAGCGCAGATCCAGCAACTGGCGGACGGCTCCGCCGGCGTCAGCTCGGGGGCGGCCAAGCTGGCGGGAGCGACCCCTGCCCTCGCCGGTGCCATTGGCCAGGCGTCCACCGGGGCGGACCAGCTGGCAGGCGGCGCCGCCAGCCTCGCCGCCGGGCAGCAGAGCGCCCTCGACGGCGCCGCGAAACTCTCCGAGGGCGCGCAGAAACTCGACGACGGTGCAGCCCAGCTGGAAAGCGGCGCGGCTACCGCCTCCGACGGCGCCGGAACGCTCGCAGCTGAACTCGCCAAGGGTGCCGGGCAGGTCCCCAACCCCGACGACACCCAGAAGGACCGCCTCGCCAAGGTGATGGCGGACCCGGTGGCCGTCAGCAACATCTCGCAGGCCAAGGCGGGCTCCTACGGCGCAGGCCTGGCACCGTTCTTCCTCACCCTTGCCCTGTGGATCGGCGTCTTTATGCTGATCCAGGCGATGCGGCCCGTTACCCAGCGGGCGCTGGCGTCGAACGCCCCTGCGTGGAAGATCGCCGTCGGCGGCTGGCTTCCGTTCCTGGCCGTCTCGGCCGTCCAGGCGAGCCTGCTCACCCTGGTGGTCGACGTGGGGCTGGGGCTCAATCCCGCCCATCCCTGGCTGATGTGGTTCCTCATGCTGGCCGCCGCCATGGCGTTCAGTGCGATTATCCAGGGCGTCGTCGCGTTGCTGGGATCCCCCGGCAAGCTCGTGGTGCTGATCCTGCTGGTCCTGCAGCTGGTTTCCTCGGGGGGCACCTTCCCCTGGCAGACAACGCCCCAGCCCCTCCACGTGGTGCACCAGCTCCTGCCGATGGGGTACGTGGTCAACGGCATGCGGCACCTGATCTACGGCGCGGACCTTGCCGTCATCCTGCCCACGATGCTGGGGCTGCTTGGCTACACTGTGCTGGGAACGGCCATGTCCACCCTGGCCGTCCGGAAGCACAAATACTGGACCCTGAAGACCCTGAAACCGGAGATCACCGTATGACCAGCCGCACGGACAGCAGCACGGCCTCTCCCGGCGACGCGGACACCCCGGCCGCAGCGGAGAAGCGGCTCCGGCCGGCCCGCACCAACGCGACCAAACAGAGGCTGTTCGAGGCCTCGATGGAACTGATCGGCGAGCGCGGGGTGGCCGGGGTGACGGTCGATGAGATCGCTGCGGCCGCCGGGGTGTCCAAAGGCACGGTCTATTACAACTTCGGCAGCAAGTCGGACCTGATCGCCCAGCTGCTGCGCCACGGGGTGGACATCCTGCTGGCACGGCTGCTGAGCGTCCGGGACGACTCGGCCGACCCGCTCGCGGCGATGGACGAAATGATCGGCCAGGCCATGGATTTCATGGACGAGTACCCCTCCTTTGCCCGGCTCTGGGTCAGCGAGAACTGGCGGACCCCCAGCGAGTGGCAGGACACCTTCACCGAGCTCCGCGGCCTCCTGCTCGCCGTGGTCGGTGCGGCGATCGACGCGGTGGCCGCCGTCTACCCGGTGGATCCGGCCGTGTCGCGGGGCAGCCTGGAGACAGCCATCTTCGGGGCGTGCTTCGTGGTGGGCCTGGACCGGCAGACCTACAACCCGGAGCGGACCCGGGAGCAAAGTGTCACGGCGATTATGGCGTCCATGCGCGGCTACGTCGTGAAGTAGCCCCCGCTCGGGGATGATTATTCACATGGGCCACATGGGTAACAGCGGCAGGATTGCCATCGGAGCGTTCCTTGCCGCGCTGGCGCTGTTGGCGCTGGCCGGCATCACCCTGCATGAAACAGTGTTCCTGTGGTTCCTGGCGGCCGCCGCGGCAGCCTACGTGGCGTGCGTCTCCGAGGTGGTCATCCGACGGCGGCACCGCACCCTGGCCGCCAGCGGGATCGGGAGCATCCTGTTCATCGCTTTCAGCATCGCGTTCCTGCGGCAGTGGGGCCTGGCTTTTAACGCTGATCCGGACGCGTTGTCGGCCCCGGTGGACGCCGAACATCCGGACCTGTATTTCTACCTCGCCGCAGCATCCGGCGCCGCCACGCTGCTGCTGCTGGTTGCCGGCACAGTCCTGCCGGGCCGGGGCAGGCGTCCGCGCGCCGGCCGCGCACTGCAGCCACGTCCGGCGGCCGGCCGGCGCCCAGCACCCCGGGCGGCGGCCACCCGGCGCGCGCCGTCACGGACCGCGGCTCCGCGCCCGGTACCGAGGACCACTACAGGCAGGCCGGCAACGGCCCAGCCGGCCAGGACCCAGCCGGCCAGGTCCCAGCCAGCGCAGTCTCAGTCGGCGCGCGGTTCCGCCCCGCGGGCGGGTTCCTCCGGGCTCAAACGGCCGGCGTCCTCCGGCGGGGCTCCGTCCGCTGCCAAATCCGCGGCGAAGTCCCCGACACGTCCCGACGCTCGTACCTCCACCCGCCGCTGAGCCTGCGGCCGCGGTAGCCGATGCCGAACACCCGGCCGCCGGGCAACCGGCTGCAGGTCCCGCCGCGGGTCCGGCCGCCGAACATCCGGCCGCCGGACGTCCCGACGCCGAAGATTCCAGGGGCGCAGCACGGCCGTCGCCACCCCGGCGAGCAGCAGGAGTCCGCCGGCCACCTCGGCGGGGGTGGGCACCTCACCGAGGACGAGCCACGCCGCAGACATCCCCACCACAGGTACCAGCAGGGTAAACGGCACCACGGCGGAGGACGGGTACAGCCCGAGCAGCCGGTTCCAGATCCCGTAGCCCACCAGTGAACCGAAAACGGCAGTGTAGAGGGCGCTCAACAGGGTCACCGGCTGGACGTCCAGCAGTGCCTGCCCCACCGCCGGCGGCCCGTCGACCAGCAGCGACAGTCCCAGCAGGGGCAGCGGAACCACCGCCCCGGACCACACCACGAGTCCCAGCCCGGACGCAGCCTTCGCCTTACGGGCCACAATGTTGCCGGCGGCCCAGGACAGCGCCGCGGCGAGCACGATCATGAGCGGCAGCACCGGGGCGACCAGGCTGCGGCCGACCGCCACAACAGCGAGACCGGCCACGCCCAGCACAACTCCCGCGAACTGCCGCCGGTCCGGCCGCTCGCCGAGCAAGCCCGCGGCCAGGAGCACCGTCAGCAGCACCTGCGCCTGCAGCACCAGCGACGCCAGGCCTGCGGGCATGCCAAGGGCCATGGCCAGATACAGGAGGCCGAACTGCCCGGCGCTCATCAGGAGCCCGACGCCGATGATCGACTTCCAGCCCACGTCCGGCTTCCGGATGAAGAAGATGCAGGGAACCACTACGAGGGTGAACCGCATCGCCACGAACAAAAGCGGCGGCATCTCCGCCCCGACCGGGTGCAGGCCGAGGTCGATCGCGACGAAGTTGACGCCCCAGAGCACAGCGACGAGCAGGGCAAGGGCGGAGTGGCGGGGGTTCACCCTGCCACTATGCCTGTCCCCGACGTTCCCGGCAGCCAGATACGTCCTGCGCGCCGGAGATTAGTGGAGGGCCAACGATCAGAGGTTGCGGGGATTGTCAGTGCGGGGCTCGTCTCCGCGGACCGGCTCCTGGGGAACCTGGCTGTTGGGAACCTCATTGTTGGGAACCTCATTGTTGGGCTCCCGGCCGCTCGCCGGGTTGGGCGCCTGGTTGGGCGCCTGGTTGGGCGCCTGGTCCGCGGGGGCAGCGTTCCGCGCGCTGCGGTCGCGGCGCAGCTCTTCATGGCCTGCGGTTTCGCCGGGCATCTGCTCCCCGGCGGGGGCCTTACGTTCGGTGGTGACGACGTCGGGGTCCAGTTCGTCCGCCTTCCGCAGCTGGTCCTGCGCGCCGGCACGAACCTGCTCCGCTTCACGCTGGCGATCGCGGGCTTCCTCCCGCAGGCGCTCGGCCTCGACTTCTGCCTGCTTCGCATCAGCCTCGGCCCGGGCAGCCTGCGCCTCGCGCTCCCTCGCACCGATCTCCTCGGTCCGGGCCTGTTCACGCATTTCAACGGCCTTGTTGCGGTTCGCTTCGACCTTGCGCCTCCGGCTGAGCATGATTGCCACGACGACGATCGCGAGCACGACAACGATGCCGACAATGATCCCTATGAGCTGTCCTGAATCCACGATGATTCCGCCTTTTCTCCCGATCGCCAGTAGTCCACGAGTAAACAGCATCAGTAAACCGCAGAATCGCCTGCATGACTATGCATCCAGGACGCGGGCAGCCTGCACCGCCGGGCGCTATTTGGCCCGGGGAACCTTGAAATGCGTGAGCCGGGCGTCCTGGCCGTCCAGTTCGGCCCAGGACTTCTCCGTCTCCATGACAGTCAGCGCGCTCGTGGGGTACCGGTTGGCGGCGTCCATATAGGCATCATGGTTGGAATCGCGGGAGGCGAGGTGCATGGCGAGGTCCTGCACGCCCGGCATGTGCGAGATCACCATCAGGGTGTTCACGGTATCCGGGACGTGGTTGATGACCTTCAGCATCCGCGCCGCCGAGGCGGCGTAGAGCCCGTCCTCAAGTTTCGGCGTCGGAGCTTTGTCGCCGAGTTCGCTGCAGACCCAGGTGCAGGTCTGCCGGGTGCGCAGCGCGCTGGAGCAAAGGATGAAATCGGGGACCACACCGTGCTTCAACAGCCATTTTCCGGCCTGCGGGGCATCGCGGTGGCCGCGCTCTTCAAGCGGGCGGTCGTGATCCGCGACCCCGCCCGGCCAGTCCGACTTGGCATGGCGCATAATCACCAGCCGTTTGATGTGATGCGCGCTCATGGACCAATCCTAGTGCGGCGGCTGATCCAGGGCGCGCATCCCACCAGCGTTTGCTCAGTCGTCAAGGACGAAAGTCACTTCCAGTACAACGTGCCAGCCCGCGATGGCGCCGTCGCTGATTTCAACCTTCTGTTCCTTCACCCACGCCCCGGTGACATTGCGCAGGGTTTTGTTGGCCCGGTCGACGCCCTCCTTGATGGCGGCATCGAACGAGGTCTTGGAGTTCGCGCTCAGGGTAGTAATCCTTGCAACAGACATATCTTCCTCCCAATAGTCGGTTCAACGGTCCGAGACTACGCCGCACCCCCGAAGCGCAACAGGGCCCAACAACGCGACCGAAGGAGGTGTCAAAGGCACGGCGGAGAGCCGCTTCGCTTCCGGAGACAGCAAAAGCGCCCGCCCCAGTTCAGGGACGGACGCTTTGCGTGGGCTGGAACCTAGATCGAGTATTCCGGAGCGGCCCAGACAACAACTTCGGGGTGCTCATAGAAGCGGTAGCCCTGGCCGCGGACCGTACGCACGGTGTTGGCGAGACGGCCCAGCTTGGAGCGCAGGCGGCGGATGTGGACGTCGATGGTGCGCTCGTTGGGCACCTCTTCGGCGTTCCGCCACAGGCCCTCAAGCAGCTCGTCACGGCCCACGGTGCGGGTGCCGTTCTCGACGAGGTAGTTGAGGAGCTCGAACTCCTTGAACGTAAGGTTCAGGGATTCGCCGTCCAGCGCCACCTCGCGGCGGGCAAGGTCAATCAGCACGCCGGCCGGGCGCGGGTCCTGCGGCTGCTGCAGGCGGGCCGTCTCGGAACGCTGACGGGCGCCGACCGTGGGGTCACCCAAGGTGGAACGGACGACGTCGAGCGCGGAGCCCGGGGCGCTGGCCGGGGCGACGGCGACAGCGGCGTAGCTTTCGGCGCCGGAAACCAGGGACTGGGCGTAGGCCCGGATGTCCTGGGCCAGCTTGGCAATGGACGTGCCGGCGGCCGCCGCTGTTTCCTCGTCGATGCCCATGTAGAGCACAAATCCGCGGGCAACGTTGTCGCTCGGGACGGGACGGACGGGGCTGCCGCTGCCCGGCGCAATCACGGGAGTCGGGGCCGTGGCCGGCGCCGGCGGAACAGCGCGGAGCTGTCCGTAGGAGTTCGGGTTGTAGCCCTGCGGCGCATAGCCCGGAGCGGGGAAGCTGTTACCGGATCCGGCGGGGGCGAAGGAGGCGCGGCTGCCGAAACCCTGGCGGATACCGGAGGCCTGGCCGGCCTTGCTGGCGTTACGGACGGAGATGTGGACGTATCCGGATGCAACTGACATGGATTGCTTACCTCAATGTGAATGGCCGTCATCGCGGCTCGAATGCTACTTTTCCCCGCAATGAAAACTGGGGAGGGGCGCCCGACGCTGGGCTGGGGGCGAATGCCTAGAAACCTTTGGGGTGTAAAAGTTAGGCGTGCATTCGACAACAGCGCTTCTCGGTATCAGCGGGTGGGCTGATCCAAAAAACTGCGGCTGCAGGTGCTGTTGAGTTCTTGTTCACAATTGAAGTGTGCAACGTAACAATGAAAACTTGCAAGTAACAATGGACCCTAAAGTCCACGATGTGAGATGAACTGAGGAATTGTAGTGCAGATCACAATTCTGGCGCGGCAACAGAACAACCACTGTTCCGGTCAACCGGGGCAGCATTGAGCACTTAAGTCGAAGAATGTTCGCCCCAAACCACCATATTCCCGAAATTATTCACTGTAACGGGAATCAACAAAACCGTTCGCCTACTTACCTTTGGATGTCCAGCGTTCCACAGAGTGGTCACCCGGTTTTCGGGAAAACATGTCCTCACCAACGGATTTAAGGATGCCCAGCTCGCTAGGCTGGGATTCACAGGTGTCGCACAGGATCCCCTAAGCCGCACCTAACCGTCAGATCGGAGAGTTGTCCCATGGCCACCTCGCACTCCATGACCAACAATCTCCCCCAGCTCACCCACCCGGATGGCTCCCCCATCCGCGCCCTGGTCGTGGACGACGAACCCAGCCTCTCCGAGCTGATGAGCATGGGCCTGCGAATGGCGGGCTGGTCGGTCGCAGTCGCCGCCGACGGCCCCGAAGCAGTGAAGCTTGCCAAGGATTTCCGCCCCGACGTGCTAGTGCTCGACGTGATGCTTCCCGGGTTCGACGGCGTTGAGCTGCTGGGCAGGATCCGCGCCTTCGCTCCGGAGGTGCCGGCGCTGTTCCTGACCGCCAAGGACGCCGTCCAGGACCGGATCACCGGGCTGGCCGCGGGCGGCGACGACTACGTGACCAAACCGTTCAGCATGGAGGAAGTGCTACTGCGGCTGCACCGGCTGGTCCAGCGTTCCGGCGTGGCAGCCATGGATACAGCCGAACTCGTCGTCGGCGATCTCGTACTCAACGTCGACACGCGGGAAGTGCGGCGCGCGGGCGAGGAACTCCACCTCACGGCGACCCAGTTCGAGCTGCTGCGCTACCTCATGGAGAACCCGAAACGGGTTGTCAGCAAAGCCCAGATCCTGGACCGGGTCTGGGACTACGACTTCGGCGGCCAGGCCAACATCGTGGAGCTCTACATCTCCTACCTGCGCAAGAAGGTCGACGCCAACTACCCGCCCATGATCCATACGGTGCGGGGCGCCGGCTACGTCCTGAAGCCGGCGGACTGATCAGTGCCTGAACGCCCCGCCAGCAGCCGTGCCTCCGGGCTCAATTGGCGCAACCCGTCCACCTGGCACCTGCGCACCCGGCTGGTCCTCGTCACCATGGCCCTGCTCGTGGCAATCTGCGGTGCGGTCGGCCTCGTCAGCTATGCCTCGATGGACTCGTTCCTGAGTAAGCAGCTCGACACCCAACTGGTGCAGGCCGCGGCCCGTGCCCGCGAATTTGGCCGCACCGGCGGCCGCGCCGATCCCCTTGACGCGCGGGGCCAGGGGACCGGCACCCTGAACGCGAGGATCGTGGATGATTCGGTCCGCAGCGCCGGCTTCCTCGCCGATGACGCCACCCGCAGGTCCCTCACCGACGACGACGACGAAATTCTCCTTAAGCTGACCCCCCGGAACGGTTCCGTGGACCGGACCCTGTCCGCGGGAGCCTACCGGCTTGTTGCCGCCGAGACCCCGGACGGCGACGTGATTGTGACCGGGCTGCCGCTCGCCGAGAAGCAGAACACCCTTGCCTCCCTGGTCTGGACCATGACGCTGGTCTCCGCCGGCGGACTCGTTGTGATCGGCCTGGCCGGGACGGCACTGATCCGCAGGACCATGAAGCCCCTCGACCAGCTCTCCGAAGTGGCGACGCAGGTCTCCCGCCTCCCGCTCGACGCCGGCGAAGTGGGACTTGCCATGCGGGTGCCGGACTCCGCAGCCCATCCGGGAACCGAGGTCGGCAGCGTCGGGCATGCCCTGAACCTGATGCTGGACAACGTCTCCAACGCGCTCGAAGCCCGGCAGAAGAGTGAGACGAAGGTCCGACAGTTCGTGGCGGATGCCTCCCACGAGCTGCGCACCCCCCTCACTGCCATCCGCGGATACACCGAGCTGATGCGGATGACCGAACACTTCACCCCCGACGGCCAGAGGTCCCTCGCCCGCGTGCAGAGCCAGTCCGAACGGATGACCACCCTGGTGGAGGACCTGCTCCTGCTTGCCCGGCTGGATGAGGGCCAGCCCCTCAAGCTCAGCGAGGTGGACCTCACCCAACTGGCCATCGAGACGGTGAGCGATGAGAAAGTCATCGCCCCGGACCGGGTCTGGCATCTGGAGCTTCCGGAGGAGCCTGTGGTGGTCCGCGGCGACGCGACCCAGCTCCACCAGGTGCTGGCAAACCTGCTCTCCAACGCGCGAAAGCACACCGGACCGGGCACCATGGTGGTGACCGGGGTGAAGCGCGCCCCGGACGGGAGTGCCGTGATGACCGTAACGGACAACGGCCCAGGGATCGCCCCCGGGTTCGTGGACCGCGTCTTTGCGCGTTTCACGCGCGCGGACGCGTCCCGGAAGAATCCGGTGGCCAACACGACGTCGGGACCCGGCCACACGCACCTTCCCCGCCTTCCGGTCCACCCGCCCCGGACGCTTCCGGGGTCCCCGGCGGCCGCTGCCTCCGCCGCCACCATCACCAGCGCGTCCGCCGAGGGAACCAGCGGGTTGGGCTTGTCCATCGTGCAGTCAATTGTTGAGGCCCATGGCGGGACTGTCAGCGTCACGTCGGTCCCGGGACGGACAGAGTTCACCGTGCGGTTGCCGGATGCTCCCCCTGCGGCTGAAGCTCCGGGTGCGGCCAACCCCCCGGGTGCGGCTAAAGGACCTGCTGCGGCTAAGCCTCCGGTTGCGGCCAAAGACCGCCGGCTGCTGAGCACGGCGCAAGACGCCACACCGCTGCCGTGATCCCTGTTACCAAAATGTGACTTAGCCGCCTACGTCCTGTACGGTCTTTAGGGTGCGGCCATCACTAGGGCCGCATGTCCGGATGCACGCCAAACTCTGCCGCCTCCCGGATTCCGCTCGACCAGGCAGAGGCGGGGGACCCAGAGTTCCCGGGCATTTTGCATCTTTGCGCCCTTGGGGTGAAGCCGACACGTGAATTTCCGTGCGGCCGGATGACCTCATCCGAACCCGACAGCTAACTCCGCAGGCGTTGAGAGGCACTCATGACTGAATTCCAGGCACAATCACGCCCTGACGACGCTGCAAAGACAACCCGCTCCACCCTGTCGCGCCACCGCGCTGAACCCGCCAAGCCCGCTTCGGCCCTGGCCCGGTTTGGCAACGGCCTCGGCGCAACCGGGCGCCGCGTGGCCGTCGTTGCCGCCGCGTGTGCGGTCATCGTGGGGGTCGGCGCAGCCGGCCAGGCATCCGAGACCGCCGCCCGCAATGCCAGTGCAGGCAGTTCCACGCAGGCAGCCACCACCGCGGATCCGCTGACGCACCTCGATTTTGAACGCGTCCGGGCCGATAACCAGGCCGTCATCCCCGCCGGTGTCGTCGCGGCCCAGCCAGCCGAGGTGAAGCCCGCCGAAGCACCCGCCCCTGCCCCCGCTCCGGCGCCCGCACCGGCCCCTGCACCCGCACCGGCCCCCGCACCGGCCCCGGCCCCGGCTCCTGCTCCGGCTCCTGCCCCCGTTGCCGTCAATGACCCTGCCGGCGCGCAGGCTTATGCGGCGGGGCAACTGGGCTCCTACGGCTGGGCGCCCGGCGAGATGCAGTGCCTGATGAAGCTCTGGACCAAGGAATCGGACTGGGAGACGACTGCCACCAACCCGAGCAGCGGCGCCTACGGCGTGGTCCAGTCCCTGCCGGCCGAGAAAATGGCCAGCGCGGGCGCGGACTACCGGACCAACTACCGCACCCAGATCAACTGGGGCCTGAAGTACGTCAAGGACCGCTACGGCTCACCGTGCGGCGCCCTGAACTTCCACCTGGCCCACCACTGGTACTAAACAGCCGGCGCGGCCTTCCTGAAGGCCCCCGCGCCTAGCCAGCGGACCGGTTGGGGATGTACTGCACCGCCCACTTATTGCCGTCCGGGTCGGCGAAATAGACAAAATGCCCCCAGTCCTGGACGTCGACGTCGCTGACATCCACGCCGTTGTCCTTGAGCTGCTTGTGGGCCGCCTGGATGTCGCTGACCACAAGCTGCAGGCCGGGGGCGGTGCCCGGCGGGGCATCATTGAGGCCCTCGCCAATGGCGATCGAGCAGCCGGAGCCCGGCGGTGTCAGCTGGACGAAACGGATACCCTCCCTGGGCCGCTCGTCGTAGTCGGCATTGAAGCCCACCTGGTTGACGTAGAAGTCCTTGGCGCGGTCCACGCAGGGCGGCTGGTTTAGCCGGCCACGCCGTAGAGCCGGTCGCCGGCGTCGCCCAGGCCCGGAACGATGTAGGACTTTTCGTTGAGCTTCTCGTCAATCGAGGCGAGCACGATCGTCACGTTGGCGTCGGCCAGCTCTTCCTCCAGCTTGGCCAGGCCTTCCGGGGCGGCGAGCAGGCAGATGCAGGTGACGTCGGAGGCGCCCCGCTTGAAGAGGAACTTGATGGCCTCGCGCAGCGTGCCGCCGGTGGCGAGCATGGGGTCCAGGACGAAGATCTGACGGTCGGTGAGGTCCTCGGGGAGCCGCTCGGCGTACGTGATGATGTCCAGGGTCTCTTCATCGCGGGCCATGCCCAGGAAGCCGACCTCTGCCGTGGGGACGAGCTTGGTCATGCCCTCGAGCATGCCGAGTCCGGCGCGCAGGATGGGAACCACCAGCGGGGTGGGTTTGGTGAAGGCGGTGCCAATGGTGGTGCTGACCGGAGTCTCGATGGTCACCGGTTCGGTGCGTACTTCGCGGGTGGCCTCATACGCCAGGAGCGTGACGAGTTCCTCGGTGAGCTGGCGGAAGACCGGGGACGGGGTGTTCTTGTCCCGCAGAACGGTGAGCTTATGGGCGACCAGCGGGTGGTCCACAACGAGAGTGCGCATGGGTCAAAACTATCACCCGGCGGCCGGGGGCCCGCCCGCGGGGCCGCGGGCCCCGACGTCGTCCGTGTCCCCGTCAGCGCTGCTGCCGGTGGAGCCGTCGCGCAGGTGGGCCGGGTGGTCAAATGTCGGGGCGGGTCCGGCGTGTTCGCGGTGCCGCAGGACATGGAAGAGCCGGTGGGCCAGTATGACGATCCCGACCCAGGCCAGCCCCAGCACCCAGCCGATGATCACATCGGTCATCCAGTGGTGGCCCAGGTACACCCGGCTCATGCCCATTGCGAAGATGAAGATCGCCCCTGCCGCGATCAGGCTGATCCGGGCCATGGTGCGTTTGATCTGCAGGCAGGCGAGGTAGACCACGAGTCCGATCACCACCGTGGTGTTCAGCGTGTGGCCGCTGGGGAAGGAGGGCGAGTTTTCGTAGGGCGGCACGGCGTCGGCGTGGTCCGGCCGGGACCGGCCGATCAGTTTCTTGCCCACGGCCGTCGCGGTGACCGACACGGCGGCAGCGCCCCCGACGAGGATCAGCGGGCGCCAGGTCCGGCCGGCCCAGATGAGCCAGGCCGTGAGGATGCTGCCCAGGATGGGCATCCCAATCCCGCCCCCGATGTTGGTGAACCCCGTCACGAACGCGTCGAGGCCGGGGTTGCGGAGCTCTTCCATCATCCCGAGGGTGGGCTTGTCCAGGTTGGCCAGGCCGGCGTCGTCCACGACGTTGTCGTAGACCTCGGCACTGACGAGCGCCAGAACCAGGACCATCGCGCCGCCGATGAGCATGGTGACCCACAGCGCGGCGTACGGCACCACCCATTTGCCCCAGCGCTGTGTCAGCCAGCTCTCTATCCCGGTGTTCACGGTATCTCCCGAATGTTGGTGCCGGCAGCCGTGCTGCACAGCGTGCTTAGTACCGAAACTATCATTGAGCCATGACTTCCCCTGAGCCGCGCCATGCCGAATGGATGGGCCTTGCCCTCACCGAGGCGCGTGCCGCGCTGGACACGGCCGACGTGCCGATCGGCGCGGTCGTCATCGGTCCCGACGGCACCGTGCTCGGCAGCGGGCGCAACGAGCGGGAGGCCCTTGGGGACCCGACGGCGCACGCGGAGATGGTGGCCATCCGCGCCGCGGCCGCGCGGCTGCAGGAGCCGGGCGGCGGGGGCGGGCGCGCCGGCGACGGCTGGCGCCTGGCGGACTGCACGCTCGTGGTGACGCTGGAGCCCTGCGCCATGTGCGCGGGGGCCGTGGTGCTGGCCCGGATCCCGCGCGTGGTCTTCGGCGCCTGGGACGAGAAGGCCGGGGCCGCCGGCTCCGTGTTCGATGTCCTCCGCGAGCGCCGGCTCAACCACTGGGTGGAGGTGTACGGCGGGGTCCGGGAGCAGGAATGCGCGGCCTTGCTGCGCGACTTTTTTGCCGCGCACCGCGGCGCCTGAACCCTGGCCCACGCGATTCGCTGCGCCCTTCCCCGTGCCTGCCCCCGTACCTGAGGCGGACCGGAAGCGCTAGCTGCCGGCTGCCGGGTCCGCTGCGGCCGCCGCCAGGCCGTCGATCCGTTTTTGCCGGGTGGCCGGTGAGTCGAGGCCGAAGGCGCGGAAGTCGCCCAGGTCCTCGCGGATCCATTCCTCGACTTCGGCAATCCTCCGGGTCACGGCGGGCGTGGCTGCGTGGAACACCCAGGGCACGATCCCCTCCCTGCCGGGATCGTACTGCCACAGCCCGATGATCCGGCCCCGGTCGAAGATGGGATGGTCCGGGAGGTCTGCCTGCAGCGCCAGCGAACCCAGGGCCTTCATGTGCAGGTCCTCCTCGGCCAGCAGGTCGGCGGCGTTGCGCCGCAGCAGCGCGAGCGAGTCCGTTCCGGCGAGCAGTTGGATCTGCTCGCCGGCCGGCTCCTGGAACGCGGCGAGCTGCTCGACGTCGTCGGGCAGCATCCAGAGCGTCTCCCCGCCGGCGGTGGGAACCTCCACGGCGCCGGCTGCGGCCAGCGATGCCTTGCTCTGGGCCACGGTGAAGGCCGTGAACCACTGGGACTGTTTGAAGGTGGCGCCTCCGGTCCAGCCAAGATAACGGCGGACCAGCTCGGCGCGGGCTTCGTCGTCGTCGAGCGGGCTCGGCGGCAGGTCCCACAATTCGTAGGCGTAGCGCTGCTGGTCGAGGCGGCCGTTGGCCGGGACCCGGCGGATCCTGCCCTGGGACTGCAGGATGCCGAGGGCCGTGGGCAGTGTCGTGGTGGCGCCTTTTTTCTTCCCTTCCTCACCGAGGTTCCGCACGGATTCGCCGAGTTCCTCCTTGAGCTGCCGCGGGTCCATCGGGACCGTGGCTTCGGCGAGCGTGTGCAGCACCTGCTCCTCGAGCAGGGTGATTTCGCCGCGGTCCACGCCGAGCCGGCCGACCACCTTGACGGCCGCCTCGGCGGCGTCCCGCCCGAGCTGCAGCGCCCACGCGAAGTCGTCCCGGCCCAGGACGTAGGTGCATCCCCGCGCGGTCGGGAGTTCGAGGATCCGGCGCGCCCCGACGTCGGCGTCCACCTCGGCGCGGCGGATTCCGGCGCGGGCGAAGAGCGTGAGGTAGGGGTTGGCGCCGCCCACGGAGCGCGCCCAGCCCGCCCGGGCGAACACCTGTTCCGCGGTGCAGCCGGCCAGCGAGCCGTCCAGGCCCTGTTGGTGCCAGGCCCAGGCGCGGAGCCGCTCCCGGGTGAGGGTCCGGGCCGGCGGCGCGTTCGCCGTCAGGGGCTGCGTGGTCAGGGGCTCGGGCGTCATGGGGTCATTGTCCACCAGCCGGCGCGGCAGGGGAATCTTCCGCAGCAGCCAATTCCTGCGCATCAGCCGGCTGCTGCGCAGCGGGAAGCCCCGGGTCCAGGGCTGCCAGCACGGTCCGGGCCGTGGCGTCCCAGCCGGGCAGACGCTCCCGGGCGTCAACCGCGGCGGCCCGCCAGCGGGCGCGGACCCAGGGGTCGCTCAGCCAGCGCCGCAGCACCTTCGTCAGGGGTGCCGGGTCCGGGCCAAGGGCGACGGCGGCACCCGGCAGGTCGGCGGTGCGTTCCGTCGCCGACGTTGGTGCGGGGTTCGCTGCAGGGGTTAACGCATCAGGTAAGTCGGGCGCCCGCGCGTGGGCGCCGGCTGCGAGTGCTTCGACGGCGCCGGTGCCGGCCCGGACGACCACGGGCACGCCCCGCGCAATCGATTCCGTGACCACAAGCCCGTATGTCTCGGCCTGCGAGATGAGCAGGCTGAGATTTGCCGCGGCCCATTCCGCCTCGAGTGCGGGCCCCCGCAGTTCCCCCCGGATCCGGATGCGGTCCTGCAGCCCCAGCCGCTTCACCGTGTCCCGGAGGATCGCGGCGTAGCCCGGATCGGCGGTGTCGGAGCCAACCAGGGAGGCGGTCCAAGGTATGTCCGGCAGGGCCGACAGCGCGGCGATCAGCAGGGTCTGGTCCTTGTTCGGCAGCAGGGCGGCCACGGCCAGGAAATGCGGAGGCTCCGACCCGGACGCCAGTGCGGCGCTGTCCGTACCGGGCAGGGCAACCCGGACGCCGTCCAGCCCGTGCCGGGCCCGGATCCCGGCTGCGGCCGAGCCGCTGGTGCAGATCACCCCGGCTGCCGCCCGCAGTGCCCGGCGTTCCAGCCCGGCCTCGTCATGGCCGGCGTCGTCGAGCGGCATGTGCAGCAGGATCCAGGCGGCCCGGCCGGCTGCCGCGGCGGCTGCCAGTTCATCGGGTGCCCCGCACGCGAGGAGCCCGTCGACGAGGGTGACCGTTCGCCCGGCGCGGGCGCCGTTGCCGCCGGCGCCGATGAGGTCGATGCCGGCATCGAGGCCGCCGGGGCCGTCCCGCTCATAGCCGTCGCACAGGAGGGCGGCCAGCCGCTGCCGGTCCGCTGCGCTGCCCACCGGCCAGCCGCCGTCGAGCGGGCAGATGTCCACTTCAACTCCAAGCGCGGCAAGCTCCCGGGCGAGGGCCGCGTTGTAGACGTTGCCGCCCGAGTTGTGGCGCACGTTGCCGGGCACCACGAGGCGGACCCGGAGGCCGTCGTGCCGCACCCTGTTTCCGGCCGGCACCGAACCCCTAGCTGGCCTCAAAGTCGAGCGAGTAGCTGGCCCAGGCGTCGGGGGTTTCGCGCAGGGTGACCTCCAGTCCGGCCAGCTCACGCCCGTCCGCGCCGGGACGGATCTGGGCTGCCACGGCGTCGGCGACGTACTGGGCCAGGGCCTCGGTGGTGCTGAGCCTGCCGGCAAAGTCCGGGTGCTCGTCCAGGTTCTTGTAGTTCAGGCCTTCGAGGATTGCATCCAGCACCTCGCCGGCCTCGCCGATGTCCAGCACGATCGAGTCCTCGTTCAGGCTCCGGCGCCGGAAAGTCACCTCCGTGACGAACGTGGCGCCGTGCATGCCCTGGGCTGGGCCGAAAGCAGGGCGCGGGAGGCTGTGGGCGATCATGAAGTTGCGGCGGACGGTCAGGCTGAACACGGATTTACCTCGTGGCTTCTGTGTGGGTTGATGCGGTGGCGGGGTCTTCACGGTCCGGTACTTTGCCGACCGAGTGGTCACGGACCGAGCCGACACCGGCCGGATATTCAATCACGTGGCAGAGCGCGTCCAGTGCGCCGTCGGAGAGCCGCTGGACGACGTCGGGCAGCTCGGTGAGGGCGGACGATCCGGTGAGGAACGCGTCGAAGCCGGGATCGCTCAGCAGCGAGACGGCGAGCCGGAGCCGGTCGGCGTTGGTGCGGCGGTGGCGGCGGGCGCGGGCCACGACGCCGACCTGGCTGGCGCGGATGGACAGCCGGCGGGCGTGGAAGTCCTCGCCGAGCGGCACGGTGACTCTGCGGTCGGCGTACCAGGACATTTCGATGACGTCGCCGTCGTCGCCCGCGAGCTGCAGTGCGCGCGCCAGGCCTGCCTCCGACGCGGAGCAGTGGATCACGATGTCGCAGTCCCCCAGGGCGTCATCGGGGTGGCTGAACTCGACGCCGAGCGTTTCGGCGAAGGCCCGCTTGGCCGGGTCGACGTCGACCAGCTGCAGCCGTCCGAGCGGGAAGGTGCTCAGCAGCTTGGCCACCATGCCGCCGACGAGGCCGCCGCCGATCACGGCGACGCGGTCGCCGAGGCGGGGCCCGGCCTCCCAGATCCCGTTGATCGCGGTCTCGACGGTGCCGGTCAGGACGGCGCGGCGGGCGGGGACATCATCCGGAACCACGGTGAGTGAATCCACCGGGACGACGTAGCGGTCCTGGTGCGGGTACAGGCAAAAGACCGTCTTCCCCAGCCAGTCCGCCGGGCCGTCCTCGACCACGCCGACGGAGAGGTAGCCGAATTTCACCGGGGACGGGAAGGAGCCCTCCTGGTTCGGGGCGGCCATCTCCTCCGCCACGCATTCGGGCACGCGGGCGTTGTGCACCACCAGTTCGGTGCCTTTGCTGATGCCGGAAAACAGGGTGCGGACCAGCGCTTCGCCGGGGCCAGGGGTGGGCAGGTCCTCGCGCCGGAGCTCCCCCTTCTCGGGGCCGACGGTCCAGTACGCGGTGGCTGTGGTGCGGTGTGCTGGCTGTTTGGCTGCGTTTGTCATCTTGCTGACGAATCTAGTCCCCCGGCCCATTCGCGGGGAAGTATGGCCGGTCCGGGCGCGCCGCCGGTGGGCGGTGGTGGGCGGTCTCTTGGGGAGCCGTTTGCCGGTTCAGGCGGCGGCGCCCGGCGCGTCTTGCGGCCCCGTTTTGTGGATGAGCGCTGTGCTCCGGTAACCTATTCAGGTTGGTGACGTGTCCGAGCGGCCGAAGGTGCAACACTCGAAATGTTGTTTGGTGAAAGCCAACGTGGGTTCAAATCCCACCGTCACCGCCAAGTGGCAAAACCCCTGCTTCCCTAATAAACAAAGGGAAGTGGGGGTTTTGTTTTGCCACGTACGACAACTGGCGACCACCCCGTCGTCGGGGCGGCCGCCAGTTTCAGTGCGCAGCGGGTGTTAGTGCTCCGCTTCTGCAGCAGCCTTCTTGGCGTTCTTCTCGGCGTCCTTCTCGGCGCGCAGAGCCTCCGTATCGTGCTGTTCCTCGGCCTTTTCCTGGTGGATGACCTCCGCGAAGAGCTTCTCCATCTCCTTGGCCACGCCGGCGGCTGAGGCCGGGTTCTGGCCGGTCACCAGGCGCTCGTCAACGACGACCTTCTCCTCAAAGACATCAGCGAAGACGTGGGTGGCGCCCTGTTCCTCAAGCCGGTCTGCCAGGAAGAACGGGATGACCTTGTCCTTCCCTGCCGCAACTTCCTCGTCGTTGGTGAAGGCGGCCACCTTCCGGCCCTCGACGAGGCGGAATCCGTTGTCCAATTCCACGTTCAGCAGGCCGGCCGGTCCGTGGCAGACCGCGCCCACGAGACCGCCGGCGTTGTAGACGCTGGCTACGAGGTTCTGCAAGCCCTTGCTGTCCGGGAAGTCCCACATGGTGCCGTGGCCGCCCACGAGATAGACGGCGTCGTACTGTTCGGGATCAACGACGTCGACGCGGGCCGTGTTGTAGAGACCGGCGCGCGTGGTCTCGTCCTCCGTGAAGGCGACCTGGATGGGATCTTCCGTGTCCACCACATCGCGCGGGGGCTGGCCGCCCTTGATGGACGCAAAGTCGACGAAGTGCCCGGAATCCCTGAAGACCTTCCAGGGATGTGCAGCCTCGGCCACGTTGTAGCCGGTCTTCTCACCGGTATCGCCAATCTCGGAAACGCTGGTCAGAACCATGAGGATTTTCTTCATGAAGTATTCCTTTCGTCTAACTTCCACCCTACGCCAGCCCTATTCGGCCCTTCCGTCCCGGGCATGGCGCCCCTAAGCTTTCAACCCGGGGCAGCTGCCTCTACTCAAACGGGGGAAACAATGCCAGATTCATGGACGTGCGACCACTGCGGTGCCAGGACATTCAACCGAGAGGTGGAATCCACTTCGTTGGGTGATCGGGCGAAGCAATTTATTACAGTCCCGGCCAGGTGCAGCGACCCCCGGTGTCCCAACAGCGATCCTCAACAGCGCGGCTTGGAGTGGTGCAGTCCGGCTTAGGCGTCGGCCCTTCGCCAGGCGCCCGGGCGGAGCCAGGAGAGTCCGGCAAGCTGGCTCCATCGTTTTGAGACCATGGAGCCAGCCTTTGCGGAATCCGACTCGATCGGAACACCGATGTGGTCTCTCCCCAGAAAGATGCCCGGGCCAGATCCCAACGTCAGGCTAAACGGCTTAGCGTTGGCTAGCAATAGGCTGCAATTTGACTTGAAAATCCGGCGTCATTGTGAGCAGTGCGCCTGCAGACTCCCTGTGCGCATTTCAGAGGTTTCCTAGCCGGCGGGATGCACCACATCCTCCAGCGCTGACCTGTCAAAGAAGCGGATTTCTCCGGTTTCCGGAAAGAACACCGGAACCACAGACGTGCTCGGGTCTTTCGAGGTTTCGTAGATTTCCGGCGCACCCCCGTGCCGGCGGGCAATTGTTCCGATCAGGTCCGTACCGCGGACCTTGACGGTCCGGTATTTGTAGCTCATTCGGGCTCCTTTAGTGACGTGGGACACAGCATACTCCCCGCGGCCCAGCCCATCCCGGGCGGGTGGCAACTGCGTCATGGAAGAACGAAGGGCCTGCGCTGGTGCACAATGCGTTCATGACCAATGACGCTCCCCGCCCGGTCTACTTCCTTTCGGACAGTACGGGCATCACTGCAGAAACGCTCGGCAACACCCTGCTGACGCAGTTCCCCGCGAACGAATTTGACCGCATCACGGTCCCCTTCATCACCACCGTCAACCAGGCACGGGCGGTCGTCAAGGTGATCGACAATCTAGCGGCCACCGGCCCGCAGCCGATCGTCTTTTCCACGGCTGTCGGCAGCGACATCCGCCAGACGCTGGGCACCTGCAAGGGCATCATTGTGGACCTCATCGGGACCCACGTCGGGGTGCTGGAGAGCGCCCTGGGGACGCCGGCCAGCGGGGAACCGGGGCGGGCACACGGCCTGGGCAACGCCGCCCGCTACCAGTCCCGGATGGCCGCCGTCGAATACGCGATGGAGCACGACGACGGCCAGAGCCTGCGCGCGCTCGAAAAAGCCCAGGTGATCCTGGTGGCCCCGTCCCGCTGCGGCAAGACGCCCACCACCATGTACCTGGCCCTGCAGCACGGCATCTTCGCCGCCAACTTCCCGCTTGTCGACGAGGACTTTGAACGGGAAGGACTCCCCAAACCGCTGCGGCCGTTCGTTTCGAAGTGTTTCGGCCTCACCACCAATCCCCTGCGCCTGAGCCAGGTCCGCACCGAACGCCGGCGCGGCTCGCCCTACGCGTCGCTGCGGCAGTGCGGCTTCGAACTGCGCAGCGCCGAGCGGCTCTACGTGTCCCACGGGATCCCCTACCTCAACTCCGCCAGCGTCTCCGTGGAGGAAATGGCCGCCACGATCCTGCAACAGATGAACCTCAAGCACTAAGTGCCGCCGTTCACAAGTGTTGCGTGGACCACATCATGTGGAAACACCGGCGCAGACCTGTCACTGTGGACAAGACTCGCGCCCATTAACCGGCGAACGCCCCGCGCGGGGCGGACATACTGCATGCCACCATCTGCGAAGGAGCAGCAAACATGACGACAGACATCCTGTGGTTCTCAGAACTCGGCCTCAAGGATCTGGATCGGGTGGGCGGTAAGAACGCCTCCCTCGGCGAGATGGTGCAGAATTTGACGTCTGCCGGCGTCCAGGTTCCGGACGGCTTCGCCACAACAGCAGACGCCTACCGCGGCTTCCTGGCCGACTCCGGCCTGGACCAGAGAATTGCCGACCGACTGGTCGGGCTGGACACCGATGACGTGACCGCCCTGGCCGCTGCGGGTCAGGAAATCCGCAAGCTGATGCGCGAGACGCCCTTCCTGCCGGACTTCGAGGCGCAGATCCGCGACGCCTACAAGAAGCTGGTCGAAAAGCACGGGGGCTCCGAGGACCTCTCCTGGGCCGTCCGCTCCAGCGCGACCGCGGAAGACCTTCCCGACGCTTCCTTCGCCGGGCAGCAGGAGACCTTCCTGAACGTCCGCGGCATCGAGAACATCCTCGTGGCCATCAAGGATGTCTTCGCGTCCCTCTACAACGACCGCGCCATCGCCTACCGTGTGCACCACAAGTTCGAGCACGCCGAGGTCGCACTCTCTGCGGGCGTCCAGCGCATGGTCCGATCCGACGTCGGCGCCTCCGGCGTGATGTTCACGATGGACACCGAATCCGGGTTCCAGGACGCCGTATTCGTCACTTCCTCCTACGGCCTCGGCGAGGCCGTCGTCCAGGGAGCCGTCAACCCGGACGAGTTCTACGTCTACAAGCCGGCGCTCGAGGCCGGCCGTCCGGCCATCCTCAAGCGCGGACTGGGCGAGAAGGCCCTCCAGATGACGTACACGAGCAACCGCGAAATCGGCCACACCATTGACTTCGTCCCGGTGGAGGCCTCGCTGCGGAACCGCTTCAGCCTCACCGACGACGACGTCGAGCAGCTCGCCCGCCACGCCGTCGCCATCGAAAACCACTACGGACGCCCGATGGACATCGAATGGGGCAAGGACGGGATCGACGGCGGCCTGTACATTCTGCAGGCACGCCCCGAGACCGTGCAGTCCCGCCGGACCTCCGGCAGCCTGAGCCGCTTCCGCCTGAACGGCACCAGCCGCGTGCTCGTCGAGGGCCGCGCGATCGGCCAGCGCATCGGTGCCGGCAACGTCCGCATCCTCACCTCGATTGACCAGATGGCCGCCTTCAAGACCGGCGACGTCCTCGTCGCGGACATGACCGACCCGGACTGGGAACCGATCATGAAGCGCGCCTCCGCGATCGTGACCAACCGCGGCGGACGCACCTGCCACGCGGCGATCATCGCCCGCGAACTGGGGATTCCCGCCGTCGTCGGCACCGGGAGCGCCACGGATGTCCTCTCCGACGGCCTTGAGGTGACCGTGTCCTGCGCCGACGGCGAGACCGGCCTCATCTACGAGGGGCTCATCGACTTCAGCGTCGAGGAAACCGAAATCACCCAGCTGCCCGAGGCCCCGGTCAAGGTCATGATGAACGTCGGCACCCCCGAGCAGGCCTTCACGTTCGCCCAGCTGCCCAACCACGGTGTGGGACTGGCCCGGCTGGAATTCATCATCAACCGCCAGATCGGCATCCACCCCAAGGCGCTGCTGAACCTGGACGACCAGCCGGCTGAGGTCATCGCGGAAATCCGCGAGCGGATCGCCGCGTATGACAGCCCCCGCGACTACTACATCAAGCGCCTGGCCGAAGGAGTGGCGACCATCGCCGCCGCGTTCGCGCCGGAACCGGTGATCGTGCGGATGTCCGACTTCAAGTCCAACGAGTACGCCAACCTCATCGGCGGACCGGCCTACGAGCCGCATGAAGAGAACCCGATGATCGGCTTCCGCGGCGCCTCGCGGTACCTGGAGCCGTCCTTCCGTGACTGCTTCGACCTGGAGTGCGAGGCCCTGTCTTTCGTCCGCAACGAGATGGGCCTGACCAACGTCAAGCTCATGATCCCGTTCGTGCGCACCGTGGACGAGGCCAGCGGCGTCATCGACCTGCTCGCCGAGAACGGCCTGCGCCGCGGCGAAAACGGCCTCGAGGTCATCATGATGTGCGAGCTGCCGTCCAACGCGCTGCTGGCCGACGAGTTCCTGGACTACTTCGACGGATTCTCCATCGGCTCCAACGACATGACCCAGCTGACCCTGGGCCTGGACCGCGACTCCGCGATCGTCGCCGGCAGCTTCGACGAGCGAAACCTCGCCGTCAAGAAGCTCCTGAGCATGGCGATCAAGGCCTGCAAGGCGCGCGGCAAGTACGTGGGCATCTGCGGCCAGGGTCCCAGCGACCACCCGGACTTCGCCGAGTGGCTGGTCAACGAAGGCATCGATTCCGTCTCGCTGAACCCCGACACCGTGGTGGACACCTGGCTCCGGCTTGCCGGCGCGGCGGCCGCCACGGCTGCCGCCGCCGGCGTCGCGGCGGGCTAAGGCTCCTGTGCCGTAGCCGCGGGACAGGTTCGCGCCTGTCCCGCGGCTACCCTGAGTCATGACCGACCAACAGAAGACCTGGCACGAAGAACACACCGCTTCCCTCAGCACCGGCCAGCGCGCCGCCGACATCATGCGGAACGGAATGGGAAGCTGGCCCTTCGTGGGAGGCTTCATCGGTTTCATGTTGATCTGGGCCGCCATCAACACACTGGCCTTGGCGACCAATTCATGGGATCCCTACCCGTACATCCTGCTGAACCTGCTGCTGTCGATGCTGGCCGGGCTGCAGGGCGCCATCCTTCTCATCGCCGCCAAACGGCAGGACGCCATCGCCGCGGCGATGGCGCAGCACGATTACGACACGAATGTGAAGGCGAAGGAAGAGATCGAGCTCCTGATGGCCATCAACAGCCAGCAGCTCGAAATCCTCCAGGAACTCAAAGAGCTGGCAACGTCGAAAGCCTTGAACTAGGGCGGCCGCGTCGCGGCACTGGACTGCTGCACAACACGGGGCCGATGTTGCCGTCGGATGGTCCATTGAGCCGGGTCACCGGCACGCGGTTAGCTAAGTTCCATCAGCGTTCCGCACCAATGACGTTCAGGACACATCGTGACTTTGCAGCAAGATCGGGCCAATGGAGCCCCCGGCCTTTGGACCGACGCACGGACCGTCGGCCACCCCCAGGACACACCTGCCGAGGCCCCGTGCCCGGAGGACTGCCACTTCTGTTCGGGTCCTGAAACCGACTGACGCCAGGCCGCCCGGCGCCGGCTTCCCGCGCCCGGAACGCTTTTCGCAGCCCGGTAGAAATCGCCGGTAGAATCAGGGGAGTCCCCGCAGCCGGAAACGGCCGCGGGCAGCCATGGCCGCCGCTGGTGAAGGGAGTGTTCCGTGCGCACAGCCGCGGGATCACCTTTCCACGCCCTGCGCGCGGCCATGGTGGCAATCACCGCCCTGTCCCTGGCAGTCGGCGCCCACACCCTGGCCGGCGGACAGCTGCCCACCCCCGGCATCCTGCTGGCACTGCTGGCACTGACCGGGCTGGGCTCCACCACCGCGACCCGGCTGAGGCTCAACCTCCCCGCCATGGCGGGGCTGCTGGGCACCGGGCAACTGGTGCTGCACGAGGCCTTCACCGCCTTCAGCGGCCCGGCCACGCCCGGCTCCGCCTCCGGACCGCAGGGCGGACTCGGGCACCACCTCACGGCGGTTCCCCTCCCCGCCAACGTTGACAGCCGCCTCACGGATGCGGGGCTGGACACCCAACTTTCCCTGCTGATGCTGGCTGGCCACACCCTCGCAACGCTCCTCTGCGCCCTGCTCCTCGCCAAGGGCGAGGCGGCCCTGTGGTCCCTCGCGGCCTGGCTACGCCCCCTGTTCCGGCTCCCCGCTCCGGTGACGCCCGACGCCGTCGTGTCGCCGCCAGCCGCCGGCTGGCGCACCGAGTCCGCGCCGCTGCCGTGGCGGAACCTCCGGCGCGATTGCCGCCGCGGGCCGCCCGCCGCCGTCGTCTATTCCTGACTTTTTCCCGGCCGCGGCCGCGCCTGTTTCATCCTTCCCGGAACATCGGCATCCCGGCCGGGCCCCTCACCCATTTGTGCTCCTGCCCGCTGCGCAGCAGCACGCCTGAAAGGCAACCCCTGTGAAGACTTCACCCCTCCCCGTCCTGCGCCGCACCCTCACCGCCACGGCGGTGGCCGGCGGAACCGCTGCGCTGATGCTCGCCGGCATTTCCGGCGCCTCGGCGCACGTCGGCGTCACCCCGGATAAGACCACCGCGAACTCCTACGCCCTGCTGACTTTCGGAATCCCGCACGGCTGCGAGGAGTCCGGGACCACCAAGGTAACCATCACCCTGCCCGCCGAACTCAACGATGCGCAGCCCACGGTCAACCCGAACTGGACAGCCGCAAAGGTCACTCAACAGCTGGCCGAGCCGAAGAAACTCCCCGACGGCACCTCCATCACCAAGCGGACGAGCCAGATCGTCTACACCGCCAAGGCACCGCTGGAACCCGCCCTGAGGGATGCCCTGGTGCTCTCGGTGAAGCTGCCCGACGTTGCGGGCAAGACCCTGTACTTCCCGACGCTGCAGAACTGCGAGGTCGGCCAGACCGACTGGTCGCAGCTCCCCGCCGAAGGCCAGGATCCGCACTCGCTCAAGGCTCCGGCCCCGTCCGTCACGGTCACCGCCGCCGTGGCCGACGCTGCCGCTGACGGGCACAGTGCCCACGCGGCCAGCGCTTCGGACCCGGCAGCTGAGACGGTCCAGGCCGCCGCGGTGAACGACGCCGGCGCCCAGGCGCGCAGCTGGGCCGGACTGGTGGCTGGGGTCGGCGGCCTGGCGCTCGGCGGCCTCGCACTGGCCCGCAACCGGGGCAGCCAGCCGCGGCCGGTCCGCGTGCCGGCACCCGGCTCCGCGCCCAAGGAGTAGCTGACCTCGATTGATGCCCGGAAATCACAATCCGGGCATCAATCGGGCGCCGCCGTCGTGGCGTCGTTGACTCAGGCCGCGCCGGGCATGAAGGTGGTGCCATGACGGCTCAGCGAACCAAGTACAGACTGCTACTCACGACGACGACGGCCGCGGCAGCGCTCCTCCTCGCCGGCTGCGGCGCCAGCACGCCCCAGTCCCAGACGTCCAGCGCCCCGACGTCCTCCCCCGCAAGCTCCGCGAGCCAGCCCGCCGCCTCCGGCGCGGCGACGGCTACGGCCGCCAGCTCCCCGGCCGCCGCTCCGGCGGTGTCCACGCCGGCCGGCCCCGGACTGTGCAAGGCCTCCGGCCTGACGGGCACGATCGATTCCACCGGCGGCGGCGCGGCCGGCAGCGTCTACATGACGCTGATCCTGACGAACTCCGGCGCCGAGCCGTGCCTGTTGAAGGGCTTCCCCGGCGTCTCCCTCACCGCCGATGCCAACGGCGACCCGATCGGCGCCGCGGCGGTCCGCGACGAATCCACCCCGGTTGCCGACGTCCTGCTCGCCCCCGGCCAGGCCGGTGCCGCGACGCTGCGCTACAGCCAGGCAGCCAACCATCCGGACTGCATCATGGCCCCGGCCGCCGGCTTCCGCGTCTACCCTCCCGAGGACACCGCCTCGCTGTTCATCGCCCAGCCCAGGGATGCCTGCAGCGACACCGCCACGCAGCTGCTCACCATTGGTGCATTCCAGGCCAAGTAACACCCGGCAGGCGCCGAGGTGAGACTTCGCGCCCATGCCCATCCGAAACATGGGCGCGAATTGATCCCTCGCGGGGGTGATACCGCTTGGATTAGCGCCCGCCATTTCCTGTCGGCGGCTTAAGGCATGATGGAGGAATGAAGGGGCAGGAGCTCGCCGGCGGGACACTCGGGGCCGACGCCATGGACCGGTTCAGCCGGCCGACCCGGGACTGGTTCCTGGGTGCATTCGCTGCGCCCACCCCGGCCCAGAACGGCGCATGGAACGCGATCTCTTCCGGCGCGCACGCGCTCGTCGTCGCCCCCACCGGATCCGGCAAAACGCTCGCGGCCTTCCTCTGGGCGCTGGACCGGCTGCTCGTCTCCGCCCCCGCCGAACCCGAGGGGCTCCCCGGCCTGGCCGCCGTGAAAGGCGCCCGGCGGAAGGCGCCCAAGCGCAAGACCCGGGTGCTCTATATTTCCCCGCTCAAGGCACTGGGCGTCGACGTCGAACGCAACCTCCGCGCCCCGCTGATCGGGATCACCCAGACTGCCAAACGCCTCGGCCTGCCGGCCCCGTTAATCACCGTGGGTGTCCGCTCCGGTGACACCCCGGCGTCGGACCGCCGCTCGCTGCTAAGCAGCCCGCCGGACATCCTGATCACCACACCCGAATCCCTCTTCCTCATGCTCACGTCCAAGGCGCGGGAGACGCTGAGCGAGGTTGACACCATCATCGTGGACGAGGTCCACGCCGTCGCGGGCACCAAACGCGGCGCCCACCTGGCCGTGTCCCTGGAACGCCTCGACGCCTTGCTCCCGAAACCCGCCCAGCGGATCGGGCTCTCGGCCACCGTCGAGCCGAAGGAACTGGTGGCGCAGTTCCTCGCCGGCTCCGCACCGGTGGAAATTGTCGCCCCGCCCTCGAAGAAAACCTGGGACCTGACGGTCTCTGTCCCGGTGGAGGACATGTCCGACCTGCAGGGCGCCGCCGGCGCGTTCGACTCCGGACCCGCCTCCGGGCTGCAGCCGCAGGCGTCGATCTGGCCGCATGTGGAGGAGAAGATCGTGGACCTGGTGCTGGCCAACCAGTCCACGATTGTGTTCGCCAATTCCCGCCGGCTCGCCGAACGCCTGACCGCCCGGCTCAATGAGATCTATGCCGAACGGCAGCTGATGGCCGAGGGCGGCGGCTGGGGAGAGTTTGGCACCGGGGCCCCGGACTTCGAGCCGGCGGCGACTGCGGGGGCCCCAGCGGGCGGCGCCCGGGCGCTGCCCACCTCCACTGCGACCCCGGCGCACATGATGGCCCAGGCCGGCAGCACCGCCGGCGCCGACCCGGTCCTGGCCCGCGCCCACCACGGCTCGGTCTCCAAGGACCAGCGCGCACTGATTGAGGATGACCTGAAATCCGGACGGCTGCGCTGCGTCGTGGCCACGTCCTCGCTGGAACTCGGCATCGACATGGGCGCCGTGGACCTCGTGGTGCAGGTGGAATCCCCGCCCTCCGTGGCCAGCGGGCTGCAGCGGGTGGGCCGTGCCGGGCACCAGGTCGGCGAGATCTCCCAGGGTGTGCTGTTCCCGAAGCACCGCGCGGATCTGGTGCACACCGCCATCACCGTGGAACGGATGCTCGCCGGCAAAATCGAGCGCCTCTACGTGCCCGCGAACCCGCTGGACATCCTTGCGCAGCAGACCGTTGCGGCCACGGCGCTGGGCGCCATCGATGTGGAGGAATGGTTCTCGACCGTGCGGCGGTCTGCGCCGTTCGCTTCGCTCCCCCGTTCCGCCTTCGAGGCCACCCTGGACCTGCTGGCCGGTCGCTACCCCTCGGACGAGTTCGCCGAACTGCGGCCCCGGATCATCTGGGACCGGAACGCCGGCACCATCGAGGGGCGCCCCGGCGCGCAGCGGCTGGCCGTCACCTCCGGCGGCACCATCCCGGACCGCGGACTGTTTGGCGTCTACATCATCGGCACCGAAACGGAAGGCTCAGGATCCCCGGGCTCCGCCAGCGCCGACGGCAGGGCGGCCAGCCCGGCCGCGGCCGCGGCGAAGGGCGGCCGCCGGGTCGGCGAACTCGACGAGGAAATGGTCTACGAATCCCGGGTCGGCGACGTGTTCGCCCTGGGCGCCACCAGCTGGAAGATCGAGGACATCACCCACGACCGGGTCCTGGTCACCCCCGCCTTCGGCCAGCCGGGCAAGCTCCCGTTCTGGAAGGGCGACTCCCTGGGCCGCCCGGTGGACCTGGGGCGCGCCTTGGGCGCGTTCGTGCGCGAACTCTCCGCGTCCGACGTCGGGCCGGCGATGGACCGCTGCAAAGCGAGCGGCCTGGACGATTTCGCCGCCAACAACCTCGTCCAGTACCTCGCCGAGCAGAAGCTGGCCACCGAGGTGGTCCCCAGCGACACGACCCTGGTGGTGGAGCGCTTCCACGACGAACTCGGCGACTGGCGGGTGGTGCTGCACAGCCCCTTCGGCATGCCGGTGCACGCGCCATGGGCCCTGGCCGTCGGGCAGCGGCTGCATCAGCGCTTTGGGCTGGACGGCTCCGCGATGGCCGCCGACGACGGCATCGTGCTGCGCGTGCCCATGATGGAGGACGAGCCGCCCGGGGCCGAGCTGTTCCTGTTCGACCCGGAGGAACTCGAACAGATCGTGACGGCGGAGGTCGGCGGCAGCGCACTGTTCGCCTCCCGTTTCCGTGAGTGCGCCGCCCGGGCCCTGCTGCTGCCGCGGCAGAACCCCGGCAAACGGCAGCCGCTCTGGCAGCAGCGCCAGCGCTCGGCCCAGCTGCTGGACGTCGCCCGGAAGTACCCCACGTTCCCGATCGTGCTCGAGACCGTCCGCGAATGCCTGCAGGACGTCTACGATCTCCCCGCGCTCAAAGACATCGCCGCATCCATCGAGCGCCGCGAGCTGCGGATTCTGCAGACCACCACCCAGCAGCCCTCGCCCTTCGCCAAGTCGCTGCTCTTTGGCTACGTCGCGCAGTTCCTCTACGAGGGCGATTCCCCGCTGGCCGAGCGCCGGGCCGCCGCGCTGGCGCTGGATTCGACCCTGCTCAACGAGCTCCTGGGCCGGGTCGAGCTGCGCGAACTGCTCGATGCGAAGGTCATTGACGCCACCGAGCGGGAGCTGCAGCGGCTCGCACCGGACCGGAGGGTGCGCGGGCTCGAGGGGGTCGCGGACCTGCTCCGCCTGCTCGGCCCGCTGACCCCGGAGGAAGTAGCCGCCCGGCTGGAATTTGCGGCCGAGACTGCGCCGCCGGCAGGGACTGCCGCGGCCGGGCTCCTCCCGGCTGGGACCGGCCCGGTGCCGAGAGCTGCCGAGGCTTCGGCTGGGCTTGCGGATTTCCCGGCCGCCGAACCGGCGGACCGGAGCGCGGCCCCCGTCGCCGATGCGGCCGCGCATCTGGTGGCCCTCCAGCGTGCCAACCGCGCCATCAAGGTCAACGTCGGCGGAGCCGAGCGTTACGCCGCGGTGGAGGATGCCGCCCGCCTGCGCGATGCCATCGGTGTCCCGTTGCCGATGGGGGTGCCTCTGGCTTTCATCGAGCCGGTCGCCGACCCGCTGGGCGATCTCGTCTCCCGCTATGCCCGCACCCACGGGCCCTTCACCTCCGCCGAGGCGGCCGCACGGCTGGGACTCGGCGTCGCCGTCGTCGGCACCGCGCTGAAGCGGCTCGCCGCGGACGGCCGCGTGGTGGAGGGTGAGTTCCGCCCGCACGCCGCGCCACCGCCGCCACCGGTTCCGGGAGCTGACGACGGCGAAGCCGTCCCGGGTGCCGCGGAAGCGGTCCCCGGTGCGGGTGAGGCGCAGGCCACCGCCGCACGCACAGCCCCATCGCTGGCCGGGGTCAGTGAATGGTGCGATGCAGAAGTCCTGCGCAAGCTCCGCCGCCGCTCACTCGCCGCGCTGCGGGCCGAAGTCGAGCCCGTGGATGCCGCCGCCTACGGCCGCTTCCTGCCGGCCTGGCAGAACGTCCGTGTCCCGGGCAAGCGCGGGCAGTCGGCGCTGCGCGGGCTGGACGGGATCATTACCGCCGTCGACCAGCTGTCCGGGGTGCCCGTTCCGGCCTCCGCCTGGGAACCGCTGGTCCTCGCCAGCAGGGTGTCCGACTACCAGCCGGCCATGCTCGACGAACTCATGGCTGCCGGCGAAGTGCTCTGGTCCGGTGCGGGGGCGCTGCCCGGCAACGACGGCTGGGTCAGCCTGCATCTGGCCGACTCGGCCGAGCTGACCCTCAATCCGGCGATCGACTTCGAGCCCGGTGACGCGCAGCAGCGGCTGCTGGACCACCTGCGCAACAACGGCGGCGGCTACTTCTTCCGGCAACTGACAGAGGTCGCCGGCGGCATGGACTCGGTGCTCAGCGACCAGGACGTCGTCTCAGCGCTCTGGGACCTCGCCTGGGCGGGCCGGATCACGGGCGACACGTTCGCCCCGGTCCGCGCCATGATTGCCGGCGGCCACACTGCGCACCGGCAGGTCGCCCGCGCGCCGCGGGCCCGGGCCCCCAGGCTGAGCCGGCTGGGCCGCGCCCACGGGACCGGTCTGCTCGGATCCCCCGGCCTGACCGGAGGCCGGTACGGCTCCGTCACCGGGACTGCGCCCACTCCCCCGCTGGCCGCCGGCCGCTGGTCCGCCCTCCCCGCCCCCGAGCTGGATGCCACCATCCATGCCCGGGCCACCGCGGAACTCCTGCTGGACCGGTACGGCGTGGTCACCCGCGGTTCGGTCATGGCCGAGAACATCCTGGGCGGCTTCGGCCTGATGTACAAGGTCCTGGCCCGGCTGGAGGAAGCTGGCCGGTGCCGGCGAGGCTACTTCATCGAGCACCTTGGTGCGGCCCAGTTCGCCGTTCCCGCGACGGTGGACCGGCTGCGCTCCTACGCCGAGGACACCCAGCTCCACAAGCCTGAACCGGTGGCCCTGGCCCTCGCCGCGACGGATCCCGCCAACCCCTACGGCGCCGCCCTGCCGTGGCCCGCACTGAACGTCGAAGCGGGAACAGGCCACCGTCCGGGCCGGAAGGCCGGCGCCCTGGTGGTGCTGGTCGACGGATCACTCGTGCTTTACGTGGAACGCGGCGGCAAGACCCTGCTGGCTTTCAGCGAGGACACGGAGGTCCTGGCTGCGGCCGGCGCGGCCCTGGTCGGTGTGGTCACCCGCGGCGCGGTGGACAAACTGATCATGGAAAAGGTCAACGGCCACGGCATCCTCGACACCCCCATCGCTGCCGCCCTGGCCCAGGCCGGGGCCTACTCCACGCCGAAGGGACTGAGGATCCGTGCCTGAAGGCGATTCGGTCTTCCGCGCGGCCGCCCAGCTTCATGCCGCGCTGGCGGGCCAGCAGCTCATCTCCTCCGACTTCCGGGTGCCGCGGTTCGCCACGCTCAAGCTGGCCGGCTGGACGGTGACCGAGGTGGTCCCGCGGGGCAAACACCTGCTGATGCGGCTGGAGGGCCCGGCACGGCCGGGCGACGGCGGCCCGGCGGAACCCGACCGGCTGACGATTCATTCGCACCTCAAGATGGAAGGCACCTGGCAGGTTTACCCGCCGGGTGGCCGCTGGCGGAAGCCGGGCTTCACCGCCCGCTGCGTGCTGCGCACCGCCGCGGCAGACGCCGTCGGGTTCTCGCTGGGGATCCTCGAAGTGGTCCGCACCTCGGAGGAGGACTCCGTCGTCGGGCACCTCGGTCCGGATCTGCTGGGTCCGGACTGGGACCTGGCCGAGGCGGAGCGCCGGATCCGTGCCGCGCCAGAGGTCCCGATCGGCGTCGCCCTGCTGGACCAGCGGAACCTCGCGGGGATCGGCAACATCTACCGCTGCGAGGCCTGCTTCCTCTCCGGGGTGCACCCGGCGGCACCCGTCTCGGCCGTACCTGACGTGGCGGCCCTGATTAACGATGCCAAGGTGCTGCTGGAGGCCAACCTGGGAGCCGGCCGCCGCACCACAGTCCTAAACCCTCGTGGCGTCGCGGTGGGCCGGACCTCGGGGCTGCCCGGCTACTGGGTCTACCGGCGCGAACACCTGCCGTGCCTGAAGTGCGGAACTCCGGTGCGGCGCGGCGTCCTCGCCCGGGCCGCCGGCACCGAAGAGCGGGACATTTACTACTGCCCGGCGTGCCAGCCGGAGCCGGGCACGCCCACCGATGCGGGCACTGGTGCGGGCTCGGGCTTGGGAACTTTCGCGGACTCGGGCACCGTCCCGGCCAAGGCCTCGGGCACGGGCGCGGGCGCGGGCTTCGAGCCGGCGCGGGGCAGCCGTTCAGGGCGCGGCGACGGCTGGATCAACTGACGACACCGGGACGGGCTTCTTCAGCTCCGCGCTGGGCTAGTCACGCCCGGTGTCAAGATCAGATCCACGACACGGCAAAAACCCTGCGTCACGATGATTACCGGAGGATGCCGAATTCCGGCGTCGAAAGGCAACCGATGCGTCGCCTGCAAGTTCCCGCGTCGCTAGGGTGCAGCGGTTCAGGGCGCGGCGACGGCTGGATCAACTGACGACACCGGGACGGGCTTGTTCAGCTCCGGCACGGTGAACCGCGGCAGCAGCAGCTGCACCAGCGGGCCGATCGCGAGTGCGTAGAGCACGGTGCCGAGACCGACGGAACCTCCGAGCAGCCAGCCCGCGCCCAGCACCACGATTTCAATGCCGGTCCGCGACGTCCGGACGGACCAGCCCGTCCGGCGGGCAAGCCCGGTCATCAGCCCGTCCCGGGCACCGGGTCCCAGCCGCGCCCCGATGTAACAGGCGGAGGCGATTCCGTTGAGCAGGATGGCCCCCGCGAGCATGCCGGCCTGCCCGCCGAGATGGGAGAACTCAGGGATCAGTGCCAGCCCGACGTCGGCGAAGACGCCCACCAGCACCGCATTGCACAGCGTGCCGACGCCCGGCCACTGCCGCAGCGGGATCCACAGGAGCAGCACGAGGAAGCTGACGATCACCACGACCGTGCCGATGCTCAGTCCGGTCTTGACCGCGAGCCCCTGGTGGAACACGTCCCACGGGTCCAGGCCAAGACCGGCGCGGATGAACATGGCCAGGGATATGCCGTACATGGCGAGGCCAATAAGGAGCTGAAGGAGCCTGCGGGTCATCATGGTCCCCATCCTTCCGAAAAACTGGCCTTGCATTCCATAGCCAGTTTGAAATACTGGCCCCATGCCCGGATCCCTGAACCCCAGTTCGCTCGCCCGGTTGCTTGGCGAGTGGAACCTTGGTGCCGCCCCCGCGTACCGGGAGCTCGCCGACGTCGTCCGCCTCCTGGTGCTCGACGGCCGCGTCCCTCTTGAGGTCGCGCTGCCCAGCGAACGGGCCCTGGCCGCGACGCTCGGCATCAGCCGGACCACCGTCACCGCCGCCTACTCGCTGCTGCGCGAGCAGGGCTTCCTCAGCAGCGGCCAGGGCAGCCGCGGACGGACGGGCATCCCGCAGGCGAGCTCGCGGGGCGGCAGCGGCGGGGCGGACCTGAGCGGCGCCCCGGGTCTGGCCGTCCCGGACGGGGTCCTCGACCTGGCCTATGCCTCGTTGCCGGCCAGCGGCGAGGTGGTGCACCGGGCGTTCGCGTCCGCCCTGACCGAGCTGCCGGCGCTGCTGCCCGGATTCGGCTATGACGCGCTCGGTGTGACCGCCCTGAGGGAGGCCATCGCAGAGCACTATGCGGCGGCCGGGGTACCCACCACTGCCCGGCAGATTCTTGTGACCTCCGGCGCGCAGCACGCGCTGAACATTGTGCTGCGTACCCTGGCCGGCAGGTCCGACAAGGTCATGGTGGAGCATCCGAGCTATCCGAATGCGATCGACGCCATCCGCGCCGCGGGCTGCCGGCTGGTCCCGGTGGCCATGCCCGCCGCCCGCCCGGACGCCCGGTCCGGTGCGCATCCGGGCTGGGATCTGGAGGCGATCGAGACCGCGCTGATGCAGCAGCGTCCCGTAATGGCCTACGTGGTCCCGGACTTCCACAATCCCACCGGGCGGCTGATGCCGGATTCCCAGCGGCGTCGGCTGGTCCGCGCCGCCGCCGCAGCCGGCACGGTTCTCGTCGTCGACGAGACGCTCCGGGAGCTGAACCTCGACGGCGTCGCGTCCTCGCCACTGGCAGCCTTCAGCCCCGCCGTCGTCTCCATCGGCTCCCTCAGCAAGTCCCACTGGGCCGGACTGCGGACCGGCTGGATCCGCGCCGACGAATCACTGATCCAGCGCTTCGCCGCCGCGCGCACCACCCTGGACCTCGGCGGCCCGGTGGTGGAACAGCTCGCGGCGGCGCACCTGGTCGGCGCACTCAACGAACCGCTGCCGGCGCGGCTGGCCTCCCTGCGGGACAACCGCGACGCACTGCTGGACCTTATCGCCAGGAGATTGCCGGGATGGGAGAGCGAACGGCCTGTCGGCGGCCTCTCCGTATGGTGCCGGCTTCCGGCGCCGATCAGCACCGCACTTGCCGTGGTGGCTCCGGACTTCGGCATCCGGCTCGCGGCCGGGCCCCGCTTCGGCATAGGCGGCGCCTTCGAACACCACCTCCGGGTGCCGTTCACCCTGCCCCCGGAGCAGCTCGAAACCGCGGTTGCGGCGCTGCGTTCTGCCCAGGACAGGCTGGAGGCGTCCCCGCAGCTGCGGCGTAACCTCGGAGCCCCGCCCGCCGCGGCGATCGCCTGATCCGGCGACGCGGACAGTTCCCCGCGAGGCGCGAAACTCCGGGCGCGACCGAATTCCGGCGTCGCCAGCTTCCCCGGGTGTCGCCAGCCATTTTGGGTGTCGGACGGCAGGCTGCGCCTCGCAGTCCAGCGCGCCGGGAGACCGCGGCGCCCATCACCGGACCGGACAACGCCTCCGGCGCGCGGTAAAACCGCGGCGGGCCCATCACCGGACCGGACAACGCCCGCGGCGCGCGGTAAAACCGCGGCGCCCATCACCGGACCGGCCAACGCCCCCGGCGCGCGGGGAGCGGCTATTGCGTTCTCCCATACCGGCTATTGCGTTCTCCCAAACAGCTCGGCTACGCGTACACCTTTTCGAGGAAGCCGGCCCAGGCCTTCGCCGTGGTTTCGGAGTCCCCGCTGCGGGTGAAGTCGTGGACCGTCATGCCGACCGTGGTGCCGAAGGCATTGCGGCCGAAGAACCGGTACAGCATGTCGGCCGTGCGCAGGCCGAGGAAGTTCTCGTTGGCAAAGTCCACCTCACCCGAGAGGCCCCCCACGCCGTCGAGCTCCAGCTCCACGGCACCGCCCGGCGCTGTGCCCTCTACGCCGAGCGCCTTCTTGAGCCTTACAAAGCCGTCGGGCGCCGCCGAGGCCGGAGGGGCCTGGACATCGGTGAAGACGACCGGCCGGCCGTCAAAGTACTTCAGGTACTGGCCGAGCGTGTGCAGGTAGAACTCGGTGTGCTTGCTGGCGCCGTCATACTGCTGGTCCCAGTTTTCGGCGAAGATGCCGCTGTGGACGTAGTGCAGCCGGGCGCGGCCGCCGTCGAGCGGTTCCAGCACGTGCTCCAGCTGGTTGAACCATCCGTCCGGACCCTCCATCCGGGACACCAGGTGGGCCGGATACTCCTCCACGGTCCGCACCGCCGGCCACTCGTTAGTGGGGAACATCCACGCCGCGGTGCCCGCGGTGACCGCCTCCCAGACGCGCTCCGGGGCCGCGGGCAGTTCGGTGTCGACAGTAATTTCGAAATCCCGCTTGTCAGTCATTGTCTTGCTCCTTAGCCGACGGGTTTGTGGGTTGTACTTTAGGTGCTGCCTTGAGCGAAGGGTGAAGCGCGACGACGAGCCGGTGCTTGCGCCCGCGGCCCGCGGTGGCGCCGGGCCCGGGGCCTGCCGGGCCGCCGTCGTGGTACTTGTCCACGAGCCGGGTGACAGCGACGCCGAGTTCTTCGGCGAAGCCGGCCCGGTCCGCGGCGGCGCGGAAGGTAATCTCGCCGTCGATCGCGAAAGTGGCGAGTTTCTGTTGGGCCGCCGCCGCGCCAGCGATCAGCTGCCCCATTTCCTGGACCATCCGGCTGGCGAGCGCCAGCAGCCAGAAGGCCGAAAAGTGGTCCGAGAACTTGTGCGGATCCGGGGCGACCGAGGCCAGTGCTGCCGGGGAAATCAGGTAGGAGGCCGCGCTTGCCCGCAGGATCCGCTCCGTGACATTGCCCTTGCGGCGTTCCGCCACGAGTTCCACCAGCCCGTGCCGTTCCAGGGCCTTGAGGTGGTAGTTCACCTTCTGCCGGGGCAGGCCCACCTTCGCGGCGAGCTGGGTGGCGGACCCGGGCTCGGCCAGTTCCATCAGGATGCGGGTCCGGATGGGGTCCAGCGATGCCTCCGCGGCGGCCGGGTCTTCGATCACTTCGATGTCCAACATGCTTCCAGTGTGGCCACCGACAGATTTAGTTGTCAAGAACTTTTTTATCGTCGGTCAGGGGTCAAACCGCCGAGGTCGCCGGACGCCTGCGGGGTCGCCGAAAGCCAACGGCGACCCCGCACGTTTCCGGCGACCCCGCGGCTGGCCCGAGGCGAAGCCGCACGTTTCCGGCGACCCCGCGGCTGGCCCGAGCTGACCCCGCAGGCTTTCGGCTAACTCGCGGCCGGCCCGAACACGCTGCCGCAGGCTTCCGGCTAACTCGCGGCCGGCCCGAACACGCTGCCGCCCGGAACCCCCGCAGGCTGGCCCGACCCGGGGGCGCCCACCCGCGCGGCCAGCAACCCTCTCAGCGCAAGAAACGGCGCGGCGAACCGGCAAAGTAGAATGGACCGGTGATGCAATCCCCCCTCCCAGTGCGCGACGGCGTCAACGCGACCCGTCTCCGCCTCCCGGACGAGGGCCCGTGGGACACAGCGATGGACTACATGATGCACCGCTGGGGCCACATCGACCCGCAGGGCATCGAGGACCGCTTCGACGCCGGCGAGATCGTGGGCGAGGCCGGGATCCCACTGGACCGGGCCACCCCGCTGCGGAACCACACGTTCATCTGGTACTACCGCACGCTGCCGCCGGAGATCCGGATTCCGGTGGAACTGAACATCCTGCACCAGGACGAGCACCTCCTCGTCGTGGACAAACCGCACTTCCTGCCAACCACGCCTGGCGGCACCTACATCCAGGAGTCCGCGCTGGTCCGGCTCCGGAACCAGCTGGACCTGCCGGACCTCATCCCCATGCACCGGCTGGACCGCATGACCGCCGGAATCCTGCTGCTCTCCACAAACCCCGAGACCCGGGGCAAGTACCAGGTACTGTTCGAGAAGCGCCAGGTCCAGAAGGAATACGAGTGTGTGGCCGCGGCCGAGCCCGCTCCCGGGCACCCCGCCGTGGGTTTCCCCGCGGTGGTCCGGAACCGGATGACCAAGTCCCGCAGCTACCTGCTCGCCGAGGTGATCGACGGCGAGCCCAACGCCGAGACCCGGATCGAGCGGCTGCGGACCTTTGACGGCCCCGACGCCGCGGCCGGCGGCGGTGCCGGGGCAACTCCCCGCGTCGATGCCTCCCGCAACGCGGCCGACGGCGCCGCGCGGCGCCGCGCGCTGTACCGGCTGGAGCCGCACTCGGGCAAGACCCACCAGCTTCGGGTGCACATGGCCTCGCTGGGGCTGGGGATCGTCAATGACGCCTTCTACCCTGACCTGCTGGACAAGGCGCCGGACGATTACTCGAAGCCGCTCCAGCTCCTGGCCCGCGGGATCCGTTTCGTGGACCCCATTTCCGGGGTTCCGGTGGAGTTCCGCAGCGGGCTGGAGCTCAGCGAGGCCCGCTAGGCTCCCACGCCGGCGGGGCCTCCGGACCGCAAGCCGCCAACCCGACTGCCCCCCAGGGGACAGTCTCGCAGCCGGGCCGGCTCGACCCCCCGTCACGGAACGGCGCCCGGCCGGAAGTGCGATACCTTGTGCCCATGGACTTCGGCAACGCGCAAAGCTGGGGGGACGCGATCTATTTCTGGATCATCCCGGTAGTCATGGGCGACGCCATTTTCCCGCCCATCCCCTCCGAAATGGTCGTCATCTCAGGCGGTGCCCTGTCCGCCGTCGGGCGCGCCAACGCCCTCCTTGTGGTGCTTCTCGCCACGGCGGCATCCTGGCTCAGCGACCTCCTGGTGTTCCAGCTCTTCAAACGACGCCTGAGCCATGCCCTGGACCGCTGGCGGTGGGGCCGTACGTTCCACGAGGTCGTGCACACGGCAATCGGGAAGGCCGGCCGGTCCACCACCTACGGAGCGATCATCGGGGTCCGTTTCATCCCCGGCGGCCGCCTGGCGACGACTGCCGCGGCCGGCATCGCCAACGTCTCGACCCGCGGATTCAGCCTCTGCGCCGCACTCGGCGGCTTCCTCTGGGCCGTCTGGTCCGTCGGTTTGGGCTATGTCACCGGCGCCGCCACCGGGCTTCCGTTCTGGGCGAGCTCCCTGATCGGGGGCGCCCTCGGAATCGTGATCGGCGCCGTCGTCGGCCTCGTTGTCACGCGACGGCGCGGCCGCTCCCCTGTTGTGGACGGTCCCGAGGAGGAACTGGACTTCTGAGCCAGCCGGGCCGGAACCTAGACTGGCGCCCAGCGGCCACGGTTGCGGCGGAGCACCATCAGGTGCCCGGTCACCGCAACGCGTTCGACGGCGTCGCGCATCATCGCCGCCGATTCCAGCGCCTGGCTGTTCTCGCCGCTGTAGGAGGTGGGCTCAACGAGGAAGCGCAGGTTCAGCTGCGGAACCCCGCCGGCAAGGTCAAGCTGGTTCGCCTCGACGTGGTGCCGCGTCTCCAGCGCCTCCACGGCCGCAGCCATCACGGCCTCCGGCGGGTTGCCCGGCTTGAGCCCGGTGATCTTCAGTCTGGTCTGGAACGACGGCATGCAACCACCCTATCGGGACGGGCCGGCGGACCCGGGCCCACGTCAGCCGGTATTGCGCAGGCCCGCCGCCACGCCGTTGACGGTGATGAGCATGGCACGCTGGAGGCGTTCGTCGATCTCGGCGTTGGGCATGCTCTCCCCGGCCGCGGCCTCGGAACGAACCCGGCGCAGCAGTTCCACCTGGAGGTAGCTGATCGGGTCGAGGTACTGGTCCCGGATCTCCAGGGAGCGCTTCAAGGTGGGCTGCGCGTCGAGCAGCAGGTCCTCGCCGGTCAGCTTCTGGATTTCGGTGACGGTCAGCTCGTATTCGGCCCTGATGGCACGGAACAGGTGGTGCAGTTCCTCCGGGACCAGTGTGGAGACGTAGTAGCCGGCAATGTCCATGTCCGTCTTCGCCAGCGTCATTTCCACGTTGGAGAGCACGGAGCGGAAGAAGTGCCAGCCGTCCATCATCTCCACCAGCTGGGCCGAGTGGCCGGCTTCCCGGGCGGCTTTGAGCCCGGAACCGACACCGAACCAGCCCGGGACGATCTGCCGCGACTGCGTCCAGCCGAACACCCACGGGATCGCACGCAGTCCCTCGAGCCCCGCGCCGGAATCGGGCCGCTTCGACGGCCGGGAGCCGATATTAAGGGACCCCAGCTGTTCCACCGGGGTGGAGGCCATGAAGTAGGCCGGCAGGTCCGGATCATCGATCAGGGTCCGGTACCGGGCGAAGGCGGCGTCGGAAATGGTCTCCATGACGTGGCCGTAGCGTTCGCGCTGGTCCTCCGAGGTGCGCGGGGTGCGGTGCAGCGCGGAGCCCTGCATGACCGCCGCGAGTGAGAGTTCGAGGTTCTCGCGGGCGAGCTCGGGCAGCGAGTACTTGTCCGAAATGACCTCGCCCTGTTCGGTGAACTTGATTTCGCCTTCGAGCACCCCGTTCGGCTGGGCCATGATGGCGTCGTAGGTCGGGCCGCCGCCGCGCCCCACAGAACCGCCGCGGCCGTGGAACAGGCGTACCCGCACCCCGTGCTTGGCCGCGATGTCCCGGAGTTTTCGCTGGGTCTTGTGGATTTCCCACTGGCTGGTCATGACGCCGGATTCCTTGTTGGAGTCCGAGTAGCCGAGCATAATTTCCTGCACGTCCCCGCGCAGCCGGACCAGCTCGCGGTAGGAGGAATCCGAGAGCAGCTGGTCCACGATTTCGGCCGAGGCCCGCAGCTCCTCCACGGTTTCCAGCAGCGGCGCGAAGCCGATCCTGGCACAGGGGGCCTCGCCGAACAGGTTGACCAGCCCCGCCTCGCGGGCCAGCACCGCCGCGGCCAGGACATCGTCCGCGCCGCGGGTCATCGAAATTATGTACGTCTCGATGACGTCCGGTCCGTAGGTGCGCAGGGCACGCCGGATCTCGCGGAAGACGTCATAGGTGCCGTCGGCGACGCCGTCGAGCTTGATCGGGTGGCCGGACAGCGGGCGGCGCGAGGCGAGCTCCGACCCCAGCACCTCGAGCCGCTCGGAACGGTTGAGTTCCGCGTACCGGAGGCCGGGGCCCCCGAGTCGATCCATCAACTGCCCGACGGCGTCATGGTGGTGGTCGGCGTGTTCCCGGATGTCGAGGGTGGCCAGGTGCAGGCCGAAGGAGGCGATGGCGCGGCGGACCCGGGCCAGGGAACCGTCGGCGGCGAGCGCGGCATGGTGGTTGCGCAGCGACCGCTCCAGCAGGCCCAGCTCCTCGATCAGCTCCGCGGTGGCCGTGTAGTCGCGGCCCGGCTCGTGCGCCGATCCGGCCGAGACCCGCCGGGCGGTGTTCAGCAGCTTGGCCTTGATACAGGTGAGCTTGAGCCGGTAGGGCTCCTGGGCGTTCAGTTCCAGGACCCGGCGGTCCAGGCCCGGCAGGTTCCCGAGGTCGACGTCGATCGAGTCCAGCAGCTCCTGGTCCGCCCCGGCGAGCGCGGTCGAGTTGGACAGGATGGAGATCAGCCCGTCGATCAGGCCAATGCTGATCCGGACGGCGTGCTGGTTCTGGATCTGCAGGATTTCGCGGGTGACGGCCGCGGTGACGTTGGGGTTGCCGTCCCGGTCCCCGCCGATCCAGGAGCCGAAACGGATGGGGGCCTTCTCCGCCGGGAGGGTGACGCCGTGCTCGGCGAGCAGTTCCGAGAGGTCCGAGAGCATCTCCGGCATGGTGTCGCCCAGGATGCCGGTCAGGTAGTAGATGGCGTTCCGGGCCTCGTCCACCGGGGTGGGCCGGACCTGGCGGAGTTCATCCGTCTGCCACATCTGGTCGATCACCTCGGCGAGCTGGCGGTCCTGGCGGCGGCGTGCGGACGTGCCCTCCGCCGTGCTCTGGGCCAGGATGTCGGAGAGCCGGCGGACCTTGTCCAGCACGGAGCGGCGGGAGGCCTCCGTGGGGTGCGCGGTGAAGATGGGACGGACGTCGAGTTCATTGACGACCTCCTGCAGCACCGAGGGACCGGCCTGGGCGGCGATGTCGGTGACGGCCTTGGCCAGCCAGCCGTCCTTTTCCTGCCGGGTGCGCAGCCCGCGGACCCGGTGCACCTGTTCGGCGGCGTTGGCCAGGTGGAAGTAGAAGGCGAAGGCACGGACCAGATCGGTCGCCTGCTCAAGGGGCAGGGAGCCGAGCAGTTCGCGGACCTGGGCGACGACGTCGTGCGAGCTCCACGGCCCGGTGGCATCCGCACCGCCACGGGCGGCCTCCTTGGATTCCTTGGTCAGCAGGCGCACCTGCTCCACCAGGTCCAGGAGTTCGGGCCCCTGCTGGCGGACCAGGGATTCGCCGAGGAGGGTGGACACCCGGCGGACGTCCGCGCGCAGTTCGGAGGCGAGATCGGTGCCGGGATTCGTTGCAGTGTCAGCCATGGAAACTATCTCTCGAGGGGGACTTGGCTCGTACACTGCGCTGGATACTGTGAGCCGGGTTACTTTCTTCCTACAGGATGCTACCCGGAGCCCGGGCGGCAGGGGAATCCGTCTCAGATAGTGTCCGGGCCCTTGACGTGGCACTCCGGGGGTGACCCGGCCCCCGGGTTCCCGGCTGGCCCGCAGGTGGGCGGCCTTACCGGGCGATTTTGAAGTTGAACGCCCCGGTGCCCAGCGCTCCCCAGATCCGCAGCCAGATGGGCATGATCATTTCGGCGCCGCGCGCTGTGGTGATGTCGCCCAGATCGATGATGTCCCGGTGCCCGAGGCCCTTGAGCAGGCCGGTCACGGTTTCCTTGGCGGCCGCGTCGTTTCCGGAAACGAAGACCGAGTGGTCTCCCCCGGCGACACTCAGCGGATCCACCATCACGCTGGCGGTCATCGTGTTGAGGGTCTTGACCACACGGGCTTCCGGGAAGGTCCGCTGGATCTGCTCCCCGAGGCTGTCGGTGTTCACCGGGTCCAACGACGGAGGAAACCCGTGGGAAAAGTCCAGCGGGTTCGCGATGTCCATCAACACCTTGCCGGCCAGGTTGCCTGCTCCCGCAGCGGTCAGCGCCTCGAGTGAGCCCGTGCCGTTGGTGGCGTTGACGACGATGTCCGCACCGGCAGCGGCGTCCGCGAAAGTGGCGACGCCGATCCGGCTGTGCGCCGCGTGCCACACGGCAAAGGGTGGACCGCCCATCGCCCCGGGCCCGGTCCGGGCCAGCGTCACCCTGGGATCGCGCGTTCCGATCACCACGTCATGCCCCAGCTCCGACAGCGCCCCGGCGATCGTGGGGCCAACGGTCCCGGTTCCCAATACTGCAATCCTCACGGTGTCCTCACTTCTCAACGGGCGGGGGTAGACAGGTTCGTCTATGCGTGGTCCTGAAGCTATCAGGCAGACTTGTCTACGGCAAGGACGGAACGGGGCGCCCGGCGTCCGGACATAGACAGACTTGTCTGTGTACCATGGAGCCATGACGCCGCCTGCAGCCACAGCGACCCCGGCCGTGCGCACCCCCGCCGGGCAGGCCAGGGAGAAGATTCTCGCCACGGCCTTCCGGCTGTTCTACGCCCAGGGGCTCCGGGCCGCCGGCATCGATACGATCATCGCCGAATCCGGCGTCGCCAAGGCGACGTTCTACAAGTATTTTCCGGCCAAGGACGACCTGATCCTGGCGTACCTGGAGAAAGTCGACGGCGCCTGGACCGGGCAGCTCCACGCCGCGGCGGAAGCCGCCGGCCCTGACCCCGCGGCCCGGCTCGTGGGGTTGTTTGATGCCCTGTCCAGTGCCTGCCGCCGCGACGGCTACCGTGGCTGCGCGTTCATCAACGCCGCGGCCGAGTCGGCTTCCGGAACCCGTATCCACGAGCGGACGGTGGCGCACAAGGACCACGTCAGGGCCTGGATCCGCAGCCTGGCCGCCCAGGCCGGTGTCCCGGACCCGGACCATCTCGCCCGCAGCCTGACCCTCGTGCTCGACGGCGGCCTGGCCAGCGGCGTGCTCGACGCCGACCCCGCGGCGGCCACCGCCGCCCGGAACACCGCAGCACAGCTGGTGTCCGCAAGCCTCGGGAGGAACCCGTGACCATGCCGCAAGCTGACCCTCAGGCCCAGCTCGCCCGCTGGCATCGCTTCCGGACGAGCCGCAACGCGGCCCTGGCCAGCAAGTACGGCTGGCTGACCCTGACTTCCTTCCAGTGGCTGGACGGCCGGCCGGCCGCGGTCGAACTCTCCCCCGGACTCTGGTCCACGGACGGCACGACGGCGTTCCTCACCGCCGCAGCTTCCGACGGGCTGACCCTCGTGGAGACCGGCGAGCCCGTGGACGGCACCGTCAGCGCGGCGCTGGCCAACGAGGAGTCGCTGCTGTGGGTCCAGTACGGCGGGGCGGACGGCCGGCAGGTTGTCGTGGAACTCGCCATGCGTGCCAACAAGTACGCCGTCCGGACCCGCGATTCGAAGTCGCCCGTGTTCACCGAGTTCGGCGGGGTTCCCACCTTCGACTACCGGCCGGACCTTGTGGTCGAGGCCAGCTTCCACCCGTACCCGGAGCCCGTCGACGTGCCGATCGGCACCGCCAACCCCCTGGTCGACGGAATCCACCGGTCCGTCGGCGAGCTCGTGTTCCGGCTCCCCGGCAAGGACCACGACTTCCACCTGCAGGCCGAGGAGGAAAAGCTCGGCGCCCTGACCGTCACGTTCCATGACGAGACCAACGGAGCAGCAAATCCGGAACTGGCAACAGCCGAGTGGCGCAAGGTCTCCACCGCCCGGCCCCGCGTCGATGCCGAGGGAAACCGGACGGTTACTTTGGATTTCAACCGGGCGATGAATTACCCCAGCGCCTTCACCCCGTACGGCACCTGCCCGATGCCGGTGAAGAACAACAGCCTGGACTACCGGATCGAGGCCGGGGAGAAAGAGCCGGCCCTGTTCTAGACGACCGCGTTCTAGACGATCGCGGACACCCCGGTCACGGCCCGGCCCACAATCAGCGTGTTGATCTCGAACGAGCCCTCATAGGTGTAGATCGCCTCGGCATCGGCGAAAATCTTGGCCATCCGGTAGTCAGTGACGATCCCGTTGCCGCCGAGCAGGGACCGGCCCATCGCCACGGTTTCACGCATCCTGGCGCTGACGTAGGACTTCGCCAGCGCCACCTGCGGCATGTCCGCGGCGCCGCGCTCCTGCAGCTGCGCGATCCGGACCATCATCCCCATGCTGGCCACGGCGTTGCCGAGCATCGTCACCAGCTGCTGCTGGACCAGCTGGAATTTCGCCAGCGGCCGGCCGAACTGCTGGCGTTCGACGGCGTACTGCCGGGCGACGTCGAAGGCGGCCAGCTGCTGGCCAACACCTTGCCAGGCCACCATGATCCGCGAGCCGCGCAGCAGCTCGTTGGTGTCCTCGAAGCTGTTGATCCCGGCGAAGCGGTCCGACTCGGCCACCTGCACGTCCGTGAAGACAATGTCCGCGTTCTGCACGGTGCGCAGCGCGATCTTGTTCTCGATCCGGCTCCGGCTCACGCCCGGAAGGGACGCGTCGACAATGAAGCCGCGGATGCCGCCGCCGGCCTCGTCCCGGGCCCAGACAAGCAGGTAGTCACAGAACGTCCCGTTGCCGATCCAGCGCTTGGCGCCGTTGAGCACCCAGGTGTCCCCGCCGTCGGGCGCCCCGCCGGAAACGCGCCGGGCGACGGTCTCCATCCCGCCGGCCACGTCGGAGCCGTGCTCCGGCTCGGTCAGTGCGAACGCGCCGGTGGTCCGGAGGTTCGCGGCGTCCTCGAGCAGGCGCGCCTTCTGTTCCTCGGAGCCGAAGCCGTAGAGCGATTCGACGAAGAGGTCGTGGTGGACCAGGAAGAAGGTCGCCAGCGAGGTGTCCACCCGGGTCATCTCGGCGATGACCAGCCCGGCGAACAGATGGCTGTAGCCGCGCTGGGCCGGCGCGCTGAGTTCCAGGGCCGCCAGCTTGGGCAGGATGTGTGCGGGGAACTCGGCCTTGTTCCACCATTCGCCGGCGAAGGGTGCCACCTCGCGGGCCAGGAACTCCCGGAGTTCGGCCAGCCTTGCCTGTTCCGCGTCGTTGAGCATCGACTCGAAGTCGAAGAAATCGGCGGCCGGCAGTCCCGCGACGGAGCCGGCCGGCGCCGAGGAAGCGGCGAGCCCGGCACACGTCATTTCGGCCCCATCCGGATGGCGCCGTCGAGGCGGATGGTCTCGCCGTTGAGCATGGCGTTCTCCACGATGTGCGCGGCCAGGTTGGCGTACTCGGCGGGGCGGCCCAGCCGGGACGGATGCGGCACCTGGTGCCCGAGGGAGTCCTGCGCTTCCTGCGGCAGCCCGGCCATCATGGGTGTCTCGAAGATGCCCGGCGCGATGGTGACCACCCGGATCAGCGACCGGGCGAGCTCGCGCGCGATCGGCAGGGTCATCGCGTGCACCGCGCCCTTGGAGGCGGCGTAGGCCGGCTGGCCGATCTGGCCGTCGAAGGCGGCGACGGAGGCGGTGTTGATGATGACGCCGCGCTCCGGGCCGCCCAGCTCGGTCACGGCCGGCCCGGTCGCCGCCATCGCGGCCGCGGCGAGGCGGATGACGTTGAAGGTGCCCACGAGGTTGATCTGGATGACGCGGCTGAAGTTCTCCAGCGGCAGCACGCCGTCGCGGCCCAGGACCTTGCCGGGGGTGGCGATCCCGGCGCAGTTGACCACGATCCGCAGCGGGCCGAGGGCGACGGCGGCGTCGACGGCAGCCTGCACCTCGGCCTCGCTGGTGACGTCGGCGGCGGCGAAGACCGCTTTGTTGGCCGGCTCCGCCGGGTGTCCGGCGCCGGACTCCCCGGCCCCGACCCCGACCCGGCCAGCGTTCAGCTCGGCAGCGAAGGCCTCGCCGGCGGAGCCCGGCAGGTCCACCAGGACCACGGTGGCTCCGGCGTCGAACAGACGGCGCGCCGTGGCAGCACCCAACCCCGAGGCCCCGCCCGTGATCAGCGCAACTGTACCTTTGATGTCCATGCATCCTCCTTGATGTGGAACCGGAACCCGCCACGACACTGTGTGCAGCGTCACGGACTTGTAGGGAACGTTAGTTAGTGAATGTTAACTGGAATACGGGCATTCCGCACCTTTCACCCCACGGCACCGCAACGATCCGGCCCCAAGGCTGCCGCCATTAGGCTGGATCCATGAGCCCAGCAGAGATTTCCGCCGTCCTCGACTGGTCCCTCCGCGCGGACGAAGCGGCACGCTCGGTGACCCGGGTGTTCGGGCAGCGGCTGTTCTTCCTGCCGGGAACCCACATCGCCGCGATCGTGCGCCCCTCGGGCCGGTTCAGGAACCTGGCCCGGCCCTGGCACTACTGGTGGCAGGCGCACTATGTGGACTGCCTGGTGGACACCGGCCGCCGCGAACTCGGAGGCCGGCCCGGGAAACGGTTCGACGGCGCGAACCGTCCCAGCGCCGGCCGGCTCGCCTCCCGGCTGGTCACCGGGATCCGGCTGCGGAACTTCCTCACCATCGTCAACAACTACTACGACGACATGGCCTGGCTGGCGCTCTCGACACTGCGGCTGGAGAACCTCGCCGAGCAAAGCCGGCACACGGCCGGGCGGCGCCGCAACGCCCGGGTCCTTAGGAGCCTCACCCTGCAGTTCGATTCCGCCTCCACGGACGACCTCGGCGGCGGCACGTTCTGGAGCAAGAAACGCGATTTCAAGAACACTCCGGCCACTGCCCCGGTGGCGCTCTACTACGCCCGCACCGGCCAGACGGCCAAGGCCCAGGCCCTGCTGGACTGGCTGGATGCCCGGCTGTTCGACCCGGAACAGGGGATGTACCGGGACGGTCTCCGGATTGGACCCGGCGGCGAGGTGGTCCTGGAAGACGCCATCTACTCCTACAACCAGGGCCCCGTCCTGGGCGCCCTGCTGGAGCTCGGCGGCGGGGCGAACCTGGCCCGCGCAGCCGCGCTTGTGGCGGCCGTGGCACGGAACCTCACCCTCCCTGCCCCGCCGACGGGCGGCAGCGCCTGGGTGCTGCGCTGCGAGGGAAGCGGCGACGGCGGCCTCTTCACCGGGATCCTGGCCCGCTACCTCGCGCTGGCCGCCGTCGACGCGCGGCTGCCGGCCGGGACCCGGGCGACGGCCGCCGCACTGGTGCTCAACACTGCCGGGGCGTTCTGGGAAGGCCGCCGGACCGTGTCCGCCGGAGAGCAGCTTCCCGGCAAGGGCGGCCGGATCATCTTCTCCGCCCGACCCGAACAGCTGGCGGACCACAGCTACCCGGCGGGCGCCGCCGTCGAACTTTCCACCCAGCTGCAGGCCTGGATGGTGCTGGAAGCCGCGGCGGCGGTCACCGGCGGGGCCGGCCCCCGGACGGCCGCCGCGCCATCCACCGAGTCACGCGCCGATAATTAAGTCACGCAATAGTTTCGTAATTGATGTGATCCTCATCACTTAAGGGGCTCTCGGCTTGGTTGCTTAGGTTTGGCTAACCTACAGTTTTTCCTAGTGAGCATGCCCTAACTTCCCCGCTCACAGGGGGGCTAGGGGCCCAAGACCTTCCTTGCAGAAAGCAGCCCCATGAAGATCCGCAACAACGCGCTGGCAGGTATCGCACTTGCCGCCACCGCCGCGCTCGGCCTCACCGCCTGTGGCTCCGGCAACTCGACCTCCCCCGGCGGCAGCGCCGCCGCTGACGGCAAGATCTCCGGAGAGATCACGGTCTACAACGCCCAGCACGAATCACTGACCAAGGAATGGGTGGACGCGTTCACCGCGGAAACCGGCGTCAAGGTCACCCTCCGCCAGGGCTCGGACACCGAGATGTCCAACCAGATCATCCAGGAGGGCCAGGCCTCCCCGGCCGACGTCTTCCTTACCGAAAACTCCCCGGCCATGGCCCAGGTGGAAAACGCCGGACTCTTCGCCGACGTCGACAAGGCCACCATCGACCAGGTGCCCGCCGAATACCGGCCCTCCACCAACAAGTGGACCGGCATCGCAGCCCGCTCCACCGTGCTGGTCTACGACAAGGCCAAGCTCACCGCAGACCAGTTGCCCAAGTCCATGCTGGACCTGGCCAAGCCGGAGTGGAAGGGCAAGTGGGCGGCCTCGCCGTCCGGTGCCGACTTCCAGGCGATCGTCTCGGCCCTGCTGGAACTCAAGGGCGAAGCCGCCACCGAGGAATGGCTCCAGGGCATGAAGGAAAACTCCAAGGCCTACAAGGGCAACAGCACCGCGATGAAGGCAGTGAACGCCGGCGAAATCGACGCCGCCCTGATCTACCACTACTACTACTACGGCGACCAGGCCAAGACCGGCGAGAACTCCAATAACGTCACCCCGTACTACTTCAAGAACCAGGATCCGGGCGCCTTCGTGTCCGTCTCCGGCGGCGGCGTGCTGAAGTCCTCGAAGAACGCGGCGGCGGCCCAGGCCTTCGTCAAGTTCATCACCGGCAAGAAGGGCCAGGAAGTCCTGCAGAAGGGCACCTCCTTCGAGTACGCCATCGCCTCCGGCGTCCCGTCCAACGACAAGCTCGTTCCGCTGCCGGAGCTGCAGGCGCCCACAGTGGACCCGGCCAAGCTCAACTCCGCCAAGGTCACCGAGCTGATGACCAAGGCGGGACTGCTCTAACCACGTGACAACCAAGCTGGCGGCTCCCGAAACATCCGGGAACACGACGACGGCGGGCAGGGGCAAGCGCCCCCGCCCGCCTTTCGGCGTATCTGTAATTGCGGTCCTGGCGGTCCTGATCGCGCTCTTCGCGCTGATTCCGCTGGGCTACGTCATCGTCATGACGGTGACCACCGGCTGGGACACCGCCGTGGAGCTGATCTTCCGGGCGCGTGTCGGCGAGCTGCTGCTGAACACGGTGCTGCTGATGCTGGTCACCGTGCCGCTGTGCCTCATCCTCGGGGTGGGCGGCGCGTGGCTGGTGGAACGCACCCAGCTCAAGGGGCACAAATGGTGGGCCGTGCTGCTCGCGGCCCCGCTCGCCATCCCCGCATTCGTCAACAGCTACGCCTGGGTCTCCGCGGTGCCCTCGCTTGAGGGCCTGTGGTCCGGGGTGCTGATCGCCACGCTGTCCTACTTCCCGCTCGTCTACATCCCGGCCGCCGCCACGCTCAGCCGGCTGGACCCGGCCATCGAACAATCCGCCGCGTCCCTGGGCCTCGGCGCCTGGCGCGCCTTCTTCCGCGTGGTGCTCCCGCAGCTGCGGATCGCGATGACCGGCGGCGCGCTGCTCGTGTCCCTGCACCTGCTGGCCGAATACGGCGCCTTCGCGATGATCCGTTTCGACACCTTCACCACCGCGATCATGGTGCAGTACCAGTCCACCTTCAACGGCACTGCAGGGAACATGCTGGCCAGCGTGCTGGTGTTCCTGTGCCTGATCCTGCTGCTGGCGGAAGTGCGGAGCCGCGGCAGTGCCCGGTACGCCAGGATCGGCTCCGGCGCCCAGGCCCGTGCACTGCGCCTGCCGCTGCACGCCTACCAGCTGCCGGCCCAGCTGTTCCTGATTGCGCTCACCGCGCTGGCCTTCGGGCTGCCGCTGACCTTCGTGCTGCGCTGGATCTATGCCGGCGGACCGGACATCTGGGCAGCGGAGGAGTTCCTGCCGGCCCTGCTGCTGACGCTGACCTACGGCCTCGCCGGCGCCCTGGCCACCACGGTCGTCGCGTTCCCGATGGCGTACCTGGCCGTGCGGCATCCCAGCTGGTTCAGCAAGGCCCTGGAGCTGTCCAACTACATCACGAGCTCCATGCCGGGGATCGTGGTGGGGCTGGCCTTCGTGACGGTCAGCATCAAGGCGGCCCCCGACCTCTACCAGACCTCCGCACTGCTGATCGCGGCCTACGTGCTGTTGTTCCTGCCGCGTGCGCTGGTCAACATCCGCTCCGGCCTGGCCCAGGCGCCGAAGGAACTCGACGAGGCAGCCCAGGCGCTCGGCAAGCCGCCGCTGCTGGCCTTCCTTCGGGTCACACTGCGGCTCACCGCCCCGGCCGCCGCGGGCGGCGCCGCGCTGGTGTTCCTGGCGATCGTGAACGAACTGACGGCAACCCTGCTGCTCTCGCCCAACGGCACCCGCACGCTCGCGACCGAATTCTGGAGCAAGAGCAGCGAGATCGACTACGCCGGCGCCGCTCCGTATGCCCTGCTGATGATCGTGATTTCGGCACCGATGACCTACCTCCTCTTCCAGCAGTCCAAGAAAGCAGCGGGACAGTGACCCAACACAGCCCTTCCCGGCTCCCGGAACCGCGGGTCGCCGCGTCCGTGGCCACCAGCACCAACAGCCACCTGGAGATCGACGCCGTCACCAAGAACTTCGGTTCCCAGGCGGTCCTCAAGGGGGTCAACCTCTCGGTGGCGAAGGGCGGCACGACGGCGATCGTGGGCCCTTCCGGCTCCGGCAAGACCACGCTGCTGCGGCTGATCGCCGGTTTTGAGCATCCGGATACCGGCACCATTTCGCTCGACGGCGCGAAGGTGGCCGGCGACGGCGTCTGGGTCCCGGCGCACAAGCGCCACGTCGGCTACGTGGCGCAGGACGGCGCCCTCTTCCCGCACCTGAGCGTCGGGCAGAACATCTCCTTCGGGCTCGACGCCGGCAAGCTCACCGGCGGCCACCGCGGCGTGAAGGCCCGGGTGGCCGAGCTGCTGGAAATGGTGTCGCTGGACCCTGCCATGGCCAAACGCCGCCCGCACGAACTCTCCGGCGGGCAGCAGCAGCGGGTCGCCCTGGCCCGGGCCCTCGCCCGCGAGCCGGAACTGATGCTCCTGGACGAGCCGTTCTCGGCCCTGGACGCCGGACTGCGGGTGGCCACCCGCCGCGCCGTGGGCAAGGTGCTGCACGACGCCGGCGTCACTACCATCCTGGTCACCCACGACCAGGGCGAGGCGCTGTCCTTCGCGGACCAGGTGGCGGTGATGCGCGGCGGACGGCTGGCGCAGATCGGAAACCCGTTCATCGTCTACACCCGCCCCGCCGACCGTGCCACCGCGGAATTCCTGGGCGACGCCGTCATCCTCGACGCCTGGATGGAAGGCTCCCTCGCCACCTGCTCCCTGGGCGGCATCCCCGTGCGCCGGCCCCCGGCGCAGGGCCGGGTCCAGCTCATGCTGCGCCCGGAGCAGATCCGGATCGCCGAGGACGGCCCGATCCGCGGCGTTGTGGTGGACACCGATTACTTCGGGCCCGAAACCACCGTTCGGCTCAAACTCGCCGTCCCGCCCGTCCTCGCGGAAGGCGCCGTGGCCGATCACCGGTACCCCGGCGGCGGCGAAATCATCACCATCCGGCACTGGAATGCCTCAATCGCCCGCCCCGGCACCGAACTCTGCCTCCGCGTCGTCGGCGAGGCAGTGGCCTTCCCGATGGACGACCTCCCGCCGGCTTAGCTGCCGCCACGGCAGCCCCTCCTGCATCACGGGTATCTCGGCCGTGCCCTGCGGGGCGCGTTGAGTGGGCCCCGCTCCCCGGCATAGGGTGGGGCGCATGACTGTCCAGCCAGCGCTCCACCGCCAGCACTGTTCCGTTGCCGCCCCCACCCAGTTGTGGCTCGACGACGACGGGCGGCTCGCCAGCGGCCCCGGCACGGATGCCCCGGGCTCCCCTGGCGCCGCCGGCTCCCCTGGCGCCGCCGGCGGCGGCTGGTTCACCGGCCTGCTGCACGGGGACACCCGGATGCTGTGCCGGGCCGAGGTGCGGGTGAACGGCCTCGAACCGGAGCCCGCCACGGTCGAGGCGGAGGCCGGCGGCGTGCTGCGCGTGCGCGGCCTGGTCCGCGGCATCCCCGGACCCACGGAGGATCCGGCCGTCGAACTGCTCCAGACCTGGACGGTCACACCCGGCGTTGTCCGGCACTCCCTGCAGCTGGGCACCTCCCTCGAATCGGTCGAGGTGGAAATCGAAATCCAGCTCGCCGCGGACTTCACCGACATGGCCGCCATCCGGCTGAGCCGGTTCCGGGACCCCTCCGAGCCGTTCTCCGCCGACGATTCCACCCTGCGCTGGCGGGACGGAGGACGGACCCTGACCGTCGCCGCCCCCGGCAGCGTCGCCGCCGGACAGCGGCTCCTCTGGCGCGGCACGGCCGGGCGGGGACGCCCCTTCGAGGCGGAATGGCAGGCCGTGCTGGCCGACAGCGAGGATGCTGTGGTCGCGGCCCGGCCGCCCGCAGCGCGGCGGGTCCGGGCCGAGCCGTCCGGCGTCCTGGGCCTGCTGCTGGACAACGCACTCGATGATCTCGCCGGTCTCCGCCTGGCTACCCGGAAGCTGCCCGACGCGCCGTTCCTCGCCGCCGGGGCGCCCTGGTATTTCACCCTGTTCGGCCGCGACTCGCTCTGGGCCGCACGGCTGCTCCTGCCGCTCGACGCCGGCCTCGCCGCCGGAACGCTGCGCTCCCTGGCAGCTTTCCAGGGCACGAAGAACGACCCGGCCGCCGCCGAGGACCCCGGCAAGATCCTGCACGAGCTCCGGTCCAAGGAACTGGTGCTGGAGAGCCAGGGCCTGCGCCTGCCCCCGGTGTACTACGGCGCCGTGGATTCCACCCCGCTCTGGCTGTGCCTGCTGGCCGAGCTCGGCCAGGCCGGACTGGACGACGCCGCCGTCCGCTCGCTCCTGCCCAACGCGGCCCGGGCGGTGGAATGGCTGCTGGCCGCCGCGGGCGCACCCGGCAGCGCCAACAGCGGGTTCCTCAGCTATCAGGACGCCACCGGCCACGGCCTCAGCAACCAGGGCTGGAAGGATTCCCGCGACGCCATGCAGTTCCGCGACGGCCGCCAGGCGGACGGCCCGATCGCGCTCTCCGAGGTGCAGGGCTACGCGTACCAGGCCGCCGTGGACACTGCCGACCTCTTCGACGCCTACGGCGAACCCGGAGGCCAGGCGTTGCGGGACTTCGCCGAGGCGCTGCAGCAGAACTTCCGCGAACGCTTCTGGGTCGAGGACGACGGCGGGCCGTTCCCTGCCATGGCCCTCGACGGGCACGGCGATCCTCTGGACATCCCGGGCTCCAATATGGGACATCTGCTCGGCACCGGAATCCTGGACGCGTCGGAGGCCCGGCTTGTGGCGGACCGGCTGCTGGGCCCCGAGCTGTTCTCCGGCTACGGCGTGCACACGATTTCCCGCCGCGCGGCGGGTTTCTGGCCGTACAGCTACCACTGCGGTTCGGTCTGGAGCCACGACACCGCGATTGCGGTGCGGGGGCTGCTCGCCGAGGGTTTCCTCGCCGAAGCCCGCACCATCGCCGAGGGCCTGCTGGCCGCGTCCGGGTCCTTCGGGCACCGCCTGCCCGAACTGTTCGCCGGCATCACAGCCGGGGAGGCGGGCCACGCGGTGCCATATCCGGCGTCGTGCCATCCGCAGGCCTGGTCCTCAGCGTCTGCCGTGGTCATTGCCCAGGCCATGGGCGTCGGGTTTTAGGCGGGCCGGTCAGGAGGCCGGGGGACGTGGCCTCCCGGGAAACCCCTAGGCGTCAGGGGCCGGCGGACGCTTGGCCTGCGGGTACGGCGTCTCGAACCGGGCCAGCATCTCGACGAATCCCGCGATCTTTTTCTCCCGGGTGGCGGCCTGCTTGACCCCGTTGGTGCGGTAGATCAGGGCATACCGGTTCACCGAGGTCAGGACGTCGAACATCGCCTGCGCGCGGGGCTCGGCCGCGATGGCCGCCGCGAGGTCCCCGGGCAGCTCCGCCGTGGCCGCGCCCGAGTAAGCCGCTTCCCACCGGCCGTCGGCTTTGGCGCTCTCGACGGCGGCCCGGCCGGCGGGAGCCATCCTGCCCGCTGCCTCGAGGCGCCCGATCCGCTCTAAGTTCCGGACGGACCACACACTCTTCGGTCCCCGGCGGGTCATCCGCTGGAAGGAACTTTCCTCGTCGCGGCGCTTACCCTGGCCGTCGATCCAGCCGAAGCACAGCGCTTCCTGCAGGGCGGTCTCGTAGTCCAGTTCCGTGACCGTGCCGCCCTTTTTGTACAGCACCAGCCACACGCCGGGACTCTCCGCGTGGTGCTCTTCCAGCCAGGTGCGCCACTCGGCGGCGTCCTTCACCAGCAGTTCCTGAAGTTCAACGGCCATGGCACTATTGTGCCGCGCACTGCCCACTTGCAGTGCTTTGGTGGCACGATATCCCTGAGAGCTGGAATCCGTCACACCCCGAGGAGTAACGATGCTGCGTGTCCGCCCGATCCACTTCACCTCCCGCATTGACGCATGGGAGCGGCTGCTCACCGACCTGGGCATGATCAAGACCGTTGACGAGCCCACCTGGCGGGAGTTCGACGCCGGCTCCGGCCGCCTTGCCCTCCACATCGCCGAGGTGGGCTCAGCGGAGGACGGCACCAGCTCCTTCGGCGTCGAGGTGGGCGATCTGAAGGAATTCGCCAGGCGGACCAAGGAGGCCGGCGCGGCAGAGGGCGGCACCACTGCGGAGCTCGTCGACGCGGACCATGGCCAGTCCTGCCGCATCACCGCCGCGGACGGGTTCAGTTTCCTGGCCGACCAGGCCGCGCGCGCCACGGACGGCAGCTGGGCCGGGTCAGCGGAAGCGGACCCGGACCTCGCCGTCGTCGCCGTCTGGTTCTCCGAGGACGCGGTGGCCGCGGCGAGAACCCTGCGGGACATCGGTGCCCGGCCCCGCCCGATTCCGGGCAGCAGCGCCGTCGGCAACGCCGACACAAACACCGACGCCGACACCGTCGAATCCGAAGCGTTCACCGCGAAGAACGGCGGGATCCTGATGGTCGGCACGGCCACCGGCGCCGGACGCGCCGGGCTGGGCTTTGAATACGCCGGGGACCTGGGCGCCTTGCGTGAGCGTCTTGGCGAGGCCGGACACGAGGCTGCGGTCATCGAGGAATCAGCCGTCCCCACCCTGCATGTGGCCAACCCGGATGCAGACGGTTTAGCCGCCCACCCGCCCCTCTGGATTTCCGCGGCGCCGGCACACGGGTGAGGGGGACCACGCCCTGACGGCAGTGATGGGGTAGAACTTAACCATGAACGTTCGCACTCCTGACCCGAACCCCGGCTGGCTCTCCGAAGATGATTTGTTCGAGGCGCGCGGCCGTTTGCCCATGGTCTACGTCGAGGCCGTCCCGGTCCGGCTGGATCCGCTCGGGTTTGTGAACGAGGTTGGCACGCTCCTGCAGGCGGACGAGGACGGAAACATGATCCGCTCGCTGGTTTCCGGACGGGTGCTCTACCGGGAGACCATCCGGGCGGCCCTGCTGCGCCACATGGAGAAGGACCTCGGACCGCTGGCGTTTCCCCAGCTGCCCATTAGTCCGGTGCCGTTCACGGTGGCCGAATACTTCCCGGCCCCGTCCCACACCGGTTTCACTGACGACCGCCAGCACGCCGTCGCCCTGGCCTACGTCATCCCGGTCACCGGCGAATGCTCACCCCGCCAGGACGCCTTGGAGCTGACCTGGATGACGCCGCAGGAAGTGATGAGCTCCGATGTCCAGCTGGAGTTCAGCGGCGGCCGCGGCGCCCTGATCCGGCAGGCCCTGGCCTTCGCCGGGGTCGGGAACTGACCCGCGCCGGGACAGCCGGAAAGATGCCCCGGGACGCCCGGGGTTTGCACTGCGTCCCCGACTTCCGCCGCGCGCCTTTGTAGACTGTAGGGCGGACCGCAAAAGAATTTAAGGACTCCAGATGACCCACCCGCCAGCCGCCCCGAACTACATCGAACAGCAGGCTGGAACTCTGCAGAGCGGCGATCGCCTGCTCCTGCCCGATGGCAACCGTTCCGCCGAAATCCAGCGCGTCGACGTCGAAACTGACGATTTCGGCACTCCCGCCATGGTTCTGGCCACCCTCACCGGCGGCGGCGGACTCCGGATCGCAGCCGCCTCCACCGTCCTGATTCTGGCTGCCGGGGCCGAGGCTGAAGACAGCTCGTTCGTTGACGCCGGCGCATCGCCGCAGCCCGTCGAACCTGCCCGGAATGATGGCAACATCCAGGGCGGGGCCGGCGGGCCGGACAGTGCCAAGGAGCCCGGGAACGGTGCGGCAGCCCCCGCCGCCGTCGTCCCCCCGCTGCCGCCCGCGCCGCCTGCGGTGAGCGGCCCCAGCGAAGAGGACCTGGCGCTCATCCCCGCCCTCGAAGGTACGCCCGAGTCCGTGGTGCAGTCGGTTGCGCAGGCCCACCCCAGCTCGACGGGGGTGCTCCTGCTCAGCGAACGGCTGGCCAAGGGCATCAACACGAAGTCCGGCAGTTGCCTTAAGGACCTCAGCGATCTCGCGCAGGAACTGTTCATCATCCTCAAGGACGCCGAAAACGCCCTCGCCGTCGCCGACCTTCTCAACGTGCTTCCTTTCGACGGCAACCGCGGCCGCTGGGCATCGGTTGAGGCCTCCCTCGCCCTGTCCAGCTACATCTGCCGCCAGCTCGGGCAGGAGGAACGGGCGGCCGTCTACGAAAAGTTCCTGCGGACCCCCGACGGCATGGAAACAGACCCATTCAAGGCCCGTATCAACGCCAAGGTCCGCCAGCGTTCGCTGAACGAACCGAACCTGTACGACAAGGAAATCTTCCGCGCGATGGACAACTCGAATCCGGATGCGGAACGCGAGTGGCGGATGCTGCGGCTGGAGGCGCTGCTCTTCCTGCGCGCCCACGGCGGATCGGAGACCATCGGCGCCCCGGAGCTGGACCGCCGGATCGGCAACGAACTCGAGTCCGTCCGATCCTGAGGCGTTTGGCCCCTACCCCCTCGCGGCCGCGCGTTGTAGATTCACCCCATGACGAACAATCTGAGCGTTGTGATCAACTCCGACGCGCAGCAGGTTTGGACAATGCTGCGCGAGCCCGCCAAAGTTGCCCAGTGGCACGGCTGGGAAGCCGACGACCAGGCGGCCGAGATCGACGAGATCTACTTCAGCCCCAAGGTGGTTGAAGGCGCCGACCATACTTCCCTGGTGGTCGATGGCGGGGACGTATTCACCCTGAAACCGGTCCCGACCGGCACGGAAGTCAGTGTCACGCGGGCCGCCGTGGACCACAATTCCGAGTGGGCCGCCTGGGACGAGGACATCACCCAGGGCTGGCTGACGTTCCTCCAGCAGCTCCGTTTCGCCCTCGAACGGCATCCGCACGGCAAGCGCAAGACGTTCTTCTTTTCCGTGCCGGGAAATGAGGGTTCCGCCATCGAACAGCTGGGTCTCAGCGAGATCCCCAAGCCCGGCGAACCGTACTCGCTCACTCTGGCCACGGGCGAGGAACTCTCCGGCAAGGTGTGGTTCCGCAGCAACCACCAGGTGGGCCTGACGGTCCACCACTACGCGGAGCACGGCGACGGCCTGGTGATTGTGGCGGACCAGCCGGTCATCAAGGAGATCAGGCCCCAGGGCGGGTCCCTTGTGATCGTGTCCACCTATGACCTCGGGGCGCACCAGCTGGAGTCCATCCGCAACTACTGGGACAAGTGGCGGGCTGAGAACTACCCCACATCCGATCCGGTGCACTAAGGGTTGGGGGTTGTTAGCTGGCACACTTGAACGGTGCCAGCCAATCCTGAATCACCCGTGTCATCGCTCCTGCCGGCCCAGCAGTCCGAGTTTTCCTTCCGCGTGGGCAAACGCTTGAGTGAGAGCTGCTCACCGACCTCAGCCCAGCGCAGCGGGAACGGCGGGGAGTTCCTGGGCCGCACCGGCACCATCACCACACCGCACGGCGAGATCCAGACGCCGGCGTTCATCGCCGTCGGCACCAAGGCCACGGTCAAGTCGGTGCTCCCGGAGTCTGTCGCCGAGCTGGGCGCGCAGGCCGTGCTGGCCAACGCCTACCACCTGTACCTGCAGCCCGGCGCGGACATCCTCGATGAAGCGGGCGGGCTGGGCGCCTTCATGAACTGGCGCGGCCCCACCTTCACCGACTCCGGCGGGTTCCAGGTGATGAGCCTGGGCTCGGGGTTCAAAAAAGTCATCGACATGAAATCCGTGGACCAGTCCGGACCCGACGACGCCGTCGCCCCCGGCAAGGAACGCCTGGCCCACGTGGACGAGGAAGGCGTGTGGTTCAAGAGCCACCTCAACGGGGACCGGCACCGCTTCAGCCCCGAAATCTCCATGAACGTCCAGCACCAGATCGGCGCGGACATCATGTTCGCCTTCGACGAGCTGACCACCCTGCAGAACTCCCGCGGTTACCAGGAGGAATCCCTGGAACGCACCCGGCGCTGGGCCGAGCGCTGCATCACCGAGCACTTCCGGCTGACGTCCGAGCGCCCGGGCAAGCCGTACCAGGCGCTCTTCGGGGTCATCCAGGGCGCCCAGTACGAGGACCTGCGCCGCAAGGCCTGCCGGGACCTCGGCGCCATGAACTTTGACGGCTTCGGCATCGGCGGCGCCCTGGAGAAGGAGAACCTGGGGACGATCGTGCGCTGGTGCAACGAGGAGCTGCCGGAGAACAAGCCCCGGCACCTGCTCGGCATCTCCGAGCCGGACGACATCTTCACTGCGATCGAGAACGGCGCGGACACCTTCGACTGTGTGTCACCGACCCGGGTGGCGCGGAATTCGGCGTTCTATCACCCCACCGGCCGCTATAACCTCTCCGGTGCCATGTACAAGCGCGACTTCGGCCCGCTGCAGGAGGGCTGCGACTGCTACGCCTGCCTGAACTATTCGCGGGCCTACATCCACCACCTGTTCAAGGCCAAGGAGATGGTCTCGGCAACGCTGATCTCAATCCATAACGAGCGCTTCGTGGTGAAGATGGTCGACGACGCCCGGCTCGCCATCGAGGGCGGCAACTTCTTCGAGTTCAAGGCCGAGACCCTGGGCCGGTACTACTCCTAGGTACCGCCGGGGTCGCCGGGGGCGGCGTCGCTCCGAGTGCGCTCCGGCGTCGCTCGTCGTCGAGGTCGCCGGAAGCATGCGGGGTCGCCGGCTCCGGCGTCGCTCGTCGTCGAGGTCGCCGGAAGCGTGCGGGGTCGCCGGAACTTTCCGGCGACCCCGCAGCGATCCGGCGACTCGGCGTAGAAGTGGGCGACAGTCCGCCGGTTCGTGAGGTGCAGCGACGCCGAGAGGGCCGCGTCAGCATCCCGCGGGACCTTGGCCGCCACCTGGAGGCCCTCGATCCGGCCCAGGGAGACGTCCTCGTGCTCCATGTTGACGAGCATGTTCGGGTCTGCCACGACCATCACCCCGGCACGACGGCCCTGTTCGCGGCCAACGACACCATGGCCCTGGGCGCCCTCGCCGCGGCCAAGGCACGCGACCTCTCCGTCCCGGCAGACCTCTCCGTGATCGGCTACGACAACTCCCAGTTGGCCAAGTCGCGGCACCTGGACATGTCCTCCGTCGACAACCGCAGCGACATCGTCGGCGTCGATGTCGCCGACACCCTGCTGGCACGAAGCCAGGACCCCACCCTTGACCCTGAGCGCCGGCTGATCGAACCCGCCCTGTTGTCCGCGGCACCACGGCCCGGGTTGCCGGCTGACGGAGACCGCGCCGGGGGCCGCTGACGCCCCGCCCAGGGCCACCCGCGGGCGGCCCTGGGCGGACGGACCCTGCACCCGACCGCTGGCGCGGCACCCTACCTCCGCCGCCTCGGCCCTGCCCTTTCGAATTCGCCGGAACGGGCCGGGATCGCCGGGAATTCGGCGACGCCGGGCCGGTCCGGCGACACCGCGTTTTCCACATAGCGACGGCGGAGCCTGCCGCCAGCTCCCGTCGCAGCGGAAGCTGGTGGCATGACGCAGAACCATCCACCGCAGCTGCCGCACAAGGGAAATCTCTGGCGCACTGAACAACTCCTCGACCTCGGTTACGGCCAGCGGACAATCCGCCAGCTCCTGGAAGCGGGTGTCCTCGTCCGGCTCCGGCACGGCTGCTACATTCGCGCCAGCCTCTGGAATGTCCAGTCCCCGCCAGCACGGAGCAGGCAGCTCATCTACGCCCATGCCCACGGAACGCGGACGACGTCGACCGGCAATTTCCTGTACAGCCACACCTCGGCAGCGCGGCTCCGCCAACTCTTTCTCTGGGACGTGGATGACACCATTCACATCCTCCAGAAGGTGCGGCCGTCTAATGAACGCCTTGGCAGGGATGTTCGCTGCCACACCCGTCCCTTCGCAGAACACGAGTCCGCGGTCGTGGCTGGCCTTCGAACGACGTCCCTGGAGCGCACGGTTGCCGACTGCGCCATGATGCTGCGCTACAGGCAGGCTTTGATCCTCGCCGACCATGCACTTCGACTTGGCGCGGACCGAACCGCTCTGCAAGCCATGGCAGATGCCTTGGACGGCAGGCGGGGGATCCGGACATTCCGTCGCGTCCTTGCAACGGCCGATCCACGGTCCGAATCTCCCGGTGAAACCCTGACCCGCGAGCTGATCTGGCGTCTGAAGATCCGGCCGCCCGAGTCCCAGCTTGAGGTTTCGAGCCGGGTAGGGCGCCATCGCATGGACTTCGCGTGGAAGGTGGAAAAGGTCGCCCTCGAATTCGACGGCAAGTCCAAGTACTTCGACTACAGACCCACAGCCGAGGTGCTCTTCGAGGAACGGCGTCGGGAGAAAGCCTTGACGGAGGACGGGTGGCTCTTCGTCCGCGTCGATTGGAAGGACCTGTTCCGCGAGCAGGAGTTCAAGAACCGGCTGCTTCGCGCGTTGGCCGGTCGGCCCAGATCCTGAGCCCCAGGGTCGCTGCCCCGAGTTCGCCGGAAAGCCACGAACTCGCCGGAACGTTACGGCGAACTCGCACCTTTGCAGCGAGTTCGCCGCGGCGCCCGGGTTGGCCGAGGGGCGGCGGGAGGGGGTAGGCGACTTCGGGCGATGGAGGGTGGCCGGGCGGGGGGAGAGCGGGGCCCCGGGTTGGCTGACGGAGACCGCGTCGGCGGCCGTCTACGCCCCGTAGCTCGGTTCGCGCTTCTTGATCCAGCCGATCGCGCCCGCGGTTACCGGCACGAAGAGGAATTCCACGAGGGTCTTGTAGAGGAAGCCCACGACGACGTAGTTCACGAACATTCCGGCGTCGGTGATCCCGATCACGGAGGCCGCGATGCTGCAGAAGATCAGGGTGTCCACGAACTCGCCGGCAACCGAGGAGCCCATGATCCGCGCCCACAAAGACTTCTCCCCCGTGCGCGCCTTCATCTTCACGAGGATCCAGGCGTTGATGGTCTGACCGGCCAGGAATGCCAGCAGCGAGGCGAGCACGATCTGCGGAACCGGGCCCAGCGCGCCTTCCAGGGCAGCCTGTTTGGCGAGGCCGAAGTCGTCGGCAAAGCCTGGCAGGGCAATGATGACCCAGTAGCAAAGGGACGCGAAAACCGAGAGCGCGAAGCTGGTGACAATGGCTTTTCGAGCCACCTTGAAGCCGTAGACCTCGCTGATGACGTCGCCGAGAATGTACGCCAGCGGAAAGAGGAAGAAGCCACCGTCGGTGATGATCGGGCCGATGGCCACGCCCTTGGACGCCCCGATGTTGGAGAGGATCAGCACCACGGCCATAACGGCCAGCAGAATGCCGAAGTGCGGGGAACCGATCGAGGCGAACTTCGGCGGCGCGGCGGCCGGGAATGTCTTGGCGGAAGTCATGGGTGTTCCATTCGTAGTGGTTCGCCTGGTACCCGGATCTCAAGTGAGGTCGCGGGCAGCCTGCTGTATTAGCACTGGATTGCTCCTGGCGGGCTGGCCGCCGGAACCGCCCTCCATTCTCTCACCCGCGGCGGCAGGGACGACGGGTGCCGCTGCCGTCCGGACTGTTCATCCCCGCATCATCCCCGCACTGTCAGCGGTTCGGGCCAGGTGGCAGGATGGGGACATGGAGCAGGAAAGTGCCTGACACCGCCATTTCCACACGTGCCCTCGTCAAGCGGTACCGCGGCATCACCGCCGTCGACGCGCTGGACCTCAACGTCCGCCGGGGAGAGATCTACGGGTTCCTCGGCAGGAACGGTGCGGGCAAAACGACGACCATCCGCATGCTGCTCGGCCTCATCCGTCCGAGCCGCGGGGAGATCACCGTCCTCGGCCGGCGCATCCGGCCCGGCGAGACGACCGTGTCTTCGCGCATCGGCTTCCTCGTCGAGACCGCCACCTCCTACCCCAACCTCACCGTGCGCGAGAACCTCGACATCCAGCGCCGCCTCACCGGTTCCGCGCCGCGAACGGTGGCCGACTCGATCGCGCTGCTGCGCCTCGATCCCTACGCGGACCGGCGCGCCGGCCGGCTTTCGCTCGGGAACAAGCAGCGCCTTGCGCTCGCCCGCGCGTTGCTGCACTCCCCCGACCTCCTCATGCTCGACGAGCCCGCCAATGGGCTCGATCCGGCCGGGATCGTCGAGATCCGCGAACTGCTCCGCTCGCTCGCCGACGAGCGCGGCGTCACCGTCTTCATGTCGAGCCACATCCTCGCCGAGGTCGCCCACCTGGCCGACCGCATCGGCATCGTCCATGACGGCCGCCTCATCGAGGAGTCGTCGCGTGACGAACTCGCCGGTAAAGCCCGGGCCTTCGCGGCCGGCGCCTACACCCCGGAAGAGCGCGAGCAGGCGCTGCTCACGCTGGACCTGGAACGCTACTTCCTCGCGCGCACGGGCGAGGGCCCGAAGAGTGGCGCTGCATGATGTTCGGTCAGGTTCTCGCCACCGAGTTCATGAAGCTCCACCGTTCGAAGGCGCCGTGGGCCACCCTGGCAGTGCTCGCCATGATGCCGCTCGGCATCGCACTTTTCATGTGGATCGTGCGCGAACCGGGGCGGGCGGCCCAGCTGGGGCTTCTGGGCACGAAAGCGAACCTCGCCGGACTTGAGGCGACGTGGCCCGAATACTTCTACATGCTCACGCTCATCTTTGGCATCGGCGGAATGTTGCTGCTGGCGTTCATAGTCGCCTACCTGTTTGGCAGGGAGTACAGCGACGCCACGGCCAAGAACATGCTGGCGCTGCCGGTGGGCCGGCACTGGTTCGCCGTCGCCAAGCTGCTCGTCGCCGCGGCCTGGTGGATGGCGCTCGTGATTATCGTCATCGTCGAGGCCATGGCAGTCGGGCTGGCGCTGGAGCTGCCGGGGTTCTCTGTGGGCCTGGCAGCGGCCGGAATCGTGCACGTGCTGCTGGCCGCGGGGATCTCGTTCCTGCTCGCACCCGTCGTCGCCTGGATCGCTGTGTGGAGCCGGGGCGAGGTGGCCCCCATCGCGTTCTCGCTCGTGATGCTGGCCCTCGGCAACCTGTTCGGCAAGACCGGCTGGGCGGAGTGGTTTCCCTACTCGATCGTCCCGCTGCTGGTCGGCATGGTGGCCGACCCGGTCGACTCGCTGCCGGCGGGCAGCTACGCGGTGCTCGCGGGCACTTTCGCTGTGGGTGTCGCCGCCACGATCCTTCAACTGCGGTTCGCGGACAATGCCCAGTAGCCCCGGGGTGAACGACGACGGCGGGCCGCCGGCTGCGGCGACCGAAGTCCAGCAGCCGGCAACCCGCCGTCGTACGCGCTGTGGTTCCTAGCGCTGTGGTTCTAGCGGCGCAAGGCGTCGACCAGGTCCTTGTCGTCGTCCTTGGGGCCGTCGCCAGGCAGAGCCGGGGAAGCAGCAGACTCCCAGGCGTGTGCCTGTTCGTGGTCCAGGTGCGTGGACTTCTTGTTCTTCAGCGCGAAGATGTAGACCACCAGTGAGATGGCGATGGCCACGGTGACGTAGGTGAAGAACAGGTCCACCCGCTCAGCCTTCTGGAACGCCGCACCGATCAGCGGGACGGTGCCGCCAAAGAGCGAGTTGGCAATCGCATAGCCAAGGCCGACGCCGAGGGCCCGGATGGAGGCCGGGAACAGCTCGGCCTTCACGAGGGCGTTGATCGAGGTGTAGCCGCCGACGATCAGCAGCCCGCCCATCATCAGCAGGAATGCGGTGAACGGATCCTTGGTGCCGGCCAGGGCGGAGAGCAGCGGCCAGGTGAACAGGACACCGGTGATGCCGAACCAAAGCAGCAGCGGCTTGCGGCCGACCTTGTCGGAGATGATGCCGTAGACCGGCTGCAGCAGCATGAAGATGAACAGCGCCCAGAAGTTGATTACCGAGGTGTCGGTCTTGGCGATGCCGGACGTATCGTTCATGAACTTCAGGATGAAGTTGGTGTACGTGTAGAAGGCAACCGTGCCGCCGAGGGTGACGCCGATGCAGATCAGCAGCGGCTTCCAGTACTGGGTGAACAGCAGCTTCATGGTGCCCGGCTGGGCAACGCCTGCCACCGCCGGGACCTTGGCAGCCTCGACCTGCTCCGCAGAGACGGTTTCCTCCATCGAGCGTCGCAGCCACAGGACCACGAGCGCCGCGACGCCGCCGATCGCGAACGGGATACGCCAGCCCCACTCCGTCAGGGTGGACTTGTCCATGGTGTTCTGCAGGATGACGAGGACCAGCAAGGCCAGCATCTGCCCGCCGATCAGCGTCACGTACTGGAAGCTGGAGAAGAAACCGCGGCGCTTGGACGTGGCGGCCTCGGACATGTAGGTGGCGCTGGTGCCGTATTCGCCGCCGACGGAGAAGCCCTGGATCAGCCGCACGAGAACCAGCAGGAGCAGGGCCCACACGCCGATCTGCTGGGTCGTGGGCAGGACAGCGATCGCGAAGGACCCGGCGGACATCATCGTCACGCTCAGGGTCAGCGCTGCCTTGCGTCCCTTGCGGTCGGCGTAGCGGCCGAAGAACCAGGCGCCGACCGGCCGCATCAGGAACGACGTCGAGAAGACGGCCATCGCCTCGAGGCCCGCCTGGAGCTCGTCCTTGGAATTGAAGAAGTGCGACTGGAAATACGCCGCGAAGACTGTGTAGACGTAGAGGTCGTACCACTCCACGAGGTTGCCGGCAGATCCTTTGAGGATGTTGCTTACGGCTTTTCTCGTCTGTGCCGATTCGGACAGTTGGGTGCTCATCAATGAACCTTCCTGGATCCGGCGCCGCAAGAAAGCAACACCGTCCGCCACCGTAGCCCTGGTGATCCGGAACACGCGGGTTTTGTTCATATTGGTCATACGCACAATGCGGGCGGTTTCCGGCGGGTGGCAGGATGGGACCATGACTTCCACCGCCTTTGACCCCGCCGCCCTGGCGGCTTCCGACGCCGCCACTCCCGCCGTCGCCCTGACCATCGCCGGATCCGAAGCGACCGGCGGAGCCGGTGCGCAGGCTGACCTGAAGACCTTCCAGGAACTGGGCGTCTTCGGCATCGCCAACCTGACGTGCATCGTGTCCTTCGATCCGCAGGACAACTGGAACCACCGCTTCGTCCCGATCGACCAGCAGGTCATCGCGGACCAGCTTGAGGCCACGACGGCGGCCTACGGCGCCGCGTCCGGCGCACCGTCCGTGCTGGACACCGTGAAGGTCGGGATGCTGGGCAGCCCGGCCACGATTTCGACGGTCGCCACGGCGCTGGCCGCCGCGGCCTTCACCCACGTGGTGCTCGATCCGGTGCTGATCTGCAAGGGCCAGGAACCGGGACACGCTCTCGACACGGACCAGGCCCTCAAGGCGCAGATCCTGGCGCTGGCCACGTTTGTCACGCCGAACCATTTCGAGGCCGAGTCCCTCTCCGGCCTGGAAATCACCGACCTCGCCTCGCTCAAGGCCGCGGCCGTCCGCATCCACGAACTTAGCGGCGCCGCGGTGCTCGCCAAGGGCGGAGTGAGCCTGTCAGGGCCCGACGCCGTTGACGTCTACTACGACGGCGAGACGCTGGAAGTCCTGTCCGCCCCGAAGGTGGGCGAAGTGGCCGTCTCCGGCGCTGGCTGCTCGCTGGCCGCCGCCGTCACGGCCGAACTGGCCAAGGGCGCAACACCGCTGGAGGCCGCACGCACCGCCAAGGCGTTTGTGACCGCAGGAATCCGGAACCGCGTGGCCTCGGGAGCGCCCTTCGATGCGCTCTGGCAGGGCGGCCCGCGCTAACCCGCTTTCGGCAACCGGAGGACGGCAGAATGGCGCAGCACTTTGACACCGTGGACGGGTACATAGCCTCCCACCCGGCTGAAGTGCAGGAGATCCTTCAGGAAATCCGGCGACGCTGCTATGCCGCGGTCCCTGATTCCGGCGAGATGATCAGCTACGGCATCCCGACGATTACGCTCGGCGGCAAATTCGTCGTGTTCTTCGCCGGCTGGACGCACCACGTGTCGGTGTACCCCGTGCCGTCCGGGGACGCGGACTTCAACGAGTCCATCGCCCCTTACCGCGCGGCCAAAGGGACGTTGAAATTCCCGCTGGGTAAACCGGTGCCTTACGAGCTCATCGGGCAGGCGGCGGCGCTACTGGCGGTTGAGCGCCGGAGCGGAACGGCGTAGCGCTCAAGTCGCCGGAAACTCCCCAGTTCGCGGGAAGTTTACGGCGAACTGGGGAGTTTCCGGCGACTTGGATCCGGTTGCGCCGCTGTGGATCCCGTTCAGCGCCGCGGGATGTTGCGGAGGTTGCTGCGCGCCATGCTGACGGCCTCGCCGGCTCCCCGGTTGAGGACCACCTTGGACATCGCCGTGGCGAACCCCAGGACCTGGGCGCCCTTGATCTTCGGCGGGAGGGAGAGCGCCTTGGGGTCGGTGATCAGTTCAACCAGGGAGGGTCCCGGGTGGGCAAAGGCCTCCCGGTACGCGGCCTCGATGCGGGACGGGTCGGTGACACGGACGGCGTGGAATCCCAGGGCCCGGGCCACCGCGGCATAGTTGGCATCGGGCACGTCGACGCCGAAGTCCTGGAGCCCGTCCACCAGCATTTCCAGCTTGACCATGCCCAGTGTGGAGTTGTTGAACACCACCACGTTGACCGGGAGCCGGTGCGCGGCCACGGTGATCAGCTCCCCCAGCAGCATCGAGAGTCCGCCGTCGCCCGATACGGACACCACCTGGCGCCCGGGGAAGGCCAGCTGGGCGCCGATCGCATGCGGCAGCGCGTTCGCCATCGAGCCGTGCAGATACGAGCCGATCAGCCGTCGGGTACCCAGCGGGTTGATGTACCGGGCGGTCCAGACATTGCACATGCCGGTATCGGCGGTGAAGATCGCGTCCTTCGCCGCAACCTGGTCAAGCAAGGATGCCGCGTACTCGGGGTGGATCGGCTCTTTGGTTTCCACCTTTCGGGTGTAGGCACCGACGGCTTTGTTCATCAGCCGGTCGTGCTTCTTGAGCATCGCGTCGAGGAAACGGCGGCTCTTCTTCGGCTGGAGCAAGGGCATCAGCGCCGCCAGGGTCGGCAGCACGTCACCGTGGACCGCGACGTCGACGTCGGTCCGCCGGCCCAGTTTCTGCGCGGCCCGGTCCACCTGCGCCGTGCGGGTTCCGGGGAGGAACTGGTCGTAGGGGAAATCGGTGCCGAGCAGGATCAGCAGATCCGCGTCCTCGATCCCCTCGGCCGCGGCGCCGTAGCCGAGCAGCCCGGTCATGCCGATGTCGTACGGGTTGTCGTACTGCATGAAGTCCTTGCCGCGGAGCGAATGCCCGATCGGCGCCTTGACGGCTTCCGCCAGGGCAATCACCTCGTCGTGGGCGCCCTGGACACCGGCGCCGGCGAAGATCGCCACTTTGTCCGCCGCGTTGATCGCCTCGGCCAGCGCCCGGACGCTTTCCGGTGCCGGCGTCAGGGTGGCGGGTACGAACGTTGCCGGCAAGGGAGCTTCCGCGGTTGCTTCCAGTCCGGCAATGTCACCGGGAAGGGTGACGACGGCGACGCCCCGGAGGGCGACGGCGTGCTGAATGGCGCTGTGCATGACCCGCGGCGCCTGTTCGGCGGTGCTGACCAGCTCGGAATATACCGAGCATTCGTTGAACAGCCGGTCCGGGTGGGTTTCCTGGAAGAAGCTGCTGCCAATCTGTTTGCTGGGGATGTGCGAGGCGATGGCCAGCACCGGGGCTCCGGAGCGGTTGGCGTCATAGAGCCCGTTGATCAGGTGCAGGTTTCCCGGCCCGCAGGAGCCGGCGCAGACCGCCAGGCGGCCGGTCAGCTGGGCCTCCGCGGCCGCCGCGAACGCGGCCGCCTCTTCATGCCGGACGTGGATCCAATCGATGCCACCCTTTGCGGCGCCGCCCATCTTCCGGACGGCGTCGACAATCGGGTTGAGGCTGTCTCCGACAATCCCGTAGATGCGCTGCACGCCGGCAGCTTGGAGTTGTTCAACGAGCTGGGTGGCGAGTTCCTTGGCCATGAGTGCACACTCCCGGGATCAGGTTGATGGGCTGACAGGGCCAATATAGTCCGGGTACCTTGGAACGCTTCCCGGTGGGCCCGGACCGCGCAGTCCGCCCGGCCGGACTGGCCTGCCGCCCTTACCGGCTGCGCGCCCCCGGATCAGCTCCCGGAGTGCGCCTGCAGGAAGCTGTAGACCTCGGTCTCGTCCACACCGGGGAACGCGCCCGGCGGCATCGCGGCGAGCAGGTGCGAGTGCGCCCGCGCCGACGGCCAGGCGTTGCCGGCCCACTCCGAGGTCAGGGCCGCCGGCGGGCGCCGGCAGCAGCTTTCGTCCGGGCACGTGGACTTGGACCGCTCCGTGGTGTCGCGGCCGCGGAACCATTTCACCTGCGCGTAGGGAACCCCCACGGACAAGGAGAATTCGCCGTTGGCGGAGCGCTCGGTCCGCGCCGTGCACCAGAAGGTCCCGGCCGGGGTGTCGGTGTACTGGTTGTACGCGCTGAACTTGTCGGGCACGTCGAACACCACCCGGGAGGTCCAGTTCTTGCAGGACGGCTGGCCCTCGATGGCGCCGGTGTGGTCCTGCGGGAACGTCACGCCGTCGTTCTCGTAGGCCTTGTAGATGATGCCGCTCTTGTGGGTCTTCTGGAAGTGGGTCCGCAGGTCCAGGTGCTGGGTGGCGAGGTTGGTGAAGCGGTGCGCGGCGGTCTCGTACGACACGGCGAAGGCGTCCCGGATGTCCTCCACCGCGATCTCCCTGGCCTGCTTGGCCTTCTGCAGGAACTCCACGGTGGCCTGTTCCGGCAGCAGGAGCGCGGCGGCAAAGTAGTTCGTGGCCACCCGCTGCATCAGGAAGTCACCGTAGTTGGTGGGGGTCTGATGGCCCAGCACGTAGTGGCCCAGCGCCTGCAGCAGGACTGAACGCGGGTCGTGGTCACTGCGCGCGTTCTGGGTGAGGTAAATCCGGCGGTTCTTAAGGTCGGTCACCGAGCGGGTGGAATGCGGCAGGTCGCCCACGTGGTGGAGACTGAACCCGAGGTGCCCGGCGATGTCCGCGATCACGTGATGGGACAGCGGGCCGCTGGTGTGCCCCACCGAGGCGAGGACCTTCTGCGCCTCGGCCTCGTACTCCGGGAAGTAGTTGTTCCGTTCGCGCATCATGGCGCGCAGCTCCCCGTTCGCACGGCGGGCCTCTTCCGGCGTCGCGACCTGCTCGTTGAGCCGGCGTTCCAGCTCATGCTGCAGCCCCACCATGGACTCCAGCACGTCCATCGGGAGCCGCGAACTGATGCGGATCTTGGGCAGTTTCAGGGACTCGTAGATGGGGCTGCGCTGATAGCGTTCCAGCTCGATCTCCAGGGCGGCGCGGCGGTTGGGCGGTTCCGCGCCGAGCAGCTCGTCGATACTGACGCCGAGGGCCGCGGCGAGCTGCTGGAGCAGCCCGAGTTTGGGTTCGCGCTTGCCGTTCTCGATCAGGCTCAGCTGGCTGGGGGCCGTTCCCACTGTGGCGCTCAGGTCATCGAGCGTGAGTCCGGCGGCCTTGCGGAGGTGGCGGACACGGCGGCCCATGCTGATGACGTCCACCTCCGGGACGGCGGGGGAGGCGACGGAGGCGGGGCGATTCCAACTGGCGGGGTGCATTTCTTGAGAATACGCGAAGAAGTGCATTTCTTTCCACTCAATTGGTCTAGAAAGCTCCTTGAAAGTACAGAAAAGTAGGTCTTACGGAAAAGTTACACCGCACCGGATCCGCCAGTCGCACTGCGAGGAAGCAGTACAGCCGGCCCGGGGCCCCACTAAGGAGACAAAGATGACTGCAGCATTTGAGCCCACCCAGACGCCCGAAGAGCAGGCCGCCGCACTGGAGCTTGAGTGGGCTGCCAACCCGCGCTGGGAAGGTGTCACTCGGGATTACAAAGCCTCCGACGTCGTCCGCCTCCGCGGCCGCGTCTCCGAGGAGCACACCCTGGCCCGCCGCGGCTCGGAGAAGCTGTGGAAGCAGCTCACCGGGGAGCACAAGGAAGGCAAGTACACCAACGCCCTGGGCGCCCTGACCGGCAACCAGGCCGTGCAGCAGGTCAAGGCCGGCCTCCGCGCCATCTACCTCTCCGGCTGGCAGGTCGCCGCGGATGCCAACAACTCCGGCCACACCTACCCGGACCAGTCCCTGTACCCGGCCAACTCGGTGCCCACCGTGGTCCGCCGCATCAACAACGCCCTGCTCCGCGCCGACCAGATCGAGTTCTCCGAAGGCATCCAGACCGTCGAGGACTGGATGGTCCCGATCGTCGCCGACGCCGAGGCCGGCTTCGGCGGCCCGCTCAACGCCTACGAGCTGATGAAGTCCATGATCCAGGCCGGCGCCTCGGGCGTGCACTGGGAAGACCAGCTCGCCTCGGAGAAGAAGTGCGGCCACCTCGGCGGCAAGGTCCTGATCCCCAGCCAGCAGCACGTCCGCACCCTGAACGCCGCCCGCCTGGCCGCCGACGTCGCGGGCACCCCGTCCGTCATCATCGCCCGCACCGATGCCGAGGCAGCCACCCTGATCACCTCCGACGTCGACGACCGCGACAAGGAATTCGTCACCGGCGAGCGCACCGCTGAGGGGTTCTACAAGGTCCGCAACGGGATCGAACCCTGCATCGCCCGTGCCAAGGCCTACGCCCCGTACTCCGACCTCATCTGGATGGAAACGGGTACCCCGGACCTGGAGCTGGCCCGCAAGTTCGCGGAAGCCGTCAAGGCCGACTTCCCGGACCAAATGCTCTCCTACAACTGCTCCCCGTCGTTCAACTGGAAGAAGCACCTCGACGACGCCACGATCGCCAAGTTCCAGCGCGAACTCGGCGCCATGGGCTTCACCTTCCAGTTCATCACCCTGGCCGGCTTCCACGCCCTGAACTACTCGATGTTCGATCTCGCCCACGGCTACGCCCGTGAAGGCATGAGCGCCTACGTCGAGCTGCAGGAGAAGGAATTCGCCTCCGAATCCCGCGGCTACACCGCGACCAAGCACCAGCGCGAAGTCGGCACCGGCTACTTCGACGACATCGCAACCGCGCTCAACCCGAACGCATCCACCCTGGCTCTGGTGGGATCCACCGAAGAAGGCCAGTTCCACTAATCCCCAGCTTTTCCCGCCTGTTGCCCTATCACTTTTGGTCCCCATCGACCTTCTTTGGAGACCAAAAGTGATAGGGCAACGGCGGACATTCAAGGAGCAACTCCCATGAACAGCTTCACTGACAACTTCACCATCAACGGGGTTACGTTGACCGCACAGCCGATTTGCCGGCAGAGCGAGGTCCTGACTCCTGATGCCTTGGCATTTGTCGCCAAGCTGCACAAGGCGACCAAGGGACGGCGGATGGAGCTGTTGCAGGCCCGCCGGGACCGCCGCCAGCAGATCGGCAAGGGCCAGGACCCGCGGTTCCTCCGCGAGACCGAGTCTGTCCGGAATGATCCGTCCTGGCGCGTTGCTCCCCCGGCTCCCGGCCTGGAGGACCGCCGCGTCGAGATCACCGGCCCGGTGGACAAGAAGATGACCATCAACGCGCTGAACTCCGGCGCCAAGGTGTGGCTCGCGGACATGGAGGACTCCTCCACCCCCTCGTGGCGCAACGTCATCCAGGGCCAGCTCAACCTCACCGACGCGCTGGAGCGCCGGATCGACTTCACCTCCCCCGAGGGCAAGGAGTACAAGCTCCGCCCCGCCGGCGATTTGCCCACGATCGTGGTCCGGCCGCGCGGCTGGCACCTGCCGGAAAAGCACATGCTCATTGACGGCACCCCGATTGCCGGCGGCATCGTGGACTTCGGCCTGTACTTCTTCCACAACGCCCGCCGCCTGATCGCCCAGGGCAAGGGCCCGTACTTCTACCTGCCGAAGATCGAAAACCACCTCGAAGCCCGCCTGTGGAACGACATCTTCATCCTCGCCCAGGACCTCCTCGGCATCCCGCAGGGCACCATCCGCGCCACTGTGCTGATCGAAACCATTACGGCCGCCTTCGAAATGGAGGAGATCCTCTACGAACTGCGCGACCACGCCGCGGGCCTGAACGCCGGCCGCTGGGACTACATCTTCTCGCTGATCAAGAACTTCCGCACCCGCGGCCCGCGCTTCGTCCTGCCGGACCGCAGCCAGGTCACCATGACCCAGCCGTTCATGCGCGCCTACACCGAACAGCTGGTCCAGGCCTGCCACAAGCGCGGCGCCATGGCCATCGGCGGGATGGCCGCAGCCGTCCCCAACCGCAAGGACGCGGCAGCCAACGCGATCGCCATCGAGAAGGTCCGCGCGGACAAGACCCGCGAGGCCGCCGACGGCTTCGACGGCTCCTGGGTGGCCCACCCGGACCTGGTTCCGGTCTGCCGCGAGGTGTTCGACGGCGTCCTCGGCGACCGCCCGAACCAGCTGGACCGCCTCCGCGAGGATGTCATCCCGGACGACCGCGCACTGCTCGACATCGCCTCCACCACCGGCACCATCACCGAGCAGGGCATCCGGAACAACATCGAGGTCGGCATCCGCTACATCGAGTCCTGGCTGCGCGGCAATGGCGCCGTCGCCATCCACAACCTGATGGAGGACGCCGCCACCGCGGAGATCTCCCGCTCGCAGCTGTGGCAGTGGATCTTCTCCCGCGCCATCACCGACCACGGCGACGTCGTCACCCGCGAATGGGTCGAGGACATGCTGGACGAGGAGTTCGCCAGGCTGGAACGCTTCGAAGGCGACCGCTTCGCCGATGCGAGGGACATCTTCGAGGAAGTCACCCTCACCCCGTCGTTCCCGGCCTTCCTGACCCTTCCCGCGTACGACCGGTTCCTGCATGAAGCGCGCGACGGCGGCGACGTCCCCAGCGACGACCCCTCCCTCGTCCCCGCCTAAGGCCGGTACAGGAGCACCAAGGAAGGTATAGATTTCCGTCTGCTGGGCTGCCATGCCCTTCGCAACAGGCATCCCCGAGATCCGGGGCGGTGGCCCAGCGACGGAAGACTCCTCAGCAACTCGACAACGGCGTCGAGGTGACAGTTAAGGCCCATGTTCCTCGTGAACATGGGCCTTAGCTGTCACCTCGGCGCGGGGCTGGGCGGGGGTGGGCGGCGGCGGGCGGCGGCGGGCGGCGGCGGGCGGCGGCAGGGCGGTGGCAGGGCGGTGGCGGGCGGGGCTTAGTGCGGCTTGGGGACGTGCCGGAGGGAAAGCGCGGTCCCGAGGATGAACATCGACACTGAGCCGAGCACCATCAGCAGCGGCCCGGTCCACGATCCCGAGACGCCGTGCACGAAGCCCAGCAAGGTGGGGGCCGCCGCACCGAAGGCGTAGCCCGCGCCCTGCACCACGGCGGACATCCTGCCGGCCGAGGCCTGGTCCCGGGCCAGCCGGATGATGGCGATGAAGATCAGCGTGATGCCGCCGCCCTGGGCGACGCCGCCCAACGAGGACCAGAGCCACCACAGCTCCGGCGCCAGCAGCAGGCCCAGCGGAACTGTCAGCCACAACAGCCCCAGGGTGAGTCCGACCGTCGTCGTGCTGGCGAAACGGGCCGCGAGCGGAACACCCAGGCCGCCCACGATGGCGAAAATCTGGAACAGCGAGGACCCGGCGCCGGCCCCCGCGGCCGTCATGCCGAGTTCGTCCGCGAGGATGCTGGGGAGCCAGGCAGTCACGCCGTAATAGGAGAACGCCTGCCCGGCGAAGCCTGCGGTGAGCCCGACGGTGATCCAGCGCGACGCATGCTTGATCCCGGCGCGTGCGGGAGTCGGGGCGGGAACCGGTTCGGGCCGGAACGCCTGCCGGCCAAAGGCGAGCACCCAGGCCAGGAACGCCGCGACGGCGAAGAGCCCGCTGGCGGCCAGGGCCATCCGCCAGCCCAGCAGTTCGGCCAGCGGCGCCGTCACCATGGCGGTGATAAAGGACCCGATGTTCAGGGCCGCGGTGTAGATGCCCATGGCCGTGGCCTGCCGGGCCGGAGCGAAGTCGCGCCGGATGATCAGCGGGACGGCAATGTTGCCGATCGTGATGGCGATGCCGAGAATCACCGTGCCGAGCATCACCAGGGCGCCGTTGCCCGCCGAACGCACCATCACGCCGAGCAGGACACCCAGCAGGGTGAGGGTGATGGCGACTTCCGCGCCGAGCTTGCGCCCGGCGAACGAGGCGAGGGGCGCGGCCAGGGCGAAGCACAGGACCGGGATGCCGGTCAGCAGGCCGAGTTCCACCGGGGAAAAGCCGAGTTCCGCCTGCATCAGGCCCACCACAGGCGCCACCGCCACGAACGGACCGCGCATGTTCAGGGCGATGAGCCCGATCGCGGCCAGCAGGATCCAGCTGCGCGGGACCTTCGCCAAGACGTTGTTGCTCATGGGTGCCGCGGCTCAGTCGGCGCGCAGAAATATGCTTTCATCAGTCCCATTGCTATCACGTGCCTGCCCCGGAGCCGGCGATTATGACACCCGCGGAAATTGCCGGTGTCAGCCCGTGGCCTGCAGGGTTGCCTCGATGGCGGCGGGCGAGAGCACATACTGCGTGACCATCTCGCTGGCGCCCAGGATGGCGGACTGGTCCCCCGCCATCGACAGGCCGATCCGCAGATGGGTGGTGGCCAGCGGCAGCGAGCGCCGGTAGACCACCTCGCGGACCCCCGCCATGAGGTGTTCGCCGGCCTGGCCGAGGCTGCCGCCGATCACGATGACGGACGGATTGAGCAGGTTCACCACGGTGGCCAGCACGTCCCCCAGGTCCCGGCCGGCCTGGCGCAGGGCCTGGATCGCCTGCAGGTTTCCCTCGGCCACAAGCCGCAGCACGTCGCCGCCGTTGTCCGCCTTCAGGCCCTCGAGAGTGAGGGCCTGTGCGACGGCGGGGCCGGAGGCGAGCGCCTCAAGGCAGCCGTAGTTGCCGCAGCGGCAGAGCACGTTGTCGCCGCGCGGCACCCGGACGTGGCCGAGGTCGCCCGCGGTCCCGTTGGCGCCCCGCTGGAGCTGTCCGCTGCTGATGATCCCGGCGCCGATGCCGGTGGCCACCTTGATGAAGAGGAAGTTGTCGTGTTCCGGCCAGTAGGCACTCTGCTCGCCAAGGGCCATGATGTTGACGTCGTTGTCCACCAGCACGGGGACCGGCAGCGAGCGCTGGACGTGCCGGACGACGTCGAACCCGTCCCACCCGGGCATGATCGGAGGCTTCACCGGCATGCCGGTGGCGTGTTCCACCGGACCGGGCAGGCCGATGCCGATGCCGGCGAGGACGTCCTTGCCGCGCCCGGCCTGGTTGAGCAGCTGGGTCCCTTCCGAAACCACCCGGTCCAGCACCGTCACGGGGCCCTCGGCGACGTCCTGGGTCAGCCGCCGCTCCGCCAGCACGGTTCCGCTCAGGTCCGTGACGGCGATGATCAGGTGGGTGGCTCCCACGTCGACTGCCAGCACAACGCGGGCGGCGGGGTTGAAGGCAAAGCGCGACGGCGGCCTGCCGCCGCTGGAGCTGGCCTCGCCCGCCGGCCCGACCAGTCCGGAGTGAATCAGCGCATCGATGCGGGAGGCGACGGTGGAACGGGCCAGGCCGGTGGTGAGGGCCAGCTCGGCACGGGTCCGGGCCTTGCCGTCGCGCAACAGCTGGAACAGGTCCCCGGCACGGGACAGACTGCCGGCGACCTCGGGGGCGAGGGGTTCGGTGCCGGGGATCGTACTCATGAGTAAGTGATAGCACGAAGTTCTTATGCATGTCACGCTACAAAAGCTCGCAACACACTTAGCAACTTTTGCTTGACGATCGACAAAAGTGGCCCTAGCTTAGGGTGTGAGGCAGATCACTGGACACTGTGGCCTCAGGAGGATGCAGCAGTTCAGCGAATACAAAGGGGTATCGAAGTTGTCGAGCCAGCCACAAGCAGCACCGTCGCCCCTGGGCGTCGGGATCCTGGGGTCCGGACCCGTGACGCAGGCTATCCACTTGCCCTCCCTGGCACGGCTCCGGAGCATCCTCGAAGTCCGCCACGTGATGGACGTGGACCCCGTGGTCGCGGAATCCGTGGCCGCCCGGGTGGGGGCCCGGTTCAGCACCACTGTGGAGGAACTGCTGGCCGACCCCGCCGTCGACATCGTCGCCATCTGCAGCCCGCACCAGTTCCATGCCGCGCAGGTGATTGCAGCCTGCCGGGCCGGCAAGAAGGCGGTCCTGTGCGAGAAACCCTTCGCGATGAACGGGGAAGAAGCCGCAGCCATCTCCGCGGTATCCGCCGAAACCGGAGTGCCCATCATCGTCGGCGCCATGCACACCTTCGACCCGGGCTGGCTGGCCGCCGAATCGGCTTGGGCGGACCTGCCCGGGCAAGTCCACACCGTACGGTCATCGATTGTCCTGCCGCCCAACCCGCGGTTCGAGGACTTCGCCACCGAAATCGTGGGACGCATTCCCGCCCCGTCCCACGGACCCATGGACGGCGCAGCTCTCCGGGCCATAATCACCGGCGGCGTGATGGGACTGGCAATCCACGATCTGCCCCTCGTCCGCCGTTTCGCGCCGGACTTCGCTTCCGTTGAAGTCCTGCACGCAGAGACCGTCAGCCCCTACGGCTACCTGATTTCCCTCCGCGCCGGAACAGTGGCCATTGAACTCCGCGCCGCGATGAACAGCACCTGGGAACCGGCCTGGACCTTCGAGGCGATCGGCGACGACGCCAGCCTCAGCATCGATTTCACCCCGTCCTATGTACACGCCGGATCCGCCACCGCGCGGATCCGGCGGGCCGGCACGACGACGGTCCTCGGCCCGTTCGGCCACAACGGCTATGAGGGCGAATGGCGCCGGCTCGCCGACATCGCCCGCGGCACCGCGCCCGCGCCCGGCGCGGACACCCTGCTCCACGACTTGGAGTTTGCGCTCGCCATTGCCGGCGCCGCCGCCGACCGCTCCGCCAACACGGCACCCGCACCCGCACCCGCACCCGCACCCGCACCCGCACCCGAGGAGTCCATGGCATGAGCACCGTACTCTCCGTCCATGCCGGTCCCGATGCCGAGGCCGCCGGCGCCGTCGTTGCTTCCCTTCCCGTCTCCTTTGCCCCGGCCACTGCCCCGGCAACAGCCGCCCCGGATGTCACCGCCGTTGCCGGCCACGCCGGCTGGACCGGTCGGGCCGCCGAGGCGATCCGGGCCGGATCCCGCGGGGTCGTGGTCTCGGGGCCGGCGGCCGAGGACCCCGCGACCCTGGCGGAAACGGCGGCCGCGAGCGGCGCCGTCGTCGTTCTGGACCAGCGCTGGGCGGGAAATCCGGCCATCGCCGCCTCCCACGACGCCGCCCGGGCGGTGATCGCGGCCGCTGTGGCGGACTGCGTCCTGCTGGACTCTGTTGCCTACGGCGCACCGGGCGATGACCCCCTGGCGCTGCTGGCCGACCATCTGGCTGCGCTGCTGCAGTCCGGCGTCGAATCTGACGGGCTCAGAGTGATCCAGCGCAGTTGCCACGGCTACACCCTGGTCGGGAAACTGGCCAATGGCGCTCCCCTAGCTCTGCAGGGGATCACCACCGCGTCCGTCCCGGCCACGGCGACCATCTCCTTCCTCACCTCCACCGGGCGGGCGGACATCACCTTGCCCGATCCCGCCGCGGCGTGGCCCGCGGAGATCCGCTCGGTGACCGCGGAGGGGGCCACAACCCTTCCCACGATCTACGAATCCGCCCACCGGCACAGCTGGCGGCGGATCCGCCAGCTGCTCCAGGCGGGCGGACCGGCCACCGACCTGCAGCAGTTTGCCGGCCTCACGTCCCTCATCGCCCGACTCAACGACTAGCCAGCTCCACCCGCAGCACCAGCACCAGATTCCGCATCAACTCAATGTCGAGATGGACCGGCAAGCATCAGCCGGATCCTGAAAGGAAGTAATCGTGACCATTAAGTCCTCCGCAACATCCACCGCATTCTCCCGCCGAGGGTTCCTGGGTTTCGCCGCCGCCGCAGGCGCCGCTCCGCTGCTCGCTGCCTGCGGCGGCGGCTCCGCCTCCCAAAGCTCGGCGACCGGCGTCGTCAAGTTCTGGGACATGCCGTGGGCAACTCCCGCCTACAACGAGGCCGCCAAGAACATCGCGGAGGGCTACGCGCCGGCCTCGGGGAACCTCAAGGCCAGCTACCAGACCATCCAGTGGAACAACTTCTACCAGACCTTCTCCTCGGCCATCGCGTCCAAGACCGGGCCCGCGGTTTCCACCGGCGGCGGGTTCCAGGCCTTCCAGTTTGAGCAGCAGGGGCAGATCGCCTACGCCGACAAGGTCATTGACAAGCTCAAGGAGAACGGCCAGTTCGCCGATTTCCTGCCCGGCGTCCTGGAGCCTTTCAAGACCGACAAGGGCTACGTCGCGGTTCCGTGGCAGCTGGACATGCGCGTGTTCTGGTACCGCAAGTCGCTCTTTGACCAGGCCGGCGTCGGCCTCCCCACCGACTGGCCGTCCCTCCTGGAAGCCGGCAAGGCACTGAAGAAGATCGGCGCCTTCGGCTTCACCACCGGCGCGGGCGCAGGCAACAACTACGGCAACCACTCCATGATCATGATGATGGTCAACAACGGCGGCGGCGTCTTCACCAAGGACGGCGAGCTGGACCTGATGAACGACCGCAACGTCGAAGCCATGGAATTCATTCTGGAACTTGTCTCCAACGGGATCGTCGATCCCGCGGCGGTCAGCTACACCACCGACAACATGTCGGCGCAATGGAAGGACAAGAAAGCCGGGTTTGGCCTGTTCCAGGTCAACGTTCCAAAGCGCGTCGGCGACACTTCCGGCGACCTGCTGGTCGCGGACCCCATCACCGGCCCGCACGGCGACAAGGCCACCATCGTCTTCCCAAACAACATCATGATGTACAAGAACACTCCGTCGCAGGAAGCGTCCGAGGCGTTCCTGGTGTACTACCTGGGCCAGCTCAAGGAACTGTGGCGTCAGAAGCTGATGTCTGCCCTGCCGGTCTTCAAGTCGATCACGGAAATCCCCGAGTTTGCCGATGATCCCAACAACGTCAAGATCGTCAAGGACTGGCAGCCCATCGCCAAGACCTTCGCGTCCCAGGGCAACACCCTCAACGCCACTCGCGGCCCTTGACGGCGGCCAGGCCCTGAACCAGTTCACCCAGACCATCCTGACCGGCCAGTCTGACGCCAAGTCCGCCCTGCAGACCTTCGAGGCCAGCCTTAAATCCGTCATTAAGAAGTAAACGGTCCTTCCCATGGCACTGACTACAGCCGAACCCGGCCTCAGCCGGGCCCGCCGGGGCGTCGCCCCCGGCGGGCCCGGAGGCACCGCAAACCGCAAGAGCAAGCTCAGCGCGCAGACCAGCCGGACATTCTTCTGGCTCCTGCTGCCGTCAGTCATCCTGCTCGTCCTTATTCACGGCTACCCCCTCATCCACGCCGGTGTGCAGGCCACGCACGACGGCTCCCTGATCGAGACCGGCAACTTCGTTGGCGGGGAGAACTTCGCCACCGTCCTGTCCTCACCGGCGTTCTGGAAAGCGGCACAGTTCACCCTGCTCTTCACCATCGTCGGCGTGTTCGGGTCGTGGCTTGTCGGCCTGGGCCTGGCCCTGCTGCTCCGGACGAAGATCCCCGCGGGCGGCACCTTCAAGGTCCTGCTGCTCCTGCCCTGGGTCGTACCCATCGTGGTCTCCTCCACCGCGTGGAACTGGCTGGTCGCCACCCCGGACAGCCTGGTCCCGTCCCTGTTCCGGAACCTCGGCCTGGGCACGCCGCTGTTCCTCGCCGATCCCCACCTCGCGGCCATCACCGTGATGGTGTTCAAAGTCTGGGTCAGCTTCCCGTTCATGATGATGATGATCTCCGCCGCCCTGGCCTCGGTGGACACCACGGTCTACGAGGCGGCCAGCATGGACGGCGCCACCCCCTGGCAGCAGTTCAGCCAGATCACCCTCCCGCTGATCGCCCGCTCCACCTACATCAGCTGGATCCTCATGACCATCTTCTGTGTCAACGACTTCCCCACCATCTACCTGCTCACCGGCGGCGGCCCGGTCAGCGCCACTACGTCCCTGGTAGTCCTGGCCTATCGCACCGTCTTCCAGGATTTCGCCACCGGCCCCGGCGTGGCCATCGCCTTCCTCATGACCATGACCCTGGTGGTCATCTCCGTCCTCCTGTACCGCCAGATCCGAAAGTCGAGCGTCGAATAATGAGCGCAGCAGTCCACGCCCATCCCGAGTCCGGCCCCGTCCTCGGCGTCGCCGGCCCAGCCAAGAACCGCCGCGTCCTGTCCGAAGCCGGCCACCGCGGCCAATGGTGGAGGTTCGCTGCGATCCTGGCCATCACCGCGGTGGTTCTCGTCCCCATCATGGTCACCGTGGCGCTCGCCTTCACGCCGGGGCCCACGAGCACCGCCACGGGTCCGACCTTCGAGAACCTCGCCAAGGTGTTCTCCGGCACCCTCGCTGCCACCTGGCTGCAGAACAGCCTCATCACCACCCTCGCCACTGTCACGGTCTCCGTGGCCGTCGCCGCCCCCGCGGGGTACGTCCTCTCCCGCGGCCGCAGCAAGGCGGTCTCCGGCTACTCCCTGCTGCTGTTCGTCATGCAGTCCCTGCCCATCATCACGTCGGTGGTCCCGCTGTTCATCCTCTTCGCCGGCATGGGCCTGGTGGACAACCTGATGGGCATCACCATCATCTACGTTGGCTCCACGATGACCGTGGCCACCTGGATGATGGCCGCCTACTTCGACTCCATCCCCATCAGCCTCGAAGAGGCCTCCTGGATCGACGGCTGCTCCGTGTTCGGATCCTTCACCAAAGTGGTCCTGCGCAACAGCCTGCCCGGCATCCTCTCCACAGCGATCTTCGCCTTCCTGCTGGCCTGGAACGACTACCTCGTGGCCATCGTCTTCCTCCGCTCCAACGAGGTCTTCACCCTCCCCATGGGCGTCCAGTCCTTCTTCCAGCAGAACCAAACAGACTGGACCTCGGTGATGGCCCTGGCCGTGATCATGATGCTCCCGCCGGTGATCGTCTTCGCAACCCTGAACAAGTACTTCAGCGTCGGCGGTATCGGCGGATCCCTCGCCGGCCGCTAGGCCCTCAGCCCCCGACGGCGGCCGGCTGGCAGCCAGGCGGCCCACCCACTTGAGAACAAACCGACTCCCGCAAAGGAACGCCATGTCTTACTCACTCCAGCTGTACACCCTCCGCAACGCCATCCAGGAAGACCTGCCAGGCACCATCAAGAAGGTGGCCGACATCGGCTTCACCCAGGTGGAGCCCTACAACTTCGTGGCCACGGCCAAGGAACTGGGCGCGGCACTCAAGGAGAATGGCCTCACCGCACCGTCCGGCCACGCTCCCCTGCTCAGCCAGGACCAGGACCAAATCTTCGCCGCGGCCAAGGAACTCGGCATCACCACGGTGATCGACCCCTACCTCCCGGCCGAGCACTGGCAGTCCGCCGGGGATATCCAGGCCACCGCCGCCAAGCTCAATGCCGCCGCCAAGAAGGGCGCCGAGTACGGCATCCGGGTCGGGTACCACAACCACGCCTGGGAGCTCGAGTCCACCATCGAGGACCAGACCGCGCTCGAGTACTTCGCCGGCTTGCTGGACCCTGAGCTGGTCCTCGAAGTGGACACCTACTGGGTTGCCGTGGGCGGCCAGGACCCCGTCGACATCCTGACCAAGCTCGGCGACCGGGTTAAGTTCATCCACATCAAGGACGGCCCGCTCAACAGGGACACCAAGGCCCAGCAGCCCGCGGGCCAGGGCAAGATCGCCGTCTGGGACGTCATCGGCGCCGCCAGGTCCCTGGAAGTCGGCGTCGTGGAGTTCGACGACTACTCCGGCGACATCTTCGAGGGCATCGCCGAGAGCCTGGCGTACCTGAACGCTGAAGCCAGCGAAGGCGCACACGCATGAGCGGCGCAGCTTCGCGCCGCGGCCCCGTGGGGGTCGCCGTCATCGGCGCCGGCAACATCAGCAAGCAGTACTTGGACAATCTGACGGTCTTCCCCGACCTGAAGGTCCACGTCATCGCCGACCTCTTCGAGGATGCCGCCGCCGCACGCGCCAAGGAGTACGGCATCGCGGAATCAGGCGGGGTGGACGCGGCACTGAACCATCCCGACGTCGAAATCATCGTCAACCTGACCATCCCCGCTGCCCATGTGGAGGTGGCCACGGCCGCCGTCAACGCGGGCAAACACGTCTGGACCGAAAAGCCGTTCTCCCTGGACCGCGACTCCGGGCTCGGGCTGCTCAAGGCGGCAGACGCCGCCGGAATCCGGCTGGGCTGCGCCCCCGACACGTTCCTTGGCGCGGGGCTCCAGACCGCGCGGCGGCTGATTGAACGCGGCGACATCGGCACCCCGCTGACAGCGATGACCACGTTCCAGACCCCCGGTCCGGAATCCTGGCACCCCAACCCTGCCTTCCTTTTCCAGTACGGCGCCGGACCCCTGTTCGACATGGGACCGTACTACCTCACCGCCCTGGTGCAGACCTTCGGATCCATCCGCAAGGTGGCCGCCGTCGGCTCCAAGTCCAAGGAAGTCCGGGTTATTGGTTCCGGGCCGAAAGCCGGCGAGGAATTCACGGTTGAGGTTCCCACCCACGTCAGCGCGATGGCTCAGTTCGAGAACGGCCAGTCCTCGCACAGCGTGTTCAGCTTCGAATCCCCCCGGCAGCGGATGGGATTTATCGAGATCACCGGCACCGAAGCCACCATCTCCCTGCCGGATCCCAACCACTTCGACGGCGAGGTGCGTCTCTGGCGGGCCGGCGACGAAGAGTGGACGGTCATCCCGGCCACCGGCCCGAGCCAGGGCCGCGGCATGGGCGTGCTGGACATGGCACGCTCCATCCGGGCCGGGGTTCCGCACCGCGCCACCGGCAACCTCGCTTACCACGTCCTGGACACCATGGTCTCAGTCTCGGAGTCGATGGAATCCGGAACCTTCATCGACGTCGAAAGCTCCGCCCCCGCCTCCGCAGCCCTCCCCGAGGACTGGGACCCCACCGCTTCCACCCTCTAGGAACCCGTCATGACTTCCCAAGAATCCACGGACACCCCTGCCCCGCCCGGGCCTCCAGCCGGCACCGGAGCGCCGCTGGGCGTGGCCATGATCGGCTACGCATTCATGGGCAAGGCCCACTCGAACGCCTGGCGCAATGTATCCAGCTACTTCGACGTGCCGGTCTTCGAACAGCGCGTCCTGGTCGGACGGGACGCGGCCGGCGTCGCCGAGGCCGCCGACAAGTACGGCTGGGCGGAGTCCTCCACGGATTGGCGCTCGGTGATCAACCGCGACGACATCCAGATCGTGGATATCTGCGCCCCGGGCTTTATGCACGCGGAGATCGCCGTCGCGGCCCTCGCCGCCGGCAAGCACGTGCTGGTGGAGAAGCCGCTGGCCAACACCCTGGCGGAAGCCGAGTCGATGACCGCTGCGGCGAAATCGGCCCGCCGCCAGGGTGTCCAGTCCATGGTCGGGTTCAATTACCGGCGCATCCCCGCCCTTGCACTGGCCCGGGAACTGATCAGCGAGGGACGGCTGGGTGCGATCCGGCATGTCCGGGCGGCGTATCTGCAGGACTGGCTTGTGGACCCGGAGTCGCCCATGACGTGGCGGCTGCACAAGGAAACCGCCGGGTCCGGGGCGCTGGGGGACATTGCCTCCCACGCCATCGATCAGGTGCTGTTCCTGCTCGGGGACCAGGTCACGGAGGTCTCGGGCCGGCTGCACACCTTCACCTCGCACCGCCCCGGCAGTGCCGGGCTGGAGCAGGTGACGGTCGACGACGCCGCCTGGGCCACGCTCTCGCTCGCCTCCGGGGCTGTCGCCTCGGTGGACGTCTCCCGGGTGGCCACCGGCCGGAAGAACTCACTCAAGCTGGAGATCTACGGGGAGAAGGGGTCCATCCTGTTCGACCTCGAAAACCTGAACGAACTGGGCTTCCTGGACGCCACCGTCCCGGTCCGGGAACAGGGCTTCCGGCGCATCCTGGTCAATGAGCCGGAGCACCCCTACGCCGCCGCCTGGTGGCCGCAGGGGCACGTGATCGGCTGGGAGCACACGTTTACACACGAAATCCGTGACTTCCTCGTCGCGATCGGCACCGGGAGCCCGCCCTCGCCGTCTTTCGAGGACGGCCTGACGGTCCAGCGCATCCTCGCCGCCATCGAGGAAAGCGCGGCGGCCAAGAGCTCCATCATCCAGTTGGCCGGCGTCCCCGCCGCCGAGACTGCTTCCCCCGCACCGACCGCCTTCCCCGAAGGAGCCTGACATGGCCCGCCCGTACACCCTGTTCACCGGCCAGTGGGCCGACCTGCCCTTCGAGGAAGTCGCCAAACTTGCCTCCGGCTGGGGCTACGACGGCCTGGAAATCGCCGTCTCCGGGGACCACCTGGACGCCTGGCGCTGGGACGAACCCGGCTACGTCGAGTCCAAGCTCGCCGTGCTGGAGAAATACAACCTCAAGGTCTGGGCCATCTCCAACCACCTCAAAGGCCAGGCCGTCTGCGATGACCCGATCGACTTCCGGCACGAGGCCATCGTGGGGGCCAAGGTCTGGGGCGACGGCGACCCCGAAGGCGTCCGGCAGCGCGCCGCGGAGGAAATGCAGCACACCGCACGGCTCGCCTGCGCGCTGGGTGTGGACACCGTGGTCGGCTTCACCGGCTCCTCCATCTGGCAGTACGTCGCAATGTTCCCGCCCGTCCCGGAAAAAGTCATCGAGGCCGGCTACCAGGACTTCGCCGACCGCTGGAACCCCATCCTGGACGTCTTCGACGAATGCGGCGTCCGCTTCGCCCACGAGGTCCACCCCTCGGAGATCGCCTACGACTACTGGACCACCGTGCGGACCCTCGAGGCGATCGGCCACCGCGAAGCGTTCGGGCTGAACTGGGACCCCTCCCACTTCATGTGGCAGGGCATCGACCCGGTCTCGTTCATCTGGGACTTCAAGGACCGGATCTACCACGTGGACTGCAAGGACACCAAGCTGCGCCCCACCGGCCGGAACACCGTGATGGGCTCGCACCTGCCCTGGGGCGACCCGCGCCGGGGCTGGGACTTCGTCTCCGCCGGCCGCGGCGACGTGCCCTGGGAATCGTCCTTCCGCGCCCTCACCGCGATCGGCTACACCGGGCCCATTTCCATCGAATGGGAGGACGCCGGCATGGACCGCCTCCACGGCGCCCCCGAAGCACTCGCCGCGCTGAAGAAGTACGACTTCCCGGCGTCGAACACCTCCTTCGACGCCGCGTTCAAGCAGTAAGGATCAGCCGTGGCCGACATCACCGGAACAGCCGGGCGCCCGCTCGCGGACGACGCGGGCGCAACGCCCGACACCGCCGGTCTCCAGTCACCGGACTACGACGCCCATTTCGGCGGAGCCCGCTGGGGCGGCGGGGCCCGGTGCCGGTGGCGGAACATCCGGATCAAGGACCTCCCCACCGGGTCCCTGGAGGTCGCCCCGTGAGTCGGACACTTCAGCCTGGCCAGCGCTGCGAGGTGTGGATCGCGTCCGTTACGGGTGAGCGCGAACTCGTGTTCAGTACCGAGGACGTGCTCTTTGAGGCGCCGAACTGGACTCTCGACGGCGCGGCACTCATCCTGAACGGCGCCGGGACGTTGTGGCGCTTCGACGTCAGGTGCCGGACCATCAGCCAGGTGCCCCTCACCGGGATCCCGGAACTGAACAACGACCACGTCCTTGCGCCGGACGGCACCGGCATCTACCTTTCCGCCAATGACGGCCACATCTACCGTGCGGCGCTCGACGGCGGTGCGGCCACTCGCATTTCGGCTGACGACGGGTACTTCCATTTCCTCCACGGAGTGAGCCCGGACGGGCAGGACCTGGCCTACGTCGGGATCGAGGCCGGCGATTTCACCCAGCCCGGCCGGCTCACGAGCATCCCGGCCAGCGGTGGCGACACCACCCGGTTGAACGTGGCCGGTCACTGCGACGGACCCGAATACTCCCCGGACGGCGAATGGCTCTACTTCAACACGGAAGCCTTCACCGTCCAACCCGGCCATGCACAACTCGCACGGCTGAACATGTCCAACGGCAGCGCCCCGGACGCACAAGCGGAGCGGCTGCTGGAGAGCGGGACCGTCGATTGGTTCCCCCACCTGTCCCCTGACGGTCGGTTGGCCAGCTACATCCGGTTCCCCACCGGGACCGTAGGCCACCCCGCCGACTTGCCGGTCGACGTCGTGCTTGTCTCTACCGGCGACTGGGCCACACCCCTGCACATCTGGCCTCTCTTCGGAGGCCAGGGCACACTCAACGTCAACAGCTGGTCCCCTGATTCCACCCGGTTCGCGTACGTCGCCTACCCGCTCGACAGTTCCTCCCCACGATAAAGGACTAATGACGTGACCAACCTCAGCAATGGAACCTCCGACGGACAATTCCGCTGGGGAATCCTCGGCACCGGTTTCATCGCAGGGCTGCAAACGCAGGACCTGATCGACAACGGATTCGCCGTGCAGGCCGTCGGTTCCCGCACGCTGGAACCGAGCAGAGTTTTCAGCCAAAAGTTCAGCATTCCCACCGCCCATGACAGCTACGAAGCACTGGTCACGGATCCGAGCGTCGACGTCGTTTACGTCGCAACGCCGCACACCTTCCACCATGCCCACGCACTGCTCGCCTTGAACGCCGGGAAACACGTGCTGGTCGAGAAGCCGTTCACCATCAACGCCCGCGAAGCCCGGGAAATCGTCGAACTGGCCGAATCCAAAGGACTTGTTGCACTCGAGGCCATGTGGAGCCGGTTCCTGCCCCACATGCTCCGGCTCCGCGAGATCATCCATGACGGCACGCTCGGCGAGATCCGTAAGATCACCGCCAGCCACAACCAAAACCTTCCCAGGGACCCGGCCCACCGGCTGAACGACCCTGCCTTGGGCGGTGGAGCGCTCCTGGACCTCGGCGTCTACCCTGTCTCCTTCGCTTTTGATGTCTTTGGCGCTCCGGAGAACATCCGGGCCAGCGCATCCATGACGGCAACAGGGGTGGACCGCCAGACGGCAGCGATCTTCGAATACCCGCAAGGACAGCAGGCCATTGTGGACTGTGCGCTGGATGCCGCCGGAGCCAACCGCGCAGTCGTCATCGGGACGGAATGCTGGATCGACGTCGAACCCACCTGGTACAATCCCACGCCCTTCACCCGATTCGACACGCACGGAAACGTCCTGGAGAGGTTCGACGAGCCGGTGAAGGGCAGGGGCATGCAATTCCAGGCAGCCGAGATGGAACGCCTCATCACAGCGGGAGTCACCGCCGGCACGGTGCTGCCGCCGAGCGAGAGCGTGGCCGTCATGGCCGCCATGGACGAGATCCGCCGTCAGATCGGCCTCAGCTATGCGGCAGACGCCACGCCGGTGGCGCCGTCAGGGGGCTAGGGTTTTAGCTATGACGCACCAGATCCGGACAGCATCCGCGGACGACGCCGGGAGGCTGGCCGCGCTGGCGGCCGTCACCTTCCCTCTCGCGTGTCCGCCGGGCTCCCGGCCGGAGGATATCGCGGCGCACGTCGCGAACACCCTCAGCGTGGCCAACTTCCGCAGCTACCTCGCCGACCCGGCCGTCACCATCCTCGTGATCGACGCCGGCGGCGAGCTTCGCGGCTACAGCCTCCTGGCCGCCCGGCCCGCCCGGGACCCGGACGTGGCAGCGGCCCTGACCCTCCTGCCCTCCACCGAGCTCAGCAAATGCTACGTCCACCCGGACCACCACGGGCTCGGCGCCGCCGCCGAACTGATGCACGCCAGCATCGGCGCAGCCGCAGCGGCCGGAGCCCGGGGGATCTGGCTCGGGGTGAACGACCAGAACGCCCGGGCCATCCGCTTTTACGAAAAATCCGGCTTCCGCAAGGTCGGCACCAAGTCCTTCAGGCTCGGCAGCGCTGTGGAACACGACTTCGTCATGGAGCGCCCGGCCACACCGTGACCAAGCCGACAGGCCGCCGGGGAATGGAGCCGGCACCTGCAGGGTTGTGGCGATCATGAAGATTGAAATCTGGTCCGACGTGGCCTGCCCCTGGTGCTACATCGGCAAACGCCGCTTTGAAACGGCCCTCGCGGCCTTTCCGCACCGGGATTCCGTGGAGGTCCAGTGGCGCAGCTACCAGCTGGATCCGTCGCTGCCGGAGCACTATGACGGCACCGAACTGGACTATTTGAGCACCCGCAAGGGCATGGCCCCGGCTCAGGTCGCCGGAATGTTCGCGCACGTGGCCGAGCAGGCCAGCGGCGAGGGACTCAACTACCGGTTCGACGACGTCGTGGTCGCCAACAGCTTCACCGCCCACCGGCTGATCCACCTCGCCGCCACCCACGGGCAGCAGGATGCCGCCAAGGAACGCCTGCTCAGCGACCACTTCGAGCGGGGCAAGGACATCGGCAGCCGGGAGTACCTGACGTCGCTGGGGCTGGGCCTCGGGATCGGCGCCGCCGAGCTGGATGAACTGTTCACCACGGACAAATACGCCGACGACGTCCGGCAGGACTTCGAGGAGGGCCGCGCCCTGGGCATCACCGGCGTCCCATTCTTCGTCATTGACCGCAAGTTCGGGCTCTCCGGCGCCCAGCCCGCCGAGACGTTCGCCGCGGCCCTCGAGCAGGCATGGCAGGACGGCCGGCCGCTTGAGATGGTCAGCTCGGCCCCCGGCGGAGACGGCAACGGAACCGCAGAGGCTTGCGGCCCGGCTGGCTGCTCCGCCTGAGCGTCCGCCTTCCCCATCGGCCCGGGATTCCCGCCGGCGAGTGGCAAAACCGGGTTTTGCTGACAGATCGCGCTAAAGTGTCCGTATGCCTAGGATTTCGGCCGCGAGCAACGCCGCCCAACGAGCCGAGACCCAGCACCGCATCCTGACTGCGTTCGGCGAACTCCTATTCACCCATGGGCTGCCCGGGCTGACGATGACGGACGTGGCACGGCACGCCCGGATCGGCCGGACCGCTGTCTACAACTACTATGCGGACATCGAAGAGCTGCTGATCGCCTACGCACTGGATGAGACCGAGCGTTTCCTGGTTGACCTGAGGGAATCCCTGGACTCGCTGGAGAACCCGGTGGACCGGCTGGCGCTGTACGTCCGCGCCCAGGTCGAGGACCTCAGCCGGCGGCACCTGCCGCCAGGCCCCGCGATGGGCGCCGTGCTTTCCCCGGCGTCGTTCGCGAAGCTGGCGGACCATGTCGGGGAGCTGAGCGTTCTGCTGCAGGGCATCCTGCGGGACGGCATCGCCGAGGGCTACCTGCCCGGCACCGACATCACCCAGCTGGCGCAGCTCATCCACGGCACCCTGTCCTCAAGTGCCGCCCGCGGTGACGGCGGCCAGGACCCCGAGGCAGAGGCCCGGCTGGCCCGCACCGTGCGGTTTGTCCAGCTCGGCGCCGGAGCGCGGTTCGACAACAATGGGCACCCGCTCCGCCTTAACCCCTGAACACCTGTGAGGCGGCGGACCCGGATGACGGGTCAGTTGCCCGGTGTGGGGGGCACTGCCGGCGTCACGGGCCACTGCGTTTCGTCCACGATCCGCCGGTCCTCGCGCGGGCAGCTGAGCTGGCCGGGCGTCTGGTCGACCAGTTCCGGTTTGGCCAGGTCCTTGAAGTCTCCGGTGAGGATGACATCCACGCTCGGGTCCGTCCGGGAGTCCTGGAAATAGTCCGAGCCGGGCACGTTGCGCTGCACACTGAACGCCGCGGACTGGCCTGCCGCGCCGGAGACGACCAGCGCCACCCCGCGGTAGCTCGACGTCGTGTTGGCTACGGCCCCGACGATGAACTTGCGGGCCGCGAACTCGTCTGCCACGGATCGGGCCAGGCCCGGGCGGGACGTGGAATTGAACACGTTGAGGTTGATCGTTTCCGGCGGCGTGTAGTCGTAACGCGCCTCCGGGCAGACGGACGCGGCAGCCTGGCTGCGCTCCGCCGTCGGGATTTTAATCTGGCCGTTCATGATCGCCAGCGCCACCACGATCGCCGCGGCAATCAGCCCGACGAGCAGCACCAGGACGACGCCGTGCAGGATGCGGCGCCGCAGCCTGCCGGGGTTGTCCTGCAGTTCGTCATCCTCCACGAACGTGGCGCGCAAGTCAGAGCCGGTGATGACGTGGTGCCCGTGCAGGACGGTGACGTCCTTCGGCGCTCTAGCCATTGATCACCAGGACGCGCGCATGGATCGCAGTGCGCTGGTGCAGCGCCGTCCGGACAGCGCGGTGCAGGCCGTCCTCCAGGTACAGGACGCCGCGGTACTCCACGACGTGCGGAAACAGATCGCCGAAGAACGTCGAGTCCTCTGCCAGCAGCGCTTCAAGGTCGAGCGTGCGTTTGGTGGTCACCAGATCGTCCAGCCGGACCGGGCGCGGCGGCAGCGTCGCCCAGTCCTTGGGCGTGCTGTAACCATGGTCGGGGTACGGGCGTCCCTCGCCCACGGCTTTGAATATCACCATGCAAGCGTAAGGAACTTGGACGGCCAAAGGAATCCACGACGCCCGAAGCCGGGAGGTTGTAGCCAAACGGTAACCATTTGTCATGCCGCCCGCCGCCGCCTGTCACAATTCACGCCATGCCGCCAACCCCGGTCCACAACACATGCAAAGACGCGTGCCGGCTGGGAGAATAGGCGCATGACAACTCCCGAGACCCCAGCCTCCCTCTCGCCGTTGGCGCCTCCGCTGGCACTGCTGCTCGACGTCGACGGTCCCGTGGCGAGTCCCGTCACACGCACGGTGCAGCCGGCCATCATCGCGGACCTGCTGGCGCTGGCCGCGGCGGGGATCCCCGTCATTTTCAACACCGGCCGTTCGGCGGCCTTCATCCGTGAACAGGTCATGGAGCCGATGATTGCCGCCGGGATGCCGGCCGACCTCCTCATCCACGCCGTCTGCGAGAAGGGCGCCGTCTGGTTCAGTTACACCTCCACTGGCCCCGGTGCAGTCCACGTCGACCACGAACTGGCCATCCCGCGCGCCTTCGGCGACGACGTCCGGCGGCTCGTGGCCGAGGACTACTCCAGCCACATGTTCTTCGACGAAACCAAACTGGCGATGGTCTCCGTGGAGCAGCACATCGCGGTCGAGAACTCCGGTTACCGGGCTGAGCAGGAACTCTTCGACGCCGATGCCATGGGCCTGATGGCCCGGCACGGTCTCGGGGTGGTGCGCCTGGACCACCACGCACCCGACTCCGATGACCGCGTCGACTACCGGGTGGACCCGACCATCATCTCCACCGATATCGAATCTGTCCGGCTCGGCAAGGACCTCGGCGCAAGCCGGGCCGTGGAGCTGCTGGCGGCCCAGGGCATCACCCCGCAGGCCTGGCGGACGGTGGGCGACTCCCGCACGGACTACGCTATGGCCGACTGGCTGCACCACAACGACCACCCGGTCAAGCACGTCGACGTCCGGCCTGCCGACGGCGTCCCGGTGAAACCGTACGAGGTACTCACCGCGGCGGATCTGGGGCTGGGCGAGGACGTCATCCACGACGATGCCGGGGCGGCTTTCCTGCACAGCTGGCGCGCGGCCCTCCTGGGCTGAACCAGCGGACCGAACCACCCCCGGCACGGTTCCGGGGTGGACGTGGGGCTCTTGGGGCCCGCACTGGCGGCGTTTCAGCCGCGGATTTTGGGGTCGATTTTGGGGCGGACGTTATCATGCAAGTAGGGACACATTCACGCAAACAATCACGGAGAATCGAAATTACAGACGCATTGGTCCAGGACGAGATCTACTACGGCAGCCAGGCATCGGTAGATGCCCACGATGAGGTCACCTCCGCGGCCGCCGTGGCGAGATTCCGGACCCGGCAGGACGTTGTGCGCCGGCGCGGCCGGTACGGGCTCATCAATGAGAACCGCACGCCGTACCAGGCCATGGTCGAGGATTTGATGTTCATCCGCTCGGTCCTTGACGGCGCCGGGCTTGACTACCTCCTGGTCCGCGGCAACAACCACAGGCCGGTCATCGCCGTGGACTGGAAGGACCGCAAGGATCTCCGCGACGCCCTCGTGGAGGCCTGCCACGATGAGCCGTTCTACTCGATGAGCGTCGACGCCAAGAAGAAGTCCTCGGTGCTGGTCGCCGACGGGGAGCTCTCTCCCAACCGGCAGTCCCGGATCTTCCGGCTGTACCGTCCCCGGGTCGAACCTGAGGGCGGCTTCGAGTTCGGAGCCTCGGCCGGCGTGCAGCTGGAACTGTGGAGTTTCGAAGGTGACCAGCTGATCCTCCCGATCGAGAACTCACTGACCCGCCGGACCCTGCTGGCCCAGGACGCCGTCCGCGGCACGGTGGAGCGGTACGGCCACACCTGGCCCACGATCGAGAACATGTTCGCCGACCACGCCAGTGACATCAGCTTCGACATCGACCTCGTGTTCTCCTGGGTGGATGGCAGCTCCCCCGAGTACATCGCCGCGCGGCGTGCCCGGATGGCCGGCGTCGTGGTCGGCGAAGGCGACGACCACGAAGCCCGGTTCCGCCAGATCGATGAGCTCAAGTACGCGCTCCGCTCGGTCTACATGTTCGCGCCCTGGATCCGCCGCATCTTCATCGCCACGGACTCCCCCATGCCCTCCTGGCTGGCGGATCATCCGGGCGTGACGATCGTCCGCAGCGAGGAGTTCTTCGCGGACCCCTCCGTCCTGCCCACCCACAACTCGCAAGCCGTGGAGTGCCAGCTCCACCACATTGAAGGCCTGTCCGAGCACTTCCTGTACTCGAATGACGACATGTTCTTCGGCCGCGCCGTCGGTCCGGACATGTTCTTCACCCCTGGCGGCATCACGAAGTTCATCGAGGCGGAAACCCGGATCGGGCTTGGGGACAACGACGCCGAGCGCAGCGGGTTCGAGAATGCAGCCCGGGTGAACCGGAAGCTGCTCTGGGACCGCTTTGGCCGGATCACCACCCGGCACCTGGAACACACGGCTGCCCCGCTGCGGCGCAGCGTCGTGGCCCAGATGGAACAGGAGTTCCCGGCGGAATTCGCCAAGACTGCGGCCAGCACGTTCCGCGCGGCCGACAACATCTCGGTGACCAACTCGTTCTACCACTACTACGCGCTGCTCACCGGCCGGGCCGTCACCCAGACCGCGGCAAAGGTGCGCTACGTGGACACCACGGCCAGGGCCGGGCTGAACTATCTGCCCAAGCTGCTCGCCAAGCGGAACATGGACTTCTTCTGCCTCAACGACGGAAGTTTCCCTGAGGTCCCGGCCGAGGAACGGGCCGAACTCGTGACGGACTTCCTGGAGAAGTACTACCCGATCAAGGCTCCGTGGGAGAAATAGGTCCCCGAGGTCCGGGCGCAACCACGTGCCGGCCGCGCCCGCTGTCCCCGTAACCGGAGCGGCGCTAGTTGCTGGCGGTCAGGCTTCGGCTGCCGGGAGTCCGGGCGGGCTCCTCGGGCTTGGCCTTGCCCGGGATGCGAATCCCGGCCGCCGCAATCCGCCGCTGGGCTTCCGCAGCCGAGACGAGCTCGCCCACCGGCGGGGTGTCTCCGAGCAGGACCACAGAGTGCACGATTGTGTGCTCGTAGACGTGCACAAGGTTGAACGCCTGCCCGCCGTCGCGTCCGCGGGTTCCACCCACCGGGACGTTGAGGTCCTGGGTGTAGCAGGTGGCCGACGCCACGGAGACGGGGATTCCGGCGAAGGTCGCCGTCGTCGAATAGTGCAGGTGGCCGCCCAGAATGGCCCGGACGTCCGAGTTCCGCAGGACCCCGGCCAAGGCCGTCTGGTCCCGGAGCTCCACCAGGACGGCGAGATCCAGCACGGATGGCACCGGAGGATGGTGCAGTGCCAGGATGGTTCCGTCCGGTGCCGGGGTGGAAAGTTCGGCCGCCAGCCACTCCAACTGGTCAGGGCTCAGCTCACCGTGGTGAAAGCCGGGCACGGAAGTGTCAAGGGTGATGATCCGCAGCCCGTTGATGAAATAGCTGTGGTCCACCGGGGCGTCGTCAGCCGGCTGGTCCAGCAGGCCGGTGCGGAAGTTGGCGCGGTTGTCGTGGTTGCCCATTGCCCAGATGACCTTCGCGCCCATGGCTTTGCACGCGGGTTCGACGATGGCCCGCAACTTGGCGTAGGCCTCGGGTTCGCCCCGGTCAGCGAGGTCGCCGGTGAAAATCACGGCTTCGGGGCGCGCTCCGGAAGCGCGTACTTCGTCAAAGAGTTGCTGGAGCAGAGCGTCGCTATCGACTACACCAAGCAACGGAGCGGAACCTCCCAACAGGTGGGGGTCACTCAGATGGAGTAGAAAATGACGTGGCCGGGGGTGCTCGGCCTCGATGAGCTCCATTGCTACCTTCCTGGTTGGGTGGAGGCGATTGCCTCCAACGTCCCTCTCAGTAAGGTCTATCCAACCAGACATTCGGCCAACAATGCGCAAACTCCAGTAGGCATGTTCGAAAAATGGGAACAACGCGTAATCCGGCGGACACATACCTGCCCTGGTATGTGTCCGCCGGATCGGCCTTACTCAGGTACCTGAGGTCTAGCTCAAGTAGCCGTTCGGGTTCAGCACGTACTTAGTGGCGGCGCCCGCATCGAATTCCGCGTAGCCCTTGGGCGCTTCCTCCAGCGTGATGGCCTTCGCGTTGACGTTCTTCGCGATGTGGACCTTGTCGTGCAGGATCGCCATCATAAGCCCGCGGTTGTACTTCATCACGGGGCACTGCCCGGTGGTGAAGCTCAGCGATTTGGCCCAACCGGTCCCGAGGCTGAGCGAGAGCGCGCCCTTCTTGGCAGCCTCGTCGATGCCGCCCGGATCGCCGGTGACGTAGAGACCCGGGATGCCCAGCGCGCCGCCGGCTGTCGTCAGTTCCATCAGCGAGTTGAGCACGGTCGCCGGAGCTTCTTTGGCGTCGTGGCCGTGGCCCTTCGCTTCGAAGCCGACGGCGTCGACGCCGCAGTCGACTTCGGGCACGCCGAGGAGCTGCTCGATCTGCTCCGCGGGCCCGCCCTGGGACAGGTCAACGGTTTCGCAACCGAAGCTGCGTGCCTGCTTCAACCGGTCCGCGTTCATGTCCCCGACAATCACCACCGCGGCGCCCAGCAACTGGGCACTCGTGGCCGCCGCGAGGCCGACCGGCCCGGCACCGGCGATGTAGACCGTGGAACCGACACCGACGCCCGCACTGACGGCTCCGTGGAAGCCTGTCGGGAAAATGTCCGAGAGCATGGCCAGATCCAGGATCTTTTCGAGCGCCTGGTCCTTGTCCGGGAACTTCAGCAGGTTCCAGTCCGCGTACGGGACGAGGACATAGTTGGCCTGTCCGCCGACCCAGCCGCCCATGTCCACGTAACCGTAGGCGGCGCCCGGACGGGCGGGGTTGACGTTCAGGCAGATACCGGTCTTGCGCTCCTTGCAGTTCCGGCAGCGTCCACAGGCGATGTTGAAGGGGACGGAACAGATGTCGCCCACTTTGATGAACTCGACGTCCGGGCCGACCTCCACGACCTCGCCGGTGATTTCGTGGCCGAGCACCAGATCCGCGGGGGCTGTGGTGCGGCCGCGGACCATGTGCTGGTCCGAGCCGCAAATGTTCGTGGCAACGGTTTTGAGGATCACGCCGTGGCGCACCGAACGGCCCACGTTTGCGGGGTTGACCCCCGGGCCGTCCTTGAGTTCGAAGCTGGGGTAGTCAATGTCGATCAGTTCGACCTTGCCCGGCCCCTTGTAGGCAACGGCTTTGTTTCCTGTCATCACTTTCCTCCTGGTTTCACGGACCCCCAATATGAGTGTCCAGTTGTGATTCACGAAGCGTGCTGAGGCACCTTCCCACCGGGCCTGTGTAGGCGGCACTGCCGACACTCACGCGCGCGACTGCGGCGTGGTTGTGCCCGGTTTGATGGGAAGGTTTGGCCAGTCTAAGCGGCAAGCATGCTTAGGGATAGGGGCCGTTGTCCCCTTGTGCCCCGGGAGCCGGCTCTCAGCTAAGGGCGGACTGGACAGCTTCAATAATCTCCGGTGAATCCGGCTCCACCGTGGGGGCAAAACGGGCCACCACGTCGCCGTCGCGGTTCACCAGGAACTTCTCGAAATTCCACTTCACCAGTCCCGGCAGAATACTGTTCTTGAATTTGGTGAGCTCGGCGTAGAGCGGGTGCTGCTTCCTGCCGCGGACGTCGGCCTTGGCCGTGAGCGGGAAGGTCACGCCGAAGTTGCGTTCGCAGAATTCGGCAATCTCGGAGTCGGTGGCGGGCTCCTGGCCAGCGAACTGGTTGCATGGGACGCCGAGCACCTGGAAGCCCTGCGCGCTGAACTTGTTGTGAAGTGCCTCGAGTCCTGCGTACTGCGGTGTGAAGCCGCACTGCGAAGCCACATTCACCACCAGCACCACCTCCCCTTTGAAACGGCCAAAGTCGGTGTCCGTGCCGTCGATGAGGGTGAGCGGAATACTGTGCAGAGCGGTCATCGAAGGGTTCCTCGCAAGTCGGTAATGAAGATCGTGTCCGGAACGGCGTCCCGGAATTGGTCACGACAGTCATTCGATACCAACGCGCGAGGGTATGGGTTGGTGCCTGCTACGGGGTGGGAGTCAGTGACGGGTCCGTGGTCGCCGGCGGTTCAATAGACGCCGTGGGCGCCGGCGCGGCAGGTTCTGAAGTGGGCTGCGGAGCCGGATCCACGACTGGTGGCGGCGCGGGCGCAGGCTCCACGACCGGAGGCGGTTCCACGACCGGCGGCGCCGGCACAGGGTCCGCGACCGACGGGGCCGGCGCGGGGTCCACGACAGGCGGCGGGGCCGGCTCGGGGTCCACGACAGGCGGCGGGGCCGGCTCAACGACCGGCGGCGGGGCCGGAGAGGGGTCCACCGTGGGGTCGGGCGCGGGCGGCGGCGTGGTGGGTTCCGGCGTCGGCGAATCTGCAGGCGGCGGCACCGGGGTCCCGGGGTCCGATGGAGGAGGGGGGTCGCTGGGGGCGGGCGTTCCGCCCGGAGTCTGGGAGCCCCCCGCTGTGGCGGTCGCGTCTGTCCCGCTCGGCGGCTGGCTGGACTCAAGCGTCGGGGTATCGGACCTGGTCCTGGTCGGCGACAGTGCGTCCCAGATCGACGGAGTCGGCGAGGGCGCCGCGGACGAGGAATAGGGTGTTCCCGGCAGGGTTGCAATCTGCGTTTCCTGAGCGCCGCCGGTGACTATGTGCATCCCCTTATCGGACACCGGAATCGCCCAGCCAAGGGTTGCGTTGGAGGGGCTGCCGGCGTCGGGCGCATAACTGGTCATTTCGATGGTGCCCAGCTGGTCCGTCTGGCTGATCGGAAGAAGGGTCCAGTCGTGCGGGTTCTTGTGGGTGCCGTTCAGGATGGTCTCAAAATGAAGATGGCAGCCGGTGGACGATCCGGTCGTCCCCACCCGGGCAATGACCTCGCCGACCCGCACCGAGTCGCCCTTCTTGACGGCGATTGCCTCAAGGTGGTTGTAGGTGGTGATGAGTCCGTTGCCGTGGTCGATTTCCACACGGTTTCCGCCGCCCCACGGGTGCCAGCCGACTGCCCGGACGACTCCGGCGTCGGCAGCATAGACCCGGGTGCCGCAGGCCGCGGCATAGTCCTGGCCCCAGTGGAATTCGCCGGCCGACCCGGAGATGGGGCTGGTCCGCAGCCCGAAGGGAGAGGTCTCCTGGATGAATTCGAGGGGTGCCATGAGGAAGCCTTCTGCCGGCCGCTTCAGCCCGGCTGATGCTACATTCAGCTCCCCGGGGACGCCGTCCTTTGAGGTCGTCTCGACCGGCGACCGGCTGTAGGCGACTAGGGCCAAGGCGTCCGCAGTGAATGCCGCCGTCGAGGGGGCATCGGCACCTGGCAAGGCGCGGGAGTCCGCAGTGCCCGGATTCAAGCTGCCCGGCCCGACACTTCCGGAAGCCAGTGCCGGGGAAGGCAAAACTGCTGCGCCGCTGCCCGACAGGCCCTGGGCCCCAAAGGTCAGGACCGCCAGCGAGAGGCAAAAGCCGCCCGACAAACAGCGCACCGCGATGACTCGCGCTCTGATGGCCTTCTCACTCGATGAGTTTCCCCAGTGTTTTCCCACGATGTGACTCCCGCATTCTGTCAGACAGCCCCCAATATCGCGGACTGACGTTCTCATGGGACCACAATCGGATGGCCGTGGGAACGGTAAAAACTACCCCCTTTCTAACTCAAGTGGTGGCCCAGTAGTCCTAAGTATTGGCCCAAGTATCGGGGCCCAGCAGCCGTGGGCGAGAATGGGGTATGCGCAACCTCCTCACGGAATGGCGGGCCGAACTCAAACAGATCTGCAGGAACCCGTGGGTCCGTGCCGAACTGGGTGCCGCGGCTGGCCGACGGCGACGATCCTGGCCACCGGCGACGATCCTGGCCACCACCCGCCGGGTTCGGCCGTCTGGGCCTGCCCCGGTGACATGCCGACGACCGTGCTGGAGCCAAGACGACCGTCACGGATATCGCAAAAACTACTGTTGTTTCGCGCCAGCCCGTCTACCGTTACCTCGAAGGTCAGCGTGAATCGGTTGATGCGTAGCTCGGGATTAGCTCAGACACCTATTTCGTCCACAGGAGAACAAACGCGGTGATCAAAGTTTTCGGACCCATAAAGACACTGCTCGTTGGGACCTTCAGCAACGGAGCGACGCGCACGCCGCAGTGGCAGCTCGATCTCGCCGAAGGGGACGACGCAGGCTTTTTCCCAGCCAATTCAGCAGTCTGGGCTGTTCACGGGGGAATGCCAACCATCGTTGCAGGTATTCGAGCGCTGCTGATGCAGGCTCTCCACCCGGCCGCATTGGCAGGAGTGCAGGATCATTCAAATTACCGAGATGATCCGCTCGCACGACTAGCCAATACGATCCGCTGGATCTTCACGGTTTCCTACGGTTCAACCGCCGCGGCCCGCTCAGCCTCCGACTGGGTGCTGCGGCTCCACGAACCAGTGCGGGGGGACTACGTGGACGGGCACGGCGTCGTCCGAAGCTATGCGGCGAATGATCCGGAACTGCTCCGCTGGGTGCATATCGCCTTCACCGACGCCTTCCTTTCGGCACACAAGATCTGGGGGAAGCCGATCCCGGGCGGCCCCGATGCCTACGTACGTGAGTGGGCTCGGGCCGGGGAGCTAATGGGGGTTCAGTCCCCGCCGCTCAGCGAGGAGGCCATGCGCCGGCAGCTGGACCACCGGTACGACGCCGGAGAGCTGCGATCCGACGAAAGGGTCGCCGAGACGGTGGCGTTCATCCGCAATGCGCCGCTCCACCCAGCACTGAGGCCGGGGTACCGGGTGCTGTTCGCGGCGGCGGTGGCGAGTCTCGAACCCAAATACCGTGAGCTGTTGGGCCTCCGCACCGCCCGGGTTGGCCCTGTCCCGCTGCCGGTGCGGCTGGCCACGAAGGTGACACTCGGCGTCGTCCACCTTGCCCTGGGCCGGGTGGGCCCCAGCCAGCAGGCGGCACGGGACCGGCTCCGCAGGCTCGGCTATGAGGCCTGAGGGCTGAGGATCGGGCGGGGCCCGGACGGGCGCGGGGATTGCCCGGAACGCAAAAAGGCCCCGGTCCGAGGACCGGGGCCAAACGCGGAGAATGGGGGATTTGAACCCCCGAGGGCGTTAACCCAACACGCGTTCCAGGCGTGCGCCATAGGCCGCTAGGCGAATTCTCCAGTAGCTTCTGAATCAAAAGCAGATACTAGACTACCTGAACTTCCCGGCATCGCCCAATTGGCCCTCCGGCCCCGCCCCACGGGGCATGCGCCACCCCGGCCGCGGCCAGTGGACATAGGCCCATCGTGTCCACTCCGTCGCGCGAAAAATGGGCATGTCCCGCGGGATTTCCCGGGCCCACGGTGCGCGATTCGGGGCACACTCAAACGTCGGGTAAACTTGCTGACGGCCCCTCATGTGGCGTCATCCTGTTGAACTCCCCCAGGACCGGAAGGTAGCAAGGGTAAATGGGCTCTGGCGGGTGCATGAGGGGTCTTTTATGTCTGTGCCGATTGGTAGGGTTTATCTGTGACTGTTACTACCGCTCTTTACCGTCGATACCGCCCTGATTCGTTCGCCGACGTTATCGGGCAGGAACACGTCACCGAGCCGCTGATGACGGCGCTGCGCAAGAACCGCGTCAACCACGCATACCTTTTCTCCGGCCCCCGCGGCTGCGGAAAAACCACTTCCGCCCGCATCCTGGCCCGCTGCCTGAACTGCGCCGCAGGCCCCACAGACACCCCCTGCGGCACATGCCCCAGCTGCGTCGAACTCGCCCGCGGCGGTTCCGGCTCCCTCGACGTGATCGAGATTGACGCCGCCAGCCACGGCGGCGTGGACGACGCCCGCGACCTGCGCGAACGGGCCACCTACGCCCCGGTCCGGGACCGCTACAAGATCTTCATCATCGACGAAGCCCACATGGTCACGTCTGCCGGCTTCAACGCGCTGCTCAAGATCGTCGAAGAGCCGCCGGAACACATCAAATTCATCTTTGCCACCACGGAGCCGGACAAGGTCATCGGCACCATCCGCTCCCGCACGCACCACTACCCGTTCCGGCTCGTCCCGCCGGAGCCGCTCATGGCGTATCTCGAACTGCTTTGCACCCAGGAAAACGTCCCCGTGGCGCCCGGTGTGCTCTCGCTCGTCATCCGCGCCGGAGGTGGGTCGGTGCGGGACTCGCTGTCGGTGCTGGACCAGCTCATGGCCGGCGCCGGGCCGGCGGGCCTGGATTACGAACTGGCCGTCGCACTGCTGGGCTACACCCATGCTTCCCTGCTCGACGACGTCGTGGAGGCCGTGGCTGCGTCCGACGCCGCCACGGTGTTCCGCGCGGTGGACCGCGTCATCCAGACCGGGCATGACCCGCGCCGCTTCGTGGAGGACCTGCTGGAGCGCTTCCGCGACCTCATCATCGTCCAGGCCATGCCGGAGAGCGCCCAGTCAATCCTCCGCGGCATGCCCTCGGACCAGATCGCGCGCCTGCAGAACCAGGCCCACAACCTGGGCGCCGCCGAGCTGTCCCGGGCAGCGGACGTCACCAACACCGCGCTGACCGAGATGACCGGCGCCACCTCGCCGCGGCTGCACCTGGAACTGCTGTGCGCCCGCATCCTGCTGCCTTCCTCCGAGCAGACCGAGCGCGGCATTGCCGCCCGGATCGACCGGGTGGAGCGCCGCCTGAACTACGCCGGGAACGACGTCGGGACTCCCGCCACTGCGCCGGCTGTTCCGACACCGGCGGTCCCCCCCGCTCCCGAGCCGGCGGCCCCCGCGCCGTTGACTCCGGCTCCCGCAGTCGCAGCTCCCGTTGCTGCACCTGGGACGGCATCCCCCGCGGCTGCTGTGGCGGCCGGGCGCGACACCGAACCGGGCAGGGAAACGCTCACCGCGCCACGTGTCAGCACCGGCGACTGGCCGGTCGGCGAACCCGCCACGGCCAACGGCGCTTCCGGGAAAACCCCGGAACCCCGCGCTGCCGTACCGGCCCGGCCGGCACCTGACGTCGCCGCGCCGCCTGCCCCGGTCCCTTCCGGCCCGGCGCCGTCCGCGCCGGACCAGAACCAGCCGGCCGAGGCCGCTCCGGTCCAGAACCAGCCGGCCCCGGCACCTCCTTCTTCTGCCGCACCCGCGGCGGCGCGGGCCGCCGGATCAGGTCCCGACGTCGAGGTCCTCCGCCGGGCCTGGCCGGAGATCCTGCAGACGCTGAGCAAAATCAAGCGGAGCACCTGGGCCCTGGTCGAACCGAATGCCCAGGTGGGCCACTTCGAAGACCATGTCCTGACACTCGCGTTCACCACCTCCGGGCTGGCTGGAGCTTTCGGCCGGGCGGATCACTCCGAAAACCTGCGCCAGGCGATCCACAAGACCATCGGCATCGAATGCCAGATCAACGCCGTGGCCAACGGAAGCAACAGCGCAGCGAGCTCTGAGCCAAACCCAAAAGCACCCGTTAGCCGGGACGTCCCGGCCACGTCCACCGACGCCGACTGGGGCCTGCCCCCGGCCGCCGCCGCACCCCAGGCCGGCCCGGCACCAACAAAACCAGCTCACACGGAACCCGCCCCGGCCGCTCCGGGTGGGGCCATCTCCCCCGTCACGCCGGCAGCAACGGCCCCCGCCTCCGTCACGCCGGCCCCTGCGGCACCGACACCAGTTCCAGTTCCCATCGCTCCCGCACCGGCGCAGGCAGCCGCTGCCCCCGAAGCCGTGCATGCCCCGGCACCGGCAGCCGCAAGCGAACGGGACAGCTCGTCCCCGGAACCTGCCGGGTCTTACGCCTACCCGGACGATGACTGGGGTCCGCCGCGCGACGAGGACGCTCCGCCGCTGGACGAGGAACCGCCCATGGACTGGGACCCCTCCGCACCCGCCGTGGCACGGGCAGCCCAGCCGCCCGCCGCGCCCGCGGCAACGCGCAAGAAAGCTTCCGCTCCGGCGCGGTCCGGCGCCGCATCCCGCACGTCACCGGCCCACGCTTCCGCCCCCGAGGCGCCCGAGACCGCCGACGACCCCTGGGCCCGGGCCGTCGAGCAGTCCCCCGGGATCTGGGCGGTCGGCGCGGACTCCAACGTCGGAAGCTACCCTCCGAACGGGTCGGCGGCTGCCGAGCCCGCGCCTGAGCCGGAACCTCCGCACTATGAACCTGCGGCGGCCCAGGTCCCGCAGTACGCCGCCGCAGTGTCGGCTTCCGCTGCGTATGAACCGGTCACCTCCTCGACGAATAGCTGGGGAGACCCCGCGGAACTGGTGGCGGTAGGCGCCCGATCCGTCCCAGCCTCAGCCGACGCCGCGCCAGTGGCCGTGCCCGCCACACCGGCAAACGCGGTGCCCGCGGCCCCTCCGGCCGCACCGGCACAGGCCCTGCCGGCGGCCCCGCCAGCACCTGCAGCATCGCCGGCGGCGGACCCCGCACCGTCTGTTGCGCCCAACCCGGCGGGCCGCCAAAGCCTCTACCAGCGGCTGTCCAACAGCCCGGAGGCCGAAGCCGGACGGGCCAAGGCTCCCGCCCGGGCAGCGGCCGCCACCACCTATGTCCAGGACATCCCCAGCGCAGATGACGAAACGATCGAGGAATCCGGTGTCTTCGGACGGGCCGCCGTCGAACGCATCCTGGGCGGAAAGCTGGTCGAAGAGCGGTCCCTGGACGGAAGCCCGCTGCCGCCGCGCTTCTAGCCTCCCCGCCGGGCCCTCCGTCCGGCACCACCCCAAACGAACGAGGACATTGTGTACGAAGGTGCAGTTCAAGAGCTGATTGACGAGCTCGGACGCCTTCCCGGAGTAGGGCCCAAGTCCGCCCAGCGGCTGGCCTTCCATATCCTTGAGGCCGACCCGCAGGACATGAAACGACTCGTGGACGCCATCACCACCGTCAAGGAACGGGTCAAGTTCTGCACGGTCTGCGGCAACGTCACCGAGCAGGAACTATGCAACATCTGCCGCGATCCCCGCCGGGACCCCTCGATCATCTGCGTCGTCGAGGAATCCAAGGACGTCCTCGCCGTCGAACGCACCCGCTCCTTCCGCGGCCGGTACCACGTGCTGGGCGGGGCGATTAACCCCATTGCCGGCATCGGCCCCGAGCAGCTCCGGATCCGCGAACTCCTCACCAGGCTCAACGACGGCGCCATCCAGGAAATCATCCTCGCCACGGACCCCAATCTGGAGGGCGAAGCCACGGCGACCTACCTCGCGCGCATGCTCAAGTCGATTGGCATCGCCGTGACGCGGCTTGCATCAGGACTGCCCGTGGGAGGCGATCTCGAGTACGCCGACGAGGTCACCCTCGGCCGGGCTTTCGAAGGCCGCCGCAACGCCCTGAGCTAGTGGCCTGCGCCTGAGCGACGCCGGTCCTGCCGCCGTCGTGCTCCGGTCCTCCGGGAGGACATGCCCAGCTCCTGCGCCCGGGGATGGACATAGTGCCATCATGTCCACTTCTGGACCGCGGCGGAGGGCATGCCCGGACCGGGCCGGAGCGCATGTCCACTCCTGGACCGCGGCGGAGCGCATGCCCACTCCTGGACCGCGGCGGAGGGCATGTCCGGCGGGACGCGGGCCGGATTGTCTGGCATTCGGTCACAATTCAGCAACCGGGGGCCCGCGGCGATAAACTGGGGGGAGAAGTTACGCCGTCGCGCCGTTTGGTTGCCTGGCCCAGAACCCCGATGATGCAGTGAGGGTGCGCGCATGAGTTTGCCCACTACCGAAGTCCATCCCGGACCGCAGCCGCAGGAGCGGCCCGTCTCTGCCGTTGCCACGAAGCACCTTGTGGTGAAGAAGTTCGGCGGCTCCTCCGTGGCGGACGCCGAGGGCATCAAACGCGTGGCCCGGCGGATCGTGGATGCCCAGAACGCCGGCGATGAAGTGGTTGTGGTGGTCTCCGCCATGGGCGACACCACCGATGAACTGCTCGATCTCGCGGCCCAGGTGACCGACTCGGCCCCGGCCCGTGAGATGGACATGCTCCTTTCCGCCGGCGAACGCATCTCAATGGCCCTGCTGGCCATGGCCATCAACAAGTTCGGCGCCTCCGCCCAGTCCTTCACCGGCTCCCAGGCCGGCATGATCACCGACGGCATCCACGGCAAGGCCCGGATCATCGACGTCGACCCGCACCGGATCCGCACGGCCCTGGACAAGGGGCACATCGCGATCGTCGCGGGCTTCCAGGGCATGAGCCGCACCACCAACGAAATCACCACACTGGGCCGCGGCGGCTCGGACACGACGGCGGTGGCCCTGGCCGCCGCCCTCGACGCCGACGTGTGCGAAATTTTCACGGACGTCGACGGGATCTACACCGCCGATCCGCGGGTCGTCCCGACCGCCCGAAAAATCGACCGGATCTCCAGCGAGGAAATGCTCGAACTCGCCGCGTCCGGCGCCAAGATCTTGCACCTGCGCTGCGTCGAATACGCGCGCCGGTTTGGCGTGCCCCTGCACGTCCGTTCCTCATTCAGCCAGAACGAAGGCACCTGGGTCCTCCCCAGTGCCGACGACAAGATCACAACCCAAGAGGGAGTTGCCTTGGAGCAGCCAATCATCTCCGGTGTTGCACACGACCGTTCCGAGGCCAAGGTCACGGTTGTCGGGGTTCCGGATATCCCCGGCAAAGCAGCGGCGATCTTCCAGGTCATCGCCGATTCCCACTCGAACATCGACATGATCGTCCAGAACGTTTCCACCCACGGGACCGGCCGGACTGACATCTCCTTCACGCTGCCGATCGTCGAGGGCGCCGACGCCCTCGCCGCCCTGCACGCCGCGCAGGACCGGATCGGTTTCGAAACCATCGAATACAACGAGAAGATCGGCAAGCTGTCCCTGATCGGCGCCGGCATGCGTTCCCACCCGGGCGTCTCGGCGCGGTTCTTCGCCGCCCTCTCCGAAGCCGGGATCAACATCAACATGATCTCCACCTCGGAGATCCGGATTTCCGTCGTGACCCACGCGGACCTGCTCGACGACGCCGTGCGCGCCATCCACAAGGCTTTCGACCTGGACAGCGAGGACGAGGCAACGGTGTACGGCGGCACCGGCCGCTGAGCCGCGCCGAGGATCAGCACCGAGGATTAGCCCCCGGGATTAAAAGGGAAAGGGAGCGGCGTCTGCCGCTCCCTTTCCCTTGCCCCCTCAGGGCGTTGGTCAGACTTCCTCTTTCGGGAGGTCTTCCTTTCGGACAGCGTAGTGACGTCCCTGCGCATCGGTTTCCACTTCGAAACCGGCGAGTTCCAGTGAAGAGGCCTGCTCAAAGTCGTCATTTTTGTGCACAACCGGCGCGGTGTAATCCCCCCGCGAGGCAGGGCCGAAAAGGAAGCGTGCCCATGACGTCGGATGCAGGCGCTGCCTGAGTGCCATCTTCCGCAGTGCAATTGCCACAATTCCCACCCCCTCTCCAGTGTCCGGGCCTCGGGGAAAGCCGTGGCATGTGCTGGTGCCAGTGAGCCCATTTTACGCCCGGCGTCGGGAAAAGGCATGGGGCCGCCGGCCCGGGAACTTGCCGGAATACGGCCCGGGAGCCCGCCCGGATGTGTGCGGGAGCCCCGGAGGGAGCCGCAGCCGGAGCCGGATTTACCGCAGCGATTTGTCCTCGGGGTTGCGCGGCACAACGTAGGTGCTGCCGTCGGGGCGGTGGATGGTCTCCCACTGCTGGGTTTCGGCTTCGCGCTGGGCCAGCAGCTGCCGGTTCTGCTCCGTCATCTCGTGTCCAAGGGAGCTGCGGTTGGCCGGCCCGAAAATCATCCTGAGCCTGCCCGTCGCGCGCATGAACTTCTGGGAGGCGTTGTCGGTGCTTTCCTTGGCCATCACTATCCACTCCTAATGAACGAAACGATGTCCCCAGTGTACGCTAATAATTAGTGCACTAACTATCAACGGAGGCCCCCGTGACAGACGTAACCGACGACATCCAGGATGACCTCCTGCTGGAACACCAGCTCTGCTTCGCCCTGACGGTGGCCTCCCGGAGTGTTGTCGGCGCGTACAAACCGGTCCTGGACAAGCTCGGACTGACCCACCCCCAGTACCTGGTGATGCTCTGCCTCTGGGAGTCCAGCCCCCGCTCCCTGCGCGACATCAGCGAGGCCCTCGCCCAGGAGCCGGCAACCATCTCACCGCTGCTGCGCCGGCTGGAGGGCGCCGGGTTCATCACCCGCCAGCGCGTGCCGGGAGACGAACGGACCCTTGCCGTGGGCCTGACACCGCTGGGCGCCGCGCTGCGCCAGCAGGCCACCGCCGTGCCTGGAACGATGATGGAGCTGCTGGGCCTCAGCCGCGAAGAGGTCGGCCGGCTGCACGCCTCCATGACGGCCCTGATTGCGGCCACAAAGACCGCTTCCAAGGACGCGCCCCGGCGGTAGACTGGGCAAAACACAGGAGGACAGCTGATGCGCAAGCAACTGACTCACGCGGCGCTGGTTCTGATGGCGGTGGCCGGATTGGCGGCCTGCTCGCCGGGATCTGCCCCGTCGCCCACGGCTTCCGCACCGTCGAGCACGGCAAGCCCGACGGGCACCGTCTCCCCGGACACCGAAACGAAGACCCCGGCACCCTCCCCGTCTGCCGCACCGGTGACCTCCGGCCCCGGACAGGGCAACGCCGAACTGGCCATCATGGTCAAACCGTCCGAGACCGGAACCCCGGCGAACTTCACTCTCGTGTGCGTGGACGGCGTCCCGGCCGCCGAGAGCCAGCACCCCAACGCCGCCGCCGGCTGCGCCGCCCTGAAGAACAACGCGGCGCTCCTCAGCCCCGGCCCGCGCCCCACGGACCAGGCCTGCACCCAGCAGTACGGCGGCCCCCAGCAGGCCACGGTCACCGGCGTCGTGGACGGCCACGCTGTCGACGCGGCCTTCAGCCTGCGCGACGGCTGCGAGATCGCCGCCTGGAACGCCGCCAAGGACGTCCTGGGCTCCACCGGCGGAGCTGTCTAAGCTGCAGCACCTGCCCCAGGAAGACTGGCTGCCGCGCCAGGCCGATCACCAGGCGCGCGTCCGGCGCTACGCGGACCCGTACCTCGCCCGGCGGTCCGCCGGCCAGAAGCACCCGGTCGAGGACTTCCTCTTCACCTACTACACCCAGAAACCGGGCCAGCTGCTGCGCTGGCACCCGGGCGCCGGCGTCGTGCTCTCCGGTCCCGCCGCAGCGGACCGTACCGGCTGGAAGTACTACCGCACGCCCGACGACGTCGAACTCGCCTTGGCGGGCCTCCCGCCGGGCACACCGGCCGTCACGGTCGACACCGCGGCCTTCGTCCGGGACCGCCGGGACGCGCTGCAGTTCGCCGGCATCATCCTGGCCGGAACGGCGGCGCGGCCGGCCCAGTTCGGCTGCTTCGGACTACACGAATGGGCCATGGTCTACCGGCAGGACAAATTCGATCTCCGGCACGAGTACCTCCAGTTGCGGCTCGGCTCCGGACGGACTGACGAGGTGGTCCAGGAGAACCGGATCCGCTGCTCGCACTTCGACGCCTTCCGTTTTTACACTCCTGACGCTGTGACGCTCAACAGCCTGCAGCCAAGCCGGGAGAACCAGCGGACGATGGAACAACCCGGCTGCCTGCACGCCAACATGGACCTGTACAAGTGGGCCTACAAGCTTGCCCCGCTGCTGCCGAGTGAGCTGGTGATGGATTGCTTCGAACTCTCGTGGCGGATCAGGGCCATGGACATGCAGGCGTCCCCCTATGACTTGAGCGAGTGGGGGTATCCCGCCATCCCGATCGAAACGCCCGAGGGCAAGGCCGAGTACGTTGAATACCAGCGGTCTTTTGCCGCCGAATCGCAGGAACTGCGGCAGCGGCTGCTGCGGGAGCTCACGCCCCTGCTCGCGTCGACGGGTTCCGGCCCTGGCCCTGCCACCGAACGCACGGAAGGACCGCAATGACATCCACTGACCACCCTCACAGCCGGCACGAAATCGATCTCACCGTCCGGCTGACCGAGGCCCCGGGTGCACCCGAATACGTGTTTCAGCTGGCGGCAAACGGCGGCACCCTGGCCGGGGGGTGCACGCTCCCGGATTCCGCCGCGGCCCTCGCGGCCGTCACGGAGCATGGGGAGGCCGTTTTCTTCCCCAAGCCCGGTCCGCCAAAAATGTGCACCCAGCAGTACGGCGGCCCGCAGGTCGCCGTGGTGACGGGCTGGTTTCTGGGCCGGGAGGTCAACAGCCGGTTCAGCCGCACCGACGGCTGCGAGATCGCCCGCTGGCGCGCGATGGCGCCGCTGCTGGGCGGCGTCGCGGGTTCCACGGGCGCCATCTGACCCGGCACCGCGGCCACCGGCTCCTCATTCCCCAGCTTCCCGGAGGGGCAACTTAAAAGGCAATGGCCGGCGGTGGAGACCGCCGGCCATTGCCTTTTAAGGGTTGTAACTTTGCCTGCTAGGGGTTGGAGCAGCGCCTAGATGGCGTTGTCGGGGCGCTCCAGCTCCTGGCTCTGGACCTTAGACTGCCCGGTTGAGCCTTCCGCCGTCGGCGCGACCGAGGCGGTGCCGTCAGCGTTCACGAGGACACTGACGAAGGTCGGCTCGCTGGCACCGGCAAAGGTGATCCGTCCGATGTAGGAGCCGGGCTTGAGACCGGTCCAGTTCAGCGTGACCTTGCCCGTTTCACCGTTCGGCAGAACCAGCGGGTTCGGCGTGAGCGTCGCATTGTTCTCGTTCGCGCCAAGGATCGCGGCATCGACACTTGCCTTGCGGGCCGTGCCGTCCGGACTGGAGTACAGGTTCGCGTAGATCGTGTACTCGCCCGCGGCCGGGTTTGCGATCGACAGCGACTCACTGGAGGACGATGTCGCCACCTGCTCGACGCCCGTGGGGGTGACGACCCACATGTCGAAGTCCGAGTCCGGGTCAGAGGAGAAGACCGAGAACTTGGCCAGCGGAGCGCCAGCCGGAACCGTGACCGTCTTGACGAAGGTCGAGGCATCGGCTTGGCCCGTGAACGGCCCCGGGATCAGCTCCACGGCAGTGGAATCCGCCTTGGACAGGCCGTCCAGGGTCATGCTGATCGGCTTGTCGGTGCCGGAGACAACGCTGATGTCACCCGAGCCGGTGCCGGAAGCGGCACTGAAGAAGACATCCTTCGCGGCCACGGCGGACTGCGGACGGACTGCGATCGGCGAGGTGACGGTCTTGCCGGCACCCTCCCAGCTCAACGAACCCATGGCGAACTGGCCGAGGGCAGCGTTCTTGTTCTCAAAGGTCACCTTGAAGGTCTTCTTTTCGCCGGCCGCCTTGAAGTTCAGGGCAGCAGGAGCCACGTTGACCGCAATTCCGGGCACATTGGCTTTGACCTTGTAGACGCCGGGGGTCAGCGCCGTGACCGTTCGGGTGACCTCGATCTTGCCGGTGAGGTTGCCCAGCGAGAAGGACGCGACGTTCATGTCCCGCGGCAGGGTGCTGGACGGCAGGCCCAGATTGACACCGGTGCCCTGGATGAACTTCCTGTAGTCCTGCAGATTCGCGTCATAGACCAGTCCCGGATCCACCATCCGTGCCGGATCGACCTGGCCGGCGCCGGTAGCAAGGACGTCGGTGTTCTTGGAACCGTCGGCGTTCACTACATTGCCTGCCGTGGTCATCATGGCGGACTTGACCATTGCCGGGGACCACTTCGGGTTCTTGCCCAGGAGCAGCGCCCCGAAACCGGCAACATGGGGCGATGCCATCGAGGTGCCGGACATAAAGCCGAACTTGGCACCGCCGGAACCGATCGGCGACACACCGGCCAGGACTGCAACACCCGGAGCGGCGACGTCAGGCTTCAGCAGATCCGAAGCGGTGGCCAGCAGCGGCCCCCGGGAGGAGAAGCCGGCAATCTGCGGCTGCGCTTCCAGCGGCAGCCCCGTGGTGTCCTTGTTGACCAGGGAAACCTTGATATCCGGGGTGGCCGTAACCTTGGCCTTGATCGCCTCGGTGGCCGGCGGGTTCACGTGGACGGTCGGGACAGCGTGCTGGTCGGTGTCCAGCGAGGAGGTGGTCAGGTTCACCAGGATCATGCCGGCGCCGCCCCCACGGGCAACCTCGGCACTCTTGGCGACACGGTCAAATACGCCGCGGTCACAGACGACGACCTTGCTGGCGACCTTGGCGGGGTCCAGTGTGCCTGGGCCGCAAAGCGCCGCGTTCCGGTCACCGGCGGTGAGGGCCGCGTTGGCAGCCAGCACAACGCCGGCATCCTTGACCTCCTTGTTCATGATGCTGGCGCCGCGGAACTTGGCGCCGTCGGCGAATTCAACCGTGCCCTGGAGCTCCTGGGAGAAGCTGCTGGCCGCAACGGTGGTGACCCACGGTGCGCCGTGGTTGACGGTGCTGGCCGTGGGGCCGGAGTTGCCGGCGGAGGCGGCGACGAAGATGCCGGCCGAGGCTGCGTTCAGGAACGCAATCGAGACAGGGTCGATAACGGACGTCGCAGAACCGGAGATCGAGTAGTTCAGAACGTCCACCCCGTCCTTGATGGCCCGGTCGACGGCGGCAACGGACGAGGAGCTGTAGCAGCCGCCCGTGTTGGGATCGGTGTCTTCCCAGCAGACCTTGTAAACGGAGAGCTTCGCGGCCGGCGCTACGCCGCTGGTCAGCCCGAAGCTGCGCCCGTCGACGAACGTCTCGACGTTGGCATTGCCCGCCGCGGTGCTCGCGGTGTGGGTGCCGTGACTGGCGACATCGACCGGGGAGAGCACTTCCTCCGGAGCGCGGTCGGCCGGGGGGACGTAACGCAGGAAGTCCTCGGCGAAGTAGTGCGCGCTCAGGACCTTGGAGTTGCAGGCAGAGCCGTCGAAGCTCGCGCCTGTTCCAGTGCCCTTCTGGCACTCCCCGGTGAAGAGGCCGCCGTCGGACTTGAGCATCGCAATCTTGCCGTCCGCGGTCCGGTACGGCACACCGACGACAGGCTGGCCGACGAGGGGCTTGACCTCTTCCCCGGCGAAGAACGCGCTGTCCGGGGTGTAGCCGGTGTCGATCACACCGACGACGACGCCCTTGCCGGCTCCATCCTGGCCGCCGAACTTCGTGTTCCAGGTGCCGTTGGCTCCGCTGAGCTTCAGGAAGTCGGTGCTGGAATAGTCCGGAGCGTTTTCCGTGTCAGGGGCAACCGCCAGCACACCGGGATCCTTGGCCAGCTTGATGGCCTGGTCCGCAGTGAGGTTCGCGCTGAAGCCGTTCAGGGCCGCCGTGAACTGCCGGTTGATCTGGACGTTCTGCTGGCCTGCTACCTCGGCCTGCTTCTTTTCGAGGTGCGACTCGTACTGCTGCACCTCGGCCCGATTGGCGTCCAGCTTCTTGCCCGATTCCGGCTTGGTTGCCGCCAGGCCGGGCGTGCCGCCCTCGTACGTGGCCGCAGGATCCTCGGTCAGGACAACGATGTAGCGGCCGTCCTTGTAGCTGTTCGGATCCAGATTCTTCTGCGCCACTCCCGCGACGGCGGAGCCCGCAGCAGGGGCTGCGGTGGCCGGCTGGAGCGCGACTGTTGACAAGAGCAGCGGCAAGCCCAGGGTCAGTGCCACGGCCCTCCGGAGTCCCCCGCTTCGAAGGAAGCTCTTTCCTGGTGAATTCACGTGTATTGAACCTTTCATAAGGAACGGCCCCGACCTTGCTGCCGGGTCAAAGACTGGCAGGACATAAAAAGCTGAGACTCTCACGGCCCCGACGGATACCAGCCGATTCATACAGTACAGACTGAGAGCCAGTTATGACATAGAACACAAAGCGGAAATCAAAATTTGTCAATCAATTCGACAGCACTCTATGGACCGGCGGCGCCGGAGGGGCGCGGACGGCCCTGTCGGGTCGGTCGATCTGGGGGCGAACGGCCCCTGCCCGCTACTGGCGGGGGGTCCTGACAACTTCGCTGATCCAGGCCCGGGTCTTCGCATCGAGGGGCCCGGCCACGTTGCTTTCCCTGGCCTTCCGGTCCGCCATGACCTTCTGCAGGACCATGCGCCCGAGGCCGGCGAAAACGGCAGCAGCAACAACGGGCAAAAGCACGGATTTCGATTTCTCAGCCATACGCACATGCTACTGACGGGGCACCACAGTGACCATAGCGTCGTCGCAGGTCACAGGGGTGACAGGTTCTGTCACGGAGGCGCTGTCCCGGCGTCCCGCCCCCGCGCCCGGGCCCGCACCGTTCACACTCCCAGCCCGAATGCGGCCGGACGCACCGCGGCCGGTAGAATGGGCGTGCAAGCTCGCGGAGCGCCCCTTACGTTGTCCTCACCACACAGCGGACCGGCGTGAGACGGCACCACTCCGCTGCGCCCTTACCCAATGCTCACGCACAGGAGTTGCCGGATGCCCCGGATCGTTGTCGACGTCATGCCCAAGCCCGAGATTCTCGACCCGCAGGGGAAGGCCATCGTGGGTGCACTCCCCCGACTGGGCTTCACCGCCTTTAGCGCTGTCCGCCAGGGCAAACGCTTTGAACTGACCGTCGACGGCGAGGTGACCGAAGAGATCCTGGCCCAGGCCCGGAACGCCGCAGAGACCCTGCTGTCCAACCCGGTCATCGAGGACGTCGTCAACGTCGAGGTCGTCGAGGCCTGAGATGACTGAACTCCCCCTGATCGGCGAAGCCATCGCCGTCGCCGCAGACTCTGCTGGTGCTCGCAGGCTCGCTGGTGCAAAGATCGGCGTCATCACGTTCCCCGGAACCCTGGACGACCGCGACGCCGCCCGCGCGGTGCGCCTGGCCGGCGCCACACCGGTTGAACTGTGGCACGCCGACACCGCCCTCGGCGACGTTGACGCCGTCGTGATTCCCGGCGGTTTCTCCTACGGTGACTACCTCCGTGCGGGAGCTATCGCCCGGTTCGCGCCGCTGATGTCCAAGATCATCGATGCCGCCCGTTCGGATGCCAGGCTGCCCGTTCTGGGCATCTGCAACGGCTTCCAGATCCTCACCGAATCGCACCTGCTGCCCGGCTCGATGATCAAGAACGACCACCTGAAGTTCATGTGCCGCGACCAGATCCTGCGCGTGGAGAACAACACCACCGCCTGGACCCGCGACTACGCCGCCGGCCAGGAAATCACGGTGCCGCTGAAAAACCAGGACGGCCAGTACATCGCGGACGAGAAGACCCTCGATGCCCTGGAGGCGGAGGGCCGCGTGGTGTTCCGCTACGTCGGTTTCAACCCGAACGGCTCCCGCCGCGACATCGCCGGCATCTCCAACCCTGCAGGCAACGTCGTTGGCCTCATGCCGCATCCGGAGCACGCAGTGGAAGCCGGGTTCGGCCCCGAAACCGGCTCCGGCACCGAGGGCCTTGGCTTCTTCACCTCTGTACTGAACAAAATCGTGGGAGACAACAAATGACGGAGACGCCGACTGGCCAGACGGCCGGCACCGCCACCGAGACCAAGAAGTTCAATATCGACACCGTCGAGAACGCGGCCAAGACCCCGGACGTCGACCTCCCCTGGGCCGAACTGGGCCTGAAGCAGAACGAGTTCGATGAGGTCGTCAAGGTCCTGGGCCGCCGCCCGACCGGCGCGGAACTCGCCATGTACTCCGTGATGTGGAGCGAGCACTGCTCCTACAAGTCCTCGAAGAACCACCTGCGCCAGTTCGGCGACAAGGTGACCGACGAGATGAAAAAGGACATGCTCGTGGGCATCGGCGAAAACGCCGGCGTCACCAACCTGGGCGACGGCTGGGCCGTGACGTTCAAGATCGAGTCGCACAACTCGCCGTCGTTCGTGGAGCCCTACCAGGGTGCCGCAACCGGCATCGGCGGGATTGTCCGCGACATCATCTCGATGGGCGCCCGCCCGGTGGCCGTGATGGATCCGCTGCGTTTCGGCGCCATCGACCACCCGGACACGGCCCGCGTCATGCACGGCGCCGTGGCCGGCATCGGCGGCTACGGGAACTCCCTGGGCCTGCCGAACATCGGCGGCGAAATGGTCTTCGACTCGGTCTACCAGGGCAACCCGCTGGTCAACGCCCTTGCCGTCGGCGTGATGCGCCACGAGGACATCCGCCTCGCCAACGCCTCCGGCAAGGGCAACAAAGTCGTGCTCTTCGGCGCCCGCACCGGCGGCGACGGCATCGGCGGCGCGTCCGTGCTGGCCTCGGAGTCCTTCGACGACACCAAACCGTCCAAGCGCCCCGCCGTCCAGGTGGGCGACCCCTTCGCCGAGAAGATCCTGATCGAGTGCTGCCTCGAGCTGTTCAAGGGCTCCCTCGTCGAGGGCATCCAGGACCTCGGCGCCGCGGGCATCTCCTGTGCCACGTCCGAGCTCGCCTCCAACGGCGACGGCGGCATGGAAGTCGAGCTGACCTCCGTCCTGCTCCGCGACCCCACCCTGACCCCGGGCGAAATCCTGATGTCCGAGTCGCAGGAACGCATGATGGCCGTCGTCACCCCGGAAAACGTCGCCGCGTTTGAAGCGGTCATGGACAAGTGGGCTGTGGAGTACTCCTGGCTGGGTGAGGTGACCGATACCGGCCGCCTGATCATCACGTGGGAAGGCGAGGTCATCGTCGACGTCGACCCGCGCACCGTCGCCCACGACGGCCCGGTCTACGACCGCCCGTACGCCCGCCCCGAATGGCAGGACGCCGTCCAGGCCGATGCCTTCACCGGGTCCGTGCAGGACGCCGGCCGCCCGTCCGCCCCCGCGGACCTGGCCGCCGCCATCACCGAGCTCGTCGCCTCACCGAACATGTGCGACAAGTCCTGGATCACCAACCAGTACGACCGCTACGTCGGCGGCAACACCGCCCTGGCGTTCCCGGACGACGCCGGCGTGGTCCGGGTGGACGAGGAGACCGGGCTGGGCGTGGCCCTCGCCACCGACGCCAACGGCCGCTACACGTTCCTCGACCCGTACCACGGCGCGCAGCTGGCACTGGCCGAGGCCTACCGCAACGTCGCCACCTCCGGTGCCGTGCCGATGGCCGTCAGCGACTGCCTGAACTTCGGCTCCCCCGAGGACCCCGACGTCATGTGGCAGCTGGCCGAGGCCATCCGCGGCCTGTCCGACGCCTGCATGGTGCTGGGCGTCCCGGTCACCGGCGGCAACGTCTCGCTCTACAACCAGACCGGCAGCGTCCCCATCCACCCCTCCCCCGTGGTGGCCGTGCTGGGCAAGTTCGACGACGTCGCCCGCCGCACGCCGTCGGGCTGGAAGGAAGACGGCCAGGCCATCTACCTGCTCGGCACGACGGCAGCGGAACTGGACGGTTCGGAATGGTCCAACATGCGCGGGCACCTCGGCGGGTTGCCGCCCAAGGTTGACCTCGCCGCCGAACGCGCCCTGGGCGAGATCCTGATCAACGCCTCCCGGGACGGCATGGTCGACTCCGCGCATGACCTCTCCGAAGGCGGCCTCGCGGCGGCCCTCGTGGAGTCCTCGCTGCGCTACGGCGTGGGCGCCCGGATCGCACTCCAGGATGTCCTGGACCGCGACGGCGTGGACCTGTTCACCGCGCTGTTCTCCGAGACGCAGGGCCGCGCCATTGTGGCCGTGCCCCGGTCCGAGGAGATCCGCTTCACGGACATGTGCACCGCCCGCGGCTTCCCGCACCTGCGGATCGGCGTCGTGGACGCGGAGGGCGGCACGCTGGAGATCACCGGCGTCGAGACCATGAACCTCGACGCGCTCCGCGAAGCCCACGAGGCCACCCTGCCGAAGTACTTCGGCTAGCCCGCCCCCACCAAGCAACGCGGGGTCACTTCGCGCCCATAAATCCCTCCGGGATGGGCGCGATGTGACCCCGCGTTGTCTTTTCAGTCGTCGCTGCGGAGTTCTCGCTGGCGGGCGCTGAGCAGTTCCAGTTCGGGGCGCGCGGCCATGAAGCGGTCGACGGCGGCCAGCACCTCGATCAGGTGCGCCCGGTCCGCCGCGACCAGCCCGACGCCGATCTCGGTGCGGCGGTGTTGATCCTGGTAGCCTGCCTCGGTCACGGAAACGTCGAAGCGGCGCTTGAGCTCTGCAAGCACCGGACGCAGCACGGAGCGTTTCTCCTTCAGGCTGTGGACGTCGCCGAGGAGCACATCGAACTCAATCCAGCCGATCCACATGGCGCTCATCCCTTCTACGCGACGGTGAGTTCGCCCATCCGGTCCCAGCCGTCGCCGTCGAGCTGTCGGCTGATGATCCGGGGGGTCTCCAGCAGCGCCTGCGGCATGTCCGCCATGGCCTGCTTGAAGTGTGCACTGTTGACATGGTCTCCGGCCGCGTCGTCCTGGAACGCCTCGACGAGGACGAACTCGTTGGGATCCTCCACGCCGCGGGACCAGTCGAACCAGAGGTTGCCCGGTTCCTTCCGGGTGGCCTGGGTGAAGTCCTCCACGAGGCCGAGCCAACGCTCCGACCAGTCGGGCTTGACCTTGAATTTTACGACAATGAAGATCACGGGAGTGTGCCTTTCGTGGTGGCGGGATGGTCTTCCATTCTTGCAACAGGACAACGCGGGGTCACATCCGGCCCATTCCCGGGGCCGTTACGGGCCGTAAGTGACCCCGCGTTGGAGTTGTGGGGCGGGGTCAGCAGGCCTGGATGGCTTCCCGGGCCAGTTCCTGCTGCCGCGGGGTGCCGACGCGTTCGGCCCACTGCTCCGCGAGCTGGAACTCCACCATCGCCTCCGTGCAGCGGCCGGCATCATGCAGCGTCCAGCCCAGGTTGTTGTGCAGTGCCACCAGCCACCGTTTGGTCCGTGCATCATGCACCGTGGAGGCGTACTCCAGGGCGCTGCGGGTCCAGGTTTCGGCTTGGGCGGAGTCGGCCAGCGCGAGCATGTGCAGGGCGTCCACGGCCAGGAATTCCTCGCCCAGGTGGTCCGCGAGCTCGGCGGCCTGTTCAAAGAGCGGCACGGCCATCTCCGCGTGGCCACTGGAATTCAGCACCCGACCGCGTTCCAGCAGCACCCGGACCGCCACGGTGGGCTCGTCGCCGTCGACCGCGTCCAGCAGCGCGTCGGCCTCCTCATACCGGCCCTGCAGGCCGATGGCCCGGCCCAGCTGGGTGGTGAGCTCCGCCCGCTCGTCGGCGTCGTAGGACGGATCGTTGGACGCTTCGCGGAACCGGGCCTCCGAAAGCGCGGGGTCATCGAAGTCCCATAGTCGGTCAAGGGTCTGTTGATCCAGCATTTCTGCCTGCTCTCAGTTCACCGCTGCGGCCAGTTCCTGTGCACTCTTAATGTAGCGGGAAGTGATGTGTTGCCGCGCCCGCCGCGTCAGGGCGCCGCCCGCGGCGTAGAACCAGTTGGACGGCGCGCCGAAGGCAGTGATGCGGATGGTGACCCGGCCGTCGGCGTCGATGAAAACCTCGAAGGCCTCCTCGCCGCGGACCGGGTGCCCGGGGAGGGTCCCGTAGCCGAAACCCGCGGATTGCGGGGCCCCGCCTGGCACCGGGCGGCGGACCCAGACGACCTCGCAGGGTGCATTGATACGGAACGGCCCGACGCCGAAGCCGCTCACCACGCGCGCGCCGGGGACCACGACGTCGGATTCCGCACGGACCGTCAGCCCGGCCCGCCGCTGCAGCTGCCAGGTCAGCATCCCCTGCGCCACCCGCCGGTACGCGGCCATGCCCTCGCCCACATAGGCGTGGGTGACCTGGCAATCGGCGTCCCCCGGCGGCGGGCCGTGCTCGGTGGAACCGATCCCGTTGTAGTTCAGCTCGCCGGCCGCGATCCGGGCGGTCACGGCCGGCCGCCGTCGGCCAGCCGCGCCCAGCCCAGCTGCTCCTGCTGGCGGCGGTTCAGCGACGCCACCACGAGGTCGTAGGAGTCCTCCACCATGTCGCGCACCATCGAATCGGGCAGCGACCCGTCCAGGCGCACCCCGTTCCAGTGTTTCTTGTTCAAATGCCATGCTCCGGTGATCTCGGGGTGAGCGGCGCGCAGTTGCTCGGCCAGTGCGGGCTCGCATTTCAGGCTGACCGAGAAGTCGGCCTCCTCCATGGCGGAGAGGGCGAACACCTTGGCTGCGCGGCCGGTTCCGCCGGACACCGCGGCCCGCACCTTGAAGACGGACGTCGCCGGCCCGAACGGAAAGTCTTCGAAGGCGCCGGGAAAGCCGAGGCAGAGATCCCGGAGTGCGGCTACATCCATGGTCCGAGCCTACTTTCATCCGCCGGCTTTCGCAGGGACTGCACCGTGGACGGCTCAGGCGACGCCGAGGAAATCCTCGAGCAGCACGACTTCAAGGCCGGCGGCCAGCTGGGCGGCGCGGAAGGCGGCCAGGTCGGCGGCGAACTCGGGCCGGAAGTGCATCAGCACGATGTCCCCAGGGCGCAACGCGCTGCCGTACTGGTAGTCCATTTTGCCGGCGTTCGCCTTGGCCTCCCACGTGATGATCGCCTGCAGCCCCGCCGCCGCGACTGCCTGCCGCATGGCGGTGGAGTAGGCGCCTCCGGGCGGACGAAACAGTGTGGGGCTGCGGCCGAACTGCTGCCGGGCATAATTCTGCATGCCGTTGATTTCCGCGAGCTGCTGCTGGTATCCCATTTGACTGACCATGTTGACGTTGTGGCTGACCGTGTGGTTTTCCACCAGGCTCCCCTGGGCGGCGAACTGCTTGAAGAAGCCCGGGTCCGCCTGGACGAAGTTGCGGGTGAGGAAGATGGACGCGGGATAGTCATAGTCGGCCATGAGCCGCGCCATCTCCGGGGTCCTCGTGAGGCCGTCGTCAATGGTCAGGAACACGACAGGGTGTTTCGTGTCAATCCTGGTGAGGACGGGCGCGAGTCCGTGCTGTACCGGCGGCAGCTTGAAATCGGGAATGAAGCCATGCCGGATGCTTTTGCTGCCCGGACGCCGCAGTGCCGCGGGCGCCGCCGGCCCCGGGGCGTTGGAAAGTCCGGCGCTCAGCGCCGCGGGCAGCGGCCCCCCGGAACGCGAGGCGGGCGTGGCGTCTGCAGAAGCCGTTGTGGATTCCGGGGCGGAACAGGCGCCCAAGGTTGCCACAAGGCAGGCCCCGAGGAGTCCCAACGCCGCCCGGCGCCCCGGGTGGGCAGGCAACGCGGGCTGGTGCTCTTCACACATGGGTGGTCCTGGGCTCGAACGAGGTTTGTCGGCAGAAGACTAGCAGGGGAAAATGTCCGCCTTCTGCCGCTTATCCACACGCGTGGTCAGAGGCCGAAGCGCCTGGCGTCCTGCGCCGGGCAGGCGTTCATGATGACGTCGAGGCCGGCCGCTTTCGCCCGGGCCGCCGCGGCCTCATCGATCACGCCCAACTGCATCCAGACAGCCTTCGCACCAACGGCGATTGCCTGATCCACCACGGCCCCCACCTTCTGGGAGTTCACAAAGCAGTCGACGACGTCGATCGGCTGCTTCCCGGCCGGGATAGCAGCCAGCGTGGTGTAGCCGGTCTCACCGTGCACGGGGTCGCCGGGCAGATTCACCGGGATGATCTCCATCCCGAGCCGGTCCCGGATGAACAGTGACGTGTCATAGGCGGCACGCCATTGGTTCGTGGACAAGCCGACAATGGCCCACCGCCCCTTGGTGCGCATGAGCCGTTCGAGGACTGCCGGATCGTTGACGTGGGCCATGTGCACAGCCTAGCCGTCCCGACCGGTTTGGAGACGACGGCCACGCGCACCCGCGGCAGCCGCCGCGGACCGGACCTCCCGGCTCCCGATTTCGAACAATTGACCGGCGCCCGGCCCGCCAGCGGCTCCAAGCCGAATATTACGCAGCAAAACCGCTGCATTTGGGAAAAAGCACCGATTCCGATTTAGTGGGAAGCGACCATCCCGAGCGGCCGAGAGACCTGGATCGATGAAGCCGCAGCAACCCTGGTCGCCGTCGTCCGCCCTGGATGCCGGCGATAGCAAGGTATTGAGCCAAGGGAACCACCGGACTGACCACCCGGTTCAGAGGCTCATTCCGTAGGGTGCTACTGCCAGGACCGATGGAGTGACCTATGACTGCTGTCCTGACCTCCTCCGCGCCTGAGACGTCCCTGGACGCCCACGCCGGAGCCACCACCCGCACACCGGCGCTGCCGGTTGCCTTCCGCTCCCTGCGCCGCACCTTCGGCACCGGCGCAGCTGCCCACACCGTCCTGCGCGACGTTGACTTCGAGATCCGCGCCGGGGAAGTCCTGGCCATCCTCGGCACCTCCGGCTGCGGCAAGTCCACACTGCTCCGCGCCACCGCCGGACTCGACTCCCCCACCGCGGGCAGCGTCGACATCGACGGCACACCGGTCCAGGGGATTGACTCGCGCTGTGCCTTCGCCTTCCAGGAGCCGCGCCTCCTGCCGTGGCACACCCTGCAGGCCAACATCGCGATCGGCCTGCCCACCGGCATCAGCGCCAGGGACGGCAAGGCCAAGGTGGCCCGGCTCCTCGACCTCGTGGGCCTCACGGACTTCGCCAAGCACCGCCCCCGCGAAATTTCCGGAGGCATGGCCCAGCGGGCCTCGCTGGCCCGGGCCCTCGCCCGCAACCCCGGCGTCCTGCTCCTGGATGAGCCGTTCGGCGCGCTCGACGCGCTGACCCGCATCAAGATGCAGGACCTGCTGCTGGACATCCACCGCGCCGAGCCCACCACGGTGCTGCTGGTGACGCACGACGTCGACGAGGCCCTCCAGCTTGCCGACCGCATCATCATCCTCGGCAAGGAACCCAACGCCGGTGAAGACCCGGCGCCCGGCGCGACGATCGTCCGCACCGTCGACGTGCCCGGCAGCCGCCCCCGGGACCGCGGGTCCGTGGAACTCGCCCGAATGCGGGCCTCGCTCCTGGAGACCCTGGGCGTCGACGGCCACTAGCCGCCACCCGGGTTCCCCCGATATTCCCGGCCGGGAACGCGCAGCCGCTGCTGCGCGCGCCGGCCTGCTCCACCCTTTCCACACCCGTTCGCCTTGCTCCCGATGTCCCAGAGGATCCCCATGTCATTCGCCACCAAAGCCACCCGCCGGTCCGTTATCGGCGCCGCCGCTGTCTCCGCTGCCCTCGTCCTCACGGGCTGCGTCGCAGGAGAAGGTTCCGGCGGGCCCGCCAAAGCGAACACCGCCGTCGAGAGCGGCACGCTGAACATCGACTTCGCCACCTACAACCCGCTGAGCCTGGTCATCAAGAAGAAGGGCTGGCTCGAGGCCTCGCTCAAGGACCAGGGCGTCACCGTGAACTGGGTGCAGTCCGCCGGCTCCAACAAGGCCAACGAGGCGCTGCGCTCCGGCGCGGTCGACGTCGGCTCCACGGCCGGATCAGCTGCGCTGCTCGCCCGCGCCAACGGCTCGCCGATCAAAACGATCGACATCTACTCACAGCCGGAGTGGGCGGCCCTCGTCGCCAAAGCCTCCTCGGGCATCACCACCGTGGCCGACCTCAAGGGAAAGTCCGTGGCCGCAACCAAAGGCACCGACCCCTACTTCTTCCTGTTGCAGTCCCTCTCCGAAGCCGGGATCTCCGCCAAGGACGTCACGGTGCAGAACCTGCAGCACGCGGACGGCCGGGCCGCATTGGAAAACGGGTCGGTGGATGCCTGGTCCGGGCTCGACCCGATCATGGCAGGCGCAGAGCAGAAGGGCGCCAAGCTCTTCTACCGGAACCTTTCCTTCAACACCTACGGGTTCCTGAACGCCACGGAATCCTTCCTGCAGAACAAGCCGAAGCAGGCGCAGGCCGTCGTCAACGCCTACGAGAAGGCACGTGCCTGGGCCGCGGCGAACCCGGACGAGACGGCACAGATCCTTGCCGACGCCGCCGGCCTGGAGCTCGCCGTCGCGAAGACCGTAGTGCTGGAGCGCAGCAACCTCAACGTGGACCCGGCGCCGGGCGAGGCCCAGCGCAAGGTTCTGGCGAAGATCGGCCCCACGTTCGTGGAGACCGGCGACGTCGCCAGCCAGAAGCAGATCGACGACGCCGTCGCCTCCATTCTTGATGACTCGCTGGTGAAGAAGGCGGACGCGTCCGCCATCAAGGATTCCTGATGACACAGCTCAGGAATCCAGCCCTCACCGGCACTAATGTTGCGGACGGGCGCGCTGCAGCCGTCCCCGCAACTCCAGCAGACGCCGCCCGGCCGGGCCCGCCCCCCACGGGTGCGGGCGGCCCCCCGGCGAACGGATGGTCCCCCGCCGGGATCCTGGCCAACGGCTGGGCGCGTCTGCTCCTTGGATTGACCATTCCCGCTGCGGTTCTTGCCGCCTGGCAGCTGTCCACGGCCGCCGGGGTGTTCAGCGTGGTCCAGCTTCCGCCGCCGGCCATGGTGCTGGACGCAGCCGCGGACCTGCTCCAGCGCGGCCAGCTTGGCCAGCACATCGCGATCTCCACCCAGCGTGTGCTGATCGGCTTCGCCGCCGGCGCCGCCCTGGGCCTGGTGTTCGGGTCCCTGGTGGGGCTGTCCAAATTCGCGGATGCCCTGCTCGCGCCGACCATCGGCGCCCTCCGAGCCGTCCCGTCGCTGGCCTGGGTGCCGCTGCTCATTCTCTGGATGAAGATCGGCGAGGATTCCAAGATCACCCTGATCCTGATCGGCGCCTTCTTCCCCGTGTTCACCACCGTCTCCCTGGCGCTGCGCCATGTGGACCGGAACCTGGTGGAGGCGGCGCGCGCGTTCGGGCTCAAGGGCGTGAAACTGCTGACCACGGTGCAGCTCCCGGCCGTGGTGCCGGCGGTCTTCTCCGGGCTCCGTCTGGCGCTGGCCCAGGCCTGGCTGTTCCTCGTGGCCGCGGAACTCATCGCTTCCTCGATGGGGCTCGGCTTCCTGCTCACGGACTCGCAGAACAACGGCCGCACGGACCGGCTCCTGCTGGCGATCGTGCTGCTCGCGGTCATCGGCAAAATCACCGACGCCCTGCTGGGCCTCGCAGAGAAATGGGCGGTGAAACGATGGGCATAACAACACAGACAGCCCCGGCCAGTCCCCCGGCCACCGACCAGGAGCGCCTCTCCTTCTGGGAGGAAGCTGCGCTCCGGCTCGACTGGGAGGACGCGCCCGGGCAGGACAACCCCTGGCACACCACCCACCGCCGCGTCCCGGCCGACGCCGACGCCGGGCTCGGCCCGGACATCACCTGGTTCGAGGGCGGCAGGCTCAACGTCGCCTACAACTGCGTCGACCGCCATGTGGCGGCGGGCCGCGGGGACAGGGTGGCCCTGCACTTCGAGGGCGAACCGGGTGACCGCCGCACCCTCACCTACGGGGACCTGCAGCGCGAGGTTTCCAAGGCCGCCAACGCACTGCTGGACCTCGGCATCACCAAGGGCGACCGGGTGGTCATCTACCTCCCGGTCATCCCGGAAACCGTGATCATCACCCTGGCCGTGGCCCGGATCGGCGCGATCCACTCGCTCGTGTTCGGCGGCTTCTCCGCCGAGGCACTCAAGTTCCGGGTGGAGGACACCCGCGCCAGACTGCTCGTCACCACCGACGGCCAGTTCCGCCGCGGCGTCGCCGTGCCGGTCAAGGACAACGCGGACGCCGCCGTCGCCGGGGACAACGCGATTGAGCATGTCCTGGTGGTGAACCGCACCACCGCACCGGAATTCCTGGACACCGTCCCGATGACCGCGGGCCGCGACGTCTGGTGGCATGACACCGTCGGGCGGGCCTCCGCGCACCACACGCCGGAAGCTTTCGACGCCGAGACCCCGCTGTTCATCATGTACACCTCCGGCACCACCGGGAAGCCCAAGGGCCTGGTCCACACCTCCGGCGGCTACCTCACACAGGCGTCCTGGAGCTTCGAGCACCTCTTCAGCAACCCGGACCCGGCCCTCCGGGACCAGGATGTGCACTGGTGCACGGCCGACCTCGCCTGGGTCACCGCCCACACCTACGAGCTGTACGGCCCGCTCTCCAACGGAGCCACCCAGGTGATCTTCGAGGGCACCCCCAACACCCCGCACCCGGGCCGGCACTTCGAAATCATCGAACGCTACGGCGTCACCCAGTACTACACCGCGCCCACCCTGGTCCGCTCCCTGATGGGCTGGTTCCCGGACGGCGTCCCGGCCAGCTACGACCTCTCCTCCATCCGGCTGCTGGGCACCGTCGGCGAGGCCGTCAACCCCGAGGCCTGGCGCTGGCTCCGCGAAAACGTCGGAGCCGGCACAGCCCCCGTGGTGGACACCTGGTGGCAGTCCGAAACCGGCGCCACGATCCTCTCCCCCGCCCCCACCGACACGGAGTTCAAGCCCGGCTGCGCGGCCCGGCCGCTGCCCGGGGTCAGCACCCGGATCGTGGACGACGCCGGCAACACCGTGCCGCCGGGCGTCCAGGGCTTCATCGTGGTCGACGCCCCCGGCCCGGCCATCGCCCGCACCGTATGGGGCAACCCGCAGCGCTACTTCGATTCGTACTGGCGCAAGTACGCCGAGCAGGGCTGGTTCCTCGCCGGTGACGGCGCCAAGTACGACGCCGACGGCGACATCTGGATCCTCGGGCGGGTGGATGACACCCTCAATGTCTCCGGACACCTGCTCTCCACGATCGAGATCGAGTCGGCCCTCGTCTCGCACCCGGACGTCGTGGAAGCCGGCGTCTGCCCTGTCGCGGACCCCAAGACAGGCCACGCCATCGTCGCGTTCGTCGTGCTTCGGGAATCGGCGGCTGCCGAGGACATCGTGTCCGAGTTGAAGGCACACGTCGCGAAGGAGATCGGGCCGATCGCCAAGCCGCGCGACGTCGTCGTCGTTCCTGATGTACCGAAGACACGCAGCGGCAAGATCATGCGCCGGCTGCTGACCCAGCTGTTCGAAGGAACCACCCTCGGCGACACGAGCTCGCTCCAGAACGAGCCGTCCATCGCCGGCATCCAGTCCGTCCTGCGGGAACGCAGTGACAACCGAAATACCCAGAAGTAAGGACCTCCCATGACTGACATCAGCAACGTCGCCCGTCTTTCCGAACCGCTCAAGTTCGCCTACTGGGTTCCCAACGTCTCCGGCGGCCTGGTGGTCTCCACCATCGAACAGCGCACCGGCTGGGACTTTGAGTACAACAAGAAACTGGCCCGGATCGCGGAGAACTCCGGATTCGAATACGCCCTGACCCAGACCCGCTATGCCGCGTCCTACGGCGCGGACAAACAGCACGAGGCCACCTCGTTCAGCCTGGCGCTGCTGGCCGCCACCGAGCGGCTCAAAGTGATCTCCGCCGTGCATCCGGGCATGTGGCACCCCGGCGTGCTGGCGAAGTACATCATCACCGCCGACCACATCTCCAACGGCCGCGCCGCCGTCAACATCGTCTCCGGCTGGCTCAAGGACGAGTTCACCAACTTCGGCCTCGAATGGCTCGAACACGACGAGCGCTACGTCCGCACCGAGGAATTCATCAGGGTCCTCCGCGGGCTGTGGACCGAGCAGGACTACAGCCAGTCCGGCAAGTACTACAACATCAACAACTTCACCCTCAACCCTGCCCCTGTGGACGTGCCGGGCCGGGCGCACCCGGAGATCTTCTTCGGCGGGAACTCCACGGCGGCACAGGCCACGGCCGGCCGGGTCGCGGACTGGTACTTCTCCAACGGCAAAGACCTCGAAGGCTTCAAGGAGAACATCGCCGGCGTCGTTGCCGCTGCCGGCGCAACGGGCCGCGGCACCGGGGCTGCGCTCCCCTCCGCTTTATCCTCTCCGAGGTTTGGCCTGAACGGCTTCGTGATCGCCCGCGATTCCGAGAAGGAAGCCCGCGACACCCTCCGCGAGATCGTGGCGAAGGCGCACAAGCCCGCCGTCGAGGGTTTCCGCGCGGCTGTCCAGGAAGCCGGGCCGTCCACGAAGGACGGCAAGGGCATGTGGGCCGACTCCAGCTTCGAGGATCTGGTGCAGTACAACGACGGCTTCAAGACCCAGCTGATCGGCACCCCGGAGCAGATCGCGGAGAGGATCGTGGAATACAAGAAGATCGGCGTGAACCTGTTCCTCACCGGCTACCTGCACTTCCAGGAGGAAGTCGCGGCGTTCGGTGCGGACATCCTGCCGATCGTCCGCGAACTGGAAGCGGACCTCGCACGCAGGAACGGCACGGAACTGGACCTGTCCGGCGCCGCGGCGGTTTCGGCCAGCTCAACCACCGGGCTGGTGAACGCGTAATGGCTGACCGCAAATTCGGATTCCGCACCCGCGCCCTGCACGCCGGAGGCACCCCCGATGCCGAGCACGGCGCCCGCGCCGTGCCGATCTACCAGACCACGTCCTTCGTGTTCAAGGACACCCAGGACGCCGCCAACCTCTTCGCGCTGCAGAAGTACGGCAACATCTACTCCCGGATCGGCAACCCCACGGTCGCCGCGTTCGAGGAACGCATTGCCTCCCTCGAGGGCGGCATCGGCGCTGTGGCCACCTCCTCGGGCATGGCCGCGGAGTTCATCACCTTCGCTGCACTCACCCAGTCCGGCGACCACATCGTCGCGGCCTCCCAGCTCTACGGCGGGACCGTCACGCAGCTGGACGTCACGCTGCGCCGCTTCGGGGTGGACACCACCTTCGTTCCCGGCACCGACCCGGCCGACTACGCCGCCGCGGTCCGGGAGAACACCAAAGCGATTTTCGTTGAGGTGGTGGCCAACCCGTCCTCGGAAGTCCAGGACCTTGAGGGCCTGGCCAAGGTAGCGCACGACGCCGGCATCCCCCTCGTCGTCGACGCCACCTTGAGCACCCCGTACCTCGTGCGGCCGATCGAGCACGGGGCCGACATCGTGATCCATTCGGCCACCAAGTTCCTCGGCGGGCACGGCACCACCCTCGGCGGCGTCATTGTCGAAAGCGGCCGCTTCGACTGGGGCAACGGCAAGTTCCCCACCATGACCGAACCGGTGGCCTCCTACGGCAACGTCTCCTGGTGGGGGAACTTCGGTGAATACGGCTTCCTGACCAAGCTCCGCTGCGAGCAGCTGCGCGACATCGGGCCTGCACTCTCGCCGATGTCCGCCTTCCAGCTGCTGCAGGGCGTCGAGACCCTGCCGCAGCGCCTGGACGAACACCTCAAGAACGCCCAGGCCGTGGCGGAATGGCTCGAGGCGGACGAGCGCGTGGCGTACGTGAACTTCTCCGGGCTGCCCTCGCACCCGCACTTCGAACGGGCCAGGAAGTACCTGCCGCTGGGGCCGGGCTCGGTGTTCTCCTTCGGTGTGAAGGGAGGCCGCGCCGCCGGGCAGAAGTTCATCGAGTCCCTGCAGCTGGCCTCGCACCTGGCCAACGTCGGCGACTCACGGACCCTCGTGATCCACCCCGGCTCCACGACCCACCAGCAGCTCAGCCCCGAACAGCTCGAGTCCGCCGGTATCCCCGAGGACCTGATCCGGATCTCGATCGGGCTGGAGGACATCGAGGACATCCTCTGGGACCTGGACCAGGCGCTGGACATGGCGTCGGAGGACGGTGCCTCGGATGCGTCCGCCCGCGGCTTAGCGTTCCCGGCTTCCCCCGGACTCGCAAGCTCCTCCGGGGACCCCGAGCCGGTCTCTTCACCGCCTCGTTCCTCGGCGGCGCGATGCGCCGCTTCCGCGGACACATCAGAGGCCGACAGCAGCACGATCGGAGCATTGTCATGAGCAGCGAAGAGACCCGGACCTGGGCCGGGCCGTCCGCTCCGGAGCGGCTGAACCTGCTAAGGCAGGCGAAATCAATCGCGATTGTTGGTGCCTCGGACAAGCCGTCCCGGGCGAGCTACTTTGTGGCGACGTACCTGCAGTCCTCCACGCGCTACAAGGTGTATTTCGTGAACCCTGTGGTGAAGGAGATCCTGGGCCAGCCGACCTACGCCTCACTGGCGGAGCTGCCGGAAAGCCCGGACATCGTGGACGTGTTCCGCAAGCACGACGACCTGCCGGGTGTCCTGGAAGAAGCCATCGCGGCCGGCGCCAAGACGCTGTGGCTGCAGTTGGGCTCCTGGCACGAGGATGTCGCGAAGGAAGCGGAAGCTGCCGGACTCGACGTCGTGATGGATCGCTGCGTGAAGATTGAGCATGCCCGCTTCCACGGCGGCCTGCACCTGGCCGGCTTCGACACAGGGGTCATTTCCTCCAAGCGGCAGGTCCTGGCCTAGCGCCTCTGCCGGGTCCGGACGCCCGTCTCCCGCAGCTCAGGGCGCCGAATTCGCGGGAAACGCCCGGACTCGCCGTTTTGTTTCGGCGAGTTCGGGCGTTTCCCGCGACGTCGACTTCCGCGGGCTGGCCGGACTAGGGCTGGCAGGACTAGGGCTGGCCGGACTAGGGCTGGCCGGGGAGTGCCGGGAGCACGCCGGGAAGAGCCGGCTCCGTGGGAAGACCCTTGCCCCCGCTCGGGATGGGGAGTGCGGGGGTCCCCGGTGTGACCGGGCGGTGGGGCGGCGTCGGAAGGAATCCGGTATGGCCCACAGCAGGCGGACTGGCAGGGGTGCCGGGCTTCGCTGGAACCGCAGCAGAGGCTCCGGGAGCCCCCGGAGTTTCAGCTGGCGGCGGAGTGGCGGCGCCCGTTGCGTTCGACGTAGGCGCGGGGGCTGCCGGGACGTCCGCCGGTGACGGGCGGGCAGGCCGCGGGGCCGTATCGGGCATCTTGTCGGCGGTCTGGAAGATGGTGCCCACAGAATGGCTGAACGTCTCGCCGAAGTTCCCGCTGGAGGCGGCCACGGCGCCCGCCCCAAGAGTCATTGCACCCAGCACGGCGCCACCGACGATTGCGAGCCTGCGCTTCCGGCCGCGGTGCTCGGCCAGGCTCGTGACGCCAGCCGGAAGAGTTTCGTCGACGGAATCCGGCGCGGAGGCGGCGGAACCATAGCTGCCGGCGGCCAGCAGCGCCGCGAGATCGGCGCGGGGCGCGGGGGCCTCGTCAGGGACCAGCGCGCGGAGCTCTTCGAGTGAGCTGCGGAGCTCGGCGGCTGCTTCGAGGCCGGAATCACGGAGCATCGCCTGGATGCCGCCATCCTGCTGGGGTTCGCGGGTTCCGGTCATGATGCTGCGTGGTCCTTTTCGGTGACGAGTTCGCGCAGGGCACTGAGCCCGCGTCGTTGAAGCTGTTTGATGGCGCCCGGCGACTTGTCCATGATGCCGGCCACCTGTTCGATGGATAGGTCCGCGACGATCCGCAGGACCAGTACTGCCCGCTGCTCCTCATTGAGCCGGGAAAGGGAATCTGTCACGCCGCCCAGCGAGCCGAGGACCTCGTCCTCGGCGGAAGGGGCGTACCGGGTGTCATCACGGGGGTCGTATTCGGCCAGGTAAGGCGTGCGTTCTGCCCGGCGGTGATGGTCGACCAGCCGCGCGTGGGCGACGGAGAAAATGAAGGTCCGCAAACCGTTGTGGCCGCCGGTGACCTTGGCCAGTTTCGGCAGGACATCGACGAAGACGTCCTGGGTGAGCGCTTCGGCGTCGTCCACTCCGCGGGCCCGGAAGTAGCCGAGGACGGCGGGTGAAATGACCGTGTAGACAGCGTTGAATCCTGACGGCTCGCCAGCGAATGCTGCTGACAATTCGTCATCGCTTAGCTGTTCTGCCAAGAGGCTGTCCTTCCGGTTACTGCTGGGGTGCGGCCTGGGCAAGTCTAGCGGCCGCACCCCCGGGTGCCTCCGAGGAGGCGTGTACTGCCTACTTGTTGATCTCAGGCTTCTCGTCCGACGGCAGGGCCGGGACGGCGGGGACGGCCGGGGTAGCCGGAACGGCGGGGACATCCTTGGCGCCGGGGACAGCGGGGACGGCAGGAACGGCGACGGTCACGCCGGCGTGCGCCTTGGCCTCGGCTGCGCCCTTGGCATTGGCGGCACCGTCGACGGAAGCGCCATCCTTGTCAGCTTCGAGGGAGCCCTCTGCGGATCCTTCGGTGCCCTCAACGCTGACGTCGCCCTCGGCGGAGTCGTCAACGGACGGGGATGCCGGGACGGCGGGGACGGCCGGCTGGGAGGGAAGGTCGGGCGTCGCCGGGACCGCAGGGGTTGCCGGGACGGCGGGCGTAGCGGGGCTCACTTCAGCCTGCTGGGTGTTCGAAACCTGGGCCGCGTTGGCCAGGCCGATGCCGGAGAACCCTCCGACGGCGAGAATAGCGGCGCCGACAGCAATCTTGGTGGTCTTGCTAACACTCTTCATAAGAAACGTACATCCTTTGGTTTTGGGTGAAAGCCGGCTGCGGCCCGATGGAGGCTGGCAGCAGCCCGCGCGTTCAGTGAAAGGCCGGCCGGCGCAGCTTGGGGGCATGCGCCGGCCTGCACTTACAGTGGAAGACCGGCCGGAAACCTGGTGGGGGGTCCATGCTCCGGCGGCGCTTACAAAGGAGTAATCGCTGGGGTGCCCCGAAAGGTTACGCACCGATCGGAAGTTTCTTTTTCCTCGGGACGAGCAACGGCGGCGGGCCACCCTTCCAGGTGACCCGCCGCCGTCGGGCGCCGCGATGAATGCGTCAGTCAGTATCAGTCATTGATCAGATCGTTGATCACGATCGTCTGGTCGCGGTCCGGGCCGACACCGATCGCGGAGAACCGCGTGCCGGAGAGCTTCTCGAGTGCCAGCACGTAGTTCTTGGCGTTCTCCGGGAGGTCTTCCAGGGTGCGGGCACCGGTGATGTCCTCAGTCCAGCCTTCGAAGTACTCGAAGATCGGCTTGGCGTGGTGGAACTCGGTCTGCGTCATCGGCATTTCGTCGTGCCGGACGCCATCAACGTCGTAGGCCACGCAGACCGGGATCTGCTCGATGCCCGTGAGCACGTCCAGCTTGGTGACGAAGTAGTCGGTGAAGCCGTTGACGCGGGAGGCGTGGCGCGCCAGCACGGCGTCGTACCAGCCGCAGCGGCGCGGCCGGCCGGTGTTGACGCCGAACTCCCCGCCGGTCTTCTGCAGGTACATGCCCATCTCATCGAACAGTTCCGTGGGGAACGGTCCTGCGCCTACACGGGTGGTGTAGGCCTTGATGATGCCGATGGAGCGCGAGATCCGGGTGGGGCCGATGCCCGAGCCCACGGAGGCGCCGCCGGCGGTCGGGTTCGAGGAGGTCACGAAGGGGTAGGTGCCGTGGTCAACGTCGAGGAACGTGGCCTGGCCGCCCTCCATGAGGACCACCTTGCCCTCGTCCAGGGCGGTGTTCAGGACAAAAGTGCTGTCGATGACCAGCGGGCGGAGGCGCTCGGCGAAGGACAGGAAGTACTCCACGATCTCGTCCACCTCGATGTCCCGGCGGTTGTAGACCTTCACCAGCAGTTCGTTCTTCTGGCGCAGCGAGCCTTCGACCTTCTGGCGCAGGATGGAGGCGTCAAAGACGTCCTGGACCCGGATGCCGAGGCGGGCCACCTTGTCCATGTAGGCCGGGCCGATCCCGCGGCCGGTGGTGCCGATGGCGCGGCTGCCGAGGAACCGCTCGGTGACCTTGTCCAGGACCTGGTGGTAGGGCGCCACGAGGTGGGCGTTGGCGGAGACCCGCAGCTTGGAGGTGTCGGCGCCGCGGGCTTCCAGGCCGTCGATCTCCTGGAACAGCGCCTCGAGGTTCACCACGCAGCCGTTGCCGATAATCGGAACCGCGTTGGGGCTCAGGATGCCGGCCGGAAGGAGCTTGAGCTCATACTTCTCACCGCCTACGACGACGGTGTGCCCGGCATTGTTGCCGCCGTTGGGCTTGACGACGTAGTCGACTCGGCCACCAAGCAGGTCAGTGGCCTTACCTTTGCCTTCGTCGCCCCATTGGGCTCCGACGATCACGATTGCTGGCATGGGATCCTCCCCCATTCGTTCGGGCCAAAGTCCGTGTGATTCACCAGGGTGGTCACCGGAGCTCAGCGCCGTTCATGAGAACGCCCCGGATCTACCGCTGTGCTCTTACCATCAACGCCAGAGTCCGGGGCTCTTACCACCCAAGTTTAGCCGATCGCGGTGGCGTCGACTCATTTGACCATCCAATGGACTTCCCGCCGGCTGCGCGGGGACCTGGCGGGGGCGGCTGGGCCGGGAGGAGGCGGGGCGGCTGGGCCGGGACCCGGTGTCCAGCACGCGGAACTTCGCCGGATGGGCTTGCGCGGGGGCGCCCGGTCGAATTAGGTGGGAGGTGACCATCCCGAGCGGCCGAGGGACCTGGACCGTTGACGCCGCAGCAACCCTGCCCGTACGCAGCACTGTGACGGCCAAGGTGCTACCGCCAGGACCGATGGAAAGGAAGCGCCCCCATGCAGCAGAACACCGACCATATCCGCGCCACCCATGCAGGCTCATTGCCCCGCACCCCCGAGCTCATCGCGGCGAACGAGGCCAAGGAAACAGAAGGCATCACCCCCGAGTTCCTGGACCTGCTGGAAACGTCCGTGGTGGACATCGTCCGGCGCCAGAAAGACCTCGGCATTGATATCCCCAACGACGGCGAATATGGGCACACGATGTCCAGCTCGGTGGACTATGGCGCCTGGTGGAACTACTCCTTCAGCCGGCTCGGCGGCCTCGAGCCGACGGATGTGGACCGCTGGGCTGACGCTGCAGTGCACCGCTCCACACCCGGCAACATCGTGCTGACCTCCTTCCCGGACCGGCGCGACCGGCAGAAGTTCAACGAGGCCTACAACGACCCGTCCTCCGGAATCCTGGCGCACCGCAAAAGTGTCACCCAGCCGAAAATCGCCGGCCCGCTGAGCTACACCGGGCAGGACCTTGTGGGCTCGGACATCGCCAACCTCAGGACCGGCCTGGCCGCCGCCGGCCTGGCCGAGGGCTTCGTCGCCTCGCTGTCCCCGGGCTCCTGCGCCCGCGTCGCCAACGAGTACTACAAGACGGATGAGGAACTCCTCTACGCCTGCGCCGACGCCATGCGGGAGGAGTACAAGGCCATCATCGACGCCGGGCTCACGGTCCAGCTGGACGATCCGTCGCTGGCCGAAAGCTGGGACCAGATCAACCCGGAACCGAGCCTGGCCGACTATCTCAAATTCATCCAGCTCAGGGTTGAGGCGACCAACTGGGCGCTCCGCGACCTGCCGCAGGACCAGATCCGGCTGCACGTCTGCTGGGGTTCCTGGCACGGCCCGCACACCACGGACATCCCGTTCGCGGACATTGTCGGTTCCGTCCTGCAGATCAATGCGGGCGGCTACTCCTTCGAGGCCGCCAACGTCCGCCACGAGCATGAATGGCGCGTCTGGGAGGACACCAAGCTCCCCGACGGAAAAGTCATCATCCCCGGCGTCGTTTCCCACGCCACCAACGTCGTCGAGCACCCGGACCTGGTGGCTGACCGGATCGTACGCTTCGCCGAACTGGTGGGCCGGGAAAATGTGATTGCATCCACAGATTGCGGTCTGGGCGGCCGGGTGCACCCCCAAATTGCCTTTGCCAAGCTGGAATCCTTGGGAGAGGGCGCCCGCCGCGCCACCGCGCGGCTCTGGTAGCGGCCGCTCCGCGGGAACGGCATTTCGCGGGGCTTGATAGACTAGTAAGGATCGACCAGGAATCGGTCCACACCACATTTTCAAACCACACCGTACTTAACGTGCCCCGGTGCTCGGCGTGCCCACGTACGGTCTGGCAGCTTCACCAAAACCCGCAGGAGACTCAGCAATATATGACAGCCTTGGCCACTGAAAATTCCCGCGAACAGCTTCTGAGCCGCCGCTACGAACCTAGCGTCGCGGCCGTCAACGAGCTGTGCGACACGCTGCAGGCAACCAAAGCTGGCATGAATGTCCCGTATGTAGACCCGATGCACGACGTTGACGAGTGCCGCATCATCAGCCTCTTCTCCAACATCGGAACCGAGGACGAGTCAGGTTTCATCACCGCCGGCGACGAAGAAGCCGCCACCCGCCTGCTCGGCGTCCAGTGGAAGCTGGGCCTGCGCCCGGAGTTCGTGATGCCGTGGAACGTGCACCCCTGGTACGTCCCGGGCGAGCCGAACGGCAAGTTCACGCCGGACCAGATTTCCGCCGGCCTGAAGCCGCTGCTGAAGTTTCTCGCCGTCGTGCCCCGCGCCTCAGTGATCGTGGCCCACGGAACCGAAGCCAACCGCCTCGCTAACCTGCTCCTCAAGACCGAGGTGCCGATGATCTGGCGCCGCGGCCTCAAGACCTACAAGGTCCGCTCGCTCAGCGGCCGCGCCTTCGCCGGCACCCCTGCCCGCCAGGAGCAGTACCTCGAAGAAATGGGCACCGTCTACGCGGACGCCATGGCGCGCACCGGTCTGGCCAAGACCAGCTAGTCCGCACCCACCCGCGTCGACGACGGCGGGCGCCCACCTTCCGGTGGACGCCCGCCGTCGCACTTTAACCAGCAACGCGGGGTCACTTACGGTCCATCCCAGGGTGTGGAATGGACCGTAAGTGACCCCGCGTTGTGGTTGGTTAGCGGTTCTCGGCTTCGATGGCTGCCTTGGCGGCGGGATCGGAGTCCTTGAGGAACTTCTCGATCCGCTCCGGTTCCTCGGCCTCGCTGATGGCCGCGGAGGCGCGGCCCAGTGAATACAGGGCGCGCAGGAAGCCGCGGTTGGGTTCGTGCTCCCACGGGATGGGCCCGAAGCCGCGCCAGCCGTTGCGGCGCAGCGAGTCCAGGCCGCGGTGGTAGCCGACGCGGGAGTAGGCGTAGGAGTCGATGGTCCGGCCCTCTTTCCACGCTTCCTCGGCCAGCACGGCCCAGAGCAGCGAGGAGGTCGGGTTCTTTTCCACTAGGTCCAGGGCTTCCTGGCCCGCGTCCAGTGCTGCGTAGACCTCGGTCTCGGCAGGCAGGAGCGTGGGCTCAGGGCCCATCAGGTTCTTGCGGAACTCGTCCGACATCCTTAGAACGTCTTGCCGGTGGAGCCGAGCTGCTGGGCAGCCTCGACGACGCGGGCCGCGAGGCCGGCTTCGGCGGAGGCGCCCCAGACGCGGGGATCGTAGAGCTTCTTGTTGCCGACTTCGCCGTCGACCTTCAGCACGCCGTCGTAGTTGCGGAACATGTGGTCCACCACCGGGCGGGTGTAGGCGTACTGGGTGTCAGTGTCGATGTTCATCTTGATCACGCCGTAGGAGACCGCGTCGGCGATCTCCTTTTCGGACGAGCCGGAGCCGCCGTGGAAGACCAGGTCGAACGGGTTGGCCTTGCCGATCTTGGCGCCGACCTGCTCCTGGATGTCCTTGAGGATCTCCGGGCGGAGCTTGACGCCGCCGGGCTTGTAGACGCCGTGCACGTTGCCGAAGGTCAGCGCCGTGATGTAGCGGCCGTTCTCGCCGGAGCCGAGGGCTTCGATGGTGGCCAGGGCGTCCTCGACGGTCGTGTACAGCTTCTCGTTGATGGCGTTCTCGACGCCGTCTTCCTCGCCGCCGACGGTGCCGATCTCGACCTCGAGGATCATCCGGGCGGCAGCGGTGCGCTCCAGCAGTTCCCGGGCGATCCGCAGGTTCTCCGGCAGGGTCTCGGCGGAACCGTCCCACATGTGGGAGTTGAAGAGCGGGTTGCGGCCGGCCTTGACCTCGGCCTCGGAGGCTGCCAGCAGCGGCAGGACGAAGCCCTCGAGCTTGTCCTTCGGGCAGTGGTCCGTGTGCAGGGCGACGTTGACGCCGTAGTTCTTGGCGACTTCGCGGGCGAACGCGGCGAAGCCGAGAGAGCCGGCAACCATGTCCTTGGTGGAGGCGCCGGACCAGTAGGCGGCGCCGCCGGTGGAGACCTGGACGATGCCGTCGGATTCGGCTTCGGCGAAGCCGCGCAGGGCTGCGTTAAGGGTCTGGGAGGAGGTGACGTTCACGGCGGGGAACGCGAAGCCGCCCGTCTTAGCGCGGTCGATCATCTCGGAGTAGATCTCTGGGGTTGCAATGGGCATGCTGACTCCTAAAGTGAGTTTCGTCTGCGGGCTGGGCTCACCCTGGAGTGAACCTCGTCGGCTAGGAACCATCCTAGCCATTACTGCGCCGGGGGCAGTGTTTCCGGTCACTCGCGCCTGTAATATCCGGCTTCGCCCGGGTTCCCGGCAGGTTCCGCCGCGGTTCCCGGCGGGATCGCGCAGGCAAGGCCGCGGACGCGCTAACCCGGGAGCTGGCTGAAGACGTGCCGGCGGATCCAGGCGTGCATCGCGATGGCCGCGGCCGAGGCGGCGTTGATCGACCGGGTGGAGCCGAACTGCTCGATCGACAAGGTGTCCACCGCCGCTTCGTGGACCTCGGGGGACAGCCCCGGGCCCTCCTGGCCGAACACCAGCACGCAGTCCCTGGGCAGTTCGTAGGTCTCCAGCGGCACGGAGTCCGGGAAGATGTCGATCCCGATGATCGCGAGTCCCTCCCCCTGCGCCCAGGCCACGAAGTCCGCGACGGTGGGGTGGTGGCGGATGTGCTGGTAGCGGTCGGTGACCATGGCCCCGCGGCGGTTCCACCGGCGTCGTCCGATGATGTGGACTTCCTTGGCGAGGAACGCGTTGGCGGTGCGCACGACGGTGCCGATGTTCATGTCGTGCTGCCAGTTTTCAATCGCGATGTGGAAGTTGTGGCGCCTGGAGTCGAGGTCCGCCACGATCGCCTCGTGCTTCCAGTACCGGTATTTGTCGACCACGTTGCGCCGGTCGCCGTCCGCCAGGAGGTCCGGATCCCAGTGCTCCCCCTGCGGCAGTTCGCCTTCCCAGGGCCCGACGCCGACCTCCGCCTTGGGCTCCGCATCGGCCTCCGTCCCGGCAGCTGCCCCGGCCGCCGTCCCCACCTCTTTTGCGGTCAGGCTGCCGGAAAGGGTTTCGCTGGGTATCTCGGGTTCAGTCACGCCTCAACATTAGACTGGGACTGGCATCGGCACATTATCGGCGGAGGACAGCATGGCGGAGCAGCAGGAAGACCACAGGGACAACGCGGACCAAGTGCGTTCAACAAAATCCGTGTACCGCAGCGGCCAGGAGATTGAGTGCTGGCTGACTGACATGGATGGTGTCCTGGTCCACGAAAACCAGCCCATCCCGGGCGCCGCTGAACTCATCCAGCGCTGGGTGGACACCTCCAAGCGCTTCCTCGTCCTGACCAACAACTCCATCTTCACGCCGCGGGACCTCGCCGCACGGCTGAAGAGCTCGGGCCTGGAAATTCCCGAGGAGAATATCTGGACCTCGGCCCTGGCCACCGCGCAGTTCCTCAAGGACCAGGTCCGCGGCTCGGATTCGGGCAACCGCGCCTACACGATCGGCGAGGCGGGCCTCACGACGGCGCTGCACGAGGCCGGCTTTATCCTCACCGACCAGGATCCGGACTTTGTGGTGCTCGGCGAGACCCGGACCTACTCCTTTGAAGCGATCACCATGGCCATCCGGCTGATCCTGGGCGGCGCGAGGTTCATCGCGACCAACCCGGACGCCACCGGGCCCTCGAAGGACGGGCCGATGCCTGCCACCGGCGCCATCGCGGCGCTCATCACGAAGGCGACCGGGCGGGAGCCCTACATTGTGGGCAAGCCGAACCCGATGATGTTCCGCTCGGCCATGAACCAGATCGACGCGCATTCGGAAACCACCGCCATGATCGGTGACCGGATGGACACCGACATCATCGCCGGCATGGAAGCGGGGCTGCACACGGTGCTGGTGCTCAGCGGCATCACCCATAAGGACGACATCGCCGCGTACCCGTTCCGGCCCAACCAGATCCTGAACTCCGTAGCGGACCTGAAGAACCAGATCTAGGACCGCGCATCAGATGGCGGTTTTTTTGCCTCCGCCGGAGGGCAGCGGGAAGAGTTCGTCCTCGAGTTCCTCGATGATCGGCCGGTAGACGAAGGGACTCCAGCCCGGGCTGGCGTGTGCCGGCCGGGCGCCGTCGGTCCGCAGGGAGTCCGAGGCCATGTTGTCCTTGAAGGTCAGCGACCAGGAGTCCCGGGCGCTCTCGTAGTCCACGGTCCGGTCGCGGGGGTTGCCGATGAAGGCCATCCGGGTCCCGCCCAGCTTTCCCGCGAAACGGGTGGCGTCGAAGTGGTAGATGTAGGCGGACTCGGACTGGATCAGCACGCTGGAGGGGGCGATCGGCGAGAGCTGTTCCATCGTCTGGTCCAGGACCTGACCCCAGCTGCGCTCGTCCTTGTTCAGCATCCGCTCGCCCAGTTCGTAGCCGCCGCGCAGCACCGAGGGGAACCGGAAGCCGCTCTCGTACAGGAACACCACCCCTTCAAACCAGCTTTGGTCCAGCACGTCGTGCTTGCTGTAGGGGCTGGAATCCAGCAGGATGAAGGCCACCTCAATGCCGTGGAGCTCCCGGAGCCGGGCGGCGGCCTGGGTTGCCACCATTCCGCCGAAGCTGTGGCCATAGAAGTAGAACTTGGTGAGCTGGTGGGCCCGCGCGTGCTCCACGATGGCGATCACGATCTGGTCGATGTCGATGCCCACGTTGGAGTATCCGACGGCGGCGAGCTGGCCGCGCTTGTTCAGCGCCCCTCGCAGCGCGTTCAGGATCCACTGGGCCTCCTCCCAGCTCGTCTTGTAGCCGGGAAAGAGGAACCAGCTGGCGTTGGGGAAGTACTTCTCGGCCGTCTGGTCCGGCACCGTGAGGATCTTGTGGACGCGTCGTTCGGCCTGCACTCGCCGGGTGAACAGCATGTCGGCCGCCAGCACCGAGGCGGCACCGGCGCCGGCCAGGAAACCCCGCCGGGAGAATCTCTTCAGTTCCGCGGCATGGCGAAGCACCCGGGCGTCGGCCTTGCGGGCCCCGCCCGCGTCCTCAACTTCCGGCTCATGCGGCACATCTCTACCGTAGCCACGGAGGAACACGGATAAGAAACGACGCCGGATAACAGCTCGGCCACAGCCTGGCGGCCGGGCGTGGGCCTACACCGGTTCCGGTTCCCGGTCCGCTTCGGGGCGGCTGATGGTGCGGACGTTTGCGCGCTTGATGCTGCTGTCGCCGGCTGCGGGGCGGCTGATTTCCAGGTCGCGCGGGACTGTATTGATGCCGACCTGGCGGCGGCTGATTTCCAGGCCGATTTCGTCATAGGTCGCGAGGAGCTGGGAGCGGGCCATGTCCGCCGGGTTGTCCAGCAGCCCGAAGACGGAGTCACTGGCGGCCAGCAGTTCGTCGTCGGAGTAAACGTTCAGCGGCCGCGTTCCTAAGGCGTCAATGGATGCGGTGAACTCCGCCGACAGATCCAGGGACGGCAGCGCGGCGGCGATGTTTTCCACGAACGGGTTCAGTTCCAGGGAGACGCCGGCCGAGCTGGGCAGGGCGCCGGCCGTTTCGACGAGTGCCGCGGCGCCCTCGATGGCGTTGAGGTCGTTGCGGAGGCCTGCGAGAGCGGCGGATTCCACGAAGATCGCGCGGCCGAGATTCACCCGGATGTGCGAGGTGATGCCCAGCCGGCGGACGCGGGAGACCAGCTGCATCAGGGCCGGGCGGGAGAGCTGCGTCAGGCTTCCCCGAAGGTCGATCCGGACGACATCCGAGGCGATGTCCAGCTTAACTTGAGCGTTCAACGAGTTGTCCATAGGTACTCCAAAAAAGGGTGTCTATGGCCGACGGCTCAACCTCATTCAGGTTATAGGCCGCCGAAGGTGCACACAAGTCATATGGCGCTACCGGTTCAGCCCGCTGCTCTCCGGCCGGGTTCCTCGAAATGGGTGCGGGTCGCGGTGCCGCCCACGGACTGGACCAGGGACGCGGCGATGTCACGCAGCTTGACGTTGCCGTTGCTGGACGCGTCGGTGAGGATCCTGACCGCTGTCTCCTGGTCACAGCGGTTCTGCGCCATGACAATCCCGATCGCCATGTCGATCACGGTGCGGGATTCGAGGGTGGCGCGGAGGTTGGTGGCACTGTCGGTGTGCAGGGAGAAGCGCACGGCCAGGCGCAGCGCCTGGGAGATCTCCCGGGTGTAGCCGCGCGCCCGGGCGGCAACATCGCCGTCGAACTTGTGCGGCATGTCCGAATACAGGTTCAGTGCCGCCTGGGCCTCGCCCTGCAGATGGAACGGCACGGAGAGGACCGAGCGGAGGCCGTGCGAAGCGACGGCACTGGCGTAGTCCGGCCCCCAGCGGTCCTCATCAAAAAGGTCCGGGACGTAGACTTCGCGTTCCTCCTGCGCCGCCGTCAGGCACGGTCCCTGCGAGAGCCGGTACTGGATCTCATCCACCTCGCGGGCGGAGTCGCTGCTCCAGCCGATGGTCGCGGCCTTGCGGTCCCGCAGCAGCGTGATGCCGCACAGGGCGTCGTCGCCGGCCCCCGCCACCTGGTGGGCGGAAAACCGCGCGAGTTCATTGAGGAAGTCCTCGAAATCGGCGCTGTCCAGGATCAGGTTCTGGATCTGGTCAACGGTGCTGAGGGGTTCGAGGATCTCTTCGGGCAGGAGCATGGCGCGTGGTCTCCGGGGGTCTGGTGGCTACTAGAAAATGATAATTCACGCCCAATCCACCGTCCACACGCGTCCGCTGGGGGACGAACGGCCTAGCTGAGGCCGAGTTCGTCCTTGCCGAAGGCGAAGAGGTAGGGAACCCCGGCCTCAGCCTCGATCTTTTCCTTGGCGCCGGTGTCGCGGTCCACAATCACCGCGACGGCGACGACGTTGCCGCCGGCCCTGCGGACGCCTTCGACGGCGGTCAGCGCGGAGCCGCCGGTCGTGGATGTGTCTTCAAGCACCAGCACCTTGCGGCCCTCGACGGAGGGGCCTTCCACCTGGCGGCCCATGCCGTAGGACTTCTGCGCCTTGCGGACCACGAAGGCGTCCACGGGGCGTCCGGCGTCGACGGCGCTGTGCATCACCGCGGTGCCCACCGGGTCGGCGCCCATGGTCAGGCCGCCGGCGCACTCAAAGTCGATCCCGGCGTCGTCCAGCAGCGAGAGCATGACCTGTCCGACGAGTTTGGACGCCTCATGGTGCAGCGTGATCCGGCGCAGGTCGATGTAGTAGTCGGCCTCGGCGCCGCTGGAGAGGATGACCTTGCCGCGGACGACGGCCAGCTCCTTGATCAGTTCAAGCAGGCGGGCACGGGCGGCAGCGGCGTCAGCTGCAGGGGCACTGTTGGCAGTCATGGGACCCAGTTTAGTGGCTGGGAGGTAACGGATCCCCCGCCGGCCGCTTAGATGTCGGGCCGCCTGCCGGAGACCGCCGGGACGTACCCGTCGGGCCTTTGTCCTCTAGGCACCCCAGCCGGGCGGGAGTCCGATGGAACCATGACGGCAGGAACGGAACCATCGACCCGCTGGCCCACCATCCCCAAGGACGTCGGCAGCTTCCGGGTCCGGCCGAACCTGGTGGACTATGACGCGGCGTGTGCGGGCTTTTCCTGGGACGAAGCCCGCCACGGGCTGTCCGGGCTGCCCGGGGGCCGCGGCGTCAACATCGCCTATGAGGCGGTGGACCGGCACGCCGCCGGGGGGCACGCCGGCCACGAGGCGCTGCGGTTCATCCGGGCCGACGGCAGCAGCCACTCGTTGACTTTCGCCGAACTGGCAGAACAAACCAACCGCTTCGCCGGGGTGCTCCGCAGCCTCGGCATCGGCCGCGGCGAGCGGGTCTTCTCGCTCACCGGCCGCGGCCCGGCGCTCTACATCGCGGTGCTCGGCACCCTCAAGAACGCGAGCGTGTTCTGCCCGCTCTTCTCGGCCTTCGGCCCCGAGCCCGTGCGGCAGCGGCTGCAGCTGGGTTCCGGCCGCGCCCTGGTCACTACCCGGGCCCTCTACCGCAGGAAGATCGCACAGCTCCGCGGCTCGCTCCCGGAGCTCCAGCACGTCCTGCTGACCGACGCCGACGGCCACCCGGACCCGGGGACACTGGACCTCGCCGCTCTGATGCGCGCCGCACCGGCGGAGGCCGAAATCGCCGCGACGCAGGCGGAGGACATGGCCCTGCTGCACTTCACGTCCGGCACCACCGGAACCCCGAAGGGCGCCATCCACGTGCACGACGCCGTCACGGCCCACCACGCGACCGGCACCTCCGCCCTGGACCTGCACCCGGACGACATCTACTGGTGCACGGCCGACCCCGGCTGGGTCACCGGAACCTCCTATGGCGTGATCGCGCCGTTGACCCACGGGGTCACGACGATCGTGGACGAGGAGGAGATGGACGCGGACCGCTGGTACCGGATCCTGGCCGAACAGCACGTCACGGTCTGGTACACCGCCCCGACAGCGCTGCGGATGCTGATGAAGGCCGGGGCGGACCGCGCCCAGGGCCACGACCTCTCCGCCCTGCGGTTCGTCGCCAGCGTCGGCGAGCCGCTCAACCCGGAGGTCGTCGTCTGGGGCCAGCAGGCATTCGGCCAGCCCGTGCATGACAACTGGTGGCAGACCGAAACCGGCGGCATCATGATCTCCAACTACGCGGCCACCGAGATCCGCCCCGGCTCGATGGGCCGGCCGCTCCCCGGTGTCCAGGCGGGCATCGTGGCCCGTGACGCCCAGGACAAGCCGATCGTCCGCGACGGCGAGGCGGTCCTGGTGACGGAGCCGGACGCAGTCGGCGAGCTGGCCCTGCGGCCGGGCTGGCCCTCCATGTTCCGCGGCTACCTGCATGAGGAGGAGCGCTACCGGCGTTGCTTCGTGGGCGGCTGGTACCTCACCGGCGACCTGGCCAGGCGCGACGCCGACGGGTACTACTGGTTCGTCGGCCGCGGCGACGACGTCATCAAGTCCTCGGGGCACCTGATCGGCCCGTTCGAAGTGGAGAGCTCCCTGATGGAACACGAGGCCGTGGCCGAAGCCGGGGTGATCGGGGTCCCGGACCCGGTGGCCGGCGAGGTGGTCAAGGCCTTCGTGGAACTGCGTCCGGGCTGGGAGCCCTCCGAGGAGCTGCAGCTGGAAATCATCGGATTCGCCCGCAAGCGGCTCGGCCCGGCGGTGGCGCCCCGGCTGCTGGACTTCACCACGGCCCTGCCCCGGACACGCAGCGGCAAGATCCTGCGGCGGCTGCTCAAGGCCCGCGAGCTCGGCCTGCCGGAGGGCGACACCTCCACGATCGAGACGCCTCCGGGGGCGGCGGAACCTGGGCCGCCGGAACCGGGGGCTTCCCTTCCAGGGGCCCCGGAAGCGGCCGGACAGCGGCCGGAGGTGCAGCCATGACCGGGCCGCTCGACCCGCCGGCCCGGACCCTGGACCCGGCCCACGGCCGCCACCTGCTGCTGCAGATGCTGCGCGTCCGGCGGCTGGAGGAAAAGTGCGTCGAGCTGTACAGCGCCGCCAAAATCCGCGGCTTCCTGCATGTCTACATCGGGGAGGAAGCGGTGGCGGCCGGCGTCCTGGAAACCCTCGCCCCGGAGGACGCCGTCCTGGCCACCTACCGGGAACACGGCCACGCCCTGCTCCGCGGGGTTCCCGCCGGGGCGATCCTGGCCGAGATGTATGGCCACGTCGAGGGCTGCTGCCGGGGCCGGGGCGGCTCCATGCACCTGTTCGACGCCGCCACCCGCTTCTACGGGGGCAACGCGATCGTCGCCGGCGGCCTGCCGCTCGCCGTCGGCATGGCGCTTGCGGACAAGATGTCCGGGCGCGCCCGCGTCACCGTGTGCTTCTTCGGCGAGGGCGCCGTCGCGGAGGGTGAATTCCACGAGAGCCTCAATCTCGCCGCGCTCTGGCAGCTGCCCGTGCTGTTCTGCTGCGAAAACAACCTTTACGCCATGGGGACCGCGCTGGGCCGCTCGGAATCCCAGACGGACATCGCGCTCAAGGCCGCGGGTTACGAGATCGCGGCGTGGGCCGTGGACGGCATGGACGTCGTCGCCGTCGAGGACGCCGCCCGCCATGCCGTCGAGGCAGTCCGTGCCGGCGGCGGACCGCATTTCCTGGAGTTGCGCACCTACCGTTTCCGGGCCCACTCGATGTTCGACCCGGAACGGTACCGTGACAAAGCCGAGGTTGCCCGCTGGCTGGAGCGTGACCCCATCAACCTGCTGCGCGCCGCGATGGAGGCCGCCGGCCAGCTCACCGCCCAGCAGTGGGAACAACTGCAGTCCGACGCCGACGCCGAGGTAGCCGCCGCCGTCGACTTCGCCGAGGCCGGGACGCCCGAACCACTGGAGGACCTCACCCGTTTCGTCTACAGCGAGCGCGCCGGGGACAACAGAGCAGGCGCTGAGAGCGGGCGGAGCGGGCCATGAAATCCAGCTACCGCGAGGCGCTCCGTGCCGGGATCCGCGACGCCATGCTCCGCGACGAACGGGTCTTCCTGATGGGCGAGGACGTGGGCTCCTACGGCGGGTCCTTCGCTGTGAGCCTGGGGCTGCTGGAGGAGTTCGGCCCGGAACGCATCCGCGACACTCCACTTTCGGAGTCCGGTTTCGTGGGGGCCGGAATCGGTGCGGCCCTGGCCGGAATGCGCCCCATCGTGGAGATCATGACCGTCAATTTCAGCCTGCTGGCCCTTGACCAGATCGTAAACAACGCGGCGAGCCTGCTGCACATGTCCGGCGGACAATTCAACGTCCCGATCGTGATCCGGATGACCACGGGCGCCGGGCGCCAGCTCGGCGCCCAGCACTCGCACAGCCTGGAGGGGTGGTTCGCCCACATCCCCGGCCTGCGCATCCTCGCCCCCGCCACGCTGGCCGACGCCCGCGGCATGCTGTGGACCGCGCTGGAGGACCCGGATCCGGTGCTGATCTTCGAACACGGCTCGCTCTACAACGTGACCGGGGAGCTCGACGACGATGCCGGCCCGGTGGACATTGACACCGCCGCGATCCGGCGGACCGGCACCGACATCACCCTGATCACCTACGGCGGAACGCTTCCCGCCGTGCTCGACGCCGCCGAGCAGCTCGCGGCCGAGGGCATCGACGCCGAGGTGCTGGACCTGCGCACCCTCCGCCCACTCGACGAGGCCGCCATCCTCGCCTCCGTCCGCAGGACCCACCGCGCCGTCGTCGTGGACGAAGGGTGGCGCAGCGGAAGCATCTCCGCGGAAATCAGCGCCCGGATCACCGAGAACGCGTTCTATGACCTGGATGCCCCGGTGGGCCGGGTCTGCAGCGCCGAAGTGCCGATCCCCTACGCGAAGCACCTGGAGCTTGCGGCGCTGCCGTCGGTGGACCGGATCGTTGCGGCGGCCAGGCAGGCGGTCAGCGACGGTGGGTGACTTCCTGATGCCCTCCCTCGGGGCGGACATGGAACATGGAAAGATCGTCGAGTGGCTGGTCAAGCCCGGCGACTACGTCCGCCGCGGCGACCTCGTGGCGGTGGTGGATACGGACAAGACCGTCATGGACGTGGAGTCCTTCCAGGAGGGGGTAGTCGCCGAACTGCTAGTGGACCTCGGCGAAACGGTGCCGATCGGAACCCCGCTGGCCCGGATCACCCAGACCCCTGCCGAGGTCGGCGCTCCCCGCCATGAGGCACCCGCAGCCCCGCTCCCCAAGGCCGCCGCTTTGGGGGCCGCCACAGCGGGGGCCACCGCGGGGACCACCGCGGGGACCACCGCGGGGACCACCGCCAAGGAGGCCCCGCCAATCGCCCCTCCGGTGCGGCACCTGGCACACCGGCTGGGCGTCGATACCGCCAGGATCCACGGCACCGGCAAGGGCGGCGCCATCACACGGGCGGATGTGGAGCATGCCGTTGCCGCCACCCCGTCCGCGGGGCGGGTGCGCTCCTCCCCCCGGGCGCGGAGGCTCGCCGCCGAGCTCGGCCTCGATCTTTCCGTTGTCAGCGGCACCGGACCGGAGGGCGCTGTCACCGTGGCGGACGTGCAGCACGCCGCGGCCGCACGTCCCCCGGAAGCTGCGGTGCCCGGCGGCGGCGTCCCGGCGGAAACAGCCGCTCCGGCAGTGCCGGCCGCGGGGACGACCGCGGAACCGTCGACCCGGTGGGAAGCACCGGCTCCCCCGGGGGAAGAAACGGCTCCGGCGGAACTAACGGCAGCTCCGGCAGCTCCGGCAGCGGGGAAGACCGCGGAAGCAAGGGAGCGCGTCACCAGCCTGCGCCGCGCCATCGGCACCCTGATGTCACGCTCGAAAAAGACCATCCCGCACTACTACCTCAGCACCACTTTGGACCTGCGTGCCGCCGTCGACTGGATGCAGTCCGTCAACGCGCAGCGGCCAGTGGCCTCCCGGCTGGTGCCTTCCGCCCTCCTGCTCAAGGCCGCGGCGCTTGCGGCCAAGGAAGTGCCGGAGGTCAACGGTTTTTACGACGACGACGGCGGCTTCCGGCCCAGCGCGTCGGTGCACCTCGGCGTCGCCGTCGCCCTGCGCCAGGGCGGCCTCGTGGCCCCCGCCATCCATGACGCGGACACCCTGGCCGTGGACGTGCTGATGGAGCAGCTCCGTGACCTCGTCAGCCGTGCCCGGGCCGGGCGGCTGCAGCGCGCCGAAATGGCGGATCCCACCATCACGGTGACCAATCTCGGGGACCTGGGCGTGGAGAGCGTCTTTGGTGTCATCTATCCCCCGCAGGTCGCGATGGTCGGCTTCGGCCGGGTGACGGAACAGCCGTGGGCGCAGCACGGGATGCTGGGCGTGCGGCCGGCCGTGACCGCGACCCTCTCCGCAGACCACCGGGTCAGCGACGGACTGCGCGGCGGCCGCTACCTGACCCGGATCGACGAGCTGCTGCAAAAGCCGGACGAACTGTGAACCGGGCGGGATCGTGACGGGAACGTGAAACGGGAGGAACCATGAACGAACAGGATGCCCGGGCGGCCGTGCAGGCTGCGATCGGGAAGGTGGCACCGGACGTGGACCTGGCCGAGGTGGACGAGGACGCCCGGCTGCGGCAGGACCTCGAACTCGATTCGCTGGATTTCCTCCGGCTGGTCGAAACCATCGACGCGGCCACCGGCGTCGACATCCCGGAGCGGGACTACCCCGCGGTGTCCACGGTGAAAGGGCTGATCGGCTACCTGGCAGCCCACGGCTGAGCCCCGGGGCGCCCAGGGCGCCCGACGGTGAACGAGCGGCGCCGCGACTGTGCCCGGCTAGCCGGCGGCGCGCGGGTGCGCCCGGCCTAGCCGGCGGCGCGCGGGTGCGCCCGGCCTAGCCGGCGGCGCGCGGGTGCGCCCGGCCTATGAGTGCTGCTGGGCCCGCCGCGCGAAGGCGGGCGCGTGCTCCGGCCGCGGCCCGAAGGCGATGAAGCGCGGCATCACCCTGCCGATGGCCGGGATGCGCCGGCCCAGGAACAGCAGGACTGCGGGCGCCCCGGACCGTTGCCCGGTCATGATCGGCCCGAACACCAGGCGGTGCAGGATCCCTTGCACCGCCTGGACGATCGCTGTGGGCCGCTGCCGCCGCCGCTGGACCTTGGCCAGCTCGGTGCGTGGCACCCGTCCGCGGAGAAGAGCCGGAGCCAGGATATCCGCGGCGGCCACGGCGTCCTGGATGGCGAGGTTGATACCGACCCCGCCCGCCGGGGACATGGCATGCGCGGCGTCGCCGATGCAGAGCAACCCGTTGATGTGCCATTGGCGGAGCCGGTCCAGCCGCACGTCGAGCCAATGCAGCTCCTCCAGCGAAGCGATGGCGTCTACCCGGTCGGCGAGGTCCGGGCGGAGCGCCGCGATCCGGCGTCGGAAGCCCTCGACGCCCTCGGACTGGATCCGGGCGTCCGTGCCCTTCGGTGCGAGGTACCCCATCTGGTAATAGTCTGTGCGGTTGAGCGCCACCAGGGCCTCACCCCGGCCGAACGCGGGAACGATTCCCGCCACGGCGCCCGACTCGGAGGCGTGGCGCGGCAGGCGGAACCACCAGACATCGAACGGCACCGGGTAATCCTTCGGGGGCAGCCCGGCCGCGGCGCGCAGGGTGGAATGCCGTCCGTCCGTCGCAACCACCAGATCCGCCCGGAGCTCGCCGTCGGCGCCCGCCGCGGTCCGGTAGCGGACGCCTGTCACCCGGCCGCCGTTGCGGACCAGCGCCGTGGCCTTGTGATTCATCCGCAGGGTAAATGACGGTTCGGTCGCGGCGGCGTCGGCCAGGAAATTTAGGAAGTCCCATTGCGGCATCATGGCAACGTAGTTGTAGGGCGGCGGGAGCGTATCAAAGTTGCCCACCGTCACCGGCGGCCCACCCGGAACCGGGAAGGCGACGTTGCTCAGCCGGCTCTGCGGCAGCCGACGGAATTCCTCACCGAGGCCCAGTTCATCGATCAGCCTGATGGTCGAGGCGTGGACCGTGTCGCCGCGGAAGTCCCGGAAAAAGTCCGCGTGCTTCTCCAGCACTGTCACGTCCACCCCGGCCCGGGCCAGCAGCAGTCCCAGCATCATTCCGGCCGGCCCGCCGCCGACCACCACGCATCCGGTCTTCTCCATGGCCATACGCTACGCCTGCCCGGGGTGCCGCGGGAGGGGATTTCGCGGCGGATTCGCGCGTCCGCGGCGGCTTCTGCTCGGGCGGCGCATCAACACGCGCGGCCCACTTCAGGCCCTCGCGGCGCTTCAACGCACGCGCGGCGCCAAATATCCGGCGCGCCGGTATTCGCGCAGCGCGAGGCATTCTTGCGCCGCGCGGGCCGAGATCCGCAGCGTCAGACCGTGGGACACAGTTGAGCCCGGTTGACACTGCTGACTAGGCTGTGAAGCATGCGCGAACTCCAGGCGAAAATCATTGAAGAAATGGGCGTGCAGCCCCGGATCGACCCCGCCGGGGAGGTACGCAAACGCGTCACGTTCCTTAAGGACTACCTCAAGGCGACCCACACCAAGGGCTTCGTCCTGGGGATTTCCGGCGGGCTGGACTCCTCCCTCGCGGGTCGGCTTGCCCAGCTTGCCGTCGAAGAGCTGGCAGCCGAAGGTGTGGACGCAAACTTCGTCGCCGTCCGCCTGCCCTACGGCGTGCAGCACGACGAGGACGACGCCCAGGCCGCCCTGGACTTCATCCGGGCCAAGACCGAGTGGACGTTCAACATCTCCGCCGCAGTGGACGGCTTCGAGGACGAATTCGAGAAGACCGTCGGCAACGGGATCTCCGACTTCCACAAGGGCAACACCAAGGCCCGCACCCGCATGATCGCGCAGTACGCCCTCGCCGGCGAGCACAACTACCTCGTCATCGGAACGGACCACGGCGCGGAATCAGTCACCGGATTCTTCACCAAGTACGGCGACGGCGGCGCCGACATTCTGCCGCTGTTCGGACTGGACAAGCGCCAGAACCGTGCCCTGCTCGCCGAACTCGGCGCCCCGGCCCGGATCTGGGAAAAAGTCCCCACAGCCGACCTCCTCGACGGCCAGCCCGGCCGCACCGACGAGGACGAACTGGGCCTGAGCTACGACACGATCGATGACTACCTCGAAGGCCACGACATCCCCGTGGCCGCAGCCGAGCTGATCGAACAGAAATACCTCCGCACCCGGCACAAGCGCACCGTCCCGGTCACCATCTTCGACACCTGGTGGAAGTAGCCGGCGCCAGGATGCCCGCCGCCCGGGGGCACTTTGAGCGCTGGTTGGACCGTTCCGCACCAAAGCCCGGCGTGTCCGTACCAAAGTGCCCCGCGGCGGCGGCAGCAGCCGGTGAACCACGACGCCGGAACTCGCCCCGCGCGGCAGCCCGCAGCACCTTGGGCCCCGGCACCAACTGAACGGCACCAGATAGACGGCGCCTGCGAAGCGACGCCCGCTACACGGCCCCCGCCGTCCCCTGCAGCAGGGCGGAGATCCGGTGGGCTTCCTCCATCAGGAGGCGGCCCAGCAACTCCTGCCGTTCTCCCTTGAAGCGCGGCTCAATTCCCGTCAGCGACAACGCCCACGCGGGGCGGCCGCGCTGGTCAAAGACCGCCGCACCCATCCCCCAACTGCCCTCCAGCACCAGCCCGGGATTGACCGAGTAGCCGGCCTGGCGCGTCTTCGCCAGGTTCTCCCGGACCAGGGCCTCGGTGTGCGCGGCCGCGAAATCGCGCGCATGCGCAGCCCACCCGGCGAGCAGCTCCTCCTGCTCCGCCTCGGGCAGGAACGCCATGATGGCGGTGCCGGCGGATGCAACCCCGAGCGGGAAGCGGACCCCCTCGTGCAGCACGAAGGACCGCACCGGGAAGCTGCCCTCCTCCCGGAGCAGGCACACCGTCTCGGCGCCGCGGCGGATGGAGAAGAAGGCACTTTCGCCGGTCTCTTCGGCGAGCCGGCGGAGACTGGGCCGGGCGATGTCCTCGAGCGGAAAGCGGGCTGAGGCCACCGAGCCCATCAGCAGGATCTCCGGGCCCAGCACCCAGTTGCTGCTCTGCGGGTCCTGGTCCAGCAGGCCCTCCGAGGCCAGCGAGGAAAGCAGCCGGTGCACTGTGGGGCGGGTGAGCCCGGACTCCCTGACGAGTTCCACCAGAGGAGAACCTTCCGGCTTCCGTCCGACAATGCGCAGCAGGGACGCGACGCGGCTGACAACCTGCGCTCCCTGGACCGGTGTTGAAGTCATATATCCCTCGACTTTGCGTTAGATCCACCCAAACCATCCACATTGTGGACATGCACAAGCGTACCGTCCACACTGTAAAAACGGCACCCTTGGGGCCGGAATCATCCATTGACAGCCGCCATTTCGGCACCGTAGGCTCCAACAGCAGAGGAACAGTCCACAAAGTGGATTGCGTCAAGAGCTCAATGAGGAGATCCGATGTCGAAGTTGAAATCCGGAGCGGCCGCCGCGCTGCAGGACGTCCTGCGGGACGGCATGACGCTCGCCGTCGGAGGCTTTGGCCTCAGCGGCATCCCGGCTGACCTGATCGAGGCGGTGCGCGATTCCGGCGTCAAAGACCTCACCGTGGTGTCCAACAACATGGGCGTGGACGGCAAGGGCCTTGGCATCCTGATCGAAGCCGGACAGGTCCGCAAGGTCATCGCCTCCTATGTGGGCGAGAACAAGCTCTTCGCCGAGCAGTACCTGGCCGGCAAACTGGAGGTGGAGTTCACCCCGCAGGGCACCCTCGCCGAGCGCCTCCGCGCCGGCGGCGCCGGCATCCCGGCGTTCTACACCAAGACCGGCGTCGGGACCCTTGTCGCCGAAGGCAAGCCGCTGGCCGAGTTCGACGGCGAGACTTTCGTCCAGGAACGGGCCATCAAGGCCGACGTCGCCCTGGTGCACGCGCACACCGCCGATACCGACGGCAACCTGATCTACCGTTACACCGCCCAGAACTTCAACCCCGTCGTGGCAACGGCCGGCGCAGTGACGGTGGCCGAAGCCGAAGTGATCGTGGAGCCCGGCCAGCTGGACCCGCACCACATCGTCACCCCCGGCGTCTTCGTCCAGCGCCTCGTGCAGGCCAGCGCAAGGGTCAAGGACATCGAGCAGCGGACGGTCCGCCCCCGCGCCGAAGCCGCAGCCGCGGAAACCGCACCCGTTCCGGCCTGAGCGCCGCCCCTACTTTCTTCAGGAGACACATCATGGCTTGGACCCGGAATGAAATGGCCGCCATCGCGGCCGAAGAACTCAACGACGGCGACTACGTCAACCTTGGCATCGGCATCCCCACGCTGGTCGCCAACAACCTGCGCGACGGCGTCCGCGTCGTCCTGCAGAGCGAGAACGGCCTGCTCGGCATGGGGCCGTTCCCCTACGAGGGCGAGGAGGACGCCGACCTCATCAACGCCGGCAAGCAGACCGTCACGGTCCTCCCCGGCGGCAGCATCTTCGACTCCGCCGCCTCCTTCGGCATGATCCGCGGCGGGCACGTCAAGGTCGCCATCCTGGGCGCCATGCAGGTGTCCGGGAACGGCGACCTCGCCAACTGGACCATCCCCGGCAAAATGGTCAAGGGCATGGGCGGCGCCATGGACCTCGTCGCCGGCACCCCGCGCGTCGTGGTGCTCACCGAACACAACGCCAAGGACGGCACCGCCAAGATCGTCACGGAATGCACCCTGCCGCTGACCGGGCTGAGCTGTGTTGACCGCATCATCAGCGACCTCGCGGTGTTTGACCTGGTGAAGGTGGACCAAAAAACAGGGGGCGCCCGGCAGCTCACGCTGACCCGCCTTGCCCCCGGCGTCACCGTGGAGGAACTCCGCAGGAAAACCGAAGCCCGCTTCGACGTCGCCCCGACCCTCAACACCACCCCCACCCTTGAAGGAGCCACGGCATGAGCCTGCGCGAACAGTTCGGCAAAGACGTCCTGCTGACCGGCTGGGGCCACAGCCGCTTCGGCAAACTCACGGACGAGACCCTGGAATCCCTTATCGTCCAGGTCGCCACGGAAGCGATCGGCAACGCCGGGATCGAGCCGGGCCAGATTGACGAAATCTACCTCGGCCAGTTCAACTCCGGCATGATGCCGCTGGCGTTCCCGTCCTCGCTGGCCCTGCAGGTCTCGGAGCAACTGGCCAACGTCCCGTCCACCCGGGTCGAGAACGCCTGCGCCTCCGGGTCCGCCGCGTTCCAGCAGGGCACCAAGTCGCTGCTGGCCGGAACCGCGAGGACCGTACTCGTGATCGGCGCCGAAAAGATGACCCAGGCCGGGGCCGACGTCGTCGGGGCCGCCCTGCTCGGCGCGGACTACGACATGGCCGGCAAGGCCTCCAGCACCGGCTTCACAGGGCTTTTTGCGGAGGTGGCCAAGCACTACGAGAAGCGCTACGGACCGGTTTCGGACGTGCTGGGCACCATCGCCGCGAAGAACCACCGCAACGGCGTCGACAACCCCTACGCCCAGCTCCGCAAGGACCTCGGCGAGGAGTTCTGCCGGACCGTCTCGGACAAGAACCCGATGGTCGCGGACCCGCTGCGCCGCACCGACTGCTCGCCCGTGTCCGACGGCGCCGCCGCCGTCGTGCTGAGCCTCGCCCCGACCGGCGGGGCCACCGCGCCCGTCCGGCTCGCCGGTTTCGGCCAGGCCAACGACTTCTTCCCCGCCGCGCGCCGGGACCCCACCGCCTTCACCGCGACGCGCGCCTCCTGGCAGCGCGCGCTGGGGATGGCCGGCGTCGGGCTCGATGAGCTGGACTTCGCAGAGGTGCACGACTGCTTCACCATCGCCGAGCTGCTGATGTACGAGGCCATGGGGCTGACCGAACCGGGCCAGGGCGCCCGCGCTGTCGAGGAAGGCTGGGTCTTCAAGGACGGCAAGCTGCCCATCAACGTCTCCGGCGGCCTCAAGGCCAAGGGCCACCCCGTGGGCGCCACCGGCGTCTCGCAGCACGTCATCGCCGCGATGCAGCTCACCGGCACCGCCGGCGGCATGCAACTGGCCAACCCGCGCCGGGCTGCGGTGCAGAACATGGGCGGCGTCGGGATCGCCAACTACGTCAGCGTCCTCGAAGCCGTCTAGAAGAACCACAGGAACCAACGCGGGGTCAGATACCGCCCATGCCGGGGGGCTTAATGGGCCGTATCTGACCCCGCGTTGGCAGTGGGGGCGGGGCGGGGGTGTGGGGCTCAGGCGTAGTCGTTGTAGAAGCCACGGCCGCTTTTAACGCCCAGCCAGCCGTTCGCGATGTATTCCTCCAGCATCGGTGCCGATTTGTTTTCCACCCCGGCCAGTTCGCAGTAGTGGTTCTCAAGGTCCAGGACCACGTCCAGTCCCACCTCGTCCATGAAACGGAAGGGAGTGGTTTCGGATTTGAAGACGTCGGCGAACAAGGCGTCCACGTCGCGCGGTTCGGCCACGCCCTCGGCCACGACCAGGAGCGATTCGCGCTTGATCGCTGCCCAGATCCGGTTGAAGATGAAGCCGGTGCTCTGCTTGCGCACCCGGTGCGGGACCAGCGCGTACTTCGGCAGCTCGGCCATGAGCAGCTCGATGAGCTGCGGGTCGGTCTGGCCGCTGGACATCAGCTCTACCGAACGCACGTCCGGCGGCATGTAGAAGTGCATGTTCAGGACACGCTCCGGGCTGTTCACTCCGCCAATGAATTCCGAGGAGGCGAACGACGAAGAGTTGCTGGCCAGCACGGCGTCCGGGGCCGCCAGCTGGTCAAGGTCAGCGAAAATTGCCTGCTTGAGGCCAAGCTTTTCGGGGACCGCCTCGACCACGAGCCACGAATCCCGGAGGGCGTCGACGAGATTGTCGCTCGCCGCAAGACGGACCGCCGGGTTACCGCCGAGCTCTTCCACGGCGCGGTGGCGCTGCGTGGCGATGTACTCGATCGCGGCTTTGGCCACCGTGATGTCCGTGTCGTAGACGCGCACTTCGGCGCCTTGGAGTGAAAGCATCAAGGCGATGCGCCGGCCCAGGGTTCCGCCGCCGATGACGGTAATGGGCCGTTCCGCGATGTTGGCGGGGAGCGTGTAGGTCATGTCAATTCCTTTCAGGAGGCTGCCGGCGATGCGGCGGCCGGGTTGATGGGTGTCATGCTGGTGCCCCTGGCGATCAATACAAGGGCAGGAACGGCGGCAAGCACAAGGGCCAAACCGTAGATCAGGGTGGTGATCGGAAGCGGAGGACTAAACTCGGTCCCAGCCCAGCCTGCAACCCGAGGAGCCTCCATGCGCGCCACCATCATCCACGCCCCCGGTGACATCCGGGTCGAGGACCGCGACTACCCCACCGTCCAGTTGCCCACCGACGTCGTCGTCAAAGTCACCGCCTCGTGCGTCTGCGGGTCGGACCTGTGGCCCTACCGCGGTGTGCGGCCCATCCACAAACCCACCGCGATTGGTCACGAGTTCATCGGCACCGTGGAGAGTGTCGGCTCCGGGATCACCAGCCTGGCGGTCGGAGACCTGGTGATCGCGCCGTTCGTGATCAGCTGCGGCGCCTGCCCCCAGTGCCTCAACGGCGTCACTGTGGCCTGCGAGCACCTGGCCGGCTGGGGCGGCAAGGACGACACGGGCCACGCCGTCGACGGCGGCCAGGGCCAGGCGGTCCGCGTCCCGCTCGCCGACTCCACCCTCGTCAAGGTTCCCGGGATCACGGAACCGGACGAAGCCCTCCTGAAGAGCCTGCTCACACTCTCCGACGTCATGGCGACCGGCCACCACGCGGCCCTCGCCGCGAAGGCCGGCCCGGGCCGGACCGTCGTGGTGGTGGGCGACGGCGCCGTCGGGCTCTGCGGGGTGCTGGCCGCCAGGCGGCTCGGTGCGGAACGGATCATCGCGATGTCCCGCCACGCCGACCGGCAGGCGATCGCCCGCGAGTTCGGGGCCACCGACATCGTGGAGGAGCGCGGGGACGACGGCGTCGCCAAGGTCCGCGAACTCCTCGGCGGAGTGCTCGCCGATTCCGTCCTCGAGTGTGTCGGGACCAAGGAGTCGATGGAACAGGCGCTGCACAGCACCCGTCCGGGCGGGGCGCTGGGCTTTGTCGGCGTCCCCACCGGCGGCGGCGAGGTCCCGCTGCGCTACCTCTTCGACACGAACATTTCCATTGGCGGCGGCATGGCCCCGGCACGGACCTACATCCCGGAACTGCTGGCGGACGTCCTCGCCGGCACGATCAATCCGGGCCGCGTCTTCGACGTTGTGATGCCGCTGGAGGAAGCCGCGGAGGCCTACCGCGCAATGGATGAACGGCGCGCCATCAAGGTCCTGCTGACCCCCTAGGAGGGCGTCCGACGGCGGCGCCGCGGGCGGGTGCCCGGGCCGCGGGCCGCCTCGTCCCCGGGCGCCGGGCCGCCTCGTCCCCGGGCGCCGGGCCGCCTCGTTCCCGGCCTCCCGCGCGGGCTCGTGCGCGTGCCCGCTTCCGGGCTCTTGTACTGCACATGCGCTGGGTCTAGCGTGAAGCGCATCAGCATCAGCATCCGCCGCCGTCGAGGAGTCGTCATGGCAAGGTTTGTGCAGATTATCGAATTCCAGACCTCCCGCATCGAGGAAATTGAAGCCCTGGGCCGGCCCTCCCGGACCGAAGGATCCACGGCGCCCACCTTCCGCCGGATCCTTGCCACCGCGGACCGCGACCGCCCCGGAACGTATCTCACCCTGGTCGAATTCGATTCCTACGATTCGGCCATGGAGAACTCCGTGCGGCCCGAGACCTCCGATTTCGCCGCGCAGATGGCGGCCCTCTGCGACGGGCCGCCGGTGTTCCGCAACCTGGACGTGATGTGGGAGGACAACGGCAGTCCAGCGGACCTTCCGTAGGAGCGGGCCGTGGATTCCGTCCCTGACACCCCGCCGGCGCACCATTCCGCCGTTGAACCTCTCGTCCTGGACCTCGGCGGGGCCGGAGCGGCTCCGTTGCGGCTCGTGGGGGGAAAGGCCCTGAACCTTGGCAAACTCGTGGCGGCCGGGCTGCCGGTCCCCTCAGGGTTTTGCCTGACCACTGTCGCCTATGAACTGGCGGCTCCGCCTGGGCTTGATGCCCTCGCGGCCGAGCTCGACGCGATTGGATCCGGGACCGGGAAAGGGACGGAAAAAGACAGGTCGGCCCTCGGCATTGCTGCCGGGCGGGCCCGGGCGTTGATCGGGGAATCTCCGATCCCGTCCGCGGTGGATGCCGCCGTCCGAACCGCCTACGGGGCCATGGGCGGCGCTCTGCCGGTGGCGGTCCGTTCCTCGGCCACGGCGGAGGACCTGCCCTTCGCCAGTTTCGCCGGCCAGCAGGACTCCTACCTCGACGTCGTCGGCGCCGACGCCGTGGTGGAGGCGGTCCGGCGCTGCTGGGCGTCCCTCTGGAGCGACCGGGCGGTGGCGTACCGGTCCGCCAACGGGATCAGCAACCGCGACGTCGGGCTCGCCGTCGTCGTCCAGGCCATGGCCGACGCCGCCACCGCAGGGGTGCTGTTCACGGCCAACCCCGTCACCGGGACCCGGACGGAGACGGTCATCAACGCGGGCCCGGGCTCGGGCCAGGCCGTCGTTTCGGGAGCCGTCAACCCGGACCAGTTCGTGCTGGAGACAGCATCAGGTCGGGTCACGTCGCGGACCCCGGGAGGCAAGGAACCCGGAAAGGCCCCTGGCCTGGACCTTGGCCTGGGCGATGCCCAGCTGCAGGAACTCACCGCGCTGGGAGACAGCGTCCAGCGCCTGCTAGGGGCGCCGCAGGATATCGAATGGGCGATCGACACCGGCGGCAAGCTTTGGCTGACGCAGTCGCGCCCGATCACCACGCTGTATCCGCTGCCGGAGCCCGCGCCTGAAGACGCCGCAGCCGGCGCCGCGGCCCCGACCCGGGTGTACCTCTGCGGCACCCTGTTCCAGGGGCTGACCCGGCCCATCACCCCGATGGGCCTGGCCGTCCTCGAGGTGATGCGGAACAGCAAGGGGCCCTGGCGGTACGTCAATCCCGGCTTGCGGATGTACGTGGACCTGACGGCGGTGGCCCGCAACAAGTACGGCCGCGCCTACCTGCTGCGGGTGCTCCCCCTGGCGGACGGCAGGTCCGGTGCCGTGATGCCGGCATTGCTTGAGGACCCCAGGTTCAGCCTCATCGAGCACTCCTTCCGGGAGTCCCTCCGCAAAGCCGCTGCCCGGCGCAGGCTCCCGCAACCGCCCCGGCGCACTGGCGACACGGAACAAACGGACATCGTCGTCCTCATGCTGCGGCTCATTCCCGCCATGCTCCGTCCCGCATTCCGTCCCGCCGCCGAGCTGCGCCGGGCGAAGAAGTACGGGAAACAGCTCGAAGCCGGGCTCTCGCTCGCCGAACCCGCCAGCGCGGTCCAGCGGCTCGATTACACCCGGGCGATCCTGGACCGGACGATCGGCGGCCTGATCCAGGCCACCCTGCCCGGGCCGTCCCTTGGCTACGTCATGCTGGCCGTGGCCCGCAGGCTGCTCCGCGGCATCGCGGCGCCCCGGGAGCTGGAGGCTGTCCTGCGCGGCCTCCCCCACAACATCACGACTGAAATGGACCTGGAACTCTGGCGGCTTGCCGTGTCCATCGGGGACGACCCGGTGTCGCAGGGGGAGTTCCTGACGAAGCCTCCCGAGGAGTTGTCCGCCGCCTATCTGGCCGGAAAACTGCCGCCGCAGGCCCAGGTCGGGGTGCGCGGCTTCCTCGCCCGCTACGGCCACCGCGCCGTCGCGGAAATAGACCTCGGCATGCCCCGCTGGTCCGAGAAGCCCGACCACATCCTCGGCATGATCTCCAACTACCTCCGCGTCGAGGATCCGGAGCAGGCCCCAGACCGGCAGTTTGCCCGCGCAGCCGAGCACGCGGAGGACAGGATCCGCAGCCTGGTGGACCGGACACGGGCCCGGAGCCCCAGGCGCGCCCGGGCGCTGGAACTCAGCCTGCGCCGCGTGCGGCAACTGGCGGGAATGCGCGAGCTGCCCAAGTTCTACATTGTGCTGGTGCTCGCCGAAATGCACCGGCAACTGCTGCGGATCGGCGCGGACATGGCCTCGGCCGGCACCATCGCCGCCGCCGGCGACGTGTTCTTCCTCGACTTCGACGAACTCCGGGTCGGCCTGCGCGGGGCGGATCTGCACGGCATCGTCGCGGACCGACGCCGGCTGTACGACGTTGAACTGCGACGGCGGCGCATCCCCCGGCTGCTGCTGTCCGACGGCACCGACGTCGAAGCCGCGATGATGGCGAAACAGCCCGTCTCCGGCGCCCTTGCCGGAACACCTGCCTCGGCCGGGACCGCCACCGGACGGGTCAGAGTGATCATGGACCCGGTGGGCGCCCATCTGGAACCCGGCGACATCCTGGTGGCCCCCTCGACGGACCCCGGCTGGACCCCGCTGTTCCTGACCGCCGGGGCCCTGGTCATGGAAATGGGCGGGGTGATATCCCACGGGGCCGTGGTGGCCCGCGAGTACGGCATCCCCGCCGTCGTCGGCGTCCCGGACGCCACGACACGGCTGCGGACCGGGCAGACGGTCACGGTGGACGGCGCGGCCGGCACCATCCGCGAGGAGCCGTAATCCCGTGACGCCGTAGTCCCCGCAAACCGTGCCGCAGCAGGCGCGTCGATCGAGGCAGGGCAGGCTGGCCTCACAGCTGTAGCACAGTTGTGCCAGATAGAATGGGACCATGACCACACCGGCCCACCAGCCAACGCACCATCCGTCGCCGTTTCAGCTGACCCGGCGCCAGCCGCAGCCGTCCGGCGGCACGTTCGCACCGGCCCGCAAGGCGAGGAACGTCCTGCGGCGGGTTCCGGTGTGGACCTGGCGGCTGCTGATGCACTCGGTGAAGGCCAGTGAGAACGCCCGCTTCAACGTCGACCCGATTACCGGCGTCGAATACTTCCGTGACATCGATTTCGTCGGCGACGGCATCAGGGGGCACCGCCTCGACGTCATTACGCCGTCCCGTCCCGGCGGCACCGCGGCGCCCGGCGCCGCAGCGGCCGGCGACGCAGCCGGCGACACCGTGCCGGGCGGATTGCCGGTCTACGTGTACTTCCACGGCGGCGGCTGGACGTCCGGGGACAAAGCCTCGCTGACCAAATACTGCGCGAGCCAGGCCGAAGGCGGCATGGTGGTGGTCAACGTGAACTACCGGAAGGCACCGCGGTTCCAGATGGCCCACGTCCTGGCGGACGCCAACGCCGCTCTGGCCTGGGTCCGGCAGAACATCGCCGGCTATGGCGGCGACGGATCGCGGATCGTGCTCGGCGGCGACTCCGCCGGCGGCCAGATCGCGGCCCTCCTGACCGCGGCCAGCTTCCGGCCTGAACTGGCGCGGCACCATGGCCTGACACCGGCTGTGCCTGCCTCCGATTTCAAGGGCCTGGTCCAGCACTGCAGCGTGGTGGACTTCTCCGTTTTCTTCGAAAAGGGCTTCGTGCTGAGCCTGAACTTCATCCGCATGCTGCTGCCCGCCCTCCGTTCCGGCGGCCGGAGCCGCGGCCTTGGCGGGGCCAGGTTGGAGGCGCTCCGCAAGGGTGCGGGCTTCCTCTCCCCGATCGAATGGCTGGATGCCCGCTTCCCGCCGGTCTTTGTAACCACCTCGGAACGGGACTTCTTCTACGCCGCCAACCTGAACTTCATCGCCCGGTTGCGCGAACATTCCGTCCCCGTGGACAGCCTCATCTACGACTGGGAAAGTTCCAACACCGAACACACCTGGCAGCAGGACTTCCGCTACCCGGAATCGCAGGAAGTGTACCGCCGGCTGCACGCTTTCGTGCGCAAAGTGGCCTAGGCGCCGGCGGCCCAAGCGCCGCCACTCCTGCCGGATCCGCCCCACGCGCAGCCGCACCGGGCTATGTTTAGTCCATGGTGTCTGCTGGCAGCAACGCACAGAACAGTCCGGAACCTGAGGGGTTCGGATCGGCGCTGGTTGATGAAGCCGCCCGCCGCGATGCCGCCCTGGGCGACGTGGACTGGGCCGCCCTCCCCGCCGGCGCTGTCCGTGGCAGCTTCGACGCCCCCAGCGGAACACTCGCCACCGTTTCCATGGGCACGCCGGGAAACCCGCGGGTGCTCCTGGTCCCCGGGGCCACCGGATCCAAGGAAGATTTTGTCCTGATGCTTCCCGAGCTCGCCGCTGCCGGGTACTACGTCCTGAGCTACGACATCGCCGGCCAGTACGAGTCGGCTGCGGCGGGCCCCGAAAACCTGGTGCCCCCGCGCGCCCACTACGACTACGACCTGTTCACCAACGACCTGCTCGCCATGCTCGACGCCGAAGAAGGTCCCGCACACGTCGTCGGGTATTCCTTTGCCGCGATCGTCGCCCAGCTGGCCTTCTCCCGGCGTCCGGAAAAGTTCCGGAGCCTGACGCTGCTCAGCTGCCCGCCCGAGCCCGGCCAGAGCTTCAGCGGCGTGCAGCGCATCGGCCGGTTCAGCGGCTGGGCCAGCCCACGGGTCGGCGCGGCACTGATGATCTGGGGCATCCGGGTCAACGTCGTGCACGTGCCGCCCAACCGGATACGGTTTGTGAAATACCGGTTCCGGTTCACCCGCCGGAGCTCCGTGAGCGACATCTTCGGGCTGATGCAGCACGCGCCCGATCTGCGGGCGGCACTGGCCGCGGCGTCGCTGCCGAAGTTCGTCGCCGTCGGCGAACACGACCTGTGGCCGCTGGCGCTCCACCGCTGCTTCGCGCAGTCGATCGGCGCGCGCATCGCGGTCTACCGCGGCGGACACAGCCCGAGTGAGACCTCGCCGCACCAGATGAGCCGGGACCTGATCGCGCTCTACGGAGCCGTCTGACGCGGGTGGTCACGTTCCCACTGGCGCCGGCGGCGGCGCCGCCGGAACGGGCCCTCCTCCTTGAACTCGATGGCAAAGGTGGTCCACGCCATCGCCAGCCGGCTCCCGACAGAGTGCCAGTCCGCCAGCGGCCGCGCTGAGACCTGCACCCGCAGCGAGGGATCCGCGATCACCGTCACTTCGGGCGGGATCTGGTAGGAAATGTCCAGATCATCGTGGACCGGCGGTAGGCCGCGATGGACGGAGCCGCGGATGCGCTCCCACACGTCCGAACGCAGGGCGAAATTCGAGCCAAACAGCGGAGGATGCCCCAGCAGCCAGCCGATGGCCCAGAAATACCCTGGAATGTAGACGCTCGTGCCCACCCACCGGGCAAACCGGGTTTCCCCATAGAAATCGCCGGGACCGGACACTGCGGACAGCGGACCTGCCTTCTCGAGGATGGCTGCAACGCGTTCGAGCCAGTCGGTGGGCGGAACCGAGTCCGTGTCCAGCCGGGCGAGCAGCTCGAAGCGTGCCTGATCGAAGCCAAACGCCGTGGACGCAGCGATGCCCGGGAGTTCGACGGCGATCCGCCGCACGCCCGCGGCGGCGCATACCTCCGCGGTGCTGTCCGTGCTGGCGTTGTCAATAACGACGATTTCATCAGCCGGACGGGTCTGCCGGGCAAGGGCGGCGAGGCAGCCCGCGAGCATGTCAGCGTCGTTCCGGGTAGGGATAACGACCGAGATTGTTGTCATGTTGCCCCGACTATAGTCCGGGGACGGGACGAAATGCCCCCGTTGGCCTCTTGCACCGCGGCCCCCGGCCCCGTAGGTTGGGCAACAGCGGACGAATGTCTCCGCAGCCGTTGGCCTCCGGGCCGCCGGAGATCAGCAGCATTTCAGAAGGATATGGCATGGCTACAGGCACAGTTAAATGGTTCAACGCCGAAAAGGGTTTTGGCTTCATTGCCCCGGATGACGGGTCAGCCGACGTTTTCGCCCACTACTCGGCAATCGCCAGCAGCGGCTACCGCTCGCTGGACGAGAACCAGAAGGTCGAGTTCGACGTCACCCAGGGCCCGAAGGGCCCGCAGGCCGAGAACATCCGCCCGCTCTAAGTACTCCGGATAGCAGCACCGGCCAGCCGGCCGCCATGCTTTCCCTAAGACCACAGACGCCCCGCTCGAGGTTTTTCCTCGGGAGGGGCGTTTGTTGTTGGGGCTGCCATTTGCCTTGCGCCGCCGTCAGCCGACGTGCACCCAGGGCCGTTTGGTGACGTCCGGTTCGGCTTCGCGCAGTACCTCGCGGGTCACGGGAGCGATCTCGCCCTCGCCGAAAGCCAGGAACCGCAGGAGGTTGCTGACCGGATTCCCCTCGGTCCAGCGGAAATAGATGTGCGGCATCAGGCCGGTCACGTCGCGGATGTGCAGCAGGACCGAGGCGATCGTGTTCGGAACCACTGGTCCATGGACTTCCAGGATCCGGTAGCCGTGCCGGGTGATCCCGCGGACGGCGAGCTCCGTCTCGAAGTCGGAGGAGTCGTCCACGATCACCTCAAGGAAAAGGGCGCGGTAGTCCAGCGGCAAGTGGCTGACTTCCGTGGCGGACTCCAGTTTCTGCCGGTAGGCCTCTGCGCTCATCCGGAGCGGCTCATGGGCGATGATCCGGATGGGCCCCTCCAGCTCATCGGACATGAATTCCAGCGCCGCACGGTCCAGGTGGACGTGGGTGGCGTGCAGCTCAAACGAGCGCCGGACCCGCGACAGCAGCGAAATCACGATGATCCCCAAAATGAAGACCGAAGCGATCCGGATGCCTTCGGGCCGTTCGATGACGTTCGCCACGGTGGTGTAGATGAACACGACGGCGATGACGCCGAAGCCGAGCGTGCGTTTGCGCTGACGCTGACGTCGGGCCGAGAGCGTCACGGCCACCGCCGCCGACGTCATCAGCACCAGCACACCGGTGGCGTAGGCACCGCCCTGCGCGTCGACGTCGGCGTTGAAGAGCCAGGTGATCAGGAAGCCGACCAGGGTGAAGACGAGCACCAGCGGCCGGACGGCCCGTGCCCAGCCGGGGGCCATGCCGTAGCGGGGCAGGTAGCGGGGCACCAGGTTCAGCAGCCCGGCCATGGCGGAGGCCCCGGCGAACCAGAGGATCGCGATGGTGCTGATGTCATAGACGGTGCCGAACCCCACTCCGAGGTGTTCGTGGGCCAGGAACGCCAGCGCCCGCCCGTTCGCCTGGCCGCCAGGCTGGAATTCCTGCTCCGGGATGAGCACCACAGTCGTGAAGCTGCTGACGATCAGGAAGCTGCTCATAATTACGGCAGCGGTGGTCAGGAGCCTGCGGGCGCCCGCGATGCGGCCGGCCGGATTGTCCTCGGTGTCGCTGTCGTGCCCCCGGATCTGCGGCATGACGGCCACCCCCGTCTCGAACCCGGACAGGCCCAGTGCCAGCTTGGGGAAGACGAGCAGGGCAAAGCCGACAGCCAGCAGCGGGTTTCCGTGCGAGGTGGAGATCGCCTGCCACCAGTTGTCCACGGCCAGGGGGTGGGTGAAGACTTCAAAGACCGAAGCGGCCAACACCACCAGGTTCAGTCCCAGATAGACGGCGACGAGGACGACGGCGACACCGATGGCCTCCTTGAAACCGCGGAGGAAAACGGCACCCAGCAGCGCCAGGAGGATGAGCGTGATCAACACGTTTTGTCCCTGCAGCCAGCCCGGGGCTATCGGATTCTGGATCAGGTGCGCCGTGGCGTCCGCAGCCGAAAGTGTCATGGTGATCATGAAGTCCGTTGCGGCGAAGCCCAGCAGGACCAGGACGAACAGCTTCCCGCCCCAACGCGGCATGAGCCGCTCGAGCATCGCGATGGAGCCCTCGCCCCGGTGGCTCTCGCCGGCCACGCGCCGGTAGACGGGCAGTGCGCCGAACAGCGTGATGAGAATGAGCACGAGGGTCGCCAGCGGCGAGATCACGCCCGCGGCGAGCGCGGCGATCGCCGGCTGGTAGCCCAGCGTGGAGAAATAGTCGACGCCGGTCAGGCACATCACCTGCCACCAGGAGTGTTTTTTCTCGTGGGCCGTGGGCATTCCGCCCGGGCCCTGGTGGCTGCCCTTGCTGTCCTGCAGCCCGAACAACAGCCAGTTCCCCATCGTCGCCTTGGCCCGTGGCCGCGGAGCCGACGGGTCTGCCGGCGGCCTGCTCAGCGTGGTCATGTCTTCCTTCCCTCACGGCGCGGCCTGCTGGTGCGGGCGCCGCACGGTTCCCAGTTGTGAAGCTAGCAGCGGCCGGCCGCGGCCTCCCAGCCCCGGCGGGGATCTTGACGAATCCCTGACGCGGCGCGGCCCTCCGCGAAACGGACGTGAATGCAAGAATGGCTCCATGGCACGTGGAACGCTGCGCATTTTTCTGGGGTCTGCGCCCGGTGTCGGCAAGACCTACACGATGCTCCGGGAAGGACACCGGCTGCGCGATGGCGGCGAGGACGTCGTCGTCGCGTTCGCCCGGGACCGCGGCCGCCGCGACACACGTGCCCTGCTGGCAGGGCTCGAGCTCATCCCGGCCGCGCGCGTCCCTTACCGGGAGCTCCATCTCGAAGAGCTGGATCTGGACGCAGTGATCCGCCGCGGGCCCGCCACTGCATTGGTGGATGAGTATGCCCACACCAATCCGCCGGGCAGCCGGAACGCCCACCGGTGGCAGGACGTTGACGAACTGCTGGATGCCGGCATCAACGTTCTTTCCACCCTGGACGTCCAGAATCTTGCTTCCCTCAGCGACGTCGTCAGCACCATCACCGAGGACCGGCCGGCGGAGACCGTGCCTGATGAGATCGTCCGGCGGGCCGGCCAGATCCAGCTGGTGGACATCTCCCCGGAGCTCCTGCGGCAGCGCCTGGCGGACGGCAAGATCGTCGCCGCTGACAGGATCGATGCTGCGCTCGCAGGCTACTACCGTCCGGGCAACCTGGCGGCCCTGCGCGAGCTGGCCCTGCTGTGGCTGGCGGACCGGGTCGATGAGGGGCTCGCAAGCTATCGGGCGGGAAAAGGGATCGAAACCAGCTGGCCCGCCCGGGAACGGGTTGTCGTCGGGTTGCCCGGCGGCCCGGAGGGCGAGATCCTGATCCGCCGCGGGGCACGCATCCTCAACCGGGTCAACAGCGGCGACCTCCTGGCGGTGCACGTGCGTGCAGCGGACAAGGTGGCCGCAGAATCGCCGCAGGTGCTGGAGTCGCAGCGCCGCCTGGTCCAGGACCTGGGCGGCAGTTACCACGTTGTGGCCGGCGACGATCCGGCCGCCGCGCTGTTGGACTTCGCCCGGAGCGTCAACGCCACCCAGGTCGTCATCGGAATGCCACGGCGCGGCGGCGTGTCCGCACTGCTGGCAGGCCTCCGTGGCAGGCGCACCGGGGCCAGAGTGGTCCGCGGAGCCGGCGCCATCGATGTCCACATCGTGTCCCGGCCGGCTGAGCGCACAGGCCCGGGGGTGCCACGGCGGCGGGACCTGGGCCGTGTCCGCGTGACGACCGGGTTTGTGATGGCCGTCTGCCTTCCTGCCCTGCTGGAGCTTCTGCTGGCGGTGATCCCGGAAAGGAGCCTGGCCACCACCGTCCTGGTCCAGCTCACCGGATCCGTTGCCGTGGCCCTGGTCGGTGGACTGTGGCCCGCGATGCTCGCGGCGCTCTGGAGCAGCCTGCTGGTGAACTACTTCTCCACTGCGCCGGTGGGCAACCTGACCATCAGCGATGCGGAGAACGCGCTGGCCCTCCTGGTGTTTGTCGGCGTGTCCGCCGCAGTCGCCACCGTGGTGGACCTCTCCGCGCGGCGTTCCAAGGAAGCGGCTCTCGCAAGTGCGGAGGCAGCCACCCTCGCGGACCTCTCGCGCGGGGCTGCTGGTTCGGAGGACACCCTTGTCGGTTTGCTGGAACAAGCGCTGGAAGTCTTCCAGGTCCGGGGCGCGGCCCTTTTGAGCCGGGCTGACGACGACGGCGGCTTGGCGGGTGACGGCGCTGGGGCCGCGGGCCATCCGGGCGGGGGCTGGCAGCTGATCGCCAGTGCCGGCGACGTTCCGGCCCTCGGTGACGGCGCCGGGGGCGGGGGCGGTCCCGGCAGGGCGGACATCCCGGGTGACAACGTCGAATGGATCGACGCCGCCACCTGCCTGGTCCTGACCGGCCGGGTGCTGCCGGCCAGCGACAGGCGGCTGCTCGGGGCCTTTGGTGTCCATTTGATGGCCCAGCTGGAACGTCAGCAACTGCAGGCCAGCCGGTCCGAGGTCCTGAAACTCGCTGAAGGCAACACGATGCGGACTTCGATCCTCCGCGCCGTCTCCCACGATCTCCGCACTCCGCTGGCCGGAATCAAGCTCGCGGTCGGAGCCCTTCGGCAGGAGGGCGTCCGCTACACCCGGGAAGAGGAGCAGGAGTTGCTGGCGACCATCGAGGACTGCTCGGACCGGCTGGAGGTGCTGGTGGGAAACTTGCTGGACATGTCCCGGATCACGTCCGATTCGATCAAGCCGCTGTTGCGCGCGGTGCGCTGGTACGAGGTCATTCCCGGCGGACTGCACGGGATCGCTCCGGGCCGGGTGCGCGTTGAGCTCCCTGCCAACATGGCAGAGGTCGAGGCGGACGAGGGCATGCTCGAGCGTGTCATCGCGAACATCGTGGAGAACGCCGTCAAGTACGCCCCCGGATCCGACATTGTGATTACCGGCTCCGCGGGCGGTCTCGGGGCTGTCAGCGTGAATGGCCTCCCGGCCGGGGAGCTGCGCATCATCGACCACGGAACGGGGGTCCCGGCGAATCGGGTCGTGGACATGTTCCGCCCCTTCCAGCGCCTGGATGATGCCACGCAAGCAACCGGGGTGGGCCTCGGCCTCGCTGTCGCCAAGGGATTCACCGAGGCGATGGGCGGCAGGCTGACAGCCGAGGCGACGCCGGGCGGCGGACTCACCATGGTGATCAGCCTCCCGCTCTCCGCCGGCGCACCGTTCCAGGCGGAGCCGGTCCAGGCCCCGCTGCAGCCGCAGTCGGCCGTCGTCGGGCGCCACCATGCACCACCGATCCTTTCCTCCGGGACGGACGCGGTATGACCTCCGTCCTGGTGGTCGACGACGACGGTTACCTGCTCCGGGCGCTGCGGATCACGCTGCAGGCCCACGGCTACGACGTTGCCACGGCGGCTGACGGGCGCTCGGCGCTGCTCGCCGCCCAGCAGCACCCGCCGGGCCTCGTGATCCTGGACCTGGGGCTCCCCGACATGGACGGGGCCGCCGTGATCCGGAAGCTCCGGGTCTGGAGCCGTGTTCCCGTTCTCGTGTTGTCCGCACGCCACGGTTCACAGGACAAGGTGGATGCCCTCGACGCCGGGGCCGACGACTATCTCACCAAGCCGTTCGGGCTGGAGGAACTCCTTGCCCGGCTGCGCGCCCTGCTGCGCCGCAGCGCGGACACCGACCAGCCGGCGGCCATCATGACGGATGCCTTCACCGTGGATCTCGGAAAACACCGTGTCACCCGCGACGGCCAGGACATCCGGCTCACACCAACTGAATGGAAAATGCTGGAGGTGCTGGTCCGGAATCCGGAGAAGCTCGTCACCCAGCAGCAGCTCCTGTCCGAGGTGTGGGGTCCGGCATACGCGAAGGAGACCAACTACCTCCGCGTGTACATGGCGCAGCTCCGCCGCAAGCTGGAACCGGAGGCGGCCACTCCGCGGCACCTGATCACCGAGGCCGGCATCGGCTACCGTTTCCAGCCCTGAGAGGGTCCCGCAGCACCCGCGGGACCCCTAAGCCGGTTAAACGAAAGCCGACTTGCCGGTCACGGCCCTGGCCACGATCAGCGAGTTGATCTCGTAGCTGCCCTCGTAGGTGTAGAGGATTTCGGCGTCGCCGAAGAGCTTGCCCATCTCGTAGTCGGTGCTGATCCCGTTGCCGCCCATCAGCGAGCGCCCCATCGCCACCGATGCCCGCGCCAGCCGGGTGGTGGTGGATTTGGCCATCGCGGCCTGGACCATCTCCAGCTTGCCGTCTTCCTGGATCCGGGCCAGCTGCGCCATCAGCGACAGGGAGGCCGACGCGTTGCCCAGAATCTCCGCCAGCTGCTGCTGGATCAGCTGGAAGCGCGCCAGTTCCTTGCCGAACTGCTTCCGCTCCAGCGAGTAGGACCGCGCGACGTCGAACGCGGCCAGCTGGATGCCGGCCGCCTGCCAGCCCACCCACGCGCGCGAATCGCGCAGCAGTTCGTTGGCCTTGGAGAAGTCCGTGGCGCCGGGGAGCAAGTTGGTCTCCGGAATGCGGACCTCGTCGAGCACGATGTCGGCGTTCTGCATGATCCGCAGCCCGATCTTGTTCGCGATCTTTGTGGCGGTGTAGCCGGGGCGGTCCGTCTCCACGATGAAGCCTTTGATCTGCTGGTCCGCGACATCACGCGCCCAGACCAGGGCAAAGTCCGCAATGGTGCCGGCGCCGATCCAGCGCTTGGCGCCGTTGATGACCCATTCGCCGTCCTCGAGCCGGGCCGTGGTGGCCAGCCCGCCGGCGATGTCCGAGCCGTGGTCCGGTTCGGTCAGGGCGAAGGCGCCGATCTGGGTGAAGGCGGTGAGCCCCGGCAGCCAGCGCTCCCTCTGTTCGTCGGAGCCGAGCTGGTCGATCATGCCGACGATCAGCTCGTTGTGGATCCCCACGAGCGCGGAAAGGGACACATCGGCGCGTGCCACCTCGACATACATCAGGCCCTTGAACAGCTTGGAGGTACCGTCCGTCTGCAGGCCGCCCAGTCCGTACTTGCCGAGCTCGGCGAGCAGCCCGAAGGGGAACTCCTCACGGTTCCAGTAGTCGATCGAGGCCGCCCGGATCCGGGACTGGAGGAAGTCCCGGATCTCCTGGTAGCGGGACTGTTCCTCCGGTGGCAGGAGATCCACGATGTACATCAGGTCCGCATCCGGAAAAGGCGGCGCCGCCACGCCCTCCAGCGCCGTCCCGTCCTCGGTGACGCTCAGTCCGCTGGCACGTCCTTGTGGCTGCACGGGCATGTATCCCTTCGTAGTGATCCGGTCATGAACCGGGTCGGCTCTTCCAAACCCTTGGATGTCCTAGTATATTGCACAGTGATGGGGATCACTAGGCAACGGGTGGTCTCCGGGCAACGGCGCCGGGCTTAGAGCGGCTGCGCCACCAGACTTCGAAAGGTGCACCATGACAGTCACTGAGGAATTCCGCGCAGCACGGGACCGCCTGCTTGATCTCCGCAAGGACTACGAGGCGGCGCGCAGCGAATTCCAGTGGCCACGCTTTGAACACTTCAACTTCGCCCTGGACTGGTTCGACCAGATCGCGGCGGACCCGGCCAAGGCGGACAACCCGGCCCTCGTAATTGTCGAGCAGGACGGCTCCGCCACCCGGCGCAGCTTCGCGGACCTGTCCCGGCGCTCCGACCAGGTGGCCAACTGGCTGCGCGGCCAGGGCGTGCGGCGCGGCGACCGGATGATCATCATGCTCGGAAACCAGGTGGAACTCTGGGAACTGATGCTCGCCGGGATCAAACTGGGCATCGTCATGATCCCCACCACCACTCTGATGGGACCCGATGACCTCAGGGACCGGGTGGAGCGCGGCGGCGCGAACTGGGCCGCCGTCGGCAGCGCCAACATCGGCAAGTTCGCTGAGGTCCCCGGCGCCTACACCCTGATCGAGGTCGGCGACGGGGCCGAAAATACGGCCGCCCTGCAGTACGCCGGGTCGGCGGGCGCGGCGGAAGGATTCATCCCGGACGCGCCGACCCTGGCCGACGAGACGCTGCTGCTGTACTTCACCTCGGGCACCACCTCCAAGGCCAAGCTTGTGGAGCACACGCACACCTCCTACCCGGTGGGCCATCTGTCCACCATGTTCTGGATCGGGATGGAACCCGGCGATGTGCACCTGAATGTGGCTTCGCCCGGCTGGGCCAAGCACGCCTGGTCGAACGTCTTCACGCCATGGATCGCCGAAGCCTGCGTCTTTATCTACAACTACGAGCGCTTCGACGCCAAGGCGCTTATGGCGCAGATGGACCGCGAGTCCGTGACGAGCTTCTGCGCCCCTCCCACGGTCTGGCGCATGCTCATCCAGGCCGACCTGACCCTGCTCAAGAACCCGCCCACCAAGGTGGTCTCCGCCGGAGAACCGCTCAACGCCGAGGTCATCGACCAGGTCCAGCGCGCCTGGGGGCAGACCATCCGCGACGGCTTCGGCCAGACCGAATCCACCGTGCAGATCGCGAACACTCCCGGCCAGCCGATCAAGATCGGGGCCATGGGCAAACCGCTGCCCGGGTACGACGTCGTCCTCGTGGACCCCGCCACCGGCGCGGAAGGCGACGACGGCGAGCTCTGCCTGCGCCTTGACCCCCGCCCCGTCGGGCTGATGAAGGCGTATTACGGCGACCCCGAAAAGACGGCGGACGCGTTCCGTGACGGCTACTACCACACCGGCGACATGGCCAGCCGGGACGAGCGCGGCATCATCACCTACGTGGGCCGCGGCGACGACGTCTTCAAGTCCTCGGATTACCGGCTGTCCCCGTTCGAGCTGGAGAGCGTGCTGATCGAGCACCCGGCGGTGGCCGAGGCCGCCGTCGTCCCCTCCCCCGACCCGCTCAAGCTCTCGGTGCCCAAGGCGTTTGTGGTGCTGGCGGCCGGGCACGAACCGGGCCCGGAACTCGCCGAAGACATCCTGCGCTACTGCCATGACCACCTGGCACCGTTCAAGCGGATCCGCCGGCTGGAATTCGCCGAACTGCCCAAGACCATCTCGGGCAAGATCCGGCGCGTGGAGCTGCGGCACAGCGAGGAACTGCGCCACGGCGGGGGGACGGTCCCGGCCGGGCTCGGCACGGAGTACTCCGAAGCCGACTTCCCCGGGCTGAAAAGCGCGGCCGAAAAGCTACGCTGAACCTTATGAGATTCAGGTCGAGAAACTGGGGGTGCCGTGGCAACGCCGCTGCCGCGTGATCCGATCGCCGACGCCCGGCTGAACTGGGAACGGCACGGCTGGTCCGACGTCGCGGCGCCGATGGCTGCCATCACCGCGATCATGCGGACCCAGCAGATCCTGCTTGCCCGGATCGAGGGGGTCCTGAAGCCGTTCGGGCTGACGTTTGCCCGCTACGAACTGCTCGCCCTGCTCAGCTTCGCCCGCAGCGGCGCCCTGCCCATGAACAAGGCCAGCGCGCTGCTGCAGGTCCATCCCACCTCCGTGACGAACGCCGTCGACCGGCTGCAGCAGGCGGGACTGGTCCTCCGCTCGCCGCATCCGACGGACGGGCGCACCACCCTGATTGAACTCACCCCGGAGGGGCGGACGCTGGCAAAACGGGCGACGGCGGCACTGAATTCGGAGGTGTTCGCCCAGTCCGGCTTCGCGGAGCATGACGTCGACCAGCTGATCGGCATCCTGGGCACCTTCCGCCGAAACGCCGGCGACTTCAGCGAGTGACCCCCGGGCTCAAATGCCTGACCAAGACTGACGCCCGTCACAAAGCGGTGGCTGGGTTCCGCGGCACCAGGAGACGACTCATGCAGCCGAACGCCTATTCCCGCCCCGACGACCGGGAGCTGCTCCGTGCCTCGCTGCGGCTGCTCTCCGGACGGTTCCGGCCGGCCGTGCTATTCGCCGGGCTGGCCAGCGGTGAGCTGCTGCAGCTGACGGACTTCCTGGGCACCGCCACGTCCAGCCTGCACCAGGTCGTCGTCGTCCCCGGCGCGGGTCTCGGCGGCCGGGTCTTTGCGCAGCGGCGGCCGTACCTCGTGGAGGACTACATCGCCTCCGAGGGAATCACCCATGAATACGACGTGGCCGTCAGGCGGGAGCGGCTGACCTCGATGGCGGCCGTCCCCGTGGTGGTCCGGGGACAGTCGCGGGCGGTGCTGTACATCGCGAGCCGGGACAGCATGCCGCTGGGGGAAAATGCTGTGTGCGAGGGGATGGAGGCGGCCGCCGAGATCGCCGAGGAGCTGCGCGTCCGGGACGAGGTGGACCGGCGGGTCTCGATTATCGACACGGCCCGGGCCGCACCCGCCCAGGCCCTGGACCGCAGCTGGCTGGAGCACGTCCGGGAAGCCCACGCCGAGCTGCGCTCCCTGGCCGGCACGGTTTCCGACCCGCACCTGGCCCGGCAGCTGGACATCATCGGCAGCCACCTGGCCCCGCCGCCGGCCGACGGCGTCCATCCCACGGCCCGGCTGGCCCGGCGGGAACTTGATGTCCTGGCGCAGGTGGCACTGGGCTGTTCCTATCAGGAAACCGCGGAGCGCCTCGGCCTGAAAGCGGTGACCGTCAAGAGCTACCTGCAGAACGCCATGGTCAAGCTGTCTGCACACAACCGGCTCGAGGCCGTGTCCGCGGCACGCCGGCTGGGGTTTATCCCCTAAGCGGGGCCGCCGGTTTTGGAAACCAGGCCGCCGGGGTTTAACCCGAAGAGCGGGGCTTCCGGTGTTTCACCGGAAGCCCCGCTCCCCCCCAACAGCGGAACCGCTCGGATCCCTAGTGCCGGGCGACGGGCTCGATGGCTCCGGCGCCGTCGGCGTGCTCCGGGGCGGTGTGGTGCTTTCCGCTTTCCAGCGCCCGTTTCTCGTGGTTGGGCAGCGCCAGTGTGCAGAGGACGCTGAAGACGCCGATTCCGGCGAGCAGGACCCCGACGGACCAGGCCCCGGACGTGCCGGCAAGCTGGGCCGCCACGAGGGGGACAATGCCTCCGCCGACGACGCCGGCCAGGTTGTAGCCCATGCCGGCGCCGGTGTAGCGGTACCGGGTCTCAAAGAGCTCCGGAAGCAGGGCGCCGGCGGGGCCGTAGGCGATGGCGAAGATCACCAGGGTGACGGTGAGCCCGACACCGAAGGCGAAGACGGTGTTCGCGCTGAGAATCGGGAAGAGCGCGAGTGACCACGGCACGGCCAGGATGCCGGAGGTGGCGATGACCTTCTTGCGGCCGAAGCGGTCCGAGAGGATGCCGGAGGCCAGGGTGGCGGCGGCGACGAAGAGGGAGGAGACAATGCCGGTGCTCAGAACGTCCACCCGGCTCAGTTGCATGCCGGTGGGACTCGTGGCATAGCTGGTGAGGTAGGCGGTGCCGACGTAGAAGAACGCGAAGAGGAGCGTCAGGGAGCCGCCGGCGAGCAGGATTTCGCGCGGCTGGCGTTTGATTGATTCGAGGATGGGCAGCTTGGTGCTGGTCTCGGTGACCTTGGCGGCGTTCTTGAATACCGGGGTTTCCTCGATGCTCAGCCGCACCCACAGGCCCACGAGGACGAGCACTGCGCTGAGAATGAACGGCACCCGCCAGCCAATGGTGATGAAGGCCTCGGACTTGTCCCCGAGCGTCAGGTTCGTGATGAGGAACGTGCCGCTGGCCAGTGCGAACGCAACCGACGGGCCCAGTTGCGGGAAGGAGCCGAACAGCCCGCGTTTGCCCTTGGGAGCGTATTCGGCCACGAGGAGGGTGGCGCCGGCCCATTCGCCGCCGACGGCGAGGCCCTGCACGAAGCGGAGCACCACCAGCAGGATGGGGGCGGCCACGCCGATGGTGCTGGCGTCCGGTATGAAGCCGATCAGCACGGTGGCGATGCCCATCATGAGCAGGGTGGTGATGAGGGTTTTCTTCCGGCCGATCCGGTCGCCGAAGTGCCCGAAGACGATGGCGCCGACGGGACGGGCGAAGAAGGCGACCGCGAAGGTGCCGAAGGAGGCGATGGTGCCGGCCGCGGCGCCGAGCGCCGGGAAAAAGACGACCGGGAAGACCAGTGCGGCGGCGGTGCCATAGATGAAGAAGTCGTAGAACTCGATAGTGGTTCCGGCGGCGCTGGCGAAGGCAACCTTGCGCAGGGTCTTGCGGCTGGGCGGCGCTTGCAGCCCTGCCGGCGAGGTCGGTGAAACTGAGGTCATGGCAATCTCCTTTGATGTCAGCCCCAATGCCAGGCTGTGTGACTCAGCTCACCGTAGCCAAAAGCGTGGACATCCAACTACCTCCCAAAAGAGGTAGCCGCGAAAAGAGAGGACCGGCCCGCCGGACTGGGGTGCTGAACCGCGCGCACGAACTCGTGACACTCATCGTGATGGCCCTGGTCATCGGCCTGTTCGGAATCGGCACGGCCCGATCGCCTGGCGCTGCGGACACGGCCCCGCGACGCGCCAAAGCCCTGCCGCTGCCGGAATTCGGCAGCGTCAGGGCTTTGGCGCGTCGCCGGGCGGTTTGCCCGTCACAGAAGGGTTGGTGCGCCCCAGGATGGTAGGCCCGCCCCTGCTTAGCGGTGCGTGAAGTCCGGCTGGCGCTTCTCGGTGAAGGCTGCCATGCCTTCCTTCTGGTCCTCAGTGGCGAACAGCGAGTGGAACACACGCCGTTCGAAGAGCACACCCTGGGCCAGCCCGGTCTCAAACGCGGCGTTGACAGCTTCCTTGGCCACCATCGCCACCGGCTTGGACTTGGAGGCAATCACCTCGGCGGCTTTGAGCGCCTCTTCCACCACGTCCGCGGCCGGCACCACACGGGACACCAGGCCGGCGCGTTCGGCTTCCTCGGCCTCCATGAACCGCCCGGTCAGGATCATGTCCATGGCCTTGGCCTTGCCCACCGCGCGGGTCAGGCGCTGCGAGCCGCCCATGCCGGGCAGCACGCCCAGGTTGATTTCCGGCTGGCCGAACTTGGCGTTGTCGCCGGCGATGATGAAATCGCACATCATCGCGAGCTCGCAGCCTCCGCCCAGCGCGAACCCGGACACGGCCGCGACCACCGGGATGCGCAGCCGGGTGAAGTCCTCCCAGCCGCGGAACCAGTCCGCGGCGTACATGTCCATGTAGCCCTTGGACTGCATTTCCTTGATGTCCGCGCCGGCGGCGAAGGCCTTGGCGGAGCCGGTCAGCACGACTGCCCCCACCTCGGGGTCGGCATCCATGGCCGACACTGCGGCCACGATTTCGTCCATGGTGGCCTTGTTGAGGGCGTTCAGCGCCTTGGGCCGGTTGAGCGTCACGAGCCCCACCCGTCCCCGGCGCTCCACCAGAATGTTTGTGTACTGCTCCGTCATGCGTGTCCCCTCAGCTGCTGTTCAGAAATGTCCGCTGCCCTGCTTGTCAGGACCCGGGCCCGGCTAGTGTGCGGATTTGTCCCGGATGTCGGTGATGATGCCGGAGAAATCCCGGCCCGCGCCGCCTTCCGCGGCAAAGCTATCGTAGATTTCGGAAGCGAGCGGCCCCAGCCTGGCGGCAACGCCGGTGCTTGAGAGCGCGTTGAGCGCCAGCTTGAGGTCCTTCGCCATCAGGGCGCCCGCAAAGCCGGGCTGGTAGTCGCGGTTGGCCGGGCTGGTGGGAACCGGCCCCGGCACGGGGCAGTTGGTGGTCAGCGCCCAGCACTGGCCCGAGGCCGCGGACGCGACGTCGAACAGCGCCTGGTGTGTGAGGCCCAGCTTCTCGCCCAGCACAAAGGCTTCGCTGACCGCAATCATCGAGATGCCGAGGATCATGTTGTTGCAGATCTTCGCGGCCTGTCCTGCACCGTGCTCCCCGCAGTGGACTACGCGCTTGCCCATCACCTCGAGCATCGGCTTGACCGCCTCGAAATCCGCCGGCAGCGCCCCCACCATGAAGGTCAGGGTGCCCGCTTCGGCCCCCACGACGCCGCCGGACACCGGCGCGTCGACGGCCCGGTGGCCGGCCGCGACGGCGAGTTCGGCGGCCTCGCGGGCCTCATCGACGTTGATCGTGGAGCAGTCCAGGAAAAGGGTGCCGGGGGCTGCGGTGGCGAGCAGGCCCGGCTGGCCGGGAGTGCCGCGGTAGGCGTCCAGCAGGTGTTTGCCGCTGGGGAGCATGGTCAGCACCACGGCGGCACCTGCCACGGCCTCGACGGCGGTGTCCGCGGTGGCGATGCCGTGTGCCCGGGCAGTTTCCAGTGCGGCCGGCACGACGTCGAAGCCGGTCACGGTATAGCCGGCTTTGACCAGGTTGATGGCCATCGGCCCGCCCATGTGGCCGAGGCCAAGGAAGGCGACGGTGCCGCCCGGCGCCCCGGGCCGGCCCGGTTCAGACGATCGTTCAGCCGGCGATGGTTCAGACATTGTCGCGCTCCTTCGAAAGCATCAGTTCACGGTCGCCCAGCGGCGCAAAATAGGATTCGACGTCGTCGCGGCTGACCTGCGCCAGCGTGGCGGGCTGCCAGTGCGGGTCGCGGTCCTTGTCCACCACCTGGGCGCGGATGCCCTCGCGGAAGTCGGGCCCGGCGAGGAACCGCAGCCCCACCCGGTATTCCTGTTCCAGGGCTTCCTCGAGGCTCAGGCCCCTGACCCGGCGCAGGGATTCCAGCGCCACCTTCACGGCGGTCGGCGACTTGGCTTCGATGGTGTCGGCGACGTCGGAGGCTTCGCCGCCCACGGTGCGCAGCCGGCGCACGATTTCCTCGGCGTCCTCGCTTGAGTAGCAGGCATCGATCCATTCCTGCTGCGCCGCGAGGACGGAGGGCGGGGCATCCCCGGCAAAGCGGGCGACGGCGGCGTCCGCCGGTTCGTTCTCCAGCGCCTCGGCAAGTTCCGCCAGCTTCTCGGACGGAACGAAGTGGTCCGCGAGGCCCAGGAACAGTGCGTCGGCACCGCTCAGGTGCGCGCCGGTGAGGGCTGCATGGGTGCCGGTCTCCCCCGGTGAGCGGGAGAGCAGCAGTGTTCCGCCTACGTCGGGCACAAAACCGATGGTGGTCTCCGGCATGCCCATCCGGGTGCGTTCGGTGACGATCCGGACTGAGCCGTGCGCGGAAATCCCCACCCCGCCGCCGAGGACCAGTCCGTCCATGAACGCCACGTACGGCTTGGGGTAGCCCGAGATCAGGGAGTTCAGCCTGTATTCCTCGGCCCAGAAGTCGGCCGTCGCGTCGCCGCCGTCGAGCATGTCGCGGTAGATGGCCACGATGTCGCCGCCGGCGCACAGGCCCCGGTCACCGGCGCCGCGGACCAGCACCGCAGCCACGGCGTCGTCGTCCGCCCAGAGCGTGAGCTGCTCCAGCATGGCCGATGCCATGCCCGCGGTGAGCGCATTGACGGCTTTGGGCCGGTTGAGCGTGACCACGCCCAGCCGGCCGCGGCGTTCGAACAGCACCTCCGCGGACTCCTCGGAGTGCTTCCCCGCCATCAGCTGCCTTCCGGCATGACGAAGCTGGCACCGGTGCGGATCCCGGAAGGCCAGCGGGTGGTGACCGTCTTGGTCTTGGTGTAGAAGCGGAACGCGTCCGCGCCGTGCTGGTTGAGGTCGCCGAAGCCGGAGGCCTTCCAGCCGCCGAAGGTGTAGTAGGCGATCGGCACCGGGATGGGGACGTTGATGCCCACCATGCCCACCTGGACCCGGCTGGCGAAGTCGCGGGCGGAGTCGCCGTCGCGGGTGTAGATGGCCACGCCGTTGCCGAACTCGTGTTCGCTGCACAGGCGCAGGGCCTCGTCGTAGTCCTCCGCGCGGAGCACACTCAGCACCGGGCCGAAAATCTCTTCCTTGTAGATCGTCATGTCCTTGGTGACGTTGTCGAAGAGCGTGGGGCCGACCCAGAAGCCGCCCTCGTAACCTTCGACCTTGAGTCCGCGGCCGTCGGCCAGCAGGGTGGCGCCCTCGTCGACGCCGGCCTGGATGTAGCCTTCGATCCGTTCCTTGGCGGAGGCCGCCACGACCGGGCCGAAGTCCGAGTCCTTGGCGAGGCTGTGGCCGACTTTGAGGTCAGCGATCCGCTCCTGAAGTTTCGCGACGAGCGCGTCGCCGGTGGCTTTGCCGACGGGTACTGCCACCGAGATCGCCATGCAACGCTCTCCGGCGGAGCCGAAACCGGCGCCCATCAGGGCATCGGCCGCCATGTCCAGATCCGCATCCGGCATGATCACCATGTGGTTCTTGGCGCCGCCGAAGCACTGGGCGCGCTTGCCGTTGGCGGCGGCGGTGGCGTAGATGTACTGGGCGATCGGCGTGGAGCCGACAAAGCCGATGGCCTGGACCCTGGGGTCCTCCAGCAGCGCATCCACCGCTTCCTTGTCGCCGTTGACGACGTTGAAGACGCCCGCCGGCAGGCCGGCCTCGGTGAACAGCTCGGCGAGGCGCAGCGGCACCGAGGGGTCCCGTTCGGACGGCTTAAGGATGAAGGAGTTGCCCGCGGCGAGGGCCGGGCCGGACTTCCAGAGCGGGATCATCGCCGGGAAGTTGAAGGGGGTGATGCCGGCGACGACGCCGAGGGGCTGGCGCAGGGAGTGGACGTCGATGCCGGTCCCGGCGTTGTCCGAGAATTCGCCCTTGAGCAGGTGCGGGGCGCCGGCGGCGAACTCCACGACCTCGATGCCGCGCTGGATGTCACCTTTCGCGTCCAGGAAAGTCTTCCCGTGCTCCGAGGACAGCAGGGTGGCGAGTTCGTCCAGGTTCTGGTTGACCAGGTCGACGAACTTGAGCAGGATCCGGCCGCGGCGCTGCGGGTTCATGGCCGCCCATTCGAACTGGCCCTTTTCCGCGTTGGAGACCACATTGCGGACTTCCTCGGTGCTGGCGAGCGGCACCCTGGCCTGGACCTCGCCGGTGCACGGATCGTAGACATCGCTGAAACGCCCCGAGGTGCCTTCAACATGCTGTCCGTCAATGTAATGGGATAGTTCGCGAACCATGATGGAATGCTCCTTTGCACCGTGTGATTGCCGTAGTGACGGCCGGGCCGCCTGTGACCCACGTCATCTTCCTCTCTGAATATACTCGGACTTCCTACTAAATTCCAGAGGGCGTGCCCGGCGGGCAGCTTCGTCCGGCAGCCAAGTTCGGTAAGTTAGGGATTGTGAAGATTGCTACCTGGAATGTGAATTCGCTCCGCGCCCGTGCCGACCGCGTTGAAGCCTGGCTTCAGCGCACCGACTGTGATGTCCTGGCCATCCAGGAAACCAAGTGCAAGGACGACAACTTCCCCTGGGAGCTGTTCGAGAACCTGGGCTACGAAGTGGCGCACTTCGGCCTGAGCCAGTGGAACGGCGTGGCGATCGCCTCCCGGGTGGGGCTTGCCGACGTCGAGCGCACCTTCCTGGACCAGCCCGTCTTCGGCAAGAACGGCAAGGACGCCGTGCAGGAAGCCCGCGCCATCGGCGCCACCTGCGGCGGGATCAGGGTATGGAGCCTCTATGTCCCGAACGGGCGGGCCCTCGACGATGAGCATATGCCGTACAAGCTCAGCTGGCTGGACACCCTCCGGTCCCACGCCGAAGGCTGGATCCGGGAGGACACCCAGGCGCAGATCGCACTGATGGGCGACTTCAACATTGCCCCGCAGGACGACGACGTCTGGGACATCGACTACTTCCGCTCCGAGGGCCTCACCCATGTCAGCGAGCCGGAGCGGGCAGCGTTCCACGCCTTTGAAGAGGCCGGCTTCCTGGATGTGGTCAGGCCGCATACCCCCGGACCCGGCGTCTACACCTACTGGGACTACACCCAGCTGCGTTTCCCGAAGAAGGAGGGCATGCGGATCGACTTTGTCCTCGCCTCCCCCGCCCTGGCGGCCCGGGTCACCGGCGCCGCGATCGACCGCGAGGAACGCAAGGGCAAGGGCGCTTCGGACCACGCCCCCGTGATCGTGGAGCTGAGCGACTGATGAGCGCCCGCCAGGGAAGCGGCGTGGCCCCATGACCGGCAACCTCTACCGCGGACAGGCCGGCTTGCCGTTCTCCTCGGCGCTGCGGGTTTACGAACCCCTGAAGGCGTTCCCGGCAGAGCAGCAGGAGGCCCTGCGCGCGGCTGCCGCCCGGAGCGTCTCCCGCGCCGCCGTCGAAAACGCCGAACTGCTCGCCTCCCTCGGCCGTATCACCCGCCCGGGCGGGGACCCGTTTCCCACCGGGGCGACGGACCTGGTCCGTGTCCTTGCCCCCCGCACGGACAACACTCCCCCGGCAGCGCCTGCTGCCGGCGGCGGTGCGAAGACTCCCGCCGCCGGGGAGCCGGACAGCCTGCTGTACTGCCCCAGCCAGCTGGTGCTCCGCGCCGGGCTGGCCGCCAACGCCCTGATGGAGGGCATCCATGGGCCGCTGGCGCAGCTACTGATCCCGGAGGAACAGCGCGACAGGCACCAGGAGCGCATCAATGAAGTGCAGGCGCAGGCGGGGCTCGGGCGGGTCCACACCAGGGCCTCCACCTGGGGCATCCCCTTCAGCTGGTTCTGCCTCTTCAAGGAGTCCGACCCCACGGACGTGGTGGAATCAGACGGGCACATTGTCACCGTGCGCATCCGCGCGACGATCGGCGAAGCCCTGGAGCGGGTCCGCTACGCGGTGGCCCACCTGGCCCTCGCCGCGCCGGATCTGGACATGCTCGAGGACCTGACCCAGCTCACGGAATGGCTGGAGCTCTTCCACCCGGAGTCGGTGGTGGAACTGGACTATGGCGCAGTGGCGGACAAGGTCTACCCGGACGACTCACCCATGGATGTGCGTCTGGGCATCGAGTGCCTGGCCGAGGGGGACATGACCGGGGCTGCCGCCGCCTACCGGCGTCTGGCGTCCCGCTGGATCCCGATCCGGCAGCTGGCCCGCGCTTCCTGACTGCGGGTCTTTCCGCGGCGGCGCCGTCGTGGTCCGGACGATCAGCTGGTGCGGGGCGACCGTGGAGCGCACCGCCCCGGCGATCCCGCCAAGCTCGTCCAGCAGCATCTTGGTGCCCAGTTCGGCCTGCTCGTCCGGTCGCTGCCTGACGGTGGTGAGACCCATGGCCTCCGCAAAGTCGTGGTCATCGATCCCGATCACGGACAGATCCTCCGGGACGCGCACGCCGGCCCGGTGGGCCTCGAAGATGATCCCCATGGCCATCTCGTCCGAGGCGCAGAAGATCGCTGTGGGCTTCGGTCCGGGCCGGTCCCAGAGCCGGCGGAAGGCATCCTGGCCGCTGCGGACGGTGAAGTCCCCCCATTCGTCCCATTCCTCCCGGACGTTCAGGCCGGCCTCCGCCATCACGTCCTGGAAGGCTTTGATCCGGACCCGCGGCACGTCGAAGTTGATGTCGGTTTCGTCGTCGCCGTGGAGCAAGGCGATCTCGGTGTGGCCGAGACTGATCAGGTGCCGCACGGCCGTTGCGGCGGCGGCGTAATCGTCGATTCCGATGTAGGGGCATTCCTCGACGTGCCCGCCGACGACGATCATCGGGATGTCGATTTTTTGGAGGTGTTCGATCTCCTCGTGCGTCAGTGCCATACAGAGCACCAGCAGCGCGTCGATCTGCTTGTAGACCATGGTCTTGCTGAAGAGCCGTTCGCGGTTGCTGCCGTGGCCGCCGAGGTTGAACAGCGAGAGGTTGTACTGCCGGGCATGCAGTTCCCGGTCCGCGCCCTCGATGGCCTTGGAGAAAAACCAGCGGCTGACGAACGGTGCCAGAACACCGATGGTCATGGTGCGTCCGGTGGCCAGGCCGGACGCCGAGGAGGAGGCAACGTAGCCCAGGTCCGCGGCGATGCCCAGGATCTTCTCCCGGGTGGCCGGCGAAACCCTGGGCAGGCCGCGGACGGCCCGGGACACGGTGGCCGTTGACACTCCGGCGGCGGCGGCCACATCCTCGATGCTGACGCCCGAGTGGCCGCCGCGCTGCGCCCTGTCTGTTGTCTTAGCCACCGTGTTCCCTTGTCGACTGGCCGCGGAGGCGGCTCGCGGCCCCCGCAGCACTGGATTAGTCTGCCTCCCCCGCGGCAAAACCTGCCCGCCCAGGCAACGCGGGGTCACTTACCGCCCATAAATGCCCACGGGATGGGCGCGATGTGACCCCGCGTTCAGTTGCGCCGGGTTGCCGTTCTTTGGGGAAGGCGGCGGCGCAGCCGGATCATGCCGTACAGCGCCGCGAGGATGGCCAGCAGGCCCAGGGCCCAGCCCAGCGCCGGCTGGGCCGTGACCTCCATCCAGACGGTGACCACCAGCAGCACAACCGCCCAGAAACCCAGGAAGCCGATGATGATGTCGAAATCCTCCCCGGAGCGGACGCGGCGGTGTTCGCTCCGCACCAGTCCGTGGTTGGGCTTCTTGTTCATTGCCAACCCGTCACTTCACAGCGCCGGCCGTGAGGCCCGCGACGATCTTGCGCTGGAAGACCAGTACCAGGACCACCAGCGGAATCGTGACGATCGTTCCGGCGGCCATGATGGCCGTGTAGGGGACCTGGTTCGGCTGGGCACCGGCGAAGCTGGCGATCGCAACGGTCACCGGCTGGGTCTTGTCGCTGGAGAGCTGGCTGGCGATCAGGAATTCATTCCAGGAGGAGATGAACGCCAGGATCGCCGTCGTGAAGATGGCCGGTGCGGCCAACGGCATGATCACCCGCCGGAACGCCTGTCCCTGGGTGCAGCCGTCCACGCGCGCCGCTTCCTCGAGCTCCCACGGCATTTCCCGGAAGAACGAGGTCATGGTGTAGACCGTCAGCGGGAGGACGAAGGAGATGTTCGGAATGATCAGGGCCTGATACGTGCCCATCCAGCCGATGGTGGTGAACAGCTGGAACAGCGGCGTGATGAGGGCGACACCGGGGAACATGGAGGCCCCCAGAATGAAGCCCAGCACCAGGTACTTGAACCGGAAGTTCAAGCGCGCCAGCGCGTAGGCGGCAAACACGCCGATCAGCAGCGAAACGATCGTGACGACGGCACCGATGAACAAGCTGTTGAGCAGAGCCTGGCCGAAGTGGTTGCCGAAGGACGTGTCGAACGCCGTCCTGAAGTTGTCCAGGGTCACATGGGTCGGCAGCACCGAGGTGTCGTAGGTATAGCCGACGTCGCGGAACGCCGTCACCACCATCCAGTAAGCCGGAGCCAGGCACCAGATAAGGATCACGACGGCGCTGATGTAGGTCCGGCCGCTCGCCCACTTTTCGCGGTTCTGCGCCACCTTGCGGCCACGGTCCTGCTTGGCCCGGAGTTCGGTCGCGGCGGTCATTTCTTCCCCTTAGCTGCGCCGGTTTGCTGCTCCACGACGTTCGCCCCGAGGAAGCGCACGAAGATGAAGGCCACAAGAAAAATGATGATGAACGTAATGGTGGACAAGGCAGCGGCAGCGTTGAACCCTTGCCTGATCTGGTTGATCACAAGGATCGAGAGGGTGGTGGTGTTGTTGGCCCCGCCGGTGAGGATGTACGGCAGGTCGAACATCCGGAGCGCATCCAGGGTGCGGAAGAGGATGGCCACCATCAGCGCCGGCTTCACCAGCGGCAGGGTGATCATCCGGAACCGCTGCCAGGCGGAAGCGCCGTCGACCTTTGCCGCCTCGTACACCTCGGCGGGAATCATCTGCAGCCCTGCGAGAATCAACAGCGCCATGAACGGTGTCGTCTTCCAGACATCCGCGATGATCACTGCCCACCGGGCCGGCCATTCGCTGCCGGTCCATAGGATCGTGGTATTGAAGAGTTTGTTGCCGATGCCTTCGAAAGCGAAGATGAACAGCCACAGCTTGGCCGTGACGGCGGTGGGGATGGCCCACGGAACCAGGACGGCTGCGCGGACCAGGCTGCGGCCCTTGAAGGCGCGCGCCATGATCATTGCCATCCAGAAGCCAAGGGCCGTTTCCAAGGTGACGGTGACGATGGTGAAGAAGAAAGTCGTCCCGGTGGCGGACCAGAACTGCGCGCCGAGCGTCCCGGGCGGGCAGGCCACCGTTCCGCCGTCCGGCGCGGCGCACTGCTGGAAAATCCAGTTAGCGTAATTCGAGAAACCAGCCGCACCGCCCGCAACGAAGAGCCCCGTCTCGGGGTCAAGGCCGGCGTCCTTTTGGAACGACATTATGACGGCGCTGATGATCGGGTAGACGATCACGATACCCAGCGCGATGATGGTCGGCGCCAGGAGCCACGCCGCCCACCGACCCTGGCTCGCTATGACATTGTCCTCCCCGACGCCCTTGGGTGCCTGGCGGACCGGAGCCCCGCCCGACGCCGGTTCCTTGACCGGCGTCGGGCCCAATTCAGTTGCCATGATGAACCTACTGTCCCGCGCTAGCGGACTCGATGGACTTCTGCATGTCGGACAATGCCGCGTCGACAGTCTTCTCACCCTTGATGGCTGAGTAGGCATTCTCCTGGATGGCCTTGGTGACGGCCGGGTAGAACGGCGTGACAGGGCGCGGCACGGCGTTCTCGATCGAGGTCTTCAGCACCGGCAGGTACGGCAGCTTGGCGACCAGTTCGGCGTCGCCGTACAGCGAGCCGAGGACCGGTGCGAGCGAACCCTGGGTGGCGAAGAATTTCTGCGTCTCTTCGGTGGTAAGGAATTTCAGGAAGTCCAGCGCGGTGGCCTTGTTCTTGGAGTAGACGCTGACCGCGGCGCTGTGGCCGCCGAGGGACGAGGCGCCCGGACCGGACTTGCCCGGAAGGGCGGCCATGCCCAGGACATCCTTGACCTTGGAGGAGCCTTCGGTGGTGGCCAGGTTGTAGACGTAGGGCCAGTTGCGCAGGAACAGCAGCTTGCCGTCCTGGAACGCCTGGCGGCTCTCCTCCTCCTGGAAGGTGATGGCTTCCTTCGGGATCTGGCCGCCGGCGTAGGCCTTGGCCAGGTTTTCGAGGCCCGCCTTTGCCTCAGGCGTGTTCAGGCTGGGCTTGCCGTCCTTGTCGAGCACGGAGCCGCCGGCGGAGTTGATCGCCTCGGAGGCGTTGACCGTCAGCCCCTCGTACTTCTTGAACTGGCCGGAATAGCAGCCCATGTTGTTGGCCGTGGCGATGGAGCACATGCTCATCATCTCGTCCCAGGTCTTCGGGGGTGTGGGGACCAGGTCCTTGCGGTAGTACAGGATGCCGCCGTCGGAAGATTCCGGCGCCGCGTACAGCGTGCCCTTGTAGGACGCGGCATCGACGGTCGGCTTCAACATCTTCGAGGTGTCAAGCGCCATCTTGTCCTTGAGCGGCTGCAGCCAGCCCTTGGCGGCGAATTCGGCGGTCCAGACGACGTCGACACTCGCGACGTCGTAGTTGGCGTTCTTGGCTTGGAAGTTCTGCACAAGGTCATCGTGCTGCTGGTCGGCGTTGTCCGTCTGTTCCTTGAACGTGACCTGCTCGTTGGGGTGGGCGGCGTTCCACTTGTCGATCAGCGGGCGGACCACGTTGCTGTTGTCCTTGCCCTGGACGTAGGTGATGGGGCCGCGCCCGTCCAGGCCGTTCGCGGCGTCGCCGCCGCCGCTGCCGCCGGCAGCAGAGCCGCCGCCCCCGCCGCCGCCACAGGCGGAGAGGGTGATGGCGAGAACGCCTGCTGTGGCTACGGGAAGTAGGAACTTCGATTTCTTCATTCTGGGGGGTCTCCTCGCTGAGTACCGGACAAAAAACGGCGTGCGTTCATGTGGTGCCCATCACAATAATCATCATGAGGTGAGGAATGCAAGCGTTTACACAGAAGCTTTACGGAAAGGAGACCCTTGTGCGGCGCACAGTTTTATGTGCCGATCGGCGCCATTCCAACGGAACCGGCCCGCGGGGCGGCTCCGGCGGGCCGCGCAAACATCGTGCAAAAACTTATTGCCGGAAGCTCACCCGCCGGGTCAGCGGACCCGCTCGGCCCGCCCGAACCTCGACCGGGCGCCGGCGCCGATGTGGATGAGCACGGGGGTGCGTTTGCCGATCGCGACGTCGAGCGCCTCCACGAGGGCGGACACCTCGGCCGCAAGCCGGTGCGGGGCCACGCCCTGGCGTGGCTCGATTCGGATTTTCAGGGCCGGCTCGCCGCGGAACTCGTAGGTGGCGACGCTGACGCCGGCGAGGTCGTGACGGTCCGCCAGGGCGGCGCGGAGCGCCTGCTCGGCCACGCCGCTTCCGATCCTGACGTACCCGGGCACCTCGCCCGGGTCCTCTTCGGAGACGAGGAGGTTGGCCCTGCCTTTGCCCTGCTGGGCGGCCCAGGCCACCATCACGCCAATTACCAGGAGCAGTGCCAGGACCAGAACAAGCCACAGCCAGCTTTCCTGGCGCCCCGGGAACCGGGTGCGTTCGAACAGGTCACGCCAGATACTCCAGACCCCGGCGGCCCAGTCCTGCCACCACCGTCCCACGGCGGGTACGCTCGCGAGCAGGATGAGCAGGACTCCGATGGCGAGGAGCTTGAGGCCCAGGATGCCGAGCAGGATCCGGTTGAGGATGCGGGGGGTTCCGTTCACGCGCCAACCACCCCTGCCGAGGAGACACTGACTCGAACGTCCGGCAGGGGGGACGGGTTCATGTCCCGGAGTTCATCCAGCACGGCCGCGCGGACGGCATCCGGGCTCAGCGGCACGCCGGAGGTCGGCCGGACATTGACCTGCACCTGCCGTCGGGACACTGTCACCATCACCTGTTCCTGATTCAAATTGGCCGCCACCCGCGCCCGGCGTGCCAGTGCCGAGGCGATAACCTCGTCGTCCACGACGACGGCGGCGCGGCGGTCCCGCAGCAGGTGGCGGGCCCGGCGTCCGGGCAGTACGGCGTTCAGGAAGAAAAACAGCCCGGCCATCACCAGCACCGCACCGAGGACACCGAGCAATAGCGGCGGAACCCCGTCCGGGAGCGCCACCAGCTGCTCCGCCGCTGTCTGCGGATCGACGAGCCAGGGCGGCTGTCCGACCGCCCGGACAGCGGTTTCCAGGAGGGCATAGCCGCACAGCGCGATCACGAGGACGGCGGCGATGATCGAGGCCACAGCCCTCGAGGAGTGGGTTTCGCGCTTGAGGATCACTGCCATGCCCGCGGCGCCGTTCGCCTCGGGGGCGGGACCGGCCGCCGAAGGTGCGGCGCCGGGAGCAGGCGGCCCGTAGCTCCCGTGGCCGGAATCGTGATCAGTGTCCTGGCTCACTGGACACGGCCTCCTTCACTCACGCTGGCGCCGCTGATCCGGATGTCCACCCGGCTCAGCTGGGCGCCGCTCAGCTCGGTCACGCGGTCCAGGATGTTCGCTTTGGCAGCCACGGCCCGGTCCCAGATGGAACCGCCGAAGGCCGCGACCCGTCCGGCGTCCCGCAGCACTGCCGTGAGCGAAGGCACGGTGATGGGTGCGACAAGGGACAGGGCCAACAGGCCGTCGTCGTCCGACCACTCGGCCCGGACCTCGTGCGGTGTGAGGCCGAGGGATTCCGCCGCGGCGGCCCGCGCCACGCTGGTGAGCGCCTGGGTGCTGATTCTGGTGTGTCCTGCCATGGCGGCGGCGTGGACAGCGCCAGCGGTGCCGCTCATGAGGAGGAACGCCGGCCTGTGAGGGCGTCAAGCACGCTGCGCAGGTCCAGTTTCCCTTCCGCGGCGCGGCCCAGCAGGGCTCCGATCCCCATGAACAGCAGGGCGCCCAGGAAACCCCAGACGCCGAACTGGAAGGCCATGAACGCCACGAAGGCACCCGCTGCGACTCCCACAACCGTCAGATTCACTGGATTGCCTCCCTAGCGGTCCGGGACTCGGCCGGGGCTCCGGGCTTCGGCGGGCCGGGCACGTAGACGTCGGTGATTTCGATGTTGACTTCGATGACCTGCAGCCCGACAAGCTCTTCGACCGCCGAATACACGGCAGCCCGGATCTGGTCCGCCAGGGCGTGAAGGGGCGTGCCGTAGAGCGCCACGAGGTCGATATCGACGGCCACCTGGGTTTCGCCGACCTCGGCGCGGACACCGGCGGCGTGGTCCGTGCTGCCGACGGCGTCACGGAAGGCGCCGAGGGCGCGGGACGGGCCTGTCCCCAGGGAGTAGACGCCGGGAACTGACCGGGCCGCGATGCCCGCGACCTTCGCGACGGCGGCTTCCGAAATGACGGTCCGGCCAGCGCCGGGCATTGGCGCGTTGACGGGCAGTTCGGGCACCACAGCCGGAACGGGTTGAGAATTCTGGTATTCCACGAGGCACTCCCCCTTCTCTTTGTGACCACCCTAGTACCTGCCAACGACAAGGCGCCCGTCCGGGTGCCACTGCGTGCAGGGGCGGCGAGCCGGCCGCCGTCGGCCCGGCGCCGCCGTCGGCCCGGCGATTAACCTGGGGTTAAAGAAGAAAAGCACCAGTTCCAAAGAACTGATGCTTCCCAGTGGTGGCTCCGACCGGCGTCGATCCGGTGACCTTTCGATTTTCAGTCGAACGCTCTACCAACTGAGCTACAGAGCCTAGGTGACACGTCACCTTGAGAGCCGGAATTTCTTCTGGCAATCAGAGCGACCCTGACGGGACTTGAACCCGCGACCTCCGCCGTGACAGGGCGGCGCGCTAACCAACTGCGCTACAGGGCCTTGCTATTTTCTTGCTTCTCTGCAGTATCGCTACCGCAATTTTTCAAGGCCTTTAGCCTACCAGACTTTCACATCCGGTTTGACCAGTTCCTTGCGTACCCCCAACGGGATTCGAACCCGTGCCGCCGCCGTGAAAGGGCGGTGTCCTAGGCCGCTAGACGATGGGGGCCAGGACGCCATTCGATTAAACCCACTGAATAAAAGACAAAAATTAAGGGCCGAAGCCTTTCGTTTTTGTCCTTTCGGGTTGCTCCGAACTGGACTATAAAACTATAAGGGCAGACCCCGGATTATCCAAAATCCCCGCGGCGGCTGCCGCGGGAAGCGCTCAGCTCCGCCGGGTATGGTCCTGCTGCGCCCGTTCGACCTCGGCAGCCGCCGCCAGGTCCCCCTTGGCCCGCAACCCGGCGATGACGCCGTCGACGTCGGCGGCCGGCCGGTTCTGGCTCAGCTTTCGTTTCGCTTCAACCCGCGTGATGAGAAGTTCGACGCCGACAATCGCCCGGAGCTGGCCGGCGATGTAGCGGGCGGGCGCATCGTCCACGGTCCAGGGCCGTTCCGACGCCGCTTCATGCACCGTGGTCAGCCGCCGGACCAGGCCCTCCAGCCAGGCCGGATCCTCATGGATGACGAGCCGGCCGTAGACATGCGCCGTGGTGTAGTTCCACGTTGGCACCACCCGGCCGTGTTCGGCTTTGGACGGGTACCAGGTCGGGGAAATGTAGGCATCGGACCGCTGGATGATGACCAGGGACTCGCCCGACGCCGGCAGCCGCCACTGGTCGTTGTTGCGGGCAACATGTCCCAGCAGCGCCCCGTGCTCGCCTGCCTCGGGGTCATAGATGAACGGCAGCAGCGTCGCGAGCAGTCCGTGTTCCGTGGCGGTCACCAGGTTGGCCGCGCCGGGGTTGGAGAGCAGCTCCGTGACGGCGTCTTCGCCGGCGGCGAAATGCGAGGGGACGTACATGGGCGTTTCCTTCGTGAAGATGTTGTGAAGTACCGTGCGGGACGGCTGATCAGCTCAGGCTACGAGCATGACAGCCAGGGTGACCATGACCAAGGCGATGCCGCCGTCGAGCACGCGCCAGCTGCCCGGCCGGGCGAACACCGGCGCGAGGTACCGGGCTCCGGCGCCGAGCGCGGCGAACCACGCGATACTGCCCAGGCCTGCGCCGGCGGCAAACCACCAGCGGCCGTCCGGCCCGTGGGTGCCGGCCAGGGACCCCAGCAGCAGGACGGTGTCCAGGTAGACGTGGGGGTTCAGCCAGGTCAGCGCGAGGCAGGTACCCAGCGCGGCCGCCCAGGTTCCCGTCTTCCCGGCCGCCGGCCGGGCCGCCTGCGTTCCGCGGATCGCCCGCAGGGCCGCCATCCCGCCGTAGGCCAGGAGGAAGGCGGCCCCGGCCCAGCGCACCACCTCGAGAACACCGGGCGCCCGCTCAATAAGGACGCCCACCCCGGCGACCCCCAGGCCAATCAGCACGAGGTCGGACAGGGCGCAGACGGCAACCACCAGCAGGACGTGCGCGCGCTGGATGCCCTGGCGGAGCACGAAGGCGTTCTGGGCACCGATGGCGACGATGAGGGACAGCCCGCTTGCGAGGCCTGATACGAGGGAGAGGATCACAGGTTTCACGCTAGAGGGAGCCGGTTCATGAAACCAGTTAATATTTCTGGGCCAACATAAGATCGGCTAATGATAGACATCCACCAGGCGCGGACCCTCGCCGCCATCGTGGCGCACGGCAGCTTCGAGGCCGCCGCCGGCCACCTCTCGGTCACGGCTTCGGCGGTGAGCCAGCGCGTCCGCGCCCTTGAGGTCGCGGTCGGCCGGCCCGTGCTGAAGCGGACCCGCCCTGTCGAACTCACCCCGTCCGGCCACGCGGTGGTGCGCTTTGCCCGGCAGCTGGACATGCTCTCCGCCGATCTGGCCGAAGAACTCCAGCCGGGCGCGCAGCCCTCCAGCGTCCGGCTGACCCTGGTCATCAACAGTGATTCCCTGCACACCTGGGCACTTCCCGGCCTGGCCGCCGTGGCCGGAAAGGTCCAGCTGGAAATTCTGCGCGAGGACCAGGACTACTCGCTGGAGCTCCTCCGCAGCGGCGCCGCAGCGGCGGCCATCACCACCACGGCCAAGGCCGCCCCGGGCTGTTCCTCCCGGCGGCTGGGTGTCATGCGCTACCTGCCGGTCTGCACTCCGGACTTCGCCGCCGTGTGGTTCCCCGACGGTGCGGTGACGGAAACACTCGCCGTGGCTCCGGTCATCGTCTTCGACCACAAGGACGAGCTGCAGGACCGGTATCTGCGGTCCGTGAGCCGCAGGGCACTCCAGCCGCCACGGCACTATGTCCCCGCCGCCCACGAGTTCGGCGAAGCCATCCGTTGGGGGATGGGCTGGGGGCTGCTCCCCGAAATTGAGGTCTCGGAGGAGCTGAGGCGCCAGACGCTGGTCTCCCTGGACCCCGGGGCGCACGTGGATGTGCCGCTCCACTGGCAGCAATGGCGGCACGGATCCGCAGCCCTCGACGAGGTCGCAGCGGCCATCCAGGCCGCTGCCCACCCGCTCAGGTGAGTGCGGCGGGGCCGGCGCAGCGGCCTTGGCAGGAACTCGACTAGACGTGGCCGATTTCCGCCAGTCCCCGGGACCCCGCACGGACTAGATTGGCAACATGGCCAGAACCGCCCCCACAGGCTCCCCCCGACCGGACCGCACGCACCACGACAGCATGCACCCGGACGGCATCCACGAAGTGCCGCCGCCCGCTCCGTCACCCCAGCCCGCAAAGCACCCCCTGCAGCCGGGCCAGATCAGCAGGCTCGGCATCGCCGCAGTGGTTGTCACCGTGGTGCTGTGGGCTTCCGCCTTTGTGGGCATCCGGGCCGTCGGACCCAGTTTCTCCCCCGGCGCCCTGACGCTCGGCCGGCTGGCGATTGCCGCCGTCGTGCTGGGCCTGGTGGTGCTGCCGCAACTCAGGGGCAATCTTCCCCGGGGCCGTGAATGGTGGCCCATCCTGGCCTACGGCGTGATGTGGTTTGGCGGCTACAACGTCGCACTGAACGCCGCCGAACACCTCCTCGACGCCGGTACGGCCGCCTTGCTGATCAACGTCAACCCGATCCTGGTCGCCATCATGGCCGGGGTGATCCTCAAGGAGGGCTTCCCGCGCTGGCTGATCATCGGCAGCCTCGTCGCGTTCGGCGGGGTCGCGGTGATCGCGCTGGGTTCCGGCCAGCGGTCGACGGCGGACGTCGCCGGTGTGCTGCTCTGCCTGCTTGCGGCCGCCCTCGCCGCGGTCAGCGTCATCGTGCAGAAGCCGGTGCTGCGGAAATTTCCCGCGGCGCACGCCACCTGGTTCGGAATCATGGTCGGCGCGCTCTGCTGCCTGCCCTTCAGCGGCCAGCTAGTCAGCGAACTGCAGGTGGCCCCGCTGCCTGCCACCCTGGGGCTGGTCTACCTGGGCGTTTTCCCCACCGCGATCGCCTTCACCACCTGGGCCTATGCGCTGTCGCTGATCGACGCCGGCCGGCTGGCCGCCACCACCTATCTGGTGCCCGGCACCACGATCCTGATCTCGTGGCTGGTCCTCGGGGAGATCCCCACCGTCTGGGGCCTGGCGGGCGGCGCCATCTGCCTCGTGGGCGTCGGGCTGACCCGGCGCCGGTCCCGCTGATTCGGCGCTAGAGTTTCAGCTATGCCCGCCTCCCTCCCGCCCGGCCTGCCGATCGTTCCGGACGGCCCCAACGGTCCGGGCAGCCCGGACATGCCGGACGACGGCGGCGCCGGCTCCGGCCACGACCACCCGCCGTTCCCGATGTCCGAAAACGATTTCGAAGCGGCAGTGAACGACGCCCTGGACCGGATCCCGCCGGAGCTCGCCAAGACCATGAGCAACGTGGCCATCTTCATCGACGACGACTACACGCCGCAGCCCGGCGAGGACCCGGACACCGTTCTGCTGGGCCTCTACGAGGGCGTGCCGCTGACCGAGCGGGACTCGTGGTGGGACGCCGGACGCTGCCGGACCGCATCACCATCTACCGACAGCCGATCCTGGACATCTGTGAATCCCGCGAGGACGTGATCGAGGAAGTGACGATCACCGTGGTCCATGAGATCGCGCACCACTTCGGCATCAGCGACGACCGCTTGCACGAGCTCGGCTGGGGCTAGCCTTGTAGGCATGGGACACGACCACAGCCATTCACACGGCATTTCGGCCACCGGCACTGCCAAGCACCGGAAGCGCCTGATCGCGGTACTGGCCATCACCCTCGCCGTCGTGCTGATCCAGATCATCGGGGCGCTGGTTTCCGGATCCCTGGCGCTGCTGGCCGACGCCGGCCACATGCTTTCCGACGCGGCCGGAGTCTTCATCGCCCTGCTGGCCGCCTGGATCGCCACCCGGCCGGCGAGCGACCAGCGCACCTACGGCTACCAGCGCGCCGAAGTGCTGGCTGCCCTGGCCAACGCCCTGGTGCTGATCGTCATCTCTGTGGTCATCTTCACCGAGGCCATCCGCCGAATGGGCTCCGCCCCCGAGGTCCAGACCGATGTGATGCTCTACGCCGCCGTCCTCGGCGCCATCGCCAACCTCGCGTCCCTGCTGATCCTGCGCGGCGGCCAAAAGGAGAGCCTCAACGTCCGCGGCGCCTACCTGGAAGTCCTGGGCGACCTGCTCGGCTCCTTCGCCGTGATCGCCGCCGCACTGGTCATCATGGTCACCGGCTACCAGACGGCGGACACCATCGCCTCGATCGTGATTGCGCTGATGATCCTGCCGCGGGCCTGGCACCTGCTCCGCGATGTGGTGGATGTGCTGCTCGAGGCGACCCCCAAGGGGGTGGAAGTGCAGCTGATCCGCGAGCACATCCTCGCTGTGGCGGGGGTGGTGTCGGTGCATGACATCCACATCTGGACCATCACCTCCGGCGTGCCCGTTTTTTCCGCCCACGTGGTGGTGGAGGACGCGGCCCTGGGTGCCCGCGGCGCCGACCAGATCCTGGACAAGCTCGTCAGCTGCCTCGGCTCGCACTTCGACACCGAGCACTGCACCTTCCAGCTGGAACCGCTCTCCCACGCGGAGCATGAATCGCACCAGCACGCCTGAGCCGGACCGGGCGGCGGCCGGGACCGACACGCCCCACCGGAATGTGACCAAATGACATAGTTGTTGTTTATGTTATTGATGTGACCAGTGTTGCCAAAGTGGCAATTGGCACGTAGCCTCGACCGTGCTGGGGATCAGCCGCGCGTTTCCACGCGCCGGAATCCGCATTCTCCTGCTCCAGCCCGACATTGCAGCGAGGTTTGCCCATGACTTGGACCGGATCCGGCCGAAAGACGGCCGCGCTGTGCGCCGCCGTCGTCTTCCTGGGAGCACTGGCCCAGCCCGCGCACGCAGACCCGCTCCCCATGGTCTTTCAGGTCCCCGCTTCACCCGAAATTCCCTCGCCGGAGGATATTGCCGCGGCCAAGACCAGTGAAGGCGCGACGGCGGAGCAGGTCACCGCGATCGACCGCCTCCTGGCGGACGCTTCCACGGCCCAGGAAGCCAGCCTCGCTGCCTCTTTGCAGGCCAACAATTCCTACGGCGAATCCCTCGTCGAGCTCCAGACCCGGCGCGACACCGCCGCGGTTGCCGCCGCCAAGGCTTCGGCAGCCGGGGCCCAGGAGCAGAAGATGCGCAAGCAGATCGGCCAACTCGCCGGCGATCTCTACCGCAACGGCGGGCTGAATCCCGCCCTGAGCAGCTTTGTCAGCGGCAACGGCAACCCCCTGGAACAGGCCGCCACCCTCGAAGCGGTGACGGCCGGGCGCTCCCGAGCCTTCCAGGCGGCGGAAACCGCCGCAGTCGCCGCCGAATCGCTGACCGCTGCCGCCGATGACGCCAACCGGGCCGCCGACGAGGCCGCGCGGACGGCGGAGACGCGCAAGCTCGACGCCGAGCGTGCCAATGACGCCCAGCGGAAGGCGGTGTCCGAGGCCAGCGCGCAGCGGACTGTGCTGGTGGACCAGCTCGCGAACCTCAGGAACACCACCGTCGCTCTGGAATCGGCCCGCGTGGACGCCCTGGACCGTCAGCGCCAGCAGGACCGGCTCGCCGCCGTCACGGCGGCTGCCGCCCAGGGTCCCGGCCGGGTTTCCGCCCAGGGTCCCGGCCAGGTTTCCGGCCAGGGCGCTGACCCGCAGCCCAGCCCCGGGAACGCCGCTCCGGGCAACCCCGCTCCGGCGGACCAGAGTCCGCAGGCACCCGCCGCACCGGCCGCACCGGCCGCCGTCCCGCCGCCCGCACCCGTTGCCCCGGCTCCAGAGCCTGCCGCCCCTGCTGCGACGGCGGCCCCGCCGGCGCCCGTTCCTGCACCCGCTCCTGCGCCCGTTCCGGCGCCCGCACCTGCCCCGGCACCGTCGCCGGGCGGCTCGAACCAGACGGCGATCTCGGTGGCTCTCGGCAAGGTTGGCGCGCCCTATTTCTACCAGTACGGCGGGACGGGGGCGTGGGGATTCGACTGCTCCGGACTGGTCCAGAACGCGTTCGCCGCGGCCGGTAAGTACCTGCCCCGCACCGCGTCCCAGCAGTTTGCTCAGGCCCCCGTGCATGTCCCGCTCTCCCAGGCGCAGCCGGGCGACCTGCTGGTCTGGGGCTCCGCACCGGATTTCTACCATGTGGCGATTTACCTCGGCGGCGGACGCGTGGTCCAGGCGCTGAATCCCGACGCCGGGATCACCGTGACCGACGTTGCCGCCATGTCCGGAATGCAGCTTTACCCGGTGGTCGCCCGGTACTGAGCGCCGTTAGGAGAGCACGTCCTTCGTGATGAACCTGCCGTAAGCGAGCGCACCGAAGACTGCGACGTAGCCGCCCTGCAGCAGCAGGTTCGTGAGGAAGGAATCCCACGCGATGGGCTGGCGGAGCAGGTCCGCGAAGTCCAGCCAGTAGTGGCTGAACAGCCACGGATGCAGCCAGTCCAGCTGGGGCAGCGCGTCGAGGACCTGCGAGACCACCGAGAGCACCACCGTGGACGCCATCGCACCGACGGGGACGTCCGTGAGGGTGGACATAAAGAGCCCGATCGCCGACAGGCCCGTCAGCGAGACGGCAAGGTAGGCCGCTATCAGCAGCAGCCGCAGCAATGCCTCGGCCGCGTCGATCGAGTCACCGGAGAGCAGTGTGACCGGGCCAACCGGGAAGAGTGCTGCTCCGATCGCCGCCCCGACGAGTGCCACCACGAGCGGCGCTGTGATGGCGAAGGCCACCGCCCCGGCGTATTTCACCAGCAGCAGCCGGACCCGGCCTGCCGGCGCCACCAGCAGGTAGCGCAGTGTTCCCAGCCCGGCCTCGCCGGCCACGGTATCCCCTGCGACCACCCCCACGGTCAGCGGCAGGAACAGCGGAACGGACACGACCAGGGCGGTGACGCCGACGAACAAGCCGTTCTGGGTAATCCGGTCCAGGAACGCCGGACCCCGTCCCGCCGGCACCGCGGAGGACAGCCGGACCGCCACGGCGATCAGGATCGGGATGGCTGCCAAAGCACACAGCATGGCCCAGGTCCTGCGGCGGCGGAAGAGCACCCCAAGTTCGGATGCGAACAGGCCCCGCCCCCACCGGCGCTGCCGGGTGGGCGCCGTGGCGGGGCTGCCGCCGGAGCCGGAGGCACTGCTGGCAATGTTCCCCTTCCGCGGGCCGGACTTGTCACTGGACAACTTTTCACTGGACAACGTCGAAGCCCTCCCCCGTCAGCGCCACAAAGCGCTCTTCCAGGCTGACCTGTTCCGTCGCGAACCCGCGGACCCGGACACCGGCGGCCACCAGGGCCGCCACGACCGCCTCCGGCGCGACGGCCCCGGGGCCCGCCGCCGCCGTCGCGGGAAGCGGGGCGTAGAGCACCTCGCCGGCGCCGCTGGAATCCGTACTGCCGGGCGCCGCGGAGGTGGCCACGCGGTCCACGGCCGCGCTCAGGCCCAGCCGGGCCAGGACCTCGGCCGCATTCCCGGCGTCCGGGGTCAGCACCCTGATCCGGGCCTGCCCTGCCTGCCGCAGCTCCGCCAGAGTCCCCTGTGCCACCAGCCGGCCCGCGCTCATGATGGCCGCGTGCGTGCAGATTTGTTCCACTTCAGCCAGCAGGTGGCTGGAGACGAACACTGTGGCGCCGTCGGCCGCGAGCGAGCGCACCAGGCTGCGGACCTCCCGGGTGCCCTGCGGATCGAGGCCGTTGGTCGGCTCGTCCAGGACCAGGAGTTCACGCGGCGCCAGCAGGGCGTTGGCGATGCCCAGCCGCTGTTTCATGCCCAGCGAATAGGCCCTGACCTTCTTGTCCGCGGCATGCGTCAGCCCCACCCGCTCCAGCGCCGAGTGGACCCGGGCAGCACGGGTGGCGGCGGGAACGTGGGGGTCCGCGGCGTCGAGCCGGTGCAGGTTGGCCGCGCCAGAGAGGAAAGGGTAGAAGGCCGGTCCCTCAACCAGGGCACCCACGCGGGGCAGCACCTCGCGCAGCTGCCCCGGCATGTCCTGGCCGAGGAGCCGGACGGATCCGGACGTGGCCGCGGCGAGTCCGAGCATCAGCCGGATCGTGGTGGTCTTGCCCGAGCCGTTGGGGCCCAGGAAGCCGAAAACCGAGCCTTTCGGCACGGCCAGGTCGACGCCGTCGACGGCCAGCTGGTGCCCGAAGCGCTTGCTGAGACCGGAGGTCTCGATGCTTAGTTCCGTCGCCGGCCCGACGGCGGTCACGCGGCGGTCACCGGGTGGTTCACCGCTGCGCGGCGGCGGACTGCAGCCGCTCCAACGGCACGGAACCGGCGAGGACACGCCCGTCGTCGAGGATCAGCACGTTCACCAGCGATGTGGACACGAGCTTGCCGCCCGGGACGGCCACCGCGGCCTGTTCCAGCAGCGCGGCGGCGCCGGGCCGGGTTCCGTGCGGGTCGGCGGTGCCAGGCTGCTGCGGGTTGGCGGCCGCCGGGTCCGGCGCTCCGGTTTGAGGCGGGGTCTGGTTCGGGAGCGTGATGGCCCCCGCCGGGAATTCGAGGACGGACTCCCAGCCTGTTCCGATCACGGTGGGCCGCTTCGCGGCGTTCGCTGTGCGGGCGTCCGGCGGCACAGCAGCGGCATCGGCCTTGTGGTCCGCCAGCGGAATTTCCTTCACGGTGGCACCGGGCGGCGGAGTGAAGTTGAAGAGGGAGGCATCCGGGGCCTCAAGCTTGAGGCTGGTAAACGCGACGCTGAAGGCCGGCGCGGACTGGCCCCGGGCCTTAACTTCGACGCCGAGCGGCAGTCCGCTTTCGCCGTCGACCGCGATGGCGACGGACGCCAGGAGGGTGAGGTCCGACTTCGGGGTGAGCACGAGGTTGTAGGCTGCCCGTCCGGCCACCCGGGTATCCGGTCCCACGGTTACCTCGGTGCCCGGGTCGAGTTTGGCGAGCAGCTTGTCGGCCAGCTCCGCGGGGGTCTGCGTTCCGGGACGGGACGCGTGGCGGCCGGCGGCATCGGCAGGCAGCTGGGCGTGGGCAGCCGTGTTGTCCTTGGAGTTGTAGAACCAGAGGTCGTTGCCGTTCGTGACGGCGTCCCGTTCCGCCATCTTGTCCATGACCTGTACGCGGGCCTTTCCTGGACCGTCAAGGTAGACGCGGGCGGCGTGGGGTCCGGTGAGCAGCTCCAGCCAGGCGGTCTCCGGGGACCCCGCACCGGACGCGGACGTCGGAAGGTCCGGCAGGCCGATCTCGGAGCTCTGTTCCAGCGTCCCGGACAGTGATTTTTCCCCGTGCTGGGCGACCATCAGCAGCACCTGCTGCGGAGTCTTCTCCGGCAGCGGGTCTCCGGCGCTCGCGGGAAGGGACCCGGACAGCACACCGGCCGCGATCACGGCGGGCACCGCCACAGCAGGGATCCAACGCAGCCATTTGCGCGTCATGGCAACCGCGCTCCAACCTTGCAGCTCATGATTCAACAGTACGCCCGGGATTGGCCCGTTTCACCCCCGCCGGCGGATTGGTCCTTCTCGGAGTCCGGGCGTGCGGCCGCCGTGGTCGTGGCCCGGTTTCAAGGCTCGGTTTTCAAGGCTCGGTTTTCAAGGCTCGGTGAAAACGTTCAGCGTCAGCTCGACCGCCCCGAGCAGGAGCGCGAGGACCGAAGTCCCGAGTCCGGCAACGAGCAACAACCCCGGGTGGGCGAGTCCCACGACGACCCGCCTGAGACGTGGCCTGCCGCGTAGGAACTTCCTGGGCAGCCCGCCCGGCGCCGGGTCCTGCCTCCAGCCGCGGAGCCGCCGGAGGAACCATGCGCAGCGAACGATGAAGGCCAACCAGAGCACGGACACCACAAGGGGAACCGCGGCCAGCAGGAGATTGAACCCGAGGGCCGTGACCTCCCGCTCGGAAGCGCCGACAAGGGACTGGATGGTGGTGGAGATCGAGGCGCTCATGACCACCGAGACACCCCACACGAGAAACGCCGCAGTAAGGGCGAGGAAGCGGACGAAGAAGTGCCCCAGCACGGAGTCCTTCCGCGGCTTGAGATACCGGCGCGGCGTGCCCCGCAGCAGGGCGATGGTCGCCAGCAGGGTGGGCAGGGCCGCCATACCGACCATTACGTACCAGGACCAGCGGGCGAAGTCGAGGAAGTCGTCCGCGACGATCAGGACCGCCCAGAATCCCGTCCAGGCCCAGCCGGCCGTGAGGGGCCGGCGGACCAGCCAGCCGGGCAGCCAGGGGTCGTCGACGGCGGGCTGCGCCGGGCTGGGCGCCTCCTGCCGGTGTTCCGGCACGGTTTCCTGCCGGTGTTCCGGCACGGTTTCGTCTCGCACCGGCGGAGGGGGCCCTGCGCATCGCTCATGTCCACCCTGTCGCTAAGGCCCCGCCGGCGGGGCGCCCGGCACCACGGTGCCGGCGGCGCCGTCGACCGTGATGCTGTGCCCGGTGACGATCAGCGAGGTGGCGTCCGGAACCCCGACCACTGCCGGGATCCCGTACTCACGGGCCACGACGGCGCCATGCGAGTTGGGTCCGCCCATTTCCATCACCAGGCCGCCGGCAGTAAGGAATAACGGCGTCCAGCCCGGATCGGTCGACGGTGCCACGAGGATCTCGCCGGGCTCCAGCTGCGCACCCTGCGGCTCCAGGATGACGCGGGCCGCGGCGGTCACCGTGCCGGCCGACGCCGGGGTGCCCGTCAGAACCCCCGCGGCTGCGGGATCGGTCCCGGCATGCAGAGCTTCCGGTTCCGTCCCGTCCGAGAGCAGCACCCGCGGGATGTGCCGGCGGCCCAGTTCCTGGGCATAAGCGTCCCGGCGCTGCGCCACAACGTCGTGCAGCGGCTTCCCGGCGAGGCCGTCGCGGGCCTCGACCAGATCGAGGAAGAAGACGTCATCCGCTTCGGCGATGCGGCCGGAGCGGGCCAGTTCCGTCCCAATGGCCTGGAGCTGCCCGCGCACCGCGGCCAGGGCCTCGACGATGTGGTACTTCGGCAGTTCCCGCAACCCGGCGAACATCCGGGTGCGCTTCAGTGCCGCCCGCACCAGCGCAGCCCGCAGCCTGCTCCGCTTCTCCGCGGCTGCGGCAAGCCGCTCCATCTGCGCGCCGGCGTCGCGTGCCGCCCTGCTGAACTGCCGGTCCGGGGCCTGCCCGGTGTCCTCCAGCCGCAGGTAGTTGGCCAGGACTCCGAGGATATGGGCCGGGTCGTCGGACCAGCGGGGCATGCCCACATCGATTTCCGCCACGGCCCGGTGCCCGTAGCGGCTGAGGAACCCGGCCAGCCCCGACTGCACGGCGGCGGGCAGCTCACGGGCCCGGTAGCGGCGGACCAGCTCCGGGACCCCTGTTTCATCGAACACAGCGCCGTCGAACACCGCGGCGGATCCGGCGTCGGCCCGGATGTCGGAGGCGAGCCGCCAGAGGGCCAGATCCATTTCGGTGGTCACGTTGTTGGGCAGCCCCCGCAGGACCGGCTGCAGGGCCCCCGGGCCGCCGTCGGGCCCCAGCAGCCTGCCGGCGGCTGCCAGCAGGGCCAAGCCCAGGGCGGGCAGCGGCAGGATGTTGGGCACCACGGGGAAAAGTTCCTGCCCCAGGATGCGCTCCACGTGGTCCAGCCGCTGCACCGGCGTCGACCCTGCCGGCACCACGAGGGCGGCCCGGAACCGTTGGCCGAACCGTTCCGCCCGGCGCAGCGCGGCCTCGGGACGGAACAGGGCGCGCAGCAGCGACTCCGGGACCCTGGCCCGGGCTGCCACGGGGGCGACATGCCGCAGCAGCCGCCACGGGGACCGGCTGGTGACGGAAAAGCGGGGGTCCGCGAACAGCCGGCGCAACACTGCCGCCGAGCGGGCCTCCATGACGTCGAACACCCGGGGCACGATCGCCCGTCCAACGGCGCTGCGCAGCACCGGGGTGAGGTCGAAAAACAGCCGCTGACCCGCCTGGACATAGGGTGCCGGCCCCTCGCGAGGCTCAGGAACGTCGAAATGCGCCGCGCGCGCCACGGACGAGGCAATCAGCCGGAACGCTGCCAGTCCCATCGGGGTCAGCGGGCGGGTCAGGCCCTGGGCCAGGCTGAAGCACAGGTAGACGCATGTCCCGTCCCGGATCCGCTGCCGCTCCGGCAACGGGTACAGTGTGGTTATGGGCCGCGACTGCGTCAGCCACGCCTCCGCGCCGCCGTCGACGGCCCATTCGAGGTCCTGCGGCGCGCCGAAGTGCACCTCGGCGCGGCGGCCAAGGAGCTCCAGCGCGGCAAGCTGGGCGTCGTCCAGGCAGGGCTGCGACCCGGCCACGGACAGCTCGATCCGTTCGGTTCCCCCGCCGGACAGCGGCCGGATCGCCATGCCCTTGCTCCCGATCCTGCGCTCGAGGACCGTTTGCGTGCCGCTGTCGACGACGAAGTGGTCCGGGTTGACCGCACCGGAAACCACCGATTCGCCGAGCCCGGGGCTGGCATCGATGACCGCCTCATGCCGCCTGCCGGTCACCGGATTCGCGGTGAACAGGACCCCGGCCACGGCTGCGTCCACCATCCGCTGGACCACCACGGCAAGAGCCACCGTCGACGGGCTGATCCCGTGGCCGGCACGGTAGCTCACGGCGCGGTCCGTCCAGAGCGACGCCCAGCACTGCCGGACGGCGGCCAGGAGCGCGTCAAAGCCCACGACGTTCAGGAAGGTGTCCTGCTGGCCCGCGAAACTGGCGAACGGCAGGTCCTCGGCGGTCGCGGACGAGCGCACCGCCACGGGCACATCCGGTCCCAGTGCCGTGTAGGCGCTCCGGACGGCCTCGGCGATGTCAGCGGGAACCGCCGCGGCAAGTACGCGACCGCGGGCCTCGGCGGCCTGGCGGGCGAAGCCCGGAAGGTCATCCGGGGCGGTCGAGGCCAGGCCGGCATGGACGGTGTCGAGTCCGGCGGGCGAGGTGGCACGCCGGTAGGCGTGCGTAGTCAGGCAGAAACCGGCCGGAACCGGCAGCCCGGCCCGCAGCAGTTCACCGAGGTTGGCCGCTTTGCCGCCGACGTCGGGAAGCAGCTCCGCGCCGACCAGCTCCAGGCCGAGCACCAGGGCGTGCCGCGGTTCCTGGGGCGGTTCCTGCTGCGGTTCCTGCTGCGCTTCCAGCCGCGTTTCGTGCTGCGGCACAGCGGGGCCGGGGGGCTGCTCCACCTGACGGTCCTCCCTTCCGCGCTCGACCGGCTCGCTCGATCTGGTGTGGGACTCCCCGGCTACGAATCCCCGAGGATGGGCCCGAAGTTCACCCGGTCCGCCAGCCGGGGATCGTCCCGGTCCGGAACCACCATGACGGGGCCCTTGGCGTGATGCAGGATGCCGTCCGAGGTGGAACCAAGCAGCATCCCGGCGAAGCCGCCGCGGCCGCGGGTGCCGACGACCACCAGTTCCACGTGCCGGCTCGCCTCGACGAGGATGTCTACGGGCGATCCATCCACGAGCTGGTTCTCCACCGTGAGGTGCGGAAAGTGGCTACGGATCCAGGCGGTGCCGGCGTCGAGCTGGACCCTGATGTCGGCGAAGAGCGCCTCGCGGTCCATCGGTGCCGGGACCCAGGCCAGCGAGCCGTTGTACTGCGGGACTGCGCACACCACCCGCAGCCGCGCCGAGAGCCGTTCGGCCTGGGCTGCCGCCTCCAATACCGCCACGCGGGCCTGTTCAGAGCCATCGACCCCTACCACCACAACGTTTTCGACCGGGACGTGCCCGGATTTCGCCCGCTCCGCGAGAACGTGCCTGTCGTCGGTGGTTTCGCCCAGCCGGTCCGCGCAGATCAGGGGCACGGTGACCGTGGGACATTTGGAGTGCGCGGGCAGGGCACTGCTGACGGAGCCGAGCAGCCGGCCGACGAAGCCGCCCCGGCCGCGGGTGCCGAAGACCAGCAGCTCTGCGGTTTCGGACATTTCCAGCAGGACGCCGGAGGCGTCGCCGTTTTCGACGGAGGCGTCGACGTCAATGTTGTACCCCGCGACCTTGTTCACGGCCTGCTGCAGGATGGCCTCCGCGCCTTCCCGGATCACCGAATCGTCGACCGTCGCGTAGCCCCCGTCGAGCCCCGAGGCAGCGAAGATCGGCACGGAATAGGCGGTCACAATGTGCAGCGGACGACGGCGGCGCTCGGCCTCGCGGGCCGCCCACACCAGGGCGCACTTGCTGTGGTCGGACCCGTCGACGCCGACGACGATCCCCCGGGGAGCTGCGGAGCCGCCGGGGGCATCCCCTGCCGGATCCGGATGAACCTGTTCTCGGCCCATGGGGTCCGCCTCCTTGCGATTCTTGCCTGATGTTGCGGCTATTCTGCCAGACGTGTCCCCGTGCAGCGTCCACTGGCGACGCACACCGGATTCTGCGGGCAAGAACCCCTGGTTTTCCTCACTATTCTCGGTTTGCCGGGAACAATCAAGCGGGCAGCAGCACCGCCCGAATAACAAACGTCGCCCAGGATTTACCCAGTGTTTACACGTCGTCCGGTGACCCCGGATGACGGCAAATGAGGTCCTCCGCGCCGCCGGGAAAGCGCGGAAATCCAAGGTCGAGCCAATGTTTCAGCTGCTCTATCCAAGGCGGGGAATGTTAGGTAGTCTTCGAGGCGTTGCTGAACCGAGACTCGTGTTTCAGAAACGCCCCGCCGGCTGGTGGTGCGTTGAGGGCGCGGGGACGGATCGGGCAACGCGTCCGGGGCACCGTCCCGGCACCTGGAACCATTCGAGGAGGGACCCTGCAGTGTCGAGCATGCCTATATCCGGGGGCATCGAGCGGACCGCCGCCGTCGTCATCGGCACCGGTCTGTCCGGGCTGGCGGTCGCCAGCGAGCTGCAGCGGCGCGGCGTGGACTCCATCATCGTGGACGGCCTCGATCTGCTCGGTGCCGGGCATCCGGCCAACACCTCCTCCCTGCAACGCTGCGACGCGGCCGACGCCGGCAGCCTGCGGGAGCGCAACGAGATCCTACGGCACCTGCGCAACTACGCCGCCAGCCACAAGCTGGATGTCCGCAACAACATCCGGGCCCTGGAGCTGGACCACCTCGACGCCGGCGTCAGCGGGCCCACCCAGCAGTGGGCCGTCCGCACCCCGGGCGGCTTGCTCCTGGCGGACCATCTCGTCCTGACCCGCTGCGCCCACAGCCAGCTGCGCCGGATGCTCTCCGAGCTCGGGATGGCCGCGGGCCAGAACCTGATGACGGGCATGCACGCCCTCGGAATGTACCTCGTGGGCGTGGGCGAACTCATCACGCCGACGCCCAAGGAAGTGCTGCGCCAGGCCAAAGTGGTGGGACAGGCGATCTCCGCCAAGGTCTACCCCGACGGCCTTCCCGCCACGCTCCCCGGGGGCTACGCCCTCGCCGCACCGGCCTAACCGGCCCCGCTGCGTCCCGGACCGCCGTCGCAAGGTTCCCAAACCGCCGTCGCGCGGTCACCAACCACAACGCGGGGTCAGATACGGTCCATCAAGCGGCGCCGGATGGGCCGCGTCTGACCCCGCGTTGCTTACGGTTAGCTGTCGGTGCGGTCGCCCGGGCCAGGCTTGAGCCGGCTCTTGGCCATCAGGCCCAGGACCACCAGGATGCCGATCGCCGTTCCGACGAAGATCACAATGCTCCATGGGAAGGGTTCCGCTGAGCTGGCCGGCTTTGACGGCTCCGGCGTGATGCCCGGCTGGGCGGTTCCCATCGTGGGGACTGCGGCAGCCGCCGTCGAGCCCGTGGCCGCGGCGGTGGCGGTGAACGTGAAGTTGCCTTCGATGGGGTGCCCGTCCGAGCTGGCGACGCGCCAGGTGACAGTGTAGAGCCCGGCCGGGGCGCCGGGCTTGAGCTTCTGCGCGGCGACGTTGTCCACGATCTCCACGGCGCCATCAGCCCAGTTGGTGCCCGCGGCGTCGCTCACCACGATCTGTGAGCCCAGCGCCAGCGGGTTCCTGTTGAACGTGACCGAGACTTTTTCGGGCGGCGTGGCCACCGTCGCGCCGGAGGCCGGGCTGGTGGACTCGGCGACGTCGTGGGCCGACGCTGGAGCAACGGTCCCCAGCAGGGCGGCGGCGAGGATCGAGGCACCCAGCAGGGCGCGCAGAAACTGTCGGATGAGGCGCATGGAACTGCTCCTAGTGTTGGCTTCCTTACAGACTAGGTGAAATCGGCCGGACGCCGGGTGCCCGCCTAATAGGATTCAAGTAACCATCCACATCCCCGGAGGATTAATGCTTAAGCAGGGCTCTGCACTCGACCGGTACTTCAAAATATCCGAGCGGGGGTCGAACTTCTCCCGCGAGATCCGCGGAGGCTTCGCCACCTTCTTCGCCATGAGCTACATCGTGGTGTTGAATCCCCTGATCCTCTCGGGCCCCGATTCCTCCGGTGACACCCTCGGCTTCCCCGCCGTCGCCGCCGTGACCGCCCTTGTGGCTGGCATCCTGACCATCCTGATGGGTGCCTGGGCCAAGCATCCCTTCGCGCTGGCCACGGGCCTCGGCGTCAACGCCTTCGTCGCCGTGACGGTGGCCACCAACCCCGGCCTGACCTGGCCCGACATGATGGGCCTGGTCGTGCTCTCGGGTGTCACCATGCTGATCCTGGTGCTCACCGGTTTCCGGACAGCTGTGTTCAAGGCGGTCCCGGAGGGGCTGAAAACCGCGATCGTGGTCGGCATCGGCCTGTTCATCGCCCTGATCGGCCTGGTCAACGCGGGCTTCGTGCGCCGCATCCCGGATGTCGCCGGCACCACCGTTCCGGTCGGTCTGGGCTTCGACGGCAAGCTTCTGGGCTGGCCCACCCTGGTGTTCGTCTTCGGCCTGATCCTGACCATCGCCCTCGTGGTCCGCAAGGTCAAAGGCGCGATCCTGATCGGCATCGTTGCCTCGACCATCCTGTCCGTGATCCTGGAATTCACCCTGCACATCGGCCCCAGCTTCGACGGCAAGACCCACAACCCGGCCGGCTGGTCCCTCGTGGCCCCGAAGTTCTCCGAATGGGCGGCCCCGGACCTGTCGCTGATCGGCAAGGCCAACCCGTTTGGCGCGTTTGAGCACCTCGGATTTGTCGCCGCGACCCTGCTGGCGTTCGTGATCCTGCTGAGCATCTTCTTCGACGCCATGGGCACCATGGTGGGCCTGGCCATCGAGGCCGGGACGATCGACAAGGACGGCAACATCCCCAACGTGGACCGCGTGCTGCAGGTGGACGCGCTCGGCGCAATCATCGGCGGCGGCGCCTCGGTCTCCTCGAACCAGATCTACGTCGAATCCGGCGCCGGCATCGGCGAAGGCGCCCGGACCGGACTGGCCTCAATCGTCACCGGCCTGCTGTTCCTGGTGGCCATGTTCTTCACCCCGCTGATCAACCTTGTGCCGTTCGAGGCAGTGGCCCCCGCACTCGTCGTCGTCGGCTTCATGATGGTCTCCCAGGTTGGCAAGATCGACTGGAAGGACCTGGGCATCGCGATCCCGGCCTTCCTGACCTTCACCCTGATGCCGTTCACCTACTCGATCGCCAACGGCCTGGGTGCCGGCTTCATCATGTTCGTCCTGATCCGCACGTTCCAGGGCCGCGCCCGCGAGGTGCACCCGCTGATGTGGGCTGTGGCCGCGGCGTTCCTGCTGTTCTTCGCGATCGGCCCGATCGAGGCAGCGCTGGGCATCCACTAGCCACCACCCCCTGCCCCTCCCGCATCCTTCCGCCGAGGTGAGACTTGGCGCCCATGTTTGTCCGGCAAAACATCGGCGCGAAGTCTCACCTCGGCGGCGTTTTGGGGTGTTTCAGGGCGGATTCCGGGATTTCGGACAGTTCGACGGCGGCGCTGCTGGTTTTCCGGCCCGGGCTGCGGTGAGCTAGGGGCATGGTTTCTCCCGCACCCGTCGTTGATGTCCCGCCGCAGCCCTGGACCGGACGGTTCGACGGCGACGGCGCCGAGCACCTCCGCTGGTGGCAGGCCGTCACGCCGTACGCACCGCGCCGCGCCCGCCCTGCGTCTGTGACCCGCCCTCCGTCTGCGGCGGGGCCTGCTTCCGCACGCCCCGCGGTCATCCTCGGCTTCGGCAGCGATGCCGGGGTGCGCCGCAACAAGGGCCGCACCGGCGCCGCCGCGGCGCCCGCCGCGATCCGCGCAGCCCTCGGCCCGCTCGCTTTCCACCTCGCCCGGGACGTGCACGACGCCGGCGACGTCACCGTGGCCGGCGATGCGCTGGAGGCCGGGCAGGCGCGTGCCGGGCTCGCGATCACCAGCCTGCTCGATGCCGGGCAGCTCCCCGTGGTGCTGGGCGGCGGGCACGAGACCGCATTCGCGAGCTACCTGGGTGTGGCCGGCTCGGCGGCGGTCCGCGAGGGCCTGCGTGTGGGCGTGCTGAACCTGGACGCCCACTTCGACCTCCGCGACGAGGCAGTGCCCAGTTCCGGCACCCCGTTCCTGCAGATGGCCCGCGCTGAAGCCGCCGCGGGCCGCGAACTGAACTACGCCGTCGTCGGGATCTCCGAACCCAACAACACCAGGGCGCTTTTCCGCACGGCCGAGGACCTCGGCGTCGACTACCTCCTCGACGAGGACTGCTCGGCGGAGGCGGCGCGCACTTTCGTGGCAGCGTTCCTGGCGCAGGTGGACGCCCTGTACCTGACCATCGACCTGGACGTGCTGCCGGCCTCGGTGGCTCCGGGGGTAAGCGCACCGGCCGCGTACGGCGTGCCGATGGCGGTGATCAGCGCGGTCTGCCGCCAGGTGGCTGCGAGCGGGAAACTCCTGCACCTCGACGTCGCGGAGCTGAACCCGGAGTTCGACCTCGACCACCGCACCGCGAAGGTGGCGGCACGGCTGATCAGCACGCTGCTGGGGTAGCCCGCGTCAGCGCTGGACTCCCGGCGGGGGCCCGGACGCGAGGGCCTGGTGGAGCAGCGCCCGCGCGGACCAGCGCATCGACGCCATGGCCTGCTCCCGCGAGAGTCCGCCGATATCGGTCAGCCAGACGAGGGCTTCGATCCCGGTCGCGCTGCGCACGGCCAGGGCCAGGGCACGGATCTCGGGCGCGGAGAACCTGTCCCGGAGGGGAGTGAGGGCTTCCTCGATCCAGGCGATCGCCCGGCCCTGGCGCAGCGGGAGTGCCGGCTCCGCCGGGTCCGGGTCCAGGGAGAGCCGCAGCATCGTGCGCTGCTGGGCTTCGGTGTTGACGATCAGCTGAGTGAATTCCCGGACGACGGCGTCCAGCCGCGCCTCCGGGTCCTCCGGCGCGTCGGCCGGCAGCAGCGACTTCCTGGCAGTTTCCGGGTGGGCTGCCGCGAGGAGCTCCCGCTGCCCCGGGAAGTAGCGGTAGGCGGTGCTCCGCGCGACGCCGGCCGCTGCGGCCGTGCTGTCCACCGTCGGGGTCTCCCCCGCCGCGACCGCATCCCGGGCGGCCGCCACCAGTGCCTCGAGGGTGCGGCGCTTCTGGCCGGTGCGGCCGGCAGCCTGATAGGGGGTTGACATGGACCTTATGGTACATCAGTCTTGTTATGGGACAAGTGTCCCATAAGCAATCGAAGAGGCGATCCCATGGAAACGGTCAGCAGCCCTGCAGCCATCATCCGCGCGGAAGGACAGGGCGAGAACCGCTGGTTCTTCGGCGGCGGCGTCCACACCTGGAAGGCGAGGGCGGCCGAGACCGGCGGCGCTTTCCTGTTGTTTGAGGACCAGATGGACGGCGGCAAGATGACGCCGCTGCACACGCACCCCGATTCGGACGAGTCCATGTACATCCTCGAGGGCGAAATCATCATGCACATGGATGGTGTCGAACACCGGATCGGAGCCGGGGGCCTGGCCGTGGCGCCGCGGGGCGTTCCGCACGCCTTTATGGTGGTTTCCGATTCCGCGCGGATGCTCTGCCTGCACACCCCCGGCTGCTGCGAGGCCTTCTACTGGGACGCGAGCACACCACTCGCCGACGGCGATCCCGCCGGGGCCGGCCCCGTGGACTTCGGCAAGGTGCAGGAGTCCGCGCGCCGGAACGGCGGAATCGAACTGCTGGGGCCGCCGCCGTTTGCTCCGCGCTGACAAAGCGGTGCCGCCAACTGGCACCGGAACGCAGAAAGTCCCCGCCGGCCTGGGCAGGGACTTTCTGGTGGGACCGGTGCGGCTAACTGCGCCGCACCTGCACGCCGTCGGATTTCAGGAAGAGCTCGGTCTCGGACGGTGCCGTCGGCACCAGCCACAGGACATTGCCGCTCAACGAGACTTCTTCGACTTCGCCGGCCGCCAAAACCTGCGCATGCTTGAGGATTTCGACCGGATCGCCGGCCTTCAGGCTCCGCCAGTCGGAAACCGTGGTGGTGGACGCCAGGCGTCCGGACATAACCGTCCCGCGTGCTTTCATGAACTTTTACCCCTTTGTATATGTTCTTTGTCACAACTTCATTGGTGTGACGTTCCATTTCTACTACAGTTGCCGGGCCTCCGCTGGCCATGTTGCCGACTATTTCCCGGGCGCCGGAAATTGTTCAGCAAAATTGCATTTTGTTTTCCCTCAGGCCAGAATTCCGACGGCGGATTCGGCCGCCGCCCGGATTGTTCCGGCGGCGACAAGGGCGTCCGCCGCTTCCAGTTCCGGTGAGAGGAACCGGTCCGTGCCCGGACCGTCGACGACGTCGCGCAGGGCGGCGATCACGGCGGTGCCGGCGGGCCCGGGGGTCAGCTCGCCGCCGGAGAGCTGGGTGCGGATGTCCAGCGCCCGCGCCGAGGTCACGAGTTCGATCGCCAGGACGCGTCGCATGTTTTCCACCGCGCGGCGGAGCTTGCGGGCCGCGTGCCAGCCCATCGACACATGGTCCTCCTGCATCGCGGAGCTCGGGATCGAGTCCACCGACGCCGGGACAGCCAGCCGCTTGTTGTCCGAGACCAGCCCGGCCTGGGTGTACTGGGCGATCATCAGGCCGGAGTCGACGCCCGGGTCCGCGGCCAGGAAGGCCGGCAGCCCGTGCGAGCGGGCCGGATCCAGCATGCGGTCGGTCCGGCGCTCGGCGATGGAGCTCAGGTCCGCGACGGCGATCGCCAGGAAGTCCAGCACGTAGGCGACCGGGGCGCCGTGGAAGTTGCCGTTGGAGCTGACCCGGCCATCCGGCAGGACCACCGGGTTGTCGATCGCGGCGGCCAGCTCGCGGGCGGCGACCGTCGCGGCGTGGTCCACGGTGTCGCGGACGGCGCCGGCCACCTGGGGGGCGCAGCGCAGCGAGTACGCATCCTGGACCTTGGTGTCGTTGATCCGGTGCGAGGCCACGATCGGGGAATTGGACAGGACGCGGAGCATGTTGTCCGCGGAGGCGGCCTGGCCCGGGTGCGGGCGGAGCGCCGCGTGCAGCTCGGGCAGGAACACCTGGTCGGTGCCGAGCAGTGCCTCGACGCTCAGCGCGGCGGTGATGTCCGCCGTCGTGAGCAGCTGGCGGATGTCCGCAACGGCCATCAGCAGCATGCCCAGCATGCCCTCGGTGCCGTTGACGAGGGCCAGGCCTTCCTTTTCGGCCAGGGTGACGGGTTCGATCCCGTGCGCGGCGAGGAGTTCGGCGACGGGGCGTCCGCCCTTGGCGCCGTAAAGCTCACCATCGGGCCCTGTTGCTTCGCCTTCGCCCATCAGGACGAGGGCGCAGTGCGAGAGGGGTGCGAGGTCGCCGGAGCAGCCCAGCGAGCCGAATTCGCGGACCACCGGGGTGATGCCGGCGTTCAGCACGTCCACCAAGGTCTGCAGCACGACCGGACGGACGCCGGTGCGGCCGGAGGCGAGGGTCTTGGCGCGCAGGAACATGATGCCGCGGACCACTTCGCGTTCCACGGCCGGGCCCATGCCGGCGGCGTGGCTGCGGATCAGGGACTTCTGCAGCTGGGTGCGCAGCTCTTCGGGGATGTGCCGGTTGGCCAGCGCCCCGAAGCCGGTGGAAATGCCGTAGGCCGGGACCTCGCTGTGGGCGAGGGCGTCGATGTGGGCCCGGACCTTGGCGACGGCGTCGAGGGCTTCCTGTGAAATGGTCACCCGGGCGTCGTGGCGGGCGACGGCGACGACGTCCTCGGGGGTGACGCCGCTGGAGCCGAGGTTGACGGTGAGCGGTGAGTGCGTGGTGAGAGTCATGGTGAAGTCCTAGTTCTTGTCTGCTGCGGAGTCTGCGGGCTCGGGGGCCACTTGCGAGGTTAGGGAGGCCGTGGGGAGCATGGGGATGCGGACGCCGCGTTCCTTGGCGACTTCAACGGCGCGGTCGTAGCCGGCGTCGACGTGGCGGATGACACCCATCCCGGGGTCGTTGGTGAGCAGGCGTTCGAGTTTCTGCGCGGCAAGGTCGGTGCCGTCGGCGACCGAAACCTGGCCGGCGTGGATGGAGCGGCCGATGCCGACGCCGCCGCCGTGGTGGATGGAGACCCAGGTGGCGCCGGAGGCGGTGTTGAGCAGGGCGTTGAGCAGCGGCCAGTCGGCCACGGCGTCCGAGCCGTCGGCCATGGCCTCGGTCTCGCGGTACGGCGAGGCGACGGAGCCGGAGTCGAGGTGGTCGCGGCCGATCACGATGGGCGCCTTGACCTTGCCGTCCCTGACCAGTTGGTTGAACAGCAGCCCGGCCTTGGCGCGGTCGCCGTAGCCCAGCCAGCAGATCCGGGCCGGCAGGCCCTCGAACTCGACGCGCTCGGCGGCGGCGTCGATCCAGCGGTGCAGGTGCTTGTTGTCGGGAAACAGTTCCTTGATGGCCTTGTCCGTGACGGCGATGTCCTCCGGGTCGCCGGAGAGCGCCACCCAGCGGAACGGGCCGAGGCCCTCGCAGAACAGCGGCCGGATGTACGCCGGGACGAATCCGGGGAACTCGAAGGCGCGGTTGTAGCCGCCCTTGCGGGCCTCGTCCCGGATGGAGTTGCCGTAGTCGAACACCTCGGCGCCGGCGTCCTGGAACTCGACCATGGCCTGGACGTGCTTGGCCATCGAGGCCTGGGCCTTTTTGGTGAAGCCCTCCGGGTCGGCGGCGGCCTCGCGGTGCCATTCCGCGACGGTGATGCCTTCGGGCAGGTAGCTCAGTGGATCGTGTGCGGAGGTCTGGTCGGTGACGATGTCGACGGTAAGCTCCCCGGCGTTGTGCCGGCGGAGGATTTCGGGGAAGACGGTGGCGGCGTTGCCGACGTAGCCCACGGACCAGCCGCGGCGTTCTTCCTTGGCCTTCATGACCTTGGCGATGGCGGTGTCGAGGTCGGTTTCGACCTCGTCGAGGTAGCGCTTGCCGAGGCGGCGGCGCAGGTGGCTTTCGTCGACGTCGACGATCAGGCAGGCGCCGTCGTTGAGGGTGACGGCGAGCGGCTGGGCCCCGCCCATGCCGCCGCAGCCCCCGGTGAGGGTCAGGGTGCCGGCAAGGGTGCCGTTCTCGTCCCCGGTGAGCTTGCGGGCGATCGCGGCGAACGTCTCGAACGTGCCTTGGAGGATGCCCTGGGTGCCGATGTAGATCCAGGACCCGGCGGTCATCTGCCCGTACATCATCAGGCCCTCGGCCTCGAGCCGGCGGAATTCGGGCCAGTTGGCCCAGTCGCCGACGAGGTTGGAGTTGGCCAGCAGCACGCGCGGCGCCCACTCGTTGGTGCGGAACACGCCGACGGGCTTGCCGGACTGGACCAGCAGGGTCTCGTCCTTTTCCATGGTCTCCAGCGTGCGGGTGATCGCGTCGAACGCCGCCCAGGACCGGACGGCGCGGCCGGTGCCGCCGTAGACGACGAGGTCATCGGGGCGTTCGGCGACCTCGGGGTCCAGGTTGTTCATGAGCATGCGCAGCGGTGCTTCCGTCTGCCAGCTCTTGGCGGTGAGCACGGTGCCGCGGGCTGCTTTGACCGGGCGGGCACCGGTGGTGAAATCGGCGGGTGCCATGAGGGGCTCCTTCGTGTACTGGTTGGTCAAGCAAGGGCTTGAGGGAAATGAGGTCCTGTATCAACTAAAGCCTGTCGGCGGCCCCGGAAACAGGGCCTGCCGGCGGGTGCTGTCCGGGATTCCAGACGCGCCCGCAGCCTCCCCTCCCCCCTCCCCCCACGTTGCGCTGTCACTTCCGGTTGCCAAAACGCGCCGGTGGGCACCATAAGTGATAGCGCAACCGGGGGGACGCCGGGGGAGGCGGGGGGTGGCCGGTCAGTTGGGCTGGGGCCGGCCGTGGATCCGGACCGAGAGTTCGTCCGCGACCTTCTGCACCCGGGCGGCCAGGGCGGGCCATTCCTCCGCCGGCAGCTTGTCCTCCAGGAAGGTCACGGCGACGGCGGCAGTCGGCCAGCCCACGTGGTCGGTGACCGCGGCGGCAATCGAGCCGAAGCCCGGCGTGACCTCCCCGTGTTCGGTGGCGTAGCCGCGCTGCCGGACCTGGTCCAGATGCGAGGACAGCGCCGAATACTTCATGATCGGCGACTCCGTCTCGTGCCGGGCAGTGAAAGCCGCCGCGTTCGGGTACAGCGCCCGGACCTGCGACTTCGGCAGCGCCGCGAGGATGGCCCGCCCGCTCGCGGTGAGGTGGCTCGGCAGCCGCACGCCGACGTCGGTCACCAGCGAGGGGCGGTTCTTGGCCCGCTCCTCAACGATGTAGAGCACATCGCGGCCGTGCAGCACGGCGAGGTGTGCACTTTCGCCGATCACATCCACCAGCGAGGCGAGCATCGGCCGGCCCAGGCGGGAGAGCGGCTCCTGCCGCGAATACGCCGAGCTGAGCTCGAAGGCGCTGATCCCCAGCCCGTAGCGCTGCTCCTCGTGCAGGTGCAGCACAAAGCCGTTGGCCTCCATCACGCCAAGCAGGTGATAAACGCTGGAGCGCGGCAGCCCCAGCGCGGTGGCAATGTTCGACGCCGCCATCGGCCCCCGCTTCGAGGCCAGCAGCTTGAGGATGCGCAGGGTGTTTTCCGCCGCCGGCACCTTGGAGGCCACCTTGGCCGGGGTGGCTTTGGGCGCCGCTGCGGCGGCCGGCGGGGTGGTGCTGGTGGCAGGCATCGATCCTCTTCAAATAGCGCGTGTCCGGTATCCCGTACTTAAGCATGCGCCCGGTCCGGCGTCACGGACAGCCCGGGCCGCCCCGCAATGTCTGGAATACCGGACAATTGCCCCGGTCTTTCCCTGGCTTCCGCCGCCGGAAGCGGAAATGCTTCTGCGGCGGAGGCGGAAACGGCCCAGCCCGGGGGGGCTTCCGCCCCTTGCCGCACCACAGCGGCGGTGCTTGCATGGACGCGTCGGCCGGGAAACCAGGCTGGGACGCAAGGAGGGCCGCCATGCGCTGGATTGCGGGGTTGTTCGTGATTGCCCACGGCCTGGTGCATCTGGCCATCTGGCTGCCGAAGCCGGACGAGAAGGCGCCGTTCGACGTCGGCCATTCGCCGTTTGCCGGCGACGTCCGCCGGCTGGCGTCCGTGCTGGCGATGGCAGCCGCCGTGATACTCGGGCTGGGCGGCCTGGGACTGATCGGGGGCGCATCCTGGTGGATTCCGGTGACGGTCGCAGGCGCCCTCGTCTCGGCCGGACTGCTGCTCCTGACCTTCAACCGCTGGTGGCTTATCGGGCTCGGGATCAACGTCGCGATCATTGTCCTTGCGCTGCAGCAGGCCGGCTGAGCCCATGGCGAGGTCGCCCTGCGCGACAACGCCGCCTACCTGGCGGACCGTGACCGGCTGGCCGGCGGCGGGTCCGCACAGTGCGAACCCGCGAAGGGCCCCCGCGCCGGTGTCCGGGACGGCCCCCGGGACGGCCGATCGCCCGGCCGGCGCCCGAGCCGGCGTGCGCACGGCCGCCTCAGACCGTCACGACCACCTTGCCGCGGGCGCGGCCCTCGTGCATGTACCGGATGGCTTCCGGAGCGTCGCCCAGCGGATAGCTCCTATCGATGACGGGTGTGACGGAGCCGGCGTCGATGAGCTGGGCGAGAAAACGAAGGTCCTCCTGCCGCTCCGCTGCCATCAGGCCCTTGAGCTTCTGGCCACCGAAAAGGGACAGTATCGGGGCCCGGAGGGAGCGCTCAAATCCCCCGGTCCATCGGCCGCCGCCTTCGCCTCCAACGATCACCAGGGTTCCCCGGGGCTTAAGCGCCCGCCGCAGGACCGAGAGAGGCCGGTTGCCGGCCGTGTCCAGAATGAGGTCGAATTGCCTCGCCCCGTCTGCGAAGTCGTCGTGTTTGTAATCGATGACATGATCGGCGCCGATTGACCGGACCAGCTCCAGCTTCCCGGTGCTGCACACTCCGGTGACCTGCGCTCCGAGCGCCTTGGCGAGCTGAACGGCAAAGGAGCCCACCCCGCCGCCGGCGCCAATGATCAGGACGTCCTGCCCGGGCTGGAGCCGGCCGCTGTCACGGAGGCCCTGCAGCGCCGTGGTGGCGGAGATGGGAACGACGGCGGCCTGCTCGAAGCTGGCGCCCACCGGCTTCAGGGCGATCCTGGCTTCCTTGGCGCACACAAATTCGGCGAAGGTTCCCTCGGCCGTCCCGAAGACCTCATCCCCCGGACGGAACCCGACGACGTTCCGCCCCACCGCCTCCACCCGGCCCGCGACTTCCCGGCCGCGGATCGGGTTCCTGGGTGCCTTGAGCCCAAAGAAAGCACGCGTCAGATACGGCAATCCGGTCATGAGGTGCCAGACCCCCTGCTCGACGCCGGCCGCACGCACCCGGATCAGCACGTCGTCGTCGCCGGGCACCGGAGTGCCGACGTCGCGCAGCTCCAGCACATCCGCAGAGCCGTACACGTCCTGGACGATGGCTTTCATGATGCATCACCTTTACTGTCGGATGGAGTTTCAGGCCCGGGTCGGTTCTACCACGCCCGCAAGCCCATCCGTTAGGACCACGCCCCCCTGCGCGGTGCGGGTCTGTCTGAAATCGATGACACCGGACGGCGCTGTGGGTCCGCGGCCACGGCCGGGTCCGGTCCGAACCGCCGATGACACCTCGCGGCTCCCCCGGATTCCGGCAGGAGCGTAGGGGCGCCGGCGGCACTGCCGGCGGCTGCCCGGCGGAGTTAAACTCAGTTATGGTCCCCGCTCCCAACCTGCTGGCCTTTGCCCTCGCGGCCCTCCTCCTGATCGCGGTTCCTGGCCCCAGCGTGCTTTTCGTGATCGGACGGACGCTCGCCCTGGGACGCAGGGGAGGGCTTCTGAGCGTGCTGGGCAACGCCGCCGGGGAGCTGCTGCAGATCGCCGCGGTGGCGCTGGGGGTGGGAGTCGTGCTGGCCCAGTCCGTAATGCTCTTCAGCTTGGTCAAGTTCACCGGTGCGGCCTATCTCATCTACCTTGGGATCCAGGCCGTCCGGCACCGCGGCCAGTTCCCGACGGCGGCAAGGGAACCGCGCCCGGCGACGGCCTGGCAGATCCTGCGCCAAGGATTCATCGTCGGGGCCACCAACCCCAAATCGATTGTCTTCTTCGTCGCCGTGCTGCCCCAGTTCGCGGACTACTCGGCCGGCGGCATTCCGCTGCAGCTCGCAACGCTGGGTGCCCTGTTCCTCGCGATCGCGCTGGCCTCGGACAGCGGCTGGGCCCTGATCGCGGGGACGGCGCGGCACTGGTTTGCCAACTCGCCCCGTCGGATCGCCGCGCTGGGCACGACCGGCGGCATGATGATGGTTGCACTCGGGGGGACGCTTGCCTTCGTCGGAAACGGCGCGGAACCTCCGTCCGGCAAGTAGTCCGCGGTGCCTCCCAAGTGGTGCCCGGTCCAGCAGGGGTAGAACGTTACTCGTGTGACGAAAGGGGCTGGCGGCTACAGTTGCTTCACGGCGGTATCGGAACGGCCGGGGACACTGGCTGGGGAGCCCTCCCAAGGCTGGTCCGGAACCGCCCACAGTCCGAGTGGCACAGTTCCGAAGGAGTGGTTCCGATGGGGTCCCCAGTATCTCCGCAGGCACAACACCAGCGACGCCGCATGGCCCGCCTACTCTCGAACACGGTGAGCCTCGTCAGAACGCCGCGGGTCCCGTTCCGGGTGGGCGAAGTGTTGATTGGGGATGATCCATTCAACGGCCGGCACCTCGGCACGGTGGCAGTGATCGAGACCCCCTTCGTTGGCATCCGGACAGCCGGCAGCAGCCCCGGGCGCGTCGTCTTCTACGACTACCGGCAACTCCGGTACCCAGAATAGTGGACGGGCCCGAAGACATGAGCTCAGCGAATGTGTCCTCCCATTTCCTGACCATCGCGGAAGTCGCCGCTGCAATGCGGGTGTCCAAGATGACCGTCTACCGGCTGGTGAAAGCGCACGCCATCGCGGCCGTCCGGGTGGGCCGTTCGTTCCGGGTTCCCGAGGAAGCTGTCAACGACTACATCCGCCGCTCCACCGAGCCGGCCACCCAGGACCAGGACCACCAGGACCAGGGCGACGACAAGCCAAGCGATTGATCAGCGGCTGGTCACCGTGCGGACCAGCCGCCGTCCATCGTGTAGCTAGCGCCGGTGACCATGCCGGCATCGCCGGAGGCCAGCCAGGCCACCAGTGAAGCGACCTCCTCCGGCTCGACGAGGCGCTTCACGGCGGCCTCGGTCAGCATGATCTTGCTGAGCACCTCGAATTCCGGGATCCCGTGCACTTTGGCCTGGTCCGCGATCTGGGACTCGACCAGCGGTGTCCGGACGTAGCCGGGGTTAATGCAGTTGGACGTGACGCCGTGCGCGCCGCCCTCCAGGGCCGTGACTTTGCTCAGGCCTTCCAGGCCATGCTTGGCCGAGACGTAGGCACTCTTGAACGGCGAGGCGCGGAGTCCGTGCACGGATGACAGATTGATGATCCGGCCGAAGTTGTTCGCGTACATGTGCGGCAGCGCGGCGCGGATGAGCAGGAACGGCGCTTCCAGCATCAGCGTGATGATGCGGCGGAAGTCGGCCGGGTCGAACTCCTCGATCGGGCTGATCCGCTGGATGCCCGCGTTGTTGACGAGGATGTCGCAGTCCAGGCTGACGGTCTCGAGTGACTCGACGTCGAGCAGGTTGACCGCCCAGGAGGTGCCGCCGACCTCGTCGGCGAGTGCTGCCGCCGCGGCCTCATCCACATCCGCGATCACCACCTTGGCACCCCGGGCCGCGAGCGCGCGCACGCTGGCCGCGCCGATTCCGCCGGCTCCGCCGGTCACCAGGGCCTTGCGCCCGTTCAAGCTGCTCTCCATGTCTGCACTCCTCGAGTTCGCGGTCGTCAACAGCCCAGAGGAGGTGCGATGCACAGCACTGAGCAACTCCACTGAGTATTGCCGCACAAAGTTGGCGATTCAATGGTCAAAGCGGCACCCCGTATGTGCAGAATTGCAGATATGAACGCAAACCCGGATGACCTCCTTGTGCTCCTGGCCGTGTCCCGCTCCGCGAAGTTCACTACGGCCGCGCAATCCCTGGGGCTCAACCACACCACTGTGTCGCGCCGGATAGCGGCGCTGGAGAAGGCCCTGGGCGGGCGGGTATTGTCCCGCGCCTCGGGCGGCTGGGAGCTCACGGAACTGGGTGAGGAAGCCGTGCAAGTGGCCGAACGGGTTGAAGCCGCGATCCGGACCCTCGAAGAGCCGGGCCGGGTCCCGGACCCGATCGCCGGCGTCGTTCGGATGACTGCAACGGACGGCTTCAGCGCCTACATCGCAGCCCCCGCGGTGGCCAGGCTGCGCCGGGACCACCCCGGCCTCAGCGTCGAGATCATCACCGTGACGCGGCGGGCGCTCCAACAGCGTTCCGGACTGGACATCGAAGTGGTGGTTGGTGAACCGCAGGTGCACCGGGCCGCTGCGGCCCGGCTCGGCGAATACATGCTGGGCATGTATGCCTCCCGCGATTACCTGGCCGAGTACGGCACCCCCACAACTGTCGAGGAACTGACCACCCATTCGCTGGTCTACTTCGTGGATTCCATGCTTCAGGTGGACGATCTGGATGCCCCGCGCCGTCTGGTGCCGACCATGCGGGACGGCCTGAGTTCCACCAATGTCTTCGTCCACGTGGAGGCGACCCGCGCCGGCGCCGGGATCGGTTTCCTGCCGTGCTTCGCGGCGGACCTGCATCCGGACCTTGTCAGGCTGCTGCCGGAGGAGTTCGCCGAACTGCTGCCCTACTGGATGGTGCTGCGGCCCGACTCCATGCGACGCCCCGCCGTCGCGGCAGTGGTGCAGGCCCTGCGCGAACAGACGAAGGCCCACCGCGAGGCACTCCTGGGTTGGGGTTCAGCCCGCGGGTAGAACCTCCGGGTCATGGCGGACCGGGGCACCGGCAGCAAAGGCCCGGACCTTGGCGTCATTCCAGATGTGGGCGGGGACGCCGCCGCCCAGTAGGCGCCGCGCCAGCCCGGGGTCGTCGTCGAACGGGATGTCGCTGCCGGCCATGATCATGTTCCCGTAGCGCCGGCCCTTAAGCATGGCCGGATCCGCGATGATCACGGTGTGCTTGAAAGCGTCCGCGATGGTGGCGGCATCCTCGCGGGCGTTCCTCAGGTCCGGCGCGTCACCGGAATTCACCACGTATATCCCCCCGGGAGCCAGGACGCGCTTGGCGTGCTCGTTGAACTCCCTCGTGGTCAGCGGCCGCGGCGTCAGCGAGCCCGCAAAAACGTCGCGGATGATCAGGTCCCGGGTCTGCGGGGTCAGGCTTTCAGTCACCTCGCGGGCCTCCCCCACGCGCAGGCGCATCAGCGGCGCCTTTGGCAGGTCAAACCAGCCTCGGACGTATTCCGCCAGCTTGCCGTCGAGTTCCACAACCACCTGGCGGGCCTCCGGGTAGGCGGCGTGGAAGTAGCGCGCCAGTGAGCATGCCCCGCCGCCAAGGTGCAGGGCGCGCAGCTTCGGCCTGGATTCCCGCGGCCAGCGCGACTCCACCAGGGCCGAGATCCAGCGCATGTACTCGAAGTCGAGGAACAACGGATCCGCCAGGTCGATGTGCGAACTCATTACACCGTTGATCCGCAGCAGCCAGCCGTTGGAGTTGTCCTGGTCAGCGATCAGCTCGCAGTCACCGGTGTCGATGTAGTAGACGCCCTCCACTGGCCCCTCGGGACGGCTGCCCTTCGGCAGATCCACCACTCCGGCGGTCCTTTCGGTGGCGCTCCGGCTGGCAGCCCTGCCCCGCTTCGCCATCAGCCACCGACCGTTTTGTTCATGTTTCAAGCCTAGTTCACCGGCCGGGCGGGCTTCACCCGCAGCTGGGCCTTGGCACCGGGGCTCGAGCGGCGCGGGCCTGCGTCGTTCGCGTCGCGCGGGCAGATCAGGGCGCACCGGCGTCGCGCATCCGCCCTGACCTGCCCACCGGGTGAAGGCCGGGCGGCTGGCGTGCAGTGGGGCCCAGCCGCCGACACGTGAGCTGGCCCGTCGGAAGTAATCGCCGAAAAAAATAAAGCCAAGGGTACTTACTATCTTTAGTAATCATGCTTACTATTAACTCTCCAGTTATTGCTGGTTGTGATCAGCAGCCGATCTTGAAAAGAGAGCGAAGATGACAGAGAACACATGGCCCCAGGACGGAAGCTACGGCACGCCCACGGCCACCCAGCAGACTCCCCTCCGGCCGGCAACCACGTTCCCGCCGACACCGAACGGCGGCGCCCACGGCGCTTCCACCATCTCCCCCGACGGCGGGTCCTCAAAGACCGACGCAGCCAAGGATGAGGCAGCCGACGTGACGCGCCAGGCCGCGGATTCCGCCCAGAACGTGGCCGAGACGGCCAAGACCGAAGTCGCCAATGTGGCGGCGGAGGTCAAGACGAACGCCCGCGATCTGCTGCACCAGGCGAAATCCGACCTCACCGACCAGGCCGGCACGCAGCAGCAGAAGGTCGCCGAGGGTCTGCGCTCCATTTCCACGGAACTGCACACCATGGCCGCAGCCTCCGATCAGCCCGGAGTTGCCACCGACCTCGTGCGCCAGGCCGCCGAGCGGTCTTCCGCCGTCGCCGGCTGGCTGGACGGCCGCGATCCCGGTTCGCTGCTGACCGAAGTGAAATCCTTCGCCCGCCAGCGCCCTGGCACGTTCCTGCTGCTCGCGGCCGGAGCCGGCATCCTGGCAGGGCGGCTCAGCCGCAGCCTCAGCGCAGGCGCCCCGGAGCCCACACCCGCCGCAACCGCCGGCACAGGCATGCCGACCACCCGGGTCCCCGACACCGGAATGGCCGTTCCGCCGCCGCCGGTGCAGATGCCGGCCCCGGAAACCACGACCGCGGGCTTCGTGGACACCTACCCGCCCAATCCGCTCGACGCCGACCCGCTGGCCGGCGGCAACCGGCAGGACCGCTGGGAATCTGAGCCCGTGGTGACCGACCCGCTCCGGCAGGACCCGTTCCGCGATGACCCGTTTGACGGCGGCCGTCGATGACCAGCGAAATGCCCCAGACCGCCGCGCACGCCAAGGCCGAAACCTCGTCCCTTGGCGATCTCCTGGGCGAGGTCACGCGGGACATGTCCACCCTGATGCGGCAGGAAGTCGAACTGGCGAAGGTCGAGCTCAAGCAGTCCGCGACCCGCGCCGGTAAGGGCGGCGGAATGCTCGCCGGCGCCGGAGTCGCAGGCCACTTCGTCCTGCTGTTCCTGTCCCTGGCGCTCTGGTGGGCGCTCGGGAACGTTATGGGGATGGGATGGTCAGGTGTCGTTGTCGCCATCATCTGGGGAATCGTCGCCGCAGTTCTGGCCGCCATGGGCCGCAAGGAACTCAACGCGATCAAGGGCATGCCCCAGACCGCAGAGACGCTTCAGGAAATCCCGCCCACGCTCAAGCCCACCCCCTAAATACAGCGAGGAAACACGATGAGTGAAAACCCGGATGTCATCCGAGCAGATATCGAAGCAACCCGCGCGCGGCTGGGCACGAATGTCGATGCCGTAGCGGACAAGGTCACCCCGTCCCACATCGTCCAGCGGCAAACCGACAGAGTCAAAGAAAACGTGAAAGACGCCGTTTTTGGAGTGAAGGAGAAAGTCATGGGAGCTGCCGACCACACCGCCGGCAATGTCCACTCGGCCACCGGCAGTGCCGGGTCGCACCTCAGCGACGCCGGGGCAGCTATCGGGGATGCCCCCACGCAGGTCAAGGTGAAGACACGGGGGAACCCGCTGGCGGCAGGTCTGATTGCATTCGGGGCCGGCATGCTGGTCTCCTCCCTGATTCCTGCCAGCCAGAAGGAACGCGAAGCCGCAGATTCCCTGAAGACTGCTGCCGAGCCGCTCACGACGGAACTCACGGAGGCCGCCAAGCACGTGGCTGAAGGACTCAGGGAGCCCGCCCAGGCTGCGGTGGAGAACGTCAAGGCCACAGCCACGGTCGCCACCGAGCACGTCAAGGCCGAAGGCCAGGGCGCCGTGGCGGGCGTCAAGGATCGGACCGTCGAGGCCAAGGACAACGTCCAGCAGGTCTGATCCCGTTCGAACCCGGCCGGCCGTCCTGCGCTCACGCGCCGGACGGCCGGCCGTTGCACTTAACCCCAAAGGAAGAATTCCCATGGCCAAGAACCCCGCCCCGGCAGACACCACCGCCGACGCCGAAACCCAGGAAAGCAGCACCGCCAAGGCCCGCACGGCCCCCGACCCGGACGATTCCCGCAAGCCGGACAGCCCCACCGAGGTGACCAAGCCGTCCTGGAAGTACATCGCCAGAAAGACGCTGCGCGAATTCACCAAGGACCAGTGCCCGGACCTCGCTGCGGCCCTGACCTACTACTCCGTACTCTCCATTTTCCCGGCCCTGCTGGCCCTCGTGTCCCTGCTGGGCATCTTCGGGCAGGCCGGGAAGACCACGGCCGCGCTCCTGGACATTGTCCAGGGCTTCGCGCCCGCAGAAACGGTCGATGCCATCCGCCAACCGGTCGAGCAGCTCAGTAACTCCTCCGCTGCCGGGCTCACGCTGGTGCTCGGCATCCTCACCGCCCTCTGGTCCGCGTCCGGCTACGTCGGGGCATTTGGCCGGGCCATGAACCGGATCTACGAAATCGACGAAGGCCGGCCGTTCATCAAACTGCGCGGCACCATGCTCGCCGTCACCATCGCCACCGTGCTGATCGTCCTGCTACTGGCCGCCATGCTGGTCCTGAGCGGGCCGGTGGCCGAGGCCGTCGGCAACGCCATCGGTCTGGGCGGGACTGTCCTCGTTGTCTGGAACATCGCCAAGTGGCCCGTCATCCTGCTGCTCGTGGTGCTCGCGATCGCCATCCTGTACTACGCCACGCCCAATGTGAAGCAGCCCAGGTTCCGCTGGATGAGCCTTGGCTCCTTCATTGCCCTGGCGGTCTTCCTGCTGTCCTCCGTGGCCTTCGCGTTCTACGTAGCCAACTTCAGCAGCTACAACAAGACCTATGGCACGATCGGCGGCGTCATCATCTCGCTGCTGTGGCTCTGGATCCTGAACATGTCGCTGCTCTTCGGCGCCGAATTCGACGCCGAAATGGAACGCGGCCGCCAGCTCCAGACCGGCATCGAAGCCGAGGAAACCATCCAGCTGCCGCCCCGCGACACCAAACAGAGCGACAAGCTGCAGGCCCGTGAGGAGGAAGACATCCAGCGCGGCCGCGAACTGCGTGAGCGGAGCGGCGAAGCTGACGCGGGAGCCGCGGCGCGCTCCGGGCGGACTCAGGACGCGGATCCGCGCAACCCGCGGGACCAAAGCCCCTAGCCCTTTCCTGCCCGCCGCGTTCTACTGGGGGCAAAGTACCGCCCGGAGGCGGACACAGCTGACGGGGAGGACGAATGACGGCACCCGCGGCAGGGCCCGAACGCACCACGGTAGCCGTGGGCTACGACGGGTCAGAGGCAGCGAAAGAGGCCGTCCGGTGGGCCGCGCAGTACGCAGCCGCCGGACATTACCGCCTCCGCGTGGTCCATGCCTGGGTCTGGCCGATGTTCACCAAGAAGCTCGGCCCGGTCAAAGGCGTGGAAGGCAGCGGACTGCGGCACTCAGCCGAGGCGATCCTTGCCGAAGGCGTCGACCTGGCACGCGCGGCCCTCGCGGCTGCTCGAACCCCGGGCGCAACCACGGCTCCGGAGGCCGCACCCGCCGGACCCGGGCCCGCACCCGAGGCCGCCCCCGCCGGACCCGCGGCCGGAACCGGGCCCGACGTCGAGGGCGTCATGGAAACAGGGCTCCCGGCGGCGGTGCTGCGCGACGCAGCGCAGGATGCACGCCTGCTGGTGGTCAGCAGCCGCGGGCTCGGCGGCGTGCTGGGGCAGCTAGCCGGGTCGGTCTGTCTCGACCTGGCCGGTTCCTCCCCGTGTCCGCTGATGGTGATCCGCCGGCTGCGCGGTCCCGGGGAAGCGGCGGGCCCCGTCGTGGTGGGCATCGACGGGACGTCCCGGAGCTCCGCGGCGCTGGCCGGCGCCGCACGGCTGGCGGGAGTGCTCGGCACAACCCTGCAGATCGTCACCATAGACCAGAGCCGTGGCGGAACCCGTGAAATGCATGGACGGCACGGCCCGATGCAGGGCCAGGAACTCCTGGACCACGCGCTGGAGGAGGCCCGGAACCTTGCCCCGCATCTGTCGATCTCAGTCGTCTTGCGGGAAGGCCACGCGGCGTCCAAAGAACTGCTGGCGGCCGCCGGCGGGGCCGAGGTACTGGTCATTGGAACCCACAACCGTGAGGGAGGCCCGGGCAACACCGTCACGGCCGTCCTGAACAAGGCGCGCTGCAATGTCCTGATAACGCGCTGACCCGCTCCACCGGAGCACCGCCTTCAGGGGGAGCTGGAGGTCCTAGCAGAGGAGGACACCCGTGCGAGCCTGGCGGGTCGGACAACCCGGGCCGATGAAGAGCGGCCCGCTCGTGGCAGGCGAGTGCCCGGACCCCCGGCCGGGCCCCGGCGAGGTGCTGTTGCGGGTCCACGTGTGCGGAGTCTGCCGGACCGACCTGCACCTGGCCGAGGGCGACCTCCGCCCGCGGCGCCCCGGCGTCATCCCCGGCCACGAGGTCGTCGGCGACGTCATTGCGTGCGGATCCCGCGCCACGCGGTTCTCCCCCGGAGAACGGATCGGGGTCGCTTGGCTCGGCAGGACCTGCGGCTCCTGCCGCTTCTGCCTGCGCGGAGCGGAGAACCTGTGCCTGACCCCCGTGTTCACGGGCTGGGACCGTGACGGCGGCTACGCCGAACTCATCACGGTGTCCGAGAACTTCGCCTACCGGCTACCGTCAAACTTCTCGGACGAGGAGGCCGCCCCCCTGCTCTGCGCAGGGATCATCGGTTACCGCGCGCTCTCCCGGGCCGAGCTGCCCATCGGCGGACGGCTGGGGATCTACGGCTTCGGCGGATCCGCCCATCTGGCCGCACAGATCGCACTGTTCCAGGGCGCGCGAGTGTACGTCATGACGCGGTCTGCGGAAGCGCGCGCCCTGGCCCTCGAGCTGGGCGCAACCTTTGCCGGCGGCGCCGATGAGCAACCGCCGGATCCGCTGGACTCCGCCATCCTCTTCGCTCCGGCCGGCACCCTGGTACCGGCGGCCCTGCGTGCCCTGGACCGGGGCGGCACCCTCGCCGTCGCCGGCATCCACCTCAGCGACATCCCGCCGCTGCACTACGCCACGGAGCTGTTCCAGGAACGCCAGCTGCGCAGTGTCACCGCCAACACCCGGGCCGACGGCGAGGAGTTCTTCCGCATCGCCGCGGAGATCCCGCTGCGCCCCACCACGGTCTCCTATCCGTTCTCGGCCGCGGACCAGGCGCTGCTGGACCTGTCGGAGGACCGGGTCACGGGCGCGGCCGTGCTCCGGATGGACGCCCCGTAGCCGGCGCTGGGCGCCGGCGGGTTCAGTCGTCCTGCCGCAGGAACACATGGTCCTGGCCGGCCCGGAGCAGCACCCGCCGGGTACCTACCCGCACCAGCACCGGGGCGGCGTCGCCCGGGGCCGCCGACACCGACAGCCGGTCGCGTTCCAGATGGACGGCGAGCATCTGGTCCCGGTAGCGGACCTGGAAGCGCACGCGGCTGAGCTCGACCGGCAGCCGGGGAGCGAAGTCGAGGGCATCGCGGGTGATCCGCAGCCCGGCGAAGCTGCGCTGGACGACGTCGATCGTCCCGGCCATCGCGCCCAGATGGATGCCGGAACTGGTGGTTCCACCCTGGGTGTCATCCAGGTCCGCGTCCAGGGCCTCACGGAACACCGCCCACGCCCGCTCGGGATCCCGCTGCGCCAATACCGATGCGTGGGCCACCCGGCTGAGCGTGGAGCCGTGCGCCGTCCTGGCCAGGTAGAAGTCCACCGTCGCGGCCATCTGCGCTGAGGTGACCGTGTAGCCCATCCGGGCCAGGAACGCGATGAGCTGGTCCTCGCCCAGGACGTACAGCAGCATCAGGACGTCGGCCTGCTTGGCCAGCCGGTAGTGGTTCGCACTGTCCCCCTCCGCTTCCAGGATCAGGTCCAGTCGCTCGATAAGCCCGTAGGTCCGGCGGTAGTGCTTCCAGTCGAGTTCCCGGAGCGCGCTGTAGCCGTCGAACTGGCTGATGACGCCGTCGTCGTGGAACGGAACGAACATGCGGCGGCTGAGGTGTTCCCAGGCCTCGATTTCGGCGGCAGTGACCAGCAGCCGGACACGCAGTTCGTCCATGTCGAACCCCCGGACCGAGTGCATGATCCAGACGGCCTGGTCGAACACCCAGGCCGCCATGATGTTGGTGTAGGCGTTGTCGTTCAGTCCGCCGCCGGGGTCGCCAGGGTTTCCGGTGTGGTATTCATCCGGACCCATGACGCCGCGGAGGTGGAAGCGGTCCTCTTCCGGGTCCCACTCCGCCATCGATGCGAACAACCGGGCGACGTCGACGATGATTTCCGCACCGTGCTCGGTCAGCCACCCGCGGTCCTGGGTGGCCTCGAAGTACTGCCAGGCGTTGTAGGCGACGGCGAGGCCGACATGACGCTGGAGCCGGGAATGGTCCTGCATCCAGTGCCCGGACCGCCGGTTGAACAGCAGCCGCGGCGTCTGTTCCGTGCCGTCGCTGCCGCTCTGCCAGGGGAACATCGCCCCTTTCAGCCCCGCGGCCCGGGCCGCGTCCCGCGCCGCGCCAAGCCGCCGCCACCGGTAATCGACCAGCTCCCGCGCGACGGACGGCAGCCTGGAGTTCAGCAGCGGAAGAACGAAGAGTTCATCCCAGAAGACGTGTCCCCGGTAGCCCTCGCCGTGCAGCCCGCGGGCCGGCACGCCCGCGTCCAGTTCCGCGGTGTGGGTGGTGAGTGCCTGCAGCAGATGAAAGACGTGCAGGTTCAGGATGAGCTGCGCCTGCGAGCCGTCGTCGAGCTCGATGACGAAGGGTTTGAGCAGGATCGCCCACGCGGCCTCGTGCTCGGCCTGCAGCGCCCCGAAACTGCCCGGGGCCCGGGCCAGGGCGGTCCGGGCCGCCGTCAGCGGGGCGGCGATGGCGTGGTCGCGCGAGGAAGCCACGGCCACGGTCTTGAGAACCGTCAGCGGCTCCCCCGCAGCCACGGAAATCTCGAAGCGGTGCGAGTGCAGCCCGCCCAGCACTTCGGGGACTGCCGCACCCTGCGGCCCGCCGGGCGCGCAGACTTCCGTCCGGAGCGCCAGGGCAATCCCGATCCCGCTGGTGACGGTCCGGACTTCCACGGTGAGGCCGGCGACCCCGGGGCCGGGCTCGGAGGCGGCAACCTCCACGGACCCCAGATGCCGGCTGGACAGCGCCGCGTCCTCGGGGACGTTGGAGTTAGTGACGTCCGTGTCGCAGCCGCTGCGGATGCTGACGCCGCCGTCCCAGCCGACAGCCGTGATGACGGTTTCCAGGGCGGCCAGGTTCGGCGTTGCCATCGACACGAGGCGGCGCTGCAGCAGCTGGAGCCGCCGGCCGTCGCTGTCCTCCAGCAGCGCCTCGCGGGTGAGCACCGCACGCTTCAGGTCCAGGGTGCGCCGCTCGCTGCGGAGGGCAAGGCCGCCCTCGGACCACCACGCGCCGTCGCCGATCCGGAGGTCCAGCGGCAGCCAGTCCGGGATGTTGACCATGTGCTCGTCGACCGTTTCCTGGTCCATCACCACACTGCGCAGGCTGTTGTAGACGCCGGCCAGATAGCTGCCCGGATAGTGCACCGCGCCGGCGCGGTGTTCGGGGGCGGCGCCGCGGGTGGCCAGGTACCCGTTGCCCAGGGTGGTGAGGGCCTCACGGTGGCCCTCGTGCGCCGGGTCAAAGCCCTCATAGACCAGCAGCCACGGGTGCGTGATGACGAGCCCGATGTCCAGCTGGCTGACATCTTCGACGACGACGTCGGCGCCCGCCGCTTCCAGCGGATCCCGGCGCCCGGCCCGGTCGATCCCCACGACCAGCCCGAAACCGCCGCGCCGGCCTGCCTCCACGCCGGTCACTGATTCCTCGATGACCATCGCCCGGGCGGGCGCGATCTCGAGCCTGCGCACCGCTTCCAGGGGCAGGGCGGGGGCCGGTTTGCCCGCGACGCCGCGGTCCAGGGCCGTCTGCCCGTCGATGATGTGGTCGAAGACGTCCCCGAGCCCGGCGGCGGAGAGCAGCGCGCCCGCGTTCCGGGCCGAGGTGGCAAGCACCACAGGAATCCGGCCCGCCTTCAGCCGGCCGAGCAGGTCGGCGGTGCCGGGGAAGGCCCGGACCGGGTTGTCGCTGAGCAGCTTTTCGAACACTTCGTGGTGGCGGGCCGCGAGCCCGAAAGCGGTCCAGTCCCCGGAGCCGTCCGACGGTCCGCCGACCGGGATGGCACCGCCGCGGGATTCGAGAAAGGTTATCACCGCGTCCTCCCAGGTCCGGCCCGCGACCAGGTCCTTGTAGTCCTCGGTGCTGAACGGGTCCCGGCGGGTCCCGGCAGGAAGCCGCGGGTCCTGGAGGACTTCGTCGAAGAGTTGCTTCCAGGCCGCCGCGCGAAGCTCCACCGTGTCCGTGACCACGCCGTCAAGGTCGAAGATCACCGCATCGACGGGCGCCAGGGCTGCGGCAAGGGTGGGCGACTCCGTCATGCCCTAGTCGTATCAGGCATTCGGGCGCCGCGACAGTGGCGGCCCTGCGCAATGTCCGGCCGGTCCGGGATTCGAAGGGCGGACATCAGCGCAGCAGCGCGTCGAGGGTGGTGAAGCCGTAGCCGGCCTGGCGGATCCGTTCGATCATCCCGGGGAGGGCGTCGGCGTCGAGGGTGGTCCGGTCATCGGGGTTGGAGCCGATGTGCATCAGCACAATCTCCCCCGGCCGAAGCCCGGCGAGCACCCGGTCCGCCACGATTTGCGCGGTGATGCCTCCGCTGCTGCCCTTCCAGCCCAGGGTGTCCACGCTCCAGCGGACGGGAAGGTAGCCGTAGGCGTTGACGGCGGCGATGGTCCGGGCGTCGCGTTCGCCGAAGGGGAAGCGGAACAGCGGCCGCGGATCCCCGCCGCCGGCCCGGATGGCCTGCTCGGCCCCCGACAGTTGCTGCCCGATCGCGGCGTCCGAGAGCCCGGTGAAGCCCGGATGTGTCATCGAATGGTTGCCCAGCCGGTGGCCACCCGCGACGATCCCGGCGACCCCTGCAGGGTTGGCGGCGGCCCAGTTGCCGGTCAGGAAGAAAGTGCCGCGGACGCCGGTGGCGGCGAGGGTCTGCAGGATGCTCGGCAGCCCTGCCGCGTTGGCTCCGGCGTCGAACGTCAGCGCCACCACTGCCCCGGCCCCCGGGATCACCTCGACGTCACGTCCGGCGAGGGCGGCGGGGAACGGGACGGCGGGTGCCGGGGCCGGCGGTTCCGGAGCGGGCGGTTCCGGAGCGGGGCGTGCTGGGGCCGGGACGGTCGGTGCCGGCCCGGCCGGAACCGTTTCGCTGGGGTTCGGGACCGGGGTGTCCGACGGCGGCACACCCGGCGCCGGGCTGTCCGACGGGCCGGCCGTGGCCGGGCCCGACGCCGAGGAGGGCGCCGGGACCGTCGTCGACGCCGTCGGGCCTGCCGACGGCGGGCCTGCCGAAAAGACGACCGCCAGCACCACGGCGGCGGCCAGCAACAGCACCGCGGCCGCGGCAGGCAGCCAGCGGCGCCGGTCGGAAAAGATCGACCACATGCTTCACTGTGGCACCACCGGCCACAGTCGAACTAGGGCTGAAGTGCCCAGTATCCGCCAACCCCCAAGCAACGCGGGGTCAGATCGCGCCCATGACGACCCCTGGGATGGGCGCGGTCTGACCCCGCGTTGTTAGGCTGAGGCGGAGGGGGCTGCCGCCCCAACATGCGGGCCGGTCAGGCCTGGACGGTCCTGCCCCGCCCCGCTCCAGCGTCTCACGCCCGCGCGGGGGCCGCCCGCCGTTGACCGCGCAACCTGTGCGCCGGGCCGCCCACCAGCGGTGCCCGCGTAATCTGGCCCCGGGCTGCCCTCCCTGAGAGGGCGCCGCAGTAGGATGAAATAGTGAAAGACGCGTAAAGATAACGCGAATGCTAAGGCAGGATATCCGTGAAACTTTTGCTCCGGTATCCGCTTGTTGCGGGCACAATCGCTGCCCTGCTCGCGGTGCTCATACTGCTACTGTCCGGGCAGCCCTTGATTGCCCAGCTCGCGGCCAGCGCCTATGCCCTGGCGGTGGCCGTCTACCTGGGCGTTGGCATGGTCCGGCGCCTGATCGACGGCCAATGGGGCATCGATATCCTGGCCGTCACCGCGATCGTCAGCACCGTGCTGGTGGGCGAGTTCATCGCCTCCATGATCATTGTCCTGATGATGGCCGGCGGCACAGCACTCGAGGACTATGCGGCCGGCCGGGCCAAGAAGGAACTGACTTCCCTGCTGGAGCGCGTCCCGCAGACGGCCCACCGGGAGCGCGGCGGCAACCATGAGGACGGCCAGCACGAGGATGTTGCCGCCACCGCTGTCGAGATCGGTGACATCCTGCTGGTGCGGCCGGGTGAAGTGGTGCCGCTGGACGGCGTCCTGCTCTCTGAGTCCGGCAGTTTCGACGAGTCCTCGCTCACCGGGGAGAGCCTTCCGGTGGAGCGGGTGGCCGGAGACGGGCTGATGAGCGGCTCCCTTAACGGCGAGGCCGCGGTCCGGATGCAGGTCACGGCCCGGATGGAGGATTCGCAGTACAGCCGCATCGTCGCCCTGGTCAAGGAAGCCTCAGAGAGCAAAGCGCCGATGGTGCGGCTCGCTGACCGGTACGCCGTTCCGTTCACGGCCCTCGCCTACATTCTTGGCGCGGTCGGCTGGATCGTCAGCGGCAGCCCGGCCCGGTTCGCGGAAGTGCTGGTGGTGGCCACCCCGTGCCCGCTGCTGATCGCCGCCCCCGTGGCTTTCCTGGGCGGCATGAGCCGCGCCGCCCGGGGAGGCATCATCGTCAAATACGCCGGTGTCCTGGAACAACTGAGCCGGATCAAAACGGTCGCCTTCGACAAGACCGGCACACTGACTTATGGCCGCCCCGCCCTCGTCGGGGTCCGGGCGTCGGGGTCTTTCACCGAGGACGAGGTGCTCGGGCTGGCGGCCTCCGCCGAACAGTATTCCTCCCATGTGCTTGCCGCCTCGGTGATGGACGCCGCGCGGACCCGCGGGCTGGTCTTCGAATCCGCCACGGAGGCCACCGAATTCGCCACCCACGGCGTCCGGGCGCGCTTCGACGGCCGCGACGTGGTGGTCGGCAAGCCCAATTTCGTGGCGGAATCGGCCGTCGGCGTCGAGGAAACGGAGCTGGCCAGCGGCGAACTCGGCATCTACGTGGGCGTGGCCGGCAAATTCGCCGGGTCCCTCGTCATGAGCGACCCGATCCGCCGGGAAACCCGCCGCACCCTGGCAGAGCTCCAGGAACTCGGCGTCACGGAGACGGTCATGCTGACCGGCGATGCGCTCGGCACCGCCCAGCACATCGCGGCCGAGGCCGGGCTCACGGATGTCCGCGCCGAGTGCCTGCCGCCGGACAAGGTCGAAGCCGTCCGGTCCCTGCCGCTGCGCCCGGTCATGATGGTCGGCGACGGCGTCAACGACGCCCCCGTCCTGGCCGTCGCCGACGTCGGGATCGCGATGGGGGCGCGCGGCTCGACGGCGGCCGGCGAGTCGGCCGACGTCGTGATCATCCTCGACGACTTGTCCAAGGTGGCCTCCGCCGTGCGGGTGGGCCAGCGCACCGTCAAGGTGGCGCTGCAGAGCATCTGGATCGGGATCGCGCTGAGTGTGGCGCTGATGGTCGCTGCCGCGGCCGGCTACATCCCGGCGATCGCCGGCGCCCTCTCCCAGGAACTCGTGGACCTGGCCACCATCCTCAATGCGCTGCGCGCGCTCAGCCCGGGAAAGCGGGCCGGAACCAGGGCGCCGGGGCAGAAGGCTGCCGGCGGGGCTACCGGGCCGCAGCCTGTTTCTCGGCTTCCGCGATCCGCGGAACGGTCCTGAGGTAGCTGTCCGGGTTCAGGGAGATCGAGTCGATGCCCTCGCCGACCAGGAACGCCGCGAACTCGGGGTGGTTGCTGGGGCCCTGGCCGCAGATGCCGATCTTGATCCCGGCGGCGTGGGCCTTGCGGATGGCCTCGCTGATCATCGCCATGACGGCCTCGTCCCGCTCATCGAAGAGTGAGGCGAGGTGCGCCGAATCCCGATCCACGCCCAGGACCAGCTGGGTGAGGTCGTTGGAGCCGATGGAGAAGCCGTCGAAACGGGTGGCGAACTTTTCGGCGAGGACAACGTTGGACGGGATCTCACACATCATGTAGACCTGCAGTCCGTTCTCACCCCGGACCAGGCCGTTCTCCGCCATCACAGCCAGCACGTGGTCCGCTTCCTGCGGGGTCCGGCAGAACGGGACCATCACGATGATATTGCCGAACCCGAGCTTTTCCCGGACCCGTTTGAGGGCCACACACTCCAGCGCGAAGCCCTCGCGGTAGCGCTCGTCGTAGTAGCGGGAGGCGCCGCGGAAGCCGAGCATGGGGTTCTCCTCCGGCTCCTCGAAGGCCGAACCGCCGATCAGGTGCGCGTACTCGTTGGTCTTGAAGTCGCTGAGCCGGACGATCACCGGCCGCGGGTGGTAGGGCGCGGCGATCTTGGCGATGCCGAGGGCCAGGGCGTCCACGAAGTAGTCCTTCGGGTCTGCGTAGCCGCTGGTCAGGGCGCGGATCTGCTCGGCTTCCCCGGGATCGGTGACCCGCTCGGGGTGGACCAGCGCCATCGGGTGGACCCGGATCAGGGTGCTGATGATGAATTCCATCCGGGCCAGCCCGACGCCGTCTGCCGGCAGCCGCCACCATTGGAACGCGGCCGCGGGGCTGGCGATGTTGACCATGACTTTGGTGCGCGTCTCCGGCAGCTCCCCGAGGTCCACCTCCTCGGTTTCAAACGCGAGGCTGCCCCGGTACACGCGGCCTTCATCGCCCTCGGCGCATGAGATCGTCACGGCCAGGCCCTCCGCCAGGACGGTGGTGGCGTTGCCGGTGCCGACGACGGCGGGGACCCCGAGTTCGCGGCTCACGATGGCCGCGTGGCTGGTGGGGCCGCCGTGGTCGGTCACGATGCCGGCCGCCCGCTTCATGATGGGAACCCAGTCCGGGTCGGTCATCTCGGTGACGAGGATGGCGCCGTCGCGGAAGTTTTCGATGTCCGCCGCGCTCCTGATCACACACGCCGTGCCCTGCGCGATGGAGTCGCCGATCGCGGCGCCGCGCGCCAGCACGGTGCCGGTTTCCAGCAGGTGGTGCAGGATGAACCGGGAGCCCGACTTCCGCGACTGGACCGTCTCCGGCCGGGCCTGGACCATAAACAGCTCCCCGGTCACGCCGTCTTTGGCCCATTCCATGTCCATTGCCCGGGCGTAGTGCTCCTCGACGCTCACGGCCCAGCGCGCCAGCGCGAGGATCTCGGCGTCGTCCAGGACAAACGCGCGGCGTTCGGCCTCCGAGGTGTCCACCATCTTCGTGCGTGCGTGGCCGCCCCGGCTGTAAACCATTTTCCGGTCCTTGGAACCGAGGGTCTTTTCGATGATCGGCGTGAACTCCGGCTCCGCCAGGAGCGGCTTGAACACGAGGTATTTGTCCGGGTTGATGGTCCCCTGGACCACGGTTTCGCCCAGGCCCCAGGCGGCGCTGACCACGGCCACGCGGGGGAAGCCGGAGTCCGTGTCGATGGAGAACATCACGCCGGAGGCCCCGACGTCGGAGCGCACCATCCGCTGCACCCCGATCGAGAGCGCGACGTCGAGGTGGTCAAAACCCTTGACCTCGCGGTAGCTGATGGCCCGGTCGGTGAACAGCGAGGCGTAGCAGCGGCGGCAGGCGTCCAGGAGTTCGCGTTCCCCGGCGATGTTCAGGAACGTCTCCTGCTGCCCGGCGAAGCTCGCGTCGGGCAGGTCCTCGGCGGTGGCGCTGCTGCGGACCGCGACCGAGAGCCGCTCCAGTCCGGCGCGCTGCCCCAGTTCCCGGTAGTGCGCGCGGATGGACGCTGCGATGTCCTCGGGGAATTCACTGTCCAGGAACAGCTCCCGGATGGCTTCCCCGGTGGCGCGCAGCGAGGTTTCGCCGGAACGGTAGGCCTTGATCCGCGAGCGCATCGCGGATTCGATCCCGTTGGCCTCGATGAACCGGCGGTACGCATCCGCGGTGGTGGCAAAGCCGTCCGGCACCCGCACGCCTTGGGCTTTGAGGGACTGGATGAGTTCGCCGAGGGAGGCATTCTTGCCGCCCACCTGCGGGACATCGCCCATCCCGATCTCTTCAAACCACAGCACCGTGGATTCAGCCATGTCGCAGCTCCTGCTTTCGGCAATAGGAAGGAACGCACCGGACACGGTGGTTACCGCCCGGAGCCCGGCGCCTCTGGACCCATCCTGTGGCGGCGGCCCGTCCGATGAAAGAGGCTTTAGACCTTGGTGGCCGGCGCGGCCTTCGCGACCCGGCGGTGGCGGACGATCTTGTACAGCCAGTCCGCGAGCAGCACCCCGGGAATGGCGGCGAGGGCGACGGCCAGGCCGCCGGGCGACGGCGGCGCGTGGCCCAGCAGGGTGGCGAGCGGGCCGAGGAACAGGAACACCGCCAGCAGACCCAGTTCCGCCAGCACGGCCCAGACCAGCAGCCGGTTGCTGAACCAGCCGAGCCGCCACGGTGGTACGGAGGCGCTGCGGCAGGCGAAGGCGTTGGCCAGCTGGGCCAGGACCACGGTGGTGAACGCAGCACCGGAGGCAGCCATCAGCACGTCCGACGCCGGCAGTTCCGCCCCGGGGGTCCAGCCGGCACCGAGGAGCACCGCCGTGTACGCCGTCATTTCGAAAAGTGCCTCGACCGGGCCCAGCAGACCGAACACCCGGATGATCAGCGCCCGGTCCATCAGGTGCCTGCGCTCCGGCGGCCGTTTCAGCGTTCCCTTGCTCGGGGCCTCGCTGCCCAGCGCCAGCGCGGGGAGCAGGTCGGTGCCGATGTCGAGGGCGAGGATCTGCAGCACGCTCAGCGCCAGCGGGAACCGGCCGCCGGAAAGCGCCCAGATCACAAAGGGGGTGAGCTCGGCGACGTTGTCCGTCAGGTGGTACGTCAGGAATCGCCGGATGTTCGCGTACGTGGCGCGGCCCTGCTCCACCGCCGCGATGATGGTGGCGAAATCGTCGTCCAGCAGCACAAGGTCGGCCGCCTCACGGGCCACGTCCGTGCCGCTCAGCCCCATGGCTACGCCGATGTCGGCCTGCTGCAGGGCCGGCCCGTCGTTGACGCCGTCGCCGGTCATTGCCACCACATGGCCGCGGCGCTGGAGCAGGCGGGCCACCCGCAGTTTCTGTTCCGGGGTGACCCGGCTGACCACCACACCGTCGCGGTCCAGCAGCGCGGTCAGGACGGCGTCGTCCTCGGGCAGGTTGTGTCCCTCCAGCACCAGTTCGGGCGATCCGATCAGCCCGGTTTCCCGGGCGATGGCCGCCGCGGTGAAGGCATGGTCGCCGGTGACCATGGCCACTTTGATGCCGGCGTCGCGGGCCGCTTCGAGTGCCACCCGCACCTCGGCCCGGGGCGGGTCGTGCAGGCCGATCAGCCCCAGCAGCGTCAGTCCGCTCTCAACGTCCTCAAGCTTGAAGCTGGCGCCGGGCGGGCCGGGCAGGCTCCGCTCGGCCACGGCCAGGACCCGCAGCCCGTGGGAGGCCATCTCATCCACCATCCGCAGGGCGCGGCCGGCGCCGTCCTCGCCACACAGCGGGATCACGGACTCCGGGGCACCCTTGACATACAGGGTGGTCCCGACGATGGCGGACTCCCGCAGCCGGCGGGGATCGAAGGCAAAGCGGTGCGAGACCTCCAGCTCCCCGGGGCCTTGCCCGGGGTCCGCCAGCCGGGCGGCCAGGGCGTGGATGGCGGCCTCCATCGGGTCGCCCTCGGCGACCCACTTGCCCTCGTGGAGCACGGCACGGCCCACGGAGGCGGCGAGCGCGGCGGTGCTGAGGTGCTGCGCCTCCACGGTTCCCTTCCCGGTAACCTCCGCCTCCGGGCTGTAGCCTGCGCCGATGATGCTGAGCACCCCGGACGGGGTCCAGACCTCGACGGCATTCATCCTGTTCTGGGTGAGGGTGCCGGTCTTGTCCGTGCAGATGTAGGTGGTGGAGCCGAGGGTTTCCACCGCTTCGAGGTTGCGGACGAGTGCGTTGCGCTGCGCCATCCGTTGCGCCCCGACGGCAAGGGACAGGGTGACCGTGGGCAGCAGGCCCTCGGGCACCAGCGCCACCATCACACCGATGGCAAAAAGAAACGCGTCCCGCCACGAGATCCCGACGAGGAGCGAGAGCACGAAGAACAGCGCGCCGATCCCCAGTGCCATCGCGGCGGTGATGCGGACGATCCGTTGCAGTTCCCGGGCCAGCGGGCTGGGCGGCGCCTCGACCTTTCCCGTCAGGGCCGCGATTTCGGCGAGCCGGGTCTGACCGCCGGTGCTCGCGACAATGCCTTCGGCCTGGCCGTTGACCAGGAAAGTCCCGCCAAAAACGGTGTCGCCGGGAACCTTGGCAAGGGCCTCGCTTTCACCGGTGAGCATTGATTCGTCCACTGAACAGCTCGCCGCGACCGCCAGCCGCAGATCCGCCGGAACCCGGTCACCGGCAACCAGCACGACGGCGTCGTCCGGGACCAGCTCGGTGGTGTGGACCTTGATGACGCGGTTGTCCCGGCGGACCGAGACCATTGCCGGGAGCAGCTCGCGGAGCTTCGCGGCGGCATGCTGGGCGCGTTCCTGCTGGATGTAGGCGAACACCCCGTTCACCAGGATCACGATGACGATCGCGATGGCCAGCTGCGGCATGCCGGCCAGGTAGGCGAGCACGGAGGCACACCAGAGCAGGATGGCGAAGAAGTGGGTCAGTTCGGCAAGCAGCCTCCGCCAGCCGGGGACCGTGCCGGCCTCCGGCAGCTTGTTCGCCCCGACCTGTTCGAGCCGCCGCGCCGCCTCCGCGGAGCTCAGCCCGGGAGCGGCCCGGAGGGCCTCGGCGCTTTGCCCCCCGGCGGGGGCCTCGGGCGTCACGGCCGGCCGCGGCCGCTTAGGCGCAACACCGTGGACCGGCCCTGGTCAGGTAGCTCATGGATTGAGGGTGCGCCTTCACCGTCGGCCCACGTTAGGGCCAAAGGTCACGGCGGCGTGCCGTCCCGGCCTATCCGAGGGCCAGCGCTACGGCTGGTGGACCGCCACGGGGCAGCTCACCGCCGGCAGGTTCCGCTGGATCTGGCCGATCCCCCCGGTTCCGGCCGCTTTCGCGCTCGGCGCGGCCATGCAATCGGCATCGCCGTGCTCGGCGCACTCCCCGTGTCCACCCCGTAGTGCGCGGCCCGCGGTGGCGAGGCTGGCGAGTCGGCTTTCTGGCCGCACCAGTCTTTATTCGTTGTAGCGTGATGGGATGGTCGAGGACGAGCAGGAACTGACGGGCGGAAATGCGTCCGAAAGTGTTGTGCGCGTTGGTCACAACGTACGAAAACCCTGGTTGGAAAACTCTCCCGTCGTACAGAACTACCTTGCTCCGGTCATCCGGCGTGGATGTTCCGGAGCCGCTGGGCAGGGACGCCAACGGCCGACACGTAGTCGAGTACGTTGAAGGCGAACTCGCGCTGGATCAATCCCCGCTCGGGCCTGACAGCTTGCTACGGGCGGGCCGAATGATTCGACAAATCCACGACGCGAGCGAAACAGTCGTGATTTCTAACCCGGGCGACTGGAAGATGCTGCTGCCAGCTGAAAATCCGAACCTGATGTGCCACAACGACCTCGCTCCGTGGAACCTCATCAGCGAAGGTTGCACCGTTGGTGGCCAGGACATACTCGTTGTCCTGGCGGCAGGCCGGGCCAGTACTGAGCCACGAAGCCCTCAGCCGGCTGATAGGCCGCACGTAGTTCTGCGCCATTCCGTGCGTGGATACTTGGATGATGAATTCGACCAGTCCCTCCCACGGAGTAACTACCGACACGGAATCGATGTTGCATCTGCCTGCCCAGATCAGGGCTGTGCTCAACGGCATTCCGGCCATGGTGGGGTATTGGGACAAAGACCTGCGCAACCGCCTCGCTAACGATGCGTACGGGGAATGGTTCAGCGTCGACCCGCGCGAGATGCACGGATTGCACATCCGTGAGTTGCTGGGCGAGGAACTGTTCGCGCTAAACCGGGTGTACATCGAGAAGGTTCTCGAGGGAACGCCGCAGCTTTTTGACCGGACCCTGGTCGATGCCAGCGGCAACACCCGCTATACCCAGGCCTCTTACGTGCCTGACCTGCAGGGTTCCGATGTTCAGGGGTTTTTTGTTCTGGTTACTGACATCACGGAACGGGTGCTCTCCGAACAGCGCCAACGACATGACATGGACCGTTACAGGGCGCTTGCGCGCAGCATACCGGGGGTGTTCGTCCTCCTGTTCGATGCCGATTTGCGGTACCTCATCGCAGAGGGCCAAGAGCTGGAGAGATTCGGGTACCGCCGGGAGGAGATGGAGGGCCGGCTGATACACGATGTCCTCCGAGACGGGTTGGCGGACGAGCTGGAGCCCCGCTATCGCGCGGCTCTGGCGGGTAAGGAAGTCTCCTGGAGCCGCCGGATAAAGGACCGCACGTACCGGCTGACGGCCGGCCCGGTTGCCTCTGACGGAGAGACCGCCGGGATGGTGGTGGCTGTCGACGTGACAGAACGCCAAAGGCAAGAAAAGACGTGGGCCGGGCTGCACAACATCTCTTCGGCAATCGCCCGCAACGCGTCGCCGGACGACGTCGCCGAGCAGGTCGCGTCCGTGGTGCGCTCAATCTTTGATGTGGATTCGGCGGCGGTCACCCGCTTCACCGGCCCTCTGGCTGCAGAAATCGTGGCGATGGCGCCAGCGCTCCCGTCGACCCTGAGCCGCCGGCAGGCCTATACGCCAACGGATGCCCCCGCGAGCGTGCGAGTGGCCATGACGGGCAAGCCTGCCCTGGCGGTTTACCTCCCGGGAGGGGGCCTGGCCGCGGAACAACTGCTGGAAGCTGGATTCCGGTCCTCGGCAGCAGCTCCGGTCCGGGTGTCCGGCTCGCTCTGGGGCGCTGTGGCGCTCACCTCCAAGTCGGAGACCAACCTCACCGCGGCGGTCCTCGATCAGCTCTCCCAGTTTGCTGAACTCGTGGAGATTGCCATCGGCAACGCCGAGGCCCGTACGAGTCTTGAGCTTCAGGCCAGCACCGACGTCCTAAGCGGCCTGCCCAATCGCCGGGTCCTCGAAGACAGACTTGCCAGGGAAACCGAGCTCGCCGCCGCCCGTGGATCCAGGCTGAGCGCCGTGGTTCTCGACATCGACCATTTCAAGATGGTCAACGATTCGTTCGGCCATCTGGCCGGAGACAAGGTGCTGGCGGAGGTCGCGGCGCGGCTTCGGGACGTTGCCCGGCAGGGCGAGATTCTTGCCCGTTTCGGTGGTGAAGAGTTCGTCTGGTTATTGCCCGGCAGCAGCAGCGAAGAGGCCTTGCAGGCTGCTGAGCGCGCCCGGCTGGCGGTGGCCTCCCGGCCCTTCGATGGCGTCGGAACCATTACGCTGTCCGCTGGCGTTTGTGAACTGCAAGACGCCGGAACGCATGCGTTACTCGCTTGTGCGGACAACGCCCTGTACGCATCAAAACACGCCGGCCGGAACCGCAGCAGCCGTTACGGAGCTGCCACGGAACCTGATCGGGCCCTTGTGCCTTAGCCCTGGGACCCCCAGCGGCGTGGCAACCCCAGAGCTGCCGGGTTGACGCGGCAGCGTCCTGCGCCAACGGCGGGCGGTGCCATCCGGACTTAGCGAGACCTCGCAACGCTTCGCTGCTAGGGCCCGATTTTGGCTCACTCGTTGGCAGCCGCACTGCTTCTAGTCAGCCGGATACGGTGCCGTCGACTTCGCCGGGCCGGCCCCCGCACCTCCGAGGTTGACCGCTCATGAACTTCGGTTCACCGTGTGGCAGAGCCTCGGCCGACTGCTCAGTTGCGCCTTCGATCGTGTTGAGGAAGTCATATTGATCTGCAGTTGCCATGCTTGCCCGCAGCCCTCCAATGCCGAACGATTCAAACCTCCCCGGTAACCTCGCGTCCGCTGCCGCGTCGAGCGAGAGTTTTTTGCGCGCGAATACCGCCAGTTCCGCAGCTTCAAGAGACTCTTCCAGGGAACTTGGCATCTCCGAAGCCTAGCCCGCGGGCGCGGACCGGACCGGCGCCTCCCCCGGGTCAGTCGACCGCAGTTGGCCGGTGCCGTCCCAGGGTCCGGAGGTACGCGCCGAAGCCGTGCGGCGCCCGGGCGTGGATCCGGCCCGAGGTCAGCACGCGCATGCTGTCCGTGGCGGTGACGGTGAAAGCGCGGTTCCGGAGGCTTTGCACCAGGGTCCGGTCCTCGTGCGAGGCGAGCTTCGGGAAACCTCCGGCGGCCAGGTAGGCAGAGGCCCTGACGCCGAAATTGGCCCCGTAGATGTGCGGGTGGTCCTCCTCGAAGGGGTGGCGTTCCAGCCAGCGCCGGAGCAGCTCCGGGTCCATTCCGGCTGGGTCCGGTTCCACCGAGCCCAGCACGGCGTCGGCGCCGGCTTCGGCGAATTCCAGCTGGCGGACGAGCCAGTTTTCCGGAACCTGCGAGTCCGCGTCCGTGTTGGCCAGCCAGGTCCGTCCGGCCCACGGCGGCGGGGTCCACCGCTTGCCGGGCGGCCTGTTCCGGGATGTTCCGACGCCGGCGGCCCGGATTCCGGCCGCGCGGCTGGCCCCGGTGTTGCGGACGGCCACTTCGAGGGCGCTGAACCGCTGGTCCGCCGCGACGTAGCGGGCCGTGATGCCGGCGGACCCGTCGGTGCAGCTGTCCAGCACCACGGTGACCCGGGCGTCCACGTCGGGTCGGATCCGGTGCAGGGCGTCGGCGGCACGCTGCACCGCATTCAGGGCCCGGCCCAGGTGCTCGTCCTCGTTGTGGGCCGGGATCACGACGGCGATCCGGTCAATGCTGTGTCCGCGGGGCAGCGGCAGGGCCAGTGCGGCCATTCCGCTCAGCTTTCCGGGCCGGGCGCGGTGGTGGCTGCCGGCCGCGGGTCCCCGCCGGACGCGGGGGCGATCAGGACCTCGAGGATGAAGTCGCGTTCCCGGTAGAGCCCGGCGTCGGCCCAGCCGAGCTGGCGGCGCGCGGCGGCGTGGACGGAATCGCCGTCGAGCTCCCATCCGGAGATGGGGTGGCGCCAGTGGCACAGGGCCAGGGTGCCGCCGGGCAGGAGTGCGGCCTCGACCCGCTCAAACAGCTCAGCCAGCTCCCCGGGGGCGAGGTAGTAGCCCACCTCGGACACCACGATCAGGTCGAATCGGCCCTCCGGCCAGTCCTGCGGGACGGTGAGGTGGCGGGTCCGGGCGTCGGGCAGGTGGTTGAGGCGCCGTGCGGCGTGGGCCAGTGCGGCACTGCTGGCGTCGACGGCCAGGAAGCTGGCGCAGCGCTGCGCGAGGTCCACGCTGAGGGTCCCGATCGAACAGCCGATTTCGAGTCCTGCTGTGTAGTTCAGGCCGGGCAGCGCCGCGAGGGTGAGCGCGCGTTTGCGGTGCTCGTACCAGCTGGTGGTGTACTGCCAGGGGTCGTCGGTTCCGGTGTGGACTGCGTCGAAGACACCTTCCGCGTCGGCGGCGGCGTAGGAACTGGCGCCGGTGCCCCGGGCGGCCGGGCGCTGCCATGCGAAGGTCTCGAACGGCCGTTCAAAGTGTTCCAGGAAGGCCGGCGGGAGCAGCACCTCGTCCCCCGGCCGGGAGGACAGGGCCCGGACTTGAGTGGTGTGGGAGGCCAAGGCCGAAGCCTTGGCCTGCCGTTCGGCGGGCTCCAGCGGTAGCCGCAGCCAGGACTGCCAGGCCGGGTCCGCGGCGTCCGCCCAGAGCCAGTACCAGATGGGGTACTCCAGCAGCCCGTGGCCGCCCGCGCCAGCGGCCTCGGCGGCGGCGGAGCCCAGTGCCTCGTGGTCGGTGTGGCCGTCGTGCCGGTAGGGCGCCACGAGGGTGATGCGCTCCGCCGGCAGTCCCGAAGCGGCCGCTTCGGCGATCGCGAGCTGCAGCGCCGCGTGCACCTCCGCCCGGTGGTCGGCGAGCCTGCCGTCCGGCAGGGCGAGGAACCGCCAGTCCGGGTCCTGGAGCAACTGCGTGAGCGCGCCGCCGAATTCCTGGAGCCGCACAGCCGCGAGTAGTTCCGGCGTCGTGGTGGGTGAGTCCGGGTGGGAGGCCTCCCCTGCCGTGCACAACAGCACCGTGACGCGGGCCCCGAGCCTCCGCAGCCGGGCCATCAGCCCGCCGGCCCCGAGGGATTCGTCGTCCGGGTGTGCGGCCAGGACGATGAACGCCTGCCCGGCGAGTTCCCCGGCGTCGAGCGGGAGCTCCGGGAGGGCCGCCAGTCCGCTGGCTGCCCAGTCGTCCTCGCTGGTTCCGGTGTCCTGGTGGGTGAAGCTCACCACGGGTGGTCCCCCTTGAGTGTGAGGGCACCGAGCTGGGCGTCGTCGCGCATGCCGTGGTGCTGGCGGATATAGAGCGAGAGGTCGGCCATGCGTTTTCCGTAGACGGGGTCGAAGGCGAGCGGGCCGGGGCCGAGGTTCTGGCTGACCAGCGTCTGGATGCGTTCGACGGCGGTGGCGACGTTGCCGCGGACGCGGAGGGCCTCGCTCCAGGCCCCGGTGCCGGAGAGTTCCCCGGCATCGATCCGCGCGGCGGTCCCGGCGAGGTATCCGGTCAGGGCAGCCAGTGTGCGGTCGATCTCGCCCAGGTGGGCAAGCGCCAGCTGGTCCGGTTCGCGGCCGCCGCTGGCCGCTTTGCGCAGGGAATCCTTGAACCCGCGGGCCACCGCGACGGCGCCGCCCAGCCAGCAGGCCGCCACGCCCATGCCGCCCCAGGCGAAGCCGGGCCGGCGGTAGTACCAGCCGGAGCCGCCCAGCGGCACGGCCGGAACGGCGTCGAAGTGCACGGTGCCGCTGGGGATTTCCGTGAGTCCCCGGCTGGTCCACTGCGGATCCTCGAAGCTGACACCGTGGTCATGGAGGTCGACGGCGAAGGCGGCGCGGCCCCCGTCCTCCAGATGGGCGGTCACGACGGCGTGGTCCAGCTGGGCGGCCAGGGAGCACCAGGGTTTGGACCCGTGCAGCAGGAAACAGCCGTCCGCCGGCTTGGCCTCGAGCCGCAGGCCTGCGGCTTCTGCGGCAAACACACCCCAGGCGCCGTCGAAGTGGACGCCGTCAACGTCCGGGCTGTCCCCGCCGTTCAGGACCGCCTGCCCGGTGGCCTGGGCGAGGATTGCGGAGGCATCCAGGTGGGGTTCGATGGCCCGGCCCGCGGCGACGTCAATGGCCGTGACGGACGCCAGGATTTCCCACAGGAACGCGGTCCGGCCCCCGCCGGGATTCGGGGCGGCTGCTGCGGCGGTTTTGGCCAGCTCCAGCAGTGCCGGGACGTCGCCGACGGCGGACGCGGCCGCCGCGAGCAGGGGGCTGAGCCCGGCCAGGTGATCCGGTGCGGAGCTGATCCGCACGGCGAGGGGCCGCTGGGAATCGGGGGTCCGGTTCATGTGGTGGCCTGTTCTCCTTCGAGGTGCGTCTGCTGCTGTCGGCGTCCATGCCTGCGGCCGGGCCACTGCCGGGTAGTTCCAGGCCGCTCCATAAATCTAAGCACACTTAGCACTTTTGGGATTCCGCTCGCAGCTCCTGCGCCGACGCGATGCCCGCCACGCGGCTACACCACCCGCGCCAGGGCGAAGCCGTCCCAGCCTTTGGAGCCCACGGTCTGGATCACGGTGCCGTCCAGCCGGGGGTCCTCGCCCAGCATTTTCACGGCGCTGATGATGCCCGGGGCGTTGACGGCGTCCAGTGCGGGGTCCAGCACGGCTCCTTCCCAGACCACGTTGTCCATCACGACGGCGGTGCCCGGCCTGCCGAGGCGGATGGCCCAGTCGAGGTAGTGCGGGTTGTTTTCCTTGTCCGCGTCGATGAAGACGAAATCGAAGGGCTCGGCACCCTCGTCGGCGAGCGCCTGCAGGGTTTCGAGTGCCGCTCCGACCCGGATCTCAACGCGGTGCCCCATCCCGGCGAAGTCGACGTTGGCGCGGGCCACGGCGGCGTGTTTGGGGAGGTATTCGCACGTGATCAGCCGGCCGCCGTCGGGCAGCCCCTGGGCCATCCAGATGGTGCTGAACCCGGCCAGCGTCCCGATTTCCAGCACCCGGCGGGCACCGGTGAGCTGGACGAGGAGTTTGAGCAGTTTGCCGGCGGTGGGTGCGACTTCGATGGGCGGCATGCCTGCCTCGAGGGCGGTGCTGACGGCGCGTTTCAGGGTGCTGTCAGGGCGTACCACAACCTCTGACAGGAAATCTTCGACGGCGGTCCAGCGTTCGGTGGGCTGATGCTCGAACATGCCCCAAGTCTTACAGCTGACCCGTCCGGGCGGTAGGCCGCCGGCCCCCGGGGGTGGTTAGCCCCGGCCTTCCATCTTGGCCTTGAGCAGGTGCATCCACTGCACGCCCAGCCGGTCCACCACCCATTCCGCGACCTTGCCAACCAGGGGGATCCGCTCGATCCGGAACTCGTCGCGCTCATCGACCACCGTCAGCACCATCCCCGAACCCACCGGCTCGAACAGGAAGGTTTCGGTCTCCGGGGCTTCGCCCATGCGCCCTGTCATGCGCCAGACCAGGCGACGGTTGGGAATGGCCTCGATGTACTCACATGTGCCTGCCATGTCTGGCACCCCGGGCATCTTGCCCACATACGAGAAAGTCGTGCCCGTCAGCTCCGGTGTGAGCACCATGTCCGTGTATTCGGTGTGCAGCCACGACGGTTCAATCTCGGTCATGTTCCGCGGGTCCTTGTAGAAGTCAAAGACCTTCTCGACCGGGGCGTCGATGTAGATGCTGTCCGTGGTCCGGATCATGGCAAGTCCTCTCGTCGGGACTACCAGTCCAGTCCCAGCGCCGGCCGCCTACCAGAGCCGAACGTCCCGCGGCACTGCCGGACTAATCGCCGAGGGCCTGTTCCAGGCGGTCCAGCTTCCCGGTGAGTTCTCCCGTGTAGCCCGGGCGGATGTCTGCCTTGATGACGAGGGAGACCCTGCTGCCGTAGCGGCCCACTGCCTCGGTGGCCCGTTTCACGACGTCGAAGACTTCATCCCACTCCCCCTCAATCGTGGTGAACATCGAGTCGGTGTGGTTCGGCAGGCCGGATTCACGGACGATCCGGACGGCTTCGGCGACGGCGTCGTGGACCGAGGCCTCGTCCGCCGCTATGGCCGCCGAACCGGCGGGTGCGTCATCGGCCTGGCGCGCGGGACGGCCTGAGGGTGCGACAGAAAATGCAAGCAACATGTCACCAGTCTTTCACGTCCTCCCAGTTCGTGGCGGTGTGAAACGGGCCCGGATCTGTCCTGGGCCCGGTCCGGACGCGGCCTGGAGCACACCGCGGAATCCGTCACATTAGTCACTACCCGGGAGTAATCTCCCGGCCCCGCCCGTGCGTTGCTAACCTAGGCAAATGAACCGGGTAGCAGACCGCAGGCCGCTCCGCGCCGATGCCGCGCGGAACGTGGACAAAATCATCACGGCCGCCCGCCAGTGCTTCCGGGAGCACGGCCCCGAGGTCCCGCTGCAGACCATCGCCGTGACCGCCGGAGTGGGACCGGCCACGCTGTTCAGAAACTTCGCTGACAAGGAAGAACTGGTCCTCGCGGCACTGCACCGGCAGCTCGGGCTGATCGTCGATCCGGTCATCGAGGAGGCCCTCGCCGGACCGGACGCCGCCGATGGCCTGTTCCGCGTCATTGATGCGCTCATGGGCGTGGCCAGCGAAGAAGCCAACCTCTTGGGAGCCGTCGCCGGCCGGCGCGGGCTGCTGACCGGCATCACGGGCGACCTGATCGAATCCGTGGCTGTGCTCCTGGGCCGCGGACAGGGCCAGGGCACCCTGCGCAGCGACATTTCGATGACGGACCTGATCCGATTGCTGGCCATGCTGATCGGCGTCGTGGACACGATGGAGGCAGGTTCGGATGCCTGGCGCCGTCCGGTCGCCCTCGTCGAGGACGCCATCCGCACGGAGCGTCCGCACCGTCCGCTGCCGCCCCAGGCGCCGCTGCCGGGCACCGCCTTCGACGCTGTCCTCGGCTAGAGACCGGTGTTCTGGGAAACGATGGCCGGCGTGGTCGGCGGCCTGCTGCTGGTCTATGCCGTCCTCCTGCTCCTCCTGTGGGGCTATGCGCGCAGGCATCCGGAAACGGTGACGATGAAGGATGCGCTGCGGTTGCTGCCGGACCTGTTGAGGCTCCTGCGGCGGCTGGTCGCTGACCGGACCCTGGGCGCCGGGGTGCGGATCCGGCTTGCCCTGCTCCTGGCCTACCTGCTCTCACCGATCGACCTTGTCCCGGATTTCCTGCCCGTGATCGGGTACGCCGGCGATGTGATCATTGTGGCGTTCGTCTTGCGCGCTGTGATCGCACGGGCGGGCGGGGATGCCCTGCGCCGGCACTGGCCGGGAACGCCCGACGGGCTGCAGCTCATCCTCAGGCTCGCCGGGCTCGGGGCACCGCTGTAGGAGTAGGAATGCAGGCGCTGCGGGACGTCAGGCGCTGAAGGCCGTTGCCGCGGGACCGCCGTCGAACCTGCGCAGGATCTCCTCGGCCACGATCCGGAGCTTGACGTTCCTCGTGTTCGAGACCTTGGCCAGCAACGCAAACGCTTCCGACTGCGAACAGCGGCTCTGCGCCATGAGGATGCCGGTGGCCAGGTTGATCTCGGTCCGCGACCGCATGGCCATCAGCAGGTCACGGTTCACCGCCCGGGCGGCGTCGAACCGGATGGCCAGCCTCGTCACTCTGGCGGCGCGGACGGCGAACGCCCCGCAGGCTGCCACGGCGCCGTCGTCGAAAGCCTCGGGGGATGTCGAAAGGAAGGTCAGGGTGGCCGCTGCGTCCGCGTCCGCAAGCAGCGCAACGGCAAAAATGCTGCGGTTCCCGCGCTGGGCAGCCGCCCGCTGGTAGCGCCTCCAGCGGGGATCCATCGTCGTGTCCGGCACCAGCGCCGCCAGCCCGGTCCGCTGCGCCTCCAGCCCGGGGCCCTCCCCGACCTCGTCCTGCAGCCGGTCCAGCACCCGGGCGTCGGTGTCACCGGCGGCCAGGGCCAGCGGCCTGCGCCTCCGGGCCACCCGCACCGAACAGACCACCGGGCGCCCGGTTTCAGCTGCGGCGCACTCGGCCGCAAGGTCGGACAACTGACGGAGGAAATCCTCCAGGACGTCACTGTCCAGCAACAGATCCTGCAGGTGCTCCGAGAGCCGGGTTCCCAGCATCAATCCTCCGCGGGCTTCTCTTTGGCTTCCAGCAGGTGGTGCTGCAGCTTCTCCTCAGCCTCCCGCCGGCGCCGTGCCATCTCCCTTAGCTCGCGGGTGGACTCGGCCCCCGGCGGGACGAACGGTTCGTGCGGCTTGGAGTGCTGGCCTTTGCCGGGCGCAGGGGTAGCCGGATCGTCGTTGTCGCTCATATCCGAATGCTCCCACGGGGATTCGGCGGCAAGTAGGGACTAAAGACCGTTACGGAGCGGTACGGCAGAAGGTGGCGGGCTGCTAGCCCCAGCCAAGCAGCCGGAGCCCGGCTGCCGCGCCGGCGCCGGCGAGGACAACCACCAGGAAAGGCGCCCGGAAGACCAGGGCGATGCCGGCCGCGGCCAGTGCCCCGAGGCGCGCATCCAGTGCCAGCGTCTGCCCCGACGCCACGGTGTTCACGATCGTCAGGGACGCCAGCAGCCCGATGGTCATGGTCCCGGCGATCCGCGACATCCGCGGGTCACGGAGCACGCTGGCGGGGACCAGGTAGCCCAGCAGTTTCCAGGCGTAGGCCAGCAGGCAGGAGAGCAGCAGCCACATCCACAGCGTCATGAGGCCTCCCCGGAGGGCCGTGCAGGCTGGTGCGGGTGTTCGGCGTAGGGGTCCATGTCCGGTTCCAGTCCCTCGTCACTGCGGCCATGGCTGAACCAGCCGATGGCTGCCGCAACCACCGCGGCCACCAGGATCGGCACCCCGGCCGGAACGAAGGGTACAGCGAGCACGGTGGCGAGGGCGCAGACGACGGCGATCGCCACCGGTTCGCGGCCCTTGAGCCGGGGCCAGAGCAGGCCCAGGAACGCCGCAACCGCGGCCCCGTCGAGGCCCCACTGCTTGGGATCGCCCAAGGCCGCGCCGGCCAGCGCGCCCACTGCGGTAAACAGGTTCCACAGGACGAAGATGCCCAGGCCGGCGGTCCAGAAGCCGCGCTTCTGCTCGGACGGGTCCGTCTGTCCGGTGCTCGTGGCGGTGGACTCGTCGATGGTGACGTGGGCTGCCGCGAACCGCAACCAGCCCTTCGGCTGCAGCAGTGCGTTGACCTGCATTCCGTAAATGCCGTTGCGCATGCCCAGCAGTGTGGCTGCGCCCATCGCGGCGACACCGGATCCGCCCCCGGCCACCACGCCGATGAAGGCGAACTGCGAGCCGCCGCTGAACAGCAGCAGGCTCAAAGCCATGGTCTGCCAGAAGTCGAGCCCGGAGGTGACGGACAGGGCACCGAAGGAGACGCCATAGAGGCCGGTGGCGATGCTGATGGAAAGCCCGACCCGCACCGCCGGGGACTGCAGGAGTCTCATTGCCGGACCGGCTGCCGCGGGTGCGGCGTCCCCGGAACGAGGTTCCGCAGGCTCCAGGCCCAGGCAATGAGCGGTGCCTGCAGCGGCAGCCGCAGGGTGTGCGCGCGTCGCTGGCCGGGGGTCCCCTCCGGGCCGTAGGCCTTGCGCAGCGCGTCGATGTGTCCGGCGAGGAAGAGGGTGAACATGACCGCGGTGCAGCCCGCGGCCGCGCGGCGGGTCGCCGGGATCAGGAGTCCGACGGCGGCTCCCGCCTCGAGCAGGCCGCTGAGCGCCACCCATTCCTCCCGGGACAGCACCGCGAGCGGGCTGTTGGACTGCTCCCCGGTGTCATCGCGGCAGAGGAAGTCCGGAACCACCGGGCTGAAGAGGCCGGGGTCGGAGAAGTGCTTCGCGGCGCTCGCCAGGAGCAGGGCGCTCATCGCCACGGCGGATAGGGTCTGGGTGTCCCGGCCGGACCAGCGAAATGGCATGGAACAACTCAATCACAGCCACGGACCCTCCGCTAACCGCGGCTGGCGTGCGGAAACGGGACTTTCCGCAGGGGTCACCGTCCGCCGATCGGCGTACCTTGATGACTATGAGCGGTGTCGTGGAAATGACGGGTGTCGTGAAGCGTTTCGGGGCCGTGACAGCCCTGGACGGACTGGATTTCGAGGTGGCCGCCGGCGAGGTGCACGGCTTCCTCGGCCCGAACGGGTCCGGGAAGTCCACCACCTTGCGCCTGCTGCTGGGTCTCCTGCGCTCCGATGCGGGTTCCATCAGGGTGCTCGGGCTGGACCCGTGGCGCGACGTCGCGACGCTGCACCGCCGGCTCGCCTACGTCCCCGGGGACGTGGCCCTCTGGCCCAACCTGACGGGCGGCGAGGTGATCGAGCTGCTGGGCCGGCTGCAGGGCGGCCAGGACCGCGCGCGGCGGGACCGCCTGCTGGAACTGTTCGAGCTCGACCCCACCAAGAAGGCGCGCACCTACTCCAAGGGAAACCGGCAGAAAGTGGCCCTCGTTGCGGCCCTGGCCACCGACGCCGAGCTGTTCCTGCTGGACGAGCCAACGAGCGGGCTGGACCCGCTGATGGAGGACGCGTTCCGCGGCTGTGTCCGCGAACTGCGCGCGCAGGGGCGCACCGTCGTGCTGAGCAGCCATATCCTCAGCGAAGCCGAGGCGCTCTCCGACCGGGTCAGCATCATCCGCTCCGGGAAGGTGGTGGAGACCGGCCCGCTTGAGCAGCTGCGGCACCTGACCCGCATCTCGGTCACGGCCGACGTCGCGGCGGTCCCTCCGGGGCTGGAGCTGCTGCCCGGCGTCCACGACGTCGTCATCACCAACCACCGGGTCAACGCCCAGGTCGACCCCGCCGGCCTGAACCACCTGATGCAGGCGCTGACGACGGCGGGACTGAAGTCCCTCACGAGCCATCCGCCCACGCTGGAGGACCTGTTCCTGCGCCATTACGGTGACATCCCCGCGGGGGTTCCTGCCGCGGCCGTCGGCTCTTCCCCGGGCCGGTCCACCGTTCCGGGTCCGGGCGGGCGGAGGCCCGGCGGTGTCTGAGACCCTGGCCGGAACGGGCATCCTGATCAGGCTCGGACTGCGGCGGGACCGCTGGCTGCTGCCGCTCTGGATCGCCGGGTTCGCCCTGATCGCCTATTCGACGGCGCTGGCCGGAACGGAGCTCTACCCCGATGTGGCGAGCCGCGTCGAGGCCGCCACCGCCCTGAACGCGACCGCCTCGATGGTGGCGCTCTTCGGACGGATCTACGATCCGACGTCCATCGGCGCCCTCTCGCTGATCAAATACACCGCGTTCATGACCGCCATCCTCGCCGTCCTCATGGTCATCCTCGCCATCCGGCACACCCGCAGCGATGAGGAGAGCGGACGCCTGGAACTGCTTGGCGGCGGGAGGCTGGGCCGGGACGCCCCACTGGCGTCCGCCCTCACGATCAGCCTCGGCGCCAACGTGCTGCTCGGGTTACTCTCGGCGGCCGCGCTGGCCGCCGGCGGGTTACCGGCTGCCGGCTCCCTCGCGTTTGGGCTGGGCTGGGCCGCCACGGGCATGGCGTTCAGCGCCGTGGCCGGGCTGGCGGCCCAGCTGACCGCCAGCGCCCGGGCCGCCACCGGACTCAGCATCGGCGTCGTCGCCGTCACGTACGCGTTGCGCGCAGTCGGAGACCTCGCCGAACCGGGGCCCTCGGTGTTTTCCTGGCTCTCGCCCATCGGGTGGAACCAGCAGATCCGGGCGTTCGCCGGGGACCACTGGTGGGTGCTGGCGCTGCCCGTGAGCCTGTGCCTGGTGCTGGTCCCGGCCGCTTTTGCGCTCCGCGCCCGGCGCGATCTTGGCGCTGGCCTCCGCGCTGAACGCCCGGGCGCGGCCGTCGGTTCGCTCTCCGGGGTCTGGGACCTGGCGGTGCGCCTGCAGTACCGCGTCCTGCTGGCCTGGGCCGTCGCCTTCCTCGTTTTCGGCGTCGTCATCGGATCCCTGGTCAGCAACGTGGCTGAGCTGCTGAGTTCACCGAACGCCCAGGACCTGATCAAGATGCTGGGCGGCCGGCAGGCCCTGACGGATGCTTTCCTGGCCGCCGAGATCAGCATCATGGGGCTGCTGGCCGCCGCCTACGGGGTGTCCTCGGCCGGCCATCTGCGCAGCGAGGAGGCCGCGGGCCACACCGAAGCCCTGCTGGGCACAGCCACCACCCGGATCCGCTGGGCGAGCAGCCACTTCACGTTCGCCCTGGCCGGCGTGGCCCTGCTGCTCCTGCTGGCGGGGGTCTCGATCGGCGTCGGCGCCGCCTTCGCCGTCAACGATGCGGCGCTGGTGGGCAGCAGCACCGTGGCCGCCGTGGCCCAGATCCCGGCCGCGTGGGTGGTGACCAGCGCAGTGCTTGCGGTGTTTGGCTGGGCGCCCCGGCTGGCCGGGGCGGTCTGGGGCCTCCTGCTGGCTTTCGTTGCCCTGGGCGAATTCGGGGTGCTCTGGAACGCCCCGGACTGGATCATGGGCCTTTCGCCGTTCCGTCACTCCCCGTTGCTTCCGCTGGGCTCCGGGAGCGTGCCGGAGCTGGCCGGGCTCACCGTGGCGGCTGCGGTCCTCGCGGCGGTGGGCTACGCCGGCTGGCGGCGCCGCGACCTGGCAGCCTAGGGGGCGACGCTGCCTGTCTAGTGGAGGCTCCGGGATCCGGCCGCCAGCTGGGCGAGGACCTGCGCGGGCCGGTTCGTGGTGATCTCGTGGATCCCGAGCTGCTGGCAGAAGGCCACATCGTTTTCCGAGTCGACGGTCCACACCCGGAAGCGGCGGCCGGAGTCGAGCCAGCGCCGGATGGTGCGGGAATGCCCGCGGACGTAGTCGATGCCCGGGCCGGCCAGGCCCGTCTCGCGGTCGTCCAGGATCCGCTCGGCTTCGGTTTGCGCGGCCTTCATCACGTTCGCCAGCGCCGCGCCGGTGAGCGCCCCCAGGCCGAGTTCCTCCCGGATCTCCTCGACGTTGACGTCGTCCACGAGCTGGCACACGGCGGACGCCGGGACTTTCTTCAGCAGGTGCTTCACCGAGTCCGGGCTGAAGCTCATGAACGACACCGTGATGTTGCCCAGCCGGGACGTCGCCGGGTCCCAGCCTTCGGACTGGAGGACTTCAAGGACGCGGTCCTCCAGCTTGAGCTGGAAGGGGCTGGGGTGTTTGAGCTCAATCGCCAGCCCGACCTCCCGCCCTGCGGCGCGCAGCAGTACCAACAGCTCCGGCAGTGTCAGCAACTGGGTGGACCGGGCGCCGTATATCTCCGGAATCCTGGCGCCTTTCCAGGAGGAGAAGTCCAATTCCCGGAGCTCCTCGAGGGTCCGGTCCGCCACCGGGCCGGTCCCGTCCGAGGTGCGATCCAGGTTCGAGTCGTGCAGCAGCACCGCGTGCTGGTCCCGGGTGAGGTGGATGTCGCACTCGACGCCGTCGGCGCCGTCGGCGAGGGCCTGCAGGTAGGCGGCGCGGGTGTGCTCGGCGAAGGCCTCGCTTGAGCCGCGGTGGGCGTAGACCAGCGGGCGGGCTGCGGCGGACAGGTCAGGCGTCACGCTGCCACGTTAGCCGACAGCCGATACCAAACCGGGGCTAGGCTGGGCACATGCAGGTGAATACTGAGCCAAATACCCGTTCGGAGCGCCCCGGCGGCGCCGGGGCAGCCGCGGACGACCGTCCCGGCCCCCGCCAGACCGTGGCCACCGGCGACGCCGCGAAGGCGGCCGCGCTGCGGAAGATGAAGCTGCTGGCGCTCTCGCTGCTGATCCTGATGGCGATCATCTTTGTGGTCGCCTTCGCCTTGCAGAAGCAGTACCCCTGGCTCGAATACGTCCGGGCCGCGGCTGAGGGCGGCATGGTCGGCGCCCTCGCCGACTGGTTCGCCGTGACGGCCCTGTTCAAGTACCCGATGGGCCTCAAGATCCCGCACACCGCCATTATTCCCCAGCGCAAGGACCAGATCGGCGCCTCGCTGGGCGAATTCGTGGAAACCAATTTCCTGTCCGAGCAGGTTGTCCAGGAAAAACTGGCCTCCGTTGACATCGCCCGCAAGGCCGGCGTGTGGCTCTCCGGGCCCGGCGGCGCCGAACGTGTCGCCCGGGAGGGCGCCGCCGTCATCCGCGGAGCCTTCACGGTTCTCAACGACGACGACGTCCAGGCCGTGATCGAAGGCATGGTCCGCCGTCATCTGCTCGCCCCGCCGTGGGGCCCTCCGGTGGGACGGGTCGCCCAGCGGATCTTCGAGGACGGGCACCACCACGCCCTGGTGGACGTGCTCGTGGACCGCACGGTGGACTGGGTCCGGGACAACCAGGACACGGTCAACCGGCTGGTCACCGACCGTTCCCCGACGTGGGTGCCGTCGTTCGTGGACGGGCTCGTGGGCGACAAAGTCTATGTGGAGATCCTGAAGTTCACCCGGGCCGTGCAGTCCGATCCGCAGCACCAGGTCCGCCGGTCGATCGACAAGTACCTCAAGGACCTCGCCCAGGACCTGCAGCATGACCCGGTGATGATCGCCCGGGCCGAGGGAATCAAGGCCCAGGTCCTCGGCGACCCCGAGATCCGCGAACTCGCGTCCCGCACCTGGGGCACCATCAAGGCCGCGCTGCTCTCCGCCGTCGACGATCCGCACAGCGAACTGACCGTCAGGTTCAAAGCAGCCGTCCACGACTTCGGCACCCGGCTGGTGGTTGACCCCGAGCTGGCCGGCAAAGTGAACAAATGGATCGGCGACGCCGCCGGGTACCTCGTCAAGACGTACCGCTCGGACATCGCGGGCGTCATCACCGATACCGTGGCCCGCTGGGACGCCGAGGAGACCTCGCAGAAAATCGAACTCCAGATCGGCAAGGACCTGCAGTTCATCCGGATCAACGGCACCGTGGTGGGTGCCCTCGCCGGGCTGGCGATCTTTACGGTGGCGCATCTGGCCTTCGGCTAGCAGTCCGGCGGTCCGCGGTTCCGGCTAGGCGGCCGCGACCTCCGCCTTCGCCCGGCCCGGCATGACAAAGACGGTGAAGGCCAGCGCGGCAAGCGCCGTGACCACAAGCAGCATCAGCCCGATCGAGTAGCTGTGCGTGGCGGCGTCATACGTCGCTCCCATGACCAGCGGCGGAAAATAGCCGCCCAGTCCCCCGGCCGCGCTGACCACGCCGCTGATGCTGCCGACTTTCCCGGGAGGGGCGAGCACACCGACCCAAGCGAACACCCCGCCCGTTCCGAGTCCCAGGGCCGCCGCCATGGCGACGAACGTCAGCCCGGCGGGGACTTCCCCGTCGGGCTGCAGGTTCACCGCCCAAGCGAGGACCGCGACGCCCGTCAGTGAGGTGATCACGACGGGTTTGGGACCGAACCTGTCCGCGAGCACGCCGCCCACGGGCCGTGCCAGCACGGCCGCCAGTGCGAAGCCGGCGGTGCGCGCCCCGGCGCCGCTTGGATCGAAGCTGTAGACGTCCCTGAGGTAGGTGGGCAGGTAGGTGGCGAAAGAGACGAAGCCGCCGAAGACCACGGCGTAGAGGAAGCACATTTTCCAGGTGACCGGGGTCTTCGCGGCGTCAACCAGTTTGGGCAGGACGGGGAGGCTGTTGCGGGTCCAGCCAGGGGCTTCCTTCATTCGGAACCAGACCAGGGCCGCCATGCCGGCCAGGATCGCGGCGATCAGCAGGTGAGTGGGGAAGTATCCGATCGCCGCGACCAGCCGCGGGTTCAGGAACGCGGCCAGCGCCGTGCCGCCCATCCCGGCGCCGAAGACGCCGGTGGCGAAGCCGCGCCGGGACGGCTCATACCAGGCGCTGACAAAGGGGATCCCGACGGCGAAGACCGTTCCGGCGACGCCCAGCAGCAGCGCGGAGGACAGCACCAGGGCGAAGGAGCGCATGGTGCCGCCGACCGCCACGAGCAGGATCGGCACGATGGACGCCAGCAGCACGAAGGTGAACATCGCCCGGCCTCCGTATTTGTCCGTCAGGGCGCCGACGACGATCCTGCCCAGCGAGCCGACGAACACCGGCATGGCGACGAGCACGCCGGTGGTGGCCGGATTCAGCTGCAGGTTCTGTGTGTAGAAGGCTCCGAGGGTGGCCACGGAGTTCCAGGCCCAGAACCCCACCACCGACGCCGAAGTGGCGAGGACGAGGTTGAGTGTCCGCCCGGCGGGGGCGGCCGAATGAAGGGGCACGGATCCGGCCACAGGTTTCCTTTCAGCTCGACGTTCTCTGGGGCGGGCTTCCGCCCGGTTCAGCGGTTCCGGGTGTCCCGGTCGCGGGTTCCGACGGCAGACCAGCCGCGGCGGGCGGCGGTGCCGGAGGACCGCGCCGCCGCGGCGCCTGCCCGGCTGCCGTCCCGGTCCCTGTCACGGGAACGGTAGACGATGTAGGGACGGAAGAGGTAGTGGAACGGGGCGGTGAAGGCATGGACCAGCCGGGTGAAGGGCCAGATCACGAAGAGCGCCATGCCCACCAGGGTGTGCAGATGGAAGGAGAACGGCGCGGCCGCCATCGCCCCAAGATCCGGCTGGAACACGAACAGGGAACGGAACCACGGGGCGACGGTCTCGCGGTAGTTGTGCCCGTGCTCGCCCTCGAAGACACTGGCCAGGGTGGTCCACAGGCCGAACACAATGGCTGCGGTGAGCACCACGTACATGGTCTTGTCGTTCCTGGTGGTGGCCATGAAGACCGGCCCGGTGGTGCGGCGGCGGTAGATCAGCAGGAGGATCCCGCCCAGGGTCCCCACCCCCGCGATCCCGCCCACCAAGAGCGCGTTGAAGTGGTAGAACTCCTGGCTCATCCCCACGGCCTGGGTCCAGGCCATCGGAATGACCAGGCCGAAGAAGTGGCCCGCGATCACGGCGAGGAGGCCAAAGTGGAACAGCGGTGAGGCGATCCGCAGCAGCCGGGACTCGTAGAGCTGGGAGGATCTGGTGGTCCAGCCGAACTGGTCGTATTTGTAGCGCCAGAGAAGCCCGCCGACCAGGACAACGACCATCACGTACGGGAGCACGCCCCAGAGCACGATGTCCAGTGCGGAGATGTCGAGGACCGATCCGGACGCGGCTTCGGATGCGAGCATGGTCAGGCCCCCTTCACGGGCAGCAGGCGCGGATCATAAGGGTCCAGGCCCACCGCTTCGGTGGGTGGGCCGTAGCCGGCCATCCGCATCACGGCCTGCTCGTCGGCCGGGGATTTCCCGGGCAGGGTGGCGCAGACCGCCTGCAGGATGCGGGCGTGCGGAAGCCCGTCCCGGAGCAGCCCGAAGCGGAGCATTTCCAGACTGGCCCGGAAGCGGGTCAGCAGCTCGCGGCCGGCGGCGAGGTCCACCCGGGCGGCATATTCGAGGACCATCGGCAGGTAGTCGGGCAGTTCCCCGTGCGTGTCCACCAGGATGTCGCTTTGCCGGTAGGTCTTCTTGAAGTTGCCCAGGACTTCGCCGCGGCGCCGCGTGTCCCCGTCCGTCCAGTAGGACAGGTGCAGGGCGTGGCGTTTGCCGAGGTCGAACTCGCGCACGTAGTGGGCCTGGCTGTCCATCGGCGGGGTGGATTCCAGCGCGCCCAGCACCTCCCGGAAGTCCTCGACGGCGCCGGGGAACTCGCCGAGCGCCGCGCGCATGAGCGGCACCCGTTCGATGAGGTCCTCGTCCGGGTAGGACAGGCACCAGGCGGCCGCGAGGTAGATGACCTGTTCGCGCCGGCTCACGGCTGGTCCCCTGGCCGGCTGCGTGGAGCAGGAGCGGGGGCGGCCGGCGTCCCCGGGAGGACGGCCTTCTCCGGGAACAATCCCGGCGGCGCCCCGGTGCCGTCCCAGTTCAACAGGTTAACGCGTCCCCGGAGGGTTGTTTCGCCGGGAGCCTCGTCTGAGGTCTGCCGGTCCCGGAGGGCGTTGAAGGTTTCCACCGCCACCGGGACAGGCCTGCCGCTGGCCTCGCCGAACGGGGAGGAATCCTGCATTCCCGGGCCGCCCTCGAAGTCCAGCGAGCAGCCCATTTCCTCCAGGTCATGGGCCTGTTCCACATGGGCTTTGGGGATGACGTAGCGCTCCTCGTACTTCGCGATCGCCATTAGCCGGTACATCTCGTACATGGTCTGCCCGTCCATGCCCACGGCTTCGGGGATGGAATCGTCGGGGTCGTTGCCCATGGTGATGCCGCGCATGTAGGAGCGCATCGCCGCGAGTTTCTTCAGCACCGTGGTGACCCGGTCCGCGTCCCCGGCGGTGAAAAGCTCCGCAAGGTATTCCACCGGGATGCGCAGCGCGTCGATGGCGCCGAAGAGGTTGCCGGCGTCCTCGCCGTCGTGCCCCTGGTCCCGCAGCAGGTCCACCACGGGTGAGAGCGGCGGCACGTACCAGACCATCGGCATGGTCCGGTATTCGGGGTGCAGCGGCAGGGCGACCTTGTAGACCTTGGCCAGGGCGTAGACCGGCGAGCGCCGGGCGGCGTCGATCCAGTCCTCCGGGATGCCCTGGGCCCGGGCGTCGGCCTGGACGGCGGGGTCGTTCGGGTCCAGCAGCACATCCATCTGGGCGTCGTAGAGTTCCTGGGGATCAGTGACGGCGGCCGCAGCGGTGACGGCGTCGGCGTCGTACAGGAACAGCCCCAGGTACCGCAGCCGGCCCACGCAGGTTTCCGAGCAGACCGTCGGCAGCCCCACCTCCACCCGCGGGTAGCAGAAGGTGCACTTCTCGGCCTTCCCGGTCTTGTGGTTAAAGTAGATCTTCTTGTAGGGGCAGCCGGTGACGCACTGCCGCCAGCCGCGGCACTTGTCCTGGTCCACCAGCACGATCCCGTCCTCCACCCGCTTGTAGATCGCGCCGGAGGGGCAGGAGGCCATGCAGGACGGGTTCAGGCAGTGCTCGCAGATCCGCGGCAGGTAGAACATAAAAGTCTGCTCGTAGGCGAACTTGATCTTGTCCTCGGACTCCCGCCGGACCTTCTCCACAATCGGGTCCAGGTGGCCGTACTCGGCGGAGCCGCCCAGATCGTCGTCCCAGTTCGCCGACCAGGTGATTTTGGTGTCCTCGCCGGTGATCAGGGACTTGGGCCGGGCCACGGGGAAATCGTCGCCCAGCGGCGCGTCCACGAGCGTCTTGTAATCGTAGGTCCACGGCTCGTAGTAGTCCTTGAGCTCGGGCTGGACCGGGCTGGCGAAGATCCCGAAGAGCTTCTTGACCCGGCCGCCCGCCTTGAGTACCAGTTTGCCGCGCTTGTTCAGCACCCAGCCGCCCCGCCACTTGTCCTGGTCCTCGTAGCGGCGCGGATATCCCTGCCCGGGGCGGGTTTCGACGTTGTTGAACCAGACGTATTCGGTGCCCGCACGGTTGGTCCAGGCCTGCTTGCAGGTCACGGAACAGGTGTGGCAGCCGATGCATTTGTCCAGGTTCATGACCATGCCCATTTGAGCCATTACACGCATCAGTACTGCACCTCCTGGGAACGACGGCGGACGGTGGCAACCATGTCGCGCTGGTTTCCGGTGGGGCCAAGGTAGTTGAACGCGTAGGCCAGCTGGGCGTAGCCGCCGATCAGGTGCGAGGGTTTGACCAGCAGCCGGGTGACGGAGTTGTGGATGCCGCCGCGCCGGCCGGTCGCCTCGGACTTCGGCACGTCGATGGTGCGTTCCTGCGCGTGGTGGACGTAGACCACGCCGGCCGGCATCCGGTGGCTGACGATCGCCCGGGCCACCAGGACGCCGTTGGTGTTCAGGCATTCCACCCAGTCGTTGTCCCTGACCTTGATGGCTTCGGCGTCAGCGGGGCTCATCCAGACCGTCGGGCCGCCGCGGGACAGCGAGAGCATCAGCAGGTTGTCCTGGTATTCGGAGTGGATGGACCATTTGGAGTGCGGTGTCAGGTAGCGGACCACCACCTCCAGCTGCCCGTCCCGGCCGAGTTTGGGTTCGCCGAAGAGCCGGTGCATGTCCAGCGGCGGCCGGTAGATCGGCAGCGACTCGCCGATGTCGATCATCCAGTCGTGGTCAAGGAAGAAGTGCATCCGCCCGGTCAGGGTGTGCCAGGGCTTGAGCCGCTCCACGTTGATGGTGAAGGGGGCGTAGCGCCGGCCGCCCGTTTCGGAGCCGGACCACTCCGGCGAGGTGATGACCGGGACCGGGCCGGCCTGGGTCTGGGCAAAGGTGATGAACTTTTCCTCGGACCCTTCGGAGAGGTCCGCCAGCTTCCGGCCGGTGCGGACCTCCAGGTCCTTGAAGCCCTGCACGGAGAGCGCGCCGTTGGTGGTGCCGGAGAACGCCAGGATGGCCTCCGCCATTTTCGCGTCGGTGTCGATCGCGGGACGGCCGTCCGCGGCGCCGCCGAGCATCACGCCGTTGGAGCGGCTGAGCCGGTTCAGCGGGCCGGCGAGTTTGTAAGTGACGTTCTTGACCGTGAAGCCCAGCTTGTCGGCCAGCGGCCCGACGGCGGCCAGCTTGTCCGCGATGGCGGTGTAGTCCCGCTCCACCACGGAAAAGATGGGCATGTTCCGTCCCGGCACCGCGGGGATGGACGTGTCCCGCCAGTCCCGCACGATCCCGCCGGGCTGGGCGAGTTGTCCGGGGGTGTCGTGCTGCAGGGGCACGCTGACCAGGTCGCGGCGGACGCCCAGGTGGGTCTTGGCCTGCCGGGAGAACTCCTGGGCCAGCAGGTGGAACATGTCGAAGTCTGTTTTGGTCTCCCAGGGCGGGTCGATCGCCGGGGTGAAGGCGTGCACAAACGGGTGCATGTCGGTGGAGGACAGGTCGTGCTTCTCGTACCAGGTGGCAGCCGGGAACACGACGTCGGAGAGCAGCGTGGTGGAGGTCATCCGGAAGTCGGCGGAGACCAGCAGGTCCAGTTTTCCTTCCGGCGCCTGTTCGTGCCATTTCACATCGCGGGGCTTGAGGCCCTCGGCGTGGTCCTTGCCCAGGACGTTGTTGTGGGTGCCCAGCAGGTTCCGGAGGAAGTACTCGTTGCCCTTGGCCGAGGAGCCGAACAGGTTGGAGCGCCACAGCACGAGGGTCCGCGGCCAGTTCTCCGGGGCGTCCACGTCCTCGATTGCCGGGTTCAGGGTGCGGTTCTTGAGCGCGTCCGCGATGTAGCTGGGGGTGTCTTCCGCGGTTCCGGCGGCGACGGCGGCCTCCGCCTCGTCGGCGAGGTCCAGCGGGTTGCGGTCGAACTGCGGGTAGAACGGCATCCAGCCCAGCCGGGCCGACTGGGCCAGTGCGTCCGCGGTGTGCATGCCGTCCAGGGCTCCGGTGGACAGCGGTGACTTGAGTGCGTCCGCGGAGTAGCCGTCCTGCCGCCACTGGTCCGTGTGCATGTACCAGTAGCCGGTGCCGATCATGGTCCGCGGCGGGCGGGACCAGTCCAGCGCATTGGCCAGCGACACCCAGCCGGTGGCCGGCCGGGTCTTTTCCTGCCCGACGTAGTGCGCCCAGCCGCCGCCGTTGCGGCCCATGCAGCCGGTCAGCATCACGAGCGCCAGGACCGCCCGGTAGGTGGCGTCGCCGTGGAACCACTGGCAGATCCCGGCGCCCATGATGATCATGGAGCGGCCCTTGGACTCCTCGGCGTTCCGGGCGAACTCCCGCGCCACCCGGATGCAGGCCTGGGCGGGGACGGACGTGATCTCGGCCTGCCAGGCCGGGGTATAGGGCGTCGCGGCGTCGTCATAGCCGGCGGCCCACTCCCCCGGGAGCCCGTCCCGTCCCACACCGTACTGGGCCAGCATGAGGTCGAACACGGTGGTGACCAGCTGGCCCTCCACCTCGATGACAGGCACCCCGCGCCGGAGCACACTGCCGGTGCCGTCCGCCTGCTCGAAGCACGGAAGCAGGATCTCGGCGCTCGCCGCGGAGACCTCGCGCAGCGACAGCGCCGGCTCGATCCCTTCGAGGTCCAGGTTCCATTTGCCCTCGCCGCTGCCGGAATAGCGGAATCCCATGGAGCCGTTGGGCACGGCCGGACGCCCGGCCTTCTTGTCGAACAGCACGGTGCGGAACGCCGCGTCCTCGGCCAGGGACTCGGCGGGGATGTACTGGGCGGTGAGGAACTTCGACGGGGTGAGGGAGCCGTCGTCGCGCCGTTCCAGCCGGACCAGGAACGGCAGGTCCGTGTACTGGCGGACGTAGTCGGAGAAGAACGGGACCTCGCGGTCGACGAAGAATTCCTTGAGCATGACGTGCCCCATCGCCATGGCCAGCGCGGCGTCCGTTCCGGCCTGGGCGGGGAGCCATTCGTCGGCGAATTTCGTGTTGTCAGCGTAGTCCGGGCTGACCGTGACCACCTTGGTGCCGCGGTACCGCACCTCGGCCATCCAGTGCGCATCCGGGGTCCGGGTGACGGGGACGTTGGAACCCCACATCATGAGGTAGCCGGCGTCCCACCAGTCGCCGGATTCCGGGACGTCGGTCTGGTCCCCGAAGACCTGCGGGCTGGCCACGGGCAGATCCGCGTACCAGTCGTAGAAGGAGGTCATCACCCCGCCGATCAGCTGGATGAAGCGGGCCCCGACCGCGTGCGAGACCATGGACATCGCGGGAATCGGCGAGAAGCCGGCGCAGCGGTCCGGCCCGTAGGTCTTGATGGTGTTCACGTGGGCGGCGGCCGCGATCTCGATCGCTTCCTGCCAGGACACCCGCACCAGGCCGCCTTTGCCGCGGGCCTGCTGGTAGCGGCGGCGGCGTTCCGGGTCCCCCGCGACGTCGGCAAAGGCCAGCACCGGGTCGCCAAGCCGGGCCTTGGCCTCGCGGTACATCTCGACGAGGACACCCCGCGCGTACGGGAACCGGACGCGCGTGGGCGAGTAGGTGTACCAGGAAAAGGCCGCCCCGCGCGGGCAGCCTCTCGGTTCGTATTCCGGGCTGTCCGGACCCACTGAGGGATAGTCCGTCTGCTGGGATTCCCAGGTGATGATGCCGTCCTTGACGTACACCTTCCAGGAACATGAGCCGGTGCAGTTCACCCCGTGGGTGGAGCGGACCACCTTGTCGTGGCTCCACCGGTCCCGGTAGAAGATATCGCCCTTGCGGCCACCCTCCCGGAACACCGCCCTGCCGTCCTCGGTCTGGTCCCATTTCGTGAAGAAACGGCCCAGCTTCAACATTGCGTCCGAGGCGGGTCCATCTAACCCCGCGGGGCCTCCGGCAGTCATGCCCTCAAGCTATGGGCCATACTTGGGCCCCGATAGGGCCTTACGGCACTGGGCAGGAGCCGTGCGGGCGGAGTAACTTAACGCGCTGGTCAGGCGGGGCTCAGACGGGGCTCAGGCGAAGCTCTCCAGCTCCACACCTGCGCTCTCGAGGGCCGCGCGGATAGCGGCGGCGCTGGCGACGGAACCGGGAGCGTCGCCGTGGATGCACAGCGAGTGCGGTTCGATCCGGAGTACGGTCCCGTCCACGGCCTCGACTTCGCCTTTAGTCGCAAGGCGCACGGCGCGTTCGGTGATCTGGCCGACGTCGTGCAGCTGGGCGCCGTCCTGCGAGCGCGGCATCAGGGTGCCGTCGGGCAGGTAGGCGCGGTCGGCGAAGGCTTCGGCGAAGACCGGGTGGCCGGCCTCCTGGGCGATGCCGAGCAGGGCGGAGCCCGGGAAGCCCAGCACGGGAAGTCCCGGATCGTAGGCCTGGATGGCGGCGACGACGGCGGAGGCCTGCTCGGCGTCGCGCACTGTCCGGTCGTAGAGCGCCCCGTGCAGTTTGATGTAGTCCACCGAGGCCCCGACGGCGTGCGCCACCCCGTCCAGGGCGCCGAGCTGGTACAGCACGGCGCCGAAGAGATCGTCGAAGGTGATGTCCATGGCCCGGAGGCCGAACCCGGCGAGGTCCGGGTAGCCGAGATGCGCGCCCACGCGGACGTCGAGCTCGTAGGCCGCCCGGCAGGTGTCCAGCATGGTCACCGGGTCCCCGGCGTGCAGCCCGCAGGCCACGCTGGCGCTTGTGACCAGCGGGAACATCGCGGCGTCGTCGCCCATGGTCCAGGTCCCGAAGGACTCACCCAGGTCAGCGTTCAGATCCAAAACGTGCCGCCTGCGTTTGCTTTTTTGTCTTTGGCGTCCTTGGGGTCCCGGCCGTGCACTGCCGCCGGGGATTCGGCCTCCGCCATGGCCCCCAGTTCTCCGGGGATAATCAGCGGCATCGGGCCGAAGGCCTCCTTGGCGTTCGCGACCACGGCGCGGCCCATGATCCGGTTGCCCACGCCGCCGACGACGGCGCCGATGCCGAACGGCAGCGCACGCCCCAGCAGGGCCGTACCCTGCTTTTTCAGCAGGGTCCGCAGGAACATCGTCTGCATCCGTTCCCGCACGGAACCAAAGCCGGCCAGCGGGGCCCGGCGGGCGAAGAGCGAACCCCAGGCCTGCGTGGGGCCCTTGCCCTGCCCCGCGGCCTGCCCGCTCAGCGAGCTCAACAGTGCGGTGCCCTCCTCGCCCAGCATGATCGCCATGACCAGGGTGCTGGCCCGCTCGGGATCCACCATCCGGACGCCGTGGAGTTCCGCGAGGGACGTTGAGAAGAGGGCGGTGGCTTCGAGGAAGCCAACGGTGGCGGCCGCCGAGAGGCCGAGCGCTGCTGCCGTCCCGACGCCGGGAATCACGGCCGCTCCGCCCACGAGTGCGCCGCCGCCGGTGACGGCGATGATGTAGTCCCGCTCCAGCGTCGCGGCGAGCTGCGCCGCTGTGGCGTTCGGGTGCTTCCGCTGGAGCCTGCGAAGATTCGCGAGCACCAGCGGGCGCTGGACTTCAACAGCCCGGAGCAGCACGTTGTGGACGCCCGGCTTGGGCTTGCCCTGGGCGTCGAACATCGCGTTGTGTGCTGACTGCTGGGCAATTCGCATTGCCGGGTTGCTTCGCTTGGCCATCATCGCCTTTCCCTGAACCGTAAGTGTGCTGAGCTTCATCCTGGGTTAACACTAGGGCACGGGCCCGCCCGCCCGCTCCCGGGCAGGCACGGGAGCGGGCGGTTGGGGGCGGACGAGCGTCGCGCATTCACCCCCAACTGCCCGCAGGATCCCGCCTTATTTAGCGCGGGGTCCGGATGAGCTTCTTGTTGACGAACTCATTCATGCCGAACCGTGCCAGCTCGCGCCCGACGCCGGAGCGCTTAACTCCGCCGAACGGCAGGTCCGCCTGGGTTTCGGCCACGGAGTTGATGAACACCATGCCCGTGTCCAGCCGGTCCGCCACGGCCTTGGCCTTCTCGGTATCGGTGCTGAAGACCGCGCCGCCGAGGCCGTACGGGGAGCCGTTGGCCAGCTCGATGGCTTCCTCCACGCTGGCGACCTTGTAGATGACCGCCGCCGGGCCGAACAGTTCTTCCGAGAACGCCCGCATTCCCGGGGTCACATCGGTCAGCACGGTGGGCTCGACGTAGGCGCCGGGGCCCTCCACGTGGTGTCCGCCGGTCCGCAGGGTGGCGCCCTTGTCCACGGCGTCCTGGATCTGTTCGACCAGGCCGTCGGCGGCGCTCTGCGAGGAGAGCGGGCCGAACCGCGTGTCAGCCAGCAGCGGGTCGCCGGGCTTGATCGCGGACATCCTGGCGGTGAACTTCTCCACGAACGAGTCATAGAGGTCCTCGAGGATGATGAAGCGTTTCGAGGCCGTGCAGGCCTGCCCGGCGTTTCCCATCCGCCCGCTGACCGCCGCCTTGACGGTGGCGTCGAGGTCACCGGAGTCCAGGACGATGAAGGGATCGCTTCCACCGAGTTCCAGCACGTACTTCTTCAGGTTCCGGCCGGCCACCTCGGCAACCGCCGAGCCGGCCCGCTCGCTGCCGGTCAGTGAGACACCCTGGACGCGGTCATCAGCGATGACCTCGGCAACCTGCTCATTGCTCAGGAACAGGTTGATGTAGGCGCCCTCGGGGAGTCCGGCATCCTTGAAGATCTGCTCGATGGCGAGGGCAGACTGCGGGCAGCTGCCGGCGTGCTTGAGCAGGATGGTGTTGCCGAGGATCAGGTTGGGGGCCGCGAACCGCGCCACCTGGTAGTAGGGGTAGTTCCACGGCATGATGCCCAGGAGCGGCCCCACCGGCGCGGAGCGGACAATGGCCTCTCCGCCGCCCTTGACGTTGAGCACTTCGTCCTGGAGGAAGGCCGGGCCTTCTTCCGCGTAGTACGAGTAGATGTCGGCCACGAGGCCCACTTCGCCCCGGGACTGGGCGAGGGGCTTGCCCATCTCCGTGGCAATCAGCCGGGCCAGTTCGTCGCGGCGTTCCCGGTACAGTTCGGCCACGCGGGCGATTACCTTGGCCCGCGCCTCCACCGGCGCCGTCTGCCAGTCCCGGAAGGCATTCTTCGAGGCCGCGAGCGCGTGCTCGACCTCGCCCGCGGTAGCGAGCGGGAATTCCTTCAACGTTTCTCCGGTCGCGGGGTTCACTGTCTTGTAGGCAGTCATTAATCCACCATCTCCGATTCTGGGTAGTCGAGCTCAATCAGGCCGGCGGCCGCCGCCGCGTGGTGGCGGCAAGGCGACTTTCCGGGCCCAGTACGTCGGAACGGGCTGCCCCGATAAGGTGGCCCGTCCCACTAGGCGGCAACCCGGACGCCCCGCCGCCTATTCCATCGGACGCTCCGCGGCGGGAAAACCAACGCGGGGTCACCAAGCGCCCATGCCGGTGTGGATCATGGGCGCTAGGTGACCCCGCGTTGGTCTGGCGGAGGTTAGACCGCGGCGCGCACGATCGGGATCGACGCCGTCGGAAGTCCGCTCGGGAAGATGGTCGGCTCCGGTGTCGCCACCGGTGCCAGCTGAACCCGCACCGTGTCGCCGTCGACCGTGAGCAGCTCGCCGCGCACATCGACCTCCAGCGGTGCGCCCTTCCGCACGGTCAGGCTGATGGCGCCCTGTTCGAGGTCGAGCTCCAGCAGCCGGCCCTGGATCTTCAGGTGGAAGGACAGCCCGTCCCATTCGGAGGGCAGCCGCGGGTCGAAGTACGGCACCGCACCCTGGTCGCGCAGGCCCGCGAAGCCGCTGACCAGCGAGCTCCACACGCCGCCGGTGGAGGCGATGTGCACGCCGTCGATCGTGTTGCCGTGGGTGTCGTCCAGGTCGATGAAGAGCGCGTGCGTGAAGTGCCCCAGCGCCGCGTCCGCGTAGCCGACCTCAGCGGCCATGATGCCCTGCACGCAGGCGGACAGGGTGGAATCGCCGGTGGTGATCGGATCGTAGAAGTCGAACGCGCGGCGCTTTTCCTCGGCGGTGAAGTCCTGCCACTGCAGGAACATGGCCAGCACGCTGTCCGCCTGCTTGAGGACCTGGTGGCGGTAGATCACCAGCGGGTGGAAGTGCAGCAGCAGCGGGTACTTCGAACGGGGCGTGGCCCAGTCCCACGGTTCCAGGGTCATGAAGTCGTTGTCCTGCGAGTACACCTGGAGGTCCTCGTCGTAGGGCAGCTGCATCCGGTTGGCGGCCTGCTCCCAGAGCTGGCGTTCGGCGTCGTCGATCCCCACATGGTCCAGGGCAGCCGCCGCGCGCAGGTTAAACCGGGCCATGACGTTGGTGTACAGGTTGTCATTGACGACGGCGGTGTACTCGTCCGGGCCGGTCACGCCGTGGATGTGAAAGAGGCCGTCCTTGCCGAAGAAGCCCAGGGAGACCCACATCCGTGCGGTCTCGATCAGCAGTTCGGAGCCCAGGGATTCCTGGAATGCATGGTCGCCGGTGGCCCAGATGTAGCGGTTGGTGGCGAAAGCGATGGCGGCGGCGATGTGGAACTGCGCCGTGCCGGCGGCGTAGTAGGCGCTGGCTTCGAGTCCGTTGATGGTGCGCCACGGGAAGAGGGCGCCGTCCACGCTGAGTTCCTCGGCGCGGACCTTGGCCTCGGGGAGCATGTCGTGGCGGAACTCAAGGACCTGGCGGGCGTTGCCCGGGCTGGTGTACGTCAGGTACGGCATCAGGTACACCTCCTGGTCCCAGAAGTAGTGCCCGTCGTAGCCCGAGCCGCTGACGCCCTTGGCCGGGATGCCGGCAACGTCGGCGCAGGCCGTGGCCTGGGCCAGCTGGAAGAGGTTCCAGCGGACGGCCTGCTGGAGTTCGGTCTGGCCGGCCAGGACGATGTCGCTCGTGGTCCAGTACTCGCGGTAGTGCGCCGCGCTTTCGGCGAAGATCTCCGCGAGCGGCCTAAGGCCTGCCTCCGCGTCGTCGGCGAGGTCCTCGGATGACTGCCCGACGGCGTAGCTGACGCTCTTCTCGAGGAGGAACGGCTCGTCGGCGCCGACGGCCAGGACGTAGCGGACGCTGCTGTCGTCCTCGTGCACCTGGGTGTCGAAGGGCTGCACCCCGGCGTTCGTCCAGTGGTCCACGGCCAGGCCGATGCGCTGCTTGGATTCCGCGGTCTCCCAGGACAGGCGCAGCGAGCCGTCGCCGCCGTCGAGCCGGATGGGAAGCAGCACCCGGCCGGCGTGCCGGCCGGCACGGCGCGGGTCATGGGCCGAGTGGTCATCCACCGCCTGGTCCTGGCGGTTGATCACCGAGGAGGTCACATCCGCGGAGATGTCACGGTCCGCGGCGAGTTCCAGCGAGATGCCGAGCGCACCGCGGGACTCGTAGCCGACGGCGCGGCGTTCGGTGGTGGTGACGGTGGCGCCGGAACGGCACAGCCAGGTGATCCGGCATTCGTAGACGCCGGTGGCGAAGTCGACGCTGCGCCGGTAGTCCAACACGGTGGATTCGTCCAGGCTGAGGGTCTCGCCGTCGATGACCACGGTGAAGTTGTTGGCATCCGGGATATAGAGGATCCGCTGGCCGGTGCGGGCAAAGCCATAGGCGTTCTCCGCGTGTTTGATGTCCCAGGTCTCATGGAAGCCGTTGATGAAGCTGCCCGGAAGATCGGCGTCGGCGGCCGACCAGTGGGCGCCGCGGATTCCGAGGTGGCCGTTGCCCAGGCTGAAGAGCGTCTCCAGCGTGCCGGCGTTGCCGGGGAGGTGGACGGTCTCGACCAGCTGCCAGGGGTCGTTGGGGAACCGTGCTCGGTCCGAGGTGATAAGAGCCATGGTGGGGTTTCCTTCAGGCGGTAAAGTCTTGCGGTGAAAAGCGTTCGCTGGGGGCAGTGCGGGCGGAAGCCGGGCTAGAGGAGCTCGTCGAGGTCATTGACCACGAGGGTGGCACCGGCGTCCAGCAGGGTCTGCCGGCCCGCGCCGCGGTCCACGCCGATCACCGAGTGGAAGCTCCCGGCACGTCCGGCATGGACCCCCGAGACCGCGTCCTCGATGACGACGCAGTCCTCGCTGGGCAGGCCCAGGAGCCGGGCCGCGTACTCGTAGGTCGCCGGGCTGGGCTTGCCGGGCAGCCCCTCGGCGACGGCGACGACGCCGTCGACCACCACCGGGAAGTAGTCGGAGAGTCCTGCGGCCTTGAGGACGGCCGGGGCGTTGCGGGAGGAGGAGACGACGGCGACCTTGAGTCCGCGGGCCAGTGCGGCATCGATGAAGCGCACGGAGCCTTCGTAGGGTTTGACGCCGCCGGCCTCGACGATGTCATTGAAGACCTTGTTCTTGCGGTTGCCCAGGCCGTGGACGGTGTTGTGCGCCGGGTCATCATCCAGCGGGCCCTCCGGCAGGACGATGTTCCGGGAGGCCAGGAAGTCGCGGACGCCGTCGAAGCGCGGCTTCCCGTCGATGTGGTCGAAATAGTCGCTTTCCCGGTAGCCGGGTACCCCGGGCACGGTCGCGAGGAATCCGTCGAAGAGTTCCTGCCAGGCGCGCTCGTGCACGATTGCGGTGGGGGTCAGGACGCCGTCGAGGTCAAAGAGGATAGCGGCGGCCCCGGTCCAGCTCGACGGGGTGCTGTTGGGAAGCTCAGTCATGGATCGGTTGTCCTTTCAGACAGCGGTAGCGAAGTGGGCGGGGCGCGTGGGCGGGCCGGCGGCGGGAGGCGCAGCGGAGCGGGGCAGCCCCGGAGGTTTCCGGGCCGCGGGAGTGCCGCGGCCACCGGGCCGGGCGCTGTTCAACGCCGGCGGCGGGTGTTCCTGCGATCAGCCTGTTTGGTCTCCAGCACGTGGCTGGATGGGGGATGTGGAAGTCCGTGGCCGTGGAGTCTTTCAATCAGCAATCTGGGTGCAATCGCGCCTTGCTGGGCGGCTGGCCGGGAGACGTTCGGCGGGTTCCGGAGGGGCCGGGAGATGGTGTTCCGGAGGGGCCGGGGGACGGTGCAGATGGATAGTGCGGCGGCCTCCTGAATGGTGGCACGCGGCGTCCTGGCCTGCAGCACGGGCTCAGCCCTTTCTTCCCCCTGAAGTAGTGGGCCGTGAACATGGCCAACGTCAATTCTAAACGCTGACAAAATCGGCGCGCAACTGGATAAAAAAACCGGGGCCCTTCGACCCTGTCTCGCGGGCTCGCCGCGGGCTAGGGCCCCTGCCTGTTCAGCCGTTCTGGCGCAGCACGTAATGGCGGAGGAAGGCGCCGACGTCCACCAGTTCGGCCGCCGAGATGGCGTGGCCCATTCCGGGGTAGGTCCGCGCCGTGAGCTGCGTGTGCTCGTGGAGCCATTCCTCGGTGTGGTCCGTGGCGGCGTCGTTGATCACCAAGTCCTCCCGGTCCCGGCCCCAGAAGAAGGGCGGCCGGGAGTCGAACGATTCGCTCATCGCCAGGAGTTCGTTCTCCAGGACAAACCCGGACAGCCCCACGACGGCCTGGAACTGCGCCGGCCGCAGCCGCAGCAGGGTGGTGGCCATGGCCATGCCCTGGGAGTAGCCGAGCAGGCTGACGCTGCTGTGCTGGGCTTTGACGGATTCGATCCAGTTGAAGACCGCGTTGGTGGAGGAGATGACGTCGGCGAAGTCATGGGTCAGGAAGTAGTCCAGCAGGAACCAGCCGTAGCCGTCCCCGATCACCTTGGGGCCGCGCAGCGCGGCGCAACTGAACCCGGCGGGCAGGCGGTCGAAGAGTTTCACCATCCGGGATTCATCCCGGCCGTAGCCGTGCATCATCACCAGCAGCGGAGTGCCGGCGCGTTCGTGTTCCGGCTTGGACCAGACGACTGTCTCCATCGGGACAGCCTAGCTTTCGGTGATCACCAGCGCGGTGCTGTGGCCGCCGAATCCGAAGGCATTGGTGATGCCCGCCCGGGCCGGCTGGCTCTCAACAGTCCTGTGGAGGAGGTTGAGGTCGATCCCGTCGTCCGGCCGGTCCAGGTTGCTGATGCCGGGAACCGCCCCGGTCTTCAGGGCCTGGATCATGACGATGGCTCCGAGCGCACCGGCGCCGCCGAGGAGGTGCCCGGTGAGGGATTTCGTGGACGTGACAGGAACCTGGGTGCCGAGCACGGCCTTGATCGCTTCCGCTTCCAGGCGGTCGCCGACCGGCGTGGAGGTTGCGTGCGCGTGGACCAAACCGATGTCGGCAGCACCCAGGCCAGCGGCCGCGATCGCTTTTTCCATCACCCGGCGCTGGGTGGCCGGATCGGCAGCGACGATGTCGACGGCGTCGGACGTCACCGCGGTCCCGGCCACGACGCCCAGGATTTCGGCCCCGCGGGCGCGGGCGTGGTCTTCACGTTCCAGGACCAGGACCGCGGCGCCTTCGGCCAGCACGAATCCGTCCCGGTCCCGGTCGAAGGGCCGGGAGGCGGCCTGCGGGTCCCCGTTGCGGGTGGACAGGGCCCTGATTTGCGCGAACCCGCTGACAATCAGGCCGTTGATGCAGGAATCCACGCCGCCGGCGATCACGACGTCCGCGGCGCCGGAACGGATCATGTCCGCCGCCTGCGAGATGGCTTCGGCCCCGGAGGCGCAGGCGCTCACCGGGGTGCGCGCACCGCCTTTGGCGCCGACGTCGATGGAGACCCAGGCCGCGGGGCCGTTGGCCATGATCCGGGTGAGGGTGTGCGGGGAGACCCTGCGCGGACCGCTGGCATCCAGCGTCCGGGTCTGCTCCAGGGTGGTGTCCAGGCCGCCGTAACCGGATCCGATCACCACCGCCAGGCGCTCCGGGTCAGGCTCCGGCCGGCCGGCCTGCGCCCACGCTTCACGGGCTGCGATCAGGGCCAGTTGCCCGCACCGGTCCATCCTCTTGTATTCGGGGATGGACAGGAGCGATGCGACGTCAACGCTCACGCGGCCGGCCATGCGGACGGGCAGCGGCTGGGCCCAGTCGTCGTCGAGGGGCACGATTCCGGAGCGCCCGGCCAGCAGCGCGGCCCGGGTCTCGGCCGCGGTGCCGCCAACTGGGGTCACCGCCCCCAGTCCGGTGACAACGACTCTGGGTGAACCTTCAGGCATGGGTAACCGGTATTTCTGTGAGACCTGCCGCGGACCCGCGGGATGTGCGGGGCGGGAAGGGTGCGGGAGCGGGCGGGGATGCGGGGTGCGGGCGGGGATGCGGGGGTGCGGGGGGGCTACAGCCGGGGCGGGGGCGGGGTGAGGTGCATGGAGCGCTACCGCGCTGCCCTCTTAAGAATACGTGCGATCGGCCGCGTCTGGCGGCCCGAAGGCGCGAGGTTAAGCCCCGGGCCGGGCAAGACTGACCGGTGTGGCGGCGCCCAGATCGTTGAAACAACACACACCGGGCTGTAGCGTGACGCTGGACAGCATGCTTAGTAATACCTATCCGTCATACCGGACACAAGGAGCAAGTCATGAGAATCGGTTCCGCCATCTTCCTCATCGCCCTCGGCGCCATCCTGGCGTGGGCCGTCACCCCCGGACTGATCCCCAATGTTGACCAGACCATGATCGGCTACATCCTGATGGCGGTGGGCGTGATCGGACTGATTGCATCCCTGGTCCTGGCCTCCCCGGGTCGCAGCCGCACCCGCCGGGTCAGCGAAACCCGCTCCGTCGTCGATCCCAACACCGGCGAGACCATCACCCGCAATGAGAGCCGCGACGCCGGCATCTAGTTCCACGGCGCCACAATGCACCGCGGCGCGCCGCCGCACGAACGACCCGGACGCCGGGCCGGACCCAGGGTCTGGCCCGGCGTCTGCCATGTGGGCAGCCCGGCCTTCCGCGCGGGCCCCCGGCCGCAACCCCGGAGAGCGCATGCCCAGCCCACGGAGCCGCGGCTGGACATAGTCCCAATATGCCCACTCCCCGGCGCGGACACTGGACATGCCCCCCGGCCTAGGGGCCCCCAGCACGCGCACGCTCCCCCGGCCGCAACCCCCCGAGAGCGCATGCCCAGCCCGCGGAGCCGCGGCCGGGCATAATCCCAATATGCCCACTCCCCGGCGCAAAGACTGGACATGTCCAGCAGCTCACCAGCCGCCCGCCCGCGCATGCCCAGCCCGCGGAGCCGCGGCTGGACATAGTCCCAATATGCCCACTCCTCACCCTGAACACTGGGCATGTCCCCCGGGAGGGGATGTGACTTTTCTGCGTTCATGTTGTTTTCCATTGACAAAGCCACAAATGCAAAGATAAAGTCAATCAACTCCACCATCTGTGATGGCAATCACGGGAGTGGCAGGAAGGCCCGCTGTACTGACGCAAGGGAGAGCCAGTGTTCGCCGAAGAACGCCAACAGCTGATCGTTGGGCTCATCACCGCCAGCGGCCGGGCCAGCGTCACGGACCTCGCCGAGCGTTTCAGCATCACCACCGAGACCGTCCGCCGGGACCTCGCAGCCCTCGAAGCCGCCGGCAGTGTGCGCCGGGTCCACGGCGGCGCCGTGTCCCCGGACCGCTTCAGCACCAACGAGGAAAGCATCCTGGTCCGGACCGACCAGCACCAGCCGGAAAAAACCCGGATCGCCGAAGCCGCCCTGGCGCTCATCCCGCAGGACCGGACCGGCAGCATCCTGATCGACGCCGGTTCCACCACCGAGTACCTCGCGGAGCTCCTCGCAGCCCGGACGGCAGCAACGGCGGCCATTTCAGGACCGGCTGCGGAACTCGTGGTCATCACCCACTCGCTGCCCGTCGCGGCCAGACTGTCCGGCGAACCCGGCATCGCCCTGCACCTGCTGGGCGGGAAGGTCCGCGGAATCACGCAGGCCGCCGTTGGCCAGTCCACCGTGGAAGCCGCCCGCCGGATCCGCCCGGACATCGCCTTCATCGGCACCAACGGCATCCACGCAGCCTTCGGGCTGAGCACACCCGATCCTGAAGAAGGCGCTGTCAAGGCTGCCTTCGTCCAATCAGCGCGCCGCATTGTGGTGCTGGCTGATGCCTCCAAGCTGGACACCGAAACACTGGTCCAGTTCGCCTCGTTGAAAGATCTGGACACCTTGATCACTGACACGAAACCCAGCCAGGAGCTGGCCGACGCCCTCGCAGATGCCGGAGTGGAGGTGGTGGTCGCATGATTGTCACCCTGACCGCCAACCCAAGCCTGGACCGCACCGTGGCGCTGCCCGGCCCGCTGCTCCGCGGCGAAGTCCAGCGGGCCGTCTCGGTCCGGCAGGAATCCGGCGGCAAGGGAGTCAACGTCTCCCGCGCCCTCGTCGCCTCCGGCCTGAAAACGGTCGCCGTCCTGCCCGGAGCCGAGGCGGACCCGGTCCTTGCCGGGCTCCGGGAAGGCGACGTCCCGTTTGCCGCCCTCCCGATTGGCGCGCCGCTGCGCAGCAATGTGGCGCTCACCGAGCCCGGGGGCGTCACCACCAAAATCAACGAACCCGGCCCGGTGCTGAGTGCGGACCAGCAGGAAGCCCTGATCGGGCTGCTGCTGGACCACTCCCGCGGCGCCAGCTGGGTTGTCCTGGCCGGCTCGCTCCCACCCGGGGTCCCGGCCGACTTCTACGCCACCGTCACCCGGCGGCTGCGCTCCATGGATCACGGCAACGAGGTCCCCCTCATCGCCGTCGATTCCTCCGGCGAACCGCTCGCCGCCGCGATCTCCGGCGACGCGCTGGGGAAACCGGACCTCCTCAAACCCAACGCCGAGGAACTGGTGGAACTGGCTGCCGCAGCCGGGTTCGCCACGCACAAATCCGCCGAGGAACTCGAAGCGGATCCGGAGGCTGCCGCGGTGGCCGCCGCCGCCGTCGTGCGGTCCGGAGTGGGTGCCGTGCTCGCAACGCTCGGCTCCAGGGGTGCGGTGCTTGTAACGGCCGACGGCGCGTGGCTGGCCACGCATCCGCCGGTTACTGCGGTGAGCACGGTGGGCGCCGGCGATTCCTCGCTGGCCGGCTACCTGCTCGCCTCCAGCCAGGGCGCCGCCCCGGCCGATTGCCTCCGACAGGCTGTGGCCCATGGTGCCGCCGCCGCTTCGCTGCCGGGCTCCACAGTCCCGGCGGTCCACCAAACCACCCCCGACGCCGTAACCATCACGGCCCTCCGGAAGGATTGACAGTGACTGAGCTCATTACTACCGACCTGGTCGAGCTCGACCAGAACCTGGGCAGCTCGCCCGAGGACGTGATCCGGCACCTGGCAGGCAAAGTTGCCGCCAACGGACGCGCCACCGAAGTCGAGGGCCTCTTCGCGGACGCCTTCGCCCGGGAACAGAAGACTGCCACGGGTGTGCCCGGCGGCATCGCCATTCCGCACTGCCGCTCGACGGCGGTCACGGAACCGACGCTCGTGATGGCCAGGCTTTCCCAGCCGGTCGACTTTGGCGCCAAGGACGGGCCTGCGGACCTGATCTTCTTCATCGCGGCCCCCGAAGGCGCGGACCAGGAGCACCTCAAGCTGCTCTCCAGGCTCGCCCGGTCGCTGATCAAGAAGGACTTCACCGCGTCCCTGCGCGCCGCCCGCTCAGAGGCCGAGGTCGTCGAGCTCGTCGAAGGCGCCCTCGCGGACAAGCCCGCAGCCCACTCCGCCGCTGCCCCGGAAGCCGCCGGCGCTGCTGCTGACTCCGGTTCAACTGCGGCCGGCGCGGCCGCCAAACCGGAGACCGCCGGGGCGCCCCGCCCCAAGCGCCTCGTCGCTGTGACCGCCTGCCCCACCGGCATCGCCCACACCTATATGGCCGCCGATTCGCTCGTGGCAGCCGCCAGGGAAGCCGGCATCGACCTCCAGGTGGAAACGCAGGGGTCCTCCGGCGCCAAGCCGCTTGATCCCGCCGTGATCGCCGCCGCCGACGCGGTGATCTTCGCCGTCGACGTGGACGTGCGCGGCAAGGAGCGCTTCGCCGGCATGCCCGTCATCAACGCCCCGGTCAAGCGCGGCATTGACGAGCCGGACAAGATGGTCCAGGAGGCCCTCGCCGCCGCGGACAATCCCAACGCCCGCCGGGTCCCGCATTACGGTGAAGAACAGGCGCAGCAGGAGGCCGAGGAAAAGGGCGAGCACCTCGGCACGAAGCTGAAGAAGGCCCTGCTCACGGGTGTCAGCTACATGATCCCGTTCGTGGCAGGCGGCGGTCTGCTGATCGCCCTTGGCTTCCTGCTGGGCGGCTATGACATCACCGGTTACGCGGACAAGATCCTGGCGTCGAACGGCCTCTTCAACCTGCCGACGGAATACCCGGAGCTCGCCTGGGGCCCGCTGGGCGCCTACTTCGGCGCAGTGCTCTTCAAGATCGGGGCGCTGTCCCTGGGCTTCCTGGTCCCGGCGCTGGCCGGCTACATCGCTTTCGCCATCGCCGACCGGCCGGGCATCGCCCCGGGCTTCGTTGCCGGCGCGGTTGCCGGGTTCATGGGCGCCGGCTTCCTGGGCGGCATCGTGGGCGGCCTGCTGGCCGGCTATGTGGCACATTCGATCGGCCGGCTCAGCGTTCCCCGTTGGCTGCGCGGCCTGATGCCGGTGGTCATTATTCCGCTCGTGGCATCCCTGGTGGCCTCCGGCCTGATGTTCGTGGTCCTGGGCGGCCCGATCGCCGCCATCACCGTGGGCCTCAACAGCTGGCTGTCCAGCCTCACCGGCGCCAGCGCCATCGCCCTCGGCGTCATCCTCGGCCTGATGATGTGCTTCGACCTCGGCGGCCCGGTCAACAAGGTCGCCTACGCCTTCGCCGTCGCCGGCCTCGGCGCAGCCTCCGTCACGAACCAGGCACCGTGGCAGATCATGGCGGCCGTCATGGCCGCCGGCATGGTCCCGCCGCTGGCCATGGCCCTCGCCTCCACTGTTCTCAACAAGCGGCTCTTCAGCCTGGCGGAGCAGGAAAACGGCAAGGCCGCCTGGCTGCTGGGTGCCTCCTTCATCTCCGAAGGCGCCATCCCCTTCGCCGCGGCCGACCCGCTGCGCGTCATCCCCGCGTGCATGCTCGGCGGGGCCGTGACGGGTGCCATCTCGATGGCAGCTGGGGTGGGATCGAAGGCCCCGCACGGCGGAATCTTCGTCTTCTTCGCGATCGACAACTTCCTGATGTTCGTCGTCGCCATCGCAGTGGGCACCGTCATCTCTGCCTTCGCCGTCATCGGGCTCAAGCGCTGGGCAGTCAAGAAGCCGGTTGATACGGTGGAGGCGGTTCCCGTAGCCGCCTGAGCCGTCCAGGAAGACCTTTCCTAGCTGATATTCCGCACGCTGAAACCAAGGAGCAACAATGACCGAACGTAACGCCACCATTGCCAGCCGCGTCGGGCTGCACGCCCGCCCGGCCGCCATCTTTGCCGAGGCTGCAGGCGAGTTCGATCTCGAAATCACCATTGCCCGGCTGGGCGAACCCGTCGACGAGGCCATGGATGCCGCCAGCATCCTGTCCCTCATGAGCCTGGGCGCGTCCCACGGCGAAGTTGTGGTCCTGCGCGCCGAGGGCGACGGCGCCGACGCCGCCCTCGAACGCCTGGTCCAGATCCTCGAAACGGACCACGACGCCGAGTAGCATCACCTCCCGGCGGCCCTGCCGCCGGGACGACGAGGCCCGGCCGCACCCTGGAAAGGGTGCGGCCGGGCTTTCGCGTTAAGTGCAGGCGGCGCCGCCTCAGACACCCCGCCCTGGCACTTCTGCTGGTCGCGCTGTTCAACGCCACCCCTGCCGGCGTGGTCTGGGTGCTTGCCGTGTACAACGCCAGCGGCTTCGTCGCCTCGCTGCTGGTGCCGGCCTACGCCGACCGCACCGGGGACTGCCTGCGGCCCGGCCGGTGCTCGTGTCCGACGTCGGCGGCTCGGGGCCATCGCATCCGGGCCGATCATCGGTTTCGCGGCCGTGACGGCGCTGGGTATATCACGGCGTTTTCGCTGCCTGCGCCGTGCTCACCGTTCTCGCGCTGGCAGTCATCGAGCTGACGGGATGGCGTGCCCGCCGAGTGCAGCGTGGGGGCACTGCTGCTGTCGCGGCGGGTGATCCGGCGGGCAACGATGCCGTACCGACCCGCCGCTAAGCATCCTTAGTAAATGCTTGTCATGGCCCGGCGTCGCCGCTAGTTTGGAAAACGCGGCACCGCCAACGGCGGTTGCCGCAGGACGGATTCCCGGCAGAAGGAGCAAGCCCCGTGGCAAGCGTGCAGGAAAGCATCGAAGTCGACGTCCCGGTGTCCACCGCGTACAACCAGTGGACGCAGTTTGAGACGTTCCCGGAGTTCATGAAGGGGGTCGAGGCCGTGGAGCAGATCGACGAGACCTCCCTCCAGTTCCGCACGGACATCGCCGGCGTCCGGCGCGAATACCTCGCCCAGATCACCGAGCAGACCCCGGACCGGACGATCGCCTGGGTCAGCACGGACAAGCCCCGCAACGCGGGCACCGTGACGTTCGAACCCCTCGGCACCGAACGGGCCCGGGTCAGCGTGGATCTGGAGTGGGAGCCCGAGGGGGTCGTGGAAAAGGCTGGCTCGGCCGTGGGTGCGGACAGCCGTCAGGTCACCGCGGACCTCGGCCGCTTCAAGCAGTTCATCGAATCCCGCGGGATCGAAACCGGCGAATGGCGGTCCTCAGTCGACCGGGGCGAAGTGGACGACACAGCCGGGCCCGCCAACACCGAGCGTCCGAGGTAGCCATGCCCACCAAGAAGAATTCCCGGCGCGGTTCCGAAAGCCCCAGCATCAAGGACCCTGAACTCTACGAAGAGCTACTGGACGACGGTGCGTCGAAGCAGAAAGCCGCCCGCATCTCCAACGCGGCCGCAAAGAGAGGCCGGTCGGCCGTTGGCCGCAAGGGCGGAAAGGCCGGCGACTACGAGGACTGGACCGTCCCCCAGCTCAGGGAACGCGCCAGGGAGATCGGCCTGCGGGGCTGCTCGGGGAAGAAGAAAAGCGAGCTCATTTCCGCCCTCAGGAATTCCTGATCCCGGTGGCCGCCGGCCGGAGAACCGACTGCTCAGGCCTCCTTCCGCGCGCGCCGGACCGGGGCCTTCGCGGCAGCTGTCGTCGGGGCGGTCTTCACAGTGGTCTTCGGGGCGCTGGTCTTGGGCGCGGCCTTGGCAGCAGTCTTGGGCGCGGCCTTGGCAGCAGTCCGGGAAGCCGCCTTCGGGGCCGCCTTGGCCGCGGCTGGCTTAGCAGCGGGCTTGGCGGCGGACGTGTCGCCCGCGGACGAGGCCCCTGCCCCGCGCTTCTTCTCCAGGCTCCGTTTCAGGGCCTCCATCAGGTCGATCACCTCGCCGCTGCCGGCCTCGGCGGCCGGAACGCCAAAGGTTTCCTCGGTGTCCAGCGATTCACCCTTCTCCAGCTTCGCCTCGATGAGCTGGCGCAGCTGCAGCTGGTAGTCGTCGGTGAACTGGTCCGGTTCGAAGTCCGCTGCCATCGAATCAACCAGCGCAGCGGACATCTCGCGCTCCTGGGCGGAGATGCGGACGGGGGTTTCGAGCGCGGGAAAGCTGGCCTCCCGCACCTCGTCGGCCCAGAGCAGAGCCTGCAGCACCAGCACGTCGCCGCGGATCCGCAGGGCACCCAGCCGGGTTTTGTCCCGCAGCGCGAACTGGACTACGGCCACCCGGTCGGTGTCCTCCAGCGCCCGGCGCAGCAGGACATAGGCCTTGGGCGATTTGGAGTCCGGCTCCAGGTAATAGCTCTTTTCGAACATCATCGGGTCCAGCTGGTCGGCCGGCACAAACTGCACCACGTCGATCTCGTGGCTGTTCTCAGCCGGGATGGACTTGAGCTCCTCGCGGCTGAGGACCACCGTGCGGCCGTCGTCCTCGTAGGCCTTGTCGATGTCCTCATAGTCCACGATCTCGCTGCAGACCTCGCAGCGGCGCTGGTAGCGGATCCGGCCGCCGTCGGCGTTGTGGACCTGGTGCAGGCTGATGTCGTGGTCTTCGGTCGCGCTGTAGACCTTGACGGGCACGTTGACCAGCCCGAACGCTATTGCGCCTTTCCAGATGGCTCTCATGGATCAAGTGAACAGCACAGTTGGGCGGAGGTGAAGCCCCTTGGCTGAAAGGACACCGGCCAGGAGCAGGGAGCGCGTCCGGGTCGGCGGCCGCGAACTGGTGGTCACCAATCTGGACAAGGTCATGTATCCGGAGACCGGAACCACCAAGGCCGACGTGCTGGCCTACTACGCCGCAGTGGCGCCCGTGCTGATCCCGGCCGCAGCGAACCGCCCGGCCACCCGGAAACGCTGGGTGCACGGGGTCGGGACGGCCGATGCCCCCGGCGAAATGTTCTTCCAGAAGAACCTGGACCATTCGACGCCGGGCTGGGTGCCGCGGGCCTCCATCACGCACAAGGAGCGGACCATCCAGTACCCGCTGGTCAACGATCCGGCCACCCTCGCCTGGCTCGCGCAGATCGCGGCCCTGGAGATCCATGTGCCGCAGTGGCGCGTTGATTCCCACGGCAACCAGTTGCCTCCGGACCGGCTGGTGCTGGACCTGGATCCCGGCGAGGGGGCCGGGCTGGCCGACTGCGTGGAGGTGGCGAAGCTCGCCCGCACCATCCTGCAGGACGTGGGGCTGGACCCGGTGCCCGTGACCAGCGGCAGCAAGGGCATCCATCTGTACGCTGCCCTCGACGGGACGCAGAGCTCGGAGCAGATCTCTGAATTCGCCCATGAACTGGCACGCTCGCTGGAAGCCGACCACCCGGAGCTGGCCGTGAGCGACATGAAGAAGGCGCTGCGCAGCGGAAAGGTCCTGGTGGACTGGAGCCAGAACAGTGCCGCGAAGACCACCATCGTCCCCTATTCCCTGCGCGGGCGGCTCCGGCCAATGGTGGCGGCACCCCGGACCTGGCGCGAACTCAACTCACCGTCCCTGCACCAGCTGGACTACCTGGAGGTCCTGAAACGGGTGAGGTCCGGCAAGGATCCTTTCGCCGCCATCTCCGGCGGCAGGCGCCCGCCAGCCCAGCCGGACGGCCCGCCGGGCGGCGCGGCCGCCGGAGCAGCGCACGCCGGAGAAATGAACGCCGACGGCGGCGACACCGACCCGCGGCTGGAAGAGTACCGCGCCAAGCGGGACGCGGCCTCGACCCCGGAACCGTTCACCGCGGAACGCCACCGCGCGGGGACGGCAGCGGCGACAGAAAGCGGCACGCTCCGGGAGAAGTTCGTCATCCAGGAACACCACGCCAGCCGGCTGCACTATGACTTCCGGCTGGAGCGCGACGGCGTGCTGGTGTCCTGGGCGCTGCCCAAGGGGGTGCCCACCAGCAAAACGAGGAACCACCTGGCGGTCCAGACCGAGGACCACCCGATGGACTATGCGGCCTTCGAAGGCACCATTCCCAAGGGCGAGTACGGCGCCGGGACCGTCAGCATCTGGGACCACGGCTCCTATGAGTGCGAAAAGTGGATCGCGGGCAAGGAGGTCATTGCCACCCTCACCGGCCAGGACGACGGCGGCCTGGGCGGCGTCCGCAGGTTCGCGCTGATCCACACGGGCCGGGGCGACGACCAGTGGCTCATCCACCTGATGGACCCGCACGACGGGAGGAAGCGGCCGGCCCCGGCGGAGGCGCCAACGCCGGAGCCGGAGAGCGCCGTACCCGAACCGGCGGACTTCAGGCCGATGCTGGCCAGCGCCGGAACCGCTGCGGAGCTGCCGGGCAAGGACTGGCAGTTTGAGCTCAAGTGGGACGGCGTGCGGGCCCTCGTCGTCGGGGACGCGGAGAAGATCCGCCTGGTCAGCCGGAACGGCAACGACATGTCCGCGACGTACCCGGAACTGACGGACCGCTCCTGCTGGCCGGAGCAGGATTTCATCGCCGACGGCGAGGTCATCGCCGTCGGCGTCTCGGGACGGCCCGACTTTGGGCTGCTGCAGGGGCGGATGAAGCTCACCCGGGCCCTGGACGTCGCGAAGGCACAGTCCACGACGCCCGTCCGGCTGATGCTGTTCGACCTCCTGTCCGAGAATGGCCAGGACCTGCGCCGCCTGCCGCTGCGCAAACGCCGGGCCAGGCTGGAAGCGTTCTTCACTCCCTCCGGCTGCCCGGCGGAGCTTTCCCCGCTGATCGAGGGCGATGTCCGGCACATCCTGGAAAGCGCGGAGGAGCTGGGGCTGGAGGGCGTGATGGCCAAGCGCACGGGCGGCCGGTACGTCGGGCAGCGCAGCAGGTCCTGGCTCAAGCTGAAGTTCGAACGCACCCAGGAGGTGGTGGTCGGCGGCTGGCGGCCGGGCAAGGGCGAGCGCGGGCAGTCCGTGGGCTCGCTCCTGCTGGGGATCCCGGACGGTTCCAAGCTGCGTTACGTCGGGCGCGTCGGCAGCGGCTTCAGCACCCGCGAGCTCCAGGAACTCCGCGAGAAACTCGATGCCCTCCCGCGGAAGACCTCGCCGTTCGAGGAGGTGCCCGCTGCCGATGCCTCGGACGCCCACTGGGTGAGCGCCAGGCTGGTCGGGGAGGTCACCTACGGGGAATGGACGGGCAGCGGCAAGCTCCGGCACCCGGTCTGGCGCGGCTGGAGGCTGGACAAAAAGCCTGAAGACGTGGTGCTCGAATAGGGCCGGGCCGGACTCAGCGCCGGCCCGGCCGCACTCTCATTTGTCGCGGTGCGGGATATCCGGGCGGCTGGTCCGGTGCTCCGCGGCCTCCACAACCTGCTGGCTCTGCAGTCCGCGGACCTCATCGCGGTCCTTCGGGTGGCGGTGTTTGCCGCTGCCATCCGGCCAGGAATGCCCCTCGGATGCGGGGGGCGGGAGGTGATGCACCGGCTCGGGACCGGGAGCCTCATCCATGGACTCAGCCAAGTGGCTGGCCACCTCGGGCTCGATCTCTTCTCCTGAGTGATGATCTGCCATTGCTCTTCCTTTCCCTGTGCAATTACCGCTGTGAAATGAAGTGTTCACCCATCGTAGGTCGGCCGGCTTGCGATGTCTGTAGGGCTACCAGCGGACTTTCTTCTCGGCCGGGCCCTGCTTGCCGCTGACGTGCGTGGGCTTGTGGCTGTGGCCGACGCTCTGCGAGGCGGCCCCGCCCCGCGACTTGCTGGCGAGCATCTCCTTCTGGGCGTCGGTGAGGCGGGACTTAATGCCTTTCCCTTCCTCCTGCTTGGCCCGGGACTTGTCGTCCGCCTCGGCTCCGCTGCCGCTGCTCTTCTTGCTCTCTTTGCCGGTCATGGGCTGTTCTCCTCGTGTGGCTTGTGATCAGCACTCCGCTGGATTCAACCCTAAGCGCTTTCCGGATCCCTTGGGTACCCCCTTCTGCGCGGTCCCGCGGGGCCTCATTGCGGGTGAACGGCGCCGCCCCAAAAGGCTGATTCCGGCCGAAAAAACGGCTGCCGGCCGGGTTTGCGGGAAAAAGTTTGCGCAGGCTCCGGCGGACGCGGGGTTTCCCAACGTTGGCGCGGTGAAACAGCGGAAAAGAAAGCCGCCAATCCGGCCCGATCGGGGCCGAATCACCGGATCATACGGCACCAAACTCCGAAACACCATAGAAATCGCGTAAAATTGGAGGTCTGCCCAGAGCGGGGCAGCTACAAGTCGCAAGCAAATGACCTCCATAGGAGCGGCCCAAATGCCCAAAGACCGAAGCACGACCGACTCTTCAGCAGGCGTTATGAACGCCAGCGGAACCAACCAAATTGCACCCACGGGTGTGAGAAAACCAAAGCTACGGACGCGCCGTCGACTCAAAGAGTCCGACGTCAACGTCGTCGACAAGCCGATGCTCAAGAAAGCACTCGGCGGCACCATCGTGGGTAACACCATGGAGTGGTACGACGTCGGCGTGTTCGGCTATCTAATCACCACCATGGGACCTGTGTTCCTGCCCGAGGCGGACAAGTCCGTTCAGACCCTGTTCCTGCTGGGAACTTTCGCCGCCACCTTTATTGCACGTCCCCTCGGCGGAGTCATCTTCGGCTGGTTCGGCGACAAGGTCGGCCGCCAGAAGGTTCTGGCCACCACCCTGATGCTGATGGCCGCGAGCACGTTCGCGATCGGCCTCCTGCCCGGCTATGCGCAGATCGGCATGTGGGCTGCTGCCCTGCTGGTGCTGCTCAAGGTGGTTCAGGGTTTCTCCACCGGCGGCGAATACGCCGGCGCCACGACCTTCGTGAGCGAATACTCCCCGGACAAGCGCCGCGGGTTCTTCGCCAGCTTCCTGGACATGGGCAGCTATCTCGGCTTCGCCCTCGGTGCCGCCCTCGTCTCCGTACTCCAGCTGACCCTGGGTCAGGGCGCCATGGAGGAGTGGGGCTGGAGGATCCCGTTCCTGCTTGCCGGCCCGCTGGGCCTGATCGCGGTCTACTTCCGAAGCAAGATCGAGGAATCCCCGCAGTTCCAGGCCACCCTTGATGCCCAGGAGAACCTCTCCAAGGACGCCGCGTCCACAGACTCCAGCGCGTCCAAGAGCCCCATCGGCATCGTGAAGGCCTACTGGCGTTCACTCATCGTTGCCATGATCCTGGTGGCAGCCGCGAACACGGCCGGTTACGCCCTGACGTCCTACATGCCGACCTACCTCACCGAGTCCAAGGGCTACGACCCCGTGCACGGCACCCTGCTGACGATCCCGGTGCTGGTCATCATGAGCCTCTGCATTCCGCTGACCGGAAAGCTGTCCGACCGGATCGGCCGCCGTCCCGTGCTGTGGATCGGCGCACTCAGCACCGTGGTCCTGGCCGCACCGGCGTTTATGCTGATCGGCGTCGGCGAAATCTGGTCCACCCTTCTGGGTCTCGGCATGATCGCCTTCCCGGTCACGTTCTACGTGGCCAACCTGGCCTCGGCGCTGCCGGCGCAGTTCCCGACGGCGAGCCGTTACGGCGCCATGGGCATCGCGTACAACTTCTCCGTGGCAATCTTCGGCGGCACCACGCCGTTCATCGTCGCGGCCCTCATCGGCGCGACCGGCGATGACATGATGCCGGCGTACTACCTGATGGCCACCTCGGCGATCGGTGCCGTGGCGATCTACTTCCTCAAGGAATCGGCCCAGCGCCCCCTGCCGGGTTCCATGCCCAGCGTGGACACCCAGGCGGAAGCCAAGGAGCTTGTTGCCAACCAGGACGAGAACCCGCTGATCGACCTGGTGGAAATGGACATGCCCTATGCCTCCGCCACGGCAGGTGCTGATTCGACGGCGCTCCGAGACACCGACAAGGTTCCAGCCGGAGCCTAAGCTTGCCCTCTGGCAGCCCGGCCGTGTTCATCCTGAGCCCGGCCGGCTAACCCGGATTCTGTAGCAAAGTCCCGCCCATTGAGGCCTGCCTTGCGTGATTGCCCATTGGGGGAAGCACGCAAGGCAGGCCTTAGGCGCGTCCGGCAGCAGGCCGGGCGGCCAACCCTCCCGGCAAGACCGGCCAACCCGAAATTAGGAGGCGCCCGTGCAGTCCCTCAGCGCGCAGCTTCGCAGCCTGCACCGCCTGGCGCCGGCCAACAAGGACCATGTCTCGGCGGTGCGCGTGGCCGTGAGCGTGGCCGTCCCGTCCCTCGTGCTTCTCGCCGCGGGCCGCCCGGAATTGATGATCTATGCGGTGTTCGGCGCACTGACCGGCATGTACGGCCGGAACGAGCCGCATCAGTTGCGGCTCCGGCACCAGGGCCAGGCTGCCCTCCTGCTGGTGGGCGGGCTGGCCGTCGGCGTCTTCCTTTCGGTGAACCAGCTTCATTCCTGGGTGCTCGTCGTCACCGAAACGCTCCTCGCGGCAGCGGGGTCACTGTTCGCGGACAAGGTGGCGCTGAAGCCCGCCGGCCCGTTCTTCGGCATCCTGGCCCTGGGCGCGTGCGCCTCCGTCCCCACCAGTGTGCACTGGCACACGGCAGTCCTGATCGGCGCGCTGTCCGCCGCCTTTTCCATGGTGGTGGGCTTTGGCGGCTGGGTGCGGGGCCGGGCCTGGGAACGCGGCGCGGGACGGGACATCCCGCCGCTGCGCGGGGCCCGGCGCCGGGCCGCCTGGATCCATGCCGCCCGGTACCTCACCGCCGTCGGGGCGGCGGGCTCCCTGGGGGTGCTCAGCGGAAGCGGGCACCCGCACTGGGCCATGGCAGCCGCCGCGGTGCCCCTGGCGGGGGCGGACATGCCCAGCAGCGTGCACCGCGGCCTGCACCGGATTGTTGGCACCCTGGTGGGCCTTGTGGTGGTTGCCGGGGTGCTGTTTCCCTGGGCTTTCTCGCCTCTCCGGCTGTTTCCCGGCCACGAGGCAGCCGCCCTGGCACTTCTGGTTATTGTCCTGCAGTTCACGACGGAGCTGTTCATGACCAGGCACTACGGCCTGGCCATGGTGTCCTTCACTCCCGTGATCCTGCTGATGACGCAGCTCGCCGCCCCTGCCGACCCGCAGCTGCTGGTGACCGAGCGCGCCGTCGAGACCATCGTGGGAGCCGGGCTGGGCATCCTTGTCGTGGTCCTGATCCGCCGACGCCGGCCACAAGCCCGCCCGCACTGACGGGTTATTTGGCCTGAGGGTTATTTGGCCCGGCGCGGCGGCCCGGCCACGAGCCGGTCCGGCAGGACGCGGGCGGCCGTGGTCAGCACCTTGTAGCGCTTCGTCGGGATGGAGACGGCCTTCCCCTTTTCATTGTCGGTGAGGCCTTCACGCACGACGCGGTCCGCCTGCAGCCACATCCAGCGCGGCGTCACCGTTTTGTCCATGCCCATCCGGTCGTGGAACTCGGTGTGGGTGAAACCGGGGCAGACGGCCGTCACCTTCACCCCCTGTTTGGCGTAGGCGAGGTTGGCCCAGCGGGAAAAGCTGAGAAGCCACGCTTTCGCGGCCGAGTAGCTTCCGCGGGGAAGGAACGCGGCCACGCTGGCGACATTGATGATCCTGCCGGAGTGCCGGCCGAGCATGCCCTGCAGGGCGGCGTGGGTCAGTTGCATGGCCGTCTCGACATGTAGCTTGAGATGCCTGGTTTCCGCCGCAATATCGTTTTCCTCGAAGGAGTGCAGCAGGCCCATCCCGGCGTTGTTGACCAGGATTTCCACCGGACGCGCCGGGTCCGTGAGCCGGGCGACGACGGCTGCCACTCCGGCGTCGTCCGCAAGATCGGCGGCGAGCACCTCGACGCCGACGCCATACCGTTTCTCCAGCTCCCCGGCAGTGGCCTTGAGCCGGGCGGCGTCGCGGGCGACCAGCACCAGGCTGTGCCCCTGTTCGGCGAGCTGGCGGGCGAATTCCGCCCCGATCCCGGCGGTCCCTCCAGTGATCAGGGCGGTCGTGGGGGCCGGTGTCGCAACAGGTGCAGTCATGGCGATAGCCTAACCCGGCCAGGTCCTGGAGCCTGCCCGGCGGCCAGTTCACCCCCTGCGGGGGCGGCCGCGGCGCTGAGGTTCCGGTTCTGCAGCTCTTCGGTCGCCAGCTCGTACCAGGTGTGCGCGCCGAAAGCCGGGCTTTTGGTATCGAGGTGGCGGTACAGGGCGTCGGACAGCTGTCCCAGGGCGGCATCGGACAACGCACGGACCGCTGCGGCCGGGTCGAGGGTTTCTTCGAAGTATTCGGACAGCTCCTGGCCGTTGAAGGTGTTGAGCTCGGCAGCGATCGGGGTGCCGACCTCGCACAATCCCGGACGCAGCGGCCCCCCAGGGGGAAGACCCGCGGTCTCCCCCTCGAGGCCAGCAAGGACCAGGCCGTCGGATCCGACGTGCAGCAGGCAGATCGGCAGCTCCGCGGGCTCTGCCAGCGTGACGCGGAACGGCTCCCTGGCAGGGGAGTCGACGCCGGGAGCGGCGGCTGCAGCGCTGGCGTCGGCGATGGACCTCAGCTGCAGGAGGATCTCCGGGTCAAGGTGGGACGACCCGTGCAGGTCGATGAAGACGTCCGTGCCGGCACCGAGCCGGCCCGCGCGCCGCATAATGTGCACCAGCGCGGGGAAGTCTGATTGGGTAAGGCAGCCGGTGACCTCGAGGGTCACATGTCCGGGATCGACATCCACACGGACAAGCACACGCAGTTTATGGTTCACGGGGTTCTCCAAAGGGACACATCCAAGAGCCAGCTGCATAACTCTGTTCAGAACTTTACGAGGTTGTTGCGCCGCTCACAAGCGGGCGCCGCCGGTCCCTGGGGTGCCGGTGGCAGCCGGCCGGGAGTCAGGCTCCGGCCGGGGGCTGCTCCGGCCAGTCGATGTACTGGGTATAGGAGTCATGCTTGCGCAGGTACCGGTACATGAAGGGGCAGTTCGGGATGATCCGCTTGCCGGACGCCACGACGTCGTCCAGCGCGAAATGGGCCAGCACCTTGCCGAGCCCCTGGCCCTGGAACTGCTCCGCCGTATCCGTGTGGATGAAGTCCACATGGCCGGGTTCGTCGATGAAGCGGATCTGGACGGCCAGCTTGCCGCCAACGTGGAGCTCATAGCGGTGCAGCTCATCATTCCGGGTGGTGGTTACGTCCGGGCTGAACGTGTCTTCAGTGGCTGCCGAGTTCTCCGTCATGGTTCGACATTGGCACTTAAAGGCGGACGTGGCAATGGCGGGCCCGATCCGCCGGGACCCGAACCGGCCACAAGCCGGACCGGGATCCGGCCCAGCAGCAGCACAGCGAGCACGAAACACGCCGCTCCCCCGCCAAGCAGTCCCAGCGTGAGTCCGTTGAGCGCTGCGTCGGCCACCGGGACATAGACGACCACCGCGGCCAGCACCACGGCGGCCGCCGGGCGGGACGGTGCGGTTGCCGGCGACGTCGGGCGTTCCTCGAGCCGGCCGAAGAGCGCCAGGACCGGCAGCAGGAAGCCGATCAAGGCCAGCAGCACCAGCGGACGCCCCCACCACCAGGCGGCCGTCCCCCCGGGCGGCTGGGGAAAGTCGGTCAGCAGCAGCAGACCGGACATCGCCGCGAGGAGGGGCAGATGCCAGAGGTAGACGGTCATCGACCGTTGTCCGGCCACTGCGATGAACCGCCGCACCCGCGCCAGGGACCCGAGCCTCGCCAGCCCGGGCCGGAAGAGCTGCAGCGTGGCGGCCTGTGAGAATCCCAGCAGCAACAGGGTCAGGTTGGGCGGGTTGAGGTTCACCAGCATGTTCCCGGAGTACAGTCCCAGCCACACGAGCAGCCCGAGGACCAGGTTGCTGCCGAGGATGATGCCCGCCAGCGCGGGGCGGCCGGGGGCCATCGGTCCGCCGTCGGCGAGGAAGAATCCGAGTTGCTGCACGGCACACCACAGGAAAACCATGTTGAGGTTGGCCAGAGCCGGCAGGGTGCCGCGCAGGCAGTCGACCGCTACCACCAGCGAGGTGAGAACTGCCAGGGTCAGCCAGGGCGCCCGGGCGTGCAGCCTCGCCAGCAGCGGAAGGTTCAGCTGCGCCGCAAGGTATGCGGCGAGGAACCACAGCGGCATGCCTGCTCCGGCAACGATCAGCTCGACGACCTGCGGGGCGACGCCTGCAAGCTGCGCCACCCAGAGCCCGGCAAACATGAGGGCGAGCAGCACAGCCGCCGGGCGGATGAGCCGCAGCATCCGCGCCTGCATGAAGTCGAAGGTGTTGCCACCCCGGGCACGGAGTCGGCGCCAGGACTGCACACCGGTGATGCCGCCGGCGACAAAGAAGAGGGGCATGACCTGAAGCACCCAGACCACGGGTTCGAACCAGTGCTCGTTGCCGAGGGTGTTGTAGGAGGTCACGGTGCCGTCAGGGTGCAGCACGGGGCTCACCATCATGGTGTGCGCCACCACCACGAGCGCAAGGCAGAAGAACCGGGCGAGATCGATCACCTGGTCGCGTTCCGGCTGCAGGACTTGGCCGGCCCCTGCACGCCGCGGTGGAACCATGAAGCCCCCTATGGAACCGGCCAACGCACCCTCCTGGGCTGTTGAGCGCCAACGCTGCTGTGTTTGCCCCCCCATTGTCGGCCTTATCCGGGCGGGCGGCCAGTGCCGTCGGTCCGGGCCTCCGCTGCCGGCCAATACGTTCGGCGGCCAGGCCCAGGCGTGCCGGCTCAGGCGGTCGGCAGCCCCAGCACCGCGAGGACGACGGCGAGTAGCGGCGTGGCGCCCTGGGTGGCGGCCGCGCGGTGTCCGCGTCCTCCTGCGAGGTGCTGCTGAACCGCTTCCACGTCGCCGGCTGTGTCCAGGTTATGGACTCCATCGTGAAGATGTAGACGTGCAACAGGGCAGCAAGCAGCACGAAAACGAGGGAGGCCAGGATCATGGCCTGATCCTGGCCTCCCCCGGTTCCCGGCCCGTCAGCCGGTCACCTGGTCACCTGGTCAGCGGGTCAGCGGGAGAGCGTCGCCAGCGCCGTGGCCGCGAAGGCACCGGCCGAGGCGTCCCATTCGGCCAGCAGCCCCTGAAGGTTCTCGCCATCCCTCCGGTGCGCCGCCGTGCGTGCGTCGAGGGTTTCAAGCACGCCGGTGCGCAGCTCGGTGTTGAAGTTGACCTTGCCCACGTTCATGGCGGCGGCCTTGACGAGCTCGGAGGCGGGGATTCCGGAGGCGCCGTGGAGCACCAGGGGCAGGCGGGTCCGGACGGCAATGTCCTGCAGCACGTCCCACCGCAGCTCCGGCTCGCCCCGGTACTTGCCGTGGACGTTGCCCACCGCGACGGCGAGCAGCCGGGCGCCCGTCCGGGCCACGAAGTCCTCCACCTGGGCGGAGTCGGTGAGCCCGGCCGTGCCGGCCGCCGGGGCGCTGCCTTCGGCGTCGGATCCGAAGGCCCTGTCCTCGTCGCCGGCCAGACCGCCAAGTTCCGCCTCGATCACCGTGTCCGTTCCGGCGGCGTCGAGCAAGGCCCGCGCCGCCAGGACCAGCGCGATATTGTCCTCATAGGGCAGCGATGATCCGTCCACCAGGACGGAATCGGCCCCCGCGGCGACGGCACCGGCAATCACACCGAGGTCCGAGGCATGGTCCAGCTGCACAGCAACCGGAACGCTGGCGCCGTCGGCGAGTCCGCGCAGCGCCGCGATCAGCCGGAGACCGCTGGTCGTGGCCGCGGTGCTGGGCGAGACTAGCAGGATGGTTCCGCGTCCGGCCGCTTCGGCGGCCCCCACCACGGCGAGCGCCGTGGTGAAGTCGTAGCAGGTGAACGCCGGAACGGCTGATCCCTGTTGCAGAGCGGCACTGACCAGGGTGTCGAGACGGGCACGCATCAGGCGCTCAGGCCTCCCACCAGCATCCAGGCCAGGAACGTCAGGGCGAAGCCCGCCAGTCCCAGCACGGTGGTGAGTACGGTCCAGGTCCTGAGGCCGTCGGCGACGCTCAGGCCGTAGTACCGCACGACCACCCAGAAGCCGGCGTCGGTCACGTGGGAGAGGCCGAGGGCGCCGAAGCCGATGGCGATGACAATCACGGCAATCTGCGCCGGGGTGTAGCCGCCGCCGGCAACGGCGGAGGAGAGCAGGCCTGCCGTGGTGACGATCGCGACCGTGGCCGAACCCTGGGCGGCGCGGAGGGCCAGCGAGATGATGAAGCCAAGCAACAGCAACGGCACGCCGAGCGTGTCGAGGGATTCGGAGAGCGCCTTGCCGATTCCGCTCACCTGCAGCACGCTGCCAAAGACGCCGCCGGCGGCAACCACCATCAGGATGGAGGCGATCGGGGGCAGGGCGCCTTCGAAGATTTCGCCGGTTTCCGTCAGGGACCACTGGCGGCGGACGGCCAGGAGGAAGAAGCAGAGCGCAACGGCCACGAGGAGGGCGAACACGGGATTGCCTGCGAAGGCAGCGACGCCGTACCAGAAGCTGTTCTTGTCGATCACGAGGGTGCCCACGGTGCCGAGGAGGATCAGCGCGATCGGGGTGGCGATAAGGAAGATGATCAGTCCCGGGCGGGGCGGGGCGATGGCTTTGCTGCCCGGGCCGTCGTGGCCAACACGGACCAGGGAGGCGGAGCCGAACTCGTCAACCTGCTTTTTGACGGCGGGCAGGAGTGCGTATTCCTTGCGGTTCATGATGGCTGCGACCCAGTAGGACAGGAAGCCCAGCGGCACACAGATCACCAGCGAGATCAGGGCGATGAGCCCGATATCGGCGCCGAGCACGCCGGCACCGGCAACAATCCCCGGGTGCGGCGGTACGGCCACGTGGATGGCGAGCATGATGCCGGCCATGGGCAGGCCAAACTTCACCGGATGGACGTTGGCGATCTTGGCGAAGGCGTAGACGATCGGCACCAGGACGATGATGCCGACTTCGAAGAAGACCGGAATCGCGACGAGGAAGCCGACGGCGGTGAGGGCTACGGCCACCCGCCTGGCACCGAGTTTGGCCGTGAAGTGGTCGGCGAGGGACTGCACGCCGCCGGAGACCTCGATCATCCGCCCCAGGATCGCGCCGAGGGCGATCAGCAGGGCCACCTTGCCCATGGTGCTTCCCACCCCGTTGGCCACCACGGTGAAGACGTCTTTGAGCGGGATCTGCGCGGCCACGGCCACCAGGACGCTGACGGTCAGCAGGGCCACGAAGGCCTGGATCTTGTAGCGGATGATCATGAGCAGCAGCAGGGCGACGCCGGCCACAGCGATGGTCAGCAGCAGCGGAGTTCCCAGCTCCACGGCCGGCTTGATGACAGGCGCGTCGGCCGCGCGCACCACCAGGGAATTGAGCAGGGCATTCATGCGGGTGTCTCCTTTGACGTCACTGTAGCCAGTGAGCGGGTGTTTCGACGACGACGGCGGAGGGGGGATCCGCCGTCGTCGGGCTTACGGGGTCTGGACTTGCTGAGGGGAATCTAGGCGGTGCGCTTCGTGGGCGCGAGGACCCTAATGACGGCGGAATCGTCGGCGGCGGCGAGGCCCTGGGCCTGGCCGAGGAGGTACAGCTGTTCGGCGGCGGCGGCCACCGGGGCGGCCAGGCCGGCGGCGCGGGTGGCCTTCCCGACGATGCCCATGTCCTTGACAAAGATGTCCAGGCGGCTGAGGACTTCCGCTCCGTTTTCCGTGTAGGCCTCGAGGATGCGGGGTCCACGGTTGGACAGCATGAAGGACCCGGCGGCGCCGGCCTCCAGGGCTGCGAGCGTCTTGGCCTGGTCCAGGCCGAGGGCGTCCGCAAGGGCCATTGCCTCGGCCGCGGCAGCGATGTGGATCCCGCAGAGCAGCTGGTTGACGGTCTTGAGGGCCTGCCCGTCGCCGGGCTTGTCCCCCACCACGGTGAGGGTGGAGGCGAGCAGCTCCAGGACCGGGCGGGCCGCTTCGAGGGCCTGCGGTTCGGCGCCGACGACGATCAGCAGATCGCCCTCCCCGGCGCGCTTGGGTCCGCCGGAGAGCGGCGCGTCCACGAGGGAGACGCCGAACGCCGCGAGCCGGGCGACGGTGGCGGGTATGGCGTCGGTGCCGACGGTGCTGCCCAGAATCACGACGGCGCCCGGCAACAGCACCGAGGCGACACCGTTCTCGCCGAAGAGGACGTCATCCAGCTGTTCACCGTTGCGCACGGCGAGCAGCAGGGCGTCGGCGCCCTCGGCCGCTTTGCGGGCGGACGCAAAAGTGCGGACGCCGGCCTGCTCGGCGAGCCGCAGGCGCGGTTCGGCGATGTCGAAGCCGTGGACGGTCAGCTGGGTGGCCAGCCTGGTGGCCATGGGCAGTCCCATGGCGCCCAGGCCGAGGACGGTGACTTTGTAGTTCATGGTTTTCTCCATTGAAATGAGGGTCTTGGGGTGGGGATTAGAAGGTGTTGCTGAGCTTGCGGGTGACCTGGGCCAAGGACTGGTCGTCACCGACGTTGCCGGCGAAGACGATGAACGGAATGCCTTTGGCGGGGCCGTCCACCGGCTCCCACAGGCTGACGATGCCCGGCAGCATGGGGCCCCGGACAATGGCATGGCGGATTTCCAGGCCGTGGGCGGCGACGTCCGAGGACGTGATGCCTCCCTTCGCGATCACAAAGCGCGGCGGGAAGGTTTTCAGGGTCCGGTTCACCACGGCGACGACGGCGGCGGACACGGTGCGGGCGATCCGGAGGCTCTCGGCGGCGTCGTCGGTCTTGATGAGCAGCCGGCTCGTGTGGAGGATAACGTCGGCGCTGTGCAGGGACTCGACGACGTTCCGGACGAGATCGTCCAGGTAGCTTCCAGCACTGCCGCCGAGCAGCTTTTCGACGTCGATCTCCACGATGCGCGCGGAACTGTGCTGTTCGACGAGGGCCTTGAGCTGGCGTGTGGTGACACCGACGTGCGAGCCGACCACGATCAGGCCGCCGGCGTCGGACGGCGTGTTGCCCGCGTAGGCTTCCTCGCCGCTGAGCTCGGCGCGGATTTCCTGGCCGATGCAGCCTCGGACAAACGGCGGACCCACCCGGTAGAGCAGCTTCTTGCCGCGCCGTTCCGCTTCCTGCAGGCCCAGAGCCAGGGCCCGGAGGTCGTTTTCAGTAACGATGTCGGCCACGACCGGGGTGGAGCCGGTGGCGGGATCGATGGCGTCCGCGATGGCCTTGGCCGAGACCTGGGGGTCACCGTCCGGGCCCGCGGCGCGGATGACGTCCAGGGTCAGCACGATCACGGATTCCGCCGCAAAGCGGCCCTGGGACTTCTCTTCGACGTACTTGGCCAGTTCGGAATTGGCGAAGCCGAAGCTCGCGTCCCTGGCGAATTCGGTCTCGGCCACCGGGGTGAGCTTGCCGGCGTCCTCGCCGGTGCCGCGCATGAAGTGCACGCCGCCGATCGTGACGCGTCCGGCGTCGGGGAACGCGGGGACGATCACGACGCCGTCCGTCACCTCGCCGCTGACAGCGGCGACGGTCGCCGCGATCGTGTCCGGTTCCAGCGGGTAGTGGCCGCGGAGGGTGGAGTCGCTGCGGCTGACGAACCCCAGGCGCAGCCTGGTACCGGCACTGCTGGAACCGGCAGCATCGGAACCGGCGCCGTTACTTTCCAGGGCGGCGGCCGCGAGGGCGTTCCGGACTACCTCTTCGTTGCGGGCGGCAGCCTCGGCGGGGTCAAGGCTGCGCGTGTTGGTGAGGACGTACACGGCGTCCGGGCGGCGGCCGTTGATGCGGTGGGTAAAGGCCCAGGTGAAGTCGGAGACGTCCCAGCGGGTGAGGACCGGCAGGTCCGCGACGGACTGCGTACCTGTCGGATCGTCGTCGAGCACCACCAGAATCCGGGGGGACGACTCAGCGGCGGCATCGAGGGCCGCGGCGACGGCCCGCGCGGGAATCCGGATCTCCGCCGGGAAGGCGGCCAGCACATCTGCTTCAAAAAGCTCTGATTCAAAAGGCACTTGCACTCCATTGTGGGAACTCTGCTACGTCAGTGATTTGTAAGATGTCTGACATCTAACATTTGAATGCTAGTGTGGCACAAGGCACAAAGACGCGCAAGTAGACTTGTCAATCACGCAACTCGGCGACGGCGAATGGGGACAATTGGCTAGGAAATCGTTGGTCGGCGTCGTGGCCGACGAACTGCTGGACCGCATCATTGCCGGCGAATTCCCGCCCGGGTCAGCGGTCCCCGGCGAGCTTGAGCTGAGCGCCCGCCACGAGGTCAGCCGCATGACGGTCCGCGAGGCGATGAAGACCCTCGAGGCCCAGCAGATCCTCAGCGTGGAGCGCGGCCGCGGCACCTTTGTGAACCCGCTGAGCCGGTGGGCGTCGCTGGAGGCCGTACTCCGGGCAGCCTCGGAAGGAAAGAACGATGCCGCCGCCGCCGTCCAGCTGATCGAGCTGCGCCGGATGCTGGAGTCGGGCGCCTGCGAGCTGGCGGCCGCGCGGATCAGCGACTCCGAGCTCAAGACCCTTTACGGGGAGCTGGAAGCGATGCGCACGGCGCATGAAAAACACGATGTTGCGGCGTTCGTGGCAGCGGACCTTGCGTTCCACGACCTCATTCTGCGCGCCGCGGAGAATGTCTTTGTTGCCGTGCTGTTCGCGCCGCTGCACCGCGTGCTGGAACGGCGGCGGACCCAGACCTCGGAAGTGCGCGAGATCCAGGCGCATGCGATCGGCCACCACCAGAAGATCGCGGATGCGCTGTCCACGCGGGATCCGCACCGGGCGCGGGACGCCATGGATGCGCACATGCAGCAGACCCTGGATGACCTCAAGGCCTACGTGCTGGCGGACCGCCCGGCCTGACGGCCGGAGCGGCCCGGGTCAAGCGGGGCTCAGGCCAGCGAGAGGAAAAGCTTCTCGAGTTCGGCCCGGTCCAGGCTGGGGTCCTCCTGCTGCATGCACTGCTGCAGGCCGGTGGCGATGATCGAGAATCCCGCCTTGTCCAGCGCACTGGAAACGGCTGCCAGCTGGGTGACGACGCTCTTGCAGTCGCGGCCCTCTTCGATCATCCGGGTGACGGCGGCAAGCTGCCCCTGGGCGCGGCGAAGCCGGTTGATGACGGGCTTCATGTCGGCCGGATCGAGTTCCATTTGTTCCTCCGTGTTTCACAGGGTTTGATTTCCATGATATACCCCCCTACGTATCAGAAACCACCCGGCGGCGTCCGGCCGACCGCACCTCCGCCGGGCCGCGCAGCCCCGTGCCGGCGCGCAGGCACCGCCCGGCTAGGGACCTAAGTACCTAGCGGAACATGAATATTCGGCGTAATTCTGGGGATGTGAACGCCGCCGGTTTCTTGGATCCTGGCGCCGGGCAGCCCGGCACCGGTAACCCCGCCACGGGGCGGGTCCCCGTCCCGCAGCCGGGCCGGGAGTTGGGCCAGAATTCCGGGCCGCGGAGAGCGGGCCCGTGGAGCCGGTATGTCGCCATGGGGGACTCGTTTACGGCGGGCCTCGGGGACCCGGAACCGCTGAGTCCGGGCGGCATGCGGGGCTGGGCGGACCGCATCGCCGAGGAGCTCAGCGGCGGGAGGTCGGATTTCCGCTACGCCAACCTCGCCGTCAGCGGCCTCGTCCTGCAGGAGATCCTCAACCGGCAACTCGGGCCCGCGATCGCGCTGCAGCCGGACCTGGTCACGCTGTCAGCCGGCGGGAACGACCTTGTCTTCCACCGGAGGGACCCCGACCGCCTGGCCGCCAGTCTCGACGCCGCCGTGGGCATGCTCAGCGCCACCGGCGCCACTGTGGTGTTGTTCACCGGCCCCGACTGGGGCGACACGCCGCTGCTGGGCCACAACCGGGGAAGGGTCGCCGTCTTCAACGAGAACATCAGGACCATCGCCATGCGCCATCACGGCGTGATCGCTGACCTCTGGGCCTTGCGGCAACTCTCGGACCCGCGAATGTGGGATCCGGACCGCCTGCACTTCTCGCCGATGGGGCACCACACCATCGCGGCCATGGTGCTGGAATCCCTCAGCGTCCCGCACACGCTGAGCCCGCTGGAGCCCAAGCCCATGCCCGCCGGAAGCTGGCGGGAAAGCAAGGCCGGAGACATCGCCTGGTTCACCAACTACCTGCTTCCCTGGATGGTCAGCCGGGTCCGGAAACGCTCGGATGCCCCGCCGCTGGCGCCCAAGCGTCCCGAGCCGGGCCCCGTCTACGGGTCCTGAGGCCCAGCCTCCCGCCCCTAGTCCCGCTGCGATCTGTCCGCTAATCTGCAGGAACGGCCCACTGCCGGGTATCGATGGCGATCACGAGGAGCGAAGTTGCCTAATCACACTTACAGCATTTCTGAAATTGTCGGAACGTCGAGCGAAGGCATTGATGCCGCCGTCCGCAACGGCATCGCAGAGGCGGCCAAGACCCTGCGGCACCTCGACTGGTTCGAAGTAAAGGAAGTCCGCGGGCACCTTGAAAACGGCGAGATCGCCGATTGGCAAGTGACCATCAAGATTGGGTTCCGCTTGGAACGCTGAGCTACGGCGCCAGGCAGCCCGGGCCCGTTCAGCCCCGGTCCACCCACCGCGGGGCCGGGCCGCGAAAAGGCGCGCCCCGTGGACCGCGTCCTGCTCCTGACTGGCACTTTTATACTAAGCATGATTACTATTGAGGCAGAAGGATGTAGCGCACCCGGCAATCCGGGTGCCTCCTCAATGAAGAAGGAACGATAAAAATGGGTTTTTTCGCATTTCTGATTCTGGGCCTTATCGCCGGTGCAATCGCTAAAGCAATCCTCCCGGGCCGTCAGGGTGGTGGCATCATCATCACGCTGATCCTCGGCGTCGTTGGCGCCATCCTCGGTGGCTGGATTGGCGGAATGCTGTTCGGCACCGGCATCAACGAGTTCTTCTCGCTTTCGACCTGGCTGCTGGCCATCGGCGGTGCGATCATCGTCCTGCTGGTTTACGGCATGATCTCCAAGCGTTCGGCCCGCTAAAGCTGGCGCGACCCAAAAACCGGTCCCGGGATTTTTCCCGGGGCCGGTTTTTTGCACCAACACCTACACGTTTATTGAAACCACATTTTGAGCACCACCAAAGAGCAGGGGTACAGCATGAAAGGCAAACTTCTTTTCGGCGCCGGAATCGCCGCAGGCTACATTCTTGGGTCCCGGTCGGGGCGGGCAGCCTACGAAAAGCTCAAGGCGCGCGCTGCCGCACTTTGGGAAAGCCAGCCGGTCCAGGACAGGGTGGCCGCGGCCACTGATGCGGTGAAGGAGAAGGCACCCGAGGTGACGGAGCAGCTTGGCGAGGCAGCCCGGCGGGCCGGCACGGTCATCGGTTCAGCCGTCCGCGGCGACAACTCCCCCAAGGGATCAACAAGCGATCGCCTGCCGGCCGGCGGCAGCGCTGCTGCTGCTTCGGGCGCAGGCATCCCGGCACACAGCACCCACCCGGAGACCGTGAACCTCGGGACCTCCGCTGCGGCCGCCGCTTCCGACGTCGAGTCCGACCCTGCGCTGAACGACCAGCACGGCCAGGACTGGTCCGATGAAGGCGGGGCCACCCCTGCCGGAGCCGCAACCAACGTCGATCCCGACAAGGTCGCTTAACTACAACGGCCGCTTAACTACAACGGCCGGCCAGTCCCCGCTCGCGGATCTCTCAGCGCTGTTCCGATGACGATTGTGGAGTCCAGCTCCCCGGAGCCGGCCACCCGTGCCGTGAGCCCGCTGCGGGAGAACAGCCCGGCGGTCCGCGGCGCCTGCCGCCGGCTCGTCTCGATCAGCAGTGAGCCGCCCGGGGCCAGCCATTGCCGCGCGGTGGCGGCTACCCGCCGCTGCACGTGAAGCCCGTCTTTGCCGCCGTCGAGGGAAACCCGCGGTTCGTGGAGGCGGGCTTCCTGCGGCATGGTGGCAATTTCTTCCGATGGCACGTAGGGGGCGTTGACGGCGAGGATATCGATCCGTCCGCGCAGCCGTTCCGGGAGGGCCTCGTATAAGTCCCCCTCGTGGACCGCGCCCCCGAGCGGCACGATGTTGCGGGCCGCGCACCGCACCGCGGCGGGGTCGATGTCGGAGGCGTGAAGCTCCAGGGGACCGGCCAGGGCCGCGAGTGCGGACCCGACCGCCCCTGACCCGCAGCACAGGTCGACGACGACGGGCAGCGTGCCGGTGCCGCACGACTGGACGGTGCTGTTGGATTCGCTGAGGATCCGCAGGGCCTGCCGGACGAGGAACTCGGTCCGGCGGCGGGGCACAAAGACTCCGGTACCCACTTCGATCCGAAGTCCGCAAAACTCCGCCCAGCCCAGGATGTGCTCGAGCGGGAGCCCGGAAGCCCGCAGCTCCACGAGGGCGTCCAGCTGATCCGGCGTCGTGGCGGCGGCGGCCAGCAGCAGGGCCTCCTCCTCGGCAAAGACGCAGCCGGCCGCGCGGAGCCGGGTGATGGCGGAGGGATCGGGCGCGGGAAGTGCCGTCATGCCAGGGACCCCCTTCCCGCTTACCGTGCCGGAATACCATGCTATCCAAGTGGCAAGATGGCACCATGTCCAGCCCAAGAATGCCCTCCGAGTCTTCGCCGCCCGCGCCGGGGAACCCCGCAACGTGGTTCCCCGTGCCGTCGAACGAGCTGATCTGGACCGGTTGCTACACCGCGGACGGCGGCGGCCGCGGGAACGGGATCGGGATCGGGGCGCTGCGGGCCGGCACTGACGGAACCCTGCGGTGGCTCGGAGTGGCCGCCCCGGCCGACTCGCCGTCGTTCCTTGCCGCGCACCCCACGCTGGACATGGTTTATGCCGTGGGCGAGACGGCGCGGAGCGTCCGGGCGTACCGCCGGTCCGGCGGATTCGGCCTGGAGCCGGCCGGCCGCGCGTGGCCGGCCGGCGACGCTGCATGCCATGTCGCCGTCGACCCGCAGGGCCGTTTCCTCGTGGTGGCCTGTTGGGGCGACGGCCAGGTCCTGCTCTACGAACTGGACGACGAGGGCCGCATCTCGACAAGGTTCGCGGCCGCCGCCTCAAGCGTTACCGGGCGGCCAAGCCGGGCCCACGCGAGCCTGATGCTCGACGACGGCAGGGTGATGACCACCGACCTCGGGCACGATGTCCTGCGGGTCTGGAACTACGTGCCGTCCCAGGGGCTGAACCTGGACCACGAACTGGCGCTCCCCCGGGGCTGCGGCCCCCGGCATCTTGTCCAGCATCCCGGCGGGAGCGTGCTGGTGGTGACCGAATACTCGATTGAGGTGGCCGTGGTGCGGCGCTCCCCCGGGTCCGGACTCTTCGGCCTGGCCGGAATGGGACCGGCCACCAGGGCGGGCGCGCTTGCCGGGGACTCCGCGGCCGAGATTGCCCTCGCGGCGGACGGCAGGCATGCTTACGTGGGGGTGCGCGGCTCCAACCGGATCAGCGTGCTTGAGGTGGATGCGGACGGAAACGCCCTCCGTCCGCTGGCCGACGTCCCCAGCGGCGGCGACTGGCCGCGGCATCATCTGGTCCGGAACGGCCGGCTGCACGTGGCGCACGAACGTTCCGGGGATGTGGTGTCCTACCCGCTGGACCCGGAGAGCGGACTCCCCGGCCCGGCCGCGGGCAGGCTGGAGGTGGCCTCCCCCACCGCGCTGGTCCCGGCGGTCCGGGGAGCGCAGCCGGCCGCAGGCTAGCCCGGGCCGGGGTCCGCAGTCCAACCCTGGCCCGGGGCCCGGGCAGGCTCTGCAACACCCCGGCCCGGGGGGACATGCCCATTTCCCGCGCCGGGGATTGGGCATACAGGGACTATGTCCAGCCTCGCCCGCGGCAGGAGGGCATGTCCCGCGGGAAAGATGTGCGCGAGCTGCAAATTATCTGACCATTCGCTGGAAAAACTTCCGCGCAAGCGCTTACAGTTGTGACTTGGCTCTCAGGAGTCTCTCCACGCATCACCCTTCACAGAGGCAACGTCGCTTACCGGAAGGTCCTCCACCGTGTTGATCCGCAGAACCACCCTGGGCAAAAAGCCCGCACGCAGCCACCGGCAGTGGCTTGCCGCATTCCTTCCCGCCGGCGCCGCCGTGACGGCGACGCTCGTTGCCGCGGCAGCCGTCGTCCTCCCGGCGCAGACAGCGCGGGCCGCACCGGACCAGGACGCGCCCCCGGCCGCCCACTCGCTCCGCGGCCCGGTGACGGACGAGCAGTTCTACTTCGTGATGGCCGACCGGTTCAACAACGGCAGCAGCGCCAACGACGACGGCGGCCTTGGACCCGACCCGATGGTCTCCGGCTTCGACCCGACAAAAAAGGGCTTCTACAACGGCGGGGACCTCAAAGGCCTGCGGGACAAGATCGACTACATCCAGGGCCTTGGAACCACTTCGATCTGGCTGACCCCGAGCTTCAAGAACAAAGCGGTCCAGCCGGAGGACAAGTCGGCCGGGTACCACGGCTACTGGGTCACCGACTTCACCCAGATCGATCCGCACCTGGGCACCAACGACGAGCTGAAGGCACTCATCGACGAGGCCCACTCCCGCGGCATGAAGGTCTACTTCGACATCATCACCAACCACACCGCGGACGTGATCGGCTACGAGGAGGGCGACCGCACCGCCTACAAATCCAAGGACGCCGCACCCTACCTGACCGCCGCCGGGGTCCCCTTCGACGACCGTGACTACGCCGGAACGGACAGCTTCCCCGCCCTGGACGCGGCGACGTCCTTCCCCTACACGCCGAAGCTGGCGCCCGGGGAAAAGAACCTCAAAGTCCCCGCCTGGCTCAACGACCCCACGCTCTATCACAACCGCGGCGACACCACCTTTGAAGGCGAAAACTCCTCCTACGGGGACTTCTTCGGACTCGATGACCTGTTCACGGAGCAGCCACGGGTTGTCAACGGCATGATCGACATCTACGAGAAGTGGATCGGCGACTTCGGCGTGGACGGCTTCCGGATCGACACCATGAAGCATGTCAATGACGAGTTCTGGCAGAAGTTCGGCCCCGAGGTCCTCCAATACGCCAAAGCCCATGGCAAGGACGAGTTCTTTATGTTCGGCGAGGTCTTCGACACCTCCAAGAGCTTCACCTCGCAGTTCACCACCCGCAACAAAATGCAGGCGGTGCTGGATTTCCCGCTCCAGGACGCGGCGCGGAACTTCGCATCCCGGGGCCAGGCAGCCACGGGCCTTGAGTCCTTCTTCGCCGGGGACGACTGGTACACCGACGCGGACTCCAACGTCTACGAACTGCCCACCTTCCTCGGCAACCACGACATGGGCCGGATCGGCAGCTTCATCACCACGGACAACCCGGGTGCGGACGACGCCGAACGCGTTGCCCGGGACCGGCTCGCCCACGAGCTGATGTACTTCTCCCGCGGCAATCCTGTGGTCTACTACGGCGACGAACAGGGCTTCACCGGCCCCGGCGGGGACCAGGACGCCCGCCAGACGCTGTTTGCCAGCAAGGTCCCGGACTACCTCGACGATGATCTGCTCGGCACGGACGCCACCCATGCGAGCGACAACTTCAATCCGGCCCACCCGCTGTACCGCGACATCAGCGAGCTCGCGGCGCTGACGAAGGAGCACCCCGCACTGCGGAACGGCGCCCACCAGAACCGCTACGCCTCCGACGGGCCGGGCATTTACGCCTTCTCCCGGACCGACGCCAAGGACCAGCGCGAGTACGTGGTCTCCATCAACAACAGCGAACAGCCACAGACGGCCGCCGTGCCAACCTATGTCGGCAAGCGGACGTTCAGCCGGATCTACGGGCAGGCGGACGCCGAGGTCAAGACCGCAGCGGACGGGGGCCTGACCGTATCGGTGCCGCCGCTGTCCGCCGTCGTCTACGAGTCCTCGGGCCGCATCCCGCGCTCCAAGGCAGCCCCCGCCGTAACGCTGCAGGTTCCGGCGGCAGCAGCCTCCGACAACAGCCGCGTCCGGGTGGCGGCCGACGTCGGCGGCAACTCCTTCTACGAGGTCACCTTCCAGGCCCGCACCGCCGGCGGCGCTTGGGCTTCCATCGGCACGGATGACACGGCGCCGTACCAGGTCTTCCACGACGTCTCCGCAGTGCAGTCGGGCACCGCGGTGGAGTACCGCGCCGTGGTGCTGGACAACGGCGGGCACACCGCCGTGAGCGAGCCCCGCAGCGGCACCGTCCCCGCCCCGGTCCTGAGCCTGGTCTCACCCAAAGAGGACAGCAGCGTCCGGGACAAGGTCGAGGTCAGTGCGGTCGCGAGCCCGGAAAAAGCCGACTACACCGTGCATTTCGAGCGCAGCATCAGCGGCGGGGCGTGGTCGGAAATCGGCCAGGACAGCTCCTCCCCCGTATACACCGCCGTCGACGATCTGGGGCCGCTGGCCCTGCCGGACGGCACCGAGCTCCGCTACCGGGCGCTGATGAGCGTCCCGGGCGCGGGCGAAGTGGCCAGCGATACCCGCACCGTCGTGGTCGGGGAGCTACCGCAGCCCTCGTCAGTCACCGTTGCGGGCAGCCTGAACTCGGAAATGGGCTGCCCGGGTGACTGGCAGCCCGATTGCCGTGCAGCGTTCATGACGATGGACCCGGCAGACAAGATCTGGCGGCTGACCGCCGACCTGCCCGCCGGCAGCTACGAGTTCAAGGCCGCCCTCAACGGATCGTGGGATGAGAACTACGGTGCGGGCGGGGCGCTGAACGGCAACAACATCACCCTCGTCCATCCCGGCGGCCCGGTCATCTTCCGCTACGACAACAGCACGCACGTGCTGAGCGCCGTGTACGCCTCGCAGCAGCCCGGGGCCGTCGCGGCCGCCGGCGATATGAACTCCGAACTCGGCTGCGCGGGTGACTGGATGCCCGACTGTGACCTGGCCCAGCTGACCCTGGATCCCACGGATCTGGTCTGGAAGCTGACCGCCACCCTGCCCGCCGGAAGCTACGGGTTCAAGGCGGCCCTCAACCGCTCCTGGACAGAGAACTACGGGGCCGGAGGCGCCCCCGGCGGCGGGAATGTCAGCTTCACGCACGACGGCGGGCAGGTTATCTTCCGGTACGACCACTTCACCCACCTGATCAGCGCCGGCTAGCCCCCGCCTCCCCGCCCCGTCGGGACATGCCCATTGTTCACGCCGGCAACTGGGCACAACGGGATTATGTCTAGCCCTCCCCGCAACGGGAGGGCATGTCCCGCGGGGGGCGGCGTGCCCGCGCCTTCAGCTCCCCGGCGCGGCCCACTCCAGCAGGCGGTCCAGGGGCCAGGTGGTGACGATCCGCTCGGCCGGCACACCGTTGCGTTCCGCGCGCTCGGCACCGTACTGCAGGAAATCGAGCTGGCCGGGGGCGTGGGCATCGCTGTCGATGCTGAAGAGGCAGCCGGCGTCGAGGGCCAGCCCGATGAGGGCGCCCGGCGGGTCCTGGCGTTCCGGTCGGGCATTGATTTCGACGGCGACGTTGTGTTCGGCGCAGGCGGCGAAGACCTCTTTCGCATCGAACTCCGACGGCGGGCGTGTGCCGCGGCCCCCTTGCACGAGTCGGCCCGTGCAGTGGCCGAGCACGTTCGTGTGCGGGTCAGCGATAGCGCCGAGCATCCGGCGGGTCATGGTCCGTTTATCCGAGCGAAGCTTGGAATGCACGCTGGCCACCACGATATCCAGCCGGTCCAGCATCTCCGGAACCTGGTCCAGGGAGCCGTCCTCCAGGATGTCGACCTCGATGCCACGCAACAGGCGGAAGCCGCCGCCGGAGCCGGCGTTGATCCCGGCAACGACGCCGAGCTGCTCCTCCAGCCGCTCGGCGCTCAGCCCGTTGGCGATCCTGAGGTTGGGTGAATGGTCGGTCAGGGCGAGGTACTCGCGGCCGAGCAGCCGGGCGGCATCCACCATGGCCTCGACCGGGGAACCGCCGTCGGACCAGTCGCTGTGGCTGTGCAGGTCACCGCGGAGCGCGGCGAGCAGCCCGTGCCCTCCCGCTGCCAGCGGCTGGGACCCCCGGCTGCGCAGCCCGCTCAGGTATTCCGGGACCTCTCCATCGAGCGCCTCCCTGATGACCTGGAAGGTCCGGTCACCGATCCCCTTGGTCCGCTTGAGCCGTCCGTCACGGGCCCGGGCCGCGAGCTCCTCAGCCTCCAGGCCGGCGATGATTCCGGCGGCTTTCCGGAACGCCTGGATTTTGAACGTCGGGGCAAGCTCGCGTTCGAGCCAGAAGGCAATCTCGTTGAGGGCGTCGACGGCTTCCATTGCACCATCTTGCACCCCCCGCCCGCCGCGCGGGGACCCCCGCGACGCGCCGTTACCCCGCCGCTTTGGGCAGCGGGGCCTGTTCTGAGAGACTTGTCCCGGCCGGGCGTGATCCGGTGGGGAACTACGCCGGCGGTCCATGGGGAGGACCCTTCCGGCAGCTGGGAATCATCAATTCATGGTGCCGCTCGACAGGTCAACGCTCATGGTGGTCTTCGCCGTGATGACGCTGACGATGCTGGTCCTTTTCTATTTCGACACCTACCGCAAGAGCCGCGCGCCCTTTGCGGGCTGGTGGTGCGGGGCCGTCGCCTCGTTCTTCCTGGCCGCGGTCTTCTACTTCCTGGGCGAGGTCCAGGACGTGGTGTGGTCCCCCAGCGTGGGCAACGGTGTGATGGTGCTTGGTTCCGGTTGCGTCTGGGCCGGAACCCGCTCGTTGGCCGGCCGGCAGATCCGGCCCGGGCTCCTGGCGATCCCCGCGACAGCGGCCGCTGCCGTCGACGCCGCCGTCCGCTACTCAGACAACGCCCGGATCGGCAACATTGTCCTGTTGGCGCTGATGGGGACGGCCATAGGTCTCGCTTCCGTGGAGCTGTGGCGCGAGCGGGCCGAGTCCTGGCATCTTGTCCGCTCGCTCGCCATCGCAACCGCAGTCAGCGCGGGTTATTACCTGAGCCGGATGGCTGGGCTGGCACTGCTGGGGCCGGCCGATCCGCTGTTCCAGGTGCTCTTCGGCACCGGCGTGACCCTGCTGATGGCCATGGTCCTGCTGGTGGTCGTCTCATCCAGCATCACCTCGCTGAACTACGCCCGCCGGACCGAAAACCTGCAGGAGCTGGCCTACCGTGACGGACTCACCGGGCTCCTGAACCGCGGGGAGTTCATGCACCGGGCGCAGCGCAGGCTCCGGGCCAACCTCGCGGCCGGCATCGGCTCCGCGGTGGTAATGGCAGATCTGGACCGCTTCAAGGCAATCAATGACCGCTTCGGGCATGACACGGGCGACGCCGTCATCCGGGCTTTCGCTGAGGCCTGCCGTTACGCCATGCGGGACGGTGACCTGGTGGGCCGCTACGGCGGCGAGGAATTTGCGCTGCTGCTCGACGGCGTCGACGCCGAAGAAGGCGTCCGGGTCGCCGGCCGGATCAACGCCGCGCTGGCCGGACAATGCTCCCTGCCCGGGGGCGTGAATGCGCCGACGGCGAGCTTCGGCGTGGTCGATGCCCGCGACCGGACCGCGGGCCTGCCGCGCCTCCTCCGGGAAGCCGACCGTGCGCTGTATGACGCAAAAGCGGCGGGCCGCAGCCGGGCGGCAATCAGTTTCACCGCCGCGGGGAACCAGGCGCCCTAAGCGCCGGGCTGCTCAGCGGCTGCTGAGCCCGGACAGGATGCCGGTCGTGCGGGGGACGCCGTCCAGCTGGAAGCCGCAACCGCAGCGCCAGACCGGCGGCAACTCCGCCGCAGCATCGACCGGCGCAAAGGAATAGGAATACACGCCCCTGGTGGCAGAGGCCCTCCACTCCATCTCCATCCCGCAGTGGCTCGGCGCTGCCAGGGACTGCACCGGAGAAACGCGGGCGGGGGCCAGCTTAGCCACTGCTAAGCCAGGAAAACGAGTATCAGACATAGTTAGTAAGCATACGTATAGCTAGCCTTACTAGCGAGTTTTTGGGCGCAGGCTAATCCATGCCCTCGCTTCCGGGCTCCGCGATGGCTTCACTCATCCGGCGCAGAAAGCTGACCACGGTCCGCGCCTCGTCGGCGCTGAGGCCCTCCGCGACGGCCATCATCCTGCGGTGCATGTCCCCCAGCGTGGCCCGGACCTCCGCGTCCGTGGCCGTCGTTGGAACGATCACCAGCGAGCGCCGGTCCGTGGGATGGGGCTCGCGGCGGACGTGGCCGCTGCTCACGAGCCTGTCGATCAGCGAGGTGGTCGAGGCCGTGGTGATTCCCAGGACGCGGCTGAGGTCCTTGGGCCCGACCCGCTCGCCTCGGGACTGGGCGCGCAGCAGGTGGCGCAGCGCCAGCAGGTCCGTCTCGCCCATCCCCATGGAATCCCTCGCGGAGCGCCGCCGGGCAACTTCCACCGTGCGGTACTCACGCAGCGCCTGCAGCACGGCACCGGGAGGGTCGAGCCTGTCGTCGGGTCCATACCAATACCCGGAGCCGGAGGGGCTGTGCGCGTCCATCCGGCAATACTAGCGGACCTGATAACTAGGCCGCCGTGGGATTTCCAGGGTGCCGGGGCAACAAAAAACCCCCGGCACCCTGTCACCAGGATGCCGGGGGTTTCCACTCTTCGCTAAAAGAGTGGGCCCTGTGGGGATCGAACCCACGACCCACGGATTAAAAGTCCGATGCTCTACCAACTGAGCTAAAGGCCCCAGCTGAAGACCTCAAACGGCGGATAATCCACCCTTCAAAGGCCGATCAGCCCAGTCCATTTCTGGACGTTAATACTGTACCCCAGACCGGCGGGTGTTTTTCGCACCGGGGCCGATGCCGCCTGCGCGCGCCGGAGTGCGGCCCTGTGGCCGGCCCGCAGGGGTGAGGGCCGGTTCAGCCCTTCCGGCCCCACGCTCGATTCCCCGACAGCACAGGAGTAGCGTGGTGGCATGAGCGAGCAAGCAGGATCCAGCGCCCCCGGACCGCACCGGCACCACAAGCCGAAGCCCTTCGCCCCCATTGACTTTGAGCCCTTCGCGGGCGGCGCCGATCCGGCCAGGGTCTCCGAGGCCGCCCACCTCGCCGCGCAGGCACTGGTGCGCCGCGGACGCGACAGCGACGACCCCGTCGTGACCAGGCGGCTCGTGAAGCTCGCCGACGAGCAGGGGCTGGAAGCCATCGCCGAGATGTGGGCCGAAAGCCCCGCCCGTTCCCTCCCGGGGGCCCTCTGGCGCCTGTACGCCCTCCGCGCGGCCACGATCCAGGATCCCGAGCGGATCTCCGTGTACTTCAAGGCCGGCAAGGACACCGCACAGGTCTCACACGTGGTGGCCGGCGCTGCCGAGCCGCCCGGCGCGGATGAGATGAAACTGATGGCGGATGCCATCCTCTCCGGCGCGTTCGACGGCGACTTCGACGTCGCGCTGGAACGCTCCGCCGCGTTCTGCCGTGTGGTGGCGCTGGGACAGGCCACACTCGCCGACGGCGCTGAGCACAGCAACGAGAACCACGCGAGCAAACTCACCCGGAACTCCCACCTTCTCGTCAAGACCGCTGAGGACCTCGAACACGCCGCCAACGCGTGGCGTCTGGGCGAGTTGGACTGAGCCGGCCGGACGGCGCCGGACAGCCGGTACGCATGCCGCCCACGGACTGTCAATGTTGACTTGTCCCCAAGCACGTAGAAAACTAAAAGCGGTGCCGAACCGCGAAACCCCCGGGCTTCAACATCTAGCCGCCTAGAGCGGCCTACCGCCGAGAGGCGTATCCGGTTCGGCACCATTTTCATGCCGTTTTTCCGGGGCGCCTTCCGGCCGCAGACCCGCAGCAGCGTGGCCTGGCTCACCGGACTTCTGTCATATTCTGGGCCGCCGGGGCGCTTTCCCGCCGCGTTCTGGCGGCGTTCAGGCCGGACGGTAAAGTATTACTCATGCGCGGGCCGTCATCACCTCACACGCCCGGCAGACTCAACCCGTGCACCTCCCTCCCGAAGACCGGTAATCACACGTGAAGCTGCGCCTTTTCCCCCAGGAGCCCGCCGGGCTGAAACTTCTTGCCCAGCTGGCAAACCAGATTGTGCTCGCCACGGGCACCCTGTCGGAGATCCTTGGCGCCCCGGCCAGTGAGAACGCCCGGCTGGTGGAAGACATGCACAACCATGAGGCCAGGTCGGCGGAGCTGCACTTCGCGCTGCTGACGCATATGCGGACCTCCTTCGTGAACCCGCTCCCCCGCGAGGACATGTACGCCCTCTCCCGGTTCCTCAACGAGGCGCTGGAGAAACTCGATGCCGCCGCGGAGCTGGTGTCCCTCTACAAGCTGGACCGGCTACCGAAACGCGCAGCGGACCAGCTGGAGATCATCAGCAGGCAGGCCGAACTCACCGTGGATGCAATGCGGAAACTGGACAACCTGGACGACCTCGAGGACTACTGGATCGAGGTCCTCCGCCTCGCCAAACGGGCAGAACGGTCCCACCGGGTCTGGGTGGCGGACATGCTCCACGAGATGAAATGGGCCCAGTACGCGCGCAACCGGGACATCGCCGACCAGCTCGTGGGTGTCACCAGGGACATGCGCCGGATCGCAACCCAGGTGGGCAGCATCATCGTCAAGGAATCCTGACGTGACGATATTCCTATTTGTCCTGGTGGTGGTCTTCGCCGGGGCATTCGCCTTTCTGAACGGCTTCAGGGACGCCTCGGCGGCGGTGGCACTGGCGGTGCGGACCCGCGCCCTCACTCCCACCGTCGCGGTGCTGCTGGCCGGTTTCTTCAATTTCATCGGTGCCGGGCTGAGCGCAGCCCTGGCCCTGGCAGTCAGCCGCGCCTGGATCCAGCTGCCCAAAGGGGAAAACGGGCTCACCATCCTGATGGCGGGACTCATCAGTGCCGTGCTGTGGGGGATCTACACCTGGTGGCGGGGCATCCCCTCGTCCTCGACGCACGCCCTTGTCGGGGGGCTGGCCGGCGCGGGCGTCGCGAGCGTCGCCGTCGGCGGGAACGGCGTGGGGGGCGTTGACACCTCCCTGCTCGTCCAAGTGGTGCTTCCCCTGCTGCTCTCACCGGTGATCGCCTTCGCCGGCGCCTACCTGCTGGTCTGGCCCGCGACGTGGGCCGCCCGGTATACGCCGCCGAACATCGTGAACAGCCGCTCACGGCGCGCCCAGAGCATTGCCGTGGGCGCTGTGGCGTTCGCCCACGGGCTCCAGGACGGCCAGCGCACCAGCGCCGTCCTGGTCCTGGCGCTGCTGGCGTCCGGGCTGTCCGACGGCGCCGGGATGCCGGTCTGGGTGGCGCTGTTCACCGCGGTCCTGCTGACCGCCGGAACCCTGGCCGGCGGCTGGCGGATTTCCTACACCATCGGCTACCGACTGGTCCGGATGGATCCCCTGCGCGGCTCCATGGCCCAGCTGTTCAGCTCCGCCATCCTGCTGGTCGGCGCGATTGGACTGCAGTGGCCCATCTCGACCACGCACACTGTCACCTCGGCAGTCCTGGGTTCCGGCACCCACCAGGGATTTCCCGCCACCAACCGGAAAGTGGTGATCCGGGTCCTGATGTTCTGGGTGCTCACCCCGCTCGTCACCGCCGCAGCGGCCTTCGTGCTGGCCCTGTCGCTGTCGCCGCTCGCAGGCCTCTAGGGGCGCAGGACGGCTTATCCGAAGCGGCCCGAGACGTAGTCCTCGGTGGCCTTCACACTCGGGTTGCTGAAGATCGTGTGGGTGTCGCCGTATTCGATCAGCCTGCCCGGCTTTCCGGTGCCCGCGATGTTGAAGAACGCGGTCTTGTTCGACACCCGCGCGGCCTGCTGCATGTTGTGCGTCACGATCACCACCGTGTAGTCGTCCTTGAGCTCATTGATGAGGTCCTCAATGGCGAGGGTGGAGATCGGGTCCAGGGCCGAGCAGGGCTCGTCCATCAGGATCACCTGCGGTTCGACGGCGATCGCCCGGGCGATGCAGAGGCGCTGCTGCTGGCCGCCGGAGAGGCCGGATCCGGGCTTGGCCAGGCGGTCCTTGACCTCGTTCCACAGGTTGGCCCCGCGCAGGGAGCGCTCCACGAGCGCGTCCGCCTCGCCCTTGGACATCTTCCGGTTGTTCAGCTTCACGCCGGCCAGCACGTTGTCCCGGATGGACATCGTGGGGAACGGGTTGGGACGCTGGAAGACCATGCCGATCTGCGAGCGGACGGTGACCGGGTCCACGCCGGGGCCGTACAGGTTGTCGCCGTCGAGCAGCACCTCGCCTTCGACCCGGGCTCCGGGGATCACCTCATGCATCCGGTTCAGGGTGCGCAGGAAGGTGGACTTGCCGCAGCCGGAGGGCCCGATGAAGGCCGTGACGGACTTGGGCTCGATGCTGATGTTGACGTCTTCGACGGCCAGGAATTTGCTGTAGTAGACGTTCAGGTCTTTGACGTCGATGCGCTTAGACATGATGTTCCTTCACTTGCTGGAGGTACGGGCTGAAGAGTTGGGTTGCCGGCAGGCTAGCGGCCGGTCTTGGGGGCGAACATGCGGGCAATCAGGCGGGCGCCGAGGTTGAGCAGCATCACCAGGATGATCAGGACCAGGGCCGCTCCCCAGGCGCGCTGGGAGGACGGATCCGGGTTGGACGGCGAGGTGGGGTTGAGGATCTGCGTGTAGATGAAGGTCGGCAGTGAGGCCATCCAGCCGCTGAACACGTTGTAATTGATTGACGTGGCGAAGCCGGCTGTGACCAGGATCGGGGCGGTTTCGCCGATCACCCGGGCGATCGCGAGGGTAATGCCGGACGCGATGCCGGAGATCGCCGTCGGGATGACCACCTTGAGGATAGTCCGCCATTTCCGGACACCGAGGGCGTAGGCAGCTTCACGGAGTTCGTTCGGCACGATCTTCAGCATTTCCTCGCTGGAGCGCACCACCACGGGGATCATCAGCACCGACAGGGCGACGGCGGCGACGGCGGCGGTTTTGGTCCCGGGGCCGACGATGGCGAAGAAGAAGGCTGCGGCGAAAAGCCCGGCCACGATCGAGGGGATGCCGGTCATGACGTCCACGAAGAAGGTGATGGCGCGGGCCAGCGGGCGGTCGTCGCCGTATTCCACCAGGTAGACGGCGGTCAGCAGGCCCACGGGCACCGAGATGACAGTCGCCAGCACCGTGATCAGCAGGGTGCCGATCAGGGCGTGGAAGATGCCGCCCACCACCGGGGCGCCCTGCTCCACGCTCTTGTTGTCGTAGGCGCCGGTGACGCCGTTCATCGAGGTGGTGAGGAAGCCGGGGTCCGTTAGCCCGGGCAGCCCGTTGACCAGGACCGTCCAGATCACGGAGAACAGCGGAAGCAGCGCGATCAGGAACGCCCCCGCGACGAGGCAGGTGGCGAGTTTGTCCTTGGCGCGGCGGGTGCCCTCCACGGCGGCGCTCCAGCCGACGAGCCCGACGGCGAAGAAGACCGCGGAGACGATGCCCCAGCCCAGGGCGTCGAAGCCGATGAGGGCCAGGACGGCGGCGCCGAGAACGAGGGCGATGCCGAGCACCAGATAGGGGGCCCACTTGGGCAGCTGTCCCTTGGTGAGGGCCGAGCGTTTTTTGACGGGGGTCAGGGTGGCGGTCATTTAGTTGGCTCCCGAGAATTCTTTGTGCCGGGTGATGACCCAGCGTGCGATCATGTTCACGCCGAGGGTGATGACGAACAGGACCAGGCCGGCGGCAATCAGCGTGTTGACTTTCAGTCCGCCGGCTTCCGGGAAGTTCAGCGCGATTTCGGCGGCGATGGTCTGGTTGCCGGACTGGATGAGGCTCGCGGTCAGGGCCCCGGAGGACAGCACCAGCGCGACGGCCATGGTCTCGCCGAGGGCGCGGCCCAGACCCAGCATGACGGCACTCACAATGCCGGGGCGGCCGAACGGAAGGACGGCCATCTTGATCATTTCCCAGCGGGTGGCACCGAGCGCCAGCGCGGCTTCCTCGTGCAGCTTGGGGGTCTGCAGGAAGATTTCGCGGGTCAGCGACGTGATGATGGGCAGGATCATGACGGCGAGCACGATTCCTGCGGTCAGGATGGTCTTGCCCGTGGCCGAGGCCGGCCCCTGGAATATCGGCAGCCAGCCGAGGTTGTTGGCCAGCCAGTTGTAGGCCGGCGAGATTTCCTTGGCCAGGAAGGCGGCACCCCACGCGCCGTAGACGACAGAGGGGATCGCGGCCAGCAGGTCGATCACGTAGCCCAGCCCGGAGGCGAGCTTGCGCGGGGCGAAGTGCGAGATGAAGAGCGCGACGCCGATCGCGACCGGCGTTGCGATCACGAGGGCGATGGCGGCCGCGATCAGGGTGCCAATGACGATCGGCCAGATGTAGGCAAAAAAACCTTCGCCGCCCTGGATCTTGTCCGGGGAGGCCACAAGGGCGGGGAATGCCTGGATGACGAGGAAAAGCGCCACTCCGAAGAGCACGGCCAGGATCAGGCACCCAGCGGCCAAGGTGGCTGCGGAAAAGACCTTGTCTCCGGCGCGGCCTGCGCCCCGGGACGTGGTCAGGGAGGTGGTGGTCACTTAACGATCCTTCAGATCTTGGGGTACTTCGGACAAACGCGTCGGTTCCCCGCCCCGGTGCGGCCGTCGGTGGACAGCTTTATCGGGACAGGGAACCGGGATCAGGCGGGTGTTTCCACTATGCCTGCAGACGCTAGGTTTTCCCTAGGACTTGACCTTGATGGACTCAATGGACTTGAGGGCCTTGTCCTGCAGGGTCTTGGACAGCGGGGCCGACTTGGCGGCATCCGCTGCTGCGGTCTGGCCGGCGCTTGAGACCACGTAGCTCTCGAACGCCTTCACGAGGTCCACGGTCTTCTGGTCTGCGTAGGTGCTGCAGACGATGTGGAAGGAAACCAGGACCACCGGGTAGGCGCCCTCGATGGTGGTCTTGCGGTCCAGCTTGATGGACAGGTCGTTGGCGTTGCGGCCCGCGACCGGTGAGCCGGCGTCGACGGCCTTGGCTGCTGCCTCGGCGGAGATCTTCGTGAACGTGTCGCCCACCTTGATCTGCGCGACGCCCAGCTTGCCGCTGACGGCGGAGTCGTCGGCGTAGGTCACGGCGCCCGGGGTGTCGGTGACGGTCTTGACCACACCGGAGGTGCCCTTGGCGTTCTCGCCCTGCAGGGTGGCCGGCCAGACGCCGGAGGCCTTGTCGGTCCACGCCTCGGGCGCGGCTGCGGCCAGGTAGTCCGTGAAGTTCTGCGTGGTGCCGGAATCATCGGACCGGTTGACCGGGGTGACCTTGAGGTCCGGGAGCTTGGCGTCCGGGTTCATGGCGGCGATGGCCGGGTCGTTCCACTTGGCGATCTCGCCGCGGAAGATCTTGGCAACGGTGGGCGCGTCGAGCTTCAGTTCCTTGACGTCGGGCAGGTTGAAGGCCACGGCGATCGGGGAGATGTAGACCGGGATGTTGAGGGCGCCGTCGGCGCCGCACTTGGCGGTGGAGCTGGCGTACTCGTCGTCCTTGAGGTAGGCGTCGGAGCCGCCGAACTGGGCCGAGCCGTCCAGGAGTGCCTTGCGGCCTGCACCGGAGCCGTCCGGGGAGTACTGCACCGTGGCACCCTGGTTCGCGGAGGCGAAGTTGGTCTTCCATGCGTCCATGGCGGCGCCCTGGGCTGACGAACCGATGCCGGTCAGCGTGCCGGTCACCTGGGGGCCGGAAGCGGACGGCGCGGCGGACTGGGCCGTGTTGGTTGCGTTGTCCGAACCACAGGCGGTCAGCGCGAGAGCGCCGACTGCGATGACAGCGATGGCCGCGTGGCGGCCGAAGCGGAGTGCCTTCACTAGATGTACCCCTTCCAGGGATTTTCTGTGCGTGCCGGACCGGAGAAGGCCGGGCAGGGATGCGTACGGTTTGTACCTTTATCGAACTTAGGCGGCCCAGGTGAAGAGAATGGCGGTGCAAGGTGAACGGACGGTTAACGACGCCGGGACATTGGCTTACATCGGCCGGGTCCCTCTTGCGTTAGCTGCATCACTTCCGTAGGGATGGTGGCGCGGGGCGGCACTCGCAGACCAAGCAAATAGACTGGGGCGCATGGCCCCCGCAACTGGACTCTCCGCAAGCGCCCGATTCCTGCGCGGACGGGTCCGCACGGGGCTGGTCCGGAGCCGGAATTCGCTCGTGCCGGCCATCCAGATGACCGCCTGCGCCGTCGGGGCCTATGCGTTCGCGGAATACGTGCTGGGCCACAGCGGCCCGCTCTTCGCCGCCACGTCATCGCTCATCGCCCTGGGCTTTTCCCGGGACCCCAGGCTGCGCCGCGTGATCGAGGTCGGGCTGGGCTGCACCATCGGCATCGTGGTCGGGGACCTGCTGCTGCACTGGCTGGGCGCCGGGATCTGGCAGGCCGCCGTCGTGCTGCTCTTCTCGATCCTGCTGGCACGCTTCCTGGACAGCGGCACCATCTTCACCACCCAGCTGGGGCTGCAGTCCCTGCTGGTGGTCCTGCTGCCGGCGCCGGCCGGCGGGCCGTTCACCCGCAGCATCGACGCGATTGTGGGCGGGGTGTTTGCCCTGCTGGTGACGTTCCTGATCCCCAAGGACCCGCGCCGGGAACCCCGCAATGATGTCAAGAAGCTCCTGCACGAACTCGCCGAAGTGCTGCGCGAGTGCGCCTCCGCGCTGAGCGACAGCGACTCCACCCAGGCCTGGCACGCCCTCATCCGGGGGCGGAACTGCCAGCCGCTCGTTGATGCCATGCGGCAGTCGCTCCGGGCCTCCGGGGAGGTGGCGACGCTGGCTCCCGCCCAGAGGCGGCACCGGGAGGAACTGGACCAGATGGAGCGGTCGCTGGACTTCATTGACCTCGCACTGCGCAACAGCCGCGTCTTTGCCCGCCGGCTGACCAGCGCCATCAACCATGCCGCGCTGTCCGACGAGGCCACCCAGAACATCGCCGACGTCCTGCAGGACACGGCCGACGCCGTCGAGGAACTGTCCCTGGGCCTGGCGGAGGTGCACGACGGAGTCCGCCGCGCGCACCTGCGGACGGCGCGGGCGGACCTGCGGGAGATCGCCGGCCGGCTGCACCCCCGGCTGCTGGACGTGCAGCGGCTCGAGGGTGAAACGGTCGTCATGCTGTTCCGGCCGCTGATGGTGGACCTGCTCGAGGCGGCCGGCGTCGACTCCCGGGAAGCCCGGGACATCCTGCCGCCGCTCTAGCGGCCGTGGCGCGGAAGGGCGGTTGTCGCTGGGCGCGGATAGTGTGGAGCGATGGCTACCAAGACTTCGTCCCGGGCTTCCAAGGCGCCGGGCTACAAATGCGCCGAGTGCGGCTGGACCACGGCCAAATGGGTGGGCCGCTGCGGCGAGTGCCAGGCCTGGGGCAGCGTTGAGGAAACCGGCGGCGCCGTGGCGCGCACGACGGCGGCCGCCGCCGTCCTTGAACCGGCCCGCCGGATCTCGGACGTGGACGCCAGTTCCGCGGCCTTCCTGCCCACCGGCGTGGACGAACTCGACCGTGTGCTCGGCGGCGGGCTGGTTCCCGGCGCCGTGATCCTGCTGGCGGGCGAACCCGGCGTCGGCAAGTCCACCCTCCTGCTGGACGTCGCGGCCAAGTTTGCCCGCACCGCCCAGGACGTCCTCTACATCACCGGCGAGGAATCCGCCGCGCAGGTCAAGCTCCGCGCGGACCGGATCGACGCCGTCGCCGAATCCCTGTACCTCTCCGCTGAAACGGACCTCGGCCAGGCCCTGGGCCAGGTGGAGAAGCTGGAGCCCCGCCTGCTGATCGTGGACTCCGTGCAGACGCTGAGCAGCGCCGATGTCGAGGGCAGCGCCGGCGGCGTCTCGCAGGTCCGCGAGGTCGCCGCCTCCCTGATCGCCGCGGCCAAACGCCGCAATATGACCACCCTGCTGGTGGGCCATGTGACCAAGGACGGTTCCATCGCCGGGCCCCGGCTGCTGGAGCACCTGGTTGATGTGGTGTGCCAGTTCGAGGGCGAGCGCCACTCCCGGCTGCGGCTGCTGCGGGCCGTCAAGAACCGGTACGGCCCCACCGACGACGTCGGCTGCTTCGACCTGAATGAGGACGGGATCGTGGGCCTGGCCGATCCGAGCGGATTGTTCGTGTCCCGGACCAAGGAACCCGTGTCCGGGACCTGCATCACCGTCACCCTCGAGGGGCGCCGTCCCCTGCTGGCGGAGGTGCAGTCCCTGCTGGCCGAAAGTGCCAACGCGCAGCCCCGCCGGGCCACCAGCGGGCTGGACAGCTCCCGGGTGGCAATGCTGCTGGCCGTCCTCCAGCAGCGGGCCGGCTGCCTGCTGAACAAGGACGATTCCTACGTCGCAACCGTCGGCGGCGTGAAACTCAGCGAGCCCGCCACTGACCTCGCCGTCGCACTGGCCGTGGCATCGGCCAAGGCCAGGAAACCCCTGCCGCAGCGGCTCATCGCGTTTGGCGAAGTGGGCCTGGCCGGTGAGGTCCGCCCCGTGCCCGGCATCAACCAGCGGGTCCAGGAGGCCCACCGGCTGGGGTTCACCCACGCCGTGGTGCCCGCCAGCCCGAACGGCCCGGGTCCGGTGCCGGCCGGCTTCTCCGTGCGGGAAGTCGGGCACCTCACCGAAGCCCTGGACCTGCTGATCGGCTGAGGGCCCAGCCCTCGGCCCGGTGTCCCCAAGGGCGACTTAGGACCCTAGCCCCGCCCCGTTTATCCGGCGGAGAATGGGGACGAGGAACGGTCACCGACGGAGGGAACTGCCATGATGGGGTACTACGGAAACGGCTTCGGCTGGATGTGGCTCTGGGGCCTGCTCCTGCTGATCGGCATCGCCCTGCTGGTGCTGCTCGCGGTCCGGCTCTTCTCCGGCGGGGGTCACCGCGGCGGCGCCGCCCAACCCGGACCCTACGGCGCGCCGCCCTACGGCCAGCCGGGGTTCCGCCCGGGCGGAAAAAGCCCGGCACGGCTGATCCTGGATGAACGCTTCGCGAGGGGCGAGCTGACCGCGGAACAATACCGCGAAAACCTGAAGGTACTCGGCGAGCAGCAGTAATGCGCCCGGTCAGCCGACGCGAGGCCCTGCTGCTGGGCGGCCTGGGCACAGCAGCCACAGTGGCGGGCGGCGCCGGGCTGTGGTGGTCTCTGGCTTCCACGCCGCAGCCGTTCGGCGGTGCAGGGCCCGCACAAGGTCCCGAGCTGCGCAGTCCCGCCGAACTTCGCAGCACGGACGGGAGGCTCCAGCTCACCCTCGACGCCGCACGCGGACAGGCTGAACTCGGCGGCCTCACGGCCAGGCCGCTCTCCTACAACGGCATCTTCCCGGGCCCCACCCTCCGTCTGAGGCCGGGCGATGAGCTCGCCGTCAGACTGGTGAACCACCTCGACGAACCGACGAACCTGCACGTCCACGGGCTGCACGTGTCCCCGCAGGGCGACGGCGACAACGTGTTCATCGCGGTCGCGCCCGGGGAGGGGCACGACTACAGCTACCGGCTGCCGGCGGACCATCCCCCGGGCGTGTACTGGTACCACCCGCATCACCACGGCATGGTCGCTGACCAGATCTTCGCCGGACTGTTCGGTGCGATCATCGTCGAGGATCCGGAAGCCATCCCCGTAAGCAGGGAACGGGTGCTGCTCGTCTCGGACACCACCCTGGACAACGCCGGAAACATCGCCGCGGTGTCACCGATGGGGCGCATGGCGGGCCGGGAAGGAGTGCTGCTCCTGCTCAACGGGCAGAGCCGCCCGCTCCTCACAGCCCGCCCGGGGGAACGGGAGCGGTGGCGGATCATTAACGCCTGCACGGCCCGTTTCCTTCGGCTCCGGCTTGACGGCCAGTTGCTGCAGCTGATCGGCATGGATTCGGGGCGGTCCGCCGAACCCGAACCCGTGCAGGAGCTCCTGCTGGCGCCGGGCAACCGGGCGGACCTGCTGGTCACCGCCGCCGCCGGCGAATCCGTACTGCAGGCCCTCCCCTACGACCGCGGCGCCATGCCGGGAATGATGGGGCAGGGTCCGGGCCCCGCCCGCAGGGTGGCCGCGCTGGCGGGATTCCGGGTAGCCGGCGAATCCACGACGCCGGCTGGTGCTGTCCCGGCGCGGCCGGCCCCGGAGGACCTCCGCAACGCGGCCGTGGCCGCCCGCCGGCAGCTGACCCTGGCCATGGGTGCGGGGTCCGGAGGAATGGGCGGCGGAATGGGCGGCATGATGCGGTTCACCATCAACGGCCGTGAATTCAGCGACGCGCGCACGGACACAATCGTCGCGGCCGGAACCGTCGAGGAATGGACGCTTGTTAACACCAGCCCCATGGACCACCCCTTCCACCTGCATGTCTGGCCGATGCAGCTGCTCGAGGACAACGGCCGGTCACTGGATTCCGTGGTCATGCGGGACGTCGTGAACGTGCGGGCGAACGGACACGCCACGGTCAGGATCGCGTTCCGCGACTTCAGTGGCCGCTCGGTCTACCACTGCCACATCCTGGACCACGAGGATCTGGGAATGATGGGCGTGATCGAGGTCCGCTGAACCGACGGACATCTTGCCAAAGATACCCCCTAGGGGTATGTTGAAGCTGAATCCAGGTATCGATGAATCTCCCCGGGAGCGCATCATGGAGCATCAGCACAGCAGCCAGGCCGTCGGCGGCCGGCAGCCGAACCGCCAGCACGAAATCAGCAGCGGGCACAGCACCGGCGCCGGCCCGCACGGACGCGGCGCGCATGGAACCGTGCCGGACCACCGGCCAGACGACGAGCACCTTGTGCACAGCCATGGCCAGCACGCCGGCCACAGCGTCGCGATGTTCAAGAACAGGTTCTGGCTGACCCTCGTCCTGGCCGTCCCGGTGGTCTTCTTCAGCCCGATGTTCGGGGACTTGCTCGGCTACCAGCCGCCGGTTTTCCCCGGCTCCGCCTGGATTCCTCCCGTTCTGGGGACTGTCATCTTCTTCTACGGCGGGCAGCCGTTCCTCAGAGGGGGCCTGAATGAGCTGAAAACCCGCAAGCCGGGGATGATGCTGCTGATCGCCATGGCCATCAGCGTCGCCTTCACCGCCTCGTGGGTGACAACGCTGGGGATCGGCGGCTTCGACCTCGACTTCTGGTGGGAACTGGCCCTGCTGGTGGACATCATGCTGCTGGGGCACTGGATCGAGATGCGCGCGCTCGGCTCGGCACAGGGCGCCCTGGACGCCCTCGCGGCGCTCCTGCCGGACGAGGCCGAGCGCATTACCGGGTCCGGCACCGAGACCGTCGGCGTGTCCGAACTCAGCAGCGGCGACACCATCCTGGTCCGTTCCGGCGCGCGGATGCCGGCGGACGGAACCGTGGCCGAGGGGCAGGCCGAATTCGACGAATCGATGATCACGGGCGAGTCGAAGACCGTCCTTCGCTCCCCCGGCGACCCGGTGGTCGCGGGAACCATCGCCACGGACAACAGCGTCCGCGTCCGGGTAACAGCCATCGGCGAGGACACCGCACTCGCCGGAATCCAGCGGCTCGTGGCAGAAGCCCAGGCCTCCTCCTCGCGCGCCCAGGCCCTCGCGGACCGTGCCGCCGCCTTCCTGTTCTACTTCGCCGCCGGGGCGGGCGTTATCACCTTTGTCGTCTGGACCCTGCTGGGCAGCTTGCCCGACGCCGTGGAGCGCACCGTGACGGTGCTGGTGATCGCCTGCCCGCACGCCCTGGGCCTCGCCATCCCGCTGGTCATCGCGATCTCCACGGAACGGGCAGCCCGGGCCGGAGTGCTGATCAAGAACCGGATGGCACTGGAGCGGATGCGGACAGTCGACGTCGTGCTGTTCGACAAGACGGGGACCCTGACCAGGGGCGAGCCGGAAGTGAAGGACGTTGCCGCCGCCGCAGGAACGGGCGCGGACGAGCTGCTCGCCTTGGCCGCCGCAGCGGAGTCGGACAGCGAGCACCCGCTGGCCCGGGCGGTCGTGGCGGCCGCGCGCGGCCGCGGGCTTTCCGTGCCGCGTGCGACCGACTTCACCTCCCTGACCGGCCGCGGTGTCCGCGCCACGATCGGCGGCCGGACGGTCGGGGTGGGCGGCCCTGCGCTGCTGAGGGAACTGCGGGCAGACGAACCCCCGGAACTCGCCGCCACCACTGCGGCCTGGCGGGACCGGGGCGCGGCGGTGCTCCATGTGGTGGACGGCAACACCGTGCTGGGTGCCGTGAGCCTTGAGGACGCTGTCCGCCCGGAGTCCCGCCAGGCCGTCGCGGCGCTGCAGCGCCGGGGCGTCAAGGTGGCCATGATCACCGGCGACGCACGTCAGGTGGCCCAGGCCGTGGCCGCCGAGCTGAACATCGATGAGGTCTTCGCCGAGGTCCTCCCGGCGGACAAGGACAAGAAGGTGGCCGAACTCCAGTCCCGCGGGCTCCGGGTGGCCATGGTGGGCGACGGCGTCAACGACTCCCCCGCCCTGGCCCGCGCCGAGGTGGGAATCGCCATCGGTGGCGGGACCGACGTGGCGGTGGAGTCCGCCGGGGTGGTCCTCGCCGGGAACGACCCCCGGGCGGTGCTTTCCATGGTGGACCTGTCCCTGGCCAGCTACCGGAAGATGTGGCAGAACCTCGTCTGGGCCACGGGCTACAACATCATCGCGGTGCCGCTGGCCGCCGGTGTCCTGGCCTTTGCCGGGGTCGTCCTCTCCCCCGCCGCGGGCGCCGTCCTGATGTCCGCCTCGACGATCGTGGTGGCGCTCAATGCCCAGCTGCTGCGCCGCCTGAAACTCAACCCCGCCGAAGCGCACTGAGCCGGGGAGTCCCATGCCGGAGAGCACCCCCCGCAGTCCCTCGTTCGGGAGATCCTTCGCCCGGGCGGGTCCGCGGATGGACGCCCGCGGGGCAACGGAGCACCGCCGCCGGCTCCTGGCCGCGGCGCACGGCGCCGTCGTCGAAATCGGGGCGGGCTACGGGGCGACCTTCCCGTTCTATCCGTCCGCGGTGACGGGCGTGCTGGCGCTCGAACCGGACCCGACCCTCCGGGCCCTGGCGCTGGCCGCCGCGGCCCGGGCGCCGGTGCCGGTCACCGTGCGGGACGGCGTGGCGGAAGCGCTGCCGGCGGCGGACGCCTCGGTCGACGTCGTCGTGTCCAGCCTCGTGCTGTGCAGCGTCGCGGACCAGTCCGCGGCCCTGGCGGAGGTGGTCCGGGTCCTGCGGACGGGCGGCCTTCTGCTGTTCTATGAACACGTCCGGTCGGAATACCGGGTGCTGGCGGCGGCCGAAGACCTGCTCACGCCGCTGTGGAGCCGGATGGCAGGGGGCTGCCACCCGAACCGGAACACCCCCGCGACGATCGCAGCGGCGGGCCTCACAGTGCAGGGACTGGAACGCTTCGGCTTTTCGGTGCTGCCCGGCAACCCCCGGCTGGCCCATGTTCTGGGGGTGGCCAGCAAACCCTGAGCACCATCCCCGGCGCGGCGTTTCCGGGTCCGGCCCGTTTCCGCCGGATCCTCAACGAACAGACGACGGTCAGCCGCCGCGGCGCAGGTGCTGGGAGTTCAGTTCATCGAGCTGCTGGTCCGTCAGGTCATCGAAGCTGCGGGCCTCGCGTTTGTCGCTCCGGGAGAAACGCATGAACATCAGGATGATGAGGGGCAGGTCCACTATTTCGCAGATGAACCAGAGGAAGTCGCCCGCCAGCTGCTGGTCGCGCAGGGGGCCCGGGAACCAGGCCAAGTCGGACTGCGTCGTCATGACGTGATCGAGCACCTGCCCGTTCAGGCGCAGCAGGATCCCGGGGACCGCGTCGATCAGCAGTTCGATGAAGACGAAGACAATCTCCAGCGTGATGTATGCGCTCGAGCGCTGGAAGTCCGCTTCCTCGATGATCGGAAGTGCCATGAGCAGGCCCAGCAGCGGTATCCCGACGGTCAGCAGGGCCTCGGCCAGCGGATCGGCGCGCAACGTGTGGAACGCCGGGGTCAGGAATGTGGAGAAGAGCGCCAGCCCCAGCAGTGGCGCGACCATTGAGTTGCTCACAAACCGCACCATTGGGTGGGCAAGGGCACCGTTCAGCCGGGTGATGCCCCGCGGTGGCAGGGCCGCGCGGGCCAGGGAGATCGGCTTGCCTAGGCCGATCAGCAGGGGAACGACGAAGAGGAGCAGGGAAATCTTGAGCGTAAACGCCCAGCGCAACTGGGTGCTGTATACGCCGGGGAACCCGCACGTGAGCACGGTAAGGGAGCCAAGGCCCAGGAGATAGAACGCCAGGGTCCGCCACAGCGGCCAGCGGCGCCCGCGGGCGGCTGCGGCCTTGAGCCCCAGCGCGTAGAGCACCCCGGAGCCGCCGATCATCACCATGGCGGTCCAGTCAACCTGCCAGGCGCTCACAATTTCGTCAAGGGGTGGCACCGGCCCATGATAGCGCCCCAACCTTGGGAGGACGCCCACGAAGATTCATCGGCCGTCCGCCGGCCGCGAGGCCGCGACACGCGAAAGGGACGCCTGCCGCAACGGCAGACGCCCCTTTCGAAAATCAGTCAAACCGGTCTAAGCCGGTGCTAGGACTTCTTGGGCGGCAGCGCCAGCTTGAAGACCTTCGCCCAGGTGGAGCCGACCTGCTTCCAGATCGGACCCGTGGTGTACGGCAGGCCGTAGCGCTTGCAGATTTCCTGCACCTTGGGAGCCACCTCGGCATAGCGGTTGGACGGGATGTCCGGGAAGAGGTGGTGCTCGATCTGGTGCGAGAGGTTGCCCGTCATCAGGTGCATGAACTTGGACCCGGAAATATTGGCCGAGCCGATCATCTGCCGGACGTACCAGTCACCGCGGGTCTCGCCTTCCACCATTTCCTCGGTGAAGGTGTCGGTCCCCTCAGGGAAGTGGCCGCAGAAGATCACCGCGTGCGCCCAGACGTTCCGGACCGCGTTGGCCGTCAGGGTGCCGTACAGCGCCTGCTTGCCGGAGCCGGTGAGCATGGCCACAGCGGGAGTGGCGGCGTAGTCCTTGGTGAATTGCGTGAGGGCCTTGCGTCCAAGGGCCTTGAGGTCCTTGGTGAGGGCCTCCTTGGACTTCTTGCCCTCTTTGTAGTCGTTCAGCTCGAGATCGTAGATCGCGATGCCCCATTCGAAGACCGGCGCCAGAATCGCGTTGTAGAGCGGGTTGCCGAGGTTGAACGGCTTCCACTCCTGCTGGGCGTCCATCCGCAGCAGGTTGTACCCGACGTCGTTGTCCTTGCCGACGACGTTGGTCCAGCGGTGGTGCAGGTCGTTGTGGGTGTGCTGCCAGGAGCGCGCCGGGGTGACGAAGTCCCACTCCCAGGTGGTGGAGTGGATGTCCGGGTCCCGCATCCAGTCCCACTGGCCGTGCAGGATGTTGTGCCCGAGCTCCATGTTTTCCAGGATCTTGGCGAAGCTGAGCAGTGTGGTGCCGGCGACCCAGGCGGCCTTGTTCTTGCTGACTAGGAGCGTGGCACGGCCGGAGATCTCCAGTCCGCGCTGGATCTTGATCATCCGGCGGATGTAGGCGGCATCGGACGCTCCGCGCTTGGCGAGGATGTCGTCCTTGATGGCGTCGAGTTCGCGGCCCAGCTCGGCGACCTGCTCGTCGGAGAGGTGCGCGGCAGCCGGCGGGCGGACAGTCGGGCTGCCGGTTTCGGCGAGGGCGCCGGGCCGCGTCTTCACGGTAGCCGGAGCCTTGGCAGAGCCGGTGCCGGCTTTGTCGGATGCAGCGCCGTCGTCGGAAACGTCAAGCTTGTCGGAAACAATCGTCATGCGGTGGTACTCCTCAGATGTCGAGGTTAACGGGTCCGGCGGCTGCCGAGACACACGTCTGGATTAGTTGGCCGGGCTCGCCGTGGACTTCGTCCGTGCGCAGGTCACGAACCTGTCCGGCCCGGAGGGGGGTGAGGCAGCTGTGGCAGATGCCCATCCGGCAACCGCTCGGCATCAGGACGCCGGCGTCCTCGCCGACGTCAAGCAGCGGGGTGTCGCCGTCGGCTTCGACTTCGCGGTCGGACGCCTCGAAGGTGACCAGTCCGCCGTCGTGCCCTTCGCCGCCGGCAAGCTTGGTGCTGAAGCGTTCAATGGTGAGGGTGGAGTTAGAGGAGGGACCGGCGGTTGCGGTTTCCGCAGCCCAGAGCGCCTCGGCGTCGTCCAGGAAGCCTTCGGGGCCGCAGGCGTACGCGGCACGCTGGCGCCAGTCCGGGCAGAGCTGTTCCAGCGCGGCTGCGGAACTGAAGTCCAGCCGCCCGCGTTCGCCGGTGAACCAATGGATCACGCGGAAGTTGGGAAACTGGTCCGCCAGTTCGGCCAGTTCCTCACGGAAGATGGCATCTGCCGGAGTCTTTGCGGTGTGGATGAGGACGACGTCGGAGTCCGGGCGGTGCGGCACCAGCGTGCGGATCATGGACATGACCGGGGTGATTCCGCTGCCGGCAGTGAGCATCAGCAGGGGCCGCGGGTGCTCCGGCAGGACGAAGTCGCCCTGCGGCCGGGCCAGGAAGAGCACGTCGCCGGGTTTGGTGCTGCGCACGAGGGTGCCGGAGACAGCACCCATGTCCGTGACAGTGATGGCAGGGTCCATGCCGGCGGGGGCGCTGAGCGAGTAGGACCGCCAGTGGCGGACGCCGTCGAGCTCGACGCCAATACGGGCCCACTGGCCGGCAAGGTGCGCTTGCCAGCCGCGGCCGGGACGGAAGAAAATTGTGGCGGAATCGGCCGTTTCTGGAACCACCCGGGTAACCACACCGCGCAACTGGCGGGCGGAAAACACAGGATTGAACAGCGACAGAATGTCTTCTGGAGCCAGTGGGGTGGTCAGTACAGATGCGGCGCGCGCCAGCTTACGGAGCCGGATCATTTATCAATCTTATGTCAAAGGGGGCCACAGTTCTTCATCCAAGGCATACGATCGGTTCGAAGAAACTATCTCCCCGAAACAACTTATGGGACCGCCTAATGAACGCCTCCTCGGCCAGCACCGCTTCGTCACCCGCCTATGACCCTCCGTGGCTGGCACTGCCGCGCGAGGTCAGCGACATGCTCCGGCCGATGATGCCCGGCATTGTCGAGGCAATCATCGACGCAGTGCCGCAGCTCGTGCCGGCCTATGCCAGGCCGATCGAGGGCCGGTTCGGGCGGGGCCTGCGCCGGGGCGTGGCTGCCGCGCTGGACCGCTTCCTGCAGCTGCCCGGAACGCGGCTGCCAGCCTTGTCGGAGGAGAGCCGGCAGCTCGTGGCGGGGCTGGGGAGCGGGGAATTCCGGCAGGGCCGGAGCATGGATGCGCTTCTGAGCGCGTACCGGATGGGCGCCCGCGTGACCTTCCGGGAGATGTCCCGGGTGTCCGTGGAGCACCACCTCGGCCAAAGTGTGGTGGTGGATCTTGGCGAGTCGATCCTCGCCTACATCGACGAACTTTCCGCTGTCAGCGCCGAGGCGTATGCCTTTGAACAGTCGGAACGGGCCGGCGCGGTGGACCGGCGGCGCACCGAACTGCTGGATCTGCTGCTCCTGGGGCAGGCGGATGAGGCGGCCCTGCGCCAGACGGCAGCAATGGCGGACTGGTCCCTGCCGCAGCGGATGGTCGTGGTCACCCTCCCGTTGGACCGGTCCGCGGGGCTGCGGCTCAGGCTGGGGCCGGGCACGCTGGTCATCGAACGCGAGACCGACGCAGTCGCCCTGGTTCCGGCCCGGACGTCAAAGTCCGCACGTGCGGACCTGGAAAAGGCGCTGCGCGGCCGGGGAGCGGCCGTGGGGCCGGCCGGAGGCTGGGAAAAAGTCCCCGAGTCGCTGCGCCTGGCTGTGCTCGCAGCCTCGGTGCTGCCGCCCCGTGAAGGTCCGGCGGACCCGCCGATCTGGGCCGACGAGCACTTGGCCGAGGTGATCCTCGGTGCGGAGCCGTCCGCGATCGCGGAACTGGCCAACCGCCGCCTGGCGCCACTGGAGGGGCTTCGCCCGGCCCAGCGGGAGCGGCTCGCAGAGACGCTGCTGTCCTGGCTGCGGCACTGGGGCCAGCGGGCCCCGGTTGCGGCTGAGCTCGGGATCCACCCGCAGACCGTGGGTTACCGGGCGGCGCAGCTGCGCGAGTTGTTCGGCGATACCCTGGAGGACCCGAAGGCCCGGTTCGAACTGGAACTGGCGCTCCACGCCGGCAGGCGTTGAACACGGCAGGCGTTGAACACGGCAGGCGTTGAACACGGCAGGCGTTGAACACGGCAGGCGTTGAACACGGCCGGCTAACTGGCGATAGCTTCCCGGCTCTGCAGCCGCATCTCCAGGTCGTTCATCACGATCGCGGCCAGGTCCTGCAGCGTCCGGGCGTCCTCGGCGCTGAATTCCCGCGGTTCCCGGTCCAGGATGCAGAACGTGCCCAGGTTGTAACCGTCAGGTGTGCGCAGCGGGACGCCGGCGTAAAACTGCAGGCCGAACTCGCCTGCCACCAGCGGGTTGGCGAGGGTGCGGGGGTCCCTGGCCGCATCCTCAATCACCCAGACGTCGTCCTGCAGGATCGCGGAGGCGCACAGCCCCGGGTCGCGGCCGATCTGGCTGACCTCGGTGCCGTGGTGTGCCTTGAACCAGATCCGGTCATGGTCCACCACGCTCACGATCGCCACCGGCACCGAGAACATCCGCGCCGCGAGGCCCGCTATCCGGTCGAAGGCCCCGTCCGCCGGGGTGTCAAGGATCCGGTACCGTTCGACGGCGCGCATCCGGCCTTCCTCGTCCGAGGGTGCCGGTGCCGGGTCCATGCGGTGGCGCGCCGCGGTGTTGATCACTTCCTGGCGCAGGGCCAGTGATACTTCCCGGGCCGGGGGGCGCTGCGCCGGGTCCCGGGCCAGCATGGAGGACAACAGCGCAAACCACATGGGGGCGAGCTCCTCGGGAATCTGCGGGTCTTTGAGCAGCCGCGCGACGGCGGACTGGATCGGCGCGCCGGGGTACGCCATCTTTCCGGTCAGGCCTTCCAGCAGCACCAGGCCAAGCGAGTACACGTCGCTGAGCGGTCCGACGGGTTCGCCGGCCGCCTGCTCGGGGCTGAGGTAGGCAGGTGTCCCGGAGGTTCCGCCGTCGTCCGATACCGGGCCATTGCCCATCACGACGGCGACGCCAAAATCAGTCAGCTTGGCCCGCGGGCGCCGGTCGTCGTTGCTGTAGTCCACTAGCAGGATGTTCGCGGGTTTGACGTCCCGGTGCACGATGCCGTGGTGGTGGATGTAGGAAAGCCCGTCCGCCAGGTCGTAGCCGATGTGGGCCATGTGCGCGGCCGAGAGCGGGCCCTGGGCCCCGCGGTGGCGCAGGTCACGTCCGTGCACCAGTTCCGTCACAAGGTAGGTGAGCCGGTCGGCCGGGTCGCTCAGGTCGGCGCCGGCGTCGAAAAGCGTCACGAGGGCGTGATGGCTCATTCCGGCCAGGATCCGGATTTCCTCGCCCTGCCGGCGGGTTTGTTCCAGATCATCCGAGACGTTGCGGAAAAGCTTGACCGCCACCTCGCGCTGCAGGAGCTCATCGTAGGCCCGGAAGACGGTGGATTGGCTTCCCCTGCCAAGAAGGTCCGCGATCCGGTACCGCCCGCTGAGCAGGTAGCCGGGTTCCATGCGGTGCTTTGATGCGGCCGGTATGGAACTGGCCGGAGGTGAAATGAGCTCTGTCAACTGGTGTTCGCTGTCCCTTATAGCGGGGCCCGCCGGTGGCGGATCAGTCCAATACCGGAATCAGAAGAAGGTCCGGCGCCCGCATAATTAGCAAGGTTACTTATGATACCGCGATTCCCGGATTCAGGAAGACCCCCGGGCGATCCTTTTGTCCCGCCCGCAAGCCCATCCCGGCCACTACTTTGCGGGATTGTGCGTGCCAATCGGCAGGAGCGTCAGGTCCGGATGGTTCTTCTCAATCCGGCGCAGGGCCCACACATCGTTGAACAGCGCGAGGTATTCGCCGTCGGAGCGCAGCAGGACCTCGGCGCCGGGAACGTTGGCCAGTGCCGGCATGGCATCCGCCGTCGAAATCCTGGCGATGGAATAAGGCAGGCGCTCCAGCCGCATCGGCGCGCTGAAATCGTGGGCCATGCGGTCCTCCACGACTTCGAACTGCATGGGGCCGACGGCGGCCAGCACCGGGGCCTGATCGCCGCGGACGTCCGAGCGGAGCACCTGGATGACTCCCTCATGTTCCAGCTGTTCGATGCCGCGGCGGAACTGCTTGAACCGGCTGGGGTCCTTGGACCGCGCCACCTGGAAGTGCTCCGGGGCGAACAGCGGGATGGCGGGGAACTCCACCGGCTGCTCAAGGAAGAGGCTGTCGCCGACCCGCAGCGAAGACGCGTTCACGAGGCCCACAACATCTCCGGGGAACGCTTCGTCGATGACCTCGCGTTCACGGCCGAAGACCTGCTGGGCGTACTTGGTGGCGAACGACTTGCCGGTCCGGCCCTGCGTCACCACCATGCCGCGTTCGAAGATGCCGGAGCAGACCCGGATGAAGGCGACGTGGTCGCGGTGGGCCTTGTTCATGCCGGCCTGGACTTTGAAGACGAAGCCGGAGAAGGGCGCATCGACGGGCCGCGCGGCGCCGTCGACGTCGGGCCGCGGGGCGGCCGGCGGGGCGAAGTCCACGAGGGCGTCGAGGATCTCCTTCACGCCGAAGTTCAGCGCGGCGGAGCTGAAGAGGATCGGCGTGGCTTTGCCGGCATGGAAGGCGTCGACGTCGAACTCCAGGTTGGACTCGATGACGAGGCCGGCCTCATCGACGGCGTTGGACCAGTCATCCCCCTGGCTGGCCGCGGCCTGCTCCGGTGTGAAGTACTCGGTGAGGGCGATGTTGGCGCCGGCGTTGTTGCGCTTGAACTGGGCGAAGCGGTCATTGCGCAGGTCCCACACTCCGCGGAAGTCACCCGAGATGCCAACGGCCCAGGTCAGCGGCATCGGCTGGAGGCCGGTGCGCTCGGTGAGCTCATCCATGAGGGCCAGTGCGTCGAGGCCGGGCCGGTCCCACTTGTTGATCACGGTGATGATGGGCAGGTTGCGCTGCTTGCAGACCTCGAAGAGCTTCATGGTCTGGGTTTCCAGGCCCTTGGCGGCGTCCACCAGCATAACGGCGCAGTCGACGGCGGCCAGCACCCGGTAGGTGTCCTCGGAGAAGTCCGCGTGGCCGGGGGTGTCCAGCAGGTTGATCACGGTGTCCCGGTAGGAGAACTGCAGGGCCGCGGAACTGATCGAGATGCCGCGGTCCTTTTCCATCTGCATCCAGTCCGAGACCGTGTCCTTGCGGTTGGCCTTGCCGCTGGAGGCGCCGGCGGTGCCGATCACCTTCGCGTGCAGCGCGAGCGCCTCGGTCAGCGTGGACTTGCCGGCATCGGGGTGTGAAATGACCGCGAATGTCCGACGCCGGGCCGCCTGCTTGTGAATCTCCTGGACTCGGGCGGGGCTAAGGACTTCTTGGGACACGGTGCTACTTTCGCTGCGGCTTTGAGTGGTTGCGGTCCCGGGCCTGCGGGAATCAGGCTGGCCCGGCGGGGTCGCTGGTTGTTCTGCTGGGAGTTCTGCGTGACTGCTGGGGCGATTGTGGGGGCGCGGCGGCGGGGAGCCGACGGTACACCCCAGGATTCAAGTTTATCGCAGCCCGCGCCGCCGCCGCGATGTCGGTGCAAAGCCAGGGCAAAGCCGGACCCCTGCCCCTCAAAAATGCAGCCCCGGGGCGGGACCTTCGGGGGCATTCCCGAGGCGTTCGCGCGAAGGTACTAATGGGCCACTTTGGGGCTTGTCCGTGCGGAAGTTGGCCCGCTTTACCTTTACTATGGTGAGAGCGGGGAACCGAGTACTTTTGATCCTGCCGGGAAACACTGGAAACCGGCGCACTTGCAGGCTGAGGCCTGCACCTTTGAAGGGAAGATCTATGGCTCGGAGCCCTGAAGATTCACTCAAGGCGACCTTGGGCCGAGTGGCACCGGGCACCCCCCTCCGGGACGGCCTGGAACGCATCCTCCGCGGACGGACCGGCGCCCTGATTGTGCTGGGCATCGACAGGACCATCGAGTCCATCTGCTCCGGAGGCTTCGACATCGGAATCGATTTCTCGCCCACCCGGCTGCGGGAACTGGCCAAAATGGACGGCGCCATCATCTGCGACAAGGATGCCAGCAACATTCTCCGCGCGGCCGTGCAGCTGGTCCCCGACTCCAGCATCGAGACCCAGGAATCCGGCACCCGACACCGGACGGCGGAGCGTGTCGCCATCCAGACCGGCGTCCCGGTCATCTCGGTCAGCCAGTCCATGCAGATCATCGCCCTCTATGTGAACGGGCTGCGGCACGTCCTGGAGGGCTCGGAAAAGGTCCTGGCCCGGGCCAACCAGGCCCTGGCAACGCTGGAGCGCTACCGGTCCCGGCTGGACCAGGTGACCAGTTCCCTCTCGGCCCTGGAAATCGAGGCCATGGTGACGGTCCGCGATGTTGCGGTCACCCTGCAGCGCCAGGAAATGGTCCGCCGTATCTCGGAAGAGATCTCACAGTATGTGCTGGAACTCGGCGAGGACGGCCGGCTGCTTTCACTGCAGCTGGACGAATTGACCGTGGGCCGCGGCCCCGGCAGCGATGTGATCATCCGCGACTACTCCGGCCCCGATACCTCCGCCGAGGATGTCGATAAGGCCGTGAAGGCGCTCGTGAGCCTGGGCCCCACGGAGCTGATCGATCTGGGGAAGATTGCCGGGATTGTCGGTTTCGCCGGTGGTGAGGCCAACCTCGACGCCGTCGTGCAGCCGCGCGGATACCGGCTGCTGTCCGGGCTGAAGGCCGTACCCAAGGCCGTCGCTGACCGGCTGGTGGACCACTTCGGCGGCCTGCAGTTCCTGATGGCGGCCACGATTGATGACTTGATGACGGTGGACGGGATTGGCGACCAGCGCGCCCGGACGGTCCGCGAGGGCCTCAGCCGGATGGCGGAGGCGAGCCTGCTGGACCGGTTCCTCTAACCACCATGGGGGTCAGTTGAGCTGGAAGACGGCTTTGGCACTGGTTTTGTTCGCCAGACGCGCAGTAAAGACGTAATACGCGCCGCCCGCTCCGGGTTTGGCGTCGATCGCCGCGCAGCCCTGGACCGTGCGGTTGCGCTGCCAAGGGAAGTTTGCCGTCTCGCTTTGCCCGGGCGCGATGGTCTTCACCAGGTCGGTCGGGTCCGTCTGGCAGTCAGTGGAGGAGAAGATCCGGTCCGAGCCGCTCGTGACCAGGAATTCCATCTGCGAAGTCCCGATATTGACCTCGCACGGCACCTTGTTGCCGTTCGTCACCTTGAGCGTGAGCAGCGGGTTCTCGCCGGCGGCGTAGGCGGGCTTGTCCGTGGCGGCCGTGACGGTCACCAGGTTCTGCTCGCAGCCGTTGCCGGTCGGGGCAGCCGAAGGGGAAGCCGTGGGTTCCGGGCTTGTGGCCGTCCCCGTTTCCTGGCCCGAGGGAGCCGTTCCCCCGCCGGAGCCGGACTGACCGGCATTGAGGACGCCCGAGGCAGCGGCAAATCCCCCCAAGGCGACGGCGATGACGAGCAACAAGGCGGCGCCGACGAAAAGCCGCCGGCGGCGGTAAACGGGGCTGACCTTTTTTCGGGCAGGCTTGCGCGCAGGTTTGCGCTCCGAATGGCTTACGGAATTGCGTCCCGCGGGTGCTCCGCTGCCGGAAGCCCTCGGCCGGGAACCCTGGGTTCCGGAATTATCTTGCCTGCCCATCCTTCTAGGCTAGAGAACAGCGCCGGGTATGCGGCCCTCCCACGCCGCAGGCGGAGTGTGGCCCTCATCTATTACGCTGAATCCATCAAAGCTCTCGCCGATTCCCCCGCCGCCCCAGCAGCCGCCCGCGCGGAAGAAGCTTCCGCTGCCCTTCCGCTGCCCGCCCTCCATGAGGCCCTCGCCACCTGGTTCGAGTCCAACGCCCGGGAACTGCCGTGGCGGGCCACTGAATGCACCCCGTGGGGTGTGCTGGTCAGCGAAATCATGCTGCAGCAGACGCCGGTGGTTCGTGTGCTGCCAGTCTGGCGGGAATGGCTGCGGCGCTGGCCGGAGCCTGCTGACCTGGCCCGGGAACCCGCCGGGGAAGCGGTCCGGGCCTGGGGACGGCTCGGCTACCCGAGGCGCGCGCTCCGGCTGCACGCGGCCGCCGTCGCCATCTGTTCCGACCATGGCGGAGAGGTTCCCGGAACGCACCCGGAACTGCTGGAGTTGCCCGGAGTGGGCAGTTACACGGCGGCAGCCGTCGCCGCCTTCGCCTTCGGGCGTCGCGAAACCGTGGTGGACACCAATATCCGCCGCGTGCACGCCCGCCTGTTTTCCGGTTCAGCCCTGCCTTCGCAGTCGCTGACCGCCGCGGAGATGCGGCTCGCCGCGCAGGCGCTGCCGGACGGGGCCGGCTCCTCGGTCCGTTGGAACGCCTCCGTCATGGAACTGGGCGCCCTGGTATGCACGGCGCGGTCGCCCAAGTGCGGGCAATGCCCGGTCAGTGGCGCCTGCGCCTGGCTCGCAGCGGGTGAGCCGCCGCCAACGTACACGCCCAAGGGGCAGTCGTGGCACGGAACGGACCGCCAGGTGCGGGGAGCGGTGATGGCGGTGCTGCGCGCGGCCGAGTCGCCGGTGGCCCCGGAACTGTTCCAGCGGGCCCCGGCGGACCTTGGCTTCGAACCGGCCGGGATCGGAATCCCGCTTGCCGCCCTGCACCGGCTCAACGCCCCTCCCGAGCAGCTGGAGCGCGCGCTGGCCGGACTGCTGGGTGACGGGCTGGCCGAACTGCAGCCCGCGGGCTTGCAGCTGCCCGCCTGAATCCGGCGCCGCGCCCTAGCCGGAAAGGCCAGCCGGAACTACCCTGAAGGATGCGCACGTTCGCGGCGCTCGTGGGCATGGCTTGCACCGCACTGCTGGCCACCGGGTGCCAGCCCCAGGAGGTGGTGTGCCCGGCAATCGCCCAGGCACCGGTGGTTGCGCTGACCGTGGCCCGGGAGTACGCCGGTTCGGTCAAAACACTCCGGCTCAAAGCCTGCCAGGACGGGCGCTGCAAAGAGGCTGATCTTGAGCTGCTCCCGGGGACTACCACTGTGGATCAGGGATGTGGACAAGGCGCGGACAGCAACGACGGTCCCTGTTCCGCAACCGCCTCACCTGACGGCACCCTGACGGGGATGCTCATGCTGGATCAGCTCACTGAATCCCCCATTGAGGCCACCGTGGGCGGCACCGGCGCCAGCGGCCTCCCCCTGCCGGTCCGGACCCTGACGTTTACCCCGCGGGTTGCGTACCCGCACGGCGCGCAGTGCGGCAGGTTCATCTCAGCCGGGGTGCTACTGGACGCGGACGGGCTCCGGCAGGCAGCCTAGACCGCGTGGAGAAAGGCGAACGCGGTGAACCCGGAAAACATCAGCCGCTGGATCCGAACCATCTCAGCCATTTGATCGGCGTGCTGCCGGAGCCCGGCGGGCCCCGGTGGCATCTGATCTGACCGCGGCCGGCACGGTGTGAACGTGGCTTAGGGTTCGCCGAAGCCGGCCGTGATCAGTCCGCGCAGATAGTCCACGGCTTTCGCGGCGTCCGGGCCGCTTGCTTCAACGTGCAGGACCGTTCCCTTGGCCGCTCCGAGCATCATGAGTTCCGTCATCGACGCTCCGTCGACGCCGTTGAGGGTCACCTCGGCGTCCATGCCGGACAGGCCGCCGGCAATCTTCGCGGCTGGACGGGCATGCATGCCGGCCTGGTTAACGAGTTCAAAGTCCCCTGTCGCCTCGGGGGGCCGGTGCTCGTGCGCGTGCTGCGGCGCTGCCGGCGGCCGGTACACGGCTTCCGCGGCTTCCTTCACGCCCTCGGCATCGGCTCCGGCCTGTGCCGCCACTGCAGCAGCGACCAGGCCTTCGACGAGGGGCGCATCTGCCAGCAGCACGGAGGAGGGGTCCGCCATGAATTCCCTCGCGGACTCGGCTGTCATCACCGCCGAGCCGAGGTCTGTCAGGACGACGACGCCGTCGCTGTTGGCGTCACCTGCCTGTTCCAGCGCGGCCATGACCCGCTCCAGGCTCGTGCCGATCCGGCCGTCGTCGGTGCCGCCGGCAGGAAGGATCAGCACGTCGGGCGCCATCTCGGCGGCAAGCTCGGCGGCGCCGTCGGCGATCTTGTCGCTGTGGGAGACGACGACGAGATTGACCGTCATTCGGCTGCCCCGGCGGCGGCGCGCAGGATCAGGGCGCTGGAGACCGCGCCGGGATCCCGGTGGCCGATGCTGCGTTCCCCGAGGTAGCTGGCGCGCCCCTTGCGGGCGAGCATCGGGTCGGTGGACACGGCCCCGGCTTCGGCCGCCTCGGCGGCGGCCGCCAGGACCTTGTGCACATCGCTGTCTCCGGCGGCGGCAGCGGCCGCGTCAACCGCCGGGGTCCAGGCGTCCACCATCGTCTTGTCGCCAGATTCGGCCTTTCCGCGGGCCACGATCCCGTCCCTCGCGGCCTGGAAGGCCGAGGCCAGGGTGGCTGCGTCGATGTCGGCCGTCTCGCCCAGCGCCGTGGCCGCCCGGAGGAAGGCGGTGCCGTAGAGCGGCCCGGCGGCTCCGCCGACCTTGGACATGAGGGTCATGGCGGTAAGTTTCAGCGCCGCCCCTGCAGTTTCCGGTGGCGCCTCGGCGAGCTTGGCCATGACCGCTTTGAAGCCGCGGTCCATGTTCTCGCCGTGGTCCGAATCGCCGATCGGCCGGTCCAGTTCGATGAGTTCTTCCCGGTGCTCCGCCATGGCCTGCGCCGAGAGGGTCAGCCACCGGAGCGCCCAGTTGACGTCCAGCCCCACGGTCAGACGCCCCAGCGGAGGGCCGGCGTGTGGACGGGCGCATCCCAGAGCGCCGTCATCTCATCATCGAGGCGCAGCACGGTAATGGAACAGCCCTGCATTTCAAGCGAGGTGATGTAGTTCCCGACCAGCGAGCGGGCGACGGTGATGCCCTTCTCGGCCAGCTGCTGCGCGGCGCGGCGGTAGACAATGTAGAGCTCGCTCTGCGGAGTGCCGCCCATGCCGTTGACGAACAGGAGGACCTTTTCCCCGGAAGCCAGGCCCAGGTCGCTGACCACCGGCTCAAGCAGCCGGTCGGTGATGCCGTCGGCGTTCTCCATGGGGATCCGGTGCCGGCCAGGTTCCCCGTGGATGCCAATGCCGATTTCGATCTCGTTTTCCTCCAACACGAAGCTGGGCGCCCCCGCGTGCGGAACGGTGCAGGCAGTGAGCGCGACGCCCATGCTGCGCACATTCTGGTTGACGCGGTCACCGATTGCCGCGACGGCGTCCAGGTTGTCTCCCCGTTCGGCGGCGGCACCGGCGATCTTTTCCACGAGGACGGTTCCGCCCACGCCGCGGCGTCCGGCGGTGTAGAGCGAGTCCTGCACCGCCACGTCGTCGTTGACGAGCACCGTGCGGACCTTGACGCCCTCCGCCTCTGCCAGCTCGGAGGCCGTCTCAAAGTTAAGGACGTCGCCCGTGTAGTTCTTCACGATGTGCACGACGCCGGCACCTGAATTGACGGCGAGAGTGGCGGGAAGGATCTGGTCCGGTGTTGGCGAGGTGAAAACGGCGCCCGGCACGGCGGCGTCGAGCATTCCCAGGCCAACGTAGCCGCCGTGCAGGGGCTCATGCCCGCTGCCGCCGCCGGAGACCAGGCCGACTTTCCCTGCCACCGGAGCATCTTTGCGCACGATGTATTTGGGGTCCGCAAAGACGGTCACGAGGTCGGCATGGGCAAGCCCGAAACCCTCCACTGACTCGTCAACCACGGCGCGGGGATCATTGATGAGCTTCTTCATGGCGGTGCTCCCTGGATGGTGTCCTGGCTGCTTGCTTAGACCCTACTACCGGGCCCCTGCCAGCGGTAGGCTCCGGTTTTACGAGCCCCGAAGCGGAACCGGGGTGCGGCCGGACGGCACCCCGGGACCCGGATCCGCGGACCGGGGAGGTCAGGAACGTTTGTCCGTCCCCGACGGAAAGCTCGGCCAGGCGTCGCTGCCAAGCCAGGAGAACGGTGGCGCGGCCTGCCGCCCCCGGTCGATCCCGGGGGCCGGGCCGGAAACGACGCCGGCGACCGGGCCCGGCGCCGGGTCCGCGGCTGCACCGTTCCCGGCCGATTGCTCCGGGCCGCGGAGCAGTCCGGCGGCGCCGCTGATGGTCATTTGGAATGCGGAGAAATCTGGAAAAATGGCGCGCTCGTGCAAAGTTTTTGCCTTTGGAAGTCGGGGGGTCCGCCGCCTTGAACCGGGATTAGTTTATCCATCAAATTTACGGATGGGAAGACCCCGCGTTGACTCATAGAAAACCTCCGCGTAGCCGGATACGTTGCCTCAGTTGAAAACCTCCGCGTAGCGGCGTGGTTCACGGCGGTGGCAGCGGATGAGGGTTATGCCCGTTTTCATGGAGCTAACGATGGCCCAGCGCCAGGCTGTGACGAAGAAGAAAGCCCTCGCCTACAAGAGCGTCGATCGTGCAGGGAAGACCCGGATCCTGAACGAGCTGGTCGAGTTGACCGGTTGGCACCGCGACTACGCCCGGACGGCCCTGCGGGAAGCCCTGGTCCTGAAGATCGTGAAGCCCAGACCGGGCAGGACGCCGGTCTACGGTCCGGATCTGCTGCCGCCGCTGATCAAGTGCTGGGCGGTACTGCGCGCCCCTGCCGGCAGGCTGCTGGCACCGATGCTGCCGGTCCTGGTGCCGCTGCTGCGCCGGGACAAGGAGCTCGCGGTCACCGATGACCAGGCCGCACTGCTGATGCGCATGAGCGCCGCAACCATCGACCGCAAGCTCGCCGGCGAACGGGCGAAACTCTTCCCGCGGGGACGCTCACACACCAAGCCCGGCACCCTGCTGAAATCCCAGATCCCGGTCCGGACCTGGGCCGAATGGGACGACGCCGTGCCGGGATTCGTGGAGATCGATCTGGTCGGCCACGAGGGAGGCAACAGCTTCGGGGAGTTCTGCTTCACCCTGACCGTGACCGATATTTCCACCGGATGGACGGTGAACCGGTCCGTGCGGAACAAGGCGGCCAAATGGGTCTTCGAGGCCCTCGAGCACGTCACCGCCGTGTTCCCGTTCCCGATCATCGGAATCGATTCGGACAACGGCTCGGAGTTCATCAACGACCATCTGCTGGCCTACTGCCGTGCGCACCAGATCACCTTCACCCGGTCCCGGCCCGGGAACAAGAACGACGGCGCCCACGTGGAGCAGAAGAACTGGGCCAGGGTCCGTGAACTGGTCGGATACCTGCGCTACGACACCCCCGCGGAGCTGGAGAAACTCAACGAGATCTGGGAACTGGACCGGATCTTCACCAACTACCTGCTGCCCCAGCAAAAACTCATCGAGAAAGAGCGGCACGGCGCGAAAGTGACCAAAAAGCACGACGCACCGGCCACACCCCACCAGCGCGCGGTCCGGCACGAGAAGATGAGCAAGCGCCCAATCATCCGGATGAACGCCGCCTTCAAACAGATCAAACCCGGCGCTCTCTCACGCCAAATCATGGCACTCACCGCCCAGCTGGAAACACTGGCCAGAGCCAAACAACCGGCCACCGTCAAACCCGTCAACACAGCTTGGAACAACTGAAAGTTCCGGAAGTATTGCAATGAGGCAACGAAGCACTCATCCGGAGGTTTTCAGATGAGGCAACGAATCACCCTTCCCGGAGGTATTGCAATGAGGCAACAGGGACCCCGTGCCGCCCAATCTCCCGGCGTCGTTTTTAGGGCCGGAACTACAGCGTCTTGATCATCCGGGTGTTGCCGAGGGTGTTGGGCTTCACCCGGGCGAGGTCCAGGAACTCGGCAACGCCCTCGTCATGGGAGCGCAGCAGTTCCGAATACACCACGGGGTCGACGGCGGTCTGGTCGGCCATGACTTCGAAGCCGTGCTTCCTGAAGAAGTCCACCTCGAAAGTCAGGCAGAACACACGGGAGACCCCGAGCGCCCTGGCCTCTTCCAGCAGGCGCTCCACCAGCAGGTGGCCCACGCCCTTTCCCCGCCAGGCATCCGATGTCGCGAGCGTGCGTACCTCGGCGAGGTCTTCCCACATGACGTGGAGCGCTCCGCAGCCGATCACCGCACCGTCGGGTGATTCGGCGATCCGGAACTCCTGCAGGCTTTCGTAGTACGCCACGGTTTCCTTGGCCATGAGGATCCGCTGCTCCGCCAGCGGCGCCACGAGTGTCTTGATCGCCCCGACATCGCTGGTGCGGGCAGGGCGGATGCGGATTGTCTCAGTCACAGCCCAATCCTACGGGGACCGGGATCGCTGACCCGTTATGCGGGCCCGGCGGACGCAGCCTCCGGGCCGGCCGGCAGGCGCCTAGAGTCCCAGCTCGGCAGGGACCGGCAGGTCCTTGTCCAGCAGGTTCTTGGCGAGGAAGTGCTCGACGACGCCGTACCAGACCTTGGCGTGCTGCGGCTGCAGGATCCAGTGGTTTTCGTCCGGGAAATAGAGGAAGCGGTGCTCGGTTTCGCCGTTCTCGTCGGCCGCAAGCTGGGACTTGGAGAGGAGTTCGTACCAAAGACGCAGGCCCTCGCCGATCGGGACGCGGTAGTCCCTGTCGCCATGGATGACGAGCATCGGGGTGCTGATGTTCCCGACGTGCAGGTGCGGGGAGTTCTCCAGCGCCATCTCGGGCGTCATCTCCCTGAGCCAGTACTGCGCATCGTCGGTGGTGGGGCCGAACTGGTCCAGCGCCCAGAGGCTGGCATGGGTGATGATCGCCCGGAACCGGTCCGTATGCCCGGCCACCCAGTTGGCCATGTAGCCGCCGAAGGACCCGCCCATGGCAGCCGTGCGGGTCTCATCGATGTCAGGGCGCTGCACAACTGCGTCGGTGATGGCCATCAGGTCGGTGAATGGCGCCTGGCCCCATGCACCCCAGCCGCGCTGGATGTGGTGCTGGCCGTACCCCGTGGACAGGGCCGGGTCCGGCAACAGCACGGCATACCCCCGGGCGACGAGCAGCCAGGGGTTCCAGCGCCAGGTCCAGGCGTTCCAGGACCCGAGCGGGCCACCGTGGATCCAGAGCAGCAGTGGCGCCGGGCTGCCGGCCGAGGCACCTTCGGGGAGGGCGAGGTATGCCGGCACGCGGGTGCCGTCTGCCGCCGTCGTCTCCACGCGTTCCAGCGAGCCTTGGTAGTGCGGGCGTTCGGCGGGGGCGGGGAGCCGGACGACGTCGCCGCTGGCGAGGTCGATCCGGACGGCTTCGGCCGGGAACTCGTAGGAGCTGCGCAGCGCATAGGCGGTGCGACCGTCCGGGGCGACCACAACGTCGGTGTACGCGGCGGTATCGGCGGTCAGGCGGGTGACGCTGCCCGCTGTGTCATCGCCGTCGCCGTCGCCGGACAGTCTGATCCGGAAGACGGGTGAGGCGCCGTCCTCGTCGGCGGTGACGAGCAGGGCCGATCCGTCCGGCAGCCAGGCGGCGGGCCGCGGCCAGCGGTCCCAGCCGGGCACGAGCGGCTTCAGCGCGGCTTCCCCTGCCGTCCCTGGTCCGGACGAAGCGCCGGAAACGTCGAGCAGGTGCAGCCTGAGCTGCGGGGCCTGCTCAGGAGTGGTGTCGCTTTCGCTCAGCACGGCCAAGGTCCTGTTGTCGGGGCTGACCGGCCCGGGGAAGTAGCTCATGCCCTCGGTGTCCAACAGCACCGTGCGCTTCCCGCTGGCCACGTCGATTGCGACGAGAACAGACCGGGAATTCGCGTACGCGAGCGGCTTTGCAAAACTGCTGTAGATGGTCCTGCCGTCGGGGCTGACGACCGACTCTGCATCGCGAAGGCCGGCGCCGGCGTCGGGCGTGAGGTTGCGGAGCTTCAGCGGCGCGGCGGCGTCAACCGTCGTGGGTTTGCCCGGCTCCTTCTCCTCGCCGGGTTCGACGACGAAGAGTCTCGGCTGGGCGGGTCCCAGATCGGCGTCCCAGTAGCGGACCGGATACCCGCTGTGCAGGATGGCAGCAACTTTGTTGTCCTTGCGCGACTTGCGGCGCTCCTCGTCGCCGTCCTCGTCCGTGGCCCCCGCCAGCACGGAGGCGTTGACAAAAAGGGCGCCGGTCTCCTTCGCGGCCAGCAGGCCGCTGACACCGCCGGCCCGGGTGAGCACAACACGGGCCTCGCCGCCGTCCGCGGGCAGCGCCCACAGGGCGTTGACCGGATCCGCCTCGGGGGTTTCCGGGTCGGGGCGCGCGGAACTGAAGTACAGCTCACCGCCGGCGGCAAACACGGCCCCGGCCTCGCCCTTGGCGCTGCGGGTGATCCGGCGGGCCTGCTTCCGCCCTTCCGGGTCCAGCTCCCACAGGGCGGTGCGGTATTCGGTGCCCTTGTCGTTGAGCGTGGCCACGGTGGTGACCAGCCTTCCGCCGTCCGGACTCAGCGCCAGTCCGCTGACCCTCGGGATGGCGAGGTAGTGGTCCATGTCGTGGAAGGGTGTCTCGGGTTTTTCACTCAGGGTCTCTGAATCCGTGGAAGCCATGCACCGATTCAACACCCACCGTGGCCCGCATCACACCCCGTTCACTCAGAGTGAAACACTGCTTTCACATTGGATGGCCACGCATTGCAGGCGGCTCTCAGGGACTGTTGGCATGATGGGTCCATGAACCCTGAAAAGTCCCTGCCTCGACGCTCGCTGTTGCTCGGTGCCGGCGCCGTGGGCGGCAGCGCCCTGGCCCTCTCCGCCTGCGCCGTCTCCACGACTGACACCCCGGCTTCCACGGCCTCGGCCGGCACCTCCGTTCCGGCCGGCACTCCGGTCAGGGTCGGCAAGCTCGGCGACGTGCAGGTGGGCGGAACGGCCACCGCGAAAATGGACGGCAAGACGGTGGTGATCTTCCGGAAGGATGAGACGACCGTCCTGGCGTACGACGCGACTTGCACGCATGCCGGCTGCCCGGTGGCCCCCGCCGGAGAAGACTTCGAATGCCCCTGCCACGGTTCCTCCTTCAAGGGATCCGACGGCAGCGTGGTCAACGGGCCCGCAAAGGCGCCGCTGGCCAAGCTGAAGGCCACCATCGACGGCGAATGGATCACCGTCAGCGCCTGACACCGCCCGCGTGCCAGCGACAGAAGGCCCCGGCCGCTTCCTTGACGGAAGCGGCCGGGGCCTTCTGGCACCGCGCCTTTGGCTTGACTGCCTAGACGCTCGGAGCGATCTCCGGGATGCGCGGCTTGGTGTTGCCTGCGAAGGTGAACTTGGCGTCGTCGCCTTCGCCGTCCACATCCACTACAACAATGTCGCCGGCGTGGATTTCGCCGAAGAGGATCTTCTCGGAGAGCTGGTCCTCGATCTCGCGCTGGATGGTCCGGCGCAGCGGCCGGGCACCCATCGCGGGGTCGTAGCCGCGGGTTGCCAGCAGGATCTTGGCCGCGGGCGTGAGCTCGATGCCCATGTCCTTGTCCTTGAGGCGCTTCTCCAGCCGGCCGACGAACATGTCCACGATCTCGATGATCTCGTCCTGGGTCAGCTGCGGGAAGACCACAACATCGTCAACACGGTTCAGGAACTCGGGACGGAAGTGCTGCTTGAGCTCCTCCGTGACGCGGGCGCGCATCCGGTTGTAGCCGGTCTGCGTGTCCGTGCCGGACTGGAAGCCGGTGGCAACGCTCTTGGAGATGTCCCGGGTGCCGAGGTTGGTGGTCATGATGATCACCGTGTTCTTGAAGTCCACCACGCGGCCCTGGGAGTCCGTCAGACGGCCGTCTTCCAGGATCTGCAGCAGCGAGTTGAAGAGATCGGCGTGAGCCTTCTCCACTTCGTCGAACAGGACCACGGAGAACGGACGACGGCGGACCTTCTCGGTCAGCTGGCCGCCTTCCTCGTAGCCCACGTAGCCCGGAGGGGCACCGAAGAGGCGCGAGACCGTGTGCTTTTCCGAGTACTCGGACATGTCCAGCGTGATCAGGGCGTCTTCCTCACCGAAGAGGAATTCGGCCAGGGCCTTGGCGAGCTCGGTCTTACCGACACCAGTGGGGCCAGCGAAGATGAACGAACCACCCGGACGCTTCGGGTCCTTCAGGCCTGCACGGGTACGGCGGATCGCCTGGGACAGGGACCTGATGGCCTCGTCCTGGCCGACAACGCGCTTGTGCAGCTCGTCTTCCATCTTCAGCAGCCGCGAGGACTCTTCCTCGGTCAGCTTGAACACTGGGATACCCGTGGAATTCGCCAGCACTTCCGCGATCAGGTCCTCATCAACTTCGGAGATGTCGTCCATGCCGCCGGTCTTCCACTGGCGTTCCTTCTCGGCACGTTCGGCAATGAGCTTCTGCTCCTTGTCGCGCAGCGAGGCGGCACCTTCGAAGTCCTGCGCGTCAATCGCGGATTCCTTCTCCAGCTTCATGGCGGCGATCTTCTCGTCCATGATTTTCAGCTCCGGCGGAGCGGTCATCCGGCGGATGCGCAGCCGCGCGCCGGCCTCATCGATCAGGTCGATGGCCTTATCCGGCAGGAAACGGTCCGAGATGTAGCGTTCGGAGAGGCTCGCTGCCGAGGCGAGGGCGCCGTCGGTGATGGTGACGCGGTGGTGCGCCTCGTACCGGTCACGGAGGCCCTTGAGGATCTCGATCGCGTGAGCGACGGAGGGCTCCTTGACCTGGATCGGCTGGAACCGGCGTTCCAGCGCGGCGTCCTTCTCGATGTGCTTGCGGTACTCGTCCAGCGTGGTGGCGCCGATGGTCTGGAGCTCACCGCGTGCCAGCATCGGCTTCAGGATCGAGGCCGCATCGATGGCGCCTTCGGCAGCACCGGCACCGACCAGGGTGTGGATCTCGTCGATGAACAAGATGATGTCGCCACGGGTGCGGATCTCCTTGAGAACCTTCTTCAGGCGCTCTTCGAAGTCACCGCGGTAGCGCGAGCCGGCGACGAGGGACCCAAGGTCCAGCGTGTACAGCTGCTTGTCCTTGATGGTCTCGGGAACGTCGCCGCGGACAATCGCCTGGGCGAGGCCTTCGACGACGGCGGTCTTGCCGACGCCGGGCTCGCCGATCAGGACGGGGTTGTTCTTGGTGCGGCGGGACAGGACCTGCATGACGCGTTCCATCTCGGATTCGCGCCCGATGACAGGGTCCAGCTTGTTTTCCCGGGCAGCCTGGGTCAGGTTGCGGCCGAACTGGTCCAGGACGACGGAACCCGCAGGGGTGCCCTCGGCCTGGCCTGGGCCAACGCCGGCACCGGTGGTTTCCTTGCCCTGGTAGCCCGAGAGCAGCTGGATGACCTGCTGGCGGACCCGGTTGAGGTCCGCACCGAGCTTGACCAGCACCTGGGCGGCAACGCCTTCACCCTCGCGGATGAGACCGAGCAGGATGTGCTCGGTGCCGATGTAGTTGTGTCCCAGTTGCAGGGCCTCGCGGAGCGAGAGTTCCAAGACCTTCTTGGCGCGCGGGGTGAAGGGGATGTGTCCGGACGGGGCCTGCTGGCCCTGCCCGATGATCTCCTGCACCTGCTCACGGACGCCGTCGAGCGAAATGCTCAAGGACTCAAGGGCTTTGGCAGCAACACCTTCACCTTCATGGATCAGACCCAAGAGGATGTGTTCGGTACCAATGTAATTGTGGTTCAGCATGCGTGCCTCTTCTTGGGCAAGCACAACTACGCGACGGGCACGGTCCGTAAATCGCTCAAACATTTCGCCACACTCCTAGCTACGACGTACTTTGATGCTACGTGGCCGGGTTCAAGAATTGGGGCTTGTTCGCCACAGGGGAAACCGGGACGCCGCAGCCGCGTAACATCAGGGCGCACACGCGGCCCGGACGGCGCCCTGCAGCGCGGCCGGCGGGCACGGCGCAACCCTGCCGCCGCAGGGTCAGGCCGCCCCGGCAGGGTCAGGCCGTCCCGGCCGGCCGGAACGGCACGGGGGCCTGCAGTACCGCAGGCGCCGGCGCCACGCACGACAAAGCCCCCACCGGAAAAGCAGGGGCTTTGTGATAGGTAATGCGCCCTGGCGCATAAGGCGCCGCAGGATACTTGGCTTGACGGCTAGGAATTCGCCTTTTGGTAAGCTTCCTGAATTTCAGCCTGGATGCGGCCGCGGCTGTTTACTGCATAGCCGTTATCGCGCGCCCACTGCCGGATCTGTGCTGAGTCCTGGTTCCGGCCGGATGAGATTTTGGTGCGGGTTGCGCGGCCGCTTGAGGTCTTGCGCGCGTGGGCCACAAACCGCTCAACTGCAGAGCGCAGCTGCGCGGCATTGTCCGCCGACAGGTCGATTTCGTAACTGACGCCGTCAAGGCCAAACCGGACGGTTTCGTCCGCGGATCCCCCATCCAGATCATCAACAAGGATGATTTTTACTTTCTGTGCCATTAAAGACTCTCTTTCCAAAAGGATGAGTATTTAGGAAAAGCGGGATCTATCTGCTTAAAAGTATCCTCTGCTTAATGGCAACGAGTCAAAGCCAAATAGATTTTCCAAGGAAAACCCAAGGTTGAATAGCCCGCTATTAGTTCAGGCCGTTGGAATCGCCGTCGCTGCGGCGGGTATCGGGCGCCTGGGCATTTCCCTCGGCTTCCGCCTGGGCACGCGCTTCGGCCTGGCGCTCGGATTTGTCGGCATTGAAAATGGCTTTCATGGCGAACCAGAAAATCAGGCCGACCACCACGGAGGGCAGCAATACGGCGATGTACTCCATGGTCAGTGTCCTTCGGGCTTGAGCAGCGGGAACAGAATGGTCTCGCGGATACCGGCGCCGGTGAAGAGCATGACCAGCCGGTCGATGCCCAGGCCGATCCCGCCCATGGGCGGGGCTCCGTACTCCAAAGCGCGGAGGAAATCCTCGTCCAGCTGCATGGCCTCCACGTCGCCGGCGGCGGAGCGGCGAGACTGCTCGGTGAGCCGGTCCCGCTGGATCACCGGATCAATCAGTTCGGAGAAGGCCGTGCCCCGCTCCATGCCGCCGATGATGAGGTCCCACGCCTCGATAAGGCGGTCGTCCTCGCGGTGCTGGCGGGCCAGCGGCTGGGCCGACGGCGGGTAGTCGTACACGAAGGTCGGGTTCAACAGTGTCGGCTCCACCAGTTCGCCGAAGAGTTCCACCACCAGCTTCTCGGCATCCCAGTTGGCGTCGACTTTGACCTCATGCTTGGCGGCGAGCGCCAGCAGATCCGATGCCGGGGTCTCCGGAGTGATTTCCTGGCCGACGGTTTCGGAGAGCCCCGGGTAGACCGCCATCCAGGCCCAGTCGCCGTCGAGGTTGATCTCTCCGGCCTCGGTCTGCAGGACCCGGCCCACGCCGGCGGCATCGGCGGCGTCGAGGATGAGCTCCTTGATGCGGTCCGCCATGACGAACTGGTCGGCCCAGGCCTCGTAGCTTTCCAGGGTGGTGAATTCTGGGCTGTGGGTGGAGTCCACGCCTTCATTGCGGAAGACGCGGCCCATGTCGTAGACGCGGTCGATTCCGCCGACGACGGTTCGCTTGAGGTACAGCTCGGTGGCGATGCGCAGGGTCATTTTCTGGTCGAACGCGTTCATGTGCGTTTCGAAGGGGCGGGCCGTGGCGCCGCCGTGGACCAGCTGCAGCATCGGCGTTTCCACCTCGACGTAGCCCTGGCGGTGCAGGGTCTCGCGGATGGATCGTGTGATCGCGGCACGGGTGTAAACCATTTCGCGGGCTTCGTCCCGGACGATGAGGTCCACGTAGCGCTGGCGGACGCGGGTTTCCTCGTTGAGCTCGGCGTGCAGCACCGGCAGCGGTCGCAGGGCCTTTGAGGCCATGGACCAGGACCCGGCCATGACGGAGAGCTCGCCGCGCCGGGAGGAGATGACCTCGCCCTTGACGAAAACGTGGTCGCCGAGGTCCACGAGGCCCTTCCAGTCGGCGAGCGCATCCTCGCCGATGTTGGCCAGGCTCAGCATGACCTGCAGCCGGACAGCCTTGCCGTCAAGGCCGCCCTCCTGGAGCGTGGCGAAGCAGAGCTTGCCGGTGTTGCGGATGAAGACGATGCGGCCGGTCACGCCGACGACGTCGCCGGTGGTTTCGTCGGCCTCGAGGTGTGCGTATTTCTCACGGATTTCACCGAGTGAATGTGTGCGTTCAACACCCACCGGATACGCCTCGATGCCGCGCTCGATCAGCTTGGCGCGCTTCTCCATCCGGATGCGGGTCTGCTCGCTGGCGTCGTGGGAGTCGGCGGCGGTGTTCGGGGCGGAGGTGTTTTGGGAAGTCACAATCCCCAAGTTTACCGGGGTTTCTGCCCATTCAGGTCCCGCACAGCCAGGGCCGGTTGCGGAATAGACTCAGGGCTGTGGAGACGCGGACCATCAGCACCGACGACGGCGAAGGCGCCGGCCCTCCCCCCAGCCGCCCGGCTATTCGGCGGCCACCGAGGTCAGCGATCTCGCGGCGGTGCTGCGGGAGACCGGCTCGAACGACGTCGTGGCGCACAGCTACGGCGGTTTCGTGGCCCTGCAGGCGGCCCGGACGGTCCCGATCCACCGGATGGTGACCTACGACGCGGCGGTGTCGCTCTCCGGCAACCTCACCCGTCGCTGGCGGCCCGAGCTGGAGCGGTCGGTGGCTGCCGGGCAGCTCGATGAGGCGTGGGCGCACCTGATCCAGGGCCTCGAGACGGCCGGGCCGGTCTCCAGGCTCCCGCTGGGCGCGCTGCGGATGCTCAGCATCCTCTCCGCCCGGACCAGCACGGGCGCCGAGATGCGCGAACTGCTGCCTGCCGCCGTCGTGGAGATGCGGGCGGTGCTGGACGCCGATGCCGAGCTGGCGGACTTCGCGTCCGTGACCACCCCCACGCTGATGCTGAGCGGCGGCTGGAGCCCGGACTACTTCGCCGAGACCGGCCGCCAGCTCGCCGCCGCCGTCCCTCGATTGAATTTGCCGTGCTGCCCGGCCAGCTCCACGAAAGCCCGTTGCGGCCCGGAATCCGGCTGCCCCGGGCGGCCGCACGTTTCCTGCTGGCCGGCGAAGGGACCCTGCGGCCGCTCCCGGCGCGCAGGCCTCGGCTCAAGCTGGGCCGCTGAGGGGTGCGCCCTTACAATCGGTGGGCGACCCTTTCGAAAGGACCCCTTTGGCCAAGCTCTATTTCCGCTACGGCGCGATGAACTCCGGCAAGTCAACGGGCCTGCTGCAGGCCGCCTTCAACTACGAGGAACGCGGCCAGCGGGTCCTGCTGGCCAAGCCGGATGTGGACACCAAGGGCGACTCCGACGTCGTGTCCCGCCTGGGCATGACCCGTTCGGTGGACTTCCTGATCCCGGCCGGGGCATCCGCCCGTGAGCTGTTCACCGCCCATGCCCACGGAGACGATCCGGATGCCCTGCTGGAGCATGTGGACACCCAGCCGGTCGCCTGTCTGCTGGTGGACGAGGCCCAGTTCCTGGAACCGGGCCAGGTGGACGACCTGTTCCGGATCGCGGTCCTGGACAACGTTCCGGTGCTGGCCTACGGCATCCGCACGGACTTCCGCACCCGGGCCTTCCCGGGCTCGCTGCGGCTCCTGGAAATCGCGCACACCCTTGAGGAACTCAAGACCATCTGCCGCTGCGGCCGCAAGGCCATCTTCAACACCCGCCGGGCCGGTGACCAGGTGGTCTTCGACGGCGACCAGGTCGCGATTGACGGCCAGGACGTCTGGTACGAATCGCTCTGCGGCTCCTGCTACCTCGAGGTCTCCGGCGGGCGGCTGGGGAACTAGCCGGCCACCGCGGGGGAACCCTACTACGCCGTAGCTGCAGCCTCGGCTAGGCTCGGAGCATGACCCGCGAGAACATCAGGACCCCCGACGGTGGCACGATCGAGCTTTTCAGCACGGGTGCCGAGCTTGCCTCGGCGGGCTCCGGCGTCGTCGTAGTTGCGGCCTCAATGGTGACCGCCTCCGACTACACGCGGTTCGCCCAGAAGCTCAGCGCTTCCCTGGGCCGGCCGGTGCACACCTTCAACCGGCGCGGCCGCGGCTCCTCCTCGCCGCAGCCGGAGGACTACACCCTCGATGTGGACATCAAAGACCTCGACGCGGTGATGAAGCACACCTCCAGCACGGACGTCTTCGGGCACAGCTTCGGCGGCGCGGTGGCACTGCACGCCGCCCGCACCCTGCCGGTGGAACGCCTCGCCGTGTACGACCCGGCCGTCTCGGTGAACCACAGCGTCACCGCTGACTGGACCACCGAGTATGAGAAAGCGACGGCGGCCGGCGACGACGACCGCGCCCTCGCCGTGCTGCTCAGGGGCCTGGAGACCGGCAGCGCCCTGTCCCGGATGCCGCTGTCCATGCTGACCCTGGCGAACAAACTGGCCGCCGGCACACCGATCGGCAAACAGATGCGCGAGCTGATGAAGACCGGGGTCCGGGAGATCAAGGCCATCATCGCCGCCGACATGCCGGCGGAGCCGTTCCTGGAACTGCCGCTGGAAACGCTGATCATCGTGGGCGAGAAGAGCCCTGCGTACTTCGGTGTGGCCTGCGCCCAGATCCACGAGGTGCTCTCCGGCTCCAGCTACACGATCCTGCCAGGCATGGGGCACGACGGCGTCAACAAGGCACCGGACAAGCTCATCTCGGCGCTCAGCGAATTCTTCGCCAGCTAGCCCGCCAAGCCCGCCCCACCCCCACCACCAACCAAGCAACGCGGGGTCACTTAACGCCCGTCCCGCGGCTCCGGACGGGCGTTAAGTGACCCCGCGTTGGGGTTAAATGGGGCTAGGGGGCGGCGGGGGCGGGGTGTTCCGTTGCGGCAGTCTTGCGCATCATCGCGGCCAGGACGACGGCGGCCACGGCAATGACCGACGCCGTAAGGAACGCCGCGTGCATTCCCGCAACGATTCCCGCGCCGGCGGACACGACCGCGTAGATCGAGACGAGCAGCGCCGTTCCGGCGGCCCCTGCCACTTGCTGCAGGGTGTTCATGATGGCCGAGCCGTGTGAATACAGGTGCGGGGGCAGCGGGTTCAGTCCGGTGGTGAACGCGGGCGTGAAGATCAGGGCCAGTCCCAGGCTCAGGCCCACGTGCAGCGCGATGATCCACCCGACGGGTGTGCCCGCGTCCAGCAGGGAGAACTGGAACAGGGCCACGACCAGCAGGGATGCACCGGTGACGGTCAGCGGCAGCGGGCCGACCTTGTCGAAGAGCCGCCCGATGAACGGGCCCAGCAGGCCCATCGCGAGGCCGCCGGGCAGCAGGGTCAGCCCGGTCTCCAGCGACGTCAGCCCGCGGATTTCCTGCAGGTACAACGGCAGCAGGATCACCGCGCCGAACAGGGCGATCATGGCCACCACGAGCAGCAGCACGGACACCGTGAACATCCGGAAGGTGAACGCGCGCAGGTCCAGCAGGGGCGCCTCGGACTTCTGCAGCCGCAGCTGCCGGAGCACAAACGCGACCATGGCAATGACGCCCACGGCCAGAGCAATGACGGCGGCCGCGCCGGGACCGCCCTGGCCGCCGATCTGGCTCAGTCCGTAGACGAGGCCGCCGAAGGCAGGAACGGTCAGCAAAACGGACAGGACGTCGAGCTTGGTCTTTTCCTTCTCGCCGATGTTGGTCAGGAACCGGGCGCCGATGGCGAAAGCGGCCAGGGCGATCGGTAGGACAAAGACGAACATGAAACGCCAGGAGAAGTGCTCAAGGATCAGCCCGGAAACCGTCGGGCCCATGGCCGGCGCCACCGAGATGGCGATGCTGACGTTGCCCATCACGAAGCCGCGGCGTGACACGGGGACCAGGGTGAGGATGGTGGTCATCAGCAGGGGAAGCATGATGGCGGTGCCGCCGGCCTGGACGATCCGGGCGAGCAGGAGGATTTCGAAGCCCGGAGCCAGCGCCGCGAGCAGCGTGCCGCCGGAGAACAGTCCCATGGCCAGCATAAAGACGGCGCGGGTGGTCAGCCGCTGCAGGATGAAGCCGGTCGTGGGGATCACCACGGCCATCGTGAGCATAAAACCGGTCGACAGCCACTGCACGGTGGGTGCGGTGACGCCGAGGTCCACCATCAGCCGCTGCAGCGCGACGTTCATGATGGTTTCGTTCAGGATGACCACGAAGGTGGCCACCAGCAGTGTGCCGATGATAGTTACGGATTCCCGGGACATCTGCGCCGGCGGCGCGGCCGCCCCGTCGGCAACCTTGGCCTGCGCCGGATCGCCGGGGGGCTTTGAAGAGACGTCTGTAGACATGGGGTTCCCTCAGGGAGTTTTGAAGTGGGTCTGCGAGCGTCGTCGCTGCAACAGGTGCCAACCTGCAGCGTGCCGCCGTAATTCCCGACCGTGCAGAAAAAGTTCCTGCGCCCCGCGTCCGGCAGCCACGGGGTGCCGGCACCGCCGCGTGCCCGGCAGGACCTTCTGCCCTACTCCCGGAGGGCACAACGGCGTTCCCTGTAGGGAAGGGAGCGCCGCCGTTCAGTGCTGGTTGCTGCCTGTCACCCACATTCAGAGGAGTTTCGATGGGCCACATCCAACAAAGCATCCAGATCGACGCACCCGTGGACCGGGTCACGGGGATCGCCACGGACCCCCACCATTGGTCCTCCTGGTGGGTGAACCTCAGCGAGGCAAAGAATGTGGAGGGCGACGGCGGCCCCGGAACCGTCGTGAAGCACAGCTACCTGATGGCCGGCGTGCCGTTCCCGGTCACGACCCGGGTTGTCGAGAACGCCACAACCGGATCCGGCGGCAAGCACGTGCGCATTGAATTCGAGGGGCCGCTCAAAGGCTGGCAGACCTGGGACTACGAGCCCGAGAACAACGGCACCAAGGTATCCCTGGAGATCGAATACAACGTTCCCGGCGCCGCGATCGGCAAATTCGCCGACCGGGTGCTGGTGGAACGGCTCCAGGAGAGGGCAAGGGAGCAAACCCTCGGCAACCTGAAGCTCATGGCCGAGAGCGGGACCGCCTAGGAGTCCAGCGGGACGTTGTCGATCAGCCTGACCGGGCCCACCCTGGCCGCGATGAGCACCAGGCCCTCGCCGCGGAACGGGGTGTCCCTGCAGTTCTCGGCCAGCGGTTCGAGGGTGTGGGGATCCACAACGTCGAAGTAGTCCAGTTCCACGAGCGGCTGGGACTCCACGAGGGCCTGCGCCGAGTCGAGGTCCAACGGCTCGTGGGCGTTGGCCCGTTCCTCAATGAGCCGCAGCGCCCTCGAGAGCACCAGGGCCGCCTCGCGTTCCCCGGCGGAGAGGAAGCGGTTGCGGCTGGACAGCGCCAGCCCATCCGGTGACCGCATGATCGGTACCGGGACGATCTCCACCGGGAAGTTCAGGTCCGCCACCATGCGCTGGACAAGGGCCAGCTGCTGGGCATCCTTCTGGCCGAAATACGCCCGGTACGCCGGCAGCTGGCTGCCCGGCGCCGCTCCGGGCATTCCGTAGTGCAGCAGCTTGGCCACAACGGTCAGGGCACCGTCGAAGTGCCCGGGCCGGGAGGCTCCCTCCCACTTCCGGGCCATTGGACCGGCACTGATCCGCACCCGGGGGTCGCCGCCGGGGTAGACCTCGTCCACGTCGGGCGCGAACACCAGGTCCACCCCCACGGCGTCCAGCAGCGCCAGGTCCGCGTCCAGGGTCCGCGGGTACCGCTCCAGGTCCACCGCCTCGCCGAACTGCAGCGGGTTGACGAAGATGCTCACCACCACCACGTCGTTCTGCGCGACGGCGGTGCGCGCCAGCTCGGCGTGGCCCTCGTGCAGGGCGCCCATGGTGGGGACCAGGCCCTGCGAGGTGCCGCCCTTCTCCTTGAGCAGCCGGGTGCTTTCGGCCCGGAGCTGGGCGGCCGTGGTTACGAGTTGGATCGCCAAGTTGGGGACCTTCCTTAGGGTTCGTTGCCATCACGGTCGGGGCCCTCGAGCGCCCGCGTGATGCTGTCCTGTTCTTCCGGACTCAGCAGTCCCCGGCGTCCGGCCCGGCGGGCGGTCGCCCGGGCCATGGCCAGGTACGCTTCCAGAATATCGCCGCCGGAGCCGCCGTCGTGTTCCCGCAAGGCCTCGGCGTGCGCGGCCACGGTGCCCACGTCGCCGCGGGCCACCGGCCCGGTCAGTGCCGATTCGCCGGAGGCGAGTGCGTTCTCCAGGGTTGCCCGCAGCAGCGGCCCCAGCATGCGTTCCGGGGCTTCGACGCCGACCTCGCGAAGCAGCTGCGAGGACTGCGCCACCAGCGTCACGAGGTGGTTGGAGGCGTGCGCGAGGGCCGCGTGGTAAAGCGTGCGGTCAGCCTCGGCGATCGCGACCGGCTCTGCTCCCATTTCCACGACGAGGGCCTGGGCAATGGGCAGCATCGCGGCGTCCGCTGTGACGCCAAAGGTGCAGTCCAGCAGCCGGGTCAGGTCCAGGCTCATTCCGGTGAAGGTCATCGCAGGGTGCAGCGCCAGCGGGATGGCGCCGGCGGCCCGGACGGGATGCAGGATCCCGACGCCGAACCGTCCGGAGGTGTGCGCCACGAGCTGGCCCGGCTGCCACGCGCCGAGCTTCGCCAGGCCTTCGACGAGCGGGCCAAGCGCGTCGTCGGGGACGGCGAGGAGCACCAGTTCGGCGCGCTCGACGATGTCCGGCACGTCCAGCACCGGGACACCGGGCAGCAGGGCTTCCGCCCGTTCCCTGCTGGCGTCCGAGACAGCGGAGACACCGATGACGGCGTGCTCCGCGCCGCGCAGCGCCGCCCCCAGGACGGCGCCAACCTTTCCGGCTCCGATGATTCCGATGCCGAGTCGTCCTGGTTTAGCCATGCTGCTGCTCGTCCTGCCTGTTGGGTTCGTCGGTATGGGCGGGTCCGGCGCCGAGGGCCCGGACCTGGTCCAGCCAGTGCTCGCTGGTCTGGAGTTGGCGCGCGGCCCGGGCACGGGCCGCCTGTGCCTCCAGCAGGGCGCGCCCCTCGTCCAGGCCGGCCTGGATCAGCCGCGCGGACACCGGCCCGGCGGTGGTGTGCAACACCAGGTCCGCTACCCGGAAGCGCCTGGCCAGCGGCCCCTGCTCGAGCGCCATCGACTGGGTGCGCTGGTGCGGGACCACCACGAGATTGCGCCACCAGCGGCCCGAGCGGATCAGCAGGGCCGTGTCGGTGGCGGTGAAGCCGTTGCGCCGCCAGCCCAGCGGCGCCAGCAGCCTGGCGCGCCGCGGGGTGGTGACGAAGCCGCCGCCGTCGGTCCCGGAATCCGCCGGTGCCTCCGGAACAGCCGAGTCCACCGCCGGGTTGGCGAGGCCGTTGACGCCGGCGGTGAAGACCCGGACCGGGTCCGGGGTGCCGGGGTCGGGCAGGACGAGGGAGAGGACGGTGAGCACCTCGGGGAAGGTCCCCACCGGCAGAAGCGTGGTCCGGGATGAGGCCTCGCCGTTGTTTCCGGCGGCGCCGTAGCCGGCGACGTTAACCTGGATCCGGTACCAGCCGAAGATCCGCCAGAGCGGGGGCTGGCTGATCCGCAGCGCCTGGATCCGGCCCGGCGGCAGGGTCTGCGCCTGGGTGTCCAGCAGTCCATAGCGCAGCCGGATGCCGTCCGGGGACACAGCGGCGGTGAAGTTGTAGCCCCTGTTGACGGAGTTCCAGTACGCGGCCACCATGCCCAGCACGGCGGGGATCAGGAAAAGGTAAAAGCTGCGGTTCTCCGTAAGGGCCGAGAGCACCACGGACGCCGCGCCGCCGAGGACCACGAACACGCTCTGCTCGCTCAGGATCAGGGATCCGACCAGGCGGCCCGGCGGGACGGTCAGCACGGCGTTCTCGGGCGCTTCGGCGGCGGATGCCCCCGGGCGCGCGGGGTCCTGGGCGACGCCGGCGGCTCGGGCCAGGATCGTGGCGCGGAGCTGCCGCGCTTCGTCCATCCGGAGGTAGGCGAGCCGCACCGCGGACTCACCGGCGTCGGCCACCTCGAATTTGAGCTCGGCCAGCCCGAAGATCCGAGCCAGCAGCGGCTGCACGACGTCGATCGCCTGGACCCGGTCCAGCCGGGCCTGCCGCTGCTGTTTGAAGAGGAACCCGGTGTTCAGCCGGACATAGCCTTCGGCCACCTGGTAGCGGGTGAAGTACCAGCTCAGGATGTAGCCCAGCACGGTGAGCAGCAGGACAATGCCGCCGCCGAGCAGCAGCCACGGCGCCCGGCCGGCGATCCGCTCATCGACGAGGGGGCCGCCCTGGAGCACCCGTTCGAAACTGTCCCGGAAGAAGAAGAATCCCATGGCGGCCAGCACCACCCAGCCGCGCACGAACGGTGAGGCCGGGTGCACGCGCAGCCACGCGCCATCGGGGGCCCCGGCGTCTTTGGTCCCGGCGGCGTTGGTCCCGGCGGCGTTGGTCCCGGCGGCGCCGGCGGAGGCCTCGGGGGCAGCGTCAGGCTTCACGGCAGGACCTTCACGGCGAACCCGTCACAGCCCGGCCAGCCGGGCTTCACCGCGGGCGGAAAGCTGCTCACGGAGCCGGGCTCCCTCCGCGGCGGGCAGTCCCGGGATTTCCGCGTTGGTGCCGGCGGAGGCAGTGTGCAGTTTCAGCGTGCACAGGCCCAGACCGCGTTCCACCGGCCCGGCGCCGATGTCCACGTACTGCATCCGGCCGTAGGGGACCACGAGGGTGCGCTGGAAGAAGATGCCGCGGCGGATGAGCAGGTCATCTTCGCGCTCGGCGTAGCCGATGGCACGCACCTGGCGGGGAATGAGCAGGAGCCGCCACAGGGCCAGGATCAGCGTCACGGCGGGGATGCCGACGGCCAGCCACAGCGGGAAGGACGGCCACCAGCCGTTGACGACCAGAACCAGGGGAACGCACAGCAGCGACACGACGACGAGGTTGGCCAGCGCCCAGCCGGCAAGTCGCACCGTGACGTATTTTGGCGAGACGCGCCGCCAGCTGATGCCCGGAGGGTCAATCGCCTCGGTAGGCATATTCGCCCTCCGACTTGGGCTTGCGCTTTTCCTGCAGGCCTGGGGCCGGTTCGCCGTCTCCTTCTTCGGGCGGGATCCGGCAGAACCGCTCCACCAGCAGGCCAACCACGATCATGGCCAGGCCGCCGCCAGCCATGATGAGTGCCTGCCAGGCGAGGGTCTGGTCGCTGCGCAGGTTCCAGAGGCGCAGCTGGTCAGCGAAGATCCCGGCATGCCAGCCCAGCAGCACGCTTCCGGTGTAGGCGCAGGCCTGGGCCAGGACGAGGGTCCAGGCAGCCAGGATGGGGTTGAGCATCTTCTTTTTGTTGCCGTTGCGCCAGCGGAGCACCCGCAGGCCCAGCACGAGGGTGAGCACCACGATCACGCCCATCGTGATGAGCCCGGTGAGCGGCAGCACGGGGGTGTTCAAGCTGTAGCGGGTGGTCAGGATGGCCGCGAGCCAGCCCAGGATCCCGACGGACACGCCGATCACCAGCAGCACCACGGGGCTGGTCAGCTTCATCATTCGACTGCTCCGGCCACGCCATGGAGGTTTTCGAAGCCGTCGAAGGGCACCAGATCGGCGAAGTCGGCGGCCTGGGCGGCGAGTTCACCGACGCGTTTGCCGTCCAGCTCGGCCGCGGGGTCGATGAGTGACCACGGGTAGAGCACAAAAGCCCGCTCGGCCGCGCGGGGGTGCGGAAGGGTCAGCTCGGGGTCGGAGCTGACCAGCTCCCCGTACGTGATGATGTCGACGTCGAGGGTGCGCGGGCCCCAGTGCACGTCGCGGACCCGGAGGTGCTTCTGCTCGACGTCGTGGCAGTGCTTGAGCAGCTCAAGCGGCGACAGGGTGGTGTCCACGGCGATCACCATGTTGAGGAAGTCCGGCTGCCCGGCCGGGCCGCCGACGGCCTTCGTCTGGACGATCGGCGAGATGGCCAGGAGGCGGACCTCCGGCGGGTCGACGATGTCGGCGACCGCCGCCGAGAGGGTGTCGCTGCGCGCCCCCAGGTTGCTGCCGAGGGCGAGCACGGCCCGGGTGTAGGTCATGGCTGTTCCTGCCGGGTCCGCCGGACGCTGACGGAGACGTCACCGAACTCGACTTCGATGGGAGCCTTGGGTTTGTGCACGGTGATGTCCACAGCATCGATGGGGAACTTCCGCAGCACGTCCTCGGCGATCCGCACGGCCAGCGCCTCGATCAGGTTCAGCGGCTCCCCCGTGATCCAGCCCCGGATGCATTCGGCCACTTCACCGTAGTGCGCGGTGTCCAGCACGTCGTCCGAGGCGGCGGCGGGGCGGAAGTCCAGGTGCAGCACGGCATCGACAACGAACGGCTGACCGTTGCGCCGCTCGAAATCAAACACCCCGTGATGGCCGACGGCGGTGACGCCGCTCAGCGTGATCTGGTCCATGGTGGCCTGTCGGTTCAGTTGTGGCCGCGGGCGGCCGGTGCCTGCGGCGGGGCCAGGCGGGCGGCGACCTTGACGGCGTCGAGGCTGGGGCCGACGTCGTGCACGCGGACCGCCCAGGCGCCCCGGTAGGCGCTGATGGCGGTCACGGCGGCGGTGGCGGCGTCGCGTTCGGCCGGCGGGGCGGCCTTGCCGGCCGTGGTCAGGAGGCTGCCGAGGAAGCGTTTGCGGGAGGCGGCGACAAGGACCCTGTGGCCCATGGCCTGCAGCACGTCCAGATGCGTCAGCAGCTCCCAGTTCTGCACGTCGGTCTTGGAGAAGCCGAGGCCCGGGTCAACGATGATCTGTTCCGGGGCGACGCCCGCGGCGTAGAGCTTGTCCCGGACCCCGGTGAGTTCCGCGGCCACGTCCGCCGCGACGTTGCCGTACTCGGTGAGCGAGTCCATGGTGCTGGCGTTGCCGCGGCGGTGCGTGAGGATGTAAGGCGCCTTGCTGCGGGCCGCGAGTTCGGCCATTTCCGGTTCCATGGTCAGCCCGGAGACGTCGTTGATGATCGCTGCCCCGGCGTCCAGCGCCGCCGCGGCGGTGGAGGCGTGGATGGTGTCGATGCTGACCAGGGCGCCGGCCTTGACCAGCGCAGCGATCACCGGCAGTACGCGCCGCTGTTCCTCTTCAGGGTCCACTTCGGTTGCTCCCGGGCGGGTGGATTCGCCGCCGACGTCGATGATGTCCGCTCCGCCGTAGAACATCCGCAGTCCGGCGGCGATGGCGGTGTCCGCGGTGGAGTGCTTGCCGCCGTCGCTGAAGGAGTCCGGTGTGACGTTCAGGATCCCCATCACAAGGGTCCGGTCCGTGGGGAGGTCCTTGAACTGCGCTGCCGGGCGGGGTTTGCGCAGTACGGGAAGGGGTGAGGTCGCCGGTCCGGTTCCGGGGGCTGCAGCGAGGGAGTCCATAGTCTGGGTTCTTACCTTCCGATGATGAGGCTCATGGCCTCGGCGCGGGTGGCCGGGTCATGGAGTTGCCCGCGTACCGCGCTGGTGACGGTCTTGGCGCCGGGCTTGCGGATGCCGCGCATGGACATGCAGAGATGTTCGCATTCGACGACGACGATGGCGCCACGAGGCTTGAGATGGGTGACGAGGGCTTCGACGATCTGGGTGGTCAGGCGTTCCTGGACCTGGGGGCGGCGGGCAAACATGTCCACCAGCCGCGCCAGTTTGCTCAGCCCGGTGACTTTTCCGTCATGCGAGGGAATGTAGCCCACATGGGCGACGCCGTGGAACGGAACGAGGTGGTGCTCGCAGGTGGAGTAGAAGGGGATGTCCTTGACCAGGACGAGTTCCTCGTGGTCCAGGTCGAACTGGGTGGCCAGGATTTCCGCCGGATCGTGGTGCAGCCCGGCGAACATCTCGGCATAGGCCTTGCCGACCCGTTTCGGGGTGTCCAGGAGGCCGCTGCGGTCCGGGTCCTCACCGATGGCCAGCAGGATCTCACGGACGGCTGCCTGGATCCGTGGCTGGTCCACGGCGGAGGGGCCGGGGATGGACCCTCCCGCCGCCGAGGCATCGGTGGCGGGAGCGTCGTCGTCGTCATTGAAGAAAGAAGTCACGGAAGAAGCCTAGCCGGGATGGCCGTCAGGCCCGAGATCCGTTACACCGCCTTGGAACGGCTCCTGTCCGGAGACGCCCTGGGCGTGCGGCGGGAACGTGTCCAGCGGTTCCTCGAGGCGGGCATTCTTGGCCTCTTCCTGCGCTTCGCGTTCCGCCTTCTCGCGGCGGGATTCAACCGGGCCGATTTCCTGGATCGGGCGGGTCTCCTTGGAGAGCCAGATCTCGCGGAAATCGCGCTTGCGGATGTTGATGAAGACCTGGGCAATTTCGGCCTGGTTCAGCGTTTCACGTTCCAGCAGTTCGAGCGCCAGTTCGTCGAGGACGTCGCGGTTCTCCACCAGGATGGCGTAGGCCTCGTCGTGGGCGTTCTCAATGAGGCGGCGCACTTCCTCGTCGACGATGTAGGCGATCTGGTCGGAGTAGTTGCGCTCGTGGCCGGCGTCGCGGCCCAGGAAGGGCTCGCCGCCGCCCTGGCCGAGGCGCACCGCGCCGACGCGTTCGCTCATGCCGAACTCGGTGACCATCTTCCGGGCGATCCCGGTGGCCTTCTCGATGTCGTTGGACGCTCCGGTGGACGGGTCGTGGAAGACGAGTTCTTCCGCGACGCGGCCGCCCATGGCGTAGGCCATCTGGTCCAGCAGCTCGTTGCGGGTCACGGAGTACTTGTCGTTCTCCGGAACCACCATGGTGTAGCCCAGGGCGCGGCCGCGGGGCAGGATGGTGATCTTGGTGACCGGGGCCGAGTTCCGCAGCGCCGCGGCGACGAGCGCGTGCCCGCCCTCGTGGTAGGCGGTGACCTTGCGTTCGTGTTCCTTCATGACACGGCTGCGCTTCTGCGGGCCGGCCATGACACGGTCAATGGCCTCGTCGAGCGCGCGGTCGTCGATCAGGTTGGCGTTGGAGCGGGCGGTCAGCAGCGCGGCCTCGTTCAGGACGTTGGCCAGGTCCGCGCCAGTGTACCCGGGGGTCTTTTTCGCCACGGCCTTCAGGTCGACGCCGGGAGCCATCGGCTTGCCCTTGGCGTGGACCTTGAGGATCTGGTCGCGGCCGATCAGGTCTGGGGCCTCGACGGAAATCTGCCGGTCGAAGCGGCCCGGGCGCAACAGTGCCGGGTCCAGCACATCGGGGCGGTTGGTGGCGGCGATCAGGATGACGTTGGTCTTGACGTCGAAGCCGTCCATTTCCACCAGCAGCTGGTTGAGCGTCTGCTCGCGTTCGTCGTTGCCGCCGCCGATGCCGGCACCGCGGTGGCGGCCGACGGCGTCAATTTCGTCCACGAAGATGATGGCCGGCGCGTTGGCCTTGGCCTGTTCGAACAGGTCGCGGACACGGGAGGCGCCCACGCCGACGAACATCTCCACGAAGTCGGAACCGGAGATCGAGAAGAACGGGACGCCGGCCTCGCCGGCGACGGCGCGGGCCAGCAGGGTCTTGCCGGTGCCGGGAGGGCCGTAGAGCAGCACGCCCTTGGGGATCTTGGCGCCAACGGCCTGGAACTTCGCCGGTTCCTGCAGGAACTCCTTGATTTCCTCGAGTTCCTCGACGGCCTCGTCCGCTCCGGCGACATCGCCGAACGTGACCTGGGGCATGTCCTTATTGACCAGCTTGGCCTTGGACTTGCCGAACTGCATGACCTTGGAGCCGCCGCCCTGCATGCGGGAAAGCAGGAACCAGAAGAGGACACCGAGGAGCAGGACCGGGATCAGGAGGGAGAACAGCCCGGAGAGCCAGTTGTTCTCGATCGGCTGGTCGGTGTAGCCGCTCGGGGGCTTGGCGTCCGTGACGGCCTTGACCACGTCAGCGGCGCGGGCATTGACGTAGTAGAACTGGATGTTCTTGCCCTTGTCCTGGCCGTCAATCTGCAGGTTGTCCTTCAGGACCAGATCCACGCGGTTCTCCGCGTCGAAGATCTTGGCCTGTTCAACCTTGCCGCCATCGGTCAGCAGCGCGAGACCCTTGTCGGTGTCGATCCGGGCGGACCCGCCCGGCGACAGGGTGGCAAAGGCCAGCAGGAGCATGCCGATAACAACGACAATCCAGATGCCCGGGCCTTTGAAGAAACTCTTAGCTTTCATCTGTTCGGGGCAGGCCCCGTCCCTCCTGGTAGTGCTGCACGGCGACCGATCTGCGCGCGTGTGGTGCTGCATCAGCTTCTAGCTATACACCGTCGCACTAACTCACGCACGGTGCAGACCAAAAGTTCCCTGAGGGCGTAGCGGGGCAGGGCAGGACCGGCCCTGCCCTGTGCCTGGGCCCGGCCTGAGCCGCCGGACCCTGCGGCCGTCCGCTATTCGTAGACGTGCGGTGCCAGGGTGCCGACGAAGTCCAGGTTGCGGTACTTCTCGGCGTAGTCCAGGCCATAGCCGACGACGAACTCGTTGGGGATGTCGTAGCCGACGTACTTGACGTCGATCTTGACCTTGGCGGCCGTCGGCTTGCGGAAAGCTGTGCAGATCTCCACCGAGGCCGTGCCGCGTGATTCCAGGTTGGTCTTGAGCCAGGACAGGGTCAGGCCGGAGTCGATGATGTCCTCGACGATCAGCACATCCTTGCCCATGAGGTCCGTGTCGAGGTCCTTGAGGATGCGGACCACGCCGGAGGACTGGGTGCCGGAACCGTAGGACGAGACCGCCATCCAGTCCATCGAGACGTGGCTGTGCAGGGCGCGGGCGAGGTCGGCCATGACCATCACAGCGCCCTTGAGCACGCCGACGATCAGCAGATCGCGGCCTTCGTAGTCCTTGTCGATCTGGGCAGCGAGTTCGGTGATCCGAGACTGGATCTGCTCCTTGGAGTACAGAACGTGCTTGAGATCTGACTGGACGTCGTTTGAATCCACCAATAACTCCTGTGTAGATGCGGGGTCGACTATATTTTGGGCGGTTTTTGAGGCCGGAATACAAGCTTCCCACAGCGGGCCGCTTCGCGGGGAACACTGTCGGGGCCGGACTGCCCTTCGGCGAGGAGCTGCGCGAGCGAGAGCCGGTAGACGCTGACCCCGCCGGGAAGCTCCACGGGGCCCGCCGAACCGTGCCGGCGAAGCAGCGCCTCGGCGGCCAGCAGGCGCTGGTAGCTGGGCTGCTGGCCCCCGACGGCGGCCGCGGCTTTCGCGATGACCCGGAACCGCACGGCCGGGGCCAGTTCGCGCAGCGCTTCCTCCGGGAGGCTGATCGCGGCACCGGAGAGCTCCCTGAGCCGGAGGAAGGTGTCATTCGCCACGTCCTCGAGGTAGTCCGCATCCAGCTGCAGGATGGCGGCCGTCCGGGCGAGCGATTCGGCCACCCCGGGCCCGAGTTTCGCCTCCAGCAGCGGCAGCACTTCCACGCGGGTCCGGGACCTCGCAAAGGAGGGGTCCGCGTTGCTTGGGTCGTGCCAGGGTTCGAGCCCCTCGACCTCGCAGATCGCGAGGGTGTCCGCGCGCCGCAGCCCAAGGAAGGGCCGCAGCAGGCGGCCGCGGGCGGGCCGCATCCCCGCCAGGGACCGGGTTCCGGAGCCGCGCGCGAGTCCCAGCAGCACCTGTTCGGCCTGGTCATCCAGGGTGTGGCCGAGCAGGATCGCCCCGGCGCCGGTGTCGTCCGCCGCGGCCTCCAGGGCGGCGTGGCGGGCATCCCGGGCAGCCGCTTCGGGCCCCATGCCGGTGGAGGCGACGTCGACGGTCCTGATCTGCACGGGCGAGAGCCCCAGGTCCTGCAGGGTCGCCGCCGTGGCCGCGGCCACCCCGGCGGAGCCGGGCTGCAGCTGGTGGTCCACAACGACGGCACCCACGGAGACGGGGTGTCCGTCCACGTGCCCGCGGCGGGCGAAGTGGGCGGCGACGGCAGCGAGGGCCAACGAGTCAGGTCCGCCGCTGCAGGCGACCAGCACCCGTTCCGGGTAGCCTGCAGCCGCCAAGGCGTCCTGCAGCATTTTCCGCGCTGCGCCGACGACGGGAGCCAGCCGGCCGGGCCGGCGTCGTCCGCTGGATACGGGACGGGCAGTCACGGAAACTAGTGCCCCATCCGTTCGAGCCAAAGCTTTGAATCGTGGATTTCGGCCTCGCTGGGCAGGTGGTCCACAGACTCCCACACCTTGTTGAAACCCTCCATGCCGGCCACGGCCACGACTTCGCGGACGAACTTGGATCCGTCGCTGTACTGGCGCATCTTCGCGTCCAGTCCGAGCAGGCTGCGGATGAACTTTTCAATCACACCTCGGTCCTGGCCCCGGGAGTTGAAGCGCTGCCGGATCGTCTTCACGGACGGCACGATGCTGGCATCGACGGCGTCCATCACCACGTTGGCGTGCCCTTCGAGCAGGCTCATGAGGGCGGTCAGCCGTGAGATCGCGGCTTTTTCCTCAGGGTTCTGCAGCAGGTCAAGGACGGCTCCCCGGCTCGGGGCAGTCCCCGACGAGGTGCGGTCCCTGAGCGATTTCGCCGCGGCAGAGGCCCGCTCCATCAGGGAGTCCACATTGCCGAGCAGCTGGCCGCTGAGGTTCTCGATCTCGTCCAGCATGTGGTGCCGCAGCCAGGGCGCGGCGGCGAACTGCACCCGGTGGGTCTGTTCGTGGAGACAGACCCAGAGCCGGAAATCCTCGGGTTCGACGTTGATTTCCCGTTCGACGGAGATGATGTTCGGGGCCACGAGGAGCAGGCGTCCGCCGGCGGGGGCGGTGGAGTTCTCGGCGAGCGCGGAGAAGGGGTCGTACTGGCCCAGGACCTTGCTGGACAGGAAGGCAAGGATGGCGCCGAGCTGGCTGCCGGTGATGGCACCGCTGACGCTGGCCGCACCGGGGTTCAGCGTGCCGCGGCGGCTCTCGAGCATCTTTTCCATCGCGGGTTTGAGCATCACGGCGAAGCTCTGGGTGTTGGCCTTGGACCATGAGGCGCGGTCCACGACGAGGACCGAGGAATCGCGGAGGTCGCGGGCGGCCTCCAGGCCGGTGATGTCGTGGACGTGCGGCACGGAAATGTCCGCCATCAGCCGCAGGTTGTCCACGGCGGCGCCGATCTCCGCCGACCCCAGGGTGGGCCCGGCAGGTGTCAGGCGGGCTGCGGTGGATGCCGCAAGCTCCCAGTTGATAAGGGCTTGGGCTTGGGCTGATGTCTCGCCGGCAGAGGACTCCATAGGCTCCATCAGACCACAGGGGCCCGGCAATCCGCCTTAAATTCGTCGGGCGGCGAACGGGGAAACCGGGCGGCGGCCCTCAGCGGCACCCGCAGCCGGCCAGAACGGAGGCGGTGCGGTCCAGGGCAGCCTTGTTCTGGGCCCCCGGGGTCAGCCCGTTGCCGAGGAAGGAAAACACCAGGAGCCGGCCATCGGCGTCCACCACATAGCCGCTGAGGGCGATCACGGTGTTCAGGGTGCCGGTTTTGGCCCGGACCAGTCCCGCGCCGCGGGAGGTGGCCGCGTCCGCGTACCGGTCCCCCAGCGTTCCGGTGAGCCCGGCGACCGGGAATCCGGCCAGGCCTGCCCGCAGCCGGGTGTCCGCGCCAGACGTGATGGCCCGGACGACTCCGGCGAGCTGCCGGGCCGAGACCTGGTTGGCGAGCGCCAGCCCGGAGACATCGGCGGCGCGCAGGGTGGCGGCGGGGATCTTCAGTTCCTCGAGCTGCTGCAGCACGGCCGCGACGGCGCCGTCGTTGCTGCCGGGCTTTCCGGCCGCGAGCGCCGCCATCCGGCCCATCGTTTCGGCGAGGTAGTTATCCGAGGTGCGCAGCAGCAGGTCCACCTGCTGGCCCACCGTGGCGGACTGGACCTGGGCCAGGACCCGGGTATTGCCGTCGGGCGTGCCGGTTCCGGCCGGAACCCGCGCGATGCCGGGCGCCACCGTCAGCCCGGCCGCGGCGGCCGCGGTCGAGAGCGCGGCCGAGAACGCCTCGGCCGCGCTCATCGCGGCGTCCTGGGGGCGGGGACCGGTGGTCGTGCCCGGGTCGAAGCGGGCCGAATTCAGTGCCAGCGGGAACAGCGGCGCCGCCTCGCCAGCGGCAACATCCTCCGGATTCCAGGCCGGGTTCAGCGCGGGGCCGGTGAACAGGGAGTCGTCCAGCAGCACTGTCAAGGGGACGGAGACGCCGTCGTCCTGGAGTGCGCGGATGGTCGACTGCGCGAGGCTGGCGAGCCCGGCATGGCCCAGCACGGCGCCGGGGGCCGATTCGCCGGCGCCGAGGAGCACGTCTCCGCCGCCGGTGAGGACGACCGAGCCGGGGGCGGCGCCGGCCACGGCCTTGGTGCTGAAGCGGCGCTCCGGCCCGAGTGTGCGCAGGGCCGCGGCGGCCGTGAGGAGCTTCATGCTGGAGGCGGGAACGCGGACCGTGTCGCCGGAACGGTCGAAAAGGACCTCTCCGGTGAGGGCGTCCTGCACCACGCCGGTGAAGCTTCCGGCGCCGTCGACCTTCAGGGTTTCGTTGAGCTGGGCCGCCAGGGACCCGGGCGCCGGGACCGGGGCCGAGCCGGTGAGCGGTTCGATGCCGTCCGGGGTGCTGCCGGCGGCCGCGCCGGCGCGGGGGGCCAGCGTGCCGGGCACCTGCTGCCAGGGCGGGGTGGCCGGTGCGGGAGTGCCGGACGGGCCGGGGCCCAGGAAGGCCGGCGCGACCGCGAAGCCGGCAGGGAGGGCGAGCGCCACGACCAGCAGGGCCTGGAGCAGCAGCGGAAGGCTCCGGCGCAACGGGCCGGCCACCGGGTCCGCGCCCGGGCGGCTCGTTCTGCGTTTCATGCTGCTGCCGGTCCTTTAGTCCTGAAATGTCCCCACTAGTTCCTGAAACCAGGGCCTCTCGCTATATCCTCAATAGTAGTCGGCGGCACCGGCGCTGGCTTTTTCAGTGTCATGTGTGCCGCGAACCCCCGAAATCGTCAAGGAGTAGTCCATGAAGCATGACGTGACCATCGAGATCCCCAAGGGATCACGCGTCAAGTACGAAATCGACCACGAGACCGGCCGCGTCCGCCTGGACCGCGTCCTGTTCACCTCCATGCAGTACCCGACGCACTACGGTTTCTTCGAGAACACCCTGGGTGAGGACGGCGACCCGCTGGACGCCCTGGTGCTGCTGCAGGACTTCGACCTGCACCCCGGCGTGATCGTTGAGTCCCGCCCCATCGGCGTGTTCAACATGACCGACGACGGCGGCGGCGACGCCAAGGTGCTTTGCGTGCCGGTCGACGCCCGCTTCGATCACATCAACGAGATCAGCGACGTCAGCGAATTCCTGATCAAGGAAATCGAGCACTTCTTCACCCGTTACAAGGACCTGGAGCCGGGCAAGTGGGTCAAGGCCGAGGGCTGGGGCGACCGCGCCGCCGCCGAGGCCGAGCTCGAGGCATCCATCAAGCGTTACGTTCCGCACACGCACTAACCTCCCCGCGCACCACCTCCACCTCCAACGCGGGGTCACTTACGGCCCATCCGGACCCCGGATACGGGCCGTAAATGACCCCGCGTTGCTGTTTAACGGGGCGGGGGTTGTCAGTGGCGGGTCAGAAATGTGTGAAATCGTTGACCCATGAACGTTGCGCCTGCCTTCAACCCTCCCTGCGGTCCGATCACCGGATGGCGTGACGGCGACGTGGTGCGCGCCACCGGGATCCCCTATGCCACCGCGGGCCGTTTCCAGCCTCCGGTGAGTGCCCCCGACCGGTCCGGTGTCCTCGCGGCAATGTCCCTGTCCCCGGCGTGCCCGCAGGGTCCGGTGCCGTTCCTGGACGACATCCTGGGCACGCGCTACGGGGAACTTCCCGGCAGCGAGGACTGCCAGCGGCTCTCCGTCACCATGCCGGCCGGCCTCGACGACGGCGAACGGGTCCCGGTGATGGTGTGGCTGCACGGCGGGTCCTACACGTCCGGTTCCGGCGACCTGGCGATCTTCGATCCCAAAGCCCTCGTCGCCGAAAACCGGGTCATCGTCGTGTCCGTGACCTACCGGCTGGGCCTGTTCGGTTACCTGGCCACCGGCACCGGCCGGCCCGCGAACCTCGGACTGCTGGACCAGCTTGAGGCGTTCCGCTGGGTTCAGCGCAATATCGGCGCCTTCGGCGGGGATCCCGGAAACGTCACCGCCTTCGGGCAGTCCGCCGGAGGCGACGCCGTCGCGCACCTGATGGCGACGCCCGAAGCCCCCGCCCTCTTCCGGCGCGCCATCATTCAAAGCGCGCCCCTGGGCATCACCCGGGGCCGGGAAAAGATGAGCAGAGCCATGGGCATCGCTGCGGAGACTGTCACCGAAGACACCCCGGCCATGGACGTTGTTGCCGCCGAGGAGCAGGTGTCGCAGGCGGCCCGGAAGTTCGGGCTGATCGCCGCCATGCCGTTCGGCACGCAGTACGGGCACTCCCCCCTGCCGCCGGAGTCCGGCATAGAGGCCGCCTGGAACGCCACGGCCCCGGAGATCGAGGTCCTGATCGGGCACACCTCCGAGGAGGCGAGGATGTTCCTGCCGCGCAACCGCGCCGTCAGCCGCCTTGGCCGGGTCCCGGTGCTCGGGGCCGCCGCCGTCAGGGCCATCAACTGGGGCGTGACGGAGGCGGTGTATGGCCGGTCCGCGAGGAAATTCGCCCGGCGGCACGCCCGGGCAGGCGGCACGGCCTACAGCTACGTGCTGTCCTGGGCCGCGCCGGGAAACTTTTACGGCGCCGCGCACACCGTGGACCTGCCGCTGCTGTTCGGGGACAAAAAGACCTGGGCCGGAGCGGGGCTGCTCGCGGGGGCCAGCTGGGAGGAAATCGATGCGCACGGCCGGGCCCTCCGCGCCGTCTGGGCGCGCTTCGCCTCCGGGCAAGGCCTGGACAGCCGGGGAGGGATTCCGGGTGCCCTTCGTTACCATTCGGTCGGAGCTGCGTGAGCGGCTGATGGCGTGCCCGTTGTCCCCGGCCGCCGTCCCCGGCGGATCCCGGTGAGGACCCTCGGCGTCGACCTCGCCGCCGCCGCCAAGAAGACCGCGGCCGCCGTCATCGAATGGGGCGATGGCACCGCCCGCCTGGCGCACCTGGCCCTCGACGTCGGCGACGGGGAGATTGTGCGGCTCTTCGGCTCCAGCGACCTGACCGGGATCGACTGCCCCGTCGGCTGGCCGGACGCTTTCCTGCCGTTTCTTGCCGGGCACCTGGCCTTTGACGCGCACCCCGTACTGGACTTCGACGGAATCGACGGCCGCCGGCTCCTGGCCTACCGGGACACCGACCGCTTCGTCACCGCCACGACCGGGCTGATCCCGCTCAGCGTCTCCGCCGACCGGCTGGCCCACCCGGCGATGCGGTGCGCCGTGATCCAGGCAAAGATCGCGCGGGACCACGGGCCGCAGCCGAGGGACGGCAGCGGAAGGCTGGCCGAGGTCTACCCGGCGGCCTCGCTGAAATCCTGGGGCCTGCTGGCCCGCGGCTACAAGGGCCGCGGCGGCACGGAAACGGAACGGCTGGCCCTGGTCCTTGAGGCGCTGAGGAAGGCTGCACCCTGGCTGGACCTGGCCGGATTCGATGACCAGCTCGCCGGCTCCGATGACATGTTCGACGCGCTCATCGCCGCCCTCACCGCACGGGCCGTCGCCCTCGGAAACACCCTCCGCCCCGATGAGGGCCACGCCAAAGCAGCCCGGACCGAAGGCTGGATCCATCTGCCCGCCGGCGGCCTGGACGGGCTCAACGCCACCCGGCGGACACGGGGCGCCTAGCCCGGGCCGAGGATCCAGCCGCTGATCTCCTTCGAGTCCTCGCCGTGCTCCCGGGTCTGGTTATGGGCGCGGATCCGGCTGTCCTGGAGCGCCTGCCGCAGCAGCGAGTGCTTCTCTGCCAGTCCCGGCACCCGGTCGATCGCATCGATGGCGAGCTGGAAGCGGTCGATCCCGTTGAGCATGGCCATGTCGAAGGCCGTCGTGGTGGTGCCCTCCTCCTTGTAGCCGCGGACATGCAGACCCTCCTGGTTGGTCCGCCGGTACGCCAGCCGGTGGATCAGGGACGGATAGCCGTGGTACGCGAAGATGATGGGCTTGTCCGCCGTAAAGATCCCGTCGAAATCCCGGGACGTCAGGCCATGCGGGTGCTCAGTGGCGTCCTGGAGCCGCATCAGGTCCACCACGTTGACCACCCGGATCTTCAGCCCGGGCGCACCGGCCTTCAGCAGTTCCGCCGCGGCGACCGTCTCGACCGTGGGCACGTCTCCGGCACAGGCCAGCACGACGTCGGGCTCCTCGCCCGGGACTTCGGACCCGGCGAACTCCCAGATTCCCAGGCCGCGCTGGCAGTGGTGCGCGGCCTCGGCGGGGCCAAGCCAGGTCGGCGAGGGCTGCTTGCCGCTGACGACGATGTTGACATAGTCCCGTGAGCCGAGGCAGTGCTCCATGACCGAGAGCAGCGTGTTCGCGTCCGGCGGCAGGTAGACCCGGATGACCTCGGCTTTCTTGTTCACGGCGTGGTCGATGAAGCCAGGATCCTGGTGCGAGAAGCCGTTGTGGTCCTGCTGCCAGACATGCGAGGACAGCAGGTAGTTGAGCGAGGCGACCGGCCGGCGCCAGGGAAGTTCACGGTGCACCTTGAGCCATTTGGCGTACTGGTTGAACATGGAATCGACGATGTGGATGAACGCCTCATAGCAGTTGAAAACGCCGTGCCGGCCGGTCAGCAGGTACCCCTCCAGCCAGCCCTGGCACAGGTGTTCGCTGAGGACCTCCATGACCCGTCCGGCGCGGGCAAGGTGCTCATCGAGTTCCTCGATCCGGTACTGCCAGACCTTGTCCGTGACTTCGTAGACGTCCTGCAGGCGGTTGGATGCCGTCTCGTCCGGACCGAACAGCCGGAACGTCTCGGGGTTCTGGCTGATCACGTCACGGAGCCAGGACCCCAGCGTGATCATGGCGCTGACCCGCTCCACTCCCGGTTGCGCGACGGGAACGGCATGGTCCTCGTATGACGGCAATTTGAGGTCCTGCAGCAGGACGCCGCCGTTCGCGTTCGGGGTGGCGCTCATCCGCAGTGTGCCTTCAGGGGCATTCGCCGCGACCTCCGGCCGCAGGCGGCCGGCGGCGTCGAAGAGCTCACCGGGCCGGTACGACTCCAGCCACTCCCCCAGCTGCGCCAGATGCTCCGGGTTGGTGCGCACCTCGGACAGGGGCACCTGGTGGCTCCGCCAGGTCCCTTCCACCTGCAGCCCGTCGACAACCCTGGGCCCGGTCCAGCCCTTCGGCGACCGCAGTACGATCATGGGCCAGCGCGCGGCGGGGGCGTCGCCGGCTGGGTTGTCGCCGGCGCCGGCTGGGTTGTCGCCGGCGCCGGCTGTGTTGTCGCCGGCGCGTCCGTCCGCAGCGCTGCGGCGGGCTGCCTGGATGGCCCGGATCTCCTCGAGGCAGTTCTCCAGCACGGCGGCGAAGTCCCGGTGCGCGGCCGCCGTGTCGTCCGGATGGCCCACGGTCACGAAGTGCGGCTCGTGCCCGTAGCCGCGGAGCAGCTGCTCGAGCTGGGATTCGGGCATACGGGCCAGGATGGTGGGGTTGGCGATTTTGTAGCCATTCAGGTGCAGGATGGGCAGCACCGCGCCGTCATGCACCGGGTCCAGGAAGTTGTGCGAATGCCAGCTCGCGGCCAGCGGACCGGTTTCGGCCTCGCCGTCGCCGATCACAACGGTGGTGATCAGTTCCGGGTTGTCGAAGACGGAGCCGTAGGCGTGCGCCAGCGAGTAGCCGAGCTCTCCGCCCTCGCTGATGGAACCAGGGGTTTCCGGGGCGGCGTGGCTGGGGATCCCGCCGGGGTAGGAGAACTGCCGGAAAAGCTCAGCCATGCCCTCGACGTCGTCGCCGACATTGCTGTAGATCTCGGAGTAGGTGCCCTCAAGCCAGGCGTTCGCCACCACCGCGGGCCCGCCGTGGCCGGGTCCGGCAATGAACAGCATGCTCTGGCTGTCCCGGCGGATGACCCGGTTCAGGTGGGCGTAGACAAAGTTCAGCCCGGGGGTGGTGCCCCAGTGGCCCAGCAGCCGGGACTTGGTGTTGGCGGCACTCAGGGGTTCCCGCAGCAACGGGTTGGAACGAAGATAAATCTGCCCCACGGACAGGTAGTTCGCGGCCCGCCACCAGCGGTCCACGAGCTCCAGGTCCGCTTCGCCGGGCCGGTTAGCATTCGCCTCACGTGTCACTGCAGTCCTCGTTCCCTCGGGCCTTCGTCGGCGGCGCAGCCTCCATCCCAACATCTCCGGGCAGTCGGGGCAACCCCTCCCGGTCCGCCCGGGGATGGGCATGTGTCCCCATCGTGGAAGCCTGGCGAACCGCCTAGCCTGGCGTGGAAAGCGCGGCTGCCGCCCCCTTCATTAGTCAGCTGACGGCGCTGGACTGGCGCGTTTGCCAGCCTCTGGCCACCGGGTAGTGTGGATCCAGAATGTTCACGCTGACCATCAACCAAACAGACAGCAGGCGCGACGGCGACTGTGTGCCGCAGCTCCTCAAGGACCTGCGGCACATCCCGGCGCGCCTCGATTTCGACCGCTCCGTGGAGGACGAGGTCCAGGGCATTGTGGACAGCCCCCGGCAGGCGGTCGACGCGGCAATGATCGCGCTGCGGACCGGCAGCTGGTACGTCGGCATCGGCGTCGGGCCGGTCAATGAACCCCTGCCGAACCAGATCAAGGACGCCACCGGCCACGGGCTGATTTATGCCCGCCGGGCCGTCGACCGGCTCCGCAACGGCAAAGACAGGATTCCGGTGGCCGTGGAGGGCCCGCAGGCCGATCTCGCCGCCGAGTCCGAGGCGGTGCTGCGGCTGCTGGGCCACATCGTGCACGACCGCAGCCCAGCGGAATGGCGGGTACTTGACCTGCTGACCCCCGGGGTCCGCGGGCAGCAAAAGGCGGTGGCCGAGGAACTCGGCATCACCACCCAGGCGGTCAGCAAGGCCGTGGCGCGGGCGCAGTGGAACGAGGAACACGCGGCGCGGCCCGCCGCGGCCAGGCTGCTGGGCCTGATCCTCGAAGTGCGCTGAGCCGCGCGGTCTTCCTGCGGTCCTAGAGCAGCAGGCTGCGCAGCACGTGGGCGGCGCCGTCGTCGAAAACGGAGTGGGTGACCTCGTTCGCGGCGGCGATGACTTCCTCGGGCGCCTGGCCCATGGCCACGCCGCGGGCCGCCCAGCCGAGCATCTCGATGTCATTGCGGCCGTCGCCGACGGCGACCGTGCGGTGCGCCTCGATCTCCAGCCGGCCGCGGAGGTGCTCGAGGGCGCTGGCCTTGGTGACGCCGGCCGCGGCAATGTCCAGCCACGCCGTCCAGCCCACCGAGTAGGTCACCCCGGCCAGGCCGATGTGCCGGATCGCCGCGTTGAACTCCTCGGGGGTGTTCTCGGCGCTGAAGACCACCACGCGCACCGCGGTGGCGTCCAGCATGGTCTGGAAGTCGACGCCGATTGCCTCCACGCCGAAGCTCGCGTCCTGGAAGCGCTCGGTGGAGAGGAAGTTGCCGTCCTCGTCCTCCAGTGCGTATTTGGCCGTGGGCAGCCGCTTGCGCAGGGCGCGGAGCGCGGGGCCCGGGTCGAAGGTGGCCTTGTGCACGATCTCGTAGCCGTCGGACAGGCTGGAGTCGAGGCGCAGGGTGACACCGCCGTTGGAGCACACGGCGTAGCCGTTTTCGATCCCGATGTGCTCGATGATCGGCAGCGTCGCGTTCAGGGAGCGGCCGGTTGCGATGGTGACGTGGTGGCCCGCAGCCACGACGTCGCGGGCGGCTTCGCGGACGGGAACGGACATGTGTCCGTCGTGATCGACGAGGGTGCCGTCGACGTCGAGCGCGACCATCAGCTTGTGCGCCGTGGTGCCTGGGTAGTTCTGGTTGTTGTCTCGCCGGTCATCGTTGCCAGCGACTGAGGTTTCAGTCAATGTTGTCATCTCACAAGTAGAGCAGACACCCCCGACCGCCGCTAGGACGCAGGCCACAGCGCGCGGTGAACCCGGGGTGAACAGCTGTTGACGGACGGAGGCTCAGATGACGGGGAAGACCGTCATGCCGCCGAGGTACTTCTGCAGGGCCTTCGGGATGTTGACGGAGCCGTCCGGGTTCTGGTGGTGCTCCAGGATGGCCACGATCCAGCGCGTAGTGGCGAGGGTGCCGTTGAGCGTGGCGACGGCCCGGGTGCCCTTGGGGGCCCCGTCCTCGTTCAGCACACGTTCGCGGATGTTGAGCCGGCGGGCCTGGAACGTGGTGCAGTTGGAGGTCGAGGTGAGCTCGCGGTAGGCGCCCTGCGTCGGAACCCAGGCCTCGCAGTCGAACTTGCGGGCCGCGGAGTTGCCGAGGTCACCGGCGGCGGTGTCAATCACCCGGTAGGGCAGTTCACACTTAGCCAGCATCTCTTCTTCCCAGGCCAGCAGCCGGGCGTGCTCGGCCGCAGCTTTCTCAACGGTGGTGTAGACGAACATTTCCACCTTGTTGAACTGGTGGACCCGGATGATGCCTCGGGTGTCCTTGCCGTGCGAGCCGGCCTCGCGGCGGTAGCAGGAGCTCTGGCCGGCGTAGCGGATCGGGCCCGCGGAGAAGTCCAGGATCTCGTCCGCGTGGTAGCCGGCGAGGGCCACCTCCGAGGTGCCCACGAGGTAGAGGTCGTCCTCGGCGAGGCGGTAGATCTCGGCGTCGTGCTTGACGTCGAAACCGGTGCCCTGCATGGTTTCGGGGCGCACCAGCGTCGGGGTGATCATCGGCACGAAGCCGGCGTCGATGGCCTGCTCCATGGCCATTTGCAGCAGCGCCATCTCCAGCCTGGCGCCGGCGCCGCGTAGGAAGTAGAAGCGCGAACCGGACACCTTGGCGCCGCGTTCCATGTCGATGGCGCCGATCAGCTCACCGATCTCCAGGTGGTCCTTGGGCTCGAAGTCGGTGAACTCGCGGGGGGTGCCGACGGTCTTGACCACGATGTAGTCGTCTTCGCCGCCCTCGGGGACCCCGTCCTCGATGAGGTTGGGGATGCCGCGCAACAGTTCCTCATGGGCGGCCTGCGCGACGTCGGCCTCGGCGGAGGCGGCCTTGACCTGTCCCGCGAGAACCTTGACCTCGGCCAGCAGGGCCTGCTTCTCCTCGCCCTTGGCCTGCGCCACCTTCTTGCCGAAGGCATTCTGCTCGGCTCTCAGGTTTTCAAAGCGGATCAGGGCGGCGCGCCGGGCCGAGTCCGCGACGATGATCGCGTCCACCACGGATTCATCGGCGCCGCGGGCGCGCTGGCTGGCCCGGAACTTGTCCGGATTTTCGCTGAGGTCTTTTACGTCGATCACCTGACAAGACTATCCAATCCGGCCACCGTTCCCGGGCAATCCGGGCACCGGCCGCCGGCGGGATAGTGTGGGAGCACAATGCGCGACTGGATGCTCTACCTCGTCATCGCTGGAGTCCTGGCGTTTGCCGTCTCCAGTTGGTGGGGAGTGCGCAAGCTCAAGGCCAGGCACACGCGCAGCGCCGTGTGGGAGCAAACGCACAGTCCGGGCCTGGGGCAGCAGAAGGTGGCCGTGGTGATGAACCCGATCAAGTCCCGGTCCGATGAGGCCCGCAGCATGATCGAAAATGCCTGCTCCGCGGCAGGCTGGGTGCCCCCGCGGTTCTTCGACACCACCGCCGAGGACCCCGGATTCTCCCAGGCGCGGGCCGCTGTCGAATACGGCGCCGACGTCGTCCTCGTGGGCGGCGGTGACGGCACTGTCCGGGTGGTGGCTGACATCCTCGCCGGCACGGACGTCGCCATGGGCCTGATCCCGCTCGGCACCGGCAACCTGCTGGCCCGCAACATCCACCTGGATCTGGGTGACCTGCACGGAAGTGTCCAGACCGCACTGTTCGGCCACCAACGCTTCATCGACACGGCGCGGATGCGGGTGGAGAACTCCCGCACGAACGAGTCCGCGGAGCACACCTTCCTGGTCATCGCCGGCATAGGCATGGACGCCGAGGTTGTGGGCGACACCAACGACGGTCTCAAAAAGGCCGTGGGCTGGCTGGCCTACACCGAGGCCGGCGTGCGGCACCTCCCGGGGCGCCGCAAGAAGGTGTCCATCTCGCTGGACGACCAGCCGGAACAGAGCCGGAAGATCCGCAGCGTACTGTTCGCGAACTGCGGGCTGATCCCCGGCGGGATCGACTTCATCCCCCAGGCGATGATCGATGACGGCATGCTGGACGTCGTGGTGATGAGTCCGCGCAGTGCGATCGGCTGGCTGGCGATGTACTGGAAGATCGTGCTGAAGCACAAGAGGAACCTGCCGGTGATGACGTACTACCGTTCCGGCAAGATCACAATTCGTTGCGCGGAGCCTATGCCCACACAGGTCGACGGCGATCCGACCGGCCCCGCCACGAAGGTCGCCGTGCAGATTGCCCCCGGCTCGCTGCTCGTCCGGGTCAAGGACGGCACCGAGGGAGATTAGGCGCTGGCTTCCTTCTTGGAGGCTTCCTTCGCCGCATCCGCGGACTTTTTCGCTTCCGCTGCGGCCTTGGCGGCACGCGCTTCGGACTGCTCGCGGATCATGGCCTGCTCCTCCTCGAAGCGCAGCCGGTCTGCACGGTCGGCGTCGTCGCCGTCCCAGTCCTGGTTGTCTGCGGTCGGCTTGGGATTCACGATCATTCCCTGGCCGTCATTTTCTAGGCTGGTATCTGCCATGACCTGCTCCCTCGGTAGAGGACTTCCCCAATATGGATCAGGCAAGCATACGCACAGTTTCCAAGGGGCGGAAGTGCCTGATGTGGCATTTGTCTACGCTGTGGGCGAAGCCTTGGACGTATATTCCGGCACCACGGATGCCCCCGACAGTATGTCTTTGACCCAGGCATGCGCCGCCCGGAATGCCTGGTCCGAGGTGTGCGGCTCCACGACCGTGCGGTGCCCGTCGGCCCGGCTGTAGGACCCCAGGAAGCGGGTGGCCGGGCTGATCCGGTGCAGGCCGGCCAGGGCGTCCGCCATGCGGGCGTCGGCCACGTGGCCGTCGGCGTCGATGCTGAAGAAGTAGTGGCCCAGGTACTGGCCGGTCGGCCGCGACTCAATCCGGCTGAGGTTCACACCCCGGGTGGCGAACTGGTCCAGGATCTCCATCAGCGCGCCGGGGCGGTCTTCCGGCAGCGGAACCACCACGGTGGTCTTGTCCGCGCCGGTGGGCGCCGGCAGCTCCCCGGGCCGGCCGACGAGCACAAAACGCGTGACCGCACCGGGATTGTCGCCGATGTTCTCCGCCAGCACCACGAGCCCGGGCTGTTCGGCGGCCACAATCGGGGCGCAGATTGCCGCGTCGTAGTGGATATCGCCTTCGAGCAGACCCATCGCCGCCGCGGCCGTCGAGGATCCCGGGATATATTCCGCGTCCGGAATGGTGTTGTCGGCCCAGAGCCGGCACTGTGCCCAGGCGTGGCTGTGGGTGGAAATCCGGCGGATGTCCTCGATCCGGGTCCCGGGGCGGGCCACCAGCACGAAGCTGATCGGCACGAGGGCCTCGCGCAGGATCCGCAGCTCCTGTCCGGTCGCGATTGCATCCAGGGTGGCGGTCACGCCGCCCTCCACGGAGTTCTCGATCGGCACCATGGCCGCGTCAGCCGAGCCGTCACGGACCTTGTCCAGCGCCGTATTGACGTTGGAGGCGGGAACGCGGATGGCCTGCGCCGCATCGGGCACCTGCATCAGGGCCGCCTCAGTGAAAGTTCCCGCGGGTCCGAGGAAGGTGTACGTGACGGGTGAGGCAGGCATCGGCGCTTCTTTCTTCAACTACAGGATGACGGGTTTGAGTCCGTTGTCGGACACCAGCGGCATTCCGGTTTCCAGCCACTGGTCCATGCCGCCAGCGACGTTCAGGGCGGAATACCCCTGCCCGGTGAGCCACTGGGCGGCGCGGAAGGAACGGCCGCCGGTCCGGCAGATGACGTAGAGGTCCTCGTCCGGGTCGAGTTCCCCGAGCCGGGCGGGGAGCTGGTCCAGGGGGACGTGCAGCGCCCCGGCAGCGTGGCCCGCGGCCCACTCGTAGTCTTCGCGGACGTCGAGGATCGTGGCCCCTTCAGGGATGCCGGACACGGTCACGGTGACAAAGTCGCTCATAGTCGTCCCTTCCGCAGAATGCATGGTCTGCCTCCAGCGTATCGCCAGCCACTGGCACCGCACCCTTACCCGGCAGCAGGTTACGCTTTTGGCATGGCGCAAAGGAGATCCACGGCAACTGTTCGGCCCACCATCCCGGCAGTTCCCCGCCCTTCCCCCCGCCGGACATGCCCTCCCCTTGCCGCCAGGAATGGGCACAATCCCACTATGTCCAACCGCCGGCCCGGCCACTGGGCATGTCCCGCGGGGCGGACGGCCGGGGAAACGGGGCCGCGTTCCCTTGGCTGAGATCCATGAACTCTCCGCCGTGGAGCTGCGCGACGCCCTGCGCTCCGGCGAGCTGTCCGCAGGGCAGGCCACCGAGCATTTCCTGGACCGCATCGCCACCGAAAACCGGCACCTGGGCGCCTTCATCACAGTCACCGCGGAGCAGGCCCTGCTGGACGCAGCCGCGGCGGACAAGTCCCGCGCCCGGGCCGCGCGGGATGGAACCGGGCTACCGCCGCTGCATGGCGTGCCGGTGGCCTTCAAAGACCTGACGGACGTCGCCGGTGTTGTGACCACCCACGGCAGCGCCGCCCTGGACCACAAGCCGGCCCTGGCCGACAGCGCCATCGTCGCGACGCTCAAGAGTGCGGGCGTGGTCTCGCTGGGCAAGACCCAGGTTCCGGAGTTCGGCCTCACGGCGTACAGCGAGAACCGGATCGCGCCGCCCTCACGGAACCCGCACGCCCTGAGCCGCAGCTCGGGAGGCTCCTCAGGCGGCAGCGCCGCAGCGGTGGCCGCGGGGCTGGTCCCCTTTGCCCCCGGCTCCGACGGCGGCGGATCGGTCCGCATCCCGGCCGCCGCCTGCGGACTCGTGGGCCTGAAACCCGGCCGGGGCCTGGCGCCCGCAGGTGAAAGCACCGGCGACCCGGCGGGCCTGGTCGTGTCCGGGCCAATGGCCCGTTCCGCCGCGGACGCGGCCCTGCTGCTCGACGCGCTGGTGCCGGCTGCGCTGGTTCCCGGCCCGGCCGGGACCGGCAGCGCCGGGGTTCCCGCTGCCAGCTACCTGGAGCTCGCCCGGCAGGACCCGCCCCGGCTGCGGATCGGAGTAAGCCTGGACAGCCCGTGGCAGACGATCTTCCCCTTCACCCCGGCCCCCGAGGCCCTCGATGCCCTCGCCGGAGGCATCAGGCGGCTGGAGGCAGCAGGCCACGAAACCTCGGAAGCCTCCATCCGCTACGACAACCGATACCCGGCCGCATTCACCACAGCCTGGACCGCCGCCGTCGGGGACGCCCGGATCGTTCCCCAGCGCGAGGCGCTGCTGACCCCGCTGACGCGGACGTTCCGGCGCCGCGCGCAGCAGCGCGGACCGGCGCAACTGGCCGAGTCGCTCGGCTTCCTGCGCCTGTTCCGGCGCGACACCATCGCCCAGTACGCCGCCTTCGACCTGATCCTGACGCCCGCGCTGGCCCAGACGCCCCGCCCGGTGGGCTGGTTCACCGGTGCGGCCCACGGCGACGGCTACTGGCCGTCGGCCGAATGGACGGGAGATGCCGACGGCGACTACCGCAAGCAATGCGAGTACGCGCCGTGGTCGTCCATGGTCAACGTGTGCGGGCTGCCCGCAATCACCCTCCCGGTGCACTGGACCGGCGGGGCCAGGGGTACCGGGCTGCCGATGGGCGTGCAGCTGATCGGGCCGATGGGCTCCGAGGCGCTGCTGCTGCAGCTGGCCACCCAGCTGGGATGCTGACCCCACGACCCGCGGGATATGGATGAGTTCGGGGGCCGGTGCGGATACGGTTTAGCTGAGCAGGGTCAGGACATGTCCAGTCTGGAAACTTCCCATGAAAGGGATCAATGAAGATCACCGGTGCAGTACTTGAGGAAATCGGCCGCCCCCGGCCGTACGCGGACTCCAGGCCCATCAGCATCTCCGAACTGGACCTGGATGGCCCGGGGCCGACCGAGATCCTGGTGCGGATCGAGGCCGCCGGCATCTGCCACTCGGACCTCAGCGTGGTGGACGGCAACCGGGTGCGCCCGGTGCCGATGCTGCTCGGGCATGAGGCTGCCGGACGCGTCGTCGAGGTCGGCTCGTCCGTCACGGACCTTCTGCCGGGCCAGCGCGTCGTGATGTCCTTCCTGCCGCGCTGCGAACAGTGCACGAACTGCGCCGCTGACGGACGGCTCCCCTGCACGGCAGGTTCGAAGAGCAACGGGGAAGGCACGCTCCTGCACGGATCCATGCACCTTGACCGCAACGGCGAAAAGGTCTTCCACCACCTGGGCGTCTCCGGCTTCGCCACCCACGCCGTCGTGGACCGCGCCTCGGCCGTTCTGGTCGGCGACGACATCCCCGCGGACGTCGCCGCCGTTCTCGGCTGCGCGGTGCTGACCGGAGGCGGCGCCGTCCTGAACGCCGCCCGGCCGCGGCCGCACGACAGCATCATGGTCGTGGGGCTCGGCGGGGTCGGCATGGCCGCGCTGATCACGGCGGTCTCCCAGGGCGTCTCGCGGATCGTGGCCGTGGACACCCTTGATGAAAAGCTGGAGCACGCCCGCCGGCTTGGCGCCCACGAAACGTACACCCCGCAGCAGGTCATCGAGCAGGGCATCAAGACCAGATATGTGATCGAATGCGCCGGGAACCCCCGCGCCTTCGAAACCGCTTTCGCCGCGACTGAGGCGGGCGGCACGACGATCACTGCGGGTCTGCCGCACCCGGACGCCCGCGCCCAGATCTCGCCGCTGACCATCACGGCCGAGGCCCGGACCATCGTCGGCAGCTACCTTGGCTCCGCGGTGCCCTCCCGGGACATCCCCAAGTACGCCCAGCTCTGGCGCGAAGGAAAACTGCCGGTCGAGGAGCTGATCACGGCGCGCATCGCCCTGGCGGACATCAACGAGGCCATGGACCAGCTCGCCGACGGGAAAGCGGTCCGCCAGGTCATCATGTTCGACGCCGGCTAGCCCTCGACGGCGGCCCTCGCGGCGCCGCCCCCTCCAGCTTGCGCTGTCACTTTTGGCTGCTATTCCGCGTCAGTGGCAGCATCAACTGATAGGGCAACGGGGTGGAAACGGGGGCGGAACACCCTGCGAGTGGCTTGGTCCGGGGCGCCGCGAATGTGACAATCCCGCGTCACACTGTCAGCATAAAGTAAATGAGCACTACTCATTTATCCACGCCCCCCGCTACAACGCCGGGCGACACTTCCTTTTTTGGCCACCCAAAGATGCTGGCCAGCCTCTTCTCCGTAGAGATGTGGGAGCGCTTCTCCTTCTACGGCATGCAGGGGATCCTGCTCTATTACATGTACTTCACGGCCGATCAGGGCGGACTGGGAATTGAGCAGGGTCTCGCCGCCGGGCTCGTCGGCGCCTACGGCGGCGGCGTCTACCTCTCGACCATCCTCGGCGCCTGGCTCGCGGACCGGCTCTTCGGTTCCGAGAAGGTGCTGTTCGGCTCCGCGATCCTGATCATGGCCGGCCACATCGCCCTCGCCTCCCTGCCCGGCATCCCCGGCCTGATCGCCGGTCTGGTGCTGGTCGGCGTCGGCTCCGGCGGGCTGAAGGCCAATGCCACGGCCCTGGTGGGAAGCCTCTACCGGGAGAAGGATGAACGCCGCGACGCCGGTTTCTCCATCTTCTACATGGGCATCAATGCCGGCGCGCTGATCGGCCCGCTGGTCACCGGCTGGCTGCAGGAAAGCCACGGGTTCCACTGGGGCTTCGCCGCCGCCGCCGTCGGCATGGCCGTGGGCCTGGTGGTCTATGCGCTCGGCCGCAGGAACCTGCCCGAGCAGGCGCACCGGGTGCACAACCCTCTTCCCGCCGACGAGCGCACCAAATACGGCCTGCGCTTCGGGGCGATCGCCGCCGTGATCGCCGTGCTGCTGGCCACCGGCATCGTCAATGCCGGGAACCTGGCCATGTCCATGGCCTACGCGGCCATCGGCGTGTCCGTGCTCTACTTCGCCCTGATCTTCAGCAGCAAGAAGGTCGACGGCACAGAACGCCGCCGCGTCGCCGCCTTCATCCCGCTGTACATCGCCTCCGCCGCCTTCTGGGCGCTGTTCCAGCAGCAGTTCACCTTCATCGCCGTGTACTCGGAGGAGAAGCTGGACCGGAACCTGTTCGGCTGGGAGATGCCGGCCGCCTGGGTCCAGTCCATCAACCCGGTGTTCATCATCATCTTCGCCGGCGTCATGGCCGCCCTCTGGACCCGCCTGGGCCGCAAGCAGCCGGGCTCGGCGCTGAAGTTCTCCATTGGCCTCTTTGTGATGGGTCTGGCGTTCCTGGCCTTCATCCCGCTGGCCGGGGATGGCAAGACCCCGCTGCTGGCACTGGTGGGGATCCTGTTCCTGTTCACCCTCGCGGAACTGTTCCTGTCCCCCATCGGCCTGTCCGTGACCACCAAGCTGGCTCCGAAGGCCTTCCACACCCAGATGGTGGCACTCTTCTTCCTCTCGGTGTCCCTGGGCACCACGCTGGCCGGCATCCTGTCCGGCCTCTACAACCCGGCGGATGAACTGCCGTACTTCATCGGCATCGGCGGCACCGCCATGCTGCTGGCCGTCGGCCTGGCCGCGGCCTCGCCGGCGATCAAGAAGCTCATGGGCGGCGTACGCTGAGCCGATGAGCCCGAGGCACCGCGCACCGCTTGAGTCCCGCGTCTACGTCCCCGCCGCAGGCGAGGCGTCCGACGTCGAACTCATGCCGGCAGGCGATGTCACCGACGGCGTTGCGCGGGTCGGCGGCACCATCCGCCGCCCGCACCAGCCGCAGTCCCTGGCCGTCGCCGCGTACCTCGACTGGCTGGAAGACGCCGGTTTCGACGGGTCCCCGCGGTTCCTCGGCCGGGACTCGGAGGGCAGGGACGTGCTGACCTTCCTGCCCGGACGGTGCGCCGGCCCGGTCCCGGAGGCCTGGGTCCAGTCCGAGAAGCTCCTGTCCTCCGTGGCGGAGCTGCTGCGCCGGCTGCATGCGGCGTCGGCGGGGTTCGTGCCGGACGACCACCCGTTCCCGCCGCGCCCGGTCCGCCAGGATCCGGCAGAGCTCGTCTGCCACCTGGACGTGACCCCCCCAGAACGTGGTGGTCCGCGGCGGCCTCGCTGCCGGCGTGGTGGACTTCGACCTGGCCGGTCCCACAACGGCCTTCAAGGATTCCCTCAACGCTGCAATGCACTGGGTTCCGCTCCGGGATCCGGCTGATGCGTGGCCTGGCTGGGAGGCGGCCGACCCGTTCCGGCGGCTCCGGATCTTCGCCGACGCGTACGGCTGGGATGAAGGGGAACGACGTCGGCTGCCCGCCTTCGGGGCCGAGGCCACGGCCTTGAGCTACGAGCGGATGCGGCACAACGCAGACACACTCGGCGGCGGCTGGGCCCGGATGTGGGACGACGGCGTGGGTGGCATGATCCGCCGCCGCGGCCACTGGCTCGAAGCCAACGCCGGCCGGCTCGTTGAGGCCCTGACCGGCTGACGGAGGAGCCTAGGCCCCGTACCCCCGGTAGCTTGAGCTGCTGATGGCCAGCCCCAGCGCAATGATCACGACCACCAGTATGGTCAGCGCGATCCCCACATAGCCCAGCACCAGGCCAGCAATGGCCATGCCCCTGCCCAACGGCTCGCGTTTGAGGGCCAGGTGCCCGAGAATGACTGCCGCGAGCTGCGGCAGGAGGAAGATGCCCAGCCCCACAAAGGCGGCGATGCCGCAGCACAGGCTGGCGATGCTCAGGCCCCTGGATTCCGGCGGCACACCGTAATAGCCCGGCTGCCCGTAGGCATTGAACGGACTGCCCGGCTGGCCATACTGCGGAGGCGCACCATAGGGCGGCTGTGGTGCCGCGCCGTAGGGCGAGCCGTAAGGATCGGCGGGCTGACCGTAGCCGGGCGCGGGCTGGCGGTAGCCGGACGCCGGCTGGCCGTACTGCTCCCCGGATTGTTCCTGCGCACCGTAGGGCTGCTGACCATAGCCTGGCTGCTCGATCTTCGCCGTCGCCGGCCACGAAGGAGCCTTCGGCGGCGCGGGGACGTCGGATTCCTGCGCAGGAATGTACGACGGCGGCTGGTAGCCCTCCGGCGTCCCGTCATGCTCCGGTTTCGGCTGGTCAGTCATGGTTTTCCCCCTCTGGACATCTCTGGCTTCAGCCTACCGCCGTCCCGTGGCGCTGGGCAGGATTTTTCCGCGTCATAGGGGCCGTAATCATGTTGCCTTCCCCGCCGGTCTGGCATGCTGGTGCCATGGCTAGCCGCGCGGGCACTGTTGCCCAACCCCAAGACCTTGTTGATCTCACTGCGCTCCTGGATGCGTACTACGACGTTTCCCCCGATCTGGGCGACCCGGGCCAGCGGGTGGCCTTCGGCACCTCCGGGCACCGGGGCTCAAGCCTGAAGGCCTCCTTCAACGAACCCCACATCCTCGCCATCACCCAGGCGATTGTCGAGTACCGGGCCGGCCAAGGCATCACCGGGCCGCTGTACCTGGCCAAGGACACCCATGCCCTGAGCGAACCGGCCCAGAATTCCGCCCTGGAGGTCCTGGCGGCCAACGGCGTCAACGTGCTGATCGACGCCCGCCACGGCTACACCCCCACGCCGTCGCTCAGTCACGCCATCCTGACGCACAACAACAACACCCCCACCGGGGCTCCGCAGGCGGACGGCATCGTGGTGACCCCGAGCCACAACCCGCCCGGCGACGGCGGATTCAAGTACAACCCCCCGCACGGCGGACCCGCTGACACGGACGCCACCGGGTGGATTGCCAACCGCGCCAACGAACTGCTGGAGAACGGCCTGCGCGGGGTCAAGCGGATTCCCATCGCCGAGGCCCTCAGCGCCGGCACCACAGGCAAGTTCGACTTCCTCAGCAGCTACGTGGACGACCTCCCCTCCGTACTGGACCTCAACGCGATCCGCGAGGCCGGCGTCCGGATCGGCGCCGACCCGATGGGCGGCGCGTCGGTGGACTACTGGGGCGAGATCGGCGAACGCCACCACCTCAACCTCACGGTGGTCAACCCCACCGTCGACCCACAGTGGGCCTTCATGACCCTCGACTGGGACGAGAAGATCCGGATGGACTGCTCCTCGCCCTCGGCGATGGCCTCCCTGATCAACCGGATGGCTGTTGGTGCGGACGGGTCCGCAGCCTTCGACATCGCCACCGGCAACGACGCCGACGCCGACCGGCACGGGATCGTGACGCCGTTTGTCGATGGACAGGGCGGGCTGATGAACCCGAACCACTACCTCGCCGTCGCGATCGACTACCTCTACCGGCACCGGACCGGCTGGAACCCGCAGTCCGTGATCGGCAAGACCCTCGTGTCCTCGTCGATCATCGACCGCGTGGCCGAGAGCCTGGGCCGCAAGCTCGTGGAAGTGCCCGTGGGCTTCAAATGGTTCGTCCCCGGGCTGCTCTCCGGCGAGGGCGCCTTCGGCGGCGAGGAATCCGCCGGCGCCTCCTTTAACAAGATGGACGGCAGCGTCTGGACCACCGACAAGGACGGCATCCTGCTGGCCCTGCTCGCGTCGGAGATCACGGCGGTCACCGGCAAGTCACCCTCGCAGCTTTACAAGGGCCTCACGGACCAGTTCGGCGACCCGGTCTACGCCCGGATCGATGCAGCTGCCACCCGGGAGCAGAAAGCGGCCCTCGGCAAGCTCTCGCCGTCGGACGTCACCGCCACCGAACTTGCGGGCGAAACCATCACAGCCAAACTGACCGAGGCGCCGGGCAACGGGGCAGCCATCGGCGGGCTCAAGGTGGTCACCGAGAACGCGTGGTTCGCGGCCCGCCCGTCCGGCACCGAGGACGTCTACAAGATCTATGCCGAGTCCTTCAAGGGGGCCGAGCACCTCAAGCAGGTCCAGGCCGAAGCCAAAGCGCTGGTGGACGGGGTCATTTCCTAGCCGCCCGCACCTGGGCCGGGACCGGTCCAGGGCCGCTCAGGCCGGGACCGGTCCAGGGCCGCTCAGGCCGGGACCGGTCCAGGGCCGCTCAGGCCGGCTCTTCCTCGAGGCCGCCGGCGAGCACCGAGCGGTTCCGGCCCAGGGTCTTGGCGCGGTAGAGCGCCGCGTCCGCGGAGGCGATCAGGGCCTCCAGATCAACGCGGCCGGGCGCGGTCGATGCGATGCCGTAGCTGGAGGTGGGCAGCCGCGGAATCACAGGTGACGACGAAGCGTGCAGCCGGGCGCTGATGTCCGCGGCGATTTCCCCCGCCCGTTCCGGGGTCACCCCCGGCAGGAGCATGATAAATTCCTCACCGCCGTAGCGGCCCACCAGGTCGGTGGAACGGACCGTGGCGGCGCAGGCCTCCGCGAACGCCTGCAGCGCGGTGTCGCCGGCCGAGTGGCCGAACTCGTCGTTGATGGCCTTGAAATGGTCCAGGTCCGCCAGGATCAGCGACGCCGTGGTCCGGCCCCGGCTGAGGCGGCGCAGTTCGTCCTCGGCGAGGCCCAGGAATGCCGTGCGGTTCAGCAGTCCGGTGAGCCCGTCCACCGTTGCGCGGGCGCGGAGGTCCCGGGTCTGCTGTTCGTAGCTCAGCTCCGCCATTGTGAAGGATGCGACCACCATGATCACGGCCGAAAATACCGTCGTCACCACGGAGCCGAAGAGGGACTGGAAGACCGGCCCGTCGCTGCCTTCCGCGAGAAAGGCGGCGAGGCGGCCCAGATAGTACCCGGACAGGATGCCGGAGCCCACGGCCAGCGTGAGGTGAACGCGCGAAAAGTGCCGGTCCAGCAGGAACAGCTCCCGGCAGCCAAGGCCGATCAGCAGGCTCATGAAGCCCAGATAGGCGGGCGCACCGGACCACACGTTGGTGGCCGGGTGGTCGAGGACCGAGGCCACGGCTGTAATGGCCGGGGCCGCGGCGAGATACCAGATTCTTGGACTGGCGGTCCGCAGTGACCGCGCCCCTGCCCAGATGCTGGCCGCACCCGCCACGAGAAGCAGGTTGCCGAGCGGGTTGGACCAGATCTGGTGTGGTGTCCCGTCCAGCAGGTATGCCGCGTTGCCGGACAGGAACAGCAGCAGGGCCAGGCACCACCAGCCGCTGTACGCCGAACGCGTCCGGCGGAACGTGATGAAGTAGAAGAGCAGCAGCAGGGTCAGATCGACCACCGCCAAGGCGACCCGCAGGGTTGCGGTGTCAAGCAGCATGTAGTGGCCCCCCGGTCCGCTCGCAATACCCGATTCGCGCCGGCTCCGCGCCGCAAGTGACCTTAGTATTGCATCCCGAAGCAGAATTTGTGACCACCATCTCGGATGTGACCCGGCCCGGGGACCCTTCGATGAAGCCCCGGGGACCCTGTGGTTAAGGCCCCGAGGCGGACTAAACTGGGAAGCGGCCCCGGACGCGGCCTTGCGCTCACCCGCAGAATAACGTCCCGAATGCCTCCGGTCTGTCCCCCATGGTGCCGGAGGCACCTCCGCGCCGGAACCGCGTCAGCACCACCGGCAGGCCCGGCGGAACTGCGTCAGCGCCGCGCATCCAATCAGACCGTCCGGACGACGTCCTCGTAGGCGAACTTCGGCTTCGCGGCACCCCAGGCGTCGGCGGCGGGCTGGCCGATGTTGACCACGAGGAAGCTCTTCTGGCCGCCGCCGGGGAAGAAGGCCTCGTCGATCGCGCTGAAGTCCGCGCCCGTCATCGGTCCGGCGGACAGGCCAAGGGACCGGACAGCGAGGATAAAGTAGCCCGCCTGCAGATGGGCGTTGTTGTTGCCGGTGGCCGCGGCGAGCTCCGGAGCGGCGTCGTACATTGCCTTGGGCGCGTTGTAGCCGGGCAGGAAGTTGTCCCACTGCTCCTGCCAGGACGTGTCGTAGCTGAGCACTGCGACGAGCGGTGCGGTGGCAGTCTTGGCGCGGTTGCCGTTCGCGAGGGTTCCGACCAGGGTGGCGCGGGCTTCCTCGGACCGGACGTAGGTCACGCGCAGCGGCTGCGAGTTGAACGCGGTGGGGCCGAACTTGGTGAGTTCGTAGATGGCGCGGGCCTGCTCGTCGGTGACTTCGCCGGTGAAGGTGTTGGGGGTGCGGGCCTCGGCAAAGATGGCGTCCACTGCGGCGGCGTCGATTACTGCTTCCTCATGGGCGATGGTCATGGCGTCCCTTTCGCTGGGTGCGCCCGCCGGGCGGCGGACACTCGTTCCTGTCTATGGTTGCAACTTCAACTTCTGTCCCCTGCTTCCCGCTTCGCCCCGTGACGTCCGGCACAGGGGCGCCGACGGCGAAGCATGCCGGAAAACACCGGCGCGGTAAAGTTGCTCCGGAAGATTCCTTCCCGCCCCGCCACACATTCTCTGAAAGGCCCCGGCAATGAGCATGCTCGGTACCAAATGGAAGCTCCACGGCAACGGCAAGTCCATCCGCCCGGGCGAGGTCGTGAAGCCGGATGAGCGCCTTGCCTGGCCGCTGACCGTTGGCATCGGGATGCAACACGTCGTCGCCATGTTCGGCGCCACCTTCCTGGTCCCGATCATCACGGGCATGCCGCCGGCCACGACGCTGTTCTTTTCCGGCATCGGCACCCTGCTCTTCCTCGTCATCACCAAGGGCCAGGTGCCGAGCTACCTCGGCTCCAGCTTCGCGTTCATCGCGCCGATCATGGCCTCTCAGCAGCAGTACGGCGTCCCCGGCGCGCTCGGCGGCGTGGTGCTGGCCGGCGTCGGGCTGGCAATCATCGGCGCGGTGGTACAGAAGTTCGGTGCCGGCTGGATCAACCGCCTGATGCCGCCCATCGTTACCGGCGCCATCGTCGGACTGATCGGCCTCAACCTCGCGCCCGCAGCGAAGAACAACTTCGACGCCGCCCCCGTCACCGCCCTCATCACCCTGGCCACGATCATCGTCACCAGCGTCTTCTTCCGCGGCATCCTGGGCCGGCTGAGCATCCTGGTCGGCGTAGTAGTGGGCTATGCCGTGGCGATGATCCGCGGCGAAGTGAACTTCACCAAGGTGGACTCCGCTGCCTGGGTGGGCCTGCCGTTCTTCCAGACCCCCGAGTTCCACATTGGCGTCGTTGGCCTGTTCGTGCCGGTGGTGCTGGTGCTGGTGGCGGAGAACATCGGCCACGTAAAGTCCGTGTCCGCCATGACCGGCCAGAACCTCGACGGCGTCTCCGGCCGCGCGCTGATGGCCGACGGCGCCGCGACCATGCTTGCCGGCATGGGCGGCGGCTCCGGCACCACGACCTATGCGGAAAACATCGGCGTTATGGCCGCCACGAAGGTTTACTCGACCGCGGCCTACTGGGTGGCCGGTATCTTCGCCGTGGTGCTCAGCTTCTCGCCGAAGTTCGGCGAACTGATCGCCACTGTCCCGGCCGGCGTGCTGGGCGGCGCCGCGACGATGCTGTACGGCATGATCGGCGTCCTCGGCGTCAAGATCTGGGTGCAGAACAAGGTGAACTTCGCCAACCCGATCAACCTGACGACGGCCGCCGTGGCGCTGATTATCGGTGTCGCCGACTATACCTGGACCGTCGGCGACCTGAAGTTCACCGGCATCGCCCTCGGCACCGCAGCGGCCCTGGTGATTTACCACGGCATGAAGGCGATCGCGAAGGCCCGCGGCACCGTCTCCGAGCCGGAGACGGAAGGCCCCCTGGCCGCCGCCGCGGCCGCTTCTTCGGCCGTGAGGCGGACGCCGAAGAAGCGCCGCTAGAAACCCTGGCGCCAGCCGGCCGCAGCGAGAAGGCCGGGAACCACGCACCAATGCGGTGCGCGGTTCCCGGCCTTCGCCGTTCGGGGGCTTTCGCTGGCCGGGGTTTAGTCCGGCTTTAGCCGGCGTCGAAGGCTTCCTCGTTGTCGCTGTCCCTGTCCTTGGGGGCCTTGTCGTCAGGCAGGTCGGTTCCCGATCCGTCCGGCAGGCCGGCCGCGTCCTGCCCGGCCTCCGAGGAGAACGGTCGCCCGGCGTCGGGCTCCTCGGTGTTGGTCTCGTCCATCTCGGCCTCCGAGGAGGGCATGGCCGCCTCTGAATTTTCCGAGGCGTCGGCGTCGTAGCCGGGGGTGGTACTGGCGTTTTCTGAACTCATTTGTTCCTCCGTTCCTCCGAAGCGTCCTGCTCCGGGTTCTCCTGCACTGTCCTGGTCTTCGGCGCCGAACTGGCTCAGGTCAGGCGTCCCGGCCGGGTAAGTCTCCCCGTCCGGGCTGTCCTGGCTGAGTCCTGCGGCGTCGAACGCTTCTTCCTCGCGGGGCTGCGCGAACTTCTTTGTGTCACCGGGGGGCAGTTCCTGCTCCGCCGTCGGCGTTCCGTAGCCGCCGGCCTCCTCGATGGGGTCCTGCTGTTTCTCCTGGGTCATACCGTTCCTCCCGTGCTGGAAATTGATGATGGAAAGTTGGACTGAATGGATGCCGGAAATGGCCTGTCGGCGCGGGTTCGGCTCAGAGGCCCTTGCCGCCCGTGACGGGAACCACCGCGCCGGAGATGTAGGAGCCGTGGTCGGAGGCCAGGAGCACGTAGGCCGGGGCGAGTTCCGCCGGCTGTCCGGCGCGCCGCAACGGGGTGTCCTGGCCGAAGGAGGGCAGCTTGTCCGGCCACTCGGTCGCCGGGATCAGGGGTGTCCAGATGGGTCCGGGGGCCACGGCGTTGACGCGGATGCCCTTCGGGCCGAGCTCCTGGGCCAGGGCCTTGGTGAAGGCGACCTGTGCGGCCTTGGTCATGGCGTAGTCGATGAGCTCGGGCGAGGGGTTGAACGCCTGGATCGACGCCGTCGTGATGATGGAAGCGCCCGACTTCAGATGCGGCACTGCGGCCCGTGCGGTCCAGATCAGCGAGTAGAGGTTGGTCTTGAAGACGCGGTCGAATTCCTCGGTAGGGAGCGACTCGAAGCTGTCCCGGTTCTTCTGGTACGCGGCGTTCAGCACCACCACGTCCAGGCGTCCGAACTCGGCTAGCGCGTCGTCGACGATCCTGGTGGCGAATTCCTCACTGCGCCCGTCGCCGGCGATCAGCAGCGCCTTGCGGCCGGTTTTGCGGATCCATGCGGCGGTGTCCTGCGCGTCGGCTTCCTCCTCCGGCAGGTAGGAGATGGCGACGTCGGCCCCCTCACGGGCGAAGGCGATGGCCACGGCTTTGCCGATCCCTGAGTCCCCGCCGGTAATGAGCGCGGCCTTGCCGTCGAGGGCGCCACTGCCTTCGTAGCTCTCCTCGCCGTGGTCCGGCTGGGGGTCCATGGGCGCGGTCAGGCCGGGCTGTTCCTGCACCTGCTCCGGGAAGGACCCGGAGTAGTAGCCGCCGCGGGGATCGCGCGGCTGGTCCTGCTGTTTTCTTGAATCACTCACAAGTCCACCTACCCAACGTGTCGGTTTTCCAAGGGCATCTTCCCTGGCCGCGGGCATTGACCCAAGCCTTTGAAGCTGTCCCCGTGACGTAAACAGTTCAACCCTACCCGGAAATTCATCAGCAGCCTTAGTACCGGCTTGAATTTGGCAACGCTCAAGCCTAGGTTGAGTGTTAGCTGCCAGCGCAGTCTGATCCGCATCCACCCGGAGGCACGCCCGTGACCGATCCAGAGCCAGTGTCCGCCCCGGGAGGGGCCCCGCCGGACCAACGGAACGAGTCCGCTGTCGAGAAACTGGACCGCAACTGGATGGAACTGCTGCAGGAGCTGCGGGTGCTGCAGACCGGGGTGCAGATCCTCGCGGGATTCCTGCTGACGCTCCCCTTCCAGTCGAGGTTCGAGACGCTGGATGGTTTTCAGACCACCCTCTACCTTGCCAACGTGGCGGTGGCCGCCCTCACCACCGCCCTGATCCTGCTGCCCGTGAGCGTGCACCGCCGCCTCTTCCGCCTGCATCTTCGGGCCGCCCTCGTATCCAGCGCGGACAGGATCGCGAAGGTCGCCCTGGCCGGCATCGGCCTGCTCAGCGTCGGCACGTCAGCACTGGTCTTCGACGTCACGGCGGGCCGGACGGCAGGCCTGACGGCCGGGGCGGTGCTGCTGACTGTGCTGCTCGTTCTGCTCGTCTACGTGCCGAGCAGGCTCCGCCGGCAGGCCGCCGAAAGGAAATGACATGACGAACACCGCGAACCGAAAACGCAGCGAGCCGGCAGGAGGAACCATGGGTAAGTGGGTCAAGGAACACGGGCTGCTGCTGGCCAATATCAGCCTTTTCCTGATGTTCTTCGGCGGCATGGTCTTCAGCGGGGCCGCGGACTACAGCGAGGACCAGCTGGCCCATGGCGAGCCGGCGGTGTCGGTGCTGGGGTACCTCGGCACCGGGGCCTTCCTTGAGGCGACCTTTGAGAACTGGGAATCCGAGTTCCTGCAGATGGGCATGTACGTGATCCTGACGGTGTTCCTTTTCCAGAAAGGATCCTCGGAGTCCAAGCCGATGGACCGGGCTGCCGCGCAGGATAAGGATCCGCGGGACGCGCCACTGAAGAAATCCACGCCGTGGCCGGTGCGGCGCGGGGGCTGGGTCCTTAAGCTCTATGAACACTCCCTGTCGATCATGTTTTTGCTGCTGTTCGTGGCGTCGTTTGCGCTCCACGCCATCGGCGGCAGCGAGGAGTACAGTTCCGAGCAGCAGAGCCACGGGCAGCCGCCAGTCACCGTGCTCGGGTACCTCGCCACGAGCCGCTTCTGGTTTGAGTCGTTCCAGAACTGGCAAAGCGAATTCCTCGCCGTCGCCGTCCTCGTTGGCGCTTCGGTGTACCTGCGCGAACGGGGCTCACCCGAATCCAAGCCCGTCGCCGAGCCGCACTTTGAGACGGGCGCGTGAGCGATTGGGGCCCCTCAGGCCCCCTCGAGCACCTGGCTGGTGGCCCAGGCGAGGTACTTCGCGGCGTTTGCGACGGCGTCCTCCGGGCTTCCGGCCACGTCCAGCAGCTGCGCGGCGGCCACCACCCCGTGCTTGGCGAGGTCCTCCGGGGTGACCAGGATCCGTCCCGCGACCACAATCACCGGGATTCCGAGGCTCTGGGCCGCATCGGCGAGCGCAATCGGCGCCTTGCCGGTGAGCGACTGGGAATCCAGCGAGCCCTCGCCGGTGATCACGAGGTCTGCCTGCGCGAGCCTGGCGGCCAGGCCGGTGAGCCCGGCGACCAGCTCGAAGCCGCCCTCCAGGGCGGCGTTGCTGAAGGCCAGGAACGCTGCCGGAAAGCCGCCGGCAGCCCCGGCGCCGGCAACGTTGACGTCCCGCCCGGTGGCCTGGCGCAGCACCGAGGCCCAGTTGCGGAGCCCGGCGTCGAGCAGCTCCACGGCGTCCTCATCGGCGCCCTTCTGCGGACCGAACACGTGGGCTCCCCCGTCGCTGCCAACGAGCGGGTTCTGCACGTCGACGGCGATGCGGAAGGTCACGGCGCCCAGCCGGGGGTCGAGGCCGCCGGAATCGAGCTGCACCACCTCGGCGAGCGATCCGCCGCCGAGGGGCACCACGTTGCCCGCGGCGTCGAGCGGCTTGAGGCCGAGCGCGCGCAGGGCGCCGCTGCCGCCGTCGGTCATCGCCGAACCGCCCAGGCCCAGCACGATCTCCGTCGCGCCGGCGTCCAGGGCGGCCGCAATCAGCTGGCCGCAGCCGTAGCTGTGCGCCCGCAGGGCGTTGGCCGGGGTGGGATCCATGTGCGCCAGCCCGGAGGCCTGCGCGGTTTCGATCACGGCGGTGGCCCCGCCGAAGGCGTCCTTCCGGATCGCCCAGGCCGCGCCGACGGGGGCCAGGATGGGGCCGACGACGGCGTTCAGCCGTTCCTCGTAGCCGGCGGCCACGGCCGCCTCGAGGGTGCCTTCGCCGCCGTCGGCCACCGGAAACTGGATGGTCTCGGCCTCGGGATAGACGCGCAAGGCGCCTTCGGCGATGGCGGAGGCGGCTTCGGCGGCGGTCAGGGAGCCTTTGAACTTGTCCGGGGCGATCAGAATGCGCATGGGTCCATCCTGCCAGCCCCCGGACCCCGCCAGGCGCCGGGGCGGCGGCGACAGTGCCCGGCGCCGGTAGTAACGTGGCAGCCACACAGAAACGACCCGGACACAGGGGGCAACGGTGAATGACAACGCAAAGACCCGCCAGAGCATGACCGGCCCGCCCGGGATGACCGAGCTGCTGCTCGTCCGGCACGGTGAGAGCCAGGGAAACGTGGCCGCCACGCTGGCGCACCGGTCCGGGGCCTACGACATCAACGTTCCGGCCCGTGACGCCGACGTCGAGCTGTCCGACACCGGGCGCGAGCAGGCGCTGGCCCTGGGCCGCCTGCTCGCCGGGTTCCCCGCGGAACGGCGGGCGGCGGTGTGGTCCTCGCCCTATCTCCGGGCTGTGCAGACGGCGGAGCTGGCCGTCCGCACCGGCGGCTGGCAGACCCCGCCCCTGCTGGACGAACGTTTGCGTGACCGCGAACTTGGCATCCTGGACATGCTTACCTCCGCCGGCGTGGAGGCCCGGCTCCCCCAGGAGGCGGAGCGCCGGCGGTGGCTGGGCAAGTTCTACTACCGTCCGCCCGGCGGCGAATCGTGGGCCGACGTTGTGCTACGGCTGCGCTCCCTGGTCGCCGACCTGGACCGCCTGTATTCCGGCCAGCGCGTGTTGCTGGTCAGCCACGACGCCGTCATCCTGCTGTTCCGCTACATCCTGGAAGGGCTGACGGAGCGCGAGCTGCTGGACATGGCCGCCGCCTCCGCGGTCCTCAATGCCTCCGTGACCCGGTTCCTCCGGCCGGACGGCACCGGGCCGTGGCAGCTGGAGAGCTTCAACGTGGCGGACCACCTGATGAGCGAAGGAGTCGAAGTGACTGAACATGCCGGGGATACCATTGTCCACCCGCGGTGAACCCGCCGCACCCGGTCGCGGTCCCGGTCCCGGTCCCGGACGGGAGTCTGTCCGCCCGGAGCCCGTCACGCCGACCTTGCTGCGGGACTGGCCGTTGCCCGGCGGCGGCTCCGGCAAGGACGACCGCGGATCGGTGCTGGTGATCGGCGGGGCGCGGATGACGCCGGGCGCCGCGCTGCTCGCCGGGGTGGCCGCGCTGCGCTCCGGCGCCGGCCGGCTCACCCTGGCCGTGGCGGAATCCGTCGCCGTGCAACTGGCGGTTGCGGTGCCGGAGGCGGGCGTGCTCAGGCTGCCGGAAACCGCCTCGGGCACGGTCAAGGGCTCTTCGGCAGCCGCCGTCCTCGCCTCAGCGGTCGAAGCCGCGGACGCGGTCCTGATCGGACCGGGCCTCGACGACAAGGACGAGGCCACTGCGTTGCTCCGCGGACTCCTCAAGGTGCCGGCGGGGAATCAACCGCCGGCCATCATCCTCGATGCCTTCGCCCTGGGCAGCCTGCCCGAGCTGGCCGGGGAGCTGGGCCCCTGGGCGGGCCGGCTGATCCTGACCCCGAATGTCACCGAGGCGGGCATCCTGCTGGTGCACGACACCGGGGAGCTGGCCCGGGACGTACCGGAGCTCACGGAGAAGTACAGCGCGGTGGTGAGCTGCCAGGGTGTGATCGCGCGGCCGCTAGCGGCAGGCGGCGGCAAGGACTCCGCGGCGAGGGACCATGGGGGCGCCGGGCCCCGGGCTTCGCTGTGGGAAATCACCACCGGACACAGCGGCCTGGGCACTTCGGGTTCCGGAGATGTGCTGTCCGGGACGATTGCCGGGCTGCGGGCGCGGGGAACCACGGACGCGCAGGCCGCCTGCTGGGGCACCCATCTGCATGCGGCCGCCGGGGACCGGCTCGCGAGCCGACTGGGCGGTCTCGGCTACCTCGCCCGCGAACTTACGGAGGAGCTGCCGCCCCTGATGATGGAGCTCAGTTCCTGACCCGGCCCTGGCCGGGTGTCATCCGCCCCAGCCGCCGCGTTCCTGCAGGACCTCCTTGAGCAGGTCCGCGCGGTCGGTGACGATCCCGTCGACCCCGAGCTCCAGCAGCCGGTGCATTTCCGCAGGGTCGTTGATGGTCCAGACGTGCACCTGCAGGCCGTGCCGGTGGGCGCGCCGGACGAAACCGGGGGTCACCACCGTCACGGCACCGTAGCTGACAGGAACCTGCAGGGCGTGGACGCCGCGCAGCGCACGTCCCGCGGTGAGACGCAGCAGAGCCGCCGGGAGCACCGGGCCGAGCAGGACAAAGAGGGCGTTGGACACGATGCCGGCGGAGCTAGCGGCGGGGCGGCTCAGCTGGTCCAGCACGGCCCGGCGCCGGCGGTCCGAGAAGCTGGCAATCAGCACGCGGTCGTGCAGGCCGTGTCGTTCGATCGCGGCGACCAGGGGCTCCACCGAGTTCCAGTCCTTGACGTCCAGGTTGATCCGGACATCCGGGAAGGCCGTGGCGAGTTCCTCGAACAGCGGGATGGGCTCCGCGCCGCCGATCCGCGCCAGTGCCACAGTCTCCGCCGGAAGTTCGGAGATCCGGCCGCGGCCATCCGTGACGCGGTCCAGGGTTTCGTCGTGGAAGAGCAGCAGGACGCCGTCGGCGGTGGTGTGCACATCGGTCTCCAGGTGCCGGAACCCCAGTTCGACGGCCGCGCGGAATGCCGCCATGGAGTTCTCCAGACCGTCCAGGGAGAAGCCGCGGTGTGCCATGGCCACGGGGAGTTCCGGGCCGTCACCGGCGGCGAAGAAGGGGTGCGGGGTGCTCACTCTTGAAGCCTAGCCGAGCCCCGGATCAGTTAGCGGGCGGGAGGATCTCCACGCCGTCACTGCAGTGCAAAAGCGTGCGGCCGCGGCCGCCGTCGAGATGTACCCAGACGGCCGTGTGGTCCGCCGTGACGGCGTCCACCCGGCCTTCGGTCTCGTAGCCGGGCGCCAGCCGGACGCTGACGCGATCGCCCTGCTGCAGGCTCTTCCAGTGCGCGTCCGGCGCCACCCGGCGCAGCGGGGCGTCGTCCGTGTTGTGCGTGCGGTACTTTGCCATGAGTTCCCACCGTAAGTCAGCTGATCCGTCGTGAAATTCCAGCGTAGGGCGTCAAGGTGAACGCCAGTTGACCGTGAGCTGGGAGTCCGGTGTCTGGGCAGCGAACCGCTGCGGGCGGTGCGGGCCGGAGGCAGGACCGGTCGGGCGGACGGGTCGGGCAGGAGGGGCGGGCGGGAGGACATGCGGCCGGCAGGGACGGTCAGGGCAGCACCGGCGGCTGGCAGGACCGGTCAGGGCAGCCGGACGCCCAGGGCAGCGAGTTTGGCCTCAAAGATCTGGGCGACGCCGTCGTCGTCAAAGTGCGGCGCCTGCTGCCCGGCGGCGAGGATGGCCTCGGGGTGTCCACTGGCCATCCCGTAGCCGTCGCCGGCCCAGCGCAGCATCTCGATGTCGTTGGGCATGTCCCCGAAGGCCACCACATCGGCGGAATCAACGCCCAGGCCCGCCGCGTATTCGGCGAGCGTGACAGCCTTGTTGACGCCTGGCAGGGACAGTTCCAGAAGCGCGATGTTCGGCGCCGAGTGCGTTGCCGCGGCGAGGTGGGCGACGGCGGGCGTGACTTCGGCCAGGAACTCGTCGGCCGAACCCTCCCGGACCACGGCCAGGAACTTCACCACGGAATCGGCCGGGGTGAGGGTGGTGTGCAGCGGTGCGGGGGTGAATTCGGCGAGCAACCTGCTGGAGCCGTTCTCGATGAACCCGGGTTCCAGGTGGAAGCCGGTCAGGGTCTCGGCGGCGAAGAGTGCGGACGGGCGCAGCCGCTGGATGATGCGGCGGGCCTCGAAGACGGCGTCGAGCTGGAGGGCCCGCGCCGAGACCACGCGGTCCGCCTCCAGGTCCCAGACGACGGCGCCGTTCGAGCAGATGACGGTGCCGGTGTGGCCCAGCTGCTCCTGGAGGGGGTGCAGCCAGCGCGGCGGCCGACCCGTGACGAAGACCAATTCGATCCCGGCGTCCCTGCAGGCGTGGAACGCACGGACGGTCCGGTCACTGATTTTGCCATCGTGGCCGAGGATCGTTCCGTCAATGTCACTTGCTACGAGCCGCATACTGCCAGTCTACGTGGGCTGCGGAGGGGCGGGTTCCGGTCCGGCCGCGCTCGACAACGGTCCAGCCGGCGCCCGCCGAAGCCCGCCAGCGTCGAAATCGCGGGATCCCGTCCCGGTCGCCGTAACGTTACGGCGACCGGGCAGGCTTCCGGCGAATTCGGCGCTCCGGGTGCAGGCTTCCGGCGAATTCGGCGCTCGGGGTGGCGACGGCCCGCAGTTAGTGGCGTTCGTAGATGCCGGTCAGGCTCGCCTTGGCCAGGGTGTGCGGGGCGAGCCTGGTCTCCAGTTTCGCCGCGTGGGCTCCGGCGTCGAGCCCGGAGTGCGCAACGTCGAGGGCATGGACCGTGACGATGTACCGGTGCGGGCCGTGGCCCTTGGGCGGGGCCGCCCCCAAGTAGCCGGTGGCGCCGCCGTCGTTCTTCAGCTGGAAGGCGCCGGGCGGCAGGTAGCCGGAGTGGCGCGATCCCGCCCCGGCGGGCAGGGACGTGGTGTCGGCGGGGAGGTCGAGCACGGCCCAGTGCCAGAAGCCGCCGCGGCCCGGGGCGTCGGGGTCGAACATGGTGACGGCGTAGCCCCGCGTTCCGGAGGGGGCACCGGTCCAGCTCAGCTGCGGGGACTCGTCCTTGGCCCCCGCCCCGGTCGAGGCGCCGCGCTGGGCCGGCGGCAGGATCTGGCCGTCCTGGAATGACTCACTGCTGACGCGGAAGGAGGGGGCATCGTGGTGTGCCATGGCTGCCTTTCAGTTGCTGGGGAGTTCTGCATTTTCGGGGTCGCGGCCTACGGTTTCGGCCGGGTGCGGGGCCTGCGCGCCCAGCTCCATCCGGTTCAGTTCGGCCCGGGTGGGCGGGTTGGCGCCGGCCCGGGAAACGGTGACCGCGGCGGCCCAGGCGGCATGGGCCAGGAGGTCGCGGAGGCTTTCGGCGGAGAGCTCACGCAGATCCTTGCGGTTCTGCGCCCCGTCCAGGCCCAGGTCCACGATTGCGGAGAGCAGCGCCGCCATAAAGGAATCCCCGGCGCCGACGGTGTCCGCCACTTTCACGGACGGCGCCGGGAAATGCGCTTCGCCGGCGGCATTCACGCCCCAGGGACCCTGGGCGCCGCGGGTGACCACCACCATCGCGGGGCCTTCCGAGCCGCCGAGCGAAAGCCAGCGCCGGGCCGAATCCAGCGGATCCTCGCCGGGGTACAGCCACTGGAGATCCTCATCCGAGGCCTTGACCACGTCCGCCAGGGTGACGAACTTTTCCACCTGACCGCGCGCGTAGTCGACGTCGGTGATGATGCTGGGCCGGCAGTTGGGATCGAAGCTGATGGTCGCCAAAGGATGGGCATGCTCGACGGCGCTGAGCACCTCGGCGGCCCCGGGAGCCAGCATCGTGGCAATCGAGCCGGTGTGCAGCAGGGTCGTTGCCTGCAGCATGAACGGCAGCCGGTCCGCGAGCCCGGGCAGCTGCCAGGCGAGGTCGAAGGTGTAGCTGGCGGCGCCGTCGTCGTCGATCAGGGCGGTGGCCACGGAAGTGGGAAGCTCGTCCGGGCCCAGCGGGAGCAGCACCGAGCTGGACTTCAGGTGCGCCGCCACCGATTCACCGTAGGCGTCGCGGCCGTAGCGGCCGATGAACTGCACCGGGTGGTCCAGCCGGGCCAGGCCCACGGCGACGTTGAGGGGGCTTCCGCCGACATGGGCCTGGACACCGGAGGAACGCTGGACGACATCGACCAGGCCCTCGCCAATAACTGTGAGCATGCTCATACTCTGCCAGAGAACGCGGCCCGGCGCCCCAGTGTTTCGGAGTGGGGGTGTTTGGTTCAGGCCGGGGAGGCCGAGGAAGCCCGGGCGCTGTCCACCGGAATACCGGCGGGCCCGGCGTCGGCGAAATTGGCGTCGATGTGGACCACGTCCCTGCCGGCGCGCTGGAGCAGGCTCGCCGCGATGCCTGCCCGGTACCCGGAGGTGCAGTGCACCCACAGCTTCCCTGCGGGGACGGACTCCAGCTGGCGCAGCAGTTCGTGCAGCGGGACGTTGACCGCTCCGGCCACACGCGAGGCGGCGTATTCGTCAGCCCGGCGCACATCGACGACGGTGTCGCCGGAAGCAAGGCCCGCGAGCACCCCGTCCCAGCCCACGCGGGGATAGGAGGCGAGGGCGGCGCGGGGCGCGAGGGCGTGCGGGTCGGTGCCGAGGGCGGCATCCGGGCACTCGATGCCGATCCGGGAAAGGTCGCGGATGGCGTCTTCCACATCCCTGCGGGATCCCACCAGGGTCAGCTGCTCGCCCCAGGGCAGGATCCAGCCCAGGTAGGTGCTGAAGCTGGTGCCGTATTCGAAGCTCACGCTGCCCAGCAAGTGGTTGCTGGCGAAGGCCACGCGGCGGCGCAGGTCGACCACCCACTCACCGTCCGCAAGCCGGCGCGTGAGCTCCGCGGCGTCCAGCGATTCCGGCACCGCCAGATCAGCCGGTCCGGGGCCGGCGGCGTTGGTGACGCCCATGTGGGCGTAGTAGGAGGGGTAGGCCGTGAGGTTGGCGATGAGTTCCTGGACGAAGTGGTCCTCGTCCGGGTCCGTCAGGGCGTGGTTGCTGGCGAGCTGCTCCGCGATGGTGGAGGATCCGGCGCCGCTGGCCGGACCGGAGGAGCAGAAGGATCCGAAGCCGTGGGTCGGAAACAGCGCGGCTTCGGGCACGGCCTCCCCGACGAGGCGGCGCACGGAGGCGTACTGGTCATGGGTGAGTCCGAGAGTGTCGCCGGCGCCCACGAGGTCCGTGCGTCCGACCGAGCCATACAGCAGGCTTCCGCCGGAGAAGACCGCCTGCTGGCCGCCGTCGTCGACGATGAAGGACAGGTGGGTGTGGGTGTGGCCCGGTGTGGCAACGGCCTTGACCCTCAGCGCGCCGACACGGACGGTCTGCCCGTCCGTGATCGGCTGCCGCTCGAACCCCACCTGGTCGGCAGCGTTCACGAGGTAGCTCGCGCCGTGCGCCCTGGCCAGGTCAAGCCCGCCGGTGAGGTAGTCGTTGTGGATGTGGGTCTCGGCGACATGCGTGATTCTCACCCCGGCGGCGCTGGCGGCCGCCTCGATGCGGTCCGTGTCCCGCTGCGGGTCGATGACCAGCGCCACCGACCCGTCATGGACGAGGTAGCTGCGGTCCCCGAGCTGTGTGGTCTCGATGACGATGACGTCCATGTCTTCCTCCTGGCCTGCCGGGCGTGCCACGATCGGCCGCAAGGCCGTCAGCTGCGCACCTTCATCATCAAACCCCTGGGGTATGAACGCAAGCCTGGTTTGCTGGCGGGCAACCGGCGCGGCCGGACGCCACTGTGGGGCCAAGCGGCTACCGGCCGGTGCCTTCCTGCTGGTAGACGTCCGGAATCCCGTCGTGGTCCGAGTCGACTTTCTCCGCCTCTTCGGCCTGCCGGTACTGCCGGTTCCGGGTCCTCAGCACCAGCGTGGCGAGCAGTGCCGCCAGCATGGAGGCGGCAAGGATGCCGACTTTGGCGTGGTCGTCATGGATGCTGCCCTGGCCGAAACTCAGCTCCGCCACCAGCAGCGAGACGGTGAAGCCGATGCCGGCCAGCAGGGAGAGTCCGAAGACGTCGATCCATTTGAAGCTGGTGTCCAGCCGCGCCTTCGTGACCTTGGTGAGCAGCCAGGTGGTGCCCATGATGCCGATCGGCTTGCCGAGGACCAGCGCCATGACGATGCCGACAGCCACCGGGTCGGTGAGCGCCGCGACGAGTCCGTCCCAGCCGCCCACGGCCACACCGGCGGAGAAGAACGCGAAGATCGGGACGGCGACACCGGCCGAGATCGGGCGGAACCGGTGCTCGAAGATCTCCGCGAGGCCCGGACCGGCCTCCGGGCCGCCGCTGGCCTGGGAGCGCAGGACCGGAATGGCGATCCCGAGCAGCACCCCGGCCACGGTTGCGTGGATGCCGGAGGCATGGACCAGGGCCCAGGTGGCCGCACCTAGCGGCAGGAGGATGACCCACGCAGCGGCGGTTTTCATCCCGAAGAAGCGCCGGTATTTGTGCGCCAGAAAGGTGTACAGGGCCAGGGGAACGAGGGCCAGCAGCAACGGCAGCGGCTGGAGGTCACTGGTGTAGAAGACGGCGATGATGGTGATGGCGATCAGGTCATCCACCACGGCAAGGGTCAGCAGGAAGATCCGCAGGGCGCTGGGCAGATGCGAGCCGATGATGGCGAGCACGGCGACCGCGAAGGCGATGTCGGTCGCGGTGGGGATTGCCCAGCCGCGCAGGGTTTCCGGGCTTGTGAGGTTGACGACGGCGTAGATTACGGCCGGGATGGCGACGCCTCCCACGGCGGCAGCGAACGGAACAATCGATTTGTCGAGCTGCCGCAGGTCCCCGGCGATGAATTCACGTTTGAGTTCGAGCCCGACCAGGAAGAAGAAGATGGCCAGCAGCCCGTCGGCCGCCCAGGCCCCGAGACTCAGTTCCAGGTGCCAGGGCTCGTAGCCGAACTTGAAGTCCCGCAGGGCGAAGTAGCTCGCGGAGATTGGCGAGTTGGCCCAGATCAGGGCGATGACGGCGGCTGCAACCAGAAGGGCGCCGCCGACTGTCTCTTTGCGGAGGATCTCGCCGATCCGAAGGGATTCGGCGTAGCTGCCGCGGCCGAAGACGGTGAAGCGCGGTCGGGAGGTAGCGGGTGTGGGGCTCATGCGGGAGTCCTAAAAGTTGGGTCGACGAAACCATGCCGACCAGACTTCCCGGCGCACCTGTGACCCAGTCTAGTGGGTCAGGGCAACGTGCTGAACCGTTCGGCCTTGGCTTTGCTGCCCTGGACAATGATCTGGTCGTCGTCGTAGAGCACCGTTTGCGCCGTCGTGTGGCCCCATTTCCCGCCGGGCCGTTTGACCGCGACGATGGTGACGCCGTACTTGTCCCGGAGGCCGAGCACGCCCAGGGGCCGGTCCCGGATGCCGGAGGGCGGGCTGGTCCGGATCATCACGAAGTCATCCTCGAATTCGACATAGTCCAGAATCGAGCCGAGGACCAGGTGCGCGACGCGCTTGCCCATGTCGTGTTCCGGCCGGATGACGTGCTCGACGCCGAGCTGGGCAAGGATCTCGGCGTGCGGTTCGCTGATGGCCTTCGCCCAGATCTGCGGACGCTGGAATTTGAGGATCCGGGAGGTCGTCAGGATGCTGGCTTCGATATCCGAGCCGATCCCCACCACGGCCCGGTCGAATTCATGGACCGAGAGCTGGCGCAGCACCTCCTCCTTGGTGGAGTCGGCCCTGACCACATGCGTGAGGCGCCCGTTGAAGGACTGGACGATCTCTTCGCTGGCGTCGATACCGAGCACCTCGGTACCCTGCGCCTCCAGCTCCAGGGCCAGCGAACCGCCAAAGCGGCCCAGGCCGATGACCACCACCGAGGACGCCTTGTCACTGGCCGTGGCGGAGTGGGACGAGAAAATGTTCCTAGCCAATGAGGGGCCTTTCCTTGGGGTACTCGTAAAGCATGGGTCGTTCGCGCAGGGCCAGGGCCGCGCCGAGCGTCACCGGGCCAAGCCTCCCGACGAACATCAGCAGGATCAGCACGAGCTGACCCGCCGGAGGGATCGCGGCGGTGATGCCGGTGGACAGCCCGACGGTAGCGAAAGCCGATATGACCTCGAGCAGGATCCGTTCCTGCCCGAAGTCGGTGATCAGCATCAGGAACATCGTCGAACCGGTGACGAGGGCGATCGCCAGCAGCACCACGGTGATCGCCTGGCGGTGCACCGCGCGGGACAGCCGCTTGCCGAAGATGTTTACGGCCGTTCCACCCTGGAGTTCGGTGCTGAGAATGAAGAACAGGACGGCGAAAGTGGTAATTTTCAGTCCGCCGGCGGTACCTGCCGGGCCGCCGCCGATGAACATCAGGATGTCCATGCCCAGCCAGGACACGGGATTCATCTGGGCGATGTCGACGCTGTTAAAGCCGGCGGTGCGGGTGATGGCGGACTGGAAGAAGCCGGCCAGCACCCGCCCGGCCGGGTTGAGTCCGCCCAGCGTGGCCGGGTTGGCCCATTCGACGGCGGTGAGGAACACGGTTCCGCCGGCCAGGAGGATGGCTGAGCCAACAAGGACGAGTTTCGTGTTCATGCTCCAGTGGATCGGACGCCGGTACTGCCGGCCCAGTTCGAAGAGGACGGGGAATCCGAGGCCGCCGATGATGACTGCGGCGGCGATCGGCAGGCAGACCCAGGGGTCCCCGACGAACCCCATCAGGTTGTCCGAATACAGGGCAAAGCCGGCGTTGTTAAAGGCCGAGATGGAGTGGAACACCCCGTGCCACACAGCCTGGCCCAGCGGATAGCCGTACCCGGCCATGAAGTGGATCGTGAGAATCAGCGCCAGCGCAGCTTCCACGACGAGGCTGATGAGCAGGACTCCGACCAGCACCTGGCGAACGTCCCCGAAACCGTTGCTCTTGGTCTCTGCGGCGGCAGAAATCCGGGACCTTAAGCCCAGCCGGCGGGCGGTGAGGACCCCGAGCAGCGTGCCGAAGGACATCACGCCGAAGCCGCCGATCTGGACCAGCACCAGGATGACCACCTGGCCGAATCCGCTCCAGAAAACCGGGGTGTCCACGGTGATCAGTCCGGTAACGCAGACGGCGGAGGTAGCGGTGAACAGCGCATCCAGCGGGCTCGCCCCGCCGCCATCGGCCGTGGCCGCGGGGAGCAACAAGAGACCCGTGCCGGCGGCGACTGCAGTGGCGAAACCGAGCACGATGACCTGGGCCGGGTGGCGGGGCGCGAAGGCCCGGAGGAACTTGGTGAAGCCCGCTGCCAGGGCGCGCAGGATCGCAGGAGCTTCGACTTGCATAGGGGTCACGCTACCACCGGCCGGCGGCTCGGGCGGATGGGACTCAGCCGAGCAGGAGTTGCACGAGTTCGCGGCACTTCCGGTACGCGGCGGCCTTCGGGTCGATCAGCGCGAAGTGGTCGCCCGGGACCTTCAGGAGCTGGACGGGGGCGCCGGCAGCCTTGGCCGCCGCGGCATAGGAGTCGGACTGGCTCACGGGGACCGTGTCATCGTCCGTGCCGTGGACGGCATAGACCGGGACCGTCAGCGGCACCGCGCTCATCGGGTCCGCATATTTATGCCGTTTCGGGTATTTTTCGGAGGATCCGCCCAGCAGGTTGCTGACCGCGCCGTTGCTGAGGTTCAGCCGTTCGGCTTCCGCGAGGTTGAGCACCCCGGACTGGCTGACGACGCCGGTGAGGTGCAGCGCGCCGTCGTCGGCCCGGCGCAGCAGCTGGCGGTCCGCGTCCGGGGCGCCGAGCTGGGAGAGGCGGCGGCGTCCCGCAGCCCAGACGGCAAGGTGGCCGCCGGCCGAGTGTCCCAGCGCCACGACCCGCTCCAGCCCGACGCCGTGTTCACCGGCAATGTCGCCGAGCTTGTCGATGCCGGCGAGCACGTCGGCGAAGGTGTGGGGCCAGCCGCCTCCGTTGCCGGCCCGGCGGTATTCCAGGTTCCAGGCGGCCATGCCGTGCGCCGCGAGGTCCTTGGCCAGGGGCTCGCCGAGTTCCGCACCGTACTGCGAGCGCCAGTAGCCGCCGTGGATCACCACCACCACGCCCTGGGTCGCGGCGGCATCCGGCAGGAAGAGCTCGCCCCACTGGCTGGGGTCATCGCCGTAGCTGTACCTATGCCGCTTCACAGTTTCCTCCTTGGGGCCCGGTGAACAGGCGGCGGAGACTGCCCCCAGAGTCACCGTCGCTGCGGCCGCGATCAAAGCCCGACGCCGCACATCAGCCATGTGCCGAGCCTACCTTGAGCGCCTCGCGGCACGGCGTAAGGCGGGCCGGCCCAGGGGTGTCAGCCCGCCGCCGTCGTACCCCGGCCGTAAGCTGGAAGCATGGCGAGCAACTGGGATCGACTGGACCCGAGCCTGCGCGAATCGGTGCAGGACAATGTGGAACTCTACGAGCGGGTGCGCCCTGCCCTGAAGCTGGTCACCCGCGAGGTCCTGCTGACGCTGCGGACCATGCTCAAGGGCACCGAGGTGACTCCGCTGTTCGTCACGGGCCGGACCAAGACGGTCGAATCCTTCCGCGAGAAGATCTCCCGCATTGAGGAGCCGCTGGAACCGGGCGGTCCGCCGGTGCTGAAGTTCCCGGACCCGTTCCGGACCCTGAATGACATGGTGGGCATCCGGGTGATCACCAAGCTGCCGGCAGAAAACGCGGTGGTGGCCAACCTGATCAAACGCCAGCGCCAGCTCTTTGACTGCCGTGGTGACCGCGAGAAGGACATCGGCTCCATCGAGTCGGGAACCTACGGCTATTCCAGCCGCCACCTGATCCTTCGGACGATCCAGAACGACGCCGTCAAGGAGTACCAGCAGGCCTTCAACCCGGAGGTCCCGCCGAACGGCAGCTACTTCTTCGAATGCCAGATCCGCACCGTGTTCGCGCACGCCTGGAGCGAAATCGAACATGACATCCGATTCAAGGCCGAGGACCCGCGCGCCTGGACCCCGCACTTCGACCGGCAGTTCACCGCCACCGCCGCCATGCTGGAAACAGTGGAAGGTGCGTTCGCTGACCTGCACGAACGCTACGAAGAGGTCCGCAGCTATTGGGACATGGACGGTGAAGGCGCCGCCCAGCTGACCCCGAACCGGATCCGCGACGTCTGGCGCACGCTCCTGCCGCACGTGGCCCGGAAGGTCGACGACGACTGGGGCTGGGCCGCCGAGCTGATGGCCGCCCACGGCCTCAACCAGACCATGCAGCTGGCCGGGCTGCTCAGCGCCAACCGGATCACCGAGGTCCGCAAGGCCCTGGACCACCGCTACTCCCCCGGCCCGGACCGGCTCCTGGACGACCTGCTGCTCTGGCAGTACGGCACCAAACACATCGACCTCACCGCCGAACCGGCCGACGCCGTCCCGCACCCGCGGCGCGACAGCCTCCAGCGGCGGCTCAAGCAGATCGAGCGCTACCGCCTGACCCAGGGGTAGGGCCACGGACGGGTGAGCCTAGAGCCCGGTTGGCTCCAGCCGCTCCTCGACCACTTCAGCCTCCGGGCCGTCGGCCGGGACCAGCCGCACCCGGTAGGCGGCCTTGCCTGGCAATTCCGTGACCGCCCCGACCAGTTCCGTCCCGCGGTAGAGCAGGCCCACACCGTCGTCGGTGCAGTGGGTCTCGCCCAAGGTTCCGTCCGCCACCAGTCGGTGCACGAGCGGCCGGCGTGCGGCTTCGGAGTCGTAATGGACCCCGTTGTCATACGGCAGCAGGCCCAGGCCGTTGCTCACGGCGCGGAGTTCAGGGCCAAACGAATCGGTCGTCCCGCCGTTGAACCAGCAGATCGACCCGGCCGAGACTCCGGCCAGCACCACCCCTGCCTCCCAGACGCGCCGGAAGATTGCATCCAGCCCGTGGGCGCGCCAGACGGCGAGGAGGTTGACCACGGAGCCGCCGTTGACCCAGACCACATCCTGGCCCAGCAGGTAGTCCTCGACGTTTTCGACGTTGGGCATCGTGAACAGGTTCAGGTGGCTGAGCTGGAAGCCTGCGACGTTCCCCGCTTCGCTGATCTCGTTGTTGAACCACCGCTGATCGCCGCTGGCCGTGCCGACGTGGGCGACCCTGGGCGCCCGTCCGGCGACACCGGACAAGTCCACCGCGTAATGGACCAGCTTGTTGAATTCCAGGCGTGTCCGCGCCCCCGGTCTGTAGCCCCCGGAGGTGGCAAGGATTGTCGGTTGCTCGGCGGCCATGGTTCTCCTTCTACGGGAAGTGAAGTCTCGCTGCTGAGACTACCCATGCCCGCGGAATTTCCGAGTTTCCGGCAAGTCAGCAGCTGTCGCGGCGCCATCGCATCCTCGAGGCGGGAATTTCCGGGCGCTAGCGGCATTCGGGCGCGCCTGGAAATGGGCGCGTCGCAGTGCGGCTGGCGCGTCACGGTCGGGTTGGCGGGTCGCAGTGCGGCTGGCGCGTCACGGTGCGTTGGGCGGGTCGCAGTGCGGCTGGCGCGTCACGCCTCCGGGCCTCGGAAGCGGGCGACGTACGCCCGCTGCCACGGAGTCTCGACGGCGCCCCGGCGGTAGCGTGCGCGCACGAAGGCTACGGCCTCCGCAGGCGGGACGCCGTCCAGGACCGCAAGGCAGGCCAGCGCGGTGCCGGTCCGTCCGCGGCCGCCCCAGCAGGCAACTTCAACCCGCTCGGTCCCGGCACGGCGCAGGGCCTCCGTCAGCGCATCCAAGGTATCGGCGTCGTCGGCCGGAACGCGCAGATCCCGCCAGCGGACCCAGCGGGAATCCCAGCCCACCGGGGCCGGGCGGTTCCCCAGCAGGTACAGGCCGCGGCCCGGCGGGAAGCGGCCTGAGCAACGCGCGACCGCGGATGAGCAGGCCGGACGGAAGTTCAAGGATTCCCGTCTGGCCCGGGTCCCAGGTCTGCCTCATGTTCCCGAGCGTAGACCTTCCGCCGGCGACACGCACCGGTCCAATTCCGAGCTAACCCGGATGAACCACGGGTGCGTCGCCCTGTGTTCCGGTGAAGACCTTGCGGTCGATGTTGATGAGCAGCAAAGCAATCGGGGCAATCAGGATCGCGAAGTCCGCAGCCCACAGGAAGACCATGGAGTAGCCGGCGGAGAGGGCGGCCAGCGAGACACCGCCGGCCGTGGCGGCGGCAGCGATGGTGCTGAACAGGGCGAGTTCGCCCTGCAGGCACTCGGCATCCCCTGGTCGACCCCGCGGGCGCGGCAACACCCCACACGGGTTCGGCCGCCACGGCCTAACCGCGCCGGCGGCGCCGCCTAGTCGCCGGAGCCGAGCTTTCCGGCGAGGCGTTCGCGCATCAGGAGGCTGGCGTCATTGAGGCCCACGACGTCCACGGTCTTGCCGTGGTGCCGGTACTTCTCGGTGATGGCATCGAGCGAGGCGATCGTGGAGGCATCCCACAGGTGGCTGGCGTGCATGTCGATGACCACCCGGTCCGGATCCAGGGCGTATTCGAACTGGGTGTAGAGGTCGTTCGACGAGGCGAAGAAGAGCTCGCCGTCGACTGTATAGGTGGCGACCGGACCGCAGTCGACCTCTGCCACGGTGCGGTCCACCGTGACGAAGTGCGCGACGCGGCGGGCGAACAGCACCGTCGCCACCAGCACGCCGACGCCGACGCCGATCGCCAGGTTGTGCGTCGCCACGGTGACGCTCACGGTGGCCGCCATCACGAGCGTTTCGCTCTTGGGCATTGCCTTCAGTGTGGACGGCCGGATGCTGTGCCAGTCGAATGTGGCCACGGAAACGAAGATCATCACGGCCACGAGGGCGGCCATGGGGATGAGGGACACGATGCCGCCGAGGGCCACCACGAGGATGAGCAGGAAGACGCCGGCCAGGAACGTGGAGATCCGGGTGCGGGCGCCGGAGGCTTTGACGTTGATCATGGTCTGGCCGATCATCGCGCAGCCGCCCATGCCGCCGAAGAACCCGGTGACGATGTTGGCGACACCCTGGCCCCAGGCCTCGCGCGTCTTGTGGGAGCGGGTGTCCGTGATGTCGTCCACGAGCTTCGCGGTCATCAGGGATTCGAGCAGCCCCACAAAGGCCATCGCCAGGGCGAAGGGGAAGATCACCTGCAGCGTCTCGAGCGTGAAGGGGACGTTGGGCAGGAACAGGGACGGCAGCGAGTCCGGCAGTGCACCCTTATCCCCCACCGTGGGGACGGCGGCGGAGGCCAGCACGGTGACGATCGTCAGGACCACGATCGCGACGAGCGGGGCCGGCACAGCTTTGGTCAGTCTGGGCAGGCCGAAGACAATCAGCAGGCCCGCCGCGGTGAGCGGATAGACCAGCCAGGGGACGCCGATCAGCTCGGGGACCTGGGACAAGAAGATCAGGATGGCCAGGGCGTTGACGAATCCCACCATGACCGAGCGCGGGATGAACCGCATCAGCTTCGCGACACCCGAGAGGCCCAGGATGATCTGGAAGAGGCCGGCCAGGATCACCGCGGCGACGAGATAGTCCAGGCCGTGGGACTTCACCAGCGGGGCGATCACCAGGGCGACGGCGCCGGTGGCCGCCGAAATCATGGCCGGGCGGCCGCCGACGAAGGCGATCGTGACCGCCATGGTGAAGGAGGCGAAGAGCCCGATCCGGGGGTCGACGCCGGCAATGATCGAGAAGGCGATGGCCTCGGGGATGAGGGCCAGCGCGACGACGAGCCCGCCAAGGACCTCGGTCTTCAGCCGGCGCGGGGAACGCAGGGTGCCGCGGACAGACTGGAGCTGCTCCGGGGTGGGGGCAGGGGTGGTTCCGGCGGTTTTGGTGGCCATTGCGGCAACTTTACCGGCAGGACACTGAGGGGCGTTTCCCGCGCACCGGACACCGCAAAGAAATCTGACGTATTTGCAGGCGGAGCGGTCACGAACTGGCTTCGGAGCGGCCGCAGTGGCACCATGCTTGGATGCTTGAGGCAACCAAATCCCCGAAGTCCGCTCCCGAGACCAGCACTGTCGCGGTCCCGGTCAACCCCGCCCTCGCCGCCGAGGCCAAGATCGCCCGCATTGCGGTGACAGTGTTCCCGCTGCTCGTCGTCATCGCAGGCGTCGCCGGGTACCTGCTGCCGGACGCCTTCAAGCCGATGGGGCCCAGCGTGCCGTACCTGCTGGGCATCATCATGTTCTGCATGGGCCTGACGCTGACGCCGCCCGACTTTGCCTCTGTGGCCAAGCGTCCCGGGGCCGTGGTCCTGGGCATCGTGGCGCACTATGTCATCATGCCCGGCGCCGGCTGGCTGATCGCCGTCGGCCTGAACCTGTCGCCGGAACTGGCGGTGGGCCTGATCCTCGTCGGCTGCGCGCCCTCGGGCACCGCATCCAACGTGATGGCGTTCCTGGCCAAGGGCGACGTCGCCCTGTCGGTCGCCGTCGCCTCCGTGTCCACCCTGATCGCCCCGATCGTGACGCCGCTGCTGGTGCTTTTCCTGGCCGGCTCCTACCTGCAGATCGACGCCGGCGGCATGGTGCTGGACATCGTCAAGACCGTGCTGCTGCCGGTGATCGCCGGCCTGCTGGCCCGACTGTTCCTCAAAAAGCTCGTCGCCAGGGTGCTTCCGGCGCTGCCCTGGGCCTCCGCCGTCGTCATTTCCCTGATCGTGGCGATTGTGGTGGCCGGAAGCGCCAGCAAGATCGTCGCCGCCGGCGGGATCGTGTTCCTCGCCGTGGTGCTGCACAACGGCTTCGGCCTGGGCCTTGGGTATCTGGCCGGCAAGCTCGGGCGCCTGGACGACAAGGCCCGCCGGGCGCTGGCGTTCGAGGTCGGCATGCAGAACTCCGGGCTGGCCGCCACCCTGGCCACGGCGCACTTCAGCCCGCTGACCGCGCTGCCCTCCGCTGTGTTCTCGCTCTGGCACAACATTTCCGGCGCGATCGTCGCGGCCTTGCTGGCGCGGCGTCCCTTGCGGGACGAGTAGGGGCCGGCGCCTCCCTGGCGCTTAGGCGGACAGCCGCGCCAGCAGCCTCGCGACCGCCTGCTCGAAAAGTGTCCCGGCCCCCGCCGCCCCCGCAGTTCCCGGCGCCAGGACGTCGACACCGCCCGGCTGCGCCGAGTCCGAGAAGACCAGCAGGGCCACGCCGCGCTCGGCGAGTTCCTTCATCGTCTCAAGGTCGGCGGCGGTGCGTTCCGCCGGCTGGGAGCCGAGGATGACGCCGTCGGCGCCGCCGGAGAGCATGAACTGCCGCCAGCTTTCGCCCACCAGGATGACGGGCTGGTAGCCGTGCCGGGGCAGGATCGTGGCGGCTGCCGCCGCGAGCGCGCGGTCCCAGGCATCGTCGAGGTCGCTGATGGCCACGGCCACGACGTCGGTGCGTCCCCGCCGCATCCCGCGGGCCGCCCGGTTCGGTACATAGCCCAGCTCATCGGCCGCGGCGTGAACGCGGTCCTGGGTGGGCTGGCTGATCCGGGTATTGCCGCCGGGGCGGCCGGACAGCACGTAGGAGACGGTGGTCAGGGACACTCCTGCGGCCTCCGCGACGTCGCGGATGGTGGGCTTGGATCCGTGCCGCACTGATGACTCCCGGGTACGTCTGCGCCGCGGATTCGTGGCGATGGCCGAAAACTTCCTCGCGGGGTGTGCCCCCGGTCTGAACTCTAACCCCCACCCCAACGCGGGGTCACCTAGCGCCCATCCCGGGTCGCCGGACGGGCGCTAGGTGACCCCGCGTTGGGGTTGGACGGGCGACGGCGGCGCCTGCACCTTCCGTGGGACCAGCCTGCTTAGCCGTCGCAGGTGCAGCGCTGGTCCTGGGGCACGTCGGCCATGACGGAGTCGACATGCTCGCCGCAGCCGGCCCAGGTGATTTTTCCGCAACGATTACAACGAACTGCAGCACACATAGGATCTCCAAAATAGGGGTGCCGCGGATGCAGCACCTAATACAACAATAATACCCCATGGGGTATATTGAAAGGGTCCCCGGCCGCAGGGGCCATGCCGGGAACGCAGAAGGATCACAAATGAGCACAGATGAACGGCCGGAGGGCCTGCAGCCACGGCAGGCCACCAGGCCGGAAAATATCACCCCCTCAGCCGGGCCGGGCCTCGAAAATCCCGGCCTGCAACGCCGCGTCGTCTCCGTTCTTGTCGGCGGCCAGATCCTCGGCGGCATCGGCATGGGGGCAACGCTATCCCTGGGCTCCCTGCTGGCAGCGCAGCTCTCCGGATCCAACGCCTGGTCCGGCATGGCCGCCACGATGAGCACCCTTGGCGCCGCCTTCGCCGCCGTCCCCCTCGCCAGGCTGGCCCAGGCCCGAGGCCGGCGGATCTCGCTGTCCACCGGCGCACTGATCGCCGGCGCGGGCGCCGTCACGGCAATCACCTCAGCCTCGCTGGGCCTCTTCCCGCTGCTGCTGCTCGGCCTCATGCTCCTCGGCGCAGGCTCCGCAGTGAATCTGCAGGCGCGTTTCGCCGCAACCGACCTGTCCCGCCCCGGATCCCGGGGCCGTGACCTCTCGATCGTGGTGTGGTCCACAACCATCGGCGCCGTCTTGGGCCCGAACCTGTTCGGTCCCGGCGAGATCGTCGGAGCCTCCCTTGGTCTCCCACCGCTGACGGGCGCCTTCGCCTTTTCCGTGGTCGCGCAGCTTTCGGCCGCCGTCGTCTATGCGACGGGACTGCGGCCGGACCCCCTCCTCACCGCGATGGCCTCCCGGGTGCCCGATCTCCAAGCGCCCCGGCCCAAGAGCGGCCTGCGGATTCTGCGCAGCAACCCCCGGGCAAGGTATGCGGTGGCCGCCGTCGCCCTCAGTCACGCCACGATGGTGGCGCTCATGTCCATGACGCCCGTGCACCTGCGCGACCACGGGGCCAGCCTGACGGTGGTGGGCCTGACGATCAGCCTGCACATCGCCGGCATGTACGCGTTTTCTCCCGTTTTTGGCTGGATGGCGGACAAAGTCGGGCGGCTGAGCACCATCCTGCTGGGCCAGACCATGCTGCTGATGTCACTGGTGCTGGCCGGACTCGCGCCGGATTCCCGCACCGCCGTGACCACGAGCCTGATCCTGCTGGGGCTGGGCTGGTCCGCCTCCGTGGTTGCCGGCTCTGCCTTGGTGGCCGAATCGGCGCATGTTCAGGACCGGCCCGCGATCCAGGGTGTGTCGGACCTGAGCATGAACGCAGCCGGGGCGACCGGCGGAGCGCTGGCCGGACCGGTACTGGCCGCCGTCGGGTATTCCGGGCTCGGCTTCCTCTCCATCTCCCTGGTGGCCACCGTGGTCATCTGGACCTTCCTGCAGCCACGACGTCCCATCCAAGTCCAGGAGCAGCCATGACAGCCGACAGCGAGCGCAAACAGAACATCGGCGCGGGCACCCTGGAGGCACCCGAAAGCCGCGGCCGGGTGCGGCAGCTCGCGGAGGTGCTCCGCAGCTGGTCCCGGGAACGCGTGGCCACGACCGTCGTGGCGGCCGGCCTCGCAGCCGTCTTCCTGATGGCCGCCAACGGCATGATTGCCGGCGCCGGCACCGGTTGGACGGGCTACGCCCTGGTGGGCGCGGGCTCGATCCTGGCCGGGTTCCTGGCAGGCAGCTATGTGAATGCACCGATCGGCGCTGCCGCCACGCTGTGCGATCTGCGCTGGCCCGCCCTGGGCCTCTTCGGCGCGGTGTGGGCGAGTTCGGCGAGGGAAGCGCTCCCGCCAGTCCAGATCGCCGTCGGCCTGCTGTCCCTGGCCGTGATGGCATGGGCCCTGCATGGCCGCCTGGAGCTGGAGCGCAAGGTGACGCTGGGCCGCAACGGATCAGCGGACTCCGATGTCGAGGCCTGCACGGACTGCCGCCCGCTGTTCCCCACCAGGCCGCGGGACTGAGCCTGCAGCCACGGCGGCCGAGCACCGGTTAAAGGCGGATGTAGGCCCAGCCGTCCCATTGACGTTCGGCAAGGTGCGCGATGGCCGCCGGAACGATATCGACGCCGGGCAGCAGGCGCTCCGCCGGCACCCCCGCCGAACGCAGGCTGTTCCCGCACGCCAGCACCCGGACTCCGCCGGCGACGGCGGCGGAAACGGCTTCACCAAACCCCGAGCCCTCCACCAAGTGGGCCACGCCGGGCCCCTGGATGACGGCCTCGACGGGAACCTCTGCTCCGAGGGCCGCAACAGCGTTTTGGCTGCTCCGGAGCACCCCGGCAAGTGCTCCATCCGGCAACGGACCGGCCGAATGGGCCACGAGACCGCGCCGGCCCTGCCCATTGCGCTTCTCCGGCGGGGTCCCTTCATTTTCGACGGTCCGCCCGGCATGGTGTTCGGCTGCGAATTCAGACATGCAATCTCCGTCGGCTCGGTTGGGCCCGCCCGCTCCCGAGCCGGGCCGGGCTTGGCCGTTCCCTGCATGCTAGCGGCCGTCCTGCAGAAATGTACAAACATTCCTCCGAAGCGGGGCGGAGTCAAAGCGGCCAGGCCTCCGGGCCGGGTTTAGCATCTGAATTCCGGGTGTTTTACAACAGCACTCAGGTCACGTAGCCTCGCACACTACTAAATGTCTAAACATTTCGTTCCTCGACGGAACGCCTGAGGAGCCCGGATGCCCACCTTGACCAAGCCCGAGCCTGCAGCCGCCAAGCCACGCCGCCGCACCGCGTCCATAGTCTTGCCTGCACTTGGCATCGCCGTGCTGTTGCTTTTGGTGGGACTACTCTCGTACCAGGGGGCAGCGGCCCAAAAAGACGAAACCGAACAACGGCAGCAGGCCCAGGACCCCAAGAGTCCCGCCGGCGAAAAACTGGACATGTCCCGCCGGAGAGCGGACGATCCGACAGCGGTCGGAAGCCCGGATGCTCCGGTCGTCCTGGTGGAGTACGCCGACTACCGCTGCCCTTTCTGCGGGCTATTTTCCCGGGACACCCTGCCCCCGCTGGTGGCGAAATACGTCGACCGCGGCGACCTGAGAGTGGAGTGGCGTGACCTGCCGGTCTTCGGGGCGCAGTCATCCGCCGCCGCCGTCGCCGGACGCGCGGCGGGCGAGCAGGGCCGGTTCTGGGAATACAACAAGGCCGTCTATGCCATCGCGCCTGAGCGCGGCCACGCCGAGCTGACCCGGGAGCGGCTGATCCAGCTTGCCGGCGACGCAGGAATCCCCGACTTGAAGAGGTTCGAAGCGGATCTCGACTCCGCCGAACTCAAGGAGGCGGTGTCGAAGGATGCCCAGGAGGCCGCGTCCCTGGGCGCAACCGGCACACCCATGTTCCTGGTGAACGACACCCCTCTCGTTGGTGCACAGCCGCTGGCCACCTTTGAGAAGGCCATCGATGCCGCCCTGAAGTCCGCCAAGGGCAATTGATATGGACATCGGCTACGCGGGCGCATTCCTGGGCGGCGTTCTTACCCTGCTGAGCCCTTGCTCAGCCCTCCTGTTGCCCGCATTCTTCGCCTACGCGTTCTCCACGAAGACCCGGTTAGTGGCACGGACTGGGCTGTTCTACCTGGGCCTGCTGAGCACCCTGGTGCCGCTGGGGGTATTTGCCGGGGTACTTGGCTCCCTTGTCACGCTGCACCGGCCGGTCCTGGTCGGCGTTTCGGCGGCCCTGGTGATCCTCCTGGGCTCCGCCCAGATCGCGGCAATCCGGCTCCCCTCCGGGCTCACGCCGACGGCGGGCGCCGGCTCCTCGCGGCTGTCCGTCTTCGCACTGGGGACCGTCTACGGGGTCGCTGGGGTCTGCACCGGCCCCATCCTGGGCTCCATCCTGACCGTGGCCGCAGTGGGCAGCAACGCCGTCTACGGTGGCGCGCTGCTGGCAGTCTTCGCGCTTGGGATGGCTTTGCCGCTCTTTGTCCTGGCCCTCCTGTGGGACCGGCTAGGCATCTCCGGTCGCCGCTGGTTGCGGCCGCGGCCGCTCACCATCGGTACGTGGTCGAACTCCTGGCTGATGATCATTTCCGGCCTCATTTCCGTCGGCGTCGGCGTGCTGCTGCTGATCAGCGACGGGACGGCGGGGCTGGGCGGTGTGCTGACTGTTCAGGACCAGTTCCGCACAGAATCGGCCGCCACTGAGGCTGCCGCCGGCATCCCTGATCTCGTGGTCACCGGGGCCGCTGCCCTCGTTCTCGCGATCGGCACGGCACTGTATTTCAAGAGCCGCCAAAGCGGGCAAACCATGCCCCCAGAAACGCCCCCGGAGCCGGCGACCCACAAAGTGCGCCGGAGACCGTGACCAACCGGACAGCCGGCGCCCCTGGCCCGGCCAAAGACAGGAATGCCCGATGATCCGCAGAAAATCCGAAGACCTGATATCTGCCGTGGCGCAATGGCCGGCGCGGCGCTGGCTGGCTGCGGCCGGCGCCGCCGCCGCCACCTACCTCGTGGTGGCCGTGCCCACGGACCTGATCGACACACCGCTTTTCAGCCGTGAGGTCCCGCCGACCTGGTGGTCCTTCCCGGTCCTCGGCGTTACGGCCGTCCTCACCGGATTGCTGCTGGCCACCTATGTCTCCCGCGAACCAGCGGCCGACGGCGGGCCCGGCGACAGAGAGCCCGACAGCAAAGGCCGGTTCGGGGCTGCAGGCGCCATCGTTTCATTTTTTGCCGTGGGCTGCCCGGTCTGCAACAAGCTCGTCCTGCTGGCCCTCGGCACCTCCGGCGCCATGCAGTACTTCGAACCGATCCAGCCCCTGCTGGCGGCCCTCTCCATCGCCCTGCTGCTGTGGGCATTCGTGAAGAGGGCAACCTCTGAGGATCACTGCCCGATGCCTCGCGTTCAGGCGGCGCCCTAGGCCCGACGGGGCGGAACGGCCTTACAGCCAAAGGCTGTCACGATTGCCACCCTGTCGCCAAGGACATAGCTGCGCCGGAACTCGAGGTCGCGCGCCCGGTGGCAGCCGGTCCGCTCGATCAGCAGGAGCGGGGAGCTCTCCGGGCACCCAAGCAGGGCCGCCTGCGCGGGGGTGGCGAGCACGGCAGTGAGCTGCTCCGTACCGCCGTCCAGCACGACGCCGCAGCGCCGGTCAAGCTCCCCGTAAAGAGACGCGTCACGGAAGTCTGCTTCAAGCAGCTTCCCGGCGGCCCCAGCGGGGAGCCAGACCTGGTCCAGTCCAATCGGCTCGCCGTCGGCGAGGCGCACCCGCGAGAGGTGGAAGAGTTCCGCGTCCGGATCCATGGACAGCTTTACCGCCACCTCCGGATTGACCACGAGGTGCTGCTCCAGGACCACACTGCGGTGTTTCATCCCGGACTCCCGGATGGACGCCAGCACGCTGTAGATCGGCCCGTACGCCGTACTTCTCCCGGCGACCACTGTTGGTTTCTTTCCGGGGTGGGCGGTGATGTGCCCGGCATCACGCAAGGGTTTCAAAGCGGCCCGGATCGTGCCCCGGCTTACCCCGTAACGCTGCGCCAGTTCCAGTTCCCCGGGGAAACCCGCTACAAACTCCCCGGCGAGGACTTCTTCCAGGAGCACGGCGCTGACAGTCTTCCAGAGCGGGCCGCCCTTGGCCCGTTCCACGGCGGCCTCCGCGTGGGTCGCTGACTCTGGGTCCTGGTGGTCCTTCACATTGCTCCCGACCGATTTACTGCACAAAGCTGCTGGCATTAAGACGTTACTGCATCACACACGCCGGCATCTGGGCCGGGCTCCCCCGCACGCAGCAGGTTCCGGCAGCTTCTATACCCCCACGGGTATGTGAGATACTGGCGTACGGACTTATTCGCCGCTGGGCACTGAGGGGTCACTCCCTGACGAACCCCGGGTTCCGAGGAGGAAGAATGACGGCACGCGGCCTGCGCCTTGTACGCGGCTGGATCGGCGCCGTCGTCGCGACCTCCATCGCAGCGGGTTCGCATTCCCTGGCCGGTGGGAACGCTCCCGAACTTCCGTTGCTCCTGTTGGCGCTGGCTCTGTCCGGGCTGGTCTGCACCGCTCTCACGGGGCGGGGGCTGTCCCTCTGGCGGCTCTCCGCCGGTGTTGCTTTGAGCCAGGGACTTTTCCACTGGCTGTTCAGCGGGGCCACGGCTCCGCATGGGTCCAGTGCTCCGGCCGGCGGCCATCTGGCACACTCGTCCGCACTGGAACCCTCCGGTACATTCCTCTCCGCCGCGGCGGACCATACCTCACCACTGATGTGGCTGGGACACGCCGTGGCCGCCGTCCTGACCGTGGCCGTCCTGCGCCGCGGCGAGACCGCCGTCGTCCGGCTGGTCCAGGCCATGCGCCTGCGCGTGACGGCTCTCCTCCCGCTTTTCCTCCCGTTGCCGGTGCGCCCGGCCCCGGCCGCTCTGCCGGCCAACCGGCCCGTCAGGCCGCTGCGCAACCTCGGCGCACCGCTGCTGGTGATGCGCCACCGCGGGCCTCCTCTGCTTCCGCTCGTGTCCTAGGCGTTCGCGCCTTTCACCCGATACGCCCCGCAGCGCTGCCGGACAGCGCCGGGGCGGGAAGCAGCCATGACAAGAAGACCCTTGAAAACATGGCGGAATCCTGGCTTGGGAGCAACACTGCTCGCCGCCCTCTTGCTCTGCGTAGGCATCAGCCTCCCTGCAGCGCCGGCGGCGTTCGCCCACGACCAGCTGATTTCGTCCAGCCCGGCGCCCGACGAGGGCCTGGACAAGACGCCCGCCAGCATCATCCTGACCTTCGGTTCGCCCCTGCTGACGCTGGGCCACGAGGTCCGCGTCGTCGATGACAACGCCAGGAACTGGGTAACCGGCGCCGCCGTACTCACCCGGCAAACACTGACCCAGGCGCTCCCGGAACTCCCCGACGGCGGCTACCAGGTCAGCTGGCGGGTGGTCTCCGCGGACGGTCACCCGATCAGTGGCGGCTACCGGTTCCACGTCGGCAAACCTGCCGCCGCGGCACCGGCGGCAGCCTCTCCCAGCCCTCACGACGGCGTTCATACCGGCGTTGAAACCAGTGCAGCCGCCGCGAGCGCCACCGGTGACGGTGCCGGCACACCCGGCTGGCTCCCTGCCGCAGGAACCGCTGCGGCCGCAGGTCTCGTCATTTACCTGGCCTTTGCAGGCCTCCGGCGCATCAAGCGCAACACGCTATCCCCCAGCGAATAACACTTTCCGGGCCGGCCCGCCGCGGCCGCCTGCCACGATTCAGGAGTACCAGCATGTCCAAGAAGCTCGTTTACCCCGCCCTTTCCGTTCTCGCCGCCGCATCCCTGGCCCTCGCCGGCTGCGCCCCCTCAGCCTCGACGCCGTCCCCGTCGTCCACCGTCACCATCCCGGCCAGTGCCGCCGCCGCGCTGGCGGTCAGCCAGCCGTGGGTCAAGGCCGCCGAATCAGGTATGACCGGCGGATTCGGGGTCATCAAGAACACCTCCGACGCCGACATCACTGTCACCGGCGCCACCACCCCGGCGGCCCGGTTCGTCGAGCTGCACGAAACCGCAGCGGGACCCAACGGCGCCATGCAGATGCGGGCCAAGCAGGGCGGCTTTGTGATCCCGGCCCGCGGCGAACTGAAACTGGAGCCGGGAGCCAACCACCTCATGCTGATGGGGCTTAGCGCGCCCATCGCCGTCGGCGCTGACGTCACGTTCACCCTGGAACTGGCGGGCGGCGGCAGCTTCGAGTTCACCGCCGTGGCCAAGGACTTCAGCGGCGCCAACGAGAACTATGTCGAAGAAGGAGGCGCCGGCATGTCGCACGGCCAGCCTTCCGGGGCCGCCGGCAGCGCGACCGCTGCCGCGCCGTCGCCGACCGCGAAGTAATGGCTGGCTCCCAGCAGCCCGGCGGTTCACCCGCCGGCAGTGAAGAGCGCGGGGTGCCGAGGAAACTGCCGCGGCGCGGGCTGCTCTTCGGCGGGGCTGCCGCAGGGCTGGGGGCGCTGGCCGCGGCCGGCGTCCAGCTCGCCGGGGGCGGCGTCCAGCTGGCGGACACTGCAGCGGTTGATCCCGTGGAGGGCATCCACGGCAGCGGCGTGGTTCCGTTTCACGGCGACCGCCAGGCGGGCATTACGACGCCGGCGCAGGCCCACGGTGTTTTTGTCGCCCTGGATCTGCGGCCCGGAACGACGCGCGCCGGGGTCAGGGCGTTGCTGCGGCTGCTCAGCGACGACGCCGCGAACCTCTGCGCGGGACAACCGGCACTGGCCGACACCGAGGGCGAACTCGCCCAGGTGCCGGCCCGTCTGACGGTCACATTCGGATTCGGACCCGGGCTCGTCGCCGCGGTGGACCCCGCCCGGGCACCGGGCTGGCTGAAGCCGCTGCCGGCGTTCAGCATCGACCGGCTGCAGCCCGGGTTCTCCGACGGTGATCTGCTGCTGCAGATCTGCGCGGATGATCCGTTGACCGTGGCGCATGCCCAACGGATGCTCCTGAAGGACAGCAGGAGCTTCGCAACCGTCCGCTGGGCGCAGACCGGCTTCCGGCGGGCGTACGGCAGCGAAAAGTCCGGGACCACCATGCGGAACCTGTTCGGCCAGGTGGACGGGACTGCGAACCCGGCACCGGACAGCGCGGAGTACGAGCGCGTGGTCTGGGGCGGCGGGGAAATTCCGGCGTGGACGGACAACGGCACCTCCGTCGTCATCCGCCGGATCGCGATGAACCTGGACAAGTGGGACGAGGTGGACCGCGTCGGCCGGGAGGAATCCATGGGCCGCCGGCTCTCCAACGGCGCGCCCCTGACCGGGACGCACGAGCACGATGAACCCGACCTGGCCGCCGTGTCCAGGCTCGGGTTCCCGGTCATCTCGGACGTCTCGCACCTGCGCCGCGCCCGGCCCGAGGACAGTTCCCAGCGGATCTTCCGCCGGGCCTACAACTACGATGCCTCTCCCGGCGCCGGCGGGGTCTCGGACTCGGGGCTGATCTTCGTGTCCTATCAGGCCGACGTCGACAGGCAGTTCACGCCGATCCAGCGCCGGCTCGATCAAATGGACATGCTCAACCAGTGGACCACCCCGGTCGGCTCGGCTGTGTTCGCCATCCCGCCGGGCGCCCGTGAGGGCGGTTTCGTTGGGGAAGCCCTGTTCACCTGATCCAAAGCAACGCGGGGTCACATCGCGCCCATTCCGGGGCCCCGGACGGGCTTGAAGTGACCCCGCGTTGGGGCGCCGGGAGGTGCGGACGCGTTCTGCTTAGCTAAACCGGGGCAGGCGCAGGGAGATGGTGGTCCCCACTCCCGGCGTGGACGCGGCGTGAACGGTTCCGCCATGGCTGGTCACGATTTCGCGGACCAGGGCGAGCCCGATTCCGGAGCCCGCGATCTGCTCTGCGGCCCTGCCCCGCCAGAGCCGGTCAAAGATATGAGGCAGCTCCTCGGCGGGGATGCCCGGGCCGGTGTCGGCGACAGTCAGGACGGCATCGCCGCCGTCGACCAACGCCCTCAGGGTGACCTTGTCGCCGTTTCGGCAGTAGCGCGCGGCGTTGGCCAGCAGATTGCCGACCGCCTGGTGCAGGCGGTCGGCGTCGGCCCTGACCCATACGGGACCGGCGCTCTCCAGCTCCGCCGCCAGGCCGGCCGCCCGCAACTCCGGTTCAGCACGGGCCAGGGCATCGGCAGCGAGCGCGGCAAGGTCCACCGGTGCCAGATCCAGGGACAGCGCCGCCGTTTCGACTGCGGAAAGCTCGGCGAGGTCGGCCACCACCCGGCCAAGCCTGAGAGATTGGTCGTGCAAACCGGCCAGACCGGCAGGCGTCGGTTCAATGAATCCGTCGCGCAGTTCCTCGAGCCCGGCCTGCAGGGCCGCGAGCGGAGTGCGCAACTCGTGGGCCACATCCGCGGTGAGGTTGCGCCTTTCCGTATCGGACCGGACAACCGCATCCGCCATGTCATTGAAGGCGCGGGCGAGGTCGCCGAGTTCGCCAGGCGCGTCCCCGGCCGTGCGCACGTTCCGGTCTCCCGCGCCGAATGAACGCGCCGCCTCCGTCATGCTGCGGATCGGCCGGACAAGCCTCCGGGTGACGAACCAACTCGCGGCGGTAGCCACCGCCAGGGCAACCAAGGCAGCGACGGCGATCCAGGTCCAGGCGACGTCGAGGATCCTCGTTCCGCTGTTTCCTCCAAGGTTCACCCGCACCAAACCGACGCGAGTGCCGTCGGCGATCACATCGGCGGTCGCCGCTCCCGGGCCGCTGGCATCTGCCTGGCCGCCGTTTCCCCGGGCCTGGTTGCCGGAGCCGGCCAGCACTTTACCGCTGGCATCGACGATACTCAGGCGGGCCGATGCGGCATCACCGATGGCCAGGGCCCGACCCAGGTCGGCGCCGTCCCAGCCCCCGGCCTGCTGATAGGCGTCCGCGGCGGCAGCGGCCGCAGCGGCGGCCACCTGTTCGCGGTCCGCCTGCTGCGCAGCGTGAACACCACGGTCCACCCCAATCAGTGCAGCCGCGACCAGCACGAGGACCGACGAAACGGCCACCAGAACAAACGCCAGCAGGAGCCGATTCCCAAGTTGACCAAGGCCCTTCCCTGCGAGCCTCATTGTCGCCCGTCCCGGCGCAGGCCCAACCGGTAGCCCACGCCGGTCACCGTTTCCACGACGTCTGAGGCTCCGGGTCCGAGCTTCCGGCGGAGGTTCTTGACGTGGGAGTCGATGGTGCGTTCGTAACCGGCATATTCATAACCGCGGACGCGGTTCACCAGCTCGTACCGCGAGTAAACCCGTCCCGGAGATGCCGCCACGGCGTCCAGCAGGTCCCACTCTGTGGGGGTCAAATCCAGCAGCTTCCCATCCAGCCACGCCTTGTGCAGGCCCGGGTCGATTCGCAGCCTGCCGTCACCGTAGCTCGCCGCCTCGCCCGCGGCAGGAACACCGCCGAAGCGGTGCAGGACTGCCTGCACCCGCAGGACCAGTTCGTGCGGGCTGAAGGGCTTGGTCACATAGTCGTCGGCCCCCAGTTCAAGACCCCGGATCCGGTCCTCCGTGCTGCTGCGGGCCGTCAGCACTATCACCGGAAGGCTTCCGAGCGCGTGGATCTCACGGAGGACGTCGGTGCCGTCGACATCGGGCAGTCCGAGATCCAGCACCACCAGGTCGGCGGAGGGCAGAAGCCGCATGGCCTCGGCGCCCGAGCGAGTGGTCAGGACCGAGAACCCGGCCCGTTCAAGGTAGCGGCGCAGCACTTCACGGATGTCTTTTTCGTCCTCGACGACCAGCACGGTGGGCATAGGGCTAACACTAATGCCAGCTTTTGCGCGGTGAGGCAGGGCGGAACGAATCTCCACACAATCTGCACACCGTCACCAGCTGCGCTGCACACGCCGGCGGCATTCTGTATCTACCAGCTGATTTTCCAGCAACGAACAAGGAGCCCACGATGCGAAAGAAGACCATGATTGCAGCTGCAATCGCCGGCGGGACCGTGATTACCGCTCTTATTGCAGGGCCCAGCGTGGCCGCCGTCGTGCAGGGCGGGCAGAACAGCCAGAACGGCCAGCACCCGCAAAGTGGGCAGGCGCAGTCCATGAACGGCCATGGCCGGGCCACTGGCGACCAGGCCGGCGACCACGCGGCGGGCAACCATGCCGCCGGCAGCCCAATGGGCCACGGCAAGGCTGGCGGGCAGGGCGCGGATCAGGGCCCAGGACAGGGCTCGGGTCTGGACTCCGGGAGCACTGCCACCGGCACCATGACGGATGGGCAGCGGGCAGAACTTGGGTATATGGCCGAAGAGGAACTGGTGGCCCATGATCTGTACACCGCCTTTGCCGGCCTGTACGACAACCCGGTGTTCAGCCGCGTCGCCAATTCGGAGTCCAAGCACCTCGAGGCCGTCCGGAACCTGATGGAACGTTACGGCGTCGCGGATCCCACCGTCGGCCACACGGCGGGCGTGTTTTCGGACGACAGCCTGCAGAAGCTCTACGATGAGCTGCTCACGCAGGGCCAGGCCAGCCAGGACGGCGCGCTTGCGGCCGGACGGACCGTCGAAACGACTGACATTGAGAGCCTGACCGCCGCGGCCCAAGGCGCCATCACGGCACCCGATGCAAAGGCCGTCTTCACCCGTCTCCTGGAGGCATCTCAGCACCACCTCACCGCGTTCGGCGGTTAGGAAAGCCCGTCAGAGGGAATGCCCGCCACGGTGGGCATTCCCTCTCGTCGTGTCGGTATGTGCACGGCTCCGGCCTCCGGGGAACCGGCGGCTAGGGTGTATCCCAGCCGATGCTGGCGGCCTCGTCCAGGGTGCGCGCCTCGAAATGCTCCAGCATCTCGCGCATGCCGTCCATGCTCTGCTTGAACATCTCGGTCGCCCGCCACGCTTCAGCCTGCTCCAGGGACTCCCACGGGCCGGTGCTGATGAACCGGTTCCGGACATTCCGATCATGCATCAGCACGGCCTTCGCGTGCGGGAAGTCCTCCTGGGTCTTCCGGGCCAGATCCCGCCAGGCCTGCACGAAATCATTTTCCCGGCCCGGGTGTACCAGCCAGATTCCCAGCGTATAAACCGACACGTCGATCGCCTCCATAGTCTGCACGGGGTGGATACCCCCGATTATGGGCCGGGGCCGCAGACGCCGGTAGGGCCGATCTACCCGATGCAGGGATGGCCTCCGGCGCCAGAAAGCCCGTGCGCAGAGGCAACGCGGGGTCAGTTAGCGCCGGTCCGGGACCTCCGGATGGGCGCGATGTGACCCCGCGTTGCTGTTAGTGGACGACGGCGGGGCCGGACGACGGCGGGGCGGGGCTACGGCGGGGCGGGGCTAGACCTTCCGGTGAATCGACTTGTAGCTCAGGTAGGCGTTGAGCCCCTCTATGCCGTATTCGGTGCCGAGGCCCGAGTCATGCCGGCCTCCGAAGGGTGCCGCGTGGTTGGAGGCAAAGAAGTTGATCCCCACCGAGCCGGTATCCATCCGGTCCGCGACGGCCAGGGCCACCTCCTGATCGGCCCCGAACACCAGCCCGCCGAGGCCGAATTCGGTGTTGTTCGCCAGCTCCACGGCCTCATCAACACTGCCGCCGGCGTCGTTGTACTTCAGAATGCAAAGGACCGGGCCGAAAATCTCCTCACGCGAGATCCGCATGTCCGGAGTGACGTCCGCGAACACGGTGGGTTCCACGAAGTACCCTCCCTCCAGCCCGCCGCCGAGCGACGCCGCGCGGCCGCCGGTGGTGGCGCGGGCGCCTTCGGCCAGGCCGGCGTCCACGTATTCCAGTACGGTCCGGTACTGCGACTCGGTGGCGCAGGGCCCGAAGACCGTGTCCGGGTCCAGCGGGTCGCCCTGTTTGCCGGCGGCGATGGTCCTGGTGACCATGTCCACGACTTCCTCGTAGCGGCTGGCGGGGGCCAGGATGCGGGTCGAGATGTAGCAGGTCTGACCGGTGTTGCGCATCGAGGAACGGATCAGCACCTTGGACATCGCGTCCAGGTCTGCGTCCGGCAGCACGATCGCGCTGGACTTTCCGCCCAGCTCCAGGGTGACGGGGCGCAGCAGTTCGCCGCAGGCCGCCGCGATTTTCCGGCCCACCGGGGTGGAGCCGGTGAAGGCGACCTTGTCCACACCGGGGTGCTTCACCAGCGCATCGCCCAGCCGCCCGGAACCGGTGACCAGGTTGACGACGCCGGCCGGCACACCGGCGGCGGCCACGGCGTCGATGACCACCCGGAGCGACAGCGGGGTGGGCGAGGCCGGTTTAATCACCACGGTGCAGCCGGCAAGGAGCGCCGGGGCGAGCTTGATCACCACGAGGTTGATCGGGAAGTTCCAGGGCGCGATCAGCGCGCACACGCCGATCGGTTCGCGCCGGACCACGGATTCGCCGCCGCCCTTGGGGAAGGGCCGCACGTCCTCGCGCTGGAGATAGTCGGCGAGGGTGGCGAAGTACCGGAAGATGCCTGCGGCGTTGGCGGCCGCCCCGGCGGATTCGGAGACGGGCGAGCCATTCTCGCGGGTGTTGGTCAGCGAGAGTTCCCCGGCGCGCTTCTCCACTTCCTCGGCGATGCGCAGCAGGTAGGCGGCACGTTCGGACGGCGCCAGCCGCGGCCACGCGCCGCCGTCGAACGCCCGGCGGGCGGAGGCGACGGCGGCGTCCACGTCTTCGGGGGTGCCGTCCGGGACGGAGCCCCAGACTTCGCCGGTGGCAGGGTCGGTGACCGGGTTGCGGCCGGTGCCGCGTGCGGGGGTCCAGGCACCTTCGATGAAGATGTCGTCCACGTGCGTGTACGGGAGTTTGAGCGCGGCGCGGGCGGCCACCGCGGGGGCGTCGTGCGTGGCGGCGATCACCGGATCACCGCCGTCTTGAGCAGCGCGGTGGAGCGGTTCAGGTCCGCAGTGGCCATGTCGTGGGCGGCCTGTGTGATGAGCTCGGGGATGATTTCGGTGGCCAGCCGGTCGGTGTAGGCGGCCGGATCCATCTTGAACCAGGACGAAGCCAGGGCGATGCCGGCCTGGTCGAAGCGCCACAGCCGGTCGGCGTCGCGCATCAACGCGTCCTCCAGTGACTGCGCCACCGGGCGGGTGTCGTGGCCGTCGATGATCGCGCAGACACGCTCGATGAATTCCGCGGAGTAGCCCAGGCCCGGCAGCACCCGGCGGGCGACGGCGCAGCCCTGTTTCTCGTGTTCGTAGCGGATCGTGGCCTTCCGCCAGTCGCCCGTGAAGCCCTCGGAGATGATGCGGGATTCGTCCACGTGGGCCCAGCCGGTGTCGTGCAGCAGGGTGGCCACCCGGACCAGTTCGGCGTCGGCCTCGGGGTAGGCCCGGCAGAGCCGCTCGGCGAAGGCGAGGGAGATGGGCAGGTGGATGTCGTTGCCGCGGGTGCGGGTCTCGTTCACCACGGCCCGCCAGAGGCTGTCGAGTTCCTCTAGTGCGGCCGGGCTGGTGGCGATCGGGGCGGTGTCCACCGGCCCCGGCGCGGGGACCGGCCGGGCCGGGTACGCGGCGGCGAAGGCCGCAGCCGCGGGATTGGCGGCGACCGGGTTCGCAGCGCCGGCGTCGGCGACGGCGACGGCGACCGGGGTCTTGGGGGTGGTCATAATGCTCCTTCGGGTGGGGCCGACTCACTGTCTGAGTGGAGTTAGCTGTCCGTGGTGATCGTCTTGAGGGGTGTGGCCGGGTCCGCGGCGGCGTCGGCGGGGATATTCTCGCCTTTGGCGAGGGCGTTTTTCACGGCCATGAAGTCCAGCGGGGCGTTGACGCAGTCCGCGGCGATGACCTGTCCCTGGCGGTAGTAGAGGACGCTGAATTTCCCGCGTTCCTCATCGCGCCGCAGCACGGTCTGGTCGTAGCCGTTGCACAGTCCGGCGATCTGCAGTTTGAGGTCGGCCTGGTTGGACCAGAACCACGGGATGCCGGCGTATTCCTCGCGCCGGCCGGTGAGCGAGTAGGCGGCCACTTTGGCGTGTTCAATCGCGTTGTTGACGCTTTCCAGCCGGATCCGCTCCCCCGGCGCCGAGCCGGGCACGGGGTTGGGCATGTTGGCGCAGTCGCCGATTGCCACCGTGGTGCCGTCCGAGGCCAGCGCGAAACGGTCCACGACGATCCCGTTGTCCACGGTCAGGCCGAGCTGTTCGGCCAGCTGGGTGTTGGGGATGACCCCGATGCCCACCAGCACGATCTGCGCCGGCAGCACTGTGCCGTCCTGGAGTTCGACGCCGGCGACGGCCGTCTGTTTTTCACCTGCGGGGCCACCTGCGCCCCCCGTGAAGCGTTTGGCGCTCGTGTTGAGCCGGATGTCCAGGCCCCGGGCCCGGTGCGCCTGCAGGAAGTACTCGGCGGTTTCCTCGCCGACGGCGCGGCCCACCAGGCGCGGGCCGAATTCCAGCACGGTGACGTTCTTGCCCATCTTCTGCAGGCTGGACGCGGCCTCGAGGCCGATGAAGCCGCCGCCGATCACGACGACGTCCTGCGCGTCCCCCACCCTGGCCTTGAGTGCCAGGGCGTCGTCGGCGTTGCGCAGGTAGAGCACGCCGTCGAGGTCCCCGCCCTCAATCTCCAGTTTCCGGGCACGGGCGCCGACGGTGAGGGCCAGGCGCTTGAACGGGAACTGCCTGCCCGAGGAGGAGTGCGCGACGCCGGAACCGTCGGCTTCCCTGTCGATCCTGACGATGTATTCGCCCTTGACCAGCTCCACGTTGTGCTCGGCCCAGTACTCGTTGGAGCGGAAAATCAGGGATTCGCTCTCTACCGTGCCCTGCAGGAACTCCTTGGACAGGGCGGGGCGCTGGTAGGGGCGGTGGTCCTCGTCGCCGAGCAGGGTGATGTGCTCGTCGAAACCGAGCGCACGGAGGGAGACGGCGAGCTGGACGCCCGACTGGCTCGCGCCGATGATCAGCAGGCCGGTGCGGGTGGTGCTGTCCGGCCGCGCTGCGCCGCCGGCGGCGGTCTGCGCTGCGGGGACTTGCTCAGCGGAGGTCTGCGCAGCGGGGACATGCTCAGTGGCGGCGGTCCGGGTGCCCATCACTACACCTGGGTTTCCGGGGTGGTGACGAACAGTTCGAGCTCGTCCGTGAGCCGGAGCTGGCAGGACAGCCGCGAGTTGTCCTCGCGGTCCACGGCGGTGCCGTAAAGCATCTCGTCCTCCATGTCCTCCATCGGCGGGAGCTGCGCGAGGCAGTCCTCGCGGACAAAGACGTGGCAGGTGGCGCAGGACAGCGAACCGCCGCATTCGGCCACGATGCCGGGAACGCCGTTGCGCACTGCGGTTTCCATGACGGAGTCGCCGGGATTGCCCTGGACGTCGCGGACGGCGCCCTCGGCGTCGGTGAAATGAACCGTTGGCATTGGTTCTCCTTGGGGTTGAAGTCGGAAAGTTGAGCGGGAAGTGGGGCGGTCAGATGAACTGGCGGCCGCCGTCGACCACCATGGTCTGCCCCGTGTAATAGGAACTGTCCGGCCCGGCCAGGAAGAGCGCCGCGCCCACAATGTCCTCCGGCTGGCTGGACCGCTTGATCGCACCGCGGTCCACACCGTAGTTCTCGGCGTTCTCCATCAGCCCGTAGCTGGCCTCGGTGAGGGTGAAGCCGGGCGCGATCGCGTTGACCGTGATCCCCCGGCGGCCCAGTTCCTTGGCCATGACCCGGGTCAGGGCCACCACACCGCCCTTGGAGGCGACGTAGTGCAGCCACTGCTCCGAGCCGCTGAAGATTGTGGCACTGGAGAGGTTGATGACGCGCCCGCCCTCGGGCAGGAACGGGCTCGCCGCGCGGGTGACCAGCCAGGGGCCTTTGAGGTTCACGTTCATGACCAGATCCCATTCGGCCGGGTCGATGTCCTCGAACGGGCTGCGGGTCACCCCCGCGTACACCGCAGCGTTGTTAATCACGACGTCGATGCTCCCGTTTCCGAAGTCCGCGCAGCTTTTCGCGAGGGCTTCGGTGGAGTCGACATTCGTGACGTCGGCGTGGAAAGCGGCTGCGTGGGCCCCGGTGTCCCGGACCAGCCTGGCGGTTTCCTCCGCGCCGTCGAGGTTCACGTCGGCCACCGCCACGCGGTAGCCGCGGCGGCCGAAGCCGAGCGCGAACGCCCGGCCGAGGCCGCCGGCGGCACCGGTGATCAGGACGGTGCGGGCCGACTGGCCGGCCTGGCCCGCACCGTCATATTCCCCGGCAGGCATATTCGGGTCAGACATGGCTGTGGCTGTGCGCCCCGGGCCCGGCGACCAGCAGTTCCGGTTCCTCAGCGTCGGGAATCAGCGCGTCGAGGATCTGGACCGTTCCCTTGGTGCCGTCCACGCGCAGCCGCTGTCCGGTCTTGATCGTGGTGGACGCCGAGCCGGTCCCGGTCACCGCCGGGAGGCCGTACTCGCGGCACACGATTGCTGCGTGGCTCATCATGCCGCCGATGTCCGTGACGGTGGCCTTGATCTTGCCGAAAATCGGTCCCCAGGACGGCGCCGTGACCGTGGCGACCAGGATCTCGCCCTGCTGGACCTCGGAGAGCTGGTCCGCGTCGGTGATGACGCGAGCCAGGCCTTCGACGACGCCGGGCGAGGCTGCCATGCCGCGCAGGCCGCCGCCTTCGACCGCCTCGCCGGCGCCCAGCCACTGCTGGACCTGCTCCGTGGTGATGCCCCAGAGCATCCGGGTGAAGGGTTCGGTGATGATTTCCGGCGGGGTGTTCAGGGCCGGGGCCGGGCGGGCGGTCTTGAGCGCGTCCACGATCCCGCGGCGACGCTCGATCTCCTCCGGCCAGTAGTCCGGGCCGATCGGCTTGGCGCCGACGCCCCAACCGGTAACCAGGTCGAAGAGCGCGTCGCGGACCTCGTTGCGGCCCAGGTAGAGCAGGTCGTCCGGCTCGGTCCAGAAGCCCTCGGCCTGCATCATGCGGCTGAGTTCGCGGATCTTGCGCCAGAAGACGCCCATGGTCCAGTGCTCGATGTAGAAGTTGTGGTTCTCCACGTACGGGTACGCGGTCGCGGCGAGTCCGCGCTTGGCGTCGAAGAGGCCCTGGTTTTCGCCTTCCAGCAGTTCCCGGTATTCCTCGATGATGCGGTCACGTTCGATGATCAGGGCCTCGACGGGGCGCATGATTTCCTGGCCCTCGTCCACCCTGCGGATGTAGTCCGCGATGTAGCCGAGCGGGATTTCCTGGTGTTCGTTCCAGTACTTGTCGTGGCCGTAGAAGCCGTTGCCCACGGTGAAGTTGAACCACGGGTCCTTGGCAGCCTCGTACTGGGCCGTCCAACGGTCCCCGCCGGGGGCTGCCGCGATGGCAGCCAGGGTGGCAGCGACGTCGTCCGTGTTGCCGAAATGCCCCTGCAGCTGCAGTTCAACAGCCAGTTTGGCGAGCTGCTTGAGCTCGTCATCCGGGCGGAAGAGTTCCATGTCCACGCCCTGGACCATGGTGGCGATGGACTGGTCCGGGATGTTGGGGAAGACCTGCTTGCAGAAGTTGAAGAAGTCCAGGTAGGCGATGTACCCCAGGTTGAGGAACTCGAAGTGGTACTGCCAGTTCTGGTAGGCCAGCTGGATCAGCCGGTCGTAGCTCTCCAGCAGTTTTTCGGAACCATCCTTGCCCTTGCCGGAGAGGATGTCCTCCATTGGAACCATGTCAGGGAGCCTGGCGAAGGAGATGGTTTCCATCTCGTCGATGGTGCCCTTGACCTTGACGTGCCACTGCTTGAGCAGCTGGTCCCAGTTCTGGAAGTAGTGGCCCACCCGCTGTTCGAACAGGGGCACCCGCGCGGCGATCTGGTCCTCCGGCACCGGGATGGGCGACATGTAGAGGTAGCCCAGGTGGACGCGGAACTCGATGCCGTTGGCGTTGGGGATCATCAGGTGCCGGGCGTTGTACTGGCCCAGGCACTTGACTGCGAATTCGCCGCCGATCGTCTCGAAGGGCTTGAACACGGTGGGCCAGTGCTGGCTGTCGCAGAACCAGAACTTGGCGTCTTCCTGTTCCTTGAGCTTGTCCTGGAAGACCAGGTAGTACGGGTAGATCTTTTCCCAGCCCTCGGCGCCGGCGGGGACCGCAAGCTCGGAGGGTTTGGGGAAGGACTTCAGGGACATGGCGGTCCTTTCAATTCGGGCTCGGCATTGAGCCTGGGGTGACGAAGCGGACTAGCTGGTCAAGATTTGTTAGACGGCGGGCTTCAGCAGGGACGCGGTGATGCTGCCGAGGCTGAACCCGGCAGGTGCGGCGGGAGCAGCGGACGACGGCGCCGGGCCGGCCGGCGGGGCGGTGGAGGCGGGGGCGGGGCTGGCGGGGCTGAGTCCGCTGAAGTAGCCGCCGGCGGCGGCAGTCGACGGGAGCGCCGGTTTGGAGGAGTGCACGGTTTCGGGCCGGGATTGCAGCAGGAGCAGGTTGTCGCCGTCGGGCAGGTCCGTGTCGAGGGCCCATTCGATGTCCTGCGGGCACTTGTAGTGCTTTTCCGCGCGCTTGGCCATCTGGGCGACGGCGGTGAGTTCGGCGTCGCTGAGGCTGCGGCGGCCGCGGCGTTCGGCGTCGACCTCCCGCTCCACGAGGCGGCCGGCCGCGGCGTCCGGGATGAGTTCCGCATGCTTGTCGCCGAGGTGTTCGGAAATGACCGTCAGGGTGACCTTGTCCAGCATGATGTTGTCCGGGGTGACCTGGCCGGAGACCACCATTTCACCGACCCCGTAGGAGGAGTCGATGGTGATCTTGGAGCGGTCGCCGTTGGTGGGGTCCATGGTGATGGCGACGCCGGAGACACGGGCGTTGACCATCTTCTGCACCACGACAGCCATGGAGAGACCCTCGTTCGGGATGTTGTTCTTGAGCCGGTAGATGATGGCGCGGGAGGTGAAGAGCGAAGCCCAGCACTGCCGGATGTGCTCGGTGACGGCCTTGACGCCGTCGAGCCAGAGGTAGGTGTCCTGCTGGCCGGCGAAGGAGGCGTCCGGGAGATCCTCGGCGGTGGCGCTGGAGCGGACGGCCACCGGGACCGGTGCCCCGAAGCGGGACATCAGGGACTCGTAGGCGGTGATGGTGAGCTCGCGGAGGGCCTCGGGCACCGGGCGGGAGCAGATGTCCTCCCGGATGGCGGCGGAGACCTTGTCCACCTGGCCCATGTCCTCGGGGTCCAGATCGGCAAGGAGCTGGTGGATATGCCGGGTGATGCCTGCTTCTTCCATAAACGCGTCGAACTGGGCCGTGGTGACCACGAAGCCGGGCGGGACGGGCATGCCGGCGGAGGTCATGGTGACCAGCGAGGCGCCCTTGCCGCCAAGGTTTTCGAGTTTCGGTTCGATGCCGCCGTCGAAGAATTGGATGTATTCGTTGCTTTGCATATTTCTCAGGCCTTCCAGCTGACGGGGACGGTCTCGGGGACGCGGAAGGAGAGGTTTTCCCGGAAGGCGATGGCTTCCGGGTTCTCCAGCTGCAGGCCGGGGGCGAGCCGGGCCACTTCCTCGAGCGCGATTTTGGCTTGGAGTTTGGCGAGCATATTGCCCAGGCAGTAATGGATGCCGAACCCGAAAGAGAGGTGCTCGCGGGCGTTGGGGCGGGTGATGTCGAAGTCCTCGCCGGCGGCGAATTTGTTCTCGTCGCGGTTGGCGGAGCCCATCAGGAGCAGCAGCTGCGCGCCCGCTTCGACGGCAACGCCGCCAACTTCGGTGTCCTTGAGGGCCTTGCGGCGCCAGCCGACGATCGAGCCGGCGTAGCGCAGGACCTCGTCGATGGCGGCGGGGATCTTCTTGGGGTCCTCGACGAGCTGCTGCCACTGCTCGGGCCGGGCCAGCAGTTCGCGGAGGGCGTTGGAGATCAGCGTGGTAGTGGTTTCGTGGCCGGCGAAGAGCAGGCTATAGAGGACGGAGGCAATCTCGTGGTCGGAGATCTCCGCACCTTCCTGCTGCGACTTCACGAGGTCCGCGGTGAGGTTGTCGCCGCCTTCCTCGTGGGCCACCTTGACCAGGCGCAGGCACTCCTGCCAGTACGCCACGAGGTTGTGGGCGTGCGGGATCTGTTCCTCGTCGCTGAGGTCACCCCAGGTCATGGCCGCGCGGGAATCGCTCCAGCGTTTGAAGGTGTCCACCTGGGAGACGTCCGCGCCGATCAGGGTGAGGATGGTGATGGTGGGGACGTCGTAGGCGAGATCCTTGACCATGTCGCCGTGGTGGTCCGGCCGGGCCAGCATCTTTTCGAGCAGCTCGACGACGTTCTGCCGGATGAACGGTTCGAGCGCCTTGTAGCGGCGGGGCGTGAAGGCCTTCTGGACCACGGCCCGGATGCGGGTGTGCTCCGGGGGGCGGCGGGCGGAGAGGCCCGAGTAGGCGGTGAAGCCGCCGTCTTCCATGATCTTCTTCGCGGCGGCGCCCCGTTCCCGGACGGGTGCCTGCGCGTTTTCGCTGGAGAAGGTCTGCCAGTCCTCGAAGACGGCCTTGATGTCGTCGTAGCGGGAGACGACGTAGAGGCCGACCCGCTCGTCGAACATCACCGGTTGTTCGGCCCGGAGTTCAGCGTAGGCCGGGAACGGATCCTTCATCTGGAACGGCTCGTAGCCGTGGTGCCCTGCGGGTGCCTCGGCGCCGTGTCCAAAGGGACAGCGGCCGGCCGTATCCGTCGACGATGACATCTAAGCTCCTTGGTTTTTGGTCCCGCCGGCTGCGCCAGTGCATGCCGGGGTTCTTATTCACCAGTGTGGCCCCGATCACTCTCGGACGGCAGGGCTGCCTTCCGCTGAGCGGAAGCGAGTTGTTTTCCGCGCCCCCGCAGTACGGGCTGGCCGCGGGCCGGGGGCAGTTCAACACGGACACGCCGCCAACTGAGCCGCCGACGTCGGATATTGGCACCAAAGTGCCCCCGGACGGACGCTACCGGCCGCAACGCAAGGCCGCCGACCACCCCGAGGCAGCCGGAAGCCGTGCGGCGGGGTGCAAGGCCAATGCGAGGGCCGTGCCGGGGTCAGTCCGTGCCGGCGACGTGGCTGCCCAGCAGCGTCTCCAGCGGGATCCGGGCCGTGGCGCGCTCGATCTGGGCGGCGATGCCGCGCAGGACGGGAAGGTGCCGGGTCATCGTGGCGGCCTGGCTGGTGGGCAGCACGAGTCCGATCGACGCGCCGATCCTGCCGGTGTGGAAGACCGGAACGGCGATGGAGCAGGAGCCCAGCCGGACTTCCTCCAGGGTGGTGGCGTAGCCCTGCTCGCGGATCCGGATCAGCTCCGCGGCAAGTTTTTTGGGGTCCACGTGGGTGTGCGCGGTGTGCCGCTCCAGCTGCCGGTTCAGGTAGGCGTCCCGGACCCAGTCCTCCTCGAAGGCGAGGAGGACCTTCCCGACGGCGGTCGCGTGCATGGGCAGCCGGCCGCCGACCCGGCTGGCGCGGGGCACCCGCTTGGAGCCGTAGACCCGGTCGATGTAGAGCACCTCGTGGCCGGCCCGGACCGCCAGATGTGCGGTTTCGCCGGTGAGTGAGAACAGGTCCTGGATGTAGGGCCGCGCCGCGTCGCGCAGTTGCCGCCCGGTGTTCTGGGCGAGCTCCCAGAGCCGGATGCCGAGCTGGTAGCGGCCGTTGGGCTCGCGCGAGAGGAACCCCCAGTCGGTGAGCTCGTTGACCAGGCGGTGGGCGGTGCTCAGGGGCAGGCCGGATTTTTCCGCGATGTCGGTCAGGCTGAGCGCGCCCCGGGACGTTTCGAAGGTCTCAAGGATGGCGAGGACCTTCGAGGTAACGGTCCTGCCGGGTTCGCGGTTGCCGCCGGCCATCGTGACCTCCTTGTCGCGGGCGTGGTACCCGGTCTGCCATCGGCCGGCCGGCGGGCCCGAAATCGAGTGTAGCCCGCCAGTGCCCGCACCCGGACGGCCGGTCCGCAAACCCAGCAACGCGGGGTCACTTAGCGCCCATCCCGGGGCCCGGGACGGGCGCTAAGTGACCCCGCGTTGGGGTTTCGGTTCGCTTGCTACCCTCGTGTCCCCCTGGGCAGTGCCGTGACACGAAGGCGCCGCGGGAAAGTTGCCCCGCGGCGCCATAGTTTTATTGGGTGAAGCGCGTTCCCCGTGTGATCCCCTACGCCAGAACAACCGCAGGCGGCACGGAAAGAACTGCAGGCGCGGGTCCACGCACCAGTTCACTCCCGAGATCGAAGGCCAAGTCTCTGACGACCTGTCCGTATAGCAGCTTCCCCTTGGCTGCGCTGGAGCCAGCGGCCGATGACAGGCAACCGGTGGCCGGTGTCCGCTCCGGAACCACCGGGAGCCTGTCGAAGCGCGGGAGGACCGCGGCTGGACCGTCGACCACGCGGTCAATGCCTACCCGGGCGGGTTCGAGGTGGAGCATGAGCGAGGTTTCCAGGACCCCGCCGTGCTCGATGTCCCAGCCCGGGAAGCCACCGGGATAGACCTGACTTAGCGTGTCCTCGCTGACGAAGTCCCAGTAGGAGAGCAGCAGCACGCCCTGCTCTGCTCCGGGCTTAATGCCCAACTCGTCAAGGGCAAGATCGATGCCCTCGTACAGGAACTGGTAGTTCTCAAAATGGCCGTTGATGAATACCACGTGCCGGACGCCCTGATTGAGGAAGGACTTGACCAGGTTGCGGGCCACGCCAATGAGGGTGGCGCCATCCAGGCTGGTTGTACCGGAGAGGTGGTTTCCTCCGCCGGACTTCTGCTGCGATTTGTACCCGTAGGCGATCGGCTGGGCAACAAGTCCACCCAGCCGCCGGGCAACACCCTCCGCGAAGTGGGAGGACAGGATGGTGTCCGTTCCCAGCGGAAGGTGTGGACCGTGCTGCTCCAGGGACCCGACGGGAATGAGGACGATCGCGTCCCCGGATGCCAAGACCTCGCGGTAGGCGAAAGCATCCAGGTCTTCCAGAAGTACTGACTTGTCCATGCTGGTGGTGCTCCTCGTTATGTTCAGTGTGCAAATGGCGCCGTCGGCCGCCGCCAATTAGGCGCTGACGTTGGTGCGGGGCCGGCCGGCGGGGAATCCGGTGGCGTTTTCCCCGCCGTCGGGTGATCTCCTGGTCAGAGGCCCGTGGAGGAAGCGGACACGGCGGGGACGTCGGCCCTCCCGATGGCGGCCACCTCGGGTGCGGCAGCAGGGGCCGGAACCGTCATCGCATCGGCGCTGGTCAGGTGCAGGAACTTCCGGTGGTACCGCGGCCCCATAAGGGCGTACGCTCCGGCGCTGGACAGGCCGCCGGCCAGCCAGGACAGGTCCCATCCGCCCAGGGCGACGGCGACCGGCCCCTGCATCGCGGGGACCAGCCCGTACATGAACAGCCAGGTGGCGAAGATTCCGACCAGCAGGGAGACGACGCCGGCCGGATTCACGCCGGGCAGGCGCTTGGTGCCTACAGCGTCGAACAGCCGGGACGGGTCGCCGGGCCAGCGCTTTTCAAGCCAGAAGTAGTGCACCAGCATGACGCCGCCCCAGGCGGCAACCCAGGCCACGAGTCCGATCAGCCACGCGTCCAGGACGGAGGCGAAATCCTCCTGGTAGATGAAGAAGATCACGGCTGCCAGGGAGAACACGCCCACGAAGAGGTTGAGCTTGCGGCGGCTGATGGAGATGTCCAGCGCCTGGGTGGCCACGGAGAAGGTGTAGATATTCAGGATGTTGGTCGCGATCGGGCCGTGCAGGACCATGAGCAGCACGGGAAGTGCCAGCGCGCCGAAGTTGAGGACGATGAGTTTTCCGGGGTCGATTTCCCCGGTGTTGGTGGCCAGGCTGGCCCCCAGGATGCCCAGCCAGACGACGGGGATGAACTGGCCCAGCACCGAGGCGAGGTAGACCTTGTGCTTGGGCACCGAGGTGCTGACGAAGCGGGAGTAGTCTGCGGCGTAGGTGAACCAGGTGATGCCCCAGCCGATGCCGATGGCCGTCATGACGGCGCTCATCGCGGCGATGCGTTCGGAGCCTTCGAGGACGTGGCCTGCGGGGCCGGCGTAGGTCCAGTTGATCTGCATGCCGAACCAGGCCACTGCCGACATGACGGTGAGGATGATGATGGTGGGCGGGACGGTCCATTTCTCGAAGGCGGCGATCGCCTTGTAGCCGAACCAGGCAATGGCCACCTGGGTCGCCATGATGAAGGTGGCGATGCCGATCTTCCACGCGTAGTTGTGGGCCTCCGGGTCAACCCAGCCCAGAGTTCCGAACAGCGCCATGACCAGGTCCAGGATGATCCAGGTGTTGACCGCGCACCAGCCGATCACCAGCAGGGCCTGGATGGCCGCCGGCAGGTAATTTCCGCGCCGGCCAAAGGCGGCGCGGGCGAGCACCATGCCGGTCGCTCCGGTCTTCTGGCCCAGCAGGACGAAGCAGCCAAAGAGCAGCATCCCGATCAGGTTTCCGAGGACGAGGACGGTGACCGTGTCCGCGAATCCCAGGCCGAGCTGGATGCCGAGCGCGCCGAGCACCCAGTTGATCGGGGCGAGGTTGGCGCCGGCCCAGATCCAGAACTGGCCGGACACTTTGCGGGTCCGTTCTGATTCGGGGATGGGGTGAAGCCACGCTTCGTGGTCTTCGCTGGCCGCTGGAGCGGTGCTGGCCGAAACCGTTGGGGATGTTTCACGCATTGGAGCCTCCGTGAGCGATTGGGGTGCTTCAAGATTATGTGGCCCATGCCACATCGCCTATATAAGATGTGTATAGTTAATGCCCGCCTTACACGACGGAGTGTCATGCCTATACGTCTCATCGATGTGCTCAACCACCCGACCTTGGCGGCGGCTGATCCGGTGGTGCGCGCGGCCAGCGGCAGGGCTGCCCGGACCCAGCTTCGGTGGGTGCACTCCAGTGAGATCCTGGACATCGCTCCGCTGCTGGACGGCGGGGAGCTCCTGCTGACGGGAGGGGAAGCACTTGCACTCGCGTCCGACGACCGGCGGATCACGTACGTCCAGCAACTGGCCGAGCGGGGGGTGGCCGCCTTGGCTATCGAAACCGGCTTGGCCCTTCCTTCGCTGCCGTCCTTGATGATCTCTGCCGCCGAGGCAGCCGGGCTTCCGCTGATCGAGCTTCGCAAGGTGGTGCCTTTTGTCAGTGTCATGCAGGCCATCAACTCCGCACTGGTCAGCGAGTCGGTGTCGCAGTTACGGCAGGCAGATGAAGCAAGTCACGCGATGGCCGTTGAGCTGGCACACGGCGGCGGCCTGGACCGGATTCTGGCCGTGCTCGCGCGGATTACTCACGCCGAGGTGGCCCTGGCGTCCCTCACGGGCGTGACCCTGGCCAGTGCGGCGCCAGTGAGCACCGGCACCGGCGATGCGGCCGGCAGCTCTGCCCCCGCCCCGCAGGAGCATGCGCGGCTGATCCGGATCGACGTTCCGGTGCGCGGAATCCTCGCGGCCCAGCTGGTACTCCGGGTCCCGGCGGACCAGGATGAGAACCTTGCGCGGACTGCCGGAAAACGCTCGGTGGATATCCTGGCGCTGGCCATGCTGCAGCGGATGTCGCCCGGTCTGCGGGAGGTTGCGGGAGCTGCCTTGATCCGTGCCGTCGATTCCGGCAGCCAGCCGTGGCGGCTTCAACAACTGGCATCAGCAGCCGGAATTCCGGTCTCCTCCCCGCTCGTGGCCATCGCGGTCCGGTCCGACACCTCGCAGCAGCTGCGGACATCGGTGGAACAGGTACTGGCCCGGACAGCCCAGTCGCACGCCACCTACGTCGATAACGCCGAGCTTCTCGCAGTGGCCGGCCTCGGCAGCGATGCACCGGAGGAACGCCGGCGGAGGCTCCTGGCAGGGCTGCTGGAGCTGCCCGCCATTGTAAGGACGCTCGCCGCGGTGGGGCCGTTGGTGACGGGAATTTCGGACGCTCCATGGTCGCTCTCCGAAGCCAAGCTCACCCTGGAACTGGCAGACTCCCCGGAGCCGTCCCGTTCCGAAACCGGCGGCGCACGCCGTCCGGTCGTCGACGCGGAGGAATTCGCCGTGGAACGCCTCGCCGTTCAATCACTGGACCCTTATCAGCGGCGGAACTTCGTGCGCCAGCAATTGGGGACCCTCCTGGACCATGACGCACAGCGCAATTCGCGGCTGCTGGAAACGCTGGCAACGTGGATGGATTGCGGATGCAACACCGCGCACGCAGCCAGGGAACTCCATCTGGAACGGCAGTCGATGCACCAGCGGCTGCGTCGGATCTTTGAGCTGTGCGGCGGTGACCCGCGGGACACTGGCCGGCTGGCGGCCTTGCACCTGGCCACCCGGCTTGCCGGACTGATCTGAGTCGCCGGACCCGTCCGGGATTCAGCCGGGGAGGGTTGCCCCTGCGCTCCCGGCCGGCCGGCCGCCCAGCCGGGTGGTGATCTTGCGGGCCGAGGCTGCGCAGGCTTCGCCGAGGCTCTGCAGTCTTTCCCGTGAGACGCGGAACCGGGGCGCGGAGATCAGGACGGCAGCGACGATGTCGCCGCGGTGGTCGTAGACGGGGGCGGCGACGCCGACTTCGTCGAGGGAGGATTCGCCGTAGTTGATGGCCCAGCCGCGGGCCGTCGCATCCTTGAGTTTGATCTGGTAGGCGTCCAGGCTGGCATCATCGAGCCCCGGATAGGTGATGGCTCCGCTGCGGAGCAGGGCCCGGACGCGTTCGTCGGGTTCGGTGGAGAGGAAGATCTGCACGGAGGCGCTCATGGCGTCGGTGTACCGGGCTCCGAGGGGGGTGGTGTGCTTGATCTGGTGGTGGCTGGCGATCTGTTCCACGCACATTGACTCGGCGCCGTTCCAGACCATCAGGGCGCTGGTTTCGCCGGTCTGTTCGGTGAGTTCACGCAGGACCGGGTAGGCGACGCGGCGTTCTTCCAGTTCGGCCAGCAGCGGCCCGGCGACGGCGATGAGTCCCAGTCCGAGACGGAAGCGGCGGGTTTCCGGGTCGCGTTCGACCAGGTGTTCCTGTTCGAAGGTGGCCAGGATCCGGGAAACGGTGCTTTTGTGCAGGCCGACGCGGTTGGCGATCTCGGTGACTCCGAGCAGCGGTTCGTCGGCGGTGAAGGTCCGCAGCACGGCGATGGCGTTGACGATGACGGAGGTGCCCTTGGTGTCGCCGCTTCCGGTGGTCTCGGGAGTTTCTGCTGGGGTCATGGTGTCCACCATCATTCCGTATTAAGGGCCGGAAGCGGCGCCACGTGGGACGTGGCGCCGCTTCTTGCGGAGTCAGGGCGGGGTCAGGGGGCGGTCAGGGGGCGGTCAGGGGGCGGTCAGGCGCCCACGATGTTGTACTCGGGGCCGAAGGGGAACTTGGTGATGTTCTCGGCTCCGTCCTCGCCGACGACCAGGATGTCGTGCTCGCGGTAGCCGCCGGCGCCGGGCGCACCGTCCAGGACGGTGATCATCGGTTCCATGGAGACCACCATGCCCGGTTCCAGCACGGTGTCGATGTCCTCGCGGAGTTCCAGTCCGGCTTCGCGGCCGTAGTAGTGGCTGAGGACGCCGAAGGAGTGCCCGTAGCCGAAGGTCCGGTTGGCGAGCAGGCCGTGGCCGACGTAGATTTCGTTCAGTTCCGCGGCGATGTCCTTGCAGACCGCTCCGGGCTTGATGAGTTCGAGGCCGCGTTTGTGGACTTCGACGTTGATGTTCCACAGTTCCAGGGAGCGGGCGTCGGGTTCGCCGTAGAACAGGGTGCGTTCCAGGGCGGTGTAGTAGCCGGAGGTCATCGGGAAGCAGTTCAGGGACAGGATGTCGTGTTCCTGGATCTTGCGGGTGGTGGCCCAGTTGTGGGCGCCGTCGGTGTTGATGCCGGACTGGAACCAGACCCAGGTGTCGCGGATTTCCGAGTCGGGGAAGGTCCGGGCGATTTCGTGGACCATGGCTTCGGTGCCGATCAGGGCGACCTCGTATTCGGTGATCCCGGCGGTGATGGCGTTGCGGATGGCTTCCCCGCCGAGGTCGCCGATGCGGGCGCCGTGCTTGATGACCTCGATCTCTTCGGCGGATTTGATCATCCGCTGGCGCATCGCTGCCTGGGCGACGTCGACCAGGGTGGCTGATTCGAAGGCTGCCTGGATCTTGTTGCGGTTGTCCAGCGGGAGCGAATCGTCCTCGACGCCGATCCGGCGCGGGTTGATGCCGCGGGTGCGCAGCACCTCCTGGATGGCGAAGATGTAGTTGTCCCGGCGCCAGTCCGTGTAGACCACGTTCTCACCGTAGCTGCGGCGCCACGGCATGCCGGCGTCGATGTTGGCCGTGACGGTCACGGTGTCGTCCTTGGTGACCACCATGGCGTAGGAGCGGCCGAAGTAGGTGAACAGGAAGTCGGAGTAGTACTTGATGGAGTGGTAGCTGGTCAGGACGACGGCGTCCAGGTTTTTCTCGTCCATGATCCGGCGCAGGCCGGCGAGCCGGCGCTCAAATTCGGCGTTGGAAAAGGTCAGCTTTTCCTTCTGTCCGTTGTGCAGGACCTTGAGGCGCTCGAGTTCGGCGATGGACGATGCGTTGTCGGTGGTGGTGGTGGTCATGGTGGTGCCTTTCTGCAGTGCTTTTCTGAAGGTGAAGAGGTCAGGGCGGGGGCTACTCGTGGCGCAGCGGTTCCTTGCACGTTTCGCGGGAGAGCGCGACGGCGATCAGGGAGACGACTGCCGATCCCACCAGGTACCAGGCCGGGGCCAGTTCGTTGGCTGTCGCGGCGATCAGGAGGGTGGCCATGAAGGGTGCGGTGCCGCCGAAGAGCGCGTTGGAGAGGTTGAAGCTGACCGCGAAGCCGCTGTAGCGGACACGGGTGGGGAACATCTCGGCCAGGAAGCTCGGCAGGGTGCCGTCATTGAGGGTGAGCATGCCGCCCAGCAGGATCTGGACCAGGATGATGACCAGGAAGTTGCCGGTGCCCAGCAGGGCGAAGGCAGGCACGGTCAGCACGATGAAGCTGAGGGACGCCGCGATCAGCACCTTCTTCCGGCCGTACCGGTCAGAGAGCATGCCGGTCAGGAAGATGAACCCGATGTACGTCACCAGCGCGATGGTGGTCGCCAGGAACGATTCGGTCTTCCCGAGGCCCAGTTCCGAGGACAGGTACGTCGGCATGTAGCTGAGAATCACATAGAAACCCACGGCGTTCAGCAGCACCGCGCCGACCGCCCGCAGCAGCAGCCGCCAGTGGTTGCGGAAGAGGCCAACGACCGGGGCCTTGATGGTCTCGTCCTCCGCCGCGAGTTCGCGGAACACCGGGGTGTCTTCGAGCTTCGTGCGGATGTAGCGTCCGATCAGGCCCATCGGGGCCGCGAGCAGGAACGGCAGCCGCCATCCCCAGCTTTGCATCGCCTCGGAGCTGAGCAGCGTGGTCAGCAGGCCCGCGAGCAGGGAGCCCAGCAGCAGGCCCGCGGCCGTACTGGCCGGCACGACGGCGGCGTACAGTCCGCGCCTGTTGGCCGGGGCGTACTCCACGAGGAATGCGGAGGCGCCGGCGTACTCGCCCGAAGCAGAGAAGCCCTGCGCGACGCGGATGATCAGGAGCAGGATCGGAGCCCAGATCCCGATCGTGTCGTAGCCGGGGATCAGGGCGATGCAGAACGTCGCTCCGGACATGATCAGGATGGACAGGGAAAGTGCCGTCCGGCGCCCCACCCGGTCTCCGATGTGGCCCCAGACAAAACCTCCGAGGGGCCGCACCAGGAACGAAATGGCGAACAGGGCAAACGTCAGCAGCAGCCCCGTCTGGGGATTGGATTCAGGGAAGAAGACCGCGGCGATGGTGACTGCGAGGTAGCCGTACACCGCGTAGTCAAACCACTCCACGAAGTTACCGATGAAGCTCGCCGCAATCACCCGCCGGCGGGTTTCCTTGCTGACGCCGCTGCCGTTGCCGGGTTCGGCGTGGCCGTCCGGGTTCACGCGGCCACTCAATGTTGTTGGTCCGGAGGAAGTACTGCCATGCCCGCTATTCGACTCCGGGCTGCTCGGCCCCGCAAGTGTGGCGGGGGAGGGAGTTTCGTTACTCATGTGTCCACCAAAGGGTTTTGGAGTTGCATTCACTGCAACGCTGTTGCACCAGATTAGACGTGATCTGCGACACGGTCAATGCTTTTCTGGTTGACGTGGATTAAAGCTGGTCCAACAGCGGCGACTCGCTATTTCCGTCCCTGGAAGGATCCATCCAAATGCTGCATCGGATGGAAGCGTGTTGCGTCAAGAAGTGGACCAGGGTGCTTCAGCTGAGGGACGGCGGGGCCCTGGGCTGGATCCATTGACACCCCCAGCAGGGGCTGGCATATTTTCAGTACGCGCTATCTGCATCGTGTTGCGTAATGCGCAATTTGGCGGGTCGGAAAAATCTGGCACCGCTGCCACCCTCTGGAGTCCCGGGGATCAGGAAAGGAACGCAGTGGTTCACAAGGTAAAGGCAGTCATTGCCAGGGAGAAGAACGGCCCGGTTTCCGTCGAGACCATTCTGGTTCCGGAACCGGGACCGGGCGAGGCATTGGTGGACATCCTCACGTGCGGGGTCTGCCATACCGACCTGCACTACAAGCAGGGCGGCATCACGGACGACTTCCCCATCCTGCTGGGCCACGAGGCCACCGGCGTGGTCAGCGCGGTGGGCCCGGATGTCACGGAAGTGGCGCCCGGGGACAGGGTCATCCTGAACTGGCGTGCCGTCTGCGGCCAGTGCCGGGCGTGCGCCAAGGGACAGCCGCAGTACTGCTTCAACACGCACAACGCGACGCAGAAGATGACCCTTGAGGACGGCACCGAGTTGTCGCCCGCCCTCGGCATCGGCGCCTTCGCGGAGAAGACACTCGTCGCCGCCGGGCAGTGCACGAAAGTGGACGACGACGCCGATCCCGCCGCCGTCGGCCTGCTCGGCTGCGGCGTGATGGCCGGCATCGGCGCCGCCATCCACACCGGCGAGGTCAAGCGTGGCGAGTCTGTGGCCGTGATCGGCTGCGGCGGTGTGGGCATCGCCGCAATCGCCGGGGCAAAGCTGGCCGGCGCCACCACAATCATTGCCGTGGACATCGACGCCAACAAGGTGGACATGGCCAGATCCCTGGGCGCCACCCACGGCGTCGACTCGAGCCGGGAGGATCCTGTCGAAGCCATCCGTGCACTGACGGGAGGCCACGGCGCCGACCTGGTGATCGACGCCGTCGGACGTCCCGAAACCTTCAAGCAGGCGTTCTATGCCCGCGACTTCGCCGGCCGCGTGGTGCTCGTGGGTGTTCCGTCGCCGGACGCGAAGATCGAGGTGCCCCTGCTGGATGTCTTCGGCCGGGGAGGGTCCCTGAAGTCCTCCTGGTACGGGGACTGCCTGCCCTCACGGGACTTCCCGATGCTGGTGGCGCAGTACCGGCTTGGCAACCTGGACCTGGACGCCTTCGTGACCGAACGGATCAGCATGGACCAGGTGGAGGAGGCCTTCGCCAGAATGCACGAGGGCAAGGTCCTTCGTTCGGTCGTTGAAATCGCTGCAGCGCCCGGAAGGGCCTGAGCATCACCAGCGGGAAGCAAGTCGCCCTCCGACGGATTTCCGTCGGAGGGCGACTTTCCTGGCTAACGCTATTCGGTGGGTGCGCGGACGGCCCGGCTAGCTGAGCCAGGCATCCACAGCCTGCTGATGCGCGTCCACCCACTTCTTGGCAGCGGCCTCCGGCGTCATGCCGCCCTGGATGTCCGTGGCGACCGAGTTCTGGTCCTCGTTGGTCCATTTGAAGGCCTTGGCCAGCTTGGCCGCCGGCGAGCCGCTGTCCTCGAACTTCTTGGAGATCACCTTGTTGAGCTTGTAAATCGGGTAGTCACAGGCCACCTTTTCCGGGTTTGCGTCGCAGCCCTCACTCCACGCCGGCAGGTTGACCTTCTTGAGGGAAACCTCGGACAGGAACCACTGCGGCTCGTAGAAATAGCCCAGGAGCGGCGTTTTGTTCTGCTCCGATGTCCGGAACGACTGGATCAGGGCGGCCTCCGAGCCGGAGAACACCACCTTGTAGTCCAAGCCGAGGTTCTTCACCAGCGCCTCGTCGTTTGTGACGAAGGCGGGATCGCCGTCGAGGACCTGTCCCTTGCCGCCGGATTCGGACGTGGCGAACATCGAGGCGTACTTGTTCAGGTTTGCCCCGTCCGTGATGTCCGGGTATTTTTCTGCCATCCATGGCGCGACGTACCAGCCGATGCGGCCTTCATTGCCTGTGGGGCCGGCGTCGACTGCCACCTTCTGCTGGCTGATGTACTGTTTGGCCAGATCATCATGGCCCCAGTTTTCCATCACGACGTCAACCTCCCCCGAAGCGAAACCCTGCCAGGAGATCTGCTCGTTCAGGTCCTTCTGGACCACGGTGCAGCCAAGCTTGTTCTTCGCCACGTAGCTGTAGACGGCTGCATTCGCCGTGTAGCCCACCCAGGCGTTGAGCGCCACATTGACAGACCCGCAGGGCGCCGCACCCGCGGCGGCCGGGGCAGCAGCCGCCTGGTTCACGGAAGCACCGCCGCAGCCTGCGAGCAGCAGGGCGGCGGCAGCGGCCCCCGCAACCGCCGGGACGGTTCGTTTCAACAGCAGTCCAGCTATATTCATCGTTAGATCTCCTTGTTCGGGGTGCGGGTCTCGGGGTCAGGGTGCTGTGGTTTTCGGGGAGGGGATTTTCCGCACCGGAGTGGCTGCGGCAGCCTGGGTCATCCTGTCCAGCAGGATGCCGAGGAAAACGATGGCAAGACCAGCGGCGAGGCCCTTGCCGAAGAGCGCGCTTTGGACGAAGCCGGCGACGACGTCGTACCCGAGGCCGCCCGCGCCCACGAGCGCCCCGACCACCACCATGGCCAGAACGTAGATCAGGCCCTGGTTGGCGGCGAGGGCCAGGGTCTGCCTGGCCATCGGCAGCTGGACCTTGGTGATGACCTGCCAGGGGGTGGAGCCGCTGGCGACGGCCGCTTCGACCACCGTGGGGGAAATCGCCGAGATGCCGTCAGCCGTGATCTTGATGGCCACAGGGGCGGCGTAGATGATCCCGGCGATGATCGCCGTGAAGCGGGTGGCGCCGAAGAGCCCAAGGAACGGGACCAGGTACACGAACGCCGGCATGGTCTGGCCGGCGTCCAGCATGGGCCGCATGATCTGGTCCATCCGCTCGGACCGTCCCATGGCGACGCCGAAGACGATGCCCAGGATCATGACCACCACGGTGGCGACGAGTGTCCCGGCCAGCGTGACCATCGAGTCGCTCCAGAGGCCGAGGTAGATGATCGCGCCCAGGCACGCCGTGGTCAGGGCCGCGAGCTTCCAGCCGCCCAGGGCGTAGGCGGCCATGGCAATGACGGCCACGAGGATGTAAAAGGGGGTGTCGGTGAGCAGCGACTGGAACGGGTTGAGGATCCCGGTGGTGACGGCTTCCCGGAAGGACACGGTGAACAGGGAGAGGTTGGCCTGCATCCATTGGCTGGCCGAGCCCACCGCCTGGACGATGACCGGGCCGATGTTGAGCTCTGCCGGGAAGGCCGCTGCCCATAGCATCGTCCGGGACAGCTGCACCATAGCCAGTACCAGGACCAGGCTCACGCCCAGGAGGATGTACCTGGTCCTGCGGGAGACCCTGCGGTTCCTGGCCGCACCCGGCTCCGCGCGGCGGCTTGCCGCGGTGGTCACCCGGTCCAACACGATCGCCAGCAGCACGATGGAGAGCCCGGCGTTGACGGCCGTGCCGACGTCCAGAGACTGCAGCGCCCGGACCACGACCTGGCCGAGCCCGGGTGCTGCGATCAGCGCGGCGATGGTGACCATGGACAGTGCCGCCATGGTGCTCTGGTTGATTCCCATGACGATGGTGCGGCGGGCCATCGGAAGCTGCAGGTTGACGAGCCGCTGCAGGCCGGTTGTGCCCAGCGAATCGGAGGCTTCGCGGGTGTTCTCCGGGATGCCGCGGATGCCGTGCGCCGTCAGCCGGATCACAGGCGGGGCTGCGTAGATCACCGTGGCGATGACGGCTGACGCCGGGCCGATCAGGAAGATCAGGGCAAGCGGGGCCAGGTACACGAACGTTGGCAGCGTCTGCATGAAGTCCAGCACCGGCGTGATGACCTTGGCGACGCGGCCGTAGACGCCGGCCAGGACACCGAGCGGGATTCCTACCAGAAGGGTCAGCAGCACAGCGGTGAGGACCAGGGCGAACGTGTAGGTGGCCTCGACGAACAGGCCCTGGAAGCCGAAGAACATAAAGACGGCCACCGTCAGCACGGCGACCCGGGCGTTTCCGATCGCGAACGCGATCCAGCCCAGCACGCCCACCGTTCCGAGCCAGCCGATTTCCGGCAGGCGCAGGCCCGTGGAACTCGCCGCAAAGGTGGTGATGAACAGGTTGGCCACGGCGTCGACGGCGGCCCGCAAGGGAGTGAAGACGTACAGGAAGACGGGGTTGTCTGCGCGGTTTGCTGCCACCCAGGCGTTGAACTGGTTGAGGGAGCGGTGCAGGTCCGTCAGCTCCGAGGCAGGCAGCGTCAGGGTGGAGGTTCCATGCAGGATAACGAATCCCAGGATCCAGACGAGGGCGGCGCCTGCCAGCAGGAGGGTGCGCAGGCTGGGCCGCCGGCGGGGCTCAGGGGTGGCCGGGGCGGGCGGGACCCGGACACGGTCTCCGACAAGGGTGGACATTAGGCCGCTGCTTCCGTGGGCCGCAGCACCGACAGGATGCTGTCACGGTCGATCTGCCCGGTGATCCGCCCCGAATCCTCCACCAAGACGGGGCAGGAGGAGTGCATGACCGCCGCGATGGCATCGCGGATGATCATCCGGGAACTGAGGACCGGCGCGTCGGCCGGCGTTCCGGCCGCCACTGGCCCGGCGATCCACTTCAGGGTCAGGACATCCGCGCGGGGCACTTCGGACACAAAGTCCTCGATGTATTTGTCCGCGGGGGACCCCACCAGTTCGTCTCCCGTGCCGCACTGGACGGTCTCGCCGTTCCGCATGATCAGGATGCGGTCGCCGAGCTTGAGCGCCTCGGAGAGGTCGTGGGTCACGAAGACCATGGTCTTGCCCATTTCCTTGTGCAGCCGGATGACTTCGGCCTGCATGTCGCGGCGGATGAGCGGATCCAGGGCGGAGAAGGGCTCATCGAAGAGGATGGTGTCCGGATCGCCGGCGAGGGCCCGGCCCAGGCCCACGCGCTGCTGCATCCCGCCGGACAGCTGGTCCGGGTAGTGCTGCTCGTAGCCTTTGAGGCCCACGAGTTCGATGATCTCCCGGGCCCTGGCGTAGCGTTCGTTTTTGGCCGCCCCGCGGATCTGCAGGCCGTAGGAGACGTTGTCCAGCACGGTGCGGTGGGGCAGGAGACCGAAGTGCTGGAACACCATGGACATTTTCCGGCGGCGCAGTTCGCGCAGCTCCGCGGTGCCCGCCTGCAGGACGTCCTTGCCGTCCACCAGGACCTGCCCGGAGGTGGGTTCGATCAGCCGGGTCAGGCAGCGGATCAGGGTGGATTTGCCGGATCCTGAGAGTCCCATGACGACGAAGACCTCGCCTTTGGCGACGTCGAAACTCAGGTCGCGGACCGCCGCCACGCAGCCGGTGCGTTCCAGCAGCTCCGCGGAGTTCAGGGCCGAGAGTTCAGGGTTGTCGGGGATCTTGTCACCCCCTGGCCCGAAGACCTTCCATAGCTTGCGCACTGAGATGTCGGGACTGTTCATTGCTGTACTCCTGCCTGTGGAGGCTCGAACCAGTGGCTGGGCTTGGGATTGATGTTCTGCCAGATGTGCTTGGTTTCGCGGTACTCCGCGAGGCCCTGCAGCCCCAGCTCGCGGCCGTTTCCGGACTTGCCGAATCCGCCCCACTCAGCCTGGGGAACGTACGGGTGGTAGTCGTTGATCCACACGGTGCCGTGCCGGAGGGCCCCCGCCACCCGCTGCGCGCGGGAACCGTCAGTCGTCCAGACGGCGCCGGCCAGCCCATAGGCGGTGTCATTGGCCAGTCTGATGGCTTCCTGCTCGGTGCTGAAGGTCTCCACGGTCAGGACCGGCCCGAACGACTCCTCCTGGACGGCCTTCATGGAGGTATGGCAACCGTCCAGGATGGTGGGAGGGTAGTAGCTGCCGGTTGCCAGCTCGCCGGTGTCCGGGATGTAGCCGCCGCACAGCAGCGTGGCTCCTTCCGCGATGCCGGCCTGGACGTGGGCATGGACCTTGCCGCGGTGCGCGGCCGAGATGAGCGGGCCGGTCTCCGCGCGCTCGTCGAAGGGGCCGCCAAGCCGGATGGCCTGGGCGCGCCGCACGAGTTCGGCCACGAACCCGTCGTGGATCGATTCCTCGACGATGAGCCTCGTCCCGGCCGAGCACACCTGCCCCGAATGCAGGAACACCGCGGTGAGGGCGTTGTCCAGTGCCGACTCGCGGTCGGCATCAGCAAAGACGATGTTGGGGTTCTTCCCGCCCAGTTCCAGGGCGACCCGCTTCACGGTGTCGGCTGCGGTCTTCATGATGCTGATCCCGGTGGCCAGGCCGCCGGTAAAGGAGACCAGGTCAACGTCCGGGCTTTCGCTCAGCACGGCGCCGACCTCCGGGCCGGTGCCGGTGACGAGGTTGGCGACGCCGGGCGGCAATCCGGCCTCGAGAAGCGTGTCCATCAGCAGGATGGACGTGGAGGGAGTCAGTTCGCTGGGCTTCAGGACGAAGGTATTGCCGGCCAGCAGGGCCGGGGCCACCTTCCATGAGGCCTGCAGGAGGGGGTAGTTCCACGGCGTGATCAGTCCGCAGACCCCTACCGGGGCGTGCACCACGCGGCTGATGGTTCCGGGGTTTCCGGTGTCGATCACGCGGCCGGCGTCCGTCCCGGCGATCCCGCCGTAGTACCGGAAGCAGGCGGCGATATCGTCGATGTCGTATTCGGCCTCGACGTAGCGTTTGCCCGTGTCGAGGGCTTCGGCCCGGGCATAGAGTGCCTTGTCGCGTTCCAGCAGTTCGGCGGTGCGGAGCAGGACCTGGCCGCGGTCCTTCTCGCTGGTTCCGGGCCACGCTCCGGCGTCGAACGCGCGGCGGGCGCTGGCGACTGCTTCCGCGGCGTCGGCCGCCGTGCATTCGGCGACCTCGGCGACCTGCTCGCCGTCCGCCGGGCAGCTGATGACCCGGGTGTTTCCGGCGGCCGGTTCACGCCACCGGCCGTCCACGAAGAGGCCCCGCAGCGGTGCGGCACCGGGGCCCGTCACGGTCCGGCCGCCGGTCCCGGCCAGCTCGACCCCCTGGACGCAGCTCATGCGCGGACCACGCCGGGTGCGGCCTCGGGTGCCGCTGCAGGTGCGTGCCGGTAGAAGTCGGCGTGCTGGGGTGCCAGCGGCGTACGCCCCAGGATGAGGTCCGCTGCCTTTTCGGCGAGCATCATGACCGGCGCGTAGATGTTGCCGTTGGTCACGTAGGGCATCGCGGAGGCATCGGCCACGCGGAGCCCCGAGGTCCCGTGCACCTTCATGGTGAGCGGGTCCACCACTGCCAGGGGGTCAGCGGCCGGGCCCATCTTGGCGGTGCAGGAGGGGTGGAGCGCAGTCTCGGCGTCCCGGGCCACCCAGTCGAGGATCTCCTCGTCCGTCTGGACCGACGGGCCCGGCGAGAGTTCGCCGCCGCTGTAGGGCGCGAGGGCCGGCTGGGCAAGGATGTCGCGGGTGACCCGGATGGCCTCGACCCATTCGCGCCGGTCCTGGTCCGTGGAGAGGTAGTTGAACTGCAGGGACGGGTGCTTGGCCGGGTCCGTGGAAGTGATTTTCACGCTGCCTCTGGTGTCGGAGTACATGGGGCCGACGTGGACCTGGTACCCGTGTCTGGCGTCGGCCTTCTGGCCGTCGTAGCGGACAGCCACCGGCAGGAAGTGGAACATCAGGTTGGGGTAGGCGACGTCGTCGTTGGAACGGACGAATCCGCCCCCTTCGAAGTGGTTGGTGGCGGCCGGGCCCTTGCGGCCCAGCAGCCATTGGAGCCCGATCAGCGGGTAGCGCCAGAGGCTGAGGCTCGGCTGCATGGATACGGGCTGCGTGCAGGAGTGCTGGACATAGACCTCAAGGTGGTCCTGCAGGTTTGCGCCCACGCCGGGCAGGTCCACCACGGGCCTGATGCCGAGCGAGGACAGGTGCGCCGATTCACCGACGCCGGAGAGTTGCAGCAGCTGGGGCGTGTTGATGGCCCCGCCGCACAGCACCACTTCCTTGGCGGTGACGGTGTGCTGCCGTCCGTTCCGGCGGTAGCTGACGCCGGTTGCCGTTGTGCCCTCGAAATTGACCTTGGAAACGAGCGATCGGGTGCGCACGGTCAGGTTCTTGCGGCCCTTGTTGGGGCGGAGGTAGGCGCGGGACGCGGACAGCCGCTGGCCCTTGTGGACATTGCGGTCAAACGGGCCGAAGCCCTCCTGCCGGTACCCGTTGACGTCGTCGGTGCGCTGGTGCCCTGCTTCCCCGGCGGCCCGGAAGAAGGCCTGGAACAGGGGGTTGCGGGCCGGCCCGCGCTCCAGCACCAGGGGTCCGTCATGGCCGCGCAGGTCGTCGTCCGGCGCTGCGGCGAGCGCGGTTTCCATGCGCTTGAAGTAGGGCAGGCAGTGCGCGAAGTCCCAGGTTTCCATGCCGGCGTCGGCTCCCCAGCGTTCGTAGTCCAGCGGGTTGCCGCGCTGGAAGATCATCCCGTTGATGGAGCTGGAGCCGCCCAGCACCTTGCCGCGGGCGTGCGCGATCCTGCGGCCGTGCATGCGCGGTTCGGGGTCGGACTGGTATTGCCAGTCATAGAACCGGTTGCCGCTGGGGAACGTCAGGGCCGCCGGCATCTGGATGAAAAGATCCCACGGGTAGTCGCTGCGGCCTGCTTCAAGGACCAGCACGGTGTGCGTTCCGTCCGCGCTCAGCCGGTCGGCGAGGACCGATCCGGCGCTTCCGCCGCCGACAATCACGTAGTCGTAGCTCTCGTTCGTCATGGGGTGAATCTCCTTGGGGCGTGGTGTCGCGAGTTGTGGTGGGAGGCCTGGACTGGCCGGGGTCAGCCGCGCAGGCGCTCCATGCCCGGGTCCACCAGCGGCTCCGCTGCAATGGTGGCGGCGATCCTGGTGCCGAAGTATTCGATTTCCACAGCATCGCCCTCGGCGGCGTCGGCGGGGAGCCAGGCATAGGCGATCGGGCGCTGCACCGTGTAGCCGTAGGCGGCACTGGTCACGTAACCGGCGGCTTCGCCTTTGAAATACACGGGTTCCTTGCCCAGCACCACGGAGGTGCCGTCGTCGACGGTCAGGCAGCGCAGTTGCTTGGACGCGGGCGTTGCCCGACGCCGGGTGAGCGCATCGGCGCCCACGAAGGACTCCTTGGTCTTGGCGATCGAGAAGCCCAGGCCCGCCTGGTACGGCTCGTGTTCGGGCGTCATGTCGGTCCCCCAGAGCCGGTATCCCTTTTCCAGGCGGAGGCTGTTGAAGGCACCGCGGCCGGCGGCGATGATGCCCTGCTCCTGGCCGGTCTCGAAGAGGAGGTCCCAGAGCTTCAGTCCGTGTTCGGCGGTGGTGTACAGCTCCCAGCCCAGCTCCCCCACATAGGACAGGCGCATGGCCGTGACGGGGATGCCGCCGATCCGCACCTGCTTGGTGCGGAAGTACCGCAACCCGTCATTGCTGAAATCGTCGGTGCTGACCTTGGCCATGACTTCCCGTGCCTGCGGACCCCAGAGGCCGATGCAGCAGGTGGAGCCCGTGATGTCGCGGACCTGCACCCACTGGCTGGCGTCCGCGGCGGTCTGGTTCCGGGCCTCGCGGGTGAAGTAGTCGAGGTCGATGTTGCCGTTGGCACCGACTTGGAACGAGGTCTCGGTGAGCCGTGCGATCGTGATGTCGCTGCGGATGCCGGCGTCGTCGTTCAGCAGCAGGCAGTAGGTGACGGCGCCGGGCTTCTTGTCGATCTGGCCGGCACTGAGCCGTTGCAGCAGGGCGAGGGCGCCGGGTCCGCTGACTTCGAGCCGCTTGAGTGCAGTCATGTCGTAAAGTGCGACGGCGGTACGCGTCTTCCACGCCTCGGCCGCGGAAATGGGCGAGCTGAACTTGGCCGCCCAGGGGCCGCGTTCCGGCGCCCGCCATTCGGCCGGCATCTCCTCCAGCAGGTTCCGGTTGGCCTCGAACCAGTGCGGGCGTTCCCAGCCGCCGGCCTCGAGGAAGAATGCTCCCAGGTCTTTCTGCCGGCAGTTGAACGGGCTGACGCGCAGGTCCCGGGGGGATTCGCGCGGCTGCAGGGGGTGCAGGATGTCGTAGATTTCGGCGAAGTTCTGCTGGGAGGTTTCGCTGACGTAGCTTTCGGCGGTCTGGACGGCCTCGAAACGGGTGACCTCGCATTCGTGGAGCGGGGTGCGGGACTGGCCCTCGATCAGCAGTTCGGCGACCGCGCGGGCCACACCCGCCGAGTGCGTCACCCAGACCGCTTCCGCGACGTAGAAGCCGTCAAGCTCCGGCGCCTGCCCGATCAGCGGGCCGCCGTCCGGCGTGAAGGAGAAGATGCCGTTGAAGCCGTCGGCGATCTCCGCGCCGCGGAGTGCCGGCAGCAGCTGGCGACTGTCCTCCCAGCAGGGCAGGAAATCCTCCGCGGTGAATTCGAGCCGGGACGGCATCCGGTGCTCGGACATCTGCCCGGGAGCCACCTCGGGCAGGGTGGCCAGGTCCACGGGCATGGGCCGGTGGGCGTAGGAGCCGATGCCGATCCTGTCTCCGTGCTCACGGAAGTAGAGGTCCTTGTCCTGGTGGCGGAGGATGGGCATGCGCGCGCCGTTGGAGGGGTCCAGCGGATTGGTGCCGAGGTTCGTGCCCACCAGTTCCGGCACCGTGGTGGTCTTGACGTACTGGTGGGCGAGCGGCAGCAGCGGAACGGCCATGCCGGCCATCGCGCCGATCTTGGGACCCCAGAAGCCGGCGCAGGACACCACGATGTCGGCCGGGACCACGCCGTCGGGAGTCTGGACGCCGGTGACCTTTCCGCCGGACTGCTCGATCCCGGTGACCGGTGTTGATCCGAGGAACGTGACGCCGGCTGCGGTGGCCTTGCGGATCAGGAGCTGGACGGCTCGGGCTGCCGAGGCGAGGCCGTCCGAGGGGACGTAGAGTCCGCCGAGCACCATCTCCGTGTTCAGCAGCGGGTAGTAATGCTTGGTGCACTCGTCGGGGTCGATGATGCGGCCTTCGATGCCCCAGGAGCTGGCGTAGCCGAGCTTGCGTTTGAGGTCTTCAAGCCGTTCCGGGGTGGTGGCGATCTCCAGTCCGCCCACCTGGTTGAAGCAGGCGGCGCCCTCCTCGCTCAGGGAGAGGAGCTTGTCCACCGTGTAGGCGGCGAACTGCGTCATGGTCCTGGACGGGTTGGTCTGGAAGACCAGGCCGGGTGCGTGCGACGTGGAGCCGCCGGCGAGGCCGAGCGGTCCCTGCTCCAGCACGGTGACGCTGGTCCAGCCTCGGGTAGCCAGTTCGTCCGCCAGATTCGCACCGACTATGCCGGCACCGATGATAACGACGCGGGGTGTAGCGCTCATACAGGAGCTCCTGTTCGTGACTTGCTGCGTGCGTGGACGGTGCCCGCTCGGGGCCCCGGTGTGGCTCTAGCGGAAGACGACGGTCCGGCAGCCGTTGAGGAGGACGCGGTGCTGGCAGTGCCATTTCACCGCTCGGGACAGGGCGATCGCTTCGGCGTCGCGCCCGGCCGTTACCAGGGATTCCGGGTCGACGCTGTGGTCCACCCGGAAAACTTCCTGCTCGATGATCGGTCCCTCGTCGAGGTCCCCGGTGACGTAGTGGGCAGTGGCCCCGACGAGCTTGACGCCGCGCTCGTAGGCCTGGTGGTAAGGCTTGGCGCCTTTGAACCCGGGGAGGAAAGAATGGTGGATGTTGATGGCCCGGCCGTTGAGTTTTCCGCAGAGGTCGTCGGAGAGTACCTGCATGTACCGTGCCAGGACCACGACGTCCGCCTCGTAGTCGTCGACGAGTTCCAGCAGCCGGGACTCCGCCTGGGCTTTGGTGGCTGCGGTTACCGGCACGTGGATGAAGGGAAGTCCTGCGGCTTCCGCCATCGGACGCAGGTCCTCGTGGTTGGAGACGACGGCGGCGATGTCCGCGCCCAGGCTCCCGGCGCGCCAGCGGAAAATCAGGTCATTGAGGCAGTGGCCGAACTTGGAGACCATCACCAGGATGCGCTGCGGCCGGTCGTCGTGGAAGGTGTAGGTCATGCCGAATTCGCCGGCGATTTCGGCGAAGTCGGCGGACAGGGAACCTGACGTGCTGTCCTGATCGATGCTGCTGGCGCCGCCGGCCGCGGTTCCGGTGAAGGCGGTGCGCAGAAAGAGCCTGTTGCTGACGTGGTCGTCAAACTGCTGGTGTTCGGCGATGTCGAAACCGCGCATCGCCAGGAAGCTGGACACCGCATGGACGATTCCACTGCGTTCGGGACAGGCCACGGTGAGGACGAACGGTGTCGCCTGCTGCCCGGATGCCGCCCGGGGCTGCCCGGCGGGGGCCGCGGAACGGGGGCGTTCCTGCAGCTCGTTGCTCAGTTGAAGGGTCAAAAACTTCACCTCTCGGCTTGTAGCGGAGTAGTGCCTGGTGGTGCCTAGACGTGACCGTTGATGCTCAGGCCCGGTGGAAGGTTGGGCGTCTCGCTGGACTCCTCGACCATGATCTGGCCGTCCACGACAGAGACCTTGTGGACCCGCACAGGCAACTTGGCCGGCGGCGAGTCAACTTCACCGGTGCGGAGATTGAACTTGGAAGCATGAAGCGGACACTCCACTTCGCAGCCGTCCACCCAGCCGTCCGCGAGGGACGCATCCTGGTGGGTGCAGGTGTCGTCCAGGGCGAACAACTCGCCGTCCTCCGTGTGGAACACGGCGATCGGGGGGGAGGTGTCGAGCCGGACGGCGTCTCCGGGGGCCAGTGCGGCGAGTGGACAGGCGATGTGCATCTGATAAACCTCTTTCCCGGTTGAAGGGCCCAGCCCGGTCGGCGGGTTGTGCCATCATCAACGGCGATCACAATACGCAACAGAGTGATCTATGCCACTCTCCCTTGTCAAGGGTTTGCCTATTGATGAGGCGGGCCCTTGACACTCCCCGTGGCATGCGCCACGCTGTTTCGCATACAGAGAGTTGTTGCGCTATACGCAATTTGTTGCACTTAGTAACGGGAAGGCAGCCATGCAGACACTGGCAATAGTGGGGGCATCCCTGGCGGGAATCTCGGCCGCCCGCTCCGCCCGCGCCCAGGGCTTCACCGGAAGGCTGGTCATCATCGGGGACGAGGCGCACCGGCCCTATGACAGGCCGCCGCTGTCCAAGGATTTCCTGGCGGGAAAAGTCACTCCTGGACACCTCCTGCTGGAGAATGCCGGTGAGGGCGACGCCGCAGACCCGCTGCAGGCCGAGTGGATGCTGGGCCGGGCTGCCCGCAGTCTGGACGCAGCTTCCCGGAGGGTCACCCTCGACGACGGCTCCGTAATAGCGGCCGACGGCGTCGTCATCGCCACCGGGGCATCCGCCCGGACCTTGCCGGAACTTGCCGGTCTGGCAAACGTCTTTACCCTGCGCACCCTGGAGGACGCGCAGGACCTCGCACCCGAACTGGTGCCCGGAACGCGGCTCGTCATCGTAGGCGCCGGGTTTATCGGGGCCGAGGTGGCCTCCACCGCCCGCGCCCTTGGGGTTGAGGTCACGGTCATCTGCAGCGGCACCGTTCCGCTCAGCCGTCCGCTGGGCGTGGAGATGGCGGCCACCCTGGCTGCGTTACATGGCATTAACGGGGTGGAGCTGGTTTGTGACGCTACCGTTGCGTCCTATTACAGCGGCGAGGGAGTGGTCAGCGGGCTGCGGCTGGCGGATGGCCGTTACCTGCCCGCCGACGTCGTCCTGGTGGCCATCGGCGCCGTGCCCAACACCGCCTGGCTTGCCGGCTCCGGGATCGAACTCGGCGACGGCGTCCTGTGCGATCCGATGGGCCGCACCAATGTTCCAGGCGTGGTGGCCGTCGGCGACTGCGCCGCCTGGCTGGACGAGGAATCCGGAAGGCACCGCCGCGTGGAGCACTGGAGCTGCGCCACGGAGCGCCCCTCGCTCGCCGTGACCGCGCTGCTGGATCCCGGAGCCGCCCGCCAGCCGCTGAACCTGCCGTATTTCTGGTCCGACCAGTACAACGTGAGGATCCAGTTCGCCGGCCAGGCACGTGACACCGATCGGGTGTCCATCGAGGCCGGAGACACCGCAGCGCACAGCTTCCTGGCCGTCTACTACCGTGGCGGCGAGCCGGTGGCCGTCCTCGGTGCCAACCAGCCGCGCCTGTTCAACAAGTGGAAGCGGCAGCTCAACGCTGCACGATCGGCGAGCACCCCGGCCGCCGCAGGCCACGCCGGCGCCGGCCCAGCCAGCGTTGCCGCAGCAGGCGCTACGCCAGCGAGCCCCACCCCAACCAGCGCGGCCCCCACATGCGCCGCCCGGCCTGTACTGGCAGTATCCGCCAGTTTCGCCTGACCCCCTACCGCCACACCCCCGACGTCAGTCACCGCAGAGGAGTAACGAATGACCACCGAAGTCTTCACGCCCAGCCTGATCCCCACTCTCCCGGGCCAGGCATACGTCAGCGAAGAGATCTTCCGCGCCGAGCAGGAGCGAATTTTCGAGCAGATGTGGTTCTGCGCAGTGCGGTCCGCGGACCTGGACAAGCCCGGGGCCTGGCGGACGGCGCAGGTGGGACGCGAGAGTGTGCTGGTCAGCCGCACCCGCAAAGGCGGCATCCGCGCCTTCTACAACGTGTGCCGGCACCGGGGCGTCAAGCTGTGCATGGAGGAGCAGGGCGAAGCTGCGCGCTCATTCCAGTGCCCGTACCACGCCTGGACCTACGACTTCGAAGGCAAGCTCATTGCGGCCCCCAACCTGACCAAGATGCCGGATATCGACCGGGACGAGTACGGCCTCGTCAAGGTCCACACCCGCGAGTACCTCGGATACGTTTGGGTCTGCCTGGCCGACGAGCCGCCGTCGTTCGAAGAGGACGTTATGGGTGCCATCGAGGAACGCCTCGGGGACCTGCAGGCGGTGGAGGACTATGACATCGCCAACCTGAGCCTGGGCCGCCGCATCAGGTACGACGTCAAGGCCAACTGGAAGCTCATCATCGAGAACTTCATGGAGTGCTACCACTGCGCCACCATCCACCCCGAGCTCACCGAAGTGCTGCCTGAATTCGCCGACGGCCTGGCCGCCCAGTACTTTGTGGGCCACGGCGCCGAATTCGGCGAGGACATTAAGGGCTTCACCATCGACGGCTCGGAAGGGATGGACCGCATTCCCGGCGTGGGCGAGGACCAGGACCGGCGCTACTACGCCGTGACCATCAAGCCCACGGTCTTCGTCAACCTGGTTCCGGACCACGTGATCATCCACCGCATGTTCCCCATGGCCGCGGACCACACCATTGTTGAATGCGACTGGCTCTACCTTCCCAGCGTCGTGGAAAGCGGAAAGGATGTCAGCGCCTCGGTGGAACTCTTCCACCGCGTGAACGAACAGGACTTCGACGCCTGTGAGCGCTGCCAGCCGGCCATGGGCTCGAAAGTCTATGCCAAAGGCGGGGTGCTGGTCCCCAGTGAGCACCACATCGGCGCTTTCCACGACTGGGTCCAAGCGCGGGTGGGCGAGGTTACCCCGGGCCACTGAGCGCTGCCCCTGCAGCCGGAGCCCGTCGAAACCCTTGTTTCGGCGGGCTCCGTCTCTTTCTACCGCCGGGTGTAGCCCATGTTCTTACTGATCTGGAGCCCAGCCTGCTTCAGTGCTTCCGGGAGCCCGGGCGTTTGGTCCGGATCAAATCGGAAGGCCGGCCCGGAGATGCTGACGGCGCCGATCACTGCTCCCATATGGTTGTAGACCGGCGCGGCAATGGCGTTGAGCCCGATCTCGAACTCTTCGCGGACGACGCAGTAGCCGTCGCGGGAAATGTCGAGGAGCTGGTTCTCCAGCTTGCTCCGGCTGGTTACGGTGCGTGGGGTCCGGGCGGGCAGCCCCGCCTCCGTCAGGATCCGATCCCGCTCATCCGCGGAGAGCGCCGCCAGCAGGACCTTTCCGCTGGAGGTTGCATGCAGCGGGGTCAGGCTGCCCACCCAGTCGTAGGTGGCGAGCGTCGACGGCCCCATGGCCTGGTCCACGTTGACCGCGTAATTGGACCGCAGCACTGCCAGGTTCACGGTTTCCTTAAAGTCCTCAGCCAGGCTTTCCAGGACGGGCCGGCCCTCCCGGACAATGCTGAGCCTGCCGGGAACGGAGCTTGCCAGCCGCAGAATGCCGAAGCCGAGCTGGTACTTTCCCCGTTCACTGTTCTGGTGGACGATGTCCCGGCTCACCAGCGAGCCGAGCAGCCGGGACACGGTGGACTTGTGGATGCCCATCTCCTCGGCTATTTCGCTCACCCCGGCCTGGCCGTCCCGGGCAAGGATCTCCAGCACGGCAAGTGCCCGGTCCACGGACTGGACGCCGCCGTGCTGCGCGCCATCAGGCCCGGTATCGGATTCGGGGTCAGTGTTGGAAGCCATGATTCATACTAACGAGTAGTTTCTGCGGCTAGAGCACGCTGCGGACGGCCTGTTCAAAGCTTCTGACGTGCTCCACCGCGAGCTGGGCGGCGCTTTCCGCATCGCCGGCCGCAATGGCCTCCAGCAGTTTCACGTGCTCGGTGACGTGTCCTTCCACCGAGGGAAGCTTGTCCAGCACCAGGCACCAGATGCGCGTCGCCAGGTTGTCGTAGCGGATCAGGGTGTCTTCCAGGTGGGGGTTGCCCGCGGCGCGGTAGATCAGCCGGTGCACGGTCAGGTCGTAACGCATGAGCTCGCGCTTGTCGCGCGGCGTGGTGTCGATGCCGGAGATGGTCCGGGCCACCTCCCGGAGCTCCGCGCGCATATCTGCGCTGGCGTTGGTTGCGGCGCGGCGGGCCGCCAGCGGCTCCAGCAGCTCGCGGATATCAGAGACATCTGCCAGTTCAGTGATGTCAACAATGGTGGCGAACGTTCCCCGGCGGGGGTAGGAGACAACCAGGTGGTCAACTTCCAGGCGCTTGATGGCCTCCCGGACCGGGGTCCTGCCCACCCCGAGCTCTGCGGCCAGCTGGCCGTCGTTGATCGGGGCGCCGGGCTTGATCTCCAGCATGATCAGCTTGTCCCGCAGTCGACGGTAGGCCGCCTCGGCCAGGGAGATCTCCCCCTCCTCGGGTGCCGGCATGAGGTGTGCTGCGCTCAACGGATGTCCCCTTCCCCAGCGGCCCGTCCGGCCGTTATGGCCGCGAACCTATTGACTCTCTTGTGACTTCCATCATACCATTGTTCACACACTGATATATCAATTAGTCAGAAGTAGTATTTCAAAGGAGCAGTCGAATGGTTGGGCAGCTGAATCACCGGTTATCAGAAGTGGACATCGAAGTGGCGGAAGCCGTGGACAGGGAACTCCTGCGCCAGCAGTCCACCCTTGAGATGATCGCCTCGGAGAACTTCGCCCCTGCCTCGGTCATGGAGGCGCAGGGCTCGGTCCTGACGAACAAGTACGCCGAGGGCTACCCGGGCAAGCGCTACTACGGCGGCTGCGAACACGTTGACGTGATCGAACAGCTCGCCATCGACCGGGTCAAAGCCCTGTTCGGCGCGGAAGCCGCCAACGTCCAGCCCCATTCGGGCGCCCAGGCCAACGCAGCCGCCATGTTTGCCCTGCTGGAACCGGGCGACACGATCATGGGCCTCTCGCTGGCGCACGGCGGACACCTCACCCACGGCATGAAGATCAACTTCTCCGGCAAGCTCTACAACGTGGTCCCGTACCACGTGAGCGAACACAGCCACCTGGTGGACATGGCCGAAGTCGAGGCCCTGGCCCTAGAACACCGCCCCAAAATGATCGTGGCCGGCTGGTCGGCCTACTCCCGGCAGCTGGACTTCGCCGAGTTCCGCCGGATCGCCGACCTCGTGGGCGCCTACCTCATGGTGGACATGGCCCACTTCGCCGGCCTCGTCGCCGCCGGGCTGCACCCGAACCCGGTGCCCTACGCCGACGTCGTCACCACCACCACGCACAAGACCCTCGGCGGCCCGCGCGGCGGGGTGATCCTGAGCAAGGAGGAGTACGCGCGCAAGATCAACTCCGCCGTGTTCCCCGGCCAGCAGGGCGGCCCGCTGGAACACGTGATCGCGGCCAAGGCCGTTGCCTTCAAGATCGCCGCGTCCCCGGAGTTCAAGGAACGCCAGGAACGCACCCTTGAAGGCGCCCGCCTCCTCGCCGCCCGGCTCCTGAAGGATGACGTCGCGGCCGCCGGGATCTCAGTGGTCAACGGCGGTACCGACGTGCATCTGGTCCTGGTGGACCTGCGCAACTCGGAGCTGGACGGACAGCAGGCCGAAGACAGGCTGCACCAGATCGGCATCACGGTCAACCGCAACGCCGTTCCCTTCGACCCCCGCCCTCCCATGGTCTCCTCCGGGCTGCGGATCGGCACCCCCGCCCTGGCCACGCGCGGCTTCGGCGCCCGGGAATTCACGGAGGTGGCGGACATCATCGCCTCCGCCCTCACCTCACCGGCAACAGAGAACACACTCAGCGACGAAACCGCCGGCGGCCTCCGCCGACGCGTCAGCGCCCTGGCGGGACAGTTCCCGCTGTACCCGCACCTTGGCGGGACGACGGCGGCGCCGGCGCTTGAGGCAGAACTGATTGGAGCAGCACAATGAGCACGGAACAGCTTCCGGAGCACCCGGAATTCCTCTGGCGCAACCCGGAGCCCAAGTCCTCCTACGACGCCGTGATTGTGGGCGGCGGCGGGCACGGCCTCGCCACCGCCTACTACCTGGCCAAGAACCACGGGATGACCAACATCGCCATCCTGGAAAAGGGCTGGCTCGCCGGCGGCAACATGGCACGGAACACCACGATCATCCGCTCCAACTACCTCTGGGACGAGAGCGCGGCCATCTACGAGACAGCGCTGAAGCTGTGGGAGATCCTGCCGGAGGAACTTGAATACGACTTCCTGTTCAGCCAGCGCGGGGTGATGAACCTGGCCCACACCCTGGGGGATGTCCGCGAGAGCATGCGCCGCGTCGGGGCCAACAAGCTCAACGGCGTCGACGCCGAGTGGCTGGACCCGCAGCAGGTCAAGGAACTCTGCCCCATCCTGAACATCAACGACAACATCCGTTACCCGGTCATGGGCGCGACGTACCAGCCCCGCGCCGGCATCGCCAAGCACGACCACGTCGCCTGGGCGTTCGCCCGCAAATGCGATGAGCTCGGTGTGGACATCATCCAGAACTGCGAGGTCACCGGCTTCCTCAAGGACGGGAACCGCGTCGTCGGCGTCAAGACCAGCCGCGGCACGATCCACACCGAGAAGGTCGGCCTCTGCGCGGCCGGACACAGCTCGGTGCTCGCGGAAATGGCCGGTTTCCGGCTGCCCATCCAGTCCCACCCGCTCCAGGCCCTGGTGTCCGAACTCCACGAGCCCGTCCACCCCACGGTGGTCATGTCCAACCACGTTCACGTCTACGTCTCCCAGGCCCACAAGGGCGAACTGGTGATGGGCGCCGGCGTCGACTCGTACAACGGCTACGGCCAGCGCGGATCCTTCCACGTGATCGAGCACCAGATGGCAGCCGCCGTCGAGCTCTTCCCGATCTTCGCCCGGGCCCATGTGCTCCGGACCTGGGGCGGGATCGTGGACACCACCCTCGACGCCTCCCCCATCGTCGGCACCACCCCGGTGGAGAACATGTTCGTCAACTGCGGCTGGGGAACCGGCGGATTCAAAGGCACCCCGGCTGCCGGAATGACCTTCGCGCACACCATCGCCACCGGAACACCGCACACCCTCAACAAACCCTTTGCCCTCGAGCGCTTCGAAACCGGCGCCCTGATCGACGAACACGGCGCGGCCGCCGTGGCCCACTAGAAAGAGGTACGGACATGCTCCTGATTCCCTGCCCCAACTGCGGCCCCCGGGACGAGACCGAATTCCACTACGGCGGCCAGGCCCACATCGCCTACCCCGAAAACCCGGCGGAACTCACGGACCGTGAATGGGCCGAGTACCTGTTCTACCGCGACAACACCAAGGGCGCCTTCGCCGAGCGCTGGCTGCACAGCACCAGCTGCCGCCAGTGGTTCAACATGCTGCGCGACACGCTCACCTACGACATCCAGGCCGTGTACCCGATGGGCCAGCTTCGCCCCGCCACCGGACCCACCGCCCCCACCGTCACCACCCCCGTCTCCCCCGAAGGAGCCATCAAATGACCGCTCAGCCGCAGCCCGCGCGCCTCAGCGCCGGCGGACGCATTGACCGAAGCGTCACCTGGCGCTTCACCCTGGACGGCCGTGAATACACCGGCCACCCGGGCGATACCCTCGCCTCCGCCCTGCTGGCGAACGGCCGGATCGCCGCCGGCAACTCCCTGTACGAGGACCGCCCCCGCGGCATCATGTCCGCCGGCGTCGAGGAATCCAACGCCCTCGTCAAGGTCGCCGCCCGGTTCCCGGGCCACGTGGCCGAGTCCATGCTCCCCGCCACCACGGTGACCCTCGTGGACGGGCTCAGCGCCGAACTCCTCAACGGACTCGGAAAGCTGGACCCGGACGAGGACCGCGCCGAGTACGACAAGAAGTACGTCCACACCGACGTCCTCGTGGTCGGCGGCGGCCCCGCAGGCCTGGCCGCGGCCCGCGAGGCCGTCCGTGCCGGCGCCCGCGTCATCCTCATCGATGACCAGCCTGAGCTGGGCGGGACGCTGCTGTCCGGATCCACCGCTCCGGAACTGGCTCAGAGCATCGAAGGCAAACCCGCCCTGGACTGGGTGTCCGACGTGGAAGCCGAGCTGATCTCCGGCCCCGAGTGCACGGTCCTGAACCGCACGTCCGCCTTCGGCTCCTACGACGCCAACTACGTCATCGCCGTCCAGAACCGCACCGACCACCTCTCCAGCCCTGCCGCCCCCGGCGTATCCCGCCAGCGGATCTGGCACATCCGCGCCGCCCAGGTCATCCTGGCCCCGGGCGCCCATGAACGCCCGCTGGTCTTCGAGAACAACGACCGCCCCGGCATCATGCTCGCCTCCGCGGTCCGCAGCTACCTCAACCGCTACGCGGTGGCCGCCGGCACGCGCGTGGTCATCAGCACCACCAACGACAGCGCCTACGCCCTGGCCGCGGACCTGGCGGCCGCCGGCATCCGCGTCGAAGCCGTCGTGGACGCCCGCCCGCAGCTGAGCGAAACAGCCGCCGCAACCGCCGCCGCCGGCACCCGGGTGCTGATCGGCAGCGCCGTCGCCGACACCGCCGCTGCCGGCTCCGGCGACGGCCGGCTCGCCGGCGTCACCGTCCGGAGCATCAACGACGACGGCGAACTCACCTCCGGCGTCGAAGAAATCGCCTGCGACCTGCTCGCTGTCTCCGGCGGCTGGTCCCCCGTGGTGCACCTGCACTCCCAGCGCCAGGGCAAGATCCGCTGGGACGATGACCTGGCCGCCTTCGTGCCCAGCAGCATCGTCCCCAACCAGCAGGTGGCCGGTGCCGGCCGCGGCAGCTTCGACCTCGAAGACTGCCTGACGGAGGGCATCTCCGCCGGGGCAGCGGCTGCCGGCGCCGCCGGCTTCGCGTCCGCCGTCGAACCCTCCGCACTTTCCGAGCCGAAGGCGTCCGCCCCGACCCGCCAGCTCTGGCTGGTGCCCGGGCAGGAAGGCGGCCCGGATGACTGGCACCACCACTTCGTCGACTTCCAGCGCGACCAGTCCGTGGCCGACGTCCTGCGCTCCACCGGCGCCGGCATGCGTTCGGTGGAACACGTCAAGCGCTATACCTCGATCAGCACCGCCAACGACCAGGGCAAGACCTCCGGGGTGAACGCGATCGGCGTCATCGCGGCGGCACTGCGGCAGGCCGGCGAAGCGTCCCGGGGCATCGGGGAAATCGGCACCACCGCCTACCGCGCCCCCTTCACCCCCGTGGCGTTCGCCGCGCTGGCCGGGCGCCAGCGCGGGGAGCTCTTCGACCCGGCCCGGCTGACTTCCATCCACCCCTGGCATGCCGCCCGCGGTGCCCTCTTCGAGGACGTCGGGCAGTGGAAGCGTCCCTGGTACTACCCGCAGGCCGGTGAGGACATGGACGCCGCGGTGCTGCGCGAATGCGCCGCGGTCCGGGAATCGGTGGGCTTCATGGATGCCACCACGCTGGGCAAGATCGAGATCCGAGGCAAGGACGCGGGCGAGTTCCTGAACCGCATCTACACCAACGCGTTCAAGAAGCTGGCGCCGGGTTCGGCCCGCTACGGCGTGATGTGCACCCCCGACGGCATGATCTTCGACGACGGCGTCACGCTCCGCCTCGATCCGGACCGGTTCTTCATGACCACCACCACCGGCGGCGCCGCCAAGGTCCTGGACTGGCTGGAGGAATGGCTGCAGACCGAATGGCCGGAACTGGACGTGCACTGCACCTCCGTCACGGAACAGTGGACCACCATCGCCGTCGTCGGGCCCAAGTCCCGCGCCGTCGTGGCGAAACTGGCCCCGGAACTGGCGGCCGACGGCGGCCTCGAGGCTGAGGCTTTCCCGTTCATGACGTTCAAGGAAACCACCCTCGCGTCCGGTGTCCGGGCCCGGATCTGCCGGATCTCCTTCTCCGGTGAGCTGGCCTACGAAATCAACGTCCCGTCCTGGTACGGGCTGAACACCTGGGAGTCCGTGGCAGCAGCCGGTGCGGAATTCAACATCACCGCCTACGGCACCGAAACCATGCACGTGCTGCGAGCGGAGAAGGGGTACCCGATCGTCGGCCAGGACACCGACGGGACCGTGACCCCGCAGGACGCCGGCATGGAATGGGTCGTCTCCAAGGTCAAGGACTTCATCGGCAAGCGGTCCTACGCCCGCAAGGACGCCGGCCGCACCGACCGCAAGCACCTGGTCAGTGTCCTTCCCGTGGATGGCACGATCCGGCTGCCGGAGGGCACCCAGCTGGTGGAGCAGGGCATCACCGTCAATCCCGCCTACGGCCCCGTTCCGATGCAGGGATTCGTGACCTCGAGCTACCACAGTGCGGCGCTGGGCAGATCGTTTGCCCTCGCCCTGATCAAGAACGGCCGCAACCGCATCGGCGAAACCCTGGTGGCCGCCGCCGGGGACCAGCTCGTGGACGTTGTCGTCGCAGAAACCGTACTTTTTGACTCCGAAGGGGCCCGCAAAGATGGCTGACACAGCAGCACTCGAAAATTCCAAGAAGATCCAGACCCTCCGGAAGAGTCCGGCGTCGCCGCTCAGGACAGCCTTCGAGGCCGGATCCGTGGCCGGCACCGTGGAGCTGCGGGAAGTGCCGTTCCTGACCATGGCCGGGCTCCGGGTCGACCCGGCCGGCGACGCCGGGGAACGGCTCGGCACCCTGACCGGCGCCCTGCCGTCCGCGTCAGGGGAGGTCACCGGCAGCGCCAGCACCGCAGTGCTGTGGCTGGGTCCGGGCGAATTCCTGCTCGTGGCCCCCGCGGAATCCCATGAAAGCCTGGGCGGAGACCTGCCCGGCGCGCTGGTCGAGGCCCTGGGCGACGGCGCGGGCCAGGTGGTGGATCTCTCCGCCAACCGCACCACGTTCGAGCTCTCCGGTCCCCGGGCGCGGGCTGTCCTGGAGAAGGGCTGCTCCCTGGATCTGCACCCCCGCGTCTTCACCGCCGGCACGGCGCTCTCCACGGAGATCGGCGGCATCCCCGCCATTCTGTGGAAGACCGCGGAGCAGAGCTACCGGATCTTCCCGCGGGCCTCCTTCGCCCAGTTCCTTGGGCGCTGGCTCCTGGACGCCATGCGCGAATACGCGTCCCCCGAGGTCCCCTGATGGCCCTCAGCGTCCTGGATCTGTTTTCTGTTGGCATCGGGCCGTCCTCCTCCCACACAGTCGGCCCGATGCGGGCGGCCAAAAGGTTCGCCGACGGCCTCAAAAGCGATGGGCAACTGAGCGCGACCGCGAGGGTGCAGGCCGAACTCTTCGGTTCCCTCGGCGCCACGGGCCGGGGCCACGGCTCGGACAAGGCCGTGGTCCTGGGCCTCCAGGGCCAGGCCCCCGAAACGGTGGACACCGGAACCGCCGATGACCAGGTGGCGGCCGCCGCCCTGGACGCCGAACTCCGGATCGGCGGGGACCACCGGGTGGACTTCAACTGGGACGAGGACGTGGTGCTGCACCGCCGCAAGTCCCTGCCGGCCCACCCCAACGGCATGACCTTCCGGGCACTGGACCACACCGGGACAGTGCTCACGGAACGCAGCTACTACTCGATCGGCGGCGGCTTCGTCGTTGACGGCACCGCACAGGGCGCTGACCAGGTGGTGGCGGATGACACCGTGCTGCCGTACCCCTTCACCACAGCCGACGAGCTCCTGGCAATCTGCCGGCGGGAGGACATGTCCATCTCCGACGTCATGCTCGCCAACGAACTCGTTTGGCGCAGCGAAGCCGAACTCCGGGACAGGCTCCTGGCACTGTGGGCGGTCATGCGCGAATGCGTGGACAACGGCTGCGCTGCCGAGGGAGTCCTCCCGGGCGGGCTGAACGTCAAACGACGCGCCCCGTCCCTGTTCCGGACGCTGGCAGCATCAGCGGTCAGCGCCGACGCGGCAGCCCGGAACCCCTCCCCGGTCCAGGTGCCCGCCGACCCGCTGCTCGCCATGGAATGGGTGAACCTGTTCGCCCTGGCCGTCAACGAGGAGAACGCCGCAGGCGGGCGGATCGTCACCGCCCCCACCAACGGCGCCGCAGGCATCGTGCCGGCCGTGCTGCAGTACTACATCAAGTTCGTCCCCGGAGCCAACGACGACGGCGTCATCCGCTTCCTGGTCACGGCCGCCGCCGTCGGTATCCTGTTCAAAATCAACGCCTCCATCTCCGGGGCCGAGGTCGGCTGCCAGGGCGAAGTCGGCTCAGCCTGCTCCATGGCGGCCGCCGGACTCTGCGAAGTCCTCGGCGGCACCCCCGCACAGGTCGAAAACGCGGCCGAAGTCGGCATCGAACACAACCTCGGACTGACCTGCGACCCCGTCGGCGGACTGGTGCAAATCCCCTGCATCGAACGCAACGCCATCGCCAGCGTCAAAGCCATCAACGCCGCCCGTCTCTGCCTGCACGGGGACGGCAGCCACAAAGTATCGCTGGACAAAGCCATCAAAACCATGCGGGAAACAGGAGCGGACATGAAAACCAAATACAAGGAAACCTCCCGCGGAGGCCTCGCCGTGAACGTCATCGAGTGCTGAGCGTGGATACCTTGAACAGCACCGCGAATAGCCCCGCCGTCGATTACGTTCTGACCCTCGATTGCCCGGAGACCCGGGGAATCGTGCACGCCGTGTCCGGCTTCCTGCTGGAGCAGGGCTGCGACATCCTGGAGAGCAAGCAATTCGACTCCCAGGACGACGGCCACTTCTTCATGCGGCTCCACTTTGCCGCGTCCGGAGAGGCCCCCGGCGGACCGGCCACCCTCGATTCGCTCCGCGAGGCCTTCGGACCCGTGGCCGAAAAGTTTGGCATGCAATGGCACCTCCGGGCCCAGGGGACCAAATGCCGGGTCCTGATCATGGTGTCCAAATTCGAGCACTGCCTCAACGACCTGCTGTTCCGCGCCCGCATCGGCGAGCTGCCCATCGACATTGTCGGGGTCGTCTCGAACCATCCGGACCACCGGGGGATCGTGGAATGGCACGGCATCCCCTTCTTCCACGTGCCCGTCACGGCAGCCACCAAACCGGCGGCCGAGGAGACCCTGATGGAACTCGTCGACCGGCTCGACGTGGAACTGGTGGTGTTGGCCCGCTACATGCAGGTCCTCAGCGACGATCTCACCCGCCGCCTCGATGGCCGCGCCATCAACATCCACCACTCCTTCCTGCCCAGCTTCAAGGGCGCCAAGCCCTACCACCAGGCCCACGCCCGCGGCGTGAAGACCGTCGGCGCCACCGCCCACTACGTCAACGCGGAGCTCGACGAGGGCCCGATCATCTCCCAGCAGGTGGTGGAGGTGGACCACACCTACACCGCCGAGGACCTCGTCGCCGCCGGACGGGACACCGAGCGCAAAGCACTCTCCAACGCCGTCCGCTGGCACTGCGAGGGACGCGTCTTCCTCCAAGGCAACCGGACCGTCGTGCTGAAATAGCGGCGGATCCCCCGTTCCCTGCGGGGGTCCCGCCGTGGCACACTGGGGTGACTATCGAGTGACTGGGGGGATTCCAAGTCAGGAGATTGTCATGGGCATTCTGATGCACCCCCGCGCTGCCGGCTGTCGGTCGGCGGTGAACAACTCATGATGATCGGCTGGGCCTACCTCATGGCCGCAATTATGACCATCGACGCGCTCCTGCTGGGACTGCTGCTGATGAACGTCAAGTGGCCCAAGCAGTGGAAGTAGCACAGCGAAAATATCTGACGCCCCGGAAGTAATTTTTGTGCGTGGTCCGCACAGCGGCTACTGTGTGAGTTGTGTCACCCACAAGCGACACATGCTTATGATCTGCGGCGGGAGAGTCCTGCCGGTACGTTCTGCAGGCGCCGTAGGAGCAAATCCTCCCCAGGAATCTCTCAGGCCCACGTACCGCCGCGGCGAGGCAACTCTGGAAAGCAGTCCGTTACGCGGGCTCACCGACGGTGCAAGCGGCACCCTGTAAGCGCAGGGCCGCGGAAACTCTCAGGTCACATACAGAGCGGGGAGGAACCCGAATCATCGTCGCGCCCTCGGTGCGACCTGAATTATGGAGTTCCCCGTGACGAACAAGCCCTCCCTTTCCACCCTGGCTCCAGAAGGCCGGAAAATGCTGCGGATCGAGCAGCGCAATGCGGCCACCCCGGTGGAACGCAAGCCGGAATGGATCAAGGCCAAGGTCCAGATGGGCCCCGAGTACGTCCAGCTCAAAAACCTCGTCAAAAAAGAGGGCCTCCACACCGTCTGTGAAGAGGCCGGCTGCCCCAACATCTTCGAATGCTGGGAAGACAAGGAAGCCACCTTCCTGATCGGCGGCTCCGAATGCACCCGGCGCTGCGACTTCTGCCAGATCGACACCGGCAAACCCTCCCCCGTGGACGTCTTCGAACCCACCAAGGTCGCCCGCTCGGTCCAGGCGATGCAGCTGCGCTACGCCACCGTCACCGGCGTGGCCCGCGACGACCTCGCCGACGAGGGCGTCTGGCTCTACGCCGAAACGGTCCGCAAGATCCACGAACTGAACCCCGGCACCGGCGTCGAGCTCCTGATCCCGGACTTCTCCGGAAAACCCGAACACATCGAAGCGATCTGCGAGTCCAAACCCGAGGTCTTCGCCCACAACGTCGAGACCGTCCCGCGGATCTTCAAGCGCATCCGCCCCGCCTTCCGCTACGACCGCTCCCTGGACGTCATCACCCAGGGCCGCAAACTCGGCATGGTCACCAAATCCAACCTGATCCTGGGCATGGGCGAGACCCGCGGGGAAATCTCCGAAGCCCTCCAGGACCTCCACGACGCCGGCTGCGACCTGATCACTATCACCCAGTACCTGCGCCCCTCCGAACGCCACCTCCCCGTGGACCGCTGGGTCAAACCCCAGGAATTCGTGGACCTGCAGCACGAAGCCGACGAAATCGGCTTCCTCGGCGTCATGTCCGGACCCCTGGTGCGGTCCTCCTACCGCGCCGGCCGGCTCTGGGCCACCGCGATGCGCAAGAAAGGCTGGGACATCCCGGGCCACCTCGCCCACATCGAGTCCTCCGGCACCACCCGCCAGGAAGCCAGCTCACTCCTCGCGGCCCATGCCGGCGCCTGACACCCGTAAAGGACCCAAGATGTTCCCCACCCGACTGGAAATCATCCCCTCCGAGGGCATCGTCGACAAAGTCACTGCGGCCGTGCCCCTGGGCACAACACTCAGCATCACCTGCCTGCCCCACCACGGCATCGGGCGCACCATGCGTGTGGCAGTCGAGCTGGCCCAGCTGGGCTACACGGTGGTCCCGCACCTCGCGGCGCGTGCCCTGCAGGAGCGCCCCCAGCTCGTCGGAATCCTGCGCGAGTGCGACGCGGCCGGCATCAGGGAGGTCTTTGCCATCGGCGGGGACTCCCAGCGGGCCGCAGGACCCTACGGCACGGCGGCGGAGCTGATGGAAGACATCGCCCACTACACCGGCGGCGGCATCTCCATCGGTGTCGCCGGCTACCCCGAGGGCCACCCCTCCGTCGGCGGGCTCGACCTGCTGGATGCACTGCTGGCCAAGCAGCACCTGGCGAGCCGCATCGTCACGCAGATGTGCTTCTCCGCCCCGAAGATCGTGGACTACGTGGGCCTGCTGCGCCGCGAAGGCGTGGAACTGCCGGTCTGGGCGGGTGTCCCCGGTGCCGTACCCAGAACCAAGCTGGTCGCCCTTGGCACCCAGATCGGCGTCGGCGCCTCGCTGAAATTCCTCAGCCGCAAGGGCCCGCTGGCCCGCCGGCTCCTCAGCGGGGAACGCTACCAGCCTGCGAGCCTGATTTCCGGGCTGGCTGAACACCCGGGCAAAATTGCAGGCATCCACTTCTACACCTTCAACCACCTGACCGCGGCAACCGACGGGGCAACCCCGCCGCCCGGCCCCGCGGCAACCGTACTCGCGTCAATTTCAGGAGCAGCAAAATGAAGACCCAGGCTGAAACGCTGGCGCCGTCCCCCCACCTTGACCGGCAGCTCAGCAACCGCCACATCCAGCTGATCGCGATCGGCGGCGCCATCGGCACCGGGCTGTTCATGGGCTCGGGCAAGACTATTTCGGCGGCCGGACCCTCCGTCATCTTCGTGTACGCGATCATCGGTTTCATGCTGTTCTTCGTCATGCGCGCGATGGGCGAGCTGCTCTTGAGCAACCTGAACTACAAGTCCTTCAGCGACTTCGCCGCGGACCTGCTCGGCCCCTGGGCCGGGTTCTTCACCGGCTGGACCTACTGGTTCTGCTGGGTGATCACCGGAATCGCGGATGTCATTGCCATCGCCGGCTACTCCAAGGAACTCTGGCCGACCCTCCCGCTGTGGATCCCCGGCCTGGTCACCATCGCCATCCTCCTGCTGCTGAACCTGACCACGGTGCGGGCGTTCGGCGAGACGGAGTTCTGGTTCGCCCTGATCAAGATCGTTGCCATCGCGGCCCTGATCGTGGTCGGCCTGTTCATGATCCTCAGCGGGTTCAGCTCCGACGCCGGACCGGCCAGCTTCAGCAACCTGTGGAGCCACGGCGGCTTCTTCCCGAACGAATTCATGGGCTTCGTGGCCGGTTTCCAGATTGCCGTGTTCGCCTTTGTGGGAATTGAGCTCGTGGGCACCACGGCCGCCGAGGCCAAGGATCCGGAGAAGAACCTGCCCCGGGCGATCAACTCCATCCCCGTGCGTGTGCTGCTCTTCTACGTGGGCGCACTGATCATCCTGATGTCCGTCACACCCTGGACCCAGTTCAGCGCCGGACACAGCCCCTTCATCGCCATGTTCTCCCTGGCCGGCCTGGGCGCCGCCGCCACGGTGGTCAACCTGGTGGTGCTGACCTCGGCGATGTCCTCCGCCAACTCCGGCATCTACTCCACGTCCCGCATGGTGTACGGGCTGGCCCAGGAGGGCGACGCCCCGGCCGCGTTTGGCGCGCTCTCGAGCCGCAAAGTGCCCCGGAATGCCCTGTTCCTGACGTGCGTTCTCCTGCTCTCCGGCGTTGTGCTGATGTACGCGGGACAGGACATCGGCAAGGCCTTCGACATGGTGACCACCGTATCCGCGGTCTGCTTCGTCTTCGTCTGGTCCATCATCCTGGCCAGCTACATTGCCTTCCGCAGGCGCCGTCCGCAGCTGCATGAAGCCTCCAGGTTCAAGATGCCCGGCGGCATCCCGATGGTCTGGGTGGTCTTCGCCTTCTTCGCCTTCGTGCTCTGGGCACTGACCACCCAGCCCGACACCCTCCTGGCCCTGCTGGTCACGCCCATCTGGTTCGTCCTGCTGGGCATCGCCTGGTACATCCTGCGCCGCCGCCCCGCACACCTGGCCCGCTACGCGGCGTTCCAGGCCGAGCTCGCCCAGGACCGGGTACAGCAATAAACACCCCACAGACTCCGGGCCACCTCCAGCAAAGGCCCGCTTCGGCGCTCACACCGGCAGCGCCGGCTCCGCAGCGGGCACGACGACGGCGCCGGTCGCCGTCGAGTCCGGGTTCAGCATCCAGCCGACCCGCTTGGCGGTGTTGAGCACCACCACACTTTCCACGAGCTGAATTCCGGGGATCCGCAGCTGGAGTGCCTGTTCGGCGCTCATAACCTCCGCCAGGGAATGCAGCCACATCAGGATCACAAAGTTGGTGCGGCCCGTGGTGGAAGCGCTGAGCCGGACGTTGCGGAAGCTGCGCAGCTCGGCAGCGGCGGCTTCATGCTGGCCGGGCGGGACGTTGGCGAACCATTGGCAGCTGACCGGATATCCCGAGTAGTTCTGCGCGATTTCGCACCGGAACGAGAGAATCTGGCTGGCCAGCACACGATTCAGCTGCCGTTGGACGGTGGCCGGGCTGCGTCCCAGGGCGCGGGCAATGTCGGCAGCCGCCGCTCGCCCGTCCATTGCCAGGAACGGGATCAACTCCAGATGGCTCGGCGGCAGCGGCGGACCCTGGTTGCCGGCCGGCGCCGGCCCGGCAGCCTCGGGTCCCGCGAGCGCCTGAAGCGCGGCCTTCTGCGACTTGTCCAGCACGTTCAGCCGCCACGCGTAACCGCCGGAATGCAGACGCGTACACAGCGACGTCTGGTACTTGGTCAGGCCCGGGATCACTTTGAGCTGCGCAAGCACGACGTCGTTGAACTGGTCCAGGGTGGGCGTGATGACGGTCAGCATCAGGTCACGGTTGCTGGCAGCCTCCTCCACGGTGACCACTTCGGGGATGGCCGCCAGCGCTGCTGTGACCTCGGCGCGCAGCTTCATCTCGCAGTCCACATCCACCAGCGCCAGGCACATCTGCTTCGGATCTCCCATCAGATGGGCCGTGCTCCAGGCGGCACCGGAGGACTTCAGCCGCTCCCAGCGGGCGGCCAGCGTGGTGGCGTGGGCGCCCAGAATGCCGGCGGCATCCGACCAGCTGATCCGCGGCGCAATCTGCAGCGCATTGATCAGCTGAAGGTCTTCCTCACCGATCTCCACCGGAACCTCCTCCGCCACTGCATGAATCCTGTCCCAGCAATCATACTTCTGCGCGTTTCCAGCCATTTCCGGTCCTGTGATCCCAGTCACCCCACAATGGGTGCAAGGCACTTACCAATCGTTCGGAAAGCGGGAACATATGTCGGTCACAGAGGACGCCAGGGAACTGCACGGCGAGATCACCCGGCTGCGCCACGAGCTGCACCGGGAACCGGAAATCGGCCTCCAGATCCCCCGGACCCAGGAAAAAGTCCTAAAAGCCCTCGACGGGCTGCCGTACGAGATCACCCTCGGCGACACGACGACGTCGGTCACCGCCGTCCTCCGGGGCGGCGCACCACACACTTCGGCCGACAAACCCGTTGTCCTGCTGCGCGCGGACATGGACGGCCTTCCGGTCCAGGAGCGCACCGGCGCCGACTTCACCTCCCGGGTCGACGGCGCCATGCACGCCTGCGGCCACGACCTCCACACCTCGATGCTGGCCGGCGCCGCCACCCTGCTGGCCGAGCGCCGCGGGCAGCTCGCCGGCGACGTCGTCCTGATGTTCCAGCCGGGCGAGGAGGGCTGGGACGGCGCCGGCCATATGATCCGCGAAGGGGTTCTTGACGCCGCGGGCCGCCGCGCCGACGCCGCCTACGGCATGCACGTCTTCTCATCCCTGGAGCCTTACGGCCAGTTCGCCACCAAGCCGGGCGTCATGCTGAGCGCCTCGGACGGATTGTTCGTCACGGTCCTGGGCGCCGGCGGCCACGGCTCCGCCCCGCACGCGGCCAAGGACCCCGTCACGGCAGCCGCCGAGATGGTGACCGCGCTGCAGGTCATGATCACGCGGCAGTTCAACATGTTCGACCCCGTAGTCCTGACCGTCGGCGTCCTGCACGCGGGCACCGCACGGAACGTGATCCCCGAATCGGCGCGCATCGAGGCCACCGTCCGGACGTTCTCGCACGCCTCCCGCGAACGGATGATGTCCGCCGTTCCCACGCTCCTGAAAGGCATCGCCCACGCCCACGGCCTGGAGGTGGAGGTCGAATACCGCGGGGAATACCCGCTGAGCATCACGGACGAAAACGAGACCCTCACCGCCGAGAGGACCATCCAGGACCTGTTCGGCGACGCCAGGCTGACCCGCTGGGCCACCCCGCTCAGCGGGTCCGAGGACTTCTCCAGGGTGATGGAAGAGGTGCCGGGCACCTTCATCGGGCTCAGCGCCGTCGCCCCGGGGGCGGACCATGCCTCCACGGCGTTCAACCACTCCCCGTACGCCACGTTCGACGACGGCGTCCTCGCCGACGGGGCAGCGCTTTACGCGGAGCTTGCCATTGCCCGCATCGCCGCGCTTGCCGCCGGCCGCCCCATTTCCGCCGCTTCCTAGCCCTACTTCCCCGGAGAAATCATGTCCACCATCGTTAACCCGCAGCTCGCCACCCGGGCGGCCACGCGGAAGACCCTCCTCGGCACGGGCATCGGAAACGCCGTCGAATGGTACGACTGGGCGATCTACGCCACGTTCACCCCCTTCATCGCCAGCCAGCTGTTCAGCAAGGCGGACCCCGCCTCGGCGGTGCTGGCCACCCTGGCCATCTTCGCCGTCGGCTTCGTGGCCCGGCCGGTCGGAGGGTTCCTGTTCGGCTGGATCGGCGACCGCGTCGGCCGCAAGACATCCATGACGCTCGCCGTCGGCCTCGCATCGCTGGGCAGCCTCATGATCGGCGTCGCCCCGTCCTTCGCGACCGTCGGGGTCTGGGCGTCGCTGACGCTGCTGCTCGCCCGGCTGATCCAGGGCCTGGCCCACGGCGGCGAGCTGCCGTCGTCGCAGACCTATCTCTCAGAAGTCGCACCGAAAGAGAAGCGCGGCCTGTGGGCCACCCTGATTTACACCTCGGGAACGGTGGGAATCCTGGCCGGCACCCTGCTGGGCGCGATCCTGAACATGACGCTGAGCACCGATGCCATGAACGCCTGGGGCTGGCGCGTCCCGTTCCTCGTCGGAGCCGTCATGGGGCTGTATGCCCTGATCATGCGCTCCAAGCTGCACGAGTCCGAGGCCTTCGAGGGCGAGTCGACCTCCGAGAAGCGCGCCGCGATCTGGCCGCAGATTGTCCAGCACCGCAAGCAGGCCCTCCAGGTCGTCGGGCTGACCGTGGGCCTCACGGTGATCTACTACATCTGGGGTGTCGTGGCACCGAGTTACGCCGCCACCGTCCTGAAGATCGACCGCGGTGAAACCCTGTGGGCCAGCGTGGTCGCGAACCTCGTGTTCATTGCCGCGCTGCCCTTCTGGGGCAAGCTGTCCGACCGGATCGGCCGCAAGAAGGTGCTCTGGGCCGGAGCGGCCGGAGCCGCCGTCATGCACTTCCCGATGACCTGGCTGCTGAAGGACTCGGCCTGGCAGCTGGCCGTGGCCATGTCCGTCATGCTGATCTTCATCGCCGCCAGCGCCGCGATTGTTCCGGCCGTCTACGCGGAACTGTTCCCCACCAGCATCCGGACCATCGGCGTCGGCGTCCCGTACTCCATCTGCGTGGCCGTGTTCGGCGGGACCGCCCCGTACCTGCAGACCTGGCTTGGTGGCATCGGCCTCGCCAACGCCTTCAACCTGTACGCCGTGGTGCTCCTGATCGTCAGCGCATTGTTCGTCTTCACCATCCCGGAGACCAAGGGCAAGGACCTGACGCACTAGGCGCACAGCGCCGGGGCCCCGAGCCCGATCGGCTCCATGCGCGGCATGTCTGAATATCACGCCGGTTCCGGGCAGCTCGCATTGTGCGGAGCTGCCCGGAATTGGCGTTTGTGTGTCCGGGGCCCTTCAGAACACCTGGGTTTCGAGAAACTTGTAGATGGGGGACCCTCTTAGGCCGGGTGTCCCACAGCCGACAGGTAGCCCTCGATGGCGTCGGCGGCGGCCGCCGGGCCTCCGGACCCGCGGATGCGCTGCTTCATGGCCCGGACGTTGCGCCGGATTTCCTGATCGTCGCTGACTTCGGTAATGACCGTTCGGATCAGTGCCGGTGAGAGCGCTTCTGCGGGGAGCCGGCGTCCCAGTCCCAGTTCCTCGACGCGACGGGCGTTGGCTTCCTGTTCCGGCTGCAGCGGGAAGGCCACCAACGGAACCCCGTAGTACAGGGCCTCCATGGTGGAATTCATCCCTGTGTGGGAGAGAAACACGTCGGCATGGCCCAGGACATCCAGTTGCGGGAAGAACGCGCGGACTTCAACATTGTCCGGGATCTGCCCCAGCTCGGATACCGTGATGCGGTCGCCGACGGCCATGGCCACCTGCCAGGGGGTGGCGGCGAAGGCCTCCAGGCACATCCGGAAGAATTCCGGGCGGTCGTTCAACGGTGTGGTGCCCAGCGAAATGAAAACCAGCGGGCGGTCTCCCCTGCGGGGCTGCCAAGCCTGCTCAGCGCCTCTGGGGCCCAGGCAAGGCCCGACAAAGCGGAAGCTCGCGTCAAAGGTCTCCCCCGCTGGCTGGAATTCCCGCGGGATGAAGCAGATGTTCAACGAAGCCGACGGCCCTTCCATGAAGTTGAATTGGGCCAGACCCTGTTCGGCGGCGAAATCATCGATCAGCTGGCGGACCTGCTTCCAGGCCTTAATCATTTCGGCCGGCGGGCGGGCCGGCATCAGCTCCCGCAGGGAGAAATATTCGTTGGCGGCGTAGGTCGGCAGCAGCGCAATGTCGGGCACGGCGAGCTTCATGGCGGCGATCTTCCCTGCCAGGGTCATGGCGTCGTAACACACCGCGTCCGGCGGGTCCGCGGTCAGCCGGGCCATTAGGGCAGGGAATTCCTCCCTCGCCCTCTCCAGCAGCCGCTCCAGGAGACCGGACATCATCCCTGATCCCAAGCCCGCCAACATCCCCGTCCGCGGAGGCGCCGCCCCGTCGCCAGGCGGGCTGCCGACCCGGGGAAACTGGGAGGCGAGGTCCTCGCCGCTCTCAAAGAAGACGGCGCCGGCGGACTCGACCGCTCCGGCGTACCTCGCCGAGGTTGCATAGGTGACACGGTGGCCCCGCCGGACAAGCTCGGCAACAACCGGCAACGTGGGATTCACATGGCCCGCAGCAGGCAGACAAATGAAGGCAAAATGCATGTTCGCTGCTCCTCCGACGGGCAGGGGCTACCCCGTCCACCGGCGAGGCCAGCCGGATTGCGGGTTTTCCATCATCGTACGTACGTGGCATCCGGATGGCCATGAGACTTCAGCCCGGACACGGTAAATCCCGACTCTTCAGGGAGCCTGCTCAATAAGCTCCGGGCCGTTGTTTCGGACGCTGTTGACCCGGTCGGTGACCACCCTGGGGGTCAGGACTGGCTCCGGGATGGCTTCGAGCAGCTCCTGCACTTTGTCCCTGTCCGTTGTTTCCGGATCCAGCCACCGGGCATACATCCCTGGTGGAACGATGAGGGGTGCCCTGTCGTGGACGTGGCCGAGGGAATCATGGGCCGTGGTCGTCAACACTGTGCAGCTGAGCAGCCACCGGTGCGGGTCACCCTCAGGCAGAGACGGGTCCGGCCAGAACTCATATAGTCCGGCGAAGGCCAGCACATCATCAGTCTCGGAGTACAGATAATTCGGGATCTTCGTCCCGTCCTCGGCCTTCTGCCACTCGTAATATCCCTCCGCGGGAATCAGGGCCCGGCGCTTGATGACCGCCTTCCGGAACGAGGGCTTGTCCAAAATCGATTCACTGCGGGCGTTGATAAGCCGCGAGCCGATCTTGGTGTCCTTGGCCCAGGACGGGACCAGACCCCAGCGTGCGATCAACAGCCGGCGGTCGACCCCGTCGTCGTCCAGCTTCTCGGCGATGATGGGCACGTCCTGGGTGGGGGCCACATTCCAGCTGGGCGGCGGCGGGCTGCCCTCGGCCTCCTTGGCTTCGAAATGGCTGAGGAGGTCGCCTGTGGCTTTGGACATCACATATCTGCCGCACATGGGTTTATTGTGCCCACGGGACCGCGTGAGGTCCATTGTCCGGACTGAAACCTGGCCCTTCACGGGCCGACGCGATGAAGACGGCCCGGGCCATTGCATGACACTAAGCATGCTGATAGAACCGTGGTTACGGCCGCCTTCCACGACCGTGAATCGAAAGGACGTGCAGTCATGGGTTTTCTCGCGTTTCTCATTCTGGGTCTTATCGCTGGCGCTATCGCCAAGGCGATCCTTCCCGGGCACCAGGGAGGTGGCTGGGTGATCACGCTTGTTCTCGGCGTCGTGGGCGCAATCCTGGGAGGCTGGATCGGTTCACTGATCTTCGGCGGCGGCCTTGGTGACTTCTTCGATCTTCGGACCTGGCTCCTCTCCATCCTGGGTGCCGTCATAGTCCTTCTGATCTATGGCGCCGTGGCCGGCCGCAGAAGCAGGGCATAGAGGCCACGTCCGGCACCATCCTTCCCAAGGCGCATTAGGTTTCCGGATGGTCGGTCCGCGTTCCGCCCGCCGGCAACCCTGACGAGGTCTGCGAACCAGCGGCCGCTTTCCGAGGCGGCCCACGACTAAAAGCATCACTGCTGCAGAACTCAACGCGGTGACGGCATTCGTCGTCGGCTCGGGTCTCGAGGTCGAGGGGAGGACATTCGTGGAGGGCGAGTTCCTCGACACGGTCATCGGCATCCCCGACTCCCGCACTGAGATCATCATGCTGCGGCCACCCGACGGAGGTACCCGGCTGGAGCTCGCGAGCTTGCCCGGCCCGCCCACCGGCCCGGATCGCCCGCGGCAATGGCGAATGAGCTGGGGCTGCGCAGCGTGGCCTTCGAGGTCGACTATCTCCAGGCGACCGTCGACCCGGCCCCCGGCACGTGTTGCGGCGGTCAACTAATCGCCACGCCAACCGACCTTCGTGGGAAACCCAGCACCGTTTCGACTGCCTATTTGCCGGCCGTCCTTTTCGGTTCGGCGGCCGGAGGACGTTCCCCGCCTGCCCGGCCTGGAGGCGTGGATTCCTGCAACCTGACCCGGGCATGCAGGACGTCACCGATGAACCAGTCGTAGATCAGCACCCCGATCACGCCGCCGACCAGGGGTCCGACGATTGGGACCCAGAAATACCAGCTGAAGGCCCCTTCGACGGTGCCCGGCAGCGCCGTCTGCCCCCAGCCGGCCAGCCAGGCAAACAGCCGCGGCCCGAAGTCACGGGCGGGGTTGATGGCGTAGCCTGCGTTCGCGCCGATCGACATGCCGATGGCGGCCACCGCCAGCCCGATCATGAACGGACCCAGGTTCGCCTGGACGGCCGTATTGCGCATGTCGATAATGGCCACCACGAACATGACAAGGAACGCGGTGCCGACTATCTGGTCGACCAGCGGGCCCACGGGGTTGCCGTTGAAGTAGGGAGCGGGGAAAGTGGCGAAGATGGAGTAGCTGGCAAGCCCTTTGGGATCCGCACGGCCAGTGCCGACAGCCTTGTTGAACGCGTCGATAGCATCGTGATAGAGCAGGTACACCATCGCGGCCCCGGCGAAGGCCCCCAAGACCTGGGCCACGATATAGGGGCCGACCTTGCTCCAGGGAAATTTACGCCGGACCGCGAATGCCACGGTCACGGCCGGATTGATGTGCGCGCCGCTGACGCCACCGGCAACATAGATCGCCATGGTCACAGCCAGGGCCCATCCCCAGGTAATCAAGAGCCAGTCTCCGGCGGCCATGAAGATCGTCGTGGACGTCGCAGCCCGGCCAGATCCTGGCAAGGCGGCGACAGCCATAGCCACGACGCCGTCGCCGAAGGAGATCAGGACAAAAGTGCCTAGAAACTCTGCAAGAAGTTCACCCCAAGTCCCACCTAATCGTTTGAGGCCACTGCCGTTACGGACCGCATTCCTTAGCGGACTGATATCACTCATCGCGAGTGCCTCCCTTGAGTCATCTGCTTCACCTGCGTAAATTGACAACCCCAGCAGCCATATGCTACGCGGGATAGCTGCAGGACGCCATGGACTGAAGACCTGAGCTCCGGGAACCCCATCAAAGCCAGCGAGCCCGCACCGCGTCCGCTCCCCCTGACCGGCAGGCCTCGTCAGTGAGGGGGCGATCTGTCGTGATTGCGCAGCCCTCGCTAGACTTGAATTGCGCCGCAGAAGACGCAGAGTTCGTTTCGGGAAAGGCACGATCATGACCGACAACAGCGGCTTCGAACACACCCCGGGTGAGACAGGCCCGGAAGAGAAGCCGGAAGAACCAGACCTGCGGGGCCGGTACGTCGAAGGCGACTTTGGCAAGGCCGGCGTCGAGCGCGGCCGTCATGCCGACGACGAGGAGGGCCAATACATCGAAGGGGACTACGGGACGGCAGGAAGCGAAGGCGGCCTGCCAGAACCTTTGGGAAACAAGGCCAAGGCATCGGGACGCTACGTCAAAGCCGATTACGGGGATGCGGGATCGACCTCGGAGCGCACCGCTGAATCCGAAATCGGGCAGTACTCCGAAGGCAACTACGGGACGGGTGGTGCCGTAGATCCCCTCCGCAAGAAGAGTGCCGGCCCAGAACCGAAAAGCAGCTCAGACAAGTAAAAGTGGTGCAGCAAGCGCCGGACTGCGCTATGGCCTCTTAGCCACGCAGGACTCGAGGTCCCGTCGGTCCTCGACGCCTCGGAACGTTCGCCGGGGAACACTATCCCGAGCTGGTTCCTGATGGCGTCGGCGGTGGCCATGGTCCGGTTGGATTCGGCGAGCGGCCGTTGCGGGGCCTCCAGGTGCCCTGCCGCAATCCCGGGCGACGGCGGCGGCCTCGTAGTGCAGGCCCTCGAAGTGCGTTCCGGCCGGCTCCTCATCTCTTGCTCCTGGGTCACTTCACCCTCTTCACCTACATCGCCCCGTTCCTTCAGGCCTCCGGACTGCCGGATACCTTCACTGGCCTGACCCTGTCCGTCGTGGGCGTCTCCAGCCTGGTGGGGATCAGGATTGCGGGCCCCACGGCGGATTCCCGTCCGCGGCGCTCCTTGATGTGCGCGGTTGCCCTGCTCGTGGGCTCCTTCGCGCTCTTGCCCCTGCTGGGCGGCACCTGGGCGGGCGAACTCGTGCTGGTGACCCTGTGGGGAACCGCATTTGGGGCCATCGGCATCTACAATCAGGCAGCGATCCTCCGCGACGGTGGTGAACACAAGGATGCGGCTAACGGCCTGACGGTCGTCACCATCCAGCTGGGCATCGCCGTCGGCGCGGGCTACGGCGCCCTGGCCCTAACCACCGTCGGGGCCCAGTTCGTCCCGCTGGCAGCAGCAGTCCCGACGGCGGCAGCAGTCCCGACGGCGGCAGCCCTTGCGATCATCATGGCCAGCCGCCGCGGCGGCTACCCCGCCGGCCCCCGTGAAAAATCCGCCCACGCCGGGCACTCATCGACCCCAACGCCTTAGGTCCCTCCAACACAGCCGGTTTCGCTCCGTTGATCAGACGTCGGTCAGGCTGTCCTCTGGAGTGCTCCGCTTTTGCGATCCCAAAGCCTTGCCCGCATTACGCGCCATGCGGTGGCCAAGATTCAAAACACGGAGCGACAAGTCCTCCGGCTGCAACTGCGCTGCCGCCAAGTCTCCAGCCGCCAGGACCCCTTCCTCCAAGCCGCCGGTGCGCGCGGTGGCGCCGGAACTTTCCGAAGCACCTGGGCCGTCCCCGACACGATGCAGATTCGACAGCGCCGCTCCCGGGCTGCTTGGGAGAACAGCGGACCACAGCGCTTCCACCGTCGCGACGGCCACGGTGGCACCCGTGGGTCCCGCAACCAGCCAGCCGTCGCCGGTGGCAGCCACTTTCGGGGCCCCGGGCCACGATCGGCAGACGTCGTTAATCGTTTGGGCGACAACCAGGTGCTGCCGCATCGTCCGGACCGGCCCCAGTACGGGGTCGCTCACGACACTTCGCCCGCACGCACCGCACATGTGAGTGACCCCCTCCCTAAGGCATGACGTCGCCGGAATTCGGCCCCAGCGTCTGACCGACATACAGGTTGCCCCCCGGATCACTGGCGAGAAGCAGCGCCGTGGGCGCGACCTCGGCCGTAAGACCGAAGCGCAGCAGCGGCAGTCCGGCACGCTTCGCCGCCTTCCAGTCCTCTGAAATGCCGTCAACCAGGGGCGTCTCGATGGGGCCGGGGGCGATGCTGTTGACCAGCACGTTGTCACCGGCCACTTCCAGGGCCAGAGCCTTGGTCAGTCCCACCACCCCGGCTTTGGCGGCGCTGTAGTGACTGAGCCCGGTGCCGCCCTTAATGGCCAGCTGGGAGGCGATGTTGATAATGCGGCCCCACTTCTGCTGCCGCATCTGTCCCACCACCTCCCGGCAACACAGGAAGACCCCCGTCAGGTCAACGGCAATCGTCTCGTTCCACATGGCCAGGGTCATGTCCTCCAGCGGTGATTCCGTCAGAAGACCCGCGCTGTTCACGAGAATATCTATGCTCCCAAGCTCGGCGCGTGCGGCGTCGAAACCAGCCCTCACGCTCGCTTCGTCTGAGACGTCGACGGCGATGGTTCCCGCCGCGCCGGACCGGTCGAGGACCGCCACTCTGTCGCCGTTGGCGGTGAAGGCTTCGGCAATGGCCTTACCTATGCCGCTGGCTCCGCCGGTGACCACAACAGCGCGGCCCTCCGCGTGACGGGAGGCGTCAGGGTTGTTCATTCTTGTCCTTCCGGGGCGTTTTCAGGCGCGCATCTTGATGGTGAGGCCGCCGTCGACTATCAGGGATTGGCCCGTGACATAGACGGCGTCATCGGAGGTCAGGAAGCCGATCACGCTGGCGACCTCCTGGGGTCGTCCCACCCGGCCGCAGGGGATCTCCAGCCCGGCGCGTCTCAGCCCTTCGGGCCCCAGCGAGTTCACCGGGTCCAGGGATTGCGGCGTCTCGATGAGTCCGGGGATGACCGCGTTGGCGCGGATGCCGCGCGGTCCAAGCTCGGCGGCCACGCTGCGGACCAACCCCAGGACGCCGGCTTTGGCGGCCGCGTAGTGGGCATGTTCCTCCCACCCGTAGACACCTCCGGCAATGGAGGACACGGCAACCATCGCTCCTCCGTCGGTCATCCTTGCGGACCCGGCACGCAGGGTCCGCAGCACGCCGGTGAGGTCGACGTCGAGCATGTCGTGCCACCGCTCATCGGTCATCTCGCCCAGCGGCGAGTTGCGGAGGATTCCCGCGTTGGCCACCGCGTAGTCCAGACGGCCATACTCTTCGACGGCGCGTTCGGCGAACGCATCGACGGACGGTGTGCTGCGGACATCCACTTCGTGGATAACCCCGCGGCCACCCGCGTCCTTCACCAGGCGGAGGGTCTCTTCCGGGTCGTGCGGGTCACCGGGAAAGGTGCCGATCACCGAATGCACGCCGCGGTGGGCGTAGTGGACCGCGAGGGCCCGTCCAATGCCACTGGCCGCTCCAGTGATAACAGCCACCCTTGTCTCCGTTGTCATACTTCAACCTCGTGCGGGTGGTCCTCGAGCAGTGCCTCTTCCGGCGGCTTGGCGGCGATCATCAGGAGGCCGGAGAACAGCGTGCCGGCCGCGCCGACCCACAGGGCCGCTGCGCCGGTTCCCGCGCTGGCTGCCGCTGCCGTGAACAGCGCGCCGCCAAGAATGGTGCCGGGCTGGCTCATGGCGCCAATGAAGGCGGTGCCGGTGGCGCGGCAGCTGACGGGGTAGCACTCGGCCATGAAGTACTGGATTGCCGCGTACGGCCCGACCAGGAAGAACAGTCCCGCACCGTAGGTGAGGATAATCATGAAGGGGCTCGTGGCGATGGGGCTGAGCATGATCGAGAAGGAGATGCCCGAGAGAATCCAGCCGCCGATGATGGTCCGTTTGCGGCCGATCTTGTCACCGAGCCATCCGTGGAAGACGTAGCCGAAGTACGCCAGCAAGTTGATGACAATCAGCATCCAGAAGGCGTCCGAGAGTTCAACACCCTTGGCGTTCTTCAGGACGGAGCTGCCAAGGATGCTGAAGATCATGATGCCGAAGAAGTTGAAGATCCAGGCCAGCGAGAAGACGATCGTGTTCCGGCGCAGGTGCGGTTCCCAGATGCGCTTGAGCGGGGCCGCGGAAGAGTGTTCGACGCCGTAGGCGTGGGCCAGGGCGTGGGCTTCGTCGGGCTGGCCGCTCTTCTCAAGTTCGGTCAGCTTGTGGTGCAGTTCGAACTGGGGGGTCTCCTTGAGCTTCTTGGCTATGACCCAAACGATGACCGCTGCCGGGACAGTGGCCATGAGGTACAGGGCTCGCCACCCGAGGGACGGGAGGAAGGCCAGGGCGAGTGCACTGGCGAGCAGGAAGCCGAGGGGCCAGCCGCCCTGGATGAAGGAGTAGTGGAAGCCGGGGCGCTTGCGCTTATCGGCGACTTCCGTGACCTGGTAGACCTCGTTCATGTAGGTCGCGTTGACTGCCTGCTCCGAGAATCCGAGTCCGCCGAAGGAACGGACCAGCACAAGCAGGCCGTTGCTGAGGAACGGGATTCCGGTGGGGATCAGGGCCGTCAGGCCGGAGACGATTGCGGTGCCGCCGATGGTCGTCATCATGCCCTTGCGGCGGCCGAGCCGGTCAATGACGGGACCGATGCCGAAGCAGACGATCGCGGTACCGACGGCGATCCAGGTATTGATTGCGTAGGCTTCAGTCGCACTCCAGCCAAACTCCTCCTGCATGGCCGGCAGGAGGGTGCCGAAAAGTCCGTAGTCGAACACGGCTACGGTCCAGGCCAGCAGGGCCAACACGGTGGCGGTGGTCGTATGGCGCTTGGAGAAGACCGGGAACCGGCGCTTCTCGTTGGGTGCGGGTTTCGTCAGGTCGACGGCGGGCTGCTGGATGGTCATTACTGGTTTTCCTTTCGGGGGCTGCGTGCGAGGAAGGAGTCCGCGATCTGGTCGAACGTGAGCCAGCTGACGCCCTCGTGAGAATTGATGTGTTCGATGAGGCGTTCAAGCATGAGCAGGACCTGGGGGCGGCCCGAGACATCCGGGTGGATGGTCATGGTGAAGACTGCCTGGTCCATCTCCCGGTACACCCAGTCGAACTGGTCGCGCCACATCTGTTCGATGTCCCGGGGGCTGACGAAGCCGTGGGAGTTCGGGGCCGCCTTGATGAACATCATGGGAGGAAGATCGTCCAGATACCAGTTGGCCGGGATCTCGACGAGGTCGGTCTCCTTGCCACGGACGAGCGGCTCCATCCAGGTCTCCGCGGCCTTGGTGTAATCGATCTTCTTCCAGCTGTCACCGACCCGCACGTAGTAGGGCTCGAAATCGCGGTGCATCAGGGAGTGGTCGTACTTGATCCCCCGTTCCAGGAGGATCTCGTTGGTGACCGGGGAAAATTCCCACCATGGAGCGACGTAGCCTGTGGGGCGACGGCCGGACACCTTTTCGATGAGTTCGATCGACCGGTCCAGGATGGCCGTCTCCTGATCGCGGGTCATGGCGATGGGGTTTTCATGCGAGTATCCGTGGACGCCGATTTCGTGTCCCGCGTCCACAATCATCCGGGTCAGGTCCGGGAAAGTCTCGATGGAGTGGCCGGGCACGAACCACGTGGCTGGCAGGCCGTACTTCTCGAAGAGACGGATAAGACGCGGGCCGCCGACCTCGCCGCTGAACAGGCCGCGGGAGATATCGCACGGGGAATCCTCGCCCCCGTAGGAGCCGAGCATTCCGGCTACGGCGTCCACGTCTACGCCGAACGCGACTTGGATGTCCTTAGTCATGAGTTCAACCTTTCATTGCGTTTTTGCTGGGTTATCTTGAGGGGTTTTGGTTTCGGGGTGGTCCGGGGCCGCGCCCCGGAGGGTGAAGCTTTCCGCGATGCGGGCCGCGGGTGTGCCGAGCCGGAGCAGCAGGCTGAGGAGGACCAACGACTGGGATGGCCTGAGCAGCCCCGAAGAGATGGCACCCGCCGCACGCAGGTCGTCACCGCCGCCGTCGCCATACAGGGGCACGACGGCGCCGGCCTCCACCCGGGTGCTCGTCACCACCACGACGCCGGCCGCGGTCGCCTGGGCGACCTCCCGGCATATCTCGCCGTTGGCGTTGCCCGATCCCGTTCCCTGGAGCACAATCCCCGCCGCCCCGGCCTGAAGGGAACTTCGCAAGAGGGCGGCATCCGCCCCCGGATAAGCAGCGACGAGGTCCACGCGAGGCGAACCGGCCCCGCTGCCAGGTAATGGCAACGGGGCAATTGCGGGCCGTGCTGGCTTCAAACTGACCTCGCCCGATTCGCTCACCGATCCAGCCGTTCCGAAATCCGGGTTAGCGAAGGCATCAAGCCTCGTTGTGTGGCACTTCCGCACTCCGGCCGCAGGGAAGATGGTCCCGGCAAACGCCAGCAGCACACCCTTCCCCCGGGACTCCGGGGAACCGGCGACTGCGATCGCACGGGCCAGATTGCCGGGGCCGTCGGGGGCCCGGGAATCGGCAGCCTGCTGCGCTCCGGTGAAGACGACCGGGCGGGGATCATCATGTGTGAGATCCGCCAGATATGCCGTCTCCTCCATCGTGTCCGTGCCGTGGGTGACTACGACACCCAGAACCTGCGGGTCGGTGAAGGCCTCGCGGATCCTGGCGCAGATAGCGATCATGTCGTCGACGGTCAGCAGGTACGAACCCTTCCGGAAGACGTCGACTACACGGACCGGATGGGGCGCTGGCACGCCCAAGCTGGCGAACACCTGCTCCCCCGTGTCCGACGCCACCGCGCCCCCTCCGGCCTCGGAGCCGCGGGAGGAAATCGTTCCTCCCGTGGCGAGTAGCACCACATGGGTGCTGCCCGAATCTGTGACGGTCATTTTCGCTCCATTAGTCCTGCATCTGCTCCCAGACGCCTACCCAATCGATTGGGTTGTTGGATAAAAAGTATCTTCGCGATGTTTCCCCCAGATGCCGCACGGTGTTTCGGCGCGTAAACACTCCGCCGCTTTGCCGGCGTATGCCCGCCTACCCAATCGATTGGGTTAGGGGGGTAAAATGACTATAGAATGTGAGCTGAGACACGTCAAGGGTCCTAGGGCCAGATTTCCGCACCTTATCGGGCAGTCTTGATGATGACGTCTTCTTGAGCTGCAGCAGGGGAACTAATGAAGGAAATCACGGCCGATGGCCGCACAGTCACGCTGAAGGACCTTGCCAATGAGCTCGGCATCCACCCGTCGACCGTGTCCAGGATCCTGCACTCGGGCTCCGACGTGGCGCGGGGGGCGGCCTCCGTTGCAACTGCCGAACGCGTGCGCGATCTGGCACGGAAGCGGGGCTACTCCCCGGACCCACAGGCCGCCGGCCTGCGGACGCGACGGACCCGGCTCATGGGCGTGATCGTTCCCCGGCTTTCGGATCTTGTCCTCGCCATCATGTACGAGGGCATTGAAGAGGCCTCAGCTGAGCTTGGCTATTCCACGTTTGTCATGAACTCCCGGGACGACCCGGAGGAACAACGCCGGAAAACGGACACCATGCTGGCCCGCCGGGTGGACGGGCTGATCATCGGAGACGCACATCTGGACAGCAGCCTGTTGCGGGATCTGACCGCCCGCAAGGTCCCTTTCGTGCTCATGAACCGCCGCGTACCCGGTTACCCGTCCGCCACCTGCGACGACGTCCTCGGCGGCCAGCTTGTGGCCGACCATCTGTGGAGCAAAGGGCATCGGAACGTAGCCGTGATCGCCGGTGAGCCCTACGCGAGCACCGCCGTCGACCGGACAGCCGGTTTCGCCGACCGATGGCAATCCCTGGGGGGCAAGATTCCCCAGGAAGCCGTGGTCTGGTCCCGGTTCGACACTGCCGGCGGAAGGAAAGCGGCCGAGACAATCCTGACCGACGGCAATCCCCGTCCCACTGCCGTGTTCGCCGTTAATGACTTCGCAGCGATCGGCGCCATGGGAGCACTTCGGTCCCACGGCCTCACTGTCGGCCATGACATGGCGGTCGTGGGTTTCAATGACACATCCCTGGCCTCGGAGCTTCCGATCCCGCTGTCCTCGGTCCGTTCCCCCATGCTGGACATCGGGCGGACGGCGGTACAGCTCCTGCAGCGCGTCCTTGACGGCGAACACGTCGAATCCATCAGGTTGAAACCAACCCTGTGCGTGCGGGAAAGCAGCGCCCGGACGGAGCCCCCGGCCGCGGTTCCGGTGCCACCGGGCAGCATTTGATTCAGCCTCCGGAACATGGCCGACCAACCGGCACAGGGGCGTCGCCGCTGCGGGCATATTCGTCCGGGTTTCACTGTTGCTACGACTTTCAACCGCATCCATTCCCTCACGTGCCGGGGCCTGGGAAGACTCGTGAGCGCACCGATAGAACGGCGTCCCGCCTTCAAGAGCGTCGCCGTCGCGGGCCCCCGGACCCATCTCGGGCACACGAAATGCCAACGAGATCAGAAGACTTACGCGCATCGGGCCACGGTGCGACCACAGGATTATTGAAGCGCCGTGGTGATGCTCAGGGCGAGCACGCAAGTGGCGCGGACTTCGCCGTCTGACAAATCCAGTTTGAGAAGCTCCCCGATTTTCCGCAGCCTGTAGCTGAGCGTATTTCGGTGGATAAAGAGCTCGTCGCAGATCTTCGCGGAATTCCCACTGTGGCGCAGGTAAGCGTCGAACGTCTCCCGCAAGGCGCTGCGGCCGTCGGCGGCCAACGGGGCCAACAGCCGCTGGCACATGGCCACCAGGCCTGGGCTGGGCAGCCCCTGCACAATGCCGGCGAGATCGGCCAGCGGCGCCTGGTGCACGCCGGCCGGCCCAACGTGACGGCGGGCAAGCTGCAGCGCCAGCGGCAATTCGCTGAGGCTTAGGGATTCGGAGACGACGACGGACAGCTCCGGGGCGTCCGTAAAAAACCCCCGTGTGGCATCCAGCAGATCGGCTGCTCCGTGCCGGTGCTGCAACAGAAGAGTCGTGAGCCCGGATTCCTCCATGAACCTCACCGTGCTGAACCCGGCCTGCAGCCCCACGCGTGCGCGCCAGGCGATGGCACGCAGCTTTGCCGGGGCTACTTCTTCCGAACTGCCGATCAGCACCGCGACCCAATCGCCGTCCGGATCAAATCCGGATTCGAGGGCGTAGCGGCGCAACGGCGCCGACGGCTCACCGCGGTCCTCATACAGGGCCTCCACAAAGCGTGAGGCCTCCCGGGAATGCAGGGGCGAATGCGAGCCCAGCGTGTAGCTCAGCTGCATCGCGATGACTGCAGCCACGGGGCCAAGAATGGGCTGCAGCACGATGTCGCTCCCGATTCCCTCGATGGCAAGCCGGAATTGCTCGGATTCGCCGCTGGGCAGGCGCAGCGCGGTCCGCGTGGGCCCGCCGTGGGCCGCCCCCGCGGAAACAAGCTCGAACGCATTGCGGTCGATCACGGCCACCCTCGCGTTGACGGCGTCCGCCACCCGCTCTAGAACCTCAAAGAGGGAATGCCCGTCGGCCGCCAACCGGGTGCATTCATCGGCCAGCTCCCAGCCCTTTCGCAGCTCCTCGTAGCGCTCGGCGGCGATGGCCTGCTCCACATGGCGCATGATCAGCACGAAGGGCACCTCAGGAGGCAGTTCCAGCAGGGGCAGGCCGTGCGCCTCGCAGGCCTGGATAAGGCCGGCCGGCAACTCGCTGTGCGCGGCGCCCAGCCCGAATGCCAGCCCGGAGACCGGCACGGCCGCCAGCCGTTCTACGTACGCGTCCCAGATCCTGAAGTCCGTGACGTTCAGGCCCATGCCGTTGGTCAGCACAAGGGCATTCACGCTGAGGAAGGGCGTGGGGTCCATATGTTCCGTCGGGGCGCACCAGGTGATGGGTCGAGCCAGGCGACCCTCGCCGCCCGTAACGCGCAGGCGGATATTGAGGTCGGCGTCGTCCGCCAGATCTGAGATACGCAAGGAGGCCTCCAAGGATGGCGGGAGTCACCCGCTGCACAGTGCAATAAGCATAATTCAAGCCGCCAGATTCAGCGGCCTGCACAATATCGGCAACTCGAAATGCTGAGTAGCGTTGCACCCATGCAAACCACTGTGACCTCAGACACTCCAAGTCGTGTGCTCTTGAACTCCGATATGGGCGAAGGCCTCGGTCTTCACGAGTTTGGGCACGATGATGAACTTATGCGGATTATCGACGTCGCCAACGTCGCCTGCGGCTATCACGCCGGCGATCCGGACGTCATGAACCGGACCGTGGCTCTGGCCGCTGAGCATGGCGTGGCAGTGGGAGCCCACCCCGGCCTGCCTGACCTCGTGGGATTCGGACGCCGTCGAATGGTGCTGACCCCGGCTGAGGTCGAATCGATCATCCTCTTCCAGACCGGAGCCCTGACGGCATTTCTCGGCAAGCACGGGCTTGAACTGAACCACATCAAACCCCACGGCGCCCTCTACGGAATGCTGGCTGGCGATGAGGAACTGATGCATGCCGCTGCCGGAACTGCCGCGCAGTTTGGCGTCCCGTTCTACGGACTCGCGGGAACCGCCCACGAATCCGTGTGCCGGGCCATGGGGGTGGAGTTCGTGCCGGAACTCTATGTTGATCTCAATTACGGCTCGGCCGGCGAGCTGCTGATCCAGCGCCGGCCGGCTCCCACGGACCCCGACGCCGCCGCCGAGCGCGTCACCCGGGCCCTGGCCGGCCAGCCGGTGCTTGCTGTTGACGGCACCGAATTGGACATCCCGTTCCGAAGCATCTGCGTCCACTCCGACGCACCCAACTCTGTTGCTGTAGCCACCGCCGTGCGCGCGGTCTTGGGCTGAACCGATCCATCCAACCATCTGAAAGCGAGCAACCCGTGGCAACCATCGTTTCCCCGCTCCCCGGCATCTTTTACCGCAAGCCTGGCCCGGGCAAACCGCCTTTCGCCAATGAAGGCGACACCATCGAGGTCGGACAGACCCTGGGCATTATCGAAATCATGAAGCAGTTCACCGAAATCCAGTCTGATGTGGCCGGAACCCTGGAGTCATTCGAAGTCAACGAGGGCGACATGGTCAACCCGGGCGATGCAATCGTCGTCGTCCGCGAAGGATAACCATGAAGAAACTACTGATCGCCAACCGCGGCGAGATCGCCGTGCGGATTGCCAGGACCGCCCGTGAAATGGGTATCGAGACACTCCTGGTGGCCAGCGAACCCGACGCCGAATCCATGGCCGCTCTTTCCGCTGACAACGTCGTCGTCGTGGGTCCGGCTCCTGCCCCCGCCAGTTACCTGAACCAGGACGCCATCATCGCCGCGGCCTTGGACAACGGCTGCGACGCTGTCCACCCGGGCTACGGGTTCCTCTCCGAGAACGCTGTATTCGCACGGAAAGTCGCCGATGCGGGCCTGATCTGGGTTGGGCCGAACGCGGACGCCATCGAGATGATGGGGAACAAGTCCATGGCAAGGGAATCCGCCCGGAAGGCGGGAGTCCCCGTGCTGCGCGGTTCGGACGGCCCCCTGGATCCCGCGGCCGACGCCGTTGACGTGGCCCTCGGGATCGGCTATCCGCTGGTGGTCAAAGCCTCCGCTGGCGGCGGCGGCCGGGGCATCCGCTTTGTGCAAAGCGAAGCCGAGCTCTTAGCGACGATCGAGATGGCGCGCGGCGAAGCGGCATCCGTCTTCGGCGATCCGACGGTGTATCTTGAACGATTTGTCCAGCATGCCCGGCACGTGGAGGTACAGGTCCTCGGCGATGGAAAGAGCTTCATCCATCTCGGCGACCGCGACTGCTCCATGCAGCGGCGGTCCCAGAAAGTCATGGAGGAAGCCCCGGCACCGGACCTCCCGGACGGCGTCCGCCAGACGATCCGGGAATCCTCCGTTGAGCTCGCCCGCGAATGCGGCTACAGCGGCGCCGGAACGGTCGAATTTCTCTATGACCCGGACAACCAGGAGGCCGCGTTCATTGAGATGAACACACGCATTCAGGTTGAGCACCCGATCACCGAGCAAATCACGGGGATCGACCTCATCCGCGAACAGCTGCTGATCGCCTTCACCGGAGCGATGTCCTTCAGGCAGGATGACGTGAAGTTCAGCGGCCACGCTATAGAGTGCCGCATCAATGCCGAAGACCCGGACAACAACTTCTTCCCCAGCCCGGGCCTCATCACGGCGATGGAATGGCCCTCTGGCGTCGGCATCAGGGTGGACACGGGGGTCGAGGCCGGCTCCACTGTCAGTCCGTACTACGACTCCATGCTTGCCAAGCTGATTGTCCATGCTGACACCCGCGCATCCGCCATTGAGGCCATGCTGGCTGCGCTGGACGAGACCCGGATCGAAGGGGTCAAAACCACCATCCCGGTGCACAAGAAGCTGCTGGGCCGGCCTGAATTCGCAGCCGTCAGCCACCACTCGAAGTTCATTGAAACCGTCGCCGATCTGATGGAGGCAAAATGAGTAGCCCGGAACCCGCCGTGTTGGAGGCCCGCTATACCTGGGGTGGAGACGAATTCCTGTTCGTCGAGGTCTCGGAATCGATGAGCCTGGCCGCCAACTTTAAGGTCATGTCCATTGCCGCGAAGCTTTCAGCCTTGGAGCTGCCGGGCATCGTGGACGTCTGTCCTGCCAATGCCTCACTGCTCGTGAGGTTCGATCCCGACGTCCTGCCGCCGTCGACCCTGGAAGAAACCGTCCGGACGATTGAAGGGGACCTGACGCACCATCAGGATCAGGCCCTGGAAACCCGGATCGTCGAAGTACCGGTCTGGTACGACGATCCGTTTACGAAAAAGGTGGCGGAGCGATTCCGCGAAGGTTTCCATCAGGAGCCCGGCGGCACCGACATAGACTACGCAGCCAAGGTCAACAACCTCAAGGATGCCGCGGAATTCATCCAGCGCCACCACGAGCAGCCATGGCTTGTCTCGATGGTCGGATTTGTCGCAGGACTGCCGTTCCTCTTCCAACTGGTTGAACGGGAAAAGCAACTGGAAGTGCCCAAGTATTTGAGCCCCCGCACCGATACCCCCAAGCTGACCGTTGGCCACGGCGGCTGCTTCGGCTGCATCTACTCCGTCCGGGGTGCGGGCGGTTACCAGATGTTCGGAGTCGCTGCCGCGCCGATCTTCGACCCCACACAGTCCTTGGCCGACTTCAAGGACTTCATGGTGTTCTTCAAACCCGGCGACATCGTGAAGTTCAAACCGGTCAACGAGGCCGAATATAACGGCATCCAGGACGAAATCACGGCGGGCACCTTCCGCTACCGGCAGGTGCCCGTGACCTTCGATCTGTCCAAAGCGCTGGGGAATCCCGAAGGCTACAACCAGGAACTCATGGAGGCCCTCAATGGCGTTTGACATCAAGAACCCCGGACTGGCCACCACGGTCCAGGACCAAGGACGCAGAGGCCACTACAACGTGGGTATCCCGCAGAGCGGGTCCATGGACCAGTACTCTGCAGAACTCGGCAATGTACTGGTCGGCAACACGGCCCAGGAAGCCGTTCTTGAATGCACCTACCTGGGCCCGGTATTGACCACCGATACGGATGCCGTCATCGCCGTCACCGGTGCCCCGGTTGAGGTCAGGATCAACGGGGAAGCCCGGCCGCAGTGGACCCGGCTGCAGCTGCACGCCGGCGACGAGCTCAGCTTCGGGGTCATCAGGGGCGGCACGCGTTACTACATTGCTGTCCAGGGCGGCATCGATGTTCCCGAGGTGCTTGGCAGCCGGTCCACCTACAGCCTGGGCGCAATCGGCGGATTCCACGGCCGCAAGCTGGAAGCGGGCGATCAGGTTCCCGTCGGGAGTCCGCTCAACGGCGGAGCCCTGCCTGACGCTGATACGGTGCCGGAGGAATTCCGTCCCGTGTTCGAGAAGGAACAAGCTGTCAGGATTGTCCTTGGCCTGTACGACCACCGACTCACCGACGAAGGGCTGGACAACCTTCTGAACGGCGAGTGGAAGGTGACGCCGGTGGCCGACCGGATGGGATTGCGGTACTCCGGCCCCGGCGTGAGCTGGAAGGAACGCGAGCAGCCTTTCGGGGCAGGTTCCGATCCGTCCAACATTGTGGATGCCGGCTACGCCGTCGGGTCCATCCAGATTCCGGGCGGAACGCAACCCATCATCCTGCACCGCGATGCCGTCTCCGGTGGCGGGTACGCCATGGTGGGCACCGTCATCAGCGCCGACATGGATTTGGTGGCCCGCGCCGCTCCCGGCACATCCACCAGGTTCATAGCAGTCAGCCTGGAGGAGGCCCTTGTGGCGCGCAAGGAACTTGCTGAACGCAAGAAGAACGCGCGGGCTGCCCTCGGCGCGGACAGCTGAGGAGCAGCAAGGTGATGGCGGCGGCCGGTTAGCGGCAGGCGCTCCACTCCCTCGGAAGCCCTTGGCACTCAGTGTCAACAACGCGGCTCCGAGTCCTGCTCGCCAAACTCGACAGGGACTAACCGGTGACAATCCGGGTTCTTTGCTCCACCGTCTGCTCGGCGCTGGTTGCGGGGCGGTCGGGCCTCGTGGCCGTGCGCGCACGCGCAGCCCCGGGCCGGAGTGCGGCCGCCGTCATCCGGTAGGCGCGTTTGCCCTCTAGGGGTCGGGGCTCTATCCACACCTCATAGCCCTCTGCGGCTTCAATCAGCACCCGGTTCGTGGACCCGTCCCCGGCGATCCAGAGCGCCGATGAATCCGGCATGACGTCGTCCACCAGTCCTTCGCGGACGATCCTGCCACCCTTCCGGACTTCCACGATGGCCCCCCTGAGGTTCTGCCAGGCGTCATGCCGGTAGAAGCTCATGAGCGTTCCCTCCCTTCAGGGGTCGCTGCGGGGCGTGCCGGCCTCACCGGGCGATGATGACGTCGAGCTTCCGGGGGCCGTGAACACCCTCGACGCGTTCGAGTTCAATGTCGCTGGTGGCGCTCGGGCCGCTGATCATGGTGAGCGGGCGGGTGCCGTCGATCCGCCGCAGCGCCTCGGGCAGGATGCCGGCGATGTCGGTGGCGTTCACGACGCAGATGTGATGGTCCGGGACCAGGCTGATGGCGCGGCGGCCCTGGTTGGGGCTGCCGTCCAGGATGATGGTTCCGGTTTCCGCGACGGCGACGGCGCTGCCGGTCACCACGGCGTCAATGCCGTCGAGCTCTGCGACACTCAGCGGCGCGGCGGTGGAATCCAGGTGGCGCCGGCGCCCACCGGACTCATGGTCGAGTCCGGTGAGCCAGCCGGCGTCGATGCCTGTGGGCACAACGTAGCTGCGCGCGCCGCCAAGGAGTTCCGCGATCCGGGCCGGCACCCCGGCCGCGTCCACCACGGACACCTGCGCCTTGTAGTCGATGAGGCGGTCCACCAGTAGCTCGATCAGCGCCGACTCATCCAGCGGGGATGTTTGCCGGTATTGGCGCGGGATCTGCGGCGCCTCGGGGTTGTCCTTCAGGGCGGTGCGGATCCGGCCGAGGATTTCTTCGCGGGCGCTCATGGCTGGTCTTCCTTGTCTTGGGACGGCTCGGGGGCGCTGGACGTGTCCGGTTTCCGGTGTTCCTTGGCCCACCAGCTGCGGAAGGATTCCTGCGGGGGCGCCGGAATGTCCCGGCTTTGCGTCCAGCCGGCGGCGATGCCGGGCAGTTTGGTGATCTTCTTATCGGGGCCCGCAACCAGGCGTCCAAGCGGAAGCCCTTTTTCGATCAGCCCCAGCCGCTTGCCGGAGGACAGCGCCCAGGACGCGGCCTTCATCCCGGCGTCCATCTGGCTGGGCAGTTTCTTCTTCCCCCGTTTGCTGTCCACATCCACGCTGCGCAGGTGCACCAGGATGTCAGGGATGTTGATCTTTACCGGGCAGGCGTCGTAGCAGGCCCCGCAAAGGGAGGACGCGTAGGGGAGCGAGTTGTTCTCTTCAGCCTGGATGCCGGTCATCAAGGGTGAGAGGATCGCGCCGATCGGTCCGGGGTAGGTGGAGCCGTAGGCGTGGCCGCCGGTGCGCTCGTAGACGGGGCAGACGTTCATGCAGGCGCTGCAGCGGATACAGTGCAGCGCGGAGCGTCCCATTTCGTCGGCCAGCGCGGCACTGCGGCCGTTGTCGAGCAGCACCAGATGCATGTTCTGCGGTCCGTCGCCTTCGGTGACGCCGGTCCAGAGCGAGGTGTACGGGTTCATCCGTTCCCCGGTGGAGGAGCGGGGCAGCAGCTGCATGAACACTTCGAGGTCCTGCCAGGTCGGCAGCAGCTTCTCCACGCCCATCACCGTGATCAGGGTCTCCGGCAGCGTCAGGCACATGCGGCCGTTGCCCTCGGATTCGACGACGGCGAGGGTGCCGGAATCGGCGAGGGCGAAGTTGGCGCCGGAGACGGCCACTTTGGCGGAGAGGAACTTGCGCCTCAGGTGCGCGCGGGCGGCCATGGCCAGCACTGCCGGGTCGTCGGTGAGCTGGGGATCGGCCCCCGGCATTTCGCGCAGGAAGATGTCGCGGATTTCCGTGCGGTTCTTGTGGATCGCCGGGACCAGGATGTGGCTGGGCTTATCGTGGTCGAGCTGGACGATGAGTTCGGCGAGATCGGTTTCGAAGGCCGTGATGCCCTGCTCTTCGAGATACTCATTGAGCCCGATCTCCTGGGTCGCCATGGACTTGACCTTGACGACTTCGGTTTCCCCGGTGTCGCGGACCAGTCCCGCGACGATGGCGTTGGCCTCGTCGGCATCGCGGGCCCAGTGGATAACTCCGCCGCGGGCTGTGAAGTTCTCTTCGAACTGTTCGAGGAGTTCGGGAAGCCGTGCCATCACGGATTCCTTGATCGCGCTGCCGGCGTCCCGCAGCTGCTCCCAGTCCGGCAGTTCGGCAACCATTTTCAGCCGCTTGTCGCGGATGGTGTGGGTGGCGTGTCCGAGGTTTGCGCGCAGCTGGGCGTTGCCAAGCTCGCGGTTCGCCGCCGTGGGAAACGATTCGGACGCGAACAGATTGCCCGTGCCGTAGACAGGCAGGGAGGGCATGCCCAGGAAGGTGCTCATCGGGTTGCCTTTCCGGTGGAGACGCGGACTTCGCCGCTGACGGACGCCGGTTCCTCCGCGGTGCTGGCGAGGATTTCGGCGAGGTGGAGGGTGGTGACGGCGCTTCCCTGGCGGGACAGGCCTCCACCGATGTGCATCAGGCACGAGGCGTCCCCGCCGGTGCACAGTTTGGCGCCGGTTGCCGCGATGTTGGCCGTCTTGTCCTCGAGCATGGCCGAGGAGACGTCGGCGTTCTTCATGGAGAAGGTGCCGCCGAAGCCGCAGCACTGGTCTGCCTCCGGCAGATCCGCCAGGTCGATTCCCTGGACGCTGCGCAGCAGCTGGGCCTGCCGGTCCCCCAGCCGGAGCAGGCGCATGCCGTGGCAGCTCGGGTGGTACGTGACACGGTGCGGGAAGAATGACCCGAGCTGCGCCCCGGCGTCAGTGACACCGAGAACGTCGACCAGCAGTTCGGAGAGCTCGTACGTTTTGGCGCCGACGGCGGCGGCCCGGGCCTCGAGGGCCTTGTCCCCGCAGGAGCGGGCCACCATCGGATGCTGGTGTTTGACGGAGGCAACACAGGAGCCCGACGGCGCGACGGCGACATCGTAGTCCTCGGTGTCGAAGGCCGCGACATGGTTGGCGACGACGGGGACCGCTTCTTTGAGGTAGCCGCTGTTGACGTGCATCTGCCCGCAGCAGGCCTGGCCGGACGGGAACACGACCTCGTGCCCCAGCCGTTCCAGAATTTTCACGGTGGCACGGGCTGTGGCCGGATACATCGCGTCCACGATGCAGGTGGCGAACAAGGCAATTCTCATGACAGCCCTTTCGAGGAGCCTAGAAACATGTGGTCAGACCATAGTACAACACGTGATTACCGCCACTTCCAGCCCCGGATCGGGAGTGAATCCGCTCACATCCGCGGTGAGATATGCGCTACACTCTCATGGTCCGACCACAGTGGTCTGACCATAGACCAGTCGTCTCTCAACGTGGAGGAACTCCGTGGACCACTTCACCCCCAGCACCGACCCGGTGCTTAACAGCGTGGCCTGGTCGGCCATCGTGGCCCTGCTGCCGCTGCTTACCTTCTTCATCCTGCTCGCCGTCGTCAAGACCAGGGCGCACGTGGCAGGGGCCTTCGCGCTGCTGGTGGCCCTCGTGGTCGGCATTGTTGCCTTCCACATGCCGCCGGGCCTGGCGATCCTCTCCGCAACGCAGGGCGGGGTCTTCGGCGCGTTCCCCGTGCTGTGGATTGTCATCATGGCCGTCTGGCTCTACCAGGTCACGGTGCTCAGCGGACGCTTCGAAGACCTCCGCCGCGTGTTCGACGTGATCGGCGGCGGCGACGTGCGCCTGCAGGCGCTGCTGATCGCGTTCTGCTTCGGCGGCCTGCTCGAGGCACTGGCCGGATTCGGCGCACCGGTCGCCATCACCGCCACCATGCTCCTCGCCCTGGGACTGCCGCCACTGCGCGCCGCCGCCGCCGTCCTGGTGGCCAACACCGCCCCGGTAGCGTTCGGCGCCATGGCCATCCCGATCACCACCGCCGCCGGCCTTACCGGACTGCACGCCACGGACATTGCCTCCATCGTGGGCCGCCAGGCACCGCTGCTGGCAACGTTCGTGCCGCTGATCCTGCTCTTCATCCTTGACGGCCGCAGGGGCCTGAAGGACTGCTGGCCCGCCGCGCTGGTCGTCGGTTTCTCCTTCGCCATCGCACAGTTCCTCTGCTCCAACTACTTCTCCTATGAGCTCACCGACATCATTGCCTCCCTCACCGGCCTGGGCGTGGCAGTGCTGTTCTTCCGCGTCTGGACACCGAAGGGCAGCATCGCGGCACGCGAGCGTCTCGGCGTAGCTTCCGCCGCCGCCGCGCAGAACGCGGCCCCCACGCCCGCCGGAGGCTCAGGCAGGGCAGCGGCCGTGGCCGTCACGGAAAGGCCCGCCGGCGGCCTGACGCCGACGCGCACGTGGCTCGCCCTGTTCCCCTACTTCCTCGTGATCGTCGTCTTCGGCATCGCGAAGCTGTGGAAACTGGGCGTCGATATCCCGGCATTCCTCGCCTCGACCGACGTCAAGATCCCCTGGCCCATCCTGCACGACGCTCTGGTTGATGCCGCGGGCAAACCCGTGTCCTCCACCGTCTACTCCTTCCAGTGGCTCTCCACTCCCGGCACCCTGCTGCTGATCACCGGACTGATCGTCGCCTTTGTGTATTCGAAGTACGACGACGGCGGCCGCTTCCGCGTCACGGTCGGCGACGCTGTGATGGAAATCGGGCGCACCATTTTCCGCATGCGCTGGGCAGGCCTGACCATCATCACCGTCCTCGCCTTGGCCTACGTGATGAACTTTTCCGGGCAGACGGTCTCAATCGGCACCTGGCTGGCCGGCACCGGCACCTTCTTCGCGTTCCTCTCCCCCGTCCTGGGCTGGATCGGCACCGCCGTCACCGGCTCGGACACCTCGGCTAACGCGCTGTTCGCCAAGCTGCAGCAGACCGCCGGGCTGAAGGCCGGAATCGACCCGAACCTTCTGGTGGCCGGAAACACCTCCGGCGGCGTGGTCGGCAAGCTCATCAGCCCGCAGAACCTCGCGATCGCGGCGTCCGCGGTGAACCTTGAAGGCCAGGAGTCGGTGATCCTGCGTAAAGTAGTCGGGTGGAGCGTGGCTCTGCTGCTGGTGCTCTGCACCCTGTCCTACCTGCAGTCCACCCCCGTCCTAAGCTGGATGCTTCCCTAGCCTCCGGCCCTCCCGCAACGGGGAGTGCGGGCGGGCCTCCTGCCCGCACTCCCCCGCCCCGAAGGAAACGCCCGTGACCACCGCTGAAGCAGGAGCAACCCCCCGCCGCCGAACCCATGACGCGCTCCTGAAAGACATCGAAGCGGACCTGCGCTCGGGCAAGATCAAGGTCGGGGACCGGCTTCCGGGCGAACGCACACTGGCAGAGACGTACGGAATTTCCCGGGCGTCCGTGCGGGAGGCCATCCGGGTCCTTGACGCCATGGGCGTGCTGCGCAGTTCGGTCGGATCCGGCCCCACGTCCGGGGCGATCGTCATTTCCGACCCGTCCGCGGGATTGTCCTCTGCCCTGCGGCTGCACGTGGCCAGCAGCCGGCTCCCGGTCGCGGACATCGTCCAGACCCGCGTCCTGCTCGAAACCTGGACGGCCCGGGCCGGCGCGGACCGGACCGGCGGAAATGAGGACCTGGAGCAGGCAGCCCGGTTGCTGCAGGCGATGGACGACCCGGAAATGGACCGCGACACCTTCCACGAACTCGACGCGCGGTTCCACGTGGCGCTGAGCTCACTCGCCGGCAACACTGTGGTCGCCACCATAATGGAATCCCTCAGCGGCTCGATCGTCGGCTACGTCAAGGGGGCGATGGACGCGATGGAGGAGTGGCCGGAGGTTCTGTCCGTGCTGCGGACCCAGCACCACGGCATCTTCGACGCCGTTCAGGCACACGACGGGGAGCTGGCCGCCCGCCTTCTGCGCGAGCACATTGAATGGTTCTACCGGCAGGCGCAGGAAGCGACAGCCGCCCAGGCCGCGCCCTGAAACAGGCCTGAAGAACCGAGTCCCGGACGGAGCGCCTACCTGCCGAGGAACGTCCGTCCAGCACCCCTTCCAGCGGCGAGCCGGGAATCTGTCTAGACTGGCGCGATGAGGTCGAAGTGGGGGATCTTTCGCTCTGGCGTGGTGTTCATGGTTGCCGGCATCCAGGTGACGGCCTGCGGCACGGCCGACGTCGTTTGCCCCGCGGTTGGCTGGGTCAGCACCATCACCGTGAGACTCGAAGGCGACGTCACGGCGGCATCCGACGTGGAACTGTGCACCGCGGAAGGCTGCTCCGTCCCTGATCTGGCCTCGCCGCAGCCCGCATCACCGAAATCAGCGGTTCCCGACTTGCCGGGCGGTCCTTCACCGTCGAGAGCCCCGTTCGCCGCCTCCCAGACGGCGGTCAATGCCTGGCTGTTTACCGTCCGGGGCCCGCTGCCGCGCGAAGTGGCAACCCGGATGCTCGCCAGCGACGGAAGCCTGCTCGCCCAGCGGCAGTCCCGGCTGGAATGGACGAGGGCCGGCGGCTCAAAGGAATGCGGCGGGCCCCTGACAACACAGCCCATCACCCTCCAGCTCTCCGGACGGCCGCAGTGACCGCGCGCACCCACCGATGAAAGGATCACCCATGACCTTCTTCCAGGATTTCCCGGTGCCCCCCATCCCTCCGCGCGGACGGGCAGTGAAGTACGTGCCGCCGGTGTGGGCCGGCGCCCCGGAGTACGAACTCCCGGCCGTCATACACATTGGCCAGTTCCTGCACCTGAGCCCGACGATGATGGTCGCCGTCAAGAGCGCGGCGGCGTTTTCCACGGGTTGTACGTTCGATGTGATCTGGACCATCCGCCGGGGCGAACGGACCGACGAGGAGTGGGCGGATCTCAACGAAGTGTTTTTCCGGCCCGGACCCGGCCCCCGCAGGGGCGCCGGCGCGGGTTCGATGCTCCTGTTCGGCGCGGCTTTCCCAGACGGTTCAAAGTCCAGTACCGGCGCGCACCCCCACGGGTTCTTCGAGGGCACGGAGGAGCCACCATCGCCGGTGCTCCTGCTGAGAAACGGCGGCGGGAGCGGCGGCGACGACGAGTTCTCCGGCTCGGGAACACTCTGGCTCTGGCCGCTGGCGCCGCCGGGGGAACTCCGCCTGGTGGCGCAGTGGAAGGACTTTGGCTTGGAGGAGTGCTCCATTGCCCTTGATGGCGCCCAACTCCGGGACTCCGCCTCCGGCGTGCAGAAGTTCTGGTGAGGGGCGTGTCGGGCCGATGAGCGGTGTCATGGGAGCACCGGGGCTTTCCCGACGGAGCCTGCTGGGGCTCGGAGCCGGGGCCGTGGTCGCCGTGTCGGTCGCGGGATGCGCCGGCGGGACCTCCTCCGGCCACGCCCCGCCCGTCGCCATGCGCACCGGCAATTTCACTTCACGGTTCCGGCCGCAGGAACCGACCGGCTGGTCCATGGCCGTGCCGGAATCCGCTGGCGGCACCTCGTCCGGGCCCCTGCCCGTAGCGCTCTTCCTGCATGGCACGGACGCGGACCACCGCATGGTATTCGAGGACCTGGATGCGGCTCAAGTTTTGGCACAGCACATATCGCGGGGAGGGACGCCGTTCGCGATCGCAGCCGCGGACGGAGGCGAAACCTGGTGGCACCGCCGCGCGTCGGGCACAGACACGCAGTCCATGCTGGTCGACGAGTTCCTCCCCCTGCTGGCCGGCCAGGGAGTCGGCACCGGCAGGGTCGCCGTTTTCGGGCTGTCGATGGGCGGGTTCGGCGCCCTGCTCCTCGCCGCCCAGCACCGCCTCCCCGGTCTCCGCGCCGTGGCCGCGATGAGCCCGGCGGTCTGGAGCCAGTACGACCCCGGCCGGTCCGACAACTTTGACAGCGCCGCGGACTTCGCGGCCAACGACGTCTTTGCCCTGCGCCCGGAACTGGAGTCACTGCCGAAAAGAATCGACTGCGGCACAGCCGACAACCTGCTCTTCAGCGTGCAGGACTACGTGAAGGACCTTCCCGGTGAACACGAGGGAGGCTTCCAGCCGGGCGGCCACGACAGCGGCTACTGGCGCTCCATCCTCCCGGACGTCATGGCGTTCCTGGGCCGGAACCTGGCGTGATGCCGGCGCCGAGGGCCCCGGTCAGCTGCCGACGTAGGCCGCCAGGTGCTCACCGGTGAGGGTGGAGCGGCCCGCGACAAGGTCCGCGGGGGAACCCTCGAAGACGATCCGTCCGCCGTCGTGGCCGGCGCCGGGGCCGAGGTCGATGATCCAGTCGGCGTGCGCCATGACGGCCTGGTGGTGCTCGATGACGACGACAGACTTGCCGGCGTCGACGAGCCGGTCGAGCAGGCCCAGCAGGTTCCGGACGTCGGCAAGGTGCAGGCCGCTGGTGGGTTCGTCGAGGACGTAGACGTCACCCTTCTCTGCCATCTGGGTGGCCAGCTTGACGCGCTGACGCTCGCCGCCGGACAGGGTGGTGAGCGGCTGGCCGAGAGTGAGGTAGCCGAGCCCCACGTCCACGAGCCGGTCAAGGATCTTGTGCGCCGCCGGCGTGCGCGCCTCCCCGTCGCCAAAGAACCCCTCGGCTTCGGTCATCGACATTGCCAGCACCTCGGAGATGTTGCGGCCGGCCAGCTTGTATTCGAGGACTGACGCCAGGAACCTCCTGCCCTCGCAGTCCTCGCACGTGGACTCGACGGTGGCCATCACTCCGAGTTCGGTGAAGAGGACGCCCGCGCCGTTGCATGTGGGGCAGGCGCCTTCCGAGTTGGAGCTGAACAGCGCCGGCTTCACGCCGTTCGCCTTGGCAAACGCCTTTCGGATCGGCTCGAGAAGGCCCGTGTACGTCGCAGGGTTGCTGCGCCGCGACCCCTTGATGGCACCCTGGTCGATCAGCACAACACCGTCGCGGCCGGCCACGGAGCCCTGGATCAGCGAGCTCTTGCCGGACCCGGCCACGCCCGTGAGCACGCAAAGCACGCCGAGCGGGATGTCGACGTCGACGTTCCGGAGGTTGTTTGTCGACGCGCCGCGTACCTCGAGCGCGCCCGACGGCGTCCGCACCGTCTCCTTGACCGTGGCCCGGTCGTCGAAGTGGCGGCCGGTGATGGTGTCGCTGACCCGCAGGTCCGCCACGCTTCCTTCGAAGCAGACGCTGCCGCCCTCGGTGCCTGCGCCGGGGCCGAGGTCAACGACGTGGTCCGCGATGACGATGGTCTCCGGCTTGTGCTCGACGACGAGCACCGTGTTGCCCTTGTCCCGCAGCTGCAGCAGCAGCTGGTTCATCCGCTCAATGTCGTGCGGGTGCAGGCCGATCGTCGGCTCGTCGAAGACGTAGGTGACGTCCGTCAGGGACGAGCCAAGGTGCCGGATCATCTTGGTGCGCTGCGCCTCTCCGCCGGACAGGGTGCCCGCCGGCCGGTCCAGCGAGAGGTAACCCAGCCCGATTTCGGCGAACGACTCGAGCAGGTGCCGCAGGCCTTTGAGGAGCGGCGCGACCGATGGCTCATTGAGCTCGCGGACCCAGCTGGCCAGGTCGCTGATCTGCATCTGGCACAATTCGGCGATGTTCTTGCCCCGGATTTTCGAGGACCTGGCTTCCCGGCTCAGCCGTGTGCCGTTGCACTCGGGGCAGGCTTGAAACGTGATGGCGCGGTCGACGAAGGCCCGGATGTGGGGCTGCATCGCGTCGACGTCCTTGGAGAGTATGGACTTCTGGATCTTCGGGATCAGTCCCTCATAGGTGAGATTGATGCCCTCGACCTTGATCTTGGTCGGCTCCTTGTAGAGCAGATCGTTCATTTCCTTTTTGGTGTACTTCGCGATCGGCTTGTCCATGTCGAAGCCGGCGCCGCTGAAGATGCGGCCGTACCACCCGTCCATGCTGTAGCCGGGAATCGTCAGGGCACCCTCGCTGAGGGACTTGCTGTCGTCGTAGAGCGCTTTGAGGTCGAAGTCGGAGACCGAGCCCATGCCCTCACACCGCGGGCACATGCCCCCCAGGTAGACGGCGTTCTGGACAACGCTCTTCTCCACCCGTCCGCTCTTCTCGGTGCTCATCACCCCGCTCGCTTTCCGCGTCGGGACGTTGAAGGAGAACGCGGTGGGGGGTCCCACGTGCGGGGAACCCAGCCGGCTGAAGAGGATCCGGAGCATGGCGTTGGCGTCGGTGGCCGTCCCCACGGTGGAGCGGGGGTTCGCGCCCATCCGCTCCTGGTCGACGATGATCGCCGTCGTCAGCCCCTCCAGGAAGTCGACGTCGGGCCTTGCCAGGCTGGGCATGAAGCCCTGCACGAAGGCGCTGTAGGTTTCGTTGATCATCCGCTGCGATTCCGCCGCGATGGTGGCAAACACCAGGGAGCTCTTCCCCGAGCCGGAGACGCCGGTGAAAACGGTCAGCCGGCGCTTCGGGATCTCAAGGGTGACGCCCTTGAGGTTGTTCTCACGCGCGCCGACCACCCGGATCAGGTCGTGGGTGTCGGCGACGTGCGGGTGCCCGTTTACGGAGCAGTCTGTGCTGGCGGTGGCTGCGATCGCCGGGGTGATGCCCATGACGGTCATGCTAGCAGCGGATCAGGCGGCGCAGGCGGCCTTGCGGGGGTCCATTCTGGGGACCTATTTCAAAGGACCCCCGCCGAGCAGCGCCTGGCGCTGCGGCCACAGGGTCACCGACTCCAGGGCGGACAGTGCCCGGGCCATCGCCTGTGCCTCTGCGGTGAACAGATGCCCGTGGACGCGCTGGCTGCAGAGGCGGAGGGCCTGGCCGCGGTCCAGGCCGAACCAGTCCATCACGGTGTCGAGGCCGTGCGGGCTGAGCCGCCAGGTCTTGTCCGCGTCCTTGACGATGGCGTCCTCGATGGAGAGGGCCTCGCGGCGGGAGTCGTGGCCATCGATGATGTCCAGGATGGCCGGCACCTTCCCGGCGTCGTACCGGGCCGCGGCGAGGATTCCGGCGGCGAGCCGGGCGCCTTCCTTCTCGTGCAGCAGCACCAGGTCCGGCCGGCCGCCGCCGGGCGCGATCGCTGCCAGGACTTCGGCCGGGGGCACCTGCGACCAGCCGATGTCGTGCAGCATGATCGCGGGGAGGACGACGGCGGCGTCCGCCTCCGGGTGCGCATCGAGCAGGGCGCGGGCCAGCCCGAAGGCGTAGAGCGTGTGGGCGTCGTTGTCGCGGACTGACAGGTACGGTGCCGCAAGGTTCCAGATGGCGGCCAGTTTCGGGTCCAGGACGAGGACGCCGTCGGGCTCAGCCTCGATGCCCGCGGAGATGTCCAGGCCGGAAAGATTGGCGTCGGGCTGCAGTTTGGTCATCCTGCCAGCGTGCCCGCCGAGAAAGCTCCGGGCAAGGCCGGGCTTCCGCCCAGCGGAACCTGCCCGGCCAAAGAAAAGGGCCCGGCCAGCGGCCGAGCCCTTTCCATGCCTGGAACTACACCAGGGTGGAGGTGTCAATCACAAAGCGGTACCGCACGTCGGAGGCCAGCACGCGCTCGTAGGCCTCGTTAATCTTCTCTGCCGGGATGACCTCGATCTCGGCGCCGAGGTGGTGCTCGGCGCAGAAGTCGAGCATTTCCTGCGTCTGGCGGATGCCGCCGATCATGGAACCGGCGAAGGACCGGCGTCCGGCGATCAGCGCGAACGCGTTCACGGGCAGCGGTTCGGCCGGGGCGCCGACGTTCACCAGGGCGCCGTCGAGGGTCAGCAGCTGCAGGTAGGAGCTGATGTCGATCGAAGCGCTGACCGTGTTGATGATCAGGTCGAAGCTGCCGGCGAGCTCGGTGAAGGTGTTCTCGTCGCTCGTGGCGAAGTAGTGGTCCGCGCCGAGGCGCAGGCCGTCTTCCTGCTTCTTCAGCGACTGCGAGAGCACGGTGACCTCGGCACCCATGGCGTGGGCGATCTTGACGGCCATGTGGCCCAGCCCGCCGAGCCCGACGATCGCGACTTTCTTGCCGGGACCGGCGTTCCAGTGGCGCAGCGGCGAGTACGTGGTGATGCCGGCGCAGAGCAGGGGTGCGGCGACGTCGAGCTCGATGCCCTCGGGGATGGTGACGACGAAGTCTTCGGTCACGACGACGTGGGTGGAGTAGCCGCCCTGGGTGATGGTGCCGTCACGGTCGACGGCGCCGTAGGTGCCCGTGTTGCCCTTGAGGCAGTACTGTTCCTCGCCCGCGAGGCAGTTGACGCACTCGCGGCAGGAGTTGACCATGCAGCCGACGCCGACCCGGTCGCCCGCCTTGTGCTTGGTGACGGCGGAGCCGACCTCGGTGACGATACCGGCGATTTCGTGGCCCGGTGCCAGCGGGTAGGACTGCGGTCCCCAGTCGCCGCGGACGGTGTGGATGTCCGAGTGGCAGATGCCGGCGAACTTGATGTCGATCAGGACGTCGTGGGGGCCAACGTCCCGGCGCTCGATGGTGGTCGGAACGAGGGGTTCCGTCGCCGAGGTGGCGGCGTAAGCGTTAACGGTAAGCATGAGTCTCCTGCTTGTGGATGGTTCAGGGGAGGTTGCCCCGGCGTCCGGCACCGGTCAGGTGCGGCCTTTCGGCCCGGTCGTCATCGGGGGCACTACCATCAAACACTAAACAGCGGCCGGCGAGGGAGTCCCTGCTGATAGGGGTACTGGCAGTGACTCCCTTACGGCGCCGCACCCTCTAACGTTGATGGCATGGACAACCAGAGCGAGACCCGGGACTTCCTGGCCACTCGGCGGGCGAAAATCACCCCCGAACAGGCGGGACTGCCGGTCTACGGCGGCAACCGCCGCGTCCCCGGGTTGCGGCGCGGGGAAGTGGCGATGCTGGCCGGAGTCAGTGTCGAGTATTACACTCGGCTGGAACGCGGAAACCTGTCCGGAGTGTCAGAGGGCGTCCTGGAAGCACTGGCGAGGGCGCTGCAGCTGGATGAGGCGGAGCAGGCCCACCTGTTCGACCTGGCCCGGGCCGCCAGCACCAACCGCAGGCCACAGCGGCGCCGCGCCACCGCCCAGCCGGTCCGCGCGAGCATCCAGCTCATGCTCGACGCCATCACCAACGCCCCCGCGTTCGTGCGCAACGGGCGCCTGGACATCCTGGCCGCCAACCAGCTCGGCTACGCCCTTTACTCCGAGATGTACGCCGGTCCGGTCCGGCCGGCCAACCATGCCCGGTTCATCTTCCTGGACAACCGTTCCTACGGTTTCTATCCGGACTGGGACCGCGCCGCGAATGACACGGTGGCGATTCTGCGCACCGAGGCCGGCCGCGACCCCTACGACCGCGGTCTGACCGACCTGGTGGGGGAGCTTTCCACCCGCAGCGAGGAATTCCGCACCCGCTGGGCGGCCCATAATGTGCGCCAGCACTACACCGGCATCAAGCATCTGCGGCACCCGGTGGTCGGGGACCTCCACCTCCTGTACGAGGCCCTGGAGCTTCCGGCCGACGACGGGCTGTCACTGCTCGTCTACGCCGCCGAACCCGGTTCAACCACCGCGGACGCCTTGCGGCTGCTCGCCAGCTGGGCCGCGACTCAACAGTCGGAGACGCAGCAGGACCAGACGCAGCAGGACCAGGTACAGCACTCCGCCGCTAGCCAATCAGGGCAAGCACCGCTCCAGCAGTAACGACGCCGCCGGCCTCCGCGCGGAGGCCCGTGACTGTCCCGCCGCGGTGGGCGGCGACCTGGGTTTCCATCTTCATCGCCTCCAGCACCACGACGGGATCCCCCGCCGAGACTTCGGCGCCCGGTGCGACGAGCCACTTCACCACGGTGCCGGCCATGTCGGCGCGCAGCTCCCCGGGATCAGCGCCGGCAGCTCCATCGTCGGAGGCTCCGTCCACGGAAACCCCGGCAGGAAGCGGGCCGCCCGAGCGGGCCCAGCCGTCCAGCAGGTCCGCGGGCAGGCCGACGGCCATCCGGCGGCCGTCCACCTCGACCGTGATGGTGCGGCGTTCGCCGTCGGGCGCGGTGGTGCTGAAGCCCGGATCGGCGGGGATGGAGATGTTGTCGGCGAAGTCGGTTTCGATCCAGCGGGTGTGGATGCCGAGACCGGCCTCGGAGGTGAAGTCCGGGGATTCGAGCACCGCGCGGTGGAACGGCAGCACGGTGGCCACCCCGGTAATGCTGATTTCGGCGAGGGCCCGGCGGGCGCGGCGCAGCGCCTGCTGCCGGTCGGCGCCGGTAACGATCAGTTTCGCCAGCAGCGAGTCGAACTGGGGCGGGACGAACGAGCCGGCGCGGACGCCGGTGTCGAGCCGGATGCCGGGGCCGGTGGGGCCGTGGAACTCCTCGACGGTGCCGGGCGAGGGCAGGAACCCGCGCCCGACGTCCTCGGCGTTGAGCCGGAATTCGAAGGAGTGCCCGCGCGGCGCCGGGTCCTCCGTAATGCGCAGCGGTTCCCCGGCGGCGATGCGGAACTGCTCCTGGACGAGGTCGATCCCGGTGGTTTCCTCGGTGATGGGGTGCTCCACCTGCAGGCGGGTGTTCACTTCGAGGAACGCCACGGTGCCGTCGGCGGCGACCAGGAATTCCACGGTGCCGGCGCCGGAGTAGCCGGCTTCGCGGCAGACGGCCTTGGCGGCGTCGTAGATCTGGCGGGTCTGCTCGTCGCTGAGGAACGGCGCGGGGGCTTCCTCGACGAGCTTCTGGTGCCGGCGCTGGAGCGAGCAGTCGCGGGTTCCGACGACGACGACGTTGCCGTGGCTGTCCGCGAGGACCTGCGCTTCGACGTGCCGCGGACGGTCGAGGTAGCGCTCCACGAAGCATTCGCCGCGGCCGAAGGCGGCGACGGCCTCGCGGACGGCGGAGTCGAAGGCTTCCTCGACCTCGTCCAGGGCGCGGACCACCTTCATGCCGCGGCCGCCGCCGCCGAAGGCCGCCTTGATGGCCATCGGCAGGCCGTGCTGTTCGGCGAAGGCGCGGGCCTCCGCGGCGGTTTCCACCGGGCCGTCGCTGCCGGCGACGAGCGGTGCGCCGGCGCGGACGGCGGTCTCGCGGGCGGTGATCTTGTTGCCGAGCAGCCGGATGGCGTCCGGGGTGGGCCCGATCCAGGTGAGCCCGGCGTCGAGGACGGCCTGGGCGAATTCGGCGTTCTCGGACAGGAAGCCGTAGCCGGGGTGGAGGGCGTCGGCGCCGGATGCGGCCGCGGCGGCGAGCAGCTTGGGGATGTTGAGGTAGGTGTCCGCGGGCGAGTTGCCGCCCAGGGCGTAGGCCTCGTCCGCGGCCGAGACGTGCAGGGCGTCGGCGTCGATGTCCGCGTAGACGGCAACGGAGGCCAGCCGGGCGTCGTCGCAGGCCCGGGCGATCCGGACGGCGATTTCACCGCGGTTGGCGATCAGGACCTTGCGCATCAGTAACTCGCTTCTTCTTCGGGGGTGAGGGTTCGGGGGGTGGCGGGTTCGGGGGTGGCCGGTCCGACGGCGGGGTCGGCCCAGCGGAAGCGGATCCTGCCGCCGATCGGGACCTGGGCGGCGAGGTCGAGCTGGGAGTCGACCACCACGGCGATCACCGGGTAGCCGCCCGTGATGGGGTGGTCGGCCAGGAACAGCACGGGGAGTCCTTCGGGCGGGACCTGCAGGGCCCCGGCGACCGTGCCCTCGCTGGCGAGTTCGCCCTGGCGGCTGCGCTGCAGCGGGTTTCCCCGCAGGCGCATGCCCACCCGGTTGGACTGCGGCGTCACTTCCCAGTCCTGGCCCGTGAAGGACGCCAGCGCGGCGGCGTCGAACCACTCGGCGCGCGGGCCGGGGACGACGTCGAGCACGGTGACGCCGGCACCGGGAAAGTCCGGCTGCAGTTCCGGGTGCCCGACGACGCCGGAGTCGGCCTCCCCGCCGGCGGCGAAAAGCTGCCCGGCGGCCAGCGGCGCGGGGCCGATCCCGGACATGGTGTCGGTGGAGCGGCTGCCGAGCACGGGGGCGGTGTCGACACCGCCGCGGATGGCGAGGTAGCTGCGGAATCCGCGTTCCGGGGCACCAATGGTCAGGGTTTCGCCGTCGAGCAGGGCGAATGGGGTGGCCATCGGGACGGTCCGCAGGAACGGTCCGGAGTCCTCCCCGGAAGGCGTCCCGATGGTCAGTTCCGCGGGCGCCCCGGCGACGGCGAGGACCTGGTCGCCGATGGCCTGCACGGAGAGGCCGCCGGCGACGGTCTCCACCGCGGCGGCCGATGGCGCGTTCCCGACGAGGCGGTTGGCCCGGCGCAGCGAGGCGCGGTCCAGCGCGCCGGCCTTGGAAACGCCCAGGCCGGAGTGGCCGTGGCGTCCGAGGTCCTGGACCAGGCTTTGCAGCCCCGGCGAGACGATCCGCAGGCCGGACGTCAGCTCCGGCGCAGGGACCCGGGCAGGGTGTTCCGGCGCCAGCGCCACGACGTCCCGGACCGCGCGGAACTGCACGCGGTGGCCGGGCGCTGCCAGCGCGGGCTGCTCCCGGTCCAGGTCCCACATCCTGGCGCCGGTGCGGCCGATCAGCTGCCACCCGCCGGGCGAGCGGCGCGGGTAGACGGCCGAGTAGTTGCCGGCCAGCGCCACGGAGCCAGCGGGGACGGCGGTGCGCGGCGAGCTGCGCCGCGGCACTTCGAGCACCTGGTTTTCCCCCACCATGTAACCGAAGCCGGGGGCGAAGCCGGCGAAGGCCACGGTCCAGATCTGCCCGGTGTGGGCGGCGATCACGCCGTCGGCCCCGAGGCCGGTCAGCTTGCCCACCTCGGCGAGGTCCTCGCCGTCGTACACGGTATCGATGAGCACCAGCTCGCCGTCCCGCTGCACGGGCGCGGTGAGGTCAAGCTGGAGCAGCCGGGCGGCGATCCGCCTTGCAGCAATCGGCGAATCGGCCGTGACCAGGACCGTCTCGGCCGCGGCCAGGACGTCCAGCTGGCCCGGCAGCGGCTTCTCGAGGAGCAGCCCCTGCAGTGCCAGCACGTCATGGGTTCCGGAGAGCTCGGCGAGGACCGCGCGGGTTCCCACTGCCCGCACGGAGCGGACCTTTTGTACTGCCAGGGTTTCCATAGCTGCCTTCATCGTTGCCGGTGCGTCGGGTCGGGTCCGCGCCGCTTAGGCGTGGGTTTCCTGCAGGAGGCGTTCTTCTTCCTGGGTCTGCGGGTTCCTGCCGATGGCCAGGCCAATCACAGTCACGACGGCGGCGACGGCCAGGTAGCCGGCGATCAGGTACCAGTTGCCGGTCGCGGCGAAGAGGGCCGTGAAGACGAGCGGTGCCACGGCGCCGCCGATCACACCTGCCAGCGTGTAGGCCAGCGAGCTGCCGGCGTAGCGCAGCCGGGCCGGGAACTGCTCAGTGATGAAAGCGGCCTGCGGGCCGTACATGAAGGCGTGGAAGGCCAGTCCGATCACGACGCCGATGGTCAGCATGAGCACGGACTTGCCCTGGATCATGACGAAGAACACCGGGATGTACAGGGCGGTTGCGACGGTGGCAATGCCATAGACGAGGCGGCGGTTGAAGCGGTCCGTGAGGGCACCAGCCACGGGGATCAGCACCAGCTGGAAGGCGGAGCCGATCAGGATGGCGCCGAGGACGTTGCCGGTGGTCATGCCCAGCTGCTTGGTGGCGTAGAGGGCCACGAAGACCGTGAAGAGGGAGTAGAGCACGTCGGGGCAGATGCGGGACAGGGCCGCTGCCACCAGGGCGCGGGGTTCCTTGGTGAAGACCTCCTTGATGGGGGCCTTGGGTGCCTCGCCGTGGGCCTGGATGGCCTTGAAGACGGGGGTTTCTTCGAGCTTGAGCCGGATCAGGAGACCGAAGACCACCAGCAGGGCGGAGGCGAGGAAGGCCACGCGCCAGCCCCAGGAGAGGAACGCCTCAGTGCTGAGGGTCGCCGCGAGGAGGGCCAGGACGCCGTTCGCCATCAGGTTGCCGGCCGGCGGCCCGATCTGGGCGGCCGAGGACCAGAAGCCGCGCTTGTTGGCATCGCCGAATTCGCTGGAAAGCAGGACCGCCCCGCCCCATTCGCCGCCGACGCCGATGCCCTGGGCCAGGCGCAGCAGCACCAGGATGATGGGGGCCGCGATGCCGATGGCCGAGTAGTCGGGCAGCACACCGATGAGCACGGTAGCGACGCCGATCAGCATCAGGGTGACCACCAGGACGTGCTTGCGGCCGATCTTGTCGCCGAGCCGGCCGAAGATCACGCCGCCGATGGGGCGGGCCAGGTAGCCAACTGCGAAAGTGGAGAAGGACAGGAGCAGGCCGACGAGTTCATCGCCCACGGGGAAGAAGATCTTGGGAAAGATCAGCGCCGAGGCCACGGAGTAGATCGCGAAGTCGTAGTATTCCAGCGAGGTGCCGGTGAGGCTGGCGACATAGGCCTTGAGGGCGCCGGGCGGCAGCTTCCTCTTACTGGCGGCCGGGGTGGCCTGCTGTGGTGCGGTCATGATTTTCCTCCAGGGTGCGGGTGCTGCCTGTGCGGGGCGGGTGTGGTGTGGCAGCGCCGGTTGGATAACGCGGCGCCTGTGAAGCTGTGCTTTTTGGCGACCGGGCTAGACGAACGCGGCCGTGCTGATGCCGGCGGCGGTGAGGGCCGCGCGGACTGCGGCGGCCATGGTGACGGCCCCCGGGGAGTCGCCGTGCACGCAAATGCTCTCTGCGCGGATTTTCAGGATGGAGCCGTCGATCGTGCGGACGGCGGAATCGGAGGCCATCCGGAGGACATGCTCCGTGACCTCCGCGTGGTCGTGGAGGACGGCTCCGGGCAGCGTGCGGGAGACGAGGGTGCCATCCGGGTTGTAGGCCCGGTCCGCGAAGGCTTCGGTGACAGCGCGGAGGCCGGCGGACTCGGCCAGCCGGAGGACCTCCGAGCCCGGCAGGCCCAGGATGGGCAGGTTCGGGTCAACGGACTTTACGGCGTCGACGACGGCTTGCGCCTGTGCGGTGTGCGTGACGATCGCGTTGTAGAGGCCGCCGTGCGGCTTGACGTAGGTGACCCTTCCGCCTTCCGCGGCGGCCAGGGCCTGCAGTGCACCGATCTGGTAGACGATGTCGTCCGCCAGTTCGATCGGGTCGATGTCCAGGAAGCGGCGGCCGAAACCGGCCAGGTCCCGGTAGCCGACGTGGGCGCCGATCACGACGCCGGCAGCAACCGCCTCGCGGCAGGTCTTCCGGATCACGCTGGGGTCCCCGGCGTGGAATCCGCAGGCCACGTTCGCGCTGGAAACCGAGCGGAACATCGCCGTGTCGTCACCCAGGCTCCAGCGTCCGTAGGACTCGCCGACGTCGCTGTTCAGGTCGATGGTTGCCATTTGTGATCCTCGTCTCATTGGTTCCCCCTATCTAGGATGCACCAAATCTACGGATTGTTCAACAATTCTTCGATTCCACGATGTGACGATCGTGTAAATTCTCAAGTATGACGAGCCCCGATGCAGGAATCCGCGACCTTTCCGGCACCACCCCCGGCGGGGTGAAGCGGCCAGGTGCCGCCGGCGCGGCTGTGGCACCGGCGCTGGGGGCGGCAGCCCGGCTGCGGGTGGCCATCCCCTCCGTTGCGGACCGGGTGGCGGCGGAACTGCGGCTGCAGCTGGCCGAAGGGCTGCTGCTGCCCGGCGTCAGGCTGACCGAATCAACCCTTTCCGAGGAGCTGGGCGTCTCGCGCAACACGGTCCGCGAAGCCTTTGCCGAACTTGCGGCCGAGCGGCTGGTGGTCCGCCATCCGAACCGGGGAGTCTTCGTTGCGAGCCTGGGGCCGGGCGACATCCATGACGTTTACACCGTGCGCCGGTTCATCGAAGTGAGCGCCATCCGCGGCGGAGGGAGCCCCGAGCGGGTGGCCGCCGTCCGGGCCGCGGTGGAGGAAGGCCGGGCCGCGGCGGCAGCGGACGACGAGGAAGCCCTGGGCAACGCCAACCAGCATTTCCACGGCGCCATCGTGGCACTGGCCGGGAGCCAGCGCCTCAACACGATCATGGCCCAGGTCCTCGCCGAGATGCGGCTGTTCTTCCACAAGGCCACCGTGGACGCGCATTTCTACCGCAGCTACCTGGACGACAACGAGGAAATCTGCCAGGCCCTGGAGGCCGGCGACCTGGAGCGCGGCGGGGAGCTGCTGCTGGCCTATTTGAACCGCTCGGAAGAGAAGCAGAGCGCGGTCCACGGGGACTGAGCGCCCGGGCAGTGCAGGCCAGCGCGGGCCGGGCCAGGTCAGTCCTTGGACCGGTGTGCCGGCCGGAATTCCCCGGGCCAGTCGGCTGTCCGGATCCGCTTGAGCTCGCTGACCGGGCCCGTGGCACCCCATTCATCGAGGCCCAGCCGCGAGAGCGGGTCGAGTTTGGTGATTGCGGGATGGGATCCCTGCAGGGCTCCTGAAGCGACCGCGGCATGCGTCACCTCGCCGAAGACCAGGACGCAGTCGCCCATCTCCAGCGTGCTGTGGAGCTTGCACTCCAGCGCCACCGGTGATTCCGCGACCCGCGGGACCTGCACTGTGAGGCCTGCTTCGCGGGTCAGGCCGGCGGCATCGAACTCGCTCACTTCCGGCGGGAAATTCGTGCCGGTGGCGTTGACCTCGGCGATGAGGTCCGCCGGAGCCAGGTTCACGATGAACTCTCCCGTTGCGAGGATGTTGCGCAGGGAGTCCTTTTTGCCGACCGAGGTGAACTGAATGATGGGCGGTGTCACCGAGGCCACCGTGAAGAACGAATGCGGGGCAAGGTTGTCCACCCCGTCGGCGGACGTACTCGAAACCCAAGCGATGGGCCGGGGAACGATGACCGCCGTCAGCAGGCGGTAGAAGTCCCCGGAGGGAAGTTCTTCAGGGCTGAAGTCCGTGCGCATGGATCCACCTTACGGCCACGCCCCCGGGCTCCCGGCCGGCTGGCTGCCCGCTGCTCGGCCGCGGCCAGCGTCCAGTCAGCCCCGCTTGTTAGGGTTAATGAATGAAACTTCGCCTCGCCGTCCTTGCCGCTGCCACCCTTACGATCGCGCTGACGGGCTGCGGCCAGGTGCAGGACGCTGCGAACAAGGCCGTCAGCGACGGTGCGTCCCAGGTCGCGACCGCAGCCGGCAGCGAAGTGAAAAAGCAGGCCTGCACGCTGGTGAAGGACGGCCTGGTCAGCGTCAAGGACAAGGAAGCGCTCGGCGGCCTGGTCGCCGGCGCAGAAACCTCAGGGGTTCCTGCCGAGATCACCGCCCCGCTGCGCCAGATCGCCGAGTCCGGCGACCAGGCTCCGGCGGAATCCATCAAGGCCCTGCAGGACGCCTGCGCCAAATAGCGCCCGGCCCGTTACGGCAGCGCCTTAGCGCTTCCCCTTTTTCCGGGACCCTTTGCCGCGGCCCTTGTCAGGGTTCGGTGCGTAGCGCTGGGCCACCTTCGGTTTCTTGACGGCCGGTCCCCGGCGGTCCGGCTTTGGCTCCTTCTTGGGCTTTTCCTGCTGGGCGGAGGGCTGGCGGGAGCTCGCGGCGGTGCGGCCGCGGACAATCCCGATGAACTCCTCAATGACTTCGTCCGTGGTGTCGCTGGGCCACGCCAGGGCGATCTCGGAAGTGGGCGCCCCTGTGAGTTTCCGCGCCACGGTGTCTTTGACGTTGAAGTGGCGGGCCACGGACATCGGCAGGATGACCAGGCCGGCCCCGGTGGCCACGACCTGCAGGGCCATCTCCGGCCCGCCGAGTTCGGCCACGTCCAGGAACGTCTCCCGGCCGAGGTCGGCCAGGGCCACCTCCTCGAACAGCGAGATCTCGTGCCCCTTGGGCGCCACCACCACGGGCTGTTCCTCGTACAGGGGGATGACATTCAGGCCCTCGCGCTCCACGGGCAGCCGGACGAAGCTCAGGTCCGCGGACCCGTCGCGCAGAACCGTGAGCTGCTCGCCGTCGTCGGACATAAAGGAGTGCAGCGGAACATCCGGCATCCGCTCTTCCCAGCGCCTGGTCCACTTTCCCGGCGTCACGCCGGCGACGTAGGCAAAACGCAACTCCCGCACAACAGGCACAGGGGTTTCGTCGGGGGTCTGGGATGCTTCTTCTGCTGCGGACACATGTTCACAGTACCGCCCGGGCTGGCGTAGGCTTCCGCCCGGCCGGCCGTTTGGTGCTGATTTAGTGCCCCGCCGGATACCCTTGAAGCATGACCTCTGCAAACTCCCAGTCCATGAAGCCGGCCACCGTTGCCAAGAAGCTTGGCATCTACCTGCCCGCAACACCCCAGGAGTTCCAGGATTCGGTCATCAGCCGCGCCGATTTCGCCGAGCTCCAGGCCAACCCGCCGGAGTGGCTCGCGGAACTGCGGCGCAACGGCCCGCACCCCCGCCCGGTGGTCGCGCAGAAGCTTAACGTCTCCATCAGCGGCCTGGCCCGCGGCGGGATTGAGGAAGCGCTGACGACGGCGGAAATCACCGCGCTGCTGCAGGCTCCCCCGGCATGGCTGGTCGCCGAGCGCTCCACCCACGCTGCCGTGCGCGCCGAGGCCCAGCGGGTCAAGGACGAGGCTGCGAAGAAGGACGCCAAGAAGGAACGCACCGCGGCCGAGTAGCCGCCCTGGCCGGCGGGCGCCGGTCCCGGCTCAGTCCTGGTGGAGCTGCACGAAGTTCCCGCAGCCGTCGTCGAACACCGCCGTCGTGCCGCCCGGTCCCACTGAGGGCTCGCCCTGGAACATCACGCCCTTGGCGGTGAGCCGCTTGAACTCGGCCCGGACATCGGTCACCCCGAAGACGATCGCAGGCAGCCCGGCGTCGTGGCAGCCGTTCATGTAGGCGGCACCGATCGGGTTGTCGCTGGGCTCCAGCAGGAGCCCGACCGATCCGCCGCCGGCGCCGGCCGGATCCTTGACGATGTACAGGTTGTGCTCCGGGATGGCCATGAGGCTCTCGAAGCCCAGGATTCCGGTGTAGAACTCGAAAGCAGCGGCGGGGTCCTTGACGTGGATGCTGCACATTTTCAGTCGCATGCGGCCTAGGCTACGCCGGGACGGGCCCGGGTGGGAACCGGACCCCGGCAACGGCCGAAGGGCCATTGACGGCCCGCCCTCGATGGATTCCAATGGAATCAGGGAACCTCGCCCGCCCGGACGGGATCCCTGGAGGTGTTGGAATGCCGTCTCTGTTCGACCCCGCCCCCGTTGCGCTCTGGCAACTACTCGCCCTGGCCTGCCTTGTCGTGTGCGCTGCGGGTACCTCGGTCTATTTGCTCCGGAAACATCTGGCCGACGAAGACGGCCTGCCGGATGCCGTCTTCTGGGACGGTTTCGCCGGACTCGCCATCGTTGCGCCGGCCGTGATCCTCCCCGCCCTGGTGGCGCCGTGGTCCGGGCTGCTGCTCGGCGTCATCGCCGCGGCCGCGGCGGCCGCCACCTACCTCTGGACTCCCAGGATCTTCAGCTGGCAAGCGGAGCGGCGCTCCACCCGGGACACGGCAGCCAGCAACGAGGCGGCCGCGGCCCGGCACCGCAGCGCCCTGGCCAGATGGCAGCGCTACGAAATGGACCCCGCGCACGCCATCGACTACCCCGCCATGAGTGACCCGCGGCAGCCGGAGACGGCCGCCCTGATCCGCGCAATGAAGGCCGCGGATCAGCTCCGCAGCGGGACGGACGCCGGCTATGCCCGGGCGGTCGAGCGGCTGGAGGAAGCCCTCGCCGAGGCCGAAAGGGCCGCAGGCGTCGGACGCGACGCACCGACCCGCGACGCCGGATTTCCCGCCGCGGACCCGGCGCTCGGCTGACACGTCTTAAAGCTCACCTGCCTGGCTTTGTCCCTGAGTTCCGGCGTCATCCTTGGAAGGAAGCACCATGACAGACATCACCATCATCGGCAGCGGCAACATGGCACGCGCGATCGGCACCCGCGCCGTGGCAGCCGGACGCTCACTCCAAATCCTGGACCGCACCCCGGAGCACGCGGCCAAACTGGCTGCCGAGCTGGGCGGCGGTACGACGTCCGGTGGACTGGGCGATATCCCGGAAGGCGACATCGTGGTGCTGGCCCTGCACTTCGGACCGGCCAAGGAAGTGGCAACACACTACGGTGACACCCTCAGCGGAAAGACCGTGGTGGAGATCAGCAACCCGATCAACGGTGACACCTTCGATTCGCTGACGGTGGACCCGGGGTCCTCAGCGGCCGAGGAAATCGCCGCGCTGCTGCCGGGCGCAGCAGTCGTCAAGGCCTTCAACACCACGTTCGCCGGTCCTCTGACGGCCGGCGTGACGGGCGGGATGCCCCTGGATGTCTTCATCGCCACGGACTCGGCGGAAGCCGGCAACCAGGTCGCCTCGTTCGCGGCAGCAGCCGGTCTCCGGCCACTGCGGGTCGGCGGGCTGCGGCATGCCCGGGAACTGGAGGGATTCCAGCTGCTCGTGACGGCACTGCAGGCCAATCCCGCCTACGCGGCCTTCAACTGGGGCACCGGGCTGAAGATCATCGACTAGGGCGTGTCTCCCAAATAGGCTGACCGCTGGCTGGAAAACTTGGGGACGTGTCTCGTTTCCAAGTTTTTACCGATGATCAGTGGGCCCGAGTTGAGCCGTTGCTGCCCAGTTCCGATGGCCAGCGAGGGCGCCCGTTCCGGAACCACCGCCAGGTCGTGGAGGGCATTGCATACCGGTATCGGTGCGGGATCGCTTGGCGGGACCTGCCGGAGCAGTTTGGTCCGTGGCAGACGGTGTGGAAGCGCCACCGCCGTTTCGCCGCAGACGGGATCTGGGACCGGATCCACTCCATGCTGCTGAGCGAGGCCGACGCCGCCGGGGAGATCGACTGGACCGTGTCGGTGGACTCCACGATCAACCGCGCCCACCAACACGGAACCAACCTTCCCCGCAACACAGGGGGACGAACCGAATTACAAGAAACTCTGGGCAGAGCCTGACGACCACGCCGTGGGGCGTTCCCGGGGCGGGCTGAGCACCAAGATCCACCACGCCTGCGACGGGAAAGGCAGGCCCCTGGCGTTCATCATCGGGCCGGGCCAGGGCTCTGACTCACGGATGTTCCCGCACGTCATCGACGCCATCAATGTCCCGCGCGCCGGAACGGGCCGGCCGCGGACCCGCCCTGACGTGGTGATGGGTGACAAGGCCTACTCCTCCAGGGCCAACCGTTCGCTCCTTCGGGCCCGGAAGATCAAGGCCGTCATTCCCGAACCCAGAGACCAGATCGCGAACCGAAAACGCAAAGGCACCCGTGGCGGTCGGCCGGTGGACTTCGACAGCGAGGCCTACAAAGGCCGGTCCGTCGTCGAGCAGTCCTTCAACATTTTCAAGCAATGGCGCAGCATCGCCACCCGATACGACAAGCTCGCCATCACCTACCGCTCCGGAGTCGCCCTCCACGCAGTCCTGATCTGGCTACGCCAATAAGGAGACACGCCCTAGGGCGGCGCCGGCGCGCGCGGCGGATCCGCGGACCCCCGTCGCGGCGCGGGAGTGCACAGGACTTAGAGTTCCACCGTGCCGCTGTCGCCCACACTCATCCGGCTGTGTGTGACCTTGGATTTGACCCACTGGAGCACCGACGCCGCGGTGCCTCCGGGGCTGGTCCAGTACTCGGCGGAGTCGGAGTCGACGTGCAGCAGCACAACGTCCGGGGTGTCCGGGCCGTCCGGGAACCAGGCTTCGACCATCTGGTTCCAGAGTTCGTGGATTTTCTGGCGGTCGGTGACAACTTCTGCCGTCCCGGCCACCGATACCCATTCCGTTCCTTTGCCGAAGGAGACGTTGACGCCCGGGTGCGCCCGGACGTGGGCGACCTGGGAGGTGGCGGCGGACGTGAAGAACCACATGTCGCCGTCGTCCAACACGTCCTGCACAGCCAGCGGGCGGCTGACCAGCGCGCCCTCTTCATTGACGGTGGTGAACATCCCGATCCGCGAATCGTTGATGATGTCCGTAACTTTGGTGATGTTTGCTGCGTCCGACATGCTGTCACCTCGTTCTGGTTCCGAAGGGGGAAGGTCCCCCTCCCGTCAGCCTATTGGTAAGTGTGCTTACTTTCCAATGGCTGCCAGAAGAAGGACCTTCCCGGCTCGCTGCCGGCGGCTCATTTTCCGCGGGCCAGCACCTCGCCCTTGAAGAACTCGGGCCGGAGCTTCGCCATGATCAGCATGAGCACCACGCCCAGCAGGATGACGCCCGTGCCGAGGATGAAGACCAGGCCCAGACCACCGATCGACGAGCCCGACCCGTACGCCGGGTCCATGGAGTCATAGGCGGTTTTGAAGAACATGACCAGCAGGATGACGCCGCCCAGGAGGGGCGCAAGGAACTTGAAGAAGAACGCCTGCGCTCCGCTGAACGCCTCGGCCCGGAAAAACCAGACACAGGCCAGTGCCGTGATGCCGTAATAGAAGCAGATCATCATGCCCAGAGCAGTGATGGTGTCCCAGAGCGCATTCTCCGACGTCGTGCGGGTGATGACGTAGAACGCGGCGGCGGCCACCGCCGAGGCGATCGTGGCGTAGCTCGGCGACTTGTGGGTGGGGCTGATCCTGCTGAACTTCGTCGGCAGTGCCCTGTAGTGGCCCATCGACAGCAGGGTCCGCGCCGGCGAGACGAACGTGGACTGCAGCGACGCCGCCGAGCTGCTCAGGATGGCCAGGGACATCAGGATGGCGAAGGGGCCCATCACCGGACCGGCGAGGACGGCGAAGATGCTGGCCTGGTTCTCCGGGTTCCCCGCACCCAGGCCTTCGGTGCCGATTCCGGCGAAGGACAACGTGGCCAGGGCAACGGTCATGTAGATGATCACGATGACCAGTACGGTGACGGTGGCCGCGCGGCCCGGGGTCTTTTCCGGGTTCTTGGTCTCCTCATTCATGGTCAGCGTGACGTCCCACCCCCAGTAAATGAAGATGGACAACGAAACACCGGCGGCAAAGGCGGTGAAAGATTCCACCGCGAAAGGATTGAACCAGTCAGGTGAGATGGCTGTGGCGTCAAAGGCGGTTCCGTTTGCGACGTGGCTGAACGCGGCCACCGCGAACCAGCCGAGCACCAGAAGCTGGAATCCCACGAGCACATACTGGACCGTCTTGGTGGTTTCCATGCCGCGGTAGGAGATCCAGCATGCGAGGGCGATGAACACCAAGGTGGTGGCAATATTCAGCGGCAGGTTCTTGGTCAGATCGGCGAGGTCCGGATTGCCGAAAATCTGCGACAGCATCAGGTAGAAGAAATCCACTGCGACGGCGGCCAGATTCGAGAGCACGATGATGGTCGCTGCAATGAGCCCCCAGCCTCCCATCCACCCAAGCCACGGGCCAAAGGCTTTCGAGGCCCAAGTGAAGGACGTGCCGGCGTCGGGCATGGCGTTGTTCAGCTCGCGGTAGCCGAACGCCACCAGCAACATCGGGACAAAGCCCACCAGGAAAATCGCCGGCAGGTGGACGCCGACTTCAGCCACGGTGGGGCCAAGTGCCGCAGTCAACGTGTAGGCCGGGGCGATACAGGAGACGCCGATGACGACAGCGCCAATCAGCCCCACAGATCCTGCCTTCAGGCCCTTCTCGCTCAGTCCGTGCTGGTCTTCGGTGTGCTGTCCGGCGTGCGAGGTCTTGGCCATCGCGTGGTCCGCGCTCATTTTTGTGCCTCTCGGGTGAAGTCATTCGACGCTGGCTGGTTGGGATGTTTGAGCTCATAGTCACTCGGGACCACAATCATCGGCACCGGCAGGGCACGCAGAATGCGGTTGGCCGTGCTGCCCAGAAAGATGGAATGGCTCGTGGCAAGCCTGCTCGATCCGATCAACAGGACCTCGCCGTCTTCCCAATCGAGACGGTCCACCGCTTCCTCGACGCTGCGGCCCTGTGCGATGACAACTTCCGCCTTCGCCTCCTCCCGAACCCCCTGCCCGCCGCCCGGCAGGGCTGCGGCAAGATGCTTCGCCGCATACGCCCGCGCCGCTTCGGCGGCTTCCGCGGCACCTGCCGCGTCTCCGCCGTCGATCGCCAGAAGTGACACCACGCGCAGCGGCACTTCGCGGTTGGCGGCCATCCCAAGGGCGAAATCGAGCAGCTTCCCGGCGCCCGCCCGGTTTCCGAGCCCGCAACTGATCCGGGTCAGGGCCTCCTGGCGGTGGTAGCCATGCGGCGCCAGGGCCACGGGAACAGTCGAGGCGTGGAGCAGTGCGCTGGCCACCGACCCGATCGAGAACCGCTTGAAGATCCCGTTGCTTGTGGCGCCGATGATGAGCATGTCCGCCCCCAACTCCTCGGCGGCCTGGATCAGCGCGTGGGCATCGGAATCCCCGCTGCGGACGTGGGCCTGGGCAGGGATACCGGGCGGAACCAACGCCAGCGCCTGGTCGAGCCACTCCTGGGCCTGCTCATTGAGCAGGTGCTCGAAGCCGGCCCTGGGCGCGTGGGCGGCCCCGAACTGCTGCACTTCGGGGACCACCAGCACCAGGTCCAGGCTGGCCCCGCGCCCGAGCGCCAGTGATACGGCCAGGTTCACGGCATCGCGGCCTCTGGCATTGGCTGAATACCCCACTACATAACGCATCTGGCCGATCCTTTCTGAGCTGTTGGGCGGATTAATTGGTGGCGGCGGAGGCACGGTCTGCCGCTGCGACGATCCGGACTGCCGTGTGGCGCCCCATCCGCACCGCGCCGTCGACATGCTGGTAGCCCTCGGCAGCGAGGTCAGAGGAGGACCAGTAGATCGGGCCGACCGGCGCGTGCTGGTCCTTGCCGTAGCGGTGCAGTCCGCCGAGGTCGTAGCTGGAGGCATAAGCGCCGCGGGTCCATTCCTCAGAACCCCAGTCCGACTCGTAGTAGACCTCCGGCTCAAGGGCCTTGTCACCAAGGAATCCGGCGATCGATTCGAGGATGGCGCGGCGGCGCTCCTCCGCGCTGAGCTCGAACATGGCGTCGGCCTTCTCATCCGAGACAAAGCCGACCAGGGTACCCCGGGGGTCCTGATGGTTGGTGTTGTCGTAGACCTCCTGAACCAGGGCGCCGGCACCGAAGCAGGTCCCGGAGAGTCCGGCCTCGCGCCAGAACGGGGTGCTGTAGACGGCGTGCACCTTAATGACCAGGCCCAGGGACTGGTGCTGGTGCATCTGGTGCTGGCGCCGCGGCAGCGGCGGGTTGAAGGAGACCCTGGAGTAGAGGTTCGGCGGCACGGCCATGATCACGAAGCGCGCGTTCACGGTGGCACGCTCCGAAACGGCCGTCACGCGCTGCTCCCCGCCGGCATCCACCCCCCAGTTGATGGTGCGCACCGGGCTGCCCAGTACGACGTCCTCACCCAGTTCGGCGGCAAGCAGCAGGGAGACCTGCTGCATTCCGCCGACGACGCGCTTGTCGAGGATGAAATCCTCGTCGGTGAGGTGGGTGAAGGATCCGGCGGACGCAGCCATCAGCACTGCCTGCAGGGCGGAGAAGGCATGGGCGGGCTTGGTCAGCATGCCGCCGGCGATGAAGAGGCCGATGTTGTTGCAGGCTTCCTCGTCCGCGGAGTTTTCACGCAGCCAGTGGTGGAAGGAGATGGTGTCCAGTTCGCGGGCCTTGGGGTGCGCCCACGGTTCGGTGGGGCCGATTTCCGCGGCGAGGGTATCCAGCAGGGCGGTGAGCTTGTCCATTTCCGCGGCGGTGGTTTCGTTGACCGGGAAGGTATCACCCGTATAAAACGTGCGCTTGCCGTCGGAGCCGATGTAGACGGATTCGCCGTCGCGGTAGCGCGAGTAGGTCTTCAGGCCGAGCTCCTCGAGGAGCGCCAGCAGTTCGGTCTGGTCCGGGGAGACCCACTGGCCGCCGATTTCCAGCACGGCGCCATCGACGGTGTCGGTCCAGGTGCGGCCGCCCACCCGGTCGCGGGCCTCCAGGACGGCCACGCTCAGGCCGGCTTTCTTCAGTTCCCGGGCTGCGGTCAGCCCGGCGGGGCCTGCTCCGACAATTACGACGTCGCGGTCAAGTTCCAGCATGATGTCCTCTCTCTGGCCGCTGAAGTGATGCGGCCCACTAAATGAATGCCATTCATTTAGAACCGACTATAGACCCTTCCGGTACGCCAGGGAAGACCTCCTGCCGAAGAAATTCCGCCGGTAAAGTGGGGGCACAATGGGAGGACCCAGGGACACCGACAGCAGAAGGGCCAGCAATGCCGGCACCAACCAGAGCCCCAGCAGATCCACTCCACGACGCGAAACCGCGCCGCCGGGCGGGCAGGCCGGCTGCCGCCGTCCTCGACCAGGACGGCATCACCGCGGCGGCTCTGCAGCTCATCGGGAAGAGCGGGTATGACGGCTTCACCATGGCGGCTTTGGCCCGGACGCTGAACGTGGCGCCGTCGGCCTTGTACAACCACGTCTCCTCCAAACGGGACGTGCTGGTCCTGGTCCAGGACCACCTGACATCGTTTGTTGATGTGTCCGCCTTCGGGTCCGGACCGTGGGACCAGGCCGTGCGCAGCTGGGCCTGGAGCTACCGCGACGTCTTCTCCAAGCACACGCCGCTGATCCCGGTGATCGCCGTGCTCCCGGTGACCGACGCACCCAAGACCCTGGCCATGTATGAGGCCGTCAGCGCCGGATTCAGCCATGCGGGTTTCCCGCAGGAGCGGATCATTTCGGCGATTGTGGCCCTGGAGTCTTTCATTTTTGGCTCAGCGTATGACGTCACGGCCCCGGCGGACATTTTTGACTCCGGAAGCATGGCTGACTCGACGCCGAACTTCACTGCGGCAGTCAAGCAGCAGGACCTGGAAGGCTACGAAAGGCCCGCCGACGTCGCGTTCAACCTGGGCCTTGAGGCGATGATCGCCCGCTTCGGGGCGCTCCGCGGCTGACCGCGGCGCATGCCCTCAGGTCAAACCAACGCGGGGTCACTTAGCGCCCAAGCCGCGCCCCGGGATGGGCGCGATGTGACCCCGCGTTGCGGGGTTCGGATTGGGTTCGGGGCACCCTTCGGAGGCCGGGCGCAGAACACGCCGGGAAGGGAGCCCACAGCTTCGGCACCGCCCGGGTTAACAAAAAAGAACCCCGGTCCGAAGACCGGGGTTCTTTCATATTTGCGTGCGCGAGGGGGGATTTGAACCCCCACGCCCTTTCGGACACTGGCACCTGAAGCCAGCGCGTCTGCCGTTCCGCCACTCGCGCGCAACTTCTTTCACACAATTGTTGGCCCGGAATCCGGACCGCCAACCTCGTAAAAGCAGCGAGATCAAGCATAACGGACAACTGCGGGAAAACACCAATCGGCTTCCGCGGGGGCCGCGCAGGGAGCTCCGGAGGCAGCCCGCAGGCGTCCCGCCCCGGCCCGCCTCGGGCCCCTCCCCGCTACATGAAGTCCCTCTCCGCCCGGTCGGTTGGGGCAATGTCAGAGCCATGTCGGGGCAGGTCAGGGCCGGCCCGCAGCAATTTCCCGGCACGGGGTGGCGACGGGCATTAAGGCCATTCCCAGACTCGCCCAGTAGTATCTGGTGTAGGAGTGCCCGTTACCTGCGGGCTCCCGCAAATTTGGGAAACCGAGTTCCGGAACGAACGCTGTCCTGCAGCCGTCACGAAAGGAGAAGGACCATGGGATTGCTGGACAAAGTCGAGCGCGGCATCGAAAAGGCCGTCCGCGGAGTCTTCTCCACCGGTTCCCGTGCCCAGGTCGAGCCGGTCGAGATCGCCAGCCACCTCCGCCGCGAGGTGGACAACAAGGCCATCACCATCGCCGCAGGACGAACCCTCGCCCCCAACGTCTTCGATGTCCTCCTCAGTGACGACGATTTCCAGCGGGCACAGGAATGGGGCACCCCGCTCGCGGAAGAACTGTGCGACGTCGTCATCAACCATGTGCGGAGCCAGGGCTACACCCTCCAGGGTCCGGTGCGGATCAGTTTCCGCCGGGACGAGGGACGCCGCGCCGGAGACTTTGAAATCAAGTCCCGGACCGAAAAGTCGTCCTCCCCCTCCGCGCCCGCCCAGCCTGCGCCGCACGCCGGCATGCCTGCCGCACCGACGCGACAGCCGGCCCGGTTGCAGCCCGTCCTCGATATCGACGGGCAGCGGTACTCCCTGAACGCGCCGTCAATCATTCTGGGGCGCTCCTCCGAAGCGGACATCCTGGTTGACGACACCGGCGTTTCCCGCCGCCATCTCGAAATCCGCACGGGGCCGGGCACCGCCCAGGCCGTGGATCTGGGCTCCACGAACGGCAGCTACATCAACGGCCACAAGATCGCCGGCTCCTCGGAACTCACCGACGGCGCCACGATCACTATGGGACGGACCAAGATCATCTTCCGCCTTTTGCCCGCCAACCCTGGCGGCCGCCAGTGAGCGAACTGACCATCACCGCCCTGCGGTTCGGCTTCCTGCTGCTCCTGTGGGTCCTGATCTTCAGCATCGTTGCCGCCATGCGCCGAGACCTTATGATCGGCCGCAAGGCGGCCGCGGGAGCCCCGACGGCACGGCAGGTGCGCAAGAACCCTGCGCTGGCCGAACCGGCCGCCCCGGTCAAGCAACAGCCGCGCCAACTGGTGGTGACCGAGGGTCCCCTCAAGGGCACCACGATTCCGCTGGCAGCGAGCCCCATCCTGCTTGGCCGCGCCCAGGAAGCCACGCTGGTGCTGGAGGATGACTATGCCTCCGGCCGCCATGCCCGCCTGTTCCCGCAGGGCAGCCGGTGGTTTATCGAGGATCTTGGCTCGACCAACGGCACCTACCTGGCCGACCAGCAGCTCACCAGGGCCCTGCCCGTTGAGCTGGGTGTCCCCGTGAGAATCGGCAAGACGGTCATCGAATTGAGGCCGTAGCCGTGGCTGTCCCGGATCGCCCGGCAGACAGGGCCGAAGGCAAAACACCTGCACCGTTGCGGCCGCTCATCATGCGCTACGCCGCGCGGTCCGACGTGGGCCGTGTGCGGGCGAAGAACGACGACTCCGCGTATGTTGGCCGCCACCTCGCCGTCGTCGCGGATGGCATGGGCGGACACGCCGGCGGCGATGTCGCCTCTGCCGCCACCGTGCTGGACATGATCCATCTCGATAAGGACGACTACGACGGCGACGCCGGCACCGTCCTGGCCGACGAGATCCAGACGGCCAACTCGCTGCTCTCCGAGCTCGTTCATATGAATCCCAAGCTGGCCGGCATGGGCACCACCGTCACAGCCCTCCTGCTGGCCGAAGGCAAACTGCACTTCGCCCACATTGGCGACTCCCGCGCCTACCGGCTCCGGAACGGCGAATTCGAACAGGTCAGCGTGGACCACACCTTCGTCCAGCGCCTCATCGACGAAGGCCGGCTCCGCCCCGAAGAGGCGGAAACCCACCCGCACAAGAATGTCCTCATGCGCGTCCTCGGTGACGTCGACGCCAGCCCGGAACTGGACCTGGCTACGCTTGACGTCGAACCCGGGGAACGCTGGCTGCTCTGTTCCGACGGTCTGAATTATGTGGCCGGCCATGTTGTGGAACGCACCGTCCGGGAGACCCCGAACCTGCGTGAATGCGCGGAATTGCTGGTAGACCTCACCCTTGAGGCAGGGGCTCCGGACAACGTCACCGTTGTGATGCTGGAAATCGCCGAACAGACGAGCGATGACGTGCGGACCGCCGCCGTCGAAATTGTTCCGGCCGCGTCACCTTCCACCGTGACCGCCACTGCGTCCGAGGGCCCCGTCCCGCTGCCCGGAAGCACCGCTGGTGCAGCACAGACGCCCGCAACGACGCCGAAGACCGGCGACCCCGGCGCGGCGGACGTCACGCCGGAGGTCAGTGCCGCCGAAAAGGCAGAGCCTGCCACCTCGACCGATCCACACCTTGGCGAGCACCTTTCCGCCGAGGTGCTCCGCGAGGACCTGGCCGGTCGCCCCCACGAACTCGTGGGCGCGGCCGCCACTGCCGCGGAGACCGGTTCCATTCCCACCATCGCGGGGCGCACCCTGGCCCGCCGTGCGGCGACCGTGCTGACCCACAAGTCTGAACAGTCGAGGGAAGAAGCCGACGACGACAAGGCGGCGCGCCCGCCGCGTCGCTGGCTGACTGTCGCCATCGCTGCGGCCATCGTGGCACTTCTCGCCTTGGGTCTGTGGCTCGGCTACGCCTGGACCCAGACCCGGTACTACATCGGGGAACAGGACCAGCACGTCGCCATCTTCAACGGGGTCTCACAGCGGCTGGGACCCATTCAGCTTTCCACCCTCGAAACGGTAACCGATATCCGGATGTCAGATCTCCCCGAATTCTCCCAGCAGCGGGTGCGCCAGACGGTTCCGGCCCGGGACCTCTATGACGCCCAGCGGATCGTCAAAAACCTGGAACGCACCGGTACCACAGCGCCCGCGGATGAATGCATCACACCGTCCCCGACCCCGGGCGAGACCGGAACCCCGGGCACATCAGCGAGCCCGGGGGCAACAGCAGTTCCCGGCGGAACCGCAAGTCCCGGGGCAGCCGTGACCGGGGCACCGACGCCGGCGGCGACGGCTCCCGTCTGCGAGGTCGGCAAATGACCCCCATCGATCCCACGCCCAAACCGCGGCGGAATGTTGAGCTCGTCCTGCTGGTGCTGGCCCTCGCCGTCGGCATTGGCGCCCAGGCCCTCGTCGGCGTGGACCAACAGAAGGCTTTCGACACCGATTTCTGGTTCCAGTCGAGCCTGCTGGCCGCGGCCGCCCTCGCCTTCCACATCGTTCTCCGCATCCGGGCGAAATATGCCGATCCGGTAATGCTTCCACTCGTGGTGGCCCTCAACGGACTCGGCCTCGCCATGATCCACCGGCTGGACCGGGTCGGGGAAGACACGGGCAACAACCAACTTCGCTGGACCCTCGTCGCCATGGGGGTCGCCATCGCTGTCATCTGGTTCCTGAAGGATCACCGGATCCTGCGCCGCTTTACCTACATATCGCTGGCGGTCAGCGCGGTACTGCTGGTCCTGCCGCTGGTTCCGGGCATTTCCGCCGGCGAGGTCCTGGGCGCCAGCGTCTGGATCAAAATCGGCTCCATGACCTTCCAGCCGGGTGAGATCGCCAAGATCACGCTGGCCATATTCTTTGCCGGCTATCTGTCCTCGAACCGGGACCTCATCCTGCTGGCCGGGCGCAAGATCGGGCCGTTGCAGTTCCCGCGGTTCAAGGACATGGGCCCGATGATCACCGCCTGGCTGGTCAGCATCGGCGTGCTGGTTTTCCAACGCGACCTCGGGACGTCGATCCTGTTCTTCGGTCTCTTCCTCGTCATGATCTACGTCGCCACGAGCCGCATCAGCTGGGTGATCATCGGCGTAGGGCTCATGGCTGCCGGCAGCTTCGTTGCATCCCGAGCCTTCTCCCACGTGGCCCTGCGCATCGACGGCTGGGTCAACGCCTTCACCCCCGAGGTCTACGGACGGGAATTCGGCGGCAGCCTCCAAATCGTCGAAGGCCTCTTCGGCATGGCCAACGGTGGCCTGGTCGGCACCGGCTTCGGCCAGGGGCGCCCCAATCTGGTCCCCTTCGCCAACAGCGACATGATCATTGCCTCCTTCGGCGAGGAACTGGGGCTGATTGGCCTCTTCGCGGTCGTCCTCATGTACCTGCTGCTCTTCACCCGCGGCTTCCGGGCGGCGCTCGGCACCCGGGACGCGTTCGGAAAACTGCTCGCCACCGGGCTCTCCTTCGCCATTGCGCTCCAGTGCTTCGTCGTTATCGGCGGCGTCACCAGGCTCATTCCGCTCACCGGCCTCACGACCCCGTTCCTGGCCGCTGGCGGCTCCTCGCTGCTGGCCAACTGGATCATCGTCGGACTCCTGCTCATGATCTCGCACACGGCACGGGGCCCGGTGGACACAACACCGCTGGCCCCCGGCGACGAACCCGACCCACAGAAAGTAACTCCAGCCATGCCCTCGAAGCCGGCCACCGCGCCCGGCACTGGACGGAACAGTCCGGACGCCCCCACCGAGGCGGTGAAGCTGTGAACCAAGCCATACGCAACGCCTGGATCGCCGCTATCGCCATGTTCGTGCTGATCTTCGGGGCCCTCAGCTATGTCCAGGTGATCGGCGCGGACGAGCTGCAGGCAAACGCGTGGAACAAACGCACCCTTCTGCAGAATTACTGCAACGACCGCGGCGCGATCATCGTCGGCGGCACCCCGGTGGCGGAGTCCGTGGCTGCGGATGAAAGCTGCGCGTTTCAGCGCACCTACACCCAGCCGGAGCCCTACGCCGGGATCACCGGCTATTTCTCCAGGAGCTACGGGGTGACCGGCCTGGAGAAGACCATGAACAAGGAGCTCGCGGGCAGCTCGGACCAGCAGTTCCTCGACCGTGTGGGCCAGCTCTTCCTGGGCAACCAGCCCAAAGGCGCATCAGTGGAGCTCACGCTCGATCCGAAAATCCAGAAACTCGCGTACGACCTCATCCCGGAGGGCCGGCGCGGATCGATCGTGGTGACCAATCCGAAAACCGGGGCGATCATTGCCATGGTCTCCAAACCGTCCTACGACCCCAATCTGGTCGCCACCCAGGATCCGGCGGCCGAGGCGGCCAACTTCGCCGAGCTGAACAAGGTCCCGGGGATCAACCTGAACCAGAACGTCAGCGGACCCACAGGCGCGCTGCTGGCCCCCGGCTCGGTTTTCAAGCTCATTGACACGGCCGCTGCCCTCAACTCGGGCAAGTACAACAAGGACAGCATTCTGCCCAACCCGGCCGAAATGTCCTTCCCCGGTATCCAGTACAAGCTGCCCAACTACGCCGGCGGCAACTGCTATACCCGCGACACCGCAACTTTTGCCTTCGCCCTGCAGCAGTCCTGCAACACCCCGTTCGCCAGCATCGCCCTGGATCTGGGACAGAAGGCCATCGCCGACCAGGCCGGGAAATTCGGTTTCGGGCAGGACTTCGGCGACCAGCTGAAGCTGGACTCCGCCCCGAGTTTCTTCCCGAGCGAGCCGCTGGACGACGCCAGCCTGGCCCAGTCGTCCATTGGCCAGCGGGACGTCCGGGCCACCCCGCTCCAGATCAACCAGATGACCGCCGCGATCGCCAACGGCGGGGTGCAGATGCAGCCGAACCTGATCAAGGCCGTACGCTCCCCGGACCTGCGGCCGATCAGTGAGCCGAAGCCCCAGGTACTGCAGACCTCCACGACGCCGGAGATCGCCCGGCAGATCAACGAGTGGATGGTCAGTGTGGTCAGCGACGGCATCGCCCGCGGGGCGGCCGTACCCGGTGTCAAAGTGGCCGGCAAGACCGGTACCGCGGAACTCGGCAACGGCCTGAACAACTCATGGTTTACCGGGTTTGCCCCGGCGAATGACCCGCAGGTGGCTGTCACTATCGTCATGGAAAGCGTAGACATCACCACCGGCGCACAGCTAACCAGTCCGAACGCGAAGAAGATTTTTGAGGCGGTGTTGAATAAGTGAGGCCTTCATCAGGAACCACCCTCGGCGGCAGGTTCCAGCTGACCACACGTATTGCGATCGGCGGTATGGGGGAAGTCTGGAAAGCCAAAGACCTGATCCTTGGCCGCATCGTCGCTATCAAGGTGCTCAAGGAGGAGTACACCGGCGATCCCGGGTTCCTCCAGCGCTTCCGCGCCGAGGCCCGCCATACGGCGCTGCTGAACCACGTGGGCATCGCCAACGTCTTTGACTATGGCGAGGAAGAAGGCTCCGCCTACCTCGTCATGGAGTTGGTCCCCGGCCAGCCATTGAGCAGCATCATCGAACACGAACAGGTGCTCTCCCCGGACCGCACGCTGTCCATGATCGCCCAGACGGCGCGGGCCCTCTCGGTCGCCCATGCCCAGGGCCTGGTCCACCGGGACATCAAGCCGGGCAACCTGCTGATCACCCCGGACGGCCGTGTCAAGGTGACCGACTTCGGCATCGCCCGGCTGGCGGACCAGGTGCCGCTCACCCAGACCGGACAGGTGATGGGAACTGCCCAGTACCTGGCTCCGGAACAGGCCACCGGCCAGTTGGCTACCGGCGCTTCGGACATCTATGCCCTCGGCGTGATCGGCTACGAGTGCCTCACCGGGCACCGCCCGTTCTCGGGCGAATCCCAGATTGCCATCGCGCTGGCCCAGGTCAACGATGCCCCGCCGCCGCTGCCGGAAACCCTGCCGAAGCCGGTCCGGGCCCTGCTGATGTCCATGCTGGCCAAGGACCCCAAGAACCGCCCGGCCGACGCCCTCAAACTCTCCGAGGCCGCCGAAGCCATCCGCAACGGCGACATCGCCGCAGCGCACGCCGCCGTTCCGGGCATGCTGCTCTTCGAGGCAGCCACCGGACCCATCACGGCGCCGGTGGACATTCCCACCGCCGCGACCGGTGTCATCGGTGCGGCAGACCGTTCGACGTCGGCCACCTCGGCGTTGCCTGTCGTCGGCGCCGCCGGCGCGGGTGCCGCGGCAGGGCTGGCGGCCGGGGCCGCGGCCGCCAGCGCATACGGCGCCCGCAACACGCTCTCGCGCGCCGACGCCCTCGCGGCGGAACGCAATTGGGTCCAGGAAGACGACGACTACGACGACGAGCCGGTCCACCAGCCCGAACGGCGCGGCCGCAGTCCCTGGACCTGGCCGCTGATTGCCCTGATCCTGCTGGTGCTGTTCGCCCTGGTGGGGGTCATGCTCAGCCAGGCCGGAATCTTCACACCGCAGGCCCCCGCGAGCAGCAGCGCCGCCACCAGCGCGGCGCCGACCACCACCAGCGCCTCCCCGACCACCACGAGCGCCAGCCCCACGAGCAGCTCCGCGGCCCCCACCCAGTCCACGCCGGCTGCCATCAATCTGATTCCGGAAAGCTATCTGGGCCGCCCCTTCAATCAGGTGCGCAGCGAACTGATTGGTCTGGGCCTTGTCGTCACGGGCGTCGAGGTGTTTGACGACTCCACCCCCGGAACGGTTGTCCAGATCGACCCCGCCGGGCGGGTCCAGCCCGGCACAACCATCAAGGTGTCCTACTCCAAGGGCCCCGAAGCCGTTACGGTGCCTACCCTGGCGTCAGGTGCCAGCGAAGCCGCTGTCCAGCAGGCCATCGAGAATGCCGGCCTACGCTGGGCCAAGGGTGATCCTGTCAGCCCCACCGGCAAAAAGGAACAGCCCGGCACGTTCGTCAGCTCCGAGCCTGCCTCCGGCAGCAAGGTGCCTGCCGGTTCGCTCGTGACCTACCACCTGGCCAAGGCCGCGGCCACGCAGTCAACCCCGAGCCCGACGGGAACGTAGGCCACCATGCCCAATTCACCCCGCACCCCATCGCACCGGGAGGACCGCGGCCCCGTGAACACGCAGCGCGTCCTCAGCGGACGCTATGAGCTGGGTGAGCTGATCGGCCGCGGCGGCATGGCCGACGTCTTCCGCGGCGTCGACACCCGGCTGGGACGCACCGTCGCCGTCAAACTTCTGCGCCCGGACCTGGCCCGGGACCCCCAGTTCCAGGCCAGGTTCAAGCGCGAGGCGCAGGCGGTGGCCGCCCTGAACCACCCCTCGATCGTTGCCATCTATGACACCGGCGACCATGCGGTTCCCGGTGACCACGAGGACACCGTCCGGGTGCCGTACATCGTGATGGAGTTCGTGTCCGGCAGGACGATCCGCGATCTGATCCGGGCCAAGGAAGTCAGCATCGACCAGGCGATCGATTTCACGCTCGGGGTTCTCGCTGCCCTGGACTACAGCCACAAGGCCGGGATCGTGCACCGCGATATCAAACCGGCCAATGTGATGTTCTGCCCGGAGAACAACAGCGTGAAAGTCATGGACTTCGGGATTGCCCGCGCCATGGCCGACTCGGCAGCAACCATGACCCAGACCCAGGCCGTGGTGGGCACCGCCCAGTACCTTTCACCGGAGCAGGCCCGCGGCGAGACGGTGGACGCCCGCAGCGACCTCTACTCCGCTGGCTGTCTCCTGTATGAGATGCTGACCGGCCGCCCGCCTTTCATCGGCGACAGCCCCGTTTCCGTCGCCTACCAGCATGTGCGTGAGATCCCCGGACTGGCCAGCAGCTTGAACCCTGATGTCTCCGAGGCGCTGGACAGCGTGTTGATGAAGGCACTCCAGAAGAACCGTGCGGACCGCTTCCAGGATGCGGCAGCCTTCCGCCGCGCTCTTCGGGCCGCACGCAGTGGCGTGGGCGTCGCCGCGCCGGCCGCGAGCGAAGCCCCCACCGATCCCCATGACACAATCCCGACGCCGGACAGCGCAGCGACCGCCGCGTTCTCGGTGACCGGCGCGAAGTTCCTCGATGAGACCCCCACGGGCAGGCTACGTCCGGTGCCGGAGGCCTCGGCCGAGGATGAGAACGCTCTGATGGCACAAGGGGTTGCCTATGGCGCCGAAGACACCGGCAGCCTGCCACTGGTGCTGCCGCCCGAACGCGAGCACACCGCGCGGCAGCGGTCGCGACGCCGGACGTGGATCTCCGCACTGGTGATCGTCACCGTCCTGGTGCTGGCGGGAGGCGGCCTGTGGCTTTACAACATGATGAACCAGGCACCGCCGCCCGTAGCCAAGGTCCTGGTCCCGTCGGTGACGTCGCTGACCGAGACCGAGGCCCTCCAGAAGCTCTACAACGCCGGGCTTAAACCCCAGCTCAGCCGGATGCAGCACGAGACGATCGCCAAGGGCATCGCTGTCGGCACCGTCCCCACGACGGGGACCTCACTGGAGCCCGATTCGGCCATCACGCTCAACATCTCAGAAGGCCCCAGCGTCATCACCATACCCGCGGACCTGCCCGGGCGGACGGAGGCCGCCGCCCGCGATGTCCTGCGCCAGAAGGGCCTCGCCGGAGCACCCGGCACCACCATGGCGAACAGTCCGACGGTCCCGGCCGGCATTGTGATCACAACCAACCCTGCCCCGGGCCAGAATGTGGCCGCAGGCAGCACCGTGGAAATCATTGTCTCGACCGGCAAGGTGGCGGTTCCGCAGCTCATTGGGCTTCCGCAGGCAGAGGCTGAGGCCGCCCTGAAGGCTGTTGGCCTCGGCATGAACGCCACGGAAGTTGAAAACTCCCAGGTGGAGCCGGGAAAGGTCACCGGGCAGGCCGACGCCGCCGACGCCCTGGTGGAACAGGGCAAGACGGTCACCGTCACTGTGGCCAAGGCTCCGCCGCCACCGCCGCCGCCGGCCCCGAGCCCCAGCGCCACGCCGACCCCGACGCCCACTAAGAGCTCGAAGTAAGTCGACGCTGGCCGGGCGGCTTTTCGGCTAGTGCTTGATGAGCGGGCTGAGCCCGGCCGCGCGCTGGGCCGCTCCGGCCATGCCGAGCGATTCCAGCCAGTTCCCGAGCATCTGGTAGCCGCCTTCGGTCAGGACGGACTCCGGGTGGAACTGCACCCCGCACAGGGGCGCGGTCCGGTGCTGCAGCCCCATCACCACACCGGTGCCCGTCTCGGCGGTGATCTCCAGGACATCCGGGATGCTCCCTCGGACGGCAGCGAGGGAGTGGTAGCGGGTCGCTGTGAAGGGCGATGGCAGCCCGTCGAAGACACTGCCGCCGCGGTGCTCCACCAGGGACGTCTTGCCGTGCATCAGCTCGGGCGCGTGGGTGACGGTTCCCCCGTAGGCCTCGGCCAGTGCCTGGTGGCCCAGGCAGACGCCCAGCATCGGTTTGTTGTGGCTGCCGCACCACTTGATCAACTCAATGCAGACCCCTGCACCCGCGGGGTTTCCGGGGCCGGGCGAGATGAGGACGCCGTCGCGCGCTTCCGCCAGGTCAATAGCCTCGGCCAGGGTGACGTCGTCGTTGCGGACGACGGTGGTCTCTGCGCCCAGTTCCTGGAGATACCCCACCAGGGTGTACACAAAGCTGTCGTAGTTGTCGACGACGAGGATCTTGGTTGTGCTCATGGGTGCCTTGCTGAACCAATCGTTGAATCAGTGAACTGGGTGGATTGTGCCATCCAGGAAAGCGGGACGTTCGCGGCGGACGCCCCGGCGGCCTGAACAACAGCTAGAATTGGCTCCGAATAAGAACTCAAACGTGACCAGGAGCGCGTTGACCGCCGGTGTATTCCTTCTTGCAGGATATCAAGCCAGGTCCCGCTCCTGTTCCAGCCGCCTAGGAGGACCCGTGCCCGAGTCAAAGCGCCGCAAAAGGACCATTCCCGCCACGACGCAGACTTCCACGGCGCACGCGCACAAGCCGAACCCGGTCTGGTTCAAGCCGGTGATGTTCGGCCTGATGATCATCGGGCTCCTTTGGATCATCACCTTCTACATCAGCCAGGGCGCCTTCCCCGTCGCCGCCTGGGGATCCGCGAACATCATCGCCGGCTTCGGCATCGCCATCATCGGCTTCCTGATGACCACCCGGTGGCGTTCCTGAAGGCCGCTGCAACTGAGAAAAGACCGGCACACCGAGTGTGCCGGTCTTTTGCGTTAACGCCGGGGCCCCCAAGCGGTCGATAATGCTGGAACGAAGAATTGGGCGAGCGAAGGAATCACAATGGCCCCGGCAGCATCCGGCTCGGTCCTCGGCGACGACGGCCTCGCCCGGCCCCCGTGGGCGGCCGTGGACCCGTTGCTGCGCGCTTACTACGACACAGAGTGGGGGCTCCCGGTACGGGACGAGCAGGGCCTCTTCGAGCGCATCAGCCTCGAGGCGTTCCAGGCGGGGCTGTCCTGGGCCACGATTCTCCGGAAGAGGCCGGCATTCCGGACAGCCTTCCACGACTTCCATCCCGAGACAGTAGCCGCTTTCACTGAAACGGATGTCGAGCGTCTGCTGCTCGATAACGGAATCGTCCGCAACCGGCTCAAGATCCGGGCCGCCATCACGAACGCCCAGGCCACCATTGCTTTGAGGGACGACGGTGGGCTGCCGGACTTCGTGTGGTCCTTCCAGCCGGAGTCCACGCCGGAGCCGGTCTCCCATGCGGACATCCCAACCACCTCAGCAGAGTCAGTTGCCCTGTCCAGGGCGCTGCGGAAACGGGGTTTCGCCTTCGTCGGGCCCACTACGATGTACGCCCTGATGGAAGCGATCGGCATGATCGACACACATCTCCTGGACAGCCACCGCCGGGGCAGCTCAGGCGTCTGGCCGCGCTGACGCAGCAGCGCTGTGCACAACTCCGCCAAAGTTATCCACAATGTTGATAACTTTCATGCGGCTCTGTCCGGCCTGCACGGCCTCCCCGCGGGTGCTGGCCCCAGGATGCCCCCGGAACGCCCTCCCGATAAACGCCGAGCGGACCCTTTCGCTCCCGTGAGTTATTAACAAGTGTGGATTCCCTGTGGATAACTTCGCGGGCGCGGGGCCGCTCCGGACGCGGCAGCCGTGGCATGCGGTGTCCGCGTGGTCTCCAGGCCAGTGTGAGGCCGGGCAAAGTTATCCACTTAACAACAATGCAGTACCCACAACTTATCCACAGTTGGGGATAACGTGCCCGGGAGAGCGAATTTCCTTGGTTTCCGGCGCCACACAGCGCCAATTCCGCCCGGAATGCTTCGAGCGACAAGTTATTAACATTGTGAATAACCCTGTTGAAATCTGATTTGTGCCCGGAGTGGCCCGAAGGGGACAGGACTGCTTCCCTGCCCACCCACGCCGGATACCCCGACCGAGTCCGGCTTGCGGAGTCTTCACCGGCCGTGTTGTCCACTTAACCACAGGGCCGCTCACAGGAGTTATCCACAATTGTGGAGATCGGGACATGCCGTGGAACAAAATTGCCCGGTGTGGCCCTCAGATCCACTATGCCGCCATGAACTACAGCCGTGTAAGTTACCAACAGTGTGGATAACACCTGTGGACAACGCCCGCAGGGTGGGTGGGGATTGCCCTCCAGTGTCGAGGGAAGGCCGCGGGCGGCGGCGGCAGGCCGCCAAAAGGCACGTCCGACGCGCTGTGGCCACGCTGTGGAAAACGGCACACGGTGGGAAAGCCGCCGGGGAGGCAGACGGGCCGGGCGGAGGAGGAAAGCGGCAGCGCGGTCAGGCGCCGGCGACTCGGAGTGCGGAGGCCGCGATGAGCAGGGCCAGTACCACTGCCAGGCCACCGGCTTGCAGCAGCCCCTGTCGCGGACCGCGGGGCGTGTAGGCGATGACAGCCGCGCACAGGGCACCTGTGAGTGCTCCACCAAGGTGCGCCTGCCAGGCAATTGAGGGGACCACAAAGCCAATGACGCCGTTGATGATAATCAACACCCACAGCTGTCTGGTGTCGCCGCCGCGGCGGCGCTGGACCACCAGCATGGCGCCGAAGAGGCCGAAAATGGCACCGGAAGCGCCCACCACGCCCGTGGGGATCTGGCCCGGGACGTACCCGGGTGTCAGCAGGAGGAAGCCTACCGATCCGCCGAAGGCGGACAGCAAATAGACAGCCAGGAAGCGGATGCGGCCCAGGAGCGGCTCGAGTGCCTGGCCAAAAATCCACAGCATGTACATGTTGAGCACGATGTGGAGAATGAAGCCCTGGGAATGGAGAAAGGCAGACGTCACCATCCGCCACGGTTCGAACACCCCGTATTCCGGGGAGGCATAGACAGTGGCGAAAGCCAGGTTCTGGTAGATCAAATCGTCGGGGACGAGCCACTGGAGCACATAGACCAGGGCGCAGAGCCCGATGATGAAGTAGGTGACCAGCGGCTTGCCGGTGGTCACGGCACCGCCGTATACGGTCCTGACGTCCGGGGTCGTGCGTTTTGTTTCGTTGACACAGTCAACGCACTGGAATCCGACGGCTGCCGCCCGCTGGCAGTCGGGGCACGCAGGGCGCCCGCAGCGCTGGCAGCGCACATAGGCGGGCCGGTCCGGGTGCCGGGGGCACACCGGAATCTGCGCGGACGGCTCTGCCGCCGGAATTCCGTAGCTCATGCGCTGGGCTTAGAGCTTTTCGACATCAATGCTGTTGATGGTGACGTCCTCGACCGGGCGGTCGCCCATCCCGGTGCGGACACCCTCGATGGCGTCAACGACCTTCTTGGAGTCCTCGTCTGCCACCTCGCCGAAGATGCTGTGCTTGCCCTGCAGCCAGCCGGTGGGGATGGTGGTGATAAAGAACTGCGAACCGTTGGTGCCGCGGCCCATCTGGATCCCGGCGTTCGCCATGGCCAGCTTGTAGGGCTCGTTGAAAGTCAGCTCCGGGTGGATTTCATCATCGAACTTGTAGCCCGGTCCGCCGACACCGCGGCCCAGGGGGTCGCCCGCCTGGATCATGAAGTCCTTGATGATGCGGTGGAAGATGGTGCCGTCATACAACGGCGTCCCCGTCTTGTCCTCGCCGGTCTCCGGGTGCGTCCAGGCCTTCTCGCCGGTGGCCAGCCCGACGAAATTCTCGACGGTCTTGGGGGCGTGGTTGCCGAAGAGGTTGACGACAATGTCGCCCATGCTCGTGTGGATGGTTGCTTTTGCAGTTGCGATGGCAGTCATAGGCCCTATTCTTCCATGACAGCCCACTCCACACCTGGCCGGTCCGCCAGTTCCGCGCTGGGTGAAATCCGGCCCAAATCGGCCTGAAGAATAGCCGGTGAGGTCCGGGACACGTAGGCTAACTGCAGAACCGTCACATTAATCGGGAGGTAGTTGTGAAGAAAACGGATCGTATTGCCCGGGAGCTGGAGCAGTCCGTCAGCACCGGAGTAGAGAACGCCAGGGAATGGGCTACCCCGCGGGTTGAAGCAGCAGTCAACTGGGCTGTGCCGCGCCTGCAGCAGGGCCTGGATACCGCTTCTCCCAAGATCCAGGAAGGTCTCAAGTCGGCGGCCTACAACCTCGCCGACGGCGTTGCGACGGTAACCCCGCGCATTCAGGACAGCCTGGCCCACCTGGCACCGAAGATCCACGACGCCGTTGAGGGTGCGACCCCGCGCCTGCATGAGGCACTGGACAAGGCGACGCCGGTCATCGCCAACGCGCGCGACCGGGTTGTCGTCGACTATCTGCCGAAGCTCTCGGACCAGATCGGCCAGGCATCCGAAGCTGTGCACCGGACGCTCGAAAGCGCTCCCGCCCATGTGGATGCGGTCGCCCAGAAGCTCGGCGACGTGGGAATCATCCACACCGTGCAGGAGCAGGCGAAGACGGCCGGAAGCCGCGTCAAGGTCGCTGCGGGCCACGCCGGCAAGGCAGTCATCGGCAAGCCGCAGAAGCCCAGGCACCGCGGATGGCTGGTCTTCGGCGTCATTGCCGCAGCCGTGGCCGCCGGAGTTGCCGCCTGGAAGGCTTCCCAGCCGGTCGAAGACCCGTGGAAGACGCCGGCGCCGGTAACGCCCGCCCCTGTGCCGGCCACTACGGTCAACGAGGTCAAGGATTCGGTCAAGGAAGCCGCCGACAAGGCCGCCGAAGCAACGGTCGCAGCCGCGGACACCGCAGCGGACGCTTCGGCTGATGTTGCAGAATCCGCCGACGACGCCGCGGACAAGGCCAAGCACGCCGCAGAGGACGCTGTCGAGGACATCAAGGACGCATCCGCCAAGGTTGCCACCGATGCCAAGACTGCGGTCCAGAACATCGCCGCCAGCCGCAACAACGGCGCGGACAAGAAAACCGGCCTCTAAAACAGCTGGCGGGCTGCCCGGAAGCAGCCACTGAGGGAGGGATTCCGCCATCGGCGGGATTCCTCCCTTTTTCGCGCGATGTTTACCAGTTCGTATCCGGGGCAATGCCCGGCTGCGGGCCGGAAAAATGTCACGGGTGCTAAATTTAGGGGAATGTCACCCGAAAAATCCTCTGAGGATGCCTTACACGATGCTGTGCACACACCTGCTGTGTCCATTGTCATCCCGGCCTTCAACGAGGAAAGCGTCATCCGGCAGTGCCTCATTGCTGCCGTGTACCAGTCCGTCCCGGCCCACGAGATCATCGTGGTGGACAACATGTCGAAGGACCGCACAGCCGATATCGTCAGGCAGATGCAGTCGGAATATCCGGAGAGCCCCATCATCCTGCTCAGCCAGGACCGGCACCAGGGTCTGATCCCCACCCGCAATTTCGGCCTGGACCATGCCACGGGAGACATCCTCGGGCGGATAGACGCCGATTCCGTGCTGGAGCCCGACTGGGTCGAGGAAGTGCAGAAGGCCTTCCGCGACCAGTCCGTGCACGCCGCGACCGGACCGGTGGTCTACTACGATATGCCGATGCGGCGCTTCGGCCTCAAAGCCGACGACAAGATGCGCCAGCTGATGCTCAAGCTTGCCAAGCACCAGTACCACTTCCTCTTTGGGTCCAATATGGCCCTCCGCCGTTCAGCGTGGGAAATCATCCGGACCGAAACGTGCCGCGACGAAAAGGACGAGATGCACGAGGACATCGATCTGTCCCTGCACCTGGCCGACCACGAGCTCCGGATCCAGTACTGGCCGCAGATGGTCTCCGGAATGTCCGCACGCCGCCTCGAAGACTCTCCCCGCGACTACCGGTACTACGTAACGCGCTTCGACCGCACGTACAAGGCGCACAACGTCAAGAAGATGGCGCTCAAGGCCCCTATGGTCGTCTTCTTCTCCGTCTATTTCCCGGCCAAGCTCCTCCGTGCGATCCACACGGTCAATACGGCCCAGCCCGCCCGCCGCGGCGGCCAGTAGCGCTGGCAGCGGCCGCCCATCAGTCGGTCCCCAGCTCGGCCAGCGGGGCTGCACTGCGCCGCACAGGACGGGAGCCGCGCTGCCCCACGACGACGACGGCGAGCCCCACCAGGATCAGCACGAGGCCGGCGTAGGTCCCGGCTGGCAGGGTCTCGGACAGGAACGCCGCAGCGAGCAGCGCGGCACCGGGAATCTCCAGCAGGATGATCATGGATACCAGCAGCGGGCTCATCGTGGCGAGCAGGTGGTTGAAGGCCGTGTGGCCGATCAGTTGCGCGCACACCGTAATCGCCAGGATGCCGAACCAGCCGGCGGCTTCGAATCCTGCCAGCGGCTGCTGTGAGAACAGTGCCAGCAGCGCGACGACGGCGGCGCACATGCCGTAGCAGAGGGTCGTGTAGACACCCGTCCCCATGGTCTGGCGTGCCTTGCCGCCGGCAAGGGTATAGACGCCCGCGAGGGCACCGCCCGCTACCGCCAGGAGGTCGCCCAGCAGCGCCTTCGGCGAACCCCCCATGTCGAAACCGGTAATCACGACAACGCCGCCGAAGGCAATGCCCAGCCCCAACAGGACCGGCCAGCGGTGCCGGACTCCCCGGAAGAGCAGGAAAATTGCGATCCAGCCGGACTGGAGGCAGACGAGGGCGGTGGCCGCCGCGACGGAGGTCAGCTGCAACGAGGTGATAAAGCAGGCAAAGTGCAGGGCCAGCGCGACGGCAGCCGCAAGCGACCAGCCAAACTCCCTGCCGGTAACCCGGCCGAAGTGGCCGGGGTTGCGCACCAGCACGGGCCCGGCCATGACCACCGACCCGATCGCGTTGCGCCAAAAGGCGATTGCCAGGGCACTTACCGAGGTGGCCCCCAGAGTAGCGGCAATGAGGGGCCCGGAGGAGGCCACTCCGAGGACGCCCAGGGCGGCAATGAAGAAGTTCACGGTCCCACAGTAGTGGGGGCGGGGAGCGGGCCGCTCACGCCCGCGCATCCTTGACCGCGGCCGGCGGCAGTGACAGGCTTAAATCCGGTCTCACCATCATCCACAGAGGAGACCATCATGGCTGCAACCATCCGCAAGAGCCTGGACAATCCGGAGGAGACCCGCCCCGTCAAAGACGGGATGGGCCACGTGGAGCTCGTCAATCTCGAGGCCGGCGCCGTGTCACGTGTGACGTTCCTGCCCGGCTGGAAGTGGTCCCAGCACGTCAAGCCGATAGCCCAGACGGACAGCTGCATGATTGCCCACAAGGGATACACCGTTTCGGGCCGTCTCAAGGTCGTCATGGACGACGGCGAGGAAAACGAGTTCGGCCCAGGTGACTTCGGCATTATCCCGCCGGGTCACGATGCCTGGGTCGTCGGCGATGAGCCGTACGTCTATATCGACTGGCAGGGCATGGACGACTATGCCAAGCCCAAGGAATGACGCCGGCAGCTCCCAGCCTTGGGCGGACTCAAGGGGCGGCCCAGCCGGAATTGAGTGGGAACCGGCTCGGAAAGTTCCCGGGCATGCAAAAGGCCCCGGACCGCGTTTCCGCGGTCCGGGGCCTTTCCTATGGTGGAGGCACGGGGACTCGAACCCCGAACCCCCTGCTTGCAAAGCAGGTGCGCTACCAATTGCGCCATGCCCCCATAAGAAGCAACCCGGCAATCATACCCTAGTTCGGCGAGCCGTTTTCCAGCTCCCGAACCCGGGAATCAGAGCTAGTCAACCGTATCGGTTGATTCGCTCCAGACCGTTTTCCGGGCCTCGGATTCCTGCACCTTCCTGTAGAGCAGGACACCTGCGATCGTAGCTGCAACAACGAGCAACTTCTTCACATGCACCCCGTTCCGGTCCGGCGATAATCAAATATCAACCGAACCTCCACATGAATCTGTACAGATTCCGTGGGCGTACCAGGACTTGAACCTGGGACCTCTTCGTTATCAGCGAAGCGCTCTAACCGCCTGAGCTATACGCCCCGATGCCTCATCGGGCCGAGATATGACTGTACAGCACATCCCGGCCCGATCTCAAATCGAGGCATTTCCCCGGGAAAAGTCCGGGAAAACTACGGGTTCTAGTCGTCCGTAAGGGTGACGCCGATGCCGCCCACGAGGGTGGCGGAGATGTTGTACAGAACCGCTGAGAGCATCGACAGCGCCGTAAGCAGGACCACGTTGATGACGGCGATGATGGTGGCGAAGGATGCCACCTGTCCCAGCGAAGCGACCTTCTTCAATTCGAAGCCGCCTCCTTCCGAGCCGGCCAGGGTTCCGAGCAGGCCATCGACCTGGTCGAAAATTCCGGTCAGGTCCAGGACCGTCCAGAGCACGATCGCTGCCACTACCGTCACGATGCCCAGGGCTACGGAGAGCAGGAACGCCATCTTCAGCACGGACCAGGGGTCAACCTTGCTCACCAGCAGGCGGGCACGGCGCACCTTGGCCTTGGGTGCCGGCTTGATCAGCCCGGCGTTATTCTGGCCCGTCCGCTGTCCCGGCGTCACCGGACGCTGTCCCGGAACCGCAGGGCGGCCCTGTACGGGACGCTGGCCCGGTGCCAGTGGCCGCTGGACCGATCCGTTGGCGCTTCCGGGCACGCCGGGGCGCTGCTCGGGACGGGCCGGCGCGCTTACCCGCGGCGCGGAGGCTGGCTGCCGCATTCCGCCAGGAACGCCGCTGTTCGACTTGGGATATGAGTCGGAATTACTCACTCGTTACCTCCGGTGTTGTCTTCGTCCAGCTCGGCATTGCCTGATGACTCATCTGACTCCGGGGCCGGTGCTGATTCTTCCGCTGCGGACCCCTCATGTGATCCGGTATCTTCAGCCAACGTTACGTCATCCGGCGCGGATGACTGACTTTCGGCCGCCACCTCTGCGTCTTCACCCGTGTCCCCGCCTGTATCTTCGCCTGTATCTTGTCCTTCGGACGAATCGTCGGTTTCGAGGCCGCGTTCGCTGTTGCGCGCCACCTCGATGATGCGGTCGTTCTTGTCCGGCTTGGCGAAGATGACGCCCATGGTGTCGCGGCCCTTGGCCGGCACTCCGGCCACGGAGGAACGGACCACCTTGCCGCCTTCCATGACCACCAGGACCTCGTCTTCTTCCTGGACAATCAGCGCGCCCACGAGGTGGCCGCGCTCCTCCTGGTACTTGCCGACTTTGATGCCGAGGCCGCCACGGCCCTGGAGCCGGTATTCCTCCACGGCGGTGCGCTTGGCGTAGCCACCCTCGGTGACGATGAAAACGAAGGAGCCGTCGGTGACGACGTCGGCCGCCAGCAGCTCGTCGTCCTCGCGGAACTTCATGCCGGTGACACCGGAGGTTGCCCGGCCCATCGGACGCAGGGCCTCATCGGTGGCGGTGAAGCGGATGGACTGCCCCATGCGTGAGACGAGCATCAGGTCATCCGTCTCCGAGACCAACTGGGCGGAGACCAGTTCATCCCCGTCGCGCAGGTTGATCGCGATGACTCCTGCGGAGCGGTTGGTGTCATAGTCCTCAAGGCGGGTCTTCTTCACCAGGCCCCGCTTGGTGGCCAGAACCAGATACGGTGACTGCTGGTAATCCCGCAGGTCCAGCACCTGGGCGATGTGCTCGTCCGGCTGGAAGGCCAGCAGGTTCGCGACGTGCTGTCCCTTGGCGTCGCGCCCGGCTTCCACGAGTTCGTACGCCTTCGCCCGGTAGACCCGGCCCAGGTTCGTGAAGAACAACAGCCAGTGGTGGGTTGTGGTGACGAAGAAGTGCTCGACGACGTCGTCGCCGCGCAGCTGCGCGCCCTTGATGCCCTTGCCGCCGCGCTGCTGCGAGCGGTAGTTGTCACTGCGGGTGCGCTTGACGTAGCCGCCGCGGGTGATCGTGACGACCATTTCCTCCTCGGGGATCAGGTCCTCCATGGACATGTCGCCGTCGAAGCCCAGCAGGACCCTGGTGCGGCGGTCATCGCCGTGCTTGGCCACGATTTCGGCCAGCTCGGTGCTGATGATCCCGCGCTGGCGTTCCTCCGAGGCAAGGATCGAGTTGAACTCGGTGATCATGGCTTCGAGTTCGGAGTGGCGGTCCTGGATCTTCTGGCGTTCCAGGGCCGCGAGGCGGCGCAGCTGCATGTCCAGGATGGCGCGCGCCTGGAGTTCGTCGATGTCCAGGAGCTGCATCAGCCCGTCGCGGGCAGCTTCGGTGGTGTTCGACGCCCGGATCAGCGCGATGACCTCGTCAAGCGCGTCGAGCGCCTTGAGGAGGGCACGCAGGATGTGCGCTTCCTCCTCGGCCTTGCGCAGGCGGTAGCGGGTCCGGCGGGCGATGACGTCCATCTGGTGCGTGACCCAGTGGCGGATGAACGCATCAAGGCTCAACGTGCGGGGCACGCCGTCGACGATCGCGAGCATGTTGGCGGCGAAGTTGTCCTGCAGCTGGGTGTGCTTGTAGAGGTTGTTCAGCACCACCTTGGCGACGGCGTCGCGCTTGAGCACGATCACGAGGCGCTGGCCGGTGCGTCCCGAGGTTTCATCGCGCAGGTCGGCGATTCCCGAGATCTTGCCGTCCTTGACGAGCTCGGCAATCTTGATCGCCAGGTTGTCCGGGTTGGCCTGGTAAGGCAGCTCAGTGACCACGAGGCAGGTGCGGCCCTGGAGTTCCTCCACATTGACCACGGCGCGCATGGTGATCGAGCCGCGACCCGTGCGGTAGGCGTCCTCGATCCCCTTGTGGCCCAGGATGGTGGCGCCGGTCGGGAAGTCGGGTCCCTTGATGCGGACGATCAGCTCTTCGAGCAGTTCCTCGCGGCTGGCGGTCGGGTTGGACAGGTACCACTGGACGCCGTCGGCGACCTCCCGGAGGTTGTGCGGCGGGATGTTGGTGGCCATGCCGACGGCGATGCCCGAGGAGCCGTTGACCAGGAGGTTCGGGAAGCGAGCCGGCAGGATGGTGGGTTCCTGGTTCTTGCCGTCGTAGTTGTCCTGGAAATCGACGGTTTCCTCGTCGATGTCCCGGACCATTTCCATGGCCAGCGGGGCCATTTTCGTTTCCGTGTACCGCGGTGCTGCAGCGCCGTCGTTGCCCGGGGAGCCGAAGTTGCCCTGCCCCAGCGCCAGCGGGTAGCGCATGGTCCAGTCCTGGATCAGGCGGACCAGCGCATCGTAGATGGCGGTGTCGCCGTGCGGGTGGTACTGGCCCATGACTTCGCCGACCACGCGGGCGCACTTGTTGAAGGACCGCTCCGGGCGGTATCCGCCGTCGAACATCGCATAGAGCACCCGGCGGTGAACGGGCTTTAGTCCGTCGCGGACGTCCGGAAGGGCGCGCCCCACAATGACAGCCATCGCGTAGTCAAGGTAGGAGCGCTGCATTTCCGTCTGCAGGTCCACCTGTTCCACACGGTCGGTCAGGACATCGGTGTCAAGGACAGTGCCCTCAATAACCGGCTCGACATCGGCCGGTCCGGCCGGAACTTCTGGTGTTTCGTCACTCATAGTCTATATTTTCCGTTTCAGGTATATATCAGTCCGGGAATATTCAGGGCGCCTGGCGACCGCTAGATATCGAGGAACCGAACGTCCTTGGCGTTCTGCTGAATGAAGTTTCGGCGGGATTCGACATCTTCGCCCATGAGGGTGGAGAAGGTCTGGTCCGCGGCCAGGGCGTCGTCCATGGTGACTTGCAGCAGGGTGCGGTGGTCGGGGTCCATGGTGGTGTCCCAAAGCTCGGTGTAGTCCATTTCACCGAGGCCCTTGTAGCGCTGGATGCCGTTGTCCTTGGGGATGCGGCGGCCGGCCGCCTGGCCGGAAAGCAGCCGGGCATCCCGTTCCCGGTCGCTGTAGACGTAGTCGTGCGGTGCGTTGGACCATTTGATCCGGTAGAGCGGCGGCTGGGCGAGGTAGACATAACCGTTCTCGATCAGCGGGCGCATGTAGCGGAACAGCAGCGTCATCAGCAGCGTGGTGATGTGCTGTCCGTCGACGTCGGCATCGGCCATCAGGACGATCTTGTGATAACGCAGTTTGCTCAGATCGAAGTCCTCGCCGATCCCGGTCCCGAACGCCGTGATCATGGACTGGACCTCAGCGTTGCCCAGGGCCTTGTCCAGCCGGGCACGCTCCACGTTCAGGATCTTGCCGCGCAGCGGAAGAATGGCCTGGGTCTCGGGGTTGCGGCCGCGCTTGGCGGAGCCGCCGGCGGAGTCGCCCTCCACAATGTAGACCTCGCACTTCTCCGGGTTCTTCGAAGAGCAGTCGGAGAGTTTGCCGGGCATGCCGAAGGATTCCAGCGGGCTCTTGCGGCGCGCGTTGTCGCGGGCCTTGCGCGCTGCCATCCGGGCCTGCGCGGCAGAGATGGCCTTGCGGATCACGTCGCGGGCCGGGCCGGGGTTGCGTTCCAGCCAGTCGCCGAGTCCGTCGGTGACGACGCGCTGGACGAAGCCCTTAACCTCGGAGTTGCCGAGTTTGGTCTTGGTCTGGCCCTCGAACTGCGGTTCGGCCAGCTTGACCGAGATGACGGCGGTCAGGCCTTCGCGGATGTCGTCACCGGTGAGGTTGTCATCCTTCTCCTTGATGATGCTCTTCTCCCGCGCATAGCGGTTGATGAGCGAGGTCATCGCGGCGCGGAAGCCCTCTTCGTGGGTGCCGCCCTCGTGGGTGTTGATGGTGTTGGCGTAGGTGTGGACGCTCTCGGAGTATGCGTTGGTCCACTGCATCGCCATTTCCAGGGCGATGTGCCGTTCGGTATCCTCGGTTTCGAAGGCGATGACGTCCTCGTGGACCACATCGACCTTCTTGCCGGAGTTCAGGTGCTTCACGTAGTCCAGCAGGCCGTCGTCGTACTGGTACACCACGGTGTGGAACTCTGCGGGGACTTCCCCTTCGGTCGGAACAGCGTCGAGGTCAAGGTCGCCATCCTCGGACGGTTCCGCCGCGGCGCGCCTCTCATCAGTCAGCGTGATGCGCAGCCCCTTGTTCAGGAACGCCATCTGCTGGAAGCGGGCGCGGAGCGTTTCGAAATCGAATTCCGTGGACTCGAAGATGCTGGCGTCCGGGTAGAACGTCTGGGTGGTGCCGGTTTCGGTGGTTTCTTCGCCCTGGATGAGGCCGCCCTGGGGCTTGCCGCCATCGGCGAAGGACATCCGCCAGAGATGGCCCTGCCGGCGGACCTCGGTGTCGACGCGGCTCGAAAGCGCATTCACGACGGAGATGCCCACACCGTGCAGTCCGCCGGACACGGCGTAGCCGCCGCCGCCGAACTTGCCGCCGGCGTGCAGGATGGTCATCACGACCTCCACGGTCGGCTTGTGCTCCGTCGGGTGCATGTCGACCGGGATGCCGCGGCCGTTGTCGACCACTTTGACCCCGCCATCGGCCTGCAGCACAATTTCAATGTGGGTGCAGTACCCGGCCAGGGCCTCGTCGACCGAGTTGTCCACGACTTCATAGACCAGGTGGTGCAAACCACGGGGTCCCGTGGAACCGATGTACATGCCGGGACGTTTCCGGACAGCTTCCAGGCCCTCCAGCACCGTGATGTCGCTGGCGCCGTAGCCGTGGGCAGTTGCCGTTCCCGACGGGGTGTCCGCCGCCACAGCCACTACTGGTTCCACTGCCGGGATATCTGCATTGTCGTTAGCCACAGGCGCTTTCGACTCCTCTTTTTTCGCTAAAGGCCGGCCGTTGCCCTTTCCCGGAGGAAACAGCTACTGCCGACGGGCACGTCACTGATGACACCGGATGTGCTGCTGGCTTGAGGATCCGTCTACCGCACGCGGATATTGCGTCGGAAACGGACTCAGTCAACGTTTCACCGGCGCCCAGTTATCTACCACAATTCTAGCGTGTTATAGGGGCTAAACCCGCATTCCGGGGCCCTAAACGGGGAGCAAAGTGCCGCTGGGAGGCCACAGACTCCACCTGCAAGGCTCCAGGAGTACCGGGTTGGGGTGCCTATACGACTCCCGGGCGTCTGAGCGCCCTACACGCCGTTTGCGGATTTTTCAAGAGTTTTGCAAGGAGTGCTTCAGATCTGCTGTTCCGGCAGGTGCGGGAACTACCCGTAGGTGTCCCGCGGGCCGCGGCCGTTGACGGTCCGGCCACCCTTCCGCCAGCTCGGGGCCGCCGGTCCCAGAACCTGGATTTTGGTCACGACGCCATCCCCGAGTTCGGTGCGGAATTTCTCCAGCAGGCTGAGGCTGAGCAGCCGCAGTTGCGTGGCCCAGGCAGTGGAATCACAGCGGACGTGCAGAGTGGTGTCGGTGAAACTCTCCGGGGTGCAGTGGGCGGAAATTTCCGGCCCCACGAGCGTCGCCCACTCGGCCATCACCGAGCCGACGGCCACGGGGGAGCTCCAGCCTCGCTCCGCCACGAGGCGGCCCACCACCTTGCCGAGGCCCATCGGATCCCGGCCGGTGCCGTGGAATTGTCCGAAACCGCGGGTGGCGCCGGAACTGCGGCCTGTTTTTTGCGGGGTGCTGCCGGGCCGCGGCGGGGCCTTGCGCCGGATTTCGCCGCGGGATGCGGCAGCCTCGCGCATCCTGTTCAGTGCCGACTGGGCAGCGTCGATGTCGTCCGGATCGCGGCCCGGTTGCAGACCGCCGTCGGTATCCTTATTCATCGATTTTCCTGCTCATCGATTCCTCCCGGGATTACCTTCACCCGCCGCCCGGACAGTTCGGCCGGGATATCTTCCTCGACGGCGGCGGTCACAAGCACCTGCTCGGCGCCGGATACTATTGCGGCCAGTTTACGCCGCCGCTGGACGTCAAGTTCGGCAAAGACGTCATCCAGGATCAGGATGGGTGCGGACCCGCCGGTCCGGGCATCATCGAGCATGACATAGTACGAGGCCAGCCGCAGGGACAGGCACAGGGACCAGGTTTCGCCGTGCGAGGCGTAGCCTTTCGCCGGGGCCGTGCCCAGGACGAGTTCGAGTTCGTCGCGATGCGGACCGACGAGGGAGATTCCGCGGTCCAGTTCCTTGCGCCGTGACGCTGCAAAAGCCTGGACGTAGCGTTCGGTGAGTTCGTCGACGGATAGAAGGCGCAGGTCCTCGGCCGGCCCGGTGCTTTCCGTGCCGCGGGCGGAGACGGGGCCTGCAGCCGGGCCGGCGCCGTCGTCCTCCAAGGCACCCTGCAGTGTGGAGCGGTAGATGGCGCCCGCATCTTTGGACCCGTCGGTGAGTTGCGCGTAAGCATTCCTGAGGTGGGGCCGGAGCCGTTCCACCAGTTCAAGCCGCGCATGCAGGAGCTCGGCTCCGGCCCGGGCCATGTGCTGGTCCCAGACATCCAGCGTGGCCTCGTGGCCGCTGGAGAATTTGCCGGCGCGGGCGGATTTCAGCAGGGCGTTGCGTTGCTTGAGCACCCGGTCGTAGTCGCTGCGGGTAGCTGCGTGCCGGGGGATGAGGCTGACCAGAAGCTCGTCCAGGAAGCGGCGCCGGCTGGACGGGTCGCCCTTGACCAGGGCCAGGTCCTCCGGGGCAAACAGAACGGTCTGGCAGATGCCAAGGATGTCCCGGGCCCGGACCGGATTGCTGCGGTTGATCCGCGCGCGGTTGGCGCGGGAGCTGTTGATCTCAAGTTCGAGCACGGTGGATTGCTCGCCGCGGACCAGTCTGGCGCGGATCATCGCCCGTTCGGTCCCGAAACGCAGCAGCGGTGCGTCCGAACTGACCCGGTGCGAGCTGAGCGTGGCCAGGTAGCCGATAGCTTCCATCAGGTTGGTTTTGCCGATGCCGTTCGAGCCGACCAGCACGGTGACGCCAGGCTCAAGGCTCAGTTCCACCTGGGCGTAGCTGCGGAAATCTGTAAGTGAGAGGTGTTCTAGGTACACGCCGGGATCAGGATTTCAGGGCAGGACTATTTGGCCGGGCGGGTCGCATGTCCGCCGAACTGGTTACGCAGCGCGGAAACCATCTTCATCGCCGGCGAGTTGTCCTCGCGGGAGGAGAAGCGGGCAAACAGGGCGGCCGTGATGGCCGGGGCGGGTACGGCGTTGGCGATTGCCTCTTCCACGGTCCAGCGGCCTTCACCGGAATCCTCGACGTAGTCGTCGATCGATGCCAGTCCGGGGTCCTCGTCCAGGGCCTTGACCATGAGGTCCAGCAGCCAGGACCGCACAACGGTTCCCTTCTGCCAGGCGCGGAATGTGCCGGGAAGGTCGGTGATGATGTCTTTGGCGGCAAGGAGCTCGTAGCCCTCGGCATAGGCCTGCATCAGGCCGTATTCGATGCCGTTGTGGACCATCTTGGCGTAGTGGCCCGCGCCGATCCCGCCCACGTGGACGAAGCTGTCGGCGCGGTCGCCCTCCGGCCGGAGCACATCGAAGACAGGCATCGCGTGTTCAATATCCGCGGCGTCCCCGCCTGCCATCAGGCCGTAGCCGTTTTGAAGGCCCCAGACCCCGCCGGAAACACCGCAGTCGGCGAAACGGATGCCTTTTTCAGCCAGCGCCGCACCGTGTTTCTGGTCCTCGGTGTACCGGGAATTTCCGCCGTCGATCACGAGGTCCCCGGCGTCAAGCTTGTTGCCAAGTTCGGTGATCACGGAATCGGTGATCTGGCCGGACGGGACCATCACCCAAAGCAGGCGCGGTGTGGGCAGGGCGGCAATCAGGGCGTCCACACTGGTGACGTCGGTGACATCCGGGTTGTGATCAAAACCGGTGACTTCGATTCCGCCCTTGCGCAGCCGTTCGCGCATGTTGAAACCCATTTTCCCAAGGCCGATCAGTCCGATGTGCACGGTATGAACTCTCTTCTGCGATGGGGTGTTTCGGGGGTGGCAGCAGCCAGATGGCTGGCGGCTGGTGCCGTCCGGAGGGCTCCGGACGGCACCTGCTGTCAGCTAGTTGGGCAGCCGGACGGGCATGACCAGGTAGCGGTAATCGCCCTGGTCCTCGCCATCGGCGTCGTTCTGTGCCGTGATCATGGCCGGTTTGGGCGCACTGGTGAAGGAGAAGCGCACAAACTTGGTTTCGATGACGGTCAGACCCTCGATCAGGTAGTGCGGGTTGAACGCGACGGTGATGTCCTCGCCGGTGAGGTTGGCTTCCAGCTCTTCGGATGCCTGGGCATCCTCGCCGGTTCCGGCGTCGAGGTGCAGCTGGCCCTGGGTGAAGGCGAGCCGGACCGGGGTGTTGCGTTCCGCCACGAGTGAGACGCGCCGTACAGCTTCGACAAGTTCCGAGGTCTGGACGGTCGCGTGGATCGGGGTGGATTCAGGGAAGAGTGAGCGGATTTTGGGGTAATCGCCATCCACCAGCAGCGAGGTGGTGGTGCGGCCCCCGCTTTCGAATCCAATGAGCCGGCTGTCGTCGTCGGCGAGGGCCAGGTGGATGTCGCCGCTTCCGCCGAGGGTCTTGGCTACTTCGTTGAGCGTTTTTGCCTTCACCAGTGCGCTGGTGGAGATGCCGGGAGTGACTGGCTTCCATGGCACTTCGCGCATGGCCAGGCGGTAGCGGTCGGTGGCCAGCAGGGTGATGAGGTCGTCCTCGATCTCCATCCGCACGCCGGTCAGGATCGGCAGGGTGTCGTCCTTGCTGGCCGCGATGATCACCTGGGAAACAGCCTGGGCGAACGCGTCGCCCGGGACCGTACCGCTGATCGGAGGCAGAGCCGGCAGTGGCGGGTATTCGGCTTCAGGCATGGTGGCCAGGTGGAAGCTGCTCCGACGGCAGCTGAGGGTGACTTTGTTGCCGTCGGTTTCGATCTCGACCGGTGCCGACGGCAGGCTGCGACAGATGTCAGCAAGCAGGCGTCCCGACACCAGAATCGTGCCTTCGGTGGTGATGTCAGCGGGGATTTCGAGCCTGGCGGAGGTCTCGTAGTCAAAGCTCGAGAGGCTGACGGTACCGGCTTCAGCCTTGAGGAGCAGGCCGGAAAGTACGGGTACTGGCGGCCGCGGAGACAACGACCGGGCGGTCCAGGTCACGGCTTCTGCCAGGACGTCCCGTTCGACTCTGAACTTCACGGAAGGGTGCCGCCTTTCATTGCTGCTGTCATCGCTGGTGGCCGGGCCACCAGCCCGGCAGGGAATCACAAAAGATGTCCAGGACGGACACACTGCAGACAGCTTAGCCGCAAGAAGTGTGATTCTCCCATCCCCGGGTTACATCCATGTGGTTCGGCCGGGCCGGCCAGGTGCCGCTTTCCGGCCGGGGTCCGGGACGGTCCTGGCGGCGTGTGGGGTCCGGAACGAAGTTGTTATTTGAGGGAATTTCATTTTCTAGGGATTAGTAGTGTTAATAACTGCTGTGGATACTGTGGATAACCCTGTTTGGCGGTGCGATCCCGGGGTTAAGGCCTGTTCATGGACTGTGGGTGGAGCAGGTTTTAAACAGGGTGTGGATGGGGATAACATTTTTGGCCGCAGCGCTGATCCACAGGCGCCTTAAGGGTTTTAAGCCCATTAACCGCGGTTGTCCCCTTAACTATCCACAGGCTTGTCCACAGGTGCCTGTTAATAAGGTATGAGTGCCGAACGGCAGCTCAGGAATTACGCTGCTGCTGCTTGATCCGGTTGGTCAGTTCGGTCACCTGGTTGTAGATCACTCGGCGCTCGGCCATCAGCTCGCGGATCTTGCGGTCCGCGTGGATGACAGTGGTGTGGTCGCGGCCGCCGAGCTCCTGCCCGATCTTGGGAAGGGACATGTCCGTGAGCTCGCGGCACAGGTACATGGCGATCTGCCGGGCGGTCACCAGCGTCCTGGTCCGTGACTTGCTGCAGAGCTCTTCCATGCTGAGCTTGAAGTAGTCGGCAGTCTGCGTGAGGATCTGCGCGGAGGTGATCTCCTGGGCTCCGTCATCGGTGATGAGGTCCTTGAGCACCATCTCGGCCAGGGCAACGTCGACCGGCTGGCGGTTGAGGCTGGCGAAGGCCGTGACGCGGATCAGGGCGCCCTCGAGCTCGCGGATGTTGCTCGAGATCTTCGAAGCGATGTACTCCAGGGCATCGTCCGGGGCGGAGAGGCCCTCACTGAGGGCCTTCTTCCGGAGGATCGCGATCCGGGTTTCGAGTTCCGGCGGCTGGATGTCCGTCAGCAGGCCCCACTCGAACCGCGACTTCATCCGGTCCTCAAAACCGGCAAGCAGCTTGGGCGGCTGATCGGAGGTGATGACCACCTGCTTGTTGTTGTTGTGCAGGGCGTTGAAGGTGTGGAAGAACTCCTCCAGCGTCCGGTCCTTGCCGGCCAGGAACTGGATGTCATCGATCAGCAGCACGTCCACGTTGCGGTAGGTCGTCTTGAAGCTGGTGCCTTCATCGTCACGAATGGAGTTGATGAAGTCGTTGGTGAATTCCTCGGAGTTCACGTAACGGACCCGGATCCCGCTGTAGAGCCGGCGGGCGTAGTGGCCGATCGCATGGAGCAGGTGGGTCTTCCCCAGTCCCGAGTCTCCGTAGATGAAAAGCGGGTTGTAGGCCTTCGCCGGCGCTTCAGCCACCGCGACGGCGGCGGCGTGGGCAAAGCGGTTGGAGGACCCGATCACGAAGGTGTCGAAGACGTACTTCGGATTCAGGCGGCCAAATTCGTGGGAGGTGCTCGGCAGCATGGGCTGCGGCTTCAGTTCCACCGAGGGATCGGACACAAGGGACAGCTCGACGGCGGGTTCCGGCTCGGTGTGGAGCGGCACCAGATCGGTGTCGACGTCGATCGCGCAACGGATTTCGTCGGAGAAGACGTTCCGGAGTGCGTCGTCGAGCGCCTCTTTCACCTGCGTTTGCAGAACTTCGCGGGTGAGTTCATTGGGAACGGCCACCAGCAGGGTGGACCCGATGAGGCCCTGCGCCTGGGCGAGGATGACAAAGCCGCGCTGCCGGGGAGTTACACGGTGGTCGTTCTCCAGGAGGCTCACGACCCGCCGCCAGGAACTTCCGACAGTGTTGGCTTGGTTGGCTTCGTCTACTGTCATCAATCAGTTCCTCAAACTTGCGTGCCTTCATTACCTGCAGCCGCACGGGTCAATCCAGCGTGCTGGACCCCGGATAATCCACAGGGTTATGCACAGTCCGTGGATAATGGGCTACTGAGCCACTGTAGGGGATCAAAAGGCTAGAAGATAGCTGGGTTCTCTCCTGTGGATAATTACACCGTTGTGGTTCTCAAACAGGGCCTGTGACCCGCTTCATCCACAGGCTGCGAGGGCAGTTAGCCACAGCTGGGGAAACCTTGTGAAGCAACCCCCGGTTTGACTCGGGAGGGCGGCAAGCCCTAACGTTGTGAAGTCCCATGTGTACGCTTTTCCCCTCATTTGAATCTCTCCCGACGTTCCGCGTCTTGCGAGTCGAGGGAAGCGGCACATACAAAACTTAGCGTCGACCAGTTCTTCCCCTTGATCGGGTGGGCGCACCTTTGATCCCACTGGAGTAACTAACGTGAGCAAGCGGACTTTTCAGCCGAATAACCGCCGTCGAGCCAAGAAGCACGGCTTCCGCCTTCGTATGCGTACCCGTGCCGGCCGTGCCATCCTGGCAGCCCGTCGTGGCAAGGGTCGCACCGAGCTGTCGGCCTAAATAACTGACTCGTCGGTCCACATCCCTGTGCGAGTGTAAAGGTGCTAGCCACCCGCAACCGTCTGAGGACTGCAGCCGATTTTTCAACAACTGTACGTTCCGGTGTCCGCAATGGACGCCGGAACGTAGTGTTATATACGGCTGCCCTCGCTGCCGATGAACCAAGCCGGATCGGATTCATCGTTTCCAAGAGTGTCGGGAACGCTGTTGTCAGGAACCTCGTTAAGAGGAGACTGAGAGAAGTCGGCGCCATGTCGTTGCAGAAGTACGGCAGCGGGTTCGCCATCGTGGTTCGGGCCCTGCCTGCCGCGGCGGGTGCCAGCTGGCATCAGCTGCGCTCGGACTATGACGCCGCCTTGGAACACAATATGAAACGGCTGGGCAGCCGCCTTCCGAAGGCTGCTTCTTCAGTTTCTTACGAGACAACACAGGAAGGGACCCCGCGTGCGTAACTCAACTGCCGCCGTCGTCCCTCCTGCAAGAACCGCAGCCGGATGGCTGGGTCGGGCAATCTGGAATTTGCCCCGCAATATCCTCATCCTGTTGCTCCTGGCGTACCGCAAGGTGATCTCACCGCTGTACGGCCAGGTTTGCCGCTTCTTCCCGAGCTGCTCGGCCTATGCCCTTGAGGCGATCACGGTCCACGGCGCGGTGAAAGGGAGCTGGCTGGCGCTCAAGCGCCTGTTGCGCTGCCATCCCTGGAATGCCGGCGGTGTGGACCACGTCCCCGCCGGTAAATGCGAGTGGCCCGCAAACCGCACCCCCACAATTGTTGTGCTGAACAATCCGGACAAGTACCTGGCTGCTCAGACTGATGGAGAAGGCCGTTCCGCGGCCTGACGAATAGGGATATCGTATGGACTTCTTTGAAACAATCATGTTTCCGTTCAAGTGGCTTGTGTCCGCCATCATGGTGGTCTTCCACGATGGCCTGAGCGCCATCGGCATGCCCGCCGCCAGTGGCTGGACGTGGACCCTGTCCATCATCGGGCTGGTGCTGGTGATCCGTGCCGCCCTGATTCCCGTCTTCGTCAAGCAGATCAAGGCACAGCGCGGCATGCAGCTGCTGCAGCCGGACCTGAAGAAGCTTCAGGACAAGTACAAGGGCAAGACTGACCAGCTCTCCCGCCAGGCCATGGCCCAGGAACAGATGGCCATGTACAAGAAACACGGCACCAATCCGTTCTCGGCCTGCCTTCCCATGCTGATCCAGATGCCGTTCTTCTTTGCCCTCTTCCAGGTCCTCTCGGGGATTACCAACGCGGCCACCACCGGCAAGAGCATCGGGGCGATGAGCCACGAACAGGTTGTGCAGTTCGACCAGTCGAGCATCTTCGGAGCCCCGCTTTCCGCCACCCTGCTGCACGGCACGCCCGAGGGCGGCAACGTGATTGCAGTGTGGATCCTCTCGATTGTGATGATCCTGGCCATGACGGCCTCACAGTTCATCACGCAGAAGCAGATCATGGCCAAGAACATGTCCGAAGAGGCCATGGCCAGCCCGTTCATGAAGCAGCAGAAGATGATGCTTTACGTCCTGCCGGTCGTCTTCGGCGTGGGCGGAATCAACTTCCCCATTGGCGTCCTGATCTACTGGACCACTACCAACCTCTGGACGATGGGACAGCAGTTCTTCGTCATCCGCCGCATGCCGACGCCGGGTTCGCCCGCTGCCAAGGCCCTGGCCGAGCGCCGGGCCGCCAAAGGCTTGCCCGCCCTGCCCCTCTCGGGTGCCAAGAAGGCCGAAGCCGAGGCAGCCGAAACGGCTGCAGCAGCGGCCCTGGCGGCCAAGAACCAGCGCGTCCAGCCACAACGTAAGAACAGGAAGAGGAAGTAATGTCCGCCGAGAGCACCGAACACGCTATTTCCACTGAAGCCGTCGAAGACCAGGACGACGCCTTGAGTGAAGTCCAGGATGCCGGGCAGGACGCTGACGAAGGCGCAGAAGGCTCTGAGGACAGGGGCAGCTCGGCCAGCCGCCTGGAAGAAGAGGGCGACGTCGCCGCGGACTATCTCGAAGAACTGCTGGACATCGCCGACATTGACGGCGACATCGACATTGAAGTCCGAAACGGCCGCACCTACATCTCGATCGTTGCTGAGGAAGAAGCAACCGGTCTGGAGAACCTGGTGGGGAAGGACGGCGAGGTCCTCGAAGCTCTCCAGGAGCTGACCCGGCTCGCTGTGCTGTCCGCAACGGAGAGCCGGTCCCGTCTGGTCCTGGATATCAATGGCTACCGCTCAGAGCGCGCCGGCGAGCTGCAGAAGCTCGCCGAGGACGCCGTCGAGTCCGTGAAAACGTCCGGCGAGGCCGTGGCGCTGGCGGCCATGAGCGCCTATGAGCGAAAGATTGTGCACGACGCCGTCGCTGAACTGGGACTGGTCAGCGAGTCCGAAGGCGAAGGCGCCGACCGCCACATCGTCGTTTCGGCAGACTGAAGCCTGCGGATAGCTTGATGGTTGAAATTACCGCTGCCGAACTGAAGGCTGCTCAGACGATCTTTGGAGACCGCCTGGAGCTGGCCAAACGCTACGTGGAGCATCTGGCCACGTCCGGGACGGAGCGGGGACTGATTGGTCCCCGTGAAATCCCGCGGCTCTGGAGCCGGCATGTGCTCAATTGTGCTGTGATCGAGAGCCAGATTGCCAAGGGAAGCCACGTCGCCGATGTCGGAAGCGGGGCCGGACTCCCGGGCCTTTGCCTGGCAATTGCCCGTCCCGACCTCGAGTTGACCCTGATCGAACCACTCGAACGCCGCGTCATCTGGCTGCAGGAAGTCGTTGATGACCTCGGTCTCGACAACGTCACGATTATGCGGACTCGGGCGGAACTCGCCGTTGGTATGGTGAACGCCGACGTGGTCACAGCCCGGGCCGTGTCAGCGCTGTCGAATCTCGCCGGACTTACCATTCCGCTATTGGCGGGAAAGGGTGAGGTTGTCGCGATTAAGGGACGCAGCGCCGGCGAGGAAATTGAAAAAGCCGCGAAGGTGATCCGCAAGCTAGGCGGCACCCAGACATCCGTTGTGCTGGTAGGCGAGGACCTGCTCGAAGAACCCACAACCGTTGTCCGAATCGTTGTGAATAAGCCTCAAAAGATTGCCAAGCGTCAGCCCGGTGCCCTCGGTGTCCAAGGGTAAGAGGTTAGGCTAGTAACCGGCATCAAGAGCCGAACGAGAGTGAGTGTGTCACAGTGACCAGTAGCGAAGCCTCCACACGACGGATTCCCCCGTTTGTGTCTCTGGGGTCCGCACGGGCCTTTGTTGCGCCCACCGCCGCTCACGATTACTCCGCGAAGAAACCGGCTTCGGTTGTAAAGAGCGCCGGCATGGCCGGTGTTTCACGTGAAACATCCGCCACCAGCGCGACTGTCCTGGACTCCATCGATGACTCCAGCCCCATTGCCCGCGAGCTGGCCCATGAGAACAAACGCCGGGAACGTCTCCTCGGTCGGGAACTTCCTAAGCCGGAGAAGACGCGGATCTTCACCGTGTCGAACCAGAAGGGCGGGGTCGGTAAGACGACCACTACCGTCAACATCGCTGCAGCCCTGGCCGCGGCAGGGCTGAACGTGCTGGTCATCGACATCGATCCGCAAGGGAATGCCTCGACGGCGCTCGGAATCGACCACCACGCCGACGTTGACAGCATTTACGACGTACTTATCAACGACATTCCGTTGCGGGACGTCGTGGCTCCGTGCCCCGATATTGCCAAGCTGATCTGTGCGCCCGCCACCATCCACCTCGCCGGTGCCGAGATTGAACTCGTCAGCCTTGTTGCCCGCGAGCAGCGCCTGCGCCGTGCGATCGACGTCTACTGCAAGGAGCGGGCGAAAAACGGCGAGGAGCGGCTGGACTACATCTTCATCGATTGCCCTCCCAGCCTGGGCCTGCTGACCGTTAACGCGTTCTGCGCAGCCAACGAGGTACTCATTCCGATCCAGTGCGAGTACTACGCGCTCGAGGGGCTGAGTCAGCTTCTGAAGAACATCGAAATGATCCAGAAGCACTTGAACGCAGATCTCGTCGTGTCGACCATCCTTTTGACCATGTACGACGGGCGCACTAACCTCGCCGCCCAGGTGGCGGCCGAGGTGCGTGAACACTTCCCGGAGCAGGTCCTCGGCGCCGTAGTCCCCCGGTCGGTGCGTATTTCCGAGGCGCCCAGCTACCAGCAAACCGTGATGACCTACGATCCCTCATCCAGCGGGGCCCTGTCCTACCTTGAAGCCGCGGCCGAAATCGCGGAACGTTAGAATCTTTTCAAGAATTGCACTAGCTAGAGCCCGGTGATGCGCGGCTCTTCCAATGGAGGGATTTATCCATGAGCGATAAGCGACGCGGCCTCGGCCGTGGACTTGGGGCACTCATTCCAAGTTCCGCCGCGGCTTCCGGCAGCGGGTCAGCTCCGTCGCGCCCTGTGGATCTTTTCTTCCCTGAAGCCCGAAAGCGGACACCTGCCGCCGAGGCAGCGTCTGTGGAAGAGTCCATGTCGGCCACCGCTGAGGAAACGGCTGCAGCGTCGCAGCTGACGGCAACGGCTGGCAGATCCGATGCGGCGGACACGAAGTCGGCTGCCGGGGCCAAGAAAGCACCGGCACAAAAGACCACCGCCTCCCAGGAAGCTGAACAGGAGCCGGCACCGAAGCCAGCCACGCGGAACCCCGCTGCGGATGGGACCCCGGCCGTTCCCGCAGAGGAAGATCGGGGAGTTGAACTCGTGGAGGTACCGGGCGTCCGTTTCGCGGAAATCCTGGTCACCGACATCCACCCCAACCGCAAACAGCCGCGTTCGGTCTTCGATGAGGACGACATGGCGGAGCTGGTTCATTCAGTTCGGGAAATCGGCGTCCTCCAGCCAATTGTGGTCCGTACTTCAACTGAAGAGGGTGGAGAACCCTACGAGCTCGTCATGGGCGAGCGTCGCTGGCGGGCAGTACAGGCCGCAGGCCTGCAAACCATCCCCGCCATTGTCCGTGACACCACCGACGACGACCTCCTCCGCGATGCCCTGCTCGAGAACCTGCACCGGAGCCAGCTCAACCCGCTCGAAGAGGCAGCCGCGTACCAGCAGCTGCTGGAGGACTTCGGCACCACCCACGAACAGCTTGCCGACCGCATCGGACGGTCGCGCCCCCAGGTGTCCAACACCCTGCGGCTGCTCAAGCTTCCGCCGCTGGTCCAGCGCCGCGTTGCCGCCAGTGTTATCTCGGCCGGGCACGCCCGCGCTCTGCTGGGGCTTCCCGACGCCGCCGCCATGGAGCGCCTGGCCCAGAAGATCGTCGCGGAGGGCATGTCAGTCCGCGCCACCGAAGAAGCGGTGACGCTGTATCAGAATCCTGCTGCTACGCAAAAGAACAATATTCCGCGGCCCGGAGCCCGACACGAACGCCTGGACTATCTGGCGTCCTCGCTCTCCGATCGGCTCGATACCAACGTGAAGATTTCTCTCGGTGCACGCAAGGGGCGGGTGAGCATCGAATTCGCGAGCGTGGAGGACCTTAACCGCATCATGGATGTGCTGTCGCCGGGGGCCTCCAGCTAATCCAGACACGGCATTCTCGAAGGGGTTCGTTTCACGTGAAACGGGCCCCTTTTCTGCAGATGGGGCCGTTTTGGTTCGCGGGGCTGAAAGCGGGCAAATTGATATGGTCGGGCGAGCGGTTCTGCTGTGTGCGGTCTTTGCTTGGAACCTGTCGAGTAAGTCCGCAGCCCGGAGTTCTCTGCGCACCCGGCTTCAGATCCGCGGTCTTCGTAACCGCGTTGAGCTTCTGCAGCGGCACCCCGTTGCGGCCCCCTCATTGCCAGAGCATGCCCCGCCGGCTTCCCCGGCCCGGTCGCTGGGAGACTACCGGCTGGGGGTCATTATCCCTGCCTCCTGATCATCCCGGGCTGCCTGTGCTTGGAATCGACGGATTGGCTGTGGTGAATTGACGGGATTCCGGGCGCTGGTGCTCATCTATCCACCGGATTGAAGGCGGCTGGAGGGGAACAAACCAGTCCCATGGATGGCGGCGGTGGTCCCCACTCCGGTTTTGACCGATGTGGACATGTGTAGCGGTCTGTCGTTGGGGTATTACCGGGCGTGATCAGGCCGTCTACCTGGTTCGTGCGTGGAGCGAATCTACTGTCTAGTGGCCGGAATAAGGGGCGCGTCCACGGCCGGGGTGTTGGAGCTTCCCTGGCATGCATAAGCAAGGACGGTGTTTCACGTGAAACAACTGCCGCTAGTGCGAATCCTTCGGCCGGCGCCTGGCACTGTTCGAGCGGGGGCGTGAATGCAGGGTCGTCACCGTAGAACAGAGCACCACGGCACGTATCAAGCGGCGGCTTGAATTTCATTGGTCAATTGACGCCCGATGCTCAGCTGTGGACAAGCCGGATCCTTTCCCTGACGCGGAGCCGTTACGTTCGTTCTACCTCCCGTAGGGCATCGATGCTTCCGGAGTCGACCTGATTCATGTCGGGAGGGGGATGATGGACCCTTCTGAGTCTTTGATGGCCGCCTCTTTTGGCCGGCTTGCGGGACATGCTCAATGGTTCAACGGATGTTCAGGTTTCACGTGAAACATGTGGCCGGCAGGGCAGTGCAGGGATCTTGCGAACCTTGTCGGCACGATCGCCGCTGCCTTTAGCTGGAGAACTATGGAGCGCCGGCTGTGGCACGTGCTACGGCCAGTTGAGATCCGCAGGCGCCCCCAACCGCCCCGCAGGTGCCCTGCCGGGACATGGCAGCGGCAAGGCCCGACTGAGGCGACTGAGGGCCTCCGTGGGCCGCCTGAACCCCATGGGAGCGTTGGCCAGCCAGTGGACAGCCAGCTGTCTCCACAGTGCGAAGGATTCAACAACGCAGTACACCTGGGCGTGACCTTCGGTTGGAGGTTAGGATCCGGCGGCCCATGTAGCCTCTCAGGGAATTGGTATCGGCGCTCCTGCTCCCGCTCGCTGCCGGACAGCCGAAAGGTGACCACGTCCGGCCTTACCGTCACGGGAAGCCGCGCCGTCTCTAATCGCAGGTGGGGATCCCGTCCGTGCATCCCGGGGGCGGTCCGCATGAGGCTCCAACCTGTCTGTCCGCTGCGGGCAGGGGGCATTCCGCGGGCTCGCCTGGTGGCGGGACAGTGGGCTGCCTGTGCGGCGGGCAGGAACAATGAGATGGGCCGTGGCATAAATGGCCGGCAACAGGTCCAGGGCCCTAAGCTGCCTCCCCTCGTTCGCGCAGCAATCGTCTGGCCGGTCCACGTGCCTTAGGACGTCTGGCTTCTTGATCCCGCAGTCCACTGTGGATCGAACCAGAGGTGGTCCCTCCCAGGCAGAGTTGGCGCCAGTCAGTGCTGGCAGTTCACATCCCGACTACAATTATCGGCAGCGGATCCTGATGTGGTGGGTTCGGACGTCCCACCTGGTGATTGGCCTGCCTCGCATCCGGAAGGCAGGGACACCGGCACGAACATGCTGGGTGCTGTGGTTCGCTCCCCCGCATCCAGGCCGTCCGAGCCGATGGGCCTGGCGGAAAGTCTTTGACCCTGGGTCGCTGGGCAGGGTGCCAACTGGAGCCCGGCCTGGTGCAGATCCGGCCAGGGGTCCTATCCGCCGGATACTGCAGCGTCCAGCGCGGGCGCGTCGAGTCTGGCAGTGATCCGACTGTATCGCTCTGGTGGCCTCGGGCCTCGGACCTTGAGCCGCCGGGTTCTGCGGTCTGGCGGGTACACGGTGCTTTCGTCGGAGGTTCGCTACAGAGGGTCGCAGGCTCCGAATCGTGCGTGCTTGGGTCGGCTCAGACGGTGGATAAGACGGTGGATAAGGCGGTGGATAAGGCGGTGGATATCGCTGTGGATAACTTTGTGGATTACTCCGTGTTTTGGCAGCTTCCGGTCCGCTGACCTGAGCAGACACTCGTGAAATCAGCGGACTGACCGGCGCCGTTCGCGGACCCGGGAGCATGTTGTTTCACGTGAAACAATCCGGGCGCCCGAACCGTGACGTTCTACACACCCGCCCGTGCTTTCTAAATCCCCCCGTGATGGTTAATTTTCCGCATAATTCCGGGGATTTTGCGTGGCGGAGCCCGCTGGCCACGGCCGTGAAGAAGTTGATTGGCGGGCGGTGGTGTGTCCGGGCACTCCCCTTCCGTGCGTGAGGGGAACCCAATGGGGCGAAGGAGCTCGAGGACGCGTGAGCGCCGGGATTGTGAGATATCCCTCAGGGCATGTGGATAACTCTGTGAATAAGTTCTGTGGAGAAACCAGTGGGAAGAGGACGGTGCATCCGCTAATTCAACGCTGTGGCGCACTGACGGGAGTTCCTTCCGGCATGCCGGGATCCGCCACATCTGTGACCCGTGACCCCAGGTGTCCGTCATACCGGAGTGGGCGTGTGCGGCCCGGCACGCGCCGAAGGGAACGAAAGACCACCCGACGGTCCCGGTGGCAGACCAGGGTCAGGAGTCTCGGCTTGAGCGGTACTCCACGCCTGGAGCCCAGTGCCAGCGTGCCTCCCCGCCCGTAACGTTCCTCAAGCGCGCCGTGGAGAAGCGCGTTTCACTGCGAGCAGCCAATGGTCCCCGCAACGGAGAAGTGCGGCTTGAACCAGGAATGTGACGCCAAGTGCCACAGGGAACTGGACCTAAGGAGTCCCCTACTACGTTCCGTGAGCCCCTTGAGACTGGGTCTAGGATCGACGGATCCCTGGCTATGGCAGTCGGGTCCGGCATCTTCTCCTGCGGTCTGTGGATGGTGTCTGTGTGCTTTTGAGGGATTTCCATAGGCGGTGTCGGGGTTTGATGTTCTGGCCTCATGGGCAAGTATCGAGGGGGTGGCGTGTGTGCCGCTCGCTGACGTTTTCTCCACTGCCAGTCGGGGTGAATGGCTATGAACAAGGTGCGGGATGGTTCAACCTCCGGGATGCCTGAGGCCATGAATGGCCCGGTCACCCACTGCCTGCCTGGCCGCTTTGGCGGTTGGCAGCCGAAGTTGATGGGCGGCATGCCGGGCGTTTGAGGCGGGAATGCCGGGAGCAAGGGTGTTGTCGGGTAAGTCGAAGGCAATCGGGTGGTCCTGGCCCTTTGAATGCGGGCGGCTGGTTCTTCCCATGGAGGTAGATGGTCCAAGCGTCCCGAAGGGCCGTCGTCAGGAGTTAGCCGGGGCGGTGCGCGGAGGGCTCTCTTGATGGATGATTGGGCACGTGGGGGCCAAAGCGCCGCCTGATGGGCATCCATCCCCCGCGAAAACCGTTGGACGCTGAGTTCGTGGGGTTTCACGTGAAACATGGAGCCGGGCGGGAATGACCGCGCAAGGGTTCTGGTGCCGCCGCTCTGATTTGTAGCGTCCTCCCCGAGCGGGCCGGCTCCTCGCTACTGAAGGTGCTTGGGTGTTGCTGCTTGTAGTGTCTGGGCACCGTGACGGGTCGTCCCCAGGGGCTGTCTTCAGAGGTCCACATGTCCGCAGATACTTTCCTGATGGGACTATTTGAGAGGTGAGTATCGAATAGTTGGGCGTTGGTGGGCCAATGAGCGGCACTCGCTGCCGTCCCTGTTCTATTCGCCGTTTCACGGCTGTCCGGCAGCTGCAGGCCTGTCCCGCCGTTTCACGTGAAACATTCGCCGGCTCCAGAGATGGGGAACGGCCCCGGGATGACCCATCCACTGCGGGACGGAGATGCAGATGGTCGTTCCTAGCCACTGCTGTTTCAATCTGGAACCCGTCACGGACGAGGCAAGGCACGGAAATGTTTTCGGACTTGGGCGCCGCGGCCTCCAATAATCCGGCTCATAGTGCCACATCATGAGTTCCAGTCTCACGATGGTTTCACGTGAAACATTTCCTGGGTGTCTCATTACGGAGTTATCCTCGGATTCTGTGCCGTTCCGTGCCGTTCTGTCGAGTTCTCAAGGGCCAGTGTCACTCGTGATTTCAAGTCGGCGCTTCTCTGAGGCCTGCCTGAAGGATTGCCTAGCCATCTAGGTGGGCGTGCAGCTGGAAGGACCGTCAGGGTGCATGCGCAAGCAGTGTCAGGGTGACGACGCCCACGCGGAAGAGAGGATCACGGTTTGGGATCGTCCCACTTCATACCCTGCGGGATCCATGCCGCATGCAGATATGCCGTTTGAAGCGCGGTGTTAATTGTGGGCATACTGTGCGGAGGTGAGCGTAAGACCCGCACTCCTGCCCGACCGGCACGACTTCTACCACCCCGTGGACTGAGCGCGTTCGAAAGGGAAAATCCAAAATCTTCCTGCACCTTTTTTCTAGCTTTCGCCTGGATCGGTTGCTGCCGCCATCGGCAGAATCGAAGGTAGAGGACGGAATCCCTACTTTGATCCGTCATGACCGGCGAGCATGTTTCACGTGAAACCACATGGAGGGGCACCTTCGAAGTCTCGCGGAAGCCGGGCGGAGAATTTGTCTCTGAACAATCCCGATGTTTCACGTGAAACACTCTGCATCAGTGGTCCCGGAGCTGCAGACCAGTCGCACCGTGAGTCCCATTGGTCCGCACAGGATCCATACTTCATGTGACAACCAACCGAGGACAAGGGCGGGCACACGGCCTGGGCGCAGGGCTACCACGGGCAAGGAGGACCTCAGTCCTGCGGGATGCTAGGCATCCGGCCGCGGATCGTGGACGACTGACCAGGGCACCCCTGCCACCGGCAAGGCCACAGTTCGTGGAGACGCCGGGGCCACTCTGAGATAAATGGCATTCGGAATCCAACCGTTAGGTGTTTTGCCATAAAAAGACGCCTCGAGCATGGACTTCTATGGGGCTGGAATACCTGACCGGCTCAGTTCTCAGCCACAACAAAAAAGTGGCCCCACTTCCTGGAGGGAAGTGAGGCCACTTTGGCACGTTCTGCGCCCGCGCGGACCGAGCCGGAACTAGGACAGTACGTCCGCAAATTCTTTCTCGAAGAACTGCTTGGGACGAGCACCGATGACGGTGCCCTTCACTTCGCCACCCTGGAACAGGTAGACGGCAGGGATGGAGGTGATGCCGTACTGGGCGGCGATCGCAGGGTTGTCGTCAACGTTAACCTTGACGACGTCCACTTTCTCGCTGTACTCCACGGAGATCTCGTCCAGGATCGGTCCGAGCTTGCGGCACGGGCCGCACCATTCAGCCCAGAAGTCCACAATGACCGGCTTGGAAGAAGCCAGTACATCGGTGCTGAAACTAGCGTCAGTTACGTCTTTTGCGTTGCTCATAGCCTGTCTCTCTCTTGGGTTGGTTTGCTGCGCGCCGTTTACGCGTGGAAGTCTGCGAGGTAGTGCTCGACGTCCAGGGCTGCGACACAGCCGGACCCCGAGGCCGTGATGGCCTGCCGGTACGTCGGGTCGATAACATCGCCGGCGGCGAAGACACCCTTGACGCTGGTTTTCGACGTTCGGCCGTCGACAGCGATGGTTCCCTCGGGGGTCAGGTCGAGCTTGCCCTTGACGAGGTCGGTGCGGGGATCGTTGCCGATCGCCACAAACACGCCGGTGACGGCGAGTTCAGTTTCGGTGCCGTCCACGAGGTTCTTCAGTCGGAGCCCGGTGACTTTGTCCCCACCGAGGACATCCTCGACGCCGCTGTTCCAGACGAAGTTGATCTTCTCGTGGGCCAGTGCGCGGTCAGCCATGATCTTTGAGGCACGGAGGCTGTCGCGGCGGTGGACCACGGTGACCGACTTGGCGAACTTGGTGAGGAACAGCGCCTCCTCCATCGCGGAGTCGCCGCCGCCGATGACGGCGATGTCCTGGTCCTTGAAAAAGAAACCGTCACAGGTTGCACACCAGCTGACACCGTGGCCGGAGAGGCGCTTTTCGTTGGGAAGACCGAGCTCACGGTAGGCCGAACCCGTGGAAAGAATGATGGAGCGTGCCCGGAAGGTCTCCCCCGACCCGATGGTCACAGTCTTGATGTCGCCGTCGAGATCCAGCTCCGTGACATCTTCAAACTGGATTTCGGTGCCGAACCTGGCGGCCTGCTTCTCGAAGTTCTCCATCAGGTCCGGACCCATGATGCCGTCCGGGAAACCCGGGTAGTTCTCGACGTCGGTGGTGTTCATCAGCTCGCCGCCGGCAGTTACTGATCCTGCGAGGAGCAGCGGCTTCAGGTTGGCGCGCGCTGTGTACACCGCGGCCGTGTAGCCCGCGGGGCCGGAGCCTACGATGATGACATCACGCACTTCGGACGCGGTGTTTTCTGCGGTGCTCACTGAACGGTGAACCTCTTCCTTTGTCGATGCGCCTGCCTGGTTGGCCGGCCACATGTCACAACTACTACTTGGTGCTGGTTATTCCGGTCGGACCGGGCGCTGCCAAAGCGCTCCAGCGCACAGGATACCGTCCTGGTACCCAGGACCGCCGGGTTGTAGCCGCGGCTTCGGCCCGGCTACTGGACCTTGATCTCAGCCAGACGTAGGCCGAATCCATACCGGGTCTTGGGCGCCGCCAGCTTGGGCAGGGTCTTGATCGAGACTATGACGTACTGCGCTGTGGTGGGTTCCTGCAGCGGCATCGTCAGATCCGAGGAGGTGAAGCTGTTGCTGCCTACCTGCTTGGCACCATCGAGGGAGGGACGGTCGTTGGTGAAAACGCTGATGCTGCCGCCTGAGGCCCCCAGCTGGCTGAGGGTCACAGAGGAGACCTTGGCAGGGCTCTTCAGCTTGACGACGAGCGGAACCTCGGCGGCCAGGCCACCCCAGTTGTCTGTGGCAAACTCCATGTCCGACCAGTAGCTGGCGGCATTGCCGTCGAAAGTCTTGACCAGGTCGCCGTCATAGGTGCCGGCGAAGTCGAAGTTGCCCAGCCGCGTAACGTCAGCAATGGCGGGCGGGCCGGCGGCAGGTGCGGGGCTGGCGGTTCCCGAGGGCGCTGCCGGGGTTGAACCGGGCGCGCTGGCGGAGGTACTGCCGCCCGCAACGGGCTGCGGCGTCGTCTTGAAGAGGCTGCCGAGGTTGGTCACGGCAAGAACCAGACCAACCACGAGGACCGCAGCCAGCAGTCCGCCGACCAGCCAGCGCATGGAGCGGGGCTCACGCCGTGGTTCCTCGTCCTTGCCGTAGTAGTCGTCATCCGCAGCGGACTCGGTGGCCCGGGCCGAACCCGGGAAGAACCCGGGCGCGTGGTCCGCGGCGGTGGCAAATTCCGGTGCTGCCGTCTGGCGGGAAGTCTGGCTGCCTTCGGGAGCCGGGTGGTCATAATCGTCGTCGGACCACAGTGACACCTTGGGCGTTTCGGCGGGAGCCGGCGTCGTGGAGTCACGCGCACCGGAGGTCGGTGCGGCCCCCTGCACCGGCTGGGGTGCCGTCACCTCAGGCAGGGCTTCCCGGGGTGCGGCCTCGGATGACTTCGCTTTGGGGTGCGCCGCAGCAGCCGCGCCACCGGCGGCGGCGCCAGCCGCAAGTCCGGCAGCTCCGGCTGCGCCAGCGGCACCTGCAGCGGGTGACACCGTCGGACGCGACGGCGGCCGGGAGGGGGTCGTCGGCGGTCCGGCGGGACCCACGCGCGGAGTCGGGGCATGCTGCTGGGTCTGCCCGTAGTTGATGTAGCCGGCGTCTACCTCTTCTTCGTCGTAGAGACCGTCATAGGTTTCGGGTTCACGGGAGCGGGGCTGGCCGAAGATCTCGCTGCCCAGTGTGTCCGTGAAGAACGGTTCGACGTAGGGCGGGTTGGAGGACACCACGAGGTCCAGCAGGTCAGCGGCCGAGGTGTGGTTGGTAATGAGGTAGGTCGCGTCTTCGCTGACCCCAAGGTCGAGGATCTGGACACTGCCGGGACGCTCCCCGGTGGCCACTTCCCGGGCACTCTGTGCCACTTGGTCCGCGTTTCCGGGCCCGGCAACGAGGATGCTCACAGCACGGTTGAGCACCTGGTCCACGCCGTCCAGCACCAGATCCTGGTCATGTGAGGTCAGTACAGTGGCAGTGACCTTGTAACGGCCACCTAGTACTGATCCGACATCGATCGGGTGGGACACGGGCTCCTCCTAGACTGTCCGGGAGCTGCCGAACTGATCACTGCATCAGTGACAGCAGGTCCCCGGTAAAGCCGGTGGACCCCAGGTCTGCAACTCCCCTTGTTAGTCTTCGATCCTAGCCGATGCGCCGGTCCGGGCCGCGGAAGCGCGGCGCCGCGCTTCCGCTGGTTACTATTTCTTCTTTTTGCCGCCGAACGGGAAATAGGGGTTGTGCCCTGCCGGGCCCTGGTAGGTGCGTCGCCCGGGCAGCGGGACCTCGCCGCGGCCCAGACCGCCCTCCGCGGTGCTGGGCAGTTCCTCTGCGGGCAGGTAACCGCCTTCCGGACCGACGCGTCCGGCCCGCTCGTCCTGTTCGCCTAGGTCCGGCCCTGCCCGGAAGGACGCTGCGTCGAATTCCCCGGAAATTCTCGGAATGATTCCGGTGTCCACCGAGATGGTCGCCCGTTCCGGCCTGGCACGTGCGGCGGCTGCACCCTCCGGAGGGCCTCCGGCGGGCGCGGCCCCCGACCGGCGGCGCAGGCGGCCCAGCAGCGGCTGCAGCAGGTCGCTCAGCTCGGTCACCCGGAAGAGCTTTAGCAGCAGCAGGTAGGCCGCCAGCATGACGGGCCCGACGACGGCGATTGTCACCAGCGCGGCGGCAGGTGTGCTCCATGCGAATCCCTCCCGGCTGTAGCTGCCCAGCAGCCACAACGCCACAGCGCCGGCCAGGGCGGATCCCAGTGCGGCGTAGCCCATCCTGATGTAGGCGTTGGCGATCCGGGGGCCGTCCAGATGTCCCAGGAGTCGCCGCAGGAAGACCGCGCTCAGGATCACGGACAGGATATTGCCGCCGGTGTAGAGGGTGGCGATGGCGAAGATGATCTGATCGAACGGCAGGAACTGGATCGTGAACGCGGCAACCAGGTTCACCACGGCCAGCACCAGCTGGATGAGGAACGGTGTCCGGGCATCCTCGTTGGCGTAGAACACGCGCGACATCATGAAGTTGGCGCTCATGAACGGCGTGCTCAGCGCCAGGATGGTCAGCGTCTGGGCCAGCATGACGCCGTCCTGGGGCACTCCGCCGGAGAAGAACATGCCCAGCGGTCCGGCAAGCGCGAACAGGGCCAGGGCCCCGAACACCGTCGCCACGGCCATGGTCCGCAGCCCGTGGGAGAGCGCATTGCGCAGCGCGGAGCGGTCCCCGGCCTGCGATGCCCGCGTCATCCGGTTGAACAGCACCGTGGCCAGCGACAGCGCAATAATCGAGTGCGGAAGCAAATACAACTGGCTCGCCACCTCCAGCACGGCATTGCCGGGCAGGCTGTGGGCGGCCGGATCCCCGGCCTGTTCCAGCCGCAGCCGTTCCGCACCCGGGATCGTCGCGATGCGCATGACGTAGAGGAAGGCCAGCTGTCCGACGGCGGCCGTCGCCAGGGTCCAGACGCTCAGCCTGGCGGCCTGGCCCAGGCCGACCCCGCGCCAGCCGAAGCGCGGCCGGAGGCCGAGCCGGAGCCTGAATACCGGAACCAGCAGGATGGCCGTCTGGGAGATGACACCAATGGTGGAGAATCCCGCCACCAGCAAGGTCTGGCTGGAGCCCCAGGTATCCAGTGTGTGGGGGCTGGAGACGTTCGCGCCGAACGTCCAGATGAACATGCTGAGGCCGGCGATCGCAACAATATTGTTCAGGATCGGCGCCCACATCGCGGGTCCGAACGCACCGTGGGCGTTGAGCACCTGGGTCAGCAGGGCGTACAGGCCGTAGAAGAAGATCTGCGGAAGGCACCAGAATGCGAACGACACCGCGAGGGCCTTCTGCTGCGGGGAATAGCCCTGCGTCGTCAGCTCGATGACCCAGGGCGCGAGCAGCGTCACCAGCAACGTAAGCGTCAGCAGCACCAGGACAGCCAGCGTCAGCAGCCGGCTGATGTAGTCAGCCCCCTTGTCCGGAGCCTTGCTCGCCTTGATGATCTGGGGCACCAGGACGGCGTTGAACACGCCGCCCGCAACCAGCAGGAAGATCAGGTTCGGCAGGTTATTGGCGTTGATGAACGTGTCGTTGACTGTGGAGCCGAGGCCCAGTGCGGCCGCCAGCATCCACGTCTTGCCAAATCCCAGAAAACGCGAGACCAGCGTTCCCGCGGCCATGATGGCGCTGGAACGGACTTCTCCGGATTGGACAGCTTTGGAATCGGCGGGGCCGGAGGGTGCGGGGGTGGGTTTGGCAGATGACATTGTCTTTATCGTCTCACCCGGGCGCGGCTTTGGCCGCTATTCGCGTCCTTTGAACCAGGCCCGAGGGCGCCTGCGCGGCCCTAGCGGTGTTCCGGCAGTACTTCCTTGGCGAGGTCGGCGATGCGGCGTTCGTTCGGGAAGGAGAGCTTCCGCGCAAGTTCCAGGATGGGAACCCAGGCGACGTCCACGGCTTCCTTGTCCGGATCATTCTCGATCGTCAGTTCCCCGCCCGTGGCCTGCAGCAGGTAGTGGTGGACGGTCTTGTGGACGCGGTGTCCGCTGACCGTGAACCAGTAGTCAATGCTTCCCAGCGGTGCGAGGATTTTGCCCTCGATGCCGGTTTCCTCCGCGATCTCACGCACGGCGGCTTCCTCGTTGCTTTCTTTGCCTTCCGGGTGGCCCTTCGGAAGGCACCATTCCAGCCGCCCGCCACGATTAAGGCGGGCAATGATCGCAACCCGGAGTTCGGCGTCGGACGTGTCCACCACGACGCCGCCGGCGGAGATTTCCTCCACCGTGGGGAGGGCGGCATGCCCGGAGTGCTGCACCGGCGCGACATTGGCACCGATTGCCGAAGGCAACGGTGCGTTTGTCCTCCTGCCGGGAGCGCTCGGTACGGGATGGGCCATGAAGTCCACTCTAACGACTCTTGTCCGCTCTTGATGACCTAAACATGGCAGGAAAGTGGACGGCCGGGAAAGTGGATCGCCCGGGACGCCCCCGTGTTCAGCGCCGCCGGCCGGGGTCCGCGAAGGATTCGGTGTGGTGCTGGCCGGGATTTCTGACAAGCTTAAGAAACTATGGCGCACGCACATCACGAGACTGACTCGCACACTGTTGATTTCCAGGTAGACCCTGTGGTTCTGGAGCTGGGGCAACGGTTTGTCGACGCAGGCCACGAACTCTCCCTGGTGGGCGGCCCCGTGCGCGACCTCTTCCTGGGCCGGGTGTCCCCCGATCTGGACTTCACCACCGACGCCACCCCGGACCAGACAGTTGCCCTGATCAAGAAGTGGGCCGACAACTTTTGGGAAATCGGGCGCGCCTTCGGCACGATCGGCATGCGCAAGAGCGGTTTCCAGATCGAAATCACCACCTATCGCGCCGAGGCGTACGATCCCGACTCCCGCAAACCCGTCGTGGCGTTCGGAAAGTCGCTCACCGATGACCTGCTGCGCCGTGACTTCACGATCAATGCCATGGCCCTGCGACTCCCGGCGCTGGAGCTCGTGGATCCGTTCGGCGGTGTCCGCGACCTCCACGCTTCCATTCTGGCCACCCCGGGCGCCCCGGAATCCTCCTTCTCCGACGATCCGCTCCGGATGATGCGCGCTGCCCGTTTTGCCGCCCAGTTGGGCATCACGGTGCACGAGGACGTCCGCGCAGCGATGTCCCGGATGGCGGAACGGATCACCATGATTTCCGCGGAACGCGTGCGTGAGGAGCTGGTCAAGCTCATCTGCGCGGCACACCCCAGGGCCGGGGTGGACCTGCTCGTGGACACCGGGCTGGCCGACTTCGTGCTGCCCGAGGTCTCCGCCCTGCGCCTCGAGTCCGATGAGCACCACCGACACAAGGACGTCTACCAGCACTCGCTCCAGGTTCTGGAGCAGGCCGCCGCACTCGAAACGGGGGCCGACGGCGCTGTGCCCGGGCCGGACTTTGTGCTGCGGTTCGCTGCCTTGATGCACGACGTCGGCAAGCCCGCCACGCGCCGTTTTGAGCCGGGCGGCGCGGTCAGCTTCCGGCACCACGACATGGTCGGAGCCAAACTGACGTCGAAACGGATGAAGGCACTGCGCTTCGACAACGACACCATCAAGGCCGTCGCCAAGCTCGTGGAGCTGCACATGCGCTTCTACGGCTACGGCGATGCAGGCTGGAGCGATTCCGCTGTCCGCCGTTATGTCACCGACGCCGGTCCGCTCCTGGACCGGCTGCACCGGCTGACCCGCTCGGACGTCACCACCCGCAACCAGCGCAAGGCCGAGCGGCTCGCCTTCGCCTACGACGATCTCGAAGCCCGGATCGCGGCCCTGCGGGAGCAGGAATCCCTCGAGTCCGTCCGCCCCGATCTGGACGGCAGCCGGATTATGGAACTGCTGGACCTCAAGCCCGGCCCGGTCGTCGGGCGAGCCTACAAATTCCTGCTGGAGGAACGGATGGAACACGGCCCGCTCGATCCCGCCGTGGCCGAGACCAAACTCCACGAATGGTGGGCTGCCCAGCCCGAGTCCGCCGTCGCACTCTCAACTGAGGAGTCCTAAGTGATTGCACCGTCAAACGGCCCCCGCCCGCAGCTGTGGATCCTGCGGCACGGCGAAACCGAGTGGTCCAAGAGCGGCCAGTACACCGGCCTTACCGACCTCCCGCTCACCGTGGAGGGTGAACAGCAGTCCGTGGAGGCACGCAAGGTGCTCGACGCCGTCGACTTCGACCTCGTGCTGACGTCTCCCCTGCGGCGGGCCCGCCGGACCGCGGAACTCGCCGGGTTCCCAGACGCCCAGCTGGAACCGCTTGCGGTGGAGTGGGACTACGGCGACTACGAGGGCATCAGCTCGGACCTTATCCGCAAGGACAACCCGGAGTACCTGATCTGGACCCACGGTGTGCCGAATGGTGAAGCCCTGGACGACGTCGCGGCGCGCGCGGATAAAATTGTGGCGCGGGTGCTGGAATCCGGCCTGGACAACGTGCTGATCGTGGCGCACGGACACTTCTCCCGGATCCTCACCGCCCGGTGGCTGGGGCTCGATCCCCACGAAGGCAGGCACTTCATTCTGGGAACGGCCAAAGTCTGCACGCTCGGCTGGGACAAGAAGACCCCGGCCGTGGTCCGCTGGGGCCTATAAATACGGTTTAGAAATAACTTTAAGAAAGTTTATGAATTCGGTAGTCAAATGCTGCATTCATGGTGTAATTTTACTTCTGATCCCAGAGCGTCCTGCCGGGGTCGAGGAGCGCGTCGCCCGGCCGGTCAGCCGGAGCCACGGCAGAACAGAAAAGGAGGTTGGGAAAATGATTACTTTGACTAGCGGATGGATGTATTCCGTCACCGCCACCCCGGCCTCTGTCGCTGAACCGCGCCCGCATTTCGGCCCGACTGCCTCCTGACCCCTCCGCTCCCGGCCTGGTTTCCTTCCCCTAGGGCCCGGAGCCGGGGCGATACCGGCACCCCTTTCCCGGGAATGCCGTGACGGCGGACTGACCCAGGCGGAACCCCGCGGTTACGCAGCATCCCCAAAGTTCGGAACCCAGCTTCCTGTTGGGATTGCGGCTTTCCCGCGTCCAGGGGCCAGCCTGTCGCTTTTGCGAAATCATTTCTTTAGCGCCGGGTAATTCCGCGCCCATTTATGGACTTTTCTTTCCCAATTCACAGAGGCCCTAATTGGCGTGCCCAATTACTCCCCCTTCCCGGCAATTCCAATGAAAGGTCCATCGTGGCTACTGCCAGCACCGCCGTCCAATCACGCACCGCGAGCCACCGGCGGGAGGTGACCACCATGAAGCAGAAACTCCACAGGCTCCTGCGCCGGTGCCTCCAGCCGGCACCCGGGCGCACGACGCTGTTCGACGGACAGCTCCTCGACCAGAAGCGCGAGGACGTGTTCCTTGTTATGCATCGGATCGGCCTCATCCGTTGACGCAGGTCCAGGTCGTCGAAGGAGCAACTGATGACTGGCATCGGACCTGATCCCCGGGGAGCCCGCGCGGCGACGCGTGGGCTCCCCCATTTAAGCAACCGTATTGATACCCGCTGCGCCGGCCGCCCGGCGCAGCATGGCCAGCCGGAGTGGCCCCGGTAAGCTCAGGGACATGCAGGAGACAAAGCCGCCGGAGCACCGTAGACGTGTCCGACTGGTCATCCCGAGCCGCAGCGACCCCCTGCTGAGGAATTTCACCGAGTTGGTTGGCGGACCGATGGGCCGCCGGTCAGCCCCCGGCATCGTTTCGCCGGGCTTTTTCACCGTGGAACGCGTCCTGATACTGCTCACCGTGCTGGCCGCGGTCATCGGGATTGTCCTCAAGTCGTATTGCCGCATCAATGGCTGGGAAACCCCCGGCCAGTTCTACGCGACCTGCTATTCGGACTTTCCGGAGCTGTTCAAAAACCGCGGCCTCGGCGACGGTGCCTTCCCGTTCATCACCCAGGGGACGTTCTTTGAATACCCCGTCCTCATGGGGTTCATCGCCGGCGCCACGGCCCTGCTGGTTCCGGACGAAGGCGTCACCCCCAGCCGGATTCTCGCCTACTTCGACATCAATGCCGCCCTGATCGCGGCCGTCTGGATCGTGACGGTACTCGCGACGGCACGGATGGCCCGCCGTCGGCCGTGGGACGCGGCCATGGTGGCGGTGGCCCCCGGCATTATCCTGGCCGGCACCATCAACTGGGACATGTGGGCTGTTGGGCTGCTGGCCCTCGGCATGTATTGCTTCTCCCGGAACAAACTTGTCCTGGCCGGAATCTTTATTGGCCTGGGCACTGCGACCAAGCTCTACCCAGTGCTGATCCTTGGCGCGGTCCTGCTCCTGGCCCTGCGCACCGGGCGGATCCGGGCCCTCCTGGTCACTGCCGGCGCCGCTGCCCTCGCGTGGCTTGCAGTCAACCTCCCGGTCGCCGCCGCCAATCCGGAGGGCTGGATATACTTTTACCAGTTCACCGAGGACCGGCCCGCCGGCTACAGCTCGCCCTGGTTTGCCTACAACCTCGTCGCCGGCCGGCTGGGCTGGGTTTCCCTGCAGCCGGAGTCGATCAACACCCTGGCCCTGAACCTCTTTCTGCTGGCGTGTGTGCTCATCGGGGTGCTGGCCCTGGCCGCGCCCCGGCGGCCGCGACTCGCGCAGCTGGTCTTCCTGATCGTTGCCGCGTTTATCCTGACGAACAAGGTCTACTCGCCGCAGTTCGTCATCTGGCTCATCCCGCTCCTGGCCCTGGCCCGCCCGCGCTGGCGGGACTTCCTGATCTGGCAGACGTTCGAGGGGCTGCACTGGGCGGCCGTCTGGTTGTACCTTGGGCAGGTGACGAGCGGCGGCGTGTCCCAGCACAATATTGATATGCCGTACTACGTCCTCGCCGTGGTGTCCCATATGCTGGCCACCGCCTACCTGATGGCGCGGGTGGCCTGGGACGTCTGGGACCCCAGCTATGACGTGGTCCGCCGGTACGGGATGGATGACCCGCAGGGCGGCCCGTTCGAGGGCGTTCCGGACCGGTTGCGGATTGACCTCCTGCACCCTTCGGATTCACTCTTGCCCTGGCGGAAGGCGGCCTGGAATGCCTGATGTGGCCGTTGTTGGATCAGGACCGAACGGCCTCGCCGCGGCGGTGACCATGGCCCGCGCAGGACTGAAGGTGCACGTCTACGAGGCGGCGCCGACCCCTGGCGGCGGCCTGCGGACAGCGGAACTCATCGAGCCAGGGCACTTTCACGATGTCTGCTCGGCAGTGCACCCGATGGCCCTGGCCTCGCCGTTTTTCCGGCAGTTCCAGCTGTCGGGGCGGATCCGGCTCGAGGTTCCCGAGGTCTCATACGGCACGCCGCTTGACGGCGGCCAGGCGGCGCTGGCGTACCGCTCCCTGGAGCGGACGGTGGCCGGCCTGGGGCGGGACGGCGCCGCGTTCGGGCGGCTGATGGCCCCGCTCGTGCAGCGGGCGGAGGGCATCACGGACCTGACGCTGAACCAGCTCCTGCGGATACCGGGGGACCCGGTGGCGGCCGCCCTGTTCGGTGCCCGGGTCCTGGAGCAGGGCTCGCCCCTGTGGGGTATGCGGTTCCGGGAGGATCTGGCGCCCGCGCTGCTGACCGGTACCGCGGCGCATGCGGTGTCGCAGCTTCCGGCCCCCGCGGCGGCCGGAGCGGGCCTCATGCTGGGGACGCTTGCCCATACGGTCGGGTGGCCCGTCCCGGTTGGCGGCTCCGCGGCGATCGCGCAGGCCATGGTGGCGGACATCGAAGCTCACGGCGGGGCGGTGGAAACCGGGGCGCGGATCAGATCCCTGGCGGAGCTGCCCCCGGTCCGGGCCACCCTGCTGGATGTGGCACCCCCCGGACTGCTCCGGCTTGCTGACGGCAGACTCCCGGAGCGGTACCGCCACGCCCTTGAGTCCTTCAGATTCGGAAACGCCGCCTGCAAGGTCGACTTCATTCTCTCCGGCCCGGTCCCCTGGGCGGCCCCGGGCCTGGCCGATGCCGGCACGGTCCACGTGGGTGGCACCCGCGCGGAGATGGCCGAAGCGGAAAACCTCGTCGCCGCGGGGCGGCACCCGGACCGGCCCTATGTCCTGGTCTCGCAGCCCTCGCGATTTGACGCCGGACGCGCCCCCGGGGGCCGGCACATCCTGTGGAGCTACTGCCACGTACCCGCCGGTTCCACCGTGGACATGAAGGAGGCCGTTATCGCCCAGTTGGAGCGCTTCGCCCCCGGATTCCGCGACCTTATCCTCGGCCATCACGTCACGACGGCGGCCGGACTGGGCGTGTACAACGAGAACTACGTGGGCGGAGACTTCAGCGCCGGCCTGATGGACCTCCGCGGGATCCTCCGGCGGCCCGTCCTGGGACCAGTCCCCTGGCGGACCCCACTGCGCGGCGTGTACCTGTGTTCCTCCTCGACCCCGCCCGGTCCCGGGGTGACCGGGATGCCCGGATTCCACGCCGCGAAATATGCCCTGAAGGACATATTTGGCCTTGCGGTGCCGCCCCTCGGGATCTAGGACGCCCAGCGGACCCCAGCACAGGGCCTGGACCGGAATCGGGGCCCGCGCGGCACTACGCTGAAGGCATGGTTAACGAGGCCGGCAGCATGCCGGCGGAGACCGCCCCGGCAGCCACGACGCAGGCCGCGGTGATTCTGCGCATCCTGCGGGTGTGCCTGCACAGCGGCTTCGCCGTGCTGCTGCTCGTCGCCGTTCTGCGGCTGCTGGGAACGGGACTCCAGGGCACGGACTGGCCCGCCCTGGGCCTTGCGCTGATCCTCGCCGCCCTCTATCTGCTGGGCACCGTCCTGGAGAAAAACCACTCCGCGGATCCGGCCCGGTTCGATCCGCGGCCGTATTCGCAGCTGTGGCTGGGTGCTGTCTGCCTGCTCTGGCTGCTGTTGATCTGGGTCAGTGCCGACTTCGTCTGGCTGGCCTTCCCGCTCTTCTTACTGCAATTGCACGTGCTGGCGCTGCGGCTGGCGCTGCCGGCGGTCGCGCTGAGCACCGTTCTGGTCATCATCGCGCTGTGGTTCCACAACGCCGGAGCGGACGGGGGCGCCCTGCAGCTGCCCATGGTGCTGGGACCGGCGTTCGGGGCAGCCTTTGTCGTGGTCACCGGGCTGGGCTACCGGGCGCTCTACCTGGAAGCTGAAAGCCAGCGGTCCGCCGCCGAGGAGCTGCGCCGCACCCGCGCCGAACTTGCCCGCAGCCAGCGCGACGCCGGCATGCTGGCCGAGCGCGCCAGGCTTGCCCGCGAAATCCACGACACGCTCGCCCAGGGCTTTTCGAGCATCCTGCTCATGGGCCGTGCGGCGGAAAGGTCGCTCGACGACGGGGACACGGCCACAGCCCGGGACCGGCTCCGGACGGTGCAGGAGACGGCCTCGGCCAACCTGGCCGAGGCGCGCAGCTTTGTCCGCGGCCTTCAGCCACCCGCTCTGGCGGAGAACCCGGTGGTGAACCTGCCGGAAAACCTGGCGGAGAACGCGGCGGAGAACCCGGCGGAAAGCCGGGCGGAGAACCCGGCGGAGGATCCCCTCGTGAACAGCCTGCGCCGGCTCTGCGACAAGACGGAAACCGAGGCGGCCGCCCGCGGCACCCGGCTGCGCTGCCGCTTCGACATTGAGGGAACCCCGGTGGAACTGCCCACCCCGTACCGCGCCACCCTGCTCCGGGCGGCGCAGGCAAGCCTCGCGAACGTCTGGGTGCACGCCAGGGCGCGCACCGCCGTCGTGACCCTGTCCTTCCTGGGCAGCGAGGTGGCGATGGATATTTTCGACGATGGCGCCGGCTTCGATCTTGCCGAGGTCACGGACCCCGCCCGGCGCCCCGACGGATCGGGCTTCGGGCTGAAGTCGCTCCAGGAACGCGTGACGGCACTGCACGGCAGCCTCGATATCGAGTCCGCGCCCGGCGAAGGAACGGTGGTGGCCATCCGGCTGCCCCTCGCGGATGCCCCGGCCAGGAACGAACTGTGAACAGTATCCGAGTCCTGCTGGTCGGCAGGCCCGGCGCGGACAGCCGCACTGCCGCGATCGCCGCGGCCGCGCAGCGGAGGATCATCCGGCGTTTCCAAGCAACCGAGGGCAACCCCAGGCCGGGCAGGGGGCCCGGGCACTGGCGGGTGCTGTGTGACAAGGAAAATGTCCGCGCCACGGGGCATAATGGCGCGGTGGGGAACATATCAAAACTTTCATCTGTCCTTATCGGCCTCATTCTCGGCGCCTCGCTGGTGGCCTGCGACGACGGCCGCGCCGGCGCACAGGATGCGGCGAAGCAGCTTGCTTCCGCCGTCGCAGCGCAAGACGTCGGCCCCGTCGCCTTCGAAGGCAAGGAATCCGGTGCGGCCACTGAACAGCTCCGGCAGGTGTTCAAGGCACTGGACCCGGTCAAGCCCACGGTGGACAGCGGCGAGCTGACGCTGGACTCCGGTACGGCCACTGTCCCGCTGGACTACAGCTGGAAGATCGGCTCCGGAGAGTGGAAATACACCACTTCCGCACAGTTCAAGAAGTCAGACGGCAAGTGGCTGGCCGTCTGGAGCCCTGGCCTGCTGGCGCCCGGGCTGGCCGAGGGTGAAATCCTGGGAATCCAGTCCCAGTCCCCGGCACGGGCGGAAATCCTGGGCGCCGGAGACGCCAAACTGGTCACCTACCGGCCGGTCGTGAACGTCGGCATCGACAAACCCCGGCTGGCTTCGTCCGATCCGGCCGCATCTGCCACCCAGCTTGCACAGCTGGTGGGCGTGGACCCCGCGGCCTACGCCCAGCAGGTCCAGGCGGCCGGCCCCGAAGCTTTCGTTAACGCCATCACCCTGCGCGAGGACGGCCGGACCATCACCGATGACCAGATCGGCGCGATTCCCGGGGCACGCGCCATCCCTGATTCCCTGCCCCTGTCACCCTCCCGCACCTTCGCCCGCGCCCTGCTGGGTACCGCAGCCGAGGCGAATGCCGAACAGATCGAGAAATCGAACGGGACGCTCAAAGCCGGGGACACCACAGGCACCGGAGGCCTGCAGCAGCAATACGACGCGCAACTGCGCGGCAGCGACGGGATCCAGGTCTTTGCCGAAAAGGCAGGCCTCACGCCCGAGGAACGGCAGACCTTGCTCAACGGCGGCCGCCGGGCCCTCTTCCAGGTCGAAATCAAGGTGGGAACGCCGCTGAAGACGACCCTGGATCCCAGCCTCCAGCAGCTGGCCGAGGACATCCTGGGAAAGGTGGGACCGGCGTCGGCCATCGTGGCGCTCCGCCCCTCCAGCGGCGCCGTCCTCGCCGCGGCATCCGGACCGGGCAGCAACGGCTATGACACCGCCATGCTGGGCCAGTACGCCCCCGGTTCCATCTTCAAGATCGTGGACTCCCTGGCCATGATCCGCAACGGAATGACCCCCCAGTCCACCGTGGAGTGCCCTGCCACCCTGTCCGTCGACGGCCGGACCTTCAAGAACGCGGAAGGCTACCCGGCTTCCTCCCTGGGCTCCGTGACCCTGCGCGATGCCTTCGCGCACTCCTGCAACACGGCGTTCATCAACGCCCGCGACACGGTCAGCCAGGCCCAGCAGGAAGCCGCGGCCACGTCCCTCGGCGTCGCGGTGGAAGCCCCTTCGCTTGGAGCGTCCGCCTTCCTGGGCTCCGTTCCGGGCGACGCCGCGGGGACCGAGCACGCCGCCTCGATGATCGGCCAGGGGAAGGTGCTGTTGTCCCCGCTGTCCGCCGCGGTCATGGCGGGCTCCGTCGCCAAGGGCGCCCCGGTGGCCGCCCAGCTGGTGTTGAACCCTCATGAGGGCGTTACGTCTCCGGGCACCGGGAGCCCAGGCGCTACCGGAACATCCGGACCGTCGCCGGCGGTCCCGCCGTCCGGTGACGCGACGGCGTCCGCACCGCCGGCACCCGCATCATCCGCAGCGGCGCCGGTAACGGCGGCGGAGGCCGCCGCACTCGCGGACATGATGCGCGCCGTTGTGACGAGCGGTCATGCCGGGTTCCTGGCGTCCGTTCCGGGCGCCCCCGTCGGCGCCAAGACCGGAACTGCGGAGTTCGGTTCCGACAGCCCGCCCAAGACCCACGCCTGGATCGTGGCGGTTCACGGGGACCTCGCCGTCGCCGTGTTCGTCGAGGAAGGCGGGCTCGGCGCCACCGTCTCCGGGCCGCTCCTGAAGGAATTCCTCACCGCCGCGGGCTGAGGTGCCCTGGCCGGCTGCGACAGCGTCCGTGGGAGGATGGAGGGGTGGCTCATATTGACGTTTCCAACATCGATTACTTCCTCTCCGACGGCACCCAGCTGCTCAACGGCGTGACCTTCAAGGTCCCGGACGGGACCAAGACGGCCCTGATCGGCCCCAACGGAACCGGCAAGACGACCCTGTTCCGGATCATCTCCGGCGATCTCATCGCCGATGAAGGCGTGATCGGACGTTCCGGCAACATGGGCATCATGCGCCAGTTCGTGGGCCAGGTCCGGGACGAATCCACCGTCCGCGACCTGCTCGTCTCCGCCGCACCGCCCGCGCTGGCGGCCGCCGCCCGCACCGTGGACGAAGCGGAACTGGCGATGATGGAACACGACGACGAGCCCACCCAGATGAAGTACGCCCAGGCGATCGTGGACTGGGGCGACGCCGGCGGCTACGACGTCGAGACCGTCTGGGACGAGGTCTGCATGGCGGCCCTGGGCCTGCCCTTTGACCGCGCGCAGCACCGCCCGGCGTCGAGCCTCTCCGGCGGCGAACAAAAGCGCCTGGTGCTCGAGGCGCTCTTCGCCGGCCCCGACGAACTGCTGCTGCTCGACGAACCGGACAACTACCTCGATGTCCCGGGCAAACGCTGGCTCGAGGCCAAACTCAACGAGTCGAAGAAAACCGTGCTCTTCATCAGCCACGACCGCGAGCTGCTGAACAACGCCGCGGGCCGCATCGTGACCCTAGAACCGGGCATCAACGGCGCCGGCGCCTGGATCCACGGCGGCGGCTTCGGCTCCTACGTGGACGCCCGCGCGGACCGGAACGCCCGCTTCGAGGAGCTCCGGAAGCGCTGGGACGAGGAGCACGTGAAGCTCAAGGAACTCGTCAACATGTACAAGAACAAGGCCGCGTTCCGCTCGGACATGGCCAACCGCTACCACGCCGCGCAGACCCGGCTGGCGAAGTTCCTCGAAGCCGGCCCGCCCGAGGCGCTGCCGATCGAGCAGAACGTGCAGATGCGGCTCAAGGGCGGCCGGACCGCCAAACGCGCCGTCGTCGCGGAGCAGCTGGAACTCACCGGGCTGATGCAGCCGTTCTCCACGGAGGTCTGGTTCGGCGACCGCGTGGGCGTGCTCGGCTCCAACGGCTCCGGCAAGAGCCACTTCCTGCGCCTGCTCGCCACCGGGGGCACCGACCCGGAACGGGAGCACCTGCCGGTGTCCGACGTCGACATCGCCGAAGTCCCGCACGAGGGCACGGTGAAGCTCGGCGCCCGGATCCGGCCCGGCTTCTTCGCCCAGACCCACGTCCGGCCCGACCTGCTCGGCAAAACGCTGCTGGAAATCCTGCACCGCGGCGACGAACACCGGTCCGGGATGGGGCGCGAGGCGGCGGCCGGTGCCCTGGACGGGTACGGCCTGGCCTCGCAGTCGGAGCAGAAGTATGAATCCCTCTCCGGCGGGCAGCAGGCGCGGTTCCAGATCCTGCTGCTGCAGCTCTCCGGCGCCACCCTGCTGCTGCTCGATGAGCCCACGGACAACCTGGACCTGCACTCGGCCGAGGCGCTGGAACGCGCCATCGACCACTTCGAGGGGACCGTCCTGGCCGTGACGCACGACCGCTGGTTCGCCCGGACCTTCGACCGCTTCCTCGTCTTCGGCTCCGATGGCAAGGTCTACGAATCAGCCGAGCCGGTCTGGGACGAAAAGCGCGTCGAACGCGCCCGCTAGCCAACGCCCCGCCAGCCCCCAGCCCCGCCAGCCACCAGCAACGCGGGGTCACTTAGCGCCCATTCCCGAGGGGTTTATGGGCGCCATGTGACCCCGCGTTGGGGTGGTGGGGCGGGTTACTGCGGGATCAGGCCGGACGGCTGGTCGGCTTCCGGGCCGGGGGTTCCGCCCATGGCGGCGACCAGCCGTTCCCGGGCCCGGCCGAGGTGCTCGTCGAGCAGCCCGGCTGCGGCCTCCCCCTGGCCGGCCTCGATGAGTTCGAGGATCCTCTGGTGTTCGGCCTGGATCAACGCGGTGTCCAGGAGCTGCAGGGACTGGACCCGGACCATGCACAACCGCACTTCGCCCACGAGGGAGCGGTACATCCGGCTGATGCGTTCATTGCCGACGGCGTCGATCAGGCTGGTGTGGAACCGCATGTCCGGTTCGACGACGTCGAGCGGAGCGCCGCTCTGCAGCGCCGCGATGTCGCGGTTGGCCTGCAACGCCGCTTCGGGCACGGCCCCGGTGCGGGCGAGCCGGCGGAGCACTTCGCTTTCCAGATAGGCGCGGGCGAGATAGATATCCCGCACGGAGTCCGGGCCGAGTTCGAGCACCCGAGCGGTTTTGTGCGTCCCCCGGTCCAGCAGGCCCTCGGCGACGAGTTTCTCAATCGAGGCCTTCGCCGTCGGCCGGGCCACGTCGTAGGTGGAGGCAACCTCTGATTCCGTTAGGGAATCCCCAGATCCAAGCTCGCCGGCAAAAATCCGGGTCCGCAGATCCGCCGCGACCGCTTCCACAATCGAGACTGCTGCAATTCGGCCAGCCACCGGAGCTCCATTCCCGCGAAAATTTCTTGCTTTCGTTCCAATCCTGCCAGACAAGACAACAAGTCTCTCTTGACCATCATGTGTACTTGTTAGACAATCATAGGGCGCCACGGTGTTGTGACGCCTAACACAACCTGGAGACCCATGTTTCAGCAGATCCTCGACCCCATTGCCGGGTCCCTGATGATTTCAGCCCTCTGCGCGGCGCTTCCCCTCATCCTGCTCTTCGTCCTACTGGGCGTCTTCAAGGTCAAGGCCCCCAAGGCGGCCCTGGCCAGCCTGACCCTGTCCCTCGTGCTGGCCACCGCCGGGTGGCAGATGCCGGTGAACCAGGCCCTGAGTGCCACCGCGGCCGGCATCTTCTACGGACTGTTCCCGATCCTGTGGATCCTGGTCAACGCGCTGTGGATCTACCGGCTCACCGTGGCCACACCCTGGTTCGACGTGCTGGGACGGACCATCCGTTCCATCTCGAACGACCTGAGGATCCTGTCCATCCTGATCGCCTTCTGCTTCGGCGCCCTGCTGGAATCCCTGGCCGGATTCGGCGCCCCGGTGGCAATCTCCGCCGCCATGCTGATGGCTGCAGGCATGAAGCCGCTGAAGTCCGCCGTGGTCTCGCTGCTGGCAAACACCGCTCCCGTGGCCTTCGGAGCAATGGCCGCGCCCATCATCGCCCTGAACGGTGTCACCGGCCTGCCGCTGCATGACCTGTCCTCGATGGCCGGGCGCCAGACGCCGTTCATCGCCCTGATCGTTCCCCTGCTCCTGGTGTTCATCGTCGACGGCCGGCGCGGAGTGAAGCAGACCTGGCCGGTGGCCCTCGTGGCCGGTGCCGCGTTCGGCGTGGCCCAGTTTGTTACCTCCAACTTCTTCGCCGTGGAACTCACCGACGTCGTCGCCGCCGTCGTGACGGTGGCCGCCGTGCTGCTGATGCTGAAGGTGTGGCAGCCGAAGGAAATCGTCGGCATGGAGGGTGCCGTCGAGGGCGCTCCGGCCGCCGCCCGCGCGGGCGCTGCCGTCATGGCAGGCAGCTCCGCCCGTGCCGGCGGGTCCGCTGCAGCCGGGGCCGCCGCCCGCCATTCACCGTCAGGGTCTGCGGCAGGAACCACCGTGCCGACCGACAACTCCCGGCCCGAACCCCGGCAGATCTGGATGGCGATCGCCCCCTACCTGATCATCATCGCGGTGTTCTCGGTGGCCCAGATCCCGGCCGTCAAGACCTGGCTCGGCCAGGTCGGCAGCGCGACGTTCGCCTGGCCCGGCCTGGACATCACCGATGCGGCCGGCAAACCGGTTGCCGCCACCAAGTTCAAGCTCGACCACCTCAAGGCGACCGGCACCCTGCTGCTGTTTTCCGGGCTGATCACCATGGCGCTCTACAAGATCACCGCCTCACAGGCCCTCCGCATCTACCGGGATACTGTGGTCCAGCTGCGCTGGACGATTGTCACCGTCACCGCCGTCCTGGGGCTGTCCTTCGTGATGAACCTGTCCGGCCAGACCACGACACTGGGCGTCGCGCTGGCCTCCGCGGGCGGCTTCTTCGCCATCCTCTCGCCGCTGATCGGATGGATCGGCGTCGCCCTCACCGGCTCCGACACGTCCTCCAACTCCCTGTTCGGCCAGCTGCAGGCCACCGCGGCGGTCCAGACCGGCCTGTCGCCGGTGCTGATGGCCGCCGCCAACTCCTCCGCCGGCGTGATGGGCAAGATGCTGTCGCTGCAGAACCTGGCCGTTGCCGCCGCCGCCGTGGGCCTTGACGGCGCGGAGGGAACCCTGTTCCGGAAGCTGATCGGCTGGAGCCTCGGCCTGCTGGCGCTCATCACCGGGCTGATCTTGCTGCAGTCCACCCCCGTCCTCGGTTGGATGGTTCCCTGATGGCGCCCCTGGACCTGGCGGGCCTCCGCTCCGCAGTGCAGGACCCCGCCCAGGTGAAGACCCGAGCGATCGACCTGCACGCGAACGCCCATGATGCCTCGCACTTCCTGCTGATCCCGCAGGCTGTCGTCACGGCCCGGAGCGCCGCCGAAGTCGGGGGGCTGCTGCGCGCCAGCGCCGCCCAGGGCGTGCCGCTGACCTTCCGCTCCGGCGGGACCAGCCTGAGCGGGCAGGCGGTCACCGACGGTGTGCTCGTGGACGTGCGCCGCAACTTCAGGGACATCGAGGTGCTCGACGACGGCGCGCGGGTCCGTGTCCAGCCCGGCGTCACCGTGCGGGCGCTCAATGCCAGGCTGGCCCGCTACGGCCGGAAATTCGGTCCAGATCCGGCGAGTGAGGCGGCGTGCACGATCGGCGGGGTCGTCGCCAACAATTCCTCCGGCATGAACTGCGGCACCGTGGACAACACCTACCAAACCCTGGAATCCCTGACGGTGGTGCTGCCCTCCGGGACCGTGATCGACACCGGCGCACCCGACGCCGACCGGAAACTCCGTGCCCTCGAGCCGGAACTCTACGCGGGCCTGGCCCGGCTGGCGGAGCGCGTCCGGACCAATGCGGACTCCGTGCGACGGATCCGGCAGCAGTTCTCCATGAAGAACACCATGGGCTACGGCCTGAATTCCCTGCTGGATTTCCAGGGCCCGGTGGACATCATGGCGCACCTGATCGTCGGCAGCGAAGGCACCCTCGGCTTCGTGGCCGAGGCGGTCTTCCGCACCATCCCGCGGCTCCCGCACGCCGCCGCAGGCCTGCTGGTGTTCCCGGATCTCGAGGCCGCCAACGCAGCCCTGCCGGCCCTCGTAGGGACCGGGGCAGCCACCGTTGAGCTGATGGATGCCCTGTCCCTCAAGGTGGGCCAGACGCTCAAGGGGACTCCCGCCGTCGTGCAGGACCTGGCAGTCAGGGACCATGCCGCCCTGCTCGTGGAGTACTCCGCTGGAAGTGCCGGGAAGCTCGCGGAACTCCAGCGCCACGGCGAGGGCATCCTTCCCGCCCTCGGACTGTCCGCCCCCGCCCGGTTCACCGGCGACCCCCGGGAACGCGGCCAGCTCTGGCAGTTGCGGAAGGGGCTCTACGCCTCGGTCGCCGGAGCGCGCCCCCAGGGCACCACCGCGCTGCTGGAAGACATTGTGGTCCCGGTCCCTGTGCTGGGGCGCACCTGCCGGGAACTGATCCGGCTTTTCGACAAATACAGCTACAGCAACAGCGTGATCTTCGGCCACGCCAAGGACGGCAACGTCCACTTTATGCTCACGGACGGGTTCGCCACGGCGGCCGAACTGGACCGCTACGGGGCCTTTACCGAAGACATGGTGGAGCTGGTCCTGGCCGAGGGCGGCTCGCTGAAGGCGGAGCACGGGACCGGACGCGTCATGGCCCCCTTCGTCCGCCGGCAGTACGGCGATGAGCTCTACGACGTCATGCGCACCATCAAGCAGCTTTTCGACCCCGCCGCCATGCTCAATCCGGGCGTGCTGATGGATGAGGACCCGCTGGCGCATCTGCGGCACATCAAGACGGCGCCGCCCGTCGCGGAGGAAGTGGACCGCTGCGTCTCGTGCGGCTACTGCGAGCCGGTGTGTCCCAGCAAGGACATCACCCTGACGCCGCGGCAGCGCATCGTCACCCTGCGCGCCATCGAATCCGCACGGCTGGCCGGGGACACCGCGCTGGTCAAGGAGCTGGAAAAGGACTACGAGTACGAGTCCGTGGACACCTGCGCCGTGGACGGGATGTGCCAGACCGCCTGCCCGGTGGACATCAACACCGGATCGCTCGTCAAGAGCCTGCGGAAGGCCGACGCCGGTCCGCTCGCCAACGGCGCCTGGAACGCCGCCGCCAAGCACTGGGACGGCGTCACCCGCGGCGCGTCCCTGGCGCTGACGGTCGTCAACAGGCTCCCGGCCGCCGCCATCGCACCGCCCAACAAGGCAGCGCGGGCAGTGCTCGGGAAAGACACCGTGCCGCTGTATTCCGCCGAACTGCCGGGCGGCGGTTCGGTGCGGAAGCGTCCGGCGCCGGCAGGCGAAGTTGACGCCGTCTACTTCCCCGCGTGTGTCGGCACCATGTTCGGACCCGCAGGAGCAGGTCCGGACGCCGAAGGACGCGGCGTCCAGTACAGCTTCGAACAGCTCTGTGCCCGGGCCGGGCTCACCCTTCTGGTGCCGGCCGGGATCGACGGCCTGTGCTGCGGCACGCCCTGGTCCTCCAAGGGGATGGCAGCAGGCCAGACAACGATGCGGGAGAAGACCCTCGCCGCCCTCCGGGAAGCAACCCGGGACGGCGAACTCCCGATCGTGTGCGACGCTTCCTCCTGCACCGAGGGCCTGCGCCAGGCCGTGGAATCGGAGGTACCCGCAGCAGGGCAGCGGGCCCTGCGCATGGTGGACGCCGTGGACTTCGCCGCTGAACAGATCCTGCCCCGGCTGCCGGACCACGGGAAGCTGGAGTCCCTGGCACTGCACCCCACCTGTTCGTCCACCCGGATGGGACTCAACGACGCCCTGGGTGCCGTCGCCGGAGCGGTGGCCGAGCGGGTTGAGATCCCGGAAAACTGGGGCTGCTGCGCGTTCGCCGGGGACCGGGGCATGCTGCACCCCGAACTGACGGAATCGGCGACGGCACGGCAGGCTGCGGAAGTGGCGGAGATGGGCGCCGCCGCCCACGCCTCGTGCAACCGCACCTGCGAACTGGGCATGACACGGGCCACGGGTGCCCAGTACCGGCACGTGCTGGAGCTGCTGGAGGAGCTCACCCGCTAAACCACAGCAACGCGGGGTCACATCGCGCCCGTCCTGAACCTCCGGACGGGCGGGATGTGACCCCGCGTTGCTGTCTGCTGTCTGCTCTCTGCGTGGCGGCGGACCGCTTTGCTCAGAGAATGATTAAATGATCACTTTCCTTTAGTATTTGTACATGAGTACTGAGGAGCGACACCGGCGCATCGGGTACCTGCTGCGCCACCGGGAGCATGTGACGGTCGACGAGCTCATGACCGAGTGCGGCGCCTCGGGGGCCACGATCCGGCGCGACCTGGATGTCCTGGAACTCCACGGTGTCCTCAAACGGGTCCACGGCGGCGCCCGCAGCCTCGTGCTGCGCGGCGGGAACCCCGAGTACGGGCAGCGCGAACTCGAGGACCACGCCGTGAAGGTGCGCATCGCAACGGGCGTTGCCGCCCTGCTCAAGGACCGCGGGCACGTCTGGCTGGACAGCGGCACCACGGCCACCGAGGTGGCCCGCCAGTTGCGGCACCGGGAAATGACCCTGATGCCGATGTCGTTGCGGGCCGTCAACGTACTGGCCGAAGATGGGCTGGCCGCCGGCCGGCGTCCCGAACTCCTGTTGCCCGGCGGGAGCCTGATCGCCGGGGAACAGTCCTTCCGCGGACCCATGGCGGAATCCAACATCCGTTCCCTGAGGTTCGATACGGCCGTGGTCACGCCCTGCGCCCTGAACCTCCGCGACGGACTGCTGGCCCACGACCTGGACGATGCGGCCGTGAAGCGCGCCGGACTGGAATCCGCGGGCAGGGTGATCGTCGCCTGCTCCGGCACCAAATGGAACGCCAGCGCCGTCGCGATCGTCGCGTCCCTTGATGCCGTGGACGTCCTCGTGACGGACCGGCAATTCAGTCCCGAAGAACTTGCCCAGCTCGCCCGACACTCCGTGGAAGCAGTGATCGTATGACCAAGACAGCAACCCGCCCGCAGCTCAAGGCCGCTGCCGCGGCGACCTTCCTGATCTTCGGGATCAACGGCCTCGTGTTCGCCAGCTGGGCCGCCCGCATCCCGGCGGTGACGGAAATCCTGCACATCTCCTCGGGGCAGATGGGAACCCTGCTGCTGTGCGTGGCGGCAGGCTCTCTGATCGCGCTGCCCACCGCCGGTGCCGTGGTGGGACGGATCGGCACGGCCAGCGCCGTGCGGGGCGCCGGCCTCCTCGCCGCCGTGGCCGGCGTCGGTGTGTCGCTGGCGCTGCTGGCGGAGTCCGTTCCGGGAACGGCCATTTCCCTGTTCTTCTTCGGCATGGGAATCGGGCTCTGGGACGTGTCCCAGAACATCGAAGGCGCCGACGTCGAACACCAGCTCGGGCGCACCATCATGCCGCAGTTCCACGCCGCCTTCAGTGGCGGAGCGTTCCTGGGCGCCCTGATTGGTGCCGGCCTGGCGGGACTCGGGGTCGGACTGCCGGCGCACCTGCTGGTGATCGCCGCCGTCGTCGCCGTGCTGACACTCGTTGCCCCGCGCTACTTCCTGCCACACATCCCGGCACCCGCACGGCAAGCCGGGGAGCCGAAGGAACCCAGGGTCCGCTCGGCCTGGCGGGACGGGCGGACGCTGCTGATTGGGGTGGTGGTGTTGGGGGCGACCCTCACCGAGGGCGCAGGCAATGACTGGATCGCCAAAGCCGCCGTCGACGGACTGGAGGCCTCGGAATCCACCGGTGCGCTGCTGTTCGCGGTCTTCGTCCTGGCCATGACCGCGGTGCGCTTCTTCGGCGGGCGGGCGATCGACGTCTACGGCCGGGTGGCGGTGCTCCGTGCCAGCATGGCCGCCGCCGCGGCCGGGCTGGGGCTCTTTGTGCTGGCGGGCAACCTCTGGCTGGCCACGGCCGGCGCGGTTCTCTGGGGAGCCGGGGCTGCCCTCGCGTTCCCGATGGGCATGTCGGCCGCGGCTGACGATCCCAGATACGCCGCCGCCCGCGTGTCGGTCGTCTCCACGATCGGGTACATCGCGTTCCTGGCCGGGCCGCCGCTGCTGGGCTATCTCGGCGACCTGGTGGGAATCCGGGTGGCGCTGCTGACCATTATGCTTCCGATCCTTGGTGCACTGCTGCTAGCCGGCGCCGCGAAACCCCTGCGCGCCGGCTAGGCTTCCGCCGTATGTTTCCTGCCCGCGCTGGCAGTAAGGTGGTCGGATGCGCAGCATGCTGAGGAAGGCGCCGCGACGGCTGGGGAAGCTGGACCGGAAACTTGTACGTGCCATATCCGACTTCCCCGGGGGCCACCACGACGAGTTCTTCCGGCAGCTCTCCGCCGCGGCGAACAAGGGCAAGCTCTGGTTCGGCATCGCCGCCGTGATGGCCCTCTTCCCCGGGCGGACACGGCGGGCCGCCCTCCACGGGGTGCTCGCGCAGGCCGTCGCCTCCGCGGTGACGAATGTGGGCTTTAAGACGCTGCTGCCCCGCGCCCGCCCGCTGCCGGAGCACCTGCCGTCCTTCCGGTTTGTCCATCCCCAGCCCACAAGCTCCTCGATGCCCTCGGGGCACTCCGCCTCGGCCGTGGCGTTCACCCTCGGCGTGGGCCTCCTGCGGCCGGTGCTCGGTGCCGCGCTGGCCCCCCTCGCCGCGGGGGTGGCCTACTCCCGGGTCCACACCGGCGCGCACTGGCCATCCGATGTTGTCTTCGGATCGGCGATCGGGGCGGGGGCGGCCATGGTGACGCGGAAATGGTGGCCGGTCCGGCCGCCCTTCCCCGCAGTCCGGCGCACCGCCGTGAAGGTCGCGGAGCTCCCGGACGGCGAGGGCCTCGGGATCGCGGTCAACACCCTGGGCGGGTCCTACGCGGAAGAGACGGCAGCTGCCCTCCAAAAGGTATTCCCCAAGGCGTATATACAGGAAATTGGCCAGGATGAGGATCTTGCAGCGGGGATCTCCCGGGTCGCCAGCCGGCCCGGAGTCGTGGCCCTGGGCGTCTGGGGCGGGGACGGAACGGTCGGTACGGCGGCAGCGGCCGCCGTCGAACATTCCCTCCCGCTCCTGGTCCTGCCAGGCGGGACGCTCAACCATTTCGCCCGCGACGCCGGGACGCCTAGCCTCACGGCCGCCGTGGAGGCCGCCTCCCGCGGCGAGGCGGCACGGGCGGATCTGGGCCGGGTGGCCGTGGAGCGCGGCCTTCCCGGCAGGCCCGAGCAGGTGCAGTTGACCATGCTGAACACCGCCAGCATCGGCCTCTACCCGAACCTGGTCCGCCGGCGCGAACTGCTCCAGCCGGGCCTCGGCAAACCCCTGGCCGGTGTCGTCGCCATGTTCCGGACTTTCGCCGCCGGGACGCCCACCACCCTGATCGTCGACGGCGTGCGGCACAAGCTCTGGATCCTCTACATCGGCCGCGGCCGCTACTACCCCCGCGACCACGCCCCCCTGGTCCGGCCCGTCCTGGACGACGGTGTCTTCGACCTCAGGATGATCACCGCAGACGAATCCTTCGCCCGGCTCCGGCTGCTGTGGTCCGTACTGACCGGGACCGTCGCCACCTCCGGGATCACCCACCTCAGTGAAACCACGAGCATCCGGGTCGAGCCGGGGGACACCACGATGGTCCTCGCGGTGGACGGCGAAGTCATGCCGGGGGTGCGCGGCGTGGAATTCTCGGTCCTGCCCGGCGCCCTGACCTACTACTCGCCGGCCTCCTGACGGCCGGCGCCGTCATCCTCCCGGACTACCCTGATCCGACCCTGAATCATCCCTGAGACCGGCGAATTCGGCTCCCCGGCTCGGTAGCGTGGTGTGTACGCCAAACCCACCGCTAGCTAAAGGAACGCTTCCATGATCGAAGCACGAGGCCTGACCAAAGTTTACGGCGACAAGACCGCCGTCGCCGGGGTCAACTTCACCGTCGAAGCCGGCCGGGTCACCGGCTTCCTGGGCCCGAACGGAGCCGGCAAATCCACCACCATGCGCATGATCATGGGGCTGGACCGGCCGACGTCGGGCACCGTCACCGTCAACGGCACCCCGTTCGCCGAGCACGCCGCGCCGCTGCGCGACGTCGGCGCGCTGCTTGACGCCAAGGCCGTCCACACGAGCCGCTCGGCCTACAACCACCTCCTGGCAATGGCCGCCACCCACAGCATTCCCAAGCGCCGAGTGCACGAAGTCATCGAAATGACGGGCCTGGCCGATGTGGCCAAAAGGAAGGTCGGCGGTTTCTCGCTCGGCATGGGACAGCGGCTCGGCATCGCCGCGGCGCTCCTCGGCGACCCGCAGACCGTCATCCTGGACGAGCCGGTCAACGGCCTGGATCCCGAGGGTGTCGTCTGGGTCCGCAATCTCGTCAGGCATCTGGCGTCCGAGGGACGCACTGTGTTCCTCTCCAGCCACCTGATGAGCGAAATGGCCGTCACGGCGGACCACCTGATCGTGATCGGCCGCGGCAGGATCATCGCCGACGCGCCGATCCAGGACATCATTAACGGCAAGGGCCGGATCCGCACCCGCGTCCGCACCGACCAGCCGGACCAGCTGATGCACCTGCTCGCCGGCGACGGCGTCTCCGTGGAGCTGCAGGACAATGAACTGCTCGAGGTCACGGGCCTGGACCCGCGCCGGATCGCCCGCACAGCCCTGGACGGCCGCGTCATGATCTACGAACTCACGCCGCTTCAGGCCAGCCTTGAGGAGGCCTACATGGAACTGACCAAGGATGAGGTCGAATACCACTCGCTGATCACCACGGGCGCTGCCGCCCCCGTCCAGTCCGGAGGCAACTAAGCTATGAGCTCCACCACCCTAGATCCCTCCCGCGGCGGGACGCACGCCGCCGGCCACACCGCCGGCACATTGCCGGGAACCAGCACCGGCCCGGGCCCCAGCTTCCTGCGGGTGCTGAATTCGGAATTCATCAAGTTCCGCACCCTCCTGTCCACCCTGATCCTGCTCGGCTGCACCGTCCTGGTTGTCGTGGGCTTCGGCGCCCTCTCGGCCTGGGGAACGGGACAGTTCTCCGAGGCCGCGGCCAGAGATCCGCAGGCCGCCGCCGCCTTTGCCGCCCAGGGCGGGGACCTCGCCGTCGGCGTCCCCACCTCCGGCATCGCGTTCGCCCAGTTGATCCTGGGCTCCCTCGGTGTGCTGCTGATGAGTTCCGAGTTCACCACGGGCATGGCCCGCTCCACCTTCGCGGCAGTCCCGAAGCGGATCCCGGCGTTCGCCGCCAAACTGCTCGTGGTCATGGTGACGGCGTTCGTCCTCACCGCGGCCTCCGTGTTCCTGGCCGGGCTGGTGTCGCTGCCGATCCTGGACAACTACGGCCTCAAGCTGGACCTCGCCAGCGCGCAGTCGGTCAAGATGCTGCTCGTCAACAGCCTGTACGTCGCGGCCGTTGCCGCGATCGGCATGGCCCTGGGCTCGCTCATCCGGAACTCAGCCGGCGGCATCATGAGCCTGGTCGGTCTGTTTTTCGTGGCACCAATCGCCTTCCAGCTGATCCCGGGCGACTTCTTCGTCCAGGCCCGCAAGTACCTGCCCGGCAACACGGTCGACCCGATGACAGCCGTGCAGCACGTCCCGGACACCCTGGAAGCCTGGCAGGCCGCCCTGGTGCTGGGCGCCTGGGTCGTCATCCCGGTGGTCCTGGCCGCCGTGCTGCTGAAAAAGCGGGACGTCTAGGCCTGCCGGCGCACCGTCTAGGCTCGGAGCATGATCGATGCAGTTGCGGTGAAGGACGCGCCAGCCAGCCAGGCTGACGCGTCCTTCGCTGAAATCACGGCCCGGCGGCGGGGCCGGATCCGCCGCTACCTGTTCCAGTATCCGCGGGCCATGGATGCCGTCGTTGTGGCCTGCTACCTGCTCCTGGTCATCCCCACAGCCGTGGAATCAGTGCGCGACGGCGTCTGGCCGGCGGCCGTGCTGCTCGCAGCCGCCGCTGCGGCGCTGTCGTTCCGGCGAAGCCATCCGGTACCGGTGGTAGCCGTGGTGGCTGCGCTGGAAGCCGGCGTGACCCTGCTGCACCCCTGGGGCTCCAACGTCTCCGCCGCGCTGTGGTTTGCGTTGTACGCAGTCGCGGTGGTGCGCAGCCGGCGTTTCGCCCTGGGGTGGCTCGCGGCGGCCACAGCGCCGCTGGTGTTGCTGTACGTCCGGCTGGCCGTGGGCCCGCTGGACGGGCGGCTGCCGGACATGGGTACGAACACGCCGGAAAACTTCCAGCTGATCAGCAGCATCGCGGCCTGCGTCAGCATTGCCCTCTCCAACGTCATCGCAACCGGAATCGGCGTCTCGGTCCGGCAGCGGCGCGCGCACGAGCACGAGATTGCAGCCTGGGCCGCGAGGGCAGGGAGGCTCGCGTCAGTCACGGAACGGAACCGCATCGCCCGCGAAATGCACGACGTCGTGGCACATTCCCTCACGGTGATGATCAGCCTTTCGGACGGGGCCGCCGTCGTGCTCAAGAAGGACCCGGCGCGGGCGGCGGAAGTGCTCGGCGAACTCTCCCGCACCGGCCGCACCGCCCTGGCGGACATGCGCCGCGTCCTCGGCGTGCTGCGCGACGATGCCGCCCCCGGGCAGGCCCCGCGTGAGCCGCTGGTGGCAGGGGACAATCTGGGCAAACTGCTGGAAGGCTTCCGCACCGCGGGCCTCCCGCTGCACTACTCGCACACCGGACCCTCGCTGCCGGATGACGCGGCGTTCCAGTTGACGGTGTACCGGATCGTGCAGGAGTCACTGACGAACGCACTGCGGTACGGCCGTTCCCTGGGGCGGGTGGACGTGGCGGTCGTCCGGGACGGACCCACGGTCACCATCGACGTCGTCGACGACGGCAGGGGCTCCGTCGGTTCGGACGGCGCGGCAGCGGCGGGGGCGCGGTGTTCGGGGTCGGTGGGCACCGGCCAGGGCCTCGCCGGAATGCGGGAGCGGGCCCGCATCTACGCGGGCACCGTCGAGGCGGGACGCAGTGCCGAGCACGGTTGGCGTGTGCACGCCGTGCTGCACTGGAACGGCGCCAACGGGAAGTGAGGGCGCATGAGTGAAGGGGAACCGATGACCGGGACCGGGCCGATCCGCATCCTGCTGGCAGATGACCAGCCGCTCCTGCGGATGGGCTTCCGCCTGATCCTGGAAGGCGAGGATGACCTGAGCGTTGTGGGCGAGGCCTCCGACGGTGCCGACGCGGTGGGCCAGGTCCGGGACCTCGCCCCCGACGTCGTGCTGATGGACGTGCGGATGCCGGTGCTGGACGGGATCGAGGCCACCCGGGCGATCACCGCGTCCGGTGCCCACGCCAAGGTCATCATCCTCACCACCTTCGACCTGGACGAATACGCCTTCGCCGGACTCCGGGCCGGGGCCTCGGCCTTCCTGCTCAAGGACGTGGCGCCGGCCGAACTTATCAGCGCCGTTCGGGTGGTGGCGAGCGGGGACGCGGTGGTGGCGCCGCGGGTCACCCGGCGGCTTCTGGAAGAGTATGTCCGCGGCAACGGGGCCGGGGCCGGGGCCTGGGCCTGGGCGCCCTCCGGGTCCGGGGACGCCCCCGGACCGGGATCCCCCGCCGGGCCCAGACCGGCCAAGGATCCGCTGCTGGAGGACCTCACCGCGCGCGAAACCGAAATGCTCGGGGCGATGGCCGGGGGGCTTTCGAACGCCGAGATTGCGCACCGGTACTTCCTCTCCGAAGCCACCGTCAAGACGCACGTGAGGCGGATCCTCAGCAAGCTCCACCTGAGAGACCGGGTCCAGGCGGTGGTCTACGCCTACGAGACCGGCCTGGTGGTGCCGAGCAACCCGGACTATTGAGTCAAAGGGGCGCGCCGCTCCGCTGGAGCCTGAAACAGTGGTTTCAGGCACATTACAGAATTGCCCGTGAGGCAACATCCTTTGCCTCCTGCGCCCATTTCCTGGACCTGTGCCCGCAATGCCTGTCCGTCATTTGTGGGATTGCACAGAACGGACGCTTCCCTGCCGGGTCTACTGTGAGACGTCAATGTGGTCCGCCACACAACTTTTCACGATCCACCGCGGATCCAAACAATCCACGAAGGACGGCGCTTCATGCAGCCTGACCAGCAGCTCTCCAAATCCCTGAAACCCAGGCATCTGTCCATGATCGCCATCGCGGGGGTGATTGGTGCCGGCCTGTTTGTCGGCTCCGGCGCCGCGATCCAGCAGGCCGGCCCGGGCATCCTGGTCGCCTATGCTGCGGCGGGACTCGTCGTTATCCTGGTCATGCGGATGCTGGGCGAGATGGCCGCGGCGAATCCCGAAACCGGCTCGTTCTCAACCTACGCTGACAAGGCCCTGGGCCGCTGGGCAGGGTTCAGCATCGGCTGGCTGTACGCGTGGTTCTGGATCATTGTGCTGGGCATCGAGGCGACGGCGGGCGCGGCAATCATGCACCGCTGGGTGCCCGGCATCGACCAATGGGTCTGGGCGCTGCTGCTGATGGTGCTCCTGACGCTGACCAACCTGGGCTCGGTGAAGTCCTTCGGTGAGTTCGAATTCTGGTTCGCCTCCATCAAGGTCGCGGCGATCGCGCTGTTCCTGCTCTTCGGCGTCGCGGCAATCCTGGGCCTCATCCCGGGCGTTCCGGCCCCCGGAGTGAGCAACCTGCTCGATAACGGCGGCTTCATGCCCAACGGACCGGGCGCCGTGCTGGCGGGCATCCTCGTGGTCGTGTTCTCCTTCTTTGGCGCTGAAATCGCCACCATCGCCGCCGGGGAATCCGAAAACCCTGTCGACGCGGTCAAGAAGGCCGTAAAGTCCACCGTCTGGCGCATCCTCGTCTTCTACATCGGCTCCATCGCGGTGGTGGTCACCCTGCTGCCCTGGAACTCCGCCTCCGTGGCCAAGAGCCCGTACGTTGCCGTCATCGAGCTGTTCGGCATCCCCGGTGCCGGCACCATCATGGACATCGTCGTGCTGACCTCCGTGCTGTCCTGCCTCAACTCCGGCCTGTACACCGCGAGCCGGATGCTGTTCTCGCTCTCCCGCCGCGGCGACGCGCCGCGGGCCTGGATGCGGATCTCCAAGCGCGGCGTGCCCGCGGCCGCCGTGCTTGCCTCCACCGTGGTGGGCTTCGTCACCGTGGGCCTGAACTACATCGCCCCGGACACCGTGTTCCTGTTCCTGGTCAACACCTCAGGGGCCATCGCCCTGTTCGTCTGGCTCGTGATCGCCGGCTCGCAGCTGATCCTGCGCCGCCGGATGGGTGCGGCGGCCAAGGACCTCCAGCTGAAGATGTGGCTCTTCCCCTACCTGACGTGGGTTGCCATTATCAGCATCGTGGCGCTGCTGGTCGGCATGGTGATCCTGGATACCACCCGCGAATCGCTGCTGCTCTCCCTGGCCCTCGCCGCCGTCGTGGTCGGGATCGGCATCTGGCGCTACCGCAGGAATGGCGGGAAGGCACCTGCCGCTGAGACCGGCGAGATCAAGGCCCCCGAGACCGTGGCGCCGGCTGAAGGCGTAACCGTGGGTGCCGGCCCGGCGTAGCGGCTCACCGAGGGCCCGCGCTTTCGTCAGCACCGCGGGTTCCGCCAGCACCAGCAGGGACATGCCCAGTCCTGCCGTGCAGCGTTGGACATATTGCCACCATGTCCACTCGCCGCCGCCAGGGGAGGGTATGTCCCGCGGGGCAGAGGGGGCATGTCCGGACCTGGCCGCACGCGGAGGGCATGCCCCGCCCCCGGCCAGCCCCCCGCCCGTTCCCGCGCAAACCACAGCGGCACACAGCAAGGGCCTAGTGTCGGCATAGCACCCCGGGGTTCCAGGACGTATGACCACTACTCCGCAGCCACCGCACGAGCCGCACCCCAAACACGACCGCGGCGCCGGCACCGCCGCCGCCCTGGCAGCCTGCAGCCCGGGCGGCTCCGCCACAGGGGCCGCGTCAGCCACGGCGGCAGCTACGGGATCGACGCACCACCTTCCAGACCATCTTCGCTGGCGCCTACAGCGGCCGCTGGCCACACATCCACTTCGAAGTCTTCGAGTCCATGGACAACGCGACGGCGGCCGGGCAGGTCCTCGCGGTGTCCCAGATCGCGCTGACCGACGCCGCCGGCACGGAGGTCTATTCCTCGGCCGGCTACGAATCCAGCGCCCGGAACTTCCCCCGGACCACGCTGAAGTCGGACAACGTCTTCGGCAACGACGGCGGCATCCACCAGCTGGCCGCGATGTCCGGTTCGGCGTCCGGCGGATACACGGCCGGACTCAACGTCACTGTGTAGGGGCTCGCCGCCCGGCGCGACGGCGCTAGACTCGGAGCCATGCCTTCAGAGTCCAGTGCCGCAGCCCACATCCAGGACCTCGGCGCGTACGTCACCGCATCGCCGTCAAGCTTCCATGCCGTCCACGAGGCCGCCCGCCGGCTGGAGCAGGCGGGATTCACCGCCCTCGACGAGCTGCAGCCCTGGGGCGGTGCTGCCGGGACCGGGAAGTTCTACATGGTCCGCGACGGTGCGATCATCGCCTGGGTCACGCCGGGGACGGCCGGCCCCACCACCGGCTTCAACATCCTGGGCGCCCACACCGATTCGCCGTCGTTCAAGCTCAAGCCCAAACCCACCACCGGAAAATTCGGCTGGCTGCAGGCCGGCGTCGAGGTCTACGGCGGCCCGTTGCTCAACTCCTGGCTGGACCGCGAGCTGCAGCTCGCCGGGCGCCTGGTGATGCGGGACGGCACCCAACACCTCACCGCCACCGGGCCGCTGCTGCGATTCCCGCAGCTTGCCATCCATCTGGACCGCTCCGTGAACGAGGGGCTGGTCCTGGACAAGCAGCAGCACATGAACCCGGTCTACGGCCTCGGCGACCCGGCCGGCGAGGACCTGCTCGGCCTGCTGGCGGACCGGGTTCCGGGCGCGGACGTGGACGCTGCCCTGATCGGCGGCTACGACGTCGTCATCGCCGACACCCAGGCCCCGGCCGTGTTCGGCGCGAAGCGTGAGTTCTTCGCGTCCGGCCGGCTGGACAACCTGTCGGCGACCCATGCCGGGCTCACCGCGCTCATCGCCCACGCCGCCGCGCCGCTGCCGGCCGGGGCGCCGATAGCCGTGCTGGCCGCATTCGACCATGAGGAAATCGGCTCCGCCTCCCGGTCCGGCGCGAGCGGGCCCATCCTCGAGGACGTGCTGGTGCGCATTTCCGACGGTCTGGGAGCGTCGGCGAGCCAGCGGCGGCAGGCTTTCGCGGCGTCGTTCTGTGTGTCCGCCGACGCCGGCCACGCCGTCCACCCCAACTACGCCGAACGGCACGATCCGGCCAACCGGCCGGCCCTGAACGGCGGCCCGCTGCTGAAGATCAACGCCAACCAGCGCTACGCCACGGACGCCACCGGCGCCGCACTCTGGGCCCGGCTGTGCGCGGACGCGGGCATCCCCTACCAGGAATTCGTCTCCAACAACGTGATGCCCTGCGGCTCGACGATCGGCCCGCTGACCGCCACCCGCCTCGGCATCCGGACGGTCGACGTCGGCGTGCCCCTGCTCTCGATGCACTCGGCCCGTGAACTCTGCGGCGTGGAGGACCCCTACCGGCTCGCGAAGGTGACGGAGCTCTTCTTTCGGACCGCGGCGTAATTGCAGGTCAGGGAGCGGTAGGCCCGGCCCGGAGGTGTCAACCCACATTGATCCTGCGGATACCCACATAGTTCCCACCGACCGTCTGGCGGTAGCCCCTGGGCGGGCCTAACGTTCTAAGCGGCGGGAGGCTTCGAAGCCAGGTCGTCCAGGTTCCGGACTGCCTGGCTTTCGGTGCTTTCCATGAACGAAGTTGCCGGGCGCGGGTACCCTGTGCCCGGCGTCGGTAGCACAAAGGCGGTCACGGGTGGTGCAGACACCTGGGGGGCGCACGTCGAATACTCGCGTGTCGAACTGGAGTTAACGTGTTTGCAAAAATTAAGCCAGCTCCCGATGGGCTGCGGCGGATCTGCTCGACTCTCGCACTGGCCCTGGTCGGAGGGTCGTTGTCCTTTAGCTCCGCCTTGATAGCGGCGGCTCCGGCATCGGCGGCGCCATGCACCCCACCTGTGACAAACGTGATCGCCTGCGAAAACTCATTGCCCGGTACCCCTTCGTCGGACTGGGAGGTCACGGGTTCCGGCGACTCCTCCATCCAGGGGTTCGGGACCGCGATGAGCGTGAACGTCGGTGGCAGCATCAGCTTCAAGATCAAAACATCGGTGTCCGCCTACCACATCGACATTCTGCGCTTCGGCTATTACCAGGGCGACGGCGCGCGGAAGGTGGCCGCAAATATTCCCTTGTCCGCGACGCTGCCCCAGTCTCAGCCGGCGTGTCTGACGGACTCGACCTCCGGCCTGGTGGACTGCGGGAACTGGGCTGTGTCCGCGTCGTGGGCTGTGCCGGCAGCGGCGGTGTCCGGTGTGTACTTCGCCCATCTTGTGCGCAATGACAACGGCGGAGACAGCATGATTCCCTTCGTTGTGCGAAATGAGGCCAGCACCAGCCCCATGGTTGTCCAGACCTCCGACACGACCTGGCAGGCCTACAACAACTACGGAGGCAACAGCCTCTACAGCTGCACCGTGGCCTGCCCGAGCGGGAACCCGCTGGCGTACAAGGCGGCCTTCAAGGTCTCCTACAACAGGCCTTTCAACTCCACCGGGGACCAGGGCCACAGCTGGCTCATGGACACGGAGTACCCGATGATCCGCTTCATAGAAGCCAACGGCTATGACGTGAGCTACCTCAGTGGCTGGGACGTGAATACCAGGGGCAGCCTCTTGCTGAACCACAAGATGTTTGTTTCTTCCGGCCATGACGAGTACTGGAGCGGTCCGCAGAGGTCAAATGTTGAAGCGGCCCGTGATGCGGGCGTAAACCTAGCCTTCTTCAGCGGCAACGAGATGTTTTGGCGTACCCGCTGGGAGCCAAGCATTGATGCGGGCCACACGGACGGCAGGACGCTCGTCTCCTACAAGGACACGCACTTCAATGGGCCCACCGATCCGGTCGGGTGGACCGGGACCTGGCGCGACCCCCGATATGGGACCGCCAGCGGCGGCGGGAATCCGGAGAACTCGCTGACCGGGCAGTTCTTTATCGTCAACTCTGGATCGGCCGACATCAAAGTTCCCGCCAAATTCGCGTCGATGCGGCTGTGGCGGAATACGGCTGCGGCCAGTTTGACCGGGACGCAGTCACTCACGCTGGGAAGTGGCCTTGACACCCTCGGTTATGAATGGGACATCGACGCCGACAACGGGTTCAGACCGCCCGGCGCCTTCAAGCTTTCCTCGACCACGGTCGCCGTTCCCGAGGCGTTCACGGACTACGGAAGCAGCACGGCACCGTCGACCCAGACGCACAACCTCGTCATGTACCGTGCGGCCAGCGGCGCCCTGGTATTCGGGGCCGGAACCGTCCAGTGGGCCTATGGCCTTGACGGGTTCACGACCCTGGCTGCAACTGACAAGAACATGCGCCAGGCCACCGTCAACCTCTTTGCCGACATGGGCGCCCAGCCGGCCACCCTGCTGACGGGCCTTGTCGCCGCAACAAAGTCCACCGACACGACCGCCCCGGTGTCAGCCATCACCTCGGGCCTCGACGGACAGACGGTTGCGGACGGCTCAAAGGTGACCATCTCAGGCACCGCGTCGGACGTGGGCGGCGTTGTATCCGGCGTTGAGATCACCACCGATGGCGGAACAACCTGGCGGCCCGCAACGGGGACGACGAGCTGGACGTACTCATGGACGGTGCACGGCAACCCGGTCGCCACGGTCAAGATCCGCGCGGTCGATGATTCCGGCAACCTGGAGTCGCCGGGGACGGGCGCCAAGGCTAATGTTTCATGCCCCTGTTCCGTCTTTGGTGCGAGCGTCACCCCGGATACCCCGGACTCGGGGGACGGAGGAAGCCTCGAACTTGGGATGAAGTTCAGCTCCCAGACGGCAGGGACAGTCACGGGCGTCAGCTTCTACAAGTCCGGGCTGAACAAGGGAACCCACGTCGGTAACCTCTGGACGGCCGCAGGGTCACTGCTGGCGTCGGTAACCTTCACTGCTGAAACTGCCACGGGCTGGCAGACCGCCAACTTCTCGACTCCCGTGGCCATAACAGCGAACACCACGTACGTTGTGTCATATTTTGCACCGCAAGGGCATTATTCCCAGGCTCCCGGCTACATGTATCCCAATCCATCCCCCATGCCGGCCGGGGGGGCGTCGCTGGACAGCAGTCCGCTGCATGGCCTCAGAAATACGCCGACGTCGGGCAATGGCGTATATGCCTATGGAGCCAGCAGCAAGTTTCCCACCTCCTCCTACAACGCCGAGAACTACTGGGTCGACGTGCGCTTCGCACCCGCCGCACCGACCGCCCCGGCGGTTGCTTCCACCGTTCCGGCTAACCTGGCGACCGGGGTGGCTGTCACGACCGCTCCGGCGGCGACTTTCAACCAGCCCGTGACCGGAAGCAGCGTGGCGTTCACGCTCAAGAACCCCAGTGGCACCGCGGTGGCCGGAACGATGAGCTACAGCGGAAGTACTGCGACGTTCAAACCCACTGCCGCGCTGGAATACAGCACCAGCTTCACGGCAACCGTCAGCGGTGCAACAAACACCACCGGACAGACGATGGTCAGCCCCTACAGTTGGACGTTTACGACGGCAGCGGCTCCGAGCCCGCCCGTGGTTTCCTCTACGACGCCGGTGAACCAGGCAACCTCCGTGTCCACGTCGGTCGCTCTCACAGCGACCTTCGACCAGGCTGTTGACCCGGCTTCTGTCGTCTTCACGCTGCTTGACGCATCGAATGCCACGGTTCCAGGTAGCAGTGGGTACAACGCCGCAACCAATACGGTGACTTTCACGCCGAACTCTGCCCTGGCCTATTCCAGCAGCTATAAGGCAACGGTGAGCGGAGCCACAAATGCCACCGGGCAGCCGATGGCAGTTCCCTACAGCTGGACGTTCACTACGGCGGCACCCCCGGCTGCCCCCGCAGTGAGTTCAACGTCGCCCGTCAACCAAGCAATAGGGGTGGGTGTCAACGTCGCACCGAGTGCCACGTTCAACCAACCGATCACAGCGAGCGGCGTAACCTTCACCCTGACAACGGGAACAACAAACGTCCCCGGCACGCTCACGTACAGCGGGAGCACCGTGACCCTTACACCAAGTTCCGCGCTCGCTTACAGCACCACTTACACCGCCCGCGTGAGCGGGGCGACGAATGTGAACGGGCAGACCATGGCCAGTCCGTACAGCTGGACGTTCACGACGGCGGCGCAGCCGGCCGTCAGTTGTCCCTGTACGGTCTTCACTTCCAGCGCCCTACCCGCCACTATTGACGTTTCCGATGGATCTTCGGTGGAGCTTGGCATGAAGTTCCGTTCGGATGTTGCCGGCAGCGTTACTGGAATCCGCTTCTACAAGAGTGCGCAGAACCTTGGAACCCACACCGGAAAGTTGTGGACCGGCGGTGGTCAGCTGCTGGCGTCCGTTACTTTCACTGGGGAGTCCGCTTCCGGCTGGCAACAGGCGAACCTGTCTGCACCGGTGTCAATTCAGGCTGGTACCACCTATGTGGTGTCCTACTATGCACCGGCCGGGCACTATTCAGCCAACGGAGGCTTCTTTACGTCGGCGGCGGACAACTATCCGCTCCATGGCCTGGCGACGGGGGTGGATGGCCTCAACGGCGTCTATGGCTATGGCAGCTCGGCTTTCCCGACGAACAGCTACAACTCGGCAAACTACTGGGTGGATGTCGTCATGAACGGATCGAGTTCTCAAACCGTTCCCGTGATCTCATCCACCGTTCCGGGCAGTTCAGCCAGCAATGTTGCGGTTACGACAACAATCCGGGCGAGTTACGACAGGGCTGTTGATCCCAGTACGGTCAGCTTCAACGTCAAGGACTCGGTGAGCGCAGATGTGCCAGGAACGCTCAGCTATGACAGCCTCACCAATACGTCGGTGTTCACCCCGGCGGCGGCACTGGCCTACAACACCACCTACACGGCCACGGTGTCCGGTGCGGTGGCTGCCAGCGGGCAGCCAATGGCAGCTCCGTATGTCTGGTCGTTCACCACTGTTCCAGCCCCTGGCGGCTGCCCCTGTACCGTTTTCGATCCAGCGGCGGTGCCGTCAACGGTGACCGCACAAGACGGGTCCTCAGTGGAACTGGGTATGAAGTTCCGGTCAGACGTCGCCGGAACGGTGACCGGCGTGCGCTTTTACAAGGGACCGCAGAACACCGGGACGCACGTAGGCAAGCTCTGGACATCGGGTGGCCAACTTCTGGGCAGCGTGACGTTCACGAATGAAGGGTCCACGGGGTGGCAGCGAGCAACATTTGCGGCCCCGATCAGTATCAGTGCTAACACGGTTTACGTTGTGTCGTACCTGGCCCCGAACGGATACTACTCGGCGGACGGAGCCTTCTTTGCGGGACGGTCAGCCGATCGAGGCAACCTTCACGGTCTTGCTGATGGCGCCAGCGGACCCAACGGGGTTTACCTCTATGGTTCAGGGGGTTTCCCCAGCAACAGCTGGAACGCCACCAACTACTGGGTGGACGTCGAGTTCACCGCTCCGTGAACCGACCACGATCCGAGCCCGAGCAACGGCGAGCCGGCACGGAAGTCACCTTTCCGTGCCGGCGGGTGAATGGCCACCACCTCACCAGCCAATGCCCATCACCAGTCGGCCGGGCCTTTTGACTCATTCGCTCGTGCCGGACGCTCGAGGGCGCCATCGTTCCTCCCGCCGGGACTGCGACCGGGTGGAAATGACCTGGCAGGCCAGACAGCAGGCCGAGCGGTGATCATTTATGAAGGGCGCCGGCACCGTCAACCCGCAGCTACTCGGAGCTATCAAATGAGGCATACAGCCTCTCAGACGGAGGCTGTCCATAAGTCAACGTGTTCCATCGGTTGACGGGCAGGTGTTCTTACCCCAGCCCGCAAGTGTTTCCGCCCTCGAGGCGGTATATATGGACGGCATTGACTCCGGCAAAGGTGTCGGTGAAGGCATTTTCCGACACCTTCAGGGAGCGCCCTTCGTCAAGTACGCTTGCAGCGGTGGAGCGGCCACAGGCGAGGGTGAATGTCACGCTCTGCCCTGCGCCACGATTGGCTGCCGCGAACAGATAGAAGTTGCCGTTGAAAACCTTAACAGCGAGGTCAACCCCGTTGCCATCAGCGGACACCAGGCCGTTTACCGAAGGCGAATTCAAAACCGGAGCAAGCGATGTAATTTGCCGGTTGACTGCAGCCACAGTCGGCCTGACTTGTTTGCCGCAATCTTCCCGAAGGATGTGCTGCGAGATGCAGTCGCCTCCAAAGCTGTGGTTGAAGTAGACGATTCCGCGGGCGCCGTGGATGATGCTGCTCCAGACGGCCGCCCGAATCTGGGGTGCGGTGATGCTAAGGGATTCCGGTTCGGAGAACGGGTGCCCGAGTTCGACAAATGCCCAGACAGGCTTGCTCCCGGCCGGGTTGACCAGAGAACGAACCCTATCGACGGTCCAGCCGTAGTGCGCGGCAACGCGGCATTCTTCGTCTGTCAGGTCCCGGCCGTTCCCGAAGACTGCACCTCCCTCGACCAGGCTGCAGATATAGGGATCAGTGAACCAGTAGTTGTCCGCGGAAACGACGTCCTGGTATTTGTTGACGAACTGGGCGGCTGCTGGGTTTTTCAACTGAAAAGTGACGCCTTTGCCGTAATTTGAGTAACGGAGGGCCCCGGCGGGCAACCTGGACGTCATTGCCTCTTGGACCGTGAATCCGCATCCCGAATCCGGGGGGCTGCAAATGACGCCTTCACCCTGCTGATTTCCCGTCCATGCATTGGATCCGCCGCCGGCCCACATATCAACCTCGTCAGAGACGAGATATCCGGACGCGAACGGGGACTTAGCTGACGGAATGGCATGCAAGCCGTTGGAGCGGATCAGGGAGAGATCGGAATTGTCTGTGAGCTGGACGTAGGTGTTGATTCCGGCAGCGCGGTCCAGATCCAGGTCGCCGGGCTGCAGCACGCTTTCAAACCAGACCCCTATCGGGAAGAAGTCCTGTCCAGCGGGCAGGGATACCGGGAACCGGCCATAGAAATTTCTGCCGCCGTCGGGCTCCTGTAGCGCGACGCTTTCGGGAGCAAGGTCCTGAGGAACCAGCCGGGAGTCGATGGCCGCCCCGGACCGCGGGGCACCCGCGCTGGCCATGGTCGCAACGATGATGACCGCAACCATGAGAACCTGAACGAGAGTGAACGTGAATGCCCGGGCCTTGCCGCGCTTGACGGCGGTTCTGGCCGATTTGGGTAAGGCTCCTGAGGACCATCTCATCGCCGGCTCCTGACTGGAGGGTTGGCTTCCGGCATGGCTCTAATTGACAGCGAAATATCAGAGACAGACCGCGAGCTTTCCGGCTAGGGTATCACTCAGGGCGTGGGGTGCATACGATGTTCTGACCGCGCCGGGCAAACACACAAGGCCGGGCAAACACACAAGGGGGGTCGTGAGCAAGCAGTCGCCAAGCAGTCCGAACCTTACGCCGGCTCCCGGTTTCCGGCCGCCGCGCGAGCTCCTGCAGCCCGCATCGGGTCCCATGATGTTGCTGCGGGCCACTGCTGCTGCGTGTTTCATTTTCCCGAGCAACATGGTTCTGGAGCCGCTGGGTGCGTCCGGATACATTGCCCATATTCTTGCCCTTCTCGTCCTGCTCCTGTGGCTGGCTTCCGTGGCTTTTGGCCTCCACAGCACGCTGGAGTTCAAGCATCCCGGACGGTTCGCCGTGGGGGCGCTCGTCGTCGTTTCCTGCATCGCCTACGCGGCCATGTTCGCCGGGTTCAGCGCGTCGTCGAACGAGACGTCCAGGGCCAGTGCTGACCGCTGGATGCTGCTGATGGCAGCGTCCTCGGGGATTATCCTGGCGACAGCAGAGACGGTCCGGACTGTTGACGGGGCAATGGTGCTTGTCCGGGCCATCCTACGAGGGGCGGTGTTCTGCAGCATCGTAGCCATAATTCAGTTTGTGACCCATTTCGATCCCTTGGTGTGGATTGAGAGTGTCATGGTCGGCTTCAAGGACAACGGCGGCAACCAACCCTTTCAGCAGCGAGGCAATTTCCTCCGAGTCGCTGGGAGCACCTTCCATCCAATCGAACTCGGGGTGTTGGCCTCCATGCTCGTACCGCTTTCGCTCTGGCGTGCGTTGTATGACATCAAGGGCTGGAAGCCGCTGCAATGGGCAGGAACCGGTCTGCTGGTCTTTTCAATCGCCGCGACTGTCTCGCGCTCGGGGATGATCGGCATTGCTACGGTCGCCCTGGTTTTTGTACCCTTCCTGCCAGCACGCACCCGCCAATGGACAATGCTGGGGTTCGCTGCCGCCGGATTGGGCCTATTCGTCGCAGTCCCGGGACTTGTGGCAACACTTTTCGGCACAGCTACCGCAGGCACTGCAGATCCCTCGATTACCGCCAGGCTGCAGGACTATCCGCGTGTGGAGGCCCTTGTATCCGCTCATCCCTGGACCGGCATTGGGCCGGGCGCCTACTTGTCCATCAACGCCATCGAAGTTCTTGACAACCAGTACCTCAAAACCATGGTGGAAATGGGTATTCCCGGGCTTATTGCCTTGCTGGGCTACATGGTTATCCCGGGTGTTGCAGCTTGGATTGCGGCCCTCAACGCCCGAGACGAGCGCCTGAAAACGCTCGCAGGCGCGGTGGCGGCGGCGTGCACGGTTGCCGCACCTGCTTCAGCGGCATTTGACGCCTTGGGGTTTCCTGTCCTGGCCTTAATTTATCCGTTTTGTGTCGGATTGTCCGGATCCGTCTGGATAATGGTCACAAAAGAAAAACAGGTGCTGTCGTCGGCTGGACCGAGGCAGCGGGACACCATCGGAAATTAGAAAGGCAGGAATGAATCCAGTATCTGTGCTCAGGATGCTCTGGCACCACAAATTTTCCATGTTGTCCGTTTTGATGCTTACGTTGGTTGCCGGATCGTACGTGTACTTTTTTGCGCCCCGGAACTATTCCGCTTCTTCAATATACGTTCTCGTAAATCCAAAGATCCCCTCCGCGGATCAGTTGCTAAAGGACCCCGCGTTGGCTGCTCGGAACGCAGACAATCCCTATTTGCGGTCCGCTGACAGTTCGCTCATAACGCAGGTCATGGTCACCAGATTGAGCTCTGTCGACACCGTGGACGCAGTCACGTCCGCAGGCCTCTCGCCTGACTACACGGTCACGCTGCCGGGTACCTCAGGGGCAGGGCAATTGATCCGGATAGAGGCCACTGGCTCCAGCCCCGCAAAGGCAATTTCCGCAGCTGAACTGCTTGGCCAGCAGCTAACCGAGGAACTGCGGTCCACGCAAAAAGTCAACGGGGCCGACGATTCGTATCTGTTTACCGCTCTTCCGATTGACCCGCCAAACAAGGCCACAGAACAGTACTCCAGCCGGCTCCGTTCCCTTGTGGTTGTCCTAATCGCCGGCGTCATTCTCACTTTTGCGGCTGTGTCCGTCGCCCGGGTCGTTGAGTCTTCCCGGATTGCCCGCGCTGCAGCCCCGCGAGTCCGACGGACGCTTGATTCCGAACGGGCCCGGCACGCGGCGAAAGACTCCGCTGCTGCGGACGAGGGCTCCGAAAAGGACTCAAGCGATGTGGCTCGACAATTCCCTGCCAGGAATGCGCAAAACGGAATTGAATCAGATGTACCAGCCCGGTTCTGAACGGACACGGCGATGCGCCGTCTCCGTAATCTGCGTCTTCAACAACCCGGCCGTCTTGCGTGAGTGCCTCATACCTTCTGTGCAGGCCGGAGCCCTTGCGGCGCCGCGGACGGAGTTCATTTCTGTCGATAACACCGCGGGACAATTCGCCTCTGCCGGCGCGGCGTTGAACCACGGCGCTTCTCTGGCCGGCAACGATGTCCTGGTCTTTGTACACCAAGACGTATATCTACATTCGCTGGTTGCTGTCGAGGAGGCGGCCGCGGCATTACTGGACGATGACTCCATCGGGCTCGTGGGTGCTATTGGGATCACGAAGCGTGGCCAGCTGGTCGGAAGAATTCGGGACCGTATTGTTCTCTCAGGAGAGAGGAGCCGCGGGATGCCGGAGGTAGACAGCGTGGACGAAGTGCTCTTCATGGCCCGAAGGAATCCGATCCTCCAGGAGCCGCTGTCAGAGGACCACGATCTTTCCTGGCACGCCTACGCAGTGGAATACGGCGTCCGCATGCGCACCATGGGGAGAAGGGTTGCTGTTGCCGACATCCCGCTCACCCACAACAGCCTGACGGTGAATCTGGACCGGCTGGCTGAGGCCCACTCCCGGATCGCGGAGTTGTACCCCGAGCAGATGCCCGTGGTCACAACCTGCGGCATTGTCCGGCCGGCATCGGGGGCCAGGGCACGTTCCCTGGTACCGAGGGCCGTCGGAACGCAGAAATGGCGTTACCGTTGGCTGCGTGAGTCGCTGGTCGCCCATCGTCTGCGCAAACGAGTCGGAACGACTACGGTTCTTGGTGACATCCGGCGGGACGTCGATGAGATCTGCTCGGCCGCTGGTCTCACAAGCGCACTGGTCATCAGCGGAATGCCAGACAGGCATGATCGAATGCGTGTTGACGGAGCGTTGGAGCTGATGCGCAAAGGGGTGCGGTTCAGCTTCCTGACTGCAGAGGAGCGGTCAATACCTGGCATGCTCCGCTCGCAGCCGGAGCATCAGACCATTGCGCTGACGAACCTCAGTTTCGACGCAGTTGGTGACATCGCCGCAGCAATGTCCGGGCGGCAAGTCATGGCCGGTTTTCATGACAACACCGGTGCGTGGCTGCTGGCGGGGCCGGCCGTGGAGGCAGCGAGGCTGTTCTACAGCACCCGGCGGTCAACTCCGTTCGCGATGAAGTCAAGCTAATTGTGCCGGACCGGTTGCTCCTAGGCCGACGGTGAGTTCGGACGGATCGCACGAACTGTCCTCCTCAATCCTCCGACGTGATGGCGGGTCCATTCGGGTAGCAAATGCGACGCGCCCATGGGCTGGGATTTCTTCAGTTCGTTCCACAGCCTGAGACGCTGCGCCGCGGGGCGGAGAGACATAACGTCAGCTTCGGCGGCGCCCACACCGCCGCCGAACCCGGTTTGTTGCTGGACAAGCGCGACGAGCTGATCGAGGGGACCCTCCCGCCATGTAGCATTTCGGATCGAAGGCTCAGCCGCGAGCCGGAGCGCGTGGGCATAAACGTCCCTGACGGTGACGTTCCACGCGGCCAAGCTGTGGCCGGCCAGGACGGCCGACCGGGTGGCGTTGCCGCGACGCGCCGTCAGCGAAGGCGACCCGGCGAGCGATGTCATGGTTTCCACGAATTCGAGGGTCGAGGACGGGGTGAAGAGGATCCCGTCGATCCCCGGGGAGTCCGCACCGAGCACGTCGCACTCGGCGGGGTGGCCGCGGTAGGTCACCAGGGGGAGCCCGTTAGCCCCAGCCTCGAGCAGGGAAGTTAGGGACGCAAACGGGTAAGAGTCCAGGTACACGTCGGCCGCGGACAATAGGGCTGCAATATCGGACAGTCGACCAACAGCCCGGATTCGTCCATTTGTGGACGCGGCTGCTTCGGCCCATGGCCCATCGGGGGAAGGCCCAGCCACAAGTAGGGTCGCGTGGGGATGCCGCCCCAAGAAGGATCCGAAAAGCTCAATGAGAGATTCCGCGCCCACGGGATCATATTTGCTGGCCGCCGCCGCCGAGACCACCAGGAAGTCGTTGTCGGCGACGCCCCATCGGGATCTGGACTCTGATCGTTGGAAGGCCGAGAGGGGGGCGGCCGTGGCCAATTCCAGCGGGCGGTTCGCCAGCATGCATCGGCCCGGGTCTATGCCGCGCCGGGCGATGCTTAGTTGCTGGCCGCTTCGGCGGAGATTGAGGACAACGTTCGCCGCCGAAGTGCCGACCCAAAAGACATGATCCGCATGGTTTACGAAGACGGCAGGAGGAGAACCTTCGGCGCCCAAGGCGATGGCGGGGACGACATCATCCGGGTGGGCATGGACGATAACCGCGTCGGCGCCTTCAACTGCCCTGCTAAGTGCTTCGGCCCGCCGCAGGAGGCCTCCGGGCACTTTGTCCAAGAACCGGATTCCGGCAGACTCAGAGAGGCAACCGGAGATCTTCCCAGGCAAAGGTGCGCTGCCTTGTCGCGTCAGAATGAGCCGGTGCCTCGAATATCTGTCCTGACGGATCCAGCACGAAATCGTCTGCGTGTGGCCCCCGGATCCGTAAACCTGCGTCGCGACATGAACAACATTCAGCCTCCCGTCATGAGGGTTCGTTCGCTGGGGTCGGGTTCTGGGCACCGATTTCCTGAGCTGTGTCAGGACGGCTTCCAGTTCGTTGCTGGCAAAAAGGCCCGTGTGGTCCAGCCAGGCAAACCGGGCCGCCATTTGCGACTGCACCGCCGCCTCCTCCAGCGCCCCGTCCCTCAAGTGCGACTCGGCGCGCCGAACCAAGGCGTCAAAAATCTCCAGGTTTTCCCTAATGCTGGTCAAGGCTGCCCCGCCTGCCAAGAAGCCGCAGGGCGGCCACATCGTCGCGCCGGAGCCAAAGAAGTCCCGACACAACAGCCATGGTGGCCGTCGATGCGATAAGTAGGGTGATCCACGCGGGCAGCCGCCCATCCGACAGGAGACCCGTCCCAAGGACAAGTAGCGCTGAGCCTGCGCCGGGAAGGAGCAGTTGTCGCGCAACCTTCCAAGGACCGATGCCGGCGACGCTGAGGCGCCATAGGTAGATGGGTAACACCACGCCTGCTACCACCAGCAGCTGTGCCATCGCCACACCCCCAATTCCGCCTCCCGCGCCAAGAAGTAGGGCGGGAACCAGGGCTGCGAGCCAGAATAGCTGGGTGGACATGATGGACCCCGTCATGCCGATAACAACGAGGTAGTCGTAAATCAACTCAAAGAGTATTCGAAAGCCGGCAAGGATTGCCAGCCAGAAAAGGGCGCCTGCCGCCGCCGCCCAGGCTTCGCCGTAAACCAAGCCGACAATCGGACCGGAAGCTGCTGCGAGCAGGGCAACCATGGGAAACGTGATTGACGCCAGCACGCCGATCAGGGCGCTCATAGCGGATCGCATACTTTCAGGGTCATGCTGAAGCCGGGCGAAAACCGCCGGCGCCACACTGCGCAGCGGCTGGGAAAAGACGGTCACTGGCCAACTGGACAGGTTGAAGGCGAGAACGTACAGGCCAAGCATGGTTGGGCCGAGCAGGCTGCCAGTAACGAGCTGGTCCAGATAGCTGACGCAGAACACAATGACGCTGGCTCCAGCCAACGGCAATCCGAACCGCAACAGGGGTAGCACGACCTTCCGGTCCCACCCTGCTCGGAGGGGGATGGGCGACTTGATGACGAAGACGACACCGGAAATGCTGGAACCCGCTAGTCGACCTATTGCCAGGCTCATGGCCCCCAGTCCTGTCAAGACCAGGACAACCGACACGATGGCACCGACCCATACGTTGACTTGGTCGATCACCATCTTGGTCTTCTGATCGAATGAACGCTGCATCAGGGCCGCAGGCGTCGCAACGACGCCGCTCACAAGGACGCAACAGACCATAACGCGAACAACGTCAGTTGCCTCGGGATCACCCATGACCTCGGCGAACCATGGCGCGGCCGCGAGTCCCGCCGCGCAAAAAAGCGCGCTGCTAGCGATAGACAGCGTTGTAACCGTGGGAGCAATTGCCTGAGGATCCCCTGGCCAGCGGACGATCGCGAGGCTTACCCCGAGTTCGTTGAAGGTCAGTACGGCTAGTAAAGCAACCATGGCAACTGCGAACGTTCCGTAGGAATCCGGACCCAGCAGCCGTGCCAGAATGATTCCAATTCCCAGCGTCCCCAACTTGGCGATACCCGTGTTGAGCAGGCTCCAGCCGAGGGCTGCACTGGCGCCGGCGGCCCGGATCGGTCCGCTGGCGCCGGCCGGATCTGTGGACGCGGTCGGGGCAGGTCCGCGCTTCACGGCATGCCCGGCGTTAAGATCAGAGGGTCGGCCGCTTGTCCTGCTCCAGCACGTATGTGGTTCATGCGAATGCCCGGTTGTAGCCGCCGGAGTCAACGGCGTGCGCCGGGACCCCTACCCAGGTCTCGCCCTCGGGCACATTACTCAGGACCGCGGCCCCCATTCCGACCGTCGCGTAGGAGCCTATCGACGTCCTTTCCTTGACACTGGAATTCATTCCAAGGGAGGCTGCGCGGCCTATCCGCACACCGCCGCCGAGTGAAGTCCCGGCTGCGAAAGTCGCGCAGTCGGCCACATCGTCGTCGTGCCTGAACGTGACGCCGGGCATCGCCACCACATGCGAACCCAGGGTGACGGAGGTAGCCAACGTCACATTCTGCAGGAGGATGCTGCCTCGGCCGACCCGTGAACCCTCAGACATTCGGACCGAAGTGTCGATCACTGTGGCGTATCGCGTGGGGGTAATACCCAGGGTGGCCAGTCGGTCTGCCACGATTTTGCGGGCACGCCCCGATTCCAGACAGATCAACACAAAAGCGTTCGTATATTTGACGACGTCATCGATGGGCCCCAGAACCGGGGCGCCGTCCACATCTATCCCGGAGACCTCGTCGTCAAGGAAGCCGGCAACGTCGTACTGTCCGCCGCTGCGCACTGTTGCCAGCACTTCACGGCCCAGACCGCTCGCCGCGATCAGCAGGAGCTCGCTCATATGCTCATCCACCAGCTCTTGTCGAGGACGGCTGGCAGCATAAGAACCCGGGTTCCGTCCGGTTCAGATGCTGCCAGCTCTCCTTGGTAGGTCCGTTGTGCAGCAACGGACCCGGCAATCCACCCCATATCGGCCGGATTGAATCTAGAACGCACGGTCGGCTGTGCGGCCCACAGAATGGAAGGCCGGAGGCCAGGTCCGGTCCAGCCCCGGGCTGTGTCCCGGAGCAATTCTTGAGCCATCGTCATCCCCACTTTTTGTCGTCTCGCCGACCCTTCATGAGACTGAGCCGTTATCTTGGGCGCCTGTGTCCCTGGAGCAAAGCTAGCCCTGACGGGAGGCTGAAATCCCTGGCCTGAACGCCCCTGCCCTCCGCGCTTCGGGGGAATTTCGGATCTGCCGTTTCCGGGGAAGTGGGTCATAGTCATCCGCTCAGACGGCCAGCGGGGAAGACTCAAAGGCGGGCTCCGACACCGCAAGCGGTTCCCCAACAGATACAAGGCACGTCAGCTGGGAGCGTGACTGGACCCCCAGCTTCCGATAGATCCCCGTCAGGCGCACTTCGACAGTCCGAACGGAGACAAACAGCGTGGCGGCGATTTCCTTGTTGCGCCTGCCGCGGGACACCAGCTGCACAAGTTCGCGTTCCTGGTTTGAGAGCAGCAGGAGGGCAGGGTTGCGAAGCTCCGGCATCATCTCAATGCGATCGCCAAGGAGCAGTGCGTCAATTTGTTGCGTCCACGCTGCCGCGCCGGCTTCTTCGAAAAGCGCTTTTGCCCTGAGCAGCGCGCTATTCGCATCCTTCGGGCGGCCCGATGCTTTCAACCGCCCCGCGTAGCAGAGCATCGTCCGGGCGCGCTCGAAAACGGAATCGTTGTTCTGCCAAGTTTCCAGTGCCTGCACGAACAGCTCTAGGGACTGCTCCCCCTCTGCCACCAACGCCCTCGAACGGGCGACAGCCATGGTCAACCATCGGGATTTCAGACCGGCTGCCCGGTATTCCAGGCTGGTCAGCGCCCGGGCGGCCTCGCGCCGATAGCCTGACCGGACCAGCGCTTCCACCAGGTCCGGCTCGCAGCGCAGGAGTGCCGGATTTGCGAAGTCCGCTCCAATTTCGGAAGACCGGGCAAGCATCGTGCCGGCCTCCGCTAGATCGCCGCGCATCAGCGCAAATTGCCCTTGGTAGGCGAAGAGTTGAGCCGCGCCCTGAACGGGGGTGTCCGTACTGGCGACGAGTTGGGCTTCCGCGAAACATGACCGCGCCTCAACCTCATCTCCGACTATGTGGGCGCGCCAGAGAAGAAGGTTGTTCCGCAAACCACGGTGATACTGCGAACTCGTGCGGGAAGCGGCAATATCGTCTATCAGTGTGATGGCGTATCGGAAGTTTCCGGCGCGGATTTCGTTGTCGGCCGCAAAGTATCGGGCGGTCTCTTGCCAGTTCGCGTCGCTGACCGCAGCCAGGTTCCGGACAAGGGCAAAGTGGTCGCGGGCGCCTTCGTAATTCTCGGCATAGGTGAGCGCGCGGCCCTTCAGGAGTAAAGAGGCTGCGGTGCTATTGCCGCCTCCGTCAGCCGCGCGCGAGATCCGTCCAACCGTCCCGTTGACCGCACTGATCAGAAGCTTCGCTCGCTGGTTGACGGCCAACCCCTCCCCGGATGCATCGCCCAGAAACTTTTCCGCCTCGCGGAGGAGGATTTCGGCGTCCTTGGTCTGCCAGTGCTCCGCCATGTGCAGTGCACCAATGGAGAGGAGGCAGGCAGCATAGCCTGGATCATGGTGCCCGAAGTCGGTGGTCAGGCGGAGAACCATGCTCGGCCGAACGGCATTTCCTTTCATGAGTCCGATCTGGAAATCGAGTCCAGTCAGGCGCAGCGTCAGGGCTCGGTTCCTTGTGATTCGTTGTGCCCAGTCCAAGTAGCGTTTTGCGTGGACGAAGTCGCCCCTGCTGAACAGGACCTCGGCGAACGTACCCAGGCGGGCTGCTGTCTCCGACTCCCAAGGGTTAATTGCCAGCGCTCGTTCCACGTATTCCACAGCGGAGCCTTTCTCCCCTGTCCGTACCATCTCGATGGCAAAACGGAGCAGGCTGAATGACGTGTCCCGCCGAGCCTCAGGCGTGTAGCTGAGGTGCCACGGCCAGGCCACGGAATCGACCGATTCTGCAACTGCTGCCAGCTCCTGATGGTGGGTGGCTCTTTGCGCCGGCGACATCGTCGAGTAGACGTGGCCCCGGAGCATCTGGTTTTGGATTCTCAGGTAGGAACCCGATCGGACTGCGATATTGGCTGACAGAATCTCGTTCATGCCAGCCAACAGCTCGCCCTTCATTCCTTCTAACAGGGCGAAGCTGCTTCGGTATGAAAGGGAAAGGAGGTCAAGGGCCCGCCGCGCGGGAGGTGACAGCCGCGAAATCGATACGGCGAGCTCATTTTCAAAGCTTCCCTTCCAGTGCAAGGGGATGGGCAGCGCATATTGACCCTGAAACTGGCGCTGCAGGAGCTCTTCGTGGAGTTCGATCGACGCCAAGGGGTTGCCCTGGGTTGCCGTGGCAACAGCGTGGATGGCTGCCGTGCTCGTTCGTCCCGCCGAAAGGGCTTCGAGCATTCGGACGATGTCGCCGTGGCCCAGCTCAGGCAAGGGAAGCACGGCAAGGCGCGCAAACGGGCTATCAGGTATCTCGCGCCGCATGCTGACAAAGAGAACTATGCCCGTTCCTGCAAGACGGCGGGCCAGGAACCCCAGCACCGTCTGGCTGGCGGAATCCAGTTCATCGGCGTCGTCCACGACCACGACCGTCCGCGCAACCGAACGTTGCTGGAGCAGGGTCAGGAGTCGCGCGGAGAGATCCGACAGATCCCCATTTCCGGCGGGCAGGGCTGCGATTCGTTCCAGAATCGGCCGGAACGCGCATTCGTCGATTTCGTGGAGCAGTGCAGTCAAGCCGGAAAAGGGCCAATTCGATTCTGCAGGATTGGCGCGGAACGTTACCGTCCGGCCGTCATGCAACGTTGAAATCTCGGCGAGCAAAGAGGATTTGCCGCTTCCGTATTTTCCAGTGACTGCCATGGCGGATTCCCGGGGGCTCCGGACAAGAGCAAGAATTCGCGCAAGTTCCTTGTTACGGCCAAACAAAACCATGGGTGTCCCCATTCCATCCCCAAGAGACCATTCAGCCGGAGGCCACGAGTTTTCATTTAGAAAACGCCGGCTCCGGACTGTCTTATTTCACTACCGCACGCCACCCCCCACAGGAAAGAAAAGGCGCGGGTCACGCTCGGGGTAGGAGCGAAACCCTGACCAAATGGCTGTGCTTTTGCAAATATAGCCGCGGGTCTGCCGGGGGAATAGGGCGCACGGATAGTCGAGTAGGGCATTGACTGAAGTCGAGTAGTTTTCGCCCCGGTACTTGGTTTCTGGGCCGAATACGTGCCGGGCCGGCACGGACAGGACTGCACGGACAGGACTGCACCGACAGGACTGCGCGGGCAGGACCGCCGTCGGGCCCCTCAGGCCCTCAGAAGGCCAGGCTGACCACGAGGCTGATTGTCGTGGCCAGAATGACGGTGCCAAAGAGGTAGGACAGCAGGCTGTGCTTGAGCGCTTCGGCCCGGACGCCGTGGTTCTGCAGAGCGGTGTCCGAGACCTGGTAGGTCATGCCGAGGCTCGTGGCGAGGTAGGCGAAGTCGGTGTACTGCGGCGGCCGTTCCTGGTTGAAGTCGATGCCGCCCACCGCCGCGCCGGCCTTTCCACCCGTGCTGTAGTAGAGCTCTGCGTATCGCAGCGTGAACAGCGTCTGCACGAGCAGCCAGGACAGGGCCACCGATGCCAGCGCCAGGAGCCCGCCGCCGAAGCGGGACCCGCCGTCGTTGGCGTGGGAAGCAACGACGACGACGGCCACTGCGCCGAGACTGGCGACATTGGCCGCCAGAATCAACAGGTCGGTGATGCCGCGTGCGGGATCTTCCGCGGTCGCATGCGCCCGGGTCCCGGTCGGGTCCAAGCTGCCGATCACCAGCCAGACCCAGACGACATAGGTCAACGAGGCTGTGCCCCAGCCGACGGCGGGAGCCTCCACCCAGTGTCCGGACAGGCCGGTCGCCGCGGCCGCCAGCAACCCGGCGAGGAGCATAGTCGCAAGGCGCAGCCGGCTGCGCCTGATCGGCCGGGCGCTGCCGCTAATCGGGGATCCGGGTTTCATTCCCCGATCATGGCACAGGGTTCTCCACATGGAGGCCGGATTGGCTGCCGTGGCCGGGCCGGTCGTGCCTACGCTGGACCGGCACGGAATCGCGGAATCCGGTCCCGATGCACTAAGCTATTGAAGTCTGTGCTGCGCCCTGCCCCCGTTCCTGGGAGCAATGCGGGCACATGGCACCGCAAATGAACCTCCTGTTACGGAAATGCCGTAACCGCTTAGCCCAAAGGAGGTGGGTTCACATATGCGTCCTTACGAATTGATGGTAATCATCGACCCCGAGGTCGAAGAGCGTACCGTTGAGCCAACGCTTCAGAAGTTCCTGAACGTCATCACGACCGATGGTGGAACCATCGAAAAGGTTGACATCTGGGGCCGCCGTCGCCTGGCTTACGAAATCCAGAAGAAGTCTGAAGGTATCTACGCCGTGGTGAACTTCACCGCTGAGCCGGCTACCGCCAAGGAACTTGATCGCCAGTTGAGCCTCAATGAGACCATCATGCGCACCAAGATCACCCGCCCCGAAGTGCAGAAGGTCGTTGCTGAGTAATTTCAGCTCCCGATTTTCATTCTTCACCCCGCAGGAACGAACAAGGAGGCAGTAGATGGCAGGCGAAACCACTATTACGGTCATCGGTAATCTCACCAGTGACCCCGAACTGAGGTTTACACCGTCAGGTTCGGCAGTAGCGAATTTCACCATCGCTTCTACTCCCCGCACGTTCGACCGCCAGTCCAATGAGTGGAAGGACGGGGAAACCCTGTTCCTCCGCGCGTCGGTGTGGCGTGAAGCGGCCGAGAACGTCGCCGAGTCCCTGACCAAGGGCATGCGCGTGATTGTTTCCGGCCGGCTGAAGAGCCGTTCCTACGAAACCAAAGAAGGCGAGAAGCGCACCGTTATCGAGCTTGAGGTCGATGAAATCGGCCCCAGCCTGCGCTACGCCAACGCCAAGGTCAACCGCACCCAGCGCTCCGGCGGTGGGGGCGCCGGCAACGGCGCCCAGGGTGGCTTCGGCGGCGGCAACAGCGGCGGCGGCTTCGGCGGCGGCTCTGGTGGAAACCAGGGCGGCGGCAACTCGGGCGGAACCTGGGGCGGCAACCAGCCCGCACAGCAGCAGGATGACCCCTGGGCCACGCCCGGTGTCAGCAATGCAGGCGGCGGCTGGGGCAACGGCCCGGATTCCGAACCTCCCTTCTAAAAAACATCTAAGGTTCGACGACGGAACCCGCCGGGACGCCGCAAGGCGGACAGGCGCTGACCGCCGTCGGATCACCACCATCCCGTGGATCAATATCCACGGGCTCCATCGAATAGGAGCTCCACGATGGCTAAGGCTGAACTCCGTAAGCCCAAACCAAAGTCCAACCCCTTGAAGGCCGCTGACATCACTGTCATCGACTACAAGGACGTAGCATTGCTGCGCAAGTTCATCTCCGACCGCGGAAAGATCCGCGCCCGTCGCGTCACTGGCGTCACGGTGCAGGAACAGCGCAAGATCGCCCAGGCAATCAAGAACGCCCGCGAAGTTGCTCTGCTGCCTTACTCCGGCGCTGGCCGCGGCTAAGGAAGGGATTAACTAACATGGCAAAGCTCATTCTGACCCACGAAGTAACCGGTCTCGGTGCTGCAGGCGATGTTGTCGAGGTCAAGGACGGTTACGCACGTAACTACCTGCTGCCCCGCAACTTCGCCCTGACCTGGTCCAAGGGTGGCGAGAAGCAGGTTGAGTCCATCAAGACTGCCCGCGCCGCCCGCGAGCACGCTTCCCTGGAAGACGCTCAGAAGCAGGCCGCTGCACTCTCCTCCAAGCCGGTCAAGCTCGTCGTCAAGGCTGGCGAGACCGGACGCCTGTTCGGCACCGTCAAGCAGGGCGACGTGGCCGACGCTGTTGAGGCCGCTGGCCTTGGCCGCATCGACAAGCGCAAGGTTGAACTGCCGACGCACATCAAGTCGGTTGGTTCCTACCAGGCCAACGTTCGTCTGCACGACGACGTTGCCGCTGTGATCGAACTCGACGTAGTCGCAGGCAAGTAGCCCTCACCGGCTCTGCAGTCCTGAACTGCCGGAAGGCCCCCGCCTTCGGATTCCCCTGGGAACCGGACGCGGGGGCCTTCCGCTTTTAACACCAACGCGGGGTCACTTACGGCCCAAGTTGGACGCCGCCATGGGCGCTAGGTGACCCCGCGTTGCAGGATCCGGAGGTCTTGCCGGCCGGACCTGCGCCGGTGATAGCCTGCGGCAGTGACCTCTAAGCCTGCACCTGTTCCTGCGCCCCGGCTCCGGCCCTTCGCCCAGGTGGATGTATTCTCCGCAGTGCCCTACCGGGGCAACCCGCTGGCAGTCGTCCTCGACGCCGGGGACCTCACCGCTGAGGTGATGCAGCGGTTCGCCGACTGGACCAACCTCGCCGAGACCACGTTCCTGCTTTCCCCCAACGATCCCGCGGCCGACTACCGGGTTCGGATCTTCACCGGCAGCGAAGAGCTCCCCTTTGCCGGCCACCCCACCCTCGGCTCCGCTCATGCCTGGCTCGAGGCCGGTGGGATTCCCCGGCAGGACGGGGTGGTCGTCCAGCAGTGCGGGGCCGGACTCGTCAGGGTGAAGCGCGACGGCGGCCGGCTGGCTTTCGCGGCCCCGCCGCTCACCCGGTCCGGTCCCGTGGCAGAGCGGGACCTCGCCCGCATCGCCGCCGGACTGAGGCTGCCGCGGGAGGCTCTGCTGGATGCGTCGTGGCTGGTCAACGGCCCGGACTGGATTGGTGTGCTACTGGAATCGGCGCAACTGGTGCTCGACATCCGCCCTGACTACGCGGCCATGGTGGGACTCAAGGTCGGCGTGATCGGCCCCCATCCCGCCGGCTCCGAGGTCGGCTTCGAGGTGCGCACGTTCATCCCTGGTGACGCCGCCGCCGAGGACCCTGTGACCGGCAGCTTCAACGCCGGCGCGGCCCAGTGGCTGATCCGGAGCGGCCGGGCACCGGAGTCCTACCTTGCCGCGCAGGGAACCGTGCTGGGACGGGCCGGCCGGGTCCACGTCGACGCGGTGGGGGAGGACATCTGGATTGGCGGGAGTTCGGTGAGCTGCATCGAGGGGTTTGTCCTGCTCTGAGCGGCCCAAACACGGCAAACGGAGTCCGGGTTGCGCTCTCAGTTGTGGTTGCCATTCCGCCCGTTTGGGGCCCAAAAGTGATAGCGCAACAGGGGCGGGAATAAAGGGCAGGGCCTCCTGCTTCTACAGGTAGATGCAAACGCATATACCGGCGTTTGTGGCCGTGAAACAACATCAGGAGCACCCCGTGGAATCCCGCCGCATCACCGTTCTTTCCGCCGGACTCGGCGTACCCTCGTCGAGCCGCCTGCTGGCCGACCAGCTGGCCGCCTCCGCGGAACGTCACCTTGCCGCCGCCGGCTACAGCGCCGACATTGAGGTGGTGGAACTACGGGACCTCGCCGTGGATATCGCGAACAACTTCGTGACCGGCTACGCGGGGCCGAAGCTGGCCGGGGTGATCGCCGGAGTGGAGGCCTCGGACGGCATCATCGCAGTCAGTCCTGTTTTCAGCGCATCCTACAGCGGGCTCTTCAAGTCGTTCATTGACGTCCTGGACCCAAAGTCGCTGGAGGGCAAGGCTGTCCTGCTTGGCGCCACCGCGGGGACGGACCGGCACCAGATGGTGCTGGACTTCGCCATGCGGCCGCTGTTCACCTACCTCCGTACCCGGACCGCCAACACGGCCGTCTTTGCCGGCCCCCAGGACTGGGGCAATAACGACGACGGCGGTTCTCCCCTCTCCACGCGGATCGACCGGGCGGCGGGGGAGTTTGCGGTCCTGGTGCAGGGCACGGCGCCGCAGCGGAAACCGGCTGCGCCGGCGTCGCTGCCGTTCGAACAGCTGCTCGCCGGCATTTCGGGCCGGCACTGACGCGCGGGCGGCCCGGCGGGCTGGTCGCCCCCCGGCCCCTGGGGGCGGGGGGTCAGTCCTCCAGGAGGGCGATGAATTCCCGGGCCTGCTTGATGGAGATGTCCGAGTGGCGGGTGAGGGCCTCGGCCGCAGCTTCGGTTTCACCGCTCTTGGCCAGGGTGCGGATCCTGCCGTAAATCTCGTCGTTCAGCATGTTGCTGCTGACCTCACGGGTGACGTCGCCCTTGCTGGCGATCGCGCGGTAGCGGTAGGCGAAACGCTGCGGCACGTCGTCCTCGTCCTCGCTGGGCCCCTCCTGGGGCGCTTCGGGCCGGAAGGGCTGCGGGTGGGCGGCGAGGGCGCCCACGGCGTCCCGGGAGGCGCGCAGGCCCTCTCCGGTGGCCTCCAGGTACAGCTTGATGGCGGCCATGGCCTGTCCCTGGGCGATCAGCGCATAGAGGCGGCGGTGTTGCTCCTGGCTGAGTTTCGCCGCGGAGGCGCGGGCAAGTTCGATGGGGCCGCGCCCGGGCTGGGGGGGCGCCTCGGACCGGGGCCGGGCGCCGCGGCGGCCCAGGGCGCGGGCGCCCAGCAGGACGCCGGCACCGACGAGCGCCAGAATCAGGATGGGGATGAGCAGGGATTCCATGGAACTACAGCCGATCTACATATTTCTTAGCGGTCAAAAGATCTGAATGAGTGGCCTGCCGCAGCAGCTTGATGGCCTGGATCTTCTTGCCGTTCCGGGCCATCGACTGGAGTTGCAGTGCGAACTGCGGATTCAGTTGGCCACCGGGCAACATGGGCCCTTGGTAGCCGGGCTGCCCGACGGCGGGCGCCGAGCCCGCCTGGGCCCGCAGCGCCATGCGGGCGTGATCGGCCTGCTGCGACTGCTGTTGTTCGTTCTGGCTCGGTCGGGTGGCCGCGTCCACACGGGCGCGTGCGGCCGTGGCGGCCCGAACCTGTGCGGCGTAGTGCGCCTGTGAACGGACCGCCAGTTCCCGCTGGTAGCGTTCCGCGTCGGATATGCCGAAATCGCGCGGTCTAAGGGCCGTGGCCAACGCCCAGAGGACTGCTGCCAGGATGAGGGCAGGCAGTATGACTAGCAGTACATCGCCCATGTGAAGAGCTTATGCCAGATCGCAGTTATCCACAGCACATTCTGCGATGGGTATATCGTGCGCCGCGGGAGGCGCCGGTCCCGGGATTACCTGTGAGGACCATCACCAAATGCGCATATTTGTGGGCTTCTGTGGCCTCATGTGCCGCCCGGTATCCCCAGCCCCGCCCCGGCTCCTGTGGATGAACTGTGGCAAATATTCTTTTGTGTCCACAAGGTGAACCCAGTGTTTCCGCAGCTCAGCAGTTGATTACGGTGGTAACTATTTTTATATCCACAGCTGCTTCCACAGGCTGTGCACAAGCAGGGGCCAGTAGTGCACAGGTTATCCACAGGGGTGGCGACTGTCCGGGTTGGTGCCCGCCGGATCGGGGGCTAACGTTGCTGGATATCGAGCCTCGGATACCGAAATCCGCTGATGGCTGCATGACGCCCTCCCTTTGATCCCCGGTTCCGCACGGCCCGACGCAGCTGTGGATATCCGGGGGGCGGGGGGCAGCCAAAGTGTCGGAGCTGGCTGATAGTAATTAACCCGTCGGGCCCACGCCGGCGCCGACGCCACCGGGCACACCAAGCCCCGTGGCATACGCGTCGCCGGCGAACGGATGTCCGCCGCGGCACACAATGAAGGACGGCAGTTTTGTCAGTTACGCATCTGGACTCAGTCGAGGGGACTCGTGGAGCCGAAGGCAGCCGCAAGCCGCCGCAGGACATCCCCGCCGAGCAGTCTGTCCTGGGCGGCATGATGCTGTCCAAGGACGCCATTGCCGACGTCGTCGAGATCCTGCGGGGCGTGGACTTCTACCGCCCTGCCCACGAGACGATCTACGAGGCCATCATCGACCTTTACGGCCGCGGCGAACCAGCCGATGCCGTGACCGTTTCGGATGAACTGACCAAGCGCGGCGAGATCAACCGGATCGGCGGGCCCGCATACCTGCACGAGCTCATCCAGACGGTTCCGACGGCCGCCAATGCCGGCTACTATGCCGAAATCGTGGGCGAACGCGCGGTGTTGCGCCGTCTGGTCAATGCCGGCACCAAGATCGTCCAGCTCGGCTACGGCCAGGACGGCGAAGTCGAAGACCTCGTCAACCAGGCGCAGGCCGAGATCTACGCCGTGGCGGAGCGCCGCACGGCGGAGGACTACGTTGTCCTCAAGGACGTCATGGAGTCCACCGTGGACGAGATCGAAGCGTCCGGGCACCGCGAGGAGGGAATGACGGGCGTCCCCACCGGCTTCTACGAACTCGATGAGCTCACGCACGGCCTGCACCCCGGCCAGATGATTGTCATCGCGGCCCGGCCCGCAGTCGGCAAGTCGACCTTTGCGCTGGACTTCGCCCGCTCCGCGGCCATCAAGAACAACCTCGCCACCGTCATGTTCTCTCTCGAAATGGGCCGGAACGAGATCGCTATGCGTCTGCTGTCCGCGGAGGCAACGATCGGCCTCCAGGACCTGCGCAAGGGCACGATCAAGGACGAGCAGTGGTCCAAGATCGCCACGACGATGGGCCGGATGAATGACGCGCCGCTCTTCATCGACGACAGCCCCAACATGTCGCTGATGGAAATCCGGGCCAAGTGCCGGCGCCTGAAGCAGCAGCATGACCTCAAGCTCGTCATCCTTGACTATCTCCAGCTGATGAGCTCGGGCAAGAAAGTCGAGTCCCGCCAGCAGGAAGTCTCCGAGTTCTCCCGTGCCCTGAAGCTGCTGGCCAAGGAACTGCAGGTCCCCGTCATCGCACTGTCCCAGTTGAACCGTGGCTCCGAGCAGCGCCAGGACAAGCGCCCGATGGTTTCTGACCTGCGTGAATCCGGTTCCATTGAGCAGGATGCCGACATGGTCATCCTGCTGCACCGCGAAGATGTCTACGACAAGGAGTCCCCGCGCGCCGGCGAAGCCGACATCCTTATCGCCAAGCACCGCAACGGCCCCACCAAAGACATTGTGGTCGCCTTCCAGGGCCACTACTCGCGGTTCGCCAATATGGCCGCCGACGCCGGGGGCGGCGGCTTCTAGCGGCTACTGTCCGCTGGACCGGAGCAGGTGGTTGGGCAGCCGGTTCCCCGGCGCCCGGCCCCGGATCTCCAGCAGTTCGCGGGCGTGTGCCTGGAGCCGCCTGTCCTCCTCGGACACCGGCACCCACTGCGGGACGGGGACGGACGTGCCGTGCTCGTCGCGTGCCACCATCACAGTCAGGCAGTAGGTTGTGAGCTCCAGTTCGCGTCCCTTCGGGTCCCCCGAGCGGACGTGGACGGCAATATGCATTCCCTTGGTTCCGGTATAGACGAGCCGGGCCTCCACCTCCACCACGTGGCCAATCAGCAGCGGCCGGTAAAAGCGCACGCCGCCGGAGAAGACAGCCACAGTGTCCATCCCGCAGTATCGCGAGGCGCAGACGTAGGCCGCTTCGTCGATCCACTTCATGACGATGCCGCCGTGCACCTTGCCGCCCCAGTTCACATCGGTGGGCGCGGCCATGAAGCGGAGAACCACTCTCTCGGCAGTGCCGGCGTCGGTATATTGCTGTCCGCTCATCGCCTGGACGATGTCCTCGCGCACCTTGATCCGGGCCAGGGCATGGTCGCGCTGTTCGATTTCTTCCGGCGTCGTCGGCTCAAACTGCGGCACCGGGGTGGGTTTGCCGTCTTCTCCGACAGCGACGAAGATCACCATGCATTGGCTGCGCATGGTGGCCGGGCCGCCCTTAGGGTCACCCGAGGAGACGATTGTTCGGATGTGCATGGAGGACCGGCCCGTATAGACAATCGTTGCCTGGACTTCGACCATGTCACCACTGTTGACCGGGTCAGCGAAGTGGATGTTCCCGACGTAGGCCGTCACACAATAGGACTTTGACCAGCCGACCGCGGCGGCATATGCCGCCTTGTCCACCCACTCGAGCACGGTGCCGGCGTCGACCGACCCGCTGTGGCCGACGTCGGTGGGCGCCGCAAGGAAGCGCAGGGTCACGGTATTGGCGGCAGTCTCACTCATGGTGTGAGTTTACTGACCGGCCGGGGAAGCGTCGCGGGCGAGGACACAAACGCTTACGGGGACGCCACAACCGGCCGGATACGACGGCGGGCGGCCACCGGAAGGTGACCGCCCGCCGTCGCGCGCCGCCTGGCGCGGAGGATTTCTTAGGCCAGGACGCTGAGCTTCGAGCCGCTGCGGCCAAAGAGGGCCTTGTCCACGGAGACCTTGCCCGCCCCGACGAGGGCTACTGCCAGGGCGGCGGCAGCCAGGATCAGCACCAGTTCGAAGCCGCCTGTCGCGGCAAATATTCCGGCCGAGGCATGGACCAGGAACAGGGCGCCGAGCATGTCCACCGCGAGGAGGACTGCGAAAACGCGGGTCAGGACACCCAGGATCAGAGCGACGCCGCCGACAAGTTCGAGGGTCGCGACGACCGGGGCGACGAAGTTGGCAGCCGGAACACCCATCTGCGTAAAGGCGGCCTGGGTGCCTGCAATGGTGAATTCGTTGAATTTCTGCCAGCCATGGGCGGCGAAAAGGAAACCGGTGACGATGCGCAGGATCGTCCGGGCCGAGGTGGTGAGTGTGGGCTGGTTCATGTGGAAGCCGTTCTGAAGTGGGGACGCGGCGGGGTCGGGCCGCTGTAGATTTAGTTGAAGATTCAACTTACAGTGTTCCGGCATATAGTTGAAAAGTCAACTAATGCGAAGCTGTGCGACGCCGACAGTGCCGTTAGGGTGGTTTCGTGCCCGCCTCCCCGTATCCCGCTGAGCTGCCGTCCGTGGCGGCCCGGCGGCGGGAGATCCTGCGCCTCGCCCTCCCGGCCTTCGGTGCACTGATCGCCGAACCGTTGTTCCTCCTCGCGGATGCGGCAATCGTCGGACACCTCGGCGTTGCCGAGCTCGCCGGCGTCGGGCTGGCGTCCGCGGTGCTGCATACAGTCGTGGGCCTCATGGTGTTCCTGGCCTACTCCACGACTCCGGCCGTGGCGCGGGCGATCGGCAACGGCCAGCTGCCGCGGGCCCTGGCCGCCGGACGCGACGGGGTCTGGCTGGCGCTGCTGCTCGGAATCGTCCTGGCCGCCGCCGGCCTCCTTGCGGCCGAACCACTCGTGGACCTGATGGGTGCCCGCGGTGAGGTGCGGGCATTCGCCGTGGACTACCTGCGCTGGTCGATGCCCGGACTTATCGCGATGCTGCTCATCTTCGCCGGTACCGGGGTGCTGCGGGGCCTGCAGGACACGCGCACCCCGCTGCTGGTGGCCTCCGCCGGTTTCACGCTGAACGTCCTGCTCAACCTCTTCCTGGTCTACGGCCTGCACTGGTCCGTCGCCGGTTCGGCGACCGGCACCAGCATCGCCCAGTGGGCCATGGCGCTGGTCTACGTGGTGATGGTCCAGCGCAATGCCCGCAACCACGGTGTGTCCCTGCTCCCGGACTGGCGCGGCATCCGGGCCCTGAGCAAAGTGGGATCGTGGCTGATGCTGCGGACGCTCAGCCTGCGTGTCGCGATTCTCGCCACGGTTGTGGTGGTCACGGCGCAGGGGACGGTCAACCTGGCCGCCCACCAGCTCGCGATGACCGTCTTCACCTTCCTGGCCTTCGCCCTCGATGCCCTCGCGATTGCCGCGCAGGCACTGATCGGCAAGGAACTCGGCGCCTCCCGCCCGGGCGCGGCACGGGAGCTCACGGGAACCATGGTCCGCTGGGGTCTCGGCTTCGGCGTGCTGACCGGGCTCCTGCTGGCCGCCGCGGCACCGTGGGCGGGCCTGCTCTTTACGTCCGACGCCGAGGTCCAGTCCGCACTCACGCTGGCGCTGTGGGTGCTCGCTGCGGGACAGCCGGTCGCCGGTTACGTCTTTGTCCTTGACGGCGTGCTGATCGGTGCGGGGGACGCGAAGTACCTGGCGATTGCCGGCGTCGTGAATCTTGCCGCGTACGTGCCGCTGCTGCTCGCGGTTCGGCAATCCGGGGTCGACGGCGCTGCGGGGCTGCTCTGGCTGTGGGCCGCGTTCTCGCTGGGCTATATGGCGGCCCGTGCCCTGACACTGGGCCTCCGGGCGCGGACGGACCGGTGGATGGTTCTCGGGGCGCACTGAGCGGGAAGCCCGCGCTGCCGGCCGGAGCGCGGGCCAGGCCGGGCTCCCGGCGCGCACCGGCGCGGCTTCGCACTAAACTGAACGGGTGACTCTCCCAGCAGCCCCTGACGCCTTCACTGCCCTGCCCGCCGCAGCGGATCTCTGGAAACCCGTGCTGGTCCGGGCCGCCGTTGCGCTCGGCTTCGGGGCGCTGACCGTGTTCTGGGCTTCGCCGCCCCCGGAGGGGATGGGCTGGGCCGGGGGAATCTACCTCCTGGCCACCGGTGTAGTGCTGCTCTGGAGCGTCACCAAGACGGGGCTCCGTGCCGGATCACCTGCCGGCAAGATCCTTTCAGCCGCCGGCGCCGTGCTGACCGGAACCGGCGCAGCGGTCGGCTTTATCTCCGGCAGTCTGGTCTTCGGTGTCCTGGCGGCCCTGGGCCTTGGCGTTGCCGGCGCTGCCGAACTCTACCTGGGCGTCACGAACCGTGGCCGGTCCGTGCTCGCCCGCGACTGGATGGCCTCCGGCGTTGTCGGGCTCGGCACCGCGGGTTTGCTTCCGTTCTTCATTGACCTCGGGCCGCACGCGCTGCTCGGCGTCGCAGGCGGCGGCGCCATCATCAGCGGCGTGCTCTGGGTGCTGGCCGGGCTCACCCTGCGGCACGATGCACGGGCCGATTCCACGGAGGCCGTAAACTAGTAGGGACAGGTTCTACCTTGCGTAGAACGATTGCGGTATCACAACTGCCACGCCTGGCGGCGTCGGCTGCAGGAGGAAGCACCTTGGCTCAGCAGAAATCTGGAGAACCGCGCAAGCTGCGGACCTCGGTCAAGGGACCGCTCATGTTCTCCGCGTTCTGGGCAGTGCTGGCCTTCGTTGCCACCCTTATTTTCGCCTCCGGAGGCAGTGCCAAAACGCCCCGCTTTGACCTGGCTTTCACGGCCGCGGGCATCGCCTTCATCGTCATCCTGGTCGTGATCGCCATGCTGTCCATGGGCCACAAGCCGAATGACGAAAGCCTCGGCAAGGGGTCCGGCATCAACTTGAGCTCCGGCAACTCCGGCCATGGCGGCCATCCCGCCCAGACCCGGCCTGACGCCGGCGCACCGGACGCAGGCCCCGGCGACGACGTTCGCTAGGTCCGCGAACGCCGTCCGACCCTGCGCACCGGGCGCACGGATGGGGTGGCCGGGCGGAACTGCTACTTGGTCCAGGAAATCGGATTCTTCAGGTAGGGATTGTCGCCGTACTTCGCGTATATGAACTTGGAGTCGGTGTACTCGACGGTCTTGATTTCATCCCCGGCCGGCGCCAGGAAGACCTGGCAGGACACCATGGTGCTGCCCACCACCAAGGTCAGGGACTCCCCGGTGCCGGTGGTGTCGAAGCGCGTGCTCTTGCATTGGTCGAAGGCGCCGAAGACGATGAGTGACTGTGCGTCGGATCCGTCTTTGAGCTGGGCAGTCACCCGGGGCTCGCTGATGCCGAGGGATGCCTTGCTGAGGCTGTCCATCCGGTGGCTGACCGAGACGAAATAGGGCGTCTGCCCGGCAAACTTCGCGGCGTCCTTGAACTTGGCGAAGTCGTCCGGGGTTCCCGCCACGACGCCGGTCAGCGTGGAAGTGAAGACGGCTTCCGTGTACTTGGGGTCAGCCTTGTCCTTGCCCGTGTTGGCGTGAGTAACGGCGGCTTCGCCGGCCTTGAGCTTGGTTCCCGGCGCGGTGAGCGTGCCAGCCACTGCGGCCGCCGGTGCGGACGTGGCAGCTGCGCTTGAAGTGGCACTGGCGCCTGGCGTGGCGCCGGGGCTGCTGGCGGCAGAAGCGGAAGCCTCGGGCGAATTGCCGGCGGCCTGCGACGCGCCGCTACCGCCACAGCCGGCCAGTCCGACTGCCAAAATTCCGGTGATCCCCAGTGTTGCCGTGATTTTTTGAAGCGGAGGGCGCTGTGCCATGTGAAGTGATGTCCCTAGATTGGGTTTCGCCTGCCAGATGGCCTCGCGAATAAATCCATTCTATGGGGAAACTCTGCGCGGTCCGCCGCAGCCCCGGTCTTGCGGCCCGGAAAGCGTCTGCCGCGGCGCGCTCAGGAGGCCGCTTTCCGGGCCCGGTAGGCCGCCACATGCGCACGGTTCGCGCAGTTTCCGGTGTCGCAGTAGCGCTTGGAGCGGTTCCGGCTGAGGTCCAGCACCACGGCATCGCAGTCCTCGGCAGCGCACACCAGCAGGCGGTCCATTTCCTTGCTGCGGATGACGTCAACCAGGGCCATCGCAGCCTCCGTGCTCATCCGGTCGGCCAGCGGCGCATCCGGGGTGGTGGCGTGCAAGTGCCAGTCCCATTGATCGTGCTTGACGAGCTGGGGGAGCGCCCGCGCATCCCGCAGCAGCCTGTTCAGCGTATCCACTGCCGCGGATTCGTCGGCGAGCCACAGTGTGGCGAGCTCCCCGCGGAGCCGGTGCACCCCGGCCAGTTCGGCGGCGTCCCGGGTGCGCGAGCCGGTAAATCCCTCGGCCTCCAGGAACCGATCCAGGTCCTGCGTTGTGGGGAGCTGTTCGTCGCCGTTGGCCGCGGTGTTGATGAGGTTGACCACGGACCGCAGGGCCACTTCTGTGTCAGGGGCAAAAACCATCTTGACTCCTTACGTTGGCGTGGCGTACTGTCATGAGCATAACCCCACTTTACTCCTGACAGGAGGCAGCCTGTGCCTGCCGCACGCCGCTCCGCCGAAGCACCGGCCATCCACGATTCGGGGCTGCCCGCCGCCGGAACCCATGGCGCCGGCAAGCGTGCCGCGGCAACGGGATTCATGGCCTCGGGTCTGGGGGTTGCCTTGTTCTCCTCGGCCGTTTTCGGCCTGTCCGGCTCTTTTGCCAAGGCGCTGCTGGAGACTGGCTGGACCCCCGGGGCAGCCGTTACAGCCCGCCTCACCGGGGCGGCGCTGATCCTGGCAGTTCCCGCTATACCGGCGCTGCGTGGTCGCTGGCACCAGCTCAGGGACAATTGGCTCACCGTGCTGCTCTTCGGCCTCATTGGCGTAGCCGCCTGCCAGCTGTTCTATTTCAATGCCGTGGCCAGGCTGTCGGTGGGGGTGGCCCTCCTGCTGGAATACCTGGCTCCCGTGCTCATCGTACTCTGGCTCTGGGCCGCCAGCAGGAAACGCCCGCGGCCGCTGACGGTGGCCGGGACCCTGCTGTCCCTGGGCGGTCTGGTCCTGGTGCTGGACCTCACCGGAGCCGTCAAGATCGACTTCGTCGGCGTGCTGTGGGGGATCGCGGCTGCCGTCTGCCTCGCCATCTACTTCTTCATCACAGCCAAGGAAAACGACACGCTCCCGCCGATCGTCCTCGCCTCCGGCGGGCTCATGGTCGGCGCGGTCATCATGTGGCTTGCGGCCGCAACCGGATTGCTGCCGATGACATTCAGCACCGCCGACACCCGCCTCGGACCATGGACCACACCCTGGTGGGTGGCGCTGGGAGGCCTCGTTGTGCTGGCCACCGTGCTCGCCTACGTCTCCGGCATCATGGCGGCGCGGGCACTGGGCTCGAAGGTGGCATCCTTTGTCTCGCTGACCGAGGTGCTGTTCGCCGTCATCTGGGCGTGGCTGCTCCTTGGTGAACTCCCGGGCCCCATCCAGCTGGTCGGCGGGGTGCTGATTGTCGGCGGCGTCGTGCTGGTCCGGCTGGACGAGCTCCGGTCAACGGCCGGCGAGGGTGCTGCAATGCCGGAAGCGCTCGACCACGCGAACGACGTCGAGCCGGTGCCGTAGGCAGGTGCGGACAACAACGGCCCGGACGCGGTGCGTCCGGGCCGTGTGCTGAAGATCCTGGGCCTAGCGGGAAGCGCTTTCCTGCTCGGTGGCGTTGCGGCTGGCGTGCTTGCCGGCCTCCTGCAGCGCCTGGGACACCTTCGCCAGCGCGGCGACGTGCTGGCCGTTCCACTCGCTGCGGAACTTGTCCGCGTCCGGGCCCTTCCAGTCGGTGCCCTCCAGCACCTTGGTCAGCAGCGACTTCTGCTTGTCGATCTCCGACGAACCCGCCTGCAGCTTCGTCCCAAGAGTCTTGAGCTGAGCAATGTCTGCGCCCCAAATAGCCATTCGAAAATCTCCTCAAATAAAGTGAACGGACCCGGGCCCTGCCGGCGTCCCCCAAAGGCCCCCGGCTGTTCCCGGAAGTCCATTGCCTCGAACCTACCCTGTCCGCCGAAAAAGTGTCGATGGGCACCCCTCCCCATCCGGCCGCCACCGCATCCGCTGGCCCTCACCGTCCTGCCCGGCCCCCGCGGCTCATTTCAGGCGTCGGGCACTCGTTCCCGGGACGGAACGCACCTAGCATGAAGATATGTGCCGAAACATCCGGACCCTGCATAACTTCGAACCCCATGCCACCACCGCCGAAGTGGAGGCCGCCGCGCTGCAATACGTGCGCAAGGTCAGTGGCAGCACCAAACCGTCCAAGGCCAACGAAGAGGCCTTCAACCGGGCCGTGCATGAGATTGCCCACGCCACGCAGCACCTGCTCGACTCCCTGGTGACCCACGCCCCGGCAAGGGACCGCGGGGAGGAGGCCGCCAAGGCGAAAGCCAGGGCCGCCGTCCGCTTTGGTGCGGTCTGAGGGGGGACAGGCCCGAGGCTGGGGGCTACCTGCCGAAGCTGCGCAGCCGCAGCGAGTTGGCCACAACCAGCACGGAGCTCGCGGCCATGGCCGCGCCCGCGATCATCGGGTTGAGCAACCCCAGGGCCGCCACCGGGATGCCCACGGCGTTGTAGAAGAACGCCCAAAAAAGGTTCGTCTTGATGGTTGCAAGGGTCCGGCGGGATAGCTCGATTGCTTGGGCGACCTGCCCCAGTTCGTTGCCCATCACCGTCAGGTCGGCGGCCTCGATCGCAACATCGGTGCCGGAGCCCATCGCGATGCCCAGATCCGCCTGGGCCAGCGCCGCGGCGTCGTTGACGCCGTCACCTGCCATGGCGACAGTGGCGCCGTGCGACTGCAGCTTCCGCACCGCCTCGACCTTGCCCTCCGGCAGCACGCCGGCGAAGACATCCTCCGGGGCGATGCCGACGGCGGCTGCCACCTGCGCGGCCACGGCGGCATTGTCCCCGGTCAGGAGAATCGGCCGGAGACCCAGCCCGCGGAGCCGCAAGATCGCCGCGGCAGAGCCGGGCTTGACCGTATCCCGGAGGCTGATGATCCCGGCCGGCTCCCCGTCCACGGCGAGCCAGATCACGGTGGCCCCGGAGCCCTCGGCGGCGCTGAGGGCCTCCCGTTGCGCCGCTGCCGGTGTGATGCCGTTCTGCTCCAGCCAGCCCGTACGGCCTGCCGTCACGAGCCGGCCCTCGACCGTACCCTGGACTCCGCCACCGGGCGCGGAGCGGAAATCGACGACGGCGGGAAGGCTGCCGGAGGCGCCGCCCGGGCCCTCGGCCGGGAGTGCTGCCGCGGCGATGGCGCGGGCGATCGGGTGCTCAGAGGCTGCCTCCAGGGCGCCGGCCAGACGCAGCACCTGGGCGGGGTCGAACGGTCCGAATGCCTCCGTGCCGTCGACCGCGAGGTGGCCGGTGGTCACGGTGCCGGTCTTGTCCAGCAGGATGGTGTCAACGGTCCGGGTGTCCTCGAGGACCTGGGGGCCCCTGATCAGGATGCCCAACTGGGCGCCCCGGCCGGTGCCGGTGAGCAGCCCCACCGGCGTGGCCAGACCCAGGGCGCAAGGGCAGGCAATGACCAGCACGGCGACGGCAGCCGTAAACGCTGCACGGAGTTCGGCATCGCTGACCGCCGGGCCGGCCGCGAGCAGCCAGGCGCCGAAGGTCACCGCGGCGGTGGCCAGGACCACCGGCACGAATACTGCACTGATCCGGTCCGCGAGGCGCGCGATCTGTGCCTTGCCGGTCTGTGCCTGGGAGACCAGCCGGCCCATCTGGGCCAGGGTGGTTTCGGTGCCGACGCGCGTGGCGCGGACCAGCAGCCGGCCGGAGGTGTTGATGGTGGCGCCCGTCACCGGGCTGTCCGGGCCGACTTCCACCGGCACCGATTCGCCCGTGACCAGCGAGGCGTCGACAGCGGAGGACCCTTCGATGACGATGCCGTCAGTCGCGATCTTCTCGCCGGGGCGGACCACAATCAGGTCGCCCACCCCCAGGTGATCAGCCGGGATTTGCTGCTCCTGGCCGTCGCGGAGGACCGTGGCATCCTTGGCGCCCAAGTTCAGCAGGGCCTTGAGGGCATCTCCGGCCTTTTGCTTGGCATTGGCCTCCAGGTACCGGCCCAGCAGGAGGAAGGTGGTGACAACCGAGGCGACCTCGAAGTAAAGCCCGCCGGAGTCCATTTCCATGCTCTCCATTCCCGGCTGGGGAGCGGTCATCAGCGGGTCCACGGCAAGCTGCCAGGCCGAGAAGGCGTACGCGGCAGTCACGCCGATGGAGACGAGCGTGTCCATTGTGGAGGAGAGGTGCCGGGCGTTGATGGCGGCTGCCCGGTGGAAGGGCCAGGCCGCCCAGGTAACCACCGGCAGGGCCAGGATTCCTGCTACCCAGCCCCAGTTGGCGAATTGGAAGGCCGGGAACATCGAAATGAGGAACACCGGAATGGTGAGGATGGCCGCCACGATCAGGCGGGGGCGGAGCTTGGCTGCCGCCGCGGACGCCGGGTGACCACCAACCGCGACTCCACCGAGGACACGCTCCGCGTGCTCGGTCGTTCCTCCCCGCTGGCCCCCGGGGGCGGCGCTCGGGGACATGTCGCCGACGATGGTTGGCTGTGTCGCGATCGCCGTACTGACCGGCTCAGCCGGGGTGGCTGGGTACCTGGGGGCGTGGACCTTCGCCTTGTAGCCTGCTGCTTCCACTGTGGCGGTGATCTGGGCGTCGGTAATGTCTGCCGGGGCTCTCACGTGGGCTGATTCCAGGGGCAGGTTGACCGTGGCCGTGACGCCGTCGAGCTTTCCGAGCTTGCGTTCGATGCGGCTGACGCAGGACGCACAGGTCATGCCCTCGATGTCGAGCTCGATCACCCGGGTTCCAGGCAGGTCCAGCAGTTGCTCTCGGTTCACGGTGTTTCCCATTCTGTTGGCGTGCTCTGCGTGGTGTGCCGGGCAGGTGGGGCTCAGGCCTCGTTGGCAACGACCAGGTAGCCGGCTTCGGCGACGGCCTCGCCGATCTCGGAGCTGGACAGGGCCCCGGCGGAGGTGATCGTGACAGTGGAGATGCCGCCGGAGTTAAGGTCGACGTCGACGCTCTCAACGCCGGCCAGCGCCTCGAGCTCTTCGCTGACGGATGACACGCAGTGGCCGCAGGTCATGCCTGAAACGTTGACGGTGGTGGAAACGGTGCTCATGGCTGGCTCCTTGTGGGTGGGCTGCTGGTGGTTCATCAGCCCGGATGGGTAGTGAGTGGTGTTGCCGCTACCGCAGCAGGCGCCCGATGGCATCGGTGGCCTCCTTGACCTTGAAGTCGATGGCTTCGGCCCGCAGCTGGGGGTCCGGTTCGGAGGCGGCGCCGACGACGCAATGGCCGATGTGCTCCTCCACCAGTCCAAGGCTGACGGCATGCAGTGCTTTCGTGACGGCTGCGACCTGGGTAAGGATGTCGATGCAGTACTTGTCCTCATCGACCATCCGGGCGATGCCGCGCACCTGGCCCTCGATCCGTTTGAGCCGCCGCAGATAGGCCTCCTTGTTGGAGGAATAGCCGTGCTGTTGGTGCAGCTCGGTGTCCGCGGGTGCCACGACGGGGGCTTCACGCTCGTTCATGAATCCAAACCTATACCCCCTAGGGGTATCACGCAAGTACCCCTCGGGGGTATCTCCGCGGGGCAGCCCCCATGGACCTCCGGACACAAAAAAGCTCCGGAGTGCGTTATTGGGGGATACGCACTCCGGAGCAGTCTTTGGGTGGGCGGTCCATCCTCCGCCTACAAATTCAAGCTTACTGGGCGGTAGGCGCAGAAAGCCAGCACCCCGAATAACTACTTTCGCTTTACTTTCGGGGACGCCGCGAAGCCCCGGGATCCGCGTCCAGGAAAAGCTGGGCGGCGTGGAAATCAAAGTGCGCCACGGGGTATGCATAGACGTCCGCCAGGGTCATCGTTTCTTTGAAGAACGGGTCCCAGCGGGTCGGGAAGGACATGCGGAGGGCGAGGCCGGCTTCGGGCTCCCGGCGCAACCGCAGCGCCAGTGCCGCTGTCACCCGGCGCAGCTTGGCGGCCATCCTGCGCCGGTTGAAGATGCGGGCGCCCCCCTTGGAGCCCCAGAAGTTGATGACGTCGAACGGAGCCGTTCCGGCGTTCAGGAGCCACGCGAAACCGCGGTTGACCGGGACGGGCAGCCGTCCGAAGACCCGCACCAGGGGCAGCAGTGCCAGCACCACAACATACCCGAACACCATGTGGTAGAGCAGTTCCTCGTTGCTCCAGCAGGTGCCCGCGCTGCGGTGCCGCAGTGCCGCGGGCGACAGGCCCGCCAGGGTCGCTTCGAGCTCTGCGCAATTGCGCCGGTATTCGGCTACAACAAAGTCACGCTCAAGCGGCACGGCCACGCCGGCCTCCGGCCGGGAACCTGTCAGGTGCCATGTTGTGTCCGGTGATGGACTGCCGCCCGGACCGGAACGATCAGGATCGGATGGTCCTGATGGTGGCTGAGCCACGCGGCCACTGAACCGTTGAGGGCGGCGGAGACGCGGTGGCCCAGGCCGGGTTCCGGGGTCCCGACGATGATGATTGCGGCACCGACCTCCGCTGCCAGCCGGCCAAGTGCCCGGGCCGGGTCCCCCGCCAGCGTCCGCAGGGTCCAGTGCACACCCAGGGGCTCGCAGGCGGCGCTGATGTTGTTCCGCAATTCCTGGGTCACGGCCCGGATTTCGGCGTTGTCCGTGTCCGGGTGCAGTGAGAGCCGGTGCGCGGACCGCGCCGGATCCCACTCCACGAGGTAGCTTGCCTCATCCACATGGGCGCAGATCAGGGGGGAGTCGATTTGCCTTGCCAGAGAGGCGGCAGTGCGCAGCACTTCGGGGCTCTGCCCGGGGAGCACGCCGACCACGAGGGGCGGCGGACCACTCGTGCTCTCGGGGGACATACCCTATTGTGGCCCGCGGTCCGCGGCCTGAACAGGGACTTACTCCCCGGTCTTTCGCTGCCCCGGATGCCGCCAGAGCCACGCGGCCCTTGAAGCCCTTCGGTGCGGGGCCTAACGTTGAAGAACAGAGGAAAGGGTGACCGCCGTGGAAATCTTCATGTGGTGGCTGGATCTTGATCTGGCGAGCAAGGAGTGGCTGCGGGAGAACCTGCGCGCGGCCGAGCTGCCGCTGCCCGTGCTGCAGGGCATTGCTGAAGCCGGAGGCCCGCACCCGGACGCTGTTTCCGGAGTGCTGAGCGGTGATGATTGGGACTTCATCGAAACCCAGTCCGAATTCGTGGACTGATTCATCCGGGGCAACCAACAGGCCGAAAACCGTTGCGGCCATCCTGCTGCGGTGGTTCCATAGGGGGCATGGCAACCGCAGAGAGTTATGTCCTGGCGATCGGCACCAAAAAAGGTCTCTGGCTGGCGACGAGCCCGGACCGCAGAGACTGGTCCCTTTCCGGCCCGCACTTCCTGATGAGCGAAGTCCCCAGTATCGGCATCGACACCCGCGACGGCCGGACCCGGATCCTGGTCGGCGTCCGGTCCGAGCACTGGGGCCCCACGGTGTTCCACTCCGATGACCTGGGCGAAACATGGAATGAGCCGGAACAGGGCGCCATCCGCTTCCCGGAGGGCACGGATGCTGCGTTGGAGCGCGTCTGGCAGATCCATCCCGACGCCGAGTCCCGTCCCGGCGTCGTCTGGGCCGGCTGTGAGCCGATCTCGGTCTGGAAGTCCACCGACGGCGGCGAGCACTTCGAGCTCAACCGTGGGCTCTGGGACCATCCGCACCGCGGCGAATGGGGCGCCGGCTACGGCGGGGCAGCAGCGCACTCCATCGTTGTCGACCAGACCGGCGAGAAGGTGCATGTTGCCATGAGCACCGGAGGTGTGTACCGCTCGCTCGACGGCGGCAGCTCCTGGGAGCCGCGGAACAAGGGAATTTCTGCCTACTTCATGCCCGACCCCAACCCGGAATTTGGCCAGTGTGTGCACAAGATCGCGGCCGATGCCGCCGTCGACGGCCGCCTCTACGCGCAGAACCACCACGGCGTCTATCGCAGTGACGACGACGCCGAGAACTGGGAATCGATTGCGGAGGGCCTGCCGGCGGACTTCGGCTTCGTGATGCTCACGCACCCCCGCCGGGCCGGCACTGCCTGGGTGATCCCGCTCAAGGCGGACGGCGAAAGGATCCCGCCGGAGGGCAGGCTCGCGGTTCACCGGACGGACGACGCCGGCGCGAGCTGGAAGCGCCTGGACGACGGGCTGCCTGCGTCAGATTTCAACTCTGTGCTTCGGGATGCGGCCTGCGTCGACGCGGCAGAACCGGCCGGGGTGTACTTCGGCACGCGGGGCGGCAGCGTCTACGCCAGCGCCGATGAGGGTGAACACTTCGCCGAAGTGGCCTCGCACCTGCCGGACGTGCTGTGCGTGCGGGCCGCGGCCGTCCCTACCGCTTTCGCGACCGGTCCCGAGCGGGCCGGCGCCGCTGTGAACGCCTGAGGCCCCGTGACCGGGATCAGTGTGGTGTTGCCCAGCGTGCTCCAGCCGCTGGCCGGCGGGCAGCCCTGTCTGACTGCGCCCGCAGATGCGGCGGTGACGGTGGAGGGGGTGCTGGACCTGGTGACCGGGGAATATCCGGCCCTGTCGAGGCGGTTGCGGGATGAGACCGGGGCGATCCGGCGCTACGTGAATATATACGTCAACGGGCATGAGATCCGCCGTTTGCAGGGACTTGCCACCGAGGTGTCCCCTGGCCAGGAGGTCCTGATCATCCAGTCCGTCGCGGGAGGCTAGGCGCTGCCCGCCGCCTCTCTCCAGAGTCCAGCACGGCCCGATTCAAATCGTTGACAATTTCGTCTCCGATCCGTACCGTCGGTCTCGGGCGGTCGTGACCGATCGCGTCGTTTCCTAGCAATGATGCGACAGGAAGGTACGGGGTGGCCGCAAGCCTGAGCCTGAAGGACGTGAACCTGCACTTCGGTGGCGTCAAGGTGCTGCAGGACGTGAGCTTCGACGTCGAGCCGGGTGTCATCCTGGGCCTGGTCGGTCCCAACGGGGCCGGAAAAACGTCGCTATTTAACTGCATCAGCGGTCACTACAAGCCGAGCTCCGGGTCGATCACCATCAACGGCAAAGAGGTGCTGGGGAGCGCTCCGTCCCGCCTTGCACGCCTCGGCCTGGCGCGCACCTTCCAGCACCCGGCCCTCCAACTGAACGCCACCGTCCTGCAGAATGTGCTCCTCGGGGGGCACATCCGGCTCCCCGGCGGCCCCGTTTCCTGGGCGCTCCGGCTGCCGTATACAGCGCGGGCCGAGCGCGCCATCCGTGCGGAAGCGCTCGAACTCCTCGACCACGCAGGTCTCGGCTGGGCGGCAGCACTCCCGGCCGATGAACTCTCGCATGGCCTTCACAAGGGTATTGAGCTGTGGCGAGCCCTGCTCTCCAAGCCGGCACTGCTGCTGCTCGATGAGCCCGCAGCGGGACTATCGCATGGCGAGGTCCAGCAACTCATCGCAACAGTGAAACGGATCCGCGCCGAGCAGGACATCACGATCATCATCGTGGAGCACCACATGGGACTCATCTCGGCCCTCACCGACCAGGTCGTCGTGCTCGACCACGGCCGCAAGCTCATGGCCGGCACCGCAGCCGAGGCGCAGTCCGATCCGCGCGTGATCGAGGCCTACATCGGGAAGGACTCCGAGGATGACGCTGCTTGAACTGGCCGACGTGACCGCGTCCTACGGGCCCATACAGGTGCTCGACGGGGTATCGATCAGTGTCCCCGAGGGCGGTTCCGTAGGCATCCTGGGCGCGAACGGGGCGGGCAAGACCACCACCCTGCGCGCGATCAGCGGCACGGTGCGCACCGGGGGGCGGATCACGTTCGACGGACGCGACATCCGGGGTTTACGCTCCGACCAGGTGGCCGCCCTGGGAATCGCCCACGTCCCGGAGGGCCGCGGAACCCTCGGCCAGCTCAGCGTACGGGAGAACCTGCTGGTGGGCGCTTACCTTCGCAAGGGCAGGAAGGCGATTTCCGCGGACGTCGACTACTGCCTGGACCTGTTCCCGCAACTCCAGGACCGTGTGGGCTCGCGGGCAGCGGCACTGTCCGGCGGTGAGCAGCAGATGCTCGCTGTGGCCCGGGCGTTCATGGCCAAGCCCAAGCTGTTGCTGCTTGACGAAGCGTCCCTCGGGCTGGCACCCAGCACGGCCAAGACCGTTTACGATGCGATCCGCCGGCTCCGGCGCGAATCGGGCATCGCCATGGTGGTGGTCGAGCAGAACGCAAACCTCGCATTCTCGCTCGTCGACACGGCAACCGTGCTCGAAACGGGCCGGAACGTGCTGACCGGTTCCTCGGCCGAGCTCAAGGGCATGGACGAAATCCGCCGCGCCTACCTGGGGGGTTGAACGCGGATGGGCACCTTCATCCAACTCGTGGTCGACGGACTCTCCACCGGCTCCATCTATGCGGCCCTGGCCCTCGCGATCGTGCTCGTGAACCAGGCGACCGGTCTGATCAACTTCGCCCAGGGCGGCCTGGCCGTGCTGTCCAGCTACATTGCCTACGTCTTCGTCCGGCTGGGCCTGCCGCTTCTCCTCGCAATCGTCATTGCGGTGGTGCTGTCGTTCTTCATCGGTGCGCTGGTGGAGCGATTCCTGGTCCGCCGGTTCGAGCGGGGCGATCCTGACACGGCCGTCGTGGTGACGGTCGGCTTACTCACCCTTGTCACGGGCCTCTGCGCAGTACTTTGGGGTTATAACAACCTTGGATTCCCGTCCCTGTTCCCGCTGACCAGCGTGGAAATCCTCGGCGCCGTGGTGAGTGTCCGATCACTGGCCACCACGGTGACGATCGTCGTGATCATGGTGGTCCTGCAACTGCTGTTCCTCCGCACCAAGCTCGGGCTCGCGCTCCGCGCGGTGGCAGACAACCCGGCTTCTGCCGCGTTCTCGGGGCTTCCGGTGGGGCGGCTGCTCATGGTCGGCTGGGGGCTTGCGGCGACCCTCGGGGCAATCGCCGGCGTCCTCGTCGCTCCGCAGCTGACGCTGACCCCGGGCATGCTCGACACGGCGCTGGTCTACGCACTCGCCGCCGTCATCCTCGGTGGCCTGAGCAGCCCGATCGGCTGTGTCGTGGCCGCTTCGGCGATCGGTGTGCTTGAAAACCTGGTGGCCGTTTACGTGCCCTTCATCGGTCATGACCTCAAGATCGCCGTGCCGTTTGTGTTGATCTTCGTCATCCTTGTCCTTCGTCCCCAGGGCCTGTTCGGGAGAAAGGTTGTGGTGAGGGTCTGATGGGTACCGTATCGTCCGCTCTATGCAGCAGACCGGCGCGAATCGCCCTCACTGTGGTGGTCGCCATTGCACTGATCGCTGCCCCGCTTCTCCTTCCGGCATTTGCCAACCAGACGCTGGTGCGCATTGGTGTCTACGCCGTCGCGGTGTTGGGGCTGAACATCATCATGGGCTACACCGGACAGGTCAACCTCGGGCAGATCTTCTTCGTCGGGCTCGGCGCCTACGTCACCGCCTATGGCGTCAACCACGGCTGGAACATCATGGTGGTGTTTGTCGCGTCCTGCGTGATCGCCGGCATAGTCGGGCTGCTCGTGGCGCTCGCTGCTGCCCGGCTCGGCGGCCTGGCGATCGCGATGGTCACCATCGCGCTGCCGATCGTCGGCGTCCCGCTGGCCAAGCGCCTCTCAGAATTCACGGGCGGCTCGCAGGGCATCTCGGCCCGCTTCTCGGACGCGCCCGACTGGTCGGGCCTTTACAACGACCAGTGGCAGTTCTACATCGTGTTGCTGGTGACTGCCGCCGCGTTCCTGTTGGCCCGAAGCCTCGTGCAGGGCAAATACGGGCGGGCGTTCGGGGTGGTCCGCGAGAACGAAGCTGTCGCGGCCTCGATGGGCGTCTCGCCGTACCGCACCAAGGTGCTCGCATTCACCATCGCCTCGATGTTCGGCGGGGCGAGCGGCTTCCTCTACCTCGCGGCCGTGCAGTACACCTCGCCCGAGACCCTCAGCTTCGGCCACTCCATCAGCCTCCTTGCTGCGATGGTCATCGGCGGCGCCGGAAGCATCGCGGGCTCGCTCATCGGCGGCGCCTACTACGTCTTCGTTCCGCAACTCACGAACGCGATCGATCCAAGCTTTACCACTCTCAGCCAGGGCGCGATCCTCCTCGCGGTGCTGTTCGTGCTGCCCGAAGGACTGGTCAGCCTACCGCGAGTGATCCGTCGGCTCGGCCGTCGGCGGACCGACCGCCCCACACCCGGGAATCCCCCGCAGACCGCTCCTGCGCATCATCCGGTTCCGGAAGCCGCGCGGGAGGGACTCGAAAACACAGAGAGGCAAGATCGACCATGAAGATTAGAACAAAGCCAGGCGGGGTCCTTGGCATCGTCGCGATGGCATCGATCGTCGCGCTCTCCCTCTCAGGTTGCACCCGCGGCGGCTCGGGGCAGGGCGGCGGCTCGGGGGCTTCCCCCGGCATTACCGACACTTCGATCACCCTCGGCATCACCACTCCACTCAGCGGCGCGACCGCCGGCCCCGGAACCTGCACTGTCGCAGGCGTCTCGGCCTACTTCGGCGCCGTGAACGCGGCGGGTGGCGTGAAGTTCGGCGACGGCAAGACGCGCACCGTCACCATCAAGTCCTACGACGACGCCTACGATCCGCAGAAATCGCTGGCGAACTTCCAGCAGATGGTGTCCGACAATGTCTTCGCCGCCACGGCCGGTCTCGGCACCCCGACCAACCGTGCCTACCGTGACGCCGCCATCAGCGAAAAGTTCCCGCAGGTGCTCGTGATGACCGGCGATCCTCTCTTCAGCGATCAGAAGCAGAGCCCCTGGCAGCTGGGGTTCGTGCCGATCTACCAGAATGAGGGGGCCGCCTTCGGCAAACTGCTCGCTGCCTCGAAGGACCAGCACAAGGTTGCCCTCCTGTCCCAGAACGACGATTACGGAAAGGGCTACGTTTCGGGCTTCAAGGAGGCCATCAAGGACGCCAGCAACATTTCGGTGGTGGGAGAACAGACGTACGAGGCCACCGACACCTCGGTGGACGCGCAGCTCACCCAGCTCGCCTCCTCAGGGGCGGACGTCTTCTTCAACGCAATGTCGGTCACCCCGCTCACGATCGCCTCGCTGCAGAAGGCGCAGCAGATCGGCTGGAAGCCCAGCTGGTTCCTGCCGTCCAACACCTCGAGTCCTACGGCGATCCTTGAGCCGGGCGGTGCGGCTGCCTACCCGGGCATCTACTCGGTGTCGTTCGCCAAGGCGCCGCAGAGCCCGGCGTTCGCCAAGGATCCCGATGTCGTGAAGTTCCTCTCGGAACTCAAGCAGTACGGCAACTACCCGGACATGCCGGCGTTCCCGCACTGCATGTGGAGCTACATGGTGGGAGCCACGCTTGAGCAGGCATTCAAGAACATGACCAGTCCGACCAGGGACAGCTTCATGACGGCCTTGCGGAGCATCAAGGGGCTGCAGGCACCTCTGATGCTGTCGGGGACCTCGATCGACACCACAGTCGACGGTCAGCCCGCCGTATCGTCGGTCATCGTCCAGAAGTACAACGGAAAGGGATACGCGACGGCCGAGAACTTCGGGTAACCGCCTGCCTGGCCTGACCGCATCCCGCTGCCGTCCCGGACCAGGGGCCGGGACGGCAGCGGGATGGAAGGCGAACCGGGCGGATGCAGGCAGGTGCAGCTCCGCCTGGGCGGTGACGGACGCTACACGCGGGCGGCGCTGGGATCAGGCGTCACTGCGCCGGCGGCTTCCAGTTCATCGATGAGCTTGAGTCCGCGCTGGGCCCAGGAAATCTCGACCCGGGCCCGGTCAACCAGGCCCTCATAAGTAAACCGCTTGAACGCGATCGTCCGTTCGCGGTCCTGGGGTTCTGTGACCGCGAGGCGCCGCACCAGCATCGGGTTGGACACTTCGGCGATCCGAAGGAGTTCACCCTCCCACTGCGCCAGCTCGCGCTCCCACTGCGCGATGTGCCGGCGGAGGAACTCCCGGGCCGCCTCGGGAGATGTCGCTTCCAGGTAGGCGGCCCGCAGGTGGGCCGGATCGCGGACGCGCGCGTACTCCAGGGGTGCCTGCATCCAGGCGAGGAACGCCCGGTCGCCGGCGTCGGTCACGTGATAAACGCGCCTGGTGGCGCGCTGGCCCCGCGGTTGCTCTTCGCCCTCGATGAGCTTTTCGGCCTCCATTTTGCGCAGCTCGGGGTAGATCTGGGAGTCGGGGGCATGCCACACGTGCCCCACCGACAAGGAGAATTCTTTCTGCAGTTCGTAGCCGGAGAGCGGGCCCACACGCAGCAACGCAAGCAGCGCATATCGAAGGCTCATGCGGTACTCCTTGGCTGGCTGGAGGGACAAGGGGGCGCCGCCCCTTTGTACCGAGGTTCCCAGCCTAGGCCGACTGGTAGTTGGTCCGCCACCCGCCCTGGTAGGTGGCGCGTGCGACGGTCGAGTACGGTACGGGGCTGACGACGGCGCGCACCTCGGTCTGCAAGTGCGGCTCGACGGCGGCCTTGGCGGTTCCGCCGTTCGGCTCTCCCCACACGACCCTCAGTTCGGTTCCTTCGGGAACATTGGCGTCGATCGTCGCGAGCGAGAGTGCCCGCCGCTCGTTGGCGCTGTAGCCGGTGAACATCGAGTAGCCCACGACCGTTCCGTCGGCGTCGACGACGGAGTCGTAATTCGCCGATCCGTAGTTCGCCAGCGGCAGGTCGAAGAACTTGTAGCTCGGGCCTTCGACATTGAACAGCGACGCGAAGATCGAGGTGACATCCCCGCCGTCCCAAGCCAGGGTGACCTTCTTGCGCTGCGAGGCAGGATCGACCCGCTCCAGGGCGTCGCGGCCGATGAAGTCGTGGTCGAATTTCACGAACGAACCGTAACCGAGCTCCCAAGGGGTCAGGTAGTAGTCCTCGATGTTCCCGGAGACAAATGACCCGGCGAGGGTTCCGGTCGCCTCGTACCCGTCGGCGGGCAGCCATTCGCGGTAGCCGCGTTCCGCTTCGCCGGTGTAAATTGCAGGCAGCGGGGAGGGAATCCAGCCGGATTCGAGGGTGTTGGACGGATAGGCGCGCGAGCCGACAGGAACCAGCCCGAACTCTGCGCCGGCTGCTACGATCGCATCGCGGATGCGGCCATGGTCCGCGTACGGGCCCCAGATTTCGAGACCTGGTGCGCCCGCCATGCCGTGGCGGAGGGTGCGGACGGTCGTCCCGTCGATCGTCATGGTTGACATGTTGAAGAACTTCAACTGCTCCAGCTTGCCCCCGTTGAGTTTTTCGATCACCTGCCAGGCGTTCGGGCCCTGGATCTGGAAGCGGTAATACTGCCGCGTGACCTGCTGGCCGTAGGGGCGTGACGGCGAACGTCGGTCCACCGTGATGTCCAGGTTTCCATAGCCGCCGGTCTCGCCGTGGTAGAGCAGCCAGTTCGCTGCCGGGGCACGTCCCACGTAGACGTACTCATCCTCCGCCTCGCGGAAGAGGATGCCGTCGCCGATGACGTGCCCGGACTCGGTCGTGGGCACATACTGCTTCGCCTTGTTCACCGGGAACACCGCGGTGGAATTGATCGCCGTGGCTGTAATCAGCTTGATCGCATCGGAGCCCTTCATGAACAGATTGTCCATGTGGTGGGACTGGTCGTAAAGCACCGCGGTCTGGCGCCAGGCCGTCTGCTCCTTGATCCAGTTCTGGAAGTCCGCCGGAACCACAGGGTAGATATACGAGCCGATCTGCGAGTTGCGGAGGAGGTCTACTGCGCCTCGGGACGAGTCGAGGACTTCCTGCAGATTCTTGGGTGCCACGTTGAACCTCTGTTCTGTCGGTGCCCCAGGCCGAAGCCTGCGGCGTGGGATCGGTTGGGTCAGAAAACGATCGTCTGGATGCCATGCCGGATGACCCGGCCCCCGGCATGCCGCTGGACGATCAGGCAGGACTGGTCCTTCTGCGCCTCGGTGTGCAGTGCCATCGCCGGCGCCTCAGCCTTGCTCGGCGACGAACTGCCGGACCCACTCCGCCGTCGCGAGCAGGCCGCCGAAGGTATAGAAGTGCAGGCCGACCCGCCCTCCGATGTGCGGTTGGGAACCGGAGGTACGTTCGGCAAGTACGGCGGCAAGATCATTGACGAACCGGTCCGGCCCCGCATCGCCCATCAGGTTCGTCAGCGAGAAGCCGTACTTCTTCACGATCATTGCGTTGGCGCCGACGCCGAAGCGGCGGGCAAAGCCAAGGAGCCGTTTGATGCCGGCCGGCCCGGGCGTGCCGACACGGATCGGGGCGTTGATGCCCCTGGCCCGTACCGCATCGATCCAGTCGGCCACGGGATCGGTATCGAACGCGAACTGGGTGAGGATGGCGGCGCCAAGGCCCTGCTCGGCGAGAGCCGCGGTCTTGTCCTCCAGAGCGTGCCAGAGGGCGTCGTTCGGGATGTCTGGATGACCCTCCGGATACCCGCCGATGCCGACCTCGCGCACGCCGAACTGCTGCAGGATGCCACTGCGGATGATCTCCAGCGAGTCCTCGTACGGTCCCTCCGGCGTGGCAGGGTCACCACCGACGGCGAAAACGTGCTCCGAGGCACCAACCTCCTGGAGGCGTCCGAGGAACTCCTCCAACTGCGCCCTGGACTTCAAACGGCGGGCGGAGATGTGCGGGACCGGAACGAAGCCGAGGTCGCGGGCCGTCCTGGCAGCGGCGACCCGCATCTCCAGGTCCTCATTGCCGAGGAAGGTGACGTTGATCCGTGTGCCGGGAGGGATGCGGTCTTTTGCCTCCTTGAGGGAGGCGATGTCCTTGCCGGTCATTTCGAGGGAGAAATCGTGGATGAGTTCCAGGGATGCTGCCCGGTTTACAGCGGGCGTGATTCGAGTCGCCATCGGGGAGTCCTTTCGGTGGGTGCGACGGTGCGCCCACCCCTGACGTTACCTATGTACATAGGGACTGTCCATAGGTATGAGGGAAGTGGGCGCACCCAGTCAGCCCGCCGCCGGGTCCTGGGGCACGAGGTGGGCGATCGAGCGGGTGTCCTGGAACGCCCGGACGCCCTCGATGCCCTGTTCCCTGCCCATGCCGGACTGCTTCATGCCGCCGAACGGAGCGCGCAGGTCGAGCCGCGTGGCGCCGTGGTCATTGACCCAGACATAGCCACAGACCAGCTGTCCGCCCACGCGGTCCGCCGTCCCGGGGTCGGCAGTCCATACCGAGCCGCAGAGCCCCGCCCAGGTGGAGTTCGCGGCCCGGACCGCCTCGTCCTCGGTGTCGAACGGGATGAGCGGGATGACCGGCCCGAACTGCTCCTGGGTGACGACGCGGAGTGACGGGTCGGGGTCGATCACCAGTGCCGGGCGCAGGAAGTTCCCGCCACGCAGGGCGGGGTCCGTCGGCAGCGCTCCAAACTCCCTGACGTCGGCGCCCGCTGCCTTCGCCTCCTCGATGATCTCGGTCACGAAGGCCTTCTGCACCGGTGAGTGCAGGGGCCCCATGGTGGTGCCCTCGTCCAGCCCGTAGCCGATCACGGCTTGCTCGAGCCGGCCCGACAGCCCCGCGACGACCTCGTCCAGGCGCGAACGGTGCACGTAGATCCGCTTCGCGTTCATGCAGATCTGGCCGGTGGTGTCGAAGATCGCCGCGTACAGGCGGTCGAGGTGCGTGTCGTCGAGGATGGCGTCCTCCAGCACGACGGCGGCATCGTTTCCGCCGAGTTCCAGCGTCACCCTGGTCAGCGACTTGGCGGCCATCTCCATGATGCGCTTGCCGCCGGCGACGCTGCCGGTAAAGCAGACCTTTGCGACGTCGGGGCCCGTGATGAGGGCGGCCATGTCGGCGTCCCTGCCCGTCACGACATTCAGCACGCCGGGCGGCAGTTTCTCCGCGATCCTCTGCACCACCCGGGCTGTTGCGAGCGGAGCCGTGGGCGGGGGCTTCACGATGGCGGTGTTGCCGGCCAGCAGCGCGTGCGGCAGTGAGGCCGCGAGGATCGCGATGGGCCAGTTGAACGGCACGATGACCGTCACGACGCCGAGCGGCTGGAACGCGACAGTGGTGGACACGGGGATTCCCGGCGCCGGCGGGAGCACCTTGGTGGCGTCCACCTCGTCGGCCAGCGCGAGGGCGAGGTTCCAGCGGATCTCAAAGACCAGGGAGTCCACCCATGACTCCATCCGGATCTTCCCGTTCTCCTGGGACAGGATGGCGGCGTCCTCGTCACGGAACTCGGCGATGCCCTCCAGTGCCACGCGCATCTGTTCCGCACGCTCCTGCGCGCTCAGCGCGGACCATCCCGGGTATGCGGCCTTCGCCGCCGCAATTGCGTCCTCGACGTCGCCGGGGCCCGCCGCGGCGGCGTGCCCGACCGTCACGCCGGGTTTTCCGGGGTCCACGATTTCCAGGGTCGAGGCGGCCTGGCGTTCGGTCCCCCCGATATACAGTCCGGTCGTCACCGGCGTCGACGTCTCTGTTTCGTTGGTCATTACTTCGCACCTCTCTGTGCAGTACTGCCGGATACGTTCATTTCGCCGGTGGCCCCAGCGGCCACGTTCGGCGTTCCGTGGGTGTGGAAGGTCTCGATCGTTTTCATGCCCCACGCCTGCCCTTTTTTGCGCTCCTCCTGGGTCCATTCCACCACCGGTGAGTCAGGATCGAGCAGCAGGCGGGCCCCGGCATTGGCGAGTTCGATGCGGTTGCCGCCCGGCTCCCAGACATAGAGGAAAAACGTCTGGTTGATGGCATGTTTGTGCGGGCCCGACTCGATGTGGATGCCGTTCTCGAGGAAGATGTCGGCGGCCTTGAGGATGTCCTCGCGGGTGTCGGGCGCGAAAGCGACGTGGTGCAGCCGGTTGCCGTGCTTCAGCCAGTCATCCGAGTACACGAGGTCGTAGGACTTGGTGTTAAAGTGGAACCACCAGGCGGCATAGCCGCCGTCGTCGAGCTTGATGCGCTCGCTCTCGCGTCCCCGGAGCGCCTTCGCCACGAACTCGCCGTTGGCCACCACATCCCTGGCAAGAAAGTTGATGTGATCCAGCCGCCTGGCGTTCACACCGCGGCCGGGAAAAGCGGACGCCTGGTTCTTCAGGGCGGGCTTGTCGTCTGTGGCAACATAGCGCTCCGTTTCGTAGTAGATCGCCAGGTCGTGCCCGTCGGGGTCGCGGAACGCGTAGGCAGGGCCCGTGCCCACCTCGCCGTCCACCCAGCCGACGCCGAGCCCGGTGGCCTCGATCGCCGCGACCCGGCGCTCAAGCGCCTCCTGGCTCGTCGCCCGGAACGAGGTCCGCCCGACGCCGGCGTCGGCCGACTCGGTGAGCTTCAGCGTGTACAGCTGGTATTCGTCCCACGTCCGCAGGTACACGGATTTCCCCCTGGCGGTCTCCTTCCCGGCTGTTTTCCCCCCGGTTGTCTCCTCTCCGGCCGGTTCTTCCCCGGCTTCGCCGGATCCGCCGGTTTCCGCGACGACGCGCATGGCGAGCAGGTCGCGGAAGAACCACAGGCTCTTGTCGAAGGTGGGGGTCAGTAGCTCCACGTTCCCCAGATGGGCGACGTCGAACGAGGTGTACTCGGTCATGGAACTGTCCTCTCGTGCGGGGTGGGTGTCACAGGCGGGGACGCGGGAAGACGCGGCCCTCGAAGATCTTCCGCGCCGTGCGGAGGGCTGCCGAGCGGGTGACGGTGAAACCGTCCGGGGACGGCTTCACCCCGACCTCAACGTCGAAATGGCCGGTGGGGTGCTCGATGCGGAAGGGCGCCCCCGGCGGAGGCAGCACCGCGAGGTCATGGCCGACCGACCCGTCCGCCAGTACTCCTGCGGCGACTGTGAGGGCCCCCAGCACGCCGATCGAAGTGTGCACGCGCAGGGGCAGGAAGCTGCGCGTGGCAATGACACCGCCCTCCCGGGGAGCGGCCAGCAGCACAAGCTTCGGCACGGTCGCGCCGCTGACATCCCCCATGCCCATCAACCCGGCGGCGCCCAGGCGGAGCCCGGCCAGGCGGCCCGCCAGCCCGGCGTCCGACTCGAGGTCGGCAGGGGATTCGTGGCCGGTGAGCCCAAGGTCGGCGGCACGCAGCAGCACGCTCGGCATTCCGTTGTCGACGCACGTCACGTCCACGTCCGTGACGCGGTCCAGTACCCTGCCCGACGGAAACAGCGCCCCCGTCGAGGAGCCCGCGGTGCCCTCGAAGTTCAGCTCGATGGCACCCGCCGTTCCGGGAACGCCGTCGATCGCAAGGTCGCCGTCGTAGTCCACCACGCCGCCGGGTGTGGCGAACCGAGCCGTGGCAATACTGCCGGTGTTGACCATCCGGATGCGGACTTCCGTGTGGTCGCCGCCGGCCCGCACGAGCCCGCGCTCGACGGCGAACGGCCCCACTCCGGCCAGGATGTTGCCGCAGTTCTGCCGGCTGGTCACGAACGCGGTGTCGACGCCCAGCTGCAGGAACAGATAGTCGACGTCGGCGCCGTCGTTGGGGGACGGCGAGATGACCGCGACCTTGCTCGTGAGCGGGTGCGCGCCGCCCAGCCCGTCGATCTGCCGGGGATCGGGGGTGCCCATGATCCGCAGCAGCAGCTCGTCGCGTTCACCGGGATCCGCCGGCAGCTCGGACGCGAGGAAGAAGGCCCCCTTGGAGGTGCCGCCGCGCATGAAAAGGCAGGGGATGCCCTCAACCGGGGCCATGGCCGGCCTCGTACTCCGCCGCGCTCAGGTAGCGCACGCCCAGACCTTCGAGCACCCCGCGGAGGCGGTTCCGGTCCAGGCTCAGCTCGCCGGCGAGGTAGGCCGCGCGTGACTCCGCTTCTTTCGCGACCCTTGCGTCGGCGGCCGCAAGTGCGGTCCGCACGCCGCGGCGCGGCACGCACAGCACACCGTCGTCGTCGGCCACGATCGCGTCGCCCGGGCAGACGACGGCGCCGCCGACAGTGATCGGCACATTCACTGAGCCGGCCGTGGCCTTGACCGTGCCCTGGGCGTTGACCGCGGCCGACCAGGCGGGAAAGCCCATCGCACGCAGCTCGGCGACGTCGCGGACCCCGCCGGTTGTCACGAGCCCGCGCACCCCGCGGTGCTGCAGCGCCGTCGCGAACAGTTCGCCGAACGAGCCGTCCAGCGAGGGCGAGGTGGTTGTCACCACCAGCACATCGCCCTCGCGGCACTGTTCGACGGCCGCGTGGATCATGAGATTGTCCCCCGGCCAGCAGAGCACGGTGACGGCCGATCCGGCAATCCGGACCCCGTCCTGGATGGGCCGGAGCGAGGCGCCCACGAGGCCGCTGCGGCCCATCGCCTCGTGCACGGTCGCTACCCCGTGCGCGGCGAGAGCATCGATGGACGAGGCGTCCGCCCGCTCGACATCGGTGACCACGACGGTCCTCACTCGAGGACCTCGGTGACCTGGGGGTAAAAGCGCATGTAGGCCTCGCCCTTGGTGTCGACGGGCAGTCCGAGATTCGGCCCGGCATTGCGCTTGACCTGCACCCCCCGGCGCACGGCGAGCGAGGTGTAGTAGTCCCACATGTGCTGCTGGGCGGGCAGGCACTTCATCGCCCGCTGTTTGGCGGGAAAGGCGGAGGTGATATCGAGCAGGACATCGGGCTTGAAGTCGCACTGCTCGGGCTGGTGCGGCTCGAAGAAGAACACCGGCGGTGCGCCGAGCACCTCGCCCGGGGCGTCGTAGCCGATCGCCTGGGCCAGGATTCTGGCCTCGATCGCCAGCCTGGCGGCTGCGGGGTGGTCGCCGTTGTAAGGGTCCAGCAGCGGATGGGTCAGCACGACGGTGGGCTGCACGCGGCGGTAGATCCGCACGAGCATATCGAGGAGTTCCCGGCTCGGGAGGAGCGGGTAGTCGCCCGCATCGAGGAATTCGACTTCCGCCCCGAGGGCTGCGGCGGCGGCCTCGGCCTCCCCGCGCCGGAGCGCCTTGATCTCGTCCAGCGTCTTCCCGGCCAGCCACTGGCTGGCGGACTCGCCGCGCTCGCCGTAGGAGAGGCAGACGACGACGGCGCGGTCGCCGCGCGCGGTGGCGGCAGCAATCGCCCCGCCGGCACGCCAGACGAAATCGCCCGCATGCGCGCTGACGACGAGGACAGTGCCTCCGTTGCCCATGATGAGGTCCTTCCCGGATCGCTCCCGCATCCTCGACGTACATTCCCGACACAGCCCGGCACCCGCGGACAATGCCAGAGAACCACGCTCTGGCACTCCGGTCAAGGCATCGGCTACAATTTTGTCACCAATCGCGAACTGAATGCTCCTGCGGCGATTTTGCCCCGCGGGCCGAACGAGGGAGTTCACAGTGCCGGAGACATTGCAGGAAGCGATGAACCGGTGGGGCTCGCCGGTTGAGCTGTTGCTTAACTCGCCGGCCAGCCCGCACGTGTTCCTGTGACGGCCGAGTTCAGCAGCTGGCGCTCGGAGCAGCAGTCCTGGCACACCTCGCCAACGAGCAGTCGTTCGTTTCCTCTCGCGAGCCCGGACCCCGGCGCCCGATCGATACCGAAGGAGAATACCTGATGGCCCAGAAGTCCCTGCAGGATGTGCTCGATGCGGCAGGCAACACTGTCGAACTCCTGCGCAACTCACAACTTGGCACCTATATCTACCCGGTGGTCCCCGCCGAGTTCACCAACTGGCGCCGCGAGCAGCGCGCCTGGCGTGAGACCGCCGTGCTCTACGACCAGTCCCACCACATGGTGAACTTCTTCCTGAAGGGCCCCGATGCCCTCAAGCTCCTCTCCGACACCGGCATCAACAGCTTCGCGAACTTCCCCATCGATACCGCCAAGCAATTCGTGCCGACGGCGTCCAACGGCGGCGTGATCGGGGACGGCATCCTCTTCCACCTGGCCGAGCACGATTTCGTCTACGTCGGACGTGCACCTGCTGCCAACTGGCTCCAGTTCCACGCCGAGACCGGCGGGTACGACGTTGAGTGCAGCTACGACGACCGGTCGCCGTCGCGCCCGTACGGCCAGGCCGTCCAGCGTGAGTACTACCGCTTCCAGATCCAGGGCCCGAACGCCTGGCAGATCATCGAGAAGCTCAACGGCGGAACCCTCGAGCAGGTGAAGTTCTTCCACCTGGGCCACCTGGCAATTGCCGGGGAACAGGTGCGCACCCTGCGCCACGGCATGGCCGGCGCCCCGGGGCTGGAGATCTGGGGACCATACGATCAGCACGGCAGGATCCGTGACGCCGTGCTCGAGGCCGGCGCCGAGTTCGGCATCGAACCCTGCGGCTCGCGCGCGTACTCCTCGAACACGCTTGAGTCCGGCTGGATTCCTTCGCCGCTGCCGGCGATCTACAGCAGTGAAGCGGAGCGTGCGTACCGTGAATGGCTGCCGGCCACGAGCTACGAGGCGATCAACGCGCTCGCGGGTTCCTTCGTCTCGGAGAACATTGAGGACTACTACCTCACCCCATGGGAGCTCGGCTATGGCTCGTTCGTGAAATTCGACCACGACTTCATCGGCCGCGATGCCCTGGAGCAGGTAGATCCTGCCAGGCAGCGTAAGAAGGTCACGCTCGCCTGGAACGATGAGGACCTTGCGAAAATCTGGGCGTCCTTCCTGGACCGCGACAAGCCGGGCTACCAGTTCTTCGACATCCCGAACGCGAACTACGGCTCGTCGAACTATGACTCGGTGGTCGATGCCGACGGTGCGGCGGTGGGCCTCTCGCTGTTCACCGGTGTCACGGCCAACGAGCGACGCGGGCTGTCGCTGGCGACGGTGGACCCCAGCGTGGAGCCCGGCACCGAAGTCCGCGTCGTCTGGGGGGAACCCGGCGGCGGATCGGGCAAGACCACCGTGGAGCCCCACGAGCAGCTCAGCGTGCGCGCCGTCGTGAGTCCTGTGCCCTATGCCGTCACCGCACGCACCGAATACCACGGAGGCTGGCGGACCGCCGGCGCCGCTTCCAGTTGAGGTCCTGCCACCCGCCTGGCGCTCGGTCAGGCAGGTCGGGCACTCAGCTGGCGGCCGCTGGTCCGGATTCCGCCGATGAGACCTCGCGCAGGGCGTCGATGACGCTGAGCAGGTGGCTGCGCACGGCCTGCTCAGCCGCCCCGGGATCACGGGCGACGACGGCGTCGATAATCGCGGCGTGCTCCAGTACCGAAACCTTCGCCCGCTGCGGCCGCGACGACAGCTTGAACTGGTGCCGGACGCTCTGCGCGTGCAAACGGGACAACACTTCGGAGGCGGTGGCATGGTTGCTGAGTTCGCGGATCCGGACGTCAAGGTAGAGGTTCAGGCGCGAATATTCGACAAGATCGCCCTCGGCGACCGACTCGATCATCCGGGCCCGCAGGCGGTGGAAGGCCGCGGCATCGTCGTCGGAAATGCTCGCGGCGGTCTTCGCGGCGCACAGGCCCTCGACACCTATCCGCACCTCAAGGATCTCGATGGCCTCGTCCACGGAAATCGCCCGTACCCGGGATCCCCGGTTCGGCAGGCGCTCCACCAGCCCCTCGCCGGCGAGTTCGAGCAGCGCGGTGCGTACGGTGGCCCGGCTCGCCGAGAACGCGGCACCGAGATCTGCCTCGATGAGCCGCTGGTTGGGCGCGTACTCACCCCGGATGATCGCGTCCCGGATGAGGTCGGTGACCCTCGGGTCGACGGCGGCTGCCGTTTCGGCCGCCAGTGACTGACCGCCAGAGGCTGACGACATGTGCACTCAACTCCCAGAATCTCCGAACAAGGAAGGGGCCCCGATGCGGGACACCATATTGTCTACAATCTTAGGAGCAACGGAGGGGGGCGCCCGCATGCGCGTCGCCGTTTTGGGTCTCGGGGAAGCCGGGAGCATCTATGCGGCGGACCTTGCCGGGCGCGGAGTCGGTGTTACGGCGGCCGATCCCGCCGCCCCCGTCGTTCCGGCCGGGGTCACATTCGCCGGCGCCGTCGGCGAGGCCGTGGCTGGGGCTGACGTGGTGCTGAGCCTGGTCGGGGGGCGTGCTGCGGAAGCTGCCCTCGAGGAGGCCCTGCCCGCGATGAGACCGGCAGGCATCTTCGCTGACATGAACACCGCCGACCCGGCCGAAAAGCGGCGGCTCGCGAACCGGGCGGAGCGGCACGGCATCGCGTTCGTCGATGTCGGCATCCTGGCGCCGGTTCCGCGTGCACGGATCGAGACGCCGCTGGTGCTAAGCGGCGCGGGGGCCGGCAAGCTGCTGCCCGTCCTCACCGGATGGGGGATCCCGGCGGCCTGTGTGGGCAATGACGCCGGGGTGGCCGCTGGCCTGAAGTTGCTTCGCAGCGTTTTTATGAAAGGACTGGCGGTGACGATCATTGAGTCTGTCACGGCCGCCCGGGCTGTAGGGGCCGAGGACTGGATCATCGACCAGATCGCCTCGGAGCTGGGTCCTTCGGGCCAGTCGCTGGTCGCGCGGATACTCGAGGGCACCCCGCGGCACGCCGCGCGGCGGGAGGCCGAGATGTGTGATGCGCGCACCTTTCTCGAAACGCTCGGCGCCCCCCATCCGATGACCGACGGCACGATCGAGTGGCTGCATTCGCTTTCGCGGGCGGAGCCAGGATGAGCCGGTGGCTCCGGACCTGGCCGCGGGCAGTCCTTACTGACTACGCCCGCGGCCCCGGTCGAACGTTCTGGCGGGAAAGTGCGAATAGTCTGCGGCCCACCACGGGCTCAGGCGACCCGCCAAAGGCTGCATGCGTCAGTGTTGATCGCTTTCCGGGTGCCGGACTGCCGGTCCATGATCCAGACGACGCCGATTCCGGGCGCGGTTTCTTGGACGCTGCCGCGGCGGATCACGACGTCGTCGTAGTTTGGGCCGACCTTCAGCCGTGCCTCGATTTCGTCGCCGCGGTGCAGCTGATCCAGGGCGCGGATGCGGGTTACATGGGCTTTGGCTTCCTTCAACATGGCGGGGCCTCCTGGACTGGAGAGTGGTGCCTGCTCTTGCCGGCACTTCCAGTGTGCGGTGCCAATGTTGCCGCCGCGTTTCGGCCCGGTAAGACGTGGGTTAGCGTTCGACGCCGTTGCCGTTACGGCTGTCCATATCCCAACCGCCCGCCGCCCGCCGCCCGCCGCCCGCCGCCAGCCGCCCGCCGCCCGCCAGATGGCAGCCGCTGCCGGGCGGCCACTGGCGGGCAGCGGACTGCGGGACCAGAATGGGGCCTATGCAACTGCCGCTGATGCCCCCGATCGCGCCGATGCTGGCGAAGCCCGTAAGTGCCCTGCCGGAGGGCCCGGTGATGTTCGAGCCGAAGTGGGATGGGTTCCGCTCCATTATCTTCCGCGACGGCGGGGAGGTGGAGATCGGCAGCCGCAACGGCAAGCCACTGACCCGGTACTTCCCCGAACTGGTCGAGGCGCTGAAGGCCAACCTCCCGCCGCGCTGCGTGCTCGACGGCGAGATCATCATGGTCGGCGCCTCCGGCGACCGGCTCGACTTCGACACCCTGCAGCAGCGGATCCATCCCGCCGCAAGCCGGGTCCGGCTGCTGGCCGAGCAGACGCCGGCGAGTTTTGTCGCGTTTGACCTGCTGGCCCTCGACGACGAGGACCTCACGGCGCGTCCCTTCGCCGAACGGCGCGTGGCGTTGGAGCGCGCCCTCGCCGGGACTGCGGCGCCGGTCCATCTCACCGCCGCGACCCGGGACAGGGGCACCGCCGAGGAATGGTTCCGCCAGTTCGAGGGTGCCGGGCTCGACGGGATCGTGGCCAAACCGCTGGACGGGCCGTACCTGCCGGACAAGCGCTCCATGTTCAAGATCAAGCACGAACGCACCGCTGACTGCGTTCTTGCCGGGTACCGGATACACACCTCCGGGCCGGATCGGATCGGCTCACTGCTGCTCGGGCTCTACGGCGGCGACGGCGCACTCGCCAATGTGGGTGTGGTGGGCGCCTTCCCGATGCAGCGCCGCAAGGAACTCTTCGAGGAACTCCAGCCGCTCGTGACCAGCTTGGAGGAGCACCCCTGGGACTGGTCGCGGCAGGAGGACGGGACCCGGACGCCGCGCAATGCCGAGGGCAGCCGGTGGAGCGGAGGCAAGGACCTCTCCTTCACCCCGCTCCGGCCGGAGCGGGTGGTGGAAGTGAAATACGACCACATGGAAGGCGCACGGTTCCGCCACACCACGCAGTTTGTCCGCTGGCGCCCGGACCGTGACCCGCGCTCGTGCACCTATGAACAGCTCGAGGAACCCGTCCGGTTCGACCTGGCTGCCGTGCTGGGCGCCGGCCAGGACTGACCCGCACTTTCCCGCCCGCCTCGCACCTTGTGACTTGCGGCGCCCCGGCCCGTTGTTTCCACGGGCCGCGAGGGACACGAAAAGCCCGGCATGTTCCGTGAACACGCCGGGCTTCCGGTGGTGCCGCCCGAAACCACTGGGCGGAAACGCTGCGGCCGGGTTACTTCAGGCCGAGCTCCTTGGTGGGAGTCCTGAAGGATTCCTTGGCGGTCATGGCCGAGACGGCCGCGATCACGCAGATGACGGCGGTGAAGATACTGATCTGGACCCAGCCGCCGGGCTTGATGCCGCCCATGGCCGCGACGATGGCCGGGGCGAAGCCTGCCATCAGGAAGCCGAGCTGGGTGCCGATGGCCAGGCCGGAGAAGCGGACCTTGGTGGTGAACATTTCGGCGTAGAACGAGGGCCAGACGGCGTTGGAGGCTGCGTAGCCGAAGGAGAAGAAGCCGATGGCGGTCAGGAACATCAACGGCACGCTGCCGGACTCGAGGCTGAGCAGGAACACCGGCGTCAGGACCGCACTGGACAGGGCGCCGTAAATAAAGACCGGCTTGCGGCCGATCCGGTCCGCGAGCTTGCCGAAGAGCGGCTGGGTGCCGAGGGCGAACACGTTGGCGCCGACAACGAGCCACAGGGTGGTGGTGCCGTCCACGCCGGCGACGTTCTTGGCGTAGGCGATGGCCAGGGTGCCGAACACGGTGGAGACGGCGGCGATGAAGGCGCAGGCGACGACGCGGAGGACATCGCGCCAGTGGTCCTTGAGCAGGTCCGCGACGGGGAGCTTGGAAATCTGGGCGGTCTTCTGGGCTTCCTCGAAGGCCGGGGGTTCGTGCAGGGTGCGGCGGATGAAGAACGCAACAAGCACCACAACGGCGCTGAGCCAGAACGGGATGCGCCAGCCGATGCCGTACTTGATCTCATCCGGCAGGGCCAGGACGGGGATGAAGACGAGGGCCGCGAGGATCTGGCCGCCTTGGGTTCCGGTCAGCGTCCAGGACGTGAAGAAGGCCCGGCGGTTGTCCGGCGCGTGCTCCAGGGTCATGGAAGAGGCGCCGGCCTGCTCGCCCGCCGCGGAGAGGCCCTGGCAGAGCCGCGCCAGCACCAGCAGGGCCGGGGCCCACCAGCCGATGGTGTTGAAGTCGGGCAGGCAGCCGATCACGAAGGTGGAGGCGCCCATCAGCAGGAGCGTGAACATGAGGACCTTGCGGCGGCCCACCCGGTCACCGAAGTGGCCGAGAATGACGGCGCCGATCGGACGGGCGACGTAGGCGAAACCGAAGGTTGCGAAGGACATGATCGCGGCGTTGGCGCCGGCGTCCGGGAAGAAGACCGTGGGGAAGATCAGCGCGGCGGCGGATCCGAAGATAAAGAAGTCGTAGTACTCGACGGCGCTGCCCAGGAAGCTGGCGAGGGCCGCCTTCTTCGGTGTCCCGGCCGGTGCGTCAGTGCCCGGCGTCATGGACGGGAGTGTCTGGCTCATGGTGTTCCTTTGTGTGACGACATTGTCGCGGATGGATCAGGAAGGTCTCGGCCGCCGCTGGGTTTTAAGTGTGCGGCAGCAGGAGGTTCGTGGAAAGACCCGGACGAGTAGCCACATGGTGGGAGCTACTTGTGCGATGTAGCAATCATGACTGTGAGGGCAGTCACTTGTCAACAGAAATAATCACCATCTAGAAATAGCTCTCACCATGTGAGAACATTGAGTCATGAGTGTGAATCAAGACACAGAAGAGACCGGGACCGCCTCCGCCCCCGCAGCAGCCGCCGGCAAGGGCGCCAGGGCCCCGAAGGGGGACTCCCGGACGGACATGGTTGGCAAGGCCCTGGGCCTGCTGGTCCTGTTGGGTGACGAGCCGCGGGGCGCGAGTGCCGCAGAGCTCTCCCGCCGGGCGGAGCTGCCCTTCAGCACGACCTACCGCCTGCTGGGTTCGCTGACCCGCGACGGCTTCGTGGACTACGAGCCGGACGGGCGCCGCTACCACCTGGGCCTGCGCATCTTCCAGCTCGGCCAGCGGGTGTCCAACCACCACGGATTCGCCGGCACCGCCCTGCCCATCCTGCGGCGAGTCACCGAGGAGACCGGCGAGGCCACCATCCTGTCGGTGCGCGACGGAAACCACCACCTCACCGTCAACAAGGTGGACGGGCCCCAGACCTTCCGCGTCACAAGCGACCCGGGCCATCTGGGCGCACTGCACACCACCTCGGTCGGCAAGGCGCTTGTGGCCTTCGCCGATGACGCCACCCGAAGCCAGCTCGTTGAGGAACTCGAGCTGGAGCCGCTGACCGAATTTTCCATCACGGACCGCGAGGCCTTCCGCGCCGAGATCGAGCTTGTCCGCCGGCGTGGCTACGCCGTCATGGACGAGGAGAACGAGCTGGGCATGCGGGCCGTCGCCGTCCCGGTGTTCAACGCCCAGGGCCACGCGTTTGCTGCGCTGGCCACGGCGGTCCCGGTCTTCCGGATGAGCGTGGAGGCCCTCGTGGCCCTGGTTCCGCTGCTCCAGTCGGCGGCGTCCGAGCTGTCCGCCCGGCTGCCCCAGTGACGGATTCGGCCGTCCGGACGGACAGGAGTCGTCATGCTTTGTTCGCTAGTAGAACAAGCGTGCAACATGTGAACAATTGTTGTAATGTAATCCCCATCACCCGGCCCGCAGCCGGCGCCCAGTGCGTCCCCGCCCGCCGAGTGCCGTTGTCAAAGGAGCTAAACGGATGAGCAATCGAGCAGAGTCCTTTCTCGTGGGCCTGATCGGCGATGGTGTGATGCCGTCGCTCACGCCCCCCATGCACGAACGCGAAGGCGATGTGCAGGGCCTCCGGTACCTCTACCGCCCCATCGACCTCACCGAGCTGGGGCTTCCCGGCCAGAGCGTCGGTGAACTCCTGACCGGCGCGTACCGCCTGGGTTTCAACGGGTTGAATATCACCCATCCCTGCAAGCAGCTGGTGCTGGAACACCTGGACGAGGTCACGCCGGACGCACGGCGCCTCGGCGCGGTCAACACCGTGATCATTCGCGACGGCCGCTTCATTGGCCACAACACCGACTTCTCCGGGTTCGCCGCCGCCCTGGCCACCGGCCTGCCGGGAGCCAGGTTGAACCGGGTGGTGCAGCTGGGTGCCGGTGGCGCCGGGTCCGCCGTCGCCTACGCCCTGCTCACCGCCGGTGTCCGGGAACTGGACCTGGTGGACACCGACCCCGCCCGCTGCGGGGCGCGTGCCGCCGAACTCGCCGGCTTCTTCCCGGACCAGCTGGTCACCGCGCGGACGACGGCGGAGCTGCCGCAACTGATGCCACTCGCCGACGGCCTGGTGCACTGCACCCCGGTGGGAATGGCCGCCCACCCGGGGGTGCCGCTGGACATGTCCCTCGTGGAGCCCCGGCACTGGGTCGCGGACATTGTTTACCGGCCGATCGAGACCGAGCTGGTCCGCCAGGCCCGGGCCAAGGGCTGCGACGTGCTCGACGGCGGCCGGATGGCGGTCGGGCAGGCAGCCGACGCCTTCCGGATCTTCACCGGCCTCGAGGCCGACGCGGACCGGATGCGCGCCCACTTCCTGGAGCTCGTCGCAGCGGAAGAGGTGGCCGCCTGATGCGCACCGGAATCGCCACCGTCTGCCTCTCCGGCACCCTGCGGGAAAAGATGCAGGCCTGCGCCATTGCGGGTTTCGACGGGATCGAAATTTTCGAACAGGACCTTGTCACCTCCCCGCTGAGCCCGGAGGACGTCCGGAAGATGGCGGCCGACCTGGGCCTGACGCTGGATCTGTACCAGCCGTTCCGCGACTTTGACAGTGTGACCGCGGAGCTGCTGGCCGCCAACCTGCGCCGGGCGGCGGCCAAGTTCCGGCTGATGTCCCGCCTCGGCATGGACACTATCCTGGTCTGCTCCAACGTCGCCACTGCCAGCATTGATGACGACGGGCTCCGGGCGGAGCAGCTCGCAGCCCTCGCCGCCCTGGCCCAGGATCACGGGGTCAAGGTGGCCTACGAGGCCCTGGCGTGGGGAAAGTACGTCAACGACTACGAGCACGCCCACCGCCTCGTGGAGACGGTGGACCACCCCAACCTGGGGACCTGCCTCGACTCGTTCCACATCCTCTCCCGCGACTGGGACACCGCCCCGATCGAATCCTTCAACCCCGAGAAGATCTTCTTTGTCCAAGTGGCCGATGCGCCCAAGCTGTCCATGGATGTACTGTCCTGGAGCCGGCACTACCGGGTGTTCCCGGGCGAGGGGCAGTTCGAACTCGCCAAGTTCCTCGGCCACGTGGTCCGGGCCGGGTACACCGGGCCGGTTTCCCTGGAGGTCTTCAACGACGTCTTCCGGCAGTCCGACGTCGACCGCACTGCGGTGGACGCGATGCGGTCGTTGATCTGGCTTGAGGAGCAGAGCGCGAAGTGGCTGGACGCCGCCCCGGCCTGGAAAAGCACCGCCGAAGAAGACGCCGCTGGCACCCGCTTCTCCGCCCGCCGCCGCTACCCGATGGAACTGGCCACGCTCCCGCAGGTCGCCGAACCGGGCGGATTCAACTTCGCCGAGGTCAGGGCCGCGGACACCGCCGCCCTGGAAACCCTGCTGGGCCAGCTGGGATTCGCGTCCAACGGGCGCCACCGGACCAAGAATGTGCAATTGTGGACCATGGGCCACGCCCGAGTGATCATCAACGAGGACTCCTCCCAGGAATCCCGCGACGCCGGGGCCGCAGCCGCACCCGCGATTTCGGCCTTGGGCTTCGACGTCGAGTCCCCCGTGATTGCCGCGGCCCGCGCCCAGCAGCTCAAGGCCCCGGCCGTGCCGCGCAAAAGCCAGGCCGACGAGGAAATTTTCCAGGGCTTCGCCGCCCCGGACTCCACCGAGATCTTCCTGTGCCAGGGCAGCCCCGACGGCACCGCGGTCTGGACCCGCGAATTCGGCGAGGGACTGGAAGCCCCCGCTGCCGGCCTGACCGGGGAACAGGGCGCCACCGGGGAACAGAGTGCCGTGATCGACCACGTCAACCTCGCCCAGCCCTGGCAGCACTTCGACGAGGCCGTGCTCTTCTATACCAGCGCCCTCGCACTGGAACCTCAGCCGTATGCGGAAGTCGCCAGCCCCACTGGCCTGGTCCGGTCCCAGGTGATGCTCACCCATGACCGCGGCGTCCGCCTGGTGCTGAACCTGGCTCCGCTGGTCCAGCGCGAAGGCGCCGCCCCCGGCACGGAGTGGGCGGGCACCGGCCAGCGCCGGACCTACCAGGAACACATCGCCTTCGCGGTGGATGACCTCGTGGCGACGGCCCGGGCCGCGAAGGCCCGCGGCCTGGATTTCCTCCAGATCCCAGCCAACTACTACGAGGACCTCGACGCGCGGTTCGACCTGGACCCGGCCTTCCTGGCCACACTCCGGGACCTCAACCTGCTCTACGACCGTGACGCCGACGGCGAATTCCTGCACTTCTACACGGCCACGGTCGGCAGCGTGTTCTTCGAAATGGTGGAACGCCGCGGCAGCTACGACGGCTACGGCGCTCCGAACGCACCGGTGCGGCACGCCGTCCAGTACGACCACCTGCACCAGCTGAACCCCACCACCTGACCCACCAAACAACACCAACACCCAACGAAAGGAGGCTGCTGTGCCTGAAGAAATCAACCTTGAGATCTACAACGCGGACCCGCTCACCGAGGACGTGTCCGACGAGGCCACGGAGGCCGCACCGAAGACGTACGCGAGCGGTGTCCCTGCCGGGGACACTGCCGCAGAGTCGCAGGCGGACCTCAGTGCCGAGATGAAAGCCCTCGGGGATGCCTACGCCCAGGCCCTCAGGAACGGTGCCCCGGCGGAGATCCAGCCGCGACTGGACTACGCCCCGTACCGCAGCAGCATCCTGCGCCACCCCACCAAGGACCTGCACCACGCGGACCCGGAAACCATCGAGCTCTACTCTCCCGCGTTCGGGCACATGGACGTGCACGCGCTGGAAGCGGACCTCACCATCCAGCACAACGGTGAACCGCTCGGCGAACGTATCATCGTCTCCGGCCGCGTGCTCGACGGCGACGGCCGCCCCGTCGCGGGCCAGCTCGTCGAGATCTGGCAGGCGAACTCCGCCGGCCGCTACATCCACAAACGCGACCAACACCCCGCCCCGCTGGACCCCAACTTCACCGGCGTCGGCCGGTGCATCACGGGCGCCGACGGCTCCTACAGCTTCACCACCATCAAGCCCGGCGCCTACCCGTGGAAGAACCACCTGAACGCCTGGCGCCCGGCCCACATCCACTTCTCCCTGTTCGGGCAGGAGTTCACCCAGCGGATCATCACCCAGATGTACTTCCCGGGTGACCAGCTCTTCCCGCTGGACCCGATCTACCAGTCGATCGTGGACCAGGACGCCCGCGACCGGCTCGTGGCCACCTACAACCACGAGCAGACCAAGCCTGAATGGGCGCTGGCGTACAACTGGGACATCGTCCTGACCGGGTCCAAGCGGACCTGGACCGAGAACGAGGCCCTGGGAGCAGCAGGAGACGACAATGAATAAGGCCAGCATGAGTAAACTCACCCCGACACCGGGCCAGACCGTCGGCCCGTTCTACGGCTACGCACTGCCCTTCACCAAGGACCGCGAGCTGCTGGCTCCGGGCTCCCCGGGCTCCCTCCGGCTCCAGGGCACGGTTTACGACGGCGCCGGGCATCCGATCCCGGACGCGATCCTGGAGATCTGGCAGGCCGACGCCGAGGGCAAGGTCCCGCACCACACCGGTTCGCTGGTGCGCGACGGCTACACCTTCACCGGTTTCGGCCGCAGCGCGGTGGGCAACACCGGCGTCTTCACCTTTACGACGGTCAACCCCGGCCCCACCGAGGATGGTGCGGCCCCGTTCATCTCCGTCGCGGTCTTCGCCCGTGGCCTGACGAACCGGCTCTTCACCCGGATCTACCTGCCGGAAAACGAGGAGGCCCTGGCCGCGGACCCGCTGCTGTCCTCGCTGGATCCGGAACGCCGCAAGACGCTGATCGCACGCCGCGACGCCGACGGCGGCCTGACCTGGGATGTCCGGCTCCAGGGCGAGGGCGAGACAGTGTTCCTCGACTTCGAGGGCCCCTCGAAGTGATCTCTCGTGAAACCGGCGGAGCCGCCGAGGGCGACGTCGGCCTCCTGAGTCCCGTGTCGGCGTCGCCCCGTGTGGCGGCGCTGACCGGGGACCGGGCGGTACTGGCCGCCATTCTCCGGGTCGAGGCCGCTTGGGCCAGAGTCCTGGAGGACGCGTCCCTGGCGCCGGTCGGGTCCGCCGCGGTGGTCGCTGAGGCCGCCGACGTGGGCCGTTATGACCTCGCGGGCATTGCCGTGCGCGCCCAGGGCGGCGCCAACCCGGTGATCCCCTTGCTGGCGGATCTCCGCGGGCAGGTCAAGGCCCTTGACACAGCGGGGATCGGTGCCGGGAAAGCCGTGCACACCTCGCTGACCAGCCAGGACGTGCTCGATTCCGCCCTGATCCTGCTGGCCCGGGATGCTGTCCGCGGCCTGCTCACCGAGCTCCGGGCCACCACCGCGGCCCTGGCTGCCCTCGCGGAACGGCACGCCGAGACGTTGTGCGTGGGCCGCAGCCTCACCCAGCACTCCCTGCCGTTCAGCTTCGGGCTCAAGGCGGCTCAATGGTTCCACGGGCTCGCCGCCGCGGCGCGGCGGCTGGAGGCCCTCGACTTCCCGGTGCAGACCGGGGGAGCGGCCGGAACCCACGCGGCCGGCACCCAGCTGACAGAGGGCGCGGCGCCGACCCCAGGTCCCCGGCCGTCCCCGTTTGATCTCTCCGACCGGCTGGCCGCAGAACTCGGCCTTGCCGCAGTTCCGGCGCCGTGGCATACGAACCGGCTGGCTGTGACGTCCCTTGGTGACGCCCTGGCCGCCGTGACCGACGCTGCCGGCAAGATGGCCTCTGACGTGCTGTTCCTCAGCCGCCCGGAGGTGGCCGAACTCGCCGAACCCCGCGCCGCCGGCCGGGGCGGGTCCTCGGCGATGCCGCAGAAGCAGAACCCGGTGCTGTCCGTGCTGGTCCGCAGCGCCGCCCTGCAGGCACCCGGTCAGGCCGCACAGCTGCATCTGGCCGCCGCCAACTTCAACGATGAACGCCCCGACGGTGCCTGGCACAGCGAATGGCCGGCCCTCCGCCAGCTCCTCCGCCTGAGCCTCGGCGCCGCCGTGCAGCTCCGCGAACTCGCCGAAGGCCTGCAGGTTTTCCCCGCGGCCATGCGCCGCAACCTGGACCTTTCCGGGCCGCTGCTGCTCAGCGAAGCCGTCACGGCCGCCGTCGCCCCGCTCCTCGGCGGGATTCAGGGCGTCGACGGAATGCACAGCGTCGACGGAAAGCAGCGGCTGCAGTCCGTCGTGGACCAGACGCTCCAAGTCCCGGCGGCCGAACAGGCCAGCACCTACCGTCGGCTGCTCCGCACTGCAGTGCCTGCGGAGCAGCTCTCCGACGCCCGGCTGGAGGAGCTGCTCGACCCGGCCAACTATCTCGGCCAGGCCGCCGAAATCTCCCGACGCATCCTCGCGGCCTACCCGGAGTTCGGCGCCACCGGAGCCCCCGCCCCATCACCGACCCCCGACCTGAACGGAGCCTCCCGTGGCTAGACCCACAGTCAAGGCAGTACTGCTTTCGCCCCAGCGCCCGCTGGGGGACAAACCCCTCCTCGTGCTGGGGCCGTCCCTGGGCACGTCCACGCTGCTGTGGAGCCAGGCCGGTGCCCTGCTCGGGGACGACGCCGACGTCATCGCCTGGGACCTCCCCGGCCACGGGATCTCGCCGGCCGCGACGGAAACCTTCACCGTCGCCGAACTGGCCGACGCCGTGGTCGAGCTGGTGGATTCGATCGCACCCGGAGCGCTATTCCACTACGCCGGTGTTTCGCTGGGCGGCGCCACCGGGCTGCAGTTGGGAATCAAGCATGGTGAACGGCTCAAGAGCCTGTCCGTGCAGTGCACCGGCGCGAAACTCGGCACGCCCGAGGGCTGGCTCGAACGCGCGGAAACCGTACGGACCCAGGGGACGCCCGTGATGATCCAGGGTTCGGCGCAGCGCTGGTTCGGCCAGGGTTTCATGGAGCGCCAGCCGGAACTCAGCGGCCAACTGCTGCACAACCTGCGCGACGCCGACCGCTTCAGCTACGCGTACTGCTGCGAAGCCCTCGCCGCCTATGACGTCCGGGACGACCTCGGCAGCATCCGGGTCCCCACCCAGGCCATCGCAGGCGTGGAGGACACCGTCGCCCCACCGTCGTTCGCCGAGGCGATCGCCGAGGGAATCACCGCCGGCGGCGGCATCGCGAGTGCAGTGAGCCTTGAGGGCGTGGCACACCTGGCGCCCTTCGAAGCACCCGGACACGTGGCCGACTTGCTGCGGACCCTGATTACCTGGGCCGAATCCCGCGGGGCCGGACAGTGACCGGCGCGGAGCGGCCCGGCCTGGAACGGCATGGAGTGGTGCAGCCGGAGGCCACCAGCCAGGAGATCTACGACGGAGGCATGGTGGTCCGCCGCGAGGTGCTTGGCGCTGCGCACGTGGACCGTGCCAACGCCAACAAGGACGCTTTCACCGAGGACTTCCAGGACATGATCACCCGGATCGCCTGGGGCGGCATCTGGACCAGGCCCGGCCTGACCCGGCAGATGCGCTCCGCAGTCACCATCACCGCGATGGTCGCGCACGGGCACTGGGAGGAACTGGCCATGCACATCCGTGCCGCCATCACCAATGGCCTCAGCAGGGACGAGATCAAGGAAATCCTGCTGCAGACCGCCATCTACTGCGGGGTCCCCTCCGCCAACACCGCCTTCAAGACCGCCCAGCAGGTCTTCCACTCAATGGACAACACAGAAATGGACAGCACGCCGTGAACGAGGCTTTTATTTTCGATGCCGTGAGGACTCCGTTCGGGAAGTTCGGCGGCGGCCTCGCCGGGGTCCGCCCGGATGACCTGGCCGCGCATGTGATCGGCGAGGCCGTGAGACGCGCCCCGGGCCTGGATGTTGAGCGGATCGATGAGGTGGTGTTCGGCAACGCCAACGGCGCGGGCGAGGAGAACCGCAACATCGCCCGGATGGGCACCCTGCTCGCGGGGCTGCCGGTCTCAATCCCCGGCACCACGGTCAACCGGCTGTGCGGGTCCTCCCTGGACGCGGCGATCATCGCGTCCCGGCAGATCAACACCGGAGACGCGGACCTGATGCTGGTCGGCGGCGCCGAGTCGATGTCCCGGGCCCCCTGGGTGCTGCCCAAAACCGAGAAGCCCTACCCGGCAGGGGATATGCCCCTGGTCTCCACCACCCTGGGCTGGCGCCTGGTGAACCCGGCCATGGACCCGGACTGGACCGTGTCCCTGGGCGAAGCCACCGAACGGCTCGCCGACAAATACGCCATCACCCGCCAGGCGCAGGACGAGTTCTCCGCCGCCTCCCACAACCTTGCCGCCGCGGCGTGGGACGAGGGCTTCTACGACCGGCTCGTCGCGCCGGTCCCGGGCACGGTCCTGGTCCGGGACGAGGGCATCCGGCCCGGGTCCTCGGCCGGGAAACTGGCCGGCCTGAAAACGGTGTTCCGCACCGAGGACGGCACCGTCACCGCCGGGAACGCCTCCCCGCTCTCGGACGGCGCCTCCGCGGCCTGGCTCGGCTCCGAAAACGCCGCCGCCCTGCTGGGTATGGACCCGCTGGCCCGCATCGCCGGGCGCGGCGCCCACGCCAACGACCCCCAGTTCTTCGGCTACGCCCCGGTCGAGGCCGCGAACAAGGCCCTTGCGAAGGCCGGCATCGGCTGGGACCAGGTCGGCGCCGTCGAACTCAACGAGGCGTTCGCCGCGCAGTCGCTGGCCTGCATCACCGCCTGGGGCATCGACCCGTCCATTGTGAACCGGCACGGCGGCGCGATCGCGACGGGCCACCCCCTCGGCGCCTCCGGCGGCCGGATCCTCGGCACCCTGGCCCGGTCCCTGCAGGCCTCCGGGCAGCGCTGGGGCGTCGCCGCGATCTGCATCGGCGTCGGCCAGGGCCTCGCCGTCGTCCTCGAAAACGTCACGGCAACAACACAGCCCGGAACAGCACAGCCGGCAACAACAGCGACAGCAAAGGGCTAGGACATGCTGAACTTTCCAGAGAACGTCAACGAGGCCGTCGCCGGAATCCAGGACGGTTCCACCGTGATGATCGGGGGGTTCGGCAACGCCGGGCAGCCGTTCGAACTCATCGATGCCCTGATGGACTGCGGCGCGAAGGACCTCACCGTCGTGAACAACAACGCCGGCCAGGGCGACCAGGGCCTTGCGCTGCTGATCAAGGAGGGCCGGGTGAAGAAGATGATCTGTTCCTTCCCGAGGCAGTCCGATTCCTGGCACTTCGACGCGAAGTTCCGTGCCGGCGAGATCGAGCTGGAACTGGTGCCGCAGGGGAACCTGGCCGAGCGGATCCGCGCCGCGGGCGCCGGGATCGGCGGCTTCTTCACCCCCACCGGCTACGGCACCATGCTGGCCGAGGGCAAGGAAACCCGCATCCTCGACGGCCGCGGCCAGGTCTTCGAGACCCCCATCCACGCCGACGTCGCGCTCATCAAGGCGCTCAAGGCGGACGGCAAGGGCAACCTCGTGTACCGCAAGACGGCCCGGAACTTCGGCCCGATCATGGCCGCCGCGGCCAAGCACACCATTGTCCAGGTGTCCGAGATCGTCCCCACGGGCGGTCTTGATCCGGAGATCATCGTGACCCCCGGAATCTACGTCAACAGCATCGTTCGTGTGAACACAGAAAGCGTGGCCTGAGATGAGCGTCCAATCCCATGATCAGGCGGCTCAGGCGGCCGGCATCCGGAAGTCGGACAAGCCGCTGGGACGCGATGACCTGGCCCGCCTCGTGGCCCTGGACATCAAGCCCGGCTCATTCGTGAACCTGGGCATCGGCCAGCCCACCCTGGTCTCGAACTACCTTCAGCCGGAGCAGAACATCACCCTCCACACCGAGAACGGCATGCTCGGCATGGGACCGGAGGCCACCGGGGACCAGATCGACGGCGACCTCATCAACGCCGGGAAGATCCCGGTGACCGAACTGCCCGGGGCGTCCTACTTCCACCACGCCGACTCGTTCGCGATCATGCGCGGCGGGCACCTGGACATCTGCGTGCTCGGCGCCTTCCAGGTCTCCGCGACGGGCGACCTCGCCAACTGGCACACCGGCGCCCCGGACGCGATCCCGGCGGTCGGCGGCGCCATGGACCTCGCGACCGGCGCCAAGGACGTCTTCGTGATGATGACGCTCCTGACCCGCGAGGGCGTGTCCAAGCTCGTGGAAACCTGCACCTACCCGCTCACCGGGATCGGCTGCGTCACCCGCGTCTACACCGACAAGGCCGTCTTCCTGACCGGCCCCGGCGGCGTGCAGGTCCGCGAAACGTTCGGCTGCACGCTGCAGGAGCTGCAGGAGCTGGTTCCAGTGCCGCTCACCGCCGCGCCCGCCGGAAGCTGAGGGTCCGCCGCCACGGACAAAGTGGTGCGGATAAAGTGATGCGGGACCGAAAGGGTGGAAATGATTGTCGCAGCAAAGGGCGCCACGGCCGGTGGTGCGCCGCCGGCCAGTGACCAGTACGTGCAGTCGCTGGCGCGCGGACTGGCAGTGATCCGCGCCTTCGGCACGGACCACCCCAAGATGACGCTGACCGAGGTTGCGGCCCGGACGGACCTCACCAGGGCCACGGCACGGCGGTTCCTGTACACGCTCGTGGAGCTGGGCTACGTCCGGACCGACGGGAAGATTTTCGCCCTGACCGCCAAGGTGCTGCAGCTCGGCTACGCCTACCTGTCGGGCCTGTCGCTGCCGCACCTCGCCCAGCCGCACCTCGAGGAACTGTCCCTGCAGTTGGGGGAGTCGACGTCGGCCGCCGTGCTGGAAGGGACCGATATCGCCTACATCGCCCGGGTGGCGACGCGCCGGATCATGGCCGTCGGCATCACGGTCGGCACCCGGTTCCCGGCCTACGCCACCTCGATGGGCAGGGTGCTGCTGGCGGCCCTGCCGCCCGCCGAGCTGGAGGACTACCTGGCCCGGGCTGAAATCCGGCCCCTGACCCCGCTTGCCATCGGATCGCGGGAGTCACTGCTGGCGGAGCTCGCCAAGGTCCGGGCCCAGGGCTGGTGCCTTCTGAACCAGGAGCTGGAGCTCGGCCTGATGTCCATCGCCGCGCCGGTCCATGACGGCCCCAAGGTGGTCGCCGCCATCAACGTGTCATTGCAGGCCCAGTCGGTGGCGAGCCGGCCGGACCCGGAGGCCTACCTGGACTCGGTGCGGGCGGCCACCGTGGCCACCGCGGAAATCATCTCCGCGGACCTGTCCTCCGGACGTTAGCGGCCCTCAGCTGGAGTGGCCTGACGCCGGCCGGGTGGAGACGACGATGGTGACCCCTCCGGAGTCGTCGCGGATCTTCAGGTGCAGGTCCCTGCCCACGAGCGAGGCATGGATATCCTCGCTGTCCGCAGGGGCGATCTGCTCTGCCAGACGTGTGACCGCCAGCGCCATGGCCCGGCCCCAGTCATGGGGATCCGTGCTGGACGCCTCGGCCTCGGCCGAGTAGTTCTCCTGTGGTTCAGACATAAGCTCCCGCTTTCCGCCCCTGGAGCGCGTGCCGTCCGGCAGATCCGGACAGGCGGCCTGCCCGGCTACAGTCTCACGCCGGCAGGCTCCAGTACATGAGCATGGCCAGTCTACTGACCGCGGTGCGCGGGCGTCCACGGTTCGCGGCCCCGCTGCGGAAGTTATGCGCAGAATCCCGCTAGGATTTCAGCCGGGACACCCTATGCCCAATTGCCATCGAAGGACGCCATGCCAGAGAACAATCCCGCGCCGTCCAGACGCGCAGCCGTAGTCATCAATCCCGCCAAATCCGGCGGTCCGGCGCTCCAGGGCGCGATCTTCAGGCTCTGCGAAACGCAGGGCTGGGCCGAGCCGCTCTGGCTGGAAACCACCGTTGAAGACCCGGGCACCGGCCAGGCACGCGAGGCGCTCGAGGCAGGGGTCGACGTCGTGATTGCCGCCGGCGGTGACGGAACCGTGCGCTGCGTCGCCGAGGTGCTCGCCGGCACCGGAACGCCCATGGGGTTGGTCCCGCTGGGAACCGGGAACCTGCTCGCCCGCAACCTCGGGGTGGACATCACCGACCCGGTATCTGCCTGCTACGACGTGATCCACGGCAGCGAACAAGCCATCGACGTCGTCAAGGCCCGGCTTGACCACTCGGACGAGGAAAAGGTGTTCCTGGTCATGGCCGGTCTCGGGTACGACGCCGCCATCATGGCCGATACCGTTGATGCGCTGAAGGACCGCATGGGCTGGCTCGCGTACGTTGAGGCCGGCATCCGCAAGCTTCCCGGCAAACCGGTCAAGGCGCAGATCAGCGTCGACGGCGGAGAACCCGTCCGCCGCAGGATCCGCAGCGTGATGATCGGCAACTGCGGCCGGATCATGGGAGGCGTCGAGATCTTCCCCGACGCCAACATCGACGACGGCATGCTTGATCTGCTCATCCTGGCCCCGAGCGGCCGGCTCGGCTGGCTGGGAGTGGTTGCCGGGATCTTCGGCCGGAACAAGCGCGAGACCGAATCCGTGGAGTACTTCCAGGGCAAATCCGCCGAAATCACCCTGGAGCATGAACAGGAGTTCCAGCTGGACGGCGACCACCTCGGCACCGGGACGCACCTGGCCGTGAGTGTCGGGCGCAGTGCCTTGAAGATTCGCATGTCGGTCTAGAACACCGCCGGCAGGCTCGCAGCGATACTTGCCTACCGATTACGGGCGCCAGCGCTGGGGGACAGGTCCGGGTAGTAAGTACTACCCGGACCTTGCCGTCGGAGGCCTCTCGAAAAGGCAGGTATTGACCACCCGTGACCAGACTGTTCCCACCAACTTGTATTGGCTCAGGCATCAAACGATGCAGCCAAGTGCCTTTTGGAGGGAGTCGCAATGGCCCGCTGGTTCCTTGTCGCCCCGCATGTTCGGCCGAATGACCGGGCAGCGTTTCTTTGTTCGGATCCAGCGCCCGGCCACGCCTGGCCCACAGGCTCCTGCGGGCGCCGGTGACACCCCAGGTCGAGGGAATGCCGCTGAAGCTGACCCTCCAAAGCGCCGCACACACTGCCGGTCACCCAGGCGGCACGGTGGCCGACCTCGCCTACGCAGCCCACGCACCCCGTATCCTCAGCACCCCCCAGGCCTCCCACGGCCACCCCGCAATCTTTGCGCCCCCGCGACGGACCTCCGCCGACGCTCCCGCGGTTGACGCCGCCGCCCTGCCGACCCCGGCCAGGATTTCAGGCCGGGAATGGGCGCGGTTCCTGCGCCGCCTGCTGCGGGGCACAGATGCCCTGCTGGTCGCCGTCTCAGTCATCGCGGGACTCCTCATCCACATCGAGGGCGGCGGCCAGCCCTTCGCGGGGACCGTCACGGACCTCTACGGGACACTCATCGGCGCGGTCCTCGGCGTGCTGTGGATTGCAGCCCTGGGCCTCTACCGGACCAGGGACCCGAAGGTCCTGGGAGCCGGGGCGAGTGAATACAAGCGGGTGGCCGCCGCCAGCAGCGCGGTCTTCGGATTGCTTGCCGTCGGCTTGGTGGTGTTCCGGGTCCAGCCTGCTTCGGCGTTCTACCTGGTGTCCCTCCCGCTGGGCCTTGTCCTGCTGCCGGGCAGCCGGTGGATCGCCCGCCGCTGGTACAACAAGCGGCAGGCCCAGGGGCAGTACCTCGTCCGGGCGATCGTCATTGGCCAGACCGAGGACGTGCGCTACGTGCTCAAGCGGATCGCCCGGAAATCCAATGCCGTGTACGAGATTCTTGGGGTCTCGCTGCCTGGCGGGCGGCGGGGGACGTCGTTCGACGTCGATGGCCGCCGGGTGCCCGTTCTCTCCTCCACCGATGACGTCGTCCGGACGGTCGGCCTCTGCGGCGCGGAGGCCGTCATCGTGGCCGGCCCCGTACCGGGCGGCAACCAGTACATCCGCGAACTGGGCTGGGGGCTGGAAGAACATCAGGCAGAACTGGTGCTGGCCTCGTCCCTGACCAACGTCGCCGGACCCCGGATCCACTGGCGGCCGGTGGAAGGGCTGCCGCTGATGCACGTGGATGTGCCCCGGTACAGCGGCGGCAAACATGTGTGCAAGCGGCTGCTGGACATTACCGTGGCCGCCGCCGCCCTGATCCTGCTGTCGCCGCTCTTGGCCGTCCTGGCGGTCATCGTCAAGCGTGACAGCCCGGGACCCGTCCTGTTCAGGCAGGAGCGGGTGGGCAAAGCGGGAAAACCATTCCGGATGCTCAAATTCCGGTCCATGGTGACAGATGCCGAAGCCGTACTGGCCGCACTCGGGGCCCAGAACGACGGCGCCGGCGTCTTATTCAAAATGCGCAACGATCCCCGGGTGACCCGCTGCGGACGTTGGATGCGCCGTTACTCGCTGGACGAACTGCCGCAGTTCTGGAACGTCCTGTCCGGAGAAATGAGCCTGGTCGGACCCCGCCCGCCGCTGCAGCGCGAGGTCGGCGGCTACGAGCGGCACACGCACCGACGGCTGCTGATCAAACCGGGGATTACCGGTCTGTGGCAGGTCAACGGCCGTTCGGACCTGCCATGGGATGAGGCCGTGCGCCTGGATCTCTACTACGTCGAAAACTGGTCAATCATGGGCGACGTCATCATCATATGGCGCACCTTCAGGGCTATGTGCGTGCCTGCCGGCGCGTACTGACTGAGTGAGGAAACACAATGAATGAAACACGTTCAGGGTACTCCCGCGGCCTGGACCCGGCGCAGGCCGCCGGGCCGCTGCGCGTAGCCGTCATCGGCGCCGGCTACTGGGGCCCCAACCTGGCACGGAACTTCACCGCAAGCCCCCACTGGGAGCTCGCCGGAATCGTGGACCTGGACCAGGGCAGGGCCGCCAAACTCGCCGCAGCCCAAGGCCGGGTGGCAGTCTTCCGGTCGATTGACGAGCTGCTGGACACCGCCGACGTCGACGCCGTTGCAATTGCGACGCCGGCCCACACGCACCACGGCATCGCACTGACGGCGCTGAAGGCCGGGAAGCATGTGCTGGTCGAGAAGCCACTCGCTGACAGCCGGGTCAAAGGAGCGGAGATGGTCGAGGAAGCGGAGGAACGCGGCCTGGTCCTGATGGCAGACCACACCTACTGCTACACACCGGCCGTGCTGAAGATCCGGGAGCTGATCGCCGACGGTTCGCTCGGCGAGATCCTGTTCATCGACTCGGTCCGGATCAATCTGGGACTCGTGCAACCGGACGTGGACGTCTTCTGGGACCTCGCACCGCATGATCTGTCCATTCTCGACTTCATTCTTCCCGACGGGCTGCGGCCGGTGGAGGTGACAGCCCACGGGGCAGACCCCCTGGGAACGGGCCAGGCCTGCGTCGGGCACCTGACGTTTGCCCTCCCCAACGACGCCATGGCCCACGTCCACGTCAACTGGCTGAGCCCGACCAAAATCCGCCAGCTCGTGGTGGGCGGGTCGCGGCGCACGCTGGTCTGGGACGACCTGAACCCCCAGCAGCGGCTCAGCGTCTATGACCGCGGCATCAGCCTGGACAGGCAGTCATCTTCTGCAGCGGACCGCAGGACCTCCGCCATCTCCTACCGGCTTGGCGACACCTGGTCGCCGGCGCTGCCGGAATATGAGGCACTGGGCCAGATGGTGGCCGAGTTCGCCAACAGCATCTGGCAGCAGCGGCCCGCCCGGACCAGCGGCGCTTCGGGTCTCCGGGTGCTCTCGGTCCTGGAGGCCGTCAGCGACAGCCTCAGCGCGGACGGGAAAGCCAGCATCGTCGTCGGGAACGAACCGCGACTGGAGGCAAGCAGATGAGCATCCTGCAAGGAGCGCAGGTCCTGGTCACGGGCGGTGCCGGGACCATCGGTTCCACGATCGTGGACCACCTGCTCGACGCCGGGGCCGGCAGGATCGACGTGCTGGACAACCTGGTCCGGGGCCGGCGGGCCAACCTGGACCCGGCCCTCGCCAGCGGACGCGTTGAACTCATCGAAGGGGACCTCCGCGACCGGGACCTGGTTCACGACCTCAGCCGGGGCAAGGACATCGTCTTCCACCAGGCGGCCATCCGCATCACCCAGTGCGCCGAGGAACCCCGGCTGGCCCTGGAGGTGCTGGTGGACGGGACCTTTAACGTGCTCGAGGCCGCATCGGCCCAGCGCGTCGGCAAGCTCGTGGCGGCCTCCAGTGCCTCGGTCTACGGTATGGCGGAGACGTTCCCCACCGCCGAACGCCACCACCACCACAACAACGACACGTTCTACGGTGCGGCCAAGTCCTTCAACGAAGGCATGGTCCGCAGCTTCCGTGCGATGTCCGGCCTGGACTATGTGCTGCTGCGCTACTTCAACGTGTACGGGCCACGGATGGATGTCCATGGCCTCTACACCGAAGTCCTGGTGCGCTGGATGGAGCGGATCGAGGACGGGCTGCCGCCGCTGATTTTCGGCGACGGACGGCAGACCATGGATTTCGTCCACACCCGGGATGTGGCCCGGGCCAACATTTTGGCCGCGGGCAGCGGCGTGGACGAGGGGGTGTACAACGTCGCCAGCGGCGCCGAGACAAGCCTCCTGGAGCTCGCCGAGGCGCTGCTGCGTGCGATGGATTCGGAGCTGCACGTCGAGCATGGCCCCGAGCGGGCCGTCAACGGCGTTGTCCGGCGTCAGGCGGATACCGCCGCGGCCGCCCGTGACCTTGGGTTCCGTGCCGAAACCGGGCTCGAGGAGGGCCTGCGCGAACTGGTGGACTGGTGGCGTCCGCTCCGCACCGAAATTGCGGACGCCAGGGTCGGGGGTGTGCGGTGACGGTCGGCCAGGACCGGGCCCTGAGCCGAATCAACGTGATGAAGCCCTGGCTTGGGGCCGAGGAAGCGGAGGCCGTGGCCGAAGTGATCGCGTCCGGCTGGGTGGCGCAGGGACCCCGTGTGGCGCGCTTCGAGGAAGCCTTCGCCGCCGCGCAGCAGGCCAGCCACGCCGTGGCGGTCTCCAACTGCACCACGGCCCTGCATCTGGCGCTGAAGGTGGCGGGCATCGGACCCCGCGACGACGTTGTGGTGCCATCCCTGTCCTTCATTGCCACCGCCAACGCGGTCACCTATGTGGGCGCCAGGCCGGTTTTCGCGGACGTCGAGGCGGACACCGGGAATGTGTCCGTGCGGACGCTCGCCGCCGCCCTGACGCCGGCCACCCGCGCCGTGATCGTGGTCGACCAGGGCGGGATGCCGGTCGATCTGGATCCGATCCGTGCCCTCTGCGACGGATTGGGCATCACCGTCGTCGAGGACGCGGCCTGCGCGGCGGGCTCCACCTACCGGGGCCGACCGGTGGGAGCGGGTGCCGAGGTCGCCGCCTGGTCGTTCCACCCGCGCAAAATCCTCACCACCGGTGAGGGCGGGATGCTGACCACCCAGAATGCGGATTGGGCGGACCGCGCCCGGAAGCTCCGCGAACACGCCATGAGCGTCTCGGCGAATGACCGGCACGCCTCGGTCCTGGCTCCGGCGGAGTCGTACGAGGAGATCGGGTTCAACTACCGGATGACCGACATGCAGGCGGCTGTGGGACTCGTGCAGTTGGGCCGGCTGGGTGAGGCGGTGTCCCGGCGCCGGGCGATCGCCGCCGCGTACCGGAAGGCGCTCGCCGGGGTGGAAGGGCTGCGTTTCAGCGAGGATCCGCTTTATGGAACCAGCAATTTCCAGTCTTTCTGGTTCGAAGTTTTGCCGGACTTTGCCCTCGGACGGGAGGAACTGCTGGAGCGGCTGGCGCAGGACGGAATCTCCGCGCGGCGGGGCATCATGGCCGCACACCGGCAACCCGCCTACGCCGGCAGGAACACGGGAAGGGCGGACCTGTCCGTGACGGAGCGGCTCACGGACCACACCGTCATCCTGCCGGTCTACCACCAGTTGAGCCTGGACGAGCAGTCCCGGGTGATCCATTCAATTCTGAAGGCTGCGGGGAAAACCGGTGACTGAGCTACTCCTGATTGGCGCCAGCGGCCTTGCCCGCGAGGTGCTTGCCTGCGTCCGCGAAAACGGCCAGTTCGACGTGGTCGGAGTGCTCGACGATGACGAGTCCAAGGCCGGGTCGGCCCTGGACGGCGCTTCCATCATCGGTCCTGCGAGCCACGCCCTCCGTTATCCGGAGGCGCAGGTGGTCGTCTGCATTGGCACGGGGAAGGGGCGCGAGCGGGTTGTCGCCAGACTCGCCGGGCTGGGCTTCCCCAGCCACCGCTTCGCGACGGTGGTCGACCCGTCAGTGCGGGTTCCGTACTGCTGCGACATCGGTCCGGGGAGCATCATGTTGGGCAATGTCACCCTGACCGCCGGGATCACGGTCGGGAGCCACGTCGTGATGATGCCAGGTGTAACGCTGACCCACGACGACGTCGTGGAGGACTTCGCCACCCTGGCTGCCGGCGTTTCCCTGGGCGGCGGTGTCAGGATCGGGCGCACGGCCTACCTGGGCATGAATTCGTGTGTGCGTGAACGCACCAAGGTGGGGGCCGGGACGAGGATCGGGATGGGAGCCGCCGTTTTGGGCGACGTTCCCGACGGCGAGACCTGGGCCGGGGTTCCCGCGCGCGTGCTTGAACCGGCTGCGACTGCGGCGGGTGGTGTGCGGTGACGCGGCCCGGCACCGTCGGCGTTTCCGTCCCCTTCGTCGACTTGGGCGCCCAGCACGAGGAGATTGCCGACGAAGTGGAGATGGGGCTCAAGGAAGTCTTCGCGCAGGCCTCTTTCATTGGCGGCCCCGCCGTGGCCGACTTTGAGCAGGCGTATGCCCGGTTTCTCGGTGCCGGGAACTGTGTGGGCGTGGCCAACGGCACGGACGCCCTGGAACTGGCGCTCCGTGCAGCCGGGGTCAAGGCGGGCGGGGAAGTCATCCTGCCCGCCAACACCTTTATCGCAACCGCCGAGGCAGTGAGCCGGATCGGTGCGGTGCCGGTGCTTGTCGACGTCGACCCGGATTACCTGCTGATCGACCCGGAGCGGGTGGCGGAGGCAGTGACTTCCCGGACGCAGGCCATTATTCCCGTCCACTTGTTTGGTCAAACGGCTTTTGTTGAGCGCCTAATTCCGATTGCGGACTCCTGCGGGGCCGTGGTTGTCGAAGACGCCGCGCAATCCCAGGGCGCCACCCGCTTTGGCCGCTTCGCCGGCACGCTGGGACTCGTGGCCGGCACGAGCTTCTATCCCGGCAAGAACCTCGGGGCCGCCGGGGATGCCGGGGCCGTGGTGACAGATGACGACGGCGTCGCGGCCCGGGTGCGGATGCTGGGTGCGCATGGCAGCGAACGGAAGTACCAGCACGACGCGGTCGGCATGAACTCCCGTCTCGACACCATCCAGGCGGTGGTGCTCAACGCCAAGCTGCGCCGGCTGGCGGCGTGGAACGAGAGGCGGCGGAAGGCCGCGGCCCGCTACCAGGAACTGCTGGCAGACCTGCCGGGCGTGCTGCTTCCCCGCACCGCCCGGGGCAACACCGACGTCTGGCATCTGTACGTCATCCGGGTCGCAGAACGGGACCGTGTGCTGTCGGCATTGAACCAGGCGGGTATCGGCGCCGGCATTCACTACCCGGTTCCGGTGCACCTCAGTTCCGCCTACCGGGGCCTGGGCCTCGGCCCCGGATCCTTCCCGGTCACGGAGCAGGCCGGCCGCGGGATCCTGTCGCTGCCGATCTTCCCGCACCTCAGCGAGACACAGCAGCAGTATGTGGCGGACCAGTTGCAGGCAGCCCTGGGCCGCTCATGACGACAGGACCCGAGACCAGAAGGAGCGCCATGACATCCATTGCCGAAACGGCGGACGTGGCAGAGACCGCCGTCATTGGAGACGGTACGAGAATCTGGCATCTGGCGCAGATTCGTGAGGATGCCACCGTGGGGAGCAACTGCAATATCGGCCGCGGCGCCTATGTCGGCCCCGGCGTCGTTCTGGGAAACAACTGCAAACTGCAGAACTATGCCCTTGTCTATGAGCCGGCATCCTTGGCCGACGGCGTCTTCGTCGGCCCCGCGGCGGTCCTCACGAATGACCTCCACCCTCGGGCCATCACCCCGGACGGGGCGCTCAAGGATTCGGACGATTGGGTCGCGGTCGGCGTCACCGTCGGCAAGGGGGCGTCCATCGGGGCCGGCGCCGTTTGCATCGCGCCCGCGTCCATCGGCGAGTGGGCCACGGTGGCCGCCGGAGCCGTGGTCACCCGTGACGTGGCGGCCTACGCCATCGTGGCCGGAGTCCCCGCCCGGCAGGCGGGCTGGGTGGGCGAGGCCGGGCACCCCTTAAAGCACGACGGGGGCGGCAGTTGGCTCTGCCCGGCCACCGGCCGGAGGTACGTCGAAACCAGCGGGCAACTAGCGCCTGCGGCAATGGACTGAGGAGGCGGCGTGGAAAAGCTGGGTGGGGGCAGGGTAATCCTGGGCGGCACACCGGTAGATCTGATGGAACCCGAACCGGCGCTGGAGAGGATACTCGCCAGAGTGACCGACGGCCACGGTCTCCCGCCGCTGGGGGTGGCTTCGGTCAATCTTGACCATCTGCACCATTTCGGAACTGGCGGCCGATGGGCGGGGACTCTGCACGCGGATCCCGCAAGCGCCGTGGATTGGCTCTACCTTCTGGACGGTGCGCCCCTGGTCTCACAGTCGCAACGAATCACCGGGCACCGGTGGCCCCGGCTGGCAGGCAGCGATCTGGCATCCCCCCTTTTGGCGCGCGCAGAGCAGCTCGGGCTGAGGGTGGGGTTTCTGGGCGGGTCCGAAGCGAACCAGCGGCTGCTGTCGCAGAAGATCGCCAATGAACACCCCGATCTGCAACTCGCCGGCATGTGGTCCCCGGGCCGTGAGGAACTGGCCTCGGTCCGCGACTCCGAGCGGATCGCCAGCGAGATCGCCGCTGCCGGCACACAGATCCTCTACGTGGGACTCGGCAAGCCGCGCCAGGAACTCTGGATTGACCGGTACGCGAAGGCCACGGGGGCGGCTGTCCTCCTGGCGTTCGGTGCGGCGGTGGACTTCCTGGCCGGCAGGGTCCAGCGGGCACCCGACTGGTTTTGTGAGCACGGCCTGGAATGGGGTTACCGCCTGGCCCTGGAGCCCAAACGGCTGGCAGGCCGCTACCTCGTGGACGGACCACCGGCCTACCTGAAACTGCGAACCGCCTCCTGCGCCGTAGCGCCGGACCGCACGGAACTCCTGCCCCAAGCTGCCCCCGCCCCACGGACTCCGGGCCGCTTTACCGGGCCTGACGGTTCGGCGGACGCCGTCGTCGTCATTGTGACCTATAACAGTTCAGAATGCGTGGGAACGCTCCTGGAAAGCCTGCGGGTGGAAACCGCCGATCTGACGCTGCGGGTTCTGGTGGCAGACAACTCCTCCGGCGACGGCACCCTGGACCTGGTGCGCGGCCGTCACCCAGACGTCCACGCGTTCAGTACGGGCGGCAATCTGGGATATGCCGGCGGCATCAACGCCGCGATGTGCCGGGCCGGCGATGCTGGGACTGTGGTGGTACTCAACCCCGACCTCACGGTGGAACCGGGCAGCTTCAAAACATTGCTGCATCGGCTGCTTGCGTCGCAGGCCGGGGCCGTGGTTCCACGCCTTTTGGACGAGCGGGGCGCAACCAGCTGCTCACTTTACCGGGAGCCCACCATCGCCACTGCTGTGGGCGATGCGCTGCTGGGCAGGCGGGCTCCCAACCGGCCAGGCTGGCTTGCGGGCACGGACTACTCGCAGGAGAGCTACGCCCACTCCCACACCGTGGATTGGGCAACCGGTGCTGCCCTGATGGTCCGGCGTTCCCTGGCGGACTCGGTTGCGTGGGACGAGTCTTATTTCCTGTACAGCGAGGAGACCGCTTTCTTCCGGTCTCTGCGGACGATGGGGGAAACCGTTTGGTATGAGCCTGCGGCCGTCATGCGCCACACCGGCGGGGCTTCCGGCAGTTCGCCCCAATTGAACGCGCTCCTTGCCGTCAACCGTGTCCGATACATTCGTCAGTACCATTCCCCGGCCTACTCGGCGGTGTTTCACGGGGCCGTCGTCCTTGCTGAAGTTCTGCGGTGCTGGAAGTCGGACCGCCGGGGTGTACTGAGGACGGTCCTCAACCAGGGAAGTTGGGCAGCCCTGCCCGGCCCGGGCAAAGACACCAGCAACAACGCGGACCCCGGACATTTCCCGCACGGGTCGGTGATCATTCCGGCGCATAATGAAGCCGCCGTGATCGCCCGCACCCTGGCACCGCTGGCCCGGCTGGCTGCCGCAGGACAACTTGAGGTCATCGTGGCCTGCAATGGCTGCAGCGACGACACGGCCGGAATTGCGAGGGCATTCGAGGGAGTCACGGTGCTGGAGCTGGAACAGCCGTCCAAGACTGCCGCACTCAACGCAGGCGACGCGGTCGCCTCGCGCTGGCCCCGGCTGTATCTCGACGCGGATGTGCAGATCAGCCCGGACACCGTCCGGGACGTCCTCAACGCGCTGCTCTCCGGCCAAGTGCTGGCCGCCCGTCCGGCCGTGCGCTTCGACCTTCAGGACGCGCACCCGCTGATCCACTCGTACTACCGCACCCGGCTGCAGCTACCGGCGGCCAGCAGCGGACTGTGGGGAGGCGGTGTGTACGGACTGTCCCAGGAGGGGCGGCAGCGTTTCGGGCAGTTCCCCGATCTGATCGCGGATGATCTGTTCGTGGACCGTCTCTTTGAGCCGGCGGAAAAAGCCGTGCTGGACGTGGAACCTGTGGTGATCTGCCCGCCGCGGACCCCCAAGGACCAGTTGGCCGTGCTGCACCGCGTCTATCGAGGCAACGCCGAGCAGGACGGCGGGCACAGCACCGCCAGTCACACCCTGTCGGAGGTGGTCCGCTCAATTCGCGGTCCACTCTCCGCCGTCAACGCCTCGGTCTACATGGGATTTGCCCTGGCGGGGCGCCGGAGAACCGCTCATCCGGCGGTGTGGGAACGCGATCCCAGCAGCCGACGGACGGCCGGCGGCCGCACACCGCACTAAGGGGACCCCGGCCCGGCGTTGAAGCGGGGCCGGGGAATCCGCACCGTCACCGGCTGGTGGCGGGGCGGTGCGCGAGAATCTCGGCGAGTTCGGCCAGCCGGTGAGCGCGGGCGGATTCCGCCGGGGTAAACGGCTCGCCGGGACGGCTGAAGGTGATGGGACCGTGCCAGGCGGTCGGGATCCTCAGTACGGTGCCGTCCGTTGCCGGCAGGGTGTCCGCTTTGGCGGCCGGAGCCCCGGTGTCCGTGTCCGTCCTGGTCCCGATCCGGGCGTGGAGCAGTTCAGCGACCGCCAGCGGCAGTTCCTCGGGGTTGGCCGCGATCCTGGTCGCAAGGCTGAGCGCACCGGTCTGCCCGTCTGCCATGGCCAGCGCTGTGGTGGGCCAGACATGCGGATCGCTGCCGCCGCCGTCGCGCAGGGCCTTCAGGAGTTCCGCCTCGCGCAGCTCGCCGGGCGCCGAAAGCACGAACTCGTCCAGCACGCCGCCGTCGACGGGGTGGACGTGGATGCTCAGGATGTTGGTGTCCAGCCGGGCCAGCGACTGCGTGAGTTTCTGCAGTGAACCGGGGCGGTCCATCAGCACCGTGCGGGCGCGCCAGAGGGCCGGTGCGGCGCGGAGCCGGCTGCGGTGCCGGAGGGCGGGGGCGTGCAGCCAGCGCCGCAGCATCCGCGCCGCGGAAGGTTCCGCCACCCAGATGACCAGAATGGTGGCCGTCATCGTCAGGACCAGGACCTTCGCCGCATAGGGCAGGTGGGTGCCGACCACCGCCGCATGGACCACAAGTTCGATCGGCAGCATTACGGCGATGTTGGCCAGGGTCAGCCGGGCCTTGGTCGGTTCGGGCATCTGGCCGCAGACTTCGCAACTCAGTTCGGAGGCGGCCGGGGCCCGTGTCGCGCCTTGTTTTCTGCCAGGGGCTAAGGGCTTCATGGGTCCCATGATGTCCGTCCGCTGTTACGGGCCTATTGCCGGCCCGTGACGTTTTGGCTCGGTCTAGCGGCTGCGTTCTCCGGCGGTCCCGACGGCGCGCTCGATGGCGTGGCCGGCCGCACCTTCGTGCTCCGGAACGGCCATCCGGGCCAGCAGGTCGCGGATCTCGGCCAGCAGGGCCGTGTCGGCCGGGAGCGGCTTCTCCCCCGGCTCTGCAGTGGCGAGGCGCTTCTTAACCAGCTGGTTGATCCGGTTCATCGGCGCAACGAAGATGAAGTAGACGACAGCGGCGGTGATCAGGAACGTGACAAACGCCGTGATCACCGCACCGAAGTTGACGAAGGTTTTTTCGTTCGCCGGCCAGATACGGAAGCCCAGCCCGTCGGTCTCGACACCGCCGGCCGCCGCGATGATGGGGTTCACGATGTTTGACGTAAACGCACCTACCAGCGCAGTGAAGGCGGTGCCGACCACCACGGCGATGGACAGTTCGATCACGTTGCCGCGCAGGATGAAGTCCTTGAATCCTTTGAGCATGGGGGTCCTCCGGTGTGCCTTGATTAGAGCTCTGGGCCGTGTCCCCGGCCGGGGGATCAAACGCTAGACGCTATCACCTCCGTGCACACCTCTCCGGCCGCCGAATTCCACCCAATGGATTGAAGGCGCCGGATCCGGGCCGTTCCGGCGTAAAATCGATTGCGGATGCCAGCGCCGCCGTCGTAACAATCCGACCGCGAGAGAGGCATCACCCACCCGTGAAAATGCTTGCCGAGCTGTTCACGATGGCTCCCGGCAATAAGGACCACCGTGTCGCAATCCGCTGCGCCGTCGGTGTCTTTGTCCCGCTGATCACGCTGGTGTTGCTGGACCGCCTGGACCTGGCCGTCTTCGCCTCCTTCGGAGCGTTCGCCGGGATCTACGGGCGCAATGAGCCGCATGCCACGCGCTTCGTCCTGCAACTGCGGGCCGGGATGCTGATGCTGCTGGTCATGCTGCTCGCCGCCTTGACCGCCCGTGCCGGGGTTGCCTTCGCGGTCCCCGCGGCGGACATCATCTGGTTCCAGGTCTTCGCCACCACGCTGGTGGCAGGCGGCTGCTCGCTGGTCGTCGCCTGGTGGCGCCTGCGCCCCGCGGGCTCGTTGTTCCACATTTTTGCCTTCGCCGCGATTGCGTCCATCCCCAACCAGCCGCCGCTCTGGCAGGGCATGCTCGTGGCGGTGTTGACAGTCGCCTTCTCTCTCCTGATCGGGATGTCCTCCCGGGTGGTCAGGAGCCGGCGGACGCCGTGGGCATGGACCGTCGCCGCCCCACTCACCCGGGCCGAGGAGCGGGCGGCCCTGCTCGAAAGCATCAGCTACATCGTGGCGGCAGGCTTGGCCGGCAGCCTTGCGACGCTGGCAGGCGAACGGCTGGGCTTCGGCCACAACTACTGGGCGATGGTGGCCGCCGTCGTCCCGCTCGTGGGCCACTCCACCCGGCACCGGGTCAGTCGTGCGGTGCAGAGAATCGTGGGCACGGCGATCGGGTTGGTGCTTCTCACGGGGATCCTCCTCATGCAGCCCGCGCCCTGGCAGACCGTGCTGGTCATCGCGGCCTGCCAGTTCGGCGCCGAGATGTTCATCGCCCGCCAGTACGTCCTGGCCCAGATCTTCGTCACCCCGCTGGCGCTGATTTCGACGCTGCTGGTGGTTCCCTCGTCGCCCGGCATCCTGCTGCGCGACCGGATTCTTGAGACCGTCATCGGAGCTGCCGTCGGCATCGCCGTCGTGCTGGCACTGGCGGTGTCGCGGCGTCTGCGCACGCGGCAGCCACCGCGGTCAGCACGCTCCGCCCGCCCCAGCTGAGCGGCAGCGTGGGATCCAAGCGCCCCACGCCGGCGGCGTAGAGTGGAAGCGGAATCCATTCAACGGAAGTGACTGCCATGGCTAACTCCGCCGCAGGCGACTCAGTGGTGGACCGCGTGGTCAGGGTGATCGAGGCATTCCCCGAAGGCGTCACGGTGCTGCAGCTCTCCGAACTCGCCGAGCGGGCCGGACTGCCGCCGAGCACCGCCCACCGGCTGGTCCGGCAGCTTGCCGGACACGGGCTCCTGGAGTTGGGCAGCGGAGGGTCCGTCCGGCTCGGCCTGCGCCTGTGGGAGCTGGTCAACAGGAATTCGCCCACCCTGGCCCTCCGCCAGGCGGCCATGCCCTTTATGGAGGACATCCAGCAGGTGCTCAACCAGAATGTGAACCTCGCCGTGCTGGAAGGCTGGGAGGCACTATTTGTCGAGCGCCTGTCGCGCCGCGGTTCCGTGGCCAACCGCGCCCAGATCGCCGGCCGGATGCCGGTGCACGTTTCCTCGGCCGGGCTGGCCCTGATGGCCAGCCAGCCGCCGGCGGTCCAGGCGGAGTACCTCCGCCAGTTCCACGATCCGGACGGCTTGGTCCAGCCGGAGGCACTCCGCACGTTGCTCCAGGAGACGGCCGGCCATGGCTTTGCGCAGCTGGCCGGCGTCGTGGACCCGGACACGTGGGGGATCGCCGTTCCGGTGCGGGACGCGGGGAACCGCACCGTGGCGGCGCTCGGCGTCGTCGTCCCGCTGCGTGAAATGCGGCTTCAGGCCTTGGTCCCGGCCCTGCAGACGGCGGCCCGCGGGATCGGACGGCAGCTCCATGACGCAAAGGCCGCCGCCTCGTTCCATTGAGTGGAATCGCTGTAACGCGTGTCACGTGTCCGGGCGCACACTGTAGCCAGAGAACCCACCGGCTCCGGACAGCCAGCAGTCCGGGCCCCGCAATGAAGCGAGGACAGCATGGCACAACGCAAGGTCATTACCACCCAGGTCGCAATCGTGGGCGCGGGCCCGGCAGGACTGATGCTCTCCCACCTGCTGGCCAAACAGGGAATCGAGTCCACTGTGATCGAGATCCGCAGCCACAAGGAAATCTCCGAAACGGTCCGTGCGGGCATCCTGGAACACGGCTCGGTGAACCTGCTCGTGGACAGCGGGGTCTCGGACCGGGTCCTGCGCGATGGTGACCGGCACGACGGAATCGAACTGCGCTTCAACGGCGAAAGCCACCGGATCGACTTCCAGGACCTCGTCGGGGAGTCGGTCTGGCTCTACCCGCAGACCGACGTCTTCCTCGACCTCGCCGCCCGGCGCCAGGACGACGGCGGCGACGTCCGCTACAACGTCACCGACACCACCATCCATGACCTCGAGGGCAAGCCGAAAGTCTGGTTCACCGATGCCGAGGGCGTTGAATGGGAGCTGCAGGCCGATTTCATTGCCGGCGCCGACGGCTCCCGCAGCCACAGCCGCTTCCAGATCCCGGAAGCCCGCCGCAAGTGGTACTTCCACGAGTACCCCTTCGCCTGGTTCGGGATCCTGGCCGAGGCGCCGCGCAGCTCCGACGAACTCATCTACGCCAACTCCGAGAACGGGTTCGCCCTTATCAGCCAGCGGACCGAGACCGTCCAGAGGATGTACTTCCAGTGCGACCCGAACGAGGACGTCAACAACTGGAGCGAAGACCGGATCTGGGACGCCTTCCGCAGCCGGGTCAACGGCAACGGCTTTGAGCTCAAGGAGGGCCCGGTCATCGACAAGACCGTCCTGAAGTTCCGCAGCTTCGTGCACGCCCCGATGCGGCACGGCAAGCTGTTCCTCGCAGGCGACGCCGCCCACACCGTCCCGCCGACCGGGGCCAAGGGCCTGAACCTGGCGCTGCACGACGTCAAGGTGCTCTTTGAGGGTCTCGACAGCTTCTACAAGACCGGAAACGCCGTACTCCTGGATGCCTACAGCGACCGCGCCCTTAATCGGGTCTGGAAGGCCCAGCAGTTCTCCTACTGGATGACCTCCATGCTGCACACCCCGGCAGACGGCGACGACTTCGCCCGCGCCCGCCAGCTCGGCGAGCTCAACTCCGTGGTTTCATCCCGCCACGGCCGGGCCTACCTCGCCGAGGCCTACACCGGCTGGCCGGGCGCCCACTAGGGCGTCCGCCCGGACTCCGGAAGGCGTGCATGTTTTCCATCGACAGGATCTGCGGCCAGGACTAGCCTTTAACCGTCCCAGCAAGACCCGACAAGGACGGCGGAGAGGTGTCCGAACATGGGAACAGCAGAGAATGTTGAACTGGTCCGGCGGGGGTATGAGGCCTTCAACGCCGGGGATATGGCCACCCTCAGCGAGTTGTTCGCCGACGACGCCGTCTGGTACGTGCCCGGAAGCGGCGTGCTCTCGGGCACGAAGCAGGGCCGCGATGCCATTCTGGCGTACTTCGGTGAACTGGGAGCGCGCACCCAAGGTGACTTCCAGGCCAACCTCGAGGACATCGTCGGCGGGGAAAACCACATAGTCGCGATCCAGCAGACCCAAGGAAAAAACAAGGGCAAGACCCTCGACATGGCCACCATCATTACTTTTGTGGTCCGCGACGGAAAGGTCACGGAAGGCCGGGAGTTCTTCGAGGACACTGCGAAGGCGGACGACTTCTGGATCTAGTCGGCAGCCCGGGAAGGAACGCCACGGGCCAGGTCAGGCACTCGGGGGTGGCAGATCTCCCGGACGCACCGCGGGCGCCGGTCACGTCAGCCGGTCACGGCACCAGCGCGGGATCAGTGTGCGCTGCTTCCGCCAGGACCGGCGTCGGGCTCTGCTTGCCACCGGCCCCGGACTTTGCCTTCCGTGCCGGCTTCCGGCCCGCCCTGCCGTACACCAGATACATCGTCACTCCGGTGATGACCATAAGCAGCACCGTGTAGACGAAGGTGTTGGACACCCCGTCAACGCCCTCCGCGCCGTCGGTGTTGGCCTTGATCACCAGGCCCAGTGGCTGGAACAGCGGGTGGGCCAGGAAGATCGCCGTGTCGTAGTCGTCCAGCATGCTGTTGAAGTTCAAGGCCGTGATGGCCGCCGCCGCCGGCAGCACGATCGGCAGCAGGATCCGGCGGAAGACGTACAGCGTCCTGGCGCCCATGATGGTGGCGGCTTCTTCGAGCGAGGAGTTGACCGAAGCGAAGGACGCCTTCAGCATCCGCAGGGTGAATGGGACCTTCACAGTCACGAAGGCAATCAGCAGGATGACCGTGGTCCCGGTCAGCACGGCGCCGCCGACCAGCGGGCTCGGGTGGTCATAGCTCAGGATCAGGCCCAGGGCCAGCAGGGCCGACGGCAGGATCCACGGGATGTGGAGCAGGTATTCGAAGGCCGTGGTGACCCAGTTGCGGTATTTCTGCAGGAGCCGGGCCACGAACAACAGCCCGCCGACGGCGATCACCGCCGCCAGGGCACTGTAAACGATGCTGATCACGAAGGGCCGAAGGCCCAAAGGCTGGGTGAGCACGCGAACGTAGTTGTCCAGGGTCAGGCTTCCCGGCGACAGCTGTCCGGTCTGGATCGCGGCGCCGTCGGCGAAGGAGAAGACAACGATCAGCACCACTGGCAGGGTGTACACGGCGAACAGCAGGTATGCCACGACGTGGACGGCGGCGTTGGCCACGGGGTTGCGGAGCCGCTGTTTTTGCAGCCCGGAGGAGACTTTTGACACCGAGAAATAGGTGCCGCCCTTTTCCAGCCGTGTCATGACGGCCAACATCAGGATGGTGGCCACGCCCAGGATGACGGCGAGCAGCGCGGCGAGGTCCCGCGACGTCGGACTGTTGGAAAACGTGAGAATCATGGGGGTGATGGTTTGGAACTCCCGTCCGCCCAGGACCTGCGGGGCGCTGAGGGCACCGAGGCCGGTCAGGAAGGAGAGCACGGTAACGGCAAAAAGCGTCGGCTTGAGCATCGGCAGGACAATACGCCGCAGGATCGTCCAGGTGGAGGCGCCCATGTTCCGGGCCGCCTCGATGGTCTGGTAGTCCACCCCCTTGAGGGCGTTGGCGACGAAGAGCATGTGGTTCGTGGTGGTGGCAAACGTCATCACCGCCAGGACGGCGAAGAAACCGGAAAACCAGCCCGGGTCCATGCCGGGAAACAGCGACAGCAGGAAACCGGTGACAATTCCCTTGTCCCCGTAGATGAACTTGTAACCGGCCGCCAGCACAATGCCGCCGTAGATAAAGGTCGTGGCATAGCCGAGGAACAGGATCCGTGAGCCGCGGATCTTGAAGTACTGGGTGACCAGCACAATAAAGATCCCCACGACATTGACGGTGATGGACAGGGCGACCGCCAGCAGGAAGCTGTTGCCCAGTGACTTCATGGCGCGCGGGGAGGAAAAGAGTTTCTCGGCGGCCCGTCCCGAGAAGCTGCCGTTTGGGAAGAAGGTCTGGATCAGCACATTCGCATTGGGCCAGACGAGGAAGGCCGCGATGAACCAGGTCAGCACGATCCCGATAATCAGGACGGCGGGGGAGCGGAGCATGCTCCGGGTGCCCGCGCTGTTCGAGCCGCCTCCGCTGCTCACGGGCGGGCCGCTTCCTGCAGCCGGGCGCCCAGCGACACGCCTGTTTCCGGGTGGTACTGCAGGACGTGCCGCGGCTGGACGTACACCGTTGCCGGGCTGCCGGTGCCGGGCTGGTGCCCGCCGTCTTCCTTGACGAGAAGCCGGATATCGGAGCCGTGGCAGCGCACGACGTATCTGCTGTGCAGCCCGTGGTAGCTCTTCGAGACGACAGTTCCCTGCATCGGGACGGCCGAGCCGTCGCCGCCAGCGGGTTCCAGGGACGCCTTCTCCACCCGCAGGTAGGAATTGGCTGCGGGGTCGAGCGTGTGGAGTGACTTCCGGTTCAGGTCGGCGAGGAAGTCACCGGTGAGGCGGGAGCTGTCGCCGATGAAATTGCAGACGAATTCGGTGGCGGATTCGTCGTAGATGCTTTGCGGGGTGCCAATCTGCTCCACGACACCGTTGTTGAAGACGGCCACCCGGTCGCTCATCGCCAGCGCCTCGTCCTGGTCGTGGGTGACGTAGACGGTGGTGATGCCGAATTCGCTCTGGAGATCCTTGAGCTGCTGCCGCAGCTGGTGCCGGAGCTTGGCATCAAGATTGGAGAGCGGCTCGTCGAGGAGCAGGATTTTGGGCTGCAGGACGAGGGCCCGGGCGACGGCGACGCGCTGCTGCTGCCCGCCGGACAGCTCAGTGACATTCTTCCGCAGCTGCTCGTCGGACAGATCCACGCGTTTGGCGATGTCGCGGACGAGCCTGTCGCTCTCCGCCGGCTTTTCCTTCCGGACCCGCAGGCCGAAAGCGATGTTCTCCCAGACGCTCATGCTGGGGAACAGGGCGTAGTTCTGGAACACCATGCCCACCTGCCGTTTGTCGCTCGGGAGCCGGGTGACGGGCTTTCCGTCGACGTAAACCTCGCCGGCGGTCGGCTCAATGAATCCGGCCAGGGTGCGCAGCGCCGTCGTCTTTCCGCAGCCGGAGGGCCCCAGGAGCGTGAAGAACTCGCCCTGTTTCACCTCGAGATTGAGCTCCGGGATGGCGGTGAAGTCACCGAAGGTGACCTGGATGTTCTCGAAACGGATCATGGAACCCTGTCTTTCTGGCGGCTGGGCGGCTGGGCGGCTGGGGCGGCTGGGGCGGCTGGGGCGGCGCGAAGGGCAGCGGTGGGCCGCGTGCGGCCGGCATCAGGGCCGGCCGCACGCAGGCGCACGGCTCAGCTCATGTATTCCAGTTCGATCTTTTCAACCCACGAACCCATGTTCGCCTGGACGAAACCCCAGTCGATGTCCTGCTGTTTGAGCGTGTTGAAGAACTCGACGACCTCGGGCTTTGCCTTGGCAATGGCTGCCTTGTTGACCGGCATGGAATTGAACTGCTGCGCCCACGCGCCCTGGGTGTCGGCGCTGCCGAACCAGTCGATGAACTTCAAGGCCTCGTCCTTCTTGTCCGTGCCCTTGACCAGCGCAACCTGCTCGATGGCCAGCGGGACGCCGACAGAGGGCATAACGGTCTCCACGTTGACCTTGAACGACTTCTCACGCTCGGCAATGATCGAGGACGGCATCTGGCCCATGTCGGTGTCGCCCGAGGCGATGCGGGCGAAGAGGTCGGTCTTGGCCACCGCCGGGGTGCCGTTCTTGAAGTACCCTTCAATCTGCTTCCAGCCCTCCTCCGAGATGCCCAGATCGCCGGCGTCGTCCCTGTAGCGCGTCAGGATGCTGGCGAAGACCAATTGTGCGGTGGCGGTTCCGAGGCCGGTGACGCGCTCGTAGCGGGACTTGAACCGGTCCTGCGTCCACAGGTCGGTCCAGTCAGTGGGGGCCTGATCCTTGCTGAACTTGTCCGAGTTGTAGCCCAGGAGGATGGCCTGCTGCACCAGCGGCCAGTACGCCTTGGCCGCGCCCTTGTCCCCCTTGGCGTCGTCGACCTCTCCTGACCAGGAGGGGGTGAACGGCTCAATCGCGCCGGCGGCCTTGATCTGCTCGAAGTACATGTTGTTCAGCCCGAACGCCACATCCGCAATCGGGTTGTTCTTCTCGGCAATCAGCTTGTTGGTGGCGTCGGCGCCGCCCGCGCCCACGATTTCGATCTTGAAACCGGCCTCGGCGGCCTTCTGCGTCACCCATTCACCGCGCCCCTCACCATTGGAATTGGTGTAGACGATGAGGGTTTCCCCGGAGGGCGGACCGGAGGGGGCTGTGGCGGCGGTGCCGGCGGCTGGTTCGGACGGTGCGGGGGCTGCGGCGCCCGCTCCGCAACCGGAAAGGAGGGCGACGGCGACGGCGCCGGCAACCAGGGTTTTCAATCTGCGCACGAGGGGGACTCATTTCTGAATGGGACCAGAGGGCAATGTCCGGCCAGCCTATAGCGGCCCGAACCGGATTCTGAGTTAATGGCCATCAAATCGACTAATTAACACTTGCGGGGCCTCCAGTCTGGTCCACAAGCCGCAACAGATGGCTTCCCGCGCGTTAACGGGCCGTGAATATCCGCCGCAGCGCCGCGGCCACCCAGCCCGGCGCAGTGCGCCACCGGTGCCGGCTGGACCTAGTCCTCCTCGAGCGTCTCCGTCAGGTGGTGCGCCGGGATCCGGTCCCGGTCGTAGGTGATCTCGGTGTACCCGTGGGGCGTGGGCTTGCCGTGCGGATCGAGGTTCACGAAGACGATTTCCTCGATCGTGAGGATGCTCTGCCGGGTGATCATGTTGCGGACCTCGGCGCGCATGGTCAGCGACGTCCGGCCGAAGCGGGTGGCAGTCAGCCCCATCTCGATCAGATCGCCCTGGACAGCCGAGCTGACGAAGTTGATTTCGGAAATGTACTTGGTGACGGCCCGGCCGTTGCCGAGCTGCAGGATGGCGTAGATCGCCGCTTCCTCATCGATCCATTTCAGCAGGCTTCCGCCGAACAGTGTGCCGTTGGCGTTGAGGTCTTCGGGGCGCACCCACTTTCGGGTGCGGAAGGTGATGTCTGCCGGTTCCATAGTGCGAGATTAGCCGACGGCGGCGCGGCGGGTCCTGTGTGACGGCGGCAGGCGTCCCTCAGGCCATGGCGGTGTGCGCCGCGCTGTGCGAGTCGATCGCCTTCGCATAGCAATAGGAGTGCTCCACCCCGATGTACGGCCCGAAGTTCGGCACCGGGGCAAAGCCCGAGTTCTCGTAGAACTGCCGGCCGTCAGTCTGCACCGAACCGGCCTCCGCGGTGATGGAGGTGATCCCGAGGGAATGGGCATGTGCTTCCAAGGCCGCGAGGATGGAGCTGGCCACCCCGGAGCCGCGGGTGTACGGAAGCACGTAGAGCCTCTTGATCTCGGCGGTCCGCGAGTCGAGGATCCGCAGGCCGCCGCAGCCCACGGGCTGCCCGGAGGCCTTGTCGTGGGCGACGAGGAACACGGCCGTGTCCGTCTCCGAGGGCGGCGGCCCCGGCTCGTGGTCGCTCGTGCCGAAGCGGGCGTCGAGTTCGGCCTGCTGGGCCGCGCGGAGGTCCGCGCCCACGGGGTTGGCCCAGGTGACCTGCCGGATGTTGAGCCGCGGATTGGTCTGCATGGCTGCCTCGCTTCGCCGAAGGGTTATGCAGATTAACCCTAGGCAGCGGCGGTTTCGGCCGTGTTTCCTGCGCGTTAGGGTTCGGAGAACTCCGCTACAGCGTGCGGCCGGTCGGGTCCTCCGCCGTCGGATCCACGAGCGCCAGGCCACCCACGGGACTGTCGTCCCAGTGGATGAGCCGCCATCCGGCGCCGGGGTCCCCTTCGAGTGCGACGATCCCGGTGTTGGCGAGGACGTGGCGGGCGGCGAATCCCGCCTCCACATTGCCGGCCCGAAGGCCGGCCCAGACGCGGATCGCGGCGCCGTGGCTGACCACGGCGACAGTTCCGGCGCCTGCATTCTCCGCGGATGCGGCGTCGGCGATCCGCGCGATCGAGGCGTCGTAGCGCTCGAAGAACTCGTGCCCGCTGGGCCCGGCCGGCATCCTGCGGTGCAGTTCGCCTGCCGCCCAGCCAAACACGGTGCCGAGGTAGCGCAGGTGCGATTCCTTGTCGGTGAGCTTTTCCAGCGACCCGGCTTCGATCTCCCGCAGCCCCTCCAGCACCTCGATCTCCAGGCCGCGCGCGGTCGCGAGCGGCGCGGCCGTGATCTGGGTGCGGATCAGCGTGGAGGCGTAAAGGCGGCCGATCTGCTCCTTCGCCAGGGACCGCGCCAGGGCGGCCGCCTGCCGCTCCCCGAGCTCGGTCAGCCCGGGGCCCGGGTGGGCGGTGTCCAGCTGGCCCAGGACGTTTCCGGGTGTCTGGCCATGGCGGATGAGCAGGAGCCTCATGCGAGGTGGTCCACCAGCTTGTCCGCGATGCCGGTGTACTTGCCGGGGGTGAGTGCCAGCAGCCGCGCTTCGGCGTCCGCGGACAGGCCCAGGCTTTGGACAAATTCCTGCATCCGGGCCGCATCGACGCGCTGCCCGCGGGTCAGGTCCTTGAGCCGCTCGTAGGGGTTTTCCATGCCTTCGACGCCGGCGATGGCCTCTGCGCGCATGACCATCTGGATGGCCTCGCCGAGGACTTCCCAGTTGGTGTCGAGGTCCGCGGCGAGCACGTCCTCAGCGACCTTGAGGCGGTCCAGGCCCTTGGCCACGTTGGAGATGGCGAGCAGCGAATGGCCGAAGGCCACCCCGATGTTGCGCTGCGAGGAGGAGTCGGTGAGGTCGCGCTGCCAGCGGGAGGTGACCAGGGTGGAGCCCAGGACATCCAGCAGACCGGAGGAGATCTCCAGGTTGGCCTCGGCGTTCTCGAAACGGATCGGATTGACCTTGTGCGGCATGGTGGAGGAGCCGGTGGCACCCGCGACCGGGATCTGCACGAAGTAGCCGATCGAGATGTAGCTCCAGATGTCCGTGCAGACGTTGTGCAGGATCCGGTTGAACCGCGCGACGTCGGCGTACAGCTCCGCCTGCCAGTCGTGGCTTTCGATCTGGGTGGTCAGCGGGTTCCAGCTCAGGCCGAGGCCCTCGACGAAGCTCCGGGCGACGTGCTGCCAGTCGGCGCCGGGGACGGAGGCGACGTGGGCCGCGTAGGTGCCGGTGGCGCCGTTGATCTTTCCGAGGTATTCGGTCCGGGCGATGCGGTCCAGCTGGCGTGTCAGGCGGTGCGTGATGACGGCCAGTTCCTTGCCGAGCGTCGTCGGCGTGGCCGGCTGGCCGTGCGTGCGTGAGAGCATCGGCACGGCGCGGTTGGCCTCGGCCATGGCGCTGATCTGTGCGACCAAGGCGCGTGCGGCGGGCAGCCAGACGTCCTCCACGGCGCCCTTAATGCCGAGGGCGTAGGAGAGGTTGTTGATGTCCTCGGAGGTGCAGCCGAAGTGCACCATGGCGGTCAGGTGCTCGATTCCGATGCCAGGCAGGCGGCGGCCGATGTAGTACTCGACGGCTTTGACATCGTGCACCGTGACGGCTTCGATGTCCGCCAGTTCGCGCACGGAGTCGGCGTCGAATTCGGTGACGATGGCACGGAGCTTCTGCTGCTGCTCCGCGGTCAGCGCTGCGGCGCCGGGCAGCACCTGGTTGCCGGTCAGGTGGATGAGCCATTCAACCTCGACGGCGACCCGGTCGCGGTTGAGGGCGGCTTCGGAAAGGTAGTCGACCAGCGGCGCGACGGCGGACTGGTACCGGCCGTCCAGCGGGCCGAGCGCGATCTGGTGTGAGGACGCGGCGAGGGCCAGGCGTCCGGACGGCGTGCGGGTATCGGCTGTGGCGTCAGTTTCAGGCATGGTCCGATTCTTTCACGAAGTCCTGCCGGGCCTTAAGCGCGCTGATCCATGTGACTTCCGGCAGGCCTTAAGCCCCGGTCTCCGGCCGGTTCTGCTGCCCGTTGTCCACATGGCTGAGCGGGGAGCTTCAGCTTGCTCGCCGGGGTCCCTAACGTCGGTGTTATGACCGCCGGGACAACCAGATCCAGCACCAGCTTCAACGGCACCAGCGCCAGCCGGGGTGCACCGGCCGATGCTTTGTTGGCCTCCGACGCCGCGGCATGCGCGCCGCGCGGCTATGAGGTCCAGCAGCTTGCCGCGCGCGTGGCCGCCTGCGCAGACCGCGCCGACGCCATGCTGGCCCAACTTGTCAGGTTGGAACTGCAGGGCTGGCAGTCCCCGGCCGGCCGGGCATACCGGACGTCGCTGTCCCTGCAGGCCGCTGCCCTGAACCGGAGCCGGACGGCCCTGCAGGAGGCCGTTGCCGCGGTGCTCAGGCATGCCCGGAATGTGGCGATGTCCCCGGGACGGCCGGGCTACTGATGGCCGAGGCCTCGCCCGCCGGCTCCGGGCCGGCCCCGGTCCCTTCCGCCCCGGCGGACGGGACGCTCCGGATCCGCGGCGGCGTGGGTGGGCTCAGCTTCCAGTTCGAGGAGTTGCTGGCCGGAGCTTCGGCCCTGGACGGGATCGTCCGGGAGCTGGCGGCAGTGGAGGCGGAGGCCGAGGGGGTGCACCGGGCGCTGTTCCCGTACCAGTCCGCCTCGTACGCGAGCGGCAGCCAGGCAATCATCGCCGTTGGTGAGGGAGCCCGGGTGCTGGGCAGCGTCCGGATGGAGCTGGAGCGTCTGTGCAGCGAGGTCCGCGAGAGCCATCGGGAGTACGAGTCTGCGGAAGCCCGGAACACCCTGCTCCTGCGGATCGGACGGACCGGTCCAGGGTACGGGCCACTGTGGAGACTGTTTGGCCTGCCTCCGATCACCGTGCGCGACACGGCGGAGGACGGCATCGGGCTGGTGCCGTCGACGCTGGCGCTGCTTCTTGGCCTGCCGGCCGGCTTGGCCGCCGCAGGGGGGACGGCGGCCGGCGCGGCGGGCGTCCGCTCCACCATCCGCGGGTTGACCGCCGGGCCGGGCCTGGAGTTTCTGCGGCCCCGACCCGTCCGGATCGCCGGCAGGGAAACCCGGACGGAGCAGGTCGATGCATCCCCTGCAGGGCTGTTATTGCGGGCTGAGGCCGTCGGCCGGAACAGCGGTGACATCGAGGTACTTGAGCTGGGGCAGGGCGGCACCCGCGCCTGGGTGGTGATCATTCCCGGGACGCAGCTGGACGGGCTGCCGCAGGGCACCAATCCCTTCGACGTGGGCGGCATCGCGGAGGGCCTGGGCTACGACTCCGCCGAAACCGGCGCGGCCATCCGCCGGGCCCTGGCGGAGGCCGGCGCGGAGGCTGGCGACCAGGTGGCCGCCGTCGGCTACAGCCAGGGCGGGATCCATGCCATGAATCTGGGCCGGGACAAGGCATTCCTGGCCGACTACGAACTCAGGTTCGTGCTCACGGCGGGTTCCCCGGTGGGCGGGATCGAGCCGGCCGCCGGCACCAGCAGCCTGCACCTGGAGCATGAACAGGACTGGGTGCCCGGGGCGGACGGACTCCCCAACCCGGACACGAGGGACCGGGTGACGGTAACCTTGACCAGCCCGATCCCCGGACCCGAATGGCTGGAGCCCGGACTGGGGCCAGGCCACGACCTGGACCGCTATGCCGGCGGCGCCCGGCTCGTCGCGGCCAGCCCGGATCCGTCACTTCAGGCGTCAACCGCTGCCCTCGCGGCAGTGGTCGGCGCGGGCGGCACCGCCACGGCGACCCGATTCTCCCTGCGGCGTGAAGCGATGCCGTCGCGGCGGGGACTGCCCCAGGCCCGACGCGGTGTTCCTAACGGTCGAGCGCCGGAAGAAAGCTCGCCACGAGGGATACCGCGCTGATGATGAGGGCGGCGAACACCGCGGTCCACCAGAAGCTGTCAATGGTGAAGTGCACGGTGGTGTAGCTGCTGATCCAGGACGTCAGGTAGAGCATCCCCGCGTTGATGACCACCGCGAAGAGGCCGAGGGTGAGGATGGTGATCGGCAGCGAGAGCAGGCTGACGATGGGCTTGACGAAGGCGTTGACGAGGCCGAAGATCAAGCCGATGAACAGGTAGCCCAGGATGATGCTGACAGTGCCGTTGCCCGCGGTGGAAATATCCAGGCCGGTGAGGATCCAACACGCGATTGCCAGGGCCAGTCCGTTGACGATGACCCGTACGATAAATGAGCGCATGCGCTCATGCTGTCACACGCCCGGCGGCAGCAGCAGGGACCATATCCCCCTCTTGCGGCAGCGACCCGAAGTAGGCTGGTTGGCATGACTTCATCTGAGAACACGGCCGGGGGCGTCCGGCCCCGCCCGGTGGTGGACCTCCTTCCCCGCTACGCGGCCGGCAAACCGCCCGTCCCCGTCGAGGGACTGGTCAGCTACAAGCTTTCCTCCAACGAAAACCCGCTCCCCCCGATCCCTGCAGTACAGCAGGCCATCGCGGCGCAGACCGACTTCAACCGCTACCCGGATCCGCTGAGCAGCAAGCTCCGGGCCGCGCTCGCGGGATTCCTCGACGTTCCCGCCGAGGACATCGTCACCGGCGCCGGAAGCCTCGGGGCACTGAACCAGCTGCTGGCCACGTTCGCCGGACAGAACGACGACGGCAAACCCGATGAGGTCATCTACGCCTGGCGCTCGTTTGAGGCGTACCCGATCTGCGTCGGCGTTGCCGGCGCCGAGAGCGTCCGGATCCCGCTGACCGCCGAGGGCCGCCACGATCTCGACGCCATGGCCGGGGCAGTCACCGCGCGCACCCGGATGATCCTGCTGTGCACCCCCAACAACCCCACCGGCCCGATCCTCACCGCCGAGGAAACCGAGCGCTTCATCAAGCAGGTTCCCTCCGACGTCGTGGTGGTCATCGACGAGGCCTACCAGGAGTTCGTCCGCGACGTGCACGCCGTGGACGGCATCGCCATGTACCGGAAGTACCCCAACGTGGTGGTGCTGCGGACCTTCTCGAAGGCCCACGGCCTTGCCGGGCTGCGGGTCGGCTACAGCGTCTCCCACCCCGACCTCACGCAGCACCTGCGCGTCACGGCGACCCCCTTCGCTGTCTCCCAGATCGCCGAAACCGCGGCCGTGACTTCGCTGGAGCACTTCGGCGAGGTTGTAGAAAGGGTACAAAGCCTCGTGGACGAACGCGACCGGGTCACCGCCGGGCTGCGGGACCTCGGCTGGTTCGTGCCTGAGGCGCAGGGCAACTTCGTGTGGCTCAACCTGGGTGCTGACAGCGCCGAATTCGCCGCCCTTGCGGGGGAGCGGGCACTCTCCGTGCGCGCCTTCGCCAATGAGGGCGTACGGGTGAGTATCGGCGAGACCGAGGCGAACACCCGCTTCCTGGAACTCTGTGCGATCTATACAAAACCGCCACGGCGTTCCTAGCGCTTAACATGACGGCCGCGGCCAACCCGCTGCGGATAAAGTAAGGACGAGTAAGCCAAAATATATGCCGGACCGGGAATGTATTACCGGGCCGGCATATATCCCAGCGATTGCGACGCATTCGGATGCGGCAAGCAAGGAGACGGTATGGGCGCCACACATCTGCCCTCTACCGAGTTCGACGGAACCGACATTGAGGACCAGCTCGAGGCGGAGGCCGAAGCCCGCCTGGGCGATCCCGACGAGCCGATGGTGCAGCTCCTCGCCCCGGACGGCACGCTCCGTTCCGACCCCGTTTTTTCGGAGTACGCCCGGCGGCTTGACCCGGAGAAACTGCGGGGCTTCTACGCCGACATGGCCAGAATCCGCCGCTTCGACGTCGAGGCCACCGCGCTCCAGCGGCAGGGCCAGCTGGCGCTATGGGTTCCGCTCACCGGCCAGGAGGCCGCGCAGATCGGTTCCGGTCGGGCAAGCCAGCCGCAGGACTACATCTTTCCCACCTACCGTGAACACGGCGTCGCACTGACCCGCAACGTGGACCTTGCCGAGCTGCTGCGGCAGTTCCGCGGCATCTCCAACGGCGGCTGGAACCCCAAGGACACGAACTTCCACCTGTACACCCTGGTCCTTGCCGCCCAGACCCCGCACGCAGTGGGCTACGCGATGGGCATCCAGCGCGACCAGAAACTCGCTGCATCGGCCGCCACCGCGGACGGAACAGCCGGCCAGGCCGCGGAGCCCAAGGCTGCCGTTATGGTCTACTTCGGCGACGGCGCCAGCTCCGAGGGCGACGTCCACGAGTCCATGGTGTTCGCCTCCTCCTACAAGGCCCCCGTGGTGTTCTTCTGCCAGAACAACCACTGGGCGATCTCCGTCCCCAGCTCCGTGCAGACCCGCATCCCGCTCGCCCACCGGGCCAAGGGCTACGGATTCCCCGGCATCCGGGTGGATGGCAACGACGTGATCGCAGTCCATGCCGTCACCGAATGGGCCCTGGAGCGTGCACGCCAGGGCGAGGGTCCGGTGCTGATCGAGGCCTTCACCTACCGCGTCGGCGCGCACACCACGGCCGACGACCCCACCAAGTACCGGGAATCCGCCGAGGAAAGCCTGTGGCGGGCCAAGGATCCGCTGGAGCGGCTGGAAAAGTACCTCCGTGCCGAAGGACTGGCCGACGACGCTTTCTTCGAACAGGTCAGGGCCGACGGCGACGAACTCGCCGCCTACGTCCGCAAGACCACTTACGACCTCGAAACGCCGGACATCCGGACTGCCTTCGCCAACACCTACGTGGAGGCCCACCCGCTGGTGGCGGAGGAGTTGGCCTGGTTCGAGGAGTACAGCGCAGGATTCGCCGAGGAGGCGTCCGCCGACCAGGCAACCGCCCAGGCAGAAGGCACGGCCAACTGATGACCACCATGACCATTGCCAAGGCCATCAACGAAGGCCTCCGCGCGACGCTGAACACCCACCCCCGCGCCCTGCTCATGGGCGAGGACATCGGGCCCCTGGGCGGCGTGTACCGCGTCACCGACGGTCTGATTGCCGAGTTCGGCGCCGACCGCGTGGTGGACACCCCGCTTGCCGAGTCCGGCATCATCGGCACCGCGATCGGGCTGTCCCTCCGTGGCTACCTGCCGGTCTGCGAAATCCAATTCGACGGCTTCGTGTTCCCGGGCTTCAACCAGATCACCACCCAGCTGGCCAAAATGCACTCCCGCAGCAACGGCAACCTGACCGTTCCCGTTGTCATCCGGATCCCCTACGGCGGCGGGATCGGCTCGATCGAGCACCATTCGGAATCCCCGGAGGCGCTGTTCGCCCACACGGCGGGCCTGCGCATCATCACCCCGTCCAACCCGCACGACGCCTACTGGATGATCCAGCAGGCCGTCGACTGCCAGGACCCCGTGATCGTCTTCGAACCGAAGCGCCGCTACTGGCTCAAGGGAGAGGTCGACACCGTGTCGCCCGGAACTTCCGCTGACCCGTTCAAGGCCCATGTGCTCCGCGCGGGGACAGATGCCACCGTAGTGGTCTACGGCCCGCTGGTGCCGGTGGCCCTGGCCGCGGCCAATGCCGCCGCCGAGGACGGACGCAGCGTCGAGGTGATCGATCTGCGTTCGATCTCGCCGATCGACTTCGACACCGTCACGGACTCGGTCAGGAAGACGGGCCGGCTGATCGTGGCCCACGAGGCCCCGACTTTCGGCGGGATCGGCGGCGAAATCGCGGCCCGGGTCAGCGAGCGTGCCTTCCACTCACTCGAGGCGCCCGTCATCCGGGTCGGCGGCTTCCACATGCCCTACCCCGTGGCCAAGGTGGAGGAAGACTACCTTCCGGACATCGACCGCATCCTTGAGGCACTGGACCGTGCCCTTTCCTACTGACCGCTTCCACTGAGGCGCCCTCTCCCAGCAAGGACAACATGACTCTCCACAAGTTCAACCTCCCCGATGTGGGCGAAGGGCTGACCGAGGCCGAGATCGTCGCCTGGAAGGTCAAGCCCGGCGACACGGTGGCCATCAACGACGTCCTGTGCGAAATCGAGACCGCAAAATCCCTCGTCGAACTGCCTTCACCGTTCGCCGGCACCGTCACCGAGCTGCTCGTCCCCGAGGGGCTGACCGTCGACGTCGGGACCCCGATTATCAGCGTGAGCGATGCAGTGGCCGCCGACGCGGCTGCCGCCCCGGCCCCCACCGCCGCGCCGGCCCCCACCGCCGCGCCGGCCCCCGAAGCTCCGCTGTACGGAAAGCTGGAGGCGGAGACCATCGACGCCGGCGAATCCGCGGGGGGCCCGGCCGGCGGTCCGCTGGTGGGCTCCGGTCCCAAGGCAGACGCGGTCAAGCGCCGGCGCCGTGTGGCTGCGCCGGCGGCTGCGGCAGGCTCCACTGCCGGGCCGGTCCCGCTGGCCGAACCTGTCGAGGCGCACGACATCTGGATCAGCCCGGAGGCCGTCGCCCAGGCGGAGCGCCCGGTCCCTTCGGACAACATTGACCTGCGGCCCACCCTCGGCGGGGCCATCAGTGGCCTGGTCAGCAGGGTCCTGGCCAAGCCTCCCGTGCGCAAAATCGCCCGGGACCTTGGCATCGATCTGGCCGATGTCGTCCCCACCGGTGCCCGCGGCGAAGTGACCCGCGAGGACCTCGTGAGCTACCAGGCGCAGCGCGACGCCGAGGTGGACAAGGCGGATACCTTCTGGGGCAAGACCGGCCGCCCGCAGGAACAGCGGATCGAACGGATTCCGGTCAAGGGAGTCCGCAAGGCCACTGCGAAGGCCATGGTCGAGTCGGCCTTCGCGGCCCCGCACGTCAGCATTTTCGTCGACGTCGACGCCAGCCGGACCATGGAGTTCGTCAAGCGGCTCAAAGCCTCCCGCGATTTTGAAGGCATCAAGGTCTCGCCCCTGCTGATCCTGGCCAAAGCGGTCATCTGGGCTGCGGCCCGCAACCCCAGCGTCAACGCGACCTGGGTGGACAATCCGGACGGCAGCGACTCCGCCGAGATCCATGTCAAGCACTTCATGAACCTCGGAATCGCCGCCGCCACGCCGCGCGGCCTGATGGTCCCGAACATCAAGAATGCCCAGGATCTCTCGCTCAAGGAGCTGGCCCTGGCGCTGAACGACCTCGCCGCGACCGCCCGGGCAGGTAAGACCCAGCCCGCGCAGATGCAGGGCGGAACCTTGACGGTGACGAACATCGGCGCCCTTGGGATCGATACGGGCACTCCGATCATCAACCCCGGAGAGGTGGCGATCGTGGCCTTCGGCACGATCAAGCAGAAGCCCTGGGTCCTCGACGGCGAAGTGATTCCGCGCTGGATCACCACCCTCGGCGGTTCCTTCGACCACCGTGTGGTGGACGGCGACCTCTCGGCGCGCTTCATGGCCGACGTCGCGGCGATCCTGGAAGAGCCGGCCCTGCTGCTGGACTGACCCGCCACCGGATAACACCGGCGAACGCGCAAACCCCGCCACTGAGCATGCCCAGCGGCGGGGTTTCGTGGTGGAAAAACGCGGGACCCGCGGGCCTAGCTGCCGGAGTAGCTCGACAGCAGCGCGATCATGCCCGGATCCCCGCTGTTCCCGGCCAGGGCCACGGCGGCGGCGAACATCACGCCGGCAAAGCCTGTTGTGCACGCGGTCACCACGGCAAAGAATTTCCAGTCGTCGCGGACAATGCTCCGCACCGTCTCGGGCATGCGCAGCCCGGGGGAGATCATGTTGGGGGCACTGTCCACGGAACCGTCGTCCAGGAAAGCGAGGACCCGGCCGCCCCGGCGGTCCACCCGCATGGAACTGATGTGGTTGCCGTGCCGGGCCAGAAGAATGTCGTGGCCAACGAGCTGGCGGCGCTGAAGTGTAGGCATTTTCATCCCCTGGAGCTAAAAGTATTGGATGTCCACGCCAGTGGGGGCACCACCAATTTTACCGCCGGCACAACGCTCCGGCGGGCCGGAATCCGCGTGAGGCTGCCCACTGGGCGCGGTGACGCGGCTCAACTCCGGTCCTGTCCAGGACGGCCCGGCGGCACTAGAGTGGCACCAGCCGCCGCCAGCTGGGCGGACGCGGATCAAAGGAGATGTTGCGTGTTTTCTAGCCCGTTCCCCGATGTGGAAATTCCCGATGTCAGCGTCTACGACTACCTCTTTGGCGGCCTGGCGGAGGCGGACCTGGACCGGATCGCCGTCGTCGACGGCACGAGCGGTGCGGAGACCACCTACCGGGCCCTGGTCGGGCAGATCGATGCCGTCGCCGGCGCCGTCGCGGCCCAAGGCCTGGGCGTCCACGGCATCGCGGCCATTCTGTGCCCTAACGTCCCGGCCTTCGCCGTGGTCTTCCACGGGCTGCTGCGGGCCGGTGCGACGGTCACCACCGTCAACTCCCTTTACACGGCGGACGAGATTGCCCTTCAGCTCGCCGACGCCGGCGCGGAGTGGCTGTTCACCGTCTCGGCCCTGCTCCCCGCGGCCCGGGAGGCGGCGAGCCGGTCCGGAATCCCGGACCACCGGCTCGTCGTGCTCGACGGCGCCGCCGGCCACCCGTCGCTGCGGGACCTGCTGGGTGCGGGTGCCCCGGCGCCGGACGTCAGCTTCGATCCGGCGACCCACGTCGCGGTGCTGCCGTACTCCTCCGGGACCACCGGCCGGCCCAAGGGCGTCATGCTCAGCCACCGGAACCTCGTGGCGAACGCGCAGCAGTCCCGCGGGCTGCTCAAGGTCACTCCGGAGGATCGCCTGCTGGCACTGCTGCCGTTCTTCCACATCTACGGGCTGACCGTGCTCCTGAATCTTGCCCTGCGCCAGCGTGCCTGCCTGGTGACCATGCCGAAGTTTGAGCTGGCCGAGTTCCTGCGCATCATCCAGGACCACAAATGCAGCTACCTGTTTATCGCCCCGCCGGTGGCCGTGGCCCTGTCCAAGCACCCGATGGTTGCCGACTACGACCTCAGTTCAGTGCACACCGCCCTCTCCGGGGCCGCGCCGCTCGACGGCGAACTGGGCAGCAGGCTGGCCGAACGGCTTGGCTGCCGGGTGCTGCAGGGCTACGGCATGACCGAGATGAGCCCGGTGTCCCACCTGATTCCCCTGGACGCCGCGGAGCTGCCCGTCAGCTCGGTCGGCTACACCGTCCCCAACATGGACTGCCGGCTGCTGGATCCTGCCACCGGGACGGAAATCGACCTCCCGGCCGAGGGCACCAGTGCGCCCGGGCACCTGCTGTGCCGCGGACCCAACGTGATGCTCGGCTACCTCAACCGGCCCGAGGAAACGGCGGACACGCTCGACCCCGACGGCTTCCTGCACACCGGGGACATTGCCACCGTGCGCGCCGACGGCGTTGTCACGATCGTTGACCGGCTCAAGGAACTGATCAAGTACAAGGGGTACCAGATCGCACCGGCGGAGCTGGAAGCGCTGCTGCTGACCCACCCCGGCATCGCGGACGCCGCAGTGATCGCAACGTCCGACGCCGACGGCCAGGAAGTGCCGATGGCGTTTGTGGTGCGCCAGCCCGGGGATGACGGGGAGCGGCTCGACGAGACCGCGGTGATGGAGTATGTGGCGGCCAAGGTGGCGCCCTTCAAGAAGATCCGCAGGGTGGAATTCATCGACGCCGTGCCCAAGTCCTCCTCCGGCAAGATCCTGCGCCGGATGCTGAAGACTGCCGGGGCGGCGGCCGGATAGGCCGGAGAACCGGCGGGCCCTGGAGCCGGGAACAGGGCCCGCAGACGCCCGGTCGGTCCACGCAGGACCCCGATTGTGACGCACGACATCCGCGTGAAGGGCCTCTGAGGGTATAGTCAGGAGTAGGTCAGGACGCGGCCACTGGAACCCCATTATGGAGCTACCATGTCAACGATTTCCCCCGTCCTGCCTTCCGCCGCCAAACATGCACCTGCGTTCCAGGGCGCCCCGGCGCCTGCCGCTTCCGGCACCATCCAGGCAGCCACAGCCCGACGGCCCTCAGCCCCCGGCAAGTTCGAACTCGTCCGTGATGACCGGGGCGGTTTCCTCATCCGCATCCTTGACGGGAACGGGGCCGTGCTGGCCCTCTCCAGAACCTACCTGGACCTTGCCGCTGCGGTCGCTGGGGTCGAGTCCGTGCGGGAATGCGCTGCCACTTCCCACATCTCGGACCAGACGGCCCGCACCCCGGCGCTTCCGTAACGAGGCCACGACCGCCGACACCGGACAAGCTGTCCGGTAGCTGCCGATCACCATTGGGGGTGACCGGAGGCCGCCGGAGACTTGCCTCGGGGCGGTTCAACGGCCGGTCGGCGCCGGGAATTTCCGGCGCCGACCGCTGCGGTCCGCGCCTAATCCGACGTGTCAGTCTTGGCGATGTAAACGTCGCAGGGCGCGTTGTGGGCCACGGAGTTGGCCACGCTGCCCAGCACGCGGCCCAGGCCGTGCATCCGCCGGTTCCCTACCACTATCAGTGTGGCGCCGGAACGGGCCGCCTCGTCGATCAGGGCCTCGGCCGGTTTGCCACGGGCGGCTGCGTAGGTGACGTTCAGTGCCGGGGTACGGAGGCTGTCCGCGACGCCCCGGGCGACCTTCTCCGCGTCCCCCGCATCGGAGACAATCCATTTGTCGCTGCCGCTGCCGAAGACCTCTGTCCTGTCACTGTCGAACGCACTGACCACGTGAAGGGTCGCCCCGAGTGAAGTGGCAAGGTCACGGGCGGTGTGCGCGGCCTTCAGGGCAGTCTCGCTGCCGTCAACGCCGACAACAATAATTCCGGTCATGAAATGCTCCTTGAGGTCAACGAACGTGTGCGGCCATGCACCAATGATTCAGGCTACAGGGCCGCGATGGCTTCCCGCAGGACCGGCGCCAGCCGGCGGACCCCTTCGCGGATGGACTCCGGTGGGACGGCGCTGAAGGCCAGCCGGATCTTGTTGGAGGGATCATCGGAATGTGTGAACGCCGCGCCTGGAATGAAGACCACCCCGGCCTCGATTGCCTTTTTCAGCAGCGGGTAGGTGTCAACGCCCTCGGGCAGGGTGACCCAGACGAAGAAGCCGCCCTCCGGACGGGTCCAGCTGAGGCCGGGCGGCATGTATTCGTCGAGGGCGGCCAGCATCGCATCGCGCCTCTCCTTGTACAGCCCCCGGTAAGTGTCGATCTGGCCGCGCCAGTCGTAGTCGCGAAGGTAGGCGGAGACGAGCATCTGGTTGAGGGTCGGCGGGCACAGGGTGACAGCCTCCGAGGCCAGGTAATAGCGGCGCTGGAGGTGGGCGGGGACGAGTGCCCAGCCGATCCGCAGGCCCGGCGCGAAGATCTTCGAGAAGGAGCCCATGTAGATCACGTCGTCGGGGTTTGCAGCCCGCAGCGGGGTGAGGGGCTTTCCGTCGAAACGGAGCAGTCCGTAGGGATTGTCCTCCAACACCAAAATATTCGCATTGCGGCATATATCCACGACCTGCTGCCGCCGCTCCGCCGCCAGCGTGATGCCGGAGGGGTTGTTGAAGCTCGGGATCGTGTACAGGAACTTGATGCTCTTGCCTGCCGTCTGCAGGGCGGCAATCCGGGCCTCCAGGAGGTCCGGGATGATCCCGTCGCCGTCCATCGGCACGGTGGCGACCTGGACCTGGTAGGCCTCAAAGGTGTTAAGTGCGCCGACGTAGGTGGGGTCCTCGACCAGCACCACATCGCCCGGGTTGCAGAAGACCTTCGTCGCGACGTCCTGCGCGGACTGGGAACCCGCGGTGATCACCACGTTTTCAGGTTTGGCGTCCAGGATGCCTTCGGCGGCCATGACTTCGCAGACCTGGGTCCGGAGTTCCTCGGTGCCCTGCCCTCCGCCGTACTGGAGCGCGGTCATCCCCTGTTCGGCGATGATCTTCGCGGCGGTCTGGCCGAGCCGTTCCAGCGGCAGGGACTTCAGATACGGACTTCCCCCCGCCAGCGAGACGAGTCCGGGCCGCATCGAGATGTCGAAGACATCCCGGACCGCCGATTGCTTGATATTTGCTGCGCGCTCCGAGAAGAGGTCCTCGTGGCGGTGGGCGGACGTAGCCGCACGTTCGATTGCGTCAATTGCCTCGGCCGGAAGTACTTCTGCGCCGGCATCAAGTGTTTCGTGGGTCACATCTCACAGAATACAACCCATGTTGCCTCCGGGAAAACCTTTGTTTCCAATCAGTTCCGGAAGGCTCCGGACACGGAACATCCCCGGCCGCTTCACGGCGGCCGGGGATGTTCTGCTTTGCTGCGGACCTAGGCTGCGGTGGCCGCGCGGGAGCCTTCCAGGGCCTCGAAGACGGCCTTGATCTGCTCCACGACCTCAGCGTCGTCCTTCGGGTGGACCTCGGCGAACCGGACCATGGAGCCCGGGACGGCCAGCTTGACGTCTTCCAGGACCCGGGCGCCGGCGATGCCGACGGCCTTGCGGGCCTCATCCTGGGCCCAGATTCCGCCGAACTGGCCGAAGGCGGTGCCGACGACGGCGGTCGGCTTGCCGCTGAGGGCGCCGGCGCCGAAGGGGCGTGAGAGCCAGTCGATGGCATTCTTCAGCGATGCGGGGACCGTGCCGTTGTGCTCCGGCGTAACCAGCAACAGGGTGTCGGCCTCGTTGGCGGCGGCGCGCAGGGCGGCTGCGGCGGCGGGAACCTGGCCCTCGACGTCGATGTCCTCGTTGTAGAACGGGATGTTGCCGAGGCTGTCGTGGATGAGCACCTCAACCTGTTCCGGTGCGTTCAGCTGGATGGCTTCGGCGAGCTTCCGGTTGGTGGAATCGGCGCGGAGGCTGCCGACCAGGGTGAGAACGGTGTTCTTGGACATGTGGACTCCTAGGGGTCGCGCCGCGGATGGTGCCGCGGCTGGCTGATCAGTGGAGGCTCTGTCGGCCTTCACTGATCTAAGCGGACTGCGGTCCGCTTCTATTCCCCCGACGCTAGACTGAGCGGTGTGAGCTTAATCCCCTTCCGCCCGGATGCGGAGCCCGAACGCCGCGACGCCGCCCGGAACCGCGAGCTGCTGATCCGTGCTGCCCGCGAGCTCATCGAGGAATGCGGGGCGGACGGGCTGACCATGGGGACGCTGGCGCAGCGGGCGGGGGTGGGCAAGGGGACGGTGTTCCGCCGGTTCGGCAGCCGGGCGGGGCTTATGATGGCGCTGCTCAGCGACGCCGAGGCCCGGTTCCAGGAGCGTTTCATGTTCGGCCCGCCGCCGCTCGGCCCGGGTGCTCAGCCACTGGAGCGGCTCATCGCCTTCGGCGAGGAGCGCATCGCCTGGGTGATGGAATTCGGCGAGCTGGCCCGGGCCGCGGACGTATCCGCGTACAACCGGTTCGACGTACCGGCGGCTGTGCTCTGGCACCGGCATCTGGAGATGCTGCTGCGGGAAGCGGGCGTGACCGCGGATCCCTGGCTGATGGCCACCTCGCTCAGTGCCGTCCTGGAGCCGGAGCGGATCCTGCATGCCGTCCGGGTGCACCAGATAGCCCCCGACCGCCTCGCCGCATCCTGGCGTGAGCTCGTCTCGCGCGTGGTGCGGGGGGCCTAGCTCAATCCGGATTCCGGACGGGCGACGTCAAATCAATTCCCCGGATTTATTCATAACGATCTGATACCTGACTCGCGGATTGCCGGGGCGGGACGCAGTCGGCTGCCGCACGTATGTGATAGTTTCCTCTGGAATGTGACCCGCAACATAGTCCACCAGGGCTTGCCGAAAGGCCTGCGGGCGGCCAGACACCCGCTGGCCAAGATCCCGGATCGGCGGCGGTAATCCCCTGCCGGATGGGGACTACGGAAGGATCAAGCTGTGAATTTTGTCAAGAATCCTGCCTGCGGTGAGGCTGTATCAGCCCGTCCGGCAGCGGCAGGCACCGCACAGGCAACGGCGATCCAGAACTAGCCGCCCCATGATCCGATACCTCGCCAAACGTGCCCTCACGTATGTCTTCATGATCTTCCTGACCACCACAGCCGGATACTTCCTGGCCGTCAACACCCTGCAGCCCGCGCTGCTGGAACAGGAACGCATTCCGCGGCCCACCCCCGAGCAAGTGGCGAACTCCTTCCGCCTCAAGGGACTCGACCCGGACCTGAGCCCGTGGGAGCGCTACGTGGAGTGGCTCACGGCGATCGTCACCCGCTGGGACTGGGGGCGCAGCCCCAACGGTGCCTTCATCAACGCCGAATTCGGTGACCGGGTCTGGATCTCGACCCGGCTGTTCCTGGCCTCCATCGTCCTGACCCTGATCATCGGCGTCGCCCTGGGCGTGTACACGGCGGCGCGGCAGTACAAGGCCTCCGACCGCGTCATCACCTCCTACAGCTACCTCGTCTACATTGTCCCCGCGCCGATCGCCTACTTCCTGGTGCAGCTTGGCGCCATCAACATCAACGAGACAGTCGGCGAACGCATCTTCTTTGTCACCGGAATCTCCACCCCGGGACTGGACGGCGGCGGCTGGGCGCAATTCCTTGACATGCTCGCCCACTACGCCGTGCCAACCTTCGCGATCACGATTGTGGGCTGGGGCACGTACCAGATCGCCCAGCGCCAATACCTCCTGGACAACGTCAACGCCGACTTCGTCCGGACGGCGCGGGCCAAGGGACTGACCCGCAACCAGGCCATCAGCCGGCACGCCCTCCGGGTGTCCTTCATCCCCGTGGCGCAAAGCATCGCCTTCACCATCCCGGCCATCTTCGCCGGCGGCTTCTTCGCCGAGAAGATCTTCGCCTGGCACGGCGTCGGCTCCTGGAGCATTGACGCGATAACCCTGCAGGACGTCAACGCCGCGACGGCGACCCTCGCCTACGGCTCCGTGATCTTCGCAACCGGCGCGATCCTGGCGGACTTCGCCACCACCCTCGTCGACCCGAGAGTGCGGGTGCAGTAACCATGACAAACCTCAGTGCCATCGACCCGGCTGCCGCCGCCGGCGAGGCAAAAATCGAGAACAGCGACGTCGTCATCACGAAGTCCTCGATCATCCTCCGCCGTTTCCTGCGCAACAAGACAGCCGTCGTCGGCCTGGTCGTCTTCCTCGCCCTGACCCTCTTCTCCTTCGTGGGCGGCCTCTTCACCAGCTGGGACAAGGAGACGATCGACCCGTTCAACATCGGCATGCCGCCGTCAGCCGAGCACCTGCTGGGAACCTCCCAGGCCGGGATCGACCTCTACGCCCTGACCGTGGAGGGCACCCGGATCTCGATCCTGATTGGCCTCGTCGTCGGTCTCGCCTCGGTCCTGATCGCCGCCGTCTATGGCTGCACCATGGCCTACTTCGGCGGAAAGGCGGACAAGGTCATGCTGTTCATCCTCGAAGCCCTGATCATGATGCCGGCCCTGCTGGTCGTCGCCGTGGCCACGAGCGGCGGCGGCAACGGCCTGCAGAAGTCCCTGCCCAGCTGGCTGCTGCTGATCATCGTCCTGCTGGTCTTCAGCTGGATGGGGACGGCCCGCCTCATCCGCTCACTTTCGATGTCGCTCATGACGCGGGACTTCGTCAAGGCTGCCCAGTACATGGGGATCCCGCCGCGGCGCATTGTCTGGCGCCACCTCGTCCCGAACATCGGCTCACTGCTGGTGCTGGACATCACCCGCGGCATCACCGGAGCGATCCTGGCCGAGGTGGCGTTCTCCTTCATCGGCATCGGCATCAAGGTCCCGGACGTCAGCCTGGGTGTGCTGATCGGCCAGGCAACGTCCCAGGTCTCCACCTTCCCGTGGATGTTCTGGGTCCCGCTGACCGTCATGTTCCTGCTGACCGGTTCGCTCGCCATGATGAACGACGGCCTCCGTGACGCGTTCGACCCCAGCTCCAGCTCCGTCGGCCGCGCCAAGAGGAGCGACCCCGGGAAGAGCAAGTCCGGCAAGACACCGACGACCGCAGGGACGAAGAACGCATGAGCCACGAAATGACCGCCGGCACCGAGTCCGCCGACCTCTCCGAGCTCTCCGCCATCGAGCGCCTGCACGTCGCCGGGCTGCACGCCGCAGGTGGTGCCCCGGCGGACGCCGTGCTCTCCGTCCGGGACCTGAACGTCCGCTTCAACACCGAGAACGGGGTGCTGCACGCCGTCCGCGGCATCGATTTCGACCTCCGTGCCGGCAAAACGCTGGGCATCGTGGGCGAATCCGGCTCCGGTAAGTCCGTTACCTCCATGGCCATCATGGGACTGCTGCCCCCGACGGCGGAGATCACCGGTTCGGTCCGGCTCCAGGGTAAGGAACTGCTGGGACTCAGCGACAAAGCCATGTGCCAGTACCGCGGGAACGACATCGCCATGGTCTTCCAGGATCCGCTGTCCTCCCTGACCCCGGTCTACACGGTCGGGAACCAGATCGTCGAGGCGCTCACGGTGCACAACCCCACCATGAGCAAGCAGGCCAAGGAGGCGCGCGCCGTCGAGCTTCTGGGCATGGTGGGCATCCCCAGCCCGAAGGACCGGATCAAGGCATTCCCGCATGAGTTCTCCGGCGGCATGCGGCAGCGCGTGATGATTGCGATCGCCATCGCGAACAACCCGCGCGTTCTGATCGCCGACGAGCCGACGACGGCGCTGGACGTCACCATCCAGGCGCAGGTCCTTGAGGTGTTGCACGCTGCGCAGGAGGAAACCGGCGCCGCCGTCGTGATGATCACCCACGACCTCGGCGTCGTCGCCGGCATGGCGGACGACATCATGGTGATGTACGCCGGCAAGCCGGTGGAAACCGGCAGCGTCGACGACATCTACTACAACCCGCGGATGCCGTACACGATGGGCCTGCTCGGCGCGGTGCCGCGCGTTGACGCGGCCGAAAAGTCCTCGCTGGTGCCGATTGAGGGCATCCCGCCCAACCTCATCCATCCCCCCACAGGCTGTTCCTTCGCGCCGCGCTGCCCGCTGGCCAGCGAGGCCTGCCTGCACGGCGAGCCGGAGCTGCGGCCGGTCACCGGTGCCGGCCTGGACGGCGGACTGCCGCACCGGGCCGCCTGCATCAAGACCGGATCCCTCGGCCCCGACGTGGACGTCCGCGAGGTCTTCCGGGCGCCGGCCGTTCCGGTGTCGCACTTTGACGCGATCCCGCGCGCGGAACGCAGGACCGTGCTGGAACTCCGGGACGTCCGGAAGCACTTCCCGCTGATGAAGGGTGCCCTGATCAAACGCCGGATCGGCACCGTCAAGGCGGTGGACGGGCTGAGCTTCGACATCCGTGAGGGCGAGTGCTTCTCGATCGTCGGCGAGTCCGGCTGCGGCAAGACCACCACCCTGCTGGAAATCATGGAGTTCCACAAGGACCAGGACGGCGAGGTGGTCATCGGCGGGCTCAGCAACAAGAAGGCCTCCGACGCAAAGACCAAGAGCGCCATGCGCAAGGAACTCCAGATGGTGTTCCAGGACCCCACCGGCGCCCTCGACCCGCGCTTCACTGTTTTTGAAGTGCTGTCCGAGCCGCTCGAGAACGCCGGCATGGCCAGGCCCCAAATCCGGAAACGCATCATGGAGCTGATGGAGCTCGTGGGCCTCCAGCCGGACCACGTCAACCGCTTCCCCAACCAGTTCTCCGGCGGCCAGCGCCAACGCATCGGTATTGCCCGCGCCCTCGCCGTGAACCCCAAACTGGTGGTCCTGGACGAGCCGGTGTCCGCCCTGGACGTATCCGTCCAGGCCGGCGTCATCAACCTGCTGGACCAGCTCCGTGCGGAACTTGGCCTGAGTTACCTGATGGTGGCCCACGACCTGTCCGTGGTGCGGCACATCTCCAACCGCGTGGCCGTGATGTACCTGGGCAAGATCGTGGAGATCGGGGACGTGGACAGCGTCTTCGACAATCCGCGCCACCCGTACACCCGGGCGCTGCTCTCCGCGATTCCGGTTCCGGACCCCGTCCTGGAACGCACCCGTGAACGCATCATCCTGCAGGGGGACCTGCCCTCACCGCTGGAGGCCCCCATGGGCTGCAACTTCGCCACCCGCTGCCCGGTGTTCGCGGCACTGCCGCCCGCGAAGCAGGAGAAGTGCCTGAACCAGGAGCCCGGGCTGGCCACCGTCGCGGAAACCACCGGGGCCGGACACCTGTTCCCGGCGGCCGCCACAGACCAGCAGTTCGCCTGTTTCTACCCGGACGGCGAACTGGACACGGACATGCTCGTTGTCCACGAAACAATCTGACCCACCAGTCACACGCATCACACCTTGCACCAAAAATGAAGGGGAACACATGAAGAATCTGACCAAGATCGGCGGCGTTACCGCCGTCGTTGCAGCGCTCGCGCTGACCGCTTGTGGCGGCGGCGGCGCCGCACAAGGTCCGGCGTCCGCGAAAGGCCAGGACGCGGGAAGTGACCTGGCCAAGCTGATCAGCATCAACGCGAAGGACGCCAAGGACCTGCAGCCGGGCGGCACTGTCACGCTGCCGCTGGGCAACATCGGTCCGGACTTCAACGGGTTCTCCAACAACGGCAACAGTGCGGACAACACCGCCCTGCACCGCCCGATCGACCAGGCCGGCACCTGGGGCTGCTGGAACTATGACTTCGACGGCACCGCCACGCCGAACAAGGATTTCTGCGAAGACGTCAAAAGCGAGGTCAAGGACGGCAAGCAGACCATCACCATCAAGGTCAATGAGAAGGCCACCTACAACGACGGCACCCCGATCGACGTCAAGACTTTCGAAAACACCTGGAACATGCTTAAGGGCGAAAACAAGGACATTGACATCGTCAGTTCCGGCGCCTACGAGTTCGTCGAATCCGTCAAAGCCGGTTCCAGCGCCAAGGAAGTCATTGTCACCACCACCCAGCCGGTCTACCCGCTGGACGCCCTCTTCACCGGTCTGGTCCACCCGGCCGTGAACACCCCGGCGCTCTTCAACGAAGGCTTCACCGGCGACATGCACCCGGAATGGATGGCCGGGCCGTTCAAGCTGGACCAGTACGACAGTGCCGCCAAGACGGTCACGCTTGCCCAGAACGACAAGTGGTGGGGCACCAAGCCGGTCCTGGACAAGGTGGTTTTCCGCCAGCTCGAGAGCAGCGCCGCCATCGCAGCCTTCAAGAACGGTGAAATCGATGGTGTTTCCGCAAACACCATCACCCCCTACAAGCAGCTCGACGGCTCCAAGAACTCCGAGATCCGCCGTGGCCAGCGCCTCTTCGCCGGCGGCCTGAACCTCAACGCGCAGAAGGCGCCGATGAGCGACGCCGCAGTCCGCAAGGCGATCTTCACCGCCGTCGACCGCGAGGCCCTGCGCAAGGTGCGCTTCAACGGACTGAACTGGGACGAAACCAGCTCCGGATCGATGATGCTGCTGCCGTTCTCCAAGTACTACCAGGACAACTACCCGGTCAAGGAAACCGGCGCCGAGGCCGCCAAGAAGGTCCTGACCGACGCCGGCTACACGGCCAACGCCGCAGGCATCATGGAAAAGGACGGCGTCCCCGCCGCCTTCAAGATCAGCAACTTCGGCGACGATCCCACCACCCTGGCGTTCGCGCAGACGCTGCAGAACCAGCTGAAGGCCGGCGGCATGGATGTTGGCATCGACCAGCGCGCATCCGCCGACTTCGGCAAGGTCCTGGGCAGCCGCGACTTCTTCATGAGCGTCTCCGGCTACACCGTAGGCTCGGACGCGACCGACGCCGTCAAGCAGTTCTACGATTCCAAAACGAACGAGAACCAACTGGGCGACGCCGAACTGGACGCCGAGATCAAGAAGCTCTCCACCATCGCCGACAACACCGAGCGCAACAAGGCAGCCATGGAAGTTGAGAAGAAGCACATGGAGAAGTACTTCTCCATGGGTGTGGTGATGAACGGCCCGCAGATCTCCTTTGTGCGCACCGGCCTGGCCAACTACGGCCCGTCCCTGTTCAAGAGCCTGTCCCAGGTCCCGGACTGGACCACCCTCGGCTGGGAAAAGAAGTAGTCCCCGGCTAAGAGCCAGCTGATACAGCAAGGCCGGCACCCCCGCATCGGGGTGCCGGCCTTCGCCGTTTAAGCCGGGCGGGGAAGGGGCCGGGCGGGGGTAGCGTGGGAGCCATGACAACCGACTCCACCCGGCCCATCCGTACGGCCGTTGCAGGCTTCGGCCTCTCGGGCAGCGTCTTCCATGCCCCGCTGCTCGCCGCAGACCCCGCCTTCTCCCTCGCGCTCATCTCCACCTCCGACGCCGGCCGGCAGGCCGCCGCATCTGCCCGGTACCCCGGCACCCGGATCGTGGACACCCCGGCAGGCATCCTTGGGCTCGCCGGCGAACTGGACCTGCTGGTCCTGGGCACACCGCCGGCCACGCACTTTCCGCTCGCGAAAGCCGCGCTGGAAGCCGGGCTCGACGTCGTCGTCGACAAACCCTTCACCGTGCGCAGCACCGAAGGCGAGGAACTCATCCGGCTCGCGGCGCGGCTGGGACGCGTACTCACGGTCTTCCAGAACCGGCGCTGGGACGGCGACTACCTGACCGTCCGCGGCCTGCTGAACGGCGGTGTCCTCGGCACGGTCACCCGGTTCGAATCCCGCTTCGAGCGCTGGTCCCCGGCGGTCGCCAAGGCCTGGAAGGCCGCCGCGACGGCGGACGACGGCGGCGGGGTGCTGTTCGACCTCGGCACCCATCTGCTGGACCAGGCGGTGCAGCTGTTTGGCCCCGCCACGGTCACTCACGCGGAACTGGACGCCCGGCGGCCAGGGGAGAAGACCGACGACGACGTCTTCCTCGCCCTGCGGCACGAATCCGGCGTCACGAGCCATCTGTGGATGAACATGCTCTGCGCCCAGCAGGGGCCGCGCTTCCGGCTGCTGGGCAGCGGGGGCGGCTTCACCAAACATGGCGTTGACCCGCAGGAGCCGTTCATCGCGGCGGGCGGCAGCCCGCTGGACCCGGACTACGGCGTCGAGGACCGGAACTGGGCCGGGCTCCTCGGCCGGGACGGCCACCTCGACCGGCTGCCCACCGAGCGCGGCGCCTACCCGGAGTTCTACCGGATCCTGGCGAACAAGATCCGCGGCGGCGGGGCGGCTTCGGCCTTGCCTGTCCCGGTGGATCCGTCAGGGCCCGTGGAGGTGCTGCGGCTCATCGAGCAGGCCCGGGCGCTCGCCTAAGCGCCGTTAAACAGCCATCGGCTGCGCCGTAACTGCCGGTTTGGGGGTCCCAAAGAGCGGTTACGGAGCAGCCGATGCTGTGCGGGCTATGCGGCGCCGCGATGCCGGGGTCGGCTGGTTAGGCGGCGACGAGATCGTGCCAGTCGGCGACGAGGGGCAGGTTGTGCGCCTCCGAGACCGAGCGGTGGGCGACCTTGCCGGCGGCGATGTTGAGGCCTGCGGCGAGGGCGGCGTCGCGTTCGAAGGCGGCCTTGACGCCCAGGTTGGCCAGCGAGACGGCGTAGCGCAACGTGACGTTCGTCAGCGCGTAGGTGGAGGTGTTCGGAACGGCGCCGGGCATGTTGGCAACGCAGTAGAAGATCGTGTTGTGGACCTTGTACGTCGGTTCCTGGTGTGTGGTGGGGTGCGTGTCCTCGAAGCAGCCGCCCTGATCCACCGCGATGTCCACCAGCACGGAGCCGGGCTTCATCCGGGAGACGAGCTCGTTGGTGACCAGTTTCGGGGCCTTGGCGCCCGGGATCAGCACGGAACCGATCACGAGGTCGGCGTCGACGACGGACTTCTCGATCTCGTAGGCGTTGGAGGCAACGGTCTTCAGGCGGCCCTGGTACTGGGCATCCAGTTCGCGCAGGCGGTTGATGTTGATGTCCAGGATGGTGACGTCGGCGCCGAGGCCCAGGGCCATGGCGGCGGCGTTGGTGCCGGCGACGCCGGCGCCAAGGACAACGACCTTGGCCGGGCGGACGCCGGGCACGCCGCCGAGCAGCACACCCTTGCCGCCGGCCGGAGCCATCAGCGACGTGGCGCCGACCTGGACGGACAGGCGGCCGGCAACCTCTGACATCGGGGCGAGCAGCGGCAGGGTGCGGCCTTCCTGCACGGTCTCGTAGGCGATGGCGGTGACGCCGGTGTTGATGAGCTCCTGCGTCAGCTCCGGTTCCGCGGCGAGGTGCAGGTAGGTGAAGAGGATCAGGCCCTTGCGGAAGCGGTGGTACTCGGCCTTCACCGGCTCCTTGACCTTCATGACCATGTCCGCGCGGCCCCAGACGTCATCGGCGTCGGCGACGATCTCGGCGCCGGCGATGGCGTACTCCTCGTCGGTGATGCCCGAGCCCAGGCCTGCGCCGCGCTCCACCAGGACCGAGTGGCCGTGGGTGCGGAACTCGTGCACGCCGGCAGCCGTGATGGCGACGCGGAATTCATTGTTCTTGATCTCTTTGGGGACACCGATGATCATTTGTGGGCTCCAGTGCTGGCGGCCTTATAGGCCTGGGTGTGTGCGGGGAAGTCGTACTTCCAGAATAAATCCGGCTGTGAGGCAAGCGACAGGCTCCGCCGCGCGGCAGCATCGGCTTTCCCCGGAAAGCCGGGCTTTTCCAAATGGCGGACTGGACATTTGTCGAATCGGCAAGCGTCAGGTGTCGCCTGCTGTCCGTTGGGTGGTGTCAGCCGCGGCATTGTCGTTGGCGGTGGCATCGGCAGTAGTCTGGCAGCATGCAGCAGCAGGATGTCGAACAGCTCGTGGAACAGGTCGCACTGAAGCTGGGCCGCGGCCTGTCGCTCGAGGATCTCGATGGCCTGCTGCTCGCCTACAGCTCCAACCAGTCGCACGCCGACCGGGTCCGGGTGAACTTCCTGCTCAGCAAGCGCGTCCCGTTGGACGTCAGCGCCTGGCAGCTTTCGCACGGGATCGCGACGGCGGTCCGCCCCGTGGTCGTGCCCGCCAACGAGGAGCTCGGGATGCTGGGCCGGGTCTGCGTTCCCCTCCTGGTGCGGGGCTTCCGGGTGGGGTACCTCTGGGTCCAGCTCGACGCCGAGGAGCCGAACGCGACGACGGTGCTCGCCCAGCTGCCCGGGGTGGCCGGCGAGCTGGAGCAGCTCTCTGCCCTGCTGCTGGACTCCAACACGGCCGAATCCGAGTTCCGCCGCCGCCGTGAACAGGAATTCCTGGCGGCCTGCCGGGGCGAAGCCAACGCCGTCGCCGCGGTGGCGGGCTGGAAGGAAGTGCAGGGGCGCGGGCCCTGGCAGCTCGTGACGGTCCTCGACGCCGACGGCTGGGCGGAAGGGGCGGATCCGATCGCCTCCACGCTGATCCACCGCTCCGCGGCGCTGCAGGCAACCATCGGGGTCGACGCCGCCCTGTTCAGCGCCGGCACGGAGACCCACGCCGCCGTCTTGTTCAGGGAATCGACGGGACGGGCCGACCACGCCCAGGTGCTGGTCCACTATCAGCTGGAGCTGGCCAAACGCGCCGGCCGGCAGGTCCACCGGATCATCCTGGGAACCTCCGAGGGCTTCGCGAAGCCGCGGGAACTGGCCGAGGCCTACCGCCAGTCCCGGCAGGCCGCGCAGGCAGCGGCGGTGGACCCGCAGCTGGGTGAACTCGTGGACTGCCGCGCCACCGGGATCTACCAGGTGCTGGCCTCGGCCGGCGGCGGAGCGGGGGCGTGGGCGGACGCGGGCTCGGTCTATTTCCGCATCCTGGAGGACCACGACCGGAACCACGAGCTGCTGCCGGTGCTGGAGCTTTTCTACGACAATGACGGCTCGGTCCAGGAAGTAGCGGACAAACTGCACCTGCACCGGAGCAGCATCTACAACCGCCTGGGCAGGATCCGCCAGTTGCTCGGCGTCGACCCGCTCAAGGGGATGGTGCGGCTGGAACTCCACGCGGCACTGAAGGCGCGGCGCTGGGCGGGGCGCCCCAGGATCTAGTCCGGTCCAGTGGCTTCAGGTGCCGCGGCCCTCGCGTTTGGGCTGCTCGGCCTCCAGCGCTGCCGCGCGCGCTGTTTCCCGCGCCCCCCGCTGCGCTGCTTCCCTCCTGCGGAGCGAAATCCGGCTGTCCACCCACAGGGAAACGGCCACAAACGCAACACAGCTGGACATGAAGGCAGCCGTATTATTCAGCCCCATGGCGGTTCCGAGGATGCCTGTGAGCACCATGGCGGCAATGCCGGCCACGATGTGCCACCCTCTGAACTTACCCACAATCCAAGCGTAACCCCGGCCTTCTCCGCCTTTCCGCGCAGGGCCGGGATCGTTGTTTGATCCTTATCACGCCGTCACGAAGCATCGGCGGCACCGTCATCCCCGTGCTCCTGGGCGCCGTCAGCGGTACTGTTCTTCTTCTGCTTTTCCAGCCAGGCCATGATGTCGGCGAGCCGGATCCGCCGGTGCGTGCCCCGGTACTCCACCGGGATTTCGCCGCGGTCCGTCATGTTCCGCAGATAGGTGTGCGAGATGCCGGCCAGCTCTGCGGCCCGGGACGTGGTCAGCATTTCCTCGACGCTGCTGACTGTTACCGCCTCGCCCCGCCCGAAGCGCGCCAGCAGGTCCACGACGGCCTCCCGGGCCTGGGGCGGCAGCCGGTGGACGGTGCCGTCGACGAACACCGTGATGTCGTCGCTGCCGGTCAGGGCGAACCGGAGATTCTGGGCGTCCTCAGCCGGAAGGGCGGCCGTCACCCGGGGAGCAATCAGTGTCATGGAGTGCATCCTAGCGCCCCCGGTTCAGCCTCACGATGCCTTCGCCCTGTTGCGTCCCTACAACCCGAGCTCCTCGAGCACCGGAAGCTTCGCCCGGACCCAGGCGCGGGCCTCGGTGGCGCTCGGCGCGGAGAGGGCCAGCTTGGCCAGTTCCTGGGCCTCGGCCAGGGTGACGGTCTTCAGCACGGCGGCCACGGCGGCGAGGGACCGGGCCGTCATGGAGAGCGTGGAAACCCCGAGCCCGGTGAGGACGACGGCGAGGGCCGGGTCGGCGGCAGCCTCGCCGCAGACGCCGACGGGCTTGTTGTGGCCTTCCGCGACGGAACCTTCCACGGTCAGGCCGACAAGCCGGAGCACGGCGGGCTGCCAGGGCGTATTGAGCGCTGCAAGCGGGCCGAGCTGGCGGTCGGCGGCCATGGCGTACTGGGTGAGGTCGTTGGTGCCCAGGCTCGCGAAGGCCACTTCCCGGAGGATGGCCTCGGCGGTGAGCGCCGCCGACGGGACTTCCACCATGACCCCGGGGGTCTTGATCCCGGCCTCGGCGCAGAGTGTGGCGAAGCGGGCGGCCTCCTCCGCGGTGGAAATCATCGGCGCCATCACCCAGACGTCCGCCTCGGACTCCTGCTCGGCCCGGGCGATGGCCTGCAGCTGGCGTTCCAGCACGCCCGGTGTGGTGAAGTCGGTGCGGTACCCGCGGACGCCGAGGGCGGGGTTGGGTTCCGTGGCGTCGGTGAGGAAGGGCAGCGGTTTGTCCGCGCCGGCATCGAGCGTCCGGAGGACCACTTTCTTGCCCGGGAAGGCGTCGAAGACGCCCTTGTATGCGGCGGCCTGTTCATCCACGGTGGGCTCGGTGTCCCGCTCCAGGAAGCAGAATTCAGTCCGGAACAGGCCCACGCCCTGCGCGTTGAGCTTCGCGGCGGCCACGGCGTCCTTCGCCCCGCCGACGTTGGCGAGCAGCGGCACCAGATGGCCGTCCGCCGTCGCGCCGGTGCCGTCAAAGTCCGCCAGGAGCGAGGCCGTGGCGGCCCAGTGCTCGGCGGCGGCCCGCTGGGAGGCGTCGGGATCCACTGTGATCAGGCCGGCTGCGCCGTCCACGTAAACCTCGGTGCCGTCCGGAAGCTGGTCGACGCCCGTGGCGGCAACGACGGCGGGCAGGCCCAGGGAGCGGGCGATGATCGCGGTGTGGGACTGCGGTCCGCCGCCGGCCGTGAGCAGCGCCAGGATCTTTTCCGGGTCCAGCGTGGCGGTGTCAGCCGGCGCCAGATCCTCCGCGATCAGGATGAACGGGGTGGGGGAGGACGGGATGCCCGGGGCCGGGACGCCGCGCAGTTCGGCCACGATCCGGGCCCGGACGTCCAGGACGTCGGTGGCGCGCTCCGCCATGTAGCCGCCCAGGTTATGCAGCATTTCCGAGACCGAGGCGCCCGCTTCCCAGATTGCCCGCTGGCCCGAGGTGCCACGGCCGATCAGTTTGGCAGCCGACTTCAGGAGCATCGTGTCCGTCGCCATGAGCGCGGTGGCCTCGAGGACCGCCTTCCCGTCGCCACTGACCGTCTGCGCCCGGGCCTTCAGCTCATCGTGCACTGCCTTCGCGGCCGCCTTCAGCGCCGCCGTCGCTTCCTCAGCGGTGACGCCGGCCGGCAACTGCTCGCCGGCGGGCGGCTCGCTGACAGGTTTGGGCATCTGGCGGATGGTTCCGATGATGCGGCCGGGGCTGACGCCTACTCCTGGGAAGTTCTGCACTGAAGGTCCTCATTCTCTGCCGTGGGCCGGTAGGCCGGTGTGTCAGGTGCCGGAGCCGGCCGTCCGGTCCGGGCCGGAGATTCCGGCCGGTCCATCCGGTGGGCCTGCCGACGGCCACGTCAGCGGTCGGCTCCCGGCACCTGAAAAAATTGTATGTGATGCACTTCATATAGCGTTGCTATAGGTGCTAGGGTAGCGGTTATGAGTTTCGATGGCCAGCTTCCGCCAAAGACGCGCCTGCTGCGTGCGGCGGCGGAGTTGCTGGCCAACTCCGCCGGAGGCGCGGTATCCACCCGCCAGATCACCCAGCTGGCCGGCGTCACCGCCCCGACCCTCTATCACCACTTCGGTGACAAGGAAGGGCTGTTCGACGCCGTCGTCGCGGCAGGCTTTGAGGAGTACGTGGCGGGCGAACGCGACTTCGCGCCGTCGGGACAACCGCTGGAGGATATCCGGCGGATGTGGGACAACCACGTGCAGTTTGGGCTCAAGCAGCCGGAACTGTACCTGGTCATGTTTGGCAATATCCGCCCGGAGAGCCGCCCGGCCGTCGTCGCCGACGCCGAGGGCCTGATGGAGGAAATGCTGAACAAGGCCGCCGTCGCCGGCCACCTCAACGTTCCCCCGCGGGAGGCGGCCAGGAGCATTCTGGCTGCCAACGTCGGGGTGACGCTCATGCTCATCACGGAAAAGGCGCCCGAGCGCAATCTCGAGCTGTCTGCCATGACCCGCGACGCCATGATCTTTGCGGTGTCCTCGGACCAGGCCAAGAACAGCGACCCCGAGGATTCCGGGAAATCGTCAGTGGTTGTGGCGGCGATCGCCCTGAACGCGGCACTGCAGGCATCGCACTCGGACCAGCTCTCCAGCTCGGAACTCAAGCTTTTCCTCGAATGGCTCCACCGGATCTCCATCAGCTCCACCAGCTAGCTTCGCGAAATTATCGGACCATCCTGCGGTGCAGCAGGAATGACGGTTAGGAAATCACATGGCAACAGAGACGGTTGCGAAACCCCGCACCAGCGTGCGGGTGGGCGTCCAGAAGTTCGGGACGTTCCTGTCCGGAATGATCATGCCCAACATCGGTGCGTTTATCGCCTGGGGCATTATTACCGCACTCTTCATCCCGGCGGGCTTCTTCCCCAACGCGGATCTCGCCAAGCTTGTGGCGCCGATGATCACCTTCCTGCTGCCGCTCCTGATCGGCTACACCGGCGGCCGGATGGTCTATGGCGTGCGCGGCGGGGTCGTGGGCGCGGTGGCCACCACGGGCGTCATCGTCGGCACGGACATCCCCATGTTCATTGGCGCCATGATGCTCGGCCCCCTCACGGCCTGGCTCATGAAGAAGCTGGACAAGATCTGGGAAGGCAAGGTCAAGCCGGGCTTCGAGATGCTCATCGACAACTTCTCGGCCGGCATCCTGGCCGCCGCCATGGCCGTCGTTGGCATGCTCGTGATCGGCCCGGTGGTGAAGGCCTTCAGCGACGGCGCCAGCAAAGTTGTCGAATTCCTCGTCCTCAACGGACTGCTCCCCTTCACCAGCATCTTCATCGAGCCCGCGAAGGTCCTGTTTCTGAACAACGCCATTAACCACGGCATCCTCACTCCGTTGGGAACACAGCAGGCGCTCGAGCAGGGCAAGTCCATCCTGTTCCTGCTCGAGGCCAACCCCGGTCCGGGCTTCGGAATCCTGCTCGCCTACTCGATCTTCGGCACGGGACTGGCCAAGGCGTCCGCGCCGGGCGCCGCCCTGATCCAGTTCGTCGGAGGCATCCACGAGATCTACTTCCCGTACGTGCTCATGAAGCCCATCATGATCCTCGCCGCCATCGGCGGCGGCATGACCGGCATCTTCACCCTCGTGGTCACCGGCGCCGGGCTCCGGTCGCCGGCAGCGCCTGGCAGCATCATCGCCGTCTACGCCGCCACCGCACGCGACAGCTACGTCGGTGTGACCCTCTCCGTGCTGTTCGCCACCACCGTGTCCTTCGTGATCGCCTCGGTGATCCTGAAAGCCAGCAAGACCCCGGTGGGCGCAACCGAGGAAGAGGCCCTCGGCGCCGCCACCGTCCGGATGGAGGAAATGAAGGGCAAGAAGAGCTCGGTTTCCGCCATGCTCACGGGATCCGGCACTGCCGCCGGCACTTCCGCCGGTGCTGCCGCCGGCGGCGTCGCGGTCCTCGCCGGCCCGGTCAGGAACATCGTCTTCGCGTGCGACGCCGGCATGGGGTCCAGCGCGATGGGCGCCTCGGTGCTGCGGAACAAGATCAAGGCTGCCGGCTTCCCGGGCGTCTTGGTCACGAATTCCGCGATCGCGAACCTCAGCGACACCTACGACGTCGTCATCACGCACCAGGACCTGACGGAACGGGCCAAGCCGGCTACCGCCAGCGCCGTGCACGTCTCGGTCGACAACTTCATGAACAGCCCGCGTTACGACGAGATCGTGGAGCTGGTCAGGTCAAGCAACACGGAGGCCGGAACCGACGTTCCGGCCGCTCCGGCTGCCGCTGCGGGCACTGCAGCTGGCGCCGCAACGCCGGAAGCTCCCGAGGAAACCGGCCCCGCCGGAATCCTGGTGCCGGAAAGCGTCGTCCTGAACGGCTCGGCCACCAGCCGCGACGCCGCCATCGACGAGGCCGGCAAGCTCCTGCTGGACCGCGGCGCCGTCGACGCCGGATACCTGGACGCCATGCACGAACGCGAGGAATCCGTCTCCACCTACATGGGCAGCTTCCTCGCCATCCCGCACGGCACCAACGCCGCCAAGGACCACATCATGAAGTCCGCGGTCTCCGTGGTCCGCTACCCGAACGGCATCGACTGGAACGGTAAGGAAGTGAAGTTCGTGGTCGGCGTTGCGGGCATCAACAACGAACACCTGCACATCCTGTCCTCGATCGCCAAGGTCTTCACCAACAAGGCCCAGGTGGCGCAGCTTGAGGCCGCCACCACGGTTGAGGAAGTCCTGGCCCTGTTCGGAAAGGTCAATTCATAATGAAGGCTGTACATTTCGGAGCCGGAAACATCGGGCGCGGATTCGTGGGGCTGCTCCTGCACGACGCGGGGTATGAGGTGGTATTCGCGGATGTCGCGGAGGACCTGATCACCCGGCTGGCCGCCGCTGACAGCTACCAGGTCCACGAGGTGGGGGAGCACCCCACCGTCCGGACGGTGAAGAACTTCCGGGCGCTGAACTCCAGCAGCCAGGAGGCGGACGTCGTCACGGAGATCGCGACGGCGGACGTCGTCACCACCGCCGTCGGGCCGCACATCCTCAAATTCGTGGCCCCTGTGATCGCCAAGGGGATCGCCGCCCGGGCTGCCGGACTGGCTCCGCTGCAGGTGATGGCGTGTGAGAACGCCATCAACGCCACGGACATCCTGAAGTCCGAGGTGGCGGCCCAGTGGGATCCGGCCGCGGGAGCCCTCGCTGACAAGGCGGTCTTCGCGAACACGGCGGTGGACCGGATTGTGCCCAACCAGGAGGGCGGGCAGGGACTGGATGTCACGGTGGAGACGTTCTACGAGTGGGTCATTGACCGGACCCCGTTCGGTGCGGCGGCGCCGGTCATTCCGGGTGCCACGTTCGTGGACAACCTGGAGCCGTATATCGAGCGGAAACTGTTCACTGTGAACACCGGGCATGCCGCCGCAGCGTACTTCGGATTCGAGGCCGGGCTGGGGACGATTTCCGAGGCCATGGCCGACCAGGACGTCGCCGCCGATGTGCGCGCCGTCCTGGACGAAACGAAAGAGCTGCTGGTGGCCAAGCACGGCTTCAACCGCGAGGAGCAGGAAGCCTATGTCCAGAAGATCCTGGGCCGCTTCTCCAGCCCGTACCTGCCGGACACCGTGAACCGGGTGGGACGGGCGCCGTTGCGCAAGCTCAGCCGGCACGAACGCTTCATCGGTCCGGCCGCGGAACTGGCCGAACGCGGGATCGTCCCGGAGGCGCTGCTCGGCGCGATCGCCGCGGCGCTGCGCTTCAACGACCCCGCTGACGCCGAAGCCGTGGAGCTCGGGCAGATCCTGGCCTCCTCGACCGCGGAGGACGCCACCGCCAAGATCACAGGCCTGGCCCCGGACCACCCGCTGTTCCCGGCCGTCTCCGCCCTGGTCGAGGACGCCAAGGCCGCCGTCTAGTCCGCATCAATCGCCGAAGCCTAGCCGCCGACGCCGGAGCTCACCCGAGCTCCGGCGTCGGCGTGTTTAATCCCCCGCCGAGGTGACAGTTGACGCCCATGCTTCTCCAAACCATGGGCGCCAACTGTCACTTCGGCGGAGGGCGGAGAGCTCCCGTTGACCGTTAGGGCGCCTAACTGTTAGGCTCCCTAACTATGTACGACAGTGAACCGGCTGACCCGCGCCTCGTCGCCCTCGCCCAGGACTTCCGCGAAGCCCTCCGCCACAGCATCTACCTTGTCCGCCGCCTGGACGCCGACGGCGAACTCAGCGCCGCCCAGCTCAGCACCCTCAAAATGCTCATGGACGGCGCCGACGCCACCTCCGGTGAAGGCAACGGTGCGAGGGTGGGCGAAATCGCCCGGAACCTGGGCGTCAAAGTACCCACCGCCACGGAACAGATCATCAAACTCGAGCGCGCCGGCCTCGCCCGCCGGGAACCCGATCCCAACGATTCCCGCGCTGTCCGGGTGAGACTTACCGCGGCGGGCCGGGCCGCCGTCGAATCCGCCAATGAGCGCCGCAACGCCGTTATGGCCGGCATCCTCTCGTCCCTTTCGGAGGGGGACCGCGCCACCCTCGCGGCCGCCCTGCCGGTCATCGGCAAGATCAACGCGACGCTTCAGGCCTGATACTCAACCGAAAATCCCGTAATTTAGATCCCATCATTTAGGAGTGCGACTATGCACGGCCAGCCCGCCGACACCCTGCCGGTAGCCGAAGTTACCCTTGAGGCTGAGAAGGCCTCACTGCTCAAACAGCCCAAGGCGGTGTGGGCGACGGCCCTCGCAGCGGTGTTCGCCTTCATGGGGATCGGCCTGGTGGACCCCATCCTGCCGGCGATCGCCAAGAACCTGGACGCCTCGCCCAGCCAGGTGTCGCTGCTGTTTACGAGCTATTTCCTGGTGACCGCCGTCGCCATGCTGATCACGGGTTATGTCTCGTCCCGGATCGGCGGCAAACGGACGCTGCTGATCGGACTGGCAGTGATCGTCGTCTTCGCCTCGCTCTCCGGAACTTCGGGAAGCGTGGCCGAGCTCATTGGCTTCCGCGCCGGCTGGGGACTGGGCAATGCCCTGTTCGTGGCCACGGCGCTGGCCGTCATTGTCGGCGTCGCAAGCGGCGGGGCAGGCACGGCGATCATCCTGTACGAGGCCGCCCTCGGCCTCGGCATTTCCCTGGGCCCGCTTCTGGGCGCACTGCTTGGCGGCTGGCAGTGGCGCGCGCCGTTCTTCGGCACCGCCGTGCTGATGGCTTCCGCGTTTATCGCCCTTATTGCCCTGCTGCCCAAAACCCCGCTGCCCGAGCGGAAGGTCCGGCTCCGCGATCCACTCCTCGCGCTGGGGCACAAAGGACTCCGGACGACGGCGGCCAGCGGCCTGTTCTACAACTACGGCTTCTTCACCGTCCTCGCCTTCACGCCCTTCATCCTCGGCATGGACGCCTACGGGATCGGCGGTGTGTTCTTTGGCTGGGGTGTTGCCGTCGCCGTCTTCTCGGTCTTTGCCGCCCCCGTGCTGCAGAACCGTTTCGGGGCCGTGCGGGTCCTCACCGGCACCCTGGCCCTGCTGATGCTGGACCTCCTGGGACTGGGGCTGGCTGCCGGGCACTCGGTGCCCGCCGTCGTCGTCCTGGTGGTGGTTTCCGGGGCGCTCCTGGGCGTCAACAACACCATCTACACGGAGCTGGCCATGGGGGTTTCTGATTCGCCGCGGCCGGTCGCCTCCGCCGGGTACAACTTTGTGCGCTGGATGGGCGGCGCCATGGCACCGTTTGCCGCAGCGCAGCTGGGCGAGCACTTCGGGCCGCAGGTGCCCTTCTTCGCGGGCGCGCTGGCCATGGTGGCGGCAATTGCCGTGGTCCTCGGCGGACGCCGCTACCTCACAGCACACGAGCCCCACGTGGTGTAGCCGGCGCCCGGCGCCCGCCGCCGCAGGGTACCCGCCCCGCCGGGTGCGCGTCCCGCCGAGGTGACAGAAGACGCCCATGTTCACGCAGAACATGGGCGTCTTCTGTCACCTCGGGAGTCGAAACGCACGCGCGGGGCAGCACGTGCGTCTCACGCGCGGGGCAGCACGTGCGTCTCAGGCCTGGGCGGAGGCCTTCGCGGAACCCTTCGGGACAAAGAGGGTCTCGGCGTGCTCCAGGGACATACCGTTGGTCTCCGGCACCTTGAACTTCACGAAGAAGAATGACGCCGCCGCGAACATCGCGTACATGGCGTAGGTCATGGGCAGGGAAGCCGCCGCCATGACCGGGAAGCTCAGGGTGATGGCGAAGTTGGCGATCCACTGGGCGGCCGCGGCGAGGCCCAGGGCGCGGGCGCGGATCCGCGACGGGAAAATCTCGCCCAGCAGCACCCAGACGAGAGGGCCCCAGGAGGCGCCGAAGCTGATCACGAAGACGTTGGCGGCAACCAGCGCGGCCGGGCCCCATACGCCGGGCAGCGAAATTGCGTCCCCGGTTCCGGTGGCTGAGCCGAAGGCCAGCGCCATGGTGCCCAGTGAGACGGCCATGCCGATGGAACCGGCGAGCATGATGGGCCTGCGCCCGATCCGGTCCACCAGGGCGATCGCCACGAGCGTCACGAGGATGTTCGTGATCGCGGTGGCGACGGAAATCGTCAGGGAGTCCTTTTCCTGGAATCCGACGGCCTTCCACAGGGTGGTCGAGTAGTAGAAAATCACGTTGATGCCGACGAACTGCTGCAGCACTGACAGGATGATGCCGATCCACACCACGGGCTGCAGGCCGAAGGCCTTGCCTCGCAGCGAGCCCTTCTGGCCGGCGAGCTTGTCTTCCTCGATGGCGTTCTTGATGTCGCGCAGGTGGCGGTCGGTGTCCTCGTTCGGGGCGATGGACTGGAAGATTTTGAGGGCTTCCTCGTCCTTGCCCTGGAAGATGAGGAACCGCGGTGACTCGGGCAAGGTGAAGGCAATCCAGCCGTAGACGACGGCGGGGACGGCGGCGGCCATGAACATCCAGCGCCACGCTTCCAGACCGAACCAGAGGGCCTGGCCGGCGCCGCCGGCGAAGTTTGCGAACAGGGCGTCCGAGAGCAGCGCGGCGAAGATGCCCGTGGTGATGGCGAGCTGCTGGAGCGAGGCCAGTCGTCCGCGGACGTGGCGCGGGGAGATTTCGGAAATGTACGCCGGCGCGATCACGGAGGCCAGGCCGATGCCCAGGCCGCCAACGAGTCGCCAGAAGATGAGGTCCCACACGCTGAAGGCGAAGCCGGTTCCGATCGCGCTGACCAGGAACAGCAGTGCTCCGAGCTTCATGGCAGGGATGCGGCCGTACCGGTCAGCGACCTTGCCGGCCAGATAGGCACCTGCTGCGCATCCGAGGAGGGCCACGGCCACGGCGAAGCCGGTCACCGCCTCGCTGAGCGCGAACTCGTCCTTGATGGCGTCGACGGCGCCGTTGACGACTGAGGAGTCGAAGCCGAAGAGGAAGCCGCCGACGGCGCCCGCCACGGCCAGCCAAATGACCCTCTGGGGGATCTTGGCTGCGGTCTGGTCTTGGGTGGTTGTCATCTGGCTCCCTCGGCACGTTTGCGTTCCCCGGCTGGCGCCGCGACCACCCAGTCTTCCACTGGAGTGTGCCCGGCACCCGTTCCGACAGCCAAAGTGAGACAAAACCTACAATTTGCTCACACCGCGGCCCGGCCCCGGGGAACAGCAACGGCAGGCAGCCCGGGGGACTGCCTGCGTGCACCGTGACTCGCCTAGTGGGCCGCGACGGCCTCTGCCCGGGCCGCGGCGGCGGCCTTCGGGTCCGTCAGCTTCTTGTTCGGAAGCGCGAAGCTGATCAGGAAGGCGACGCCGGTCAGGACGGCCGCGGTGAGCATCACGGCGTCGATCGACTGGGCGAAGCCCTCGGTGATCGGGCGCGTCAGGACCGGGTTCGCATGGTGCACCCAGCTCGTGTCGTTGAGGGAATCGCTGCTCGCGCCGTTCTTGAAGAACGCGTACAGCGGCGCGTTCGCGGGGTCGGCCGCGACTGCGGGGTCCTTGAGGACCTTGAGGTAGTCCGCGTTCAGCATGGCGTCCTTCATCCCGGTGGCCACCTTGTCCGCCGCCATGCTGAACAGCATGGAGATGAACACCGCGGTGCCCACCGCGCCGCCCATGGAGCGGAAGAACGCGGCCGAGGAGGTCCCGACGCCCATATCCTTGGCCGGCACGGAGACCTGCATCGCAAGGGTGAGCGGCTGCATGCAGAAGCCCAGGCCCAGGCCGAAGAACACTGCGATGGCGCCCGGAACCCACAGCGGGGTGTCCACCCCCAGCGAGAGGCCCATGACGGCCGCCGCTCCAGTCAGGGTGGCCGTGCCCAGGATGGGGAAGATCCGGTAGGTCCCCGACGCCGAAATGGTCCGGCCTGCGGTGATGGAACCGGTGAGGATGCCCAGGGTGAAGGTGATCATCATCAAGCCGGCTTGGGTCGGGGTCAGCCCCTTGACCAGCTGCAGGTACATAGGGAGCATCGCAATCGCCCCGAACATGCCGACGCCGATGATGAAGTTCAGCAGCGAGGAAAGGCCGAATGTCGTGTTGCGGAAGAGCCGGAGCGGGATCAGGGCGTAGTCGCTGGCATGTTTCTCCGCCAGCAGGAACGCGACGATGCCAACTACGCCGAGCCCGATGCAGAGTAGGGAGTTGACCGAGGTCCAACCCCAGCTGCGGCCCTGTTCCGCCACGAGCAGCAGCGGCACGATTGCCAGGGTGATGGCAGCGGCGCCCCAGTAGTCAATCCTCTGCCTTACGTGCTTGGCCGGCAGGTGCAAATAGAGGAATACCACCGCGAGGGCGGCGAGCCCGATCGGGATGTTGATGAAGAATACCCAGCGCCAGCCATCGACGCCCAGGATGGTCTCCGCGCCGGCGAACGCGCCGCCGATCACCGGCCCCAGCACCGAGGAGATGCCGAACACGGACATGAAGTAGCCCTGGTATTTGGCGCGGTCCTTCAGGGCCACGATGTCGCCGATAATCGTCAGGGCGAGGGCCAGCAGGCCGCCGGCACCGAGGCCCTGGATGCCGCGGGCGATCGCCAGTTCGGTCATCGAGTGGACCGAACCGGCATAGACGGAACCGGCCAGGAAGATCAGGATGGCCGCGAGGTACAGCGGGCGCCGGCCGAAGATATCACTGAGCTTGCCGTACAGCGGCGTGCTCACCGTCGAAGTGATGAGGTACGCCGTCGTTGCCCACGCCTGCAGGGAGAGCCCGTCCAGGTCGTTGGCAATGGTGTAGATCGAGGTGGACACAATGGTCTGGTCCAGCGATGACAGGAACATGCCGAGCATGAGGCCCACCATGACTGTGATGGTCTGACGGTGCGTCAGGACCTCTCCGGCTGCGCGCACAGAGGTGGTCTTGGACATGACTGCTCCCGGGGGAAGTATGGGGATCAAGCAGGAAGGTTGCTTGCAGTAACTATGTTAGTTGCTGCTTTGTTCCCGCTCCACCGATTTCCCGGCCCGCGGGCTACCGCTCGACCAGGATCCCGTCAGGGTCGCACCAGATCATCGCGCCGGGCCGGAGGACGACGCCGTCGATCTCCAGTTCCACGTCACTCTCGCCGGCGCCAGCCTTGGCGCTCTTGCGGGGGTTGCTGCCCAGCGCCTTCACCCCGAGCGGCAGCCCTGCGATTGCCGTCCGGTCGCGGATGGCGCCGTTAATCACGACGCCGGCCCAGCCGTTCGCGACGGCGCTCGCCGCGATCAGGTCCCCCATCAGGGCCGTGCGCAGCGAGCCGCCGCCGTCCACCACCAGGACTGCCCCGCCGCCGGGCGTCGCGAGGGTGGACTTGACCAGGGCGTTGTCCTCAAAGCAGCGGATGGTCCGGACTGGGCCGTTGAAATGCGTGTGCCCGCCGAGCGACTGGAACTGCAGGGCCATGGAGTCAAGCTCCTCACCCCGCTCGTCATAGAGATCGGCGGTGTTAACGGCGGATGCAGCCATCGGTTCTCCTCATACTGGAAATAGCGGGCGGATCGTGGTCCCCACGATAGTCTGGCTGCACATTGATCTCGCGTGCGTCAGCCGTTTCCGGGGGGAACCGAATTACATGAGCCTGTCCGATCTATCCGGAGCAGCTCCGGACCCAACCCGCGCCGGCCTCTCGGCGGAAAGCCCGACCGCGACTGCGCTCGCCGAGCCCGAGCGGGCTGTCCGTCCCGTCTGGATTGCCGGCGTCGTCCTCGTCAACCTGGGAATCAACGCGGCGTTCTTCGCCCCGCTCCAGGTGCTGCTCGGCCAGCAGGCGGAAGCGTTCAGCGCCGGTGACAAAGAGGCCATCCTCGCCCTTGTGACCGGGGCCGGGGCGGCGGTGTCCCTCGTGGCCAATCCGTTGTTCGGTGCGTTCAGCGACCGCACCACCTCACGCCTGGGACGCCGGGTGCCGTGGGTCCTCTTCGGGGCCATCCTCGGCGCCGCGGCCCTGATCGCCCTCGCCGGGGCACCCAATGTTGCCATCATGACGCTGCTTTGGTGCCTCGTCCAGGCGGGCTGCAACGGGGCCTATGCCGCCATTACCGCGGCCGTTCCGGACCGTGTGCCCGTGGCCCAGCGCGGCACGGTGGGCGGCCTCGGCGCCATGGGCCAGACCGTCGGAATCCTCGTCGGCGCGGTGATCGCCGCAGCGGTGGCTGGAGACTTCGCCGTCGGCTATTGGGTCTGCGCCGCGGCTCTGCTGGCCGGCGTCCTGCTGTACTTCTTCAGGAACGACGACGTCGCGCTCCCCGCCGGAGCGCGCCCGCCGTTCAGCCTGGCTGGCTTCGCCCGGGGCTTCTGGATTTCCCCGGTGCTGTACCCGGACTTCGGCTGGGCCTGGCTGACCCGGCTCCTGGTGAACATCGGCAACCACATGGTCACCCTCTACCTGCTCTTCTTCCTCAAGGACGCGGTCCATCTTGAGGAGACGCAGGGCATCGCACCGGAATTCGGTGTGCTGATCCTGACCGGCCTCTATGCCGTGATGGTGATCATCACCAGCGTGATCGGCGGCCGGCTGAGTGACCGGATGGGGAAGCGGAAGCCGCTCGTGATCGTCTCCTCCGTCATCATCGCAGTGGCCTCGCTGATCCTGGCGTTCGCGCCGACCTGGCCGGGGGCACTCCTTGGCGCCTCCGTGCTGGGGATCGGCTTCGGCTGCTACCTTGCGGTGGATTTCGCCCTCATCACCCAGGTGCTGCCGACGGCACTAAGCCGCGGAAAGGATCTGGGCGTCCTCAACATCGCCAATTCCCTGCCCCAGGTGCTCGCGCCGCTTATCGCTTTCCCCTTCGTCACGATGTGGGGAGGCTACGTTTCGCTGTACGTGGCCGCCGCGGTGATTGGGCTGCTGGGCGCTGTGTTCGTGGTGAAAATCAAGGGCGTTGACTAGCTCCGGGCCCACCGCGGGCGCGACTTCGTCCGGGCATCCCCGGCGCTGCCTGTAACCCGCTGGCGGCCCTGGAGGGTGGCGTATAGTGGACGGGAATTGCCGCGGCAGTGCTGCGGGGGATCCCTCCCGGCTGCCGAGAAAACCGACCCCGGAACGCTGCTGATGCCTGAATTTCCCTCAGAACTTCCTCCGATGGCCCCTCCGCCCACCCTGCCCCGGCAACGGCTCCGCTACACCCGGATTCTCGATGTGGCGGCCGGGTTCGCCCGCAAGGGTCTGGACTCCGTCGTCCTATCCGAGGTCGCCGCCAAGGCCGATGTGCCCCTGGGCACCCTGTACCGCTACTTTCCCTCAGCCACACAACTGGTGCTGGCGCTTTACCGCAAGCAGCTCACGGAGCTGCTTGCGGCCCAGGCCCCGGCCGCCGTCGCACCGGGCATGCCGGGCAGCCCCGCGAAAAAGTCCGCGGGGCGCGCTGCGGGCCGCTCCGCGTCGCCTCCCGCGGCGAACGCCAAGGGCGGCATCCCCGCCCAGGCGCTGGCCGGCGTCGTGATGGAAATTTTCCACATGCGCCTTATGCAGCCGGCCGTGGAACAGTGCCTGAACAAGGCCGTCTACACCAAGGACACCGACACCACGAAGCTGCTCCGCGAGATCGACTCCGCGGCCGAAAAGGCCGTCACGGCCGTGAGCGGCGACGCCGCCATCTCCCGGGTGCTGCTGCTGGCCGTCACTGGACTGGTCCAGTCCGTCCGATGCCGCCGTCTTTCCCTCTTCGAGGCCGAAGAAGACCTCAAAAAGGCCTGTTTTCTACTGACATGCAGCCGCCGGACGGCGTAACTGGTCTAGACCAATCTGACTTTTTACTGGGCGGTAACGGCACTTTTTAGTGATCAGGCTCACTAATAGCGATGGATAAACGTTTCACCATCTGTTCGGATGTGTCGTGCGACACGTCGCCGCCGGCCTGCGTTGTCTACCATTGGGAGAACCGGAGCGGCCCAGCCGCTTGCAGTACCCGGAGCTTCGCCGCAGACCCACCAACCCCACGGGTCGCAGCTGACGTTCCCCAGACCATCTTGAGCATCCCTGTGCTTGAGCTTCCATGAGCCGTACGCCCACGGTGAGCCCCAGGAGACAATGAAGTGTCCATTGAGACGATTAACCCCACCGACCCCGCGTCCGCAGCAGAGCCCGTAGCGGTGCTCAGCGACGAGGAAATTTTCGCAGCCCACCAGGGCGGCAAGCTTTCAATTTCCAGCACCGTGCCGCTCGCCAGCAAGCGCGACCTTTCCGTCGCCTACACACCCGGAGTCGCCCAGGTCAGCCGCGCCATTGCCGCCAACCCGGAACTCGCCAAAACCCTCACGTGGGCCCAGCGCCTCGTCGTCGTCGTCAGCGACGGCACGGCCGTCCTGGGCCTGGGCGACATCGGCCCCAGCGCCTCGCTGCCGGTGATGGAGGGCAAGTCAGCCCTGTTCAAGGCCTTCGGCGAGCTCGACTCCATTCCGCTGGTGCTCAACACCACCAACGTCGACGAGATCGTGGAGACCCTCGTCCGCCTGCGTCCGAGCTTCGGCGCAGTCAACCTCGAGGATGTCTCGGCGCCGCGTTGCTTCGAACTCGAGGAAAAGCTCATCGAGGCCCTCGACTGCCCCGTCATGCACGATGACCAGCACGGCACCGCCGTCGTCGTCCTCGCGGCCCTGACCGGCGCCGCCAAGGTAACCGGACGCGAACTTGAGAAGCTGCGCGTTGTCGTCTCGGGCGCCGGCGCCGCCGGGATCGCCGTCGCGCAGATGCTGCTCACCGCCGGCATCACCGACGTTGTGCTGCTGGACTCCCGCGGCGTCATCAACAGCGAGCGTGCGGACATCGCCGCCGATCCCGCCAGCAAGAAGGCCGAGCTGGCCCGGAGCGGCAACCCGCGCGGCGTCTCCGGCGGACCCGCCGATGCCCTGCTGGGCGCCGACGTGTTCATCGGCGTCTCCTCCTCCAAGCTGGCCGAGGAGCACCTCAAGCTGATGAGCCAGGACTCGATCGTCTTCGCGCTGTCCAACCCGGACCCCGAGGTCCTGCCGGAGGTAGCACGCCGGTACGCGGCCGTCGTCGCCACCGGCCGCAGCGACTTCCCGAACCAGATCAACAACGTCCTCGCGTTCCCCGGCATCTTCCGGGGGGCCCTCGATGCGGGCGCCCGCCGGATCACTCCGGCCATGAAGCTGGCTGCGGCGCGCGCCATCGCGGCACTGGCCGAAGAGGATCTGTCGGCCGACTACATCGTCCCCAGCCCGCTGGACCCGCGGGTGGCACCGGCAGTTTCAGCCGCCGTCGCCGCTGCGGTCGAAGCCGAGTAACAACAGCTAAACAGACGACGACGGCGGCGGCGCTTCCTTGGGGGATGCGGCGCCGTCGCCGTCTTTTGCGTTCCGGCGCACTCCTGGCGGACCGCCCCGATCCGCGGACCGCCCCTCTTGGCGGACCGGTCTGAACCGCCCGCTGCCGCGACCTAGACTGGGGCGATGAACACCGAGACAGTTGTGACGATCATGTGCGGCCTCGCCATCCTCGTGGGCGTGGTCGGCACCGTCATCCCCGTGCTGCCGGGCAGTATCCTGATCGGTCTGAGCCTGCTGGCCTGGGCCATCTGGGGCGGCGCCGGAACCACCGGCTGGGTGGTCTTCGGGATCGGCCTGGTCTTCGTCCTCGCCGGGATGGCCGCCAGTGCGGTGCTGACCGGCCGGAAGCTCAAACAGCACAGCATTCCCGGCCGCTCGGTGATGGCCGGGCTCGTCTTCGGTGTTGTAGGAATGTTTATCATCCCCGTCGTGGGCTTGTTCGTTGGGTTCGCCGCCGGCCTGCTGCTGAGTGAACTGCACCGCACGCGCGCTTTCGGCACCGCCATGTCATCGAGCTGGGCTGCACTGAAGGCCACGGGGCTGGGAATGATCGTGGAGTTCGGGCTCGCCTGCCTTGCCGGCAGCACCTGGGTGATCGGCCTGTGGATTTCGGCTGCGGCCTAGTCTGCCGCGGCCTCCCGCAGCGAACTAGCATGGAGGTATGAGCGCCGGACCAGCCGAATCCGCACCCCGCCCCGCCCTTTACCGCGACCTCCGCGACCTGACGCCGTTCCGCACGGCGGTCATCCGGACGCCGGTCCGCGGTCTCGCCGAGGGTGTGGGCGGGGCAGTCTCCGGAGTCCTGGCGGGCCGGACCCGCGGCACCCTGCCCGTGGAGGGCGGCGCGCCGCGGCTCGGCAAAGTGGGCCGCAAGGCGCCGGGAAAGGCCGCGAAGGCCGTGCACGCCGCCATCTTCGGCAGCTCCGACCCAAACCGGCTAATCTCCCTGGCGCACACCTACCCCGGGTGGGCCGGGCTGTGCTACCTGATGGCGGGGCTGCTGAGCTACGCTCACGGCGGCCACCTGCGCGCCGCCGAGCTGCTCCAGCGCGGAATGCTGACCAGGAACGAGGACGACGCGAACCTGTATGCCTCCGCCAACCTGAGCCGTGTCGTCACCCGGGTGACCGTGGCCGAGCGGGTCGAGGTTCCGGTCCTCTTCAGCGAGGAAGGGGTGTTCCTGGCGCTTTCCCACTCGTTGCGCGAAGCCGGCCAGCCGGAGGCTGCCCTTGCGGCGCTGACCGGACTGCCGCCGTCGTTGCCCATGGCTTTGGCGCGGTGCTCGCTCGCCGCCGCCCTGGGGCGCCACCGGGACGTGGTGGATGACACTGACGGGCTGCGCAACGGTGATGACCTCTCGGCGGCGCTGCTTCTGGTGCGGGCACGCTCGCTCCGGAAACTTGGTGCCAACGCGGCCGCCCGGGCCGTCCTGCAGGAGGTCCTGCGCCGGCGCGGGACCGACTTCACGCTCCGCAGCGATGCCCTGACGGACCGCGCGCTCCTGCTGCTGGACAACGGGCGGAAGGCGCTGAACCGGCTGGAGTGGCAACACCGCCAGCCCGTCGAACTGGAGACGGTCCGGGCCATCCGCAAGGACGCAGAACTGCATGAGCTCTGGGACCGCGAATACGGCTGGACCGACGACGACTGAACCAGGGCAGAGTGTCCCGATCCGGAGGACATCAGGGCCCTCTTCACCGCGGCCGCCTTGTACTCCACCCGCCCGGACGACCCCGAGCCGTGGACCGGGCGCGAGCAAATCGTCGAGCGCTGGATCGCCGCGCGGGATGAGCCGGGGGACTGGACGTTCGAGTGGAAACTCCTGGGCGCAAGTGACCTCAGCCGCGCGAGAGGGCGTGGCCCAGGAGCGGAACCAGCTGCTCGGACAGCAGCACAGCCCCCAGTGCCACCATGATGATGCCGCTGGCGAGCGTCACCCTCCGCGCCGCGCCCGGCCGGGAGTGCAGCAGTTTCCGTGCCAGCAACGCAACGCAGCTATAGACCACCGCGACCAGCAGCACGAAGGTCAGGCCCAGGAGGCCGGACTGGACCGGCACCGGCAGCGGCGCGTCCGGGCTGACAAACTGCGGCACCAGGGCCACGTAGAACAACAGGTCCTTCGGGTTGATCCCGCTGGTGCCCACGCCCTGCAGGAAGGTCCGGAACTGGTTCTCCGGCGCCCGCACCTCGGCGCCGCCGAAGCTCGCTCCGCGCCAGGACCGGATGGTTGTAAACCCGAGCCAGAGGAGGTAGGCCGCGCCGGCCGCCGTCAGCCACCCCAGCACACCCGGGATCCCGGTGAGCAGGGCCGCCAGGCCCGCGACCAGAAGCACAGTGTGCAGCAGGTAGCCGCCGCAGAGTCCCGCGACCGCGGGCACGAAACTGCGTTGTTTCAGCCCTGCGGTGATGGAATAGGCCCAGTCGACCCCGGGGGTGCAGGCAAGGGCGCCGGCGACCACCAGAAAGGCGAGGAAAAGCTGAGGGTTCATGGCGGTCTCCTGAGGGGCGGGTACAGGAAAAGTCTAAGAGAATTTCCGCCAGAAGTGTTCCCTCTTTTCGCGGAAAAACGCCGCCTGACGGTAAGATTATTGCGTGATTGACCACTTGGACAGAAGTATTTTGCGCCACCTCAAAGAGGACGGCCGCATGACGGCCACGGCGCTCGCCGCCAAAGTGGGATTGACCGTGGCGCCCTGCCACCGGCGGCTCCGCGACCTGGAGGCATCGGGCGTCATCCGCGGCTACCGGGCCGACATCGATCCGGCCGCGGTGGGGCTCGGGTTCGAGGCGATCGTGTTCGTCACTCTCCGCCAGGTGGACCGGGCAACGATGGAGATTTTCGAGAGCCGAGTGGCTGACAACCCCAGCATCGTGGAGGCCCAGCGGCTGTTCGGGTCCCCCGACTACCTGCTTAAAGTCATCGCCGAGGACCTGCCCGCCTACCAGCGCTTCTACGACAGCGAGCTGACCTCGCTGCCCGGCGTCGAGCGGCTGACATCAACGCTGGTGATGAAGAACCTGAAAACCAATACCGGCCCGCCGGTCTAGGCGGTGCCGTTCCGGTGGCGGTTCCCGGGCCGGGTGCGGGCATGGCTCTTCCTAGCCCAGCAGCCCCGTTGTCCGGTAGGGAATGACCTCACGCAGGAACATGCTCGTGGAGGTCCGCACAATGCCGGGACAAAGCCGGATTTCCTCGGAGACGCGGTACAGGTCATCCGGGCTCTTCGCCACCACGCGGATCAGCAGGTCGGTCTCGCCGGCCGGGGCGTGGCATTCGAGCACCTCGGGGATGTTCCGCAGCGCGGCGATCGCCTCGTTCAGGTGGCTCTGGTCCAGTTCCGCACTCACCGAGGCTGCCACCCCCCGGCCCAGCGCCGAGGGCAGCACCCGGCTGCTGTTCGGCCGCAGGGCGCCCGACGCCGTCATCCGCTCCAGACGGGACTGCACGGTGCCGCGCGCCAGGGCCAGCTTCTGGGCCAGCACCATGATTGGCAGCCGTGGATCCTCATCGAGGGCAAGGAGAATCCGCCTGTCCGTAGCGTCGAGTTCCTGCAATGTGACCACTTCCTGTACGTCATTCATGCCTGAATTGATCAGTCTGACCATTGTAATCCCCACCCGTTGCGCCAACTGTAGGACTTCTGTTGAAATAGTGACAACAAAGGGACACGGGCCACCGCCGGTTCCCACAGGCTACAAGCACCCCGGCACACCACCCGGACCTTGGATGAGGCTTCCCGCAAGGAACCCGCCCGCTGACTGACTCTTGATCACACCATCGTCATTCCGCATAATGCCCCGCAATCGCAGTGCCATGGCCCGGAGCAACGCCCCGGGCCCGGCACGGCAAGAGCCCCTGAGCCACCGACGTCGGTTTTCCCGAAGTCATCGGTAGCTGAGGGGCTCTTGTGTGTCCACCGCCCCCCAGGCAACGCGGGGTCACCTCCGGCCCATGTTCCGCCCCGACATGGGCCGGAGGTGACCCCGCGTTGGTGTTGGAATGGCTCCGGCGCGGGCGGCGCATAGGCTGGAGCCATGACCTCTGCCGGCCGCTTCGCCCCCAGCCCCTCCGGCGAACTGCACGTCGGCAACCTCCGCACGGCCATCCTCGCCTGGCTCTTCGCCCGGTCCACCGGCAGGCAGTTCCTCATGCGCGTTGAGGACCTGGACCGCGCCCGGGCCGGCGCCGAGGCGAAGCAGCTCCGGGACCTGGCCGCGATCGGCGTGACCTGGGACGGCGGCGTCGTCCGTCAGACGGACCGCCGGCCCCTCTACGCGGAAGCGATCGCCCGGCTGACCGCCGCGGGACTGACGTACGAGTGCTTCTGCACCCGCCGCGAGATCCAGGAGGCGCCGTCCGCGCCGCACGCCCCGCAGGGAGCCTATCCGGGCACCTGCCGGGAGCTGTCTGCGGCGGAGCGTGAAGCCAGGCGTGCCGTCCGCCCCGCGGCGATCCGGCTCCGGTCCGCCGTCACCGAGGCGAACGTCCAGGACGTGCTGAAAGGCAGTTACACGGGCGTGGTGGATGACTTTGTGCTCCGCCGCAACGACGGTGTGACCGCCTACAACCTCGCCGTCGTCGTGGACGACGCTGCCCAGGGCATCGACCAGGTGGTGCGCGGGGACGACCTGCTGCCCTCGACGCCGCGGCAGGTCTACCTCGCCTCGCTGCTGAATATGCCCGTTCCGGAATATGCCCACGTTCCGCTCGTGCTGAACGCCGACGGCGCCCGGCTGGCCAAGCGCGACGGCGCCGTCACGCTCGCGGACCTTTCCGCCGCCGGCATACCCGTCGGCCAGGTGCGCGACGCGCTGCTGGCATCGCTCGGGCTGCCGGCCGGGCAGCTGGAGCATGCCCTGGCCGTGTTTGACCCCGCCGCGCTGCCGCGGGAGCCATGGATCTGGCCCGGGATGGCCGGCCCGGACGCGTAGGCTTGAACCATGTCAGAACCAGAGTTCAGGGAAGCGCGCAGCCCGCAGCCGATTTTTACCGTCGAGACAGCGAAGATCCTCGCCGAAGTGGCCCACAACCGCCAGAAGGACAAGCTCAAGCGGCCCTACCGCGAGCACGTGATCGCTGTCGGGGATGCCCTGGCGGACTTCGACGACGACATCCGGATTGCCGGCTACCTGCACGACATCGCCGAGGACACCCCCATGACCCGGCAGGCACTGCTGGACATGGGCGTCTCCGAGCGCGCCGTGGACATCATTGAGCGCGTGACCAAGCGCCTGCATGAGAACCCTGACGACTACCAGGCCGGCATCCGCTACATCGCCGAGGACCACGACGCCACCCTGGTGAAGATCGCGGACAATGCGCACAATTCCCTGCCCGAGCGCGTCAGGGCGCTGGCCGAAAAGTGGCCGGACAAGCCGCCGGTCACCCGCTACAACGAGGCCCGTCCGGTGCTCTACGCCGCAGTTCCGGTGGAGGAAACCCGGAAAATCCTGGCCCGGATCAACCCGTGGCTGCTGGAGGAGCTGGACGATCTGCTCGACGAGGCAGACGACACCGACTACGAAAACCTCTCCTATGACGACGCCCCGGAGGGCGAGCCGTCCGGGGCGGAACCGGCGGAAACCCCGGCCGGGGCCGCAGAGTCCGGGCCGCACCAGGACTGAGCCCCCGCCGGCCGCAGCGGGTCCTTCCCCACCCCGGGACCTCCGTCGCCGTTCACAGCAACGCGGGGTCACATCGCGCCCATCCCGGGGCCCAACATAGGCGATATCTGACCCCGCGTTGCGGTTGGCAGGGATCGCGCCCGCCACAGCAGGCCGATGTAGGCGAGATCGAAGACGCTGCAGAGGATGCCGACGCCCAGGATCAGCGGCGAGTTGGCGTACCAGCCGAACACAATGGTGGGTGCGAGTGTTCCGATCCACTTGCCCACCGCAATCAGCAGGGATTGGCCGCGTGATCCCCGGCGGGCAACAAACATGGCGATGAACAGCCCGGACATCAGCAGATTCTGCAGGAACGCCGCGTAGCGCGCAGCGTCGTTCCAACCGAACTCGACCACGAACAGCAACTGAACTGCGAAGGACGTGGCGCCCAGCAGGAGCGCCCAGCCGATGAAAAGCGGCCGTGTCACCCAGGGCGGCAGCTCGGAACGGCCGAACCGGAGGAAGGTGTACACAATCACGACGTCGGCGAGTGCCCACGCGATGTTGAAGGCCCCTTGGGTGGAGATTCCGGTCGCAACGGACCTCACGGCATAGATGGTCTCCCAGGCGAAGTTGAGTCCGAGCGCCGCGGCCGGAATCGCGTAGCTTCGGTCCCTGAATCCGATCCGGATGCCATCAACGTAGACCGCGGTCCAGGCGAGGCCGCTCACAACCGTCAGGAACAGGATCACGGCTTCCTCTCTGGTTCACCACTCAGGCAACGCGGGGTCACATCCAGCCCATTCCGGGGTTCAACATGGGCGATATCTGACCCCGCGTTGCAGTAGTGGGAGTTACACCCGGCCCAGGGCGTCGATGTCCTCGAGGAATTGCTCGTGGACCGCGTCGCTGACCGTGGTCCGGGTGTCGGCGATCGCGTCGAGGTAGTCCTGCGTCGCGGGGCCCTTCCGGACCGCGTCGCGGATGGAGGCGGTGGGACTGGAAGCCAGCCCGCCGTCGTCGTACACCGCTTTCTCGAGCGCCCGCTGGGACGCGCTCCGGGCGGCATACTCGATGTCCGCGGGGGAGAAGCCCTCGGTCCGGTCCACCAGCAGCTCCACGTCCACGTCATCCACGACCGTGGCGGGAATGAAGCGCTGCCACATGGCCTCGCGGGCCTGGCGGTCGGGCAGGCCGATGGGGATGACGTAGTCGAACCGGCCGTGGCGCAGGAACGCGGTGTCCAGGGCGCGGATGAAGTTGGTGGCGCAGACCAGCAAGCGGCCGGGCTGCTCGCGGAAGGCCGGGATGATCTTGAGGAGTTCGTTGGTGACGCCCTGCAGCGGCGACGGCGGTTCGCCGGACCGCTGGGAGGCGATCTCCTCCACCTCGTCGATGAACACGACGGCGTGCTCCAGCTCCGCGATCTCCAGGAACGTCTCGCGCAGCGCGCCGGCGAGGCCCTTGGGGTCGGAGGCCAGCCGGGAGGGGAAGACCTCCACGAAAGGCCATTCGAGGCGGGAGGCAATCGCCTTCGCGAAGGTGGTCTTTCCGGTGCCGGGAGGGCCGAAGAGGACGACGGCGCGCGGCGGGACCACGCCGTATTCGTCCGCGAGGTCGGCCTCGGCCAGGGGAAGGACCAGGCGTCGTTCCAGCAGTTCCTTCTCGTTCCGCATGCCGGCGACGTTTTCCCAGAGGTCGCGGGCCAGGATCCGGCCGCCGAGCTGGCTGAGGGGTTCAAGTTCCTGACGCTGCACCGGGATCTTGCGTTCGAAATAGCGCAGGTTCTTCTTCAGCACGAAGCCGCGGCCCAGGAACGCCTCCACCCGGGTCTCGGATTCCGGCATGAGCGCGGAGAGCTTGTTCAGCCCGTGCGGGGCCATCCGGTTCTCGACGGCGGCCAGCAGCGACGTGCCGATCCCTCGGCCGCGATACTCGGGGAGGGTGGCCAGGAAGACGATCCAGCCCTGGTCGTGGGCGGCGCGTCCGACGGCGGCGCCCACCACCTGGTCGCCCTGGACCGCGACGACGGCGTGGTCCTTTTCGCAGGAGGCCAGCACCTCGGAGAGCGCGTAGACCGGCTCGACGTTGCTGGCTTTGAGGGTCTCCCAGAGGTGCAGGATGCCGTCAAGATCGGCGGAGTGAAAATCCCTGATTCGCCAGTTGGTCATAAGGTGTCTCCCGGGTGGTTCGTCGCTGAGCCAGTGTGAATCTTTCCGTCGAGCATATGCGAACCGCCGCCCGCAGAGGTTGCGGGGACGTTGCGTTACGGGAGGCGGAATGCCGAAAGGCTACTCCGGATCTCCGCCGGCGCTCCCTGCGGGCCGGGCAGCCACGAGCGGATACGGGCCGGTGAAGCCGTCCCGGACGGCGGCGATTTCCAGGATGCGGTGCCGGCAGAGGCGCCAGCCCAGCATCAGGAGCGGCACGATGACCACGAGGGACGCGATGGTCCACGTCCCCACAGGCGAGTCGAATGCCATGAGGACCAGCACCGCCAGGAGGAAGGCCAGCGTGAGCCAGCCTGTGACAGGAGCACCAGGCATCCGGAAAGTCGGGCGGAGCAGCTCCCCGCGGGCCGCGAGCCGTGCGAGCTGCATCTGGCACAGGACGATCATGGCCCAGGTGCTGATGATGCCCAGCGATGCGACGTTCAGGACGATCTCGAAGGCCTCGGCCGGGACCAAGGCGTTCAGGATAACGCCCAGCAGGGCCACGCTGGCGGTCAGGGCGATGCCGCCGTAGGGGACGCCGGACTTGTTCATCCGGGCGGCGAATTTCGGCGCAGACCCCGAAACGGACATGGAACGCATGATCCGGCCGGTGGAGTAGAGGCCGGCGTTGAGCGAGGACAGTGCCGCGGTCAGAACCACGAGGTTCATGATGGCATCCACGCCCTCGATCCCGATGGATCCGAAAAACGTCACGAACGGGCTTTCGCCGGCCTTGTAGGAGCTGTAAGGCAGCAGCAGCGAGAGCAGCACGAGCGAGCCGACGTAGAACACGGCGATACGGACTATCACCGTGTTGATGGCCCGCGGCATGATTTTTTCCGGGTTTTCCGTTTCGCCGGCGGCGGTGCCGATCAGCTCAATCGAGGCGTAGGCGAACACAACACCCTGCATCACCACGATTGCGGGCAACAGGCCGTTGGGGAACACGCCGCCGTTGTCCGCGATCAGGCTGAACCCGACCTCCTGCCCGGCGACGGGGGTGCCGAAGATGACGAAGTAGATGCCGACCAGCAGGAAGGACGTAAGTGCCACCACCTTGATCAGCGCGAACCAGAATTCGAGCTCGCCGAAGACCTTGACGCTGATGAGGTTGAGGCCCAGGACCAGGATCAGGGCGGCCAGTGCCCAAGCCCACTGCGGCACATCCGCGATGGGCGCCCAGTACTTCTTGAAGAAGTTCATGTAGAGCGCGACGGCGGTGATGTCCACGATCGCCGTCATGGCCCAGTTCAGCCAGTACAGCCAGCCGGTGACGAACGCGGCCTTCTCGCCGAAGAATTCACGGGCGTAGGAAACGAATGAACCCGACGAGGGCCGGTGCATCACGAGTTCGCCAAGGGCGCGCAGGATCATGAAGGCGAAGAATCCGCAGACGGCATAGCTGATGACCAGGGCCGGCCCGGCGGTGGCGAGGCGGCCGCCGGCGCCCATGAACAGGCCAGTGCCGATGGCGCCGCCGATCGCGATCATCTGGACCTGCCGGGGTTTGAGGCCCTTGTGGTAGCCCTGGTCCTCGGCGTGGAGCGCGGCCTCGGTGGCATGGGCGTGCGCCGGAATGGTGTGGTCGGTGACGGCCTGTCGCCGTTGGGCCGTTTGTTTTTGGGCGCGGGCAGTTTCGGGATAAGTCATGGGAATCCTTTGGGATTGAGGGTGCGCTACTTGCTCAGGTTGGCCAGGCGCTGCGGGCTGAGGAGGTCGGTGAGCTGCTCGGCGGTGAGCAGCCCGTGTTCAAGCACCAGCTCCGCGACACCCTTGCCGGTGGCGAGGGCTTCCTGCGCGATGGCCGTGGCCGTGGCGTAGCCCAGGTGCGGGTTGAGAGCGGTGACCAGCCCGATTGACTGTTCCACCGTGAGCCGGAGGTGTTCGGTGTTGGCGGTGATGCCCCGGACGCAGCGTGCCGTGAGGGTGCGGCAGGCGGCTTCCAGGTGGCTGATGCTCTTGTGGAGGCTGTGGACAATGATCGGTTCGAAGGCGTTGAGCTGGAGCTGCCCGGCCTCGGCGGCCATGGTGATGGTGACGTCGTTGCCGATGACCTCGTAGGCCACCTGGCTGACCACTTCGGGGATGACCGGGTTGATCTTGCCGGGCATGATCGAGGAGCCGGACTGGACCGCCGGGAGGTTGATTTCGCCGAACCCGGCGCGCGGTCCGGAGGAGAGCAGGCGCAGGTCGTTGCAGATCTTGGACAGTTTCACGGCGACCCGCTTGAGCACTCCGGAGAGGTGCACAAAGGCGCCGACGTCCTGGGTGGCCTCGATGAGGTCCACCGCCGTGACGAGGGGCAGGCCCGTGATCTCGGTCAGGTGCCGGCAGGCGGCCTCGGCGTAACCGGCCGGTGCGTTGAGGCCGGTGCCGATCGCGGTGGCCCCGAGGTTGATTTCGTGGATCAGCAGGTCGGCTTCGGCCAGCCGGAGCCGGTCCTCGCCGATCGTAACCGCGTAGGTGCCGAATTCCTGGCCGAGCGTCATGGGAACGGCGTCCTGCAGCTGGGTGCGGCCCATCTTCACCACCGTGCGGAATTCGAGCGCCTTGGCGGCGAAGGCGTCCTCGAGTTCGGTGAGGGCATCGAGGAGTTCCCTCGCGGCGAAGATCGTGCCTAGCTTGACCGCGGTGGGGTAGACGTCGTTGGTGGACTGGCTGAGGTTGACGTGGTCATTGGGGTGCAGCCGCGCGTAGTCGCCCTTCGGGTGTCCGAGGATTTCCAGGGCACGGTTGGCGATCACCTCATTGGCGTTCATGTTTGACGACGTCCCGGCACCGCCTTGGATGACGTCCACGACGAACTGCTCGCTGAGCTTGCCGTTCATGATGTCCGTGCAGGCCTCCTCGATGGCCTGGGCGCGCCCGGCGTCGAGCAGCCCGAGCTCGTGGTTGGTGCGGGCGGCGGCCAGTTTCACCGCGGCCAGCCCGCGGACAAGGTACATGTTGGAAGCGAGCGGCTGGCCCGTGATGGGGAAGTTCTCCACGGCCCGGAGGGTGTGGACACCCCAGTAGGCGCCGGCGGGAACGTCCCGGTCGCCCAGAAGGTCGTGTTCGGAGCGGAAATCTGCGCGTTCGTCGAGCGAGGTCATGGCGGTCCTTACGGGGCGTCGGGGGCGTTGGAGGTTTCGGGGGAGGGCAGGAAATTGGCGGCCTGCAGCAGCCCGACGGGCCGGCCGCCGCCCAGCACAGGTGCTGCAGCAAGGTGCGCCAGGGGCGAGGTGTCGACGTCGAGCGCCGCCAGAATCCGCACGGTGACGGGCATCCGGGCGCGGTCGCCGCCGTCGGAGATCTTCACGGCGACGGCGCGGCCGTCGGGCAGGCCCACCAGCTGGACGCCCTCGAAGCCGTCCTTGGCCAGCAGCCCGGGGACCAGTCGCATCAGCGCTGTAACGTCGCGGTCCTCGCCCGCCACCATTACGGGGTGGCGACGCATGGCGCGTGCGACGGCGGCTTCCGCGCTGCCGCCGGGTCCGGCTGCCGCGGCCAGCCGCCCGAACGCGCGGGACATGCCGCGCAGGGTGAGGGCGAAGAGCGGCGTGCCGCAGCCGTCAGTGGAGGTGCGTTCCGGTTCCTCGCCGGTCAGCTCCAATACGGTCCCGGCCACGAGCTGCTGCAGCGGGTGTGCCGGGTCGAGGTAGCCCTGGACCGGCCAGCCGTTGATGACGCAGGTGGCGGCCATCGCGGCGTGCTTTCCGGAGCAGTTCTGCGCCAAGCGGGTGGCCTGCCCGCCGCCGCTGAGCCATTCCTCGCGCTCGCGGACTCCATAGGGGAGGTCAGTGCTGTTCTCGAGGTCGCCAGGGGTCAGCCCATGCAGGTCCAGGATGCGCAGCGCCCCGTCGCGGTGGGCCGCGGCGCCGGAGTGGCTGGCGGCGGCGAGGGCGAGGAGTTCGTCCGGGAGCTCCAAGCCGGCGCGGACCATGGCGACAGCCTGCAGCGGCTTGAGGGCAGAGCGCGGGTAGAACGGGGCGAGGGGCTCGCCGGCGGCCAGGAGGGTGCGGCCATCCGCGGCGGTGGCGATTGCCGAGCCGTAGTGGACGCTCTCGACAAGGCCGTCGCGGGTCTGGACCGCGAGCGGGGCGTGCTGCTGGAGCCGCTCCGGGGCATGCGGCGTCGGGATGTGGACGAGGGCAGGAGAAATCATTGCGTCCTTTGGCGGTTATGTGGGTAACGGGTCAAGCTGGCGGGGGTCAGGCGCCTGCACGGGGGTTGAGGATCGAGTCAAGGGCAAGGCCAACGGCGTGCAGGTGCTGGCTCATGGCGATGCGCGCTGTCGCCGCGTCGCCGGCTTCGATGGCGGCCAGGATGCGCCGGTGCTCCTCGTCGGAAGCGTGCTGGCGGTCCGCCACCATGTTCAGGGTTTCGGACTGGTGGGCCAGGGCATCCCGGATGTCCGCGACGACGTTTTCGAACACCTTGTTCCGGCTGGCCCTCGCGATCAGCGCGTGGAAGCTCGAGTCCAGGCCCACCCACACTTCGGGGTCGTCCTCGGCGGCCATCGCGGCGACGATGTCCCGCAGGCTGTCCAGTTCTTCGGGCGACCGACGTTCTGCCGCCAGCCCGGCGGCAGGAACCTCGATGTGGGGACGTGCCTCGGTGAGATCGCGTGCTGAGTATTGGCCAAGGACCAGGTCCTTGGCCACGCGGTCGGCGACGACGAAGGTGCCCCGACCGGTCCTGGTGACGGTCAGCCCCAGGGCGGTGCAGGACCGCAAGGCCTCGCGGACCACGGAGCGGCTCACACCGTACTGCTGGGCAAGCGTGGCCTCGGAGCTCAGCTTGGCGCCGACGCCAAGCTTGCCGGATTCGATTTCGGAGCGGAGGACATTGAAGACTGCTTCGGCCGCGCTGAGGCGGGCGAGAGGCTGTCCTGCTGTCCGGCTGTCTGACAGGTTCACGCCTAAAATATGGCAGGGATCACACCGGCGTGTCAACTGTGACGGCGGCCCCGGGTGCCCGGGGCCGCCGTCGTCGTGGTGCCCTGGGCCCGTCTACAGCGCGGCGAGCAGGTCCTTCATTTCCTGGATCTCGCCCGTCTGGGAGGCCGCGATGTCCTTGCCCAGCTGGATGGCCGCCGCGTCCTGGCCGGAGCGGACCTCGGTGTTCGCCATCTCGACGGCGCCTTCGTGGTGGGCGATCATCTGGCTCAGGAACAGCCGGGCGGCTTCGGTGCCCTGGGCGGCGTCGAGCTTCCCGAGGTCGTCGCCGTTCATCATGCCGGTCATGGAGTGCCCTCCAGGCGCCTGGGTGGGTTCGTTCCAGTCGTTGAGCCAGCCGGTCATCTTCTCGATCTCGGGTGCCTGGGCTGCCTTGATCTTCGTTGCCAGCGCGGTGACCCTGGCATCGATGCCCTGCTTCTTCAGGATCATGTCGCTCATCTCCACGGCCTGGGCGTGGTGCGGAATCATGGCCTGGGCAAACATCGCGTCGTAGCCGTTGTGCTCCGCGTTCCCGGCGGCGGGGGCCGGGCTCGCCGCCATCGTGCTGTGGTCCATGCCGGGCATGCTGCTCCCGCCGGAAGGGGATCCGGTGGAGCAGCCCGCCAGCGCAATGACGGCGGCGACGGTGGCGGAAATGGTCAGGGTCTTCTTCATGGAAAATCGTGTCCTTTGTGGATCCTGTGGCGGAGCCGTTGATCTGGGGGCGCGCGGCGGCCTCTGGGATTGGCGGCCGTGCGCTGGGAGTGGGGTGCGCCGGCGTCGTCACGGCACAGGCCCAGTCCTACGTGCGGCTGATGGACAGCTCCCGGGGAGTTGGTGTCCCGGGACGATAGGTGCGGTCCGGCTGCCGGGCGGCCGCGGCTGGCGTCCAGGCTTGCAACGCCAGCGGCGTGGTCCCGGGCGGCGGGGCGCTCAGGGAAGCGCCCGCCGGTGAGGGGGTGCAGTCAACGTGAACCGCGGGCTTGTCCGCGCACCCGCCGGGGCAGACGCACGACGGCGGCACTGCAGTGCCGCCGACCGTCACCGACGCTGGCGTCAGCGGGGCGGGCGTCGCGGCGGCGGGCGTCGCGGCGGCGGGCAGCGGCGCCGTCAGGCCCGCGGTGTGGCTGGCATGGCCGTCGTAGGGTGCGGATGGCGAGCCCGCAGGGTGCTCCGCCGCGGCTTGTCCGGCCCTGCCAGGAAGCGGCCCCTGGGAGTGCATCCCATGGGAGCCGGAGAAGATGTGCATGCCCAGGAAGCCGGCGATCACAGCGAGAATTCCGGCCAGCAGCACGGCGCGGCGAAGGGCAGAAGCGGCCCCTGCTGGGCTGGCTGCGGTCATCACGGTCCTCCTTTTCGCGCGCCCGGGGTGGTTTTCAGGCTACCGGTGTTCAACGAAAGTTCCGGGCAGTGTGTTCCAGCCACCCATGTCCCTTGGCCGTGAGCGGTTTGGCCGATGCGGGCAACTATGACAGTATCTGCGTATGAATGCAGATATGCAGGTTGAGGTCGACAGCCCCCACGTGGAGCTAGCCGTCGAGGTGTTCTCGATGCTGGCCGACAGCACACGGGTCCGGCTGATCCTCGCCTTGGGTGAGGGGGAACTGCCGGTCAACGCGCTCGCCGAGAAAGTGGGGAAGCCGGCGTCGGCCGTCTCGCAGCACCTCGCCAAAATGCGGCTGGGCGGCATGGTCGCCACGCGGCAGGAAGGCACCAAGGTCTTTTACCGGCTGCAGAACGACCACGCCCGCCAACTGGTGATGGACGCGATCCACCAGGCAGAGCACGCCCTCGGCACCGCCCCGGGGCACGGCGCATGAACCGCCCGTCGGACGCCGTGGATGAACACAGCCGCGGCGGCGCTCAGGAGCCCACCCACGACGTCGGCGCCGTCCACGATCATGGCCACGATCATGACCACCCCCATGACCACGGCCACGATCATGACCACCCGCATGAGCACGGCCACGACCATGGCCCGCACGGCCATACGCACGCCAAGGGTCTCAAGGGCTGGCTCCAGTCAGTCTTCGTCCCGCACTCGCACGACGCCGCGGACTCCATCGACGAGGCGCTCGAATCCAGCTTGCAGGGCATCCGTGCGGTCAAGGTCTCCCTGCTGGGGCTCGGCACCACCTCGCTCTTCCAGCTGGTGATCGTGCTGGTCAGCGGCTCGGTGGCGCTGCTGGCAGACACGGTGCACAACTTCTCCGACGCACTGACCGCGGTCCCGCTCTGGATCGCGTTTCTGCTGGGCCGACGCAAGGCCACCCGGACGTACACCTACGGTTTTGGCCGGGCCGAGGACCTCGCCGGGCTGTTCATCGTGGCAATGATCGCGCTCTCCGCGGTGGTGGCCGCCGTCGAATCCATCCGGCGCATCTTCGAACCCCAGCCCGTGCACAACCTTGGCTGGGTACTCGCCGCCGGGCTGGTGGGCTTCGCAGGCAACGAACTCGTGGCGATCTACCGGATCCGCGTCGGCCGGCGGATCGGTTCCGCGGCTTTGGTGGCCGACGGCATCCACGCCAGGACGGACGGCTTTACCTCACTGGCGGTTGTGGCGGGCGTCGTCGGCGTCTGGCTCGGTTTCCCGCTCGCGGACCCGATCGTGGGCCTGCTGATCTCCGCCGCCATCGTCGTCCTCCTCTGGGGCACCGTGCGCGACGTCGGGCGGCGGCTGATGGACGGCGTCGACCCCGAACTGACCGAACGGGCTGAGGCCGTGCTCGCCGAACATGCCGGGGCCGGTGGCGCCGCGCGCCTGCGCTGGTCCGGACACCGGCTGCACGTCGAGGTCACGGTGCCTGTGGCAACGGACGCGCACCTCGTCGAGTTCGCCTCCGTGACGTCCAATGTGGAACGCGGGATCCGGCGGGCATTGCCCCACGTCGGCTCGGTGACCGTTGTGCCCGGCTTCACCACCGACGGGTCGGCGACGGGCGCCTAGATTCCCAGCGTGGCGAGACTCTGCTGCAGCGTCTCCGCCGAGTGGTGCAGCGAGACGAGTTCGCCGTCGTCCATGGGGGTATCCAGGACCTGGCGGACTCCGCCGTGCCCCACGATGCTCGGCAGGGACAGCGCCACGCCGGTGATTCCGTACTGGCCGTCCAACACGGTGGACACCGGGAGGACGGCGTTTTCCCCGCGCATCAGGGCCTCCACGATCCGCGTGCCGGACAGCCCGATCGCGTAATTGGTGGCACCCTTTCCGGCAATCACCTTGTAGGCGGCCTGCGTCACTTCGCGCGCGGTTTCGGCGAGGTAATCGGACGTAAAGACGGGTTCCCCGGCGACCCTCCAGCTGCGGATCGGGACCGGGCCGATCGTTGCGCCGGACCAGATGGGGAATTCGGTGTCGCCGTGCTCGCCCACCATGCTGGCGTGCACGCTGGTGAGGGAGACGCCGGCTTTCCGCGCCAGCAGCCACCGCAGCCGGGACGTATCGAGGACGGTGCCGGAGGAGAAAATGCGGGAGGACGGTAGGCCGGAGATCTTCTGCGCGGCGACGGTCAGGACGTCGCAGGGGTTGGTCACCAGGACGTAGACGGCGTCCGGGGAGTGCGTGAGGAGTTGCGGCATGAGCTGTTCGAGGATGCGGACGTTCGTGCTGGCCAGGTCCAGCCGTGTCTGGCCCGGCGCCTGTTTGGCCCCGGCGGTGATGACGACGACGTCGGCCCCTTCCGTTGCGGAGATGTCCCCGCCGCCGATGACGGTTGCCGCCGCGGCGGCGAACTGGGTGCCGTGGGCCAGGTCCAGCACCTCCGCCTCGGCCTTCGTTGCGTTGACGTCGAAGAGGGCGACGTTGCTGGCCGAGCCGCGGATCAGGGCGGCGTAGGCGAGGGAGGTGCCGACGCTGCCGGCGCCGACAATTGCGAGTTTAGATCCGGGACTCTGGGGCATGGTTTGCTTCTTTCCGGTCAGACGGCGGGCGGTGCGACAGTGCCTGCCGACCGTCCCATAGCTGAGTCCTTTCCGGCAGCGAGCCCCACCAGGGACGCGTCCGTCCGGGCTCGTCTCCAGCTCACCAAGGGGCGCCGGGCTTGGGCAGGGCCGTTGGGCCCTAAGCGGGCCCGATGCGCAATGGAAGAGGACCCCCCGTCGCGCGCGTCCTGGGCAACCGGCTCAGAGGTGCTGGATACCTGCGCGCTGCATGGCGTCCTTGTAGACCTCGACGTTCTTGTTCAGGAGTTCATCCTGCTTGGCTGCCGAGACGGCGAAGGCGCGGCCGCCCAGGGCCGTGGCCTTGTAGATCTTGACGCCGCGGTTCTTCAGGGAGGAGTGGTAGGTCTTCTCGAAGAGCGTCAGGAAGGCATGGGCATCGGCGCCGTGGGCGATGACGGCGGAGACGCGCTTGTTGATCTTGAGGAACTGGCGGAACGGCCGCAGTCCGTCCGTCTTCTCCTGGACGTTCAGTGCCGAGGGCAGTTCGGGGTCGCGGACCCAGGGGTAGGCGTTCCACGGCATCACATAGCGGGGGTCGAGTTCGACAGCCTCGTAGATGGAGGTGGCGCGTCGGGCGGTCTCGTCGTCGTTGAAGTGGGAGACGAAGCCCGATTCGGTGCCCTTGCCCGGGGCGATGTGGAGGCTGACGATCCGGCATTCGTCCTCGTCGTGGACGGGATCGATGTAGGGGACGACCGACCCCGGTTTCTTTTCCATCAGTTCGTCGCAAAGCTGCGTTACGGCGGCGATGTTCGGTTCCTGCAGCAGGGTCTTCTTTTCGTCCCAGTCAATCGTCACGATTTCTCCCTCAGCGCTCGGCGTCCAGAATCAGGCGTCTGGCTCCACTCTACGCTTTTGGTCGCCGGGGCGTTTTTTGGGTCGTATGGAAGAGGCGACGGACCCCTAGTCACACTGCATGGGCGGGCGTACGCTTAAAGCGCCTGCAGGTAACCATCTGGTTTAGCCGGGTCGTTCAGGACATGAAAATGTCCGAGCCATCTCATAGCGAGATCGCGAAGGTACCTGCAGGCCTCGCATTTAAAGGCTTGCGCGCGTGGAGTTCCGCACTGCAGCCGAATCCGTGGCGCCAACCTCATCCAGGTGTGCCCGCAACGGACTGACCGCCGCAGCAGTTGAATCCAGCCGCCGCAGCGGGAGAACCCGCCCAAACCTCTGGCCCTTGCCGGCCGCCACGGGCATGATGGAACCGATCCCAGGTCCTCACTCCGCTCCGCGCCCAAAGCCCGTCGGGTCGTCCCCGAAAGCAGGCGAAGCGTGAATTCAGAAGCGATGGAACGAGCCCGTGAAGTTGAGGCGCAGCTGACGGATGAGGAGCGCTTTTCGCTCCTGATCAGCGTTATGGGTGCCAATGAGGTGCTCAAGGACAAGGACCCGCGCATCCCGGACGGCGTCCCGATGAGTGCCGGCTACACGCCCGGGATCGCACGGCTGGGCATCCCCGCACTGTTGATGAGCGACGCGAGCTTGGGCGTGACCAACCCCGGCTACCGGGAGGGCGACACCGCCACGGCGCTGCCGGCATCGATCGCCCTGGGCGCCAGCTTCAACCCCGAGCTCGCCCGCAGATCCGGGCAGCTGGTGGGCCGGGAGGCCCGCAGCAAAGGGCTCAACGTCCAGCTCGCCGGCGGACTCAACCTGCACCGAGACCCGCGCAACGGCCGGAACTTTGAGTACCTCTCCGAGGACCCCTGGCTCACCGGAGTCCTCGGCGCGGAATCGGTCAAGGGCATCCAGGGCGAGCAGGTCATCTCCACGGTCAAGCACTTTTCCCTGAACTGCAACGAAACCAACCGGCACTGGCTGGACGCCGTCATCGACCCGGCCGCGCACCGGGAATCCGACCTGCTCGCCTTCGAAATCGCCATCGAACGCGCCCAGCCCGGCTCGGTCATGACTGGATACAACAAGATCAACGGCACCTACGCGGGCGGCAACGGGCCGCTGCTTCAGGGCATCCTGAAAGGCGCCTGGGGCTTCCCCGGCTGGGTGATGTCCGACTGGGGTGCGACGCCGAGCTGGGACTTCGCGCTCCGGGGCCAGGACCAGGAATCCGGCGTGCAGATCGACGTGATGATGTGGGGGCACGAGACCTTCACCGCCCCGCTCCGCGCGGCGTACGCGGCGGGTGAACTCCCCAAGGAACGCCTGTCCGAGATGGTGCAGCGCATCCTCTACGCCATCTTCGACGTCGGCATCGACCGATGGGAGGAAACGCCCGACGTCGACCTGGCCGCCCATGCCGACATCGCCCTGGAGACCGCGCGGCAGGGGATTGTGCTGCTCAAGAACGACGGCGTACTTCCGCTGAAGGCGCCTTCAACTGCTGCTGCGCCCTTCAAGATCGCGGTCATCGGGGGACATGCCCAGCTCGGCGTACCTTCGGGCTGCGGCTCAAGCGCCGTCACTCCGCCGGGCGGCTACGCCGAGGTCCACTCCATCGGCGGCCCGGGCATTATGGGGAGCATGCGGAACCTGTACCTGCTGCCCTCTTCCCCGCTGGCGGAACTGCAGAAGCTGCTGCCCGACGCCGAAATTGAATACGACCCCGGGATGAGCCCGGCCGAGGCAGCGCTGCTCGCCCGCCGGTCCGACCTCGCCGTCGTTTTTGGCATCCGGGTGGAGGGCGAGGGCTACGACAACGCGGACCTGTCCCTGCCGTGGGGCCAAGACGCCGTGATCGAGGCCGTCGGGGGCGCCAACCCGAACACCGTGGTCGTCCTCGAGACCGGCAACCCCGTGGCGATGCCATGGCTTCGTAAAGTCAGGGCGGTCCTGGCGGCCTGGTACCCCGGCCAGCACGGCGGCCAGGCGATCGCTGAAATCCTCGCCGGCGTCACGAACCCGTCAGGGAAACTCCCGCTGACCTTCCCGACGGGCATGGACCAGACACCCCGGCCGGAGTTGCCGGGCCTCGGCACACCGTGGGGTACCCCGACGGTGGTCAACTACAACGAGGGATCCGACGTCGGCTACCGCTGGTTCGCGAAGACCGGCCAGGAACCACTGTTCCCCTTCGGCCACGGACTCAGCTACACCAGGTGAGCTGCCGCGGAGTTCTCGGACAGTGGGCCCTCTTAAAATGGGGGTCTACCGAAAGTAGAGATCAGCATGACCGCATCACGGAAGCGATTTACCCAGGAGTTCAAGGACGAGTTGTGCCGCGAGGTGATCAGCACGTCCAAGCCGATTAAGGACGTGGCCACCGCGTACGGTGTCGGGCCCGAGACGCTCCGCAACTGGCTGGTCAAGTACCGCGAGGCCAACGGCGGGACAGAGGCTGATCTGACGGTGCCGGAGCGGGCCCGGCTGAAGGAGCTCGAGCGTGAAGTTCAAGAGCTGCGGGCGGAGACTGCGTTCCTGAAAAAAGCCAGCGCTTACTTCGCGCGGGAGCAGCGGTAGTGAGCAAGTATGAATTCATCGATTCCCAAAAAGCTGAGCCCGCCAATCGGAACTCGGTGGTGAGGATGTGCCGCTGGTTGGCCGTCTCGACGTCCGGTTTCTATCACTGGGCCACCCGTCCGCAATCTGCCACCTCGGGGCGCCGGCAGGCCCTGACGGCGCGGATCCAGCACTTCTTCGAGGAGTCCGAGGGCACCTACGGGTACCGGCGCATCCATGCGGATCTCGCCGTGGAACAGACCGAGTGCTCTCCCGAGCTGGTGCGGCAGATCATGCGTTCCCAGGGCCTGGTGGCCTGTCAGCCACGCCCGTTCCGCGTCACCACCGAGGCTGACGCTGAGGCGGCCGCGGGCATGCCGGACCTCGTCAACCGGGACTTCAGCGCCGACCGCCCCGGGGTGAAGTTCGTCGGCGACATCACCTACATCCACACCTGGCAAGGGTTCGTCTACCTCGCCACCGTTATCGACTGCTACTCGAAGAAAGTCGTCGGCTGGTCCATCGCTGATCACATGCGCACCGAGCTCGTCGCAGACGCGCTCAAGAACGCCGCCGCTACAACCCGGATCGAGCCGTCCGCGATCTGGCACTCCGACCGGGGCAGCGTCTATACCTCGGCCGATTTCAGGGCCCTGGTGGCCGGCCTGGGCATGCGTTCCTCGATGGGCCGCACCGGGGTGTGCTGGGACAACAGCATGGCCGAATCGTTCTTCTCAGCCCTGAAAAACGAGCGTGTCTACCGGACCGTATACGCGACCAAATCACACGCCCGGAGCGATCTCATTCGCTACATCGAGGGGTTTTACAACAGCCGGCGCCGACACTCCGCGCTCGGTTACCGGCGGCCCAACGAAGTCCACTATGGTTATCAACAGCCAGCCTTGGCAGCGTAGAAGAATCCACTAATTCCGCTGTCCGAAATCACCGCAGCAGCTCAAGGTTCGACTATGCGGACCTGGCAGTGCAGGACCGGGGCGGGGTGCTAGCCGAGTTCACCGTCACCAATGCGGGGCCGCGCCGCGGCGCCGATGTGCCCCAGCTCTACCTGCTCGAGGATCCTGCCGGGACCCGGATGCGGCTGCTCGGCTTCGAACGCGTGGACCTGGAACCCGGTGAATCACGGACCGTCTCGCTGGAACTCGATCCGCGGCTGCTGGCCTCCTACGACGCCGGCCGCGGGCAGTGGCGCACCCGTGGTGGCAGCTACCGCCTGGCGCTCGGGCACTCGGCCGGCAACTACGCCATGGAGGCCGACGTATCCCTGTCCGAGTCGTGGTTCGGGCGGTAGCCGGCCGGGTTACCAGGCAGTGTCTCAGGCCGCGGTCGCAGCCGCTGATCCTGGCCCGGGGCGGGCGCTTCTGACCGTCTTGGCGAGGTGACGGAGTTCGCGCCGTTCCCGGGAAGCTGCTGCTTTAGAAGGCGGAGGCCCGGGCAACGGCGGGGCCAAGGATTGGTAGATGTGTCCGGTGGGGGTGGTGACGTTGAGGGTGTGTCTGGGTCCGGGGCTGGGGCGGGAGGTCCAGCCGGGGGTTTCTTTGGTGTGGTTGCAGGCTTCGCAGAGTCCGGCGCCGTTGGTGTGGTTGGTGGTGCCGTCGTGGTGCCAGGGGATGATGTGGTCGAATTGGCGGATGGGGGCGTCGCAGTAGGGTGTGCGGCAGGTGGTGTCGCGGGCGGTGAGGTAGCGGCGGAGTCCGGGCGGGAAGAGCCGGGCTCGTGAGTCCATGGCGGTGAGGTCGCCGGTGCCGGGGGCGGTGTAGAGCCGGCGGAGCCAGACGTTCAGGGCTGCGTCTTCGCCGTCCGCGGCGCGGTCCCCGGCGCTGGTGCGGACGGTGTCGCCAACTTCCCTGCCGGTACCGGCTCCAGCGCTCATGCCCGTGCCCGTTCCTTCGGTTTTGAGGAGGGTGCGGGCCCAGCTGGCGGGGACGATGCCGTAGCCGGGGAGGCGGGCGGGTTCGCTGTGGCCCTGGAAGAGGGTGCGGTCGGTCATGACGAGTTGGATTTCGATGCCGCTGATCCCGCCGGGGGTGCCGGTGGTGCGTTCGATGAGGGCGTCGGCCATGAGTTGCCCGCGGGTGCGGGGGTCTCCTCCGGCGCGGAGGGTGGCCGCGTGCCGGGTCAGGGCGGCGTGGGCGGCGACGCCGGCGGCGACGGGGAGCAGTGCGGTGAGGTAGCACATGGTGTCCGGGGCCGGGCGGAGGCTGACGTGCCGTTCGGTGGCGGCGTGGCTGGCGCGGGCGGTGACGGTGCGGGGGTCCCGGCGGTAGGCGGCGGTCCGGGCTGCGGCGATGATGTGCCGGTCCCCGGTCCCGTTGAAGGTTCCGGTGTCGGCGGCGAGTTCGGCGTCGACGGAGGCCCGGTCGGCCGCGGACAGGCAGGCGGTTTCCTTCACCAGCAAGGTGGCGCGCCATTCGTTGAGCTGCCCGCTCTCCAACGCCGCGAGGGTGTGGGGCATTTCGGTGAGGAGGGCTTGGGCCAGGCCCAGGAGCCGTCCGCCGCGGGCCGGGGATTCCCGCCGGGCCAGGGCGATCTGCGCGCCGACCCCGGATCCCAGCTCCGCCGCCGGCAGACCAAGGTTCCGCTGTTCGCGGCGCTGGAGGAGGTCGAAGGCGACGGCGATTCTCGCCTGCAGTGCGGCCGTGGCGGATTTCAGGTCCTCGAGTTCCCGGAGCTGGCCGATCAGTCCGGCACTCTCACAGGCCGGGCGGACGGCAGCGAGGGAGCGGGCCACCTCGGTGACCGCCCCACCAACCGCCGCTTCCGGAACCATTTCGGGCCCCTGCTTGCCGTCCATGGAAACACACTATCGGCCACCTGCGACATTAAAAGGGGCCAAGGGAAAAGCGGCCACGGGGCTGCATATCCGTAAGCTTTGAAGGAACGCCCAGCGCCCCGATCCAAGGAACCCATGCCAATCCACAGACAGTCACTGAAAGAGGACGGGTTTACCGGATTCCGGCCTCTCGCTGACCTTGACATCAACCGGATCCCGCAGAAACCCGGGATCTTTGCGGTGCTGCAGCCCGAGAGCTTCCGGCCGCAGTTCCTGGCCAAAAGCACGGCCGGAATCTTCAAGAAGAAGGACCCCACCCTGAAGCCGGAGGCACTCAAAGCCAAATGGGTCGACGGCGCGGACGTCCTCTACGTGGGCAAGGCCGGCCCCGGGAGCAAGGGCAACCGTGGGCTGCGCCGGCAGATCCAGGAATTCGTCGACTTCGGCGCCGGTAAGCCGCCTGGTCACTGGGACGGCCGGCTGATCTGGCAGCTCGCCGCGGCCGGGTCCCTGATCGTCGCGTGGAAGGAGCTGCCCGTTGAGCAGCTCAACGCGGCCGAAGCCGGATACCACGCCGCGTTCGTGGATGAGTACGGCCAGCTGCCGTTCGCGAACCTGGTCCAGTCGCGGGTCAAGGGCAGTTAATCCCAATGGTCAGATGCCGCCCCGGTAAGTAAACCGGCCCGCCGCCAGGGTCGCGGCCACCGGCATCGCGGCAAAGACAGCGTCGGACACGGCCAGCGGGTCGCCGTCGAGCACTGCGATATCCGCCGGTTCCCCCCGACGGATCCTTCGGCCCCGACCGCGCGTTGACGCGGTCAGGGCCTCCATCCGGGTGAGGGCCTGCTCCGGGTGCCAGGGCTCCCGTCCGTCCCTCCGGGCCCGGGTGGTGGCCGCCGACATGGAGGTCCACGGCTCCAGCGGCGCCACCGGAGCATCGGAGCCCAGCGCCAGGGTGGCCCCGGCGGCCAGCAGCGACCGCAGCGGGAACGCCCGGTCCGTGCGCCCTGCCCAGTTGGAATCGGCGGCATCACGATCATCCAGGGCATGGGCGGGCTGGACGCTCGCCGTCAGGCCAAGCCCGCCGAAGCGCGCGAAGTCCTGGCCGCGGACAAACTGGGCATGCTCAATCCGCCCGGCGATCCCGGCCGCTGCAAAGGCATTCAGTGCCACCTCGTTGGCGCCATCGCCGATCGCGTGGACCGCAGGAACGAATCCGGACTCCTTGGCCCGGACCAGCAGTTCCAGCAGTTCCGGTTCGCTCACTGTGAGCAGCCCGTGGCCGCCATGCGGATACGGGTCCACACAGTACGCCGTGCGGGTGTTCAGCGAGCCGTCGATCAGCACTTTGAGCGGGCCCACCCGCAGCAGCCCCGCCCCGCCGTCGAGCTCCTGCCCGGTCCGCATCCCGTCCGCGATGGCCCGCGACAGGTCCTGCGGATAGACGCCGACGTCCACCCGGAAATAGTCGAATCCACCAGCCACGCGCCGCCGCCACACATCGCGGTTCCAGGTCATTTCGAAATCGACAATCCCCACTATCCCGCGCGCCGCCGCCGCCTGCCCGGCCTCGCGCACCCAGGCATCCACGACGGCGTCCGGCAGATTTCCCAGCTCGCGGGTCAGTTCAAAGGCCGGTTCCTCACGCAGCAGCCCGGAGGTGTCCACCGCCACTCCGTAGCGTTCGGCCGCCGCGCTGTTAAGCCAGACGCAGTGCAGATCATGACTCAGCAGCGCAGTCGGCAGGCCCCGGGTGGCGCCGTCGAGCAACTCCCGGCTGGGAACATCCGCCCAGGCGGCGTCACGGAAGCCGACGCCCACCACGGTCAGGCCGCCGCCGTCATGGCTGGCCAGTTGGGAGCTTACGACGCCGGCCGCCTCACGCGCCGAGGCGGCGCCGGAGAGGTCGATCCGGTTGGCGGCGAGGGCCCACTGGGTCATGTGGACATGCTCATCCCACAACCCCGGGATGACGTAGCGGTCGTCCAGATCAACCACCCGGGAAGCGGGGTTGCCGGGAATCCCGGCGGGACCGATTCGTGAAATGACGCCGTCGGTCACGTGCACGTCGTGAAGCGCCCGCCCGCCGGGAAACCGGACCGAGGCGAGCACGACGTCGTTCACGGCATTGGCAGGAGTCTCAGGCATACGGAACAGGTTATGGGCCGGACCGCTCCGCACCAATCCGGAGCCGCCACTGCACCAACCGGGACCTGTGGACGGCGCAGTTGCCGGGCTCCGACCGGCACACGGGACTTTCGCCCCTTGCCCAGGAAACGCATGCCGACCATGCTGGATTTGGGGCGGTTCCTGCACGGCCATTGGGGATGAACCGCTTGCTTGTCAGTTGTACGGTCTCGCTCGAACCTTGGGGAAGGAAAAGGCATTCTGCCCGTTGCCGCGCCTGCGGGAACTTGCAGGAGACCGCAACCAACATGACTGTCACCAACGATTTTTGCCTCTTTGAGTCAGCGCACAGCCTACGCGGGAGCTCTGATGCCCCGTGACCCACAGGCAGTATGGAAACCGGGCCAGCGCTTACTACGCGCACCCATCACACGGGGATCCCCGCATCAGAGTGCTCATCCGGATCGACGCCATTGAGGAGTCGGCGCGCGTCAACGTCCGGGGCGTCGTTACCCCCGCCAACATCCGGGCCCTGTACGTCGTCTGCCGCCGTGTGACAGCCAAACTTCCCGGCTACGAAATCGTCGTGGACCTCGCCCATGCCCGTGTGACGGCCGAGGCCATGGAGGAACTCCACGAGCACGCCCGCCACTCGGTTATGTCATCCGGCATCGACGGCTCCGTAACCCCGTGCCGGCTGCGCATCGTGGATCCGGCCACCATCCTCAGAATCAAGGAGAACGCATGAAAGCCCTCGTTTATGGCGGTCCCGGAGAAAAGTCCTGGACGGACGTCCCCGATCCCAAGATCCAGAATCCCAGCGACGTGATCGTCAAAGTGGAAACCACCACGATCTGCGGCACGGACCTCCATATCCTCAAGGGCGATGTTCCTGCCGTGACCAAGGGCCGGATCCTGGGCCACGAGGGCGTCGGGACCATCACCGAGGTCGGCTCCTCAGTCACCAGCCTGAAGGTGGGGGACCGCGTCATCATCTCCTGCATCAAGTCGTGCGGCCACTGCGCCAACTGCAAAACCGGGCTCTATTCGCACTGCATGGGCGAGGAAGGCGCTTCCGGAACCGGCTGGGTCTTCGGCCACCTGATCGACGGCACCCAGGCTGAATACGTCCGCGTCCCGTACGCCGAAAACTCCCTCCACCTGCTCCCGGAGGGCGTCAACGACGAGCAAGCCGTGATGCTCTCCGACATCCTCCCCACCGGCTTTGAGATCGGCGTTCAGTACGGCCGCGTCAAGCCCGGCGACACGGTCGCCGTCGTGGGGGCCGGCCCGGTCGGGCTTGCCGCGATCGCCACCGCCGGACTCTACGGTGCCGCCACCATCATCGCCGTTGACCTTGACGCGAACCGGCTGGAAAAGTCCCGTGAGTTCGGTGCCACCGACGTCGTCCTCTCCAGCGACGTCGACTGGAAGGAGCAGGTGCTCGCGTTGACCGACGGACAGGGCGTGGACGTGGCAATTGAGGCCGTCGGCATCCCGGCCACTTTCGACATGTGCATCGCCGTCGTCCGGCCGGGCGGCAACGTGGCCAACGTCGGCGTGCATGGCAAGTCCGTGGAGCTCCATGTTGAGGACCTCTGGATCCAGAACATCAACATCAGCATGGGTCTGGTGAATGCCAACACCACCCCGATGCTGCTCAAGCTCGTGGCGCAGAAGAAGGTGCCGGCGGAGAAGTTCGCCACCCACCACTTCAGCTTCGATCAGTTCCTGGAGGCTTATGACACCTTCGCCCGGGCAGCGGAAACGAAGGCTCTGAAGGTAGTGATCACGGCATGAAAGCCCTGGTTGTCTACGATTCTGCGTACGGCAACACAAAATCGGTGGCCGAGGCGATCGCCGGCTCGCTCGACGGGCTCCAGGCGAGTTCCGTCCCGGTCGGGGACTTTAAGCCCGATGCTCTCTCGGCCGGGGACCTCCTCGTGGTCGGAAGCCCGATCAACGGTTGGCGCCCGACGCCGAAGATCACGGCGCTGCTCTCGGCCCTGGGAAACGGTGCCCTCACCGGTGTAAAGGCTGCCGCGTTCGACACCCGGGTCCGGATGTTCATCCACGGCGACGCTGCCAAGAAGATAACCCACGCACTGAAGGCCGGCGGGGCCGACATCATCGCCGAACCCATGCCTTTCTACGTAAGAGGCAGCGAGGGGCCCCTGCGCAGTGGCGAAATTGAGAAGGCCGAGGGATGGGCGCGAGCCCTGCTCACCTCACTCAGGAGCTGAGTCAGCTGATCTGAGTCATCTGAAAGGACGGCGGCCATGCGACCAGGCCGGATAGTCATGCTGGTGCTGGGAACTCTCAGCGCGCTCATCGGGCTGGGGCTGCTGGCCGGTGCCGGCGCCGCAGGTTTCGCCAATTACCTGCAACGGGACAATGGATACTTCACGAGCCCGGCGGAACGCTACGTCACGAACTCCTACGCCCTGACAACACCCCGCCTGGACATCATGACCGACGGCGGAGTGCCGGAAACCGCCCCGGTCGGCGTCGTCGGAAGTCTCATGCTCAGGGGTTCTGCGTTTGCCGGCAAGGATGTCTTCATCGGGATCGGGCCGCGGAGCGACGTGGCGGCTTATCTGGATGGAGTCAGCCATTCCGAGATCACCGAGGTCCGGTTCAACCCGTTCCGGGTGGAGTACCGCGACGTGGCCGGAGCCAAGGTTCCGGCGAGGCCCGCGGACCAGAGCTTTTGGGCTGCGTCCGCCACCGGCCCGGGGGAGCAGCAGCTGAAATGGGATCTGCGCTCCGGCAGCTGGGCTGTGGTCATCATGAACGCCGATGCCAGCGCCCCGGTGGCCGTGGAAATGAAAGCCGGAGCCCGCTCCGACCTGCTGTGGCCCGTCTTCATCGGGCTGCTGATCGGCGGAATCGTGCTCCTGCTCATTGGAGTTCCCTTGATTGTGTTTGGCGCAGCAGGGCTGGGCCGCGGCAAGGCCGGCCCGCCTCTGCCCGGTCAGCCAGTGCCCGGCCAGCCGCAGCCAACGGCCGGACAGCCGCAGCCGCTGGCCGGGTCCTCCGCACCCCAGCTTTACGCGGCGGGTGCGGTGCCGGGTGCGGTGGCGGGCGTTCCGCCGGGTGCCGGGGTGATCTATCCGGCCCGGCTCAGCGGCTATCTGGACCCGAGCCTGTCCCGCTGGAAGTGGCTGTTCAAGTGGCTTCTGGCGATCCCGCACTTCATCGTCCTCTTCTTCCTGTGGTTTGCGTTCGGGGTGGTGACGATCGTGGCGTGGTTCGCTATCCTGTTCACCGGCCGCTACCCGCGCTCGCTGTTCAACTTCAACGTCGGGGTGATCCGCTGGAGCTGGCGGGTGGCCTTCTACTCCTACGGGGCGCTCGGCACGGACATCTATCCCCCCTTCACCTTGGAGCGCACCGACTACCCCGCTGACTTTGACGTCGACTATCCCGAGAAACTGTCCCGGGGCCTGGTGCTCGTCAAGTCCTGGCTGCTGGCCATCCCACACCTGCTGATCATCGCGTTGCTGACCGGGACCGCCCAGGCCTGGGTATACCGCGACGGCCATTGGGTGCAGGTCGGCGTGGGGGCCTCCCTGCTCGGTTTGCTGGTCTTCATCGCCGGGGTCATCCTGCTGTTCACCGGGGTGTACCCTCGGGGTCTCTTCGACTTCCTGATGGGCCTGAACCGCTGGATCTACCGCGTCAGCGCATACGTTTCCCTGATGCGCGACGAATACCCGCCGTTCCACCTGGACATGGGGCCCCGGGATCCGGGCGACACGGCTGCGATTTCCCTACCGGTGCCGCCCGCCGGGCCTGAATTCGCGCCGGTTCCGGGAGGTCCCGGTGCCGCCCCGCCCGGTCCGGCCCAGGGCGAGCCGGGGTTCTACGGTATCGGCGGCCCCGCAGCTCACGGCGCGGATGAGCCGGAAGCCCCCGTCAGCCCGGACAATCCGCCGCGCGCCTGAACCGCCCGGGACTTCTCTTACCGCAGCGCCATGCCCCCTGAACTGGCCGACGCCTCTTGCCAGCGGCTTCCGGCGAGAACATAGTGGAGGGAATTTACCACTCCACGGCGGGAGGCAGGCGATCATGCTGAACAACGAGGTGCCGGGAAGCGGGTTGCTGCAGGGCAAAACCGCGCTGATCTATGGTGCGGGCGGTTCCATCGGCGGCGCCGTGGCCCGGGCTTTCGCAGCGGAGGGCGCCTTCGTCCACCTCGCCGGGCGGACCGGGTCACGGCTGGAAAAGGTAGCCCGGGACATCCAGGAGGAGGGCGGCCGGGCCGAAACGTCCGTCGTTGATGCCCTGGACGAGGAACAGGTCGACGCATTCGTGGACCGGGTGGCGAGGAAGCACAAAAGGATCGATATCTCCTTCAACGTCATTTCCTTCGGCGACGTCCAGCAGCCGCTGATGGACATTGACGTCAATGACTTTACGCAGCCGATCAGCCTGGCCACCCGGGCCCATTTCCTCACCACCCGGGCCGCAGCGACCCACATGATCAAACAGCGTTCCGGTGTGGTGCTGATGTTCGGCGGCTCCGGTCCGCAGACCCTGCCCGGGCTCGGCGGCTTCAAGGTGGCCCTGGACGCGATGGAGGGGCTGCGCCGGCAATGGGCCCTGGAACTAGGCAAACACGGCATCCGGGTGGTCACAATGGTGTCCGGCGGGATCATCGAGACGATCCCGTGGCAGACGGAGGGGCGGGAGGAGATCATCGTGGAGATCGCCAGGTCCGCCCACCTGAACCGCACCGCAACGCTGGCGGATGTCGGGAACGTCGCCTGCTTTGTGGCCTCTGACAAGGCCGGGGCCATCACCGACGCCACGGTCAACATCTCCGCCGGCGCGATCGTGGACTACTAGGGCTACGCCACCAGGTTCGCCGCGGCCCCGTCCATGTGCTCGAGGATGGTCTGCCGCGCGAGCGAGGCGTCGCCGGACTCGATTGCCGTGACGATGTCGTAGTGCCGGTCGACGCTCATGTTGCTGACAGCCCGCTCCACACCCGCGAACATAATGGACATGCGGATGGAACCCTCCAGGGACTCCCACGAGTGCAGCAGGGTTTCGTTGCCGGTGAGCCGGCACATGGTCCGATGGAATTCGAGGTCGGATTCGATCCGCTCTTCAAGGCTGCCCTCGGCGGCCGCCGCCATGGCATCAATCGCGGTGCGCAGCGAGGCTGCGACCTGCACCCGGTCCGGCAGTTCGCACAGCGTGCGGGCGGCGAGCGATTCAAGCGCGGCCCGCACCGCGAAGATGTCGCGGATTTCCTTGGCGTCGAGGTGGCGCACTGACAGCCTGCCCCGCGGCCCGGCGGAGAGCAGGCCCTCCTGCTCCAGCTGGCGCAGGGCCTCCCGCAGGGTCCCGCGGCTGATCTGCAGCATGTCCGACAGCTCGGTCTCCACGAGGTGCCGTCCTGGTTCAAGTTCCCCGCTGGTAATGGCGATGCGGAGCGCGGACAATGCCTGTTCGCGGAGACTCTTCTTCTCGAGTCCCAGCAGCGGTGCTGTAGCTCCGGCCATGGCGGGTGTCCTCAATATCGCGTGGTGACGGTTGACAACTCACTGTCAACCGCTGGTGTGTTAACTGTTGATCTTACGGCAGAAGCGCGGAACGGACCCTGTGCCCGTGCCGCGCTTCCGCCGTTGCTGACTGCTAGCCCAGTTCTGCCAGGACCTTCGCCACGATTTTCTGGACCGTGAGTCCGTAGCGGTCGTGGAGGGTGGGCAGGGCACCGGCGTCGAGGAACTGATCCGGCAGGGCAATCGGTACGACGCGTTTGGCCAGGCCGGCGGTGACGACGGCGGAAGCGACAGTTTCGAAGAGCCCGCCGACCACGCTGTGGTTTTCCAGCGTCACCGCAAGGCGGTCGGTGTTGAGCTCCGCCAGGACCGTCGCGGCGTCGAAGGGTTTGATGGTGGGCGCGTGGACAACTGCGACGTCGACGTGGTGCGCGGCGAGGGCTTTTGCGGCCTGGAGGGCGCGCATGGTCATCAGGCCGCTCGAGATGAAGACGACGTCGGCGCCGCCGCGCAAGACCTTGGCCTTGCCGAGTTCGAAGCTGTAGTCGTACTCGTCCAGGACGGTCGGGACGTTTCCGCGCAGCAGGCGGAGGTAGCTGGGCCCTGCGCTGGCGGCAAGCTGGGGGACGGCCTGCTCGATGTCCAGGGAGTCGCACGGGTCCACGATGATCAGGTTGGGCATGCCGCGGAAGATCGCCATGTCCTCGGTGGCCTGGTGGCTTGGCCCGTACCCGGTGGTCAGGCCGGGGAGACCGCCGACGATGTTGACATTCAGGTTCGGTTCGGCCGCGTCCAGGCAGAGGAAGTCGTAGGCCCGCCGCGCCGCAAAGACGGAGTATGTGGACGCGAACGGCACCAGGCCTGTCTCGGCCAGACCGGCGGCGGCCCCGAAGAGCAGCTGCTCGGCCATGCCCATCTGGAAGAACCGTTCCGGGTAGGCCTGGGCAAAGATGTGCATGTCGGTATATTTGCCCAGATCGGCGGTCAGGCCGACGATCTTGTCGTTGCCCTGGGCGGCCTTGACCAGGGCGTGCCCGAACGGGGCCGACGCCGTTTTCTGGCCCGGGTCCGCGAAGGACGCGATCATGGCTGAGGTTTTCAGCTTCGGTGCGGTGGAGGTGCTCATCGGCTGGCCTTCTCTTCGTATCCTGCAGTCAACTGCTCGCGGCAGGTCTGCCACTCGTGGTCCTCGATGCGCATGAAGTGCGCCTTCTCGCGTTCCTCCAGCAGCGGTACACCCCGGCCGACTTTGGTGTCGCACAGGATTACGGACGGACGTCCAGTGGCGGCGGCCTGTGCTGCTGCGTTGTCGAACGCTGCCAGCAACGCGCTGATGTCGTTGCCGTCCACGCGCTGCGTGTACCAGCCGAAGGCTTCCCACTTTTCGGTGACGGGTTCGGTGCGGAGCACGGTGTCGGTCTTGCCGTCGGCCTGCAGGGCGTTGATATCGACCATGGCGGTCAGGTTGCCGAGCTGGTGGTGGTGGGCGCCCATCGCGGCCTCCCAGGTGGAGCCTTCGTCGAGTTCGCCGTCGGAGAGGAAGTTGTAGACCCTCACGGGGGAGCCCTGATGGCGCAGGCCCAGGGCGATGCCGACCGCGATGGAGAGCCCGTGGCCAAGGGATCCGCCGGAGATCTCCATCCCGGGTGTGTAGGTGGACATCCCGGACATCGGCAGCCGTGAATCGTCCGAGCCGTAGGTTTCCAGTTCCTCGACCGGGATGATCCCGGCCTCGGCCAGGGCCGCGTAGTGCCCGATCGCGTAGTGGCCGGTGGAGAGGAGGAACCGGTCGCGGACGGACCACTCCGGATCGTCGGCGCGGAAGCGCAACTGGTCCGCATAAACAGCGGCGAGCATGTCCGCCGCGCCCAGGGCCTGGCCCACGTAGCCCTGGCCCTGCACCTCGCCCATGTTCAGCGCATGGTGCCGAATCCGATATGCGGCGCCGCCGACACGCGCCGAGCGCTCCGTTGCCGTCTCGCCGGGAATCCGCCCGGCCGTGTGAACTGCCTGCGTTGCTGCCATCAGACGATCACCGGCTCGGGGGTGCTTTTGCTGGCCTCGTCCGCGAGCTGGCGCTCGCGCTTGCCCCAGGTTTCGCGGGTGGCGACGGCGGCCCAGAGGCCGATGGCGGCGTACAGGCTGAAGAGCAATGCCGGTCCCATCCACCCAAAGCTGACGAACAGCAGCGTGGTGATGAACGGCGTGAAGCCGGAGACCATGGCCGAGATCTGGTAGGCAAGCGAGGCGCCGGAGGCGCGGGTCTTGGCCTGGAAAAGCTCCGGGAACCAGGCGCCCTGGGCGCCGGCGAGGGAGTTCTGGCACACCGCGTACGAAACGACGAGGGTGGCGATGATCAGGATGAAGAGTCCGGTATTGACCAGCAGGAACATGGGGATGCCGAACAGCAGGGCGAAAGCGCAGGACCAGACATAGAGCGGGCGGCGGCCGATCCTGTCCGTCAGCCGGGCCCAGGCCTGGGTGGCGAGGATGCCGATGGCCGAGGCGATGCACAGCGCCACGAGAGTCTGGGTCTTGTCGGCCAAGTGCTGGCTGTTCAGGTAGGAAATCATGTAGGTGATGGACACGGCGTAACCTGCGGTCTCGGCAATGCGGAGGCCGATGCCCTTGACGATATTGCGCCAGTCGGTCTTGAGGACCTCCGTGATGGGCGACTTCACAATGTCGCCGCTGTCCTTGACCTCGTCAAAAACGGGGGACTCGGGGACCTTGGAGCGAATGATGAGGCCGACGGCGACCAGCACGATGCTGGCGAGGAACGGAATGCGCCAGGAGAGTTCGCCGCCGAGCTGGGCGCTGGCGAGGAACACCAGGTTTGCCAGCAGCAGCCCGACCGGGAAGCCTGCCTGGACCATGCCGGTGTACTTGCCCTTGGACTTCCAGGGAGCATGTTCGTAGCTCATCAGGATCGCGCCGCCCCATTCCGCGCCGAAGGCCAGGCCCTGGACGATGCGGACGAACACGAGCAGGGCAGGGGCCAGCAGGCCGACCTGGCTGTAGGTGGGCAGCAGGCCGATCACGAAGGTGGCGATGCCCATCAGGATCAGCGATGCGACCAGAACCGGCTTGCGGCCGAGTTTGTCTCCCAGGTGGCCGCCGATGATGCCGCCGATGGGACGGGCGGCAAATCCGACGCCCAGCGTGGCGAAGGCGGCGAGGGTGCCCGTCACCGGGTCTCCGGTGGGGAAGAAGGCAGTTCCGAAATACAGGGCGGCTGCCGTGCCGAATCCGATGAAGTCGTAGGTCTCGATCACTGCGCCAACGCCGGAACCAATGGCGACCCGCCTTGCATCCTTGGTGCCGTGGACCGGGCCCCGCATGGTGAGAGCTTCTTTGCTCATTGTGAATCCCTTTCGAAGAGCGAGTGACGCCTCCGCGCCACCACTGTCGACTGTTAACAAATGATACGCCAGTGTGACCCCCGCCATACGTGAATGTCAACAGTCAACTTCAAAGGTTGACTGTTGACAGTAGACATCCGTAATGTGGTTTGCATCACCACCGCCCCCGGGCATGACCAGAGGATCAACGACGATGTTCAACCCCCGACTCGGCTGCTCATCCATCAGTTTCCGCCACCAGGACCTGCCCGCGGCGCTGCGCACCATCACCGACCTCGGCTTCGGGGAAATCGACCTTGGCGCGCTCCCCGGCGTCTGTGACCACGTCCCCTACGACCTGGATGCCGGCGCCGTCGCCGCCGTGACGGCCGACGTCGTTGCCTCGGGGCTGCGGGTCCGCTCGGTCAACGGGGACATCGGGGACCTGAACGCCGTGCTCGACGCCGAGGGCGTCGCTGCCCGCGAGCGGCACCTCGAGGCCCTGCTCACCCTCACGGCGGGCACCGGTGCCAAGGCCTTGGTCCTTCCCTGCGGAGCCCTGAGCCATGATCCGGTCCGCAGCCTTGAGAAGGACCTGGACACCATCGCCGCCGGGCTGACACACGCCGAGCAGCGCGCCGCCGAGTTCGGCGTCGAACTCTGGACCGAGTCCCTGCATTTCCTCCGGTTCTGCTGGAACCTCGAGCGCGCCGAACTGCTGGCCCAGCGGTTGGCGGAATCGGGCGTCGGAATCGTCATGGACTTCAGCCACATCGTGGCCGCCGGCGAGGACCCGCTCGAGTACCTCCGGCGCCACGAGGGCCGGATTTCCCACATCCACCTGCGCGACGCGGTCCCCGGAAACATCAACCTGAGCATCGGCAACGGCCACGCGGACTTCGCGGCAGGGCTCCGGGCTGCCGCCGCGCAGGGCTACACCGGGCATTTCTCGCTCGAACTCGAAACCCGGGATGTTACCCACGAGGAACGCCCGGCCGCGGCCGCCAAGGCCGCCAGCTACATCACCGACCTCATCTGAGCAGCCGATCCCGGCAGAGCCACAACACACACCATTCAAGGAGCATCATGAGCAACACCATCCAGCGCACCGCCGTCCTGACCGGAGCCACCTCGGACCGGGGCATCGGCATCACCACCGCACGCCGCTACGCCAACGACGGCTGGGCCGTCGTGATCCTGGACCTCGACGGCGAGAAGTCCGCCAAAGTGGCCGCCGACATCGGCAACGAATTCAACGTTCCCGCCTTCGGCCACGAGATCGATGTCGCCAGCGAGGAGTCCGTCGCCGCGGCCTACCAGGCCGTGGCGGCCGAGGTCCGTTCCGGGAACCTTCCCCCGGTCGGTGCCCTCGCCAACATTGCCGGCATCACCTCGCCGTTGCCTTTCCTGGAGACCACGCTGGAGCTGTGGAACAAGGTCATGGCGGTGAATTCCACGGGCACCTACCTCGTCACCAAGGCTTTCCTGCCGGACATGATCGCGAGTGGCTGGGGCCGGATCGTCAACATGTCCTCCGTCTCGGCCCAGCGCGGCGGCGGCGTCTTCGGCAAGGTCCCGTACTCCGCCGCCAAGGCCGCCATCCTCGGCTTCACCAAGGCGCTTGCCCGTGAAATCGGCAGCACCGGCGTGACAGTCAACGCCATCACGCCCGGCGCGGTGGACACCAACATCCGGGTCGGCAGCACCGACGAGCAGGAAGCCGCCATCAACGCCGGCATTCCCGTGGGCCGGAATGCCAGCACCGAGGAAATCGCGGCCGTGATCACCTTCTTGTCCTCCGAGGAGTCCGCCTACCTCACCGGAACCACCATCGACATCAACGGCGGAAGCCACATCCACTAGCAGCCCTCGCAGGCGCAGGTTAGAGAGCCCAAGATGACCAGAATATTCAACGACCCCGCCGACTTTGCCGAGGAAGCCCTCGCAGGATTCTGCGACCTCCACTCGGACCTGGTCCGGCAGGTGCCAGACGGTGCCGTCCGCCGCCGCCGCTTCGCCAACCGGAAAGTCGCGGTGCTGGCCGGCGGCGGCTCGGGCCACTACCCGGCCTTCGCCGGACTGATTGGCGCCGGACTGGCGGACGGTGCCGTGGTGGGAAACATCTTCACCTCGCCCTCGGCGCAGCAGGCGTATTCCGTGGCGAAGTCCGCAGAGGACGGCGCCGGCGTTGTCTTCGCGTACGGTAACTACGCTGGCGACGTGATGAACTTCGGGATGGCCAGCGAACGGCTGGCCGCCGAAGGGATCGCCGTCGAGAACGTGCTCGTGACGGACGACATCGCCAGCGCCCCGCCGTCGGAGTCCGGCAAGCGCCGCGGCATCGCCGGGGACTTCACCGTCTTCAAGATCATGGGGGCCGCCGCCGAGGCGGGCGCAAACCTGGCCGACGTCGTCCGGCTCGGGCGCAAGGCCAATGGGCTGACCCGCAGCATTGGAAGCGCGTTCCATGGCTGCACCTTCCCGGGAGCGGCGGCGCCGCTGTTCACGCTCAAGGATGGGGAAATGGGCCTGGGCCTCGGGATCCATGGCGAGCCGGGGCTTTTCGACACCGAGCTGCCGCCCGCGAAGGAACTTGGCCAGGAACTCGTCTCCCGCGTGCTCGCAGAGACACCCCAGGGCACCAGCCGGCGGATCGCAGTGATCCTCAACGGCCTCGGATCCACCAAGCACGAAGAGCTGTTTGTGCTGTGGCTGACCGTCGCCCCGCTGCTTCGCGCCGCGGGCTACACGCTGGTGATGCCCGAGGTCGGTGAACTGGTCACAAGCCTGGACATGGCCGGCATCTCGCTGAGCGTCACCTGGCTGGATGAGGAGCTCGAGCCTCTCTGGACGGCTCCGGCGGAAACACCCGCCTACCGGCGAGGCGCGGCCGCCCTGCTGCCAGGATCCGCGGACACCGACGAGGCTCCCGGCGGCGCCGCTGCTGCTGGCGTGTTCGAGGCCGGGGAGGGGTCGCGGGCCTACGCCGACAAATGTGTTGCTGCCCTCCGCGGCGCCCGCGAAGCGCTGCATGAAGCCGAACAGCGGCTCGGCGACCTCGACGCTGTTGCCGGGGACGGCGACCGCGGGCGGGGCATGGTCCGCGGAGTCGATGCCGCCGCCGCCGCAGCCGCGGAGGCGTTCGTCCAGGGCGCGGGCGCCGGCGACGTACTGGCCGCGGCTGGCGACGCCTGGGCGGACAAGGCCGGCGGCACCTCCGGTGTGTTGTGGGGCGCCGGTCTGCGGGCCTTCGGCGAGTCCCTCGGCGACGAGCATGCCCCCGGCGTGGATGAGCTTGCCGCCGCAGTGCAGTCCTTCGCGTCCCGGATTGTTGAGCTGGGCCAAGCCGAGGTGGGCGACAAGACCATGGTGGACGCGCTGGTTCCTTTTACGGACACGCTCCGTCGTTTGGCGGACGGAGGGGGAGCGCCCGGGCTGATCTGGGCCGAAGCGGCCAGGGCGGCCACCGCCGCGGCGGAAGCCACCGCGGCCCTGCGTCCGCGCCGGGGACGAGCCCGTCCGCTCGCGGAAAAGAGTGTGGGGACGCCCGATCCGGGGGCCACCTCGCTGGCGATGATCTTCAGCGTCATGGGACCGCACCTCACCGCGGTCCGGCAGCCGGCGGGGGGCCAGCTCATGAACCGCTCCCAGACAGGCCCCGAATCCGCCGAGGGTGCGGCGGAAGGACTTCCGGCGGGCATCCGCCTCATTGTGGGCGCCGACGAGGCCGGCGTCGACTACAAGGACAGGATCCTGGCGGATCTCCGCTCGGACCCTCGGGTCAGCGAGATCATCGACATCGGCGTCAACCGCGGCGACGCACCCGAGCAGTTCACCCGGCCCTACCCGTACGTGGGCATCGCGGCCGGCGAGCTGATTCGGGACGGCCACGCGGACCGGGCCATCCTGTTCTGCGGGACGGGGATCGGTGTGGCCATCGCCGCGAACAAGGTGGACGGCATCCGCGCGGCCACCGCCCACGACTCGTTCAGTGTGGAGCGTTCGGTGCTGTCCAACGACTGCCAGATCCTGACGATGGGCCAGCGGGTGGTCGGGGTGGAACTGGCCCGCCGGCTTGCCCGGGAGTGGCTGGGCTACACCTTTGACCCCACCTCGGCCTCGGCGGAGAAGGTGAAGGTGCTCACCGACTTCGAGGGCTGCTGAGCGCGGCCCGTTACTGGACCGTCACCTTGACCCGCTGCACCACGTTGTTGCCCATGCCCTGGTAGTTCCAGACCTGCTCCAGCGGCTGGGTGGCACCGGTGGCGTCGGTGGCGCGGCAGGACAACTCGTGGTCTCCGGGGTCGGCCACCCACGGCAGGGACCAGGCGCACCAGGCGAAGGGCGCGGCCGGGTGCTGCAGCTGCGCGGGCGCCCACTTGCCGTCGATTCCCACCTCGACGCGCCGTACTGCACCCTCGCCTGACCATGCCCGGCCGGTCAGTATCACCGGCCCGGCCGGAACGATCCGGCTCCGGGTGAAGAAGTCCGGGACGCCCGGGGGGACCATCAGGGCGCGGACCTTGATCCAGCTGACCGGCGTGCCGGCGTCGTCCGCGTCCTGCTGGTAGCGGTACGCGACGGATTGCTGGAATCCCTCGAACGGCTTGGTCAGCACCGTGACCGAGGTCAGCCACTTCACGCTCGCCATGCCGTACCAGCCCGGGACCACCAGCCGCAGCGGGTAGCCGTGCTGCGGTGGCAGCTCATGGCCGTCCATCTGGTAGGCCAGCACGATGTCGGGGCGCAGCGCCTCGGCAACCGGGAGGCTCCGGGCGAACTGCTGCCGGACGCCGCCCTGGATTCCGCTGTCGGCGCCGGCGAAAGCCACCTCCACGGCGTCGTCGTCCACCCCGGCCTGGGCCAGCAGGTAGGCGAGCGGGACCCCGGTCCACACGGCGGTGCCGACGGCCTCCAGCTGCCAGGGCTGGCTGAGCGGGCGGGGCCGCAGCAGCGAGCGGCCGTTGCCGGCGCACTCCAAGGTCACCGGGACGCTGATCATCGGCGCCCGGCGGAGCGCTTTCAGGTTCAGCTCCAACGACCGCTGGACGGCGCCGCCGATCTGCAGGTGCCAGTGCGCGGCATCGATGAACGGGATGTCGAAGTGGTTCAGCAGGTAGTGCAGCCCGGGCGGTGTGGTGTCACTCCGCAGGGCCTCCAGCGGCATCGAGTGATTCCGCACGGCGAGCTGGAGTTCCTCCGCCGTCAGCGGGCCGTGGCTCGGCTCGCCGGGGTGCGGCGAGGGCTTCCGTCCGTGGCGCGGTGTTTTCAAGATGGACGAGTGTCGCGACATCTGCTTTGGCATGGCACTGCGATTCTGTTCCGGACCGGCTCGGCTTTGGACCGGTGTCACCCGTCTTCAGGTCTACGCCGCAGTCCGGAACCCGTCAATACTGTCCAACCCGGCACGGTGGTGGCTGCGCGCGGGCCTAAATCGTGTGCGACACGGCCAGGAATTGTGCCAGGCCCAGCGGTTCGCGCCCGGTGAGTTCGTGGACGGCGGACGTCGGCCCGGCCAGTTCGCCGGCGGCGATCGCGGTGTAGGTGCTCACCCATGCGTCCACCTGCCACGGCGGAGCACCGTAGGAGGCCCGCGAGGCGTAGGCCTCCTCGAGGGTCTCATTGTGGAACGTGATGGTCCGGCCTGTCCCGGCGGTGAGGAGTTCCGCGGCCGTGGCCAGGGAAACGTCTTCGGGACCGGTGAGATCGTAGCTTCTGCCGACGTGCAGGGCCGGGTCCCGGAGCACGGTGACGGCGGAACGTGCGATGTCCGCCCGGGCGACGGCTGCCATTACACCGTCCCCGGCGGGGCCGCGGATAACACCGTCCGCCCCCGCCAGCAACGGCAGGAAGTCCAAGTAGAAGTTGTCCCGCAGAAAGGTGAAATCCATCCCGGAGGCCTTGATGTGCTCCTCGGTGGCGAAGTGGTCCCGGCCCAGAGTGAAGACGGAATCAGCTGCCGCGCCGAAGAACGAGGTGTAGACGACGTGCCGCACGCCGGCCGCGGCCGCCGCGTCCACAAACGTGTAGTGCTGCTGCAGCCGGTCCTCGGCCTCGGCCGCGGAGACCATAAAGAGCGTCCTCACCCCCTCAAGGGCGGCTTTCGAGAGCACCGGGTCGGCGTAGCTAACCAACACGGGGACAGCGTGTTCCAGGTCCGGGGCCCGGTGGAGGTCGCGCACAAGGAGCCGCTGCGGGGTGCCGGCTTCGGCGAGCAGCCGGGCCACCACGCCGCCCAGGTGCCCGGTGGAACCGGTGACGGCGAGCGTGGGGGCGCCGGTCATGGGCTTATGCCTCCCGGGAGGCGGGTGACTTGGTCTGCGCCGGGTCGCGTTCGGCCAGCGGGCCGATGACGGCGTCGATCTTCTCCATGATTCCGGCGTCCAGTTTCACGCCCGCGGCCGCCACGTTCTTCTCGATCTGTTCCGGCCGGGACGCACCCATGATGGCGGAGGCCACGTTCTTGTTCTGCAGCACCCAGGCGATGCTCAGCTGGGCCATGGTCAGCCCGGCCTCCTCCGCGATCGGCTTGAGCTGCTGGACGCCGGTGAGGACCTCGTTGGACATCCAGCGCTCGATCATTTTCGAGCCGCCCTTGGAATCCGTGGCGCGGCTGCCCTCCGGGGCTGGCTTGCCGGGGTGGTATTTGCCGCTCAGCACGCCCTGCGCCATCGGCGACCAGACGATCTGGGAAAGGCCGAGCTCCTCGGAGGCCGGAATCACCTCGGCCTCGATGACCCGCCACAGCATGGAGTACTGCGGCTGGTTGGAGATCAGCTGGAAGCCGAGTTCCTTGGCGAGGGCGTGGCCGTCACGGATCTGGCTGGCCGTCCATTCGCTGACGCCGATGTAGAGGGCCTTGCCCTGCCGCACGATGTCCGCGAAGGCCTGCATGGTCTCTTCCAGCGGGGTTTCGTAGTCGTAGCGGTGGGCCTGGTAGAGGTCCACGTAGTCCGTCTGCAACCGGGTCAGTGAGCCGTTGATGGCCTCCAGTATGTGCTTGCGGGACAGGCCAAGATCGTTGTGGCCCTTGGGGCCGGTGGGGCCGAAGACCTTGGTGAAGATTTCCAGCGATTCCCGCCGCTCATCCTGGAGGGCCGTGCCGAGCACGGTCTCCGCGGCCGTGTTGGCGTAGACGTCCGCGGTGTCGAAGGTGCTGATACCGGCGTCGAGGGCGGCCCGGACGCACTGGGTGGCGACCTCGTTCTCCACCTGGGAACCGTGCGTGAGCCAGTTGCCGAAGGTGATTTCCGAAATCTTGAAGCCGCTGTTCCCGAGGTATCTGAATTCCATGGGTTTCACCGTAGCCGACTTGCCTGCCCGGGGTAAGGCCTCAGCCTGCTTTGCGCTCCTGGGCCTGGGGTTTGGGCAGTTGTTTGTTCTGCGGCCTGGGCAGTTGTTCGTTCAGGGGCCCGCCCAGGGGCTTCCTGGGCAGCGGCAGGTGGCCGGGAAGTGATACCAGCGAGCCCGTGTCCAGCAGTGACTTCGCGGCGGGCATCGGGGATTTCTTAAAGGCCGGCGGGACCGTGCCGAGCTGGCCATTCCGGTCCGTGGCTGACTCCACGAGCGGCGCCACGGCCGCTATGTCCTGGGCCGGAGCTGTGGGGCTGGGCAGTTCGCGGACCGAAACCTTGACTTCCGGGGCAGCGGCCGCCTTGGCCCGGGCGGCGGCACGGGCATCGGCCCGTTCGACGGCGGCGGACCAGTCCGGTGCCAGGACGGGTTCCTTCTTGGCGGCTGTGGCGGGCCTGGCGGGCTTGCCCGGTTTGGCGGCCTTCCCCGGTTTGGCAGTCTTGCCGGACTGAGGCTGCGGGGCGGCCCCGATGGTCCGGAGTGGGCTGTCCTGCTGGACGGGTGGGGCAATTCGTTCGGCTCTGCTGCCGGTCCTGAACAGCCCGTGCCCTACGGCCATGACGGTCACGGCGACCAGCCGGCCGAGGCCGGCAATCACCAGTGTGGCCACAAAGACGAGGAAGAGACCGAAGAACATGACCAGCGCCACTCCCAGGGTCCCGAAGAAGGTCAGGTTGAGGGCGATAGTTGTCGGATCTCCCACTTCATCTCTCCTAACTGGCCTCGCCGCGACGTGTCCCGCCCAGGACGGCGGGCAGAGCAGGACCCCTTAACAATACGTACTTTTTCCCCCGGACACGCAGGCATCCGGCCTCTTCGCGGAGACGTGTCAAAGCTGTTATGCGTGCCGCCGGCCCGGTGCCGCCGGGCCGTGCGTCTATAGTCGGAAGGAGCCTGCCGGCGTCGTCCGGCCCCCGGAAAGGACAAACTGTGACGCCCCCAGCCGCTGCCGGTCCCGGAGCCCCTGCCCGGCCGGACCAGGCCCCGTTCCAGGGCAACTGCCCCTGCCTTTCCGGGGAGCAGTACGGGGAGTGCTGCGGCCGCTTCCACCGCGGCGAGGCGGAAGCGCCAACGGCTGAACAACTGATGCGCTCCCGGTACAGCGCCTTCGTCGTGCTGGACGCCGGCTACCTCCTGCGGACCTGGCACCCGGACACCCGGCCGGCGGCGCTGGAACTGGACCCGGACATGCAGTGGCGCCGGCTGGATATCGTCTCCACCGGGCGCGGCGGCCCGCTGGATACCGAGGGGACCGTGGAGTTCAAGGCTTACTTCCGGCAGGACGGCGAACGCGGAGTCCACCACGAGACGAGCCGCTTCCTGCGGGTCAACCGCCGCTGGTATTACTACAACGCCGTCGCCGTCGAGTTCGGCTGACCGGCCGGCGCAGCCAGCGGGCGGTTGAACAGGGCGGTTAAACAGCTAACGGGCGCCGGGCAGCGTTGCCCGACGCCCGGCAGGTTCCGGACGGCTGCCTGCCTAGCGTTCCTCGACCGTGTCCACCGGCGCGAACCCGGCGCGGTCCACCTTGCGGTGGAAATGCATGCCGGCGGTTCCGCCGATGACAGCGCCCACCAGAGCCACCGCGGCCACCACCACTGCAGCGATGATGCTGGTGCTGGTCAGCTGGCCCTCGTTGACCGGGATGCGGGGGAAGCTATTGAGCTGGGCCAGGATGTTGTACTTCTGGCCTGCCACGAGGCCGAGGATGGCGACAACGACCGCGGCGATGAGGGCCCAGATCCACACCATGAACCCCTGCTTCGCTCCGTTGAAGCGCGCCATCCGGCCGGCGACGTAGCCGCCGGCGAAGTAGGACACAAACAGGATCACCAGCAGCACGATGATGCCGACGAGTCCCACGGATTCGTTGCCGGAGGTGACCGTGGCGTTGACGTCCGTGTTGGTGGCAAGCCCGACGGCGGTGCCGGCGGCGGCGACCAGCGCGGTCAGGAGCACAGCCAGACCGGTGGCGGCGAGCCAGCCGAAGAAGGCCGAACCGATCTGGATCCCACCGAACTGCTCCTTTTCGCGGGCCACCACGGTTTCGCGGGTGGGAACCTCTTCGACGACAGTGTCGCGCGGGGGAGTGACACGGGCGGGCTCGTCATGGCGCACGGCCGTTACGGGCTGGCTTCGGGTCGGCTCCGTGCGGACCGGTTCAGTGTGGACCACGTCCTGGGCGCGGGTGGGCGTGCCGGCAGCAGCACCTGTTGGGAGGGTGCGGGTGTCGTTGGCGGAAGCGGCGCCGGGGCGGTCAGCGTCCTGCCGGGCATCGTGGATTCGGGCGTCCTGGCTCACGGCCCCATCCTCGTCACGGGCGCGGCGGGGAGTGCGATCTTCGGGGCCTGCTGGGTTGCTCATCGGGACTGCTCACTTTCACTGAATGACCCGCGCCCATTGTTTGGGCCGGGCACCGCAAGGCGGAGGCCGGTGTGCAGGCCTCAGGTCCACCTAATCACGGGCAGTCAAAGGTAGCAAGGATGCTTACTATTTTTGGGGTGGCGGGAAGGGCCGCTGACGGGCCCCCGTCAGCGGTACTTCCGGTGCAGGTTCGCCTTCATCGATGCGCGCGGACTGGCATCGGCAATCCAGGGCCCGGTTCCTTCGGACTGGTCCAGGACCCCGGCCTCCAGCCATTCGTAGTCCCCGGCCAGGACCTTGCGGGAGAGCACGTGGTCGCCGTCGTCCGTGTTCCTCCAGAGCTGGTCGAAGTATTCATCCACCCGCACCCGGGCCTGTTCACAGAACGCCTCGGCGAGTTCATAGGCGGACGCGCCCTTCTCCGGCGAGGTCCGTAGCAGCATTTCCGCCCGGGAGCAGGCGGCGGCCATCGCGAACAGTTCGGCCCCGATGTCCACAATCCGGCCCAGGAACGCCTGTTTGTGCTCGAGCTTCGCCTGCCACCGTCCCATCCCGTAGAACGTCTGCCGGGCCAGCCGCCGGGAGGACCGCTCGACGAAGCGCAGCTGCTTTGCGAGCCGGCCGAAGTCGCTGTAGGAACGTGGGTCCATGCCTGCCCCTGCGACAAGCTTGGGCAGCCACTTCGCGTAGAAACCGGACGCGCCGACGGCGGCCCTGGCCTTGTCGGACAGGCTGGCGTCCTCGGAGGCGAGGTCTCCGGCGGCCGCAAGGTGCGCGTCCACGGCCTCACGGGCGATCAGCAGTTTCATAATTTCCGAGGATCCCTCGAAGATCCGGTTGATGCGCAGGTCGCGGAGCTGCTGTTCGGCCGGCACGGCGCGCTCGCCGCGGGCCTCGAGCGAGTCCGCGGTTTCGAAGCCGCGGCCGCCCCGGATCTGCACCAGCTCGTCGGCGATCCGGCAGCTGATCTCCGTCGACCACAGCTTGGCGAGTGCCGCCTCGATACGGACGTCCTTCTGCCCGGCGTCGGCCATTTCAGCGGACAGCTCGAAGACGGCGTCCAGGGCGAAGGCGCTGGCCGCAATGAAGGCGATCTTCTTGCCCACGGCTTCATGCTTGCCCACCGGCCTGCCCCACTGGGTGCGGGCATTGGACCATTCCCGGGCGATCTTCAAGCTCCACCGGCCGGAGGCGACGCAGAGCGCCGGAAGCGCCAGCCGGCCGGTATTGAGGGTGGTGAGCGCGATTTTCAGGCCCTGCCCCTCGCGGCCCAGCCGGTTGGCCGCCGGCACCCGGACCTGGTGGAAGCGGGTGACACCGTTCTCGATGCCGCGCAGGCCCATGAAAGCGTTGCGGTTTTCCACCGTGATGCCGGGAGAATCCATCTCAACGACGAAGGCGCTGATGCCGCCCTTGTGGGCCGTGCCGTCAGCGTCGGTGCGGGACGGGACCAGCGCCATGACCACCACCAGTTCGGCGATGACGCCGTTGGTGGTCCAGAGCTTCACCCCGTCCAGGATGTAGGACTCGCCGTCATCCGAGGGGGCGGCGGTGCTGCCCATCCGGGCGGGGTCGCTGCCGACGTCGGGCTCGGTCAGCAGGAACGCGGTGATGGCGCCGGCGGCGCAGCGCGGCAAATATTCCTGCTTCTGCGCCGGGGTCCCGAAGACCTTCACCGGCTCGGGGACGCCGATGGACTGGTGCGCGGAGATCAGGGCGCCGAGGCTCGGGTGGACGGAACCCAGCAGCGCCAGCGCCCGCCCGTAATAGACCAGCGAGAGGCCCAGGCCGCCGTAGTCGCGGGGAATCTTCATGCCAAAGACCCCCATGCCGGCGAGGTCCTTAAGGTACTTGTCCGGGATCAGCGCTCCGCGTTCGATAGTGCGCCCGGACATCGTGCGGCAGTAGTCGGTCAGTCGGGCCATGAACGCTTCGCCGCGTTCGACGTCGTCCGCCGGGGCTTCCGGCCAGGGGTGGATCAGGCCGAGGTCGAAGCTGCCGAGGTACAGGCCCTTGGCGAAACTGGGCCGGTCCCAACTGGTTTCACGCGCGGCTTCGGCGATGGCGCGGGCGTCGGCCGCGGTGGCGGCCGGACCGATCGCCTCAGCGGGGACCGGTGCCATCGCGGCGGGGCCGTCGGCGGGATTGTCAGTGGCTGGATTCTCAACGGCGGAGCTCATTGGGCATCTCCTCTAACCGGGTTTACCGGCTCGAGCCCTGGATCCGCCGTGGGTGGAGGACCCTTCAGCTGTCCCGCAAGACTACCCGCGGGTAGGTTCCGGTGCTAGGGGCCGATTGGCCCATAATCTCGGCCGCGATGTCGCCGACGAAGTCACCCGGAAGCTCAACCGTGGACGCGTGGTGGACCAGCCGGTCCCAGACGTGGTTGATGCCGTGGACAAGTCCCAGCAGGACATTCGCGGCGATGATCCAGGCGAGCCGGCCAACGCCGACCAGGACCATGGCAGCGAACGACGCCGTCATCACGAAGACCGTGAGTACCAGGGCAAAGACAAGCGTTCCCACGAACACCAGCGTTGCCGTTTCCACTGCGCTTAAGTCGAACTGCATTCTTCCCCCTGCACCATTGCTTCGGCTGAATCAGTAGCCCGAGCGTAGGGTGCGGGACGTGCCCTAGCCAGAGTCCACGGGCCGTGCCGTGACTCTTGATACGGGATCGAAATGCTACCGGGGCGTAGGTCACGGGGCGGTTGCGGTAGCCCCGGGGTGCGCGGCCGGGAATGACAGCCGGGGCCTGCGTTAACCTTGTAGCTGGCAGTTTTCCGTTATCCACTGCCCGATCCCGATCCCACGGCAGACGTTAGGAGAGTGCGTGTCCCGCTCCGCCCTGTCCTCCGCCGACGCCATCAGCGCCCGGCTGCGTGACCTTGAACTCCTCACCAAGGGCCCCGCCTGGGCCCTGACCCGCTCGGCGCCGTGGGTGATCGCCGTGCTGCAGGCATCCTTTACCCGCACCCGGCCGCAGCTTCCGCTGGAACAGTTCCACGCCGACGTCGACGCCTTCCTTGAGCAGCTCCGCCGCCAGGACCCGGGGCTGGGTGGCACCGCCAACGGGAAGTCATTTGGCGATGAGTGGACCCGCAAGAACTTCCTGACCCGGCGGAACCAGTCCGGCCAGATCGTTTACGAGGTCACCGAACCCGCCGCCCGGGTCCTCGCTTTCCTGGACAGCCTCTCCAGCGAACGCTCCACCCTCAACGGTTCCCGGCTGGGCACGCTGCTGGGCGACGTCGAGAAACTCGCCAACGAGACCAACCCGGACCAGAGCGCCCGGCTGGAATCCCTCGAGGAGGAGATCGGCGAACGGCGCCAGCTGATCGAGGACATCAGCTCCGGTGATTTTGACGGCCTGCTCGACGACGAGGAGGCGGTGGAGGCTGCCGGGAACATCCTGGACCTCGCAGCGAGCCTGCCCGCGGACTACAAGAAGATGCGTGACCGGATCGAGGAGCTGGTGGGGGAGCTCCGCAACCAGATCATCGAGGAGTCCCTGAGCAAGGGCGCCACAATGGCCCAAGTGCTGGAAGCGGACAAGCGGCTGCGGCAGAGCCCGGAGGGCAGGACCTTCCGTTCCTTCACCGCGTTCCTGGAGGACCCGCAGCAGCAGCTGCGTTTCCGGTCGGCGATCGGCGAGGTGCTCAGCCGGCAGTTCGCCGATGACCTCCGCCATGAGGAACGCGAGACGCTGAAAAACCTGGTGGCGGAATTGCGTACCCAGCACAGCCAGATCCAGCGGATTTACGGCAAGCTCAGCGAAAGCCTTAACACCTATGTCCAGAGCGACGACTTCCGCCAGTCCGTCCGGCTCCGCAAGGTCCTGAGGGAGGCCGAGCAGGCCATCCGGTCCCTGCCGTATGAACGCGAACGCCCCGGGCTGGTCCGCGGACCGGTGCTGTTCAATGCCGGCTTCGAGTCTCTGGCCATGGTGAAGCTGTTCGACCCGGACGAGTTCGCGGCCCCGCCCAAGCTGGCCGACCCCATCGCTTTCAGCGACTCGGACCGGGTGCGCTCGCCGCGGACCGGCAAAGCCAGCCCCCAGGCGATCCGCGCCGCGTTCGCGGGAGCTTCCACGCTTGCCGAGGCCTGGGAGCAGCTCCCGCCGGGGGAACGCCACATCAACTCGATCCGCGCCCTGCTCTCGCACGCCCTGCACCAGGGTGCCGGCTTCGACCGCGAGGACTGGGACACTCTCGACTTCGAACAGATCGACGGCTCCACGCGCACCGCGTACCTGCCGGTCGTCACGCTTAAGAAGGATTGAACATGACTGAACTTTCCCAGGCAGCAGCGGAGGCCCCAGAGGCAGTGGAGGCGGAGCCTGCCCAGCACATCCACGCTGACCCCTTCACGTTGACCCCGCGCGACACCTTCGTCGACGGCGCCGCACTCTTCCCGGGGGACACCGGTGTCCTCCCGATGAAGGTCCGCCAGGCGCTCGTGAAACTCCTCAAGGGCCCGTACATCGATGGTGGCCGGGATGAAAAGCTCTGGACCACGCTGCTGGACAACCAGCTGATCCTGCGCAGCCGCCTGTCCGAACTCTTCCTGGCCCTGCAGCTGGACCACGAACGCAAGGTGGCCGTCCTGCGCCCGGTGGACCCGGAGGCCATCGGCGCCGGCACCCGCTCCAGCATCCTGCGGCAGCAGCGGGCCCTGAGCCGGGTGGAAACCATCGTGCTGCTCCGCCTGCGTCTGCTTCTGGACCGCCATGTCACGGCCCAGACCGACCCCACGATCACACGCGAGGAAATCGCCGAGCTCGTGGCCCACTACCAGCCGGCCGGCCAGCAGGATGCCCTCCGCGATTCCGATGTCGTCAACCGCGCCATCACCAAGCTCCTGGCCCGCCAGCTCCTCCTCACCACCGGCCTGGACGAGGTCTACACCATCTCCAATGCCTTGCCCCTGGCCCTCCCCTTTGAGAACATCGGCGACATCCCCGCCCAAATCGACGCGCTGGTGGCAGCCTCCACCGACCAGTCAGGAACGGAACCGCTCCTCGAGTTCGACGGGGACACGGCGAACACCGAGCCGGATGACACTGCAGACGACGGCGCGGTAGACGACCACACCGAAGCGGAGGAATCCAAGTGAGCATCGCCACCATGCTCCCGATGGGCGAGCTCACCAACCCCGGCCAGATGCGCCTTGCCCTGGTCCAGGTGGTCAACTGGGGCACCTTCCACGGCGCCCACACCATGCACGTGGACCGCAACGGCACCCTGCTGACCGGCAATTCCGGCGTCGGCAAATCCACTCTGTTCGACGCGATGCTCAGGGTATACGACGCGAGGCCGCGCTCCAACGAGGCCGCAGCCCAGCGCGCGGGCGGCGCGGTGGAGGACAAACGCACCACGTTCACGTACATGCGCGGCAAGGTGGGGGACAAGGCCGTGGGCGAGGGCTCGGCCAGTGCGTTCCAGCGCCCGGACGCCACCTGGTCCGCCGTCGCCCTGACCTTCGACAACGCCGCGGGCACGCGGGTGACGGTGTCGGCGCTGTTCGACCTGCCCAAAAACGGCACGGAGTCCAGCGTCGGCCGGTACTACCTGATCGACAACAAGCCACTGGACCTCATGGCCATTGAGGGCATCGCGGAGAAGCGCTTCACCAAGGCGGCGCTGGATACGGTTTTCCCGGACGCCCAGATCTTCGACGTGCACAAGGCCTTCGCGGAGCGCTTCCGGCGCCTGCTCGGGATCAATTCCGACCAGGCCCTGCCGCTGTTGCGCGTCATCCAGGCCGGCAAGGGACTCGGCGGCAGCGTCAACAACTTCTTCCGCGACCAGGTCCTGGACGCGCCGGCAACGCTGGCCGCGGCGGATGACGTCGTCGAGGAATTCAGCAACCTGATGTCCATCAGGCAGCGGCTTGAGGACGTCCGGCAGCAGCGCGACCAGCTGGCGCCGGTGCCCGGGCTGAACAGAGAGTATGCCCAGTCCCTGCTCGAAGCCAACAAGCTCCGGGAGCTCGCCGGCGAGGAATTCGCGGCGTACACGCAGCAGCTGGCCGTCACCGTCCACGAGAAGACGCTCGCCCGGTTCAAGGAGCTGGCCCAGGCGAAAGCGAAGGAGCTCGGAGCCGAGCGCGGCATCCGGGACGGACTGGCCAAGGAGCTGCGCGAGCTTGAGGCGGACTACAACAACCAGGGCGGCAACGCTATCTCCGCGATCGAGCAGTCGCTGGACAACGCCCGGGTGGGGCTCAAACTCCGCCAGCAGGTGGAGGAATCGGCCCGCAAGGCACTCTCCGACGCCGGCCTGGAACTTCAGTGGTCCGCGGCCGGCTGGGAGCAGGCCCACGAGCACGCCGCAGCCCGCTCGGCCGCGCTGAAGGACGACTCGGAGGCGCTCAAGGAGCTGCGTTTCGAGGCCTTCGACGGCCACGCGACCAGGAAGCGTGAACTCGCCGCCGCCCGGCAGGAACTGGTGTCGCTCAAGACGCGCAAGTCCCTGCTGCCGCCGTCGAGCATTGAAAACCGCAGCGCCATCGCAGCCGCCACCGGCGTCCCCGAGGAGCAGATGCCGTTCGGCGGCGAGCTGATCGACCTCGCCGAGGGCCAGGAACAGTGGCGTCCGGCCGCCGAGCGCGCGCTGCGCAGCCTCGCCACCACCCTGCTGGTCCCCGGCGAGCACTTCGCCGCGGTCACCCGCTACCTCAATGACCATTCCGTCCGCGGTGCCCTGCGCGCGGTGGACGTCTCCAAGCCCCTGCCCGGCGGCGCGCTGGCCGTGCAGGACGCGGCCGACGGCGATCTGCTCACCAAACTGGACATCCTCACCATGGGGCCCGGCGCGGAGGCCGGCGAGTGGATCCGGGAACGGATCGCCCTCGATTTCGCCTACCCGTGCGTCGAGGATCCGGACGAACTGGCCGGGCTGGACAAAGGCCTGAGCCTGGGCGGGGTGGTCAAGCGAAACCGCCACACCGTGGAGAAGGACGACCGCTTCACCTCCCGCCAGGACTATGTCCTCGGCTTCGACAACGCCGCCAAGCTGGAGCTCGTCGCGGCCCAGGTTGAGGACCTGGAGCAGGAACTGGCCAAGGCCGCCGAACTGGCGCAGAGCCGGGAGGAGTCCCACCAGGGGATGAGCCGGCAGCTTGAGGCCCTGCGCCGGGTGGCCGAGGACCACCGCCCCTGGGAGCAGGTCTCGGCCGCCGTGGCGGCGGAGGAACTCGCACGGATTGAACAGCGCCTCAAGGCTGCGCTCGACGCGCAGGCCGATCTCGAGCCGTTGCGCGCCAACATCGAGGCGGCCCGGCACGAGCACCAGTCCAGCACCGAGGCCGCGGCCGTGCTGCAGAGCGAATACAAGGCTGTCGACTCGCGGCTTTCCGCCGCCGATTCGCTGCTGGACGCCGCACGGGGCCGCCTGGCGCAGTCGCCGCCGTCGGACGCCACCGTGACCGCGCTGGAACCGTACTTCACCGGCTTCGGCGACGTCCTGGAAATGCACGAGCTGGACAACCTGGCCAACCAGGTCCGGACCCGGCTCCTCGCCGAACTGCACGCCGCCGAATCCCGCGGTCAGGCCACCTCGGAGCGGCTGACACGCACCTTCGAGGGCTTCGTGCGCGAGTGGGGAACGGCGATTTCCGCGGACCACGGCACGTCGATCGGCGCCGCGGGCGAGTTCGAAGCCCGGTACCACGCCATCGTCAGCGACGGGCTGCCGGCACAGGAGGCCGAATTCCGGCTGTTCTTCAACCAGCGCACGCACGAGTCCTTCAGCACGCTGCTGCACCTGCTGGACGAGGAGCGCCGCTCGATCACCAGCCGCATCCTGCCGCTGAACGGGATCCTGTCCGAGGTCAACTTCCATGAGGGCAGCTTCCTGGAACTGGACATCAAGCAGACCCTGCCCGCCACCGCGAAGCAGTTCAAGGACGCGATCCAGAACGCGCTCAGGGTACGCCACACCCGCCCGGGGAAGGCAGCCGGCCCGGCGCCCGGGGCTTCCAGCGCGGACGGGGACGACGACGCCGAGCTCACCAACCGCTACAAATCGCTTGAAACGCTGGTGAAACGGCTCGGCTCGCAGACCCCGGAGGACCGGCGCTGGCGTGCCGAGGTGCTGGACGTCCGCGGTCACCTCTTCATCCAGTGCAAGGAGCACCGCGAGATCCAAAGTTCCCGGGCTGAAAAGGGCGGGGGGAGAAAGACCGAGGTCTTTATGCATGCGGACACCGGTTCGATGTCCGGCGGCGAGCGGCAGCGCTTCACCGCGTTCATCATGGCCGCGGCACTGAGCTACCAGCTGGGCATCGCCGAGCAGGGCTTCACCACCTACGGCACGGTGATGATGGACGAGGCCTTTGTCCTGGCCTCGGAGGAATTCGCCGGCGCCGGCATCAAGGCGCTGCATGAGTTCGGCTTCCAGCTGCTCCTGGCCGCCCCGGAAAACGTGATCGACCTGTCCCGGCACCTGGGCTCCGTCACCGAGATCCTGCGGGACAAGCGCACCAACCGCTCCGGGGTGCTCACCGCTCCCGTGATCGGCCCGCGCCCCGGGTCCGAGGGAACCTGGCGCTCCGAGGCGAACCCGGTGGACATCGTCCTCCGCTGACCCCCGCCCCGACCCCACCCCACCCCCTCTCCCCTCTCCCCTCTAGCAACGCGTCTCCCCTCTAGCAACGCGGGGTCACTTATCGCCCATAAATCCCGTCGGGATGGGCCGTAAGTGACTCCGCGTTGCTGTTAGGTGCTGTTAGTTGCGGTGGATCGGGTCACGCGAACAGTCCGGCTCACCTGCTGTGCCCCGCCTGTTAACCCCGACGTCGTCCGGCCGGGCTAGCGTGGCGGCATGGCCGAAAACCTTCTGTCCCCCAGCCCTGATGGGCGCCGGGTTTACGTTGCCCTGGGGGATTCCTTCACCGAGGGGGTGGGGGACTACAACGCCCGGCTGCCTAACGGGGTGCGGGGCTGGGCGGACCGGGTGGCGGAGCAGCTGGCCAAAGCGGACCCCGGGTGGAAATACGCCAATCTCGCGATCCGCAGCAAAAGGCTGCGGCACATCATCGCGGAACAGCTGGAACCCGCGCTCGCCATGGAACCGACGCTGATCACCTTATACGCGGGCGGGAACGACATCCTCGATATCGGCACCGACATCCACACTCTGATGAAGGACTACGAATTCCTCGTCGCGAGACTTGCCGCCAGCGGGGCCACGGTGGTGCTGTTCACCGGCTTCGATGTCCGGGTCTCAGCGCTCCTGGAACCGCTCAAGCGGCGGAACGCCGTCTACAACCAGCGGGTCCGCGAGGTGGCGGCGAGATACGAGGCCGTGCTGGTGGACTACTGGTGCTTCGATGCGTTCTACGATCCGCGGATGTGGGATTCGGACCGGCTGCACATGTCCAAGGCCGGCCACAAGTATCTCGCCGGCCAGGTCCTGGACCAGCTCGGGGTGCCGCACAAGGTCAAGGCCAAGGACTGGGCGCCGCCGGCGAAGCCCGGCCTCCGGGACTGGGAACGCCGGCAGCGCCGCTGGGTCCGGGACTGGGTCCTGCCGCTCTTCGCCCGCAAGCTCCGGGGCGTCACGCTCGGGGACGAGCTCAGCCCGCGCTGGCCGGAGCCGGTCAGAGTCCCGCCCAAGGCAGGACTGAAGAAACTGACCGCCAGGATCCCCGCAGCCTGAACGGTGTTCCCCCTGGGGCAGTCGGCGTCAGCTGTCCAGCAGGTTCTCGTAGCCAGGCGCCACCCGGCTCGCGTGGAACTCCTCGACGTCGAACTCGGCAACGCCGTTGACGTAGAACGGATCCCTGGCGAGCGAGGCATCCAGGGCGCCGCGGTCCGCGTTGGAGAGCAGCAAGGCGCCGGTGCGCGGGATCTTCCGCCCCGCGACCATAAAGATGCCCTGGTCGAAGGCGTCCTGCAGCCACGTAACGTGCGCCGGAAGGTGGAAGTCAACGATCTCTTCGGGGACCTTGTAGGTCAAGGAGACTACATACATGGGGTTAGCCTACCGCCTGCCCCCCGCTGCAGAGACGGGATATTTCCGGCACGGAATCCGGCGAAGTTGAACCGTCAATCTTTAATTCTCCTAGACTGTATCCATGACTGAACCGCGCTGGCTGAACGCCGACGAACGCCGGGCCTGGCTGGCCCAAGTGAGCATCAACACCCTGCTTCCGGCAGCCCTGGACACGCAGCTGCACCACGAGCGCAAGCTGTCCCTCTTCGACTACAACGTCCTCGCGATGCTTTCCGAAGCCGACGGACGCTTTCTGCCCATGAGCGAACTTGCCGCGCGCACGAGTGCCTCCCTGTCCCGGCTCTCCCATGTGGTCACCAAACTGCAGACCCGGGGCTGGGTGGAGCGCCGCCCGCACCCCGGCGATGCCAGGGTCACGACGGCGCACCTCACCGACGCGGGAATGGAAACCATCAAGGAGCTCGCCCCGGGCCACGTCGAGGCTGTGCGTTCGCTCTTCCTCGACGCCCTGAGCAAGGAGGACGTCGCTGACCTCGCCCGGATCGGCGAGAAGATCGTCGGCCGCCTGGACAAGGACCACTGGATCCTGCGGGACAGCCAGCAGGCCTGAGGGCCGCCGCAGAACCGTCCCCCGTCCGGCGTCGCCTAGTGTGGGCACTATGGAATCGCCGATCGACAGCTACCTGCGCCAGATCCACGCCGAGATCGCCCAGCTCAAGGACGGCAAGCCCTACAGCTCCATCCCGGCGATGGCCAACGTGGACCCGGACAACTTCGGCATCGCCCTCGCCACCGTGGACGGTAAGGTCTATGAGATCGGTGACACCCGCGAGGAATTCACCATCCAGTCCATCTCCAAGCCCTTCACCTACGGGCTGGCCCTGGAGGACCTGGGCAGCGAGGCCGTGGACGCCAAAGTGGACGTGGAACCGTCGGGTGATTCCTTCAATGAGATCTCCCTGGCCGAGGGGACCGGCCGGCCGGCCAACGCGATGATCAACGCCGGTGCCCTCACTGCCACCTCGCTGATCAGGGGATCCGGCGGGCAGTCCGGCTTCAAGCGGATCCTCAGCACGTATTCCGCTTTCGCGGGCCGGCAGCTCTCGGTCAGCGAGAAGGTCTTCGAATCCGAGCTCAAGCACGGCCACCGCAACACCGCACTGGCGTACCTGCTGCGCTCCTTCAACATCATCGAGGATGACCCTACGCCGGTCCTGGCGGACTATTTCCGCCAGTGCTCCGTCCTGGTGAACTCCTACGACCTCTCGATTATGGCCGCCACCCTCGCCAACGGCGGCCGGAACCCGCTCAGCGGCAAACAGGTGCTGGAGATCGGCCCGGTGGAACGCGTGCTGTCCGTCATGATGACCTCCGGCATGTACGACGACGCCGGGGCCTGGATCAGCAGCGTGGGCATGCCGGGAAAGAGCGGGGTGGCCGGCGGGATCATCGCCGTGCTGCCCGGCCAGGTGGGCCTGGCGGTCTATTCGCCGCCGCTGGATGAGCATGGCAGCAGCGTCCGCGGACTGGCTACCGCCCAGCGCCTTTCCCGGGACATGGAACTGCACTTCGTCCGCGCGGCCCGGACCGGACGGTCCGCCATCCTCGCCGCGTACGACGTGACCGAGACGCCTTCGGGGATCCGCCGGAACGACGAGGCCGCCGACGTGCTCCGCGCCCACGGCCACCGGGCGCGGGTGATCGAAGTCAACGGCGACCTGCTTTTCGCCGGCACAGAGTCCATGGTGCGCGAGCTCAGCAGCCTGCCGGACGAGGTAGAGCTGGTGGTCCTGGACCTGCGCCGCACCGACCAGGTCAGCGAGGTGGCCGTGCGCATGCTGGGAATGTCCCGGGAAAGACTGACCGGCGCCGGCCGCGAACTCGTGCTGATCGAGGCGGACGGCTCCGTCGCGGAGGCATTGGGACTCTCAGCACGGCATCCGGTGCCGTCCTTCGCGACCCGGAGCTCCGCCGTCGAATACTGTGAGAACCGCCTGCTGGAGCGCCATGGTGACCACCTGCTGCTGCCGGACATCGTGCCGGTCACCGCATCGCCCGCCCTGGCACCCCTGGACGAGGCGGATGCCGCAGCGCTCGAAGCCCTGATGACCCCGAAATCCTACGACGAGGGCGACGTCATCCGGCGCGTCGGACTGCGGTTCGGCGGGGTCTACTTCATCACCTCGGGAAGGGTCAGCAGCACCTCCCCGGGGCCCACCGCGGAGCGGGTCAAGCTGAACACACTCAGCGCTGGCATGACGTTCGGGGAGCTGGCGCTGGGCAGCGGGAACCGGCAGGAAACCACCGTCAGGGCGGTAGGCCCGGTCCAGGTCATGGTGCTCAGTGCCGAGGCGATCGACGAGCTGGAGTCAAGCGACCCGCGGCTGGCCCTCGCCCTCTGGAAGGCCCTGACCCGGGACGCCTACACCCGGGTGGAGCAGTACCTGCGCGAGTCGGCGGTCCGGATCCGCGAGTAGCGGCGTCGGGGACCTTTGGCCCGCTTTGTTGCTTCCGGCAACTACTGGCAGACTGGATCCATGGATTTCACGTCCCGCTTCGTAGCCCTCGGCGACTCCTTTACGGAAGGCGTCGGCGACGACGACCCCGCCCGCCCCAACGGCGTCCGGGGCTGGGCGGACCGGGTGGCCGAGCAGCTGGGCGCCGCGGATCCGGACTTCGGCTACGCGAACCTCGCCATCCGCGGCAAGAAGCTGCGCCAGATCATGGCCGAACAGGTCGACGCCGCCGTGGCCCTCAAACCAACACTGGTCAGCATCTACGCCGGGGCCAACGACATCCTCCGGCCCAAGGTCGATATCGACGACCTGCTGGTGGACTACGACGCCGGCATCCGCAAGCTCAAGTCCACCGGCGCCACCATCGTGATGTTCACCGGTTTCGACTCCCGCGGCTCCAAGATCTTCGGCACGACGCGCGGGCGCACCGCAATCTACAACGAACTGGTCCGCGGCATCGCCGGCGACCACGGCGCCCTCCTGGTGGACTACTGGCGCTTCAGCGAGTACTACGACTGGGGAATGTGGGCGACCGACCGGATGCACATGTCCGCCGCGGGCCACGCGAACATGGCCAAACGCGTCCTCACCGTGCTGGAACATGACCACTCGATCGACATCCCGCCCATGACTCCGGTCCCGGAGCTGAACCGGGCCGAGGCAATCCGGGCCAATGCCCGCTGGGTGCGCGAATTCGCCGGACCGTGGGTGGTCCGTCGCGTCACCGGAAAGTCTTCAGGCGACGGACTGGCACCGCGCTACCCCCGGCTCACGCATCTCTAGGCCCGGAATCCCGAAGTCGCGATCAGTTCCCCGTTGCCGAGGACGGCAAGCACCTCGACATCCCAGCTGTCCGTGGCCCAGTCCAGCATCCGCCGACCGCCGGCAACGACCGCCGTCGCCAGGACGTCCGCGGTAACAATGTCCGTGGCCGCCACGGAGACCTGGCGGAATTCGGAGCGGCGGAATTCGGTGCGGCCTACTCCTGCCTTCCAAATGTGGTCGCCGCGCTCGGCGCTGCCGGACGTTGCCAGTGCGGCGAAGCGGCCGGCGCCGCCCAAAGGGAACCCTGAGAGCAGCGCCCCGCGATCCTGCGGATCCACGATGCCGGCCAGCCACGGGGACCCTGTTCCCGGGGCGGGCGAGCCGCTCACCAGCACATCGCCCCCGGCGTTCAGGCACCAGTCCTCGACACCGACGGACTCCAGCGCGGTGGCTGCCTGGTCGATCGCGTAACCCTTGATGATTCCGGAAAGGTCCAGCACGCCGTCGGGCCGCTCGGGGGTGAAAAATCCCTCGGTCAGCAGCCGCCAGCCGGTGGCATCCTCAAAGCGGGCGCGGAAGGCCGCCGAAGCGTCCCGGAGCGTGACCTCGCCACGGGCCATCCGGCTCGCCTCGGAATCCGGGCGGTACAGGCTGAACATGGCATCCAGCCCCACAAACACGCGTTCGACGGCGGCCGTGGCACCTTCCAGCACCAGCCCGCCGTCCGCTGCCCCGCCGGTGGCGGTGGGCAGGGCGAGACTGATGACCGTCCCCATGCACTGGAAAGTCCTGCTTTTCAGTGTCGGGGCGCTGCGCGCCGGGCTCCCGGCGGCTAAGGGCTTAGAAGTTTGCTGCATCGAGGGCTGCCTGAAGCGAACTCAAATACGCGTCACTGGTGACGGTGGCGCCACCAATCGTCTGCACTTGGGCGGACTGGGCCTTGATGACCTCCGCGCGCAGCAGCGGAGCTGCCCGCTTACTGATTTGCACGGACTTGCGGTCCTCGTCGGTGAGTTGGAGGGCGGTCACATCCGTGATCGCGCCGGCCTTTACCGTGATCTGGACCTGGACGGCGCCGAAACGGGTCTGGACGAGGCTGCCGGCATAGCTCCCGGCGCCCTGCGCCGTGGCCCCGGCAGAACCCGAAGAACCCGTGGAGCTGCTGGATCCGCTTGAGGAGCCCGAACCGGAAGATCCTGACGTGGTCCCGCCGGCGGCTGCCGATCCGGACGAGGCCCCGCTGCCCGCTGCCGAGCCGGACGAGGTCCCGTTGGACGTGGTGGCCGACGTGGTCGCCGCCGCGCTCCCCGTGTCGGCGACGTGCGCGCCGGACTGCCAGCCGACCAGAAGGATCCCGGCGGAGGCCAGTGCTGCAGAAACCGCTGCTCGTATTCTCACCAGTCGAACCTTTCGTTGTGGAGTTGTTCTTCACGGACACCCGCCGAGCGGGCTTCGCTGATCACACTGCGCGCCCAGGCGGTCGGGCCGCAGATATACACGTCGGCGTCGGCAACGTGTGGAGCGTAGCTTGCCAGCCGATGTCCTGACCGGACGGCCGACTCCGGCATCCAGCCCCGCTCGCCGGTGGTCCGTGCGCCCGTGAGATGGAACAAGGTGGCGCCGCGTCGGCGGCAAAGTTCCAGGATTTCTGCGCCCAGATACAGTTCGGCCGCACTGTGGCCGCGGAGAATCACCGTGGCGTTGCCCGGTTCAAAGGGGGTGCGCTCCAGCAGGGCGCGGATCGGGGTGATGCCGATGCCCGCTCCGATCATCACCACGTGGTCCCGGCTGCGGGCCGCCGTGCTGAAGAGTCCGTAGGGCCCCTCGATGGCGACCCTCGTCCCGGGCTTCAGCCGTGCCAGCTGGGCCGAACCCCGGCCGAGGTTGCGGACGGTGATGCGCAGTCTGCCCCGCCCCGAGGAATCGAACAGCACGGGTTCCGCGGAGAGGCTGAAGGGGTGCGGATGCCACCACGCGCCCCGGGAAAGGAACCGCCAGATGAAAAACCTGCCGCCGTTGCCGGCCAGCTCGTCGAGGTGACGGCCTGTCAGTTCAATGCTGACGACGCCGGGCGCCTCCGTCACGACGCGGCTGACCTTCAGTTGGTGCCGGACCGTGGCGACGATTGGCTCAAGTACGCGGTAGTGGGCCAGGGCGGCCCCGGTGGCGATGCAGATGGCGATCCAATACCAGCGCTGCCACGTGCCCTCGGCGAAGAGGGCGCCGGTGCTGAACTGATGCGGGATCGCCGTGATGACGGCGGCGTAGGTCAGCAGGTGCACGGAGTACCAAAACTCGTAGGGAAACCGGCGCCGGACGGCCACGAGCGAGGTGACGACCACGGCAATGAACAACCCGGTCGACACGATGGCGAGCCACATGTCGGGGACCAGTACCCAAAGGGACACCAACTCACTGACTGGATCGAGCCCTTCGGCCATCCCGTATCCGACTGCGATCAGGACTCCGTGTGCGAGCAGCAGGTAAAGCGACGGTTTGCCGAGTTTGCGGTGAAATTCAAGGGCCCGGTCGTGTCCTACGGCGCCGTCGATCAATGGAAGACGCGCTACCAGCAGCAACATCAGCAGCACAAGGTCCATACCGGCAAGGCCGGCCACGATTCCCAGGGCCGTGAACGAGCCGGCAAGCGTCGAGAACCCGGTGGCGCCGCCGTCGGCGAGCCACAGCGCAATGGCGGCGGCCACCGAAGACCAAGCGAGCACGGTCAGCAGGTCCGCCCGCAACAAGCGTCTCCGGACCTGACCGCGGAACCGCTCCACGGGAGTGCGGCGGCCCCTGCCAGGGACGGCCGTCTGGAGTGAAGTGTTCATGGTTATACGGTCCGCCGCCCGCCTATCATTTTGCTGTGAAAGCGCTAGGGTGCCGATGTGACTTCGCCGGGAACCGGCTGGCGTCCCTTATACACCTCCGGGCAACGGATTGGTCTTTAATTCGTCAAGCTCGTAGACTTGGTAGGCGCTAGGTGGCGCGGAGCGTGTGCAATTGCTCCGGTTGGCGGGATTTGCCTGAGATATTGGCAGTCCTGATGGCCGGTAGTTAGGGGCTCAAGTTGCGTGCACTCCTGTATTCGCCCAGCATCCCGGCACTTCGCCGTGGTTTTCCTTCATGGATACCGCGGCCGGTGCCCGTGGCCCACAGTCTTCGCCGCAGTGAGGAAATCAGCCGGTTCAAGCCGTCTGCCTGAACACCGCGGAACTACCGAGACTCAGTGGGCGCTGGATGCGGACGCCGCCTGTCGCACGGTCACGCGGGAACTCCGCCGATCGTTTCATTTATTTTTGAGGAGAGTCGTCATGGCAGCACACTGCCAGGTGACCGGAGCCGAGCCGGGCTTTGGACACAGCATTTCGCACTCGCACCGTCGCAACAAGCGCCGGTTCGACCCGAACATCCAAAAGAAGCGCTACTGGGTTCCGTCCCTGCGCCGTAATGTCACTCTGCAGCTCTCTGCAAAGGGCATCAAGACCATCGACGTGCGTGGCATCGACGTAGTCGTCGCCGCAATCCTGGCACGAGGAGTGAAGCTCTAATGGCTAAGGACAAGGACGTACGTCCGATCATCAAGCTCAAATCGACCGCGGGCACGGGTTACACCTACGTGACGCGCAAGAACCGTCGTAACGATCCGGACCGCATGGTTCTGAAGAAGTACGACCCCCGCATCCGTAAGCACGTCGAATTCCGAGAGGAGCGCTAACCACATGGCTAAGAAGTCAATGATCGCTAAGAACGAACAGCGTAAAGTCATCGTCGAGCGTTATGCTGCAAAGCGCCTCGAACTGAAGAAGGCTCTGGTTGACCCCGCGTCGACTGACGAGGCTCGCGAAGCTGCACGCCTCGGCCTGCAGAAGCTGCCCCGCAACGCCTCACCGGTACGTCTGCGTAACCGCGACATCATCGATGGCCGCCCGCGCGGTACCTTCCAGAAGTTCGGTATCTCCCGTGTTCGCTTCCGCGACATGGCTCACCGCGGTGAGCTCCCGGGCATCACGAAGTCTTCCTGGTAATTCAGCACTCCTGAATCCAGTGGCTTGAAGAAGGGCCGGCGCCAGTAGGTGCCGGCCCTTTTTGTGTTTAAAGGCTCGACGGCGGACCCGACGCCGGGCGGCCCGCGGACAGCATGCCGGCGTCCGGCGGACAGCGACAAGGGCGATCCGCGGACACCAACCGAGGGCCAGTTCGCAGCCCGGAGTGGGTGACGCAGCCCACAGGGGCCAGTATCCGCCCTGGTGGTCGTTTGGGCGCCCTGGCGGGGGCCGTTTTTGGTGTGGTGGCGGGGTTTTTGGGGGTGTGGGGGTGGATTTGTGTGTGGTCGGTGGGGTGTGTAGAGTAGTTCGAGTCGCCGCCGCTGTTGCGGAGAGTTTGCGACCGACCCCCTGGCAAATATCCTGAAAATGGTTCGCTTTTTGGCGTGCTGTGTGAGGGTGGGGGCCCTTCTCGTGGGCTTGGTGATCGCGGAAACGCTGATTTGCTTAGCTTCGGGAGTTCGGGTAAGTTTGTGAAGTTGCTCCGGAGCGATCCGCGACCTGTGGTTGTGGTGGTGCCGGGTGTGTCTGTTGTTTGAGAACTCAATAGTGTGCCAAGTTTGTTGATACCAATTTATTGTATTGAATTGGTTGAATTGACTGGATCCGCCACCCCGTGGTGTGGTCTGGTTTTTACAGCTGGTTTCAAATTTTGTGCATTGTGTGCATCCCGTTTTCCCGGGGGCGCATGGTGTGTCTGTTTTACTTCAACGGAGAGTTTGATCCTGGCTCAGGATGAACGCTGGCGGCGTGCTTAACACATGCAAGTCGAACGATGATGCCAGCTTGCTGGTGGATTAGTGGCGAACGGGTGAGTAACACGTGAGTAACCTGCCCTTAACTCTGGGATAAGCCTGGGAAACTGGGTCTAATACCGGATATGACTCCTCATCGCATGGTGGGGGGTGGAAAGCTTTATTGTGGTTTTGGATGGACTCGCGGCCTATCAGCTTGTTGGTGAGGTAATGGCTCACCAAGGCGACGACGGGTAGCCGGCCTGAGAGGGTGACCGGCCACACTGGGACTGAGACACGGCCCAGACTCCTACGGGAGGCAGCAGTGGGGAATATTGCACAATGGGCGAAAGCCTGATGCAGCGACGCCGCGTGAGGGATGACGGCCTTCGGGTTGTAAACCTCTTTCAGTAGGGAAGAAGCGAAAGTGACGGTACCTGCAGAAGAAGCGCCGGCTAACTACGTGCCAGCAGCCGCGGTAATACGTAGGGCGCAAGCGTTATCCGGAATTATTGGGCGTAAAGAGCTCGTAGGCGGTTTGTCGCGTCTGCCGTGAAAGTCCGGGGCTCAACTCCGGATCTGCGGTGGGTACGGGCAGACTAGAGTGATGTAGGGGAGACTGGAATTCCTGGTGTAGCGGTGAAATGCGCAGATATCAGGAGGAACACCGATGGCGAAGGCAGGTCTCTGGGCATTAACTGACGCTGAGGAGCGAAAGCATGGGGAGCGAACAGGATTAGATACCCTGGTAGTCCATGCCGTAAACGTTGGGCACTAGGTGTGGGGGACATTCCACGTTTTCCGCGCCGTAGCTAACGCATTAAGTGCCCCGCCTGGGGAGTACGGCCGCAAGGCTAAAACTCAAAGGAATTGACGGGGGCCCGCACAAGCGGCGGAGCATGCGGATTAATTCGATGCAACGCGAAGAACCTTACCAAGGCTTGACATGAACCGGAAACGCCTGGAAACAGGTGCCCCGCTTGCGGTCGGTTTACAGGTGGTGCATGGTTGTCGTCAGCTCGTGTCGTGAGATGTTGGGTTAAGTCCCGCAACGAGCGCAACCCTCGTTCTATGTTGCCAGCGCGTTATGGCGGGGACTCATAGGAGACTGCCGGGGTCAACTCGGAGGAAGGTGGGGACGACGTCAAATCATCATGCCCCTTATGTCTTGGGCTTCACGCATGCTACAATGGCCGGTACAAAGGGTTGCGATACTGTGAGGTGGAGCTAATCCCAAAAAGCCGGTCTCAGTTCGGATTGGGGTCTGCAACTCGACCCCATGAAGTCGGAGTCGCTAGTAATCGCAGATCAGCAACGCTGCGGTGAATACGTTCCCGGGCCTTGTACACACCGCCCGTCAAGTCACGAAAGTTGGTAACACCCGAAGCCGGTGGCCTAACCCCTTGTGGGAGGGAGCTGTCGAAGGTGGGACTGGCGATTGGGACTAAGTCGTAACAAGGTAGCCGTACCGGAAGGTGCGGCTGGATCACCTCCTTTCTAAGGAGCACCTACAGTCACCTTGCCCCGTGTATGCGGGTGTGGAGGGGTTGTCAGGAGTACGCCCGTTGCGCAGACGATAGTTCTGCGGCGGGTGCTCACGGGTGGAATATCAACGAATAGCGGCCGCCGGTTTTTCCCTGGCACCCAGTACGGACTCTCCTTTCGGGGGTGGTCCTGGAACGGTGGCAGGGAGGGTACGGGCGGTTTAGTGTTTGGCACACTGTTGGGTCCTGAGGCAACAGGGCCGGGGTTCGCGGCGTAGGCCGCGGGGTCCGGGTTTTGTTTGTTTCTGGTTTCCTGGCTGCATCGAGCACGCACGAAGAGTGTGTGGGGTGTGTGGTTTGGGGTTGTTGTTTGAGAACTACATAGTGGACGCGAGCATCTTTTATAAGAAGCAATTTCCAAGAATATGAACCTGGATCTGTCGCTGTTGTCCTTCGGGGCGGTGGTGGTGGTTTCCGTGGTTCTCTCGAAAATTAGCGTTTTTGATCTTTTGTGGTCAAGTTTTTAAGAGCACACGGTGGATGCCTTGGCATTAGGAGCCGAAGAAGGACGTAGGAATCTGCGATAAGCCTGGGGGAGTCGATAACCGGACTGTGATCCCAGGGTGTCCGAATGGGGAAACCCCGCCAGGGGCGCGAGTTGCCTGGTGACCCGCATCTGAACACATAGGGTGCGTGGAGGGAACGCGGGGAAGTGAAACATCTCAGTACCCGCAGGAAGAGAAAACAATAGTGATTCCGTCAGTAGTGGCGAGCGAACGCGGATCAGGCTAAACCGTTCCATGTGTGATAGCCGGCGGGCGTTGCATGGTCGGGGTTGTGGGACTTCCCATTCTGTCTCTGCCGGGACAGTGGGGTGTGTAGTACAGGCATAGGTGAACGGTCTTGAAAGGCCGGCCAGAGAGGGTGTGAGCCCCGTAACCGAAATGTTGTGTACCGCCCGGGGATTATCCCAAGTAGCACGGGGCCCGAGAAATCCCGTGTGAATCTGTCAGGACCACCTGATAAGCCTAAATACTCCCTAATGACCGATAGCGGACCAGTACCGTGAGGGAAAGGTGAAAAGTACCCCGGGAGGGGAGTGAAACAGTACCTGAAACCGTGTGCTTACAATCCGTCGGAGCCAGTCTGATTCTGGTGACGGCGTGCCTTTTGAAGAATGAGCCTGCGAGTTAGTGTTACGTCGCGAGGTTAACCCGTGTGGGGAAGCCGTAGCGAAAGCGAGTCTGAATAGGGCGTTGCAGTGGCGTGATCTAGACCCGAAGCGAAGTGATCTACCCATGGCCAGGTTGAAGCGACGGTAAGACGTCGTGGAGGACCGAACCCACTTCAGTTGAAAATGGAGGGGATGAGCTGTGGGTAGGGGTGAAAGGCCAATCAAACTTCGTGATAGCTGGTTCTCCCCGAAATGCATTTAGGTGCAGCGTTGCGTGTTTCTTACCGGAGGTAGAGCTACTGGATGGCTAATGGGCCCTACAAGGTTACTGACGTCAGCCAAACTCCGAATGCCGGTAAGTGAGAGCGCAGCAGTGAGACTGTGGGGGATAAGCTTCATAGTCGAGAGGGAAACAGCCCAGACCACCAACTAAGGCCCCTAAGCGTGTGCTAAGTGGGAAAGGATGTGGAGTTGCGAAGACAACCAGGAGGTTGGCTTAGAAGCAGCCATCCTTAAAAGAGTGCGTAATAGCTCACTGGTCAAGTGATTCCGCGCCGACAATGTAGCGGGGCTCAAGTACACCGCCGAAGTTGTGGATTTCAGATATTTGCTAAGCCGCCCCTTGTGGGTTGGTTCAGGCGTCTGGAGTGGTAGGGGAGCGTCGTGTGGGCAGTGAAGTCGCGGTGTAAACCAGCGGTGGAGCCTACACGAGTGAGAATGCAGGCATGAGTAGCGAAAGACGGGTGAGAAACCCGTCCGCCGAATGATCAAGGGTTCCAGGGTCAAGCTAATCTGCCCTGGGTAAGTCGGGACCTAAGGCGAGGCCGACAGGCGTAGTCGATGGACAACGGGTTGATATTCCCGTACCGGCGAAAAACCGTCCATGCTGAACAGGGGATACTAACTGCCCGAAGCCTGCCTGAGCGCCCTTGTGGTGTGAGGGTTTTGGTGGAGCGCGGGACCTGATCCTGGGAGGCAAGCGTATTAACAGGTGTGACGCAGGAAGGTAGCCGAGCCGGGCGATGGTTGTCCCGGTCTAAGGATGTAGGGCGAACGGTAGGCAAATCCGCCGTTCATGATGCCTGAGATCCGATGGGACTCCCGTAAGGGGGGATTCGGTGATCCTATGCTGCCTAGAAAAGCATCGACGCGAGGTTTTAGCCGCCCGTACCCCAAACCGACACAGGTGATCAGGTAGAGAATACTAAGGCGATCGAGAGAATTATGGTTAAGGAACTCGGCAAAATGCCCCCGTAACTTCGGGAGAAGGGGGGCCCCCATCGTGATGGACACTTGCTGTCCGGAGCGTGCAGGGGCCGCAGAGACCAGGGGGAAGCGACTGTTTACTAAAAACACAGGTCCGTGCGAAGTCGCAAGACGATGTATACGGACTGACTCCTGCCCGGTGCTGGAAGGTTAAGAGGACCGGTTAGCCGCAAGGCGAAGCTGAGAATTCAAGCCCCAGTAAACGGCGGTGGTAACTATAACCATCCTAAGGTAGCGAAATTCCTTGTCGGGTAAGTTCCGACCTGCACGAATGGAGTAACGACTTCCCCGCTGTCTCAACCATAAACTCGGCGAAATTGCAGTACGAGTAAAGATGCTCGTTACGCGCAGCAGGACGGAAAGACCCCGAGACCTTTACTATAGTTTGGTATTGGTGTTCGGAGTGGCTTGTGTAGGATAGGTGGGAGACGTTGAAGCCCGGACGCCAGTTCGGGTGGAGTCATCGTTGAAATACCACTCTGGTCACTTTGGACATCTAACTTCGGCCCGTAATCCGGGTCAGGGACAGTGCCTGATGGGTAGTTTAACTGGGGCGGTTGCCTCCTAAAAAGTAACGGAGGCGCCCAAAGGTTCCCTCAGCCTGGTTGGCAATCAGGTGTCGAGTGTAAGTGCACAAGGGAGCTTGACTGTGAGAGAGACATCTCGAGCAGGGACGAAAGTCGGGACTAGTGATCCGGCGGTACATTGTGGAATGGCCGTCGCTCAACGGATAAAAGGTACCTCGGGGATAACAGGCTGATCTTGCCCAAGAGTCCATATCGACGGCATGGTTTGGCACCTCGATGTCGGCTCGTCGCATCCTGGGGCTGGAGTAGGTCCCAAGGGTTGGGCTGTTCGCCCATTAAAGCGGTACGCGAGCTGGGTTTAGAACGTCGTGAGACAGTTCGGTCCCTATCCGCTGCGCGCGCAGGAAATTTGAGAAGGGCTGTCCTTAGTACGAGAGGACCGGGACGGACGAACCTCTGGTGTGTCAGTTGTACTGCCAAGTGCACCGCTGATTAGCTACGTTCGGATGGGATAACCGCTGAAAGCATCTAAGCGGGAAGCTCGCTTCGAGATGAGATTTCCATACACCTTGTGTGTGAGAGGCCCCCAGCCAGACCACTGGGTTGATAGGCCGGATGTGGAAGCGAGGACTAACGACTCGTGAAGCTGACCGGTACTAATAGGCCGATAACTTACACCACACACCACCCCGCGAACCCATTCAAAAGGGGTTCGCACCCAAGGGGTGGTAAAAAGAAACAAGACTGCTTGCGTCCACTATGTGGTTCCCAAACAACAAACCCGCCACCAGCGTGTTTGTTCCAGGGAACAAAACCACAACAACATAACAACACCACAGTTGTAACACCAGATTTCCACACCCCCCCCGCGGGGGTGTCGGAGCAAGGGTTACGGCGGTCATAGCGTGGGGGAAACGCCCGGTCCCATTCCGAACCCGGAAGCTAAGACCCACAGCGCCGATGGTACTGCACCCGGGAGGGTGTGGGAGAGTAGGTCACCGCCGGAACATCATTAAACGGTCGAGAGCCCCAACCACAGGTTGGGGCTCTCCCGCATTTAAGCGCTATTCCATTTTTTCAAGACCGAAGGCCTGGCCTGTCGATACCCGGGAATCCCAGGCCCCGGCGGGCACCGAAGCGCCGGTCAGCGCGGGAATTTCCTGCCGTGGATCCAGGCGAGGAGCTCGACAGCCAGCCCGCCGCCAAGCGCGGCGGCGCCCGCCGCCCGCAACAAGTCCGCCGGCGGCAATGCGAGCTGGAAGAAGTCCTGGGCCAGCGGCAGGTTCAGCAGGATCAGGAGGCTGGCACACATCGCCAGCAGCACCGCCAGTTTCTGCCCATCGAACGGGCGGGAGACCACCGCGAGAATCCACAATCCGATCACCGACAGGGTCAGCACCGATGCCGACTGCAGTGACTCCGGGGCTCCCCCATCAGCGCCGCTTGCACGCGCGTACAGGTTCAGCCCCAACAGTGAAGCGGCGACGATGAGTCCGGCGGGGACGGAGAAGGACAGCGAGCGGCGCAAAAAGCCGGATTGATAACGGCGGGTATTGGCCATCAGCGCCAGGAAAAAGGACGGAATCCCGATCGTCAGGCCGTCTGTAAAGGACAGCTGGCGCGGCAGGAACGGAAACTGCAGGCTGAGGAGTCCGAAACTGACTGCGATCGCAATGGAATAGGTGGTCTTGCTGAGGAACAGCTTGGACACCCGCTCAATGTTGGCAATCACGCGGCGGCCCTCGGCCACCACACCGGGCAGCCGGTCGAAGCGTCCATCCAGCAGCACCAGCCGGGCCACGGCCTTTGTGGCAGGAGCGGCGGAGTTCATGGCGATGCCAAGGTCTGCCTCTTTCAGGGCCAGCACATCGTTGACCCCGTCTCCTGTCATCGCGACCGTATGGCCGCGGCGCTGGAGGGCTGCCACCATGTCCTTTTTCTGGTCGGGGCTCACCCGCCCGAAGACCGTGTTCTCACCCATCACCTCTTCAAGCCGTCGGGGGTCCTCGGGCAGCTCCCGGGCGTCGTACCCGTCCCTGACGTCCAATCCCACGGCGCGCGCAATTGCCGCGACCGTCCGGGGGTCGTCCCCTGAAATGATCTTCAGCTCAACACCTTCCTCGCGGAAGTAGTCCAGCGTCTGCCGGGCATCGGGGCGGATCTGTTCCCGGAACGTGAGCACAACGACGGGTTTTACAGCTGCGGGCAGTCTTGCATCGTCGGCGGTAATGGTTGTCCCGCCGGCGTATGCCAGCACGACAGTCCGCAGGCCGGATTCGGCGAGCCGGCCGGCCTTGCCCAGGGCGGCGCCTGTCACTGGTCCCGGGTCGTCGCCAGAGCTGTGCGTCAGCACTACCTCAGGGGCGCCCAGGATCCAGGAGCCTGAGCGTGCACTGCCGCCGTCGAATGTCACGGAACTCCACTTCCGGGCAGACGAGAAGGGAACCGACGCGACCGCCGGGCTGCCGCCGTCGTGCTCGAAAGCCGTCTGGAGACAACGCGATGTCGCGTTTGCCTCCGGATCCGCGGCGAACCAGCCGAGGGCGTGCTCCCAGCCGGGTTCGGCCGGCCCGGCCAGCTCATGGACACCATCGAAGATGATTCGGCCTTCGGTGAGCGTCCCGGTCTTGTCCAGGCAAAGAACATCCACGCGGGCCAGACCCTCGACCGCGGCCAGCTCCTGAATGAGAACCTTGTTCCCGGCGAGCCGGACACCGCCGACAGCGAAGGCCACGCTTGAGAGCAGGACCAACCCCAGGGGAACCATTGCGATGACGCTCGCAATCACCCCCACCAGCGCGGAGGTCCAGGCGCCGCTGGCGATAGCCTGCTCCCAGCCGCCCCTGGACTGCATCTCACCGTTGGCCACGATCAGGGCGACCGGGAGCAGCGCCCAGGTGAGCCAGCGCAGGACCCGGTCGAGACTGTTGCGGATCTCGGAGTTGACCAGCGAGAACCGCTTCGCGTCGGCGGCGAGCCGGCTGGAAAATGAGTCAGCGCCCACCCGGATCACTCTTGCGGTGCTGCGTCCAGCAACAATGATCGAGCCGGACAGCACCTCGGTCCCTGCCTGCTTATCGACGGGGTCCGACTCCCCGGTGAGGAGGGATTCATCGGCCTCCAGCCCGCCGCTCTCGAGAACGGAAGCATCGGCCGTGACCTGGTCACCTGCGCGCAGGACCAGGACGTCGTCCAGCACGACCTCTGCCGTGGGGATTTCCTGCACGGTGCTGTCGCGGAGCACGCGTGCGAGCGGGGCCTCGAGTACTGCCAGGCGGTCCAGGGTCCGTTTGGCGCGGTATTCCTGCACGACTCCGATGACGGCGTTGCCGGCTGCTGCCAGGCCGAAGAGTGCATCCTGCCAGCTGCCCAGCAGGAGCAGGAGAACGAAACTTGTGCCCACGATTGAGTTGAACAGCGTCAGGACGTTGGCCCGGACGATCTGCCAGAGGCTGCGGCTGGTTGTATCGGGTATGCGGTTTGCGAGCCCCTGGCTTGTGCGGGAGGCGACGTCGCTGCCGGACAGGCCTGCGGCGGCTGGCCCGGAGACACGCCGGTGCAGCAGGTCTGGTCTGTGGCGCCGGCGTTCTGCCATCACCTCCTGATCGTAACGGCAGGGGCGTTGGAAAGCAGGTGATGCAGCCCACGGGGGTTGGTTTTTGTGGTTTGGGTGTGGGGGAGGGCTTTCGGGTGTCTGGAATCGTTGGGGTGGCAGGGTTTTTGGGGGTGTGGGGGTGGTGTGGGGGTGGATTTGTGTGTGGTCGGTGGGGTGTGTAGAGTAGTTCGAGTCGCCGCCGCTGTTGCGGAGAGTTTGCGACCGACCCCCTGGCAAATATCCTGAAAATGGTTCGCTTTTTGGCGTGCTGTGTGAGGGTGGGGGCCCTTCTCGTGGGCTTGGTGATCGCGGAAACGCTGATTTGCTTAGCTTCGGGAGTTCGGGTAAGTTTGTGAAGTTGCTCCGGAGCGATCCGCGACCTGTGGTTGTGGTGGTGCCGGGTGTGTCTGTTGTTTGAGAACTCAATAGTGTGCCAAGTTTGTTGATACCAATTTATTGTATTGAATTGGTTGAATTGACTGGATCCGCCACCCCGTGGTGTGGTCTGGTTTTTACAGCTGGTTTCAAATTTTGTGCATTGTGTGCATCCCGTTTTCCCGGGGGCGCATGGTGTGTCTGTTTTACTTCAACGGAGAGTTTGATCCTGGCTCAGGATGAACGCTGGCGGCGTGCTTAACACATGCAAGTCGAACGATGATGCCAGCTTGCTGGTGGATTAGTGGCGAACGGGTGAGTAACACGTGAGTAACCTGCCCTTAACTCTGGGATAAGCCTGGGAAACTGGGTCTAATACCGGATATGACTCCTCATCGCATGGTGGGGGGTGGAAAGCTTTATTGTGGTTTTGGATGGACTCGCGGCCTATCAGCTTGTTGGTGAGGTAATGGCTCACCAAGGCGACGACGGGTAGCCGGCCTGAGAGGGTGACCGGCCACACTGGGACTGAGACACGGCCCAGACTCCTACGGGAGGCAGCAGTGGGGAATATTGCACAATGGGCGAAAGCCTGATGCAGCGACGCCGCGTGAGGGATGACGGCCTTCGGGTTGTAAACCTCTTTCAGTAGGGAAGAAGCGAAAGTGACGGTACCTGCAGAAGAAGCGCCGGCTAACTACGTGCCAGCAGCCGCGGTAATACGTAGGGCGCAAGCGTTATCCGGAATTATTGGGCGTAAAGAGCTCGTAGGCGGTTTGTCGCGTCTGCCGTGAAAGTCCGGGGCTCAACTCCGGATCTGCGGTGGGTACGGGCAGACTAGAGTGATGTAGGGGAGACTGGAATTCCTGGTGTAGCGGTGAAATGCGCAGATATCAGGAGGAACACCGATGGCGAAGGCAGGTCTCTGGGCATTAACTGACGCTGAGGAGCGAAAGCATGGGGAGCGAACAGGATTAGATACCCTGGTAGTCCATGCCGTAAACGTTGGGCACTAGGTGTGGGGGACATTCCACGTTTTCCGCGCCGTAGCTAACGCATTAAGTGCCCCGCCTGGGGAGTACGGCCGCAAGGCTAAAACTCAAAGGAATTGACGGGGGCCCGCACAAGCGGCGGAGCATGCGGATTAATTCGATGCAACGCGAAGAACCTTACCAAGGCTTGACATGAACCGGAAACGCCTGGAAACAGGTGCCCCGCTTGCGGTCGGTTTACAGGTGGTGCATGGTTGTCGTCAGCTCGTGTCGTGAGATGTTGGGTTAAGTCCCGCAACGAGCGCAACCCTCGTTCTATGTTGCCAGCGCGTTATGGCGGGGACTCATAGGAGACTGCCGGGGTCAACTCGGAGGAAGGTGGGGACGACGTCAAATCATCATGCCCCTTATGTCTTGGGCTTCACGCATGCTACAATGGCCGGTACAAAGGGTTGCGATACTGTGAGGTGGAGCTAATCCCAAAAAGCCGGTCTCAGTTCGGATTGGGGTCTGCAACTCGACCCCATGAAGTCGGAGTCGCTAGTAATCGCAGATCAGCAACGCTGCGGTGAATACGTTCCCGGGCCTTGTACACACCGCCCGTCAAGTCACGAAAGTTGGTAACACCCGAAGCCGGTGGCCTAACCCCTTGTGGGAGGGAGCTGTCGAAGGTGGGACTGGCGATTGGGACTAAGTCGTAACAAGGTAGCCGTACCGGAAGGTGCGGCTGGATCACCTCCTTTCTAAGGAGCACCTACAGTCACCTTGCCCCGTGTATGCGGGTGTGGAGGGGTTGTCAGGAGTACGCCCGTTGCGCAGACGATAGTTCTGCGGCGGGTGCTCACGGGTGGAATATCAACGAATAGCGGCCGCCGGTTTTTCCCTGGCACCCAGTACGGACTCTCCTTTCGGGGGTGGTCCTGGAACGGTGGCGGGGAGGGTACGGGCGGTTTAGTGTTTGGCACACTGTTGGGTCCTGAGGCAACAGGGCCGGGGTTCGCGGCGTAGGCCGCGGGGTCCGGGTTTTGTTTGTTTCTGGTTTCCTGGCTGCATCGAGCACGCACGAAGAGTGTGTGGGGTGTGTGGTTTGGGGTTGTTGTTTGAGAACTACATAGTGGACGCGAGCATCTTTTATAAGAAGCAATTTCCAAGAATATGAACCTGGATCTGTCGCTGTTGTCCTTCGGGGCGGTGGTGGTGGTTTCCGTGGTTCTCTCGAAAATTAGCGTTTTTGATCTTTTGTGGTCAAGTTTTTAAGAGCACACGGTGGATGCCTTGGCATTAGGAGCCGAAGAAGGACGTAGGAATCTGCGATAAGCCTGGGGGAGTCGATAACCGGACTGTGATCCCAGGGTGTCCGAATGGGGAAACCCCGCCAGGGGCGCGAGTTGCCTGGTGACCCGCATCTGAACACATAGGGTGCGTGGAGGGAACGCGGGGAAGTGAAACATCTCAGTACCCGCAGGAAGAGAAAACAATAGTGATTCCGTCAGTAGTGGCGAGCGAACGCGGATCAGGCTAAACCGTTCCATGTGTGATAGCCGGCGGGCGTTGCATGGTCGGGGTTGTGGGACTTCCCATTCTGTCTCTGCCGGGACAGTGGGGTGTGTAGTACAGGCATAGGTGAACGGTCTTGAAAGGCCGGCCAGAGAGGGTGTGAGCCCCGTAACCGAAATGTTGTGTACCGCCCGGGGAGTATCCCAAGTAGCACGGGGCCCGAGAAATCCCGTGTGAATCTGTCAGGACCACCTGATAAGCCTAAATACTCCCTAATGACCGATAGCGGACCAGTACCGTGAGGGAAAGGTGAAAAGTACCCCGGGAGGGGAGTGAAACAGTACCTGAAACCGTGTGCTTACAATCCGTCGGAGCCAGTCTGATTCTGGTGACGGCGTGCCTTTTGAAGAATGAGCCTGCGAGTTAGTGTTACGTCGCGAGGTTAACCCGTGTGGGGAAGCCGTAGCGAAAGCGAGTCTGAATAGGGCGTTGCAGTGGCGTGATCTAGACCCGAAGCGAAGTGATCTACCCATGGCCAGGTTGAAGCGACGGTAAGACGTCGTGGAGGACCGAACCCACTTCAGTTGAAAATGGAGGGGATGAGCTGTGGGTAGGGGTGAAAGGCCAATCAAACTTCGTGATAGCTGGTTCTCCCCGAAATGCATTTAGGTGCAGCGTTGCGTGTTTCTTACCGGAGGTAGAGCTACTGGATGGCTAATGGGCCCTACAAGGTTACTGACGTCAGCCAAACTCCGAATGCCGGTAAGTGAGAGCGCAGCAGTGAGACTGTGGGGGATAAGCTTCATAGTCGAGAGGGAAACAGCCCAGACCACCAACTAAGGCCCCTAAGCGTGTGCTAAGTGGGAAAGGATGTGGAGTTGCGAAGACAACCAGGAGGTTGGCTTAGAAGCAGCCATCCTTAAAAGAGTGCGTAATAGCTCACTGGTCAAGTGATTCCGCGCCGACAATGTAGCGGGGCTCAAGTACACCGCCGAAGTTGTGGATTTCAGATATTTGCTAAGCCGCCCCTTGTGGGTTGGTTCAGGCGTCTGGAGTGGTAGGGGAGCGTCGTGTGGGCAGTGAAGTCGCGGTGTAAACCAGCGGTGGAGCCTACACGAGTGAGAATGCAGGCATGAGTAGCGAAAGACGGGTGAGAAACCCGTCCGCCGAATGATCAAGGGTTCCAGGGTCAAGCTAATCTGCCCTGGGTAAGTCGGGACCTAAGGCGAGGCCGACAGGCGTAGTCGATGGACAACGGGTTGATATTCCCGTACCGGCGAAAAACCGTCCATGCTGAACAGGGGATACTAACTGCCCGAAGCCTGCCTGAGCGCCCTTGTGGTGTGAGGGTTTTGGTGGAGCGCGGGACCTGATCCTGGGAGGCAAGCGTATTAACAGGTGTGACGCAGGAAGGTAGCCGAGCCGGGCGATGGTTGTCCCGGTCTAAGGATGTAGGGCGAACGGTAGGCAAATCCGCCGTTCATGATGCCTGAGATCCGATGGGACTCCCGTAAGGGGGGATTCGGTGATCCTATGCTGCCTAGAAAAGCATCGACGCGAGGTTTTAGCCGCCCGTACCCCAAACCGACACAGGTGATCAGGTAGAGAATACTAAGGCGATCGAGAGAATTATGGTTAAGGAACTCGGCAAAATGCCCCCGTAACTTCGGGAGAAGGGGGGCCCCCATCGTGATGGACACTTGCTGTCCGGAGCGTGCAGGGGCCGCAGAGACCAGGGGGAAGCGACTGTTTACTAAAAACACAGGTCCGTGCGAAGTCGCAAGACGATGTATACGGACTGACTCCTGCCCGGTGCTGGAAGGTTAAGAGGACCGGTTAGCCGCAAGGCGAAGCTGAGAATTCAAGCCCCAGTAAACGGCGGTGGTAACTATAACCATCCTAAGGTAGCGAAATTCCTTGTCGGGTAAGTTCCGACCTGCACGAATGGAGTAACGACTTCCCCGCTGTCTCAACCATAAACTCGGCGAAATTGCAGTACGAGTAAAGATGCTCGTTACGCGCAGCAGGACGGAAAGACCCCGAGACCTTTACTATAGTTTGGTATTGGTGTTCGGAGTGGCTTGTGTAGGATAGGTGGGAGACGTTGAAGCCCGGACGCCAGTTCGGGTGGAGTCATCGTTGAAATACCACTCTGGTCACTTTGGACATCTAACTTCGGCCCGTAATCCGGGTCAGGGACAGTGCCTGATGGGTAGTTTAACTGGGGCGGTTGCCTCCTAAAAAGTAACGGAGGCGCCCAAAGGTTCCCTCAGCCTGGTTGGCAATCAGGTGTCGAGTGTAAGTGCACAAGGGAGCTTGACTGTGAGAGAGACATCTCGAGCAGGGACGAAAGTCGGGACTAGTGATCCGGCGGTACATTGTGGAATGGCCGTCGCTCAACGGATAAAAGGTACCTCGGGGATAACAGGCTGATCTTGCCCAAGAGTCCATATCGACGGCATGGTTTGGCACCTCGATGTCGGCTCGTCGCATCCTGGGGCTGGAGTAGGTCCCAAGGGTTGGGCTGTTCGCCCATTAAAGCGGTACGCGAGCTGGGTTTAGAACGTCGTGAGACAGTTCGGTCCCTATCCGCTGCGCGCGCAGGAAATTTGAGAAGGGCTGTCCTTAGTACGAGAGGACCGGGACGGACGAACCTCTGGTGTGTCAGTTGTACTGCCAAGTGCACCGCTGATTAGCTACGTTCGGATGGGATAACCGCTGAAAGCATCTAAGCGGGAAGCTCGCTTCGAGATGAGATTTCCATACACCTTGTGTGTGAGAGGCCCCCAGCCAGACCACTGGGTTGATAGGCCGGATGTGGAAGCGAGGACTAACGACTCGTGAAGCTGACCGGTACTAATAGGCCGATAACTTACACCACACACCACCCCGCGAACCCATTCAAAAGGGGTTCGCACCCAAGGGGTGGTAAAAAGAAACAAGACTGCTTGCGTCCACTATGTGGTTCCCAAACAACAAACCCGCCACCAGCGTGTTTGTTCCAGGGAACAAAACCACAACAACATAACAACACCACAGTTGTAACACCAGATTTCCACACCCCCCCCCGCGGGGGTGTCGGAGCAAGGGTTACGGCGGTCATAGCGTGGGGGAAACGCCCGGTCCCATTCCGAACCCGGAAGCTAAGACCCACAGCGCCGATGGTACTGCACCCGGGAGGGTGTGGGAGAGTAGGTCACCGCCGGAACATCATTAAACGGTCGAGAGCCCCAACCACAGGTTGGGGCTCTCCCGCATTTAACACCTGTTTCGAACCCTGCAGGGCCGTCGCATGGGAGGGGGCGTCCCCACGGGCTTCCAGGCCCCGGCCGAGAATTCAGACGCTCACTGGCACACGCCCGGCCCGCAGCCGGCGTATGGCCGCTCCCGTCCACGCCAGGCCCGGCCCGTAGGTGGCGCCGAAGTGGCGGGCGCCGCCGTCGATCCCCCTGGGGTCCGGCGCCCGCTGGCCCGGAAGACTCGGGCTGCGGGGCACGCTTAGGGCGGACCTTGACGGGACTGAGGGAGCGTCCGCTGATGGCGAAATATTGGCCAGAAAGGCGCCAAATCCCGGGTTTTTCCCCGAAAAACGCCGAAAACACGCGGAATTTGCCGCCTCGGCGGCGGCAAGCTGGTAAGTTTTCGAACAGTGGCTTGTGCACACGCCGTGTGCAGGCTCCAGGAATCATGACCGTCCAGGAGGACATAAATGGCTAAGAACCGAAGTGAACTTGTTGCAGAGGTAGCAGGCAAGGCCGGCACCAGCCAGGCAGCCGTCAACTCCGTGCTGGATGCATTGTTCGAGGTCTTCGAGACCTCTGTCGCCTCGGGCGAAAAGATCACCATCCCGGGCTGGCTTGCAGTTGAGCGCACCGACCGTGCAGCTCGCACCGGCCGCAACCCGCAGACGGGCGAGACCATTCAGATCGCCGCGGGCCACAGCGTCAAGCTGACCGCAGGCTCCAAGCTGAAGGCTGCAGTCTCCAAGAAGAAGTAGTCTTCTTGAACGTTTGAAAGGAGCGGCGACCCCTGGGGTCGCCGCTCCTTTTTCGTTAACGGCGGCAGAGGGCTGGGCACCAGAACCGTTGCGGACCACGCTCGATTCGGTGAGCAGGCGGGGGTAGCGGACAATGGAACTGTGCCTTCCGCAGCAAATCCCCGTGCCACAGCAGCAGCTCCCACCCCGACCGGGGGAGCGCGAGGTCCTGTTGTGGGTCCAGGCGGGATCTCCCGGCCCTGGCTTTTCGCGGGCCTGGCGGCGCTGTTCCTGGGACTGGTGGCCGCCCTGCTGTTTTCCGGCGCCGCAGCTGCCCGCGGGGTCTCCGATCCGGGCGCCCTGGTCCGCTGGGGCCTCCCCGTCAGCAAGGCCATCCATAACGCCTCGCTGGCCACCGTGATCGGCGGGCTGCTCTTCGCCGTCGGAATCCTGCCCCGCTCACTCGCTGGCTCTCGCTCCAAGGCAAGGGACCTCCCGGAACATCCGGCTTTCACCCGTGCCCTGGCTGTCGCGGCGGCCGCCGGCGCCGTCTGGACGCTTTCAGCGATTGCCGTCCTGGTGTTGAGCTACGCGGACATCGCCGGACAGGGGGTCTCCGGGGACGCGGAGTTCACCCGGTCCCTGGTCTACTTCATGACCGACATCGAGACCGGTCGCGCCTGGCTGTCCGTTGTCATCATTGCCGCCGTTGTCACCACCGCACTCTTTGGCGTCCGCTCCCAGGGCGCCCTGGCGGCGACCCTGATCCTCTCCCTCCTCGGACTGGTGCCATCAGCGCTGATCGGCCACTCCGCCAGCTCGGCTGACCACGAAGGCGCCATCAACTCGCTCGGCCTGCACCTGGTCGGGGTATCGGCCTGGGTCGGCGGCATCATCATGCTGGCCCTGCTCTCCGGCGTACTGGGAGGCGCGGCGTCCGGCTCGACGTCGGGCAGCCGCCCGGACATCACCGAGCCGACACTGCGGCGCTTCTCCTCCCTGGCCGGGCTGGCGTTCGCCCTCGTCTTCGCCTCCGGGGTGATCAACTCCAGCATCCGCCTCACCTCCTGGAACGACCTGTTCGGTTCGGCCTACGGACAGCTGATCCTGGCCAAAGCCGCAGCAACCCTCGTCCTCGGCGGCATCGGCCTGATGCACCGCCGCTGGGTCATCCCGCAGCTGGGCAGCGCGGGTGGGGGACTGTCCGCCCGCCGCGTGCTCTGGCAGCTCGTCATTGCGGAGCTGCTGATCATGGGAGTGACGTCGGGCATCGCCGTCGCGCTGGGCCGTTCCGCGCCGCCGCAGAGCGAGGCGCTCACGCCGGACGCCACCCCGGCCTTTATTGTCTCCGGCTACGATCTGCCGCCGGAACTGACCCCGGATCGCTGGCTGACCGAGTGGCGCCCCGACTGGCTCTGGGTCTCCGTTGCGGTCTTTGGCCTCGTGGCCTACATCCTCGGCATGCGGAAGGTGCTTCGCCGCGGCGACTCCTGGTCCTGGTTCCGGGCCATCAACTGGCTGATTGGCCTCGGGGTCCTGACCTATGTGACCTCCGGTCCGCCGTCGGTGTACGGCCGCGTCCTCTTCTCGGCCCACATGGTGGACCACATGGCCCTGACCATGGTGGCTCCCATTTTCCTGGTCCTCGGCGCCCCGGTGACGCTGGCCCTGCGCGCCCTCACGCCGCGGCGGGACAGCTCGCGCGGCCCCCGGGAATGGCTGCTGATCTTTATCCACTCCAAGTTCGCCCAGCTCGTGACGCATCCGCTGTTCGCCGCCGCCAACTTTGCCGGCTCGATCGTGCTGTTCTATTACTCGGAAGCGTTCGGATACGCCATGCGTGACCACGTGGGCCACGAACTGATGAACCTGCACTTCGCCCTCACCGGCTACATCTTCGTGCTGACCATGATCGGCACCGACCCGTTGCCCCGGCGCGCGCCCTATCCCATGCGGCTGCTGCTCCTGCTGGCCACGATGGGGTTCCATGCGTTCTTCGGCGTCGCCATCATGGGCGGAACCGGGCTGCTGGCCGCAGACTACTTCGGCAACCTCGGCAGGCCCTGGGGCCCACCAGCCCTGCTGGACCAGCAGATGGGCGGCGCGGTGGCCTGGGGCATCGGCGAAGTGCCCACGTTGCTGGTGGCCATCGGCGTCGCCGTCATGTGGTCCCGCTCCGATGAGCGCGAGTCCAAGCGCACCGACCGGGCGGCGGACAGGAATAACGACGCCGATCTCACCGCTTACAACGATATGTTTGCCAAATTGGCAGAGCGCGATGCCAGGCTGGCCGAACGCAACTCAAAGCTGGAAGGACGCTCATGACCGAAACCGTACGCACCCACCTCCGGGTCCGGGCCTCCGAGCTGGTGGGCCGCAACTGGCTCAACACCGGCGGCAAGTCCCTGGACCTGGAATCCCTGCGCGGCAAGATCGTGCTGCTGGACTTCTGGACCTTCTGCTGCATCAACTGCCTGCACGTGCTGGACGAGCTCCGCCCGCTTGAGCAGCAGTACTCCGACGTCCTCGTCACGGTCGGTGTGCACTCTCCCAAGTTCGAGCATGAGGCTGATCCGGTGGCCCTCGCCGCCGCCGTCGAGCGCTACGAGATCCGCCACCCGGTCCTGGATGACCCCGAGCTGGACACTTGGAAGGCCTACACGGCACGCGCGTGGCCCACGCTGGTGGTCATCGATCCTGAGGGTTACATCGTGGCCCACCTCTCCGGCGAAGGCCACGCCGACGGCCTCGCGGTGCTTATCCCCGAGCTGATTGCCGAGCACGAGGCGAAAGGCACCCTGCACCGCGGCGACGGGCCCTATGTGGCGCCGGAGCCGACGTCGGGCACGCTGCGGTTCCCCGGCAAGGCACTGTTCCTCCCGGACGGCCGGGGCGTCGGAAGCGCTGCGGATGCGGGGTCCTGGCTGGTCACCGACACCGGCCACCACCGCCTCGTGGAGCTGTCCACCGACTTCCAGACAGTTCTCGCCACCTACGGGTCCGGCGACAAGGGCCACGCCGACGGCAATGCCGCAACGGCCCGGTTCAATGAACCCCAGGGCCTGGTCCTGCTCCCGGAGGATGCCGCCGCCGAGGCAGGCTACGACGTCGTTATCGCCGACTCCGTGAACCACCGCCTGCGCGGGCTGAACCTCGCGGACGGGAACGTCACCACGCTGGCCGGCAACGGCGTGCAGCGGCTCCTGGAGACGGGACCGGCGCGGGTCGACGAGGAGGGTGCCGCCTATGGTGCCCGGCTGGAAGCGGACCCGCTGCAGGTTTCCCTCAGCTCGCCCTGGGACGTGGTCTGGTCCGCCAAACTGGACGCCGTTGTGGTTGCGATGGCCGGCGTGCACCAGATCTTCAGCTTCGACCCGCGCTCCGGCGCCGTGTCCATCATCGCCGGCAACGGACTCGAGGGCCTGCTCGACGGACTGGCGGAGGAGGCCTGGTTCGCCCAGCCCTCCGGTCTCGCCGAGGACGCGGACGGCAACATCTGGGTGGCGGACTCCGAAACCTCGGCCCTGCGCCAGCTCGTAATCGGCGACGGCGGCGCCGTCACCGTTGAGTCCGCCGTCGGCAAGGGCCTGTTCGACTTTGGGTTCCGCGACGGAAAGGCCTCCGACGCCCGGCTGCAGCACCCGCTGGGCGTCACGGTGCTGCCGGACGGCTCGGTGGCGATCGCCGATACCTACAACGGTGCCGTCCGCCGCTATGACCCCGCCTCGGGCCTGGTCTCCACCCTGGCGCGCGGGCTGTCCGAGCCTTCCGACGTGATTGTGGACCACACCCACGTGGCCGGCGCCGAGCCGTTCCTGGTGGTGGTTGAGGCAAACAAGCACCAGCTGGTTTACGTGCCCATCCCCAAGGAAGCACAGCAGGTCGACGAGGGTGCGGCCCAGACCCACCGGCCCAAGAGTCCGGTGGCCCCCGGGCTGCTGGAACTGACCGTCCGCTTCACCGCGCCGACCGGCCAGAAACTCGATGACCGCTGGGGCGACCCGACCCAGCTGAAGATCTCCTCGACGCCGCCGGAACTGCTGCTGGCCGGCGGCGGGACCTCAGTGGGCCTGCTCCGCACCCTGGAACTCGCTTCCGACGTGCCCGAGGGCGTGCTGCACATTACCGCCCGCGCCGCTGCCTGCGACGGCCCGGAGGACGCAGACGGCGAGATCCCGGACCACGCAGCCTGCCACCTGTACCAGCAGGACTGGGGCATCCCGGTCCTGCTGCAGGCCGACGGTGACACCGAACTGGTGCTGGACCTGCGCGGCATGGACTGACCTCCGCAGGGGCGGCCCACAGTGGCTGCTGTTCGTGACCGCCGCGTCACGGACAGCAGCCTTTTGGCTTTTACCGGGCCTTCCCTTTTACCGGGCCCCGGATCCGCGGAATCCCGGGAGTTCCCTGGTGTTGGCGGCCGCAAAACGCTGTCCGCCGTGACGCCGGCGTTGGCGCGACGGTGCCGCCACTGCTCCCGCGGTGCTAGTAGCTCAGGAGCGGGGTGACCTTGACGGTGTCGTCGTTGACGTCCAGGCGGGTGGTGAAGCTGAAATCGTGGACTGCGTTGAGTTCCGTCACGGCCCCGGTGAACAGGTCCACCTGCTGGGCCTTGATCCGGGCTTTGCCGTTCAGGGGGGCCACCACCCAGCGTCCGCCGAAGGGCTCAATGCTGACGGTGGGGTACTCGGTGATGCTCCAGTCGATGGTGCCGTCGACGACGCGGTTGTTGGTGGTGTGGTAGAACGGGCAGTCCGGCTGGAGCTTCTGCTCCTTGTCGGCGGTGTCCGCGCAGGTGTCCAGGAACTCCCTGACCTTGCCGCCCACCGCGTCCTTCAGCCCGTCGGTGGCTTCGGTCATGAGGTTCAGCGGAGCGACGGGGACGTCCCGGCCGGACACCGTGGCCTTGGCGGGCGGGGCGGTGAAGTACGCACCGGCCAGTGAAGCCTCGTACTCGCCCGGGTAGAAGACGGCGAAGGAGTTGCGGCCGTTGGGCATGTTCACCGGAACCCCGTTCAGGGTGGCCTCGCTGGAGTTGACCACCGTGACATCCAGGACCGGAAGAGCGGCCGGGACGAAGGCCCACTTATGGAAGAACAGCCATTCCACGCCGGACTTTTCCAGCAGGAACTCGGTCCGCAGCTGGCTGCCGTCAATCGTGTAGTCAATCGGCACCATGACCCGGTTGCCGCCGCGGTCCTCGGCCTCGCCGTACTTCACACCGCTGATCCGCGCGGACGCAGTCTGCAGCGCCGTGCCGTCCAGCATGGCAGCGTTTCCCTGGGGCACCGAGGCGCGCAACAGGCCGAGGGCCTTCTCGCCTTCGCCCTTCTGCAAAGCGTCGAGGTACTCGCGGACAGGCTGCTGCGGGCTCGCGATGGTGTTGTTCACGATATTGATCGCAACGATGCCCCCGGCCACGGCGAGCATCAGGCCCAGCAGCCACACGGCTGCGATCCTGACCAACGCCTGACTGATTTGCACGTACCTTACGTTACCTGCACCCCAGCGGAATCCTCTTGTCACAGCGGCCGCACGAGGCAAGCCTCCAACCAGGGCGGCCCGCTCCGGAGGCCAGGGGCGCCCGGATCGCCGCCGCCAGCGGGGGATACGTTCCGCGGGGCTCCTAGCGGCGGCGGCGCTTGGGTGCCGTGCCGAAGACCCCGCGCAGCAGTTCGCGCCCGAGCTGGGTACCCAGCGACCGGGCCATGCTCTTGAGTCCCCCGCCGAGGGCGTCACCCAGGGCTCCGGCGAGTCCGCCGTCGTCCGACGGCGGCCGTGGGGACTGCCGTGGGGACTGCCGCGCAGGTTCCTGCCACTCGGGCACCGGAGCGGGCCGGCTGCTGGGGCGGCCCAGGATTTCCTCCTCGATCCGCCGTGCCTCGGCGTCGACGTCCGTGGTGCCGCCGCCTGGGGCCGGCGACGCCGGGGCTGCCGCACCGGTCTCCGCCGAGGCCTTCCCGGCAATCTTCTCGAAGGCAGAGATGTCGTCGACGGCGGTGCCGTACTTGGGCAGCAGGGCCGAGCCGGCCACGGTGCTGGCGATGAGCGCGTCGGCGCTGGGGCCCATGACGGATTCCGGGGCGCGGAGCCGGGTGAGCGCCACCGGCGTCGGGGCGCCCTTCTCATTCATCACGGTGATGACAGCTTCGCCGATCCCCGCGGAGGTAAGAGTTTCCTCAAGGTCGTAGTCGCTCATCGGGAAGGTGGAGACGGTTGCTTTGAGCGCCTTGGCGTCCTCCGGCGTGTAGGCCCGGAGGGCATGCTGGACCCGGTTGGCGAGCTGCCCCAGCACCTCGGCCGGGACATCCTTGGGGGTCTGGGTGACGAAGAAGATGCCGACGCCCTTGGACCGGATCAGCCGCACGGTGGTGGTGATGGCGTCCAGGAAAGCCTTTGAGGCGCCATTAAACAGCAGGTGGGCCTCGTCGAGGAAGAACACCAGTTTTGGCTTGTCCAGGTCACCGGCCTCGGGCAGGTCCTCGAACAAGTCGGCCAGCAGCCACATCAGGAAAGTGGAGAACAGCATCGGCTTGGTTTGCAGGGTTGGCAGCTCGAGGCAGGTGATGACGCCGCGCCCGTCCGGGGCCGTGCGCAGCAGTTCGGCGGTGTCGAACTCGGGCTCGCCGAAGAACTTTTCCATGCCCTGCGCCTCGAGGGTGATCAGTTCACGGAGGATGACGCCGGCGGTCGCCTTGGACAGCCCGCCGAGTTCCTCGAGTTCGTCCTTGCCGTCCTTGGAGGTGAGGAACTGGATGACCGCGCGCAGGTCCTTCAAATCGATCAGCTCGAGACCGTTCTTGTCCGCGAAATGGAAGACCAGCTGCAGGCTCGATTCCTGCGTGTCGTTGAGTTCCATGATGCGGGAGAGCAGGATGGGCCCGAAGGACGTGATGGTGGCGCGGACCGGGATTCCGTGGCCGTCGCCGCCCAGGGCCAGGAATTCCACTGGGAACGTCTTGCCGGACCAGGACTGGCCGATCCCGTCCGTGCGGGCGATCAGTTTTTCGCTGCCGGTGGCTGCAGTGGCCAGCCCGGAGAGGTCGCCCTTGATATCCGCCAGGAAGACCGGGACCCCCGCGGTGGAGAGCTGCTCGGCCATCATGTGCAGGGTGACGGTCTTGCCCGTGCCGGTAGCGCCGGCCACCAGGCCGTGACGGTTCATCATGGAGAGCGGGAGCCGGACGGGCGCCTCCTTGTGGACTTCACCGTCGATGATCGCAGCGCCCAGTTCGATCGTGGGGCCCTCGAGGGTGTACCCCTTCTGGATGGTGGCGATTTTGTCTGCGGTGGATTTGATGGCCATGCCGACAGCATAGCCGGGTCCGGGGGCCCCGGACCCGGCTAATGCCAGCTACGCCTGCGTTGCTATTCGGAGAGGGCCTTCAGGACTTCCTTCGCCACGTCCTCGCTGGACTGGGGGTTCTGGCCGCTTATCAGATTGCCGTCGCGCACCACATGCGACGTCCAGGCGGCGGCGTTCTCGATGATTGCGCCCTTGTCCTTCAGCGCGTCCTCCACGAACCACGGCGTATTGGCGCCGGTGCCGCCGCCCAGTTCCTCCTCGTTGGTGAAAACGGTGAGGCGGCGTCCCGCGAAGGCGAACGTCCCGGCGTCGTCGGTGGCGCTCAGCAGGCCGGCCGGGCCGTGGCAGAACGGGGCGATGACCTTACCCGCCGTGTTCGCCGCAACGAGGAGCTTGCCGAGGTCGGCGTCCCGGTAGAGGTCGGTCATGGGCCCGTGGCCGCCGGGCAGCACGATGGCGTCATAACCGGAGAGCTCCACGTCGGCCAGTGCCAGCGGCGCGGACAGCTCGGCATCGAGGCCGGACAGGTACTTCCGGAAGCTGTCGGCGCGGTCCTGGCCGCCGGCGGAGTCGGCGGCGAGGCTGACCTCGTCGACCGTGGGCTTTGCGCTGCCGGGAGTGGCGATGTGGACGGTGTGCCCGGCGTTGAGGAAGGTCTGGTGGGAGACCACCAGTTCCTCCGCCCAGTAGCCGGTGGGGTGTTCGCTGCCGTCGCGCATGGTGAGGGAATCGGCGGCGGATACGACCATCAGGATGTTAGCCATGTCAGGCTCCTGTTCTGCCGGCCACACGGCCGGCGCTGAAAGTAAAAAGGGATCAGTGTGCGGATTCGAGTTCGGCGTACGTGGCGTCGTCCAGGACGACGCCGGCAGCGGCCAGGTTCTCTTCGAGATGGTTGACCGAACCGGTGCCGGGGATCGGCATCATGACGGGGGAGCGGCGCAGCAGCCAGGCGAGGGCCACTTGCGAGGTGGTGGCGCCGAGCCGTTTGGCGGCCTCGTCCAGCGGGCCGCCGGGCTGGGCCAGTTCGCCGGCGGAGATCGGGGCCCAGGGGATGAACCCGATGCCGTTGGCCTCGGCGTAGTTGAGGACGTCTTCGGAGCTGCGGTCGGTCAGGTTGTAGCGGTTCTGCACGGTGGAGACGGTGAAGTACTTCCCGGCTTCCTCAAGTTCGGCGACGCTGACCTGGGAGAGGCCCAGCGCCTTCACCTTGCCCTCCTTCTGCAGGTCGCGGAGCACAGTGAACTGCTCCTCCGGATCCACCTTGGGGTCGATCCGGTGCAGCTGCAGCAGATCGAGCGCGTCGACCTTGAGCTTGCGCAGGCTCAGCTCGGTCTGCTGGCGGAGGTACTCCGCGCGGCCCAGCGGGACCCACTGGTGCGGGCCGGTGCGGGTGAAGCCGACCTTGGTGGCGATCCGCAGCCCCTCTTTGTAGGGGTGCAGGGCTTCGGCCAGGATCTCCTCGCTGATGTTCGGCCCGTAGGAATCGGCGGTGTCAATGAAGTCAACGCCGAGTTCGACGGCACGGCGGACGACGGCGATGGCGGCCTTGCGGTCCGCCGGCTCGCCCCAGACGCCGTCCCCGACAATGCGCATGGCGCCGAACCCCAGACGGTGGACAGTTCCCACGTCCTTGAGATCGACCGTGGCGGATATTTCCGGATGCTGTGAGTTGTCATGGCTCATAGGGGCGACAACTCGCTAAGCCAGCTGAGTATTCCGCCCGCCGGCTCGCCCGCCGGGATTCCCGGCGGGTTTCCCGGCCCCGGCCGCCCGTGGAAGTAAGCTGGGGCATGGCTACCCGGGTACTGACGAAGCTTGCTTCCGCCGCCATCACGTTTGGCCTTGTCCTGCTGGGCGGGGGGCCGGCGGCCGCCGCCCCGCCCCGGACATCCCAGCCGGTCGGCATCGACGTTTCCTGGCCCCAGTGCGGAAAGACCCTCCCCAAACAGCCCGCGTTTGCCATCGTCGGAGTGAACAACGGCCTCGCCAACACCACCAATCCGTGCCTGGCAACCGAACTTGCCTGGGCAAGCACCGCCTCCGACCCGGCGCTCACTGCCCAGCCGCGGGTGGCGCTCTACGTCAACACGGCCAACCCCGGCCTGCAGGGTTCCTGGTGGCCCACCTCAAACCACTATGGCGGCACTGACGTCGCCAACCCGTACGGTGTCTGCGGCAGCGTCCCGGAGAATTTCAGCGCCTGCTCCTACATGTACGGCTACGCGAAGGCCTACGACGATGCCACGATCCGCGGGGTCGACAACCCGCAGAACTACTTGTGGTGGCTCGACGTCGAGACCGGAAACAGCTGGCAGGCCGACAAGACCGCCAACGTCGCCGACCTGGAAGGGATGGCCGCCTATTTCACGAGCATCAACGCGAAAGTGGGCCTCTATTCCACCGGCAGCCAGTGGGGACAGGTCGCCGGCACCGTCCCGTCGAGCAGTCCGCTTGCGGGTCTGCCGAGCTGGCTCGCGGGTTCGCGGTCCCTGACGGGGGCCAAGTCCAACTGCTCTCTGCCGGCGCTCACCCCCGGCGGCCGCGTCGTGTTGACGCAGTACATCTCCGGCGGGCTGGACTACGACTATCCATGTCCGTGAGCCGCACCGGGAAACGGCATGGGGTGCGCCACAACTGAGGCTGAAATAACCCGGAGCCCGGCGTCGTTGTCCACAGTGTGCGCGTGCCGGGACCCGGTGCCGCGCGTGAGACTTCCCCGCTACGAAAGGCCGGCTTTTCCGTGACTGTTCCGCTTTCCATCCTTGACCTGGCAACCATCGGCAAGGGCCAGACGGCGGCTGAGAGCTTCGCGGGGAGCGTGGCCATGGCGCAGCTCGCCGAGAAGCTGGGCTACCGCCGGGTCTGGTACGCCGAACACCACAACATGTCCGCCATCGCTTCCTCGGCCACCAGCGTGCTGATCGCCCACATCGCCGCCCAGACCGAGAGCATCCGGCTCGGCGCCGGCGGCGTGATGCTGCCCAACCACTCGCCGCTGACCATCGCCGAGCAGTTCGGCACCCTGGAGACCCTGCACCCGGGCCGGATTGACCTGGGCCTGGGCCGTGCGCCCGGCAGCGACCAGAACACGCTGCGGGCCCTGCGCCGGGACCCGATGTCCGCGGACAGCTTCCCGCAGGACGTGCTGGAACTCCAGGGCTACTTGAGCGGTCCCACCCGCATCCCGGGCGTGGAAGCCACCCCTGGCAAAGGCACCAACGTGCCGCTGTACATCCTGGGATCCTCGCTGTTCGGCGCCAAGCTCGCCGCGCAGCTGGGCCTGCCGTACGCCTTCGCCTCGCACTTCGCGCCGAACGCGCTCCAGGACGCCGTCGCCATCTACCGCCGCGACTTCCAGCCCTCCGCGCAGCTCGACGCCCCGCACGTGATCGCCGGCGTCAACGTGATCGCGGCGGATTCCGCGGCCGAGGCGCAGCAGATGTTCCATGCCACCAAGCGTGCCCGCGTCTCGCTCTTCTTCGGCGGCGGCCGCGAGTTCAGCGACGACGAGGCGGACATGGTCCTGGACTCGCCGCAGGGCCAGCACGTGGCCCAGATGATGAAATATTCCGCCGTGGGAACCCCGGACGCCGTGCTGGAATACCTGGACGAATTCACCGCCCACGCCGATGCGGACGAGCTCATCGTCGCGCACCAGAGCACCGGGACCGAGGCCCGGCTGCGTTCGGTGCAGCTGCTGGCCGACGTCGCCGGACTGGTCCGGGTCTAGCAACCCCGGTCACGGCTCGATGACGTCCCGGAGCCTGGCAGCGGCGGTTTCCGGGACGATGTCGGCGATGAACGCTCCCATCGCCGCCTCCGAGCCGGCAAGGTACTTCAGTTTTGTTTCCTCGCGCCTGGGGGAGGTCAGCTGGAGCATCAGCCGGATGTCGTCCCGGTGGGCCCGGACGGGCGCCTGATGCCAGGCGGAGATATAGGGGGTCGGCGTCGGATACAGCGCATCCACACCGCGCAGCAGCCGGCCGTAGAGCAGGGCAAACTCGTCGCGCTCCTCGGCGCTCGTGGCCGCGAGGTCGGGAATCTGGCGGTGCGGCAGGATGTGGACTTCCAGGGGCCAGCGCGCCGCGAAAGGCACGAAGGCCGTCCACCGTTCGCCCCGGAGCACCACCCGCTCGGAGTTCCGCTCGAAGGTGAGGACATCCTCGAAGAGCGAGCTGCCGTACCGCTCCAGCGAGCGGATGAGTGTCTGGGTGCGCGGGGTGATGAACGGGTAGGCGTAGATCTGCCCATGCGGGTGGTGCAGCGTCACCCCGATCTCTTCGCCGCGGTTCTCGAAAGGGAAAACCTGCTGCACGCCGGGCATTGCGGACAGGGCCGCTGTCCGGTCCGCCCAGGCTTCCATCACGGTCCGCATCCGGGACAGCGGTAACCGGGCGAGCGTTCCGGTGTGTTCCGGGGAGAAACACACGACCTCGCAGCGGCCCACGGACTGACGGCTGCGCCCCAGGCCAATACGCGAAAGATCCTCAAGCCCGTCCGGCGCCAGCGGGCCGGTCAGCTCCGGTCCGAAGGACGGCGACTTGTTTTCAAAGACAGCCACATCGTAGGGGCTGGGAATCTCCGACGGGTTCTCTGCCGAGGCCGGCGCCAGCGGATCCAGGTGCGAGGGCGGGAGCACGACCCGGTTCTGGCGGGCCGAAGCCACCGAAATCCATTCGCCGGTCAACACATCCTGCCGCATGAGGGCCGTTGGCGGCCGCGGCGCCGGTGCACGCAGATCCGGCGCGCGTTCCGCTGGGAGCGCGGTATCGGCGTCGTCGAAGTAGATGATGTCGCGCCCGTCCGCGAGCTGAAAGGCGCGCTTCACAATCCCGGCCATGCTAGATGCGCTTCCCCGCGGGTCCGGGGACGGCCCGCACACTCAGGAGCAGGCCGTGTTCCGGATTGAGGACGGGCATCGGCAGGCCGGACCCGGCGAGGAAACGGCCGCTCGCCTCAATCCCGGCTGCCAGCCAGGCAGGCGGGCGCGCCTGGATGAAAGCGTGCCCGCTGTCCGGGGCCGGATAGGCCAGCTCCACCCGGTAGTTCTGGTCGGGCAGCAGCCCGGGCAGGGGCACGTGTCCGGGAGCCTCGGAGAAGGACGTCGCCACCGACACCAGCGCGAACAGCGCTTCGGAGCCGTCGTGCGAGACGACGCCGTGCAGCATCAGCGAGGGGTCCTGTTCGTCGGCCCGCACCATGCGCCCGCTGTGCAGCAACGAACGGTGCTCCTTGTAAAGCGCGATGACGGCTGCAAGCTCGTCCCGTTCCGCACCATGGAGCTGGCGGACGTCCCATTCCAGGCCGAAGTGGCCGAACATGGCCGTAATGGCGCGGAAGGACAGTTCGTGGGTGCGGGCCGTGGTGTGCGAGGTCCCCGGCCCGATGTGCGCTCCGACCAGCTCCGGCGGCACCACCACCCCGGTCCACCGTTGAATGGTCTGGCGTTCCAGGGCGTCGTTGCAGTCGGAGGCCCAGACCCTGTCGGTGCGTTCCAGAATGCCCAGATCCACGCGCGCCCCGCCGGAGGAGCAGCTCTCAATTTCGACGCCGGGATGGGCCTTCCGCAGTTCGTCCAGCAGCCGGTACACGGCCAGCGTCTGGGCGTGGACGGAAGGGCTGCCCTCGTGCCCCATTTCCGTGAGATCCCTGTTCTGGTCCCATTTGAGATAGCTGATGCGGTGCTCGCTCAGGAGCGAGTCCAGCCGGTCAAAGATGTATTGCCACGCCTCCGGGTTGACCAGGTCGAGCACCTGCTGGTGCCGCCATTGCTCCGGCAGCCGGCCCGGTGCGCCCGGCCCCTGGCGGAGCGGGCCCGGGCCGGAGATCCAGTCCGGGTGCGCGCGGGCAAGGTCCGAATCCTCATTGACCATCTCCGGCTCGACCCACAGGCCGAATTCCATGCCGTGGGCGGTGACGGCGTCGATCAGGGGGTGCAGCCCGTCCGGCCAGAGCTGTTCGTCCACGTACCAGTCGCCCAGGCCGGTGCGGTCGTCGCGGCGGCCGCGGAACCAGCCGTCGTCGAGGACATAGCGCTCGACGCCGAGCGTGGCGGCGGAATCTGCCAGCTCCAGGAGGGTGGTGAGCCGGTGGTCAAAGTACACCGCCTCCCACACGTTCAACACCACGGGGCGCGGCTTCCCTGACCGTGTGCCGGGATGGTGCGCCCGCGCCCGGAACCAGGCGTAGAACGAGTCGCTGATGCCGTCCAGCCCGGCGTCCGAGTAGGCGGCAAAGAGCCAGGGCGTCTGGTGGCCGGTTCCTGCAGCCAGGGTGACCTCGCCGGAGCCCAGCAGCTCCGAGGCGCCGATGACCGAGCGTCCGTCGCCGACCGTCTCCACGAAGCTCTCGTGGTTGCCGCTCCAGCCCAGATGGACGGCCCAGACCTGCCCGTGCCGGTTGCCGAACCCCGGGGTTCCCGCGGCCAGCAGCAGCGAGGAATCGTGACCCGTGCGTCCGTGCCGGCCGGAGCGCACCCAGGTGCCCTGCCGCATCGGCAGCCGCTGGGGGTGGGCCTCGCGGCACCAGCGTCCCGTCAGGTCCAGGATTTCGCCTGCGGCACGCCCCACCGGCAGCACCGCGGCCAGTTCCTCCAGCGCATAACCGTCCGGGCCGTCATTCTGGAGGCGGTGCCGGAGCTGCAGCAGGCCGCCGTCGTTGATTTTGATTTCGGTGCTGAGGGTCAGGCCGGCGTCGGGGTCTGACTGGGTGATGACGGCGGAGCAGCCCTCACCCTGAGTTACGGAGACAAGGCGGAGCCGGGCGGAGAACGACCGGCCGTTCCGGTGGCCGCGGAGTCCGGGGCGTCCACGCCAGCCGGAGGACGCCTGCGGGATCAGGCCCTGCGTCACGGGAATGTCCAGGGACGAGGGCGGCACGGGGTCGCCCAGCAGGGACAAGTCCGGAAGATCAGGGCCCAGGTCCGCTCCGAAATGCAGCACCGCGGGCTCGCCGGTGCTGCAGTCGATGAGCAGTGCCGTGCCGGAATGCCGCAAATACAGCAGCCGCGGCAGCGGTTCCAGGACCGGAGTCCGCCCGGGGACGGTGGTCGGGTTCGGGTGGTTCACGGCAGCTCCATGCTTGTCATCGGCGTTGGGTGGCGGGTGCGGTGCGGGAACGGACGACGGCCACGCCGCCAGCGTCCAGGCCCAGGCCGCCGTCGAGCTCCCGGCCGGCGATGAGTTCCACTCCCGCAAGGGGCAGCCGGACGGCGTCGGCCCCGTGGTTGATGCAGAACGTCCAGTCCGTGCCGTCCTTGCTGCGCCGGATGACCTCGACGTTGGGCGGAAGGTCCGGGACGAGGGGCTCCACCGAGGCCTCGGCGCAGATAACGGGCAGCAGTTCGCTGAAGCCTTCGGCGGACAACGTGGTGGCGACGTAGTAGGCCCGGCCGGTTCCCGCGTGGTTGCGGGTCACCGCCGGAGAACCGGCCACCGGCCCCTCCGTCACCGCAGCGAGCACCTCGGCGGTGCTCACCGTTCCCAGTTCGCTCCACCACGCGCCCGCCCCGAAGGCGCTGAGCGGGACCGATTCGCCGGCGCGCAGGGGGAAAAATTCCTCCATCCGCACTCCCAGCAGCTCACTGAACGCGCCGGGGTAGCTGCCGGGCCTGATGTGGTCATGTTCGTTGACGACGCCGGAGAAGTACGTGACGACGAGGTGTCCGCCGGACCTCACATAGCCGTCCAGGTTGGCGACGCCGGCATCCGTCACAAGGTATTGCATCGGGGCCACCACGAGCCGGTAGCCGGAGAGATCGTCCGTGCTTTGGCGGAAGTCCGTCGGGATCCCGGCCCGATAGAAGGCATCATGCCAGCGACGCGTCTCCGCGATGTTGGAGGCATCCACACTCGGGTGCGAATCGAGTTCCGATGCCCAGCGGGCATCGGTGTCATGGATGATCGCGACATCGACGCTGCCGGACGCGCCGGTCACCGCCGAGCCGGCGACTTCGGCGATGCTGCGCAGTGCCTGCCCCAGCTGGACGACCTCCCGCCACACCTTGGTGTCGGTTCCCCCGTGCGGCAGCATCCCGGAGTGGAACTTCTCCGCACCGGCCCGGGAGGCCCGCCACTGGAAGAAGAGTGCGCCGTCCGCGCCGCGGCCGACGTGCTGCATCGAGTTGCGCAGCATTTCGCCGGGTGCCTTGGCGATGTTGCGGGGCTGCCAGTTGACCGCGGACGTGGAGTGCTCCATCAGCAGCCATGGCCTGCCCTGCGCCCATCCGCGGGTGAGGTCGGCGGTCTCGGCAAGCTCCTGGAAGTTCCGCAGGTCCTCGGCGATGAGGTAGTGGTCGTTGGAAACCACGTCCATCTGTCCGGCCCAGCGCCAGTAGTCCACCGGCTGGTGCAGCCCCATGTTGAAGCCCATGAAGTTTGTGGTCACCGGATGCCGGGAATGCGCGCGGATGATCGCCGCCTCCGCCTTGTAGCACTCGAGGAGTTCGTCCGAGGAATACCGGGCGAAGTCCAGCTGCTGGGTGGGATTTACCCATGTGCCGGAGGTCCGCGGCGGCAGGATTTCTTCCCAGGCGTAGTAGCGCTGCGACCAGAATGCGGTGCCCCAGGCGTCGTTCAGGCCGTCGAGTGTTCCGTAGCGGGCCTCCAGCCAGCTCCGGAAGCCTGCGGCGGCGCCGTCGGAAAAGTCGGGCTGGTTGTGGCAGCCGTACTCGTTGTGCACATGCCACATGACCACCGCGGGGTGGTCCTTGTACCTCGCCGCAATCTGCTCAGTCAGGCCGGCCGCAGCCCGGCGGTAGTCCGGGCTGGAGGCGGCGAAGGCCTGCCGGGACCCATAGCTGTGGCGCACGCCGTCGGCAGTCACCGGAAGGGACTCGGGGTACTTGTGGCTGAACCACGGCGGCGGCGAGGCAGTGGCGTTGGCCAGGTCCACCCGGATGCCGTTGGTGTGCAGCAGGTCCAGCACCCGGTCCAGCCAGCCGAATTCGTAGACGCCCTCGGACGGTTCCAGCAATGACCAGCTGAAGATGCCGACGCTGACCAGGTTGACGCCGGCCTCGCGCATGAGCCGGACGTCCTCGTCCCAGGTTTCTTCCGGCCACTGTTCCGGGTTGTAGTCCCCGCCGAACGCCAGCATCGGGGACCCTTCGGAGCCCAGGCGGGCGGTGATGTAGTCCATGGCGGCGTTGTTGTTGTAGTCCACGTTTATCCTTTGCTGGAGCCGAGCGTCAGGCCGGCCACGAAGTGCCGCTGCAGGAGCAGGTAGATGATGAGGGCCGGAATGGCCGTGATCATGGCGCCCGCTGCGATCAGGTTGTAGTCGGAGAGGAACTGGCCCTGGAGGTTGTTCACGGCGGTGGTGAGCGGGAGCCGGTCACCGCTTTGAATAAAGAGCAGCGGCCAGAAGAAGTCGTTGTAGATGAAGATGACCTCGAGCGTGCCCATCGCCGCCAGTGCCGGCCGGCAGAGGGGGAGGATGATCTCCCAGTACTGCCGCCAGATGCCGGCGCCGTCCACCAGGGCAGCCTCCGTCAACTCGGGGGACAGCGCCTTCATGTAATTGGAGAGGACGAACGTGACGAAGCCGATCTGGAAGGCCGTGTCGACGGCGATGACGCTGATGTAGGTGTTGAGGAGGTTTCCGGAGTCGCTGATGCTGTACGGGAGCTCGAGCTGCTTGAACATCTGGAACAGGGGGGCCGCGAGGACCTGGGGCGGCAGGAGGTTGCCGGCCGTGAACATGATCAGCAGGGTGACGTTGAATTTCCAGGACACCCTGCTGACGGCGAAGGCCATCATGGAGGCGAAGAACAGAATCAGGATGACGGAGGGGACGGTGATCAGCACTGAGTTCCAGGCGTACTGCGCAAACCCGCCTCGGGTCCAGGCCTCGACGAAATTGTCGAAGTTGAAGGACCCGCCGAGGCTGAAGTAGCCGTATTTGTCGGTGTCGGCCTTGGGCCGCAGCGACGTGAAGACGGTCCAGCCCAGCGGCACCAGCCAGATGGCTGCCATCACGATCAGGAAGATGTGGATGCCGAGGTGGTTCTTGGCTGGCCCCCGGCTTTTGCCGCCGCTGCCTGTGCGCGGCGCTGCGGCGACGTCGTTGCCTCTCGCCGCGGCCGGGGCCGGCTTGATGATGCTCATGCCTCTTTGTCCTTTCCAAAGGCGCGGGACAGGTAGAACGTGATGGGAACCAGCGAGATGACCAGGAGGATGACTGCGAGGGCGGAGCCGACGCCGATCACCTGTCCCTCGCCCACCAGGTTCTGGATGACGAGGGCGCTGATGAGTTCGAGGCCGTTCGTGCCGCGGTTGATGACGTAGACGATGTCAAAGGCGCGCAGCGATTCGATCACCGTGATGACGATGATGATCACGTTGACCGGCCGCATGGCCGGGAAGATGACCCGAAAGAAGGTCTGGACAGCGTTGGCGCCGTCGATCTGGGCTGCTTCCCGCAGGGTGGGGTCAACACCCTTGAGCCCGGCCAGGTAGAGGATCATGACGTAGCCGGCGTGGCGCCACGTGGCCGCCACGAGGGCCGCCCAGATGTTGACGCTGGAGTCGCCGAACCAGTCAACCGCCTGCGGGGTGCCTGCGGTCCCCAGCAGGAAGTTCAGCAGCCCGCTGTCCCGGTTGTAGAACAGCTGCCAGATGACGCCGATCAGGGCCAGCGACAGCATCACGGGAGTGAAGAAGATGCTCTGGTAGATCTTGGTGCCGCGGATATTCTGGTCGAGAAGGATGGCGAGCAGCAGGCCCAGCGGGGTGGCGATGAGGGCCAGGAACACCAGCCACAGCACATTGTGCTGGACCGCGGGCCAGAACGGCGGGTAGTCGTTGACGATGAACTGGTAGTTGGCCGCCCCTGCACTCTTGATGTCCGTCAGGCTCAGCCCGTTCCACCGGGTGAAGGACAGGGCCGCGGAGAGCAGTGTGGGGATCCAGACCAGGACGAGCTGGATGAGGGTGGGGACCCCCACCATGAAGCCGAGTACCCACTTGTCCCGGCCGGACAAACGCCGGACCCGCCCTGCCGGGGCCCGCTTGGTGCCGCGGGCCCCGGCAGTTGCTGTGTCGCTTGATGTGCTCACTAGGAATTCCTTGCTCGATATCGCGTGCGGCTACTGGGCGGCGTAGAGCGATTTGGCCTGGGCTTCCAGCTTCTTGACGTCGACGTTGCCGTCCTTGATAAAGGACTGCAGCGCCGGGATCATCACGTTGTTGGCCATGGCCGGGAGTGCGTCGCGGTCAAAGAACTGGCTGATGCTCTTGGCGTTGGCGATGGCCTCCGCCATCTTCTTGTTCAGTGGCGTGAACTTCGACGTGTCGGCGCCCTTGGCAGTGGCGATATTCGAGGAGTCAACGGATGCGTAGACGTCTTGTCCTTCCGGGGTGCCGAGGTAGGCGAGGAAGTCTTTGGCGGCCGGATTCTGGCCGCCCTTTTTGGAGAGCAGCAGTCCGTCGATGGGGGCTTCGATGGCGTCCTGGCCTTCCATCGCGATCTCCGGGAACGGGAAGAAATCGATGTCGTCCGCGACCGTCTTGTCGGTGTACTGCTGGGTGAGGAAGGATCCGAGCAGGTACATGCCGGATTTTTTGTCGCCGAGGTTCTTCGCGGAATCCTGCCACGTCATGCCCAGGGCATTGGGGTTCTGGTACGGCAGCAGTGCCTTCCAGGTGTCGAACACGTCGCTGACCCTCTTTTGGTCCCAGCTTTCCTTGTGGGCCGTGAGGTCCATGTGGAACTGGTACCCGTTGAGGCGCATGTTCAGGTAGTCGAAGGTGCCCATTGCAGGCCAGCCGTCCTTGTCCGCGAATTCGATGGGGATCAGGCCGTCGTCCTGCATCTTCTTGGAGAGTGCGGTGAGCTCATCGAAGGTCTTCGGAACCTGGTAGCCCTTCTCGGCCCACAGGCTCTTCCGGTAGAAGAAGCCCCAGGGGTAGTTGTAGTTCGGGACCAGGTACATCTTTCCGTCGGTGCCGGTGGAAGCCTTCTTGAGGGCGTCGGAGTAGTTGCCCCCGATCTTCTCCCAGACATCGTCGATCGGGGCGAGCAAGCCCTTGTCCGCGTAGTACTGCATCCGGTAGCCGGCAAACCAGGTGAAAGCGTCGTCGGGGCTGCCCTGCAGGTACGTGTTGATCTTGTTCTGAAAGTCGTTGTGGGGCACCACGTTGGTGGTGACCTTGACGCCGGACTTCTTCTCAAAAGCATCCGTGACGGCCTTGTAGGCGGCCTTGGGGACTTCGTCCGAGGATCCGGAACCGAAGCTGACCGTTTTGGCGCCGCCGCTCGACGCCGGCGCACTTCCGCCGGTGCAGGCCGCCAACACGGGCACCCCCGCCATCGCGACTGCTCCCACGCCCAGCGTCTTCAGCAAGGTCCGACGGTCCCAGCCGCCCTGGCTGGAGGCCCGGCTCAGCGCATCTTCGTGCATGGTCATGATTTCTCCTTTGAAACATCACGGGTGTGAGGCAGTTCACATAACTATGTATCATAATCGCACAATAAGGAACGTCAAGGGGCAAAAAGGAACATCCGTGCGGATGTTACACAGCTGCAACCGGGGAGACACCCGCGGGAAATCGGGCCGGGATGACACTTGGTAGGACGTCCTTTTCGGACGGTCTCATGCAGGCATTGGGGACTACTCGAAGGACTCCGCGCATGCCCACTCCACTCAACCAGTCCCTGGCCGACTCTGCCCTCCTGACGAAATCGCTGCCGCTGGGCCTGCTCCGGGCCTTTGTGCAGACCAACGCCGCCGATGACGGGCTGACGCCGCAGCTGCTGGCGGACCTCAAGATCCTGGCCCGCACGCCCGGGCTGCTCGTGGCCTGCAACTACGGCGGGACCCTGTGCGCCGCCGAGGGCATCTCCACCGAGACCCTGCCGCTGGGCAGCGCCGCGATTGCCCTCCGGGCGCTGGCTGCCCTGCCCAACACCCACGCCGCCGTCATCTCGGGGCGTTCCCTGCGGGACCTGGCGGCCGTCTCGCGGCTCCCTGCAGAGGTGCACCTCGTCGGCTCGCACGGCGCCGAGTTCGATATGGGCTATGCCCACGGGCTGTCCCTTGCCACCGAATCGGTGCTGCAGCAGGCCAGCCAGGCGCTCGCCGAAACCGTGGGCGCCTACCGCGGCATCACCATCGAACGCAAGCCCGTCGCCGTGTCCGTGCACACCCGCCCGGCCGCGCCCGACGTCGTCGCGCTGGCCACCGCCCAGGCGGAGGTAATCGCCCGGGCGCACGGGCTGTCCTTTATCGTGGACGGCTCGGTCCTGGACCTGTCCGTGGTGGAACCGTCCAAGGCCGCCGCGCTGGAGCACCTGCGCTCCATGCTTGGTGCCAGCGCGGCCCTCTACGCCGGGGACGCCGCCAGTGACGAGCTGGCGATGGCGACCTTGCGCGGCCCGGACCTGGCGCTGCGGGTGGGGGAGGGCCCGACGCAGGCCGCGCACCGGCTCCGGGATCCCGAGTCCTTCGCGAGGGTCCTCGCCATCCTCTTCGAACTCCGGCGGGCCTGGCTGTTCGGTGAGGATGCGGTCGGCCTGGAGCGGCATTCGATGATCGGCAACGGCTCCTCCACGGCCCTGATCACACCGGACGCCAAGATCTGCTGGATGAGCCACCCGCTGCCGGACTCGGGATCCCTTTTTGCGCATCTCCTCGGCGGCGACGCGGCCGGCCATTTCTCGGTCGAACCGGTGAAGGCCTCGCAGGTGCTGGGCCAGCGCTATGTGGACAGCACCATGATCGTGGAAACCCGCTGGGCCGATGTGACCGTCACTGACTACCTGGAACCGGCGCCGGAAGGCGTGACCAGCCTGGTCAGGGTGCTCTCAGGCACGGGGACGGCGCGGATTGTCTTCGCGCCCCGCCCGGACTACGCCAACGCGCCCTTCAGCATGGAGGCCCGCGGCGAGGAGCTGCACGTTGTGGGGACCGCGGACCCGATCATCCTGCTGGCGCCCGGGGCCGGTTTCTCCATGACCTCGGACGGCCGGCATGCCACCGCCACCGCCGAGGTGAACCTGCGGCACGGACCGGTGGTGCTGAACCTGCGCTGCGGCGACACGGAACTCCATCGCGCCGCGCCTCCGGGGGAGAGCTCGCGTCGCGCCGGCGTCGCGCTGCATTCCCGGCGCTGGGTGCAGGCGCTGCAGCTGCCCGCCGTGAAGCCGTCCCTGGTCCGGCGGTCGGCCCTGGTGCTCCGGGCCCTGGTCCACGAGCCCACCGGCGCCGTCCTGGCGGCGCCCACCACTTCGCTGCCGGAGGGGATCGGCGGCACCAGGAACTGGGACTACCGGTACTGCTGGCTGCGGGACGGCTCCATGACGGTCAACGCGCTCGTGGATCTCGGCTCGACTGCGGAGGCGGAAGGATTCCTGGCCTGGCTGGGCCGGATCCTCGCCCACGCCCCCGGCCCGGAATGGCTGCACCCGCTGTATTCGGTGACAGGGTCGCCACTGTCCACCGAAGCCATCATCGAGAGCCTCCCCGGCTACGCGGGCTCCCGCCCGGTCCGGATCGGCAATGCCGCGGACCACCAGGTGCAGCTGGACGTCTTCGGGCCGATCGCCGAGCTGATCGACGCCCTGTCCGCCCGGCGCGGGGACCTGTCCGATGCCCACTGGGAGCTGATGGTGCAGATGGCATCGGCCGTCCTGGCCCGCTGGCACGAGCCGGACCACGGAATCTGGGAGGCCCGGAGGGCGCCGCGGCATCACGTCTACACCAAGGTGATGTGCTGGGTGACGCTGGACCGAGCCCTGCGCACCGCCGCGCGGCACGGCCGGACGCCGGTCCCGGCCTGGGAACCCGCCGCGACCGCCATCCGCGACGAAGTCCTGCGCGAAGGCTGGGACGAGAGCGCGGAGTCCTACACGGTGGCCTACGGCAGCCCGGACCTGGACGCCGCGGTGCTGCACATCGGACTCTCCGGACTGCTCGACGTCAGCGACCAGCGCTTCCTGGACACCGTCACCGCGGTGGAACGGGAACTGCGGGTGGGGCCCACGGTGTTCCGCTACCGGTACGACGACGGCCTGCCGGGCCTGGAGGGCGGCTTCCACATCTGCACAACGTGGCTGATCGAGGCCTATGTTGCGGTCGGCCGGATCGAGGAGGCGTGGGACCTGTTCGACCAGCTGGTCAACCTGTTCGGCCCCACCGGTCTGCTGCCGGAGGAGTATGACCCGGGCACCGAAACACATCTGGGAAACCACCCCCAGGCATACTCGCATCTGGGTTTCATCCGCTGCTCGCGGCTGCTGGACGCGCTGCCGAGGAATTAGCTGCTGCGCCGGTGCTGAATCAGACGGCGCATTATTCGCAGGCGACGCCGTCGCGGTCGCCGTCCATCTGCTCGCGGTAGCCCGGCTGGCCGGCCCGCAGCGGTGCGGCGCCGGCAGCACGGGCGGCGGCGCAATTGGCGTAGTACACGGAGGCCGGGTCCGCTGGGGCGGCCGGGGCGGCGGGGGCCGCCGGTGCTGCCGGGGCGGGTGCTGCGGGGGCCGGCGCGGGAGTCGCCGCCTGCGCCGGGGTAGCCGGCGCAGCCTGGCTGGTCGGGGCGGCCTGGCCCGGGCAGTCGCCGAGAACCCGTGCCATCGCATCGTGCTCGGCCGCGGTGACCCACAGCCCGTAGCTGGACTTGACCGAGATCTGGCGGGCAACGTAGGCGCAGCGGTAGGACTTGTTCGCAGGCAGCCAGGTGGCGGCGTCGCCGTCGCTCTTTTGCTGGTTGGCAGGGCCGTCCACCGCGAGCAGGTTCAGCGGATCGTTGGCGAAGGAGAGCCGCTGGGACTCGGTGAGTTGCTGGGCGCCCTTCTGCCAGGCGTCGCTGAGGGCCACCACATGGTCGATCTGCACTGCGTCGCTGGTGCTGGTGCCGCGGAGGAAGTTGATCAGGGTGGCCGTATAGGGGTCGTTCAGGATGCCGGAAAGGACAACGCAGTCCCCGGTGCCGGGTTTGAGGGCGAGGTCGGTGAGGTCCCGGCGGAGCATGTCGTTGCGGGTGTCGCAGCCGTTGCGGTCGACGTCGGCCCAGGCCTGGCCGAACTGATCGCGCGAGTAGCCCGTCTTGGGCGCCCGGCCCTTGACCGGGATCGTTGCCAGGACGTCCAGGGCCTTGGCGGCGAAGGCCGGCTGCTGGTTCGGGGTGTCCTCGGCGCCGGACTCCGCTGAGGCGCCCGCGGTGATGCCGGCCGTGCTCACGGCGGCTGTGGGGGCGGCTGCCGGCGCGGCGCCCGGGGCCGTCGCCGTGCCGGCGCAGGCCGTGGCGGAGACCAGCAGCAGCCCTGCCAGCCCGGCCGCGATCCAGTCGATGGCCGCGGATCTGGCGGTGGTGCGTGTTCTGACGCTGCGCAATTTGTCCTTACTTCATGCTGTTGCCCCGGGTTACCCGCGGGGCGGCTTAAGACCGGTCCCAGCCTACCGGCGCACACCGCAACGCGGGGTCACATCGCGCCCATGCCGGGGCCCGGGATGGGCGCGATGTGACCCCGCGTTGTTTCCTGGGGGCGGGGTCAGCGGATCCCGGGCCGGGACGCCGAGAAGATCGCCGGCGCCGGGCCGTCGCCGGTGGCGAGGTCGGCGAGGATCCGCCCCACGACTGGGGTGAACTTGAACCCGTGGCCGGAGAAGCCCGCACCGATCACGAGCGGCCCGATGCGGTCAAGGATGAAGTTTTCGTCCGGGGTGGTGGTGTAGGTGCAGCTGATGTCGGTCAGGGTGTCGGCATCCACGCCGGGCAGCCACCGCCGCGCGTAGCTTTGCAGCGCCGCCAGTTGCGCCGGTTCCGCCGTGAAGGACCTCCGGTCCGGGTCCACGACCGGACCCGCGCCGTGCCAGCCGGCCTTGATCCCCTCGCCCGGCGTCGGCATGCCGTAGACCGGTGAGTACCAGTCCGCGAAATCCGCGCCCCGGCCGGGGGCATGGTTGAACCCGGGCCAGACCGCGCCCTCGTCGGCAATGGCGAAGTGTGCCGGCTGTTCCTGGGTGACGGTGAGCCGGGGGAGGGGCACCATGCCGCCGAGCAGTCTTGTGGTCCAGGCACCGGCGGTGACCACGGCCTGCCGCGCGGTCAGCACCTCGGTGCGGCCGCTGGCGTCGACCGTGAGCCGGACGCCGTCGTCCTCCGCCGCGAGCTCCAGCACCTTGACCCGGTGCCGGATCTCGGCGCCGCGGCCCGCGGCCAGGCGCTGCAGCGCCGGCAGGGCGGCATCGGGATTCAGCTGCCCGCCGTCGGGCATGTGCAGCACGTGCTGGTCGAACCGGATGCCCCGCCACCGTTCGGCCGCTTCCGCGGCAGCCAGGAATTCGGCCCGCAGTCCGGCCCTTTGCAGGGCGCTCTGCACCTCACCCAGCAGCGGGTCGGTCCCGTGGTTCACGACGCCGGTGCGCGCCAGCAGCCGCTCGCCGGCATCGGCCTCGAGCTCGTCCCAGAGCCGGACGGCCTCGGCCAGCATGGCCACGTAGTCCGGATCGGCGTAGCCGGGGTTGAGGTTCCGGGTGGCGCCGTGGGAGGCGCCGTTGCGGTGCCCGGGGCTGAACTGCTCCAGCAGGGTCACGGACCGGCCGCGGCTGGCCAACGCCCAGGCCGCCGCCGAGCCCATGGCGCCGCCGCCGATGATGACGGTGTCCAGGCTGGTTCTCATGGGTCCTCCGGAGGGTGTGGTGTGGGAGCATTGCGGGGGCTGCTCAGGCGAGCAGCAGGGCCACGCCGATCATGGCCGGCACGGCGACGATCGTGGTGATCAGGATGGTGTCCTTGGCGACGGTCAGGCCGGTCCGGTAGCGGTTGGCGATCACAAAGACGTTTTGCGCGGTGGGCAGGGCGGAGGTCACCACCACGGCGAAAAGTGCCTGGTCCGCCAGCTGCAGGGCGAAGCGGGCGAAGAGGTAGGCCAGCAGCGGATGCACAATGAGCTTGAAGCCGCTGGCCAGCAGGGTGTCGATCCGGCGCCCCGCCGAGGCGTGCAGCGGGCGGGAGCCGTTCAGGCTCATCCCGAAGGCGAGCAGCATGGCCGGAATCGCAGCCCCGCCGATCAGGTGGATGGGCTCCATCACCAGCGGCGGCACCTGCCAGCCAGTGGCGGCCACCGTCAGGCCCAGCCCGGAGCCCACGATCATGGGATTCCGCAGGATCATCAGCACGAAGCTCAGCGGCGTGGTCCGGTGCATGCTGGTGGTGGCATCCAGCACCACCAGGAACATGGGGGTGAAGAAAGCCAGCTGGAAGATCAGCAGCGGCGCCACATAACTTGCGTCGCCCAGGACGTACACGGCGATGGGGATGCCGAGGTTGGCGGAGTTGGCCAGCGAGGCGCCCATGGAGGACATGAGGGATTCCGGCACGGAGCGTTTGAGCAGGAAACGGACGATGCCGAAGTAGAGTGCCGCCGTCGCGATGGCGCCGACCGCCGTTACCAGCACCGGGGCGGCGAAAATATCGTGGACCTTGGCCTTGCTGAGGGTGTCGAACAGCAGGGCCGGGCTGGCGACGAAGAATGTCAGAGCGCTGAGCACGGAGCGGGCGTTCTCGCCCAGGATTCCGCGCCGGCCGACGAACATGCCCACCAGGATGATGCACCAGACCACGAAGAATCCGGCGAGGACGCCTAGCACGCGGCAGCCCGCGGCGTCGAAGGCGGGGGATGGGGGGCAGTCACCCCTCCAGAGTAATCAGCTTTATTTACGCCCAGCGCCTGTTACGGCAGAACTGCGCCCCCAGGCTGAAGCCGTCAGTTCAGCGTGGCGTTGTTCAGTGCGTACGGCGGGCGCATGATCCCGGGCGTGTGGCCTTCCGCGGGGTCGTTGCCGATCTGGACAATCTTGTTGTCCTTGTCCACATGGACCACTTTGGGGCTGTAGGCCCTGGCTTCATCAGTGGTCATCTGGGCGTAGGTGATCAGGATGATGATGTCGTTCTCATGCATGAGGTGCGCGGCGGCGCCGTTGATCCCGATGACCCCGGAACCGCGCTCGCCGGCGATTGTGTAGGTCTCCAGCCGGGCACCGTTGGTGACGTCGACAATGGAGACCAGCTCGCCGGGCAGGATGTCGGCCGCTTCCAGCAGATCCAGGTCCACGGTGACCGAACCGACATAGTGGAGGTCCGCGTGCGTGACCGTGGCGCGGTGGATCTTGGACTTGAATATTGTGCGATTCATAACGGATCCAGTCTAGCGCCGGGCCGCCGGAAGCGCTGTGAGCGAGCCAACACCCCCGCAAGCCTGCGCCGCACGCCCGCAACGGCCGCCGGATTAAGGGCCGGCGGGCGGGATGGACGCCGCTGTCTCCGCCAGGATCTCCCGGGTGGCCAGGATGGCCGGGCGCTTGACGCTGGAGCGCCGCACCGAGGTGAAGATGGTCCGGTGCGGATAGCCCGGCAGGGTAATCAGTTGCGACGTTGTGCCTCGCCCGGTCCAGACGAGGTCCGGCATCAGGGCCACGGCGTTCCCGGATTCGATCAGCCGGATCTGCGCCTGCAGGTCGGCGGTCTCGAAGCGGACGTCGGGCTCGAATCCGGCGCTGCGGCAGGCCTGTTCGGCCCAGTGCCGTGACGCCGCGCCGCGGGGCTCCATCACCCAGGCCAGCCCGGCGGTGTCCGTGAGGGACGTTATCGCCGGAAGGTTGGAGGATCGGGGCGGAACCGCGAGGCGGATGGCATCGCTCGTGAGCCGGAGCCGGTCGAGTTCGGCATAGCGGGGGGCCGCATGGCCGGGGTACTGCTCGGCAATCACCAGGTCGAAGTCCCGGGCCCAGGTCTCATGAAGCGCCGTTTCGGGTTCCCGCTGGATCATTTCGATCCGGACTTCAGGATAGCGTGACGACATCCTGGTGAGGGCGTCCGGCATCAGGGCCAGCGCCGCGGACTGGAAGACCGCAATGCGGACCGTGCCCGTCACGGTGGTCAGTGAGGCGGCCAGATCCGCCTCGGCCTGTTCCAGCGTTTCCAGCAGGTGGGCCGTGTGGGCCACGAGGACCTCCGCCTGCGGGGTCAGCTGGACCCGGCGTCCGGTCTTGCGAAGCAGTTCGACGCCGGCTTCCTTCTCCAGGAGGGCCAGCTGCTGCGAGACCGACGACGGGCTGTACTGAAGGGCCTCCGCAACCTCGGCCAGGGTGCCCCGGATCTTCAGTTCGCGCAGCAGGCGCAACCGCCGGACATCCAGCATCGCTATTCCTTTGTGAATTCTAATGTTTATTGATTAGGAGAATTCACTTTATCTAATGCAATCCGGCTTGCATACTGTTGTCGTCGAGTAACCCCCATCATAGGGCGGATTGATGGGCACCACCTCTGAGCGGAAGACCCTGAAAATGAGTACAAAAGACATAACCAGGTCGATCATGAGGCGCAAGCCCATCGACGACATCGAGGAAGAAAACCTGCACAGCGGCCTGTTAAAGAGCCTGGGGCTCTGGCAGCTGACCGCCATCGGCGTTGGCGGCATTATCGGCGTCGGCATCTTCTCCCTGGCGGGCCTCGTGGCCCACGGCAGCGCGTCCGAACCCGGCGTCGGCCCGGCGGTGCTGTTCTCCTTTCTGATTGCGGGGCTCGCCTCCGCGGCCGCCGCGCTGTCCTATGCGGAGTTCGCGGGCATGATCCCGCGGGCCGGTTCGGCGTACACGTACGGCTACGTGGCGCTCGGCGAGATTATCGGCTGGTTCATTGGCTGGGACCTGTTGCTGGAATACATCGCGATTGTGGCCGTGGTGGCGATCGGCATATCCGGCTACTTCGACGCGTTCCTCTCCGGCATCGGCATCCACATGCCGGCCTGGATGACCGCGACGCCGGATGAAGGCACCGGCGGAATCATCAATGTTCCCGCGATTGCCGTCTGCCTCCTGGTGACCTGGATCCTGTCCCGCGGCACCAAGACCTTCGGCCGGTTCGAACTCGTGGCTGTCGGGATCAAGGTAGTCCTGATCCTGTTCATCATTGGTCTCGGCATCTTCTACATTGATACGGGAAACTACAACCCGTTCATGCCCAGCGGGTTTGGCCCGGTTGTGGCCGGCGCTGCCACGGTGTTCTTCGCCGTGTTCGGGTACGACGCGATGAGCACCGCCGCGGAAGAGGCGACCGACGGCAAGAAGCACATGCCGAAGGCCATCATCATGTCCCTCATCGTGGCAATGCTCCTGTACGTCGCCGCAACCCTGGTGCTCACCGGCATGCAGAACTACCGGGAGATCGACCCCAAGGCCGGCTTCGCCTCCGCGTTCAACAGCGTGGGCCTGCCGGTCATCGCCACGATCATCTCGGTCTTTGCCGTCCTGTCCATCCTCACTGTGATGCTCACCTTCCTGCTCGGCGTCACCCGCGTCTGGTTCTCGATGAGCCGCGACGGGCTGCTCCCCGGCTGGTTCGCCAAGACGGACCGCCACGGCACCCCGCAGCGCGTCACCTGGATCGCCGGCGTCGCCTCCGCGCTGCTGGCCGGTGTGTTCCCGATCAAGGCCGTCGCCGACCTGACCAATATCGGCATCCTGGCCGCCTTCGTCGTCGTCTGCACCTCGGTCATCGTCTTCCGCTACAAAAAGCCCGACGCCCCGCGGACCTTCCGGCTGCCGCTCATGCCGCTCGTTCCGGCGTTTGGCGTGCTGGCCTCCGGCTTCCTCATGCTCCAGCTGCACTGGGAAACCTGGCTGCGCTTCGGCGTCTGGCTCGTCATCGGCCTGGTCATCTATTTCAGCTACGGTCGGAAGAACTCGCTGATGAATCCGGACAGCCCGAGGCACGAGGAGGCCGTGGAGATGCACCGCCACGCCGGCTAGCCACCCGCCCGGTTGCGCTATCACTTTTGGCTCCCATGCCCCGGTTTTGGCCGCCAAAAGTGATAGCGCATCCGTGTGTTCCGGGGCGGTTCCGGCGGGCCCCGCACCGTTCGAGTTTTCTAACCAGTATTGCTCGGAAAACATCGCTTTATCTTATGAAAATCCGGTCCCATACTGAGGTTAGAACGCTCCCCATTTCGAGAAAGAACGAGTGCCAGCCATGACCAACATTTCCACGGAGTCCGGTGTGAACACCGGCAACGACGCCGGACACGCCGCCGTCTCGGAAGGCTCTCCGGTCCTCGAAGCCGCAGCGCTCGCCGAGGAGGCCATCGGGCTGGTGCGCCACTGGCTCAGCGAGGCGGCCAAGGTCCCGGTTGACGCCTCGGCCGAGCAGCTCGCGGGCGTCCTGAAGGACCCCAACGGCCTGGACTTCACGGTGGGGTTCGTTGACGGCGTGGTCCGCCCCGAGGACCTCCATGTGGCCGCCCGCAACCTCGCAGCCCTGGCCTCCAAGGTTCCCGCGTTCCTGCCCTGGTACATGCGCGGTGCCGTCCGCCTCGGCGGCTCCATGGCCCCGGCCCTGCCCCAGGTGGTCATCCCGATCGCCCGCCGTGTGCTGCGCGAAATGGTCGGCCACCTCATCGTCGATGCCACCGACGCCAAGCTGGGCCCCGCCATCGCGAAAATCCGCAAGGACGGCATCAAGCTCAACGTCAACCTCCTGGGCGAGGCCGTGCTGGGCGAACACGAGGCCTCACGCCGGCTCGAGGGCACCCACAAGCTGCTGTCCCGCCCCGACGTCGACTACGTCTCCATCAAGGTCTCCTCCACCGTGGCCCCGCACTCGGCCTGGGCCTTCGATGAGGCCGTGGCGCACGTCGTCGAGAAGCTCACCCCGCTCTTCACCCGCGCCGCCTCGTTTGCCGCCGGCGGCGAAAAAGCCAAGTTCATCAACCTGGACATGGAGGAGTACAAGGACCTGGACATGACCATCGCGGTCTTTACCCGGATCCTGGACAAGCCGCAGTTCAGGGACCTCGAGGCCGGCATCGTGCTCCAGGCCTACCTTCCGGACGCGCTGTCCGCCATGATCCGCCTGCAGGACTGGGCCGCTGCCCGCCGCGCCGACGGCGGCGCCGCCATCAAGGTCCGCGTGGTGAAGGGCGCGAACCTGCCGATGGAGCAGGTGGAGGCCTCACTGCACGGCTGGCCGCTCGCCACCTGGAACACCAAGCAGGACTCGGACACCAACTACAAGCGCGTCATCAACTACGCGCTGCACCCCGACCGGATCCGCAACGTCCGGATCGGCGTCGCCGGCCACAACCTCTTCGACATCGCCTTCGCCTGGCTGCTCGCCAAACAGCGCGGCGTGGAGGCCGGGATCGAATTCGAGATGCTGCTCGGCATGGCCCAGGGCCAGGCGGAAGCCGTCAAGAAGGACGTCGGCTCGCTGCTTCTCTACACCCCGGTGGTCCACCCGGCCGAGTTCGACGTCGCGATCGCCTACCTGATCCGCCGGCTCGAGGAAGGCGCCAGCCAGGACAACTTCATGTCCGCCGTCTTCGAACTGAGCGAGAACGAATCCCTCTTCGAGCGCGAGAAGCAGCGCTTCCTCGCCTCCCTCGCCAGGCTCGACGACGAGGTCCCCCTGCCCAACCGCCGGCAGGACCGCAGCATCCCGGCCGGGCCGATGCCGCATGACTCCTTCGAGAACACCGCGGACACCGACCCGTCCCTGCCGGCCAACCGCGACTGGGGCCGCGCCATCCTGGCTCGGGTCCCGTCCTCGAACCTGGGCAACGCCGCCGTCGAGGCCGCCATGATCAACGACGAGGCGACGCTCAACACCGTGATCGACACCGCGGTGGAAAAGGGCAAGGCCTGGGGCACGCTCTCCGGTGACGAGCGGGCGGCGATCCTGCACCGCGCCGGCGATGTCCTGGAAGCCCGCCGGGCCGAACTCCTGGAGGTCATGGCCAGCGAAACCGGCAAGACCATCGACCAGGGCGATCCGGAGGTCAGCGAGGCTGTTGACTTCGCGCACTATTACGCCGAAGCGGCCCGCAAGCTCGACGGCGTCGACGGTGCCGCCTTCGTGCCGGCGAAGCTCACCGTGGTGACCCCGCCGTGGAATTTCCCGGTGGCCATCCCGGCCGGTTCCACGCTGGCGGCCCTCGCCGCGGGCTCCGCCGTCGTGATCAAGCCCGCCAAACAGGCCCGGCGCAGCGGTGCCGTGATGATCGAGGCACTCTGGGAAGCCGGCGTTCCGCGGGACGTGCTGACCATGGTCCAGCTGGGCGAGCGTGAGCTTGGCCGGCAGCTGATCTCGCACCCCGCAGTGGACCGGGTGATCCTCACCGGCGGCTACGAGACCGCCGAACTCTTCCGTTCCTTCCGCCAGGACCTGCCGCTGCTGGCCGAAACCAGCGGCAAGAACGCCATCATCGTCACCCCCAGTGCCGACCTTGATCTTGCTGCCAAGGACGTCGCGTACTCCGCCTTCGGCCACGCCGGGCAGAAGTGCTCAGCCGCGTCGCTGGTGATCCTGGTCGGATCCGTGGCCACATCGCGGCGCTTCCACAACCAGCTGATCGACGCAGTCACCTCGCTCAAGGTGGGCTACCCCGAGGACCCCGCCAGCCAGATGGGCCCGATCATCGAACCGGCCAGCGGCAAGCTCCTCAACGCCCTTACCACCCTGGGCGAAGGGGAAAGCTGGGCCGTCGAGCCGCGGAAGCTGGACGGGACGGGCAAGCTCTGGAGCCCTGGCATCCGCTACGGGGTGCGCCGCGGATCCTACTTCCATCTCACGGAATTCTTCGGCCCCGTGCTGGGCGTGATGACCGCGGAGACGCTGGAGGACGCCATCGCCATCCAGAACCAGATCGAGTACGGCCTCACCTCCGGGCTGCATTCGCTGGACCCGGCGGAACTGGACCTCTGGCTCGACACCGTCCAGGCTGGCAACCTCTACGTCAACCGTGGCATCACCGGCGCCATCGTGCAGCGCCAGCCCTTCGGCGGCTGGAAGAAGTCCGCCGTCGGCGCCGGCACCAAGGCCGGCGGCCCCAACTACCTCGTCGGGCTCGGCGAATGGGTGAGCAAGCCCAGCACCGCGGCCGGGAACCCTGCCGCCACGCCCGCGCACCCCGGTGTCCGCCGGATCGAGCAGGCGGCGCAGGAGTTCCTGACCGCCGGCGAGCTGGCAGGCCTGCAGCGCGCCGTGGCCTCCGACGCCCTCGCCTGGGCCGAGGAATTCGGCACGGCCAAGGACGTCTCCGGGCTGGGCGCCGAACGGAACATCTTCCGCTACCGCCCGCTGCCGGTGCAGGTGCGCCTCGCCGAAGGCGAACCGCTCGCCCACCTGGTCCGCACAGTGGCGGCCGGTGTCCGGGCCGGCTCCCCGCTGACGGTGTCCACCGCCGTCGAGCTTCCAGCCCGGCTGCGCACCGTGCTCTCCGGGCTCGGCATCGATCCCACCGTGGAGTACGACGCCGGCTGGCTGGCCTCCGCAGCCAGCTCCGCCGGAGCGGGCAGGCTTTTCACCCCGCGGGTCAGGCTCATCGGCGGGAATGCCGCGGCCCTGGCCGAGGCGACCGGCGGACGTCCGGACCTGGCGATCTACTTCCACCCGGTCACCGAAGCCGGACGCGTCGAGCTGCTGCCTTTCCTGCATGAGCAGGCCATCAGCATCACCGCACACCGGTTCGGGACGCCGAACCACATTTCGGACGGGCTGATCTAGGGAATTCCTCCCGGGGCCAGTACAAACGACTGCCAACACAAACGAGCCGGGCGGCCACCCTCCAATGGTGGCCGCCCGGCTCGGAGTCTGCGGAGGCTTAAGTCCGCGGACTCAGCCGAAATACCAGCCGGGCGGAACCCAGGTGGCAGGCACGGCATGCGCGGAGAAGTCGTCGCAGCCGGAGCAGAAGTACGTCACCTCGCCCAGCCGGTTGATGGAGCCGTCCCTGTGGTGTGTGGCCGGGACAAAGGTCTCCAAGTAGATGAACTCGTCGGTGCCGCACCGTTCGCAGTACGGGTTGCCGACGTATTCGGCCTCAACCAGGGTCGTCGGGTGGTGCGGGTCCAGGCGTCCGAGGCTGGGGTGATTCGCGGCGTCGCGGCGCACTGCCTGGGAGAGCGGGGCCACGGGCTTGAGGCTCCGGGTTGCCGATGTGGCGGGACGGTGTGGTCGGTTTATGGCTGGCGTCATTGTCGGCCTATCCCGAACGCCTCCGGTGCGTCGCCGCACGGCAGACACATAGGACAGCGTTCGTATTCGAATCGTTGTCACAGGCCTCTGCTTGACCTTCAACACACTCAGGATAAGCCATGAATACGAGTGGATCAATGGTATGCGTAAGTACGTAACCCGAGTAGGTACAGCAGCAGGTACGCAGGTGTGTCCCGGCCGCTCACCCGGGGCGCTTCAGGGTCCGGCCCGCGATCGTCTGGGTCAGGGCCTCGATCACCTCGGTGTTCGCCAGCGGGTTGCGGATCAGGGTGAAATCGACGTCGCCCACCGGCGGCAGTTCGAAGCGCCGGGTGATGATCTTCAGATCGTCAGGCACAAGCGAGGACGGCATGACCGCAACCCCGATGCCCGCCCGGACAGCGGCCAGCACGCCGCTGATCTGCCGTGTGGTGCACGTGATGCGCCAGGTCCGGCCGGCGGATTCGAGTGCATCGATGGCCAGTTTCCGGCTCAGGCTGGGTGCGGGGTAGGCAATCAGCGGCACGGGCTCGGCCGGGTCCAGCGACGTCTGCTCCAGCCCCACCCAGGCGAACGAGTCCTGCTGGACCACCGTGCCGTCCTTGGCCCCGGCCACCCATTTGACGAAGACCAGGTCCAGTTGGCCGGCGTTGAGCCGCTTGTAGAGCTGGTCGCTCTGGCCCACCGTCAGTTCCAGGTTGATCTGCGGGTAGACCTGGCGGAACTCCCGCAGGATCCGCGGCAGCCCGGTGATCGCGAGGTCGTCCGCCGTGCCGAAGCGCAGCCGGCCGCGCATGGCCGAGCCGGAGAAGTAGCGGGCGGCGGCGTCGTGGGCGGAGAGGATACTGCGGGCGAAGCCAGCCATGGCGTCCCCGTTGTCGGTCAGGCGCACATCCCGGGTGTCCCGTGCCACCAGGACCCTCTTCGCGGCGGTCTCGAGCTTGCGCACGTGCTGGCTGACCGTCGGCTGTGCGAGACCCAGCCGTTCCGCGGCCTTGGTGAAGCTCAGTGTTTCAGCCACCGCCAGGAAGGAGCGCAGCTGGGCGGGTTCGAACATGCGGTCTCCTCAGCTGCGGTACTCTCGCGCCATTGCGCTTCGTAATGCGAGTTATGCGGTGAATAAGCTTCCACAATTTATTGGGGTCAGCTTAGCGTTAAGGCATCCCCACTCACCCGCTCCCTTGAGGACTTTCTGTGGCTCCCCCTCCGTCGTTAGAGGCCAATGTATCTGCCCGGCCGGACGCAATTACCCAGCCCCTCGCCGTCGTCAACGAGCGGCTGCCCTGGCGCCACACTTTCATCTCGCTGAAAGTCCGCAATTTCCGCATCTTCGCGATCGGCCACTTCATTGCAGTCACCGCCCTGTGGATGCAGCGGATTGCCCAGGACTGGCTGGTACTCCAGCTCTCCGGTTCCGTCACCGCCGTCGGGATCACGGTGGCCCTGCAGTTCCTGCCCTCGCTGGTCCTGGGCCCATGGGCCGGCATGATGGCGGACCGCTTCGCGAAGCGGAAAATCCTCATGCTGTGCCAATCGGTGGCAGCCGTGCTGGCGGCCATCCTCGCGGCGCTGGCGCTGAGCCAGCGGATCGAAGTCTGGCACGTCTACGGCATCGCCCTCGCCCTTGGCCTGGTCACCGTGCTGGACCAGCCCGCCCGTCAGGTCTTCGTCAACGAACTCGTTGGCCCGGCCTACCTCCGGAACGCCATCAGCGTGAATTCCACGACGTTCCAGCTCGGCGGCCTGATCGGGCCGGCGCTCGCCGGGCTGCTGCTGACCGCGGTGGGGGCCGGCTGGGCGTTCGCCGCGAATGCCGTCGCCTGCTGCTGCACCGTCGCGATGCTGCTCACGCTGCGGAAGGACCAGCTGCACCTCAGCGCGCCCGTGCCCAAGCGCAAGGGCATGCTCAAGGAGGGGCTGGACTATGCGCTGAGCAAACCCACCATCTACTGGCCGTGGCTGATGGCCGGCTTCATCGCCGTGTTCGCGATGAGCCTGCCGGTACTGCTGGCCGCCTTCGCGGACCACGTGTACGACGCCGGCGCCGGCGGCTACGGCCTGCTGAACGCGCTGGTGGCACTCGGGGCGCTGGCCGGTGCGGTCACGTCCGCCCGCCGGCGGGAACTGAGGCTGCGCTCGGTGATGCTGGGGGCGGGAATGTACGGGCTGATGCTCTGCCTCGCCTCGCTGGCGCCCTCCATGGTGTGGTTCGGGGTGGCGATGGTGCTGGCCGGGTTTTGGTGCCTGATGTTCCTGACCGCGGCCAACCAGCTGGTCCAGATCAGTTCCAACCTGGCCATCCGCGGCCGCGTGATGAGCCTCTACATCATGGTGCTGATCGGCGGCCAGGCAATTGGCGGGCCGATGCTCGGCTGGCTGGCCGAGCACGTGGATCCGCATACGGCCATCCTGGTTTCCGGCGGGGTGCCGGCGCTGGCGGCGGCCGCGGTCGCCGTCGTGCTGGCGCGCCGCGGCCAGCTGATGCTCAGGGTGGACCTGAAGGACCGGCGGCGGCTGGTCAAGATCGTCTGTCAGGCAGCCGCCGTGCCCTAGTTTTCCGCACCGATGTCGGACAGCCGCTGCGTGGAACCACGCAGCGGCTGTCTTATTCCTAAGTGGCAGAGCGTTTTTGCCGCGGGAAACCGGGGACCGGCGCTAGTGCGCCAGGGGCAGGTGCGGGTACTCTGCCTCCCGTTGCTGGAACCGCAACACCTCCGGGTTGAGGACGGCGCCGTCTCGGATTTCGATCGCGCGGCGGATGGTCTCGTTCCCGGCCCAGGCGTCGGGGCCGGCCATCACTGTTTCCAGGAACGGCAGCAGCGCCTCGCTGATTTCCCAAGTGGCTGAATTCCGCAAGTAGGACGGGCTGTGGTCCACGGCGTAGTAGTCGATATGGTTCCCGACTTGGAACATCGGCTCGGCGAAGGTGGTGGATTTCGCCCAGCTGAAGCCCATGCCCTCGTCGCAGGACACGTCCACGATCAGGCTGCCGGGCCGGAACGCGGCCAGGTCCTCAGTGCGCAGGTACGTCAGCGGCGCGTTCGGGTCCTGCAGGGTGCAGTTGACCACGATGTCGCTCCCGGCGAGGAACGGTGCGAGCGGCACGCGGCCACGCTCGGTGATGACCTCGCTGAGGAACGGTGCCTTGTCGTCATGGTCGAACTGCGCGATCCGCACCGAATGGATGGGGGAGCCCACTGCGGCAACCCCGCGGCTGGTCAGCACCTGGACGTCATGGATTCCATGCGCGTTGAGCGCCGTGACCGCTCCGCGGGCGGTGGCCCCGAAACCGATGACGACGGCGCTCAGCCGGCGGCCGTAATCCCCGGTGGATCCGGTCAGGGCCAGGGCGTGCAGCACGGAGCAGTAGCCGGCCAGCTCGTTGTTCTTGTGGAAGACGTGGAGGCCGAAACCGCCGTCGCTGGCCCAGTGGTTCATCGCCTCGAAGGCGATCAGGGTGAGCTTCTTGTCGATCGCCAGCTGGGTGATCGCCCGGTCCTGGACGCAGTGCGGCCAGCCCCAGAGGACCTGCCCGTCCCGGAGTTCGGCCAGGTCTTCGGGCTGCGGCTTGGGCAGGAGGACGACGTCGGCCTCGGCCAGCAGCTGCGCACGGGGGACGATGCGCCCCGCCAGCGGGGCGAGATCGGCGTCCGAGACGCCGAAACGCTCGCCGTAGCCCTCCTCCAGGATCAGCTGCTGCCGGAGTTCCGGGGCGATGCGGTCCAGGTGGAGGGGATGGATCGGGAGGCGCCGCTCGTCGGGTTTCCGCGTGCTGGCAAGGACTCCGAGGGTGAGTTGGCTCAAGGTGCCGCTCACTTCTTTTTGGGGCTCGCCGGCTTGGCGCTGGTGGCTTTGTCCAGGGAGCTGGGCGGCGCTGCAGCGGTCCGTTTGTCGGCCCGCTTTTCCTTAATGGATTTGCCGGATTTCTTGGATGCTGCTTGACGGGGGGATTTGTCAGCCATGATCGCTCCTGTAGCGGAACCGAAGAGGTTCCTGACTTCGAACGATACAGGCAGCGACCTAACAGCCCCGGGAGGTCCGCCGGGCGGGGTTCCGGCCCTGACCGGGCGGGGAACTGGAGCGGCTGACGGGAATCGAACCCGCGTATCAAGCTTGGGAAGCTAGCGCTCTACCATTGAGCTACAGCCGCAATGGGACCGTCCAAAATGCTGGACGTGGTCCCGGGGAACATCGAGATTTACCTTACCCCAGCCGCACGTGTTCTCAGAACACGTCGCTCCGGCGCACATGGCGGGCCAGGCACCTCCCCGGGGGAGGTTCCAGGGCGGAGTCACTAGGCGGTACGCACGGCGGGGGTCCCATAACTCTTCGATAAAGGCCCGCCGCTGCCGCACCGCGGGGCAGGCCTTGCTGTCTATCCTGAAAGGGTTAGCTGCAGTTCCGGGGAAGCGGGCTACGTCCATCAGCCGTCCGCCCAGCAAGGATTTCCGTGGCAATCGCAGAGTACGACGTCGTCATCAAACGTGACGCCATGAGCGTCTATGACTTCCTGCTCGATGCCAGCAACCTGCCGCGCTGGCGTGCCGGCGTCCACAGCATTGAACTGGAATCCGGCGCGGCCGGGTCCAAGGGTGCCGTCTACCGGCAGATGATCGCGGAACCCGGCGGACGGACCGTGTGCGGAGATTTCGAGATCACCGAGGCGCGGCCCGGTGCCGAGATCCAGTACAGGGTCCTTGCCGGGACGGAGCGGACACGCGGAGGCTACTACCTGAGCACGGAAGGCGGGGGCACCCGCGTCCGCTTTGCCCTGGAATGCGAGCCGCGGGGGATCCTGGCCCGGCTGAAGTGCCCCTTCCGCCGGCGGATGAAGGCTGAAGTCTGCCAGCTCGAACAGCTCAAATCGGTCCTTGAGGAGCAGGCCGGGCTGTAACACTGGCCGCGCGGACGGCCGATCCCGGCGAGTACTGTAATTTTGAGACTGTGCTGATCTCTGACCGTGACATTCGTGCCGAAATTGACTCCCAACGGATTGTTCTGGAGCCGTTCGACCCTGCCATGGTGCAGCCCTCCTCCGTTGACGTCCGGATTGACCGGTTTTTCCGGCTCTTCGACAACCACAAGTACGCCCACATCGACCCGGCAGAGGAACAGCCCGAGCTGACCCGCCTGGTGGAGGTTGAGAGCGGCGAACCGTTCATCCTGCACCCCGGGGAGTTCGTCCTGGGCTCCACCTATGAGACCGTGACGCTCCCCGACGATGTTGCCGCCCGGCTCGAGGGCAAGTCCTCGCTGGGCCGGCTGGGCCTGCTGACCCACTCGACTGCGGGATTCATCGACCCCGGATTCTCCGGCCACGTGACCCTGGAGCTGTCCAATATGGCGACGCTGCCGATCAAGCTGTGGCCGGGCATGAAGATCGGCCAGCTGTGCTTCTTCCGGCTCACCTCGGCCGCCGAGCATCCCTACGGCTCCGGCGAGTACGGCAACCGGTACCAAGGCCAGCGCGGCCCGACGGCGAGCCGCAGCCACCTGAACTTCCACCGCACCGACATCTGACCGGGCGCGACGTCAGATCCCGTCCGCGGTCCGGACGCTCCGCTGTTTCGCGGGGCGGCGCAGCATCGCCACCACCGGCTCCACGAACCGGGCGGCGAGCGGGCCTGTCACGGCCATGATCAGCACGTAGGCGGTGGCCAGGGCCGCAAGCTCCTGGGGCACGACGCCCGAGGCGACCGCAAGGCCGGCAATGACGATCGAGAACTCTCCGCGGGCGATCAGCGCGGCGCCGGCGCGGAAACGCCCCGGCCGGCCGATCCCGGCTCGCTTCGCCGCCCAGATCCCGGTGAGCATTTTGGTGGCCGCCGTGACGACCGCCAGCAGAAGGGCCCAGCCGAGCACCGGCGGGATGGTGGCGGGGTCGGTATTGAGGCCGAAGACCACAAAGAAGATGGCTGCGAAGAGATCCCGCAACGGCTCGAGGATCCTGGTGGCGCTGTGCGCGGTGGCGCCGGAAATGGCGATTCCGAGCATAAAGGCGCCCACCGCAGCGGACACCTGCATGGCTGCAGCCAGCCCGGCCACCAGCAGCGCGGCGCCGAGCAGGTTGAGCAGGAACACCTCGGAGTTCTCACTGTGCACGGCCTTGGACACGTGGTGCCCGTGCCGGAGGGCCACGAGCAGGACGACGGTGACGACGGCGAGTGAGATCCCGACAGTCTGCAGCCCCACGACGAAGCTCACGCCGGCCAGGGTCGCCGTGAGGATCGGCAGGTAGACCGCCATCGCGAGATCCTCGAACACGAGGATCGAGAGCACCACCGGAGTTTCGCGGTTGCCAATCCGGCCCAGGTCCGTGATCACCTTGGCAGCGATTCCCGACGACGAAATGTAGGTGACGCCGCCCATTACCATTGCCCCGACGATCCCCCAGCCCAGCAGGACCGCGAGAAGGGCGCCCGGCAGGAAGTTCAGGACCAGGTCCAGGACGCCGGCCTGCCAGGAGCGGCGCAGGCCCGTGACCAGCTCCGCCGCCGTATATTCCAATCCGAGCATAAGCAGGAGAAGGATCACTCCGATCTCGCTTGAGAGATGGGTAAATTCGTGCATGCCCTCGAGTTTCACCAGCCCGCCGGCGCCGAAAAACAGTCCACCGATGAGGTACAGCGGGATCGGCGACATGCCGACCCGCCCCGCCAGCCGCGCCAGCAAGCCGAGGCAAAAGACGACGGCGCCGAGCTCAATCAGGGTCAGTGCGAGCGGATCCATGCCGTCAGCCGTTGCGCAGGATGCCGGCCGCCGTGTCGAGGCCTTCTTGCGTCCCCACGGCAACGAGGAGATCGCCCGGGTGCAGGACGACGTCGGGCCCGGGGGAGGGGAGCACCTCGCCTTCCCGCATGATGGCGACGATCGAGACGCCGCTCCGGGTCCGGATGGAGGCCTTGCCCATCGGCTGGTTCTGGAACGGGGAATCGGCGGAGATCGAGAACTGCCGGGTGACGATCCCCGGAACCTCACGGTGGGCCTCGGAAAGCTGCATGGCCAGCCGCTGTCCGCCCAGCAGGTTCCCCAGCGCGGCGGCCTCGTCGGCGGTCAGCGGGATGGACGCCTGGCAGGTGTCCGGATCGTCCCACGTGGAGACGATCAGTTCGGTTTGGCCCTCGCGGTATTCCACGACGCCGATCCGGCGCCCCGAGGCGGTCATGAAGTCCTTGCGCCGGCCCAGTCCCGGGAGGTCTGTTTCATCCACGTTCATTCCTCCAGCCTAGTGCGCCGCAGGACATTTCGGGCCGCTTCAGGCGGCGGGGACAACCGCGATTTCGGCCTGGTCCGGTGCCTTGACCGGGAGCAGCAGCAGCAGCCCGGCAAGGAGCACCACCAGAATGCCGAGGATGCCCCAGCGCTGCGCCCCGCCGGGCTCCACCAGCGGGGCGGCGACCGCGATGCAGAGCGTAAACAGTGCCGGGGCGAGGAAGCTGACTGCCCGGCCGGTGGTGGCGTAGAGGCCAAACAGCTCGCCGGACTCGCCCTGCGGGGCAAGCCGGGCCAGGAAGGCCCGGGAGGAGGACTGCGCCGGCCCCACGAAGAGGCACAGGAACAAGCCAAAGATCCAGAACGTGGTGGTGCCGGCCCATTCCATGCCGAAGAGGGAATAGCTCCCGCTGCCAAGGGCCACGATCACGGAGCCGGCCAGCAGCAACCCGAGCAGCGAACCCATGATGACCGCCTTCGGCCCGACCCGGTCGTCGAGGAAGCCGCCCGCGATGGCGCCCACCGCGGCCACGACGTTCCCGAAGATCGCGAAGAAGATGACGTCCTTGAGTTCAAAGCCGAAGGTGCCCGCGGCGATGATGCCGCCGAAGGTGAACACCGCGGCCAGGCCGTCCCTGAAGACGGCGCTGGCGAGCAGGAAGTAGATGGTGTGCGGGCTGGTCCGGTAAATCGCCTTGATCCGCCGCACCAGCAGCCCGTAGGAAGCCAGGAATCCCAGGCCGGCGCCCTGCCTGGTCTTGGGAAGCTCCGGCACGGCGAACAGCACGGGGAGCGCGAAGATAACGAGCCACAACGCCGAGAACACGGCGACAAGGCGGATATTCAGGCCATCCTCGGTCGAGGCGCCGAACCACTCGAAGCTGGGCTGGACGAAGAGCTGGAGCACCAGCAGCAGCGCGACAATGCCGCCGAGGTACCCCATGCCCCAGCCGAAGCCGCTGACCTTGCCGATGTTCTGCGGAGTGGAGATCTGGGCAAGCATGGCGTTGTAGTTCACGCCCGCAAACTCGAAGAACACATTGCCCAGCGCGATCAGCGTCACGCCCAGGAGCAGGAACTCCGGACGCGGGAAGACGAAGAAGCAGAGTGCGGTCAGCAGCGCGACGGCGGCAGTGTTGACCCCCAGCCAGAGCTTCCGGCGCCCGCCGGTATCGGAGCGCTGCCCGGTGACAGGTGCCAGCAGCGCGATGGCCGCGCCGCCGATAGCCAGGGCGCCGCCCAGGACAGCAGAGGCCTGGTCCTCGCCGCCAAAGGCGTTGGACGTCAGGTACACGGTGAACACGAACGTGGTCATGACCGCGTTAAAGGCGGCCGAACCCCAGTCCCAGGCTGCCCAGGCGAGGATGCGGCCCTTGTGGGTGGCGTGGCTTCCGGATTCCAGTTCCGAGGGACGCATGGCCTCTGGGGCAGCAGCGGAGTTCATAGCTCGAATATTATCCGCAGCAGGCGCGGGGCCCGACGCACCCTGCGAAAAGCATTTGTCCACGCTTGGTAAACTGTCCGGACTGAACCTAACGAATGCCCGCCTGCTCCAACTTTTGACAATCGAATTCCTGACGTTGCGGAGATACCAGTGATCACAGTCCTTGCCGTGCACTTCGCGGTGGCCGCTGTGGCGCCATTTCTCTTCCGGAAGTTCGGCCGGAATTCGTTTTACGCCCTCGCAGCGGTGCCCGCGGCCTCGTTCATCTGGCTGATCCTGCAGCATGGCGCCGTGTATGCCGGCGCCCCCGGCACCAGCGGCCGTCCCGAGTCCGGGGCCGCCGAAGTCCTGCCCTGGATCCCAGGGCTGAAGCTTGAGCTCGCCTTCCGGATGGACGCCCTGGCCTGGGTCATGTCCCTGCTCGTCCTGGGGGTGGGTGCGCTGGTCCTGATCTACTGCGCCCGGTACTTCAAGGACAAGGACGACTACCTCGGCGGATTCGGCGCCCAGCTGCTGGCCTTCGCCGGGGCCATGTTCGGCCTGGTCACCGCCGATGACCTGCTGCTGATGTTCATCTTCTGGGAACTGACCACGGTCCTGTCCTACCTGCTGATCGGCTACGCCCGGACCCGGCTGTCAGCGCGGCGCTCCGCCCTGCAGGCCCTCATGGTGACCACCGCCGGCGGCCTGGCAATGCTGGTGGGCCTGATCATCCTGGGCTCCAGCGCCGGGACCTACCGGATCTCGACCATCCTGGAGCTGGCACCCACCCTCGTCACCGGGCCCGCCGCCGGAGCCGTGGCCGCCGCCGTCGTCCTCATCCTGATAGGTGCGATCACCAAATCCGCCCTCGTCCCCTTCCACTTCTGGCTCCCCGGCGCCATGGCGGCCCCCACTCCGGTGAGCGCCTACCTGCACGCCGCGGCCATGGTCAAGGCCGGCATTTACCTCGTGGCACGGCTGGCGCCCGGATTCGCCGAAACCCCGTACTGGCTCCCGCTGGTCCTCGGCCTTGGCCTGGCCACCATGCTGGTCGGCGGCTACCGGGCGCTGCGGCAAACCGATATCAAGCTCATCCTGGCGTACGGCACGGTCAGCCAGCTGGGTTTCCTGACCATGGTCGTGGGGCTCGGCGAACCCGACGCTGCCCTTGCCGGCCTCGCGCTGCTCCTGGCGCACGGTCTCTTCAAAGCCACCCTCTTCCTGGTGGTGGGCATCATTGACCACCAGGCCGGAACCCGCGACATCCGCAAGCTCTCCGGCGTCTACCGTTCCTCCCGCGCCCTCGCGGTCGTGGCCGCGGTCGGAGCCGCCTCGATGGCCGGCATCCCGCCGCTGGCCGGCTTCGTCGCGAAGGAATCGGTGTTCGAAGCGTTCATCCACTACAGCACCGCCGCTGGCATCTGGGGCATGGTGATCCTGGCCGGCCTGGTCCTGGGATCCATCCTGACCTTCGCCTACAGCGCGCGGTTCATGTGGGGCGCCTTTGCCGTCAAGCCCGGCGTGGAGGCCACCCCCTTCAAACCGATCAAGCCGGCCTTCCTGGCGGCCCCCGCCATCCTGGGCCTGCTGACCATCGTCTACGGACTGTGGCCGGCGCCGGTGGACGGCTGGATCCAGCCGTACGCGGCGCTGTTCGTGCCCGCCGGCGAGGACGCGGCGGCCGCCGCCGGCCACCTGGCGCTCTGGCACGGCCTGACTCCGGCCCTGGGGCTGACCGCCATCACCTTCGTCCTCGGTGGGTTCATGTTCTACGGCCGCACCGCCGTCGCCCGGCTCCAGGGCCTGGTCCCGGCCTGGATCGACGGCGACCGCACTTATCAGTTGGCCATCGGCGCGCTCGACGACGCCGCCGTCTGGATCACCGGCCGGACCCAGCGAGGTTCGCTGTTCTTCTACCTCTCCGTCATCCTGACCGTGGCGTTCGCCCTGCCGCTTACCGCGCTGGTGCTGGCGGACAAGCCGCTCCCCGGAAACCTCTTCTTCATCGATCCCAACTCCCCGCTGCAGATCGTGGTGGGAGCCGGGATCGTGATCGGCGCACTGGCCGCCGTGCGGGCCAACAAACGCTTCCTGGCCGTCCTCATGGTCTCCGTCACCGGCTACGGCGTCGCCCTGATGTTCGCCCTGCAGGGAGCGCCGGACCTCGCGCTGACCCAGATGCTGGTGGAAACCATCATCCTGGTGGCCTTCGTCCTCGCCATGCGCAGCCTCCCCGCGGAACTCCGCGACCGCACCGGCGGAAGGTACCGGGTGATCCGCGTGATCATCGGCGCCGCCTTCGGCATCACCATGGTCTACGTCGCCATCTACGCCCTGGGCGCCCGGGTGGCGGCGCCCATCTCGCTCGAGTTCCCGAAACTGGCCTACGAGGGCGGCGGGGGACTGAATATCGTCAACGTCACCCTGGTGGATATCCGCGCCTGGGACACCTTCGGGGAAATTTCGGTGCTGGCGCTCGCAGCCACCGGGGTCGCGAGCCTCATCTTCGTCCGGGGCCGGGGGGACCGGCTCCGGACTTCCGCCATGGTGGAGGAAGGCTCAGTCGGGCGCCGGCAGCCAAACCGCAGCGCCGGCCGGGGCAACACCCGCGACGACGCCGCGCTGGCCATGAGCCGCCGCTTCGCCGCCTCCAGCCGCGATGCCTGGCTGGTGGCAGGCCGGACCATGGCACCGGAACGCCGTTCGATCATCTTTGAGGTCGTCACGCGGCTCATCTTCCACTCCATGATCGTCTTCTCGATCTACCTCCTGCTGGCCGGCCACAACCTCCCCGGCGGAGGCTTCGCCGGCGGCCTCACCGCAGGCCTGGCCCTCACCATCCGCTACCTTGCCGGCGGCCGTTTCGAGCTGGGCGAAGCCACACCGGTCAGTGCCGGCGCGCTGCTGGGCATTGGCCTTGCCACCGCGGCGGCCTCCGGCGTGGCCCCCCTGCTGCTGGGCGGCCAGGTGTTCCAGACCGCCATTCTCCAGTTCTGGCTACCGGTCTTTGGCGACGTCAAGTTTGTCACCTCCACCATCTTCGACATCGGCGTCTATGTCGTCGTCGTCGGCCTTGTGCTGGACGTGCTGCGCAGCCTGGGGTCCGAGATCGACGAGCACTTCGAGGAACACCCCGCAGAACCGTCGGACGAGCAGGAAGCCGGCGGAATCGCGGCCGAAACCACAGCCAAGGGGAAAGCATGAGCGTCAACCTGACCCTGCTGACGGTCATGGGCGCACTGTACGCCTGCGGCATCTACCTGATCCTGGAACGCAGCCTCACCCGGGTCCTGCTGGGCCTGATGCTGCTCGCCAACGCCACCAACCTGCTGATCTTGACCACGGGCGGCTATGCCGGCCTGGCACCGTTGTTCGATAAGGACACCGACCCCGGTCAGTACAACGATCCGCTGCCGCAGGCACTGATCCTCACCTCGATCGTCATCTCCTTCGCTGTCACCGCTTTTATGCTCGGCATCATCTACCGCACCTGGGTGCTGGCCCGGCAGGACGAGATCCAGGACGACGCCGAGGACCGCCGCGTCGCCAAGACCCCGAGCTTCGACGCCGAGGACGACTCCGTGGTTCCGGTGGAAACCTCTGAATTCCCGTTGACCATGCTCGGCACGGACGGCCAGTCGGTCTCCGATGTTCCCGCCGGGGCCGAAGCCACCGTCACGGTCGCCGACCGCACGCTCGACGCCGAGGCCGCCGCCTCGGAGGAACAACCCGGATCCCGGAACATCACGATACCCAGCAAGGAAGGAGGCGGACAGTGAACATTGCCAGTTTCGCCCCGCTCGCCGTCATCCTTCCCCTGCTCGGTGCCGCCCTGACCTTCCTGCTCATCCGGAATTCCCGGGCCCAGCGGACCGTCAGCATCGTGCTCCTGTCCATGACCCTGCTGCTCGAGTGCCTGCTGCTCGCCTCCGTGTGGGAGGGCGGCACCGCTGCGGTCAATATCGGCGGCTGGCTCCCGCCCTGGGGCATCGTCCTGGTGGTGGACCAGTTTTCCTCGCTCATGCTCGTGGTGTCATCCTTGGTGAGCCTCGCCGTGCTGATCTATGCCACCGGGCAGGGCATGGCCGACGGCGACCAGGACGCGCCGGTTTCGATCTTCCACCCCACGTACCTGATCCTGGTGGCCGGCGTGTCCAACGCGTTCCTTTCCGGGGACCTGTTCAACCTCTATGTGGGGTTCGAAATCCTGCTGACCGCCAGCTACGTGCTGATGACCCTCGGCGGGACGGGGCCGCGGATCCGGGCCGGGGTGACCTACCTTGTGGTCTCGGTCGTCTCCTCAGTGCTCTTCCTGATCGCGATCGCCATGATCTACGGGGCCACGGGAACCATCAACATGGCCGATCTCGCCGTCAAGCTCGCGGACCTGGACCAGGGCACGCAGAACCTGCTGCACGTGATGCTGCTCGTGGCCTTCGGGATCAAGGCTGCCGTGTTCCCGCTGTCCTTCTGGCTGCCTGACTCCTACCCGACGGCACCTGCCCCGGTCACGGCAGTGTTCGCGGGCCTGCTGACCAAGGTCGGCGTCTACGCCATGGTCCGGACCGAAACGCTGCTGTTCCCGGGGGACACCTTCAACGCCCCGCTGATGGTCGCCGCCTTGCTGACCATGCTGGTGGGGATCCTCGGCGCCCTGGCCCAAAGCGATATCAAACGACTCCTGTCCTTCACTCTGGTCAGCCACATCGGCTACATGGTGTTCGGCCTGGCGATGTCCTCGGTGGCCGGGCTGGGCGCCGCCGTCTTCTACGTCGCCCACCACATCACGATCCAGACGAGCCTGTTCCTGGTCACCGGTCTGATTGAACGCCGCGGCGGCAGTTCCTCGGTGGACCGTGTCGCCGGCCTGGCCAAGCTGTCCCCGCTGCTGGCGGTGCTGTTCTTCGTCCCGGCCATGAACCTCGCCGGCATCCCGCCGCTCTCCGGCTTCCTGGGCAAAGTGGGCCTGCTGCAGGCCGGCATCCAGCTGGGAACCCCGCTGGCCTACGCGCTGGTGATCGGCGGTGTACTGACGAGCCTGCTCACCCTGCTGGCCATGGCACGGGTGTGGAACCGCGCATTCTGGCGCAAGCCCGAGGACGCGGAACACCCCGACCCGGTGCTGCTGGCGCACCCCGCGGACTCGGCCACGGGTGACCGGGCCGGAAAGACCAACGTCACCCTTCTGCCGCGGACCATGGTGGGTTCCACGCTGGGCCTGGTCATTTTCGGTGTCGGGCTGACCGTGTTCGCCGGGCCGCTGTTCAAGGTGGCGGACCAGGCCGCCGTCGAAATGCTGGACCGGACCTCATACATTCACGCGGTCCTCGGCGAGGGCGTGCGGGTTCCCGCGATTTCCCAGCCGGAACCGGGCCCGGACCCCGCCGGCCTTCCGCCAACCAGCGGGCAGGAGCGCAAATGAACCGGAAACGGATCTCCCTGCGTCAGGAACTCCCGCTCCTGGTCTGGCTGGTGATTGTCTGGGGCGCCCTGTGGCAGAACTTCAGCCCGGGGAACCTGCTCTTCGGCGCACTGATCGCCGTCGTGGTGGCCCGGCTGTTCTACCTGCCGCCGGTGGAACTCGGCGGGCGCTTCAACCTGCTCCGGGCGGTCCAGTTCGCCCTGGGCTTCGTAGCCAAGGTGGTGGCCGCAAGCTTCCAGGTCCTGTACCTGGCCCTGGCCCGGGGCCCCAAGGTGGTCAGCGCCGTCGTCGCCGTCCCGCTGCGGAGCCATTCCGACCTGCTGGTCACGGCGACAGGGCACGTGACCGCGCTGATCCCGGGGTCGCTCGTGGTGGAGGTGGACCGGTCGACGTCCACGCTCTATATCCATGGCATTAACGTCCGCAACGCGGACGATGCCGCGCGGCTGCGCAAAGACGTCCGCGACACGGAAGCGGGACTGATCAGGATCATGGGTACCCAGGCCGAACTGTCCGCCCTCAACCAGGAGGTGGCATCATGATGCAGCTGGTCCTGACCGTGACCACGGTGGTGCTGTCCCTGGCTGCCGGCGGAGCGATCATCCGGATCGCGCGGGGCCCGTCGCTGCTGGACCGGGTGCTGGCCGCGGACGTGCTGCTGGCGATCGTGGGAGCGGCCCTGTGCATCGACATGGCCGTGAACCGGCACCTGAACAACCTCATGCTGCTGGTGGCGGTGTCCCTGATCGGGTTTGTCGGCTCCGTCACGGTGGCCCGCTTCGTAGCCGACCGGCGGGAGAAGAGCCGTGAATCCTGAAACCCTTACCGCCGACACCGTGATCGACGCCGTCTCGGCGGTCTTTATGGTGGTCGGCGCCCTGATGTCACTCGCGGCGGCGGTGGGACTGCTCCGCTTTCCGGACCTGATGACCCGGATGCACGCGGCCACCAAGCCCCAGGTGCTGGGGCTTTTCCTGCTGCTCTGCGCGCTGGGGCTCCAGATGCGCACCTGGTGGGTCTGGCCAGTGCTGGGCGTGGCGTGGATCTTCCAGTTGCTGACCGTGCCGGTGTCCGCGCACATGGTCGGCCGGGCCGGTTACCGCACCAAGCACCTCCACCCGGAACTGCTCAGCACGGACGAACTCGAGGCCGTCGTGCAGCAGGCGGCGGGCAAGCGCGGGTTTAGCGACGACGACCCCGACGCGGCCACCGACAGGCGGTAAGAGCTAAACGATGCGCCCTAAACCACGTCCTGGCTCTTGGCGAAACGCGTGACCGCGCGCTGCGTGCCGTGGTTGGCGAGGACCTGGATGATGGCGCTCACAGCTGCCGAAATCAGCGCGAAGGTTAGCGCTGAGCGCAGCGTGGTGGGCACATCCTCATCGTGGCCCTTGGGCGGCTTGTTGCCCGTGGATTTCTCCCACACGGTGTCAACGAGTTTGGTGCCGACGTAGCCGGCGAGCAGGCTGACGCCGGTGCCGAGCAGTTTGATGAAGATGTTCATTCTTCGGACTCCTAGGGGAGGAAACAGGGCTTCCCCTAGCCTAGCGCCCCTCGCCCGGCGCCCGGCGCTCCAGCCAGGGACCAACGCCCCTGTCCGGCGGCCCGGTCCGGACGTACCTTCGAGGATGGCACGACGCCAAACCCGCGCGCCCGGGCCCGCCCGGCAGCCGGCCACCGATTCGGCCGGCGGCCGGACCTGGCGCCGGCTCTATCTCTGGGCCGGGATCTCCTCGGTATTGTTCGTGGCGCTGCTGATGCTGGCACTGGTCCTGGACTTCGCCGCCCCGCCCCCGGTTCATGGCGGCACCGAGACGCTGGAGTTCATCGCGCGGAACAAAGGGAACTATGTTGCCGAACAGCTGCTCTGGATCATGCCGAACATCCTGCCGGTGCTGGTGTTCGTTGCACTCTTCGTGGCGCTCGCCCCGCTGGACAAGAGCCTGGCCCTGCTCGCCGCAGTGATCGGCGGCCTGTCGTGGGGTCTGATCCTTGCCGTCCCGGTCACCAGCAGGGGATCGGTGGGGCTCGTCTATCTCAGCGACCGTTACGCCGCCGCCGCCGACGACGCGGCCCGGCTCCGCTACTCGACCGCCGCCGAAGCCATCATCGCCGAAAACAACACCCCCGCCGTCGCCGGTGTCCTGTCCGCGGCCGGCATCCTGCTCATCTCCATCGTCATGCTGAACGGGGTGCTGCCGCGGGCCCTGGCCTGGCTGGGGATCGCCACGGGCGGGCTGGGCATCGTCGCGGAAGCCCTCCGGCACGCCGTCCCGGAGATCTACGGGGGCTACGGGGTGCTGATGTGGGTCTGGTTTGTCGCAGCGGGGATTGCGCTGATCCGGCTGGCCGGGCGGACACCCCGGCGCCCGAGCGAGGCGCCGGCACCGCGGGGTCGCGGCGGGACCGCAGCGCCGGGCGGCTGAGCTACCGCCCGGGGGTCACGGCGCGGCCCAGGATCTCCGACAGGGCTTCGACCACCAGCTCATGGTCGGCCTTCTGCGGCAGCCCGGACACCGTGACGGTGGCCACCATCCCGGTCCCGCGCACATAGATGGGGAAAGCCCCGCCGTGGGCGGCAAACTCCTTCTGGTCAAACCAGGCGTTGTCCTCGATCCTCCGCCCGGCGGCCCGGGACCGAAGACCCACCAGCAGGGACGGGACTTCGTAGCGGACGGCCGTGCGCTGCTTGGCCCTGATCCAGCGCTCATTGTCCGGTGTGGCGCCTTCCAGCGCCGCGTGGAAGAGCACCTGCTCGCCCTTGGTGATGTCGATGGCGATCGGGTGGGAGCGCTGCCTGCCGAGTTCAACCAGGAGCAGCCCCAGGTCCAGGGCGTCGTCCTTGCCGAAAGACTGGAACTGCAGCTCATCGATTTCGGCCAGGATGCGGCCGATGAGCGCGGCCAGCGATCCGTGCGGCTGCTCGTCGGCGGAGTCCGGATCGTAGCCGGAGGGCGGCACTGCTGAGTTGGTCACGTGTTCCAGCTTCCGTTGGTTGGCCGCCGGCGCGTGGGCGCGGCATCCGGTGTTCCCGTGCCTTGCCGACTCTACCAAGCAGGGGGTTCCGGGTCACCGGCGCGGCGCCGGCGCATTGTGACGGCTGACCCCGGAACCCAGCCGCCCGATGGGTGTAAACTTAGCCACGCCCACAAGGGCGATATTCAATACGACAGGGGAGCGCCGCCGTCGGGCATCACCGGAGGAATCCGGGGACACCACAGGTGGGCGCTGAGAGTGCGGACAGCCGCAGACCCTCGAACCTGATCCGGTTAGTACCGGCGCAAGGGAGTCGAGTTCTCAGAGTGCCCGGAACAGCGGCGGAAGCTGCGGCCCCGGACACCCTCCCCTCCTGTTCCTCAGGAGGACGACATGACTGATACATCTGCCAAGCAGACGCTCACCGGACGCAACTACAACTGGCGTGTGGTGGACATTGTGGTGGCCGCACTGATCGCGGTGGCCGGCGGCGTGATCTTCTGGGCCTGGTCCCAGGGCGCCAACCTCATTGCCGCCCCCGTCAACGCGTTCTACCCGCCGCTGACCGGGCTCTATGCCGGCGGCTGGATGATCCCGGCGGTGCTGGGCATGCTCATCATCCGCAAACCGGGCGCCGCACTGTTCTGCGAAGCCGTGGCCGCCGCCGGTGAGCTGATCATGGGCTCGCAGTACGGCACCACGGTGCTCATTTCCGGCATCCTGCAGGGCCTCGGCGCCGAGCTGGTCTTCGCCGCCTTTATGTACAAGAAGTTCAACCTGCCGGTGTCGCTGCTCGCCGGTGCCGGTGCCGGCCTGTTCTGCGGGCTGAACGATTCGTTTCTGCCCTGGGGCTGGAACATCGCCTACGCCGACGGCGACAAGCTGGCCTACATCATCTTCACGGCCATCTCCGGCGCCGTGATCGCCGGCGGACTGTCCTGGCTCGCCACCCGGGGCCTGGCCAGGACCGGTGTGCTGAGTTCCTTTGCCTCCCGCAAGGCGGCCACGGAGCCTGTCTTCTCCTGATGTCCGCCTCCAGCACGTCCGCCGGCAGCGGGTGCCGCCCGGCCACGGTCACCGCGCGGGGCTGGGGCTGGCGGCACGCCGGCCGGCCCCGGCCCGCCGTCAGCGGCCTGGACCTGGATATCCGGCCCGGTGAGCGGGTGCTCCTGCTGGGTCCCTCCGGCGCCGGCAAATCAACGCTGCTCCACGCCCTGGCCGGGGTACTCGGCGACAGCTCCGCCGGTGGCGCCGAGCGTGCTTCCGGCGGTGCTGCAGGCCGTGCCGCTGCGGATGCCGAGGATGCGGACGAGACCGGCCGCCTGCTGATCGACGGCGCCCCGCCCCGGGCCCAGCGCGGCCGGGCAGGACTCATGCAGCAGGACCCGGAGACCCAGGTGGTGCTCTCGCGCCTGGGCGACGACGTCGCCTTCGGCGCCGAAAACCTGTCCGTTCCGCCGGCCGAGATCTGGCGGCGGGTGGCGGAAGCACTTGACGACGTCGGGCTGGGCCGGCTGCCGCTGGACCATCCGACGTCGGCACTCTCCGGCGGGCAGAAGCAGCGCCTGGCCCTCGCCGGCATCCTGGCGATGCGCCCCGGCCTGATCCTGCTCGATGAACCCACCGCGAACCTGGATCCCGCCGGTGTCCTGGAAGTCCGCGACGCCGTCGGCCGCTGCCTGGACAAAACCGGGGCCACCCTGGTGGTGGTGGAGCACCGGGTCTCCGTCTGGAAGGACCTGGTGGACCGGATCGTGGTGCTGCAGCCCGGATCCGCCACGGACTCCGCCGTGCTGATCGACGGGCGCCCGGACGAGGTCCTGGCCCAGGCACGGGACATGCTCACCGCGGCCGGCGTCTGGGTCCCGGGTTACGTGCCGCCGACCCGGCCCCGGGGTGCAGCGGGCGCCGCCGCCGGCGCGGCCGGGCACACCGCTGCCGCCCACGCGGCGCGGCAGTTGCTGCTCGCCGCGGAGGACCTGGCCGTGTCGCGCGAACGGCCGCGGCGGGCCGGGCTCCGCGGAGGCTTCCGCCCGATCCCGCCGGTGCCCGTGCAGTCCGGCATCACGGCCCAGGTCCGGGCCGGCGAAGCGCTGACCATCACGGGTCCCAACGGCTCCGGCAAGTCCACTTTCGCCCTGACCCTCGCGGGCCTGCTCGCCCCGGTCTCCGGCACGGTCTCCGCCACGTTGCCGCTCAGTGCCGGCGCGGGGATCGACCCCTACCGGTGGAAGGCGCAGCAGCTGATCGCCCGGATTGGCACCGTCTTCCAGGAGCCCGAGCACCAGTTTGTCACCGGACGCGTGCTCGATGAGCTGATGTTCGGGCCCCGGCACCTGGGCCGCGGCGAGGACCGGGTGGACGAACTCCTGCAGCGGCTTCGGCTCACGGAGCTGGTGGACGCCAATCCCTACACCCTCTCCGGCGGTGAGAAACGGCGCCTGTCCGTGGCCACCGTGCTCGCCGCCCATCCCCAGGTGCTCGTCCTGGACGAACCGACCTTCGGACAGGACGCCAACACCTGGGCCGAACTCGCCTCCTTCCTCTCCGAACTCCTCGACGACGGCACCGCCGTCGTGTCCGTGACGCACGATGCCGAATTCAGTGAGGTCCTGGGCGGCACCGAGCTGAGCCTCGGTGCCCCCGAATCCCGGGAACCGGGGAAGGTCGCAGCGCCATGAGGCAGGAACTGACCCTGCGCGGCAACCATGCCCTGCTGGCCCGGGCCAACCCGCTGGCGAAGTTCGCCGCGGTTATGCTCATCACGATGGTCCTGGCGCTGTCCATCGACTGGGTGTCCGCCTCGGTGGCGCTCGGCTTCGAACTGGCCCTCCTTCCGCTGGCCGGGCTGACCCCGGGAGTGCTCTGGCAGCGGGGCTGGCCGCTGATCCTGGCCGCGGCGCTGGGCGGCTGGAGCACCACGATCCTGGCACCCGACAGCGGAAACATCCTGCTCGATGCCAGGATCTGGTCCATCAGCGAAGGATCCCTCGAGCTCGGGCTGGGTTTCATGCTCCGCGGCCTGGCCATCGCGCTGCCGGCCGTGCTGCTGATGAGCTGCACCGACCCCACCGATCTGGCGGACGCCCTCGCGCAGAAGGCGAAACTGCCGCACCGCTTTGTCCTCGGGACGCTTGCCGCGATGCGGCTGGTGGGACTGATGGCGGAAGAATGGCAGACCATCGGCATGGCACGCCGCGCCCGCGGCGTGGGCTCGCACGGGAACCCGCTGCAGCGGCTCCGCGCCACCCTGGGGCAGAGCTTCGGGCTGCTGGTGCAGGCCGTCCGGCGCGCCTCCCGGCTCGCCGTCACCATGGAGGCCCGGGGCTTCGGCGGCGCGCAACGGACCTGGGCCCGGAAATCCGTCTTCAGCGGCCTGGATGCCTGGGTGTTCGCGGGCGGACTGCTGATTGCCGGCGCGGCCGTCGCCTCTGCCCTGGCCGCGGGAACCTGGAACATGGTCTTCCTCGCGCGGCAGTAACGCCCGTTATCGCACCGGACGGGTAGCCGTGTGAGGTTCGCGGCATTCCGTCCCAAATGCCCGGCATTAATAAATCATGCGTGATATTTTCTTGGGATGACTCAAGAGACTGCTGAACACGTTGGCGCCCTCCTCCGCGACGCCCGCCGCCAGAAAGGCTGGACCCAGGGGCAGCTCGCGGCCGAGCTCGGAACCAGCCAGAGCGCCATCGCCCGGATGGAACAGGGGAAGCAGAACCTCAGCCTGAAAATGATCCAGCGGCTTGAGACCATCTTCGGCCGGAGCATCGTCAAGGTGGGCCGGCCGGCCATGACGCACCTCCGGGTGGAGGGCGGCCGCACCCTGTCCGGATCCGTCGACGTCAACAGCAGCAAGAACGCCGGCGTCGCCCTGCTGTGCGCCAGCTTGATCAACCGCGGCACGACGACACTGCGCCGGCTGGCCCGGATCGAAGAGGTCAACCGGATCGTCGAGGTCCTGACCAGCATCGGCGTGGAGTGCAGCTGGCTCAACGCCAACGACCTGCAGATCCGCCGCCCGGCCGTGCTGGACCTCGACTCGATGGACGTCGAGGCCGCCCGCCGTACCCGCAGCGTCATCATGCTGCTCGGCCCGCTCCTGGACGAATCCAGCGAATACCGCTTGCCCTACGCGGGCGGCTGCGACCTCGGCACCCGCACCGTGCAGCCGCACATGCAGGCGCTGCGGCAGTTCGGCCTCAGCGTCGACGCCAAGTCCGGTTTCTACGCGGTGCAGGCGCCGCCGTCGGACGGGCACGACCGCTCCTTCGTGCTCAGCGAACGCGGCGACACCGTCACTGAAAACGCCATCATGGCCGCCGCCCACCGCAGCGGAACCACGATCATCCGCAACGCCAGCCCCAACTACATGGTGCAGGACCTCTGCTTCTACCTGCAGATGCTCGGCGTCGGGATCCAGGGCGTGGGCACCACAACCCTGAAGATCACCGGCCGGCCCTCGGTCGACGTCGACATCGAGTACTTCCCCTCCGAAGACCCGATCGAGGCGATGAGCCTGATCACCGCCGGGATCGTCACGAACTCGGAAGTCACGATCCGCCGCGTCCCGATCGAGTTCATGGAAATCGAGCTCGCGACGCTGGAACAGATGGGCCAGCGGCTCGAAGTGTCCGGCGAGTACCTGGCCCGCAACGGGCGCACCCGGCTGGTGGACGTCACCACCAAGCCCTCGGAACTGCGCGCCCCCGAGGACAAGATCCACCCCATGCCCTTTCCCGGGCTGAACATCGACAACCTGCCCTTCTTCGCGGTCATCGCCGCGAACGCCCAGGGCCAGACGCTGATCCACGACTGGGTTTACGACAACCGCGCGATCTACCTGACCGAGCTGAACAAGCTCGGCGCCCAGGTGCAACTGCTCGACCCGCACCGGATCTACGTCAACGGGCCCACCAGGTGGCGCGCGGCCGAGGTTGGCTGCCCGCCGGCACTGCGCCCCGCGGCCTGCCTGCTGCTGGCGATGCTGGCTGCCCGGGGTGTCTCGGAACTGCGCAACATCTACGTGATCGAGCGCGGCTACGAGGACCTGGCCGAGCGGCTCAACACCATCGGTGCGAAGATCGAGTACTTCCAGGACTGACCCCGCTGCGCACCTCCAAGCAACGCGGGGTCAGATCACGCCCGTCCGGAGCGCCTCCATGGGCGCGGAGTGACCCCGCGTTGTTGAGCGTTTCGGCGGATCCTGCCGCACAATAGAAACATGCGCACCTTCGGCGTGGAGGAAGAACTGCTCATAGTGGATCCCGAAACGGGGATGCTGCTTGCCCTCGCCGATGTGATGCTGCCCAGCCTGGTCCCGCCGATGCCGGACACCGGCCTGGCCGACCCGGGACAACCGCAGGCCCATGAGGACGCAGACTTCAGCTACGAGCTCAAGCTGGAACAGATTGAAACCCAGACCCGGCCGTGCCGGGACTACACCGGACTGCTCCGCCAGCTGCATCAGGGCAGGGCCCTCGCCGACCAGGCCGCACGGGTTCACGGCGGCCGCGTGGCCGCCCTGGCCACCTCACCCCACGGCTCCGCCACCCACCTGACACCCAAGCAGCGCTATATGACCATGCAGCGGCGTTTCGGGCTCACGGTCCGGAACCAGCTCACCTGCGGACTCCATGTCCACACCTTCGTGGAGTCGCCGGAGGAGGGTGTGGCGGTGATGGACCGGATCCGCGACAAGCTGGCGGTGCTGATCGCGCTCAGCGCCAATTCCCCCTACTGGAACGGTGCGGAGACGGGGTTCGAAAGCTACCGGACGCAGGCGTGGAACCGCTGGCCTGGCTCGGGGCCGACGATGATTTTCGGCAGCCTGCCGGTGTACCGGCGGGTGGTGACCCGGCTGGTGGAAAGCGGCGTCCTGATGGACGAGGGAATGGTGTATTTCGACGCGCGGCTGTGCCGGCACCATCCCACCGTGGAGGTCCGGGTCGCCGACGTCTGCCTGCGGGCCGAGGACGCGGCGCTGATCGCCGTACTGGTGCGCGCCCTCGTGGAGTCGGCGTCCCGGGAATGGAACGACGGCGTGGATCCCGCCCCGGTCCCGACGCTGCTGCTGCGGATGGCCGCGTGGCAGGCCAGCAACTGCGGGCTGCGCGGTCAGCTGCTGGACTTCGGAACCTTCACCCCGGCCCCGGCCGCGGAGGTGGTCCACGCGCTGGTCGACTTCGTGGCCCCCGTGCTCGAGGAGCAGGGCGAGCTGGAAATGGTGCGCGCGGGCGTCGGCCGGATCCTGGCGGAGGGCACCGGTTCGCAGCTGCAGCGCCAGCCTTTCCGCTCCGGCGGGCTGGCTGCCGTCGTCGAACGGGCCGTCGAAGTGACCATGCGGGGAGCCGCCATCGGCGGCCCGGCGGACGAGGGCTCGTCCCTCGGCCGGGTCCGCCGCGGCTGAGCCCGCCCCGTTCACCGGGCGGCCGCCTGACCACCAGCGGGACGGCCCGGAGCCGGGCGTAGCCCGGCAGCGCCGGCCCGGACCCTGGACAGGGGGTGTCTAGACCTGCTTGAGGGCCTGGGCGAGGTCGCGGGTCAGGTCCCCGAGGTCCTCAAGGCCCACCGAGAGGCGCACGACGCCGTCGCTCAGCCCGATCGCCGCGCGCCCTTCGGGCCCCATGGCGCGGTGCGTCGTGGTCGCGGGGTGGGTGATGAGGGACTTCGAATCGCCCAGGTTGTTGGAGATGTCGATGATCCGCAGCGCATCCAGCAGCACAAAGGCGGCCTCCTTCGCCGAACGCCCGGCGGACGGGGAGAGCTCGAAGGTCAGCACGGTGCCGCCGGCCTTCATCTGCCGGGCGGCCAGCTCGAACTGCGGATGGGACGGCAGCAGGGGGTACCTGACCCAGCTGACCGCCGGCTGCGCCTCGAGCCATTCGGCCAGCCGCAGCGCGGAGGCGGACGAATGGTTCACCCGCAGGGCCATGGTCTCCAGCCCCTTGGTCAGCACCCACGCGTTGAACGCCGAGAGCGCCGGGCCGGTGTGGCGCATCAGCTGCTTGACCGGGCCCCCGATGAACTCCTTGGTGCCCAGGATCGCGCCGCCCAGCACCCGGCCCTGGCCGTCGATGTGCTTGGTGCCGGAGTAGACGATCACGTCCGCGCCGAGGTCCCCGCAGCGCTGCAGCAGGGGAGTGGCAAAGACATTGTCGACGACGACGGTCGCCCCGGCCGCGTGCGCGAGTTCGCTGACCGCCGCGATGTCCACGATTTCCTGCATCGGGTTCGACGGCGACTCGAAGAAGACCGCCGTCGTCGGCTGCGAGAGCGCAGACCGCCACTGCTCCAGGTCCGGGCCGTCCACGAAGACCGCCTCGACACCCCAGCGGGGGAGGATCTCGTTGAGGATCACGAAGCAGGAACCGAAGAGCGAGCGGGCCGCGACCACCCGGTCGCCGGCGGCCAGCAGGGCACCGAGCGCGGTGAAGACCGCGGACATGCCCGAGGCCGTGGCAAAACATGCCTCGGTGCCTTCGAGCAGCCGGAGCCGCTCCTGGAAGGTGGCCACCGAGGGGTTTCCGTAGCGGGAGTACACAAAGCGTTCGTCCTCGCCCGTGAAGGCGCGCTCTGCGGCGGCCGCGGATTCGTAGACGAAGCCGGAGTTCAGGAAGATCGGCTCGGACGTTTCCTGGAAGCCGGTGCGGTCGAGGCCGCCGCGGACGGCCTGGGTATCGGCGCTCCAGCCGGCGGCGTCAGGGTTGAAGGTCACTTAGTGCTTTCCAAGGTTGGTGGGCAGGCCGCGGTTCTTCCAGCCATTGACCGTGCGTTCGCCGTGGCGGTCCGGATCGCCTTCAAAGCCCTCGAGGACGTTGTAGGAGACGAAACCGGCCTCCGTCGCGGCGACCGCAGCGGCGATGGACCGCGCGCCCGACCGGCACAGGAACACCAGTTCGGCGCCGTCAGCGCCGGCCGCCTGCTGCTTCAGCTGCTCAACGAACTCCGAATTGGGGATGCCGCCGGCAAGATTCCACTGGATGAAAAGCGGGCCGGTGCCCTTGCCACCCGCGGCTGCCGTGTCCGGGACGCCGATGTGGGCCCATTCGCCCTCAGTGCGGACGTCCACCAGGATGGCTCCGTCCGCGAGCTTGGCCCAGGCCTCCTGCGGGCTGAGGTCACCGGCGTAGCTCACGCGTGGCCCTCGCCGTCGAAGTCAAGATCATCCACGGCGTTGGCGACGGCGGCATCTGCGCTGGCGATCGCCGCCGGCAGCACGACGGCCTGGGCCACGATGACGCTGCTGCCGTTGAACGTGGCGGCCGGGCTGCCGTGCAGCACGTAGCCGTCGGCGAGGGCGGCGGAGACGCGCTCGCAGAAGGCCCGGTCATCGGGGCCGGTAAAGAGTCTGTACGCCAGTTTTTCCTCGGCGGCACCGGGGACTGCGGGGGACGGGGCGGGTGCTGTACTGGGGACAGCGGGGGCGGACGCGTCAGGCACGACGGATCTCCTTCTTTCACGCTTGCAGCTCGAATGGTCGATATGCCGAGTATTCACCTGAGGCACCCCGCCGCGAAAGGGAGGGTTGCCGACCGGCCAGTCAGGGCTTGGCGCCGGGTCTCATTACTCACCAAAAACGTAACACCTGCGGCGCCGGCCGGCAGAGCCGCCGTCGTCATGTTAAGTAACGGGCCCCACCAACGCGGGGTCACTTAGCGCCCGTCCGGGGCCGCGGGACGGGCGTTAAGTGACCCCGCGTTGCTGTGTGGGGGTGGGGAGGCTACTCGATTGTGGCGTAGAGCGCGTTGAGTTCCGCGGTGAGCTGGCGGCGCAGTTCCGGGGTGCCGATTTCCTTGCCGTCGATGTGGTTGACGGGCGCCAGCAGCCGGATGCTGGAGATCAGCCAAACGGCGTCGGCGTCATACAGGTCACGGGGCTCCAGCGGCCCGTAGCCCAGCTCCCAGCCGGCGGCCTTGGCTGCGGTGAACAGGGCACCCTGCGAGGTGCCGGGCAGGATCCCGCTGTCGAGTTGCGGCGTGATGAGCCGCCGGACGGTGCGGACCCCGCCGGCCCCGTCGTCGGAGGTTTCCAGGTGCGCGAGCAGAACGGTCGACGTCGGACCCTCCAGGACCCGGCCGTCCGCGGAGGTGAAGATGACGTCGTCGGCGCCCTGGCTGCGCGCGTACCGGAGCGCGGCCATGTTGACCGCATAGGAAAGGGTCTTGGCGCCCATCAGCAGCCACGGTGCCCGCTCCCCGACTTCGCTGTCGTAGCCGCGGTCCAGCAGGATGACGTCGATCCCGGTCTCACGTTGGCGCCGCCCGGCCGGGCCGGGGGCGGAGGCCTGGACCCAGCAGGTGGGCGTGGGGGCACCTTCGACGCCGCGGGTCACGAGCAGCTTGACGACGAGTTCGTCGTCCCCGGTGGCCTCGCCGCCGGGCACATGCTGGCGCCGGTATTCGCTGATGGCCGTGGCGATGGCCCGGCGCCAGACGTCCTCCGCCGGGATGCCCAGCTCCAGCAGCCGGGCGGACCCGGCCAGCCGGTTCAGGTGCGCCTGGAGCTTGCGGGGCTGCCCGCCCACCGCCAGCAGCGACTCGAAGACACCGTCGCCGCGGGTGGCGCCCTGGTCCGTCGCCATCAGCTGGGGCTTGGTGGCATCTGCCAGCCTGCCGTCGTCGAAGGCAGGATCCAGGAAGACCAGCACCGGGGTGGGGGCGGGGACGGCGGCAGGAGAAGTCATGGCTTCAGCTTAGTGCGGCGTGCCACGGGATAGGATTTGACGGTTGCCCGTTCCGGAACTGTTCCGCGGGTCTGGAGCTTGAGGGGTTCGCCTGTGCTGTGGCCATTTTCGCTGGCGGAATCACTTCCGTCCTGGCTGATCCTGATTCTGACCGTGGTCGACCTCGCCATCCGGGTGCTGGCCCTCGGCATCATCCCCGGAAACCGCCGTCCCACCACGGCCATGGCCTGGCTGTTGATCATTTTCTTCGTCCCGGCCTTGGGCCTGGTCCTCTTCCTGCTCTTCGGCAACTTCCGCCTCTCCCGCAAGCGCCGCGCGCAGCAGGAGGCGGTGAACATCCGGGTCCGCGCCGGGACCTCGGACCTGGCGATGCTGGAGAGCCGCTACGAGGGCCCGGAATGGGTGTTGTCTGCCGGGGAACTGAACAAGACCCTGGGCTCGCTGCCGATGGTGGACGGCAACCACGTGGAGCTCCTGCCCGGCTACCCGGACTCGATCAAGGCGATGGCCGCCGCCGTCCGTGAAGCCGAGTCGTTCGTCAACGCCGAGTTCTACATCATGAGCTCGGACCACATCACGGACGATCTGCTGACCGCGATGGAGGAGGCCGCCGAGCGCGGCGTCGAAGTCCGCCTCCTGTTCGACCATCTGGGGACCCTGCGCATCAAGGGCTACCGCAAGCTGATCGCCCGGCTCAAGGCCAGCAAGATCCACTGGCGGCCCATGCTGCCGCTGAACCCGCTGCAGGGGCAGTGGCGCCGGCCGGACCTGCGCAACCACCGCAAGATCATGGTGATCGACGGCGAGGTCGCCTTCACCGGTTCGCAGAACCTGATTGAGCCCTCCTACAACAACCCGCGGCACCGCAAGATCGGCCGCGAATGGGTCGAGCTGATGGCCTGCCTCCGCGGGCCGATCGTCACCACGCTCAACGTTGTGTTCGCCACCGACTGGCTCAGCGAGACCGACGAATCCCTCGAGGGCCAGCTCGCGCACCGGCCTGAACTGCACGCCGGCAACGTCACGGCGCAGGTGGTGCCCAGCGGCCCCGGATTCATCACCGAAAACAACCTGCGGCTCTTCAACACGCTGATTTACTCGGCGCAGCGCAAACTCTCGATCTGCAGCCCGTACTTCGTCCCGGATGATTCCCTGCTGTATGCGGTGACGACGGCGGCGCAGCGCGGCGTCGACGTCGAACTCTTCGTCTCGGAAAAGGGCGACCAGTTCCTGGTCCACCACGCCCAGCAGTCCTTCTACGAGGCGCTGCTGGAAGCCGGGGTGCGGATCTACCTGTACAAGGCGCCCTTTGTACTGCACGCCAAGCATTTCACCATCGACGACGAAGTGGCCGTGCTCGGCTCCAGCAACATGGACATGCGCTCCTTCTCGCTGAACCTGGAGGTCTCGGTGATGCTGCTGGGTGAGGACATCGTGCGGCGGATCAGCGCTGTGGAGGACAACTACCGGGAGATTTCGCGCGAATTGACGCTCGAGGACTGGATGAAACGTCCAATGGGCGTCAAATACGTGGACAACGTCGCACGGCTGACGGCCACCCTGCAGTAGCCGCGGCGGCGCCGGAGCCGCGCCGGGACGGGCCGGGCCGGCGCCGACGTCAGGCGGGCGGAAACTCCGCGCCCAGCGCCGAGAGGACGCCGAAAGCCTTGGTCCGGATCTCCTCGTACTCCTCCTGCGGCGAGGAATCCGCCGTGATCGCCCCGCCGACGCCGAGGCTGAGGCCGGCGCCGCCGCCGGCCTGCTCGGTGCGCACGAGGGTCCGGATCGCGACGGCCAGGTCGGTCGCGCCGTTGAGCGAGAAATAGCCGATCGCACCGGAGTACACCCCCCGCGGGGCGCCCTCGAGCCGGTCCAGGATGGCCATGGTGCTGACCTTTGGCGCACCGGTCATGGAGCCGGCGGGGAAGCAGGCGGCGACGGCCTCAGCCCTGGGCATGCCCGGCCTGAGCCGGGCATCGATGGTGCTCACCATCTGGTGCACCGTGGCGTAGCTTTCGATCGCGCAGAGCCGGCTGACCGACACCGAGCCGGGCACGGCGAAGTGGCTGAGATCGTTGCGCAGCAGGTCCACGATCATGATGTTCTCGGCGCGGTCCTTCGGCGAGGACTCAAGCTCGTGCCGCAGCAGCGCGTCCCGTACAGGATCCGCATCCCGGTGCCGGGTGCCCTTGATCGGCTCGGCGCGCATCCCGCCGTCGGCCGCGATCCGCAGGAAACGCTCCGGCGAGGTGCTCGCCACGGTGAGGTCCCCGAAGCGCAGATAGCTGGCGAACGGGGCCGGGTTCCGCCTGCGCAGAGCCAGATAGGACCGCCACGGGTCCAGGGCGGCGGCGGGAAGTTGCGCCGTCAGCGCGGTGGTCAAACAGACCTCGTAGGTGTTTCCCTCGGCGATCTGGTGCTGGGCCTCGGTGATTTTGGACTTGTAGGCGACTTCCGAGTCCCGTGCGGCGAAGTCCAGGGCTGCAGGACCGGGTGCGGACAGTCCGACGCCGACGCCGGCCGCCGCTGTCTGCCCGCCAGCTGCCCGGACGACGGCGGTGCGGGCCGCCGCCAGCCAGCCCCCGGCGTCCGCGGTGTCCAGCGCCAGCAACCAGACCGTGCGCTCCACATGGTCCAGCACCACGGCGCGTCCGGCAAAAAGCAGGCAGGCATCCGGGGTTTCGGCTGTGACGTCGCTGCCGCCGGTCTCGCGTTTGAGTTCGTAGCCCAAGTAACCGAGCCAGCCCAGGGTGAACTCGCAGGGGTAGCCTTCGGGGCCGCGGAGCGCCCGGCGCCCCCAGACTCCGTCGAGCCAGCGGAAGAACGGCCCTTCAGTCCGGACGCTGGCGTTGCCGACGCTTACGTGGGTTCTGCCCGAACTGTGCCGGACGGACTGGCCGAACGGGCCGCCGTCGTCCGCGAGGATGCTGAAGCGGCTCCGTTCCGCGGCCACGTGGCCGCCGGCGTCCATCGAGGAGTCCAGCCATACGGCCCTGGCGGAGCGGCCGAAGAGGGACTCGAACAGCCGGGCCGGGTCCGGGGCGGCGTCGATCCGTTCGGCGCGGAGCTGAAGCCCGTGGCGGGCGGCAAGCTCCGGGAGCAGCGCCGGGGACAGTGCGGGCAGGTATTGCAGGGCCTGCAGCACTTCCGCCGGAGCGGCGCCGTCGGCAAGGTTGAGCACCCGGACGTCGGCCCGGGCGGGAACGTCGTCGCCGGCCAGCCACTCCTGCTCCTGGGCGGCCCACTGGTCCCAATAGGGTTCGTAGTTTTCACCGTCGCGGGCCAGGGCCCGGTTGCGCCGGTCTGGTTCGGGCGAATCGGCCCAGATCACCGCGGACAGGAAGGGGCGGGCGGCCTCGGCTCCGGCGCCCACGCCCTCCACCAGGACGATTTCGGCCGGCTGGGTTGTGCGGACGTCGCCGTCGTAGTGCGCCTTCCAGTCCCAGCTGACCCATTCGGCCGGCTCGCCGCGGTGCAGCGGGGCCAGAACCGTGGTGGCGTAGCGTTCGATGCCGGCCGCGAGCCCGTTCCAGCCAGGGTAGATGTCCTCCAAGTGGAAGAGCGAAACCTTGTGGTGCTCGCGGAGCCGTGCCGCCAGTTCGATCGCCAGAGTGGTCTTGCCGGCGCCGGACCGTCCGTCGATGGCGATGATGACGGGTGCTGGACTCATGAAATAGAGCGTACCCGCCGCCCTGCCGTGTGCGGTTGCCCGTCCGCCCGTCCGCGCTGGGAGAGCTCCGCCCGGACGTGCGCCACGATCCCGGGAAGTGCGGCGTGGATCAGGTTCCAGGTGAGGTCGAAGTCCGCGTGGCCGCCGTACCAGGGGTCTTCTATGCCCTGGTCAAGGGGGTCCTTGCCCGCGACGGCGGGATCGAAGCTGCGCAGCATCCGGATCTTGGACAGCGACCCGCGGTCCGGCGCCGCCTGCTGCAGCCAGCCGAAGTGGTCCACGTCCAGGGCCAGGATGAGTTCGCGGGTTTGGAACCACTCTGCCCGCCATTCGCGTGCCACGTGGCTGTCCGAGGCGATGCTGTGGGCAGTGAGCTTGCGCGCGGCCCGCGGATCAATCGGGCGGCCCGCCTCGTAGGCCGTGGTTCCGGCGGAATCCACCACGGCGCCGGTCAGGCCCTCCGCGGTGAGGGCCTCCGCCAGCATCAGTTCGGCCATCGGCGACCGGCAGATGTTCCCGGTGCAGACCGCGATGATCCGGTACTGGCTCGACGTTGAGGTCATAGTGCAAGCATGGATCATGCGGGTCCTCTTGGCTAGCTCCGGGGGTGCGAGTATTACAACGTTGTCATACTTGTATTTCGATCTGTCATAATGTCCGGCCGGGCCCTTGCTCGACACCAGCGGCCACGTGATCGGCATCAACACCATGGTTGCCGCGTCCACTGCGCAAACCTCGGTCAACGGGATCAGTTTTGCCATTGCTGCGGACGCGGTGGAATCCCTGCTCCCGAGCCTCCGTGCGGGCGGCTGGGTGAACTAACTGTCTGCGGGATTCCCGGACCAGACCGCCTTGCGGAGAATGGACCGCAGGGACGCCACTTCCTCGCCGGTAAGCATTTCCAGCTGGCGCGATTCCGCGGCCTGGGTTGCCTTCTGGGCGGCAGCGTGGAGTGCGCGGCCCCCCTTGGTGGCGGCCACCAGTTTCTGCCGCCGGTCCGAGACTCCCGGCTTTCTTTCGACCAGGCCGCGCTGTTCCAGTTCGTCAATGAGGGCGACGATCTGGCTGGGGTCAAGGCTGAGAAACTCGGCCAGTTCGCGCTGGGTGGGTCCCAGGTCGCCGCAGGCCAGCGCCAGAACGGAGTAAGACCGCTCTTTCAGCCCGAACTCCGCAAGGGCTGCGTTGTTGAGCACGCTGCCGGCGGCGTGCAGCTTGGCCAGAAGGAAGCCGATATCGGTGCTGATGCTTGATTCCGCAAGTCGCGCTGAAGCCCCGCCGGAGCTTTCGGTGGCGTTGTTTACCTGTTGTGTCATGGTGCCTTTCGGGCGGGTAGCCAGCCGGTCGTTGAATTATTCAATGATCCCACGCGTGAAACGGCGGCGAAAGGCGTGACCCGGTGCGGCGAGGGTGGCGGGTGGCACTTCCCTGCTCAGGGCGGTGAGCGCGCGAAGAAGGCCCAGGCCGCGGGTGCATATTGGATGCATAAATAAATGATTGACATTTTCAAGGATTAAGTTTCTAATTGAAGCAGTCAAGGGAGACGTGGATCACACCGCAGGCTCCCGGAGATAACCGCCGCAAGGCGCAGTGCAAAGGAGCAGCATGAGCCTGTCAGGGAAAGTAGCAATCGTCACCGGAAGCGGCCGCGGCCTGGGCCTGGCATACGCTCGGGAACTCGCCCGCCAGGGCGCCGCCGTCGTCATCAATGACGTGGATGCAGAGGTGGCCGCCGAAGCGGTCCGGACGATCGGGGCCGACGGCGGCCGCGCCGTCGCCGTCGTCGCTCCGGTGGGCAGCTCCGAGGTTGCCAAACTGCTCGTGCAGACAGCCGTCAAGGAGTTCGGCCGGCTCGACATCCTCGTCACCAACGCCGGCATCCTGCGGGACAAATCCCTGCTGAAGATGACGGACGAGGACTTCGACGCCGTGATTAACGTCCATCTCAAGGGAACCTTCACCTGCGCCCGTGAAGCGTTCGCCTACTTCAAGGAAAACGGCATCGCCGGGCGCATCATCACCATCGGCTCGCCCACCGGCCAGCGCGGCAACTTCGGCCAGACCAACTACGCCGCGGCCAAGGCCGGGATCGTCGGCATGGTCCGCACGTGGGCGCTGGAAATGAAGAAGGCCGGGGTGACCGCCAACGCAGTGATCCCGGTGGCCGCCACCGCCATGACCAAGACTGTCCCGTACTTCCAGAAGGCGGTCGAAGCGGACGAGCGCGGCGAGGCCATGCCGGCCTTTTTCCGGCACGATCTGGGTTTCGGAACCGCTGACGACGTCGCGGGACTGGTCGCGTTCCTCGCCTCCGATGAGGCGGCCGGCATTACCGGGCAGGCGATCGGTGCCGGCGGTGACCGCCTGCAGCTCTGGACCCACCCCGAGGCTGCGGCCACCGAGTACCGCGAAGGCGGCTGGGGCTACCAGGATCTGGTGGCGGACTTCGGCGCGCTCTTCGGCGACAAGCTGCAAAGCGTTGGCGAGGACTTCCTGCCGCTTCCGGAAGAGCTCAAGCCCGAACCGGCCGAGGTCCGCTGACATGGCCTCCCAGCGTTATGAACTCGGCATCGATGCCTCGAAGCTCGACGCGATTGACATGCACGTGCACCTCGAAGTGGACGGCCACGGCCACCAGTCCCTCCCGCCGGCCCTGACCGAAGCTTCGGCCAAGTACTTCAAGGCCGAGGACCGGACCCCGTCGCTGGACCGGATCGCCGAGGTCTACCGCGGACTGAACATGGCCGCCGTCGTGTTCACCGTGGATGCCCGCACCCAGCTCAAGCACGAGCCCAACAGCATCGAGGAGCTCATCGCCGGTGCCGCCCGGAACAACGATGTGCTGATCCCTTTCGGCAGCGTGGACCCGCGCACCGGCGCCGAGGCCATCCAGGGCGCCAAACACCAGGCAATCGACCTCGGCGCCCGCGGCTTCAAGTTCCACCCCAGCCTCCAGGGCTTCGACCCCTCGAGCGAACAGTTCTACCCGCTCTGGGAAGCGCTGCAGGAACTCGGTCTCCCGGCCATTTTCCACACCGGACAGAATGGCATGGGCGCCGGGCTCCCCGGCGGGTACGGCATCAAGCTCGGCTACTCGAACCCGCTGCTGCTCGACGCAGTCGCAGCGGACTTCCCTGAGCTGCAAATCATCATGGCCCACCCGTCCGTGCCCTGGCAGGACGAGGCCAACTCCATCGCCACGCACAAGTCCAACGTCTTCATCGACCTGTCCGGCTGGTCCCCCAAGTACTTCCCGGAATCCCTGGTGCGGATGGCCAATTCGGTGCTGCAGGACAAAGTCCTGTTCGGCACCGACTTCCCGCTCATCACACCGCAGAAATGGCTGGGAGCCTTCGCAGACCTGCCACTCAAGGACGAGGTCAGGCCCAAGATCCTCAAGCACAACGCAGTGCGACTGCTCGGACTGGGAGGCTGAGATGTCAGTCGATACCGAAAACCAGACGAGGCTGTACGGCGTCTGCGACTACTACGACGCCGAGTCCCTGTTGACGGCGGACGAGCGCCGCGTGCTGGGCAGGCTGCGGACCTTCCTCGACGAGAAAGCCCGGCCGTTGCTGGCGGACTACTGGGAACGCGGCGAATTCCCGGATCAGCTGGCACAGCCGCTGATCGGCCTGGACCTGATGGAACCTGCGGAACTGACCGGCGCCCCGGGTGCAGGGCGAACACCGGCCCGGGGAATCTATCAGGGCTTCCGGATCTTCGAACTCGCCCGCACCGACGCGTCGCTGGCCACCTTCTACACGGCCCAGGCCGGACTGTTCCGGACGGCTATCCGGGTCGGCGCCTCCGCGGAACAGCAGGCCGAGTGGATGCCCAAGGTCATCGACTTCTCGCTGAAGGGGGTCTTCTCGCTGACCGAGCCGGAGTCCGGCTCGGACATCGCCGGGGGACTCGCGACGACGGCGCGGCGTGAGGCCGGTCCTGACGGGGACACTTGGGTCCTGGACGGCGCGAAGCGCTGGATCGGCGGCGCCGCCACCGCCGACGTCCTGGCCGTGTTCGCCCGCGACACCGCGGATGGGCAGGTCAAGGCCTTCCTCGTGGACCGCGACGCCGCGGGCGTGACCCTGGCGAAGATCCACCGGAAAACGGCGCTGCGGATGATGCAGAACGCCCACATCACTCTCGAGGGGGTGCGGGTGCCCGAATCCAGGCGCCTGCACAACGTGGACTCCTTCCGGGACGTGGCCGCGATGCTGCGGGCCATGCGCTCGGACGTCGCCTGGATCGCCACCGGAATCCAGGCCGGAGCCTTCGAAGCCGCGCTTCGGTATGTCACCGAACGGAAGCAGTTCGGCCGTCCGGTGGGCTCTTTCCAGCTGGTCCAGGAGAAGTTGGCCCGGATGCTCGGAAACGTCACCTCGTCGCTGTCCCTCGTGGTCCGGCTGACGGAGCAGCAGGACAAGGGCATCTACCGGGACCAGGACTCCGCCCTGGCCAAGATGCAGACGTCCCTGCTGATGCGCGAGACCGTGGCTCTGGCCCGCGAAGTGGTGGGTGGCAACGGCATCACGCTGGACACTGATGTCGCCAGGTTCCACGCGGATGCCGAGGCTGTCTATTCCTACGAGGGCACCCACGAGATCAACGCCCTGATCGTCGGCCGCGCTCTCACCGGCGAAAGCGCCTTCACCCGCTGAGCCTCCCGAACTGAATCATCGCACCCCGCTCCGGCACCGTCGTCGGACAGTTCACTACCCCACCCAGCCCTCCAGGAGGACACCATGCCCAACCTCGTCGTCGACTTCGACAAGCTGCTCACCCTCGCCGGCACCGACCTCGGTGTCACCGAGTACCGCGAAATCACCCAGGAACAGATCAACAAGTTCGCCGACGCAACCGGCGATGACCAGTGGATCCACGTGGACCCGGAACGCGCCAAGGACGGACCTTTCGGCGCCCCAATCGCCCACGGCTTCCTCACTCTCTCGCTCATCATCCCGTTCTGGGGCGAGCTGTTCGACGTCGACGGCGTCACCACGAAGGTCAACTACGGACTGGACAAGGTGCGTTTCACGTCCCCGGTCAAGGTGGGCGCTCGGATCCGGATGCGGTCCACCATTAGCGAAGTGACCGAGGTCAAGGGGGGCGCCCAGATCAAGGTCGCCAACACCATCGAGATCGAAGGCCAGGAGCGCCCCGCAGTCGTCGCGGAATTCCTCGCCCGCTTCTACAAGTAAAAAGCCCTCTCCAAGAACCCTCCCTCTGTCCAAAGGAACAACCATGTCAGGACTCACTCAGCTTCAGGCTATGGGCACCGCCGAGCGACGCAAGGAAGCGCGCACCGTCATTGCCTCCAGCTACCTGGGCAGCACCATCGAGTACTACGACTTCCTCCTCTACGCCACCGCCGCAGCGATCGTCTTCCCGAAAGTCTTCTTCAGCGGCATGGACGACTGGGTGGGCGTCGTGGCCGCCTACGGCACCTTCGCTGCGGGCTACGTAGCCCGCCCGGTCGGTGGCATCATCTTCGGCCACTTCGGCGACCGGATGGGCCGCAAGAACATGCTGATCATCTCCATGCTGGTCATGGGCATGGCCTCCACCCTGATCGGGCTGGTTCCGGGTGCCTCCGTGGCCGGTCCCTGGGGCGCGGTGCTCCTCGTGATTCTCCGTGTCTTCCAGGGCATCGCTGTGGGCGGCGAGTGGGGCGGAGCAGCCCTGATGGCGCTGGAGCACTCCGAATCGGGCAAACGCGGGTTCGCCGCCTCGTTCGTCAACGCCGGGGCGCCGACCGGTGCCGTACTTGGCACCCTGATTATGGGCGCGTTCGCCGCGCTGCCTAACGACCAGTTCCTGGCCTGGGGCTGGCGCGTGCCGTTCCTGCTCTCCTTCGTGCTGCTGGGCGTGGGCATGTTCGTCCGGCTCAAGGTTTCCGAAAGCCCCATCTTCAAAGCCGCCATCGAGCAGGAAAAGGCCGACCGTGAGGAGACAACGCAAGGAAGGGGCGCCGGAATCACGGCGAAGCGCCCCACACCCCTGGTGCAGGTCCTGCGGCGGCCAAAGACCCTGATCTTCACCATGCTTGCCGGTGCGGCAGGTTTCGCACTTCAGGTGGTTCTGGCCACGTTCTCGGTCACCTATGCCGTCTCCAGGGGCGCCGACCGCCAGGGCGTGCTGTACGCGTTTGCCGCAGCCTCCCTGATCTCCATCGTGTTTGTGATCATGGGCGGCAGGCTCTCCGACAAGGTGGGACGGCGGCCGGTAATGATCGGCGGGCTGGTGCTCTTCATCATTTACCTGGTGCCGATGTTCCAGCTGCTCTCCTCCAACAACATCATGCTGATCTTCGTGGCCTTCGCAATCGGCCTGATGATTCATTCCACCCTGTTCGGTCCTTTGGCGGCGTTCGTGTCGGAGCAGTTCGGCACCACCTCCCGCTATACCGGCGCATCCCTGGGCTACCAGTTGGCAACTCTGCTTGGCGCCGGTTTCACTCCGGGCATCGTGGCCCAGATATTCAAGGACTCAGGCCAGGACACGGCATCGGTGGTCTGGTACCTCGCGATCATGTCGGTGGTCTCCATCGTCTTCATCCTGCTGACCCGGGAGCCGAAGAACAACGACCTCCAGACCGTCCAGGCCTGACCCTTCATCGGGTCCCGTCCAGCGGGCTAACCTCACAGTAGAAAGGATTCGCCGTGGAAAATTTTGGCATCGGCTCATGGCTGCAACGTCGCCGCCCGAAGTCCGGCAGCAAAACGGCCGTCATCGCAGGGGACAGGGAGCTCAGCTATGTCGAGCTCGCGGAACGTTCCGCCCGGCTCGCCAACGCCCTCCGGGACCGCGGCGTGGGCAAAGGCGACCGGGTGGCCTATCTGGGCGATAACGATCCCTCCTTCCTGGAGACCCTGTTCGCCGCGGGCCTGGCCGGGGCGGTCTTCGTCCCGCTGAACACCCGGCTCGCGCCGCCCGAAATCCAGTTCCAGCTCCGGGACAGCGGCGCAGTCCTGCTGGTCCACTCGGCGGCGCTCACGGAAGCCGCGGAGCGCGGCTCGGCGGGGACCGCGGTGGCCGGGCGAATCGTCGTCGACGATGAAACCGGACCCGACAGGACGGTGCCCGACAGGACGGTGCCCGACTGCGGCCGTGCTGCCAGGGGAACCGTGGTGGAGGGGTTGGAGGCCGTGATCGCCTCGGGGGCGGCGCTCCCGCCGGACGAGCCCGTGGGCCTGGACGACGCCGCCATGATCCTCTACACGTCCGGAACAACCGGAAACCCCAAAGGTGCACTCCTGACACACGGAAACATTACGTGGAACTGCGTCAACGTCCTGGTCGACTTCGACTTTGCCTCCACCGATGTGGCCCTCATGATCTCCCCGATGTTCCACGTGGCTTCCCTGGACATGGGTGTCCTGCCCACGCTGCTGAAGGGCGGCACCGTGGTCCTGGAAGCCAAGTTCGATCCCCGCCGGACGCTGGAGCTGATCGAGCGCCACCACGCAACGACCATCAGCGGGGTACCCACCACCTACCAGATGCTGTGCGAGCACCCGGACTGGGACGCCACGGACCTCAGCTCGCTGAACAAATTGACGTGTGGCGGGTCCGCCGTGCCCATGCGGGTCCTGGAAGCATACGAACGGCGGGGGCTGCGCTTCTCCAACGGCTACGGCATGACCGAGACGGCGCCCGGCGCCACCACGTTGCCGGCGGCCAGGTCCCGGGACAAGGCAGGGTCCTCGGGGCTGCCGCACTTCTTCACCGAAGTCCGGGTGGCTGATCCCGTGGATCCGGCGGCCGGCCCGGCCGCGCCGGGGACGGTGGGGGAGATCCAGATCAAGGGACCCAACGTCATCGACCAGTACTGGAACCGGCCCGAGGCCTCAGCGGATTCCTACACCGCTGACGGCTGGTTCAAATCCGGGGACATGGGCTACAAGGACCCGGACGGTTTCGTGTTCATCTCCGACCGGCTCAAGGACATGATCATCTCCGGCGGGGAGAACATCTACCCGGCCGAGGTGGAACTAGCCATCGCCGAGCTCGACGCCGTCGGAAGTGTCGCGGTGATCGGCGTGCCGGATGAGAAATGGGGCGAAGTGCCGCGGGCCGTGGTGCTCCTGCGGGAGGGTGCCCAGCTGACGGAAGAGCAGCTTCGCTCCCATCTGGAGGGCCGGCTCGCGCGGTACAAGATCCCCAAATCAGTGGTCTTCGTGGCAGAAATGCCCAGGACCGCGAGCGGCAAGATCCGGAAGGCCGATCTTCGGAAACTGACCCCCGGCCATGTCTGACTGAACTGGTCCGCGAAAGACGGGCGACCCGTCCCCGGCGGGCCGCCCGTCGCGGGCGTGCGGGGACGTCAGTGGATGAGGGCCAGCGCGGCGCCGACGGCCATGAACAGCACGCCAAACGTCCGGTTGAGGATGCGCTGCCCGCGGGCGTCGTGCGTGAACCGCTGGAAGGACTTGGCTGCGGCGGCGAAGAAGAACCACATGACCAGGATGTCGATGACAATCACAGTGGCAGACAATGTCAGGTACTGCGGCAGGAGCGGATTCTCCGGGCGGATGAACTGCGGCATGAAGGCCAGGAAGAACACGATCGCCTTGGGGTTCAGCAGGTTGACCCACAGCCCGCGGCGGAACATGGAGTATGCCGGCTCGTTGCGCAGCGCGGCAGCCTTTTCCTGGTCCAGGTCGGGTTTGTGCCGGAACTGCTGGATGCCCAGGTAGACAAGGTAGGCGGCGCCGGCGTAGCGGATCACGTTGAAGGCCACCGGCGAGCTGGCCACCAGCACCCCGACCCCGAGGGCCACGATCACGATGTGCACCACCAGCGCGGCCTGCTGGCCGAGGATCCCCCAGATGGAACGCCGGAAGCCGGAGTTCAGGGAGTTGCTCATGGTGTTGATGGCGCCTGCGCCGGGAGTGAAGCTGATCAGGACGCCGGCGCCCGCCAGGGCCAGCCAAAGGGAGGGTTGCACTGATTCAGCTTACTTCCGCGGGCGGGCCCTCCGCACACCTCGCTTCACAACGCCGTCACCCGCCGGCCGTTTGGCACAAGGGGTCGCACCGGGCGCAGAGGCACCGGAGCAGCTTCGAATGGGACCAGTGCAGCATGGTTCTCGGAAGGTCGTTGTGACTCGGATACTGGTCAAAGTACATATGCGCGCGGGCCGACATGTAGCCCGTTTCGTCGACGGCGAAATGGCCGATCAGTTGCAATCCCCGTTCGGCCGCCTTCGATTCCAATTCATCGGCCTCATCCATGATTGGGTCACGGCAGCCGTATTCACTGAAACTGCCAGGGTGGACGATGGCAAAGTATTTCGTGAATTCCGAATCCAGCGCCACCAGTAGAGCGTCGTGGAAAGGAGCCAGGCAGCCCGCAAAGTCCTCCGTGATGACTTCTACGCTGTCCAGCTGCATTTCCGCGTCCAAACAAACCAGCACCAGATTGGGCCTGAGTCTGCCGTCCGGCACGATGAACGGGCGGGCCAGTATGACGAAGTCGAAACCTGCTTGGATGATCATGTCTTGAGGCTAGAAAACCCGGCTCTGGCGGTCTATGGCGGTCAGCCGCTATGTGGACAACGGCCTGCCAACCAGGCACCTGGCCGGCAACTGTGAGCTGTATAGCCGGTTCTTCCAAGCGCCTTCTCCTATGCTGCTCCGCGCCCGAGGAAGGTTCCCGGACGCCTGGTCTCTACTATGGCCACTGTGAAACTCCGTCGTGCGTTAGCCTCCCGTATCCCGGTGCTGCAGCAGGGCAACATCTGGCTGAACGCCGGCGCCCATGCCTTGGTCCTGGGCCTGCTGTGGAGGATGGTCAAGACCAGGTTCCTGTTCCGGATCATCCCCGCTGACGCCCCGGCGACTGCAGACAGCCGGACCGCTGGAGGTTACGATGCAGTCAGCCGTGCGGCAGCCCTGCCCGCCGACAGACTTGGGGGAGTCGATGGACAGAATTTCCGGAACGATGCTTGCGGGGGCTTTCCTGCTGGCCACCTCGTCCTGCGCGATGCCAGGGACGGAGGCCGCACCGCCGTCGGCGACCGTCCCGCAGACCAACGCCGCCACCGCAGGCGCAGCCACCACCGGGGCGGCCCCCCAGACCGCAGCCACGCCGGCCGCGGCGGATCCCGGGAGTCCCGCGGCCCAGACGGCCGGGGCTGTGACCGAGGCACGGTTCGAGAATCCCGATTACTACGCGATGCCCGGCCAGACGATCACCTTCAACGTCTCTGAACCGCTGCGCCCCGGGGTCAGCGTCGCGCAGTACGAATGGGACTTCGACGGCGACGGGACCACCGACCAGGTGGGGCCCCTCCCTGTGGCGACCCGCAGTTATCCGGCTGTATTCGAGGGCAGGGCGACGGTGCGGATCAACCACTTCACGGGAGGCTCGTCGACGGCGTCTGCCGCGGTCCACATCGGCCGGGGCCCGCGGGACGGGCTCCCCGCAGCGCCGGTCAACGTGAGCGTACGGGTGACCGCGCACGCGGGCGGCCTCAGCACCGTCCAGATATCGTGGGAACCGGGTGGGCCGGAGCCCTTCCGCTGGGGTGTCACCGTGGACGGCTTTCCTGCCGGGATGGTCGAGGGCAAGGAGCGCACCGCGACCATGACGGACGTCCACCGGGTGAAGGACGTGGAGATCGGCGTCGTCGGGTTTGCCGAGAACCAGGGCATGGGAGCCTCCGCCAGCGTGACCCTTCCCGCCCTGCCGGATTAGGCCCCCGCGCTGCGGTCTGGAACACCGGCGCCGGGAGCACCTCAGGCCCGCGCGATTACCTCGCCGTTGGGGATCAGGAACCAGCCGTCATCCGTGGAGCCCCAGCGGTGCCAGCCGGCCGAAATCCGGGCCAGATCCGCGGCATTGGCGAAGCCGTATTCGAGCGCCTGGTCCGCGAAGGCTGAGTGCAGCACGCGCTCGCCCCACACCCGCGCCTGCCAGCGGCGCTGCTGTCCGGTGGCGTAGAGCCAGTTGCTGCTGGAGGGCGCGACGTCGGTGAACCCGGCGGACTGGGCCCAGGACACCAGGCGTCGGCCGGCGTCGGGTTCGGCCCCGTTGCGGCGGGCGATCCGCTGGTAGAGCTCCATCCATTCATCCAGCTCGGGGACGGCCGGGAACCAGCTCATGCCATGGAAATCGGCGTCGCGTACCGCCACGATGCCGCCTGGCTTGGCGGCGCGGCGCATTTCCCGCAGGGCAGCGACCGGGTCAGTGAGGTGCTGCAGCACCTGGTGGGCGTGCACGACGTCGAACGTTTCGTCCTCGAAGTCGACGTCGTAGATGTTGCCGGCGACGAACTCGACGTTCTGCACGCCGCGCTCGGCCGCGAGGGCGGCCGCCTGGCTGATCACCTCGGGCGAGCGGTCCAGTCCGGTGACCTTGCCGGGGGAGACCAGCCCGGCGAAATCGCAGGTGATGCTGCCGGGCCCGCAGCCGATGTCGAGCACCGAAACCCCGGGGGTGAGATAGGGGATCACAAAGGCCGCGGAGTTCTCCGCCGTCCGGGAGGCATGGGCGCGGACCACCGACTCGTGGTGGCCGTGGGTGTACACATCTTCAGGCTGCTGCGCACTCATAAGGAAACGCTACCGCTTCGCGCCGGCAAATCCGGGAAAGGGGGAGAGTGGCAGCGGGAAGACGGCAGGATTTAGCGCCCGGCCGTCAGTTTTGCCGCTTCTGGCCCGCCCGGTTCTGCGGATGATTGGAGGAGTGAAGATCAACAGCGGCAAGCAGGCAGGGCTCGGACTGTTTCGGGCCACCGGCATCTACGTCGGGGCGATCCTGGGGTCGGGCATCCTGGTGCTCCCGGCCATCGCCGCCAGGGAAGCCGGCCCGGCCTCGCTCCTGGCCTGGACCCTGCTGCTGGTGTTTTGTGTCCCCGTGGCCTTCAGCTTCGCGGAGATGAGCCGCCAGCAGCCCGACGCCGGCGGGATCAGCCACTTTGTCACGCGGGCCTACGGGCGGCGCGCCTCCGCGGTGGCCGGCTACCTCTTCTACTTCGCCATTCCCTTCGGGGCTCCGGCGACAGCCGTGATCGGCGGGAATTACATCGCCCATGCGCTGGGCGGCGGGCGCGGGACGGCGCTGGTGGCAGCCGGGCTGCTGCTGGCCGCCGCTTTCGCGAGCAACGCCGTCGGGATCGGGATGTCCAGCGGGATCCAGCTGGTGCTGATGGTGCTGCTGGTCGGGCTGCTGGCGCTCGCGGTCGCACTGGCTGCGCCGTTTGCCAGGGCGGAGAACTTCGAGCCGTTCGCGCCGCACGGCTACTGGGCCGTGGGCGGGGTGTCCAGCCTGCTTTTCTTTTGCTTCGCCGGATGGGAGGCGGTCACGCATCTCGCCGGTGAGTTCCGCCATCCGGACCGGGACCTCAAGCGGGCCACCTGGCTCACCCTGATCGTGGTCGGAGTGGTCTATATCGGCGTCGTCGCGGCCTCGGTTGCCGTCCTGGGACCGGCCCTCCCGGGCAGCGAAGTACCGGTCGCGCAGCTGCTCGAGAAGGGGCTCGGCGGACTCGCGGCGCCGCTGACCGCCGTCGCCGCCGCGGTGCTGACGTTCGGCCCGATCAACACCTTCGTCGCCGGCGCCAGCCGGTTGGGTGCGGGCCTCGCGTCCGACGGCGTGCTGCCGCGGACCCTTGGCCGGGGCGCCGGGCCGGGACAGGTTCCCTCGGCAAGCCTTGGATTGCTGGCGGTGATGACGTTCCTGTCTTTCGGGGCGGCGGCGGCGGCCGGGCTGGGCGATATGCGGTTCCAGATCGGGGCGGCGTCGGCCTGCTTCACGGCGGTGACGGCGTTCGGCCTGCTGGCCGGGATCCGGCTGCTGCCGGCCCGGACGCCGGCCTGGTACGGCGTCATTGTGGCCGCCGGTGTGATGCTGGCCGTGCTGCTGTCCAGCGGCTGGGCACTCGTGGTCCCGCTGGGCCTGGCCGCGGCCGCGGCCTGGGCGGGCCGCCCGGCGGGCAGGACGGTTGTGCCGCTGGGCCGCGCGGAAACGACGACTACGGCGCGTCGGCTGGAGACGGTTCCGCCTGCTGCGCCGCCTCCTGCCCAGCCCGGACCGTCGCCTCGATCATCGAGGTCATGAAGCGGGTCGCGATCTCCAGCTCCTCCGGAGTGAATTCGGCCATCGCGGCGCCCATGTGGCGGGCCAGCGGCTGGAACATGGCACCGCCGTCGCGGTAGGCCTTGGGGGTCATCCGGAGCTGGACCTGCCGCCGGTCGCTACCCTGCCGTTCCCGGATGACGTGGCCGGACTTATGCAGCCGGTCGATCAGCGCCGTGGTGGCCGGTGAGCTGAGGTGAAGTTCCTTGCGGAGCACCCCGGGCGTGACGATCTGGTTCCGTGCGGTGTGCTGCATGATCACGGCAAGGGCGTTGAGGTCTGTCCGGTGCATGTCGTTGCGTCCGCCGGCGGAATCCACGTAGCGGTTGGCCTCCAGGCTGAAATCCTGCAGCAGCCGGACCAGCGGCGGCGGTCCGGAGGGCGGCCCGGAAGGTTCAGGTCGTTCCGACGGATCGACTGTCACGGTGCACCTTCCTCTCCCCGGTAACTGGTTCACGCCCGCTCCGCAGCAGGCGCCCTCCGGAGTTTACTTCAGCGGACCCCGGCTTCGGGCCGGCCCGGGGCCGCAATGTTTGCCAAGAATTGGCGCCGATGGGTTATCTCCATCGTGGAGATAGTCTATTATGGACTCAATTCTACTCCTCCGAGGCACGCACCAGAAGGAACCATGAACAAGACACCACAAAGCAGTGCCCGCGTCCCCTTCTGGCTGCGCTGGCTGATACCCGTTCTGCTGGTTGTCACCTGGCTTGCCATCGCCGGGATCGGCGGACCCACCTTTGGTCGGCTCAGTGAGGTCTCCTCGAACGATCAGGCGTCCTTCCTGCCGGCGGGGGCCGAGGCTACGGAGGCGCAGGACTGGCAGTCCAAGTTCCGGGACTCGAACCAGATCCCCGCCGTCATCGTCATTGAGAGCGACTCGGCGTTCACCCCGGCCCAGCTCGGCGAGGCGGCAGCCCTCAAGGGCAAGCTGGAGGCCGTGGGTGGCGGCAGCACCGTCGTCGGCCCCATCCCGTCCGAGGACGCCAAGGCCGTCCAGTTTGTCGTTCCAATCGATTCGGCCGGTGAGGTGAAACAGGTCGTCAAGGAACTCCGGGGGGTGGTCCAGGCATCCGCTCCGGCGGGAATGCAAACCTTCGTGACCGGTCCGGCCGGGCTGACGGCGGACCTCGTCAGCGCCTTTGCAGGCATCGACGGCATCCTGCTGCTGGTGGCCCTCGGCGCGGTGTTCCTGATCCTGCTGATCGTCTACCGCTCGCTGCTGCTGCCGATTGCCGTGCTGTTCACCTCGGTCTTTGCGCTCTGCGCGGCCATCCTGCTGGTCTTCGGCATGGCAAAGCTGGGCTGGATCCAGCTCAACGGCCAGAGCCAGGGCATCCTTTCCATTCTGGTGATCGGTGCCGCCACGGACTATGCGCTGCTCTACGTGGCACGCTTCCGTGAGGCCCTGACGCACACCACTGACCGCACGGCCGCCGCGCTCACCGCGTGGAAGGCGGCGTGGGAGCCGATCGTGGCCTCCGGCGCCACCGTCATCATCGCGCTGCTGTGCCTGCTCTTCTCCGACCTCAACTCGAACAAGGCCCTCGGGCCCGTGGCGGCCGCGGGTATCCTGTGTTCTCTCATCGCGGCACTGACCCTGCTGCCCGCGATGATGGCGCTGCTGGGCCGGGCCGCCTTCTGGCCGTTCCGCCCCAAGCTGCTTCCGGAGACCGAGCGCGAGCCGGAGTACGTCACCGGACTTGAGGGCCAGAAGGGCCTGTGGCGGGCGACCGGTTCCCTCGTCTCCCGCCGGCCCCGCACCGTCTGGATCGCTTCGGTGCTGCTGCTCCTGGTGGCCTCCGCCGGCGTGCTCCAGCTCAAGGCCAACGGCGTCCCGCAGACCGACGTCATCCTCACCGCCTCCAACGCCGTGGACGGCCAGGACGCCCTGGCCCGGCACTTCGACGCCGGCTCCGGCAGCCCCGCCGTGATCGTCGCCGACGAGGCGAAGGCCCAGGAGGTGCTGGACAAGACCAAGGCGACCGACGGCGTCGGGGATGCCTACCTGCTGGCCGAGGGCGGCATGCCGCTCGTCACCGGCGCCCCGGCTGCACCCGGCGCCCCGGCGGCTCCCACGGCGCCCGCGGTCAGGGACGGCAAGGTGCTCATCAATGCCACGCTGAACTACGCGGCGGACTCCAACGAGGCCGAAAGCGTCGTGGTGGCCCTGCGCCAGGAACTGAAGAAGATCGACGACGGCGCCCTGGTCGGCGGAGTGACCGCGACGGCCCTGGACACCAACACCACCGCCCAGCGTGACCTCATCACGATCATCCCGGTGGTCCTCGCGGTCATCCTCATCATCCTGATGCTGCTGCTGCGCTCCGTGCTGGCACCGGTCCTGCTGGTGGCCTCGGTGGTGCTGTCCTACGCGGCGGCCATGGGTGTTTCCGCCTTCGTGTTCAACAACGTCTTCGGATTCCCGGGGGCCGACGCCACCGTTCCCCTGTTTGGCTTCGTCTTCCTTGTCGCACTGGGGGTGGACTACAACATCTTCCTGATGAGCCGGGTCCGGGAGGAATCCATCAAGCACGGCACCCGGCCCGGCATCCTCCGCGGCCTGGGCGTCACGGGCGGCGTGATCACCTCCGCCGGTGTGGTCCTCGCGGCCACCTTCGCGGCCCTGAGCGTCATCCCCATCATGTTCCTCGTGCAACTGGCCTTCATTGTGGCCTTCGGGGTGCTGCTGGACACGATTCTGGTCCGCTCGCTGCTGGTCCCGGCCCTGACCTACGACATCGGCCCGCGGATCTGGTGGCCGAGCAAGCTGGGACGCCCCGAGACGGATGCTGCCGCGGGCGCCCTGCCCGCGGCCCCGCAGCCGGAAGCCGCGGAGGCAGGCATCCGCTAGCCGGCCCCCCGAATCCGCAGCCGCCGTCACCGTTCCTGGTCCCTCCACCAGGCAACGGTGGCGGCGGCTGCTTCCGTCAACGGGGTGGGCTGCAGCCCCAAAGCCGCCTCGCTGGCCCGGGAGTCCATCACGAAAGGGCGCTCGAACTGGTAGGGCGTTTCGGCCAGTTCACGCATCCCGGGGGAAAACATGCCCATCATCCGCAGCGCCCGGCCGGGGATGGCAGCCACGCGCGGCGCACGGACGCCGGCGGCGGCGGCGAACGCTTCGGCGATCTGCCGCTGGCTCAGCGCCGGGCCGGTCGGCGCATGCCACACCCGGTTCCAGAGCGCTGGATCCTGCGCGGCCCTGATCATGGCGGCGGCCAGATCCGGCACGTAGGTGAAGGAGTGCGGCAGCCCCGCGCTGCCGATCACCAGCAGGGATTTGCCCGCCAGTACCGGCTTCACCATGCGCTCGCCGGCATGTGCACCGCGGACCCTGGGGCCGAAGAAATCACCCGCCACCACGCTTACGGTATCTGTTGCGGACGCCGCTCGGGCCTTCAGGAGTGCGGTCCGGATGCCCCGCTTGCCGCCCTGGGCTTCCCGCGGGCCCTCCTCGGTCATCGGCCGTTCCGGTTCGCTGTAGGAGTACAGGCTTTCCGGAAAGACGACGACGGCGCCGGCCTCGCCCGCCGCGGCAAGCACTGTCTGCTCGGCGCCGGGCAGTTCCTCGGCCCAGACCCTGGCGCTGTACTGCGAGCCGTGGATGCAGTGGAACACTGCTTTGGCTCCGCGGAACAGCCCGCCAAGCTGCGCCGGGTCGGAGACATCCACGGCCACCTTCTCGATCCGCGGGTGGTCGGGCCCGCTGCCGGAGCGGGTGAGGACGCGCACCCGGTGGCCCGCTGTGGCGAGCTGCCCGGCAACCGTCCAGCCAACCGGACCGGCGCCGGTAACGACGAACAGGGCTCGGACCTCGGGGGAATCAGGCTGGGACATGGTGTTCTCACTTTCTCTGGTCGCCCGGCCTCGTTTGTTCGCCGGCCTTGCGAGAGCGGTGCTCTCCGGATTCAGCATGCCGCCGGTTCAGAAAGAAGTCAAGAGCGGTGCTCACATTTGTTGACACTGCTCTGCTTTGTGGAATGCTGGAGCCATGCCGCAGACCGCCAACGCCCCGTCGCCGAAGCCGCCCACGCCGCGTGAGCGCGCCCGGGCCCGCACCATTGAGGACATTGTGCGCCTTGGCCGGGAGCACCTGGCGCTGCACGGAGCCGCCGCACTGTCCCTTCGTGCCGTGGCCAGGGATCTCGGCGTCGTCTCCTCGGCGGTCTACCGCTACGTGGAGAACCGTGAAGAGCTGCTGACCTTGCTCCTCATCGACGCCTACAACGAGCTCGGTGACGAAGTGGACGCCGCCGTGGCCGCCCTGCCCGCGTCCGACTTTGCCGGACAGTTCAGCGCACTAGGTTCCGCGGTGCGGCGCTGGGCGTTGCGCGAGCCGGCCCGCTACGGGCTCCTCTTCGGCAGCCCGGTGCCCGGATACCGGGCGCCTGCCGAACGGACCACGGGGCCGGGCACCCGGGTCATCTACGCCCTGATGGCTCTGCTGGACGGGGCCTACCGCGCGGGCCAGTTGGCGGATCCGGGCGGCGGGGCCGCCGTCGTGCCGCCGCTTGCCGCCGACCTGGCGCGCATCCGCGACGGGATGGGACTTGCGGTGCCGGACCGGCTGCTGGCGCGGGGCGCGCTCGTCTGGACCTCGCTGTTCGGCGCCATCAGCTTCGAGGTTTTCGGCCAGTACGGCGCGGGCACCTTCGCCGCCCCGGAGGAACTCTTTGCCCACCATCTGGCCGCGCTGGCGGATCTCGCCGGGCTTCGCACCGCCGCCGACCAGGCGGGCGAACGGCCGCCCATCTACCCCTGCTAGCGGCCGGTCCCGGGTTTCCGTCCCCTCTGTTGTCTCCCGTCGCCCCTCGATAGACTGCCCCTGCGCCTGCCTGGGCGCGCCGAAGCTTCCGGGAAGGATCCAACCATGTCCGAAAACAACGAGGCTGGCCGAACGGCAGCCGAACCCGAAGACGCGGCGGCCGAGGGCCAGTATGTCGAGGGCGACTACGGCACGGCGGGAACCGCCGGGGAGAACCCGCCAGTGGCGGCGGAGGGGGAATACTCCACGGGCGACTACGGCGCGGCAGGAGTCGGCGGCACCACCGCCGTCGGCGCTGAGGAGGGCGACTACCCCGAAGGCGACTATGGAGCGGCGGGTGGCACCGGTGCGCCGCCGGCCGCCGCCGACGAGGGTGAGTATCCGGAAGGCGACTACGGCGCCGCGGGTGCCGCAGGTCGGGCAGGTGCCCGGCCCGCCGCCGACCGCCAGCCCGGAGCGGCACCCGCCCGGGACGGCTCCGCGGGCGAAACGGGCCACGCGGACCGCTAGGCGTCGGACTTCGCGATCAGCGAACACCGCAGTTGCCGGCCTTGGTGCTGCCTGAAATTCCCCGGAATTCCGGGAAAGTGCGGCTTGCAGTGAGGCGCTCGAACCAACCGCGATCCGAAGTTGAGCGCAGGTCGCTCAACTTTGGATTGACTTTGACACGGGTCTGAGTAGAGTTGAGTGCAGATCGCTCAATAACGGTCGGGCCCTCTGGGTCCGCAGCCAATCAAGCAAGTTTCCAAGGAAAGAAAAGGAAGCAACACATGTCACGTGCAGTAGGTATTGACCTCGGAACAACCAACTCCGTCGTCTCCGTTCTCGAAGGCGGCGAGCCCACCGTCATTGCCAACGCCGAGGGTGGCCGCACCACGCCGTCGGTAGTTGCATTCTCCAAGTCCGGCGAAGTGCTGGTTGGCGAAATCGCCAAGCGCCAGGCCGTCAACAACATCGACCGCACCATTGCTTCGGTCAAGCGCCACATGGGCACTGACTGGACCGTCGCCATTGACGACAAGAAGTACACCCCGCAGGAAATCTCCGCCCGCATCCTGATGAAGCTGAAGAACGACGCCGAGTCCTACCTGGGTGAAAAGGTCACGGACGCCGTGATCACCGTCCCCGCGTACTTCAACGACGCTCAGCGCCAGGCCACCAAGGAGGCCGGCGAAATCGCAGGCCTCAAGGTCCTGCGCATCGTCAACGAGCCCACCGCGGCGGCACTGGCCTACGGCCTGGACAAGGGCAAGGAAGATGAACTTATCCTCGTCTTCGACCTTGGCGGCGGAACGTTCGACGTCTCCCTCCTCGAGGTTGGCAAGGATGAAGACAACTTCTCCACCATCCAGGTCCGCTCCACCGCCGGCGACAACCGCCTCGGCGGCGACGACTGGGATCAGCGCGTCGTGGACTACCTGCTGAACCAGCTCAAGGTCAAGGGCATCGACCTCTCCAAGGACAAGATCGCCCTGCAGCGCCTGCGTGAAGCGTCGGAGCAGGCCAAGAAGGAACTCTCCTCCTCCTCCAGCACCAACGTCTCCCTGCAGTACCTCTCCGTCACCCCCGACGGCCCGGTGCACCTGGACGAGCAGCTGACCCGCGCCAAGTTCCAGGACCTCACCAAGGACCTTCTGGACCGCACCAAAAAGCCGTTCCACGACGTCATCAAGGAAGCCGGCATCCAGCTCTCCCAGATCGACCACATCGTGCTCGTCGGCGGTTCCACCCGTATGCCGGCTGTCTACGACCTGGTCAAGGAACTGGCCGGCGGCAAGGAGCCGAACAAGGGCGTCAACCCGGATGAGGTCGTCGCCGTCGGCGCCGCACTCCAGGCCGGTGTCCTGAAGGGTGAGCGCAAGGACGTTCTCCTGATCGACGTCACCCCGCTCTCCCTCGGCATCGAAACCAAGGGCGGCATCATGACGCACCTGATCGAGCGCAACACTGCCATCCCGACCAAGCGGTCCGAGACCTTCACCACGGCGGATGACAACCAGCCGTCCGTGGCCATCCAGGTCTTCCAGGGCGAGCGTGAGTTCACCCGCGACAACAAGCCGCTGGGCACCTTCGAGCTGACCGGGATCGCTCCGGCCCCCCGCGGCGTCCCGCAGGTCGAGGTCACCTTCGACATCGACGCCAACGGCATCGTGCACGTCTCGGCAAAGGACAAGGGCACCGGCAAGGAACAGTCCATGACCATCACGGGCGGTTCCAGCCTCTCCAAGGAAGACATCGACCGCATGGTCAAGGACGCCGAGGAGCACGCAGCAGAGGACAAGGCCCGCCGCGAGGCAGCCGACACCCGCAACACTGCTGAGCAGCTCGCCTACTCCGTGGACAAACTGATCGCCGACAACGCCGACAAGCTGCCTGCAGAGATCAAGACCGAGGTCCAGGCCGACGTCGACGCCCTCAAGGCCGCCCTCGAAGGCACCGACGACGCCGCCGTGAAGACCGCGTTTGAGAAGCTGCAGGCTTCCCAGACCAAGCTCGGCGAGGCCATCTACGCCCAGGCAGGTTCCCCGGACGGCGCCACCGGCGCCCAGGGTGCCCCGGCCGGCGAGCAGGCAGCGGGCGCCGACGAGGACATCGTCGACGCCGAGATTGTTGACGAAGACGAGAAGAAGTAATCATGCCGCACCACGGTAACGAAGAAGAGCACGGTTCTTCCGAGAACCGTCGCGACGCTGAACAGCGGGAGAACGAGCCGCAGAAGCCGATCATCCACGACAACCGCAAGGTTGATCCGAAGACCGGCCAGGCCCGCCACCCCGACCAGGAGCGCGGCGCCGCCGGGGCCCCGGAGTCCGGGGATGCGCTGTCCCAGGCGGAGGACATCCTCAACAGTGTTGAGGTGCCCGCCGCGGATTCCGTGGCCCAGGGCGCGGACGGGGCGGAGGCGGAGGAGCTCAGGAATGACCTTCGCCGCCTGCAGGCCGAATACGTCAACTACCGCAAGCGCGTCGAACGCGACCGTGCCGTGGCTGGGGAGATGGCCGTCATTGGCGTCATGAACTCCCTGCTCCCGGTACTGGACGACGTCGACGCCGCCCGCCAGCACGGTGATCTCACGGACGGACCGTTCGCCGCGATCGCCGCCAAGCTGGAGAACGCGCTGAAGACGTACGGCCTGGTGCGCATCGATGAGACCGGCGTGGAGTTCGATCCCACGATCCACGAGGCCCTCATCCAGCAGCCCGGCACGGACGTCGAAATCGACACCGTCAGCCAGGTCCTGCGCTCCGGCTACAAGACCGGCGACCGGGTGCTCCGCGCAGCACAGGTCATCGTGGCTGTTCCGGCTTAGCAGTACCCCATCGAGGTGACAGTTCGCGCCCGTGTTTCGAACCGACTTGGGCGCGAACTGTCATCTCGGCACACAGATTTGAAAGGAAACGCCATTGGCTAGCCAGGACTGGGTGGACAAGGACTTCTACAAGATCCTTGGAGTCGCCAAGGACGCTTCCGACGCCGACATCAAGAAGGCCTACCGGAAGCTCGCGCGGCAGCACCACCCGGACACCAACGCGGGGAACGCAGCTTCGGAGCGGAAGTTCAAGGACATCTCCGAGGCTTACTCCGTGCTCTCCGACGCCGACGAGCGCCAGCAGTACGACGCCATCCGGGCCATGGGCGGCGGAGCCCGCTTCGCCCCGGGCGGTGGCGGCGGCGCCGGTGGCGGGGCTGGCTTCGAGGACCTCTTCGGCGGCTTGTTCACCGGTGGCGGGGGGCGCCAATCCGGCGGCTACAGCACGGCCGGCGGCATTCCGCCGGAGTTCGCCGACCTCTTCGGCGGCGGCGGCGGTTTCGGCGGCGGCCAGTCCTTCCAGCGTGCACCGCAGAAGGGCGCGGACCGGACGGCATCGACCTCGATTTCCTTCGCCGGCTCCGTCCGCGGAACCACCATCGGCCTGCGTGAACCGGACGGGGAAGTCATCGACGTTCGCGTCCCGGCCGGCATCAAGGACGGCCAGAAGGTCCGGGTCCGCGGCAAGGGCCAGTACGGTCCGGCCGGATACGGGGATCTCATGGTCACCGTTTCGGTGAAGCCGCATGACTTCTACGTCCGCGACGGCGACAACCTGCGCATCCATGTCCCGGTCACCTTCCCGGAGGCAGTCCTGGGCGCGGACATCGAGGTGCCGACCATCGACGGCGACAAGGTCAAGGTGCGCGTCCCGGCCGGCACGCCGTCGGGCCGCACGCTCCGGGTCAAGGGCCGCGGCGTCAAGCACGCCAAGGCTACCGGCGACCTGCTGGTCACCATCGACGTCGCCGTCCCGCGAAAGCTCAACAAGGAAGCCGAGGAGGCCGTCAAGGCCTTCGCCGCGGCCACCGCCGGCGAGGACGTCCGCGCCGAACTGGCAGCCAAGGCCCGGCTCTAGGAGCGGACGCCTGCCATGGCCATCGACTTTGAGCAGCCGATCTTCGTCATCTCCGTGGCCGCGGAGCTGGCGGACATGCACCCCCAGACGCTGCGGCAGTACGACCGGCTGGGCCTCGTCTCGCCCAGCCGGGCCCCCGGCAAGTCCCGCCGCTACTCGCAGCGGGACATCAACATGCTCCGCGAGGTGCAGCGGCTCTCGCAGGAGGGCGTCTCCCTCGAAGGCATCAAACGGATCCTCCAGCTGGAGAACCAGGTGGCAGCCCTGCAGCGTCGCGTCACCGAACTGAGCGAGGAGCTCGAACGCCGCCCCCGTGCCCTGGACTCCTCCCGCATCTTCGCCGCCGGAGCCGCGGGCGACGTCGTCAGTCTGGCCCGCGGCAAGCGCCCCCGTGCCCGCTCCCAGGCCGTCGTCGTGTGGAGGCCGCGGAACAGCGAGTGACGAAGCCCGCAGCCCGCTCCTGCCCTCCTCCACGCAGACAACGTTCCACGTAGTCAACGGACCCGGGAGCGAGTACCGGTTGCCCGCAGCCGGGTAATCACCGGCCGCAAAGACGGGTACCGCGATTGCGTGACTTCTTGGCCGCCCGCCCGTTTGAATTGTCACGGCAGGAAGGCTGGCGCCAGCCAGCGCAACAGCGAGGACAGCCGGGGGGCACCGCATGTTTGATCCATCGACGCCGGGAAAATCGGCGCCTGGACCCGCACTGATCGCGGACACGCCATGAACTCCGGGCTCCAGGCCCTGGCCCTGTTTGCCGGGTCCCGGACCGGAGCAATCCTGTTGGCGCTAGGCCAGGCGGTCGTGGTCGTGTGTGTCTGCTTCGATATGGTCCGCGCCCTCGCCGTGCCCCGGTCCCACCGCCGCTACGTGGCAAACACCGTCTTCACAACGCTGGCGTGGCCATCGATCCTGATCAGCGCGGGCAGCGTGCTGGTCCAGGCCGCCAGCGGGACGTGGCAGAACGTCGCCGCCGGGGTCTTCGTGATGGTCATGGTGATCTTCCGGTGGCGCAACGGCGGCGACGAGGACAGCTGGTGGAAGGGCAAGGGCAAGAAACTGGCCACCTGGTTCCGGAACCAGACGGCCGGCCGGTCCGCGGCCGCACCGGCCGCCGCGTAAACCCACCCACCGCAAACCATCCAACGCGGGGTCACCTCGCGCCCATCCCGAGGGGATTTACCGGCGCTATGTGACCCCGCGTTGGGGTGGTGGGGTTCCTAGTCGGTGAAGAGGCCGGCCAGGTCCTCGGCCGTGAGCGCCCCGCCGGAGAGGGCGTCGCCCTCCATGACGTCGGCGAACAGCTGGGACTTCCTGGCCTTGAGGGCCATGACCTTCTCCTCGATGGTGTCCTTGGCGACGAGCCGGTAGACCATCACATTGCGGGCCTGCCCGATCCGGTGCGTGCGGTCCACGGCCTGCGCCTCCGAGGCCGGGTTCCACCACGGGTCCAGCAGGAAAACGTAATCCGCCTCGGTCAGGTTCAGCCCGAAGCCGCCGGCTTTGAGGCTGATCAGGAACACCGGGGCGGCGCCGTTCTTGAACTCATTGACGACGTCGGTGCGGTTGCGGGTGCTCCCGTCGAGGTAGCAGAACTCGATGTTCTCCTCGACGAGCCGCTCACGGACCTTGCCCAGGAACCCGGTGAACTGGCTGAAAATGAGCGCCCGGTGCCCTTCCGCCACGAGGTCCTCCAGCTGCTCGAAGAGCACATCGAGTTTGCTGGACCGCACCCCGGAGAGTGCGGGATCGATCAGCGAGGGATCCAGGCTGAGCTGCCGCAGCAGCGTGAGGGACTGGAAGATGGTGAAGCGGTTCTTGTTGACGTCATCGATCAGGCCCAGGATCTTCTGGCGTTCCCGCTGCAGGTGCGTCTGGTAAACCTTCTGGTGCCGCGGGTTCAGCACCACCTCGAGGATCTGCTCCTGCTTCGGCGGTAGGTCGTGGATGACGTGCTCCTTGGTGCGGCGCATCATCAGCGGACGGACCCGACGCCGGAGCTTGTCCAGCTGGGCCTTGTCACCGTTCTTTTCCACCGGCTTCTGGTAGTACTCGGCGAAACGCGTCGGGCTGGAGAAAAGCCCCGGCGCGACGATCGAGGTGAGCGCCCAGAACTCCATCAGGTTGTTCTCCAGCGGGGTGCCGGTGATGGCCAGTTTGAACACCGCCGGAAGTTTCCGGGCGCACTGGTACGCCTTGGACTGGTGGTTCTTGACGAACTGGGCCTCATCCAGGACCAGGCCGGCCCATTCCTTGGATGCATAGGCCTCGTAGTCGATCCGGAACAGGGCGTAGGAGGTGATGATGATGTCCGCCCCCGCCATGGCCGAAACCGGATCCGAGCCGCTCTTGGCGAAGGTTTCGCTGATGGCACGCACCGTGAGGCCGGGGGCGAACCGTGCGGTCTCGGCCTCCCAGTTCCCGACAACACTCGTGGGGGCGACCACGAGGAAAGGCGCGGCGCCGGCCGCTGCCTCAGGCGCTCCTGCCGCGATCTTCGCGGCGCAGATCAGCGCCAGCGCCTGCACGGTCTTGCCCAGGCCCATGTCATCGGCGAGCACCCCGCCGAGCCCGTGCCGGTACAGGAAGCTGAGCCAGTTGAACCCCTCCAGCTGGTACGGGCGCAGCTCGGCGTTAAGCGTTGCCGGCAACGGCAGGCCCTTCACGCCGCCCTCCAGCAGGCCGCCGACCGCCTCGCGCCAGGCCGCGGCCTGCTCATCCACGATGCCAAGCTGGGCCAGCTCGTCCCAGAGCCCGGCCTGGAAACGGCTGATCTGCAGCGGCGCGTCCTTGTTGTCCTGCAGTTCCCGCGCCTCCTCAATCAGCGCCCGCAGCTGGTGCAGTTCGGGCAGGTCCAGGGAGAAGTAGGCGCCGCTGGGCAGCAGCATCCTGGTCTGTCCGGCCGCCAGAGCAGAGAAAACGGCCGCGAAGGACACGGGCTGGCCTTCCAGGGAAATCTGGATGCCGAGGTCGAACCAGTCCCTCTGCTCGGTGGCCTTCGTGGAGATGGACACCACCGGGGCCTCCTCCGCCTCCCGGTAGTCGGCGATCTCGCCGGCCGTGTCCACGCTGACGCCGGGGACCTCTCGGAGCGCGGGCAAAAGCTCTTCGGTGAACGCCAGGGTGTCCAGGCCGCTGAGTTCGGCCGACGCTGCCAGACGCGGCGTACCCCAGCCGCCCGTGGCCGACTCGCCCAGCGCCGGAACCACGTCCCAGGGCTGTCCTACGGCTTCGAGGATCCGGGCCTCGGCGGGGTCGTCCCGGTAACCGTGATCGTCGGGGTGGCGCCACAGCGGCTGTGAGGTGACAAGCGTGCCGGACTTGTAGTGCCATTCCCAGTGCAGCCGGACCCGGTGGTCGGCGCCGTAGTTCGCCAGCAGCGACAGGGTGGGAACGGCCAGCTGGGGCAGCTCCACGGATTCATCGGAGGCCGTCACCCGGGCGCTCTGCTTTAGTTTGGGGTAGAAACCGGTCAGGAAGCGGCTCTCATCCCGGGCCGGAATGTGCAGTGTGGTTCCGGCCGTGACAAAGGTCAGGAGCTCCTCGCTCAGCCCGCTTTCCAGCGGGGCGAGCGTGATGATGGAGTCCGCCGGCGCGACTCCCGGCAGGGCATCCGGCCCGGAGGTCAGGAAGATCCCGTGGGCCGGGCGCCCGATGGTCCCGACGGAAGCGGGATCGACCACCTCCCCCTCAATGGTGATGACGGGGGCGAGCGACAGCCCGCCGGTGTCCCCGCTGCCGGCAGCCGGCGCACCGCCGCCGGCGTCGTTCCCGCCGGCCGGGACCGGCGCGGCGCCGAACCGGGCCAGGTTGAGCCCGACGGCGGCCGGCTGCTCGACGAGCCGCACCGGCTCCGAACCCCGGCTGTGGACCAGGGCGACGCCGATCTTCCGGGCCTGGGCCAGCAGGCTCCACAGGTTCTTGCCGGCATAGGTGTTCATGCCCAGCCACAGCCCGGTCCCGGCGTGCTGGCGGTTGGCCTGGGCGGTGTGCGAGGCGAGGAACTCCTGCATCCACTCGACGTGGGCCTCGTTGCATTCGCGCCGGTAGCTCAGGTAGCTCAGGGTGTTCCAGGAGACATCGCCGCGGATCCATTTGCCCTTGGCCCCCATAATGACCGGACGCGCCTTCAACTGGCGGACGCTGCGCAGCGGATCCCGCCGGCCGGTGTAGGAGAAATGCGGGGCGGGCTCTTCGATCTCGAACTGGAGCGCCAGCGGGATGCCGTTGGTGGACTGGGTGATTCCCGGCCGGGCAATGAGCGGGCTGAGGGCCTGTTCCCAGTCCGGCGCCTCTTGCACCGGAGCCTGCCGGGACAGCCGGCTGGTATCGGCGGGAGTGAGCAGCTGGACCCGGATCGCGGGGCTGTCCTCGGCAGCAAACAACAGCGCGGCCACGTGCTTGCAGTCCTTCCGGACCGGGCAGCTGCAGACGCCGACGGTGCAGCTCCACCCGCCCGCCTTCCGGACCAGCTTCGCCGTCGTCGAATACGGCACATCGGAGCCGCCCCGGACTTTGCCGAGCATGAGTCCGGTGGCGGAATCGAAGGAAATCCCGGAAACGCGGCTCCCCATGGCGTAGGCAAGTCCGGCCGCAAGGGAGCGGTCGTTGATCGCGGGAGTCTGTATTGCCAGTGCCGCACTCTCGTCCGGATGGGATGGCATGTGCGCACTACTTTCAGCAGTTGGTCATCGGATCCATCTTACCGAGCCTGGCGGGACACCCCGTACCCGGCTGCCTGCCCAAGTGGATAACCCGCCCATGTGGATAACCTGCCCATCGGTCAACCGCGCCCAGGGGGCGTGCCGGCCCGGGACACCCAAACTTCGCCGGACGTTCAGCTCAGGCTCAACCGCCGCTGCGGCGGTGCCGCGTACCGTGAAAAGGGTCCGGAGCGACACCAGCCTTCAGCAGTGAGGATTTTCCATGAGCAACGGCCTTTCCACCGCCCTTCCCGCCACCGGTTACGCGGCGGTCCTGCCACGGGAGCGCATTAACGGCAGCGACGCCGACGTCGTTGACGCGAACGTGGACGTGGTCAACGCCATGTACGCGGAGCTGCTCGACATCGGGGAGATTGCGCCGAACGCGCTGCGCAGCTACTACGTTGACTTCTATCTGACGCAGTCGCTGGGCGGCGGGTTCGCCCAGTACGTGTTCACCGCCCCGGACCGCGAGGACATCGACGCGTACATCCGGGCAGGGCTGGAGGGGATGGGGGCCGCCGCCCACCTGGACCTCTTCAACCGCACTGTGGCTGCCTTCGACGCCCTCTCCGAGGAGGAAGCGGACGCGTATCTTGACGGCGACACCGGCCTGGAAGACGGTCTCGAAGACGGCACAGACGGCGGCGTCCCGGACGCGGTCCGGGTCGTGGAAGAGCTCGACGGCGAGTTCGAAACCCTGCTGGAGACCGAGAACCTCGTCGCGCTCAACGCCGCCTGGCTCCGGGGCCAGGCTGACCTCCTCGTCCTGGACGAGGAGGAACTCGACCGCCACATCGCCGAGCGCGTCTCCCGGGTCCCGAACCTGGCGGAACGCCAGGCCGAGGCCGCCGAGGATGAACTGCTGGACACCCCGGAATTCGAGGTAATCATCCGCGAGCTCTGCGACGTGGCCGGCCACACGCTCCGGAAGATCACCATGGGTGACCCCAACTATGACCACGACGGACAGACCACCCTGGCGTGGCATTTCACCACGGACCAGGGCGAATTCCTGATGCTGGATGATGAACGCGAGGCGGTCATGATCCACCCGGACACGAAGGAGATCCTGGCCGCCGTCGAGTTCGAGGTTGAAGGCGACTGAACCTGTTGGCCGCCGCGCCCGTTCCCGGCCGCGGCGGCCGGCTGCTAGTACCCCGCCGCCGCGCTGATCATTTCACCGGACGGGGCGACCAAGTGCCAGACGCCGCCGACGCCCTGGCCCAGAATGTCCCCGGCAGCCATGTCCTTGGCGTAGTAGTACACAGGCATCCCGTTGACGGTCAGCTGCTTCTTGCCGTCCGGGGTGGCAATCGTGCCCACGGTGCCGGTGACGCCGTCGGCCGTGGGGGTGTCAGCGGCGGCGAGGACCGGAGGCCAGGACTGGAGGCAGCCGCCGGTGCAGGCGCTCCTCCCGGAGTCCTTGACGTCCTTCGCGTAGACGTAGACGCTCATCCCCTTGCCGTCGACGACGATCCGGCCGGCGCTGGAATCGGCGACCTTGAGGTCCGTGGCGGCCGCTGCCGGGGTCGACGCCGGAGCGGAGCCCGCCGCTGCCGGTGCCGACGCCGGAGCCGAACCCGCCGCGGCGCTGCCGGGCGGCGTCGTGGCGGCTGCCGACGTCGTCGAGGTGCCGGTCCCGCTGGTGCCGGCACAGCCGGAGAGTAGTGCGGCGAGGGCGAAAGCGGACAAGCCAATGCTGAGGTGCTTCTTCATCTGCTGCTCCTTGACTCGAACCGGCCAACTGGCCAGGCCGGCGCTACCCGTTACGACGCCATTGAGGGAAGAATGGTTCACAGCAGGCCGCGGGCGGCGCCCCGGAACCCGGGCGTGTGAACCCTTCCGGCGGTCCGCACGTCATAGAGGCAGAAGCGCTGAAACCCGCGAGACAGGGAGGACGGTCATGTCGCTGGACGAAGACGTCGTGGCGGCCATTTACCGCGACCACGGGGCGGCCCTCAGGCGCTTCGTCCTCAGCGCCTCCCACGATCCGCAGCTGGCGGATGACGTGGTGCAGGAGACCGTGCTGCGGGTCTGGCAGCAGGCCCCCCACATCACCGGAAGCCTGCGCAGCTATCTGTTCAGAACGGCCCGCAACATCCTGATCGACAACTACCGCAAGGCCCAGCGGCGGCCCCGCGAGACGACGGACCGCGACCTGGCCGACCCGGCCGACGGCGAGGAACGCGTCGATGAACTCCTCAACCGGGTGCTGATGGAAGAAGCGCTGCTGCGGCTCAGCGCGGAGCACCGGGAAGTTCTCGTGGCGCTCCATTACCGCCGCTTCACCGTCCAGGAGGCAGCGGCCAGTTTGAATATCCCGAGTGGAACCGTCAAGTCCCGGGCGTTCTATGCCGTGCGGGCCCTCCGGACGATCCTGGACGAGATGGGGGTGGAACGGTGAGCGCCATGGAATTGCACCAGCTGCTGGGCGCCTACCTGCTGGGCGGGCTGGAACCTGTTGAGGCCACGGCCTTTGAGCAGCATCTGGCCGGCTGTGCCCCGTGCCGGCAGGAGCTGGACGAACTGGCCAGCCTTCCGGCGCTGCTGGACGCGCTCCCGGTGCCCGACGCCGTCGCCCTCGGCGCCGCCGCCACCGCCGCCGTGCGGGACCCGGCGCCGCCGGTTCCCGAGCCGGCCGGAGTGCCGGCGGGGGTGACGCGGCGGATGCTCGACGAGGTGTCCGCGCGGCGCCGGAAAGCACGGCTGCGCTGGAGTGCGGCGCTGGCCGCGGCGGCCGCGGCATGCCTCGCGCTCGGAATCCTGGCCGCACCGCTGGTCAACCCGGCGCCCAAACCGGACGCCAGCTATTCCATCCGGGCCAGCGACGGGCTGCAGATCACGGTAGGCCTGGTCAAGAAGGCCTGGGGAACCGAGCTCGCCGTCGACGGCCGGAGCCTGCCGGTGGACGGCACCCTTTCCCTGTGGGTGAAGGACACCAACGGCGGCGAGGACCGCGCCTGCTCCTGGACGGCCACGCCCAGCGGCAGCGTCAGGATCACCGGAGCCACACCGCTGCAGCTCACCAACATTTCCAGCGTCGAAATGCGGAAAGGGCAGCAACAGACCATGGCCGTCATCGCCGTGCCCCGGGGATAGGTTAGGGCCGGCCCCTTCGCCGCCGCCAAAGAATGTCGGACCCCCCTGCTCTACTCATGGTGGGGGATCCGACGGCTTCCCCACCACCTGCGGCACGCCCGTCCGCACCGGCGATTGGGGATTCGTTATGGACCAGGCTTTTGTGGTTGTCACCTCCGGGAAAGAGCTGGCCCTGCGCCTGTCGGCGGCCGGACGGACACGGCCGGCAGCGGTGATCTCCTGGCATCCGGAGCAGCAGGACAACCGGATCGACGTGGAGCATATCGCCCGGGAGGTGGGAGACCTGGCCGAAGTCTACTGGCTTGAAAACGGCGCGGAGAGTTATGCCTTCGGCGACAGCCTGCCGTACGGGGCGCACGTGTTCGGAAATGCGGCGCGAGTCTACTCGGAGGATCTCCGCTGGATGAAGGACGTGCACCGCAGCCCGCTCCGGATGGCGCGCGACCACCAGTCCGCTGTCCGCGCGGCCGAGGACATCATTGAGGACGTCCTGGGCCTGATCACCGTGGTCCCGCCGAAGGCCACGGCAGTCCGCGCCCTGCCCCGGCGTGTCCGGGGCACCGTCAGGGCCTTCGCCGGCGCGGGGTCCCGGGCGATCATCGAGCTGGGCGACGGCAGCTGCTGCACCATCCAGCGCGAGCACGTGGTCCCGCCGGTTCGCCTCGACTGGATGCTGGACCTTGGCCAGTGCGTGGAAGGCGACCTGAACGATGAGGACCGGACGCTCGACATCAACGCCCTGAAGACCGTACCCCGGCTCGCGGAGCTTTACCGGTCCGGGGACCTCGTCCTCGCCTTGGCCGAGCAGGTCAGCCCCCGGAGTGCCAGGCTCACTCTCTACCCGGGCTCCAGCTGGACTGTGGGACAGGCCCGGGTCTCCGCCGACCCCCTCGACACCGTGAACAGCCTGGTGACGGAAGGCGAAGTGGTGGTGGCCCGGTTCCTGCGGGAGCACGGGGCCGTGGCGTTGTCCTTGCTCGACGTCGACGACGGCGCCGGGGTCGTGGCGGCGCCCGCGCTCCTGACGGGCGGCACCCCCTGGCTGCGGTCCGGAAGGCACCTCACCGAGCAGCCCACCTCGGGACGGACGTTCCCTGCTGAAGCGGACGGTGTCCCCGGGGCGCGGACCGGGGACGCCGGGCAGGAAGGTCCCGCAGCGGCGGGGCCGGCCCCAAAACCGTCGGTTGCCCTGATGACCACCCAGCTCCAGCTGGAAGCCGAACGAAGGAAGGTCGCCGCCCTTCAGGAACTTGTCGCCGCTGCCAGCCACGCCGGCGCCGGATTCGTCAGCCTCCAGCAGGAGCAGGATGCCCTCAGGCTGGAACTGGAGGCGGAGCAACAGATCGCAGAGGGGGCCCAGGCGGCGCTCGAGGACGCGGAGGCCCGGCTCGCCCGCGGGCGGGAAGAACTCCTCGAGCTCCGGGCGTACAAACGCCGGACGCAGCCCGCGCTCAAGCGCGCAGCGGCCGCCGGTTCGGACGGGCTGTTCGCGACTGCCGGAGAACGCCTGCGGCACGATGTGTACCTCGCATGGGCCAAAAACGTCCCGGCGTTCGACAAGGCGCGGCAGGTGCTGCCCTCGGAGTGGCAGGCCGGGCCGGAGTTTGCGGCATCCCTTTACGGCTTCACCGAGCCGGGAGTGGTGGCGAAGGCGCTGAAGGCCACGGTGGAGGTCCTGACCGGGGCGGCGGAGCGGAACGCGGCGCGTGACGTCCATGCGCTGCGGGCGAACCCGGGCGCAGACACCGCCCAGCTGGTGCGCGCGGACGGTGCAAAATGCTTCCGCGCGGCGATCGAGCAGAACGTGGCGTCGGCCCGGCGGCTGCACTTCTGGCGGCTGCCGGATGGAACGATTGAGCTCTCGCGCATCGTGGTCCACGACGACTTCAAGCCCTGACTCAGGGCGCGGGGCGGCCCAGTAGATTACCGGCGCGCAGGACCGCCACCAGCCCGAAGTCAGGGCCCACTGCCACGACGTCGGCGCGCATCCCCGGCAGCAGGCTCCCGATCTCGGCCTCAAGGCCGAGGATTCTGGCCGGAACTAGGGTGGCCGCCTTCACGGCGTCTGCGGGGGCCACCCCGGCCCCGATGGTCCGGCGGACCACCTCAAGCAGCGTGGCCGTGCCGCCGGCGAGGGCGCCGTTGCTCTTCAGCGCCGCCACGCCTCCGCGGACCACCACGGCGGAGGGACCCAGCTCGTAATCGCCGTCGGGCAGGCCGGTGGCCGCCATCGAATCGGTGACCAGGGCGATGTTGTCGGCGCCGACCAGCCCGAACACCATCCGGACCGTCTCGGGGTCCAGATGGACACCGTCGCCGATGAGTTCCACGGCAACGGTGCCTTCGGCCGCCAGACGCAGGCACGCCGCCACCGGACCGGGGTTCCGTTGCTGGAGCGGCGGCATCCCGTTGAACAGATGCGTCACCGTCGGCCGGCGGCGCGTCCCGGCTGCCGCACGGGACCTCAGGGACTCGGCCGCGCTGGCCAGGGAGTCAGCGGTGGTGCCGGCGTCGGCCTCGGTGTGCCCTACCGAGGGCGTCACCCCGTGTCCGGTGAACAGGCGGACCAGCCCGCCGGCTCCGGGCAGTTCGGGGGCATACGTCATGGTCTTGAGGGTGCCGCCGGCGGCGTCCAGCATCCGGCCCAGCAGCGCCGGGTCGGGGTTCCGGAGCCACTCCGGGTTCTGCGCCCCGCAGCGGGCCCGGGCGAGGAACGGCCCTTCGGAGTGGATGCCCGCGATGAGGCCCTCCTCCGCGAGCGGCCTCAGCGCGCCGATTCCCCGGACGAGCTCCTCGGCAGGGGCAGTCACGAGGCTGGCCAGCAGCGTCGTCGTTCCACTGCGGTGCAGGAATCCGACGGCGGCGCGGCAGGCCGGGGTGCCGGCGGTGGGGAAGCCGCCGCCTGCGGCGCCGTGGCAGTGGAGGTCAACTAATCCGGGGAGGATCGAACTGCCCGGCGGAAGCTCCAGTTCCCGGGCGCCGCGGAAGCCCGCAGCGTCGAAGCCGGCCCGGGGCCCGGCATAGGCAATCCGTCCGTCAGTCACCGCCACCACGGAATCAGCGGCAGCGGCTCCGTCCGAGATCAGTGTCCCGGCCAGGACATAGGCGGTGGGCCTCACATCTTGGCGAGTTTGGCCCGCACCATCATGAAGACGCCGTAACAGATGAGGCCAATGCCGACGGCGGCCAGCATGTACACGCCGAACGGCTGGTCGCGGAGAGCCTTCAGGCCGCCGTCGAGCCCGGTGGACTCCTCCGGGTGCACCTTGATGGTGGCGATGATGACCAGCAGCCCCACCAGCAGCAGCGCAACGCCCTTGGCGGCGTAGCCCACGACGCCGAGGACGATCACGGCCATCCGTGCCCTCTCCGCGGCGGGCAGGCGGAGGTATTTGGTAAAGGACTGCCGGAAACCGCGGATGGCGTAGACAATCCCGGCGACCGCCACCGCCGCGCCGACGGCGAGCAGGAGCAGATAGCCGCCAGGGGCCTTCATCACAGACGCCGTGAAGTCGCTGGTGGAGCTGCTGTGGTCTTTGCCCGCGCCGATTGCGAAGGAGGCCAGGGTCACGGCGAGCCCGGCGTAGACCACGGCCTGGAGCGCGGCTTTGGCCTTCTTTGCGGCCTTTTTCTTCACCGGCAGATGCTCAAAATCGAAGATGGCGTCACTTGCCTGCCACACGGCCAGGGCCACGCACGCGGCGAAGCAGCTCCACAGCAGTAACGGCCCGGCCGGCTGTCCGGCGAGTTGCCCGACGGCCCCGCTGACGTCAGCCTCGCCCTGGCCGCCCATGGCAAGCCGGATCGCGACCACTCCGATCAGGAAATGCAGGACGCCGCTGACGGCAAACCCGGCCCGGGCCACCGGTTCGAGCCACCGGGAGTTGGTGATTTCCTCGGCCGCGTCCGCGGCGTCCTTCAGTTCTCTTTTGATGATCGGTCCTTCAACTGACTCGGTGGCTCCGCCGGACTACTGCTCCGCCCGGTTTATGCCTTTTCTGCCTCTTCGGTAATCGTGCCACGCGGAGCGCGCCGGCAACAGCGCCGCCGGGTGGCTGGCCTAGCGGCGGCGGTAGCTGAGGTCGAAGATGAGCCGGCCGGCGTCGTGCGCCTTGTTTTCGAAACTTGTCAGGATCCGCCCGTCGAACCGCGGCGCCCAGCCGCCGGTCTCATCGGTGCCTTCGTTGGGGCCGGTGTGTTCGGTGCTCACCGGTGCGCGCCCCTCCTTCACGGGGGCTCCGCCGACGAGGGACTCGACGCCGGATTCCCAGACCTGCGTGAGGGGGCTCTCCGCGCCGCTGCGTTCCCCGTCGTGCAGGTTCTCGAAGTCGGGGGAGCCGGCCAGGACCTCCCGCACGTGCACGGCATAGTTGGACCAGTCCGTGGCGATCCGCCAGATGCCGCCGGGTTTGAGGGCCCGTGCGGCAAGCTCGGCGAAGGCCGGCTGGATGAGGCGGCGCTTGTGGTGCCGGGACTTATGCCACGGGTCGGGGAAGAAGACCCAGAGTTCCGTCACGGATCCGGCCGGCAGCATGGTGGCGAGCACCTCGGGGGCATTCGCCTCCACGACGCGGACGTTGGCGAGCCCGCGGCTGTTGATCTTGATCAGGGTGTTGGCCAGCCCCGGGGTATAGACCTCAACGGCCAGGAAGTCCTTGTCCGGGTTCTCCTCGGCGGCGTGGCACACGGCGTCGCCGAGCCCCGAGCCGATCTCCACGACCAGCGGGGCCTTCCGGCCGAATTCGGCTTCGGCGTCGAAGACGTAGTCCGGGTGCACGGAGGTGTTGGCGATGTGGCGGGGGACATCGACGGCCCACCGGTCGGAATGTTCTTCCCAGGCGGTCTGCCGGCGGCCCTGCAGGCGGGTGCCGCGGCGGACAAAACTGACCGGACGGCCGCCGTAGGTGCCGAAGGAGGCCTGGGTGCCGGGGGTCACCGGGCGCGGTGCCTGCGGTGATTCGGGGGATTCTGGGGATTCACTCATCCCTTCCAGAATAGTGGAGTCCCGGCGTGCGCCGGCTCGGCAGGTTTGGCGGGCAGGGCCGCCCGAGCGTGACGCCGGTGGCACGGCACGCGGCGAAGATCCTGCCAGAATGGGGTCCGTGACTGTACCGAAAAGCTCCCCGGACCCCACCCTTAGCGGCATCAGGGTTGACGAACGCCCTGGCCTGCTGGTCGACGCCGAGATCGACGACGTACCCGCGGCGGAGCCCACCCGCGTCGGCAGCCGCCGCGGCCTGGTCTACCTGGGGGTGTGCCTGGTCCTGATCGGGCTGAATCTCCGCACTGTATTTTCCAGTTTCTCCGCTGTTCTTCCCGAGTTAGCGGCCGACGCCGGGCTGCCGGGCTGGGCCGTCCTCGTCCTCACGACAGTGCCGGTGACGCTGCTTGGGGTCTTCGCGCCGCTCGCTCCCGTCCTGGCCCGCCGCTTCGGTGCCGAGCGCGTGCTGCTGGGTGCCATGGCGGTGCTCACCGCCGGGCTGCTGCTGCGGCCCCTGGAGGCCGGGGGCGCCGGTCACCTCCCGGCCCTGCTGGCGGGAACGGCGGCCTGCGGTGCCGCGATCTCGCTCTGCAATGTGCTGCTGCCCGGCCTGGTGAAGCGTGACTTCCCGCACCGGCTCGGCCTGATGGGCGGCCTGTACACCACGGCGATCTGCGCTTCCGCGGCCCTGGGCGCCGGATTCACCTACCCGGTTTTCAGCGCGACCGGGGACTGGACCGCGGCGCTGCGGTTCTGGGCGCTGCCCGCCGGCGTCGTTCTCCTGCTGTTCCTGCCGCTGGCCGTCAGGCAGCACCACGGCCGGCACCAGACGTCGCGCGGCGGCGTGAATGTGTGGCGCTCGGGGGTCGCCTGGCAGGTGACCATTTTCATGGTGCTGCAGGCCATGATGTCCTTCAGCGTTTTCGCCTGGCTGGCCCCGATCCTGCGCGAACGCGGGGTGGACGGCGGCACCGCCGGCGTGATCGTCTCCGTCTCGATCGTGTTGCAGATGCTGGGGTCCTTGTTCGCCCCGGCCCTTGCCACCGGGTTCCGGGACCAGCGCACGATCAACACCGTGGTGGCGCTGATGACCGGTGGCGGCTTCGCGCTGAGCATCTTTGGCCCGCTGCCGCTGATCTGGCTGTGGACCGGGCTGCTGGGCCTGGGCCAGGGCAGCCTGACGGCCGTCGCGCTGACCATGATCATGGTCCGCACCCGGGACGGCCACACCGCCGCGCACCTGTCCGGGATGATGCAGGGTGTGGGCTACGGGGTGGGCTCCGCCGGCACCCTGATGGTCGGCCAGCTGCACCAGTCCACGGGGTCCTTCGCGGCAGCGGGTGTGCTCTTCCTTGCCGTCGGATCGCTGGCCGCGGTGTTCGGCTACCGTGCCGGCCGGAACCGCTTCATCGGCGACTAAGTCGGCTGGCGGCCGGCGGCCGGCGCCGGCGGAACCGGCGGAACCGGGCTCTTGCCGGAAGCGGCCCGCTACAGGCCGGCTTTCGCGAAAACCTGCCGGATAGCGGTGGTGGCCGAATCGACTGCGGCCGGGACATCGCCCTCTGCGAGCGGCCGGAAGTTCATCGTGCCGACCTCCACCGAGAGTGTTCCCCGCCTGGCGCCGAGGCGGACATAGGAACGGCCGGATCCATCCGAGTTCTGGTACCTGAAGGCATGGCGGGAATCGGCGTCGAGCTGCACGTTCAGGGGCTCAACCGGTGACCAGTAAGGCTGGCCCTGGCCCAGGACGTTCGCCTGGATGGACGGGCAGTCCTTGATCGCCAACGTCCGGATGTCGAAGGGGTACGGCTGCGCGACTGAGGTGCCCATGCTGATGATGGTCACCTCGAGCGAGACCACCTTGTCGGCGGTGGAGGCGATGCCCTGGGCCATGGTCGCTTGGCCGGCCAGGGTTCCGTAGTAGGCGGCGTCGTCGTAGGCGCAGCCGGCCTGCGAGGGGAGTGGCGTGACCCCTGGGGTTCCCGGGATCACCCGGGCATCGGTCGGGGTAACGTACAGCTCCGTGCCCGCCCCTCCCGTCACTGCCTGGAGCAGTTGGGTCAGCTCCTCGGGGCTGTGCGCGCCGGCCGGATTCGGCTGCGGGGCGCTGGGCGGGTTCTTTACCGCCTCGTCGATGAGGTCCCGGGCGAAGCCTGCCATGGAGTCCACCGCCCGGGCAGTCGTTTCTGCAGTCATCGGCCAGACCGTCAGTGCCATGTCGATGGACACCGTGCCCGCCAGCACCTGCAGACCGGCGGTCCCCATGTCCATGGGGCCCAGACCTTTTGCTTTCTGCGTGGTCGCGTACGCCTGCTGTCCCACGGGCGGAGCCGGCACGAGGTTGGCCTCATAGGTCGTCGGCGGCGGCGCCGCTCCGGCGTCGGGCATGGAAGTGGTGTAGCTCCGCTCGAAGTGGGCACACTCTGCGGTCAGGGCATCCGTGTTGTTGAAGTCCGCGGCGGCAAGCTTTTCGGGCGGGGCGCTCCTGATCACGAAAACGATGGTCGTCGCCTGCGACGGTTGCCCGGCGAGGGGCAGGCGTCCCTCCGCGAAGTTCACGCCCAGGTCGGTGCCCCGCCCCGTGGTCTCCATCTCCTCGAACAGGCGGAAGGCGGAGCAGTGGTCCGGCGTCGTGGTGCTGGTGCTGCTCGGCCCCTGGAAGTTCCTGGCCATGTCACGGAGCGTCCGTGTGTCAATCACGAGCCCTTGAAGGTTCCGTGTGCGCACAACAGCCGTCGCCAGATCGACAAGCTCCTGGTCCGTATAGACCTCGCCCGGCACCGCGGCGGCGGGGGATGCGCTCGGGGGGGAAGTGCTGCCGGGCGCGGACGACGTCGGTGTGCCCCAGGGTGCCGAGGAGCAGCCGGCGAGGGTCATGATGGCCACCGCTGCGCCGGCCATCCAATGGCGGCGCCGCATCTACAGACCGGCCCTGGCGAAGACCTGGCTGATCACGGCCGCGAGCCCGTCGGCGCCGGACTGCACCTCGGCGTCCGAGTACTTGATAACGCTGGCCTGCACGGTCAACGTTCCCTTCCGGGCCCCGACCATGACGTGCCGCTCGCCGGTCCCGTCGGGGAGTTGGTAGGCGACGGCGTAGCTGGAGTCCGCGGCGAGGCCCACGCTCAGGTGCTGGAGGTCCGACCACTGGCGTGTGCTGCCGCCCATGCCCTCCTGGATCGTGGCGCAGTCCCGAAGAGTGGCGGCAACGGTGTCGAACAGGTACGGCTGGGCCGCCGTCGTCGGCATGCTGGCCACCATGAGATCGATGAAGTCCATCTTGTTGGAACCCTGGATCGTCCCCTGCCCGACCACCGAGCCGGGCAGGACTGATGGGTCGCTGTAGGTGCACGGAGCCTGGGTTCCCGGCGACGGAGTGCCGGGATTCACGCCGGGCCGCTCCGCGCCAACGACGGCGGCGCTCGGCCTGTCCAGCGTGTTGCCGTTTGGTCCGGTGACGCCCCTGAGCAGGGCCGCGACATCATCAGGGGTGCGCGGGTTCGGCGGAGCCGGCGCCACTGACGGAGGGTGCTGCGCAGCCTGGTCGATGAGCTCCTGGGCCAGCCCGGCCATGGAATCGAGGGCCGGGCGGGCGTCTGGCTCGGAGTTCAGCTCGGCGACGGAAAGAGTCAGGCTGACGGATAACGTACCTGCCAGCACCTGGAGCCCGACCGAGCCGAAGTCCTGGGGCTGGTGGGGCTTGGTGTTCTGCATCCAGGCGAACCTCTTCTCCCCGGTCGGCGGTGCCTGGAGGAGCTGGACGGCGTGCGTCGAGGTCATGCCGGACTCCGTGTACGTAAGGTCGAACTGGCCGCAGCGGGCGGCCAAATCGTCCGTGTAGTTGAAGTCGGCCTGGGAGATCGCGTCCTTCTCAGCGCTCCGGACCGTGAGAGTGACGGTCGTCGTCGGTCCCGACTGTGCCGCGATGGGGATCCCGCCCTGGGCCATGGTCACGCTCTTGTCGGCCCAGACGGCGAACGGGTTCCGGGGAGCGAGGACCACGCAGTCGCCTGGCGTCGTCTCCGTAGTCGTGACGGGTCCGGCGCCGCCCGACACCGCGCTGCGCAGGCGCTGGGAGTCCATGGCCCCTCCCTGGACCTGCCGTTTCTGGGCGACGGCATTGATGATCGCCATCAGCTCCTGGTCCGTGTAGACCTTGTCCGGAGTGGCCGCCGACGGGGCGGTGCTGGACGACTGACCCGCCGTCGTCGGGCCGCCCGGCGCTGTGGGCCCGGACGAACATCCAGCCAGGGCCAACAGGGCGACGACGGCGCAGGCAAGCCGCCGCCTGTGCCTCGCCGCCGGCGCCGCCCGGAAAGATCCAGCTGTCCCAACTGCCCGAGCGGACATCGCAGGCCCCCTTTAGCTTGTAGGCCACAGGCTACGTTTCAGTAGGGAACCCCAAGTAGGGCACTTTGACCTGACATTGCGGACGGCCGGGCAGGGATCAGAAACGCCGGACCTGCAGGTACTGCTCGACAAGGTAGTCCGCAATGGCCAGGCATGATGTGGCGGCCGGCGACGGGGCATTCCGCAACAGCGTCACCGGCCCGACCTGCTCCACGGCGAAGTCGTCCAGCAGCGCCCCGTCACGGCCCCACGCCTGGGCCCGGACACCTGCCGCGGTCTTCGCCGTGAGGTCCGACATGGTGAGCTCGGGGATGAAGCGCCGGGCCTTGCGGTAGTAGAGGGACTTGATGAGCGACGCGCTGATCTCATCGACCCCCATCCGCCAGTGCTTTTTCGCCAGCGGACCCGCCCCGGGCCACCGCAGCGAATCCCAGGTGTCCTTCGCCGAGACCGAGAGCCACCGGTAGCCCTCCCGGGCGAGCGCCGGGACGGCGTTGGGACCCACGTGCACGTCGTCGTACACGCCGCGGGTGAAGTGCACACCGAGGAAGGGAAAGCGCGGGTCAGGCACCGGGTAGATCATCCCCTGCACCAGGGCGGTCCGCTCCGGCTCGAGCGACCAGTATTCGCCGCGGAAGGGGAGTATTTTCGGTGCGGGGTCGGCGCCCACCAGGCGGGCAACGACGTCGGACTGCAAACCGGCGCAGGCAATCACCCGGTCGAAGAGGTGCTCCGACCCGGGAGTGCCGGCCCGGACGGTGGCGCCCTCGACGGCCAGCGACACCACCTCCTGCCCGAGCAGAATGCTGCCCCCGGCCTCCCGGAAGTCCTGGGCCATCGCCTCGGTAATCGCCGCGAAGTCGACGACGGCGGTGTGCGGCGAGTGGACCGCTGCCACGCCGGCGACGTGCGGTTCGATCTCGTGCAGCCCGGCGGCACCGTTGATCCGGGCAAGGCCGGGCACGCCGTTCGCCCTGGACCGCCTTTCGATTTCGGCCAGGGCGGGCAGCTCGGACTCGTCCACTGCGACCACGAGCTTGCCGACTTCCCGGTAGGGGAGGCTTTTCTGCAGGCAGTAGTCACGGAGGGCGGACCGTCCCGCGACGCACAACTGCGCCTTCAACGATCCTGCGGCGTAGTACAGACCGGCGTGCACGACGCCGGAGTTGTGGCCGGTCTGGTGGCTGGCCAGCCGGTGCTCCTTCTCGAAGACGGTGACCTCACCGAGTCCGCGCTGCACGAGGGCCCGTGCCAGCGCGATGCCCACGATCCCGCCACCAATGATTCCGATTCGTTCGCTCACGTCAATGCATCCTTGTCGCCGCGGTCTTCACGCGAGTATAGAGCCGATGCCCGGGTGGTGGTGCGTACCGCCCGCCAGCTGTGGCATGCTTCCCCTTGAGCCAACATCCCCTACCGATCAGGCCACGCCTTGCCCCGTTCCGTCCCCGCTCCGACGCTGGACTCAGCCGGCATCTTCCACCGCAACTACCTGCTGGTGACGCTGGGCGCCTGTGCCCTCGTGTTCCTGGCCGCCTTCGAATCATTGGCGGTGACCACGATCATGCCGCTGGTCAGCCGTGAGCTGGATGGGGCCGCCCTCTACGCCCTGGCGTTCGCGGGCCCGCTCGCCACCGGCGTCATCGGGATGGTGGCCGCGGGCAACTGGTCCGACCGGCGCGGCCCGGTTGGCCCTTTGTACGCGTCCGTCGCCATGTTTGCGCTGGGCCTGCTGATCGCCGGAACCGCAGCCACCATGCCTGCCCTGGTGGCCGGCCGGCTGGTCCAGGGCCTGGGCGGCGGCGCCATGACGGTGGCGCTGTACGTGGTGATAGCCCGGGTCTATCCGCCCGAACTGCACCCGAAGATCTTCGCGGCTTTTTCCGCAGCCTGGGTGATTCCCTCGCTGGTTGGCCCCTTCGCCGCCGGCCTCGTGGCTCAGCTGCTTAGCTGGCACTGGGTGTTCCTCGGCGTGGTGGGGTTGGTGGTGCCGGCCCTGCTGATGATTGTGCCGGCACTGCGCGGGCTGCACGGCACGCCCGACGGCGGAACCCAGGCGGGCGCCGCGGCGGGGGACATGTCCGATCCTGCTCCGCGGAAGTCCTCGGCCTCCGGCAGGCTGGCCTGGGCCGGTCTCGCGGCGCTCGCCGTCCTGGGCCTGAACCTCTCCGCCCGGCTTCCGGTGGCTGGCGGAGTCGCGGCGGTGGCGGCCGTCGCTGTGGCCCTCGTCGCCGTCCGCCCGCTGGTGCCGCGGGGCACCCTGACCGCCCGCCGGGGACTCCCCAGCGTCATCCTCACCCGCGGCCTGGCCTCCGGCGCGTTCTTCGGCGCCGAGGTCTACCTGCCGTACCTGCTGGTGGAGCGCTACGCCTTCTCGCCCACCTTCGCCGGCCTGACCTTGACCGGCGGCGCCGTCGCCTGGGCAGCAGGTTCCGCGGTCCAGGGCCGGCTCGGGTCGCGTCTGGATCACCGCCGCGCGGTTCGAACCGGCGCGGCCCTCGTGCTCGGCGCCGTCGTCCTGGTGCTGGCGGCCACCGTCCTCAACTGGCCGGCCGCCGTCGTGATCACCGCCTGGGTGTTCGCCGGAGGCGGCATGGGGGTGATGTACGCGCGGCTGAGCGTGATGACCCTGGCCCTGTCGAGCAAGGAAAACGAGGGTTTCAACAGTTCGGCGATGTCCATTTCCGACTCGCTCGGCGGGGCGCTGTCCCTCGCCACCACGGGCATCATCTTCGCCGCATTCCCGACGACGGCGGCGTCCTTCGCCGGGGTCTTCGCCCTGACCGCGCTGATCGGCGTCGCCGCCGTCGCCGTCGCCCCACGGGTCGCCGTGCGCCGGTAAGGCCCCGCTTTTCCGGCCGCGGCCCGCTGGACACGGCGATTAAAGACGAGCGGGCTCCGGCCGGTTGGATCCGGCCGGAGCCCGCTGGCCCGGTGCGCCCCCGGATACCGGGAGAAAGGATATTGCCTAGCCCGCTACCGGGACTGCCTCGGCGTTGCGGACGGCTTCCCATTCGGCGATCTGGGCCTGCTGCAGCGGCGTCTGGCGGTTGAAATGCCAGGCCGCGCCGAGGAGCAGGAACCAGATAGGGGTTACCAGCAGCGCGAGCCGCGTGTCGTCGGCCTGCCCAAGTGCCACCAGCATGAAGCCGAAGAAGGCGAGCACGACGTAGGGCATGAAGGCTGAACCCGGCATCTTGAACTTCGACGCCGCATGCAGGGCGGGCCGGCGGCGGCGGAACGCGATGTAGCTGATGAGGATCATCGACCACACGAACATGGTCAGCACGGAGGCCACCGACGTGACGATGGTGAAGGCGCCGATGACGGAGTCGCCGGAGTAGAGCAGGACCAGCCCGGCCAGCAGGAAGATGCAGGAGAACAGCAGGGCGTTCTGCGGGACCTTGCGGGGGCTCAGCTTCCCGAAGGCCTGCGGGGCGTTGCCGTCCTGGGCGAGGCCGTAGACCATGCGCGAGGTGGAGTAGATGCCGGAGTTGGCACTGGATGCTGCGGAGGTCAGCACCACCAGGTTGATGACCACCGCGGCGATGCCCAGCCCGGCGAGCGTGAACATGCCGATGAACGGGCTGCTGGCCGGGTCGATGCTGTGCCAGGGGTTGACGGCCATGATGACCACCAGGGCGCCAACGTAGAAGAGCAGGACGCGGACGGGGATGGAGTTGATGGCGCGCGGCAGGTTCTTCTCGGGATCCTTCGTTTCAGCGGCTGCCGTGCCCACAAGCTCGATGCCGGCGAAAGCGAAGATGGCGATCTGGAAGCCGAGGACGAAGCCGAACATGCCGTGCGGGAACATGCCGCCGTCGTTCCAGAGGTTGGACAGGCTGGCCACCGCGCCGTTAGGGGAGGTGAAGTGGGTGGCGATCATGACGATGCCGGTGATGATGAGGGCGAGGATGGCGACCACCTTGATGATGGCGAACCAGAATTCCGCTTCGCCGAAGGCCTTGACGCTGGGCAGGTTCAGCAGAATCAGCACCACCGGGGTGATCAGGGCCGGGATCCACAGCGGCGTGCCGGGTGCGAGCTTGTCCACGTACCCGGCGATCGCGACGATGTCGGCCACGCCGGTCACCACCCAGAAGAACCAGTAGGACCAGCCGGTGAAAAAGCTCGCCCAGGGGCCCAGGAGGTCGCCGGCAAAGTCGCTGAAGGACTTGTAGTTCAGGTTGGAGAGGAGGATCTCGCCCATGGCCCGCATGACGAAGAACAGCATGGAGCCGATGATCATGTAGACGAAAATGACGGACGGGCCGGCCAGGGAAATGGTTTTGCCGGAACCCATGAACAGGCCGGTTCCGATGGCGCCGCCAATGGCAAGCAGCTGGATGTGGCGGTTGCCCAGGGCGCGGGCGAGATGCGGTTCGTTGCGCTCGCCCTTCGTGGCAGATTCCGACTCGGTGCTCTTGGGCACCAAAATTGTGCGTTCAGTCATCAGGCTTCTTTCCTTGTCCCAAGCGGCAGGTGGCTCAGCTGTGGTGCCGCGGCTGCGGCCGCGCGGATCCGTCGCAGGTGTGACGGAGATAACAGTTCGGGCCGGTTGTTCAAGATTAGGGCCAGGATGGCGCCCCTTCCGCGGGGTGCGGGGTGACCCGGGCGCGGCTGTCTGCTGGCGGCCGGCGGCGCTGCGTTCCGCCGCCGGGTCCCGCCCCGGCGGCGGAAAAGGAGCGTTTCCCGGCGTCAGGGCCGGATTCTGCGGCGCCGCCGGCGGCCGCCCGCCCGGGCCTCGGGTGGGTCGCGGGGTGCCGGGCGGCCCGCAGGGCAGTTCGACACTCGTCGAGTGTCGCCGCCTCAATCGTCGTCCGGTGTCTGCCGTCACTTTGCTCAGGCCGCCGGCCACCCTGCCGGGCGGGTGACCGCCCGCGGATCCTCCCGCCCCGCCCCGCCCCGCTCCGCCCGGCTCCGGCGGAGGCGCCGGACCTATACTTCACAGCATGAGCGTTGGGTACTTCACAGCATGACGGCGGTTGGGCCGAGAGTGCTGCTGGTGGAAGACGATTCCAGCCTGGCCGCAATGCTCACCGAACTGCTCGAGGGCGAGGGCTACACCGTGGTGCTGGCCCAGGACGGGCAACGCGCCCTGCACGAGGGGCTCAGCCGGGAATTCGACGTGCTGCTGATGGACCGGGGGCTCCCGGCCATCGAGGGACTGGACGTCCTCGAGCGGCTTCGGGGCCGCGGTGTGGCCGCCCCCGCGCTGATACTTTCCGCGCTGAGCAACCCGGCGGACCGGGTCGAAGGACTTGACCGGGGCGCCGAAGACTACCTGGGCAAACCCTTCGACGTCGACGAACTCCTGGCCCGGTTGCGGTCCCTGCTGCGCCGCCATACTGCGCTGGCCGGCGCCGTCCGTGTGCCGGGCGGCATGCTGGACATCGGCGGGCGCACGGTCACGGCAGGCAACGGAACGGTCATTGTCCTCTCCGAACGGGAAAGTGAGCTGCTGGCCCAGCTGGCCCGCAGCCCCCGCCAGATCTTCACCCGGCAAGGACTGATCGACTCTGTGTTCCCGGAGGCTGACGACGACGGCGTTGTGGACACCTACGTGCACTACCTGCGAAAGAAGCTGGGCCGGTCCTCGGTGCTGACTGTCCGCGGGGTCGGCTACCGGCTGGGGGAGCTCGGTTGAGGCGCCGTGCCCGCATGGATTCGAAAGGCGCGGTGGCGCGGCTTGCCGTCCAGTTCGCCGCGCTGATGGTGGTTCTGCTCGCGCTCATGGGTGGACTCATGTACTCGGTGGTGGCCGCCGGCGCCGACGAAGCAGACAACCGGAAGCTCATTGGGGCCACCCAGATCGACTCGACCCGGGACGCCCCGCTGGACGTCTTCGTCGCCATCTCCGGCAACGGCCAGCTGACCGTTTCACGCAACATGCCGGCGGGCCTGCCCGACGTCGCTGCCATCGCCCGCGTGGCGGAGTCGCGGGGGAGCGAGCGCGGGAAAGTCCAGATAGCCGGCAGGAGCTATGTCGTCTTTACGGCGTTCCACGACGGCAGGGTGGTCCAGGCCGCCGTCGACCAGCGTGAAAGGCAGGAGGAGTCGGACCGGCTGATCCTCGCACTGGTGATTGCCGGAGCGGCGGCAGCCGTTCTCGCTTCGGCCGCTTCCGTGTGGATGGCCCGGCGAGCCATGCGACCCCTGGTGGAGAGCATGGCACTCCAGCGCCGGTTCATCGCTGACGCCAGCCACGAGTTGCGTACTCCGCTGACACTTCTGAGCACCAGGGCACAGCTCCTGCGCCGGCGCCTATTGCGTCCCGACGCGGCTCCGGCCCCCCAGGAGACCGCGAAGGGCGTCCAGGGCATCGTCGATGACTCAAAGCTGCTCACCGGGATCCTGGATGACCTGCTGATGGCGGCAGACCCCCGGGGGGCGGCGGACTACACCCCGGTCAACCTTTCCGCCGTCGGGGCCGGCGCCGCCGCCCTGGCCGGAGGGCAGGCGGAGTCGCAGTCCCTCCGACTGGAAACAGATTTTCCCGCCGGGCCCGTCGTCGTCCGCGGGTCGGCAGTGTCACTGGGCCGGGTCTTCACCGCGCTCATTTCCAATGCGCTGGACCATGCCAGAACCACCGTCCACGTCACGGTCAGCACCCGGGGCAGGGACGCCGTCCTCCGGGTCGCCGACGACGGAGCCGGCTTCGCCGCCGGGGCCGAAGCCCGCGCCTTTGAACGGTTTGCCTCCGCCCGCCCCGAGACTCCCGCGGGGACGCCACGCCATTACGGGCTTGGACTGGCACTCGTGGCCGAGATCGTCTCGCTGCACGATGGAACCGTCAGCGTGGAGCCGAACCCGCCGGAGGGCGGAGCAGCGATTGTGGTCACCCTGCCCCTCGACTGAGCGCTTCGCCGGCCGGCAGCGGGCCCCGGAAACCCAAAGCCTGGCGACAGCATCATCTAAGAAACCTCAAAGAATCCGGGAGGAGTATTTGGGATAGCGGGTTTCTCACCGCGCAGTACCGCGGAACACTAGGAGCAGGCCATGGACACTCGAAGAAACGGCAAACGGCTGGCCGCCGGCATCACCGCCACCGTCGCCCTGGGCTGCCTTGCCACGGCAGGGATCGCCTCAGCCGTCGTGTACGCCGCCACTCCGGCCACCAAGGCTGCGGCCGCCACCACCACCTCCGGCTCCACCGGGTCGTCGTCCAGCGGGTCATCGTCCAACGGGTCGTCGTCCAGCGGGTCATCGTCATCTTCCGCCGGGGGCGGCACCGCGAAAAGCAACAGCGGCCGCCAGCCCAAGAGCTACCCCGGCATCACCCCCGTCCAGCCCGGCAGCGGCGGAGCCGTCCACGGCAAATCATCGGGGTCCTGACATGGTTGCCAGCGAGTCCTGGCCCGTCTGGGGCATGGAAGCCGGCGTCACCGTCACCGATGCCGGCGCGCTCGCCGCAGCCGCAGCCATTGTCCGGCGGACCCTTGCCGACATTGACGATGCCTGCAGCCGATTCAGGGACGATTCGGAACTGGCGCTGCTCGGTCCCCAGCTTGCCGCGGGCGCCCGCGTCAGCCCGCTGCTGGCTCTGCTCGTCGAAGGCGCCCTCGACGCCGCCCGCTGGACGGACGGCGACGTCGACCCGACCCTGGGCCGGGAGCTCGAAGCCCTGGGCTATGACCGGGACATCGTGAGCGTCAGGCTCCTTCCCGGCCACGGCGTCGCGGATGGTGCCGCCTCCGGGCTTCCCCCCGCGACCCGCGAGGCCTCCGGCTGGACCCGCGTCAGCCTTTCCGGGCGCAAGCTGACAGTTCCCGCGGGCACCCGCTTGGACCTTGGAGCCACAGCCAAAGCCATTGCCGCGGACCGGGCCGCCGCTCAGGTGTACTCCGAGCTGGGCTGCGGCGTGCTGGTCAGCCTTGGCGGGGACCTGGCCTCTGCCGGACCCGCACCGGAAGGCTGCTGGCAGGTGCTCGTCCAGGACCTTGCGGACGATCCGTCCCAGCAGTTGAGCCTCGGCGCCGGGTTCGCGATGGCCACCTCCAGCACCCAGAAACGGCGGTGGGAGCACGCGGGTGCCCAGATCCACCACATCCTTGACCCGCGCTTCGGTCTCCCCGCCGAGACTGTGTGGCGCTCCGTCACCGTCGCGGCCCCGACGTGCCTGGAGGCCAATGCCTTCAGCACCGCCGGCGTCGTCCGGGGTTTCCGGGCCGTGGACTGGTTCCGGGGCCGGGGCATTGCCGGCCGCTTCGTTGACCAGCACGGACGGACCATCGTCACCGGCGCGTGGCCCAGCGAGCAGCCTGCGACGTCGGGGCGGCGCCACCATGGATGAAGCCATGTGGGCTTTCGGGCGGGTAAGCGGCTTCATCTCCCTGGCGTTGTTTACCGCGACGGTGCTGCTGGGCATCCTGACCCGCTCCGGCAGGCCGCTCATTGTCCTGCCGCGGTTCTCCGTCACCCTCCTGCACCGCAACTTCGCCCTCCTCGCCTCAGTCTTCCTCGGCCTCCATGTGGGGTCGCTGCTGCTGGATTCCTACGCCAAGCTGAACCTGGTCGATGTCCTCGTGCCGTTCCTCGGTTCCTACCGGCCGTTCTGGCAGGGCCTGGGCACGGTCGCCATGGACCTCGTGCTTGCCATTGTCGTCACGGGCCTGCTGCGGCACCGCATCGGGCAGCGAACCTTCAAAGCAGTCCATTGGCTCAGCTACGCCATGTGGCCCATCGCCCTGGTCCACGCCATCGGCAACGGCACCGACGGGACCGGCAAATGGTTCCTGATCCTGGCCGCAGCGTCGGTGGCGGCCGTCGGCGGCGCCGTCGCCTGGCGTCTTTCCGCCACCTTCCTCGAAACGTCCAAAGCCCGTCAAGGAGGTCTGCCATGACCCCGCCCGACACCTCGCTTGCCGAATTCCGCCGGCTCCAGGCACCAGCGGGGACGTTCAGGCTCTTCGCCGCCGGGGCCTACGCCGGACTGCAGGACCATCTCAGTGCCTTCGGGCCGCTGGATACCGGCAGCATCGGACCGGATTTCATCCGGGTGCTGGAAGCCTCCGGACTGACCGGGCGCGGCGGTGCTGCGTTCGCGTCCTGGCGCAAGATGGCGGCGACGGCGGAATCCCGTTCCGCGGGAATCCTGCCCGCCCGGCCGGTGGTGATCGCCAATGGCGCAGAGGGCGAACCGCTCAGCTTCAAGGACCGGACGCTGCTGGCTAACTCCCCGCACCTCGTGCTCGATGGCCTGCTGGCGGCCAGCCGCGCCGTCGCGGGCTCGCAGATGTACCTCTACGCCGCCGCGGACAGCCTTGCGGGAGTGGCAGCTGCCATTGCCGAGCGGCCGGACGCGAGCCGGATCCGGCTGGTGCCGGCGGCGGAGGCGTTCATCGCGGGGGAAGCCAGTGCCGTGGTCAACGCCATCGCCACCGGCACGGCACTTCCACTGGACAAGCGGCGCCGCCTGAGCGAAGCCGGACTCAAAGGCCGCCCCACGCTGGTGCTGAATGTCGAGACGCTTGCCCACATCGGCCTCATCGCCCGCTACGGTGCCCCCTGGTTCCGCAGCACAGGGTCACCGGCCGACCCCGGCACCCGGCTCGTGACGGTCTCCGGCCCGGGTCCGGCACAAGTGCTGGAAGTTCCCGGAAACGCTGCCCTCGGAACGATTCTTCACGACGCCGGAATTGAGGCCCGTTCCCTCTCCGCCGTTCTGGTCGGCGGATACCACGGCCGTTGGGTCAGGCCGCTGGACTACCGGATCTCGCCCTCCGGCCCGGACGGACAGGCGGTCCGACCCGGGGCCGGAGTAATCCATGCGCTGCCCGCCGACCAGTGCGGCCTGGCGGCCACAGCGCGGATCCTTAACTACTTGGCGGGGGAGTCCGCGCAGCAATGCGGACCGTGTATGTTCGGCCTCCCGGCCATGGCCGGCGTGCTTGACCGGATTGCCTCCGGCGAACCGAACCCGCAGCTGCCGGGGGAGCTGGACCGGCTGAGTAAACTCGTCTCCGGCCGCGGTGCCTGCCATCACCCGGACGGGACCGTCCAACTGGTCCGAAGCGCCCTGGATATCTTCGCCGACGACGTCAAGGCCCACCTCACCGGCTGGTGCACGCGGCAGGACGGGAGTACGTCATGAGCGACACACTGCACATCGACTGGACCAAGTGTGACGGCCGAGGGCTGTGCACTGAGCTGCTTCCGGCGTTGCTGGCCCGCGACGACTGGGGCTACCCGGTGTCGCGGCGGAGCCGGTCAGGCAACCGCACCGACGTGCCCATCGGCGCGGACAGCCTGGACGCGGCGACGGACGCCGTCAGGCTGTGCCCCCGGCTGGCCTTGTCCCTTGTGGGCGAGCGGACCAGCAGGCGGGCGTAGGCCGGGGACCGGCCCGGTGCGTCGGCCTGCCTAGTGGGCGGCTAGCCGAGTGGCGCGCAGCACCGCATCCGTCAGCGCGGCCGCCTCGCCGTCGGGTCCGGTGGCGCTGCGGTGCCGGGTGTCGACGACGTCGAGCCGCCACTCGGGCGCCTCGATCCCCAGCTCCGCGGCCAGCTGCTCGGCCGTGTAGAACCTCTCCGCGTGATCGTGGTGCTCGCCCCACGGCGGCAGACCGTCCGGGTGGTGGCCCACGATCAGCAGCGCTCCTCCGGTCCGCACCGCGGCGGCAGCCAGCTGCAGGGCCTGCTGCCAGGGCATCACGGTGGAATGCAGAAACTGTGCCGTGACCAGATCGAAGAGCTCCCCGGGAACCCAGGTGTCCAGATCCTGCTGCACCCACGTGATGTGCCCGGCCTGCCCGCGCTCCTGCGCGTGCGCTTTGGCCCGTTCCAGCGCGACGGCGGAGACGTCGAGCGCGGTGACTTTCCAGCCGCGGCTGGCGAGCCAGATGGCGTCGGCACCCTCGCCGCAGCCCAGGTCCAGGGCCGTTCCGGGAGGCAGCGGCGCGGCCTCGGCGATCAGCTGCGGATTCGGCTCGCCGCTCCAAATCCTGGCCCGGCTGCGGTACTTCTCGTCCCAGACTTGGGCCGCACTGGAGTTGCTGTTGTCTTCGCGGTGCTCGTGCTCCGTCATCGTTGTCCTTTGGGGCCGTGGGGTCGTGGGTCGTTCCCCATCATGGCAGGGGAAGGCTCCCGGCGACACCAGTAAACCGGCTGCGCCCGGAACTGGACACACGAAGATCACGGCACGGAAACGCTCCCGAAACCTCAGTGATGGAGTCTGGAGCCAGCGACCGAAATGACGCTGGGGTGAATCCGAATCCGGGGAAGGATCAGGCCATGACTGCAGAAGATACGCGGCAGATTCAATCGTGCGAGGAGCTGTCGGTGGGGGATCAGATCGAGGCATGGCATAACGGCAAGCTCTTCCACCGGGGCGAGGTGATCCGGACGGTCGCGGCCACGGACCTGTTCTGGATCCTGGATGAGAAGACCGGAACCCGGAGGCTGATTGACGCCGAGGCGCTGGTAATCCTGCGGGTGGCGGTCCCGGCAGCCACGCACGCCACCGGGGTCCCCGGGCGGCGGGCGGCGGAGGCCCCGCCGGCCAGGGTGCCGGCGTCGCACGTCCCGCTGTTCCAGGCGCCCAGCCTGGTGCCCTGAGCGGGAGGAAACGGCACTTGCCCTGCCGGATGATAGACTGAGGGAACTTGATGTGCAGTGATGCCCACTAATGTTCCGGTTCATCAACCGGTTCCCCTGCTGGATTCCTTCCGGAATCCGCCCGCAGGGAGTGGGATTTTTTCATGTGAGAGGCACATCCTGCGTCGATGAACGCGTTCTATTTGGTCCCGGCCGCCGTCTTAACTAGCAGCTGGCCGGTTGATCACCTGACTTTTCTTCGGCGAACCCCTGGGCCAACCGGCACCGGGGGCCGATATCCGCATGGATACCGCCTGAAAGACCTTTGAAACATATGACTACTTTCGCTGCCCTCGGCACGCCCAAGGCCCTCGCCGACACCCTCACCGCCCAGGGGATCGTTGAACCGTTCCCCATTCAGGTCAAGACCCTGCCGGACACCCTGGCAGGACGCGACGTCCTGGGCCGCGGCCGCACCGGCTCCGGCAAGACCATTGCCTTCGCCATCCCGCTTGTAGCACGACTCGCTGAGCGGGAAGCCAAGCACTTCCGCAAGCCCGGCCGCCCCATGGGCCTGGTCCTCGCCCCGACCCGCGAACTGGCCACCCAGCTCAACGCGACCATCGAACCGATGGCCAAGGCCATGGGCCTGAACACCACCGTGATCTACGGCGGCATCTCCCAGGCCCGCCAGGAAAAGGCGCTGCGCGCCGGCGTCGACATCGTCATCGCCTGCCCCGGCCGCCTGGAGGACCTGATCCGCCAGCGCGTCCTGACCCTCGAAGGTGTCGAGATCACCGTCCTGGACGAGGCCGACCACATGGCCGACCTCGGCTTCCTTCCCGTGGTCAAGAAGCTCATGGACATGACCCCCAGCCAGGGCCAGCGCATGCTCTTCTCCGCCACCCTGGACAACGGCGTGGACAAGATCGTCCAGCGCTACCTGTCCAACCCGCTGACCCATGCAGTGGACGAATCACAGGCCGCGGTGACCACCATGGAACACCACGTGCTCGTCGTCAACGACCAGACCGTCAAGAAGCAGCTGATCGTCGAGCTCGCCTCGGGTGCCGGCCGCCGGGTGCTCTTCATGCGCACCAAGCACCACGCCCGCAAACTGGCGAAGACCCTGACCGACGCCGGTATCCCGGCCGTCGACCTGCACGGCAACCTGTCGCAGAACGCCCGTGACCGCAACCTGGCCGAGTTCTCCTCCGGCGAGGTCCGCGTCCTGGTCGCCACCGACGTTGCCGCCCGCGGTGTCCACGTCGACGACGTCGAGCTTGTCATCCATGTGGATCCGCCCACGGAGCACAAGGCCTACCTTCACCGCTCAGGCCGTACCGCCCGCGCCGGCTCCGACGGCACCGTCGTCACGCTGACCCTGCCGGAGCAGCAGTCCGACGTCAAGAAGCTCATGAAGGCTGCCGGCGTCGACGTCAACTTCGAGCGCGTCACCGCGAACTCGCCGCTGGTCGCACAACTGGTCGGCGAAATGGCCGACAAGATCGATCCGCGGACCCGCGCCGCGCTGCTGGCCGCCAAGTCCAACCAGGGCGGCGGCAGCTCCACCGGCGCCAACGCCGAGCGCAAGCGGGCCCGCCGCACCACCCAGGCTGCACCCACCGCGGGTGGCCGGGGCGGCCGTGGCGGACGAGGACGCGTCGGAGCCGAGGCTCCCCGCACCGACCTTCCCCGTGCCGAGCGCCGTGCCGTGGCCTACGAAGGCCAGGCTGCTGCGCGCAACGCCGCAGAGCGCGTCATCGAACGCAACGAGGACCGTCAGGACGCCGAGCGCGCCGAGCGCCGCAGCGTCCGCAGCCGCTCCACCTCGTACGGCACGCACCGGAACGACGTTCCGGCTGCAGGCGGCCGCGCTTCGGCCGGCCGCGGTTCCGACGGCCGCGCCGCAGAAGGGCGCAGCGACGCCCGGGGCGCTTCGGCTCCCCGCAGCGGCGCACCCCGCACGGGCGGCGCACCCCGCACGGGCGGCGCAACCGGCGGGCAGCGCGGCGGACGTCCGGCAACGGGCCAGCGTGCAGCAGCCGGCGCGAAGACCGGCTCCAACGCGGCCGTTTGGTCCTCCAACACCGGCGGCACCTCGGGCGGATCCTACGCAGGCGGCGGCAACGGCCGCTCCGGCGAAGGACGTCCGGCACGCAGCGGCGGCCCCCGCCGCGCGTCCGCCCCGGCGTCGAACGAACGCCGCAGCCGCTAAGGTTTCGGTTTTCCGCTACGCAAAGTAGCTCGCGCTACGCGAAATGCCGGACGCTACGGGAATTCCGCAGCGACCGGCATTTCGCGCATCGCCAACCACGAAGCGCAGCGTCAGCCGCCGAGCGCAGCGCGAACCACGAAGCGCAGCGCCAGCTACCAGCCGCGGGCGCGCCACTCCGCCAGGTGCGGGCGTTCCGCGCCCAAGGTTGTCGGTTTCCCGTGGCCCGGGTGCACCACAGTGTCATCCGGATACACGTCGAACAGCCGCTCGCTGACGTCGCTGATCAGCTGGGCGAACCGCTCCGGATCCTTCTGGGTATTGCCTACGCCGCCGGGAAACAGCGAGTCGCCGGAGAAAATGTGCGCCGGGCCCTCCGGGTCCTGGTAGACGAGGGCGATCGAACCCGGGGTATGGCCGCGCAGATGCACTGCTGTCACGTTGAAGCCGTCGAAGTTGCCGACGTCCCCGTGGTCCAGCAGCACATCCACCGGCACCGGCAGCTCGGGGGCGTCATCCGCCCCGGCGGCCGTCTTCACCCCCGTAGCGGCCACCAGGCCCGGCAGTGCACGGACATGGTCCCAGTGCTGGTGGGTGGTGGCGACCAGCGCCAGCTTCGGCGTCGCGGAGGTATCCGCGGCGGCGTCGGCAAGCAGCCCCTGGATGGCGGCCAGATCATCGGCCGCATCGATCAGGAGCTGCGCGCCCGAGGCCTTGCTGGTGAGCAGATACACATTGTTGTCCATCTCGCCGACCGAAATCCGGCGGATGGTGATGTCACGTAACGAGTGAATGAGCGAGTCCATGGGCTTCAGTCTACGGACGCGGTCATTCACGTCCCTCGGACACCCAGTTGGGGTCCGCGGAGCGGGAGCCGACGACGGCGTCCGCAGCGGCGTCGAGTTTCTCGAGTTGCGCCGGGGTGAAGTCGAGCACCAGGGCTCCCAGGTTCTCGTCGATCCGGTCCGCCTTGCGGGTGCCGGGGATGGGGACCACGGGCAGTCCCAGCCTCCGGCCCTGCACCAGAAGCCAGGCCAGGGCGACCTGGGCAGGAGTTGCAGCCTGCCCGGCGGAGGAAAGTTCCGCCGCGACTGACTGCACCGCGGCAACCACCTCATGGTTGGCGTCCATCGCCGCCTCGGCGAAGCGGGGGATGTTGCGACGGAAGTCGTTGCTGCCCAGCTTCGACGCGTCCACGGTGCCGGTGAGGAATCCCCGGCCCAACGGCGAATAGGGCACAAAACCCACCCCGAGCTCGGCCGCAGCAGGAACAACATTGCGTTCCACATCGCGGCTCCAGATGGACCATTCGCTCTGGACCGCGGCGATCGGGTGGACGCTGCTGGCTTCACGCAGCTCCTCGGCCGTCACCTCAGACAGGCCAAGATGCCGCACCTTGCCGGCCTGCACCAGCCCCGCCATGGCCTCCACGGTTTCCACTATCGGAACGCGGAGGTCACGGCGGTGCATGTAGTACAGGTCGATGGTGTCGGTGCCGAGGCGCTTCAGGCTGCGGTCGACGGCCTCCCGCACATACGCGGCGTCGCCCCGGATGTCCGAGTAGCCGGTGGATGGCGTGCCCACCAGGCCGAACTTGGTGGCCAGCTGCACTTCGCCGCGGCGGTCCTTGAGGAGCCGGCCGATCAGCTCCTCATTGCTGCCTCCGCCGTAGATGTCCGCCGTGTCGATGAAGCTGACCCCGGCATCCACTGCGTGGTGCAGGGTCCGCAGGGCCTCGGCCGGATCCACTTCCCCGTACACCGGGGTCAGGGCCATGCCGCCGAACCCCAGGGGGCTGACCATGAGGCCGTCGCCGAGCCGGACTTTCGCAGTATTCATTGGGGTCTGTCTCCATTCGTTGTTTCCTACCCCCAACCTCTGCCCGCGCCGGTGTATTCCGCAGCTCCTACCGGATGTCCGGTCCGGGCGCGGTCTGACCGGGCGGGGGCGGCGGGGAGGGCGCGGGTTCCCGGGCGGGCAGCAGCTTCAGGCCGGCCGCGCAGCCCACAATCCCCGCGATGAACAGCAGTTTCAGCGGGCTGGCGGGCTCGACGCCGGTCGCCATTGCCCAGCCGACAGTCAGGGCTGCGCCGATTCCCACCCAGACGGCGTAGGCCGTGCCGAGCGGGATGCTCTTGACGGCCAGACCCAGCCCCACCATGCTCAGGGTCGCGGTCAGCGCGAACACGAGGGTGGGCAGCGGGCGGGTGAAGCCGTCGGAGAGCCCCAGTGCGGTGGCCCAGACCGCCTCCAGCACAGCGGAGGCGAGCAGGATGAGCCAAGCCAGTGTCGGTGCCGTCGCCGGGCTGGCCGATTTCGGGATGCGGTTCTCGGCCATTCTCACGCCACCAGCCTCAGGCCGGCCACACAGGCGAGGATCCCGGCGAGCAGCAGGATCCGCGCCGCGCTGGCGGGTTCAACTTTGCTGATCATGGCGTAGGCGGACGTCAGCACCACGCCCACGCCCACCCAGACCGCGTAGGCGGTGCCGGTCGGGATGGACTGCATGGCGACCGCGAGGCCGCCGGTGCTGGCCAGCACGGCGGTGAGGAAGAGGGCGGCCGGCGCAATCCGGCGGCGGCCCGTGGCCTGCGAGGTCCGGTGCAGGGCTGCGGCCCAGACGGCCTCCAGCGAGCCGGAAAGTATCAGAATCAACCACGACATAACTGCTCCTGTGGCCAGTCTTGTCGCGTGCCGGGTACTGATCCGTCGTCCGGAGGCTCCCGGGGAAGGGGCCTTGATTCCAGCCTAGCAACGCTCCTGCGGGGAGGTGAACCCCGGCGATGTAACTGCGTTCCGGACCCAGCAGCCCGGCGTTGGCCAGGAAGCCCGCGCCGGCGGCGTATCCCCAGGCGCCCGGACCAGTTCCTCGACCACCGGCCGGATGAGCTTGTCCACGGCGCCGCCGGTGACCCGTCCGGAGAGGGCCGCCAAAGCGGTTCCCGTCTCTGCCGCCCACGCCGCGAGCCTGTCCTCGACGCCGGTGCCGATGCCGGTGAAAGTGGCGTCGATTTCCGCGGCGGCGGCCAGGGCGGTGGCGTCCGCAGCGGTGGTGGCTTCAGACAAAGGGTCTCCGCCTTAGCTCGAAGGAACGGGTGGGATGGAGCGCCTGGACTGCTCATTCAAGAGCCAGTCCGTGGTGGCCGCGATCAGGGCCTTCACCGACGCTTCGGCCGCTGCCGGCTGGTGGGACTCGACGGCGGCCGCGACCTCCGCGAGGAGCCCGGCGCTCCCCGCGCGGTAGCCGGAGTCGGCGCACGGCAGCAGCGTGAGCGCGCCCAGCTCTGCCTGCAGGCGGATCAGTTCCCGTGCCAGCCGGGCCGAACGGGCAATCGCGGCCACCTCGAGCAGGAACTCGGAGAGGGTCAGTCTCCAGCGCAGCGGATCCGCCTCCTCCGGGGGGATGAACGAACGCAGGGTGGCCATGTCCGCGGCGTCGGAGCGCAGGGCCGCGACGCCGGCGCACGCGGCGGCTATGGCCTGGTAGTGCAGCCCCAGATCACTGATCTGGGGCCCGGTCAGCTCCCTCAACTGGTTCAGCGCGCGTTCCGGGGAGGGAAAGACATCGTCAGCGATGAAGCTTCCGCCGCTGCGGCCCCGCACCGTGCGGATGATCCCCGAAGTCCGCAGCTGCGACAGCGCCTCCCGGGCGGTCACTGCAGAGACGCCAAGCGCCGCGGCGAGTTCCGTTTCATTGGGCAGCCGCTGGCCGCCGGTGAGCAGCCCGGTCTCCACTGCCTGTTCGATTCTTCCGCACACCTCGTCCACCAGGCCCCGGGATTTGATCGGCGTGAACACGGCCGCCAGGCTCCGGGAGGCGCCCTGTGGGGTGGGCAGCATCCGGGCCTCCCTGTCAGTTTCCTGCTTCGTTCCCTGGCATCCAGGAGCGGGCACTGGGGGGCTGCCTGCGCCCGGTAGCTGCCATCCTAATCCGGGCTGTCGAGGGGGTCTATACACAAAAACTATGGAGTAATAGTATTTGGCCCAGCAGCCGGTTGTGTCCTGGGTCACATGCGGCTGTGTCGCATCTAAGACGATCCGGCAACGGAGTTAGGCGCACCCGATGACCGAAACGCTCGCCGCCGGCCGGCCGACGGGAACGGACGCGGTTCCGGCGATCCGGCTGCGGAAACTCACCAAAGTCTTCGGCGACACCGTCGCCGTCAACGCCGTCGACTTGGACATCCGCCAGGGCGAGTTCTTCTCCATGCTCGGTCCGTCAGGATCCGGCAAAACCACGGTCCTGCGCCTGATCGCGGGCTTCGAATTGCCCACCTCCGGAAGCGTCGAGCTCGAGGGCAGGGACGTCACCGGACTGGCACCCTTCGAGCGGGACCTCAACACCGTCTTCCAGGACTATGCCCTGTTCCCGCACATGTCCCTCGTGGACAACGTCGCCTATGGCCTGCGCGTGCGGGGGATGCCCCGGAAGGAACGCCACGAGCGGGCCCGCGAGGCACTCGATCGCGTGCAGCTGGGCAAGTTCGTCGGCCGCAAACCGGCCCAGCTCTCCGGCGGCCAGCGCCAGCGTGTGGCCCTGGCCCGGGCCCTGGTGGTCCAGCCCAAGGTGCTGCTGCTGGATGAGCCACTCGGCGCCCTGGACCTGAAGCTCCGGCAGCAGATGCAGGTCGAACTGAAGGAATTGCAGCGCTCGCTCGGCATCACCTTCATCTTCGTCACCCATGACCAGGAGGAGGCCCTGACGATGAGCGACCGGATCGGCGTCTTCAACAACGGGAGCCTGGAGCAGATCGGCACGGCGCACGAGATCTACGAGCGCCCCGGCGGAGCGTTCGTGGCCAACTTTGTCGGCACCTCAAATATCTTCGACGCCGCCCAAGCCCGGAAGCTCTACGGCCGCGCGGAGCAGGTCTGCATCCGGCCGGAGCGGCTGCGCCTGTTCTGGGCCGGGGCCCCGGAACCGCGCCCCGGTGTCACCTCCTGCCCCGGAACGGTCACTGCGCTGGTTTACGTGGGGCACGCCACCCAGGTGCGCGTGCAGCTCGACGACGGTCCCGCCGTCGTCGCTCTCGTCCCGGAGACGCTGCCCGGCGGCGACGCGGAACTGCTGGAACGGCGCGTCACCGTCAGCTGGGACGACAACGCCGCCGTCTGGCTGCCCTCCCACGGCTCCTGAAACCTCGGTCCCGCGTTCAAGCGCGCAGTGTCCGGTTCGCCCACCCAACGAAAGGTAAGGATCATGGCATCAAGGAACAGGGCCTCCCGCGTGGTCGGGGTGGTTGCGGCGGCAGCGCTCGCATTGGCGGGCTGCGGCACCACCGGCGGGGGATCGGCCACCCCGTCGGCGCAGCCGGTCAAGACCGAGATCGGCGCCGGCGAAGGCCAGCTGTCCATCCTTGGGTGGCCCGGGTACGTCGAGGACGGCAGCAACGACCCCGCGGTGGACTGGGTGCATCCGTTCGAACAAGAGACCCAGTGCAAGGTCAGCTTCAAGCCGTTCGGCACCTCCGACGAGGCCGTGACGCTCATGCGCACCGGACAGTACGACGTCATCTCGGCGTCGGGGGATGCCTCACTGCGGCTGATCGCCGGCCAGGACGTCCAGCCGGTCAACATGAGCCTGCTGAAGAACTACCCCGATATCTACCCGTTCCTGAAGGACAAAGCCTGGAACACCGTCAACGGCACGAACTACGGAATGCCCCACGGCTGGGGCGCCAATCTGCTGATGTACAGCACGGACAAGGTCACCCCGGCGCCCACCTCCTGGAGTGCGGTGTTTGACGACGCCGCCAAGAACACCGGCAAGGTCACCGCCTACGATTCGCCCATCTACATCGCCGACGCAGCCGTCTACCTGATGGCGCACAAGCCGGAGCTGGGCATCAAGAACCCCTATGCCCTCGACAAGGACCAGCTTGCCGCCGCCGTCGGTCTGCTCAAGCAGCAGCGCACGCACATCGGCGAGTACTGGAGCGACGTCGTGAAGGAGGTCCAGGCCTTCACTTCCGGGAGCACCGTGGTCGGCACCACCTGGCAGGTGGGGGCGAACATCGCCGTGGCCGACGGCGCCAAGGTCGCGACCCTCATTCCGCAGGAGGGTGCCACCGGCTGGTCGGACACCTGGATGATCGGGTCCAAGACCAAGAACCAAAACTGCGCCTACAAGTGGCTCGACTACATCGCCAGTCCCCAGGTGAATGCCCAGGTGGCGGAGTACTTTGGCGAATCCCCGTCCAATGCCAAGGCCTGCGAGCTGACCAAGGACAAGTCGCACTGCGAGACCTACCACTCCGGTGATGCCGCCTACGCCGAAAAGATCTGGTACTGGACAACTCCGGTGGCCGAGTGCCTGGACGGCCGCAAGGACGTCAAATGCACGGATTACTCGGAATGGACGAAGGCCTGGACCGAAATCAAGGGCTGAGATGGCACTCCCGACGCAGCACCCGGCGCCCGGGGCACCCCGGGCCGCTTCCGCAGTGCCCCCGCCCAAAGCCAACAGGTTCTCGGCGCTGCTGCACCGCTCGCCGAGGCTACGGCTGGCGGGGCTGATCACCGCCCCCGCCGGCTGGCTCGTGCTCGTCTACATCGCCGCCCTGGCGGCGCTGCTGATTACCGCGTTCTGGACCGTGGACACCTTCACCGGCAAGGTGTCCACGGACTGGACGACCGAGAACCTGGTGACGGTCCTGACCGATCCGGTCTACCAGCGGATCACCCTGCGGACGCTGTGGATCGCGGTAGCGGTGACCGTGATCGACCTGGTCCTTGCGCTGCCCATGGCGTTCTTCATCGCCAAGGTTGCCAGCGCCCGCTGGCAGAAGCTGCTGGTGGTGGCGGTGCTGATGCCGCTGTGGGCGAGCTACCTGGTCAAGGCCTACGCCTGGCGGAACGTGCTCGCCGACGGCGGGCTGCTGGAGTGGCTGGGGGCGCCGATCGGGCTGCAGTCCCCGGGCTACGGCGAAACGGCAGTGATCCTGACGCTGTCCTACATCTGGCTGCCGTTCATGATCCTGCCGATCTACGCCGGGTTCGACCGGGTACCCGATTCACTGCTGGAGGCCTCCGGGGACCTGGGCGCGAAACCGCTGACCACCGTTCGGCTGGTGATGCTCCCGTTGCTGGTCCCTTCCATCATCGCCGGGACGATCTTCACGTTTTCGCTCTCGCTGGGGGACTACATCACGGCCCAGATTGTCGGCGGCACCACCCAGATGCTCGGCACCGTGGTCTACGCCAACGTTGGAGCCGCAAACAACCTGCCGTTTGCCGCGGCGGTCTCGCTGGTGCCGATCGCGATCATCACGCTCTATCTCTTCATCGTCCGGCGCACCGGCGCCCTGGATAGCCTGTGAACGGCGCCCAGCCCGTGGAAGCCGCCCAGCCCGTGGACGCCGGACTGCGCGTGCGGCCGGCAGGAGCACCATGAGACTTTCCCGAAGCGCCAAAGTCATCCTCGGCGTCGTCACTGTGCTGGTCTTCCTCTTCATCTACGTGCCGCTGCTGCTGGTGGTGGTGAACTCCTTCAACGCGGACCGGACCTTTGGCTGGCCGCCGCGGGGGCTGACCCTGGAATGGTGGGGGCGGGCCTTCGATTCCGCCGGCGTCCGTGGGGCGGTGGTGTCCTCGCTCTGGGTGGCGGCGGTCTCGACCATCATTTCGCTGGTGCTGGGGACGCTCCTGGCGCTGGCCCTGCTGCGTTACAAGTTCTTCGGCCGGGATGTCATCAGCCTGCTCGTGATCCTGCCGATCGCGCTGCCAGGAATCGTGACCGGCATCGCCCTGAACAACATGTTCACCACCATCCTCGGCGTCTCGCTGAGCCTGTGGACCGTGGTCATCGCGCACGCCACCTTCTGCATGGTGACGGTGTTCAACAACGTCATTGCGCGGCTGCGCCGGATGAGCGGCGGGCTGGAGGAGGCGTCCGCCGATCTGGGCGCCGGCGTGTTCACCACGTTCCGGCTGGTCACTTTCCCGCAGCTCCGCTCTGCCCTGCTGGCCGGTGGGCTGCTGGCGTTCGCCCTGAGCTTCGATGAGATCATCGTGACCACCTTCACCATCGGTGCCGGCGACACCACCCTGCCGATCTGGATCCTGCAGAACCTCTTCCGGCCCAATCAGGCGCCCGTGGTCAATGTGGTGGCCGTTGTGCTGATTGTGGTCTCGATTGTGCCGATCTGGCTCGCGCAGCGGCTCTCGGAGGACTCGGTGGGGATCGGCGCTGCGCGCGTGAAGGCAACGGAAAGCTAGTCCGCGACGCGGTCGATCGATACGACCGCCAGGAACCCCCGGCCCAGGATTTCCGGCGTGGCACTGTCGGAACCGACGACGGCGTCATAGCGGTCCAGCGTCCTTGGCCCGGCGGCGCCCGTCCCGGCCGCGCCAGCCGGCGTGTTTTCGGCTTCTGGACCGGCCGGAGTGCCTGGCTCGTCGCCTGCGGTGCCGGGGCTGACGGTGGCCTGGCCCTGAAGCAGGATCCCCAGCTGGCCCTCGAACACCGGGTGCGCCCGCTTCTTCGAGAGTTCAATGATGGAGGTGTAGCCCTTGAAGGCGCCGTGGCGGGTGATGACGTTCAGGTCGCGGATGTCTCCCGTGGGCAATGCCCCGGCCGCAGCGGCGTCGCCGGAGAACCGGAACGGGCGGTACTTCTCGAGCGGGTGCTCGGCGCCGTCGACGCTCAGCAGCAGCAGTTCGCCCTCGACCACGGTGAGCACCCGGTCCATGCCGGGAAACGCCGAAAAATCGCCCGCCTTGGACATCTCGGCGATGCTCACCCACCAGTCCCAGCCGCCCGCCGAACCAGTGCTGTCCTGACCAGTGCTGTCCTGACCGGTGCTGCCCTGCGGGGCGGTTGCCGAGGGCTGGCTGGCCAGTTCGCGGGTCACCCCGCCGCCGTTGCGCCAGGGTTGGACTTTCAGCTCGGCATAGCGGATGATCTCCATCCCTCCACCCTATCCGCCGGCCGGGACCGCCATCCGCCGGGCGTGCCGCCGCCAATGCCGCCGAGGTCCGACTTCGCGCCCATGTTCCGGACAAACATGGGCGCCGAATCTCACCTCGGGGCGGGTGAGGCGCCGGCTTGCCACGGACCTTGCTAACGTCAGAGCCAGGAAACACTGCAGAAGGAGCCGAATGTTCGTCAAGGTATGCGGGCTCAGCACCCCGGAGTCGGTCCGGACCGCGGCAGAGTCGGGGGCGGACGCCGTCGGCTTCGTCCTGACCCGCAGCCCCCGCGAAGTGACCCCCGCGCAGGTCCGTGAACTCCTGGCCCACGTCCCGGCGGGAATCCCCGCCGTCGGCGTCTTCCGGCACGAGGCTGCGGCAGCCGCCGTCGCGCTGGCCCGCGAGGCCGGACTGGACTGGGTCCAGCTCCACGGCGACCGGAGCCCGGAAGATGTGCGCACCGTGCACGACGCCGGACTCAAGCTCATCCGGGCCGTCACCATGTCCGCCGCGCCCGGGGCGTTCGCGGACTGGGGCGAGGAACTGCTCCTGGTCGACGCCGCCGTGCCCGGCTCCGGCGAGGCCTGGGACTACGCCTCGGTCCGTGACAGGGGGCTGGCCGGACGCCGCTGGCTGCTCGCCGGCGGGCTCCATCCCGGCAACGTCACCGCCGCCGCTTCGCAGGCAGGTGCCTGGGGTGTGGACGTCTCCTCCGGCGTCGAATCCTCCCGCGGGGTGAAGGACCTGGCCAAAATCCGGGAATTCGTGACGGCGGCCAAATCCGCGGCCGCGCAGCCCTGAACACCGCCGCAGGAATGCCGCCGGACCGCACCGTGTTGGCCCTGACATGAAGCGCATCGGATTTCTGTCCTTTGGACACTGGGGCCCCGGCGAGGGTTCCCGCACCCGGACCGCCCGCGACGCCCTGCTGCAGGGCATCGACCTCGCCGTCGCCGCCGAGGAGCTGGGCGTGGACGGAGCGTACTTCCGGGTGCACCACTTCGCCCGGCAGCAGGCCTCCCCATTCCCCCTGCTGGCCGCCGTCGCCGCCCGGACCAGCCGGATCGAAATGGGAACCGGCGTGATCGACATGCGCTACGAGAACCCCCTGTACATGGCCGAGGAGGCCGCCGCGACGGACCTGATCAGCGGCGGGAGGCTGCAGCTGGGGATCAGCCGCGGCTCACCCGAACCCGCCCGCGACGGCGCCGCCGCTTTCGGCCATGTGCCGGCCGACGGCGAGACCGACGCGGACATGGCCCGGCGGCACACCGCGGTGTTCCGCCGGGCCATCTCGGGGGCCGGGATGGCGGAGGCCGAGCCGCGCTACGCGGCCGGCGGATCAGGGCTGCTGCCCGTGCAGCCGCATTCGGCGGGCCTCGGCGAACGGATCTGGTGGGGCGCCGGCTCGCGCGCCACCGCGGTCTGGACCGCGGAACAAGGCATGAACCTGATGAGCTCCACACTGCTCACCGAGGACACCGGTGTGCCCTTCGACCAGCTTCAGGCCGAGCAGATCAGCATGTTCCGCCAGGCCTGGGCCGACGCCGGCCATCAGCACGAGCCGCGCGTTTCGGTCAGCCGCAGCATCCTGCCGATCGTCGACGATGAGGACCGGAGGTTCTTCGGCCTCAGCGCCCTGCGGGAGAAGCGCGACCAGGTCGGGGTGATCGACGGGCTTGTGGCCCGGTTCGGCCGAAGCTACGTCGGCGAGCCTGACGCCATTGCCGGGGAACTGGCCGCCGACGCCGCCGTGCAGGCCGCCGACACCCTGCTGCTCACCGTGCCCAACCAGCTCGGCGTGGATTTCAACGCCAAACTGCTGGGCACCGTGGTCCGGCACATCGCCCCGGCGATCGGCTGGGCACCGACGCCGCGGCCGTAGCCTGGGCGCCAGCGGGTTCGCCAAAGGCTAGCCGCGCCCCGGCGCCGTGGCTAGCATGGCTCCTTGGGGGACTACCCCAATGGCGCGGCGGGCCCGGCCCGCCGCCCGCGCGAAGGAGACTCTAATGACACTGCCCAAAGGTTTGACCCCCGGCGTCTGGACGCTGGACATGTCCCACAGCGAAGTCGGCTTCAGCGTCCGCCACGCCGGCATCAGCAAGGTCCGCGGCCGCTTCAACGAGGCCGCGGCGGAGGCCCGTGTCGGTGATTCCCTCGCCGACTCCAGCCTGCATGCCAGCATCAAGACCGCCAGTTTTGACTCCGGCGATGCCAACCGCGACGCCCACGTCCGCGGCGCCGACTTCTTCGACGTCGAAAAATACCCGGAGATGACCTTCCGCGCGACGGGGATCAAGGGCGACGGCGAGGACTATGTGCTGACCGGCGACCTCACGATCCGCGACGTCACCAAGCCGGTGGATCTGGAGGTCGAGTTCACCGGCGTCGCGGTGGACCCGTTCGGCGCCACCCGCGCCGGGTTCAGCGCGGAGGCGGACATCAGCCGCAAGGAATTCGGCCTGACCTGGAACGCCGCGCTCGAAGCCGGCGGGCTGCTGGTCAGCGACAAGGTCAAGATCAGTGTCGAGGCGGCCCTGGTCAAGCAGGCCTAAGCGTCCCTGCGCCTGGAAGACCGGCGCCGGGAAGACCCGCGCCTAAAAGAGCAGCAGGACGAAGCCGCCGACCGTGGACAGGATGCCCACCCCAGTGAGGATCCAGCCCAGGATCCAAGCCGCATTCTCGTGTTTTGGCGGTGTGAGTCCCCAGCGGGACGGATGGCACACGTCGTAGAAGAGCTCGACGTCGGCCCCGACCACCAGGCCCTGCGACTCGGCCGCCGGCAGCAGGGAACGGTGATCGGCGTCGTGGTGGTCCGTCCAGCTGTACCCCGTGAACCCGCCGGCGCTGATCACTTTGCCGGTGGTGCCGGCCCACAGGCATTGGCGCCGCCGGGATATCCAGCCCCACCCCAGCAGCGGCAGGCCCAGGACAAAACCCACCCACGTCATGACTTCGAGAATGGGGCCCAGAAGATCCCCGACGTTTGTCATCTGCGCGTCCCGGGCCGCAGCGTCAGCGCGTGACGTGTGAGCGGCGCAGGAAGAAGGCGATGCCGGCGCCGGCTAGGACCAGGAGGCCCACGTAGAGCAGGAGCTGCGCAGCCTTCACAGTAACGCCGACGGCCAGCAGGACGAGGGCGAGAATCATCGCAAGCTTCAGGAGTGCAGGCATGGTCCAAGTATTATGCCCTTCCGTGCGTTCGCAAAGCTGCCCGCCCTCCGCCAGCGTCACCGGAGGTATTTCAGCAAATGATCAGGGTGAACCCCTAGCCCGGATCGGCGTCCGGCGGGGGAGAATGGTGCCATGAAGACATTGCTGAATATCATCTGGCTGCTCTTTGGCGGACTCTGGCTCGCGCTCGGTTACTTCATGGCCGGGATCATCTGCTGTCTGCTGATCGTCACCATCCCGTGGGGGCTCGCATCGTTCCGGATCGCGAACTATGCGCTCTGGCCTTTCGGGCGCACCGTGGTGGACCGCCCGGGCGGCACCGGGGTGTTCTCCCTGCTGGGCAACGTCATCTGGCTGCTCGTCGCCGGCATCTGGATCGCGATTGGTCACGTGATCACCGCTTTCGCCATGGCCATCACCATCATTGGCATCCCGCTGGCCATCGCCAACCTCAAGCTGATTCCGGTCTCGCTCATGCCGCTGGGCAAACAGATTGTCCCGAGTGACAAGCCGTTTGCGACCTACCACAAGGCCTACCACTAGCCCGTTCTTGAGGAGGAGTAACGCAATGTCCGAGCCTGCAACAGCTGTTCCGGCACCGTCCGGCCAGGGTGGGGCGCCCACTCCGCCCGAGGACCTCATGCTGGTCATCACCCGCGAATTCCAGGCCCCCATCGCACGGGTATGGTCGGCCCTGACGGACCCGGACCAGGCCGTGGAATGGTGGGGGCCGCGCGGTTTCCACACCCCGCGCGAAAGCATCGACGCTGACCTGGAGATCGGCGGCCTCTACCGGGCCTGCATGGTCCAGGACAGCACCGGGGCGGAGCACTGGTGGAGCGGCGTCCACACGGACATCGAACCGCCCAATCTCTTCGTCTTCACCCATGCCTGGGACAAGCCCGACGGCACCCGGGGCTTCGAAACCGAGGTGACCTTCCAGCTGGACGAGGTCGACGGCGGCACCCGGATGACGTTCAGCCAGGGCCCCTTCGACATGATCGACAACCGCGATGGCCAGGGGGTCGGCTGGCGCGAGTCCTTCGACCGCCTGGCCGACCACCTCCGCCGCAGCCCCTGAGCCACCCAAAACACCAACCAACCAAGCAACGCGGGGTCACTTGGCGCCCATCCCGAGGGGATTTATGGGCGCTAGGTGACCCCGCGTTGCTGTGGGGTTACCGCCCCCGGCGCCGCCTCCGCCGTGCCGGGCGCCGCTCACCCGAGCTCGCGCTGCAGGTTGCGCCGCGCCGCGTCCAGCCACAGCTCCCGGCCCCGCGGGGTGTGGAAGAGCGGATCCAGCTGCAGGAGCTGGCGGACGACGGCGGCGCGTCCGGCGGCAAAGTCGTCGTCGCCGATGTGCGCGAAGTCCTGCCGGACGGCGGCCAGATACCGGGCGTAGGCGGCCGGTTCGCCGCCCAGCACGGAGAGGTCGGCGTCGCTGAGCAGGGCGGCGGCCTCGTCCCCCGGCTCCGGCTGGTGGTCTGCCGTCATCCGCACCAGACGGGCCACCTCGTCCACCTCGGCCGCGGGAAGGCCCGCGTGGGACAGCCGGTCCTCGGCGAGCCTGGCCGACTCCTCCTCGTCCTGCCCGGCGATGCCGCGGTAGACGGCGTCGTGGAACCAGGCGGCCAGCAGCACGGTGCGCGGCGGCTCGGCCGTGCCGGTGAGGAGGTCCAGCGCCTCCAGGACCGCCAGCAGGTGCGTGCGGCCGTGGTATTTCCGGTGTTCCTCGCCCCACCGGTCCAGCAGGTCCAGGAACAGTGCGTCGTGGCCCGGGAGGGCGTCATTCCAGCGTGTGAGCAGCGGGAGCTTGAGTGAGCTGCTACGCCGCCGGGCGGGGATCCGCAGGCCGCTGGCGATCAGCTTGCGGACCAGGATCCGTCCCTCCACCGGGACGGCCCCGGCCGCCACGAGGGCGCTGTACCGGGCCTCGGCGACGTCGTAATGGTCGCCGTCGAAGGCCCGTTCCGGGATGCCGGCCGCCGCGGCGAAGGAGTGCAGTTCCTCCAGCGACGTGTCCGAGATCAGGTGCGAGAAGTGCGTTCCGTGCGCCGGCCAGAGCGGGGGATCAAGGTAGATGGCCATGGGGGAAGTCTAATCCGGCCGTGGATCAGCCCCGGCCGGCATCACTGGCCACGGTGTCGGTCTGCGCCCCGGCGCGCGCCCCGGCCCGTTCCTCCACCTGGGTCCGGCCGCGGTGCGGGTTGGAGCGCACGCCTTCGCCCTGTTCATTGAGCCGGGTTTCCTGCTCGGCCTCCGCGATGGCCGCCGGAGTGATGGTGCCCGCGGAGTTCCAGGCCTTGATCGCGGCCCAGCCCACGGCCACGAGGGGAACGGCAAGGATCGCGCCGATGATGCCGGCGAGGATGGTGCCGGCGGTGAGGGCCAGCAGGATGACGAGGGCGTGCACGTTAAGCGCCTGGCCCATCACGACGGGCTGCAGGAAGTTGCCCTCCAGCTGGTTCACGACGATGACAACGATGATGACGATCAGGGCCGCGAGCGGCCCGTTGGCGACCAGCGCGACGAGCGCGGCGAGAATGCCGGCCAGGGTGGCCCCGATCAGCGGGATGAAGGCCCCGATGAAGGTCAGCGCGGCGAGCGGCAGGGCGAGCGGGACGCCCATGACCACGAGCGCGAGGCCGATGAAGAACGAATCGACCAGCGCCACGATGGAGGTTCCGCGCACGTAGCCGCCGAGCACGCTGAGGCTGCGCTCCCCGGCGCGGCGTGCCTTCACGAGGTTCCCGCCCTTGAACGCCCGCAGCACGAAGGCCCAGATCCTCTCGCCGTCCTTGAGGAAAAAGAACAGGATCACCGCCATGAGCAGGGCGCCGGTGATGAAGTTTCCGGCCGCGCTGAGTCCGGAGATGGCGCCCGCCCCGACGGTGCTGCTGGTGGCGAAGTCGACGACGGCGTCGCACGCCTGCTGGATCTGCTGGTCATCGACCGGGATGGGGCCCGTGCGGATGAAGTCATAGACCCGTTCGAAGCCCTCCGTGGCCTTGCTGGAGAGTTCGTCGGCCTGGCTCATCACGGCGACGACGATGCCGGTGATCACGGCCCCGAACGCGAGAAGCAGCGCCAGGAACGAGAAGGTCGTGGCGGCCGTGCCGGGCCAGCCGCGGCGGCGCAGCCAGTGGACGAAGGGGGCGATCGCGGCGGCCAGAATCAGGGCCAGCAGCGCCGGTATCACCACGAGCCGCACCTGGATCAGGGCATAGACCACCACCACTGAGAGGACCAGCAGCAGGAGGACCTGCGCGGTCCTGATGCTAGCGCGGCCCAGGCTGTCGCTCCAGGGGGTTGTCGTTTCCGGACTGGACATGCTGTTTTGTCTCCCGCTGTCGGACGGTCATGTTACTTACCAACCGTCTCACAGCCGGGGGCCGGGGACAGGCCGCGGTCAGGACGCGGCCGGCAGGATGTTCTGGTTGCCCCGGAAGGTGTTCCCCGGATCGAACTCCCGTTTCACCCGGGCCAGCCGGTTGTAGTTCTCCTCGCCGAAGGCTGCCCGGACCCGCTCCTGGCCCTCATCACCAATGAAGTTCAGCCACACGCCGCCGGTCGCGTAGGGGGAGATGTTCTGCCGGAACCTTGTGACCCAGGCCCTCGCGTCCTGCCCGCCCTGGGGAGTGTCGCCCAGACCGAAGGGATGGGTCACCCAGCTGGCGTTCCGGTTTAGCAGCGGAGTGGTGGCCGCGCCGGCGTCTCCTACTGCGCCGCCCCAGTGGACCAGCAGCTGCTGGGAACTGGGGCCCGGCAGGTTCCGGGCCGAGTCGATGATCACGTCGAGGGCATCATCGGAAAGCTCGTTGTGGTAGTCCGCGCTCCAGTAGTTGTACTTGCCCGGCGGGTCGTCGAGGGAGCACTGGAAATCGGCATAGCTGGTGTCCCCGAGGAGTTCCACGGCAGGGCCCAGCGCGCGGTAGGGCTTGGCGTGTTCGGCACCCTCCGCGGTGTCCCCGGCGTATACGTAGACGACGCCGGCCGCCATCTTGCCGACCATCTCCGGAGGCACGAAGGGTTCGGGCGGGGCAGTGAGGAATGCCATGGTTGCGGACTCCTCGTTCGGCGCCGCGAGTGCCAGTTCCCGGAAGCCTCGGCTGAGCTCGGCAGCCGCAGCGCCTGGCCACAGCATCAGGCCCGCGTGGACCGTCGGTCCGAGCCGGTGCAGGGCCAAAGGTGAAGGACGTGACGACGCCGAAGTTCCCGCCGCCGCCGTGCAGGGCCCAGAACAGTTCGGGGTTTTCCGTCGCGCTGGCCGTCACCTGGTCCCCGTCGGCGGTGACCAGGTCCACGGAGATCAGGTCATCACAGGCAAAGCCGAAGGCCCGCTCCAGCCAGCCGGAGCCGCCGCCGAGAGTGAAGCCGGCAAGGCCCGTCGTGGAGACCCGGCCGCCGGTGAGGGCGAGTCCGTACTCCTGGGTGGCCCGGTCAAACTCCCCGCACGTCAGGCCGGCGCCGGCTGCGACCGTCTGCGCCTCGGGGTCCACGCGGGCTGACTTCATCGGCCGCACGTCCACCACGAGCCCGCCGTCGTTCATTGACATGCCGGCCACCGAATGCCCGCCGGCGCGGACCGCGACGGCAAGTTTGTTCTCCTTCGCATAGTGCAGGGCCTCGGCGACCTCGGCGGGGGTGCTGCAGGGGGCGATCACCGCCGGTCGGCGGTCGATCATGGCGTTGAACAGCGTCCTGGACTCGTCATAGCCAGGGTCAACAGGTGTTATCCACTTCACGGCGGTGCTCCTCGGCGACCGCGGCCCCACCCCTCACCGGAATTTTAAGTCCGACGGCGGTGCCGGGGCTAGGGGAACGGGCTGCGGACCGGCAGGGCCCGGGCGGACGATATTCCGAATCTGCGGACCCCTGAAGGGCGGAGCGCCGCAAATGCGGGTTAGAGTTTCCTTATGCCTAATATCCGCGTTTCCGAGGCCGCACGGCTGCTGGGTGTCAGCGATGACACCATCCGGCGCTGGACCGAGAACGGAAGCCTCACCCCGCTCAGGGACGACGCCGGGCGGCTCGCCGTGGACGGGCTGGAACTCGCGCGGCTCGCCCGGGAGCAGGCCCAGCTTCCGGATGACCCGGCCAAGACGGGGAGCTCGGCCCGCAACCGCTTCGTGGGTCTCGTCACCGCCATTACGGCCGACACCGTGATGGCGCAGGTGGAACTGCAGTGCGGGCCGTTCCGGGTGGTGTCGCTGATGAGCAGCGAGGCCGTGCGCGAACTCGGCCTGGAACTCGGTTCGGTGGCGACCGCCGTCGTCAAAGCCACCACGGTGATCATCGAAACCCCCAAAGGCAAGGGCGTCATATGAGGGCCGTCCGGAGGGCGGGTGCCCTGCTGGCGGCCGGAACGCTGACCGCGGCGCTCGGCGCCTGCGGCCCGGTCGCCGGCGACGGCGGCGCGGCCTCCGGAGACTCCGCGGCCAAGACCGTCACCGTCTTCGCCGCAGCCTCCCTCAAAGCCCCCTTCACCGCGCTCGCCGAACAGTTCGAGGCCGCGCACCCGGGGACCACCGTGACCCTCAGTTTCGCGGGTTCCTCCGACCTCGCCACCCAGATCAGCCAGGGCGCACCGGCGGACGTGTTTGCCTCCGCCGACACCAGGAACATGGCCAAGGTCTCCGAGGCCGCGCTGGTGGAGGGAACGCCCCGGGACTTCGCCAGCAACGTGCTGACCATCGCCGTCCCGCCCGGCAACCCCGCGGCCATCGCCTCCTTTGCGGACCTGGCCCGGCCGGGCGTCAAGACCGTCGTCTGCGCGCCGCAGGTGCCGTGCGGCGCGGCCGCAAAGACGGTCGAGAAGGAAACCGGCACCACGCTGAAGCCGGTCAGTGAGGAATCATCCGTGACCGACGTCCTGGGCAAAGTCATCTCGGGAGAGGCCGACGCCGGGCTGGTCTACGTCACGGACGTCAAGACCGCAGGGGCCAAGGTGCAGGAAATCCCCTTCGCGGAGTCCGCCAAGGCTGTCAACACCTATCCGATCGCCGCGCTGCGGACCAGCAGGAACAAGGACCTTGCGGCCGCCTTCATCGCGGCGGTCACGGGGCCCGACGGCCGGCAGCTCCTCCGCGACGCCGGCTTCGGCACCCCTTAGGACCGCATGAATCACCGGAAAATCAGCGCGTACAGCGGGATTCCCCGCTGGGTGCTGGCCATTGCCGCCGCCGGGGCGCTGTTTGTGCTGCTCCCGCTCGCGGCCATGGTTGCCAGGGTCAACTGGCCGCAGTTCATCCCGCTGGTCACGTCCGAAGCGTCCCTGACCGCCCTCGGCCTGAGCCTCCGCACCGCCGCCGCGAGCACGGTGCTGTGCGTGCTTTTCGGGGTGCCGCTGGCGCTGGTGCTGGCCCGCGGCGACTTCCCGGGCCAGCGGCTGCTGCGGTCCTTTGTCCTGCTGCCGCTCGTCCTGCCGCCGGTCGTGGGCGGCATCGCGCTGCTCTACGCCTTCGGCCGCCAGGGCCTGCTGGGCAGGAGCCTCGAAGTCGCGGGCATCCAGATCGCGTTCTCGACGACGGCGGTGGTGCTCGCCCAGACGTTCGTGGCCTTGCCGTTCCTCGTGGTCAGCCTCGAAGGCGCCCTCCGGTCGGCCGGAAGCCGGTACGAGGCCGTCGCCGCAACCCTCGGCGCGCGCCCCACCACCGTGCTGCGCCGGGTCACCCTGCCCCTGGTCCTGCCGGGGCTCGCGTCCGGGGCCGTGCTCTCCTTCGCGAGGAGCCTGGGTGAATTCGGCGCCACGCTCACCTTCGCCGGAAGCCTGCCGGGCGTCACCCGCACGCTGCCGCTGGAAATCTACCTGCAGCGCGAGACCGACGCCGACGCCGCCGTCGCCCTGTCCCTCCTGCTGGTCGTGGTGGCGGTCATCGTCGTCGGGCTCTCCTACCGGGGTCCCGCGCCGGCCGGCCCCGGCCGCGCCCGCAGTCCCGGCAGCGCTGGCAATCATGGGGGCGTGGCGCCATGACGTTCACGTTCGACGCCGCCCTTGCCGCCCGCCGCTTCGAGGTCTCGCTGAGCCTGGCGCCCGGCGAGACGGTCGCGGTACTCGGGCCGAACGGGGCCGGGAAGTCCACGCTGCTCGCCGTGATCGCCGGGCTGCTCCGCCCCGACGCCGGCCGGGCCGAAGTGGACGGCCGGGTCCTGTTCGAGCTCGGCGCGGGCGTGCACACCTGGACCGCGCCGCACCGCCGCGGGACCGCCCTGCTGGCCCAGGACCCGCTGCTCTTCCCACACCTGAGCGCCCTCGAAAACGTCGCCTTCGGGCCCCGGAGCGTGGGGGTGCCCAAACGGGAGGCCCGCGAGACCGCCCGGCACTGGCTGGCCGAGGTCGACGCCGCCGACCTCGCCGCCCGGCGGCCCGGGGAACTGTCCGGCGGGCAGGCGCAGCGCGTGGCGGCCGCCCGTGCCCTGGCCGTGAATCCGGAGGTCCTGCTGCTCGATGAGCCGCTGTCCGCGCTGGACATCCACGCAGCTCCGCTGCTGCGCCGGCTGCTCAAGCGGGTGCTGGCCGGGCGGCGCGCCATCATCGTCACCCACGACGTCCTGGATGCCTACATGCTCGCGGACCGGGTGATCGTGATGGAGGACGGCCGGATCACCGAGGACGGTCCCACGCGGGAGGTCCTCCGGCGGCCCCGCAGCCGGTTCGCTGCCGGACTGGCCGGACTGAACCTGGTGCCGGGGACCGTGACGGCCGCCGGGATCCGGTCCGCCGAGGGCCTTGAATTCGCAGGCCAGCACGACGGGCCGCTCGACGCCGGGCAGGCCGGCGTGGCGGCGTTCCCGCCGTCGGCCGTGTCGGTGTTCCTGGGCGAGGCGCACGGCAGCCCGCGGAATTCGTTCCGCGTCACGGTCACTGACCTGGAGCCGCACGGGGACCAGATCCGGGTCCGCGCCGGCGAGCTGTCCGCGGACGTGACCCCTGCTGCCTCCGCGGACCTCGGGCTGGCCCCCGGGCTCGCGGTCTATTTTGTGGTCAAGGCCGCCGCGGTGTCGATCTACCCGGCCTGACGGCGGCCGGAGGTGCCCGGCTCCCCGCGGTCCTTGCGGATGGGGTGCTGGCTCACGATCGAGACCCGGTTGAAGGCGTTCATGGCGATGACCAGCCAGCTGATGGCGGAGAATTCCCCGTCCGTGAGGTGCCTCCTGGCGGCGGCGCCGTCGTGCTCGCGGGCGCGGGCGTCCGAGATATTGGTGATGGCCTCGGCGAGGGTGAGGGCGGCGCGTTCCTTCTCAGTGAAGAGGTCAGTGTCGCGCCAAGCCGGGAGGACGGCAAGGCGCTGCGCCGATTCGCCGTTCTTCACGGCGTCGCCCACGTGCAGGTCCAGGCAGTACGCGCAGCCGTTGATCTGGGAGATGCGGACATTCAGCAGCTCAATCAGCGTCCGGTCCAGGCCGGCCTCGTCGGCGGCCTCCTTGGCCTTCAGGCCGAGGCCGTTGAGTGCCCGCCAGGCGGCCGGGTGCTCCTTGTCCAGAAAAACGGACCCAGTGGTGTGGTGCTGCGCTGCCGCTGTCTCATCCATGATCAAAAGAGTACCCACGGGAAACCCCAAAACGGCACGTGACAAAGTTGTCACGTGTGTGACAAGATGCTTGAACAGCGAAATACCCTGCAGGAGCGGCCCCCGGTCGCTCCAGGAGCTGGTCCGCCGACATCGGACCGGCGCCCATCATTCGACGGTCGGCTCCTTGGGGGAGCCGACCGTCGAAATGGTTTAACGGCACCTGCGCAGCCGCGGGCCCGCCCGGCACCGCCGGGACATGCCCAGTCCCGCGCCTGAGCAGCGGACATATTGGCATTTTGTCCAGTGGCCCGCGCGCCCGGAGGGCATGTCCACTCCCGGGGCCGGCGCTGCGGGGGACATGCCCATTGGGCGGACCCAGCCCCGGAGGACATGTCCAGTCCCCGGCCCGAGCAGTGGACATATTGGCATTACGTCCAGTGGCCCGCGCGCCCGGAGGGCATGTCCCGCGGGGGTGGGGCTGGGGGTTTGGGGTGCCTGACGTGCCCGCGGGGGACTCCGGCCCTAGACAGCCGTTTCGCTGTCGGCAAACATGGAGCCAAGGAGACTCAATGCAAAGTTGAGCGGAGTACACTCAACTTTAAGACCAGCATGTTCCCGGAAGGAGCTCTCTTTGGACGCCAAATTCACCACCAAGAGCCAGGAGGCGCTGGCGGCTGCCGCCATGAACGCCTCGACGGCGGGCAATCCCCAGCTCGAACCCGCGCACCTGCTCAAGGCGCTGATGGACCAGCGTGAAGGCGTTGCCGTGGCGCTCCTCCGGGCCACCGGCTCGGACCCGGATTCCGTCAGTGTCCAGGCCAGCACGGCTATCAAGGCCCTCCCGTCCACCTCCGGCAGTTCGGTACAGCAGCCGCAGTTGTCCCGCACCGCCCTGCAGGCCATCAAGAATGCCCAGAATGAAGCCGAGCGGCTCGGCGACAGCTTCGTCTCCACCGAGCACCTGCTCCTCGGGCTGGCGTCCGGCAGTGACACCGTGGGCAAGCTGATGCGCGACGCCGGGGCATCCCACGAGGCCCTGCTCGCTGCCCTGCCGGGGGTCCGCGGCGACCGCAAGGTGGACACCGCCGACCCCGAAAACACCTTCCAGGCGCTGGAGAAGTACGGCACCGACCTCACCGCCATCGCCCGCTCGGGCAAGCTGGACCCGGTGATCGGCCGCGACGCCGAGATCCGCCGCATCATCCAGGTGCTGAGCCGCCGGACCAAGAACAACCCCGTCATCATCGGCGAGCCCGGCGTCGGCAAGACAGCCGTCGTCGAAGGCCTTGCCCAGCGGATTGTCGCCAATGATGTTCCCGAGAGCCTGCGCGGCAAGACCCTGATCGCACTGGACCTCGCCTCCATGGTGGCCGGCGCCAAGTACCGCGGCGAATTCGAGGAGCGGCTCAAGGCCGTGCTGGAGGAGATCAAGGGCTCGGAAGGCCAGATCGTCACCTTCATCGACGAGATCCACACCGTGGTCGGGGCCGGCGCGTCCGGGGACAGTTCCATGGACGCCGGCAACATGCTCAAGCCCATGCTGGCCCGCGGCGAGCTCCGGCTGATCGGTGCCACCACCCTGGACGAGTACCGCGAAAACATTGAGAAGGACCCCGCGCTGGAACGCCGCTTCCAGCAGGTCTTCGTCGGGGAGCCGAGCGTGGAGGACACCATCGGCATCCTGCGCGGACTTAAGGAACGCTACGAGGCGCACCACAAGGTCGCCATCGCCGACTCCGCACTGGTGGCCGCCGCGACACTCTCGAACCGCTACATCTCCGGCCGGCAGCTGCCGGACAAAGCGATTGACCTCGTCGACGAGGCCGCCTCCCGGCTGCGGATGGAGATCGATTCCGCCCCGGAGGAAATCGACCAGCTGAAACGTTCCGTGGACCGCCTCACCATGGAGGAACTGGCCCTGGCCAACGAGACCGATCCCTCGTCCGTGGAACGGCTGGCCGCAATCCGGGCGGACAAGGCGGACAAGAAGGAAGAACTGGCCGGGCTCAACGCCCGCTGGGAAGCCGAGAAAGCCGGCCTGAACCGCGTCGGCGACCTCAAGGCCCGGATCGACGAGCTGCGTTCCGCCGCCGAAAAATCCCAGCGTGAAGGCGACCTCGAGGCGGCCTCGAGGATCCTCTACGGCGAACTTCCCGCCCTGGAGCGGGAACTCAACCAGGCCGCCGAAGCGGAGTCCGCCCGGGTGGCCGGCGGCGGCGCCAAGCAGGACCTTATGGTTGCCGAAGAGGTCACCGCCGACGACATCGCCGAGGTGATTTCGGCCTGGACCGGCATCCCCGCCGGCCGCATGCTGCAGGGCGAGAGCCAGAAGCTGCTGGAGATGGAACACGTGCTGGGCGAGCGGCTGATCGGCCAGACCAAGGCTGTCACCGCGGTCTCCGACGCCGTCCGCCGCGCCCGGGCCGGGATCAGCGACCCCAACCGGCCCACCGGTTCCTTCCTCTTCCTCGGCCCCACCGGCGTCGGCAAGACCGAGTTGGCGAAGGCCCTGGCCGACTTCCTGTTCGACGACGAACGCGCCATGGTGCGCATCGACATGTCCGAGTACTCGGAGAAGCACTCCGTGGCCCGCCTCGTCGGGGCTCCCCCCGGCTACGTCGGCTATGAGGAAGGCGGCCAGCTCACCGAGGCCGTCCGCCGCCGCCCGTACTCCGTGCTGCTGCTGGACGAGGTGGAGAAGGCCCACCCCGAGGTGTTCGACATCCTGCTGCAGGTGCTCGACGACGGCCGCCTCACCGACGGCCAGGGCCGCACCGTGGACTTCCGCAACGTGATCCTGGTCCTGACCTCCAACCTGGGCAGCCAGTTCCTGGTCGACCCGGCCCTGGACGCGAACGCCAAGCGCGAGGCCGTGATGGCCACCGTGCACGCGTCCTTCAAGCCCGAGTTCCTGAACCGGCTCGACGAAGTGGTGCTGTTCGACCCGCTGAACGTCGAGGAGCTGTCCCGGATCGTGGAGCTGCAGGTCAAGGAACTGGGCGAACGCCTCAAGGGCCGCCGGCTCAACCTCGAAGTGACCGAGGGCGCCCGCGCCTGGCTCGCAGTGACCGGCTTCGACCCGGCCTACGGTGCCCGGCCGCTGCGCCGGCTAGTCCAGCGTGAAATTGGGGACCGGCTGGCCAAGGCCATCCTGGCCGGCGAGATCACGGACGGCGACACCGTGCTCGTGGACACCGCCCCAGACCTCACGGAACTCACCCTGGGCGGTTCCGAAAGGTCGGACCGGCCCTACGACGGCGCCTCCACCGGCAGCGGGCTCTCCGTAAGCCGCAAGGAATAGGCCCCGCAGCCTCAAACGGGAACTGCCAGCCGGACTGTGGTCCGGCTGGCAGTTCTGTGTAGATGGCATGGTGTCCTCGCGGCCCGGCAGGTTATCGTGGGGCCCTGTGCCCCGGCAGCCCGGCAGGAAGTCCCTAAGGAATCAGCGATTCCATGATGACGTTCCCGTTGTCCGCGGTGACGTAGCAGTCGACGCGGCGGTCGCCGTTGTCCCAGCTCGTGGAGCTCGGGTAGGCGTTGCGCTGCTTCAGGTCGTAGTTGGTGGCAGCGGCGGCCAGCTGCGCATTGCGGCAGGTCTCGCGGCCTTTGTCCTTCAGCGCGGACAGGCCGGGATAGGAGTCCGACTGCTGATAATGGTGCACGGCGATCAGCTGTGCCGAGTGCCCCGCGGCGCAATCCACGATGGTGGACTGCGGCGCCTCCGGGTCGAAGTCCTTGAAGCAGTCACCGAGCTGGAAGTCCAGCGGACCGACCCCTTCCAGCGGAAGCGGCCCGCGGCTCGCGGGGGCCGACGGCGTCGCGGGCGCAGCGGGGGAGGCGCCCGCGTCAGGCTGCTTGCTGCCGCCGCCGCCCAGCGACGTCAACCACCAGATCAGCAGACCCATAACGACGACGGCGGCAACCGCGGCACCGATTCTCGCGGGGCTCTGCCGGCGTACCAGAGCACCCAGCTGCCATGCCTTTTCCGAAGCCGCCCTGCCGGCCCCCGCCAGGGCGGCGCCGCCGGCGCCGGTGGAGCCCATGGCGCCCTGGGCACTCCGGGCTCCACGGCCGTCCCGGCGCGGGCCGGGCATGCCGGCGTCGGGCTGGCTGACCGGCGGCACGGACAGGCGGGCTGGCTGCGTCGCGGGCTGCGTTGCGGTCGGGGCAGCCAACGGCACGACCGGCGTCGCGGACGTCGGCGGCGTGGCCGGCTTCGGCGGAACGGCAGATGGCTCGAAGGCCGGTACGGCCGGTGAGGCGGGGACGGGCCGTTCTCCGGGTGCGCCGGCAGCGGAAACCCCGGGCCCTTCGTTCTCTTCGGTCACTGAGAATTCACCACTTCCGTGCATCTTTTCCGCGGCTGGGCGCCCGCCGGAGGGACCCGTTTCCGGAAGTCCACTACGGAACTCTATCTAAGATGCCGGGCGGGCCGCACGCCGCCGGGGAGCCGGCCGGGGTTGCGGGGGGGCGCCACACTGTCCACGGCGGCCGCCGCGGGGAGCAGTTACTGCTGAAAGCATGTAATCTAGGTGTACGACAAATTGACCAAACATTCCGGGGCCTCACTAACGCCAATGGTGACCACCTCCGGTCCGAGTACAAAAGGGGGTCACGCCATGGGGCGCGGCCGTCAAAAGGCAAAAGCTACCAAGCAGGCTCGGGATATTAAGTACTATTCCCCGAACACTGACTACACTGCGCTTCAGCGTGAGCTTAAAAGCTCTGAGGTTCGTGCACCGAGTCGGTTCTCGAATGAGCCTGTAGAGCCGGATTATTCGGCCTATGTGGATAAGTACGCGGACGATGTGGAAGAGGACGACGACGAGGTAGATTCCCGTCGGATAGGTTAGTCGACACTTCTTTCCGGCATGCTCTTCCGTTAGCGGATTGCCGACCACATGATTTCAGGCCCGCCGGCCGCTCCCTCTCGGGAAGCGGACGGCGGGTTTTCTGCTCCGGGAGGACTGCCATGACCATTCGCACAGGGTTCACAGACGGCGAGATCTGCTGGACGGACCTGCAGACCAGTGACGTGGGCGCGGCCAAGGCCTTCTATGCCGCCGTGTTCGGCTGGCGCTATGAGGACCTGCCCACCCCGGACGGGCGCAGCTACGCGCAGGCTTTCCTGGGCGGGGACCTGGTCACCGTGATCGCGCCGCAGAACCCGCAGCAGCAGGCCGCCGGAGCGCCCGGGCAGTGGAACGTGTACTTCGCGTCCTCCGATGCGCGGGAACTCGCCGACGGACTGGTCCATGCCGGCGGCAGCCTGGAGTTCGGCCCCGAGCCGGTGGGCGGAACCGGGGTGATGGTCTTCTTCGCCCCGCCCGGAGGAGGCGCCACCGGCGCGTGGCAGGCCGGGAGCCACTTCGGTGCCGGCCGCAGCGGGGAACCCGGTGCCCTGGCCTGGGCCGAACTGCTGACGCCCGAGCCGCAGTCCGCCGTCGGGTTCTTCCAGCAGTTGTTCGGGCATGACGTCACGGAGTATCCGCAGGACGACGGCGGCAGGTACACCACGCTGATGGTGGACGGCGCGGAGGTGGCCGGGATCGCCGCAGTCCCCGCGGGGGCCGAGGGCACGCTTAAGCCCGGGTGGCAGGTGTACTTCGGGGTGTCCGGCGTCGCCGAAGCGGTCGCGGCGGCGGTGGCTGCCGGCGGCAGAGTCCTGATTGAACCGGACGAGGTCGACGAAGCCGGCACCATCGCCACCCTCGAGGACCCGCAGGGCGGCGTGTTCAGCATCCTGGAGGTCTGAGCCCGGGTACCCGGAGTGAGCTTAAGCAGATCGAGTGCTCCCCAACCGCCGTTTTGGGCCGGCGGTTGGGGAGCACTCGATGAGGTTTAGGCGTAGGTGTTGACCAGCCGGACGGCGCCGCCGTCGACGCCCTTGGCGCCCTGCACATAGTCCGGTCCGGTCTTGACGATCGAGTCCGAATTCTGCTCCACGGTGCCCATGACCCAGGCCGGCAGCCCGCGTTCGTTGAGGCGGTTCACCGCGGCGTCGGCGGCCTCCGGCGAGACGATCGCGACCATGCCCACGCCAAGGTTCAGCGTGCGCTCCAGGTCGGCCAGCGGGACGTTGCCCAGTTCGGCGACGAGCCGGAAGATGGCCGGGAGCTGCCAGGTGGCGCGGTCCACGGTGGCCAGCAGGCCCTGCGGCAGGACGCGGGCCAGGTTGGCGGCGAGGCCGCCACCCGTCACGTGGCTGAAGCCGTGCACGGCCTGGCCGGCGGCGGAGCCGCTCACCGGGAACGTGCGGGCCAGGTCCAGGCAGTCGGCGGCGTAGACGCGGGTCGGTTCCAGGAGTTCCTCGCCCAGCGTGCGGCTGAATTCGGAGACATGGCGGTCCAGGGCCCAGCCGGCGTGGTTGATGACGCGGCGGACCAGGGAGTAGCCGTTGGAATGCAGGCCCGAGGAGGCCATGCCGATCACCACGTCGCCGGCGCGGACACGGTCCGGGCCCAGCAGGTCGGCGGCTTCGACAACACCGGTGGCGGCGCCGGCGACGTCGTACTCGTGCTCGCCCAGCAGGCCCGGGTGCTCGGCGGTTTCGCCGCCCACCAGGGCGGTGCCGGCGACGGAGCAGGCGGCCGCGATGCCACGGACGATGTCCGCGATGCGTTCCGGGACCACCTTGCCGCAGGCGATGTAGTCGGTCATGTACAGCGGCTCGGCGCCCACCACCACGATGTCATCGACCACCATGCCGACGAGGTCGAAACCGATGGTGTCGTGGATGTCCATGGCCTGCGCGATGGCGACCTTGGTGCCGACGCCGTCGGTGGAGGTGGCCAGCAGCGGGCGCTTGTAGGTGAGCAGCTTCGAGACGTCGTAGAGGCCGGCGAAACCGCCGACGCCGCCAATCACCGAGGAGTTATGGGTGGCCTTGACGGCATCCTTCATGAGTTCGACGGCGCGGTCGCCGGCCTCGACGTCGACGCCGGCGGAGGCGTAGGTGATGCCGACGGTGTTCTGGGCGGCGTTCATGTCAGCGGCCGGGGAGGCGGAAGTCATACGGGCTCTTTCTTGTCGGCAGCAATGGAACGATCAACGCGATCGTCATCGGTGAGCAGTTCTTCGAATTCGGCGTCCGGGCCCGGATCGCAGCCGGTGGCACCGGGCTTTTCGGCCGGATCCTCGTCGGGGCTGATGGCGGCGGCAGCCTCGGCGGCGGTTTCCGGCGCAGCGGCGCCGAGGGCGGCGTCTCCGGCGGCGGGGAGGCCGCCGAGATCGGTGCGTTCGAGCAGGTTCTTGCCCAGCTTGTCGGCGCCCGGGAGCTCGATCGGGTACTGGCCGGTGAAGCAGGCGGTGCACAGGCGTTCGCGCGGCTGGCGGGTGGCGTCGATCATGCCGTCTTCGGAGATGTAGGCCAGCGAGTCGGCACCGATGGCCTGGGAGATTTCCTCGATCGTGGCGCCGTTGGCGATCAGCTCCGCGCGGGACGCGAAGTCGATGCCGTAGAAGCAGGGCCACTGCACCGGCGGGGAGGAGATCTTCACGTGGACGGAGGCGGCGCCGGCTTCGCGGAGCATCCGGACGATCGCGCGCTGGGTATTGCCGCGGACGATCGAGTCGTCGACGACGACGACGCGCTTGCCGCGGATGACGGATTCGAGGGCGTTGAGCTTGAGCCGGATGCCGAGCTGGCGCAGGGTCTGTGAGGGCTGGATGAACGTCCGGCCGACGTAGGCGTTCTTGACGAAGCCGTGGGCGAAGGGGATGCCGGATTCCTCGGCGTAGCCCACCGCCGCGGGGGTCCCCGATTCCGGCACCGGGATGACGATGTCCGCTTCCTGGGTGTTTTCGCGGGCCAGCTGGCGGCCCATCTCCACGCGGGACTCGTACACGGAGCGTCCGGCAATGGAGGCGTCCGGCCGGGCGAGGTAGACATATTCGAAGACGCAGCCTGCCGGCGTCGCCTCGGCGAAGCGCTGGGAGCGTACGCCGTCCTCATCGATCGCGATGAACTCGCCGGGCTCGATTTCGCGGATGAAGCTGGCGCCGACCGTGGCGAGGGCGGACTGCTCGGACGCGACCACCCAGCCGCGCTCCAGCCGGCCCAGGCAGAGCGGGCGGATTCCGTAGGTATCGCGGGCTGCGTAGAGGGTGCCTTCATCCATGAAGACAAAGCAGAAGCCGCCCTTGATCTGGGGCAGCAGTTCCATGGCGGTCTGTTCGAGCGACTTGCCCTCTTCGCCCTCCAGCAGGGCCGTGACGAGGGCGGTGTCCGAGGTGTTGCCCTGCTTCATTTCGCCGGTGAGCTGGCCGCCGTTGCGGTCCACGAGCATGGCCTTGAGCTCGGCGGTGTTGGTCAGGTTGCCGTTGTGGGCCAGGGCCACAGTGCCGGTTGCGGTCGCGCCCAGAGTGGGCTGCGCGTTGGCCCAGTGGCTGGCGCCGGTGGTTGAGTAACGGCAGTGGCCGACGGCCAGGTGCCCGGTCAGGGTGTTCAGCGTGGTCTCGTCGAAGACCTGGGAAACGAGTCCCATGTCCTTGTAGACGTTGATCCGATTGCCGTCGCTGGTGGCTATACCAGCCGACTCCTGACCGCGGTGCTGCAATGCATACAGCCCGTAATAGGTGAGTTTTGCAACCTCTTCGCCGGGAGCCCAGACCCCGAAGACGCCACATGCGTCCTGAGGGCCCTTTTCGCCAGAGAGAAGGTCATGAGAAAGTTTTCCATCGCCGCGTGCCACTGGTCGATTATCTCACGTTTGCGCCGGGACTTTCCCGGCGGCCGGTTTATGACCTGCGGCGCCGCTCAGGCGCCCTGCGGGTCCTCGGTGTCGGGCACGGAATCGGGCACGGATTCGACGACTGCGCGCTTGGCCCGGCGGATACTGACCCGGTCCAGGATGAGCGCCACGAGGCCACCCACAATGACGCCGCCCGCGCCGCACATGATCATGAAAAAGCCGAACACGGCGCTGGCATCGTAGCTTTCATCGCCCGGGAGTCCGTAGGCGAGGAAAGCGGCCACACCGAAGCCCAGGAGCCCGCCCAGGACCAGGAACGGCACGTACTTCGGCGCCCGGCGCACAGTGATTTCACGCCGTTCGGGGACGTGCTGCTCGCCTGCGGTGCCGGAGTTTTCGGGGATAGACATGCCGTTAAGCCTACTGCGCCGGCAACCATTGCTACCGCCGGGGCCGCGGGAGCACACTAGTGGTTGGGGGAGGGTGCGGTCCGGGCGTAAGGAGTCGCACCATGTCAGTCACAGCGGACAGCATCCGTGACCAGCAGCGCATCATCTGGGACCAGTTCGCAGCAGGCTGGCAGAAATGGGACACCGAACTGCTCGGCTGGCACGGCCCGTTCGGCGACGCCCTGATTGAGGAGGCGCGGCTGCATCCGGGTTCCTCGGTGCTGGACGTGGCGTCAGGAACGGGCGAGCCGGGGCTCACGGCGGCGGCAATGGTGCCGGACGGCCAAGTGGTCCTGACTGACATTTCCGCTGGCATGCTTAACGTGGCCAGGCTCAAAGCGTCAGCCCGGGGCCTTCAAAACGTCCGGTTCGAGGTCTGCGATGCCGCTGCGCTGCCGTTGGCAGACGAATCCTTCGACGCCGTGATTTGCCGCTTCGGATTCATGTTCTTCCCCGCGATGGCGCCGGCGCTCCGGGAGATGGTCCGGACCGCCAGGCCCGGGGCGCGGATAACCGCCGCCGTGTGGGGCCGGGCCGCGGAAAACCCGTGGGCAAGCCTGATCGTGGGCACGCTGGCCCACCACACGGAACTCCCGCCGCCGCCCCCGGGGACACCGGGGTTGTTCCGGTATGCAGCGGCAGGACTGATGACCAGCAGGTTCCGCGAGGCAGGCCTCGTCGACGTCAGCGAACGGAAAGTCAGCACGGACCTGGTGCACGAATCCCCGGATCGCTACTGGGAGTTCATGACCGACATTGCGACCACCGTTGCGATGGGCCTGGCCAGCTCGGACGCGGAATCCCGGGAGCTGATACGTTCCGAGGTCTTCCAGCTGCTCGGCCGCTACGAGCACGACGGCGCCATCCGGCTCCGCTCCACGGCCACCATCGTGGCCGGGACGCGGCCCTAGCCGGTTTCCGCAGGGTGCCTAGACGCCGAGCTCTTCCTTCAGCGCGGCGACGTGGCCCTGCGCCTTGACCTGGTACTGCGCCAGCTTCACCTTGCCCTCGGGGTCGAGCACCACGGTGGAGCGGACGATCGCTTCGGTGACCTCGCCGTTGACCAGTTTTTCGCCCCAGGCGCCGTAGGCCAGGGCCACGGCGTGGTCTTCGTCGGCGAGCAGCGGGAAAGTCAGGGCGAAGTCGCCGGTAAAGTGCGCCAGCGCCTCGGGGGCGTCGGGGGAGATTCCCAGCACTTCATAGCCGGAACCCTGCAGGGAGGCCAGGCTGTCGCGGAAATCGCAGGCCTCGGTGGTGCAGCCGGGGGTGGCGGCCTTGGGGTAGAAGTACACGATGACGTTTTTTCCGCGGTAATCGGCCAGCGAGACCTTCTGTCCTGCGGCGTCCGGAAGCGTGAATTCCGGGGCGGAGGTTCCGGGCTGGAGTTTCACGGTCAGATTGGGGGTCATAGGGGTCATGGGGGTTCCTTCGGGGTGGGAGGTCTTGGGAGCTCTGTCGGTGGAGCTGTGTGAACAAAGACGAGCTTATTTTGCACAACCGCAGGTTCAGATGCTGTATTCCGCCGGTCCGCGCACCTTGGTACGGGGCCCGGGGACAAACTGGTAGCCGCCGCCGCGGACCGTGGCGATCGCGTGCCGCCCACCCCGCAGCTTGCGCCGCACCCGGCCCACGTACACATCGATGGACCGCGACGCAGCCGCAGGCGAGTCGAACGATTCAAGGAATAGCCGCAGCTCCTCGCGGCCCACGATGCGGGAGCAATTCTCCACCAGATGCCGCAGCAGCCTGAATTCGACGCCCGTCAGCGGCACCCGCTGCCCGTCGAGGTGTGCCTCGCCGGCAGCCAGATCCACGCATACCAGGCTGGCGGAACTGGCCGAGGGCGGCAGCCGGGTCGCGCCGCCGTCGTCCTCTGGCGGGGAGTCCTCCACAGCGGCCGACGACGGCAGCGGGGTTCCGCCGTCGTCGGGGGTTGCAGCTCCGGGGGCGGGCCAGAGCTGGACGTCCGCCCCCGGGGCAATCTTCAGGGCGTGCGCCAGCACCAGTGCCGCGGCCCGCGCCATGACGGTGTCATCGACGTCCTGGCCGGCGCCCGGTGTTACCCACACGGCCAGGCCGTGCGCCCTGAGACGCGGCCCGGCGGCCGGACCCGGCTCCCGGCGCACATGCAGGCCTCTCGGGGAATGGGCTTCGGTTGCCATCGCAGATGTCAGACTCCGCCGCGGCGGAGGAGTTTTCCGCTGGGGGTCCGGCCGTCGATCTCGCGTCCGCGCAGGAAGGTCCTGCGGACCACGCCGGAGAGGGCTTTGCCGTCGTAAGGGGTGATGGGGTTCTTGTGCTTGAGCTTGGAGACATCGACCACGAAGGCCTCGTCCGGCGCGAAGATGGAGAAATCGGCGTCGTATCCCAGGGCCAGCTGGCCCTTGGTGTTCAGCCGGGCGAGTTCGGCGGGCTTCCGCGCCATCCAGGACACCACCTGTTCCAGCGGGATGCCGCGGTGCCGGGCCTCCGTCCAGATCAGGGACAGGCCCAGCTGGAGCGAGGAGACCCCGCCCCAGGCCACGGCGAAGTCGCCGTTTTCCAGGTCCTTGAGGTCCAGGGTGGACGGGGAGTGGTCCGAGACGATGCAGTCGATGGTGCCGTCCAGGAGGCCCTGCCAGAGCAGCTCCCGGTTGGCGGCCTCGCGGATGGGCGGGCAGCACTTGTAGGCGGTGGCCCCGTTGGGGATTTCCTCGGCCATCAGGGTGAGGTAATGCGGGCAGGTTTCCACGGTGAGGTGGAGGCCGTCGCGCTTGGCGGAAGCGATCATGGGCAGCGCGTCCGAGGATGACAGGTGCAGGATGTGGGCGCGCGCACCGGTCCAGCGGGCACGTTCAATCACCTCGGCGATGGCCTTGTTCTCCGCGCCGCGTGGCCGGGAGGCCAGGAATTTTTCGTACTGGTCGCCGCCCGGGTGCGGGGCCCGGTCGATCGCACGGGAATCCTCGGCGTGGACGATCATGAGCGAATCGAAGGACCTGAGCTCGGCCATGTCCTCCTCCATCTCGTCCGCGTCCAGGTGCGGGAACTCGTCCACGCCCGAGTGCAGCAGGAAACACTTGAAGCCGAAGACGCCCTCGTCATGCAGCGGCCGGAGGTCCGCCTTGTTGCCGGGAATGGCTCCGCCCCAGAACCCCACGTCAACGAACGCCTGGTCCTCGGCCACCTCGCGTTTGAGTTTGAGGCCCTCCACCGTGGTGGCGGGCGGGATGGAATTGAGCGGCATGTCGATGATGGTGGTCACGCCGCCTGCGGCAGCCGCCCGGGTGGCGGAGGCGAAGCCCTCCCACTCGGTGCGGCCGGGCTCGTTGACGTGGACGTGGGTGTCGACGAGCCCGGGAAGCAGGGTTTCGTCCTCCGCGAGCTCGATGACTTGCGCGCCGGACAGGCCGTTGCCGAGCGGCTCGAGGGCAACGATCTTGCCGCCGCGTACTCCCACTTCGCGCGGCGCGATTCCGGCCGTGGTGAGGACGTGCTGCCCCCGGATGACGAGGTCAAAGGTTTCTTCAGGCATTCAGGCTCTCCTTGCTCACTGCCGCGGGTTCTTCGGCCGGTCCCGCCAGCTGCAGGCCGATGTTCCGCCCCAGGCGTTCCAGCAGTGCTGCCGCCTGCGCTATACATGTGTCTACATTGCTTTCGAGTTCCGTCAAAGCGTGCACCTCGCGGAAGCCGGATTCGGCGAGCTGTTCCGGGCCCAGCGTGGTGCGTCCGCAGACAGCGATGACCGGTACCCCTGCCCGCGCGGCCGCCCGCGCGACGCCCAGCGGGGTTTTGCCCAGCAGGCTTTGTTCGTCCAGGCTTCCTTCCCCGGTAATGACCAGGTCCGCGCCGGCCAGGCGCTCCGCCAGTCCGGTGAATTCGAGGACGACGTCGATGCCCGGCCGGCGCGTGGCCGCCAGGGCCGCGATCGCAGCGTAGCCTGCCCCGCCGGCTGCCCCGGCGCCGGGGGCCTGTGCGGCTTTGACCGCCCGCGGCCCGATTTCCGCCGCGAGCACGTCGACGAAGCGGGACAGCGCGGCGTCGAGGGCGTCCACATCCGCAGGGCTGGCGCCCTTCTGCGGTCCGAAGACCGCGGCGGCGCCCTCGGGGCCAAGCAGCGGATTGTCGACGTCGCTGGCCAGCACAAAGCGGGCTTCCTCCAGCCGCGGGTCGAACCCCGCGAAGTCGATCCGCTCCAGCCGCGACAGCGCGGCGCCGCCGGGCGGAAGCTCGCGGCCCTCACTGTCCAGGAACCGGGCACCGAGCCCCTGCAGGACGCCGGCGCCGCCGTCGGTGCTGGCGCTGCCGCCCACGCCGAGGATGATCTGCCGGCAGCCTGCGTCCAGTGCCGCGCGGATCAGTTCGCCGGTGCCCAGGCTGGTGGAGCAGGTGGCGCTGGCGGAGTCGGGGCCGGCGCCGGGCAGGACCGCGAGCCCGGAGGCGGCCGCCATCTCGATGACCGCCTCCCGGCCGCGGACCGCGAAGTCCGCTGTCAGCGGCTGCCCTGTGGGTCCGCTGACGACGGCGCTGCGGCGGGTGAAGCCGGAGCCGACGGCGGCATCCAGGGTCCCTTCGCCGCCGTCGGCCACCGGAATCAGGAGAACATCCAGGTTGGACCCGGTTGCCGCCTTCAGCCCTGCTGCCAGGTGCCGCGCGACGTCCGGAGCGGAGAGTGATCCTTTGAACTTGTCCGGAGCTATGACAATGCGCATTTCCTAGCCCTGCATGGCCAGGATAGCGGTGGGGGCGTCCCCGCGGGATTCGGCCAGGGCCTCGAACTCGTTGACGGCGTTGATTTCCACACCCATGGAGATATTGGTGATCTTCTCCAGGATTACTTCCACCACCACGGGAACCCGGAACTCGCCCATCAAGGCCTGGGCCTTGTCGAAGGCGGACGCCAGGTCGCTGGGGTCCTCCACCCGGATGGCCTTGCAGCCAAGGCCCTCGGCCACCTTGACGTGGTCCACGCCGTAGCCGCTGGCGGTTGCGGAGAGATCCGTGGAGTTGATGTTCTCGAACGCCAGGGACACGTTCTGCTCCATGCTGAAGCCGCGCTGGGACTGGCGGATCAGGCCCAGGTAGGAGTTGTTGACCACCACGTGGATGTAGGGCAGGTTGAACTGCGCCCCGACGGCCAGTTCCTCGATCATGAACTGGAAATCGTAGTCACCCGACAGCGCGACGACGGTCTCGTCCGGCTTGCCGCGCACCACGCCCAGGGCGGCCGGGGCGGTCCAGCCCAGCGGGCCGGCCTGGCCGGCGTTGATCCACTTGCGCGGACCGAACACGTGCAGCATCTGGGCGCCGGCGATCTGTGACAGGCCGATCGTGGAGACGTAGGTGGTGTCCTTGCCGAACGCCTTGTTCATCTCCTCGTACACCCGCTGCGGTTTGATCGGGATGTTCTCGAAGTGCGTCTTGCGGTGCAGGGTGGCCTTGCGCTCCGCGCAGTCGGCGGCCCAGCCGGAATAGTCCGGCAGGGTGCCCGCGGCCTGGCGTTCCCGGGCCAGTTCAATGAGACCCGTCAGGGCCGCGCCGGCGTCGGAGGCGATGCCCAGGTCCGGGGAGAACACGCGGCCGATCTGCGTCGGTTCGATGTCGATGTGCACGAACGTGCGGCCGGCCGTGTAGGTCTCCAGGCCGCCGGTGTGGCGGTTGGCCCAGCGGTTGCCGATGCCGATGACGAAGTCGGAGGCCAGCATGGTCTCGTTGCCGTAGCGGTGCGAGGTCTGCAGGCCCACCATGCCGGCCATCAGCGGGTGGTCGTCGGCGATGGCGCCCCAGCCCATCAGGGTGGGGATGACCGGCACGCCCAGCAGTTCGGCCAGTTCCACCAGTGCAGCGGATGCCCCGGCGTTGATGATGCCGCCGCCGGCCACGATCAGCGGGTGCTTCGCCGCGGTGAGCATGTCCAGTGCCTTGTCCAGCTGTTTCCTACTGGCGCGGGGCTTTTCGACGGCCAGGGGTTCGTAGGCGTCGATGTCGAACTCGATCTCGGCCATCTGCACGTCGATCGGCAGGTCCAGGAGCACCGGACCCGGACGGCCGGAGCGCATCAGCTGGAACGCCTTCTGGAAAGCACCCGGAACCTGGCCCGGTTCGCGGACGGTCATGGCCAGCTTGGTGACAGGCTTGGCGATGGACTCGATGTCCACGGCCTGGAAGTCCTCCTTGTGCAGTTTGGCCACCGGGGCCTGGCCGGTGATGCAGAGCATGGGGATGGAATCGGCCCAGGCCGCGTACAGCCCGGTGATCATGTCGGTGCCGGCGGGGCCGGAGGTGCCGATGCAGATGCCGATGTTGCCGTCCTGGGCCCGGCTGTAGCCGTCAGCCATGTGGCTGGCGCCTTCAACGTGGCGGGCCAGGGTGTGGCGTATCCCGCCGTGGATCCGCATGGCGGAGTAGAACGGGTTGATGGCCGCCCCCGGCAGGCCGAACGCCTCGGTGGCGCCCTCCTTTTCCAGGATGGCGACGGCAGCGTCTACGGTGCGCATCTTAGTCATGGTGTACTCCTTGGAAGTCTGTTTTTGGGTGTGCTGAAGGAAGGCCCGCGAACCGTTGCGGGGCACTTTGGGGGGCGCGGCGTCGTAAATCGCGACGGCGGCCGGCGTGTCCGTGGCGAAGTGCCCCCGGACGGCGGGTGGCTGGGACGGGTCAGACGGCCGGATTGCGGCGGCCTGCGGGTGGCCGGAGGCCAGGCGGGGTGGCCGGGGCGCCGGACGGGGTGGACCGGGCGGTGGCCGGCCGCGGTTGCTTAGGCGCGGCCGCTGAGCTGCAGGACCTGCTTGAAGAGTCCGGAGTGGTCCAGCCCGCCGTCGCCCTGGTTGACGCTGGCGGCGACGAGCTGTGCGACGACGGCGCCCAGGGGGACCGCGACGTTGGCTTCGCGGGCGGCCGAGGTGACGATGCCCAGGTCCTTGTGGTGCAGGGCCAGGCGGAAGCCGGGGTCGAAGTTCCGGTCGAGCATCTTCTGGCCCTTCTGGTCCAGGACCTTGGAGCCGGCAAGGCCGCCGCCAAGGACCTTCAGGGCCGCGTCAGTGTCGACGCCGTAGGCTTCGAGGAAGGCGATGGCCTCGGCGAGGACCTCGATGTTGACGGCGACGATCAGCTGGTTGGCCGCTTTGACCGTCTGGCCTGAGCCGGCCGGGCCGACGTGGACGATGGTCTTGCCGACCGCGGTGAGGACATCCTGGGCGGCCTCGAAGTCTGCCGCGTCGCCGCCCACCATGATGGACAGGGCCGCGTCGATGGCGCCCTGTTCGCCGCCGGACACCGGGGCATCGAGGGCACGGATGCTGGCGGCCTTGGCGTCGTTGGCCAGGCGCTTGGCAACATCCGGGCGGATGCTGCTGGCGTCGATCCACAGGGTGCCCGGCCTGGCGTGGGCGAACACGCCGTCGGGGCCGCTGACAACGCCTTCGACGTCGGGGGAATCCGGCACCATGGTGATGACGACGTCGGCGTCCTTGACGGCGTCGGCGATGCTGGTGGCGCCGCGTCCGCCGGCGGAGACAAGCTTATCGATCTTGTCCTGGCTGCGGTTGAAGCCGGAAACGGTGTGGCGGGCCTTGACCAGGTTGATAGCCATGGGCAGGCCCATGATTCCGAGTCCGATGACTGCAACATTGCTCATGATGGTTCCTTTACTGGAGTCTGGTGGTGGCGCGGCTGGTCCGCCGCGGTGCGGGGCGGAACGGTCAGTGGGCCGCGCGCTGGCGGATGGCCCAGGCGAAGGCGGTTTCCGCCGGTGCCTTGTATTCGAGGCCGATGTAGCCCTCGTAGCCGAGCTGGCGGCTGCGGGCGACCCACTCGCCGAGGGGAAGCTCGCCGGTTCCGGGAGCGCCGCGGCCGGGGTTGTCGGCGATCTGGATGTGGCCGAAGTCTTTGGCGTGCTTTTCGATGACGGCGGCGACGTCATCCCCGTTGACTGCGAGGTGGTAGAAGTCGGCGAGGAGCTTGATGTTATCCGCGCCGGTTTCCTGCTTCACGCGGGAGACGACCTGGACGGCGTCCTCGGCCGTGAGGAGCGGGTAGCGCGGGGCGCCGCTGACCGGTTCGAGCAGCACGGTGCCGCCGATGCCGGCCACTCCCGCCGCAGCCGCGGCGAGGTTCTTGACCGCCAGGTCATCCTGGGCCTCCGGGGTCTGGCCGTCCTGGCGGTTGCCGTAGAGGGCATTGAAGGAGGTGCAGCCGAGGCGTCCGCCGATGCCGGCCACCACGTCGATGTTGTCCTTGAACTCCGAGCAGCGGCCCTTCCAGGACACGAGGCCGCGGTCGCCGCCCGGCATGTCGCCGGCGTTGAAGTTCAGGCCCGTGAGCTGGACCCCGGCGTCGGTGATGGCCTGCTCGAAGCGGGTGACTTCGGCGTCGGCGGGCACTGACGCCGCGAAGGGCCACCAGAACTCGACGGCGTCGAAGCCGGCGGCCTTCGCAGCGGCCGGCCGCTCAAGGAGGGGCAGTTCGGTCAGCAGGATGGAACAGTTCACGGTGTACGTCATGGTGGGTTTCTTTCCGGTACGGGCGGAAGCCGGACGAGGCTTCTTCGCCTTGCTCAACTTCCACTTTGTGGAATAAAGATTCTGCTTTATGAAAAGTGTAGGGAAGGTTGGGCGCAAGAGTCAAGGGGTGCGTTAATGCCGGAGGCGGCTGCAGGGCGGGCGGGGGACCCGCCTGTTACCGGGCACAGCAACCGGGCCCGGCGGCGTCAGGGCCCGGTTGTTTCAGCTGGGGGATTTCTCTACCCCTTGGACGGATCCTTCCGGGCCGTAAGACCCACGAGCGCCCCGACGCCGATGCCGATCAGCAGGCCCGTAAACGGCTTGTCGGCGGTGGCAACCCCGATGGCAAGGCCGAGCGCGGCGCCAATAAGCATTCCGATCCACAAGGATTCGTACTTCACAGCCTCAGGCTAGCAAGCGCCGCCAAGCCTGCAGGCGCCGGGTCGCGCAGCCGTGCTCAGGTGAGGCGGATCTGGCGGTTGACGTCCTTGTAGAGCAGGTAGCGGAAGGGGCCCGGCCCGCCGGCGTAGCAGGCCTGGGGGCAGAAGGCGCGGAGCCACATGAAGTCGCCGGCCTCGACTTCCACCCAGTCGTCGTTGAGCCGGTAGACGGCCTTGCCCTCGAGGACAAAGAGGCCGTGTTCCATCACGTGGGTTTCGGCGAACGGGATGGAGCCGCCGGGCTGGAACGTGACGATATTGACGTGCATGTCGTGGGCCATATCGTCCGGGTCCACAAAGCGGGTGGTGGCCCAGGCCCCGTTGGTGCCCGGCATGGGCCGGGGCTCGATGTCCTGGTCGCGGGTCACGAAGGACTTCGCCGTGAAGCCTTCCAGCGGCTCGTAGGCCTTGCGGATCCACTGGAAACTGGCGGCGTCCCCTGCGGCGTCGTTGGAGACCTTCCAGTCCGATCCCGCCGCAAGGTAGGCGTAGCCGCCGGCCTCCAAGTGGTGGATCTCGCCGTCGAGCGTCAGAGTCAGCTCGCCCTTGGTGAGGAAGATGACGCCTTCGACGCCGGCCTCCGCCTCGGGCTTGTCGCTGCCGCCGCCGGGAGCCACCTCCACGATCAGCTGCGAGAAGGTCGTGGCGAAGCCCGCGATGGGCCGGGCGATGATCCAGGCGCGGGTCTTGGTCCAGCCGGGGAGGTTGGAGGTGACGATGTCGCGCAGCACGCCTTTGGGGATGACGGTGTAGGCCTCTTTGACCACGGCGCGGTCGGTGAGGAGCTGGGTCTGCGGCGGCAGGCCGCCTTCGGGGGAAAAGTAGTTGCTCATGGGGTGCGCTCCTTTATTAAAAGGTAAGTGGAGGGGGTCAGCGGTTGTGGGTGGCGGCCGGCTGGGCCAGCCGGGGGTGGGCCAGGGCAGTCAGCTGGGGCAGTCCGAGGCCGGTCAGCCCGTGGACTTCCTCCGCGCCGGCGGCCCCGCACTGGATGCCGCGCAGCACGAAGGCCGCCAGGGCCCTGGCCGTGGCGGGTTCGTCCATGACCCCGCCCTCGGTGCGCTCCACGTAGTTGCGCAGCCGCGCGGCGGCGGCGGGGAGGCCCTGCCGGTAGAACGCGTAGGTGGCGGCGAAGCGGCTGGGCAGCTGGGCGGGGTGGAGGTCCCAGCCCTGGTAGTAGCCGCGTTCCAGTGAGCGGCGGACCAGCCGGCCGTGGAGCCGCCAGGCGTCCTGCACGCCGTCGCCGACGGGGATGACGTTGGTGGAGCCGTCGGAGAGCCGGATGCCGGTGCCGGCGACGGCGAGCTGCATCACCTCTTTGGCGTAGTCGGCCACCGGGTGTTCCATAGACTGGTATTCCGCGGAGATCTGCAGGGATGCCGAGTAGTCGTAGGTGCCGTAGTGCAGGGCGCTGATCCGTCCTGGGACGGCGTGCGGCAGCTGCGCCACCGGGGAGGTGCCGTCCGGGCCCAGGATCAGCTGCGGTGTCTCGACCTGGACCTCAAAGCGCAGCCGGCCGGCGGGCAGCGAGTGGATTTCCTCCAGCCGGGACACGGCGTAGTCCATGGCCTGCACCTGCGCCACGGTGGTGACCTTGGGCAGGGTGAGGACGAGCCCTTCCGGCAGCTCGCCGGCGGCGGCCAGGCCGGAGACGAACAGGTCCAGGGTGCGCAGCCCGCGGGCACGCGTGGGCGCCTCGAAGCACTTGAACCGGATCCCGATGAACGGCGGGGCGCTGCCGTCCGCCACCGAGGCGGCCACGGCGGCCGCGGCGGTGGCGGCGGCCGCGTCCTCGGCGGCGTCGCCCCGGTCCCCGTAGCCGTCCTCGAAGTCCAGCCGGAGATCCTCGATCGGCTCGCTGCCGAGCTTCGCGGCGACGCGGGTGGCGACGGCGGAAGCCAGCTCGGGGTCCTGGCCCAGCAGGGCGCCGAGCCGCTCCAGCCCGCCGTGGGCGTCGGCGGCGGCCAGCGCCTGGGCGCCCCAGCCGGCGGCGAATCCCGGTGTGAAGCGGTCCGCCGGGACGTAGACGGTGTGGACCGGCTGGCGGGTGCCGTCGTCGCCCGGGTAGTTCCGTTCCAGCAGCTCATCCGTTGCCGCCAGCCGGGCGTCGATGTCCGTAAGGTCCTTGGCACTCAATGAAGCCTTGATGGCCATCTCTCAGCCCACCAGTTCGTAGGCCGGCGTGGTGAGGAAGTCCGTGTATTCCTCGGCGTGGGGGGATGAAATGGTGGGAGCCATTGTGGTCCTTCCTGGGCGGTGGATAAGTCGGGGCATCGGGCTGCGAGTCAGGCGCGGGCGGGGGCAGCGGCCGGGACCGCCGCATGGGCTGCCGCGGCGACAGCGGCGGCGACGTCGGCGGCAACATGGGGATCGAAGACGCTGGGAATGATGTAGCTGGCGTTGAGCTCATCGTCTGCAACCCGGTTCGCGATCGCCTCGGCCGCGGCCACCAGCATCCCGGGGGTGATGTCGGCTGCCCCCGCGTCCAGCAGCCCGCGGAAGAACCCGGGAAAGGCCAGGACGTTGTTGATCTGGTTGGGGAAATCGCTGCGGCCGGTCGCCACCACTGCTGCATGCCGTGACGCGATGGCCGGATCGATCTCCGGCGTGGGGTTGGCCATGGCGAACACAATAGCGTCCTCGGCCATGGATGCCACCTGCTCTTCGCCGATCACGTTGGGGGCGCTGACGCCGATGAAGACGTCCGCTCCCTTGAGCGCCTCATGCAGGGAGCCGGAGAATCCCTCCTCGTTGGTGTTCTCGGCGATCCAGGTGCGGTGCTCGTCGTTGTACCGTTCGCCGGAGTGGATGGCTCCCGAACGGCCCGCGGCGATGATGTGGCGTGCGCCCTGGGCCTTGAGCAGCGCGATGATGGCGGAACCGGCGGCGCCGACACCGGACACCACGATCCGGACCTCTCCGAGCTTCTTGTCCACAACCCGCAGGGCATTGGCCAGGGCAGCCAGCGTGACGATGGCGGTCCCGTGCTGGTCATCATGAAAGACGGGGATGTCCAGTTCCGCACGGAGGCGGTTTTCAATTTCGAAGCAGCGCGGTGCGGCGATGTCCTCGAGGTTGACGCCGCCGTAGACCGGGGCGAGCGCCTTGACGATCATGATGATTTCCTCGGTGTCCTGGGTGTCCAGGCAGACCGGCCAGGCGTCGACGTTGGCGAACTGCTTGAACAGGGCCGCCTTGCCTTCCATGACCGGCAGGGCGGCGGCCGGGCCGATGTTGCCCAGGCCCAGGACGGCCGAGCCGTCGGTGACGACGGCGATGGTGTTGCGCTTGATGGTCAGGTTCCGGGCGGCCTCGGGGTTCTCCGCGATAGCGAGGCAGACCCGCGCCACGCCGGGGGTGTATGCGCGGGACAGATCGTCGCGGTTGCGCAGCGCGACCTTCGGGACCACCTCGAGCTTGCCGCCGAGGTGCATCAGGAAGGTGCGGTCCGAGACGTTCCGGACGGTGACGCCGCCGAGCGCGTTGAGCGCGTCCTTGACGCGGCCTGCGTGCTCGTCGTCGGTGGTGTTGCAGGTGACGTCGACGACGAGGGTCTCGTGGTGGGACTCGGTGACGTCCAGGGCGGTGATCGCAGCGCCGGCGGCACCGACGGCGGCTGCCAGTTCGCTGGTGGCGGTGAAGCTGGACGGTGCCTCCACGCGCAGGGTGATCGAATTTCCGGGGCTCGGATTCGCCATTGAATTCCTCCTAGTCGGCCCGCGGACGGGCGTTCACTGTAATCAATTTATTTCGTATTATGGATATTATTATCTGCCATGTGGAAATGCAAGCCTCTGGCAGCCGTTGCGGTCTGCCTTGAGCGTGCACATCGACGCGGCGCTGGCCGTGCTGTATCTTGGGTCTACTAAGCACTTTTTTCACGATGCGGATAAAAGTTGTCGTCAGCGACCCCTCAGGAGACCCACAGTTATGGCGGAAAAAGCCCCCGGAGGCGTGCAGTCCGTTGAGCGCGTTTTCGAACTTCTGGAACTGATTACTGATGCCGGCGGGGACGTCACCCTCAGCGAGCTCTCCTCCTCCACCGATCTGCCGCTGCCAACCATCCACCGGCTGCTCCGCACCCTGGTCAATCTGGGATACATCCGGCAACTGCCGAACCGCCGCTATGCCCTGGGGCCGCGCCTGATCCGCCTCGGCGAGGCAGCGAACAAGCAACTGGGGGCTCTCGCCCGTCCGCAGCTCCAGTCCCTCGTGGAGCGCCTCGGGGAAACCGCCAACATGGCCGTGCTGGACTCGGACATGGTTATGTACGTGGCTCAGGTTCCGTCGCTGCATTCCATGCGGATGATCACCGAGGTGGGCCGCCGCGGCTTCATGCACGCCACCGGAATGGGCAAAGCGATTCTTGCCCAGCTGGACGATGAGACGGTGCGCGGCATCGTCGCCCGGAAGGGCATGCCCACCCCCACCCCCAAGAGCATCGGCGATGTCGAGGCCCTGCTGGCGGACCTGAAGCTGATCCGGGACCGCGGCTACTCCATCGACGAGGAGGAGCAGGAGATCGGCGTCCGCTGTTTCGCCATCGCCATCCCCAACGCGCCGACCCCCGCGGCGATTTCGGTCTCCGGGCCTGTCTCCCGGGTGGACGAGTCCTTCGCGGACCGGGCGGTGCCGCTGCTGCGCGAGGCGGCCCTGGCGATTTCCCGGGACCTCACCAAGAGCTGAGCCGCCGCCGTAGTGCCGCGGACTGAGCCGGCACCCTGCAGCACCCTCCCCCTCGGGGACAGGGGCCGCAACTGTCACGGCGGTGGCGTCGCTGGCCGTCAGTGGTCGGATTGCGATGCCGACTCCACCGGAACTTCCTTGCCGTCGCAGTCGATCAGCTTGCCGCCTTCGAAGCGGTCGCCGTCGGCCAGTGGCTTCAGGTCGTCCTCGCGGATGACCCGTCCGGTTCCGGCCACAAAGACCGACTGGTTCTCCGAATTGCCTGCTTTCAGGTGGTTGAAGAGCAGATTCAGCGCGATGGCCATCACAGCGGCGGAGCTGATGCCGGAGTGGAATATCGTGCTGAACCAGGACGGGAACTTGTCATAGAACGTCGGGGCCGCGATCGGGATCATGCCGAAGCCGATCGAGGCGGCGACGATGATCAGGTTCATGTTGTTCCGGTACTCGACCTTGGCCAGCGTGCGGATACCGCTGGCGGCAACCGTGCCGAACAGCACGATGCCTGCTCCGCCGAGGACCGCCGTGGGGACTGCGGCCACGACGCGGCCCAGGACGGGCAGCAGGCCCAGCAGCACGAGGATGACGCCGCCGGCGGCGACGACGTAGCGGCTCCTGATCTTCGTGACGGCAACCAGTCCGACGTTCTGGGCGAACGCGCTCTGGGTGAAGGATCCGAAAATGGGCGCCAGCAGGCTGGAACCCATGTCGGCCCGCAGGCCTGCAGCGATCCTCTTCGAGTCCACTTTGGTTCCGACGATCTCGCCAACGGCGAGGATGTCGGCCATGGTCTCGGTCAGGATCACCAGGACCACGATCACCATGGAGATGATGGCTGCGATTTCAAAGGTGGGCATGCCCAGGTGGAACGGCGTTGGAAACGCCACGATCGGGCCGTCCCCGACTTTGGAGAAGTTGGCCATCCCGGTCACGACGGCGACAATCGTCCCGCCCACCATGGCGAGCAGGATGGAGAGCCGGGAAATGGTGGCACTGCCGACCTTGCTGAACACGAGCACCAGGGCAAGCGTGATCCCGGCCAGCCCGATGTTCGCCATGCTGCCGTAGTCGTCGGCCTTTTTGTTGCCGCCCATGGCCCAGTTGGCGGCCACCGGCATCAGGGTCAGGCCGATCGTGGTGATCACCGTCCCGGTCACGACGGGCGGGAAGAACCGGACTATCTTTGAAAAGACCGGGGCGATGAGGAGACCGATCGCTGCGGAGACGATGACGGCGCCGAAGACGGCCGGAAGGCCGCCGCCGCCGGTGACAATTGCCACCATGGTTGCCACGCTGGCGAACGACACGCCCTGCACCAGGGGCAGTTGCGATCCGAAGAACGGAAGGCCCAGGGTCTGCAGGAGGGTTGCCAGCCCGCCCATAAAGAGTGCGGCCGCAATCAGGATCCCGATATCCGCGGGGGAGAGGCCGGCGGCCTGCCCGACGATCAGGGGGACCGCAATGATGCCGCCGTACATGGTCAGGACATGTTGGAATCCGTACGCGAAGCTGCTGGCAATCGGGAGCCGTTCATCCTCGGGCCGGGTGGATGGGGTAGGGCCGGGACGGGACTTGACCGCTGACGGCTTCTTTTTCATGTTCATGGCAGACTTTCTGGGTTCATGGCAGACGACTTTGTCTGGCTAACGGTGTCTGGCTAACAGTTATGGCTGATGGGGTGGGTGGCCTGTTCCAGGGCCGGCACGGGTGCTGGCCCTGGAACAGGCGGTGTCTCTAAGCCGGCGGCGGGGGTCCTAGCAGAATCCGGCGATGCCGGACCAAGCGATGTCGGCCGGTGTTGCGTTCTCGCGCAGGACCGTGGCCTCGATCAGGCCGTACGGGCGGTCTGCGGCGAAGAAGACCTCGTTGGGGTTGTCGAGGCCGAACGGCGAGAGGTCCACCAGGAAATGGTGCTTGTTGGGCATCGAGAACTTGATTTCCTCGATCTCGCTGTGTGCTTCCAGGACCTTGGTGCCCATGTCGAACAGCGTCTGCTGGAGGGCGTGGGAGTACCGCTCAGTGAACGCCTCAAGCAGGAGGCCCTTGACATCCTCGTAGCTCTTGTTGAAATCGAGCGAGCTGAAATCCGTGCCGGGCTTGAAGCGCCAGCGAGCGGAAACATCGGTGGCGAGGATCCGGTCCGTGGTCTCCGACAGGGTGGTGTACTTGTCGCGCGGGTAGCCGACGAAGCCCGACTGCGTGGACTTAAGGACGGTCAGGTCCTTCAGGCCGGAGATGAGGTGGTTCTGACCGCCGTCGCGGAACAGGACGGCGGTCCGGACTTCCTGGCCGTTGCGCACGAACGAGTGGTCGTGTGAGGCGCCGCGGACCTGGATGCGGTCCCAGCTGTAGGACTCAGCTTCCCAGCGGCCGCCGGTCACCCAGTCGAAGCTTGAGGTGAAGTGCTCTCCAAGCCGGAGCAGGAACGCTTCGGGGGACCCGATGCCCTCCCGGGCGAAGGCATAAACGGTGTTCTTCTGTGTGTCCGTGGGAACCACGTGGCTGTTGTCGCCTTCGAGGTGGGCCGCGGCGAAGTCGCCGCGGAGCTGCGAGGTGACGTTGAGGTCTTCGATCTCGTGGCGGTCCGTGTCGCGGGTGATCTTCACGACGCGGACTTCGGCCTTACCGAACTGGTTCTGGCCGAGGACGATTTTGTTGTTCATGGTGGGGTTTCCCAACTTCCGGTATGCGGAATCAAAGATCCCGCATAGAGATTTGGAACGCGTTGAGCGTTCGTTTTTTCTCCGCCGGCCCATAAAAAAGAGCCGACGTCAGTTGACGCCAGCTCATTACAACCCTGCCTGCTGTGCTCCCAGGTTACGTGACCTACGCCACGAATTACTTCCAAGATTAGCCCAGCCGGCCGGTGGTGTACATCACAATCTGAAATTACCGATTGTGACCGCCGGGCCGGGTGACCGGGATCGCAGACCCTTGACGGGGCTCCGGTATCGCCTTAGCGTTTCCGTATAACAAGAACTAACTTTCGCATTGTGAAAACTAAGGAGCAGAAAATGCAGCATCAAGTGTCCGCCAGGCAGGGTACCGAGCCGCCGCAGGCAGTGGAAGAGCTCTATCTGCCCCGCGGCGGCACCGATCCCGACTTCTACTTCCCGGCCGACCGTGGGCAACGGCCCGGACGGGTTTCGCGCTGGGTCACCCGGCTGCGGGCAGCCAGGTCCAACCGGCTGCCAGCTTCAGCGCCACGGCCGGGTGCGCCGAAGTAGTCCCGCCACGTTCCCCGCGCCCGTTCCCGCTGCCTGCCCAACCTGCCAGTTTCAGGACTGTGACACCGTGGAAATCAGAATTTCACATCACGAAACGAGGCTTCCAAAGATCTCTGGCGCGGACCCCCATCCGCTGCTATTCTCGCTGGTGTCAAAGGCGGGCACCCGGGGACCCGGAGGCTATCTACCAGGCGTAACTGAACCTTCATCGCACACGCCGAAGCCTGGTAACCGACGCAGCTGACGCATTACATTTCGTCGCGGGGTACCGGCTTCCACACAGTAGGGAGTCGACTTATGGCTGTCACCGTCACGGATCAGACGCATCTCGCCCGGTCCATCGAGCTGGCCACGGCCAATGTCCTGAACAGCGGGGGGCCGTTCGGGGCCGTCATCGTCACCGCGGAGGGCCAGGCATTCGACGGCGTCAACCGGGTCACCGCCACCAACGACCCCACCGCCCACGCCGAGGTCACGGCCATCCGCCGGGCCTGCACCGAGCTGGGCACCTTCGAACTCAGCGGGGCCACGCTCTACACCAGCTGCGAGCCATGCCCCATGTGCCTGGCCTCCGCACTGTGGGCCCGTGTGGACCGCGTCATTTTTGCCGCCGACCGCCACGACGCCGCCTCCGTGGGATTCGACGACGCCGTGTTTTACGAGTACTTCGAGAACAACCAGCCTGCGGCCGTCCTGCCCGTGCACAAGCTGGAGCTTGACGGCCCGGAAGCGCCGCCTGTGCTGCAGCCGTTCCACACCTGGAACAGCCTGCAGACCCGGATCGGCTACTAGAACCCGTGGCCGGCGTGCGGGTTTCGCTGCGAAAGGGGGTGCAGCGGTGCTGGACCTGATGCCCGCGCTGGCAGCCTGGGGGCCGGCGGCCGCCGGTGAGCGCTGCGCTGTGGCCACAGTTGTCGGCGCCGGCGGTTCCGTTCCGCGCCCGGTGGGAACCTCCATGCGGGTGTCCGAGTCCGGCGGTTGCGTCGAGGGCGCCGTCGTGGCTGCGGCCTTTGAGGTGATGGCCGACGGCGGCCCGCGCAGGGTGTCCTTCGGCTACAGTGCCGAGGACGCGTTCGCTGCCGGGCTCACCTGCGGCGGTGAGCTGGAAATCCACATCGAATTGCTGCCCGGCGGCCTCCGCCGTCATCATCCCGGACCCGGGCAGCTACCAGGTGTCGCAGTCCGCGGCCGTGGCCGCACTGCTGGGCGGTGCCGGGGACGGGAAACATCCGCTGCTGCTGGCGGCCGCCGCCCAGCTGGAGCCCATGCTCCGCGGCGGCCGGACCGGGCTGGTCCGGCTTGCCCCGCCGGTGGGCTGCCTTTCCGGCACAGCCGTGCCACAAAATCCCCGGACGAGGCCGGGCCCGGTCACCCTGCTGCTGGAGAGCCGGCTGCCAGCGTTCCGGATGCTGGTGTTTGGCGCCAACGACTTCGGCGCGGCCCTGCTGCCTGCCGGCCGGCTGCTCGGCTACCACGTCTCCCTGTGCGACGCGCGGCCGGCCTTCGCGATCCAGTCACGCTTTGCCGAAGCGGACCAGGTGGCCACCGGCTGGCCGCACCACTATCTGGCCGCCGAAGCCGCCGCCGGCCGCCTCGATGCCCGGACCGTTGTGTGCGTACTCACCCACGATTCCAAGTTCGACATCCCCTGCTGCAGGCCGCGCTGGGCGTGGGCGCGGTCACCCCGGCCGAAGTGGCGGCGTCCATCACCGCGGAACTGGTGGCGAGCCGCACCCGGTCCGCCCGCGGGCTGTCCCTGAAACACGGGAGCGGACCAATCCACCAGCACGCCGGCCACGGCCATACGGCCGCCCCTCCGGCCGGCACACTGCCGGTCCGCACACTTCAGGTACGCACACTGCCGGTACGCACACTGCAGAACCAGGAGACGCCATGGACATGAACACCATTGAGGCCGTGGTCCGCACCCAAGACCCGGCCGACTGGCGCGCCGGCGACGCCTGGTTGGCGGGCGGCACCGTGCTGTTTTCCTACGGCGGCTACGCCTTCGGCAAGGAACCGCTCAGGCGGCTGCTGGACCTTGGCTCCACCGGCTGGCCGTCCGTCACCGTGTCCGACGCCGGGATCGAGTTCGCCGCCACCTGCACTGTCGCGGAACTCTATGCGCTTCCCGCCAGTGAAACCGCCCGCTCCCACGCTGCCGGCTGGCCCGCCCTTGAGCTGGTCCGGCCCTGCTGCGACTCCTTCGTGGCCTCGTTCAAGGTCTGGAACATGTCCACCGTGGGCGGCAATCTCTGCACGTCCCTGCCGGCCGGACCCATGACCTCGCTCTGCGCGGCCCTGGACGGTGTGGCAACGGTGCTCGGTCCCGGCGGCGCCAGCCGCACCGTCCCGGTCGCGGACTTCGTCACCGGGGACGGGCGCAACTGCCTGGCACCCGGCGAGCTGCTCCGCAAGATCCAGCTGCCGGCGTCGGCCCTCGCCTCCCGGGTGGCCTTCCGTCGGCTGTCGCTGAGCAACCTGGGCCGGTCGGGGGTGCTGCTGATCGGCAGGCTCGACGCCGACGGCAGCCTGTTCCTGACAGTCACCGCGGCCACCACCCGCCCCGTGCAGCTGCGCTTCGCCGCGCCGGACGGCGCCGCGACGTCGCCGGCGGCCCTGGCCGAAGCGCTCGACGCCGCCATTCCGGACGGGCTCTACCACGATGACATCCACGGCCTGCCCGCCTGGCGGAAGGACATGACCTACCGGCTGGCAGAGGAAATCAGGGACGAACTGGCATCCCCGGCCGGGGTCCCGCCGGTCCGCGTGTCCGGGGACTTCTGGCCGCCGCAGGGTACTGCGGCCCGCCCACGGCACCCGGTTGCACCGCAGGCTGCGCCACAGCAGGGTATGCCGGAGCAGAAAGGGGCCTGAGCATGTCCAACCGGTCCGACCGAGCCATCGAAATCAACGGCGTCCCGGCCGAGGCGGAACCCCGTCCCGGCCAGTGCCTGCGCACCTTCCTGCGCGAACAGGGCAACTTCGGCGTCAAAAAGGGCTGCGACGGCGGCGACTGCGGCGCCTGCACAGTCCACGTGGACGGCACCCCCGTGCACAGCTGCATCTATCCGGCCGTCCGGGCCGAGGGGCGCGCCGTCACCACCATCGAAGGGCTTGCCCGCACCTGCGGTGCCTCCGGGGGGAGCGACGCGGACCTGACTGCGCCCTCCGGCGCCCTCCACCCGATGCAGCAGCAGTTCCTGGACCGGCAGGGCTTCCAGTGCGGATTCTGCACCGCCGGCATGCTGATGACGGCGGCCACCTTCGACGACGAGCAGCAGGCGGACCTGCCCCGGAACCTCAAGGGGAACCTCTGCCGCTGCACCGGCTACCGGGCCATTGCGGACGCCGTCTGGGGGGAGGGCGCGCACGGCGAATCCATCCCCCCGGACCGTGAGGGCCACCCCGGCCCCGCGGGGCCGGGGTCCGGGACCGCCGGCGAGGGCCAGCGCGATCCGCGTCCCGGCCAGCTCGGCGACGACGTCCCGGCGCCCGCGGGCCTGACGATCGTCACCGGCACGGCGCGCTTCACTCTGGACGTTCCGGCGTCGGAGCTTCCGGGGCTGCTGCACCTGAAGCTGCTGCGCTCCCCGCACGCCCACGCCCGCGTGCTGTCCGTCGACGCCACGGACGCCCTGCGGATTCCCGGCGTGGCGGCGGTTTTCACCCACGCGGACGCACCCGCGCAGCTGTTTTCCACCGCGCAGCACGAGCACTACACCGACGATCCGGACGACACCCGGGTGCTGGACGACGTCGTCCGGTTTGTCGGGCAGAAGGTTGCCGCCGTCGCCGCCGACACCGTGGCCGCGGCGGAAGCCGGTGTCCGGGCGCTGAAGGTGGAGTACCAGGTGCTGGACGCCGTGTTCACGCCGCAGGACGCAATGCGCCCCGGCGCCCCGCTGGTCCACGGGGACAAGGACGCCGCCACCGCACGCATCGGCGCACCGGAACGGAACGTCGTGGCCGAGCTGCACTCCGAACTGGGCGACGTCGCGGCGGCCTTCGCGGCAGCGGACTTCATCCACGAGCAGACCTACCGCACCCAGCGCGTGCAGCACACCGCACTGGAGACCCACGCCGCCATCGCCTCGATCGACGACGGCGGCCGGCTCCAGGTCCGCACCTCCAGCCAGGTGCCCTTCCTGGTCCGGCGCACCCTGGGCCGGATCTTCGGCCTGCCGGAGGACCGGATCCGGGTCGTGGCGGGACGGGTCGGCGGCGGCTTTGGCGGCAAACAGGAAGTCCTCACCGAGGACATCGTCGCCCTGGCCGCGCTGAAACTGCGGCGCCCGGTGCAGCTCGAATTCACCCGCACCGAGCAGTTCACGGCTTCCACCACCCGGCACCCGTTCACCATCCGGCTCAAGGCGGCCGCCAGCAACGCGGGCCAGCTGACCGCCCTGCAGCTGGACGTGCTGACCAACGCCGGAGCCTACGGCAACCATTCCGTGGGCGTGATGTTCCACGGCTGCGGGGAATCCCTCGGCGTCTACAACTGCGCCAACAAGAAGGTCGACGCGCACGCCGTCTACACCCACACCGTGCCCTCCGGCGCCTTCCGCGGCTACGGGCTGAGCCAGATGATCTTCGCGATCGAGTCCGCCGTCGACGAGCTTGCCGCCGGGATCGGCATGGACCCGATGGAGTTCCGCCGCCGCAACATGGTCCGCGAGGGTGACGACATGCTCTCCACCCACCCCGACCCGGAAGAGGACGTGCTCTACGGCAGCTACGGGCTGGACCAGTGCACGCGGCTGGTGCAGGACGCCCTGGGACGCGGCCGGGAACTCTACCGGTCCGCCGGACTCGGGGACCTCGGACCGGACTGGGTCACCGGCGAGGGCTCGGCGCTGTCCATGATCGACACCGTCCCGCCGCGGGGCCACTTCGCGCATTCCCGGCTCCGGCTCCTGCCCGACGGGACCTACCAGGTGGACGTGGGAACCGCGGAATTCGGCAACGGCACCACCACGGTGCACGCCCAGCTCGCCGCCACCGCGTTGTCCACCACCGCGGGCCGGATCGCGGTCCGGCAGTCGGACACCGACCTCGTGGACCACGATTCCGGCGCATTCGGCTCGGCCGGGACGGTGGTGGCAGGGAAGGCCACCCTGGCCGCGGCCGAGGAACTCGCGGTGCGGATCCGGGCCTTCGCCGCCGGCATCCGCCAGGTCCAGTCCTCCGCGTGCGTGCTGGAGGACGGCGCCGTCAGCTGCGGGGGAACCCGGGTGCCGCTGGCGGAACTGTTCGACGCCGCCGCAGCGGCCGGCGTCGAACTCTCCGCCGAGGGGCACTGGGGCGGGACCCCGCGGTCGGTGGCGTTCAACGTCCACGGTTTCCGGGTGGCCGTGAACACCGGGACGGGGGAGCTGCGGATCCTGCAGAGCGTCCAGGCCGCCGACGCCGGCGTGGTGGTCAACCCGCGGCAGTGCCGCGGGCAGATCGAGGGCGGCATCGCGCAGGCGCTCGGCGCGGCCCTGTATGAGGAGGTCAGGGTGGACGGTGCCGGACGGGTCACCACGGACATCCTCCGGCAGTACCACATCCCGTCCTTCGCGGACGTGCCGCGCAGCGAGGTGTATTTCGCCGACACGTCCGACAAGCTGGGACCGCTGGGCGCGAAGTCGATGAGCGAGAGCCCGTTCAATCCGGTGGCACCGGCGCTGGCCAACGCCATCCGGAACGCCACGGGGGTGAGGTTCGCGGAGCTGCCCATCGCCCGGGACAAAATCTACCTGGCCCTGAAGGAAGCCGGCCGCACCCCCTCCCGCCACTAGCAACGCGGGGTCAGGTACGGCCCATGTCGTGGGATTTCTTGGGCCGTAGCTGACCCCGCGTTTGGGTTCCGGCCTATAGTCGGATGATGGAACAGCGAATCTTGGGCAAGACCGGACGGAACGTCTCCATTGTCGGACTGGGGACCTGGCAGCTGGGCGCGGACTGGGGCAACGTCGATCCGGCGCAGGCGCAGGCCATCCTGGCCGCCTCCGTGGACGCCGGCGTCACGTTCTTTGACACTGCCGACGTCTACGGCGACGGCCGCAGCGAACAGGCCATCGGCGCATTCCTGGCCGGCAACCCGGGCCTGGACATCACGGTGGCCACGAAGATGGGCCGCCGGGCGGAGCAGCTGCCGGAGAACTACAACCTCGCCAACTTCCGCGCGTGGACCGACCGATCCCGGCGCAACCTGGGCATGGAGCAGCTGGACCTGGTCCAGCTGCACTGCCCGCCCACCGCGGTGTACAGCAACGCCGAAGTCTACGACGCGCTGGACACGCTCGTGGCCGAGGGGGCCATCCGGAACTACGGCGTCAGCGTGGAGCGGACCGACGAAGCGCTTGAGGCCATGCGCCACGACGGCACGGCCACCGTGCAGATCATCCTCAACGCCTTCCGGCTCAAGCCGCTGGACGTGGTGCTGCCCGCGGCGCAGGCTGCCGGCGTCGGGATCATCGCCCGGGTGCCGCTCGCCTCGGGACTGCTGTCCGGCAAGTACACCGCGGACACGTCCTTCGCCGCGGACGACCACCGGAACTACAACCGCACCGGCTCGGCGTTCGACGCCGGGGAGACCTTCTCCGGCGTGGATTTCGGGCAGGGCCTCAAAGCGGTGGCCGAGTTCGAGGAACTGGTGCCCGACGGCGTCAGCACCGCCCAGGCGGCCATCGCCTGGATCGCGGCGCAGGAGGGCGTCAGCACGGTGATCCCCGGCGCGCGGAACCCGGACCAGGCCCGCGCCAACGCCGAAGCGGCGGGTGTCAGCGGCATCGATGCAACCTTCGACGTCGGCGTCCACGAAATCTACGACCGCTACTTCCGCGAATCGATCCACCCCCGCTGGTAGCCCCTTTCCCAAACCAACGCGGGGTCAGATCCGGCCCATGCTGGCGTGATTCATGGGCCGGGTCTGACCCCGCGTTGTGCTGGGCGTGCGCGACGCTAGCCTGCCGGGTACCAGACCCGGTCTCCCTCAACGCGTGCGAACGAGGTGAGGGTGTGGGGTTTGGCCGACTTGTCCGTCATGATGTCGAGCACCTCGACGTTCCGGACCAGGAGCGCGTCCCCGATCAGCGAGCGGTGGCAGCGCCACGGGACGGCTTCCGCGCACATGATCGCCAGATTGTTGGTCCGCCCGCGTTCCAGCAGCTGGGCGATCGCCGTGGAAAATTCCCCGGTCTGCATGTAGTCGGCGTACCCCCGGAACGACGCGTTCCGCCAGGCGCCGTTGGGGCTGTCCTTCCGGGCGTGCCGGAGGCCGCCAAGGGATGCCATCCGCCGGTAGGTGATGCCGCTGGCCCGCACGCTCGCCGCCAGGGCGTCGGCATTGAACTGCGGGTTGTGCCGCGACTTCGGGACGGTGCGCACGTCGACCAGCTTCCTGATGCCGTGGGCCTTCAGGATGCCGATGAACTCGTCGATCGGATGCGTGGAGTGCCCCACGGTGAAGATGGTCATGTCCGCCATGCCCCCATGCTAAAGCGGCGCTGCAGCCTGTGCCGGCGGCGAAGCGGCCGGATAGTCTGATTGACCTATGAGCTGCCAAGGAACGGGCACCGAATGACTTCATCCTTCATCGAGGGCTTTATCGACCGGCTCGCGGCCGTGGAAACGGGGCCGGGGTGCAACAATTTCTTCGACCACGCCGTGCCCGGAAACGCCCTGCGCCGGCGGAACCTGGCGATCTACCTGCGCGAAATGCTGGAGCGCTCCCCGAAGGTACTGCTGCTGGGGGAAGCCCCCGGCTTCCGGGGTATGGGGATCACCGGAGTTCCCTTCACCAACCGCACGATGTTCTTAGGTCCCGCCAACAGCTTCGGGCTGTTCGGGCCGGGCAAGGGATATGTGCTGCCGGCGGAAGCTGCGGGGATTGCGGCCGAACCGACGGCCACGGTGATGTGGGAGGTGCTGGCCGAGCTGGAGTTCCTGCCGCTGCTCTGGAGTGCCTGCCCCTGGCATACCCATGTGCCTGGTCGGCCGCTGTCCAACCGCACTCCCACCGCCGCCGAAGCGGCACTGGGAACCCCGTTTTGGCAGGCTCTGGAGGAGGAATTCGCCATCGAAACGGTGGTGGCTGTGGGCAACGTGGCGCACCGCAGCCTGCGGCGGCGCGGCTTGGATGTCCCAAAGATCAGGCATCCCGCCCACGGCGGCCGGGCCGGATTCAAGAGGGGACTCGAAGAGCTGCTCGGCCCTTCCCGCTAAACCCAACGCGGGGTCAGATCCGGCCCATGCTGGGGTGCTTTTTGGGCCGGATCTGACCCCGCGTTGTGGTTCGGCGAGGGCGGCTTGGTTCTAGTCGAGGAGGTGCAGCTGGTCCGGGGTGTCGAGGTCCTCGCCGCCGGAAAGGTCGCTGCAGTCCACAAGGTCGATCAGCTCCGGGTGGGCCTGCAGGAAAAGGCGTGCCCCGGCGTCGCCCGTTGCCGATTCCGCGGCTGGAGCGCGCAGGCCGGCATCCAGAAGCAGCGGATGTCCGCGGTGCAGCTTTCCTTCCGGGCCGCGGTAGGCGGCCGCCGTCACCCGGCCTGGCAGGTGGGAGGCCAGCAGCCGGGCGACGGTCGAAGCTGTCAGCCCCGGCTGGTCCACCAGCGCCATGAGCACGTGGTCCCCAGGGGCCGCCGCGGCAATTCCGAGCCGGAACGAGCTGCCCATTCCGGTGTCCCAGTCCGGGTTCTCGATGACCCGGTGCTGGCTGAGGTCGGTGCGAGACCGGACCCTTGCCGCGTTGGCCCCGAGCACAATCACCACTTCCCGGCAGCCGCCTGCGAGCAGCACGTCGGCCACAACTTCCACGAGGGAGCGGCCGCGGAACGGGAGCAGCGCCTTGGGTCCGAGTCCCAGCCGGGTGCCGGCGCCGGCGGCAAGCAGCACCGCCGTCGTGCCTGGGGTCCGGCTCGGGCTCACTGCTCCGCTGTCGCTCATTTGCCCACCCTAACGCCCCTAACACCGCGGGTCAGGCGTCGCCGCCCGCTCCGCCGGTGGTCCCGGCGTTGACGTCCAGGAGCTTGTACCGGTCCATCGCGTAGGCGGGCACGCCGCCGTCGACCTCCCCGCGCGAGGCCAGCAGCTGCAGGGTCTTCACCACAATGGAGTGGGTGTCGTTCTTGAAGAAGCGGCGGGCTGCGGCGCGGGTGTCGGAGAAGCCGAAGCCGTCCGCGCCGAGCGAGGCGAACTGGTGCGGCAGGAACTGGCGGATCTGGTCCGGGACGGCCTTCATGTAGTCGGTCACGGCCACGATCGGGCCGGTGGCGCCGGCGAGCTGCTGGGCCACGAACGGGACGCGGGCGGGCTGGCCGGGGTTGAGGAAGGCTTCTTCCTCGGCGGCGAGCCCGTCGCGGCGCAGCTCGGTCCAGGACGTGACGGACCAGACGTCCGCGGAGACGCCCCAGTCCTCGGCGAGGATCCGCTGGGCCTCCAAGGCCCAGGGCACCGAGACGCCGGAGGCCAGGATCTGGCTTTTTTGCCCTTCCAGGTCCGACGCCGACACCCGGTGGATGCCTTTCAGCACACCGTTGACGTCGAGGTTCTCGGGTTCGGCCGGCTGGAAGATCGGCTCGTTGTAGACCGTGAGGTAGTACATCAGGTTCCGGTCCGCGGACGCCGGGCCGTACATCCGTTCCAGGCCGTCCCGGATGATGTGGCCGATTTCGTAGCCAAAGGCCGGATCGTAGGTCAAAACGGCCGGGTTGGTGGCGGCCAGGATCGGGGAGTGGCCGTCGGCGTGCTGCAGGCCTTCGCCGGTCAGCGTGGTGCGCCCGGCGGTGGCACCGATGATGAACCCGCGGGTCATCTGGTCCGCGGCGGCCCAGAAGGAATCGCCCGTGCGCTGGAAACCGAACATCGAGTAGAAGACGTAGATCGGGATCAGCGGCTCGCCGTGGGTGGCGTAGGACGTGCCGGCGGCGGTGAACGCGGCCACCGCGCCGGCCTCGTTGATGCCCGGGTGGATCAGCTGGCCCTGGGCCGATTCCTTGTAGGCGAGGACCAGGTCCCGGTCCACGGAGAGGTAGCCCTGGCCGTCGGGGTTGTAGATTTTCGCCGTCGGGAAGAATGCGTCCATGCCGAAGGTGCGCGATTCGTCCGGAACGATCGGGACGATGCGGTGTCCGAATTTCTTGTCCCGGAGCAGGTCCTTGAGCAGGCGGACGAAGGCCATGGTGGTGGCGGCCCGCTGCTTCCCGGACCCGCGCTTGGCGACCTCGTAGGTTTTGGGATCGGGCAGCTCCACGGGCGTGTGGTCCGGGCGGCGTTCGGGGACGAAGCCGCCGAGCGCGCGGCGGCGTTCCATGAGGTACTGGATCTCGGGGGAGTCCATGCCGGGGTGGTAGTACGGGGGCCGGTAGAGGTCCGCTTCGAGCTGGTCGTCGGTGATCGGGATGCGCAGGTGGTCGCGGAAGGCCTTGAGGTCCGCGAGGGTGAGCTTCTTCATCTGGTGCGTCGCGTTGCGGCCCTCGAAGTGCGTGCCCAGGCCGTAGCCCTTGACCGTGTGGGCCAGGATGACGGTGGGTTTGCCCTTGAACTCGGTCGCGGCCTTGTACGCGGCGTAGACCTTGTTGTAGTCGTGGCCGCCGCGCTTGAGGTTCCAGATCTGGTCGTCGGTGAGGTCCTGGACCATTTCCTTGGTCTGCGGGGTCTGCCCGAAGAAGTGCTCGCGGACGAACGCGCCGGACTCGGCCTTGTAGGTCTGGTAGTCCCCGTCGACGGTTTCGTTCATGATCTTCACGAGCGAGCCGTCCTCGTCCTTGGCCAGCAGGTCATCCCACTCCCGGCCCCAGACGACCTTGATGACGTTCCAGCCCGCGCCGCGGAAGAACGCCTCGAGTTCCTGCATGATCTTCCCGTTGCCCCGCACGGGCCCGTCAAGGCGCTGGAGGTTGCAGTTGATCACGAAGTTGAGGTTGTCCAGCTTGTCGTTCGCGGCGAGCTGGAGCAGGCCGCGGGACTCGGGCTCGTCCATTTCCCCGTCACCCAGGAACGCCCAGACCTGCTGGTCGGAGGTGTCCTTGATGCCGCGGTTCTGCAGGTACCGGTTGGACTGGGCCTGGTAGATCGCGTTCATCGGCCCGATGCCCATCGAGACCGTGGGGAACTCCCAGAACTCCGGCATCAGCCGCGGGTGCGGGTAGGAGGAGAGGGCATGTCCTTCCTTGGACTTCTCCTGCCGGAACCCGTCCAGGTCCTCCTCGGAGAGCCGGCCCTCCATGAAGGCCCGGGCGTACATGCCGGGGGAGGCATGGCCCTGGAAGAAGACCTGGTCCCCGCCGCCGGGGTGGTCCTTGCCGCGGAAGAAGTGGTTGAACCCGACCTCGTACAGGGTCGCGGCCCCGGCATAGGTCGAGATGTGCCCGCCGACGCCGATATCGGCCCGCTGCGCCCGGTGCACCATCACCGCGGCATTCCACCGCAGCCACGCCCGGTACTTCCGCTCGATTTCCTCGTCCCCGGGGAACGGCGCTTCCTGGTCCACCGGGATCGTGTTGACGTAGTCCGTGGTGGTCACCATCGGAACGCCCACACTCTGCGCGCCGGCCCGCTGGAGCAGGCTGCGCATTATGTACTGGGCACGCTCGGTGCCCTGATCCTGAATCAGCGAATCCAGGGACTCCAGCCACTCGGCGGTCTCTTCCGGATCACGATCAGGCAGCTGGTTAGTCAACCCGCTGAGGATATGGGAGGTCTCTTCTCCTGCAGCCACGTCCAACCTCTTTTCGTCGTTGAATGGTCGGCTCAAGTTTTCATTCTGTGAGAAAACTTTCTTGCATTTCGAGATTATCTAGGCAGCGATCCGCGCGTCAAGACGGCCGGCCGGTCACAATTGGTGCCAAGGGGTCTCCGGCCTGGTGGCTGGCCGGCATTGCGGAAGGGAGCTCGGTCAGCCGCAGGGGCTGCGCCGCCGCGGGTGCGGCGGCGGGGTCGTGGCCCAGTCGGGCTAAGGCCGGTCTTGCCGCTTAATTGCATTCGTTGCGGTCGCCGTGCCGGCAAGCTTGGGTCCGGACAGGATCTCCTGCGGTCGCAGCCTGCGCCAGGCTCCGCAGATTCGAGGCTCAGCTGCCCCGGTAGGTGGAGTAGGCGAACGGGCTCAGCAGCAGCGGCACATGGTAATGGGCCTCCGACTCCGCTACGCCAAAGGTCAGGACCACTTCGGGGAAGAACGTCTCCGTGCCGCTGGCGGCGTAGTACTTTCCGGTGTCGAAGGCCAGACGGTAGGTTCCCGAGGGCAGCCGGTCCGGCCCCAGCTCCTTGATGCGTCCGTCCGCATCCGTGGCGCCCTCGGCAATCTGGACCCAGCGTTCGCCGTCGAGCACGTGGAGCGTGACCGGGACGTCCGCCGCAGGCTTGCCGGAGCCGGTGTCGAGTACATGTGTAGTGATGTGGGACATGCTCATCGGCCCATCAGTCCTTCAAGTCGGAGCACTGCGATCTCCCGCAACTGCTGGCCAATGATTGTCAGTTCTTCTTCCGGGGTGTGGGCGAGCCGTGTCGTGAGGGCGGCCAGGATCTCCTCGCGGCTGCGTCCGGCCGCGCGGATCAGGAACACGTGCCCGAACTTCTCCTCGTAGGCGCGGTTGCCCTCGGCCAGGGCCTTCGCGACGGCCGTGTCGGCCTCGCCGAGTCCGGCCTGTTCCGCCTGGGACAGCCTGGCTTCGGCGCTGTTTCCCTTGGCCCGCTCGCCGATCCGGGGGTGGTGGGCGAGGGCCGCGTCGAGCTCTTCCGGGGTGAACGGGCTGGCTGCGCCGTGTCCCGCCTCAAGCAGTGCTTCGAGGCTCGGGTAGGGCCGCTCGTCGGCGAGTTCGTCGATCCAGCGCTGGATATCCAGGCAGGGGCGCAGGGAATCGGCAGCCTCCGTGCGGCCGGCCGCGTTGAACTGTTCAAGGTGCATGAGGCAGGTCCTTGTGTTTCGATGCTGGCATCCACGGTGTAGGGCTATGCGGATATTTCATTCCGCATCATGGAACTGTTATTTCAGCATATGCAAAAAGTCAACCGTACCCACCGGCGGGTGTCAACTCCGGGCCGCCACCCGGCCGTCCCGCCGCCACCCGGCCGTCCCGCCGCCACCCGGCCGTCCCGCCGCCGTCCCGCCGTCCGCCCGCCCATCCGCTCCCATGCCCCGTCCGCCCAACCGCTCCCCACGTTAGTGTGGGGAGGGACCGATCCGCGGATGAAAGGCAGTGTTATGAGCGATCCGAATGAACCGAGCAACGATCCGGCCGGCCTGCGCGGGCCGGGCGACCCGGACGCCGTCGAGGCCTACCAGCCACACGCCGAACCCGGCCGGGCCGGCAGCATCCGGGAGGAACAACTGACCCAGGCCGCAGGGACGGTGCCCGCCGCCTATGTCGGTCCGGGTGATCCCGAGGCGGAGGATAAGCCGGAAGACGCCGCGGACGCCGGCCTGTGGGACGACGAGACCTAACCCCAGTGCTGGGTGCGGTGACAGCTGATTCATAGCTCCGGCATAGCTGGCGTGGCTAGCTTGGGCAACTATGGAAGAACGCACGCCACGGCAGCCCCGTTACCGCCACGCCGGCAGCGCGGGCTTCCGGCAGCGCTTCCGGGCGTTCCGCCGGACCCGCGCAGCCTTGGTGGCGCTGTGCGCCGCGGCTCTGGCGGTGGCGCTCGGTGCTGGCTCCTATTCCGCCGCGCAGACGCGTTCGACGGCGGCCCTCCAGGCTGCGGGCCAGTCGAACAGCCAGGCGTCGGTGACCGGGCTGAGCGGCCAGACGCCAGCGCCGGCAACGGCGCCGGCAACCGGGTCTGCAGCCGCTGCGGCGCCGGCTGCAGCCTTGCCGGCCGCAGCCGCGGGAGCCATCGACGCTGACCTGGACGGCGAGATCAACAGCATCATCGCCGCCAACCCTGGGTACCAGATCAGCGTCGCCCTCCTCGACCTGTCGGACGGCACGGACGGGACCGGTGATGTCCACGAATACGGTGTCCCGGCGGCATTCGTCGCGGCCAGCACTGCCAAGGTCCTGGCCGCCGAAGCCTACTACCACCTCGTGGAAGCCGGGGCCGCCTCCCTCGAGGATCCGCTCGGGGCCTACACCGCGGAATTCCAGCTGCAGGCAATGATCCAGCAGAGCGACAACGACTCCTGGTCATTGATCATGGACGCGGTGGGCCACGAGGAGCTGTCCGAGTACGCGGCCTCGATGGGTGTGGACTACAGCCCCGAAAGCAATACGCTCACCCCCGCGGACATGGCGCACATCCTGGCCGGTCTGTACTCCGGAACTCTGCTGGACCCGGAGGACACCTCGCAGCTGCTCTCCTATATGCAGGGCACCAACTACGAATCGCTCATCCCCGCGGCCGTCCCCGCCGGCATCACCGTGTTCCACAAGTACGGACTGCTGGGCGGGGAACTGCACGACGCCGGCATCCTCGCCAAGGACGGCAGCGCATACGCCCTCGTCGTCTACACCAAAGGTGAGGACCTGAGCAGCGTGCCCGAGCGGACGGAAATCATCCACCAGGTGACGGCAGCCGTGGCGGACGGGGCGGGCAGCCCCGACGGGGCGGCGTCGCTTTCGCGGTCCGGAGCGTCCGTCCGGCCGGCCGACGCATGGCGCGCAAGCCCCGGAGCGTCCGTCCGGCCGGCTGGCGGGGCCAGGGTCCTGGACCTACTTCGCCAGGAACCCCAGCAGGATCTCGTTGACTTCGGCGGCGTGGGTCCAGAGCATGCCGTGCGGGGCGCCCTCGATCTCCACGTACTCGGCGCTGGGCAGGGCCTTGGTGAACTGCCGGCCCGTGACGTCGATGGGCAGGATGTTGTCCGCGGTTCCGTGGACAATCAGCGCGGGGACGTCGATCTTGGGGATGTCGGCGCGGAAGTCGGTCAGCCAGGTCGGCTGGGCGGCAGCCGAGGCGGTGGGGCCGCCGGAGGTCGCGAGGTTCCAGCCGGCCCGCATGACTTCCTCGCTGAGCCGGGGCGTGCCGAGGAAGGTGTCGCTGTTGTAGAAGTTCTTGAAGAATTCGGTGAAGAAAGCGTAGCGGTCGGTCGTCACAGCCTCCAGCAGCCCGTCGAACACTGACTGCGGCACGCCGCCGGGGTTGTCGTCGGCCTGCAGGAGGTAGGGCTCCAGCGAGCCGAGGAACACCGCCTTCGCCACCCGGGCCGAACCGTGGGTGCCGAGGTAGCGGCCCACCTCGCCGGTTCCCATCGAGAAGCCCACCAGCACGGCGTCGTTCAGGTCCAGGGTGGTGAGCAGGGTGTCGAGGTCTGCGACGAAAGTGTCGTAGTCGTAGCCGTCGGTGGGTTTGCTGGACTGGCCGAAGCCGCGGCGGTCGTAGGTGATGACGCGGTAGCCGGCACCCAGCAGGGCCGTGGTCTGCTTCTCCCAGGAGGATCCGTCGAGCGGGTAGCCGTGGATCAGGACCACCGGCTGTCCGGCCCCGTGGTCCTCATAGTAGAGCTCTATGTCGGTGCTGTTCTCGGTTCCAACCTTGACGTAAGCCATGTCAGCGGTCCTCTCGGTACGGTTCGTATGTCAGTCCTTCGGGAGCGGCCCAGCGGTGTGCCACTGTACGGTGCCACTGTAGGGAACCAACGCAGCCCCGGCAACAGGGTGTTCCCCGGGGCCGCATTTGGCGGACTATACCCCTGGGGGTATAGTTATATTAAGGACCTACCAAAAGGAGAACCAGATGTGCCGACAGGTTGCATGCAAGAAGTGCGGTAAGACCACTTGGGCTGGCTGTGGCCAGCACGTCGATCAGGTCATGCGGGGCGTCAAGAGCGCCGACCGCTGCAAGGGTCACGAGGGTGAAGTCAGCACCAAGACCGGCTTCTTCGCCAAGCTCTTCGGCCGCTAAGACCGGTTCTCCAGCTGGACGCAAGGCCCCCGCTGCACATCGTGCAGCGGGGGCTTTGCCCGTTAAACAGCAGCGCCACCGTTGACGGCGGTGCTACGACAGGAGCGCGCCTGTGACAGCTTCCGTCAGCTCGTGGATCACGGCCAGGCGTTCCTCGCTTTCGCCGTCCTCGCCCCAGGAGTAGATGGCCAGGGTGTAGGAGCGCCCGCCGGACGTCAGGACGGCGGCGTCGTGGACATAGCCCTCCAACTCGCCGTACTTGTGCTGCACCGTGACGTCCGGGCCGACGGCGGCCGGAATGAGCCGCTCGTTGTTGGTCTGCTGCATGTAGCCGAGCAGTTCCTCCGTGTGCTCCGCGTTGAGCAGCTTCCCGGTGGACAGCTGCCGGAGCAGTAACGCCATTTCGGCCGGCGTCAGCATGTTCTGTTCCGGGTCGTAGCTGATCCCGATGGACGCTGCGTACTCGATCAGTCTGGGGTAGCCGATGTCCTGCATCAGCAACAGCCAGGAGTCGTCACTGCTGGCGTTGACCATCGCCTTGACCTGGAACGCGGCATCGAAGCTCCCCAGCGGCACGTCCAGCGACTTCTCGCCGGTCTCCACCAGATGGTAGTAGGCGGCCGCCGTGATGATCTTGGCGGTGCTGGCCGCCACGAACTCGGACCCGTCGCCGTAGCTGCGCGGCTCGCCGCCGCGGGTGTCCACCAGTGCGACGCCGATCCGGTAGCCGGAGTTCTCGGCCAGGATCCGCTGGATCTCGGCGTCGAGGTTGGCAGCCGGCTTGGCCTGTGGCTCCGGGGCATGCGTGCCCGGGGCGGCCGCTGGGTGCTCGGGCCGCTGGTCATGGGGGCCGGCGAGGAAGTCCGTCCCCGGGGCCGGACCGGTGCGGACGACGGCGAGCGTCACCAGACCCAGCAGCAGCAGGGCCGTGGACGCCCAGACCAGGAGCAGGTTCCTCCGGGTGTGGCGGGAATCGGAGGCCGGACCGGATGGTCCCGAGGTGTTCATGGAGCAGGACCTTTCACGTCACAAAGGGAGGGGTTCCTGCAATGTATGCCGGACCGCGGGGCATGTCCAAAGGCCGCGCGGGACAAGCCAAAGCTGAGGGCAAACTCCCAGCTGGGGGCGGGAACGGGCGTGGCTGGCACTGCGCTGGCACGGCGTTGACACTGCCCGCGGCGGAACCACCATTAGGCTGTCAGCTATGCCGAAAATTACTGTAAGCCTGCCGGACGCGACCCTGCGGGAGTACCTTCAGCCCCACCCCGACGTCACCGTCCTGGAGTGGGACCTGTCCGGGGAGCCGCCGCGGCCGCGCCTCGACATTGTGGTCCCGCCCTACATGGGCGGCACGCAGGTCCTGCGGGGCCTGGAGGCGGTGGAAACCGGACTCGTGCAGAGCCAGTCGATCGGATACGACGGCGTCGCCGACTCGCTGCCCCCGGGCCGGGTTTTCGCCAACGCCGCCAGCGTCCACGAAACCTCCACCGCCGAACTGGCCCTTGCCCTGATCCTGGCCAGCCAGCGCGAGCTCCCGCGGCTGCTGCAAAACCAGCAGGAGGGCCGCTGGGAGGCCCGGCCCACCGCCAGCCTCGCGGACCGGCGCGTGCTGATCGTCGGCTACGGCGGCGTGGGCAAGGCCGTCGAGGACCGTCTCCTGCCCTTCGAGACCACGGTGACCCGGGTGGCCAGCAAAGAACGGACGGACCCGCGCGGGCACGTCCACGGCATCGCCGAGCTGCACACCCTGCTCCCGGAGCACGACATCGTGGTCGTGGGGGTCCCGCTCAGCGACGCCACCCGCCACCTCATCGACGATGCTTTCCTGTCCGCCATGCCCGACGGCGCCCTGGTGGTCAACGTGGCCCGCGGACCGGTCGCGGACACCGACGCTCTGGTCCGGCACACCGCCACCGGCCGGATCCGCGCCGCCCTGGACGTCACCGATCCAGAGCCGCTGCCGCAGGACCACCCGCTGTGGCGGACCCCCGGCGTCATCATCAGCCCGCATGTGGGCGGGGACAGTTCGGCCATGCGCCCGAGGATGGGCCGGCTCGTGCAGCGGCAGATCGAGCTCATGCTGGCGGGCGAACCCCCGGCGAACGTCGTGCTGAACGGCTAGGGACCGGGCGCAGCCCCTGCCGCCGGCTACGGCCGGCGGGAAACACTCCCGCTGACAGCAAACTCCCAGTAAACGTCGCGGCAAAGCGGACGTAAACTGACCTTCGGATCACTCTGCTGTCACAAGGCTTGGAGTACGGATGCTCTGGAAACTGCTTGTCGAGTACCTGCGGCCGCAGCGGCGGCTGCTGCTCGCCGTCGTCGTCTTCCAGCTGGCGGCGTCCATCGCTTCGCTGTACCTGCCCACCCTGAACGCGGACATCATCGACCAGGGGGTGGCGCGCGGGGACACTGACTACATCCTGCGCGTCGGCGGCGTGATGCTGATGGTGACCCTGCTGCAGATCGCCTGCACCATCGCCGCCGTGTACTTCGGTGCGAAGGCCGCAATGGCGCTGGGCCGGGACGTGCGCGGGGCCATTTTCAGCCAGGTGGCGGATTTCTCCGAGCAGGAGGTCACCAGGTTCGGCGCCCCGAGCCTGATCACCCGCTCCACCAACGATGTCCAGCAGGTCCAGCAGCTGGTGCTGATGTCCGCCACGCTGATGGTCACCGCGCCCATGCTGAGCATCGGCGGGGTCATCATGGCCATCCGGCAGGACGTGCAGCTGTCCTGGCTGATCGCCGTCAGCGTGCCCGTGCTGCTGGTGGCCGTGGGGCTGATCATCACCCGGATGGTCCCGCTGTTCCGGCTCATGCAGACCCGGATCGACACGGTGAACCGCGTGCTGCGCGAACAGCTCACCGGCATCCGTGTGGTCCGCGCCTTCGTCCGTGAGGACGTGGAGACCGCCCGCTTCGCCAGGGCCAACGAGGACGTCACGGACACCGCGCTGCGTGCCGGCCGGCTGATGGCGCTCGCGTTCCCCACCGTGATGCTGGTGCTGAACGTCTCGTCCGTGGCCGTGATCTGGTTCGGCGCGTTCCGGATCGAGGACGGTTCCATGCAGGTGGGGACCATGATTGCGTTCCTGAGCTACCTCATGCAGATTCTTATGTCCGTCATGATGGCCACCTTCATGGCCATCATGATCCCGCGCGCGTCCGTCTCCGCGGACCGGATCGGCGCGGTGCTCGGGACCGAGTCCAGCGTCCGGCCGCCCGAGCATCCGGTCAGCAGCGCGGTGCGCCGCGGCGAGCTGGAGATGCGCGACGTCGGGTTCGCCTACCCGGGTGCCGAGGCCCCGGTGCTGTCCGGCATCAGCTTCACCGCCCGGGCGGGGCAGACGACGGCGATCATCGGGGCCACCGGTTCGGGCAAGACCACCCTGGTGAACCTCATGCCGCGGCTCTTCGACGCGACGTCCGGCTCGGTGCGGATCGACGGCGTGGACGTGCGGGAACTGCACCCGGACCTGCTCTGGGGGCACATCGGCCTGGTGCCGCAGAAGCCCTACCTGTTTTCCGGCACGGTGCGCAGCAACCTGCTCTACGGCAAGCCGGACGCCACCGAGGACGAGCTCTGGCGGGCGCTGAACATCGCGCAGGCGGAGGATTTTGTCCGGGAGATGGAGGGCGGGCTGGACGCGCCGATCTCGCAGGGCGGCACCAACGTCTCCGGCGGGCAGCGGCAGCGGATTGCGATTGCCCGGGCGCTGGTGAAACGGCCTGAGCTCTACATCTTTGACGATTCCTTCTCCTCGCTGGACACCGCCACGGACGCCCGCCTGCGGCAGGCGCTCCGGCAGCACACCGCCGGGGCCACCCTGGTGATCATCGCCCAGCGGGTGTCCAGCATCGTGGACGCGGACCAGATCCTGGTGCTCGACGACGGCAGGCTGGTCGCGCACGGCACGCACGAGGAGCTGCTGGAGACCTCGGGAACGTACCAGGAAATTGTGAACTCGCAGCTCGCGGCGGAGGAGGCGGTATGAGCAAGGTCGAGTCCCGGACGCCCGGAACCGGCACCGGAACAGCCGCCGGAACCGGCACCGGAACAGCCTCCGGAGCCGGCACTGAGGCTCCGCTGCGGATTCCGCGCCCCCGCGGCGGCCCCGGCCACGGCGGACCCTTCGCCGGGATGAACATCCCGGTCGAGAAGGCGATGAACTTCGGCCCGTCCGCCAAGCGGCTGCTGGGGGAGCTGCGTCCCGAGCGGCTGTGGCTGACGCTGGTCCTGCTGCTCGCCGTCGTGAGCGTGACGTTCTCGGTGATCGGGCCCCGGCTCCTCGGCGAGGGCACCAACCTGATCTTCGCCGGCGTCGTGTCCAAGCAGCTGCCGGCCGGGGTGAGCCAGTCCCAGCTGATTGCGCAGCTGCGCGCCGCGGGGGAAACCCAGAAGGCGGACATGCTCAGCGCCATGACGCTGACACCGGGCACCGGGATCGACTTCGCCGCGCTGGCCACCGTGCTCCTGTGGGCGCTGGTGCTCTACGTGCTGGCCTCGGCGTTCGGCTGGATGCAGGCGTACATCCTCAACGGCGTCGTGCAGCGCACCGTGTTCCGGCTGCGCGAGCGGATCGAGGCGAAGATCAACAGGCTGCCGCTGCGCTACTTCGACACCGTGCAGCGCGGCGAGCTGCTCAGCCGCGTCACGAATGACGTGGACAACATCTCGCAGAGCCTGCAGCAGTCCATCAGCCAGGCCGTGACCTCGCTGCTGACCGTGGCGGGGGTGCTGGTGATGATGGTCATCCTCTCGCCCACGCTGGCCATCATTGCGCTGGTGACGATTCCGCTGACCCTGGTGACCACGACGGTGATCGCCAAGAGATCGCAGAAGCTGTTTGTGGCGCAGTGGAAGAACACCGGCGAGCTGAACGGCCAGATCGAGGAGACCTACACCGGGCACGCGCTGGTGAAGGTCTTCGGCCGGCAGCGCGAGGTGGAGGAGCGGTTCCGGCAGAAGAACGCCGAGCTGTACGAGGCCAGTTTCGGCGCGCAGTTCATCTCCGGGCTGATCATGCCGGCCATGACGTTCATCGGGAACCTGGTCTATGTCGGGATCGCCGTGGTGGGCGGCCTGCAGGTGGCCTCGGGCGCGATGCAGCTGGGGGACGTGCAGGCATTCATCCAGTACTCGCGGCAGTTCACCCAGCCGCTGGCCCAGCTCGGCTCGATGGCGAACCTGCTGCAGTCCGGCGTCGCCAGCGCTGAGCGGGTCTTCGAGCTGCTGGACACCGAGGAGCAGTCGCCGGACCCTGTGGTTGCTGAGGCGCCCGCGGCGACGCGGGGGCGGCTGGTGTTTGAGGACGTGTCCTTTGCCTATTCGCCGGACAAGCCGCTGATCTCGGACCTGAGCCTGGTGGCGGAGCCGGGGCAGACCGTGGCGATTGTGGGCCCCACCGGGGCCGGGAAGACCACCCTGGTGAACCTGATGATGCGGTTTTACGAGCTCGACGCCGGCCGGATCACGCTGGACGGCGTGGACGTCACCGCGATGACCCGGCACGAGCTGCGCTCGCGGATGGGCATGGTGCTGCAGGACACCTGGCTGTTCGGCGGGACCATCCGGGACAACATCGCGTACGGCAGGCCCGGTGCCTCCGAGGCGGAAATTCTGGAGGCGGCGAAGGCGACGTACGTGGACCGGTTTGTCCGCTCGCTGCCGCAGGGCTACGACACGGTGCTCGACGACGAGGGTGGGAATGTCTCGGCGGGGGAGAAGCAGCTGCTGACGATCGCCCGGGCGTTTTTGGCCCGGCCGTCGGTGCTGATCCTGGACGAGGCGACGAGTTCGGTGGACACCCGCACCGAGGTGCTGGTGCAGAAGGCCATGAGCGCGCTGCGGAGCGACCGGACGTCATTCGTCATTGCCCACCGGCTCTCCACCATCCGCGACGCCGACCTCATCCTGGTGATGGAGGCCGGCCAGATCGTGGAGCAGGGGACACACGCTTCGTTGTTGGAGGCCGGCGGGGCTTACGCCGCGCTGTACGAGGCCCAGTTCGCGGCTCCTGTGGCTGAGGTTTAGAGAAAGAGCGCCCCGCAGCCGCAGGAAGCACATCCCTACAACCGGTGCGGATCTTCGGCGTACATTTGCAGCCGGATCTCCAGCGCTTCGGTCATGTGCCGGGCGGCGATGTCACCCGCCGTCGTCGCGTCCCCGTTGTCGATGGCCGCAACCAGGGCGTCGTAGTCGGCGAGCACCGCCGCCCAGCGTCCCGGGTGGGTCAGGGTGGTGAGGGTGTACCGGCGGACCTGCTGATCGAGGCCGGTCAGCAGGCGCATCAGCGAGGGGCTGTGGGCCGCGGACCAGATGAGGTTGTGGAACTGCCGGTTCGCATCGGCCAGCGCGCGGCCGTCGCCGGGGTCAAGGACGAGCATGCTCTGGTACTTGGTCCGCAGTAGCTTGATGTCCAGATCCGTCCGCTTCCGCGCCGCCTTGGCCGCTGCCGCTTCCTCCAGCACGATGCGCGACTCATAGATGTCCACGATCTCTTCAGCTGTGTGGGTCCGCACGGCGAGGATCTTCCCGCGCCGCTCCAGGAGTCCGTCCTGCTCCAGCCGTTGGAGTGCTTCGCGGACCGGTGTGCGGGAAGCGCCGTAGCGTTCGGTGAGCTTGACCTCGGTGAGGGTCTCCTCCGGGGACACCGCCGAACTCAGGATGTCCTCCCGCAGGCGGCTGTAGACCGACTTGTCCAACATGGCGCACGCTCCTCACCGGGACCCCGGACCTGCCGCACTGCGGCAACGCCAGAGGGTTCCCCTTGCCTAATTAGCAGTATACATTTGCATTCAATCGCGGTGCGGCTGACCGGACGGACGGCCGCCCCCGGACGCCCACCCCACATGAGGAGCGCGAATGGCAGCCGACGTCCTGCTGGTCCACGGAAGCATGCTCGGCGCCTGGTGCTGGGACGCGACCATCGCGGAACTCGCCGCCCTGGGCACCGAGGCAGCCGCCTTCGACCTCCCGGGACACGGCGACGACGGCACCCCGCGGGACACGGTGACCGTCGCCGACTACGTCGCCGCCGTGGTGAAGCACCTGGACGCTGCCCCCGAACCCGTGGTCCTGGCCGGGCACAGCATGGCCGGCCACCCCATCGCCGCCGCGGCCCTGCAACGACCGGACAAGGTCAGGCACCTGGTCTACCTCAGCGCCCAGGCACGGACGCCGGGACAGTCCTGGGCGGACACCCTGGACCCCGCCATCCGGGACACCTACGAGCAGGAAGCCGCCGAGCGCGGGGACGGCAGCTACGTCGTTCCGGAAACCGTGGTGGCCTCCCGCTGGCTGTCCTCGCTGGAGCCGGACGACCCCACGGTGCAGGCCATCCGCTCCCGGCTCACCCCGCAACCCGCCGGGCCCCTCTTCGAACCGTGGAACCTGCCCGCCGGCTCGCTGGCCAGTCTTCCCGTGACCTACATCTGGCCGGGGGAGGACCGGCAAAACACCGAACGGCGCATGCGCATGTCCCTGTCCAACCTTCCGGCCGACACCCGGCTGGTCACCATCAGCGGCGACCACTGCGCCATGCTGACCAACCCGAAGGACACCGCCGCAGCCCTCCACGGCGTCGCCGCCGGGCACCGAGACTGAACTCCGAAACTAGGCACCCGACGGCGGTAACAGCCCCGGCTCAGGCGACTGAGCCGGCCTTCCTGCCGAACACCGCGCCGGCCGCGAGGCCGCTTCCGCCCGGGTAGTTGCCGCTGAACAGCCCGCCCAGGGCCTCGCCGCAGGCCAGCAGGCCCGGGACGGGGGCGCCGTCGTTGTTCAAGACGCGTCCGAAGGTGTCCGTCTTCAGCCCGCCGAACGTGAAGGTTACCCCGCAGGTGACGGGGAACGCGTAGAAGGGGGCTGTTTCCAGCGCCAGCGCCCAGTTGCTCTTGGGCGGAACGACGGCGGCCGCCCGCCGGTCCTTGACGTTCGGGTCGAACGCCCGGCCGGTGTCGATGCCGGCGTTGTAGCCGGCAACCGTGAGTTCCAGCCCCGCCGGTTCGATGCCCGCACGCTCGGCCAGGGTGGCCAGGTCATCGGCGACGATGACCGAGACACCGGGCATCTCGTACTCCTCGGCGCGGAGCATGGGCCGGGTGGTGGCGTCGAACAGCTGGTACGCCACGGCTCCGGGCTGCTGCAGAACGTCCCGGCCGTAACGGGCGTAGGTGTAGTTGCGGAAGTCGGCTCCCTCGTCCACGAAGCGCTCGCCCGCCTGGTTCACCACGATGCCCAGCGGATAGCCGCCTCGGGTCAGCTGGTTGGTCAGTTCGAAGTTGCTCTCGTTCTCCGCGAAGCCGGCATCCCAGGCGACGCTGTGGCAGGTGGACCAGTCGCCGCCCTGCGCCGCGCCCGCGTCAAGGGCGGCGAGGATCATCTCGCCCGTGTTGCCGGGGGTGCCACGGACCTTCGCGTTCTGCCAGCCCTCGCCAAGGTAGCGGCGCCGCATCTCGGGATTGGCCTCGAAGCCCCCGGAGGCAAGGATGACGGAACCGGCCCGCACCTCTCCCTCTACGCCGTCGCCGTCGCGGTAGCGCGCGCCCACCACGCGCGAATCCTCGGCGATCAGGCCGGTCACGGCGTGGCCGTAGCGGACGCCGACGCCGGCGCGTTCGGCCGCCGCGGCGTGGTCCTCCATCAGGCCCTTGCCGCCGCCGACGTTGCCGACATGCAGGCCGCCCCAGAACAGGAACGATCCGTCCGGCCGGCTGTAGGCCTGGCGTTCGTACATCAGCCGGTACTTCAGCCCCTGCCGCTGCAGCCAGCGCAGGGTTCCGTTGCTCTCCTCCACCAGCACCCGGGAGAGTTCCGGATCGTTGCGTCCGCCCGAGACCTTCTCCAGGTCCGCTAGGTAGTTCTCCTGCGTGTAGGGCGGAACCTCCGTGACGGCGTGGCGTTCGTCGGGTTCGACGACGTCGATCAGGTCGTCCAGCCCGCCGTGCGGGATGCGGGTGGCGCCCGCCGTGTAGTAGCTGTTGCCTCCGGCGCGCTCCCGCTCGGCCTTCTCCAGCAGCAGGACCGAGCGGCCATTTTCCGCCGCGGCCAGTGCCGCCGTGAATCCGGCGTTGCCGCCGCCTACCACCAGAACGTCGACGTTCTCAATCATTGTTTTAGCTCCTGTCTATGTATGGATACGAATGTATACAACAGAATGCAAAGTGGCAAGAGGGTGCCGCACCATGACGCCCCGGGCGGCGCTAGGGTTTACCGAAATGCAGCAGGGAGCCCGACCGCATCCCGGTCGAGCTCCCTGCTGATCCCGTCGCGCCGCCGCTATGGGCGCGCTGTGGTCAGTTGGTTTTTGCGATGTAGACGTCGCACGGTGCGTTGTGGGCGACCGTGTTGGCCACGCTGCCCACGACCCGTCCCAAGCCCTGCATCCGGCGGTTTCCCACGACGATGACCTTGGCCTCGAGGCGTTCGGCCTCGCTGATGAGGACCTCGTGGGGTTTCCCGTGCGCGGCGGTATACGTGGTGGAGACGCCCGATGCACCCAGCAGCAATGCCACGCGCTGCGCCACCTTCGTCGCTTGGTCCGCGTCGGAGACGGTCCAGTCCTCGCCCGCGATCTCCACCACTTCGGTTTTGTCGCTCGCATACGCGGTGACGACGTTGAGGGTTGCGCCCATGGCCGAGGCCAGGTCCGCGGCGGTACGCGCGGCCCGCATGGCTGTTTCTGATCCGTCGACGCCGACGATGACGATGCCTGACACTGGTCGAACTCCTTTTTTAGTCACTCATGGCGGTGCTCCCGGATGCCCCGCGGGCACCGGGTGACCATGCAGGGGGTTTACGGCGCAGGGATCTCCTGTGCATCGATGTACATCTCGATCCGGATGTTCTTGGCAACTTCCAGGTGGGCGCTGGCGATCTTGCCGGCGCGGTCTGCGTCCCGGTCGCGGATGGCGGCGACCAGTTCCTCGTGTTCCTTCAGCACCTGGTTCCAGCGGGCCGGCGTGGCCAGGGTGGTGCCGGGGTAGCGGATGAAGTGGACCAGTATGCGGTCCAGCAGATCCAGCAGCGCCGCGCTGTGGCTCGCCGCCCAGATGCGCTCGTGGAAGGTGCGGTTCACAGCGGCCAGCTGGGCCGCGGTGGCCTCTTCGAACTTCAGGTCCACCATGCTCTGGTGGGCGCGTTCGATCAGCATCAGGTCCATGTCCGTGTGCCGCAGGGCGGCCGTCTTGGCGGCGGCCTCCTCAAGGAAAGAGCGCACCTCGTAAAGGTCCAGCATCTCCTCGGGCCGGTACTCCCGGACCTGCATGCGGGAGCCGATCCGTTCGACGAGGCCCTCAGTTTCCAGGCGGCGTAGGGCCTCCCGGATGGGAGTGCGAGACACGCTGTACTTCTTGGCGAGCGCGGTCTCCACTAGCTGGGCCTTCGGGGGGAACTCCTGGGCAATGATGGCGTTGCGAATCATCAGGTACGGACTCATGAGTGCCGGATTGCTCATCGCTGGTCTCCTCCTCGTGGCAGCCAAAGTTGTGAACATCAGGCGGTCCTGATTGAACTCACCATACAGTCGATGACCATTTTAACACACGGTATACATTCGCCGCATTCAGTAAACATCGGGTGAGGCGCGGCATGTCGCCAATGTCACGATTCGGTAACTAGTGTGTGCCGGCCCACATTTTTGTTGATCGTTCTCAGCAAACGGTATACATTCGAGCAAAAGCGCGGACAATTTCATGAAACTGTACCGAAAGTCATGCAACGATCGACCGCTACCAGTGACGGTACGCAGTCAGTATTGAGGAGACACCATGACCAGCCCTACCGGCACGGTCCAATTGGGGGAACCGGACTCCCCCCTCGCATCGGTAACCCAGGTTCCGGCGGCACTGGTTCGCGGCGGGACCAGCAAGTGCTGGATCTTCCGCCAGAGCGACCTGCCAGCGGACACCGCGGATGTAGAACGGCTGCTGATCCGCACCTTCGGCTCGCCGGACCTTCGTCAGATCGACGGCGTCGGCGGCGCGTCCTCCACCACCAGCAAGGCGATCATCGTGGACGACCTGGCGGCGGCGGAAGGCGTTGTGAACTACCGCTTCGCCCAGGTGGCGATCGACAACCCGTCGGTGGAGTGGGACAGCAACTGCGGCAATTGCGCCACGGGCCTGGGCCTGTACGCGCTGCACGCCCGGCTGGTGGCGCCGGCCGACGGCGTCTCCCGGGTCACCATCGTCAACACGGTCACCGGGCTCAGCCTGGTCTGCGAGGTTCCCACCCCCGGACGGGAAGTCCCCACCTATGGCGCGCGGCAGATCCCGGGGCAGTACTACCCGGGCGTGCCGGTGGACATCATCTTCGAGAGCAGCAGTTGGACCAGCTTCGAGACGGAGATGCCCACCGGCAACCCCATCGACGAGGTCACCGTCCAGGGCCGTACCTTCCACGCCACCCTGATCGACGCCGGAGCGCCGGCGGCGATTTTCGATCCCCGCGACTTCGGCTTCACCGGCCAGGAAAGCGCGGAAGAACTCGAGCAGCTGGTCGACATGGCCCCCGCACTGCGGGCCGCGGCCGCGAAGGTCATGGGCATCCCCAGCCACCTGACCTCCATTCCCAAGGTGGGCATCGTCGGTCCGCCGCCGGCCGGAGAAACCGGGGTCTCGGCGCGAATGATCTCCATGGGCGCACTGCACCCGGCCATCGGCCTTACCAGCGCCGTCGCCATCGCCGCCGCCTCCGGACGCGCCGGTTCCGTCGTCGCGAACTGCGCGGTTGCCCAGCCGGACCATAGCGGCGAAAACACTTTGGCGATCCATCTTCTGAACGGTGCCACCAAGACGGCACTGGACGCAGCGGTTCCCACCAAAGTCGCATTCCAACGGTCCGCCAGGGTCATCAGCGAAGGAACAGTGCTCGTCCCCGGCGACTGACCGGGCGGCAGGCTTACATTCACAAGGACGTGTCATGAAAATCAGCATCCAGAATTTGCAGCTCAAGTACGGCGACTTCGTCGCCATCGAGAACCTCAACCTAGACATCGGCGACGGCGAGGCCCTGGTTCTCCTGGGCCAGTCCGGCTGCGGCAAGACCAGCACCATGCGCTGCCTTGCCGGCCTGGAAGAACCCAGCTCCGGCCGGATCATCATCGACGACGTCGTGGTGTTCGATTCGGAAAAGGGCATCAACCTGCCGCCGAACAAGCGCAACGTCGGCATGGTCTTCCAGTCCTACGCCGTGTGGCCGCACATGACGGTCTTCCAGAACGTCGCGTACTCCCTGAAGGTGCAGCGGCTCTCCAAGGCCGAAACGCAGGAACGGGTGATGGATGTTCTTACCATGGTGGGCTTGGAGAAGTTCGCCGACCGGGGCGCCAGCCTCCTCAGCGGTGGCCAGATGCAGCGCGTGGCCCTGGCCCGCAGCCTGGTGATGCGCCCCAGTGTGCTGATGCTGGACGAGCCGTTGTCCAACCTGGACGCCCGCCTCCGTGACCGCCTCCGCGTCGAACTCCGCGAGATCCAGCTGCGCCTCGGCCTGACCTGCGTCTACGTGACCCACGACCAGCACGAGGCCTTCGCCCTGGCGGACCGCATCGCCCTCCTCCAGGGAGGCAAGATCGTACAAATCGGCGGCCCGCGGGAGATGTACGAGACCCCGGCCAGCGCCTCGATCGCCCACTTCCTGGGCGTCTCGAACGTCATGGACTGCGAGGCTGTGCCGGCCGCGGACGGATCCGCGTCCGCCAAGGTTGCCGGGCATGACCTCACCGTGCACTCCACCCAGCGCGCCGCCGCGGCGTCGCAGCAAATGAAGGTCTGCATGCGCGCCGAAGACCTCCAGATCAGCTCCCGGCCCACGACGGCGCCCAACGCCTGGCAGGGCAAGGTCATGGTGGCCGGCTTCCAGGGCAACGACGTGCGCTACGCCGTCGAACTGGAGGGCGGGCTGGAACTGGACGCCCTCGGCACCATCAAGCGGGGCGAACAGCACGAGGTCGGGGACTCGGTCTGGGTCACCATCGACCCCTCGCAGGTCCAGATCCTCCCGGCGGAGGTGCTGGTATGAGCCTCAAGACCCCGCTGGCGGACCCCGCCATCACGGCCAGCCCCGTCCCCGTCGCCTCCCGCGGCACCAAGGCGCTGGGGAACCTGCGCAAGAGCACCCCCGCCATGATCATCATCGCGATCCTGTCCGTGCTGGTGCTGCTGCCGCTGGCGCTGGTGCTGCTTGCGGCGTTCTCCGACGCCGTTCCCCGCCCGGGCAACATCTCCCTGGGTGGGCTGACGCTGGACAACCTGATGCTCCTGGCCAGCCCGGAAGCCCTCGGAGCCCTCGGCAACTCGCTCATGGTGGGCGCCGGATCGGCCGTGGTGGCACTGGTCATCGGGGCGTTCCTGGCCTTCGTCTGTGCCCGCACCGACGCGCCGCTGCGCAAGTTCATCTTCTTCATTGGCATGGCCCCGATGTTCATCCCCGCCCTGGTGGGTGCCCTGGCCTGGTCGCTGCTGTCCTCCCCGAGCGCCGGCTACCTGAACATCCTGCTCCGCGACCTCGGCATCGACTTCATCATCAACATCTACAGCCTGCCGGGGCTGATCTTCGTGCTCGGGATCTTCTACGCCCCATACGCGTTCCTGCTGATGCACAGCTCGCTTTCCATGATGAACGCCGACCTCGAAGAGGCCGCCACGGTCCACGGGGCCACGCTGAAGACCATGCTGCGCACGGTCACGCTGCCGCTGGCACTGCCGGCCGTCCTCGGGTCTGCGATCTTGGTCTTCGCCCTGACCATGGAGAACTTCCCGGTGGCCCAGGTGATCGGCAACCCGGCCGGCATCGACACCCTGCCCACCTACATCTACCGCCTGATGAGCGCGACGCCAGCCAAGAGCAACCAGGCGGCCAGCATCGCCATCGTCCTGACGGCCGCGCTGCTGATCATCACCGTGATCCAGCAGCGCATCATCAACAAGCGCAAGTTCACCACGGTGACCGGCAAGGGCAACCGGCCGCGCCAGGTCCCGCTGCGGAAGCTGCGCTGGCCGTTCACCATCATCGCCCTCGCTTACTTCGCCGTCGCCGTCGTCCTCCCGATGCTCGCGCTGCTGGCAGCGTCCATGCAGGCCACGCCGTTCGTGGCCTCCATCTCCCAGCTCTTCGAGACCGGGGCGATGAGCTTCGCCAAGCTCGCCGACGTGCTGGGCTCCCACGATTTCCAGCTCGCACTGCGCAACAGCGTGATGGTGGCCGTCTTGGCCGCGATCGCGGGCACCACACTGAGCTTCATCGCCTCCTACGTCCGCTACCGGACCAAGTCGCGCGGCGGCCAGCTGATCGAGCTGATCGCGATGACGCCGCTGGCGGTTCCGGCCATCGTCATGGGCATCGGCCTCCTCTGGACCTGGCTGCTGCTGCCGGTTCCGGTCTACGGAACGCTGGCGATCCTGGCGATCGCCTGCGTGGCGGTCTTCCTGCCGCAGGGTTACCGGGGCATCTCGGCGTCGATGCTGCAGATGGACCAGGATCTGGAGGATAGCGCCGTCATGCTCGGTGCGCGGCGGGCCAAGGCGATCGTCTCGGTCACCCTCCCGCTGATGCGCGTCGGCATCACATCCTCGTTCCTGCTGTTCCTTATGCTCTCGATGAGGGAGCTCAGCGCCTCGATCTTCCTCTTCACCTCCAACACCCGGATCCTCTCGATCCTCGTGTTCGACAACTTCGACAACGGGCAGAGCCAGGCCGCCGCGGCCGTCAGCGTGCTGTACATCGTCGTGATCGCCGTCCTGGCGGTGATCGCCCAGAAGGTGGGCGCCGACCGCAAGCTGGACAGCACCAAATAACGCTTCCCAAACCACATCATTTGAAAGGGTCTAAACAATGAAGTTAGCGTCCAAAATCCCCCTGCTCGGCCTCGGCGTCGTCCTCTCGCTGAGCATGGCCGCCTGCGGCGGCTCCGCCCAGGGCAACAGCGTGGTCACCGCCACGGCCGAGGTGAAGACCGACGACGGTCTGGTCATCAACGGCGAGAACATCGCGGACAAGGCCACCTATGACAAGGCCAAGACCCAGACGCTGAGCCTGTATTCGGGCTACACGGAGTCCTCCGAGAGCGCCCTGGTGGCGGCCTTCACCAAGGACACCGGCATTAAGGTCAACGTGGTGCGCCTGACGCCGAACAAGCTCGCCGAGCGCGTCCAGTCCGAGCAGGGTGCCGGCAAGCTGGGGGCGGACGTCATCCGCACGTCCGACTACCGCATCGCCAAGACCCTGGAGGACGCAAAGGTCTGGAAGGCCTACGACGTGCCGGGCGCCTCGCAGTTCAATGACGTCTCGATCGACGGCGGACAGTTCACCCGCATGTTCAACTCCGTCTACACCCTCGGGTACAACACCCAGCTGGTCAAGGAAGCGGACGCGCCGAAGTCCTGGGCCGACGCCGTCGGCGGCAAATGGCAGGGCAAGCTGGGCATCGTCCAGGGCGGCTCCGGCGGCAGCACCGCGTCCTTGAGCCGGTTCATGGAATCGAAGATGGGCTCGGATTACTTCGCCAAGTACGCGGCGCAGAAGCCCACCATCTATGACTCCCTTGGCGCCGAGGCCACCGCGCTGGCCCGCGGCGAGGTGGCGGTGGGAACCGTGACCATCAGCGGCACCAACATCTCCGCCGTCCAGGACAAGGCCCCGGTGAAGTTCATTGTTCCGGATGAGGGCTTGGTGGCCTACGACTACTACCTGGGCATGGCGGGCTCGGCCACGAACGTTGAGGCGGCCAAGGTGTTCATGAACTACAACCTGTCCAAGCAGGGCCAGAAGGTTTTCGCACAGCTGGGCGAATACCCGGCCCGCACCGACGTTGAGCCGCCCACCATCATGGGTATCAAGCTGCCGGCCGCCGACTCCGGCAAGGTCTACCGGATGGCGAACTCCGACGCGACCACCTTCGGCAAGGACGACCTGGCCAAGTGGAACAAGGTCTTCGGCTACAGCAAGTAACCCGCAAGCTGCCCGGGCCCTGAGGGTCCGGGCAACGGACCGCAGTGGGGCGGCGAATGATGATCACCGGGATCATCGCCTATTCGCAACGTGCGCCGCCCCGCTGCACCAACCCGATCCCTGGGCGTCCGGCCCAAGGCCCGTAACCAATCTCCATGAACTCCCAGCGCCGGATAAGCTCAACCAAGCCGCTGCAGTCACGCTCCGTCGCCGAGCAAGGGCTCCCGGTCCGCCCCTGCGTGGGCTGGCCGACGATAGCGCCGTAAATGACTGTCTCGCAGTAGCCGTTCTCAAGGAGGAGACCAAGGTGACTAAGACCGCGCAGCGCACTGCTGCTCCTGGGGGCGACACCCCCGACAAACGTCCCCGGCGTACTGCCCCCCGCCGCCGTATCCTGCTGATGGCTGCGAGCGTTCTCGCCGTCTTGGCTCTGGTTTTCCTCGTGCTGGGCGGAGGCATCTTCCAGCCTGCGTCCGCCGTGGAACCGGAGGGGACCATGACCGCCATCCAGATCATTCCCCTCGTCATCCTTGTCGTGATGTTTGTCGTCGCCACTAAGTGGCCGTTGAACATCGGCGTCATGGGGCTGGTCGCATCCTTCGGCGTCGGGTACTTCATGCTCGGCATGACCGACAAGGAGATCCTGGCCGAGTTCCCCGCCAGCATTGTCCTGACCATCATCGGGGTGACCTACTTCTTCAGCATGGCCCAGCGGAACGGCACCATCGACATCATCGTGCAAACCTGCGTGCGCCTCGTCCGGGGCAAGACCATGCTGTTGCCCTGGGTGTTCTTCCTCATCGCTGCCGCGCTGACGTCGCTTGGCACGTTCTCGCCGGCCGCCGTCGCGCTGCTGGCACCGGCGGCCCTGGGCTTCGCCTACGAATCACGCATCCATCCCGTGCTGATGGGTGCCTTCATCATCAACGGAGCCCATGCTGGCGGCTTTTCCCCGTTGTCCGTGGCCGGCGTGCTGGTACACGACGTCGCGCTGAAGAACGGCTTTCCCATCTCCCCGGGGGCACTCTTCACGGCGAGCTTTGCCCTCAACCTCGTCCTCTCCGTACTCACCATTGCCGTCTTCGCCCTCCTGGGCAGGCTGCGCGATGGTGAGAACGGCCAACATGTCGATCTCGACACAACCCGTACCACTCGTCCACAGGGCCAGCAGATCCTTACCCTCATGCTGATCGCCAGCATCCTGGTGTGCACCCTTGGTTTCCAATTGCCGATCGGCTTTGTCGCCCTTTCCGCTGGCCTCTTGTTGGCCTTGGTCAACATCAAGGAACACCAGACGTTCATCGGCGGCATCTCCTGGTCCACAGTCCTGCTCGTGGCCGGCATGATCACCTATGTCTCCCTGCTCCAGCACGTGGGCGTTATCGACACGCTCGCCAAGCAGGCCTTGGCCCTGGGTGCACCACTGCTGGTCGCACTGGTCCTCTGCTACGTGATCGGCGTCGGCTCGGCCTTCGCCTCCTCCACGGCACTGCTGACAGCGTTCATCCCCCTCGCCGGTCCGCTCCTGGCCACCAGTTCGTTGAGCGCTTCCGGAACAGTCGCGGCGCTGGCCATCGCTGCCACAGTTGTGGATGTCTCCCCGTTCTCCACTGACGGTGCGTTGGTCGTGGCCAACGCAAGTGAGAACGACCGGCAGCGCGTATACCGCCAGCTCATGGTCTACGCAGGCGCAGTCGTGCTGGTCGCCCCAGCGCTTGCCTGGGGCCTGCTGGTACCCACTGGAATTATGTAATCGGGCGCATGGCCTACCCAGGTAGACCTGACGACCTGTTTTCGTGGGCATTGTGGGCCCGACCGGGGCAGGCAAGACCACGCTGGTGAACCTGATGATGCGCTTCTACGAGCTCGACGCCGGGCGGATCACGCTGGACGGCGTGGACGTCACCGCGATGACCCGGCACGAGCTGCGCTCGCGGATGGGCATGGTGCTGCAGGACACGTGGCTGTTCGGCGGGACCATCCGCGACAACATCGCGTATGGCCGGCCCGGTGCTAACGAGGCGGAAATTCTGGAGGCGGCAAAGGCGACGTATGTGGACCGGTTTGTCCGCTCGCTGCCGCAGGGCTATGACACGGTGCTCGCCGATCCGGGGGTGGGAATGTCTCGGCGGGGGAGAAGCAGCTGCTCACGATCGCCCGGGCGTTCCTGGCCCGCCCGTCGGTGTTGATCCTGGACGAGGCGACATCCTCGGTGGACACCCGCACCGAGGTGCTGGTGCAGAAGGCGATGAGCGCGCTGCGGTCCGACCGTACTTCTTTTGTGATCGCGCACCGCCTGTCCACGATCCGCGACGCCGACCTCATCCTGGTGATGGAGGCCGGGCAGATCGTGGAGCAGGGGACGCATACGTCCTTGTTGGCGGCGGGCGGGGCGTACTCGGCGCTGTATGAGGCCCAGTTCGCGGCTCCGGTGGCGGAGGTCTAGCGGTGATGGAAGATGCTTAGTCGAACCCTTAATGTCAGGAGACAGCTCCTCACAGAAGGCCACGCAGCATAGAACTATTCACGTTCCGCATTGGCTTGGCGAACAACCGGGAGGACGCCGGTAGCCGTGCTCTCAACCGCCGCAACATATTCGCTGTAGATCTCTTTCAAGCTCTGGTCCAAGCGCTTGTAGGTTTGCTCCGACAGTGTCGGCAGCCCCACGAGCTGCGATGATTGGCCGGATGGAACTAAAACGCTCATGTGGTGGCTCCTCGTCCTTGTCCCGTGGTTGCACATGTCCCAAACCCGGAATGTACCTCAAGTTTGCCCTATAGGTCTGTCAGATTATAGCTCACACGCCTTCGAAACACTCCCGTCCTTGCAAAATGCGTATGTGAGTGTCCGTCAGGAGGCCAGTCTCTCGTTGTACCTGACACTCCGCAGGATGAAGTGCCACACTATCGAGAAAAAGTTGGCGCAGACGCTTACTCCTAGCAGTCCGACCACCACTGAATCCGAGTGAAAGTCGCTGAAGTCGAAAGTGAGCGGTGGTGTGTTCTCACTGAGGATGGACGGCAGTAGAGCTGCACTTAGCGAATTGATGAGATACCAGACAACGTTGGATGCGCTGGCTAGTGACATGCGCCCCAAAGCGTCCCCGCTGAGTCTGCTAACCATCCAGCCTGCCAGAATGGCCGGCAAACTCGCTAAGATTGCGGGTATCGTCGCCGCCTGGCTCCCGGTGGGAAAATGCGTCATATAGGCGACTAGTGCGACGGTTGCCAAAGCGCCGACTCCAAGCGGGAGGCCGATTCCGGGCGGTACCTCACGGATGTGAAGTGCGAAATGAGCCTTGGGCTTTGTTTCTCTGAAATCCGCCCGAACCTTGGGATTCGTGCCCTGCGCAATGACGTCTTGATACGACTCCACTCTATACGTTTCATGTACTAGAGAGGTGCCGACACTGTTGCTATGGAGATGATGAATGCGCCGATCCCCGATGGATGCATTCCGGCTAGGTAGCTGTTTTCCGTCAATAACAGCCATGCCCTTGTAGTAGTACATTCCGTCAGGAATTACGACCTCAAGATGGTAGCTCTCCGCTCGCGCCACGGAGAACATTGTCATGAAAAAAGAACGCGGTGCGAGCCCGAGATGCGCCCGGAGTAATTCCGAAGCCCGTCCTGGTCTATGTACTCCGCCTGTGACAACCTGCCTCTTGATCGTCCATTTCTGACCGACTGTAATGAATGCCCCTCGCTTAACGCCTTTTGCGACTCCATAGATAAGATTTTGAGTCGCAAGTTGGTATATGAGCTGGCAAAGATGGGCGATTGCATTCTCGTTCTCGTTGCCTCCTGAGGAGCTGGATGCCTTCCGAATCTGTTTCAGCACCTCAGCCACCTCTGACTCGGGAACGGGCGGATCCGCGACTATTGTCTTACGGACGGTGTGCTTAAGTGGCTCGTGCGATCGTCCCAAAACATCTCTCCACAGCAAGTCCACCGTGAAAAGCGATAGTTCGCTCGCCTCACGGGACCCCAGAAGATCTACCTTGTCGTCGTCCACTGTTGCCGAGAAGTCATTGCGGAGAAATCGTTTCTCAATGAATGCGAGCGGGATGATGTCCACGCCCTCTGGTGTAGCATGTTGCTCTTTGGACACCGCCTTGTCTGCGTGTGGGAGCCTCCGTGTTTCCGATGATTCAACTTCGATCGTCGGCGGCGTGAGCGTGTACTTGTCCTGGGCTCGAACCACGACTTGGAGAAAGTAGAGAACGTGACGATAGGCCCGCAGTAGATCCTCTTGGGTGGCCCAGTTGGTGAGCTCCCCGACTGGCGGAATCACGATCTCGTCCCTTGTTTTCGAATGTAAACTCTGGGACTTGCGCTGCCGCGAATTTAGATCCACGGGAAGCCCGGTAACGGCATGATCAAAATGGAGTGAGGCTGCTGTTTTCATAGCGCCCGAAACCTCACCAGAGAGCACATTTCGGAAATGGGCAATGAATGCGGCAAGTGCTAGCAGTGCCATTGAAAAAACAACTTTGTCTCGGGTCACACTCGCGTATCCAGCAAAAAGCCATATAGTCCCAACTGCAGTCAGACATAGAACGCCAAATATGTTGAGCAAAGCACGCGGGAATAGATAAAGACCGATCACACGGAGATCATCCCGGTTGCGTGGGGAAATCATGTTCTTGGCCAATTCTGCTCCTAGGCTAGTCCAAAAAGTTTCAGTAATCACTGAGTAATTCTCATAGAGATTGCTGATTGCGTTCAAGATGATCAGCTTAGAGCCCACTCGGTCATTTCGAGATCTGGTAGAAGGGGGTGGGCGCGTCCCGCCATCACGAGGGTTCCGCCGTAGCGGTTAGCGCGTATAGCCAATTGATACGCGTCGGCCGATGCCGACTTGAACCGTCGCTTTTCGAATCCTGGAATTGGCTTCGGGCCAGGGAGGAGGTCGAAGCCCATGCCCGAAAAGTGTCAGGCGCAGCATCAATCATCCATAGAATCGCCCAGTACTCGAAGGCCGAGGACGTAGGGCAACTTGTCGGCCAGTACAGGGCCTACCTGAATGGCGAAGAGATCAAGGTCGAGACTTATCGCCGGTCCACCGATGGTCACTACCAGTTTTCGGTGGACGCCTACGTCAGTGATGAGCCCTCGCGGCGCGGCTTCGGCAATGGCGGGGCGACGATCGACGAGGCTCTTGCCACTTACCCCTGCGACAAGCTCGCCAGCTAGCTCCGGCCGATATCCGTGGCATGCAAGACAAAACCCCGCGTTCGATTCTGTACGCAGGCGTTTGTCTACTCAGCTTCGTCGGGGAAATCGAGCGCTTCTTGACGGACGTGCTCTATGTACTTTAAATGCTCACGTCCGCTAAGACCAACTTGATCCTTGGCCTCAACAACCTCGACTCGGAAGCTAACTTCCTCACCTAGGACAAATCCACTGCCGGTGATGTCTGCCGGATCTTCCAGATGCACTCTTCGCTTGCGATTACGTACTTGCTGCACAGTGACAATGCCATCAAGATCGAGGCCGGTGATTCTGCCTGTCACGATTGTCTCTTTAGGCTTGTCTATCTGCTTGAAGAGCCCTTTTGCATAGGTGCGACCCTGCTCGGTAAGGTTCGACTGCACTCGGCCACCTGTGGGTGAACGCCATTTGCCGCTCATGTTCAGGTCGTGCTTATCGAGTGCTTCGGTCAGCTTTCTGGCAGTCTTTAGTAGACGCTTGTTCTCTCCGAAACGGCTGGCGATAACAGACGCCAACGCTCCTTGCTCCAGCATGTTATGTAGGTCAAAAGTGTCACGCACAGCCTGGTCAACAGGTGACACATCAACTTCAACCTGTCCTTCAGCAGAAGGTGCGAGGGGTAGCTTCGGCTTGTAGTGGAGCACTAGGCTCCCGCGAGTAATGCGCACCAGGGTCATCTCAGACTCAGAGGGTCGATCAGCGGCAGCTTGTAGCTCTGCGCCAATAGGTCCGAGAAGGTCATCGGCGATGTCCTGATTAACTCCGCCATTTGTAACAGCGTCACCGGAAAGCCGGATGACTAGGTACGAGAAGGGAGGCAGGCCAGGTTGCATTCTGCGAGCAGCGGCATCCTCAGCTTCGTCGAACACCTCGAAGACATCGCCCTCGGGCTCAGGAAGTGTCGATAGGAAGGCACTAACGGATTCAGCCCGCTCGGCAGAGACGTGATGGTCTAGATAGCTCCGGACGCTTTCACTCACCACGTCACCTCCAGATAGCCGCGCGCTGAAGTTACATTGGGTGCCAGAGATGGTCCCTTCGGACCATCTGGCCTGACCCTCTGCCACCAGTCATCAAGACCGCCTCGTCTTGCTAGGTAGTTCTGTTCATGTTCGAGCAAAGTAGTCGGCAGTAGAGTTGATTCAAGGCTACGCCAGGGGATCGGGAAGGGCTCCACTTTGTACTCCTCCACCAGTTTCTTCCGGTGGCCAACAAGACGCTTCACCTTGCCGAGGCCCTGGGAACCAGCCAGATTGCTGATGACGTCTTCATCGTAGACGGGGGATACGTCAATATCGCTTGGATCTACCTCGTCGGAGATGAAGCTCCCTGCAATCCAGAGCGTGTGAAGTATCTGTTGATTGAACGGTTTCTCTGAGTCCCTCCATGCCTGAAGGTAGCTGATAAGCCCTTCCCAGATCGCCGGCCTGGTTGTGGAGTTCATAAAGTCTGGATGATCCACGAAGCGATGCCGAATATGGCTGAGAGTGGTTCTATATCGTCCTGGTGGAAGGTGCCCTGTTTTCGGATCGAGAGGCGGGATCGCGTGCAGGATACCCGCCATGCTGACGTCCGGTACCCGCTCGTCTATTGTCTGCCCCATGGCCCTAGACTGCCACAGATATCCTCCGCCACCGATTTGGAACACACTGCTCCGCAGACCTCACTTCCGGCAAACCCACCGCTCTGATGCCTCTGGTCAGCGGCACTTCGAGCCGGCTCTTTACCTGGCAGAACGCCAGCCCATGTCGGTTGCCACTAACACAAAGTGAAAGTGGCTCGGCCCGGTTCGTAGCAGAATGAATCCTTGGGAGGAGTTCTCGACCCAGACAGCGGCCCCAGGAAGCCCGCCACCCGCCGTCGTAGTACATGGACACACAGCGCACCGCACAGAGCCCCGCCCGTAGTCTGTTTAGATGCCTCGTTTTGCGCTCGATATTGACTCCGTCCCCCGCCCCTTCCGCTCGCAGGAACTGCTGGATGCGGTGAACCACCGGGTCGTGATCGCCGACGGGGCGATGGGCACCATGCTGCAGGACCGGGAACTGTCCCTCGAGGACGACTTCCTGGGGCTGGAAGGCTGCAACGAGATCCTCAATGCCACGCGGCCGGATGTCCTCGCGGACATTCATGACGCGTACTTCGCCGTGGGAGTCGATGCGGTCGAAACCAACACCTTCGGCGCCAACTGGTCCAACCTCTCCGACTACGGCATCGACGACCGGATTGAAGAGCTCGCCCGGAAGGGCGCCGAGATCGCCCGCGAGCGAGCAGAAGCGGCAGAAAAAACAGACGGACGGATGCGCTGGGTCCTGGGCTCGATGGGGCCGGGCACCAAGCTCCCCAGCCTCGGGCACACCAGCTACGACTACCTCAAGCAGACCTTCGCCCTGCCGGCCGGGGGCCTCATCGACGGGGGAGCGGATGCGTTCCTCATCGAGACGAGCCAGGACCTCCTGCAGACCAAGGCCGCGGTCAACGGATGCAAGCAGGCCATCGTGGCCCGCGGCATCCGGCTCCCGATCTTCGTCGAGGTGACCGTCGAGACCACCGGAACCATGCTGATGGGCTCCGAGATCGGCGCCGCGCTCACCGCGCTCGAGCCGCTCGGCGTCGACGCCATCGGCCTGAACTGCGCCACCGGGCCGGATGAGATGAGCGAGCACCTGCGCCACCTGGCCAAGCAGTCCTCCGTGGCGATCGCCTGCATGCCCAACGCCGGCCTCCCCGTTCTTGGTGCCAACGGCGCGCACTATCCGCTCTCACCCACCGAACTCGCCACCGCGCACGAGCAGTTCGTGCGCGAATTCGGCCTGGGTCTGGTGGGCGGCTGTTGCGGTACGACGCCGGAGCACATGGCCGCCGTCGTCGAGCGTCTCGCGCCCTTGCGCGACAGTGCGGCCGTCACCAGCGGCGGGAGGGGCGCCGACGGCGCCCGCGTTCCCACCGAGCGTGAAGCAGGCATCGCTTCGCTCTATCATCATGTGAATTTCGACCAGGAGTCCGCGTACCTCGCCATTGGTGAGCGCACCAACGCCAACGGTTCGAAAGCGTTCCGCCAGGCCATGCTCGAAGAGCGCTGGGATGATTGCGTCGACATCGCCCGCGGGCAGGTCCGCGTCGGTGCGCACCTGCTCGATGTCTGCATTGACTACGTGGGGCGCGACGGGGTCGCGGACATGAAGGAGATCGTCTCGCGTTTCGCGTCGGCCTCCACGCTCCCGCTCGTCATCGACTCCACCGAACCGCAGGTGCTGCAGGCCGGGCTCGAACTCATCGGCGGACGCCCCGTGATCAACTCCGTCAACTATGAGGACGGCGACGGCCCGGACAGCCGCTTCGGGCGGATCATGCCGCTCGTGAAGGAACACGGCAGCGCCGTGATCGCCCTGACCATCGACGAACAGGGCCAGGCACGCACCACCGAGGGCAAGGTGGCCATCGCCTCGCGCCTGATCGATTCCCTGGTGGGTGAATGGGGGATGCGCGTGGAAGACATCATCGTCGACTGCCTGACCTTCCCCATCGCCACCGGGCAGGAAGAAACCCGCCGGGACGGCATCGAAACGATCGAGGCCATCCGCCAGATTACCGAGAAGTACCCCGGCATCCACACCACGCTCGGCGTCTCCAACGTGTCCTTCGGCCTGAACCCGGCAGCGCGCATGGCCCTGAACTCGGTGTTCCTGCACGAGGCCGTGCAGGCGGGCCTGTCCAGCGGCATCATCGACGCCGCCAAGATCGTGCCGCTGGCTTCCCTGCCGGAGGAGCAGCGCAAGGTGGCCCTGGACCTCGTCTGGGACCGCCGCGAATACGACGCCGACGGCAACGTTACGTACGACCCCCTGAACAGCATGCTGGACCTGTTCGCCGGCGTCGACACCGCAGCACTGAAGGACCAGCGCGCCGCGGAACTCGCGGCGCTGCCCACCGGCGAACGCCTGGCGCGGCGCATCATCGACGGCGAAGGCAAGGGCCTTGAAGAGGACCTCGACCTCGCACGCAGTGAAGGCATGACCCCGCTCGCCATCATCAACGACCAGCTGCTCGAGGGCATGAAGGTTGTGGGCGAGCGCTTCGGAGCCGGCGAGATGCAGCTGCCGTTCGTGCTGCAGTCCGCCGAGGTGATGAAGACCGCGGTGGCTCTGCTCGAGCCGCACATGGAGAAATCGGATTCCTCGGGCAAGGGCACCATGGTGATCGCCACCGTGCGCGGCGACGTGCACGACATCGGCAAGAACCTGGTGGACATCATTCTCACCAACAACGGCTACAAAGTGATCAACATCGGCATCAAGCAGGGGATCGCCGAGATCATGGCCGCGGCCGAGGAGCACAACGCCGACGTAATCGGCATGTCCGGGCTGCTCGTAAAGTCCACGGTGGTGATGAAGGAGAACCTCGCCGAACTGCAGTCCCGCGGCCTGGCGAAAAAGTGGCCCATCATCCTCGGCGGGGCAGCCCTGACCCGCGCCTACGTGGAGCAGGACCTGGCGGAGCAGTTTGATGGAACCGTCAGGTACGCGAAGGACGCCTTTGAGGGCCTCGCCCTCATGGAACCGCTGGTCCGCGTCGCCCGCGGCGAGTCGCCGGACGACGTCGGCCTTCCGCCGTTGAAGAAGCGGATCCATAAAGGCGGACCGAAGTTCACGGTGACCGAGCCGGAGGCGATGCCGCGCCGGTCCGACGTCGTCTCCGACAATCCCGTGCCGTCGCCGCCGTTCTGGGGCACGCGCATCGTGCGCGGCGTCGCACTCCACGACTACGCCACTTTCCTCGACGAACGCGCCACCTTTATGGGGCAGTGGGGGCTCAAGCCCGGCCGCGGCGAGGACGGCGCCTCCTATGAGGAACTGGTGGAACGCGAAGGCCGGCCGCGGCTGCGGTACTGGCTGGACCGCATCCTCGGCGAGGGAATGCTCGACGCGTCCGTCGCCTACGGCTACTTCCCGGTGGTCTCCGAGGGGGAACAGGTGGTGGTGCTGCACCATGGGGAGGACCGCGACGGCGTCCTCGGCACCGCGGGACTGCTCGCCCCCGACGGCGGCTCAGGCGGCCCGCTTGGCACCGAGCGGCTGCGTTTCGACTTCCCGCGCCAGCGCCGCGACCGGCACCTGTGCCTCGCCGACTTCGTGCGCTCGCGCGAATCGGGACAGATCGACGTCCTGCCGGTGCAGCTGGTCACCGCCGGCTCGAAGATTGACGAGTTCACATCAAAGTTGTTCGCCGCCAACCAGTACCGCGACTACTACGAGCTCAACGGCCTGGTCATGCAGCTCACCGAGGCGCTTGCGGAGTTCTGGCATGCACGCATCCGCAAGGAGCTGGGATTCGCGGCCGAGGAGCCCAAGGACAAGGCCGGCCTGTTCAAGCTCGACTACCGCGGTGCGCGGTTCTCGCTCGGATACCCAGCGTGTCCGGACATGGAGGACCGCCGCAAGGTGACGGAGCTGCTGCGTCCCGAGCGGATGGGCGTGGTCCTGAGCGACGAGCTGATGCTGCACCCCGAACAGTCCACCGACGCGTTTGTGTTCCACCACCCGGAGGCGAAGTACTTCAAGGTGTGAGTTGAAGCCGGTCCCTAGCCGGGGCGGGTGGAGCCTGCGTGGCTTGCCCTCCGGGTCCAGGAAGCACGCTGGAGACTGGCTTCACCCGACGGAGTGCGGCGAGAATGGCCCGTCCCACCACTGCGATTCCGATGACGGTGGTGATGGCACGCAGGGTGTCCCAGCCCGCCGTCGACGTCAGAAGCGAGTACAGCAGGAAGCTGCTGAGGTTGGTAACCAGCGGCGCGCCGGGCACGTAGGAGATGCCGGTGCCGGCGCCCACCGCGAAGGGCCAGAACCACAGGTTGGTCAGCAGGCCGAACAGGTAGGACGCCAGGATGCCGTAGCCGCCCAGCATCCACAGCTCGGCTTTGCCCCGCACACGCCGCGGGAGAAGGCCGGCCCCCGCGCCCACCCATGCACAGGCGAAGATCTGGAACGGCGTCCACGGCCCGATGCCACCCCACAATGCGCTGGAGAGGGCGATGGTGGCGGCGCCGAGGAGCATGCCGAACCGGGGACCGAAGGCCCGGCCGGCCAGGATCAGCAGGATAAACACTGCCTCCACGCCCCCGACCCCGGTGCTGGCCACCCGCACCGCGGAACCTACTGCGGCCAGGACGCCGAGCAACGCCACCGTGTGTGAGGAGCGGACCGAGCCGTCGAGGGACACGCCGATGGCGATGGCGGCGAGCGGCGCAATGGCCAGCGCCGCGTAGGGGAGGGCCGCGGCGGCATCCTCCGGGAAGGCCGCGGCGAGGAGCGGCCAGCAGAACGCTGCGAGGGCCAGAAGGTTTGCCGCTGCGAGAACTGCGAGCTCGACGCCCCGCGGCATCCGGATGCGGCGCTGTCCTGCCGGGCTCTGGGTGTCTGTTTCGTCAATGACCCGTGGCCTCGGTCCAGCACTTGCCTGCCGGGGAAGGGGGAGGGGCGGTTCCGGCGCGTCGGCCGCCACGGCGGCAGGCGCGACGCCGTCACGCATCGGGAGGATCCGGGCGCCGAGGCCGTGGGCAAAGTCGAGGTCGTGCGTGGCGATCAGGACCGCCGCGCCGGAGTCCGCTGCCGCCCGCAACGCCGCCGAAACTGCTGCGCGTGCGGCAGGATCGAGTCCTCGGGTGGGCTCATCGATCAGGAGTACCGGGGGATCGTCCATGGTCTGCAGCGCGATGGCGAGGATTCTGCGCTCGCCTGCAGAGAGGTCTCTGGGGTGCTCGTGTCCGATAGGAATGCTGACGTCTCCCCGCAACCGGGCAAGGTGTGACTCCGCAGAGCGTGGGGGAAGCTGGTCACCGCGCCGGTGTGAGCGGCGCGCGGCACGCGCCTGGCGCCGCTCGGATGCGCGGAGCTCTCCCGCGACGGTATCCCTCGTGAAGAGGTCGTCCGAGGCGTCCGGCACGAGGGCCACCCGTCCGCCGTCGACCGTGCGGCCGTTGACGGTTCCTTCGCCGAGGGCGAGCGCCACCAGGAGGGAAGACTTCCCGGCGCCGTTTGGACCCACCAGAGCCACCACCTCACCACGGTGCAGGGTCAGGGACGCCTCGCGCACGAGTGGCTTGCCCTTGCGGTGCACCGCGAGATTTGCCGAAGTCAGCACGGGCGCTGGCTTCGCTGGCTCCGCCGGCGCTGGACGGGCAACGGCAGGGGATGACGGCGCGGATGGAGCGGCACCCGGCACCAGGGCGCCGTCGTCGATGGTCCACCACGAATCGGCCACCGGGGCGAGCTGCGCAGCCCGGTGCTCCGCCACGATGACGCAGACACCGTCATCGCAGGCGAGATCGTTGAGGACGGCGATGACGTGCCCCCGAGCTGCGGTGTCGAGGTCCGCCAGCGGCTCATCAACCAGAAGCAGGGCCGGATGCTCCACCACCGCGGCGGCGATGGCCACAAGTGTTGCCTCACCCGCCGAGAGGGTGCTGACATTCCGGTCCAGCAGCGCCGACACTCCGATACGCTCCGCGACCTCCAGCACCCGGACCCTGGCGGTCCCGGATGCCATGCCGCGCAGCTCAAGTGCGAGGGAGATTTCGTCCCGGACCCGGGTGCTGGCGAAGGCTGCGCGGGGATTCTGCAACACGACGCCGATGAGGCGGGCGGTGTCGCGGGGCGGCGTGGCGGCACGGTCCGTTCCGGCGACGCGCACGGTGCCGGAAATTTCCCCACCGTCCACGTGTGAAAGGAGGCCGGCGATACCCCGCAGGATGGTGGATTTGCCGGAGCCAGTCGGCCCGGTAATGACCGTAATGGACCCGCTCGACGGCGTGAATCCGGCGACGCGCACCTGCGCGTCACCAATGCGGAATTGTGCGTCCCGGATGCGAACCGGTGTTTCGGTACCTTGGCCGGGTTGGTGTGCTGCCCGGGCCCCGAAGCCGCGCAACTCCAGTGCCGCGGCAACCCGGCCCGCGTGCTCAAGGGTGCGCTCGAGCACCGGAACCAGGGCGCGGGGGCCGAAGCGTTCGCCCCGCAACCGGAACGCCAGACGGACGGAGGTCACAGCGTCGGCAAGCGCCGGAAGCGCCGCCCACGCCACCACGAGCGTCCGGGCCAGGCCCTGCACGGGGCCGCGGCGGGCCAGGTGCACGAAGCCGCGGGCCACATCCACCCAGGCGTTGAGCAGGCCGAAACCGAGGAACATCCCGGCAATTGGCAGGGCGGACAGGAACGCCGCCCACAGCCCAGGCGCCGTGACCGGACCGAGGAGGACGACGTGGGTGTACGGGGCAGGCAGCCGGATCGCCGGTAGGTCGAGCAGCACCGGTTCGCCAATGCCCGCCCCGTTGAAGAGGATGCGGTAGATGACCCGCGCCGCGATGAAGACGACGGCGAGGACCGCCGCCGCGCGTAATGGCGCGGGTCGGAAGGTCATGCCGCGGGGGCGGCCGGTTCGCCGTCGACCGTGTAGAGCAGTTCCAGGCTCTCGCCCGGGCTCACCTTTAAGGTGGCCAGGCCTTCCTGCGCGTACGCCCAGTCACCGGAGGCCGGCTTAACCCAGAGCGCCCAGTAGGCAAAGGCGGCGGGCATCTTGCTGCAGTCTTCCCGGTACGTCCCGCCCTTGTGGGCGATGTCGAGGTCTGCGGCGGGCACGCCGTTCACTCGGCACACCAGTTCGTTGGGATAGTCGGCAGTGCCCTCGGTTTTCACCTTTGCCTCGTCGAGCACCTTGGAAGCGGGCGTCGGCCCGTCCACAGTCACGCAGACGGAGGAGTCAGCGGCGGCCTGCTTCAGGGCGCCCGAATCGACGATGACCTTGACACCGGCGCAGGGCCCGGAGGCGGCACTGGATGAAGCCGTTGCAGTAGGCGCCGGGGCAGAGGTGGTTGCCTGGGTGGCGGCCGGCGTGGAACAGGCGGCGAGGGTAAACAGGAGACCGGCGGCGGCGAGGGAGCTCGCGGCGGCGGTGCGGATCTTAGTCAAAGTCACGTGTCAAGGGTAGGACGTTGCTGATCCGGATGCGGAGGCCGTCACGTTGTGTGACGTTAGGTCCCCAGGTAAGCCAACGTCACAACCAGCAGGCCCTTGCCACTTTGGACGGCGGCTGGCCGGCACCGGCGTGGAGGGCCTCGGAGTCCGGGTGTGCGCTTAAACGAGCGGCCACGGGTGACGCATACCGGTGCGGTCGACTGGCAGCACCCCCCGCGAAATCCCAGATCACGGTGCGGAGTTTGAAACCTGCCGAGAAGCACAGTCCGTGGTCCCATAACGTCCAGGACGTTCCGCGGTAGTCGATCGGGGCCCTCGATTCATTATCTTGACGATATCTTCACTATGGCGGACGATCGTGGAATGGAGAATCACGGCGAACACCCCCGCGCAGGTCAGGAATTCCCCGGCGTGGAGGATCAGGCCGAGCGTGCAATGACTGCCGTGGGGGCCCTGGTCCTGCAGCTGCGGCGCGAGGAAGGGCTCAGCATCGGGAACCTGGCGACAGCGGCCGGCCTGAGTCCGGGCCTTCTCAGCCAGATCGAGCGCGGCCAGGGTAATCCGTCACTGACCACGCTGATCAAGCTATCCCAGGCCCTGAAAGTGCCGGTCGGACGCTTCTTTGACACGAAGGAACAGGGCGGGGCGCTGGTGCGGCGCGATGACAGGCGGCGCCTCGAGGTCGCCGAGGACAACCTCATCTATGAGCTCCTGACACCCCACATGAGCGGCCAGCTCGGCATGCTCCGGGCTCAGATCGCGGCCGGATGGGACAATGAGGATGCTCCCTTCAAGCATGCCGGCGAGGAGTGCGTGACCATGGTGCAGGGCCGGCTCCACGTCTGCGTCAACGGAGTGGGGTACGACCTGGAGGAAGGCGATTCGCTGACCTACGACTCCTCGCTGCCGCACTGGTACCGCAACTCAACATCGGAAGACGCGGTGCTGATCGGCGCCATGACGCCGCCGTCGTTCTAGCTGTCGCCGTGTGCGGCGACCGGTGACGCGGCCGTCGACGGCAGGCGCTGCGCGGAGGACGAATACGAGCCTGGGTATTCAATTTAATGAATAAATCGCGCCCAAAGTGTTGACATGAGCGGTAGGTCGACCAAATACTGATGGGACCGCGGAGCGCCAGCCAGCTGCCGGCACCTGCCGCAGCCGGCCACCCAGCCCCGTCCCGTCACCACCCAAGGAACCTGCCCATGACGCCCGCCACCGCACCGGCAACCGCCGTTCCAGCCACCGTCGACCCAGCCACCACCACAGCCCCCAGCGCCGCCGCGCTTGCCTGGTCCAAGAATCTGGTCGCCTTCGACACCACCAGCCGCAATTCCAACCTTGCGATGATTCACAGCATGGCGGACAAGCTTACGGCCCACGGACTCACCCCGGTGATCGTCCCCAGCCCGGACGGCCGCAAAGCCAACCTCTTCGCCACGATTCCGGCCCAGGACGGCACCGTCACCGGCGGCATCATGCTCGCCGGTCACACCGACGTCGTCCCCGTGGACGGGCAGGCGTGGGACAGCGACCCGTTCACGCCGGAGGTCCGCGAGGGGCGGCTCTACGGGCGGGGCACCACGGACATGAAGGCCTTCAGCGGCGCCATCCTGGGCCTCCTGCCCGAGTTCCTGTCCGGTCCGCTGGCGGAACCGCTGCACTTTGCCTGGACCTACGACGAAGAAGTCGGCTGCCACGGCGCCGTCGTCCTGCTGGCCGAGCTCGCCGCCCGCGGGATCCGTCCCCGGTTGTGCTTCGTCGGAGAGCCCACCAGCATGCGCCCCGTCTCGGCGCACAAGAGCAGCCAGCTCTACCGCGTCAGTGTCAGCGGGATCGCCGCCCACTCCTCGATGACCACCACGGGCGTCAACGCCATCGAATACGCGGCCAGGTCCATTGCCTTCATCCGCTCCCTCGCCGATGAACGCCGGCTGTCCGGCCCGTTCGACGAAACCTTCGTGGTGCCCTACACCACGGCCAATGTCGGCGTCGTCAGCGGCGGGGCAGCGGTGAACACCGTTGCCGAAAGATGCGACTTCGAGTTTGAGTTCAGGACCATTCCGGGCGACGACCCGGAGGCGGTGATAGCCCGCATCGAGGACAACCTGGCCGAACTGCGGGCCGAAATCCAGCAGGAGAACCCCTCCGCGGATATCCGCATGGTCCCGCTGGGCACGGTCCCGGGACTCAGCCCCGAGGGCCCGCGCGTCGCACTGGAACTGGCCCAGGACCTCAGCGGCCAGACTGTTGAAGAATCCGTGGTCTACGCCACCGAGGCCGGTCTCTTCCAGCGGGCCGGCATCGACACCGTGGTGTGCGGGCCCGGGAGCATGGACCAGGGCCACACGGCCAACGAATACATCGAACTGACCCAGATCGCCGCCTGCGAGCGTTTTCTCCAGGCTCTCGCCGCCCACCTCGCTACGACCGAACGGACTGCATAGCCATGAGCCATCAAACCGCACCCAGCCTTGGTTCCAGCGGCCAGGTCACCGACACGCGTTCGCCGGCCGCCCTCGCGCTGGAACAAAGCAATGCCCGCAAAGCCGTCGTCGCAGCCTCCATCGGCAACGGGCTCGAATGGTTCGACCTCATCGTCTACGGCACGTTCGCTGTCACCATTTCCAAGCTGTTCTTCCCGACCACGAATGAAACGGCGTCGCTGCTGCTGGCCTTCGCCTCATTCGGGGTGTCGTTCATCATGCGTCCGCTCGGTGGCATCATCATCGGCCGTTATGCGGACAGGGCCGGCCGCAAGGCGGGCATGCTGGTGTCCATCCTTGTCATGTTCGTCGGCACGCTGCTGATTGTTGTGGCACCCACGGCAGCCGCCATCGGCGTCACGGCGAGCATTCTGGTGCTGGTCGCCCGGCTGCTGCAGGGATTCGCCACTGGCGGGGAATTCGGCACGGCCACGGCCTACCTGATCGAGTACGCACCCAGCCGGAAGGCGTTCTACGGCAGCTGGCAGGTTGCTACACAAGGCGGCGGCATCCTGCTGGCCGGAATCTTCGGGTTCGCGCTGAACACCTATCTCAGCACTCAGGCACTCGACTCCTGGGGCTGGCGACTGCCGTTTATCTTCGCGCTGGCCATTGGACCCGTGGGCTGGTACATCCGGTCCAAAATGGAGGAAACGCCCGAGTTCCTGGCCACGGAACGGTCCAAGTCGCCACTGCGGGAGACGTTCATCGGCAACGGCGGCCGGCTCTGGGCCATCGTCGGCGTCGTTTCCCTGGGATCCGTGGGCGTCTACATTGCCCTCTTCATGCCTACCTACGCGATCGTGAATCTCGGGATGCCGAAATCCGTGGCATTCCTCTCCACCCTGATCTTCGGTGTGGTCATGAGCATCGGTTCCCCGTTCATCGGCATGCTTGCCGACAAGGTGGGACCGGCCCGAATCATGACGTGGGCTGCCATTGGGTCCATGGTTGTCGGAATTCCTGCGTTTATGTTGCTCATCGCGGCGCCCGCACTGCCCACTATGATCGTGGTCGAACTGGTGCTCTCGGTGCTGGCCACGGCCTACTTTGCGCCGCTGCCGGCCATCATGTCCTCGATGTTCCCGGCCCGCATCCGCTCAACGGGGCTCTCCCTGGGGTACAACATCGGAGTCACCGTCTTCGGCGGTTTTGCTCCCTTCATCCTGACGTGGCTGATCGGCAGCACCGGTTCTCTTCTGGTGCCGGGCTTCTATCTTGTTGTCGTCGCGGTGATCGCCACTGTTAGCCTGGCCATTTCCCGCAAGGTGTACCGCCAGGCCTGACGTCGGCGGACACGGGTCGTACGGGTTCTGCCTTGGGACGTGCTGGCTCAGGGCAGATCCTGGTTCCAGCCGGGGTGTGGCTGCTGACTACCTTCGGTCCTCCGTCGACTCGGCAGCGATCGGTCTGGGCGTTGTGACGGTTCGTCCGCAGTGCGATCATGGACCTGTGCCCGACATCGAGCGGGGGACAGATTATGGGCTTAGATTCGCTTGAAGCCGACTACCTGATCGTCGGGAGCGGCGCGGTAGGCATGGCATTTGCAGACGTGCTGTTCCACGAGACGGACCACTCCATGATCGTCGTGGATCGCCACCACGCCCCGGGCGGGCACTGGAATGATGCGTATCCCTTCCTGCAGCTGCACCAGCCGTCGGCCACTTACGGAGTGAACTCGCGTGCCCTGGGCGCTGGCATGCGCGACGCGACAGCGCTCAATCTGGGCATGTGCGAACGCGCGAGCAGCGCCGCGATCCTCTTCTATTACGAGCAGCTGATGCGCGAGTTTGTCGCTTCGGGCCGGCTCCGCTATTTTCCGATGTGTGAATATGACGGCGACTTCGAGGACCGACATCTACTCACCTCCCTGACGAGCGGCAAGAAGGTCGAATTCCATGTGCGTGACAAGGTCGTCGACACCTCGTATCTGAACACCGCAGTGCCCTCCGCACAGCCGCCGAAGTATCTGGTGGCCGCCGACGTGAACTGCGTGCCCCCGAATGATCTGCCGCGCGTGAAGCGGCCGCCGACCGGGTACGTGGTGATCGGCGCCGGCAAGACGGGCATCGACGTGTGCCTCTGGTTGCTGGAGAATCTGGTTTCCCCGGATGATATTTGTTGGATCATGCCGCGGGACCCGTGGTTGCAGGACCGGGCGAACGTGCAGCCCGGCGAAGAGTTTTTCGAGCGAACATTTGGGGCGTTCGCGGTTCAGGCAGAAGTAGCGGCGAACGCAGAGACGATCGAAGATGTTTTCGTCCGACTTGAAGACACGGGACAATTGCTGCGATTGAATACCGACGTCACCCCGACCATGTACCACGGCGCCATAGTGTCCTTGGCGGAACTCGGGGTGCTGCGGCAGGTTAGCAACGTTGTCCGCATGGGCCGCATCCGGAGCATTGAGCGCGACCGGATCCTCCTAGAGCGCGGTTCAGTGGAATCAGACCCGGAGCGACTGTATGTTGACTGTTCCGCCATGGGGGTCGAAAAGCGGCCAGCGATTCCGGTGTTCGCTGGCCGGAAGATCACGCCGCAAATGGTCCGGGCACTCCAGCCGACGTTCAGCGGCGCCATGATCGCGCATGTCGAAGTGTCGATCGATGGTGAAGCGGAGAAGAACGAGCTCTGTACACCCATCCCGATGTCGGATGTTCCGGAGGATTGGCTCAGCATGATGCTCATGAATCTGGCCAACCAGGACCGTTGGAGGCGCGATGCCCGGCTCATGGACTGGATCGGGCACTCCAGGCTCGACGGGTTCTCTGGCTTGGCGCGCATGGTCCTGCCGGGCGACACGGAGAAGCTCGCACTACTTCATCGATATGGTCAGGCGGCCTCGTCCGCAGTAGCGAACCTGACACGCCTCATCGCCACCCCTCCACCAGCGCAAACTCGAAGCAGCTGAGTGCTGCAACCATAATTCGTATGACTACGACGCTGGTGGTGTGGGGACGACGGCGGGAGGTCCCTCCGTCGTCCGCTCACCCGGTTCAGTCCTGGCCGCTGAGGTTCCAGTGGATGCGGATGGCCTCAGCAATCGGGCCAGCAGTGACGTCGACCCGGAAAGCAACGGGCGCGGTCCCTGTCTCTTCGATGACCGAGTCACGGTAAACGCGGCCGCACGAGGGACACAGCGTGTAGAGATCCTCATCCGCAGGCCACTTCGCCAGCCCGGCGGGAACCGGGCTGGTGTCTGCGTTGTAGACGGGGACGCCTTGTGAGTTGGCCTGAATCAACCCGCCCTTGCTGACGGTGTTGCCGCACACACAGGTGATGGTGGTGACATCATGATCGATCACTTCGGCGGTTTCAGAGTCCATGATGACCTTCCCGGCGCTGGAAAAGACGTTACGGTATCAGCTTATGCCTGCCGGCCCATGTCATTACCAGCATCGTGGGCAACTGGAGATCCCAGCTCCAGGCCGTACGCTCGGCCCCCTGATGGGCACGAAGTTCATTGGTTCTCTTTCACCCGCATCGGGTGATGACTGCCGCCGCTGAAACCGTTAACTTGGAAACCGTGTGATTGACCGGCCTGTATCGCTTGCGCGACCTCACGAATGGCTCCCGCCGTGTAGCGGACGGCCAGCGGAAGGAGGAGGGATGCTCAACGGAATCGTCACAGGAGCGCCGGGTTGCCGGGAATGAGCGAGCCTACCGCGCCGCCGCCCAGTATCGATCCGCCCACCATCGATCCGGTCGCCGTGATTCGTTCCCGGCCTTACGTCGCCGCGCTCGTGCTGGCAGCGGTCTTGGGTGTTCCCATCTCGGTCATTGCGTATGGTTTTCTCGCTTTGGTCACGGCGGTGCAGCGGTTCGTCTTCGTCGGACTGCCGAATCAAGTCCTCGGGGGTGCTGTGCCTGCGTGGTGGCCGGTTCCGTGGTTGGTGCTGTGCGGGCTGCTGACGGCGTTGACCATCCGGTATTTGCCGGGAACCGGGGGCCACTCACCCGCTTTCGGCTTCAAGACCGGCGGTGGTCCGCCCAGCGGTCGTGAGCTCGCGGGCATCGTTCTCGCGGCGCTGACCACGCTCAGCCTGGGTGCGGTGCTCGGGCCCGAAGGGCCGCTGATCGCGATCGGTGGCGGCCTCGGGGCGCTGGCCGTGCACCTGGTGAAGAAGGACGCCCCGCCGATGTCCCTGACGATCATGGCGTCGGCCGGCAGCTTCACGGCGATCAGTACCCTGCTCGGGTCTCCCGTGCTCGGTGCATTCCTGATCATGGAGGCCGCCGGGATCGGGGGAATCACGCTGAGTCTGGTGGCCCTGCCCGGGCTGCTCGCTTCCGGCGTCGGGGCGCTGGTGTTCGTCGGCCTGGACGGCTGGACCGGGCTGGGCAGCTTCTCGCTGGCGCTGCCCGTGGTGCCGCCTGCGGTGCCGCCGACGGTGGCGACGATGGGCTGGGCGGTGGTCATGGGTGCGGCCGGCGCGCTGCTGGGATGGCTGATCCGCCGGGTCGCCCTGTCGCTTCGGCCGGTCGTGCATCTGAACCGGGTGCTGGTGACGCCTGCGCTCGGCTTGCTGATCGGTCTTGCCGCGATGGCGTACCAGTTGATCTCGGGGCACAGCTTCACGCAGGTGTTGTTCTCGGGGCAGGACGCACTTCCGGAGCTAGTCGAACACGCCGCGGATTACTCGCTTGCGGTGTTGGTCCTGCTGATCGCTTGTAAGACTCTGGTCTACGGCCTCTCGCTGAGCGCATTTCGTGGCGGACCGGTGTTCCCCTCGATGTTCATTGGTGCGGCGCTCGGCATTGCTGCGAGCGGGTTGCCCGGAATGAACTTTGCGGCAGGGATCGGCATGGGCATGGGAGCCATGTGCGCAGCCATGCTGCGGCTGCCAATGACGTCGACGCTGCTGGCCACGCTGCTGCTGGGTGTGGACGGTGTGGCTGTAACACCCCAGGTGGTGGTGGCTGTGGCTGTGGCCTTTGTGATCACCAACGTGCTCCCGGTCCCGGGCACGACGGCGTCAGTGGCCCCTGACGATGCCGGCAAGGTCCAGCATCGGGCTCCCTCGAGGACCGACCATGCGACATAAGATCTCGAGCGCAGGCCGGTTCAGCTCGCCGGGACCCTGTGGTTCAACTGGAGTACGGGAAACGCGGTGCGGGACAATCTCAGCCCTCTGCTTCCTGACCGGCGCGATTCTGATGTTGAGTCCGGAACCCACCGACACGTCCGTAACGCCTGATCAACAGCCTCTGAAGGAGAAGTGATGTCACTAAATTTCCAGCCGGCGGATGCCGACGTGGCCCTGTTTGGCAACCGATTCGTCACCCAGGAGGTACCCAGCCGGGAGTTCCCGGAGACCGGCATTCCTGCCCAGGACGCTTTGCGGCTGGTGGCAGAGGACCTGGCGCTGGAGGGTGATCCCGCCCGGAACTTGGCGACCTTCGTGACCACATGGATGGAGCCGCAGGCCCAGCAGATCATCGCCGCGAACCTGCACCGCAATTTTATCGACCACGCCGAATATCCCCGCACGGCCGAGATCGAGCAGCGCTGCATTCGGATGCTCGCCGACCTCTTCCACGCGCCGGGCGAGACGACGGGAGCCCGGACCCAGGGATCGTCCGAGGCGATCATGCTGGGCGCTCTGTCCCTGAAGTGGAACTGGCGGAAGCGTCGCGAGGCCGCCGGCGCGTCGACGTCGAGCCCGAACCTGGTGTTCGGCGGCGACGTGCATGTCGTGTGGGAGAAGTTCTGCCGCTACTTCGACGTCGAACCACGGATCGTGCCGCTGAAGCCCGGGAAGTACACGATCGGCCCGGACGACGTGCAGGCCCATGTCGATGAGAACACCATCGGCGTCGCAGCCGTGCTGGGTACGACGTTTACCGGCCACAAAGACGACATCGCCGGCATCAACGACATGCTCCTACGGATCAAGCACGAGCAAGGCCTTGATGTGCCATTGCACGTCGACGGGGCCAGCGGGGGGTTTGTCTGGCCCTTCCTCTACCCGGACTCCGAGTGGGATTTCCGGCTCGAACAGGTCCGCTCGATCAATGTCTCCGGGCACAAGTTCGGGCTGGTCTATCCCGGCATCGGATGGCTGATCTTCCGGGAGAAGGCCGACCTGGCCAAGGACCTCGTCTTCGAGGAGAACTACCTTGGCAAGACCGACTCGACCTTCACCCTGAACTTCTCCACCGGTTCGGCGATGGTTATCGCCCAGTACTACAACCTCGTGCGCTATGGCCGTGCCGGCTACACCTACATCATGCGGAACATGCAGACCAACGCCCGCGTCCTCGCCGAGAAGCTGGACGCGATGGGCCGGTTCGAGATCATCGGTGCCGCCGAGGAGCAACTTCCTCTGGTCGCCTTCCGGCTCTCCGCCGACACCGGATACAACGAGTTCGACATCGCCTGGCAGCTCTCGGCCGAGCGCGGCTGGATGGTGCCGGCATACACCCTCCCGCCGAACGCCCAAAACGTGACAATCATGCGGGCCCTGGTCAAGCAAACGATGAGCCGCGAGCACGTCGACACGCTCGCCCGAGACATTGAAGAGGCGTGCGCCACGCTGGCGAAGAAGGGCGGCGCGCACGAATCCGAACGGAACAAGATCGTTACCGGACCCGGCCATTGACGCAGTTCAAATGCTCCCCGGCTTGGCGGTAGATCCGGTCGAGGCCGGCAGTGTCATTCGGCGAGGATGAGGTAGAGCGCGCGGCGCGTTTCATCGATTTTTTCCATCGCGGCCTTTCGCTGTTCCTCGGTGGCCGAAAAGCGGAACTGGTGGATGACCCCCATCAGTTTTCCTACGCTCTGGTGGAACGCCGGGCCGGATCCCTGAGGGTCGACGTTCCACGCGTTCCCCAGCTCCTCTGCGTGATCGGCCACGTAAGCCCTGCCCGCATCGGTGAGCACGAACTCAGTGCGCCGGCTGTCACCTACCGGTTCGATGAGTCCTTCATCAACGAGCTGTTGCAGCGTCGGGTACACGGAGCCCGGACTCGGGCGCCAGGCCCCGGAGGTCTTTTCATCGATTGTCTTGATCAGGCCGTAGCCGTTGGAAGGTGATTCCGCGAGGAGGGAAAGTATTGCCGAACGGACATCGCCCCTGTTGGCCCGGCGCGAACCGCCAGGGCCAAATCCGGGGCCAAAGCCCGGGCCGAATTCTGGCCCAAACCCGCGGCCCGGCCCAAAGCCGCCGTGCCCGTGGGGTCCGCGGCGGCTCCTGCTGCGCCCAAAGCGTCCCAGCGCGGGCCCTTGGTCGGTGCATTTATCGTCGTCTTTCATAACGGCATCGTCCTTCCTCTTCGTCTGGATCTTCATAATGGGCGCCGACTATCGGCGATAGTTAACGATATGTCGGTAACTGTCGCTAATCAAGGGTTTTCCCGCTGCCTGGTGACTTGCCCAGGGAAGCCCTGTCGGTTCGGTGAGCTGTCGGGCTATTCGTTCGGCGCTGTTTCCGCGGCGGCGTCCGATGCTGCTGACGATTCATTGGACGCCTGCCACGTGGTGCCGAGCGCAGCGGTTAGGGCCATGGCGACCAAAGCCGACTTGAGCCCGGTGCTACCGGCGGTGAGCGGGGCGATGGGGCGGTAGATGATCATCGGGTCCTCCTTGGGGTGGTTGTTCCAATAACCACTCTCCAGCGGGGGAGTTGTTGGGGGCTTAGGTAGACCTGTGCTCCGGCTGTGCAAGGGAGCGGGTGGTCCCGGACCTAGGGACGGTGCGGATTAGCCCGGAATGCCAGCGACAATGCGCTCGCCGTTGAAGTATTCGAGCTGCCAGCCGTCAACGGAATGGTGATGGGCCAGGTTGAGCGCGGTGTTGTCGATGCTGTGCAGGGTGCGGCCGATAGCACGGCTGAGGCTCACACGGATAAGCGAGCCGTGGGCGACCACCAGGACGCGGCGGCCACAGAACTCCTCGGCGAGAGCTTCGAGAGCGGCCAGCCCGCGGCGGGCTGCATCATCCACGCTTTCTGCGCCACGGAATCCGTCGGGGATGCGCAGCGCGTCCAGTTCGGGGCCGTCCTGCAAGCCCTCGGCGGGTCCAAAGCTGCGTTCGGTGAGCTCCGGTACCCGGCGGACGAGTCCGAGTCCCAGTCCTGCCGCAATGAGGTCGGCGGTTTCCGCGGCGCGGCTCAGCGGCGACGACACAATCGCGTCCCACTCGTAGCCGGACAGGACGGCGACGGCGTCGCGCGACTGGCCGCGGCCGACGTCGTTCAGTGGAATGTCGGTGGATCCCTGCAGCCGCCGCTGAGCGTTCCAGTCCGTCTGGCCATGGCGGACAAGGGCGAACGACGTGAGGGTCATGCGTTCCATTCTCCACTGGATCCCGGTGGCGGCGTTCTTACGTGGTCCCATGCGCCGCCCCGGACGGCCGGTACTCCGCCGGGGGGCATCCCTGCAGCCGGAACCAGGGCCGTGCCTGGGGGTGCCTAAGGCTCGACCAGTGTCAGGAGTGTTTCCGGACGGACGCCGTCGAATTTCATCGCTTCGGCCGCCTCTTCGGATGCCATGACTCGCTGGAAAGTTTCCATGTCTGGGACTTCGACGATCAGGCCCACACGGTGGTTCTTGGCCGGGTCGATGAACGTTCGAACCGTGATGCCGAGGGGGCCGAAGACGTCTTGCCTTTTTGTTGAACTGAGCCAGTGCTCAACGTCATCGACCTCGTGGAAGATCATTAAAGTTGGCATCGTTCGCCTCTGCTTTCTGGGGTTGCGCCAGGAGCCGGGCTGGATAGGGGGCCCGTTCGGACATCCTGATCACGCTGAACGTACCACGGCCTCGAATGCAGCGGTAGCGGGGGAAAGGTCGACCGTTTGACCCCTCGCAACGGCCACGCGGAAGCCGGAACCGCCAGGGCAACTTAGGATGCGACATCGGCCGCGGCGATCGCCTTGTCCGTGAGGATCGGCATCATCCCGAGCAGTGCGAGGGTCAGCACCCCCATGATGCCGAACATGGCCTGCAGGCCCAGCCATTGGGCCAGCAGACCGCCCGCTGCTGCGCCGAGCGGCATCGTGCCCCACGCCAGCAGGCGGTAGGCGCTGTTGACTCTCCCCAGCAAGCGGTTGGGAGCAATGCGCTGGCGCAGGGACACGGTGATGACGTTCCACAGCATGATCAGCATGCCGCCCACAAAGAGGATGGGGCCTAGAACATGCGGGTTATTGGTCATGGCGGGCGCACCCACCAGCATCGCGCTCCCGAAGACCGTGAGCGCCAGGGACTTCGACCGGCCCAGCCGGGCCTCCGCCCATTCGGAAATGAAGGAGCCAACGAAGGCGCCGAGCGCGGAGGCCGTCAAAAGCACGCCGAACCCCACTTCGGACAGCTTCATTTCTGAAGCCGGGCCCACGGCAAACAGCACCAGGACTGCAAATGCCGCGCTGGATGCGAAGTTGAACACCCCGGTCATCACGGCCAGCGTCCGGAGGATCTTCTGGTTCCAGAGGAACCGCAAGCCCTCGCCGATGTCGAACCGCAGCGTTGTCTTCTGCTCCCGCTCTGTGCGAAAAACTCCCGGAACCAGGAGCAGGCCACCAACGGCCGCGAGCCACAGTGCCGCCGGTACGGCGAGTCCCGCAGTGACGCTGACGGCCACCAGCAACCCGCCCAGCGGCGGGCCCACGAACTGGTTGGCGGTGAGTTCGACGGCGTAGAGGCGGCCGTTGGCGCGCGAGAGCTGATCCCGGTGCACCACCTGGGGCAGGATCGACTGCGCGGAGGTGTCGTAGAGCGTTTCCGCCACGCCCACCATCAGGGCGACAACGTACAAAGCCCAAATGGTGCCGAAATCCAGCAGGATGACGGCGACCAGCAAGGCGGGCAGCATCGCGCGGCTGAGGTTGGCCCACAACATGAGCTTGCGCCGGTCCAGACGGTCGGCCAGGGCTCCGGCAGTCAGGGCGAAGAGAAGCCAGGGAAGCGTCGCTGCAACGCTCAGCCCGGCAACCAGCGTGGGCGACTGGGTGAGCTGAATCGCCAGCAGCGGCAGCGCGATCTTGAAGACGCCGTCCGCGAGGTTGGACAGCCCGGATGAGGTCCACAGCTTCCAGTAGGACGCACCCAGCGGCGCACGGCCGCGTTCTTCCACCTGCACAACGGGACCAGTCATAGCTGAACAATTCCCCATTGATTGAGAAAATTCAAGGGGGTTGAATCCAGTACATCGGTTTGTAGGATGAGTACATGACGGACGCAGAACAGACCAGCGCGGACGGGAAGAAGCCCGCCGCAAGTGCCCGCGAAGTTAAGGCGCTGGCCCATCCGCTGCGCCTGCGGATCCTGCGCCTGTGCGGGCTCCACGAACTGACCAACAAGCAGCTCGCCGACCGGCTGGGCCAGGATCCGGGGACGATGCTCTATCACGTGCGGCAATTGCTCTCGACCGGATTCCTGGAACCCGCAGAGGTCCGCACGGGCGAGAGTGGTGCGCTGGAGAAGCCGTACCGTTCCACGGGGCGGTCCTGGAATCTGGACACCGCACTGCGTGAAGCCGGTCCGGGCGGTCCGCTGGCACCGGTCGAGGCGTTCCGGGAAGAACTGACCGAAGCAGGACCGGATGCGCTCGCCAGCCTCTCACGCTTCGTGCTGCACCTCTCCGAGGCAGAGGCTGAGGACCTCACCACGCGCATCTACGCTGTGCTGAGCGAATACACCGACAGTGACGGGCAGCGATCGGACCAGCCCGCATACGGCGGCATCTTTGTCCTTCACCGGTCGCCAGACTAGGTCACCGGCACCGGCACCGGCACCGGCACCTGTCAGCGGACCGCGGCGAAGCACCTAGTCGAACAGACTCAGCACGGCCTGTGTGAACGCGTCCGGATTCTCCTGCGGAACGTTGTGTCCAATGCCCGGCAGGACGCTTTGGCTGTAGGGGCCGCTGAAGTGGTTTCGGCCTGCCGTCGCCGCGGGGCCGCCGACGCCGTCGTCCCCGCTTTCGAGCACCACCGTGGGGACGGTGATCCGCGGCTCCCGGGCGATCAGGTCCTCGAGCCGCTGGTACCGCGGGTCGCCGTCGGCCAGTCCGTACCGGTGGCGGTAGGAGTGGATGACGACGTCGACGAAGTCCGGGTTGTGCAGGCTCGGGGAGCTGGCGGAAAACGCCTGCTGCGCGCCGCCCCAGCCGGGTGACCAGGTGCGCCACAGCAGCTCGCACAGTTCGTCACGGTTTTGTTCCAGCCCGCGCCGCCCCCGCTCCGAGTGGAAGTAGTACTGGTACCAGTAGCTTCGCTCCCATTCCGGGACTGCAGGCTCGCCGGAGCGTGCGAGGTTGTGCATGTTGTAGCCGCCTGCCGAGACGAGCCCGGTGACGCGTCCGGGCTCCAGTGCCGCCACGATGCACGCCGCCCGGCCGCCCCAGTCGTAGCCCGCAACGACTGCCTGCTCTATGTTGAGGGCATCCATGAAGTCGAGGAGATCCTGCCCAAGGGCAGCTTGTTGACCGGAGCGGATCGTCGTGTGATCGAGGAAACGAGTCGGACCGAAGCCGCGAAGGTACGGCGCGAGCACGAAGGCGCCCTGGCCGGCGAGGATCGGAGCGACGTCGTCGAAGGCCCGGACGTCGTAAGGGAACCCGTGCAGGAGGATGACCGGGGTGCCGCCCGGATCGCCCGCGGACTCGTATCCGATATCCAGGACGGGGGTTTCGATGCGGCCGAAGGATGTAAAGCTCATACTGCCATTCTGGCCCCGCCGACGCGGTGGCCTCAGAACCTGCCGAGGGACGCGCCCGCCGGCCTTCCTGTCAAAACCATTCGCGGCACTTGAGCCCTGAGAGACTGGCGGTTGTGACTGCTCGCCATACCGATGCTTCCTCCGTCTGGCCGGCCATCGAAAAGGCTTGGCCGGATCTGCAGTGGAATGCAGCCGCGTTCGGGCACGGAGCCTTCCACCAGGTTGCCGTTCTCGGCGCGTCTGCCGTAGTGCGCCTATCGCGCGGAGCCGGCCACGCGGCCCGGACACAGGGCGAGCACCGTAACCTCACGGCATTGGAAGGTCTCCATCTGCCTTTCCGTATCCCGGTGGCCTTGTCCCAACCGCTTTCGGCGCGGTCATGGTCTGCACAGCTGTGCAGCCTCGTCCCCGGCGAACATCGCGCTGACCTCTCCTGGGAGGAAGCCAGAGGGCCGCTGGACTTTCTGCTGAGCGGGCTCCGGGAAGCTGCCATTCCTGGCGGTGCGCTCCGGCCGGTCAGGCAATGGTGCGGAGGGCAGCAGTGGGCCGCCGTCGTCGACCGGATCATCCAGCCCTTAGGCAGAGCCGCAAGAACCGCTGCCACTCGGACTGTCACGAGGGTGTTGGCAGAGGAAGCAGGGGTTGAGCCCTCACTCGTGCACGGCGACTTCGGCCTGCACAACATCATGTGGAAGGGAGCTGAACTGTCCGCAGTCATTGACTTCGACAACGCCTGCATTGGGGATCCAGCCCTTGACCTCGCACCCCTCATCGGGACTTTCGGGTCCGCCCGCGTCGCTGACATCGCGGACACGGAAACGATCGCCAGGGCCAGAGTCCACCGGGCTTCACTGCCGCTGCAGGTTGCCGCCGCTGCCGACCTGATCAACGACAGGAAGCTCAGGGACTTCGCGCTCTCGAACTTCCAGACGCGGTTTGACGCCGGCACCCTCCAGGATCCACATCAGGCATCCTGGTGAGTCTCCGCGCCATCCCTGTCTATTCCCCAAAAGCCCCTCGCAGCCTGCAGGAATGTATGGTTTCATGACTTGAAATCGGACGGTTCAATCCGGACATCAGCTCGCCCAGGCTTGAACGTCGAACGTAGCCCCTGGAAGTACACAGAGGAGAGCACGATGAGCAGCGACCACGCGAAACCTGAAACCAAAGGAGTTACCGCGGAGCTACTTTCCACGGTTGACCTTGGCCCTGAGATCGAGGGCATGGCAGGGCGCCAGCTTCGAATGCGCATGGTTACCATCGAGCCGGGAGGCGTCTACGGCCCGATCCACGACCATAAAGACCGCCCGGGCATCGTCTACATCCTGCAAGGGACGATCACCGACCACCGGAACGGAGTCGCGACGGACTATGGGCCGGGGGTGGGCTGGCCGGAGGACCGGGACACCACCCACTGGCTTGAGAACAGAGGAACGGTTCCGGCGTTGGAGATCTCGGTCGACATAGTCCGGCAAGAGTAAGAAGGAGTACAGGCGGCGTCACCAGATCCGTCACCCCAGGGCCGGCGTTGCGGCCCGTGACCTTTTCACTGTGGCCAGGAGGATCACTCCGGCGACCGCCGTCGAGCCAGCCAGGATGAATGCGACGAGTGCCGGCAGCGGGGCGGTGTCGGCTTCTCCGAGGATGATGATGCCGATGGTTACGGCTACGAGGGGATCGATGACTGTCAGCCCGGCGACGACGAGTTCGGGTGAGCCCCGGGTGTGCGCGTTCTGGACCAGGAACGTTCCGGACAGTGCGGCAATGACCAGCCCCGCCAGGCAAGCCAAAGAGAGCCATTCGAAGTCGCCCTCGAACAACCTGGCGATGACGGTCTTGGCCAGGGCCGCGACGAACCCGAACAGGATCCCGGCGCCGGAAGTAAAGACGATGGCGCCCCACCGGTGCCGCCAGAGACCGAAACCGGTGCCAATTGCCGCGAGGACGATGCCCAGGAGGGCCAGAATCGTGATGAGGTGCCGGTCGCTGATCTCAACGTCCTGAGCGGACACGGCGGCGATGGCCACGAACACCCCTACTCCGCCTACACACAAAGCAACGGCTGCCAGTGCCCGGCGGCCCGGGGACCTGCGGGTGGTCCGGGCGGTGGCCAACGTGGTTACCACCAAGGCGATCGCGCCGATGGGCTGCACGACGATCAGGGGGGAGAACCTCAGGCTTGTCAGCTGCAGGAGAATCGCCACACCGAGCATGGCTGTCCCTCCCAGCCATACTGGTTTCCGCAGGAGGGCCTGCAGGCGTCCTCCACCCATGCTTCCGGCGGCCCGCCCGGGTACCGCACCCTGGTCTTCGATGCTTTTGTGCTGGAGGAGTGTTCCAAGCGCGAGCAGGACCGCCCCGGCGGCGGCGATCGGGATGCCAAGCCAGTGATAGGACGCCAGCGCCGGCACGGCCGCAGATTCGATCATGACCTGACCTTACCGAACCTGGCCGGGTGTACCTGACCGTGCTTGCCCGTCAGCCCTCCTGCCGGTGCTGCTCCAGGACATCCCGGGCGGTGGTCCACTTCCCGGCTGCCGTACCGGTCGTTGCTGATGTGGTGAAGGCTCGCGTCCCTGCTGAACATGCTGGCGAAGTACTGCATGCCCTGCCAGGGTCCGTGCCGTGACCTGGTCCCCCGGCGATCTGGAGGACGAGGGGCGCCTGGTGCGGGAGAACAGGATCATGGGCGCCTGCCCGGAGAGCATGTCGGGAGCCGTTGTGGTTGCGGCGCAACTGGGCCACCATGATCGTATGGATGCTGAAACAACTCAGGCGGCGGAACTGAGCCTTCCCCAGGCTTTCCTGCTGTTGGCAACGAACGACAAAGACGGCACTCCGGAAGTGCCGGTTTTCGCCCTCAGGACCACTTTGGCAGGGGCAATACTGGCCGAGTTGGAGCTGCTTGGTGCGGTCGCGCTGCAGGGCAAGCACGTCAGGGCCACCGGCGCTGCCCCGCCGACGGAGTTCCAGCGCGAGCTGGAACTCATCCGTGGCAAATCGCGGCCCCACACTCCCAAACGGTGGGTCTCCATGCTGGAAGGCCGTGCCGAAGTGCAGCGTGTCTACGAGGGGATGGCGGCACGGGGCATCGTGGAACCTGTTGGCGAAAAACACCTTGGTCTGTTCAAGTCCACGCGGTACCCGGAGAAGGATCACGGCCCGAAGGCTGCGCTCCTTCAAAAGCTCGAAGCAGCACTCAGCGGTGCGCCGTCGGAACCCGAGAAGTCTGAGGCCCAGGCGTCTACTACCGCTGCACCTGAGGCCAAGGCCTCTGATGCCGCTGCTCCTGGGGCCCAGTCGCCTGACGCCAAGACACCGGATGCCAAGGCTCCGGTTTCCACGGCGTCCGATGCCCGGACCACGGCGCTGATCGCCCTGCTCCATGCCGCCGGGCTGTTCGGCAAGCTGTTCCCGGCAGCGGATCGGACCCGGGCGGGGGAGCTGGCGAAGGATTACTGGCCTACCCGCGCAGTGGAGGACGAACTGCGAATGATCAGACTGGCGCAGGAAGAGGCAGCAACCCTTTGATGGCACCCGAAAACCCGTCCCGGGGACGGAAGGGGCGCACGGTCAGGTAGCGGATTCACCCGGGCGTAGCCGGTTTCGGCGGCGGACGGAGATCAGGTCGGCGATGACTGCTCCGATCAGTGCAAGGGTGAACGGTGAGGTGGCACCGTTGATGAGACTGAACAAAGCGATCGGCTGCGGCTCCCCATCCATCGGGACTGGCCGAAGAGCGTTGGCGCCGGCGAAGACAGCCGCGGCCAGGACAACGAGAGTCTCAACCCGCGGCGCCCCGGTGCGGGCCGCCACCCTGTACCCCAGAACCGCGGCCACGGCAAGAAGCACGAATGCGGCCCGCACCATATACGGCACCCATGCACCCGCAACGGGGATCGGACGCGCGTCCAACGCCAGCAGCGGAGCGTAAATCTCCGATAGCTGCTTCGACCCTAAGCTTCCGTCCGGCGATTCGGTAGGGGGCGGGTCGGCGCCGGCCTTCAGGATCCGACGGGCTCGGTGGCCAGGTTTCGCTTGAGGATTTTGCCGCTGGGCCCGAGGGGGAGCTCCGAGAGCAGCCTGATGACGCGCGGATACTTGTACGCGGCGAGCTGGGCGCTGGCGAATTCCATCAGCTCCGCCGCGGTGGCGGTGGCTCCCGCGTCGAGCACGATCGCGGCCGCAACCTCCTGGCCGTGGACGTCGTGCGGGATTCCGTAGACGGCGGCGCTGACCACCTCCGGGTGGGTCAGCAGGATTTCCTCGACCTCGCGGGGGTAAACGTTGTAGCCGTTCCGGATGATCATGTCCTTTTTGCGGTCAACGATTCTCAGGTAGCCGTCGTCGTCCTTAGTGCCGAGGTCCCCGGTGCGGAACCAGCCGTCGACGATCGCCTCGGCCGTGGCCTCCGGGCGGTTGAGGTAGCCCTTCATCAGCAGGTGTCCGCGGATGACAAGCTCGCCCAGCTCGCCCGGGGGCAGCAGCTCGATGCTCTCGACCGTTTCGGCGCGGGCAATTTCGATGTCGACGCCCCAAATGGCGACCCCGATGGTGCCGGGCCGCGGCGGGGTGCCGACGTGGTTGAATGCGGCAACCGGGGAGGTTTCGGTCAGGCCGTAGCCCTCATGGATTTCCACCCCGAAGGCATCGCGGAACTTGTCCATCACGGCCAGCGGGAGGGACGCACCGCCGGAGATGCCGTAGCGGAGGGCCGCCGGGCGGACATCGGTGGCCTTGGCCGCCTCGATGAGCGCCACATACATGGTGGGCACCCCGAGGAAGATGTTGACGTTGTGCCGCGCCATCAACTGCAGGGCACCCTCGCCGCTGAAGCGGGGCATCATGACGATGGTGGCGCCCGCCCGCAGCCCCGCGTTGAGAACGACCGTCTGGCCGAAGGTGTGGAAGAGCGGCAGCCCGCCGAAGAGGACGTCGCCCGGCTGGAAGTCCATGACGGACGTCAGAATGACGGACGTCTGTTCCACCAGGGCGAAGTGGGTGCCGAGGGCGCCCTTGGGCTTGCCGGTGGTGCCGGAGGTGTAGAGGATGGTGGCTGTGTCCGAGGGTCGGCACGGGACGTACGTGCGGATTGGCTCGGCCGCGGCGGCCTCGGCTTCGAGCCGCGGCAGCCCGCCGTCGTCGGGCGCCATCACAGTCAGGAGGTCGGTCCCGGTTGCGGCGGCACCGGCAGCGCCTTCCTTCAGGAGCGGAGCGGCGCAGATCAGCATCGTGGCGCCGCTGTCCTGGAGCACGTATTCGATTTCGCGTGCCTTGAGCAGGGCGTGCACCGGAACCACAATGGCGCCCAGCGACAGGACCGCGAAATAGACGCGGGCGAAGTCCGCAACATTGGGGATCAGCACGGCAACGGCATCGCCGGGGCCGATCCCGCGGGCCCGCAGTGCCCCGGCGTAGGCGCGGGTCTCACGCCAGAGGTCGCCGTAGCTGGTTTCCTCCTCACCGACAATCAGCGCGGTGCGGTCCGGGGTCCTTCGAGCGGACTCGGCCAGGATGGCTGCGACGGAGATGGTTCCGAAGCCCTCTTCGGGATTGTTGGTATTCATGGCCTGCTTCTTCGTAGGGATGGTCATGCCTTCAGGATCAGGGCGTCGCCCTGGCCGCCGCCGCCGCAGAGCGCGACGACGCCGGTGCCTCCGCCCCGGCGCTTCAGCGCCAGGGCCTGGTGCAGGACCAGGCGCGCGCCCGAAGCCCCTACCGGATGCCCGAGGGCGATGGCGCCACCCTCGGCGTTGATGTCCTCCGGCTCGATGCCCAGGTCCTTGGCGGACTGGATGAGCACGGACGCGAAGGCTTCGTTGATCTCGACGAGATCAAGGTCCTGCGCGGTGAGGCCCTCCCGCTTGAGGGCGAGTTCAATGGCGCGGGCGGGTTGGGAATGCAGCGACCCGTCGGGTCCCGCAGTCTGGCCGTGGGCACCGATTTCGGCGATCCATTCGAGCCCCGCCGCTTCGGCTGCCGCTTTGCTGGCGATCACCAGGGCCGCGGCACCATCGGAGAGCGGGGAGGAGGACCCTGCGGTAATGGTCGCCGTGGCGTCCTTTGAGAACGCGGGACGGAGCTGTGCCAGGGATTCGGCGGTGGTCCCCGGGCGGATACCCTCGTCGTGCTCGAGCGTCAGCGCGGGCCCCTTGCGCTGGGGAACGTCGATCGGGGCGATTTCCTCGGCGTACACGCCGGCTGCGCGTGCCGCTTCGGCCCGCTGGTGGGACCGGGCTGCGACGGCGTCCTGCCCGGCCCGGGCGATGCCGCGTTCGGCGTTCCCGGCATCCGTGGCCTCGCCCATCAGCTGGCCGCTGACCGGATCCTGCAGCCCGTCCCGGTTCAGCGAGTCCAGCATCGGAGCGTCCCCGATGACGACGCCGGCCCGGAGGCCGGGAACCAGGTGTGGTGCGTTGGTCATGGATTCCTGGCCGGCCGCAACGATGAAGTCGGCTTCCCCGGCGCGGATCATCCGGGCTGCGTCAATCACGGCGGTCAGGCCGGAGAGGCAGAGCTTGTTGATGGTCACGGTGGGCACGTCCCAGCCGATTCCGGCGGCCAGGCTGGCCTGCCGCGCGGGGCCTTGTCCTGCCCCGGCCTGGATGACCTGGCCGACGATGACGGCATCAATCTGTTCGGGGGAGACGCCGGCGCGGTCCAGCGCGGCGCGGATGGCGTGGGCGCCCAGTTCGGTGGAGGAGAAGGGCGTGAGGCCGCCGCGGAAGCGTCCGAAGGGTGTCCGGGCGCCGCCGAGGATGACGGGGATATTGGCATTCTGGTTCAAGAGAGTCCTTTCAGGGTGGGCAGGTTCAGCGTGGATCAGGCGAAGGCGGAGATTCCGGTGATCCCGCGGCCGATGATGAGCGCCTGCATTGTCTCGGTGCCTTCATAGGTGTGGATGGCCTCGATGTCGGCGAGGTGCCGGGCGACGCGGTTTGCCAGCAGGATGCCGTTGCCGCCGAGGAGGTCCCGGGCGTTGGAGGCTATGCCGCGGGCAATGCGGGTGCAGGTGTATTTCGCGAGTGACGCCTGTTCGGGGGTGAGTGCCCCTTCTTCGTCGAGGCGGGTCATCTGAACCACCATCAGCTGCATGGTGGCCAGTTCGCTGAGCATCCGGGCGAGTCGTTCCTGCACGATCTGGGAGGCGGCCAGTGGCCGGCCGAACTGCATGCGCTGCTTGGCGTACTGGACCGCGGTTTCGTAGCAGGCGGTGGCATGCCCGACGGCGGACCAGGCGACCCCCAGTCGGGTGGCCAGCAGCACCCGGGCGGTGTCCTTGAAGGACCGCGCCCCGGGCAGCACATTTTCCTGCGGGACGAACACGTTCTCCAGCCGGATGTGGGCCTGCCAGATGGCACGCAGGGCCAGCTTGCCTTCAATTTTCGTCGCGGTGTAGCCGGGGGAGTCCTGCGGCACCAGATAGCCGTGGACCTGGCCGTCCTCGCCCCTGGCCCAGACCACGCAAACCCCGCCGACGGAGCCGTTGCCGATCCACTTCTTCTCGCCGTTGAGCAGGAAGCCGCCGGCCGTGCTGGTGGCCGTGGATTCCAGGGCCACCGCGTCCGAGCCGTGGGTGGGCTCCGTCAGCGCGAAGGCGGCGAATTCCTTGCCGGCGGCAACCGCGGGGAGCCAGCGCTGCTGCTGTTCGGCAGATCCGCACTCGGCTATGGAGCGCAGGGCGAGACCGCCCTGGACCGCGATCATGGTGGCCACAGAGCCGTCGCCGCGGCTGATTTCCATGTTCACCAGGCCGGCTGCCATCCTGCTCATCGGGGGGAAGCCGTCCACCTGGACCCCGTCCCGGAGCAGATCCAGCTCACCCAGGCGCCCGACCAGGTGCACGGGGTAATCGGCGCGCTCCCAGTAGCCGTCGATGACGGGAAGGACCTCGTCCTGGACGAAGCGGCGGGCGCGGTCCCAGTACTCGCGGTCACCGTCGCTGATACCGGCAAACACGGACGCAGGATCCGTGCCCAGGGCCTCGGTCAGGACATAGTCGGGTTCTACGGTGCCGACTGGAAATTCAGCCCCGGCCCCGGTTGCGGTGAACCCGGCGGTCGACGTCGTCGTCATCTGTTTGTCCTCTGTCTCGGCGTGGGGACCTGGCGGCCCGCGTGCTGTGGCTCACGCCACACCAACTAAGGATGCATTGGAACGCGGTTCCACGTCAAGAAACTCAGTTCCACAAGGCCGCTGTCAGGGCAGGGCGTCGCGGACGGCCTGCACTATTGCGTCTTTGTCGGCGCCCGCGGCCAGAACGGTCACGACGACGGCCGGGGCCGCCTGCGCGGGGGTGCCGGTGCCGAACAGCGCCGGCCGGAAGATCTCCGAGAGCGCCCGAAGTTCGTTCGCGAGCGCGCCTGATGTGTCCCGGCCAGCAATCCCTGATTCCAGTGGTGCGGGTGCGGATTCCCGTGGTGCGGAGCGGAGCCAGCGCCGGAGGAAGGCGTTGTGCACGGCGACCGCGGCTGCGGCGAAGGCGACGGCCGTGTATTCCCGATGCTCGACGTCCGGGAGTCTATCCAGCAGGTGCAGCAGGAATGCCCTCTCGTACCGGTGCGAGGTGACAAGTTCCCGGTCCCGGAGCGCCGGCACGGCCTGCATCAGCTCATAGCGCGCGCGGGACGTTTCGGGGTTGCGCAGGTGGTGGTTGAAAACCAGCAGCGCCGCGTCCTCGATCGCCGAGAGCGGTTCCTGCATCGTTTCCGCCAGCCGCTCGGTCACCTGCCGCAGGATCCGCTCGTGGTCAGCGAAAACCACGTCCTCCTTTGACCCGAACTTCCGGAAGAAGGTGCTGCGGCTCATGCCCGCGGCGTCCGCGAGATCGTCAACTGACGTTGCGTCGTAGCCCTGCCTGGCCAACAGCCCGATGGCGGCGGCGGCAGGCCTGTCGGCATCGTGGCTTGTCGGGTGCGAGATCATGGGCCGAAATGTAGCACAACCGCTGGTGCCGCCTGGGCCCCCAGCGGTCCCAGGGTGCTACTCCAGGAGCCCGCCGCTGGCCCAGCGACGCACCGCGAGCTTCTCGGCGGCGTCGAACTCCAGGAGTGCCACCCGGCAGAGTTCTTCCACGTTCGCGGTCCAGGCTGCTGCCAGGCCTGCTGCAGTCGCCTCGTCGTTGAGCTGGAAATTGGCGTAGGCGAGGCCCTGAAGGACAAAGTTCACAGCGTTGCGGGAGACCGGCTGGCCCGCGCTGACGCAATCATCCCGCACAAGCCGGGACAATTCGGTGCGGTTGAGCGGATGCTCACGAAGCCTGGCGGCCATGGCCAGGAACACCTGCCGGAACTGGGCAGCGGAAAGTGCGGGAACATCCGTCACCCTGGTGACCTGCTCCTCGATGCCGGGCTGCAGGTCAGCCGGGGCCGGAAGATCCTCGCTCGAAAACCGCTTGGCGTCCCAGACCCAACCGCCTTGGGCCGGAGAATATTCGACGCTTTGGCCGATCTGCGCCACCCACGTCCCAAACTTTCCGAAGCCTCCCCAGTCCGTCTTCAGGGACGGGTCTGCTGTGAGGGCCCGGTGCGCCACCATCGCGCCGACCACCGGTCCCGGAGCCTTGCGGACAAACTCCAGGACCTCACGGACCGCAGGCGAGACTGCCTTGGATTTCGACGTCGCCGCGGCCGGGACGTGCTGCGGCTTCGGGGACGCGAGGGTGTGAAGTGGTTCCACCGTTGTGCCGTTGAGGATTGCCACGAAGTCGTGGGACTCCACCACGTGGTCCGCCATCTCCCGGTACGCGAAGGCCACGGCGCCGGCTGCGATGACTGTGGTCATCCGGTCGGCGGCCCGGAAGCGCTGGATCAGCGACGTGAAGTCTGCGTCGGCGGAGGCGATGAAGAACTCGTCGATGCCACCGCTGCCGGAGAGTGCGTCCATTGCATCGAGCACCAGGTTGATGTCCGTGCTGCTCTTTCCCCGCTGGGTCAGCGACGGGCAGTCGATGACGCGGAACCCTGCCCGGGTCCAGTAGGTCCGGTACTTCGAGTACACCACCGGGTTGAGATAACAGTTGCGGATCAGGAAGCGCCGGGATTCCTCGCCGGTGCCGCCGTCGGCCAACGCCTCCGTCCAGTGCTTGGGATCCTCAGCGAACCGCTTGGCGGCGGCAGGGTCCAGGGCCATCAGGCCGGTGTAGACGTTGTCGAAGTCAACGAACATCGCGGCGCGGATGCCGGGCCGCCCGGACCGGGGGAGAGGATCACTCATCGGCTCAGTGTGCCAGCAAGAGCGCGGGAGGGACCAGATGTGACGCTACGGCGTCGCACCGCTTACCCGCATCTGTAGGACCGTATGCGGACGACCCCGGCAGCGCCGTGCGGAGCCGCATCCTGCCTGTGACTTCCCCCTATTTTGCCTGTGAATCGTCCGCCCGTTCTTGCACGAATCTGGTTGCCTGCGACAAGCTGTTGGTGACGTCGTGAATAGATCAACACCGGACGGCAAGGGTGCCGTCGGCGGTTGCCGTGGCGATGCCGATACCCTGCAAGAGCCTGCAGAACGGGAAAACGCAAATGTTGAAACGTGCAGAACCTCGGCGGCCTGATTACCGCGCCATCGGCATCTACGTGCTGGTTGCCGTGCTGGCCCTGACAGGAATTTTGGCACTCTTCAATTCCCGGGCGGCATTCCTGCCGGACCCGAACGCGGGAGGGGCCGTGCCGCCGGTGAGCAATCCCTCGGCGAAAAGCGCGACTTTCCAGAAAATCCCGAATCAGGTGCTCTTCGCCCTTGATGGCGCAGGCAAACCGGACATTTCCGGAAACCTCACGAACATCGCGCAGGGCGACGTGGGGGATTGCTATTTTCTGGCAGCCTTGCTCACGGTAGCCGCCCGGGCACCCGACACCATCTTGAACATGGTTCACGACAACGCAGACGGCACTTATACCGTTTCCTTCCACAGCAAGTACGACGGGGAACCCAATCCGGTGACGGTGACGGTGAACGGTGACCTCCCGTACCGCCGCGGCAAAACCTTCGAAAACGGCATCGAAAACATCGGTGGCAAGAACGTTTCCTGGGCGGCCATCATCGAGAAAGCGTGGGCAGCCGCGAACGGCAACAGCTACAAGGGCATCGAGGGCACCGACCTCAGCAACGCCCAGGACCACGATGTGCACAATGCCCTCTTTGCCATCACCGGCAAGGTGGGCGTGGACCGCAACCCCGGCGGCCCCATGACCGGAGTGAGCTTTGCGCAGGTGCAGCAGGATTTCACGAACGGCCTCGTCACGCTTGGGACCTCCAACTCTCGCGGCAAGCTGGTTTCCAATCATTCCTACGCATTGCTGGGCGTGAACTCCTCCGACAAGACCGTAGTGGTAGGTAATCCGGAGGGCGGCCAGTCCACACTGACGTTTGCGGCCTTCCAGTCGAGCAACATCAACCAGTACATCGCGATACCGACCTATCCCTGAGAACCGGAAGGTCCCGGGCGGCTGGCATGAAGTGCCGCCGCCGTCCGGCAGTCAGGAGCATTCCCTTGTTTTTCCAAACGCGGTTGCGTACGGCTGGGTCCCGAAAGCGGCGGTCCAGGCGGCGCCTGTCCGGGACATTTCTCGTCCTGGCACTGCTTGTGGCCACCGTCGCGGCCTGCCAGCCTGGACAGGTCCCGGCCCGGTCTGGCACCCCCGGGCACGTGTTTGTGATCAACCTCGAGAACAAGGGATACGACCGGGTGTGGGATGCCGGGTCCGCCGCACCCTATCTCACCGGGCCGCTGCGGTCACAGGGGGTACTTCTCACGGGCTACTACGGCATCTCCCATAATTCGCTGCCCAACTACCTGGCCCAGATCTCCGGTCAACCGCCCAACGACAGCACCCGCCGGGACTGCCACACCTATACGCCCTTTCAGCCATCGGGCACCGACTCGCAGGGCCGGCTCCTGGGAGACGGGTGCGTCTTCCCGGCGAATGTTCCCACCCTGGCCGGCCAGCTGGTATCCGCGGGCAAGTCGTGGCGGGGCTACATGGAAGACATGCCATCGCCCTGCCAGCACCCGGGCCTCGGCGCCGTGGATGAGCACCTGAAGGCTGCCCCCGGGGACCAGTACGCCACCCGCCATAACCCCTTCGTCTATTTCCAATCCGTCACTTCATCGCCCGACTGCAGTAAGAACGTCGTCAACTTTTCGGCACTACAGCAGGACCTGAAATCAGTGGACACCACACCGAACCTTTCCTACATCACTCCGAACCTTTGCCACGACGGGCACGACAGCCCTTGCGTTGACGGAAGCCCCGGCGGGCTGGGGACCGCCGATGAATGGCTCAGCGAGCAGGTTCCGGCGATTTTGGCCTCACCGGCGTTTCGCCAGGACGGGATGCTGGTGATTACCTTTGACGAGGCCGACGGCGGCGCCGAGGGCCCCGCCGCCGGCGTCGCGGGCGGAACTGCCGGGGGGAAAGTCGGCGCCCTGGTCATCTCACCGTTCACGGCCCCCGGAACAACCTCGGACCGGCAGTACAACCACTACAGCCTGCTGGCGAGCATGGAGAATTTCTTCTCCGCCGCCCGCCTCGCCGGTGCCAGCGAACCGGGAGTCAACACCTTTGGCGCGGACGTTTACCGGGCCGGAAGGTGAGGCACGAACATGTTGGCTATGCGCGCAGGGGAAGGCAAGGACGGCACCCGGCCCGGTGCCCCGCCACCGGCAGGAACCACACAACGCCGTCGCACCGTGGCGGCCGCCATGTCAGTTCTCGTCCTGTTGCTGCTGGCCGTGGTTCCGTCCGGCCAGGGGCCGTCCGTGGCGCCCGCCGAGGGCATCTCGAAGATCAAGCACGTCGTGATCATCATGCAGGAGAACCGCTCTTTCGACAGCTACTTCGGGACCTTCCCCGGAGCTGACGGGATCGAGATGCAGGACGGGACGCCCACGGCGTGCCTCCCGGATCCGGCAAACGACAGCTGCGCCCGGCCGTTCTACAATCCTGCAGACAGCAATGCCGGGGCTCCACACAGCCACGCTGACCAGATCGAGGACGTCGACAACGGCGCCATGGACGGTTTTGTGGCCCAGGCAGAGAAGGGCCTCGCGGGCTGCGGACCGCAAGAGGACGACTGTGACTACGGCTCCGATGCGACCGACGTGATGGGCTACCACGACGGGCGTGACCTGCCCAACTACTGGGCCTATGCGAAGAACTTCACACTCCAGGACCACATGTTCTCAGCCGCGGCTGCCTGGAGCCTGCCGGCCCACCTGTACCTGGTCTCGGAATGGTCAGCCAAATGCGCAAAAAGCCGGAGACCCCTCGTCCTGTGTCAACGCCCTGCAGAATCCCGCCTCCGGCCCGGACCCCGAAGTTATCCGGAACACCCTGATCGGCAAATGCCAGACCGGCCTCGACCTCCAGCCGTGCCAGGACGCCCTGCAAGCCGCAGGCATCAGCCCTGATCTCGCCAAGGAGATTGACCAGCTCATCAGCGCCAGCTGCAAACCCTCCGATTCCTACCCCACCTGCCAGGCCGCCATCGACGCCGCCCCGGTGCCGGCCGACCTGAAGACAAGGCTCACCGAGGCCGCCAAGAAACTTGAACTGCCTGACTACGCCTGGACCGACCTGACGTACCTGCTCCACCAACAGCACGTCCCCTGGGCCTACTATGTCTTCGACGGCACGGAACCGGACTGCCGCAACGACGCCGCCACCTGCGCCCCCGTGAAGCAGAACGCGAAGACCCCCGGCCTGTGGAATCCCCTCCTGTACTTCGACACCGTCAAGGAGGACGGCGAACTGGGCAACATCCAGTCCCACAAGAATTTCTACGATGCTGCCCGCCGGGGCACCCTTCCTGCCGTCAGCTGGGTGGCGCCGACCCAAAAGGTCAGCGAACATGCCCCCGCCAAAATCAGCACCGGCCAGGCCTATGTGGCCGGGCTCGTCAACGCCGTCATGAACGGCCCCGACTGGAAGAGCACAGCCATCTTCCTCACCTGGGACGACTGGGGCGGTTTCTACGACCATGTGGCGCCGCCCGCGGCCGATGCCAACGGTTACGGCTTCCGCGTTCCGGGCCTGGTCATCAGCCCCTATGCCAGAAAGGGCTTCATCGACCACCAGACGCTGAGCCATGACGCCTACATCAAGTTCATCGAGGACGATTTCCTGCACGGCCAGCGCATCGACCCGGCCACCGACGGACGCCCGGACCCCCGCCCCGGCGTCCGGGAAAACAGTCCGCTTCTGGGCGACCTTTCCAAATCCTTCGACTTCAATCAGGCACCGCTGCCGCCCCTGATCCTGCAGAACGCGACCACCTACTGACGCCACCATCTGCAGACGGCACTGTTTGCAGACAGCACTGCACGGCATGGCCGGCGACGCTACGCGGGCCCCTCCAGATGAGCGTCCCTGACGTCAGAAGGCGTGGCGCCCTGGATGACCCAGCGGTTGCCATCCGGGTCAGCGAAGAAGGCAAACTGCACGCCACCCATCTCCTGGACCTCACTGATATCGGCGCCCCGGCCCAGGAGCTCGGCCCGCGCCGCGCCCATGTCAGGCACGACGAGCTGCAGCCCCTCGAGGCTGCCGGGTGTCATGCCCGTCATGCCGGTTCCGATGACGATCGAAGCAGCCGAACCTGGCGGTGTCAGCTGCACCACCCTCATCCCGGGAATGTGCTCAACATCGTGGTCAAGGACAAACCCCAGCTTCTGCGTATAGAAGGACTTTGACCGGTCGACATCCGCCACCGGTACCTGCACAACTTCAAGGCGCATCTCCATGCGCCTCACAGTACCGCCCACCTGCCGGGCGTGCCGAGGGGACGGCCCCGGCACTTCTTAAGCCTTTCTTAAGGGCGGCACGGGAGAGTTGAGGGAGGCGCCGGACAGCGCCCTTGCCCCGACCCGGAGGACTCCATGCCTGGACCAGCCCCTGTTGACCGCGACACAGCGCCCCATGACCCTGCCGGCACCCGCCCGGCAGCCAGGCTGCAGTTCTGGGCCATCCCGCAGGCCCGTCACTGGCTGCTGTGGGCCGCGCTGCTGTGCGTGGCAGTCCTCGCGCTCGGCCTGACGGCTCAGCTTGTGCCCGGTGGGAGCGCCGCCGAACTCGGCGTGGACCAGGATCTCAGCCAGCACCATGCCGCGCTCCTGACCGGCGTGGCGATGGTCCTGAACGTGGTGTTCGGCCCGGCGGCCGGCGTCGTCCTGGTTGCCGCCGTCGCGCTGTATCTCTGGGTGGTCCGTCGCTCCCTGGTGAAGGCCGTCGCGTTCGGCCTCGTCGCCTGCTCCGGATGGGTGGCCAGTGAGTTCTTTAAGCTCATCATCGCCCGCCAGCGGCCCAACCCGGCCCTGCTGTTCGATCCGCTCTCGCCCGAAACGGGCTCCAACAGCTTCCCAAGCGGGCACGTTTCCTTCGCGGTCGCGCTGGGATTCGCTTTGTACTTCCTGGCCCGCGGAACCCGCTGGGCCAGGTTCACCGCCGGCTCCGCCGTGCTGGTGGCCCTGGTGGTGGCCTGGTCGCGGCTGTATATCGGGGTCCATTACCCCACCGATGTGGCAGCCTCCTTCCTCGCGGCGAGTGCGGCCGTGTTGCTGGTTGCGGGGTTGTGGAACCGTTTCGCGCCGCGCCTCCTCGAGCGCCTGCCGGCCGCAGTCCCGCTCCGGTCAACCCGATCCTAAGGACGTGACCATGCACGGCATTTACGCGTCGGGGCTTGCCCCGGCACTGTCCGCCGCGGCCGGAATCCCGCCGCTCCTTGACCCTGCGAGCCTGCTCGGGGGTCTCGGCCCGGCGGCGCTCGGCGTCATCTCACTGATGGTGTTCGTCGAGTCCGGTGTGCTGTTCCCTTTCCTGCCCGGGGACTCGCTGCTCTTCACCGCAGGACTGCTGCACCAGCAGCTGCAGCTGACGCTGCCGGTGCTCATCGGCGTCGTCACCGCCGCGGCGGTGGCCGGCGACCAGGTCGGCTACATGATCGGGCGCAAATACGGCCGCCGGTGGTTCAAGGATGATGCGCGGATCCTCAAGACGGCGCACCTGACCACCACCGAGGATTTCTTCCGCCGCCACGGCGGTGCCGCCGTCGTGCTGGCCCGTTTCGTGCCCATGGTCCGGACCTTCGCACCGCTGAGCGCCGGCATCGCCCGCTACGGGTACAAGTCCTTCACGCTGTGGAACTTCGTGGGGGCGCTGGCCTGGGGCACGTCCGTGACGCTGCTGGGATCATGGCTAGGCCACTATGAGATCATCGCCAAGAATATCGACGTCATCGCTGTCGTTATGGTGCTCGTCTCCGTGCTGCCCTGGGGTATCCAGCTCCTCAAGCGCCGCCGCCAGAACCGCGCTTCCGCTGCCGAACCTGCAGCTGACTTTGGTGACGACACTGTCAGCGAACGTCCCGCGGAAGGCGTGACGCAGGAGAATAGCTGACATGACAACCGCGCAAAGCCGGCCGTCCCTGCTGCTGGTGGAGGACGACGTCGTCCTGGGACCGCTCATCGCCGAACTGCTGGAACCGGACTACCGGATCACGCTGGCCACCAACGGCCAGGACGGGCTGCACCTGGCGCTGACCCGGACCTGGGACGCCATGGTGATCGACCGCGGCCTGCCCGTTATGGACGGCATCGCCTTGATCGGTGCGCTGAGGTCCAAGGGGGTATCGACGCCGATCCTGATCCTCACCGCCCTCGGGGACACGGACGAAAAAGTCAGGGGCCTGGACGCGGGTGCCAACGACTACATGACGAAACCGTTCGACGCCGGAGAGCTCGCCGCGCGCCTGCGTGCCCTGACCCGCACGTTCACCCCGGCCGCCGCGCCCGTGAGCATCGGCGACTGGGAACTCGACCCGGCCTCGCGATCAGTGCGCTCGGTCTACGGGCTGCTGGTATCCCTCACGGCCAAGGAAGCCGAGCTGCTGGGCGCCCTGGCTGCCGAACCCGGCAGGGTTTTCACCCGGGAGGAGTTGCTCAGCAAACATTTCCAGGCCGCCGACCAGCCCGGCGTGATCGACACGTATGTCCACCACCTCCGACGGAAGATATCAAAGTCCGTGGTCCGCACGGTCCACGGCGTCGGCTACCAGATCGGCGATGCCCCATGAACAGGACGTCTCCCATGGCAGGCGAACCGGACCGGGACACCCTCCGGCGGGCCTCGCTCAAGGTCGCTTTGCGGATCAGTGCCGCCTGCGCGGTGCTGGTCCTCTGCCTCCTCGCCGCCGCGACCATTTACCTGATGAATAAGCTGGCGCACCCTGATCTGCCCGGATCCGCGGCGGCCGGGAAGGCCTACACCTATCTCGATTCCAAGGACCTGATCGAGGCGATGATTATCGCCGGGGTGGCGGGAATCGTGCTCGCAGGCGTCGTCGGGTGGTTCAGCGCGCGCAGCGCCATCCGGCCGCTCGGGGAAGCGCTCGCCCTGCAGCGGCGGTTCGTCCAGGATGCCAGCCATGAACTGCGCACGCCCCTGGCCATCCTGGACGCGCGCATCCAGCTCGCCCAGCGCGACGCCGTGCCTGACTCCAAAGCGGCCAAGGCCCTGGGCAGGATCCGGGAAGATGCGGCCACCCTGACCGGGATCGTCAACGAGCTCCTGCTGGCGGCAACCGGGGCCACCCCGGATCCCTCCGCGGAACCGGTGGAGCTGGCCGGCGTCGCCGGGTCCGTCGCCGAGAGCCTGCAGGAACTTGCGGCGAGGCGGGACATCCGGCTCTCCTTTTCCGACGGCGGCGGCGGCGGCGATGGCAGCGGCCAGCCGCTGGCGCGCATCGACCGGAACTCCCTGCGGCGGGCCGTGCTCGCGCTGGCGGACAATGCCCTGGCCCACACGCGGCCCGGTGGAAGCATCACCATCAGCACCGGGGTCGAGGGCAACCGCGCGGTGGTCTGCGTGGCGGACACGGGGTCCGGAATCACGGGCGTGGACCAGGCCCGGATCTTTGACCGCTTCGTCCGGACCCCCAGTCCGGATGGAACCGGGGCCCAGCGAAGCTTCGGCATTGGCCTGGCGCTGGTCCGTGAAATCGCCACGGCAGCCGGCGGCGCGGTCGAGGTGGACCGGACCGGGCCGGAGGGTACGACCATGAAGCTGACGCTTCCGCTGGCCCGGCGCTGAGGGCGGGGCGCCAAACCGGCACACGTGGCCTCCCGGGCACAACCGGCGTAGCCTGCGCTTAGACGCACACATTCCTCACCTGCGCGTCGGCACCAAGCGGGCGATTGCCATGGAGAAGTTCGGAGCACAGGACAGCCCAACCCAGCATCCGGCCGGACCGGCCGGGACGGGGCGCCTGCCGTCCTCACGTACGCCGTTGCGCCTCGCCGCCAGGCTGGCATTTGCCGGCTTTGCGGTGTCCCTGGTCGCCGGGTTGTTCCATGACGATTCGGCCAGCGCGAATGACCACCCGGCAACGTTCGCGGAGTACGCCCGCAGCGGCATCTGGACGGCGGTCCATCTGGGCCAGTTCGCCGGGATGGCGCTTCTGATCTCCGGACTGCTCGTCCTGCTGGCGGTCCTTCATGCGCCGGACGGGGCGATGGCCTGGACGGCTGGATCATCGGGGCCGAAGGCTTCTCCACGGCCAACACCATTCCTACGCTCTCGGGCATCGTCCTGATCCTGGCGTGGTCCGTGTGGCTGCTGGTCAGTGCCCGGTTCGGCAGCGATGCGCCAGCCAGCCGCGGGAGGCATGGGTAAGGGGCCACGCGCGGGCGAAGCCGTGCGGGCTTCGGGCCGGTGGTCTTGCGGCTTCCGCCGTCAGGGCAGCTGGTAGCGGATACCCCAGCTGGGGTGCCAGGTCTCGCCGGGGGCCAGCCACCGCAGTCCCTCGCCGCTGTTTAAGGCATCGGCGGGAGCTGTCATCGGTTCCACGGCCACCGCGGTGACCGGGCCGCCGTCGCTAGGGAAGACAGAGGTGGTGAAGGCCTGGATATAGCCAAAGGACGCATCCATGCAGAGTTGAACCTGGCTGCCGTCCGGCGCTTCGAGATAGTGCAGCGAGCTGCCGTCCGGTTGCCGGCCGACGTTGCTCCACGCATCGTCGAGGGCGACGGCGCCGACACGTTGCCCGGTCCGGAAGTCGTGCCGGGTGCCATGGACATCCGTAGTGGCGCCGGTCGGGTTCAGCCGGTCGTCGACTTCGATGTGGGTGCCGGCATTGATGACGAGCGTCAGGTCTTCCGTGGGCACGGCATCCAACTTGAGAAAGGGGTGCGCCCCCAGCGCGACCGGGGCGTCCCGGCTGCCCGTGTTGGTCACGCTGTGGGTGACCAACAGCCCGTCCTCCATCAGTTGGTAGCGGACTGCCGTCGCGAGTTCAAAGGGGTAGCCCGGCTCGGCTGTGACATCGGCAGCCAGCGTGATGCTGTCCGGCGTCCTGTGCGCGACCGTGTACGAGGCGCCGGACAGCAGCCCGTGCAGGGCGTTGCCGTTGCCGGGTTCGGTGATCTCCAGCTGCTGCGGGACACCGTCGTAGGTCCACTTGCCGCCGGCGACCCGGTTGGGCCACGGGACCAGGACCCAGCCCGCGCACGACGGCGGTCCGGACTCGGCGGGGTAGTCCTGCAGGAGGGCGACTCCATCGATTTCGAGGGCACGCAGGCTGGCGGCGATCTCGGTCACGACGGCTCTTTGGCTGCGGCCTCCCAGCATGGCCTGCAGTTCGTAGTGCGCTCCCATCGGTGAGCAGGAGTGGTTCTGCACAGTTCCGTTCTGCATGGTTAGCCTGTCTGTGACGTGGGGGCGGGCACGGTGCCGGCAGGTGTGCCAAGGCTGGCGGGATCGGCCAGGAACGGGGTGAAGGCGAGCTCCGCGGCTCCGATCATCATCAGGTCGGAACCGAGCGCCGCGCGGTAGATCTTGACCTGGCCGGCGGGGCCGTCCATTGCCTGGGAGCGCAGTATTCCGTCCAATGATGCCGGGGCGAGCGCATGCAGTGTACCCAGGAACCCGTCGAGGACGATTGCCTCGGGGTTGAAGATGTTCACGGCATTGCGCAAGGTGATGCCCAGATACGTGAGCTGTCGGGCTACTTCGTCGTTCACCGCGAAGCTGTTGCGGTTTCCCAGCGCCCGTTCGAGGTCGGCGGTGTCGCCGCTGCTCAAGCCGGCCAGGCCGAGGAGGCGGGACTGGGAGACCTCGGTTTCCAGGCAGCCCGTGGCACCGCAGTGGCAGGTGGAGCCTTCGGAGCGGACGAATGTGTGGCCGAGTTCCCCGGCGTAGCCGGAGACCCCCCGGAGCAGTTGTCCGTCTGCGATGACTCCTCCGCCGATGCCGCTGGGGCCGCCGTTGAGGTAGATCAGGTTCTTCTGCCCGGCGCCGGCGCCGAAAATCAGCTCAGCCTCGGCGCCCAGGGAGGCGTCGTTGGCGGCCTGGCACGGGTAGCCGGTGGCCTCGCTCAGCATCCGGGCGACCGGTTCATTGCGCCAGCCCAGGTGTGGTGCATGCCGCACGACGCCGTCGTCGCGGTTAACCAGGCCGGGCACGGCCATGCCGATGCCGGTGATCCGGTAGGAGGCATCCAGCTCGGACCGCATCCCGGCGATAACAGCCGCTGCGATATTCACGGCTTCCCGGGCGCCCGGAATCCGTTCGGTTTCAAAGCGGATCTTCTTATGAACCTTTCCGCCAAGGCCGACCAGGCCGATGGTGACGGCGTCGATTTCCGGATTGACAGCCAACGCCGCAATCGACGGACCGGGATGGACATCCGGGCTGGGCCTGCCCACCTGCCCCTCGCCGGCGGGCGCCGTCTCATAGACCACGCCCAAGGAGATGAGCTGTCCGATCAGCGTCCCGACGGTGGAGCGGTTCAGCCCCGTATGCCGGGTCAGTTGGGCACGGCTGAGGACGCGGTGGTGGTGGACGAGGGAGGTCAGCAGCGACAGATTGTTCCGGCGTGAGGGATCGGGCTCGCTCGTCGCGGCGGAAGCAGGGGTACGTGGAGGCATCATCGTGAGACTATCAGCGGCCGAACACCGTGCGGTCGAGGAATGCGTTGCGGAACTTTCCGGCCGGATCCAGCCGGCGGGCCAGCGCGGTGAAGTCGGCGAATCGGGGGTACATCGGGGCGAGGCTGGCCTCAGCGCCATGGAACAGTTTGCCCCAGTGCGGCCTGGCGCTGAACGGGGCCAGCTCCGCTTCCAGGAGCGGCAGGATAGCTCTGACCGCCGGCTCGTCCTGGCGCCAGGTGAAGTGCAGGCCGATCCCGTCCCGGCCGTAGTTGGGGCTGAGCCACAGCTGGTCTGCCGCGATGGTCCGGATTTCCCCGATCAGGAGCAGGGGAGTGACCATTTCGGAGAGGCTCCGCATGGTGCGGAGGGCCTCCACGGCATGCTCACGGGGGATCAGGTATTCGCTCTGCAGCTCGTCGCCCTTGCTCGGGGTGAACTCCATCCGGAAATGGGCGAGCCTGTCGGACCATGGCCCGGGAACCCCGAGCTGCTGGGTGCAGTTGCTCCCGGACGCTCCGGGAAGCGGGTGCCGGGCCTCGGCGGCCCGCGTGCCGGAGAAGAACTCCGGTAACCCCGCGGGCAGGACGGCCTGGTCCGTGCGGTTCTTGAGCCATGCCTGACCCGCGGTCGGACCGCTCCAGTCGGTGAACAGGCTCAGGCTGTAGGCCGAGGACGTCAGGGCGTCGAAGCTTTCCAGGATCTGTTCCCAGTCGAGACCTTCAAAAACAGTCTGGGCGACGTCGAAGCTTGGCTCAATGTCCAGGGTCAGCCGGCTGATGATGCCCAGCGCCCCCAGTCCCACCACCATGCCGGCGAATTCGGCGTCGCCGCGCCGGGCTGTGACCACGGTGCCATCGGCGGTGACCAGCTCCAGGGCCGCCACGGCGGTGGAGAGATTGCCGTTGCCGTCGCCGGAGCCGTGCGTGGCGGTGGCGACGGCTCCGGCCACCGAGATATGCGGCAGCGAGGCAAGGTTGTGGAGGGCGAAGCCCCGGCGCTGCAGCTCGGCCGCGAGCGTGCCGTAGCGCGTGCCGCCACTGACGGTGACGGTCATGTTCTGTGTGTCGACGCTGATGCCGGCGTCGAGCATGTCCAGCACCACCAAGGTACCGGAGGTGTCAGCAATGTCGTTGAAGGAATGGCGGGATCCCAGCGCGCTGATTTTCCCGGCGCCCGCCACCAGGTCCTGGAGCTCCGCCATGCTCGCCGGATGGGCGATCCGCGGCGCCTGGTAACTGTAGTTTCCCGCCCAGTTGCGTTCGGTCACCATCTGATCTGTCACGGTTGAATCCTTCACGTGGGGGCCTCTTTGCAGGGTTGGCGGCAGATCGGCGGCGCTATTTGCTGTTGTTCACAACATAACAGCCGTCGACGCAAACCGCTACGGTGCTAATAACGCAGGCCGGGCGCTCACCGGGCATGTGGTTGACATCACGGAAATTCATAATATGTTTGGGTCTAGAACAATTTATTTTGGACCCTGCTCAACAACCATCCCGATTCAACAACCACACCTACGCTTGGAGCTCTCAATGGCGATTCAGCCCACCCGTGAAGACAAGTTTTCCTTCGGCCTTTGGACGGTGGGCTGGGAGGCCCAGGACCAGTTCGGCTCGGCCACCCGCCCGCCGCTGGACACTGTCGAGGCCATCAACCGCCTCAGTGACCTCGGCGCCTACGGCATCACCTTCCACGACAACGATCTCTTTCCCTTCGGCTGCTCCGCCGCTGACCGCCAGCGCGAAATCGACCGGCTGACGGGCGCGCTGAAGGCCACCGGGATGATCGTTCCGATGGTCACCACCAACCTGTTCAGCCACCCGGTCTTCAAGGACGGCGGTTTCACCAGCAACGACCGCGGCGTCCGGCGCTTCGCCCTGCGGAAGGTACTGGACAACATCGACCTCGCAGCCGAGCTCGGTGCCGAAACGTTCGTCATGTGGGGCGGGCGCGAGGGCAGCGAATACGACGCTGCCAAGGACATCCGCGGCGCCCTGGAACGCTACCGTGAGGCGGTGAACCTGCTGGGCGACTACGTCACGGACAAGGGTTACAACATCCGGTTCGCCATCGAGCCCAAGCCCAACGAACCCCGCGGCGACATTCTGCTCCCCACCCTCGGCCACGCCTTGGCGTTCATCGAAACGCTGGAGCGCCCCGAACTGGTGGGCATCAACCCCGAAACCGGCCACGAGCAGATGGCCGGACTGAACTTCACCCACGGCATCGCCCAGGCGCTTTACCAGGGCAAGCTCTTCCACATTGACCTCAACGGCCAGCGCAGCATCAAATTCGATCAGGACCTGGTGTTCGGCCACGGCGATCTGCAGAACGCGTTCTCCCTGGTGGACCTCCTCGAAAACGGCGGACCCGACGGCGGCCCTGCGTACCACGGCCCGCGTCACTTCGACTACAAGCCCAGCCGCACCGAGGACATCGACGGCGTGTGGGACTCGGCGGCAGCGAACATGCAGACCTACCTGCTGCTCAAGGAGCGTGCCAAGGCTTTCCGTGCCGATCCCGAGGTCCAGGCCGCGCTGCAGGCCTCGCGCGTGGCAGAAATCAACGAACCCACACTCAACCCGGGCGAAGGCTACGAACAGCTCCGCGCCGACCCCGCCTCCTACGAGGACTTCGACGCCGACGCCTACTTCGGCGGCAAGGGCTTCGGTTTCGTGAAGCTGCAGCAGCTCTTCATCGAGCACCTGCTCGGCGCCCGCTGATCCCGTGGCGGCTGCTCCCATGACCCTTGTTGCCGGCGTCGACTCCTCCACCCAAAGCTGCAAGGTGGTGGTCCTGGACGCCGGCAGCGGCACCCTGGTCCGCGAGGGCCGGGCCGGGCACCCGGACGGAACGGAGGTCCACCCGGACCACTGGTGGCGGGCGTTGTCCGAGGCAATCGAGGACGCCGGCGGGCTGGCGGACGTCAGCGCGCTGTCGGTGGGGGGCCAGCAGCACGGCATGGTGCTGCTGGATCACGCCGGTGACGTGGTGCGGCCGGCGCTGCTGTGGAACGACACCCGCTCGGCGGCGGCCGCGGCCGCACTCACGGACGAAGTGGGGGCGGACGACTTCGCACGCAGGACCGGGCTGGTCCCGGTGGCCTCCTTCACCATCACGAAAGTCCGCTGGGTCCGGGAGCACGAACCGGAACTGGTGGACCGGGTGGCAGCCGTCGCCCTGCCCCATGACTGGCTGACCTGGCGGCTCCGAGGCTACGGCCCGGCAACCTCCAGCCCCCTGGGCCCGGACCTGGAACAGCTCACCACGGACCGCTCGGATGCCAGCGGAACGGGCTATTGGAGCCCCTCGGCCGGTGGGTACGATCTCGAGCTGTTCAAGACCGCCTTCGGCCGGGACGCCAGGGAGTCCACCGGGAACGCCGGGCCGGGGGACGCCGGAACCGTGGTGCTGCCACGGGTGCTCGGCCCCGGCGACGCTGCCGGGGAAATCCACCCCGGCTGCTTCGGTTCCCCGGCCGGACTGCCCGGCTCTGCTGGAACCGGTTCAGCAGGAGCCGGCTCTGCTGGAACCGGTGTGGCGGAATCCGGACCCCGGATCCTGCTCGGCGCCGGTGCCGGGGACAACGCGGCCGCCGCGCTTGGATTGGGGGCGGAGCCCGGCGATGTGGTGGTCTCCGCGGGCACCAGCGGCACCGTATTTTCCGTGGCATCGCGGGCCGTTGCCGATCCCAGCGGGACGGTGGCAGGGTTCGCGGACGCCAGCGGCGAATACCTGCCCATCGCCGTCACACTCAATGCCGCGAGGGTGCTGAGCTCCGTGGCCGGCCTCCTGGGCGTGGACTTCGACGAACTGTCGCGCCTTGCCCTGGAAGCCGAACCCGGCGCCGGGGGCGTGGTGCTGGTGCCGTACTTCGAAGGTGAGCGCACGCCCAACCTGCCCCACGCCAAAGCCAGCTTCCACGGGCTCAGCATTGCCTCCAGCACCCGGAGCAACCTGGCCCGGGCCGCCATCGAGGGCATGCTGTGCGCACTGTCCGGCGGGCTGGACGCGCTCCGCACGCAGGGCAGCCCGGCAACTCGCCTCCTGTTGATCGGCGGCGCCGTGCAGAACCCCGCGGTGCAGGCCATCGCGGCCCAGGTCTTCGATCTGCCGGTCGTGATCCCCAGCCCCGGGGAGTACGTCGCCAGGGGAGCGGCTGTCCAGGCGGCCTGGGCATATAGCGGCAACCGGCCGGCATGGCCCGTCGCGGTGGACGCCGCACCGGCCCCGGATTTCCACCCGATCATCCGGCAGAACTACCTGAGGGCGAGCAGCCACATTGATCCCGGCAACTGAGCCGCTGCTTGCCCGAACCCCGCTGCTTGCGGACGACCCACAGGATCCGCTCCGGGCCTCCGGCAATCCTGTCCGCTGGGGCGTGGTCTCCACCGGCAGGATCGCGTCCATAGTCGCAGGCGATCTGGCCCTGCTGCCGGACGCGATCCTGCAGTCCGTCAGTTCCAGGTCCCGCGCCGGCGCGGAGGAATTCGCGGCCAGGCACGGCTTTCGCCGCGCCTACGGCGACGACGACAGCCTTCCGGGGTACATGCGGCTGATCCAGGACCCCGACGTCGACATCGTGTACGTCGCCACTCCGCACGCCAGCCACTTCACCGTGGCACACGCGGCGCTCGAGGCCGGCAAACACGTGCTGTGCGAGAAGCCGATGACGCTCAACGCACGAGACACGGCCGTCCTGGCCAGGCTGGCGCGGCGCAACGGGCTGTTCCTGATGGAGGCCGTGTGGTCCCGGTTTCTTCCCAGTGTGCAACGTGCGGCGGAGATCATCGCTTCGGGTGAACTCGGCGAGGTCCGGTGGATCCAGGCGGACCTCGGCTTTCCTGCACCCCGCCATCCGGGAGCCCGGCTGTGGCAGCGGGCGGCAGGCGGCGGCGCACTCCTGGACGTCGGAGTGTATCCGCTGACCTGGGCGCTCATTGCGTTGGGGGCGCCCGAGTCCCTGACCGCGGCGGCCCACATTAACGGTGACGGCGTGGATGCCGAAACCGCTGTGACCCTTTCCTATGCCTCGGGGGCCCGCGCCCAGTTCATGGTGTCGCTAACCACCGTGTCGACGCAGGCTGCCACGGTGTCCGGGACGAAGGGGATGCTGCGGTGCAACGCACCGCTGTTCAACCCGACGGAGCTGACCCTTACGTTTGGCTCGGGAGAAACCCGGCTGGAGACGTTCCTGCCGGCGGGGCGTGGGTACACCTATCAGCTGCGCGAGGTGCTCCGTTGCCTTCAACTCGGTCTGACCGAGAGTCCCACCATGCCGCTGGCCGACACACTGCTGGTCATGTCGCTGCTCGATGAAGCCCGGCGGCAGGCTGGAATCACCTACCCCTCCGACCCGGTACAGAGAACGGACCGGCGCCCGGCACACACGGGCGGCAGCCAGTGCAACGACTAGTGCAGCGGCCTGTCCGGTTCCGGTTTCCCGGCCGCAGGAGGGGCCGTCGATTCCCGGACGACAAGATGGGTGGCGAGTTCGACCCGACGCGAGTCGAGTTCTTCGCCGTTGGCCTGACGGAGGACGGCGCGCAGGGCGGCACGGCCCATCTCCTGCAGCGGCTGCGTCACGGTGGTCAAGGCGGGGATGGACTGCTCCGCCTGGTACGTGCCGTCGAAGCCCACCAGGCTCAGGTCCTCGGGGATCCGCAGTCCGTGCCTCCGGGCTTCGGCCAGGACGCCGAGGCCGATGCTGTCACTTCCCGCGAAGATGGCTGTCGGGGGCTCGTGCAGGGCCATAAGGGTCTGGAGGCCGCGAATTCCGTGTTCCGGGCGGAACTTGTCCAGCAGGACGTAGTCGGGCCGCACCTGGACCCCGTCGGCCATGAGTGCCGCCATGTAGCCATGGAGCCGCGCCTGATTGCATTCCGCCGATTCGGGTCCGCCGATGTACGCGATCCGCCGGTGGCCGAGGCCGAGCAGATGCTCCGTGGCTTCCTTGCCCCCGGCCCAGTTGGTGGCACCGACGCTAACAACCTCCGACGGCGGCGGGTTGAGTGGATCGATCACCACGACCGGGATGTGCCGCCGGCGGAAGGCACTCAACTGCGCCGTGCTGAAGCCGGAAGTCACCACAATCAATCCGAGCCGGCCTTCATCCAAAATCCGCTGGGCGCGCCGCTCGGGGCTGAGCGTCGTGGCGGGAGCGTGCCCGGTCACGTCGACCAGGACCTCGACGTCAACCGAGGCGGCCTGCTCCAGCACTCCGTTCAGGACCTCGACGGCGTAGGCCGAATACAGCGAATCGAACACCACCTCCACGATGGCAGTCCGGCCCTCGGACTGCTTGCGCTGTTGCGGTGACTGGTAGCCCAGCTGCTCGAGCGCCGCCAGGACCTTGGTGCGCGTGCTCTCCGCTACGTCCGCCCGCCCGTTGATGACCTTTGAGACAGTGGGTGAGGAAACGCCCGCTTCCCTCGCGACGGCGGCCAGCGTTGGCCGGCCGACACCCTGGACTAGTGACACGATGACTCCTGTACTTTCGAAATGTTTCGATAAGAAAAGTTTGACCCCGTTTCCCTGATGCGTCAAGTTCCTTGGATATTTTGAAACAGGTTTTCGGCTTTACCCCTTGACTGTGACCGAAGTCACCACTACTTTGAGTTTACAAGTCCCAGACTTTTACGAAACTTTTCGGAATTTTGCTTCACCCCATCAGCATCGGCAGCGCAGCCTTCCTCGTGAGGGTCAGGCTGCCGGCTCTCACAACCGGGCCTCAGCGCAGAACCCGGAGGACGAATGGAACCCCAGATGAAAAATCGTACGTTTCGCAGTGCCGCAATTGCCTTCTCCGCCGCCGCAGTATCGATCAGCCTGGCCGCATGCGGCTCCAGCGGCCCGGCAGGCGCTGCCGCAAGCGCAGACTCGGCCTCCATGTGGGGGCTGACCGGCGGCAACCAGCCCGTGCTGCAGAAGTCCGTTACTGACTGGAACTCCGCGCACCCGGATTCGACCATCAAGCTGGATTTCTTTGCGAACGACGCATACAAGACCAAGGTACGTACCGCCGTCGGCGCCGGCCAGGGCCCGACCTTCATCTACGGCTGGGGCGGCGGCGTTCTGAAGTCCTACGTCGACGCCGGACAGGTGGATGATCTCTCCGGGTACCTCAAGGACAACCCCGATGTCAAGGACCGCTACCTTCCGGCAGTACTCAAGAACGGCGTCATCGACGGCAAGACCTACGCCTTGCCCAACAACAACGTGCAGCCTGTAGTGCTGTACTTCAACAAGGATGTGTTCGCCAAGGTGGGCGCCGAGGCCCCCAAGACTTGGGACGAGCTGATGGCCCTGGTTCCGAAGTTCAAGGAAGCCGGCATCGCTCCGTTCTCGCTCGGCGGCCAGTCCAGGTGGCCGGACCTGATGTGGCTGGAGTACCTCGTGGAACGCATCGGCGGCCCAGAGGTCTTCGCCAATATTGCAGCCAACAAGCCAAACGCGTGGTCCGACCCCGCTGTCACCGAGTCGCTAACCAAGATCCAGCAGCTCGTGGATGCCGGCGGCTTCGCCAACGGCTTCTCGTCCATCGCGGCGGACAGCAACGCCGACCAGGCGCTGATGTACACCGGCAAGGCCGCCATGATCCTGCAGGGCGGCTGGATCTACCAGAGCATGAAGAAGGACGCAGCAGACTTCGTCAAGAGCGGCAAGCTCGGCTTCACCACCTTCCCCACGGTTTCCGGCGGCAAGGGAGACCCGGCCAACGTGGTGGGCAACCCCTCCAACTTCTGGTCCGTCTCCGCGAAGGCCACTGAGGGACAGAAGAAAGCCGCCCTCGAGTATGTGAAGAGCGGCATGTTTTCGGACAGCAACATCCAGGGCCTGATCGACTCGGGAGCCGTGCCGGTGGTCAAGGGCATCGAGAGCAAGCTCGCCGCGTCCCCGGACAAGGACTTCCTGTCCTATGTGTACGGCATGGCAAAGAACGCACCGAGCTTCACGCTTTCCTGGGACCAGGCCCTCAGCCCGGCGCAGGGTGATGCCATGCTGGCAAACCTCGACCAGATCTTCCTGAAGAAGATCACCCCGGCGCAGTTCGTCGACACGATGAACGCGACGATCGGAAAGTAATCCAGTGTCCACCACATCCGGTTCCTCCCGGCGGGCCCTCCAAACGGGCCCGTCGGGGTGGCTGGCCGCGCCAGCCCTTGCGTTCTTCGTGCTGTTCGCCATCATTCCGCTTTTCGGCGTCTTGTTCCTGAGCTTCACCTCCTGGGACGGCCTCGGCGAGATCAAGCTGGACGGTTTGTCCAGCTGGACAACAGTCCTGACGGACCCTGTCACAGGGAACGCACTGCTGGTCACGGCGAAGATCATGTTCTTCTCGTTCATCGTCCAGGCCCCGATCAGTCTTCTGCTGGGTGTCTTCACCGCGGCGGGCCAGAAATACCGTGCCGCATTGGCTGTCCTCTATTTCGTGCCGCTGCTGCTGTCCTCGGCCGCCGTCGCCATCGCGTTCAAAGCACTGCTGGACCCGAACTTCGGCCTGGGCGCCGGGCTTGGACTGCCGTTCCTGGCCCAGGACTGGCTGGGCGATTCGGACCTCGTGCTGTTCGTCGTGGTCTTCGTGATCGCCTGGCAGTTTGTCCCGTTCCACACGCTCATCTATCAAGGCGGTGTGCGCCAGATCCCCGCGGCGCTCTACGAGGCCGCGCAGATCGACGGTGCCGGGCGGGTCCAGCAGTTCTTCAACATCACGCTGCCCCAGATGAAATACACCATCATCACTTCCTCCACGCTCATGGTGGTCGGCTCGCTGGCGTACTTTGACCTCGTCTTTGTCCTCACCGGCGGCGGTCCCGGCTACGCCACCCGGCTGCTCCCGCTGCACATGTACCTCACCGGGTTCAAAGCCAACGACATGGGTGCCGCGAGTGCCCTCGGCGTCATGCTCGTCGTGATCGGTCTGGCGCTCGCCCTTCTGCTACAGAGACTGGGCGGAAAAAACCGCAACGCAAGCCAAATGGAAGGTGCCTGATGGCTTCCCTTACCCAGCTCCCCGTCCCGCCCTCGGCACCCGTCCGACCTGCCGTCGGCCCCCGTTCGCGGACCAGGGGGCCAGGACGGACCCGGCCCAATTTCCTCGCCGGCCTCGGCGGCTGGCTTTGGCTGGCCATCATCATCGTCCCGGTTTACTACGTGGTGGTGACGAGCCTGAAGAACCAGGCTGGCTTCTTCACTTCCAACCCGATGTTGCCGCCCACAGAACCCACCCTGGACAACTTCAAGCTGGTCCTGGAGAACGACTTCGCCAAGTACTTTGCCAACAGCCTCATCGTCACGGTGGGCAGCGTCATACCGGCGCTCCTGGTGTCCTTCATGGCCGCCTACGCGATCGTCCGCGGTAAGAGCAAGTTCCTCAACTGGACAAACAACCTGTTCCTGCTGGGCCTCGCGATCCCGCTGCACGCCACAATCATCCCCATCTACTGGATGATCACCCGTGCCCACCTGTATGACACCCTGCTTGCGCTGATCCTGCCCTCCATCGCTTTCGCCATCCCGATCTCCGTGCTGATCCTGTCCAACTTCATGCGGGACGTCCCTAACGAGCTCTTCGAATCAATGCGGCTGGATGGCTGCTCCGACTGGTCCATGATGTGGCACCTCGCGCTGCCCATGACCAAACCCGCCGTGGTGACCGTCGGCATCTACAACGCCCTCGGAGTATGGAACGGTTTCCTGTTCCCGCTGATCCTGACGCAGAGCCCGGAGACCCGGGTGCTGCCGCTGTCGCTGTGGACGTTCCAGGGCGAGTTCAGTGTCAACATCCCGGCCGTGCTGGCCGCCGTCGTGCTCGCGACGCTGCCGCTGCTGCTGGTCTATGTGGTCGCCCGGCGCCAGCTGCTCAGCGGCCTCACCGCCGGCTTCAGCAAGTAGCGTATCGAGCCGCGTGCCTTGGGCCGCGCAACCGATCTCAATCCATTTGGAAAGGATTACCGATGACTGACCCGACGACCCTGCGTGTGGGGATGGTGGGCTATGCGTTTATGGGGGCCGCCCATTCCCACGCGTGGCGGACCGCGCCGCGGTTCTTTGACCTGCCGCTGCGGCCTGAACTGACTGCGATCGCGGGCCGGAACGAGGAGGGCGTGCGGGCTGCCGCGCAGAAGATGGGGTGGGAGTCCGCCGAGACGGACTGGCGGCGCTTGATCGAGCGGGACGACATCGACCTGATCGACATCTGCACCCCGGGCAACACGCATGCCGAGATCGCCATCGCCGCGCTAGGGGCCGGCAAGCATGTCCTGTGCGAGAAGCCGCTGGCCAACTCGGTGGCCGAGGCCGAGCGGATGGCGGCGGCCGCGGACGCTGCGGCGGCCCGGGGAGTGTACTCGATGTGCGGCTTCAGCTACCGCCGCACCCCGGCGCTGGCCCTGGCCCGGCGGATGGTCGGCGAGGGCCGGCTCGGGCAGATCCGGCATGTCCGGGCCCAGTACCTGCAGGACTGGCTCAGCGATGCCGACGCGCCGCTGACCTGGCGGCTGGACAAGTCCAAGTCCGGCTCCGGCGCGCTCGGGGACATCGGCGCCCACAGCATCGACGCCGCCCAGTGGATCACCGGGCTCAACATCACCGGTGTTTCGGCCCTGCTGGAGACCTTCGTCGCCGAACGCCCCATTGCCGGAGACCTTGTGGGCCTCGGCGGGCACGGCGCCACCGGCGCCGACACCGTGCGGGGTCCTGTAAGCGTGGACGACGCCGCCATCTTCAGCGCACGCTTCGCCGGCAACGGCAACGGCACCGCCCCCGGATCCGGCAAGGGGTCCGCCGCAGGGCCGATCGGAGTGTTCGAGGCCACCCGCTTCGCCCTCGGCCGGAAGAACGCCATGCGCCTGGAAATTAACGGAACTGCCGGCTCGCTGGCCTTCGACTTCGAGGACATGAACGCACTTTCCGTCTACGACGCCGCCGACGGCTCCGACGCCGGCTTCCGCAAGATACTCGTCACCGAACCCCAACACCCCTACGCCGGGAACTGGTGGCCCACCGGCCACGGACTGGGCTACGAACACCTCTTCACCCACCAGGTGGTCGACCTCATCCACGCCATCGCCGGCAGCCAGCCCCCGGCACCATCCTTCGCCGACGCACTCCAGGTCCAAAAAGTCCTCGCCGCCGTCGAAGCCAGCGCCCACGCCGACAGCCGCTGGCACACCGTCTGAGAGGAAACACCATGACACGACCCATCACCCTCTTCACCGGCCAGTGGGCCGACCTGCCCTTCGAAGAGGTGGCGAGGCTCGCCGGCGAGTGGGGCTTCGACGGCCTGGAGATCGCCTGCTGGGGCGACCACCTGGACCCGCAGCGAGCCGTCGAGGACGACGCCTACGTCCAGAACCGGCTGGACATCCTGGACAAGCACCGGCTCAAGGTCCACGCAGTCGCCAACCATCTCACCGGACAGGCCGTCTGTGACGACCCGATCGACGAACGCCACGAAGGCATTCTTCCAGCCTCCGTGTGGGGCGACGGCGACGCTGAAGGGGTCCGCTCCCGTGCCGCCGAGGCCATGAAGACCACGGCACGTGCGGCCGCCAGACTTGGCGTCGACACCGTCACCGGCTTCACCGGATCCTCGATCTGGAAATGTGTCGCCATGTTCCCGCCCGCCTCGGACGCAATGATCGAACGCGGTTACCAGGACTTCGCCGACCGCTGGAACCCGATCCTCGACGTCTTCGACGAGGAAGGGGTCCGATTTGCCCTTGAGGTCCACCCGTCCGAAATCGCCTACGACTACTGGACCGCCAAACGCACCCTCGAGGCCATCGGGCACCGGGAGAACTTCGGCCTGAACTTCGACCCCTCGCACTTCATCTGGCAGGACTTGGACCCTGTCATGTTCCTGCAGGACTTCGCCGAGAAGATCTTCCACGTTCACGTCAAGGAGTCCGTCCGCCAGCTCAACGGCCGCAATGGCCGGCTCGGGTCCCACCTTCCCTGGGCCGACCCGCGCCGCGGGTGGGACTTCGTCACGGCCGGTCATGGCGACGTTAATTGGGAGCCGATTTTCCGAACCCTTAACGCCATTGGATATCAGGGACCCACCAGCATCGAATGGGAAGACGCCGGCATGGACCGTCTGGTCGGCGCGCCGCAGGCCCTCGCACTGGTCAAAGACCTAGCCACGATCACACCACCCGCGGCCGCGTTCGATGCGGCCTTCGCCGCCCGTTGAGCCGGGCACGGCCATCACAAACCAACAACAGAGGAACCCCATGACAATCAACCACAAAACCGCCCTCGTGGTGCGCGGCGGCTGGGACGGGCACCAGCCCGTCGAGGCCACCGAGGAATTCATCCCGCACCTGAAAGCCAACGGCTACCAGGTCCGGGTGGAGGAATCGCCCAAAATCTATGCCGACGCCGACTACATGGCCGGTGTGGACCTGATTATGCAATGCATGACCATGTCCACCATCGAGAAAGACGAATTTGAGGGCCTGCGCGCCGCCGTCGAAAACGGCACGGGCCTCGCCGGCTGGCACGGCGGCATCGCGGATTCCTACCGCGACACCTCGGACTACCTGCACCTGATCGGCGGCCAGTTTGCCTGCCACCCGGGCAAGCACCCGGATGAACGGACGGGCGGGCAGCCCGACAACTACGTCCCGCACAACGTCAACATGCTCCCGGCGGCAGCGGACCATCCCATCACTGCCGGCCTCGGTGACTTCGACCTGGTGACCGAACAGTACTGGGTCCTCGCCGACGACTACATTGACGTCCTGGCCACCACCACCCAAAAAGTCCGGGAATGGGACCCCTGGCACCGGGAAGTCACCTCTCCGGCGATCTGGACCCGGCAATGGGGCAAGGGCAAGATCTTCGTCTGCACCCCCGGGCACCGCGTCGAAATTCTCCAGGACACCAACGTCCGCACCATCATCGAAAGGGGCCTGCTGTGGGCAAGCCGGTAAACATTGGAATCATTGGCTGCGGAGCCATCATCGCCCAGTATCTGGCGAACTTCCGCCGTCTCGAGGACATCAACCTCGTCGCCGTCGCGGATTTGGACCCCGCCCGGGCGCAGGCGGTGGCCGACTCGTACGACGGCGTCCGCGCGCTCACGGTCGACGCGCTCCTGGCCGCCGACGACGTCGAGCTCGTCCTGAACCTGACCATTCCCGCAGCCCACGCCGAGATCGCCCTGCGCGCCATTGCCGCCGGCAAATCCGTCTACGGCGAGAAGCCCCTCGCGGCAACGGCGGCGGAGGCCCGGCAGGTGCTGGACGCCGCGCGGACAGCCGGCGTCGCGGTCGGCTGCGCCCCGGACACCGTGCTCGGCACCGGGATCCAGACCGCCCGGAAAGCGATCGACGACGGGCTCATCGGCAGACCCATCTCCGCGACCGCCACCATGGTCACTCCCGGTCACGAGCGCTGGCATCCGAACCCGGACTTCTACTACCAGCCCGGCGGCGGGCCGCTCCTGGACATGGGACCGTACTACGTCTCGGCGCTGGTCACCCTGCTGGGTCCGGTGGTCTCGGTGACCGGGGTTGCCAGCCACACCCGCGACGAGCGGACCATCGGCTCAGGCCCGCGCGAGGGCCAGATCGTGCCGGTGGCGATCGATACCCACGTTACCGGCGTCCTTGTCCACGCCTCGGGGGCCTTGTCCACGCTTCTGATGAGCTTCGACGCGGTGAAGACCAAGAGCGCCAACATCGAGGTCCACGGCGAGCACGGCTCCCTGGCGGTCCCGGACCCCAACCACTTCGCAGGCGACGTGCAGCTTTTCGTCCTCGGTGCGGATGACTGGGAAACCCTTCCCGTCTCCGCCGGCTACGAGGACTCGGGGCGGGGCTTCGGCATCGCAGACCTCGTCCGCACCCCTGCCGGCCAGGAGCCCAGGGCAGGAGGCGCCCTGGCCTTCCACGCCCTGGACGTGATGGAGTCCCTGCTGGAGTCGGCCCACACGGGCGCACCTGTCAGGATCGACAGCACAGCCGTGCGCCCCGCTCCGGTGGAGCTCGCCACCATTGCGGCGCCTGCCCTGGCGGCCACCTCGTAGCGCCCGCTTAGCGGAGCGGCCGCACGCCTCTCCTGTTGGAAGGCTCTCGGTGCAGGGACCGCGTCAGGGCAAGGCAACCGCGAAGGCTGCAGAACCCTTGCACAGGCAAGCGGACGACGGCGGGAGGTCCCGCCGTCGTCCGCTCAGTGCTGCCCCGCAACGGACTGCCAGTACGAGCTGGGTTCCTTAACCTGGTCCAGCGCGTTCAGAACGGCGAGACCGTGGTGATGGGTACTTCGATCAGGGTCGGGCCCTCGGAGGCGAGTGCCTTGGCGAAGCAGCCGCGCAGCGTCTCCAGCGAAGCGGCCCGCTCCGCGTCCACGCCGTACCCTGCGGCGAGCGAGACAAAGTCGATCCCGGGCACGTCGAGGCCGGGTGCGTCGAGGGCGTTGAGTTTGGCCGCGAAGCCGCGCAGGGCGCCGTACGTGCCGTTGTTCAGGATCACGAACACCACGGGGACCCCGTACTGCGCCGCCGTCCACAGGGCCGTGATGCCGTAGTTCGCTGAGCCGTCGCCGATGAAGGCCACGACGCGGCGGCCCGGTTCGGCGAGCTGGACTCCGACCGCGGCCGGCATCCCGAACCCGAGCCCGCCGGATGCCGGAAAGTAGTAGCTGCCGGGGTGGCGCATGTCCATCCGGTCCCAGAAGGCGCCGACCGTCGACGTCGTCTCGTTGACATAGATGGCGTCCTCGGGGGCGAGCTCGTTGATGAGCCCGAAGACGGCTTCCGGGGCCAGCCCGCTTCCTTCCTCCGGCCCCTGCACTGACAGCGGTGGGAGCTCCGGCCGCGCGCGCGCTGGCACCTGCACACCACGGGACTTCACCGCCGCGGCCAAACGGCGCAGTGCCGGACCGATCGAGGCCACCAGCGCGCGGCCCATCGGTGCGCGTGCCGCCTCTCCCGGATCGCAGCTGATCTGCAGCAGGGACGCACCCGCCGGAAGGTAGTTCCCGGGCTCGTGCTGGTGGTAGCGGAACACCGGGGCGCCGACCACCAGGATCAGGTCATGCCCGGCCAGCAGGCCGGTGATGCCCGCAACGGAGGCGGGCAGCACGCCACGGAACGCGGCGTGTGTGGTCGGGAAAGGGCAGCGGGGGGCGGACGGTGCCACCCACACCGGGGCGCCGAGACGCTCGGCGAGCGTGACGGCGTCGGAGTTCCCTCTGGCGGAGTCGACGTCGGGTCCCAGGACCAGTACCGGGTTCTCTGCCGCGTCAAGGGCGGCCACCAGGTCCGCGAGCTGGCCGTCGGAAAGCTCGCCGGCGTTTTCGACCGTTCGCGCGGCCAGGTGCTCCTCCGCCGGCCCCGTCTCCTGTGCCCAGTCGTCGTACGGGATGGACACGTAAACGGGACCGGAAGGCTCGAGGGCTGCGGTGTGGATGGCCTGGCCGATGGTGCGGACGACGTCGTGGGGCGAGGCCGGTTCAGCGCTCCACTTCACGAGCGGGCGGGGAAGTGAGGCGGCGTCCACGTTGGAAAGCATGACCTCCTGGCCGATCGTGGCGCGGACCTGCTGGCCGGCAGTGATCACCAGCGGAGTGTGCGAGTACCAGGCATTGGTGAGGGCACCCATGGCGTTGCCCGATCCCGAGGCGGCGTGCAGGTTCACCAGGGCAGGACGGCGGGTGGCCTGGGCATAGCCGTCCGCCATCCCGGCCACAACGCCCTCGTGGAGTCCCAGGACATAGCGGAAATCCTTCGGCATGGCCGCGAGAAACGGCAGCTCGTTGGAGCCGGGATTGCCAAAAATCGTGGTCAGTCCATGCTGGCGCAGGAGATCATATGTGGCGTCATTGACAGTGGTCATGGTGATACTTTCCTATCCGGAGCTGCTCGTTCTATAAAGCTAGGATGCGAACTTGCATGTCGACAAATAAATAAATCAGCCCTCTCCCATAGAAGATCTCTATGATGGACCGGGTGAGTCTCGACCTGAACCTGATCCGAGCTTTCCTGAGCATTTATGACCACCGATCGGTGACCCGCGCCGCGCAGGACCTGTCCCTGACGCAGCCCACTGTCAGCCATGCCCTCGGCAGGCTGCGGCGGGCCCTGAACGATCCGCTGTTCGTCCGCGGCCCGGCCGGGTACGAGCCGACTGTGCGAGCCTCGGAGTTGGTTGCCGTGTTCCGCAAGGCCGTGCTCGCCGTCGACGACGCCGTGGACGCGGACAATGTCTTTGATCCCTCCCGCACCAGCAGGACATTCCGCCTGTGCCTGACTGACATCGGCGAGAATGCCTTCCTGCCGCGGATCATGAAGCAGCTGGCGGTTCGGGCCCCCGGAGCTAGTCTTGAAGTGGTGCCGATGCAGATTTCCCAGGTCCGGACCTGGCTTGCCCACGGCGAGATCGACGGCGCCATCGCGAGCGTTCCGCTGGAGGTGTCCGGCCGCCGCACCATCGTGGCCGACGAGCGCTACGTTTGTGTGCTGCCATAGGGTGCGGCGGTTCCTGGGCCGCGAATCGGCTGGGAGGAGTTCCTGGCCCTGAAGCACGTGGCGATGGACCCCGCCGCAGGCCACGACCAGGTGGAACAGGCCATCCGGGCGCAGCAGGTGGAACGGGTCATTGCATTGCGTGTTCCGCACTTCACCGCGCTGGCCGAGGTGGTGGTGGGCTGCGACATGATTGCAATCCTGCCGCGGCAGATGGCAACCAGGATGGCGGAGCGGTGGCCCGTTGCCATCCGTGAGTTGCCGTTCGACATGCCTCAGTTCGAGGTGACCCTCTACTGGGATGCCACCGTCTCCTCCACCGGCGCCGCGGCCTGGTTCCTGGATCTCGTGGCCGGGGCGCTGGGAGAGGCGAACGGATAAGGCAGCCCGGACCCGCTTCGCGGGGCCGGGCGCCGAACCGTAGCGCAAGGAGTTGTCCGGAGTCTGGCTGATGGACTCAGACGATTCCCGCTGGCTTGCTGGTCCCAAGGGAGGGTTCATCCGGAACGAACTGCGCTCCACGCTTGACCTTCGGGATGACCGCCACGGCCGCGACCCCAAGCAACGCCGCTGCCGCGAAGACATAGAAACTGAAGGGATACGCGATGCCGGCAACCACCAGCAGGCCGGTGACCCATGGACCCGCGATCGCACCGAGGCGACCGACGGCGGAGACAAAGCCCATGCCGGAGGCGACGATATGGCGGGGGTACAGGTAGCCGACGAAGCCGTAGACGAGCACCTGGGCGCAGAAGACAAAGAATCCGGTGACGAATACGACGCCATTGAGCACGAGCTGGTTTTCCATCTTGATGCTCAGCACGGCCAGCAGCACGGCGGCGGCGGCGAACCAGAACATCGTCGTGCCCTTGACGCCGCGGAGGTCCGCGACCCGGCCCCCGACCAGCAGGCCAGCGATTGCGCCGACATTCAGGACCAGTAGCAGGCCTAGGGAGTCGGCGACGTTGTAGCCGGCACCCCGCATCAGTTGCGGCAGCCAGGTGTTCAGGCCGTAAACCAGCATGAGGCCCATGAAGGCTGCAACCCAGAGTCCCAGGGTGATGCGCAGGTACGGCCGACGGAGCAGGCCGCCGATGCGGACCTTGTGCGCGGGTGCCCCGGCAGTCTTCGAGGCTGCGGCGACGGGTGCTGTTTCCGGCAGCTTTGCCCACATGAGGGGGATTGCAAGCAGGCCGAGAAGGCCGCCTGCGTAGAAGAGCCACTCCCACTGGCGACCAACCAGCAGTGCGAGCAGCGACGCGGCCACGGCGCCGACGTGGTAACCGGTCATGGTCAGGGTGCTCGAGTGCGCCTTGCCATTCTTGGAGGCCGCTTCCTGCATGGCGGTTACGGCTACGGGCATGCAGCCGCCCAGCCCGAGACCGGCCAGAAGCCGGAGGATGCCCATCATGGCCACATTTGGCATCAGGGGGAACAACAAGGTGAAGACAGAGAACACGGCCACGCAGACAAGCAGGGGCAACCGCCGTCCGAAGCGGTCCGAGATTGGACCGATCAGGGCAGCGCCGATCCCGACGCCGACGAGGGAGATTGTGGCGACGTAGGTGGCGCCGGCCGGGTCAATGCCCGCGTGCTTGGTATCTAACAGGGTGGGAATGGAGGCGCCCAGGGCAACGAGGTCGAAACCCTCGAAGACGACAGTGAGCCAACAGAGAATGACGACCCATTTTCGCTGAGTTTGCATGGTGCGAACGTCCTTGGTCTACACGGCCGGACGAGAGTTTGCCCGGCCAAGATCTGCTGAAAAGATCTCTTACCCCTAGTCTGATGAGACCTGCGCCACAAGTCCAATAGATATAGATTGCCTTCTTCATAGATGAGCTCTATTGCCACATGCCTTTCACCCGGCCCATATCGGCGTAGTCTGCCCGGGCTAGTGGCGGGCGCGCTTCGGCCGAAAGCGCGGAGCGGGCGGGTGTCTGCGGCTCAGGCCCCGGGCCGGAGCGGGAGTGACCGGCACCTGGCCGCCGGGCTCCGGTCCCGCTGCGGCAGAAGCACGTCCGTAGCGGGCGGCCAGCGGGGCGGCGCTGAACCCATGGGCCAGGACGCTGAGCAGGACGGTGGCCGTGATGAGGGCCACCGCGTCATCGGACACGGCCCCCAGGGTTTCCAGCGCCAGCAGCGCGAACACAAGCGAGGCAAGGCCGCGCGGACCGAACCAGCCCACAAACAGGACGGTGGACCGGCCCAGGCCGGCACCAACCGAGGCCAGTGCCACCGGCAGCATGCGAACCACCGTGAGGCTGAGCACGGCGTATACGAGAGTCAGGGGGACAAAATGCGCCAGCATCGTCGGAATGGCTATGGCCCCGAAGGCCAGCCACACGAGCAGTGAAACCAGTCCGCCCATCTGCTCGACGAAGACCAGTTCGGCCGGCCCCCGCCGGCCGGCGCACGTGCCGAACGCCAGTCCGCCGCAGAAGGCGGCCACGAACCCGTTGCCGCCCACGGCGAGCGAAGCGGTGTAGGCGAACAGGCTCAGGGCGAGGACTCCGATGCCGGCGAAGTCCTCGAGCGCGGTCCCGCGCCGGCGGGCCAGCTGCAGCAGCCACCCGCCCAGGGCGCCGGCCGCTGCGCCGACACCGGCGCCGATCAACAGCTCGACGGCCGCGCTGCCGGGGGCCGCGGCGCTCTCCAGGCCTGCCGCGGCGGCCGCACCGGCGATCGCGACCATCACGACCGGGGTGGCGATGCCGTCGTTGAGGCCGCTCTCGACAGTGATCAGCTGGCGGATCCGCGACGGCACCGCCGGGTTCGTCACCACGGGGACTCCGAGGGCGGCGTCGGTGGGGGCCAGCGCCGCGCCGACCAGGAGGGCCAGCCAGAGCCCGAGCTGAGGGAAGAACCAGACGGCCAGCACCCACCCGAAAACGATCGTCAGCGGCAGGCCGACCCCCAGCAGCCGCACGTAGCGGCCAACATCCCGGCGCAGCTGCTGGAGCGGCAGGCGGGCGGCATCGGAGAAGAGCACCCAGACCAGGGTGAGCTCGACCATCGGCGTCAGGCCTGCCGGTGGCGCGGAGCTGTTGACCAGGCCGGACCAGGCCAGGGCTGCGCCGAGAGCAGTAAATACAATAGGTGCGGTCAGGTCCGCCTGTTGCAGCCGTGCCGAAACGAGTGCCCATGCGAACAGGGCCGCCGTGATGATGGCCAGCACCGTCACTTCCATGACGGATCCGTACCCGGTTCCGTGCCCGTGCCCGATTCCCCTTCGGTGGCAGCGCTGGCGGTGTGGTCCCAGGCGCGCAGGCGCCTCAGCAGGCTGCTTTTCTTCTGCGTGTGGTCCTGCATCCGGCCCAGGATGTCCGAGAGCATGCTGATGGCCTCATTGATGAAGGGCCCCTTGTTGAGCATGACGCACTCGGCGCGCTGGGCCATGGCGGCGTCGGTCACTTCGGCCCGGGACGGCATACCCGTCCGGGCGAGCGTGTCCAACACCTGAGTGGCCCAGATGACGGGGACATGGGCTGCCTCGCAAAGCCACAGGATTTCCTCTTGGACCTCCGCGAGTCGTTCGAAGCCCGCTTCAACGGCCAGGTCGCCGCGCGCGATCATGACACCGACGTCGGCCCACTTCATGAGTTCAAGGAGGATGTCGGGCAGGGCCTGGAAGGCCGCCACGGTTTCGATCTTGAGCAGAACGTCAAGGTTCCGGTCCCGCTCCGGATCGAGGTGGACGAGGAGTTCCCGCACATCTGAGGAGGTCCGGACGAAGGACATACTGACGATGTCGGCCAGACCCCGGACCTGCTCCAGATCCGCGGCGTCCTGCTCGGTCAGGGCTGAGACCCTGAGTCGCGAGTCTGGAAGGTTGATGCCTTTTTCTGCGCGAAGCCTAGTGCCCTGCGGGGCCGTGGAGGTGATCCTGGCCGTGAGCTCTCCCGGCCCGGCGGCGGTGATCACCCCGCCGATCCTGCCGTCGTCGAACCAGATCCGTTCCCCGGCGCGGGCGTCTGCAAGCACGCTGGCGAGGGTGCATCCGATGCGGTGTTTGCCCGCCGAGGTACTGTCCGCGGGATCAAGATTGCTGCTCAGGACCAGGCTGTCGCCTCGACGGATGAGCAGGCTCTCCGCCAGGGCCGGGAGGGCGCCAACCTTGGCGGTGGGCCGCCCCTGGCCGTGGCCATTCTTGCCGGTGTCCGGGTCCGGGACCGCGGTGAGTTTGGTGCCGGGCGTGAAATAGACGGTCTTGTCCAGTGCCACCAGGCACCCGTCCTCGGACGTCTGCTCGACGGCCAGGGTGCGGCGGGCCCCGCGGGCATCCTCCAGCCGGATCTTCTGGCCCTTCCGCCGTGAGCCGGCCCAGGCGTTGTCCTCCAGCGGAATAACCGGCAACGCCGGGCCGGGTGCTGTTGCGGGTGCGGTGCCGAGCCACACACGCCCCGGTTCCAGGACCGTGCCCGTTTTGCTGCGCACCGGTTTGACCCGGAGGACCCGGGGGCCAGGACGGACCGGGCCGGTCCGCAGCTTGGGACCGGCGAGATCCATGGCGATGAGGCAGCGTTTCCCGGTGGCCTCCTCTGCGGCGCGGATATGGCCCACCATGTCCCGCCACGCCGGTGGGCCGTCGTGGGCGCAGTTAATGCGGGCCAGGTCCATGCCGCGCTCAATCATGCCGCGGACGAGGGACGAGTCTGTCGCCGCCTCGCTTGGCAGCGTGACCATGATGCGCGCGGAACGGTCTTCGGGTTTGGGCCCGAGGAGGTTGACGGCATTCCGGGCGAGCAGCCGGTCGCCGTTCCGGAAACCGGCGGGCACGGCGGTGGGCCCGCCGTCAGGGGCGACCAGTCGGGTCAGGGTCCAGATCAGCGTATCGATACTGGGCAGTACATGGGGTTCTGTGCGTCCGAGCGAGGACAGCCCGTACCTCGAGAGACGGGATTGGAGATCCCTGATGTCATGGCGGCGCAGCTCGGCGTAGTGGACGAGGTTGCGGGCACTCTCGCGGTGGCGGGGCCGTACGTCCGCGATCCTGCCGCTGCTGCGCGTTTCGGCGTGCTTGACGCTGCGCCGGAGCCTGATGACTTCTTCAAGCAGTGCGCGCAGTTCCTCGATCTCCGCATTGGACACGTGCATTTACTCCCGTGGCTCGGGATGTCGTTCCACATCGAGGGCGTCGGAACTGGCCATGCCTAATTTTAGGCGGGGCGGGACTGCGTGGGCCCGTGCCCAAAGTCCCTAAGGGGTTCCTACACGACGACGACGGCGGGAAGTCCCGCCGTCGTCGTGGTGTTGCGTCGCCGTTGTGGTGCTAGGCGGAGACCGACTCGAGGTTTGCTGCGCCGTGGTTCAGGCTGAGCGTGAACGTGTTCGGGCCGCTGGCATGGACCGCGATGTTGCTCTTGGGGGTGTTGTGCCGCACCGAGAGGTCGTGGATCAGGGCGTCCAGCTCGTGGTGCATGCTGGAGCGGTCCCAGAGCTTGTGGGTGACAGAGGTGGCAGTTTCAAACGTCATTGTTCAGGCTTCCATTCATGATTCCGGAGGTCCGGCTGCCGCACCGATGCGGAGCCGCCGTAGGCCAACCAGGAACGCCTGAGACCGTGGCAGGCTCTGCGAGCTCACCGGTATGGCCTCATTGCGTCCACCAGGATGGGTAAATCTTTGCCTCTGGCCCGTCGCGCGCACGATTGTCGTGCGGAATGGTCAGGGCTGCTATGGAGGGACTTTGAGGTCCGCACCTTGCCTTTTCATGATGCACAGCGCCGGGCCGGCGGCTCAAGCCAGATGGCGATTATTGCAGGTGAGACTCATCACAGCCGAGGCAGGTGCGGGGAGGGGGACCGGGAACACCGGGAACTACGTCCTTGTTATTAATCACAGGACGAAAATGAGCAACCGACACACAGCCCTGATAATCCCGGCCCGGATCAGCGAACCCGTCCGGATCGAAACCATTGAACCCGGCCTGCGCGCCCTGCAGGACCTGGTCGGCGGAGACATCGAAACTGTCACCCGCGGTGACTGGCATGTCTATCTCAATGCTGAAGGCGTGATCCGCAACCTTCCGCTGAACCTGCGCGCCGCCCAGCTGATGTACGACTGCGGCCTGGATCTTTCAGGCGTGGCACGGGGCACCGCAGTGTTCCTCGGCCACGGCAGTCACGGCGAGGAGGCGGACGTCCCCGGTCACCTGATCCGGCTCGCGGAAGAATTCTTTGACACGAGGCTGGTGGCCTAGCGGGCCTTAACCACGCGTGGAGATTCCGCTCAGGGTGTCGATGTAGTCCAGCGTTTTGGGGCTGACGTGCCGCACATCCGCCAGGGCCTCCCGGAAAGCGGTTCTGGTGGCGGGGTCACTGAGCGCGCCTCGGAGTTCCGTCATCGTCTCGATGCCCTGACGCTCGAACACGTACGTGATGTCCGCTACCTGGGCAAGACGGCCGGGGGAGGGCCAGTCGATGACTTCCGAGAGCTTCCCGGTATCGAGGTGCTGGCGGAACCCGCTGGTCGTGGCGGCATCCGGCCACGCCGCAATGAGAGCCTCCACGCGCGGCTTGACGGTCTCGTGGTAGTTCTGCCGGCGCTGCAACGTGGCATCGACAATGACGGCCCCGATGTGGTCCCAGCCCCGGCTGTCTTCGGCCGGGATGTCTGGGCCGTGCGAGTCGCTAAAGGCCGGAAGGTTGGCATCATCATAGTCGGTAGTCATAAGAGAATACTTCCATGGGCCGGTGATGAGCGTGTGGCTGCGCCAGCCGAGATCTCCCCGGGGCAGGCCACGGGGCAGTGCAATGAAAGCCGGCGTGGGGCTGTTAGGGTTGCCCAAGACCGAGCAGCCGCTCATCGACAAGGGCAAACCGGGTGCGAATCCGCGACGCAAAGCTACGGGACCCTCGCGGTCGGCCGGGCCGCCGATCAACAAGGACCTCACTTTGGTTTCGACTTCGCCTGCCCACAGCCATCCTCAGGTCCGGTCCGGTGATGGATCCCGCCAGCGGCGCCTCCGGCTACGACGCCGGACCGCGGTGGGGACCGCCATGGGGGCCTCGGCCCTGCTTGCGATGGCACTGGTGGGACAGTCCCCGGCTTACGCCGCTGACGCCCCGGTGGGTCTGGGAACGGCCGCCGCGTTCTCCGTTCTGGGCGGAATGACGGTTACGAACACCGGATCCACGAATCTGGCCGGAAACCTCGGGGTGAACCCCGGGAGCGCGATCACGGGCTTCCCGCCGGGCCAAGTGGACGGTGCCATCCACGAGGGCGACGCGCAGGCCCTTCAGGCCCGGTCGGACCTGACCACCGCCTACGACGACGCAGCAGGCCGGCCCATGACCTCCCTCGTGGCCGGTGACCTGGTCGATAAAACCCTGTCCCCGGGCGTCTACAAATCCTCCGGCCCGCTGTTAGTCAGCGGGGCGCTGACCCTGGACGGACAGGGGGACCCGAACTCGGTGTTCATCTTCCAGGTCGCTTCAACCCTGACGACTGCCTCGGCAAGCAACATCGTGCTGACCAACAGCGCCCAGGCCTGCAACGTTTACTGGCAGGTCGGTGACTCCGCAACCCTCGGTACCGCTTCAAAGTTCAGCGGCAACATTCTGGCCCTGACTTCAATCTCGGTTACTACCCGCGCAAAGGTCCAGGGCCGGGCGCTGGCACGGAACGGCCAGGTATCGCTCGACGACAACGAATTCACCATGCCCGGCTGCGCCACAGCTTCGCCCTCGTCCACACCAACCGCCACAGCATCGGCGTCCCCCTCCGCAGCCCCGGCAATTTCGGTGTCGCCCTCGGCCGCCGCCGGGCCAATAAGCGCAGGCCCGGCCCCAAGGACGGGCCGCGGTGTGAACATTGATACCGCCGCAGAAACCCATGACTCAACCGCCGGGACCGCGCTCGGCGCGGCCGCTGCGGCGGGGCTGGTCGGGGTGTGGATGCTGACCGGGGGAAGGCGCCTGTTCCGACGGAACAAGTGACGCCGGACGGGCGGAAGCTCGTGCGGGCACCCAAGGCGGCCACGGGAGCGTCTTCCGGTGGATGACCCGACGGGGTCCGACGGTGCGCGCCACATGGCCTCCGTCCGCCGCCGCCCCCGAACCCGGACGATCTTCGGCGGGGCCTTGGTGGCCGCTGCGCTGGCCGCTGTGGTCGGCCTATCGGCAGCGCCGGGGTCGCCGCCGCCAGCTGCGGGACCCGGCCCGGTGACGGCACCGCTTGCACCCAGCGACGCCCCGGCAAGTGCGACGGCGTCCACTCCGGCACCCCACGGGTCGCCGCCGCTGCACATCACGTACCCGGTCATCGGCATGGACCAGGACGTGCTGCCCCTGACGCCCCAGGACCAGGGGCCGGAGGCGACCATCGTTCCCCCGATGACGGCAGACGCGTACTGGCTCACCCCTTACGGCAGCCCGGGTTCCACGGACACCACGTACATCATCGGCCACAGCTGGGAAGGCCGCGACTCAGCGTTCAACCACCTGAGCAGCCGGGCAAAGCCTGGAAACCAGCTCACCGTCACGACAGCAAACGGACCGGCAACCTACACCGTCAAGACGATAGCCACCGAAGACAAGAACACGCTCAGAGACAGCCCAATCTGGGACAGGGTCCCCAACCGGCTCATTCTGGTCAGCTGCTACACCGCCGACCTGCGGGGAACCAACATCGTCATCACCGCTGATCTGGAGCCGGTCCCTTAACGGGGTCGGTTCTCCCAAAGGCCTTTCTTTCGGTGCGGGCGCGAATGTATCTTCAGTTACATGGGAGCGCCGCTGTCCGGTTGAGGAGAGAACAGTGGAACAGGACCGAAGCCATCACCGCACCGGGACGGGCGACTCCGTAGCGTTCGGTTAGGGTGCGGGATCCCGGTGAGCGGTTTTGTAGACAACATCCTGAACGTCAGCCCTTTGCTGGCCCTGGTGATCGTGGGCTTGTTGGTCTTCGCCGAGGATGCCCTCTTCGTCGGGTTCATCATTCCCGGCGAGACCGCAGCGGTCCTCGGCGGTGTCGTGGCCAGCCGGGGCAACGTGCCCGTCTGGTCCATGATGCTCCTCGTTGTACTCGCCGCGGTCACCGGGGACACGGTCGGGTACGCAGTCGGCAAGCACCTCGGACCCAGGTTCTTGAATCTGAAGGTTATGAACAGGCGCAGGGCCAAACTCCGGAAGGCTCAGGACTTCCTGCGCCGCCGCGGCGGATTGGCCGTATTTCTGGGGCGGTTTGTCGCATTCTTCCGGGCCGTCATGCCCGCCCTCGCGGGGACCTCCCGTATGCACTACCCGACTTTTCTGGCCTTCAACGTCGCAGGCGGCCTGGTGTGGGGGGCAGGATGCGTTCTTCTGGGATTCCTTGCCGGTAATTCCTATGAAGCGGTAGTCAAGGCCGTGGGGCAGGACATCACCGCCGCCGTCGCCGCCGCCGTAGTGATCGCCTTGATCGTCTGGAAAATCCGCAAATCCCGCGACGAACGCGTGGCTGGCGGCGCATCTGGTTCCGGACCCACGGCCGGCAGAGCGGAACCGTAAACATCGACCGGCCGCTGAAGAATCTGAACGCACCGGCACCGGCACTCCATGACAGACTTTCTGCCATGGAGCCAATGGATTGTCTGGTCATCTACGTCCCTACCGAAGCGGCGGAAGCAGTCCGGCGGGCCGTTGGCGACGCCGGGGCGGGCAGGCTGGGCAACTACTCGCACTGCTCGTTCAGCGTCGAGGGCACCGGGCGCTTCACCCCGCTGCCGGGCGCGAACCCGGCCATCGGCACGGTCGGTTCCCCCGCGGAGGTGCCGGAGACCCGGATCGAGGCAATCTACCCGCGCTCCCGGCGCACGGCCGTCGTTGACGCCGCACTGTCCGCGCACCCGTACGAGACGCCGGCGTTCATGACCTTCCCGGTCGACGCCGGCCTGCCGGGCGGCACCGGTTCCGCGGACCCGAAGCGCTGTTAGCGCGGTGAGCCCTGGTCCGCAGGCACCCTGGTCCCAAGGTCCCCGGGTCCCTAGGCCCGATAGGTCAGGGTCTGCGCAGGAACTCCCGCACGCTGTCGACGTACTCCGCGGTCCGCGTGGCCATCACCCCGTGGCCTTCGCCCGCGAAAAGGCGGACCTCCGCCGCAGGATAGAGGGCGCGGAGGGCCGCACGCGCCTGCGGGGAAAACGCTTCATCCCGCTCCGATTCGATCAGCAGCACCGGAGCCGGCGGACCCGCGGGGGTGCCCGTCCCTGGTGTCCCCCCGGGCGGCAGTCGCGCGAAGTCCCTCATCTCCCGCAGGGCTGACAGGAGGTCCTCCTTCTGCAGCCGGCCGAGGATGTCCGAGAGCAGCATGTTCCAGAACACCGCGTCGTCCTGTGCGCCGTGGACAAACCAGCGGCGCCAGTTCCAGCCGGTCACCGAACGCACAGCGCTTTCCGGAAGGACGGCGAGGACGCGGATGAGAAGCGGGAGCAGCGGGAGCGGGGCGGCGGAGGGGCTTCCGGTGTTCGCGAGCACGAGGCGCCGCACACGCTCGGGGTGCCGGCGGGCGAACACCTGGGCCACAAAGCCGCCGAACGAGGAGCCCAGCACATCCGCCTGTGGCACTCCCTCGGCGTCGAGGATCGCGGCCAGGCCGTCCGCGAGCCCGGCCATGCCGGCGCCGGCCGGGTAAGCCGGGGCGATGACACGAAAATCCCGCTCCAGCGCCTCGATCAGCAGCAGGTACATGTCCGGCACCCGGGTCCCGCCTGCGGGCAGAAGCACGGTCTGGCGTCCCGCGCCGCCGGCAAGGTAGCGCCAGCGCACCGCGTCGACGTCGAGCGAGCGGTACCGGTGGCTGGTCCGGAAGGCGGCAAGCCTGGCGTCCAGCGTCGAAACCGGCGCGGTTGCCTGGCCTGCCTGGCTGCGGGTCGACGACGGGAGGCGGGGCGGGGCGGCCGGGTTTTCGCACTTTCGCGCGGGAAGGGGACGGCCTTCGAGGAAGCTTCCGACGGCCTCGGCGTATTCCGCCGGGTGGGTGACGGACGCCCAGTGGCCGCCGCGGCCGAACACGTAAGCCCGGGCACCGGGATATGCGGCCAGCAGGGCTTCGCGTTCGCCGGGCGTGCTGCCCCGGTCATCGGAAGCGGCGATCACCAGCACGTCCTCCCCACGCTCGAAAAGCGACGTCGCGGCGTACCGGTCCGGATGTGCCGCCAGATCCAGGAGCACCGCCAGGCGCGCCAGCGCCGATTCCCTGGTGTGTGCCGCGAAGAGGTCCTCGGTGTAGGCGGTGAGGAACGCACGCTCGTTGTCTTCGGCCCCAGCGAGAAGGCGCGCGATTCGCGGACGGTAGAAAGCGGCCAGGGCAGCCTTGGGCAGCAGCGAGAAAAGGCGGACAAAAGCTCCCACGAGCCGCGTGTGGCCCGGGGTGTAGAGGCCGAACCCGGACAGGATGAGCTTGTCCACCCGCTGCGGATAACGGCGCGAAAAGGCGTGTGCCACGCCGGCGCCGAGGGAGTGGCCGAAGACATTCGCGGACTGGATTCCCTCGGCGTCGAGAATGGCCGCGATCCCGGCCACGAGTTCGGCCATGGTCCGCACCGGGGGATAGGAGGGGGAGAGCACGCGGAAGCGGGGCTCGAAAGCGGTGATGGTGCGGAACGCGGAATCGCCGAATGTGAAGCCGCCGCCCAGGATAAGAAGTGCCGGTCTGGTTGCCCCCGGCACCGCGGAAGTTTCCCCCGCGGGGTGTGCGGCGCCTGCCGCTTCAGCCGGGGCGCGCGGCGTGGTGGGGCCGGCGATGTACTTCCATTCGACGCCGCCGACCGTCAGCGAACGGTACAGGTGGGTGGCGCGGAACGCGCGAAGCTCGGCATAGCCGTCCATGGATCCTCCCGCTCACGGCCCGGCCGTCACGCCCGGATGCTCGATCGTGACGGTTCCGGCGTCGCCGTCGACCCGGATCTGTTGGCCACTGGTGAGCCGCTGGGTGGCCACCCCGGTGCCGAGCACGGCCGGGATTCCATACTCGCGGGCCACGATGGAGCTGTGGCTCAACGGGCCGCCGACGTCGGTGACCACGGCGGAGGCCATCGCGAACAGCGACGTCCACGCCGGTGTGGTGATGCGGGCGACCAGGACGTCTCCGGGCATCATCCGGGCGAAGTCCTCGGGCCCTCTCAGGACACGGGCGGGGGCACTGACCCGGCCCGAGCTGGCGCCGGAGCCTTTGATGATGTCGCCCGGCTGGTCCTGCGGGGCTGCCGGCATCATGGACCCGAAGGCCCGTTCCATCCACCGGCTCTCGGGCAGCAATTGCGGGGCGGCGGCCTTGGCCTGGCCCCGCCAAAGCATCTTGCGCTCCGCGACGGCGCCGGCGCGGACGGGCCCGTCCGCGCCGGTGATTGCCACGACCGCCGGTGCGCCCGGCCCCGCGAGGCCGAACTCGACGGCGCTGCGCAGCTCCCGGTGGCGCAGCCAGAAAACGTCGCGGGGCTCGGCGATGACTCCGGAGTCCACCAGCCGTCGTCCGAGCTCGAACAGCATCCGCCGCAGCAGCGGCCAGGCCAGGCCGACGTCGGCCAGGGCGTCTTCGCGGATCGGGGCGGCACGTTGGGCCCAATGGAGCAGCCGGAGGAAAGCGGCCCGGCGGCCCGGCCCGAGCCGGGCGACCGTCCGGCTGGTCTGGTCCTCCCTGCGGGCGGCGGCCAGCCGCTGGCGCTCGAACGGGTCGTTGCCCTGGCCGCGCAGGTAGAACTTCACCGTCTCCAGCAGCGGGGACGGATCGTCGGCCGGCACCGGGGTGAGGAAGTCCAGGTTGTAGACCGTATGGCCGAACCGGCCGAGGTGGTCCTGGAAGCGGGGATGCCATTGCTGCCAGAGGGCCGGGTCCATCCCGGCCGACGGGAGCCCGGTGCGCTGCGACTCAACCAGTGCCGCCGTCGGTTCGTGGAGGATCGCCGGGACCAGCCCCGGAACGTCCCGGGCCCAGGCTGCCAGGCGGTACAACGACTTCTCCGCCCGGATGGGTTCGCTGTCGTAGCCGAGGAGGAACGTCTGGGCGGGAGGATCCCCGTCCCGACGCACGAGCCTGTCGTAATACATCCGGAAGGAGATTTCGCTGGTGGCCGCCACGGGAATGATTGACTGCACGGCCGTGTAGTAAACGGTGCCTGCGTCCAGCAGGGCCTGCACACCCGCCAGCAGTTCCTCGCCGGAAAGCTCCCCAACGGGCTTCGCCGACCAGTCCTGGATCACCTGCTCGTAGCGGGGGTGCGAAAATTCCCGCCAGCCGGTTACTCCCATGTGCGCCTTGCCGCGGACCAGCGAGCGGACCGCGGTCAGGGACTTGGCCGTCACGCGCCACATCGCCGAGGTGCGGTAGTAGTAATAGGCGTAGCCGTTGATCGTGGGCAGCCCCACGTCGTTCTCGCGGATGACGTTCTTGCCGACGGCGTCGGTCAGCAGGGCACGCAGCGACCGGGACACCGAGCCGTCAATGAGGTCGGCGAACAGCGGCGAGAGCGGGTCAGGCAGCTGCTCCACGATGCTCGCCCGGAAGTAGAACCCCTTCGGGTAGGGCGCCGTCCAGGTGTCCGGGGTGTCGGCCGCCGGCTCGGGCAGCGCGGTGATAGGCCGGGACTGCAGGATGAAGAACTGGTCACCGGCCCGTGCCCATTCGATGTCCTGCGGCACGCCGAAAAGTTCCATGATCCGGGTTCCATAGCCGGCCAGCTCGGCCGCCGCCCGGTCGTCCAGCACGGGCTGGTGACGGCGCTCCGCCGGTACCGGCTGCTCCCGTGTGCCGTGCTCCGCATAGACGGTCATGGTCTCCTTGTCCGCTGTGCGGCGCGACAGCACACGTCCCGTCACTGCTTCGACGACGATGTCATCCGTGCTGACCGTTCCGCTGACCACGGACTCGCCAAGGCCCCACGCCGCGCTGATCACCAGCTGGTCGCGGCGCCCGTTTGCGGGATTGGCGGTGAACATCACCCCTGCGGCCTCGGCCTCGATCATCCGCTGGACCACGACGGCGAGGCGCACAGTGTCCGGTGCGATGCCCTCCCGGGCCCGGTACGCCATGGCACGGGCCGTCCACAGCGAAGCCCAGCAATCCGTCGCGGCCGCGGCCAGGGCCCCCTCCCCGATGACGTTGAGGTAGGTTTCCTGTTGCCCTGCGAAGCTGGCCGAGGGGAGGTCCTCGGCCGTGGCGGAGGACCGCACCGCCACGGCTGCATCCCCGTCGCCGAGGCGCCTGTAGGCGGCGCCGAGTTCCGCTGCGATCGTGGCCGGCATGGTTCCGGCGCCGAACAGGGCGCGGATCCGTTTCGAGGCATCCTCATAGTCCTGCGGTGACGCCTCAGGCGCAAGTGCGGCCAGCGCCTGGATGCCGGCCTCGAGGTGGTTGGCTTCCACGAAATCGGCATAGGCTGCGGTGTTCAGCACAAACCCGGCGGGGACCGGAAGCCCCGCTCGAATGAGGCTGCCCAGGCCGATCCCTTTGCCGCCGGCCAGGGCGACGTAGCCTTGTCCCACATCGGCGAGGTTGTTGACGTAGGTCATGTCCGTGCCTCCTTCTGCCCGGAGCGGGGCGCGTTCATTGAGCCTGATGCCCAACATACTGGCACTCCCGCAGGCAGGAGGCCATAGCTGCGCGGGGCTGCACTGCGCGGCCGGTGACGGCTACGAGCTGGTGCTGGATGCCAGCACGCCCAGGCCGAGTGCGGCGATGATGCCACTGCTGCCGCGGTCGAGCCAGCTGCTCACCCGGGGGCGCTCTAGCCAGGCCATTGCTTTCACTGCCGCGATGGATACGGCCACCAAATAGAGGAAGCCGATGGCGCTTTCGATCACACCAAGCACCATGGCGGTGTCCAAGGTATTGCCGCCGTGCGGAATGAACTGCGGAACGACGGCGAGGTAGAACAGTCCGACCTTGGGGTTGAGCAGCGTGGAGAGCGCGCCGGCGCCGAACCCTCCCCTTCGGCTGACAGCTCGGCGAGGAGAGTGCCCGGCCGCTGCGGACGGTGTTGCCGCGCGGCGGCCCCGGACCAGCGACGAGATTCCCAAGTACAGCAGGTACAGCCCTCCTGCAATCTTTAGCCAGCGGAACACCTCCGCGGAGTCCTCCAACACGGCGGCGAGCCCCACTCCCACCAGCACGGCCCAGATCAGCGATGCCACAGCCGAGCCGAGCGCCGCGGCAATGCCGGCTCCGGCACTATGCAGCGAGATCCGCAGCACTAGAAAGGTATCCGGGCCGGGGGTGACGGAGAGCAACAGGCACAGCCCGGCAAAGGCAGAAAGGGTCACAGGGGTCATGCGCACTATTGTCCGGTTGCCGGCCGTCAGGGTGCAACGGTGGCAACACCGTGGCGGCCGGGTCCCGCGTGGCTCAGCCCCCGATGCCCGTGCTGAGGCTGAGGTCCCGCCACCGGTCCAGTTCCGCGCGCTCTGCCTGGGCGACCGCCGCAAAGGCCTCGAAGGCGTCTTCGCCGAGGACCATCAGCGACGGCGGGTTCGGACTTTCGACGACCTTCAGGATGGCTTCTGCTGCCTTTGCCGGGTCGCCGGGCTGGGTGCCGTGGACCGTGTCATGCTCCTTGCGCCGTTTACCGGCCGTGTCCGCGTAGTCCTGGATCGCCGTCGCCGACTGGGTGAGCGACCGGCCGGCGAAGTCCGTACGGAAGGCGCCGGGCTCGATGACGGTGACGTTGATGCCGAGCGGCTGGAGTTCCTTGTGCAGGGACCCGGAGAGGCCCTCCAGGGCGGCCTTGGTAGCCGAGTAATAACCGGAGCCGGCCGGTGAGATGCGGGCTCCGATGGAGGAGATGTTCAGGATGGACCCCGCCCTCTTCGCGCGCATGTCCGGGAGGATTGCCTTGATCATGTCGACGGCGCCGAAGACGTTTGTGTCGAACAACTGCCGGATGTCGGCGTCGTCCGCTTCCTCAACCGCGGCGCGGTAGCCGTAGCCGGCATTGTTGACCAGCACGTCGATGCCTCCGAAACGCGTCCGGGCCTGCTGCACTGCCGAGCTGATCTGTGCCCGGTCGGTGACGTCGAGGGGGAGGGCCAGCGCCGTGTCGGGGAAGGCTGCCGCGATGTCCTGCAACGTGCCGGGGTTTCGGGCTGTGACAACGGCGTTGTGGCCGTGGGCGAGCACTGCGTGGGCGAGGGCCCGGCCGAGTCCGGTCGAGCATCCTGTGATGAGCCAGGTAGCCATGAGGGTGGTCCTTTCGTGGGGGATGGCGGCGGCGAGGGGTTGGGTGCACCTCGGCGTCCGGAGGGGTGGCGTGCGCTGGGGGCGGGGGCCTTCAGCGGCGGCGTGCCGCCGCTTGCAGCCCGTTGGCACCGTAGCTGTTGTCGTCGGGATTCATTGTGAGACCTTGGGCGACTAGTTCGTCGGTCCGAGTCATCGCTGTCCTTTCTCGTCGTGGGGATGCATCTCCATCCAACAGGAGATGCTCCCCGGGCGGGAGGGGCTGTTGTTACAGGTACTGACAGTGCCTCCCGCACCCGGGGGGGAAGGATTCTAGGGTGGACATATGGATAACCGGAAAGAGGTCCGCGAGTTCCTAGCTTCGCGCCGTGCCAGAGTCAGCCCGGAGCAAGCCGGGCTGCCCGCCTACGGCGGAAACCGGCGCGTGCCCGGCCTCCGCAGGGAGGAAGTGGCCCTCCTCGCCGGTGTCAGCATCGATTACTACATCCGGCTGGAGCGGGGGAACCTCGCCGGTGCCTCGGGGAGTGTCCTTGACGGCGTCGCCCGGGCGCTGCAGCTGGATGAGCCGGAACACGCGAACCTGATCGACCTGGCCCGGGCCTCAGGCCCCGCACCGCAGCGGCGGAGCCGGCCCGTGCAGCAGCAGATCCGGCCGACCGTCCAGAGAATTCTTGACGCGATGGGTGATGTTCCGGCCTATGTGCGCAACGGGCGCAGGGATATCCTGGCCGCCAACCCGCTCGGCCGTGCGCTGTATTCAGAGCTTTACGCCGATCCGGTCCGGCCCGTGAACGTTGCCCGGTTCGTGTTCCTGAGCCCGCGGGCCCGCGACTTCTTCCTGGACTGGGAGCGCGCCGCCGCGGATCTCGTGGCCAACCTGCGCATCGAGGCCGGCCGCAGCCCGTACGACCGGGCGCTGACAGACCTTATCGGCGAACTCTCCGTGCGCAGCGAGGAGTTCCGGGCCCAGTGGGCCGCGCAGAACCTGCATTTTCACCGGACCGGCGTCAAGGCCGTCCACCACCCCGTGGTCGGCGACCTGGTCCTGTCCTTCGAAGCCATGGACCTCCCGGCCGATCCCGGTCTTTCTCTCATCGTTTACAGCGCCGAGCCCGGTTCCGCCGCCCAGGATGCCCTGCAGCTGCTCGCGAGCTGGACGGCCACCAGCGGCGGCCCAAGCGTGCCGGCACCACAGAACAGGAGTTCATCCTGAGCGATGTCATTGTCGTTATCGGGGCGGGGTCGATCGGTCAGGCAATCGCGCGGCGCGTCAGCGCCGGCAAGCAGGTGGTGTTGGCGGACCTGTTCCAGGGCAACGCCGACGCGGCGGCCGAGGTGCTGAGCAACGCCGGTTTCCAGGTCAGCACACTGACCGTCGACGTCTCCTCGCGACCCTCCGTTCGCGCCTTGGTGGAGAGTGCCGCGGCCTTGGGCGACGTCACGGGTGTCATCCACGCCGCAGGTGTCTCGCCCAGCCAGGCGTCGCCGTCGACCATCCTGGCCGTGGACCTGTACGGGACTGCAGTGCTGCTGGAGGAATTCGGAAACGTCATCGCCCGTGGCGGCGCCGGTGTGGTCATTGCCTCGCAGTCAGAGCACCGTCTGGGCGCCCTGGCTCCCGAGGAAAACACTGCCCTCGCCACGACGCCGGCCGAAGAGCTGCTGGCGCTGCCGATGCTCCAGCCAGACAGGGTCACTGACTCCCTCCACGCCTACCAGCTGGCCAAACGCGGCAACTCGCTCCGCGTGATGGCCGAAGCGGTTCGGTGGGGCAAGCGGGGCGCGCGGATCAACACGATCAGCCCCGGTATCATCTTCACCCCGCTGGCCAAAGACGAGCTGACCGGCCCCCGCGGCCCGGGGTACCGGCGCATGATCGAGTTGTCCCCGGCCGGGCGGGGCGGCACTCCGGACGAGGTCGGCACCGTAGGCGCGCTCCTGTTGGGCCACGACGGCGCGTTCATCACCGGCAGCGATTTCCTCATGGACGGCGGCGTCACGGCGTCCTACTTCTACGGCGAACTCGCCCCGCAGTGACCAACCCCTCCGACCCGTGGCACCGGACCGGTGGCATCGCGGGGAAACGCTCCCGCGATGACAGCCCGCACTGCTGATGCGAAGTCGGCTGCCAGCCGCGGCAGTGCGCCGGCGTGGGGCATCCGTTGTCCGCGGAGTTCCGCCGGCAGGCCTGAGCAATAAAGGGTCAGCTGCTCCGCGCCGAGCATGGCCGAGCTTGCCTTCAGGATGAGGACGGCGTTCAGGGCGGAGACTGGGTCGGACTGGCGCAGCGCATCGTCCACGCGGAGGAGGCGGTCCTCAAGAAGGTCGAGGAAATCATCCGCGAACCTGGCCGCGGCAGCAGGGCCGACGTGATCGATCAGAGCCTGCAGCTCCAAGGGGTTCAAAACCGGTGTTGGTGCGGTGCCGACGCCGGAGAGCGGCTTCGTGCGCTCGTGCTCATGCCCTGGAGCCCCGGGCAGCGGTCTATTCATGGCGTCCCCCAACGTCATGCTGCCCGGCCTAGTCCGCGATCCGGGACGGTCACAACGAGCCGGTTGCGCCGGCCCGTCCCCGGGGGGCGGACCGGAAGAGGCCGACGGCGGCCAGGAGGGCTCCTGCCCCTTCCGCGACCGCACTGAGCGACTTCTCGAAAAACCACACCGGATCGTACATCGCCGGGAACGGACCGAAGGCCGGAACATCAACGTAGCGGTACAACACCACGGCGGCGAAACCGCTCAGCGCCACAATCAGGGCCAGGGCGTAGGAGGCTCTGCTGCCCCGGATCAGAACATAGAGCCCTGCCAGCACGGCCGCGGCGGATTCGAGCAGGAACAGGGTGCCCTGCCCGATCCCGCCGGGGGAGGCGGCCTGGTAGCCCGGGGCCAGATGGATATGGACGCCGGCCTCGATGAACAACGCGACGGCTGTCAGCACCCGCAGGGCCATGTTCATTTAACCGTCAGCATCCCGTGCATATTCGGGTGATACGTGCAGTGGTACGCGTAGGTGCCCGGCGCCGACGGGGCCGTGAACGTGGCCGTCCCGCCGCCTCCCCGGACATCCACGTCAAATGCCGAGCCCTGGTCCGCAGTGACGGTGTGGGCCGCGTTGTCCATGTTGGTGACCATCACAACGGCGCCCGGTGCGACCGTCAGCGGGGTGCCGAAATCGAAGTTCCTGATGGTAATGGTGGCCGCCGCCGTCGCGGCGCTGGCAGCGCCCGCCGTCGTCGTGCTGGCCGCCGGCGCGGTAGCCGCACCGGAACTCCCGCCGGCCGGGGCGCAGCCGCCCACGAGGAGCATCGCCAGCAGCAGCGCTGCGGCCCGGGACTGAATCGCTTTCATGGTGTACCGCCCTCGACGCCGGAACCAAGGGCCGCGGGGCCCTGCCTGTCCTACAATTCTGCGCGCAGCTGGCCAAAATGACTCCGGCGGCCGGGCAATTCGGGAACGTCCGGCGGCCGATGGTTGTTATTCACTTCGTAGGAGTGCGTTTCTTGGGGGCAGGTGGCTGTCATGGCGACGATTGCGGTGGTGGTCGGATCCACCCGGCCGGGCCGGCTCGGAAAGCCGGTGGCTGACTGGGTCTATGCCCGCGCGACGGAACGCGCCGACGCCAGTTTCGAGATGCTCGACGTGGCCGACTTTGGTCTTCCGCTCCTGGACGAGCCGTTGCCGCCCTCCCGGGGACAGCACGACCACGCCCACACGATCGCCTGGGCCGAGGCCGTGGCCCGCTTCGACGGCTACATCTTCGTCACCGGCGAGTACAACCATTCCATTCCAGCGTCCCTGAAGAACGCCCTGGACTTTCTCTACGGGGAGTGGAACAACAAGGCTGCAGCCTTTGTCAGCTACGGGAGCGCGGGCGGCATCCGCGCCGTGGAGCACCTGCGGCAGGTTGCCGGCGAACTGCAGATGGCGGACGTGCGGGCCCAGGTGGCATTGCTGCTTGCCACCGAATTCGAGAACTACCGGACGTTCACACCGTCAGACAAGGCGGAGCGGGCCCTGGGGATCCTGTTTGACCAGGTCATCGCCTGGTCGGACGCCCTTCGGGTCCTGCGGCCCCGGCCGGACCGGCACCCCGGCACTTAGGGCCCGCGCGCCCGCGCCGCCCCTCCCGCTCCCGCGCCGGCAGCTACGGCAGTCGCGACGGGCGCAGCAGCGTCGGGGTGCCTGCCTGCCCGGGATCCAGCGGCACGGGGCTGATCAGCACGGCCGGCCCGCGGTGCAGCAGGCCGTCCGAGAGCGGCATGCAGCGCACTCCGCCCCGGCCGCGCATGGCGGTGTGCGCCCCGGGCGCGAGCATCTGGTCCATCCAGGCACACGGGTGGGCAGGCCGTCCGGCCCGGAACCGCACAAGTTCCCCGCGCGATTCCAGTGCAAAGTCCCCGCCGAGCAGCGGAGCCAGCTGGGCCCCCTTGAGGACAACATTGCGCCGGGTCAGCAGCGGGTCAAACGGACCGGCTCCCAGCTCCGCAGCCATCGCCTCGAGGGCTTCGGCCGCGACCAGGGTGACGGCGGCATCCATGTGCGCTGCCTTGCCGAAGAACCGGTCGCCGACGATGCCCTTACCAGCCACCAGCTCCACCCGCTGCGCATCTGTCGTGGGGACGTCAGCTGCGCCCTCGCGGGCGCGGCCGAAGTAGGCGTGCGCCGGGGACACGAGCAGGTGAAGGACCTCGACGTCGTACCTGTAGCTTTCGGTCATGCCCCAAAACTATCTCCACCGGTCCTGTTGGAGGGAACTACGGTCGCGAAGGGGTGCCGCCGCCGGCCAGCCGCAGCCGGCCCACCCGCTCGCTGAGGATCCGCTTGGCCTCCCCGGGCAGTCCCACGTCGGAAATGAGTTCGTCGGCGTCCTCCAGGGCGGCGATGGTGCTGATGCCCAGGGTCCCCCATTTCGTGTGGTCGGCGAGCACCACGACCCGGCGGGCCGCGGCGACGAAGGCGCGGTCCGTCTCGGCCTCCAGCACGTTCGGGGTGGTGAACCCGGCGTCGGCATCCACGCCGTGGACGCCCAGGAACAGCACGTCCAGGTGCAGCTGCTTCAGCGAGGACGTGGCCAGCGGCCCCACCAGCGCGTCGGAGGGCGTGCGCTCGCCGCCGGTGAGGATCACGGTGGACGGGGAGGAACTCTGGTGGAACACGTCGGCGACGCGCACCGAATTGGTGACCACAGTGATCCGGGGCCCGGCGGAGAGCAGCTGCGCCAGTGCCCAGGTGGTGGTGCCCGCGCTGAGCCCCACGGCCATGCCCTCGCGGACCTGGGCGGCCGCCTCATGCGCGATCGCCATCTTCTCGTCCTGCAGCTGCGTGACCTTCAGCTCGAAGCCGGGCTCGTGGGTGCCCACGCCGCCGGGGAGCTTGGCCCCGCCATGGATCTTCTCCACGGCGCCCGCGGCATCCAGCGCCTCGATGTCCCGCCGGACCGTCATGAGGGACACGCCCAGCAGCTTCGCGAGGTCCGTGACGCGGACGATGCGTTCACGCTGGACTTCCGCGATGATGGCCGAATGGCGGGCTGCGGCTAGCATTCTGCGTCCTTCGTGGGTGCTGGCAGGGGAAACGGGGGAATAGGGCGCCGGCGGCGACTGGGCTGGCTTCCTCTGTCCATCCTAACTTCCGCGCACCACCAAACACACAAAATTCCTGCTTTATTTTGTTCTCTATTGTTTGAAAATGTTTTATCGTGTAAAAATAGAACCATGACGCGAACCACGACGACCCGGCTGGCCGACGGCCGCGAGATTCTCTACTTTGACGACGCCGGCACCGCCGAACGCCCCACGGAATCCCTCGTGGACCACCGGGACCTGCCTGCCCGCCCCGAACCCGGCCAGCTGCGCTTCGATGCGCTCAGCCGCGAATGGGTTGCCGTCGCCGCGCACCGGCAGTCGCGGACCCACCTGCCGCCGGCGGACCAGTGCCCGATCTGCCCGACGACGCCGGCCAACCAGACGGAAATCCCGGCACCGGACTACGACGTCGCCGTCTTCGAAAACCGTTTTCCCTCGCTCGGCCCCGCCACGCACGATGTTCCCGCGGCGCCCGGCTGGGGGACCACAGGCCCCGCCGTCGGCCGTTGCGAAGTGGTGGCTTTCACCCCGCAGCACACAGGATCCTTCGCCGAGCTGGGCTGGCGGCGCACCCGGACGGTGATCGACGCCTGGGCACACAGGACGGCGGCCCTCAGCGCCCTGCCCGGCATCCGGCAGGTCTTCCCGTTCGAAAACCGGGGTGCCGACATCGGCGTCACCCTGCACCACCCGCACGGGCAGATCTACGCCTACCCCTACATCACGCCCCGCGCCGCGGTCCTGGCCGCCGCGGCCGGCGAATACGCCGACGCCTCGGACGGCTCGTCGACGCTGACGTCCTCGCTGCTCCGGGCCGAACGCGGCGACGGCAGCCGGATGGTGCTCGAGGGCGAAAACTTCAGCGCGTACGTCCCCTTCGCGGCCCGCTGGCCGCTGGAAGTCCACCTCGTCCCGCACCGCGAGGTCCCGGACCTCGCCGCCCTGAACGGGGCGGAACGGGACGAACTGGCGGTGCTCTACCCCGAACTCCTGAAGCGCTTTGACGCCCTGTATCCGACGCCGACCCCCTACATCGCGGCCTGGCACCAGGCCCCGCTGGAGCCGGCCATGCGCCGGGCAGGCCACCTGCACCTGCAGCTGACCTCGCCCCGCCGCGCCGCCGACAAGCTCAAGTACCTGGCCGGCTCCGAAGCCGCCATGGGCGCCTTCATCAACGACACCACCCCCGAATCCGTCGCCGCCCGGCTGCGCGAGGTGGCCGGCGGGGTGGCCCGCGAAGCCGCCTCCGCACCGGCCGGAACCCGCACCGCACTGACCCCGGAAGGCGCCCCCGCATGAACACGACCACACGCACCGACGCCGGGACCGGCGGCCTGCCGGACAGCTTGACCAGCCGTTTCGAGGCGACCTTCGGCGCGGCCCCGGACGGCGTCTGGGCCGCCCCCGGCCGGGTCAACCTGATCGGCGAACACACCGACTACAACGAGGGCTTCGTCCTGCCGTTCGCGATCGACAAGCGGGCGACGACGGCGGTCCGGCTCCGGGGCGACTCCACCGTCCGGCTGCTCTCCACCGTCGGGGACCAGGGGCTCGTCGAAGCCGACGCCGCTGACCTGGCCCCGGGCACCGTCGCCGGCTGGGCCAAGTACCCCCTCGGTGTGGTCTGGGCGCTGCAGCAGCACGGCATCGAGGTCCCCGGCTTTGACCTCCTCCTCGACTCCGACGTCCCGCCCGGCGCGGGGTTGTCCTCCTCGCACGCGATCGAGTGCGCCGTCGTCACGGCATTGAACGACCTCACCGGCGCCGGGCTGACCGCCGAGGAGATGGTCACACTGACCCAGCACGCCGAAAACGCCTTTGTCGGCGCACCCACCGGCATCATGGACCAGTCGGCGTCACTTCGCGGCGCGAGCGGCCGGGCCGTTTTCCTCGACTGCCGCGACCAGTCCGTGGAACTCGTGCCGTTCCAGGCGCAGGAGGACGGCCTCGTGCTGCTGGTGATCGACACCAAGGTCTCGCACTCGCACGCAGACGGCGGCTACGCCTCCCGCCGCGCGTCCTGCGAGCTCGGAGCCGAGGTCCTGGGCGTGAAGGCCCTGCGGGATGTCGGCGTCACGGACCTCGAGGAGGTCAGCGGGCTGCTCGATCCTGTGACCTTCCGGCGCGTCCGGCACATCGTCACCGAAAACGACCGCGTGCTGCAGACCGTGGACACCCTCCGGTCCCAGGGCCCGGCCCGGATCGGGCCCCTGCTCGATGCCAGCCACGCCTCCATGCGGGACGACTTCGAGATCTCCTGCCCCGAACTGGACCTGGCCGTGGACACGGCCCGCAGCCACGGCGCCATCGGCGCGAGGATGACCGGCGGCGGTTTCGGCGGCTCGGCAATCGCCCTCACCCCGGTGCGGCACGAGCAGCAGGTCCGCGACGCCGTCGTCCGCGCCTTCGCCGGCGCCGGCTTCACCGCGCCGGACATCTTCACCGTCACCCCGGCCACCGGGGCCGGGCGCGTCCGATGAGAATCCTGGTTACCGGCGGCACCGGCTTCATCGGCTCGCACACCGTCCTGTCACTGCAGCAAGCCGGCCACGAGGTAGTGGTCATCGACAATCTGGCGAACTCCAGTGCGGAATCACTGCGCCGGGTGGCCGAACTCAGCGGCACGCCTGCGGTTTTCCACCGTGCGGACCTCGTGGACGAGCCCGCCGTCGACGCCGTCTTCGCCGGGCACGCGATCGACGCCGTCATCCACTTCGCCGGGCTCAAGGCCGTCGGCGAATCCGTCCGGGAACCCCTGCGGTACTACCACAACAACCTCGTCGGCACCCTGAACCTGCTCCGGGTCATGGACCGCCATGGAGTCCGCTCGATCGTCTTCAGCTCCTCCGCCACCGTCTATGGCGAGCACAACCCGGTCCCTTACCTCGAGAAGATGGAAATCGGGGCGAACAACCCCTATGGCCGCACCAAGGAACAGGTCGAGGACATCCTCGCGGACCTTGGCGCCGCCGACAGCCGCTGGCAGATCGCGCTGCTGCGCTACTTCAACCCGGTGGGGGCCCACCCGTCAGGCCGGATCGGCGAGGACCCGCAGGGCATCCCCAACAACCTCGTGCCGTTTATCGCCCAGGTCGCGGTGGGCCGGCGCGAGAAGCTCATGGTGTTCGGTGGCGACTACGACACCCCGGACGGGACCTGCCAGCGGGACTACATCCACGTCGTTGACCTCGCCGCCGGCCACGTCGCCGCGCTGGACCGCATTACGGGCCGCCCCGGGGTCTACCGCTGGAACCTGGGCTCCGGGAAAGGCTCCTCGGTACTGGAGGTGCTGCGCGCCTTCGAAAAGGCCGCCGGCAAAAGAATCGCCTACGAGATCACCGGACGCCGCTCCGGGGACCTGCCCGCGTTCTGGGCCGATGCGTCCTCGGCCCTGGCCGACCTCAGCTGGTCCACCACCAAGACGGTGGACCAGATGTGCCAGGACCACTGGCGCTGGCAGAAGAACAACCCGCAGGGCTACTGAACTCCGGCCCCCGGGCAGCCGCAGGACTGACGGATCCGCAGCTCGGTGGGGAAGATGCGGTGCTCCGCGGGCTCGCCGCGGCGTGCCCCGAGGAGCGCGCTGACGGCCGCTTCCGCCATCACCCGGACCGGCTGCTCCACGGTCGTGAGTGCGGGCCAGCTGTATTCGGCCTCGGCCGAGCCGTCGAAGGACGTCAGGGCGATGTCACCCGGCGCGGTGAGGCCGGCTTCGTGGATGGCGCGCAGGATGCCGATGGCCTGCATGTCCGAACTGGCGAAGATGGCCGCCGGCCGGTTCGCCGAGGCGAGCAGCCTTTGGCCGGCCGCATAACCCCCGTCCCGGCTGAAGGTGCCACGGACAACCGGACCCTCCGGCAGCCCTGCCGCGGCAAGTGCCTGCAGCCAGCCCTCTTCCCGGAGGTCGTAATCCTGGGCAACGTTGGTGCCCATGGCGAGGGCGATGTTGGTGTGCCCGTGTCCGATCAGGTGTTCCACCGCCATCCGTGCGCCGGCTGCCAGGTCCACGCCCACGCTGTTGAAGCCCGGGGCCTTGCCGCCGTGGTTCAGGAGCACCGCGGGAATTTCACCCGATTCAAGTGCCTCGAGGTCCGGTTCAAACAGCACGCTGGCGAGAACCACTCCGTCCACCTGGCGCGAGGCGAGGTTGCGGATGTTCCGGCGTTCCTTGGCCAGGTTTCCGTCCGAGTTGGTCAGCAGCAGGGCGTAGCCGCGGGCGGCCGCGGCGTCCTCGACGGCATGGGCAAGCAGCGAGAAGAACGGGTTGGTGTTGTCCGGGATGACCAGGCCGATCGTCTCGCTGGAGCCCAGTTTCAGCGCCCGCGCCGCAGCATTCGGCCGGTAGCCCAGGATGCGGATGGCATCCTGGACCTTCGCCTCCGTCGCCGGGGCCACCTTCTTCGGCCCGCCGTTGACGACATAACTGACGACGGCGGTGCTCACGCCCGCGTAGCGGGCGACGTCCTTGCGGGTCACCGGGCCGCGGGGGGTGTGCACTGCCGAAGTCGTCATGGAGTCCATGCTAGCTAGCCGCGGGGCGGCGCATCGCCGAAATCGCGGATCGGCAGGCGTTCACCGTTGCGCTGGGCCGAGGCGTGCGCCACGATGCCGGGCAGCGTGAAGCGAGCCGCCACCCAGGCGTTGACCGGCGGGAGGGACCCGCTGTTGACCGCGGTCACGAAATCGTCCACGAGGAACTGGTGGCTCCCCTCGTGCCCGTTCGGCGCCCCCCGGAATTCCTCCGGGAGCCGGCTGCTGTCGTGCACCGGCGCCAGTCCGGAGATGAAGGCGTCCCGCAGCTCGGGGGCGACCTCCGCCAGGGACGGATCGTCCAGTGGAATGCTGGGCCGGGTTTCCAGCCGGGCCGAGACGTCGTGGACCGCTTTCTTGTCCTGCCACACGCTGACGGTGGCGAGCTGTTCGAAGCTCGCCTCGGTGCCGAAGAAACGGAAGCGGGATTCGCGGATGTGCGAGGGGTAGCCCACTCGGCGCATCTCGTTGGTGCGCATCACCCCGCCGTCGTTCAGTTCGAAAAGGGCCGTGGCGTTGGAGAAATCGTTGCCGAACATGCTGACGTCCTTGTCGAAAACGCCGTCCGGCCGGTCATCCTTGACCCCGACGCAGCTGACGCTCACGGCGTGCGCCGGAACGGCGCCCAGGACCCCGCCGATGGCGTGGGTGGGGTAGAGCATGGGCGGGTAGCTTGCTGTTTCCTTCCAGCGCTCGCCGCCGCTGTACTGGTAGGCCTCGTAAAAGCCGAGGTCCATGTCGTGGACGTAGTCGCCTTCGGCGTAGAAGATCCGGCCGAACCTGCCGGCCGCGTGCTGCTCCCGCGCGTAGACCGTCGCCGGGTTGTAGTAGCTGGTCTCGCCCATGGCGTAGACCAGCCCGGTCTCGCGGACCGTCTCGATGATGCGGGCAATTTCCTCTTCGGTGACGGCCATCGGGACGGCCGAATAGACGTGCTTGCCGGCCCGCAGGGCCTGCAGCACGAGCGGACCGTGGGTCCAGCGCTGTGTGAAGATGGCGACGGCATCGACGTCGGACGCCAGCAGGTCCTCGAAGCTGGCCATGGTGCCGTCCAGTGCCCACTGCCCGCGGGCAGCTGCGGCACGTTCCGGACGTTCGTCGACGGCGAATACCTCGCTGACGCCGGGGTGGAGCTTGAAGAGGTGGGCGAAGTGGCCGCCGAACTGGCCGACACCGACGACCCCGATGGAAAACGTCATTGTTGCCTGTCCGATCTGCCCGCAGAGCCGGGCACTGTGCCCGCGCGGGCATCCGGCAACAGCGTCCCACGGGGTATCTACTCGAGTCAATGGTTACTGGCTGGTACAAGAAAAATGCCTGGATTCCCTGAATAAACCCTTGCCAGTCCGAATCTACTCGTGTAGATTCTTCTCCAGTTGTTACCCACATCACACCCACCAGGAAGAGTCGACGATGACTACCATCACCAAACTTCCGGATCCCGTGGCTGGCGGATCCAAGCACCCCCAGCGCGGGAAAACTCCCCGGTCCGGCTGGGGGCGCCGCCTCGGCGACCTGCGCATCGCGCTGCTGTTCATCCTTCCGGCCATGGTCGGCTTCGTTGCCTTCTTCCTGATCCCCACGATCCGCGGCATCTACCTCAGCTTCACCGAGTACAGCGTCCTGGGGGATCCCACCTGGATCGGCACCAAGAACTACACCGCGATCTTCGCGGACGAGCTGTTCTGGAACGCGATGGCCGTCACCCTCCAGTACGTCGGCCTGAACATCGGCTTCCAGACCGTCATCGCCCTCGGGCTGGCGCTCCTGATGCACCGGGTGGCCAAATCCACCCTGATCCGGGGTGCGCTGCTGCTGCCGTTCCTGGTCGCCAACGTGATCGTGGCGCTGCTGTGGTTCTGGATGCTCGACTACCAGATCGGCATCGTCAACGAGATCATCAACTGGTTCGGCCTGCCCCGCATCGCCTTCTTCGGCAGCGAGCAGTGGGCAATCCCCACCATCGCCGGCGTCAACGTCTGGCGGCACATGGGCTACACGGCGCTGCTGATCTTCGCCGGCCTGCAGTCCATCCCCAACCATGTCTACGAGGTCGCGTCCCTCGACGGCGCATCCCAAACCAGGACCTTCTGGAGCATCACCATGCCGCTCCTGCGCCCCGTACTGGTGCTGGTCCTGGTGGTCACCGTGATCGGGTCCTTCCAGGTCTTCGACACAGTAGCCGTCACCACCGGCGGCGGCCCCATCAACGCCTCCCGCGTCATCCAGATGTACATCTATCAGAAGGCCTTCGGTGAATCCGACTTCGGCTACGCCTCGGCCCTGTCCGTCATTCTCTTCGTCATTCTCGCCCTCGTGGCCTTCATCCAGATGAAGTTCCTCAAGGGCAACGAATCGGATCTGGACTAAGGAAAACAGCCATGACAACCTCCGCACTCTCCCGCAAGACACCCGGCAGGAAATCCGGCAGTAAGCCAGGCGGCAAACCCGGCAGCAAGGCCGCCCGGAAGGGCGCCTACAAGAAGCCCTTCAACTGGCGCCGCGCCGGGGCCTGGACCCTCGTCATCGTCGCCATCATCGTCACGGTGGCCCCGTTCCTCTGGATGCTCCGCACCGCGCTCTCCAGCAACGCCTCGCTCGCCTCCAACGCCAGCAACCTGCTGCCGGCGGACTTCAGCCTCGGCGCCTTCAAGCGGGTCCTCGGGCTGCAGACCCCCGAGGAGGCCATCGCCGAGGGCGGCTCCGGCGCAGCCATCAACTTCTGGCTGTACCTGCGCAACTCCATCATCTTCGCCTCCGTCACCACCGCCGGGCAGGTGTTCTTCAGCGCCATGGCCGCCTACGCCTTCTCCCGGCTCCGCTGGCCCGGCCGGAACGTGGTCTTCGGCCTGTTCCTGGCCACCATGATGGTCCCGCCGATCTTCACCGCCCTGCCCAACTTCCTGATGATCAAGAACCTGGGCCTGCTCAACACCTTCGCCGGACTGGCCCTGCCCTTCCTGTTCATGACGCCCTTCGCCATCTTCTTCCTGCGCCAGTTCTTCCTCTCCATGTCCCGCGAAGTCGAGGAAGCCGCCATGCTCGACGGCGCCAAGCACCTGCGGATCTTCTTCCAGATCGTGCTGCCCAACGCCGCCGCCCCGCTGGCCACCCTGGCCCTGCTGACCTTCATCGGCCAGTGGAACGAATACTTCTGGCCGCTGCTGGTGGGCCAGGACGAAAGCGTCCGCGTCCTCACCGTGGGATTGGGCGTCTTCAAATCACAGTCCCCGCAGGGAGCCCCCGACTGGTCCGGCCTGATGGCCGCGACCCTGATCGCCGCCCTGCCCGTCCTCCTGCTCTTCATCGCCTTCGGCAAGCGCGTGGTCAACTCCATCGGCTTCTCCGGCATCAAATAAGCGCCAAACCAACGCACCCGCACCCCGAACAACCACCCTGCACAGCCCTGAAAGGTTCACCATGAAGAAGACCCTCGGCGCCGTCGCTGCCGCCGCAGCCATCGCCCTCTCCCTGTCCGCCTGCGGCGGTTCCGCCCCGGCATCCTCCGAAGCCAAGGGGGAAATCAACTACTGGCTCTGGGACGCCAACCAGCTCCCCGCCTACCAGCAGTGCGCCGACGATTTCACCAAGGCCAACCCGGACATCAAGGTCAAAATCACCCAGCGCGGCTGGGACGACTACTGGACCACCCTGACCAACGGCTTCGTCGCCGGCACCGCCCCGGACGTCTTCACCAACCACCTCTCCAAGTACCCCGAGTACGCGGCGAAGAAGCAGCTGCTCTCCCTGGACGACGCCGTCGCAAAGGACGGCATCAAACTCGACAGCTACACCAAGGGCCTGCCGGAGCTCTGGGTCGGCCAGGACGGGAAGCGCTACGGGCTGCCCAAGGACTGGGACACCGTAGGCCTCTTCTACAACAAGGCCATGACCGACTCCGCCGGCCTCACCGCCGAGCAGATGGCGAACCTGGACTGGAACCCGAAGGACGGCGGCAGCTACGAGTTGGCAATCGCCCACCTGACCGTGGACAAGAACGGCAAGCGCGGCGACGAAGCCGGCTTCGACAAGAACAACGTCGCGGTCTACGGCCTCGGCCTGGCCGGCGGCGGCTCCGGCCAGGGGCAGACCGAGTGGAGCTTCCTGACCGCGACCACCGGCTGGACCGCCACGGACAAGAACCCGTGGGGCACCAAGTTCAACTATGACGATCCGCGCTTCCAGGAGTCCATCGCCTGGTGGGCCGGCCTGATCGACAAGGGCTACATGCCCAAGCTGGAAACCACTGTCGGCGCCAGCCTCGCGGACAACTTCGGCGCCGGCAAGGCCGCCATCAACACCACGGGTGACTGGCTGATCGGCCAGTACCAGAGCTACAAGGGCGTGGAAACGGCGTTTGCCCCCACCCCGAAGGGCCCCGAAGGTAAGCGCGCCAGCATGTTCAACGGCCTGGCTGACTCCATCTGGGCGGGCACCAAGAACCCGGCCGCCTCGGTCAAGTGGGTCGAATACCTCGGCTCCACCGCCTGCCAGGACGTTGTAGCCTCCAAGGCCGTGGTCTTCCCCGCGATCACGACTTCCACCGACAAGGCCGCCGAAGCCTTCAAAGCCAAGGGCACCGATGTTTCCGCCTTCACCACCCACGTGAAGGACAGCACCACGTTCCTCTTCCCGATCGCGGACAAGGCCGCCAAGGTGGACGGCATCATGAAGCCGGCCATGGACGCCGTCCTCGCGGGCAAGAAGCCGGCCAGCTCCCTCACCGAAGCCAACAGCCAGGTCAACGCCCTCTTCAAGTAGGGCCCACCCGCCCCGGATGCCGCCGCTACCTCCTCGCGGCGGCGGCATCCGGCATTTCCCCCTTTGATTCCCTGCGGACCCGCGGCCCACAGCCACGGACGCGCCCCGAACCACCGAAAGAGAACAGCCATGGATCCCCTGTACCTCCGCTCCGCCAGCACCAGCCTGGTGATCAGCTTCGACAGCGGAGAGGCCGAGGTCATCCACTGGGGCGCCGATCTGGGACCCTCCCTTCCGGACCTGGCCATCCTCGGCGCCCCAGTCCCGCACTCCGCCGTCGACGCCGCCGTCCCCGCCGGGCTCCTGCCGCAGGCCTCCTCCAGCTGGCGCGGCCGCCCCGGCCTGCGCGGACACCGGATCGCCGACGGCGTTCCCGGCTACGACTTCTCCGTCCGGCTCCGCGTGGCGGAGGTGGCAGCGGACGGCGCCGGCGCCGTCGTCATCATCCAGGCGGACGCAGACGCGGGGATCCGCGTCTCGTCCGTCCTCACCCTGCACGACGGCGGCCTGCTGGAACTTCGCCACACTGTCACCAACACTGGCACCACGGCCTACCAGCTCGATGAACTGGCGACGGTGCTCCCGGTGGCCCCCGCCGCCGTCGAACTCCTGGACCTGACCGGGCGCTGGTGCCGCGAACGCCACCCGCAGCGCCGTGCCATCGCGCAGGGCACGTGGGTGCGCACCGGACGGCACGGCCGCACCGGCCACGACTCCTCGCTGCTCTTCGCCGCGGGAACCGCCGGCTTCGGCAACCGCCACGGCAAAGTCTGGGCCACCCACCTGGCCTGGAGCGGCAACCACGAACAGTTCGCCGACAGCGCCGCGGACGGGCGGACCATGATCGGCGGCTCCGAACTGCTGGGCCCGGCCGAGGTCGTCCTCGCCCCCGGCGGCAGCTACACAACGCCCGCGCTGTTTGCCGCCTACTCGGACCGTGGCCTGGACGGCATCAGCGAATCCTTCTACGCCTGGTTCCGGAACCGGCCGCACCACGTGCTGCCCGCCGCGGGCGCACAGGCCGGACCGGACGAGACCGGACTGGCCGGCGCCGGCAAACCGCGCCCGGTGGTGCTGAACACCTGGGAGGCTGTGTACTTCGACCACAACCTCGCCACGCTGATCCAGCTCGCTGATTCCGCCGCCGAGCTGGGCGTCGAACGGTTCGTGCTCGACGACGGCTGGTTCCGCGGCCGCCGCGACGACCACGCCGGCCTCGGCGACTGGTACGTGGACGAGTCGCTCTGGCCGTCCGGACTCACGCCGCTGATCGACGCGGTGACCGCCCGCGGTATGGAGTTCGGACTCTGGGTGGAGCCGGAGATGGTCAACCTCGACTCCGACGTCGTCCGGGCGCATCCGGAGTGGATCGTCGGCCCCGCGGTGCAGAGTTACAAGGACGGCGGGCGGCTGCCGCTGGAGTGGCGCCACCAGCACGTCATCGACCTCGTCAACCCCGAGGCCTGGCAGTACATCTACGACCGCGTGGATGCGCTGCTGCGCGATAACAACATCAGCTACCTCAAATGGGACCAGAACCGGGACCTGCTGGAGCACGGCCACGCCGGCCGTGCCTCGGTGCACGAACAGACCCTCGCCGCCTACCGGCTCTTTGACGCCCTGCGGGCCGCGCACCCCGGCGTCGAGATCGAAAGCTGCTCCTCCGGCGGAGCCCGGGTGGACCTCGGCATCCTGGAGCGGACGGACCGGATCTGGGCCTCGGACTGCAACGACGCCCTGGAGCGGCAGACTATCCAGCGCTGGACCGGGCTGGTGGTCCCGCCGGAGCTCGTCGGCGGCCACGTCGGCCCCACCACCTCGCACACCACGGCCCGCACCCACGACCTGTCCTTCCGCGCCATCACCGCCCTGTTCGGGCACTTCGGGATGGAATGGGACGTGCGGCAGGTCCAGGGCGCGGAGCGCGAGGAGCTCAAGCGGTTCATCGGGATCTACAAGGAGCACCGCGGCCTGATCCACTCCGGCCGGATGGTCCGCGCCGACGTCGCGGATGACTCCCTGATGCTGCACGGCGTGGTAGCTGGTTCCGCTGGCGCCGCAACCGGTTCTGAGGCTAACGGATCAGCCGGCAGCCCAGCCGTGCCGGGCTCGACGGCGGCGCTGTTCGCCCTGGTCAGCACCCGCACCTCAGCTGCGGAGCAGCCCGGCCGGATCGCCATCCCGGGTCTTGCCGCCGACGCGGTCTACCGGGTGGAGGCGGTCTTCCCCTGCCCGGGCGACGCCGACTACGCCCGCACGTTCACCCAGGTCCAGCCGCCGGCGTGGCTGGCATCCGGGGCCACCGCGACCGGCCGTTTCCTGGCCGAAGTGGGCCTGCCCATGCCGGTCCTGAACCCGGAACACGCCCTGCTGCTGAAGGTCACCACCGTCTGAGTCCCCGGTCCCCGCCTATCGGTTGCTCCGCAACGGCCGCTTGACTTCCCACCTCAAAACGTCACTTGTGGAGCAACCGATTCGTGTAGCTTTCCTGACATCGGTTGCGCCGTAACCGCCCTTTTTGGCTGCAGCTTTGGCTGCAGCCACCGACGACCGGCTGCTATGCCGGGGTCGGCTACTGCCAGGCCCGCACATAATCCACCCTCATGCTGCCCCGCTCGCCGAAAACCTGCGAACCCACCGAAACGCCCACATTCAGGAGTAGATAATGGGGGCTGTTGCCGTCAGTTGTGGCGTAGGAGTGAACGAGCCGGCCGTCGTAGTAGATATCGTTGGCTCCGGTTTTCCGGTGCAACCCGTACGTGTGGTAGGCCCCGGCCCAGCAGGCGGGGGCCGTCCGGTTTTTCGAACCCTCCGCTGAGTGATAGACGCTCCACATATCACCGGCTAGGGCCTCCGCTATGTCGATTTCTCCGGTATGGGGAAACCGCTGCCCCGCTGTCCACCACGCCGTCCAGTTGTGGACCGTGCTGCTGCAGGTTCCCGGGAAATAGATCCGCGCTTCGACGAAGCCGCTGGTGAACTCGAAGCCCACATGGCCGGGTACGCCGTCCTTGGGATTGGTGGAGAGAAGGGCGCCGGACTCGGCATCGGTGAGCTGCAGAACTGCTTCGCCATTGGCAACCTTTACGTTGCTCGAACAGGTCTTGACGTTGTTCATCACCGATTTGGGGTTGCAGTCATTGAACCAGTAAGGAGTCCAGGATGCTGTGTTCAGGGCCTCGAACTCATCGTCGAAGACCAGATGCCACGAGCCGCGAACGCCGAGCGGAACCCGCCGCGTCGTGTCCAGGGCCGGAGTGACGGCGAGCGAATCAGATCCGGCAGGGTTGCCGGAAGACGCTTCTGCACCGTTGCCAGGAGGAGGCGCTTCCGTCGGGATGCCAGCCCCGCTATCGGATGAAGGCGACTCCACCGGCATGTCAGCCCCCGGGGCGCTGGAGAGCGCTGGATCGGCTGCGGCAGATTCTGTTGCCGTGTTTCCCGAGCCAGAAGATGGCTGCGGAATGGGGAATGCAGTCTGGGCTGCACTCGCTGACAGCCCGGTCACGATGAGAAGGCCGCACAGCCAGTGTGTTGAGCGGCCCTTCATGGAAAAACGACGCCCCGGGTCAGGGCAGGGACGGACTGCTGCCGATGCTGTGGTCCCCTGTCCGCCGGTGCCCACCCTGTGCCGCGCTGAGAGGGTTGGTTGCACGTTGGTCCTTCCCTTTACGACCCGGCAGGGAGCCTGATCCCCTTCTTTCGGTTCAGGCTATAGGCGGGACTGCGGCAGGTCAGGAGTGGCGGCTACCTATCTATGTGCTTCCCAACTCTCGGATGGACTCTCGGTTCGGCGTCTCGGATTACTTGTTTCGCGTCAACAAAGGCCGGGGCAGTCCCGGCCGGCGACAGCGCAAGGGTAGCCACAGGTGCTGTTCTCCTCAGTGCCGTTGCGTACGAAACACCCCGGTGGCGGCAGATCTTGCACCCCGCGCCACGAAGCACCAAACTGCTAGGCTCCAGCTATCGGCACCCGCCCGGCGCCGATAGCTGGTGCAACAGCGGCTTTGCGAGTGAGGGAGACGCCATGACGGTTGCCGAAATCCAGGTGGACCAGCGGGTGATCGGGATTGACTCCCGCCGTTTCGCTTCCGTGGAGAAGGCTCTGGTGGAGCTGATCACCAACAGCGACGACAGCTACGCCCGGCTGGAGAAAGCCGGGCTCCCGGTGACCGGCCGCATCCAGGTCGGCTACGAACGCCACCACACCGGCGCCGTGCTTATGGTCACGGACCAGGCGGAGGGCATGTCCTTCGAAGAGGCAGCGCGCATCCTCACCTACGGCGGTGCGCACAGCCCCCTCTCCCGCGGCGAGGGCAACGGCCGCGGGTACTTCGGCCGCGGCCTCAAGCAGGCCATCTTCGGCCTGGGCCACGGCTGGATCGAGACCCTCAAGGACGGCCGGTTCACCCGCATCGATGTCTTCCGCGGAGAGAACGGCGGCTACCTCTACGATGACGGCGAGGAGGACCGCCGGGCATTTCCTGCGGACTACGCCCGGCTCGGCATTCCCTTTGGCGTCACCGGGACCGGCACCCGGGTGACAATCGTCGTCGATAATCCCCACGTGACCATCACCCAGCACGCCACCCTGATGCAGTCCCTCTCGGACAACATCTACCTGCGCGACGTGCTGGACCGCCGAACGGTCGAGCTGGTGCAGCGCCGGCCGGGCAGCGGAGCACAGGGTGCCGGGCCCGACTCCAGCGAACCTGTCCGCTTCGAGGAACCCCCGGCCATCCTCCTCCTCGGCCCGAAGCAGCCGGGCAGCTTCAGCCACGAGGGGCAGGAATATCCGTTCACACTCACGCTGAAGCGGGCGAAGGATGTGGAGCTGACGCTCAAGGGCGATGAACGCACCAATGGCCTGGTGGTCCTGTCCGGGATGGCGGCGCTCGACTGCACACTGTTCGAGTACGAGAACCAGGTGGGAACGGAGTATCTCTTCGGCTCCGTCCGCTGCGCAGCGCTGACCGAGATGCTTGGCCGCGGCAAGGCGGTCATCAGCGACGAGCGGGAGGGCCTGAACTTCAAGGATCCGTTTGTGGCAGCGTTCTCCCGCGCCGTCAGCGCCATGATCGGCGGCGCCGTGGAGGCTGAGAAAGAGAAACTCACGCATCTGGAACGGGCCACCACCTCCGGCCGCACCGCCGAGATGATCGAACGGCTGCTGCATCACATGAGCGAGGCGGCCGTCGTGGGTCTGGGCATCGAGTCATCCCCGGAAACCGCCGGCCCCACCCCGGCCGAGGAGGAGCCGCCGGCCGCGCTGCGCTTCACGACCCCGTTCTACTACCGGAAACCCGGGCACCCGTTCCACGTTGCCCTGCTGCTCGATGCCGGCCAGCTGCCCGACGGCGAACAGCTCACCTTTGAGCTCGGGCTGCCGGCCACGATGCGGATTGAGCCGGCTCCGGTGGCCGTTCCGGTCTCAGCCCTGCGGGGCATCCAGCGGATCGAGTGGACCGTCACGGGGGAACTGCCGGGGGAGCGGGGCGAAATCACCGTCCGGGCCGGCGCCTACTGGGCCTGGTGTGAGATCGTGGTGGCCGAGCAAGCCTCACACCGCAGCGAAAGCCAGCCCCCGCACGCTTCTGTTGTCCGGTCCGCCGGCCACCTCGCGGGGCACCCGCTGGGGCACCGGGTGCCCCGGGACCATGGCGTGGACTTGTTCGTCGGCTACGAGTTCCGCAACCTGCACAACAGCGCCGACCGTGCCGTCTACAGCGCCGCGGAGCGCAAAGTCATCATCAACACCGGCGCGCCCACCGTGCGGCTCTACGTTGACGGCCGTGGGCGCTTCCGGGACTCCGCGCGGCTGCTGCTCGCCGAGCTCTTTATGGACGTGATCTCCGACGAACTCGCCCGGCGCCGCATCGAACAGCACGGGCACGCCGGAGACCTCGACGCCTTCCATCTCGCCAAGCGGGACATCATCCGCCGGTACGGCAGTGACATCCACTTGTCCTTCCTGGGCTGATGCACGCTCCCGCTTTGCCGCGCGTGCTGCCCCCTCGCTTGCGTTGCCTCGCTAGCGCTGCAGCGGCAGGTACAGGACCGTGTAGATACCCAGTCCGGCGAGGACCACAACACTGCCGGCGATGGCCGCCGTCCCGCGGACATTCGCGGCCATCGCCGCTCCTCCGATGCCGCTGGCATGGTGGTGGTAGCGGCGTCGCTGCGTGAGGGCAATGCCCAGGGCGACCAACAGTGAAGCCGCCACCAGGGTGCCGGCAAACCAGCCGTAGTGGGGCACCCAGCGCAGGAAGATGCAGGCCGCCGTGATCAGCGTAAATGAGGTCCGCCGCCAGGCGAGGTCCGTCCGCTCGGGCTGAAGCCCCGGGTCATTGTGCACCACCGCGCGCCTCGTGTTTGCCATGCTAGGCCGAGCGCCCGATGACAAAAACGATCAGCACGGCCGCGACCAGCGCTCCGCCGATCGCCAGGATCGGAGCGAGCAGAGGCGCCGGGAGCGGCTCCTGGCGCCGCATGGCCCGTTCCACGTTGAGCCAGCGGAAGAACGAGCCGCCGCCGGTGACCAGCCCCAGCAGGAGCAACAGCACGGAGACGGTCTTGCGGAGTTCCGGGCCGAACAGTTCCGAGGTGAAGGCCTCCACGGCAATGCCGCCAGCCACCATCGCCAGCGAGGTCCGGATCCAGGCCAGGAACGTGCGCTCGTTGGCAAGCGTGAACCGGGGATCCGGGTCGGTCCCGCGGCCCAGCGCCCGAGCCAGGATCCCCTGGCGGCCCCCGCCCGGGCCTGAATCTGCGCCGGCAGCCGCCGTCCCACCGCCGGCCCGGGCCCCGGCCGCCGCCGTCCCACCGCCGGCCCGTGCCCCGGCAGCCGCCGTCCCACCGCCGGCCCGTGCCCCGGCACCGTTCGCGTCCGCAGCCCCGCCACCGTTTGCAGCCAAAGTAATCCCGTCCGGGACCTCCCCTCCGGTAGGGGACGTGCCGTGTGCGTTTTCGTGTGCAGTCATAGTGCTTTCAGGATGTCACCCCGCCGGCGAATTCCACACTCGGCCAGCACCACTCGCCGGCTCTCAGCTGTTCTTCTCAGTTGTTCACGGCCGCATACAGGTTCAGGCTCGCCGAGAACACCAGCCAGGAAATGTAGGGCAGCATGAGCAAGCCGGCGGTTCTGCAGATCGGCCCGAAGCGCAGGACGGCGGCGGTCGCCGCCACGGCGTGGGCTCCAATAACGAGCAGTGCCAGCCACAGGGCGGCGGTACCCAGCAGCGGGTACAGGCCGAAGAACGTCACCGGCCACGCCAGGTTCAACGCGAGCAGGGCGCCGTAGGCCCTGAGCGGATCCCGGCGGGGGGCATCCCGCTGCCGCCACACGAGCCACGCCGCCACCGCCATGGCCGCATAGAGCAGCAGCCAAACGGAGGCGAAGATCCACGCCGGGGGAGTCCACGGCGCCTTCTCCGCCAAGGCGTACCAGCCGCTGCTGTTCGCCCGGATCGGCAGGGAACCCAGCAACGACACACCCCAGGACACCGCCAGAAAGCCGGCCAAGCCCGCGACCTGCCGCCGCCACGGGCGGTCGGCCGCCACTAGGGGAGGCGGGACTCTGGGTTCAGCGGTCGCAGGCACTGACTCACTGTGGTCAATTGGGGAGGTGCCCGTCAAACCGCGACCGCGCACCTCCCGCCGCTGCCGTCGTCTGACGCTGCGCAAAACAGTGGGCGCTACGCAGAATACCTGCCGCTACCGGAATTCCGCAGCGCACGGTATTCCCCGCAGCGGCAGCGCAAATGAGCAGCCAAATTTGCTCCGCTCGTATGCCGGAGCGGGAGGCGGGACCCTGGTTTCGACGGTCGCAGGCATGACTCACTGTGGTCAAGCGGTGACGTGCCCGTCAAACCGCGACCGCGCACCTCCCGCCGCTGCCGTCGTCGTCTGGCGCTGTGCAAAACAGTGGGCGCTACGCAGAATACCTGCCGCTACCGGAATTCCGCAGCGCACGGTGTTCCTCGCAGCGGCAACGCAAATGAGCAGCGAAATCTTTCCCGACTGCACGCTCATCCGGGCCGCCCCTCGGCACAGAGCTCAGGCCCCCGGCACCTGCAGCACATCCACGGCAGCCAGCAGATAGGGCGCCGGATCCGGGTCCGCGCCCGCGGCCCACTGCATCCACGCCTCAAAAGTCGCGGCCAGGTAGGCCGCCGACAGGAATCCTGCGGTTCCCTCGGGAACCCCGAGCTCGGCAAGGTACCGCCGCGTCCGCTCGCGCTGGGGTGCCAGTGAATCGTAGCTCCGGCTGGCCAGCTCGGAATGTTCGGCAATCAGGCGCAGCCGCCCGCGCGAGACGGAGAGGTCGGGGATCACGGACACGCCGGCGACGGCGGCGGCCCGCAGTCCGGCCATCAGGCCGCCGTCACTTTCGCGAATGTCCCGGGCCGCTTCGAGGGCCAGCCCGGAGGCCTCGATCACCGGTTCCATGCCGCCCCAGACGAGATCGGCCTTGGTCGAGAAATACCGGTACAGGCTCTTGCGCCCGATCCCGGCTTCCCCGGCGATGTCCGCCATGGAGGTCTGTTCGTAGCCGTTCTCGGCGAAGAGCCGCAGCGCAAGGCTGGCGATGGCATCCGGATCGATGGTCGCGGGACGGCCGGCCGAACGCGTGCCGGCAGGCCTGGGGTCTTGCGGGAACATCCCACCAGTATTCATCCTGTCATAATGACACGGCGTGTCATAAGGTGGCAGATGTCGGCATTTGGAAACGTTCGGAAGGACATCATGGGCACCGAAGCTTCATGGCAGGAATCCATCACCGCGGGCCGCTTCGCGGGCAAGACGGTCATTGTCACGGGTGCCGGTTCAGGCATTGGCCTGGCCACGGCCCTGCGCGTTGCCAGAGAGGGCGGCAGGGTAATCGCCGCCGACGTCAGTTCGGAGCGGCTGGACGCCCTGGTCGACGGGAACACCGGCCTGGACCTGGTCACGGTGGTCGGTGACATTTCCGATGAGGACACCGTCGCCGCCGTTGTCGCCGCCGCGGGCGGCCGAATCGACGCGCTCGCGAACGTCGCGGGCATCATGGACCACTTCGCACCGATCCACGAGGTCGACGACGCCACCTGGGAGCGGGTCTTCCGGATCAACGTCACTGCCCTCATGCGCCTGACCCGCGCCGTCGTGCCGCTGATGCTTGAGGCCGGTTCCGGTTCGGTGGTCAACGTCGCGTCCGAGGCAGGGCTCCGGGGCTCCGCCGCCGGCGCCGCGTACACCGCGTCCAAGCACGCCGTCGTCGGCCTGACCAAGAACTCCTCGGTGATGTATGGGCCCAAAGGCCTGCGTTTCAACGCCGTGGCTCCCGGCGCCACCATCACCAACATCGAGGCCACCTGGGGTTCCCAGCTGGCGGCCGAGCGCCTCGGACCGCTGATGGGTGCGAACATCCCGGCCCCCGCCACCGCGGCGCAGCTCGCCGCATCGATCACCTTCCTCCTCAGCGACGACGGCACCAACATCAACGGCGCGATCCTCGCCTCCGACGGCGGCTGGTCCGCGGTCTGACAGCCGCCCGGCGCAACGCAAGTGGACGGCGCCGGGAGCTTCCCGGCGCCGTCCACTTTCATTTGCGCAACCAGGGCGCCGGGCCTAAATGCACCCGGCCGCCGGGGCTTAGGCCGGCTTCAGCGCCGTCCGCCAAACCGAGACGGCCTTTGCGGTGAACGTCCAGGTGGCCGTGCCGCTGGCGCCCGCCGTTGCCTGCATCTGGTCGGCCTGTTCCGCGATTTGTGAATCCGGGGCTTCCCACCGTTCGGTCCAGCCGCTGGGGGGTGTTGCCGCCGGTGAGGAGCTGTCGAAGCCGACGCCGCCGATCAGCATAGCGTTGTTGCTCGCCGTCGTGATGCTGGGGGCTGTGATGCTGGTCGCCGTGTACGTGGTGTTCGTAGCGGTGGCGACCCCGCTGTCCAGGGGCGTGGTGTTGCTAACGCCTCGGTACGCGGTGACTCCGCCGCCCCACTTCACTGCGGTGCTCAGCGTCCAGCTGTAACTTGCCGGGTCAGCGGACCCCACCACCTTGTAGTACGCGAACATCCGTGCCCCGGTGCTGATGGAGAGGTTATTGACGATGGCGGTCCAGCCCGCCGGTACAGCGGATGTCGTCGGATTCTGGTCCGCCGTGAACGATGCGACCAGGACGTCGCCGGCCGCCGTTCCGGACGGCTTGGGCAGCGTCACGGTCGTTGTGGCCGTTGGGTTGCTTGCGGTGCTTGAGGCGCCGGCGGTGATCCCTGATGCGGGCGGCGGGGTGCTGCCCGTGGTGACCGTGATGGTCTTGCTTGCCGACGTCGAGCCTCCGGCGTTGGTGGCGGTCAGGGTCGCGGTGTAGGTGCCTGCGGTGGAGTAGCTGTGCGAGGGATTCTGCGTGGTGGAGGTCCCGCCGTCCCCGAATGCCCAGGCCCAGGAGGTCGGTGAACCCGTGGACGTGTCCGTGAAGGCCACGTTCAAGGGGGCAGTCCCCGAGGTCGGAGATGCGGTGAACGAGGCTACCGGTGCTGCCGGCGGGGGTGTTCCCCCGCCCAAGGTGCGGTATGAGAACCAGTAGCGCTTGGTCGCGTTGTTGCTGGCCAGCACCACGAGGCCGGTGCTGCTGTCCACACCCTGCTTGGTGGTGGTCACATCGTTCATGTTGGCGGACGAGCCGTCCTGGACGACCGGTGTGCCGCGTCCGCTCGCGAACACCGGGTTGTCCATGGAGGCCGTCTTTTCATAGATGGCGCCGGGAATGCCGGAGTAGGCGCAGCCGCTGACGCCGGTCCCGGGGGCCGTGTGGAAGGCATGGACCATGTTGTTCTGCGTATCCAGGATGATCTGCGGGCGGGACACGCAGTCCCCGATCGTGGCGATCGTGGATTGGGAGAACGAGCCGGTTCCGGGCTTGAAGACCAGCAGCAGCAATTCCGGCAGGCTCTTGTTGGTCGAGGTGTCGTTGAGGCTGGTCTTGATCGCAGCGAAGACCCGGCCGGAGTTGTCCGACTGAAGGGACTTGAGGTTCAGATGGTCGTCGGCGAGCTTGTTGCCCTTGATGGCATCCTGGACCTTCCACGAGGACGTCGCAGTGGGGCTGGTCCCGTCGGTGCGGGTCGCCCAGCGGACGGAGCCCGTGAGCTGGTCGCTCCACATGACACCGATCTTGTTGCTGCCGTAGGCCACGACCGCCGAAATGTCATCGGGCGCAGGGTGCGGGTTGGTGACCGGGATAACGAACGGGGAGCCCCAGCTGGTCCCGTCGGGTGCGGACTTGTTGACGTAGACGGTGTTGGTGAAACCGCTGGTCGAATTGCCGGAGACCTGGGTCCAGGTGGCCCAGACCGCCCCGGTGCTGTCCCGGTCGATCGTCATCGACTCGCTGCTGTTGTTCATGATGGTGGTCGGGAAGCCGCTGTCCAAGGTGAACTTCCCGCCCGAGAAGCTGTAGCGGTACAGCTTGGCCGGCTGGCCCGAGACCGACGTCTTCGGCGACGTGTCGCTGGAGACCGCCACGACGTGGGAGGCGATGTAGAGGTGGGTGCCGTCCCAGAGCGTGTCCGCCAGGGTGCTGGCGCGGGTGTCGTTCGTGACGCCGGTGCTGACCCACGTCTTCGTGGGCACGTCCAGCCGGTAGATCTGCCAGCCCGTGCCGGAGGTCCACATGTCCGCCCACCACGATCCGCCGTTGAACCAGAGCTTGCTCTGCGGTTTGTCCGATGTTGGCGGGTTGCTAACTCCGGAGTAGCTGATGCTGGGATACCCATAGTCGCTCGCCGCCGAGGCGCTGCCTGAGATTCCCAGCAGGCCTCCGGCCGCAACTAATGCCATTACCACTATCTGGCTAAGCCAGCGGGCTGTTCTTTTCATCTTGATCGCCGTTTCGTTCATGCGTTTGATCGCCGTTTCCATGGTGAGTTTGCAGATGTCTCCCGAATGGAGTGATGCTTTTCACTTTCTTCGGAAGCGAAAAAGGTATTACTCCTTCTTGGTGTTTTCGTTCTTTCCTGGCGGAGAAAGAACTGTCATGGAATACGCGATATGCCACGGGGTGCCAGCCTGGGCTGCCCCCGGGGATCCCGTTTCCCCCCGACCCCGCAGCCGCCGTGGAAACTGCGCTTTGGCTGCGGCATACCCCGGCACTAGACCTTGCCATCCCGTCGGCGTACGGTTCCAGTATCAGGACAAAAACGCGGAAACTCAACGGAAATTAGCCCTATCGCGGCTGACCGAGTACACCGTTCGCCAATGACTCGTGGTTCCCCGAGTAGGCCGCCGCGAAGACCCAAGTAGGGCCACCGCAATCCCGCGCCGAGTGGAACGAACAACCAAGTATTAGCCACTCGTGACACAACTTTGGGTGAACTTTAGGCTCTAGGCATGGCCACGGTCCAGTGGCAGCTGGGGTATGGGGTCGAGCATAATTTGGCGGATTTCTCTGAATCCGTTCTCAAGGTTCTCATTCGCTGAGGGCAGTGCCGTCGGCGCCGGAAATTTCATGAAGTGGTGAGGCTTTTGTCTATTCCAAATCTGGTCCCAAATTCGCCGTCTGAGCGAATTACCGCCTCACCAAGGGCTTCGGTGAGCGTAGTAATTCCAACACTAAACGAAGAAATGAATTTGCCCTGGGTTCTGCGGCGGATGCCTTCATATGTGGATGAAGTTGTCATCGTGGACGGTCGCTCCCACGACCACACAATCGACGTTGCCCGGGCACTCAGGGTCGACGTCGTCGTGGTGGCTGAACCGCGCAAGGGCAAGGGCATCGCTGTCCGCGCCGGCTTCGCAGCGGCGTCGGGCGACATCATCGTCATGCTTGACGCGGACGGGAGCATGGACCCGCAGGAAATCGGCTGGTTCGTGTCTCCCCTCCAGCACGACTACGACTTCGTCAAAGGCTCACGCTACGTAACCGGAGGCGGGTCGGAGGACCTGACCTGGCTGCGGAACACCGGCAACCGCGTCCTGACGAAACTGGCGAACACAGTGCTTAGAAGCAACTACTCGGACCTCTGCTACGGCTACATTGCACTGCGCCGGGAATGCCTTGAGGTTCTTGAGTTGGAGTCGGACGGCTTTGAGATCGAGACGGAGCTGATCGTGAGGGCGGCCCGCGCCGGGCTCCGCATTGCGGAGGTGCCAAGCTTCGAACTAGACCGCATCTCCGGGGTCTCAAACCTGCAGACCTTCCGCGACGGCTGGCGTGTCCTGCGCACTCTGGCCAAGGAATGCACAACCTGGGAAGCGCCAACCGCGGGGGCGCGGCCCGAAGCCCTGCGGCGGGTGAAGTACACCTATCCAAATGTCCGGATTGCCCGAACACCCACGGATCCGCAAAGCGTCCTTACCGTGGCGGAAGGAGCCTAAGGTGCTCGACTTCAATTTCCGACCTTCCGCCTCCGTGGTTATCTGCTCCTACACGGAGCAGCGCTGGGAACTGCTGATGGATGTCATAGACTCCGTCCACGCCCAGACGCTTCAGCCGAAGCAGGTGATCGTTGTGGTGGACCACAACGAGGACCTGTACAAGCGGCTCGTGGCCGCCGTGCAGGACGTCACCCTGGTGGAGAGCACCGGCCTCCAGGGGCTCTCCGGTGCACGCAACACCGGCGTCGGCCTGGCAACCTCAGAGATCGTGGCGTTTCTGGACGACGACGCCGTGGCGGCCCCCGACTGGCTTGAGAACCTGACGGCCCTCTACGACGATTCCGATGTCCTTGCCGTCGGTGGCAAGGTTGAGCCGGCGTGGGAAGCCGGCCGGCCCGGTCACTTCGGACCGGAACTGGACTGGATCGTCGGCTGCAGCCACCGCGGTATGCCAAAAGTGGCCTCCGAAGTGCGGAATGTCATCGGGGCCAACATGTCCTTTCGGCTTCAGGTGCTCCAGCAGGTGGGTGGCTTCAACCTCTCATTGGGCCGGCAGGGGACCAAACCGCTGGGATGCGAGGAGACCGAGATCTGCATCCGGGCCACGATCGGCTCCCCGGGCTCGCGCATCGTGTACGAGCCGGCGGCCCTGGTTCACCACTTTGTTCCGGTCCAGCGGGGGACGTTCCGGTACATGCTGGAGCGTTCCTGGTCGGAGGGCATTTCCAAGGCCCAGGTCAGCCACATAGTGGGCCACAAACGGGCCTTGGGCCCGGAGCGGCGCTACGTGCGCAGTGTCCTGCCGCGGGCGGTGTTCTCCGCCTTGGCGGACTGGAGCCGCGGAGCCGACCCCCAGGGTCTGCGCCGGGCAGGTGCCTACGTGGCGGTTCTCGCGGTCACAGCGGCCGGATACTTCCGCGGCCGCGGGCTTGCCCAGGGCTCAGGATCGCTCCTGGCCGGCTCAACTCCCGTCCCCAATGGCCGCCCTCCCTGGAGGGAAGCCACGTGATTGAAGTTGGAAATGAGTTCGTGGTGGCATCTGAGGACGCAGGACTGGACATTGCACCGTCGATGGGGACCGAATCGGTGCCCGACTGGGCTGGGGCCCTGTGGGTCGGCGCCGTCGATCTCGATGCGCTCGCGGGCTACACCCACCTGAGGCTCCAAGACTCCATGGGCTATCACCGCGCACGCCTGCTCGTGCGCAGCGGATCGTCCGTGCGCGGGTTCATCGACGTCGACGCGCCAGGCGGTGTCCTGGATTGCGGCGTCCTGGAGTCCGCAGTGGCGGCACTGCCCGCGGCGGTGGCTTCCCAGAAGTCGTCGACGCCGTCGATCACCGTGATCGTCTGCACGCGGGACCGTGCTTCGTTGCTGCGTGGCGCACTCACCGCGATCCTGCGCCTCGATTACCCGGATTTCGACGTCATCGTTGTGGACAACGGGGCGAGCACCGCCGAGACGCGTGACATGGTCCGGGACGAGTTTCAGGACCCCCGGTTGACCCTGGTCTCCGAGCCCAGGCCCGGGTTGTCGAGGGCGCGCAACGCCGGCTTGCGCCGTGCGCGCGGGGACATCGTTGCGTTCACGGATGACGACGTGGTCGTGGACGAGTTCTGGCTGCGGGGGATTGCAGCCGGTTTTGAACAGGCCCCCGATGTTGCCTGCGTGACCGGCCTGGTGCCGGCCGGTGAGTTGCGTTCGCCCGCCCAGGGCTACTTCGACGAACGGGTTAACTGGTCAAAGATCATCGCACCAAAGGTCTACTCCATGGCGGACCCTCCGGCCGATCTGCCGACATTTCCGTTTTGCGTAGGGGCCTTCGGCACCGGAGCGAACTTCGCGCTCGATCGACGGACTGCCCTGGCGTTGGGGGCCTTTGATCCGGCCCTCGGGGTGGGGACGCGTACCGGCGGCGGTGAGGACATCGACATGTTTACCCGGGTGATCCTTGACGGGCATTCGCTGGTCGTGCAGCCCTCCGCGATTGTCTGGCACCGCCACCGGGCGGAGCTGGAGGATCTAATCATCCAGGCACGTGGGTACGGCAAAGGGCTGGGATCCTGGCTGACAAAGATTCTCCTGAACCCGCACACGGCACGTCTGGCGATTGCCCGAAGCCCGCAGGGCGCGCTGCATTTCCTGAGAAACGCCCGGAATCACTCGCTGGGACAAAGTGCGGCGACGGCGGCGGTGCCGGCCCCCCGGGACCCGCAGGTCGCGAAAGCCCTGCGGACCGAGCTTCTCTCCGTGGCGCGCGGACCACTCAATTACCTCCTCGAGCGCCGATCCGGGAAGACATAGACGGGGCTCAGAGTTTCTGGCACGGCCGATGGCACACACACAGTTCCTGGGGGAACGCGTCTCAAGGGGACGCCGACTTCCGCGCAGTCTCCGCAGATCGATCAAGGAAGTATCAGCGACATGAGTCTCTTACTCCACGACGAAACACCTACCCCCGAGTCCCCGAAACGTTCGGTGTCGGCGCTGAGGGCCGACCGGCCCTGGGACTTTGGGCTGGCGGCGGCCGGCGTCCTGCTCGCCGTCCTTATTCTCTTTGATCTGGGCGGTCCGGTGCTCGCGCCGGTCACCCTTCTGGGCTGTCTCGTGCTGCCCGGATGGGCTCTGGTACGGCGGCTTCCCGACGCCGATCCGGCCGCACGCTTGGTATGGACAGTGGTGCTGAGTGCGGCCATCTACTCCGTTCCGGCGGTCATCATGGTGTGGACCCACCTGTGGCATCCCCGGCCAGTGGCGGCCGCCATCCTGGTGGCGGCGTCGGCTTTGATCGCCGTCCTTCCCCCTGGGGTTGGAACGGGCCGGCATTCAGTGCACGGGCAGCCGGCCCGCAGCCGAGCGATTGACTGGCGCTCTGCGCGGACCCTGGAGGCGTTCCGGGGCAGGGGTCCGTCCACGTACGTGCCGTGGGCCGTCCTCGGCTTCGCGATGGTGCTGTGGGGCGTGGCCCTGGCACTGACGGGCGAAGACCTCGTCGGCAACAGGGGGCTGCTGACAACGTTTCCGCTGATCTGGTACGTCGCCGTCGCCGCCGTGGTGGCGCTGTGCATCTGGGCGGTCGCGGCACGAAAGATGGCGTCCAACGGCTTCCTGGCGGCCGCCACGACCGGGCTCGTTGCCATGCTCTATGCCTCGGCGGCCATGGTTGTCAGTGTCCCCCGGCTGCCCTGGTCCTACAAGCACATCGCGGTGACGAACTACATCGGGGCCACGGGCCAGGTGGATCCATCGATCGACATCTACAACCGGTGGCCGGGTTTCTTCTCGGTCAGCGCCTTCATGGGCGAAGTTGTCGGCTACCACAACGCTGTGGACTACGCGGCTCTGGCGGAGTTCGGTTTCGCCATGCTGGACGTCGTGATTGTCCTCGCGATCGCGAGGACCCTCACTTCCAACCCGCGGATCTTCTGGACCGCGACCCTGGTCTTTACCCTCACCAACTGGGTAAACCAGAACTACTACTCACCCCAGGCCTTTTCCTACACCCTCTACCTGACGATGTGCCTCATCGCACTGACTTTCCTCCGCGGCACTCCGGTCCGCATCGCCACCGTGGTGGAGGGCCGGCTGCAGAGGCTGCAGGGGCGGTTCAAGCGGGGGCTGCCTGCGGCCCCGCAGACTGAAGCTGCCCGCCTGGGCCGTGACATGGTCCTGCCGGCGTCGCTGACGATTCTCCTGCTGCAGGCAGTGACGGTTGTGAGCCATCAGCTGACGCCGTACATGGCCATCCTGTCGCTGTTCCCGCTCTTCGTCTTCGGCTACTTCAGGCCCAAGTGGATCGGTCCGGTGCTGGCGCTTATGGCGTTCGCGTACCTGCTGCCCAACCTCGACTTTGTGTCCAATAAATACGGGCTGTTCACTGGCTTCGACTTCTTCAAGAACGCAAGCTACACGCTGCCCGAGGCCAGCCGACTCGATGACGCTTCCCGTTGGCTGTCCCGCACTCCGGATGCCCTCTCGTTCCTCATCGGGCTGCTCGGGATGGCCGGCTTCGTCCGCAACTTGTTCCGAGGCAACGTCCGGCAAACGGTGATCGTCGCGTGGCTGGCGGTAGCGCCAATGTTCTGGCTCCTGGGTCAGTCCTACGGCGGGGAGGCCAAGTTCCGCATCTTCCTCTTTGCCCTCCCGTGGCTGGCGGTCGGGGCGGCCTGGCTGTTCTGGTCGGGCCCCGTGCGGACCCGGAAAGCTGTGCTGGGCGCCACCGCCTCACTGACGATCATGGCCATGCTGTTCACGATTGTGTACTTCCAGCAGGAGGCGAAATTCCGGGTGCCCAAGGAGGACGTGGTGGCTGCGCAATGGCTCGACGCACGTGTCGGGGCGCGGGACGTGATTTTTGAGACCAATGCTTTCTTCCCGCTCCTGATCGGGCCGAACTACCCCAGCTACCTGGAATGGGGAAGGGTCACCTCGCTGACCAAGTTCATCCAGAAATCCAACGGACACGTGAAGCCGGAGGATGTGGCGCGTTATGCAAACAACAACTGGAAACCTGAGCGCATCTTCGTCGTTTTCTCTGACTCACAGCTTGCACAAGCGATCAAAGACAAACTATTCGATGCCAACCTGCTCCCCGCTCTTGAACGGGAGTTAGCTGTAGGGGACAAAGCCGATCATGTATTTGACAATGGAGCCGTCCGAATCTACCAAATCAAAAAAACCGGTTAGTTTGGGCAGGGGAGGCGGGACCTTCGTCAGGGTTGTGGCGATGGTCGCGGCCACCTCCCTGCTGATCGCCGTGGTCTGGTTCTTTTCGCGGGGCTCCTCGACGACCGATATGCCGGTGGGAGACCTCCCGGGCTGGAAGCAAACCGGTGCCCAGGACTTCACGACCCCGGCCCATCCGGGCCAGGTGGGTGAGGTCTATGGCCCGGACATGCGTGGTTATCACGATTTCGCGGACACCTCCGGAGTGGGGCGCTACTCGCCGGATTCCGTGCTCTCCGTGAAGGACGGGAAACTCGACTACTACCTGCACACGAACAACGGCACACCGCGGGTGGCGAGCATTGTCCCCTTCGGCTACGCCGGCCAGACCTATGGCCGCTACTCCATCCGGTTCCGCTCCGACACCCTGCCAGGCTACAAAATTGCCTTTATGCTCTGGCCCTCGAGCGATGACTGGCTTGAGGGCGAGATCGACTGGCCGGAAGGCGAACTGACCGGGAAAATGTATGGCGTCTCAGCCATCAAGGATTCGCCCCTCAAAGGACCGGCCCGGTTCGACCCTTCCACGAAGTACTACTCGCGGACCGACGCGACCGACTGGCATGTGGCGACGACGGAATGGACGCCCGGCAAAGTGAAGTGGTTTTGGGACGGGGAGTTCGTGGGCAAGACCTCAATCCCCGAAGGGGTTCCCAACACCAACATGAGGCTGACCCTGCAGGCGGAGACCAAGGACGGAGCGGACTCGTCATCACCCAGGCCTGAAACTTCCGGACATCTGGAAATCGACTGGGTCGTGCAGTATGCCTACGCGCCCTAGCTGCAGGCCTCCCGCGCAGCACCGGGAGGCAGGCGAAGGCCACAGCCAGCAGAAACCGACGTTGTTTGGGGGACTTCCCCGGCAGGATCCGCCAGGCACCATTTCCATTGTTACAGGGGGAGAAACACATGGAAGTCCCTATTAGTAACCAGACCGATCCCGGGGAATGGAGCGGCGAGCAGCCGGAGATCCACCCGACGATCGCGATGGCGTTCCGGGCCCTCGATGGGTCCGGACTCCCGTGGGTGCTGCTGCGCGGCGAAGATGACCTGGTCCGCCCACGCGGCGATGTGGATATCCTCGTGGGAGACGGCCAGAGCCAGCGCGTGGACGCGCTGCTGGCCGGCGTGGGATTCCGGCGGGTCCTGGCCCGCGGGCACGGAAGTCATCGGTTCTACTTCAACTACGACGCCGTGGAAGACCTGTGGCTCAAACTGGACATCGTCTCGGAGATCTCCTTCGGACCGTTTCAACAGTGGCACACCGCCCTGGCCGCCGGGTGCCTGAAACGGCGCATCCGCAACGGGTTGCTTTGGCTCCCCGCAACAACGGAGCAGGCATGGCTCCAGCTCCTCCACACCATGCTGGACAAAGGCGGGGCGGTCCGGCCTAAACGGATGGAAACCGTCCGGGTCGCCGGCGCGCTCGCATCGACCGACGACGACATCGCGGCGTACGTCGACCGGCAAATGGGCCCCGGCACCGCTGCGGAACTGCTGAAGCTTGTGCGGTCCGCCAGCTTTGACGATTTTCGTGAACCTGCCCAGCGCATGGCATCCGCCCTGACCCGGAACGCACCCCTGCGCACGCGCTTGACCGTGTTGCGAAACAGGGTGCTCCGGCTGCTCAGTCCCACCTTCCCTGGTCGCTTCAGTCGCGGGCTTGTGGTTGGTGTGATGGGTCCGGAGGGTGCAGACAAGACGACGCTGCTGCACCGGCTCGGGGAGAACTATCCCATTCCCAGCCGCTACGTGTCCCTGGGTGCGAAGGGGCCTGGACGCTGGGACAGCTGGATCACCAGGATTCCGGGCGGGCGACGCGGCCTGACCCTGATCAGGCAGCTCCGGGGCGCGTTGGCCGCAAAATACCATTGCCTTCGGGGCCGCGTGGTTGTTGTGGACCGGCCGGCCTATGACACCCCGATCGCGGGGCCAGCCGGGACCACGGCCGGAAGCCGGACCGAAACCGCTCTGGCGTCGGCGCTGATGCCCGACCCCGACGTGCTGCTCGTGCTCGACGTCCCTGGCGGGATCATCTTCCCTGGCAACGGCAGGCACCCGGCTGAGGCCTTCGAAAAGCGGCGTAAGGCCCATCTGGAAAAGGCGAAGCGGCGCCCGCAGACGTGGGTGCTTGATGCTGCCCAGCCCCAGCCGCTCCTGCAGCGGGCTGCCACCGGGATTGTCTGGGCACAGCTGGCGGGATCTTCCCCCGACGCGGCCGCATCCGCCCAGCCCGATTCGCGGTCGCCGGAACCCGGGGAGCAGCCGTGAACTTCATCGACTCAGTACTTCGCCAGCACTACGAAGAGTGGGGCCTCGCGGCATTCGGGGTGGGCCCGCAGTGGGACACCGTCATGATTACGCCGCAATTCACCACCTCCCGGCACGTGGTGGGGCTGGTGTTCGCGGCTGGAACCCGCCATCCCGCCCTTGTGGTCAAGGTACCGCGGTGCCCGGGCGATAACGAAGGCGTCCACCGGGAGGCGGAAATGCTGCGTGAGCTCACCGACCTCAGTGACGGGCGCGTGGACGGGATCCCCCACACTGTTGCCACCCTGGAGATGGGGGAACACACCGTCCTGGTGGAGACCGCCCTGACCGGAGCTCCGCTGGACCCGCAACGGGTCGCCGGGGATCTCGCCGGGGCGGTCGCCCTTGGCATGGACTTTGTAGCCGCCCTGCCCTGCACCCGGCCGGGACAGGACAACGGGGACTGGTACGGGCGGACGGTCGAGCGCCCGCTGGAGGCCCTCGCCGCACTGCTGCCGGGGGACGCCGAAGTGTCCGCGCTGGTCCGCCGGACCCACGAACTGCTAAGGCCGCTGCGGGACAGCACGCTGCCGGCCGTGTTCGAACACGCTGACTTGAGCCACCCGAACCTCCTGGTGCAGGCCGGCGGCGGGCTTCAGGTGATGGACTGGGAACGGTCGTCGCTCTATGGAGTGCCGGCACACGACCTCGTCTTCTACCTCCAGTACCTTGGTGAATCGTCCGAGATGGCGTTTTCCCGGGTCGCCCAGCTGGCAGCCTTCGACAAAGCCTTCGGGCCCGGCGGGTGGGCCCTTGCGCCGCTGCGCGAGCATCTGGTGTTCAGGGGCATTGATCCGGGGCTGCTCCCGTTGCTGGTCATTGCGACCTGGGCGCGCTCGGCCGCCACGCTGGCCTTCCGGCTTGCTTCCGAGGAGTTACCGGCGCCGGGGTCGGCGCAGCTGCGTGCGGCAATCCTGGACGACCGCGATTTCTGGCTCTGGCGGCATGTCGTCACGAGCTACTGACGTGGAGGGCTGGCTTGGATAAAATCAGGGTCCCACGGTCCAATAATCCGACGCCCCGACGGATCGGCCAGGCCGATACCGCGCCGGGCTGAGCAGAGAGGCCAGTCATGGAATTCGCCCCGGCCAACGAGTATCTGTTGGATCCTTTTCCCCATTACGAGAGAATGCGGGAAGGCGCACCCGTCTTTCACGACGAGCAATCGGGGAGCTGGCATGTCTTCCGGTATAACGACGTGCAGCGGGTGCTGTCCGAACATGCGAGTTTTTCCTCACGGATGCGCGGCGAGGATCCCTCCGAGACAGGTCACCTGTTCGCTTCGAGCCTGATCACCACCGACCCTCCGCGGCACCGGCAACTGCGCTCGCTGGTGACCCAGGCGTTCACCCCGAAAGCTGTCGATGCGCTCGCTCCCCGCATTTCAAATCTCACGGAAGAGCTTCTGGAGGGGATCGCAGCCCTCGGAACCGCAGACCTGATCCAGGCGTTGGCGTATCCGCTGCCGGTCATTGTGATCTCCGAACTCATGGGCATCCACGCCGAGGACCGCGACCGCTTCAAGCAGTGGTCCGATGTCATCGTGAGCCAGACGCGGACCAGTGCGACGAATGAGGACCACCAGGCCGCCAACGCGGAGATGACCGGGTACTTCCTGGACCTGATCGAACAGCGGCGGACCCGGCCCGGCACCGATTTGATCAGCAACCTGCTCGCCGCCGAAATTGACGGGCAGAAACTGAGCGTGGCCGAACTGCTGGGTTTCTGCGCCTTGCTGCTCGTCGCCGGCAACGAAACGACCACCAACCTGATAGGCAACGCAGTCCTTTGCTTTACAGAAGTGCCCGGCACCATGGAGCGGTTACTGAAGGAGCCGTCGCTGCTTCCGCAGGCCATCGAGGAAGTGCTCCGCTTCCGGTCACCCGTCCAGTCCATGTACCGGGTGACGGTGGCCGATACCACCCTGGGCGACGTTCACATTCCGGCCGGCGCCCCGGTGGTGGCCTGGATCGGATCCGCAAACCGCGACGAGCGGCAATTCCAGCGGGCCGCCCGGTTCGATATCGACCGGGACCAGATCCGGCATCTGGCGTTCGGCCACGGCATCCACTTCTGCCTTGGGGCACCGCTTGCACGGCTTGAGGCAAGGGTTGCGCTGGAAGGCATCCTGTCCCGGCTGCCCGGACTGACCCTGGACCCGGGATCGCGCCTTGAGCGGATGGAGAGCACCATCGTCTACGGGCTGAAGTCGCTCCCGGTCCGCTGGCAGGCAGCCTGATCGCAAGGCTGGCCTCCGATTCGCCGACGGAACGCGGTTCACGGCAAGATGTGGGCATGGAGAACACGGATCAGCAGCCCTGGGTGAAAAACTACCAGCCGGGCGTCCCGGCTGAAATCGAATTGCCCACCGAGTCGCTCGTCGCCATGCTGGAACGGTCCGTGGCTGAGGCTGGAAGTGCCCCCGCGCTGGAGTTCTTCGGCAGACGCACCAGCTACACCGAGCTCGGCGAACAGGTCGACAGGGCCGCCGAGGGCCTGCGCCGGCTGGGTGTCCGCGCCGGTGACAGGGTGGCCCTGATCCTGCCGAACTGCCCGCAGCACGTCGTCGCCTTTTACGCGGTGCTGCGCCTTGGCGCCGTCGTCGTCGAACACAACCCGCTGTACACCTCCCGGGAGCTGCGCCACCAGTTCGAGGACCACCAGGCCCGCGTCGTCATCACCTGGGACAAGGCCGCGGCGGCCATCCATGACTTCCCGGCCGACATCGAGATCGACCATGTGGTTTCCGTGAACCTCCTCGAGGCGTTTCCCGCCGTCAAACGCCTTGCGCTGAACCTGCCCGTCAAGAAACTGCGGGAGTCCCGTGCGGCGCTGACCGGCCCTGCGCCGGGAACCATCCCGTGGAAGCAGCTCCTCAGCCACGGCAACATCGATCCGGAACATCCCCGCCCCTCGGTGGAGGACCTCGCCGCGATCCAGTACACTTCGGGGACCACCGGCCGTCCCAAGGGCGCCATGCTCACCCACTTCAACCTGTACTCCAACGCCCTGCAGGGTGAGGCCTGGATGCAGGGGGCCGAGTACCGCAAGGAAGTCTTCTACGCGATCCTGCCGATGTTCCATGCCTTCGGCATGACGCTCTATCTCACCTACGGCATCCGCAAGCAGGGCCTGCTGGTGCTCTTCCCCAAGTTTGACCCGGACCTGGTGCTGGATGCCATGAAGAAGTCGCCGGCCACGGTCTACTGCGCGGTCCCGCCGATCTACGAGCGCACCGCCATGGCCGCCAAGGAGAAGGGCATCTCGCTCCGGTCCTGCAAGTACTGCATTTCCGGGGCCATGAACCTGCCGGATCATGTGGTGGAGCTGTGGGAATCCGTTTCCGGAGGGCTGCTCGTGGAGGGCTACGGCATGACCGAGTCCTCCCCGGTCGCGCTGGGCAACCCCTTCCACCCCACGCGCCGGAACGGCACCATTGGCGTGCCGTTCCCCTCGACCACGATGAAGGTTGTCGACCTGCACGATCCCACGGCCGAGGTGGCGCCGGGCGAGCCGGGGGAGCTGCTGCTGAAAGGCCCGCAGGTATTCCAAGGCTATTGGAACAACCCGGAGGAAACAGCCAAGACCCTCACCGCCGACGGCTGGCTGCGGACCGGCGATGTGGTGACCGTGGATGAGGACGGTTTCACCACGATCGTCGACCGGGCCAAGGAGCTCATCATCACCGGCGGCTTCAACGTCTCACCCACCGAAGTGGAGTCCGTGCTGCGCCTGCACCCGGACATCAAGGACGCCGCCGTCGTCGGCAAACCACTCGAGCGGGGAGGGGAGATGGTGGTCGCCGCCGTCGAGCTTGAACCTGGCGCCACGCTGGACGAGGACGCCCTCCGCGGTCACTGCCGCGAGCACCTCGCCGGGTACAAGGTCCCCAAGCGGATCGTTGCCATCCCTGACATGCCGCGTTCGATGCTCGGCAAGATCCTGCGCAAGCAGGTGCGCGAAAGAGTGCTGCCGATGCTCTGACCGGCCAGGGCTGGCATGGCGGGTGGGTACTCGTGGAAACAATGTCCTGCTCAAGTAGATCCTGATGGCCGGGGCCAGAAGCCGCTACTGGTGACACCCGGCGGTGCAGACCGTAGGCTTCAGCTACCACGGCTGTCTAGTCGCTGGTCTCTGGTGATTGAAGCAGTTGATGGCGGTGGCGAGCAGTTCCTCGCGGCAGCTAACTGGTAACCCGGCCAAGGAGGTCTCACGCCCATGGTCCCATCGCTTCGCAGCGACGCCCGGACGCCGCCGGGATACGCCCGACGGCGGCGCCCATGACTGCGGACCCGCCCACCGGCCGGCCGGACGTGCACCCGACGGTGGCCAGGGCCTTCCACGCCCTTGACGGAACGGGTCTTCCCTGGGTCCTGCTCCGCGGCGAGGACGACCTCGCCGCACCCTCCGGCGACGTGGACATCCTGGTGGCACCCGAGATGCTGCCCGGCCTGGACGGGCTGATGAACGGGATCGGGCTGTGCCGGGTGCGCGCCGCCGGACACGGAAGCCACCGCTTCTACTTCGGCTACGCGGAGTCCGGTGAGCTGTGGCTGAAATTGGACATTGTCACCGACATCTCCTTCGGGCCCTTCCAGCAGTGGCGGACACCCTTGGCTCCGGGCTGCCTTGAGCGGCGCGTCCGGAACAGCGGGTTGTGGATGCCGGCCCCGTCCGACCAGGCCTGGCTGCAGCTGCTCCATCTGGCGCTGGACAAAGGTGAGATCCAGCCGCAGCGGAAGGAAACCGCCCAGGCAGCCGCCGCCGTCGCGTCGCCGGGGGACCGCATCGCCCAGTACCTGGATCAGCGGGGCGGGGCAGGTGCCGCCACGCAACTGCTGGAACTGGTGCGGTCCGGCAGATTCGACGATGCGCCCGCGCTGGCTGCCCGGCTGAGGTCCGGCTGGACCGCCGCAGCGCCCCTGCGCACCCAGGCACTCGCCCTGACGAACCGTGCGCTGCGCCAGCTCAGCCCGAGGCTCCCGGGCCGGGGCCTGGTGGTGGGGGTCATGGCCCCTGACGGCGCCGGCAAGACCACGCTGCTCCACGGCCTGCGCGCCGAGTTCCCGATCCCCACCGCTTACGTCTATATGGGACTGTGGGGTGCGGGTCCCTGGGACGCCTGGCTCCCCCGGGTCCCCGGGGGACGAACGACGAAGAAGATGTTTCGGGTCCTTAAAGGCGGCATGGCCGCCCGGTACCACCGGTTCCGCGGACGCGTGGTGCTGATGGACCGGGTCGCCTACGACGCCCTGCTGCCGGGCGCGGTGGACAGTAAGGCGAAAACCGGCCTGTCCAACGCCCTGGCTGTGCGGTTGGCCGCGGCTCCTGACCTCCTGCTGATCCTGGACGTCCCCGGTGAGGTGATGTTCACCAGGAAGGGCGAACACACGGCGGAAATTCTGGAGAAATGGCGGCAGTCCTATCTCCAGCTGGCCGACAGGCTGCCGGGATCCCGCATTCTCGACGCCGGACAGCCCCAGCACCTGGTCCAGCAGCTGGCCACGAAAACGGTGTGGGGCAGCATGTGCCCCGGGGCGCCGGATAACCCCGAGGCTGCCCCGGGCGACGCCGAAGCCCTCTCGCTGCACCTGTGGCGGCTGCTCGACTGGCGCTTCCTGCTGCCGGTGTTGCAGCCACGCAGCGTGGGGTACGGCGGCGCGGTGGGCCCGGACCTAATGGCGGCGCTGCATCTGCTGGACCCCGGCGCCGTCCGCATCCAGTCGCCACCCGGCGGCACGCCGGCCGCTTCATGTGAAGTGGTGCTGCTCAGGGAGCCTGGGCTGCCGCTTTTCGAGGAGGCCGCGGCGGCGGTCCAGCCCGGCGGGTGGATCTGCGCCCAGGTGAAACGGTCGTTCCTCCGGCGCTCCGGCCCGCGAACGCTGGCCGGGTGGAAGCGCACGTTTGAGCGGCACGGATTCGAGGACGTCAGCGTCTACTGGCACGCGACGAGCCTGGACAGCCCGGGACGCCTGGTGCCGACGGCGTCGACCACCGCGGTCCTGGACACCCTGTCGCTGCACAAGGGAGTCCGCTTCGGGTTAGCCAAGGCCGTTATGGCACGGTTGGCCCTGATGGTCCGCTTGTTCGACGTGGCGGTCCCGGAGGGAACCGTGACGGGCCGCCGGCCGGAGAACGGGGAGCGCTGAGTCTGAGGCTGTTCCGGCTGTTCCGAGTCTTCCGACTATTCGGGCTATTCCGACTGTTCGAGTTCAGCGGCGCCGGACGAGCTGAACCAGCTCATCGTGAAGGGGCCGAAAGCCGAAGCGAATAATCGCGTAGACCACGGCAACGGCCGTGGGAACAACCAGGACCAGCGTGGTCACCCCGCCCAGGACCGGCGCCGCCAGGACGCCAAGTCCCGCGACCGCCACGGCCGCCCCGCAGACCAGCCCGGGCGCCACGGCGCGGAGCAGTTCGCGGGCCCGCAGCTCGATGACATTGGCGGCCACGAGCTGCATGCCGACGGCGAAGACCACAGCGACGACGAACTGTGCGCAGGCGACGCCCACGATGCCCCACTGGGTGGCGTACAGCAGGACCGGCAGCAGGATGACCAGCCGCACCAGCGATACCCAGATCGAGAGACCCGGACGGCCGATGGCCTTGTACACGTCGTTGGCACCAGCGCCCAGGGAACGGGCCGCGGCGTAGAGGGCCAGGAAGACCAGCGGCACCACGGCCTCCATCCACTTCTCGCCGAAGACCAGCGGCACCACAATGGGGGCCACGACCGCCAGACCCACCCCGGTGGTCACACCGTACAGGGACTGGATCCGCACGCTGGTCAGGTAGCCGGACCGGAGCCGTTCCGGCTCGCCGCGCACCTGGGCGTAGAGGGGAAAGAGTACCGTCGACAGCACAAAGAAGACGTTGAGGATCAGCACCTCCGGCAGTCGGAAGGCCAGCGTGTAGAAGCCCAGCGCATGCGCCCCGAGCAGCAGGCCGATGATGAGGTAGTCGATGTCGAAGATCAGCCGGGCCAGGATGCTGCTGCCGGCGACCGGGGCGCCGTATTTCACATTGGCTTGGAGGGCGTCCCTGCGCACACGCCAGATCTGCCACGGTGCACGCCGGCCAACCAGGAACCAGCACGTCGCTGCGTAGGCGACGGAACCGGCAGCCGTTCCTACCGCCAGCGACATGGCCCCGTGGCCCGAAAATGCCAGGGCAAGGGTCACGGTGCCCATCGTGGCGGCACGGATAACGGGAGCCGCCGTGAGCTTCTTGAATTGCAGGTCCCGGCGCAGCAGGGCCTCGGGGACGGCGCCGAGCGAGGTGGCCAGCACGGAGATCCCCAGGACCTGGACGAGCGGTTCGACGTCGGGGAGGTTGAAGATCTGCGCAATCAGGGGCCCGGCAAGGAAGGCGCCCAGGCCCAGGAGTGAGCCGAGCACCACGGAGATCAGCAGCGCGGATCTCGCAATGACACCGGTGCGTGGCAGGTATACCAGCGCCTGGGCCACTCCGGCGTCGGCAATGGTCTCGGCGTAGCCCATCAGGACCAGCGCCAGAGCCACCAGGCCGTACTCCTCGGGGGAAAGCAGCCGGGCCAGCACGATGGTGGTCGCCAGGACAATGATTTTCCCGCCGGCGAAGGCCAGCCCCTGCCAGATGGCCCCCCGGACGCCGGTCCGGGCCAGTTCCCCGGGAGCGTAGGTCATGCCGGCGAGCTTCCGAGCGGCAGACCGGCGGTGCCCGGATGGATCGCGCTGCGCAGCTCCTCCAGATACTCCTGCGTGACTGTCTGCCAGCTCCGGACGGCTTCGGCGCCGCGCCCTGCAGGGACCGTCCGGGTCCCCGCAAGCCGGTCCACGACGTGCTGGGCGAACCTCCCGGTGTCCTGTTCGACGGCCAGCAGGGGATGCGGATCCTGTTCGCGGGCGGCGACCGGAGTGGCAACCACGGCCAGGCCGGCGGCCAGCGCCTCGCGCACCGAGTTCCGGATCCCGACGCCGTGTTCGTCGGGAAAGGCTGCCACGTCGGCGGACTGGAACACGTCGAGGACCGACGGCACATTGGCCAGAACGTCTACCCGGGGGCCGGCCAGGGCAAGGACCTCGGGCCCGGGGCGACGCCCGGCGATGACAAACCGGGCGTCCGGTACCTGCTCCCACACCAGGGGGGCGATCGTGCTGATCAGGACTTTCGCGCTGTCGATGTTGGGCCCGTAGTTCAGGCTGCCGACGAAGCAGACCACCGGGCCGTCCTGCCTTTCGGGGTCCCGGAACGCCTGCTCGGCTCCGTTCGGGATGCTCCGTACCGGCCGCCCCAGGCGTTGAGACCATTCGAGGGCGTCCTTCGCCCCCACGGTGAGGAGCCGGGCCCGTGCCGGCAGCCGGTGCTCGGCCCGGAGTGTCCGGCGCTCCCTGAGCCGGTAGGCCGGCCGCAGGAGACGCGGCGCAATGGCAGTGTCCATCCCGGCCCGGATCGACCAGGGGTCCACTGTCTGCAACACAACCGGTCCCCGCACATGCCGGGCAAGGAAGAGCGCGTGCGGGCCGTGGATGAGGGTGGCATCGCTGCGGGCTGACAGCCTGGCCGCCGTCGAGATGGCTTCCGCAGTGGCCCGTTCGTGCTTCCCCACCCCGTCCAGCCCGGCAAAGGACCGCACGAGCGCCGCCTTGCGGCTCCGGGGGGTCAGGACCTGCGCCGCTTCGCACCGGCTATGGACCTCATCCGGCAGCCCGACCGGGCCCGAGTAGGTCAGCAGGGTCACTGCCACGTCGGCCGGCAGATTCCGCAGAATCTCATAAGGAATCATCGAGCTGCCGTCACCGAACACGGGGTCCCGATTGGGCGCACTTTCTGTGATGTACAGAAGCCTCATTGCATGAGTGTACTGGACCGCGCAAGCGCCTCGCCGGGGACCGAACGGCCTAGGGCGTGTCTCCCAAATAGGCTGACCGCTGGCTGGAAAACTTGGGGACGTGTCTCGTTTCCAAGTTTTTACCGATGATCAGTGGGCCCGAGTTGAGCCGTTGCTGCCCAGTTCCGATGGCCAGCGAGGGCGCCCGTTCCGGAACCACCGCCAGGTCGTGGAGGGCATTGCATACCGGTATCGGTGCGGGATCGCTTGGCGGGACCTGCCGGAGCAGTTTGGTCCGTGGCAGACGGTGTGGAAGCGCCACCGCCGTTTCGCCGCAGACGGGATCTGGGACCGGATCCACTCCATGCTGCTGAGCGAGGCCGACGCCGCCGGGGAGATCGACTGGACCGTGTCGGTGGACTCCACGATCAACCGCGCCCACCAACACGGAACCAACCTTCCCCGCAACACAGGGGGACGAACCGAATTACAAGAAACTCTGGGCAGAGCCTGACGACCACGCCGTGGGGCGTTCCCGGGGCGGGCTGAGCACCAAGATCCACCACGCCTGCGACGGGAAAGGCAGGCCCCTGGCGTTCATCATCGGGCCGGGCCAGGGCTCTGACTCACGGATGTTCCCGCACGTCATCGACGCCATCAATGTCCCGCGCGCCGGAACGGGCCGGCCGCGGACCCGCCCTGACGTGGTGATGGGTGACAAGGCCTACTCCTCCAGGGCCAACCGTTCGCTCCTTCGGGCCCGGAAGATCAAGGCCGTCATTCCCGAACCCAGAGACCAGATCGCGAACCGAAAACGCAAAGGCACCCGTGGCGGTCGGCCGGTGGACTTCGACAGCGAGGCCTACAAAGGCCGGTCCGTCGTCGAGCAGTCCTTCAACATTTTCAAGCAATGGCGCAGCATCGCCACCCGATACGACAAGCTCGCCATCACCTACCGCTCCGGAGTCGCCCTCCACGCAGTCCTGATCTGGCTACGCCAATAAGGAGACACGCCCTAGCCCGGGATCGGGCACCCGGACCCGTGCACCACCCCGAGCGGGACCGACCACGGCCCGGCACGCCGCCGTCAACCCCGGCGCCGCCGCGGTCCTAGATGGTGCGTGGCGCCCGGTCCAGGTTCTCCTTGAGCTCGGCCGCATCCTGCCGCACGACATAGGCCGGGCGGTCCCGTTCCACACGCCAGCTCTCCGACAGCGGCCCGATGTTGACCGTGTCGAAGCCGAACTCGTCATAGAGCCTGGTGACGAGTTCCGCAGCCTCCGGGAAGTCGCTGGCCGTGGCAAGCGCGCGGCGGTGTGGTGAGCCGGCGGGTGCCCCGTCGGTACTGATCTGCGTGGACATGATGTGGTTGAACGCCTTGGCCACCTTGGAGTCGGGCAGGTGTTCCTGCAGAAGTTCCGAGGTGGTGGTCTCGCCGTTGTCCAGGGCCGGGAAGCGGCCGTCCCGCTCCCAGTAATAGTTGTTCGTGTCGAGGACGATCTTGCCGGCCAGCGGCTCCACCGGGACGGCACCAATGCTCTTGAGCGGCACGGTGACGACGGCGAAGTCGCCCGCCGCTGCCGCCTCGGCCGCCGTCGCCGCCCGGGCACGCGGGCCCAGCTCCGCGACGAGCTCCGTGAGGGTTTCCGGCCCGCGGGAGTTGCTGATCACGACGTCGTACCCGAGCTGCACCGCCTTGCGCGCAAGCTGGCTGCCAATGTGTCCTGCACCGATGATTCCGATTGTTGTCATGTCCGGGCCAACACCGGGCCGGGCCGGGATATTTCGTGCCGCTGTCAGCCCAGAAGGTCGTCCTCGTAGCACCAGCGCCAGTCCTCGCCCGGTTCGATGCTCCGCATGACGGGATGGCCGGTCGCGGCGAAATGCTTGGAGGCATGGGTTCCAGGCGACGAATCGCAGCACCCCACGGTGCCGCAGGCCAGGCACATTCTGAGGTGGACCGGCGTCGTACCTTCCCGGACGCATTCCGCGCAAAACGGGTCATCTGGAACCCCGGGAACCCCGGGACCCCGCGCGGACTCCAGGTGCGCGCAGACCCCGCCCGGCTGGGCAGCACCCTCGCCGCCGCCGCTGGACGTGTCCAGGTCCTCGACTGCCGCGTCCAGCATCGATTCCTCAACGTCCAGCCGGTCCAGGACCGAGCTGAGGACCTCATGCGGGTACCCGCCGCCGCGCCGCAACTCCAGGACCTTGTCCCGTTCAGCGTCCAGCATCGCTAGCCGCAGGTGGGCGTAGCGCTGGCTCGGCGTTGCGGCCTCCGACGAAGGCCGGCCGAGGCGTTCCCAGGCCGCCAGCCCGCGTTCCTGGGTCCGCCGTTTGAGCATCGCCACGACCTCGGGCGGGTCGGCATCGGTCCGGAGTTCCTGCAGCCGCTCCAGACCCGCCGCCGTGGCCAGGTGCATCAGGGACGCCTGGTTCAGGGCATCCTCACGCTGGTCCGGTCCCTGCACCCGCAGCAGCCGGACCAGCGAGGGCAGGGTGAAGCCCTGCAGTGTCAGGGTTCCGCCGACCACCACCATGGCTGCCAGAATCAACACGGAACGGTGTTCCAGGTCCGCCGGCAGCACCAGTACCGCCGCGAGGGTGACCACACCGCGCATGCCGGCCCAGGAGACTATCGCAGCGTATTGCCACGGCGGTGCCGGGTCCTTCCGCCGAACGGCCGGAACCAGTCGCGGCAGGTAGGTCGCGGGGAACACCCAGACCGGCCGGACCAGCAGCACCGACAGCAGGATCACGGCACAGCCGGCCCAGATCCGGGATGCCCCGAGCGAGTCGCCCTGGACCCCCTCAATGATGGTCCTGACCTGGAGGCCGATCAGCAGGAAGACCGCATTCTCGAGCAGGAACTGCACCGTGTGCCAGTTGCTGCGCTGGCTCAGCCGCGCTGCGCCGTTCGGCATGGACGGCGCCTTTGTGCCCATCACCAGACCCGTAACGACGACGGCGAGGACCCCGGAGGCATGGATTGCCTCCGCCGGGAGGTAGGCGACAAAGGGTGCCATCAGGGAAATGGAGGTGTTGATTGCGACGTTCCGGATCCGCTTGCGCAGCTGTGTCAGGACGTAGGCCGCAGCCAGTCCCACCGCCAGCCCGCCGCCGGCCGCGAGGAGGAACCCGCCGGCCAGCCCGGCCGCTGAGACGGACCCCGCGATCGCGGCGATGGCAGCCCGGAGGCAGACCAGGGCGGTGGCGTCGTTGACCAGGGATTCGCCTTCGAGGATGGTGACGATCCTGCGGGGCATGCCCACCTTGCGCGCTATGGCCGTCGCCGCGACGGCGTCCGGCGGTGCCACGACGGCGCCGAGGGCCATCGCGGCAGCGAGGGGAATCTCGGGGAATAGCCACCAGACGACGAAGCCCACTGCGACGGTGCCAAAGATGACGTAGCCGACTGAAAGCAACCCGATGTCACGCCGGTTGGAGCCGAAATCGAACAAGGAGGTCTGCAGCGCCGCGGCGTAGAGCAGGGGCGGCAGCAACCCCACCAGGACCAGTTCGGGGTTCAACTCGATGTCCGGGATGAACGGCAGGAACGAACCGACGACGCCCGCCAGTACCAGGACCAGGGGCACGGACACATTGATCTTCCGGCCCAAAGCGGCTGCCCGCGCAGATTACCGACGTGAGGGCAAGCAATCCAAGGGCGACTTCCATGGGGCCATTCTGTCAGGGCCGGCCGGGTTGGGCGCCCGCAGACAATGCGGACAATGCGGACGTGCCAGGGGCCAACGTCCCTGGCACAGCCGTGTCCAGCGGCCGTGCCCCGTGCCCGGTCAGGTCGGGTCAGGTCAGGTCAGTACCACGCGATCTGGGCGAGGTAGCCGTAGTACTTTCCCTCGATCGGGCGCAGCGGGTCGCCCTCGAAGCCGAAACCCCGGTGTTTCTTGTTGTACGCGGCGGTGATGTCCAGGAACTGTGACATCACTGCCTTGCCCGAGCCTTCACAATCCCCGTCACTGATGCACCGCGCCACCGAGCCGGCGACGATGGGACTCGCGAAACTGGTTCCGTGGGCCACCGCATAGCCTCCGGGAGACGTGGAGGAGATGCAGACCCCCGGGGCGGCGACGGTGTGGGCCTTGTCCTTGGGTTCGGTGGCGTAATTGGAGAAGAACGCCGGCCGGTCGTCCAGCTGCCCGAGCTTGCTCCAGTCCTCGGTTCCGCAGACCGGGGCCGCGAGGCCGTCCGGCTTGCCGTCGAAGTCCGCCATCGCGGTCGCGGTCAGCACCTCGTCGTAGGTGGCCGGGACGAAGCCCGCGATGTCCTCCCCGGAGTTCCCGGCGGCCACGGCGTAGGCGACGCCGGCCTTGACCGAGCGGCAGATTGCATAGTGCATCGGATCTGTGCCCTTGCCGCAGTTGGCGGTGTCGGCGCCCGGGCCGCCGATGCTGATGTTGGCCACCTGGATGTCGTTGTCCGGGTCCTTGTCCTTGCGCGTTGCCGTCACCCAGTCGATGGCGCAGATCAGCATTTCCTCGGTGATCACATCGGCGTCATTGACCACGCGCACCGACCACAGCGGGGTTCCCGGCGCCGTGCCGACGACGCCCTGCTTGTTGTCCTTGGCGCCGATCACCCCGGCCACGAAAGTCCCGTGTCCGACCTTATCCGTGGGGGTCACCTCGACCGGCGAACCGGTGGAGCAGTCGATGCCGCCGCGCACATTGAGGTCCGGATGGGTGCCGTCGATCCCGCTGTCGATCACCGCCACGTTGACGTCGACAGCGTCCGATGCGTGCCCGCCAGCAGAGCTGGTGCCCCCGATCCTCTTCCACCAGTTCGGCGCCACCTGGGCGGTCGGCGAGGGGTCCTTTGGCTTCTGGAATTCCCTGGCCACGGTGACGAAGTCAACGCCCGGATCAGCAGCGAGTCGCGCCGCGACGGACGGCGTCATCGTGGCTGCGTAGCCGTTCATGGCATTGCGATAGACCGTCGAAACGGTAAGGCCATAGCTGCCCTGCTGGGCCGCGGCTTCGGTGCCGGCATCAACGGCGCTGTCCTTCAGCACCACGATGTAGTTCTGTTCCTGGTCGGCCGCGGATGCGGGGACTGCCGCGACGACGCCCGCGGCCACGGCCAGGCTGAACGCTGCCAGGATCCCGACGATGCCCCGGATCCGTGGCCTGCTTTTGGGCGGAGGCGCGGCCGTCCCGGGGTTCTGGCGCGGCCCGGCGGCTGCAAGCGCTGGTACCCGTGATGATCCCCGACGGCGGTCATGGCTGAACATAGTGGCCTCCCTTAAGCGTCTTCGCTGCTGAGCGCCCCCCGGTCATAGCTTAGGCCCGCGGATGCCCGTTGCACACGGACCTTTGGCATTACTTGGCGGGTATCATCGGACGGCAATCCGACGACGGCGGGACCCTGCCGCCGTCGGGCGCCCGGCCGGAGAGGCGCCGACCAGGAAACACGCTAGGCGCGGAGCCAGTCCTGCTCGAAGTCCGGGTGGTCGTAATAGGGCAGGGCCAGGGCGTTGAGCGATTGTTCCATCCATTCCAGCGACTGAGGGATCCAGCCCGCATCCTGCCCGGTCTCGCTGACCAGCGCCGCGAGCGCCGCCTGCCGGGCGGATTCGACGATCCGGATCAGGCGCCGTTTGGCCTCACATTCGAGCAGCAGGCGCTGTTCGTACCAGGCCCCCGATTTCGAGACGGTCCGGTCGCCGAGGAGGGTCCTGGCTACCGCCTCGTCCTCGCTGATCCGCTCGGACAGGAATTCGACAATGTCCACACGGCGAGCGTACGCGAGGTGCCCGGCCGGCAACCAGTCCCGGCTGCTGCAGCCCTGCCGGCGGTTAGTGTGCTGCCAGGTTTTCCGCGTCTTCGGGACCGACGAAGCGGCAGGATCCTTCATGCCGTTCGGGCACGTCGCAGGTCCGGCCGGTGGGCAGATGGACGTTGCCGCAGAGCCCTGTGATGGCCACGTCCTCGCGGACATGCACGCTGCTGAGGTCGGGACGGGCCTCGCTGCCCTCGTGGATCTGGGGGACGGCGGGGGCGTTGTGGTCTTGGCTGTTCATGTCTGCGTGGCTCCTTGGAGAGTCTGCTATGCAGCTGGGTTGCCAGTCTCGATTGAGTCCGATGCCCCAGTCTCACACGGCAACGCTAAAACGGGGTTACCTGGCGGTTAGATTTTTGCCCCAGTCACAGTGCCGGGAACCGCTCTCAGGGGTATATTTCGATGAGGAGCAGCATCGGGAATCAACGAGGCAAAAAGGGGGCGCCATAATGGTGCCAAATTCAGCTGAAGCCGGAGAACAGACGCGGGGTCCGCGGGACACCGCTCCGATCGGTGCCGACGCGCTGGCCGTTCGGCTGGGCGATATCGCCCGGGAGCTCCAGCAAGAGGAGGACCCCGAATCCATGATGGCCGGCATCGTGCACGCCGCGCTGGAGCTGGTGCCGCACGCTGCCGAGGCCTCGGTCAGCCTGATCACGGGCCGCCGGACGATCGAATCGCGTGCCGCTTCCAGCGACCTTCCGCGCCGGGTGGATGCCCTGCAAAGCGACACCGGACAGGGTCCCTGCATGGAGGCCTCCTACGATGAACGGATTGTCAGCGTTCCCGACCTCAGCACGGATGAGCGCTGGCCGGAGTTCTCGCGGCAGGCCTTCAAGCTCGGAGCGCGGAGCATGCTGTCCTTCCAGCTGTTTGTGAATGGTGACCACCTCGGAGCTTTGAATCTCTTCGGAAAGGAGGCGGGGGTCTTCGACGCCGAATCGGAGCGGATCGGGGCGCTGGTCGCTGCCCATGCCGCTGTCGCCGTCGCCGGCAGCCAGCAGATCAGCCAGCTCACCCTGGCCCTGGATACGCGGGACCTGATCGGGCAGGCCAAGGGCATCCTGATGGAGCGGTACAAGATCACCGCCCAGCAGGCGTTCCTGCTGCTCTCGCGGGCCAGTTCCGAGCTGAACCTCAAGCTCCGCGACGTCGCGGAACAACTGACCGTCAGCGGGGAAATGGCCAAGAAGCGCTGACGCCGGGCTGGATCGGGCTTCGGCCGCGCTGGTGTCTGGCCGAAGGCGCCGGCGGCGCGTCAGCCGATGGCAGGCAGGCGCGGGCCATCGGTGAGATCGGAGCAGACCCGGGACAGCGGCGACCCGTCGGTCCGGGCGCGACGCAGCAGTTCGAGGAAGGCCTGCTCGGCGGTCAACCCGTGGCGTTCCATCAGGATCCCGCAGGCACGGTTGGTGTTGTCCCGGCCGGCGAGTGCGCCTTTGAACGGCCCGCTCAGGTGCCGCGGCGTTTCCGGGCCCTGGACATGGGCCATCAGGGTGGCCGCCGGAACGGCGAACTTCTCAAGCAGTTGCCCGGTCGCGGCGGTAAACGCAGCCGGCAGGGCGGCGTAGATCTTCAGGGTCCCGATTGGTGTGCCGCTTGAGCCCAGCGGGGTGCTGACGAGGGAGCGGACCGGCAACTCAGCGACCGCCTGGCTCCAGAGCGGCCACCGGGCATCGGCAGCAGCATCGTGCACCAGGACGGTCCGTCCTGCCGTCCAGGCAGCGACACACGGGCCCTGCCCCAAATGGTGCTGGGCGGCGTCCGCCTGCTCCACGAGCCGTTCCGTCGCCGCAGTGCTGCTCCCGCGCCCCTGGGCGTCGAACAGTGAGATTCCGGCCCCGCACGATCCCGGGATGGCATCCCTGACAGCCTGCACCAGCAGCTGCAGCGCATGGTCCACCTTGTCCTCGGTCAGGAGCAGGTTTTTGATGCGCGCGAAAACGGCGGTCAGTTCATCGAGGGGGAGCGGGTTGAATGGCTGGTTGAGCACTTGCGGGCCTTATGGCGTGAGGGTAAAAGCTACCCTGCGAATGCCCCCTGCTTGAGCCGGGACGCCTCAAACGGCGGTCCGCTTAAAGCATAGCCCGGCGGGGCGCGCCGTGGTTAACGGCCGTGACGACGCCGCGACGCACCGCCGTCGTGGCCGGTGGCAAGCGGCCGGGCAGCCGGAATGAATTCCGATCCATCGGCGCGACTTCGCACTGTCCGCACCGGAAATCGTGTTGGCAGCCATCGGCCAGGGAGACCACGACGCTCCGGCTCAGCACTGCCGTCACGGTGCTCTCAACCCAGGACCCGGTGCGGCTTTTCGAGCAGTTCGCCACCCTGGACCTGATCTCCGACGGGCGCGCGGAGATCATCGCCGGCCGCGGCGCATTCATCGAGTCCTACCCGTTGTTCGGCCACGAACTGGAGGATTATGACGCCCTGTTCGAAGAGAAGCTGCAGCTGCTGCTGGAGCTGAGGAGCAACGCCGCAGTGACCTGGCAGGGGACCCTGACCCAGAACATTCCCGGCATGGACATCGCGCCGCGCCCGGTCCAGGCCAAGCTCCCCGTGTGGGTGGGGGTCGGCGGAACTCCAGCGAGCTTCGCGCGGGCCGGACGCCTGGGGCTTCCGCTGTTCGTCGCCCTGCTGTCCGGGCCGGCGCGGTTCCGCCGTCTCGTGGAGCTCTACCACCAGTCCGCCGCCGACGCAGGCCACGACCCCGCCTCCCTGGAGGTGGGTGCCGGCGGACATTTCTACGCGGCCCCGACATCGCAGCGGGCCCGCGACGCGTTCTACCCCTAACTACCGGGCCTACTTTGAACAGAACATGCCCCGCCCGGTGGACCACTTTCCCCGCTCCACCTTCGATGACGGCCCCGCCGGTGCCGGGCGGCAGCTCAGCCGGCCGCGAGCGGGATCTCCAGGAACCCGCCGGCGGCGTCCCAGCTGCCCGCGGTCCCGAGGTGCCGGCTTAGCCGCTGCATCCGTTCCGCGATCTGCCGGGAACTCCCGCCCGCCAGGCGGGCCTGGAAATCCGTGATCACGGTCGGATACAGCCGCAGGGACCGGGGTGTGCCCCCGTCCGTGTCGAGCAGGAAGATGAACGACTGGTCGTTGCGCTCCAGCGGATCCACCGCGTAGTCGTCCACGAAGTCCCCGGCGCTGTAGATGACGGGCCGGTCCCGGAAGACCTCGACGCCGCGGAAGATGTGCGGCGAGTGCCCGAAGACGACGTCGGCCCCCGCCTCGATGAGTGCCCGCGCCAGCTCACGGTGCTCGGACGGCACCCCGGAGCCCCAGTTCGGCCCCCAGTGGGCGGAGACGATCAGGAGCCCGACGCGGGCCTTCGTCCGCCCCACCAGGGCCAGCAGTTCCGCGACCCGGTGGTCGGGGCGCTCCACCGACACATAGAAGACGCCGGGTCCGCGGTCCGCTTCCCAGTCCGGCTGGTTGTCGGTGATGGCAATGAGCCCGACGGCGGTACCCGCCACGCGGCGCACCGCGGGGCGTTGGGCGGCATCCCGGCCCAATCCGGCACCGGCATGCAGGATGCCGGCCGAGTCGAGCACTGGCAGCATTTCCCGGAAGGCGCCGGCCCCGTAGTCCAGCACATGGTTGTTGGCCAGCGACACCATACCGATCCCCGCGGATCGGAGGCTCTCCACGTTCTTCGGGTCCGAACGGAAATGGAACACCTTCCCCGATTCGGGCTCCCCGCCGGCCGCCAGGACGCATTCCAGGTTGGCGACCGTGAGGTCGGCCCGGCGCAGCACGGAGTCCGTGTCTCCCCACGGGTAATCGGGGCCGACCCGCCTCAGCCGCTCGTTCACCAGACGGCCCAGCATGACGTCGCCCAACAACGCAATCAACATGGCACACCCGCCTGTCAGCGCTTCCCCATCAGGTTTCCGGTTCTTTAGCCGGGCCGCTCCGGGAGGTCAGGACTCGTAGTTTTCCACCTGCTTGACCGGGCGGGGCTCCGCCTCATCAGGGTTTTCGCCGTACTGCCTTTTCGCCCGCCGCTGCCGCAGGAGGTCCCAGCACTGGTCCAGATCCTCCTCGATGCGCTTCAGGCGGGCATGCTCCGGACCGTGTTCGTAGTCCGCCGACGAGGACGGGGCCTTCTCGCGGAGTGCCTGCTCCTCGTCCACCAGCGCTGAGATGCGTTCCAGGATGTGTTGTTCGTCCATCACGGCCTTCTTTCGGGTAGCAGTCCTTCCGCCAGAGTATCGAGGCCGCGATGCGCTGGCCAGAGGACTATCAGCCGGCGGAGTCAATGGGTTCAAGCGAAGTGCAGCATGCGGCACCCGGAGCCGGCATAATCAGCTTGCTTATTAGTTTGTTGCTTCCTAGAGTGAATCCTGTAAGGCATCAAACTCCCCCAGCGGAGGATCCCGGCCGGTGCAACGGCTGCGCGGACCTCCCGGGGCACCAGAGGAGGACGCATGTCAAAGCACAGCATTGCCGGTAAGAAAGTCGCCTTTCTGCTTACGGACGGCGTGGAGCAGGTGGAGCTGACCAGCCCCTGGAACGCCGTCAAGGAAGCCGGTGGCGAGCCCGCGCTGGTGGCGCCCAAGAGCGGGAAGCTCCAGGGCTACAACGGCACCGAAAAGGGGCAGACATTCGACGTCGACCTCACCGCCGCGGAGGCGAATGCTTCCGATTTCCATGCCCTGGTGATCCCCGGCGGCGTCGTCAACGCGGACCATCTGCGCGTCGATAAGGACGCCCAGGCCTTCACCCGCGCCTTCTTCGAGCAGCACAAGCCGGTGGCCTCGATCTGCCACGGACCCTGGCTGCTGATCGACGCCGGCGTCATCAACGGCCGCAACGTCACCTCGTACCACACGCTCCAGACCGACCTGAAGAACGCCGGGGCCAACTGGAGTGACCAGGAAGTCGTGGTCGACCAGGGGCTCGTAACCAGCCGGAACCCGCACGACCTCCCGGCCTTCAACGACAAACTTCTGGAGGAAATCGAAGAGGGCGAGCACGCCGGGCAGACGGCCTAGGCAGCAAAAGCGGCAGCAGCCCAGCCGCGTAAGCACAGCCCTGTAAGCACAGACCCGTAAGCACAGGCCCGTAAGCACAGACCCGTTAGGACGGGGACCGGCGGCGCAGGCCTCCGGTCCCCATCGTCTTGTGCGCCGGGCGCCTGCGAATCAGGACGCTGGCGCGAATCAGGACACTGCCGAAGCCGGACGCCGGCTGCAGCAGACACCTATCGGGAGCGGCTGATTTGGGGCAGGATATGCCCTGTAAAAGTGCGCCGGCCGCGGCCGCAACCTGGCACCCTCCGGCCGCGCCCCCAGCTGCAAGGAGTCCCGGACATGACCACGCTCAACCCGTACCTGAGCTTCCGCGACAACGCGAAGGAAGCCATGACTTTCTACCAGTCGGTCTTCGGCGGCCAACTGAACATGAGCACCTTCGGCGAGTATCAGGCCAGCGACGATCCCGCCGAGCAGGACAAGATCATGCACGCCATGCTGTCCACGGAAAAGGGCATGGTGCTGATGGGCGCCGACACGCCCAATGGGATGGACTACACGCCCGGCACCAGCATCTCCGTGTCCCTCAGCGGTTCCGACGAGGACGAACTGCGCGGCTACTTCGACAAGCTCGCCGACGGCGGAAAAGTGACCGTCCCGATGGAGAGGGCGCCATGGGGAGACATCTTTGGCATGTGCACCGACAAATTCGGGACCGACTGGCTCGTCAACGTCGGACCCGAACCCGGCGAGGCGTAGGGTCCGTCTGAGTTCCCGGGCCTCGCCGGGGCCGCACCTCTGGCAGGCGGCGGGATAGAGGCGTACGCTCGCGCCATGGGACAGGATCCGGTGGTGTCGAACCCCGCGTTGTACCGGGTAGTTTTCGAGAATGCGCGCGTCCGGGTGCTCGAATACCGCGACAGCCCGGGCGACAAGACCGTGGAGCATAACCACCCGGACAGCGTCATGATCACCCTGAGCTCGTTCCGCCGCCGGCTCTCGGGCCACGGGGAGGACATCGACGTCGACATTCCCGCCGGGACGGCCCGCTGGCTCGCCGCCCAGGACCATTCCGGCGAGAACATCGGCGACACCGAAACGCACACCATGTTCATTGAACTTAAGGAACCCGCGGCCGGGAAGAGCGCCGGCGCCGCGGGCCGCGCCCCGCTTGGTCCACAAGGCAGCTAGCTTCCTACCCGCTCACGCCGGCATGCCCAGGTCCGGCCGTATTCCCCTACCCTGCGGCCCCGGCTATCCTATATACGGCCGGGACACCGTATTTCGAGTCCACCCTTCCGGCCCAGAGAGGCGTGCCATGACCGAGAAGCTGCACCTCACCCCGGAGGATGAATTCCCCGAGGATCTCAGCAAGGTGGGGGACAAGGACCTGCAGGTCCTCGACAGCCAGGTCCAGCGGCAACTGGACCATGAGTATGTGGCCGACGGCGAACCGAATCCGGAGACCGAGTTCAGGCACTACGACCTTGACGAGGAGTTCAGCGAGCGGGACAGACGCGATGTCTGACGGGCGGAATTCTGTCAGTATGCTTACTGGATGCTGACAGAGCCCACCACGAGCAGGCCCCAACGATTCGAGATTGAGGCGGCGGGCCAGCTTGGCCACGTGTTTGTGACCAAAACCGCGGCCGGCAGCGGGCCGGACCGGACCGCCGTCGTACTGATCCACGGGATCGGCGCCTCGCACCGCTATCTCAGCCGGCTTCACGGGCTGCTGGCGGAATCCGTTGACACCTACTCGATCGATCTGCCCGGCTTTGGCGCCACCCCAAGGCCGGAAAATACCCTCCCGGTGGCGGACCACGCAGCCTACATCCTGGGCGCCCTCGAGCAGCTCGGCGTACTGGAGTTCGTGCTCGTCGGGCACTCGATGGGAAGCCAGTTCTCGATTGAAGCCGCACTGCAGCAGCCGGGCCGCATTTCCCATCTGGTCCTGATGGGGCCGGTGGTCGATCCATTGCGCCGCACCGTGGCGCAGCAGGCCACTGCACTTGGCCGTGACAGCCTCTTCTTCGAAAGCCCGTCCTCGAACGCCCTGGTCTTCACGGACTATCTCCGCTGCGGCCCGAGCTGGTTCCTGAAAACCCTGCGCGTCATGATGGACTACCCGACGGAGCAGCGGATCACCGGGGTCACGGCGCCGGTCCTCGTCCTGCGCGGCGCCAACGACCCCGTCGCCTCCGCGGACTGGTGCCGCCGGTTGACCGCCAGCGCGGCCCGGGGGCAGCTGCTCGAAGTCGAAGGCACCGGGCACGTGGTGCAGCACAACCGGTCGGTGGAAGTGGCCGGAGCCATCCTGGAGTTCGCCGGGATCCAGCCGGCGGCCCGGGAGACACCACAGGGGCGCCCGGCATGAACCGGGTCCTGCAGGCCGCCGGCTGGTGGGTCCAGGACTACGTCTACGCCGCGGGCCGGCAGCTGCGCAGCGCCGTCTCCCGGACCCGGCCGGAGGATTTCCTCGGCGGGACCGGCGGGCCTGTCGTCGTGATTCCGGGAGTGTACGAGGACTGGCGCTTTATGCTCCCGCTCGTCCAGCGGCTCCATGAGGCGGGCCATCCGGTGCATGTGCTGACCCTGCTGCACCGGAACCGGCTCGCGGTGCCCAAAGCCGCGGACCTGATCGCCGGATACATCCGGGACCGTGACCTGACGGACGCGATGATCGTTGCCCACAGCAAAGGCGGACTGATCGGCAAGTTCGTGATGATGCAGCTGGACCCCGAACGCCGGATCGCGGGCATGGTGGCGGTCTGCTCACCGTTCTCCGGTTCGCGCTACGCCTCGTTCATGCTGCTGCCGAGCCTGCGCGCCTTCTCGCCCCGCAATGCCGTGACGATGCAGCTCTCCCGCGAGGAACGCATCAACGAGCGCATCACCTCGGTCTACGGTCTCTTCGACCCGCACATCCCCGAGGGCAGCGTGCTGCCGGGCGCCCGCAATATCCAGCTCGACACCGCGGGCCACTTCCGCATCCTGGCCCACGAGGACACCATCCGCACCATCCTGGACGTCACCGCCGGGACGCCGGCCACCGGGACGCCGGCCACCGGGCCGGCCGCCTAGGGCATGTCTCCTAATTCCTTGAGCCAGATGGTGATGGCGCGGAGGACGACTCCGCCGCGGTAGGTCAGGGCGAGCTTGTCGTACCGGGTGGCGAGTCCGCGCCATTGCTTGAAGATGTTGAAGGACCGTTCGACGACGTTTCGTCGCTTGTAGGCTTCCGTGTCCAGCCCTACTGGTCTGCCGCCTTTGCTGCCGCGGCGTTTGCGGTTCGCTTCCTGATCGGAGCGTTCCGGGATCACCGCCTGGATGCCGCGCCGGCGCAGAAGATCCCGGTTGGCCTTTGAGGAGTACGCCTTATCCGCCAGGGCCCGGGCCGGGCGGGAACGGGCCCGGCCCGGACCCAGCCGGGGAACGCTGAGGGAGTCCAGCAGGTGCGGGAACATTGGGGAGTCCCCGCCCTGCCCGGGACCGAGCAGCATGACCAGCGGGCGCATCTTGCCGTCGCAGAGGTGATGGATCTTCGTTGTCAGCCCGCCGCGGGACCTGCCGATCCCGTGGTCAGGCGGTTCCTCTAACAGATTCATGTAATTCGACAGGTCCCCCTGTGTGGCGGGTGAGGTTCGTGGCGTGCTGGTGGGCCCGGTTGACCGTGGAGTCCACGGAGACTTCCCAGTCGATCATCCCGGCCGCGTCGGCCTCCGCCAGGATCCGGGAGTGGATTTTGTCCCAGGTTCCGTCGCCACTGAAGCGGCGGTGGCGTTTCCAGACTGTCTGCCACGGGCCGAAGGTCTCCGGCAGGTCGCGCCAGGGAATTCCCGCCCGGAAACGGTAGATGATGCCTTCAACGATCAGCCGGTGGTTTTGAAACGGTCTCCCACGGCTCCCGTCGGAGCTGGGCATCAAGGATTCAATCCGCTCCCATTGGGCATCGGTCAGGACGGCAGTACGCGACATGATTCAAGCATGCCAAAGCAGACGAGACCCAATTGGGAGACACGCCCTAGCCCTCGAAGTGGGTGCGGGCGGGTCCTTGACCGAGCGACTCCACGACCCCGGCAGCCACCACATGGAGCTTGATGTTGCGGGCCGCCGACGCCGATTTGAGAAGTTCAAAGGCAGCGGCCTGACTGCAGCGGTTCTGCGCCATGATGATGCCCACCGCAACGTCGATGCTGGTCCGGGTCTCCAGGGTGGCCTTGAGGTTCGCCGCCGTGTCGCTGTAGTGCGCAAAACGCACCGCCAGCCGCAACGCCAGGGACGTCTGGCTCACGAAGTCGCGGGCCAGTTCCATCGCCCTGCCCCCAAAACGGCCGGGGCGCCGCGAGTAGAGGTTGAGGGCCGCGCGGGTATCGCCGTCGAGCAGGAACGGCAGCGCCAGGATAGAGCGCACCCCGTGGCCCCGCACCGTGGCGGCGTACTGGGGCCACCGCCCGCACGCTTCCAGCTCCGGGATATGGACCGTTTCCTGCTCCCGGGAAGCCGTCACGCACGGTCCGTCACCGAAGGCGTACTGGATCTCGTCCATGGCCTGGGCCGCCGGGCTGCTGCTGGCAACCGTAGCCGCCTTCCGGTGCCGGAAGAGCGTGATCCCGCAGAGGATCTCGTCGCCGGGTTCCGAGAGGCTGCGCGCGGAAACCCGCGCCAGCTCACAGAGGAACTCCTCAACGTCGGAGCTGGCGAGTACCAGCTCATGCAGGTGCTGGCTGGCTGAAGTTGCGTCTTTTGAAGGTGCGGTTGATTCGCGAACCACTGTCTCGTCGTGCCGTTTCACTCAGGTCAAGACGATCCGGACCGGGAGGCGCTCAACCTGCGGCGCAGCGGCAGGGGGGACGGCAGACGGCCGGATCGAAGAACAATCCAACGGCTCGCTGCAAAACCGTACCGGGAAATTATATACATCCGGATTCCCGTGTTTCGACGCCCGTGAAGGATTCAGCTTGTGGACGTACCCTAGGGCATAACTCCACGTTCGAACGGATCCTGCATGCCAGAGCTTGATGTCCAGAGGCCACCCGCTCCGCCTTTGATGATCGCCGACGCCGCCCAGCGGCCGGTGGAAGAAGTCGCCGCGCAGCTTGGCTCCGGCGTGCAGGGCCTGAGCAGCAGCGAGGCCGCCCGGCGCCTCCTCGAACTGGGCCCGAATGCGCTCCGCAGCCATCAGGCCAGCGGCTGGTCCGTGCTGGGCCGGCAGCTGCGCAGCCCCATCCTGATCCTGCTGCTCGTCACGGCCGGTCTCTCGCTCTTCCTCGGTGACGCCACGAACTCGATCGTGATCGGCGTGATCCTGCTGGTCAGCGTCGGCTTGGGTTTCAGCAACGAATACCGCGCCGAACGCGCTGCCGAGGCGCTGCACTCCCGCGTCACCCACCGCGCCGTCGTGGTCCGCGACGGGACCCCGCAGGAAACCGACGTCACCGCCCTGGTGCCCGGCGACGTCGTGCACCTGGCCATCGGCGCGATCATCCCCGCCGATATGCGGCTGCTGACGGCGAAGGACCTGCTCTGCGACGAAAGCATCCTCACCGGCGAATCGATGCCGGTCAGCAAGGACCCCGCTCCCGTTCCGGGCGCTGCGGCGCTCGGTGACCTGACCTCGTGCCTGTTCATGGGCACCGTGATCCAGGCCGGCAACTGCACCGGCGTGGTGGTCGCCACCGGCGGGCGGGCCGAATTCGGACGGATCGCCCTCGGCCTCGGCGAACGCCAGCCGCAGACCGAATTCCAGCTGGGCCTCCAGCGCTTCTCCTACCTCCTGCTCCAGGTGGCGATCGGCCTCACGTCCCTGATCTTCATCGCCAACCTGGTGCTGCAGCGGCCCGTGATCGAGTCGCTGCTGTTCTCGCTCGCGATCGCCGTCGGGATCACCCCGCAGCTGCTGCCCGCCATCGTCAGCACGAGCCTGGCCACCGGCACCCGGCAGCTGGCCAAACGCAAGGTCCTGGTCAAACGGCTGGTCTGCATCGAGGATCTCGGCGACATGGACGTTCTGGTGACTGACAAAACCGGCACGCTGACCGAGGGCCGGATCAGCTTCACCGCCGCCCTGCCCGCCGGCCCCGGCATCTCCGCGGCCGAGCTGCTCACCCTGGGGCTGCTGGCCACCGAAGCCGACTACGCCGAATCCAAAGCCTCCCCGGTGGGCCTGAACCCCCTGGACGCCGCGCTGTGGGCCTCCGCCGGAGCCGCAGCCTTCCAGCCCGCCCGGTACGAGCGGCTCGACGTCATCGACTTCGATCATCTGCGCCGCCGGACCAGCGTACTGTTCAGCGAAGCGGGCGCCGCAGCCCGCATCGTCACCAAGGGATCGCCGGAAGACGTCCTGGCGCTCTGCGGGGACACCCCGGCACACGTGCAGGCGATGCTGGACGAAGAGTTCGACGCCGGGTCCCGGGTGGTGGCTGTCGCCACCCGCCCGGCCGGCGGCCTGACCGCAATCGGACCTCCGGACGAAAAAGACCTGGTCCTCGCCGGATTCCTGATCTTCCTGGACCGCCCCAAGGCAACCGCCCGGGCCTCCCTGGACCGGCTCGCCGAACTCGGTATCACCGTCAAGATCGCCACCGGGGACAACGCCAAGGTCGCCGAAAAAGTCTGCGACGAGCTCGGGGTCCTCTCGGGCGGCACGCTCACCGGCGCCGAGGTCGAGGTCATGTCCGATCCGGAGCTGGCCGCCGCCGCGCGTGAGGCCAGCATCTTTGCCCGGGTCTCGCCCGAACAGAAAGCCCGCATCATCCGGCTGCTGCGGCAAAGCGGAGGGTCCGTCGGCTTCATGGGGGACGGCGTCAACGACGCCCTGGCGCTGCACGCCGCGGACATCGGCATCTCCGTCGACAGCGCCACCGACGTCGCCAAGGACGCCGCCGACGTCGTGCTGCTGGACAAGGATCTGGGCGTCCTGGCCGAAGGCGTCATGGAGGGCCGGCGGATCTTCGCCAACACCATCAAATACGTTCTGATGGGCACCTCCAGCAACTTCGGCAACATGTTCAGCGCGGCGACGGCCTCCGTCGTGTTGAGCTTCCTGCCGATGTTGCCGGGGCAGATCCTGCTGAACAACCTGCTCTACGACGCCGGCCAGCTCGCCATCCCCGGGGACCGGGTGGACAAGGAACAACTGGTTGCACCCTCGCACTGGGACATCGGCTTCATCCGCCGCTTTATGTTCCTGTTCGGCCCGATCAGCTCCCTGTTCGATTTCGCCACGTTCGCCCTGATGCTGTTCGTCTTCGATGCCGTCCCCGGCGAATTCCGGGCCGGCTGGTTCATCGAGTCGATCGTCACGCAGACGCTCATCATCTTCGTCATCCGGACCCGGCGGGTGCCGTTCTTCCGCAGCCGGCCCTCGGTGGGCCTGGTCGGCGCCGCCCTGGCCGTCGTGGCCCTCGGTGTCTACCTTCCGCTCTCGCCCCTCGCCGGGGTGCTGGGCTTCGATCCGCTCCCCGTCCCGTTCTTCCTGGCCCTGCTCGGAATGGCCGTGGTGTACCTGGTGCTCGTTGAACTCGCCAAACTCTGGTTCTACTCCCGCGCCGCGCAGCAGCCGGTCCTGCCCAAGCCTCCGGGGATCCGGCGCCGCGGCCGGACCCACCACATCTCGCGCCGGGCCGCGCGGTTCAGCACCGCGACACCCGGCCACATGCTCCATCACCGGGGGGCCCAGCGGGTGCACCGGCCAAACCGGGCATAAAGGCCCTCACCCCCGGCGGGTTCCTGACAGATAGTGGGAGGGAGCGGCCTATTGGTCAATTTCCCAGCCTGCGGAACGCACGCCTGGATGAGCCCGCGGCCGACATCCCGACTGGAAAGCCGTAGCGATGAGCATTTTCGAAGACAGGGTCGACGCCGGCCGGCAACTGGGGAGGCGGCTCGCGGAACTGCGGGGCCAGGACATCGTCGTCCTGGGGCTGCCCCGCGGCGGTGTCCCGGTCGCCTTCGAAGTCGCCGCGGCCCTCAACGCCCCGCTGGACGTGATCGTGGTGCGGAAACTGGGACTTCCCTACCAGCCGGAGCTTGCCATGGGGGCAATTGGGGAGGGTGGCGCCAGGGTCCTGGAAGAGCACGTGCTGGCCCATGCCCGGGTCAGCGATGCGGAGTTGCAGGCCGTCGAAGACCATGAACGCGCCGTGCTGGCGAACCGGGTGGCCCGTTTCCGGAAGGGCCGGACGCGCCAGGATCTCACCGGGCGCATTGCCGTGATCGTCGACGACGGGATCGCCACCGGTTCCACCGCCCGGGTCGCCTGCCGGATCGCCCGGGAGCTCGGGGCCGCGAGGGTCATCCTGGCTGTTCCGGTCGCCCCCGCCGACACCCTCCGGAGCCTGACCGAGCCCGACGAGGTCGTCTGCCTCGCCACACCGCACCAGTTCTCCGCGGTCGGCTACCACTACCGCGATTTCTCACCCACCGAGGACGACGAGGTGGTGCAACTGCTCGACGCGGCGGCCAAGCGGCTGCAGAATTCAGCGCCGGAGTCCCGGAAGCCGGCCGCGGCCGGCGTGGACGACGCCGCCGAGTTCGACGAGGAAGTCGAGATCCCCTCGCGCGGGGTCCGTCTCCAGGGCCAGCTGCACCTGCCGGTCCCGGCCCCGGGCGTGGTGCTGTTCGCGCACGGCAGCGGCAGCAGCCGGCACAGCCCGCGGAACCGGTACGTGGCCGGGGTGCTCCAGCAGGCCGGACTCGGCACCCTGCTGCTGGACCTGCTGACCCCGGCCGAGGAACGAAACCGCGCCAACGTCTTTGACATTGAGCTGCTGGCCCGCAGGCTGTCCGCAGCCACGGACTGGCTCGCCACCCGGCCGGACACAGCCTCCTCCAGGATCGGCTACTTCGGAGCCAGCACGGGCGCCGGGGCCGCGCTCTGGGCCGCGTCCGAACCCACCGCCAGGATCGACGCCGTCGTGTCCCGCGGCGGCCGGCCGGACCTGGCCGGACCCAGGCTGTCCGCGGTCCGGGCCCCCACACTGCTCATCGTGGGCAGCTATGACCACGAGGTCCTCGAGCTCAACCGCAGGGCAAAAGCCATGATGCGCTGCCCCAACCAGCTGGCTGTGGTCCAGGGCGCCACCCATCTCTTCGAGGAAACCGGTACGCTGGCGGCGGCTGCCATCCTCGCCAGGGACTGGTTCGTCGACTACCTGTTAAAGGCCGAAACCAATCCCCAGGAGTAAACGCATGAGCTACACCTACACCGCCGTCGTCCCGCTGAACTGGGCGGAGGCCGTCGAAAAGACGCGTGCGGCGCTCGCCGCCCAGGGCTTCGGAATACTCTCGGAAATCGATGTGCGTGCCACCTTCGCCGCCAAACTCGGCGAGGACGCCGCGGAAGCGCTGGGGGACTACGTCATCCTCGGGGCCTGCAACCCGATGCTTGCCAGCCGGGCGCTGGCCGCCGAACCGGAAATGGGGGCGCTCCTGCCCTGCAACGTCGTGGTGCGCCGCGGAACCGGGGCCACCGCGACCACCGTCCATGCCATCGACCCGCAAACCATGGTGCAGCTCAGCGCCGCACCCGAGGTCCGCGAGGTCGCTGAGGATGCCGGCACCCGCCTGCGCGCGGCCATGGCCGAGCTCGCCGGGGGTGCCTGAGCCGTCAGGCGCCGTGCACGTTGTGTTCGGCGCCCGGGTGGGCGCCCGCCCGGTGGCGGTAGGCGTAGACCAGCAGCGCCACACCGGCGAGGACCAGGAGCGCCGGGACGAAGAACTCACTCGCGGTGAGCAGCGCCGTGGCCTGCAAGGCGAAAATGAGCCCCAGCACGGCCAGGACCGCCGCCGGAATCAGCGGCCACTTCATCCGTGACGGTTCAGCGGCCCCGGGCTGGCCGGGCAGCCCTGGGCGCCGCTCCGGGTAGCTGCCCGGGCCCGGGATAGGGCCGGAGCCAGGGTGCGAACCGTCGAGGGGGCCGGGCGCGGGGTGGACCGGAACCAGGGACAGGGCCGCGAACGTGGCAGCAAGGCCCAGGAACAGGACGGCGGCGACCGGTATGCCTCCCCAGGCCTGCGGGAGGGCCACCACGAGGGCGAGCGTCAGCATCACCCCGCAGGGGATCAGCGCCCACCAGTTGGAGCGTTCGCGCACGTAAACCGCGCCGAAGCCTGAGCCCATGAACAGGAAAAAGACAGCACCGCCCCAGTCCGCCGCGCCCGGCCAGAGCTGGGTGACCGTGATGACCGCCGCCAGGCCCAGGAAAACCGAGCCGGGGATGGCGGCCCACCAGTTGTCCCGGCTGCGGAGGAACAGTGTCAGGAAAGCGGCCCCGGCCGCCGCAAAAATAAGCGGCCACACGAGGGCAGCGCTGTCCAGGATCCCGAGCAGATCCAGCAGCAGCAGGACCCCTGCCGCCATTAAGGCGATGCCTGCGATGATGCTGGTTCTTGCCGATTTCACCGATTGCCTCCCGGAAGCCGGCGGGCGGCTGCGCACCGCCCCTGAACCTTCAGGCTAATCCGGCCCGGGGCCGCCGGCGTAGGGCACAAGGTCATGGACGCCGCGGGCCGCCCCGGTAGCGGCCGCGGCCCTCGGCCAGGGATTTGAGGCCCAGCAGCATGCGCCGTTCCATGACGAACTGCACGGGTTCCAGCAAAGGCCGGAGGATCAGCCCCACGGGCAGCGGGGAGTAATCGTACCGCGTGCGCGACAGCAGGCGCGTGGTGTTTCCGTCGACGGGCTGCAGCACAAAGGTCCAGCCAAGCTCCAGCCGCGGGCTCGCCGCGGCCCCGCGGGAAGGGCTGATCTTCCCGGTGCGCGGATCCACCGTGCCGCCGAGGGCCAGCACCGCTGCCGTCTCCAGGCGCCGGACCGGAATCCCGACGTCGGGGCCCAGCGGGATGACATCGCCGACGTCGAGCTGCTGGTATTCGGGCAGGATCCGGTCCGCGCTGTGCATGCCGGGGCCTGCGGCGTTCTCCATCAGGTCATAGCTGTACATGCCGCCGCGCCCGGCACCCAGCTGCAGCAGCCAGGGCCAGATCCCCTCGGCCCGTGCGTTGATGGTGACGGCCCGGGTGCTCTGCATCCGCGGTGTCCGCACGAGTTCGTCGCCGGGGAGCGGGCCGGCGGCTTCCTGGCTGGTGGCGCCCCAGTTCAGCAGCCGGGGCCGGACGGCGAGGACGTACCCGGCGGCGGCGGCCGCCGCGGTAAGGGCAGCGAGCGGTCCGCGGAGCCGGGCGGAGGCAGGGGAACGGCTCATCGGGCGGGCCTCTTCGCTGCCGGCGCCGAAACTTGCAGCTGCGCCATGGCTCCTACCCCTCCGGGCCGGCAACGGCGCCGGCGTCCGCGGTGTCCGGCCGGTGGATCCCGCGGCCCTGCGTCACCACGCCGCTGGAATCTAGCTCAAGTTTCCACAGGTGCAGCCCGCCCAGCACCAGGAAGAGCCCCGACAGGAGCACCGAGGACCACAGGGACAGCGCCGAGACCGGGACGTTGAACAGCGGTTTGAACAGCTCGCCCAGGGCCAGGGAGAAAATCAGGGTGAACCCGAGCAGGTACAGCGCCGGCATCAGAACCAGCCCCGGCCAGCGGCGGCGGAACGTCTGGACGGCCAGGATCAGGAACGCCGGCATGATGAAGCACAGGTCAAGGATGAACACGGAGTAGAGCGAATCGATCTGCTCGCCGGTCCGCATCAGCGGCAGCAGCATGGCAATCCAGAGCGGATAGAAGATGAGCGGCTGCAGGAGGGCGCCCCCGGCCGAGAGCACCCGGATGCCCCGGGGGAGCCGCGCACGCCGCGGCCCGTCCGCCCGGAGCTCCAGCGCCGTGTAGACCATCCCCCAGAAGGACAGGGCAAAGACGGCGAGGTAAAGGAGGTAGAAGCCGTTGTAGGTCCGCTCGATGGAGTAGATGCCGTACGCGTAGAACAGGTAGCCCAGGATTCCCAGCGCTGCGATCTGCACCTTGGCCTGCCCGCGCCGCGCGGCGAACGCCAGGACCGGGAGGGTGATCCCGGCGGCGGTGGACATCAGGTCCTGCGAGACCGCGCCGGGCAGCAGCTCCGCCGCCACAACGCCCCGGTAGATGCCGGGGAACAGCAGCCCGGTCACCGCGGCCGGGAGGGTCAGCGCTCCGGTGAGGATCCAGAGGCCCCGGACCGGCCACCGGCTGCGGCCCATCACTTCGCCTGGTGCTCTCCCGCGTCCTCGCCGACCACCAGCACCGGGCAGTGGGCGTGGGCCGCGCAGGCGCCGCTGACCGATCCCATGACCTGCGCGAGGAAGCCGCCGCGCCCGCGCCTGCCGACCACCAGGAGCTGGGCGTTCCGGCTTTCCTCCACGAGGACCTTCGCCGGGGGCCCGAACTTCACGGTCCGGGTCAGGCCCTCCGGGACGTCAGCGCCGAAGGCACGTTCCAGGGACTCGCCGACGAGCCGCTTGGCCGTCTCTTCCAGCTGGGTGGTGGTGGGGGAGCGCTCTTCCGGCAGGTGGGAGGCCAGGAAAAGATCCGAGGTGCCCAGGCAGGTGACCACCTCCAGCGGCGCCCCGAGGCTTCGGGCCATCCGCCCGGCGAGCCGCAGCGCCGTCGTCGAGAAATCCGAACCGTCCACGCCCACGACTATCCGCTGATCAGCGTTCATGGCCCCCAGCCTGCCCGGAACGCCCGGCAGTGCCTAGGGCCGAAAGTCACGCGGAGACCGCCCCGGGGGGTGTGCAGCGTCCCCGGCCCCCTCTAGGGTGGAACAAACCCAACGAGCCGAGGAGTGCAAATGAGAGTTGCTGTAACTGGAGGAAGCGGAAAGCTGGGCCGGAGCGTTGTCCGGCGGCTGGGCGAGGATGGGCACGAGGTCACCAACCTGGACCGCACGGGGACGCGCGGACACGGTTATACCGAGGTGGACCTGCGCAACTACGGCCAGGTGGTGGACGTGCTCCTGGGCCTTGAGGACCGGCACGACGGGTTCGACGCGGTGGTGCATCTGGCCGCGATCCCGGCCCCGGGCCACGCCCCGGACGCCGCGACCTTCGAGAACAACATGCAAGCCACCTACAACGTGTTCCAGGCGGCCCGCCGGGCCGGGATCAAGAAGATCGTCTACGCGTCCAGCGAGACGGTGCTCGGCCTGCCGTTCGACGTCGACCCTCCCTACATCCCGGTCGACGAGGAATACCCGGCCCGGCCGGAAAGCACCTATTCGCTGGTGAAGCACCTCGAGGAGCAGATGGCGGTCCAGCTCACCCGCTGGGATCCGGAGCTGAGCATCACGGCCCTGCGCTTCTCCAACGTGATGGACCCGGAGGACTACGAGGAGTTCCCCGGCTTCGACGCCGACGCGATGCTGCGCAAATGGAACCTCTGGGGCTATATCGACGGCCGGGACGGGGCGCAGGCGGTGGCCCGGGCCCTCGAACACGGCACCCCCGGGTTCGAGGCGTTCATCATCGCCAACGCCGACACCGTGATGAGCCGCAGCAGCGCCGGCCTCGCCGCGGAGGTCTTCCCGAACGTGGCTGTGACCAGGGAGCTCGGAGAGCACGAAACCCTGCTCTCGATCGACAAGGCCAAGCGCCTGCTCGGCTACGCGCCGGAGCACACCTGGCGGAACTACCACCCGCTGCGCACCACGCCCACCGAAGACTGAAGGGGGCACCCATGAAATACCGAACACTGGGCACCAGCGGCGCCGTCGTCTCCAACTACGCGCTGGGCACCATGACCTTCGGCGCCGAAGCCACCGAGGAACAGTCACACGCGATCCTGGACCGCTACCTCGCGGCGGGCGGCAACCTCATCGACACCGCCGACGTCTACAGCTCCGGGGTCTCGGAGGAGATCATCGGTCGCTGGCTCGCCGCGCGACCGGAGACCCGGGACCGCGTGGTGCTCGCCACCAAGGGCCGCTTCCCGATGGGCCAGGCCCCGAACGACGTCGGCACCTCCCGCCGGCACCTGAACCGGGCGCTGGATGAGTCGTTGCGCCGCCTCGGCGTGGAGCAGATCGACCTCTACCAGCTGCACGCCTGGGACCCCATCACGCCCCTGGAGGAATCGCTGCGGTTCCTGCAGGACGCCGTCTGCAGCGGCAAGATCGCCTACTACGGCTTCTCGAACTTCCTCGGCTGGCAGCTGACGAAGGCCGTCCACGTGGCCCGGTCCCACGGCTGGAACGGACCCGTGACCCTGCAGCCGCAATACAGCCTGCTGGTCCGTGAGATCGAGTCCGAGATTGTCCCGGCCTCGCTGGACGCCGGAATCGGGCTGCTGCCCTGGTCGCCGCTGGGCGGAGGCTGGCTCTCCGGAAAGTACAAGCGGGACCAGCCGCCGGCAGGTGCAACCCGGCTGGGCGAAAACCCGGAGCGCGGCATGGAAGCCTGGAAGGCCAGGAACGCGGACCCGCGGACCTGGGAGATCGTGGACGCTGTGCACGAGATCGCCGGACGGCACGAGGCAAGTGCCGCCCAGGTGGCCCTGGCGTGGCTGGCGGCACAGCCCGCTGTGACCTCGGTGATCCTGGGCGTGCGCAGCACGAAACAGCTCGCCGACAATCTCGCGGCCGCGGACCTCGCGCTGACCGAGGGGGAACTACTGCGGCTGAGTGAGGTGAGCCGTCCGCGCGTCGGGGTCTATCCGTACGGGCCGATGGCCCAGGAGCAGCGGAGCCGCAAGATCACCGGCGGCCGCTAACACTTCAACAACCCACCAACGACCCAGCAACGACCCAGCAACGCGGGGTCACATCGCGCCTATCCGGGCACCCCGGATGGGCGCGATGTGACCCCGCGTTGTGGTTCCGGGGCGGTTTCCGGGGACGGGGACGGGGGCGCGGCGGGGGCGGCCGGCTGCTGGTGCCTGGACCAGATGTCGCCCATCTCCTCCGAGGACTGCTCCACGATCCGGCTCATCGCGGCGTGCGCCGCGTTTGCCTCGCCGCGCTGGATGGCGCTGGCGACGTCGACGTGCAGCTGCAGCGCCTCGTGCTGGGGCAGGTGCGGCATCAGGCCGTGTTCGGTGCGCCCGGTCAGCACCTCGGTGACGAGTTTGTGCAGCTGGGAAAACATGGGATTGCCGGAGGCCTTGAGCACCGCGGCGTGGAATTCGATGTCCAGCCGGAGGAAATCGTCCTGGTCCCCTTGCTGGCCTGCCGACCAGAGCCGGGCAGCCCGGGCGACCAGGTCGCTGCCGGCGTCCCAGGAGGCGCGCTCGGCGGCAAGGCGGGCGGCCTGGGGCTCGATCGCGCCGCGGAGTTCGTTCAGCGCCTGCAGCTGTTCCAGCCGTTTGGAGGAGGCGAGCCGCCAGCGGATCACCTGCGGATCGTAGGCGTTCCAGGTGTCCTCCGGCTGCACCACCGTGCCGAGCCGCCGCCGTGATTCCAGCATGCCCTTGGAGGACAGCACCCGTGTGGCCTCCCTGACCACCGAGCGGGACACCTTGTACTGGGCCTCCAGCTCGTCCAGGCGCAGGATCGAGTGCGGCGCCAGCGTCCCCTCGGCGATGGCAAGTCCCAGCTTGTGGACCAGCACGGAATGCAGGTCAGCTGAGGACTCCGCCTTTGGGGTTTTCATAAATAAATCATACGGCTCGGGTGCAAGGGGTTGTTTAAGTCTGCTTTATTTCTCTAAGATCGCTTCCAGAGCAGATGTAACGATGCATGTGCAGCCGGCTGGACAGTGACGCCCAGCCCCTAAAGAACCAAGGGAGTCGTAATGAAGCGACGTTCGATCATGCAGTACGCGGCAGTCGCCGCGGCCCTGTCTCTGGGCCTCACCGCCTGCGGCGGAGCCAGCGGCAGCACCGATGCCAAGACCGCCGGCACCGTCCGGGTAACCCTCGCGAACCACGTCTGGACCGAAGGCATCAAGGCGGCCATTCCGGAATTCGAGAAGTCCACGGGCCTCAAGGTTGAGCTGACCCAGCTCGGCGAGGACCAGCTCTCGGACCAGTACAACGTCAAGCTCAACGCCGGCAGCGACGAGATCGACGTCATGATGTACCGCCCGCTCCAGGAGGGCAAGGCGTTCGCCAAGAACGGCTACCTCGCCGACCTGACGTCCAAGGTCTCTTCGGACGCCGGCTGGGACTGGAAGGACTACCAGGAGGGCCCGGTCAAGGCCAGCACGGTTGACGGCAAGGTGGTCGGCGTCCCGATCATCACCGAACGCGAAGTGCTCTACTACCGCAAGGACCTGTTGAAGGCCGCCGGCCTCGAGGTTCCCAAGACCATGGACGAGCTCGAAGCGGCCGCCAAGGCCATCAAGGCCGCCAACCCGGACACCGCGGGCTTCGTGGCGCGGACCAGCAAGTCCGCCGCCGTCACCCAGTTTTCCAGCTTCCTGTACAGCTTCGGCGGCGACTTCACCGACGCCAGCGGCAAGTCCGCCGTCAACTCCGACGCCGCCAAGAAGGCCTACGCGTTCTACGGCGGCCTGATCAAGAACTACGGCCCGGCCAACGTCAGCACCGACATGAGCTGGCCCGAGGCGATGGCCATCTTCACCCAGGGCAAGGCCGCTTTCTACACCGAGGCCGACTCGCTCTACAAGAACGCCACCGACCCGGCCAAGTCCAAGGTCGCCGACACGGTCGGCTTCGCAGCACTGCCCGCCGGTCCGGCAGGCTCCAAGCCGTACAACATCCCGTCATGGGGCCTCGCGGTGAACCAGGCCTCGGGCAACCAGGACAACGCCTGGAAGTTTATCCAGTGGGCCACCAGCAAGGAACGCACCCTGGCAGCGCAGAAGGCCGGCGTCCCCGGACCCCGCGCTTCCGTCTGGTCTGACCCCGCCGGCACCTCCACCTACCCGAAGGACCTGGCCGAGGCCATCGCCACCAGCGCCAAGAACGGCGTCGGCCACGACCGTCCCGAGGTTGTCACGGTCGGCAAGGCCCGCGAAATCGTGGGTGGCCCGATCGTGGCCACCATCACCGGCGCGGACGCGTCGGCCGCTGCTGACACCGCCCATGATGCCTTCCAGAAGTTCCTGGACAGCGAAAAGAAGTAGCACGCACTGAACCGCCCGGCGGGGCGGCGGCTAAGCCGTCGCCCCGCCGCGCCCAGCTCTCCACTTCACCCCCGACTCTTTAGGTGAACCATGCCTGTACTGACCCCTCCCCGCAACGCCCGGTCCCAGCCGGGATCCGGCCGGAATGCCGGCCCCGCCCGCAGTGCCGGTGAGAATTTCTCCGTCTGGGCCAACCGGCACCGCAAGTGGCTCTTCGCCGCCCCCGCGATGATTTTCGTCGGCGTCCTGATCGTCTTCCCCCTCGCGTGGACCCTGTACCTGAGCCTCACCGATTCGCAGGGCTCCGTCCGGGCCGCCTCCGAGTTCGTCGGCCTGGAGAACTACCTCACGGTCCTCTCCGACGGGGAACGCTTCTGGCCCGCCGTCGGACGCACCCTGACCTTCACCGGCGTCGCCCTCGTCTGCGAAGTGGTGCTGGGCATGTGCATCGCGCTGCTGCTGTGGCGCCCGTTCCGCGGCGAGAAGTGGGTCCGGGTGGCCATCCTCATGCCGCTCGTCGCGACCCCGGTGGCTGTCGGCATGATGTGGCGGCTGATCTTCGACCCGAACATCGGCTTCGTCAACCAGCTGCTCGGCATGGTCGGCATCCCGCCGCAGCCGTGGCTCTCCGGCCAGGACACCGCACTCGGCACCACGATCTTCATGGACGTGTGGCAGTGGACCCCGATGGTGGTGCTGATCCTGCTCGCCGGCCTGACCTCGCTGTCCGAGGAGCCGGACGAGGCTGCCCGGATGGACGGCGCCAACGCCGCCCAGCGCTTCTTCCTCATCACGCTGCCCCTCATGATGCCGACCGTGATCGTGGCCATCCTGCTCCGCGGCATCGACGCCCTCAAGACCTTCGACATCCTCTACGCCACCAAGGGCAAGGGCGGCGGATCCTTCCACGAGGTGGAGACCCTCAACGTCTACGCCTACGGCCTGAGCTTCGACTACAACCAGTACGGGCTGTCCTCCGCGGTGCTGATCCTGTTCTTCATGATCATCATCGGCTCCATGTGGCTGCTGACCATGCGCAAGAAAGCGGTAAGCAAATGACCGTACTGTCCAAAAACACCGAAACTGCACCCCAAGCCGCTGCCGCCCGGCTTGCGCCGGCGCCGCGCCGCCGCAAGCCGCTGGGCACCCGCGCCTACAAGGCCTTCCGGGTCGCCGCGCTGATCGCCGTCGTGCTGTTCCTGGTGGCGCCGCTGTTCTGGATGCTCCTGGCCTCCTTCAAGACCAACGTGGACATCTACGACACCGGCAAGTCGTTCTTCTTCACCCCCACGGGTGAGAACTACGCGAACGTGCTGCAGCGCAACAACTACTTCGTCTTCATCTTCAACAGCTTCTGGGTCGCGTTCGTCTCCACCGCACTCTCGCTGGTCCTCGGCGTCCCGGCGGCCTACGCGATGAGCCGGTTCACCATGCACCGATCGGCCCTCGTGGTCCTGATGGCGCGCGTCATCCCGGGTGTCTCCCTGCTGGTGCCCTGGTACTACGTCTTCTCCAACCTGAAGATGGTGGGCGGCTTCGAGGTCCTGATCCTCAGCCACATGTTCGTCTCGCTGCCGCTGATCGTCTACATCATGATGAGCTACTTCGACTCGCTGCCGCTGGAACTGGAGGAATCCGCGCAGGTGGACGGGCTCACCCCGATCGGCGCGTTCCGCCGCATCACCCTGCCGCTCTCCGTGTCCGGCATCGCCACCGCCGGCATCCTGTCCTTCATCTTCTCCTGGAACAACTTCATGTTCGCCCTGGTGCTCTCCGGCTCCAAGACCAAGACCCTGCCAGTCGCGATCTTCGACTTCGTCTCCTACGCCAGCATCGACTGGGGCGGACTGATGGCGGCCGCCACGGTGGTCACCATCCCGATCATGATCATTGCGCTCTTCACGCAGAAGTACATCGTCTCCGGCATGACCGCCGGCGCGACCAAGGGCTAGGCCACCGATGACACTGATCAGCAGGATTGAAACCTTCCTCGTCGCCCCGCGCTGGCTGTTCGTCAGGGTCGAGACCGCCAGCGGGATCGTCGGCTGGGGCGAGGCCAGCTGCGAGGGCCGCAGCGAAACGGTCCGCACCGCCGTCGACCAGCTCTCCGAGCTGCTGATCGGCAACGATGCGCTGCGGATCGAGGACCACTGGCAGGTGATGACCAAAGGCTCCTTCTACCGCGGCGGGCCCATCCTGGCCAGCGCCGTGTCCGGGCTGGACCAGGCGCTCTGGGACATCGCGGGCAAGCACTTCAACACCCCCGTACACCAGCTCCTGGGCGGCCACGTCCGGGACCGGATCCGGATGTACGGCTGGGTGGGCGGGGACGAGCCCAACGAGGTCGCCGACCAGATCAGCGCCCAGCTGGAGGTCGGGCTCACCGCCGTGAAAATGAACGCCAGCGGCCGGATGAGCCCCATCGGCTCCGTCGCGGAGCTCGACGGCGTCGTCCGCCGCGTCGCCGCAGCCCGCGAGGTCCTCGGGGACCACCGCGACGTCGCGGTCGACTTCCACGGCCGCTTCAGCCTCGCCAACGCCCGGCGGGTGGCGCCGCTGCTGGAACCGTACCGGCCCTTCTTCCTCGAAGAGCCCGTGGTCCCGGAAAACACCCACCTGCTGCGCGAATTCACCTCCTCCACCACGACGCCGGTCTCCACCGGCGAGCGGCTCTACAGCCGGCAGGAATTCCTGCCCGCACTGCAGGCAGGCATCGCCGTGGCCCAGCCGGACCTCTCACACGCCGGCGGCATCACCGAGGTCCGCAAGATCGCCTCGCTCGCCGAAATCTACGAGGTCCAGCTGGCCCCGCACTGCCCGCTAGGGCCGCTGGCCCTGGCCGCCTGCCTGCAGGTGGGCTTCGCGACGCCGAACTTCCTGATCCAGGAGCAAAGCATCGGCATCCACTACAACCAGGGCGCCGAAGTCCTGGACTACGTGATGGACAAGTCCCCGCTGAAGTTCGTGGACGGCCACATCGAACGCCTGACCGGCCCGGGCCTTGGCATCGAAATCGACGAGGCCGTGGTTCGCGCCGCGGACAAGCGCGGACACGCCTGGCGCGGGCCCGTCTGGCGGCACCCGGACGGAGCCTTCGCAGAATGGTGAATCACATGACCAACGAGCAGAACAACCACTTGACCCCCGAGGCCCTGCTGGCCGGAATCCGGCAGGCCCGGCTGGTCGCCATCGTGCGCGGCGCAGACGGCGGCGCCGCGGCGAGGGCTGCCCTCGCGGCCATGGAGGAGGGCTTCCGCTACGTCGAAATTGCGCTGACCACACCGGATGCGCTCGCGGCGATCCGCCACGTCCGCGCGGCCGCGCCCGACGGTTGCTTCGTCGGGGCCGGCACCGTGCTGACCGCGCAGGATGTGGAGCACGTGGCCGGGGCCGGCGGGCAGTTCATGGTGACCCCGGCGCTGGCCGAGTCGATCGGTGCCTCCGCCGCCGCCGGCATCCCGGTACTGGCCGGCGCGATGACGCCCACTGAGGCATACGAGGCCATGACCCGCGGTGCCACCGCGGTCAAGCTCTTCCCCGCGTCCATCGGCGGACCGGGCTACCTCAAGGCAATGCGGGATCCGTTCCCCGGGATCCCCTTCATCGCCGTCGGCGGCGTGGGGCTCGACGAGGCGACGGCCTACTGGCAGGCCGGGGCCGTCGCCGTCGGCCTGGGCAGCCCACTCTTCGGCGATGCCGGCTCGGGCGGCGACCTGGCCCCGGTCCGGGAACGCGCCCGCGGATTCCTGGCGCTCGCCGCCGAATACGACCGCCGGCTCGCCGCGGAGAGCCTGCGGTGATTCCCGACGGCGCCTGGACCCCGGAGCTCCTGACCCTCGGCGAATCCATGGTCTCGCTGCGCTCCGCCGGGCCGCTGTCCGCCGGCGGCGTCCTGGCCATGCACGTTGCCGGAGCGGAGTCGAACGTGGCCGTCGGCGTCGCGCGGTTCGGCCACCGGGTGGGCTGGGCCGGCGTCGTCGGCGCGGACCCGCACGGAGAGTTCATCCTGCGGCAGCTCCGGAGCGAGGGGATCGGGGTGCTGCACCGCGAGGACGCCAGCCGCAGCACCGGGGTGATGTTCCTCGAGCAGCGCACCGCCGACGTCACCCGCGCCTTCTACTACCGTGCCGGGTCCGCCGGATCCACCCTGGACCGGGACGACGTCGACCGGGCCTTCCGGAACGGCGCCCGGGTCCTGCATCTCACCGGGATTACCGCAGCCCTCAGCCCGGAGGCGCGGCGTGCCGTGGAGTATGCGGCCGCCCGCGCCGCCGGCGAAGGCCTGGAGGTCTCCCTCGACGTGAATTACCGCAGCAAGCTCTGGTCCCGGGACGAGGCGCGGGCCGTCCTCACCCCTCTCGCCCGGCACGCCAGCATCCTGATCGCCTCCGACGACGAACTCGGGCTGGTCGCTGCTGCGCCGGTGTGCGCTGTGCCAGGGAGTGCCGGGGCGGGGAGCGTCGGAACGGCCGACGACGCCGAAACGGCCATGGCCGCCGAACTTCTGGACCGCGGGGTCCGGGAAGTCGTGGTCAAGCGGGGCGCTGCCGGCGCCGGGGTCCACACCGCCGCAGGCCGGTGGGAAACGCCCGCCGTGCCGGTCACCAGCATCGACACCGTGGGCGCCGGCGACGCGTTCACCGCCGGATACCTCTCCGCCCTGCTCGACGGCGAGGACGTGGCCGGCCGCCTGCAGCGCGGCGCCCTCGCGGGAGCCTTCGCCGTCAGTACCGCCGGCGACTGGGAAGGCCTGCCCCGCCGGAACGAGCTGGCGCTGCTGGGGACCACGCCCAGCGGAACCACCCAACGCTAGAGCCCCCGGCACCATCACCCACGTGCCGGCCACCGACTCAGGACCAACCAAGACAGAAAGCCTGGACCAGCTGTGAAAATAATTGCCGCGGAAGTCTTCGTGACCAGTCCCTCCCGTAACTTCGTGACCCTCCGGATTACCACCGAGGATGGGGTGACCGGGATCGGGGATGCGACGCTGAACGGGCGCGAGCTCGCCGTGGCGGCGTATTTGAAGGAGCACGTCGCTCAGCTGCTGATCGGGAAGGACCCGCACCGGATCGAGGACACCTGGCAGTTCCTGTACCGGTCCTCGTACTGGCGGCGGGGTCCGGTGACGATGGCCGCGATCGCGGCGGTGGACATGGCGCTGTGGGACATCAAGGGCAAGATGGCCGGGATGCCGGTGTACCAGCTCCTCGGCGGGGCGTCCCGGAACGGGCTGCGCGCTTACGGGCACGCCTCGGGCGCGGATCTGGAGTCGTTGTTCGATTCGGTCCGTGAGCACCTGGAGCTGGGCTACAAGTCGGTGCGGATCCAGACGGCGGTGCCGGGGATCAAGGCGGTGTACGGGGTCGCGGCGCAGGCGCAGGCCTCGGGCGAGCGGTATGACTACGAGCCGGCGGGCCGGGGCGCGTTCCCGGTGGAGGAGGACTGGGACACCCGGGCGTATCTGCGGCACCTGCCTTCGGTGTTTGAGGCGGTCCGGAACGAGTTCGGTCCGGAGCTGCCGCTGCTGCACGATGGGCATCACCGGATGACCCCGATCCAGGCCGCGAAGCTGGGCAAGGCGCTGGAGCCGTATGACCTGTTCTGGCTGGAGGACTGCACCCCGGCGGAGAACCAGGAGGCGCTGCGCCTGGTCCGGCAGCACACCACGACGCCGCTGGCGATCGGGGAGATCTTCAATACGGTCTTTGATTACCAGACGCTGATCAAGGAACAGCTCATCGACTATATCCGGGCGGCCTCGACGCACTTCGGCGGGATCTCGCCGCTGAAGAAGGTGATGGACTTCGCCGCGCAGTACCAGATCAAGTCCGGCTTCCACGGCCCGACGGATATTTCCCCGGTGGGGTTCGCGGCCCAGCTGCACGTGGGTCTGGCGATCCATAACTACGGGATCCAGGAATACATGCAGCACTCGGACAAAACGAACGAGGTCTTCGAGCAGTCGATGACGTTCGTCGACGGGTACCTGCACCCGGGGGACAACCCCGGGATCGGGGTGGAGTTCAACGAGGAAGCCGCGGCGGCCTACCCCTACCAGCAGGCCTACCTGCCCTATAACCGCCTCGTCGACGGCACGGTACACGACTGGTGACGGGCACTGCCTCACGGGCCTGTCTGACAGTCACTTCCTGACAGCAGGTCAAACGCAAAAAAGGTCCCGGGCGGGAGTCGAAGCTCCGCCGCCCGGGACCTGGCTTTTTGCGCTGCAAAGGCAGCGCGCAAGGCCTCGTCAGGCTCAGTTAATGATTTCCCGCGTCATGCCGAAGGGCACCTGGTCGGAAAGCGCCGCCGTGTAGTGGCCTGCCTTGTGCCGCGTGAGCAGTATGCCCTGCGTCCCGGTGGCCATGGCGATCTGCTGGAGTCCGCGCACGGCGTCGTCGAGCCGTTCGTCAAGGACCTGCCGGCTGTCGACCTGGATCTCAATGCACTCGGTTACTGTCGTCATCGCACTGTTCTTTCTTGGGTTATTCGTCGGCCCCAATGATCGAAGCGACAATAACGTCATGTTTATCGACCCGTCAAATCTGCGGGCGGGGCCTCAGCGGCGTCGGTTCGGACCCAAAATTCGGCCGGCGCGTACCGCACGCCGTTGACCTGCAGTTCCAGTAGATGCGCCCCCGGATGATGGACCCGCGTGGTCATTTGGCGGAAAGCATGGCGCTTTGAAAATCTCCTGGACTCGCCCGGCCCGAGGACGGCTGTTCCGAGCTTGAACACCTTCTCCGCGCGGCTCCCGTTGGCCTTGGCATAATGCACCACATAGTCGACGGCGAGCCGCGCCTCCGACGGCCCGCTGTTGGTGACCGCGAAGTCGAAGGCGAGCTCACCGGGAAGTTCGACGACGGTCGGGTCCAGCCGGGGAGGCGTCACGGCCAGCGACGCCGGCGGGAACCCGAGCAGTTCCAGTGCGCCGGGGTGGGCCTTTTTGAGCAGCGTCCGCAAGCCGTGCCGGACCACCCTGGCGGTGTTCGCGTCCGGTGCGGCCATCCATCCGGCGGCGGTGGCCACCACCTCGTCCGGGGCGTGCCGGGCCAGATCGTTGAGGTGGTTGGCCACGGAGCGCCGCACGTCTTCCACCGGGTCACGGTAGAGGGCGTCGAGGATCGGCAGGGTAGCTGCGGGCCGCCCGGTGATTTCGGGAACACGGATGGCCCACGGCAGGTAGGCCCGGGTGCCCTCGCTGGCGAGCCGGCGGATATGCCAGTCCGGGTGGGAGGTCCAGCCCTGGATGACGGCCAGGGCCCGGTCCAAGTCGGCGGCGAGGAGCCGCCGGATCGCGAACTCAGCGGTGAGCCGCGGCGTCAGCTCAGCGAGCAGCGACAGGGAGTCCTCGAAGTCGTGCGGCTCAGGCGAGGCGAGGGCGAGCGTGGCCGCCGTCTCGGTCACGGGCCAGATCATCCAGCCGGTGAAGTCGGGATCGGCCAGCGCCCGGCGGAAGATGACCGCGGTAGCGGCGTAGTTTCCGGGCAGGTCAGCCAGCAGCGCGCGGCTTAGGAGGTCGGTGCGTTCCCGCAGGCTCAGTTCCTCCAGTTGTCCGGCCGTCCCGGCCAGGTGGGGAAGGCTGCCGCCGGGTGCAGCGGCGGCCAGGATCCGCTCCAGCGATCGGACGACCCGCGGATTGATCAGTTCATTCATGACGCCCATTTGATTCAGGCTACCGGGGAGCGGGCCGTCGGGCCGCCGGGCCGCCGGACAGGCCCTGCCACCGGCAGAACCCACAGCACCTTCCGCGCCGGAACCGGGATATTCTTCACGAAGTAAATATCCACACATGGTGCAGAGGCGGATGCGGGAAATGGCGCAGGAAAAATCAGAGAGCTCGCCAGGCTGGTGGCGGGTTTTCCACGACAAGTTCGTGGTCGAGGAACGCTACATGAGCGAGCACGACCGCAAGAACCTGTACCGGATCGCCGTCGGTCTCGCGGTTGTTGGAGCCGTGCTGTTCTTCTCCATCCTTGCCAGTGTTCTCCAGCATGGCGGCCTCACGGCAGGCGATGAACCCGTCCGTACCTGGCTCCTGACCCTTCGCTCCGAACCGCTCACCACGATAATGATCATCCTCGCGATCGTCTTCGGCCCCGTTGGCCTGCCGATCATCACTCTTGTGGTGACTGTGGTCTGGGGGCTGTTGGCCAAGCACGCCTGGCGGCCGATGCTGCTCGCCGGCGCCATGCTGACCGGCGTCATCCTTGCCCAGCTCATCGGACGCTCCATCGGGCGCCAACGCCCGCCAGTGGACCTCATGCTCTTCGGCGCCGACTTCACCTTTTCCTTCCCCTCCGGGCACGTGCTGGGAGCCTGTGACTTCCTGCTGGTCACGACCTTCCTGGTCTTCTCGCGCCGGAGCAACCGCATGGCCGCGGTCGCAGGCTTCCTGCTGGCCGGGGTCGGAATCTTCTTCGCCGCGGTCAGCCGGCTCTACTTGGGCTACCACTGGCTGACTGACGCCCTCGCCTCGCTGTCCATCTCGTTCGTGATCCTCGGCGGGGTGATCGCGCTGGACACTTGGCGGACGGCGCGCATCCGCGGCGAGCGGATCACGGGGGAGCTCTCCAAGGCCGACACCGGCCAGGAATAACTCCCGGCCGGTGTCTGTGTGGGTCTGCATGGCATCGCGGTACGTCCGCAAGGCCGAGCCCTGGCCCGGACCGATGACGAACGCCAAGGGCCGGCCTTCCGCGTCACTTATTGCGCTGAACGGCGTGCGACGTCGCGTTCAGGCGACGTGGCGCAGGAAGGACTCGGGGCATGTGTCCACGAGCGGCTCCGTCCAGTCCGGGACGGGGTCCTCGGGGAGTGCCTGGTCGGGATCCGGGCCGGGGTCCATGGGCAAGCCTTGGTCCATGAGCGCGTCTCCGTCCATATCTGCGTCCGTGTCCGTGTCCGTGGTCAGGAGGCCGGGTGGCCAGTGGGGTGGTTCCCAGTCCTGTTCTTCGCTGGGGTAGTACCGTCCCGAGGGTGAGGTCCAGCCGGGTGGTTTGTCTTTGCTGGCCCCGGAGGGTGTCCACGCCGAGCCGTGTTTGAGTCTGTGGTGTCTGGGGCAGGGCTGGCCGAGGTTGGAGATCCCGGTGGTCCCTCCGTCGGCCCAGGCCAGGAGGTGGTCCGCGTCGTTGTCCAGCGAGGCGTTGTTGCAGCCCGGGAACGGGCACTTCCCGTCGCGCAGGCGCAGCCACCGGCGCTGGGCCTTGGTGAGGCGGTAGCGGGTCCGGCCGATTTCCATCGGGGCACCGTCCCGCGGGTCGGTCAGGACCCGGTAGAACGACCCTGCACCGTCCGCGATGAGGCGCCGGGCCATCGAGGGCGGGATCGGCCCGTACCCGTCCAGGACCGCCGGTTCCCCGGTGACACCCAGCAGGGACAGGACCGGGACAGTGATCAGGACCTGCGCCCGCGGCACCGGAACATCCCCGCACCCGGCCCTCGTGTGCCCGCCCAGCCCGGTGCCGGCGAGAAGCAGGGTGGCGGCGATGTCGGCGCGCAGCTGGGCCAGGGTGCGGGCCTCGTCCGGGCCCTGCAGGGCCCGGGCGGCGGCGGTGGTCCGGTCCCAGATCCCCGCGGCGGTATCCGCCGGCAAGTACGCGGAGAACCACGCCATGCCGTCCCGGTCCGGGCGGAACTCCACCCGCCGGTCCGCGGCACCCTTGGTATGGCGTTTCTCGATGCTGACGGGGTGGTGGCGTTCCCGCCAAACACGTGTTTTGGCCCGGAACCGTCCCGGGACAAGCTCCCCGGCCGGACACCCACGGGCCGGGTTCGGTGCGTGCGCGTCCAGGAAGTGCGCTTCCAGCCCGGCCGCCCCGGCCGGGTCCAGGTTGGTGGTTTCATCGACCATGATCCGGGCGTGCTGCCAGGAAATCGTCCCGGCCTGCAGCGCCGCCAGGGTCAGCGGCAGCGACGTGGTCAGTGCCTGGCAGTCGCCCAGGAACGCGTCCGCGGTCCGTTCGCTGACGGTCAGGACACCGGCGACCTCCGCGGTCAGGGCCATCTCCTGGACGGAGTCCAGCAACGACGCCGGCGTCAGGAGCCGGGTGGCCTGCACGTATTCCGCGGCCAGCCGCACCTTCAACGCCGCCGAACCCGCCTCCAGCCGCGCCACCCCCGCCAACGCATCCAGGCAATCATCGGCAAGATCCCGCAACGGATCGATGCCCCGGAACGGATCCGTGTCCCGGACGGCCACCGCATCCCGCAGCGGATCCTGGTCCCGCAACAGGGCGTCGGCGCCGGGCGGGAAGTCGGCGTTCCGCAGCAGGTGGGTATCCGGCTGCGCGTCGCCGTTGGGCAGATCCGGACAGTCCGTGCCGGCGCCGATGAACGCAGCGAGCGCAGCCGTGGACGCCGCGAGGGCCGCAAGGGCCTGTCTGCTTTCCACACTGAACGCTGCTCCGCTGTCCACACTTACAGAATATAAGGGGCCTCTGACAGTAATCGGTTGGGGTGCAGGGTGACGCTGGAACGGACCGACATCCAGGACGGGTCGGTCTCCAATGGACAGATTTCGAGGTGACTCGGGCTCCGGCGTCGGGCACTCCCACGATCTCGAAGCGTTCAAACGGGCCAGCGCCGGGGAATGCCGTTGGCCCCACCTCGATGAGGTGACGCGGCCTGGCATGCTCCACTAGGACCGGCGTGAGCGGAGGCTGTTCAGTTCGTCCTGTAGCCGGGCGTTGGCCGCCTCCAACTCCAGGACTTTGGCCACGCCGGCCAGGTTGAGTCCCTCCTCCAGCAGTTCGCTGATCCGCCGCAGCACCGCCAGATCTGCGTTGCTGTATTGCCGCGTTCCTCCGGCCGTGCGGTCCGGCGTCAGCAGGCCCTTCCGCTCGTAGAGCCTGATGTTCTGCTGCCCGGTCCCGACCAACTGGGCCACCACGGAGATCGCATAGAGGCCTAGTTCCTGACCACGATCCGTCACGGTACCCCCTTGCAGTGTCGCGAGTTTTCAGTGTCTAGATGGTGCAGAGTTTGATGTTCAAATTTCCCCTTGCATCAGTGTCGCACCGGTGCTATAAAAAATCTATATCCACCACCACATATATTCAGGTCGGCTGGATACAGGAAAATTGGCAACCCTCGTATGAAGGAGTGGGAAATGATGTTGATGCGTACGGACCCGTTCCGTGAACTGGACCGTCTGACCCAGCAGGTTTTCGGAACGGCGGCACGGCCCGCGGCCATGCCGATGGACGCATGGCAGGAGGACGGCGAGTTCGTCGTCGCGTTCGATCTTCCCGGCGTCAACGTTGACTCGGTGGACCTCGATATCGAGCGCAACGTCCTGACCGTCAGGGCTGAAAGGCGCGATACTACGCAGCCCAACGTTGAGCTGATTGCCTCGGAACGGCCGCGCGGCGTCTTCAGCCGCCAGCTCATCCTCGGCGACACGCTGGACACCGAGAAGGTCAAAGCGCATTACGCCGACGGCGTCCTGACGCTCCGTATTCCGGTGCGGGAGCAGGCTAAGCCGCGGAAGATTGAAATTACTCACACCCAGGACAAACTGCAGGAGATCGGGAAGTAACGGCGCCGGCAGATACCGTCCCGCCAGCCGATAAGTACGGGGACCAGACGGCACCGTCTGGTCCCCGCCCGGTCTTTCCGGACAGGGATGCACCGATGAACCGTGACCCGCGTGGCTACTATGAGGCACTGCACGTGACGCCGGACGCGACGCCGGCCGAGATTCAGCGTGCCTTCCGGGCGCTGATGCGCCTCCGCCATCCAGACGTCGGTCCCTCGGCCGGCGCTGTGGACTCCGCCGCCGCGGACTCAGGGACCGGAGACGCCGGCGACGAAGTGCGGCGCATCCTGGAGTCCTTCGCGGTCCTACGGGATCCGAAATCCCGGGCCCAGTATGACCCGGCCGGCAGGGACGCCGGGCGCGGCACCACGGCTGCCAGAAGCGCCGTCACCGGAAGCCGCGAGATCCCGGTGCGTCACCACCGAAACGATCAGCCGGTCCTGCGGGTAACACCCGTGCGGTGGGAGCCCGGCCCGTGAGCCCGGCCCGTGAGCCCGCCCGTGAGCCTTGCCCGTGAGCCTTGCCCGTGAGCCCCGCCCGGACGCAACACCCACTCAGCAAAAACAAAAGAAAGAAGGAGTGCGGCCATGAGCGCATGGCGCCGCTACGATTCGCATCTGATGCCGGTCTTCCACGAGCGCTTCGAGGCCCGCTGGGGTCAGGGGACGGCCCCCTTCCTCGACCCGGAAGCCCATGAAGCACCGCTTCCGCGGGCCCAGTGGATCAACGTCGACACCGGTGCAGCCCTGGCAGTGGTTCCCATCTGGACCGCCGAGGACAGCCAGCACCGCTCTTTCGGTGTTTTCTACCTGCCGCCGGTCGGTGACATTTGGGTGCTGCGGCCCGGGTACACGAGTTATCTGGAACCCTCGGCGGATGAGACCGAACAGCTCCAGGCCCTGCGCAACGACGCGTTCAGGAAAGCCGTCGCCCACGCCAAGGATTTCCTTTTCGGGCCTGAAACCTCGGTGTATTGAGTCCGTGGCAGCCATGCCGGGACGGTGGCCGCCCGGCACGCTGATGCCGGTCGTGGCGCGGGGATGCGGCGCGGCCTAAAATCAGTCAACTGCCGCAAACTACCTGAGGGAATCCACTGATGAATGCTTCCGCCAAGGACTTGGCCGCCCTTTTGCCGTCGCGATTCACCCTGGGCGTGGCGACCGCAGCCTTCCAGATCGAAGGCGCCCTGGACGAGGACGGACGCGGCCCCTCTGGCTGGGACGTCTTCGCTGCCAGGCCCGGAGCGATCGTTCAGGACCACAGCCCGGCGGTTGCCTGCGACCACTACCACCGGATGCCCGAGGACGTGGCCCTGATGAAGGACCTCGGGGTCGATTCCTACCGGTTCTCCCTGTCCTGGTCCCGTATCCAGCCCGGCGGCAGCGGTCGGGTCAATCCTGCGGGGCTGGACTTCTATGACCGGCTGATCGACCTGCTGCTGGCCAACGGAATCGCACCGATGGCCACGCTGTATCACTGGGACACGCCGCTGGAGCTCGACCAGGCCGGTGGCTGGATGAACCGGGACACCGCCTACCGGCTCGGAGAGTTCGCCGCGATCGCCGCAGCCGCCTACGGAGACCGGGTGACACGCTGGGTGACGGTCAACGAACCCGCCACGGTCAGCACCAACGGCTACATGCTGGGGATGCATGCGCCCGGCGAGGCGCTGATGCTGAAGGCCATGCCGAGCGTCCACCACCAGCTCCTGGGCCACGGGCTGTCCCTGCAGGCCCTCCGGGCCGCCAACGTGCCCGGCGACATTGGCATCACGAACGTGTATTCGCCCATGGTGCCCGCCTCGATCAACCCGCTGGACAAGCTCAGCGCCGGACTGATGGACATGGCCCAGAACCGGCTCTACGCGGACCCCGTCCTACTCGGCAAGTACCCAGACACCGTCCGGGCCGCCACATTCTTCTCCTCCTTCAGCCCGTCCAGCGAGGACATGGCCCTGATCTCGCAGCCGCTGGACTTCTACGGGCTCAACTACTACATGCCAACGCGCGTGGCGTCCGGTCCGGGTGGAGGCGCCGTGCCCAAGGGGATGGCAGAGGCCATGGGCGATGACCTGAGCGGCACCGCGCCCGGTGCCCCGTTCCACATTGCCTCGTTCCCGGACACGGAGACCACCGCCTACGGCTGGCCCATCAAACCGGAGTACATGGGGGTCGCGCTCGCGGAAATGGCCGAACGCTACCCCGACCTTCCGCCGGTCTACATCACCGAGGGCGGAGCGAGCTTCGAGGACCTGGAGATCCGGGACCGGGAAGGCCGGCTCATCATCCCGGACGAACGCCGCGCGCGCTACCTGTCGGACCACATTGCCACCGCGATCGAGGCGACGTCACCCGGCGGTCCGGCGGAGTCCGTGGACCTGCGCGGATACTATGTCTGGTCGCTGATGGACAACTTCGAGTGGTCCGGCGGTTACAAGCAGCAGTTCGGACTGCTGCACGTGGACCGGGAGACCCAGAACCGCACGAAGAAGGCCTCCTACTACTGGCTCCAGGAAGTGCTCGCTGCCCGTCACCGGGACGCAGCCCCGAAGGCCCCCGCAACGCCGGCGTCCGGGGACGCAGCTGTCGGGGACGTGGCTGTCGGCGCCGCGGCGCAGGCGTCCGACGTCGAACGCCCCCACCCGGTCGGCTAGCGGCAGGCTAGAGAAGGTCCATGTCCAGCAGGCCCTTCGCCAGTCCGGCGCCGTCGGGGGAGTAGAGCCACGGGACGGACGTTCCGGTGTGGTCGCCGGTGTCCGAGTGGCCGCCGGCCAGCACGGCCTCGCCCGCCGAGAGCTGGCGGATCCCGACGGCGGCGACGCTGTCGGGGTGCTGCCGGGCGAAGTCCGAATAGATGGCTTCGTCGTGCTGGCCGTTGTCGCCGAAGAGCAGCCAGCGCATGTGCGGGAATTCCTCGGCGAGCAGTTCCAGGTTGCGGCGCTTGTGCTCCTGGCCGCTGCGGAACCAGCGGTCCTGGGTCAGGCCCCAGTCGGTGAGCAGCAGGGCGCCGGAGGGGTACAGGTTCCGGCTCAGGAACCTTGCCAGGGTGGGCGCGGCGTTCCACGGACCGGTCGAGAGGTAGATCACCGGGGCTTCCGGGTGTTCGACCAGGAGGCGGTCCATCAGCACGGCCATGCCGGGTGTCGCCATCCGGGCCCGCTCGTTCAGGACGAAGGTGTTCCAGAGCGCCAGGAAGGGGCGGGGCACGGCCGTGACCATGATCGTGTCGTCAATGTCGGAAACGATCCCGAGCTTGGTGTCGGGGGAAATGACGTAGATCCGCGCCTCGGCGGGCTCGGTGCCCTCGGCGCGGAGCACGGCGGTGTGCCACCCCGGAGTGAGGGTCACCTTGACGATGGTGTCCACGAGGCCGCCGCGGTCCGCATGCACCCGGGCGGTCACCCCGCCGATTTCGATTTCCACTTCGGTGAACTGGATCGGGACCGATGTGAATGCGCGCCAGCCCCGGATGTTCTGGTTGCCGTTCTTGGCGGCATGTTCCTCCCGGCTGCCGGGGTGCGGCCTGCTGGTGAGGACCACGCGGCCGAGCACGCGGACCCAGTCCGTGGAGCCGTACCCCTGGTAGGCGATGGTCTGAGGGATGAACTGCCAGCGCTTGGCCGCCTGTAGGCGGAACCCGTTGACTGTATCCGAGACCAGGTGCGCCAGGCGGAAGGCCCGGTTGCCGGTGACCGGCTGCTGCCGGGGTGAGTGCTGTGAGGCCAATTCCATGCCTCCACTCTGCCACAACGGCCCTTTCCGCCACGGACTGCGTCCGGAAATGCCAGGCGTTTAGGCAGCGCCCAGCATCTGGCGCAGGGTGTCGGCGTTGCGGACGGCGTTCCCGCCGCCGTCGTTGTTGAAATACACGAAGACCTCCTTGCCGCCAGCCTGCCATTCCCGGATCCGGTCCGCCCACCAGCGCAGGTCCTCGTCCGGGTACGAGCCGCCGTAGAGGTACTCCCGGTCCGGGCCATGCAACCGGACGTAGACGAAGGACGCGGTGGCACGCAGGACGCAGGGGAGCCCTGCGCCGCTCATGATGCAGTAGGCGGCGCCGTGGCGTTCGAGCAGCGCGTAGACCCCGGGATCGTCCCAGCTTTCATGGCGGAATTCCACGCTGACCCGGACCCAGTCCGGCAGCGCCGCCAGGAAATACTCCAGCCGCGCGTCGTCCCGGGCGAATGCCGGCGGCAGCTGGACCAGGAGCACCGCCCGCTTCTCTCCGAGTTCGTGCCAGCACCGGGTAATCCGCTCGATCCAGACCTCCGGGGCATAAAGCTTCTTCCCGTGCGTTAGCCCGCGCGGGGCCTTGACCGAGAGCAGGAAGCCCGGCGGAAGCCGGCGCCGCCAGCTGGCGAAGGAGGTGTCCCGGGGCCAGCGGTAGAAGCTGGCGTTCAGCTCCACTGTGCTGAAACGGGCCGCGTAGTACGCCAGCCGCTCCCGCGCCGGCAGCCCGGGCGGGTAAAGCACGTTCTCCCAGTGGTCATAGCTCCAGCCGCTGGTGCCGATGTGCACCGTTCCGTTCCCGGGAGTGGCGTGGTCCATCGTCTGTCCCTTTCCCGGCCGGCTGTGCCCGCCCTAAGACTTCCCGGCCCACTCGCCGGCATGGTCGGCGAAGGCGTCTTCCCGCCGCGCCCGCTCGGGCTCCGGCAGCGATGCGCGCGACGGCGGCTGCCGCGGCGCGTTCCGTTTGGGCATCTATGGATCCTAGTCCCCAGGTAAACGGGTGTGGCACTGTAAGTCCCATGGCTCGCATTGAAGATTACGCAATGGTCGGGGATCTGCACACGGCTGCCCTGATCAGCACCCAAGGTTCGATCGACTGGCTCTGCCTGCCGCGGTTCGACTCGCCGGCCTGCTTCAGCGCGCTACTGGACACGCCCAAGGCCGGTCGCTGGCTGCTGGCGCCCGAGGGCGGCGGGGAATGCACGCGCAGGCAGTACCGCAAGGACACCCTCATCCTGGAAACCGAGTGGGAGACCCCCACGGGAACGGTCAGGGTCATCGACTTCATGCCGCCCCGCGACGCGGTGGTGGACATCGTGCGGATCGTGGTGGGCATCCGCGGCACGGTCAAAATGCGCGGCGAACTGGTCCTTCGTTTCGACTACGGCCACATTGTCCCCTGGGTCCGCCACGACGAACACGGGATCCATGCTGTGGCCGGTCCCGACGCCGCATACCTCGTGACCGGGGCGCCGCTGCGGGGCGAACGCCTGCGGACCATCAGCGACTTCACCGTCACAGCGGGGGAACGGGTGCCGTTCGTGCTGACCTGGACGCCGAGCCACCTCTACCGTCCCCGCAAGGTGGACCCGGAGCAGGTCCTGGCGTCGACCCAGGAATTCTGGCGGGGCTGGTCGGCCAAGTGCACGGTCACCGGGCGCTACCGGGAGGCCGTGCTGCGCTCGCTGATCACGCTGAAAGCGCTGACCTTCGCGCCCACCGGCGGAATTGTGGCCGCCGTGACGACCTCCCTGCCGGAGGAACTGGGCGGCGAACGGAACTGGGACTACCGGTACTGCTGGCTCCGCGACTCCACCCTGACGCTGCAGGCGCTGCTAGCGGCAGGCTACACGGACGAGGCGGCTTCCTGGCGCGACTGGCTCCTGCGGGCGGTGGCGGGAGATCCCAAGGACCTGCAGATCATGTATGGCCTCCATGGCGAACGCCGCCTGCCCGAGATGGAACTGCCCTGGCTGCGGGGGTACGAAGATTCCGCCCCGGTCAGGACCGGGAACGGCGCGGCCGGCCAGCTGCAGCTCGATGTCTGGGGCGAGGTGCTGGACGGGCTGTCGCTGACCCGTAATTCGCTGCTGAAAAGCACCGACGAATCCTGGGACGTGGAGATCGCCCTGATGGAGCACCTGGAGACGGCTTGGGACCAGCCCGACAACGGTCTCTGGGAAATGCGCGGGCCACGGAGGCATTTCACCCACTCCAAGGTGATGGCGTGGGTGGCGGCCGACCGGATGGTCAAGGGCGTCCGGGAGTTCGGCCTCCCCGGCCCCGCGGACCGCTGGGAGGAACTGCGGGACACGATCCGTGCCGACGTCATGTCCAAGGGGTTCGACGCCGAACGCAACACCTTCCTGCAGTCCTACGGCCGGCCCGAGCTCGACGCGAGCCTGCTGCTCATCCCGCGCGTCGGGTTCCTGCCTCCGGATGACCCCCGCGTCCTCGGCACGATTGATGCCGTCCAGCACGAACTGACCCACGACGGCTTCCTGCGCCGCTACAAGCCCCAGGAATGCGACGACGGGCTGCCCGGCGGGGAGGGGGTGTTCCTCGCCTGTTCGTTCTGGCTGGTCGAGGCGCTCCTGGGGGCGGGCCGGCACCACGAGGCGCAGGAACTGTTTGAGCGGCTGCTGGCGCTGCGCAACGACGTCGGACTCCTCAGTGAGGAATGGAACATCGAGGAAGGGCGGCAGCTGGGTAATACGCCGCAGGCGTTCAGCCATTTTGCCCTGATCAGGAGCGCCCTGGAACTGCATGAGGACGGTGTGCACCGCAGCGACACCCCGCTCCGGGGGAGTGGAGCGGAGAAGCCCGTGAGCCAGGCTTAGGGTTTTCTTCCAGCGTTTAGATAAGTATACTTACTACTGTCCCAACGGTGGGGCAGAGGATTTAGGAGTGTGCGATGGCTGGGTATTTCGAGCTCGTGGACGCGCCCGACGGCGGCTACCGGATACGCATGCTGGACGGTGCCGGCGCGCTGATGGCCGTCTCGGTCACGTTTCCGACCAAGAGGGCCGCCGTCGCCGGCATAGCGCAGGCCCGCGAAATCGCCGGCACAGGTCTGATCCGGGACCGCAGCGCCGGCGGGCAGTCCGCACCCATGGGGCCACTCGCCAGGGGGAACAGAAGAACCGCCGGGGGAGCAGGCCGCGGAGCCGCCCTGTCCGGCGGGGCGCTGGCAGCCGGAAAGCGGGCGCGGGCTCATCACTGACATCAACCCTGACGGCACCCCGCCCGGCGGCGGCCGCAGAGCCGCGGTCCTGTTCGACGTCGACGGCACCCTGGTCGATTCCGTCTATTTCCACACGGTGGCTTGGTGGCAGGCGTTCCGGCAGGCCGGCTACGATGTGCCGATGGCGAGCATCCACCGCTCGGTCGGCATGGGCGGGGACAGGATCCTCGCCAGGCTCCTGCCGGCTGACCGGGACACCGGGGACGACAGCACGATCATGGCCGCGCACGCCGCCGTGTTTTCCACGTTCTGGCCTTCGCTGGGAGCCCTGGATGGCGCCCGCGAGCTGCTGGAGCGGTGCCACGTCGGCGGGCTCGCCGTGGCGCTGGCATCCTCCGCCCGGGAACGCGATCTCGAAGTGCTGCGGTCCGCAATCGGGGCCGACTCCTTCATCGACGCGGCCACGAGCTCGGCCGACGCGAAGGAAAGCAAGCCGGCGCCGGACATCCTCGTCGCCGCCCTCGATGCCGTCGGTGTGTCCGCCTCCGACGCCGTCTATGTGGGCGATGCCGTCTGGGACATCTACGCCGCCGGGAAGCTCGACATTCCGGCCATCGGACTGACGTGCGGCGGCACCAGTGCAGCGGAACTGCGCGACGCCGGCGCCGTCGAGATCTACGAGAGTCCCCGGGCGCTCCTGGCGAACCTGCCGGACAGCGCGATCGGACGGCTCGCCGCCCGCGTCGGCCAGGGCTAGCTGGCGGCAGCCGGGCCTCCCGGGCACGTGACCACCCCGCCGACCTGTGATTGCCGGGCATGGTCCTGCCCGCGCTGCCGGTGCGGGGCGGCCCGCCCCTGGCTCGATGACACGCTGCCGCAATGTTGGCCGGAAGACTGTCATGGGCCGGCAACTCGGCATACGCTGGCCGGATGACACGACAGCACCTGCCCGGCCGCGTAGCCGTAGTCACCGGCGCCGGCTCGGGGATCGGCCGGGCGGTCGCCCGGCTCATGCTTGCCGACGGGTACCGGGTGGTGCTGGCCGGCCGGAGGGAAGCACCGTTGCTGGAGACCGGGGCGGGACATGCCCAGGCGCTGGCGGTTCCCTGTGACGTCACAGTGCCCGACGACGTCGAACGGCTCTTCGCCGCGGCCCTCCAGCGCTGGGGGCGCGTGGACGTGCTGTTCAACAACGCCGGCGTGTTCGGCCCGGCCGCCTCCGTGGATGAGATCAGCCTGGCGGACTGGGACGCCACCGTGGCGGTGAACCTGACAGGGTCCCTGCTGTGCGCCGCGGCCGCCGTCCGGGCCATGAAGGCACAGTCGCCGCAGGGCGGGCGGATCATCAACAACGGCTCGATCGCCGCGCATTCACCCCGGCCGCGGACGGTGGCGTACACCGTCACCAAACACGCCCTGACCGGGCTCACCAAGAGCATTGAACTCGACGGCCGCGGCTTCGGGATCACGTGCGGCCAGATTGACATCGGAAATACGGCCACGGACCTGATGGACACGATCGGCGTCGGTTCCGGGGCCGTCCAGGCCGACGGCAGCAGCCGCGTGGAGCCGACCTTCCCGGTCGATGACGCGGCCCGCGCCGTGCTCCTGATGGCCGGCATGCCGCCCTCGGCCAGCGTGGGATCCCTCGTGATTACCGCCGCCGGGATGCCCTTCATCGGGCGCGGGTAGCCGGGCGCAGCCTGCCTAAAACGGCAACAGACCGCGGGGGGCCGCGCAGCCTGCCTAAAGCGGAAGCAGGCCCGAGAGGTCGGCGCGCAGCCCCGAGGCGGCGACCCGGCCGGCGTCGACCGCGTCCGCCCAGCTCAACTGCCCGCTGACCATCGCCAGCCAGGTGGCGGCGTCGCACTCGATGACGTTCGGGGGTGTGCCGCGGGTGTGCCGCGGGCCCTCCACGCACTGCGTGACGCCGAACGGCGGGACGCGGACCTCCACCGAGTTACCGGGCGCCCTCGCGGTGACCTCCTCCAGGGAGTAGCGGACCGCCGTCGCCAGCGTGCCGCGGGGGAGCGGCGCCGGGGCCCCGGGGTTGCCGGAAGCAGCGGCCGAATCCGCAACTGCGGCCGGCTCCGGAGCGTTGGCTTCCAGCCACGCCGCGAGGGCGGCCCGGCCCTCGTCGAGGCCGATACGACGTCTCGAAACCACCGTTAACTTACCTCCCGGCCGATCCATAGCGTAGCGGCAGACCGCTCTTCAAACCTGCACCCAGCTTACTCTGACGGTCACCACCGTCGGGCAGTCACAGCCCGGCCGGTCGGGTGCCGGTCAGTCGAGCAGTGCTGAGACGGCGTGGCCGAGGCGGATTTTGCCCACCGGCCGGCCGCCGCCAAGGACCGGGGCAACCACCTTGTCCAGGACACTGGCCACTTCCGGTACGTCCACAGCGCCGGCGGCTGCCAGCAGCGTCAGCCCGACAAGGGTCGTGGCCCGGATGCTGCCGTCGAGGATCTTGATGGCGACGGAGGCCCCCGTGGGGGTGGCCATCACCAGCACGCCCTCGGCGCCGATCTTGGCGAGGATGCCCAGGTCGTCCATGACGATCGTGTTGCACTCGCCTTTGCCCTGCACAGCCCACGGGTAGTCCAGCATCGACGTGGCGATCGTGGCGGCGCGGGCGTTGGAATGCTTGTCCCCGGGGGCCTTGGCCAGTTTGGAGAAGGCCCGGGCGAGTCCGCTCAGCGAGACGGCCGCCACGGGGGCGCCGCAGCCGTCGATGCCGAGGTGGGCGATTCTTTCGCCGCAGTATTCCTCGATCACGGAGCGGATGCGCTGCTGCAGCGGGTGGTTGGGCTCAAGGTAGCTGTGGGTGTCCCAGCCGTTTTCGGTGCAGGCCCAAAGGAACGCGGCGTGTTTTCCGGAGCAGTTGAAGGCGAGCTTGGACTTGCCCCGTTCGGAGCGGACCAGCCAGTTCCGGGCGGTCTCATCCTCGGGCCAGGCAGCCGGGCACTGCAGCTGATCCTCCTTGACCCCGGCGGCCTTGAGCATGCCTTCGACGACGTCCATGTGGTCCAGCGAGCCGACGTGGCTGCCGCAGGCGATCGCTGCCTGCGCGCCGCGCAGGGGGACGCCGGCCTGCATGGAGGCGAGGGCCTGCAGTGGCTTGAGCGTGGACCGGGCGTAGATCGGGGTGGTGATGTCGCCCAGTTCGGTGACCACCGTGCCGTCCCCGGCGATGAGGACGGCGGAGCCGATGTGCCGGGACTCCACAAAGCCGCTGCGTTCAACGACGGCCAGTTCGACGGCGGACTCGACGGTGAAGGTGGCATGCGAATTCAGGGGCATGCAGCAAGTCTATGGTGCCCGGCGGGGATACCCCGGTTATTCCACGGTCACCATCAGCGACTGCCAGCCGGATGCGCCGTCGGGGACCGGGTCCGCCCGCTTTTCCGTCTGGACCTCGCCTGTTCCGTCGGTGGCACGGGCCTTGATGTAGTGCGGGCCCGGGGTGGCCTCCCAGTCGAAAGACCACTGCCGCCAGGTCACGACGGAGAGCTCGGTGGAGAGCACCGCCTCGGTCCAGGGCCCGCCGTCAATCTGCACCTCAACCTTGGTGATGCCCCGGGTCTGGGCCCAGGCGGTGCCGCCGATTGCGACCCGTCCGGCGGGGACCTTGGCGAAGGACTTGGGGACCTCCACCCGGGCCATGGTCTTGATGGGGCCGCGCTCGGACCAGCCGCGCTGCGTCCAGTAGGCCTTGCTGTCCGCGAATCGGGTGACTTCCAGGTCCACGACCCATTTGGTTGCGGAGACGAAGCCGTACAGGCCGGGGACGACCATGCGCACCGGGTAGCCGTGCTCCAGCGGGAGGGCTTCACCGTTCATGCCGATCGCCAGCATGGCGTCGCGGTCGTCCTGGAGGACCTCGAGCGGAGTCGACGCGCTGAATCCGTCGATCGACGTGGAGAGCACCATGTCCGCGCCGTCCTTGATTCCGGCCATCTTGAGCACGTCACGGATGGGCATGCCCAGCCATTTGGCGTTTCCGGCCAGGTTCCCGGCGACGGGGTTGGACACGCAGGTCAGCGAGACGTGGGATTCGATCAGCTGCGCGTCGAGCAGGTCCTGGAAGCTGAGCCGCACCTCCCGGTCCACCAGGCCGTGGACGCGCAGCTCCCAGTCCTGGACGTTGATTTCGGGCACGCTCAGGGCGGTGTCAATTCGGTAGAAGTCGTTGTTGGGCGTCAGCCAGGGTGTGACGCCGGGGGCCTTGGACTGCACGCCGGCGGGTACCGCCGCGGCCGGTTTCGCCGGAGCGGGGAGCTGGAGGGAATCGCGGGCCTGGACAACGTTGCTGCGGGCGGCGCTGAGCAGTCGTCCGCCGGTCGCGGCGATGGCTGAGGCTGCGGCGGTGACGCCGGTCGCGGCGAAGAAGGTGCGGCGGCTGGTGGCGGGGCGTTCCGGATCCTTGGCGGCCAGGGCGGCGTCCATGTCCGGCCACTGCCGCATCCGCCAGAGCCTCGTGACCAGGAAGCGGAGCACAATGAGGCCGGCCGCGGTGCCGATCAGCGTGGGAATCGCGTCCAGCGGCTTCACGCTGGCCCGGGTCACCACGCTGCCGACGATCACGGCGCCCATCAGCAGCACACCCAGAACGCCGAGGGCCCACCTGCGGTAGGCCACGATGCCGAGGACGCAGGCGAGGAGCAGGATGGTCACGCCCATGCCGACGAACAGCGCGAGCTTGTCATTGGTGCCGAAGGTGGCGATCGCGAAGTCCTTCATCCACGGCGGGGTGAAGTCGATGAAGGTCGAGCCGAGGGCGATCACCGGCGTCGCCCGCGCCGTGAAGAATGCACCGATCAGTTCGGCGACGGACAGGACGACGGCGGCAGCAGCGACCCCGGCCAGCGCGGCAAGCGCGGTGGGGCCGGACAGCCGCTTCGCGGGTTTCTGTTCGCCGGGCTGCGGCGTCCGGGCGGGTGTCCTGATGCTGAGTTCTTCCGCGCGGGGCGTCTGCGTGCTGGGCTTCTCCATATCTGGTCTTCGGAGCCGCACCGTCCGCGGATTGCCGCCCGGCGCCCGCCCGTGGGACATGCCCTCCCCTGGGGTGCGGGGATGGACATGCTGGCACTATGTCCGGTGGGCGCGGCCAGGACTGGGCATGTCCCGTGGGGCGGGAAGCGGGTTCAGGAGGACATGCCCTCCCCTGGGGTGCGGGGATGGACATGCTGGCACTATGTCCGGTGGGCGCGGCCAGGACTGGGCATGTCCCGTGGTGGTCACAGCTTAGGAGCCTGCCGGGTCCACAAAGTACCCTTGGGAACTGTGAAGGTACTAGTCATCGGCCCCGGCGGCCGCGAACACGCCATTGTCCGGTCCCTGCTTGCTGACCCGAACGTATCCGAGGTCCACGCGGCCCCGGGCAACGCCGGCATCAGCAAATTGGTCCCCACTCACGCCATCGACGCGAACGATCCCGACGCCGTCGCGGCCCTGGCCACCAAACTTACTGTTGACCTCGTGGTGGTCGGCCCGGAGGCGCCGCTGGCCGCAGGAGTGTCCGACGCCGTCCACGCCGCCGGCATCCCCGTGTTCGGCCCCAGCAAGGCCGCAGCCCAGCTCGAAGCCTCCAAGGCCTTCGCCAAGGAAGTCATGGCCGAGGCCGGCGTCCCCACCGCCATGGCCCGGGTGGCCGCAAACGCCGAGGAAGCCGCCGACGCGCTCGATACCTTCGGCGCCCCATACGTGGTCAAGGACGACGGACTCGCCGCGGGCAAGGGCGTGGTTGTCACCAACAACCGCGACGAGGCCCTCGCGCATGCGCAGAGCTGCTTCGATGCCGGCGGCACCGTCGTGATCGAGGAATTCCTGGACGGCCCGGAGGTCTCGGTCTTCGTCCTCTGCGACGGCCGCAACACCGTGGCGCTGTCCCCGGCACAGGACTTCAAGCGGATCTTCGACAATGACGAGGGCCCCAACACCGGCGGCATGGGCGCCTACACCCCGCTGGAATGGGCCCCCGAGGGGCTCGTCCAGGAGGTCATCGACCGGGTTGCCCAGCCCACGGTCAACCAGATGGCGCACCGGGGGACCCCGTTCGTCGGCGTGCTCTTTGTCGGACTGGCGCTGACGTCGCGCGGCACCCGCGTGATTGAATTCAACGTCCGCTTCGGCGACCCGGAAACCCAGGCCGTCCTTGCCCGCCTCAAGACGCCCCTCGGCGGGCTGCTGATGGCGGCCGCCAAGGGCGAACTGGACAAGGTCCAGCCGCTGCGCTGGTCCAAGGAAACCGCCGTCGCCGTGGTCGTCGCGGCCGAAAACTACCCGGACACCCCGCGCACCGGTGACCGGATCCGCGGGCTCAAGAAAGTCGAGTCGATCGAGGGCGTCCACGTGATCCACGCGGGCACGAGGCTCGACGACGAAGGCAAGGTGGTGTCCGCCGGCGGGCGGGTCCTCGCCGTGGTGGCGCTGGGCACCGACCTCGTCGAGGCCCGGGAACGGGCGTACGACGGCGTCGAACTGGTCCAGCTGGACGGCAGCCAGTTCCGCACCGACATTGGAGGCAAGGCGGCCCGCGGCGAGATCAAGGTCATGACGCCCGGCGCCGCAGCCACGAAAGCGAAGGCCTGAGCATGACCAACCACGATTCCTCCGTGCCCGGCGCCCCGCTGAATGGCGCCCCGCTGCCCAATGCCCCGGTGGCCAAGGGCGGCCTGGACACTGAGACGCTCGATCTGCCCGGCTGGAAGCACATTTACTCGGGCAAGGTGCGGGACCTCTATATTCCGGCGGACGCGTCCATCACGGAGCGCATCGGCCAGGAGTGCGTCCTCGTCGTCGCCAGCGACCGGATCAGCGCCTACGACCACGTCCTCGCCAGTGAGATCCCGGACAAGGGCCGCATCCTGACCCAGCTGAGCCTGTGGTGGTTCGAGCAGCTCGGCGTGGAGCACCACGTGCTGGCGGCCACGGTCGACGCCGGTGTGCCCGCCGCGGTGGAGGGCCGGGCGATGATCTGCAAGAAGCTGGACATGTTCCCGGTCGAATGCATCGCCCGGGGCTACCTCACCGGCTCGGGGCTCCTGGAGTACCGGCAGTCCGGAACCGTGTGCAGCATCCCCCTGCCGGAGGGCCTGGTGGACGGGTCCCGGCTCGAGAAGGCCATCTTCACCCCCTCAGCGAAAGCCGAGGTGGGCGAGCACGACGAGAACATCACCTACGACGCCGTCGAGGAGCTCGTCGGGCCGGACATCGCCGCCCGGCTGCGCGAGCTCACCCTGGAGATCTACATCAAGGCTGAGGGGATCGCCCGCGGCCGCGGCATCATCCTCGCCGACACCAAGGTGGAGTTCGGCTTCGACGCCGCCACCGGCGTCATCACGCTCGGCGACGAGGTGCTCACCCCGGACTCCTCCCGGTTCTGGGATGCCGCCACGTACGAACCCGGCAAGGCCCAGCCCTCCTACGACAAGCAGTACGTCCGGGACTGGCTGACCTCGGCCGAATCCGGCTGGGACAAGTCCTCGGACACTCCGCCGCCGGTGCTGCCGCCCGACGTCGTCGCCCGCACCCGCAGCCGCTATGTGGAGGCCTACGAAAAGCTCACCGGCCGCACGTTCGTCTAGGCCCGTCGCGCGGCGGGCCGGCTAGCTTCCGGCCGAGGCGGCGGCCTGGGCGCGGCGCTGCGCGAGCCGGATTTCCAGCACGGCGTCCATCGCCTGCTGGACCCGGTCCGAGGCGCCGGCGGCGCTGAATTCCTTCTGCGCTTCCTCGAGATAGACGAGGGCTTCGTCCGATTCGCCGGCGGCCTTGAGCGCCTTGCCGAGCAGGAGAGCCACTTCGCCGGCGACGTGCTTGGCGAGTGCATCCTTTTCGGCGTGGATCTCGCGCAGCTTCTGGACGGCGGCGACAATGTCCCCGGTGAGGTAAAGCCAGCGGGCCCGGATGAAGGCGACCTCGAGCTGGTCCGTCTTGTTGCCGCCGACAATGGAGAGCGCCAGCTCGGCGCGCTCGATCGAGGTCAGCGTTTCCGGCTCGACGATCCCGGAGGACAGGCGGACGGCCGCCGAGGCTTTGTTGAACCGCGCCCAGAGGTCGATGTCGTTCGCGGGGGAGAGCAGCTGCGCCGCCCGCTCGTGGTACTTGATGCCCTCCTGGTAGTCGTGGCGCATAAAGGCCACGTTGCCGATCACCCAGGCGACCTCGCCGGCGAGCTGGGTCATGGAGTGTTCGTCCATGTGCCCGTTCATTTCCTGGCAGTACTCCCAGGCCTCATCGAGCCGGCCGCTTTCGGCCAGTGCGCCGATCAGGGCGCGCAGCGCGCCAATGATCAGGGTGGATCCCTTGGGCAGTTCGGCGCAGAGCCGCACCGCTTCCTGCGCGTGCCCGACGGCGACAGCCAGCTGCCCCTGTCCGTGGCACACGGCGGCGAGCATCTGCCGCGCCCGCACCCCCAGGCCCACCGACTCGGAGGCCATCGGGTGGTCCAGCAGCCGCTGCACCAGGTCCTGGCATTCCTTCAGCTTGCCCTGCTTCATCAGGCACTCGGCCTGCATATAGCTCATGTTCCACCAGGCGCTCGTATTTTTGGCGTCGAGGGCGATCTGGGCCGCCGCAGCAGCGTGCGACGCCGCCAGCTGGTAGTCCCGCAGATCCCAGGCCTGGCGCGCATAGAGTCCCGCGAGAACATACTCGGCGTCGCTGACCGACACCGGCTGGCTCCACGCTTCCAGCGCTTTGGGGGCGAGTTCGAGCCGCCGGGCCAGTTCCTCAATCACATCCGCAGTCGGTTCACGGCGCCCGGTCTCCAGAAGGGAGATGTAGCTGGGCGAGTACAGATCCCGGCCCAGTTCCGCTTGCGTCAGGCCGCGTTCGAGCCGTTCCGCTCGGAGTTTCTCCCCGAATCCGTTCCCCACGGATACCTCCTAATTCCGGACAGTCTTTGTACTAAATGCTTGACAGTCTCTGTGGAAGCCATTTTACAATGTATGTCAACAAGGGCTCTCGCTGGCTTTGTAATGTGTCCGACCCGCGTTTCCGACTCGTATTGAGGAACCCTCATGATCAAGAAGATTGCTGCTTCCGTCGCCCTGGCAGGTGCGCTGGCTCTCTCGGCAGCGGCTCCCGCAGTCCTGTCTATAAGCGCCATCGGTAACTGGCCTGATCCCATGGGCAACAGCACCCAGGCGATCGGCAATTGGCCCGATCCCATGAGCGCGGGCAAGGGAAGCCTCTCGGCCATCGGCAACTGGCCGGACCCCATGACCTTCGCCACCAATATCGGCAACTGGCCGGACCCGATGTAGGACTCAACAAAAGGCTCTCTTCACAGCCCCGGGACTGGTCCGAACCGTGTCCCGGGGCTGTTTTGCGCCCGGGAACCCTCAGTGACTGCTCAGTTACGGCCCTTTTGAGGGCTTGTGGAGCAGGCGATGGGGGTTTCGACGGCGGCGCCGGGCGGCTGACGCACGGCGGGCACAACAAGAAGAGGACCCTCCAGCTGGAAGGCCCTCTTCTTGATTGGTCGGGATGACAGGATTTGAACCTGCGACCTCGTCGTCCCGAACGACGCGCGCTACCAAGCTGCGCCACATCCCGATCCGTTACTTCAAAAGCAACTTCACAAGAGTATCCGATGAGGGCCCCGGATGCGAAATCGGGCCGCCGGCGGCCCCGCAACAGAACCCGTCATGGCACCTGAAAACAGGAACCGACGCCGACCGCACGGCCGCTCGCGGCTCAGACCAGCGAATCCTTCCAGGCCCCGTGCAGCTGCGCGAAGCGGCCTCCGCCGCCGATCAGCTGCTCCGGGGTGCCATCCTCGACGACCCGCCCGTCGTGGACCACAAGGACCCGGTCGGCAGTCTCCACCGTGGACAGGCGGTGCGCGATGATGAGGGCGGTCCGGCCGGTGCCGGCGCCGGTCCCCCGCAGCAGCCCGGCGAGGCCGGCCTGCACGAGCCGCTCGGACGGGATGTCCAGCGAGGAGGTGGCCTCGTCGAGGATCAGCACCGCCGGGCGGGCCAGGAAGGCCCGGGCGAAGCTGATCAGCTGGCGCTGCCCGGCGGAGACGCGGCCGCCGCGCTTGTTGACGTCCGTGTCGTAGCCGTCGGGGAGCGCCTGGATGAACTCGTGCGCGCCCACTGCCTTGGCGGCCGCCTCGATCTCCTCCCGGGAGGCACCGGGCCGGCCCAGGGAGATGTTGTCCGCCACCGAGCCGCTGAACAGGAAGGCCTCCTGGGTGACCATCACGACGTTCCGGCGCAGGTCCGCCGTCGCGAGCTCCCGCAGGTCCACGCCGTCGAGCGTGAGGGAGCCGGCGGAGACGTCGTAGAAGCGGGCGATCAGCTTGGCAAAGGTCGATTTTCCGGCGCCGGTCTGGCCCACGAGCGCCACGGTCTGGCCGGCGGGAATGTGCAGGTCCATCGTGGGGATGATGACCGGCCCGTCGCCGTACCGGAATTCCACACCCTTGAAGTCGATGGTGCCCTTGGCGTCGTGCAGGGCCACCGGGTTCCTGGGCGGCCGGACGGTGGGGACCTCCTCCAGCAGCCCGGAGACTTTCTCCAGCGCCGCCTGGGCGCTCTGGAAGGAGTTGTAGAACATGGCCATCTGGTCCACCGGCTGGAAGAAGCGCTTGGTGGACAGGATCAGGGCCAGCAGCACACCGACGGCGAGATCGCCGCTGAGCACCCGGAACCCGCCGGAGAGCAGCACGACGGCGACGCAGACGTTGCCGATCAGCACCAGGCCGGGCTGGAAGATGCCGTTGAGGTTGATCGAGCGGACCGTGACCCTGCGGTAGTCCTCGGAGAGGTCGGCGTAGCGGGCGGCGTTCTCGCGTTCCTTGCGGAAGGCCTTGACCGCGCGGATCCCGGTCATGGTTTCGACGAAGTGCACGATCAGCCGTGCTGAGACCACGCGGGATTCGCGGAACGCGATCTGGGAGTGTTTCTGGTACCAGCGGGCCAGGAAGTACATCGGGACGCCGGCGGCCAGGACCAGGAGCCCGCTGCGCCAGTCGAGGGCGAACACCGTCACGGCCGTGAACACCATAAACAGCATCCCCGAGACCAGCGAGCTGATCCCGGAGTCCAGGAGTTCCCGCAGCGCCTCCAGGTCCGAGGTCTGCCGGGCAATGATGCGCCCCGAGGTGTACTTTTCGTGGAATTCCAGGCTGAGCCGCTGGGTGTGCCGGAAGACCCGGACCCGCAGGTCCAGCAGCATCGCCTGGCTCAGCCGGGCCGTCGACGTCACGTACAGGGCGGTGAGGCACGCCGTGGCGACGGCGGCCGCGAGGTAGGCGGCGCCGGTGAGCAGCAGCGGCAGGTTGTTGCCGGCGCGCAGGGCCGGCAGGGCCCGGTCGATGCCGAAGGCGATCAGCGCGGGCCCGGCGACCCTCGCCGCCTGGGACAGCACGACGGCGGCAATGGTCAGCCAGAACCGCCGGCGGACCGGGCGGATGAGCGAACCGAGCAGGGCCCCGGAGCGGCGCCGGACGGTGTTGCTCTCGCTCTTGGACAGGTGCGCGTTGTCCTCGTTCGCGGTGCCGAAGGTTGCGCTGCTCATCGGGAAATCTCCTCGGCGCTGAGGCCTGACAGTTCGGAGTCCAGCAGATCGGAGTCGAGGTCCCGCGGTTCGGTCGCGAGGCTGGCGATCACGTAGCGGTAGTGGCGGTTCTCCGCGAGCAGTTCGGTGTGCGTGCCGACGGCGGTGATGCGGCCGTCCTCCAGCAGCGCCACCCGGTCCGCCAGCGCCACGGTGGAGGGCCGGTGGGCCACGATCAGCGTCGTGGTGTCGGCAAGCACCTCCCGGAGCCGGGACTCGACGAGTTCCTCGGTGTGGACGTCCAGGGCGGAGAGCGGATCGTCCAGGACCAGGACCCTGGGCCGGGCGGCGATGGCACGGGCCAGGGCGATGCGCTGCCGCTGCCCGCCGGAAAGGCTGAGCCCTTCCTCGCCGATCAGGGTGTCCAGGCCGTCCGGCAGCGAATAGGCGAAGTGGGCCTGGGCGACGTCGAGGGCCTCCTCGAGGGCCCGCTCGCGTTGCTCGGCGGCCAGCCCGGCCGGGGCTCCGAGCATCACGTTGTCGCGGACCGAGCTGGAGAACAGCGTGGTGTCCTCGAACGCGACCGCGACGACCGTGCGGAGCTCCTCGACGCTGAACTCACGCAGGTCCACCCCGTCGATGGTGATGGCACCGTCCGTGACATCGTAGAGCCGCGGGACCAGCTGGAGCAGAGCGCTCTTGCCGCTGCCCGTGATGCCCACCAGTGCCATGGTCTCGCCGGGGCTGATGTCCAGGTTGATGTCCTTGAGGATCGGTTTCTCCGGGGCATCCTCGTAGGCGAACGTGGCGTTGCGGAAACTGAGGGCGCCCTTCAGCTCGGCGGGGCGGCGGGTCTGCTCCGGGCTGGTGATGGTGTTCACCGCGTCCATCACCTCGAAGTGCCGGTCCACGGCGGATTTGGCGGTGAGGGCCATGGCCAGCAGCATCCCGGAGAACTCCACCGGCGTGGCAATCACGGCGGCGGTGGCGAAGAAGGCGACGAGGGCCCCGATGCTCAGCTCGCCGGTGGAGGCCAGCATGACGCCGACGACGAGGGCGGCCCCGAGGGCGAGCTCTGGCAGGAGGGTGACGACCAGGCTGAAGGTGGCGAGGTGCTTGGCCTTGGCGATCTCCGTCTGGCGGAGCTCCTCGGCCTGTTCGTTGAAGTTCTCCAGCGCCTCGCGGCTGCGGCCGAATGCCTTGAGCACACGGATCCCGTGGACCGATTCCTCGACCGTCGTGGCGAGGTCGCCGGCCTGGTCCTGGCTGCGGCGGGCCACCTTGCTGAAGCGGGTCCGGAAGCGGAAGCCGTAGATCATGATCGGGACGGCGGCGGCGAGGAAGATCAGCGCCAGCTGCCAGCTCATCGAGAACATCACCACGACGCCGATCACCACGGTCAGGGCGGTCACCACTAGCATGATGGCGCCGAAGGCCATCCAGCGGCGCAGGAAGTTCAGGTCCGTCATGGCGCGGGAGAGCAGCTGCCCGGAGCCCCACCGGTCGTGGAAGGAGACGGTCAGGTCCTGCAGGTGGTTGTAGAGGGATACCCGCATCCGGGTCTCGACGCTGGTGGCGGGGTTGATTACGAACTGGCGGCGCAGCGCCACAAGGCCGGCCTCGGCAATGCCCAGGCCCAGGATCACGAGGGAGGCGATCCAGACCGCTTCCGCGCTGCCGCCGGGTTTGAGGGACTGGTTGATCAGCACCCGCAGCACCTGGGGGATGGTCAGGGCCACCACGCTGGCGAGCAGGGCGCAGAGCAGGCCCATGACGAGCCGCGGAATGATCGGCCTGACGTGGGGATAGAGACGGCTGATGGAGGAGAAAAATGAGGTCTGCTTGGCCATGCCCGCTTCTTAAAGCTCACCTGCGAAGATCTAACGCAACTGGATGTCGTTTCCTGTAGCAACTACCCTAGGCCATTGATTGACAGGGTTCACGTGAAAATCCACGGCTTCAGGATCTCGCCCAGTAATTACATTCCGCAATGGCTGCACGCGCTCGCCCGGGCCCGGATGTGCCAAGTACGGGACATGCCCAGTTCGGGGCGCAGCGAGTGGACATGGCCCGGGCAGCCCAGCTGGGCATGCCCAGCCTTGACCTCAGCGGGTGAACATAGTGCCACTATGTCCATCCGCGGCGCCCGGGGGAGGGCATGTCCAGCGGCGGGCGGGAGGGTCAGGGGCGCGGGGTGAGCGTGAGGAGCACGGCCTCGGGCTTGCAGGCGATCCGGACCGGGGCGAAGCGTGAGGTGCCGATGCCGCCGGAGACGTTCACCGGCGTCGTGCGTCCCTTGCTTTCCCAGTCGTGCAGGCCCTTGGCGCGCCAGGTCGGCAGGTCGCAGTTGGCCACGAGGGCACCGAACCCCGGGACGCAGATCTGCCCGCCGTGGGTGTGCCCGGCGAGCAGCAGGTCGGCCGCGTCGTCGGTGAAGTGGTCCAGGACGCGCTGGTACGGGGCATGGATGACGGCGACCCGGAGGTGCGGCCGGCTGTCCTGGCCGGTGGTGCCGCGGGGCCAGCCGGCGTACCGCTCAAGGCCCAGGTGCGGATCGTCGACGCCGGAGAAGTCAAAGCGCAGGCCCCTGATGATCAGCGACTGGCAGCGGTTGGTCAGGTCCACCCAGCCGCCCATGCCGAAGCCGGTGCGGAGCCGCGGCCAGTCCAGTTTGGCGGGGTCCCTGGGCTTCTTGGACGGCCCCAGGAAGTACGACGCCGGGTTCTTCAGCCGCGGGGCGAAGTAGTCGTTCGAGCCGGGGACGAAGACGCCGGGGAACTTCATCAGCGGGCGCAGCGACTCCAGCAGGGGTTCCACCGCCTTGACGTGGCTGAGGTTGTCGCCGGTGTTGACCACCAGATCCGGTTCCAGCCCCGCCAGCGAGGACAGCCAGGCGGCCTTCCGGTCCTGGCCGGGCACGAAGTGGATGTCGCTCAGGTGCAGCACCCGGATCGGGCCGAAGCCTGCCGGGAGAATCGGCAGGGTCTCCTCGCGCAGGACGAACTGGTTCTTCTCCCACAGCCCGTAGCCGGCGGCCGCGGCACCCGTGAGGGCTCCGGCGGCGGCGGTTACGGCGAAGCCGCGCCCGATGCTTCGGACGCGGCCTGCCAATACGTTGGTAGCGGCCATGGGTTAGGGCTTGCCGGGGGCGCTGTTGCCGGGCTTGTCCGTCGGCGCCGGCGCCGGATCAGTGGTTGCCGGGCTGGACGGCGCCGTTGTCGGCTGCGTTGAGGTCTTGGGCACCGGCACCGGCGCGGGAGCCGGGCCGTTCACCAGGTTCGACGGCGGGGCCGTGAACGGGTTGGTGCCGTAGGCCGGCGCGACCTGGCTCATGTAGTTCGAGAACTGCGGGCCCGCGATCATGTAGCCGTCGATGGCCTTGTAGAACTTGCCGTTGAGGGTCAGGTTGCGTCCCGGCCGGTCCTGGCCGCCCAGGGCGTCGCCGAACCAGGACGCCGTGGCCAGGCCGCTGGTGAAGCCGACCACCCAGGTCGAGTTGTTGGGGTCGTTGGTACCGGTCTTGGCAGCGATCGGGAAACTGGTCCGGGTGGAGATCCTCGGCTGGATCAGGGAGCCGGAACCGCGGTTGAGGACTTCCTGCAGCGCGGCGGTCACGCCGCGGGCAACCTCCGGTTTGATCGCATCGCGGCAGCTTGTGGCCTGGGCAGGCAGCTTGGCGCCCGTCGCGTCCGTCACGGACTCAATGGCGATCGGTTCGCAGTACTTGCCGTCGTTCGAGAAGGTGGCGAACGCGCTGGCCATGGTCAGCGGCGAGGTCTGGGTCGCGCCGATCAGGTTGGACAGGCGGGTCATGGGGACGGGCTCGTTGGTCTGGCCGGCGTGGATTCCCACGGCGTCGACGATCTTCTGGATGCCGCAGAGGTCCACCTGCGCCGCGGTGGCGAACGTCATGGTGTTGATCGAGTTCGCCAGGCCGTCAACGACGGTCATGTTCTTGTAGTAACCATCTTCGGCGTTCTGCAGGTCGTCGGCGGCGCCGAGTCCCTTTTCCGCCGTGTTGTAGGCGCCGTCCACCGGGGTGGGGCAGGTGTTCTTCCACCGGTAGTTCAGCGGGTACCTGCGCACGGCGCCGTTGAGGACGGTGTTCATCGACTTGCCTTCGTTGAGCCACTCGGCGAAGGTGAACGGCTTCATCGTGGAACCGGGCTGGAATCCGCCCAGGCCGCCGAGGTCGTTGCCCTGGGCGTCCCTCATGTCCACGTTGAAGTTGATGACGTTGTTGAATTTCCCTTCGGCCTCCAGGAACTGGGTGTTCTGGGCCATTGAGATGATCTTGCCCGAGCCCGGCTGAACGGACACCAGCGAGGCGCCCCACTTGTCCGGGTTCGCCCCGGCAGAGCTGTCAACCTGGGTCTGCGCCACGGCCTGGGCGTTCGGGTCCAGCGTGGTCTTGATGGTCAGGCCGCCGCGGAATACCGTCCGGGCCCGGGCGTCGGCGTCGGCGCCGTAGGCGGGGTTGTTGAGCAGCAGGTGCAGCACGTAGTCGCAGAAGTACGGGGCCGTCGTCGAGTAGGCACAGCCCTGGCGTGCCGGCGTGACCTTTGTTTCCACCGGGGTGGCCACGGCGGCGTCGTAGTCGGCCTGCTTGATCTTGCCCTGGCTCAGCATCGCCTGGAGCACCAGGTCGCGGCGGATCTTGGCGTTCTCCGGGTTGTTGATCGGGTCGTAGAAGGACGGGCTGTTGACCAGGCCGGCGAGCAGTGCGGCCTGCGGCAGGGTCAGGTCCTTGGCGGTGGTGCTGAAGAAGAACTTGGAGGCGGCTTCGATGCCGTAGGCGTCACGGTTGAAGAACACAATGTTGAGGTAGCCCTCGAGGATCTGCTCTTTGGTGAACTTCTTCTCCAGGGCGATGGAGAGCTTCATTTCCCGAAGTTTGTCGCCGATGCCCTTGTTCACGCCGTTCAGGAGGACCTGGTCGCCCTTGCCCTCGGCCTCGAGGGAGGAGTTGATGACGTTGTTGACGTACTGCTGCGTGATGGTGGACGCGCCCTGCTTGTTGCCGCGGGCGGTGCTGACGAGCGCGCGCATGATCCCGGTGGTGTCCACGCCGCCGTGCTCGTAGAAGCGGTTGTCCTCAATGGCGATGACCGCGTCCTTGATGTACGGCGACATCTGGTCGAGGGATACCTTGGTGCGGTTCTCCGCGTACAGGCTCGCGATCACGCTGCCGTCGGCGGCCAGGATCTTCGTCGACTGGCTGGGCGGGTCCACTTTCAGTTCGGCCGGCAGCGTTTCGAAGAACTTGATCGATCCGCTGGCCGAGCTGCCCGTGACGGCGGCTGCAGGGACCAGCAGTCCCGCCACCAGGACGCCACAAATGGCGCTCACGCCCAGGAAAAGAAGGATCTTTCCGAGGGTGGTGGCCGTGTCAAATAAAGGGTTCTTACCAGTCGCCATGTTTTCCACTTTACCGGCAAGGACTAGGCTTTAGGTCATGACCAAATGGGAGTACGCCACGATTCCGCTCATTATCCACGCCACAAAGCAGATTTTGGACCAGTGGGGTGACGACGGCTGGGAGCTTGTCCAGGTTGTTCCGGGCCCCGATGGAAACGGCCTGGTTGCCTACCTGAAGCGGGAGAAGCAGTAGCCATGAGCACCCCCACATCCGCCGCTCCGGGCGCCTCTGCCGCGCCCGGGACACCGGCCCACAGCACCGCCGGGACGGGCGCGTCGTCCGCCGTCGAGCAGCGCCTCGCCGAGCTCGGGCTGAGCCTGCCCCAGGTTGCCGCCCCGGTGGCCGCCTACGTCCCCGCCGTGATCTCCGGCAACCATGTCTACACCTCGGGCCAGCTGCCGTTCGTCAACGGCAGGCTTGAGGCGACCGGCAAGGTGTCCTCCGGCACCGAAGGCTTCTCGGACGAGGCCACTGTCTCCCCGGAGGCTGCCCGGCAGTACGCCGCGATCTGCGCCGTCAACGCCCTCGCCGCCGTGAAGAGCGTCATCGGGGACCTGGACCGCATCACCCGGATCGTCAAGGTTGTCGGCTTCGTCTCCTCCGATCCGTCCTTCACCGGCCAGCCCGGTGTCATCAACGGCGCGTCCGAACTGCTCGGCAAGGTTCTCGGCGATGCCGGCCAGCACGCCCGGTCCGCCGTCGGCGTTGCTGTACTTCCCCTGGATTCCCCGGTTGAAGTCGAACTGATCGCCGAATTCGCCTAGAGGGCAGGTCAGTTTCCTTTGCCTCAGTTAGCCCGACGCCTGTTTCCCCTTCCCCCGGATCTTGAGGGGGCGGCCCGCAGCTGGATTGAACACGGCGAGCGGACCCCCCGCGCGCCCCGCTACGCCTCCTCGGTGGTGCTCCTGCGGGACTCGCCCACCGGCCTGGAGACCTGGCTGGGATACCGGCCCGGCTCCTCGCCGCTGGGCATCCTCGCCTTTCCGGGCGGCTCGCTGGAGGCGTCCGACGACGACGCCGTCGGCTGGCTGGGGCCGCCGCCGCAGTACTGGGCCGAGCGCATGGGCACCGCCGACGTCGGCCTGGCGCGCCGCCACGTGGTCGGCGCCATCCGGGAACTGTTCGAGGAAACCGGCATCCTCCTGGCCGGAACCGACCTGTCCACCACGGTGGAAGCGACCTCCAAGGCCGAGTGGATGCGGGCCCGGGTCGCGGTGGCGGACCAGGAGAAGACCTTCACCGAGGTGCTCGCCAAGCGCGGGCTCTCGGTGCGGACCGACCTGCTCAAGCCCCTGGTCAACTGGCTCAGCCCGGACTTCGCGCACCGCCGCTTCAACACCCGCTATTTCGCGGCCACCGTGCCGATGAACCAGCAGCCCTCCTTGCTGGCCAGCAAGGGGATCTGGGGACGCTGGGTGTGCGTCCGCAAAGCCGTCGAGGGACGGAACACCACCGTCCTCGGCGATGAGGTGGGCCAGGAGAACACGGTCGGGCGCACCCTCGGCCAGCTCCTGGTGCCCGGCTCGGAGATCATGCTCGAGAAGATGGCCGCCGCCAACGGCTGCATCGCCTACCTGAGCTACAAGCGCAAGGCCCACGTCTACCAGCCGAAGCTGGTCGAGGAAGACGGCCAGCTCATGCTCGAGGTCGAGGCGGCCAAGACCGTGGCCGGCGAACCCCAGCGCGAACGCTGACGCCCCGGTGGCCCGGGGTGTCCCAGCCCCCGGGCAGCCCGCCCCGCCCCGCCCCGCCCCACTGGACATGCCCAGCGTTGGCCCGGGCCAGTGGACATGATGGCATTGTGTCCACTTGTGGCCTTCAGGACTGGGCATGTCCCGTGGTCCCGAGGGCCACGAATGGGCACGCCCCGCGCTGGTTCGTGTCCAGGCCCTTCCTGACGCTGGACATGCCCAGCGTTGGCCCGGGCCAGTGGACATGATGGCATTATGTCCACTCGTTGCGGCCAGGACTGGGCATGTCCCGCGGGGGAGCGCGGAAGCCTAAATGCGGAAGCTTAAACACCGAAGGCCGGCACCGTTTTCACGGGCCGGCCTTCCTGGTGCTGCCAAACAGGTCTAGCGGGAGCGCTGGCGGAGGCGCTGCATGTCGAGGATGACGACGGCGCGGGCCTCCAGGCGCAGCCAGCCGCGCTGCACGAACTCGGCGAGGGCCTTGTTGACAGTTTCGCGGGATGCCCCGACCAGCTGGGCCAGCTCTTCCTGGGTCAGTTCGTGGGCCACCAGGACGCCGTCGGTCGCGGGACGGCCGAAGCGGTCCGCCAGGTCCAGCAGCGCCTTGGCCACCCGGCCCGGAACGTCGGAGAAGACCAGGTCGGAGAGGGAGTCGTTGGTGCGGCGCAGGCGGCGGGCCAGGGCCTGCAGCAGCTGCGCGGAGACCTCCGGGCGGGTGCGCAGCAGGGCGTTCAGGCTCTCGTTCTTCAGCCCGGCCAGGCGCGTCTCCGAAACGGCTGTTGCCGTGGCGGTGCGCGGGCTCGGATCGAACAGTGCCATTTCGCCGAAGAGCTCGCCCGGGCCGAGGATGGCGAGCAGTGACTCCCGGCCGTCCGGGGACGTGCGTCCGAGCTTGACCTTGCCGGAAACGATGAAGTAGAGCTGGTCGCCCTGGTCACCTTCCCGGAATACCGAGGCTCCGCGTGAGAGGTCCACCTCGGTGAGTTCGTCCGTCAGCAGACGGAACGCCTCGTCGTCGAGCGTGGCGAAAAGGGGTGCGCGGCGCAATACCTCGATATCCATGAAATCTCCTGACTAAAACTGTGTCGGCTGGGGCGCTTCAGCCATTGTTTCAGAATTTTGGCGCTTCTGTGACGTACTTGGCAGTCAAACGCGCCAAACGTCGTGGCGGCGGGTGCAGGAGCGGGGCCTCCGGCCGCCGGACGCGCTCGGGAAACTGTCAGCCGGCGCCGGTAGAATTGGGGCTTACCTGCCTAAAAGGAGCACCGGTGTTCGGCTTGACCATCTTGGACCTCGTGTTGATTCTGACGCTGCTGTCCTACCTGTTCCACGGCCTGCGCAACGGCTTCCTGGTCACCGCCGGCGGCATCGCCGGGTTCGCAGCGGGCGCTGTGGCCGCGTTTGTGTCCGTCCCGGTCGTCAGCGGCCTGGTGGCGGACAGCGGCTGGCGCCTCACGGCCATCATTGCCACCGCCGTGCTGCTGATGGTCCTCGGGCACGGGCTGGGCACCGCAATCGGCCGCAGGCTCCGCAACGTCGTCAGGATCAGGCCGCTCCGGTCCATGGACCGCCTGGCCGGCGGAGGCGTCAACGTGGTGGTCTCCGCCCTGGTCATGTCGATGCTGGCCTTCAGCATCGGTGCCCTCGGCGTTCCTTTCGTCTCCCAGCCGCTCGCCGAGTCCAAGGTGATCCGCTTCATCGACGGCGTGACCCCCGTACCGCTGAAAACGTCGATGGCCCAGCTGCGGTCCGCCGTGATCGGAGAAGGCATCCCCACCCTGTTCGAGGGGATCGGCCAGGGCCAGCCGGTGGCCGTCCCGGATGCCAGCACCGACACCCCGGCCCTGAACAGCGCCGCGGCCTCGGTCCTGAAGATCGCCGGCACCGCCTACCAGTGCGGACAAAACCAGACCGGAACGGGCTTTGTGGTGTCGCCCGGCCGGGTCGTCACAAACGCCCACGTGGTCGCCGGCGTGTCCGAACCGGTCGTGGAGATCCCCGGCGGCGGCGCCCTGCCCGGACGCGTGGTGTACTTCGACAGCCAGCATGACCTCGCTGTCGTGGCCGTGGACGGTCTCCGCTCCGCGCCGCTGCCCTTGGGTTCCGACCTGGCCGCCGGCAGCCCGGCCGCGTTTGCCGGCTACCCCCACGGCGGCCCGTTCCAGTCCAAACCCGCCACGGTGCAGGACATCTCGACGGTGCTGGTCCCGGACATCTACGGCAACAACCCCGCGGCGGAGGACGTGTACCGGATCGCCGGGGATGTCCAGCCGGGCAATTCGGGCGGTCCGCTGCTGACCACCGACGGCCAGGTTGCGGGAGTGGTCTTCGCCAAGTCCACGGGGGAGTCCTCGCTCGGTTACGCCATCACCATGACGGATCTGGGACCGGTGGCCGCCCGGGCCCCGGGTCTCGGCGATGCTGTCTCCCCGGGCCAGTGCATCCAGAAATAGCAGAGATCGAATAGCGGAGGTTGCGGAACCGGCCCGGCACCCCAGGGCAGCCGGCTAAAGCCATTCCAGGCTCTGGCCGTGCGGGCCGGTGATCGCCGTGGGCTTCCCGTTGTGCAGCAGCAGGAAACGGCCGCGGAGCCGGGAGTCGTCCATTTCGGGGACCACGCTGGAGCCATCCGCCTGGATGATGACGGTGTGCCCCTCGTTGGAGAGCCAGTGGCAGCCGCGTTCGATGGCGAGCCGGGACATGGTGCTGCGGAACCGCTCCCGGGCCTCCGCATCGAGGTAGGCCATCACCGCGCTGTGGAAGACCACCAGCGTGGCGCCGGCCGGAGCCTGGGCGGCCAGGGCCGGGAGCCGGTCGTTGAGGTCCCCGGCCACCAGGAGCGGCGGATCCGCCCGGGCGATCGCGATCGCCCGGCGCAGCCGTTCGCGGCGGAAGTCCTGCTCCGGCCAGACCAGCGCTTCCAGCCAGGCGACGTCGTCGGGGTTGCGGACATCGAGGGGGTTGAGGTCGATCCCCGCACGCCACACCACCCGGGGAAGTTCGGCCGGCAGCGGCGCGGGGCCGGTGACGGCGCAGTCCAGCACCGGGTAACTGCCGGGAGCAGCGCCGGCCGGGGCGAGCCGGGTGACCCCGGTGCCGGCGTCGTACGCATAGCCGTAGCGGTCCGGGAAGAGCGCGAGCCCGGCGGAGGCCCCGACCTCGAGCAGCGCCAGCGGTCGCCCGCCGGAGCCGGCGATCCGTGCCAGGGACGGCAGCAGGGCGGCGCAGCGCCCGGCCTCATTGGTCTGGGTGGCGCGGGTGAGCACGATCCGCGTGACGCCGTCCCAGCTTGCGTCAAGGAACGCCCGGAAGTCCGGGTAGGGGCTGATCCGGGCCCCGAGGAACCGTGCGGCCGCGAGCAGCAGCAGGGGCTGGCGTTTGTTGTACGGCCATTCGTCGATCCGCCGGATCAGCTCCGGATCATCCGCGATGCCCACTGACCATTCCGCGTAACACGCGGAATTGCCCGGCGCGTCGGCGGTGCCGAAGTGCCGGTACCACCGGGCCGTGGCGGACTCCGCCCCGGCCGGTTCCGCCCCGCCCGGTTCCCCGGTGGACGGTGTCCCTGCAGACGGTGTCCCGGAGCCGGAACCAGCGGAGGACATGCTCAGTCGCCGCTGGCCTGCAGCGCGGCGAGGTACTCGACGGCGAACCGGTAGCCCAGGATCCCTGCGCCGGCAATCACTGCCTTGCTGATGTCCGAGAGGTACGAATGGTGCCGGAACTCCTCGCGGGCATGGACATTCGTGATGTGGACCTCGACGGCGGGCAGCTGCACCGCGGAGATGGCGTCCCGGATGGCGACCGAGGTGTGGGTGTAGGCGCCGGCGTTGATGACGATGCCGAGGGCCCTGCCGCGGGCGGCATGGATGGCATCCACGAGGGCACCCTCATGGTTCGACTGGAAACACTCGACGTCGAGTCCGTGCGCCGCGCCGGTGTCCGTGGCGAGCTGTTCGACGTCGGCCAGGGTGGCGGTGCCGTATTTCTCGGGTTCGCGGGTGCCGAGCAGGTTCAGGTTGGGTCCGTTGAGGACCAGGATGGTGCCGCGGCCGGCGCCGGCGGGGGTGGCTTCGCTCATGCCTGACAATGTATCGCGTTGCGTTGCGGGCTGCCGCCCGGCCGGCGGAAACGGCGCGCAAATGACGGCCCGGGCAGCGGCGGCCCGGCTCTGGCCCGCACCGGCCCGCCTGCCTAGACTGAAAGGACCATCGTGCGGAGCTCCCGTACTGGTCAGCCCGCGCGGAAAGCCCGATCTCGGAGCACATCATGCGCAACATTCATGCAGGAAAATCAATCCGCCGGGTAGCCGTGGGCACGCTCGCCGTTGCGGCCTTCCTCGTGCCGGCGCCACTGGCCACCGCCGCCCGGGCGGAGCCGGCGGCCCGGGATGACCGGCCCCCGGTAATCAGGCTCCCCGGTGCCACCGGCGCTGAAGGCATCGCCGCCGGGGACGGCAGCACGTTTTTCGCCGGCGACCTGCTCAACGGGAACATCTTCCGGGGCGACATCGACAAAGGCAAGGCCAAACTGTTCATCACGGCGCCGGAAGGCCGGGCAGCCGCCGGCATGAAGGTCGACCGCGAAAACGACCTGCTCTTCGTCGCCGGCGGTGCCACCGGCCAGGCCTACGTTTATGACCTGGAGACGAAGAAAACCGTGAAAGTCTACGATCTGGCGCCGGCCGGTGCCAGCTTCATCAACGACGTCACCGTGACCCATGACGGCGCGTGGTTCACCAACTCCCGCGCCGGCGAGCTCTACCGGATCCCGATCGGCCGCGACGGGAAACCCGGCGCCGCCCGGACCCTGGCGCTCGAGGCACCCGCCGGCACCGTGGGCGAGGGGTTCAACCTCAACGGCATCGCCGCCGCCAAGGATGGCCACCGGCTGATCGTCGCCCACACGGGCAACGGCGCCCTGTACAGCGTGGACCCGGACGACGGGTCGAACAGGCTGATCGGCGTCACCGACTCCTCCGGGGCCCCGGTCACCCTGGCGAATGTCGACGGCATCATCCTCCGTGACAACACCCTGTGGGCGGTGCAGAACTTCACCAACCAGGTCAGCCGGATCGAACTGAACGGCTCACTGCGCAGCGGCGAGGTGCAGGAAGTCATCACCAGCAAGGACTTCGACGTCCCGACGACGGCGGCGCTGTTCGGCAATACCCTCGCCCTGGTCAACGCGAAATTCGCCACCCCGTCGGCTACCAGCTTCGAGGTGGTCCTCGTCAGGGCCTGCACCGGCGGCTGAGGCCCGGAACGGGTCCCTAACGCGCCGCGAGCCGCTCTATCCGCCGCAGCGCCAGGGCGCATACCGGAAGGTACGCCGGCGCCCACCACGGGACGGTGAAGGTGACGAGGCAGCCGCCGGGCTGCGGAACAACCCGGTGGCCGGTGGCCGGAACCCCCGCCACGGACCAGGACCAGTAGCGTCCCGGCTCAAACGCGGTCACGGTGTAGGGCAGCAATACACCCAGAACTGTGCGGACCCTACCCCGGCTGCCGAGCCCAATCCCACCGGGTGCTGGTACGGGTCCGGCCGGGCTTGCGGCCGCGGCCGGCTCCACACCGGTGACCGAGGGCCCCCAGGCCTGCCACTTCCTGGTATCGGTGAGCAGAATCCAGGCGTCCTCCGCGGGCGCGGCGATCCGGCGCGACACGGAGAAGGTCATCTGGGCCGACCGAGGATGGCCAGTGCGGCCCGGTGGCCACTGACGAGCGCACCGTTGATCGACGCCGTTTCCCGGTGATCGCCGCAGATGATCAGCCTGGACGGGCCTTCCAGAGGCTGCCTGGGCCGCAGCGGCGGCGGTTGCAGGGGCAGGGCATGCGGGATCTCGTGTCTCGCCACGAGCTCCCAGCCGGCTGTGGAGGAGCGGAAAAGTTCCGCGGCGTGGCGGCGGACGTCGTCGTCAGTCGGGACCGGCCGGCCCGGGCCCAACAGTGCTGAGGTCTGGATCAGGTGCCGCCCGGCGGGGGCGTAGCTCGGTGCCGCGTTTGAAATGACGGCAGCGTTGACCAGCGGACCGCCCGGGTGTGCGCGGCCGTCAACGTGGAGCATGTCCGCGCCGCTGGGTGCCGAGTCGGAGGCGAACCAGTGCGTCAGCACGCCCTTCATGGCCGGGACGTCGCCGCCGGCCAGTCGGGCGGAGCTGACCGGATCAGCGGCGAGGACGACGTGGCGGGCCCGGATCCTGGCATTCCCGGCGGTGACCAGGGTCGCGCCGTTGTCCGAATGGATCGACTCCACCCGGGTGGAGGTGCGCACCGGGGCGGTGAGGGATTGCGCCAGCTGCCGGGGGAGGGCCTGCATGCCCTCGCGCGGCAATCCGGGCACCCCGGTCGCGAAGACCCGCACAAGCTGCAGCGCGAATTCGTTTGAGGTGCTGCCCTCGTCCTCCAGCAGGACGCCGGCGAGGAACTGGTCCACTGCCCTGCGCAGTTCGCCGGAGCATCCGGCCCGGTCCAGGGCCTCCCGCAGCGGCAGGTCAGCGCCGGGATGCCGCCGGTGCCCGGCGAACGCCGGGGCGGCCCAACGCAGCAGCCCCATGGCGGCGCGGGGATCAAGCAGTCCGCTGCGCAGGGTCTGCAGGATCAGTCCGGGCTCGCGCAAGGGGTGGGCGAGGACCGCGACGGAGTCCCGCCGGCGGACCCGGAGGCCCGCGCCGAACGCCTGCAGCGCCAGGGCCTCGACGTCGACCCAGCGGCGGACCGCCGGGTACGCGGGATTGAGCACCTGAAAGCCGCGGTCCACGAGGAAGCCGTCGATCCGGTCGGTCCGGATCCTGCCTCCGACATCGTCGGATGCTTCCCACACCAGCACCTCGCGCCCGGCGGCCTGCAGCTCCCGGGCGCACTGCAACCCGGCCAGGCCGGCGCCAATGACGAGGACGTCGCACGCGTCTGTCACCGCTGCAACGTTCCGCCCTGGACGGCCCGGACCGGGTGCGTCCTCACTTTCTGAGCGAGTTCGCGATCTGGGCCATGACGGTGTTGTCGGCCAGGGTGGTGGCGTCGCCGACTTCGCGTCCTTCCGCGACGTCCTTGAGCAGGCGGCGCATGATCTTGCCGGAGCGGGTCTTGGGCAGCTCGGGCACCACGAGGATGGTCTTGGGCTTGGCGATCGGCCCGATTTCCTTGCTGACGTGGTTCCGGAGTTCCTGCACGATTGCGTCCCCGGTGTCCACGGCGTCCCCGCGCAGGATCACGAAGGCGACGACCGACTGGCCGGTGGTCTCGTCCGCGGCTCCCACGACGGCGGCCTCGGCGACGGCGGGGTGGGAGACGAGCGCGGATTCGATTTCGGCGGTGGAGAGGCGGTGTCCGGAAATGTTCATCACGTCATCGACCCGGCCGAGCAGCCAGATGTCGCCGTCCTCGTCCTTCTTGGCGCCGTCCCCGGCGAAGTACATGGTCTCGAAGCGGGACCAGTAGGTTTCCTTGAAGCGCTCCGGGTCGTTCCAGATGCCGCGCAGCATGGCCGGCCACGGCTCGCGGATCACGAGGTAGCCGCCGGAGCCGTTGGGCACCGACTCGCCGGCCTCGTCCACAACGTCCACGGCGATGCCGGGCAGCGGGACCTGGGCGGAGCCGGGCTTGGTGGCCGTCACCCCGGGCAGCGGGGCGATCATCTGCGCGCCGGTTTCGGTCTGCCACCAGGTGTCCACGATCGGGGCGGGGTTTTCCTTCCGCTCACCGTTCTTGCCGGCGTTGCCGCCGATGACCTCGCGGTACCACATCCACGCCTCGGGGTTGATGGGTTCGCCCACGGAGCCCAGGACGCGGATCGAGGAGAGGTCCGACTTCGCGGGGATCTCCTTGCCCCACTTCATGAACGTCCGGATGGCGGTGGGGGCGGTGTAGAGAATGGAGACCTTGTACTTCTCCACGATCTCCCACCAGCGGCCCTGGTGCGGGGAATCCGGGGTGCCCTCGTACATCACCTGGGTGGCGCCGTTGAGCAGCGGGGCGTAGGCGACGTAGGAGTGCCCGGTGATCCAGCCGACGTCGGCCGTGCACCAGTAGACGTCAGTTTCCGGTTTGAGGTCGAAGACGGCCTTGTGGGTGTAGGCGGTCTGGGTGAGGTAGCCGCCGGTGGTGTGCAGGATGCCCTTGGGCTTGCCGGTGGTGCCGGAGGTGTAGAGGATGAAGAGCGGGTGCTCGGAGTCATGCCCGACGGCGGTGTGCTCGGCGGAGGCGGTCTCGACCGTGTCGGCCCACCAGTGGTCCCGGCCCTCGTGCCAGTCGACTTCCTGGCCGTTGCGCTTGACCACGACCACGTTCTGCACGGTGTGCCCGTCGTGGGCCAGGGCCTCGTCGACGGCGGGCTTGAGCGCGCTGGGCTTGCCGCGGCGGTAGGTGCCGTCCGCGGTGACGACGAGCTTGGCCTCGGCGTCGTCGATCCGGGAGCGGAGCGCCTCGGCGGAGAAGCCGCCGAACACCACCGAGTGGATGGCGCCGATCCGGGCGCAGGCCAGCAGTGTGATGACGGCCTCGGGAATCATCGGCAGGTACACAGCCACGCGGTCGCCCTTGGCGACGCCGAGGGATTCGAAGGCGTTGGCGGCCCGCTTGACCTCGTCGGTGAGCTGGGCGTACGTGTAGGTGCGGGTATCGCCGGGTTCGCCCTCGAAATAGATGGCGACGCGGTCCCCGTTGCCGGCCTCGACGTGGCGGTCCAGCGCGTTGTAGGCCGCGTTGACCTCGCCCCCGACAAACCACTTCGCAAACGGAGGGTTGGACCAGTCCAGGGCCTGCGTGAAGTCCTTGCTCCAGCTCAGCATTTCGCGGGCCTGTTTCGCCCAGAAGGCGGGCCGGTCGGCGTCGGCCTCTGCGTACTCTGCGGCGGTGACCACCGCGTTGGCGGCGAACTCGGGGGAAGGGGCGAACTTGCGGTTCTCCTGCGACAGGTTTTCGAAGGCATCGCGCTGGGGAGCCTGCGTCGTCGTGGAGCCGGGTGTCTGCTGGGACATGGTGAACCTCATCATTCATCGATCCGTGCTGCGGCGGAGCGTCCGTTCCGCCGCAGCACCGGGGCGCTTACGCGTCCTCGGGCAGCGGCTGGTCACGGGCGTACCGCAAAGAGCTGTTCCGAAATACACACTATCGCCTGCGCCGGGTCTGACGTGTGCCGCGTCACACAGTGAACCGTGAGCGGTGTTTGTTAAGCGCCGAATGGCGGCCGGACGGCTCGCGAAGGCGCCGGCGGGGGCCGATTCCGTGCCCCCGTGCCCGGCTTGTCAGCTAGTGATCGGCCGGCCACTTGACTAGGCTGAGATGAAGTTGTGACATCCGATGGAGGCGACGGGACCGCCCGCGGTCCCTGCTCGGCCTGCCGTTAGACGGCGCTGTCCAGGGTGCCGCCATGCTAAGGAGAACCGAATGAACGAGCAAGCAAACGGGCAGCTGAAGCCGTCCGCCCAAAGCCAGGGCAACGGCACGGCCGACCGGCCTGCCGGCTACGGGGAAGCACCCCGTTTCACGGTGGACAAGGCAGAGCGCAAGACGGCCGGCACCAGGAACGAGGCGGTCCTCGGACCCTTCACCATCCGCGACCTCACGGTTTTCGGTTCGACGCTGATTCTCTTCGTTGCCTCGCTGATCCCGATGTTTGCCGTCCGGTACAACCTGTGGAACCTGGGCAGCCTGTTCTTCCTGGGCCTCGGGATCCTGCTGCCCGTACTTGTTGCCGCGCTGTTCGTGGCACGCCGGCTCAGCCCCGCGACGAAGCTCCGGATCGGCTCCCTGTCGGTGGACCAGTTCGCCTCCGTGGTGGCGTCCTTCGCTGTCGCGTTCTTCTTCCTGGCCGTCGCAGGAGCCTACATCCCCAGCATGTTGCTGGCACTCGTCGGCGCCCTCGGGCTGCTCTCGGCCACCGTGCTGGGCCGACTGATCCCCTTCTTCGCGGGTGATTTCCTGGGCCGCGCAGAGGTCCCGGCCCACATCGTGGCCCGCGAATCGGCAGTCCCCGTCCGCAAGCCCCGCGCCCCCAAGGCGCCGAAAGCGGCCAACGATGAGCACGCGCCGAAGGCAGCCGGCGCCAGTGCCGTCGCAGGCTGGGCGAAACGGATGACCTCGGGCGGGCACTCCGACGCCGCCGGCGCAGGCTCAGCGGGTGCCCCCGCCGGGGTGGCACCCGCAGCCGGCGCCGCTGGTGTCGCTGCAGCCGCGGGGGCCGCTGCCGGCTCCGCCGCAGGCCCTGCGGTTTCGACGCCGGCTGCGGAGCCGGAAGCGCAGGCCCGCACCGTCGCGCCGACCCCGGTCGTCAGCTCCCCGGAAACGCGGATCACGGGCCTCGTGCCTGCCGCGTCCGGGGCGGCGGCACCGTCCGCCGCTGAGCAGACCCAGGCAGCGGCCCTCACTCCCACGGCCGGGACTGCCCCCGCCGAAAAAGCAGCGGCCGAGGAAACCCGCGCCGCCGAAGTTCCCGCCCCCACCACCGTGAACCCACAGGTGCGCAAACACGAGCCGATCGGCGCCACCGTCGACCCGGCGAGCCGCCCGGAGGAACATGAGGTCCACATCGTCCATGAGGCATTCTGGTTCGCCGTCGCCCAGCCCCGCACCGCCGTGGACGAGCACAGCGGCGCACCGGCCTTCGTGATTGAGCCCGGCGGCTGGGTGCTCGCCCTGGAGGACCGGGGACACGAGTTCCTGGTCCAGCACACCGACGGCCGCGTGGGCCTGCTCCGGGACCTCAGCAACATCGAGCGCGGTTAGCCAGACCCGGTGGCCACCGAGTCCAGCAGCCCGGCCCCCGGCAGCGCCGCGCCCGGCCGCACCAACCCGGGTCCCGCAAACGTGCGTGCCAAGAGTGCCGGGCCGAAAAATGCCGGCCCGCGGGCGCCGGGGGAGTCGCTGCTGGGCCTGAAACGCCGGGCCCGCCGGATCAACAAGGCGCTTGCGGAACAGTATCCGTATGCGCACGCGGAACTCGATTTCCGCAGTCCGTTCGAGCTCCTGGTCGCCACGGTTCTGTCCGCGCAGACCACGGACGTGACCGTCAACCAGATCACGCCCCTGCTGTTCGCCCGCTACCCGGACGCGCGGAGCATGGCGGAAGCGGACCCGGCGGAGCTGGAGACCATCATCAAGCCCACCGGGTTCTTCCGGGCCAAGACCCGGAACCTGATGGCGCTGTGCAACCGGCTCGTGGATGAGTACGACGGCGAGGTGCCCGGCCGGCTGGCCGATCTGGTGACGCTTCCCGGCGTCGGACGGAAGACGGCGAACGTGGTGCTCGGTAATGCGTTCGGTGTCCCAGGGATCACGGTGGACACCCATTTCGGCCGGCTCGCCCGCCGCTTTGGCTGGACGGAGTCCGATGACCCGGTGCGGATCGAGTCCGACGTCGCGGAACTCTTCGAACCCCGCGACTGGACCATGCTCTCGCACCGCGTGGTGTTCCACGGCCGGCGCGTGTGCCATTCGCGCAGGCCGGCCTGCGGCGCCTGTGCCGTGGCGAACTGGTGTCCGAGCTACGGGATGGGTGAGACGGATCCGGAGAAGGCGAAGAAACTGTTGAAGTACGAGCTTTCCCCGGGGCAGGAGGAGCTGCTGTCGAAGCTCCTCGCAGAGACACACCGGGCCGCGGAAATCCGGATGGAATCCCAGAGGAAGCCGCTGTGACGGCCCGCCAGGACCTCATTGATCTGGTGGCCGCGGTGGAGGCCGGAACGGCCCCGTCCCCGGACCCGCGCTGGCGCGAACTCGTCGTCGAACCCGGCGGGCGGATCCGGCGGGCGGCCGTGCTGATGCTTTTCGGCTCCCTCGATGACGTCCCGGCGACCTCGGTCAAACTCCTGGCGCCGGCCGATCTGGACGTCCTGCTGCTGCAGCGGGCCCAGACCCTGGATGACCATCCCGGCCAGGTTGCGTTCCCCGGCGGCGGCATCGACCCCGGCGAATCCGTCATCGGCGCGGCCCTGCGCGAAGCGAAAGAGGAAACGGGACTGGATCCGGCCGGCGTCGAGGTCCTCGGCGTGATGCCGGAACTGGCCCTTCCCCGCGGGAACTTCCTGGTGACGCCGGTGCTGGGCTGGTGGGCCTCCCAGTCCCCCGTGCGGGTGGTGGACTACGGCGAGTCGGCCCAGGTCTTCCGCGTCCCGGTCCGGGATCTGCTGGACCCGGACAACCGCGTGATGGCCACTGTGACCCGGGCGGGGCAGACTTTCCAGAGCCCGGCTTTTACCGTCAATGACGTCGTGGTCTGGGGATTTACCGGGATGATCCTAAACCAGCTCTTCGATCAGCTGGGGTGGGCGGTCCCGTGGGACCGCACGAGCCTGCTGGACGTCGATGCCTGGAGCCGGCTCGACGGCTGAGGCGCGAAATCCGGAACCCTCCGGGACTTGTCGACGACGAGCCCGGTCGCCGCGTTCTCCCGCACCGCGGTGATTCCCGCGGCTGCGCCCTTGATCGTGTTGAACAGTGGTGAAACGGCGACCACCGTGCCGTCGGGTGCCGTGAGCTTGAAGAAATACTGCTTCCCGCCGGCCTCGGCGATCTCAAAAATGCCAGCCAATGTGCTGCCTCCCCAGAAAACTATGCGTCCTTGCATGGCCGGCGGATTGTTGGATCACCGACCGGCCTTTCGAGGGTAACTGCCCTCACTCGCGGCGCACAACGCTACCGGCGGGTACATTACGCCGGGTGGCCCGGGGGACTATTTGGCGTTGTCGTAGGAGTCCACGACGGCGATACTCACCGGGAATTCCACCGGGATCCTGCCGAACAGGAGCTCCTTGGCGGCGTTCGCTGCTTCCTCGATGACCCGGACGCAGTCGGCCACCCTGTCCTCGGGGCAGTGGACCATGACTTCGTCGTGCAGGAAGAAGACCAGATCCCCGGCGGGGGTGCCGTCCGCACGCAGGGAGCGCAGCCGGCGTCGCAGTTCTGCCAACCAGCAGGCGGCCCAGTCCGCAGCGGACCCTTGAACCACGAAGTTGCGGGTGAACCGGCCGCGGGAGCGGGCGATCGACTCGGCCCGCCGCTGTTCCTCGGCGCTGGTCGACTGCTGGCTTTGCAGCCAGCGTTCGGACGGCGGCGGGCTGCTGCGGCCCAGCCGTGACGTGACGGTCCTCCCGGCCTCGCCTTCGCGGGCGGCCTGTTCCACGAAGCCGACCGCACGGGGATATGTGCGGGTCAGCTGGGGCATCAGCCGGCCCGACTCGCCGGTCGTTGCCCCGTAGACCGCACCGAGCAGCGCCACCTTGGCCTTGGCTCGGTCGCCGCCGAACCCCTGCGCCGCGATGCCGGCATACAGGTCCTTGTCGCGCGCGGCTTCGGCCATCTTGGAATCCTGCGCCAGTGCCACGAGCACCCGGGGCTCAAGCTGCGAGGCGTCGGCGACGATCAGTTTGTGCCCCGGATCGGCATGCACCGCGCCACGGATCTGGCGCGGAATCTGGAGCGCCCCGCCGCCCCGGGAGGCCCAGCGGCCGGAGACCACCCCGCCCACCACATACTCCGGCTGGAACCGGCCGTTCTTGACCCACGAGTCCAGCCACACCCAGCCGTTGGCGGCGTGCAGGCGGGAAAGCTTCTTGAATGCCAGCAGCGGCTCGATCGCCGGGTGGCTGGATTCCTTGAGTTCCCACTGCCGGGTGGTCTTCACTTCGATGCCGTTCCGGTGCAGGGCCCGCATGAGCTCCTGCGGTGAATCCGGGTTCAGCGAGGGGGAATTCAGCAGCTGCCGCAGTTCGGCGGTGAGCGCCTCCAGTTTGGCCGGACGGTGGCCCAGGGGCGGCCGGGGGCCGAGGTAGTCCACCAGGATCCGCTCGTGCAGTTCCTCGCGCCACGGCACGCCGGTATGCTGCATTTCCGCCGCGATCATGGCGCCGGCGGATTCGGCTGCGAGCAGCAGCTGGAGGCGCTGCCTGCGGTTGTCGCCGTGGCGTTCGACGCCGGGCCCGCCCGCCTGGCTGAGGGCCTCCTGCTGCGCGGCGTATTCCGTGCGGAGGTCTTCGGGGCTGTGGCGGGGCGTGCCGCGCATGCCGGGATCATCAAACAGGGCGCCCTGGTCAGCCGGCGGGGGAGGGGGCTGCAGTACCCGCGGCGGCTGCAGCTCATCGTCCTGGGTCAGTTTGTCGGCGTTCTGCGCGTATGCCGTGTGGGCGGTGAACTCCGAGTGCGCGAGGATCGCGCCGCACAGGGTGAGGTCGTAGCAGCGTTCCAGTTCGACGCCGGCGGCGAGCAGCGCGGGGTACCAGTCCTGGGTGCGGTGCCAGATCCAGCGCGGCCGCCGCAGTTCGAGCGCGCGCACGACGCCGGCCAGCTCGGCGGCACCGACGATCCGCGGCACCGGTGTGGCAGGGTGCGGGGCGCCGTCCGCGGTGAGTTCCTGGAGGGCTGCGCCGTCAGCGTGGGCGGCGAGCAGCAGGTACATAGGGTCAATTCTGCCCTGCGGGCGGCGTTCCCGGGGCACCTGGCCTGCAGGGTCCTTGCCGCGTGCTTATCCACATAGCGGCCGGCGCGGGTTATGGCGGGTTCCGAGGAGGGGAAGACTGGCCGCATGAGCAGGCACCAGCTATCGGGTTCCGGGCCCGGCCCCCGGTCCGGCTTTCTGCCCGGCCCCGCGCCCGGGCCGGCTCCCGGGCCGGGTCCGGCTGCTGGACCGGCCCTTGCTTCGGCCGCCGCGCCGGGCCCGGCTTCGGCCGCCGCGCCGTGGCTGCCGGCGGAGTCGTCGGAGGACCTGCTGGTGACGGGGTCCGAGCTGCTGCGCGGTGAGGTGGAACGCGTCGTGGCGGCGTCCGGCGGCCAGCTGCGCACGGTACGGAACCTCAGGGAGGCGGCGCCGTTTTGGGACAGGGCACCGGTGGTGCTGATCGGCAGTGACCTCGCCGACTTGCCGCCGCGGGGACGTTCACCGGCCGTCCTGGTCGGCCTCAACGGCGACGGCGACGGCCTCTGGCAGCTGGCGGCCGCCATCGGTGCTGACCGGGTCGCGGTGTTGCCCGACGCAGCCTCCTGGCTCGCCGAGTACCTCAGCCGGTCCCGCACTCCCGAATCCGGCGGAACAGTCCTCGGGATTGTCGGGGGGTGCGGCGGCGCGGGGGCCAGCACGGCCGCGGTCTGGCTGGCCCAGGCCGCCGCCCGGGAGGGGCTGCGGGTGCTGCTCGTCGACGGTGACCCCTGGGGCGGGGGCCTGGAGCTGGCGCTCGCGGCCGAGGACATGCCCGGTCTCCGCTGGCCGGATCTGGCCGACGCCAGCGGCACGATCGATCCCCGCCAGCTCGCCGATTCCCTGCCCCTGGCCGGCGGGTTCCCGTTCCTTTCCTGGCCCGGGACCAAGGAGCGCCACAGCGCAGTGGACCACGCCGTCGTGGCCGGCGTGCTGGACGCCGCCCGGCGCGGCTACGAGTTGGTCCTGGTGGACATCGGCCGGGCCCGGGAAGCCTTGCGGACTTTCGCCTGGGACTGCGACCGGATCGTTGTCGTGGCGCCCGCGCTGCTGCGGGCGGCCGTGGCGACGGCCCGGCTCCTGCAGGACCTTCCTGCGGTGGAGACTGTGCTCGTGGTGCGGGGCAACTCCGGGGCCGCGCTGGACGCCGAGCTGATTGCCGCGTCCGTCGGGTTGCCGCTGGCCAGCATCATGCCCGACGTCAGGCGCGCCACGGCCGCGACCGAGCTCGGGCGCCTGCTGGATACCGGGCGGCAGCGCAAGGTGCGGCGGTTTGCCGGAATGGTGCTGGACTTCGGGCCTGGAGCCACCGGTTGAGCGCCCATTCGGCGCCCGGGCCACCGGACAGTGGCGGGCCCCCGGGCGCCGCGCGGTACCGGCGTCCTGCCCGCGCCTCCGTGGACGCGCGGCTGCTGGAGTCCGTCCGCGAATCCGTGATGTCCGACGCCGGGCCGGTGACCCCGTCCCGGGTGGCAGCCGCCGTGCAAGCGAGTGGACGCCTGCTGGGGACGGCGGGCGCCCTGGCCGCGGTCGAGGGGATCAGCGCGGAACTGAACGGTCTCGGACCCCTGCAGGCCCTGGTCCGTGACCCGGCCGTGACGGACATCTTCGTCAACGGCCCGGGCTCTGTCTGGCTGGACCGCGGCGGCGGACTGGAGAGGGCGCCGGTGGCGTTCTCCGGCGAAACGCAGGTCCGGGCGCTGGCGGCGCGGCTGGTGTCGGCCGGCGGGAGGCGCCTGGACGATGCCTCACCCTGCGTCGATGTCAGGCTCGACGGCGGCTTCCGGGTCCATGCGGTGCTGCCGCCGATCTCCACGTCGGGGACACTCCTGAGTGTCAGGATCCGGCGTGAACGGGTCTTCTCGATGGAAGAGCTCAGGCAGAACGGGATGTTCGGGACACTCGTGCGGTCCGTGCTGGAACGGATGGTGGAACACCGTCTGAGTTTCCTCATCAGCGGGGCCACCGGGTCCGGGAAGACCACACTGCTGGCCACGCTGCTGGGCCTGTGTTCGCCGGGCGAGCGGCTGGTTCTGATTGAGGACGCTGCGGAGCTCAACCCGGTTCACCCGCACGTCGTGTCGCTGGAGGCGCGACACGGAAACCTTGAAGGTGGTGGCGTGGTGGATCTGGGAGAGCTCGTGCGGCAGTCCCTGAGGATGCGGCCGGACCGGCTGGTGGTGGGGGAGTGCCGGGGTGCTGAAGTGCGCGAGCTGCTGGCTGCCATGAATACCGGCCACAGCGGAGGTGGTGGAACCATCCACGCCAACACCGCGGCCGACGTGCCCGCACGGTTAACGGCGCTGGGTGCGCTCGCCGGGTTGGGGCAGGACGCGGTGCGCCTGCAGGCAGCCAGCGCGCTCGACGCAGTGGTCCACGTGGAAAGGAAGAACGGTCGTCGCACCGTGGCATGCATCGGTGTGTTGGAAGGCGGCCCCGTGGGCCTGGTCGTCAGTTCCGCACTGGACATTTGCGGCGGAGCAGTCCGTTGCGGGCCAGCCTGGCCCGGGCTGGCGGGCCTTCTCGGATTTGATCCGGCCGCGGCGGGAACTGCATGACAGCCCTGCTCATTGGCGTCCTGGCGCTCGCGGTGTTTCTGGCGCTCTCCCCGCCGCGGGCCCCCCGCCGACGGATTCGCGCGGCGTTTGCTGCAGCACAATTTGTGCCAGCCGAGGGCCTCCGGGCGGATTCCGGCAGGCTGCCCGGATGGCGGCGCCGGAACGCGCCCACAGTTTCGATGACCCTGCTCGTGCAGCAGATGGCGGCGTTGCTGAAAGGTGGCCGCACTCCAGCGCGGTTGTGGGATGAGCTGTGGCTCCTGCACGGGGGCGGCCCGTCCGGCTCCCTGCACGGGGGCGGCACCTCCGACCGGAGCCCGGAGCTGGCACCAGGATCCGTGCGGCTGCTCGCTGCAGCCCGTGCCGCTGCGACGCGCGGATCCCCGGTCGCGGCGGCCATCCGCTCCGGGGGCGCGGCCCTGTCCGGCGGACCGGGCGCCCGGCGGACCAGGGGCGGCGGTGCAGGGCAGGGTCTGCGCGAACGTCGCGTCTGGGTTCAGCTCGCGGCGTGCTTCGACGTTGCCGAGGCCAGCGGCTGCCCGCTGGCAGAGGTGTTGACCCGCTTCGCGGCCCAGCTCGAGGCCGAGGACGACGCCGAGGCCGCCCGTCAGACGGCGTTGGCCGGGCCCCGCGCGACCGTCCGGCTGCTGACCTGGCTGCCGTTCCTGGGCGTGGGCCTGGGCATGCTGCTGGGTGTGGACCCTGTCGAGGTCCTGCTGGGGACCCCTTTCGGAGCGGCGGCGCTCGCGGCGGGTCTTGCGCTGACCGCGGCAGGCCGGATCTGGTCGGCGCGGCTCGTTCGCGCCGCTGCCGGACTTCACTCATGACAGCCGACGCGGCCGGCCTGTCGGTGCTTGCGATTCTGGCCGTCGCCGCCGTGACGGCGTCGTCAGAGCGTGGGGTGTCCCGGCGGAGGCTCCGACGCCAGCTGCAGTCTGTCCCGGGCAGCGGAAACTCACACCTCTCAAGCTCCGGCCACACGCCGGCCGGGGAAATCCACGGCCCCGGTATCGGCGACGTGGCAATGATGCTGGAGCTTATCGGCGCGATGCTTGACGCGGGAGCCGGGCTTGGCCGTGCGTTGGCTCTGGTGGCCGAACTCGCAGCCCCGGACGTCCGTGGCCCGCTGCGTCCGGTCGTCGCGGCGCTCGCCATTGGCGCGGACTGGGAAACGGCCTGGCGCGGTTGCGACGTCCGGTCGCCGGAACTCCTCGCCCTCCGACAGGCGCTGGGATTCGCAGCCCTTACCGGAGCCCCGTCCTCAGCCATCCTCTACGCCCAGGCGGCCCGCATGCGCCGTGAGCGATTCCGGTCCGCCGAGAAACAGGCCGCGGCCCTGGGCGTGAAGCTCGTTGTGCCGCTGGGCCTGTGTTCACTGCCGGCCTTCATCTGTCTGGGAGTCGTTCCGGTGCTGCTGGCCATGCTGCCGGGCTGACGCCGTGGGGTGGAAGGCGGTGCAGGGGAGCATTCCTCCACAGTCCCCATTGGGGGCGGTTTTTCCACTTGGCAGGGAAAGCGGCTTACCTGCCGCCGCGCCAGCCGGAAGAGTCTAGGGACAGCCGGCGGTACTGCCGGCACCCAAGGAAAGGAAAGCCCATGTCAGTCCAATACAACGCGCCCGCCGGCACCCGCAGGGTCCAGCACGTCCGGCACATCCAATACGTCCGCTCCGAGACGGACGGCGCAGAGATCCGCGAGATCTACCCGGGCGCCGCCGCTGTTGAGCCGTTCCGGGCGCGTCGCAGAAAGCTGTTCGGTTCCGAGAGCGGGATGGCGACGGCCGAGTATACGGCTATCTTGTCAAGTTACTATGGCGGTAAGCTTCCGGCATGGGACAAGGGCAGCCACAACGGGCCGCGATATACGTGCGGATAAGCAGGGACCAAGCGGGGACCGGGCTCGGCACGGAACGGCAGGAGACGCTATGCCGTGAACTGGCCGGCCGGCTGGGCGTGGAAGTTGCCGAGGTCTATTCCGATAACGATGTCTCGGCCTACAGCGGCCGCCGGCGTCCTCACTACGAGCGCATGTTGGCCGATATTGAGGCCGGCCGGCTGGACCTGGTCCTGTGCTACCACTCGGACCGGCTCATGCGGCGGACAAGGGACCTGGAACGCTATATCGATGTTTGCCGGCCGGCCGGTGTCGTCACTCATCAAGTCAGTGCCGGAGTCTTGGACTTGTCCACGGCTACCGGGCTGGCGGTCGCTAAAACTGTTGCGGCATGGAATCAGCACGAGTCGGACCACAAGGCGGAGCGGATCAAGGCGCAGAAGAAGCAGGCGGCCGCCGCGGGCAAGTACCTGGGCGGGCGGATTCCCTGGGGTTGGCTGAAAGTGGACACGATCACGGACACCCTCGGCCGGAAGCGTGGCGGCCGCGTGGTCGTGGATGAAGTCGCGGCCGGGCTGATCCGGTCCGGCATGGAGACCATTGTCGCCGGCCGGTCCCTCATAAGCGTTACGCGGGACTGGGCGGACGCCGGCGCGGTGAGTCTGAGCGGGCGGCGCATGAACACCACGCAGGTTCGGCGGGTGCTGATGCGGCCGCGGAATGCCGGGCTGGTGACGTTCCACGGGCAGGTCGTCGGTGATGACTGGCCGGCCCTGGTGCCGCTGTCGTTGTTGCGGAAAGTTGAGGCTATCCTGACGAGCCCGGACCGGCCGCGGCAGTCGGAGTCCAAGTTCCGGTATCTGCTCTCCGGGATCGCCGTCTGCTACTGCGGGCGGCACATGACCGGGTTCGGCGTTGAAACGGGCCGGCGCTCCTACCGGTGCAGTGTCCACCAAGAGGGCGGGCGGTACGTCGGCGGCCACGCTAACCGGGCCATGAGGCCGCTTGATGATTATGTCCGGGCCATGGCTGGCGCATACCTGGCGCGGGAGGACGTGCGCGCCGCGCTGGTCGCTGAGCTCCAAGCACAAGAGGACCGGTCCCGGCCCGTCGAATCCGCGGACGTCGTGGCGCTGCTCAACCGAAAAAAACAGTTGGCACGGCTGTTTGGTCAAGGCCAGATTTCCGAGGATCAGCTCACCGAGGGCACCCTGGAAATTGAGAAGATGGTTAACGCATTGGAGAGCATGGCGGCGGCAAACGGCGGAAGCCGTGCGCTGTCCGGGGTGCTTCTGTCGGATGATCCGCGGGCGACGTTCCTGGCGTCGCCGGTGGATATTCAGCGGGAGATTCTGCGGGACCAGTTCACGATTGAGCTGCAGGAATCCGGGCCGCACCGGGGCGAGTTCGATCCCGAAACGGTGAGGATGCAACCGAAGGCGGCGGGCGCGTGAGCCGCCGAAAGCCAAAGAGCCGGCAGGCGTTCGTCTTGCTGTTCTGCACCGGCCGGCAAACTCATGACCGAAGGGCCCTGGCCAGGGTGCTGTATATGGACGCATTGGAGGGGCCCGGCCTGTGGGGCGTGGAAGTCGAAGGGCACAAAGGCAGTAGCGGCACGAACCACACAAGGTTCAGCGGTGCCGGATTCCAGCATGCCTATGCCTTTCGGTGCCCGTCGTGCCGGGCGGACGTGCGGCTGAACGATGAACGTCTCAAGACCATCACGGCGGGCGCTGTTGCCGCCGGTCTCCGCTCCCTTGACCTGTCGAACTTCTAGCGGCCAAATTTTCATGGGGTATCGTCTACTTCTAGTAGTCGAAGCGGATTAGTTTTTTCCGTACAAGACCGCGCCGGGTGTAGGGGCGCGCGAGGTTTCTTTCTGGCAATCGGTCTCCGTCGGGCCGCGGTTTTTCCATGCCTGCGGAGATGCAAATGACTACACCGTCCGATTCCTGGACCCATGAACGCGCTAAAATCGCGTCCCTGTCCCGTTCCCGCCCCGCCGGTGATCCTGAGTTGGTCACGGCGCGGCAAAACCTCAAAGCGTTGCGGCTCGAAGAACACGTCCGCGAAAAAGTGGCATCCTGGCCGCCGCTGCGCCCGGAGCAAGCCGCACGAATCGCCGGGCTGCTGCGTGCCGCCGGCGGTGCCTCAAAATGAGGGCAGCAAAAAGGGCCCGCGCCGCTGGTAACGGTTCGGGCCCCAAGGTAAAGCATCCAGCCGTGAGTCTACGCGCCGGCGAGTTCCTGGCGGTGGCGGCGTGACCTGGACCAAACTCTCCGACGACTTCACGGACGACTGCTGGACGCTGTCCGACGCCGCGTACCGGCTCCACTCGGACGGGCTGGTCTGGTCCAACCGGAAGCTCCTCGACTGCGTCATCCCGAAAGAGGATTTCCCCCGGTTCGCAAAACGTCCGGAGGCTATCCAGGAACTGCTGGACGGGGGGTATTGGTCGGACGTCGGGCCGGCCTACGTGATCCGGCACCAGGCCCGATATCAGCGTCCGCGGGAGGCCGTCATTAAGCAACAGGAGGCCAACACCGCGAACGGTGTCAAGGGTGGCCGGCCGCGGGAACAAGTCCGGGAACTGAAAACCGAACGGCTAACCGAACCGCTAACCGAACGGCTAACCGAACGGGTTCTGAAAACCGAACCGCTAACCGAACGGCTAACCGAAAGGGACAGGCCGGGACTGAAAGAAGCTCTAGAAGAAGAAAGAGAAATAGAAGCTTTGCCGGTGCCGTCTAGTTTTCGTGCTCTTTCGTCTACGGAATGGACGCCGGCGGCCGATGCGGGGTGGTTGGATTACGCGCCGGCCCCGGTCGGGTCGTCTGCGGATTCGTTTTGCCATGGCTGCGGGGTGGAGCTGGTCGCCGGGAACGCCGGCAGCTTGTCCGGCCACTGCCGGGGTTGCTCGGGCCCGGCCGGCTGCTCGAATTGCATGGACGGTCCGGAATGATCGGCGCGGGGGTCCCGCCCGTGGTCAGGACGTGTGCGGCGTGCCGGCGTGACCTCCCGGCGGGCGAGTTTGGCCGGTGCAACTCCGGTCGGGGTGCGGGTATCGCTGCGGCTGCGGCTGCGGCTGCGGCTGCGGCTGGTGCTTTGCCGGTCCTGGTGGCTTCCGGGGGTCCTTCCGGGGTGTCTGCCCGTCGCGGACCGTTTGAGGCCGTGTGCGGGCCACACGGCGTTCCGGTGCCGCTGGTGTTGTTCGGGGTGCCGAGGTGAGTGCCGACGACGACGGCCGCCGGCAGGATCTCGGGTTGTCGGTGCTTCCGCCGGACACGCCGGACGCTCCGGAGCTGGCCGGCCACAAGTGCCTGGATGGGTGGCTCCCGGACGTCGCCGGCCGCGCCGTGCCCTGCCTGATCTGCAAGCCTCACCTTTCCCGCGTGCGAATTCCCGGCCGCCGGACGACGTGGAAGGCGCGGCGGTGAACCGGCCGGCCGCTGTTCCTCGATTCCTGGCCTGTACCCGCGGAACACGGAACACGGAACACGAACGTCTTGGGGACCTATGGGCCGGCCGGGTTGTAGCGCAGTCAGGTCACGTCTTTGTGACCAAGGTGTGTCCGGTCACGTTGGGCCGGCGGTCATGACGGACCGCCGGCCGAATCTGCCGCGGACCGCTGCGCGCGGGAAGCAACGGCCGGACACGGACCGGCACGGGGCCCACGCTGACCTCATGGCCGCGCTCGGTGCGGTGCTCCGGGCTGGTGGGTCGGTCCCGTGCCTGGGGAATCGTGCGTCGTGGGCGTCTGAGGATGTGGCGACGGCGGCGGCAGCTGCGGCCGCGTGCCTGGGCTGTCCGGCCATGGGCCCTTGTGGTGCGTATGTCGCGGCGTATCCGGAGCCGGCTGGCGTGTGGGCCGGCCTGTCAACCAAGCAACGAAACCAACGAACTAAGGACGCAAAATGGGCAGCACACAGATTCAGCGGGACACGCTCGGACTTATTCACGGGTACGCCGTGGACCCGGCCGGCGCGGTCGGGATGCTTGCCGGCATGGAGCCGGACGAGGTCCTCGAGCTCACGGTTTACCTGCTCGGGATGATGAAGGCGGCGCGGACGGTCCGGCCGGATCTGGGCCTGGCGGATTGGGCCGCGCTGATGCTCCGGCACCTGGACGAAGAGCGGGACCTGGCCGGGACTGAGGAACCGGAATAATGGCGGCGCTGCGGGTGGCCGGCGACGGTACATTGGTCCCAACGTCGCCGCCGTCGCAAACGGCCGGCCGGCGTAGGTGCCACGGCACCGCCAGGGATTGTGTGCCCGCCAACGGCACCGGTCAAGGTCAAGGGACGAGGGCGCTTTTGCGGGCGTCAAGTTTCGAGGAACCAGGACCCGGTCGCCGCCCGTAGAGCTCGCCCAGGTGTTCTCAAACCACTTTCGCGCGCCGGCATCCGGTGCACATTTCCCTGCCCTGAAAGGGGTCAATCATGAGTGTCAAAATTGAGAAGCTGCGGGCGTCCGCGGGCGCTGCTGCTAAAGAAGCGCGGGCCATTGCTGAGAAGGCGGGCGACGCCGGCCGGGACCTGACCGCGGGCGAGAAATCCGAATATGACCGGCTGCGGGCCACGGCCGTTGGGCACCTGGACGCGCTCAAGACGGCCCTGGCTGACGAGGAAATTATGGCGACGGCGCGGGCCCTCGCTGCCGACATTGACGGGCCCGGCGGTGCCGGTGCCGGCGTGGACCGGCTCGCGCTTACCGGCCGTGGCCGGAAGGCTGCGGCGGTCGGTATCGCCAAGAAAATGCACGCTTACGGTGGGGACCCTGCCGGGCGGAAGGCTCTGGTGGAGACGGGTTCGGTGCTGACCTCCGTGCCGGTATCCGGGGACGCGGTGCCGCTAGGCCGGCCGGCGACGTCGGTCCTGGACTTCCTCACCCTGGTCCGGCGGGAGTCCCCGACGTTCAAGACAATGCGGCAGGTCACGCGGACGAACAACGCGGCCGTGGTGCCGGCCGGCGGAACCAAACCCCAGTCGGTGTACACGATTCGCGGGGTAGACAACGAGCTGCAGACGGTAGCTCATTTGTCCGAGCCTCTTGACAAGTACCTGCTGCAGGACTCCGGGAACCTTGAGCGGTTCATTGCCGACGAAATGCTTTACGGTCTGGGCCTCGCCGTGGAAGCTGAGATCCTGAACGGCGACGGCACCGAGGGCCACATTGCCGGCATCCTGTCCACGTCGGGGACCCAGTCCGTTGCCGCGGGTGCGGACGACGTCGTGACGCTGCGGGCGGCGCTGACCGCGCTGGAGGTCGCCGGCCACGTGGGGTCGGTGTTCATGCTCAACCCTGCCGATTGGGAGAAGATCGAAACCAAACGGAACCTGTCCGGGAACTTTGACCTCGGGGGCCCGGTTGACCGTGCGGCGCGGACGGTGTGGGGCGTCCCCGTCGTGGTGTCCTCCGCGGTCACTCTGCGGACCGCGGTTGTCCTGGACGCTTCCGCCGTCGCGGTGGACACGGACCAGCAGGGAATCGAGACTCTTTGGGATTCCTCGGGCGTCCTCTTCGATAAAAACCAGGTCAAGGCGCGGACCGAGGGCCGGTTCTCCGTGAGCGTGTTCCAGCCGCTCGGCGTCGCTGAGATCACTTTGCCGGCGGCAGCATAAGCCGGCCCCTTTGACCGGCGTCAACGTCACTCGCTGCGGGTATCCACCACGTAGCGGGAACGATGGAAGACCTCCCCGCCCTGGCATGAGGCGGGGACCCTGGTCTTCCAGCGCCTGATAGTGCGGCCCGGCGTTTCTTCCCCTTTCCGGGAGACGCCGGGCCGGTTTCGTACCTGGGGGGTGCCTCGGCCCTGGGGTGGGGGTGCCCTTGCTAGGGGTGGGGGTATCTGCTCCGGGGGCAGGGGGCACGGGTGCCGGCCCGGTCATGGCTGGCACGGACCGGACGGGGGAACCAATGACGGCGGACAACACGGACCGCGGCGACGACGTCGGGAACGGGCAGGGTATCCCTGCCGGGGCGCACCGCCGGCGGCCGGCTGCCCGGACAACTCGGGCAGGACCCGGACCGGACGGCGGGGAACCTCACGGCACCGGACCCGGCCGGACCACCACAAAGCGCTGTCCCGGACGCGAACACTGCGGCGCACCACTGACCCGCGAAACGGTACGGAAACGCGGGAAATAAGGCAGCGTGCGTCTCTGAGCACACACCGGGGGGTAAGTGGGTTGGAATCGCTGGCTCATACGTCCGGAAACGCGAGATCCGGCAGTGATCTCTCTGTCTGCGGCCACTTTTAGCCCTGGGCGGTTCATGTGGAACGGAAAACGGGAAGGCGTCTAAAGGTTATGGACACTCAGCGGGAAGCATTGGAACGAACGATTAAGGCGGGGGTCGGGCTCCTGACGGATAAGCACGCGGCGCTCCTGGCGTTGTGCCGGGAGCTTGCGGGGCAGATGGACGACGCCGGCTATGACGCCGCGCCGTCGACCCGGTTGTCCGCGGCGTACTTGTCCGCGCTCAAGGATCTGGGCCGGGCCCTGGCGGTGCCGGTGGTGAAGGAGCGGGCCGGCGGGAAGCTCTCCCAGCTGCGGGGGCTTCAGGGTGGTGTGCCGGTGCCTGGTGTTGTGCCGGCTCGACGTCGGCGGGCGGGGGCGTGATAGGCGACGCCGTGCCCGTGGGGTGCGGGTGCGGGTGTTGCGCGGCGGTCCTCGCGGAACTGGCGGCGCTCCGGTTTGAGCTGGGGCAGCTGGCCGGCCTGGTCGTCGTGGCCTCGGTCGGCGGCGACTATGCCGGTCCTGTTCCAGCAGCTAGTCCGGATGGCCTCCACGGCGGAAATTGAGGACGACACAAAGCCCTCCCCGGACAGTGCGGCTCCGGGGAGGGCTTGTCGCTACTTGGCTAGCGGTTCGTGAATACCCACCAATGAAATACCAGCCCGGCGACGTTTACTGCCGTCTGAATAATCAGGCAGACGTTGGCGATCAGTGGGCTTTGGGCAGGGATGTTCGGCTGGTTTGGGTCGTGCGTGGTCAAGGCGGCTCCTTAGGCAAGGTTTGCCGACCACCTGCAAGCACCCGAGGTTTTTCAACTGGACGTCCACTGGACATTCGATTGCCACGGGCCTCCCGTAACGGGTATGTTTTAGGTGCTAGAACATTCCCTAAGATTCCTTTCGGTTCCCTTGCATACGGTGCAGGTGTCGGATTAGGACTTCGACGGACAGCAACCTCGCCCGGTTTTGGATTACAGCCAAAACCGACCACGGCGAGGTTGATTTGTATCGCCAGGAGCCGGAATGGTCCGGCTCATGAACCCAGTCTATTGAGAATCGCCAACATTGTCCGGGTGGGCGAGTATTACACGGTTGTTGCATCAGGCAGAACCGTTGAAATCCTCAAAATCTAGGCAAACCACTCCGTAATCCACATGGATATCCCCAGTTGCACCCCTGCTTGTGCTTCGTCTGGTTTGCGGTCGGGGTCCAGTCCGGTGGTGGCCTCGAGCTGGTAGTCGTCGCGGCCGTCAATGCTGGCGGCGAGTTCCCAGACTCCGGGACGGACCTCTTGGGCTGTGACGGGCATATCCGCGGGGATTGAGGCGGGCCGGGCGTACTGGCCGCCGGGGTGTCCGGGTGCCGGCTGGAAGGTTAGGCGGCGGGTGGTGCGGGCGGCGGTCCTGGTCATAGCGGTTTTCGCTTTCTCTGGTCTGGGCAGGGGGCGGGGAGAACTAGAACGGACTCCCGGCGGGAGAGCTACTTCTAGGTGAGTGACCCCTACCCCAAAAAAGCCCGCCGCCCCCGTCTCCGCTCTGCTGCATTTGCCCACGACACTTGGACCCGGCCCATTTTGGGCCGTGTCTTCCGGTATGGCCTGGACTCCGGAGCTAACGGGCGTCTCGCCTAGGCGGTTCTAGGCGTTCGGTGGAGATGTAACCGCGCCCCTCTGGTTATGCGCGGGGAGGGCTGGAACGCGCTGGGACGCTCAACAGCCCTGTGAAATATCAGACCCGGCCGGTATGCTGGGGATGCAGTCAAGGGAGCTATTGATTGCCACGCCCGGTAGATGTTTCCGCATCTGACCGGGCACTACTTGTATGAAGACAAGTAACTCCACCCATTGTTTGTATACGCCATTGCCACCCTGGCCGCGGTGGGGTTTGCCGGCATCCTCGTCTTCATCATGCGCAGTGACGAGGTCCGGGGTTTTCTGCTGAACCTCATCCGCACGGCGCTCGCCTTGCCATGAACCGCGGACGGCAGCCCGGAGGCGTGAACCGGGCAGGCGCGCCCCCTCGAGCGGACGCGCCTGCCCGCCCGTGGCCGGCCGGTCGCTCCGATCCGGGCCGCGGGGCCGTCACGGCTGAATTCGCGGTGGCGCTGCCCGCCGTCATGCTCCTGCTGGCGCTGCTGCTGGCCGGCTCAGCGGCGGGAGTCACCCAGCTGCGGCTGGAGGAGGCCGCGCGGGCCGGCGCCCGCGCCCTGGCCCGGGGCGAGGACGCCGGCGCAGTAGGCGCCATCGTCCGGCAGCTCGCGGGTGACTCGGCGGCCTCCGCCGTGGCGTCCGACGGCGAATGGCTCACCGTGACGGTCTCCGGCAGGGTTCCCGGCGCCGTTGGTTCGCTTCTTCCCTGGACATTCTCGGCCCGCGCCTGGACCCGGGGCGAAACGTCCGGCCCGTCAGCCGCGGCCCGGGCTATCCGGACGTGGCGCTACCAGCTGCAGAATCTCGCCGCATGAGCCGGCATTCGACGCGCGTGGCACCGGCAGGCGAGCACCCGGAGCGCGGCGCCGGGACCATCCTGGCGCTCGGGCTGGGGCTCCTGGTCGTCCTGGCAGCGGTCCTGATCGCGTTGCTGGCCCAGTCGGCAGCCTTGGCAACCCGGGCGGCCGCAGCCGCTGATCTGGCGGCCCTCGCTGCCGCGGATGCTGCCCGGGGAATTATCCAGGGAGACCCCTGTGCTGTCGCCGCGGACGTCGCACGCCGGAACAATGCCAGGGTTCTCAGCTGCTCCGAGGGCGCCGGCAGCACGGTCCAGGTCCGCACGGAGCTTTTGGTCCGCACCCCCGTGGGCGGGGCCACCGGCCTGGCCAGGGCCGGACCGCCCCCGTGAACCGGCGGCCGCAGGGGGACTAGGCCTGCAGCGGTGCAGCTGCCTGGTCCGGCTGGCCGGTGCGCATCCGGTCCGTCGCGTCCTTGAGCAGCACGTCGATGAGGGTTACAGCAGCGTCCTTGTCGAGGGGGTTGTTCTTGTTGCCGCACTTGGGAGACTGCACGCAGGACGGGCAGCCGGACTCGCATTCGCAGGCCTTGATCGCGTCGCGGGTGGCGGCGAGCCAGACCCTGGCCTTGTCGTAGCCGCGCTCGGCGAAGCCCGCCCCGCCGGGGTGGCCGTCGTAGACAAAGATGGTCGGCACGCCGGTGTCGGCGTGGATGGCGGTGGACACGCCGCCGATGTCCCAGCGGTCGCTGGAGGCAACCAGCGGAAGGAGGCCGATCGCCGCGTGCTCCGTGGCGTGCAGGGCGCCCGGGAACTGGGCCTCGATCAGCCCCGCGCCGGTCAGCGATCGGTTGTCCATGACAAACCACACCGCTTTGGTGAACAGGTCCCGGGCCCCCAGCTGCAGCGGTTCCTCGCCGAGGATCTCATTCGAGATCAGCGCCTTGCGCTGGAAGGAGACCACCTGCGTCGTCACCTTCACGTCGCCGAAATGCACAGCCACATCGCCCCACTGGGTGGTGCGCTGCGTTTCGAGCACCTCGATCTGGGTCACGTCCCGTGCGGTGGTGTAGTAGTCGGGGTTCGCTCGGCGCACCATCACGCAGTGGTCGTCCTCGTTCAGGTCCTCCACCACGTAGCTCTCGCCCTGGTGGACGTAGATGGCACCCGTGTGGGCCTGGTAATGCGTCTGCGGGGAATCCATGGTCCCGAGCAGGGAGCCGGTGTCGGCGTCCACGATGCTCATCGGGCCGCCGCCGTCGGCCCTCAGGTTCACCATGGCCGCGGCGCTTTGCGGGTGGGTCCAGAACCACCCCGCCGGGCGCCGGCGCAGATACCCCTGGGCCACCAGCTGGTCCAGCAATTTCTCGGACGTCGCACCGAAAAGACCCAGTTCGGCGTGCCCGAGCGGCAGTTCGGCGGCGGCGGCACACAAATGAGGTCCCAGCACATAGGGATTGGAGGGATCGAAGACCGTGGCCTCCACCGAGACGTCGAAGATCGCCTCGGGGTGGTTCACGAGGTAGGTGTCCAGCGGGTCGTCGCTCGCGACGAAGGCTGCGATGGCGTCCTGCCCCGCCCGGCCGGCGCGGCCGATCTGCTGGAACAACGATGCGCGGGTCCCCGGCCAGCCGGCGACGAGCACGGCGTCGAGGCCGGAGATGTCGATCCCCAGTTCCAGGGCGGAGGTGCTGGAGACGCCCAGCAGTTCCCCGGAGCGCAGGGATTTCTCCAGGGCGCGGCGTTCCTCCGGCAGGTAGCCCGAACGGTAGGCGGCGACCCGTTGCGGCAGGCTGGGATCGACCTCGTCGAGGAGGCGCTTAGTGATGGAGGCAATGGTCTCGGCGCCGCGCCGGGACTTGATGAACGCAATGGTGCGCACCCGCGAGGAGACCAGGTTGGCCAGCAGGTCCGCGGTTTCCGCCACGGCTGTGCGCCGCTCCTTGGCGCCGTTCTCGCCCCGGACCTCGCTCAGGGCAGGCTCCCAGAACGCGACGGTGGTGGAGCCGTGCGGCGAGGAGTCCTCGGACACGGCACGGACGGGAGCGCCGATGAGCCGGCCGAAGGAGGTCCCGGGCTCGGAAGCCGTGGCCGAGGCCGCGATGAACACCGGCCCGGACCCGTCGGGGCTGTAGTAGGCGCAGATGCGGCGCAGCCGCCGCATCAGGTTGGCCACGTGGGATCCGAAGACGCCGCGGTAACTGTGGGCCTCGTCGATGATCACGTAGCGCAGCCGGCGGAAGAACCGAGCCCACCAGGCGTGGTTGGGGAGGATCCCGAAGTGCAGCATGTCCGGGTTGGCCAGGATGAAGTTCGCGTGGTCCCGGATCCAGCGGCGGGAGGCGGGGTCGGTGTCGCCGTCGTAGGTCTCTGCCCGGACGGTGGGGAGCTTCAGGGCCCGGATGGCAGCCAGCTGGTCGGCCGCCAGGGCCTTGGTGGGCGACAGATAGAGGGTGACGGCGCCGTCGTCGTGGATCTTGCCCGGTTCGGCGAGGACCCGCAGCTCGGAGCGGTGGATCGCGTCCAGCGCCGGCAGCTGGTAGGCCAGCGACTTTCCGGAGGCGGTGCCGGTGGCGATCACGACGTGCTCGCCGGCGTGGGCGAGGTCGGCGGCCTGGATCTGGTGGCGGTACGGCTCGTGGATGCCGAGCGAACCGTAGGCGTTCACCACATCGGGATGGGCCCACCCGGGCCAGGGCGCGTGGACGGCCTGGCGGGCGGGGATGGTGCGCACATGACGGAGCTGTTCCGGGTCCGGGCCGCGGCCCAGCAACGGAATCAGGGAATCATGGGGGTTCACTCGTACATTCTTTCACCCGGCCTCAAATCCGCCCGGGGCGCGGAACCCGCCAGCACCCGTCCGCCGGCACTGAACCCGACGGCGCAGGACTGCCGGCCTGGACCTGCCAGGGCCTCAGCCCACGGAGAGGTCGGTGCCCTCGTCCGAGGCGGAGAGCATCAGCACATGGCTGACCGTGGTCCAGCCGAGGTGCGAGTACAGCTTTTGCCCGTCGAGGGACGCGAGCAACAGCCCGTTTTCGACGTCGTGCTCGAAAGCCTGGGCGGCGAGCGCCCGCATGATGAAGCTGCCCAGTCCCCGGCGCTTGTATCCGGGTTCCGTGACGATCTTGTCGAAGATTGCGGTGTGGTCCACCACGAACACCCGTCCGCTCGCGGCCACTTCGTCCCCGGCGTAGACCACTGCGTGGTGGACGCCGTCTGTGCGGGAGGGCACCCACCGGAGGTCATCATCCGGAAGCCAGGGATCCTCCGCGTCCTGGGTCTCCATGTCCACGATCATCATGGTCTGCGAGGCTGACGTGACGTTGAGCCCGTGCTGCTGGGCGAGGAAATGGTACCGCTGCACGTCATTCGTGAGGATTGTGAGAATCCGGGCTGGTACCTCGGCGGTGACGGCGGCCAGCGTCGCGAACTCGGCATCGGAGGGGTCGTGGGCGAAGTATTCCCATTCGTGGGTGGTGTCCGCCCGCAAAGCCGCGGGGAACCGGCCCTCCCGGCGTGTTTCATATCCCCGGCACCCGGCCCAGCCGGCGACCCAGATTTCCAGCAGATGCGTGGTGTCTGCAACCATGGCCTCAAGACTCATGTGATGAGCGTATTCCAGCCCCGCCACAAGCAACAGGGGCCGGGCCGGGGAAGCGGGCCTGCTTACTCAATTGTGACCGGACCGCCCGGCCGGAACCGGTGTCTTAGGGTCAGGACCACGGCGGGACCGGCACAGCGTTCGCCGCGCGATAGCACGGCGCTCGCCGCCCCGATCGCACCCCGGGCTCTCCCCGCTTCGCTCTGCCAGCGCAACCCTTGGCGCGGCCGCCCGGACCCTGGCTGCCGGTCCACCCAGTACCCTTAAAACGTGGCTTTGAACAGAATTGTGCTTTTTTACGGCTTTACCCCCCTCGCGGACCCGGACGCCATCCGGCTCTGGCAGCGCGCCCTCTGCGAGAAACTCGGACTGACCGGCCGCATCCTCATCTCCAAGGACGGCATCAACGCGACCGTCGGCGGCGAGCTGAACGCGGTCAAGCAGTATGTGAAGACCACCCGCGAATACAAGGGCTTCCACGCTATCGATGTGAAGTGGTCCGACGGCGGGGCCGCCGATTTCCCCCGGCTGAGCGTCAAAGTCCGCGACGAGATCGTGTCGTTCGGTGCGCCGGGAGAACTTAAGGTCGATGCCAACGGCGTGGTCGGCGGCGGCACGCACCTCAAACCCGAGGAGCTCCACCAGCTAGTGGAAGCGCGCAAGAACTCCGGCGAAGAGGTCGTCTTCTTCGATGGACGCAACGGCTTCGAGGCCCAGATCGGCAAGTTCAAGGACGCGGTGGTCCCGGACGTGGCCACCACCCACGACTTCATCAAGGAACTCGATTCCGGCAAGTACGACGCGCTCAAGGACAAACCGGTCGTCACCTACTGCACCGGCGGGATCCGCTGTGAGGTGCTGTCCAGCCTTATGGTGAACCGCGGCTTCAAGGAGGTCTACCAGCTCGACGGCGGGATCGTCCGCTACGGCGAAACCTTCAAGGACCAGGGCCTCTGGGAAGGCTCGCTTTACGTGTTCGACAAGCGCATGCACCTGGAATTCAGCGGGGACGCGAAGACCATCGGTGAATGTGTCCGCTGCTCGGCGCCCACAAGCAAATTCGAGAACTGCTCCAACCCGTCGTGCCGCACGCTCACCCTCTACTGCGCGGACTGCGCCGCCAGCCCGGAGACGCTCCGCTGCCCGGACGGCTGCGCTGCCCCAAAGACTGCCGTCTCAAACCCCGTCGCCTGACGACCTGCCGCCTGAGGACCTGCCGCCTGAGTTCGCGGACCGGCGTCGGACCTCAGACGCGGCCCACGCGATAGGCGAAGTTGGCTCCAGCGTTGGCCTCCACCCTGATGGTGAGCACAGAGTCTGCGGGCAGATAAACCACGTTTACCCGTGATGTTCCGCAATGCAGGTGAAGGTCCACCAGTTCGGTGTCGCCATGGCTCACGCTGAACAGCACACGGCGCGGACTCCGGCAGGCCAGGGTAATGGCGTAGCTGCCGGCGGGCAGGTTCGAGGTGGTCTCCTCCCGTTCCTCATCCGCCGCAAGGGTGCCATAGCCGGTGTGGAACACCTGGGACTCGGTGGCGGGGAGTACCTGCGCCAGCCACGCATCCAGCTCGGCCCCGGAAACGGGCCATCTCGTCGAAGGATCCCGCGGCACGGCCGCATCGCTGAACGCCGGGGCGGATGCGGACCCCGCCCCGCCGGCCGAAGCATCGTCGTATTCGTAGGCGCAGCCGGCCAGCGCCATGCTCATGGCCAGCGTCAAGGACAGTCCGACGGCGGATACCGTGCGGGTCCGGGCCACGCTGGACACCGGAACAGTAGGCATATTCCGACATTAACCCCGCCCGCCGCCCCGCAACAGAGTCCAATGGCGGCCGGACCGAGCTGTTTCAACCAAACTGTTCCCCGGATTCAGTGAGACTCGGTGAGGACAATCCGGATGCCGGCGACGGCACCGGTTCCGGGCCCGGGGACGCCGCCATAGCAGACGAGGTAAGCCGACACCGTCCCGGGTTCCAGGTCGATGAGAGCTTCCGCCACGCTGCCGCAGTCGAGGTTGAGCGTCAGGCGTGTGCCGCCGTGCCGGACGCTTTGAGTGACGGACAAATGCGCCTCCGGTGCCCCGAGGCAGGCTGCGCTGACCTTGTATTGTCCGGTACGGGTGACGGTGCCTGAGGTCGAGAACCCTCCGCTGCTGGTGCCGCCAAGCCCGCCCGAACCGCCGACCAGCAGCCCGTCCGGTGAGTCGCCGAGCATGGCCCCGAGCTCCAACAGATTGCGGGTTTCGGCGGCAACGAGTTCCGGGTTCCGGGTCGGCACTGGCGAACTCGCCGGGTACGACCGGGCGGGAGGGGCGGTAGCGGCGGGTGAGGGTCCGGCGTCGTCGGCGTATTCACACCCGGCCAGCCCGGCGGCGCTTGCGGCCACCGCCAGCAGCAATGCAGCCCGGACCCTCCAGCGCATACCCCCGGTAGCAGACATGCACCGAGCCTAGCGGCGGCGGCTCTGAAGGCAAGTTCCGGCGCCCCTGACGTGTCGGAGGCAGGGGCGTTACTCTCCGGGCACCAGCTGGTACGCGTAAATGAGCGGGGCATCAACGCTTGAGGTGCTGATCTCCAGCGTGCCGGCGGCCGGGACCTTGATCCGCGCCGTTTCGCGGCTGCTGTTGCAGGCCGCCCCGGCCTCGCTCAGCCGGGTGCCGTCAAGGGAAACCTGGAAGAAGGCCTTGCCGCCACCGTCGCAGCTCATGGTCAGCACGTACGTGCCTGCGCCGATCCCGGCCGCGGTTTTGGTGATCGGATCCCGGTTGAGGATTCTGCCCGCGTCCTCGAGCACTACCCCACCGGCAGAGGGGAGCGCTGTGGCCTTCCACGCCGGCACATCTGCGGACTCGATGGAACCGGCAGGGGAGCATGCTGCTGCGGCCAGGACGACGGCGGCGCCCGCCGCCAGGCCGCGGGCGGCGCGCCAGATCGGCCGGGCGGCGCGTCCGACAGGCCGGGCGCGCTGGAGATTGGTCCGGCCGCGCAGGGGGCCGGGGATAAGGAAGGGCATGCCTCCAACTTACCGCCGCTGCCGGTGGCCGCCGACTCCCGGGCCGGCCTACCCGGCGATCAGCTCCAGCACCCGTCCCCGGTGCAGGGCCAGGTACACGCGGTCGCGCAGACGGTTGGCTTCGCCGTCCGTGAGCGTCCGGTCCAGCGGTTGCAGCACCAGCCGCAGCAGCACATTCACCTGGCCCGGGGCGAGCCGGAGCCGTTCGACGGCGGCCTCTGCCGCGGACCCGAGGACGAGGGACAGGTCGCGCCTGATCTCCGGCATGACTGACACCGGCCGGTAGGGGTCCAGGTCCAGCAGCTGGGCCTGGACGTCGGGGTTCTCCGAGCGCAGGAGCCGGATATCCCGGATGCTGGGGCAAGGACGCTTACTCGGAAGGTGACTCCTGGTGGCGCGGGATGGGACCGGCGGAGAAGGACGTCTGGCGGGAACGTTCCCGGCAGCTGGGCAGCGACTGGATCGCCGCAGCCGAGTCGGGCGTCGCGGCGGACAGCGCCGAGGCCCAGGAACTGGCCCGTCGGCAGGTCGAATGGCTCACCGGAATTCCGGGCACACCCGCCTCGGCGTCCGCAGCCGGCGGCGACCGCGACGTGAAGGCGTACGTCATCGGGCTCGGCGAAATGTACGTTGCCGATCCGCGATTCGCCGCGAACTACGGCGGCGAAACGGGCGCGGCCTTCGTCCGCGACGCCCTGCGGATCCACGCGGGGCTGCACCTCTAGTCCCGGACCCGGGCGCGCCGGGGCCGGGACTAAACTTGTCCGGTGACTCCCTCAACGCATTTCACGGCCGGCAACACCCCCGACGCCCCGCGCAGCGACCTCCCTGGCCTGCTCGAATCCCTTGCGGCCGACCTGCGCGGCATCGGCTACACCGTAGACGGCGTCGCCGAACTGCTCGGCGCGGCCGCGCACAGTGCCCTGGCCCGTGACCAGCTCGTCCCGGCGCTGATCGTCACGGAGAAAGCCCGCAACGGGGAGCCGACGACGGCGGCGCTCGCCGCCGTCGTGCGCTTCTGGCTGCTGGCCGAACCGCAGCCCGCCGCGACCCTCGACGCCGCCCTGCCGGGCATCGGCGCTGCGGGCCTGCTGGAACTGGGCCTCGTGGAGCCGTCCGCTGACGGCCTGGTTCAGGCGAAGGTGGACCTGCGGCCGTACGGATGGGACGGCACCCCCGGGGACGGCGCCCAGGGGGGCGGCGCCGAGGGGGAAAACACTGCCGGCAGCGGCGGCGCGGAGCTCTGGGTGGCCAGTGATCTCGCCGCCCACCAGCGGCCCGGCGTGCTGCGCCACGACCACGTACTCGGGATCGGGCAGGCATCCACCACCCTGGTGCAGGTCACCGCGCGCCGCCACGTGGCCCGCGCCCTGGACCTCGGCACCGGCTGCGGCATCCAGACCTTCCACCTGCTGCACCACGCCGAGCATGTGACCGCCACCGACATTTCGGGCCGCGCCCTGGCGTTCACCCGCTTCAACCTGCTGCTCAACGCCGGCCAGCTGCACCTGGACCCCTCCGATCTGGAGGCCCGCGTGAGCCTGCGCCAGGGCTCCCTGCTTGATCCGGTGGCGGGCGAGGAGTTTGAACTGGTGGTCTCCAACCCGCCGTTCGTGATCACGCCGCGCAGCCTGGGCGAGGCCGCCGCGGACCAGTTCACCTACCGTGACGGCGGCCTGCCGGGCGATGACATCGTCGCCGCGCTGGTCCGTGCCCTTCCCTCGGTCCTCAGCCCTTCCGGCACGGCCCAGCTATTGGGCAACTGGGAGATTCCGGCGGGCTCCGCCTGGGACGAACGTCCGCAAGGCTGGGTCGGACCGGACACGGACGTCTGGTTCATCCAGCGCGAGCAGGTCAGCCCGGAACAGTACGCCGAAACCTGGCTGCAGGACGCCTCCGAGTCCCGCGACCGGCGGCTCTACCAGGACTCGTACGCCGCTTACCTGGACGATTTTGCCTCCCGCAACGTCGAGGCCATCGGCTTCGGGATGATCTGGCTGCGGCGCCCCGCCGAAGGGGCCGCACCGGTGCTGCGGCGCTTCGAGGAGATCACCTATCCGATCGAGCAGCCCGTCGGCCCGCACCTCGGCGCGGCCGTGGAACGTGCCGACTGGCTGGCCGCCCACGATCTCGCGGCTACGCACCTGCTCGTGGCCGAGGACGTCACCGAGGAACGGCACCAGCGCCCGGGAGCCGAACATCCCGGCGTTATCCTGTTGCGCCAGGGTGCCGGGCTCCGCCGCACCAACCTGCTGAGCACCGAGCTGGCCGGCTTTGTCTCAGCGTGCGACGGCGACCTCTCCGTCGGGCAGATCATCGGCGCCCTCGAGGCGCTGCTGGGCGGCGGCGAGGGCTGGGACAGCGGAACCTTCCGCAGCGGGCTCATCACCGAGGTGGGGAACCTGGTGCGCGACGGATTCCTGCTGCCCGCCTGACGCCCCGGCTGAATTTCCGGGGGCTGTGGCGGGTACGGCTGACCCTGGCGCCCCGGCGGACGCGGCCGACGTTGCCGGCACGGCGCGTGAACCGGGGGTTTCCGGCGGGGGAGCGCCCTCGCTGCCGTAACGCGGCAGGACATACGCGGCGACGGCCAGGGCAGCCAGGACCCCGGTCGCTCCGGCGAGCAGGAAGCTCATCCGAATCGGGAGCAGGGCGCCGAGCAGGCCGCCCAGCGCGAGCGCACCGATCGAGACGGCCCGTGTCAGGCCGCCGATGATCGCCATCGCCTGGCCGCGGCCGCTTTCCGGGATCCGCAGGATCGCAATCGCCCCGAAGCACGCGTTCAGGACCCCGCAGGCGGCCCCCATTGCGGTGTAGGCCACGAACAACAGTTCCATGCTCGGCACCAGGGCCATGATCCCGAGGAACGCCGAGGTCAGGGCCATCGCAGCCAGTAGCGCGCGCAGGCGCGCCGGTGGGGTCCCGATCCGCCCGGCCAGCGCCGCGCCTGCTGCCATGCCAAGACTGAACGACGCGGCCACCAAGCCGTACTGCATTTCGGTGGCGCCGAGCTCGTCGCGGGCCAGAAACACTTCCAGGACGTTGGTTGCTTCGCCGACGGTGATGAAAAACAGTGCGCCGAGGACCAGCGCCCAGACCAGGCCGTCGCGCCGGATCAGGCGAAGGCCCTCCAGGAGCGCGGGCCGGCCCTTGCCGACGCGTTCGGCGGCCGTGCCCCGGCGGGTCCGGATCAGCAGCGCGCCTGCGGCCATCGCAAGGTAGCAGCCGCTGGCGACGGAAAACACGAGACCGGATCCGCCCCAGCCGCTGAGCAGCCCGCCGGCCGCCGGCCCAACCATGCCGGCGATCATGATGGTTGCCTGCATGGTGCCCAGCGCCCGCGGGGTCCGTTCCTCGCCCACGATCCGGGGCAGCAGGGCCTGCCAGGTCGGTGCGGCGACGGCCTGGGCGGCGTCGAGGAGGAAGGTCATGGCAAACAGCACCGGCAGGTAGTTGTCCATATTCTGCAACCCCAGGCCCATGCCGGCGACTGCCGCGGCACTGACCACGGCAGACGCCGTCGCCAGCGTCCGTGAGTCCCGGGTGTCCGCCAGCCGTCCCGCCCACGGTGCGAGCAACACCAGCGGGAGCGCTGAGCAGAGCAGGTACGCCGCCACGAGCCAGGGCCCGGCAACCGGCGTCTGACCCGCGGCGGCCAGGTTCTGCAGGTGTAAGATGACGCTGATAATGACCGCGCCCATGCCGGCAGTGGCGATGAAGCGGGCGCTGCTGGCGAGAACGAAATCGCGGTTTCGCCAGAGCGGCTGCGCGGGCTGTGCCACACCCGGCGCCGCCTGAAGTGCCTTTTCCATAAATAGCAAGCTACTCTCCGGTATAATTCAGTGTCAAGCATTTCTTTCATAGTTTGGCGGCCGTCGGTAGACTTATGGGGTGAGTACAGAAACCCCAATGGCGGAGCCGCCGGCATCTCCGGGCCCCAAACGCCGGCAGCGTCCGGAGAAGAAAGTGGAAATCACTGACCCGAAGGCGATCCGGGCGCTCGCCCACGCCGCCCGGCTGGAAGTCATTTCCGAACTGTATTCCACCCAGGTCAGCCGGACGGCGACCGAACTCGCCGCGCAGACCGGCCTCACGCCAAGCGCCATGAGCTACCACCTGCGCGCCCTGCAGAAATGGGGCATTGTGGTGCCTGCCGCCACCGCCGGCGATGCCAGGGAACGCCGCTGGAAAGCCGCCGGCACCGACTTCACCATCAACTCGGGCGGGGGCGTGGCGAGCCCCGAGTTCGCCGTGCTGGATCTCGAGCTGGACGCCTACCGCCGCCGCGTCAGCGCCTACGCCAAAACCCGCGACGAGCGGCGCGAGCGCGGCGAACCCGTGGACGGACCCTCCTCCGTGGTGCTGGCCAGCAACCTGCTCTATCTCACGCCGGACCAGCGTAAGGAGTTGAACAACCGCATCTGCGAACTGCTCCGGGACTACGAACTGGAGGACCCGGACCAGGTCCCCGAAGGCGCGGAGCGGATGGCAACCATGTGGTCAATGATCCCGGACGACCGCGGAAAGGCCCCGGCGAACCCCGCCGCAGGGCCCGCCTGACACCCTCCGGGGCCGCCCTGTCCGCGCCGGACGGAGCCCCGCGGTGCGTGGGTCCATGACGTCCGGGAGTCGTGTATGGGAGCCCCTCATTTCGGGCTGAATGCACGGGAATCCGCAAAATATGGTGAACTAGGCGGGTATGGGCGCATCTGCCCGAGCAACCTTTTTCTGTAGGAGCACCGTGCCAAGCAAGGCCAAAACCGGTAAGAAACTCGTGATTGTGGAGTCTCCCGCCAAGAGCAAGACCATCGCCAAGTACCTCGGCGAGGGCTTCATTGTTGAGGCCTCCATCGGTCACATCCGCGACCTCCCGCAGCCCTCGGAACTGCCGGCTGAACTGAAGAAGACCTCGGTGGGCAAGTTCGCCGTCGACATTGATAACAACTTCAAGCCGTACTACGTGGTGTCCCCGGACAAGAAGAAAAAGGTCGCCGAACTCAAGGCCCAGCTCAAAGACGCTGACGCCCTCTACCTCGCAACCGATGGGGACCGCGAGGGCGAGGCCATCGCGTGGCACCTGCTGGAAGTACTCAAGCCCAAGGTGCCGGTCTACCGGATGACCTTCGGTGAAATCACCAAGGAAGCCATCCACCGCGCCATGGACAACCTGCGCGACGTCGACCAGGATCTGGTGGACGCGCAGGAAACCCGCCGGGTGCTGGACCGCCTCTACGGCTACGAGATCTCCCCGGTGCTGTGGCGCAAGGTCGCCCGCGGGCTCTCCGCCGGCCGCGTGCAGTCCGTCGTGACCCGCATGGTCGTGGACCGCGAGCGGGAGCGGATGGCCTTCAAATCGGCCTCCTACTGGGACCTGACCGGCCAGTTCGGCGCCGGTTCCGGCTCCTTCAAGGCCAAACTGGCCATGGTCGACGGCGCCAAGGTTGCCAGCGGCCGCGACTTCAACGACAGCGGTGAGCTCACCTCCCGCAACGCCGTGCACCTCAATGAGGAGCTCGCCACCTCCCTCGCCGCCGGACTGCAGGACGCCGATTTCCGCGTCCGCTCCGTCGACACCAAGCCCTACACTCGCCGCCCGGCCGCACCGTTCACCACCTCCACGCTGCAACAGGAGGCCGGCCGCAAGCTGCGCTTCTCCTCCAAGAGCACCATGCAGGTGGCGCAGCGGCTGTACGAAAACGGCTACATCACCTATATGCGTACGGACTCCTCCGCGCTGAGCAACGAGGCCGTCACGGCCGCACGCCGCCAGGCCTCCGAGCTGTACGGCCCGGAATATGTCTCCGCGTCCCCGCGCGTCTACACCGGCAAGGCAGCCAACGCGCAGGAGGCCCACGAGGCCATCCGTCCCGCCGGTGACTCCTTCCGCACCCCGGCCCAGGTGGCCAAGCAGCTTTCCGGCGACGAGTTCCGCCTTTACGAACTGATCTGGAAGCGCACCGTCGCCTCGCAGATGGCCGACGCCAAGGGCTCCACCGCCACGATCCGCCTCGGCGCTCTCGCTACCGACGGCCGCGACGCCGAGTTCTCGGCCTCCGGTACCGTCATCACCTTCCCCGGCTTCCTGGCCGCCTACGAAGAAGGCAAGGATGAAAGCCGCGACGACGAGTCCGACGAGGCCCGCCGGCTGCCCAACGTGGCCAAGGACGACGCCCTCACCGCCTCGGAGATCGTCGCCGTCGGACACGAAACGTCCCCGCCGCCGCGCTTCACTGAAGCGTCGCTGACCGCCGAGCTGGAAAAGAAGGGCATCGGCCGCCCGTCGACCTACGCCTCCACCATCTCCACGATCCAGGACCGCGGCTACGTCCGGAAGCAGGGCTCCGCGCTGGTCCCGAGCTGGATTGCGTTCTCCGTGATCCGGCTGCTGGAACAGCACTTCCACGACTACGTGGACTACGAGTTCACCGCCGACATGGAAGCGGACCTCGACAAGATCGCCAACGGCCAGGCCGAGGGACCCGCCTGGCTCAAGCACTTCTACTTCGGCGAGGATTCCAACCCCGGGCTGCTGAGCATCGTCAACAACCTCGGCGAGATCGATGCCCGCGAAATCAACTCCATCCCGATCACCGAGGGCATCACCCTGCGGGTCGGCAAGTTCGGGCCGTACCTGGAAAGCTCCATCCCCACGGTCGATCCGAAGACTGGCGAAGTTGTTGAGGCCGCCCGCGCCAACGTTCCCGAGGACCTGGCCCCGGACGAGCTCACCGCCGCCAAGGCGGTTGAGCTGATGGAAACCGCCGCCCCCGAGGAACGGGTGCTCGGCGCGGACCCGCACACCGGGCACACCGTCGTGGCCAAGAACGGCCGCTACGGCGCCTACGTCACCGAGGTCATCCCGGAGATGACGGAGGAACAGATCGCCAACCAGCCGGTGGAGTACTACAAGAACGGCAAGCCCAAGCCGCCGAAGAAGCCCGTGAAGGCCAAGCCCCGCACCGGGTCACTGTTCGCCTCCATGAGCGTGGACAGCATCACCCTGGACGAGGCCCTGCAGCTTATGAGCCTGCCCCGGGTGCTCGGCCAGGACGCCGAAGGCAACCCGATCACGGTGCAGAACGGCCGTTTCGGGCCGTACCTGAAGAAGGGCACGGACTCACGCTCCATCGGTTCGGAAGAGGAAATCTTCACGATCACGCTGGAGCAGGCGCTGGAGATCTACTCCCAGCCGAAGCAGCGCGGCGCCCGCGCCGCCGTCCCGCCGCTGGCAGAGTTCGGCCCCGACCCGGTCTCGGAGAAGAACATAGTGGTGAAGGAAGGCCGCTTCGGCCCGTACATCACCGACGGCATCACCAACATCACGGTGCCGCGCTCCACCGCGCTGGAGGAGCTCACCCGGGAACAGGCCGTGGAACTCCTCGCGGAGAAGCGCGCCAAGGGCCCGGTCAAGCGCACGACGACGGCCCGCAAGGCGCCCGCCCGCAAGGCCGCCGCCAAGAAGTAGCCCTGGCGCGCCGAAGTCGCCGGAAGCGTGCGGGTTCGCCGGAAGTTTTCGGCGATCTCGTGGGCTTCCGGCGATTTCGCGTTTGCGGACCCGGGCGCAACGTGATCGAGTAGAGGTATGACTGAACAGCCCGATCACTTGGACCTCCAGCCGCTGAACGACCTCGAAGAGAAGCTTGCCCGGGGGGAGGAGCCGGACGCCAACCCCGTTGATGTCATCCTCGCCTTCCTCAACAACGAGGTCTACATCGTCAGCACCGATACGCTCGAAGGAGCCGATTCCCAGGTCGAACCCCTGGTGCTGGCCAACTCCTCGGGGAAGCCTGTCCTGGCCGTGTTCTCCCACCCCAGCCGCGTCACCGAGCAGTACCTGGCCGCCGCGCCCAACGTGCTCGGAACCCAGGGCGCCGCTATCCTCGGCAACCTTGGCGATGACCTCGGCATGGTCATCAACCCGGGCGCAGCCTTCGGGTTCGAGATCGATCCGGAAGGCGTCGCCAACATCCGCCGCGACTTCAAGCCCGCCGACGAGGACGAAGAGACCGCCGGCGAGGACAGCCAGCCCTAATCCAGCCCCAGTACGGCGGATGTCTCCAGCGAGGCCGGCCAGCCCAGCGAGGCCGGCGAGCCCGAAGCCGGCGGTCGGGGCGCGGGCGGTCCGTTAGGCGGGCCGCGGCCCCGGGGGAATAATGGCACTATGCGCCTAGGTGTCCTTGATATTGGATCAAATACTGTCCATCTCCTGCTCGTGGATGCCCACCCGGGTGCGCGCCCTGTGCCCTTTGCCTCGCACAAACGCCCCCTGTCCCTCGTGCAGTTCCTTGAGAGCGACGGCAGCATCAACGACGCCGGGCAGCATGAGCTGATCGAGTTCGTCCTCGAAGCGTGGGAATTCGCGGCCAAGCACAAGGCCGAAGACCTGCTGGCGTTTTGTACTTCCGCGATCCGCGAGGCCACCAACGGCGCTGCTGTCCTGGCCCGCGTCAAGCATGAAACCACCGTGACGCTCCGGGAGCTGACCGGCAGCGAGGAAGCCTCGATGACGTTCTTCGCCGTCCGCCGCTGGTACGGCTGGGGTGCCGGTCCGATGCTGAACCTGGATATCGGCGGAGGTTCCTTCGAGATGGCCTACGGGGAGGACGAACTCCCCGAGCTCGCGACGTCGGTCCCGCTCGGAGCGAGCCGGCTCACCCGGGACTGGCTGCAGGAGGACCCGCCCTCGGCCAAGAGCGTCAAGGAACTTCGCCGCTACATCCGGGCCACGCTCAAACCGGTGGTGCGCGACTTCGCGAAGCTTGGCAGGGCGAACCACGTGGCCGGCACCTCCAAGACCCTCCGCTCCCTGGCCCGCATCGCCGGTGCGGCACCCAGCGGCGCCGGCCCCTACGTCAAGCGGGAGCTGTTCGCCACGGACCTGGGCCTCTGGGCGCAGCGCATCTCGGCCATGGAAGTGGAGGACAGGCTGAGTCTCCCCGGCGTCTCCGAAGCCCGCGCCCCCCAACTGCTGGCGGGTGCCCTCGTGGCCGAAGCCGCCCTCGAAATGTTTGAGTTCCCCAGTATGGAGATCTGCCCCTGGGCACTCCGCGAAGGCCTGATCCTCCGCCGGCTGGACCAGCTGGTCATCGAGGGGCCACTCGAGCCCGCTCCCCACGTGACCCAGTCAGACCAACCCGCTGAACCGCAGACACCGGAGGCAGAGTCACCCGACGCCAAAAAAACCCAGCCGGCGGACGCGCGGTGAGCGGTTCCGCTGAGGCCTGATTCCCGGCAGTGGAGTGTCGAACCGGAGGCGGCCCGTTCGTCTAGAAGGTGAGAGGCCGGCAGGGAGCCGGCCGCTTGGTCAAGGAGGACAGCACCATGGCACAGTACCTGCTCAGCGTTTACCAGCCGGTCGGCCCCGCCCCGGCCCCGGAAGTTCTTGGGCCCATCATGCAGGACCTCGAGGCCCTGAACCGCGAAATGAAGGCCGCCGGGGCCTGGGTGTTCGCCGCCGGTCTCCATCCCACCGATACCGCCACGGTCGTGCGCCAGCAGGGCACGGAGGTGCTCATCACGGACGGTCCCTTCGCTGAAGCCAAGGAACATCTCGGCGGTTTCACCGTTATCGAGGCGGAGGACCTCGACGCCGCGCTCGGCTGGGCCGGCAAGTTGGCCCGCGCCACGACCCTCCCCATCGAAGTACGACCGATCCAGCACTAGGCACCGCCGCAAATGGCCCGCGAAGCAGCGCCCGCACTGCCGCCGGAACCCGCTGGCGCCCCGGCGGCGGAGGCAGAGATCGCCCGGGTCTTCCGGCAGGAGTACGGGCGTGCCGTCGCCGTGCTGACCCGCGTGCTGGGGGACATCGACGCCGCCGAGGACGCCGTCCAGGACGCCTTTACGCTCGCCGTCCAGCACTGGCCGTCGGCCGGCACCCCGCCAAGTCCCGCAGGCTGGATCATCACCACTGCCCGGAACCGCGCGATCGACCGGCTGCGGCGGGAAGCGGGGCGCGTGGACAAACAACTCAAGGCGACACTGCTAGAGGCGGCCCGCTCCCCGGCACTCCGGACGCCCGAGGAGCAGGTGATCACTGAACTCTCAAGGGAGGGCACGGTGGACGATGACAGGCTGCGGCTGATTTTCACCTGCTGCCACCCGGCCCTGGCCCCCAACGTCCAGGTGGCACTGACGCTTCGGCTGCTGGGTGGACTCACGACGGCGGAAATCGCCCACGCTTTCCTGGTTCCGGAAACCACCATGGCCCAGCGTCTTGTCCGGGCCAAAGCGAAAATCCGGGATGCGCGGATACCGTACCGCGTGCCGCAGGGGGCGGACCTCCCGGCACGCCTGCAACCGGTACTGGCGGTGGTGTACCTGATCTTCAACGAGGGCCACAGTTCCAGCTCCCCTGGGTCCTTCATCATCCGGGATGACCTCTGCCGGGAGGCGATCAGGCTGGGCCGCCTGCTGGCGGCGCTGATGCCGGATGAACCCGATGTGACAGGCCTGCTCGCGCTGATGCTACTGACCGAATCACGGCGTCCGGCGCGGGAAGCCCGCGGCGCCCTGGTGCTGCTGGCGGATCAGGACCGGCGCCTGTGGGACCGTGCCCTGATCGCTGAAGGCCAGGCCCTGGTCCGGCAATGTTTGCGGCGGAACCAGCCCGGACCGTACCAGCTCCAGGCCGCGATCAACGCCGTCCACAGCGACGCGGCCGAGGCCGCAGCCACGGACTGGGGGCAGATCCTCCGGCTGTACGACCAGCTCCTTCAGGTCGCGCCCGGTCCGGTCGTTGCTCTCAACCGGGCCGTGGCCCTGGCTGAGCTCGAAGGCCCGGAACCTGCGCTGCGCCTCGCGGATGAGCTCGGGCTGGAGGGCTATCACTTGTTCCACGCCGTCCGCGCCGACTTCCTTGCCCGGCTGGGCCGCGCTGACGAGGCCGCGGCAGCGTACAGCTCCGCGCTGCACCTGGCCGGAAACGCGGCGGACCGAAAATTTCTGGAGGCCCGCCTGCGTGAAGCCGGCCTGCGTGACGGCCGCCGGGCTGACGGCCGCAGCCCGAACGCGGGTCCGGTCGCGGGTCCGGTCGCGGGGAAGACCGCAGGAGGGGAAGACGCCGTTTAACGACGAAAGCACCGGCCATCCGCTGCGGGAAAATGGGGGAAACCCGCCGCGGACCACCGGTGCCGGGCAGACATCCGCATGTCTGCCGCATCACTCGCACCCTCAATGAGGTAGTGACTACGTTACGTACGGAGTTTGTGTAGACCCTGACCCCAGGATGTGAGCTGGCTGTGAATCGGTCCGGACTGCGATGATGGGGACATGAGCAACCGAATCGCATTCCTGGGCTGTGGATCAATGAACGAGGCCATCATGAGCGGTCTGCTCGCGGGCGGAACCGACCCGGCGGACATCGTCGCCACTGTCCGCCGCGCCGAACGGGCCGACGAACTCGCCAAACGGCATCACGGCATTACGGTCATCGCCGGCGAGGAAGAGCCGGAGAACAACAAACAGGCGGCCACCGGCGCCGACGTCGTGATCCTGGGCGTCAAACCCGTGGGCATCGCGGACCTGGCGCGGGAGATCGCCAGTTCGCTGGCCCCGGACACAATCGTCATCAGCGTCGCCGCCGCAGTGTCGCTGGAGCAGCTGGAAGCGGCCCTGCCGGCTGGCCAGCCCGTGATCCGGAGCATGCCTAACACCCCGGCGCGGCTGGGCCGTGGTGTCGTGTCCGTCTCGCCGGGCACGTATTGCTCCGCGGCGCAGCTCCAGCTGGCCAAGGACCTCCTGGCTTCCGCGGGAACTGTCGTCGAAATCCCCGAACACCAGGTCGATGCGCTGTCGGCGATCAGCGGATCGGGCCCGGCCTACGCGTTCTACCTGGCCGAGGCAATGGCGGATGCCGGAGTCGAACTGGGACTGGACCGTGACCTGTCGCTGCTGATTGCCCGCCAAACCGTCGCCGGGGCCGGCTTTATGCTGGCCGAGCCCGGCGCGGACCCGGCGGTGCTGAGGAAGGCCGTCACCAGCCCCAACGGCACCACCGAACGCGCCATCGCCGCCTTTGACGCCCGCGGCCTGCCCGCGATCATTGCAGAGGGCGCCCGGGCCGCGTCCGCCCGGGCAGCGGAGATCACGACGCAGCTGGGCTAGCGGCAGGCGCAACGCATGACGCAGGCCGGACCGGGTGGCAGGATGGGACCCATGGAACTGCACATCACAGGGGATCCCGCGGCCGACAAACTGCTCAGCGACGACGCGTTTGCACTGCTCACAGGCATGCTGCTTGACCAACAGGTGACCATGGAATCGGCCTTCGCCGGTCCGGAAAAAATCCGGACGCGCATAGGATCCATGGATCCGGCCGCGATCGCCGGCTACGATCCGCAAGAGTTTGTCGAGATGTTCAAAGAGCGTCCCGCCGTCCACCGGTACCCCGGATCAATGGCCGGCCGCGTTCAATCCCTTGCGGAGACGGTGCACAAAGACTGGAACGGCGACGCTACTGCCATCTGGACGCGGGGTGACCCCGACGGGCCGGAGGTGCTGCGCCGGCTCAAGGCGCTGCCGGGATTCGGCGAGCAAAAAGCGAAGATCTTCCTGGCGCTGCTGGGAAAGCAGTGCGGCCTGCAGGCAGAAGGCTGGCGCGAAGCCGCGGGCCACTATGGCCTCGAGGACGCCTTCCTGTCCGTCGCTGACATTGTGGATCCGGAGTCGCTGAGCAAGGTGCGGGCCAGCAAGCAGGCGGCCAAGGCCGCCGCGAAGGCTGCGAAGACCGCCGGGCCCTGACCGTGCGGCAGGGGACGCGCATCCGTCTCATGACGCGCGCAACGTCTCATGACGCGCGAAAGCCCTGGCGCTACCGTATTCCGGCAGCGTCAGGGCTTTCGCGCGTCGCCAGGCGGAATCTGCCGCGCCGTGAACCGTGTCAGGCGCAAGGAGACTTCTCCGCGATGTCGATGTGAGTCGGTCTTCCCGGGCCCCGGGCCCCGGGCCCCGGGCCCCAGGCCCCGGGCCCCGGGCCCCGGGCCCCAGGCCCCGGGCCCCGGACCTCGGGCCCCAGGCCCCGGGCGCCGCGGCACCGCTACGGCCGGGCCGCGAACCTCTCGAGCAGATCCACGTGCCCGGAAACGATGAGCATGTCCCGTGAGGACACCTTCGTCTCCGGCCGGGCGTAGGTGAAGTCCTCGCCCGGGGATTTTACGCCCACGATGGTGACCCCGTACTTGGACCGGACCTTGGATTCATCCAGGGTGAAGCCCACGGTTTCGCGCGGCGGATACATCTTCACGATCGCGAAGTCGTCGTCGAATTCGATGAAGTCCAGCATGCGTCCGGAGACCAGGTGCGCGGCCCGGACGCCGGCGTCGGCCTCGGGGTAGATCACGTGGTTGGCGCCGATCCGGGTCAGGATCTTGCCGTGCGAGGGCGTGATCGCTTTGACCCAGAGGTGCTCGATGCCGAGGTCCACGAGGTTGACCGTGATCAGCACCGAGGACTCGATCGAGGTGCCCACCCCCACGACGGCGGAGCTGAACTCCTGCGCACCGAGCTGGCGGAGGGCGTCGATGTTGGTGGCGTCAGCCTCGACCACGTGCGTCAGGACGCCCGACCATTTCTGCACGAGGCTGCGGTCCCGTTCGATGGCCAGCACCTCGCGGCCCTGCTTGACCAGCTGTTCTGCAGTGGAGGCGCCAAAACGGCCCAGCCCGATCACCAGCACGGGTGCGTTGTGGGCGGGGCGGTTCACGGCGCTTTTGGAACTAGCCAATGATGGGTCTCTCTTCCGGATAGTGGAATAGCTGGCTGCGCTGGCGCAGCGCCAGGGCAGCTGCAAGGGTAACGGTCCCGACGCGCCCGGCGAACATCAGGACGGTGAGGACGTAGACGCCCGACGGCGGGAGCTCGGCGCTGAGGTTCGTGCTGAGGCCCACCGTGGCGAACGCGGAAATGGTCTCAAAGAGCACCCGGTCCAGGGACGCCCCGCTGATCTGGAGCAGGAGCATGGCCGACACGGCGACCAGCGTGGCACCGGCGACGATGACGGAGATGGCCACCCGCATGGTCCCCTCCGGAATGGTGCGGCCGTAAACCTTGACGTCGGAGTCGCCGCGGGCCTCGGCCAGGATCGCCAGGAACATCACGGCGATGGTGGTCACCTTGATGCCGCCCGCGGTCGACGCCGAGCCGCCGCCGGCGAACATGAGGGCGTCGGAGAGGAGCATGGTGGTGGAATCCATCTGGTTCTGGTCCACCAGGTTGAAGCCGCCGGAACGCGTCATCACGGACGCGAACAGCGAATGGATGACCTTGTCACCGACGCTCATGCCGCCGATGGTCCTCAGGTTCTCCCATTCCATCAGCCCCCACAGCAGCGTGCCGGACACCAGCAGGATCAGCGAGACCTGGATGGTCAGCTTGGTGTGCAGGTTCCATTTCTTCCAGTTCAGCCCGTTCTGCTGCAGCACCATCACCACAGGGAAGCCCAGGCTGCCGAGGAAGACGCCCACCATGAGCGGCACCAGGATCCACAAATCGGTCTCGTACGGGACGATGCCGTCCGAATGCGGGGTGAACCCGGCGTTGTTGAACGCCGAAATCGCATAGAACACCCCGTGCCAGACGGACTGGCCGAAGCTTTCGCCCAGGGTCAGGAACCGGGGGATCAGCGCGAGGGCCAGAGTGCCTTCGATCACCACCGAGGTGACGATGACGATCCGCAGCAGGGTGCCCACCTCACCGAGGCGGCCGGCGTTCATGGCCTCCTGGGCGATCAGCTTGCCGCGGACACCCAGCTTCTTGCTCACCATGAGGGCAAGCAGCGACGCCAGGGTCAGGGTGCCCAGGCCGCCGACGAAGATGCCCACGAGGATGACTAGCTGGCCGAAGAAGGACCAGTGCGCGGCCGTGGACACCACGGTCAGGCCGGTCACGCAAACAGCGGACACAGCAGTGAAAAGCGACTGGTACAGCGGCGTGAATTCCCCGGTGGCCGAGGAGACCGGCAAGGACAACAGCCCCGTGAAAACCAGGATGACCATGCCGAACGCGGAGAGCGCCAGCCGGGCCGGCGTCGTGTTGGCGATGTTGTCGATGAAGTCGCGGAGGCGTGTGAAGATCCACAGGCCCTCCCGCTCCGGTGTGCCGGGGTGCCAGTTTGCCGGGCTCTTGGACCTCGACTGGCTCTGCGTCATGTGTGGCTTATCCTCGCTTGAAACTGCTTCCTTCAGTAGTAAACCACTAAACCCCGCGCAATGACGGGGGAAGTGCACCCCACGCTCGGGTAGCCTGTGATTGATGACATACCTGCCGGGGCTCGCAAAGACCGCACTGCCAACGACGGTGGTGTGGGATCCGTCCATGACTGCCTACAATTTCGGCCACAGCCACCCGATGGCGCCCGAGCGGATGGAGCTCACAGCCAAGCTGGCCCAGAGCCTCGGCCTGCTGGACCTGGAGCACGTCACGGTCTCGGCCCCGGAGGTCGCCAGTGACGCCGAGCTGAGCACGGTCCACAGCCCGGAGTTCGTCGCCGCCGTGCGGCGGGTCAGCGCGGATCCCGGGACCCCGGACCTGGCACGCGGCCTCGGTACCGAGGACGACCCGGCCTTCCCCGGCATGCACGAGGCCAGTGCCCGGCTGGCCGGCGGCTCCCTGCTGGCCGCCGCCGCCATCCTGGACGGCAGCGCTGTCCGGGCGGTGAACTTCGGCGGCGGCATGCACCACGCGGCCCGCGAACGCGCGAGCGGCTTCTGCATCTACAACGACGCGGCCCTCGCCATCCAGCGGCTGCTCGACGGCGGCATGCAGCGTGTGGTGTATATCGACATCGATGCCCACCACGGCGACGGCACCCAGAGCATCTTCTGGGACGATCCGCGCGTGCTGACGATTTCCCTGCACGAGACGGGGCTGACCCTTTTCCCGGGCACCGGTTACGCCAACGAGATCGGCGGGCCCAATGCGCAGGGAACCGCGGTGAACGTGGCCCTGCCGGCCGGCACCGGGGACGGCGGCTGGCTTCGCGCCTTCCACGCCGTGGTGCCGCAGCTCGTGGGCGCCTTCGAACCCGAGGTCATCGTGAGCCAGCACGGCTGTGACTCCCACCGGCTGGACCCGCTCACGCATCTGAACATCAGCGTCGACGGCCAGCGCGAGGCCGCCACCGCCATCGGCAACCTCGCCGCGCGCTACTGCGAGAACCGCTGGATCTCCACCGGGGGAGGGGGCTACAACGTCATCACCGTGGTGCCGCGGGCGTGGAGCCACCTGATCGCCATCGCGGCCGGGCGCCCGGTCCCGCTCCGCACCCCCGTCCCGGAGGACTGGCGCAGCTATGTGAAGGAAAAGTACGGGGCCAAGTACGGGGTTGCCGCGCCGGAGATGATGGGCGACGACGTCGACCTCTGCTGGCGCTCCTGGGAAGTCGGCTTCGATCCGAACGACGAGGTGGACCGGACCGTGATGGCCACCCGCAAGGAAGTTTTCCCGCTCTACGGCCTGGACCCCTGGTTCGACTAGAACCCGTGTGGTTCAGGGTCCCTGCTCCGGCCGGCTCCCTGGCTGAACGGCTGCGGAAGCGTCGGCGACGGGCTTCTCGGCCTGGAACACGACTCCCGCCGCGCCGATGATCCAGCCCAGCAGCGAGAGCGAGAATGCCCCCACCAAGTCGGTGGACGCGGTGCCTTTCACCAGCCACACGCCGAGCACCAGCAGCCCGATCACGAGGTACACCATCAGCGCCGCGATGATCCGCCCGGATAGCTTCGTGGTGATCCCGCCGGGGTCCAGGACGCCGTCCCGTTCCTGGCCTGCGGCGTGCCCGCCGCCTTGTTCCTCCCGGCGCACCTCGGCAATGGTGAATCCCAGGGCGGAGGCGGTCAGCGAACTCAGCGAGGTGGACAGCACCCCTGCGGCGCACACAACGGCGCCGTTCAATTTCGGCGGGGTGCCCGGCACCTCCGGGAGGAAGACCCAGACCTGCACCAGCACGCTGCCCCAGACGATCACGAACAGGGCCAGGAACACGGCGGCGATGATGTTGAAAAGCTGTTTCCGGAAGAAGTTCCCCATGGCGGTCCACTCCTCTGCGTCGGTAGGCTGCGGCCTCACCTGCCGGGAAGGCGGTGCGTCCGTTCTAGCACCGGGCCCGATCCCGGGCAATGCCCGGTGACTATGTTTCGGGGCCGCCATTTTGTGGATGCCATCCGGCGTATATGTCGCTAATGTGGAGGGCATGGTGACAGACGACGTATTTGCCGTCATTGCTGAGGCAACGCGGCGTGACATTCTGGTATCCCTGCGCAAGGGGGACAAAGCCGTGGGTGAGCTGGTCCAGGAGCTCGAGGCCAGCCAGCCCACCATTTCCAAGCACCTGAAAGTCCTCCGCGAAGCGGACCTGGTGAGCATGCGCGCCCAGGGCCAAAAGCGCTATTACGCGCTCAATCCCAAGCCGCTCGCCGGGATCGCCAGCTGGCTGCAGACCTTCGACGTCGGCGGCGCCGCCGTGCCTGAGACCTCGGCGGAACCCGCGCCGGCACGGACCGCGGAGCCCCGGCTCCATCCCGCCCCGGACACTCTGACGGCAGCCGCGGCCACGGCACCTGCCGCCGCCATGTCGCCCGCGGCCGCCGCAGCCACGGCACCTGCCGCAGCCATGTCGCCCGCCGCCGCCGCAGCCACGGCACCTGCCGCAGCCATGTCGCCCGCCGCCGCGGCACTCGCCGGACGGCCCGCCGGCAGCCCGCTGAGTCCCGCCGTCGTCCTCCCGGTCGGCACCGCAGGCGAGGACAAGATGCCGCAGCAGATCGGCCGCACCGTCGGCCGCGCCGCCACCAAGGCCGCCGACCTCCTGGCCAACCTGCCGAAGTTCGGCCGCAGAAAGTAACCCGCAGAAAGCAACTCCCCGCCCTGGCAGCGGACCACCCCGACGACCCTCCGGACATGACAGCGGCGGCCGGGTTCTCGAAGAACCCGACCGCCGCTGCTATGTCCGTGGATCGTCCGCGGGGGATACTGGCTGCAGGCTACTTGCCGAGCAGCCGCACGTGGTCCGGGGTCAGCTCGGAGATACGGCTGACGCCCAGCAGCGCCATGGTGCGGAGCATGTCCTTTTCCAGGATCTCGAGGGCCCGGTCCACGCCGGCCCGCCCGCCGGCCATGAGCCCGTACAGGTAGGCGCGGCCGATCAGCGTGAAATCGGCGCCCAGGGCCAGGGCTGCGATGATGTCCGCACCGCTCATGATGCCGGTGTCCAGGATGATCGCCGCGTCGCTGTTGTCCGCCTTAAGCGCCGCAGAGACGTCCGGGAGCAGATGGAACGGGATCGGGGCGCGGTCCAGCTGGCGTCCGCCGTGGTTGGACAGCACGACGCCGTCAGCCCCGTGGTCCACCACCCTGCGGGCGTCCTCGACCGTCTGGATGCCCTTGACCACGAGCTTGCCCTTCCACGTCTCGCGCAGCCAGTCGAGGTCACCGAATGTCAGGGTGGGGTCGAACATCGAGTTGATCAGGTCCGCGACGGTGCCGGTGTAGCGCGACAGCGAGGCGAAGGTCAGCGGCTCGTGGGTGAGGAAGTTGAACCACCACGCCGGCCGGTAGGAGGCGTCCAGCACGGTCTTGACCGTCAGGGCCGGCGGGATGGTCATGCCGTTGCGCACGTCGCGCAGCCGGGCCCCGGCGACTGCCGTGTCCACGGTGACCATGAGGGTGTCGTTGCCGGCCCTGGCCGCGCGTTCGATCAGCTCCAGCGAGCGGTCCCGGTCCGTCCAGAGGTAGAGCTGGAACCAGTTCCGGCCATCCGGTGCGGCAGCGGCCACGTCCTCGATGGAGGCCGTGCCCATGGTGGAGAGCGTGTAGGGGATGCCGGCGGCCGCCGCGGCCCGGGACCCGGCGTACTCACCCTCGGACTGCATCATCCGGGTGAAACCGGTCGGGGCGATGCCCACCGGGAGCCGCGACGGCTTCCCGAGGATGTCGGTGCTGAGGTCCACACTGGAGACGTCCCGGAGGATACCGGGCCGGAACTCGATGTCGAGGAACGCCTCGCGGGCGCGGCGCAGCGTGATCTCGGCTTCGGCTGCGCCGTCGGTGTAGTCGAAGGGGGCCTGGGGCGTCCGGCGCTTGGCCATGTCCCGGAGATCCCAGATCGTGCTGGCGCGGCGCAGCCTTGCGGCGCGGCTGAACTCGGGCTTCTTGAACTGCATCAGCGGGGCGAGATCCGAGTACTTGGGGATGCGGCGCTTGAGCGCGGCGGGAACATTTCCCGGGGTGGCTGCGGTGGGCTGGCTGCCCGCGCCGGTGTCCGCTGCCTGGGTGGGCGCCTCGGGGTTGCCGGGCTCGATGGTCTGCGTCATTGCTGCCTCCGGGCAGGTCTCGTGTTCCTGGATGTCGGGTCCCCGCCAAAAAGTCTCGCGGGGCGGGTGTGGTCCAGCGACAGTCTAGGGGTGTGGTCCAACCACATCAAGTATTATGGCCCCATGCGTACCCACCAGCTTGTCCTGCAGTGGATTGAGGGCCAGCTCTCCAGCGGCCAGCTTGCCCTCGGCGGACGGCTGCCGGCCGAGCGGGCGCTCGCCGAGCAGCTCAAGGTCTCCCGCACCTCCGTCCGCGAGGCCATCCGGGTCCTCGAAGCCCTGGGTGTGCTCCGGGCCGGGGTCGGTTCGGGCCCGGACGCGGGGACCGTCGTCATCGCCGACCCCACCGCGGCACTGGGCTCGGCGCTCCGGCTGCATGTGGCCACCTCGCACCTGCCCGTCAAGGACATCGTGGAGACGCGTGTGCTGCTGGAGTCCTGGGCCGCCTCCCGGGCGCGCCCGGAGTCGCCCGCGCTGGCCGAGGCCGCCAGGCTGCTGGAGCAGATGGACAGCTGCACCGATACGGAGGAGTTCCTTGCCCTGGACATCCGTTTCCATCTGGCACTGGCGGATGCCGCTGGGAACGCGGTGGTCAGCGCCATGATGGGCTCCCTGCGCGAGGCCATCCAGGACTACGCCGGCCGGCTCACCGGAAACCTGCCCGACTGGGACTCCACCGCGGCGCGGCTCCGTGCCGAACACCGGGGGATCCTGTCGGCCATTTCGAACCACGACGGCGGCCGCGCGGCGCAGCTGGTGGCGGACCACATTGAGGGCTACTACGCGGAGGCCGGGCTGGGCTCCGGGGCCTGATCGCCTGAGCCTGATCCCTGAGGCCTGATCTCCCGGGTGGGGCTGCAACATTCCGTGCAGGAAATATTACGTCCGGAATATTACGTCCGGATTTTGCAGGGGCGGCAAGCGCCGGGCTATGGTCGGGATCATGACAAACCGTTGGTATGCGTATTTTTCGTTGGCTCTGGAGGGGCCCGCGTCTAGCTGACACGCATCCAACCTTCCTTCAGAGCCAACAGGGCAGAGATCATTCTCTGCCCTTCGCCATTTCCCGGCGGGTTCTGATCAGGGCCCGCTCCGCATCCCGGAACAGGACCCCCATGAGCATCGAAGCAGCCCCCGAATCCCAGCAGTCCACCTCAAACCTGCGCGTCAGCGAGTTCACTCCGCTGCCGACCCCGCGGGACATGCTCGCGGAGCTGCCGCTGGACGCCCGCCTCGCCGGGGTTGTGGCCCGGGGCCGGGACGAGGTCCGCGCCGTCATGGACGGGGTCGATGACCGCTTGCTCGTCATTGTGGGCCCCTGTTCCATCCACGACCCCAAGGCCGGGCTCGAGTACGCCCGCCGTCTGGTCAGCCAGGCCGAGAAGCACAAGGAAGACCTGCTGATCGTGATGCGGGCGTACTTCGAGAAGCCCCGCACGACGGTGGGCTGGAAGGGCCTGATCAACGACCCGCGTCTGGACGGCAGCCATGACATCGCCGCCGGGCTGCGCGCCGCACGCCGCTTCCTGCAGCAGGTCACGGCGCTCGGCCTGCCCGCCGGCACCGAGTTCCTGGAGCCCATCAGCCCGCAGTACATGGCGGATCTGGTCTCCTGGGGCGCCATCGGTGCCCGCACCACGGAAAGCCAGATCCACCGCCAGCTGGCGTCCGGGCTGTCCATGCCGATCGGTTTCAAGAACGGGACCGACGGCGACCTGCAGGTCGCGCTCGACGCGTGCAGCGCCGCCGGTGTGGCACAGTCGTTCCTCGGCATCGACGGCGGGGGCCGGGCCGCCCTGGTCGCCACCGCCGGCAACCCGGACACGCACATCATCCTCCGCGGGGGTCGCAAGGGCCCCAACTACGCCGCCGCCGACGTCGAGGCCACCACCGCCAAGCTGGCGGCCAAGCAACTCAACCCGCGGCTGATCGTGGACGCGAGCCACGCCAACAGCGGCAAGAACCACCACCGGCAGGCCGAAGTTGCCCTCGAAATCGGTTCCCAGCTGGAGAGCGGCGGTGCCTCGGCCGGTGCCATCGCCGGCGTCATGCTGGAGAGCTTCCTCGTTGGCGGAGCGCAGAACCTCGACGTCGCCGAGCACGCCGCCGGGACGGACGATCTCGTCTACGGCCAGAGCGTGACGGACGCCTGCATGGAGTGGGATGTCACGGCATCGGTGCTGGCACAGCTCGCGGCCTCCGCACGCATCCGCCGGACCCGGGGCTAGGCGCGGCAGCGGGGCGGGCCTTCCCCGGACCTGCAGCGGGCAGCGTGGCGGGCCTTCCCCGGACCGGCGGCGGCCAGCGGGGCAGGCCCTCCGCCGGACCTGCGGCGGCCAGCGGGGCAGGCCCTCCGCCGGACCTGCGGCGGCCAGCGGGGCAGGCCCTCCGCCGGACCTGCGGCGGGCAGGGAAGGGGCCGCGGAGCCGCCGGATCTGCGCCCCGGGGCCCTGCAATCCCGCGCAACTCTTTCACAGGGGCACCATCAGCCCCTACAGTATCTAGTACATGGTTGTTTGATGGCTCAGCATCGGCACACCGCCATGTCGTTTTGATGGGGCTGCCGTTCGCTTGAGTAAAGGAATAGGGAAATGTCTTCGGAGGCTAACTTCTCCAACGCACGCTTCTTGACCGTGGCCGAAGTCGCGGACGTCATGCGTGTATCCAAAATGACCGTGTACCGCCTTGTCCATTCCGGCGAGATGCCGGCGGTCCGCTTCGGGCGCTCCTACCGGGTGCCGGAAACCGCCGTCGACCAGTACCTCAAAGGTGCTGTCGTCGACGGGAACACGGAAACCGCCTGAGCATCCGGCGTCTTCTGCGGCGGGAATAAGAATCCGCGGGCCCAGGATGGCGCCTGCGGTCGTGGTGTGCCCCCGAGAGGCGGTACCCTGTTAAGGAACGTTTTACGTCATTGTAAGAACCTGTCAGTTGTACAGTCTGCTGCTTAGCCCGCGGACCCTTTCCAACAGGCAGGTACTGCATCTAGCCGGTAAGGAACTTTCGTGGGTTCAGTTATTAAGAAGCGTCGCAAGCGTATGGCCAAGAAGAAGCACCGCAAGCTGCTTCGCAAGACGCGCCACCAGCGTCGCAATAAGAAGTAGAGATACTTCGCATCATGTGAATGCCCGTTGCCTTCCAGGCAGCGGGCATTTTCTTTGGGGTTTCCGCGCGCGTTCCGGACGGCCGCGGCGCTTTTGGCCGGGCGGCGCTTTTTTGGCCGGGCGATGCGTTTTCGGACAGGCGACGCGGATTCGGAGGGACGCGACCCGGATCCGGGTAGCGCAGGGCCGGAAGCGTAGCGCCGGGCCGGAAGTGTAGCGCAGGGCCGGGAGCGTAGCGCCGGGCCGGAAGCGCAGCGGGAGACGGCGCGGCAGGGGCCGGCCGGGTCGCGGGTCAGACGGTGGGGCCGCGGAAGCGGGAGAACCCCCGCCAGAGGCCGTAGATGGCCCCTCCGACGGTGGCGGCCTTTAGCCCCAGGGTGGCCGCGCGCCGTCCGGAGCGGAAGTCATAGACCGGCCAGTTGTTTTCGCGGGCATGGCGGCGGAGCCGGGCATCGGGGTTGATGGCCACGGGATGGCCCACCATGCTCAGCAGCGGGACGTCGTTGTGCGAATCGCTGTACGCCCAGCACCGGCTCAGGTCCAGACCCTCTGCCTCGGCCACCGCGCTCACGGCCACGGCCTTGGCAGGACCGTGCAGGATCTCGCCGACCAGCCGTCCGGTGTAGGCGCCGTCCCGGACTTCGCCTACGGTGCCCAGGGCCCCGGTGAGGCCCAGCCGGGTCGAGATGACCGTGGCCACCTCGATCGGTGTCGCCGTCACGAGCCAGACCTTGCGGCCCACCCGGAGGTGCTGCTCGGCCAGGGCCTTGGCCCCCGGCCAGATCCGGGATTCAATCATCTCGTCATATACTTCTTCGCCGAGGGCCTCAATGTCCTTCACGGTGATGCCGCAGGCCAGGCCCAGGGCCGTGTCGCGAACGGCGTGGACGTCATCCAACTTCTCGCCGCGGAGCACGAACATAAGCTGTTTCCAGGCAATCCCGATCGCCTGGGGAATCGTGAAGGCCCCGCGCTGGTGCATCTTACGGGCCACATGGAACAGGCTGGCCCCCCGCATGAGGGTGTTGTCGACGTCGAAGAACGCGGCCTCGCCGTGCTGCGGTGCTGCAGCCGGCGCCGTGACCACAGCGACGTACTTCTCTTCGGACATGCCACGAGTCTAGTCAAAGCCCACGCCCGTTCCCGTCGCCGGGGCCGCAGCGGTGTCGGATATGTCTGCCGCGTCGACGCCGAACGGGCTCCCGGGCTACCGTGGAGCCATGCCAATCCCCGACGTCGTCCTCGTCACCAAAGCTGACTGCCACCTCTGCTCGGCGGCGCGCGCCGCCGTCGACCGCGTCACAAAGAGCCTCGGGATCGGCTGGCGGGAGCAGCCGGTGGACGACGACGCCGACCTGCGGGAACGCTTTGCGGAGGAGATTCCGGTGCTGCTGGTGGACGGTGTCCAGCGGGACTTCTGGAAGATCGACGAAACCCGGCTGGAGCGCACGCTGCGGCGCGCACTGGGCCAGCAGGCCTGACGGGCCGGATGGGCCTGCTTTGTTCGCTGAACTGCAGGACCTCTAGAGTGGAAGACATAACGCCACTCAATGGAGCAGATAGTGACTTCGCTGGATTCATCCCCTGAGGCGATGCCCGGGGGAGCAGGGACTGCCGCCAAGCAGATACCGCCCGCGGCCGTGGCCCGGCTGACCATCTACCTGCGCGCCCTCACCACCCTGCTCGGGGAGGGCATCGACCGTGTCTCGTCCGAATCCCTGGCCGAGGCCTCAGGCGTCAGCTCCTCCACTCTTCGCAAAGACCTGTCCTATGTGGGCTCCTACGGGACCCGTGGCGTCGGTTATGAAGTGCAGTACCTCAACCGGCACATTGCCGCGGCGCTGGGCCTGACGCACGACTGGAAAGTCGCCATCGTCGGCGCCGGCAACCTTGGCAAGGCGCTGGCCCGGTACGGCGGGTTCGAATCCCGGGGCTTCGACATTGTTGCGATTTTCGATGCGGACCAGATGGTGGTGGGCAGCGAGGTGGGCTGGCTGCGTGTCAGCGATGCGGCCGACCTCGAAGCCGTGCTGCAGCGGACCGGAGCCAACATGGTGGTGCTGGCACTGCCGGCCGCCGTGGCGCAGGACGTCTGCGACCGGGTAATTGCCGCCGGTGTGCGGAGCATCCTCAGTTTTGCCCCGGTGATGCTGCAGGTGCCGCCCGGGGTCAACCTGCGCAAGGTGGACATGGCCACTGAACTGCAGATCCTTGCCTATCACGCACAAAGGGCGCAGGACCCGGAGGATGCTGACTAGTTTCTAGTCAGCCCGTCCGGCTCCCGCGACCCTGCGCTGGTGCCTGGTGCCTGGTGCTTAGACCTGTTGCTTAGAAGGGCGCGCCCGGCTGCCCGTACGGGTTGGCGAACGGCTGCCGCTTGGCGAAGTACGGGGACGTCGCCGGCAGGTACAGCATGACGATGCCTGCGATGCCCAGGACGGCGGCAAGGGTGCCAAGGCTCAGCGGCAGAAGGCCGAAGATCGACAGGGCGGCGAAGACCGTGCCGAGGATCCGTGCCCAGTTCTTGCCCTTGCGCACGTTCAGGGCCACGAGGGCGTAGAGCCCGGCGCCGATTACGGCGAAAACCACGATGCTTCCGATCAGGAATCCCCTGATGTCCTCGAACCTGACGTCGGCGCCGCTGCCGGCCATCTGCTGATTGAACGCGTTCCGCATTTCGGGGGAGTCGACCATGCCTATCGACACCAGGAGGGAGATCACCCAGATGACACCGGACGCGACGATGAGCCAGAAGGCCGTGTTGACGAGCTGGGGCGTGCCCGTCTTGGCCACCGGCTGGTCCGAGGGGTACTGGCTGTAGGGGGACTGGCCGTACTGCGGGGTCTGCTGGCCGTACCCGGGCTGGCCGTACTGGGGCGCCTGCTGGCCGTACCCGGGCTGCCCATATTGCGGGGTCTGCTGGTTGTACTGGGGCTGGTTGGACTGCGGTGCGTTCTGGCCGTACTGGGGAATGTGCGGGGCGTTCTGCCCGTACTGCGGCGCCTGCTGGCCGTACTGCGGCGCGGACGGGGCCTGGCCGTATTGGGGCGCGGCGGGAGGAGTCTGCCCGTACTGCGGGGCGGACGGCGGCTGCTGGCCGGACTGGGGTGCGTTCTGGCCGTAGCGGGGTGTGGGCTGTTCGCCGGGCTCGGGGGCGTCCGGGTTCTTCGGCGGGACTGGCGGGATGCTCATTGGCGTTCCTTTGCGTGGCGGACTGGTTCAGATACCGGAAACAGCTTCCTGCCCTGCCCCCAGCATGGTTTAGGTCCACCGTACCGCGCGCCGCCGCCCGCGCGGATCATTCCTGAGAGGTATTCTCGGGCGCCCACGCGGAGTCCGAATGAAGCCCGGATGGAGTCCTGCTTAAGCCGGTGGTGCCGTCTCTTAAGCCGGATGGTGCTGTCTGTTAAGCCGGATGGTGCTGTCTGTTGAGCCGACGTTCAGATGCGGCCCCGCATCGAGACGAACCATGCCTGCGAGTTGGGCAGCCACATCAGCACAACCGCAGCCAGGCTGATGATGAAGCTGGGCCAGCTCCCGCCACCCCGGCCCTCGGCGGCGGCGGCGTTGAGGATGGCCAGCAGGAGGGAGATTCCTGCGACGATCGTAAGGGCGAAGCGGGCCCACTCGCGCCCTTCCTTCATCTTGATGCTCAGGATGATCTGGGCCGCTGCGAGTGCAAGTGCCACCAGCACCAGCAGGAGCACCACGAAACCCAGGGGCGGGATAACTGCCAGGAGCACGAATGACCCAAAGAGTCCGATGACACCGCCGAGCAGGCCCAACAGTCCACCGATGAGCCAGATCCAATAGGAGACTTTCAGCTCTGTTGGCATCGCTGTGACCGTAAACATGCCGGAGAACCCGCCGACGGGCATTGCGTCGTTGAAGTTCCGGGGCCGGTCCGAGGGCATTTCGAAGCGGAACCGGCCCGGCGCTTGCCCCTTCGCCTGGTAATCGGGAGGGGGCTGGTTCCCCGGCGGCGTCGAGTAAGCCGGAGGCACCTGGTTCCCCGGCGGCTGGTTCCCACCGGACTCGGGCCATGAGGCCCGGGGCGGCTCGGAGCCTGCGGGCGGAACGTTGCCCGCCGTCGGGGGCTGGGCACCCGGCTGCTGCCGAGGAGGGACCTCATGGGGGTTGCTCATGGCTCTCACTGTAGACCGCGGATGTGCCGGTATCTAGGGAATCGGAGCGTGTTGCGGAGCATGTCGGGACGCCGCGAAACAGGGGACCGCCGGACGGCGCGGAAGGCCCGGCTGCGGCTCCGACAGCACTCCGGGCTGAACGCAAAACACCCCGCTCCATTACACGGACGAAGCGGGGTGCCGGCGGCGCGTGGCCGCCGGCCGGCCAGTCGCCTGGCGACCGGCCGGCAAAGCGTTCAGAGACTAGGCTGCGGGAGCGATGAAGGCCAGTTCGAGGTTGACGGCAACCTTGTCGCTGACGAGCACGCCGCCGGCTTCGAGGACTGCGTTCCAGGTCAGGCCGAAGTCCTTGCGGCTGATCGTGGTCTCGGCGGACAGGCCGGCGCGGGTCATCCCGAACGGGTCGACGGCAACGCCGTTGAATTCGGTCTCGAGGGCCACCGGACGGGTAACACCCTTGATGGTGAGCTCGCCCTGGAGCTCGTAGGCGTCACCCTTGGAGACGATGTTGCTGGAGACGAAGGAGATTTCCGGGAACTTCTCGACGTCGAAGAAATCTTCGCCGCGGACGTGGCCGTCGCGGTTGGCGTCGCCGGAGTCGAAGCTCGCGGTCTTGATCGAGGCGTTGACCTTCGAGTCGGCAACGTTCTCGGCGAGGTCCAGGGTGGCCTCGGCATCCTTGAACTGGCCGCGGACCTTGCTGATGCCGGCGTGGCGGACGGTGAAGGCAATCTCGCTGTGCGAGTTGTCGAGGGTCCAGGTGCCGGTGGTGACGTTAGCGGGAAGTGCCATGGTACTGCTCCTTGTGTCGGGTGGGTCGTGCAGTGGGTCTGATCGTCAGCCAAAGCTTCATTTGTTGAAGTCTCAACTAACTGCTTCACCCAGTATAAACATGCATTTGCATCTTTTATTCCAACTCCGGGGAACATTTCGAAAAACTCTTGAGTTCTACTTCTTGTAGAAGATTTCGTCATTGCCCCTGCCCTTTGAGAAACTGGTACACATGCCCCAAGCCACTGTTCATTTGCTCCGCCACGGCGAGGTCTACAATCCCGACGGCGTCCTGTACGGCAGACTGCCCGAGTTCCACCTGTCCGAGCTCGGGCGGGAGATGGCCCGGATGCTTGCGGAGCACTTCAGCGAGCGGTCCGCGCAGGGGGCGAAGATTGTCCACCTCGCCGCCTCGCCGCTGACCCGCGCGCAGGAGACGGCCCAGCCCATCGCCGACGCCCTGAACCTTGCGATCACCACCGAGGCCCGGATCATCGAGGCCGAAAACTACTTCGAGGGGCTCCACGTCGACAAGGCGGAGATCCTCAAGCCGAAGCACTGGCCCATGCTGCGCAACCCGTTCCGGCCGTCCTGGGGCGAGCCCTACAAGGAACAGGCCGCCCGTGTCATCGCCGCTGTCCACGATGCCCGGCTGCGGGCCATCGAACTTGGCGGCGAAGGGGCCGAAGCGATTCTCGTCAGCCACCAGCTGCCGATCTGGGCCACCAGGCTCAGCGCCGAGGGCAAGCCCCTGTGGCATGATCCGCGCAAACGCGAATGCACCCTCACCTCGGTCACCTCCCTGGTGTTCGACGACGCCGGGAACCTCCTGCGGGTCGAGTACAGCGAGCCTGCCGCCGCCCTTCTTCCCGGTGCGTCCAGCACCCCCGGAGCCTGACATGGCCGGAAACCGCGGAAGCGCGTCACCCGTGTCCCGCCGCAGCGTCCTGACAGCGGGCGGTGCGGCCCTCGCCGTCGTGCTGGGCCTCTCGGGCTGTGCCCAGGAGGATGCGCTGGCCAAACAGGCCAAGGCCGGCGACAACAAGAACTACGTGGCCGGCGACGGGTCGGTGACGGAATTCGCCGTCGCGGACCGCAAGAGCCCCGTTGCCATCAAGGGCACGCTCTTCGACGGCACCGCGGTGACGGCCGAGGCTTTCCAGGGCAAGGTGACCGTGCTGAACTTCTGGTTCGCGGCCTGCGCGCCGTGCCGGGTGGAGGCACCCTCGCTGGAGGCCCTGCACCAGGACTTCAAGAGCCAGGGCGTGCAGTTCTTCGGCGTCAACCTCCGCGACGAGAAGGCCACTGCGGACGCGTTCGACAGCACCTTCAACCTGACCTACCCGAGTTTCAACGACAAGGACGGCGCCGTCCTGCTGGCCGTTTCCGGCCTGGTCCCCCCGGGGGCCGTGCCCACCACGCTGGTGCTGGACAAGCAGGGCCGCGTGGCGTCCCGTGTCCTCGGTGAAATCCAAAAGGGCACCCTCAAGTCCCTCATCGCCGCTGCCGTGGCCGAGTAGCGGACAGGCCACCCGCCGTGAACAGCCCCTTCGCCGAAGCCATCCTCAGCGGTTCGCTGCTTCTTGCCATCCCCGTGGCGCTGCTCGCCGGCTTCGTCTCCTTCCTCTCTCCCTGTGTGCTGCCCCTCGTGCCGGGGTATCTGGGCTACGTCACGGGACTGACCGGCGTCGACCTCCAGAAGCAGAAGCGCGGCCGCATGCTGGCCGGCATCGGGCTCTTTGTGCTCGGCTTCTCGGTGATCTTTGTGCTGCTCGGCGGGGCGTTCGGGCAGCTGGGGACGCTGATCACCGGCTCGCAGAACGCCTGGATCACCCAGGTCCTGGGCGTCCTCGTGATCATTATGGGTGTCGTCTTCATGGGCGGGTTCGGCTGGCTGCAGCGCGACGCGAAGATCCAGTCCAAGCCGCCGGCCGGGCTGTGGGGCGCGCCGCTGCTGGGCATCACCTTCGGCCTGGGCTGGGCGCCGTGCATCGGCCCCACCTACTCCGCGGTGCAACTGCTGAGCCTTTCCGGTGGATCCTCGGCGGCCAAAGGTGCGTTCCTGGCGTTTGTCTATAGCCTTGGTCTGGGCATCCCCTTCCTGCTGATCGCGCTGGCCGTGCGCCGCGGCATCGGCGTGATGTCCTTCTTCCGCAAGCACCGGCTCGCCATCCAGCGCATCGGCGGCGGGATCCTGGTCGGGCTCGGCCTGCTGATGGCCACCGGAGTGTGGGGGACCTGGGTCTCCGAGTTGCAGTACTGGTTCCAAACCGATGTGAAATTGCCGATCTGATGAGCGAGCGAGTGAACGTAGAGAAGAAGTCCCCAGCCCCCGGCAACACGCCCGACGGCACCGAACCCGACAGCGCCGAACCCGACGGCGCGTCCGGCGGCGGCAAGTCCGGCAGCCGGCCCGGTAGCACGTCCGGCGGCGGCAAGTCCGGCAGCAAGTCCGGCGGCGGCAAGTCCGGCAGCAAGCGTGGCGGCAAGTCCGGCAGCAGGCGCGCCGGCGACGCCAGCCCTGTCGCGGCTGCGAAGGCTGAGGCTGTGCTGCCCACGCTGGGCCCGATGGGCATGCTCCGCTGGGCCTGGACCCAGCTGACCAGCATGCGCACCGCGCTGTTCCTGCTGCTGATGCTGGCGGTGGCCGCGGTTCCCGGGTCGCTCTTCCCGCAGCGGCCCACCAACCCCTCGGTTGTCACGCAGTACATCAAGGACCACCCGGACTACGGCAAGATCCTCGACTCGCTCCAGCTTTACGATGTGTACTCCTCGGCGTGGTTCTCCGCCATCTACATCCTGCTGTTCATCTCCCTGATCGGCTGCGTGGTCCCGCGGGCCATCGCGCACTACAAGGCGATGCGGTCCCAGCCGCCGCGCACGCCCGCACGGCTGTCCCGGCTGCCCGAATACGGCACGCTGGTCATTCCCGCCGACGCCGGGATCCCGGCGTCGCGCGCCATCACGGATGCCGCGGCGCTGCTGAAGAAGCGCGGCTACCGCGTCGACGTCCGCGACCGCGACGGCGCACGGCCGTCGTTGGGTGCCGAACGCGGGTTCCTGCGCGAAGTCGGCAACCTGGTCTTCCACACCTCGCTGATCGGCGTGCTCGTGTCCGTGGCGGTCGGCGGGCTGTTCGGCTACAGCGGGCAGCGGATCCTCGTGGAGGGCGACACCTTCGTGAACACCCTCGTCGGCTACGACCAGTTCACGCCGGGCACCAACTTCCAGAGCAGCCAGCTGCAGCCCTACTCGGTCCAGCTGGACAAATTCCAGATCACCTTCGACCGGGAATCCAAGGGCAAGTTCGGCCAGCCCATCGACTTCAAAGCCGACGTGACCACGAAGGAAACCCCGGATGCCCCCGCCAAAAAAGAGGTGCTGAAGGTCAACGACCCGCTCAGCCTCGGCGGAACCAGCCTGTACCTCACGGGCAACGGCTATGCCCCCGTGGTAACAGTCCGCGACGGCGCCGGCAACATCGCCATGCAGGGTCCGGTGGTCGCCAAGCTCCAGGGCGAAAACTACTACTCCTCCGTGGTCATCAAGGTCCCCGACGCCAAGCCGGAGCAGCTCGCCTTCGCCGGCTTCTTCCTGCCTACGGCCTTCGTCACCGACAAGGGCGTCTCCTTCAGTGGCGATCCCGAGCTGATCAACCCGCAGCTGACCTTGAACTCCTACTATGGTGACCTCGGCCTGAACGACGGATCCCCGCAGAACGTCTTCGAGCTCGATGTGAAGAAGCTGACCCCGCTCAACGCCCGGAACCTCGAGACCAAGGGCATCGTCCTGACGCCGGGAGCCACCCACACCCTGCCCGACGGCAAGGGGACCATCAGCTTCGACGGCGTGAAGCGCTACGTCGGCGTCGACATCCACCACAACCCGGGCCAGCTCTACGCCCTGATCTTCGCGCTCCTGGCGGTGGCCGGCCTGGTCACCTCCCTCTACGTGAACCGGCGCCGGGTCTGGGTCCGGACCGGGACCCACTCCGACGGCCGCACCATGGTCGAATACGGGCTCCTGGCCCGCGGCGAAGACCACCGGCTTGCCAGCGAAGCTGCCGCGGTCCGCAAACTCCTCGCGGGCGCCTGGGATCTTGACGACTCCCAGTCCGCTCCCAGCGGGGGAGTGGATAATGGCCGGGCGGATACCATGCTGCCCGGTGCCGGTGCTGAGCAGGACTCCCCGGACCACCCCGCAGCAGACTTCATCCAGTCAACAGCAGGCTCTTCCGAGTCAAAGAAGGATCAGTAATGTTCCCCATCAACGAAACCATGGGCCAGTACAGCGAGTTATTCATGCTCCTCGCGGCAGGGACCTACACGGTGGCATTCATCGCCTTCGCCTGGGATCTGGCCAAGAGCAGCAAAATGCTGCGCGCGGTGGACCTTCGGGCCGCCGAACTGGCAGCCGCCGAGGCCGCCCGTGTTCCGGTGGGTGCCGGCGTCGGCGCCTCTTCCGCGGCTGTTGACCGGGCCGATTCCGATGTGGCCGGGCCCGTTGGCCGGGCCGAGCGCCCGTCGTCGTCCGTGGCGCACACCGCTACCGGGAACGCTGCCGGCATCGGACAGACCGCCGACGGCGCCATGCGCTACTCCGCCGAGCGCCGCGCCCCCGCCCGGGTGGCCGTCGCCCTGACGGTGCTGGGTGTCGCCATCCACGCGGCCGGCGTCATCACCAGGGCCATTGGCTCGGGCCGGGTGCCGTGGGGCAACATGTACGAGTTCCTGACCACCGGCGCGTTCGTGGTGGTGGCCGTCTTCCTGGTGGTTCTGATCAAGCGCGACCTGCGCTTCCTGGGCACCTTCGTGGTGGGCCTGGCGATCATCATGCTGGTGGCCGCCTCGGTGGCTTACTGGACGCCGGTGGGCCACCTCGTTCCCGCGCTGCAGAGCTACTGGCTGATCATCCACGTCTCGATCGCCGTGATGTCCTCCGCGCTGTTCACCCTGACCTTCGCGATGTCGGCGCTGCAGTTGGTCCAGTCGCACCGGCAGAAGTCCATCGCTGCCGGCGGTACCGACAAGCTGGGCTTCATGCGCCTGGTGCCGTCAGCGCTGAGCCTCGAGAACCTCTCCTACCGGATCAACGCCATCGCGTTCGTCGGCTGGACCTTCACGCTGATGTTCGGTGCGATCTGGGCCGAGAAGGCCTGGGGCCGTTTCTGGGGCTGGGACACCAAGGAAGTCTGGACCTTCGTGATCTGGGTGGTCTACGCAGGCTACCTGCACGCCCGCGCCACCCGCGGCTGGACCGGAACCCGTGCGGCGTGGCTGTCGATCGTGGGCTACCTTTGCGTGGTCTTCAACTTCACCATCGTGAACCAGTTCTTCAACGGCCTGCACTCCTACTCGGGGCTGTAGCCCGCACCACTTGTCTGCGATTCGTCACGAATGGCCGCTAAGCCGACCGGCTTAGCGGCCATTTGCGTCAGATGGGTGACCTGGCGCCCGGCTTAGCGGCCATATGCGTCAGATGGGCGGGCACGGGTTCGGCTTGGCGGCCATTTCGGTCAGATGGGTAACACTCGGTGCGGAGCGTTGTTCGGAAATGAACTTGGTTTCGGCCCAGGGTGCTTTCCAGGGCTGCGCTGGCCCGCATGCTTCATCGATTTGCCACGAATGGCCGTTAAGCCATTCCGGTCGGTGCCCATTCACCACAAGTGGCCGCTAAGACGCCCGACTTAGCGGCCATTTGCGTCAGATGGGTGGCGGAGCCTGGGGAGCTGCGTCCGGAAACGAGCGTGGGATTGGTCCGGAAGCGCCTTTCAAGCCTGCGCCGGCCCACATGCTTCATCAATTTGCCACGAACGGCCGCTATGCCATTCTGGTGGGTGCCCATTCACCACGAGTGGCCGCTAAGGCGCCAGACTTAGCGGCCACTTGCGTCAGATGGGTGACCGGGTGCCTGGGATAGCGGCCATTCGCGTCAGATGGGTGACCTGGCGCCCGGCCTAGCGGCCATTCCCGTCAGATGGGTGCGCGCGGGCCCTGCGACGTGGGTCTGGGCCCGGCAGATGGGTCCACCCGCGCTCCGTCAGCGCACTCCGTACCCGGCTCACTGCAGTCGGGTCCAGGCCGGATGCGACCGGGTCCAGGTCCCGCTGCGTCAATACGACAACGCGCCACCCGGCATCTCTGGCGCTTTCATCGCGGAAGATGTCGCTGCGACGCTGCGCCGGATCCGCGTGATGCGCGCCGTCGTACTGGATCGCGATCCTTTCCCGCTCATAGGACAAGTCCGGGTCCTCGATCCAGCATCCGTTCTCGTCGAAGATCGGAACGTTGACTCCGGGCTCCGGCAGACCATGGCGAACCAGCAGCAGCCGGAGCTCGGTCTCTTTGGGGGAGTCCGTGTTGGCGCGCATCAGGCTCCGGGCTCGCATGGCGCGCCGGTAGCCTGTCCTTCCCCTCTTCCCGGCGAGGAAGGCTTCCAGCGCATCGACCGTTGCCAGCGGATTCCTTCGTCGCAACAGGAAGTCGCCGGCCATCACTAAATCATCCGGGCTTAGTATTCCGGCGAGGTCGAACCACGTCCGCAGGGGTGAGGTGCAGCTCACCCAGATGCCGGCGACGATCTCGTCCGGCTCGAGCGACTGCTGATGGCCCACGACATACTTGTGCCGCACGGCCCGCTTGCCCGGACCACCCGTCAGGTGGATGACAGCCAGGTTCTCCAGTGACAGCGGCAGGGGGAAGCCCCAAAGCGCTGCTGCAGACAGGTGGCTCACGACGCCTCCGGTCACAGCGGCCAGGGCGCGCAATCGTTCCAGCAACGTGTCCTCTGTGGTGGCCGCGGTGCGCACTCCATGGCAGGGGCTGATGAGATCCTGAGCGCGGGTTCGACGTCGGCTCAGCCCGGCAGCACGGGCCTGGGCCACGGTGAAAGGCTGGTTTCGAAGCTGCAGGGGAAGCTCGCTGGGAGGTCGCATACCAGCATTCTGCGTCCGTCAGGAGCGGGCTTCGAGGTTATCCACAGAGTGGAGGAGAAGTGGGTCGTGCGACCGGCAGGAAGGTGCGTCGGACGCTACGGTGCTGGCCAGCCGGGGAGGGAAGCCGGGAGGGCCCGGGGAAGGGAAGCGGGCCAGCCGGGGAGGGAAGCCGGGAGCGCCCGGACTGGGGCTACTTGACCTCGTCGGTGCCCTGCGTGTCGCCGCTGCCGCGGGCCTCGCCGGACTCGGAGCCGTGGGTGGTGTCCGAGGCGCCCTTGCCGCCGTCGACCTTGCGTTCCTTGGCGTCCAGTTCGGCCTTGAGCTTCTTGAGCCGGTCGGCTTCAGCCTGGTTGCGGCGGCGGATTTCGAGGTTGCGCAGGAAGTCCGGGTCGTCGTCGGGCGCGAGGGTGTGGCTGTAGCTGGTGCGCGCGGGGGCGGTGTCGCGCGGCCGGCCGATGAGGAACCAAAGGACGGCGCCGATCACGGGAAGGACGATCTGCACGACAATCCAGGCAGGCTTCGAAATTCCCTTGGTTTGGCGCGAATCGGTGCGGATCACGTCGATGAGTCCGTAGACGAAGACAACGAGTACTGCGACGGCAACCACTACACGGAGAAGCATGATTTCAGTTTAGCCGTCGGGGGACTTCCCGGCGCCTCCTGTCCTGCCGGAGCGCACAATGCAGCCCCGGTGGAGAGGGCCCGCTGCCGGCGGCTAAACTTGGGGTGTGGCTTTCCTGAAATACTCCCTGATCCGGCTGGCGCTCTTCGCGCCTTTGTTCGCGCTGTTCGTCTACCTCCAGCTCGGCTGGCTGCTGGCCGTCCTCTGCGCAGGAATGATGGCGTTCGCGATCAGCTTCATCTTCTTCCAGAAGCAGCGCGACGCCGCTGCCGCGTCGCTCCAGCGGCAGTTCTCGGGCAAGGGCAAGCCTTTGCGCAGTGCCGGGGAAGTGGAAGACGCCGACGTCGAAGACCGCCTCGTCGATGCGAACCCGGACATCACCGTCCACACGGACGCCCGCCCGAAGGACTCCTAGCTCCTCACTGGGGTTGTGCAACCGCGGGACGCTTGGCTCTCGCGCGCCTCATCGCCCGCGGCTCCCGAAGCGCACTTGGAACCCGTGGCTCAGGATCGGGCCCGCGGCTCCCGCGCGCCTCGGGCCCGCGGCTCCCGCGCGCCTCAGAACCGCGGCACCCGCGGGCCCGAAGCGCTCCTAGAACCCGTGGCTCAGGATCAGGCCCAGCGAGAACAGCACCGCATAGCCGAGGTTGATCAACCCGGTCTGCTTGAGCACGGGAATCAGGCTCTTGCGGCGCCGGCCGGCGATCATCAGCCAGGACGGCATCAGGCTGGCCGGGATCAGCAGCAGCACAATCAGCATCCACGGCCGGGAAGGCGCCAGCACTATCGGCAGCAGGATCGCGACGCCCAGCATCAGCACGTAGCTTTCCCGGGCATGCTTGTCGCCGAGCCGCACGGCCAGGGTCTTCTTCCCGGCCTTCCGGTCGGTGGGGATGTCGCGGACGTTGTTGGCCATGAGCAGTGCGCAGGCGATGAGGCCCGTGCCGATCGCGCCGATGATGGCGGCGAGGCTGATCTGCCCCGCCTGCGTGTAGGTGGTGCCGAGGGTGGCCACGAGCCCGAAGAACACGAAGACGAACAGATCGCCCAGGCCGAGGTACCCGTACGGATTCTTCCCGCCCGTGTAGCCCCACGCGGCGAGGACGCAGCCCAGGCCCACCAGGATCAGCCACCATGTCTGCGAGAGGATCACCAGCGCCAGGCCGAACACCATGGCCAGCCCGAACGCGGCGAACGCGGCGTACTTGACGTGCTCGGGCTTCGCGGCGCCGGAGCCGACCAGCCGGAGCGGTCCCACCCGGTCCTCATCGGTGCCACGGATGCCGTCCGAGTAGTCGTTGGCGTAGTTCACGCCGATCTGCAGCAGCAGGGCCACCAGTGCGGCCAGGACGGCGTTGAGCGGAATGAACGAGTCCATCTCGTACGCGGCCGCCGTACCGATCAGGACAGGCGCGATCGCGGCCGGCAGGGTGCGCAGTCGGGCGCCTTGGATCCATTGAGCGGCTGTAGCCACGTGTCAGTACCTCGTGTTGGTTTGGCGAATCCGGGAGTGCCCGGCTTATCTATTTTCCCTGATGCAGCTCGGTGAGCCGAACCGTCATGCCCAGGCGGTCCGGTTTGCCGTTGGGCAGCATCAGCAGTTCACCGGCGGCGAGCACGGTCTTCGGGGCCAGCGCGCCCAGTGCCGGCGCCCAGGGGGCTCCCGCGGTGAAGCCCTCGAGGCCCTGCGGGGTGCTGTCCGCCACCGCCACATACGCGGCGACCGCCTGGCCCCACTCGGCGGAGGGGACGCCGGCGACGAAGGCGGCCCGCACGCCGTCGAGCTTCTCCAGCTCCGCCTGCACGTGCGCGGCGGAGACCTTCACGCCGCCGGTGATGACGACGTCGTCGGCCCGGCCCAGGACGGTCAGCTTCCCGGTGGCGTCGATGGAGCCGAGATCGCTGGTGCGGTACCAGCGGACGCCGTCCTCCTCGAAGAAGGCGTCGGCGGTGAGCCCGGGTTCGCCGAGGTAGCCGGCGGCAAGGGTGGCGCCGCCCAGCAGGATCCGGCCGTCCCCCTCCACCCGGGCCAGCACGTCCTCGATCGGGAATCCGTCGTAGACGCAGCCGCCGCAGGTTTCCGCGGAGCCGTAGGTGGTCACCACGCGGGCGCCGGCGTCGCGGGCGGCGGCAAGAAGTTCGGGCGAGGCGGGGCCGCCGCCGAGCAGGATGCCGTTGAAGCGGCGCAGCACCGCCAGGGTGTCGTCCGACGGCGCGTCCAGCAGCCGCTGCAGCTGGGTGGGCACGAGCGAGGTGAAGCGGATCTTGTCCGTGAGCTCCAGGGCCGCAGCGGTGAACGCCTCCGGGGTGAAGCCGCCGGAGAGGTCCATGGCCCACGGCCTGGTGCCGGCGAACAGCGAGCGGACCAGCACCTGGACCCCGGCCACATACTGCACCGGCAGGGCCAGCAGCCACTGGCCCTCGCCCTTGAGCGCGAAGGCGGTCGCCACGGAGGACGCCGCCAGCGCATCCACGGTGAGGACCGTCGCCTTGGGCGTGCCGGTGGAACCGGAGGTCCGCACCACGACGGCGGCGTCCTCATAGCCGGGCGTCTCGACCAGCTCCACGACCGTGGATCCGTCGGTCCCGGCGGAGAGTTCGACGGCGGGGCCCTCGCCGCCGAGGGCAGCGGCCAGCGCCGTGAGGGCGGGCTCGATGTTTACAGCTCTGGAAGTCATGAGGGCCGCCTTAGAAGTAGTACGGGAACTTGGACCAGTCCGGATCGCGCTTCTCCAGGAAGGCTTCCTTGCCTTCCACCGCCTCGTCCGTCATGTAGGCCAGCCGGGTGGCTTCGCCGGCGAAGACCTGCTGGCCGGCGAGGCCGTCGTCGGCCAGGTTGAAGGCGAATTTGAGCATCCGGATGGCCTGCGGGGACTGCCGGGCGATGTCCGCGGCGTACTCCAGCGCGACGTCCTCGAGCCGTTCGTGGTCCACGGCCTCGTTCACGGCGCCCAGCCGGACCATGTCCTCGGCGGAGTATTCGCGGGCCAGGAAGAAGATCTCCCGCGCGGCCTTCTGGCCGATCTGGCGGGCCAGCAGCGCGGAGCCGTAGCCGGCGTCGAAACTGCCCACCGTGGCGTCGGTCTGCTTGAACTTGCCGTGCTCGCGGGAGGCGATGGTCAGGTCGGCGACGACGTGCAGCGAGTGCCCGCCGCCGGCGGCCCAGCCGTTCACGACGGCGATGACCACCTTGGGCATGGTCCGCATGAGCCGCTGGACCTCGAGGATGTGCAGCCGGCCGGCGCGGGCCGGGTCGATGGTCTCCTTGGTCTCGCCCTCTGCGTACCGGTACCCGTCGCGGCCGCGGATCCGCTGGTCCCCGCCGGAGCAGAACGAGTGGCCGCCGTCCTTCGGGGAAGGGCCGTTGCCGGTGAGCAGCACCGTGGCCACGTCCGGCGTCATCCGGGCGTGGTCCATGGCGCGGTAGAGCTCGTCCACGGTGCCGGGGCGGAAGGCGTTGCGCACCTCGGGCCGGTCGAAGGCGATGCGGACCGTGGGCAGGTCGCGGACCACGGCGCCGTCCGCGGAACGCTCCACCTGCCGGTGGTACGTCATGTCCTGGAAGTCGTCGAAGCCGGTCACAGTGCGCCAGCGGGTGGGGTCAAAGACGTCGGACACCTTGGCGGGGATTTCGTTGCTCACAGTCCGAGTCTAGTAATCGCCTCAGCTGATGCAGAACTCGTTGCCTTCCGGGTCCGCCATGGTGTGCCAGGAATGCGGTCCCTCGCTGGCGGTCCAGAGGTAGGTGGCGCCGCGCGCTTCGAGGGCTTTGCGCGCCTCGTCCTTGTCCGCGCCGGCCAGGTTGACGTCCCAGTGGATCCGGTTTTTGACGGTTTTTGCCTCCGGGACCGCCTGGAACAGGATGCGCCGGGCGGGCGGTTTGGCGTCGAGGTCCTCAGGCGGACGGATGGCGGCCCCGGTGCGCCAGACGATTTGGCCATGGTGCAGCTTGGTTTCGGCCTCCGTGGCGAAGCCCTGCTCGATCATGGAGCGGATGAAGTTCTCGTCCTGCGGCTCCACGGCCCAGTCGAGGGTTTCGGCCCACCAGTCGGCGAGCTCATGCGGGTTCCGGCAGTCGACGGCGATCTGGATGTTCAGTGTCATGGAAAGAACCTACGACGTCGGCCCGGCCCGCGGTAGGCGCCCGCGGAGGTTTCCGCCCCCCACGACCCAGCAACGCGGGGTCACATCGCGCCCATGCGGGGCCCCGGAATGGGCCGTAGGTGACCCCGCGTTGCGTGGTTTGGGCGGGGCAGGCGGCAGGTCTTGTGTCTCAGCACGCCGTCGGCGGCCCTTGCGGGGTGGAGGAATCCGCGATGCGCCAGATCGACCCGTCCCACTGCATGAGATAGTCCAGGGCCCAGTCCGAGCAGGTCTGGCCGGAGGGCCCGTGCTCGGCATCCTGGACCGTCCGGAGCCGGACGGAGGCGATCAGCTCCGATCCCGACGCCTTGACGTCGGCGATGTCCAGGCTTTGCCAGAAGGAGGAGCCCAGACCTGAGCGCCAGGTCTCCAGTCCGCCCATCCGCTGCTGCATCTCGGGGCTCAGGATGGCGAAGGCGAGGTCGTAGGCGCCCAAGTTGATCGACTGGCCGTGGAACACCAGGCTCCGCGCGATGTTGACGGCTTCGGGATGGTTGGAGCTGACGGTGACAGCGATGGAGCCGGCCTGACCTGCGGGAGGCACACCGCAGCTTGCCGGCGGCAGAGCCGCGGTGCGGTTCCTCCAGCTCTCGACCGCGAGGGCGGCCTTGCGGCCGTCGACGGCAAACGCTGTGCCCTCGGCACTGAAGTTGTCGGGGCCACTGGTGCCGAACACCCAGGCCCGTTTGGAGCTGACGACGCCGGCCACCTCGCCCCCCAGCGTCAGCAGGGGGCCTCCGCTGTTCCCGGGGTTGATGGCGGCGTCCGTCTGGATCAGGTTGGTGACGGTCCGGGTGCCGATTGTCTGCTCCCGGTTGAGTCCGCTGACCCGGCCTGCGGTGAAGGTCAGGTCGGCATCCAGGGGGTAGCCCAGCGCCGCCACCTCCTCGCCGAGTTCCGGCGGAACGCCCACGAAGCCGAAGATGTGGCCGTCGACCGGACGGGCAGTGCGGATGAGCGCGAGGTCAGCCTGCTCATCGACCCCCAGCACCTCCGCGCTCACGATGTCCGTTCCGACGCTGACGCTGATGTCGGCCTGGTCCTTCACGACGTGGGCCGCAGTCACGATCAGATCGTCCTTGACCAGAAAACCCGTACCGACTCCGCCCCCGTCGCAGAATGTGACATTGATCTTCGCAACGCCGGAGCGGACCGCCGCCACTGTGTCGGACCAGGCTGCCGGCGGCTGGACCGAGGGTGTCGGCGTCGTGGCGGGCGGGGTGGATACAGGCGGGGATGTGGGCGGCGGAGGAGCCGGCGTCGGGGACGTTGCCGCCGCGGTACTTGGCGGAGTCTGGGGAGCCGGGGGCGGGACCGTTATGCAGCCTGACAGGGTCAGGATCAGGGTGACGAGCGCCGCCGGCACCGCGACTGCGGCGGGTGTGGAGCCTCGGGAGGCTAGGGATTTCATGGCGGTCCTTCCCCACAACAAAGGTTGCCGCTCTAGCCCGCCCAAACTATCGCGAAGTGTCCCCAAGATAGCCCATCCGCCCCCGGACGGCCAGAGCCGGATTCGCCCTCATCCCGCCACCAGGATCCGCCGTTTGCCGAGCGGTGCCGCGCGCCGTACCCCGCCGCAGCACGCCCCATCCCGGCAACGCGGGGTCACATCGCGCCCATGCGGGGCCCCGGGATGGGCCGTAGGTGACCCCGCGTTGCTTGGACCCCGCGTTGCTTGGACCCCGCGTTGCTGGTTGGGCGATTAGCCCTGGACTTTTTGGAGCTGCTCCATCACGTCCGGCGGAATGGCGTAGATGAAGACGACCGCCAGCAGGTTCTTGGAGGCGTGGACGAAGTAGGAGAACATCACGTTCTTCCCGGTCCATACGTAGACGAACACCAGGACGGCGCCCATTGCAAGGTAGGGCATCAGCACCGGCAGGGTCAGCTCCTCCTGGCCGACAATGTGCAGGGCCGCGAACAGCACCACCGACAGGACGCAGCACACCCAGAGGTTCACCTTCCGGCTCAGCTTGCCGACCAGCAGGTGGCGGAAAATGTACTCCTCCACAAAGGGCCCCACAATCACCAGCAGGGGCACCATCAGCCACGCCGGAACCTGCTGCATCAGCGACTGCAGGCCGGCCTGGTTGGCGGATGTCTGCACCGGCCCGGAGAGCGAGACCAGGACCGCGGTCAGGATCATCATGGCCACCACGGCCAGGGGGACCATCATCGCGGTGAACCACGGCCTCGTCGCGAGCACCCGAAGGTCCCGGGCGGCGACGTGCCGGACAGCGGCCAGGGCCAGGATGCCGATGCCGCCGTAGAAGATCAGGTTGACGGAGTAGGACGCCACGGCCGGGTTCGGCGAGAGCTGGAGCATCAGCGGGACCAGCAGTCCGCCGGCGACGGCGAAAAAGGCGGCCACCGCCACATACAGGCCGGCCGTGATGAAATCGAGCCGCGAGAACCGGTAAAGTTCCGGCCGCGGGGCGGGTGGTGTGCGGAGAACGGTGCCCATGCCACCAGCCTAGCGCCGCGGCAGGGCTGCGGAGCCAAGGACAGCCGATCATCCCGCCGACACGGTGGTGGCGCCGAACGGCCACGGTCGACGACGGCGGCGCTCGCCGCCGAACGGCCACGGTCGACGACGGCGGCGCTCGCCGCCGGGGGTCGGCCCGGGCCCCCGGCCCGGGGCCGGCAGGAGCCCCAGTACCCCACGAACAGCCGACGGTGTCATACTGGACGACGCACACCGCCGCCGCACGGGGCACGACGCACGACCCCGACGCGCGACGCCGACGCACACCGCCGCCGGGCCGGCTGGCACTTACTTGCGAGGACTCCTTGAGCGAACATCTCCGCCTTTCGGGCGTATCCCATGGTTGCGGGGACCGCCAGCTGTTTGCCGGCGTCGAAATTGCCATCACAGCCGGTGAACACGTGGCGATCGTCGGCGAAAACGGCGCGGGGAAATCCACGCTGCTCCGGATCCTGGCCGGGCTCGAGGCCCCTGACGAGGGGAGTGCCGTCAGCCAGGGCCGCGTCGGGTATCTTGCCCAGACCCTCGGCCTGCCGGCCGCGTTCACTGTGAGCAGCGCGATCGACGCCGCGCTCGAATCGCTCCGCGCCATGGAGGTCGAGATGGACCGCCTGGAAGACGGGCTGGCCGGCGCGGAAGCGGACGAACTGGAGCGTTACGGGAACCTGCAGACGCAGTACCAGCTCCGGGAAGGCTATGCCGCGGAATCCCGGGTGGAGGCGGCGCTGGACCGGCTTGGCCTGGGCGGACTGGACCGGATGAGGACCCTGGGCTCGCTCTCCGGCGGGGAACAGGAACGGGTGGCGCTGGCCTGCGTGCTGGCCGACCCCGCGGATATCCTCCTCCTGGACGAACCCACCAACCACCTGGACGCCAGCGGCACGGCCTGGCTGGAGGCGCGGCTGGCCGCGCACCGCGGAACCGTGGTGGTGGTCTCGCATGACCGCGTCCTGCTGCGCAAAGTGGCCTCAACCGTGATTGAAGTGGATGCCGAACGCCTCACGGTCAACCGCTACGGCAACGGCTATGAAGGCTATCTGCGGGAGAAGGCGGCCGAACGCGAGCGCTGGGCGCAGCAGTACCACGGGTGGCTTGATGCGATGGCGGCCGAGCGGCTCCAGGCGGATACCGTCGCGGGGAAGATGGGCTACGCCCGCCAGCGCGACAACGACAAGATGGGGTTCGACTTCAAAGCCGGCACGTGGCAGAAGGCGGCCACCAGCAAGGTCCGCAACGCCCAGGAGCGTCTCCGCAGGCTGGAGGAAAACCCCATCGACCGTCCGCCGGTGCCCCTGAAGCTGGCCACGGATCTGCGGGCCGACGTTGCCGCGGGCCCCGCCCTTGAAGCGCGGGGAGTGACCGTGCCGGGCCGGCTGGAACCGACGGACTTCCGGGTGGAGGCGGGCCAGAAGATCCTCATCACCGGTCCCAACGGGGCAGGCAAGTCCACGCTGCTCTCCGTCCTCGCGGGCACGCTGGAACCGGCCCAGGGCACGGTGGTGCGGCACGGCCGGATCGGGTACCTGCAGCAGGAGCTGGAGCTCCCGCAGCGCCCGGGGCTGCGTCTCCTGCCCGCATTCGCCGCGGGCCTGGGCGGCAACATCGATGAGCACGCCGAGGCGCTGCTGCGGCTCGGGCTGTTCCGGACCAGCGAATTCCACGTCCCGGTGGGCAGCCTGTCCGCAGGGCAGCAGCGCCGGCTGGCGCTGGCCCGGCTGCTGCTGGGCGGGTTCGGGACGATGCTCGTCGATGAGCCCACCAACCATCTGGCGCCCGTGCTGGTGGAACAGCTCGAAGCGGCCCTCTCGGACTTCGCCGGGACACTGGTGATGGTCAGCCACGACCGCGCGCTGGGGGAGTGGTTCAGCAACTGCGCCCGTGACAGCACCGGCAACCGCGCCGGCCACGGCACAGGGGCCGGTGCCGGGAACTGGCTCAGGTACGGGATGCGCGACGGCGCCCTGGCCTAACTGACGGACCCGCCGGCATTTAACGGGCCCATTTCGAAGATTATTCGGCACTAGAGCCCAGCGGGCGCCGATAATTAGTGAGAACGCCCCGCTGGTGTTGCCCGCGTCACGGCCGGGCCCCGAATGCTAGTACGATGGATGAGCCGCGCGAACTTCGACGCTTGTGAGGTTCGGTACATTGCTTGGTCCCCGCGAGGGGTCCAGGCCCGAATTTTGTGTACTTGAATCCACGGTCCCTTCCCGGCCATACCTCGACCTACAAGGAATCAGCTGTGCCATCAAACACCCCCACAGAACTTAAGAGCCCGACGGCGCCACCCGCCGTCGTCGACTCAACTCTCAGCGCCGAGGGCTACCAGAAGTCCCTGAGCGGTCGCCAGGTCACCATGATCGCAATGGGCGGCGCCATCGGCGTCGGCCTGTTCATGGGTGCCGGCGGGCGGCTGGCCTCCACGGGCCCCGCCCTGATTTTCTCCTATGCCCTGGCCGGCGTCATCGCCTACCTGCTGATGCGCGCCCTGGGCGAGCTCATCATGTACCGCCAGACGTCGGGCTCCTTCGTCAGCTACGCCGGCGAAATGTTTGGTAAGAAGGGCGCGTACCTGTCCGGCTGGATGTACTTCATCAACTGGGCCATGACCGGCATTGCCGAGCTCATCGCGATCGGACTCTACTTCCAGTTCTTCTTCCCCAACGTGCCGGTGGAACTCTCGGCCATCGCGGCACTGCTGCTGCTGGTGGGCGTCAACCTCCTGAGCGTCAAGGCGTTCGGCGAATTCGAGTTCTGGGCCTCCGTCCTCAAGGTCGGCGCCATCCTGATCTTCCTGGCCGTGGGCACCTTCATGGTGGTCACCAACGCCCAGGTGGGCTCCGGCCACGCGTCGGTCAGCAACCTCTTTGCAGCCGACGGCGGAATGTTCCCCAAGGGCGGCCTGGTCATGATCCTGGTCCTGAACGCCGTGATCTTCGCCTACAACGGCATCGAGCTCGTCGGCATCACCGCCGGTGAAATGCAGGACCCGGCCAAGGAAGTTCCCAAGGCCATCCGCGCCGTCGTCTTCCGCATCGTGGTCTTCTACGTCGGTTCCGTCACCCTCCTGGCCATGCTGCTTCCCTCCGACCAGTACGTGGCCGGCACCTCCCCGTTCGTCACCGTGTTCGGGCAGATGGGCCTCGGCTGGATGGGCGATGTCATGAACATGATCGTCATCACCGCCGCGCTGTCCTCCTGCAACTCGGGCCTGTACTCGATCGGCCGGGTCTTCCGCACTATGGCCAACAATGGACATGCCCCGCACTGGCTGACCAAGATGTCCAAAACGCACGTGCCGTACGCCGCCATCCTGGCCATCGGCGCCGTCTACCTCGTCGGCATCCTGCTCAACATCTGGCTCGGTGGCTCGCACGCCTTCGACCTCGCGCTGAACTCCGCATCAATCGGCGTGATCTTCACCTGGGGCGCCATCTTCGCCAGCCAGATCGCGCTGCGCAAGACCAAGGGCAAGGTCTCCTCGCTGCCCGCACCGGGCGGCGTCTGGACCAGCTGGGCCGGCCTGATTTCCCTGTTCGTCATCACCGTGCTGATCGGTTTCGACACCATGACCAGCAAGACCGGCGAGGTCTTCCAGCTTGGCCTTTGGACCCTGGCGACCATCCCGTTCTTCGCGCTCCTGCTGTGGCTTGGCTGGCAGAAGGTCAAGAACAACGAGCCGACGAACGCACTCTTCAACTAGGGCTTTTACAGAAGTACGACGACGGCGACGGTCACCGTCGGCGCGGCGTCAAGACAAAAAGGGGAGAGCCGAGGCGCTCCCCTTTTTGTCTGCCCGTGAGCTACAGGCCCGGCATAAGGTGCGCGGCGAAGTGGGCTTCGATCCGCTGCCAGGCTTCCGCCGCCGCTTCCGGGTCCGGCTTGATGCCCATAACGCGGAAGAGCGGCCGGAGTGGACGCGGTCCCACCTCGGCGTCGTTCATGAAGCCGTGGCCGGCACCAACGAACTCCTTGATGTCGTTCTCGATACCCAGGGTGTCCAGCGTGGCTGCGAGTTTCGCCGCGGCCCCGGGCAGGGTGCGGTCCGCCTTGCCGAAGTTGCCCACCACGGGACATGCTCCCCGCAGGGCTTCCTCCGGGTCCTTGGGCAGCCTGCCGTAATTCACGGCCGCCGCATCGAAGCCGTCCCTGGCGACCAGCAGGGCGAAGCCGCCGCCCATGCAAAAACCAATGACGCCAATCTTGCCGTTGGTGCGCCCCGACTGCTTCAGCCACTCCCGTGCGACGGCCAGATCCGTGAAGGCCTTGCCGGAGCCGGACGAGAGCGACCGCATGGTGGAGACCAGGCAGCGGCGCGCTCCGCCGTCGCTGAACAGGTCCACAGCCAGCGTCAGATACCCGGCCGCTGCCAGCCGGTCCGCCTGGCGCCGCGAGATGTCGTTGAGGCCGAACGCCTCATGGATCATCAGGACGGCGGGAAACGGGCCCGTTCCTTCCGGCTCCGCCAGGTAGCCGCGCAGGCTCGGGGATCCGGGGGCGGCCGCACTGAGGTCGATGATCGCCATGGAGCGGACCTTTCTTCGGGGGCTGGTGTTACCCGAGAGTCTCACAAATGCGGCGGCCACAAGGGGCGGCCCGCCGCGATGTTCCCGGCGGCGCGTGCGTGGGGCCACATGGGGCTGCGTCGGGCTGGCCGCCGGGGACGGGCTGGCCGCGGGGGACGGGCTTCCCTCCGGGGGAGGATCCGCTCCGGCGCCTAACCTCGCATCCGTTGGACGAGGATGGCCGCTATTCGGGTCGGTTTAGCGGCCATTTGTGGTGAATCGGTGGGGCTGGGCCGCTGTGTGGGCTGGTTTAGCGGCCATTTGTGGTGGATGGGCATCTCCGGGCTCCCCGCAGGGCGTTGGTCAGGCCGGGGTCGCATCCGTTGGACGAGGATGGCCGCTATTCGGGTCGGTTTAGCGGCCATTTGTGGTGAATGGGTGGGCCGGGCAGCTGTCCGGCGTGGTTTAGCGGCCACTTGTGGAGAAGCGACGCTCCCGGGCGCCTACAAACTGGGGTGCCTCGATGCCACCAATCCGGGCACAAAAAAGCGGCGTCGGCCATCCCCCAAAGGAAAGTCCGACGCCGCTTTAATACTGAAGGACTAGTCCTTCTTGACTGCGTCCTTGACGTTTTCGCCGACCTTCTTTGCGTCGGCTACGACCTGGTCCTTCTGGCCCTCGGCGCGCAGCTGGTCATTGTTCGTCGCGTTACCGGTGGCTTCCTTGGCCTTGCCGCCCAGGTGCTCCGCTTCGTTCTGAATCTTGTCTCCGATACCCATGGTGTGAACCACCTTTCGTTTCCGGTTGAAATTCAATGTCTATCCACCATAACACAAAGCATGCTTACTAAATCAAGGGGGATTCGTGTTCAGGTCGGAACTGACGTGGAAATCCGGCGGGAATCGCGTGGAGACGAAGCGGGATTCCGGCGCCGGAGGGGTGAAATCCGCAGCGAAGCCGGGCTAGGCTCGATCCCATGGATCACACAACCAGCCTGACCCAGCACGTCAATGCCCCGGCGGACAAGGTGTGGGCGGTGGTCTCCGACATCCCCGGTTCGGCCGCCACTTTGTCCGGCATCAATTCGATCCAGATGCTGAGCGAGGGCCCGTACGGCGAGGGCACGCGCTGGAAGGAAACCCGCAAAATGATGGGCCGGTCGGAGACCGTGGAGATGTGGGTGGCCCAGGCCGACCCGCCGCGGAGCACCACAGTGAAGGCGCGCCAGGGCAGCACGGACTACACCACCCGCTTCACGCTGGCCGACCGCGACGGCGGCACGGACCTCACGCTGACTTTTGGCGCCGAGATGGCCAGCCCCTCCCGGATGAGCAGGCTGGCGCTTGCGCTCTTCGGCAAACTGGGCATGCTCATTACCCGCAAGGCCCTCGCCAAGGACCTGGCTGAAATCGCGGCCAAAGCCGAGTCGCTCTGATGGCGCAGGGCACCGGGGCGGCCAACTCGCCCAAAACCCGCAAAGCACCCAAGGTTTCCCCGCCGCGGCTCAGCCCCGTCCGGCTGGCGGAGCTCACCGACGACCCGTCCCCGGATTTCCAGTCCGGGGAACGGTACGACGGCGTCCGGTACAGCAGGGCATCAGCCGACGGGCTCGACCTGGGCGGCACCGACTTCGCCGAATGTGAATTCCAGGGCGTGTCCTTCAACGAGACCCAGCTGCGCGGCGCCTCCTTCCGGGACTGCATCTTGGCCGAGGTGTACGCGCCCGTGTTCACGGCGCCCCGCAGCATCCTGCGCGACGTCGAGATCGGCAACCCCCGCTGGGGTTCCGCGGAGCTCTACGAAAGCGGCTGGCAGTCGGTGCGGATCGACGGCGGCAAGCTCGACTACGTGAACCTGCGCGGTTCCAAGCTCACGGACGTGCAGATCAGCGACTGCATCATCAATGAACTGGATCTCGGGTCCTGCGCGGCGACCCGGGTGGCGCTGAAGAACTGCACCATCGGCACCCTCGACGTCGCCGGCGCCCGGTTCAAGGACTTTGACATCCGCGGCACCGACTTCCGAGCCATCAGCGGACTGGAAAGCCTCGCCGGCCTCGTTATTGACGACTACCAGCTCGGGCTGCTGGCCCCGCTGATGGCAAGCCACCTCGGCGTCGTCGTCGCGTAATCCGGCGGGGATTCGGTTGACCCCCTTGCCCCGCCGTGTAATCTTTATAGAACGAACGGTCAGTAAATTGGCGCGCCAGCGGGTCGAACGCAGACGCCGGCGCCGATGAGAGTTCTTTCGATGACAGATTCGATGACAGAGACGTTTATCGCGTGAAGGGTGTACCCATGGCATCAGCAGCAGCAGGACCACAGGCATTTCTCGTAGGCGGCGCCCGCACTGCCGTGGGCCGCTACGGCGGGGCACTCTCCGCGGTCCGCCCCGATGACCTGGCCGCCCTGGTGGTCCGCGAGGCTGTGGCCCGTGCCGGGCTGGACCCCGACAGCATCGACGAGGTCATCCTGGGCAACGCCAACGGCGCCGGCGAGGAAAACCGCAACGTCGCCCGGATGGCCACCATCCTGGCCGGCCTGCCGCTGCACATCCCGGGCATCACCGTGAACCGGCTTTGCGCGTCCGGCCTGAGCGCCATCATCATGGCCAGCCACATGATTAAGTCCGGCGCCGCGGACATCGTGATTGCCGGCGGCGTGGAATCCATGAGCCGCGCCCCCTGGGTCCAGGAGAAGCCGACGACGGCGTTCGCCAAGCCGGGGCAGATCTTCGACACCTCCATTGGCTGGCGCTTCGCGAACCCGCTCTTCCAGAAGGGTGAGCTCTCCCGCGGCGGGAAGATGACGTACTCCATGCCGGAAACGGCCGAGGAAGTCGCCCGCGTGGACGGGATCACCCGCGAGGACGCCGACGCCTTCGCCGTCCGCTCCCATGAACGCTCCCTCGCGGCCATCGCCGCCGGCCGCTTCGCCGACGAGATCGTCCCGGTCACGGTCAAGACCCGCAAGGGCGAAACCGTCGTCGACACCGACGAGGGCCCGCGTGCCGGCACCACCATGGACGTCCTTGCTGCCCTGCGGCCCGTCGTCGCCGGCGGCTCGGTGGTCACGGCCGGCAACTCCTCCACCCTCAACGACGGCGCCTCCGCCATCATCGTCGCGTCCGAGGCCGCCATCGAACGCCTCGGCCTCACCCCGCGCGCCCGGATCATCGACGGCGCCTCCGCCGGCTGCGAACCGGAAATCATGGGCATCGGCCCGGTTCCGGCGACCCAGAAGGTGCTCGCCCGGACCGGTCTGAGCGTCGGGGACCTCGGCGCCGTCGAACTCAACGAAGCCTTCGCCACCCAGTCGCTGGCCACCATGCGCCGGCTCGGCCTGGACCCCGAGATCGTGAACCGCGACGGCGGCGCGATCTCCCTGGGGCACCCGCTGGGCTCGTCCGGCTCACGGCTCGCGATCACCCTGCTGGGCCGGATGGAGCGCGAGGACGCCCGGATCGGCCTCGCCACCATGTGCATTGGCGTGGGCCAGGGCACCGCGATGCTGCTGGAGCGCGTCTAATGGCGGCCGCCGCGACGGGTCTGGACCCGCAAGATTTCAGCACCCTGCTGATCGAGGAGCGCGAGGACCGGCTGGTGGTGCTCCTGAACCGGCCCGAGGTCCGCAACGCGATCGACCAGCAGATGGTCGAGGAGCTGCACGCCGTCTGCGCCGCGCTGGAGCAGACCCCGAAGGTGCTGATCATCGCCGGCACCGAGGGCGTCTTCGCCTCCGGCGCGGACATCGGGCAGCTGCGCGAACGCCGCCGCGACGATGCCCTGCAGGGGATCAACTCCACCATTTTTGTGCGGATCGCCAAGCTGCCGATGCCGGTCATCGCGGCCTTGGACGGCTTCTGCCTGGGCGGCGGCGCGGAGCTCGCCTACGCCGCGGACTTCCGGATCGGCACACCCTCGGTGCGGATCGGTAACCCGGAAACGGGACTGGGCATCCTCGCCGCGGCCGGTGCGAGCTGGCGGCTGAAAGAGCTCGTGGGGGAGCCGGTGGCCAAGGAAATCCTGCTGGCAGGCGCCGTGCTGCGCGCCGAGCGGGCCCTCGCCGTCAACCTCATCACCGAGATCCACGAGGCACCCGAGCTGATGGCGGCGGCCCACGCCCTGGCCGACAGGATCGCCGGACAGGATCCGCTCGCGGTCCGGATCACCAAGTCGGTGTTCCACGCCCCCGCCGAGGCCCACCCGCTGATTGACCAGCTGGCGCAGGGAATCCTTTTTGAATCCCAGGCCAAGTTCGACCGCATGCAGGCTTTCCTCGACAAGAAGTCAGCCAAGAAGTCCGAGCAGGATCCAGACCGGAAGAAGAACTGAAGATGAGCAACTCCGTACTCCCCGCGAACCTCCCCGACAACGTCGGAGTGCTCGGCGGCGGCCGGATGGGGGCCGGCATCGCGCACGCCTTCCTGATCAACGGCGCCAACGTCCTCGTCGTCGAGCGCGACGACGAATCAGCCGAGGCGGCCCGCGAACGGGTGGAGTCCGCGGCGGCCAAGAGCATCGAGCGCGGCGCCACGGACGGCAACCTGGACGAGATGGTCTCCCGGCTCTCGGTCACGGTCGACTATGACGACTTCAAGGACCGCCAGCTGGTCATTGAGGCCGTCCCCGAGGACTGGGACCTGAAAGTCGCCTCGCTGCGCGGGATCGAGGAACGCCTCGACGACGGCGCGTACCTCGCCTCGAACACCTCGTCCATCTCGGTCAACGCGCTGGCCCGCGAGCTGGCGCGCCCGCAGAACTTTCTGGGCCTGCACTTCTTCAACCCGGTGCCGGCCTCCACCCTGATCGAGGTCGTCCTCGGCGAGCACACCTCCGAGCAGCTTGCCCAGGCGGCCCGCGGCTGGGTCGACGCGCTGGGCAAGACCGCCGTCGTCGTCAATGACGCCCCCGGCTTCGCCTCCTCACGCCTGGGGGTCGCGATTGCCCTCGAAGCGATGCGCATGGTGGAAGAGGGCGTGGCGTCCGCCGAGGACATCGACAACGCCATGGTCCTCGGCTACAAGCACCCCACCGGACCCTTGCGGACCACGGACATCGTGGGGCTGGACGTGCGCCTCGGCATCGCCGAATACCTTGAGTCCACGCTGGGCGAGCGCTTCGCTCCGCCCCAGATCCTGCGCGACAAGGTGGCCCGCGGCGAACTCGGGCGCAAATCCGGCAAAGGCTTCTTCGACTGGAGCAAGTGACAGGACCGGGTGACCGGCCCCCGCCCGCCCGGCCCCCGCCCGCCCTGCCCCTGGGCCGGCCCTGCCTCTAGGATGGTGCGGTGACTTCCCCGGAGCTGCCCGCGATCGCCCCCATCACCCTGACCGGCAAGTACGTCGTCCTTGAGCCGCTGAGCCCGGACCACCACGACGGTCTCGTCGAGGCGGCCCGGGACGGCGAACTCTGGGACCTCTGGTACACCAGTGTGCCCGCCCCGGAACAGATGGCTGCCGAGATCGAACGGCGCTTGGCCCTGCAGGAGAGCGGCTCGATGCTGCCCTTCACCACGCGGCTGATTGATCCCGCCACCGGCGGACCGGGCCGGGTGATCGGCATGACCACCTACATGAACATCGACGCCGCCACGCCCCGGGTGGAGATCGGCTCCACTTGGAACGCGGCGTCCGCACACGGCAGCGGCAGCAACCCGGACTCCAAGTTGCTGCTGCTGCGCCACGCCTTCGAAACGCTGGGCTGCCCCGCCGTCGAGTTCCGGACGCACTGGCTCAACCACCAGTCGCGCGAGGCGATCGCGCGGCTGGGTGCCAAACAGGACGGCGTGCTCCGCAGCCACACCCGCAGCGTTGACGGCTCGCTGCGGGACACCGTGGTGTATTCCATCCTGGAACACGAGTGGCCGATGGTCCGCAATGCCCTGGAGTACAGGCTGGCCAAGCGGCGCTAGGGAGCCGAATAGGCGCTGGCGCCGTTCAGTGATGCGAAGTACGCCTCGTAGCCCGCAGCGTTCGGGTGGAAATTATCGGGGCTGCCCAGGTTGGCAAGGTCGAGGTTGATCCACGGATTTGCCGAGTTGATACCGTGGCCGGAGAAAGCGGCCCTGACGTCGACGTACGTCGCCCCCGCGGCCCCGGCGGCGATGGACGCGTTCAGGCCATCAGCCAGGAGAGTGGCTTTGTAGATGAAGACGGACATCGGATCGGTCTGGCCGGCGGGGACCGGATCGTAGAGGTAGGGGTAGCCGGTCACCACAATCTTGGCGTTTGGCGCGGCAGCCTTCACACTCTGAACCATCGCGGCCACCTCGCCGGCGAGTTCTCCGCTGGCGATCTTGCCCGCCGCGAAGTTGCTGGCAGTGTCACACAGTGGGGCGGCGGTGGGATCGACCATGGCAGCGCCGCAGTAAGTGAAGATATCCCCAACCTTGAGGTTGTTGCCGCCGGCGGTGATGGTCACCAGTTCCGTGCTCTTGTTCAGCTGGCGCAGCTGGGTGTTCACGACGTCCTCGGTCGTTTTGCCGCTGCAGGCCGCGTTCGTGACGAGCTTGATGGCTTTGTCGTCAGCGGCGAGTTCGGAGTAGGTGTTGTCACTGCGGTAACAAATATTGTCCTGGTACGGTCCCGCCCCCTGCCCGGCGGCGTACGAGTCACCGAGCGCGATGTACGAAGTCTTGTCGACGGCCTGCGCCGGGACCGCCGCCAAGCCGGCTGCCATCGCCAGAGTGGCGAGACCGGCCGCTAGAGCCGTTCGCCGGCGTCGAAGATTCAAGATTCCCATGGTGTTCCCCTCAGTAGCACGTAGGTTCAGCCCTCCGCGCCGCGAGGTGGTGTCAGTCCCGGCAGGCGAGCTGAAAAGAGCCCGGCGGCTACCGGGTTCACCGTCACCTTACGTGGACGCATACACCCCGCACCATGCCAATGGTCCCGTTGTGGAGAACTTTCCTGAATCCGGCCCGTGGGTCGGCGCCGGTGCGTGTGCTTAGCTTTCAGGATGACGATTCCTGCCACGCCCGGCGGCCAAACCCAGGGGACGGCCGTGCCCGGAGCGGCGGCCGTGCGCGCGGCCGCGGACTGGGACGGGGCGGTCAACGCCTGGCACGTCGCCGGCAGCGTGTTCCGGATGGGACGCCGCGAGTGGCTCACTGACGCCGGGTGGCATCAGGCGTACGACGGCGGCATCCGCACGGTGATTGACCTCCGCAACCCGGACGAGATCCGCCGCCGCGACACTGATCCACAGGTGAGCCCCGAGACTCTGGCGACGTTCGACGTCGTGCATGCCCCCACCGAGGATCCCGGCAACAGCGAATTCCGCGAGCTTTGTGTTCCCTACCTGAACGATCCGGCGTCATATGCGGACAATGCCCGGATCTTCCCCGGGAACCTGGCCCGGGTCTTCAGTGCCGTCGCGGCGGCGCGGGGCGGCGTCGTGATCCACTGTTCAGCAGGCCGCGACCGCAGCGGGATGATCGCGGCCATGCTCCAGGACCTCGCCGGAGAGGGCGAGGACGCCATTGCCCAGGGCTACGAGCACGCCATGCGGGGCATCAACGAGCACCACCGGGCATCGGGGATCCCGCATCCGCACGAGCGGTATCTGCCCGAGGAAATCCTCGCTCCAATGCTCGCAGCGCGGCTGGAAAGCCTGCTGCGGTTTGTGCGCAGCGTGAGGACTCAGGATTTCTTACGCCACAATGGGGTAACGGACCGGGAGCTGACTGCCATTCTGGCCAAATTGGGGCGCTAGAGTAACCCGGGTGAAGACTCCCAGATATCAGCTGACAGTGCGGGCGGTGGCGGCCGCCGCCGTCGCGCTCGCGGGATCGTTCTACGCCGTTCCCGCGCTGGCCGAAACCGGGGGAACCCAACCCGCCCCTGCAGCCTCGCCGTCGGCTGCCGCTGGTCCGACTGTCTCCAGTCCGGTGGCGAGCAGCCCGGCGGTCTCCACCCCCGCAGATCCCCGCCCGGCAGTCCCCGGCCCGGCAACGCAGGGAATCAGCGACGCCGGACTCGCGGAGGCCGTCCGGCGCGATCTGGGCATGACACTGGAGGAGTTCAACGCCGCAGGCCAGCTGGCCAGGACCGCCGCCGACGCCGTCCCTTCCCTGCGCGATCTCCCCGGCTATGTGGGGACCCGCCTGCAGGGAGGCAGGATTGTCGTCGAAGGCAGCGGCGCCGAGCTGCAGGCCCGGGTCAATGAACTGAACGGGCCCGGAACCGCTGCTGTGTTCGACCTCGTCGCGCCGGCAGTTCAAGCGTCCGCTGCTCCGTCCGCTGCTGCCGCAGCGGCTCCTTCGCCGGCTCCTTCGGCGGCTCCTTCGACTGTTGAAGCCTCCGCAGCCGCCTCGAAAGCCCCGTCCGCTGCGGAGCTGGTGGCCTCGAACACAGATCAGCTGTTTGAAGCCTATGTCCGCGAGGTCGGGCCAGCCGGGCTGCAGGCCGTGGCCTACTCCGGCGGCCGCTTCATTATCCGCACCGGCGGGACGAATGCGGCTGAAACCGGTCCGGCTCAGGCCCCGGGCCAGCTAACCGCCCCGGTCCCCGCGACGACCACCTCCCCGGCGCCCACCCCAACCACTCCTGCACCAGCCCCGGCGCCCGCCACAACCCCACCCATTCCCACTACCCCCGCCCAGGCGTCCGGGAAGATCTCCCCGGCCGACTTCGTGGCCCGCTACGCCAACGTGCAGCTGGAACAGGGGTCCCCGGTTAAGACCGAAGCGGATGTCTACGGCGGAGAGGGATACGTCATCGATGCAGGCTACTGGCGGACCATATGCTCCACAGGTTTCGGTGCCTACAGCTCGGCCGGACTGCCGGTCGTGCTGACGGCCGGGCATTGCGCCGAAGACGGCACAGGCACGGTCATCGGTCTTGAGCCTCCGGCCTCCTCCACAGCAGGCGGCGCGTCGTTGCCCTTGCCGGCCAGCCTCCTGCCGCTCGGCAAATTCGGTTTCAGCCAGTTCGGGGGAGTCAATAACTCACCTGTCCTGGACCCCCTATGGGAAAAGGGCGATCCGGGAGACCCCGGGAACGTGGGCACCGACATCGCCGTCATCGAGGGAATCAACGGCGGTGTCAACCTCCAGGCAGCAGCGACCACCTGGGCCGACGCCGCGAACCCCGCCGCCACCTCCGTGAAGATCATCGGCACGGTTGCCCCGTTCCAGGGCCAGGACGTGTGCCGTTCGGGTCGGACCGCGGGCTGGTCCTGCGGGCAGGTGGAGGAAACCGGCATTTACGTGGTGGGCGGCAGAAGCATAGCCCCGGAGGATGTCCGTGCCTTCCGCGGATTCCTCTCCAAGAACGTCCAGTCCAGCGGCGGAGACTCCGGCGGACCCTGGATCAGCGGCAACTTCGCCGTTGGCACCCACTCCGCAGGCGAGACGTCCGGCGAGAACTTTGCCATCGCCACGACCCTTGAGGACTCCCTCACCAAGATCCCGGACGCCGTGCAACTCCAGCTGTTCCTGAACAAGCCGGAGCTCGTGGCGCCGCAGAACTTGACCTTCATGGCCGGGCAACCCATCACGGGCCGGGTCCCGGCGGCCCCGGCGTCGGCCGTTGCCGCCAACTCGAAAGTCCGCATCACCGTCGATAAGAAAACGGCGGAGGTGCCTGTCGATGCCGCCGGCAACTGGGCCTTCCCGGCACCCAAAACCACCGGAAAACTGACCCTCACCGCCGAGACGGTGAACGGATTCAGCCGCTCGGGCGCCGCTGCCTTGACCGTCAGCGTGACCAAACTGGACGCGCCGGTGGTAACCACCCCGGCCGAGGGGGCGGCACTGAAAACCGTCACCCGCATCGACGGCACCGGAACCCCGGGGCTAACGGTGAAACTCACGGGCGACATCAGCGGCTCCGCAGCCGTCGCACCGGACGGCCACTGGACCATCCTTGCCGACGCACCCGCCCCCGGCAGGCTAGCCATCCACGCCGTCCAGACGTCCCCCGGCGAGGTGGACAGCCCCGCCGTCACCCGGAACTTCGCCCTCGCCCCCGCGGCGCCGGCCGTCACCGGCATCGGGGACGGCACCGCCCTCAGCCAGGAAGCGCTTCGCGGAACAATCTCCGGAACCGGCATCGGCGGCGCCGACGTTGCCGTGCTGATCGACGGACGGCCCGTCGGCACAACAAAGGCCGGTGCCCGCGGGGTCTGGAGCATGCCGTTCCCAGCCGGTCTCGCACCGGGGCAGCACACACTTTCCGCCACCCAGGCAGTCGACGGCGTTGCCTCGGACCCGCTGCTGGTGACCTTCAGCGTTGACGCGCCGGCCGTAGTTCCCCCGGCGGCAGCGGCAGCACCCGACACCCCGGCAACCCAGCCGGCAGTGCTTCCGGCCGGTTCCGGCCAGCTGCCCGACACTGGCGCCGGCGACTTGGCCGACACCGGCGCCGGTTCACTCCTGCCGACGGCGGGTCTCGCCGGTGGCGCGGTCCTGCTGGGCGGTCTCCTGCTGGCCGGTGTTCACCGGGCCGGGGCAGGGCGCCGCGCGATCCGTTAACCCCGGCCCCTACTGGAAGTCAGCAAGCCAGAGGTCCGGGCCGAACACCTCGTACTGGATATCTTTGGCCGGCACGCCACCGGCCACCAGCGCGCTCCGGACGGACTTCAGGAACGGCAGGGGACCGCAGAGGTAGTACTCGGCGTCGTCGGGGAGTTCCACGGCCCCGACGTCCATAAAGCCGGAGAACTCGGAGCCGGCAACAGTCCCTCCCGCGGCGGGATCCGCGGGAGGGTTGAGGAACCACGTCTTTAGCGACCCGTCCGTCAACGCAGCCAGATCCTCCCGCACCTGCCCCCGGAGCGGGAACGACGCCTCGCTGTCATCGGCATGCAGCAGCATCACCTGGCGCTGGGAGCCGGACTTGACGAGGTGCGAGAGCATGCCGGCCATCGGGGTGATCCCGATCCCCGCGCTGGCCAGCACCAGGGGGCGGTCCGTGTACTCCAGCACCACATCGCCGAAGGGCGCCGAGAGCACCACCTCGTCGCCCACCTGGATCTCGTTGTGAAGCAGATTGGACATCTCGCCGTCGGGCGTCTCGAGGCCGTGGACCCGCTTCACCGCGAACTGCCGGTGCTGCCCGTCGTCGGCCTTCGTGAGGCTGTATTGCCTGGGCTGGTGGACGCCGTCGTGCATGGGCATCTTGATCGTGACGTACTGCCCGGGCAGGGACGGCTTGACCTCGCGGTCGTCCATCCGCTCGACCACGAACCGGACGACGTCGTCCGTCTCCTGGACCTTCTCGGCCACCCGCCAGGTCCGCCAGATCGTTTCCGGGGTGAGGTGCACCGCGTTGTAAAGCCCACGTTCCTTGTTAATGAGCATGTTTGCCATCAGCCAGTAGACCTCGTCCCAGGCGGCGGCGACATCGGGCGTGACGGCATCCCCGAGCACATCCACGATCGCCCACATCAGGTGGTCATGGACAACCTGGTACTGCTCCGGGCTCAACCCCAGGGAGACGTGCTTGTGGGCGACCCGCGACAGGAGGTGGTCCGGAATCTGGTCCACGTTGTCCACGAGCAGCCCGGCGAACGCCGCAATGGAGCCGGCGAGGGCCTGCTGCTGGCGCCCGTCCGCCTGATTCCCGCGGTTGAAGAGGCCATCCAGCAGGTCCGGGCGCGCCTCGAACATGTGTTTGTAGAAGCGCTTGGCGATCTCCTCGATGTTCTCGCCGACGACGGGCAGCGTTGCCTTGATGACGGGAAGTGAGGTGTCTGAGAGCATGGTGGATCCCTTCCGGTGTGACCGGTTATACCCAGTGATGTCGGGCGAATCAGCACTTCCAAGCTAACAGTCCGGGCACAGGGCCTTCCGGGTCCATCGGCCCTACACCGACGGGATGGGTCGGGGTACCGCGAGCCGCTCGAGGCCGCTGTCGCCCGGCTGCGTGCTCGCCGGAAGGCCCGAGTTCGCCGGAAGCCGTCGCTGTCGCCCGGTTGCGTGCTCGCCGGAAAGCCCGAGTTCGCCGGAAGCCGTCGCTGTCGCCGTATGGTTACGGCGTCCCCGAAGCTCTCGGGCGACCCCGGTGTTTTCGCCCGCTCAGGCGGCAGGCGACCCCGGTGTTTTCGCCTGCTCAGGCGGCAGGCGAACCCGGTGGTATCGCCCGGCCCCCTCTGGCCCCGCCCGGCCCGGCCCCGCTGTGCCTCAGGCCTTGCGGTCCAGCAGCAGGTTGGTGATCCGCAGCGTGCAGAGCCGATCGCCGGCCGCATTGTTGATCAGCACCTCGTGGGTGGTGACGGTACCGCCGAGATGGATGGGGGTCGCCGTGATGGTGATCAGGCCCTCCCGTGCCGACTTGTGGTGGGTGGCGGAGACATCCACGCCGACGGCCGTCTTGCCCAGGGTGCTGGCGTGGATGACCGCGGCCCAGGAGCCCACTGCCTCCCCGACCGCCAATGAGGCGCCGCCGTGCAGCAGGCCGAACGACTGCCGGTTTCCCTCCACCGGCATGGTCGCCACCACGCGCTCCACGGATTCCTCAATGATCTTCACGCCCATTTTTTCGTCGAGTTCGCCGAGGGTGATCTTCCACAGCTCGGCGTTCCGGGGCTCAGGGGTCATAACGTCTCCTCTTTGGCCGGAAAGCCAAGGGCTCAGGCCGATCAGTGCCCCCGCAGCTAGTGTGCGGCAGGCCTCATTCATGTACTGTAGACATATTACCGAACGGACGGTCAGTAATGCTGGCCGTGTTGATCTTGCCCCTGTTGGAAGGACCCGTCAACGATGACCACCACTGCAACTGCTCCGGAACCCACAGTAGACACTGTCGGGATCGTTCCCAGCTTCATCCGGGATTCCTGGTGGACCCCCGACGCCGGTTCCGCATCCGGCGCGGCTTCCGTCCTGGACGCCAGCACCGGTGAACTCCTCGCCAAGGTGAGCACCGAGGGACTGGACCTCGCCGCCGTCGTGGATTACGGACGCACCACCGGCCAGGCGGAACTGGGCAAACTGACTTTCCACCAGCGTGCGCTCAAACTCAAGGAGCTGGCGCAGTACCTGAACGGCCGCCGCGACGAGTTCTACGCGCTCTCCGCCCAGACCGGCGCCACCAAGATCGACTCGATGGTCGACATCGACGGCGGCATCGGCGTGCTCTTCACCTTCGGCTCCAAGGGCCGGCGCGAACTGCCCAACGCCCAGGTGATCGTGGACGGCCCGATGGAGGTGCTGTCCAAGGACGGTTCCTTCGCCGGCGAGCACATCTACACCCGCATCCCGGGCGTCGCCGTGCAGATCAACGCCTTCAACTTCCCGGTGTGGGGCATGCTCGAGAAGCTGGCCCCCGCGTTCATCGCCGGCGTGCCCACGATCGTCAAGCCCGCCACCCCCACCGGCTACGTCACCGCCGCCGTGGTCAAGGCAATCATCGAATCCGGCATCCTTCCCAAGGGTTCGCTGCAGCTGATTTCCGGCTCGGTCCGCACCATCCTGGACCACCTGGACTACCGCGATATCGTGGCCTTCACCGGCTCCGCCTCCACCGCCAACACACTTAAGTCCCACGTCAACGTGGTCAAGGGCGGGGTCCGCTTCACCTCGGAAACCGACTCCCTGAACGCCTCGATCCTGGGCCCGGACGCCGTCAAGGGCACGCCGGAATTCGACGCCTTCATCAAGTCCCTCGTGACGGAGATGACCGCCAAGGCCGGCCAGAAGTGCACCTCGATCCGCCGGGCCATCGTGCCCCAGGAGCTGGTGCAGGACGTCATCACCGCCGTGGGGGAGCGGATCCAGGAACGCATCGTCCTCGGCGACCCGCGCGCCGAAGGCGTCAACATGGGCGCCCTGGCTTCCCTCGAGCAGCTCGCCGACGTGCGTGCCGCCGTCCAGTCCATGCTCGACGCCGGCGGCGAACTCGCATACGGCACGCTCGATTCGCCGAAGGTCACCAGCGCGGACGGCACGGTCGGCGTCGTTGAGGACGGCGCGTTCATGTCGCCCGTGCTGCTGAGCTGGGCGGACCCGGAAGCCGAAGAGGTCCACTCGCTGGAAGCCTTCGGTCCGGTCTCCTCGGTGATCGGCTACACGGACCTGGCCGACGCCGTCCGCCTCGCCGCCCGCGGCGGCGGCTCGCTCGTCGCCTCGGTCTGCACCAACGACCCCGACGTCGCCCGCGAACTGGTCACCGGCATCGCTGCCCACCACGGCCGGGTGCACATGCTCAACCGCGAGGACGCGCGCAGCTCCACCGGCCACGGTTCGCCGGTTCCGCACCTGGTCCACGGCGGCCCGGGCCGCGCCGGAGGCGGCGAGGAGCTCGGCGGCATCCGCTCCGTCCTGCACCACATGCAGCGCACCGCCATCCAGGGCTCACCGAACATGCTGACCGCCGTCACGGGCGTCTGGCACACCGGCGCCGACCGCAACTTCACGCTCGAGACCGAAGGCCAGCACCCGTTCCGGAAGCACCTGAGCACCCTGCACATCGGTGACGCGATCCGCTCCGGGCTGCGCGAGGTAACCCTGGACGAGATCACGAAGTTTGCCAACTCCACCGGCGACACCTTCTACGCCCACACCAACCAGGAGGCCGCCGCGGCCAACCCGTTCTTCCCGGGCATCGTGGCGCACGGCTACCTGCTGCTGGCCTGGGGCGCCGGGCTGTTCGTCGAGCCCGCACCGGGCCCCGTGCTGGCCAACTACGGCCTGGAAAGCCTGCGCTTCGTCACCCCGGTGGCCGCGGGCGATTCCATCCGGGTCACCCTGACCGCCAAGAAGATCACCCCGCGCGAGACCGACGAGTACGGCGAGGTGGCCTGGGACGCCGTCCTGACCAACCAGAACGACGAAATCGTAGCCACCTACGACGTCCTCACCCTCGTGGAGAAATAGCCGGGCACTGCACTGCCGCCCTGCGCCACCGACGCCGAGCGAGCCGCCGGCCACCGACGCCGAGCCGCCAGCCGCCGAGGTGAGATTTCGCGCCCATTGTCCCCGCGGACATGGGCGCGAAATCTCACCTCGGCGCGTATATTCTCCCGCTCTTTCCACCCCGCACCGGCGTAAAATTTTGCTCGTAGGAGGTGGCGAAATGACCCTAGTTCTAAACAAAGCCACAACGGTCCTGCCAGTCGATGATGTAGAGCGTGCCCACCGCTTCTATGCAGAGGCTCTGGGACTCCCTCACCGTGGAGTGGCAGACGACGGAAGCGACCTATTCGGCAGCGAAGGCGGCCCCATGCTGCAGTTGATGCCTGTCAGGGACGGAAAGCATTCTGAGCACACGACCCTGAGTTTTGAAGTCTCCGAGATCGAGCGGACCGTCCAGGAGATGGAGTCCAAGGGCATCCAGTTCCAGGATTACGACCTGCCGGATCTCAAGACCGAGAACCACATTTGTACAACGGATTCGGAGAAGTGCGCCTGGTTCATGGACACGGAGCACAACATCCTCTGCGTGCACGAGAACATCACCACAGCGGCTGATTACCAGCTCTAACCAACAGCATTTCACCCAGTACACCCAAGGGGAACAGCGTCCCGGCCTGCCGGGGCGCTGTTCTTGGGTCCGGGGAAGCCGCCGCCGCAACCGCCGGTGGCCGCCGCCGTCGGCCTGGGCAGCGCACAGGATGGTCCCCGGCCCGGCGCTGGACGCTGTCGTCCCCGCCGGGCGGGGGAACATTGACGTGGACACGCCGGTGTTGGTCGGCGAAATGGGTGTCGCGGCCCTCAATGTGCCCCCGGGCCGCTCGGGCGGGATCTGCGCCGAACAACACCGCGGGCAGAGCGCAAAAAACGGCAACTGTTATGGGTCCCGGCGGTCTTCATTGGGGTCCTGGGCCGTTGCGTCCCCGTTTCCGGCCCGCCTTTCGTCACGTACGCGTTTTTCACCTCGGCGCCGGCCAAAAGACACCAGCGCGGACAGGACCGCCAGGACGACGACGATTCCCGCGATGATCAGGATGAGCTGAACCGGTTCCATTGTGGTGCCTCTTCCCTTTGAAATCCTTGCTAGCGGCTCCCTGCCGCCCTGCTGGCTTTGAATACAAGGTGGGAAGTCGAGTGGGGCGGCGGTGTCGGCCTCCCCGGCGTTGGCTTCCCCGGTGTCGGCGCATGCTGCGCGACCGGGTGGTGCGCAGCCGGTGATTGCAGCCGGGTCAGGGCATTGTTGCGCCGCCGTGGGGCTCTATGGCGCGGATGGTGACGTCGACTGTGCCGGGGGTGAGGCCGGTGTGGCTGATGGTTTCACGCACGCGTTGTTGAACCGTTTCGGCGACGTGGAGGGCCGTGTAGGCAATGTCGGTGGCGATATCGAGGTGGACGCGTGCCGTTCCGTCGCTGATTGTCGCCGTGACGCCGTTGTGCCGGTAGGTGCCGTCTTGGCTGCCGGGATTGCGGAGGTTTTGCAGGGCGGCGGGACCGAGCCGGGCCAGGAAGCCTTGGATCGTGGGTTCAAGTCTGAGGACCCCGGGTGTTTCCAGTGCGGTGCGGGTGGCGATGGAAGCGATGAGCCGGCTGGTGATGATGGAGCCTTGGAGGGATTGCTCAGACATCGTAAAGGTCCTCAACAGTGATGTTGACGGTTCCGGCGCCGATACCGACGCCGGCCGGAAGCGCGTTGCTGATCTCGCGTCGCAACGACTCCATTGTTCGGGGGATCACGATGCCCGGGGCTGCGGCAACCCGAAGATCGACGATGAGGCGAGGACCGGCAGTGGTGGCGGTACCGGTGGTTCCGGAGGGGTGGTCTTCACCGGCGGGGCTGGCCACGGCTGAGCGTATTTCGATGCGGCAGCGCCGTGAGTGGACGCCGGGGATCGCTGCTGCCGCGAACCGGATGAGGGAGCGCAGGGCATGTTCGGTGATCTCCGTGGTGCCGCTGTCTGCGCTGCGCAGGAGGATTCTGCTGCCACGGCGGACTTCAGCGCGAGCCACGTCCATGATGGCGTTCTTTAGCGCGGGACGGGGTTTCAGCGCGGGATTGTGAAGATCGCTTTCGCGGAGTGAATGGGTTGCTTCACTGAGTCCCTGCAACCGGGTTCTGGCTGTTTGGCAGTGTTCGCAATGTTCTTCGTGTGCCGTGGGTGGCCGGTCGATGGTGGCCCAGATGCGGTCGATACTACGGCCGCAGCCGAGCCGGGGGATGTCATCTAGCGCCATTGGCTCATCCCTTCTGCTATCTGGTGCCGTGCCCGGGCGAGGGTGCCGCGTACGGCCGTGGGGCTGATCTTCAGTGTGACACCAATCTCGGCGTAACTGCGTCCGTGCATTTCCCGCAGCAGCCAACAGGCCCGCTGTGCCGGCGGAAGCGTGTTCAGTACAGCGGTCAGGCCATCCTGTTCGACGGACCATTCAGCCTCATGGGCCGGATCCGAAATGGCCGACACCGCGAGTACGCCAGCTTGGGCAATGGTGTCCATATCCTCCGGCCGGATGCAGTTCACGGCATGGGCGGACCGCTTGCGCAGCAGGTCCAGGCATTTGTTCGTCGCCAGCCGGTAGATCCAGCCACCGAAAGCATCGACATCAGCGAGCATGGGCAGACCGCGCCAGCTCGTTGTCAAGGTCTCCTGCACGATGTCTTCGGCTTCGCCATGGTCGTTGAGCATCCGATACGCCAGCCGAAAGAGTCTGTACTGATAGGTGAGGACCAGGTGTTCGAATGCTGCCAGGTCGCCGTCCTGGGCCCGCGCGACGATGCTCCCTTCGTCGGGGTCCGGTTCGAAGCCGGGGCCATGATCACCCATGCGCTGTCCATCCCGTCCGGTGGCATACCGGTGTCTGGCCCCAATATGCCACAGCCGGGCGACGCCGGGAACCGTGCCGAGGTTCCGTTGCCCAGTGAGGAAAAAAATCTGCGCCATCACGTGACGATTTCTGCCGGGTTTCGTCTTTATCGGTGTAAGCACGATCACCAGTCCACGAGGAGATGTTTTCCATGACAGAGACACCCAGAACCCCCGGAGCTGCCAGCGGCGTCGTGTCCTCACCCGAGGAGCAGAAGCGCGGCGGCGCGCTGGAACAAGTGAAGGTGAGGGACGCACTGCACACCGACCGCGGCGACACCACGATCGAGGAAACCGTAGTGCAGAAGCTGGCCGGCATTGCCACCCGCGAGGTTCCCGGCGTGTACGCCATGGGCAGTGCCGGCCGGAGGGCGTTCAGCGCATTGACCGAACGCATACCCGGTTCCCAGACCAATGTCAGCGGCGGCGTCAGCGTGGAAAAGGGCGAACGTCAGACAGCCATCGATGTCTCCATTGTCGTCGACTACGGGTTCTCCGTTGTGGAGGTCAGCCAGGCCATCCGCCGCAACATCATTCAGTCCGTTGAGCGCGCCACCGGGCTGGAAGTGCTCGAAGTGAACATCAATGTCACCGATGTCCACCTGCCCGACGAGGAACACGACGACCAGCAGGTCCAGAAGACCCAACTGCAGTAACCACCCGTCACAGAATCCTCCGCCAAGGGGAACGGGACGATGAGGAAAAAGGATGGCTATGTCTACTACACGTTGGTGCGTGACGATAGGTCTAGTACTGGGAATCGTTCTGGGCTTCGGCGGCTGGCTGGCGTTGCTGTCCGCGGTGATCCTCGGGTTTATCGGACTGCTGGTCGGCCGGGTCGCGGAAGGAAAACTCGACGTGCAGGCCCTGTTCGGTAGAGCATCGAGCCGATGAACCCGCCAGGAGCCCACGCCGGGCCCTTGCCCGGGGCCGGGGACGGGCCTTTGCCGGGGGCCGGGGACGGGGACGCCGGGCCGGACTTCGTCGAGACGGGCACGCGGGGGCAGACCGTCCTGGCGGCCAGGGTGATCGAGAAAATCGCCGCCCAGGTCGCCAGCGATGAGTCCTCCGCCGGCGGTTCCTCCGGCGGATTTCTGGGCATCGGGAACCGTGCTGACCTCTCCGCCCGGCCCAAGGCATCCGTGGAACTCGCCGGGAACATCGCGACTCTGAGGGTCGAGGTCGGGATGCGGTACCCGGTCCCGTTACGCCAGGCCACCGAAGCCTTGCGCGGCCGGATCAGGACCAGGGTGACGGAGTTGACCGGAGTTGACGTCCGAGAGGTTGACATCAGGATCTCGTGGCTGACCACCGACACCAACGGACGAAGGAAGTTGCTATGAGCCGGCACGGCCAACGGTCCTCGCGCCTGCGGCACCGGCCCAGCCGCGCCGTCCCGTCACTCATCGCCGGAATCCTGCTCCTGGCCGTCGGCGTCGCCTTGGTCTGGCTGACCATCATCCGGCTGGTCAACGGCACCTGGCCCACCCTCCTGCAGGGACCACGCGACTGGCTCGCCGCGCTGGCGTGGAACGACCCCGCTGTCCGGCAGATCGGGATAGCCGCCATCGTCGCAGGGGTGATCCTGTTGCTGTGCGCCATCATTCCCGGAGGGTTCAATGCCCTCACAATCGATGATTCCCGCAGCGTCGCGGGGGCTGAGGCGCCGCCGGTGCAGGAGCGGGAAACAGTGATGACCCGCCGCGCCGTCGCCCGCCTGGCGAAAGCCCGGTGCCTGCAGATCGACGGCGTCGGCTCGGCCGCAGCGACAGCCACCACCCGGCGCGTACACCTGAGCGTGGAGACGTCCCTGCACGAGCCGGGGGACCTGCGCACCAGGATCATCGAGGCTGTCCGGGCCCGTCTGGAAGAAACCGGGCTCTCCCCGGTTCCGCAGGTTACCGCCACGGTCCGGTCCAGAGAATAAGACCATTCGCGCACCCGCCCGCCGCGACTATTTGAAGGATGGTTTCCGATGAGACAGACCGCAGGAACCCTGAACCGGATCTGGCTGGCAGTTCTCGGCATCCTTCTCCTGGCCGCCGGTACCGCACTGCTCCTGCAGTCCAACGGGACACTGCATGCTCTTTTGAACACCGCCCGCCTTTGGGAGTCGGTCGTCACCGGTGACCTGCACGCGTTCTTTGCGCAGCCGTGGGTGGCGGCCACCCTCCTGATCATCGGCGTCATCATCGCGGTGCTGGGGCTGCTGTGGATCATCGCCCAGATCCCACGGAAAAACACGGCAGGCGCCTACCGCCTCCATGACGACGGCAGCCAGGGATTCACCCTCTGCGACCCGTCCGTCCTCGCCGCCGCCGTCGAAAGCCGGATCAACACCCTCCCCGGTGTCGTCAGTTCCGCGGTCCTGCTGCGAGGAACAGCCAGAGCCCCCGACCTGAGCCTGAGGGTGACGGTCAATGACAGGGCCGACGTCCAGGACGTCATCCACCGCCTCCAAACATCCACCCTGCCGGAGCTCTCCTACGCTCTGGAGGCGCCCCTGCAGCGCAGCCAGCTGCAGATCGACATCAGCGGACGAACCCAAAGCACCGGGACCGTGGTGCATTCCACCGGCACTGTCATCTACTAGCCAAGGATCCTTTCGTGCGACGAAGCGCTCCTGTCGGTTCCGTAGCGTCTGCGTCAGGGGGATCGGGCCGCTGGCCGCGTGCTGGCCGCGTGCTGGCCGCGCGACAGAGTCCGCCGTCGGCCGTGCGGGGGCACATTGACGCGGATACGCCGGCTTTAGTCGGCGAAACGCGTCGCGCAGCCCTCAATGTGCCCCCGGACCGCTCGACCCCGGACCGCTCGACCCCGGACCGCTCGACTCCGGACCGCTCGAGCTTGGACTGCTCGAGCTTGGACTGCGCCGCCGATTGCTGAGGCCGCCCCCTGCGAACCGGGGGTTGCCGTGTGCTGGAGAGGCGGGCCAGGCCGACGTTGTCTGCTGGCCAAGGCACCGCGCTCATACTGTCAGCCGTCAGGTGAGACAGGGTCGCTGGCCGAGTGCCGACGTCGGCCGTCGGTCGGGCGGGGGCACATTGACACAGAGACGCCGGTTCTAGTCAGCGAAAAGCGTCGCGCAGCCCTCAAAGTGCCCCCCGGAGCGCTTGAGTGAGGCCGGAGCATATCCCGCGCCGCGGCCGTCAAGGACCGTCGGGACCGTCGGGGCCCTCAGGCCGGGACCACGGGGACACGGGGCGGGATTGGAGCACGCCGTCGACCGTCAGGTCCACGCGTTCATTGAAGAAGCTGATGAGGCCGTGGATCTGCGCGGCGTCGAGGAACCGCCGGTCGTAGCTCCACGCGATGTTCCGGCCCTGCGGGGAACCCGGGTGGCTCCAGTAGCTGGCCTGGCCCTTGTACGGGCAGATCGTCCGCTTGGGGCTCTCCTCCAGCAGGTCCAGCCGCACGTCCGCTGGCGGGATGTAGTAACGCACCGGGAGCAGTGTCTCGTAGAGCAGTTGCGCGCCGTTCGTGCGGGCCAGCGTGACGCCGTCGAGCGCCACCTGCACATCCACGGACGACGCGCGGATGTCGACGCGGTGGAACGGATCCCGCGGGTGGCCGATGATCTCCTCATCGTCCTCAAGCCAGTTGAAGGCGTCGAAATCCAGCACCACATAGCCGGCCAGGTCGGGGTCCTCGGGCCGGAAAGCAGCCCGGGGAGCCGTCGCCTCTGGAATTACGACGTCGAGTTCCTCGCCGGCGCAGGTGTGCCTGCCGAACGACGTCCCGGGGTCGAGCGACGTCGGGGCCGCGCCCTGCCGGATGGCGACGGGGTGTTCCCGGACCGGAGCCGCCGGCTGGGCAGGCGGGGCGAGCTCGGCCAGCAGTTCCTGCTCCGGCACGGCGTAGATCGGGGTGATCCGGCGCGGTTCCCAAATCAGGCAGGCCTGCAGCGTGTCGACGACGGCGGTCCGGCCGAGGCTCGCGCGGACCCTTTTGGCGGTGGGCTCGTACCGCAGCTGGGGGAAGGTGCCCAGGAGCACCCGGGACAATCTGGTGGCCATCTTCCCAGCGTGGCCCGGGCGCGGGGCGCGGTCAATGGGATTTTCGCAGCGCCCCGGACCAGGCACCTGCCGCGGGACGTGGAGGCCGTGGGAACGTGCTGGGCGGTGCGGACAGCACGAGGAAGCGGGCGGCTTACTGCGGGACGTGGAGTCCGTGGAAGGCCATGGTGATGACGTCGTCGGCCAGCTTCTCGGGGGAGAGGGAGCCGCCGGGTTTGTACCACTCGACAATGGAGTTGATGGTGCCGAAGAGCAGCCGGGTGACGGTGCGGGGGTCGATGTCCTGACGGAGCGAGCCCTCGTCGCGGGCGGCGGAAATCAGGGCCGCGACCTTGTGATCGAAGGTGCGCCGGCGTTCCATGGCGTCGCGTTCGATCTCGGTGTTGCCGCGCAGGCGCAGCAGCAGGGTGACGAACGGAAGCCGCTCCACCAGCACGGAGATGGTCTCGCGGAGCACGAATTCGAGCCGGGCCTCGGCGGTGCCGGTCTGGGCCCGGGGCTCGTCCAGAATGGCCTCGAGGCCGCCCAGGGCGTGGTCCAGCGCAAGCTTCAGCAGGTCGCCCTTGGACGGCACGTGGTGGTAAATGGCGGACTTTGAGATGCCCAGGTTTTCAGCGAGGATGCCCATGGACGTGGCGTCGTAGCCGTGGCGGTTGAAGACGTCGACCGCGATCACCAGCACCGACTGCTGGTCATAGCCGGGACGGCCGCGTTTGGTGCTGCTTGCTGTTGTGGGCATAGTCGCTAGTTTCTCACGATCAGGAGATCAGTCAGCCCGCCGGGCGGCCCGGGGCGGGCCGTCCGGCGGGCTGACATGATGCGGTCAGGCCTTGGGACGCATGTCGTAGATCCGGCGCAGCTTTCCGTTGGACCGCTCCAGCGAGCCGGGCTCGACGACGTCGACCGTGCAGGAGGAGCCGACGTGGATCTTGATCTGCTGCTGCAGGACCTTGGCGGCGGAGGTGACACCCTCGACCGTGACGGACTCGCGGCGTTCAATCTTGACGGTCAGCTGGTCCATCCGCTGGCCCTCGGGGCGGGTGAGCTCAAGCTGGAAGTGCGGGCTCAGCTCGGGGATGCGCAGCGCGATTTCCTCGATCTGCGACGGGAACAGGTTCACACCGCGCAGGATGATCATGTCATCGCTGCGGCCGGTGATGCGGCCCATGCGGCGGTGCGCGGGGCGGGCCGTGCCGGGCAGCAGGCGGGTGAGGTCCTTGGTGCGATACCGGATGATCGGCAGCGCTTCCTTGGTGAGCGAAGTGAAGACCAGTTCGCCGGGTTCGCCGTCGCCCAGGACCACGGTGGGGTCGAAGGCGTCAATGATCTCGGGGCGGAAGTGGTCCTCCCAGATGTGGCTGCCGTCCTGGGTTTCCACGGCCTCGCCGGCGACGCCGGGCCCCATGACCTCGGAGAGCCCGTAAATGTCGCAGGCCTTGATGTTCATCGTCACCTCGAGCTCGTGGCGCATTTCCTCGGTCCACGGCTCGGCACCCAGCACGGCGAACTTGAGCGAGGTGGAGGCCGGGTCGATGCCCTGCTTCATCATTGCGTCGGCAATGGTCAGCAGGTAGGTCGGGGTGGCCAGGATCGCGTCGGGCTTGAAGTCCTGGATCAGCGTGATCTGGCGTTCGGTCTGGCCGCCGGAGATCGGGATGACCGTGCAGCCGAGGGCCTCGGCGCCGGCGTGGGCGCCCATGCCGCCGGTGAACAGGCCGTAGCCGTAGGCGTTGTGGACCTTCATACCGGGGCGGACACCGGAGGCGCGCAGCGAGCGGGCCACGAGTTTGGCCCAGTCGGCGAGGTCCTTCTTGGTGTAGCCGACGACGGTGGCGCGGCCGGTGGTGCCGGAGCTGGCGTGGATGCGGGCCACCTCGTGCTGCGGCACGGCGAACATGCCGAAGGGGTACTCCAGTCGGAGGTCCTCTTTGGTGGTGAAGGGGAACTTGCCCAGGTCCGAGAGTTCGCGGAGGTCGGTGGGGTGGACGCCGTGGTCGTCGAACTTGCGCTTGTACAGGGGAACGCGGTCGTAGGCGTAGGCCACGGTGTGCTGGAGGCGGGTGAGCTGCAGTGCCTCGAGCTCGTCGCGGGAGATCATTTCTTCGCGGTCCAGGACAGCATCACTGGTGGGTGCGACGGTTTCTTGGGTCATCTGGGGTTCCCTGTTTCTATTTCTTGGAGATGGTGCGGCTGCGGCCGCGGAACTCGGCGACGAGTTCGCCCGGGAGGATATCGGTGGGGAGTTCGCCCGGGACCGTGGCAGTCGGAACGGTGGCGGCGGGTGCCGGGGCGGCGGGTGCCGACTGCGGCACCGGAGGCGCGCCCGCGCCGGGATCGGCGGCGTAGATCTGGATGTCGTACAGGCCGCTGCGTCCGGTGCTGGCGCGGCGGTTGGCGACGGCGGTCAGGACCTGGCCGCGGAACGCCGGCTTAATGAAGTTGATATCGACGCCGGAGGCCACGGTGATGGTTCCCTCGGCAGCCGGTTCCGGGTTGGCGGGGTTGCAGGCCAGCGCAAAAGCCGTGTCGCCGAAGGCGAAGATCATTCCGCCGTGGGCCATGCCGAACCCGTTCAGCATTTCCTGCCGGAGCTTCATGCGGATCGTGGCATGTCCGTCGTCCAGCGCCACAACTTCGATGCCCATCCACTCCGACGCGTAGTCGTCTTTAAGGATGGGGTGGGTGTCACCGGAAATCGTCAGTTCAGCCATGCGTCATTGCCTCCAGCTTTATTTACCGAATGTTCATTAGGTAATCCCATTTAGGGGCCTTCTGTCAAGAGCTGGCGGGCGGATGAAGCTGTCGGCGGACACGGCGAAGCCTTCGGAAAACGCTCGGAAAGCCGTGAAAACGTGCCGGACCTCGGGAAACGCGCGGGGCAGCCCGGGGCGCGGAGCGTCACGGGACTTGGGCGGGAGCCCCCGATGCGAAGCGGAGGGCCCGGAGGTCAGTTCCGTTCGAAAGTCAGGGACCAGGGTTCGCTGCCCCGGCCGGTCTCGGTCCATCCGTCCTGCCGGATGTCGCCGACGAGTTCGTCCAGGCTGCGTGTCATGCCCGGGGCCCATTTTTCTTCCGGCGGAACCGGCGAAACCGGCGTCGGGGAGACGAAGGTGGAGCTCGAGTAGCGGACCTCGTCGGCCACCCGGCCAACGAACCGGTACTGTGTGCTGCCGTACTGGGACGAAAGCGTGGCGAGGATCCGGGCCCACCAGGCCGTGCCGCCGATGTCCTGCAGTTCCACACGAAGCGTTTCCACGGGATCCTCCGCCCTGCCCACCAAACCGTTGCCCTCCACACTCGCTGGCGGGCGCCGGCCGGGTAAGGGGCCAAAGTCCTGCGGTGGGCCTGCGGGCGCCGCATGGAGAAACGGCAACAACAAGTGAAAGTATGGAGGGACCGAGCATCACCACGGCACAACCTAAGGGCGAACCATGGCCAAAGGAATCTACGTCAGCGCGACCACCCCGGGCTCCGGGAAGTCGCTCATAGCCCTGGGCCTGGCGGACACCCTGCACCGGCACGCGGACCGGATCGGGTTCTTCAAGCCCGTGGTCAACGGCCACTCCGCAGCCTCGGACCCCATGGTGGCCCTGATGAAGGCCCGGTTTGACCTCGAGGATGAACGCTGCCGGGGCGGGCTGACCTTCGCCGAAGTCCGCAGCCTGCTCGCCGAGGGCCGGCGCGAGGACATCGACTCACGCTGCGTGGAGATCTTCGCCGAAATGTCCCGGTACTGTGACGTCGTCATCGTGGAGGGGACGGACCTGACCGGCCAGGACGCCGCCGTCGAGTTCGACCTCAATGCCAGGCTGGCCAACAACCTGGCCGCCTCCATCATCGCCGTCGTCGGCGCCAAGGGCCGCACCGTCGCGGAGACCGTCGACGCCGTCGAGGTCGCCCGCAAGGAACTCGTCGCCGAACGCTGCTCGCTGCTGGCCATCATGGTCAACCGCGCAGATCCGGAGGACCTGGAGGCCATCGCCGCCGAGGTCCGCCCCGGCGCCTCGGGCCGGCCCGTGTATGTCCTGCCGGAGTTGGAGTCGATCGCCCGGCCCACCACCGGCGAGGTCGCGTCCGCCCTCGGTCTTGGCCAGGTGGCCGGGCTGCCTGACCTGGAACGTGACGTGCATTCGGTCAAGGTGGCGGCGATGAGCGTGGCCAACTTCCTGCACGTGCTCGACGACGGCGCGCTGGTGATCGTGCCCGGTGACCGTGCCGACGTGCTCGTCGCCTGCCTTGCCTCGTCGTTCTCGCCCGAGTTCCCGGTCCCGTCGGCCCTGATCCTGACCGGCGGCCTGGCCCCGGACCCCACCATCTACTCGCTGTTGGCCCAAGCCCCGTTCCCGATCTTTGCCGCCCCGGACGACACCTACGTGACCGCCAAGCGGGTCTCCGAGGTGCGCAGCGAGATCTGGTCCGGGCACCGCCGCAAGGTGGCCTCCGCCCTGGGCCTGTGGTCCAAGCGGGTGGACGAGGCCGAGCTGCTGGAACGGCTGCACCTGCCTCGGCCGGAACGGATGACGCCGCTGCGCTTCCTGCACGACCTGATCGAGCGGGCCCGGCTGCAGCGCCGTCACATCGTCCTCCCGGAAGGAAACGACGTGCGGATCCTGCGTGCCGCCGAGATCCTGCACCGGCGGGACGTCTGCGACCTCACGATCCTGGGCAACGAGTCGGAGGTCCGGGAGCTGGCCTCCACCCAGGGCGTCGACCTCTCCGGCATGAACATCGTGGACCCCGCCACGTCGGAGCTGCGGCAGCAGTTTGCGGAGGAGTACGCGCAGCTGCGGGCGCACAAGGGTGTGGACCTCGCCCGGGCGCTGGAACTTATGCTGGATGGCAGCTACTTCGGCACCATGATGGTGCAGCTGGGCGTGGTGGACGGGATGGTCTCCGGCGCCGCGCACACGACCGCCCACACCATCCGCCCGGCCCTGGAGTTCGTCAAGACCCGCGAGGGCGTGAAGATCGTTTCGTCCGTGTTCCTGATGCTGATGCCGGACCGGGTCCTCGTGTACGGCGACTGCGCGGTCAACCCGGACCCGAACGCGGAGCAGCTGGCGGACATCGCGCTGGCCTCGGCCGAGACCGCAACCCAGTTCGGCGTGGAGCCGCGGGTGGCCATGCTCTCCTACTCCACCGGAGGCTCCGGCACCGGCGAGGCGGTGGACAAAGTCCGGCAGGCCACCGAGCTCGTGCGGTCACGCCGCCCGGACCTCGCCGTCGAGGGTCCCATCCAGTACGACGCAGCCGTGGACGCTGCCATCGCCGAGTCCAAGATGCCGGGCTCAACCGTCGCAGGGCAGGCGACCGTGTTCATCTTCCCGGACCTCAACACCGGCAACAACACCTACAAGGCGGTGCAGCAGTCCTCGGGGGCGGTCGCCGTCGGGCCCGTGCTGCAGGGACTCCGCAAGCCGGTGAACGACCTCTCCCGCGGCTGCACGGTGGAGGACATTGTGAACACGGTGGCCATCACCGCCGTCCAGGCGCAGTCGGCGGAGGCCGCCACCGTGAAGGCCCCCGCGGCTGCGCATGCCTAGTCAGCTAATGCCTGGGCAGCTGCCCACGCGTAGTCAGCGGCCCATGCTTAGTCAGTGTTTTCCGGCTCCACCGGGCTGTCGGTTTCTTCTTCCTTGGCGGGCTCGTTGGCCAGGCCCGACGGCGTGAGGTCCAGGTCCTCCAGGTTCTCCGGGGCCTCTGGGGCTTCTCCGGTCTCGGCGGCCTTGAACTTGCCCGTGTCGTCCAGCGCCGGGTTGGAGCCCTCGACGCCGGTGGGATCCGGCTTGCCGGAACCGCTGGCGGGCTCGGTGCCCTCCGGCTCGGTGCTGTCCTGCTGGGTCGTGTCGTCAGTCATGAAGGTCCCTTCGTGAGTTGTGCAGTTGCTCCGCCGACTCTAGGCGCCCGCCGCGGCTTACGCAACGAATGGGCGCCCTCGCCGGTCCGGCAATTTATAGTGGGTCCCACGGAGCGCTCCGCCAGGCTCCGGCGTGATGCCCGTCCCGACGCACCCTCCGGGGTCAGCGCAAAAGCCAAGGCGTAGGAGGCCCCATGCTCGTGCTCGTTATCAACTCAGGCTCATCCTCGCTCAAGTACCAGGTCCGCGACGTCGAGGCCGGCAGCGTGCTCGCCGAGGGACTCGTCGAGAAGATCGGCATGGGCTCCGGCGGCGAGGGCGACGGCGCGCCCGAGGGCCCCCGCGACCACGCGGAGGCCCTGGAACTGGTGGACGCGGAGATCCACAAGGCGCTCGGGGACCGGGAGCTCGACGCCGTCGGGCACCGCGTGGTGCACGGCGGGGAGCGCTTCGCCGAGCCGGTCCTGGTCAACAACGAGATCACCCGCGCCATCGAACGGCTCAACCCGCTGGCACCCCTGCACAACCCGGCGAACGTCCTCGGCATCCGCGCGATCTCGAAGAAGTGGCCGGACATGCCGCAGGTCGCCGTGTTCGACACCGCCTTCCACCGCACCCTGCCCGAGCACGCCTGGCGCTACGCGGTGCCGGACGAGCTCTACACCAACCACGGGATCCGCCGGTACGGCTTCCACGGCACCTCGCACGAATACGTCGCGCACCGGGCGGCGGCGCTGCTGGATGTCCCGGTGGATGAGTTCGACGCCGTCATCGCCCACCTCGGCAACGGGGCCTCGGTCACGGCGATCCGCGGCGGCCACTCCGTCGACACCTCCATGGGCTTCACGCCGCTGGAGGGCCTGGTGATGGGCACCCGCTCCGGTGACCTGGACCCGTCCATCCTCGTGTTCCTCGGCCGGGCCGGCTGGTCCCCGGAGGACCTCGACTCCATGCTGAACCGCCGGTCCGGGCTCAAGGGCCTCGCCGGCAACAACGACATGCGCTCGGTGGTGGAGGCCGCGGAGGCGGGCGATGCGAAGGCGGCCATGGCGCTCGCCGTCGCCTCCTACCGCCTCGCGAAGTACATCGGCGGCTACCACGTGGCCGTCGGCGGGGCGAAGGCCCTCGTCTTCACCGCCGGGATCGGGGAGAACTCGCACCAGTTCCGCACCCTCGTGGCGGAGCGGCTGGGTGCCCTGGGCATAGAGCTCGACGCCGGCCTGAACCGGGAGCGGTCCAAGGAACCCCGCGTGATCTCCTCGCCGTCCTCGGCCATCCCGGTGCTCGTGGTGCCCACCGACGAGGAGCGGGCCATCGCCGAGGCCACGTCCGCCGTCGTCGCCCGCTCATCGGTTGCTCCGTAACGGCCCTCCAAAATCCCAGGTAGCTAGCAAAAAATCCCAAGTAACAAGCAGTTGTGGCCGTTTTGAGCGTCCCAAACGGCCCCTGCTGCGAGCCACTTGGGCGGCGGGTAGCGTTGGGGGCATGACGGAACCCAAGCCACTCCCTCTGCCCATCCGGACCGGGCGGCTGGTGCTGCGCCGCTTCGAGGCCGGCGACCTGGACGCGTACCACGCCTACCATTCGCTGCCTGAGACCGCACGCTTCCTGCCGGGGGAGGCGAAGAGCTACACCAAGTCGATGGAGTCCGTGGGCAAGTACGCCAACTTCGTGTTCGAGAAGGAGAGCGACTGGATCTGTCTGGCCATCGAGGCCGCGGATTCCCCCGGACTGCTCGGCGAGGTGGTGCTGAAGTGGCTGCCTGGCTGCGGCCAGGCCGAGATCGGCTGGAGCCTCGCCCCGGAAGCCCGCGGCAAGGGCGTCGCGACGGAATCCGCCGAAGCCCTGCTCAAGCTGGGTTTCGAGGAGCTCCACTTCCACCGGATCGATGCCAAGCTCGACGCGCTCAACACGGCCTCCGCGGCGCTCTGCGAACGCCTCGGCATGCGTCGGGAATCCACCCAGGTGGACAAGTGGCACTACAAGGGCCAGTGGGCCACGGAGGTCGTCTACGCTCTCCTCGAGCACGAATGGAAGTCCCGGCACTCCTCTTAGGGCTCACGTGGCCTGGGACTCACCCATTCGCCACGTATGGCCGCTATGCCGCCCGAGGGTGTGGCCGCGGTGTCACCCGTTTGCCACGTATGGCCGTTATGCCGCAGAGGGTGTGGCCCGGATGTCGCCCGTTTGCCACGAATGGCCGCTATGCCGCGGAGGGTGTGGCCCGGATGTCGCCCGTTTGCCACGAATGGCCGCTATGCCGCACCCATTTGCCACGAATGGTCGCTATGGGACCTCCCATAGCGACCATTCGTGGCAAACGGGTGCAGGAGCTGGTCAGTAGCTGGCGGGGGAGTCTCCGGCATGCGTGTCCCCATCTGCGGGAGAGCCGCCGTCGGGCAGGATGCCGTCGGGAGAGCCGCCGTCTGGCAGGAGGCTGTCGGGCCGGCCGCCGTCGGGCCGGACGAAGTCCGCGGCGAGTGCCTCCGAGCCGCGGGCCAGCAGCGCCACGTCGGCGCCCACCAGAATAAAGGCTGCCCCTGCGGCCAGGTAGTGGTGTGCGGTGGCGGGGTTGAAGGCGTTCACCCCGGCGGGTTTGCCCGCAGCAGCTGCAGTGGTGAGGCAGTGTTCGACGGCGGCGCGTACCCGGGGGTGTTCCTGCTGGCCCAGCAGCCCCATCGAGGCGGCGAGGTCCGAGGGCCCCAGGAAGATGGCGTCCACACCGTCCACGGCAAGGATCGCGTCCACCGCGTCAACGGCTGCCGTGGACTCAATCTGGACGGTGACGCTGATGGTCTCACTGGCGCGGGCAAGGTAGTCGGGGACCCGGTTCCAGCGGGCGGCGCGCGCCAGGGCGGAACCGACGCCGCGCACGCCGTGCGGCGGGTACCGGGTGGCGGCGACTGCGGCCTCCGCCTCGGCCGCCGAGTTCACCATCGGGATCAGCAGGTTCTGCACGCCCAGGTCCAGGTACTGCTTGATCAGCACGGTGTCGTTCACCGGCGGCCGGACCAGGGTGTGGACCGGGTAGCCGTTGACGGCCTGCAGCTGGGCCAGGATGGATTCGAGCCCGTTGGGGCTGTGTTCGGCGTCGACCAGCAGCCAGTCCAGCCCGGAGCCGGCGCAGAGCTCGGCCACCAGCGGGCTGCCGGAGCAGACCCACATCCCGGCCAGCGGGCGGCCGGCACCGCCGGTTTGGTTGCGCAGGGCGTCGCCGAATGTGGGGGCAGGTTCTACTCGAAGCGGCATGTGACAACTCCCAATGGTCCGTAGTCGGCGTGGACGGTATCGCCCTTGTAGACCCAGAGGGGCCGGGTGAAGGAGCCGGCGAGGATGATGTCGCCGGCCTTCAGCCCGTCCCCGTGGGCGGCGATCTTGTTGGCGAGCCAGTGCACGCCGTTGGCGGGGTGGTCCAGGACCCCGGCGGCGACGCCGGTTTCCTCCACGGTCTGGTTCTTGTAGAGGATGGCCGAGACCCAGCGCAGGTCCACGGCGTCCGGTCTGACCGGGTTGCCGCCGATCACCATGGCCCCCATCGCGGCATTGTCCGAGATGGTGTCCACGATGGTCCGGCCCTCCATCTGGATCCGGGAATCGAGGATCTCCATGGCCGGAATGACATAGTCCGTGGCATTGAGGACGTCGAAGATGGTGCAGCCGGGGCCGGCGAGGTCCTTCTTCAGCACGAAGGCCAGTTCGACCTCCACGCGGGGATGGGTGTACTTGTCCCATTCCACGGAGCAGCCCGTCTCCAGCACCATGTCATCGAAGATGGCGCCGTAGTCCGGCTCGGTGATGCCGGTGGCGGCCTGCATGGCCTTGGAGGTGAGGCCGATCTTGCGGCCCACCAGCTTCCGCCCGGCTTCCTCGTTGCGCTGCCGCCAGAGCTGCTGGACGGCATAGGAATCCTCGACCGTCATCCCCGGGTAACGGGCGGTCAATAGCGGAACCGGAGTCCGGCGTCGGGCGGCCTCCAGCAGCTCATCGGCGATGGCCTCAATCGTCTTGGCATCCAGCATGGCTAGAGCTGCGCGCCGAGCTTGAAGCCCGTCCGGTCACCTTCGGGGGCGCCGTCCTTGCGGGTGTAGGAGAAGCCGTCGGCGCCGACGGTCACGGCCATCTCGGACTTTTCCTCGCGGATGACGACGGGCTGCGGGTTCCCGTCGAGGTCCAGGACCAGGGAGGCCTCGGTGTACCAGGACGGGACCACGGGGTTGCCCCACCAGTCGCGGCGCTGGTTGTCGTGCACGTCCCAGGTGACGACGGGGTTGTCCGGGTCGCCGGTGTAGTAGTCCTGGGTATAGATCTCCACGCGGTGGCCGTCCGGATCCAGGATGTAGAGGTAGAAGGCGTTGGAGACGCCGTGCCGGCCGGGGCCGCGTTCGATCCGGTCGGAGATGCGCAGGGCGCCCATCTTGTCGCAGATCTGGATGATGTTGTGCTTCTCGTGGGTGGCGAAGGCGATGTGGTGCATGCGCGGGCCGTTGCCGCCGGTCAGGGCGGTGTCGTGCACGGTCTGCTTGCGGTGCATCCAGACGGCGTAGGAGACGCCGTCGGAGTCCTGGATGTCCTCCGAGACCCGGAAGCCGAGGTCCTCGAGGTATTTCCGGCCGCGCGGGACGTCCGGGGTGACCTGGTTGAAGTGGTCCAGCCGGACCAGTTCACCGGCGGAGTAAAGGTCGTAGCGCTGGGTGAGGCGTTCGACGTGCTCGGTCTCGTAGAAGAACTCGTAGGGGAAGCCCAGCGGGTCCTCGACGCGGACGGCGTCGCCGATGCCCTTGGTGAAGCCTTCCTTGCGGCGTTCGGTGCGGCAGCCGAGTTCCTTGTAGTAGGCCTCGGCGGCGTCCACCTCGGCGGGGGACTTCACCCGGTAGGCGAACGCGGCGACGGCGGCGATGGGTCCCTTGCGCAGCACCAGGTTGTGGTGGATGAACTCCTCCAGGGAGCGCAGGTAGATGTTGTTCTCGTCCTCCTCGGTCACGTGCAGGCCCAGGACGTCCACGTAGAACGCGCGGGATTTGGCGAGGTCGGTGACAACGATCTCCATGTAGGCGCAGCGGACAATGTCCGGAGCGGGGACCGTGGGGGTGGGGATGAAATTGGTCATGGTCTTCTCTCTTCGTTGAGGAGGGTTCTGGGGGAAGGTACGACGGCGGCTGGCCGGCTGGGGCGGCAGCGCCGCCTAGGCCCTGGGCCGAATTTAGGAGTGTGAGCCGAACTTAGGAGTGTGAGCCGAACTTGGGGGTATGAACGGTGCCGAGGGTGATGTGGACGGCCTGCTGGTCGGTGTAGAAGTCGATCGAGCGGTAGCCGCCCTCGTGGCCGAGTCCGGAGGCCTTGACCCCGCCGAACGGGGTGCGCAGGTCCCGGACGTTGTGGCTGTTCAGCCAGACCATGCCAGCCTCGACGTTCTGCGAAAAGTTGTGCGCCCGGGTCAGGTTCTGGGTCCAGATGTACGCCGCGAGCCCGTACTTCGTGTTGTTCGCCAGGGCCAGGGCTTCCTCGTCCGTCTCGAACGGTGTGATCGCCACGACCGGGCCGAAGATCTCCTCCTGGAAGATCCGCGCGTCCGGGGCGACGTCGGCGAACACCGTGGGCGCGATGTAGTTGCCCTCCGGGAGGTGGTCGGGGCGTCCGCCGCCGGCGAGCAGCCGGCCCTCGGATTTGCCGATCTCGACGTAGGAGGCCACCTTGGCGTAGTGCTCGGGGTGGACCAGGGCGCCGACTTCGGTCTTCGGATCGTGCGGGTCACCGACGACGATGTTCTTCGCCCGGGCGGCGTACTTCTCGCAGAACTCCTCGTACACGGCGCGCTCCACCAGGATCCGGGACCCTGCGGTGCAGCGCTCGCCGTTGAGCGAGAAGACCCCGAACAGGGCCGAGTCGATCGCGGCGTCGAGGTCGGCGTCGGCGAACACGACGCACGGCGACTTCCCGCCGAGCTCCATGGACAGGCCCTTGAGGTTCTCCGCGGCGTTCCGGAAGATGGTCTGCCCGGTGGTGGTTTCCCCGGTGAAGGAGATCAAGGGGACGTCGGGGTGTTTGACGAGGGCGTCGCCGGCTTCCTCGCCGAGGCCGTTGACCAGGTTGAACACGCCGTCGGGCAGGCCGGCGTCCTTGAAGATCTGCGCCCAGAGCGAGGCGGAGAGCGGCGTGAACTCCGCGGGTTTGAGGACAACACAGTTGCCGGTGGCCAGCGCCGGGGCCAGCTTCCAAGACTCCAGCATGAACGGGGTGTTCCACGGGGTGATGAGGCCCGCGACGCCGATCGGCTTGCGGTTGACGTAGTTGATCTGCGCGCCGGGGACCTTCATGGCGTCGTCGAACTGCGCCACGATCAGGTCCGCGAAGAAGCGGAAGTTCTCCGCCGCGCGCAGCGCCTGTCCCTTGGCCTGGGTGATCGGCAGGCCGGTGTCGAAGGTCTCGAGCTCGGCGAGCCGTGCCTCCTGGGCCTCGACGGCGTCGGCGATCTTGTTCAGGATGCGGGCGCGTTCCCGCGGCTTCATCCGCGGCCACGGGCCGTTAGTGAACGCTTCCCGGGCGGCGGCGACGGCGAGGTCAATGTCCTCCTTCTGGCCCGCCGCCGCGGTGGCGTAGTTGGTGTTGGACACCGGGTCCAGCACATCGAAGGTCTTGCCGCTGACGGAATCAACGAACTCGCCGTTGATGTAGTGCTGGATGTGGGTGGTCAGATCCTGCGGGACGTAATGGGTGGTGGCTACTTCGGCGGTAAACGTCATTGTTTTTCCTTACTGATTTTGCAAGCTGATATTGCAGCGCTGATGCTGCAACGCGGGGTCACTTACGGCCCATGCGGGGCCGCTTAATGGGCGCTAAGTGACCCCGCGTTGCTTTGGGCGAGGTAGGCGTCCAGGGTGGCGGAGCGGTGCAGACGGGCGGCCTTTTCGATCTCGTCGGCGCCGGCTCCGGATTCGATGAGCCGGAGGAGTTCCTCGTGCTCGTCGACCGAGTCGTGCGCCCGCCCCGGGACGAAACGGAACGTCGAGGACCGCAGCGACGCGAGCCGGTTCCAGCCCCGGTGGACCAGGTCCAGGATGTGCGGATTGGGGCAGTGCTCGAACAGGACGCTGTGGAAGTCCTGGTTCAGTGCGGTGAACCGGACGGGGTCGAAGTGCTCCAGGCAGTCGCGCATCTCGGCGTTGACGGCCCGGGCGCGGGCCACGTCCGCCGGCCCGATCAGCGGGGCGGACAGGGCGGTCGCGGCGCCCTCGACGATGCTGAGGGTCTGCATCGTGTAGAGGTACTCGGTGGGGTCGATCCCGGCGACCGTGGCTCCGACGTTGCGCTCGAATTTCACCAGGCCTTCGGCTTCGAGCCGGCGGATGGCTTCGCGGACCGGGACCACACTGACGCCCAGGTCGTCGGCGATTTTCGCCAGCACCAGCCGGTAGCCGGGGGAGTAGGTCCCGTCCACGATCCGGGCCTTGACGGCCGCATAGGCCTGCTCGGACTTGCTGGCGGTGTGCGGGGCCGTGCGGGTGGCTGCGCCGGGGGCGGTGCCGGTGGCTGCGCCGGCAGTTGCGGTGTCATTCATTGGCTTTGCCTGCTTCCCAGTTCTCGTAGCGGGCCCGCCACTCAGCGTTCAACGGGTACAGCCCGTCCACACTGTGGCCCTGGCGCACCATCTCGGTAATGAAGGCTTCCTCGCGTTCCTGGGCAATGGAATCGTCCGCGAGCTCCGCGGCCAGCGCCGGCGGGATCACCAGGATGCCGTCCGCGTCGGCCACGATGATGTCCCCGGGCTGCACGGTGGTGCCGCCGCAGGCGATCGTGATGTCGGTGTCCCACGGGATGTGCCGGCGCCCCAGGACCGCGGGGTGCGGGTTGGCGTAGTAGGTGGGCATGTCCATCGCGGCGACGGCGGAGAAGTCGCGGACGCCGCCGTCGGTGATGATGGCTGCGGCGCCGCGGACCTGGGCGCGGAGGGCCAGGATGTCGCCGATGGTGCCCGTGCCCTTTTCGCCGCGCGCCTCCATCACCAGGATCTCGCCCTCGTTGACGGAGTCAATGGCCTTCTTCTGGGCGTTGAAGCCGCCGCCGTGGGTCTTGAAGAGGTCCTCGCGGTTGGGCACGTAGCGCAGAGTCCGGGCCAGGCCCACGATCCGCTTCTCCGGCCGGGTGGAGGTCAGGCCGTCGATGCTGACGTTGTTCAGGCCGCGCTTGCGCAGCTGGGAGGACAGGGTGGCAGTGCAGACGCTCTCCAGCTTCGCCTTCAGCTCCGGGGTCAGGACGTGAGCCGGCGCCTCTGCCGACTGGACATGCCCGACGTCGGGAAGCCCGGCTGCCGCGCGGGAGCCGTAGGCCTCCTCCCGCTGCAGGTCATCGGTCCGGGGCTGGGCGCCGAAGTCGCCGAACGGCGTCGTGCCCTCGGCCACCAGGGTGACCAGCCGGCCCGTGGTGAGGCCGCCGGAAGCGGCTCCGTCCGCCGTCGTGCCGTCGGAACCGACTGCGGCGCTGACTTCCACCTCGACGACGTCGCCCGGCCTGGCCACCGACGCCCCGGCGGGGGTGCCGGTCAGGATGATGTCGCCCTCCTCGAGGGTGAGCAGCTGGGACAGGTCGGCGACCAGCCGGGCGAACGGGAAGAGCAGGTCACCGGTGGTGTCGTCCTGGACCAGTTCGCCGTTGTGCCAGGTGCGGATCCGCAGGCCGGCCGGGTCCACGGCGTCCGCGGCGATCAGCCCCGGGCCCACAGGCGTGAAGCCGTCGCCGCCCTTGGAGCGGAGGTTGGAGCCTTTGTCGGCGTAGCGGAGGTCGTAGACGCCGAGGTCGTTGCTGGCGGTGACCCACTCGACGTGGCTCCAGGCGTCCTCGATGCCAACCCGGCGGGCGGCCTTGCCGATGATCAGCGCGATCTCGCCCTCATAGCCGAGGAGTTCGCACCCGGCCGGCCGCTCCACCGTTGAACCGCTGAGGGCCAGGGAGGACGATGGCTTGAGGAAATACGACGGCTGCTCGGGGGTGCGGCCGCGCTGGGCTGCCCGGCTGGGGTAGTTGATGTGCACCGCGATGACTTTGCGGGCCGCGGCCAGAGTGTGGTCGGTGACCTGTTCCAAAAGTAGCTCCTCATCGAGTACGAAATCGTATACGAAAACTATTGCCCAGGAAGCGTGGAACGTCAACCCCCTGTTGGCGGGAGTTTTGGGGGCACTTGTAACCCGCGTCATATCTGCCGTACAGTTTTGACTGGAGACCAGAGTTCTATTATCGAACGTTGCGTTCTAATATCGAACACTTTCGACGGCGACAGTCCGCCACCACGAAGTGCCACACAGCGAAGTGAGGAAAGCCCGTGCAGTTCCACCACCACGGTTACGTATCCGGTGACCCGCGAGTCCAGCCAGCCGCCGGCGTCGGCATCGACCGGCCCACGGAAGTTCCCGACGAGGTTGACGTGCTCATTGTCGGCACCGGCCCTGCGGGCGTCGTCACGGCCGCGCAGCTGTCCCAGTTCCCGGGCATCACCACCCGGATCGTGGAGCGCCGCGGCGGACGGCTGCCCATCGGCCAGGCCGACGGCATCCAGGCCCGCAGCGTCGAGACCTTCCAGGCTTTCGGCTTCGCCGAGCGGATCATCGCCGAGGCGTACCGCATCACCGAGATGGCCTTCTGGAAGCCGGACCCCTCCGACCCGTCCAAAATCGTCCGCTCCGCCCGCGCCAAGGACGACACCACCGGCATCAGCGAGTTCCCGCACCTGATCGTCAACCAGGCCCGCGTCCTGGACTACTTTGCCGAGTTCATGGCCAATGCCCCCACCCGCATGTCGCCGGACTACGGCCTGGAGTTCCGCGGCCTTGAGGTCGACGACGACGCGGACTACCCCGTCACCGTCACCCTCGTGCACACCACCGGCCCCGACGAAGGCCGCGAGCGCACCGTCCGGGCGAAGTACGTCGTGGGCGCGGACGGCGCCAGGAGCAAGGTGCGGGACTCGATCGGCTGCACCATGGCCGGCGACAAGGCCAACCACGCCTGGGGCGTCATGGACGTCCTCGCCGTCACCGACTTCCCCGACATCCGCACCAAGTGCGCCATCCAGTCCGGCACCGGCGGCAGCATCCTGCTGATCCCGCGCGAAGGCGGCTACCTCTTCCGGATGTACGTCGACCTCGGCGAGGTGGACAAAGAGGACAAGGGCGCCGTGCGCAGCACCACCATCGAGCAGATCATCGCCCAGGCCAACGAAATCCTGCACCCCTACACGCTGGACGTCCGCAATGTCGCCTGGCACAGCGTGTACGAGGTCGGCCACCGCCTCACGGACCGGTTCGACGACGTCCTGCCGGACCAGCTGGGCATGCGCACCCCGCGCGTGTTCATCACCGGTGACGCCTGCCACACGCACAGCGCCAAGGCCGGCCAGGGCATGAACGTCTCCATGCAGGACGGCTTCAACCTGGGCTGGAAGCTCGGGCATGTGCTCGAGGGCCGCAGCCCGGAGAGCCTGCTGTCCACGTATTCGGCCGAACGCCAGGTCATCGCGAAGAACCTCATCGACTTCGACAAGGAGTGGTCCACGCTCATGGCGAAGAAGCCCGAGGAGTTCAACAGCCCCTCCGAGCTTGAGGACTTCTACGTGAGCACCGCCGAGTTCCCGGCCGGATTCATGACGGAGTACACCCCGTCCCTGCTCATCGCCGACGCCGCCCACCAGGACCTGGCCACCGGATTCCCCATCGGCAAGCGCTTCAAGTCCGCACCCGTGGTGAGGGTCTGCGACACCAACCCGATGCACCTCGGCCACCACGCCATGGCCGACGGGCGGTGGCGGATCTACGTCTTCGCCGATGCCGCGGCCAACGCCGCCGCCGGGACCGCCGGGACGCCCGACGCCGGGACGCCGGGTTCGGCGTCGCCCCTCGCCGACTTCGCCGAATGGATCGCGAACGCGCCGGACTCGCCGCTCGCCGCAACCCCCGAAGGGGCCGACCGCGACGCGTGGTTCGACGTGAAGGTGATCTACCAGCAGGGGCACACGAGCGTCGACATCGGCACCGTGCCGGCGGCGTTCAAGCCCCAGGTCGGGCCGTTCCAGCTCACCGACTACGAGAAGGTCTACGCCACCGATCCGACGGCGGACATCTTCGAGCTGCGCGGCCTCGACCGCGGCGGCGTCGTCGTCGTGGTGCGCCCGGACCAGTACGTGGCCAACGTCCTGCCCCTGACGGCCACGGCTGAGCTCGGCGCCTTCTTCGCCCCGATCCTGAGTGCCGGCAACCGAGTCGCCGAATCCCTGGGCCACGCGGGCTAGGCGCCAATCCGGCCGGCGGGCGGCTGAAGTGCAGCCCTCCCGCCGGCTCGGTCCGGAACCTGGGCGATCGTGTTGCCACTCCCAGCCAATCGGCTCTCATTGCCATCGGTGCGCCGCCCGCGCAGTCGAAATCACTTTCCGGCAACCAGCCCGCATCACTCCGGCAGACCGGACCGCAGGTGGTCGATGTCGCGCTCTATGGGGGTGTCTTCGGCCTGGTGGAGTGCCCCGTCCGGACTGCGACGCCTGCGGCATGATCCGCCAGTCGGCGCGACGCTCCCGCCCGGTTACTTCCGCCCGCACCGCCTCGGCGCGCGGCGCGTGGACGTGAGCCAGGGCCCGGACGTCAGCTGGGTGGTCCTGGGCGATCCTGAGGGCAACGAGTTCTGCCTGCTGTCTCGAACCGTCCAGGATCTCGAAAATCCGGAATAAGAGGTTCAGCCAGCGTCAGCCGCCGCCGATCCTGCCGGGACCGCGGGGAGAGGCGGAAACCCGTCGCGGTGTTATCACGGCAAACACCACGATCCAGGCGAAATATGTGTAGGCGTTAATCCGTTCGAAGCCGCCGGCCCAGGGCGTCGCATTCTGGGCGAGGCCCTGGATGGCGGACGATGCCGCCGCCCCGAAGCCTGCGATGACCAGCAGGGTCGCGGCCGCGTACCACCGGAACCAACCCGGGTAGGCGACCGCGGACAGAACGATCGCCACGGAGACAAAGAGGCTGAAAGCCGACGTCAACGCAATGTGCATGACGTCGTTGAAGCCGCTGGGGAGCCACCGGGAACTCATTGCAAACACCGTGTGGGTCGGAAACCCGATGAGGCCGGTTGCAACCAGGCTGATGCCGGCCCAGCGGAGACTCCTGCGGTCGGCCGTCCGCCAGACCCCGACGCCAAAGGCAGTCATCAGCAGGGCATGAATGAGGATGGCTGTGACCATCAGCGGGCGTACCGGGGAGCCGAAGGCGCTGAGTTCGCTGATCGCCTGGTCCCTGAAGCTGTACCCGGGGTACAGAAGGCCGGAGACTAAGTCCCCCACGGCATAGATAACAACAGCGAGGATGCCGGCGGCCAGGAGGGCCGTGTCGAAAGCATCCGTGTGCGTTTGAGCGGTGAGCGCGGGTGAGTCCCGGGAGAAATTCATGGCCTGCTGCCCTTCGAACCGGACCAGATTCACGTCACCGTACGCCCGCCGTCAGCGCGGGGTCAGAGGCGAAGGGCACGCCGGCAGCAAAAGACAGCTTGCTTATCATCTAGTCTGCACCTAAAGTCTACAGTGTAGACAAATCGCCTGGACGGGCTTCCGCAGCACCCGGATGTCCGTCCCGGCAACGCACTTTCCCCGGACCTGCGGTGACGCGGCCCGGGATCCCTGCTTTATGCCGCGTGCACGGCGTCAAAGCCGAGCTGCTGTAGCCACGCGGCGGCACACGATGCACTGCGATGAAACGAGCCAAGCCATGGCAACTTCACAGAACACGACGATCCCCCAGGCGCGCGGACCCATCAGCGCCGGGCTCTTCCGCCTTCTCACCGGCAAGCCCGGAGACGAGCCCGCGGCCCGCGACGCCCTGCACAGTCTGGTCGAGGCGCGGCTGCCGCTGGTCGATGACATCATCGACGACGGCGACGTGCAGCTGACGCTGTTCTGCCTGTACGAGCTGCACTACGGAGGCCTGGACGGGGTGACCGACCGCTGGGAATGGAACCCCGGGCTGATCGCCCTCCGGCAGCTGCTGGAGGAGCCGTTCGAGCGGGCGCTTCGCGATGCGGCACTCCTGTCCGCCTGTCCGGGCCTGCCGGCTTCTGCCGCGGGCCTGGACAGCGACGCGGTGGCGGAGGTTCTGTTCGGGCTCGCGGCCCAGGAGGGTGGACCGGGCATGTCCCGCCACGTGGCGAAGAAGGCAACCCTGGACCAGCTCCGGGAATTCCTGATCCACAAATCGATCTACCAGCTCAAGGAAGCCGACCCGCACACCTGGGCGATCCCGAGGCTCAAGGGGCGCGCCAAGGCTGCACTGGTGGAGATCCAGGCGGACGAGTACGGGGGCGGCCGCCCGGACCGCATGCACAGCGCACTCTTCGCCCGAACCATGCGCGGGCTGGGGCTCGACGACCGCTACGGCGCCTATGCCGACGCCGTCCCGGCCATCTCGCTTGCCTCGGTCAACGTGATGTCGCTCTTCGGGCTGAACCGCAGGCTCCGCGGAGCGGTCGCGGGGCACCTGGCGATTTATGAGATGACATCGTCCCGGCCGAACCAGCTGTACGGGAACGGCTTTCGGCGCCTTGGATTCGACGCCGATGTGACCGGCTACTTCGACGAGCATGTCGAGGCGGACGCCGTCCACGAGCAGATCGCCGGCAGGGATCTCGCCGGCGGGCTCGTGGAGTCCGAACCTGAGCTGTTCCCGGACGTCCTGTTCGGTGCGACGGCGGTCATGGCCATCGACGCCCGTCTGACGCTGCACATCATGGGGGCGTGGGACAACGGCGAGTCCTCGCTGCAGCCGGCTGTGCCCGCCGCCGTCTGACCCGGACACGCCGGCCTTCCCGGCCCCGTACCCTCCAACCCCTGACAGTGAGCGTTGATGAACCAGAACCCGCAAGACTCCGCCAACGAGAACTCCATCGTTGTCTGCCCGGACGGACCGATCCTGGTGCGCGGCGACTTCGAGATCGTCACGCCCTCCGGGGAACCGGTGCCACGGCAGCGCAACACCGTCGCCCTGTGCCGCTGCGGCGCCTCCGCGATCAAGCCCTACTGCGACGGCACCCACAAACTGATCGGCTTCCGGACCGAAATCCCCGGCGGGCCCGGGAAGTAAGGAAGTCCCCGGCCCGCGCCGCCGGGCCGCCAGGCGCATGATTCGGTGCGTGCAGCGGAATTCTCATGGCCGGCGCCTCCGGCCGCCCCCTGAAGGCGCCGACGAAGGCAGGAACCCGGCCGCGACTCCGGGGTTGCGCTATCACTTTTGGGGGCCATTCGCCGGAAATGGCAGCCAAAAGTGATAGCGCAACGGGAGGTGGGGAGGGCTGGAAGGGGGCCTGCGATCCCCGGATGACTCAGCCGCGGGGTGCGTCCGGAACGGGACCCAATGCCGCCAGGGACGGGTGGGCGCCGCCGACGCCGGCGGCCTTGCCGTCCAGCAGGTTACGGGTGCCGTGGCCAATGTACCGGGCCACCCTCTCCCCGACGGCGGTGGCATCTGCGCCTTTGAGGGCAGAGACAAGCTCTTCAAGTGTGCCGGTGACGGCAGCTCTCGCATGGGGTTCGGCGAGGCCCCAGGAAATGCCTTCGGCCACGAGATCCTCGACAGTCAGGGACGGCTGATAGGCGCGCGAGTTGACCCGCAGGGACATGTTCAACTGGCCGTTGGGGGCGAGAGCATGCGTGGACACATCGTAAAGGGGTGCCAGCGTGACGGCCCCGTCGGCGGTGCGAAGGGCGGCGAAGTTCTTGGCATGCGCATCCGTGTTGCCGACCGCCGTATTGAAGGCCGTATGCGCAAGCAGCTTCTCCCGGTCGTCGGGACCGGTGCCGAGGATGCTACGCCTCCGCGGCAGCAGGCCGGCCAGGTTGCGCAGGTTCGCGGCCGCATTGACGCCCTCGAACTTGCTGTCCGTGTCCCAGGGCAGGCCCAGCGCCTGCGCGCCGTCCTCCTGATGGATGCGTTCAACTCTCCGGCCCGCGACGCGGCGGTCGTAGCGTTCCAGGACGAGCACAGTGCGGCCAGCGAAGGCCCGCACGTCGCTGGCAAACGTGGTCAGCCCGACCCGGCGCGAAAGCTCCAAGCAAAAGGCCTCGGCATGCAGTGCGTGTTCGTTCCCGGCAGCAGCCGGCTTGAGGATATGGGTGGACGCGGCGCCGTCCACCCCGGCATGCCAGGTGCCGTCCAGCAGGGCGAGGGTGGTCTTGGGCTGGTAACCGGCCAGGGAGCCGCCGCCGCCGACGGCACCGAGGGCGTAGTCGTTGATGAGGGTCAGCCGTTCGGCGATCTGCTCGTCGGTGAGAGCCTGGTAGGTTTCCGCCGGTTCCCCGGGGTCTCCGCCGATCCGGATGGCGCCGGCCACATCGCGCCCGGCGTACGACACGAGAGCGTAGACGTCGTTGCGGCTGGCGCCGGCCTGTTTGGCCAGGTTGGACCGGCCGGAGCCCTCAGGCAGCAGCCCGCCGAAGAACGCGGTGGCGGCCTCCGGTGTGGACGTCCGGGGTCCGAGGGGCAGGTTGGCAGAGAGGATCCGCGAGCCGATTCCGAACCGGGCCATGCCGGCGTCGGAGGACTGGAAGGTGACGGTGGTCGGGCTGGCCCGGACCATGCGGCCGATGACCGTGCCGTAGAGATGGACGTCCTGGGAATCAGGCACGGTCGGTGCCTTCCCGGAAGCTCAACTCGATGCCGAGCTTCTCCATGACCGCAAAGAACTGGTCGCTGAGGACCTTGGGCTTGCCGGTCTCCAGCTCGGAGAGGTAGCGCTGGCTCACGCCGAGCCGGCTGGCCAGCTCGCGCTGGGACAGCCCACTGCGCTGGCGGATGCCGTAGACCATGAGGCCCAGGTCCGACATGGATTTCATGACCCCGTGCAAGGACCCTCCTGATGAGCTGTTCGTAATAGGGACAGTGTGATTACGTTTTCGTAATCATATCAGTGTGATTACGAATATGTAATCAGGCAACCGATCTCGACGGCGGGCCATGGCCCTTTCGACGCCGGCCCACCGATCCGACGCAAGTGGCCGCTATGAGCGTTCTCATAGCGGCCATCTGTGGCGAACGGATACCCGGAAAGCCGCGCCCCACTGGAGGTGCATGGTCTCCGCAGCCTCCGCAGCCTCCGCGGCCTACGGTGCCGTCAGGGCGGCGGCCGTTGGAGCGGCCGACGTCGGGCCGAGAGCCGGTGCGGTGGCCGTTCCTGCAGACCCCGTGGGCTCAGCTCCCGCGGGCGAAGTAGCCGTGGAAGTGGCGGCTGGGGCGGTCCCGCCAGGCCCCTTCGCGCCAGACGTGGCACCCGATGTGGCAGCGGACGTGGTCCCGGGAGTGGCGCCCGGCGTCGCCGAAGGGCTCGCGCCGGGGCTCGCACTCTGGCTGGTTCCCGGCGAATTACCCGTCGTGGCTGGAGCCGTGCCGGACGAAACACGCGGCGTGGCGCTGGGGTCGGACTTGATGACCTCCATGATCTGGGCCCTGAAAGCGTCCAGGCGCCCCTGGATCTCCGAGAGCGGCACGTTCTGCAGGTTCCGTCCGTACTCCGCGATCTGCTGCCACAGCGCGTTGAGCCGGGTCATGCCGTCGGCGCTCAGCGGCCCGTCCAGGGTGAGGACCAGCTGGCTGGCCAGGGCGTAGGTCAGGCACCGCACGCAGTTGTAGTTCGCGGCGGCCGAGAGGTTCTCCGGGACGATCACGTCGGTCTGGCCCACGATCAGCACCACCTGGAAGCCCACCGCGACGGCGGCGCAGTCCGCGCAGCTGGCGAAGGCATAGGCCTCATTGCGGGTGGTGACGTCGGCGCCGTCGTCGGCCCAGACCAGCGCGAAGGCGACGTCGTAGACAACCGATCCGTCCGTGGTGTTGACGGCGAGCGACTGGTTGCCGCCCTCCCCGGGCGCGGCGGGCTGGTCGAAGGGGAACACCCACGACGGCGCCGCCGCCGTTCCGGAAGCTGCGGCATCACGCGGCACCAGGACCATGCTCAGCTGCGGGTCCTCCCGGGTGGGCTTGTCCTTGCCGACGGGCCAGAGCGCCACGGTCCGGCCAGCCCGGCCCTCCCGCAGGCCGGCGGCGGAACCGGCCGGGAAGATCGCGGTGGTGGCGTCGGCCAGGGTGCCGCGCTCATAGGGCTGGACGGGCCGGTAGCTCTCGGCGCCGGGCCACCACGCCCAGGCGAGTCCGGCCGTCACGGCGGCGATCAGGGCGAGGGCCGTCCCGCGCTGGAGTGCCCGGCCGTGGGTCTTCCGCCACAGCCCGGTGACCAATTGCCGGCCCAGCCGGAACAGGATGTAGAAGACGCCCAGGACGGGAAGAGCGAGGGCGGCGATCGCCAGGATCCGTACGGCGGCATCGACGGGGTCGCCGCCGGCGAGGCTGTGGTTGAACATGGCGTACTGCTTCTGCCCGCTGTCCCACGCGGTGCCCAGCACCCGCGGCAGCGACAGTACCATCATGACCATGCTGAAGAGCAGCAGCGGAACGGTGATGAGCACCCAGGCGGTGACGACGGCGCGGGCCCACGGTTTGAGGACCTGCGCCTCCGGGTCCTTCCGGCGCCAGGGGAGGAGGCCCAGCAGGGTGGGTTTGATCCGCTGGAACAGGTCCGGAACCCCGGTGGCGTCGGCGAGGATGTGGTACCCGTCGAAGCGGACCAGCGGCATCAGCTGCCGGACCATCTGCAGCACCTGGGTCACCACGACGAGCAGCAGTGCATCGAAGCCGGTGGCCCACCAGATACCCATGATGGCGACGGCGACGATCGCGTTGAAGTACAGTCCGCCGAGGTCGGTCCGGATCCGGCCGGCGCGGCCCAGCCGGTAGGAATCGGTGACGTCGGTGAAGAACGCGGGCCAGATCAGGTAGAGGCCGGTTCCCATCGCCCCCGGGGTGGCCCCGCCGCGGCGCGCGCCGGCAGCGTGCCCGAATTCGTGGAACCCCGCGGAGAGCACCGTCACCGCGAGGATCAGCAGCACCAGGCCGGGGTTGGCGAAGGCCTCGTGGGTGGCCGAGGCCAGGCCCTTCACCATGAACAGCCACCAGCAGGCGGCGAGGAAGGCCGCGGTCACGAGGACCACCACCAGCGGGTTGAAGAGGGAGGCGAAGGGTGCCGTGATCCGGCGGGTGCGCTCCGGGTCGGTGACGGTGTAGCGGAACTTCATGCCGAGCAGCGGGTCGGCCTTGCGGACCTCGGGCTGGGAGCCGTCGGCCAGCTGCAGCAGTCCCAGGGGCAGCAGCTGGGAGTCGATCAGCGTTCGGACATTGTCGGCGCTGACCAGCCGTCCGAACCCGGCGCTGGCATGGCCGGCGATTTCCTCGGCGCCCCGGGTGCCGTCGACCGCCTCGAGGACCAGGTACAGCAGACGGGTGAGCTGGAGCGTCTGGCCGTCGGCGCGGCGGACCAGCGAGGGTGCCTCTCGGTAGCCGGAGCCCTGGGTCTCGCCGAGGAGCTGGACGCCGTCGGCCCGGACCGGAACCGGGAGGGTGGAGGTCCCGGCGGACGCGGACGCCGACGCCGATGCCGACGCCGATGCCGACGTCGGCGCCGCAGACGCCGTAGCCGCCGTGGACACAGCCGGCGCAGCGGAATCCGGCGCTGAGGACGGGCCGTCCGCGTGGGACGGCCCGCCGTGCGGTGTACTCATCCGGGGAACTACTGCCGGAGGTCGGACTGCTGGTCGGCGGTGGCCGTGGCTTCGCCTGCAATGTTCTGGTTGATGATGGCGTCCTGCTGCGAGACGGCGAACGCGTTGCTGTCGATCGAGCCGATGTTGGCGGCGACGGCGGCATCGATCGGGGCGGCGACGTTGGCGTTCGCGGCCACGGCACCGTTGATCGGTGCCGCGATATCGGCGGCGGCGTCCAGGTCCACGTTCACGTTCAGGAGGTTGGAGTTGAGGGCACCGGGGACGTCGGTCGGCAGGGCGTTTTCCTCGGCCGTGACGCCGGTGGTGCCGGTCTCGGAGCCGTCGGTGCTGCCGGAGTCCTGCTGCAGCGTGCTGTCCTGGGTGGAGTCGGCGGTGGCATCGGCGTCAATGCCCTGGTTGATGATGACACCCTGGTCGGAGAGCGCCTGGGCGTCCGAACCGAAGGAGAGGATGTTGGCCGAGGCTGCGGCGTCGATCGGGGCGGCGACGTTGGCGTTGGCCGCGACGGCGAGGTCGATCGGTGCCGCAGCGTTGAGGCCGAGGTCCAGGTCCGCGTTGAGGTCCAGGACGGAGGCCACTTCCTTGTCCGGAAGCGCGGTGCCTGCCTCTGCCATCAACTCGGCGTCACTCAGCGGGGTCATTTCCTGTTCAATGCTCACGAAAAACTCCAGTTCCGGCACGGCTGCTGCTGCCCCCAGTGAGCAGTTTCCAGGCCGATGTGCCTAATGCGAGTCAATAGTAAGCATGATTAGCATTTATCCGGTAGGCGACTCCCGGGATTCCGTGCCCGGTGCCCCGCCCGCGGGCACAAGGTGCCCCGCCCGCGGGCACAAGGTGCCCCGCCCGGCGGGAACGCGGTGCGGCCCCGGAACTGTCCCGGTCAGCCTGCGTAGGGATCGGCGATGCCGATGTACTGGGTAGTGGTGTATTCGGCAATTCCTTCCGCGCCGCCTTCGCGGCCCAGCCCGGAGTGCTTGACGCCGCCGAACGGAGCGGCTGCGTTGGAGATGACGCCGGAGTTGAACCCCACCATGCCGAATTCGATCTGTTCGGCCACGCGCAGCAGCCGGTTGAAGTCCCGGCTGTACAGGTAGGAGGCCAGGCCGTATTCGGTGGCGTTGGCCAGGGCAATCGCGTCCTGCTCGGTGGCGAAGGTGGTGACCGGGGCGACGGGGCCGAAGATTTCCTGGCGGAGGATGTCGGCATCATTGGGCACGTTGGCCAGGACCGTGGGCGGGTAGAAGTAGCCGGGGCCCGAATCGGGTGCGCCGCCGGTGACTGCGGTGGCACCGGCGTCGACGGCGTCGCTGACCAGGGCGTGCACGTCAGCACGGGCGCCGGCGTCGATCAGCGGTCCCACCTGGCTGCCGGGCTCGGTGCCCCGGCCCACGCTCAGGGCGCCCATGGCCGCGGCGAACTTCTGCGTGAATTCGGCGGCCACGGATTCCTGGACCAGGAAGCGGTTCGCCGCGGTGCAGGCCTCACCCATGTTCCGCATCTTGGCGGCCATGGCGCCGTCGACGGCCTTGTCCAGATCCGCGTCCTCGAAGACGATGAAGGGCGCGTTCCCGCCGAGCTCCATGGAGGTGCGCAGCACGTTGGCGGCGGCATCGGCCATCAGGCGCTTGCCCACCGGGGTGGAGCCGGTGAAGGAAACCTTGCGCAGCCGCGCATCGGCCAGCAGCGGCCCGGAGATGCCGGTGGCGAGGACGGCGCCCGTCGACGGGTCGTGGACATCAAAGGTCCCGCCGTCGGACGCGTCGCGCCACTGGCCGCCGATCAGCAGGCCCTTCGGGACGGAGGCAAGAAGCTCGGCCTCACGCATGCGCGTGACGGCGGGCGGACCTACGAGGGAAGTAGTCATGGAGTCTTTTCCTAAGAACGTGAATGAAAGTGATGGCCCGTCAAGGAATTGACGGGCCATCACCGTGCTTCGATTGATCAGCCCGATGGGCCTCAGCCCGGGTCAGGCTGTGCGTACCCTGATGAAGCCGGCGATGTCGCCAACTGTTTGTTCGCCGCGCCGGATCCGCCCGGCCGACGTGAGCAGTCCGTGAGCGTATCCGGTGAGGTGCTGGTACTGGACCTCGGTTCCGGCCCGGGCCAGGGCCGCGGCGTAGTCCGCCCCCTCGTCAACCAGCGGATCGTTGTCCACTGTGATCACGTAGGCCGGCGGAAGCCCGGCAGGGAGCTGGGCCAGGGCGGGGCTGATGTCCGGCCGCGCCCGGTCGATCCCCTCGGGCAGGTAGTGGTCCGCGAACCAGGCGATGGTGTCCGCAACCAGGGGGAAGCCTTCGGCGACCCGGCTGTAGGACGGGGCAGACATCGTCAGGTCGACCATCGGGTAGATGAGGACCTGCGCCGCGATCGGCCACGGATAGGCGCTTTCCGCGTTTTCGATGGCCAGGACCGCGGCCAGCTGCCCGCCCGCACTGTCACCGACCAGGACGGCCTTGGTTACGTCCAGGCCATGGACCGGACCGGCGCTGAACAGCCAGTCCAGCGCCGCCCGGCTGTCCTCGATTGCCGCGGGGTAGGGGTGCTCCGGGGCGAGCCGGTAGTCCACCGCCACCACCGGCAGGCCCGTGAGCGCAGCCAGGCGCCGGCACAGCCCGTCATGGGTGGAGAGGCTTCCCATGACCCAGCCGCCGCCGTGGAGGAACAGCACAACGGCGGTCGGCCCCGTCTCGGTGCGCGGCTCGTAGACGCGCACCCCAAAATCCTGCACCCCGAAGTCCGAGACCGAGGAAAGCGGATCGCCGCTGAGACCGTTGGCGGCACAGCCGCGCTCGTACATCCCGCGCACCTCGTCCACGGGGTAGGTGTGGAACGGGCGTCCACCGGAGGCCCGGAACCGTTCCAGAACGTCTGCTGCGTCCTCGGCTACGGGCCTTCCGCTGAACAGATCCTGGCGGCTCACTTACCCGAACCGGTCGCGGCCAGCTGGAGGTAGTCCTCGAGCTGGAGGTCCTGGGTGTGGGCGCGGTACTCGTTGACGGTGCCGGACCAGTTGTTGATGACACGGCCGTCCTCATTCTTGTACCAGGAGGAGCACTCGGAGGAGAAGGCGGACTTGCCGAGCTCTTCCTGGACATGGGCGTTGAAATCCTCCAGCACCCCGCGGTGAACTTCCAGCACCCTCGTCGGGTCGGCGGCGATGTACTCCACAGCCTGCGCGATGTAGCGGTGCTGCGCCTCGAGCATGGACACCACCGAGTTGTGGTTCAGGTTGGTGTTCGGCCCGTAGACCATAAAGAGGTTGGGGAAGCTGTCGACGGTCATGCCGAGGTAGGCCTCCGGGGCGTTGCCCCACCGCTCGTCCAGGCCGAGTCCGTCGCGTCCGGCGACGCGCATGGAGCCCTGGAACGCGTGGCTCTTGAACCCGGTGGCGTAAACGATCACGTCGAATTCGTGCTCGACGCCGTCGGCCGTGCGGATGCCGCGGGGCGTGTATTCGGTGATCTTCTCGGTCACGAGGTCCACGTTGTCGCGGGTCAGGGCGGGGTAGAAATCGTCGCTGCGGAGGATGCGCTTGCAGCCGAAGTCGTAGTCCGGGGTGAGCTTGGCCCGCAGGGCGGGGTCCGCCACCTGGTTCTCGAGGTGCTGGCGGGCCTGCTGGACGCCTTCCTCGGATGCTGCACTGTGACGGCGGGTGCGTTCGAATCCGGCTTCGCGGAGCTCGTGGATCTCCTGGCGCTTCGTGCGGTAAAGCTCGGGGTCCGCCAGGAACGCTGCGGTCTCCTCGGCCGTGAAGACGTACTGGTCGCGGGGGAGGATGTAGTTGGCCGAACGCTGGAACACCGTAAGGTTCGCGGCGATCTTGGCGACCTCGGGCACGTACTGGACGGCGGTGGCCGCGGAGCCGATGGATGCGACGCGCTTGCCGGTCAGATCCAGGTCGTGGCGCCAGGAGGAGGAGTGGAACACCTCTCCCTCGAAGGACTCAAGGCCCGGGATGTCGGGGATGTTGGGCACATTGAGCTGTCCCCACGCTCCCACGACGGAACGGGTCAGGAACTGGGAGCCGCCTGCGGTATGCACGGTCCAAAGGCTGCGGTCCTGGTCCCATTCCGTGGCCGTGATGTTCTGGCCGAAGCGGATGTGCTTGGCCAGGCCGAATTCCTCCACCAGGGAACGCAGGTAACCCAGAAGTTCCTCCTGGCCGGCGAACAGCCGGGAAACCTTCAGGTTGAGGAAATAGCTGTAGCAGTACACGAGCGCCTGGGTGTCGCAGGCGGCGCCCGGGTACGTGTTCTCGCGCCAGACACCTCCGACGTCGTTGCCGCGCTCGAGGATGAGGAAGTCCTCAACGCCTTCCTGCACGAACTGGGCCCCCTGGCCCAGGCCTCCGAAGCCGGCGCCGATGACGATGGAACTGTAAATGTGGTCGTTGGTGGTTGCCATGGTGTTCTCTCCTCAGGGAAAGTCTGGTGGTTTAGGAAAAGGTGATGATTTGGCGCAGCGCGTGGCCGCCGTCGAGCGTGTCCATGGCCCGGTTGATCTCCTCGAGCGGGATGGTGTCCGAGACAAGGCCCTCCACGGCCAGTTGCCCGGAGCGCCACAGCTCCTCGTAGATCGGGATGTCGTGTTCCGGAACGGCTGAGCCGAGGTAGCTGCCGACGATGGTCCGGGCCTCGGCCGTCAGGGCGAGCGGGTCGATGGAGGCGGGCTGTCCGGGGGCCGGCAGCCCGACCGTCACGGTGATGCCGCCGGGCTTGGTCAGGGCGATGGCGGCTTCCAGCGCGCGGGGGTGTCCGGCGGCTTCAATGACGGCGTCGAACTTCTCACCGCTTTCCAGCGCTGCCGCGGAGGTCATGGCGTCACTCGCGCCGAGCCGCAGGGCGGCTTCCAGCTTGGCCGGCAGCGTGTCAATGCCGACCACGTAGTCGACGCCGGCGGCCTTGGCTGTGATGAGCGCGGCCATGCCGACGCCGCCGAGCCCGACGATGGCCACCCGGGAGGAAGGTCCGGGCTTGGCGACGTTGAGAATGGCGCCGCCGCCGGTGAGCAGGGCGCAGCCCAGCAGCGCAGCGATGTGCGCCGGCACGTCCGCGCCGACGGGCACTACGGAACGGCGGGAAACGACGGCGTGCGTGGCGAATGCCGAGACGCCGAGGTGGTGGTGCACGGGCTCTCCGTCCCGGGAGAGTCTCCGGCTGCCACCGAGCAGCGTGCCTTCGGCGTTGGAGGCGCTGCCCTGCGCGCACGGCGTCTTGCCGTTCGAGTGGCATCCGGCGCACTCTCCGCACCGGGGGAGGAAGGTCATCACCACCCGCTGGCCCAGGGCAATGTCGGTGACACCCGCACCCAGTTCCTCGACGATTCCGGCGGCCTCGTGACCGAGCAGCATCGGAACCGGCCGCGGCCGGTTTCCGTTCACGACCGACAGGTCCGAGTGGCACACCCCGGCGGCCTCGATGCGGACAAGGATCTCGCCCTGGCCGGGAGCTTCCAGCTCAAGTTCGGCCACCCGGATGGGAAGGCTGTCCTGGTACGGCCGGTCGGCCCCGATGGTTTCAAGCACGGCGCCGCGGATGGTCCTGGTGCGGCCGGCGGTCTTCGTGGCTGGCTTTGTGTCTTCGATCGTCACGATCGTCCTCTCCATGATGCAGTGAAGCTGTGCATTGAGAGTAGGCAACGTGACTACGCCAGTCACGGTGCAGAATGTCGCGACTTGGCCTTTTCTTTGTACGATCCGTCAAAGATCGGGGCGGCAAGGAGGTTGGCGGCAGGACCTTTAGTCTTTGGGGGGCGCCTGGGTGCGGCCCCTGAGGGCCAGCCAGAGCTGGGCTGCGACGTCGGGATCGTCCAGGTCGACCCCCAGCAGTTCCTTGGCCTGGGCAATCCGGTACCGCACCGAGTTCCGGTGTACGCCTATTTCGCGTCCGGCGGCCTCCCATTGCCCGCGGTGGGCCAGGTAGGCGCGGACGGTCTCGAGGAGGTGGCCCGGGTGCGCCACCAGCGTGTCCACCCATTCGTCGGCCGGGAGGTCGAGTCCGTGCCCGACGCGGATGAACTGTCCGGGAGGGGCGGAGGCCGCAATCTCGGCGACCTGGGCCCGGATTTCGTGCAGCCGCCGGAGCGGCATGGGCCCGCCCCACGCGCCGCGGGCACCCTTGGGCAGCTTCGGCGAGGGGCCGGATGCTGCCTGGAGCACGAACATCACACCGGAGCGTTCGAGCACGAGTCCGTCCGGGTGGGGCCGGTTGGCCAGCTCTTCCAGGTCCGGAAGCACGACGACGAATGCTGTCTCGGGCAGCGGGGCGGAGTCCATCTGGGTGGCCAGGAGGCGCGCGGCATCATCATGTCCCTCCAGGACCAGCGCGGCGAGCATTCCCTCGGCGCGGCGCCGTTCGGCCGCCGCGCGGCGCTGCCCGGCCGCCCTGGCGGCAAGGAGCGTGGACGCGGTCAGGAACAGGTGGCGTTCGGCGGCACCCAGCTGCCCGCTCCGGCCCAGCGCCAGGTAGCCGGACATCGCCGGACCGTCGGAGACGGGATAGAGGGACGCGGTGCCGGAGGCGAGTTGGATGTTGCCAGTCGCCCCCCGGCGGGCGGTCCGCAGCCGGGCGGACTCGCGCGCCAGTTCCGCCAGCAGCCCGGCCGGCAGTTCGCCGCCGCTGGCCGAAGCCGACGACGGCGTCCCGTCACCTTCCGGCAGGTAGGCAACCCAGGTGCCGAGGGCGCGGGAGAGCTCCCGGACGATCTCGGGCTCCGCGTCCTGTTCCGCGGCGGCGCGGGTCAGTGCCACCTGAAGACCCAGCAGGGCTGTAAGTTCGGCTTCGCCGCCCTGCCTGACCAGCTCCCAGTAGGCCCGCGATACGGCGAGAAAAGGGGATTCCCGGGGGACCGTCAGCAGGGGAAGGCCCAAGTCCATGCATGCCGCACGGAGCTCGTCGGGCACCATGGCGTGGCCTGAACCCAGGCCCAGACCCAGGGCCGCCACGCCGCCGTCGACGAGCCGCTGCACGTAATTCCGGGCTGCCTCCGCCCGGGCATCACCGTCGAGGCCGCCCAGCTGCAGCCCCACGGTCAGCAGCAGCTCGCCGCCGTAGAGGAACACGGTGGGGTCCTCAAGCTCGGACACATGGACGCCCGTCAGCTCAACGCGGGGGAGCGGAACCGGCCAGTAGGGCACCAGGTCGGGCTTTGCGGCCTCGACCAGCCGAGCGAGGGTGATCATGCCTAAAGCATAAGGTACAAGCCTTTGTATAAACCGGCTTCTGTGCGCTCTCAGCTGGACGAATCATCCAAAGACAGCAGGCTCTGCCGTCCTTATCGTGGGAGCCGAACCACGAATCCAAACCCACGAGGAGGACCCATGACGGTCACACCAGAGCTCGCCCCCAGCCGCGCCACTGACCCGGCCAGCGTCACAGCGACAGCCCGCCGCCTGCTCACGGAGCTTCCGGGCCCGCGCTCCCGCGAGCTGGAAGTCGAACGCCGGAAGCACGTTACCGACGCGTTCGGCATCACCATGCCGGTGTTCATCGACCACGCGCAGGATGCGCTGCTGGTGGACGTTGACGGGAACCACCTGATCGACTTCGCCTCCGGAATCGCGGTGACCAGCGTCGGTGCGGCCAACCCTAAGGTGGCCAAGCGCGCCGCCGCGCAGCTGGAGCGCTTCACGCACACCTGCTTCATGGTCACCGAATATGAGTCCTTCGTCGAGGTCTGCCGCTGGCTCAACGAGCACATCCCCGGGGACTTCGAGAAGCGGACCGCACTGTTCACCACCGGTGCCGAGGCTGTGGAAAACGCGGTCAAGGTCGCACGGGCCGCAACCCGGCGACCGAACATCCTCGTCTTCGACGAGGCCTACCACGGACGCACCCAGCTCACCATGGCCATGACGGCCAAGGAAAACCCGTACCGGCTCAACTTCGGGCCCTTCCCGGGTTCGGTCTTCCGCGGCCCGACGGCGCCCGCACACACCTCCCCGAACGGACCCGGCGAAGCCCTCGGCAAGATCGAGGAACTCCTGGCACAGCACGGGCCGGAGACGTTCGCAGCGATGGTCATCGAGCCGATCCAGGGCGAAGGCGGCTTCATCGTCCAGGCCCCAGGATTCCTCACCGGACTGCGCGAGATCGCCACGCGCCACGGCATTGTCCTGGTCATCGACGAGATCCAGTCCGGCATGGGCCGCACCGGAAAGCTGTTCGCGTCCGAGCACGAAGGCATCGCCGGGGACATCACCCTGACCGCGAAGGCCCTCGGCGCGGGTCTGCCGCTCTCGGCCGCCACCGGGCGGGCCGAACTCATGAACGCAGTTCACACCGGCGGCCTCGGCGGAACCTACGCCGGAAACCCGGTCGCCTGCGAGGCCGCCCTGGCGGTCTTCGAACTTCTCGAGGACGGCGCCCTCGTGGAAAACGCCGCCCGCATCGAGGCCGCCGTTCGCCGCCGCTTCGAGCCTCTTGTGGCCCTCGACGGCGTCGCCGACGTCCGCGGCCGGGGCGCCATGATGGCCATCGAGTTCCGCGACAGCTCAGGACCCCGCGGGGACCTCGCCAGCGCCGCCGCCAAGGCAGCCAACGCCCACGGCGTCCTCACCCTCACCTGCGGGACCAACGGAAATGTGATCCGCCTGCTGCCCCCGCTGGTCATCGAGGCCGACGTCCTCGACGAGGGCCTCGCCGTGCTGGAGGCATCCATTCGCTCTGTCCTCTCATGAGTAAACCGGGATCCGGCGCTCCCCTCGCGGGAATCCTCGTCGCGGACTTTTCCCGCGTGCTCGCCGGGCCGCTGGCCACCATGACCCTGGCCGACCTCGGCGCCCGCGTCATCAAGGTCGAACGGCCAGGAACCGGCGACGACACCCGCCGGTGGGACCCGCCGTCGTCGAAAACGGGGGCCACTTACTTCGAGAGCGTCAACCGGAACAAGGAATCCATCACCCTGGACCTGACCGACCCGGGGGACCTGGAGCTTGCCCGGGAACTCGCGCGCCGCGCGGATGTCCTGGTGGAGAACTTCAAGCCGGGCGGGCTCGACGGACTTGGGCTCGGGTATGAGTCGCTGGCCGGGGAGAACCCGGGACTTGTTTATGCCTCGATCTCAGGCTTCGGCTCCGCCGGCGGCCGGGATCTTCCCGGGTACGACTTTATCGTCCAGGCCCTCGGCGGGCTCATGAGCATTACCGGCGACCCGGACGGCGACGCCTACAAGGCGGGCGTCGCGCTGGTCGATGTCCTGACGGCGAAAGATGCCACCATCGGCATCCTCGCAGCCCTTGCCGAGCGTGTCTCCTCGGGGCGGGGCCGCCGGATCGAGGTCAACCTGCTGTCCAGCCTCCAGGGCGCACTCGCCAACCAGGGGCAGGCGTACCTGGGTGCCGGTGTTGTGCCCAAGCGGATGGGCAACGACCACCCCTCCATCGTCCCCTACCAGCTGCTGGCCACAGCAGACGCGCCCCTGGCCGTCGCCGTGGGCAACGACGCGCAGTTTGCCCGACTGTGCACGGCCATCGGGGCGCCGGAGCTTGCCGCGGACCCGCGCTTCGTGACCAACTCGGACCGGGTCCGGCACCGGCGCGAGCTCATCCCGCTGCTCGAATCCGGGCTGGCGGTGGCAGGGGCGGAGGCCTGGCAGGACACCCTGGTGGCCGTCGGGGTGCCCGCGGGACGGGTGGCCAGCATCGGGGAGGGCATCGCCTACGCGGAGTCCCTGGGCCTGGCGCCGACGATTGAAATGCACGACGCCGGCGGTTCAGTCATCGGACGACAGATCCGCCACCCCATCACCTGGACACCGCCGCTGCCGCCGCGGACCCAAGCGCCGCCCGCACTCGGGGAACACACCGAGGACGTCGTGGAATGGCTCCGGCTCCCGCAAAACAAGACTTCCCCATAACCCCCAAGCCCCCGTTCCCTAGCCGTTCCCCATTCACCTAGCCGTTTCCATCACCCAGCCGTTCCCATTTCCCCAGCCGTTCAGCCCCGGAAGGACCACACCATGAGCCTTGCCCCTAGTTCAGCCGACCTCGAGGCAGCCGCCGCCGTGGACCCCTCGGACCTGATCTCCTTCGACTCCCTCCTCAGCACCGAAGAGCTCGCCCTGCGCGACCGGGTCCGGGCCTTCGTCCGGGAGGAAATCAAGCCGAACATCGCCCAGTGGTACGACCAGGCCAGGTTCCCGATCGAAATCGTGCCGGAAATGGCCAAACTCGGCCTGCTTGGCATGCATCTCAAGGGCTACGGCTGCGCCGGCGGAACCGCCGTCGAGTACGGCCTTGCCGCCGCCGAACTTGAAGCCGGCGACTCCGGGATCCGCACCTTCGTGTCGGTCCAGGGGTCCCTCGCCATGTCCGCCATCGCCAAGCACGGTTCCGAGGAGCAAAAACAGGAGTGGCTCCCGCGGATGGCCGCGGGCGAGGCAATCGGATGCTTTGGTCTCACTGAGCCCACCGCCGGATCAGACCCCTCGGCCATGACCACCTTCGCCCGCCGGGACGGCCAAGACTGGGTCCTGAACGGCACCAAGCGGTGGATCGGACTCGCCAACGTCGCCCAGGTGGCCGTGATCTGGGCCCAGACCGACGACGGCGTGCGCGGCTTCGTCGTGCCCACCGGCACTCCCGGCTTCACCGCCACCCCGATCGAGCAGAAACTCTCGATGCGCGCCTCGATCCAGTGCGAAATATCGCTGGAGAACGTGCGCCTGCCCGGTGACGCGGTCCTGCCCGGGGCCGCCGGACTCAAGGGCCCGTTCGCGTGCCTGAACGAGGCACGCTACGGCATTGCCTGGGGCACCATGGGAGCGGCACGCGACGCCTTCGAGGACGCGCTGGCCTACTCCACGGAGCGCCTGCAGTTCGGCCGCCCGCTCGCCGGGTACCAGCTCACCCAGCAGAAGCTCGTGAACATGGCCCTGGAGATCAACAAGGGATTTCTGCTGGCCCTGCACCTGGGCCGGCTCAAAGACGCCGGAAAACTCCAGCCCCACCAGATCAGCGTGGGCAAGCTCAACAACTGCCGCGAGGCGATCGAAATCTGCCGCGAGGCCCGGACCATCCTTGGCGGCAACGGCATCACCCTTGTCTACTCACCGCTGCGCCACGCCAACAACCTCGAGTCGGTGCGCACCTACGAAGGCACCGACGAGGTCCACACCCTCATCCTGGGCCAGAAGCTGACGGGCGTGGGCGCATTCCGCTGAGTGCTGCGGCGGGGCCGTGGCGGCCGGTCCGGACGGCGCGGTCTACGTGACCCGCTGCGTGTGGGGAGGCGGGATATTCGTCCTTCCCCCGGGAGCCACCGCCCCGGAACGGTCTCGGTCATCCTCCCGACGCCTTGCGGTGACACCGGACGGCCGAAAGAGGCTCCCTCATGGCGGGCGGAGCCGCCGCCGTTCTTGCGGTCCTCGTGATAATTGGATTCTTACTCCGCCGCAGAACCACGCGGTAGGAGGCTACAGGCGCGTGGTGCGGGCGGCTGCGTTGGTGCTCGACGCCGGACCCGGGGTTCGGCTGTTCTCGGCATGTGTGCCCGCGCGGTCGTCAGGGGCCGATGGGTGCGCCGCCGGGCGAGGCTGTTCAGAAGATACGAGCCGGCGGTCGCTGTTGCTTCGAACCAGGGTTCTGCGTTTCATGGCCTTGCCATCCTTGTGGTGGGTGCGAGTGATGGGTCGAATAACGGGGCGCCCGTGAGCCGGCGCTGCGGGCTTCCGCACCGGACCCTGAGAGTGGGATCGAGCTCTTGCACGAGTTTCCACAGGGTCTGTGTGCCCCCGAGAGAGGGCATGATCTCGCCCTGCTGCAGGTAGCGGAACGGCTCCGGGTCGCCGTCCGGCCGCCACCAGCCGCTGGCGGGTGCATGGCCGGTAGTTGCGCTGACTGAGGAGTCGTGCGGGCGTTTTGACTGGAGTGGCATGGGGCTTCTTCTTTCAGTCCTGCGGCCCAGGTTGCAGGCAGCCGAAGTGGTTTATGGGTGAGGAACAGACCGTCCACTGAGCGTAGGCACCCCTGTGACGCCCGTCACCGTGCAGAACGTCAAGACTTGCGTCGTTGTTTGTATCAACCGCCAATCTCAGAGGCTGGGACAGGTTTTCAGGGCCCGGTATGCCGCCGTCAGTTTCGGCTCAACACGCGGCTGACCGGAGACGACTCCGTTGGGCGGAACTCAGCGGGCTCATTCGCGGGCTGGTCATTGTCCGTTGTGTTCAAAGAAGGGGCGGAAGCTCGTGCGAATCATCCATAGGCTTAGGGGGTGGCGCCCCTCACACTGGGCAGGAATCGTGTTCGGCATCACAACCCCCCAAAGCTTAGGAATAGCGATATGCAAGATCCCGTAACCCTCGCTGCACCACCACCGGTCGCCACCGGCGAATCCCGGAAGGCGGGCCAGGCGCCGTCCGCCCACGCGACCCTCCGTCCGCGGCACCTGACCATGATCGCGCTGGGTGGCATCATCGGCGCGAGTCTCTTCGTGGGCTCCGGCTCCGTGATTCGTTCGGTGGGCCCCGCGGCACTGATTTCGTACGCAATCGGCGGAGCGCTCGTCATCCTCGTCATGCGCATGCTGGGCGAGATGTCCGCGAACCGTCCGGTGGTCGGCTCGTTTATGGAGTATGCCCGGGACGGACTGGGCGAGTGGGCCGGATTCACCATCGGCTGGCTCTACTGGTACTTCTGGGTCGGGGTGGTCGCCTTTGAGGCGGTCATCGTGGGGCGGATCCTGAACGAGTGGATTCCCATGATCCCGGACTGGAGCTTTGCGCTGGCCGGCATCCTGCTGCTGACCATGAGCAACCTCATGTCCCTGCGCTCGTTCGGCGAAACGGAGTTCTGGCTCGCGTCGATCAAGGTCTCCGCCATCATCGTGTTCCTCATCTTCGGCACCCTCTACGTCCTGGGCCTGCTGCCGAATTCGACCGGATCCGTCGGGAACCTGACCGTGCACGGCTTCATGCCCCACGGCTGGACAGCGGTCCTGAACGGCGTCGCCGTCGTGGTCTTCAGCTACTTCGGCACCGAGATCGTCACCATGGCCGCGGCAGAATCAGAGCAGCCGGCCAAGGCCGTCGCCAAGGCCACGAACACCATCGTGTGGCGCATCGTCTTCTTCTACATCGGCTCGGTCGCGATCCTGCTTATGGTGGTCCCCTGGGACGAACTTCCCTCCCAGACGAGCCCCTTCGCGTTCGCGTTTGGCCGCTTCGGCCTCCCGGCCGCCGACCAGATCATGAACGCCGTCGTGCTCACCGCGGCACTGTCGGTGCTCAACTCGGGCCTGTACTCCGGCTCCCGGATGCTTTTCGCCCTCTCCAAGCACGGCTACGCGCCCCGCTGGGTGGAGGACCGCAACCGCTCCGGCGTGCCGTGGAAGGCAATCCTGCTCTCGACCGTGGTGGGCTACGTCGCGATCGCTGCCAACTACGTGGCGCCGAAGGTCATCTTCGACTTCATCATGAACTCCGCAGGACTCGTCGCAATGTTCGTGTACGGGTTCGTGGCACTCACCCAGTGGCGGCTGCGGAACCGCATGACCGCTGCCGAGCGGGACGGGCTCAAGCTCAAGATGTGGCTGCACCCGTGGCTCAACATCGCGGTCCTTGCCGCCGTTGTCCTCATCGTGGTCCTCATGGCCCTCGACCCCGCCAACGCCCCCCAGGTCTGGACGAGCCTCAGTGCGCTGGCGGTGCTGCTGGTCATCTACCCCTTCGTGCGGCAGCGCGTAAAACAGCGCACGTCGAGCAGCCAAGAGGCACCGCGCGTTGAGCAGCCAATAGGTTGAGCCTCTAGCAAGCAACGAATGGCCCGGTCGATTCCACGCAAGGAATCGGGCGGGCCATTCTGTTTTGTGGGGCAGCATAGCGCGGCACCGGACGAGGGTTGTGCAAGATCTGTTCCGGCGCGTTTCCGCTGCGCAAAATCTCCCGCGCCCCGGAGAAGGCTCTGCGCTACGGGTATACCGACGCGCTGGGCCCGTGGCGCGTCGCCAGGCAGGAACAGTGGCGAATTGATGCCAAAGTGCGACGGGGGCGCGGCGAGCAGGGTCACGGCGGAAATTCGGTCGACGACGCCGAACATCGTCAGGATGACGGCAGCGAACTGCAGAAACGTTCCGTTGTAGAACGCGGCAAGCCCATCGTCCACAGTGGTTAACGAGGTAGCCCGGTCGATTCCGTGCAAGGAATCGGCCGGGCCATTCTGCTGCGTGGGGGCAGGGTGCCGTGGAGCAGCCCCTGCCGCTGGAAAGTCACCCCACGTGGATGCGGGGGCGCCGGGCGGGATCAGTCTCATTCTGCCGGATGATTTCCCGCACGACCGGAGGGGTGTCGCCGCGGCCCAGGAGAAGATAACGCATCAGGTGGGCGAGGGGGTTACCTTCGGACCATTCGAAGTAGGAGTGCGGAATGACGCCGGTGGTGTCCCTGAGCGCCAGCAGAATCGCGGCCATGGCATTCGGCGCCGCCGGGCTTTCCACCCGAAGCACACGGTGGCCATCGACATCGACGCCGTGCACGTCGAGGGTCCCGCCGAAGTTGGAAGGGTCGATGATGTCGATTTCGAGGAAAATGATGTCAGCGGTCCCGGGGACAGCGTTCTGGCCCCGCTGGTCCGTTTCCTTCTCCGCATATTCCTCGGCGTCGCCGCTCTGCCGGCGGTGGGCAATCAGGTTGAGCGCCCCGTCATAGTCCAGGGAGTCGGCGATGAAGCGGCGGGCGACGTCGTCGAACCTGATGACGTCCGCGCGCAGTTCCGTGGTCCGCGCCACCCGGGAGACCAGCGAGATCGCGATGATGCCCAGGATGAAGAACGCCGAGATGGTTATTCCGTCGGGTTTCTCGATGACGTTCGCCGCCAGTGCGTAAAGCAGGATCAGTGAGAGCAGCACGAAGGCATAGCCGGCCCTGCGTTGGCCCCGGCGGAGAGCAGATATGGTGACGGCGATTGAGCCGGAGACCATCATGGCCAGGATGCCGGTGGCGTATGCGCCGGCCTGCGCGTTCACGTCAGCGTTGAAGCCGATGGTGATCAGGATGCTCACCGCGGTGTAGACGAGGACCACGGGGCGGACTGCACGCCCCCATTCCGGGGCCATACCGTAAGAAGGGAGGTAGCGCGGGACAATGTTGATCAGGCCGGCCATGGCCGATGCGCCGGCAAACCACAGGATCAGGATGCTGCTGACGTCATAGACCGTGCCCAAGGTGTTTCCGAGTTGCTCGTGTGCGAGGTAGGCCAGTGCCCGTCCGCTGGCCTCACCGCCTGGCTGGAATTTCTCGGCCGGAATCAGGACGGTGGTGACGAAGCTGCTGCCCAGGAGATAGACGCTCATGATTGCCGCGGCCGTGGTGAGCAGCCTGCGGGTGTTCCGCACCCGGGACGCCAGGCGCTCCTCGGGTGTCTTGCCTTTGGCGGCCACCAGGGGCATCATGCTGACACCGGTCTCGAATCCGGACAGGCCCAGGACCAGCAGCGGAAACGCAATCAGAGCCGGTCCCAGGAGGTCCCCGATGCTGCCGCGGGACGAAAGATCCCCGGTCCAGGTGGCCATCGCGGCGGGGTTGTTGATGACCTCGATGATGCCGGCGACGATGACGACGGCGTTCAGGACCAGGAATACTGCCACCAGCGGGATGGCAACCACCACGGCTTCGCTGAATCCGAGGAGGAAGACGCCGCCCAGTATGAGTAACAGGGCCACTGTGATGGGGACGGCCTGGCCGTGCAGGAATTCCGGGAGATAGGGATTCTCGAGCATGTGCACTGTGGCGTCTGCCGAGGAGAGGGTGATGGTGATGATCCAGGACGTGGCGACAAATCCGAGCAGGACCAGCACAAAGACCTTTCCCCGCCAGAAGGGCAGCAGGTTTTCCAGCATCGCCACCGACCCCTGGCCGTGCGGGCTCTCCTGGGCCACCCTGCGGTACATCGGCAGCATGCCCAGCAGAGTCAGGGCAACAATCAGGAGGGTCGCCAGCGGAGACAAGGCGCCCGCTGCGAGGGCTGCGATCGCCGGCAGGTAGGACAGCGTGGAGAAGTAGTCGACGCCGGTCAGGCACATGACCTTCCACCAGGCCTGCGGATTGGTGTGGTCTTCCGGGGTCTCCGGCCCGATCACCGGCTGGACACGATGCTTCAGCAACCACCGCACCAGAGGGTTTCCGGTGTCGGTCTCCGGCCGGGACCGTCGCACCTCTGCCGGGATGGTTTGGCGGCCTGTACTGCTCATCTGCGTCTCCTCATAATTCGCCGGGCGCAGCGTATTCAAATGGCCGACACCTCGGCAATTAAACCTAATCCGCGGACAAGCCTGAAATGACCGATTCCGTGAATTCTTTACGCTTTCCTAACGCCGCCGGCTCACGTCGCCTCCATCAGCTGTTGCCTCGGCAGCGGTTTCTCTTTCGGGTGTCCGGAGCGTGCTGTGGGGGTGTTCGTTCTTGTGGCGCGCTTCATCCAAGTGATGTTCCAGCTTTTCCTCCGCCTCACGCCGACGCTGCCCGACAGTGCGTAGCTGCTGCGTCGTCGGCGCTGTATGGGCATGCTGGTGCGGCCCATGGTCCTGCGTCGGCCCGTCGTGTTTCTCGCTCATATGAGCATCCTCCCATTGGAGTGATTTCGCGGGAAGACCCGGCTTGTGCTGCCGGTTAGCAGGCCGGCGAGTAGATTGTAGGCATCCGCCGCTGTCGATTGAAGAGCCCGCGGATCAGCGAGACGAGTACGTTGGGCAGGGATTCGGATGAGCCGGCCGCACCGCATAGACACTCACCAGCACATCGTTCCGCCGGGGTATGCGCGTTGGATGCACCAGAAGGGCATCCGCCCGGGTGGCCTGAGCCTGCCGTCGTGGTCGGAGCGCTCGGCGTTGAAGTTCATGGACGGGAGCGACGTGCAGACAGGGATCCTGTCCCTGTCCACTCCCGGTGTCTATCTCGGGGACGCCCTCGAAGCGCGGCGGCGGGCGCGGGAGGTCAATGAGTACACCGCCGAGGTGGTGGCCGGCCGGCCGGATCGATTCGGGTTCTTCGCGACACTTACCTTGCCGGACGTGGAAGGGGCCCTGACCGAGGCCGAGTACGCCCTCGACAGCCTGCATGCGGACGGCATTGTGCTGCTGGCCAACAATGCCGGACGCTACCTGGGCGACCCGGGCTTCGAGCCACTGCTGGAGTTCCTGCACCGCCGCCAGGCCGTGGTGTTCGTTCACCCCGGCGAGCTTCCTGCTCCGGCGGTACCGGGCATCCCCACCTTCGCCGCGGACTTCCTGCTCGATACCACCCGCGCCGCCATCAGCTTGATCCTGTCCGGTGCGATGGAGAAGTACTCTGGCATCAAGTTCCTCCTGGCCCACGCGGGCGGCTTCGCGCCGTACATCGCCTTAAGGATCCTGCTCACAATGCTTAACAACAGGGACCTGGCCCTCAGCGCGCTGGCCGCCCTGACCGATCCGAAGCAATCCATCCTCCGGCGGTTCTATTACGACCTCGCCCTGTCCGCAAGCCCGACGACGCTGCCCACCCTGCTCGAGGTCGCTGACCCCCGCCGCATCACCTACGGCACTGACTTCCCGTTCGCTCCGTCGATGGCGACCGGGCTCCTGAACACGCAATACGAGAGCTACCGGCTGGAGCCCTCGCTGCGCGCGGCGATCGACCGCGGCAATGCCGAGTCGCTCTTCCCCAGGCTGAAGCAGAGCCAAGGCTAAAACGGCTCCCGGCAACAGGCGGGACCCCGGATATCCTCCGGAGCACTAAGCCGGCAAGCCCGGACTAGCCACTGACCCCGGCCCCCGGCAGCAGCTCGGTGGCGCCCAGCGAGTCGGCGACAAAGGCGTAGTCCCAGGCCCGTTCCTTCCACTGAACGTAGCGGCCGGAGGCGCCGCCGTGGCCGCCCTCCATCTCGATCTTCATCACGATCGGCTCGCTGCCGGTGTTCAGTTCACGCAGCCGCTGCACCCACTTGGCGGGCTCCACGTAGAGCACCCTGGTGTCGTTGAACGACGTGACCGCCGCGATCTTGGGGTACGCCACCGCACGGACGTTCTCGTACGGCGTGTAGGACTTCATGTACTCGTACACGTCGCGGTCGGTGATCGGGTTGCCCCATTCCTCCCACTCCAGCGCGGAAAGCGGCAGGTTGGGATCCAGGATGGTGGTCAGGGCGTCCACAAACGGGACCGCCGCCACAATCGCCGCGTACTTCTCCGGGGCCAGGTTTGCCACCGCGCCCATCAGCAGGCCGCCCGCCGAGCCGCCCATCGCCGCGATCTGGGCCGGGTCCACCCAGCCGGACTGCGCCAGCCAGTCGGTGGCCGCGATGAAGTCCGTGAAGGTGTTCTTCTTCTGCAGCTTCTTGCCGGTGTCGTACCAGTGCCGGCCCAGTTCCCCGCCGCCGCGGATGTGCGCGATCACGAACACGATGCCCCGGTCCAACAGGGACAACCGGGGGATGCCGAAGCTCGGGTCCATGCTCATCTCATAGGAGCCGTAGCCGTAGACCAGCCCGGCCGCCGTTGAATCCTGCTTGACGGAGGCGTGGCGCAGCACGGAGAGCGGGATGCGGGTCCCGTCGGAGGCCACCGCCCACTCGCGGGTGGCGACGTAGTCCGTGGCGGAGTAGCCGCCGAGCACCGGGCTTTCCTTGCGCAGCAGCAGCTCGCCGGCGGGCTGCTCCGCAGTGGGCAGCACAAAGTCATAGACCCGGGACGGGGTGAAGTAGGAGGTGTAGCCCATCCGGATCACGGGGGCCTCGTAGTCGGAGCCGGCCACCCCTGCGGTGTAGAGCTCCTCCTCGAAGGCGGGCTCCACCGGTGCGCCCTGCTCGGGGGTACCCAGCCCGGCCAGCGGCAGGACCTGCACGCGCTCGATCGTGTCCTTGCGGATGGAGACCACCAGGTGCGTGGAGGTGACGCCGGCGCCGTTGACCCGCACCTGGTCGGAGTGCCCGACGACGGTGGTCCAGTGCTGCTCGGCGAGCGGTTTGGCGAGCTCGGCCGGGTCCACCAGGGAGACCATGGAGTTGATGGCGTCCCTGTTGTGGGTCAGGACGATCGCCTCGGCCTGGTTCCCGGCGGCGTCGGCCAGCAGGAACGGCTCGGCCTCGTAGAGGATGCGTTCGTCCCGGGAGATCACGGTGCTCAGTCCGGCGTCGAGCGCGTCGAAGCGCAGCAGCCGGGTCTCGCTGAATTCCGAGCAGCCGATGCCCAGCACCAGGTGGCGCCGGTCGGCGGAGAGCTCGAAGCCCAGCCACATGGCGACGTCGTCCTCCTGGTAGATGACCTCGTCCGACTCGACGGGGGTGCCGAGCACGTGGGCCTTGACCTGGTAGGGCCGCCAGGCGTCGTCCACCACGGTGTAGAAGATCCGGGTGCCGTCGGGGGAGAAGGAGATGCCGTAGAAGACGTTCTCGATCACGTCGGGCAGGAGCTCCCCGGTGCGCAGGTCCTTGATGCGCATGGTGAAGCGCTCGTCGCCGGCGTTGTCCACGGCGTAGGCGTAGAGGTTCCCGTCGATGGTCACGGCGGCGCCGCCGACGGCGAAGAACGGCTTGCCCTCGGCCTCGACGTTGCAGTCCAGCAGGATTTCCTCGCCCGGAACCTCGACGCCTACCTCGACGGCGGGGGGAGTCCAGTCGGCGACGCGGTCCCCGGTGTCCCGGGCCCGGACGCGGCACTGGATGCCGTATTCCTTGCCCTCCACCGAGCGGGTGTAGTACCACCAGCCGTCCTTGCGGTTGGGCACGGACAGGTCCGTCTCCTGGGTGCGGGCCTTGATCTCGCCGAAGATGGCCTCGCGCAGCGGCTCCTGGTGGGCCGTCACCGCCTCCTGGTAGGCGTTCTCGGCCTTGAGCAGGTCCACCACCTCGGCGGATTCCTTGTTCCGCAGCCACTCGTAGTTGTCCTCGAAGGCGTCGCCGTGGTGCGTGCGGACGGCGGGGATTTTCTTGGCAACGGGGGGCTGCGGGGACGGCTGAACAGGAGTTTGGGTCATGGCTCCAATCTACCGCCAGCGCACGGGGGGTCGGGCTGTGGTGGGCCGGAGCCGGCTTCGGCCCGATTCGGCAAAGAGTTATCCAAGCGTTGTGATATTTCAAGCGAGTATGTTGCCCATAAGTCCAAATGCGTGATAATAAGCTACCGCAACGAGGCGGTCGCGAGGAGGAAATCATGGAACCACACATGAACGGCCGGTCGCTTCGTAGGACGACACTTATGTTTGCGGCCACAGCGCTACTCGTTACAGGATGCCAGCCGGGTAACGCCAGCAAGCCGGAAGCGTCACCTACGTCTTCTGGCACGGCGTCGGGCACAGCTGCGGCGCCTGCCACCGAGATTCCCCATCACAAGGATGGCGGCATCATCATGGCCGACGCACTCGGTCACGGGAGTGACCATCCGGTGGACATGTCGCCGCAGCAGATCTATACGGTCGGTGAACAGGCCGTCTTTGCGATCGAGGGGCGCCGGCCGGACGACTTCACAGGGTTTGGCACGGGGTTCCTGGTGGACAAGGAAGGGGGGATGGGTGTCACCAACGCGCACGTCGTCGAGGGACTTGCCGCGATCTCCGGCCGGTTCAACTCCGGCGAGAAGGCGGCTCTTCATGTCATAGCTTCGGACCCTTGCTCGGACCTTGCCGTCGTGCACTTCTCCTCCCCGCTGCCGGAAAAGTCCGAGCCTGTCATCGTCGGCAACTCGGCCGATGTCAAGCCCGGCGACACCGTCACGGTTCTTGGCTACCCCAGTACTCTGACCCAGAGCCCGTCGGAGCAGAAACTGCTCATCACCTCTGGCCTCGTTAACGCTACGAATGTGGTGGCGCGAGGCCCGGGAATACCCGAGTACAAGGACACGGTCCAGCACGGGGCGGCCATCAACCCCGGCAATTCGGGAGGCCCCTTACTCGACCATCACGGCCGCGTGGTGGGGATCAACACCCTGACCAATCTCGGAGCGGCGGACGCGCCCGTGCAGGGCCAGTTCTATTCCATCGCGATCGACTCGGCCAAACGGGAGATCGTGGACAAGCTGCTCAAGGGTGAGTCCCCCAACAACATGGGATGGGCGGTCGAGGAGTATTACCCCGGCTACTTCAGGGCCCTGGACCGCGTCAAGGGCCCTGCGCTGGATGAGAAGCTGGCAGCGGCAGGAGTGCACGGCGGCCTGTACGTCAAGGCCGTGACCCCGGGTTCGGGGGCCAGTAAGGCTGGAATCGAGTCCGGCATGCTGGTGACGAAGTTCCAGAACGCGTCGACCTACACCATCTCCGAGATGTGCGCTATTTCCGAGTCCATTCTCCCTGGCGCAGTGGCCGAGGTCGAAGGGTTGTATCTTCTCTCGGATCCCTCAAAATTCAGCACACCGTTTAAGACAGAGTTCGTCATTCCGGGTAAGCACTGACAGGGGCCGCACTGAGACACGCTGCGCTGACAACGACTCTGAATGTCGCCCAGCCGGGGGTACCCCGGCTGGGCGTCTGTCGGCGGCGTCCCAGTCACTGGGACGTGGGCTACCACCTGTTCTTCCACCACTCAAGCATCCTTGGCACATCTGCGCCTTCGGACGCCGCCCGGTACTCCATGAGCGACTCCTCGTCGTTCCAGATCAAGTAGTTCTCACCGTCCCTGGAGGCACCCAGGATCCGTCCCTTGACTGTCTTGTCCCCGCGCACCCAGTCCTGCCAGCCCGGCGGATTCTCGGGTGTGCGTTCGGCTGCGCCGTATTGTTTGACGAGATCATCAAACGCCGTGGTCATCACGTCGACGGTGGCGTAGCCGTAGACGGAAATCTGCGGTTTCTCCAACGAGTTGAAGCCGCTGTCGGCGGGCGGGTCGCAAACGAGTCCGTAGCTGGCTGCCACCAGGTTTTTGTTGGGCGCACAGCTGTCCGGGGCCACCTGCCCCCGCGAGACCGCCTGGGTGAGCAGGTTGCATTCGCCGTCCGACAGTCTCGGCCGTGTTTCGCCAGCGCACTTCCTGGATTCCGGCGCCTGGGAAGTAGTGGGGGACAGCGGAGTCTGCGGGGGAGGGAAACCGCCCGCCAGCGCGATCGCTGTCCCGAGCAGCACTACCGCCGCACTCACGCCCCCACTGATCAGGGTCCGCTTGGAGAGCCGCAATGGCTTTCTGCCGCGTGGAGGGGCGGCTGGATCATCTGCAGGCTGATGTCCGACGGCGGCGCCCGGCTGACCGGCGCCCGAACCGTCACCAACACCGCCGCCCGCGCGAAGTCTGGCGTCTGCCCATTCGTCTGCGCTTTCTTCAGCGCCGCGTATCAGCCCGCCCGACGCCGGTGCCTCCAGTGCCCCGACGCTGGTGATCTGTTTGGGATCCCCCATCAGCCCCAGTTTCATCGGCAGGATTTCCCCGAGCCGGGCCTGGAGCGCCGGGATGTGGCTGGACCCGCCGGTGAGGTAGACCCGGTGGAGTTGCTGGGCCGAGGGCAGTGCCTCCTGGATGACCCGCTGGACAAGTTCCACGGCACGGCGGATCTGGCCGTCAATCAGTTGCTCGAACTCCGCGCGGGTCACGGTGCAGACCCACTCGTGCCCACCCGAGCGGACACCGATGGGGGCCGCCCCGTGGAAGCTCAGGGCATGCTTGGCCTCCCGCACCTGGTCTTTCAGTGCGGCCTTGTCGGCACTGGAACGCTCTGAAGCCAGGCCCTGCAGGAGCTCCGTCTTTCCCTCCGCGGCGAGCTGCGCGTAAACCCAGTTTTCCAGCTGTGCATCGAAGTCGTGCCCGCCCAGGGGGTCGATGCCGGCGGAGGCCACCACGCGAAAGGCCCGCACACCGGCGGTTTCGGCGAATTCCAGCACCGCGGCGTCACAGGTGCCGCCGCCGAAATCCAGCACGGCCACGTGCGCACCCACGCCGACGTCGGAGCCGGCCGCATAGTGCCAGCCCGCCGCAATGGGTTCAGCCATCAGGACCATGCCCTGCTCCGGGATGCCGGCCTTCACCGCAGCCGCGGCCAGGCGGCCCTTCAGGTATTCGTCCCAGGATTCCGGGTGGGTCAGGACCACCTCGAACGGAAATCCGCCGCCCACAAAGCGGACGGCCTGCCCGACGACGAACCGCAGTACCGCCGCGACGAGGTCGACCGGATCGAAGACGCTGTCGCCGAGCACCACAGCGTCCTCGCCGAGGCGCCGCTTGGGCGTCGGTTCGAACGCTGCGGGATAGATGCCCGCGATCTGGAGTGCGGCGTCGCCCGTCAGGATCTCACCGTTATAGGCGGCCACACACGAGGGGATGGCGTCCGAGCGTGTGCCCAGCCTGAGGACAAGAGCGCTGCCGGCTGCCGGTGCGACGGCGGCTGCCGTGTTTGAGGTCCCGAAGTCGATGGCCAATCGCCAGGGGGTTTCCTCCATGTTGGCTCCTTAGTCCACGTTCCCCCGCCCGTGAACAGCCGGGGCAGGGCACCAAAGCGAATCCCGGGCCGGAATCGCCGGCCCCCAACCCATAGTGTGCTCCCGCATCCGTGGATCGCGGTAGTGCCGGGCAGCCTGACTGTGGTGCGGGTCAGAGGTGGTGGAGGTGTGCCAGGCTCTCGTCGATTTCAGCGACTTGCTTGTCGATCGTGGCGACTTCCCGTTTGAGTCCCTCGATGCGCTGCTGCGACTCCTCGGCTGAGAGCCGTTCCTGGGCCTGGCTCTCCTGGATGAGCTGCTGGAGCCCGGCCAAAGATTCCTGCAGCTGGGTGCGGTACGTGACCACCAGCTCGGGTTTGAGCCGGCGTACCCGGGCGTCCAGATAGTCCCCAATCACCGCGCGTTCCAGCTGGGCGAGCCGGGGAATCTCCGCCTGCAGCCGGGTCCGCTCCAGGACGTTTTGGCGGTAGTACCGGTTGAAGGCAAACCAGCCGCCGGCTCCCGCCAGTGCCAGCGGGACGGCGGCGCCCGTCACGGCGACACCGAGGAGACCGGCGATCGAGGTCCCGATGCTGGATCCCATCACCACGGACATCACCACGGTGGGATCGAAACCGGCCCCGCGCCGCTCGCTGCCCAGGTGCGGCTGGTCGGCGGGGGCACCGGCGGCACTAAGTAGCTCGTTGAGCACCGCCGGCAGTGGAACCTCGCGGAAGAATCCGTGCGTGAGGACGGCCAGCCGCTCCTCGGCTTCCGCGATGAGGTCGGCACGCAAAGCCAAAAGTTCAGCGATCATGTCGCTGCTGAGTTGACGCATCCTTTTCTGGTCCCGGAGTCCCCGGGCGGCCTGGATCCGGTTCCGCCACAGGGAGATCCAGTCGTCAAACGCCGCAGCGGCGCTGCGCAGGACGCCCGCGCGGAGCTCCCCAAGGTCCCTTTCCAGGTCCAGGGACCAGCGCTGCTGCTCCTCCTTCAGCTCCGAGAACCGCTGGCGCTCGGCCAGCATTCCCGCCCGGGTTTCTGCCGGGGCGTCGGCCACGGCCAGTTGGGTGAGCCGGGCCCGGCGGTAGCCATCCAGCGCCGTCCGCGCCAGGCGGAGCGCGTTGGCCGTGGGGGCCAGGCCGGCGTGGGCAAGTTCCGTCTTCAGGGCCTCCACGAAGCGGGGGAGTCCGGAGGCGGCCAGGAGTTGGTCGCGCACGGCCGGATCCGCAGCGGAGGCCGCAGCCGCGGCAGTGACGGGCGAAACGCCAAGCACAAAGGTGTCCGCGAGCCGGGGAATCCGGGCCCGGAGCAGGGCCGCGTTGCCGGCGGCGACGTCCTGCCAGGATCCCGGGAAGAGGTCAGTCTTGGTGATGACTATGCCCAGCGATTCCACCTGGGCAGAGCATTGTTCCAGGTAGGCCAGCTCGCCGCTGGACAGAAGGGCGCCGGCGTCGGTGACAAAAACGGCGAGCGAAGCGGCTTCCAGGATTCTCAGGTTCAGCTGCGACTGTGGCGCGTCCAGGCCTCCCGGGCTCGGGGCGTCGAGCAGGACCGCGTCACCGAGCAGCCCCTTTCCTCCGTCCGTGGCCGGCGTGACCAGACGGTAGAGGGCCTCTCCTGCCGCGTCGGAATCCCGGCGCTCCAGATCGGGTGCCAGCAGGTTGACCAGTGAGGTCTTCCCCCGGCCGCTCTCGCCGAGAAAGACGACGACGGGAGCGGGGCTGGCGTCCGTGGCCTGCCGGATTGCCCGGTCGGCGGCGTCGGGAAATCCGACCGAGCGCAGCAGGCGGGTTGAGGTGCTGAGCACGGCCCTGGCCGAGGCCAAGGCGGCAAGCTGCGGCACCTCAGTATTGGACGTCATCGCCGTCGCCTGGAGCCTCGTCCCCGGAGGACCAGCCGTCGGAGCCGGACTCGTCGCCGTCGAACGACGGATCCGGCGTGGCCGCGAAGTCGTAGGCCGGTGCCCCGTCCCCGCCGGGATCATCGCCGTCGTCGTCGGGATCATCCCCGTCGTCGTCGCCGGCGTCGAAGTCTGCGTCAGGCTCGATTCCGACGGCGGCCGAGGCGGCGGCGGGGGAGGCGCCGTCCGGGCCGTCGTCTTGGTCCCCGGCGGCGAAGGCGGCCTCCAAAGCGCGTTCCCAGACGGCGGCCGGCGGTCCTTCGGGAACCAGCAGCATTTCTTTCAGCGAGATTTCAGGGACTTCGTGGCTCATTTTCCTCTACCTCCTGTGTAAGGGTGGTCGAACATTTTGTGCGGGTCTATAGTGGCCCTAATATCGGCTAGTGCGGGGGGCACGGCGACCAGAACCCGAGCGGGGGACGCATGGACGCGACCGTGGCCCAGAGGCAGCTGTTGGATGCCGCAATCAGGGGCGATGAAAAGGCTTTTGAGGCCCTGGTGACTGAGTCCCGGACCATGATCTGGTCCGTCTGCCTGCGGATCACCGGGAACACCTACGACGCCGAGGACGCCCTGCAGGACACCCTGCTGGCTGCGTGGCGCGGGATGGGGAATTTCCGCCGCGAGTCCGGCTTCGGGACCTGGGTCTACAAGATTGCGGCCAACGCGGCGTTGACCATTGTCCGGGCCAGAAAGAGCACCGAGGTCGAGGTGGACGAGACGTACTCCCCGGAACGCGACTTCGCCGAAAGGCTCGCGGAAGCTGACCTCGTCCAGCAGGCGATGAAGACCATGCCGGCGGATTTCCGGGTGGCCCTGGTGCTGCGGGAGCTGTGTGACTTCACCTATGCGCAGATCGCCGATTACCAGGGCGTGGGCGTCCCGACGGTGAAGACCAGGATCAGCCGGGCGCGGCAGGCCTTCGAGGCCGCCGTGACCTCCGGTGTTGCCTGACCTCCCGCCCGTCATGGCCGGCTCCCGGTAGCTCCGGAGCGGATCAGCAGGGAACGGGCAATGACCCTGGCCGCACGGGCTTCGGCGCCCGTTGATGCCGTGCCAACCATCGACTGGTAATGGGCGGCCAGCCCCAGGTAGCCGCTGCTTCCGGAAATGTCCGGCAGAACTCCGTCCAGTTCCGGATCATCCCGGGTAAGGCCCTGCAGCACCGCCACCATTTCATGCCCGGGGGCGTCCGCTTTCAGCAGGTCCAGCGCGGCTTCCTCGTGCAGGCGGTGAAAGGCGGGTGCGTGCCGCGCCCCTTCGATCAGGCGCCGCGCGTCGGCGGGCCAGGACCGGGAGCGCGCTGCAGCAAGGAGGCCGGTGAGCATCCCGTCCACGCGGGCACTTTCCGTCGGGCCGATCACCGCCGACTGCAGGGTCCGTTCCAGCGCCGCCAGTCCGGACCGTTCGTGCAGCCACCGGGTGAGCTGCCCGGCAGATCCGCACTGCTCCCTTCCATATCTGATTCCGTACGTGCCAATCAGTCCGGTGAGCCGCCGGAAATCCTCCCCGGACACCTCCGGGGGAGCGCCCAGCTGGTCGGCGAACTGGAGACGCAGATCGTCCGCGCCCTGCAGCAGGCGGAGGTTCCGCACGTCCTGTTCACGCAGCGCCCCGGTCTGCACCGTTTCGGCGAGCAGGGCCGAGACGGGAAGCACGGCGGTGAGCTGCGGCATCCTGCCGGCGAGTTCGGCTGCGGCTGCTCGGGCCTGGCCCACCGGCTCCGCGCCGTGCCACGGGCCGCCGCCAAAGTTGTCGGCGTGAGCCACGAGACCAACAACGGTGGATCGCCCCGGTCCGGCGCCGGGCCGGGCCTTGAACCGGGCAATGAATTCCTCATCGTCCGGGCGGAAGGAGTCCCGGACCAGGTAGAGCAGCGCGTCGGGGCCGTCCGCATCTGCGCCCCCCAGCATCCGGGCCTCCGTCCGGCGCGAATTGTCCGTCGCCGCCGAGCCCAGCCCGGGGGTGTCCACGATTGTGGCGGGCCGCAGCACGGCCGCCTGCACGTGGACCTGCAGGTAATCGATGGTCTCGGGCGGGATATTTTCCAGGGCCGGCCCGGATCCGGTGAGCGGTACCGGCACCACATCCCCGGTGTCCAGCACGGCTTCGGCGCGGGCCGGCGAACCGTAGACGTAGAGGCACAGCAACGCGGTGGTTTCCTGGGTCGAGGTGGGCGCCAGCTTGGCGCTGATCAGGCTGTTCACCAACGTCGACTTGCCCGTGTTCACCCGGCCCGTCACTGCCACCACGGCAGGACGCCGGAGCGCGGTCCGGAAATCGTCCATGACCCGTCCGCCGGACAGCCCCAGTAAGGCGTCGACGTCGTCCAGCAACTGCTCCGCGCTGGAGCGAAGGCCTGAATAGCCGTCTAGAGCATTCATGGCCGTACCCCTTTTCTGTGGACGTCTTTGTCCGTTTGATGCTGGCGGTGGGGCAAATGTTCCCGGAAGATCAATTTTTCTTTTTGGGAACTTTTCGGGGGCCCGGGGCCTCTAATCATCATCAGCAAAACAGGGAGCAAGAGCTTCCAGAACCTAAGGAGAAACATCATGGAACCGGTAATCTTTTTCGATGTAGTCGATGACGTTGTGGGCACGGGCGCCACGGGCAATATGGGGTTCTTCGATACGGACTCTATCTACGGCTATGACACCATAGTGTTTGACGCATTCGGCGACGGGGATTTCAGCTCAGCCTACGATTGGGGAGCTCAGATGCTCCCCAACGGGGACGTTGTGGTGGTATACAACTCCTAAATCTGCAACGTGGAGGAGCAGAGGTGCAAGATGCACCTCTGCTCCTTTTTGTGCGAAGGAGGGTCCCGGCCTTGGGTGGCCTTGTGGTTGCCGGGCCGCCCGGCCATCCCCGCAATCCATGCGTATTTTCGGGAACTTTCCGGCTGCCCCGACCCTCTAATAGTCATCAGCAAATGAATCCGGAAGCCCCGCTTCCCCATCAGTAGGAGTGCATCATGTCGCTGGAGGCCTTTACATTCATCGATACCAACGGCGACGGCCGGGGCGACGTCGGTGGCGCCGACCTCAGGGGCGGCGACGGCATCTTCGATACCTATGCCTTCGATATCGACTTCAACGGCGTGATCGATCACTACGCGGCAGACGCCAATCAAGACGGTTGCTTGGAGGTTGTCATCGGTGACAACAACGAGGACGGATACTTCGGTGCCAGGTTCTGGGATTCCAATGGCGACGGCGTCATCGACAGTTCGGCTCAGACCGTCGAGGACGGCGGCAAGTACGGGGGACCGACGGTGGTCGGCCCGGCCACAGACCCGGGGCCTGAACTGACTCTGATCTACGCCGGGTACAGGGCCTTCTGACCCGCGGCCCTCCTCAGTTCCCGTTCTGCAGATTGTTGGCGGCGATGTAGTCGGCCAGGGTCCCGGAGGACAGCGCGGCGGAGACGGCGGCGGTGGCGGCGGGGTCCTGCAGGACGATGGACTGGCCGTCCCGGCTGGTCCCCACGCCGGCGGTGGGCAGTGTGAAGAACACGGCGTTGCCGGGGGCCGTGCTGCGCAGGCTGAAGGCGAGGCGTTCCAGCGTCTCCACGTTCAGCCCCGGCGACACGGTGATGTGGGGGAGGACCGTGGACACCAGCTGTTTGACGGTGTTCCGGTCCTGCAGCCCGCCTTCGGCCGCCAGTTTGGCCATCACGGCCTTGAGGAAGGTTTGCTGGTTCCGGACCCGCTGGTAGTCGCCGTCGGCGAAGGCGTGGCGCTCGCGGACGTAGGCCAGTGCCTGCAGCCCGTTGAGCCGGTTCACGCCGGCGGGAAAGTACACGTAGTCGTCGACGGTCCCCTGGAAGCCCTGCTTGATGTCCACGTCCACCCCGCCGAGGGCGTCGGTCATGGCGGCGAAGCCCTGGAAGTCCAGCATCACGGTGTGGTCGATGTGCTGGCCCAGCAGGGATTCGACGGTCTGTGTCATGAGGGGCACGCCGCCGAGTTCCAGCCCGGCGTTGACCTTGGCCGCGCCGTGGCCGGGGATGTCCACCCAGAGGTCGCGCATGATGGAGATGCCGTAGACGCTCTGCCGGTCGGCCGGGAGGTGGATGAAGACTAGGGCGTCCCCGCGCTGGTCGGACGCCTCACCGGAGGCGGCGACGGCCCGGGCGTTGGTGCGGCTGTCGCTGCCGATGAGCAGGATGTTGAGCGCGGCGGGCGGTGGCTCCGTGGTGGGGGTCGGGGTGGGCGTGGGTTCCGGGGTGGTGGCGGGTGTTGTCTCCGGGGCCGGGGCGGAGGTTTCCACCGGGGCCGCAGTTTCGGTGCGCGGCCGGTTCAGCAGGAAGGCCGCGGCGGCGACCGCGATGACCACCAGCCCGGCAACGACGGCGAGGACGATGGTGCGGCGGCGGTGCAATCCGCCCGGTGCCGCGGCGGAGCCTGCGGCTGGTCCTGCTGGTTCCGGCGACGTTCCCATGGCCGGACACTACCACCGCCATCAACCAAATGATGCCGGCGGCGCAGAGGTTAAAAGGTCAGCCGTGCTCGCGGGCGAACCGCAGGATGGTAAGGATGGCCGGGGCGAGCTCATCCTCCATCTGGTTGTACAGCTCCTGCCCGCGCCGGTAAGGGTCCACCACGTCGTTGTCGGAGGGCTCGGGGGCCAGGGACAGGTGCCGCACGGACGCCGCGCGTCCAGGGAGTTCCCGCCAAAAGGCGGGAAGGTCGACGGCGGCAGCGGGCGTGTCGCGCTGCTCCAGGACCTCCAGCATCCGGGCAAATTCACGGATGGTGAAGGTGCGCTTCAGCAAGGAGGCGTCCATCTGCATCACGGCGCCGCGGTGTTTGGCGGTCATCGCCAGCACCAGGTCGGACTCCCTGAGGATCTTCGGCGTCAGCAGCCGGGCCGCAAAGCCGTCCGGGGTCCCGCCGTACGTCCGGATGATGTCCGCCGAGGGCGGCTGGATGGGATCGCCCACCATGGCCCGCGTGCCGGCGCTGCGCACCGCAAAGGCGCCGGGCTGGACCTGGTCCAGGCCGGTTTGCAGCAGGCGCTCGGCGACCGGCGAACGGCAGATGTTGCCGGTGCAGACCGTCAGGATCCGAAAGGGGTGGAGCGCTTCCAAGGTTTTCCCAACTTCCAGTAGCCAGACTCGTGCGGCGGCAGGTTTCCGAGTTTAGCCGCGCCGGGACATTTACGGCTGTGGAGAGGACATGGGACGCATTTCTGTGGATCTTGATATTTGAGAAGCTTGATATTGAAGATTCACGTTTTTCTGCGTACAGTCGTCCAAAGATGCCGAGTCGCTCGGTAGGAGCAGGCCCCATGGGGGGGTTCGCCGCACTAGAACCTGGGGTAGAAAAATGTCGGAGATCAAGAGCTTGGCCACACCGAAGGCCAGTTTCGACCGCCGTGCCGTTGTTAAGGGTGCCGCGTGGAGTGTTCCTGTTATCGCGGCAGCTATCGCTGCGCCGGCCGCAGCGGCGTCCGCGACCAACGCAACACTGACCTTTGATGCGGTTCCTGCGCTAGGCACCACGACGTTCACACCGAACACCGCCAGTGAAAAGAACAGGACCGGACAAGCCTCGCCTGGCTTTACCCTCAGTAACGGGTCGGGGGACCTCACTGTTATTAGCGCCACGCTCACCATCGGCCCTGCCAAGCCCGTTCAGGGCAAGGCCGGAGTAGGGGTCACCACGCTTACGGATGTAAATACGACGAAGACGTTTTCGGGAAGTTTTTCGGGCAAAACTTTCACGATTAACTTCAGCCACACGCCCACTATTGCGAGTAACGGCTCTGTCTCCTATACCCTCAGCGGGTTTAACTACAACGGGCTAACGAACGGGACGGGCGGGGACTACACGATGACGGTTACCTTCAACTTCTCTGGTGGTATCTCCTTGGCAGCTTCATCGACCATTAAATTGACCTAGTAGCGCCACCCCCACCCGCCGGGCCCGCGGTCGGCGCGGCATTTCCAACAGTGATCTAATGGCAGGTATCAACTGCCGGAATACTTTAGGGGTGTCATGTCGGAGCGGGTCTGGCGGCGTGCGCCCTTCGTGGCAGAAGTCAGGTCCGAAACTGCGGACATCATCGCCGTGCTGCAGCTCGACACGGATCAGCCCAGGGTTTTGAACGGCACGGCCGCGACCATCTGGGCACTGATCGACGGACACCGGAGCCAATCGGAAATCGTCGCGCAACTTTGCGAAGAGTATGATGATGCCGACGGCTTGATCTCCGCCCATGTTGAGACTTTCATGGCCAGCCTGAGCTCGGAGCTCCTCATCGAGCAGATCCAGGCGGGAATCCCCGGCACAATTGCGGGGGCTGGCGGAACAGCGTGATAGCTCCCGGCGATTTGCATATCGTTGTACTAGGCATCAGCCTCACCGTGAAATGGGGGGCCGGAGTCACCGGCGCCCAGCGCGACGCCACGGCCAAAGCCTGGAGCAGGTGTCTTGGCGAGCCGGTCCACCCCATTGAGCAGGAGTCCCAGCCCTCCACCACGGGCTCCCCGTTCAGCGCATCCGTCTATTTTGACTCCAAGGTGCCCGGCGCCGGGGTGAAACACCTCGGCGCGGATACCTTTGAGCGGTTGGTCGAAGCCGTGACCTCCGAAGTCACCATCGCCGCCATCCTCGAGCGGGCCGGGGAACTGACCATGCTGCACGCCTGTGGCATTGCCGATCCCGCCGACGGCGCGGTCATGGCCCTGGTGGCAAAATCCGGCACCGGTAAAACCACTGCATCTTCGCAACTCGGTAAGATCTTCGGGTACATAACGGATGAAACCGTGGCCATCCGTGCGGACGGAACTGTTGAGCCCTATCCGAAACCGCTTTCGGTGAAGCAGCATGTGTCTGGCGCCCCCAAGCTTCAGGTAGGCCCCGACGAACTTGGCCTGCAGGTCGCGCCGCTCGACCTCTATCTCAAAGCCATCGTGCTCCTCGACAGGGTTGATGGCGCAGACTACCAACCCCCCATCGTCAAGCACGTCCCTTTGGTCGAGGCGGTGCTGGCGCTGATCCCAGAGACATCGTCCCAAGCTGCCGTGTTTCAGCCGCTGCAATCCCTCTGTCGACTGATTGATAGCGTCGGCGGCGTATTTAGGGTTAGCTACTCAGAAGCGGTCGACCTTCGGGAGTCCTTGGCGCCACTATTCCTCCGCGATGCAGCAGAGCCGCCTAGGAGCACCAGCGGTCCGTGGTCGCCTGCACTTCCAGCAAACGGCAGTGAGCACGTTGACGCAGAAATTCCCGCTGGCTGCCTGCGGAGGGCCCCGGTGGTTGATGCGGTGGAGATCGACGGGGACCTACTTGTTCTCACGGATTCCGAACTCACTAGGCTGAGCGGAATCGGGCCGGTCATCTGGATGTCTGCGAAACGCCCGATCTCGATGCAAAGTTTGATCCAACGGATAGAAGCCCGGCATGGCTTACCCGAGGGCTATGAAGCCCTGCTCGCTGCCGCTGTTGACGAACTCGTCGGCCAAGGACTAATCGTGCGCGGTTAAAGTTGAACTCCACGTTGCGGCCATAGCGTAAAATTATTTCTCGTGTGGGTCGCTGGGGCCGGGCACTGGGGAAAGGACCTACGCGTGAGTAGTTTGGATGCTGCCGAAAACGGGCAGATTCCAGCGGGATTGACGCTGGCAGATTATCTTCGCATCGCTCGAGCCCGCTGGAAGGGTATCGTCGCTTTTACGCTGGCGCTGACCCTCCTTGCCTTCTGCTGGGCGCTTCTTCAGCCGAAGTTGTACGCGTCACAGTCCAGCGGAATCATAGTGGCAGGCGGCTCGGATAACCTGAGCCTGTCACTCATGAGCGAAAATCTGGCGAAGACCAAGGCCGCTAAATACCAGTCTGTGGCGACGTCCAGGCTGGTCTCGGAGCGGGTCGTTAAGTCTCTGGGCCTCAACACCTCTCCCGACGCGCTCCTCGGGTCCGTGACCGCCGTAGTGCAGCCCGATGGGGCACAAATCGCCATCACCGCCAAGTCTCCTGATCCAGCGACCGCCCAACGCCTTGCCGATGCCTGGGTTGTGGCGCTGGCCGAGCAAGTCAAGGAAATGGAAAGCATCCCCGCCATTGAAGGCGCGGCAACGGCCCCCGTGCCCGTCATCCGGATGGTCCCATTGACTACAGGCATCCTGCCGTTGGCCCCCGTCTCGCCGAACGTGAAGCAAGCCCTCGGTATCGGCGCCCTGGCGGGTCTGGTGCTCGGGCTCCTCTATGCGCTGTTGCGTCACCACCTGGACCGCCGCCTCCGGAACCCGGCAGCCATCGAACGCCGTTTCGGTGTGTCCGTGCTTGGCACCCTTCCGGTGGACGGTCGCCTCGACGGAAAAAGCACCGTGCTGGAAGACGGTTACGCCCCGTCCAAGCAGGCCAAGGGTTCCCATGCCATTACAGAGGCCCTTCGGGAACTCCGGACAAACCTTCAGTACGTCGACGTCGACAATCCGCCGCGGATCATTGTGGTGACCAGCTCGGTACCGTCCGAGGGCAAATCGACCGTTACCGCAAACCTGGCGGCCACCATGGCGGCCGCCGGCGAGAATGTGGTGGTGGTCGACGGCGATTTGCGGCGCCCCACCGTAGCCGACGTTTTCAACCTTATTCCTGGCGTGGGTGTCACCGACGTCCTGAGTGGGCACGCCGAACTGGCTGACGTCCTGCAGGAGTGGAGCGCAATGCCCAACCTGCGCGTGCTCGGATCTGGGCGGATACCTCCGAACCCCAGCGAGCTGCTCGGATCGCTAGCCATGAAGACTTTGCTGAAAACGTTAGCCCAGGATGCGATAGTGCTGGTCGACGCTCCGCCGTTGCTGCCCGTCACTGATGCGGCGGTGCTTACTCGCATTTCCGACGGGGCGATCATCGTCATTCGGTCCGGGCAAACGAAGGAAGACGAACTCGCGAAAGCGCTCGGAAACCTGCAGAGGGTCAACGGGCATGTGCTCGGCACCATCCTGAACCGTGTCCCCCTTTCGGGCTCGGACTCCTACGCCTACTATGCGTCGTACCAGTCTGTCGACCCGCAGCCCGAACTGGTGCCTGTCACTGCGGAGCCAAACCACCGGGAACCCGATCCGGCCTACGACTCTGAGCAGTTGGCCGAACCGCTTGCGCGTCCAGCGGCTCGGCTGCCCGCACGGAGCCGGCGGTATACGGACTGAGCACTGAAAGGTATCCTCTCGGAGCAAACGCTCCGGGGGGATATTTTGGTCTGTGGAGGCTGTCAGTTCACTCCGCCAACACGATTCAGAGGCCATATAACGCCCGCCACCTGGCCGACGACTGCCGAAGCCGGGATCGTCCTGACGCAGTCGTCGGCCCCACTGGCCGGTGTCCGGCAGTTGATGGCGGAATCCACCGAGTTGGAACGGTGGTCGCCCAGCACCACCAGTTCCCCCTCGGGGACCGTAAGCGGGGGAATGCACCGGAGTGACCGGGGACTGCTCTGGCAGTCGAGGATTCCGGCCTCAAACGGCAGGTCTTCGAAAATGTATGGTTCGTCCAGTGGCTGGCCGTCGATCCGCAGTTTGCCGTCGTCTTCGCAGCATCTGATGGTCTGGCCCCCGCGCGCCACCACGCGCTTCACCAGGAACTGCTCGTTGGAGGGCCCGATCCCGGTAAGGTCCCCAAAGGAACGGGCCACCCCGGCAACCCCCCCACTGCGAGGCACAGCGGATTCCGCCTGCCAGCTCTCCGGCCGGGTGAACACCACGATGTCGCCGGTGCGCGGCCCTGAGCCAGTATAGGCAAGCCGGTTGACCAGGATTCTGTCGCCGCCGTCCGCAGAACCTTGCAGCGTGGGCTCCATCGATCCGGACGGGATGCGGTAGGCCTTTACCAGGAACCCCTGGACCAGGGAGACGGCCACCAGGGCGATCAGCATGTTTCGGGCCACGGCGGCCCAAAGGGGGAGCTTCTTGCCGGCGCGGATATTCACGAGTTCAAGCTACCACCGGCCTGCGGACTCGATGCTGTCAGTTCGGGCCCGGTGCTTGACGCATCTCCCGCCTTCCGCATATCCTGAACGAACGGTCGGTAATTATTTATCGGAAATGCATAGGAGCAACCATGGCAGCGCAGACCCTGCAGTCAGTGCCCGGAGAGCCAACAGCGGCACGGCACGAACAGAGCCTCGAAGATGCGGCCCGGCGTGACGCTGAAGGCCAGGCATACTTCGACAAAGTCATGGCGGATGACTCAAGGATCGAACCCCGCGACTGGATGCCCCCGGCATACCGCAAGACCCTGCTGCGCCAGATCTCCCAGCACGCGCACTCGGAGATCATCGGCATGCAGCCGGAAGCCAACTGGATCTCCCGCGCCCCCAGCCTCAAGCGCAAGGCCATCCTGATGGCCAAGGTCCAGGACGAGGCCGGCCACGGCCTGTACCTGTACTCCGCCGCCGAGACCCTCGGCCAGCCGCGCGACCAGATGATGCAGGACCTGATGGACGGCAAGGCCAAGTACTCCTCCATCTTCAACTACCCCGCCCGCACCTGGGCGGACATGGGTGCCATCGGCTGGATGGTCGACGGCGCCGCCATCGCCAACCAGGTGCCGCTCTGCCGCGCCTCCTTCGGCCCCTACGGCCGCGCCATGGTCCGCGTCTGCAAGGAAGAATCCTTCCACCAGCGCCAGGGCTTCGAGATCCTGCTGGAACTCTCCCACGGCACGCCCGAGCAGAAGCAGATGGCCCAGGACGCGGTGGACCGCTGGTACGCCCCGGCCCTGATGATGTTCGGCCCGCCGGATGACGATTCGCCCAACTCCAAGCAGTCCATGGCCTGGAATATCAAGCGCTTCAGCAACGATGAACTGCGCAACCGCTTCGTCGGCATGATGATGGAGCAGGTCAAGGTCCTGGAGCTCACGCTCCCGGACAAGGACATCCGTTTCAACGAAGAAACCAAGAAATGGGAGCACGGCCCGCTGGACTGGGATGAATTCCACGAAGTCCTCGCCGGCCGCGGCCCCTGCAACGCCCAGCGCCTGGAACGGCGCCGCGAGGCACACCACGAGGGCACCTGGGTCCGCGAAGCCGCCGCCGCCTACGCGGAAAAGCAGAGCCGCAAGCAAGCAGAAAAGGAATCCGCAGCATGACCACCCCCGAACCGCACGCAGGAAACGTCTGGCCCATCTGGGAAGTCTTCGTCCGCTCCAGCCGCGGCCTCTCCCACGTCCACGCCGGCTCCCTGCACGCGCCGGACGCCGCCATGGCCCTGCGCAACGCCCGCGACCTCTACACCCGCCGCAACGAGGGCGTGTCCATCTGGGTTGTCCCGGCTGACGCCATCGCCTCCAGCGACCCGGACGCCAAGGGCTCGTTCTTCGAGTCCCCCCAGGGCAAGGACTACCGGCACGCGACGTACTACACCAAGAGCGAGGGCGTGAAGCACCTGTGAGCACCACACCTGAAACTGCGGCAGCTGCGGCACCCGCAGCAGAAACGGTCGGCCACGGGGACATCTCCGTCGGCGTCAAAGGCTCCGGCAACAGCGGCGAGGCCACGGCCAGCGCCACCCGCATCACACCCGGGAACGCCCTCCGCCCCGAGGACATCGCCCTGGCCGTCAGCCGCGGCACCGCCAAGCCGAGCGAGGACGTCGCCGAGTTCGCCCTGCGCCTGGGCGATGACGCGCTGGTCCTCGCGCAGCGCCTGGGCCACTGGATCTCCCGCGCCCCGGAGCTTGAAGAGGACATCGCCCTGGGCAACATTGCCCTGGACCAGCTGGGCCACGCCCGGTCCTTCCTCAGCTACGCCGGCGGACTCGACGGCCGGAGCGAGGATGACCTGGCGTACTTCCGCCGCGAGCCCGAATTCCGCTCCGTCGAGATCTTCGAACTCCCGAATGGCGACTTCGCCGTCACCATCGCCCGCCAGTTCGTCGTCAGCTACTACCAGTTCGAGCTCTACCGCCGGCTGACGCAGTCCACCGACGCCACCCTGGCCGGCATCGCTGCCAAGGCCGTCAAGGAAGTGGACTACCACCGCGACCACAGCGCCCAGTGGGTGCTGCGCCTGGCCCAGGGCACGGACGAGTCCCGCGAGAAGATGATCCACGCCTTCAAGGTCATCTGGCCCTACGTGGACGAGCTGTTCCGCGATGACGAACTCACCGCCCGCCTCAGCGCCTTCGGTGCCGCCGTCGAGCCGTCCAGCCTGCGCGCCGACTTCGACCGCCTCACCGGCGAGGTCCTCGCCGCAGCCGAACTGGACGTCCCCACCGTCCAGCCCGCCCCCGGCGGCGGCCGCAGGGGACTGCACTCCGAACACCTCGGCTACCTCCTGGCCGAAATGCAGGTGCTCGCCCGCGAGTACCCCGGAGCAAGCTGGTAGTCATGGCCGAGACGGACACCAAGACCGCCGAGCAGAAGGCCTGGGACATCGCGGCCACCGTCTGCGACCCGGAAATCCCGGTCCTCACGGTTGCGGACCTGGGCATTCTCCGGAACGTCCAGCTGTTCGACGACGGCGGCCCGGTTCCCGCGGTTCAGGTCACCATCACGCCGACCTACTCCGGCTGCCCCGCGATGGACGCCATCCGTGACGACCTCACGGCGGCGTTCCAGAATGCCGGCTACCCCCACGTCCGGGTGGAACTGGTGCTCTCGCCGGCCTGGACCACGGACTGGATGACGGAATCCGGCAAGGCCAAGCTGCAGGAGTACGGCATCGCGCCGCCCTCCGGCCACTCGGCTGCCGTCCGGCACGCCGGGCCCATCCGGCTCTCCCTCGCCGTCAAATGCCCGCAGTGTTCATCGCTGAACACCAAGGAACTCACCCGCTTCGGTTCCACCTCCTGCAAGGCGCTGTACGTCTGCCAGGACTGCAAGGAACCGTTCGACTACTTCAAAGTTTTGTAAGGAACAGGTGCTCCCATGACTGTTGTCCGCCAGACCGCGGCTGAAACGGCTGCAGCCACCGGCCGCCGCCGCGCCTCCTTCCACCCGCTGACGGTGGATGAGGTCCGCCGGCTCACCGATGATGCGATCGAGGTGACCTTCGGCGTTCCGGCCGAGCTGGCCGGCCAGTTCGACTACCTCCCGGGCCAGTACGTCGCCCTGCGCACCACCCTGCCGGACGAGAACGGCGAACCGAAGGAAATCCGGCGCAGCTACTCCATCTGCGCCGAGCCGCGGAGCTTCGCGGACGGCAGCAGCGAGATCCGGGTCGCGATCAAGAAGGACCTCGGCGGGCTGTTCTCCACCTGGGCGAACGCCGAGCTCAAGGCGGGAGACGTCCTGGACGTGATGAGCCCGATGGGCGCGTTCGTGTCCAGGCACGGCCGCGACGGCAAAGAGCAGAACCTGATGAACTCGATGAACCACCCGGAAGCGATGGCGAGCGAACTCGCGGGGGAGCCCGGCTCCTTCGTCGCGATTGCCGCCGGCTCCGGCATTACCCCGGTGATCGCGATTGCCCGCACCCTGCTCGCGGCGCATCCGGAAACCCGCTTCGACCTGGTCTACGCCAACAAGGCCGCCATGGACGTGATGTTCCTCGAGGAGCTTGCGGACCTGAAGGACAAGTACCCGGCCCGGCTCGCCCTGCACCATGTGCTCTCCCGCGAACAGCGGATCGCTCCGCTGCTCAGCGGCCGGATCGACGCGGAGAAGCTGCAGGCCCTGCTGGGGACCGCCATCCACGCCGACGACGTCGACGAGTGGTTCCTGTGCGGCCCGTTCGAGCTCGTCCAGCTCTGCCGGGACACCCTGGCCGAGCGGGGCGTCGACCCGGAGCACGTCCGCTTCGAACTGTTCACCACCGGCAAGCCGGACCGCCCCGAGGGCAACGCCGGCCGTCCCGTGATTGTGGACGAGTCCCAGGCCACCTACAAGATCACCTTCAAGCTCGACGGTCTCCAGGGCGAGGTGGCCAGCCCCACACACGCCCGCGAATCGATCCTGAACGCGGCCCTGCGGGTCCGCCCGGACGTGCCGTTCGCGTGTGCCGGCGGCGTCTGCGGAACCTGCCGCGCCAAGGTGGTCAGCGGTGCGGTCACCATGGACGAGAACTACGCGCTGGAGCAGGACGAACTGGACAAGGGCTACGTGCTCACCTGCCAGTCCCACCCCACCACGCCGGAAGTCACCGTCGACTTCGACGTCTAACTTTCCCACCTCGCAGTCCCGCCCCGACCCCAGGAGCCCCATGATTTCCCTCTCAATCGCCGACGGCATCGCCGAGATCGTCCTCGACGCCCCGCACAAGCTCAACTCGCTGGACGAACAGGCCCTCAGGGATTTAGCACAGGCGTATGACGACGCCGCCGCTGCCGCCTCCCGCGGCGAGGTGCGGGCGCTTCTGCTCCGGGGCGAGGGGCGCGCTTTCTGCGCGGGACGGGACATCGCCGGCGTCACGCCGGAGACGGACGACGTCCAGGGCTACCTGGGCGGCCTTCTGCAGCCGCTGCTGAAGAAGATGTCTGCCTTCCCCGCCCCCACCTTCGCGGCGGCCCAGGGGGCCTGCCTGGGTGTGGGGCTGGGACTGCTGCTGGCCACGGATGTGGTGTACGTGGCGGAGAACGCCAAGTTCGGCTCGCCCTTCGCGAATCTGGGTGCCACTCTCGACTCCGGCGGCCACTGGTACTTCACCGAGCGCCTCGGTATGCACCGGACCCTGGACCTGATCTACACCGCGGAACTCATGAGCGGCGCGGACGCCGTGGCCCAGGGGATGTTCAGCCGGGCCATGCCCGCGGCCGACTTGCTGGAGAACACCCGGACCATCGTCGCCAAGGCAGCCACCGGCGCCACCAGCGCCTTCAACGCCAGCAAGGAACTCGTGGCGCATATCCGGGACCAGCGGCTGGGCCTCTGGGAGTCCATGGAGGAGGAGAACGCCGAGCAGGCCCGCCTCTGCAAAACCGGGGACTACTCCGAAGGGTTCCTGGCGTTCCAGGAAAAGCGGAAGCCCGTCTTCAAGGGCTAGTATCGCTGGAATCCTGATGACTCGAGTCCGGATTAGTACAGTACTTGTCTTTTGTTGAGCCCATTTTCATTTCCCGGGTGCGCTTGTATGGTTCGTCTATGACTTCGGGGAAACCAGTAACTAAAGCTGTCATTCCGGCCGCAGGACTGGGGACGCGCTTCCTGCCCGCCACCAAGGCGATGCCCAAGGAAATGCTGCCGGTAGTCGATCAGCCGGCTATCCAGTACGTTGTCGAGGAGGCCGTCCGCGCAGGCCTGACCGACTTGTTGATGATCACCGGCCGGCAGAAACGCGCCCTCGAGGACCACTTCGACCGTGAGCCCAGCCTGGAACGGACTCTGGAACTCAAAGGCGATCTGGACAAACTGGAAGCCGTCCAGCACGCTTCCGCCTTGGGGCCTCTCTACTACGTCCGCCAGGGTGACCCCAAAGGTTTGGGACACGCTGTCCTGTGCGCCCGCCAGCACGTGGGGGACGAGCCCTTCGCGGTCCTGCTTGGCGATGATCTGATCGATGAGCGCGACGAGCTCCTGAGCATCATGATCGAAGTTCAGGCCCGGACGGGAGGCTCCGTCATCGCCCTGATCGAAGTGGACCCCGTCGAGATCAGCGCGTACGGTTGCGCCGACGTTTCGGTCCTGGACACGGAAGCCCATGTCCGCGTCAACCGGCTCGTGGAAAAACCCTCGGTCGCCGACGCTCCCTCCAACCTGGCCGTCATCGGACGGTACGTGCTCCACCCGGCGGTCTTCGATGTGCTGGAGGAAACCCAGCCCGGGCGCGGCGGCGAAATCCAACTCACGGATGCCCTGCAGACCCTGGCCACCTCGGACTGCGAGGGCGGCGGCGTGTACGGGGTGGTCTTCAAGGGCCGCCGCTACGACACCGGTGACAAGCTGAGCTACCTCAAGGCGGTCATCTCCATCGCCTCGGAGCGCGTGGAGTTCGGCGAGGAACTCAAGACCTGGATGAAGGCCTTTGTCAGCTAACCCCTGTGACTGGAGCGGCTCCGGGGACGTAGGAGGAGCACGACCAAGAGGGCCCCCAGTGCACATCCTGCTGTGTTGGTGGCAAGGTCCAGCGGGCTGGGGAAGCGGTACGGAAGGAAGAGGAGCTGGCCGAGTTCCATAAAGCCAGAAATCAGCAGCCCAAAAGCACCAATCTGCCACCATTGTTTCCTCGGGAAGGCAAGTGCCGCAAGCACGCCAAGCGGAACAAAGAGAATCACATTGGCGGACGCTTCAATGAATTTGTATCCCACCCGTGCGGGAACTCCGAGAGTGTGGATGAAGGTTAGGAATCCGGCGATCTGTCCCTGCACTGGCTGGTCCACAGGGCTGGGCCAAAAGCCAACCAGCGCCAGGATAGCCAGAAAGCCCGCCAGCACTCCGCGCCATACGCGCGGGGAGTACAAAGAATTCATGTGCTCCTTAGGAATTCGTTAAAGCAAAGGGTGGTGGTCTCCCGTCTCCGGGAGGCCACCACCCCTTATTGCTCGTTGGCTAGTGCTTAGGCGGAGGCCTCAGCCTTGGCCCGGCGTCGGACGACGACGACCGACGTCGTGCCGGCTACCAGCGCACCTGCGCCAACCAAGGACCACAGGATCAGGTCCGGGCTGGCACCTGTGTTGGCGAGCGACGTTCCACCGGTGCTAGCCAGTACAACCCCATTGGTGTTGCCCTGGCCCGCGACTGCGGACCCCCTGACGTTGACGGTAGCGGAAGCGGTCTTGCCACTCGAGCCGGTAGCCGTCAGGCTGTATGCTCCAGCCTTGGCGATGCTGACGGACAACGTGAAAGCACCGTTGGCGTCGGCGGTCACTGTATAGGTATTCACGATCGGCCCGTTTCCGTTTCCTTGACGGACGGTTACAGTGACCGTCTCGCCCGGCGCGAATCCACTGCCAGCGAAAGTGAACGTCTCTCCCCGGTCAACTGAGCCATCGGATACCGTTGCGCTGGGCACGGGGGCAGGGTACGTGTCTGCCATGGCCGGAACAGCTCCCATAAGTCCGAGCGATCCGGCAAGAGCTACCACTGCAAGTGTTTTCTTCAATTGTCCCCCTGAGACCGTTACTTCGGATGTAGTTCTAGCGATGAAGATTTCCGATCCCAAGCTTGGCCGGAGGTTGAAATCTCAATTTATTTCCCGGACCGACGATACCATCCCGTTTGACGATTTACGAAGTCTCTGCGGACGTTGGACTAAAAGTTCACCTATTGTCTACGGGGCGCCAGCGCAGTCCGCGGTTTGCGCTTCCAGAATTACGTCCTTGACGGCCTGAACAGTCGGGGTTACGACCAGGGTCGGGCTGGTTCCCGGCGATATGTTTCCGAACGTGACATCTACGGTGCGGCTTTGCCCCGGCGCGAGCGTGAGGGCCACAACACCGACGGGCCGGTCGCCGTGCTGGTGTGCGGCGAAGTCTGACTTCTGGCCGTCAACAACAGCTGTCTCCACGTACGCCTGGGGCGGGCCGTAGGCCACGATATTGGTCTGTACTGTGCCGGCGGGAACGCCGAAGACTCCTCCTCCTGTCACATAGGGGGGCAGAGACGTGGCGGCATCGGCGGGCGCCGTGTTGGTGCTCGTGACACGGACAGTTGTCTGCTCGTAGCCATCCCGTGGGCATTCCTTGAGGAGCTGGACGGTGCGCTTGACGTAGTAGTCCATTTTCGCGCCCGTGCCGTCGTTGAAGTAAGCGCCGAACGCGGCCCCCGAAGCCCCTACGGCTGCTGCAAGGGGATGCCTGCCGATGATGTCCTGCTCCGAGGGCGCAGCCGACCAGACGCTTATCCGTCGTTCCCCAACGCCTTGAGTGAGAGCGTCCATCAGTATCTTGGGGTCCGCCGTGCCGCTTGACAGTGCCGCAAAAATCTGGTTCGTCACCGCAGCAAAATAGGCATCCTGTAATTTCGGCGAGCGGATCTCCGAATAAACGTCTGAAAGCAGTGTCTTCACCACGTTCTGGCTGTTCAAGACTGTGGGCAACGATCCCGTCGACGTTTTCTGCAACGCGGGGTCGGCCAGTTTCACTGGCCCGGTGGCTTTCAGGATGTATCCCAGGGACACCGGATCGATAGAAATCACCCCATCCAGCCGTTCTCCGGTCTTCTTCTCCCACATTTGATGGGCCGTCCTGGCGGCGGTGGCAAAGTCGGGGGTCAGATTGACGTCCTGCATAAACATGCCAAGACGGCCGGAGTAAATAAGTTCCTGCTCGGCGTCGACGTCGAGGGGTGGTGAGAACTCGCCCAGGGCTCCTGCACTTGTTTGTGCGCCAAGCGAAAGACGGCCCCCTTCGATGGTGAGTTTAGCGAGGGCCCCAGGAATTCCGCCGGTGGCGCGAGCTTCTGCGTTGTTCTGGATCATTAGCAGATAGTTTCGGGGGCCTTCGTCGCCGAGCATCCCGGGGGCGAGACTCGAAAAATCGGCGGCCGCATCGAGACCATCGCTAAGTGTGGTCAGTTCAGCCCTAGCCTTGACAAGAGGACCGGACAACTGCGGAAGCAGGGATTCAGCATCTAGTCCATTGAGCCGTTCCGATGACTCTCTGACGGACTGGGCCGCCTTGGCAAGAACAGGCTTCGCCGCGGCCAGCGGAGCCAAATCCAGGCCCTCGCGTTTGGGGGCCAGCGATTTCCAATCCAAGGTCTGGTAAATGCCGAGGATCGGGACGGCACCGAGCTCCACCACGTCATCGGCGGACCTGGCCGTGTCAGAGACGGCCCGAAAGTTGGGTCCGATCCAGGGTAGTGCGCCCGCTGCAGCCCACAGAGGATCCTCGACCGCACGTCTGGCGCCAGACGTGCGGCTCTCGAGCTCGTCCAGGGTTGCATTAGCGCCGACCGAGTTGTCCTTCAGGACCTCCGCCTTGAGCCGGGGCACTAGTTGTGTCGCCGCAGTGAGGTCGTCCCGCAATGTTGATGCCCGGTACCCCAGCCACGCGGTGGACGCCGCCAGCACAGCGATGCAGATGGCAGCCACCCATGTCCCGCGGCGGCGCTTTTTCTCACGGGTTGATCGGCTTCGCGTGCTGGTATTGCGGGGGTCGTACCCGGAACTTGCTCCGTTGCTGTCCGTCATGGTTTTGGGTGGTCCTTCCAAGACGGAGTCAGCCCGCCGTAAGTCCAAGAGTTCAGTAAGCGCCGGTGCTGCGGAATACAGCTCGAGCGGTACGTAGGATGATGACAAGGTCGCCTGTCAGTGACCAGTTTTCGACGTAGTACAGGTCGAGTCGCACTGAATCCTGCCAGGAAAGATTGGAACGGCCGCTGACTTGCCAAAGCCCTGTTAGTCCAGGTTTGACCAGGAGCCTCCGTCGGACGTGGTGTTCGTAAGCGTCGACCTCTTGGGGAAGCGGCGGCCTTGGTCCCACCAAACTCATGGCACCGGCGAAGATGTTGAACAGCTGGGGCAGTTCGTCCAAGCTGTACTTTCGCAGTACCCTACCGGTCCGCGTCACCCTGGGATCGTTCTTGATCTTGAACAGGACGCCGTTTCCTTCATTGCGTTCGGCCAGGTCAGCCAGCTGGTCTTCGGCATCGGTCACCATAGAGCGGAACTTCAACATGGAGAATGGAGTCCCTTCCATCCCGACTCGCTCCTGTTTGAAGAGGACCGGTCCGCGGCTGTCGGCTTTGATCATGATGCAGACGAGGGACATGATGGGTGACGTGAGCACGATCAGCAGCGCCGAGGCGACCAGATCGAACAGCCTTTTCGCGACCCGCTGGCCGCCTTCCAGCGCGGGTGTCGTGACGTGGATCAGTGGTAGGCCGGCGATCTGCTGCGTATGGATGCGTGGACCCGCGATGTCCGTCAGGGCAGGCGCCATAATCAGACCCACATTGCGGGCGGCCAGTTCCCACCCCAGATGCCGGAGGATCTGAGGGTGCAACTGGACTCCAGCTGAGACGGCAACCGCATCGACGCCAGAGCGGTCGATGGCCTCGAGGATGGACGGAGTGTCCGGTGCGCTGCCCAGAATAGGAAGCTGGGACTCAGGCTCGGTCGGTGTTCCGTGTGAACCGGGCGTGTAGGCGGCGACCGGCAAGTATCCGGCTTCGCGGGCACCGCGCAGGGACTTTGCCAGATGGGCTACGGAGCTCGGTCCACCCAGGATCAGCAGCCGGGACATGCTCTTGCCGGACTGGCGGTTCACGCTTAGGTGCTGGCGAAGCAGCCACCTAGACAGCAGCAGTCCGGCCAGGCCGACAGGAAGGGCCACGCCGACGTAGCCCCGTGCGGTGTCAATTCTCAAGACGTACGAGAAGATGGCCACAAGTCCGAAGAGCCAGAGGGATGCTCCGGCGACGCGCCGGTATTCGTCAGTGCCGGCGCCGAGAATCCGGCTCTGACGGCTGTTCCAGGCGCCCAGCATGAGCCACCAGGCCACGATTAGTGCAATGGAAAAGAGTCCATACGCTGCCTCGTTGCTGAGCGTCGCCAGGTCGGGTTCGAACCCGAAGCGGACGATGTAGGCGCCAGTCACGGCCCACGCGACCACAAACCCATCCACCGCACGCAGAAGGCGTGACGTCCTGACACGCCAGTCGTGTGTACTTTCCAAGTTTGCCCCCTTTTCCTGATTTCAGAGCTTCTCCTTCATCAGGCATCCCGGATGATCTTAACCCACATCTGAAAGACACTCCTGCGCTGGCGGTTACGGTGACCACGGCCAGCTATCCGGAGATAACGTCACTAACAGCTCGCGGATTCCGGGCCCCAACTGCCTAAAGGGGGTCCACTAGTCGGCGTCCTGGAATCAAGCGCTTGAGAGTAAGGAACGGCTTTTCGACATATTTCCACGACCACCATGCGATCAAGGCCGTACTGACCAACGTCAAAGCCACGTTGGCGGCGATACCCCAACTTGAACTTCCAAGCAGAACTAAGAGTTGTTGGACAGGGAAAGCATAAATGTAAATTCCATAGGATATGTCGTTTTTAGAGGCGAAACCAGAGCAACGAACGGCCCCGACAGACAGAACCAAGTATGTGAGGGGGATCTGGCCTAAAAGCTCCGCACAGTCGATCATCCACAGCCCCAAGTAAGTCACGAGAGCGGCGATCGTGTACCAGGGCCGGAGCTTGATTCGTTCTGCCCAAAAGAAGAATGCTGCTCCCGCGACGAAGTACCCCGCAAGACGTAAGCCATTCAAGTAGAAATTTGTCGATACCTCGAGGGGACCCAGAGCCGCCAGGCGAGCCAAAATGACGGCTACGAGCAGCACAGGAATGATCACCGCAGCCCTTCGCCTGATCCAAGAACCTGTGAGCACAACACCCAAGAAAATATAGGCAATGAACTCGAAGGACAAAGTCCACAAAGAACCGTTCCAGACATTTTCGTAGGGCACCGATGCGAGGGTCCCGTCGATTCCGTACTGATGCATGGACAGCAGGGCGTTTCGGTAAACAAAAGCGAACGCCGAGTCCCATTGGTAGGGTTCTCCCGAAATCGACGCGGCCACCGGGGCAAATCCGAAAGCAATGAGCAGAAGACAACCTAGGAATGCGGGAAAGATTCGCAACACCCTACGCCAAATGAATGCCAGGAATGAAATCCTCGCACGACTGCCAGCAATAAGGTATCCAGATGCGGCAAAAAAACCATCAACGGCGATTCCACTCAGGAACTCCATCGAGGGGTGTTGGGTGCTTCCAGTAAGAGGCCAAGCATGTCCCAAAACAACCAGGGCGGCGAGGGCTAATCTCACGAGATTCAGTGAGTTGTCGCGATGGCTTAGCCGGGACGAAAGGGTTGCCGCGTTTGTCAAGCCTTCGAATTCAGAGTGAGACAGCTGCCGGTAATTCAATATGAGCCCCAGAGGTTTAGAGGGTGATTCTGACACCAAGGTCGGATATCGGAGACCTTTATGGCCCGAAGATGTTCTCGGATCTCATGTTAGTGGAAAAACATGAAATTGGGGGCGTTCCGGGGCTGATATAGGGAGCTTGGCAGCCACGCCTAGTTGCAAAACCAGAGCTCTCTAACTGCTATCCGGCTATCGAGGCGAACGCCCCGGGCCGCCCTTAATCTTAGGGCAGCCTCACCTATATTCGAAGAAATCGGGACGGATCGAATTATCGCGAATCAGTTTTTCGTGATGCTTCAACGCAAGGGGCGGCAAGATGTTGCCTAGGAGGTCTATCCAAGGAATTGGATAGCCGGGATTGTCCCCGCGCTCGTTGCCTGGGTTCTCGTCGAGTGCAGGTGTGTAGTCGTCCATTCTTTCTAGGAGTCTCGAATACCAGTCATTTGTCAGGGCGGTGCCTGCTTTCATAATGAAGGCACCATTTCCGATCAAAAGACTATAGTTTCGTCGGACACCCGCGCCGAGTCTACTAGACAAATCAGACGTCATGTCTGATGCAATTTCGTTGTATCCCAGCGCCCATTTATCAGCCGCCACATCAAGACGTTGGAAGGCATTCGTCCATGTGTCACGGACAGTCTTGATATCTGAGTAACCCCCCATGAAAATTCATGAAATAGTATCGAAGATAATCAGAGCGATGAACAAGTGACAGTTGAGGATAGGCGGGGTGGAGTGGCGCGTCGGGAAGAATGAAGCTATCGAGGTTGGCGGGCGTCACTAGCCTAACGTCGACACCTGAAACCTTTCTCAGACTTTCAAGACCGGACTTGCGGTCTGGTGATAATTCGTTTTCCCCAGTCCAGAAAAAATAGATAATACGGTCCAACGGCCGGCTCGGGGACAGAGGGAGATCACTCCGTACAAAATCGTCCCCATATCGAGACGGATCGAATTTGTATGGGCGGATGCGGAGCGGCGCGCGATACAGGGCATCTCTTGATTTCAGTCGATAGGGATAACTGGAAGCCGCCAGCCGTTTTTTCATGAGGAAGAGTCGATGCGTCATGCGCCCGGCGCCTTGCGGCATTCGCTCCACAACTCTTGGCAAAGTTTCCATCCTCATCCCCCGATTCGATACAGTCCGATGACTCTGTGACCCAAGGTTCTCGCCGTAGGCTACCGGGTTAAGGGCGGGCCACACAAAGCGAGCCAAGTCCTACAGGGCGTCGACTCGATTCTTCACATTGACCGTGCTCAGGTCCGCGACGCGGTCGTAGCCACGTCGACGGCTGATAGGATCGGCGTGCTCCACCGGTGCTCTCGGTGGCTTGGCGACGCTCACGCGGAAATGATGAGCAACCGTACCTGGGGGATTTCAATGATCGCTGAACTCAAGACTGTGCGCGCGCTTATCCATGGTCCTATCCGCGGGTGGATGAGTCTGGCAGTCGTTGGCTCGTGCATCCTTGCGGGACTAGATACGCTCGGGGTGGCCGCCATGCTCCCGCTGATGCAGTTGATGACCGGGGCGAATCCCAACACCGGCCTTCTAGGTTGGATTTCGGGCGTCATAGGAACGAATGACCCGCAGCGTCTCATTTTGGCCGTCGCTGGATCCGTCGGTCTTGCCTTCGTTGCGAAAAGCGCCGTCACTGCAAGTTTTCGGTGGTGGCTGCTCGGGCATACGACGAAATTGGAAGCCGAGGCATCTACGGAGCTAATGCGCCGGTACGTATCGGCACCCTACGCAGAACACCGGACTCGGAACCTCTCGGAGGTCTACCGAAATATTTCGTCTGCGGTCCCGCAAACCTTTGGCCAGGTCGTACTCGGCCTCGTTGGGCTTCTAGCCGACGTACTGACTTTGGTTGCCGTTGGCCTAGTGCTGATTGTGCTGTCACCGCTTGTGGCTGTGTTCACGGCAGTATTCTTTTCCGCCTTGGGTTGGGGAATACAGTCTGCGCTCAAATCAAGGCACCGAGAGATCGGACTAACGATTGCTGAGACCGACCTTGATGCGTGGACGGCACTGATGCCCGGGTTGAATGCTTTTCGTGAATCGCGACTCACGTCCAGTGCAGAGCACTTCGTTGAAAAATTCGGGAAGGCTAAGTTCACTAGGGCGCACGCAAATCGGTCAGCGTCCTTGATATCTGAGCTTCCAAAATATGTGCTCGAAATAGGATTCGTCGTAGGCATTTGCAGCATTGCCGGTATTTTGTTTGCAACAACGAGCCCGGAGGTAGCCTTGTCAACATTGGGCGTTTTCGCTGCTGCGGCAACGCGTATGCTACCGACGCTCAACCGTGTCGTCGCAACTGTTGGTGGAATCCGAGCCGGCCGAGTTGGTCTGGAAATCCTTAGCAGGGAAGTCGAATCATTGAGCAGGGACGTGCTTCCCCCTGAGGCGCAACCGTCAATTGGTGACAGTTTTTCAGGGGACATCATTTTCGACTCCGTGACCTTCAGTTTCGATGACGCTGTGGAGCCCGTGCTCGCCGCCGTGTCTACGCGGATCGAGCAAGGAAAGACGACGGCCTTTGTTGGAGCAAGCGGCGCTGGGAAGAGCACTTTACTGGATGTCCTTCTGGGCCTCCTCCGTCCGGCTTCAGGCACTGTCCGGTGCGGAGACAAGGACATTTTCCAGGACTTGCCCGGCTGGTATAGCACCCTTGGTGTTGTACCGCAGGACGTATTCCTTTTGGATGACACCCTGGCGAACAATATTGCCTTTGGCCGGCGTTCTAGCGATGTCGATTTCGAGCGGCTGAAGGAAGCCATCGAACTGGCGCAGCTGAGCTCCCTGTTGCAGGAGCTACCAGAGGGATTGGAGACGCGCTTGGGCGAGAGGGGCGTTCGCCTTTCCGGTGGCCAGCGCCAGCGGGTGGGCATCGCACGTGCGCTTTACCGGCGGCCTCAGGTGCTGGTTCTTGATGAGGCCACGTCCGCACTCGACAACGCAACCGAGAAGAAGATTTCCGAGACGATCGACGCGCTCAGCGGCCAGATGACCATCGTTCTAGTAGCACACCGTCTCTCAACGGTCAGACGGGCTGACAAGGTTGTATTCATGTCCGAAGGACGAATCGCTTCAGAAGGCTCGTTTGAAGAGGTCGAGAATGCAAACGCTGACTTTTCCCATTTGGTGGCTCTCGGGCGGCTTGCTTAGCATGGCCGAGAATGTGCAGAGTCATCCGAGGCTCCACTCACTGGTTATGCTGACGCCCGTTGTCCCGGCGTTCCCCGCCGACAACGCTGGGAGCCTTTACATTTATGCCGTGTCCGAAGCAGTTCAGAAGCATTATTCGTTCGTTGCTCTGGCACAGGATGGAAAGGCCGCGCGGCGTGCCCTGGAACTAGGCAGAACTGCTACGCACAAGTTGGTCAGCAGTCAACCCGTGATTACAAACCGACGAATCTCAGAACGGGCCGAATTTTGGATTAACATTTTGCGGCCAGTGCGTGTCCATGGATCATTCGTACGGTCGCTGAAAAACGATCCCGACATCCTGCAGGCAGTAAAGGATGCGGATGTCATTGATCTTCAATGGGAAGAGATGGGGACACTTATTCCTTTCTTACGCCGGGTTAACCCCGGCGCCCGTATCGTCTGCACCTTCCATGATGTGGTTTCACAGCGCTTTGTAAGAGCGCGAAATGAATCTGGTTCATTTGCTCGCTACCTGCGCTGGGACTGGGCGGTCCGACGCGCCCTGAGCGCCGAGAAGAAGATCATGCAGCGAGCGGACACAGTGGTCGTCTTAAGCGAGAAGGATGCAGGCCTCCTCCCGGGTGGCGCCGCCCAGATCGAGGTCGTCGTGCCACCGCTGACGACCGATGAACGCAGCCTGGACATTCCGACTTCAATTTCGCCGGAGATTCTCTTCGTCGGGAATCTTGCGCGCTGGGAAAATGAACAAGGACTCCTCTGGTTCATTGAAGATGTCTTGCCCCTGATCAAGGCTCGAGTTCCGCATGCTCGTTTGCGCATTGTCGGGGCTGGCGCTAGCCCTAAAATTCACGACGTCGTCGATCGTACGGGGATCGAGCTGTTAGGTTTCGTGGAGGATCTCAAGCCGCTGTACTCCAGCTCTTCCGTGGCTATCGCACCGCTGCACTTAGGGGCCGGCGTGAAGTTCAAGGTCGTGGAGGCAATCCTTGCGGGAGTGCCCGTTGTTACCACCCCCGTTGGCGCAGAGGGGATCGGCGACATCTCGTGGTTTGCAGGTGTGCACGGCGGCGCCAAGGAATTTGCGACGTCAGTAACCCAGGTGCTTCTCGACCCTCAGAGTGCGAGGTTGCAGGCCACCAATACGCGCACGACTGCACGCGCCTATTACAGCTGGGATAAGTTCGAGGACACCGTGGGACGAGTATATAGTCGCTCTACTGGACCGCGAGGCTGTGTCGTTTTGAGAAATGCTTATCCGGATCGCCCACCGGAAGTCAGTGTCGTCATCCCGGTCTATAATGGTGCGGGCACATTGGATCATCAGCTGAGAGCGCTAGCTGATCAGGAGACTGAACGGTCCTTTGAAGTTATCATTTCGGACAACGGATCCACAGACGCGACGCGCGAAGTTGCGGCTCAGTGGAAGAATCGCTTTTCCGCGTTCCTTATCGTGGATTCAGGGCAAAGGCGCGGAGTGTCTCACGCTCGCAACGAAGGCGCGCGCGCGGCGGGTGCTGCCAAAATCCTGTTCTGCGACTCCGATGACGTCGTCGATAGTCACTGGGTGGAGGCTCTCGCCGCCGCTCTGGATGAACACAGCATCGTAGGAGGCGCCGTCCGGATGAAATATGCCACGTCGTCGCGCGAGGTTCAGCAGCGATCGGAGGCCAGCAAAAGCCTCAACTCTATATTCGGGTTTTTGCCCTACGCACTTGGAGGTGCCTGTGGGGTGCGAAAAGACGCGTTTACGAGTGTCGGTGGATTCGACAGTTCTTACCCTGCTGGCCATGAAGAAGCCGACTTCTGCTGGCGCCTGCAACTGGCTGGCTTCGCCATCGGTTGGTGCCCAAGCGCACTGTTGGACTACCACCAACGGCCGGACAGCTCGGGCGCTGCTCGGCAAAAATTCTATTATGCGAAATCATCCATGCTGCTTTGGACCCGATTCGCCAGGGAGCAGCCCTTGAGTCCTGTTTCCTTTAAGCAAAGCCTTCGAAACCTAGCATCCCAAACTCTGCTGGCACCGCTCTTGTTGTCCGCGACCACAAGACGCAATCACGCCTTGAGCCTCGGCTGGTCTGCTGGTGTTGTCGCCGGGCACATAACTTATCGTCTACTCGGCAAGGTGCCGGCGAGACAGCTTATGGAGAAACAACAGTGAAGTCCCAGTCATCTACGTCCGTTGGCGTCGTGATACCCCACTACGGCGACCCCACCCCCACGCTGGAACTCCTCGATTCAGTGAAGGGTCAGCGAGGGCTGCATGATCTCCAGATAATTGTCGTAGACGACGCTTCACCTGAAGAGTTCCCCCACGTCGAGGGTGTAGAGGTTATCCGACGCAGTCAAAATGGCGGCTTCGGATCAGCGGTGAACTCGGGGATAACAGCTGTCGAAAGTGAATTTGCGCTTGTGCTGAACAGTGATCTCGAAATATCAACGACCCTCGTGAGTGATCTCCTTGCAGCCGCCGACCCTTGGCAGCCGGCAGTGCTGAGTCCACAAGTCTTGGGCCATGATGGGTCCCCCCAGTGGGTGGGGCGCCATTTCCCCACACCGGGGCAGCAGGTAGTTGAGTGGCTGACGCCTTTGGCACGTTTCCGTCATGAAAAGTCCTTGCACGAGGCCGTCGGCCACGACACGCGCTGCGTCACTGGCGCAGTTGTGCCCGTCGACTGGGTTGTGGGGGCGGCGATGCTAATCCCAGTCGAGCCCTTCCGCGCGGTTGGCGGTTTCGATGAGGAATTCTTCATGAACAGTGAGGAAGTCGACCTGCAACGGCGACTTCGTGAGATCGGTGTCCCCTCCATCTTCCTGGGGACAGTCAGCGTCACGCACGAAGGAGGCGGCTCCTCCGATCCGGAGAGGAGGCGTCACTGGCTCGTAACATCCAGATTCATTTACGCCAAGAAGTGGGGCAACCCCAAGGTGCTCCGTGCCGCGCTTGCCGCTGCTTCACTCGTGAACTTGGCGGTGAACGCCGGCAGGCAATTGGCTGGGCGGCAAATCGATGCTCTCGCAACGTTTAGGCAGGAGCTGAGCTACTTGGGGTCAAGCAAATGAACTGGGCAGCTGTGTTGACGCAATCTGCGCCATCGGTTCGTTGGCGCCTGGGTCAAGTCATGACAAAACTCATCTACAGCAAGGCATTTGACTTCATCGGGCCAGGAACGGTTATCGTCAAGCCTCTGGTTTTGCGCGGTGTGGAGCGTATTTGGCTCGGCGCACGCTGTGCAGTTTATGAAGGAACGTGGCTAGCGACTGAACAGAACTCGACGCTCACGGTGGGCGATGACGTGTACATGGGGCACAGCGTCCATGTTCATGCAGTTGATAACATCACAATCGGCGCCGGCACGATGATCGCGGACGGTGTTCTGATCAATTCCGGTAAACATATAACGGAAGACGCCATGCGCGTCGAAGGAACTGGGGAAATCAAGATCGGCCAAGGCTGCTTCGTGGGCCAGCGATCGGTCGTCTTGGGTGGAGTCACCATCGGGGACGGTGCCACGATAGGCGCCGGTGCCGTCGTTACTAGAGATGTCCCTGCCGGTATGACAGCCGCTGGTGTGCCTGCGCGCATCATATCTGGCTTGCAAAGCGAACGGCCATAGGACGGGCATCGGGAAAAGAAGACCATGAGGATGCAATGAAAATCTTGATCACTGGCGGTGCTGGCTTCATTGGCCAGCACCTCGCAAAGCTACTCGTAGACGCCGGTCACGAAGTGACGGCCCTGGACACGTTGGATGCCCAGGTTCACCAGAGCCCCGACGAATCAGTCCAACGGTTCCCGGGCGAGGTTCTTCGCGGTGACGTTGCCGAAGCAGACACGTGGAAATCCGTGCCACGTCACGACGCCATCGTTCACCTCGCGGCGGAAACGGGCACAGCCCAGTCTATGTATGAGCAAGACCATTACCGGCGAGTAAATGTCGAGGGCACCAGACTCGCTGCTGAGGCTGCAGTTCGGTGGAAGTCATCGATCGTCTCGCTCAGTTCGCGGGCAGTATACGGTGAGGGCCCCGTCCTAGTCGACGCTGGAGAGCTCCCCGAAGGTCTCGATGGCGGGCACTCTGGAACGCTGGCTCCGTCCCACGAAGATGATCCGCATCTCCCTCTGTCTGTTTATGGGGAGACCAAATCCGACGGCGAGGCCGCTCTGGCCGGTGTCGTCAGTGGCCAAACAGGAGCAACGGTCGTCCGACCGCAGAATGTTATCGGCCGTGGACAAGCTCTCCATAATCCCTATACCGGGGTTCTGGCAGCATTTCTTGCAAGGCTGAAGGAAGGGCGCGAACTGTCCATCTATGGCGACGGTTCGCAGACGCGGGATTTCGTCCATGTGGAAGACTTGGCCGCGTTGATCCGTTGGTGCCTGGAGAATTCACCAGAGGCTAGCGAACCAGTGCGCATCCTTAATTGCGGGACTGGCGTTCGAACCACCCTGGACCAGCTTGCTCAATATTCGATCGATGCGGCGCCCGGCGTAGAGGTTGAGATTGTCCACGTCGACGTTAAGCGGACCGGTGACATCGACCACGCCTGTGCTGATCTGCGTCGCGTCACCGAGATTGGCGCGCCACTCCCTCAATGGACAACCCAAATGGCCATTGCGGACTTCATCAAATCCTCGTGGAAAGCGGACGGCGCGGAGTCAAGGACGTGGGACGACGCCTTGGCAGACCTTGAGGCCAAGGGGCTCATTGAATGATCGCTCGGCGCATCCTGCTTGTAAGCCCCGGCTTTCACGGGTACTGGAAATCGATTTCCTCGGCACTTCAGTCCCGAGGTCACGAAGTCATAACCCACTGCTACGACGTGCCGCGGAATCTGCCAGAGCGGATGGCAAACAAGCTACTCCACGACCTTCCGGAGCAGCTCCGTTGGTCCACGGCGGCGGAAATTCTGACGCGCAGGGCAGCCCAGAAGCTGAGGGATGTGCGACCAGACGTAGTCATAGTTATCAAGGGAGACCAGCTCGGACCTGAGTGGTGGAATGAGTTAACCCGTTCTGGAGCGGCACGAGTCACCTGGCTCTATGACGAGTTGCGGAGGATGCGTTACACAAAGGACCTACTCGCCGACATTGGGCCCGTTGCCAGCTACAGCCCAGTGGATACGTTGACAATGGCCAACTGGGGCGTTTCTGCTGCCCATTTGCCTTTGGCATACGACCACCGGCTTACGTTCAATCACAAGCGCCGGAACGAGGTCTCTTTTGTAGGAGCCCGTTACGCGTCCCGAGAGAAGGTTCTGCGCGGCCTCAGGGAACAGGGACTGCCAGTCAAAGCCTACGGACGCACGTGGTCGCGTCACTGGCTGGATGTCGTACGAACAAGGCAATTTAAGGATGCAGGCATCCCGACAGGCCCTGACCTCACGCGCGAAAGCGCCTATGGCGTCATGGCCGGCTCTCCTGCCACGCTCAATCTCCACGGGGACCAGGACGGGTTTACTATGAGAACCTTTGAGGCCCCCGGTGTTGGGGCGCTGCAACTCGTCGACAGGCCGGACGTTGATCAGTACTACGATGTCGGAACGGAAACACTGGTCTTCAGAAATGGAGAAGAACTAGCGGACCTTTCCCGACGTGCTCTCATCGATACCTCGTGGGCTGAGAACATACGAGTGGCAGGCCGGCGTCGGACGCTCGCTGAACATACCTTCGACCACCGGGTCGCAATCTTGGAGGAAATGTGGGACTAAATCATCCTGTGGATCTGGCCAAATGGCACCGCTGGCAAAGTTCCCAATCCCCGGTTCGTCGAATCAAGGGGATGCTCAGTGGGTTGGATGAAACTGCTCTTTTCCTGTCGGTCCGAGGCACGTTTCCCCGGCTTCTCGTCGTCCTTGATTCAACCAAACCCACGTCCATTGCGGCCTACATGCGCCCGCTCGGATTCCTGCCCGACACGGACATTGCGGTGCTGGCGCCAGCTGATGTATCTCACTTGCTTCCCGGCAGCGGCTGGCAGACAACGCGTGTGGACCACGGCGAGGCCATCCCTGAATCCCTGAAAGCAGTCCGTGCAATGCTGGCTGCCGGAAACTACTTGCCAGCAGGAGCGGCGGCGCACAATTGGTCCATGTCGCTGGGCGCCCGATTTCTGGTTGTTCAACATGGCCTCGTGACACCACATGCACCTCCGCTTCCCGAAGGTGGCCACCTACTCGCGTTCAGCGTGGCCGACGCCGAATACTGGTCCGACGGACGGCAGGATGTGACCTTCGACGACGTCGGGTCGCAACTTCTGTGGGAGGCAGCCCAACGGCCTGCGCCAACCCAGAGCCTGACGGAACTGCCGATGTTTCTGGGCCAGCTTCACGGTGCAGAGTTGCCCAGGGTGGGTCTCGGCCGGGCGGCTTCTTCGTTTTGTCTCGCGACGGGCGCCACCTACAGGCCGCATCCATCCGAGACCGACAAGCTTTCACGCAGTCAGCACGCGTGGTGGGAAAGACGCGGCATAAGTATCGACCGTTCCGGCATGCCTTTGGTCGATGTCACGGCCCCGGTTGTTTCAGTTTTTTCCACAGGTGTCATGGAGGCCGCCGCGCGTGGTATCCCGTCCTGGGTCACTTACGTCCGCCCACCACGATGGCTAGAGGAATTCTGGGAGCGATACGGAATGTCCCGCTGGGGAGGTGAGCCGACCCCCGCACCGGCCCGCCCCGATGTCGAGCCGGCATTGGCCATAGCCCGAATTCTCGAAGAACTTATCGGAGGCCCCTCATGAACATACTTTGCGTTATACCGGTCCGCGGCGGATCAAAGGGCATCCCACGGAAGAACCTTCGTGACGTCGGCGGCAAACCCCTGGTCGTGTGGACGATCGAACAGGCACTCGCCGCAGCGAGCGGCCTCGACGTGCTGGTCTCCACCGACGACCTTGAGATCGCAGACGTCGCACGGGCAGCGGGCGCCGATGTCCCCTTCATCAGGCCCGCCGAACTGGCCCGCGACGAGACCGCCACTGAACCTGTCGTCCGCCACGCCATCAACTTCAGGACGTCTCAGGGGCAACGGCCGGACGCCGTGATGCTGCTGCAGGCGACCTCGCCACTACGGTTCCGCGGAACCCTGGACCGGGCTGTGGACCAGTTCCGCGCCACGGGGGTGGATTCGATGGTCGGGGTTGTGCCCCAAACGCCGTTCTTGTGGACGATGGGGGAGCCACCCACGGCCGACTACACTGTTGGGAGTCGGCCGCGTCGCCAGGACCTCCGTGAGAGCGATTTCCGCTACCGGGAAACCGGGTCCCTCTACGTGACTCGGACCGACATCTACGAACAGCACGACAACCGCCTCGGCGGCCGCATTGGACTGTTCGTTATGGCCGAGGGGGAAGGCATCGACGTAGACACAGAGCTGGACCTCTCGGTTGCCCAACAGCAAATGCTCCGCTTCCAGAAGGAAATGGGCACGGAAGAGGAACCGCGCAGATGATCGTCGAACGCAATATCAAACCCTACATTGTCTTTTCGGAAGACCCGATTCTTACCGGGCTGCAGAAGATCTCTGCCAACCAGGAGCGAATCGTTTTCTGCGTGGATGAGCACGGCGTGCTCCAGGGTTCCCTGTCCGACGGCGACTTCCGCCGCTGGATCGTGGAAAACTCGGCAGCGGATCTGACGACGCCCTGCCTGTCCGTGGCCAACCGAAAGGTCCGCACCGCACGGCACACCACCAACCCGGCAGAATTCAGCGCCTTCCTGACCCGCGGCGTGAGCCACCTTCCGCTTGTCGACCAGCGAGGCCACCTGATGGCAATCGCCATTGACCGGGCCGATGTACTGCGGATCGGCCGGCACGAAATCGGAGCGGGCAACCCGGCGTTTGTCATCGCCGAGATCGGCAACAACCACAACGGCTCGGTGGATCTCGCCAAGAGGCTGGTAGATCTGGCGGCCGATGCCGGAGCGGACGCGGTGAAGTTCCAGCTGCGTGACATGGAAGCCCTCTACCGCCAGTCAGGCGGCTCCAGCGCGGGAGAAGACCTCGGCGCGCAGTACACACTCGACCTGCTCTCCCGTGTCTCCCTGCCCGCGGACAGCCTCGTCGAGGTGTTCGACCACTGCAAGCAGCACGGTATCGACGTCATGTGCACACCGTGGGACTCACCCAGCGTGCAGGTGCTGGTGGACTATGGGATTCCCGCCCTAAAGATCGCCTCTGCCGACCTGACGAACCACGAGCTGCTGAACGACGCCGGAAGCCGTGGCCTGCCGCTGATCCTGAGCACCGGCATGTCCCGGGAAGACGAGATCCGCCAGACGGCGGCATTGATGCGGGGTCTGGGAGCGAGTTTCGCCATGCTGCACTGCCAGTCCACCTACCCGGCGCCCTTCAAGGACGTCAACCTGGCGTACATGGACCGGCTCGCGGAGATCGGCGAATGCGTCGTCGGCTACTCCGGACATGAGCGTGGCTACCACGTGCCCGTTGCCGCCGTGGCGCGTGGCGCCCGCATCATTGAGAAGCATTTCACCGTGGACACCTCCATGGAGGGAAATGACCACAAGGTCTCGCTCCTGCCGGACGAGTTCGCGCAGATGGTCCAACGTATCCGTGAGGTGGAGGAATCCATCGGCGAGAGCATGCCGCGTGAGGTGTCCACCGGCGAGATGATGAACCGAGTGACTCTCGCCAAGTCGCTTGTGGCGGCCCGCCCCGTGGCCAAGGGCCAGGTGCTGAGCGCTGAGGACGTGGTGGTGAAGAGCCCCGGCCGCGGACTGCAGCCGAACGCCTTGCCGCTTCTGCTGGGCAGGACCATGCGGCGTGACTTCGTGGGGGGTGACTTCTTCTTCGCCGGCGACCTGACGGATGAGGTTCCCACCGGCCGCGACTTCGACTTCGGCCGCCCCTGGGGCCTGCCGGTCCGGTACCACGACCACGCCGCCCTCATCGAGGACTGCACCCCGGACTTCCTGGAGTTTCACTTCTCCTACAAGGACCTGGAGATTGACATCGATTCCGTATTCCAGGAGCGGCTGGAGATGGGGTTCACGACCCACCTTCCCGACCTCTTTGCGGGCGATTTCCTGGTGGACCTGGCCTCAATGGACGAGCGGATCTGGGAGCGTTCCATCGTCGAGGTCCAGCGGACCATCGACATCACGCGTTCGCTGAAGAAATGGTTCACTGCGGATGATGATCCGATCATGGTCGTCACCATGGGGGGATTCACCGAGGACAAGCACGTGGCACCCACCGAGCGTCCGGCCATGTACGCGAGGGTCCACGACGCCCTGAAGCGCCTGGACACCACGGGCGTGCGGATCGCGGCGCAGACCCTCCCCCCGTACCCCTGGCTCATGGGCGGCCAGCAGTTCCACAACCTGTTCCTGGACCCGAAGGACACGGCGGAATTCGCCGCGGCCACGGGCACGAAGCTCTGCCTGGACGTTTCACACTCGAAGCTGGCGGCAAACTACCTCGGCATGCCGTTCTCCGAGGCCGTGGAGCTGATGGCACCCCACACCATCCACCTTCACCTGGTGGACGCCACTGGTGTCGACGGGGAGGGCGTCCAGGTGGGCGAAGGCGAAGTCGATTGGGCGGCACTGGCCGACCAGCTCGACCGGCTCACCCCGGACGCCCCGTTCATCCCGGAGATCTGGCAGGGCCATGTCGACAGTGGCGAAGGATTCTGGACCGCGCTGGACCGGCTGGAAAAGTGGTTCTGACTCCGTCGCCGGGCATGGGCCCGAACCGTACCGCTCTCTGGGTAGTGCCGGTTTCCGATCTGGGTGGGGTGGCGCGGCATGTCCTGGACGTGGCCCGTGTCGGCCTGCCCGCTTGGCGCATGGTCGTTCTGTGCCCCGAAGGGCCCCTGGCCGAGCGGCTCCGTGAGCTCGGCAGCGCAGTGATCGCCGCGCCATTCGGGCCGGCGGCAGGGTTTGCCACCTCCGTGGCAACACTCCGGACAAACATCCTGCGGCTCCGCCCCGACGTCGTGCATTCGCACCTGGCCTACGCCGACGTCGTGGCGGCAGCCGCGGTCTTCGGTCTGAAGACCAGGCTCGTCACCACGGAGCACGGCATAGCGCGCAACGATGCTGTATACCATGGCTCAGTCTGGAAATCCCGGCTCAAGGCCCTGATGCATCGCGTCCGGCTCCGGCGCGCGAACGCAGTCATTGCCGTCTCGAAAGCCACCCGCGATGCCATGCTCACCAAATGGAAGCCGAAGCAGGACATAGCGGTCATCCCGAACGGCGTCGACGCCGCAGATGTGAGGCGGCAGGTCGAGGCGATGCGGGCTGCCACTGGTTTACTGGAGAGTGACAGGTCTGGTTTGAGGGTCCTCTCGCTGTCCCGGCTGGCACCCGAAAAGGGACTGGACGTGTTGCTACGGGCGTTCGCCTTGGTGCAAGCGTCCGAGCCCACTGCCAAGTTGGCTATTGCGGGTGATGGGCCGGAGCGCAAGTCTCTGGAAAGTTTGTCGGCGCAGCTTGGGCTGTCCGGGGCCGTAGACTTCGTCGGCTACGTGGACCCTATCAAAGCTATGGCCGGCGCCGACGTTGTGGTGCAGCTGTCGGTCTGGGAGAATTGCTCCTACACGATTCTGGATGCCGTCAGTGCAGGACTCAGCGTAGTAGCTACCGCAGTAGGCGGGAACCCGGAGATCCTTCCGCCGCAAAGCCTGGTCAGCTGGGGAGATGCGACGGAAGTCGCATTTGCCATCCGCGCGCAACCAAAGCACCCGATCAGCTGCTCGGAGTCAATCCCCGACAGGGTGGACGTGCGTTCCATGGCCACACGTATTGGCGATGTATACAGCCGGGCAATGGCGTGATGCGTCGGAGGAGCTCTGTCGGAGTAAATGGGGCTTTTTGGGGCCCGAAGAACTCCGTCTTTGTGACGTTCCTGTTCTGCGCAATGTTCTTGGACGCAATTGCATTTCCTGGTTTGGGCATTCCCGTCAGCTCCGTTGCGGCAGTGCTGTCTGTTTTCTTCGCATTCAGTGCGCCCCAGCGGCTGCCCAAGCTTGAAGTGCACGCTCTTCCGGGCTGGTTTATCTTCCTTGTGCTTGCCATACCGTCGTGGCTGGCAGGAGTGTCAGTTGCTAGCGGATCACTGGACGTTCGGCGACTACTGAATATCGCTGTCTATTCAGTGGTAATACTTGTTCTTGCTGGTCCTAGGCTCAACGTGCGGTCCGTGGGGAGGGGCCTGGCCCTTGCTGTAGCGGTTGGAGTGACAATTGGCATCATATTGCTTCCAATGAGCAACTATGTCGGCCGAATGACGGGCCCTCTGGGTGACCCGAACTCGGCTGGGTTTCTCGTCGTGGTTTTTGCCGCACTAGCACTTCCCTCTGTAGAACGCCGCAAGTACCAGATCGGCTTGGTGGCAGTAGCCACCGCTGGAGTCTTGCTCACGCAGTCACGGACTTCGTTACTGGCCCTGGTCATCATGACTTTGTGGGTAGTGCTCAGCCGCTTCGCCAGTGCGTGGATCTCCTTGCCAGTCGTCGCTTCGGTGCTATTTTGGATAATCTCAGCGTCTGAGAGCCTGGCTGCCGATGCCTTTGCTGACCGCGCTGGGAGTGATCTGCTCCGGCAGCGCATATATGAGGTGGAGCTCGCGGACGTTGCTGTGAATCCGCTCATTGGTCAGGGGGCCGGCACCGCCAAAGTCTCGATGGACGGCATGACCTTTTTCTTCCACAGCTCATACTTAGCTCTCAGGGCTGAGGCCGGATGGATAGGCTTCCTCATCGTCATCGCACTACTGGCAGTAGTCTTCCTCAGGCTTCTCTCGCTCCCCCGCATCCACCGAAACTACTTCTACGAGGCCGCCCTAATCGGTGTTGCCGTATGTGCAGTGAATCTCGGTGAAGTCCTGCTGACACTGCCCGCGGCATTTGCCGTAGGACTCTCCATGCGTTATTTGATTCGAACGCGAACGCATTCGGTCAACCAGGGCCTGCTCGATGCGCGGGGCGCTGGGCATTTTGCTTCAATCAGAAGTGCCCAAACATGAGTATCGCGCACGCCAACAAGGTGTCCATCGCCGCGAATAATGGTGATATTGGCGGCGGGGAGGTTATGTTGCTCGCCCTGGCAGAAGAACTGACGCGTCTCGGGATAGCGGTCACGGTTGTAGGGCCGAACAGTCCCGCTGGACTCGTTGACGCAGCCCGGGACCGGGGCTTCGACACAGTGGTGCTCGAAGGGGACACACGCGTCAGGTACCTACGTGCCCTGCGCAGGTGGGATCGCCGCCACAGGAGTGGTGTCCTCTGGTGCAATGGGCTGCTGCCTGCGGTGGCAACCGCTTGCCACCGCAACCGTATAGTGCACTTGCATCAGCGTCCGCGACGTAAGCAGAGACTTCTGGCCAAAATCGCGAGGTGGCATTCAATGGTCACGCTGGTCCCTTCAGCGGACACGGCAACGGCAGTTCCAGGATCCTCCGTTCTGCAGAATTGGGTGCCTGGCATCTGCGAAGTCGATGAAGCGCCCCTTCACAGGGACCCATCGTCACCCGTCAAGCTGGGATTCCTCGGTAGACCATCGACCGACAAAGGGGTTGAAATCCTTGCCGAGGCAATTCACATCTTGGAGCGAGAGTCGCCTGGCCGCTATCGCCTGGTGTTGGGCGGGGAATCGCGATTTGTCAGCGACACCTCGCGGAACGCAGTTGAGGCAGCGCTCGAGAGCCTGGGTGGCCTTGTCGAAAGGACTGGATGGATCCAGCCAGCGGACTTTTTTCGACGTATAGATATATTAGTTTGTCCGTCGATCTGGCCGGAGTCCTTCGGATTGGTCGTTGCCGAGTCCATGTCGGCACGTGTACCTGTTGTAGTCAGCGACGCCGGCGCCTTGCCCGAGGTAGTCGGAGAGCGGCACCCTTGGATTTCCCGAGCGGGTGACGCCGACGACCTGGCACTTGCAATCAGACGATCGACGACGAGTGACCCGTTGGTGATCGACCGTGCCTATCAGCGATGGAGCGCGATGTGGTCCCCTGAGGCGGGCAGGAAACGCTTGGCCGACCTCCTCCAGAGCCTGCAAATGCTAGGGCGACAGCTATGAGAAGGGACACAGGGGCGGTTGTCAGCACAACTTTCAAAAATCTTGTGTCGGCCGAACGGCGTGACGGCTTCCTGGATGCCGCGCGCGGTCTGGCGATGGCAGCGATTGTTCTGGGCCATGTCCAAGTGGGCGTCTCTGACGCTGGAATCGAAGGCGCGAAGTTTGGAGGTTTGAATTCTGCCCTGTACCTGGTTCACGTGCCGCTCTTTGCTTTCGTATCAGGCCTGATGTTGGGCGGCTCAGCGGTACGACGTTCTCGCTGGCCATTCTTGGCAGATCGTATCGGCACGCTCCTCTGGCTCTATTTGGTGTGGACCGCCATACAGGGCGGGTTCGAGCTAGTGGCGAATCCACTTCGGAACAATAAGACGTCCATCGAGTCCGTTCTTGACTTGTGGACTCCAATTGGTCATCTGTGGTTCCTTACCTGGCTGGCCATAAGCACGGCGGTCGCCTTGATGATCCGCCCTTGGCATGGGGGTTTGATCCGATACGGCATCGTCTTTGTCGTGGCTGCGCTGAGTTTCGTTGCTTGGGGGTACGAGGGAGCCACTGTGGTCGAGCGCGGTATAGCGCTCATCGGGGTTTATCTAATGGGAGCCGCCCTGACATATAAGCGGTTTGTCCGGATCGCGGGCCGGATCCACACGACGTCTTTGGCCGTCATCGTCGCTGTGTCGAGCTGCCTGTTTGCCTTCACTGTGGCTGTCCCCCACTTCTCGACGCCCTCGTCACTCGATAGCGCCCGGACCGTGGCCAGCGTCGTTTGGGGAGGCACTGGCACATTGACAGGTATAGCTGCAGTCATAGGTCTGGTGCTCCTGCTCGACCGGATCGGCATACGACTGCGTTTGCTCCAATGGGTTGGACGGAATACGATGCCAATCTTCTTGCTGCACATCATTTTCGCTGCTGGAACACGGGTTCTGCTTCTCAGACTGGGGGTCCACGAAGCTGGAATCCACGTTGTGCTGGGTACTGTTGTGAGCGTTTTCATCCCACTGCTCTTGTCAGGGTTGCTCAACAAGGTTCCAGGCTTGCTGTCAGCACCGTGGCGGGCACCCAGTATCGCGGCGGCTGATTCTGATTCACGAATGAAGGAAGGTAAACCATGAGTGGAGCCCGCGGAGCCGCAATTGTCGTTCCGACTCGGGGCGGAGCTCAGAGACTCCCCGTGTTGCTCAACGCGCTCTCCCTTCAAGACACCACGGACTTTGAAGTGGTCGTGGTGCTGGATGGGGATATTGATAACTCTGAAGACCTTCTGCGACGGACCTCCGAGGAGACATCGTTTCCGCTTCGTTGGGTTGTTTTTCCGGAGAACCGTGGTCGCTCGGCTGCCCTCAATGCCGGCTTTTCTGAATCAAGCGGCGATGTCCTGATCCGTAGCGACGACGACTTGGAGCCGCGCCCGGATTTCGTGTCTGGCCATATCAAGCGACATCGGACCGCCCGAAACGGAATCGTGGGTCTTACGACCAACCGGTTCCCCCCCACAGCATATGCACGCATCTATGGAAACAAGACTGACGAATTGCACCGTGCAGAGGCGTTGGCATCTTCACCAATTACTCATTGGCGTCATTGGTCTGCAAATGTGTCGGTTACACGTGACGTACACGAGGACGTGGGTGGCTATGATGAGCGCTATCGTGCTTATGGCTGGGAAGATGTCGACTACGGCTACCGTCTTCACCTGGCCGGCATTCCAATTGTCATTGCCCCGGAACTCATGTCGGTTCATCATGCAGCATCCACAACGACCGTCATCAGGTCTGCGCGGGCCCTTCACTCTGGCGCTGCACGAGACGCCTTTCTGGAAATCCACGGGCGTGACGCTCTTCCGGAGCCAGCTGGCAGCGGTCTTTGGGGGCGTATCGTGTGGGCGGCCAGCAGTGTGGCGACGGAAAGGAGTATTCGAACCTGGTCAGCAGGTATAGATCGTCTGGCCGACTCGCTACCACGGCCGGTGGCGGAGAAACTGATTGCTCTGGCTGTGGAATCGGCCGGACTTGCGGGCATCCGTTATCCTGAGAGGGCTCGGAGCCGCTTCTAGTGAAGTCCGGCCCGTCAAAAACTCTCCCGGGGGGGAACTGAACAATGGTTGGACGCGAACCGGTCGTGGCTATTGCGCATGACTATTTGACCCAGAAGGGTGGCGCTGAACGCGTCGTCCTTGCCATGCATCGGGCGTTTCCGGAAGCGAAGATCTACACGACGCTGTATCACCCTGAAGGCACTTATCCGGAATTTGGGGACGCCCAGATCGTCACATCGTCGCTCAACCGAATCCCCTACTTCAGGAAGAACCACCGGGCTGCCCTGGCTCTGCTGGCTCCGGCATCGACGGGGCTCAGAATTCCGGCGGACATTGTGTTGTCCTCGTCCAGCGGCTGGGCGCACGGCTTCACGACATCAGGAAGCATGTTTGTCTATTGCCACTCACCGGCGCGTTGGCTTTACCTGACCGAGCAGTATCTGGGCAAGGCCCAGATACACTCGCCCATGGCGCTTGCCGTCAAAATGATCGCCCCAGCTCTCCGGCGGTGGGATCGCCGTGCTGCGGCTCGTGCGGACATGTATGTGGCGAACTCGACTGTCGTCCAGGCACGGATCAAAAGCGTCTATGGCATGGACGTCGACATTTTTCACCCCCCGCACAGTGTAGATACTGCCGGCGATCTGAAAGCGATCAGCGGGCTCGAGGACTTTGTGGGCGCGGGGGGACACTACCTCGTTGTCTCCCGGCTGCTGCCCTACAAGAACGTGGATCAGGCCATTGAAGCCTTCCGTGGCTCCGACGAGCGGCTGCTCATCATTGGCGCCGGCCCTCTCGCAGCCCAGCTTTTGGCCGCCTGCCCGGCCAACGTCCGGATCGCCTCAGACTTGAGCGAGGCTGAAATGCGCTGGGCCTACTCCTCGGCCAAGGCCGTGATCGCCACCTCCCACGAAGACTTCGGCATCACCCCGCTCGAGGGCGGCGCCTGGGGCAAACCCACGATTGCGCTGCGAGCCGGCGGCTACATGGACACCATCGTGGAAGGCGTCACCGGCGCCTTCATCGCCGAACCGACAGCCGAGTGCATTCGCGATGCTGTCCGGGGTTTCCGCGCGGAGGACTGGGATCCGCAGGAAATCAGGGACCACGTGGAGAAGTTCTCGGAGCAACGGTTCCGCAAGCGGCTGCGTGCGGACGTTTTCGCCATGGCCAGGAAGAACGCCCCCGTCAATTAGCTCCGATCAAAAGTCGGGGGGTGTCCCTATGCTTTTAGTCAAGCTGCTTGGGGAGTCTTTTCTTGGAAGAGGGTTCCGTTCTTGAGCATCGCGAAGATGACGTCGCAGCGGCGCCGGGCGAGGCAGATGATGGCGGCGTTGTGTTTCTTCCCTTCGGCGCGTTTCCGCTCGTAGTAGGCCTTGGAGAGCGGGTAGTGGCAGGAGGCTATCCATGCGGACCGGAAGAGTGCGTTCTTGAGTTCTTTGTTGCCGGAGCGGGCAGGGAATTCGCCGCGGATGGAGGTACCCGAGCGCCGTGTGACCGGTGCGATGCCGGCGTAGGCGGCGAGGTGGCCGGAGGTGCGGAAGCTGCTCCCGTCGCCGATGGTCAGGAGTATGGTCGCTGCGGTCTTGATGCCGACTCCCGGTACGGACATCAAGACCTGGGAAAGAGGGAAGTCGTCCAGGAGCTTTTCGACTTCTTCGGCCACGATGGTCCGCTGGTGTTTGAGTTCCTTGATTTGGGCGGCGACGCGCGGGATGACGAGTTCGACGGCTTCGGTTCCGGCGACGGTTACCGTTTGCTCGCCCAGGGCAGCGAACACGGCGTCGATGAGCGCGGTTGGGTCTTTGCGGCTGTGGTTGCGGGCCCAGCGCAGCACGTTCCCTCGTCCGGCGGCACGAAGACCGGTCGGGCCCGCATATTTGATCAGCAGTTCCAGGACCAGTGGACGGGTCAGGACGGTGCCGGGAAAGGCGCGCTCGAGGGCCGGGAAGATCTGCAGCAGCAGGGACCGGAGCCGGTTGATCGCCCGTGTGCATTCGTGGGTCAGATCCGTATCAAACCCGGAGAGCACCTTCAGCGCCGAGAGCACCTCGCTGTCACGATCGACCGCGCGCAGGGTGTGCGGCATCGCCCGGGCTGTCTCGGCGATGATGAACGCGTCCCGGGCATCAGTCTTCGATTTCCCGGGATACAGGTCCGCCGCTTTGCGCATCGCCTGGCCCGGCAGATAGGCGACTTCGCAGCCGCAGTACCGGGCCACTGCCACGGGCAGCGCGCCAATCGTGTTCGGCTGGTCCACGATCATCAGCACGTTCCCATGCTGCTGCAGCGTCATGAAAAGCTCCCGCAGCCGGGCTTCGTCCTGCGGCAGCGGCTTGTCAAAGAGACGTTCGCCGGCGCGGTTCAGCGCGGTGGCGTGGTGGTCGCTCTTGCCGACATCGAGTCCGCAGTAAACGTCGAATCCCTCATCCATACCGGCGCTCCTTTGCACCATTATATGGCCGCAGTCACGACACCCGATGCCGGCACCCACGTTACAAAGAGACCTGGGCGCTACCGCCCGGCCGTGTCCCTATCAGCGGTCAACAAGTGCCTCCGAACCCGGCGACAACACCCCCCGGATCATCAGTGACAGGGCGAGAAAGTCATCCCGGGTCCAGCGACCATGTCCCCGGCGATCGGGGACCCAATAAATGTAACGGGCTTCGCTACCGCGTATCCAAATCCTCAAATACCAGAAACGTCTGTGTGTCCAGCACACCGGGCATGGACTGCAGCTGGTCAAAGATCACTCGGCGCAGGTCGATGTTGTCCACGGCGCGCACCAACAGGATGACATCGAAGTCCCCGCCCACTAGGGCGATGTGGTGCACCTCCGGAATGGCGCGCAACAGCTCGCGGAGCTCCCGCCAGGAATGCTGGCGCACCTTCAGGGTCACGTAGGCCGAGGACTTTAGACCGGCTTTGATCGGATCCACCAGCGCCGTGAACTTTGTTAGCACGCCCTCACCGGTCAGCCGGGCAATCCGCGTATAGGCGTGGGCACGCGAGATGTGGACGTTCTCCGCTACCTGAGTGACGGACATCCGGCCGTCCCGGGTCAGCTCCGCAATGATGTTCCGGTCCACGTCATCCAGCGGCACCGCCGTCTGGTCCGCCTCGTCTTCTGCCATTCGTCCACAACCCCCGCCGGTAATCCAGATCATACTTACGATTCGTCTTCCAGATTAGGGTAGATTTCCGGATTTCTCCACGATTTCCGCCGGAGCTGGATACGAAACATCGTCCGGCGCCATAATTAAAACGAATAGTGGCTACAGAAGGACGGACCAATGACGATCTCCGCAGACCACACTGCGCAGCACCCGGCAAGCGAGGACCCAACACCAGGCTCCGCGGTACCCGGCAGTGCGCCGGAAGACGCCGCCAGCGAGGCCTTCCGCAAGTTCGGCATCACCGTCGAGGACTACATGCTGCCCGCCCGGCACCAGATCCAGATGGTCGGCCCGGACGGCACCCTGAATGCGCACACGGAACAAGGCACCCAGCCCGGTCACGAATACACCCTCCCCGGCGACGGGGAACTGATGGCCGCCTACGAGCAGCTCGTCGTCGGACGCCGCGTCAACGACCAGAACTCCGCCCTCGTCCGGCAGGGCCGCATGGCCGTCTACCCGTCCAGCCACGGCCAGGAGGCCTGCCAGGTCGCCGCCGCCCTCTGCCTGTCCGAGGGCGACTGGGTGTTCCCCACCTACCGCGACTCCGTGGCTGTGATGGCCCGCGGTGTTGATCCGGTCCAGACCATGACGCTCTTCCGCGGCGACTGGCACGGCGGCTATGACCCCTCCAAGCACAAGGTCGGCATCCAGTGCACCCCGTTGACCACGCAGCTGCTGCACGGTGTCGGAGTGGCCCACGCCGCCAAGCTGCGCGGCGAGGACACCGTCGTCCTCGCCATGTGCGGCGACGGCGCCACCAGCGAGGGTGACTTCCACGAGGCGCTGAACTTCGCCGCGGTGTTCCACCTGCCGGTCGTGTTCTTCGTCCAGAACAACCAGTACGCGATCTCGGTGCCGCTGGCGCACCAGTCCGTCGCCCCATCGCTCGCCCACAAGGCCGTGGGGTACGGCATGGCAGGGGAACGCGTGGACGGCAACGACATCGTCGCCCTCCTCGCGGTGCTGGGCCGCGCCGTCCGGCTCGCCCGGGAAGGCTCCGGCCCGCTGCTGGTGGAGGCCCACACCTACCGCATGCAGGCCCACACCAACGCCGACGACGCCACCCGGTACCGCCAGGACAGCGAAGTCGCCGAATGGGTCGCCAAGGACCCGCTGAGCCGGATGAAGTCCTACCTGACGGGCCGCGGACTGCTCGACGACGAACGCGCCGCTGGGATCGCCGAGAAGGCCGAAGCCGTGGCCACCCAGCTCCGCGACGGCCTGAGCGAGGAAGTCCCGGTAGAGCCGCAGGATCTTTTCAAGTACGTCTTCTCCACCCCCACCCCACAGCTGAAGGAACAGTCCGCCATGCTCGCCGACGAACTCGCCCGCGAGGCCTCCTCGAAGACGGAGGCCGCGAAATGAGCCCCACCGTCACTTCCTCGTCCGAGGCGAACGGCAACGTCAGCGCCGCCACCGCCCGCGCCGCCGCCACGGCGGCTGCGGCGGCTGAGCAATCGGGCCCCCAGACGATCACCCTCGCCAAGGCGTTGAATACCGCCATGGCCGACGCGATGCACGCGGACCCCTCGGTCCTGGTGTTCGGCGAGGACGTCGGCATGCTCGGCGGGGTCTTCCGGATCACCGACGGGCTCACCAAGACCTTCGGGCAAGGCCGCTGCTTCGACACCCCGCTTGCCGAGTCCGGGATCGTGGGCATGGCCGTCGGCATGGCGATGAACGGCATGCGCCCGGTCATCGAGATGCAGTTCGACGCCTTCGCCTACCCGGCCTTCGAACAGATCGTCAGCCACGTCGCCAAGATGCATAACCGCACCAAGGGCGCGGTCAAGCTGCCCATGGTCATCCGGGTGCCCTACGCCGGCGGGATCGGGGGAGTGGAGCACCACTGCGACTCCTCCGAGGCCTACTACGCCCACACCGCCGGGCTCAAGGTCTTCACCCCAGCCACCGTCGCCGACGGCTACCGGATGCTCCGCGAGGCCATCGAATCCGATGATCCGGTGATGTTCATGGAGCCCAAGAAGCTCTACTGGTCCAAGGATCAGGTGGACCTGGACGCACTCCGCGTCGAGCACGCCGAGAACACCGCACGCGGGACCTCCTCCGAGGGCCGCGCCGCCGTTGCCCGACCCGGTACCGACGCGACACTCATCGCCTATGGCCCGTCCGTCCCCACCGCGCTGGCAGCTGCCGCGGCGGCCGCCGAGGAGGGACGGTCGCTGGAAGTGATCGACGTCCGCTCGATCGTGCCGTTCGACGATGAGACGGTCTGCGCCTCGGTCCGCAAGACCGGCCGCGCCGTCGTCATCGCCGAGGCCCACGGCTTCGCCTCGGTGGCCTCCGAGATCGTCGCCCGGGTCCAGGAACGCTGTTTCCACCACCTGGCCGCACCGATCCGCCGCGTCACGGGCTTCGATGTCCCGTACCCGGCGCCGAAGCTCGAGCACTACTACCTGCCCGGCGTGGACCGCATCCTCGACGCCGTTGACGACCTCCAGTGGGAAGACTGACCATGAGCGAACCGAAAGTATTCCTCCTCCCGGACCTCGGCGAGGGACTCACTGAAGCCGAACTCGTGAACTGGCTGGTGGCCGTGGGCGACGAAATCCGTGTCGACCAGCCGATCGCCGAGGTCGAAACCGCCAAGTCCATGGTCGAGGTGCCCTCCCCGTACGCCGGCACCGTTGCCGTGCTGCACGGCGAACCCGGCCAGACCCTCGACGTCGGGAAGCCGCTGATCTCCGTGACTCCGGTCGGTGCCCCTCCGGTTGCGCCCGCTGCCCCTTCGGTGGAGCCTGCCGAAGCCGAAGATGCCGCCGCGGAGGCGTACCGCGAGGAGGAAAAGGCCGGCTCGGGGAATGTCCTGATCGGATACGGGACTCCGGGCGGGCACGGGGTTGCCCGCAGGACCCGGCCCCGGAAGTCCTCGGCCGTAACTGCCGTGGCCGAGCCGGCGGCTCAGGTGTCTGCAGCCGACAAGGCAGCGGATGACCTGCTGCTGATGCGGACCCGGGTGCCCGGAAAGCTGGGGGCTGTTATTTCCCCGCTGGTCCGGCGGATGGCACGGGACCACGGGGTCGACTTGGGCGAGCTCCAGGGGACCGGGGCCAGCGGGCTAATCATGCGCCGCGACGTCGAGGCGGTCATCAAGCCCGCGGTGGTAGAGCGTCCGACCGCACCTGCCGAGACCACGCGAGTTCCGACCACGGGTGACGCCGATGCCCGCACCGGGCTGGGCATCACCGGGCGGACCGCCGTCCGCGGCGTCCGGAAGGCCGTCGCAGCGAACATGACCCGCAGCCGTTCCGAGATCCCGGAAGCCACGGTGTGGGTGGATGTTGACGCCACCGCCCTGGTGGAGATGCGTGCAGCGCTGAAAAAGGCCGACCCGCACCACGCCCCGGGCCTGCTGGCCTTCATCGCGCGCTTCGTCACCGCCGGGCTGAAGAAGTTCCCTGAACTGAACACCCGGATCGTGACTACCGAGGATTCCACCGGCGGAGCCTCGCAGGAGATTGTGGCCTTCGACGGGGTCAACCTCGGCTTCGCGGCCCAGACCGACCGCGGCCTGATGGTGCCGTCGGTGCGGAACGCTGACAAACTCAGCGCCCGTGAACTCGACGCGGAAATCCGCCGGCTCACCACAGTCGTCCGCGACGGCAAGGCCAGCCCGGCAGAACTGGGCAGCGGCACCTTCACGCTGAACAACTACGGCGTCTTCGGGGTGGACGGCTCCGCCGCCATCATCAATCACCCCGAAGTTGGAATCCTTGGCGTGGGGCGCATCATCGACAAGCCCTGGGTGGTCAATGGCGAGCTCGCCGTCCGCAAAGTCACCGAGCTGACGCTCACTTTCGACCACCGCGTCTGTGACGGCGGCACCGCCGGGGGATTCCTGCGCTACGTGGCCGACGCGATCGAGAACCCGGGGTCGGTGTTGGCTGACATGTGAGGGCTGATGAAGTCACCCTCATCCGGCAGGCCAGTTTCACGGAGCTACGTCAAGTCGTGCAATCCCACACGCTGGGGCACTCAACCGGTCTTTCCTTGTGAACTCTGTGACCGTTTCCCGCCTGATGCCGAAGAAGCGGAGGTGGCAGGCGCTGCGTGCGCTTGGCCTCGACGTCGAGTTCAGCTCGATCACGCCGGGCTCGTTTGGCAGCAAGAATGTGAGCATCGGAGAGCGGACCTTCATAAACCAGGAATGCTTTTTCGACGCGTTCGACAGCATCACGATTGGCAAGGACTGCTCGTTTGGTCCCCGCGTCACCGTGCTGACGAGGTCTCACGAGATGGGTCCTGCCACGCGCCGGGCCGGGGCGACCGTAGGCGCTCCCGTTGTGATCAAGGATGGCTGCTGGATCGGCGCTTCCTCGACGATCTTGCCGGGAGTGACCATCGGGAGCGGCTGCATTGTCGCCGCTGGTGCGGTCGTGACGTCTGACTGCGCTCCCGATGGTGTCTACGCCGGCGTGCCTGCCCGGCGTGTTCGTGATCTTGAGCCAGCGCCCGTCCCTAGCTGAAAGCGAGCGCCGCGTTTGCCGGTTGCCGTCCCGGCTGGAGTGAGCGTAACAGGGGTTCCGCGCCCGTCTGGCAACCACCAGTCCATCAGGTGGGTGTTGCCGCTCAGTGGCGGGCGGTCCGGGATCGCGCCAACGTTCACCCGGGCGCTGGTTGTCGTCTCAACCCGGGTCTTACTTGCCCCTGAGCCAGTCGCACGAAACCGTCGCCGTCCAGCTCATCGGGACACCCTGCGGCGTGACAGGGACAGTGACGTTCTCTTGGTTTTGGGCCGTGCAGTCTCTGTTGGCTTCCTCGATAGTGTTTGCCCACTTTGGCCCGTGAGAGTTCCATGAGTCGCCGGGTGAGTCAGCTGCCGCGCCGGCCACCATCAGGCCCACCATTCCCCAGCCCGCGAGCCGCCCTATCGTGCCGGCCGCGATTGCCCAGGGGGCCACGATGAGCAGCGCCTGGGCGACAAGCGTTGCCGGGAGTAGCGCGTACCTCGACGCCGCGCCCACGCTGCCTTCGGTTGATAGGGCGATTACGTCCAGCGGCGCAAAAAGGAGCGTAGCGCACAGGATTGCCATGCCTGCGAGGACCATGATCACGGCCATCGCGTAGCTTGGCCGAGAGGCGCGCTTCCACGAGAGCGCGACCACGGCCAAGGGCACCAATAGTCCCACTAGAACGAGGTAGGGCCCGGCTATGTTGATCGCGACCTGCGCTCCGTTTTGTCCGATGATGGCCTCCAGTGGACCGCGCACGAGGGCCTGGGCAAAGAACTCGACTGGGTTACCTGTGATGTATCCCCAGTCCGCTGTTCGGGCGCTTGAATTCATCAGCACGAAGTGAAGGATCCCCGCCGCGATGTAAGCCGCCGGGACGAGCCGCCCCCATCCGCGAAGGACGATCGCCCGCCACAACGCAATCGGCAAGAGGACGAGAGCTAGAGGATCTGAGCAGGCCGCCACAATTGCGAGCAGAGACACTGCCAATGCTGGCGCCGGTTTTCGGAAGTTTCCCAGTAGCACCAACAGCGCAGCCACGTCTGTAAACCAGCGCATATTGGTGAGATTTCCGAGCACTTCATGCTGCCCTACGCCGATGAAGAGGAGTACGGCAGCCGCTCCTAGCGCCCACTTCCATGACTTGGCGTAGGGGAGGAATACGGCAAAAGCCACGGCAGCCAGGATGCCCCGGAATGCGGCCATCGAAACGCCTACGCATCCGGCAAACATGTCGGCTGGGAGCGCCGTGCCACAGGTCGCGGTGACCAGTCGGGGGCCCATATGGAGGTATCCGGTGTAGGTCTGGAACAGGCTGCCCCACCCGTCCCGCAGGAAGTCGGTCAGAAAGATCAAACCGTCTTCCTTGTGAAGGTACTCAAGCGTCCAGCCGGTTAGCCTCGGGAGGCCCAGGTAAACTACTCCGGCCATGATCACGATTACCGCTGCCGCCCGTGCCCGGTTGTCCTGCGGCCACGCGCTTACCAGGTTCATAGAACCCATCAATATCCCCCAACACATTCTTAGTCCGCCGTCACGAGTACGTTACCGGACTCACTGCTTCACCCCGGCTTCGTGCCGGGGCATGAAGCCGGGGTTGACTAGGTGTAATTCCCACGGACGTTCTGGGCAGTCAGGCCGGTCCCGCCAGCCTCGCCCTTGAGGGCAAAGGTGGCAGTAAGCGCCTCACGTGCCGCCGGTGAGCTTGTGGGCGAGTCCCTATTTCTTGATTCGGGAGGTGAACATAGACCACGCCTCAGCCACACGCCCTGACAGTTCCGCCAGATAGTCCATCAGGTTAGGCTCGCGTTGCAGAGCCATGCGCAGGTGGTCCCGGTTGGCAAAAATGCTGGACAGCAGGACCTTGGCGCGGCCCCGCAGCGAGGTTTCGGCCCGTGTACGGGCCTTCAGGAGTTCCATACGGGAACCTCCAGCGGACAGGACGGACCAGACATCGTGCCCCGGGTGGTCCTCAAAGTATGCCAACGCGCCCGTTGCCGCTGCGAAGGCGAGCCCGGCGCCGTAGCGCTCCGCCTGCATCTGCAAGACGTCCCAGTTCTCTGGAAGCAGAGTTTCACGCAGATGCCGCACGTCGCTGGTTCCCCGGTATGGATCGCGTGCGGCGTGGAGCACTATCAGAAGTGCCTGGTGATGGGTCTTTGGAACAGTGCACTCAACGGCCGCAATTAGCTGGGTGGTCCTGTACCGCCACAACTCCTCAAAAAATTCTCCGGGAGGTAGCTCAACGCCAGGAAACGAACGGTGGATGTCGACGTATCCCCATGTATCGTGCCACAGGGTCATTGCGTGCTGGAAGACAGATCCGGTCGTGAACCGGGTAACGGTCCTCCAGCCCCTGGCCTGCAGGGCCTCAATAAGCTTCGAGACGTGTTCAGGATGGATCAGGACGTCGACGTCGGAGCTCACGCGCCCCGGGTGATATAGCCCGTCGTCCGCGGAATATCCCTTGATGTGCAGTAGGCGCACGTCATCTTTCTCCGCCACCCGCTGCATCAGAGCGTGCCCCAGGCGAATCCGCATTTCTGATGGTAGCCCAGCTTCCATACCTGATTGGGCGGCCTTGTTCAGGCTCAATCTCCTGCTCCGGACCGCGACGCGAGAGCGGACGGAACAGCAGGACGCCTGCCATTCATCTCCACAGCCAACTCATTTGCTACCACGCCCTTCATTCTAAGGTCGTTGATGTCCCATCGGGCCGCACTCGTCATGCTTGCCAGCCCAAGGAAAACACAAGGTTTGCGCCTGTAGTATGTCCGGCATGGGGAAAATGTCTACACTCAACGACCGGGACAACCGCAGACTTCGACGACTTCAACTGGCCGGGAACATCGCGTTGTCCCTCTGCGCGGCGGCAGTCGTCGCGATTCTGGCCTGGGTGTTCGTTCTCGGGTAATCCCTGGACTTTCGGATCTCAGCTTCCGGCCTCAAAGCCCTGCGGGTTCAGACTTTGCCAGCGCCAGTGGTCGGCACACATCTGGGCCACGTTTCGTTGGGCCGACCATCCCAGCTGCTGGTGAGCCTCGGCCGCGTCCGCGTAGCTTACGGCTGCGTCGCCGCCCCGGCGGGGCGCGAACTCGTAGGGAATGGACTGCCCCGAGGCGGTGCCGAACGCCCTGATGACTTCCAAGACTGAGGATCCGAAGCCGGTCCCGAGATTCCACCGAAATGTGCCCGTTTTGCCGCCCAGGTAGCCAAGAGCGGCCAGATGGCCTTCGGCTAGGTCCATGACGTGGATGTAGTCCCTCACACCGGTTCCGTCTGGAGTCGGATAGTCGTTCCCGAACACCATGACCTTCTCACGGCGCCCCACCGCCACTTGGGCCACGAACGGAACGAGGTTGTTTGGGGCGCCCTTCGGGTCTTCGCCAATCCGGCCGGACTCGTGGGCGCCGGCCGGATTGAAATAGCGAAGCACCGCTATGCTCCACCGCGGATCGGCGCCGCTAAGATCGGAAAGGATATCTTCAATCTGTTCTTTGGTCCGGCCGTAGGGGTTGGTCGCGTCAAGTGGCAGGGACTCGGAGAGCGGCACAAGCTCCGATGCGCCGTAGACCGTGGCGGAGGAACTGAAGACGAGCTGGCGCACTCCGGCCTTCTCCATGCTGTCGAGCAGGTTCAGCGTGCCAACAACGTTGTTTCGGTAATACATCAGCGGGCGCTCAACCGATTCACCCACAGCTTTGAGCCCGGCGAAGTGAATAACGGCGTCGAAGCTGAATTCGGCGAAGACCAGGTCGACGGCGTCGGCGTCGAGAAGATCACCTTCGCGGAAATCGACAGTTCTGCCGACGAGCTCCTCGACCCGCCGGACTGATTCGGCACTGGAATTTGCCAGGTTGTCGAACACGACGACATCGTGCCCGGCCTCCAGAAGGCACAGAGTTGTGTGTGATCCGATGTACCCGGCGCCCCCGGTGACCAATACCTTCATGGGGCTAAGCTTAGGGCCGATGCCGGTATTCAAAAAACAGCCGGCCGGGGATGATTAACGAAAACTTCTTCCGGCGACACGCCGAATTGACAAAGCCTGTCGAAGCCGTGACGCGCCTGTAAAGTCCATCGTGTTTGGATATGAACGTTCCCACCGCGGGGCTGCCGTTTGACTGGGCGCTGAGTCGCAGCCCGAAGACCGGAAGCCTTTCCACCTCCTGGAGGTTCTACTGTGGCTATCAATGACTTTATCTCCGGACTCGGCATGCTTCTTGGAAGCTTGGTGCTTCCTATGTCGGCCATCTACCTGGCGCTGAACCTGCGGCGCAGGGCTCCGGCGGCGCCGGTCCTCCGGCGTCTGGGTTAGAAGGAGCCTGCGCCCGCCAGGATGTGCCATTCCCTAGGGGTGTGGTGACTGACGCAACCGGTGTGCTCGGCATTGCGACCTCCCAAAAGTGCCCTGTTTCCGGCATTTCCTCAAGCCTTTGAGGCAGCCGTGGGTAGAATCGGGGACTGAACATCGCAACAACAACGCCGGAAAACGGAGATTCAATGTCACGATGGCTCGAGGTTGGCCCGGACAACTACGTTCTGACCACCCAAGGTTCCCTGCTCAACACCGGCCTGGTCGTCGGCTCCGAACGCGCCATGGTGGTGGACACCGGCTGCGGACCCCGGCAGGGGCGCGAGATCCTCGACGCCGTGCGGGAAAAAACGCTGCTGCCCCTTGTCGTCGTGAACACGCACGCCCACTACGACCACTTTTTCGGTAATGCCGTGTTCGCTGATGCGGGCGTCACCGAGTTTTGGGCGCACGAGAACTGTGCCGCGGAGATCGAGGAGAACGGCGACAGCCAGCGTCGCCTCGTGGCCGGGCTCGAGCCCGAAATGTCCGCAGGGGAGGGCCCCAACGTGGAACTCGTGGTCCCCAACGCGATCGTGAAGGACCAGCCAGTTCTGGTGGATCTTGGCGGCCAGGCCGTTACTCTCTTTCACTTGGGCCTCGGACACACCGACGGGGATCTCCTGGTGGGAACGGCCACGACCCTCTACGCCGGCGACCTGGTCGAGCAGGGCTCACACCCTTCCTTTGAGGATTCCTACCCCGAAGAATGGGCAGGCGTCCTTCGGCATATCTCGGCACTGCGCCACAGGTACGAATTCCTGATTCCCGGGCACGGAGAACCGTGCAGCGACCAGTTCGTTAAAACGATGGCCAACACCATGACCACGGCAGTGCGGCAGGCCACCCAGGCGACACGGGAGACACCGGACGACGCCACCAAGGCCATCCCGATCCTGCCCTACGGGCCGGAGCAGTCCCGCTGGTTCATCAAGCGCCTGCAGGAGACCCGGGCGCACCACTGACCCTTTGGTCATGAACAAGCAACAGCACGGTATAGGGGCCGGAGAACTCAGGTATTGACTACGCGTGTGCAGCATCCTCGCAGTCGATACTCTCGGCACTAATCCGGACCTGCCCTTGGCCCAACCGGGTTGGTGGGATTGCCTCTGCGTTTTCTGCGGGGGTGGACTGCTACCCCCGGTGTCTTCAAGACCAGTTTCCCGGGAGACCCTCTCGTCGTGGGATCGGGCTGGTGCAGATGGATCTGAATGCGTACAGGTTTCCGAAAATTCGACAGTTTGTCGAGAAAACTTCCACCCTACTGGTCGCCGTCGCCTTCCTGCTCCTGAGTAGTAGTCTGGCAGTTTTCCTGGCCGTTCAATCTCCTGCCGACATGGCAACGGTGACGGCCTCCCAGAGCCCTTCGGGCACAGTGGTTGATGCCACTCGGCAAAGAACGGACCCGGCCACCGCGGCCGCAGCGCCAACACTTACCGCTGTAGCCGTACCCGAGGAGAGTCGGCCCCCGGAGGCTTACGGCCTGTCTCCTGAGCAGCCTCCCGTGGAAGCTACTGCCCCGATTCCCGCGGAAGCCGTGGCTTCGGCTTCAGAAGCTCCACCTCCACCGATGGACCCCGCCGTCAGCGTCGGTGACAGTAATCAGTACGTTGTGGTCGCAGGCGACACCGTCAGCGCCATTGCTTCGCGCTTCGGAGTGGACGTTTACGCCATGTTGGCGGCCAACGGCCTGGGTGTCTACTCAATCATCCTGCCTGGCCAGACGTTGAAGCTGACGGGTCCCCCGCTCGTCGTGCCCGTCGAAGCTCCCGCCGTGCCGGCGCAGGCTCCCGCGCAGGCCGCTGTAGCTCCCGCGCAGGTTGCTGCCGCCCCCGCAATGCGAACCATCTATGTGGCGGGCTCTGGTGGCCAGCCCTTGGTCGACGCTTGCATCGGCCCAATCCACTTCACGCCGACTGACGCATATTCCCTGTTCATCACCGAACATGATTTTTGCGGTGGCTGGGCGCGCTTTTCGGGGATCGGTGTCGGTGAAACCGTGAAACTCTCGGGTATCGGCACGTACACGGCAACAGGCCGCGCGCAGGTCTTTCAGGGAGGCACAACCAGTGACGTTGCTGCCGCGTTCGGAGGCTTTCCCCGCGCGGTACTGCAAACATGCATCCCCGGTACGAACCAGATGCTTGTGATCGCTTTGAACTAGACCAGACCTTTGCTGGTCTAACCGCGGGTCTGGTTGTCTCACTGTGCTTAGGGAAAATTGACCGGTTCGGGCCGCCGAGCATGTGCCGGTCCGTTACCCACACCCTATTCCCCTAGAATTGGTGTTTGGACCTTTTCAAACGAGCGCCGCAGCGGTCCGCGCGGTGAGTCCTAGGGGGACACGTATGCCCGAACCGGTGGACAACACATCAGCCGACCCTGCCCTGGAGGCAGAGCAACCCGAGCTCCGGCGCCGGCGTGACCGCCGAAGCGGCGATGACTCCGACCCCCGGACAGGAACCATGCCTACCATCACCCCTGACGACATTGACAGCCCACCGGCGCGGACAGTCCGCAGCAGCTCTTGGGCTGAGGCTGCCGCCGCAGCGGATGCCCCCGCGGTACCGAGCCGTGCTCCGCAGGACAGTGCGCCCATCACATCGGTTCCCCTTGACGCATCCACCACGAACGCGGTGACGCCGTCTCCCTCGCGGACGGCCGTGCCCGCCGCGCCCGGAACCTCACCCTCTGTGCCGCCCCGGCCGCTCCGGTCGAGTCGTTCTGAAAGCCGGGCGGCAGCACTTGCCGCACCCGCCCCCGATTTCATCAGCTCACCCGGCCTCTTCGTCCGCGAGCAGAAGCCCCGGCCCGTGGGCGGTTTCCGTGGCGCCCTCTACAAGATGACCGGCGGCGGCCTAAACCTGGGTCCGAACGCCCGGCAGCGTGAGGAAGACGAACTGGCCCGCCGCATCTCCCGCCAGCTCCAAGGCAGCTACAACACCGCCGTGCTGAGCCTCAAAGGCGGCATCGGCAAGACTTCCACCACGGTCGGGGTCGGACTGACCTTGGCGGAGTACCGCGGCGACCCGCCGTGCGCGATCGACGCGAACCCGGACTCTGGCGACCTCGTGGAGCGTGCTCTCGGCGAGGGTATCTACCAGCAGCAGAGCCCGCGGACCATCACGGACCTGCTCAAGAACATCGAATCCGTCGACTCTCTCACCGCCCTGGCCCGGTACATGCACCATGCCGGCCGGCTGCACCTGATTGCGGGCGAACAGGATCCCGAGGTCTCGGACTCCCTGACGGCCGAAGAATACCTGCGAATCCGCAAACTCATCTCCGGCTACTACTCGGTGGCCCTGACCGACTGCGGCACCGGAGTCACGCACAACGCCATGAGCGGCATCCTGCAGTCCGCTGACAACCTCATCATCGCCGCCGGCTATGCCGTCAGCGGCGCCAAACGCGCCCGTAGCACCCTGCACTGGCTGGCCAGCCACGGCTACGAGGAACTCGCCCGCAACGCAGTCGTGGTCATCACCGACAAAGATGAAGTCTCCTCCCGGGTGGACAAGGACGCGATCGAGGACCATCTCTCCGGCATCTGCCGCCAGCTGATCGCCGTCCCGCACGACCGTGGCGTCGCGGACGGTGACTTGGTCACCCTCGATGTGCTGCGGCCCGAAACCCGCCGGGCCTACAAGGAGATCGCCGCCGCCATTGTGGACGGCTACGTCTAGGTCAGTTCAACCGCCGGCGTGTGACCTGAGCTGACAGTCTGCTGGCTCAGCACCCGGATCAAGTGGAAAGTCTGCGGAAAACCTTGGCAAAAGTCGACCAACTCCTTGTTAGCATCGATTTGGACGCGGAGATCGCGGTCTCAAAATCTCCACGTTCGGGCGCTTAGCGGTCGACGCTCGCGACTAGGACGCCCGAATGACTACTGTGCCTCGACCCTATTCCCTTGTCGTCTTAGCGGGAGTTCTCGCGTTGGTAGGCACGGCCCTGGTAGCCATTCCAGCCGAAGCTGAATCAGTGCGCCCGCTGCCGGCCGCGCCGCACCTGACTGCATCGGTCGACCCTGCTGCGTTGACCGATCAATTCATCGTCAAGTTCAAAGAAACCGCCGGCATCAGTTCTGTTGCCCGTCAAGAATCCTATGCACGCGCTGAAGCTGTGGTCGGTGTGCCGGCGAAGGGTCTGCACCTCGCGGCGAATGGCGCCCAGATTGTTGGCACCGACAGGGCCTTGGACCCGGTCGAAGCCAGGGACTTCCTGACGAACCTGCGGGCAAACCCGGACGTCGAGTATGCGGAGCCGGACACGCTGATGTACCCGGCTAGCGTCGGTCCTAACGACCCCTACTACCCCCTGCAATGGGACCTGTGGGAGGAACCCGGCGGGATGCGGATGCCGGGGGCCTGGTCCGTCACCAAGGGCGACGGCGTCGTCGTCGCGGTGGTTGACACAGGCATCACAGACCACAGCGACCTGAACGCAAACGTTCTTCCCGGCTACGACATGATTTCGAGCGCTGCCAAAGCCCGCGACAACGACGGGCGTGATCCCAACCCGCGCGACGAAGGCGACTGGACGTCCGACGGACTCTGCAGCGCCGGCGCGGCCGGTGGCCCCTCCTCGTGGCACGGAACGCGGGTCGCGGGAACCGTCGCCGCAATCGCTAACAACGGGCGCGGCATCACGGGCGTAGCTCCAGGGGCGAAGATCCTGCCAGTCCGCGCACTGGGCCCCTGCGGTGGCTACACCTCGGACATCGCTGACTCCATCATCTGGGCCGCCGGCGGAGCTGTCCCGGGAGTTCCAACAAATCCGAACCCCGCCCGCGTCATCAACATGAGCCTGGGCGGCACTGCCGCTACCTGCTCGTCGACCTACCAGAACGCCATTGATTTTGCCTACAACGCAGGTTCTGTGATTGTTGCTGCCGCAGGCAACTCCAACACGTCTGCAGCCAACGTGAGTCCCGCGAACTGCCAGAACGTGATTACCGTCGCGGCAAGCGGACGGACCGGCGCGCGCGCCTCATATTCGAACTACGGGTCAGTTGTGGATGTGACCGCCCCCGGTGGCGACGTATCGACGAATGTGCAGGACGGTATCGCCTCCACGATCAACACCGGCACAACCGGACCCGCCGCCGAGGATTATGCCTACACCCTGGGAACGTCCATTGCGGCCCCGCACGTCGCGGGGCTGGCCGCGCTCCTCATGGCTAAGCTGGGCGCGAGTGCCACGCCCAAGGACGTCGAGGACCGGATCAAGAACACCGCACGGCCCCTGGCCGTGGCCTGTCCTGAGGGCTGCGGTACCGGTCTGGTGGATGCGGCCAAGGCCCTTGAATTCAGCACCGCCTTGCCCGGTCCGGCGATGCGGTTGAACGACTTCAACGGTGACGGCAAAACGGACGTCATCGCGCGGGACGCATCCGGTGAATTGTGGCTGTACCCCGGCACGGGGACCGGTGGCTGGTCCAAGCGGATCGACCTTGGCAGCGGCTGGAACGTGATGTCCACCATCGTCAGTGCGGGGGACTTCAACGGTGACGGCAAAGCGGACGTGATCGCCCGGGACAACAGCGGTGAGCTGTGGCTCTACCCGGGCACCGGGACCGGAGACTGGGCCAAGCGGCAGGATCTGGGAGCCGGCTGGAACGTCATGACTTCGATCGTTGCCCCGGGGGACTTCAACGACGACGGCAAGCCGGACCTGATTGCCCGGGATAGCGGCGGGGAACTCTGGCTGTATCCGAACAACGGTGCCGGCGACTGGCTCAAGCGCGTCGATCTGGGTTCCGGTTGGAACACCATGAACTCCATCGTGGCCCCGGGGGACTTCAACGCCGACGGCAAAGTGGACCTGGTCGCCCGCGACACCACCGGCGAACTGTGGCTCTACCCGGGCAACGGGCAGAACGAATGGTTCACCCGGGTAGATCTCGGAGCGGGCTGGAACACCATGGATGCCGTCACCGCTCCCGGCGACATGAACAGCGACAACTGGCCTGATGTGATCGCCCGCGACACAACTGGGGAACTCTGGCTCTACCCGAACAACGGTAGGGGTGACTGGTTCAGCCGCATCGACCTCGGCGGAGGCTGGAGCTCCATGAGTGCCATCCTGTAACCCCAGCCCGAAGGAGAGGCGACGCAGCGCCGTTGGGACTTCGGGCGCAGGCAAGTTGTTTCGCGCCGGGGACCGACTTAGATTTAGGCATGACCAACAACGCCGGTGACGAAGCCGTTCTGCAGCTGCAGGACCTCCTGATGGGAACAGAGAACGTCGAGGACTTCCTCGGCCGCCTTTCTGAATTCTCCGCGGCCACGCTCAGCCAGGCCGCTGGCGCCGAGATCGAATGCGGCGTCACACTGCAGCGCCGCAAGAAGACCATGACGGTGGCCGGGAGCAGCCCCCGGGCTATCATCCTGGACCGCATCGAGCAAAGCCTCGGCGACGGCCCCTGCATCGAGGCGCTGCGGACCCGGTCCGTAGTCCTGCTGGCCGACGTCGACACAGACCCGCGCTGGCCGGCCTACCAGCAGCAGCTCGCGGCCCAAGGCTGCCGCAGCACCCTCGGCGTGCCCCTGGAGATCGGCGCGGACGCGGCCGCCGCCCTGAACTTCTTCGCCCCCGGCACCGGGATCTTCACCCAGGACATAATTAACGATGCCGCCGGCTTCGCCGACCTCGCCGGCCGATCCCTCCGCCTGGCCGTCCGGATCGGCACCGAACAGTCCCGGGCCGAGGACCTGAGAGCCGCGATGGAGCACCGCACCTCGATCGACCTGGCCTGCGGCGTCATCATGGCCCAGAACCGCTGCTCCCAGGAGGAAGCCATGGGCATCCTCACCCGGGTCTCCAGCAACCGGAACCAGAAGCTCCGCGCCGTCGCGGCCGACGTCCTCCGCAATCTCACCGACGGGACCGTCCGGACGCACTTCGAGGCGTGAGCGGCCCGGCGCGCCGCCGGTCCTAGGATGAAGGGGATGACCACCACACGCCAAGCCGCCTTCAGCCTCCGCAGCATCGCCGTTCCCGCGTTCGGCCCGGCCCTGCTGTTCAGCATCGGCGAGGGCGCGATCCTGCCGGTGGTGGCCCTGTCCGCCCGCGACCTCGGCGCCTCGGTGGCCGTCGCCGCACTGGTGGTCACCCTGATCGGCCTGGGCTCCTGGTTTTTCAACCTGCCCGCCTCGCTCATCACCCTGAAGTTCGGCGAACGCTGGGCGATCGTCGGCGCTGCGGCGGCCAGCGCCGTCGCCCTGGCCGCCGCGGCACTGTCGCCGCTGGTGCCGGACGGGCTCTGGCTGCTCGCCGCCGCGATGCTCGTCGTCGGCATGGCCGCGAGCGTCTTCAGCCTGGCCCGGCAGAAGTACCTGACCGAGGCGGTGCCGGTGATGCTCCGGGCGCGGGCCCTGTCAACGCTCGGCGGGGTCAACCGGATCGGCATCTTCATCGGCCCCTTCATCGGCGCGGCGGTCATGCAGTTCGCCGGCATCACCGGCGCCTACTGGGTGGGCGTCGTCGCCATGGTGGCAGCCGCGGCCCTGTCGGTGACCATCCCGGATCTCGTGGCCACGCCTGCACCGGACGGCGACGTCCCCGTCCAGCGGGCGACGATGCGCAGCGTCGCCGTCTCCCACGCCGGGGTCTTCCTGACCGTGTGCATGGGGGTGCTGCTGCTCAGCGCGCTGCGCGCGTCCCGGCAGGTGGTGATCCCGCTCTGGGCCGAGCACCTCGGGATGGACGCGACGCAGGCCTCGCTGATCTACGGGCTCTCCGGCGCCATCGACATGCTGGTCTTCTACCCGGCCGGCCGGCTGATGGACCGCAAGGGCCGGCAGTGGGTGGCGATTCCGTCGACCCTCATCATGGGCACGGCCATGCTGCTGATCCCGCTCAGCACCGGCTTCGTGGGCCTGCTGCTCGCGGCGCTGCTGATCGGCTTCGGCAACGGCATCAGCTCGGGCCTGAACATGACGCTGGGCGCCGACTTCTCACCCGACAACGGCCGCGGGCAGTTCCTGGGCATCTGGCGGTTCATGGCCGACGCCGGGGCCACCGGCGGGCCGGTGCTGCTCTCAGGCGTGACCGCCGTCGCCTCGCTCGGGGCCGGGGTGGCCGCCACCGGCGTGCTGGGATTCGCCGCCGCCGCGGTCTTCGCCGTCACGATTCCCCGGCTGAAGCACCGGCGCAACTACTGATAGGCCCGGGACAGGCCCCGGCACCTAAAGCAGATCCTGAGAACCCGGGTCGTGCCCTCGCCGCAGAGTCGGTGCAATCGGGCCAGACTCCGTTACGCTTTCGGTAGCCGGATCCTGACCGGCGAACGTATTGGGGGAAACACTATGTCCGGTTTCACACGCGCGCGCCTCCGTGCAATGCGCGCCGTCACGTCCCGAGGTATCGCTGTAGCTCTTGCGGCAGTCATCCTTGCCTCCGCAGGGGGAGTATCAACGGCTCTGGTGTCGGCACAGCCGGCAGAGGCAGCGTCAACACAGACTCAAATTAATGCGGCAATTTCCCAGATTCTGAGCGAAACCAACGCTGAACGGGTCAAAGCTGGCCTGCAGCCGCTGAGCATTGCTCCAACCATGAACAGTGTCTCCCAGAACTGGTCGCAGACAATGGCGGCACAGTCGTCCATGACCCACAACCCGGACTATGCGTCGCAGCTTCCCCAGCCGTGGATGCGCGCGGGAGAAAACGTGGCGATGGGCTACACGCCGAGCACTGTCGTCGCCGCCTGGATGGCATCCCCCGGCCATAAAGCCAACATCCTTGGCGACTTCACCCACATTGGTCTTGGTTACTGGGTCGACGACACGGGACGCGCCTGGTTCACGCAGAACTTCGGTAAATATGACGTCGTCCCGCAGCCCACCATGATTAGCGATCCGACAAACGCAGTCGATAAATCCGGTTTCACCTCCAGCTGGGTGCCGAAGCCGGGTGAGACTGTCACCCGCTATGAGGTTCAGCTGTACTCCGCTGGCGGCGCTGCGCTCCTGGACTCAAAAACCACAACGTCTCCGACGGTGGCGTTCACGGGACTCACTGCGAGCACCGGCTACCTCGTGAAAGTCGCTGCGGTCGCCGTCGACGTCCCCGGACTTGTCTTCTCTTCTCCGGTGAAGTCCTTCACGGTCACCACCCTTGAAGACGTCCCAGCTGTCACAGCCCCTACGGGACTGGGGCTGACTGCCTCCGAGACCAGCGTTGCCGCATCCTGGTCCGCCCCTGCAACCGCGTATGGGAGCCTGCAGCCGTACAAGGTGGAGCTCAGACAAGGTGCCGCTTTGATTCAATCCGTGCAGAGTACCGAGCCCCGGTACGCTTTCAATGGTCTTGCGAGCAATACGGAATACTCCGTGATTGTCACAGCTTCAACGACGCTGAACACCAAAACGGCCACCGCGACTGCGACTGCGACGACAAGGACGGCGCTGTCCTCTGTTGCCCAGGTTTCGGAACCAACCGCCGTGGCTGTCGTTGCTGGTACCGACAGCACCATTTCGGCAACGTGGGGCGTGCCGGCAACAAGGGTGGGAACCGGGCTGACGTACAAGCTGACGCTTTCCACCGCCGGCACACCGGACACTGTTGTTGAGACCGTTTCAACTTCATACGCGTTCACTGGACTTCCCGCCAACACAATTTTCACTGTGAGGATCCAGGCGTCCATAACCGCCGAAAATGGCGTCACCACCAGTACCTCAGCCGGAGTGATCACAAACGTCAAGACTCCTCTCAAGGCGGCCCCTTACCCGGTGTCCCCGGCGGCGGTGGTTTTCACGGACAGGGACGGCACCGCGGCTGACACGTATACGGTCCCGGCGACCACCGGCGTGGACTACCTCGTCGGCGGAACGGCCAAACCTGCCGGTACTTACCCGGGGACCGGAACCGTCACGGTCACTGCTCAGGCCAGGACCGACTACATCCTGACCGCGGGTGCGACGGCTTCCTGGACCGCGACGTTCTCGACGTTCTCGACGTCCTCTGCGCCGACAGTGCCGGCGGCACCGAAGCGCTTGAACGACTTCACAGGTGACGGCAAGACGGACGTCATCGCCCGTGACGGGTCCGGTGAGCTGTGGCTCTACCCCGGGACGGGGACCGGTGACTGGTTCAAGCGGATCGACCTCGGCGGGGGCTGGAACGTGATGTCCACTATCGTCAGTGCCGGTGATTTCAATGGCGATGGCAAAGCAGACGTCATCGCCCGGGACAACAGCGGTGAACTGTGGCTATACCCGGGGACTGGAACCGGCGACTGGTCCAAGCGGCAGGATCTTGGAGCCGGCTGGAACGTCATGACATCGATTGTTGCCCCCGGTGACTTCAACGCGGACGGCAAGCCGGACCTGATTGCCTGGGACAGCAGTGGCGAATTGTGGCTCTATCCAAACAACGGAGCCGGCGACTGGCTCAAGCGCGTTGATCTGGGCGCCGGTTGGAACATCATGAACTCCATCGTCGCTCCCGGGGATTTCAACGCCGACGGCAAGGTGGATTTGGTCGCCCGCGACACCAGCGGCCAGCTGTGGCTCTACCCGGGCAATGGGCAGAATGAATGGTTCCGGCGGGTCGATCTGGGCGCCGGCTGGAACACCATGAACGCCATCACAGCTCCCGGCGACATGAACGGCGACGGCCGCCCCGACGTCATCGCGCGCGACACCACCGGTGAGCTCTGGCTCTACCCGAACAACGGTGCAGGTGACTGGTTCAAGCGCATCGATCTCGGTCCGGGCTGGAACCCTATGACCGCGATCCTGTAGCCAGGATTCCACCAGGAGGCCCTCCGCACCGTACTTCGGAAGCGGAGGGCCTCCTTGGGTTCGTGGATGTTAGAAAGCACGGGCGCCTACCGCTGACGGTTCCGGCACGCGCCTCGCTATTTGCCTGACCACATACGCCGCGTCCCGGTCCACGCCGCCGATCAGGCCCGAGGTGAGGGCGTACTGGAACGGCATGCCCACGAAGTACAGCCCCGGAATCCCGGGGACGGCGCCCCGTTCGGTCTCCGGCCAGCCCGACGGCGCCAACTGGAGCCCGTCGATCCAGCCCAGGTCCGGGCGGTAGCCGGTGGCCCAGATGACGGTCCGCACCCCGGCGTAAGTGCCGGCGTCGGACGCGCCGCTGACTGACGTGCCGCCGTCGAACGCGGGCTGGCCGTCCGCGGTGCCGGTCATGCGCGGCACCCGGAGGACCCCGGCGCTGTCCAGGTCCTTCGTGGAGATCCTGATCAGGGGTGCGCCGCGGTCGTGGAAGCTGGCCGCGACCTTGCGCCCGACCGGGGTGCGCAGCGTCAGGACCGAGTGGATGAACCGCCAGTAGGCCCCGCCAGCGTAGCGGAGCAGGGGGTCGGGAATGTGCGGGGTAGGTCTGCCCGACAGGAACACCCGGTGGTTGGCCGCGAGCTCCAGGGCAATTTCCGCGCCGGAGGTTCCGGCGCCCACCACCAGCACCTCGCCGTCGGGGATGTCCGCCGGGCTGCGGTACTGCGAGCTGTGAAGCTGGCGGATGGCGGAGTCCAGCCCGGCGGCGGCCTCCGGAAGGCGGGGGAGTGCATTCGCCCCGGTGGCCACGATGACGTTGCGCGTCCGCACGGTCCCGGCCGGGGTGTCGACGGCGAACCCGCCGCCGGCCCGGGTGACGCGCTCCACCCGGACGCCGGTCCGCACCGGGAGGCTGAACCGCTCCGCGTAGTCCTCGAGGTAGCCGGCGAAGTCCTCCTTGCGGGGGAAGGTGTTCCGCGCGGCCGGGAAGGGCAGGCCGGGGAGGCCGTCGTGCTGGGCGGGGGTGAACAGGCGCAGGGAGTCCCAGCGGCGGCGCCAGATATCGCCCACCCGCGGGGCGCCCTCGAGGATCTCGAACCGCAGTTTCGTCCGGGCGAGGTGGTAGCCGGCAGCGAGGCCGGCCTGTCCCGCGCCGATGACGACGGCATCAAGCTGCTGGGTGTCCTGGCTCATGGCCGGCTCCTTGGTTAGAGCATCTTCCTCTTATTCACTAGAATAGCGTTCCAGTGAGTGGAGCGATAGTCTAAATTTATGGAAAAGACCACGCGGCGGACGATCCAGGCGGCCGGCACCCGGGACGCCATCGTGGAGGCGGCCGGCCGGCTGTTCGCCGTCGATGGGTACGTCCGCACCACCATCGACGGGATCGCCGCGGAGAGCGGGGTGGCCGTCCAGACGGTCTACAACTCGGTGGGCAACAAGGCCGCGCTGCTCTCGGCCGTGCTCGACAATGCCGCCGCCGGGCCCGGGGCGCAGGCGGGCGTGCTGGACTTCATGCGGGAGCGCACCCGGCAGGCCCCCGACCTCGACGCCCTGGTCAACATGCTGGCGGACTGGTTCGTCGAGGTCCATCCGCGCACCGCCGGGATCAACGCCGTCATCGCCCGGGCCGCGGCCGTGGATGAGGCCGCGGCGCAGCTGGAGAAGGACCGCGGGCAGCAGCGGCTCCGGCGCTACGAGGAGGCCGCCGCCGCAGCCCGGGCCCGCGGCGGGCTCAGCTCCGGCATGTCCGATGCCGAGGGGGCCGCCGCCATCTGGTCGCTGGGCCATCCCCAGGTCTACCGGTCCATGGTGCAGGACGCCGGCTGGTCCGTGACGGCCTACCGGGAGTGGATAGCCAAGGCGCTGGCCGCGGCGCTCGCCTAGAGGCTGGCGTTGTAGACGTCGAGCCCGAACCGGTTCAGGCCCGGCGTCCCGGCATACCCGAGATAGGGCAGCCCGAAGGTGTCTTCGATGCTGGCGAGCAGGCTGTAGTGGTTGTACGGCGTGGTGGACCAGGTGCCGCCTTTGGTGAACGGCGAGAGGACCAGCGCACCGACCCGGCCCCCGCCCAGTCCGGTAATTCCCGGAAGTGGTGAGTTCGGCCCGGGGCCCTCACCGCAGCAGGCGCTGGCATCGGACTGCGGCCCGTCCGATTCGTCGAAGGTGATCACCAGGACGCCGTCCTGCTTGAATGCCGGGGACGAGGTAATGGCCGGGACCCACTGCTTCAGCCACTCGTCGGCGCTGGCCAGGCCGCCCGGCTGCCCGTCGACACAGGGGGAATCGTGCCCGTCATGGCAGAGGTTCGGCGTGATCATCGACAAATTCGGGGTGGTGGCGGCGGAGGCGAGGTCCGTCTTGAGGGCGGCGAGGTCGACGTCGTTCTTGGCGCAGTCCGGGGAACCGGTGATTCCGGCGAAGTACACGAACGGGTTGTGGCGCGCCGCGTACTGGTCCCCGACCTTTGCTTTCTGCGTGTCATCCACCGCGCCGAGTGCGGGGTGCCGGCAGGGGGTTCCCATGTCCTCCATGTAGCCCTTCCACGTTTTGCCGGCTCCGGTCAGCTGGCCGGCCACGGTGGGGACGCTGGCCGGGAAGACGCAGCCGTCGCCGACAGCCTGGCCGGGACTGGCCGTGCCCGTGCCGACGAACGGGGTGTAGCTCTGGCAGTCGGCCTGCATCTGCGGGTTCGGCCCCTGTCCGGAAATCTGTGCCACGTAGTTGGGCTGGGAGTTGTGCGCGGTGCCGAAGTACTGGTTCAGCAGCACCCCCTGGGCCCGGAGGGTCTGGGAGAGGTACGGTGCGGCCGACGCAGGCCCCCACGTCTCGTCATAGCCCTTGTTTTCGAGGTTGATGACGAAGATATGCTTCGCGCCCGGCAGGTAGGCCTGGGCCTGCGTAGCCGTCGGAGCGCTGGCCGTGGCAGCCGGCTGGGCAGGACCGGAGGAAATGGCCGCTGCGGCGAGCAGGACGGCGGCCGCGGCGGAGGCCCGCAGGGCCAACCGGCGGCCGCGCTTGCGGGATGCCGCAGTCGTCGTCGGGTGCTTTGTTTTGGGGTTCACGGCAGTGTCCATCCGTCGGCGAGTGCTTTCTGTTTCAGGCCGGACCATTCCTCGGCCGGCGGCGGGCCCACGGGCGTGCAGGCAGGTCCCGTCACGAACGGCGGGACAAGGTATTTGGGGGAGCTGAGGTTGGCCGGTGTGCCGAAGTCCAGGACTTCGGCGATGTTGCGGGCGGCCTTGTCCCGCGGCGTCAGGGGCGGCAGGTTCCAGCGCCACTCGATGGCCTTCAGGACCGAGGTGTGGTCGTAGACGTCGTGGGCGACGTACCGGCGCCGGGCCCGCGGGGAGATCACCACGGAGGGAACCCGGAAGCCGCGCAGAGCCGTGTCCGTGCTCGTGTCAGGGGCGCTGGCCGGCGGGACGTGGTCGTAGAAGCCGCCCCACTCGTCATAGTTGATCACCAGCATGGTGTTGGCCCAGCCCGGGCCGGAGGTGACCGCGTTGTAGACCTCGGCCAGGAACGTTTCGCCCGAGCGGATGTCGGCGTGCGGGTGGTCATCCCCCGAGGTGCCTGAGCCCTCGTCCGTGAACCGCGGATCCACAAAGGACACCGCGGGGAGGTTTCCGGCGGAGCAGTCCGTCAGGAACTCGGCGTAGTGGTGCGAGATTCCGAGGTACTTCGGGCCCCAGAGCGCGGTAAAGGGGATGTCGCCGTAGTAGTACTTTCCGGACACCCCGGCGGCAGCCAGCCGGTCCCAAATGGTGGGCAGGGTGCTGGTGACTGTGGAGTTGTGAATCCGGTCGGTGGCCGCGGCGTGCTGGTAGAACCTGTTGGGGTAGGTTTCGGCCATGGTCGCCGCGAAATACCGGTCGCAGACCGTCCAGTCCGGACCGGCCTGCCGCCAGAAGTCGAGGTCGGCGGCGTCGTAGTACCCGACGGCGAACTCGTCGTTTTCGCCGGCCCGGAGCCAGCCGTTGTTCTTGCCGTTGTTGAACTGAATACGGCCGCCCTCGTAGGAGTGGTCCGGGTCCGGGTGGCCGCAGCCCTGGAAGTCAGTCAGATGGTGGGTGGAGTGCGGGATGCCGTAGCGGTCGGTGTAGCTCAGCCCGGACTGTTTCCCGTCGGCCCCCGGCATCCAGCCGAGGAAATGGTCGAAGGAGCGGTTCTCCATCATCACCACGATGATGTGGTCGATTCCGGAGGTGCCGGGCGCCGGCAGCGCCGGTGTGGCGGCAGTGGCGGCACGGAGCGTGCTGCCGGTGGCCAAGGCGGTGGCGGCAGCCGTACCCGCCGCACCCAAAAAACTACGTCTAGAAAAGCTCACGTCGTGGATTCCTTCATCGTCGAGTCCGGCTTCCAGCGCCAGCAAGGAGGCAAGGTGCTGCCCGGGTCCACGGCAGCGCCAAGGACGGCGTCACGTGCCCTCGGGGCTGGGAAGAGGCAGGCAGGAAGTTACTGATGGGTACAGTTCACGCCCAAAAGTAGATCACGGAACCATTACGCTCCAGGGCGATTAGGGGGTCCGTTCATGCAGTGTTCACTGCACGTTCCCGCGACGGCCGGGAAGCCCCGGCCTGGCGCAAGCCGGGCCGCCGCGCGTCAGCGCTGCGGGGCCGTGTCGCCGTCGTGCTGGATCGCCGCGGCGAAGACCGGCAGGGCGCGCTGGATCATCTCTTCGGAGGCGGTGAGTGAGATCCGGAAATAGCCCGGCGTCTCGAACAGGGTGCCCGGCAGCACGAACACGTCCTGGTCCGCGAGGGCGGCGGTGAACTGCTCGTCGTCGTCGGCCGGGGTGCGGACGAACAGGTAGAACGCCCCCTCCGGCCGGGTGACCTGGTATCCCATGCCGGTCAGCGCCTCCACCATCAGGTCGCGTTTGCGCTGCAGCTGCCCGACGTCGATCGAGAATTGCTCCAGCCGCGGCAGCGCGTGCTGCAGCAGGGCGTTGGGGTAGATCCAGCCCATCGACATCTGCAGGGCGCTGACCGCCTCCCGCAGCGGGCCGCGGTCCGGCATGGTGGGCGGCAGCGCCAGGTAGCCGATCCGCTGCCCGGGCGCCAGATGGGTCTTGCCGCACGAGTAGGCCAGCAGCGTGTACGGATAGTATTCGGCCGGGCTGTGGAACCGGGCGCCGTCGTAGACGATCCGGTTGTAGGCCTCGTCGGAGAGCAGGTAGACGCGCCGGCCGTTGCTGCGCGAGGCCCCTTCGAGCATGTCGGCCAGGTCCTCCAGGAGCGAGGGCGGGTAGATCCGGCCGGTCGGGTTGTTGGGGGTGTTGACGATCACCACCCGGGTGCGCGGGGTGATGGCCGCCCCGAGCGCCGCCAGGTCGACGTCGAACGTCTCCTCGTCGCAGCGGATCTTGACCGGCACCAGCCCGGCCTCGAGCACCAGCGGCTCGTAGAAGAACCAGGGCGGCAGGGTGAAGATGACCTCGTCGCCGGGGTCGGCGACGGCCTTGAGCGCCAGCGGGATCGCGGTGAAGCCTCCCGTGGTGAGGTGGATGTCTGCCGGCTCGAAGGGCATGCCCAGCAGGCGCCGCAGGGACGCCGCGGCGGCGGACTGCGCCTCCGGCTCGTTGGTCTTGTAGGCAAACCAGCGCTCGTTCCGGGGCGTCAGCGCGTCCGCGAGGGCCTCGACGTAGGCGGACTGCGGCATCTGGTGCGGGTTGCCCAGGGCGAGGTCGCAGATCCCCGGCACGTGCTGGCGCCGGGCGTAGACCGAGTCGCGGAGGAAGGTGTTGATCCGCTGTTGCGACGGGACGGACGCGAGGGCGGCGGCGCGCCGTGAAACGCTCGGTGGAACGCTCCGTGAAACCGGAGAATCAGTGCTCATGACAGTCCCTCGAGACGTGGCAGCGTGGCGTTCTGGACGGATGGGCCGGACGCGCTGCTGAGCCAGCGGCTGGGCGGGACTAATTCTGGTCCTCGGAGGGGCGGATGTAAACGGGGTTTGTGTGGGCGGGCAGGTCGTCTCCAACCACAGCGGGTAACCGAGGGAGCGACTTACGAGTACCTACTACTCGGGCGGAAGCTAAGTGGGCTTAGTACGGTCGGGCGAGCGCGCCGGTTCATCCGCAAACCGGCCCCACGCGGGGCGGCACCAGTGCCGCCGTCAGGGTTCGCCCGTATCGATTTGCCGCGCATGGTCTCCGCCCGGATGGGTGATGCGTTTCGACGTAAAAAATGGAGGAGAACATCATGTTAGGAAAAAATTCCCGCCGGTTCGCGCCGGCAGCAGCCCTGTTTGCTGCCCTCACGCTCGCAGCACCGCAATCAGCCTTCGCCGCGGATGAACCGATCGTTTACCCTGGCTGCGAGGACTTCGGCATAACCTTCACTGGCACCGGTGGAAACCAAGCGGTGCGGTTACTCCGGGATAAGGACGGTGTCCAATACATCATTATTGGCGGACACGGCACTGTCCTGACAGTCACCAACGCCGAAGATCCCACAAAGTCAGTGACGTTTCCCACCCAAGGATCGGTCACGCAGATCAAGAGCTACCCGGACGGCACAGCCGATTTCCAGCTGACGGGGAAGAACTTGTTTATCCTTTACCCGGGGGATGTCCCTGGACCCTCCACCATCCTGTACACCGGGCGCGTCACGTTCAGCAACGATGTCAACGCTGTTTCAACAGTCACGAGTACATCCGGAAGGCAGAGAGACATCTGCGCAGAACTGGCAGCACCCTAGGTTTACACCTCTGGGGACGGGTGGGTGAACGTGATGGCACGCTGGGGTACTTGACTCAAAGAAGAGGGCCTCCAGTTGCGCTGGGATGCTTCATCGCTGACGCGGCCGTCTCCGGTGCTGCGCGTGGAGGATCACGACGCCGACCCGCTAATCCAAACTGAACAGGGAACGGCCCCGCATGCTTTGGCGCGCGGGGCCGTTTCAGGCCGTTCAGCGTCAGCGGCTCCCGGCCCGGCGGCGGACTCGTCCCCAGCCACCGGCGCCGGTCAGCGCCGGGGTGTGCTCCGCCGTCGTGCCGCATGCCCGAACAGCCACACGCCGCTGACCGTGGCGAGGTAGCCGGCGATGACGATCAGCGCGGTCCCGGCCCAGAAGTAGTTTGTGGTGCTGCCTTCAAGGCCCGTCCTGGTGATACTCAGCAGCGAAAAGGCAGCCACGGCGGCAGCGGCCAGCCCCAGCAGCGCCGGCAGCGCGAGCCACAGACGTGAGGAGGCCCAGTGTTCCCCGTAGCCGTCCCAGACGTTCCAGCCCGGGCCCCTGCGGATGATCAGCCAGCCCGCCGGGAGCATAAACGCTGCCACGACGAGGAAGGCCGCGACCACGTCGGCCGGTCGGTGCCACTGGTTGATCAGGGTGGACACCCCGGTGGCGACGGCGAAGCTGCCGCCCAGGAACCCGGCGAGCGGGCGCCAGCGCGGGGAGACCATCAGGAACACCGCCGCCGCGGCCGAGGCCGCCATGGTGGTGTGCCCGGAGGGCAGCGAGTTCAGCTCCAGGGTCTCGACGCCGGTGTAGGGCCGGACCGGGACGAGGTCCTTCAGGACCTGGGTGGCCACGTTGGCGCCCACGCAGGCCGCGACCGCGATCCCCGCGGCGGCCCAGCGCCGCTTCAGCACGGTGACGATGAGGACCATGACGGTGGCGATCAGCAGGGAAAGCGCGGGCAGCCAGTCGAGCAGCTTGTTGGCGGCCCTGCCGGCGGCGCCGTGGATTTCGACCGCCTCCACGAGGGCCGATTCGTCGATGAACTGGCCCGTGGTGGTGCGGACAAAGAAATAGTAGGTACCGGCCAGCGCGGCCATGCTGACCAGGGTGGCCAGCAGGAACAGGAACCCGGTGCCCCGGCCCTGGCGTCCGGCGGGGCCTGTTGCCGGGTCGCCGGGGGTGGCCCCGCGGGCGGCCCCGCGGGCGCGCGCGGCGCGCGGGGACGTCGGCTGCGGATACTCCGGAGCCGGGGGTGTGCTGGTGCGATCCTGCCGAAAACTCATCCGTAACAGGTTCCCACAGAAGCCTGCGAACTTTCTGAGGGGAGCATCCGCCGGGCAGATCAGGGCGGATGCCGGGTGCACATTCGCCCTGATCTGCCCGGCGGATGCCCCTCCGTCCGCGCCGCGGGTAGTGTTTGGCCATGGACACCGTTGCGATGCATCCGGACCCAGCCTTCCCGCGCTTCCACCCGCGTCCCGCGCAGGGCTGGATCAACGATCCCAACGGCCTAAGCCACGCGGACGGCCGCTACCACGTGTTCTTCCAGTACAACCCGGACTCGGCCCGGCACCGGAGCATCTGCTGGGGGCACCTGAGTTCCCCGGATCTGGTGCACTGGGACGAGGAACCGGTGGCGCTCCGGCCCCAGCCCGGCGGCCCGGACGCGCTGGGCTGCTGGTCCGGCGTCGTGACCGACGACGGCGGCGTCCCCACCGCCGCGTACTCCGGCGTCGACACCGTGGGCGGCCACTCCCGCGTGGTGCTGGCCCGGGCCGATAAGTCCCTGCGCACCTGGTCCCAGGACGGGCACGTCGCGGCCGAGGTCCCGCCGGACCCGCAGGTCACCGCCGTCCGGGACCCGTTCCTCTTCAGCTTCCAGGGCCGCCGCTTTGCGCTCCAGGGCGCCGGGCTCGCGTCCGGCCACGCCGCCGTCCTGCTGTACAGCGCGGAGGACCTGCGCCACTGGCAGTACGAGGGGATCTGGTTCAGCACCGAGGACCCGCTGGCGGCCCGGCACCTGCCCGCGGAGATCTGGGAGTGCCCGCAGCTGGTCCGTGTCCCGGACTCCTCCGGCGCGGAGACCTGGCTGCTGATGGCCTCGCTCTGGCTCGGCACCGACGACCACGACCACCCCAATGGGGTCGGCTACCTCCTCGGCTCGCTGGCCGCGAACGGCGCCGGGCTGCCGGTGTTCAGGCCCGAGGCGGGCGGAAAGGCCGACCTGGGGCAGGAGTTCTACGCCCCGCAGATCCTCGCGCTGCCGGACCGGTCGCTGCTCTGGGGCTGGTCGGCCGAGCTGGTGGACGGTGAGGGCCCCGGACGCAGCCAGGAGGAGATCGACAACGCCGGCTGGTCCGGGGTCCTGACCTTCCCGCGCCAGCTGTCCGTGCACGGCGGGGTCCTGGCCGTCGAGCCCGCCCCGGAACTCCGCGCCTACCGCGGCGAGCGGCTGCACCACGGCGCGGCGGGCACGTTTACCCTTCCGGCCGGGGCGGAGGTCCGGGTCCTTGGGGGAGAGGGCACCCTCCGGCTGGTCCTCGTCTCGGCAGGGCAGCGGCGGACCGTATTCGCCGACACCGTGGCCGGGGGCGATCAGCTGTGGATCTTCCTCGATGCCTCGATCGTGGAGGTCTACCGCCACGGCTCCGTGCCCGCGACGCTGCGCGCCTACCCCGGCCCCGGCGAGGAGTGGCAGCTCGAACTGCCGCACGGCGCCGCGGCGGACGTCTGGGAGCTCCGGCACCCGGAGCGGCCTGCACCTGCGGGGGAGCCTGCCGCGGAGGCGCCGCCTGTCTAAGTGCCTCCTGGGCGCGCTGGCTGGGCATGTCCGCCGCGTTCGCCAGGCCGCGGACGGGCGCGTCATCGTCGCCGGCGAGTCCGTCCCCGTATGGGAGGATGTTCCGGTGACTTCCCGAGCCCCCGCCCCGCCCCGCCGCCCGCGCGGCCGCCCGTCCGCGGGGCTTGTTGCGTTGGTGCTGCCCCTGCTGCTCGGTGTGGCTGCGTGTTCGGCCCCCGCCCCGACGGTGTCCTCCGGCGCTTCCACCCTGGCCGGATCCTCCGGCCCGGCCGGACAGGTGGGCGCGACGCCCGCAGCGGCAGGGCCCGCGTCGGCCGTTCCCTCCCCGGCAGCGACCGGGGCAGCGCCCTCCGCGTCCGCGGCCGCTGCAGCCTCCGGCACGTCCGGTGCCGTGGGCGCAGCGCTGCAGGCGCTCGTGGCCGCCACGCCGCAGCCGAGCCGGGAGCAGGTCCGCGCGAGCCTGTCCGCCGCCGGGTTCGCCCCGGCCGCCGTCGAAGTTTCAGCCTCTAAAACCCCCACCGGACTGGCCGCCGACGCCGTCGAGGTCGGGGTGCTGGGCGGCAGCGAATGTGTGATGGCTCAGATCCGGTCCGGAACTGTGGAAACGTCAGTGTTGCCGGTTCTTTCGAACGGGCGATGCTTTGTTGGCAGCGTCCAGCGGTAGGCAACAGGAGCGGCATGTCGAAAGTACTGACCCGCAGCGCCGGGAAAGCGCAGGAACCCCAGCGCACGCGCCGGCGTCGTTCGTTCATGGCCGTCCAGGTGGCGGGCGAACTGCTGATCACCCTCGGCGTGGTCGCCATGCTCTTCGTGGCCTGGCAGCTGTGGTGGACAAACGTTGAAGCCGACGCCGCCCAGAGGGCTGCCGTGAAGCAGTTCGTGCAGGAGCACCAGGTGCCTGTCCCCGCTGCCGCGGCACCGGCGGTCCCTGCCGTGCCCGTCGACCCGGCGGCCATGCCGGTCGGCACCGCCCCGGCCCACGGGGAGGCAATCGGTGTCATCTACATTCCCCGCTTCGGAGCCGATTACAGCAGGCCGGTCATCGAGGGCACCAGCAGCGACGTCATCGATACCCTGGGCCTGGGCCGCTACGCGGGAACGGCGATGCCCGGGGCCGTGGGGAACTTTGTGGTGGCAGGGCACCGCCAGACGCACGGCGCGGTGCTCGACAACATCCACACGCTCGTGCCCGGGGACAAAATCTACGTCCAGACAGCCGACGGGTTCTACACCTACGTGTTCCGGAACCAGGAGATCGTCCTGCCGGACCGGACGGACGTGATCGCGCCGGTGCCGACGCAGCCCGGCGTGGCGCCGGAGCAGCGGCTGCTGACCATGACCAGCTGCAATCCGCGCTTTGGGTCCGAGGAACGCATCATCGCCTATTCGGCGTTCGACTCATGGCAGCCGCTCAGCGCCGGGCCCCCGGCGCCCATCGCGAAGCAGCTCGCCGCGCTGCAGGGAAAGGGCTAGACAATGTACCTTTGGCTTTTTCAGCACCTTCCCGGGCCGCTCTGGCTAAGGATCCTGCTCTCGGCGGCGATCCTTGCCGGCGTGCTGCTCCTGCTGGTGGACTTCGTGTTTCCCTGGTTCGCTGAAATCACGCACCTGACCGACGCGACGGTCGGCTGACCGGTGCGGGTGAGCTCATCTTCACCGTCCGGGCCGGTGCCGTCCGTGCTCCCCGCGCTGGAGGAACTCCTCGCCGGCGCGCACGTGGTGAGCCTGCCGATGCGGGTGAAGTTCCGCGGGATCCTCCAGCGCGAGGCCCTGCTGCTGGACGGCCCGCTGGGCTGGGGCGAATTCTGCCCCTTCCCCGAGTACGGCGACCCGGAGGCCTCCCGCTGGCTCGCCGCCGCGCTCGAGGCGGGCTGGCAGGGTTTCCCGGAGCCGCTGCGCCAAGTCATCCCGGTCAACGCCACCATCCCGGCGGTCGCCGCGGACCGGGTCCCGGAGATCCTGGCCCGCTTCGGCCGGGTGGACGCCGTCAAAATCAAGGTGGCCGAGCCCGGGCAGAGCCTCGACGATGACGCCGCCCGGGTCGCCGCTGTCCGTGCGGCGCTCCCGGACGCCGCGCTCCGGGTGGACGCGAACGGCGGCTGGGACGTCCCGGACGCCGTCGCGGCACTGACCCGGCTCGCCGCCGTCGGGCTCGAATACGCCGAACAGCCGGTGCCGGACATCGCCGGCCTTGCCGAGGTCCGCCGCCGGCTGCGCGCCGCCGGCACCCCGGTGCTGATCGCCGCGGACGAAAGCGTGCGCAAGGAGGACGACCCGCTCAAGGTGGCCCGCGCCGGCGCCGCGGACCTGATTGTCGTGAAGGTGGCGCCGCTCGGGGGAGTACGGCGCGCCCTGGACATCGTGGCGCAGGCCGGGCTGCCCGCCGTCGTCAGCTCCGCGCTGGACACCTCCGTGGGAATCCGCGCCGGGCTGGCGCTCGCCGCCGCCCTGCCCGAACTGCCCTACGCCTGCGGGCTGGGCACCGTGTCCCTGCTCGCCGCCGACGTCACCCGGGACTCCCTGGTGCCCGACGACGGCGCCATCCGGGTCCGCGACGTCGCCGCCGATCCGGGGCTGCTGGCCCAGTACGCGGCCGCGCCGGAGCGCCGCGACTGGTGGCTGGAGCGCCTGCGCAGGGTCCATGCGGTGCTGGCTGCCAGCCAGGAGGCGCGGGCTTGCGAGTAAAGTAGGGCCGGAAGCGGCGAAGTAACCGCTGCACAGTAGCTTTGGAACGGAAATTTCGTAAAAATGACGGCGCTTACATCCCGAAAAATTGACAAGTCGTCTCCGGAGGAGCTCGCGAAGGGAACGAACGTGACCCCCAAAGACGGGCTGATCCGGATCGTGCAGGGCCTGCGGCGCGTTGATACCGGGACCTACGCCCTCCGCATCCGGCTGGCCGAGAAGCTGGGCATCGGCACCATCGACATCAACGCCATGGCGTTCGTGGGCGAGGTGGACGGCCTCACCCCCAAGGATCTCGGCAAGACGCTGAACATCACCACCGGCTCGGTCACGGCCATGGTGGACCGCCTGGAAGCCAAGGGCTTTATGGTGCGCAAGCCCAACCCCACGGACCGGCGGAGCGTGCTGCTGCACCTGAGCCCGGAGGGGACCGAGGCCATGCAGTGGGCCAACGACCACTTCGCCGCCGCGGCCGCCGCCCTGATCCAGGAATCCTCCGAGGAAAGCGTTGCGGAGATCGCCGAGTTCCTCGAGGGCATCGGCGGGCGGCTGATGGCCGCCGCAACCGACCCGGAAGAGGGCTAGGGACGTTTGGTTCCTTCGGCTTGATGCTCGGATCGTTTGGTTCAGGTCTTGAGCTGGTGAATCGGCGGCCGATGCGACGTCGGCGTCCCCGGGGACTGCAACGTAGCCGTCAAGAGTGGTTCGGCGTTATTGCCCAGGCCTACGGCGCCAGCACCTTGCAGACGTCAGTAATTTTGCCCGGTCCGGTCATCCCCCCGTTTGGGTACACCGGTCCGAATTGAGTCCATGTCACCAGTCCCACCGAGAGGAAAATGCCCGGAGTACCGTAACTGGCCTGGACCACCATCAGGTTTCTTCCGGTGGCCGTATAGACGTAGTCAAAGGGTTCGAACTGAACTGCCGTCTTCCTGGACCCGTTGAGCGAGTAACTGACAGTCTTCGGTGTCGACGTTAGGGCCGTCAGAGTGACGGTGGAATCGACCCCTGTTTCGGTCCAGAGCATGTAGGGCTTCGAATCGTGTAGGTGATGAAGCTGGAGTATGAACTTGTAAGAGCCCGAGAACGTGGCTTCGACCTTGAACCCAGGGCAGTCGACTATGTCCGTTGACGTGCCCTCTGGGACCGGTGGCGCGGCAACCGCGGCGCCCGTTCCGGCGAAAAGTCCGATTGCGACTGCGAGGGTGAGAGAGGTGATCAGGCGTTTCATGAGGTTGCTCCTTCGTGGATGGCGAGACAGTTGACTCCCCATGGGTGCGGGAAGACCCCTGACGCAACGTTTGCGCATGATAGGCCTCAGTCGCGGCGCCAACAAGAGTAGGCCCTACTTACTGGGTGACGGACCGTCCGCTGAAGGGGGCTGTCAACGGGGTCACAACATCATTGAGACGCCTTATGGTGTTGTCGGGTGGTGCCGCGTTGAGGGGAAACACGGGGTGCTGCCGCGCTAGTGGACCGACCCACCTTCGGGCGCAATCATCGAAATCGGCACCGGCTCCTACCGCCTCGCCCACCCCATCACCCAGCAACCGCAGGCTAGCCGCGAGCGGAGATGTCCCGTTCAGCCCGGACCGCCGAGCTTTTTGCGGCGGTAATTTCTCCACTGCTGGTCAAATGTTCTGCCACGTCACGCAGTTTACTGTGGGACGTGGAGCTGGCGCGGGTGAGGACCTGGAAGGCCTGCTGGGCGGTTATTTTGTAGCGTTCCATCAGGATGCCTTCCGCCTGGCCGATGAGCTGACGGGAGCTGAGGGCATGGTTGAGCTGACTGATTTTCTGGGAGTCTGCGAAAGCAACGGCTGCGTGCGCGGCGACGAGCAGCCCAATCTGCTCGGACTCGAGATCGAAAGCGTCAGGCCTGACGCCGAACAGGTTCAATGCTCCCAACCGGTCGCCTTCGACGAACAACTGGATTGAAAGCATGCTGCGCGCCCCAAGCGCAACGGCGCCGCTGGAGAACGCCGGCCAACGCGTCTCACTGCTGAGGTCGGGCACCCGCACAAGCAGGTCGTCGTATGCCGCATCCAGGCAGGGCCCTTGCCCGGTGGAACTTTGCAAAGCATCCACCCTGCTGGGGAGGTCGCCCGAAGCGATTCGTGAATCAATTTTCTTCCGGCCGGTGACCACGCTAATGGACGCATCGGCGGCGCCGGGGATGAGCTGGACGGCGGCCTGGACTATCCCCGAGAGCACGGAGTCAAGGTCAGCCTCGTGCTGCAGCGCCCTGGCGAGGTCGCCGAGCCGGGTGGCCACTTCGCCGCTGACACTCCCGATCTGATCTGAGGTCCCGGAGGGACCATTCATCTTTGACACGTCGATGTTCATCGACCCACCTCGGTTCTGTCCTTAATGATGATCGTACGTCCGGCATCGGGTAAAAGAGCCATCTCATACGGGAGATAATCCGCCCCGCCAAAGACTCGTTTACCGGGAGCGCTGGTGGCCTGACGAGCACCGCGTCGTGTGTAGTCCGCCGGTCCCTCTACCCGTGGCCGGGAGCCTTTTCAGGTGCATGGGCGGGGTGGGGCATCGAACCTCGAATGGCGTACCTGACACGCTTCAGATGGTGGGCAGAAGGTCCCTCGCCGCGCTGATCCCCCCACAGCTCGTGTTCGATGATCTCCCGCATCTGGTGGCTCGTGAAATTCTCCCGATCGTCGAGTATCCGGATCATGTTGTGCAGGATTCTGCCCACGCCCTGGGCCGACAGGTTCTGAAGGGACCGAGTCTGCTCCGGGTCGGCTGCTGCCGGCGCCTCTATCGCGTGCGGGTGTGGGGAGTCTGCGGACATGCGGCGGTTCCGCAGCGGGCAGAGAAGGGGCCGAATCGCCGAATGAGGGGTGCCGGCCGGACCGGTAAGCAGAGTCGATGATCGGTTCGAGTTCGTCGAGTACGGTGCGATTTCCGGGGAGCACCACATGGGCCAGAAATTCCGATTCAAGGGTGGCAGTGCCTGCCGCCGCTGCGCCGAGCTTGGCATCTATGGCCAGGGCCAGTGCGTGCCAAAATCTGCGGGTGGCGCGTTCGAGGATTTTTGCCTTCGCTTCGCGGAGCGGGCCCTCTGCGATGTCCGCCGGGATTGACGGGGCTCCACCCGGCTGCGGCAAGGAGACGACGAGACGAAATTGTCTCCCGTCGCCCTTGAACGCGATTGCGCTCCGGTCTCCACGTTGACTGAATAGAACGTCCGTCGCCCCATAGTCCAGGAGCGCACGCCCGATATGTTCCCGGGACGCCGCGGCGCTAATGGAGCCGCCACGGTCGTAAGAACTTGTCATCATCCCACTATGCGCTTTTCGGCCACTCCTTCATACGCCTCAAGGACGCTGCGCCTTCTTTTGCTGCTCGTGTCCTTCGCTTGGTTGCGGGAGTTCACCTCAACTTCATGTGAGAGTCGGCTCCGCGTTGTCTGCGGCTGGAACGGTGGGGAGGCCCGTACTCCACCCGTGGAAGGTCTCTCCATGTCTGTCTCCTCCGGACGCAAATTTTCCCTGCTCCCGATGCTCGGCCACACCAAAGGCAAGCGCAGCGCCGTCACCTGTGCGCTGAAATGCGACAACGCCTGCAGCGGCGAAGTCTGCAACACCAGCGCGAACGGCTACTTCCGCGACATCGCCTCCGCCACCATGTCCCGCCGCGCCGCCCTGGGCTTCGGCGCCGCCGGTGCCCTCGCCGTCGCGTTCGGCAGTGCCTTTACATCGCCCGAGTCCGCAGTGGCCGACGGCGGTCCCGGCCTGTCCGCGGCAGCCAAGAACGGCTTCGGCACCTCCAAGCTCAAGTTCACCGCCATCGCCCCGGTGGATTCCGCCGTCGACGCCCTCACGGTGCCGGCAGGCTTCACCTGGCAGCCGGTGATCCGCTGGGGTGACCCGATCTTCAACGACGCCCCGGAGTTCGACCTCGGCAACCAGACCGCGGCGGCCCAGGCGCGGCAGTTCGGCTACAACAACGACTACTCGGACATCCTCGAGGTCCCCGGCAGCAAGGGACGCCGCGCGCTGCTCTTCGCCAACCACGAATACACCAACGAGAGCATCATGTTCCCGGCCGCGATGGCCGCCGCCGAGGTCCGCGCGATCGGCGCCGCCGCGCACGGGCTCACCGTCGTGGAGCTGGAGCGCACGAACAAGACCAAGCCGTGGTCCTACGTCAGGGGCGCCGGGCTGAACCGCCGCTACCTGAACAACACCGCGTACCAGCTCACCGGCCCGGTGGCCGGCTCGCCGCTGGTGCGCACGACGGCGGACCCGGCCGGCCGCACCATCCTCGGCACCCTGGGCAACTGCTCCGGCGGCACCACCCCCTGGGGCACCATCCTCTCCGGCGAGGAGAACTTCAACGGGTACTTCGTCGCGCCCGGCACCTCGGCGTCCGACAAGCGCTACGGGCTCACCAGCAAGCCCACCGCCCGGCAGTGGGAGCTCGACGACCCGCGCTTCGACGCACGGAACCCCGGGTACGAAAACGAGACCAACCGCTTCGGCTGGATCGTGGAAGTCGACCCCTTCGACCCCACCTCCACCCCGAAGAAGCACTCCGCGCTGGGCCGGTTCAAGCACGAGGGCGCCAACGTGATCGTGGCCGAGTCCGGCCACGTGGTCGCGTACATGGGCGACGACGAGAAATTCGACTACCTCTACAAGTTCGTCTCGGCCGCGAAATACGTGGAGGGCGACCGCAAGCACAACATGACGCTGCTCACCGAGGGCGACCTCTACGTGGCACGGTTCACCGGGAACTCCCCGGCCCTTGAGATCACCGGCACCGGCGCGGTCCCGTCCGACGGCGGCTTCGACGGCACCGGCGAATGGCTGCCCCTGGTGGTCGGCGGGAAGTCTCTGGTTCCCGGGATGTCCGTGGAAGAGGTGCTGGTGTACACCCGCCTGGCCGCGGACAAGGTGGGCCCGACCAAGATGGACCGCTGCGAGGACGTCCAGCCCAGCCTGCTCACCGGCAAGGTCTACGTCGCCTGCACCAACAACTCCGACCGCGGCAAGATCGGCAAGGAAGGCGCCACCGAGGTCAACCCGCGCAACGAGAACCGCGACGGCCACATCGTGGAAATCACCGAGACCGGCGACCAGACCTCCACGGCGTTCAGCTGGAACCTGCTGATGGTCTGCGGCGATCCGTCCACCGGGGACGTGACCTACTTCTCCGGCTTCCCGGCGGACCAGGTCTCGCCGATCTCCTGCCCGGACAACCTCGCGTTCGACTCGGTCGGTAACCTCTGGATCTCCACCGACGGCGCCCCCTCCGGCATCGGCAAGGCCGACGGGCTGTTCAAGGTCACCCTCGACGGCGCCGAGCGGGGCCGCGTGGAGCAGTTCCTCGCCGTCCCGCGCGAGGCCGAGACCTGCGGGCCGATCGTCCACGACGAGGAACGCACCGTGTTCGTCTCCGTGCAGCACCCGGGCGAGGAGGGTTCCTTCGCGGACCAGCACTCCTACTTCCCGGACTACGTCCCGGCCGGCGCCACCCCGGCCCGAGGCCAGGTCCGCGCCCCCCGCCCGGCAGTAGTCCAGGTCTTCCGCACCGACGCCTAACCCAGCCGCACCACCACCCCACCACCACCACCACCACAACGCGGGGTCAGATCCGGCCCATGCCGGGGCCCGGGACGGGCGATATCTGACCCCGCGTTGCTTCTGGGGGCGGGGGAATACGCCGGCGTGCCGGGGGTTCCTGGCGCGGCCCTCCTGCTCCTGAACGGCAACCCGGGCGTGGGCTTCGACACAGCCACAGCAACGCGGGGTCAGATCCGGCCCATGTCGGGGCCCGGGACGGGCGATATCTGACCCCGCGTTGCTTCTGGGGCGGGGCGGAACTGATAATTTGAACAGTGTGAATAATCCCGCCGAAATGGTTGTCCCCAGAGTCCAGGCAGCAATTGCCAGCGCGTTCGGCGAAGAGTTCCGCGGGACCGATCCTGTGGTCCGGCCCTCGCAGTTCGCGGACATCCAGATCAACGCCGCCATGGCCCTGGCCAAGAAGGTCGGCCTGCCGCCGCGGGACGCCGCCGCCCGGATCGTCGAGGCCCTGGACCTGGACGGCATCTGCACCGGGGTCGAGATCTCCGGACCCGGCTTCATCAACCTCACCTTCGACGGGACCTGGATCGAGGAGCTGCTCAACACCGAGTCCCACGGCACCCCCGGCGTGCCGGCGGCGGACGCCCAGCGCGTCGTCGTCGACTATTCCTCCCCGAACGTCGCCAAGGAAATGCACGTCGGGCACCTGCGCACCACGGTGGTGGGCGACAGCATTGTCAAAGTCCTCGAATCGCTCGGCGACACCGTCATCCGGCAGAACCACATCGGCGACTGGGGCACCCCGTTCGGCATGCTGATCGAGCACTGGCTGGAAATCGGCGAGGACTCCCCGGAGGCCGCGCTGCTGGTCGATGACCCCAGCGCCTTCTACCAGGCCGCCCGCGCCAAGTTCGACGCCTCCGCCACCGACGAGGACGGCTTTGCCACCCGCGCACGGCTCCGGGTCGTGGCGCTGCAGGGCGGCGACCAGGAAACCTTCGCCGTCTGGCAGCGGCTCGTGGCCCAGTCCAAACGCTACTTCAACGCCATCTACTCGGTGCTCGGCATCAGCCTGACCGACGACCACATCGCCGGCGAAAGCTCCTACGACGAGCATCTGGCACAGCTGTGCCAGGAACTCGAGGAGCGCGGCCTCGCCCGCATCAGCGACGGCGCCCTCTGCACCTTCCCGGCCGGCTTCAGCGGCCGCGACGGCCAGCCGATGCCGCTGATCATCCGCAAGTCCGACGGCGGCTACGGCTACGGCACCACGGACCTCGCCACCATCCGGTACCGGGTCCGCGAGCTCGAGGCCAACCGCGTCCTGTACGTCGTGGGTGCCCCGCAGAACATGCACCTGCGCATGGTCATGGCCACCGCCCGCGACGCCGGCTGGCTGCCCGACACGGTCGAGGCCGTGCACGTGCAGATCGGCAACGTGCTGGGGGAGGACGGGAAGATCCTGAAGTCCCGCTCCGGGGCCCCGGTCAAGCTGATGGCCCTGCTGGAGGAGGCCGTGGACCGCGCCCGCGCCGTCATCGACGCCAGCCGGCCCGAGCTCACCGAGTCAGAACGCGCCGTGACCGCCCGGCAGGTGGGCATCGGCGCGGTCAAGTACGCCGACCTCTCCGTGGGGCACGACACCGAATACGTCTTCGACTTCGACCGGATGCTGGCCCTGAGCGGCAACACCGGGCCCTACGTGCAGTACGCCGCCGCCCGGATCCGCTCGATCCTGCGCAAAGCCGGCGTGCTGGAGCGGTACACCGCGCTCGAAGCCGCCGGGGTCGACGTCGGGGGGACCGCCTTCGCGACCGACGCCGGCGTCGAAGCCTTCGCAACGGACGCCGGCGTCGACGCCTACGGAACTGCCGGGACCGACACTGCCGGGACCGACACGGCCGGGACCGACGCTGCCGGGACCGACACGGCCGGGACCGACGCTGCCGGGACCGACAGCGACGGCGGCACGCCGGCGACGCCGATCGCCGTCGTCGAACCCGCCGAACGCGCGCTGGCCCTGCACCTGCTCGAATACGGCGCCACGCTGCACAAGGTGCGCGAGACGCTGGAGCCGCACCGGCTGTGCACGTACCTGTTCGAACTCGCCCAGCTGTTCACGTCCTTCTACGACCAGTGCCCGGTGCTGAAGTCCGAGGATTCGGTCCGGGAGTCGCGGCTGGCCCTGTGCGCGCTGGTGCTGCGCCGGCTGTCCGAGGGCCTGGAGCTGCTCGGCATCGAGACGCCGGAGAACATGTGAGCCGGCGAGGCACGTCCCCCGAGGGCCCCGAGGCTGAGGGCCCGGACGCTTACGGCCCGGATGCGGAGGGCACGGGGACGGAGGGCGCCCGGTCGGGTGCCGCGGACGCGGACGGGCTGTCCGCGCTCGACGCCGCACGGATCGCCGTCGCCGCCCTGCTGCTGGCAGGTGTCCGCTACGTGGTGGTGGCGCCCGGCTCCCGGTCCGCCCCGATGGCCTATGCCCTGGCCGAGGCCGACGCCGCGGGGCGGGTCGAGCTGCTGGTCCGGATCGATGAACGCGACGCCGGCTTCACCGCCCTCGGCCTGGCCCTGGCCACCGGCGCACCCGCAGCCGTCCTCACCACCTCCGGGACCGCCGTCGGCAATCTGCTCCCGGCCGTGATGGAGGCCAACCACGCCGCCGTCCCGCTCGTGGTGATCTCGGCCGACCGCCCCGAGGAACTCCGCGGGACCGGCGCCAACCAGACCACCATGCAGCTGGACCTGTTCGGTGAGCATGTCCGTTTCGCCGCCGATGTGCCCGCCGGCCGCAGCCCGCGGCACGCCGTGGAGACCGCGCTCAGCGCCGCCACCGGCGCGTTCGAGGACACCCCGCCGGGTCCAGTGCAGCTCAACCTGGCCTTCCGCGATCCGCTGGTTCCCGCCGCGGGCGACATGCTCCCGCCCGAGTCCGGCCGCCGGGTGTACCGCGCGCCCCGCGGCCCGCTGGCCCTGGACTTCCCGCCGGCCTCCGAGGCCCTGCCGGAACGGCGCACCGTGGTGCTGGCCGGGCACGACGCCGGCCCGGTCGCCGAAGCCTTCGCCCGCGCCCACGGCCTGCCGCTGCTCGCCGAGCCGTCCTCCAACGCCCGGTTCGGGCCCAACGCGGTGGGGCCCTACCGGCTCCTGCTGGCCGACTTTGGCCCGGAGTCCGCGCAGCCGATCGAGCGAGTGGTGCTGTTCGGCCGGCCCACCCTCTCCCGGCCGGTGAGTGCCCTGCTGGCCCGCGCCGACGTTCCCTCCGCCCTGTACCAGCCGGTTCCCGTGGGCTGGTACGAGCCCGGCCGCCGCACCGAACTGCCGCTCCACAACCTCGCGGACCTCGCCGACTTCGCCGGCCGGGGCTCCGCGGCCTGGCTGGACGCCTGGCTGCTGGCCGGGGCCGCCGCGCAGCACGCCCTCGACCTGGCCCTGTCCGGCTCCGCCGCCACCGGGCCCGCCGTCGGCGCCCTGGTCTGGGAGCACAGCCGCGGGCAGCTCGTGCTCGGCTCCTCCAACGGCATCCGCGACGTCGACCTCGCCGGCGCCCCCGCCGCCGAGCCGGCCGCCACGGTCTTCGCCAACCGCGGCCTCGCCGGGATCGACGGGACCCTGGCCACGGCCACCGGCATCGCGCTGGGCGGCCGGCAGGAGACCACGGTGCTGCTGGGCGACGTCACCTTCCTGCACGACGCCGGCGGGCTGCTGCTCGGGGCCGGGGAAGAGGAACCCAACCTGCGGATCGTGGTCCTCAACGACGCCGGCGGGGCCATCTTCGGGCTGCTCGAACACGGCGCCGTCGAGGCCTCGGGCCGCTACGGGACCGCCGTCGAACGACTCTTCGGCACCCCGCACAGCGTGGACCTCGCGGCACTCGCGGCGGCCTACGGCGTCGCGCACCGCTCGGTCAGCACGACGGCGGACCTCGCCGCGGCGCTGTCCCGTCCGGTGGAGGGCCGCAGCATCATCGAGGTGCGCACGGACCGGCACGGGCTGCGGGAACTGCACGCACGCATCCGCGCCGCGGTGGGCGCTGCCGCTGCCGGGGTGCTCGCGGCGGAGTAGGGCCCGGAGCCCGCTCACCCTCGACGCGCTCCGAGCCTGATGACGCGCCCGATACCCTGCGCGCCCGAATGCCCGCCGCGTCAGGGCTTTCGCGCCGCGCACAACGGGAACCGCGTCGAAGAACGGGAGCGCTGCTCACTATCGGTCCGCGACACGCGACCAGCCGGGCGATGCGCTGCCCGCCTGATGGCGCGCCCAATACCGTGCGCGCCCGAATGCCCGCCGCGTCAGGGCTTTCGCGCCGCGGAGGACGGGAACTGCGTCAAGGAATGGGAAGTTGCGCGCGCCAGGGGCCCGGGGCGACGCGCTACGCGGCCCGCGACGCTCTTCGGTTCCAGCGACCCGCGACGAGCCCGGCGATGCGCTGAAGGCTTGACGACGCACCCACTACCCTGCGCGCCCGAATACTCGCCTCGTCAGGGTTTTCGCGCCGCGGACGACGGGAACCGCATCGACGAACGGGAACCGCGTCGACGAACGGGATGCGCCGCGGACGACGGGGATCGTGTCAGTTGTCCACATGGCCGGGTCGGGGCGTAGCGCCACGGGTGAGGGGCTGGGATCTTCTTTGCATGACAGAACTGCCGAGGTTGATCCTCACCCGCGAGCACGTCCAGCATGGTCTGACTGCCAAGGAGTTGGCCCGGCGCTGCCGTTCGGGCGCGCTGGTCCGGCTGCGGCAGGGTGTCTACGTCGACGGCCGTGTCTGGCGGGATCTGAATCAATGGGACCAGTACCGGGTCCGGGTCGGGGCAGCCGCGGAGACCTTTGTTGCCCGGACGATCTTTGCCCGGCATTCCGCTGCCTCGGTCTGGAGAATTCCGACCATCGGACTCCGCCATCCCATCCACGCACTGACGCTTCAGAACAACGGCGGACGGTCCCGGGCTGGGGTGCTGCGACACTACGCTCCTGCGGCCGGGCTGAAGTGTGTGCGGCGGGACGGGATATTGGTAACCGGGAGAATTCGCACCGTACTGGATCTCGCGGCCTTCACCCCGTTCGCTGAGGCCGTGGCGCCCCTGGACCACGTGCTCAAACCTGACGTTGAGCAGCGACTGCCGGCCCTCACCAAAGAGTTGCTGCTGGCTGGGATCGAGGATAATTACACCGCGGCCGCCGCGCGGCGGATCCGGACTGCAGTGGAGTTTGCTGATCCGCGGTCGGGCTCTGCGGGGGAGTCATACAGCCGGGCGCTCATGTGGGTGGCCGGGTTCCAGGCGCCGGAACTCCAGCAGGAATTCCGCGACGGTTCAGGACTCGTGGGCTACACGGACTACTACTGGGAAGGAGTGCGGGTTGCAGGGGAATTTGATGGCGTCGAAAAGTACGTCAAGTCCGAATACCTGAAGGGCCGGACCGCATCGCAGGCTGTCGTTGACGAAAAGGAGAGGGAGAACCGGGTCCGGGCATTGGGAAACGGCATGGTTCGTTGGGTTTGGGCCGATCTGATGGCAGCCGGGCAACTCGACAGGAAGCTGGCAGCGGCGGGCGTGCCCCGCCGTCGTGCGCGTTCCGCGCGGTGACAAGGATGCTCAACACCGCACATGACGCGGAAAAGCACCGGCGCTGCCGAATTCCGGTAGCGGCGGGGCTTCTGCGCATCGCCGGCCGAAATCCGCCACGCAGGACGCAATGGGCGCGCGGCCGGCGGCGAGTCGGAGCGGATTCGTATCCTACGGCTCGGAGCGGGTGGCCTGGAACTGCTTGGCGACAAGGACGTCGGTCGAGGAATGCGCCAATATGGAAAGCGTTATGACCAGCGCCACGAGATGAAAAAGCTCGTCGGAGTGTTGGATCCCTGATTCGAGGACGAGGAGCCCGTAGACCACGGAAGCGAAACCTTTCGGACCGAACCACATCGCCGCGAGCTGCTCCTTGGCGGGCAGGCGGGTGCCGAGGAAGGAAACCAGTAGGGCCAACGGCCTCGCTACGGCGATGGCCAGGGCGGCGAATAACCACCCCGTCCACGCGATCTCGCCGAAAAGGAACTCTGGCGTGATCAGGGCGCCAAACACCAGGATGGCCGCGAGCTTCAGCAGTTCGGACACAAGCTCCCCGAACTGTTCGAATTCCTCCCGGAATCCCGGTCCTGCCGTGGCCACCGTGATTCCGCCCGCGAACGCCGCGAGGAAGAGGTTCGCCCCTGTCACCAGGCAGATGGCAAGGACCAGCAGGCCAATGGAGACCGCCACCAGCGGTTGCAGTCCTTTTGTCGCCATCAAGAAGGGAAGGTGCTCCAGCCAGATGACGATCAGCGGGACCACGACGCCGATAAGCAGGCCCAGGACGATTTCTTCGGCCAGTTCCCCAGGACCGACATCCGTTCCGCCACCGAGGGCCAACAGTATGAGGACCACGGGCAGGGCCAGGCCGTCGTTGAGTCCTGACTCGACGTTGAGGAGGTGGCGTAACCGCCCTGGAACTTCCTCATGCCCCACAATGGCGGCCGCGAATACCGGATCAGTCGGAGCGAGCACCGCACCAAGCAAGAAGCACTGCAGCCAGGGAAGTCCCGCAATGTAATGGGCCAGCACGGCGGTGACCAGAAGTGTCAGAGGCAGCCCGAGCAGCAGTGCCCGGCCGGGCAAACGCCACGCCCTGCGAAGGTCGGACAACCCCACTTTCATGCCGTCCGTATACAGGACCGAGAACAGAGCCAGCTGGGCCAGAACCCCGACGACAGGATCGGCAGGTGTTATCGGGACAACTCCGAGAACGCCCTGGCCCAGGACGAAGCCGCCGAGAAGGAACAGCACCGCAGTGGAAAGCACCGTTCGGCTGGCCCGCTCGGAGATGAGAACTCCCAACACGAGCAGCACCGCAAATGCGAGCGTAAGCATCGGTATCATCCACATTCACCCGCCTGCTTGGGTGCGTCAGAATTCAGGGGTGGAACTCTTTGGCGCCAGGAATCAGGTGCCGCTCCTGGGCCGGACGACCAGCACGGGGCAGGGGGCATGGTGCGCGACCTGGCTGGAGGTCGACCCGAGAAGAAGTCCTGCGAACCCTCCGTGCCCCCGGGATCCCCCGATGAGCAGGTCCGCGTCTTTGGCGGCATCCAGCAGAGCGGGGGCGGGTGAATCCCGAACAAGCATTCCTGTAATGTCCAGGCCCTCAGCAGCGACGGCTTTGAGTGCGCCGGCCTGAACACGTTGAGCAGCGTGAAGGGAGTCATTGGTGCCGCTGTCTTCCACTGCGGACGGCACCGGAGGATAGTGCCAGGCGGTGACGGCCCGGACCTTGCCAGGGCGCATGCGCGCTTCGTCAACGGCCCAGTGAAGGGCGGCCAGCGACTGTTCGGACCCGTCAACACCGACCACGATCAGGAACGTACCGGCGGCGTCCATTCGTCAGTCCTCTCACTTCCCGTGTCCACGGCATCGGCCAGTGCCAGTCTGTGCCCGTCGTGGTGAGCGGTCAAGGCTCCTTCAGCGCCGTGCAGTGACACGCCGCACGTCGGGCTGCCCTGGGTTGTCGACGGGGTAGTGGCGTACCTGGCATACCGCACGGCGGGCGGGCGCCGTCGCCGTGCATGCCCGCGGACGTGACCGCGACGCGGAACCTGCCTCATGACACGGAAAAGCCCCGGCGCTACCGAATTCCGGTAGCGCCGGGGCTTTTGCGCATCGCGAGGCGGAAACCGCCGCGCAAGGGGCACCGAGGCGTGCGCGGGACGAATCCGCGATGCCAAGGCGGGTCCGGGCGCCGGGAAACGCCATGGTTCGCGGGGTCTCGGCCGATCTGATGGCAACCGGGCAACTCGGAAGGAAAATGACGGCGGGCGGGCGCCGGCGTCGTGCTCCGGGCGGGCGGGCGCCGGCGTCGTGCATGTTCCGCGGGGTGACCGCGACGCGGAAGCTGCCTCATGACACGGAAAAGCCCCGGTGCTGCCGAATTCCGGTAGCGTCAGGGCTTTTGCGCATCGCCAGGCGGAATCCGCTACGAAAACGGACAGCCGCCACGTGGATCCACGTAGCGGCTGTCCGAAATCGGCGCGGGGTACCGGTGTTACAGCACCCGGCTGAGGAACTCCTTGGTGCGGGGGTGCTGCGGGTTGGTCAGGACCTCGGTGGGATCGCCGGATTCCACCACCACACCGCCGTCCATGAAGGTCAGGCGGTCGCCCACTTCGCGGGCAAAGCCGATCTCGTGGGTCACCACAATCATGGTCATGCCGGACCGGGCGAGGTCCTTCATGACGTTCAGGACATCGCCCACCAACTCGGGGTCCAGCGCGGAGGTGGGCTCGTCGAAGAGCATCAGCTCCGGATCCATGGCCAGCGCGCGGGCAATGGCCACGCGCTGCTGCTGCCCACCGGAAAGCTGGGACGGGTAGTGGCCGGCGTGGTCCGCCAGCCCCACGCGGTCCAGCAGTTCCATGGCCCGCTTCCGTGCGGCGTCCCGGGACTGGCCCTTGACGTGGACCGGTGCCTCCATGATGTTGTAGAGCGCGGTCTTGTGCGGGAACAGGTTGAAGCGCTGGAACACCATGCCGATCTCGCGGCGCTGGGCTGCGATCTCCTTGGTCTTCAGGTCATGGAGCCGGCCCTTGACATCGCGGTAGCCGATCAGCTGCCCGTCCACGGAGATGCGGCCGGCGCTGATGGTCTCCAGCAGGTTCACGCACCGCAGCATGGTGGACTTGCCCGAACCTGACGGGCCGATCACCACGGACACCTCGCCCTGGTTGACCTCCAGGTCGATGCCGCGCAGCACATGGTGCGTGCCGTAGAACTTGTGGAGGCCCTCGATCCGCACCAGCGGTTTCTCAGTGGTGATCGTCATTTTGCCTCCTCCTCGGGAAAGTCCATTTTCAGGGCCGGCTCCGCTGCAGCGCTCGGCGCCACGGCCGCGGCGGCCTTGGCTGCCGCCGGGTTGATGGTGGCCGGGGCGCGGTTGTCCACACCCTTGCCGTAGTAGGCCTCGATGAAGTGCTGGCCCACCATCAGCAGGCTGGTGATCACGAGGTACCAGATGGCCGCCACGATCAGCAGGGGCACCGGCAGATAGGTCCGGTTGGCCAGCGTGTTGGTGGCAAACGTCAGGTCCAGGGTGAACGGCACGGCCAGGACCAGGGAGGTGGTCTTCAGCATGCCGATGGTCTCGTTGCCGGTGGGCGGCACGATCACCCGCATGGCCTGCGGCAGGATGATCCGCCACATGATCTTGGTCTTGCCCATGCCGAGGGCCTCGGCGGCTTCCTCCTGGCCGCGGTCCACTGACTTGAGGCCGGCCCGGAAGATTTCCGCCAGGTAGGCGGACTCGTTCAGGCCCAGGCCCAGGATCGCCGCAGCCGTTGTTGTGATGACGGTGTTCGTGTCCACGGCGAACCACTCGGGCCCGAACGGGACGCCGGCGGTGATCTTGGGATAGAGGACCGAGATCAGGCCCCAGAAGACCAACTGCGTGTACACCGGAGTGCCGCGGAAAAACCAGACCCAGGCCCAGCTGGACCAGCGGAACACCGGGTTCTCCGACTGGCGCATGAACGCCAGCAGGATCGCCAGAATGATGGCCAGGACCATGGAGGCAAAGGTCAGCAGCAGCGTCCAGCCGACGCCCTGCACCACCTTGGTGTCAAGGATGTAGGTCCCCACGATGTCCCAGCGGAAGTTGGGGTTGGTGACCAGGCTCTGCAGGAACAGGGCGAGCACGCCGAGGATGATGATGGCGCTGATCCAGCGGCCCGGGTGCCGGACGGGCACCGGATTATTCAGGACTACCGGTGCCTCGTGCTTGTCCTGATGACTGTCCATGTGCGCACCTGGTGTGCGGCCGGTGGTGGGAAGACTCAAGATCCGACCGCCGGGTTGACCTCAGACTTGGTGATGGCGCCGTCGGCGTTGCCCCAGCCTTCCAGGATCTTCTTGTAGGAACCGTTCTCCATGAGCTTGGTGACGGCCTTCTGGACGACCTCGGCCAGGGCAGTGTCCGACTTGGCCACGGCGATCCCCTGCGGTGCGGAATCGTAGACGTCGCCGAGCTTTTCGATCTGGCCGTTGGTCTGGGTGATGGCGTAGCCGGTGATGGGGGAGTCTGCGGCCATCGCGTCGACGCTGCCGTTGACCAGGCGGGTGGTGATGTCCGTCTGGTTCTTGAGGGTCACCACGTTGATGGCCGGCTTGCCGTCGGCCACGCACTTCTTGCTGCGGTCCGACAGGTCCGGATCTTCCTGGACGGTACCGGTCTGCACGCCAACGGACTTGCCGCACAGGTCATCCAGCGAAACCTTCTTCGGGTTGCCCTTCTGCACGGCCCAGGCGGTGCCGGCGTTGAAGTAGCTGACCATGTTGACTGCGCCGAGCCGCTCCGGGTTGATGGTGAACGAGGAGATGCCGAGGTCGTACTTCGGGCCCAGGGCCGGGAGGATGCCGGTGAATTCGGACGTCTGCACCTGGACTTTCAGGCCCAGGGTGGCGCCGATCGCCTTGGCGATGTCGACGTCGTAGCCCACCGGGGTCTGGCCGTCGGTGCCGAGGAATTCCGCGGGGGCGTAGGAGGTGTCCGAGCCCACGGTCAGCGTGCCCTTGGACTTGATCGCCGCCGGCACCATGGCCGCCAGGGCGTCGTCCTTCTGCACGGTGCTGGGGTCGAAGCTGGCCGCGGCGCTGCCGGACACGGACGGCGCCGCGCCGGCGGGTGCCTTCTCGGAGGCATTGGTGCAGGCGGACAGGGACAGTGCGCCGATGGCCAGCACGGTGGCTGCCTTGAGCGTGGAGGTGCTAAGGAGCGAACGGGAGATCTGCATTTTCTTACCTTTTGTTGCAGGAGGGATGCGTAACCAAATCGGTTTATAGTGTATCGCCGAAGAAGAGATGTGCGTCACAGAAAACTAAGTTTCACTATTGGATAACTATTTCGGGGTCAAATGCAAGACTTTCACACGCCGGGGTGTCTGGAATCCCGGATTCAGGGACCGGCCCGAGGGACCCACAGCCCAAACGTTGCGGACCCGGTGGCGGGACGCAAGGCCCAAACGTCCCGGACTTCAGCTGCTGATGCCCAGGGACTCCAGCATCGGCCGGAACTTTGCCCAGGTCTCGGCGAGCTCGGCCTCCGGCACGGAGCCCTCGACGACGCCGCAGCCCGCGTACAGCCGCACCGTCTGCGGGGACTCGATGACGGCGCCGCGCAGCGCGATGCCCCACTCCCCGTTGCCGGCCGCGTCGAGCCAGCCGACCGGTCCGGCGTACGGGCCGCGGTCCAGGTGCTCCAGCTTGCGGATCAGCGCGCCCGCCACGGTGGTCGGCGTGCCGCAGACCGCCGCAGTGGGATGCAGCGCATTGATCAGGGCGAGGCTGGTGGGGACATGTCCCTCCACCTCCGCCAGTTCCGCCTTCACGTCCGAGGCGAGGTGCCAGACGTTGGGCAGTTCCAGGATGAAGGGCTCGCTGTGCGCGTTCATCGCCTCCGAAAACGGTGCCAGCTGGGTGGTCAGCGACTGGATCGCGATGTCGTGCTCATGGCGCTGCTTCTCGGATCCGGCCAGCACGCGCTCGGCGAACTCCAGCGGCGAGCCGGCCATGCCGTCGGCGTCGCGGCGGTCCAGGGTGCCGGCCAGGACGCGGGCCTGTGCGGTGCGCCCCTCCACCTGGATCAGCATCTCGGGGGTGGCGCCCACCAGGCCGTCGACGCCGTAGGTCCAGCATTCGCGGTAGCGGACGGCGAGCTGGCGCAGGATCTCGGCGGCGTTCACCCCGGCCGGGACGGTGGCGACGATGTCCCGGGCCAGCACGAGCTTCTCGAGCGCCCCGGTGCGGATCTCGGCCACACCCGCGGCCACGGCGGCCTTCCAGTCCTCCTCGCTGAGCGAGCCGGTGTGCAGCGTCGCCCCGGCAGCCAGCGGCAAAGGGCGCACGACGGCGGCACCGGCCCGGGTGGGCACGGCGGCGGGTGTGCCGTTCCCGGCGGCGCCGATGTCCGGCGTCGGGCCGTCCGCGAGGGTCACGTCGGCGGCAGGCGGGTCTCCGGCAGCGTCCGTCCCAGCGGGTACGACGCCGGGTGCCACCAGCCAGCGGTCCAGCGCGGCGCGGGCTCCCGCCTCGGTGAGGTCGCCGCCGTCGAACGTCAACTGGGTGAGCCAGGCCTTGCCGTCGCGCAGTCCCACGACGATTTCGGGCACGATCAGCCGCGACTCATGCGCGGAGGCTTTGGAGAAGGCGAAGGAGCCGAACGCGACGGGGCCGGTGCCGGGCCATTCGACGGCGTCGGTGATCTCGGCCTCGAGGACCAGGTGGCGCCACCAGATATCCGCCTCAAGGAAGCGGTCGGGTCCCGTGGCGGTGAACCGGGCCACCTCGCCGAAGCCGACGAGGCCGGCCTCCCGGCGGGTCCAGCAGAGGAGGTCGTCCCGGACCAGAAGCGACGGCAGCCCCCCGGGGAATGATTCTGCATCGAGGGGGACTGTCAGGGTTCGGAACGCGCTCGTCATAGTGAGACCACACTACTCCCGACACGCCGGAGGCCCTGCTCCGGGCGTGCTGAGCCTCTGCTCAGGGGCCGGTTAGGGGATGCCCGGCCCCTGGTCCGGGCCCGCTCAGGGCGTGGTTAGGGTGTGTGCTGATCATTTGAGACACTGTAAGGGTGAACCGAGCATCCTTGGATAAGCGTCCGGACGAAGTAGCCACGATGTTTGACGACGTCGCCCCCAAATACGACGTCGTCAACGATGTCCTGTCGATGGGGCAGACGCGGCGTTGGCGCAAGATTGTGGTCGAAGCCATGGATGTGAAGACGGGCCAGCGGGTGCTCGATCTCGCCGCCGGCACCGGCACCTCCAGCGAACCGTATGCCGACGCCGGCATCGACGTGATCGCGTGCGACTTCTCGCTGGGCATGCTCAAGGTTGGCAAGCGCCGCCGCCCCGACATCGACTTCATCGCCGGCGACGCCACCCGCCTGCCTTTCGCGGACAACACCTTCGATGCCAGCACCATCTCCTTCGGCCTGCGCAACGTCAACGAGCCGAAAAAGGCCCTGGCCGAGATGCTGCGCGTCACCAAGCCGGGCGGCAAGCTCGTCATCGCCGAGTTCTCCCAGCCCGTCGTGCCGCTGTGGCGCACCATGTACACCGAATACCTGATGCGTGCGCTGCCCGCGATCGCCGTCAAGGTGGCCTCCAACCCGGATGCCTATGTCTACCTCGCCGAGTCCATCCGCGCCTGGCCGGACCAGGACCACCTCGCGGCGTGGCTGCAGGAATCCGGCTGGGACAAGGTCACCTACCGCAACCTCACCGGCGGCATCGTTGCCGTGCACCGCGCCGTCAAGCCCGGCGCCGAGTCCGGCCCCGCCGCGGGCGCCGCAGCACTGGCCGCCCACACCGGACCGGTGGCGAAGCTGCGACGCAACATCATCCGGCCCGCGCGTTAGTCCATCGCCGCTGTGAAAGTACTGATCGTCGGAGCAGGTCCGGCCGGGTCCACTGCCGCCTACTACCTGGCCCAGGCCGGCATCGACGTCACGGTGCTGGAAAAGACCAGCTTCCCCCGTGAAAAGGTCTGCGGCGACGGGCTCACCCCCCGCGCCGTCCGCGAGATCCAGAAGCTGGGCCTGCCGCACCCCGAAACCGACGGCTGGCGCCGGAACAAGGGCCTGCGCCTGCTCGCCGGCGGCCGCAGCATCGAACTGCCCTGGCCCGAGGTCTCCGACTTCCCGCAGTACGGGCTGATCCGCACCCGGATCGGCTTCGACGAGGAACTGGCCCGGCACGCCCAGTCCGCGGGCGCCGTCGTGCTGGAACGCCACAGCGTCACCGAGGCACTGCGCTCCGACGACGGCCGCGTCACCGGGGTCCGCGCCGCCCTGCTCGACGAGTCCGGCCGCAAGACGGGGGAGACCCGCGACTTCAGCGCCGACGTCGTGCTCGCCGCGGACGGAAACTCCAGCCGCACCGCCGTATCCCTCGGCATCCGGAAGCGCGACGACCGCCCGCTCGGCGTCGCCGTCCGCACCTACTTCACCTCGCCCCGGCACGACGATGACTGGATGGAAGGCTGGCTGGAGCTCCCCGGCCGCGACGGCAAGCTGCTGCCCGGCTACGGCTGGGTGTTCGGCGTCGGCGACGGCACCTCCAACGTGGGCCTGGGCATCCTGAACTCCTCCAAGGAATTCGGCAAGCTGGACTACAAGCAGGTCCTGCGCGAATGGACCGCCGGCATGCCCGCCGAGTGGGGATTCACCCCGGAAAACCAGGTCGGCGAGATCCGCGGCGCCGCGCTGCCGATGGGCTTCAACCGCACCCCGCACTACTCGCCGGGCCTGCTCCTGCTCGGCGACGCCGGCGGCATGGTGTCCCCGTTCAACGGCGAGGGCATCTCCTACGCCATGGAGTCCGCCCGGTTCGCGGCCGAGTTCATCATCGACGGCGCCGCCCGCTCCGCCTCCGCCGGCTGGACCGGGGCCGACGCCGACGCGCACCTTTCGCGGTACGCGGACTACGTGCGGGACCAGTGGGGTTCGCACTTCACCCTGGGCCGGGCCTTCGCTGCCCTGATCGGCAAGCCGGCCGTGATGAAACTGGCCCTCCGGACGGGCATGCCCATTCCTGTGCTGATGCGGTTCGTGGTGCGGCTGCTGGCCAACCTGACCGATCCCGCGGCCAGGGGCTTCGAGGACCGCGTCATCCGGGTGCTGGAATCCCTCGTCCCGGCGACGTCCAACCAGGGCCGGTCCCGGGCGGACGCTGCCAGTACGGGGCCGTCGCCTGCCGGCCCGCCCCGGGCCGACACCCCTTCACACACCGGCGCCAACGCCGACACCACTTCGCACACCGGCGCCAACTCCGCGGTTTCCGCAACTGAAGTTAGGGTTAACCCGTGACCAACTCTGCAGACCAAAGCTGGACGCACGCCGGACACGGCCTGCCGAGCTCCGAGCCCAGCCTCAACACCACCGCGATCGCCACTGGATTGCAGCTGCCGGCCGGCTTTGCCGCGATCGCCGGGGACCCCGAACTGGGCCCTGCGATCACCACCAACCTGGCCCGCGTGGAGAAGAAACTGCGCGAAGCCATCGCCAACTCCGATCCGCTGGCTGACGCGACGTCGCGCCACCTCGTGGAAGCCGGCGGCAAGCGGATCCGCCCGCTGCTGACCCTGCTCTGCGCCCACCTGGGCGACGCCTCCCGGCCCGCAGTGGTGCAGGCCGCCGTCGTCGTCGAACTGACCCACCTGGCGACGCTCTACCACGACGACGTGATGGACTCCGCGCCGTTCCGCCGCGGCGCCCCCACGGCGCACGAGGTCTGGGGCAACTCCGTCGCGGTCCTGACCGGCGACCTGATCTTTGCCCGCGCCTCCATCCTGGTCTCCGAACTCGGCTCGCGCGCGCTCGGCATCCAGGCGCGCACCTTCGAGCGGCTCTGCCTGGGCCAGCTGCACGAGACTGTCGGCCCGCGCCCGGACGAGGACCCGGTGGAGCACTACCTCTCGGTCATCGCGGACAAGACCGGCTCCCTTGTGGCGGCCTCCGGGCAGCTCGGCGCGATCTTCTCCGGCGCCGATGAGTCCTATGAGCCCATGCTGGTCGAGTACGGCGAAAAGGTGGGCGTGGCCTTCCAGCTCGCCGACGACGTCATCGACGTCACCGGGGTTAAGGTCAAGTCCGGCAAGTCTCCTGGCACCGACCTGCGCGAAGGTGTGCCGACGCTGCCCGTGCTGCTGCTGCGCAAGAAGGCCGGGAACGGCGACCAGTCCGCCGTCGAGCTCCTGAAGCTCATCGACGGCGACCTCAGCTCCGACGAGGCCCTCGCCGCCGCCGTCGCCGGCCTCCGCGAGCACCCCGTCACGGCGGAGTCATGGGTGGTGGCCCGGGCCTGGGCCAACGAGGCGATTGCCGCCCTGGCGCCGCTGCCCGAGGGCGTGGTGAAGACCTCGCTGACCAACTTCGCGATGGCCGTGGTGGACCGCGCCAGCTGACTCTCCTGCGGTGGCGGGACCCGGTCCCTGCCTATCGCCTTTGCCTATCGCCTTTGCCCTGGCTGCCTCGCGGGTCTCCGGCTTAAACGGAATGGCCCCGGTTCTCTGCAACGTTTCGAGTCATCCGTTGCGTCGAACCGGGGCCATTTCTCCGTTCGCATCAGATCCACCGGAGGCATTTGGTGAACCCATGAATGAGCCTATGACAGAAATGTCATGCTGTCTAGCGCCTGTGTAAATTTGTTGTCACAGGTTCCTTTCTGGTGATTCCCGACGGACTTTCCCCACGTTTCAACGTTTCGACGACGGAAACCCTGGCCTTTCGCTGCGGCGCGCCGTGGAGGTGTCTGATACGTGGGGAAATTCGGCGGAGAGTTTGTCCACATAGTCCAACTGCCGGGTCTACGACGTGGTCACCGCCGGGTCTGCTGGAGTCATGGACGTCACCGAATACTTGAAATACGCCGGCTCAGTGGCCCGGACGGCGACGCTGTTACAGGCCGGATTCACCGAACGGACCATCAGGAGCACCCTGGCTTCCGGACAGGCGGTGCGGCTGCGGCACGGAGTCGTGGCGCTGCACGATGCGCAGCCGGACCTCGTTGCCGCCGTGCTGGCCAACGGCCTGCTGAGCTGCTGCTCGGCGGCCCCGCACCACGGGCTCTGGAGACTTCACGCCCCGGAGCGGCTGCACCTCCTGTGCCGGCACGGCTCGGCTGCCGGCGTCGTGGTTCATCGTGGCAGTGTGGTGCCGCCGGATTTCCCCCGCCCGGTGGCCGGGGTGACCGACTCGTTGTTGCATGCGCTGAGATGCCTGCCGGCCGTGGAAGCCGCGGTCATGGTGGAAAGCGCCCTGGTGCAGGGCCGCACCACGCTCGGCTATCTTGCGCAACGTCTTCCGGGAAATCGAAACGGCGGGGCACGCAGTGTCCTGGATCTGGTGGACGGAACCGCGGACTCCGCGATAGAAGTTGTGGCCAGGCTGCTGTTCCGGAGCGAAGGGATCTACACCCAGACGCAGATGGACCTGCCGGGAATCGGCATCGTGGACTTCCTGCTGGAGGGCTTCCTCATCGTGGAGATCGATGGAAGCACGCACTTGGCAGCCCGGCAGGTCAAGAAAGACCGCCTGAGGAACAATGCCAGCACACTTACCGGCTACGCCGTACTCCGTTACGGGTACCAAGACGTTGTCTACAACCCGCAAAAGATCGTCCGGGAAGTATGGCAGGTTCTGCGGGGCAGGGTGGTGCGCTGAGTTTCCCCACTTTTGGCTTCCTGGCGCCGGGGATCCCGGCGTTTCCGGGCAACACGCGGGTTGCGCCAGTCAAAGGTGGGGAAAAGCCGACGGCTGCCGGAGGTTAGTCCTCGTCCTCGTCGTTGAAAGCCCACTCGAACATGTCGAAGACGAACTCGGAGAAGGTGCCTTCTTCGCTCTTCCACTGGCCGCGGGCGTTGTTGCGGCGGTACACGATCGGGTCCGGGACGCTGAGGTCGCCGACCCGGAAGCCCCAAGTGAACTGTTCTTCCTCGTCCTCGAGGAACATGAGGAAGCCCTCGTCATCAACTTCGAGCTCTTCGGGGTCCCAGAAGTAGTGGTACGCCTCCATGATGTCCTCGCAGCCGCCGACCGCCAGGTAGAACTCGCGCAACACCAGGGGAACCTGGAACTGGTGCTCGGCGAGGGCCGCATCCAGCTCGTCGGCCGGGAGGCCATCCTCTTCCTGCCATTCGTCTTCGAGATACTTCGGAACAAGCGCGCGGAACTTCTCGAGGAACATGTCAGTCATGGTTCTTATCCTAGCTAATCCTTGGGCCCGCCATTGGCCGCGCCCAGCCCCAGCCGGTGCCAGCCGCGGACCGCCAGCGGCACGTGCCACTTCCGCCGCCAGGCCGTGACCCGGAACGCGAAAACGACCGCGGCCACGGCGCCCGCGGTCACCGCGTTGAAGGTGCCGGTGACGGACAGGGCCACGGTCAGCGCCGCCCCCGCAAACGCCGGCAGCGCATAGAGATCCTTCGGGTCGAACAGCTGGGGCACCTCATTGGCGGTGATGTCGCGCAGCAGGCCGCCGCCCACCGCCGTCGTGACCCCCAGGAGCAGCGACGCGATGGGGTTCATCCCGGCGGCCAGCGCCTTGAGGGATCCGGTGATGCAGAAGAGTGCCAGGCCGCCGGCGTCGAACAGGATCAGCAGCGAGGTGTAGCGCTGGACGCTGGAGAACAGGAAGTACACCAGCCCAGCGGCGAGCAGCGGCGGCGCCAGGTAGGCCGGGTTGGTGAAGGCCGCGGGCGGGCCGGCGTTGATGATGATGTCGCGGATGACGCCGCCGCCCAGGCTCACCACCGAGGCCAGCAGCAGGGAGCCGATGATGTCGAACTGCTTCCGGGCCGCGAGCAGGGACCCGGAGACCGCGAAGAAGAAGACGCCAGCCAGGTCCAGCCAGACCGCGACAACGCTGAAGGAAAAAGTCATGGAGGGTCCCGGTCGGATATCAAGGGGCGGATGGGGCGGCTCCAAGGCTACGCTAACGGCTATGAATAGCCCCATCCTGATCGCCTGCGCCCACGGCACCTCCAGCGCGGAGGGGGGCGCCGAAGTCAACGCCCTCCGGGACGGGATCGCCGCGCTCCGGCCGGGGCTCGACGTCCGCGAGGCCTACGTCGACGTCCAGGAGCCCGAGCTGCCGGCCGTCGTGGCGGGCCTGCCGGCGGGGGAGAGCGCCGTCGTCGTGCCGCTGCTGCTCAGCGTGGGGTACCACGTCAAGGTGGACATCGCCCGGGCGGTCAAGAGCCGGCCGGGCACCCGCGCCGCCGCGCCGCTGGGGCCCGACCCGCGGCTCGCGGCCCTGCTGGACGTCCGGCTCCGGGAGGCCGGTGTGACCGACAACGACGCCGTCATCCTCGCCGCCGCCGGGTCCTCCGACCCCACCGCCGCGACGAACGTCGAGGAACTCGCCAGCCAGCTGCGCGCGCTGCGTTCCAACCGGATCGTGGCCGCCTACGGCGCGTCCGCGAAGCCGTCCGTGCCCGAGGCCGTTGCCATGCTCCGCGAGGAGGCCGCGGGCGGCGCCGGAGCGGGGGAGTCGGCGGGGGCCGTGGACCTGGGCGGCCGCGTGGTCATCGCCGCGTACCTGCTGGCCCCGGGCTTCTTCCACGACCAGCTGCACAAGGCCGGCGCGGACCTCGTCACGGCGGCCCTGCTGCCGTCCCCGGTGCTGGCCGAAATCGCGCTGGACCGCTACGACGCCGCCCTCGCCGCGGGGGCCTGAACCGGGGGCCTGAACCGGCGTCGGCACGCCGCCGGCGACGCCCCGCACGCCGCCGCCAACCCCCAAACCGCGCCCCAAACCATGCACACGATCCGCGCCACTTCAAGGCTCGCCGACGCTTCGTGACGATTTGTTGCCCTAGGTGACCCCGCGTTTCCGGCCCTTTGTGACGGCATTACGGCCCGCCCTACAGTCGATCCATGACTGATACAGCTCTAGCCGGAGCGTCCCCGGACCAGGCTGCCCCAGGCCGCACCAAGCGCCCCACCTCCCGCCCCGCCGCAAAGCCGCACGGGCAGTGGAAAGTGGACGGCACCGCGCCGCTGAACGCCAACGAAACCTGGAAGCAGGAAGACAACGGCCTCAACGTCCGCGAACGCATCGAGTCCGTCTACTCCAAGCACGGCTTCGACTCGATCGACGGCACGGACCTGCACGGCCGTTTCCGCTGGTGGGGCCTCTACACCCAGCGCAAGCCCGGGATCGACGGCGGCAAGACCGCCACGCTCGAGCCGCACGAGCTCGAGGACAAGTACTTCATGCTGCGCGTCAGGATCGACGGCGGCGCCCTCACCACCGAGCAGCTGCGCGTCATCGGCCAGATCTCCGTCGACTTCGCCCGCGACTCGGCGGACCTCACCGACCGGCAGAACATCCAGCTGCACTGGATCCGGGTCGAGGACGTCCCGGAAATCTGGCGCCGGCTCGAATCCGTGGACCTGTCCACCACCGAGGCCTGCGGCGACGTTCCCCGCGTCATCCTCGGCTCCCCGGTCGCCGGCATCGCCAAGGACGAGATCATCGACCCGACGCCGCTGATCCACGAGCTCGCCGACCGCTTCATCGGCGACCCGGAACTGGCCAACCTGCCGCGCAAGTTCAAGACCGCCATCACCGGCCACCCCAGCCAGGACGTGGTGCACGAGATCAACGACGTCGCCCTGGTGGGCCTGGTCCACCCCGAACTCGGTATCGGCTACGACCTCTGGGTGGGCGGCGCGCTCTCCACCAACCCGATGCTGGGCAAGCGCCTCGGCGCGTTCGTCCGGCCCGACCAGGCCGCTGACGTCTGGCTCGGCGTCACCAGCATCTTCCGCGACTACGGCTACCGGCGCATGCGCACCAAGGCCCGGCTGAAGTTCCTGCTGGCCGACTGGGGAACGGAGAAGTTCCGCCAGGTCCTCGAGGACGAATACCTCGGCTACAAGCTCGACGACGGCCCGGCCGCGCCCAAGCCCTCCACCCCGGGCGACCACATCGGCGTGCACGAGCAGAAGGACGGCAAGTTCTTCATCGGCGCCACCCCGCTCGCCGGGCGCCTCTCCGGCGGCCAGCTCGTGAAGCTCGCCGACACCCTGGAAGCCCGCGGCTCGCAGCGGCTGCGCACCACCCCGCACCAGAAGCTCGTCGTCCTCGATGTGCCCAAGGACCAGGTGGAACCGCTCGTCGCCGAACTCGACGCCCTGGGCCTCTCCGCCCGGCCGTCCGTGTTCCGCCGCGGCACCATCGCCTGCACCGGCATCGAATACTGCAAGCTGGCCATCGTCGAAACCAAGGTCACGGCCGCCACCGCCGTCGCCGAGCTGGAACGCCGCCTCGCCGACCTCGTCGAGACCCGGCAGCTCCCGCAGGCCCTGTCGCTGCACATCAACGGCTGCCCCAACTCCTGCGCCCGGATCCAGACCGCGGACATCGGCCTCAAAGGCATGATGCTTCCCACGCCCGACGGCGACCCCACCCCGGGTTTCCAGGTCCACCTCGGCGGCGGGCTGGCTTCCGACAGCCGCGAGGAAGCCGGCCTCGGACGCACCGTCCGCGGCCTCAAGGTCTATGTTGCGGACCTGCCCGATTACGTGGAGCGCGTGGTCCGGAAGTTCGTGGCCGACCACACCGAGGGCCAGACCTTCGCCGAATGGGCCTTCGCCGCCGAAGAGGGGGATCTGCAGTGAACCGGACCCAGCCCCTGCGCTCCCACGACGAGCTCAAGGCCGTCGCCGAATCCGGCGCCGCCGAGCTGGGCTGGGACGCCCCGGCCCGCGAGGTGATTGCCTGGGTGGCGCGGAACTTCGAGCTGCCCGCCGTCGCCGTCGCCTGCTCCATGGCCGACGCCGTCCTCCCGGCGCTCGTCGCGGACCAGCTTCCCGGCGTCGACGTCCTCTTCTTGGAGACCGGCTACCACTTCCCGGAAACCTACGCGACCCGCAACGAGGTCGCCGCGAGCCTGCACGTCAACGTCGTCGACGTGCTGCCGGAGAACACCGTGGAGCAGCAGGACCGCCTCCTCGGCAAGGATCTCTTCGCCCGCGACGCCGCCCAGTGCTGCGCGCTGCGCAAGGTGGCCCCGCTGCGCCGCACCCTCGCCGGCTACGAACTCTGGTTCACCGGCGTCCGCCGCGACGAGGCCCCCACCCGCACCAACACCCCGCTGGTGACGTGGGACGAGACCAACGGCCTGGTCAAGGTCAACCCGGTCGCGGCCTGGAGCTTCGACCAGCTGGTCCAGTACTCCGACGATAACCTCCTCCCCGTCAACCCGCTGCTTTCACAGGGCTACCCGTCCATTGGTTGCCAGCCCTGCACCCGCAGGGTGGCGCCGGGCGATGACCCCCGCGCCGGCCGCTGGGCAGGAACCGACAAGACAGAATGCGGACTACACGTATGAGCAACTCCCCAACTTCCGTGGCCGTCGACCCCGATGCCGCCCCCATCACCCACGCCTCCGCAGCAGATGCCGCCCCCGCCCCTGCGCCGCGCGGCATCCGTCCTTCGGACGATGCGCGCGGCTCCGACAGCGGCAGCGGCCTTCCCAACGCTCGCAAGCTCGCGTCGGGTCCCTCGGCCGATGCCTTAGATGCCACTCCCGGGGCGGCATCTGCTGCTGCGGCTACGCGCTCGGCCCGCCTCTCGTCCCTGGACACCCTCGAGTCCGAGGCGATCCACATCATCCGCGAGGTCGTGGCCGAGTTCGAGAAGCCTGCGCTGCTGTTTTCCGGCGGCAAGGATTCCGTGGTGATGCTGCACCTGGCCACCAAGGCGTTCTGGCCGGGCAAGGTGCCGTTCCCGGTGCTGCATGTGGACACCGGGCACAACTTCCCCGAGGTCATCGAGTTCCGCGACCGGACCGTGGAGCGGCTGGGACTGAAGCTCGTCGTCGGCTCCGTCCAGGAGTTCATCGACTCCGGCGAGCTGGCCGAGCGCGCCGACGGCACCCGCAACCCGCTGCAGACCGTCCCGCTGCTGGATGCGATCCAGCGCAACAAGTTCGACGCCGTCTTCGGCGGCGGCCGCCGCGACGAGGACAAGGCCCGCGCCAAGGAACGGATCCTGAGCCTGCGCGACGAGTTCGGCCAGTGGGACCCGCGCAACCAGCGGCCCGAATTGTGGAACCTCTACAACGGCCGGCACACCGTGGGCCAGCACGTCCGCGCGTTCCCGATCAGCAACTGGACCGAACTCGACGTCTGGCGCTACATCGAGCGCGAAAACATCGACCTGCCCGGCCTCTACTACGCCCACGACCGCGAGGTCTTTGCCCGCGACGGCATGTGGCGCGCGGTCGGCGAAGTCTCCCAGCCCCGCGACACCGAACAGGTCATCACCAAGACCGTCCGCTACCGGACCGTGGGCGACATGTCCTGCACCGGCGCGGTGGAATCGTCCGCCGCCACCGTGCGCGACGTCGTGATCGAAGTTGCCGCCTCCACCATCACCGAACGTGGCGCGACCCGGGCGGATGACCGCATCTCCGAGGCCGCCATGGAAGACCGCAAAAAGGATGGCTATTTCTAATGAGCACTGAAATCGACACCGCCCGCGCGGCCGCCCTGCTTGACGAGGCCCCGCTGGCCCACGCTTCCCTGTTCCGCTTCGCGACGGCCGGCTCGGTCGACGACGGCAAGTCCACCCTGGTGGGCCGGCTCCTGCACGACTCCAAGGCGATCCTCGCCGACCAGCTCGACGCCGTCGCCCGCACCTCCGCGGACCGCGGCTTCGGCGGTGCCGGGGCAACCGGCACCCAGGCGATCGACCTGGCGCTGCTCACCGACGGCCTGCGGGCCGAGCGGGAACAGGGCATCACCATCGACGTCGCCTACCGCTACTTCGCCACGGACCGCCGCAGCTTCATCCTTGCGGACTGCCCCGGGCACGTGCAGTACACCAAGAACACGGTGACCGGCGCGTCCACCGCGGATGCCGTCGTCGTGCTCATTGACGCCCGCAAGGGTGTCCTCGAGCAGACCCGCCGGCACCTCTCCGTGCTGCAGCTGCTGCGTGTGGCGCACGTGATCGTGGCCGTGAACAAGATCGACCTCGTGGACTTCAGCGAGTCCGTGTTCCGCGAGATCGAGGCCGACGTGCAGCGCGTTGGCCGCGAGCTCGGGCTGGGCCGTGACGATTCAAATACCGGCGGCATCACTGATCTTTTCGTGATCCCGGTGTCCGCGCTCGACGGCGACAACGTCGTGGACCGCTCGGACCGCACCCCCTGGTACGAGGGGCCCGCCCTGCTTGAGGTCCTCGAGACGCTGCCGGCCGCGGACGAGCTCGAGAGCCACCTGGAGAGCTTCCGGTTCCCGGTCCAGCTGGTCGTCCGGCCGCAGGGGGCGCTGGCTCCCGACGCGGTCGCCGCGGGGCTCGACGTCGAAGGCTACCGCGACTACCGCGCCTACGCCGGCCAGATCACCGAGGGCTCCGTGAAGCTGGGGGACCGGGTAAGCGTCCTCACCCCGGGCCAGGCTCCGCGGAGCACCACGGTGATCGGGATCGACTTCGCCGGACGGCGGCTCACCGAGGCCGTGGCCCCGCAGTCCGTGGCGCTGCGCCTCGCGGACGAGTTCGACGTTGCCCGCGGCGACACGATCGCGGCGGCGGGGACCATCCGGGAAGCCTCGGCCGACCTCTACGCCGCGCTGTGCTGGCTCTCGCCGAAGCCGCTCCGCGAGGGTGCCAAGGTGCTGGTCAAGCACGGCACCCGCACGGTCCAGGCCCTGGTCCGGAACGTGACCGGAAAGCTCGACCTCGCCAACTTCCAGCTGGAGCCCACCACCACGCTGGAACTCAACGACATTGGACATGCCCAGCTGCGGCTCGCCGCGCCGCTGCCGCTGGAGAACTACCTGCACCACCGCCGCACCGGGGCGTTCCTGGTGATCGACCCGCTCGACGGCAACACCCTCGCCGCGGGTCTCGTCAACGACCACCCCGGCGACCACGAGGACGAGCGCTACTCGATCTAGGCGATCCTCCTCGTTTGGGCCCGACCACGGCCGCCCCGCGCCGGCGTCGGCGTCGGCCAACGAAATCGCCGGAAATGCGCGAGCTCGCGGGGAAACATACGGCGAGCTCGTGCGTTTCCCGCGAAGTCGCTGTTCCGGGCCCTTGCCACCCGGGCGCCCGGCCGACGATCATCGTGATGGGAGGCGCCGTGGAAGTCATCAACAGCCGGCTCATCAGCTGGGCCTCGATCCTGGATGACGCGACGCGCGAGCAGGCCCTGGTCACGGCGCAGTTGTCCATCATCTATCCGCACCTGGCGCTGATGCCGGACGCCCACCTGGGCCTGGGCGCCACCGTTGGCTCCGTCATCCCCACCCTGGGCGCGGTCATCCCTGCGGCCGTGGGCGTCGACATCGGCTGCGGCATGATCGCCGTCCGCACGCAGTACGCCCTCAAGGAGCTGCCCAACGATCGTAAACGGCTGCGCGAGGGCATTGAGCACGCCATCCCGCTCTCGGCCGGGCACTTCAACCACGGAATCAGTGCCACCGCGGCACCCCGGATTGCAGAACTGCGCCGCATGGCAGCCCACGCGCGCTTCGACCCCGCCCAGTACGCCGCGAACTGGACACTGCAGCTGGGATCGCTGGGCTCGGGCAACCACTTCATCGAGGTGTGCGCGGATGAGACGGACGCCGTCTGGCTGTTCCTGCACTCGGGCTCGCGCGGCGTCGGCAACAAGCTCGCGCAGCGGCACATCGGCGAGGCCCGGAGCGCGGTCCGGAGCGGGCAGATCGTGGTGCCGCACCCGGACCTGGCCTACCTCAGGGAGGGCACGCCTGAGTTCGACCGGTACATCAGGGAACTCCGCTGGGCCCAGCACTTCGCCCTGCTGAACCGCGAGGAGATGATGGACCGGGTGGTCGGGCAGTTTGAATCCTGGATCGGCGGCCGTGTCCGCGAGGCCGAACGGATCAACTGCCACCACAACTTCACAGCGAAGGAATGGCATTACGGCAAGTCTGTCTGGGTCTCGCGCAAAGGCGCCATCCGGGCCGAGGCGGGGGACCCCGGTCTGATTCCCGGCTCCATGGGCACCGCGTCCTACGTCGTCGTCGGGCTGGGGAACCCCAAATCGCTGAACTCCTCCCCGCACGGCGCCGGGCGCGAATACTCACGGCACGCGGCGCAGAAGACCTTCACTCTGGCCCAGCTGAAGGCCGCCATGCAGGGTATCGAGTTCCGTCCCAGCAAGGCCTTCATCGACGAAATCCCCGCGGCCTACAAACCCATCGACCAGGTGATGCGCGACTCCGCGGACCTCGTGAAGATACGGCACAAGCTCCGGCAGCTCGTCAACGTTAAGGGCGACTAATCCGCTGAAGAGCCGGATGGCGGCCCCGCATATGACGCTGCATGAACCCGCGTGACCCCGGGTTTCCGGACCGTTGAACGGTGTTCGCGGCAGTCCCTATGGTGAACCAATGACCACAACGGATCGGCTCTTCAACGGCCCCCGCGCTAAGTTCCGGGGGCGATGTCGCCGGCGCTGACCACCCGCCCGGCCTCCCCGCACACCCCACGAACAGGACTTCCCGCATGTCATCGCCCTCGAACAACACCACCCCCGGCCAGGCTTCCGGCGCCACCCCCGGCACCACCCGGATCGTCGCCGGCGAATCCGCCAGGCCCAGGCGCAGGCGCATCCTGGAGATCAGCCTGGCTGCCGGCCTCGTGCTGCTGATCGGCGCAGGTGCCGCGGTCGCGTCCACGGTGTCCCGCACCAATGACGCCGCGCCCGCAGCTGCGGTTGCCGACACCCCCGCCGCCGAACTCAAACTCGGCTACTTCGGCAACATCACGCACGCCCCGGCCCTCGTCGGGGTCAGCCAGGGCCTGATCGCGAAGAGCCTCGGCGAGACCAAGCTCAGCACCCAGGTCTTCAACGCCGGCCCCGCCGCGATCGAGGCCCTCAACGCCGGCGCCATCGACGCCACCTACATCGGCCCCAACCCGGCCATCAACTCCTACGTCAAGAGCAAGGGCGCATCGATCAGCATCATCGCCGGCGCAGCTTCCGGCGGAGCCCAGCTGGTGGTCAAACCCGAGATCGCCTCGGCCACGGATCTCAAGGGCAGGAAGCTCGCGACCCCGCAGCTCGGCGGCACGCAGGACGTGGCCCTCCGCGCCTGGCTCGGCAAGCAGGGCTACAAGACCGGCACTGACGGCAGCGGCGACGTCGCCATCAACCCCACCGAGAACGCCCAGACCCTGAAACTGTTCCAGGACGGCAAGCTCGACGGCGCGTGGCTGCCGGAGCCCTGGGCCTCCCGCCTGGTGCTCCAGGCCGGGGCGAAGGTCCTCGTCGACGAGAAGCACCTGTGGGAGAAGGGCGAGTTCATCACCACCGTCCTGATCGTCAACAAGAAGTTCGCCGCCGAGCACCCCGCCACGGTCAAGGCGCTGCTGAAGGGCCACGCCGATTCCGTGAACTGGCTCAACGCCGCACCCGCCGCGGAGAAGTCCACGGTCCTCAACGCCGCCCTCAAGGAATCCGCCGGCGCCGCCCTGCCCGCCGACGTGATCGACCGGTCGCTCAAGAACATCGTCTTCACCGTCGACCCGCTCGCCGGAACCTACAAGAAACTCCTCCAGGACGGTGTCGACGCCGGGACCACCACCCAGGCCGACATCACCGGCATCTTCGACCTCCCGGCCCTGAACAGCGTCCTCGCCGAGGGCGCCGGGAAGAAGGTCTCCGCGCAGGGACTGGGCAAGGACTAGCCAGTCTCCACCGCCCGTTCCGCCAACCTTAGTTAGGACATGACCATGCCAGTCGTACTGGAAAACCTGGGCAAGCGCTTCGGCGACGGCGCCCCGGTGCTGGACGACGTCAACGCCAGCATCGGGCAGGGCGAGTTCGTCGCCCTGCTCGGTGCCTCCGGCTGCGGCAAGTCCACCCTGCTGAACATCATGGCGGGACTGGAGGCCCCGACGTCGGGCGCCCTCGAGGTGCCCAGCGACGGCGCCGCCTTTATGTTCCAGGACGCGGCCCTCTTCCCCTGGCTGGACGCCCGGGAGAACATCGAGCTGGCGCTGAAGCTGCGCGGCGTGGGCAAGGCCGAGCGCCGGGTCAAGGCCAACGAGCTGCTGGACCTCGTGCACCTGGGCGGCGCGGGGGACAAACGCCCGCACGAGCTCTCCGGCGGGATGCGCCAGCGCGTGGCCCTGGCCCGCTCGCTCGCCCAGGACCGGCAGCTGCTGCTGATGGACGAACCGTTCGCCGCCCTCGACGCGATCACCCGGGACCTGCTGCACGACGAGCTGGAGCGGATCTGGAAGGAAACCGGCCGCACCATCGTTTTTGTCACGCACAACGTCCGCGAAGCCGTCCGGCTGGGCCAGCGCGTGCTGCTGCTCTCCTCCCGGCCCGGCCGCGTGGTGCAGGAATGGCACGTCAGCGAAGAGCACCGCACCGACGCCGGACTGGCCGGCCAGCTCACCGGCGAAATCACCGCCCGGCTACGCGAGGAGATCCGCCGCCATGCCAAGTAAACAAACCTCGCTTATTGAGCCCGGCGAGACCCGGCACATCACCGCGGCCCTGACCCGGTCCTCCACCGGGTCGGCCGACCTCCGCGAGCTGGAGGCCGGGCTGGACTCGCTGCAGTCCGACGCCGCGCGCAAGGCCCGCATCGACTGGAGCCGGATCCTGCTGCCGGTCGGCGCCATTGTGGTCCTGGTGTTCATCTGGCAGTTGTACGTGTCGATGGGCTTCAAACGGCAGGACCTGGTGCCCGGGCCGCTGGATGTGGTGGCCCAGTTCAGCCATCTCTGGGCCGAGGGCAAGCTGCAGGAAGCGGTCTGGACCTCGCTGCAGCGCGGGCTGGTGGGGTTCCTGATCAGCGTGGCCATCGCCACCCCGATCGGACTAGTGCTGGCCCAGGTCGCCCCGCTGCGCCGCGCCTTCGGGCCGCTCATCTCCGGGCTGCAGGTGCTGCCGTCCGTGGCGTGGGTACCCGCCGCCATCATCTGGTTCGGGCTCACCGACGCCACCGTGTACTTCGTGGTGTTCATGGGCGCCATCCCCTCGATCATCAACGGGCTGATCTCCGGCGTGGACCAGATCCCGCCGCAGTACCGCAGCGTCGGGAAAGTCCTGGGCGCCTCCCGGGTCCAGCTGGCGCTCCAGATCATCCTCCCGGCTGCCCTGCCCGGGTACCTGAGCGGCCTCAAACAGGGCTGGGCCTTCTCCTGGCGCTCGCTGATGGCCGCGGAAATCATCGCCGTCGGCGGCACCATCGGCTTCGGCCTCGGCTCCATGCTGAACCAGGGCCGCGACCTCTCCGACATGACCATCGTCATGTCCGCGATCCTGCTGATCCTCGCCGTCGGCATCCTGATCGAACTGCTGGTGTTCGGCCCGATCGAAAAGCGCCTCCTCCGCCGTCGTGGCCTCCTGGCCGGCAGCACCCGCTAAATCCCACGCTCCGCCCACAAGCAACGCGGGCACCCCCCAAGCATCGCGGGCTCCTCCTCGCGACGCCTTGTCCGGACCCCGGGACGGGCCTACACTCGCGGCTATAGGCCGGTTTGCGGCCGACCCCGCCCAATTCTGAGGAGACAGCCGTGGCGCCAAAATACGGAGTGCTGGCACTGGTCGAAGCCAAGCCCGGGAAGGAGCAGGATGTCTGGGACTTCCTCAACGGCGGCCGCGACATCGTTCTGGCTGAGCCCGGCACCCGGACTTGGTACGCCTTCCGCGTCAACGAGAACACGTTCGGCATCTTTGACACCTTTGACACCGAGGAGGACCGGCAGGCCCACCTCGACGGCGCCATCCCCGCGGCTCTCGGCCAGCACGGCCCGGCGATGCTAGCCAAGGACCCGGACATTAAGCTCATCGAGCTCATCGCGGTGAAGTAGGCCCGGGGGCCGCGCCGCTGCTGGTGGGTGGCTGCTCGCGCGCCGCCGCCGTCGAGCAGCAGCCGGGACGCCGCCGCCGTCGAGCAGCAGCCGGGACGCCGCCGTCGTCGCGCCGCAGCCGAGGTGCCGTCGCCGTCGGGCCGCCTGCGGAGCGGGGGCACTTTGGCGCGGACACGCCGCCATTAGAGCCTCGAGTGGCTGCCGCGGCCGTGAAAGTGCCCCCGGAGTGCTGCCTGGGTGCCCGCGAAGCCCGCCAAGGCGTGCCTGGGTTTGCCCCCGGACCGCCCGCAACATGCCCCGCAGCCCTACCGCGCCCGCCAGGCGGCACCGGACAGCCGCCGGCCCGCCCCCAAACCACCCGGCAGCCCGCCACAACTATGTGACGCGGCATTACCCTGCGTGAACGGGTGTTTCCGCACCGTTGTTTCACCGTCTGACGCCGCCCTATCGTCGATGCATGGCAATTCAGGACATTTACCCCACGGCGCTGCGCCTCCTTGGCCGCCCCGTGCTGGTCGTCGGCGGCGGCCCGGTCGCCGCACGCCGCGCCAAGGGACTGCTCGACGCCGGGGCCCGGGTCACCGTCGTCGCGCCCCTGGCCTGCCCGGCCCTGAACGACCTTGCCGGCGCCGGCCTCCTCAGCTGGGAGCAGCGCACGTACCGTTCGGACGACGTCGACGGCGCCTGGTTCGTCCAGACCGCCACCGGAAGCCCCGCCGTGGACGCCCAGGTGGCCGCCGACGCGGAGGCGCAGCGCATCTGGTGCGTCAACGCCTCCGACCACGAGGCCTCGGCCGCGTGGACGCCCGCCGTCGCCGTCGTCGATGACATCAAGATTGCCGTGAACGCCGGGGGAGACCCGCGCCGCGCCATGGCCCTGCGCGACGCCGTCGCCACCGCCCTGGAAAGTGGGGACCTGCCGCTGCGCCGGCGCCGTGTTTCCGGCACAGGCGCAACCACAACCGCCGGATCCGTGTCGCTCGTCGGCGGCGGACCCGGCGACACCGGGCTCATCACCGTCCGCGGCCGCCGGCTCCTGGGCCAGGCTGACGTCGTCGTCGCCGACCGGCTGGGCCCGCGTGAGCTCCTCAGCGAACTGGCCCCCGACGTCCGCGTGATCGAGGTCGGCAAGACCCCCGGCCACCACCCCGTCCCGCAGGCCGAGATCAACCGGATCCTGGTCGACGAGGCCCTGCAGGGGCACCGCGTGGTCCGGCTCAAGGGCGGCGACCCGTACGTCCTGGGCCGCGGCGGCGAGGAAGCAGAGTTCTGCCGGCAGCACGGCGTCGAGGTTGAAGTGGTTTCCGGCGTCACCTCGGCCATCTCGGTCCCCGCCGCCGCCGGCATCCCGGTCACGCACCGCGGGCTGGCCAAGGGCTTCAGCGTGGTCACCGGCCACGAGGAACTCTCCGAAGTCCCGGCCCGGGCCGACCACACCGTGATCCTGCTCATGGGCGTGGGCCAGTTGCGCGATTCCGCGGCCGCGCTGGGACGCGCCGGTTTGCCAGCGGGGACGCCGGTTGGCATCGTAGAGAATGGTTACTTGCCGAACCAGCGGGTGACCATCGGAACGCTCGGGACCATCGCGGACCAGGCGGAGGCTGCAGGCGTCGCGAACCCCGCCGTGATCGTGATTGGTGACGTGGTCCGCGTCAGCCCGTTCGCGCCGTCGCACTTCAGGACCGCGGACTACAGCACCACCTCCCCGAACGCCCCCCCGCACCGCCCGCACCCGCGTACTGACCCCCTAGACCCCACCCAACTAGCTCGCAGCAGAGCCGGTTATGAGCCCTCATAACGGCACTTGACTGCGAGTCGGATGGGCCGTGACAGAAAAAGGAACACAGCCGTGTCAACAAACACCCCTGTAGGAACTGCCGCCCGCCCGCTGCGCATCGCCGTCGTCGGCTCCGGACCCGCCGGGGTGTATGCCGCGGACATCCTGACCAAGAGCGAGGCCGTCAAGAGCGGCGAGCTCACAGTGAGCATCGACCTCTTCGACCGCTACCCGGCGCCCTACGGACTCATCCGCTACGGCGTCGCCCCGGACCACCCGCGGATCAAGGGCATCGTCAACGCCCTGCACAAGGTCCTGGACCGCGGCGACATCCGCTTCTTCGGCAACGTCGACTACGGCACGGACCTCTCCCTCGAGGACCTCCGCACCCACTACGACGCCGTCATCTTCGCCACCGGCGCCATCAAGGACGCGGACCTGAACATCCCCGGCATCGAACTCGGGGGCTCCTACGGCGGCGCCGACTTCGTCTCCTGGTACGACGGCCACCCGGACGTCTCCCGCGAATGGCCCCTGGACGCCCGGGAGGTCGCCGTGATCGGGAACGGCAACGTGGCCCTCGACGTCGCCCGGATGCTCTCCAAGCACGCCGATGACCTCCTCGTCTCCGAAATCCCGGACAACGTCTACGCCGGCCTGAAATCCTCCCCGGTCACCGACGTGCACGTCTTCGGCCGCCGCGGACCCGCCCAGGTCAAGTTCACCCCGCTGGAGCTGCGCGAGCTGTCCCACTCCAAGGATGTGGACATCATCCTGTACGCGGAGGACTTCGAGTTCGACGCCGAATCGGACCGCCAGATCCAGAGCAACAACCAGACCAAGACCATGGTGGGCACCCTCACGAACTGGATCGCCGAGCAGCCCGAAGACCTCGCCGAGCTCACGGCCTCCCGCCGGCTGCACCTGCACTTCCTGCACAGCCCGGTGGTGGTCTACGACGACGCCGCCACCCCCGGCCGCGTCGCCGGCATCAAGTTCGAGCGCACCGAGCTGGACGGCACGGGCAATGCCCGCGGCACCGGCGAGTTCGTCGACTACCAGGTCCAGGCCGTGTACCGCGCCATCGGCTACTTCGGTTCCTCGCTGCCCGAGGTCGAGTTCGACCACAGCAGGGGTGTCGTACCGAACGACGGCGGCCGCGTCCTGGACGCCGCCGGCACCCACGTGCCGGGCATCTACGCCACCGGCTGGATCAAGCGCGGACCCGTCGGGCTGATCGGCCACACCAAGGGCGACGCCCTGGAAACCGTGACCTACCTGCTTGAGGACCGCGAAAACCTGCCGCTGGCCGCGGCACCGGCACCGGAGACGATCGTCGAACTGCTGGAAAACCGCGGCGTGCAGTACACCAGCTGGGAAGGCTGGCTGGCGCTGGACGCGCACGAGCGGTCCCTCGGCGAGAAGGCAAGCGCCGACGCCGGTGCGGACGGCATCCGGCGCGAGCGCATCAAGGTGGTCCCGCGCGAGGCCATGGTGGAAATCTCCCGCGGCGGCGTGGCCGCAGAGGTCTGACCCCCGCACCCCCCAGCAACGCGGGGTCACATCGCGCCCATCCCGGAGGGGATTATGGGCCGTAAGTGACCCCGCGTTGTTTGGGGTGGGAGGGCAAAACGGGGCTTTAGTCAGTAGGCTTACCGTTATGGATGAGCAGCAGATGCCAGGGATCCGCCGATGAGGCTCCGTCGCAGCAACGCGTCCGGCCGGGGCTACCGCCGCGTCGCGGCCGGGACCGGCTTCAGCTACAAGGACCTGGACGGCTCCACCCTGGCGCCCGGGCCGGTGCGTGAGCGCCTGGAAAGCATCGGCATCCCGCCGGCCTGGACGGATGTCTGGATTGCGCCCTACGACAACGGGCACATCCAGGCCACCGGGGTCGACGCGGTCGGCCGGCGCCAGTACATCTACCATCCGGGCTGGCGGGAGCGGAAGGACCGGCTCAAGTTCGACCGCTCGCTCCAGCTCGCGGAAACCCTGCCGGCCGCGCGCCGGCGGGTCACCATGGACCTGCGCTCCGAGGGACTCACCCGGGACCGGGTGCTGGCCGCCGCCTTCAGGATGCTGGACAGCGGCTCGCTGCGGGTCGGCTCCGAGCGCTACACCAACGAAAACGGCAGCCACGGCCTCGCCACCCTGCTCTGCGCCCACGTGCGGGTCCGCAAGGACGAGATCCGGCTCAGCTTCCCGGCCAAGAGCGGCAAGACCTGGGAGTCAAGGATCGACGACGCCGACCTCGCCGCCGTCGTGCGCCAGCTCAAGCGCCGCGGCGGCAACGCCCGCCTGCTGGCGTACAAGGAGGGCAGGAGCTGGCACCCGGTGACCAGCCAGGAAATCAACCAGTACGTCAAGGAGCGCACCGGGCAGGACTTCACCGCCAAGGACTTCCGCACCCTGCGCGGGACGGTCGCCGCCGCCGCGAGCCTGGCGCGGAGCGGCCCGCAGCCCAAGGTTTCCGCCCGCAAACGTGCGGTGAGCCGCGCCATGGTGGACGCGTCCGCGGTCCTGGGGAACACGCCGTCGATCGCCCGGAAGAGCTATGTGGATCCGCGGGTCCTGGACCACTTCGCCGCGGGGGAGACCATCGACCCGAAGCGGCCCGACTCCGCCGAATCCGAGGTCCGGTCCCTGCTTTACCAGGAAGGCGACGTGGTCCCGCTGCGCTGAGCGGGCCCGGCTCAGAACCCGGCGTTGATGAACCCGATCACGATCGCGGTCCACCAGCAGGCCTGCGAGATGACCAGGCACACGAGCAGATGCGTCCGCTGCCCGACCGTCAGGTCTTTGAACGAGGCGTCGTCGGGCTGGCGGGCCAGCCGCCGCATGAGCGGGATCAGCATGGTGCCGTTCAGGCTGAGCACCAGGACGGCGGCCAGCTTGACGTCCGTCATCGGGTTGGTCAGGTGCGGGTTCAGGAACACGCCGGTGGCCAGCATGCCGGCGAGGCCGCCCCAGATCAGGGGGGTGGCTGCCCCGTCGAGCCGGATGGTCTCGGCCAGTTTGCGCCTGCCGATAAGCCACAGGAAGCCGTGCCAGTCCAGCAGGATGATGGCGCCAAAGGCCACCACCATACACAGGACGTGCAGCACGACGGCGATGTTCTGGACATAACTGTCAGCGTGGACTGCGGTGGACAAGGTGACGGACAGCAGCCACGCCACGGCAGCCGCTGCAGACAGCACGAAGACGAGGCGCCGGGTGGATCGCTCGGATTCACGGTGCCGCCGGATGGTGCGTCTGCTGACGGGAACGTAACTCATGGCCCACCTCGGAGAACCAGACTGCTGAGGGTGTGAACGGAGCCTAGCTCACACGATATCGCCAAAGCGCGGCCGGGAACAGGACGGCGCCGGCGGCGTCCCCGCCGGCGGCGTCCCCGGCGGCGCGTCCCCGGCGGCGCGTCCCCGGCGGCGCGTCCCCGGCGGCGCGTCCCCGGCGGGCGCCGGCGGGCGCTGCAGCCAGGGCTGCAGCCGGACCTACATCCGTCCGAAGCGTGCCCGAAGCAGTGCGAACGCCCCGTACGCGATGAACCCCGCGCCGATCGCCGCGAGCAGGGCCGGGCCGAACGGATGGTCCTGCAGGGCCTTGAGGCTGCCGTCCAGTCCCGTGGACGAGCCGGGGTCGTTGGTGGCTGCGGCGATGACAAACAGCAGCCCGGTCAGGATCAGCGCCGCACCCTTGGCGATGTGCCCGGCGACGCCGAAGCCGCTGACCAGCCGGCCCCGGTGTGTCCCCTCAAAATGGGCCAGCTCCTCCTTGAACTTCTTCCCCGCGCCCTTGACGATGAAGTACACGCCGATCCCGATGACGGTCAGGCCCAGTCCGACCAGCGCCGGCACCCCGAAAGGGCTGCGCACGAGGGCGGTGCTGAAGTCCCGCGTCGAGTCACCGGAATCGCCCGGGGTGCCGAGGGCGAAGCCGGCGAAGCTCAGCCCCACGCTGCCGTAGGCGATGCTGAGGAAGCCGGAGGACACGAGCTTGCCGAGCCGCTGCCGCCGCGGGAGGTGCCTGGCCCGCAGGGTTGCCTCGCTCAGCTGCCACAGGGAGAGCCCGACGCACGCGATGAAACCGGCCCACATGACCGCCGGGCCCCACGGGTTGGCCGCGAGCTGTTCGATCGCCCCGGTGGGCTCGGCCTGTCCCGGGGCGCCCAGCGCGAGTGCCACGGCAATCGCGCCGATCACGATGTGCAGCAGCGCCATCACAGCGAAACCGGACCGGGCGACGACGTCGAGCGCCGCGCTGTTCGACGCCGCCTCGGCCGCGTCGGCTGCGTCGCCGGCAGCCTCGCTGAGGGTTCCCCCGCCGCTCCCTCCAGCGGCGGGGGAACGGCCGTCCGCCCCGGATAAATCCATGCCGCCGAGTCTACGCAGGGGACTGCACGGCCGGACTATCAACTTTTTCATAAGTGTGCTTACCATAGCCGAGTCGCGGTCCTTCGAAGGCTGCGGCAGTTCCGGATTCGAACACAGACGATAGGAAGCTCTCCATGGCAGGTAATCTTGTTGCCCGATCCATCCACGACCTGACGGCGGGCGCCTGGTTCGGCGGCTCGCTGATGGGCGCCATCGGGCTGAACGGCGCGACGGCGGAGGCCAAGGACCCGGCCGAACGCACCCGGCTGTCGAGCCTGGGCTGGAAGAAGTGGGCCCCGGTCCAGACGGCGGCCTTCGGCGCGCACTTCCTCTCCGGCCTCGCGATCATGTGGGAGAACAAGGGGCGGATGGCCAAGCAGGACGGCGTCATGCGCCTCAGCGTCATCAAGTCCATCGTGACCCTGGCCGGTGCGGGTGTCAGCCTGTACGCCGGGCTCCAGGGCGCCAAGGTGGACAAGCTGGCCGGCGAGGGTGCCAAGGGTGCCACCGAGCCCAAGCCCGGCGCGTCCGAGGAACTCCGCTCCGCACAGCAGCAGCTGAAGATCCTGCAGTGGGCCATCCCCGTCCTCTCCGGCACGGTGATTGTCCTCGGTGCCAAGCACGGCGAAATGCAGCGTCCCAAGAACGTGTTCGCGGGCCTCGCGCGCTAGCAGAGGCTCCACGGCCGGCGCGGGGGCTCCCGCGCTCGCCGTGCCGGCCCCAACAACGCCGGCCCCAACAACGAAGGCCTCCGCACCGGAACGAGATTCCGGGGCGGAGGCCTTCATCGTTGGGCCGGGAGGACCTACTGCTGGATCCACTCCGCGCAGGAGTTCAGGTTCCGGTGCACGCTCTCGACGGCGGCAGTTTCGTCGTGTGCGGCGATGGCGTCCACGAGCTCGTCGTGGCCCTCGTGCGGGAGTCCGTCGAAGCCGCCGCGGCGCTGCTGCCGGAGCAGGTCGGCGTGGAAGACGGCCCCGAAGCTGTTGTACAGCTCGTGGAGCAGGGGGTTGCCCGACGCCTGCGCCACCAGGACGTGGAAATCCCAGTCCGCCCGGGCCCAGCCGGTGTAGTCCCCGGCGTGCCAGGCGGTGCGGCGGGCCTCCAGCAGCAGGCGCAGCGCCTCGACGTCGTCGGCGCTCGCGTGGCGGGCGGCGAGCCGGGCCGCCTGGGTGTCCAGGCCGACCCGGACCTCCAGGATGTGGACCTGCGAGTGGTCCCGGTACATCCGCTGGGCGGCGCCGGAAATCTCGCTGGTGGCGCGCACGTAGGTGCCGTCCCCGCGGCGGACTTCCAGCATGCCGCTGTGCGCCAGCGCCTTGACCGCCTCGCGCAGGGTGCCGCGCGAGACTCCGAGGACAGCCATGAGTTCGGGTTCGGCCGGGATCCGCTGCTGCAGCGGCCATTCGCCCGAATGGATCAGCTCCCGCAGCTTGCCGGTGATCTCCTCCACCAGCGGCGGCCGGTGGGACGTGGTGAGTGTCATGACTGCCCCTTTCCGGCGGACGCTGCGACGGGGGCGGACGCGGCGCCGGAGTTGACGGCGGTGCCGACCGGGACGGCGACGGCGGTGCCGGCACGGTGCGGCTCCGCACGGGGCGGTTCCCCCTGCTGCGGCCCACTGCGGATGGGGACCTTGGGCCGGGCGGTCAGCAGATGCCCGACGGCGATCTGGCCCAGGGCGACGGCGAGCAGCAGCACCAGCGGCAGCGTCCAGGCCCCGGTGGCGCTGTGCAGCAGCCCCATGCCGAACGGGCCGAGCGTTGCCAGCAGGTAGCCCGCGGACTGCGCGACCGTGGACAGGGCGGTGGTTTCGGCGGTGGTACGGCCGCTGCGGCTGATCATCACCATCACGAGCGGGAAGATGCCGAGCCCGAAGCCGAGCAGCACCGCGGTCAGCGGGGCCCAGGAAACCGGCAGGACCAGCATGGACAGGACCCCGACGGCCATCGTGACCGTGGCCAGGTAGAAGGCGGTGCGCTGCATCCGGGGGCGTGAACCGATTGCGACCAGCACCATGCCCGCCGGGACGGAGACGAGCTGCATCAGGCCGAACATCAGGCCGGCCTCGGAGGCGGAGAGGCCCAGCGTGACCAGCATGAAGGGGAACCAGCTGAGCACGGCGTAGGCCAGCAGGGCCTGGACCGTAAAGCCGAGAGTAATCAGCGCGCCGGTGCGGGTCCGCAGCAGCGGCCAGGGGGAGACCCGGCCGGCTTTGACGGCAGGCGCGTTGCGGTGGGCGTGCAGGGCGATCGGCAGGAAACCGAGGCAGGCGCCGAGTGCCAGGAAGCCGATCGCGCCGACCCCGGCGGAGGGCGAGCCGAGCTGCTGCGCCACCGGGACGATCAGCACGGCGACCACGGTGGCGCCGGTGGTCATGGTCACGGTGTAGAGCGCCGTCATCAGCGAGGTCCGGTGCGCGAAATGGACCCGGATGAAGGACGGCATCGCCACGTTGCAGATCGCCAGCCCGGACATCCCGACGACGGTGCCCGCCACCAGCATGCCGGTCGACGGGATGCCGCGGACCAGCAGCCCGGCCGCGAGCAGCACGAGGGAGAGCAGGATGGCCTTCTCGAGGCCCAGCCGCCGGGTGAGCCAGGAGGTCGCGGCGCCGGCCACGGCGAAGCACAGCGTGGGGATCGAGGGAATGATGGCCGCGACCAGCGGCCCGTAGCCCAGGACTTCCTGCAGGTCGTGCAGGAGCGCGGCGGCGCCGGTGATGCCGGCGCGCAGGTTGAGGCCGATCAGCACAATCGCGACGACTCCGGCGATGACCACGCCGCGGGGTGCGCGCTCGACGGCGGGAGGTGCTGTCTGGGGAGGGGCGGACGCCGCCGTGCTGATAGCCATTCCTAAAGGTTAGACGTTTGATGTTTGATGTCTAGCCTTTAGTGGCGGAAATCTCGGCAGGTGGGGCGGCCGCCGTCGCCCCTTCCACCAGCAACGCGGGGTCACTTCGCGCCCATGTTGGTGCCCGGGATGGGCGCGATGTGACCCCGCGTTGCTGGGGCGGCGGGGTCGGGGCTAGTGGGCGTGGCGGGCCCGGAGGAGGATCTTGAAGAGTTCACCGAGCACCAGCAGCAGCACGGCCGGAACCAGGCAGGCAACCCACTCCCGTCCGGTGAGCGGGACCGTGCCGAACAGGTCCTGCAGCACCCGCATCTGGGTGATCAGCATCGACCCGACGAAGGCCCACGCGAAGGACCACAGCAGCTTCGGGTTGGAGAGGGTGGAGGCTCCGAAAGCGCTCTCCGTGGGGTAGCGCAGGTTGAGGGCGACGGCGATGTTCATCAGCCCCAGACCCACAACCCCCATGCTCTGGCCGACCTCGAGGGAGCCATAGTTGGTCTTGCCGAGCTGGACGAGGACCAGCGTCGCGGCCGCCATGAACAGTCCGACGCCGACCAGCCGCAGCATCATGGACCGGACGATGATCGGCTGGTTGAAGGGCCGCGGCTTGCGGTCCATGATCCCAGGCGTGGCGAGGTCCAGGCCCATCACCGCGCCGATCGGCGCGACAATCGCCATGTGGATCCACAGCACCTGGGCCGGGCTGAACAGCGCCGTCCCGGCGATCGCGAAGGCGGACGATCCGATGAACGCCAGAATGAACATGAACAGGTTGGCGACCTGGATCCGGATGAACTTCTGCAGGTTGTCGTACACCAGCCGGCCCTCTTCGACGGCCGCGACGATGGTGGCGAAGTTGTCGTCGGCGAGGATCATCTTGGCCGCGCCCTTGGCGACGTCGGTGCCCGTGATGCCCATCGCGATCCCGATGTCCGCGGCCGCGATCGCCGGCGCATCGTTCACGCCGTCGCCGGTCATGGCCACGACGTGGCCCTTGCGCTTGAGCACCTGGACCAGCCGGACCTTGTGTTCGGGCGCGACCCGGGCGATCACGCCGATGCCGTCCACCTGGCTGTCGGCCTCGTCGTCGGACATCGCCGCGAACTCTGCGCCGGTGACCGCACGTCCCCTGATGCCGAGTTCCTCGGCGATCGCCGAGGCGGTGACGGCGTGGTCTCCGGTGATCATCCGGACCCGGATGCCGGCCTGCTTCGCCGTGGCGATGGCGGCCACCGCCTCAGCGCGCGGCGGGTCGACCTCACCGATCAGGGCGCTGATCTCCAGGTCCTGCATGAGCGCCATGAGGTCCCCGGACGGGTCGAACGTCGCCGGGTCGAACTCGCGCTGCGCCAGGGCCAGCACCCGCCTGCCCTGGCTGGCGATCCGGTCGTTCTCGGCGAGCACCCGCGCGCGCGTTTCCTCCGTGAGGACCTGGCCGCGGCCGCCCGGCATCCGCCCGGACGAGGACCTGCTGAGGACGACGTCGGGCGCCCCCTTTACGTAGGCCCGGATGACCGGCCTGCCGTCGGCGCCCGGCATCCGGTGGAACGTTGCCATGAACTTGTAGTCGGAGTCGAAGGGGACCGAAGCCACCCGCGGATGGTTCCTGCGGAACGAGGTGACGTCCACGCCGCCCTTCTGCGCGAGCACATACAGCGCCGCCTCGGTGGGGTCCCCGATGACCTCGCCGTCCTGGATGTCGGAGTCGTTGCACAGCGCGCACGGGAACATCACGTAGTCCAGGTCCCGTTCGGCGTCGCCGGTGGTCCGCTGGACCTGGCCGTCGAAGCTGTAGCCCTCACCGCTCACGGTGTAGTGGTGCTGCACGGTGGTGATCTCCCGGACCGTCATCTGGTTCAGGGTCAGGGTGCCTGTCTTGTCCGAATTGATCGCCGAGGTGGAGCCCAGGGTCTCCACCGCTGGCAGGACCTTCATGATGGCGTTTTTCTTGGCCATGTTGACCGAGCCGACGGACAGGATCGTGGTGACGACGGCGGGCAGCGCGTCCGGGATCGAGCCGACCGCCAGCGCCACGCCGATCCCGAAGAGCACTGCGAAGGATTCGCCCTGGGCCAGGCCCATCGCGACGATGGCGATGAAAGCGAAGAGGGCCGCGATGATGATGAAGATGGTGAGCCGGTCCACCTGCTTGGTGAGCGGGGTCTTCTCCGCCTTCTGTCCGGACAGCATGTGGGCGATGTGGCCCACCTCCGACCCCATGCCCGTGGTGGTCACCAGGATCTCGCCGTGGCCGCGGGTGACGTTGGTGTTCATGAACGCCATGTTCAGGCGGTCTCCGATGCCGACGTCGTGCCGGCTGATGGACGCGGTGTCCTTCTCGACCGCGACGCTCTCGCCGGTCAGGGCACCCTCCTCGATCTGCAGGGTCGCCGCCAGGATGATCCGGCCGTCGGCGGGGACGCGGTCACCGGCGTCGACCACCACGATGTCGCCGGGCACAATCTGCTCGGCGGGGACCTCCGCCATGACGCCGTCGCGGCGCACCTTGGCCATCGCCTTCATCATCTTCCCCAGGGAAGCGGCGGCCGCCTCGGCCTTGCCTTCCTGGTGGTATCCCAGCCACGCGTTGAACAGCGTCAGGACGGCGAGCCCGATGGCCGTGCCGTATTCCTCGATCAGCAGGCTGACCAGCGCGGCGACCACGAGCACGATCTGCATGTAGTCCGCATAGTGCTTGAAGAACCGTTTCCAGACCGGCTCCTGCTTCGCGGCGGCCAGCGCGTTGGGGCCGTACTCCTGCAGCCTCTGTTGCGCCTCGGCCGCGCTCAGGCCGCGGGCCGGGTCCACCCGCAGCTCCGCTGCGACCTCCCCGGGTGCCAGCGCGTACCAGGTCGCGTCCGCCTCGGCCGGGACCACCGCTGCTGCTGCTCCGGACTTGTCGGTCATGACTTACTCCTCATCGCGGACGCTGCTCAGAACGGGGTGGGAATGTGCCGCACCGGCAGGGTCGGCTCGCGGTAGTCGCCGGCCTTCTGGCGCTTGGGGAGTTCGACGTCGAGCCCCGGGAACGGCTCGTAGGGCACCTGGCTCAGCAGATGGCTGATGATATTGAGCCGGCCGCGCTTCTTGACGTCGTTGTTCGCGACGTACCAGGGCGCCCAGGCGGTGTCGGTCGCCTCGAACATGGCGTCCCGTGCCCGGGAGTAGTCGTACCAGCGGCTGTAGGACTTCAAATCCATCGGCGAGAGCTTCCACGTCTTGCGCGGATCGTCCATCCTGCTCTTGAGCCGCCGGGTCTGCTCGTCCGCGCTGACTTCGAGCCAGAACTTGAGCAGGATGATGCCGGAGTCGACCATCGCCTTCTCCACAAGCGGGGTCATGTTGAGGAACTTCTCGGTCTGCTCGGGGGTGCAGAAGCCCATCACGCGCTCGACGCCGGCCCGGTTGTACCAGCTGCGGTCGAAGATGACCACCTCGCCGGCCGCCGGGAAATGCGACATATAGCGCTGCAGGTACATCTGGGATTTCTCCCGCTCAGTCGGTGTGGGCAGTGCCACGACCCGAAACACGCGGGGGCTCACCCGCTCGACGATGCGCTTGATCGTGCCGCCCTTGCCGGCCGTGTCACGGCCCTCGAACACGATGCAGATCTTGGCTCCGGTGGACTTGACCCACTCCTGCAGGGCGACCAGTTCGCCCTGCAGCTTGGCCATTTCCGCCTCGTATTCCTTGCGGCGCATCTTTGTCCCGAGCTCCTCGTCGGCGCTCTTCTTGTTCTTCTTCTTTTTGCCCACGTTCGGCCTCCTAGTCGGTTACTTCCTAGGGCGAATCAGGCAACCGCACCGTGACACCGACGGGACCGGCAATTTCACCCGGGGAACGGGGACGGGAACGGGGCCGGCGAGTCGTAGGCACCCGTCACGCGCACTCCCGTGCAGCGACCTGCCTCTCCCAGTGTTGGCCCTGGCCGGAATCCGGGTCTACGGCACTAAGACCCTATTGGCGCGCGGACCCGGGATTGACGCGCCAAACCCGGGACTGAGGCGCCGGCCCGGGGAAGGTGGCCCGCCGCCGTCGCCCTCCACCAGCAACGCGGGGTCACATCGCGCCCATGTCGGGGCCCCGGATGGGCCGGATGTGACCCCGCGTTGCTCTAGTGGGGGTGGGGGAGGGGTGGGTCAGCGGGGGTGGCGGGCGCCGAGGCGCTGCACGGCCAGGGCGAGCCAGAGCTGCACCCGGTCCGAGGTCTGGGCCGGGTCGTAGCCGGTGAGCTCGGTGATCTGCGCCAGCCGGTAGCGGACCGTGTTCCGGTGCAGCGTGAGCGCCTCGGCGACGGCGGCCACCGAGCCGTTGTTGTTCAGGTAGCTCTCCAGCGTCGCCATCAGCTCGGCGCCGTGGGCGGCGTCGAAGGTCCGGAGCGGGTTGAGCGCCTCGTTGGCCATGTCCGCCAGCGGCACATCCTCGCTGGCCAGCAGCAGCGAGGTCAGGCTCAGCCGCTCGGGTTCGTTAACGGGCAGGCCGTGGCTGGCCGCGTCGCGGGCCTCGAAGTAGCTCCAGCGCAGCCCGTTGGGCTTGGTGTACGCCCCGCCGATCCCGATCGTGGCGTGGATCCCGGCCTCGGCCAGGTGGTCGCTGAGGCTCCGGGCCAGCGCGCTGGCGCCGCTGCCGTCGTCGGGCACCACCGCCACCAGGTCCTTGCCGACGACGGCGCTCACCGACTTCTCCAGCGGCTGCGGCAGCGAGGAGGTGCCGAGCTGTTTGAAGTGCGCGGCGGACTCGGCCAGCAGGACCACGTTCCGTCGGGTGCTGTTGACGCCGATCCCGGCGAGCCGCCGGGTGGCCTCGCTGGAGTCCAGGGTCCCGTGGATCACGTCCTCGAGCACCTGCCCGGCCAGGGCGCGCTGGGACTGGCGCTGCTTGACCATGTTGTTGAGCTCGACGCTGATCAGGTTCTGGGCGTAGCCCACGATCCCCGAGTCCTCGAAGGGCTGTTTGACCCACAGGGTGCACGCGTCGCGGCGGCCGGTGGGGATCGGGAAGGAGGCCCAGCCCTCGGCGCTCGGCGCGGGATGGCCGGGGATGCTGTTGTAGAGCTGCGCGGTGAACTGGGTCATCACGATGTCGGTGCGCAGCATGGAACCGAGGTGCTTGAGGAGTTCGGCGAGGCCGCCGCCGGTGAGCAGGGCCCGGGCCAGGATCTGGTGCCCGGCGATGAGCCGCTCCAGCTTGGTGAAGTGGTCCGCGGCCTGGGCGTCGGCGACGAGCTTGCCGATCGCGATGAACGGCGTCTCGTACGGCACCTCGACCACCGGCAGCCCCCAGCGGTTGGCCTCGGCAATCAGGGCCGGCGGCACGGCGTCGTGCGTCAGGCCGATCCCGAACCCGATGCCCACCGCCCCGGCGCGCTGGACCTGGCGCACGAAGCGGCGCTGTTCCGGGGCGCTCTTGAGCCGCATGCCGGTGGTGAGGATCAGTTCGCCGCCGTTGAGGAAGCGCTGCGGGTCCTCCTGCTCGGTGACTGCCACCCAGACAATGTCCTGGTGCCAGGTGGTTTCGGCGAGGCCGGCCTTGGCGAGTTTAAGGGATGGCACCGCCAGCAGGGCAGCGAGTGAAATGGCCATGGAATCAGGATAACCGGGGGCTGGTCAAGCGCACTAAATTATGGCGACAACGGTGTGCAGGTGACTATTCCCTGGGGTTGACCGGCTGGCATAGGCTCGGAGCAGTCTCATTGGGTCCTTTTCAGCGCGAAAGAGGTTGCACACCGTGGTTCAAACCTTGCAGAACTTCATCAACGGCGAGTTCGTCACCCCCGCCGGCACCGCGATGCTGGACATCGTCAACCCCACCAACGGCGACGTCGTTGCGAAGTCCCCGGTCTCGGTGCAGGCCGACGTCGACGCCGCCATGACCGCCGCGAAGGACGCCTTCAAAAGCTGGAAGCGCACGACGCCGGGGCAGCGCCAGCTCATGCTGCTCAAGCTCGCCGACGCCGTCGAGGCGAACAGCGACGAGCTCGTCGAGGCCCAGCACCGCAACACCGGCCAGGTCCGCTCGCTGATCGCCTCCGAGGAGGTTGCCGCCGGCGCCGACCAGCTGCGCTTCTTCGCCGGTGCCGCCCGCATCATGGAGGGCAAGTCCGCCGGAGAATACTTCGAGGGCCACACCTCCTTCGTCCGGCGCGAACCGATCGGCGTCGTCGCGCAGGTCGCGCCCTGGAACTACCCATTCCTGATGGCCATCTGGAAGATCGGCCCCGCCCTGGCCGCGGGCAACACCATCGTGCTCAAGCCCTCGGACACCACCCCGGAATCCACCCTGGTCCTGGCCCGCCTCGCCGGCGAGATCTTCCCGGCCGGCGTGCTCAACGTCATTCTGGGCACCGGCGAGACCGGCGCCCGGATGGTGGAACACAAGGTCCCCGGCCTCGTCTCGATCACCGGCTCCGTCCGGGCCGGCATCGCCGTCGCCTCCGGCGCCGCGAAGGGCCTCAAGCGCGCCCACCTGGAGCTCGGCGGCAAGGCCCCCGCCGTCGTTTTCGCCGACGCCGACATCAAGAAGAGCGCCGCGGCCATCGCCGAGTTCGCGTTCTTCAATGCCGGCCAGGACTGCACCGCGATCGCCCGCGTGCTGGTCCAGGACACCGCCTATGACGATCTCGTGGCGGCCCTCGTCGAGCACACGAAGACCCTCCGCACCGGCTCGCAGAACGACGAGGACAACTACTTCGGCCCGCTGAACAACGTGAACCACTTCAACACGGTCAAGGCCCTGGTGGAGTCCCTCCCGGCCAACTGCCGGATCGAGACCGGCGGCCACCAGGCAGGCGAGAAGGGGTTCTTCTTCGAGCCCACCATCGTCACCGGCGCCATGCAGAGCGATGACATCGTGCAGAAGGAAGCCTTCGGCCCGGTCATCACGGTGCAGAAATTCAGCACCGAGGAAGAGGCCGTGGAGCTGGCGAACGACGTCGACTACGCCCTCGCCTCCAGTGTCTGGACCTCCAACCACGGCACGGCCATGCGCCTGAGCCGCGACCTGGACTTCGGCGCCGTCTGGATCAACACCCACATCCTCCTGACCGCCGAAATGCCGCACGGCGGCTTCAAGCAGTCCGGCTACGGCAAGGACCTCTCCATGTACGGCGTGGAGGACTACACCCGCATCAAGCACGTTATGTCCGCATTAGATGCATAACGCTGCCGCATAGTCCCCACCGGCGCCCTAACCTCGCTCCGCTTCGGCCAGGGAACCCTGCCGGCGTGGCCCCATTCAGTCAAGAAAGGCTTTCCCATGACCACCACCGCACATGACATCACCTACCGTCTTGAGCAGAAACGCCGCGTCCAGGCCGACTTCCCGGGCCCGAAGTCCCTCGCCCTGACCGAACGCCGCAAGGCCGTCGTCGCCGCCGGCGTCGCGTCCAGCGTCCCCGTGTTTGTCGCCGACGCCGACGGCGGCATCATCCACGACGTCGACGGCAACTCCTTCATCGACCTGGGCTCCGGCATCGCCGTGACCAGCGTCGGCGCCTCCGACCCTGCCGTCGTCGGCGCGGTCAAGGAAGCCGTGGAGCACTTCACCCACACCTGCTTCATGGTCACGCCCTACGAGGGCTACGTGGCCGTCGCCGAGCAGCTGAACCGCCTCACGCCCGGTGACCACGAGAAGCGCACCGTGCTGTTCAACTCCGGCGCCGAAGCCGTGGAAAACGCCGTCAAGGTGGCCCGCCTCGCCACCGGCCGCGACGCCGTCGTTGCCTTCGACCACGCCTACCACGGCCGCACCAACCTCACCATGGCGCTGACCGCCAAGGCCATGCCCTACAAGACCAACTTCGGGCCGTTCGCGCCCGAGATCTACCGCATGCCGATGAGCTACCCGTACCGCGAGGAAAACCCGGAGATCACCGGCGCCGAGGCCGCCAAGCGCGCCATCAGCATGATCGAGAAGCAGATCGGCGGCGAGCAGGTTGCCGCGATCATCATCGAACCCATCCAGGGCGAGGGCGGCTTCATCGTCCCGGCCGAGGGGTTCCTGCCGGCGCTGGCCGCGTGGGCCAAGGACAAGGGCATCGTCTTCATCGCCGACGAGGTCCAGTCCGGTTTCTGCCGCACCGGTGAATGGTTCGCCGTGAACCACGAGGGCGTCATCCCGGACATCATCACCATGGCCAAGGGCATCGCCGGCGGCATGCCGCTCTCCGCCATCACCGGCCGCGCTGAACTGCTCGACGCCGTCCACCCGGGCGGCCTCGGCGGCACCTACGGCGGCAACCCGGTGGCGTGCGCCGCGGCGCTGGCGGCCATCGGCTCGATGGAGCAGTACGGCCTCAACGCCCGTGCCAAGCACATCGAGGAGATCGCCCTCGGCAAGCTGCGCGAACTGGCCGGGGAGCAGCCGGTCATTGGCGACGTCCGCGGACGCGGCGCCATGCTGGCCATCGAACTGGTCCAGGCCGGCTCGAAGGAACCGAACCCGGAACTGACCAAGGCCGTGGCCGCGGCCTGCCTCAAGGAGGGTGTCATCATCCTCACCTGCGGCACCTACGGCAACGTCATCCGGCTGCTGCCGCCGCTGGTCATCAGCGACGAGCTGCTGCTGGACGGACTCCAGGTCCTGGCCTCGGCCATCAAGGCGAACGCCTGACAGGTCCGGTGGGCCGGTCAGCCGGCTTAAAGGCAGATACGAAGCAGCAGAGCCGCGGACGAACCGTCCGCGGCTCTGCTGCTTAACTTCAACGGGCTCTGCTGCTTGAACCGGCTCCGCTGCCTTAGCTGGCAGTGCTGTTACAACGGGCTGAGCTGCGTTGCCCCGCGCTATTTCCAGTAACTGGCGTCGAGCTGGACCGCGACGACGTACACGTGCTGGCCCCGCTCGATCTTCTCGACCTCGTAGATCCGTACCTTCGTCTCCGGCACCGGGTTCGTCGGCCGGCCGACGCCGATCCCGTAGGTGACGACGCCCTCGAAGTCCCCGGCCGGGGCGTAGCTGGTGAGCGCCGGGTAGCCGAGCGCCGGGCCCGGTTCCCGCGTAATGGTGCTGGCCGTACCGTCCGCCGTGTGCGCCTGGGCACCGCGGAACACGACCTTCAGGATGGCGCCGGTGCCAGGCATGGGAACCGGCAGGCCGCTGCCGTCGCCGATCAACTCGGGCACGAACTCGATGTCGTAGCTCGGGAACCCGCCCAGGAACCGGAAGCTCATCTGGTCGAAGGGCGGGGTCTCCGCGGGGTGCATCCCGGCTCCGATGGCGTACAGCGCGGGCAGGGGAGCGGCCGGCGGCGGGGCAATCGGCACCGGGTTCTCATGCGTGGCCTTGAACGGCTGGCCCGGGCCGGGCCAGGTCCAGTCGAGGGCGATCCTCGAGGAGATCACCTTGACGCCCGCTTGCGGCGGCGCCGTTTCGTCAGAGTCGGCCGGCACGGTGGCGGACGCTGTGGCGGACGCTGACGGGGACGCCGCCGACGGGGCCGCCGTCGACGGGGCCGCCGTCGACGTGGCGGGGGAGGGCGAAGGCGCGCTGGAGGACGCCGCGGGCTGGCTGGTTCCGCCGGGTTGTGGGGTGGACGGACTGCAGGCGGTCAGGGCCAGCAGCAGGGCCAGCATCCCCACCCCGGCGTTCCGTGCACTGACGCGGAACTTCCCCGTGTTAATCGCGCTCATGATGGGCTCCCCTCGACACTGCCAGCCTAGGGGCGGGTGGTTGCACTGCTCAGGGCCGAAAGTCACGGACTGCCACGGCCAATTCCGGGTCCCGCTGGGCTAGAGTCGTTCCTACCACTGCAGGAACGCAGACCGGCCGACGTCGCCCGGAACCCCCGGGGCCAAGCTGGCTTCTGCCACAGACCCATAAGGGGTTCATACATGCGATACGTAGTTGGCTACACACCCACCGACCGCGGCGCCGACGCAGTCGCACTGGCCTCGGCGATGGCCCGCGCGCAGGGCGCGCACCTTGACCTCGTCTACGTGGTGGACCGGCGCACCCCCTACGTCGCGATGAACCCGGAGGGAAGCCGTGTCAGCGCCGCGGAACAGGAAGTCCTCAGCGCGGAACGGGAGGGACTCTCGCTCATCCCCAAGGACATCGAGGGCCGGTTCCACGTCCGCCAGGCCGACTCGCACGCCGCTGGCCTCATCGACGCGGCACTGGAATACAAGGCCGGCCTGATCGTCGTGGGCGCCGCCAGTTCCGGGCTGTTCAAGCGGTACACCATTGGCAGCGCGGCCAACGCCCTGCTCCACGCCTCGCCCGTTCCGGTGGCACTGGCCCCCCGGGGCTACCACCGCACGGAGCCGATTTCGCGGCTGACGCTCGCGGTGGGCCAGCGCGCCGGCGCGGAGGCGGCGATCGACGTCGCGATCGAATCCGCGGAACGCCGCGGTGTCCCGCTGCGGCTGGTCTCCCTCGTGGAACTCGACGCCGAGGGCGACAGCGGCGAAAACATCAACGCGGCGCATGTCCACGCCAACACCGTCCTGACCGCGGCAGCCCACCGGCTCCCGGCCGGGCACCACGTCACCGTTGAAGTTGCCCACGGGCGCACGATCGAGGAAGCGATCGACGACCTCGAATGGGACGAGGGCGAGATCCTGATCGTGGGCTCTTCCCGCCTGGCGGAAAAGAACAAACTGTTCATCGGCAGCACCGCCCACAAGGTGCTCCTGGCCCTGCCGGTACCCATGGTGGTGGTCCCGCGCGACTACGTGCGGATCGACACCAGCCCGAAGGACTGACAGCGCGGGAGTGCGACGCCGGCGGGGGCGGCCGCCGCCGGCGGCCACCCGGGCCGCCCCCGGGCCGCCGGGGCGCCGGGGCGAGTCTCAGGCGGCCGCGCGGGCCAGCTTCCGGGTCACGGAGTTCTTCCTCGTGACCAGGAGCATGTCCACGGTGAGCACCAGCAGCGCCAGCCAGACGACGCCGAAGCCGATCCAGCGGTCGGTCGTCATGGGTTCGTGGAACACAGCCAGCGCCACGATGAACTGCAGCACGGGGGCGAAGTACTGCAGCAGGCCGATCATGGTCATCGGCAGGCGCCGGGCGGAGGCGCCAAAGAACAGCAACGGCACGGCGGTGATGATGCCCGACGCCGCGAGGAGCCAGAAGTGCGCGGGACCGTTGGCCGCCAGGGTTGCGGCGCCGGTAAGCGCCAGGACGGTCATCGCGGCGGCGGCGACCGGCGCCAGCACCATCGTCTCGACCGTGAGGCTGGTGATCGAGTCAGCGCGCGGGCCGACGCGCTTCTTGACGAAGCCGTAGAGGCCGAAGCTCAGCGCCAGGGTCAAGGCAATCCACGGCGGTTTGCCGTAGGAAACCGTCAGGACGCCCACGGCGATGAAACCGATGACGACGGCGGCCCACTGCAGCGGCCGCAGTTTCTCCTTCAGCACCACCACGCCCAGCAGGACCGAGACGAGCGGGTTGATGAAGTAGCCCAGCGAGGCTTCGACGGCCTGTCCGGTGGTCACGCCGTACACATAGACCAGCCAGTTCACCGCGATCAGGACCGCGGCGATGATCAGCGGGAGGATCAGTGTCCGGGTCCGGAAGGCGGCGCCCAGGACGCGCCAGGAGCGGGTGACGGTGATCAGCAGGGTGCAGAACAGCAGGGACCACAGCACCCGGTTGGCCACAATTTCCACCGCTCCGGCTGGCTGCAGCATAAAGAAGTAGAGCGGCATCAGCCCCCACAGGCCGTAAGCGCCGATCCCGAAGATGATTCCCGCCGTCGTGTCCGTGTCCACTGCCTTGAGGGCGGCCGGCGGACGCTGCGACGGGCCGCCGGGGGCGGCAGCGCCCGGAGTGCTCAGCGCGGCAGGGGAGGGGGAGCGTTCGGGGGTAGGCACAAAATCCATAACACCACCTCCGGGACCCCTATTCCTGTCTTTCGGTTCCAATGCCCCCGGCGCCGGGCACCGATCCCTGCGATGTCGGTCACGGGGTCGCCCTTTCATCAGCGCGGACATTTAGAATAGGGGATTGTGCGCTGCATGAACTGGCGCTGTCGCTAAGACTCAGAAGGGTTCCCGGTGTCCAACTCGGCCGAAACCACGTCCAAACGTCCGCTCCGCGTTGCGATCGTCGGCGCCGGACCGGCCGGCGTCTACGCCGCGGACATCCTGACCAAGTCCAATGAAGTCAAGGGCGGCGACTTCGAGGTCAGCATCGACCTCTTCGAGGCGTACCCGGCCCCGTACGGCCTGATCCGCTACGGCGTCGCCCCGGACCACCCCCGGATCAAGGGGATCGTCAACGCGCTGCACAAGGTCCTGGACCGCGGCGACATCCGCTTCCTCGGCAACGTCACCTACGGCCGCGACCTGACCCTGCACGACTTCCGTGCCTTCTACGACGCGGTGATCTTCTCCACCGGCGCCATCAAGGACGCGGACCTGGAGATTCCCGGCGTCGGGCTCGAGGGCTCCTTCGGCGGGGCCGACTTCGTCTCCTGGTACGACGGGCACCCCGACGTTCCGCGGGACTGGCCGCTGGAGGCCAAGGAGATCGCGGTGATCGGCAACGGCAACGTGGCCCTCGATGTGGCGCGGATGCTGGTCAAGCACGCCGATGATCTGCTGGTCACGGAGATCCCGGACAACGTCTACCAGGCGCTCAAGAAGTCCCCGGTCACGGACGTGCACGTCTTCGGCCGCCGCGGGCCGGCCCAGGTCAAGTTCACGCCGCTGGAACTGCGTGAACTCTCGCACGCCCGGGACGTCGACATCGTCCTGTACCCGGAGGACTTCGAGTTCGACGAGGCCTCGGACGAAGCGATCCGCAGCAACAACCAGATCCGCACCATGGTCAACACCCTGACCAACTGGCTCGTCGAGGAACACGCCGAGGCCGAGGAGCCGTCCTCCCGGCGCCTGCACCTGCACTTCCTGCACAGCCCGGTGGAGATCCACGACGACGCCGCGCACCCGGGCAAGGTCACCGGCATCAAGTTCGAGCGCATGCAGCTGGACGGCACCGGCAACGTCAAGGGCACGGGGGAGTACCTCGACTACCCGGTCCAGGCCGTCTACCGTGCGATCGGCTACCACGGCTCGCCGCTGGACGAACTCGAATACGACGCCCGCCGCGGTGTCATCCCCAACGAGGGCGGCCGGGTGCTCGATGCCGAGGGAAATCCCGTCCCGGGCATCTACGCCACCGGCTGGATCAAGCGCGGACCCGTGGGCCTGATCGGGCACACCAAGGGCGACGCGCTGGAAACGATCGGCTTCCTGCTCGAGGACCGGCTGAACCTCCCGCCGGCGCAGAACCCGGACCCGCAGGCGATCATCGACCTCCTCGAGGAACGCGGCGTCGAATACACCACCTGGGAAGGCTGGAACAAGCTCGACGCCCGCGAACTGGCCCTTGGCGCGGAGTGGTCCGCTTCCGGGGACGCCAACGGCGTCGTGCGCGAACGCGTCAAGGTGGTCCCCCGCGAGGACATGGTGCAGATCTCCCGCGGCTGAGTGCTGTTGCGCGGCGCGGAATTCCTGGCGACGCGCAAAAACGCGGGCGCGCCGGCATTCCGGCGTCGGCAGCGCCTTGGCGCAGCGCGGAGCCCCTGACGCAGCGCAGGGCAGTTGGCGCAGCGCGGAACCCGTTGCCGGCCCCGCGCCCGGGGCGGCGCAGTCCGCTCGGGAGGACGACGACGGCCTGTCCCCGTCCCGCTGGCAGACGTAGAATTCTGTTGGGCAGCGGGGCTGCGGAGCGCTGGCGGGTGCCACGGAGTGTGCCCCGGCCCGGAGGGCATGGTGGACGAGGAACTCCGCTGGATGGACGCCACGGAACAGGCCGATCTGGTCCGCTCCGGACAAGTCAGCGCCGCCGAACTCCTCTCCGAGGCCCGTGAGCGACTCAGCCGCCTCAACCCGGCGCTGAGCGCCGTCATCGTGGAGCTGGATCCCGGCCGCGGAGACCCGCACGACGGCGGCCCGGGCAGCGCCCCCGATGCCCCCTTCGCGGGCGTGCCCTTCCTGGTGAAGGACCTCGCGCTGGAGATCGCCGGGACCCCGTTCAGCGAAGGATCCCGCTGGCTGGCCGGAAACGTCTCGGGCCACGACCAGGAGCTGGCCCGCCGCTTCCGCCGGGCCGGACTGGCCGTGATGGGAAAGGCCAACACCTCCGAATTTGGCCTGAGCCCGCACTGCGAACCGGCGCTGCACGGCGCCACCCGCAACCCCTGGAACCTGGCGCTGTCGACGAGCGGCTCGAGCGGCGCCTCGGCGGCGGCGGTTGCTGCCGGGATCGTGCCGATGGCCCACGGCAACGACCTCGGCGGCTCGCTGCGCTATCCGGCGGCGTGGTGCGGGGTGTTCGGCCTCAAACCCTCCCGCGGCAGGGTCCCGCTGGGCCCGGAATACGGCGACGTCGTCGGCGGTCTCGCGGCGGAACATGCCCTGACCCGCACGGTGCGGGACTCGGCCGCGCTGCTCGACGCTGTGGCCGGACCGGCACCCGGGGACCCCTACTGGGCGCCGCCGCAGGAACGGCCGTACCTGGCCGAGGTCCGGACACCGCCTGGGAGGCTGCGGATCGCCGCGACCGCGACCCCGCACGGCGGCCAGACCGTCCATCCCGACTACCTGCAGGCGTTCGAGGACACCGTGAAGCTGCTGGAGTCCCTGGGCCACACCGTGGAGGAAGGGCAACCAGCGTCTTTAGGCCGGGCCGGGCATCGCGCTATGAGGGCGGTCTACGGCGGCGGCGCCGCGTGGATCGAGGCCTACTGGACCCGGCGGCTGGGCCGCGGTCCGCAGCCAGGTGAGCTGGAACCCTACACCGAGGTGCTGTTCGAGCGCGGGCGGAAGGTCACGGCGGGTGAGTACCTGCAGGGTGTGGAGGAGCTGCAGCGGTTCACCCGGCGGGTGGCGGCCTTTTTCCAGGATTTTGACCTGTGGCTGACGCCCACGGTCGGCTGGCCACCGCTGCCACTGGGGGCACTCACGGCGACCGCGGAAGATCCGCTCCGCGGTGAACGCGAAGCCGGGCGCTTCCTGATGTTCAACGGCGAGCACGCCAACGTCACCGGGAACCCGGCGATGTCCGTTCCGCTGGCCACTGATTCCGCCGGGCTGCCCGTCGGGTTCTCCTTCCTGGCCGCCTACGGCGGGGAAGCCACGCTGTTCCGACTGGCCGGCCAGCTCGAACAGGCACGGCCGTGGGCCGGCCGGAGGCCGATCGTCCCGGGGGCTGAAACCACCGCGGGCAGACCCGTGGGCTGACCCCGCGCCACACGACCACCGCGGGCTGACCCCGCGCCACAAGACCACCGCGGGCTGACCCGGCGCCACGAACCCACCACGAATTAAGGAGAGCTCCGATGTACCTCGGAATGTACAGCTTCCGCGGCGACCCGGCCGAACTGCTCGCAGCCCATGACCGGCTGCTGGAGATGCTGCCCGCCGGCCAGCTCGAGCTGCACCTGTGCGTGCAGACCCCGGAGGGGATCATCGTCCTGGACAGCTGTCCCAGCCGGGACGTCTTCGACAGGTTCAGCAGCGGCCGGGAATTCCGGGGACTCGTGGCCGCCGCCGGGCTGCCCGAGCCGGAAGCCCGTGCGCTGGGCGAGGTCCGGGGCTACGTGCTGCCGGGCGGCGTGGTGGCTCCCTGAGCAGGGCATTTCCAAACTCCCCGGACGGAACTACACTTGACCGGACATGGCTGCCTCCGGCACGCCGTCGTGCCCGTCCGGTGGGAGTTCAATGAGGAATCTGATCCATCCGGCAGCCCGGTTCCCGCCCGCAGGCGGCACCCCCGCCGAGCTGCGCCAGCAGTACGCCAGCGCCGGACACGAGCAGCTGGACTCGCGGGGGCTCGTGTTCCCGGCCGATCTGCAGCTGCCCGGCCTCAGCAGCCTGATCCAGGAGTCGTGGCGGCGCTCGGCCCAGCTGCAGGCCAACCCGGACAACCCCGAAGCCCCGCTGGCGATGGACACCGAAGAGCTCGAAGAGTACCGGCGCCAGCACCCGCTGGCCGCCATCATGCCGGTCATCCACAAGCTCCTGGTCCTGCCCAGCCACGACAGCGGCATGCTGGTCGCCGTAGGGGACGAAGTGGGCCGGCTGCTCTGGGTCGAGGGCGATGCCGAGATGCGCCGCCGGGCCGAAGGCATGATGTTTGTCCCCGGGGCAGACTGGTCCGAGGCCACAGTGGGTACCAGTGCGCCCGGCACCGCCCTGGCACTGGGCCGCGGCATCCAGATCTCCGGCGCCGAACACTACAAGCGCTCCGTCCACCCCTGGAGCTGCACGGCCGTGCCCTTCCACGACCCGGATTCCGGTGCCCTGCTCGGCGTCGTCGACATCACCGGCACCGAGTCCGCCGTCGCCCCGCACACCCTGTCACTGGTCGAGGCCACCGTGGCCGCCGCCCAGGCACACCTGCGGGTGGAGCGGCTCCAGCTCGCGGCCGCCAAGCAGTCCTCGCCGGCCCGACGCCGGGGCCCCGCCTCCGCCGCGGCGGCCCGGGACAGCGACGGCGCGGCCGGCAGCCTGTACCGCAACAGCCTCCAGCTCCTCGGCCGGGACCAGGCGCTGCTGAGCATCGACGGCCGCACCCTGGCCCTGTCCGCCCGGCACAGCGAAATCCTGGCCCTGCTCAGCACCCACCCGGAAGGTCTCAGCGCCGAGGAACTCTGCGCCCTCCTCTACGAGGGCGACGCGTCCACCATGACGCTGCGGGCCGAGATGGTCCGCCTGCGCAAGGTCCTCCAGCAGCTCAACCCGGCTGCTGTTCCCCAGTCACGCCCTTACCGGCTGCCGCTGGACCTGGTGCCGGATTCCGGCCAGGTCCTGAGCTGCCTGCAGCGCGGCGCTCACCGGATCGCCCTGGAGATCTACCGCGGTGCCGTCCTGCCCCGCTCCGAGGCCCCCGGCATCGCCGAGCTGCGGACCCGCGTCTCCTCCCTGCTCCGCGAGGCGGTGCTGACCGACGGCAGCGCCGAGTCGCTCCTGCGGTACGCCGAGCTTCCCGAGGCCAGGGACGACGTCGAGGTCCGGACCGCCGCGCTGAAACTGCTGCCGCCCCGCTCGCCAAAGCGGGCCGCCCTCGTCGCCGATCTGGAACGGCTCGAGACCGAACTCAGCGCCTGACCCGCCAGATCCCGCCGGAGTGACCCGGGTCACTCCGGTTGCAACCTGGCTGCAACCTCCCCGCTCCTAGGCTGAACGCATTGGAGGCGCCAACAACTGGCCGCCACCGTCTTGCACAGCAAAGGAGCTGCAATGACTGTCTACGCACAGCCCGGTACCGAGGGCTCGAAAGTCACCTTCAAGGACCGCTACGAGAACTGGATCGGCGGCGAGTGGGTCGCTCCGGTCAAGGGCCAGTACTTCGAGAACATCACGCCCGTCACCGGGAAGGCCTTCTGTGAGGTCGCCCGCGGCACCGCCGAGGACATTGAGCTGGCGCTGGACGCCGCCCACAAGGTTGCCCCCTCCTGGGGCAAGACCTCCGTCGCCGAGCGCGCCGCCATCCTGAACAAGATCGCCGACCGCATTGACGAGAACCTCGAGATGCTCGCCGTCGCCGAGTCCTGGGACAACGGCAAGCCGATCCGCGAGACCCTCAACGCGGACATCCCGCTCGCCGCCGACCACTTCCGCTACTTCGCCTCCGCGGTCCGCGCCCAGGAAGGCCGGCTGTCCCAGCTCGACGAGGACACCACCGCCTACCACTACCACGAGCCGCTCGGCGTCGTCGGCCAGATCATCCCCTGGAACTTCCCGATCCTGATGGCCGTCTGGAAGCTCGCCCCGGCGCTCGCCGCCGGCAACGCCGTCGTCCTCAAGCCGGCCGAGCAGACCCCGTCCTCGATCCTGGTCCTGATGGAACTCATCGGCGACCTGCTGCCGGCCGGCGTCCTGAACGTGGTGAACGGCTTCGGCGTCGAAGCCGGCAAGCCGCTGGCCTCCAGCCCCCGGATCCGCAAGATCGCGTTCACCGGCGAAACCTCCACCGGCCGCCTGATCAGCCAGTACGCCAGCCAGAACCTGATCCCGGTCACGCTGGAACTGGGCGGCAAGAGCCCCAACATCTTCTTCAACGACGTCGCCGACACCAACGACGCGTTCTACGACAAGGCACAGGAAGGCTTCACGCTCTTCGCCTTCAACCAGGGCGAAGTCTGCACCTGCCCCTCCCGCGCCCTGGTCCAGGAGGACATCTACGATTCCTTCATGGCCGACGCCGTGGCCCGGGTAGAGAAGATCATCCAGGGCAACCCGCTGGACACCGAAACCCAGCTGGGCGCCCAGGCCTCCAACGACCAGCTGGAAAAAATCCTCTCCTACATCGACATCGGCAAGCAGGAGGGCGCCAAGATCCTCACCGGCGGCGCCCGCGCCGAAATGCCCGGGGACCTGGCCGGCGGCTACTACATGCAGCCGACCATCTTCGAAGGCCACAACAAGATGCGGATCTTCCAGGAGGAAATCTTCGGCCCGGTGGTGTCCGTGACCCGCTTCAGCGACTACAACGACGCGATGGGCATCGCCAACGACACCCTCTACGGCCTCGGCGCCGGCGTCTGGTCCCGTAACGGCAACGTCGCCTACCGCGCCGGCCGCGAGATCCAGGCCGGCCGCGTGTGGGTGAACAACTACCACGCCTACCCGGCGGGCGCTGCGTTCGGCGGCTACAAGTCCTCCGGCATCGGCCGCGAGAACCACGCGATGATGCTGGACCACTACCAGCAGACCAAGAACCTCCTGGTCAGCTACAACGAGAACAAGCTCGGCTTCTTCTAAGCCGCACCAAACCCGGGCGGGGCGGATCGGAAAGGATCCGCCCCGCCCGCACCACGTGTGCACCCACGCGGAAGGACGCCGTGCACACGCCTTTTTAGCTGCACCCATGTTTGATGACGCAAGGATTTCGCTATGACGACGACAACGACGACGACGACTATGCAAGCCGCGGTAGTAACCGAATTCGGCAAGGACCTCCAGATCCAGACCCTCCCCGTTCCCGTACCGGGCCGCGGCCAGGCTCTCGTCAAGGTCATGACCACCGGCGTCTGCCACACCGACCTCCACGCCGCGGAAGGCGACTGGCCGGTCAAGCCGACCCCGCCGTTCATCCCCGGCCACGAAGGCGTCGGCGAGGTGGTTGCCCTCGGCGAGGGCGTCACCGACCTGGCCGTCGGGGACCTCGTCGGCAACGCCTGGCTCTGGTCCGCCTGCGGCGATTGCCAGTACTGCCGCACCGGCTGGGAAACCCTGTGCGAGGCGCAGCAGAACGCCGGCTACAGCGTTGACGGCTCCTTCGGCGAGTACATGCTGGTGGACACGCGCTTCGCCGCACGGATCCCGGCCGGCTCGGACCCCGTCGAGGTGGCCCCGGTGCTGTGCGCAGGTGTGACCGTGTACAAGGGGCTCAAGATGACCGAGGCCCGGCCCGGCCAGTGGGTCACGATCTCGGGCATCGGCGGCCTCGGCCACATCGCCGTCCAGTACGCGGTGGCCATGGGCCTCCGGGTTGCTGCGGTGGACATCGCCGACGACAAGCTCGCCCTCGCCAAGAAGCACGGTGCGGAACTGACCGTCAATGCCCTGCACGAAGATCCCGCCGAAGTCATCCAGCGCGAAACCGGAGGTTGCCATGGAGTCCTGGTCACTGCAGTGCACCCGTCAGCGTTCGGCCAGGCGATCGGGATGGCCCGCCGCGGCGGAACGATTGTGTTCAACGGCCTGCCGCCGGGTGATTTCCCGGCGCCGATCTTCGAGATTGTGCTCAAGGGCCTGACCGTCCGCGGCTCCATCGTGGGAACCCGGCAGGACCTGGCCGAGGCGCTGGAATTCTACGCCGAGGGCAAGATCCACCCGACGGTCTCCACCCGGGAGCTGTCCGACGTGAATGCCGTCCTCGATGAAATGAAGCACGCCAAGATCGACGGCCGCGTGGTCATCAAGTACTGATGGTCAACAGGTACTGATGCAGAAAGGACTCTGATGCCACCGACCAAGCTCGACGCCGCCGTGACCGTTCCCGGGGAGGACTTCTCCCGGGTGGCGCTCACCGAGGAAGCGGTGGAACTGCTGCGCAAGCTGTGGCTCCAGCATGGACCGCTGATGTTCCACCAGTCCGGCGGCTGCTGCGACGGCTCCTCGCCGATGTGCTATCCGGCCGGGGAGTTCATCACCGGCGACTCGGATGTGCTGCTGGGCCTCTTCGACATTTCCGACGGGCTGCAGCCGCAGCCGATTGAGTTCTGGATGTCGAAGGAGCAGTTCAACTACTGGAGCCATACCCACCTGACCGTGGACGTGGTGCCGGGCCGGGGGAGCGGCTTCTCGGTCGAGGCGCCGGAAGGCAAACGGTTCCTGATCCGGTCCACACTGATGGACTGGCCGGTCTGAACCGGAGCTCGTGAGACGGGCGGGCCGTGCGGGGAAACCTGCGCGGCCCGCCTTTTGCGTCTCAGCATGTGGGACAAATCTGGCCGTCCAGTGGATGGACACTACTATGGATAGGTCTGTTTCCAACCAGCTAGCGAGATTTTGGATTTTCCTATGAACCTATTCCGGACCAAATCAATCGAGCAGTCCATGTCGGACGCCGAGGAACCCGGACGGAAGCTGAAGCGCTCGCTCAGCTCCTGGGACCTGATGATCATGGGCGTCGCCGTTGCTGTCGGCGCCGGCATCTTCTCGGTCGGGGCCAAGGCTGCAGCAAACTTCGCCGGCCCGGCCGTCACCCTTTCGTTCGCCATTGCCGCCGTCACCTGTGCGCTGGCGATCATGTGCTACGCCGAGTTCGCCACCGCGATCCCCGTCGCCGGGTCCGCCTATGTCTTCACCTACGCCACCATGGGCGAGCTGCTGGCCTGGATCATCGGCTGGAACCTCATCCTCGAGCTGTTCACCGCCGGTGCGGTGATCGCCAAGTACTGGGGCATCTACCTCAGCAAGGTGTTTGCGCTGATGGGCGTGGACATTCCGCCGTCGATCTCCCTAGGCGGGGTGGACCTCTACTGGGGCGCCTTCCTGATCGTCGCCGTCTTCACCGTGCTGCTGGTGCTGGGGACGAAGCTGTCCGCCCGCGTCGGCAACGTCTTCACGCTGATCAAGATCGCCGTCGTCCTCTTTGTGATCGTGGTGGGCTTCAGCTACGTGAAGTTCGAGAACTACGCCCCGTTCGTGCCCACCTCCCAGCCGACCGGCGGCACCGGTGCCGCCGACGTCATGAAGCAGTCCTTCTTCGGTTTCCTCACCGGCGCTGCACCGGCGCAGTACGGCACCCTGGGCATCTTCGCCGGCGCCGCCCTGGTGTTCTTTGCCTTCATCGGCTTTGACGTGGTGGCCACCTCGGCCGAGGAGGTCAAGAACCCGCAGAAGACCCTGCCCCGCGGCATCTTCGGCGGCCTCGCCGTCGTCACTGTGCTCTACATCCTGGTTTCCCTGGCGCTGACCGGCATGGTGTCCTACACCAAGCTGGCCGAGGCCAAGAACCCCACCCTCACCACCGCCTTTGAGGCCGTGGGCAACACCGACGCCGCCAAGGTCATCGCGTTCGGCTCCCTCGTGGGCCTGACCACCGTGATCATGGTGCTGCTGATGGGCCTCTCCCGCGTGGTGCTGGCCATGAGCCGCGATGGGCTGCTGCCGCGCTCGCTGTCCAAGACGAGCACCATCCGCGCGACGCCGGTCCGGCTGCAGATCATCTGCGGCGCCGCCGTGGCGGTTGTCGCCGGGCTCACCAAGGTGGACCTGCTGGAGGAAATGATCAACATCGGCACGCTGTCCGCCTTCGTGACGGTGAGCATCGGCGTGCTGGTGCTGCGCAAGAAGCGCCCGGACCTGAAGCCCGCCTTCCGGGTGCCGTTCGGCAAGGTGCTCCCGATCATCTCGGCCGTCCTGTGCCTGTACCTCATGACCAACCTGGCCGTGGAGACCTGGATCTTCTTCGCCGGCTGGCTCGTGATCGGCATCATCATCTACTTCTCCTACGGCCAGCGCCACTCCCGGCTGAACGAGAAGTTCGCCGCGGCCAGGGCCTCCGTCAACGGCCCCGCCGAGGCCGACGCCCAGGACGAGTCTGACGTCGAGGACAACAAGGTTGAGGTCGAGGGGAATGCAGCAGTGACGGAAGCTGAATCCGCGCAGAACGAGGGTACCCTCACCCGGTACTGACCGCAGGATCACTCATGGCGGCGTGCGCCCCGGGGTTTCCCTCGGTCGTCGAACCGCGGACGATTACGTAGTGTTTGAAGATCACGCAGACGCCCGGCTGGGATATCCCAGCCGGGCGTCTTGCGTTGTCGGGCGGGCGACGTGTTCGAGTTCTTGGACGTAGAAGGGCAGGCCCTTGCCTTTGGAGACCGCCCGGGTGGGTCGGCGGCCTGGCGGGTGGGCCAAGGCTGCATAGGGCACTTGATCGGCGCCTCGATGCCATTCATCGGCTATCCATCATTCCTGTTGTCACCGTCGTCAGCTGGCGGACCGCACTTTACCGCCGGACCGCACTTTACCGCCGGACCGGCATCGCATCGGCCGAATGGCAAAGCACATCCCACGTCCGAAAAGAGGCCACACCCTTTCGTAATAATCGCCATGTGGACGGACACATAGTCGTCCCCGGAGTGCTCACAATTGCGATTATTACGGATGAATTGGTGCCATGCGTCCTGGACTCACAGCAATGTGTGCGGAATGCTTGGCGTTTCCAGCGGCCGAGTAGACCGCCATTTCCAGCTGCTGTGTGGTCGCCAATCAAACATAAAGAAACGTCGGTAGCCGAAAACTTCCCCGCCTCGGAAGATACCCCCCCGACCGAATTCCCGGGCCGACGCATGAGCAGTCTTTTCTGTGTATACAATACGATCATCTGCCGTGGGGCAGGGGAACTGCGCCGGCTAATGTCCGTCGCATGCACATTTTGGGGGATTGGTCATGCGCGCGCGCAAATTTAACTTTAGGCGAAACGTCGCTTTAGTGGTCTCGGTATTTACCGCATTAATGATCGGGGGCGTTGTTCCCGCGCAGGCGGCCGGGACAACGACGAGTATCAGTGGCACCGTCACTGTGCCCGCGGGCGTTACGGCCAGCAATGTCACCGTGCAGGCTGCCATGAACGGCGCGTACGACGTGCGGGGGTCCGTCAATCTCAACCCGGACGGGTCGTACCAGCTCTCCGGCCTGGCTGCCGGGTCGTACAAATTGGAATTTGGCGGTAACAGCGGTGCCCTGGGCCAGTGGTACAACAATGCCTCCTCGTTCAGCACGGCGGCCGCTCTCACGCTGACCGCAGGGCAGGATCTGGCCGGCATCGACGCCACCCTGGTCAAGGGCGCCACGATCAGCGGCACCGTCACGGCACCCGCCGGGGTGAATCTGACCTCCACGTTCGTTTACGCCAATGGGGTCAACAACGGCGCGTACGCCCAGGTGGCCTCAGACGGGACCTACCGCTTGGTTGGACTTGCTGCCGGGTCCTACAAACTCGACTTCTCCGGCTCCAACAGCGGTGCCGTGGAGCAGTGGTACAACAACGCCTCGTCGGCTAGCACGGCAACCGCAGTCACCGTGACTGCCGGCCAGGACCTGGCTGGCATCGACGCCACCCTGGTCAAGGGCGCCACGATCAGCGGCACCGTCACGGCCCCGGCCGGCGTGAATCTCAGCTCCACTTCCGTTCGTGCCTATGCAGGGTCCAGCCTGACCAGTTCCTCTGTGAGCGCCAGCGTCGGCCCCGATGGCACCTATAAAATCCTCGGTCTTCCGGCGGGCTCCTACACCCTGGATTTCTCCGGCTACAACAGCGGAGCCCTGGACCAGTGGTACAAAAACGCCACTTCCCAAAACACTGCCACCGCCGTGACCGTGACAGCCGGCCAGGATCTGGCCGGCATCGACGCCACCCTGGTCAAGGGCGCCACGATCAGCGGCACCGTCACGGCCCCGGCCGGCGTGAACCTCACCTCCACTTCCGTTCGTGCCTATGCCGGGTCCGGCCAGTCGGGTCCCTCTGTGGGCGCGAGCGTCGGCCCCGACGGCGCCTACAACATCACCGGCCTTCCGGCGGGCTCCTACACCCTGGATTTCTCCGGCTACAACAGCGGAGCCCTGGACCAGTGGTACAACAACGCCACCTCCCAGGCCACTGCCACCGCCGTGACCGTAACTGCCGGCCAGGACCTGGCCGGCATCAACGCGACCCTGGTCAAGGGCGCCACGATCAGCGGCACCGTCACGGCCCCGGCCGGCGTGAACCTCACCTCCACCTCCGTTCGTGCCTATGCCGGGTCCAGCCAGTCTGGTCCCTCTGTGAGCGCCAGCGTGGGCCCCGACGGCACCTACAAAATCACCGGCCTTCCGGCTGGCTCGTACACCCTGGATTTCTCCGGCTACAACAGCGGAGCCCTGGACCAGTGGTACAACAACGCCACCTCCCAGGCCACTGCCACCGCCGTGACTGTGACCACCGGCCAGGATCTGGCCGGTATTAACGCGACCCTGGTCAAGGGCGCCACGATCAGCGGGACGGTCACGGCCCCTGCCGGAGTCGACCTGTCCGCGACCTCCGTCAGTGTCTATTCGGCTGACTCGACATCGCGTTACGGTGGCAGCGCCCGGGTGGCCGCGGACGGCACGTACCGGATCGTTGGCCTGGCTGCGGGGTCCTACAAACTGGATTTCTCCGGCTATAACAGCGGAGCCGTGGACCAGTGGTACAACAACGCAGCCTCAATGACCACGGCCACCGCCGTGACCGTCACGGCCGGGCAGGATCTTGCCGGTATCAACGCCGCCCTGGCCAAGGGCGCCACGATCAGCGGCACCGTCACGGCCCCTGCCGGAGTCGACCTGACCTCGACCAGCGTCAATGTCTCGACGACTGACTCGACATCTCGTTACGTTGTCGGCACCCGGGTGGCCGCGGATGGCTCCTACCAGATCGTTGGGCTGGCTGCGGGGTCTTACAAGCTGAACTTCTCCAGCATGGGCAGCGGGGCGCTGGAGCAGTGGTACGACAATGCCACCTCAGTGACCACGGCCACTGCCGTGACCGTCACGGCAGGGCAGGATCTGGCCGGTATCAACGCCACCCTAGTCAAGGGCGCCACGATCAGCGGCACGGTCACGGCCCCTGCCGGAGTCGACCTGACCGCCACATCGGTCAGTGTCTATTCCGCTGACTCGACATCGCGTTACAGTGGCGGGGCCCGGGTGGCTGCGGATGGGACCTACCGGATCATTGGCCTGCCTGCCGGGTCCTACAAGCTGGATTTTGCGGGCTACCGAGGAAGTGGGGCCCTGGAGCAGTGGTACAACAATGCCGCTACCGCGGCCGCTGCAACCGCTGTAACGGTCGCTGCCGGGCAGGATCTGTCCGGTATCAACGCTGCACTGGTCAAGGGCGCCACGATCAGCGGGACGGTCACGGCCCCTGCTGGGGTGAGCCTGGCCTCGGCCACAGTGGCTGCATATACGGCGGATTCCCAGGCAACGTATGCCGGGTCGAGTGCGGTAGCCGCGGACGGGACGTACCGGATCATCGGGCTGCCAGCCGGGTCGTACAAGCTGGACTTCCCCGGATCCGCCAGTGGCGCCCAGGACCAGTGGTACAACAATGCCGGTACCGCCGCCACGGCAACGGCTGTGACGGTCACCAACGGGCAGGATCTGGCCGGTATCAACGCCACCCTGGTCAAGGGCGCCACGATCAGCGGCACCGTCACGGCCCCGGCAGGCGTCGACATCACCTTCACATATGTCAACGCTTACACCGCGGATGCCTCGAGCAGGTTGCTGAGCGGGGCGCAAATCGCTTCCGACGGGACCTACCAGTTCATCGGGCTGACCGCCGGGTCCTACAAGTTGCAGTTCGCCGGCTACAACAGCGGAGCGCAGGACCAGTGGTACACCAACGCGGCCACCGCGGCCTCAGCCACTCCCGTGGCGGTGACCACCGGGCAGAGTCTCCCGGGCATCAACTTCACCCTGGTCAAGGGGGCCACAATCGCCGGTACGGTGACCGTGCCGACCGAGACCGGTACACAGTACCCGCTTGATGTGCTCGATGCCGCGGGTGCCGTCGTGAAGCAGGGTTACCCGGATTCGTCCGGTGCGTACAGTGTCGTCGGACTGGCGTCGGGCTCGTATAAGGTGGCCTTCAATAGGGCCAGCGGATTCTCCCTGGCGGAGGCTCAGTTCTACCAGAACAAGCCCGAATCCGCCGGACTCGGTGCGGCGACTTCGGTTGCCGTCAGCACCGGACAAAGCGTTTCAAACATCGACGCGGCCCTCACCGCCGGCGGAAGCATCAGCGGAACAGTCACGGACGCAGCAGGGAAACCCCTGGGCGGGGCGATGCTTCATGCCTACACCACGGACGGGTCCCTCGTTACCCGTTCCACGTACACCGACGCCCAGGGAAGCTACAAAGTCACCGGCCTGAGCACCGGACAATACCTGATCAAGGTCACCCCATACCCCCAGCCCTTGCTCGGGGACCTGTATTCGGGGGGCGTCACGACCGAGGCGTCGGCCGTACCCATCAGCGCAGCCGTCGGCAAGGATACAGCCATCGGTACGCTGTCCTATTCGTCAAGCCCGGCGCCGGTGTCTGCTCCGAAGGCGAGCGTGACGGTGGACGCGAATGTCGCGGGGAGCGCCACCGTGAGTATGGACAACACTGGCTCGACCGTTGCATCGGACTATCAGATCATCGTCAACGGAGACCTGACGCGTGCGAAGGAAACGGTAGCAGCAAGCCAGAAACGGGACGTGGCACTGACGGGTCTTGCGCCGTCGGCCACGATCGATGTGCGGGTATACGGTAACGGATCCGGCAGCGGCACCCTTCTCGCCCACGCCAGCCTTCCGCCGGCGCCGACGCCGACCCCGACCCCGACTTCGTCGCCGACCCCGACGCCAACTCCGACTTCGTCGCCGACGCCGACGCCGACGCCGACGCCGACGCCAACTCCGACGCCAACTCCGACTTCGTCGCCGACCCCGACGCCAACTCCGACTTCGTCGCCGACCCCGACTCCGACCCCGACGCCAACTCCGACTTCGTCGCCGACCCCGACTCCGACCCCGACGCCAACTCCGACTTCGTCGCCGACCCCGACGCCAACTCCGGGTCCGGGTGCGGGTGCGCCGAAACGGTTGAATGATTTCAACGGGGACGGGAAAACTGACCTGATCGCGCGGGACGCCTCGGGGGAACTCTGGCTGTATCCGGGCACGGGGACCGGGGACTGGTTCAAGAGGATTGATCTGGGGGCCGGGTGGAATGTTATGTCCACGATTGTCAGCGCCGGGGATTTCAACGGTGACGGCAAGGCCGACGTGATCGCCCGGGATATGTCCGGGGAACTGTGGTTCTACCCGGGGACCGGGACCGGAGACTGGTCAACGCGCCACGACCTGGGGGCCGGGTGGAATGTGATGACCTCGATCGTCGCTCCGGGGGACTTCAACGGGGACGGCAGGCCGGACCTGATTGCCCGGGATTCCTCGGGTGAGCTCTGGCTGTATCCGAACAACGGGGCGGGCGACTGGTTCAAACGCGTCGACCTGGGGTCCGGGTGGAACATCATGAGCTCGATCGTCGCCCCGGGGGACTTCAACAACGACGGGAACGTGGATCTCGTGGCCCGTGACACCAGCGGTGAATTCTGGCTCTATCCCGGTAACGGCGCGAATGAGTGGTTCAAACGCGTCGATCTGGGCGCCGGCTGGAACACGATGAACGCGATCACCGCACCGGGGGACATGAACAGTGACGGACGGCCCGACGTTATCGCCCGCGACAGCACCGGCGAGCTCTGGCTGTACCCGAACAACGGGGCCGGCGACTGGTTCAAACGCATCGACCTGGGCTCGGGCTGGAACCCAATGACCGCCATCCTCTAGCCGGCAACGTCAAAACGAAGACCCCGCAGCCGCCCGGCAACTGAAGGCTGTCAAGTCCCGCGGTGGTAGAAAACCTCCGGTGGCCGGTTGGGCGGCCCGCCGTAGCAAGAGCCCGGGTGATCTGCAGGATTCTGCAGGGCACCCGGGCTCTTCTTGTCTGCGGCGGTCCGGTCCCGACTCCGCAGGCAGTCGAGCTCCGCCGCAACGAAACCGAGCCCGCCATCTCCTGCAGCTACAGATCCCTGGACGCTCCGGAAGAGCCTGCCCCGCCTGGTTCAAAGACCGTGGCACCGGATACAGCACGGGGATCAAGACGGCGGCGCTGGATCCCTTCCAGCGGCTACGCCGACGCGCGCGTAACCGCCCGAAGCCGGCGGGGCCGGCTAGGTGATCCGCTCTTTCGTGTCCGCCAGACCCTGCAGATCTGCGCCGAACTTCGACCGAGAAACTGGATTCCCGTGGACGCGAGGCTCAGCTCAGATGACCCGGCCCACATCGCCGGGCGGCATCCCACCCACCAATCGCGATCCCGCCCGGTGAAGTCGCTACTTGCGGTTCCCGCCGCCGAGCCCTTCGGCACGTGCTTGGGCAGCTGCGCTCTGTGCCGTGTCGCCCAGTCGTTGGTACATGCGCGCCAGGATTTGCCATGGCACCGGGGACGACGGGGACTGTTCCGCCGCCATTCGCAGGTCCTGGATAGCCTCGTCAGGGTGCGCGAGCCCGAAGTTTGCGACCCCTCGCTGCACATAGAGGCCCGCGGTGTACGGAGCCCGTCTGATTAGCGGGTCCAGTGTTGCTTTAGCCGTCTGGAGGTCCCCCAAGTAGATATACCCGATGGAGAGGGCCAGCCCGGCTTCCACCGAACTCGGGGTTTGGGCCAGTGACATCCGGGCCCATTCGACCGTTCGTGACGCTGCTTCGTTGTCTCCCTTGCTGGCGGCTCCGGCAAATGCCTGTGCCGCCTGCAATGCGGTGTCGCTGTCCCAGGGCCGGAGTTGGTGTGCCAAAGTGAACCGCTGCTCGGCTAGCCCAGTCTCACCTGACCTGACAGCCTCTGCGCCGCTATTCATAGGCCATTCAGCAACGGTAGCCGGCACTGCCACGGCCAGCCCGGCGGCTACTGCGACCAGCGGGGCTCTCTTTAAGGTTTTCGACATCATCGGGTCGCCAAGCCGACTTTTCAGCCTCCCCCGAAACAGCCTAGTTTTATCGGACATGGGCAGCCCAATCAGGCCGCCGCAAATGAACAGGGCCAGGCCGGTTGTGCCGGGAGAGGTGAAATGGGTCAGCAGGCCGCAGCCGTAAGCAAGTACGGAAGCGAGCGCTCCGATTAGGGTCGTTTGTTGCGCCGGACTTACTGCATCATTAATCCGGGTCAGTGCGACGCGAAGGACGAGCACCGCGAGAACGCACGCGAGGATCAGCAACGGAATGCCGCCGACTACGAGCGCCTGCAACAACCAGATGTGCGGAGAATCGGGAGGAAATGCATCCCCCACCTGGACTGCCCACTGCTGGGATTCGTATTCCGGCACGCTGTCAACAAAACCGCTGGGGCCGACCCCGGTCCATAAGTGGTCCTTGGCCAGTCTCACGGCCTGTTGCCACAAAAGCCACCGGCCGGTGACCGTTTCCTCGGCCCAGAGACGGTCCCGAGCGGCCGGGACGGACAACACGAGGGCGACGACGGCGGCAGTGCCGCCGGCAACGGCCAACGATTGCCGCCGGGTTGGCCGCGTCCTCCGAAATGAGAGGAACCCAATAACGGCAGCCTCGACCACCAGCCCCAACAATGCTGCGCGCGAACCCGACAAGACCACCGTCAGGACGCTAGCGGCGAGCCCAATGACCAGGATCCAGTCCCGCGTGCGCCGGACCCTAAGGCCGGGAAGGGCCAGGAGCCCCGCAATCAACACTCCGACCAGGCCCTGATCGGTGGCATTTCCCAGAGTCGCCCCGGGCCGCAGGTCCGCTGCACCACCGAGCGGGCGCAAGCCGCCCGCTTCCAAGCAACTGATGATGCACAGCAGGACCGCTGCCACCGCCAGCGCCCGCTGCAGGGTGTGCCAGGCAGGCGACCGATCCCCGCCGAGGAGGCGGGCACCCAAGGCCAACAGGCCGACGTATAGGGCAAGCATCAGCGCACCCTCGTACCGTGGCCAACGGCCAAGAAAACTTGCAGCGGGATCAGCGGATGAAATCGCTGCACATCCGAGGACGGCGGCACCGGCCCACAACATCATCTTTACCGAACGCGGCAGCGCAGCGCGTGCTCCCGGAAGGACCCCTGCGCCCAGTGCAAGCAAAAGAACAACGGCCTTGACCCACGTGAAGCGGAACAGTCCCCCAGGCTGGAGGATAAGGATCGAGCCAGCAACAAGCCAGATACTGAGAACCGTGGCCACCTTCCGGAGTTGAACTTTCCGGGACTGACGATTCTTCACTCATTTCCTCACTGTGATTTGCTGACGTTTCTTATTACCGCGACGGGCCGGATGATAACCGAACTGAAGACGGCGTACCGGACCTTGGGGTTGGCATGCTTGGGTCGGTTGGAATTCCAACGTCGACGCGATAGCCATAGGTTCGCTTTTCTCCAGCAATTCCAGTGCCGGCTCGGGGGCAAAGCTGTGAAAGATCTGAGTCGCCGTTCTTGATCGTTAATAGCTTTCCATTCTGCGGCGAAATACTTGGCATCGGCCGTCGATGACTTCTCAGTCGAGTTGACCCCTCTGCAGAGGGTAGTGGGTGCTTCGATCAAGTCATTCTGCCAGCGCGATCTCTGGTCGATGAATGCGATTCCACGACGTTAGTGAACTCGGGCCATGGCGCCGGAACTCAACAATGCCTGATGGTGCCGCTGCCGCTTTCCCGTGCGCAAACGGTCAGGGACGATGCTTGAGGCCCCAAGGTTCGGACCTGGCTGAGTGTCTGGGAGAATTTCATCCCGTTTCTGGCATTCCGCCACCGTGCGACATCCCCTACACGAGCAATGCCCCCCGGGGCACCGGGCAGGAGCACTTCCGGATGCCGCATGAGGTGGCCCGGGGTAGGGCTTCGACCTGAGGATGCTGGTCTTCTTAGACAACCTCGACCGGCGCACTGCCGCCGAGGTCCCGTTCCGCTGACCCGGATCAGGGGGCGGCGAAGCGGCTGATCCAGTCGACCAGAGGCCGCAGGTCCTCCCAGCGCCGGGCCACCTCGGCCGCAGCGCCGGGGGTGGCGAGCCATCCGGGTTGGCCGACATTCACGCCCGCCGTCAGGGACTTGTGCCTGAGCAGTTCCGCACGCGGATGGTCCTTGTCGAAACCGCGCGGGACGGTTTTCAGGCGTTCGCCCTCCACGGCAAAGCCCGCCGCCTCGATGTCCTGCACGATGGACTGCACGGCCCCGCCGCTGGCAGGGGCATCGACAGCGGCGCGAAAACGCGTCAGCTGGGCGGACGTATGGGTGTGGCAGCCGCCTCCGATGAGGAGCCCGTCGGCGCTGAGCTTGATGTAGAAGCCGACACCGTCTGCGGTGGAGGCGAGGGCGCCCTGGGCAGTCTTGTACGGCGATTTGTCCAGGGAGAACCGGATGTCCCTGTTAGGCCGGAAGAGCTTGGCCGCCCCGAAGGACGGCTCCAGCTCGGCCAGCAGCAGGGTCAGCGGCCCTTTCGCCGCGGCCTCGTAGGTCGCCCGGTGTTCCAGCCACCAGTCGCGGTTGTTGTTGTGTTCAAGCTCTGCATAGAACTGGAAGGCGGCATCCGGGATGCCTGAGAATGTGTCCATGCATGGATCGTAGGGACACCGCCGGTGCCATGGCGAGCGGGCGCGGCCGCCATGTGGAAAAGCGCAAAAAACTCCCCGCCACGAGGATCCGTGGCGGGGAGTTTCAGGACGTGCGCTAACGCGCACTCAGCGGGCCAGCAGGCACGGACGGGCTAACCCGGACGCGCCCGGAAGCACGATCAGATCTTGTTGGCTGCCTCAGCGTCGGAGACAGCGACTGTGCCCAGGTTGGCCCGCAGCTTGGCGCCGAGTTCGGCGTCGACGTTGGTCCAGTACTGGATGGCGCGTTCCTTGATGCCGGCGTTCTGCACGCCGCTCACGGCACCGGTGATGGTGTCGAGGAAGCGGGCCTTGGCTGCGTCGTCATAGACCTCGCGGTAGAGCGTTCCGGCCTGGCCGAAGTCGCTGTCCTCGGAGTGCAGGGTCGCGGCGGTGCGGACCAGGGCGCCGTCGTACTCCCAGGAACCCTCACCGGCGCGGGCCGGATCAGCAACGGGGCCGCCGAAGGAGTTGGGGGCGTAGACCGGAGCCGATGCCGGCTTGTAGCCGTGGCGCAGCGAGCCGTCCTGCGAGTAGTTGTTCACCGGCGAGACCGGGCGGTTGACCGGCAGCTCGTTGAAGTTGGTGCCGACGCGGTAGCGGTGGGCATCCGGGTAGGAGAACACGCGTGCCATCAGCATCTTGTCCGGGGAAATGTCGTGGCCCGGCACAACGTTCGCGGGGGACAGGGCGATCTGCTCGATCTCGGCGAAGAAGTTCTCCGGGTTGCGGTTCAGCTCGAAGCGGCCAACCTCCACCAGCGGGTAGTCCGCGTGCGGCCAGACCTTGGTCAGGTCGAACGGGTTGAACCGGTAGGTCTTGGCATCCTCGTACGGCATGACCTGGACGTGCAGGTCCCAGCTGGGGAAGTTGCCCCCGGCGATGGCCTCGTACAGATCGCGGCGGTAGTAGTCGGCGTCCTCGCCGGCAAGCTGCGCAGCCTGTTCGTTGGTGATGTTGTGCTCGCCCTGGTTGGAGCGGAAGTGGTACTTGACCCAGAAGCGTTCGCCTTCGGCGTTCGTCCACAGGTAGGTGTGGGAGGAGAAGCCGTGCATTTCGCGCCAGGAGCGGGGGAGGCCGCGGTCGCCCATGAGGTAGGTGACCTGGTGGGCCGACTCGGGGGAGAGGGTCCAGAAGTCCCACTGCATGTCGGCGTCACGCAGGCCGGAGCCGGGGAGGCGCTTCTGCGAGTGGATGAAGTCCGGGAACTTGATGCCGTCCTTGATGAAGAACACGGGGGTGTTGTTGCCCACGATGTCCAGGTTGCCCTCGGGGGTGTAGAAACGGGTCGCGAAGCCGCGGACGTCGCGCCAGGTGTCGGGGGAGCCCTGCTCGCCGGCGACGGAGGAGAAGCGGATGGCGGTGCCGACCTGTGCGCCCGGCTGGAATGCGGCCACGCGGGTGAAGCGGGAAACGTCGCCGGTCACCGTGAAGGTGCCGAAAGCGCCGCCGCCCTTGGCGTGCACAATCCGCTCCGGGAGCCGCTCGCGGTTGAACTGTGCCAGCTTCTCGACCAGGTAACGGTCGTGCAGCGCGGTGGCGCCGTCGGCACCGGCGGTGAGCGAGTGCTCGTCGGACGCGACGGGGGCGCCGGTCTGGGTGGTGGTCGCGGTATGCGAGATGGGCGCGGAAAGGTTCGCAGTCATCATTCTCCTTTGTTGATTTCTTGCTGTTCAGATGTGGAGGGAAGTTTTTGGGTGCGCTGGCAGTCCTGGCAGATGCCCTGGTACAGCACATCGGCGATCTGGATGGTCATCGGCCGGGCGTTCTCGTCCCAGCTCGGCGTCAGGCACGGCGCATGTCCGACGGCGCACTCGACGTCCTCCACCCGGCCGCAGCTGATGCAGACGGCGTGGTGGTGGTTGTCGCCCACCCGCGTCTCGTAGAGGGCGGGGGAGTGCGGCGGCTCGAAGCGGCGCAGCATCTGCAGATCGGTCAGATCACCCAGGACCACGTACACGGACTGCGCGGTCAGCTCGGGAAGGTCCTGGCGGGCCGCGGCGAGGATGTGCTCGGCGGGGGAATGCGGGTGATGCTCGACGGCGGTGAGCACCGCCAGCCGCTGTTTGGTCACCCGGCGGCCGTGGGCACGCAGGGCGGCAGCCCATGCCTCGTGGGTGCCCGCCGTCTCCGTCATGCCCCCATTCAAGCACCTATTATGAACCGGTCATAATAAGGCTCGGCTTATCCCGGCGTGTTACGCCCTTCGGGGCGGGTCCTGTGCAGGCTTGCGCGTCGCCCCCGAGGTCGCCGGCCGGCCCTCCGGGCCCCACTAGAGTATCCGGGTGGGGAAATATCTGGCGGACATCACGCCCTTGCGCGAGAGTCCGGCGTTCCGCCGCCTGTGGCTGGGTTCCGCCGTCGCATCCGTGGGCAGCCAGCTGACCCTGGTGGCCGTGAGCCTGGAGGTTTACCGGCTCACCCAGGACAGCCTCTACGTCGGGCTGCTGAGCATCTTTGCCCTTGTCCCGCTGGTCTTCGGCGGCCTGCTGGGCGGCTCGATCGCGGATGCCCATGACCGGCGCAAGGTGGCACTGCTGGCCTCCTCGGTGTTGTGGCTGACCACCGGCTGCCTGGCGCTGCAGGCCTGGCTGCACCTGGGCAACGTCTGGCTGCTCTATGTCCTGATCGCGGTGCAGAGCGGTGCGCAGGCCATCAACCAGCCGGCCCGCAGCGCCATTATCCCGCTGCTGGTCCGCAAGGAGCTCCTGCCTGCCGCCAACGCGCTGAGCATGATCAGCTTCGGGCTGACCCTGACGGCCGGGCCGCTGCTGGCCGGGCTGCTGGTGGCCACGGTCGGGTTCGCCTGGACCTACACCATCGACGTCGCCACCTTCGCCTTCGCCGTCTGGGCGCTGTTCAGACTGCCCGCCATGCCGCCGGGGGAACACGCGCGTCCCGCGGGGCTTCGCTCCGTCGTCGAGGGCTTCCGCTTCCTGGGCACCCGCCCCAACCTGCGGATGACCTTCATCATCGACCTCGTCGCCATGATCTTCGCCCAGCCCCGGGCACTGCTGCCCGCGATCGGCGCGGTGATGATCGGCGGCGGTGAAACCACGGTGGGGATCCTGCTGGCCTCCACCGCCGTCGGCGCGTTCCTGGCCGGCCTGTTCTCCGGTCCGCTGGGCGCCGTGCGGCGGCAGGGGACCGCCGTCGTCTGGTCCGTGATGGGCTGGGGCGCCTCCATCGCCGGGTTCGGCCTCGTCGTCGTGCTCGCCGGGAATTCCGGCGCGGGAGGCGTGACGTGGTGGCTGCTGCCCGCGGCCCTGTGCTGCGGGCTGGCCGGCATCGCCGACTCGGTCAGCGCCGTCTTCCGCACCACGATCCTGCAGGCCTCGACCCCGGACCACTTGCGCGGCCGGCTGCAGGGCGTGTTCATTGTGGTGGTGGCCGGCGGGCCGCGGGTGGGGGACATGCTCGCCGGTGGTGGGACTAAGATTTTGAGTGAAGGCTGGGTCCTGCTGTTGGGCGGCCTGTTGTGCATCGCGGTGGCGTGGGCCGTGGCGCATTCGCAGTCGGGCTTCCTGAAGTACGACGCGCGGAACCCGGTGCCATAGCGGGACGTTTTTCTTGTGTGGGTCGATATTGGGACGACTTCTGGAGGAACAGTGCACCAGCATCACAACGGACTGAAGACCGCCGCCCTCTTCGGTGTGCTCTGGGCGGTGCTGTTGCTCCTCGGCGCGCTGATGGCCTCCAGCATGCGCAGCGCCGCACCGATCTGGATCATGGCCCTGGTCGGCGTCGCCACCACCGCCTACGGCTACTGGAACAGTGACAAGATCGCCATCCGGTCCATGCAGGCCTTTCCCGTGACGGAGGCCGAGGCGCCCCAGCTCCACCAGATTGTCCGGGAGCTCTCCGCCGCGGCGCAGCAGCCGATGCCGCGGATCTACATCTCGCCCACGATGGCCCCGAACGCCTTTGCGACGGGACGGAACCCGCAAAACGCGGCGGTGTGCTGCACCGAAGGCATCCTGCGGATGCTCGACGAGCGCGAACTCCGCGGAGTGCTGGGCCACGAGCTGATGCACGTGTACAACCGGGACATCCTGACCGCCTCGGTGGCTGCCGCCGTCGCCGGCGTCATCACCTCGGTGGCGCAGATGTTCCTGATTTTCGGCGGCGGCGGGGACCGGCGCAACGCCAACCCGATCGCCGCGATCGCCATGGCCCTGCTGGCGCCGTTTGCCGCCTCGCTGATCCAGATGGCCATCTCCCGCACCCGGGAGTTCGACGCCGACGAGGACGGCTCCAAGCTCACCGGGGACCCGCTGGCGCTCGCCTCCGCCCTGCGCAAGATCGAGCAGGGCGTGCAGCTGGCGCCGCTGCCGCAGGACCAGCGGCTGGTCAACGCCTCGCACCTGATGATCGCGAACCCGTTCCGCGCCGGGGGTGTCGCGAAAATGTTCTCAACGCACCCGCCGATGAGCGAGCGGATCGGCCGGCTCGAGCGGATGGCTGGCCGCCAGCTGGGCTAGCCGGGCTTGTTCGCGGCCGGGTTGCGTCCGCCCGGGGGCACTTTGGGCTTAATGTTCGACGCCGGCGCCCCACTTGCCGGGGTGTACGAGCCATGGGTGGCGCGGGAGCCCGGCTGCTTCGGCGACGCCCAACTGGTTCCGTGACGCGCAAAAGGGCTGGCGACACCGGAATACCGGCGCGCCAGCCCTTTCGCGCAGCGTCAGAAATTCTGCGCCGCGGACGACCCTAGCTGCGGAAGTTCACGAACTGCAGGTCGGCCTCGTCGAAGCCCTTCAGCAGGTTCATGGTCTCCTGGAGGTCGTCGCGGGACTTGGAGGTCACCCGGAGCTCGTCGCCCTGGATCTGCGACTTGACGGACTTGGGGGCCTCGTCGCGGATGAGCTTGTTGATCTTCTTCGCGAGGTCCTGGGCGATGCCCTCTTTGATGGTGGCCTCGAGCCGGAACTCCTTGCCGGAAGGGTAGGGCTCGCCCGTCTCGAGGGACTTCAAGGAGATGCCGCGGCGGATGAGCTTGGACTGCAGGACGTCCAGGACGGCGAGCACGCGCTCTTCCGAGTTGGCCTTCATGAGGATCTTCTCGTCGCTGAAATCGACCTCGGCGCCGACGCCCTTGAAGTCGTAGCGCTGGACCAGTTCCTTCTGCGCCTGGTGCAGCGCGTTGGCGACTTCCTGCTTGTCGACCTTGCTGACGACGTCGAATGTGGATTCGCCTGCCATGACTGTCCTCCTGATGGTTGGGGGGTGCCCGGTGAAGGGCCGTTGTGTCTGCAATCCAGCCTAGTACGGATGCCCCTGATGTGAAGGCTGTGGGAGCGCTGCCCCGTTCACAGCCCGCTCAAAGGTGGGTCAAGGCGGGAACGAAGTTTCGGGCGGCAGAGTTGCAGGGGTTGGAAGAGTCGTTCGAAAGGCACGCACCATGCAAAACAAGGCCGTCCGGTACGCCGTCCGCTCCACCGCAGCAGCCGCCGTGGGTTTCGCCAGCGCCGCAACGTCGGTGGCGGCGGCAACGCTGGCGGCCTCGATTATCTTCAGCCCCGCCGCGGATGCCTCGTCGAGGCTGGATGGCGTCCACACCGATCTGGCACGTGCCATCCAGCTGAACCAGATCACGGAGGAGCAGGCTGCGCGGTTTGAATCCAAACTCGCCGGACGCATCCTCGGAGAAGCCTGATTTTCCGGGGTTTTTGGGGCCACAAAGCGCCGATTCGATTCTTCGGCATAAGTTCTGTAAAGTTGTCTTGCCCGCGGTTACTGGAAGCGGAACGGACTGGAAATGGCCGTTCTGAACATGGGAGCCGCGAGTGATCTTCTTTTGAAGTTCGGCAGATTACCCGAGCGGCCAAAGGGGGCTGACTGTAAATCAGCTGGCAACGCCTACGGGGGTTCGAATCCCTCATCTGCCACCCTTGGAGAAGCCTCCGGAACCAATAGGTTCCGGAGGCTTTTTCTTTGCCCTGGTCCCGGATGGGCGCTGTTCTTGCAGCCCCGGCAGGGGTTGTGAACATCCTGCTGTCAGCCAAACAAGACGAGCAACGTAACAGGCAATCCGCGGGTTGTGGGATAAAACGTGACTTCGTCCCCTGTTGCGCTCCGCGGACGGCGGTCCAAGGTGAGGTACGTAGACCACTCACAAAGGCGGGCCCGCAGGGTCACCTATGCCCGACACCTCGGAGGAGATCAGCGCCATGGCGAAACTGACGAAGAGCATCACCATCAACGCCCCGGTTGAGAAGGTTTTCGATTTCGCGAGGGATGTCGGCAGGCTCTGGGCCTGCTTCCCGGAGGTTGCGGTCAGGGATGTTGAGGTAAAGCCCGACGGCGTCGGCTCCTCCGCCCGGTGGTTCACGCACACGCTGGGGATCCACAACGAAGGAACCATCGAATACACCGGGGTCGTCCCCAACCAGCGCATCGTCGCGAAGTCCTCGGCCGGCCCGGTCTTTATCTTCCTGTTCGAAGCCGAGGCCGGCGGAACGAAGCTGACGGTCGACGCCGAGTGGCACCTGCCAGTCCCGTTAATCGGCCCGCCGGTCGAGGCGCTGATCATGAAGCGGAGCGAGAAAGACGGCGAGGCGATGCTGGCTGGCATCAAAGTGCAGGTGGAGGGAACCGCGGCCTGACGGGCCTGGTAGGGCCACGCGGCACCCTGCCAAGTGTCCGGCGTCGTAAGCGCCGCCCCGGGGGACTCACCCGAAAGGGATGATGCGGCGGCCGCCCGCTGGCGCTGTAGTGGTCTCACGACCCCTGGTGGCAAATGATGCCTGCGCACTCCCGACCCGCCCTCGGGATCACCCGGTGCGGGTGGTGACGGCCCGGCAGGCGACGAACACACTTAGACGAGCGTGCCGGACAGTGCGCTCGAACCAGAACGGAGGAAAGCCAGTGACAACCACACCGGAGACCGAGGCCCACGGGCCGGTCGACTTTGTGCTCCTTGAGTTCCCCATGGCCGGACTGAATGGACGCGCGAGCGAAGAGCTCATCAAGCTTGTGGAGCAGGGTGTGATCCGGCTCTTCGATCTCCTTATAGTCATGAAGGGCGAGGACGGCACGGTAGAGGTGCTCGAGCTTACCGACCCCGGCGGTCCCGCGGAGGCATTCTCGTACTTCGACGGCGCGCAGTCCGGACTCCTCGGCGAGGAGGAAATTGCCGAAGCCGCAGATGCGATTCTCCCGGGAAGCCTCGCCGCGCTGATTGTCTACGAGAACATCTGGGCGGCACCTTTCGTGGCCGCCGTTCGGGACGGCGGGGGCGAGCTCGTTGCGAGCACCCGGATCCCTGCCCCGGACGTGATGGCAGCGCTTGAGGCCCTCGACGCCCAGCCGCCCGTGGCCTGACACAACCCGCGTTGCGAGAGGAGAAAAATCATGGGACTGCTTAGGGGTATGGCGCGGACGGCGGTCGTCGCCGGGACGGCATCAGCGGTCAGCGGCCGCGTCCAGCGGCGGCAGGCTTCGAAGTTCGCCGAAAAGGACGCCGCGACTGCGGCGAAGCAGCAGGAGGCCTACAACCAGCAGATGGGCCAGCAGCAACCTGCCTACCAGCAGGCGGCTCCACCCCCGCCGGCCGCCGGCGGAATCTCGAACGATGCCATCCAGCAGCTCAAGGAGCTCGGGGCGCTCAAGGAGCAGGGGATTCTCACCGAACAGGAGTTCGCGGTGCAGAAGGCCAAGATCCTCGGCGGCTAACGCCGCTACGGCGGCCTTGCTCCGACACGACACCCCGCACTTGCAAAGCAGGTGCGGGGTGTCGCCTTGCCCGTTGCCTCCTGCGGCCGGCTGCTGTCAGCCGACTTTGGACCCGGCGAGGATCGCGTCGATCTGGGCGAGGGCCTGGTTCATGCCCTCTTCCATTCCCATGGCGAGAACCTTCTCCAGTGCCTCGGCGGAGTCAAAGGTCGACACCATGGTCATCCGGGTGCGGTTGTCGATTGCCTCCAGCCGCATGACGGCGTGGCTCGTGCCCATGGAGGGATTCGGGTCGCCGTTCTCGTCGGCGAAGCCGTCGTCGAACTCCAGCCGGTGCGGGGCCTCGATGGCGGTGAAGCGCCACCAGCCCCGGCTCTTCTCGCCACCGGGCCCGGTCATGAAGTAGCTGGCCTTCCCGCCGGAGACGAACTCGTGGCTGTCGAAGGTCGCAGGCCAGGTAGGTGGGCCCCACCAGCGCTCAAGCTGGCGCGGGTCCTCCCAGACCTGCCACACGCGCTCGACGCCGGCGTCGAACTCGGCGACGACGGTGAAGCTCAGGGCCTCGGCATCCTTGTGCGAACTGATAACGGTCATGGCGGAACACTTCCTATCCCTCTGCGAGAATGTCTGCGATCCGGTCAGCCCGCTGCCGCCAGATCGATTCGTACTCATCGAGCAGCCGTCGCGCTCGTTGTAGGCCATCGTGGCTAGCCCGCACGATCTGCTCCCGTCCGCGCTTTTCCTTCGTAACGAGGCAAGCGCGCTCCAGCACCGCCACGTGTTTCTGTACGGCGGCGAAACTCATGGCGTAGTGTTCCGCCAGCCTGGACACCGAATAGTCGCCGACCGTCACCCGGGTGACGATGTCCCGGCGGGTGGAATCGGCGAACGCCTGGAAAAGGCGGTCCAGTTCAGCATCCCGGAGCTCATCTACAACCATTTGGTTGTAGAATAATCCGTCCGTTCCGGGGTGTCAACGGGTTTTTCGGAAGGCTATTTGGCCATCCCGGGGTGGACCGCCACGTACTCGATCTTGTTCGCGGGCTGGACGGTCTTTTTCGGCGCCCGGGAGAACCCCTTGGCGTCCAGGTGGTTCTCGGCCCGGTACACGGCCAGGGCCTCGTCATAGATCGCGTTGAGCCGCTCTCCGGAGAACTCCTCCGAGGATCCGTCGTTGAACGTTATGGAGATAACGGTGCTGCCCGGAAAGTGCCGCTTCATGCGGATGAAGCCTTCGGGGTCCTGCTGGAGATTGATCAATGCGGTCCTGCCTTCGGGATGGGGGACTTCCAGTGTCCCGCACCTTCCTCGCAACCTTCGCCCTTGGCAACATTCGCACTAAGTAGCCTGGCAGGGCGGAAGGCCCCTCACTGAGGGGCCTTCCGTTGATTCCGGGCTAAACCTTCTCACGTGTCCGGTCGGCCGTGGCCGGCTCTTCTACGGTGAATTTCCTGCTGCGGCGGGGGAAGGCCCAGAACTTGAACTCAGGCGCTTTGGCCCGGGGCTCCGGTCGCGCCTCGGTTTCCTTTGGTTCATCCTTCGTGACGTCCCGCCGGAATTCCCTGTTGTACGGGTAGCACATCACTGACCTCCTTATCGTGATTGCCCTTTAATCCTCCTCCGCATCGGCCGCTGCGTCGATACTCTCCACGGCACGGAACTACTTTCCGGCGGTGTCCACGACGCAGAAGCGGTTGCCTTCGGGATAGGCCAGAATGCGTGCGGCGGAGGCTTAGTGCGGCTGCGGTGACGGGCGGGTAGCTTGGTCCTTATTCCGGCTGGAAGGACGGTGGCGCGGTGGGCAGGATCGAGGAGTACCGGGCGGCCCTGAAGGGGCTCGATGACTGGATGCCCTAGCTGAACGCGCACAGCGCGTTGCCGGGCCCGCGCGGCAACCTCGAGCTCGTTGCAGCCTGCGGCGAGGAAGCAGAGGTACCGCGGGCCGAGCAGCTGATGGCGACGGGCGAGGAGTTCGCGACCGTGTGCGGCGTCGTCGTGCTCGGCCGGTATCTCGGCCTGCATCCCGGGGACAGCCGGCACGTGGAGGTCCTGCACCGGTATGCCGCCGATTCCCGCTGGCGCGTCAGGGAAGGTGTTGCCATGGCGCTGCAACCTCGGCTACGGCTGGAGCGTCGCGATGGCGGCGCTCCCCGCGGAAGGTCTGCGGATGTTCGCGGAACTGGAGCAGAGCGCTGATCCGGACATCGCCTGGATCGTCCTTGAGAACTCCAAGAAGAACCGGCTCCGCAAGCTGTTGGATGGGCGGCCCTAGCCTATGCCGAGGAGCTGGTCGGTCGCCTCATCCGGCTGCCCGTCAAAGTACTTGGCCAGGACCTCCTGGAAAACGTTCTGCTGCGGGTCCGCGCGGAGGAAGAGGGTCATGGAGGAGTGCAGCTTGCGCTCGTCGATCCCGCCGAAGATCTGCCCGGCGGTGCGGCCTTCCAGTCCGGCCACGATCCCGGCGCATTCGATCAGCCTCAGGCCCAGGACGGGGTGGCGCAAATAGGCCTTCGCTTCGGCCAGGGAGGTGACGGCGTACTTTCGGGCGGTCGGACTCTGCCCGAGCCCGGCGATCTGCGGGAACACAAACCACATCCAGTGGGTGCGTTTCAGCCCTCCACGCAGTTCGTCGAGGGCGCGCCGGTAGGTTCCGCCCGCGTCCTGGGCCGCGACGAACCGTTCCAGATCGAAGGGATCATCCACAGTGTCCTCCTGGTCCTGCCGGGCCGGGTGCCGCCACGTCCGGTAGCGCCAACCGCCGCCGGAAGATCATTCCTCGAAGCGTGCCGTGATGTCGGTGTCGCCGGCAATGGAGGCAACCACCACCGCCGCTACGTCACGGATCTTCATGTTCCTGTTGTTGGACGTATTCCGAAGGATCTTGAAGGCAGCTTCACGGCCGCACCGGTTCTGGGCCATGATCGCCCCGATCGCCATGTCGATGGTGGTCCTAGACTGCATCGCGGCGGCCAGGTTATCCCGGGACTCTGAGAGTTGGGAGACCCGCAGGGCCAGCAGGAGCGCCCGCGCGGCGTCGGAGGCAAACTGCTGCGCCACCGCCAGATCCTCGACAGAGAACGCATCTGTCCGCGGCGAGTAGAGGTTGACGACGGCGGAGTTCTCATCGTCGAGCAGCAGGGGGACCTGGACGATGCTGTCTGACCCTTCGCCGGTGCTGCCCACCGCTGAGGAAGGCTGCTTCCGCCGGCTGATGGTGATCCCACAGGTCACCTCGCGGTCGGGGCGGGACAGTTCCCTTGCTGTCAGGCTGGCCAATTCGGCCAGGAAACCATCCACCCGGGAGCCCGCCCCGGAGCTGACCAGCACAAGATCCAGCAGCGTACTGACGCTGCCGCTGATGGTGTGCGCCGTAGACGAAACGGCACGGTTGTCACTCATAACTTCCCCCAATTCCCGGCCGCACGCTGAGCAAACAGCGGCTTTCTTCCATCCTATTGTGGGGGATCCGCCGAAGGTAGTGTGGCGCCATGCAGGATATCCGCGGCGATGGTGTGCAGCCTGGTGTCAGTTGCCCTGGCGGCCAGATGCAGCAGTTCCATGGCCCGTTCCCTGCTGCACCGGTTCTGGACCATGATCAGCGCGACGGCGGCGTCCACGATGGCGCGGGATTTCAAGGCGGCACGGAGGTGCTCGGGGTAGATTTCCGGGGGGTGCACCTTGAGTGCCAGCCGCAGGACCCGCGAGATGGACGCGGCATGGCGCTCCACCTCCGCAACCGTGGCCTCATCAAAAACGCCGCTGGTGCGCGAATAGCAGTTCAGCGCTGCGGCTGAACCCGGATCCGTGCCGATTGGAACTGCCAGGACCGACCGGATGCCCTCGCCGGAGATTGCGGAGGCGTAGTGCGCCCAGCGGTCCTCATGTGCCACATCGGTAACGAGGACGGTGGTGCCATGCCGCAGGGCCGTCAGGCAGGGGCCGTCGTCGAACGCGTATTGCTTTTCATCCAGCCGCTTCGCCTCCTGGCCGCTGCTGGCAACGGTGGCTGGAGTGCCCTCCCGTTCCACCGTGATGGCGCACAGCATGGGCTCGGAACCGCCGAGAAGGGTCGCGGAGACGGTGGTCAAACCCAGAAGAAACTCGGTGAACCCTGGACTTTCCAGCAGGAGATCCTGCAGATGCTCGGGTGATGGAGATGCGCCGGTACCGGAAACCATGCCGGCCTCAATCCTAGGAACGCCGGGCGTCCGTGACGCGCCTGCTTAGCGGTTGCGAACTCTTAATCGCCCGCAACCCAAATAGCGAAACCTATGGACCCTCAAGGCTGAGATCAAGCTACTAGCGACACTACTCCCTGCGGTGGACCGTGAATACAGGCGCGCCCCGCCGGCCCGCCGTATGCTTGAGTCCTGCGGCGATACGCGCCGGCTGGCGTCTGCGCCAGTATGGACCCTGAGGTGAATATGAGCGTGGACCTGCCGCTGGCTGACGAGATCACCGCCGTTTTTGCCCGGGCCTCTAGGCTGCTGCTGACAGAGCAGACGGTGGCCCACGCCCTCCGGCTGATCACGGACGCCGCGACGGCGGCGATTCCGGGCTCTATCGGGGCGGGCGTGAGCCTGATCAACGGTTCGGGGCTGCGGCAGACGACGGCCGCGTCCGACGCCGTCGTGGCTGAAGCCGATGCGCTCCAGTACGAGCTGGGGGAAGGCCCGTGCATCACGGCCTGGGCCAGCGGTGAAACCGTTCTGGTCGAGAATCTGGCTTCCGAACGGCGGTGGTCGCGCTGGACCCCCGCCGCGGCCGCCCTGGGAATTTCGTCGTCGGTGAGCTGCCCGCTGCTGTCAGGCGACCTGGCATTGGGCGCCGTCAAGGTCTACTCGGACGGCGGTCAGCAGCTTGGCAACGGCATGGTCCGCTTGGCCGAGCTCTTTGCCGAACAGGCAACGCTTTTTGTCATCCACTCACAGGCCCGCGAGGCTGCCCTGACGCTGAGCGACCGTTTGCAGGAATCCCTGGCGCAGAGGGACGCGATCAGCATGGCCAAAGGCCTGCTGATGGCCCGCAAAGGCACCAGTGATGAAGAGGCATTTCGGGATCTGATGACGCTCTCGCGGCAGTCGGGAAAGCCCCTGGCCCGGGTCGCGGCGGAGCTGCTGGCCGCAGCCAGCCCCCTCGAAAACTAAGCGCAGGACGACGGCATGGCCTTGGGCGGCGAGGAGAGCGAGCAGCGGCGGCGATTCGCCGAATCGCTTCGCCATGGCGACGTCAGTATTGAAGAGCTCTGGCTGAGGTACTTCACGCTCGGCGGCCAGGCCGGACAATTCGAGGTCGAGGCCTACATCCACGGCGCCATCGCCCTGCCCGCACTTCAACGCGACATCCTCGCCCACGCCCTGAACGAACGCCTGGACGAGCTGTACTCCGGGGCGGCCCGGGCACCCTACAGCCAGCCTCTCGATGACCCCGATGAGGCAGCCGGCGAACCCGGGAACGGGCCTGGACAAGAGCCCGGCGGGGAACCCGGCGACGGGCCCGAAAGAGACGCCGACGGGCCTGAAAGAGACGCCGACGGGCCTGAAAAAGAGCCCGGCGACGGCTGACGGCGGCCTTGCTAGAGTCAGCCGTAGGGACAGTGATCTCCGGCCGGTCCGCCTCGCCTGACTGGCCAAGGAAGGCGGTCGAAATGTTCGCGTTCTTCACGGACACCAGCCTGGTTGAGGCCGGACTGCTGCTCGCGACGTTCGTGCTGTGCTCCCTGATCGGCATCGAGCGGCAGGTCCGGCAGAAGAGCGCGGGGTACCGGACGCACGTGCTGGTGGGACTCGGCTCCTGCGCCTTCACCCTTGTCTCCGCCTACGGTTTCGCGTTCGTGAGGGAGCCCGGAGCAGCCGTCGACCCGTCGCGGATCGCGGCCCAGATCGTGAGCGGGATCGGGTTCCTGGGCGCCGGCGTCATCTTCAAGGGCCGGGATGTGGTCCGCGGCCTCACGACGGCCGCCACCATCTGGGTGTCCGCCGCGGTGGGCATGGCCTGCGGGGCGGGCATGGTCTCCCTGGGGGTGGTGCTGACAATTTTCCACCTCATCACCCTGTTCGTGATTGCGCCGGCGGTCCGCAGAATCCCCTCCGTGGACCGGAACCGTGTCATGCACATCGATTACGCCGACGGCCAGGGCGTGTTGCGGCAGGTCCTGGAAATCGCCACCACCATGGGGTTCAGCTCCTCGATCCTGCGCACCCGGCGGACCGGGGACGAGCAGCGGCCGATGGTCTCCATGGAGGTCCGGTTCTTCGGGCGCCATCCGCTGCGGAACCTCGTCCTCCCGCTGATGGATCTGCACGGCGTCGAAAGCGTGATTGTCCGGGGCACCGATTCGAGCGAAGATGACGACGACGACGACGAAGCCTGAGCTGCCGCCAACTACAGGGGAGCTGAGGGCGGTGCCCGCCGTCGTCCTGTCCGCCGGGCCGGGTGGCGGGCTGCGCCGCATGCCGGCGGGGGTTGACGGGCGGTGCAAGGATAGAAGCCATGTCCGTCTCTGACGATCTTCCGGCCCTGCCGGAACGTCCGCGCCCGCCCAAGCGTGTGCCGGCGTACCGGCAGACCCCGGGCTGAGTCCTCGGATGACAGGCAACAGCACCCCCCTGGCCGGCAGCGTCCGGATCCGGATCCTGAGAGCCTCCGACGCGGAAGCCATGTGCGCGGCGTACCTGCGAAACCGCGAACATCTGGCACCCTGGGAGCCGCTGCGGGCCGAGGAGTTCTTCACCGCCGACGGCCAGATGGTGAGCGTCCAGTCCAAGCTGGCCCTGTTCATCGCCGGATCCGATATCCCGTGGGTCCTGACGGACGGCGAGGCGATTGTCGGGCTGATGAGCCTCAGCGGCATCGTCCGGGGGCCGTTCCTCAGCGCCCACCTCGGGTACTGGGTGGACAAGGACTACAACGGGCGCGGGATCGGCGCCGCGGCGGTCGCTTTCGCCGTCGAAGCGGCGCGGGACGAGCTGGGGCTGCACCGGCTGCAGGCCGCGACCCTCCAGCACAACGCTGCGTCGCAGAAGATCCTCAAGCGCTCCGGCTTCACGGAGATCGGCCTGGCCCCGGCCTACCTCAAGATTGCCGGCGACTGGCAGGACCACCTCCTCTTCCAGCGCATCCTGTTTTGAAGCGCATCCTGCCCTGAGTGGGCAGGGTCCGGGGAGCCCGTGCCCCTGCGTCGTGCGAGAATCTCAGGGTGACTGACGAAACCCGCGGCGCCCTGCACCATGTCGAACTGTGGGTGCCGGACCTTGGCCGCGCCAGGGACGAATGGGGCTGGCTCCTGGCCCGGCTCGGCTACCAGGACTACCAGGACTGGCCCGACGGGTGCAGCTGGCGGCGCGGGACCACGTACATCGTCGTCGAGGAATCCCCGGCCCTGAGCGGCCGCGCGCACGACCGCACCGCCGCCGGGCTCAACCACCTGGCCTTCAGCGCGGGGACCCGTCGCGAGGTCGACGCCCTGGCGGCGGCCGCCGTCGCGCACGGCTGGCGTGAACTGTTCCCGGGGAAGTACCCGCACGCCGGCGGCCCGGACCACTTTGCCGCATACCTGGTGAATTCGGACGGCTTCGAAGCTGAACTGGTCGCCGCCGGCTGACGCCGGTTCCGTTCGGCTCCACGCTCGGCTCCGCGTTCTGTTCTGCGCCCGGCTCAGCGCACCATCCGCAGGATGCGGACCGGCGTGCCGGCCAGCTCATGCTCCGCGGTGGCCCCGTCGGGGACGAAGCCGTTGCGCCGGTAAAAGGCTAAAGCGCGCGGGTTGCCTTCCGCAATCCAGAGGTACGCGCCGCCGTCGCCCACGGCTGCGTCCAGCAGCATCTGCCCGGCCCCCGAGCCGTGGTGGCTGGCCAGCACGTAGATTCCCTCCAGCTCCCGGGGGTGCGGTCCGTCGTCATCGCGTCCCGCCCCGGCACTCGCCCAGCCGACGATGGCGGTCCCCGCACAGGCCACCCAGGTATCCGAGACGGGGGCGGCGAGGATTGCATCCCATCTGGCCTCCCGCGGGGCCTGCTGCAGTCCCGCCAGTGCCTCGGCCGGCAGCAGGTGGGCGTAGCTCTCGCGCCACGCCTGGATGTGCACCCGCGCAATGCCCGCGGCGTCGTCCGGCACGGCGGCCCTGACGGTCAGGTCGGATGTCATCCGGCAACGGTAATACGGATTTGTGCCCCGACACGGGAGCGGTCCGGGTACGTTGTAGCCATGAGCATCTATCTGGTCGGCGGCGGCCCGGATACTGTGACCACTCCCGTGATCTTCGACCAGTTCACCGCGGAGGTCCGGCAGCGGGCCGGGGACGGCAGGCTGCCGCGGATCGCGGTGGTCCTGGTTGACCACGAAGGCAGTTCCGAATACTTCCTGCCCGCCTACCTGGACCCCCTGCACCGCCGGACCCCGTGTGAAGTGGCCACGGTCCCGCTCCGCCGCGGCGGATCCGTGGAGCCCGGCGTGTTCGACGGCGTCGACGCGATCGTCGTCGGGGGCGGCCCCACCCCTGTCTACCTGGCGGGTCTGCGGCCCGCCGCGGCCGCCATCCGCCGGGCGGTCCAGGCGGGCGCCCCGTATCTGGGGTTCTCCGCGGGGGCGATGATTGCGCCGGAGAAGGCGATTGTCGGCGGCTACCGGGTCCGCGGCGCCGAGGTGTGCCCGGAGGAATCCTCCGAGGGGCTCGGGGAGGTGGAGCTCCGCGAAGGGCTGGGCCTCGTGCCCTTCGCCGTCGACGTCCACGCCGCGCAGGCCGGAACGCTGGGCCGTGCCGTCGCGGCCGTCGTGCACGGCATGGTCGATAAGTCGGTGGCCGTCGATGAGAACACCGCGCTGGTGCTGCCGCACGCGGACCCGCGGGAGCAGCGGGTGATCGGGGCCGGCAACTGCTGGCTGATCCGCGGCCCCGGACCCAAAGCCACGGTCTCGGTCCTTGGCAGTGTTGTTACTCGCGGGTAACATAATTCCCATGCACCTGCTCCTCCGCACGCTTTTGCTGCTCTTCACGTCCTCCCGCCGCTCCCCGCTGAGCATCTGGGACACCGCGTCGCTGCCTTTGAAGGTCCTCCCGACCGACATCGACATTGCGATGCATGTCAACAACGGCATGTATTTCTCCCTGATGGACCTGGGCCGGTTCGACCTGATGGCCCGCAGCGGAACCTGGCAGGCCATGCGCCGCCGCGGATGGAGCCCCGTGGCCGCGGGGGAGACCATCGCCTTCCGCCGGTCGCTGCAAATGTGGCAGCGGTACACGATCGAAACGAAGATCATTGGCCTTGACGAGAAGGCCATCTACTTCGAACAGCGCATGGTGGTGGACGGGGAAATCTACGCCCGCGCCTTCATCGCCACCCGGCTGGTCAGCAAGGGCAAGCCGGTCAGCCAGGACGAAATCATCCGTGAGTTCGGGACGCCGCCGGCGGATCTGGTCCTGCCCGAATGGATCCATGAATGGCGCGAAACCAACGCCCTGCCCGGGGCCCGGCGGCCGGCGCCGCACGCCTGGGCCTAGATTCCGGGCTCCGGGGCGGCCTGCGGTCTGCGGCGGAGGGCCGTCACATGGCTGTGCCAACAGCGAAATGCAGGGGACAAGGCGGGGCTGCTCGCGTACCGTTGACCCATGGCTACCGTAGACATTACAGGTGAACAGTTCGCATCTACCGTCGAGGACAACGACATTGTCCTCGTCGATTTCTGGGCCGAATGGTGCGGTCCGTGCAAGCAGTTCGGACCCACATACGCCGCAGTGTCCGAGAAGCACAAGGACGTCGTCTTCACCAAGGTGGACACCGAAGCCGAGCAGCAGCTCGCCGCCGAGGCCGGCATCACGTCCATCCCGACGCTGATGGCGTTCCGCGAAAAGGTCCTCGTGTTCTCGCAGCCGGGCGCCCTGAACGCCCAGCAGCTGGAGCAGGTCGTCGACGCCGTCAAGGCCCTCGATATGGACGAAGTCCACGCGCACGTGGCCCGGTCCCAGGCCGAGGCCGCCGGCAAGCAGGACGGCAGCCAGATCCCGGAGGCCTAACCGCTCCGCATCTGACCGGCACACAAAACGCTGCACACAGCGCGCAGCAACATAGCGCCACAGCAACACAGCAACGCGGGGTCACTTCGCGCCCATGATCTTCCGATTTATGGGCGAGGAGTGACCCCGCGTTGTCTTTGTTGGGGGAGTGTTTAGAGGTGGACGAGTTTGACCGGTTCGGCCAGCAGCGCGCTGAGGGACTCGTTGAGGTCCTGGACCGCGGAGCCCTTCGAGTGCTTGTCCAGGTCCTCCTGCGAGGCCCACTGTTCGGTCAGCACCAGCCGGTCCTCGGTGGCCTCGGTCAGCTCGTACCGGATGCAGCCGGGTTCGGTGACCACCTCGTCGATCGCGATCTCCAGCGCGAGCTTCACACGGAAGAACTCGCCGTCGTTGGGAATGAAGATGGCCTGAAGGTCAATGGGTGCGCTCATGCTTTTCACAATACCGGGCCGCGGCTCAGTGTCCCGAAGATTTCGTAGGACATCCAAGCTTTACTCTTCTTTTGCCGGCCGAGTGTTGGTAGCGTCACATCATGCTTGCATACACAGCCGGGGACACTGACGTCCCGCTGCTCGAGGAAACCATCGGCGACAATTTCGAACGGATCGTGGCCAGGTTCCCCTTCCAGGACGCCCTGATCGAGGCCGCGGCCGTGCCCGGGGAAGAAGCCCGGCGCTGGAGCTACACCAAACTGAACGACGACGTCGACCGCGTGGCCCGCGCGCTGCTGGCCCTGGGCGTGGCCAAGGGCGACCGGATCGGCATCTGGAGCCCGAACTGCGCCGAGTGGACCATCCTGCAGTACGCCACGGCCAAGACCGGGGCGATCCTTGTCAACGTCAACCCCGCCTACCGCAGCCACGAGCTGGAGTTCGTCGTCAAGCAGAACGGCATGCGGATGCTGGTCGCGGCGCCGTCGGACCGCAACAGCGACTACACCGGCATGGCCCGGCAGGCGCTGGCTGGATGCCCGGAGCTGCGCGAACTCGTCTTCCTTCCCGACGCAGGCCTGCCGGCCCTGACGGCCGGGGTCCCCGAATCCGAGGCGGAGCGGACGTTCGCGGAGCTGCTCAAGCGGGCCGACGACGTCGCCCATGTCGACCTCAAGGCCCGGATGGCCGAACTGGACCCGCACGACGCGATCAACCTGCAGTACACCTCCGGCACGACCGGGTTCCCCAAGGGTGCCACGCTCTCGCACTACAACATCCTGAACAACGGCCACTCGATCGGCGAGCTGCTGGAGTACACCGAGCACGACCGGGTGGTGCTTCCGGTGCCGTTTTACCACTGCTTCGGCATGGTGATTGGGAACCTGGCCGCCCTCAGCCATGGCTGCGCCACCATCATTCCCGGCCGCGGGTTCACTCCCGCCGCAGCGCTGGAGGCGGTGCAGGACTTCGGCGGGACGTCGCTGTATGGGGTGCCGACGATGTTCATCGCCGAACTCGCCCTGCCGGACTTCGCGTCCTACGACCTCTCGACCCTGCGCACCGGGGTGATGGCGGGCTCGCTGTGCCCGATCGAGGTGATGAACCGCGTCATCTCCGAGATGAACATGTCCGACGTGGCCATCTGCTACGGGATGACGGAGACCTCGCCGGTGTCAACCATGACCCGCAGCGTGGACACCATGGCCCAGCGCACCGAGAGTGTGGGCCGGACCATGCCGCAGCTCGAGAGCCAGATCGTGGACCCGATGACCGGGGCGGTGCTGCAGCGCGGCGAGATCGGCGAACTGTGCACCCGCGGGTACTCCGTGATGAAGGGCTACTGGAACCAGCCGGAGAAGACCGCCGAGGCGATTGATGAAGGGGGCTGGATGCACACCGGCGACCTGGCCCGGATGGATGAGGACGGCTACATCGTGATCGAGGGCCGGATCAAGGACATGGTGATCCGCGGCGGCGAGAACGTCTACCCCCGCGAAATCGAGGAATTCCTGTACACCCACCCGGACATCCAGGACGTGCAGGTGATCGGCGTCCCCGACGCCCGGTACGGCGAGGAACTGATGGCCTGCGTGATCCTCAAGCCCGGCGCCGGCCCGATGGATGCGGTCAGCCTGGCCGGGTTCTGCCGCGGGAAGCTGGCGCACTACAAGATCCCGCGCTACGTGGACGTGCGCGAGGACTTCCCGATGACCGTTTCCGGCAAGATCCGCAAGGTGGACATGCGCCAGGAAGCCGTCGCCCGCCTGGGCCTCTGACGGCCCCGGCCCCTGGCATCACCGCCCTTCACACCAACGCGGGGTCACATCGCGCCCATAAATGCCCCCGGCATGGGCCGTAAGTGACCCCGCGTTGGTAGGAATCCGGGGGCTGTGGATAACCTCTGCGCCCTCGTTGGTTCGGGGCCACAATGGGTCGCATGGTCCGCATCGCGCCGCTCCCCGACAGCCTCGTCCAGACCCCGTTCACGGTCTATGAGTCCCGCGCGCTGGGGGTCCCGCCCAAACGGCTGCGGGCCCGTGACCTGTCCGACGGCGGCCGCCTCATCTACCTGCCCGCCGGCCGGCACCTGGGGATCGTCGAACGCGCCCGCATCCTGGCCGCCGCCACGCCGGGCGCCTGGGTGTCCCACGAAACCGCCGCCGTCCTGACCCTGCTCGGCCTGCCCCCGTGGCTGGGGGAGTGCTCCACCATCCACCTCAGCAAGCCGCATGCGCTGCCCCGGGTCCGGCGGGCCGGGGTCACCGGCCACCGCGTGCGGTCCAACCCCGGTGAGAGGACCGACGTCGACGGCATCCCCGTGACGGCGCCGCCGCGGACCTGGCTGGATCTGGCCGCGGACCTGCCGCTGAACTACCTCATCGCCCTGGGCGACCAGATCATCCGCAGACCCCGCCCGGGCCTCGAGCAGCGGTCCCAGCCCTACGCCCACAAGGAAGGGCTGCGGCTGCTCATCCGCCAGCACCCCAACATGAAGGGGGTCGAGAAAGCCCGGCTTGCACTGGACGAGATGCGGGTGGGGGCCGACTCCTTCCCGGAGACCTTCCTCCGGCTGGCGCTGCTGGACGCGGGCCTGCCCGAGCCGGAACTGCAGCTGCGACTGGAGCCGGAGGACCCGCGCTCGCCGGCTGCCGACCTGGGCTACCGGAGGTACCGGATCGCCATCCAGTACGACGGCGCGCCCCACCTCACGCGGGAACAGCAGTCCCGCGACAACCGGCGGGACGAGGCGTTCCGCCACGCGGGCTGGGCCTACTTCAAAGTCAACGCCGATGACCTGGCCGAAGGTTTCGAGGGCGTCATCGACCGAATCAAGCGGGTCCGGCCCGGTCGTGCCTGACCCGCCCCCAGACAGCAACGCGGAGTCAGATCGCGCCCATAAAGGGGCTCCGGACGGGCCGTAAGTGACCCCGCGTTGCAGTCAGGGGAGGGTGGGATTAGTGGGCGCGGTGGTCCTGGATGGTCATCCGCGGGCCGAAGGTCGGTTTGCGGAAGCCGCTGAGGCCGATCATCCGGACCACGCGCTGCCGGTGCCCGGCCCACGGGGCCAGCAGCCGGAGCATGCCGGCGTCGTCCGTCCTGCGGCCGGTCAGCGCCGCGCCCACATACGCCGCCAGGTGGTAGTCGCCCACGGCAATCGAGTCCGGGCAGCCGTGCGTGCGCTGCACCACCTCCGCGGCCGTCCATGCGCCGATGCCGGGAATGGTCTGCAGCTTCGCGGAGGCCTCCGCGGCCGGCACCGCGGCCAGCCGTTCCAGTGCGACGGCGGAACGCAGCGCGCGCATCACGGTCGCCGACCGCTGCGGGCCCACCCCGGCCTTGTGCCATTCCCAGGACGGGATGCGCAGCCACTGCTCGGGCGTGGGCTGCACCAGCAGATTGGCCGGCGCGACGGTGCCGGCGCCCGGCGCCGGGGTCCCGAAGCGGTACATGAGATAGCGGTAGCCGCGCCGGGCCTCGATCACGGTCACCTTCTGTTCCAGGATCGTGGGAACGAGGGAGTCGATGAGGCGCCCTGTGGAAGGCAGCCGCACGGCGGGGTTCCGGTGCCGGGCCTCAACGACCATCCGGGGGAGCGTGGCGTGGAACGCGGGCTCGTCAAAACCGGACCAGTCGTCGTCGCTGCCCAGCATCCGCGGGGCGGAGTTGGCGGCATCGGCCGCGCCCGGCCCCCAGGCCTGGACCTCGACGGCCGGTTCCGCACGCGGGCCGGCGGCGGTGAGGCGGACGGTGGCCGGCCCCGAGGGCGTCGTGAATCCCAGCCACAGGCCGTCCGGCATGGTGCGGATGGACGGATCGCCGTGCCCCCGCAGGAGCGTGCCGACCGTTTGGGACAGGTCGAAGGGGCCGCCCGGGTGCCAGCGCAGCGAGGCGTCCGCCGCGGCGGCCAAGCCGGCGGGGACGTCTGCAATGGTCATCCGACCATGATTCCACGAACGCCTGACAGCAGCCGTACCGGGGGCATCCGCGGCATGGGCCGTAGGCCCCTTATCCTCCCGCGTTGGCGGGGCTAGACTCCGCCTGTGGCACGGCCCGGCCGCGCCCGCCGCCGGGCCCGGATCCCTTCTTCCTAGGAGCATGTGATGGCTGGTGGAGTAGTACATTTCGAGATCCCCGCAGACGACGAGAGCCGCGCGCGGGACTTCTACAGTTCGATCTTCGGCTGGGAATTCCAGGTGCTGCCGGAGATGGACTATAGCCTCGCCATGACCACGCCGATGGACGAGCATGGCCGGCCCGCGGTGTCCGGCTCCATCAACGGCGGACTGTTCCGGCGTACGGACCAGCTCACTGCCCCGGTGGTGACGGTGGATGTGGCGGACATTGACGCCGCCCTGGAGCAAATCGCGGCGCACGGCGGTTCCGTTCACCGGGAAAAGATGGAGGTGCCAGGGTCCGGCTGGAACGCCTACTTCAAGGACTCCGAGGGCAACATTGTGGGCCTGTGGCAGAACGCGGTGCCCGGCGGCGGAGCCGGCTCCCCGGCCACCGAAAACGACATCGGCGCCTGACGGCCTCGAGCCACCCCGCGCCGCGCCCGGCGCCTGCCTCCGGTCAGTGCCTCCCGGTGGCGAGCCACAGCGCCACGACCGCGAGCGGCACGGTGAGGGCGGCGGCGGCGAGGCCGGCGACCGCGAAGCCGCCCCAGCGGATCTCGACGTTGAGCGTCCGGAGTCGTTCGTGCCAGAGCAGTGTGGCCAGCGAGGCCCACGGGGTCACCAGCGGGCCGAGGTTCACGCCGATCAGCAGCGCCGCGAGCCGCACCGGCGAGTCGCCGGCCGGTTCCAGGGCGAGGTAGGCCGGCAGGTTGTTGACCGCATTCGCGGCCCCGGCGCCCAGGCCCGCGAGTTGCAGCAGTGCCGGAAGGGACTCGCCGGAGCCGGCGATACCGGACAGGAACCGGGTCAGGCCGTTCGCGTGCAGGGCCTCCACCACCATGAACAGCCCCGAGGTGAGCATAAGCGGCCGCCAGGGGACCATGGACCAGCGCAGCGCCGAGCGGCGGCGCCAGAGGAAGAGGCCCAGCAGGACCGCCGCCGCCGCGATCGCCGGATACTGCACGGGCACACCGGAGACAAGCGCGGGCAGCAGCAGCACCATCACCCCCGACGCCGAATACAGCAGCACCCTGTCCCGCGGCTTGTGGACCGGCTGCGGCCCGTAGCGGCCGGCGAGGTCCTTCCGGAAGGCCAGCCACAGCAGCACGACCGGGACCATGATCCCCACCAGCGCCGGCGCCCAGAGCAGGGAAGCGAAGGCGGCCGGGCTCAGGTGCAGCCGGTCCTGGGCGAGCAGATTGGTCAGGTTCGATACCGGCAGCAGCAGCGAAGCAGTGTTGGCCAGCCAGATGGTGGTCAGGGCAAAGGGCAGCGGCGGGATCCGGGCGTGGATCGCCAGCAGCACGACGACGGGGGTCACCAGCACCGCCGTCGTGTCCAGGGACAGGAACACGGTGGAGACGGTGGCCAGGCCGATCACCAGCAGCCACAGCAGGAACACCCGGCCCCGGCCCAGCCTGGCGAGACGTTCCGTCACCACCCGGAACAGCCCGGCGTCGTCCACCAGTTCCGTCACCAGGGACATCGCCACCACAAAGGCCAGCACCGGCACGGTGCGGCCGGCCAGCTCCTGGAACGCCGGCCAGGGCAGCAGTCCGGTGAGCAGCGCCGCACACCCTGCCGCCAGCATGCCGGCCGGGAGCAGGTAACTCTTCAGCCTCATCGGCTACACCCACGGTTCACCGCATTATCTTCGCACCGGCGCTCCCCGGGAGCCGTTCCGACGTGCCCCGGGAGCCGTTCCGACGTGCCCCGGGCCGCGGAGACGGTAACTTTGTACCTATGAAGTACGCCCAGTCCGTTCTGGACCTCATCGGCAATACGCCGCTTGTTAAGCTGCACCACGTTACCGACGGCATCGGGGCCACGGTCCTGGTGAAGCTGGAATACCTGAACCCCGGCGGTTCCATCAAGGACCGCATCGCGGTGAAGATGATCGAGGAGGCCGAACGCAGCGGTAAGCTCCTGCCCGGCGGCACCATCGTGGAACCCACCTCCGGCAACACCGGCGTCGGACTGGCCCTCGTGGCGCAGCAGAAGGGCTACCGCTGCATCTTCGTGGTGCCGGACAAGGTAGGCGAGGACAAACGCGCCGTGCTGCAGGCCTACGGCGCCGAGGTCGTGGTGACGCCCACCGCAGTCGCCCCCGACAGCCCGCACAGCTACTACGGCGTCTCGGACCGGCTCGTCACCGAGATCCCCGGCGCGTTCAAGCCCGACCAGTTCTCCAACCCCGCCGCCCCGGCCAGCCACTACGAGTCCACCGGCCCGGAAATCTGGCGCGACACGGACGGCCGGGTCACCCACTGCGTGATCGGCGCCGGCACCGGCGGCACCATCACCGGCACCGGCCGGTACCTCAAGGAAGTCTCCGCCGCCCGTGCGGAGGCCGACGGCGGCGTGGTCAAGATCATCGGCGCCGACCCCGCAGGTTCGGTCTACTCCGGCGGCACCGGCCGGCCGTACTTCGTCGAGGGGGTCGGCGAGGACATGTGGCCGGCCAACTACGACAAGGCCGTCCCGGATGACGTCATCGCGGTCAGCGACGCGGACTCCTTCGAGATGACGCGGCGGCTGGCCCGCGAGGAGGGCCTGCTCGTGGGCGGCTCCTCCGGCATGGCCGTCGTCGCCGCACTGCAGGTCGCAAAGGACCTGCCGGAGGACGCCGTCGTCGTCGTGATCCTGCCCGACTCCGGCCGCGGCTACCTCGCCAAGATCTTCAACGACCAGTGGATGCGCTCCTACGGCTTCCTGGCCGGCGGCGACGAGGCCTCCGTGGGCGAGATCCTCAAGGCCAAGACCGGGGAACTGCCGGACCTCGTGCACATCCACCCCACCGAGAGCGTCCGCGACGTCATCAACATCATGAACGAGTACGGCGTCTCGCACATCCCGGTGCTGTCCCAGGAGCCGCCCGTGGTGATGGGCGAGGTCCTCGGCGCCGTCGACGAACGCACCCTGACCGCGAAGCTCTTCCGCGGCGAGGCGAAACTCTCGGACAAGATCTCCGAACACATGGAGGCCCGGCTGCCGGTGATTGGCTCGCTCGAATCGATCTCGACCGCCCGCGAACTCCTCTCCGACGCGGACACCCTCATGGTGACGTTCGTCGGCGCGGCGGTGGGGATCCTCACCCGCCATGACCTGCTCGCCTACCTGAGCAACTGACCCCAGCAGCTGACCCGGACACCGGACCGCCCCCCGGGGCGTCCGGCCGCCGGCCGAAAGGAACGCAAATGTCAATGCCCGAAAAGTCTTCCATAAAAAACGCCGGCTTCAACACCCGCGCCGTGCATGCCGGCCAGGAGTTCGAGCCGCGCACCGGCGCCGTCGTGCCGCCCGTGCACTTCTCCACCACCTACGCCCAGGAAGCGATCGGCGTGCTGCGGGCCGGCTACGAATACGGCCGCGGCACCAACCCCACCCGTGACTCGCTGCAGGAGCAGCTCGCCGCGCTGGAGGGCGGCTCCAACGCGTTCTCCTTCAGCTCCGGCCTCGCCGCCGAGGACTCGATGATCCGCGCCCTCACCCGACCGGGTGACCACATTGTGCTCGGGAATGACGCCTACGGCGGCACCTACCGGCTGATCGCCCGGGTGCTGGGGGAGTGGGGCATCGGCAACACCCCGGTGGACATGTCCAACCTTGACGCCGTCGCGACGGCCGTGGCCGGCAACAAGACCCGCCTCGTGTGGGTGGAGACGCCGTCGAACCCGATGATGAAAATCACTGACATCGCCGCCCTCGCCAAGGTCGCGCACGACGCCGGTGCCCTCCTCGTGGTGGACAACACCTTTGCCTCGCCGTACCTGCAGAACCCGCTGGCCCTCGGCGCCGACGTCGTGGTGCACTCCACGACCAAGTACATCGGCGGGCACTCCGACGTCGTCGGCGGCGCCATCGTCGTCAATGACGCGGAGCTGGCCGAGAAGATCGGCTTCGTCCAGTTCGCCGTCGGCGCCGTCTCCGGCCCGATGGACGCCTTCCTCACCACCCGCGGGCTCAAGACCCTCGGCGTCCGGATGGACCGGCACAGCGACAACGCCCAGGCCGTGGCCGAGTGGCTGCTGGCGCGCCCCGAGGTGGAGGCCGTGCTGTACCCGGGACTGCCCTCGCACCCCGGGCACGAGCTGGCCAAAAAGCAGATGAAGAAATTCGGCGGGATGATCTCCGTGCAGTTCAAGGGCGGCGAGGCGGCGGCACGCAAGGTGGCCGAATCGACCTCCGTGTTCACCCTCGCGGAGTCCCTGGGCGGCATCGAATCCCTGATGAACTACCCCTCCGAAATGACGCACGCCTCGGTCAAGGGCACCGAGCTGGCCGTCCCGGTCAACCTGATCCGGCTCTCCTGCGGCATCGAGGACGTCGAGGACCTCATCGCCGACCTCGAGCAGGCCTTCGCGCAGATTGCCTCCGCCGGCGAGTCAGGCAGCTAAGCACCCGTGACAACCACCACCAGGGCCATGCCCTCCACCACGCGCGGCTGGCTCGCGACGGCGGCCGGCGCGTCCGCCGTCGTCGCCGCCCTGGTGGTGCTGTACTCGGCCTACGATCCGCTGCTGAACGACTTTGAGGTCTACTTCTACGGCGGCAACCGGGTGCTCCAGACCGGGGAGGCCGGCGTCAACGAGCTCTACGCGGCCCGGGACGGGCTGCCGTTCACCTACCCGCCGTTCGCGGCGCTGCTGTTCGCGGCCCTGGCGACGCTGGGCCAGCGCGGCGGCGGCCTGGTGTTCATCACCACGGCCCTGCTGGGCGCCGGAATTGTGTCCGCCTGGCTCGCGCGGCATTACTTCCGCCTCGGCGGCTGGCGCAACGCGGTCGCCGACTGGCGGTTCCGCGCCGTGACACTGGCCGGCACCGCCGCGATCCTGCTCCTGGGGCCCTGGCGGGACACCTTCGACTTCGGCCAGATCAACATCATCCTGATGGGCCTGATCCTGGCGGACTTTGCGCTCCACGGCAAAGCCCGGGCCGGGGAGATCCGCTGGCCCGCGGGGCTGCTGATCGGGATCGCGGCCGGCATCAAGCTGACCCCGCTCGCCTTCGGGCTGTACTTCCTGGTCCGCCGCGACTTCAAGGCCCTCGGCTGGATGGCGGCCGGCTTCTTCGGCTCGATCGGCCTGGCCTGGGCCGTGCTGCCGCACGCCTCGCTCACCTTCTGGACCCAGATCCTGCCCGACACCGGACGGATCGGCGGACCGGCCTACGTGGACAACCTCTCGGTCAAGGGCCTGCTGCTGCACCTGGGCCTGCCGGATTCCGGTCTGACCAGCCTGGCGTGGCTGGTGCTCTCCCTGGCCCTGGCCGCCGTCGCCGCGCTTGTGATCAGGTGGGCGGTGGAGGCGGACGAGAACTTCGTCGCCGTCTCTGCGACCGCCGTGCTGATGCTCCTGGTCAGCCCGGTGTCCTGGTCGCACCACTGGGTGTGGATGGCCGTGGCGCTGCCCTGCATGGGCTTCGCGATCCACCGGGTGCCGTCCCGGAACGGGCGGATGCGCCTCGCGGGGTGGATCATCGTGGCGTTCTCGGCCCTCGCCTTCTACCTGACGCCCAAGTACCTCTCGGTCATGGCCGGGGCGGCCGAGTGGGGCAAGGACCCGCAGACCCAGTGGCAGCTCATTGTGGCCAGCCTCGGTGTGGTCTGCGGCATCGCCATGCTGGTGTACTGGGCGCTGGCCTACCGCCCCTCCCGCGCCGCGCTCCGCGGGCGCATCGACGCCGGGGCTCCGCTGAAGTTCTAGCTCCGGGGCCGCTGACATTTTGCCGCCGGACTATGGCTTTCTCGAAGATAGTCAGCTAGTTTGGTCCGCATGGCACTTCGATCAGACTGGTCCCAGCGGAACTGCAGCATGGCGCGCGGCCTGGACATCCTCGGGGACCCGTGGGGCATGCTCGTCCTCCGCGAGGTCTTCTTCGGCAACGGCCGGTTCGACGCGATCAAGTCCCGCCTCGGGGCCGCCGACTCCGTCCTCACCAAACGCCTGGCCGCACTCGTCGACGCCGGGCTGCTCACCCGGCAGCCCTACGACGACGGCGGCCGCACCCGCCAGGAGTACGTCCTCACCGCCATGGGGGAGGATGCCCTGCCGGTGCTGAACGCCGTCGTCCTCTGGGCCGAAAAGCACCTGCCGGCGCCCTCGGAGCAGTCCCACATGTTCGTGATCCACACCGGCTGCGGGGCGCGCACCACCTCGGCGGACAGCTGCACCGCGTGCGGGGAACGGCTCACCGTCCGGAACACCAGCTGGCACAGCCTCACCCGCACCCCGGACCCCGTTCCGCTCGCCGCCGCCCCGGCGCCGGCGGCCCCGGCCGGCATCACCCCCGCGCACGGAACAGCCGCATGAGCGCCCCCAAAGACACCCTGCTGCCCGGCCGCCGGCGGAGGATCCACCCGGCCTGGACCGTGGCCGCCGTCGCGTTCCTGGCGCTCGTCGGCGCCGCCGGCTTCCGGGCCGCGCCGGGGGTGCTGATGGTGCCGCTGCAAAACGAATTCGGCTGGTCCACCACCGTGCTTTCCGCCGCGGTCAGCATCAATCTGGTGCTCTTCGGCCTCACCGCGCCCTTCGCCGCGGCCCTGATGGAACGCTTCGGCGTCCGCGCCGTCACCGCCGTGGCGCTCGTGCTGATCGGGGCCGGCAGCGCCCTGACCGTGCTGGTGACCGAGTCCTGGCAGATCCTGCTGACCTGGGGGCTGCTGATCGGCCTCGGGACCGGGTCCATGGCGCTGGTCTTCGCCGCGACCATCGCCAACACCTGGTTCGCGAAGAGCCGCGGACTGGTGATCGGCATCCTCACCGCCGGCAGCGCCGCCGGGCAGCTGGTCTTCCTGCCCTTCATCGCCGCCCTGGCCCAGGATCCGGGCTGGCGGCAGGCGTCGCTGCTGATTGCCGCCGGGGCCCTGGCCGTGGTGCCGCTGGTGCTGAAGTTCCTGAAGAACTCGCCCGCCGACGCCGGCGTGCTGCCGTACGGGGCCGAGGCGGAGCCGGAGACCACCGCCGGGGCCGCGGCAGAGGCCGCGCCCGGGTCCACGCCCGGACCGGGCCCGGCCGGTGCCGGGGAACCCCACCGGAACGCCGCCGTCCGGGCCCTGCAGGTGCTCAAGCGCGCCAGCAAGGTGCGGACCTTCTGGGCCCTCGCGGCCGGGTTCGCGATCTGCGGCGCCACCACCAACGGACTGATCGGCACCCACTTCATCCCCTCCGCCCACGACCACGGCATGTCCCAGACGACGGCGGCGGGCCTGCTGGCCGTCGTCGGGATCTTCGACATTGCCGGGACGATTGCCTCCGGCTGGCTGACGGACCGTTTCAATCCGCGGATCCTGCTCGCGGTCTACTACCAGTTCCGGGGGATCGGCCTGCTGGTGCTGCCGCTGCTGCTGAGCGCCACCGTCCAGCCCAGCATGATCGTGTTCGTGGTTATCTACGGACTGGACTGGGTGGCCACCGTGCCGCCCACCGCCGCCATTTGCCGCCAGGTCTTCGGCGCGGACGGCAGCGTGGTGTTCGGCTGGGTCTTCGCGGCCCATCAGCTCGGCGCGGCCGCCGCGGCGCTGGCGGCCGGCGCCATCCGGGACGCCACCGGACAGTACACCTACGCCTGGTTCGGCGCGGCCGCGATGTGCACCATCGCCGCCGTGATCAGTGCGAGCATCCGCAAGGATGCCGGCGCCAAGGGCGCCGTGCCTGTCCCGGCCTAGCGGAACGCCTGCAGCCCGGTGATGTGCTGGCCCAGGACCAGGGTGTGGACCTCGTCCGTGCCCTCGTAGGTGCGCACCGACTCCAGGTTGGCGGCGTGCCGCAGCGGCGAATAATCCAGCGTGATGCCGTTCCCGCCCAGGATGGTGCGGGCCTCCCGGGCGATAGTGATCGCCTCCCGCACGTTGTTGAGCTTGCCCAGCGAGATCTGCTCGGGCCGCAGCTTCCCGGCATCCTTGAGCCGGCCCAGCTGCAGCGCCAGGAGCGTGCCCTTCTGGATCTCCAGCAGCATGTTCACGAGCTTCTCCTGGGTCAGCTGGTATCCGGCGAGCGGCCGGCCGAACTGCAGCCGTTCCTGGGCGTACTTCAGCGCCGCCTCGTAGGAGTCCCGGGCGGCACCCATCGCGCCCCACGCGATCCCGTAGCGCGCCTCGTTCAGGCAGCTGAACGGGCCGCGCAGCCCGCGGGCTGCCGGGAGCAGGGCCTCCGGACCCAGCCGGACGCCGTCGAACGCCACATCGCACTGGATCGAGGCGCGCATCGAGAGTTTCTGCCCGATCGGCGTCGCGGTCACCCCCGGGGTGCCGGCGGGGACCAGGAAGCCGTGGACGCCGTCGTCGGTCATCGCCCACACCACCAGCACGTCGGCCACCGAGGCGAGCCCGATCCAGCGTTTGGTGCCGTCCAGGATCCAGCCGGCGTCCTCGCCGGTGCCGTCGCGGCGGGCGAAGGTCTTCATCGCGGCGGGGTCCGAACCGGCGGTGGGCTCGGTCAGCGCGAAGCAGCCGATCAGTTCGCCGGCGGCCATCCGGGGGAGCCAGTGGAGTTTCTGCTCCTCCGAGCCCCATTTGTGGATGGCCGTCATGGCCAGCGAACCCTGCACGGAGACGAAAGTGCGGATGCCGGAATCGCCGGCCTCCAGTTCCATCGCCGCCAGGCCGTATTCGACGGCGGAGCGGCCCGGGCAGCCGTAGCCCTCCAGATGCATGCCGAGGACGCCGAGTTCCCCCAGCTCCGGGGCAAGCTCGAGCGGGAAGACGCCGTCGTCGTACCAGCCCGCGATGCCCGGGCGGATGCGCTGGTCGGTGAAATCGCGGACCCGTTCCCGGACGGCCAGTTCCCCGGCGCTCAGCAGGGAATCGATGGCCAGGACGTCGGACACGTCGTCGGACCCATGGGGAAAACCAGCTTCGTTGCTCATTCCAGCATCCTACGGTCTCGCCCGGCGGGCCCGGGCCTACACTGGTGCCATGGACACCGCTACTGTTCTTGCCGTCTGCCGCGTACACCAGCTGCTGGAGGACCCCGGCAGCGTCGGCGTCACCGCGATCGACAAACGGCCCGTGGCCGGCCCCGTCAAGGTGAACAAGCTCGGGCTGCGCGGTGACGTCCAGGCCAGCCGCGTCCACCACGGCGGCGAGGACCAGGCGCTCTACGCTTACTCCCAGGACGACGCCGACTACTGGGCAGCGGAGCTCGGCCGGGAACTGCCGCCGGGGATCTTCGGCGAGAACCTGCGCGTCGCCGGCATCAGCGCCACCGACGCCCTGATCGGCGAACGTTGGAAGATCGGACTTGACGTCGAAGTCGAGGTGACCTCCCCTCGCGTCCCCTGCGCCACCTTCCAGCGGCGGATGCATGAGCCGCACTGGGCGAAGCGGTTCGGCGACGCCGGGCGGGTCGGGACCTACCTGCGCGTGGTGCGGGTCGGCAGCATCCAGGCGGGGGACCACATCCACCGGATCTTCCTCCCCACCCACGGGGTCACCATCGGCAAGTGGTTCAGCGATCCCACGGTGGAGGATATGGAGGCCCTGCGGGACGCCGATGCCGACGGTGAGATCCGCCTCCAGCCGGAGTACCTGGGGGAGTTCGAGAAGCTGCAGCGCCGCCCCGGGCTGTAGCGGGCCGGGTGCCCGTGTGCGCAAGCTCACCGCCGTCGCGGGCTGCCGGGTTACCCAACGGCGGATCCATGCCCTACAATTGAAATATCCCCCACTCCGGAAATCCCTTATTTCCTGCCCAATTCTTGAGGCAAGACTGGTAAGTGTTGGGGCCCGCGCAATTGAGATGCGGGCATTTTCATAGGGAGAGCCGGCTAAAGAAAACGCTGTACAGACTGCTGGGATAGCAGCCAAGAGTTGCAGCGGGAAGTCCTGCCACGGGATTGCGAAAGCGCCGGGCTTCTATGTGACCGGCCGGTCAAAGTATGCCCGGCGATTTTGTGTCACGCGTACTGCGGCCCCGCTCACCTCGGGTTGTGCCGCTTGGCCCCTATGAATGAGGATATTTCACCTATGCCCGAAACTCAGAACAACTCCGTCGAAACCGAAAACATTCAGAGCGACGTCGAGACTTCTGAAACGGCTGCACCCGCAGCCGGCTCCGCCCCGGTATTCACCGAGGCTCCTGCCCCCGTTGACGTTCCGGCTGCTGCCGAGACCGCACCGCAGGCTGACACCAAGGCTGCCCCCGCCACTGAAAAGGCTGACACCAAGGCTGCCCCCGCCAAGGACGAGGACGAAGAAGAAGGGGTCAAGTTCGTTGACCTCGGCATCGACGCCCGTGTCCTGGCTGCCCTGCAGGACGTCGGCTACGAGAAGCCGTCCCCGATCCAGGCAGCAACCATCCCGCTGCTGCTCGAAGGCCGCGACGTCGTGGGCCTGGCCCAGACGGGCACCGGTAAGACTGCAGCATTCGCAGTACCGGCGCTGTCCCGCCTGGCCGAGCTCCACGACCTCAACGGCCCGTCCCGCAAGACCCAGGCCCTGGTGCTCGCTCCGACCCGCGAGCTCGCACTCCAGGTCGCCGAGGCCTTCACCTCCTACGCCAAGCACATCGATGACTTCACCGTCCTCCCGGTGTACGGCGGCTCCGCCTACGGCCCCCAGCTCGCCGGCCTGCGCCGCGGCGCCCAGGTTGTTGTCGGCACCCCCGGCCGTGTGATCGACCACATCGCCAAGGGCTCCCTCGACCTGTCCGAACTCCAGTACCTGGTGCTGGACGAGGCTGACGAGATGCTCCGCATGGGCTTCGCCGAGGACGTTGAGCAGATCTTCCAGCAGACCCCCGAGGGCCGCCAGGTTGCACTGTTCTCCGCCACGATGCCGAGCCAGATCCGCCGGCTGTCCAAGCAGTACCTGAACAACCCGGCCGAGGTCCAGGTCAAGTCCAAGACCACGACGGGCGCCAACACCCGCCAGCGTTACCTGCAGGTCATGGGCCCGCATAAGCTCGATGCACTGACCCGCATCCTCGAGGTTGAAGAGTTCGAAGGCGTCATCGCCTTCGTGCGCACCAAGATGGCGACCGAGGACCTGGCCGACAAGCTGCGCGCCCGGGGCTTCCAGGCCGCCGCCATCAACGGCGACATCCCGCAGCAGCAGCGCGAGCGCACCGTCGAGGCACTGCGTGACGGAAAGATCGACATCCTTGTCGCCACCGACGTCGCGGCCCGCGGCCTTGACGTCGAGCGCGTCAGCCACGTGATCAACTACGACATCCCCCACGACACCGAGTCCTACGTGCACCGCATTGGCCGTACCGGCCGTGCAGGCCGTTCCGGTGATGCGATCCTCTTCATGACGCCGCGGGAGAAGTACCTGCTGCGCTCCATCGAAAAGGCGACCCGCCAGCCGGTCGAGCAGATGCACCTGCCGACCGCGGAATCGGTCAACACCCTGCGCCTGGGCAAGTTCGCCGAGAAGATCACCGAGACGCTTGCGTCCGAGGACGTCTCCGCCTTCCGCGACCTCATCTCCTCGTACGAAGAAGAGCACAACGTTCCGGCGTCGGAGATCGCTGCTGCACTGGCCGTCATGGCCCAGGGCGGCCAGCCGCTCCTGGTCAAGGAACTGCCTGCTGCTCCTGAGTTCCAGAAGCGCGAGCGGTCCAAGGACGGCTTCGGCTCACGCGGCCCGACCCGCACCCTGACCGAGGGCAACGCCACCTACCGGATCGCCGTCGGACGCCGTCAGCGCGTTATGCCGGGTTCCATCGTTGGCGCCATTGCCAATGAGGGCGGCATCTCCTCGGCCCAGATCGGCGGCATCGACATCCGTGCGGACCACTCCCTCGTGGAGCTCCCGGCGGACCTCAGTGCCGACCAGCTGAAGGCGCTGTCCCGCACCCGGATCGGCGGCGAGCTGATCCACCTCGAGCTGGACAACGGCCGTTCGCCCGCGAGCGACCGCGGCGGCGACCGTGGCGGCTACCAGGGTGGCGGCCAGGGCGGCAGCCGCGGCGGTGACCGTGGCGGTTACTCCGGCGGCGGCGACCGTGGCGGCAACTTCAAGGGCAACGGCGGCTTCAAGCGCGAATTCCGCAAGACCGACGGCGAGCGGACCTCCGCTGACCGTGGCGGACGCTCCTTCAGCGACCGCAACGAGCGTGGCGTCGGCTCCGACGCGGCCCGCAAGCCGCGCACCGAAGGCGGCTTCAAGCCCCGCACCAAGTGGTAACCATCAGCTGCTAAGCACTGATTCACCCTGAAAACGGGCCGGCTCCAGAGCCGGCCCGTTTTCCGTTAAGTTCCCTTGGTCACATCCGGGTGCCCGGCGGTGCTCCCGGCCCGCCCCCAGGCCATCTCGGCGCTCTCTGGCGCCCTGAATTGCGCCAATTTTGACGCTTTCAGAGCCTTCCAGGCGCCGATTTGTTGGGAGCGGAATCTTCCGGTAGAGTATTTACTCGTTGCCCCCCTAGCTCAGTGGTAGAGCGCGTTCTTGGTAAGAACGAGGTCACCGGATCGATTCCGGTGGGGGGCTCTGAATGAGGGCCTGTGTCAAGGCGGTTTTTGACCGGCTTAGCGCAGGTTTTCCTCATTTATGGCGGCGTAGCTCAGTTGGTTAGAGCGCACGACTCATAATCGTGAGGTCGGGAGATCGAGCCTCCCCGCCGCTACCAGATAAGACCCCCGGAATCCGCGAGATTCCGGGGGTTTTTCTGTACTTGGAGAATAGTGCTTTCCGAGAGTCGTCTCTGAGAATCCCCGGTAACTCCTCACTTTCCCTGGCACGTGGCTGTTAAATGGCTGCTCCTGGCTAGGGCTTGCCGCCCGGGCGCCGGACTAGGCTGCGAAGCCCTGCGCGCCCCCTGTGCGCCGGCTGCAGCGTTCATAGGCGGCTGTGGACGTTTTGTGGACGGAGGGCGCTCAGGTGGGCCACCAGAGCGCTTAAGGCGGGTCTCTTTCCTTTTGCCGCAACTCGATACGCTCGTTCGGTCCCTGCCAGCGGGGCCGGCCACAATCGTTGTTGGAACATTGGTCTGATAATCGAAAGGTCTCCGGATCGACGCCGGTCGGAGCCACCAGCTAGAACCCCGCAGTTCCCAGTGTTTACACGGGAACGGCGGGGTTTTTTCGTTGCTCTAGGGACATGACCATTCAGTGTGCATCAGTCAGAATCAGCCAGGTTATGAGGCAGGCCTCTGGTATTCCCTTGGTAGGAACCAGACACTTAGGCCGCGGCCGAACTTAGGGCAATCCGTTCCTGGAAATCTTCGAGGGCAAAGGATCCTCGCGACTGGGAGCGTCTATGGATGGATCAACCAAAGGCCCCAAGGCAATCGGCACATGGGTCGCGCAGTCCCGTGCGAGTGTCATCAGTGCGCCCCAACTTGGGAAGACCTGAGCGTCGTCACGCGACAGCTCCGCTTCCGCCTCCGTGGCCCGCAGTGATTTACAGACTTGCTCGCAATGAGAAGGTCGCAAGTCGCCGGCGGCGGTAGGTCCGCTCCTTTCAGGTGATGACGGCCATCATGCGACATCGATGCTCAATGGTCCGGGTCGACCGCAACTGAAGGTAGGCAGCCGGGTAGCCTGATCCGAGAAGACAAGCGCAAATTCAAGAGGAGCACAATGACGACCCACGATGCGGCTTTGGAATCATTCCTTAGCGATTTCAATGGACGAACGTGGTCGCAGTCTGGGGCGCCCGACTACCTGACTCCAAAGTCCTTCTACCAACCGCTTGACGGCGTGCGGTTGGACATTGTTTACGCGACGGCGCCGCATCGCCCGAAGTCATCCGACGTGCGCGCCCTATGGGAAAGGCGGTGGAACCGCCGACCGACAGGTGCCCTTCTGGTCGTTGGTTATCCGGGAAGCGACGCCATTGCCCGTGCTGCTGTCGTGGGTCTGCGAGATGATGCCCAGCTCGCAACTGATCTGCCGTTGTCCCTCGTCGAGCGAATAGTTGAACAAAGCCTTGACGCGCCAACCACCGCGCAGGCCGAGCAATTACTCGGGCCGATATTCCTGGCGCGCGAGGACGACGACGTACTCGGACTACACAACACAGGCCTCTTCGCCACGCACGAGCTTCTCACCAACGTCCCTCATCGGCACGATTGGAAGACGGCAGGGGAGCATGCCCGATCATTCCGTGGTCATTCCGGTGAGGACCTCGTGCGTACGCTCGGCTGGGAAGTCTCCCACCAGGGCACTGACCTCATGCTCCGCAAAGATGGTCGGGAAGAGGCCATCGCTGTCCTTCTGCAAGGCAGCGAGCTTTTTGACCGCCCTTCATCTCGGTTCGGAGAGATTTCGCCTGTCCAGCATGGTCTTTCCGTCGCGCGCAATGCCCGAGTCAGGTGGGTTCTGGCGGTGCAGGATAGCCGCATCCGCCTCTATACGTCTGATCCAGACACTGGCATAGCACGCAAAGGCAGCGACACCTACACCGAGATCGACCTGGCCACGATGGACGATGAGCACCTCGCCTATGCCACGCTCCTCATGACTCCAGCGGCGCTATGCGAGGGAGGGACAGCCGACGCCATCCTAATCGGATCTATGGATCACGCCGCAGGCCTTGGGGAGCGTCTCCGGGAGCGGGTCTACGTCGATATCGTTCCCGACCTCGCCACCGCGGTCGCAGGACGGCTGGAGGCGACTACTGAAACTGAACTCCAAGAGGCCTACCATACGACGCTGGTGATTCTTTTCCGGCTCCTGTTCGTCGCATACGCCGAAGACCGCGGCCTCCTGCCTTACCGCACCAGCGAGGCTTACACGCATGTGTCCCTGAAGGAGCGGGCCCGGTATTACGCCAAGCAGGTTCAGGACGACAAAGACCTCTCCTTCGACGCCAACGCTTACGACTTGTGGGACACCCTGCTCAATATTTGGCACGGCGTCTTTGCCGGTCACACGGAGTGGCGCATTCCGGCCTACGGCGGCTCCCTTTTCGACCCCAACGATCCTACCGGGGCAACAATCGCCAACCTGCGGCTGACCAACGCCGAGGTCGGTCCGGCGCTCGTCAAGCTTCTGGTGGACACGGGCCGGGACGGCACCCAGGGCCCGGTCGATTTCCAGACCCTGAGTGTCCGCGAGTTCGGAACCCTCTACGAGGGCCTTTTGGAATCATCTCTGTCTATGGCGCCTCGCGATCTTTCTGTGGATAAAGAGGGCGTTTATGTCCCCGCGGGGGCCAACGACGAGGTGATCGTTCACGCCGGGGAGGTGTACTTCCATAATGCTTCCGGCAAGCGCAAGGCCACTGGCAGTTACTTCACGAAGCAGTTCGCGGTTGAGCATCTCCTCGAGACCGCTCTCGATCCCACGGTGGAGGAACACCTCTCCCGGGTAGCGGTCCATCTCGAGACCAGCGACGACGTCGCCGCATACGAGGCCTTCTGGGATTTTCGGGTCGCGGATATCTCGATGGGATCAGGGCATTTCCTGGTCGGCGCTGTCGATCACATTGCGTCCGCCTTTTCCGCTTTCCTTTCCGCGCATCCCATACCTCGTGTCACTCGCGAACTCGATGAGTTGCGCGCCACAGCGTTCGAGAAGTTGGGAGGGTCGGGAGTGGGCGCGTTGCCCGAGATCGATCAAATGACCTTGGTGCGCCGTCAGGTCGCCAAGCGCTGCATTTATGGCATTGACATCAATGCTGTTGCCGTCGATCTCGCCCGCCTCGCGCTCTGGATCCATACGTTCGTGCCCGGCCTGCCGATGTCTTCCCTTAATCATGGTCTCGTCCGAGGCGATTCCCTGACCGGTATCGGTACCCTGGATGAAGCCCTTGACATCTTCGAACCAAAGCGGCTGGGGATGCGTTCCCTTCTTGCTGATCGGCTTGACGCCGTGCTGGACGACTCGGCGGTGACGCTTCGCCGCGTCGGACTGGCGGCCGAGGCCTCGGCATCCGAGACGAAGGATGTTGAGCAAGCCTATGCAGAGGCGCGTCGGGAGGCCGAACCGGCCAAGGCCATCCTGGATGCTGCCGTTGCAAACCGCCTCGGCCTCGTCAACCTCGATGGCGTTCTCGACACGGATCTGATTCTCAAGACAGGCCGGGATTCAACCGTTCGGGAAACCGTTGACCAGTTGGGTGGCGTTCACCTCGCCCTCGCGTTCCCGGAAGTATTCATCAGCCGGGATGGTGGGCACGCGGGATTCCATGTGATCCTTGGCAATCCGCCCTGGGACGAAGTCATGGTCGAAGAGCCCAAATTCTGGCAAAGGTACTTCCCCGGCGTCATGGGGATGGCACCCGCTGCGCAGAAGAAGGCCATTAAGGAATACCGTTCAGCACGCCCGGATCTGGTCGCACTGCACCAGTCCGAGGAAGCGAAGGCAGAAAAGTACCGCCGCGCCCTGCTCGCCGGCCCTTACCCCGGCCTTGGCACGGGCGACGTCGACCTGTACAAGGCATTCTCTTGGCGGTTCTGGCAACTCCTCCGACAAGGCGGCCGCTTCGGCGTCGTGTTCCCCCGCTCAGTGCTGAACGCCGCCGGGTCCGCCCAATGGCGGAAAATACTCCTCAAAGACGGCCAGTTCCAGTCAGTCGTCTCGTTGACCAACACCGGAAAGTGGGTCTTCGACGACATTCACGGACAGTACACCGTGACTTTGCTAACAGTTGAAAAGGCCATGGCAGCTGAGCCTGAAGTCCGTCTCGCTGGCCCGTTCCACTCCCTGAAGGACTTCCTCGCCGGACGACACATCCTGGGCAAACTGCCAGCTTCGGGTCTGGCCGAGTGGGCCAGCGGGGCATCATTCCCGTTGTTGCCGGACACGTCCGCAATCGATGCGTTCCGAGCATTGCGTTCCCACCCGCGATTGGACTCAGGTGAACAATGGCTTTTCAAGCCCGTCGCCGAATTCCATGCCACGAATGACCGCAAGACCTTCGACGCCGGCGGCCCGGCGCCGGACCTATGGCCCGTCTACACCGGGGCGACGTTCAACCTCTGGTCTCCCGACGCCGGTGATCCCTACACATATGCAGATCCGGCCGCCGTTACCCAGTCGCTATTCGACAAGCGGAAACGCCAGGCACGTCTTGCCTCCTCGGCGTTCTTTGGTCTCGATCCGAAAATCGTCAATGACGCCGCCATGCTGCCCTGCTACAAGCCCCGTATAGCTTTTCGGGATGTAGCGCGTTCCACCGACTCTCGCACTGCCATCGTGGCTTTGGTCCCGGGCAACGTCGTGCTGACGAATACCGCACCATACCTGCTGCAGCGGGCCGGACACCGTACCGATGAGGCATTTCTCCTGGGAGTGCTTTCGTCCATCCCTTTGGACTGGTATGCGCGCCGGTACGTAGAGTTGCATCTCAATCAGCACCTCTTCAATGCCCTGCCGATCCCTCGTCCGGACCGCGACGATCCACGCCGGCTCCGTGTCGTGGAAATAGCGGGCCGCCTGGCTGCAGTGGACGAACGCTATTCAGGTTGGGCTGCCGAAGTCGGTGTCCCCGTCGGATCCACGACGGACACCGGGGTCAGGATCGATCTGATCCATGAGCTCGATGCCGTAGCGGCGCACCTGTACGGGCTGACCCGTGGGGCACTTATCCATATCTTCACGACGTTCCATCGAGGTTGGGACTACCAGTCCCGGCTGACTGCCGTTCTGAACCACTTCGATCGATGGAGCAACCAGTGAGCATTTCACTATCAGTGAACCGGCCGGAGTTCGCCACCAACAAATCCGGATCTGAACCGCAACGGGTTGCAGACGCGGTAGCGAAAATGATCGATAACGGCTCCGCAGGACGCGTGAAGCCAACCGGAGTGGACATTGCAACCGCCTACTTCAATGTCGGCGGATTCATGCTCCTGGCAGATGCGTTGGATGCCGCTGGTCCTGTTCGATTGCTCCTGGGTGCGGAACCTGTCGACTCCGAGGTGCGCGCCACCGTAACCCCCCTCAGCGTTCTGGGGGCACGTAGAGGTGATCCTCGCCTCCGCGAAGCTCTGGAGGACCACGATCATGCGCTCGCCGAGGACCGCAACCTTGTCAGCATCACTAAAGAGGGCGACAGCGCCGTTCAACGCCTCCTGATCTGGCTTCGCGAACATGACGTTCAGGTCCGCCGTCTTGAGAAGGACTTTCTCCACGGCAAGGCCTTCATCGTTAAGGACGGAGGCGCGAGCGTCATGGCCGGGTCCTCCAATCTGACCTATGCCGGACTGGCCAGGAACCGGGAACTGAACCTCGGCGTGTACCAGCCCTCGCCTGTGGAGCGAACCCAGGAATGGTTTGATGATCAGTGGGCCGACGCGGTGCCCTACGACCTGGCTGGACTGTATGCCGCCCGGACGGAGCTGCATCAGCCTTGGACGGTGTTCCTGCGGATGCTGTATGAGCTCTACGGCGACACATATAAGGAGGACACCGAATTCGACAATGAGCTCGGCTTGACCGAATTCCAGGCCGACGGCGTGCACCGCGCCAAACGGATCCTCGCCAAGCGCGGCGGTGTGATCGTCGCGGACGAGGTCGGCCTGGGCAAGACCTTCGTGGCCGGTGAACTGATCCGCGAAGCTGCCATCGAGAACCGGCAAAAGGTACTGGTTGTCGCCCCAGCTACCTTGAGGGACTCCACTTGGCGTCCGTTCCTCAAGGACAAGAACATCAACGCAGATGTGGTCTCCTACGAAGAACTCGCCGCCGATATCCAGACCGGCCGGGCCGGCAAAGCGGGGGCACATGTACAGTCGCTGGACTCCTACGCTCTGGTGGTCGTAGATGAAGCCCACAATCTGCGCAACGCCAGCACCCAGCGCGCTGACGCCTTCCGCATGCTCCTGGCCGGAGCAGTCGCCAAGAAGCTGGTGCTGCTGACGGCAACCCCAGTGAATAACTCCCTTCAGGACCTGCAGTCGCTTGTCTCCTACATTGACCCGGCCGACGGCGCATTCGCTGACATCGGAGTGCCCAGCGTCCGCAGGTACATAGGCTCTGCAATGGCAATGGACCCGGACGAGCTATCCGGCAAGCATCTGTTCGAGCTGCTCGACGCCGTAGCCGTTCGCCGCACGCGTCGCTTCATCAAGACCCAATACCCGAACGCCAAGGTCGGAGGGGTACAAATCACTTTTCCTCAGGCGAAGGTTCATCGGGTGGATTACCACCTGGACGACATCCTGCCTGGATTCTTCGGCAGGCTCGCGGACGCGCTTGGCGCCCGCATCGACGACGAGGATCTGGACAGCACCGGCGTCACGCTGAAAGAGCCCGGCACGGTCCTGACCATGGCCCGCTACGTGCCTTCCCGGTTCCTGCTCAGCAGGGAATCAGTTGAACAATATGAAGTCCAGAATGCCGGATTGCTCCGCTCCGCGCTGCTGAAACGATTTGAATCCAGTGCCGTGGCCTTCGCGTCGACAGTCATGAAGATGATCGCGTCCCAAGACCAGTTCCTCTCTGCCTTGGACAAGGGACAAGTCCTTACCGGGGACGCCCTTCGAGCATGGGCAGCGGCTGACTCCGATGACATCAATGCAATTATCGGAGCACTCGACGGAGAGACGGTGGACAACAATGTCGACCCGGTCTCGGGCTATGACCTTCCGGCGCTCCGGGCCGCGGTGGTGGCTGACCGCGGCCTCCTTCACCGGCTCTTCACCGAAGTGGCATCGGTGAGCTGGAAATTCGATCCGAAAATCCAGCAGCTTGCCAATGAGATTGGCCAGATTTCCGCGGAAGCCAGGAAAGACGGCGTCGGCCCGGAGAACACAAGGGACCGACGCAAAGTTTTGGTTTTTACATACTTCGCTGATACCGCAAACTACATCGGCGAAGCGCTCACCGCCCTGGCAGATCATGGTGACGAACGCCTGGCTGATTACCAGGGGCGAATCGTGTTGGCCACCGGGGGTGACCGGCATGGGCGGAAGGACGCTATCGTCGGGTTCGCACCACGCACCGCCGGCACGTCTGAGGACGAAGACAAATACGATCTGGCGATCGCCACTGATGTCCTTTCCGAAGGCGTGAACCTTCAGCAGGCCGGACACATCATCAACTACGATCTGCCATGGAATCCCATGCGCCTGGTGCAACGACATGGGCGCATCGACCGAATCGGGTCCCAGCACAAGCAAATCCACCTGCGCTGCTTTTTCCCAGACGACGAGCTCGAGGAGCTACTCCAACTGGAAGGACGCCTGCAGCTCAAACTCAAGCAGGCTTCCGCCGCCTTCGGTGTCAGCGACGGCGTGCTGCCCGGGGTTGAGGCCGCCGAACGCATCATGTCCGAAACCAAGGAGGAGATCGAGCGCCTCCGCAACGAAGACGCTTCCCTCTTCGATGACACAGGGTCCGCGGCGGCCTCCAGCGAGGAGTATCAGCGCCGCCTTGCGATCGCCCTAAAATCCGCAGATACAGCGCGGAAAGTCCTTGACCTTCCGTGGGGTGCCGGTTCCGTCATGTTTCGCCCCGGCGTTCAGCCCGGTGTCGTGTTGTGTGCCAAGATCGCGGATCATCCGCGTCCCGAGTTCCGCTACGTACCGCTCAAGGCCGGTCACCTACAGGTACTCGATGGCGAGCCTGAGATCGTTTCGGAGCTCTTGACCTGCCTCGAACAGGCCGATCCTGGCCACCCGAATTTCCACCCGGCCGAACCTTCCGACACCCTGCGTGAGGATCTGTACACCGCGTGGAACGCCGCCCAGATTGATATTCACAGGGACTGGATGCTGCGCACTGACCCCGCTACGTTTGAACCTTCTGTCCCCAAAGTAATGCGCGTCGCGGCCGATCTCGTGCGGAAGCAGGGGGGCGTTCTGGGTGACCAGCAGGACAGGCTGGTCGAGCGGCTCAATCAGGTGGCGAATCCCCGCGCCGAACGGGAAATCAGGGAAATTCTTAGCTCTCATCGTGGTGTCTCACCGGGGACAACTGCACAGGCCCTAATGGAGAAGGCCAACGAACTTCGGCTCAAGGCTCCAGCCCCTATTGACCCCCTCCCGCAGATAGGGCTGGAGGACATCCGGCTTGTGAGTTGGATGGCGATTGTGACTTAGGTTGGCCTGAAGTTGGCGCTCGAGTGGCAGCGACAAATCCCGTCTTTGGAGGCTCGAGCCCTGCACGCGGCGCCGCACTGTTTGAAGGCCGTAGAGACCCAACGGCAATGCACTGGGACCTGGCAGCAGCCGCACGGACGTTGAACATGGGGCGGTTTCTGGACCCAGCCGGCCATCAGTACGGAGGCCATTTCAGTGATCCGGCTACCGTGCACAGATCCCGTCTCCAATCAGTCATGGTAAAGCCGGTGGGTTGCTGAGCAGTCCTCTAGCGGAGGGCTTGCTCGAGTTGCCCTCGGATTAGGTGACTCTGAGTGTCAGCCAGCCTGGCGAGTAGTCCTTGATGGTAGCGCTAGTCCAGGCATCTGGTAGCGCAGTTCTGACGTGGTGGTAGCGGCCCGGGCGCTGTGCCCGGGCCGCGGCCGGTGTTACTCCCAGTAGGCCTCGTGGGCGCGGGCCTGGTCGTTGCGGTGCCGGCGCATGTCGATCTGACCGAGGTTGATGATCCGGGCGTTGTTGGCGAGGCGGTTCACGATCGAGTCCGCTGCGACCCGGTCGGGCAGCTCAGCAACCCAGTGCGCTGGCCCCGTCTGCGAGGCAATCATTGTCGGAAGCCGGTGCTCCCGGTTCGCGAGGATCGCGAACAAATCGCTGGCAGCGTCGCTGTCGATGCCGACGGTGAGGAAATCGTCGATGATCAGCAGATCGATGTTGGAGAGCTCGTTCAACAGCTTCTGGTGGGCGATGCCGTCGCCGCGGGCGATGACGAGCCGCCGTGCCAAGTCGTCCATCCGGAAGTAGAGAACCGAGTGCTCACTCTGGCAGGCACCGATGGCCAACGCGCAGGCAAGGTAGGTTTTCCCGCCTCCGGTGGGCGAGATGATGAGCAGGTTCGTCGCATCGGAGCGCCAGTCATGGGCGGCATAGCGTCGCATTCTGACCGGGGTGATCCCTCGCCCGTCGCGGTAGTCGACCTCAGCAACTGTTGCCCCCGGGATCGGGAAGGCGGCCTGACGGATGAGTTTGTCGACCTTGTTGATGCGGCGGGACTCCAACGCGTCGTCGACCGCAGTGAGAAACAACTGCTCGGGAGTGAGTGTGTCGTTGCCTTCGTCCTGGATGAGCTCCTCCAGCCGGGTCGCGACGTGGGTCACCCGCAGGGCCCGGAACTTGTCGTAATCGATGCTCGTGAACATCACTTCCCCTCCTCGTCGCGTGCGTAGTGGGAGGCATCGCGAACGTAAACGTCCGAGATGGTGTCACGGAAAACGACAGTGCTGCCGCGTTTGCGCGTCGAGGCCGCCGGGATCACCGGCCGGGGCTTCTTCGCATCATTATCGATCGCCGCCATCAACCGTTTCAGCGTCGAGTAAGTCGGATGAGCGCTGCGGTTCACAAGCTCCTGGCAGGCCGCCTCCAACCGTTCCCGGTTATTCTTGCCGAGCCCGTCGAGGATGTTCTGGCACGACAGGTAGCCCTGCGCCTCGATCACCTGACCGTCGAGGATCTGCTCGATCACCGTGACTGTTGCCGGCCCGACGCTGCGCGCCCGGTCGATGAACCACCGCCGGGACCACAACCCATCAATATCGCGGTGCCGCGGCGGGACATGGTCCGGCAAGGTCGAGTACTGGCCTTTGCGGCCCGTCAGCCGCGGGTGTTCGCAGATGCTCTCGTGCCCGTCGAAGACCGTCACTCGGGAAGACGTCAGCCGGACCCGCAGCAGCTTGCCCGCCAACGCGAAGGGCACGGAATACCGTTGTGTGTCCGCGGTGACGTGGTAGTTCCGGGCCGCCTTTAGTTCCTTCCACTCGACGTCCTCGAACCCGGCATCGGGCAAAGGGCCGAGCAGCTCCCGCTCCTCGGTGTCGAACCTCTCCCACCGGGTCGTGTCGTCGGCGCGGCGGATATCGTGGTTGATCTCCCGCACCCGCTCCTCGATCGCAGTATTCAACTCGCTCAGCGTCGTAAAGACATCGTCATCGAGGTAGCCGATGACGCGTTTGTTGACCACGTTCACCGCGTTCTCGGCTGAGGCTTTATCGCGGGGTTTCTTCACTCTGGCCGGGACAATTGCTGTCTGGTAGTGATCCGCGAGTTGCTGATACCTCGCGTTGACGACCCGCTCCGCATCGCCCTTATGGGTTTGGTGGGTGGAGGTCGTCGGGTTATCTGGCACGACGATCTGCGTCACGCCGCCGAAGAACGCGAACGCTTGAACATGCGCGTCGAGCCACGCCGGGGACTTCATATCCGCATATGCGCGGCAGAACATCAGCCCCGAAAACGGCAACACCGCGACGAACAAAATTGCCCGGACCACCTCGCCGGTGATCGTGTCGACGACATCCATCGTGTCGCCGGCCCAGTCCACCAGCATCGCCCGCCCCGGCTCATGGCGCAGCACCGCCACCAGATCGTGGGTGCGCAGGTAGCCAGTGAACAGGGCGCAGAACTGGGAATACCCGTACTTCTTCCCCGCGTCCTTGGTGTCGACGTAGCGACGCCACGCCAGCAGCAACGTGAAGTGCCGGTTCGCTTTCAAAGACGCCAGCACCCGCGACAAGTCGGGCTGGTCATACTCCTCCGACACTTTCCGGCGCCCGTCGGGGAACCAATCCGCCAGCTCGCTGTCACTGACCGCGACCGCCGAGGTGAGACCCCGCTCCTGGACCTCCTGCCGGACCCGGGCCACGTCGCGATGCGAGCACCCCGCGATCTCTACAACTTCGCGGTAACTCCTCCCCTCCAGCAACAACCCCAATATTTTACGATATTCCGCCATGGCCCGCCCTTAACAATGAGACGACAACGCCTTATGCGTTGTCATCTCACAGCACAGCAGTTCACCAGGGCGGGCGCTACCGTGTTCCCGGAATCTTGCTACCAGATGCCTGGACTAGCGCTACCTACAAGCGCTACTCGCCAAGCCTGAGCTGCATTTTGCCTTCTTCGATCGTGGCACACACCTAGAGACTTCTATCGGCTTGATTATTCACCGCATGGGCGTCGTCGCAGAGCGCGCCCAAGTCGTGTCGCACGGCCCCTCTTCTATAGGGTTCATGTGACAACAGCTAAAAAACTCGGTGAAGCAACGAGTTTAGCAATCACTATCTCCTGGGAGCTGCAATGAAGTCGCTAACGTTCTTCAATAACAAAGGAGGCGTTGGCAAGACGACTCTCGCTGTGAACATGGCACATCATCTCGGGAAGAAACACAAGCAGCGGGTGCTATTTGTGGATTGCGATCCACAGTGCAACGCAACTCAAATACTTCTCCCCGAAGAAACTTGGGAGGAGCTGTACAGGACTCCAGAATCGGCCACTAGTAGCACCATCCTCAAGACAATCAACGAGCTTCGACACGGAGACTCCCGTATTGATACCGATCTTCCAGTTATAAAAAGCGAAAGATTTGCTGTCGATGTCTTGCCAGGACATCCTTTTCTAGCGCTTCTAGAAGATGTCTTGAGTGAGTCCTGGGGACAATTCGCTGGTGGGATACTCGGCGCAGCAAGGCGGACACACTGGGTATCGCAACTCGTTGAAGCGGCGGACTATGACCTGGTCGTATTTGACGTGGGTCCGAGCCTCGGTGCGCTCAACCGCTCCGTCCTCATCGGATCCGACATGTTCATCACGCCCGTCGCGCCGGACTTGTTCAGCCTCTATTCGTTTGACAACCTGGCGACCTGGTTCAGTAAGTGGGGCAGAACTTATACCCGGGCGGTTGCCGCAACTCACAGCGAGAATGACGATGTTGCACTGGCTCCGCTGATGATGTCGGACTCAGGCGACGTCCGGGTGGTCTTTGGAGGCTATACAACTCAGGAGTACCTCACAAAGTACACAGAAGGAAAGGCGCGGTCGGTTCTCGCTTACGACAAGTACAAAGTACAAATACCCTCAAAGGCGAAGGCCTTGGCTAGCAATCTGCTCTCGCCGGAGCTGGATCTCGATTTGGGCGTAGTGCCATACATGTTCTCGATGGTCCCGCTTGCGCAATCAGCCCACGCTCCCATCTTTGAGCTGAAGGGATCGGATGGACTAAACGGCGCGCAATTCAACCAGCAAAGCCGCTATTCGAAGAAGCTGGCAGCGATAGGTGATAAGTTGGCTGCGCATTTGGGGCTGACTGCCGAGTCTAAGGCGGCCTTGTGAGCGGGATAGCTTGGCAGGGCGATCTTTTGAAGCAGGTTGCTCGGCGAAATGTGGTTCTATTTGTTGGCGCGGGTGTCTCTATGGCGAGCGAAAATGCGGCCAGTCAGCGCCCTCTCGGATGGAAGGCTCTGCTTCAGAAGCTAGCTAACATAATTTGCACCCAGAGCCAGATGCGAACGATGGTGAACCCTATGATCAATCGCGGGGAGTATCTACTTGCAGCGGAGTTCATAAAGTACACAGCAACCAAGACCGGCAACTTGAATCACTACCGCGACACCATTACCCTCTTTTGCGATGGGCCTGAGGGGGATAGATTCGCTCCCTCGGAGCTACACAATGCTTTGATGGACCTTGACCCCGCCGTTATCGTTACCACAAACTTCGACCGAATCCTCGAGCGAACTGCGGGCGATGGCTACCACACCATGTCGTTCAACGAACCGGAGATCGATAACGTTGTTAGGCAGTCAAACAACCTAATCCTTAAGTTGCACGGGTCTGTAAATCATGGCTCTCCTCTCGTCTTCACCCAATCCGAATACACCTTACTCAGGAGAGACGGCGCATTAGCACTGGAAGTGTTGCAATCGTTGCTGCTCACCAAGATGGCACTGTTCGTGGGCTATAGCTTTAGTGACCCGGATTTGAAGCTTATTCTCGAGACGATCTTCGGGGTTCCAGGTCGGGGACCTGGACACGTCCTAGTCATGAATGGCAAGATCCCAGACTTTCAGCAGGAACTCTTCACGGGCGTGTATGGCCTCAACGTGGTCTCCTACCCGGTTGGAGAGCACGGAGTGCTTCTCGAAGGTATTAAGGAACTGGCTGCGGCACTGGCCTGATACCTACGTGTCAGGCTGGAACGGTAATACGCGCCGCCGGATCCGGCCGGTCGCCTCCACGAGCCGGGGTTCCAGGTCCAGTGCGATCTCTGGTTCCCGCACGAGCTGTTGCCCGTCGGTGCGGGCCAGAACGACACGCCGCCGGTGCTGGTGATGACTTCGGCGTTCTCGGGGTTCAAAGGCACGGATGCTGCCCTCCCGCACGACGCCGGACCTTCCGCGGCGGAGAGCGACGGGTCGAAGGGCCGAACGGGTGCCGGGGCCTACCTGAACCCTCCAGAATTCGATGCTGACCAGGTCGCCGCTGCCGACGGCTGCTGTGCCGCGGGTGCCCCACCAGGCGTCTCGTCCGAACCAGTGCTGGGACTCGGTGTCGGGATCGACCAGCCAGATCCGTCCGTCGTGCCGGATGGCGAGGGGTTTGCCTGCCGCACCGGTCCGGACCTGAAGATCGTTGTTGCTTGTGGGGGCTTCGATGGTGGTGGTCATGACGGTGCGTTCTTTCGTGGTGCGGTCGTGCTGGCGTGTTTGGGTTAGGCGGCTTTGACGAGGGGGAGTTCGTCCCAGTGGGTGGTGTACCGGGGGGAGAGCATGTCCCGTTTCATGGTCCAGTCCGGCCCGCCCCGGATCCCGCCGTGGCCCAGGCCGATGGAGCCGCGCCCGTACCGGCGGGTGATGTCTTCCAGAAGTGTTCCGACGTGGCGTTCCTCGTGCGGGTTCTCGAACAGGGCAAGGGGCGCCTGGTTGCCGCTGGGGCGCAGGTCGGTGACCATGATCCCGGCCCTGGCGTACCGGATGCCCTCACAGATGCGGGGCAACAGGGCGTGGGCTGCTTTGGTCAGGATCACCGGGTCCGCGGTCGGCATGGGCAGTGGCACGCACACCGAGGGGTAGGAGGTGTCTTTCGGGTTGAAGTGTGAGGTGCCGGCGAACGCGGTGAGGACTTTGGCCTGGAGCCCGTGTTTGGCCAGCCGCGCCGAGGCCTGCTGGCCGTAGACGCTCATGACCTGACGGATCCCGGCGGCGGTGGTGATAGGGGTCGCGAAGGAGCGGGAGAAGATGAGCTGGTCCCGGCCGATGCGTTCTTCCTCCATCGGGATGCAGGGAGTTCCCTGCAGTTCCAGGACGGTGCGCATCATGACCACGGAGAAGCGGTCCCGGATCATCACCGGATCCGCCCGGGACAGATCAAGGATGGAATGGATTCCCAGGGCGTTGAGGCGTTTGGTTAGCCGGGTGGCGACACCCCAGATCTCGATCACGGACAGCCGGCGCATCAGCCCTTCCCTCTCGGCAGCGGGCACGGAGTCCCAGTGGCAGACCCCGTCGAAGGCCGGGTTGTTCTTGGCCCATTTGTTCGCCAGCTTCGCCAGGGTCTTCGTGGGGGCGATCCCGACACAGACCGGCACGCCGACGTTCCGCCGAACGGTTGCCTTCATGGCCCGGCCCAGGGCCAGGAGCTCGTCCGGGGTGCCTTTGACGCCGAGGAACGCCTCGTCGATGCTGTAGACCTCCAGCCAGGCCGAGTACCGGCCGAGCAGTTCCATGACCCGGGCGCTGATGTCGCCGTAGAGCTCGTAGTTACTGGAGAGGGCAACGAGTCCCCATTGTTTGGCGCGCGGGGCGAGTTTGAACCACGGCTCACCCATGGCGATGCCGAGGGCCTTGGCCTCGGGGGAGCGGGTGACGGCGCAGCCGTCGTTGTTGGACTTCTGTGCCCTGCCTGATTATGTGGCCGCGACTGCCGTGCGGTGGGCGCTGGCGGCTGTTTCGGGCTCTGAGCCGGTGTTCCATGGCACATAACGGTTGGCTGGGGCGATGGTGGTTACTTCATTTTCTTTGAGGAGAAAGGAAGTTGCCATGTTGGAGGAGTATTTCGCCAAGCCGTCCACTGTCGATCGGCTCCGGGGCTCATGGATGGGCGTTGAGATCGAGACGTACGTTGTTTGGCTGGCCGAGCACCACTACAAGGACAGGTGCATCTGGAAGCGGGTCCCGCTCGTCTTCGCGTTCGGCGAATTTGCCAGGGCCCGGGGTGCCACCACCATTGGAGAGTTGCCCAAACACGTGGACGCGTTCGTCGAGCACCGGGTTGCCCTTCACGACGAGCACACGGGCTCGACTCGTTCGATGGCCAACGAAGTCCGGGGCCCCGTGGAGCACATGCTCTCGGTTGTTCTGGCCGGGTACGCGCCGACCGGACGGAAGCGCGAGCTTCATCCGTTCACCGACACTGTCCCGGGCTTCTTCGACTACCTTGTCCAGGAGCGAGGCCTCCGTCCGTTTACGGTGCGTGGCTACCGCATCCACCTCGACCACTTCGAAACCTACCTGCGGCAGATCGGCGTGGAGTCGATTCGGGAGATCTCGCCGATTATCCTTAGTGCCTTCCTCGTCGAGCGCGCTGGCACCGGACTGGCCAAGACTACGGTGCGTGATGAAGCGGGTTCGTTGAAGGTTTTTCTGCGTTATGCCCACCGCCAAGGCATCCTCCCCGCAGACCTGAGTTCAGCCGTCGGATGGCCTCAGGTCTATCGGCTATCGGACATCCCCCGCTCCATTTCCTGGGACGACGTCACTCGGGTCTTGGCCAGTGTTGACCGCCGGACCGAGGCGGGCAGGCGCGACTACGCCATTCTGGTCCTGCTGGTCACCTATGGGCTGCGCGGCCGGGAAGTCGCTGCGCTGACCCTGGATGACATCGACTGGAAGCATGAGCGTTTGGCTGTCCCCGAGCGCAAGGCCGGCCACTCCACGGCATTTCCCCTTTCTGCCGTGGTCGGCGAGGCAATCCTTGACTACCTTCAGCATGGGCGCCCAACAACCAGTGACCGTCACGTGTTCTTTCGTGCCGTGGCTCCCCGCCAGCCAATCAGCGCCGCCGGGGTTTCGTCCTGCGCCCGCCTCTATCTGCTCAAGGCCGGAATCGACGTGGCCCGGCCGGGGTCGCACACGTTACGCCACACGGCGGTCCAACGCCTCGTTGATGCGAACTTCGCCCTGAAGACCATCGGTGACTTCGTCGGGCACCGCTCAGCACGTTCCACCGAGATCTATGCCAAGGTCGCCGTCGAGGCACTGCGGGAGGTCGCCCTGGGTGACGGGGAGGCGGTGCTCGGATGAGTGCGAACCTCACTGCCGCCGTGACAGACTTCCTGGCCTACAAACGGGCGCTGGGCCGGAAATACCTGAGCGAGGAAGCGACACTGCACCTGCTACTTGCATTCGCCGAACAGCACGCGGTGACCGATCTGGCGGACCTCACCCCGCGCCTGTTCGACGACTTCGTTGCCTCCAGGCCACGGCACCGGGCCCGCAGTTTCAACCACCTCATCGGAGTACTCGGGAGTTTCCTTGACTGGGCTGTCAGCCAGCAACGCCTGGATGCATCACCCTGGCACGGAACGCGTCGCCGGGAGACGGATCGGCGGCTGCCCTTCCTGTTCGATCCATCCCAGGCCCGGCAGCTACTCGCGGCGGCAGCGGCCCTTCCCGACAATTCCCGGGCCACCGGTCGTGGCCCGACCTACCATGCCATCTTCGCCCTGTGCTACGGACTCGGGCTCAGGGTCGGAGAGGCCTGTGGACTGCACATGGAGGACGTTGATACCGAGAGGCAGCTTCTCATCGTCCATGGTGGGAAGTTCGGCAAGAGCCGCTTCGTTCCCTTCGGTCCGCGCATCGGGGAGCTGCTCGCCCTCCAACTCGAGCGCCGACGCGAGCAAGAAGGATCCGAACCGGATGCACCGCTGTTCACTTTCGACGGCCGGCGCTGCGTGCACACGGGCAGCGCGAGCGGAACGTTCAGCCGCCTCGCCGCCGGCCTGGCGTTCCCGGTTCCTGAGGGCACTACGGCGCCGCGCTTGCACTGCCTGCGTCATTCGTTCGCCGTCGGATGCCTGCTCCGCTGGTACAGGGAAGGCGTGGATCCATCGGCGATGCTCTACCAGCTCTCAACGTTCATGGGCCACGTCAACCCATCCTCGACCGCTGTCTACCTGACCATCACCCCGGAACTCCTCTCCGAGGCAAGCCACCGGTTCGAAACCTATGCCGAACGCGCCTGGGCGGAGGCGGAACCATGACCGGAACACAACAGCTGGGGCCGCTGATCCACTCCTTCTTCATCGACCACCTCGTCACCGTCAAGGGCCTCCGCCCTGCCTCAGTGCGCAGCTACAGCGACACCATCCGGCTGCTGCTGTGCTTCGTGGCCGAGCAAAAGGGAACCAAGATCACCAAACTCACGCTCGAGGACCTGAGCTTCGAACGTATCCTCGGCTTCCTGCGCTACCTGGAAAGCGATCGCCATAACCACGTGCGGACCCGCAACCAACGCCTGGCTGCCCTGCACACCCTTTTCGAATACATCGCCAGCCGGGAACCGACGATGCTCGAAACCTGCCAACGGGTTGCGGCCATCCCCATAAAACGGGCGGCACCCGCCGAGACGCACTTCCTGGAACGCGACGAGATGGAGGCACTGCTGCGGCACCTGCCACGCACCGGCCGCCTCGCCCAGCGGGACCACGCCCTCATCCTGTTCCTCTACAACACCGGGGCGCGGGCACAGGAAATCGCAGAGCTCCGGGCCGGAAACCTGCAACTGGTCGAGCCCTACCTCGTCAGGCTCCACGGCAAAGGAGACAAATGGCGGACCTGCCCGCTATGGGACCAGACCGCAAAACGACTCACCGCCCTGCTCGACTCATCAGGTGCACCGGCAGCGGCAAACGCCCCGGTCTTCTGCTCGGCAACCGGTGAAGCACTCACCCGCTTCGGCATCTACAAGGCCGTACGGCGCCTCGCCGGACACCTCGACGATCCCGGCATCAACCGCACGGTCAGCCCACATGTCTTCCGCCACACCGCAGCGATGCACCTCCTTGAATCCGGAGTTGAAATCAACGTCATCCGCGGCTGGCTCGGGCACGCCGACCTGACAACGACGAATCGCTACGCTGAAATCAACACCAGGACAAAAATGGAAGCCCTGCGGGCCACCGAGCCGCCCGATACTTCGGCGGCACGCCGCCCCACCCCCGTCTGGAGGTCCGACGAAACACTGCTCAACTGGCTCTCAAACCTCTGATCGTTATGTGGCCCGAATCAACCAAACCAGCCCGCCAGAACCGGGTACCGGCGGCTCGGGCTACATAATCAGGCAGGGCACAGAACTCCAATTATGTTCCGCGGAACATAATTTGAGAAGACGATGACGGGCCGGCCCTCCAGGGACGGGTCGAACGCCCGCTCGGCCGAGGCATAGAAACAGTTCACATCCACGTGCGCGATCTGCGGCATGTGCCGCATCACCGCCCGTTTAGACACGGCCGGCCCTAGACGACGTGGAGGCATCGGGTCGCGACGCCCCACACCACCAGATCGGACAGGGAGGGCACCCGGATATCCGGGTAGGTCGGGTTCTCTGCCTGCAGCACGACCCCGGTTGCGGTGATCCGGAGCCGTTTGATGGTCAGCTCCCCGTCCAGGACGGCAACGACCACGGACCCGTCCACCGGTTCCAGGGCCCGGTTGACGATCAGCTCGTCCCCGTCGCTGATCCCGGCGCCTTCCATCGAGTCCCCGGACACCCTCACGACGTAGGTGCTCGTGATGTCCTTGATCAGGTGCTCGTTCAGGTCGATCCGGCCATCAAAGTAGTCTTGCGCGGGCGAGGGATACCCGGCCGCCACAGCGACCGGAGAGATCAGCACCGATAACAACGATGCACCCGCATCTATCACACGGGGACCAACAACAACGCCCACAACACACCCTTTATTCGAATATATGTTCGATTAACCATAGCTGTCAGGGCCGACAAAAGAACCATCACCGGCGCCGGTCGCCCGCCGTATCCCGCCACACTCTTCGAGCGGCTCAAACCCAGGTGTCCACGCTCCCGGCGTGCATGAAGCGCGGCCCTCCGCGTCCTCGCCCCAGAGATCGCCGCCGCTCGCACGTGGACGTGCCCGGCTACAGCCAGCTCGTAATCGGCCGCCCTACTGCGCGCGCAGACGTGCCAATGGCGGACTAATACGTCGAATTGAAGGGGTCACCCGCGCCGTAAGGGCGGGCACCTGCCGCCGTCCGCATCGACGGCCTAAGCCCAACGCAGCCTCAAAGCCGAGCCGCCCGTGCTCAAGCGCTCGGGATCGATCGCGTGTCGGAGTCCTTCACTCCTGATCGTGGGGCACAATGGCGGCATGACTGAACCCTCGGCCTATGAGCTCGATGCGTGGCGCAACGTCCAACGGTTCCAAGGCCGCCCCCTCTCTCGAGTGATGAGGGACGCCGGCGAGCAAGTGGCCAACGGCGCTGCGGAACTCGGCAAACGTGCCACGAAGTACTTGGAAGAACGCCCCGTAGCGCAAGCTGCCGTTTCGCGTGGGCAGGAAATGGTCGCCAAGGGTGCTCAGACAATGGGCGCTGGCGCCCGCAAAGCTGCCGATGCCATACCCGACGGCATGGCCAACTGGAGCGGCGGTGCTTTTGCGTCGATGCGGCAGACTGTGGCACGAGCCTCACGGGCGGGACTCTCACCCAAACAGGTCGTGAAAAAACACAGGAAGCGGGGACACGACGTCGCATCACTTTCCGACCTGCGACGCCTTGACCTCGAGCAAATCGACGCTGTCCGTGGCGGGGGAGCGAGCTGGGGCTACCCGCTTGCTGCGGCGATTTCTGGAGCGGGGGCAGGGCTTGCGATCTCCGGAGGAGAACTCGCCGTCCCCCTCACCGGCGGAGCCGCGGCAGCGCCATCCGGCGCTGTCATCGCCGGCGCCTTTGTTGGCGACGCCGCATTCGTTCTGGCACTCGGGTCCCGCTGCGTTGGCGAGGTGTCGTTGTTCCACGGCTACCATCCGGAAGATCCTGCCGAGAAGCTCTTCATAATGTCGGTCGTCAATGCCGGAACGGCTGTTTCAGCCGGCGCGAAGTCCGCGGCAATGGTCGACATCTCGCGGCTCACCCAAGCACTCGTCCGCAAAAAGAGCTGGGAGATTCTGGACCAGTCAATCGTCGCTCAGGTCTCGAAACAGTTCGCCAGCGCATTCGGCGTTCGCCTTACCAAGCAAGGGCTCGGCAAAGTCGTACCCGTAGCCGGGATCCTCGTTGGCGGCACCCTCAACTGGACAACCTTGGAGGGGATCGTTGACGCCGCCAACATGGCGTACCGGCGGCGGTTCCTCCTGGAGAAGTACCCACACCTTGGCGACGAGGAAGCGCCCGGATTGTTTCCTGATGACGACCATGACAGCCCAAAAGAAGTCGACGAGGCTATCAGCGTTATTAGCGAGCTCGCCGTGGCGGGTGGACCCGACCTTCACTGACCTGAGGCAATTCACACCCACAAAACATTCACCGAGTCGCGACTGCCGGACCGGCTGATGTGTCCGCGTCCCGGTAGCTGACGGTGTCCCCGAGGGACGCCTATTCCGGGTGGGATAGCTCTCGTGGTCACGGGCGGTTTGTGTCTGGCGTATGAGGAAAGCCTCCGCGCGAGTCCAGGACTCAAGCGCGGAGGCTCTCGGTTCTCCAAGCTGGGGGGACTGGAGAACCAGAGCCATTCTACTAGCCTGCCTGACGTCACGCCGCTGGGAAACGCGACCTTCCGGTCAGGGCAGGGGACGGCGGCCCCGGGTCCTCCCGGCCTTCCATCCGGGAACCGCATCGTCCAGGAGCTTGATTTTCACTGAGTCGAGGGCCCCGCGGCGCCGTTTGTACCGCTGGGCGTGGATCCAGACTCCGAGGCTGTGTTCACGCTTTGAGTCATAGTCGTGGTGGCGTGGCCAATCGTTTCCTTCCTGACGGAAATCCACGAGCTCGGCCAACCGGTCGTGCCACCTGGCCTCGTCCGCCGCTGCCCTGTGGTTCTCAGCCCATCCCGGCACGTGGGAGAGTCCGTCGCGATAAGCCGGGTCGAGGGTGCCTTCGACTGCTTCGCGCCGGCGGCCTGACAACCACCGCGCCATGGACCGTTCGCTCCGGTCGGCCGAATGGCCGTTGGGGAGCCGCCCCTCGGCCGTCACCCAGGCGATGACCTCCTCCAGCGGGCAAGATCCTTAGGCGAGGGGCAAGGAACGGGTACGGCGCCGGCGGCGGCCTGGTGTTCGGCCTCGAGTCCCGGATCCTGGCCGCGAGCGATGACCAAGTGGTATCCGACGGCTGCGGGGTGAACGCGCACGAGGGCAGCGATACGTTGCCGGCTCAGTCCGAGCCGGTACATCAGCACCCATTCCGCGTCCGGAGCGCGCCGCAGCCGCCTGTCCATGATGGACACCATCCTGCCACAGCCTCTCCACTGGGCGGGCGGGTACCCAAGGACCAAGGAAACTACTCTCGGGCCCCCGCTGGGGCGGTCGGCTGGCTGTACCGTCCGTAGTAGGGGCCAGTCGTCTTAGTCCTACTCCGGTGCCCTGCCCGGCCCCTTTGTTCACTGCCGTTTCATGCCCAAATTCATCGCGTACATGTGGCGGGATCGCCTCCGATGGTGTTACGAATTTCTCGGCAGTAGGCCTTCTGGCCGTCGCCCAGGGGATGGAAGCTCCATGGGCTGCCGGCCGCCCCCCAGGCCAAGTAGGACTGCCACGTGTTGAACTTCCAGTAATCGGCTTTAGCGCCGCGTATCCAAGGGCTGGACGCGCAAACCTCGTGGCCGGCGAACGCCTTCGCTACTGGGACGAAAGTGACGCGCGTACCAGTCGGATCGGCGGCCGTCACCTCGGATGCGATCGTCGAGTTGAGAAGATCGCTCATCTTGTTCATCCAGACCATGTCTGGCCGCGTGAAGAGCAACGTGGATGGCTTTATGTGGCCAACATAGAGCACTGTGCCGACGCGGCAAGTCGCGGGGGGAGAGTCCGGGAACAGGTGCGGATAGCCGGCCACGATGATGTGAGCCTCCGGGGCCCGGTCCATGATTTGCTGATAGGTCGCATGCAGGCTGGGCACCGCGCAGGGTGGGAAGGGAGGCAAGCAAGTATCTGGGCGGCCTGTGCTTAGCGCGCCGATGGCTTGCCGGACATCTTTGTCGAAGAAGCTGCAGGCGGGAGATTCTTTGGGTCCACCCTTTAGGCAACGCCCGAGGACGTCTGGGAATCCGGCGTCGTTGCCGCCGATTGTCAGCGTGACAAGATTGACATTATGGTCGGACTTTCCGGCCGGGGCGATCCGGTCGAGTTGGGGAGCTTCGCCCCACTGCCCGTGGAACAGGTTAGGAATCACGGCGCCGCTGCACGCAAAGTTCTTACCAAATGCCACGCCGCCCTTGCTACTGAGCAGAGCAGGGTAAGCGGCCGTGGAGCGGTGACAGCGGTTCTCTAGCTGCCCGATCTTACTGTCAGCAGGCTGGTCGGTAACCGAGATGAAGGGTGGGTTGCCCTCTCCGGATGAGTACGAGTCACCGAGCGCGACGTACCGATGATCCACTGTCTGTGCACCGGGTTTGCAGTCAGTTGCAACGTTCGCCACCTGGCCAAGCCGGAGGTTGTCGATCATCACTGCAGAGTCGAGTACTTGGTCGCCCTGATCGAAAATTGACAGATACAAGGAGTGGGCGCCTGGAGTTATAGGGACCGCGGCAGTGAGGACGGGAGTTGCGCCGTCGTAGGTGGTCCCGGCCGCTTGGTTCGCCGTGATTGACGTCTCCCCTGCGGCATTGATTGTGATGGGATTTCCCTTAGGGTCGAATGCAAAGTTATCTGGCGCGCTGATCGTTGAGCCCGCCGTCGTCCAGGTGGACTTGTCGAGTTCGGCGATGAAGGCGTCATTGAAGGCTGATCCGACGAACTCTGGATACTCCTCCGACAAGAAGCGGAAGTCGATTCCGACGAGGCAGTTTGCGTTGGTCGGAACATCCAAGTCCACTTTGAGCACAGTGACGTCGCGGTCGGTATCGCCGCGAACGTTTCCACCACCCAGAGCCTGCCCCGAGCTTGTCGAGGAGTTGGGTTGGTCTGCCAACGCTGCGTTCCCCGTGGTCAGCAGTGCGTAGCTGGGCCCGGAGGTTGGAAAGCCAGCCAGCGGAGTGGTCATGGCGGCGTTTGGAGTCCCCTGCGGTGGGACGCTGACGTAACTGGCACCGGTAATGACGCTGGGGTCTGCCGCCAGAGCCGTCGCTACTTGCAAAGGCGACGCACTTACGTCCGTGCTTGCCAGAACAGGAGGAGCCATGCCGACTATCGCCGCTGATGCCAGGACAATCACGGCCGCAAGTACGAACCCCTGACGGGCAATCGAGACGGGAACAGGCATGCTCGCACACGACCTCATCGATACTCCTTGGCTGTCATATCTACGCCTCACTAATCCCTTCTTTGAAGGGCCATGACTTCCGTCTCCCGCGGGGGGGCGAAGTCAAACACCTCCATATGCGGACATGCTCGGGGACGAAACCGTGACGGCACAGCGATATCGATCGCAGTTCGCCTGCTAGGCCGGATTTCTCCGTCTCAGTGGAAAGAGCATATGGGCACAATGGTCGCGCCGGACGATGAGGGACTACCTGATAATGATCAGGCGCTACCTGTTAATGGGAGGACTACCTAGGGCAGCGTTACATTTCAGGCTCAGCCCGAGCCGGTACATCAACACCCATTCCGCCTCCTGAGCGCGCCGCCACCGCCTGTTCATGACGGGCCCGTCCTGCCACGGCCTGCCCAGGGGAGATGGCACTCCGCGTTGGGCAGATGAGCCCCAGTACTATCGTCCGGCGCTCGCGGAATGGCGTGGCCGCAAAAGTGGTCTGTCCTAAGGGTGGGCAACGGCGGGTAAATTAGTCGCGGGGATGGAGAGGGCCCGGCCTGCTGGACTCAGTGGAATCGCACACCGTGAGTAAAGAGAGTCGTTGAATGAGGCGTGGAAAGATCCCACTTCGGCCGCGCTGTACCAGTTTAAGACCTCATTGATTGTGGAATTGAATGATTTGCTGGCGATTGTGTAGCTGATGCTTTGGCCGGGTTGTATGGTCAGGAAGCCCAGGTTCGGCTTGCCGAAAGGCGGTGCCCCGTCCCATTTTCCAAAGAGTTGGATTATGACGGATTCGCCGCGGATATTGAGCCGGGCGGCTGGATATGCCGGCGTGATCCGAACCATCGCTGGGAATTCGTAGTCAGTGCACGGCCAACAGACGGGACAGGATGCCCCTACTGCGACGGGAAGCGGCCCACTGACCGCAACCGTGTGTTCCTGAATAGGCCGGACCTCGCCGACCAATGGCACCGGCCAAGAATGGTCCCCTAACCCGTCCTTGTTGGACCCATATTTCTATTTCGACGTGAACATTTAGCGCACCCGCTCGCCGGACGTCAAAGCAATCACGGACAAGGTCCTGCGGCACGTCACCGAATTGGGCTGGGTCAGTCAGGAAGTCACCCATGATTACCTCGCCTCCCGCGAACCGAAGGCAACAGAGCTTGCCGCTGAAATATACGATTCCCTCCCGCCATCCGAGCGATTTGTTCCATACAGCGCCCGGGCAGTCCGGAATCGAACGTGACACGGTGACACGACTATGCTGATCCCGCAGTCAGTCGCCCCTTTGTGATGCTGCCGACCAATACACGGTGTGTGAGGTCGGATAGGGCCGTCGCCTCGTTCGCGGATTGAAGTCAGCGTCCGTGGCGGCGACTATCTGGAGCAGTTCACTCTCAATGACCATCGTCTCCAGGTCCGATCCGCACAACTGCTCGACAAGCCGCCGCCGGACTGGCTCGGTCACCTCGAACAGGAGATCGTCCGCCGTTTCGATGAGCTCGCGGAAACGCTCAACCAGCGACGGAGGGAGAGTCTGCGACACAGTCGTTGCCGTCACGTCCCGCACGCGTAGGGTCGCGGCATCGAGGACACCCACCGGGAAGGTGGCCGCGAGGTTTGACTGGGAATGTGCAATCGTGGTGTTCCTGAATGCACCTACCAGCCGGTGTATGTCTGAGAGTTCCGCCGGGATGGCGATGTGGTCGGTAAGTGGCTTTCGCACGTTCGAGGGGAAATACGCCCGGCAGTATGCGACGACGGCGAAGGCAATCAGGTAGGCCTCGGCCTCCTCGAAATGCGATCCCTCGCCGCGGGACTTGATCGCGAGGTCGAGGGCATGACTGGCCTCAGCAAGATCCGCCCCATAGCTGGACAACTCGACGAACAGCCGGGCATCTTCGGAGTCCGGTACCGTCACGAACTCGAAAACGGGTTCTTCAGCGCTGTTCACCGGACCATCATCGCTGAAATCGATCAGCTCGGCGACCGTTTCGAGAGGTGTCGCATCGTGGCGGGGCTCAAATAAAGGAAGACGATCCCAGTATCGGCGCGTTGACTTCGGGCGTCCAGCCGCTTGGTTCAGGCCGGTGGTTGGGGTCAGCAGTTGCAGCTACTTTAGCCAGCGTGAACCAGGATGAGGGCAACTATCATGCTGGCACCGAAGCCACCCGGTTGTGCCTATTGACGCCTGCAAGCGACGGTTCACAGCTTTCACTGCGGCTACCGGCCCATCGGTCGCCGACCGCCCCGGTATGGCGTGTTCTTTGCAGCGGAGTCTGGCGGAAGCAAAAGCTGGCTAACTGGTACATCCAGAACGTCGGCAATATCCCAAAGTCGCTCGTAAGCCACGCTCTTCCGGCCCCACTCGATCCCGATAATCATGTTCCGGCTCAATCCGGATTCCAGGGCCAAAGCCTCCTGAGAGAGCGCCTGTTCGAGTCGGAGCTCGCGTATTCGCGCCCCGACCATCGCCCGGCGGGCAGTCCACCGGCGGGTCTGCTCCTCGGAGGACTGGTGCGGGCGGGTGGGCATTTATCCATGTCAACTGACAATGTCAGTCTTGTCTGCTCTACTAGTGATACATACACGGGGCTGTATGGGCCGTCCCCTGGGCGGGCCGGATAGCTTTGCGTCAGTGACAGCCCAGCAGGAGGCGTATTTGTGACCAGTTTGCTGAAGAAGCAGTACTCCTACAGGGCCTACCCGACTCAAGGCCAGGAGCGGGCACTGGCACGGCTGTTCGGGTGTTGCCGCGTCGTCTACAACGACGTACTGGCAGCCCGCAACGCGGCCCTGGAGCAGGGCCTACCTTATCCAACGTCGGCAGAGCTTTCCAGGAAGCTGACTGAAGCCAAGCGGACGCCGGAGCGCGCATGGCTGGCGGAAGTGTCGAGTGTGGCACTGCAGCAGGCACTGGCGGACGCCGACCGTGCATACCGGAACTTCTTTGACTCCATGGCAGGGAAGCGCAAAGGCGGCAAAGTCGGCCGGCCCCGCTTCAAGTCAAAACGCGACAATCGTCAGTCTGCGCGGTTCACCAGGCACGCCATACCTAAGATCACCCAGACCTCCCACGGTGTTGGCTTCGTTACCCTGCAGAAAGTGGGACGCATCCGGTTTATACTCTCTCGCGAGCTACCGATCAATCCGTCGAGCGTGCGCATCATTCGGCAGGCCGATGGGACTTACACAGTGTCCTTCGTGGTCGACGTGCCCGTGACCCCGCTAGCAGCGACATCCCGTGTAGTGGGGGTGGATGTCGGGCTCATTCATCTGGCGCACATCGCCGGCAGCGACGGAACCAGGGAGCGGATCGAAAACCCGAGGCCACTCCGCAAGGCTGAACGACGGCTCGCTGCAGCCCAGCGTTCCATGGACCGGAAGCAGCCGGGATCGGCCAACCGGTCCAAGGCCCGGCTACGCGTCGCCAAGCTGCATTCCAAGGTCCGCAGCGTCCGACGTGACCACCACAACAAGCTTGCCCTTCGACTCGTTCGCGAAAATCAAACGGTCGCAGTCGAAGGACTCAGCGTGAAGGGGCTCGCCCGTACACGCATGGCAAAATCGATTCACGATGCCGGGTGGTCCATTCTCGTAGCCCTCCTGAAAGAGAAGGCTGCCCAGTACGGGCGGGAAATTCGTGTGATCTCGCAGTGGGAGCCGACCAGCCAGACGTGCTCCGTGTGCGGGACCAAAGGTGGCAAGAAGCCCTTGTCCATCCGTATCTGGTCATGCGAGACATGCGGCTCTCTGCTGGACCGCGACTACAACGCCGCAGTGAACATCATGCTCGCCGCCGGGCTGGCGGAGAGCCTAAACGCTTGTGGACCTGACGTGAGACGCACGCTTGCGTGCGCGACCGGGGAAGAAACAAGAACCCGCCGAACAGACCTCACCGTTGGTGAGGCTGCGTAGGAATCCCCTCCAAAGGGGAGGAGGTCAACGGCTCCTCTTCGGGTTCAGGCCGTCGGGGCGGAGGATGTCAAATGTGCTGGGTGCGCTGGCTTGGCGTGGAGGTCAGTCGGACAGAGCCGAAGGAACATGGGGACGGTTGGGCGTCCTCAGCGCAGCGCCATCCTCGGTAACGGTGACGGTGATGACGTTATGTGTGGGGCCGGGGAATGTGTGGTGGAGCTATTTTCAGGTGGCCAGGTCCCAGGCCCGGACGGCAGCTCTACCGGGGTGCTCAGATCCCAGACGCGTGCGGTGCGATCCCGGGCGGTGCTAATGGCGTGGGTAACGTCAGCGGTGATGGCTGCTGCGGTAGCCCCACCGGTGTGGCCGGCGGTCAGGGCCAGCGCGTGGACCTTTGTGGTTGCCGTTGAATCGACGCCACGGGCATCCAGGCCCTTGAGATTGAGGAGACGCTTGATAGCGTCAAAATTCAGCAACGCAGGGCCTGTGAGGGGCGCTGCAGCGTCGGCCGTGTAGTCGCCGACCACTTGGAAGTGCCTGTCCCAATCACCTCTGGGCCCAACCGGACGCCTGCGTCTCTCGCGATGCGCCGGGAGTCAGGGCCTACCTGCGTGTCTCCATCGTCGCGATGGTGCGGTGGGCGCACCTGCGTCTCATGTCACGACATGTGCGGCCAAAGTAATTTCGCCCCAGTGCGGGGCTGGCCTTCAAATCCAGCTTTCCTGGCACGTCCCCGGCAGTACCAAACGGCATGAACAGCCTTGCATTGGGCCGCGACCCCGAGTTCTTCTCAAGCGATACCGCCCGCCGTGCCCGAAATGCAACGAAGGTTCTTTGGCTTGCTGTCGTCGACCGAATGCAGCCAGCGTCGATCCATCCGACTTTTCCTTCCAAGGACTGCGGAGCAAAATGATCCCGGTAGTGTCCATGTGGTCGCCATAGACTCGTCCCCGGGCGACTAGCCCTGCGGTTACCGTCGGTCCCCCGGCCAGTCCGCCAACCGGTTCCACCTCTACAGGCAGGCACGGTCCTACAGGACCGGCCTGCCTTGGCCTTCTGGTGGGACTTGGCGAACCCTGCGTCGAAGCGCACGCTCCGCGAACAGCACCCCGAGTACGACGACACCATAAAGGGCCGTCGCGAACCCGCTGATCTGACCGGTCACGACTAGCACGCCGAGGAACACCATCAGGACCATCCAAAGGACCTGAAGAGCGACCACCCCGCGCTTTACTGTCATGCGCTGCATGAGGGCACCACCCCTTGACGTCGGATGGACTATAAGGATGCGCCTGTGTCGTACCACGCGCACTGGACAGTGCAACGGTGCGCGGTGATGCAGCTCAAGCGTCCACGGTCCCGCGAAACGACCCACCGGACCACCATCTGGACGGACGCTATTCAGCGACAATGATGTAGGTAATAACGACGTTGACCTGGTCGACGTCGGCACTTGGACGGCGGCCCGGTCGGGACGCTGGCGGGCAGTCTGGGGCCTGCCCGACGCTGGACCAAATTGGCGGTGAGCGTTTTGCCAGCGGACCGTCCGTCACTCGACTGAACGGGTGGGGGTGACCCCCACCCGGACTAGCCACCAGCCCGGCGGTCATAGCGGCTCGAATCGCGTACGGGATTAGAAGCGATTAAATATGATTTATTAATCCATCTTGTATGCCGGGGCGACCGACGCCCCGGCAGCATCTGGCTCACTCCTCTATCGACCCGTCGGCCCACAAGGCCGACAGGTCAGGAACCACATCCGTCCAGGTCCGCGACACTTGACGTGTCGAGGACGTCTCAACACGTCCGCGTGCGGGTTGCCCTTGCTGGGCAACCGTGCCAAATCAAACCGACGGCGCCGTGGTCGCCTAAGCGACCACTCGGCCGTAGTGTCTATCGATGGTCCAGGGAGAGATTCGGGCATCAGGGCGAATAGGGCCACAGCCCTGATGCCGGCAACGGCCATAAAGTTCGCAAGCCTTCCGGCTATAGCTCTCTTTATTTAGAGTGGGATTTTTAGAATGCCGGCCCTCCTTCATGCCAAGGTTGCCAGGGAGGAGGGGTCCAGCACTCCGGGTCGAGGCTGTCCCACCAGGCCGATTCCCTGACAGTCCAGGAACGCCCGGTCATTGGACGTCCCGGTTGCACTTCGCCCGCTGAAGCATCGGTCCCTGGGATGAGCAACGTGTGGACTGAGCTGTTGTTGAACCTCGCTTCACTCTTCAAGAGATGTGCGGCGCGAGCCCTTTTGAAGTGTTCGGTGATGGTACTCACATCCCGTGCCCCGGTGAGGCGACACAGGCCCGCCCTGTCAATGGTCGTTCGGTTGCCGGCGGAGTTGTCAGCCATCGCATGCAACGTGTTCTTAACCGGTGTCTTCAGCGATGACTTTTCGACCGCCTCGCGATATGCATCGATAGTCCACGACGGGGCCGTGAATTTCGCCATTGCGCGGCGTTGCAGATACCAGGAGCTGACAGTCTGTTCTGCCTCCATGGTTGCATCTGTGGTGGTGGCGGCGGACGCATCCGACAAGTAAATCTCCGGTGATTAGGGGCGGCGACCAGCTGCGGGCCGCGCATGGACTGCGCTCGGGGAGGAAGAGCCGTGCACCGTTACGGTGCAGACAAATCGGTAGTGGCACCACCGCCACTTGGCCCAGACACCCCAGTTGTAGCTTCAAAACTTTTCACGGGAGTAGGTGGTGACCCCGCAGGAGCCGAAGTCGGCAACGATGTAGGTAATGATGTCGCCGCGGCCCGGGGTCCGCGGACCTTTACAGTTCTTGCTCGTCGGCTCGGTCCGGTACCGGGGCAACGACCTCGACTCAAGCGGAGGTTACCCTTCGGGGCGTCCTCGTTGACAGTGCGCGGGTTGACACCGTCCAGGAGGCAAAATCGGACGCCGGCTTTCATCCGTTTCGCACGGTTTTTAGGGTGTTCTGGGCTGTTGTGGGGTGTCCGCGCGGAGGGCTGGGTACCTCCCCCCTTAGATCGACGTACGGCGGCTCCGAGGCGCAATTCCGGCAGACACCCTCCGGCCGTAGCGGCGGCTCCAGCTGCGCCAAAGTCCCGGCTCGTCTGTGGGGAAAGTCGCGATTATGGGCAGACAGTTGGCACAAGGTGCATTCACTGTGCTGAAGCCGTCCTGGTGACCATAGGCCGCCTGCGGCGCGCAGCGTGTGCAGAGCCCGAGGCGGCGGTAGTGGGAGTTGATCTTGTCCCAGTCTTTGGCGCGGTGAATTTCAGCAGAGGTCGGTCGTGGCATGGTTTCCTTCTGGTCGGATTGGATGGCGCCCCCGGGCGGGGACGCCGGATCGTGGTGACTGGCACTGAGCACCGGATCGTTGAGTTACGCGGAGCTTGCTCCGCCCTCCGGGCTGCGCGGCGCTCCGCTTCCCTGGACAGCAGCATCAATATTCCGGTTGCGGAGCGCTGCCACACTTCACCGATGACCCTTGCCCTCAAGCAAGGGTCATCGCTTCCTCGACCACGGAATGGTTGGTCAGTGATAGTGCGCACTCGTCCTGCCTTGCCGCAGGGAGGGACGACCTTGCCCCAAGGCAAGGTCATCCCGCCTCCGTCCCTTCATGGGTCATCTATGGACTCGGCCAGGCGTGCGGGAGGTAGTACCCGTTTCAATGGGGTAGTTTGGCGCCGGCATTGTCGGTGATGGCTTCGCCGCCCTTTTGGGGGCGTCGAAACCGTAAGGTAGATCGAATTGAGGTAGAAGTTGGGGTAGTTAGGCGCCGACTTTGTCGAGGGTCCAGGGGCGAATTTCTGGGGGTACCCACAGAGCGACCTTCTATGGGTACCCCCAGGTTGCTGAAGGCTGAGATTCAGGAGCCAACTTGCTGACGTCCGGCTTCGATATCTTCGACGAAGTCCATCACCACGGTGGTGGTCCCGGTACATCCTCGGCGGGGCTGTGCGTCCCGGTGTCGTCCACGGCAGGGATCGTGATCGTGTACATGATCGACGTATTGCTCCGCCGATCCTTGCGCAGGTAACCCTTCGACTCCGCCGTCCCGGTGTGCTTGGAAACCACGGCTTCCGACAGCCCTGTAGCCGCCGCAAGCCTTTTCACGGACGGCCACGCCCTTCCCGTGTCATTGTCAGCAAAGGTGGCGAGAGCCCAGCAGGTGGCACGGACACCCAGAGGAAGGCCAGATTCCGCAATTGCCTTGGCATACTGCAACGGCCGCGACGGCTGGCTCGGTACTGTGTTCACAGTCCCGTCTCCGGAATCAGCAGCGACCACCCGTAGTTCCGACCGAACCGTTCATCGATGTTCCGGTCGATGTATCCCTCCAGCGCGAGTTCTGACATGACCTCGAACACTGCGAGATCCCTCCGGTTGCGCCGGAGCGCGGCATTGATCCTTTGCCAGTCGGTGAAGGCCACGCGCCCAATGCCGACGGAACGTGCCATCACAGTTGCCACCCCGTACGCGTCTGAAGTCAGGCAACCGTCGCTGGCGATCGCTTCGAGCCAGCGATCCAGGAAGGGATTCATGCCTGAGCCCCTACTGCCAGGACGACGGACGATCCGTTCCAGCGAACGGGTGGCCAGGACGCGGCCATAGAGTTGAAATATGTGATCAGGACGAGCATGAATTCCTCCAGTTGGTGGGCAAAAAAATGGACACGATAAGGGCAGGGAAGAGCACATGATGTGCAGTGATGGTGATCGAGACTATGGGTGTGCTGGCTGTTCTCTTGCCAGGATTGCCGGGCGCCATTGTGGGGGCATTGCCCTCAGGTAGTGTCGCGAGTAGTGGTAGTAGCGGCCTTAGTTCTAGGCCGGCGACAATCGAGCGAAGCCGCCTGCCCGGGTCTTACCGCGTGATTTCCTGCTGGCGCATCCATTCCTCGACGTCCGCCAAGCGGTAGACAATCTTCGACCCGACGCGCAGGCGCTTGGGACCGTCGGTCAAGTGGGTGGCAAGAAACTTCTCGCTCATGCCCATGTATTTCGCCGTCGTACGGCGGTCCATGTAAACGGACTGGGTGATCTGCTGTGCCTTTTCGACAATGGCGTTGTGGATGGTGCTGCCTGACAAAGAAACTCCAGAAGGTAGTGCCGACGACGGACGGGCCGGCGAGCGACGGGGTGCGTAGAAGAAGGAGAGGGCGCGACTGCAGCGCGCGGCGGGTGGAACGGAAGATCTCCCCACGGAATGGTGTTGGACAGATCCTCGTTCACTCCGGGATCTGTGGGGGACCCTGGGGAAGGTCCGATACGACTATTCTCTTGACGGTTGCCCCGCCAGTCCACAGGCGTGTTGCCTCAAAAACGTGGCATTTCCACCATTTGTTGGGTCACCGATTTTCCGCGCCCGTGACACGACGCTCGCGAATGCACGATTTCTTGGCTACTGTTGCCGCATGGCCATCAAGAAACTTCCCGGCGGCAAGTACGAACACGACTACCGCGCCGACGGTAAGCGCCGATACAAGAGATTCAGGACCAAAGCGGAGGCCCTGGCACACGAACTGGAGATCAACACCGCGAAGGCAGGCGGGACGCTTGTTGACACCCGCAGTGGCGGCCGGATTCGGTTTCATGATCTCTACAAGGAATGGATACTCCGTATTGAGCGGGTCGGTGCGAGGGGCGCGCGGCCGGCTTCCCCGGTCACCGTCGCGGGCTACCGGAGCATATACGAGTCACACATGCGCCCTTATCTGGAGAACCGGACGCTGTCCACGGTCACGTTGACTGTCATTAACGAATGGTTGAAGACGTTTCGGACGGATGACGCGCGACAGCGCTCGTACCGGCAGCTCGGGCAGATGCTCCAGTACGCCGTGGACAGTGGGTACCTGTCTGCGAATCCCGCGCGCAACGCGACAATCAATAACGTGCCCACGCCCGAGCCGACCAGGGAGCCGGTTCCGCTCACTGCCCAGCAGTTGCAGGCGCTGGCCGAGCAGGCGGCGCTTGGCGGCCGCTATAGCGAAAAGTCCCACGACGCCTACAAACTGCTCATCCTGTTTGCGGGGACTACCGGTCTGCGCTGGTCAGAGGTTGCGGGACTCAGAGTCGATGCCATCAGCTTCGGTGGCCGCCCGGAAGTTGTTGTTCGGACCACGCTGGTGCCCGTGGCGGGACGCCTGGAGTTCAGGGAGACAACCAAAGGTCGCCGGCCACGCACCGTGCCCATTCCGGGATCGGTGGCGGCGATGCTGGAGAGTCATGTAGTGAACCTTGGGCGGTCGGCTCTAGTGTTTACGTCTCCGTCGGGTGCACCGTTGCGGTCGAGCAATTTCTCCCGCCGCGTACTTCATCCCGCTGTCGCTCGCTGCCAGGCGACCGATGAAAGCTTTCCGGGCATCGTGTTTCACGATTTGCGACGGACTGCCGTCTCACTCTCGTACAAGGTGGGTACCGGGGTGAAAGTCATCCAGGACCTCGCCGGCCACAAATCGGCGATGACGACGTTGGATGTTTATGCGCACCTCTTCGCCGACGATGCACAGGCATCGGCGAGGGGAGTGGACGCTCTGCTGAATCCTGCGCCTTCTTCTTAGTGGCGCCGTGGCGACCGTCAAAAAGCAGGTGGCTGCCTAGTGGCTGTTAATTGCCACAAAAACCTATGCATAGATAGGTGTTACTGTACGACTCATAATCGTGAGGTCGGGAGATCGAGCCTCCCCGCCGCTACAGAAAGACTCTGCAGGCCCAGCCTGTGGGGTCCTTTTGTTTTAACCCCCATTTGCTCTATCACTCTTGGTGCTCACACGGGCGCTTTGGCCGCGAAAAGTGATAGCACAACGGGGGGCCGGGGGCGGTTGTGGGACAGAATGGGTCCATGACGCGAATCGCAATCATTGGCGGCCACGGCAAAGTGGCTCTGGAACTGTCCCGCATCCTCTCCGGGGAGGGAATGGACGTGACCTCGTTCATCCGGAACCCGGACCACCGGGAGGACGTCGCGGCCACGGGAGCCACTCCCGTTGTCCTGGATGTTGAAAATTCGACGACGGCGGAGATCGCCGAGGCGCTGCGGAACCATGACGCCGTGGTCTGGTCGGCCGGCGCGGGCGGCGGAAGCCCCCAGCGGACCTACGCGGTGGACCGGGACGCCGCCATCCGGTCGATGGACGCTGCGGCCGAGGCCGGCGTCGGACGGTACATCATGGTCTCCTATCTTGGTGCCGGGCCGGACCACGGCGTCCCCGCGGACAACAGTTTCTACGCGTACGCCGAGGCCAAGGCCGCCGCGGACGCCTACCTGCGCGGGACGGCACTGGACTGGACCATCCTGGGCCCGGGAGCGCTCACGGACGGGCCCGGAAACGGCCTGATCGACGTCAACCCTGCGGATACGTCCGACGGCTCGGAGACGGCCCGGGCCAACGTGGCCCTCGTCGCGGCCGCGGTGCTGGGCCTGCCTTCCACGGCCCGGCGCACCATCGAATTCCGGGACGGCACGCTGCCCCTGGCGGCCGCCCTGGAGCCCGTGAGCTAACCCCGCCGGGAGTCCGCCGGACACCAGCCGGCTTGCGCCCTCCAGGTGCCGATATGGTGGTGGGGGCGGCCGGCTCATCCAAAGCAGCGGCCTGACCAGACGACTCCGGGAAGGCAAGCCAATGGACCAGCTGGCACTCATCATTGGACTCCTGCTGGCCACCGTGGTGGCGGTGGGCATCGGGGACCGGCTGCGGCTGCCGTTTCCCGTCCTGATGCTCATCCTGGCCGCCTCGCTGACCTTCATCCCGGGATTTCCGGAGATATCCATCTCGCCGGAACTGATCCTGCCCATCTTCCTGCCGCCCCTGCTCTTCGCCACGGCCCAGCGCAGTTCCTGGGCCGTGTTCCGGGTCCGGTGGCGCACCCTGCTGATGCTTGCCGTGGCCCTCGTGGTGGTCTCCACCGCCGTGGTGGCCGGGGCGGCCTGGCTCCTGATCCCGGGGATCGGTATTCCGGCGGCGATCGCCCTGGGCGCGATGGTCGCCCCGCCGGACCCGGTGGCCGTGGAGTCCATCGCCGGCCGCGTCCACATGCCCCGGCGGCTCATCACGGTGCTCCAAAGCGAGGGCCTCTTCAACGACGCCGCGGCCATCGTCATCTTCCAGGCCGCAGTCGCCGCGACCGTCTCCGGCACCCAGTTCTCAGCCGACGTCGCCCTGCAGTTTGTGCTCGGCGCGGCGGTTGCGGTTGCCGTGGGCGTCGGCATGGGCTGGCTCACCCGCCTGATCACCCGGCTGGTCCAGTCCATGGTGGCCCGCAGCGCCGTCACCCTCGTGGTGCCGTTCGCGGCCTACATCCTCGCCGAGGAGGTGCACGCCTCGGGGGTGATCGCCGTCGTCGTCACCGCACTGGAGATCCAGCGGCACGCCCGGCCGCAGGACGCCGCCGAGCGGGTCACCCGCAGCGCCTTCTGGGACGTCGTCGAGCTGCTCATCACCGGCCTGGCGTTCGGCCTGGTGGGGCTGGAGGTGCGGCAGGTCATCCGTGACGAGGGCGAGGGAATCGTCGGCATGATCGGCAGCGCGGTGGTGGTCTGCGTGCTGGTGTTCGCTGTCCGGTTCGCGTGGATGGTCATGATGTCCGGCCTGGCGCGCACCCAGGATTCCCTGCGGCCGACCTCCGCCAAGGAAGTCCTGATCCTCACCTGGTGCGGCATGCGCGGACTCGCCACCCTGGCCCTCGCCCTGGCGCTCCCGCTGACCGTTGCCGACGGGAGCCCGTTCCCGGCCCGGAGCCAGCTCATCGTCATCGCCTGCGCCGTCCTGCTGGCCACCCTGGTGCTCCCGGGGCTGACCCTGCCGTGGCTCATGCGGGGCCTGAAGGCTTCGGGCGACGGCTCGGAAGAGCGCGACGCCGCACGGGTCCTCGCCAGGCGCGCACAGGAGGCGGCCATCGCGGCGCTGAGGGCGAACGAGCTGGTGAAGGAGCTGCCGCCGGAGAAAGTGGCGCTGGTCAAGGAGAAGATGACCCGGCTGCACGCCGAACTGCTCGACGGCAGCATCCGCAACGAAAGTGTGGGGGAGCTGCGCCAACGCGGACGGGAGCTGGCGATTGCCGTCCAGACGATCGCGCTCGACGCGGCCCGCCAGGAAGTCGTCGCTGCCCGCAACGAGCCCGGCGTGGACCCCGGGGTGGCCGACCGGGTCCTGCGGCAACTGGATCTGCGCACCATGATCATGCCGGAGTAGGCCTGCGGCGCAGCCTGCTCTGCCGGCGCCCCGGGTTAACAGAAAAGGGCCGGATCGTTGACGATCCGGCCCTTCCTCTCATCTCCAGGGAGTCCGGGCTCCCGGCGCAGTCCCGGCCTACGACACCGAACCCGTGAAGGTCCGGGGGAGGTAGCCTTCGCTCGGCTGCATGCCCGTTCCCGAATAGGCCCACAGCGAACCGTCTGGCCTGCGCGCCACCAGGTCGGGGAAGCTGTCCCCGTTCAGGTTCCCGGCGCCCAGGACGGTGTCAAACACGCTCCAGCCGGTTCCGATCCTGCGGGGGGCGGAGAGCTTTCCCGTGCCGTCTCCCGGGTACATCCACAGCGTCCCGTCGAACTTCCTGGCGATGACGTCATTCTTTCCGTCGGCGTTGAAGTCACCGGCTCCGAACAGCTGGTCGAAGACCTCCCAGCCGTAGTCGCCGATCTTGACCGGCGAGGAGTAGCCCTCGTTGGTTCCGCTGATGGTGCCCGTGCCGCGGTAGAGCCAGAGCGAGCCGTCGGGCATCCTCGCCAGGAGGTCGTTCTTTCCGTCCCCGTTGAGGTCCCCGGTTCCGGTCAGGGCGGTGAAGGCGTTCCAGCCGGCGGTGCCGATTTTTTTCGGCGCCGTGTAGCCGGGATCGGTGGCGTCGACCCGGCCGGTGCCGGGGTAGATCCACAGGGTGCCGTCGGGCTTCCGGGCGATGAGGTCGCTCTTTCCGTCACCGGTGAAGTCCCCTACGCTGACCAGCGCATTGAACACATCCCAGCCGAAGTCGCCAATCTTCCGCGGCACACCGTAGCCGCCCTTCCCGTCGCCGGGATAGAACCACAGGGTGCCGTCCGGCTTCCGGGCCAGCAGGTCGGCGATCTTGTCGCCGTTGAAATCCTGGATGGCCGTCAGGGAATCGAAGACCTCCCAGCCATAGTCACCGATCTTCCGCGCGCTGGCGTACCCCTCGTCCCGCATGGCGGTCCCGGCGTAGAAGAAGACGTTTCCGTCGGCCTGGCTGGCCACGATGTCGGCCGTGCGGTCCCCGTTGGCGTCGCCGGTGCCCAGGATGTTGTTGTAGATTTCCCAGCCTGACCCGATCTGCTGGGGCAGGACAAGCTTCGCGGGCCCGGAGTTGGAGTACAGCCAGAGGCTTCCGTCCGGGCGCCGTGCCGCGAGGTCGTTGGTGCCGTCGCCGTTGAAATCCTGGATCGGGATCAGCTGGTCAAAGATCTCCCAGCCGTAGTCGATCTGTCGCGGGGTTCCGGGCCAGCCGGTGCCCATTCCGGGGTAAAGCATCAGCACGCCGTCCGGGCGCCGGGCCAGGATGTCCGGCTTGCCGTCGCCGTCGAAGTCGCGGACGCCCAGGAGCGCATTGAAGGCGTCCCAGCCGAAGTTGCCGATCTTGACCGCTGCCGCGTAGCCCTCGTTGCCGGCCGACACATTTCCGGTGCCTGCGTAGAACCAGAGCGATCCGTCGAACTTGCGGGCGACGAGGTCGTTCCTGCCGTCACCGTTGAAGTCGCCGGTCCCCATGATGGTGTCGTAGATCTCCCAGCCGGTGCCGATCCGCTGGCCGGCACCGGATTTGCCCGTGCCGTCGCCCGGGTAGAACCACAGCTCGCCGTTGACCTTGCGCTGAATCAGGTCGGCGATCCCGTCGCCGTTGAAGTCACCGGGGGCGACCAGCAGCGGCTTGGCCGCAGGCAGGGCGTCAATGGTGACCCCGGCGGCGGAATCCGAGATCCAGTCGATGGTGACCTTGGTCCCGGTATAGGTCGTGAAGGTCTGCCCGGCCTGCCAGGCCTGGTTGTAGCTGTAGTAGCCGCTGAAGGTTGTGGTGTTGGGCTGCAGGGCGAGGGAACCTGCGTCATAGGCCTGGACCACCTTGACGCCGCGGTTGCCGCCGACGGCTGTTGCCGCATCGTTGCCCACCGGAAGTCGAAGCTCAAGGTAGTAGATCTCCCCGCTGATGGGATCGGTGAACTTAACGGCGCGGCCCTCGTCGGCGCTTCCCCAGGCCTTCAACTGGTAGGAGTTCCTGCCGACAGCCTTCCCCAGGTTCGTGACCTCGGCGCCGGCGCCGAATCCGCCATATTCGTACATGGGCGAGCTGACCACCGGCTGGCTGCTCTGTGAGACGCCCATGACGTCGAGGTTGTCCTTGTATTCCTCCACGCTGCACGTGCTGTTCGCGAATGAACCGTCGGCGTTGGAGGCGGTGTCCACAGCCCCGTCCCCGCACCGGAGCCGGTTGGCGTGCATCAGGCCCAGGACGTGCCCGAATTCGTGCGTCAGGACGCTCTTGGTCAGCGTCGCCGGGAGCGGCATAATGACGCGTCCGCTCGTTCCGCTGTAGCTCCATCCGGCGCCGTAGGCCCCGTCGGACAGCGTGGGTGAGGACACGAAGACCACCAGTGCTGTGAGGGGGCTGGGGACCCAGCCGGTTTCCGCGACGATCGTGTTCATCATGGTCGAATAGCTCTGGGTGGATGTTGCCTTGCTCGTCCTGTTTTCGGCCGTGGCGACGCTCATGGACAGTCTGCCGTTCGACATGGCCTGCCAGTATTGGCTGCTGGTGTCGACGGCGGCACGGGCGTCCGCCTCCGGGATGGTCGCCGTCCGGTCGGCCAGCTGGACCATGACCAGCCTCACCTTGATGTCACCGCTGCGGCTGAGGGAGTAGGCCTCCGTGGTTGCCTTGCGCTGTTCGGCGCCCTTCTTCACCTGGATCGTCCCGCTCTCAACGGACGCGCTTGACGAGGGTTTGCTGCCGCCGAGGACTTCCGTGAATAGCGGTTCCGGTGCGGCCAGGGTCTGCGACTCCGTCGTTGCCGGGGCAGTGGTCAGCGCGGGGCTGGGCGCGGGCGACGCTGTCGGGACCGGGGTGGCGGTGGTCGTGGGGGAGCCGGCTGCCGACGGCGTCGCAGTCGCCGTGGGCGCGGGCGAAGCCGTCGAGGTGGGGGCGGGGGCCGTTTCAGCGAGGGCCGGGGAGAGCGTCACGGCAGTGAGCGAGGCGAGAGTAACGACAAACGCTGTGAGAAGCGCCGTCGTCTTCCGTATTGAGTTCACGTTTTGTCTTTCATGAGACCGCCGTCCCGCTGAAGGCTCAGCGGGACGGCCGGGGAGAGGAAGTGAGGTCAGTCTACGGACGGCGCGCCGTCAGACCCGGCAATCTGCAAGGAACTTTCGTCTTAGGTAGCAAATCGTTGCAGAATCTTGAGCAAAGCCTGCGCGCTACGGCCACCGGCCCCAGCCGCCAGCCCCGCCACCAGCAGCCCCGCCACCAGCAGCCCCGCCACCAGCAGCCCCGCCACCACCAGCCCCGCCACCAGCAGCCCCGCCGAATCCCGGTCCTACCGCCCGAGTTCCAGCTCGAGGGCGTTCGCCTCGACGTAGTCCAAGGCGTGCCGGATGGCGCCAACGGTGACGACCGCGTCGCCCAGCGGCGAGACCGTCACCCGCGGCGGCGTCGCCGTGAAACGGGGAAGCAGGGCAGTGATGCCGGGCAGCAGCGCCCCCGCCGATTCCGCCACGGCGCCGCCGATCACCACCTGTTCCGGGTTGATGAAGCTCGCCACGGAGGCGATGACCCGTGCCATCCGTTCCGAGAGGCGGTCGAGGATGGCCAGCGCTGCGGGGTCCCCGGCGGCGGCATCCTCGAAGACACGCCGGGCGCTGGCCTCGCCGCCGCCGGCAGGCCCGCCGCCGGCCGCGGACCACTGCCTGGCCAGGGTGGCGATGCCGTCGCTGGAGCCCACGCCCTGCACCAGGTCCAGGTACCCCATTTCCCCGGCCGCGCCGCCGCGGCCGTGCAGCAGCCGCCCGGACTCCATCACCCCTGCACCCAGCCGTTCACCGGCCAGCAGCACCACGAGGTCATCGACGCCGGCGCCGGAACCGCGCCAGCGTTCGCCCAGGGCGGCAAGGTTCGCGTCGTTCTCCAGCAGCACCGTCCAACCGTGCAGCTCCTTCAGCGCCGAGCGGAGCCCGACGTCGAACAGGCTCCAGAAGTGCTGGCTGACCAGCACCTTGCCGTCGCGGTCCACGGGTGCGGCGATGCCGGCCCCCACGGCGAGGACACTGGCCGGGCCGGTCCCGGCGGCGGCCAGCGCCCGGCGGCAGGCACGGTCGACGACGTCGATCCGCTCCTCCGCGGGGATGTCGGCGGCCCGGAAGCTTTCGCTGGAGCGTCCGAGGACGGTGCCGCGGAGGTCCGCGACGGCGGCGGTGGTGGTGGCCGCGCCGATGTCCAGGCCGAGGACGAACCCTGCCCGCGAGTTCAGCTCGAAGCGCCGGGCCGGCCGACCCTTGCGCGGGCTGCCGGGCTGGTCCTCATCGCGGGCGTCCAGTTCGCGGATCCAGCCGCGCCGGATCAGGTCCTCACAGACGGCAATAACGGACGCCCGTGTCAGCCCGGTCCGGGCCATCAGCTCGGTGCCGGTGGCGATTTCCGTGCCCCGGATGACGCCGAGCACCGACTGGGCGTTCACCCGGCGCAGCAGCTGGGGAGTGGCGGCGGCGGCGTGCGGCATCGGAATATTGACCTCCCCGTCGGTCCGGACCCATAATTGTTCAGGCAATATATTTAGCTTGTATCTAAATTACCAGAACCCAGTTCCGAACCCCGGAGGATCCCCCTTGTCCAACACCGCCACGCTGGCAACCCTGTCCGGTTCCGATCTCGCCGCCGACCCCAACTGGTGGCGCCAGGCCTCTGTGTACCAGATCTACCCGCGCAGCTTCTACGACTCCAACGGTGACGGCCTCGGCGACATCAAGGGCATCACGGCCAAGGTCCCGTACCTGTTGGGACTCGGGATCGACGCCGTCTGGCTCAGTCCCTTCTACCCCTCGGCCCTCGCTGACGGCGGCTACGACGTCGACGACTACCGCGACGTGGACCCCAAGCTCGGAACGCTGGCGGACTTCGATGAGATGTCCGCCGCCCTGCATGCCGCCGGCATCAAGCTGATCGCCGACATCGTGCCGAACCACTCCTCAAACCGGCACATCTGGTTCCAGGAGGCGCTTGCGTCCCCCCGCGGCTCCGACGCCCGCGAGCGGTACATCTTCCGGGACGGCAAGGGCGAAAACGGTGAGATCCCGCCCTCGGACTGGGAGTCCGTCTTCGGCGGCCCGGCCTGGGAACGCATCACCGAGCCGGACGGCACCCCCGGCCAGTGGTACATGCACATCTTTGCCAAGGAACAGCCGGACCTGAACTGGTCCAGCCGCGAAATCCGCGACGATTTCCTCAAGACCCTGCGCTTCTGGTCCGACCGCGGCGTGGACGGCTTCCGGGTCGACGTGGCGCACGCCCTGACCAAGGACCTCACCGAGCCGCTGCTGTCCAAGGTCGAGCTCAGCCCGGCAGGCTCCGGCGCTGACGGCCACGACGACGGCTCGCACCCGTTCTGGGACCGCGACGAGGTCCATGAGATCTACGTCGAATGGCGCGAGGTCTTCAACGAATACACCCCGCCGCGCACCGCCGTCGCCGAAGCGTGGGTCCATGCCAGCCGCCGCGGCCGCTACGCAAGCCCGCAGGGCCTGGGCCAGGCCTTCAACTTCGACCTGCTGCAGGCGGACTTCGACGCCGAGGAATTCCGCGAAATCATTACCCGTAACCTAGCCGAGGCCACCGAGTCCGGCGCCTCCTCCACCTGGGTGTTCTCCAACCACGACGTCGTCCGGCACGCCACGCGCTACGGCCTGCCCCAGGGCGGCGGCCGGCATGCCAAGGGCCAGGACGGCAAGGGCTGGCTGCTGGCCGGCGCACCGGCCGAGGAGCTCGACGTCGAGCTCGGGCTGCGCCGTGCCCGCGCTGCCACCCAGCTGATGCTGGCGCTGCCGGGCTCCGCGTACCTTTACCAGGGCGAGGAGCTCGGCCTCCAGGAGGTCGCGGAGATCCCCGACGCCGACCGCCAGGACCCGACGTTCTTCCGCAACAAGGGCGTCGAAATTGGCCGCGACGGCTGCCGCGTCCCGCTGCCCTGGACCGCCGAGGGCACCTCCTTCGGGTTCGGCGACGGCGCGGCGCACCTGCCGCAGCCGGCATGGTTCAGCCGCTACGCCGTCGCGGCCGAGGACGGGGTCGAGGGTTCCACCCTGGAGTTCTACCGCCGGGCGCTGAAGCTGCGCCGCAAACTGCAGACCTCCGAAGAACTGCAATGGCACCCCACCGCGAGCCCGGCAGTGCTGCACTTCAGCCGCCCGGGTGGCTGGCAGACCGTGACCAACTTCGGTGACGAACCCGTAGAGCTCCCCGCCGGAGAGGTGCTGCTCAGCAGTGCTCCGCTCGAGAAGAACCTCCTGCCGGGCAGCACCACCGTCTGGCTGCGGTGAACCGGCCGGAGGCCAGTGAGACGGCCAGCGGGCTGGCCGAACAGCCGGCCGAACTGCCTGCCGAACAGCCGGCCCCGGGCCAGGAGCTGATTTATGGCTGCATGGGCCTGGGCGGCAGCTGGTCCCCGGAGCCGTACTCGTCCGCGCACGTGGACGAGGCGGCTGCCGCCGTCGACGCCGCCCTCGAGACCGGCATCACGCTGTTCGACCATGCCGACATCTACCGTGGCGGCAAGTCCGAGGCGGTGTTCGGCGAGGTGCTGGCCCGGACCCCGGGTCTGCGCGAACGCATCCGGCTGCAGACCAAGGTGGGCATCCGGCTCAACGAACAGGGCCTGGAGACGTATTACGACCTGAGCGGGGATGCCATCCTGGCCCGGGTCAACGAAAGCCTCGCCCGGCTCCGCACGGACTACGTGGACGTCTTGATGCTGCACCGCCCCGATCCGCTGCTGGACCCCGCTGAGGTTGCCTCCGCCGTCGGGCGGCTGATGGCGGAGGGCAAGGTCCGGGCGCTGGGGGTGTCCAACATGTCCGGGCCGCAGATCGAGGTGCTGCAGGACCGGCTCGGGACGCCGGTGGTCGCCAACCAGCTGGAGATGAGCCTGTCCCGGCGCGCCTGGCTGGAAAGCACGGTGCTCGTCAACCATGCCGAGGGCACGGACTACAGCTTCCCGCACGGCACGGTGGAGCACTGTGTCCGGCACGGGATCACCCTGCAGGCCTACGGTTCCCTGGCACGGGGCCTCTACACCGGGGCACCGGCCGCGGCGCCGTCGGCCGCGGAGGAGGCAACCGCCGCCCTGGTGGCGCAGCTGGCCGCGGAGAAGAAGACCACCGGGGAGGCGGTCCTGCTGGGCTGGCTGATGAAGCACCCGGCCCGAATCGCGCCCGTGATCGGCACCGCCAACCCCGACCGCATCCGCGCCTGCGCCGACGCGGCAGAGGTCGCCGCCGGCATGACCCGGGCCCAGTGGTACCGGCTCTGGGTCACAGCGCGCGGCAGCAACATCCCCTAACAGCCCCCGCCGCACCCCACCCGGGCAGTCCGCAGTTGAGGCCGTTCTGAGCCCCGAGAGAGGCCTCAACTGCGAGCCAACCGGGCAAGGGCGTGATTTTGGTCGTATTGGTCACCCCCAGGGGCCGGAATACTTCGCGGGGAACACCCCTGAACAGTTAGCGTAGATACATGACTTCCACCACCACCGCCGGGATCGTCCGGCCCCAACGCAGCATCCCAGCCGAAATCGCCCGATCCTGGCTGCTGGTCAACGCCATGAAACCTGAGCTCTTCGATCAGTCGGCCGCGTCCCGCGCGGACGCCGTCATCCTGGATATTGAGGACGCGGTGGACCCCTCGCAGAAGGACGCCGCCCGCGCCAACGTCGTGGACTGGCTGACCGCCGGCGGCAGCGCCTGGGTCCGGATCAATGACGCCACCAGCCCCTTCTGGGCCGATGACCTCGCCGGGCTCCGCGGCACCCCGGGCCTGCTCGGCGTAATGCTCGCCAAGACCGAGTCCGCGGACCAGGTCACTGAGAGTTTCCACCGCATGGACGGCAAGACGCCGGTCATCGCGCTCGTCGAGTCCGCCGTGGGCATCGAGGAAGCCAACAACATCGCCAAGGCCCAGGGCGCCTTCCGGCTGGCCTTCGGCTCGGGCGACTTCCGCCGCGACACCGGCATGGCGGCCACCCCCGAGGCCATGGCGTACCCGCGGGCCAAGCTCGTGGTCGCCAGCCGCGTCGGGAACCTGCCGGGCCCCATCGACGGCCCCACCGTCGGCACCAACCACCCGATCCTGCGCGAGCAGACCGGCATCACCGTGATGATGGGCATGACCGGCAAGCTCTGCCTGGCGATCGACCAGACCCCGGTCATCAACGAGGTCATCAGCCCGACGCCGTCCGACGTCGCCTGGGCCACGGACTTCATGGCCGATTTCGAGGCCAGCGGCCGCGTCATCCGCGACGGCTCCGACCTGCCCCGCCTGGGCCGCGCCGAGAAGATCATGAAGCTCGCGGTAGCCTTCGGGGTGCAGCCGGCGCTCTAGCCGGCCGCGAACCAAGGAGACCCCGTGACCGATACCCGCTATCTGGTCCACGGGGTCTTTTGGGATGCCGCACCGGCCGCGCCGGCCTCACCGGCCACAACCGCCGCACCGGCCGCACCGGCCGCATTGCCGGACCCGGACGGCGGGCGCCCGGCATTGCGCCTGCAGGACCCTGACGGCGGCTTCACCGAACTTCCGCTCGACGCCGGGACCCGGCTGGGCTTCCGGCTCGCCGCCGACGGGAAGCACTGCCTCGGGCACCACAAGGTGCACGGCCCTGCCGACCGCGACCACGTCCTTTGCCCGGCACGGGCACGGGCCGTGAAAGGCAGCCAGTGCGAGCGGTGCTTCGTGGTGGACGATTCGCGGCTCATCCACGACTTCCACCGCGGCGGCCATGTGCCGCCCGGGCTGCGGGCCTACCTGATGCAGCCGCACTGGCTCTACATCGCCACCTTCGCCAACGGCGCCAGCAAGGTGGGAACTGCCGCGAACCTGCGGAAATGGAAGAGGCTCGCTGAACAGGGCGCCGTCGTCGCCCGTTATGTCGCCCGGGCCGCCGACGGCCGCGTCGTCAGGATCCTCGAGGACCTGGTGACCCGCGACGCCGGTGTTCCCCAGCAGATCCGCTCGGCCGCCAAGGCCTCGGCCCTGACCGGGCCGGCTCCCGCGGACGAACTGGACGCCCGGAACAGCCGGCTGGCCGGCGGTGTCCGCGGGCTGCTGGCCGGCGCCGGGGGCGGCGGCTTCCAGGTCCTGGATGAGCGGTGGCTGCGGCCGGGGCTCTCGGACGCCGCCTGCGCACCGGCTGTCCGGCACGCCTACCCGCATGAGCTCAGTTCGGGCGCCCACGGGTTCCGGATCGACTCGCTGAGCGGCAGCGTCGCGCTGGCCCGGCTCGACGGCGCCGACCTCGAGTTCGTCGTCAACCTCGCCCAGCTGAAGGCGCGGACCGTCAACCTCGGCGACTACGGAAGCGACGTCCCGGCAGTCCAGGAAGCCCTCTTCTGACGCTGAAACTGACCCGAGACGCGCAGAATACCGGACGCGCCCGTATTCCCGCGTCGCCAGGCAATGTGAGTGGCGCCAGGAATGCTGCGGCTCGCGGTGTTGCCGGCGGTCCCCAGTAGACTGGCACGGTGCTGAAAGAATTCTGGGAAACCGCGTCAACCACCTACAAGGCGCTGGTTTTCAGCGCGATGGGGCTGCTCGCCGTCGGCATTACCCTGAACCTTGTGGGGAACACCTCCGGCAACCAGGACCTGGCGGTCGCCTCCCTCGCCGTGATCGGCCTGGGGCTGATCCTGCACATCGCTGGGATTGTGGTCCGCGGCCAGACGATCCGGAAGAACCTCAAGCGTTAGCCGCGGCGTTCCGGAGCACGTGGCTGCGGGCATGCTCCACGGCCTCGGGCAGGGATGAGAACAGGTGCTTGTGGTGCCGCAGCGAGCGGATCACCCCGACGTTGGTCACCAGCTCGAGGTGCTCCGGCTGGACGCCTTTCAGCAGGACCGTCACGCCGCGCAGCTCCAGCGCCGCGATGACCTCCACCAGCGTGTGGGCCCCCGTGGCGTCGAGCATCCGCACCTGCGAGAGCCGGATGATGGCCACCTGGATGTCCTTGACCTGGCTGATTTCCTGCAGCACGCGTTCCGCGGCGCCGAAGAACATGGCGCCGTCGAGCCGGAAGATCGCGATGTGCTCGTCCCCCTCCCGGTGCGGCCCGGGAACCTCCTCGCGCTTCACCCCGCTGAGCGAGGCGAACTTGCGCAGCGTAAAGAGGGCCGCGGCGACAAGCCCGATCTCGATTGCCACGATCAGGTCGAAGGCCACGGTGATCAGGGCCGTCAGGACGAACACAAAGGCGTCGGCGCGGGTGGAGCGCATGATGGCGCCGACCGTGTGCCTGGATACCATGCGGACGGCCGTGACCATCAGGATCCCGGCCAGGACCGCGAGCGGGATCCTCCCGACCAGTCCGACCGCCAGATAGATGATGGCCAGCAGCACGAGCGCGTGGACAATCGCGGACAGCCGGGTCTTGGCGCCGGAGCGGACGTTGACCGCTGTCCGGGCGATGGCGCCGGTGGCCGGCATGCCGCCGAAGAACCCTGCCGCGACGGAGGCGAGCCCCTGCCCCGTGAGTTCCCGGTCCGGGCTGTAGGCCCCGGAGGGCCTCCCGTCAGGGCCCACCATCCCGGCCGCCACCCGTGCGGAAAGGAGCGATTCGATGGCGGCCAGCATCGCGATGGACACCGCGGGCATCAGCAGCCCGCCCAGCGCCGCCGGAGCGAGGGACGGCATCGACGGTGCAGACAGGGAATGCGGCAGCTCACCGATCCGGGGGATCTCCAGCTGGAGCAGCTCGGCGGCCACGGTGGCCAGCAGGACCGCGATCAGGCTCGCGGGCAGGGCCTTGTTCAGCTTCGGGAGCAGGACCATTACGGCGGCCACGCCGGCCACGACGCCGAGCGTCTGGAAAACGGCGGGCGCGGTGGCCTGGGAGGCGCTCTCGATGGCGGCCAGCAGGGTGTTGTGGCCCGGTATCCCCGTGGTGCCGGTGGCCATCGGGACCTGCTGGAGGAAGATGATCGCGGCGATGCCGAGGGTGAAGCCCTCCACGACCGGCCACGGGATGAAGGCCACCGCCCGGCCCAGCCCGCTGATGCCCAGGATAATCACCAGCAGCCCCGCCATCAGGGAGACCAGGGCGATGCTGCCAACGCCATGGATGGCGACGACAGGGGCCAGGACGACGACCATCGCGCCGGTCGGGCCGGAGACCTGCACGTGCGAGCCGCCCATGACCGCGGCCACGAGGCCGGCGACGACGGCGGTGATGAGTCCGGCTTCGGCGCCGACGCCGGAACTCACGCCGAAGGCCAGCGCCAGCGGCAGGGCCACGATCCCCACGGTGATCCCGGACAGCAGGTCCGTCTTCCAGGACGAGCGCAGGCCGTCATAGTCACGCCGGGACGGCAGGAACCGGCTGAGGTGCCCCAGTGCCGCGCTCATGAAACGGAATCCTTCAGGTGTTCGCTGGGCAGTTCCTGCGCGAGTCTGAGCCGGTCGTTGGAATCGGCCAGGCTGTCGAGGAGGAAGGTCCGGGCGATGGCCAGCAATTCAGCGATTTTCGGGTGGGCCAGCCGGTAGGTCACCGTATTGGCGGAGCGGGTCGAGGTCACCACCCCGTGCCGGCGCAGGGTGGCGAGGTGCTGGGACAGGTGGGACGCTTCGAGGCCCGTCTCGGCCAGCAGATAGCTGACGGGTGCTGCATTATCCGGCGCGGCGGACAGCAGTTCGAGCACCCGGATCCGCGCCGGGTGGGCGAGGGCCTTGAACAGGTTCGCCTTGATCTCGTATAAAGGGGTTTGCGCTGCCGAAATCATCGCTGCCCGTGCTTCCTGGCCCTGCGGTCCCTCGACCGGCCATGAGTTGATGGATTGATGTTTCCATCATACCGCATCCCGGAATGCTGTTCAGAATCCCTGTCAGCATTCCATTCACGGGCCCGTCATCGGCGCAGCTGCCCGGAGGCCTGACGCTAGGCTGGAACCATGACTATCAATCCGGATCTGCAGGGGCGCAGCTACCCTGCCAAAGAGGTGTACGACGTCGGCCGCGAGAAAATCCGCGAGTTCGCCCGCGCCGTCAAGGCCACCCATCCCGCCCACTTCGAGGTGGATGCGGCCAGGGCCCTGGGCCACAGCGACCTCGTGGCGCCGCCGACCTTCGCCATCATCGTCGCCCAGCGGGCCGACGCCCAGCTGATCGAGGACCCGGACGCCGGCATCGACTTCTCCCGCGTGGTCCACGCCGACCAGCGGTTCATCCACCACCGGCCCATCATCGCCGGGGACCGGCTGGTTGCCGAACTGCACGTCGACGGCGTCCGTGCGATGGGCGGGGGAGCCATGATCACCACCCGCTCGGAAATCTTCGCCCTGGCCGCCGGTGCCACCGAGGGTGAGGCCCGCGACGAGGCCCGCGAGGCCGTCGCCACCGCCACCTCGTCCATCCTGGTCCGCGGAGAGGGACAGTAGACATGACACCCACACTTTCGGAACTCGCAGTCGGCCAGGACATCGGCAGCCGCAACATCAGCGTCACCCGCACGGACCTGGTCAGGTACGCCGGTGCCTCCGGCGACTTCAACCCCATCCACTGGAATGAGGCCTTCGCAACCGGCGTGGGACTGCCCGGTGTGATCGCGCACGGCATGTTCACCATGGGCTCCGCCGTCCAGCTCGTGACCGACTGGGCCGGGGACCCCGCCGCCGTCGTCGATTTCCAGACCCGCTTCACCAAACCGGTCCCGGTGTCCGACACCACTGGGACCGCCGAGGCTGGCGCCGTGATTGAGGTCAGCGGCGCCATCGGAGCGCTCGACGCCGCGGCCGGCACCGCCCGGGTGGACCTGACCGTCATCTCCGGCGGCCAGAAAGTGCTGATGAAGGCCCAGGCCGTCGTCAGGCTGGCGTAGCCGGATGGCGTTGCCGTGAAGCTGCGCACCGGCCAGGCCGTGGAGGTCACGCAGTGGCGTAACGCCGTGGTGGCCGCCTACGCAGTCAGCGGCATCGCGTTCGCCACCTGGGTGTCCCGGCTCCCGGCCATCCGCGACGGGCTGGACCTGACTCCGGCGAACGTCGGGCTGCTGTTGCTGTGCATGACCCTGGGCTCCTTCGTCTCGGTCTCCGCGTCGGGACTGATCGTGCTGCGCTTCGGCTCCAAGCAGACTATCCGGATCGGCAGCATCATGGTGGGCGCCGGGCTGGTCCTGGCCGGCATTGGAACCACCGTCCTGGCCAACCCGCCCGCCGTCGCCGCGGGGCTGGCCGTGATCGGCCTCGGCACGGCCAGCTGGAACACGGCCTCCAACGTCGAGGGCGCGGCGGTGGAACGCGCCGTCGGCCGGCACATCATGCCCCGGCTGCATGGATCGTTCAGCCTCGGGACCGTTGCCGGCGCCGGGGCGGGAGCCTGGGCCGCCGGAGCCGGCGTCCCCGTCTTCTGGCATTTCGCCGCGGTGGGGCTGCTCGTCGCCGGTTCCGTGGCCACCGTCGCTGCCTGGTTCCGTGCGGATATCACCCCGGTGGACGCCGGACCGGGTTTCACGCCTGCCCGGCCCGATACCTTCGAGGACCCCTCCACCGGGCCCATTCCGGTCATCCTGCCGGGCATGGACCCGCCCGAGGCCCCGCTGGACAACAAGCGCCAGATCGCCCTGGCCTGGCGGGACCGCCGCACGCTCCTGCTGGGGGTGCTCGTGCTGGGGCTGGCCCTCGCCGAGGGGGCAGCGGGGGACTGGGTGGCCCTGGCGCTCGCCGACGGCCACGGACAGTCCGACGCCGCGGGCGCCGCCGGGTACGGCCTCTTCGTCACGTTCATGACCGTGGGACGCTTCGCCGGGACCGTGGTCCTGGACCGCTTCGGCCGCGTCCCGGTGATGCGCTGGTGCGCGGCCCTGGCCGTGCTGGGACTGGGCCTTTTCGTCTTCGCGCCGGTGCCGTGGGTGGCCTACGCCGCCCTCGCCGTCTGGGGGCTGGGCGCGTCGCTGGGCTTCCCGGTGGGCATGTCCGCCGCCGCCGACGACCCGGCCAAGGCCGCCGCCCGGGTCTCCGTGGTCTCCACGATCGGCTATGGCGCATTCCTCTGCGGGCCGCCGCTGCTGGGCCTGCTGGCGGAGCACGTCGGCATCCTGCACTCCCTGCTGGCCGTGATGGTGATGCTGGTGGTCAGCTTCCTGCTTTCCCCGGTGGCCCGGAAAGTCAGCTGACCGGCAGGGCGCTGCTTAGGGTAGTGCGGTGTTCCCCGGCTAGGCTGGTCGGGTGACCCAGACACTGCTTTCCGCCCTGACCACGGCCGCCGTCGGCGGCCCCGCCGGCAACTTCATCGAGGCCCGCACCGAGGCCGAGATCATCGAGGCCGTCCGCTCAGCGGACGCTGCCGGTGAGCCCCTGCTGATCATCGGCGGCGGCTCCAACCTGCTGGTGTCCGACGACGGGTTCCCCGGCACCGTGCTGAAGATCGCCTCGGAAGGGTTCACCGTCAACGCGGAGGACTCCTGTGGCGGCGTCGCCGTTGTGGTCCAGGCGGGCCACAACTGGGACGCCCTGGTGGAGCACGCCGTGCGGCATGCCTGGTCCGGGATCGAGGCGCTCTCCGGCATCCCGGGCTCCACGGGCGCCACCCCGGTCCAAAACGTCGGTGCCTACGGCTCGGACGTTTCCCAGACCATCGCCGCCGTGCGGACCTGGGACCGGGAACGCAACGCCGTGCAGACCTTCACGAACTCGGAACTCAAGTTCGGCTACCGCGATTCGATCCTCAAACAGACCACCGTCAACGGCTCCCCGCGCTACGTTGTGCTCACGGTCGAGTTCCAGCTGCCGCTGGGCCGGATGAGCGCGCCCATCCGCTACGCCGAACTGGCCCGCGCCCTGGGCGTCGAGGCCGGCCGGCGGGCCTACGCCAACGATGTCCGGCGGGAGGTCCTCCGGCTCCGGGCGTCCAAGGGCATGGTGTGGGACGCGGCGGACCGGGACACCTATTCCACCGGCTCCTTCTTCACGAACCCGATCGTGCCAGCAGCCGCGGCCGCCGGACTGCCGGACGATGCGCCGCGCTACCCGGGAGGCGCGGACGGCCTGACCAAGCTCTCGGCGGCCTGGCTGATCGACCAGGCCGGCTACGGCAAGGGTTTCGGGCTTGAGCCGGACAGCGTCTCCGGCGGCCGGGCCTCGCTGTCCACCAAGCACACCCTGGCCATCACCAACCGGGGGGCAGCCAGCGCTGCGGACCTGCTGGCGATCGCGCGCGAGGTGCGCCGCGGCGTCGTCGAACGCTTCGGCATTGAACTGCACCCGGAACCGCTGCTCATCGGCGTGGAGCTCTAGGAAAGCGGCCGGTCAGTTCCTGCCGCGGCGCGGAACCACCCTGCTGAACAGCATGAAGGTGAATCCGGACGCGGCGGCGCCGAGGAAGAAGACCTGGCAAAACGCCACGGACTGCTCGCTGGGCCCGCTGAGGAGCAGGAATCCGGCCAGGGCGAAGACGACCGCCCCCGCCAGCAGGGCCACGGAGCCGAGCAGCAAACTCTGCACGGTGTCGGGGAGCTCCCCGGGTTCCAGTCTGTCCGGTGATGCACCGTCGTCCCGCACGGGGGAGCGCGGCTGCACCGATGTGGCCGTGATGAAGCTGGTCACCGCCACGGCCATGGACACCACGGCCACGAGCTGCAGGGTGCTCATCACGGGCGAGAGCCGCGTTCCGCTGGCGATGGCAATGGCGAGCCCCGCGGCCATGCCGGCAGCGCTGGAAGCCCAGCCCAGCAGGGCCAGCCTTCTGCTCAGGGGCCGCAGCAGCGGCCACATCTCGCTCATGGTCATCCCTCAAGCGTAAGGAGTCCGGCTGGAAGGCGGCTGGGAACCGCCCGTCCGGCGTCCTAGCATGGGTGCATGAGCTCTACGGCGCGTCCCCGGCTCAGCCGTGCGATCCTGGGCCGGTTGCGGCTGGCCTCCCAGGGCCTGGCCGGGTCCGGATTCCGCAGCGTCGCGGGTGCGGTGCGCTGGATGACGGCGATGCAGGCGCAGGATCTGGGGGCAGCCCTCTGGGCTGTCGGGCTCCGGGTGCCGGGCTCCCGCGTGGGGGACGTCCGCAGCGCCCTCAACCGGGGTGAAATAGTGCGCTCCTGGCCGATGCGCGGGACCCTGCACCTGATGGCACCCGAGGACCTGAAATGGATGCTGGCCATTACCTCCGATCGGCTGATCCGCGGCCTGGCCGGGCGCCACCGGGAGCTCGGCATCTCCGCCGCGGACGTTGACGCCGCGGCCGGGACCGCGCTGGAGCTGGTCTCCGGCGGGGCGGCGGCCAGCCGGGCCGAGCTGTTCCAGGCGTTCGAACGGGCAGGCCAGTCCACGGCCGGCCAGCGCGGCATCCACCTGCTGGGGATCCTGTGCCAGCGGGCCTGGCTGGTGCAGGGGCCGATGGCCGGCAACCAGCAGCTGGTGGTGGCCTTCGACGACTGGATCACCGAATCGCGGACCCTGGACCGCGGGGCGGGCATCGCCGAGTGGCTGCTGCGCTACCTGCGCAGCCACGGTCCCGCCACCGAGCGTGACTTTGCCTGGTGGTCCGGCATTCCCCTGACGGAGGTCCGCGCCGCCCTGGCCGAAGTGAAGGACCAGCTGGTGAAGGTGGCGTTCGAGGGGACCAGCTACTGGCTCTCCCCGGAGACGGCGGCGCTGCTCGACGAAGGCGTCCCCGCAGCGCGCCTGGTGCTGGCACTGCCCGGCTTCGATGAGTTCGTGCTCGGCTACACGGACCGGTCGCTCGTGCTGCCGTCCGGGCATGCGGACAGGATCGTGCCTGGCGGCAATGGCGTCTTCCGGAGGACGATTGTTGCCGGCGGCCAGATCCTCGGCACCTGGGACGTCACCCGCAACGGCGGGGCCGCCGTCGTCGTCCCCAAGCCCTTTGACGAGATTAACGGGCTGCGGCCTGCCGCCCAAAAGTCTTTTGAGCTGCAGGCCGCGAAGTACCGGAGATTCCTCGGCACCTGAACCAGGGCGGTGGCGTCCGGTGCGGAAGCTGCTGAGGTCCTAGAGGTTGCCGGTCGCGATGTTCAGCATGCGGCGCAGCGGCTCGGCCGCACCCCACAGCAGCTGGTCGCCGACGGTGAACGCGCTGATGTACTGCGGGCCCATTTCCAGCTTGCGGATGCGGCCCACGGGGATGTCCAGGGTGCCGGATGCCGCCACCGGGGTGAGCTGGGACATGGAGGCGTCCTTGGAGTTGGGCACCACCTTGGCCCACTCATTGTCCGCGTCCAGCAGCTTCTCGATCTCGGCGACGGAAAGGTCTTCGCGGAGCTTGAGGGTGAGCGCCTGGGAGTGCGAGCGCATCGCGCCGATCCGGATGCACAGCCCGTCCATGATGATGTGCTGATCGCCGGAGGTGCCGAGGATCTTGTTCGTCTCCACCCCGGCCTTCCACTCTTCCTTGGACTGGCCGTTGCCGAGGTCCGCATCGATCCAGGGGATCAGCGATCCGGCCAGCGGGACGCCGAACTGGGTGGCATCGATGTCGGTGCGCTGGTGGGCCAGGACCCTGCGGTCAATGTCCAGGATGGCCGACGCCGGGTCGTCCAGTTCCGAGCTGACCTGGGCGTTGAGCGTGCCGAACTGGCTCAGCAGTTCACGCATGTGCCGGGCGCCTCCGCCGGAGGCAGCCTGATAGGTCATGGACGTGCCCCATTCGACAAGGCCGTTCTTGAACAGCCCGCCGAGGCCCATCAGCATGCAGGAGACGGTGCAGTTGCCGCCGATGTAGTCCTTGGTGCCGTTGGCAAGGCCCTTGTCGATGACGTCGCGGTTGATCGGGTCCAGCACGATGATCGAATCGTCGTTCATCCGCAGGGTGGAGGCGGCATCGATCCAGAGGCCGTCCCAGCCGCGGCTGCGCAGCTCCTTGTGGACCTGCTTCGTGTAGTCGCCGCCCTGGGCGGTGACGATGATCGGCAGCTTCGCCAGGGCATCGACGTCGAACGCGTCCTCGAGCTTGCCGGCGTCGCCGCCGGCAGGACCAGCGAACGCCGGGGCTGCACCTCCCGCGTTGGAGGTGGAGAAAAATACCGGGTTGATGTTGGCGAAGTCGCCCTCGTCCTGCATGCGCTGCATCAGGACGGAACCGACCATGCCACGCCAACCGACCAGTCCAACGGACGGAGTAGCTGCTGTAGTCATTGGGCCAGTTTAGACTTTGTTGGCTCCGGGGCGCAGCCGGTTACGTCACGGCTCAGTCCAACTGCCGCGGACTGGGATCCGGGATGCCCCGCTCCCGGCGGATTTTTCGCGCCCGGAATTCGGACATGGCCAGCCGTACGGCGTAGGCTGCCCCGGCGATCCCGCCGGCAGTCAGCGCGCGTGCTCCCCACAACGGGTCCTGGCCGGTGTAGCTGTGCAGCCTACCGCCGTCAGTAGTCCTGGCCAGCAGGCGCTTCCCGCCGTCGGCCAAGGCCTGTTCGTGTCTGGCCCTGGTCTACTCGTCTGCGTGGCGGCGCGCTGCGTAAAGGTCCATCATTCTCCTGGAAAAGGGTGGGTGCTGTCCTGGAAGTTCTCGCGCGTGACGGGGATCCCGGCAGGGTTCTCCTGGAACCATCGGCGTGCCTGATCGTCGGTAACAGCGAAGCGCGGTTGGGCAGGCTTTTCAGGCTCCGCTCCGGTGCCGAAGTGCCACGGGCGGGACAGGGCGGAACGGCGGGTTGTGGTCGGGTTACTCAACGGGCCTCGGGAGGTTGCGGGCTTTGCGCAGCTTTTCGGCTTTGCGCTCGGATAAATAACTGGCCCAGCCGAAGTACAGCGGGTAGAGGATGAGCAGGTACATCCACCAGATCTCGCCCAGAATCTCCCATTGATCGGTGATGCCCATTTGGACCAGTCCGTAAAGCATGCCGCCGAATGCGATGGTGATCAGGACGGCGAGGAACAGCAGGCCGGCCGATGAATTCGTGGGTGCGATGATGCCAAGACCATCGTCCTTGCGGACACCGTATTCCTCGGCCGTGTAGGCGACTATCTCGCCGTTCTCCGCGAGTCGGTGGACCACCCGCGCTTCCGGCGGTTGGTAGGGGATGTAGCCCGGTTCCTGGGGCACGTCCCGGCTACGCCTGGCCACGGGACTCCTCGAGGCCGTGCACGCTATTCAACGGGCCGTGCCAGGTTGCGGGCCGCGCGCAGCTTTTCGGCATTGCGCTCGGAGAAGTAGCTGGCCCAAGCGAAAACAAAAGGATAAATGCACGCGGGAAACACCCACCACACCCGGCCCGCTATGTCCCACACGTCCTGGATGATCACTTGGACGACGAAGTAGACCAGACCCCCCCATCCCTGCCGACAGCAGGATTGCCAGGAACAGCAGACCCCCGGATGAGTTCACGGGTTCGATGATGCCCAGACCGTCGTCCTTGCGGGCACCGTATTCCTCGGTCGTGTACGCGACCACCTCGCCGTTCTCTGCCCGGCGGTGGATGACCCGCGCCTCCGTCGGCTGGTACGGCACATAGCCGGGCTCCTGAGGGACGTCCCGGCTACGCCTCGCCACGGCACTCCTGGATGGCGCGCAGCAGTCCGGCGTCGTCCAGCCCTTCGGTTTCAGCGACCTCGTCGGTGGCGAAGTCGGGGATGCCAGTGGCCCAGGAGTTCTCGCCCCGGCGGATCAACAGGTGCTTCTCAGCGTCGAGGGTCTTGAAGACGAGGTACGCTGTGCCCCCGGGATTCTGCTCAACGTGCCGGCGCACCACGCGGAGGGTGGCCTCGGCTGAACTGATAGAGGGATCCTGCGCGAAGACGAACCACGTCCCCAGCACCCGCGGTTGCAGCATCAGCGCGACCTCCGGCGCCTCAAGCAGTACCACGTTGTCCATGCTGTCCTCCGTGAGCAACGAAAGTTCGGTCCAGCGCGTTGCGTGTCCGAAGGCCGTTGCGACGGCGGCGGCCACCCCCTTCACGCCGAGGTCGCCGTCGTCGTCGACGGTGGCCAGATCCCGAGCCATCAAGGACGACGCCCCGGCTGTGGACAGGGTGCCGTCGTTCACGAGTTCCTCGGCGCGGAAGACGCCGACCGAACGATCCCGCGCGGGACCTTCGAAAACGTTGAGCAGGTAGGCGAATTCGCCCACTCCGAAGCCGATCACGTCGACGCCGAGCCGGGGCTCCTGGTGGGCCTCACTCTGAATAGTCATGTATATCTCCTAATCCCCGAAGCTGAAGAACTTGGCCACGGATTCTCCTGCATTTTTCACGGTATCAGCGGCGTCGTTGACGAACTTGCCGGGATCCTTGACGGCGTTGGAGATACCCTCTCCGACGTTCTTGCCCACACTGCTGATCGTGTCCCAGTTTTCGTAGATGGCGACCCCGACGCTGGCGACCTGGCAGACGGTTCCGGCCGGAGGCGGCAGGAAGCAGCCGATGCCGAGCCCGGCTTTAAGCGCGCTGCCAACGCCGCCCTTGATGTCCCCGTCCGCGAAGCTTTGCACCGAGTCGTAGGTGCTAAAGCCCACTCCGGCCCAGCCGAGTCCGCGCGCCAGACCCGATTTCCCGAGCCATTCCATCTTGGACCCGGCTCCGATCCAGGCCTTTTCCTCCAGCAGCGGCCTGAGCTTGGACAGCGGTCCGCCGAACTGGTGCAGGTTCTTCAGGGAGACAATGTCCGAGGCTTTGTCGATCCGGGAGAGGAGTCGGTTTGCTTTGCCCGTGTCCTTGAGCAGCCCTTCCAGGGCGCGGTTGCCAGCGGTCGTCTGCCCCAGGTGCCGGCTGTCGAAAGCCGGTCCGCCCAGGCGGTGGTGACCTCTGGTCAGCATGGTCTGGGCCAGTTCCGCCCGCTGGTTTTTCAGGACCCAGCCGTACTGTCCGACGTGCTTGGCCAGCGTCAGTGGCGCCTTGATGTTCTTCTGGACTCCCATCGCGGCGCGGAACCCGCCGACAACGGCTGCTCCGCCGACAACGGCCAAGTTGCCGCCCGCGCTGCCGAGGGCGCCGGGGCCGCCGCCGGCTCCGGTGGCCGCGTTGCTGGCTTTCTCCTGCTGCTCGGCGTGGGTCAGCAGGCGCTTGGACTCCGCCTTGAGTGCCAGTGCAGTCTTTTGGATCAGGGCGCGGTGGCTGCCGTTCCACTCGGAGGTGAAGCGCGCGCCGTCGGCACCCTTCCAGACGGTGTTGTTGTTGATGGCCGACGTCAGCGTGGTCGACTGTTGTAGCAGCGTCTCGGACGTCTTGCCGAATTGTTGTGCGAGTGTGCGCAACTGGGCGACGTCGGCGCCCCACAAGTTTCCTGCCATAGCGGATCCCCCTATCCGTGCATCAGCCTAACCGGCTGCGGCCGGGATCTGGTGCATTCCGGCGTGCGTACCTAACCGGCACCAATGTAGCCGGAACCGCCGTGACCGGCGATGGGGTGTTCTCCCCCATCGCATTGCGCCAGCCCGCCTAGTCCCGGACTATTGAACGGCGGGTAGGGTGCTGAAGTGTCTTCCCGCTGGCGCGTCGAAGGCGGACGGCCTTGCGTTCCTTGACGTAGTACGCCCACGAGACGGGCACCGTGAAGAGGACGATGGCGAAGGCAATGATCAATTCCACCCAGTCCGTAACCTTGTCGTCGATCAACAGCCCGACGCCACCTACAACTACCACGCCGGAGAACAGTGAGATCAGGACGGCGAGAAACAGCAGGCCCCCGGCCGAATTGATCGGTTCCACCCCACTCCCCACCGAGCCTTTGTAGACGCCGTACTCCTCAACGGTGAGTCCCTGCTTCGCGGCTTCCAGTTCGATCTGGCGCTTGTAGAAGCCCTTGCGCCGGGGCGGGCGTCCGTTCTCCGGAGCGTCACTCAACGTGCGCCGTCGCCGGCGCCGCCCTGCTCCGCAAGCAGCGCATGCTTGCGCTTCCGGAGGGCGAAAAACGCCCCGAAGGCAAAGGCCTGGGTCACCACCACGAGCACGATTGCGCCGAGGATCTTGTCGCCGCCCAGGATCATGGTCAGCCCCACGATCGCGGAGAGCAGTGCCAGCAGCGGCAGCAGCATATAGCCCAGGACAAAGAGGGTCTCGGATTTGGTAGGCATTCCCTTAGCCCTCCGCCCGGTGCCAGACGTTGATGCGGTAGCGGGTGCCGTTTTCCGCTGTCTGCCAGCCGTCGGCCGGCAGGCTCGCGCCCATGGTCCAGTCGTAGCCGAGGTCCGGGGCGAAGGTGTCGCCCTCGGTGGTGGTGTCGATCGTGGTGATAACGGCGACGTTGGCGAGGTCCATGGACTGTGCATAGATGTTGCCGCCGCCGATGATCCAGACCATTTCGTTGCCGGAGGCAAACTGGGACTCCAGGAGGGCATCGTCCAGGGACTTGACCGCGACGGCGCCCTCCGCGATGGGAGTCTCACCCCAGCCTTCCTGGCGGGTTATCACAATGTTTGTCCGCCCGGGCAGGGGGCGGTATTTGTCGGGGAAGGACTCCCAGGTCTTGCGGCCCATGATCACGGGGTGTCCGGTGGTGAGCCGGGTGAAGTGCACCATGTCCTCGGGAAGGCGCCACGGCATGCCGCCGTCCTTGCCGATGACACCGGTGCTGGTTTGGGCCCAGACGACGCCGAGCCCGGTGAGGGCGCCCAGCGTGGCGGTAAAATCATCGGGCTGCGCGCCCGGCATTTTGTCGTTGCTCATACGGCTATCGGGGCCTTAATCGTCGGGTGGTGCTGGTATCCGACCACTTCGAAGTCATCGAGGGTGTAGTCGAAGATGGAGTCCGGCTTGCGGGTGATCTTGAGCTGCGGGTAATCATAGGGGGTCCGGGCAAGCTGCTTGAGGACCTGGTCCATGTGGTTGTCGTAGATGTGGACGTCGCCGCCGGTCCAGACGAATTCGCCGGGTTCCAGGCCGGTCTGCTGGGCGACCATGCAGGTCAGCAGCGCGTAGGAGGCGATGTTGAACGGCACGCCCAGGAAGGTGTCCGCGGAGCGCTGGTAGAGCTGGCACGAGAGCTTGCCGTCGGCGACGTAGAACTGGAAGAACGCGTGGCACGGCGGGAGGGCCATGTCCTTGAGTTCGGCCACGTTCCAGGCCGAGACGATGTGCCGGCGGGAATCCGGGTTGGACTTGAGGTTCTCGATGAGTTCGGCGATCTGGTCAATGTGGCCGCCGTCGGGGGTCGGCCAGGAACGCCACTGGACGCCGTAGACCGGGCCGAGTTCGCCGTCGGCGTCGGCCCATTCGTTCCAGATGGTGACACCCTGGTCCTGCATCCACTTCACGTTCGTGTCGCCGCGGAGGAACCACAGCAGTTCCACGGCGACGGACTTGAAGTGCACCCGCTTGGTGGTGATCAGGGGGAAACTCTTGCTCAGATCGAAACGCATCTGGCGGCCGAAGACACTCAGGGTGCCTGTCCCGGTCCGGTCCGATTTGTGCGTGCCGTGGTCCAGGACATCGCGCAGCAGGTCTTCATAGGGCGTTGGAATGCTCACCGTCCCAGTCTACTGAGAACTCCGGCCCGGGCCTTATTCGTCTTGCTGGCTGAGCAGCCCGGAGGGCCAGGGACCTCAGTCGTCGAAGGGCCTGAACCGCTCCACCGCGACGACTTTGTCCTTGCTGTGGTGCGCCACATGGCACACGATGATCTCGCCGGGAGCAAGGAACGGATCGGTGTCGGGCAGCACCGCGCGCAGCCGGGAACCCATGTGCTTTCCCAGCTGGTCGAACACGGTGGGGAGGGCGGGGCGGTGCGTGCAAAGCGCGACGGCCCGCTGCTTGTCGAAGAGGGCCTCGACGGCGGCGGCCGTCTTGTGCGGATGGCGGCCGTGCCGGTGCTCCGTGAGGGCCTCGTTCAGCTTTACCTTCGCGTCGGACGCCTTGGCGTAGGGGGCGATGGTGGCCACGCACCTGAGCCAGGGGCTGGAGACGACGCGCATGGGTTTCCACGCCTGCAGCAGCCGCCCCACTGCCTGCGCCTGCCGCATCCCGGTGGCAGCCAGGGGCCGGTCCCCTTCGGCTTTGGACCAGGAGGAGCGTGGCTTGGCCTTGGCATGGCGCACGATCACCAGCGGCCACGTTTTCAATTCGCCGCGGGCGTGGGCGGCATCCAGATGCTCCAGCGGTGCCACGTCGCTCGGGTTGCTCAGCAGTCGGGCGGCCTTCTCCGGCGAGCACCACATGACGCTGTCCACCTCCTTGCCGTCCGGCACGAGCGGGGCGCCGCCGACGTCGACCGCCCAGTAATGGACCACTTTCAGGCCCGCGGGGACGTGGTAGTGGATGGCGGGCAGCGGGATGCCCAGCGGCGCCTTCAGCCCGATCTCTTCTTCGACCTCGCGGGAGGCGCACTCGGGCACCGTCTCGCCGGGGTCGATCTTTCCTTTGGGCCATGACCAGTCGTCATACCTTGGACGGTGGATGAGCAGGACCTCAAGCTTGCCCTTGTCGCCCGGGGCGACGCGCCACGGCAAGGCGCCCGCAGCCACCACGGCAATCTCTTCGCCGAGATGGTCTGTCTGGTCGGCAACCAGTGCATCGCTACTCAATGACAGAGCCCCTACCGCAGCCCGGCCGCGCGCTGCCGCGAGCGGGAATTGAGCAGCCACGACTGGATGTCCTCGAGCTCGCGCCCGTCTTCGGCAAGGTGGTGGCGGGTCCATTGCGCCTGGCTGTCCAGGTGCCAGCTGGCGGTGCCCGGATCCATGTAGCGGCGCAGCAGGTCCATGACGTACGTGGTGTCGTCCCCGCTGGTGAGCTGGACGAGGGCTTCCACCCGGCGGTCAAGGTTGCGGTGCATCATGTCCGCCGAACCGATGTAGACCACCGGGTCCCCGCCATTGGCGAAAGCGAAGACGCGGGAGTGCTCGAGGAAACGGCCCAGCACCGAGCGGACGGTGATGTTCTCGCTGAGGCCGGGCACCCCGGGACGCAGTGAGCAGATGCCGCGGACGATGATATCCACCGGCACACCGGCCTGCGAGGCCCGGTACAGGGAATCGATAATCGCTTCGTCCACCATCGAGTTGACCTTGATCTGGACCCGCGCGGTCAGGCCCGCCCGGGCGTTCCGGATCTCGGTTTCGATCCGATCGATGAGTCCTGACCGGACCGAGCGCGGCGCCACCAGGAGCCGCTTGAAGGTCGACTTCGGCGCGTAGCCGGAGAGCTGGTTGAAAAGCTTGGACAGGTCCTCGCCCACCTGCTCATTGGCTGTGAGCAGGCCCAGGTCCTCGTAATAGCGGGCCGTGCGGGGGTGGTAGTTGCCGGTGCCGATGTGGCAGTAGCGGCGGAGGCCATCGACTTCCTGGCGGACCACGAGAGAGAGTTTGCAGTGCGTCTTGAGGCCCACGATTCCGTAGACCACGTGCACGCCGGCCTGCTCCAGCTTCCGGGCCCAGGAGATGTTGGCCTGTTCGTCGAAGCGGGCCTTGATCTCCACGAGGGCCAGGACCTGCTTGCCGGCTTCGGCGGCATCGATCAGGGCATCGACGATGGGCGAGTCGCCCGATGTGCGGTACAGCGTCTGCTTGATGGCCTGGACCTTCGGGTCCGAGGCCGCCTGCTCCAGGAACGCCTGCACGGAGGTGGAGAAGGAGTCATAGGGGTGGTGCAGCAGGATGTCCCGCCGCCGCATGGCCGCAAAGACGTTCGCCGCCTTGGACGTCTCCGATTCGTTGAGGTACCGGGAGGTGTGGGGGACGTGCTTGGGGTAATGCAGGTCCGCCCGGTCGATGCCGGCGATGACCGAGAGGCCCCGGAGGTCCAGCGGCGCGGGGACCGAGTAGACCTCGGACTCCTCGACGCCCAGCTCCCGGATCAGCAGGGCCCGGATGTTCGGATTGATGTCGTTCGTGACTTCGAGCCGGACCGGCGGCCCGAAACGGCGGCGCAGCAGTTCCTTTTCCAGGGCCTGCAGCAGGTTCTCGGCGTCGTCCTCCTCGACCTCGAGGTCCTCATTGCGGGTGACGCGGAAGGTGTGGTGCTCCAGCACCTCCATCCCGGCAAAGAGCTGGTCCAGGTGGACGGCGATGACTTCCTCGAGGGCGATGAAACGGGCCACCCGGCCCGGCACCGAGCCGGCGCGCGGGCCGTCAACCGAGATCAGCCGGGGAAGCTGGTCCGGGACCTTGAGGCGGGCGAAGAGTTCCTTGTCGCTGACCGGATTGCGGACGACGACGGCGAGGTTGAGTGAGAGACCCGAGATGTAGGGGAAGGGGTGGGCCGGGTCCACGGCCAAGGGGGTCAGGATCGGGAAGACCTTCTCGGCGAACATGGCGCTCAGCTGGTCCTTGGCCTGGGAGTCGAGTTCGTCCCAGTGCATGAGATGAATGTGCTCATACGCCAGCGCCGGACGGATCTGCTCGGCGTAGACGAGTGCGTGGCGCTGCTGCAGCCGGTGGGCCTCGTCGCCGATCTGCTCGAGGACCTGCATCGGGCTGAGCCCGGCGGGGGAGGGGACGGCCAGGCCGGTGGCGATCCGGCGTTTGAGCCCTGCGACGCGGACCATAAAGAACTCGTCCAGGTTGGACGCGAAGATCGAGAGGAAGCTGACCCGTTCCAGCAGGTGCAGGTCCGGGTCCTCGGCCAGTTCCAGCACGCGGGCGTTGAAGGAGAGCCAGCTCAGTTCACGGTCCAGGAAACGGTCCGGGCTGAAGTCGCCCTCCGGTTCCAGGCTGGGCGCGAATTCGGGAATGTCGATGCGGTCCTGGGTGGCCCGCGAGGCAGGCACTTCGGAGGAGCCGAACCGGGCACGCGCGGGTCGCACTTTTTTGTCCGACGTAGCGGCTTCAGACGTGGCTGTCCGGGCAGATTCCCGTTGCATGGTCTCTCCTAATGCTGGCGCGATTTAGCTTCAACCTTACAAGCAATCAGCCAGCGATCAGCTTTCGGGCGGCCCGGATTTCCCCGGGCGCAGACAGGATGTCTGCCGAGTGGATTAACGCCCTTCCAGCGGTGCGTACATGACGTCGACGTCCCAGCGGGTGAAGCCGAGCCGGCGGTAGAGCGAAACGGCCGGAATGTTGTCCGCATCGACGTAGAGCATGACGGCGTGCAGCCCCTGGTGCTGCAGGTGCCGGATGCCGGCGACGGTCAGCGCCTTTCCCAGCCCGCTGCCCTGGGCCCCGGGCGTGACACCGACCACGTACACCTCGCCGATGGCCGGGTGGTCTCCGTGCCGGGGGTGCACCTTGGTCCAGTGGTAGCCGAGGATCCGGTCCGCGGCATCGACGGCCAGCAGGAAACCGGCGGGATCGAACCACGGCTCGGCCATCCTGGCGTCCAGGTCGGCGCGGGTCATGTTTCCCTGCTCGGCGTGGTGCGCGAACGCGGCCCGGTTCGCGGCGAGCCAGGCATCCTCATCCCGGCCGGGAACGAAGGCGCGCAGTCTCACCCCGTCGGGCAGGGGGACGTCGGGCAGCTCCGCTGCCGCGCTGGTGAGCCGCATCTTCCACAATTCGCGGACGGGGCCGTAGCCGTAGCGTGCGGCGAGGTCGGCCGCGGCTTCGTGGTTGCCGTGGGACCAGGCTTTCAGGCCGGTGAAGCCGCGGGTGGTCCGGAGCTCGCCGACGAGCCGGTCCGCCACGCCCTGGTTGCGGTAGCTCGGGTGGACGGCGATTTCCAGCACTCCTGTGCCGTCAGGGTCCCCGATGACCACGGCGACCCCGGCCAGGTCCTGCGCTGTCGCCGGGTCGGATTTGTCATTGGGGCTGTACATGGCGAGGGTCAGCACTGAATGCCCGCCGGCATCCGCGGCACGCAGCGTCACGAGCGTCTGTTCGGACAGCGGCGGGTTGCCATCGGATTCCTCCGCGTCGGCCGCGAGGGCCAGGACGTCCTTCAGGAGCTGCTCATCCGCAGCTCCCTTGGCGACGAGCACGGGCCAGTTTTCAGGTTGCGCAGGACTCATGGTGCAAGGCTATACGTTGCGCTGGGGGCGGGCCCGATTTTGTTGTTTCCGGAACTGTTCCGTATAGTCGTTAACTCATCCGGCTGTTCGTCCAGAGCCTGCTTCTGGAACTGCCGTTCGGATGCGAGGGGGATCCACCACTGGGGTGGCCTCGATACGTTCGACCCGTATGTCCTCCACTGAAGCAGAAAAGCCCCGGACCGATGTCCGGGGCTTTTCTTTGTTCTGTGGCCGGAAGGAGCGCGGCCGGAACCCGCGACGTTCAGGCTTCGGTGAGCTCTTCCTCGGGGTGCCGGACCAGCGTCAGGCGGTAGCCCACGTTGCGGACGGTGCTGATCAGGTTCTCGTGGTCGGCGCCCAGCTTGGCCCGCAGCCGCCGGACGTGGACGTCCACGGTGCGGGTGCCCCCGTAATAGTCGTAGCCCCAAACCTCGGTCAGCAGCTGCTGGCGGGTGAACACCCTGCCGGGGTGCTGCGCCAGGTACTTGAGCAGTTCGAATTCCTTGAAGGTCAGGTTCAGCGGCGCGCCGTTGACCCGTGCGGTGTAGCTGGCCTCGTCAATGACGACGCCGGCGGCCCGGATCTCGGTCGGGGCATCGTCTTGTTCCATCACGGCCCGCGCGACGCCCAGCCGGATGCGGGCTTCAACCTCGGCCGGCCCGGCGGAGTCGAGCAGGATGTCGTCGACGGCCCACGCCGAGGACACGGCGGCCATGCCGCCTTCAGTCAGGATGAGCATCAGGGGGGCGCTCAGGCCGGTGGCCTTGAGCAGTTGGGTCAGGGAGCGGGCCCCCACGAGGTCCTTGCGGGCGTCCAGCAGGACGATGTCGCAGGGGTCGGTCTCCAGCAGCGCCGTCGGCTCGGCCGGGAGAATATGGACCCGGTGGTTCAGCAGTTCCAGAGCAGGCAGGACGTCCACCGACGAGCCGGTGCTGTTGGTCAGTAGCAGGATGTGCGACATGTTTCCTCCAAGGGGTGTCCGCGCATCGTTGGGCGTCTGTAGCTGGCTTTGAGTATACCCAAATGCCCCCTCCCGGACACGGTTCCGTCACCGCCGGCCGTTTCTTTTGCGACACAAAACTGTCGCATAGGGCAGGATTGATCCGTCGGGGCCGCAGCGCCCTGACGAAAGATCAGGTCGAATTGGGGTCCGCAGTGAGCGAAGGTACAACGATGACCGGAACACGTATGACGGCTAAACAGATGCCGGGTGAACGGTGAAGTCCTGGATCATCGGCATTATCGGCCTGGCCGGACTCGCCGCGATTGTGGGCGCGTCCTACCTCTCGCCGGAGGCTCTTCTGGCCGTAGGAGTGCTGACCGCGGCCGGCGTCGGAATCGGCTGGCCGCATTTCCTGGGCATCCCCGCCCGGAAAACCCTCGGCGCCCTGATCGCCCTGCCCGGTGTCGGCGCTGCCATTGCCGCCACTTATCTTCCGGCCCCGGGTTTCCTGGACTGGACGCCGTCGTTCATGGCGGCGGGCGTGATGGCGATCTTCGTGATGCAGCTGATCCGCGGCACGGGGCAGGCGCAGCGCCTGGAGTCCACCCTCGGTTCCTCCGCCGGGGTCATGCTGTCCTGCCTGGGCGCGGGATGGATCGCCTGCTCCCGTTTCAACGGCGTGCATGAGATGCTCCTGGTCGCGGCGGTCAGCGCCTCGATCGCCCTGCTGGCGGGCCTGATCCGCTGGCCGGACCGGATCGTGGCGCCGCTGGGCGTCATCGGGGCCGGCCTGGCAGGACCACTCGCCGGCCTGGTCTTCTCCGACATCGCCGTGCTGCCGGCTGCGGTCGTCGGGGTTTTGGTGGGGGCGGTGCTGGTGAGTTTCCGCCGGCTGGTGATCATCCGCGGTGAATCGCTAAGCTTTGCGGCAGCCCTCGGAATAGGGCTCGCGCCGGTCGCCGCCGTCGGTTCGCTGGCTTACTTCATAGACAAACTACTCCTCTACTAAAGCGCTAGGATGGCATCATGTCAGTACTTGCATTTGAAATCTTCTTCCTTGTTCTGCTCGGCGTTGCCAGCCTGGCCATGGCGTGGTTCGCCGGCTTTGTTGTCTACCGCCTTTTCAAAGGCCAGAAGTAAACAGCCAGAAATCAATAGTCGTCTTCGTTTCCAGAGGTAGCTGCTGTGCCGATTGAAATACCGACAGATCTGACCCCCGAAATCGTTCCGCTGTCCTGGCTCATTGGTGAGTGGGAGGGCCGAGGCCGGCTGGGGGCCGGGGAAGAGGATTCCGAGCACTTCCTGCAACACGTCTCCTTCACGCACAACGGCCTGCCGTATCTGCAGTACCGTGCCGAAAGCTGGCTGACCGACGAGGACGGCACGAAGCTGCGCCCTTTGACCGTCGAAACCGGTTTCTGGGCCCTGGAGCGCAAGCAGCGCGAGGAAGACGGCGGCCCGGGACTGATCCCTGCCGACATCGTTCCCGTGCTCAAGAGCGCCGACGAGGTCGAAGCCCTGCGTAACAAAGACGGCGGCTTCGACATCTCCGTGTCGATCTCCCACCCCGGCGGGATCTCCGAGCTGTACTACGGCCAGATCAAGGGCCCGCAGATCCAGCTCAGCACCGACATGGTGATGCGCGGCAGCCACTCCAAGGAGTACACCGCCGCCACCAGGATCTTCGGACTCGTGGACGGCAATCTGCTCTGGCGCTGGGACGTGGCCACCGGCAACGGTCCCGAGGGGGGCAGCGGCCTGGCGGCCCACGCGTCCGCCATCCTTCACAAGGCCGGCTGACCAGCGGCGCCCCGCGCGCCGTCGAACGCAGCCCTTCAGAGGTCTCACTGTTTTTCCGTTGTCCGTAGCGACCGCAGGGAGCACCGAAGTGAATGCCACAGCTGCAATGCCCGACATGCCTGCCGATTACAGCGACCTCAAGGCCGTGTACTTCAACGGCACCCTCAAGAAGTCCCCGGAGACCTCCCACACCCAGGGCCTGATCGAGGTCAGTCGCCGGATCATGGAAAAACACGGCGTCAGCACGCGGGTCATCCGGACGGTGGACCACGACATCGCCAGCGGCGTCTATCCGGACATGCGCGAGCACGGCTGGCACACCGATGAATGGCCGGAGCTCTATCAACGACAAGGGACAGTGGGCGTTCTACCCCAAGGCGGGCGGCTGCCTGGTCACCGGCAATGAGGACGGGATCAAGCACTGCGCCATGAACGTCCTCTACAGCCTCCAGCACATCGGCTTCACCATCCCCCCGCAGGCCGACGCCGGCTGGATCGGCGCTGTGGGGCCGGGCCCGAGCTATCTCGATGAAGGCTCCGGCGGGCCGGAAAGTGACTTCACCAACCGCAACACCACCTTCATGACCTGGAACCTGCTGCACCTGGCCCGGATGCTGAAGGACGCGGGCGGCATCCCCGCCTACGGAAACCTGCCCGAGGCGTGGAAAGCCGGGACCAGGTTTGACTTCGAAAATCCGGAATACCGCTAAGCCCTAAGGACTTCTACTACATATGACTAACAAGAGCCCCCTGCTGGCGCGCCCCGGCGCCGTCGAGGCCGGCGGCGCGGACGCCGGCGTCGCCTCCCACTACGGCGAACCGCTGCGTGAACAGCGCGCGCTGGCCGCCGGCACCGCCGTCGTCGACCTGTCCCACCGCGGTGTGGTCACCGTCGCCGGGCCGGACCGGCTGAGCTGGCTCAACACCCTGTCCTCCCAGCAGCTCACCAACCTGGCGGCCGGGCAGTCCAGCGAACTGCTGCTGCTCAGCGTGCAGGGCCGGATCGAATTCGACGCGCGGGTGCTGGACGACGGCGCGACGACCTGGCTGATCGTGGAGGCACCCGAGGCCGGGCCGCTGGCCGAGTGGCTGAACAAGATGAAGTTCATGCTGCGCGTCGAGATTACCGACGTGTCGGCGGACTGGGCCGTGCTGGGCACCACCCGGAAGGTGCCGGAATTCTCCGGCCTGCTGGTCTGGGAAGACCCCTGGCCGCATGTCGGCGCCGGCGGCTACTCCTACGCGGTGGTGGGGGAGGACGCCCACCCCGGGCTGGAACGGCCCTGGTTCGAATACCTCGTCCCGGCCGCCGAACTGGAAGCCACGGTGGGCGAACGCCCGCTCGCCGGCGTCTGGGCGGCCGAGGCGCTGCGGATCGCGGCGTGGCGGCCCCGCTGGGGCGCCGAAACCGACGACAGGACCATCCCGCACGAACTGGACCTCCTCCGCACCGCCGTGCACCTGAACAAGGGCTGCTACAAAGGCCAGGAAACCGTGGCCCGCGTCCACAACCTGGGCCACCCGCCGCGCCGGCTGGTGTTCCTGCAGCTCGACGGCTCGCAGCACACCATGCCCGCCGTGGGCAGCGAAGTCCGGTCCGGTGACCGCAGGGTGGGCATCGTGACGTCCGTGGCGCAGCATTACGAAATGGGGCCGGTGGCCCTGGCGGTGGTCAAGCGTTCCGTCCCGCCGGAGGAAGTACTGACCGTACTGGACGGCGACGAGCCCTACACCGCGGCGCAGGAAGTCATCGTGGCTCCCGATGCCGGCCAGGTGGTGGGCCGCCAGACCGGCTTCCTGCGGGGGCCACGATGAGCGGCGATACTCCCGGCGCCCCCGACGAGGAAACCCTGGCCCTGGCCCATGCCCTCTTCGATGCGGCCCGTGCAGGGGACAACACGCTGCTCGAGCGCTATCTGTCCGCCGGCGCCCCGGCGACCATGACCAACGCGGCCGGCGATTCCCTCCTGATGCTCGCGGCCTACCACGGCCACGCCGGCACCGTCCGGCTGATCCTGGCGCACGGCGGAGAGGCCAATACTGCCAACGACCGCGGGCAGACGCCGCTGGCGGGGGCCGTTTTCAAGGGCTACACGGACGTAGCGCAGGTGCTGGTCGAGGCCGGCGCGGACCCCGACGCCGGGACCCCCTCCGCCCGGGCAGCGGCACAGATGTTCGAACGCAAGGACATCCTGGCCCTGTTGGGCTGAGGCTCCGCCACGGCCCCGCGGCGCTTTGCGTGCTAATACTCCATATGGAATAGTTCTAGTGGAATAACCGCCGCGGCCTCCGGCCGCGTTGAAAGCCACCGCGTGAAGGACAACCCACCATGGCCCGAACCACACCCCTGACACCGCTGGGGGTCGCCGCACTCTCCCTGCTGGTGGAAGGGCCCATGCATCCCTACGAGATGTACCAGCTGCTGATGGCCCGGCATGAGGACCGGCTCGTGAAGGTCCGGCCCGGGACGCTGTATCACGCGGTCGGACGGCTCGAGGAGCAGGGACTCGTCTCCGCCACCGGCACGGACCGAGAGGGAAACCGTCCCGAACGCACCACGTACGAGATCTCCGGGGCGGGCCGGAAAGCCCTCAACCAGAGGCTTCAGGACATGCTGTCCGTCCCCGCCAACGAGTATCCCTCGTTCCCGCTGGCCGTCTCGGAAGCGTACAACCTGCCGGCAAGCGTCGTGATTGACCTGCTTGAGGGCCGCCTCAGGGGCCTGGCGGAGCAGTTGGATTTCCTCGCCGCCGCGCAGGAGCGGGTCCGGACGAAGGGTGTCGAACGCAAGTACTGGATCGACATGGAGTACCAGCAGGCCATGCTGCACGCCGAAACAGGCTGGATCCGGAACCTCAAGGACCAGCTCGGCTCCGGCCAGCTTGCCTGGTAGCCCATCCGGGGCAGCCGTCCCGGCGAATACTTTTGGAACGACGATAATCATCCCTTTCAACCCGTAAGGAATCCCATGGAAAACGTTGCCAGGCCGTGGCCGGCACTCTGGTCCCTCGTGATCGGGTTCTTCATGATCCTGGTCGACACGACCATCGTCTCGGTGGCCAACCCCCGCATCATGGAGGGACTGAACACCGACATCAACTCGGTCATCTGGGTGACCAGCGCCTACCTGCTCGCCTACGCCGTGCCGCTGCTGATCACCGGGCGGCTGGGCGACCGCTTCGGCCCGAAGAAGCTTTACCTGACCGGGCTCGTCGTCTTCACCCTGGCCTCCCTGTGGTGCGGGCTCTCCGGAGACGTGCAGATGCTGATCCTGGCCCGCGTGTTCCAGGGATTCGGCGCTGCGCTGATGACGCCGCAGACCATGGCGGTCATCACCCGGATCTTCCCGCCGGACCGGCGCGGGGCCGCGATGGGAATCTGGGGTGCCACGGCCGGCGTCGCCACCCTGGTCGGCCCGATCCTCGGCGGCGTCCTCGTCGACGGCCTCGGCTGGGAGTGGATCTTCTTCATCAACCTCCCGGTGGGCCTGGCCGGGTTCTTCCTGGCCCTGCGCTACGTGCCTTCCCTGAGCACCCACCCGCACAAGTTCGACATCCCCGGCGTGCTGCTCAGCGCCGTCGGGCTGTTCCTGCTGGTGTTCGGCATCCAGGAGGGCGAGACCTACAACTGGGGCACCATCACCGGACCCATCACGGTGTGGGGGCTCATCATCTCCGGGATCGCGGTCCTGGTGGTGTTCGTCGTGTGGCAGAAGGTGAACAAGGGCGAACCCCTGCTGCCGCTGTCCCTGTTCAAGGACCGCAACTTCTCCCTGGCCAACATCGGCATCACCACGGTCGGCTTCACGGTGACGGCCTTCAGCCTGCCGCTGATCTTCTACTACCAGATTGTCCGCGGCCTGACCCCCACCCAGTCGGCGCTCATGATGGTGCCGATGGCGCTCATCTCCGGCGGCCTCGCCCCGGTGGTGGGCAAGATCATCGACCGGGTCAACCCGAAGTTCATCACCGCGGCCGGCCTGGTCCTGATGTCGGTGGCCCTGTTCTGGAACTCCTCCCTCATGCACCCCGACACGCCGATCTGGCTGTTCCTCCTGCCGAGCGCCGTGCTGGGGTTCGCGAACGCGGGCATCTGGGCGCCCCTGAGCTCCACCGCGACCCGCAACCTGCCGCCGCGCCAGGCGGGCGCCGGCTCGGGTGTCTACAACACCACCCGGCAGATCGGTGCGGTCCTGGGCAGCGCCGCGATAGCGGTATTGATCCAGGCCCGGCTCGCGGCGGAGCTTCCGGCGGCGCCGGCTGGTTCCGGCGGGGCCAGCCCCATGGCCTTCGGCGGCACACTGCCCGAGGCGCTGAAGGAGGGATTCTCGACGGCGATGGGCCAGTCCATCATGCTGCCCGCCGCCGTCATCCTGATCGGCGCGGCGGTGGCACTGTTCTTTGCCAAGCCCCAGCCGATGCAGGGCTGGGCAACGCCCGGTACTGTACCGGCAGCGTCGGCCGGCGCCAGGGGCGCCGCGGTGCAGTCCCGCTGAGGAGCAGTCCCGCTGAGGGGCAGTCCCGCTGCGGCGAGGCCGCTGTGCCGCCGGGTCAGCCCAGCAGCACACTGGTCTGGATGCCGCCGGCGGTATAGCCCAGGCTCCGGGCGATGGCCAGCGCGCTCTGATTGCTGACGTCGCAGCGCCACTGCAGCGTCAGCCCGGACGCGAGGGCCTCGTGGGCGGCAATCGAGGCCGCCAGCGACCCCAGCCCGCGGCGGCGCCACTCCGGAGCGACCAGTACGCCCATGTGCGCCAGGATGCCCTCCCATTCGGTGTACGCGCCGCAGGCGACCGGGGTCCGGCGCCCGTCCTCCAGATGCATGATGGTGAAGCGGTGCTCCAGGTCGGAGAGACCCACCTCGTTCACGTCATCCGGCGGGCAGGCGGATTCCAGTTCGATCGCCTCCGGATTTCCGTGCGAGACGGTGAGTTCCTCCGACGGCTGCTGCAGGGGCAGATCGTCCGCGAAGAACAGCGCCGCGGCCCCGAGCCCGTGGCCGCCGTGGTCCCGGGTGATGGTCAGCAGGGTGACGTGCTGCGCGAGTTCGCCGTCGGACAGCCCGACGGCGGCGTCCAGTGCCCACTGCGGGCCCACCAAGGCCGAATTGCCGAAAAGCCGGACGAACTGGACGGCCCGGGCTGACTCATCGGCACGCGTGATGCGCTCGCCTGCGGCGGCCGCGAAGGCGCCGTCGTCGAGCCCCAGGTGGCGGGCCCACGCGAGCTGGATGATGTCGACCGAACCGGGCTCAAGTGTCATGGCTCCACCCTACCCACCGGCGTGTCGGGTTCAGTGCGGCGGGGCGGTGGGTCAGCCGAAGAGGACCGCGGCCTCGTCGTAGCGGTATTTCGGGACAGTCTTGAGGTTGCCGAGGGCAGCGTCGAAGCCCACGTGGACAATGTCGGTGCCGTTCAGGGACACCATGGTGCCCCAGCGTTGCTCGACGACGGAGTCGATGGCGGCCATGCCCAGGCGGGTGGCCAGCACCCGGTCAAACGCGGTGGGGACCCCGCCGCGCTGGATGTGGCCCAGGACCGTCGCCCGGGTTTCGATGCCGGTCATGGCCTCCAGCTCCGGGGCCAGCCGCTCGGAAATCCCGCCGAGCCGCGGGCGGCCGAAGGTGTCCAGGCCGCGTTCGGAGTGCGGCGTTTCCTGGTCATCCGGGACGAAACCCTCCGCGACCACAACGAGCGGCGCGCGGCCGCGGTCCCGGGCCGAGACCACCCACTCGGCGATCTGCTCCATCGAGGCCTTCTGCTCCGGGATCAGGATGGCGTGGGCGCCCGAGGCCATGCCGGCGTGCAGCGCGATCCAGCCCACGTGCCGGCCCATCACCTCGGCGATCATGCAGCGGTGGTGGGACTCTCCCGTGGTGCGCAGCCGGTCGATCGCTTCGGTGGCGATCTCGACGGCGGTGTCGAAGCCGAAGGTGTAGTCGGTCGCGTCGAGATCGTTGTCGACGGTCTTGGGGACGCCGACGATCTTCAGCCCGGCATCGGTGAGCCGTTTCGCGGCGGCCAGGGTGCCTTCGCCGCCGATGGCGATCAGGGCATCGATGCCCAGCCGGTCCATGTTGGCCTTGATGACCTCCGGCCCGCCGTTGTTTTCGAACGGGTTGGTGCGGGAGGTGCCCAGGATGGTCCCGCCCTGCTTGGCGATGCCGCGGACCATGGTGCGGGGGATGTCGATGGTGTCAGCCTCGACGACGCCGCGCCAGCCGTCCAGGAATCCCACGAATTCGTGGCCGTGGACGGCGATGCCCTTCAGGACGGCGCCACGGATGACGGCATTCAGCCCGGGGCAGTCCCCGCCGCTGGTGAGGATTCCAATTTTCATGTCTCGGCTCAAATCCTGGTTCGGAGGTATACAGGCAGAGCGCCACGCTGAGCTCACCTAGAGTCTAATCGCGCCTGTGGGCCACGACACAAACGGTTACAACGCGAAGTGCCCCCGCCGGCCGGCAGGGGCACGTCACTTCCCGGCTGGGGCCCTCAGGGCCGGGGAGTGCGCTTGGACAGGAAGGACTCAAGGATGATGGCGTTCTGCTGGTCCGGGAGGAGCAGCCACGCCACCAGGTAGAACACGAATGCCGGCCCGGGAAGCAGTGCGATAAGCAGGAAAGCGATCCGGACGAACGCAACATCCACGTTCAGCTTGGCGGCGATCCCGCCGCACACACCGCCCAGCCAGCGCTGCGGACCACGTTTCAGGCCAAGGCCCCGGATGGTGCTGAAGAATTTTTCCATGGTTCAAGACTTCCCTGTCGATGCTTTTTTGTCACGTCCGCGGGCCGAAAGCACCCCGCCGATCACCAGTGCCGCCCCGGCGCCGATCATCAGGCCGATCACCACGTACGTGCCGTTGAGCGCCACGATGCCGAGCTGGGAGACGATGATGAGCGCGGCGAGGGCCACCACAATCAGCCCCCAGACGATCGTGCCCACCCGGGGCGCGGTGTCCTCCACCTCCAACTCCACCGGATCCGGGTCCGAGTGCCGCGGGGGAGCAGCCGGGCTGCGGCCTTCCGGGCCGGTCGGTGCGTCATAGCTGCTCATGTCAGTTCCCTTCCTTGATGGTGACGTTGCTGAAGGTGCCGTCGATCCTGACGACCAGCGTGGCTCCCGGCTTGCCGGTGTTGTAGTGGCTTTGCTGGGTGGTCATGCCGCTGTGGTTCTGGCTTCCCTCCTTGAGGTTCCCCATGGTCATGTCGGCGCGGACCTCGACCGGCACGGTGTCCGGAATGACCACCGTGAGGTTGCTCGCCGTAGCGTCGATGGGGACCACAAGATCGGTTCCCAGCGGCGGATTGAGCGCGAGCCGCGTCAGGTCCACGGTCCCGGTGCCGGCCGTGATGTCGAAACCGGCCCGGGCCTGGTCGATGCTCACCGGTGACCAGTCGGCGTTCTGCGGGCGGAAACGGTCGCCGTTGGGAAGCACGTTGAAGATGCCGCCGACGATCAGGGCGACGACGGCGAAGAACCCGAGGATGCCCGACGTGCGGCCCCTGAGCCCGGCGATGAGGATGCCGAGACCCAGGACCACCGCAGCACTGGCCCAGACGATGGCGTTGCTGGAGGTGCCCAGGTCGATCACGTTGGCGACGTCGAGGGCCTTGAGGCCGCCGCCCACCAGCAGGGCAACGCCGGCGGTGACAGCGACGGCGGAGGCGCCGGGACCTGGATTCCGGGTCTTGGCCGGCGGGACGGGCCCGCCGCCGCGCTCCGGCTGGTAGCCACCGCCCGGCGGGGGGACGGGCCCCGGGGGCGGGGGCGTGCCCCAGGCCGGGCCGGGGATGGTGGACTCACCGTAGCGGGCCAGCGTGCCGGACGCGCCGTACCCGGTGGTGGCGAACGGCGCCGGCGGGATTGATGGGGCTGCCGGTGTTGTCGGTGTTGACGGTGTTGATGAGGTCGGCGGGTAGGCCGGGTCCGTCGGGCTTCCAGGCTGGGGATTCGACGACATCGGGACGGCTCCGATCCGGGACTTGTTGCGCTGGGTCAGGTAATAGACGAGGTAGATAGCGCCGCCCACCCAGAAGACGGTCCAGATGAAGGGGACGAAGCCGTAGCGGTCCCAGCCCCAGACGCCGGTGCCCAGGCTGGGGAAGCCGATGATGGTGGTGACCAGGGCACCGGTCATCCCGGCCGTCCAGCGGCCTGCGGCGGCCTCCTGGACGTGGATGCGGCCGTCGGGTTCGGGCAGGAGGGCCCAGGCGACGCCGTAGAGCAGGACGCCGACGCCGGCGAAGACAGCCAGGACGATCAGGATGCCGCGGATAATCAGCGGGTCGACGCCGAAGCGCTCGGCGATGCCGCTGGCCACTCCGCCGATCCAGCGCTCCCGGCCACGATGGATGCCCTGGCTGCGGATCCAGTCGAAGAAATTCTGCGGCTGGCCGGTGGCCGGCGGGGGCGTCGGGCCGGAGTAGGGCGGCGGAGGCGGAGGCGTTCCGGAGCCGCCGGTGCCGGAGTAGGCCGGCGGGGGCGGAGGCGTTCCGGGGCCGCCAGTGCCGGCCGAAAAGTCCAACGGGAGAGTCGCGGACGTGTCCAACGGTGCAGTGGCGCCCATATCGGCAGCTGGCCGCTGCCCTGCCGCAAAGCCGCCTGTGGGTTCTGCGGGCTCCGTGCTGGAACTGCGGGAGGGCTCTGCGGGCTCGGCAGCCTGTTGTCCTGCGGGCTGCCCGGCAGTGCGGTCTGCCGGGTGGTGTCCTTCATCGGGGTTCGGAGTGTGCGGATTCATACTTCGATCCTCCCGTCAGCCACGGATCCGCTCTACTGGGGGAGACCCTGAACTGTCCCTGAGTCACCCCCGGTTCGAGGCGGAAACGGGTCCCGGAAACCGTGATCCATGTTTGGATTGACTCATGACAACAGCCGTGTCCCGCCCGCCGCTGGTGCGCGGCAGCGACAGGGTGATTGCCGGGGTCTGCTCCGGACTCGCCCGGCATCTGGGCTGGCCGCTGCGGCTGGTCCGGATCGGCATGGCGGTCGCTGCGCTCGCGGGCGGTGCCGGAGTCGCGTTCTATGCCTGGCTCTGGATCATGGTGCCCACCGCCGACGAAAGCGCCAAACGCGATCCCCACCAGCCGGCGTCGCCCATTGCCCCGGCGGTCAGCGCACCCTTTGCGGCCCCCCTGCCCGGGACCTACGGTCCCGACCCCGGCCCCTCCGGTCCCGACCCCGCCCCCTCCGCCGGATACCCGTCGGTGTCCCCGACCCCCGGCGCTGCGGCTGCCGCTGGCCCGGCATCTTCGCGGGCGGCAGCCGTGCCGGCCGGAGCGCTTCCGGCCGACACCTGGCGGAACAGGGTCACCGGGATGCGTTACGGCAAGGAGATACTGCTCGGGGCGGGTCTGCTGCTGGCCGCCGGCATCCTGATCGCCCGCCTGCTCGGCGTCGATGTGCCGCTCGGAACCCTCATCCCGGTCGCTGCCATCCTCGGCGGCGCGGCCATTGCCTGGATGCAACTGGATGAGACCCGGCGGGCAGGGCTCGTAGACAAGACCAAAGCGGACCAGGCCGGCGGCTGGGCCCGCCTCGCCGCCGGGCTGGCGCTCGTTGTGGCCGGCGTCCTGGTGATGGTCTCCGGCTCCGGGTCCTGGGAACAGACGTGGCTCGCCCTGCTGTCTTCCGTGGCGGTGCTCGGCGGCGTGGCACTGGTTCTCCTGCCCTGGGGACTGAAATTCTGGCGGGACCTGGAGACGGAACGGGCCGGGCGCGTCCGCGCCACCGAACGGGCCGAGATCGCCGCGCACCTTCATGACTCCGTGCTGCAGACGCTGGCCCTGATCCAGCGCCGCGCCGGCAACGAGAGCGACGTCCTCCGCCTCGCCCGCGCCCAGGAGCGCGAGCTGAGGGGCTGGCTGTACCGGGACCCGGGCAAGGAAGCCGGGCAACTGTCCGAGGGCATCCAGGCCGCGGCGGCGGAAGTGGAAGACACCCTGGGCCACGCCGTTGAGGTGGTCACCGTGGGCGACTGCGCCATGTCCGAACGCCACGAGGCCCTCGTCCAGGCGGCCCGCGAGGCGATGCTGAACGCGGCCCGGCACGGCGGCGGTGCGGTATCGGTGTACCTGGAAGTGACCGACGGCTCGGCCGAGGTCTTCGTGAAGGACCGCGGCCCAGGCTTCGACCCGGACGCCGTCCCTGCGGACCGGCTGGGGGTCCGCGAATCGGTCATCGGGCGGATGAACCGCCACGGCGGCACCGCCACCATCATCAGCAGCCCGGACGGCACCGAGGTGCGGCTGAGGCTGCCCCTGTCAGCGGCACCCGCCGGCGCCGGCAACAGCAACGGAGAGGTACAACTGTGAGCAGCAATGAAGCGGGGAGCCCGGCGCCGGGGATCCGGGTGGTGATCGTGGATGACCACGCCATCTTCCGCTCCGGCCTGAAGGCCGACCTGGACCCGGACATCATTGTTGCCGGCGAGGCCGGAACGGTGGAAGAGGCCGTGGCCGTGATCGCGGCCGTGCGTCCCGACGTCGTTCTCCTCGATGTCCATCTGCCGGGCGGGCTTGGCGGCGGCGGCCGCGAAGTGCTGGCCGGCTCGGCGCCCTTGCTGGGCAGCACCCGGTTCCTGGCCCTGAGCGTCTCGGACGCGGCCGAGGACGTCGTCTCGGTGATCCGGGCCGGCGCCCGCGGCTACGTGACCAAGACCATTTCCGGGGCGCAAATTTCGGACGCCGTCCGTCGGGTCGCGGGCGGCGACGCCGTCTTCTCGCCCCGGCTGGCGGGCTTTGTGCTGGACGCCTTCGGTACCGCCCCGGCCGACATCGCCGACGACGAACTGGACCGGCTCTCCGCCCGCGAGCTCGAGGTGATGCGGCTGATCGCCCGCGGCTACAGCTACAAGGAAGTCGCCAAGGAACTGTTCATCTCGATCAAGACCGTGGAAACCCACGTCTCGGCGGTGCTGCGCAAGCTCCAGCTCTCCAGCAGGCACGAACTCACCCGCTGGGCCGCCGAACGCCGGCTGCTCTGACGCTCCCGCAGCCCGGACATGCCCATTCTTAAACGCGAACAGTGGACAGAATGGCATTCTGTCCACTGCCCGTGGCTAGGACTGGACATGTCCAGTCCTAGCGTGGTGCGTGGTGCGTGGGGGCGTGGTGCGGTGCGTCCTACTTCGCCTTGCCGAGGAAGTCCTGCAGGCGGGCGACGCCGGTGGCCAGGTCCTCGTCGCCGAGGGCGTAGGAGAGGCGCAGGTAGCCGGAGGGCCCGAACGCCTCGCCCGGGACCACCGCCACCTCCACTTCATCCAGGATCAGCGTGGCCAGCTCTGCCGACGTCGCAGGCCGGACGGGCCCGTTCGCGGAGGGGAACTCCTTGCCGAGCAGGGCCCGGACGTCCGCGTACACGTAGAAGGCGCCTTTCGGCGTCGGGCATTCCACGCCCTCGATGGCGTTCAGCCCGGCCACGATGGCTTTGCGGCGGCGGTCGAAGGCGAGTTTCATCTCGTCGACGGCGGTCAGCGGCCCGGACACCGCGGCGAGGGCGGCCATCTGCGGAATGTTGGAGACGTTCGACGTCGCGTGCGACTGGAGGTTTGTCGCGGCCTTGATCACGTCCGCCGGCCCGATCATCCAGCCGACACGCCAGCCGGTCATGGCATAGGTTTTCGCCACGCCGTTGAGGATGACGACCTTGTCGCCCAGTTCGGGGACGGCCGTCGCGATCGAGGTGAAGGGCACGCCGTCGTACGTCAGGTGCTCGTAGATCTCATCCGTGACAACCCACAGGCCCTTCGAAGCGGCCCACAGGCCGATCTCCCTCACCTGCTCCGGCGAGTACACGGCGCCGGTGGGGTTGGAGGGGGAGACGAAGAGCAGGATCTTGCTGCGGTCCGTCAGGGCACCTTCGAGCTGTTCCACCGTGACCAGGTATTCCTGCTCCGGTCCGGCGAAAACCTCCACCGGCACGCCTCCGGCCAGCCGGATGGCCTCCGGGTAGGTGGTCCAGAACGGCGTGGGGACGATGACCTCGTCGCCCGGATCGAGCAGCGTGGCGAAGGTGTTGTAGACGGCCTGCTTGCCGCCGTTGGTAACGAGCACCTGGGATGCCTCGGCCTTGTAGCCGGAATCCCGGAGCGTCTTGGCCGCGATGGCCTGCTTCAGCTCCGGCAGACCGCCGGCAGGGGAGTAACGGTGGAACCTGGGCTGGCCGGCCGCTTCGATGGCGGCCTGCACGATGTAGTCGGGGGTCGGGAAGTCGGGCTCCCCGGCGCCGAACCCGATCACCGGCCGGCCGGCCGCCTTCAGCGCCTTCGCCTTGGCATCAACAGCCAACGTGGCGGATTCGGCTATGGCGGAAATTCGCTTTGAAATGCGGGCGGCAGGCATCGCGGGTCCATTCTTCGCTAGCAGCTTCGGTGGCTGTTTGTGGGATTCGACGGAATCTACTCTATGCTGTTCACCGGATCGTCCGGGGGGACGGCGCGGAAATGTGACTGCCGTTGCGGCGGATGCTTTCAGCGGCCGGTTTTTCTCCCTTCGTTTCCCGCCCGGTTTCTCTGCAGGATTTCCCGGGGGACGGACGCTCCGCGAGGGCCGGTTCGACGTAGGCGCAGTTGTTGCGTAGACTGGATCTCCGGTGTTGAAAACACGATGATGGTCTGCGCCTCAGCGAAGTCTGGGGAAACGGGCCGGAACTGGTTTTCGATCCATAGGGTAGTGGCGCAATTGGTAGCGCAGCGGTCTCCAAAACCGCAGGTTGCAGGTTCGAGTCCTGTCTGCCCTGCGCAAGCTGTCCCGGTTCTCCGGGGCAAGCGCAGCAACCATGGTTCAGTTCAGAGCCGGGTATCCGACATTGCGAGGATGAGTGAGGACCAGGTGACCGAAACAGCTGCAAGCAGCTCAAGTGGCCGCCCCGCCAAGAATGCCCCCAAGGCAGGCTTGTTCGCTCGAATCGCCCTCTTCGTCCGCCAGGTCATCGGCGAACTGAAGAAGGTCGTTGCACCGACCCGCAAGGAACTGATCAACTACACGATCGTGGTGCTGGTATTCGTGGTCATCATGATGCTCCTCACCACCGTCCTGGATCTGGCCTTCGGGACCGCAGTGGGCTGGGTATTCGGCGGCACGAGCCCCACGGACCGCTGACGCGACCGGTCCGCAGACTACGTGGATTACCACCGGGATTCCGGAGGTTCTGCGGGGTGTGCGGAATTGAGTCATTTAAATAGGCATGTTAGGCAATGAGGAAGCAGGAGACCAAGTGTCTGAGCAGGAGCTCGAGGTAACTGAGACTGAGCTGGATAAGAGCCAGGACGCCGCGGTGGAAGCCGGGGAAGAGTCCGAGGCTACGTCTGCTGCGCCCGAATCCGACGTCGCCGACGAAGCCGCTGACACGGCAGAGGCTGGCGAAGCCACCACTGACGAGTCCGCTGAGGCGGAGACCGCCGACGCCGGCGATGAAGCAGTCGAAGCCGAAGAAGGGTCCGACGACGCGCTGGCCGCTGCTGCCGCCGCCGCCGAGGTTGACCCGGCCGATGAGTTCAAGGCCAAGCTGCGCCGCCAGGAAGGTGACTGGTACGTCATCCACTCCTACGCCGGCTACGAAAACCGCGTCAAGGCCAACCTTGAAACCCGCATCCAGACCCTGGACATGGAAGATTACATCTTCGAAATCCAGGTTCCGATGGAGGAAGTCGTTGAGATCAAGAACGCTCAGCGCAAGGTCATCAACCGCGTCCGCATCCCCGGTTACGTCCTGGTCCGCATGGACCTGACGGATGCCTCCTGGGGCGCCGTCCGCCACACTCCCGGCGTCACCGGCTTCGTGGGCAACGCCCACAACCCGGTCCCGCTGCGCCTCGACGAGGTCTTCTCCATGCTCGCCCCGGTCTTCGAGGAAGAGCAGGCCGAGAAGGGCAAGCCGATCAAGCACGCAGCCGCGCAGATCGACGTCGACTTCGAGGTCGGCGAGTCGGTCATCGTCAAGGAGGGCCCCTTCGAGACCCTTCCGGCCACGATCTCCGAAATCAAGGTGGACTCCCAGACCCTCGTGGTCCTGGTCTCCATCTTCGAGCGCGAGACCCCGGTCACGCTGGCCTTCAACCAGGTCAGCAAGATCTAGCTTTTCCCCACAGAATTCGCCCCGGGCTGCCCGCTTTAGCAGCCAGGTGCGGCCGGCCGCCTCGCCATGGCGGCCAACAACCTGAGGCACGCTCCTGTGTCCCAGGAAATATTTGAGAGAAGGACCCTACATTGGCTCCCAAGAAGAAGGTCACCGGCCTCATCAAGCTGCAGATCCAGGCAGGTGCCGCTAACCCGGCCCCGCCCATCGGTCCTGCGCTTGGCCAGCACGGTGTCAACATCATGGAATTCTGCAAGGCGTACAACGCTGCGACGGAAGCCCAGCGCGGCAACGTTATCCCCGTGGAAATCACGGTCTACGAGGACCGTTCCTTCACGTTCATCACCAAGACCCCGCCGGCTGCGGAGCTCATCAAGAAGGCTGCAGGCGTTGCCAAGGGTTCGCCGACCCCGCACACCGTCAAGGTTGCAAAGCTGACCCAGGCCCAGGTCAACGAGATCGCCACCACCAAGATGGAAGACCTCAACGCCACGAGCCTGGAAGGCGCCGCGAAGATCATCGCCGGCACCGCCCGTTCCATGGGTATCACCGTCGAAGGCTAATAGCCTTCCCCGCCGGGCAACCGGCACCACCTAAACATTGAGATGTTGGGAACCCGGACAAGCCGTTCGGACTCCCGACTGTGGCAGGGCCCAGCGCGGTCCGCAGACCACAACTGCACAAGGAGAATAAGCAGCATGGCAAAGCGCAGCAAAGCATATGAGGCAGCCGCAGCCAAGATCGACGCGGAGAAGTTCTACGCGCCGTTCGAGGCAGTGACGCTCGCCAAGGACACCAACCCGTCCAAGTTCGACGCCACCGTTGAGGTTGCATTCCGCCTGGGTGTCGACCCGCGTAAGGCTGACCAGATGGTCCGCGGCACCGTTATCCTGCCGCACGGCACCGGTAAGACCGCCCGCGTCCTCGTCTTCGCCACGGGCGACAAGGCTGAGGCAGCAATCGCAGCCGGCGCCGACTTCGTTGGTTCCGATGACCTGATCGAAAAGATCGCAGCCGGCTGGACCGACTTCGACGCCGCCGTTGCCACCCCTGACCTCATGGGCAAGGTTGGCCGCCTCGGCAAGGTTCTGGGTCCGCGTAACCTGATGCCGAACCCGAAGACCGGCACCGTGACCGCTGACGTCGCCAAGGCCGTCAACGACATCAAGGGCGGCAAGATCGACTTCCGCGTCGACAAGCACTCGAACCTGCACTTCATCATCGGCAAGGTTTCCTTCGACGCCCTCAAGCTGGCCGAGAACTACGCAACCGCTCTGGAAGAGGTCCTTCGCCTCAAGCCGTCCGCTTCCAAGGGACGCTACATCCAGAAGGCCACCGTCGCCACCACGTTTGGCCCGGGCATCTCGGTTGACCCCAATGTCACCAAGGTCCTGACCGAGGTCTAAGCCTCACCCGTCTGGCAGCAGGCAGCAGAAAAGACCGTTCCGCATCCGCGGGGCGGTCTTTTCCGCATTCCGGGGCAGCGGCTGCGCTGTTCCGGTGACTGCACCGTGGCAGCGGGGAACTGGCAGCCTGCCCCCCCAGGCTGGCGGCCGGGCGTCGTCGCGGGACCGGCGCACGCCGGACGATGGAACGCCGGCGCAAACCGGCATATGCTGACGGAGGAAGCCCTGTTAGTGCCGGGAATCCGGTACCCGTAGATGGCAGAACAGCTGGGGATGATGCCCGTTATGGCAAACGACGTACGGATTGAACAGCTGTGGATCCCCGATTCGCTTGACGGGCCGGACGCTGCCGACTTTATGGCCGCCGTCGAGGTGGGCCGCAAGGTGCGCATGCAGACCTGGGGGAGCGACGACCTCGCCTACGCGCCCCGGGAGAAACTGCTGGAAATGGCGGACCCGTACGAGCGCCAGGTCATCCTCGTGGCCAGGATCGACGGCGAAATCGTCGGGACCGTCGACATCGCCCTGCCTCTCTCGGACAACCTTGACCTGGCCGAGTTTGCCCTCGATATCCTGCCGGAGTTCCAGGGCCGCGGCGTGGGCCGGCAACTCCTCGAAGCCGCGGAGCACTTTGCCCGGGACGAGGGCCGCCACACCATCCTGATCGACACGAACCATCCGAGCTCATCGCTGGGCGACAGCGAAGCCGGCCAGCTCGTGCCCGGGACGGGCCTTGGCTTCGTCCCGGTGAACAGCCGGGAAGTGGAATTCGCCCGGCACAGCGGCTACACCCTGCAGCACATCGAACAATTCAGTGCCTGTGCGCTGCCCCTCGACAGTGCGCTGGTGGAGCAGCTGGAAACCGAGGCCGAGGAAGCGAACGCCGGCCGGTACCGGCTGCACCACTGGACGGACCGGTGCCCGGAGCAGTGGCTCGAAGCCGTCGCCGCGCTCGAAAACAGCGCCGGCGAAGACGGTGTGCCCGGGGCCGACGACGGGGGCATGGTGTTCGACGGCGCCATCCTCCGCGAGGCCGAGGACGTCGCCATCGCGCAGGGACGCCGGACGGTGGTCACCGCCGTCGAACACATCGCCAGCGGCGAGCTCGCCGGCCTGACCACCATCAGCGTCCTCGCGATGCGCCCCGACGTCGTGTTCCAGGACGACACCGTGGTCCTGCGGGAGCACCGCGGCAACAAACTGGGTCTGCTGATCAAGGTCTCGAACATGGAGAGGCTCTCGGAGCAGTTCCCGGATGCCCGGGTCCTCTACACCTGGAACGCCCCGGAAAACCGGTACCTGCTCACCGTCAACCAGCAGCTCGGATTCACCACCGCCGGCGTGACAGGCATCTGGCAAAAGGAACTTCCGGACTTCGGCCCCAGCGTCAGCTGACAGCGCGCCCGGCGCCCGGGGCGGCTGCCGGGGCCCCCGATTTGGCGCACACGCCCGGTCTCGCGTAGGCTGGGGGGACCAAAGACCGTCGGTTGTTGGAAATCCACTCTCCCAAGCAAGACTCACTTCTGCAGTCGCGCCGGGAGAGCCAGTGGATCTCCGGACGAAGGACCCTGAACATAGGGCGGCCGGCGCAGGTGAACGAAGCAAAGCTCCGCAGTCATGGACTGCGTCGAGACAAGCCCCGTGCATCTGCGCGGGGCGTTTTTTAGTTTTTAGCTCTTTTGAGCGGGGACCGGGACGTACCGGCACTATCCCCGGAAGGAGGGTTATGGCAACGCCTAGCAAGGTTTCAGCAGTAGCTGAGATCACTAACGATTTCAAGGAATCGAACGCCGCTGTCCTGACCGAATACCGTGGGCTCACCGTTGCACAGCTCAAGCAGCTGCGTGTCTCTCTCGGCCAGGACACCAAGTTCTCGGTCGTCAAGAACACCCTGACCGCCATTGCAGCCAAGGAAGCTGGTGTCGAAGCATTCGACGGCCAGCTCGCCGGCCCCACTGCAATCGCGTTCATCAAGGGTGACGCAGTTGCCGCTGCCAAGAGCCTGACGGATTTTGCCAAGACCAACAAGCAGCTGGTTATCAAGACCGGTTACTTCGAGGGCAAGGCACTGAACGCCAGCGAGGTTGCCGCACTGGCAGCACTCGAGTCCCGTGAGCTGCAGCTCGCCAAGGTTGCAGGCATCCTCAAGGCTCCTGCTGCCGCCGCTGTACGCATCATCGACGCACTGCGCCTCAAGCTTGAAGAAGAGAACGGCGCACCGGCTGAAGCCGAAGCGCCCGCCGCTGAAGAAGCCCCGGCCGACGCAGCAGCTGAAGCTCCGGCCGATGCAGCAGCTGAGGCTCCGGCCGACGCCGCAGCCCCCGAAGAGAACTAACTCTCTAAACCAGACTCCGGTGCGAAGGCACGGCTCCGGCCGCCCGAGCACCACTATAGGAAGGACGCCACACCATGGCGAAGCTCACCAACGAAGAGCTCATTGAAGCTTTCAAGGAACTCACCATCATCGAACTCTCTGAGTTCGTCAAGCTCTTCGAAGAGACCTTCGAAGTAACGGCCGCTGCTGTTGCAGTTGCTGGCCCCGCTGCCGGTGGCCCCGCTGAAGAAGAAGAGCAGACCGCATTCGACGTCATCCTGGAGCACCCGGGCGACAAGAAGATTGCAGTCATCAAGGAAGTTCGTGCAATCACTTCCCTGGGCCTCAAGGAAGCTAAGGACGTTGTTGACAGCGCCCCGAAGGCTATCCTCGAAGGCGTCACCAAGGAAGCTGCCGAGAAGGCTGTTGCACAGCTCGAAGAAGCCGGCGCACGCGTTACCCTCAAGTAACTCGCCGCTTCACGAACTGTCCGGGAACCCCGCGTTCCCGTTCCGCTCCGGGAAACCCCGTCCACTCCGGTGGGCGGGGTTTCCTGCGTCCAGGGCGGAAACCAACGCAATATGAAATTCCCGAAAAGGATTGCTGACTCTCTGTTCTCCCGGAAGGTGGGCCCCTAGACTTTGGCTTTGTGCCAACAGGCCGCCAACGTTGAGGAGCTCACACAATGACCGACCCCACCTCCCCGCTCTCCCGCCGTGCCATGCTCACCGCGGCCCTCGTCGGAGGCAGCGCGGGCGCCGCGGCCCTGGCCGGGGCCCCGGCGGCTGGCGCATCCCCGGGCAGCGGCGGAAAGCCGTTCACCCTGACGGTGCTTGGCACCACCGACCTGCACAACAACGTCTTCAACTGGGACTACTTCAAGAACACGCCCTACGCCGACACGGCAGGAAACAAGATCGGCATCGCCCAGGCGGCCACTCTGATCAAGGCGATGCGGGCGGAGCGCGGAGCGGCCAGCACGCTCACCATCGACGCCGGCGACACCATCCAGGGGACGCCCCTGGCCTACTACTTCGCCAAGATCAACCCCGTTTCCGCCACGGTCAAGCACCCGATGGCGCTGGCCATGAACGCGGTGGGGTACGACGCCGTCGGCCTCGGCAACCACGAATTCAACTACGGCATCCCGCTGCTGCGCACCTGGGAAAGCCAGCTCGACTTCCCCCTGCTGGGCGCCAACGTCCACGACGCCGTCACCGGCCGGCGCGCCTTCAGCCCCTACGTCCTCAATCGGATCAAGACCGACAGCGGCTGGGTCACTGTGGGCCTGGTCGGCTTCGTCACCCCCGGCTGCGCCCTGTGGGACCGCGACAACGTCCAGGGCAAGCTGGACTTCAACGGCATCGTCGAGGAAGCCAAAGTCGTCATCCCGCAGCTGAAGGCCGCCGGAGCCGACGTCGTGATTGTCACGAGCCACTCGGGCGCAACGCCGGGTTCCTCCTACGGCGATGCCCTGCCGTTCCCGGAGAACGCCTCCACCCAGCTGGCCGAAGAGGTTCCCGGCATCGACTCCATCCTGGTCGGCCACGCCCACCTGGAGATCCCGGAACGCTTCGTGACCAACAAGGCCACCGGCAGGCAGGTGCTCCTGACCGAACCCCTCAAGTGGGGCATGCGCGTCTCCGTGATGGACCTGGAACTGGTCAAGGAGAAGGGCCGGTGGACCGTCACGTCCGCCCACTCGCACCTGCTGGATGCAAAGACGGTCGACGCCGACCCCGCCGTCGTGCGTGCCGTCCAGGCCGGGCACGAGGCGACGGTGAAGTACGTCAACGAGGTGATCGGCACCTGCACCGCCCCGCTGAGCACGGCCACCGCCTGCTGGGAGGACTCGGCCGCGATTGACGCGATCAACTACGTCCAGGCCAGCACCATCAAAGCCGAACTGGCCAACGGGCCGGCCGCCGCGCTGCCCGTCCTCTCCATCGCCGCGGCGTTCTCCCGCGCCGTGGACGCCAAAGCCGGGCCGCTGACCATCCGGGACGTCGCAGGGCTCTACATCTTCGACAACACGCTGCTGTCCATCAAGGTCACCGGCGCGCAGGTCAAGGATTACCTGGAATGGTCCGCGCAGTACTTCAAGCCGGTCTCCGGCACCACCGCCCGCGCCGCGGACGTCACCAACGCCGTCACCGCGACGGCCCCGGGCGGGACACCGGACTACAACTACGACGTCGTCTACGGCCTGGACGCGCCGCTGAACTACGAGATTGACCTCGCGAAGCCAGTGGGGGAGCGCATCACCGGGCTCAGCTACGGCGGCCAGGCCCTGCGGATGGACCAGGAGTTCGCCCTGGCCATCAACAACTACCGGCAGAGCGGCGGCGGCAACTTCCCCGCCGTGAAGACGGCCCCGGTGCTCTCCAACAGCCAGCAGGAAATCCGGCAGCGGATCATCGACTACGTCGTGGCCAACGGAACCCTGGACGTGGCCGTGTTCAGCCAGGACAACTGGCGGCTCACCGTCAACGGCGCGGCCCTCACCGTCACCCCCTAGCCCACCCAAACACCAACGCGGGGTCACTTACGGCCCGTCCCGGGCGTCGGGACGGGCCGTAAGTGACCCCGCGTTGGTGGGTGGTTGTTAACCCGGGGGAGTTAACCCTGGCGGGCTAGATCGCCTGGCGGATCAGGTCGGCTCCGAGATGTCGGCGACGACGGCGCCGAGGGCGGCGGTCAGGGCGTCGGCGTCCACGAAGGCGCTGTAGCCGTGTTCCCCGGCGCCCATCGAAATCCGGCGGCCCGTGATGCTCCGGTCGGCGTACACCGGCCAGGCCACGGTGCTTCCCAGCGGGGTGATGGTGCCGCGCTCATAGCCCGTGGCAGCCAGGGCCACGTCCGCCGCCGGGAGGGAGAGCTTGTTGACCCCGAGCAGCGCCCGGAGCTTGGGCCAGGAAATCTGCCGGTCGCCGGGAACCAGCGCAAACAGGAAGCTGCCGTCCTTGTGCTTGACCACGAGGGACTTCACGATGTCCCCGGGCTGGATGCCGAGGGTCCGCGCGGCCTCCTCGAGGCTGCCGGCGGCGCGCCGCTGGACGATCCGGACGCTGAGCCCGCGGGCGGCGGCGTCGGCCAGGAACCGCTCCCGGCCGGCGCCGTCACCAGCCGCTTCCCTTTCGGGGGCTGCGGGGTCCGTCATCGCGCTCAGTCGCGGTACAGCAGGAGCGCTTCGCCCTGCCCGCCGCCGCCGCACAGGGATACGGCAGCCTTGCCGGCGCCGCGCCGCTTCAGCTCGTGCGCTGCGTGCAGGGCCAGCCGGGCGCCGGAGGCACCGATCGGGTGGCCTAGGGCGATCGCGCCGCCGTGGATGTTGCACTTCTCCAGCGGGTAGTCCAGCTCCTTGAGCGACTGCACGGCCACGGAACCGAACGCCTCATTGATCTCGATGAAGTCAAGGTCCGCAGCGGACCAGCCGGCCTTGTGCAGGGCGCTCTTGATCGCGTTGGCAGGCTGGGAATGCAGCGAGTTGTCCGGCCCGGCCACCTGACCGGGCTTGCCGACAACGGCGAGGTACTCCAGTCCGTTGTCCGCGGCGAACTTCCGGGAGGACAGCACGAGGGCGGAGGCGCCGTCGGACAGCGGGGAGGAGTTGCCGGCGGTGATGGTGCCGTCCATGGCGAACGCCGCCCGCAGGCCGGCCAGCGAGCCGACCGTGGTGTCCGGCCGGATGCCCTCATCCGCGGACAGGATGACCGGCTCACCCTTGCGCTGTTTGACGCTGACCGGCGCGATTTCGCCGTCGAACACGCCGTCCTTGGCGGCGCGGGCGGCGCGCTGGTGGGACGCGGCCGCCACCTCGTCCTGGGAGGTGCGGTCGATCCCCAGGGTGAGGTTCTTGGCCTCGGTGGACAGACCCATGGACTGCCCGTCGAAGGCATCGGTCAGGCCGTCATGGGCCGCGACGTCGAGCGCCTGGACCGAGCCGTAGGTCCAGCCCTGCCGGGAACCGGGAAGGATGTGCGGGGCGCGGGTCATGGACTCCTGGCCGCCGGCGACGACGACGGTGGCGTCGCCGGCGCGGATCATCCGGGCCGCATCGATCACCGCCGTCAGCCCTGACAGGCAGACCTTGTTGATGGTCAGGGTGGGAACGTTCCAGCCGATGCCGGCGGCGATGGCGCTCTGGCGGGCGGGATTCTGGCCCGCCCCGGCCTGCAGCACCTGGCCCATGATCACCGAGTCCACCTGCTCGGCCTTCACCCCGGAGGCAGCCAGTGCGGCGCGGATGGCGTGGGCGCCGAGCTCCACCGCCGTGAAGCTCGCGAGCTGCCCGTTGAGTCGCCCCTGGGGCGTGCGGGCGGCGGCGAGGATGACAACATCATTGTCGTCTGCAGAGTTGCTCATGGTTATCTCTTCCGATCTTGAACGAGTTACAGCAAGGTTATCGTGACCCCGGTCACCGTGCTATTTGGCCGGCGGCGGCGCCGCGTCGTTGCTGCGGCGGCGGTGCCGCTGCGGCGCGGGGGCGGGTGCGGGGGCAGGCGCGTGCGGGGCCGGGGCCGGTGCTTGCAATCCCGGGCGAAGTGGGGTAGACAAGTAGGTTGCTTTGCCGTATCGTAGATATTTGCGTCTTCCCTGTTTACCTTCAGCCTTCATATAGCGGTGGGCTTAGCCTGGCAGCTGCGCCATCAATGTGCCGTCAACAACGGCACCAGCATGGACAGCGCGGGTCCCGGGTCATATAGCGGAACCGGACTGGTAGCACTGCGGAGTCACTCTGCAGGGTACATAACGGGGGAGATCTGAAAACGCCTGAAGGTCTGTGGAAGGATCCCTCTTGGTCGCCTCGAGCACCTCTAATGTAAACAACGCTGCAACCGCTATCAATGCCGACAGCACCGACGGTGCAACCCGCCGGCTCTCATTCGCAAAGATTCACGAACCACTTGACGTTCCGAATCTGCTTGCCCTGCAAACGGACAGCTTTGACTGGCTGGTCGGAAACGAACGCTGGCAGGCACGCGTAGCCAAGGCCGTCGAAGAAGGCGACCTCAGCGTCGCCACCTCCTCGGGTCTGTCCGACATCTTCGAAGAGATCTCCCCGATCGAGGACTTCCAGGGCACCATGTCCCTGAGCTTCTCGGAGCCGGAGTTCGCTGATCCCAAATACACCATGGCTGAGTGCAAGGACCGGGACGCAACATACTCGGCTCCGCTGTACGTCAAGGCCGAATTCATGAACAACAACACGGGCGAAATCAAGCAGCAGACCGTGTTCATGGGTGACTTCCCGCTGATGACCGAGAAGGGCACCTTCGTCGTCAACGGCACCGAGCGTGTCGTTGTCTCCCAGCTGGTCCGCTCCCCGGGCGCCTACTTTGAGCGCACCGCCGACAAGACCAGTGACAAGGACATCTTCACCGCGAAGATCATCCCGTCCCGCGGCGCCTGGTTCGAACTCGAAATCGACAAGCGCGACCAGGTCGGCGTTCGCCTCGACCGCAAGCGCAAGCAGTCCGTCACGGTGCTGCTGAAGGCCCTCGGCTGGACCGAAGGCCAGATCCTCGAAGAGTTCGGCCAATACGACTCCATGCGCGCAACGCTGGAGAAGGACGCCACCGAAACCCGCGAAGACGCCTTGCTGGACATCTACCGGAAGCTGCGACCGGGCGAGCCGCCCACGGTCGAGGCTGCCCAGTCCCTGCTGGACAACCTGTACTTCAATTCCAAGCGCTACGATCTGGCCAAGGTCGGCCGTTACAAGATCAATCGCAAGCTTGGCATCGACCGCTCCCTTGGTGACAAGGAAGCGTCTGTCCTGCACGTTGAAGACATCGTCGCCATGATCAAGTTCCTGGTTGCACTGCACGCCGGTGAGAAGACCCTCACGGGCAAGCGCGACGGCCAGGACCACGAGCTGCGCGTTGACATCGATGACATCGACCACTTTGGCAACCGCCGCATCCGCGCCGTCGGCGAGCTCATCGAGAACCAGGTCCGCACCGGCCTGTCCCGTATGGAGCGTGTCGTCCGCGAGCGGATGACCACCCAGGACGTCGAGGCCATCACGCCGCAGACGCTGATCAACATCCGCCCCGTCGTGGCAGCCATCAAGGAGTTCTTCGGAACCTCCCAGCTGTCCCAGTTCATGGACCAGAACAACCCGCTGTCGGGTCTGACCCACAAGCGCCGCCTGTCGGCCCTTGGCCCGGGTGGTCTGTCCCGTGACCGTGCAGGCATGGAAGTCCGTGACGTTCACCCGTCGCACTACGGACGCATGTGCCCCATCGAAACCCCTGAAGGCCCGAACATTGGCCTGATCGGTTCGCTGGCTTCCTACGGACGCATCAACCCGTTCGGCTTCATCGAGACCCCGTACCGTCTTGTGTCCGAGGGTGTTGTCTCCGATGAGGTCGAGTACCTCACGGCCGACGACGAGGCAGAGGTCCTGATTGCCCAGGCCAACGCCCCGCTCGATCCGAACAAGAAGTTCGCCGAAGAGACCGTCCTCGTCCGTGCCCGTGGTGGTGGAGGCGAGCCCGTGCTGGTCCCCGCCGCCGAGGTCGAGTTCATGGACGTTTCCCCGCGCCAGATGGTGTCGGTGGCTACCGCCCTGATCCCGTTCCTCGAGCATGACGATGCTAACCGTGCACTCATGGGTGCCAACATGCAGCGCCAGGCCGTGCCGCTAGTCCGTTCCGAGGCACCGTTCGTCGGTACCGGCATGGAGCGCGCCGCTGCTGTCGACGCCGGTGACGTCACCATCGCGAAGAAGGCCGGTGTGGTCACCGAGGTTTCCGCCGAGCTCGTCATCATGCTCAACGATGACGGCACGGAAACCAACTACCGCATCAACAAGTTCGCCCGCTCCAACCAGGGCAACTGCTACAACAACCGCGTCCTGGTCAGCGAAGGCCAGCGCCTGGAGGTCGGCGGCATCATCGCTGACGGCCCGGCAACGGACCAGGGCGAACTGGCCCTCGGAAAGAACCTGCTCGTGGCATTCATGTCATGGGAAGGCCACAACTTCGAGGATGCCATCATCCTGTCCCAGCGGATCGTGGCTGAGGACGTTCTTTCCTCCATCCACATCGAGGAGCACGAGATCGATGCCCGCGACACCAAGCTTGGTGCCGAGGAAATCACCCGTGACATCCCGAACGTGTCCGAGGAAGTCCTGGCCGGCCTTGACGAGCGTGGCATCATCCACATCGGCGCCGAGGTCGAAGCCGGCGACATCCTGGTCGGAAAGGTCACGCCCAAGGGCGAGACCGAGCTGACCCCGGAAGAGCGCCTGCTGCGCGCCATCTTCGGTGAGAAGTCCCGCGAAGTGCGCGACACCTCCCTGAAGGTTCCGCACGGCGAGTCCGGCACCGTGATCGGTGTCCGCGTCTTCGACCGCGACAACGACGACGAGCTGCCCCCGGGCGTCAACCAGCTGGTCCGCGTCTACGTGGCTGCCAAGCGCAAGATCACCGACGGCGACAAGCTCGCCGGCCGTCACGGCAACAAGGGTGTTATCTCCAAAATCCTTCCGATCGAGGACATGCCCTTCCTTGCCGACGGCACCCCCGTTGATATCGTCCTGAACCCGCTGGGTGTTCCGGGCCGTATGAACGTCGGCCAGGTGCTGGAAACGCACCTCGGCTGGGTTGCCAAGACCGGCTGGAAGATCGAGGGCGAGCCCGAGTGGGTCAAGCAGCTGCCGAACCTGCCGCGCGAGAGTGGCTCGACCACTGTCGCAACGCCGGTCTTCGACGGTGCACGTGAAGAGGAAATCACGGGCCTGCTCGACTCCACCAACGTCACCCGCGACGGCGTCCGCCTGATCAACTCCTCAGGCAAGACCCGCCTGTTTGACGGCCGCTCCGGCGAGCCGTTCCCGGATCCGATCTCGGTCGGCTACATGTACATCCTGAAGCTCCACCACCTGGTGGACGACAAGATCCACGCGCGCTCCACCGGCCCGTACTCCATGATCACGCAGCAGCCGCTGGGTGGTAAGGCTCAGTTCGGTGGCCAGCGCTTCGGTGAAATGGAAGTGTGGGCGCTCGAAGCTTACGGCGCCGCCTACACGCTCCAGGAGCTCCTCACGATCAAGTCGGATGACATCCATGGTCGTGTGAAGGTCTACGAAGCCATCGTCAAGGGCGAGAACATCCCCGAGCCGGGCGTTCCTGAGTCCTTCAAGGTCTTGATCAAGGAAATGCAGTCGCTGTGCCTGAACGTGGAAGTTCTTTCCACGGACGGAACCACAATTGAAATGCGTGACTCTGATGACGCAGTCTTCACGGCTGCGGAAGAACTGGGCATCGATCTGTCTCGTGCAGAGCCCAGTTCCGTAGAAGAGGTTTAGCAGGCGGGGTACCGGGAAAAGCAGCGCCCCATCCGCGCTGTCTTTCCCGGTACGCCCCTCCCTCTTCCCGTAACCCAAGACTTCAGAATTTAGAGAACAAGAGAGAACAGGGACCATATGTCCAGCGAATCCTCCTTCGGCCTCATGCAGATCGGCCTCGCCACCGCGGAAGACATCCGTGGCTGGTCTTACGGCGAGGTTAAGAAGCCGGAAACCATCAACTACCGCACGCTCAAGCCTGAGAAGGACGGCCTCTTCTGCGAGAAGATCTTCGGCCCGTCCCGCGACTGGGAGTGCTACTGCGGCAAGTACAAGCGCGTGCGCTTCAAGGGCATCATCTGCGAGCGGTGTGGCGTTGAAGTCACCCGCGCAAAGGTCCGCCGTGAGCGCATGGGCCACATCGAGCTGGCCGCCCCGGTCACGCACATCTGGTACTTCAAGGGTGTTCCGTCCCGCCTGGGCTACCTCCTTGACCTGGCGCCGAAGGACCTCGAAAAGGTCATCTACTTCGCCGCCTACATGATCACGAGCGTCGACGCCGACAGCCGCCACGAGGAACTGCCCAACCTTCAGGTTGAGCACGACATCGAGAAGAAGCAGCTGATCGACAACCGCGACTCGGACATCGCCACGATCGCCCGCGACCTTGAGAACGAGGTTGCCCGTCTCGAAGGCGAAGGCGCGAAGGCTGCCGACAAGAAGAAGGCCCGCGACTCCGCTGACCGCCAGATGGCCAACGTCCGCAAGCGCGCGGATGCTGAAATCGAGCGACTCGAGCAGGTCTGGGACCGCTTCAAGAACCTCAAGGTCGCTGACCTTGAAGGCGACGAAGGCCTGTACCGGGAACTGCGCGACCGCTACGGCATGTACTTCGAAGGCTCCATGGGTGCCGAAGCCATCAAGAAGCGTCTTGAGAACTTCGACATGCAGGCCGAGTCGGACATGCTCCGCGACATCATTGCCAACGGCAAGGGCCAGCGCAAGACCCGCGCCCTGAAGCGGCTCAAGGTGGTCAACGCGTTCCTGACGACCAACAACAGCCCGCTCGGCATGGTGCTGGACGCCGTCCCGGTGATCCCGCCGGAACTGCGCCCGATGGTCCAGCTGGACGGTGGCCGCTTCGCGACCTCCGACCTCAACGACCTCTACCGCCGCGTGATCAACCGCAACAACCGGCTCAAGCGCCTGCTTGACCTGGGTGCTCCGGAGATCATCGTCAACAACGAGAAGCGCATGCTTCAGGAAGCTGTTGACAGCCTCTTCGACAACGGCCGCCGCGGCCGTCCGGTCACCGGACCGGGCAACCGTCCGCTGAAGTCCCTGTCCGACATGCTCAAGGGCAAGCAGGGTCGTTTCCGCCAGAACCTCCTGGGTAAGCGCGTTGACTACTCCGGCCGTTCCGTGATCGTCGTCGGCCCGCAGCTGAAGCTGCACCAGTGTGGCCTGCCGAAGCAGATGGCGCTGGAGCTCTTCAAGCCGTTCGTGATGAAGCGCCTGGTTGACCTCAACCACGCCCAGAACATCAAGTCGGCCAAGCGGATGGTCGAGCGCTACCGCCCGCAGGTCTGGGATGTCCTCGAAGAGATCATCACCGAGCACCCTGTGCTGCTGAACCGTGCACCGACCCTGCACCGTCTCGGCATCCAGGCGTTCGAACCGCAGCTTGTTGAAGGTAAGGCAATCCAGCTTCACCCGCTGGTTTGTGGCGCCTTCAACGCTGACTTTGACGGTGACCAGATGGCAGTGCACCTGCCGCTGAGCCCCGAAGCCCAGGCTGAGGCCCGCATCCTGATGCTGTCCTCGAACAACATCCTGAAGCCCTCTGACGGCCGCCCGGTGACGCTGCCTTCGCAGGATATGATCATCGGCCTCTACCACCTGACCACCAAGCGTGTCGGTTCAGCTGGCGAGGGCCGGATCTTCTCCTCCGTTGCGGAAGCCATCATGGCGTTCGACCTGCACGAACTGCACCTGAACTCCCAGGTCAAGATCCGGCTTGAGGGCTTTGTCCCTTACGCCGGCTGGGAAGCTCCGGAAGGCTACGAGCCGGGTCAGACCGTGCTCGTCCAGACCTCCCTGGGCCAGGTTCTCTTCAACGAGACGCTGCCCGCGGACTACCCGTGGGTCGAGAACGTTGCCGACAAGGGCGAACTGTCCACGATTGTCAACGACCTCGCCGAGCGCTACCCGAAGGTTGTCACGGCGGCAACGCTGGACAACCTGAAGGATGCCGGTTTCTACTGGGCCACCCGGTCCGGCGTCACCGTCGCCATCTCCGACATCGAGGTGCCCAAGGACAAGCCGCGGATCCTCGCCGGTTACGAGACCATGGCCGCCAAGATCCAGGGCCAGTACGACAAGGGCCTGATCGACGATGACGAGCGTCGCCAGGAACTGATCGAGATCTGGAACAAGGCCACGAACGAGATCGCCCAGGCGATGCGTGACAGCCTGTCCCCGATGAACACGATCAACCGCATGGTGTCCTCCGGCGCCCGTGGTAACTGGATGCAGGTCCGCCAGATCGCGGGTATCCGTGGCCTGGTGGCCAACCCTAAGGGTGAGATCATCCCGCGTCCGATCAAGTCCTCGTACCGTGAGGGCCTGTCGGTGCTGGAATACTTCATCGCCACGCACGGTGCCCGTAAGGGTCTGGCTGACACCGCGCTGCGTACCGCCAACTCGGGTTACCTGACCCGTCGTCTGGTGGACGTCTCGCAGGATGTCATCGTCCGCGAAGAGGACTGCGGTACCGAGCGCGGTCTCATGACCGCCATCGCCGTGGCTGACGCCAACGGCGAGCTGGTCCTGGACGAGAACGTCGAGAACAGCGCGTACGCCCGCACCCTGGCCGTGGATGTCGTTGACTCCAAGGGCAAGGTCCTGGCAGCAGGCGGCACCGACTGCGGCGACGTCGTCATTGCCGAACTGTTCGCAGCCGGCATCACCGAGGTCAAGGTCCGCTCCGTACTCACCTGTGAGTCCAGCGTCGGAACCTGCGCCCTGTGCTACGGCCGTTCGCTGGCCACGGGTAAGACCGTCGACATCGGTGAGGCAGTCGGCATCATCGCCGCACAGTCCATCGGTGAGCCGGGTACCCAGCTGACCATGCGTACGTTCCACACCGGTGGTGCTGTTTCCTCCAGCGGTGGCGACGACATCACCCAGGGTCTGCCCCGTATCCAGGAGCTCTTCGAAGCCCGAACTCCGAAGGGTGTCGCACCGATTGCAGAAGCAGCCGGCCGCATCACCATCGAAGAGTCCGAGCGCCAGATGCGCCTGGTCATCACCCCGGATGACGGATCCGAAGAGATCGCTTACCCGGTGCTGCGCCGTTCACGTCTTCTCATCGAAGACGGCGAGCACGTCAGCGTCGGCCAGAAGCTCATCAACGGTCCGGTCGACCCCAAGCAGGTTCTGCGCATCATGGGCCCCCGTGCCGCGCAGAAGTTCCTGGTTGACGAAGTCCAGGGCGTGTACCGCAGCCAGGGCATCGGTATCCACGACAAGCACGTCGAGGTTATCGTCCGCCAGATGCTGCGCCGCGTCACGGTCATCGAGTCCGGCGAATCGGATCTGCTGCCCGGCGAGCTCGCCGAGCGCAGCCGCTTCGAGGACGCCAACCGCCGTGTTGTGTCCGAGGGCAAGACGCCGGCTTCCGGCCGTCCCGAGCTCATGGGCATCACCAAGGCGTCCCTGGCGACCGAGTCCTGGCTGTCCGCAGCTTCCTTCCAGGAAACCACCCGCGTCCTGACGCAGGCGGCTATGGAAGGCAAGAGCGATCCGCTGCTCGGCCTCAAGGAAAACGTCATCATCGGTAAGCTCATCCCGGCCGGCACGGGTCTCCCGCGCTACACCGAGGTCACGGTGGAGCCCACTGAGGAAGCGAAGGCCAACCTGTTCACCGGCCCGAGCGCGTTCAGTGACTTCTCCTACGATTCCCTGGGCGGCGACGGAGCTCCTGAGTTCCACGCCATCCCGCTGGATGACTACGACCTGGGCAGCGACTTCCGCTAACCGCCTATAACCAACGCGGGGTCACTTGCGGCCCAATCCGGACCTAGGATTGGGCGCGAAGTGACCCCGCGTTGGTGTTTAAGGGCGGCCCCCGTCCCCGGGGGAGGGGGGCCTGGTTCCGCGCCGATTAAGGGCCGGGACCCGTTCGTGTTAGACTTGAGACTAATTGTTATTGTGGCAGTGGATGAGAGCGCCGGTAGAAGCTGAAAGGCTGAACCAGGTCGACGTTTCCGGTTTGCAGGGTTCTTGTGCAACGTATGCCACATTTTCGCATGCCTAGGGGCAATCCGGGATGAAAGTCCGTGGTTCCCGGCGTGCGGTCCGACTATTAAGGCTTCGCCTCAGCCGCTCCGGAGAGAACTTCAAAGCTCGAGCGGCGGGGCGCAGCGACAAGAGAGCGGCTGCCAACGGCCGCTCCGGATAAAACGGAGAACACGAGAGTGCCTACGATTAACCAGCTGGTCCGCAAGGGCCGCACGCCTAAGGTCAAGAAGACCAAGGCCCCCGCGCTTAACGGCAGCCCCATGCGCCGCGGTGTCTGCACCCGCGTTTACACGACGACCCCGAAGAAGCCGAACTCGGCTCTGCGTAAGGTTGCACGTGTGCGCCTCAACGGTGGCGTTGAAGTCACCGCTTACATCCCCGGTGTAGGCCACAACCTGCAGGAGCACTCCATTGTGCTCGTCCGTGGCGGCCGCGTTAAGGACCTTCCGGGTGTCCGTTACAAGATCGTCCGTGGTGCCCTCGATACCCAGGGTGTCAAGAACCGTAAGCAGGCTCGTAGCCGCTACGGCGCAAAGATGGAGAAGAAGTAATATGCCTCGCAAGGGTCCGGCCCCCAAGCGGCCGCTAGTTCTAGATCCCGTTTACGGCTCCCCGCTGGTCACCCAGCTGATCAACAAGGTGCTCGTTGACGGCAAGAAGTCCACCGCAGAGCGCATCGTTTACGGTGCACTCGAAGGTGCTCGTGCCAAGTCCGGCGGCGACCCGGTTGCAGCCCTCAAGAAGGCCATGGAGAACGTCAAGCCTTCCCTCGAGGTCCGCTCCCGCCGCGTCGGTGGCGCCACCTACCAGGTTCCGGTTGAGGTCAAGCCGGGCCGCTCCACCGCACTCGCACTGCGCTGGCTGGTTGGCTACTCCAAGGCCCGCCGCGAGAAGACCATGACCGAGCGCCTCCAGAACGAGATTCTGGATGCCTCCAACGGTCTCGGTGCCGCTGTGAAGCGTCGCGAAGACACGCACAAGATGGCCGAGTCCAACAAGGCCTTCGCACACTACCGCTGGTAATACTTCCCGGACGCCGCCGGCTCTACCGAGCCGGCGGCGAACGTGCAGTCCATCCGAAAGGGAGACACCGTGGCACAGGACGTGCTTACCGACCTTAGCAAGGTCCGCAATATCGGCATCATGGCCCACATTGACGCCGGCAAGACCACTACTACCGAGCGCATTCTGTTCTACACAGGTGTGAACCACAAGATCGGCGAAACGCACGACGGCGCTTCGACGACTGACTGGATGGAACAGGAAAAGGAACGCGGCATCACCATCACGTCTGCCGCCGTGACCTGCTTCTGGGAAAACAACCAGATCAACATCATCGACACCCCCGGCCACGTTGACTTCACGGTTGAGGTTGAGCGCTCCCTGCGCGTCCTCGACGGTGCAGTTGCTGTGTTCGATGGCAAGGAAGGCGTGGAGCCGCAGTCTGAGACTGTCTGGCGCCAGGCTGACAAGTACAACGTTCCGCGCATCTGCTTCGTCAACAAGATGGACAAGCTCGGCGCTGACTTCTACTTCACCGTCGACACCATCATCAGCCGCCTCGGTGCCAAGCCGCTCGTCATGCAGCTTCCGATCGGCGCCGAGAACGACTTCATCGGCGTCGTCGACCTGCTTTACATGCGCGCACTGGTCTGGCCCGGCGACTCCAAGGGTGACGTCACCATGGGTGCCAAGTACGAGATCCAGGAGATCCCGGCTGACCTCAAGGAAAAGGCCGAAGAGTACCGCGCAACGCTCGTTGAGACCGTTGCTGAGTCCTCCGAAGAGCTCATGGAGAAGTACCTCGAAGGTGAAGAAATCACCACCGACGAGCTCAAGGCCGGCATCCGCAAGATGACGATCAGCTCCGAGCTCTACCCGGTCTTCTGCGGCTCCGCGTTCAAGAACCGCGGCGTCCAGCCGATGCTTGACGCTGTCGTGGACTACCTGCCGAACCCGCTCGACGTCCCGCCGATGATCGGTCACGATCCCCGCGACGAAGAAAAGGAACTGACGCGCAAGCCGTCTGCCGATGAGCCGTTCTCGGCTCTGGCGTTCAAGATTGCCACGCACCCGTTCTTCGGTCAGCTCACCTTCATCCGCGTGTACTCCGGTCACGTGGAAGCAGGCTCCCAGGTGGTCAACTCCACCAAGGGCAAGAAGGAGCGCATCGGCAAGCTGTTCCAGATGCACGCCAACAAGGAAATGCCCGTTGACGGCGCTACCGCTGGCCACATCTACGCAGCGATCGGTCTGAAGGACACCACCACGGGCGACACCCTGTGTGATCCGAGCAACCAGATCGTCCTCGAGTCCATGAGCTTCCCGGAGCCCGTGATCTCTGTTGCGATCGAGCCGAACACCAAGGGTGACCAGGAGAAGCTCTCCACGGCCATCCAGAAGCTCTCCGCTGAGGACCCGACCTTCCAGGTCTCCCTCAACGAGGACACCGGCCAGACCATCATCGCCGGCATGGGCGAGCTCCACCTGGATATCCTGGTGGACCGCATGCGCCGCGAATTCAAGGTCGAGGCAAACGTGGGCAAGCCCCAGGTTGCCTACCGCGAAACCATCAAGCGTGCTGTAGAGCGTCACGACTACACGCACAAGAAGCAGACCGGTGGTTCCGGCCAGTTCGCAAAGATCCAGATCGCGATCGAGCCGCTGGACACGTCCGAGGGCGAGCTGTACGAGTTCTCGAACAAGGTCACCGGTGGACGTATTCCGCGCGAATACATCCCCTCGGTCGACGCCGGTATCCAGGATGCGCTGAACGACGGCGTCCTCGCGGGCTACCCGGTTGTCGGCATCAAGGCCACGCTGATTGACGGCGCGTACCACGATGTTGACTCCTCGGAAATGGCGTTCAAGATCGCCGGGCGTATGGCTTTCAAGGAAGCCGCACGCAAGGCGAACCCCATCCTGCTCGAACCGCTGATGGATGTCGAGGTCCGCACCCCTGAGGAATACATGGGTGAAGTTATCGGTGACCTCAACTCCCGCCGTGGCCAGATGCAGTCCATGGAAGATGCCCAGGGCGTCAAGGTCATCCGCGCGCACGTCCCGCTGTCCGGCATGTTCGGCTACATCGGTGACCTGCGCTCGAAGACCCAGGGCCGCGCTGTGTACTCCATGACGTTCCACAGCTACGCCGAGGTCCCGAAGGCATTTGCCGACGAGATCATCCAGAAGAACCGCGGCGAGTAGTCCCTAGGGCTCTCGCAGCAACAAACTCGGGTGCGTTTCCGTCAACGGAGATTCGCCCGGTGCAGGTGGCCGGTTCCGGCCAGCCGCTTTTCCGGGCAAGCCGGGCTGCCATCTGCACCGGCAGACTCGAGGGACTAGTATTAGTTCCTGAATCTGCAATTTCATCAATCCAAAGCCCCCCAAGTAGACTTACTGAAGTTTCGCCGCGACAAGCGCGGTCGAAGAGTAAGTCATTTGAAAACGTTCTAGGAGGAACCTGTGGCAAAGGCAAAGTTCGAGCGGACTAAGCCGCACGTCAACATCGGCACCATTGGTCACGTTGACCACGGTAAGACGACGCTGACGGCCGCGATTTCCAAGGTGCTGTACGACAAGTACCCGACACTCAACGAGCAGCGCGACTTCGCGTCCATTGACTCTGCTCCCGAAGAGCGTCAGCGCGGCATTACCATCAACATCTCCCACGTTGAGTACCAGACCGAGAAGCGCCACTACGCACACGTAGACGCCCCGGGTCACGCTGACTACATCAAGAACATGATCACCGGCGCTGCACAGATGGACGGTGCAATCCTCGTGGTTGCCGCCACTGACGGCCCGATGGCTCAGACCCGCGAGCACGTCCTGCTCGCCCGCCAGGTTGGCGTTCCCTACCTGCTGGTTGCACTGAACAAGTCGGACATGGTCGATGACGAAGAGCTCCTCGACCTCGTCGAAATGGAAGTTCGCGAGCTGCTTTCGGCTCAGGGCTTCGATGGCGATGAGGCTCCGGTCGTTCGCGTTTCAGGCCTGAAGGCTCTCGAAGGCGACCCGGTTTGGGTCAAGTCCGTCGAGGACCTCATGGAAGCTGTCGACAACTCCGTGCCGGACCCGGTACGCGACCGCGACAAGCCCTTCCTGATGCCGATCGAAGATGTCTTCACGATCACCGGCCGTGGCACCGTTGTTACGGGCCGCGCCGAGCGCGGAACCCTCGCCATCAACTCCGAGGTCGAGATCGTCGGCATCCGCCCGGTCCAGAAGACCACGGTTACCGGTATCGAGATGTTCCACAAGCAGCTCGACGAAGCATGGGCCGGCGAGAACTGTGGCCTCCTGCTCCGCGGTCTGAAGCGCGACGATGTTGAGCGTGGCCAGGTTGTCGTCAAGCCGGGTTCCATTACCCCGCACACCGACTTCGAGGCTAACGTCTACATCCTCTCCAAGGACGAAGGCGGGCGTCACAACCCGTTCTACTCCAACTACCGCCCGCAGTTCTACTTCCGCACCACGGACGTAACCGGCGTTATCACCCTGCCGGAAGGCACGGAAATGGTTATGCCCGGCGACAACACTGAGATGACCGTTGCGCTCATCCAGCCCATCGCCATGGAAGAGGGCCTCGGCTTCGCTATCCGCGAAGGCGGCCGCACCGTTGGTTCGGGACGCGTTACCAAGATCCTCAAGTAGTACTTGCTGATCTGAGTTAGACCCCTGATCGGGTGGCCGTCTGACGGCCCCCGTGAAGCAAAGAACAGCCCCGCTGCAGTCGCAGCGGGGCTGTTCTTTTTGCTGCGCCACTGCTGCGACGCCGCTGCGCCGCCTCCGACGGCCCTACTGCGCCTCCTCCGCCACCGACGCCGCGTCCGCCGCCAGGGCGGGCAGGTCCAAGGCCCCTTACCCGGCCGCGCGCGCCGGACCGACGATGGTCTGATGAATGACCTTGTCACGACGGTTCACGGGGTGCTGCGCGGGAGCTTTGCCGACGGCGTTCACACCTTTCTCGACGTACCGTATGCCGCGCCGCCCTTCGGCGCGGGCCGGCTGCGGCCGCCCCGGCCGGTTACGCCGTGGCCCGGCGTGCGTGATGCCACAGCCCTTGGGCCGGAGCCCCCTCAGGTGGCGCCGCCGACCCCCAGCGGCCCGGCCGCCGGGGCATCCGAGGACTGGGAAGCCGTCGGGCCCGCGTTCGCGGCCGTGGACCGGGCTGCCCCGGCCGAGGACTGCCTGAACCTCAACATCTGGACGCCGGAGACCGGCCCGGCAAGGTTGCCCGTCATGGTCTGGATCCAGGGCGGCATGTTCGAGCTCAGCTCGACGGCGGCCTACGACGGTAGCCGTTTCGCCCGGGACGGCGTGGTCTGTGTCGTCATCAACTGGCGTCCGGGCGCGGAAGGCTTCCTCTACCTCGGCGACGGCATCGCCAACCTCGGACTTCTCGACCAGGTCGCTGCGCTCCAGTGGCTACGGGACAACATCGCTGCTTTCGGCGGGGACCCCGGCAACGTCACTGTCTTCGGCGAGTCCGCCGGTGCGATGAGCATCGGGATGCTGCTCGCCATGCCCCGCGCGGACGGGCTCTTCCGGCGGGCGATCCTGCAAAGCGGCGCAGCCCACCAGGTCACGCCCGCCGGGGATGCGCTGCGCATCGCCGGCTACCTGGCCGGCAAGCTCGGGGTGCCCGCGACCCGTGAGGCGATCGCGGGCGCCGGCGTCGCGCGTCTGCTGGCGGCCCAGGCCGGACTGAAGGACGAACTGCTCGCCGACCCCGACCCGGAGCGCTGGGGCGAAGCGGTGGTGGCCAGTACGATGCCGTGGCAGCCCGTCGTCGACGGCGACATTCTGCCGGGGCCGCCGATCGATCGGATCGCTGCCGGAGCCGGCAGACAGGTCGACGTGATCGTCGGCACCAACGCCGACGACTGGCGGCTCTGGCTGGTCGCCAGCGGCGCGATCGCCGGGATCACTGACGAGATCCTGGGCGGACCGGTCCGTTCCTTCGGACACCAGGCTTTGGCCACGTACGGGCTGCCGGCCGGGGAGGCGCTGGCGGCTTACCGGGCGCACTACCCGTCGGCAACTCCCGGTGATCTGCTGGCTGCGGTCCAGACTGACTGGTGGATGCGGATCCCTGCGATCCGTCTGGCCGACGCGCATGCCCGCGCCAGCTCCGCGGCGGGGACCTACATGTACGAATTCCACTGGGCCGCACCGGGTCTCGGTGCAGTCCATGCCCTTGAGGTTGCATTTGTCTTCGACACGGCGACGCCGGACGCACCGCTGTTCGGTCCGCTGCTGGGCAACGATCCGCCGCAGGAACTCGCGCGCACCATGCACGCCGCGTGGGTGGCGTTTGCGGGCACGGGTGACCCGGGCTGGCCGCAGTATGACCCGGGGCGGAGGGCCACGATGCTGTTCGACGCGGTTTCCCGGGTTGTGGAGGATCCCCGGTCGTGGGAGCGTGCCCTGTGGGCAGGCATCCGTTGACTGCCCGCCGGTGATATATTTCATCTAGTCATTGGATTTAATGGGCTGGGCGGATCCGGACAGCCAGAATCACGAAGGGCATCTATGTCGACCGCTGTCCCGCCCCTGCTTGTTCTGCTTCTGCTGGCGGGCGCCCTCCTGGCGGGTGTCCGCTGGGGGAGAGCGCGGGAGCGCCGGCGCAGCGAGGCGGAGAGCAGGGGGACCTTCGCGGCGGGTTTCCGTGCCGGGCACCTTCAGGGCTGGAGGGATGCGGAGGCCGCCCCCGGGCAGGCAGCATCGACCATCCCGTCTTCCGCACTGACAGTGCCGCCAGCCCCAACCCAGCGGTTCCAGCCGGTCCGGCAGGAACTGTCTCGACCCCTGCCACTGCAGCCGCCCGCTCCGCCGCCCCCGCGTCCGGCTGGTCCGCAGGAATCCGCCGCGGAGCGGGCCGCCCGCAAGGAGAAGCGGGACCGCCAGAACATCAACATCACCCTCTACGTCGCCAGCCTCCTGCTGGTGGCTGCCGGCGCCCTGTTCGTCGGCACGGCCCTGCCGGAAGTCCTCCGCTTCGCCGGCGTCGCCGCGATCACTGCACTGTTCTTTACCGGTGGGCTGATCCTGCACGCGAAGGCCCCGCGGCTCAGGCCCGCCGCCGTCGCATTCACCGGTACCGGACTGGCACTGATCCCGGTGGCCGGCCTGGCCCTGTACAACTTCACCCTGCCCGACGGCCCTGCCGCCTGGCTGGTCACCTCAGCCATCGGCACCGTCGCCTATGTTGCCGCCGCCGTCCGGATGGACAGCAAGGTCCTCGCCTATCTGTCCCTGACGTTCGCCGTGTCGACGACGTGGTCCGGAATTTCGGTCCTGGGCGGGGCCCTCGTCTGGTATTTCGCTGCGCTGATCGCCATGGTGGTCGTCCTGACACTGCTGGCCCTGACCAGGCCCCGCTGGATGCCGTCGGTCTTCCTCAAGCCGCTCATGGACCTGCACCCGTTTGTGGTTCCCGCCGTCGCGGTCGCGGTGACCTTCATTCCGCTGCTGCTCGGCAGGGGCGAGTACGCGCTCATCATGTTCCTGTGTGGCGCCTACTTCGCCCTGATGGCGGCTGTTCCGCAGAGCCGATTCCGGGTCGCCCAGTACTACGGGGCGCGCTTCAGCCTCACCGTGGCGCCGGCGGCCGCGGTCTGGGCGGCGAGCGACAGCCTGCCGTGGATGCTGCTGACAGCCCTCGTGCTGGCAGCCCTCCAGGCTGTCCTGTTGGCCTCGGGGCGGGACGTCGTTCCTGCCGCACTGCTGGGGTCGGCCGGCCGCAGGCGGGCGGACGCCCTCGGCACCTTCGGGCTGCAACTGCTCCTGACCCTGTCCTGGCGTGCGGTGACCCTGCTGGATGTTCCGGCCGACCCAAATGCCGACGTGCCGGTATGGGCGCCGCTGCTGCTGGCGTTGCTCACCGCCATGGCCCTCGCGGTGGGCCTCGGCGGACTGGCGGAATGGGCGCCGCTGGCTGCCCTCGTGCTGTCAGCCGCCATCGGTGACCCTGCCGGCGGCTGGACCCCGGCGGGCTTCCTGCTGCTGGCAGCGCTGTTCTGGGCGGGCCGCTCGAGGCCCCCGGCGGAGCCCTTGCGGCTGCACTTCGTTCTCGCCGCCCGCACCGCAGCGACGCTGGCCGTTCCCGCGGCCACCGCGGCGGTGACCGGCGAACTCCCCGGTTCGCTTCCGGTGGTGTCCGCTTTCCTGCTGGCCCTCGTGGCGCAGCAGCTCGCCACCGCGGTCCTCGTCCGGGCGGCCGTGCCCTCGCTGGCCCCCAACCAGACCCTGGCCGCCTTCACCGTCGCGGCGCTTCCCGCCCTCGCCGCCATGGCGTTCGTCGACGACACGCAGGGGAGAGCGCTCACCGGCGCCGCCATCGTGCTCCAGCTCCTCGTCTGCCTGGGTATCGGCTGGGCCCTCACCGCTCAAGCGGCAGCAGGGTCCCCGTGGCGTGCCGGGATCCCTGAGCTGCTGCCCGTGGGCATGGCGGCGGCGCTGTGCGGCATGGCGTTTGCCGGCGTCTCGCTCCGGGCCGGCAACATCAGCCTGGTCCTGACCGTGCTTTATCTGGCGGCAACTGCCCTGCGACGCATCGGGATGCAGCAGCGGTGGAGCTACTGGTGGCTGGCCCGCGGGACCGGCACCGTCCTGGTCCTGACGGGCTACCAGCAGCTCCGGCAGGACGCCGGCCCGCTGCTGATCGGCGGCGGCGAAGTCGCGGGCGCCTCGCTTGCGGAACTGGCGTTGGGGCTGCAGCTGGTATTCCCCCTGCTGGCCGAGGCCCGGGGACGGGCTCCCCGCGGCGTGCTCACCGACGCCGCCGTCGTGCTCGGACTACAGGCTGCCGGCCTGTCCCTGCTCAGGTTCTCCGGCCTCCAGGACCAGGCAGCCGGGGGCTGGCAGCTGACCGCCGCCGTCGTCGTGATGTCCCTCAGCGCAGCGGCTGCGGGGTTCGTGCTGCGTGCCCGCCCAGGGGCGGCTGTGTTTGCCCCCGCGGCGCTGTTGGTGCTGCTGCCGGCCCGTGCGGGTATGGCGCTCGACGTCGAGCTGGTCCTGGGCATCTTTGCGGCCTTCAGTGCCGCGATGGTGGTGGCTGCCACTTCGCGCACGGCCAAAGGCAGCTACTTCGCTGCGGCCCGGGTGCTGACCCTGGCACTGGCACTCGTGCTCAGCTATGACGCAACGGTCTCGGTCACCGCCGTCTCGGTAACGTTCGGGCTGGTCCTCGCGGCCCAGCACGTGATCCGCTGGCTCATGCGGCACCGGCTGCTGGAAGTCCCGTTCCAGCAGGCGGCGGTGTGGATCACGCTCGCCGCCCAGACGGCGCTGCCGCTCGGCTACCTTGCGGCAGCGCCGGACAACGGCGGACGCTGGGTCGTCCTGCTGCACGTGAGCCTGCTGCTGGTTTCCGCCGCAGCCGCCAGCCGGGTGTTCGCGGCCCGCGGGGCGGCCTATCTGACGGTCTATGCCGCCGTGCTCGGCACCGTGGCGCTGGGTCCGCTGGCGCAGTTCGACGGCCCTGCGGCTGCCGGCGTTTTCCTTGGCCGGCCGTTGCTGAGCTCCGACGGGGTCGTGGTTGTGCTGCTCGTACTGGCGCTGGCCGCCACCGGCGCAGGCCTGCTCTTCCGTCGGAACGCGCGGGCCGACGTCGAACGCTGGCTCTGGCTGGCCGGCTCCGGTGCCTTCGTCGGGTCGGCCCTGCTGCTGGCGCCTGCGGCCGCTGACTGGCTGACCGGGGCATCGGTGCTGGTGCTCGCGGTGGTCCTCTTTGGGGCGTCGCACCTGGAGCGGTGGCCGGCGGTGTATGTGCCCGCGGTGGCGGCGGTGCTGGCAGGTGCCACGCTGGCAGCCGCCCAGATGCTGGACGCCGTTCCGGGCGCGTGGGGCAGTTACCTGCCGTGGCTGGCCGGCTGCGCTCCGGCTGCTGCGGCAATGTACGCCATCCGGTGGCTGCGCCGCGGCCCGCTGGGCGCCGATCCGGTCCGGCGCTTCTCGCTCGCGGCCGCCGGAGTCCTGGGTCTGGGCCTCGCCGCGGCCGCCGGGCTGCGGTGGGACGTGACGTCCTGGGCCGGTGCGGTGCTCGTGGCGGCCACCGCCGCGGCCTGCTGCGCCGAAGCACCGGCTCGTGCCCGCCGGGTGGCCGCGGAGCTGGGAGCCTTTGCCACGACGGCGGCCGTGCAGCGCACGGTGCTGTTCACCGGACTCGACGCGGGGTCCGGCTGGCCCGACTGGTTCTGGACCCTGCAGTGGTACGTGGTTCTCGCGGCGGTGCTGGGCGCACTCCGCCAACTGTCCGGAAACCGGGCAGCAGTCCGGGTGCTGTGGTCCGGCGGCGCAGGACTCCTGACGCTGTCCGGGCTGGGAATCATCCTCGGCGGTGATCCGGGGCAGCAGCTCTGGGTCCTGGCGCTGATGGCCGTGCTGCTCATGGCCGGGCTGGCCGTGGGGGAACGGTTGTTTGTCTGGTGGGGCGCCGCGGGGGTGGCGCTGTGTATCCTGTGGGCGATGCGCCAGTACACCTTCGTTTTGCTGGCCCTCATTGCCCTGGCCCTGATCGCAATCGCGGTCTGGCGGCTGAACCGCAGCAAGCCCGCCCCGCCCGAGCCGGCGGCGCACCGCGAGCCGGTGGACCATGGTTGACGGGGACCGGGCGCTGATATCGTTGCTCCCAACGAAGGGAGCTCACAATGGGCTGGTTTATTTTCCTGTTGGTGGCCGTTGCCGTCGTCGCCGGTGTCTTTTGGGCCAAGAAGCACTTCCGCCACGAGATTGAGCGGGCCAAACGCATCAGCCGGGCAAACCGGGAGAAATAGGCGCAAAGACGGGCAGCCGGCCGGAGCACCACGGTCCGGACTGCCTGGTCGTCCGGACTGACCCGTCAGTCCGGCAACGCCCCTGTCCGGTCAGCCTTTGCGGGCCCGGCTGAGTGCCTGGTACCAGTAGTAGGAATCCTTGGGCGTGCGTTCCTGGGTGTCGAAGTCCACATGGACCAGGCCGAAGCGTTGCGAGTAGCCGGCCGCCCACTCGAAGTTGTCCATCAGCGTCCAGACGTAGTAGCCCAGCAGTTCGACGTCCTCGGCGATGCCGCCGGGCGCCGTGGCGGCCAGGGCGTGGCCGAGGTGGGAGGCGATGTAGCTGATCCGTTCGGTATCCGCGATGGGGCCGGACACATGGTCGGGTTCGGGGAAGCTGGCCCCGCTTTCGGTGATGTACAGCGGCGGGAGCGCCCCGGCATACCGGTCCTTCAGCTCGCGCAGCAGCGGCCCCAGATGGTCCGGTGCCACCGGCCAGCCGAAACCCGTGGTGGCATACTCCGGGAACGCTGCCATGTGGAACGGCATCTTCAGCATCGCGTCCGTGGTCCCCACGGGGCTTTCGGCCGGTCCGGCGCCCGTCGCGACCTTCACGGGGTAGTAGTAGTTCAGCCCGTAGAAGTCCAGGGGCTGGTGGATGGTCCGCAGGTCGGCGTCGGAGCTCTTCCCCAGCGAACGGAACCAGGGCTTTGCGATCAGGGGCACCTTCGGGTACCGGCCCAGGAGGATGGGGTCCGCATAGACGCGGTTCAGCACGAGGTCGAAGATGTTGGCCAGGAACCGGTCCGTCACCGAGCGGGACGCTGGCCGTACCGGGGAGTGCAGGTTGGTGACTCCCACGGCGCCGCTGACCCCCTCCGCTCGCAGCGCCTGCACGGCGAGGCCGTGGCCGAGGAGCTGGTGGTGCACAGCGGGCAGGGCATCGAAGAGCAGGTCGCGGCCCGGGGCGTGGACGCCCAGGGCGTAACCGTTGAGCGTCACTGACACCGGTTCGTTCAGCGTCACCCACTGGGCCACACGGTCGCCGAACCGCCGGCCGGCCGCCGCGCTGTACTCGGCGAAGCGTTCCGCGGTGGAGCGGTTCAGCCAGCCGCCGCGGTGTTCCAGCGGCAAGGGGGTGTCCCAGTGGTACAGGGTGGCCATCGGTGAGATGCCGGCCTCGAGCAGCTGGTCGATCAGCCGGTCGTAAAAATCGAGCCCTTCACTGTTGAACGGACCGGTCCCCTCGGGCTGGATCCGCGGCCAGGAAAGGGAGAAACGGTACGAGTCGATGCCGAGCGTGCGCATCAGGTTAATGTCTTCGGGGGTGCGGTTGTAGTGGTCGCAGGCGACGGCGGGGGAGTGGCCGCCCCGGATGCTGCCGGGTTTCTCGACGAAGGCGTCCCAGCCGGAGGGGCCACGGCCGCCGGCGGCAAGGGAGCCCTCGATCTGGAAGGCGGCGGAGGCAACGCCCAGCTGGAAATCGGGGCTCAGGCGCGCGGCGAGGGCCTGAACTGCTACAGAGTCCTGCACAGTCATGTCCCTATCATCCCCACGCGGCCCGCTGAAGGCAATGACCCGCCGGCACCCCTCCACGTTGCCCCTGATTCGCTTCTGCCCGTTAATTCCGGCATACTAGATGAGTTGTTCAAGCGCTCCTTCGCGTCCCGATCCGGATAATGCCGGGTGCCAGGGTCCAAGTGGGAGACCAAACATAACCCACTCCCAATGGAACTGCGGGCTGGTTCGCGTGAAAAGCGCGACACGCCCGACCGCGGGGGTCGGTTACGCCGGCAGATTGAGGAACCCGGATTTATCCGGATTCAGTTTGTGCGGCGGGTGGTAGTTACGACTTCAATTGCTTCGGCAGCCACATGCAACATGCAAGTAAACAGAGCAGCCCTCACTGGAGCAGCACCAACGAAAGAGAGTCAGGCGACATGGCGGGACAAAAAATCCGCATCCGGCTGAAGTCATACGACCACGAGGTCATTGACTCTTCAGCACGGAAGATCGTTGAGACGGTCACGCGCGCAGGCGCCACGGTAGTAGGCCCTGTGCCGCTGCCGACGGAGAAGAACATCTACTGCGTAATCCGCTCTCCGCACAAGTACAAGGACAGCCGTGAGCACTTCGAAATGCGTACTCACAAGCGTCTGATCGACATCATCGACCCCACGCCGAAGGCTGTTGATTCGCTCATGCGTCTCGACCTGCCGGCCGACGTGAACATCGAAATCAAGCTTTAGGGAGGTGCTGAGAAACTATGACCGCAACCCGTAACGTAAAGGGCCTGCTGGGCACGAAGCTCGGCATGACCCAGGTCTGGGACGAGAACAACAAGCTCATCCCCGTCACTGTGGTCCAGGCTGACTCGAACGTCATCACGCAGCTGCGCAATGCAGACACTGATGGCTATGTCGCCGTTCAGATCGGCTACGGCCAGATCGATCCCCGCAAGGTCACCAAGCCGCTGGCTGGTCACTTTGAAAAGGCGGGCGTCACGCCTCGCCGCCACGTCGTAGAACTGCGCACTGCAGATGCTGCATCTTACGAGCTGGGCCAGGAGCTCTCTGTAGAGCTCTTCGAAGCCGGCCAGAAGATCGACGTCGTTGGCACCACCAAGGGTAAGGGCTTCGCCGGTGTTATGAAGCGTCACGGCTTCCACGGCGTTGGAGCTTCCCACGGTGCCCACAAGAACCACCGTAAGCCCGGTTCTATCGGTGGCGCATCCACCCCGAGCCGCGTCTTCAAGGGCATGAAAATGGCCGGCCGCATGGGCGCCGTTCGTCACACCACGCTGAACCTCACGGTCCACGCGGTTGACGTCGAGAAGTCGCTGCTCCTGATCAAGGGCGCCGTCCCCGGCGCCCGCGGCCAGGTCGTACTCGTACGCACCGCCGTGAAGGGAGCCTAGTTCAATGACTAGCACTGTCAAGGTTGACCTGCCTGCAGAGATCTTCGACGTACAGACCAACGTGCCGCTGCTGCACCAGGTCGTCGTTGCCCAGCTCGCTGCTGCTCGCCAGGGTACCCACAAGACCAAGACCCGCGCCGAAGTTTCCGGTGCAGGTCGCAAGCCGTTCAAGCAGAAGGGCACCGGCCGCGCCCGTCAGGGTTCAATCCGTGCTCCTCACATGACCGGTGGTGGCGTTGTCCACGGCCCCACGCCGCGTGACTACAGCCAGCGCACCCCCAAGAAGATGATTGCTGCTGCACTGCGCGGCGCTCTCTCTGACCGCGCCCGTAACGGCCGCATCCACGTTGTTGCTGAACTGGTAGCCGGCACCAAGCCGTCCTCCAGCGCGGCACTGGCAACTCTGCGAGGTGTCTCCGAGCGCAAGAACCTGCTCGTCGTCATCGAGCGCGCCAACGATGTTGCTGCACTCTCCGTGCGCAACCTCACTGATGTTCACGTTCTGTACGCAGACCAGCTGAACACCTACGACGTTCTCGTCTCCGATGACGTTGTCTTCACCAAGGCTGCCTACGAAGCATTCGTTGCTCACCGGGCAGTGGCAAAGAACCAGGAGGATGCCAAGTGAGTGCAGCCACCCTCAAGGACCCGCGCGACGTCGTGCTTGCACCCGTCGTTTCGGAAAAGAGCTACGGCCTGATCGATGAGGGCAAGTACACCTTCCTGGTGGACCCCCGCTCGAACAAGACCGAGATCAAGCTGGCCGTGGAGAAAATCTTCTCCGTCAAGGTCGACTCGATCAACACCATCAACCGTGCCGGTAAGCGCAAGCGCACCAAATTCGGATGGGGTACCCGCAAGAACACCAAGCGTGCAATTGTGAGCCTCAAAGAAGGCACTATCGACATCTTCGGCGGTCCGCTCTCGTAGCGGAGACCACTTTAACGAGGAAATAAATTATGGGAATCCGTAAATATAAGCCGACTACCCCGGGCCGTCGCGGCTCGAGCGTAGCGGACTTCACTGAAATCACGCGGTCGACGCCGGAAAAGTCGTTGGTTCGTCCCCTCCCGAAAAAGGGTGGACGTAACAACACCGGCAAGATCACGACCCGTCACAAGGGTGGTGGCCACAAGCGCCAGTACCGTCTGATCGACTTCCGTCGCCACGACAAAGACGGCGTCAACGCCCGCGTTGCCGAAATCGAGTACGATCCGAACCGCACGGCTCGCATCGCACTCCTGCACTACATTGATGGCACCAAGCGGTACATCATTGCCCCGAACAAGCTGGCCCAGGGTGACACGGTAGAGGCAGGTGCCGACGCTGACATCAAGCCCGGCAACAACCTTCCGCTGCGCAACATCCCGGTCGGTACCGTTATCCACGCAGTCGAACTGCGTCCGGGTGGCGGCGCCAAGATGGGCCGCTCCGCCGGCGCATCGATCCAGCTCGTTGCTAAGGAAGGCCGTTTCGCCCAGCTGCGTCTGCCTTCCGGCGAAATCCGCAACGTTGACGTGCGCTGCCGCGCAACCGTCGGCGAGGTCGGCAACGCCGAGCAGTCGAACATCAACTGGGGTAAGGCCGGCCGTATGCGGTGGAAGGGCGTTCGCCCGACCGTCCGTGGTGTCGCCATGAACCCGGTCGACCACCCCCACGGTGGTGGCGAGGGTAAGACGTCCGGTGGACGTCACCCCGTCAACCCGAACGGTAAGCGCGAAGGCCGCACCCGCCGTCCCAACAAAGAGAGCGACAAGCTTATTGTTCGTCGCCGTCGTACTGGCAAGAACAAGCGATAGGAGCCTGGACACATGCCACGCAGCCTGAAAAAAGGTCCTTTCGTTGACCAGCACCTCTTTGTAAAGGTAGCCAGGGAAAACGAAAAGGGCACCAAGAACGTCATCAAGACCTGGTCCCGCCGCTCGATGATCGTCCCCGACATGCTCGGCCACACGATCGCCGTACACGACGGACGCAAGCACATCCCCGTGTTTGTCACTGAGTCGATGGTCGGGCACAAGCTCGGCGAATTCGCTCCCACGCGGACATTCCGCGGCCATGTCAAGGACGACCGTAAGGGCAAGCGCCGCTAGGCGCCTGCACTTACGTCAAAGACGAGAGAAGGAAAGCAATGGAAGCCAAGGCAATTGCGCGTCACATCCGCGTAACGCCTATGAAGGCCCGGCGCGTCGTCAACCTTGTTCGTGGTAAGCAAGCGAATGAGGCTCTGGCAATTCTGAAGTTTGCCCCCCAGGCAGCTTCGGAGCCGGTATTCAAGGTAGTTCAGTCGGCAATCTCCAACGCCCGGGTCCTCGCGGACCGCGACGGCGTGGCGTTTGACGAGGGTGACCTCATCATCAGCGAAATGTATGTTGATGAAGGCCCGACCATGAAGCGGTTCCAGCCGCGAGCCCAGGGTCGTGCATTTCAGATCAAGAAGCGCACGAGCCACATCACCGTGGTAGTCGCTACCCCGGAGAAAGAGGAGGCTCGCTAAGTGGGACAGAAAGTTAACCCGCACGGGTTCCGACTCGGCATCACCACCGATCACGTATCGCACTGGTTTGCTGACAGCACCAAGCCCGGACAGCGGTACAAGGACTTCGTTCGCGAAGACATCCGTATCCGCCAGCTCATGTCCACGGGCATGGAGCGCGCCGGCATCGCCAAGGTTGAAATCGAGCGCACCCGCGACCGTGTCCGTGTGGATATCCACACGGCACGTCCGGGCATCGTTATCGGCCGCCGCGGTGCAGAAGCAGACCGCATCCGCGGCGAGCTCGAAAAGCTCACCGGCAAGCAGGTTCAGCTGAACATCCTCGAGGTCAAGAACCCCGAGATGGAAGCACAGCTTGTTGCCCAGGGCGTAGCTGAGCAGCTGACTTCCCGCGTGGCTTTCCGCCGCGCGATGAAGAAGGCCATGCAGTCCGCGCAGCGTGCAGGTGCCAAGGGCATCCGTATCGCTTGCTCGGGTCGACTGGGCGGCGCAGAAATGTCCCGCTCGGAGTTCTACCGCGAAGGCCGTGTGCCCCTGCACACCCTCCGCGCGAACATCGACTACGGCTTCTACGAGGCCAAGACCACCTTCGGCCGCATTGGCGTGAAGGTCTGGATCTACAAGGGTGACATCACCGCCAAGGAACTGGCTCAGCAGGCAGCTGCTGCTCCGTCCCGCGGCCGTGGTGCCAGCGACCGCCCGGGCCGCCCGAGTGGCGCTGACCGTGGAGACCGCCGTCGTCGCCCTGACCGCCCGGCCGAGGCTGCTGCACCCGCTGCTGCCGAAGCTCCGGTGGTTGAAGCAGCTGCACCGGCAGTAGAAGGAGGACAGGCTTAAATGCTTATCCCACGTCGAGTCAAGCACCGTAAGCAGCACCACCCGGGTCGTTCCGGCGCTGCAACGGGCGGCACCAAGGTCTCCTTCGGTGAGTGGGGTATCCAGGCTCTGAGCCCGGCATACGTCACCAACCGTCAGATCGAGTCTGCCCGTATCGCGATGACCCGCCACATCAAGCGTGGCGGCAAGGTCTGGATCAACATCTATCCTGACCGTCCGCTGACGAAGAAGCCGGCCGAAACCCGCATGGGTTCCGGTAAGGGTTCTCCGGAATGGTGGGTCTCAAACGTCAAGCCGGGCCGGGTTCTCTTCGAGATCTCCGGTGTCGATGAGGCAACTGCCCGCGAGGCACTGCGCCTGGCGATCCACAAGCTCCCGTTGAAGGCACGCATTCTGCGTCGCGAAGGTGGTGAATAGAAATGTCAGTAGGATCCAAGGAACTTGCATCTGCACAGCTGGACGGTTTCGACAACGAGCGACTCGTTGAGGAACTCCGTAAGGCGAAGGAAGAGCTGTTCAATCTGCGTTTCCAGTCCGCCACCGGTCAGCTGGAGAACCACGGTCGGCTGCGCGCGGTAAAGAAGGACATCGCACGCATCTACACCGTTCTCCGTGAGCGCGAGCTGGGCATTCGTGTCGAGGTTGCCGCACCGGTTGTGGAAGCCAAGGAAGAAAAGAAGTCCAAGAAGGCTGCAACCAAGAAGGCTGACAAGGCTGAAACGGTTGAGACCGAGGAGGACTCCAAGTGAGTGAAAAGGACGAGAACGTGACGGAAACTGTTTCCGGCGCAGCTACGGCTGACGAGCGCGGTTACCGTAAGACGAAGCGCGGTTTTGTGGTCTCGGACAAGATGGAAAAGACCATCGTTGTCCAGGTCGAGGACCGTGTGAAGCACGCCCTCTACGGCAAGGTTCTTCGCCGCAACACGAAGATCAAGGCTCACGACGAAGAGAACAGCGCCGGCATCGGCGACCTCGTTCTCCTCGCCGAGACCCGCCCGCTCTCCGCTACCAAGCGGTGGCGTCTGGTGGAGATCCTCGAGAAGGCCAAGTAATACCTGCAGCCATGCTGTAAGTCGAGAAACCCCCGTTCCCTTCTGGGAGCGGGGGTTTCCCCGTTTCCGAGCGCAGGGGTCCCCGCGTGGCCCGGGACGAGCAACACGCGTCACGGGCCCCGGGACCCGAGTCACGGGACCCGAGTCACGCGTCACGCGTCACGCAGGGCAGCGTTTCGGCAGGCAGGCAGGCGACGCCGGCGGGCCGGGATTCCGGGGGAGTGCGGCACGAGCGGGGCCAAAAGGCTGCCGGGCGTGACGCCGTCGGGGGCTGCTGTGCCGTGCCGGCCTGTACAACCCCGTTCGGCTGCTGCCGCGTTGCCTGCGTTGCCTCGTACTGCCCTGGACTTTGCGGCGTTGGCCTGTGCTGCGGCGGCGAAGCTGTGATATGGGGATACGGCCTAAACGTGCTAAGATTTTGAGTTTGTATGGCGCCCTCTGTGCGCCGTCATCAACCTCGTAAACAAGCGTGCCACGGCATAGTGCCCCCTAGCGCCCCGATCCGTCGGAATCCGCCTGGGAAGCAAATGTTTTTGGCACGGGAGTTTAGGCCTGGTCTGGCAAAATCCAGGCAGGTCAAGAGACACCCCGATCAACCGTTCCGCAAGGCTCATTCCGTAGGAAGACTTTCGGTCTGAGAACCAGCGCGACGCAAGGAGTAAATAGTGATTCAGCAGGAGTCGCGACTCAAGGTCGCCGACAACACGGGTGCTAAGGAAATCCTTACCATTCGCGTTCTCGGTGGATCTGGCCGTCGCTACGCAGGCATTGGCGACGTAATCGTCGCTACCGTCAAGGACGCAATTCCGGGCGGCAACGTAAAGAAGGGCGACGTCGTCAAGGCTGTCATCGTCCGTACCAAGAAGGAACGCCGCCGTGCGGATGGTTCCTATATCAAGTTTGACGAGAACGCAGCTGTGATCCTGAAGAACGACGGTGACCCCCGCGGTACCCGTATCTTCGGACCGGTTGGTCGTGAACTTCGCGATAAGAAGTTCATGAAGATCGTTTCTCTGGCTCCGGAGGTGCTTTAGTCCATGGCTAAGATCAAAAAGGGTGACCTCGTTCAGGTCATCACTGGCGCCAAGGCTGAGCGCGGCGGCGACAAAGGCAAGCAGGGCAAGGTTCTGCGCGTGTTCCCCGAGTCCAACCGCGTGCTGGTCGAGGGAATTAACCGCGTAACCAAGCACACCAAGGTCGGTCAGTCGCAGCGCGGCACCAAGACCGGTGGCATCGAAGTCGTCGAGGCTACGATCCACATCTCCAACGTGGCTCTGGTTGACCCGTCCACCAAGAAGCCCACCCGCGTCGGTTTCCGCACCGAGACCGTTGAGCGCGATGGCGTGAAGCGCGACGTGCGTGTCCGCGTGGCCAAGAGCTCAGGGAAGGACATCTAATGACTGAGACTCTCGAGACTCCGGCAAGCAAGATCGTTCCTCGTCTGAAGACCAAGTACGCGGATTCCATCAAGAGCACGCTCGTTGAGGAATTCAAGTACGAGAACGTCAACCAGGTTCCCCGTCTGGTCAAGGTCGTTGTGAACATGGGTGTTGGAGATGCCGCCAAGGACTCCAAGCTGATCGACGGCGCTGTCCGCGATCTGACCCTGATCACCGGCCAGAAGCCGCAGGTAACCAAAGCCCGCAAGTCGATCGCACAGTTCAAGCTGCGCGAAGGCATGCCGATCGGTGCACACGCAACTCTGCGTGGGGACCGCATGTGGGAATTCCTGGACCGTCTGGTCACGCTGGCTCTGCCGCGTATCCGTGACTTCCGGGGCCTCAGCGGCAAGCAGTTCGACGGCAACGGCAACTACACCTTCGGTCTGACCGAGCAGGTTATGTTCCACGAGATCGACCAGGATTCCATCGACCGCGTTCGCGGTATGGACATCACCGTCGTGACCACTGCCAAGACCGACGACGAAGGCCGCGCGCTGCTCAAGGCGCTTGGCTTCCCGTTCAAGACCGAAGATTAATCTAGCTACGTAAAAGGTCCGTCCGCGCAGGTTCCCCCGGGAAAGACTGCACGGCGGAAACCGTTATGAGGAAGGGCAAGAGCCCACCATGACAATGACAGATCCCGTCGCAGACATGCTTACGCGTCTGCGCAACGCAAACTCGGCATACCACGATTCCGTGTCCATGCCGTACAGCAAGCTCAAGGCACGCGTTGCCGACATCCTGAAGGCCGAAGGTTACATCGCCTCCTGGAAAGAAGAAGACGCGGAGGTTGGCAAGAAGCTGACCCTCGAGCTCAAGTTCGGTCCGAACCGCGAGCGTTCAATCGCTGGCGTTCGTCGTATTTCCAAGCCGGGACTGCGCGTTTACGCAAAGTCCACCAACCTGCCGCACGTGCTCGGTGGCCTGGGTGTCGCAATCCTGTCCACCTCTTCCGGCCTCTTGACTGACAAGCAGGCCGGCAAGAAGGGCGTGGGCGGCGAAGTCCTCGCTTACGTCTGGTAACGGGAAAGGAAGAGAATAATGTCACGTATTGGACGTCTCCCCATCACCGTTCCTGCCGGCGTTGAGGTCAAGGTTGACGGCTCTGTCGTCAATGTCAAGGGTTCCAAAGGCGAGCTGAGCCACACTGTGCCCAGCCCGATCGAGGTTTCCCTGGAAGATGGCACCCTGACTGTCGCCCGCCCGAACGACGAGCGCGCCTCACGTTCGCTGCACGGCCTGACCCGCACCCTGATCGCCAACATGATCCAGGGTGTCACCGCAGGCTACGAGAAGAAGCTTGAAATTGTCGGTACCGGTTACCGCGTTCAGGCCAAGGGTGCTGACCTGGAGTTCGCTCTGGGCTACAGCCACCCGGTTAACATCTCGGCACCGAACGGCATCACCTTTGCAGTAGAGACCCCGACCAAGCTCTCTGTTTCAGGTATCTCCAAGCAGCAGGTCGGCGAGGTTGCTGCCAACATTCGCAAGCTGCGGAAGCCGGACCCCTACAAGGGCAAGGGCATCCGTTACGCAGGCGAAGTCATCCGCCGCAAGGTCGGAAAGGCTGGTAAGTAACCATGGCGATCGCAATTAACAAGAAGCGTACGAACAAGAGCAAGTCTGCCCAGCGCAGCCGCCGCCAGCTTCGTATCCGCAAGCGCATCTCCGGAACGGCTGTACGTCCTCGTCTGGTCGTCAACCGCTCCGCACGCCACGTATTCGTCCAGGTTGTCGATGACACCCAGGGCCTGACCGTAGCGAGCGCCTCCACTTTGGAAGCCGACCTTCGTGCATTCGAAGGTGACAAGACTGCCAAGGCCAAGCGCGTTGGCGAGCTCGTCGCCGAGCGTGCCAAGGCTGCCGGTATCGAAGCCGTTGTCTTCGACCGCGGTGGTAACAAGTACCACGGCCGGATCGCCGCCGTCGCTGACGGCGCACGTGAAGGTGGGCTGTCACTGTGACCGAAAATAACGAAAAGGACATTCAGGTGACTGAAGCTGTAGCTGCTCCGGCAACTGAGACCGCTGCGCCTGCTACCACCGACGGCGCCCGTGGTGGCGCTGCTCGTCGTGGCGAGCGTGGCGACCGCGGCCAGGGCCGTGGCGACCGTGGTGGCCGTGGTGGCCGCGATGGTGGCCGCGAAGCCGAAAAGAGCCAGTTCGTAGAGCGCGTCGTAACCATCAACCGTGTTTCCAAGGTCGTCAAGGGTGGTCGTCGCTTCAGCTTCACCGCCCTCGTCGTCGTCGGTGACGGCAACGGTATGGTCGGCGTTGGCTACGGCAAGGCTAAGGAAGTTCCTGCCGCAATCGCGAAGGGCGTCGAAGAAGCCAAGAAGTCCTTCTTCCGCGTTCCCCGCATCGGCAGCACCATCCCGCACCGCGTACAGGGTGAGGCCGCCGCAGGCGTCGTCATGCTGCGTCCGGCTTCCGCCGGTACCGGTGTTATCGCCGGCGGTCCGGTCCGCGCAGTACTGGAGTGCGTGGGCATCCACGACATCCTCTCCAAGTCGCTCGGATCTTCCAACGCCATCAACATCGTGCACGCGACTGTTGACGCGCTGAAGCGCCTCGAAGAGCCGGCAGCAGTGGCAGCACGCCGCGGCCTCCCGCTCGACGAGATCGCTCCGCCGGCAATGGTGAAGGCGCTTTTGAACCAGAAGGCAGGTGTCTGAGTTGGCTAAGAACGTGCTTGTCTCCGACGCAAAGTTGGAGATCACTCAGATCAGGTCCGCCATTGGCGGCAAGCAGAACCAGCGCGACACCCTGCGGTCCCTCGGCCTGAAGCGGATCGGACACACCGTTGTCCGCACCGCCGACGCCGTGACCGTCGGGATGCTCAACACGGTTCCGCACCTGGTAAAGGTAGAGGAGGCGAAGTAAATGGCAGAGAAGAACACCGCCGAGAAGGCACAGGGCGCCGCTGCTGAGAAGCAGAACGCACTGAAGGTGCACCACCTGCGTCCCGCCCCGGGTGCCAAGACCGCCAAGACCCGAGTTGGTCGTGGTGAAGGTTCCAAGGGTAAGACCGCTGGTCGCGGTACCAAGGGTACGAAGGCCCGCTACCAGATCAAGGCTGGCTTTGCCGGCGGCCAGCTGCCGCTGCACATGCGCCTGCCGAAGCTGCGCGGCTTCAAGAACCCGTTCCGGGTTGAGTACCAGGTTGTAAACCTGGACAAGCTCAACGAGCTGTTCCCGGAAGGTGGCGCAGTCACCGTGGAGAACCTGGTCGAAAAGGGTGCCGTTCGCAAGAACCAGCCCGTCAAGGTGCTTGGCACCGGCGACATCACCGTCAAGGTTGACGTCACCGTCCACGCATTCTCGGCCAGCGCCGCAGAAAAGATTGCTGCAGCAGGCGGAAGCACCACCGCCCTCTAACGAGGCGGCGGGGCAGTTGCCCGTTGTGAAAACTCCCGGCACCCGGGGCTCAGGCCCTTAGGTGCCGGGAGTTTTTTTATTTTCAGGGCCCGGCGATTGTTCGCGGGGCGCGTCCACCCGCTAGACTCGGTTGTTGGGTTTATTTGACCTATCTCACACGACTTTACTTATTACTCAGGAGGACGCTTGCTTAGCGCATTTGGCCGGGCCTTTCGCACGCCTGATCTGCGACGCAAGTTGTTGTTCACGCTGGCAATCATCACAATCTTCCGCTTGGGTGCCTTCATCCCCTCGCCTGGTGTGAGCTACCAGAATGTCCAGCAATGCTTGCAGAACGGTCAGACCTCGGGCGGCATTTACCAGCTCGTCAACCTGTTCAGCGGCGGTGCACTACTGCAGGTGTCCGTCTTCGCCCTGGGCATCATGCCCTACATCACGGCGAGCATCATCGTCCAGCTGCTCCGGGTGGTCATTCCCCGGTTCCAGGAGCTGTACGACGAAGGAGCCTCGGGCCAGTCGAAGCTGACGCAGTACACGCGTTACCTCACGATCGCCCTGGGCCTGCTGAACGCCACGACCCTCGTGTCCCTGGCCCGTTCCGGCCAGCTGCTGCCGAACTGCCAGCTTCCGGTCATCCCCGATGACAGCATCATCACCACGATCCTCATCGTCATCACGCTGACGGCCGGCACCGGCCTCATCATGTGGATGGGTGAGCTGGTCACGGAAAAGGGTGTCGGCAACGGCATGTCGCTGCTGATCTTCACCTCCATCGTCTCGAGCTTCCCCACCTCGCTGGGTGCCATCTGGACCTCGCAGGGTCCGGGGACGTTCTTTATGGTCCTTGTCATCGGCCTGCTGACCGTGGCCGCGGTGGTCTTCGTGGAGCAGTCCCAGCGCCGCATCCCGGTGCAGTACGCCAAGCGGATGATCGGCCGCCGCACCGTGGGCGGCACCAGCACGTACATCCCCATCAAGGTGAACATGGCCGGCGTCGTGCCCGTCATCTTCGCATCCTCGATGCTGTACCTGCCGGGCCTGATCTCCCAGTTCAACCAGCCCAAGCCGGGCGAGGCAATGGCACCGTGGGTTGAGTGGATCAACAACAACCTGACCCGCGGCGACCACCCGATCTACATGGTGCTCTACTTCGCCATGATTGTGTTCTTCACTTACTTCTATGTTGCGATCACTTTCAACCCTGAAGAAGTTTCTGACAACATGAAGAAGTACGGCGGCTTCATTCCTGGTATCCGTGCCGGCAAGCCGACCGCGGATTACCTGCAGTATGTGCTTTCCAGGATCACCCTCCCGGGTGCCATGTACCTGGGCTTTGTAGCACTGATCCCGCTGGTCGCACTGGTCCTGATCAATGCCAACCAGAACTTCCCGTTCGGTGGCACCTCGATCCTGATCATGGTCGGCGTCGGTTTGGAGACCGTCAAGCAGATAGATGCGCAGCTACAGCAGCGTCACTACGAAGGGCTTTTGCGATGACGAGAATGTTGATTATCGGACCTCCCGGATCCGGCAAGGGAACGCAGGCGGAGCGCATTTCAGAGCGCCTCGGCGTCATAGCGATTTCCACGGGAGACATCTTCCGCGCCAACGTTAAGGGTGAGACCCCGCTTGGCATTGAAGCCAAGAAGTACATGGACGCGGGCGACTTCGTCCCGGACAGCGTGACCAACAAAATGGTCCGCGACCGCCTCGGCGAGGACGACGTCGAAAACGGCTTCCTCCTGGACGGCTACCCGCGCACCACCGCGCAGGTGGATTACCTCGACGGGATCCTGGCCGACGGCGACCAGAAGCTCGACGTCGTCCTGCAGCTCACGGCCGACGATGAGGAACTCGTCACCCGCCTGCTGGGCCGCGCCCTGGAAACCGGACGCACGGACGACAACGAGGCAGTCATCCGGCACCGCCTGGACCTGTACCACGGCCAGACGGAGGCTGTGGTCGCCAAGTATGCCGACCGCGGCATCCTGACCCGCGTCGACGGCATCGGCGGCATCGACGAGGTCACCGACCGCGTCATGGAAGCCATCAAAGAGGCTCAGTCGGCCTGATTCAGGCCGCGAACTTTGAGGCCCCTCCCGGGACACCGGGAGGGGCCTCAGCCATTTGGCCGTCCGCCTCCCGGGGCGGCACAGCCCCAACGAAAGGAAGTCGCGGATGGCATTCGGCCAGCCACGCATCGAATACAAGACCAGCGCCCAGATGCGCTCCATGCAGGCGGCCGGGCTGGTACTCAGCCGCGCCCTCGACGCCGCCGTGGCCGCTGCCGCCCCGGGAAAGACCACCAAGGACCTCGACGCCGTGTTCGCCGCGGTCCTCAAGGACGCCGGCGCCACCTCCAATTTCCTTGGCTACCACGGCTTTCCCGCCACGATCTGCACCTCGGTCAACGAGGAAGTCGTGCACGGCATCCCCGGCGGCCGCGTCCTGCAGGACGGGGATATCCTCTCGATCGACGGCGGCGCGATCCTGGACGGCTGGCACTCCGACTCGGCCCGCACCGTGATCGTGGGCACCGCCGACCCCGAGGACCAGCGGCTCTCCGACGTCACCGAGGCCGCGATGTGGCACGGGATTGCCGCCCTGGCGACCGGCAAGTTCGTCGGCGACATCGGCAACGCCGTGGACGATTATGTCTCCTCGGTGCCCGGCAAGCCGCTGGGCATCCTCGAGGACTACGTGGGCCACGGGATTGGCTCCGAGATGCACATGTCCCCGGACGTGCCGAACTACCGCACCAACCACCGCGGCCCCAAGATCCGCCCGGGGCTGTGCCTGGCCATCGAGCCCATGCTGGTGCGCGGAAGCATCGAAACCGCCGTGCTCGAGGATGACTGGACGGTGGTGACCACCGACGGCAAGCGGTCCTGCCAGTGGGAGCACTCCGTGGCTGTCCACGAGAAGGGCATCTGGGTTCTCTCCGCGCCGGACGGCGGAGCCGCGAAACTGGCCCCGCTCGGCGTCGTGCCCGTCCCGATTCCCTGACCTCCGGCACGCGGCGACGCGCAAAGTCGCCGGCGACGCGCAGCGTCGTAGCAGAAGGGACCTTGCGCCGCGTTAGCTCTTGAGCTTGGGCTTGACGTCCTTGGTGTAGATGCCTTCCAGGGTGGCCTTGAGCGCCGTCATGGTGGCCTTGACGTCGCCCTGCTGGGTGAGGATGGCCGCGGCGGACTTGGCCATCTCCTGGTCCGCGCCCGGGAGGAACACCCGGGCGTTGTCCTGCACGCGGGTCACGGTGAGCTGGTCCATGGCGGTCTTGATCTGCGGGGTGGCGGCCAGCACCGCGGTCATGTCGGCCGAGGTGCGGGTGGGCATGTAGCCGGTCGCGGCGGAGAACTGCACGGTGTTTTCCGGCTCCGTCATGAACTTCAGGAAGGTGGCGGCCGCGAGCTGGACCTCCTTGCTGACCCCGCTGGGGATGCCGAGGCCTGCGCCGCCGGTGGGGCACACCGGGCTTTCGTTCTTCGGACCGCCCGGCAGGTAACCGACCCCCACGTTGAACGTCGCGGACTTCAGCACGCCCAGCAGCGAGCCCGTGGACGAGATCGTGGAGGAGGTGATCCCGGCGGCGAAGTCATCGGCGGCTTCCTTGGACGAGACCCCGGCCCACTTGTCCTTGAAGATGGAGTCCTGCGCCCACTGCAGTGCGGCGACCGACTCGGCCGAGTCGCAGTTGACGGTCCACTCGTTGGACCAGCTGCCGCCCCAGCCCCACAGGTTGTTCTGCAGCGTCCAGCCGGCGTAACCGGCCAGTGCCGGGTAGATGTAGGCGTACTGGGCTCCGGAGGTGGCCTTCAGCTTGGGCGCCCACTCGGCAAACTCCTGCCAGGTCTTCGGGGCGCGGTCCGGCAGCCCGGCAGCCTTGAAGTGGTCCCTGTTGTAGTAGAACAGCGGGGTTGAGCGGCCGTAGGGGAGCGCCCACTGCTTGTCGGCGTACTTGTAGTCGGCGACGAGGGACTTCTGGAAGTCATCCACCTTGATGTCCAGCTGCTTGATCGCGCTGTCGAGGGCGATGATGTTGCCGTTGGAGTAGTACCGGAACCACCAGACGTCGGAGAGGACCACGAGGCCCGGGAGGCCGGATTTCGCGGCCTGCGAGGTCTGGAACTTCTGGGCGATTTCCTCGTAGTTGGCCCCGGCGGTGACCAGGTTGACCTTGATGTCCGGGAACTTGGCCTGGAACTGGTCGATGATCGCCTTTTCCACGTCCTGGGACTTGCCCGGGTGGTTGGACCAGAAATCGAACGAGGCTGCGGGCTTGACCCCGCTGAAGTCGATGTCGGCGGCCGCGGTTGGGGCTGCCGAACCTGCGGTGGACGGGCCTCCGCAGGCGGACAGGGCGGCGGCGCCGGCGCCGGCACCTGCCAGTCCCAGGAAATGCCTCCGGTCAAGGTTCAATGCCATGGTGGATCCTCTCGATGATGCTGACTCGTTGATTGGCTGTCTTGCGTTGAACGAATGCGGGTGAAGTGGGAAAGGCGGCGGCGGCGTCACCCGGTGACGCTGCCTTGGGTAAGCCCGGCCACGATGTAACGCTGCAGGGCCGCGAAGACCAGCAGGATGGGAAAGATCACGAGCACGGCACCGGCCATCAGGATGCCCCAGCCGGAGCCGTTGCCTTCAGAGTTCTGCAGCAGTGTCAGGCCCACCGGCAGCGTCATCGTCTCGGGGCGGTCGGTGATGATGAGCGGCCAGATGTAGTCGTTCCATTCGCTTACGACGACGACGAGGGCCACCGTTGCGATCGAGGGGCCGGAGACCGGCACCACGATCCGCCAGAGGCGGCGCCAGTGGCCGGCGCCGTCGATCTCGGCCGATTCGAGGATGGAGGCAGGGAGCGTCATGAAGTGCTGGCGGAGCAGGAAGGTGCCGAACGCCGTGCCCAGGCCCGGCAGGATGATGCCCCACAGGGTGTTCTTGCCGCCCATGCCCGCGATCAGGATGTAGTTGGGCAGGATGGACACCTGCGGCGGGACCATCAGGGCCACGAGGATCAGCACGAAGATGGCGTTCTTGTAGGGGAAGCGGACAAAGACCAGGGCGTAGGCGGTCAGGATGGCCAGGAGGACCTTGATGGTGGCGCCCACACTGGTGACGATCAGGCTGTTCACGAAGAACTGGGTGAACGGCACGGTCGTCATGGCGATGTTGTAGTTTTCGACGTTCAGGCTTTCCGGCAGGATCTTCAGGTCCATCGTGATGATCTCGCCGGGCTGCTTGAGGGAACTCAGCACCATCCACAGCAGGGGCAGGAAAACCACCAGGGTGGCCAGGACCAGCGGAAGGTAGCCGCCGGCAATCGTCTGGGCGAGGTTGGCCCGGGAGAAGGGCCGGTGACGCTGCAGCGGAATCCCGGGGCCGGCGTCGGGAGCGGGCTCCGGCCCGGCGGCAGGGTCAGGGCTGACGGGGGACAGTGTGCTCACGAGTAGTGCACCTTCCGTTCGACGAACCGCAACTGCAGCAGCGTGATGATGAGCAGGATGGCGAACAGCACCACGGAGATCGCGGCCGAGTAGCCCGCCCGGTTGAACGCCCCGAAGGCCTGGAGGTAGGCCTCGTAGATTAGCGTGCTGGTGCCGTTGCCCAGCGGGGTCATGATCCGGATCAGGTCGAAGGCCTGCAGCGAGCTCAGCATCGTGGTGATGAGCAGGAAGAACGTGGTGGGGGAGAGCAGCGGCAGCGACATGCTCACGAAGCGCCGGAAGCCGTTGGCGCCATCGAGCGACGCGGCCTCCATGACATCCTGCGGCAGCGACTGCAGCCCGGCCAGATAGACCACCGCGCAGTAGCCCAGGTTTTTCCAGACGTAGACGATGATGACCATGACCAGGGACAACTGCGGATCATTGATCCACTGCGGGCTCTGCTGGCCGATGCCGCGCAGCAGCCAGGCCAGCACGCCGTAGCCGGGATCGAAAATGAACAGCCAGACGAGGCCGACGCCGACACCGCTCAGCACGTACGGGGCGAAGACTGCTGAGCGCGCGAAGGTTGTGCCGCGGATTTTGGAGTTCAGGGCAAGGGCCACGAGCAGGCCGAGGAGCATGGAGCCGCCGACCGTGATGAGGGTGAACACGGCGGTGGTGCCCAGGACCTTGGTGGCGTCCGTGCTCGTGAAGAACGTGACGTAGTTGTCCAGGCCCACCACCGTGGCCGAGGCTGAGCCCAGGGTCCAGTCGAGGGTGGAGTAGTAGATGTTGTTGAAGAGCGGAAGGTAGGTGAAAACTGCAATCAGGAGAAGGTTGGGCAGAGCCAGGGCCAGAAAGGCAAAGAAGTCCCGGCGGGCTCTGGGCGACCAGCGGCGCCGCGGGGTCTCGGCCGGTTTGGTCTCGACGGCGGCGCGGGGCCGGTCGGTCAATTGTCGCGTCATTCAGGTCTCTAACGGGGCCAGGCCTGCGGTGGCAGGCGGGTGGGCGGGGATACCTTGCTATCACTTCACCACATGGTTGGTGGGCAGAACCCCGCACAAGACCCCAAGGGAGCTTTTGTTGTCCAAGGCTTCGTCGCCTGTTAACGCTGTGTTGCCTGCAGTATTACATACAGCTCGCCCGCGATCCGGATATCATCTCGCGATTCGTCAGGTCGGTGGGGAGTTCCGTTGAGGCGGTGGTGCTGACCCGGAGCGCACAATAGATCCATGACTGCGATAACGGACGTGCCGGGACTGAGGGTCGGCCATGCCGGCCGGACGGGCGGCGGCTGGCTGAGCGGGGTGACGGTCGTGCTGCCTCCGGCCGGGACGGTGGGTTCCGTCGATGTCCGGGGCGGGGGCCCCGGGACGCACGAGACTGACGCCCTCGACCCCACGACGCTGAGCCGTACCGTGGACGCCGTCGTGCTCACCGGGGGAAGCGCCTTCGGCCTCGCCGCGGCCCACGGGGCCCAGCAATGGTGCGAGGAGAACGGCAGGGGCTTCCCGGTCACGGGCGGCGTGGTTCCGATCGTGCCGGCGGCGGCCATCTTCGACCTCGGCCGGGGCGGGGACTTCTCCGCCCGCCCTGACGCCGCCATGGGCTACGCGGCCACCACGGACGCCGCCGCCCGCCAGGAAGGGCACGACGTCGAACGCGGCAACATCGGCGCCGGCACCGGAGCAGCAATCGGCCGCGGGACATACAAGGGGGGAGTGGGCACAGCCTCCATCACCCTCGAGAACGGGGTCGTCGTAGGAGCGATAGCGGTAGTCAATGCGCTGGGCCTGCCCTTCAAGGGCTTCGACAAGCTCGATGACCAGCCGGAGAGGGCGGCGGATCTGGAACCCGGCAGCGTGCGTCTAAGCGGGGGCCACGACGGCGGGGTTCCCTGGCCGAGCTTGCGAGGCGACGGGGCCGGTGGGGAGGAACGAGCGAGCACGCAGAGGGTTTCGGATCCGCCGTCCTTGAACACCACCCTCGTCGTCGTCGCCACGAACGCGGTCCTGGACAAGGCCGAATGCAAACGCACCGCGTCGGCCGCCCACGCCGGGCTGGCCCGGGCGCTGAATCCCAGCCACACCCTGGCGGACGGGGACACGGTGTTTTGCCTCGCCACAGGTGGGCTCGCGCTGGACCGCAGCAGCGAGAGCGCCCGGCAGCTGAGTCTCATCACCCTGCAGAGTGCGGCAGCCGACGTCGTGCGCCTTGCCATCCTTGACGGGATCGCCTGCGCGGAGGCCGTGAGCACGCCGGCGGGCGAATTTGGTGCATACGGGGGCTGAGTAGGCTACGATTGCTGGATTTAACATTCGGCCCGTAATGGCGTAATGTTGTCTGTTGGTTGTCTGCCCTGTTGTGCCCTTTTGGGGCCGGGAGGCATCAGCCAATCAATCAAAAAACGTCCGCGGTGATTTTCGGTGCAAACCGAGGGGCTGCGGCAAACAACAGTTAGCGGAGGGTATGGCCAAGAAGGACGGGGTCATTGAGATCGAGGGCGTTGTGACAGAGGCGCTGCCTAACGCGATGTTTCGCGTTGAGCTCACCAACAAGCACATCGTTCTGGCACACATCTCTGGAAAGATGCGCCAGCACTACATCAGGATTCTCCCTGAGGACCGGGTAGTGGTGGAGCTGAGCCCGTACGACCTGACACGTGGTCGTATCGTCTACCGCTACAAGTAAACACTGGGCGGCCAGAGCAACAGCCGAAGGCCGGTCCAGCTGACCACTGCAACACGCAAAGGAACGCCATGAAGGTCAAGCCGAGCGTCAAGCAGATCTGCGAAAAGTGCAAAGTGATCCGCCGTAATGGCCGGGTCATGGTGATCTGCGAGAACCCGCGCCACAAGCAGCGCCAGGGCTAATTTCCCTCTTCGGGAAATCCTGGGTTGCTAACCCACGCAAGTAAATAAAAGGCAGCACAAGCTGATTTGGGACGTATGGGCCCGTACAGCTAACCCCCGGTCGGAGGCTGGGGCCGCACGGATCGTGCGGGTGTACTGCCTACGACCTCCGGTTTATACAAGGAGCACTGCCTCTATGGCTCGTCTCGCTGGCGTAGACATTCCCCGCGAAAAGCGGTTGGAAATTGCGCTTACTTACATCTACGGCGTGGGCAAGACCCGTGCACACGAAACCCTGGCTGCCACCGGCATCAGCGCGGACGTTCGGGTCAAGGACCTGTCCGACGCCGAGCTCGTCCAGCTGCGTGATTACATTGAAGGCAACTACAAGGTTGAGGGTGACCTTCGCCGCGAAGTAGCAGCAGATATCCGCCGCAAGGTTGAAATCGGCAGCTACGAAGGTATTCGCCACCGTAAGGGCCTGCCAGTGCGCGGACAGCGTACGAAGACGAACGCACGTACCCGTAAGGGTCCGAAGCGCACCGTTGCAGGCAAGAAGAAGACCCGCTAAACCGCTCGTCTTCCCCCCGATAACTTTCTGTAGGAGAAATAATGCCCCCGAAGACTCGTGGCGCGGTTCGCAAGCCGCGTAAGAAGGACAAAAAGAATATCGCGCTGGGCCAGGCGCACATCAAGAGCACCTTTAACAACACCATCGTGTCCATCACGGACCCGAACGGTGCTGTCATCTCCTGGGCTTCCTCCGGTGAGGTTGGCTTCAAGGGCTCACGTAAGTCCACCCCGTTCGCAGCCCAGATGGCCGCCGAAGCCGCCGCAAAGCGTGCGCAGGAGCACGGCATGCGCAAGGTTGACGTATTCGTCAAGGGCCCGGGTTCGGGTCGCGAAACGGCTATCCGTTCGCTGCAGGCTGCTGGCCTTGAGGTTGGATCCATCCAGGATGTAACCCCCAGCGCCCACAACGGCTGCCGTCCGCCGAAGCGCCGCCGCGTCTAAGGCTTTCCAACGCACCGGTGCTTGCCCGGACCTTCACGGGTCCGGGCAAGCCCAGCCGCGTTAAGTCTCAGACCGATCTTTCCACCACCTGTGTTGCGTCATATAGCGGATGCTCGCCGAAAGGAAACCTAAGTGCTCATTGCACAGCGCCCCACCCTCTCCGAAGAGGTCGTCTCTGACAACCGCTCCCGTTTCATTATTGAACCGCTGGAGCCCGGTTTCGGTTACACCCTCGGAAACTCCCTCCGCCGTACCCTGCTCTCCTCCATCCCCGGTGCCTCTGTCACGAGCATCCGGATCGATGGCGTGCTGCACGAGTTCACCACGGTTCCGGGTGTCAAGGAAGATGTCACTGAGATCATCCTGAACATCAAGAACCTGTCGGTGTCCTCCGAGCACGACGAGCCGGTTGTTGCTTACCTGCGCAAGCAGGGCCCGGGAGTCGTCACCGCCGCGGACATCGCTCCGCCGGCCGGCGTCGAATTCCACAACCCGGATCTGCACATTGCCACGCTGAACTCGAAGGGCAAGTTCGAACTCGAACTGACCATCGAGCGCGGCCGCGGCTACGTTTCGGCAGCTCAGAACAAGTCCGGCGACTCCGAGATCGGCCGCATTCCGGTCGACTCGATCTACTCGCCGGTCCTGAAGGTTACTTTCCGCGTGGAAGCTACCCGTGTTGAGCAGCGCACTGACTTCGACAAGCTCATTGTCGACGTCGAGACCAAGCAGGCCATCGCCCCGCGCGATGCCGTTGCTTCGGCAGGTACCACCCTGGTGGAACTGTTCGGTCTGGCCCGCGAGCTGAACACCGCAGCTGAAGGTATCGAGATTGGCCCGTCGCCGACGGATGCTGCCCTGGCAGCAGACATGGCCCTGCCGATCGAGGATCTGGACCTCACCGTCCGTTCCTACAACTGCCTCAAGCGTGAGGGCATCCACACCGTGGGTGAACTCGTGGCCCGCTCCGAGGCCGACCTCATGGACATCCGTAACTTCGGTGCGAAGTCCATCGATGAGGTCAAGGCAAAGCTGGTTGAACTGGGCCTGTCCCTCAAGGACTCGCCTCCCGGTTTTGACCTCGCAGCACGCGCCGCAGCAATTGAAGAGGACGACGCCGCTTTCAGCGACGACGAGCTCTAACAAACAGATCTTGGCCTGCCGGCTGATGCACCATGGTGTGCGCAGCCCAACGGCTTCCATATGAGGAGAAACTATTATGCCTACCCCCGCTAAGGGTCCGCGCCTCGGAGGCGGAGCAAGTCACGAGCGTCTGATGCTCGCGAACCTGTCCGCCGCACTGTTCGAGCACAAGCGGATCACCACCACGGTGACCAAGGCCAAGCGACTGAAGCCGTACGCCGAGCGCCTGGTGACCTTCGCCAAGCGTGGCGACCTGGCTTCCCGCCGCCGTGTACTCGGCTTGATCAGCGACAAGGGCATCGTCCACGAGCTGTTCACCGACATTGCACAGGCAGTGGAGAACCGCAACGGTGGCTACACCCGCATCACCAAGATCGGCAACCGCAAGGGCGACAACGCTCCCATGGCTGTCATCGAACTGGTTCTCGAGCCGGTTTCCGCCAAGCAGGCAGTCGTAGCCGAGGCTACCCAGGCTGCCGCCAAGGCTGCTCCGGCTGCCGAGGAAGCTCCCGCCGAGGCCGAGGTTGTTGAGACCGAAGCCGCTGAGTCCAAGTACGCCGGCTCCAAGCCTGCTACCGCTGACAACGTTGCTCCTGAGGGCTTCGCCGTCAAGGGCAACGAGGACTCCATGAAGTTCCACGTTCCGGGATCCCGCTGGTACGACTCGACGGTTGCTGAAGTTTGGTTCGACTCTGCAGAGTCGGCCGAAGCTGCCGGCTTCGCACCTGCCGGCGGCGACGCTGCGCAGGCTGGCGACGCTGAGTAGTCTCGCCTTTTTTCACTAGTAGACTTAGGTCTATGAACGACCAGAAACCCGCTGCCCCCTTTAGAGGGGGCGGCGGGTTTTTGCGTGTCCGGCTTGATCTTGCGTACGACGGCGGTCCCTTCAGCGGGTGGGCTGTCCAGCCCGGACGGCGCACCGTCCAGGGCACGCTCGAAGAGGCCATTGCCCTGCTCATCCGCCGGCCCATCAGGGTCACCGTCGCCGGGCGGACCGACGCCGGGGTGCACGCCCGCGGCCAGGTGGTCCACGTGGACTTCACCGAGACGGAGTGGACGGGCCTGAACCGCGGCGTGGAACTGGACCCCGCGGTGGCCCTGCTGCGGCGGCTCCGCGGCGCCCTCAGCCGCGGGCTCGGGGACCTGACAGGGGCGATCGAGGTCCACAAGGTCTCCATCGCTCCCGAGGGCTTCGACGCACGGTTCTCCGCGCTCTGGCGCCGCTACAGCTACCGGATCGCGGACGGTCCCGCCCTCTGGGACCCGCTCGGCCGGACCTCCACGCTGTGGCATCAGGACCGGCTCGACGTCGGACTGCTCAACGAAGGCGCCGCGCAGCTGCTGGGACTCCAGGATTTCCGGTCCTACTGCAAGCCGCGGGAAGGCGCCACCACCATCCGGGAACTTCAGCGCTTCGAGTTTGCCCGGGGCGCCGACGGGGTCATTGTGGCCACGGTCCAGGCGGATGCGTTCTGCCACAACATGGTGCGGTCCCTCGTGGGATCGGCCCTGTTCGTGGGGGCCGGCATCGAGAAGCCGGTGTGGCTCCTGGAACGGCTGCTGGCCCGCCAGCGCGACGCGAAGTCGGTCCTCTCGGCCCCGCACCCGCTGGTGCTGGAGGAAGTGGCGTACCCTTCGGCCAGCGGGCTGCTGGCCAGGGCCGAGCTGACGCGGGCCATGCGCCAATAGGGCTGCGCGCCCAGCCCCAACCCCGCTACGAGGCCGGCGTGGCCGCCTGGGCGGGGAGTTCCAGGGTGAAAGTGCTCCCGCAGCCAGGCAGCGTGCGGCAGGAAATGCTGCCGCCGTGCCGTTCGACGATCGCCTTGGTGATGGACAGACCCAGCCCGATCCCGGGAATCGAGCCTGCGCGGACCGCGGGGCTGCGGAAGAAACGGGTGAAGACCCGGTCTGCGTCGGCGGCTGTCATTCCCATTCCGTCATCCTGCACGTGCAGCAGCACCCGGCCACCCTCCTGGCTGGCGGAGACGCGGACGGTGCCGCCTGCGGGTGAATACTTGATGGCGTTGGATACGAGGTTGTCGACGGCCTGACTGATCCGCAACGGATCAACGTCGGCCCAGAGCGGTGCCGGGACGTCCATGGAGAGCGAGACCTGGGCTGCCTGGGCATGGGTCTGGGCTGAGCCGAGGCTGGCTTCGACCAGGGCGGCCAGATCGGTCCGGCGCGGGTGGACGTGCAGTGTTGAGTCGGCGGACACCAGCAGGTCCGAGACCAGGGCCAGCAGGCGTTCGGCGTTCCGTTGCGCGACTTCGATCCGGCGCACGGCGGTGGGGGAGAGTTCTCCCGATTCTCCGAGCACCAGGTCCAGGTTGCCGATGATGGATGTCAGCGGTGTGCGGAACTCGTGCGAGACATTGGCGACGAGGTTGTCCTTGGCCGTCAGGGCGTCGACCACCCCGGCGACCTCATCGCTGAGCTGCCGCTCGCGTTCGAGGCTGACCTCGAGGAGGGTATTGAGTTCGGCTTCGCGGCCACCGGCCGGCCGGAACAAGCTCTGCAGACGCCGCGGGAATCCCGCCAGGTAACCCTCCGGGTTCCGGACCGGTTGCTGTTTAGCCAATGAAGCCGCGCCCCTTTCTCGCTGCCTCGATTGAACAGCACTCGTCACGCTAGCTTGACACACGATGAATATTTGTGGCCACGGCTGTGCCTAAACAGTTATTACCGCCAGTACGTGGGTATTCTGACACTACTGGTGCACCATGAGTGCACAGCAGTAACAACGCGCCGCTATGGGGGTAGCTGCCGCAGCATCAGATGCAGAGGGGGGCCATGACTGATTTGGGAGTTGCAGTCGTCGTCGAGGACGACGAGGACGTACGTCACCTTGTGGAAGCCGTGTTGAGCCAGGCGGGATTTGACGTCCACGGCGCAGCGAGCGGGCGCGAGGGGGTCGAGGTGGTGCGGAGCCAGAAGGCGAGCGTCGTCACCCTGGACGTGGGCCTCCACGATATTGACGGCTTTGAAGTCCTGCGCCGGATCCGGCAGTTCAGCGACGCCTACGTGGTCATGCTGACCGCGAGGACGGACGAGCTGGACACCCTTACCGCGCTGCACACCGGGGCCGACGACTTCATGACCAAACCGTTCCGGCCGCGCGAGCTCCGGGCCAGGGTGGCCGCCATGATGCGCAGGCCCCGGCTGGACCCCGCCGACGGCACGCCCCGGGAGCCGGGATATCCGGCGGCCAAGGGCGCGGAGCTGGCCCAGGACGACGCGTTTCGGCACAACGGGCTGGTCCTCAACCCGCACACGCGCTCGGTCACCCTTGACGGCGTTCCCACCAGCCTGACCCGCAGCGAGTTCGATCTCCTGCACGCCCTGCTGAAGGGGGCCGGCGCGGTCCGGTCGAAGGTCGATCTGGTCCGGGTGGTGCGGGGCGAGTATTACGGCGTGGACGCTTACATCAGCGAATCCGACGAGCGTGCCGTCGAAGTGCATATCGGCAACCTGCGGCGCAAGCTGCGTGAGGACCCGCTGCAGCCCCGCTGGCTCCAGACGGTCCGCGGGGTGGGGTACCGGCTGGCGCCGGCCCTGGACTAGCCCGCACCCCCGCTTCGGGCTGGAAATACCCCTGCCTGGTTCCGGCTCTCTGGCCGGGGTTCAAATAGCTGGCACTTCGTTAGGTGGGATGATCCGCACGTGTTTGAAGTCGAAGCGACTGAAGACGGCCGCGAACACCGTGTCGCCCTCAGGGCCACCGACGTCTACCTGAAGTGGCTGGTGGCGGGTGGCCCCTACTTCACCGAAGTTTTCAAACTCGTACATTCCGGAGGGAGTATTCCCTTTACCACGGTGCGGGAGCCGGGAGTGGACCCTGAATCAGGGCTGCCCTACTTCATATTTAGGTTTTTGACTTTTGGGAGCGCTCCGAAGGCTCACCGAAATACCAAAGATTTGATTAACCGCACCTTCGATGATGAGACCGAAAAGCGATGCTGGATGAAAGTCGCAGCAGAGGCCCTTTTGGTTTTTGGCTGGGCCTATAACGGTCTGAAAGCTCCACATCCGAGCTACACGCGCGTTGATCTAGACGGGAAAATTTACACTCTTGAAGACTTCGGCTACACCCTCAACCCGAAATCGGGTTAGCGCCGCACTGGCAAATTGCGGCCTCGGTCGGTACGGCAGCTCGCAATATGATTTCTGCAATGGCACAGCCAACGAGAACCAGTGGGATACACGCCCTAACGGTCCCGGAGGTTGTAGCTGAGCTGCAGCTCGTCCACCGTTTCGTTTCCGCTCTCTGCGACTTCACGCAGCAGCGACCGCGCGCGGTCGGCGTCGCGGACCCGGATGGCGTCCTCAAGCTCCCGGGCAAGCTCGGCCAGGCGGACGCCGCCGACCATCGCCGAGGATGTCTTCAAGCTCAGGACAGCGTCAATTGCTGCGTCCTCGTCACCGCTGTCGAGGGACGATGCGAGGGACTGGTAGCGCTGGTCCCACATGTTCGTGTAGTCCCTCGCGAAGCCCTTGGCCGCGGCAGGGCTGTCCAGCTGCGATCCGAGTTCCTGGAGCGCTGAGGGGTCCACCAGCGGGGGCGTAGTGTCGGCCGGCGCTGGGGCCAGTCCGGCACTGGCCCGGCTTACGGGGCCAGGGCCCGCGCCGCAGGTGCAGGCGCCGGCGGAGAAGTCATTGTTTGCGTCGCCGCCGTCTGAATCACCTATGAAGGACATGTGACCACGCTACTGCCTGCTCCGGGCGGTGCTTAATAATCCGGTGTTTCCTGTGGCAAACTTGCGGCTTTCCGGGTTCATTCCTAGGTTGATCCCCCGCCTCCGCCGGACCCGCTGTCCCCTGCAACTAGTGACTGAAGGTGTCGATCGCGTTGATGATGGCCGGGCCAAGGATTGCAATGAAGAGTACCGGGAAAATGAAGAAGAGCAGCGGAAACAGGATCATCACAGGTAGCTTCATGGCCTTCTCTTCGGCCCGTTGCCGGCGCTTGACACGCATGACTTTGGCTTGGATCCGGAGCACCCTGCTGATGGCGATGCCGTAGGTATCCGCCTGGACCACGGCCTGGACGAAGCTGCGCAGTTCAGGGAGGCTGGTCCGCTCCGCCAGCGCCAGGTAGGACTCCCGGCGGCTGCGGCCGACCTGCATGTCCTGCAGTGTCCGGACGAGTTCCTCGGCGAGGGGGCCTTTGCCGTTTTCTCCGGCCCGGGCCATGGCTCCTTCGAACCCCAGCCCTGCTTCCACAGAGATGAGCATCTGGTCGAGGGTGTTGGCCAGTTCCATCTGCATGGCCTTCTGCCGCTCCTGGCCCTTGCTGTGGAGCATTAGATCGGGGATGAAGTAGCCCAGCAGGGCCACAAAGATTCCCACCAGCTTCATGAGGGGGGTGGAACCTGTGGCGCCGATGTAAAGGCCGAGCAGGGCACCGGCCAGGCCAAGCACGGGCTTGGCCGCGAGCACGCGTCCTAGCGGAAGGGAGGTGGGGCGGCCAGCAAGGGACAGGAGCTTGTCGAGTTTGCGGACATACCCTGCCGGAGTCAGACCATGACCGATGCGTTCCAGCAGCGAGGTCCGCTGTTCTGCGGTGAGCTCTGCGGTTTCCGTGCCCGCTGCCAACTGCTCGCGGATGGCTTGGTGGGACTTCCGGTCCACGGAGAGCGCTGCCCAGACGAGATAGCCGAGCGGCACGGAAACCAGGAGCAAGGCGAGTAGTACGGAGGGGTCCATGGGTACCTCAGAACTTCAGATCGATGATCTTGCGCATCCACAGACCGCCAATGGTCATCATGACGAAGGACACGCCGATCAGGATCCAGCCCAGGAGGTGGTTGAACATGGAGTTCATGTAGCCGGGGTTGGCAACCGTGAGGATCGCGACGATACCGAACGGCATGGCCATCAGGATATACGCGGAGAATTTTCCCTCGGCCGCCAGGGACTTGATGTGGCCCTTGATTTCGCTGCGCTCGCGGATGGTTTCGCCCACCTGGTCCAGGACTTCGGCGAGGTTCCCGCCCACTTCCCGGTTGATCTGGATGGCCTGTGCTATCCAGACAAAGTCGTCGCTCCGCATCCGTCCGGCTGTGTCGGTGAGGGATGACTGGAGATCCCGGCCGAGGCTCGTTTCGGTGATGACCCGGCGCATCTCTTCCGCAGTGGGACTCTGCGACTCGGCTGCGGCAGCGTCAATGGCCCGCAGGATGCTGTGGCCTGCCCTGAGGCCGCCCGAGAGCAGTTGAAGGGTGTCACCAAGCTGCTGGTCGAACATGACACGGCGTTTGCCGGTGAGGAAGCCGATCACAAGGCGCCCGGCTAGGGGCGCCAGCAGCACGAGGAGGATGGCCAGTAACGGACCCTCTACGACGAAGCCTGCCAGCGCGCCGACGAAGGCGCCGGCCAGCACCAACACAAAGAAGTCGGACTGGCCCATCCGGAGACCTGCGTTTTCGAGTTCTTCCCTGCTGAACAGCCGCACTTTTCGCTGCGCGAAATAGCCGTCGACCAGGTTGACTGCAGAGCCGGCGAACCGGGTCAGCTGGGAGTCTGGCTGGTCCTGGACGGGCTTGCGCCGGTCCAGGGGCACGCGGGCCCTTCGCGGCGCGAGCATGACGAATCCGAGCAGCAGCAGGGCCGCCGAGAACAGGCCAACGCCAATGGGGAGTATCGTCACGTCCAGCTCACTGTCTTCCGGCTGGCGCCAAGGGAGCGGCGAAGACGCTCGGCGAGACCTGGATGCCAAAATCTTCGAATCGGTCGATGAATCTGGGACGGATGCCGGTGGGGACCGGTTTGCCCAGGAACCGGCCGTGGACATCGACGCCGGCGGAGTAATCGAACACGAAGGCATCCTGCAGCGTGACGATGTCCCCTTCCATGCCTTGGACCTCCGTGACGTGGGTGATGCGGCGGGTTCCGTCACGCAGCCGGGAGATCTGGATGATCAGATTAACGGCGGAGGCGATCTGCTCACGGATGGCGCGGAGCGGCAGGTCCATTCCCGCCATCAGGACCAGGGTCTCCAGCCGGGCGACGGCATCTCGGGGCGAGTTGGAGTGCACTGTGGACAGCGAGCCGTCGTGGCCGGTATTCATGGCCTGGAGCATGTCCAGCGACTCCCCGCCGCGAACCTCACCGACAACTATCCGGTCGGGGCGCATTCGTAGGGAGTTCCGCAACAGCTCACGGATGGTGACCTCGCCTTTGCCCTCGGTATTCGGCGGACGGCTTTCCAGCCGCACGACGTGGCGCTGCTGGATTTGGAGTTCGACGGCGTCCTCGATCGTCACGATGCGCTCGTCATGGGGCAGGAAGGAGGAGAGAACATTCAGCAGTGTTGTTTTTCCGGTGCCCGTGCCGCCAGAGACGATGATATTAAGCTTTGCCTTGACGCAGGCATCGAGGAGCTCCGCCATTTCAGGTGTGAGAGTGCCGAACTCGATGAGGTTTTGGACCGTCAGCGGAACCTTGCTGAATTTTCGAATTGTCAGCGAAGAACCACCCACCGCGAGTGGCGGGATGACGGCGTTGACGCGGGAACCGTCCTCAAGGCGTGCGTCGACAAGCGGGGATGACTCGTCGATGCGGCGTCCCACCTTGGAGACAATGCGCTCGATCACCTTGCGCAGGTGGTCTTCGGAGCTGAACCGCGATTCGGTAAGCGTCAACTTGCCGTGACGTTCTACGTAAATCTGGTCCATGCCATTGACCATGATTTCCGTCACCGCGGAATCATCGAGGAGCCGCTGCAACGGTCCATAGCCCAGCACATCGTCTGCCACGTCCTGGACCAGTCGGAGTCGCTCCTCTCCGGACAGCGGCACCTGTTCAGCGTCGATGATGCGGGTGAGTTCTTCACGGGCGGAGGAGCGCAAATCGTCTTCGGTGACGGCGGAATCATTGAAGCGCGCCCCCAGGCGCTCGAACAGGGCGGTGGCGGCGCGCTGCTTGAGGGCAGCGAAGACATCAACCGGCTGCTGGCCGACAGACCGGTGCGCCTCCGTCTGCACTTCGAAAGTGGGGGCGGCGATTGCCGTCCGCGGCCATTCCACGGGCGCCGGCGCCTTAACTATTTTGGGAGGCGCGACAGGGGCTGGAGCGGCCTCCGGAGAAAGCCTGGCCGCAGCAGGGGACCCGCCTTCAGCCGCGGCGAGCCGTTCAGAGAGCCTCACTGGACCACCACGCGCCGGTGCAGTTTCTTCTTTGCCCTGGCACGCCACGCAGGATCGAACCGTTCAACCAGCTGCCGGAGCCCTTTGATGGCCGGGTCCTTGCGACCCTCCTGAAGTACCGGAATGCCCCGGTTCGTGGAGAACGCCACAGCCTTGGACCGCGGAATACTGATGTCAACCGGCGCACCGATGGTGGCTTCAACATCCTGAACGCTGAGTCCGGAAGCGGAATCGGCCAGATTCAGCACCACATGCCGCGTCTCCGGTTGGAGGTCCAGGCGCCGGAGTATTTCGAGACCGGATCTCAGCCCGCGGATGCTGGGGACATCCATGGCGGTCACCCAGACAATGTCTGTGCACTGCTCCATGGCAGCCAGACCCACCTCCGGTAAGCCGGGCGCTGTGTCCACTATGACGTACTGGAACTGTTCCGCGAGCTGGACGAGTAGGCGCGTCACCTGCTCGGGTGTGATGTTGTCCGCTTCTTCGGGGCTCCTCGGAGCACAAAGAGCATAGATATTGCCGGGATGTACGGTCAGGAACGCCTTAAGGACCAGGGAATCGTGGCTCGCCGCCGGGGAGACCGCATCGGTCACAGTGTGCTCGGGATGGAGGTACAACCCCGAGGCGACGTCTCCGAACTGGAGGTCCAGATCCACAATGACAACGCCCATGGGGGCTACCTGCCCCAGCCCGATGGCGATATTGGTGGCAATTGTCGTCTTACCCACTCCGCCTTTGGGCGAGAAGACGCCTATCACCAGACCCTTCGGGGCATCCGGTTGTTCAACGGCCGCAGACCTGCTCTTACTCGCGAAGGACTGGCAGGCTCGTTCCAGCATGACCCGGATCTGGGCTGCGTCGGCGTGTGGGCTGAGGATATCCCGGATGCCGGCGCGCATGGCCAGCAATAAGAAATCAGAGTCCGGTTCGCCCACCAGGATGACGCTGAGCTCGGACAGCTGAACGTCAAAGATCGTGGCCAAACGCAGCGCGTCGTCCACGGGCACATCCGGTCCAAGAATCAGGACCTCGGGACGCTGCTGGTCAAGCTTCGCGAACAACTCCCCGGGATCTGCAGGATTCACGAAGGGGAAGGTCTGAAGGCCCCCGGGCAGGCTTCCGGCCAGAGCCAGACGCACGCGGGCATCGAAGTCGGCATTCGGTGTGATCAGGACAAAACGGCTCATTTGTACACTTCCGGTTTCGTCATGATTCCAGGGCGGCCGCTTTCCTTGGCAGTAAGCGGCTCCTTGCTTAGCCAGAGCGTGCCGAATTCCAGGCCGTAGACAATCTTGGTGGCGTCCACGTCGGTCACGGCGACCGTCAGCAGCAACGATCCGGTGGGCAGCGACGTATCCTCGACCGGGGCCGCTGAGCCGCTGGCAGTCGGCCCGGGCGACGGGGTGGTGCTGGCCGCCCGCTGTACCGACGTCACCAGGAGCTTGTGGAGTGTCATTTGCGTTGTCTCCTTGTCCGGCTTCGCCTCGATGCCGCCAGCTTTCAACGAGATAAAGACGCCGATGTGGTCTCCGGCCACCAGCCGTCCGCCGACAACGCGCTGGGGATCCAGCTGGAAAGAGATTTCCTGAAGCCCCTCCGGCACCTGCACTAATCCGCTGGACTGTAAAGTTTCCGGTGCGATAAGTCGTTCCGCAACGAGCTGCTCACCAGGCAGCAACTCGACTGCGGTGACCTTGCCGGACAAACCATCGAGACTATGCAGTGCCGACTTGGCCACGGCGGTGCCTGGAAGTCTTTGAGGGGTTAGGAAGGGCAGAAGGCTTTCCACGGCAGTGCCGGGCGGAACGGCCTTTGCCACAACGAGGACATCCATGGGCTCAAGAGCCTTGACAGCCCGCGCGTCCGCACCGCTGGCGTAGGACATGACGAGAATGGCCCCGACGATGGCCAGGACGACGGCGGCGATCCCGGCCAATAAGCGTGACTTCAAAGACTGCTCCTGAATTGGTACGACACTCTGTGGTGCTGAGGGATCATTGCGCGAGCCGGACGACAGTGGCGCCGTTGGGGTCTACGGGCCCGAGGCTGAATCCGTTGGCCAGGGACACATATTTGATGAAGCCCCCTATGATTCCCCTGCAGTTGTTATCACAAGCCACGGCAGAGGGGACATCAGGGGAGGTGTTGTGGAACGCGGCTGGAAGGCTGTTGTTGCCGCTGAACTTCCAGCCTGCGACCTTGTAGGCCGCAAATGAGGTCAGGCCGTAAACTGAGCCGGCCCCCGTGCCCGTCACCTTGTTGAAGACCGGAAGCAGGACGACAACGTCTCGACCAGCGGCGATCTCCTTCGCCCAGCTCTGCAGCGTGGCGTCACAGGCGCCAGGCGAGCTATTGCCAGGATCGCTGCCGCTTTCACTCACCGCCAGATTGATCAAGCCGCCGCAGATGCCGAGATCATTGGGGAGCCAACCGAAGCCGCCCTCGACAGCAGCCCCCGAGGGCCCATAGTTGCAGCCGGGATTGGCCCCACTTCCGTGATTCTGGAGCACCTGCAGTCCGCCATCGACATGGCCCTGCACCTGGCAGATCGAAAAGGTGAGGGGGAACGCCGTCGTCCCGGCAGCGGGGCTGCCCCATTGCGCTGTTGAAGATGCGTTTACGTCTGCGCTGCTGAACCCGAGAGTGCGGGCAAAGAATAGCGAAACGGAATTTGGTTCAGTGCCCACCCCCTGGGCGCCCGCCGTGACCGTGACCGTGCGTGCCGTCTTGTCGAGGAGAAGAGACTTCACATTGCTCAGTCGATCGCCGGCGTTGCCGTTCGCGAGGGCGCGGGCCAGGCCAGAGTCAGTGGCGCAATCGGGGTCGTTAAGGTTGAAGGCACACTTTTGCGCCACAGCCAGCGCCGCTGCGTCTGCGCCGTTATGCAGCTGCGTCCGCTCGGCGTACAGGATTCCGGCGTCGACGGCGATTGCGGCGCAACCCAGCAGCGCCACCATGAGGAGGGCGACGACGACGCTGACCGCGCCCAGCTCGCGGTCCTGGGGAGGCGCGACTTCAGCTAGCCGCCGCACAGCATGACCCCTTTGCCTTCCATTTGGAACGGCCCAGCGATGCGTGTCATGGTGGCAAGGGTGTACGTGATCGTGAAGGTCACTTGCGCGCCAGTGGTGCAGCTCGTCGGGCTTATAGTGATGTCGCCGTCTTGCAGCGCGGGTTGCAGCCCGACGGACGCGTTCTTGGCTGCAGTGCGGGCAGCTACGGAGTTATTGCCGATTGCCATCACCCGCACGCCTTCGCGGGCGGCACTCGAAAGCGTGATCTGCGCGTTATAGGCACGGCCGAATTCCGTGATGCCGAGCAGCAGCGTGATCAGGACGGGCGCCAAGAGTGCGAACTCCACAGCTGCAGCGCCATGCTCCCTGCGCTCACGCATGCGTAGTGACCTTTCGTCGGGTGGAAACGTTGGCCGCATCAGGGTCTGAAAGCGAGAAATGGTGCGGTGAGGTAAGACCACCTCGCCGCACCATAATCGGTCCTCGGGAGGATTGGGTCGTTACAGCTTGGCTGCGATGTCGGTGAACATGCCTGACAAGTTGGTACCGAGAGTCGTGACAACGGCGATGATGGCGACGGCGATGAGGGCGACCATGAGGCCGTACTCCACAGCAGTTGCACCCTTCTCCTCGAGAAGGCGGTTCTTGGCCGTGAATCCTAAGGTCTGGAGGGTTGCGATGAGAGAAAGCATGAAGGCTCCTGAGCGAGTTTGGCGGCTGGCCCTGCACCAGCACTGAGAGGAACATAGCAAGCGCCGACACGCCGAAGAACGGATTCTGCGGCATCCTGCGCCAAGACTTCCCAAACTGCACATTTACTGTTCTTTCCCTGCGTGAATTCTGCGCTGGGGTGGCTGGCATCCCTGCCATTTGGGCGGACGCAAAGAGGACCCCCTCGGCTTCTGGGGGCCGAGGGGGTCCGGTCTATGGGGGACCCCCTCGGCTCTGGGTCCGAGGGGGTCCGGTCTATGGGGGCGCTGTTGAAGCCGCCTTAATTTCTCCTACATGTTGGAGAAGGCCGCGATGATGTTGATGACGGCCGGCCCGAGGATGACGATGAAGAGTACGGGCAGGATGCACAGCATCAGGGGGAACAGCACCTTGATGGGTAGCTTCATTGCCTTCTCTTCAGCGCGCTGCCGTCTCTTGATTCGCATTTGCTGGGCCTGCGTCCGAAGCACGCTAGCTATCGCGATGCCGTACACATCCGCCTGGACAACGGCCCTCACGAAGCTCCGCAGGTCAGGCGCGCCGGTGCGTTCAGCCATGGCGAGATAAGCTTCCCGGCGGCTCCTGCCGACCTGCATGTCCTGCAGCGTCCGGAGGAGTTCCGCGGCGAGCGGGCCCTTCCCGTTTTGTCCCGCACGTGCCATTGCAGATTCAAATCCGAGTCCGGCCTCTACCGAAATCAGCATTTGATCCAGGGTGCTGGGCAACTCCAGTTCGATGGCTTCCTGGCGCTTCGCCCCCTGGCTGTGCAGGAGGAGGTCCGGAACGAAGTACACAAGCACCGTCACAAACAACGCCAGAATGACAGTTGTTCCTGTTGGGCTTTTGAGAACATACAAAACCCCCAATAAGCCAACCACCAAGGCGAGTGCCGGCTTGACCACCAGCAGGCGCTCCAACGGCATGCCCGCGGGCCTTCCCGCCTTGGCGAGCAGCTTATCCAGCCATGCCGGATACCCCTTGGGGGCCAAGTGCTGCCCCAGTTTCACGAGCCTTAGGGCGTCGACGCCCCCCGGCCCGTCCCCTGGTGTCCCCTTACTTCGTCCCAGATTGCTGCGGACAGCTGCCAGGCCTGTTCGGTCGACCGAGATGACTGCCCAAACCATAACCGAACAGGGAACAACGATGATTGCCACTATGAACCAGGCCATTACGCTCATGTTTGTTCCCCCTAGAACTTGATCTTGACGACGCGGCTCAGCCAAAAGGACCCGACAGCCAGCAGTACAACGGCAAACCCGAGCATGATCCAACCGAGCACGCTGGTGTATAAAACCCCTAGATAGCCTGGGTTGGAGAAACTAAGGAACAGAAAGATGCCGACGGGCAAAGCGATGAGGATATAGGCTGACAGCTTGCCCTCGGCACTGAGGGATTTCACCTGGCCCTTGATCTGCATCCTTTCGCGGATGGTCGCTCCCACATGATCCAGAACCTCGGCCAAGTCCCCGCCGACTTCCCGGTGAATCTCGATGGCCTGGGCTGTCCAGTCGAAATCTTCGCTCCGCAAGCGTCGCGCCGAGTCGGCCATGGAGTCTTTCAGGTCCCGGCCAAGCCTGGTCTCGTTTACCAGTCGGGCGAATTCCTCTGAAGTCGGGGCATCTGCCTCCTGGGCAACAGCGTCCACCGCTCGAAGCAGACTGTGACCGGCCCGCAGTCCGCCGGAGAGCATCTGTATGGTGTCGCTGAGCTGAGACTCGAATTTCGCCCGACGCCTGCCGGCCATGATGTTCAGGAATAGTATTCCGGCGATCGGCGTCAACAGCACGAACAGCAAAGCCAGTCCCAGGCCGGCCAAAACAAAACCGATGCCTCCCGCAGTCACGGCTATACAGCCGAGCAGAAGGATGTAGTCTGCCTGGCCAATGCGCAGCCCTGCTTCCTCCAACGAATTGGCGGAGCCAAAGCTGGCATTCCGGCTGACATTCCGGTCAACAAAGGAGGATGCTGAGGCCGTAACACGCGTGAGGACCGACGGTTGCTCGGCGACACCTGGCCGTCTGCGTGACAATTCGATGTTGGATTCACGGCCACGAAGAGTTATCACGAACAGGAACACCAGCGCGGCAAAACAAAGCAGGAGACCAAGAACTAACAGAACCGGGCTTGTCGCGGTCACCGGTAACCACCGCCAATTGGAGACTTCCCGAAGACCGCCGGGGAGAGTGCAATACCCAAGTCCGCGAAGTGATCCACGAAACGGGGCCTGACGCCGGTGGGAACCGGCCGTCCCAGGAACCGTCCGTTTGCGTCCATCCCGGCGCTGTAATCGAATGTGAAGGCGTCCTGGAGCGTCACGATGTCCCCCTCCATCCCTTGGACTTCCGTGACGTGCGTGACTCGTCTCGTTCCGTCGCGAAGCCGCGAGATGTGCACGATCAGGTTCACTGCCGAGGCGATCTGCTCGCGGATGGCACGGAGCGGCAGGTCCATTCCCGCCATGAGGACCAGGGTCTCGAGTCTCGCGATCGCGTCGCGGGGCGTGTTGGCGTGCACCGTTGAGATCGAACCGTCATGTCCTGTGTTCATGGCCTGCAACATATCCAGCGACTCGCCGCCGCGGACTTCGCCGATGACGATTCTGTCCGGGCGCATTCGCAGTGAGTTCCGGACGAGATCCCTGATGCTGATCTCGCCTTTGCCCTCGATGTTCCTCGGCCGGCTTTCGAGCCTGACAACGTGTTCCTGCTGCAGTTGAAGCTCGACGGCGTCCTCGATGGTGACGATCCGCTCATCAGTGGGAATGAAGGAGGACAGGACATTGAGCAATGTTGTCTTGCCCGTCCCTGTGCCTCCGGACACGATGATGTTGAGCCGGGCGTGGACGCATGCATTCAGTAGTTCGGCGATCTCAGGGGAGATGGTGCCAAACGAGATGAGGTCGTTGACCGTCAACGGCACCTGGCCGAATTTTCGGATGGTCAGCGACGATCCGTTGACGGCCAGGGGCGGGATGATGGCGTTCACACGCGAACCATCGGACAGGCGGGCGTCCACGAGCGGGGAAGATTCGTCGATTCTTCTGCCGACCTTGGTGACAATCCGCTCGATGATCCGGCGCAGGTGGTCCTCGGACGTGAAGCGGGAACCCGTCAGAAAGAGTTTGCCGCCGCGTTCCACATAGATCTTATCCGGGCCGTTGACCATTACTTCCGTCACGGCATCATCAGCAAGGTATTTCTGCAAAGGGCCGAGTCCGATGACATCATCCAGGATCTCCTGAACCAGACGCTGCCGTTCGGCTGAGGACAGCGGAATCTCATCCTCTTCGATGATGGTGCGCAGTTCGCCTTTGGCGTAGTCATGCAACTCCGCTTCGTCCAGCGAGGTGTCCGTCATCCGGCTGCCCATGCGCTCATAGAGTGCCAGGCCGGCGCGTTCCTTTACCGCTGTCAATGCGTCGTTGGCATCAGCGCCGTGATCTTTGGAGATTGGGTCATTCCAGGCGGACTCGTTCTGTGCCTTCCCCGCCCACGGGATCTCAGTTCGGGGGGAAACTGGCTGCTTGAATGCCTCACTGCGGACGGCTTCAAAGCGATCTGCAAGTGTCATTGGACTACCGCCCTTCGGTGAAGTTTCTTGTGGGGCCGCTGTTCCCAATTCGGGTCAAACCGGTCGACGAGCTTGCGCAGCCCCTTTGCCACGGCATCCCGGGATGCATCCTGCAGCAGCGGAACCCCCTTGTTCGTGGAATACGGCACAGCGTGTGACCGGGGGAGAACCACGTCCACAGGGCAGCCAATGGTTGCCTCGACATCCTGGAGTGTCAGCCCGCTGCGTCGATCCCCAAAGTTGAGCACCACATGCCGGTTTGGGGGGAGCAGGCCAAGCTCGGTGAGGAGTGCGAATCCTGTCCGGAGGCCCTTGATGCTCGGGATGTCCATTCCGCAAACCCACAAGCCGTCCGTGGCTTCTTCGAGGGTCGCAAGTACATGTTCTCCGAGCCCCGGAGCGGTGTCCACGACCACGTATTTGAATTCGCTGGCCAGCTGGACAAGCAACCTGGAGACCTGTTCCCCCGTTATCTGATCCGCCTCTATCGGGTTGAGGGGGGCACAAAGGGCGTAGATGCCGGAGGGATGCAACGTGAGGTATGACTTGAGCACCAGGCTGTCGCCAGCGGCAGCCCCTTTTACCGCGTCGGCCATGGTCTTCTCCGGCTCAAGCCTGAGTCCGGACGCTACGTCACCAAACTGCAGGTCCAGGTCGACCACCACCACGCCCATAGGGGCCAATTTTGCGAGTCCGACCGCGAGGTTGGTGGTAACAGTCGTTTTGCCTACACCTCCCTTCGGCGACATGACGGCGATGATTCTTCCGTTCCCGGTCAAAGGTTCGACGCTGTTCCCGAGGCCGCGCCGGCGTCCCGCAGCCGCGAGGCTGGCGCGTTCGAGCATGACGCGAATGGCGTCTGCATCTGCATCAGGTTCCAGGAGATCTCTGATTCCTGCCCGCATCGCGGGCAATGCGATGCTGGAATCGCCGTCGGTCACCAGTACCACGCTGATCTCCGGGTACTGCAGGTCGAAGAGACTCGCGAGCCTAATGGCGTCATCTACGGGCAGTCCCGGCCCCAGCAGGATGACTTCAATGGGATCGCCCGAGAGGGTGCGCAGGACGTCGTCCGGTCCCGGTGGCAGGAAATTTGCGACGATTCCGTGAAAACTTCCATGAAGGCGGGAAGCCGCCTGCCTGGCGCGTCCCTCGAAATCGGGGTCTGCTGTTATGGCTACGAATCTGCTCATCGGTACAGCTCCGGCTTCTTGACAATTACCGGGGCGCCTTCAGTGGCAGACGACGGTTCTTTGGTCAGCCACAAGGTTCCGAAGTTGGCCCCGAAAGCGATCTTCGCTGAATCCGCGTCGTTGCGGGCAAAGGTCACGAGCAACTGCCCGGTGGGCAATTCGGTATTGGCCTGTTCCTCAGCAGTGGTCCCGTCGCCAGCTTTTGCGGCTGTCTTTGCGAGGGAACGCTGGACGCTCGTCACCAGGACTTTGTGAAAAATCTGCTGCCCGGACTCCACATCGGGTGCGTCCTTCACGGCCCCCTTGTCAAAGAGGACGACGATGCCCACCGTGTCGCCGGCCGCAATCCGGCCGCCGACCACCCGCTGGGCCTCCAGCTGGACCGAGATCTCCTGCATTCCCTCCGGAACCGGAACGGAGCCGGGCGCTGACAAGGTCTCAGGATCAGCCAGCCGTGCACCAAGCAGTGCTTCGCCTGGTAGCAGATCCACGGCGGCGACCTTCCCGTTCAAGCCGTCCAGGCTCTTGAGCGCGCCATTCGGCACCGAGGCCGAAGGCAGCGAAGTCAGTTTCACAGCGCTCTTGACCTTTTCGAGATCAGCGCCTTTCGCAACCTGTTCTTGAACTACAAGTACGTCGACCGGCTGCAGGTCCTTTTGGGCCCGAGCCTCGGACGCCGAAACGTATGAGACCAGTAAGACGGTGCCAACTATTGCCAGCACAAATGCGACGATGCCTCCCAGTAGGCGTGTTTTCACTTTTCATTCCCCTTATTGAATGGATTTAATTCGTGAGTTCGATGACAAAGACGGTGCCGGATGGAGTTGACGAGGTACCAGTGAAAAGGCTTGGATCCGCCGAGTACCCGACGAAGGTCCCGTAGATTCCTTTCTCGCTAGTGCTGAAAACATTGTCGGGGTCGTATTTAGCCTGGCCTCCCAGGTTCCACGCGAGGATCTTGAAGCCTGCCCACTTGGAGATCATGTATTTGGCATTGCTGCCGGTGAGTCCATTCGTGGACGAGTACACCGGAACTGCGACAGTCGATCCTGCGAGACTTGGATTTGTTGATGGATTGAACATATCCAGGCATCCGTTAGGAACGGAGGCGCCGGTGCTTCCAGTGCTGTAGACCCCGATTTCCGCGATGACTTGGCACGGTTCCGTACCATTCGGTTTTAGCCAAGCGAACCCACCCTGGTAGGCCTGATTTGAAGGATTTAGACCGTTGCAGTCCTGTCCCCCGCCTTGGACCAGGAGCTTGTGTGGATGGCCATCATTGTTGAACTCGCAGGGCGCAAAAACGAGCGGCAAAATGGACAGTCCTTTGGTCGGGAAGTACCATCTAGCCCGGGCGGATGCACGGATTTCCACGGAATTGATTCCGAGCACCCTGGCCAGATAGAGCGAAAAGTGTTCCCCGTTCGCGCCGGCAGGTGTCTCTGTTGTGACGTCTACGGTGCCGACAGTGCCGGTGATTGAGACGGTTGCGGACACTACGTTGCTTGAACCGTCCAGGGCGTTACCGTTTGCGAACGGCGCCGCCTGAGTTTTCTGATCGGCAGCACATGGTGCTGAAGCGGCAACTTTTTCGCAGGCCTGCGCGATTGCGAGTGCCGCGGAGTCGGCGCCGTTCTGCAGCTGCGTTTTCTCCGAGTACATTGCGCCCACGTCCACTGCCAGAGCTCCGAAGCCCAGGAGGGCCACCATGAGAATGGCAGCGAGTGGCGCAATAACTCCCCTTTCGTTCTCGTTGTGCTCGACGGCATCCGACGCCGTCCTGGCTATCCTCCGCATCGCATTAACCCTTTTGCTGAAATACTCATGATGTCCGGAAGGAAGGGCAGCAGCGTCGGGAGGCCAGTCAGGTAAGCGGTGTTGGCCGTGATCAGGACGACGGCGTCCTGATCCGGTCCGCAGGTGCTGATGGTGATCTCGCCGGGCTGCAAATCGGCAATGGGTGCCGCGTCAATTGCCTTCTGCTTTGCAGCAGCTGGCGAGAACCCGGTCTCCTTGTAGTGGATCGCCGTATACCGTGCAGCTTCGCGGGCGCCCTCTGCCATGGAGACCTGAATGCTGAAGGCGCGCCCGAATTCCACAACTCCCAGGATTAGCGCGAGGAAGATGGGGAGAATAAGGGCGAACTCGACTGCTACAGCCCCGAGTTCCTTGGGCTTCTTCGTGCCGTTCCGGTTGATCTTCGGTTTCATCACGCGCCACCCGTGGCGGCTTGGAATCCTAAAATTGGCCTTTGCCCGAGTGGACCCACGGAAGCCACTGAATAACGTACGTCAGTCACTCCCGATGAAGTGAACTTCGCTTTAGATTTGAGACCTTGCATGACCCCTCCTGAGCCTCGAGACCTGGCGCCTACCCCTACGCAGACAGAAGAAGCCCAGGGGCAGGTGCCATGGCAGCGGACCTGTCGCCCGAACTGCCGCCGCCCCACCCCTGGGCGTTCGACGCGTATCTCGCTTAGAGGCTGCCGGAGATTGTCGTGAAGAGCCCGGTGAGGTTGGTGCCCAGTGCTGTCACGGCACCGATGATGGCGACGGCGATGAGGGCCACCATGAGGCCGTATTCAACGGCGGTGGCGCCCTTTTCGGATTCGAGCTTGTCCTTGATGCCGGCTACGAATGAAAGCATAGAGACCATGAGACCAGTCATTTTAGTATTCCTTTTCCAGAGTTTTGAATGAAAAACGAAATTCCAGCAAATTCCCTTGTTGCCAAATCCCCTAGAGCTTCGTTGGGACAACATTTGCATGGCGATTAAGGGCACAGCAATGAATCGGAATACTCGACTTTTCGGGGTGGAAAAGGAGACACCACCTAGCTCAATCCGGGGGTGTACTCAGTTTTGCGACGGTCTTTGGGCGACCACTACTTGGATTGATGCGCCAGCTCACTAAAGAGGGCAGAGATACGGCAGTGGCAGGTGTTACGGAAGAAGCAGAATGATGGCCAGTCCGGCTGCCAGCATGGAGGGGCCGTAGGCAACCTCTTTTGGCTTGTTTTCGCGGTTTTTCAGCACGAGAAAAACGGAAGCGAGGCCGCCGGCAACGAAGGCCAGGGCTCCGCCGTAGAACAAGTGCGACCAGCCTAGGTAGCCTAAGTACAGTCCAAGTGGTGCGGCGAGCTTCACGTCACCCATTCCGAGCCCGTTTCTGCTGGTCAGGGCGAGAATTAAGTAGGAAATGAACAAGATTACGGACCCGGCGACTCCGCGATACAGGTTTCCCGCCGCTCCGTGTGACACTGCGGCGGATGCCAGGAGCACAAGGCCGGCCCCCAGCAGGGGCCCGACGAGCCGGTCCGGCAGCAAGTGATGCGCAATATCGATCCGGGCCAGCGGGACGGCAACTATGCCGAGTAATACGTAGGCGGGAAGTTCGGCCGCAATGCCGAAGCGCCACGCCAGCAGGGCCGAGAGGGCAAAGGTGGCCGCCGCCGTCGTGATCCTCAGCCGGGTGGTGGCTTGGCCGGCCAGGTGGGGGAGGGCGCGCCGGATGAGGGCGTCGGCCAGCAGCCCCAGGCACAGGCCGGCGAATCCCACGCCGGCAATGAACAGCGGCGAAGCGGAGCCAGCGGCGGCGGTATCGAACACGGGTTCCTCCAGGGATGCGGCGGGCCGGGGGCGGGCAGGATGCATCCGGACACCCCATTTTGACCCAGCGACACGTCATCCGCTATTCTTGGTAGTCGTTGTGCGTGTCCTTCTCGATGATGCGTGCCCGCTTGGGAATCCGGTTGCAGGATGACTACTCAACGTGCACATTCGAGACTCAGGACAACTGGTTACATGGAGCCCTCACCTCTGTTCCGGTAGCGCATAGATAGTAGGTGCACCTTCGCGTGACGCCTAAAACAAGAACGCCAGAACAAGAACGAGGCAAACACCGTGCGTACGTACACCCCGAAGCCCGGCGATATCAACCGCCAGTGGCACGTCATTGACGCCACAGACGTTGTCCTTGGTCGTCTCGCGAGCCAGACCGCAATCCTGCTGCGCGGCAAGCACAAGGCCACCTTTGCGTCCCACATGGACATGGGCGACTTCGTCATCATCATCAACGCCGAGAAGGTTGCCCTCACCGGCGCCAAGCTGGAGCAGAAGCGCGCATACCGCCACTCCGGTTACCCGGGCGGCCTGACCTCCGTTACCTACGCGGAGCTGCTGGAATCCAACCCGGTCCGCGCCGTGGAGAAGGCCATCAAGGGCATGCTCCCGAAGAACTCCCTCGCTGCACAGCAGCTGGGCAAGCTGAAGGTCTACAAGGGTGCCGAGCACCCCCACGCCGCACAGCAGCCCAAGACTTACGAAATCACCCAGGTCGCCCAGTAGTCCTGGCCACCAAACAACTTATCTATACAAGGAGAATCGTGGCTCAGAACGAAGAGACCACCGAGGCCGTTGTGGCTGAGGAAAACCTGACCAGCTACACCTCGGAAAGCGGTCCTGCGGAAGCAGAAGCGCCCAAGAAGGAACGCCCGGCCCTTACGGTTGCCGGCGCAGCAGTTGGCCGTCGCAAGGAAGCCGTCGCACGCGTTCGCATCGTGCCCGGCACCGGCAAGTGGACCATCAACGGCCGCGAGCTGGCCAACTACTTCCCGAACAAGCTGCACCAGCAGGACGTCAACGAGCCCTTCAAGATCCTCGATCTTGACGGCGCCTACGACGTCATTGCACGCATCCACGGGGGCGGCATTTCCGGCCAGGCCGGTGCCCTGCGTCTCGGCATCGCCCGTTCGCTGAACGAGATCGACACCGAGAACAACCGCGCCACCCTGAAGAAGGCCGGTTACCTGCGCCGTGACGCCCGCGTCATCGAGCGCAAGAAGGCTGGCCTCAAGAAGGCCCGTAAGGCTCAGCAGTACTCCAAGCGCTAAACCCGCTTCCAAGCGCATCTGGCGCTTGCACGAGAGCCCGTCCCGCCATTTGGCGGGGCGGGCTTTCGTTGTATCAGGCTTCAGGCGTCGGGCGGGTCAGATCGAAAAGGTCCGTGTCCCCGAACCTTTCAGGCGTGAAGTTTGCGCGAACCCACGCTGTTATTTCGTCGGCGAATCCGGCTTCGGCAGAGATGTCCTTGCTGCCGCTGCGCGAGACGTAATACTTGACTTGACCTGAAGAAACGAAATCCTGGAATTGTTCGAGAGTCGGAAACGGCGTTCCCCCGTTGAAGCCACCGACGGGAAGAACCGGCAAGGCGGAGCCCAACTGGTAGTTGGCGGAATTAAGGGCCCCCGGAACCGCCGCGGCCCACCGATAGGTGCGCGCATTCAATCTCAGCAGGGTGAGGACCTTAGTGTCAGCGGGGTGACCCATCGCGGATCCGCGGAGCCGGCTGTCGCCCTCCGGCCAGAGTTCCGGGTGCGGGGAATCCAACACCACAGCGCTCCCGAGAAGAGTCGCCATCGGTTCGACGCCGGTGTGTTGAGCCTGGACGGCCGATACGGTGAACGCCGCCGGCCCGAGAAAGCAGGCTGCTGCCGTGGCAATAACGGTGACAATGCTGACCTGCCGCCGGCGGATCCGGAACACGAGGAGCTCGCAGCCGATCACACTGACGATCAAGGCCACCAGCGCCAGCGCCGGCCCGGGTCCACCGCTCTTGCTCAGGTACCCAAAGGCCAGGACTGCCGACGCGAGCACTGATGCGGCCATTGCCAGCCTGAAAGCCAGCCATCTCCTGGCCGCCCACGTCAGTTGCCCGCCGGCAGCTGCGAGGATTGCAGCGGCTGGAGCTATCGCAACCAGGTAGTACGGGTGAATGACGCCGCTCATGAAGCTGAAGACTGCGGCGTAAGTGAGGAGCCAACCCCCCGCAAGGAGGATGAGGGCCCGGCGGGGATCGGACCGAGGGACCCGGCGCAACAGAACCAGGGAACAGACCAAGGCAACGAGGGCCACCGGGATGAGCCACGAACCCTGGGAGCCAAATGATGGATACACCAGGAGCCGCAGGAAGCCCGGGTTTGACATACCCTGCCCGTCCGTTCCGCCGCCTTCAGCGCCAAGGATTCTTCCGAGGCCGTTCTGCCGAAGCAGGACCTCCACGAAGCTGTTGCCAAATGAGCCTCCGGCGTATGGTCTGTCGGCCGGGAGCGTGCTTTCCGCCACAACGACCCATGAGCCGGCAACGACAACAACCCAAGCCATCGCGGTTCCCAGCTGGACGAGCCTACGGCGGACACGGCCAGGGCCCGCATAGAGGTAGACGAGGCCCAGCGCAGGGAGCAAGAGGAGTGCCTGGGCGGACTTGGCCAGGAACGCGGCTCCGATGACGGTCGCTGTCAACAGGATCCACCGCCACCGTCCATCGTCGACGGCGCGGACCAGGAAGTAGACAGAAAGAGTCAAGAGAAACGTCAGCAGGGCGTCAGGATTGTTGTATCGGAACATGATCGCGGCTGCGGGTGTCATCAGAACAGCACTACCGGCCAGGAGGGCCGTTGACATGCGGAAGTGCCGGCGGACTGCCAGATAGGTGACGGCGACCGTCCCCATTCCCAGGAGGGCTTGGGGAGCCAACAGACTCCAGGAACTCAGGCCGAACAACCGGACCGAGAGCGAACTCAACCAGATGCTTGCCGGCAGTTTGTCTACCGTAATTCCATTTCCGCCGTCCGACGAGGCAAAGAAGAACGCTGTCCAGCTGACGGATCCGGCCTGTGCAGCGGCCGCGTAGTAGCCGTTGCCCCATCCGTTCAGCGGCAAGTTCCATAGATAGATAAAAGCTGTGACGGCAAGCAAGGCCGAAAACCAGGCAGTTTCCCGACGACTCATAAGACCACTTTCCAGATACCGTATGCCGCGCGCATCCGCGCTCGCGACGCCTTTTCAAAGGCGAACATACCTCAGGGGTACCAAGACTCCGGACAAGCCGCGGAGATCCGATCGCAACGCCCGCGCTGTCCGCCGGGAACAACTTGGAGGTTTACTCGTCTAAACTTGACCCGATGTCTAGATTATTTGGAACAGATGGTGTCCGGGGCTTGGCGAATGGCCTGCTCACGGCCGAACTCGCGATGCAGCTGGCCCAGGCTGCCGCCGTCGTGCTCGGCCATGACCGCAATACCAACGGAACACGGCCGCGCGCCGTGGTTGCCCGGGACCCCCGCGCCAGCGGTGAGTTCATCGCGGCAGCGGTGGAGGCGGGGCTGTCCAGCTCCGGGATCGACGTTTATGACGCCGGCGTCCTCCCGACCCCGGCCGCGGCTTACCTGGTGGCAGACCTGGATGCGGACTTCGGCGTAATGATCTCCGCCTCGCACAACCCCGCCCCGGACAACGGCATCAAGTTCTTTGCCCGCGGCGGACAGAAGCTGCCTGACGACGTCGAGAACGCCATCGAGGCTCAGCTCGGCATGGAGCCGCGCCGCCCGGTCGGCGGAGACGTCGGGCGCATCCAGCGTTTCTCCGACGCAGAGGACCGCTACATCGTCCACCTGCTCGGCACCCTCCCGCACCGCCTGGACGGGCTCAAGGTGGTGCTGGACTGCGCCCACGGTGCAGCGAGCGGCTGTTCCCCGCAGGTCTTCAAGGACGCAGGCGCCGACGTCATTCTCATCGGTGCCGAGCCGGACGGCTACAACATCAACGAAGGTGTCGGCTCCACCCACCTGGGGCCGCTCGCGCAGGCGGTCCTGGAGCACGGCGCCGACCTTGGAATTGCCCACGACGGCGATGCTGACCGCTGCCTCGCAGTGGACCACGAAGGAAACGTCGTCGACGGCGACGAGATCATGGCCATCCTCGCCGTGGCCCTGAAGGCCTCGGGCAAGCTCAAGGACAACGTCCTCGTCGCGACCGTGATGAGCAACCTCGGACTCAAGATCGCCCTCCGCGAAGCCGGTATCAGCCTGCGCGAGACCGGCGTCGGCGACCGCTACGTCCTGGAAGGCATGCGCGAAGGCGGCTTCAACCTCGGCGGAGAGCAGTCCGGTCACGTAATCTTCGCCGACCACGCCACCACCGGCGACGGCGTTCTCACCGGCCTGCAGATCGCCGCCCAGGTGGCGCTCACGGGCCGCCCGCTGAAGGAACTCGCCAAAGTGATGACCAAACTCCCGCAGGTCCTGATCAACGTCAAGGGAGTGGACCGCACCCGGGTTAACGGCGACGACGCCGTGGCGGCGGCCGTGGCCCTGGCCGAGGCCGAACTGGGCGACACTGGCCGGGTGCTGCTGCGCCCCTCCGGCACCGAGCCGGTGGTCCGCGTCATGGTCGAGGCTGCGTCCCAGGAGACCGCCCAGGACGTCGCGGAGCGCCTGGCAGAGGTAGTCCGGACCGAGCTGGCCCTGGAGCTCGTCGCCGACTAAAGCTGGCGTTGCTGCAAGGCGTCACGGATTTCGGTCAGCAGGGCAATCTGCGGGTCCTCCGCAGCCTCTTCCTTGACGTCCGGGCTGATGCCCAGGCGTCGGTTGCGCCGTTCGATCATGTGGTTCATGGGGACGACAACCACGAAATAGATGGCAGCCGCGATCAGGAGAAAGTTGACGATCGCCGTCAGCAGCACACCGAACTTGATGTCGTTGCCGTTCAGCGTGACGACGCCGAAGCTGTCGAAGTTGGGCGACCCCACCAGGCCCGCAATGAATGGCATCAGCACGCTCTGGACCAGTGCCGTTACCACGGCGCCAAACGCGGCGCCGATGACGACTGCGACGGCAAGGTCCACGACGTTGCCCTTGAGAATGAAGTTCTTGAATCCTGTCAGCATGTGCCCAAACTAGCCCGGCCTCGTGAACACGCCGTGTCCGGCAGGTAAGTTTCGCGGTCCGTGTCGGTGCGTAACGCGTCCGCAGGCCGACTGGCGTGCCGCTACAGGACGCCGTGAAGGCAGAACCGCGTCAGGCCGTGTAGCTGGGAGACGCAGTTTCCGCGGGGCTTTCGTTCGTTCGAAGCGCGCGAAGGGATTCAAACCACAGCGCGGCCAGCGGTAATGCTGCCCACGGAGCGCCGATAATGTCCAATGGCCACCGTGCCATTTGAACTGCGGCAAGGTGGAATGCCGGGCCTAGCCAAAGGAGTCCAATGGCGCCCACAGTCGAAGCCCGGACCAGGGGCGTGGAACGGTGCTCGAGCAGGTAGGCAATCACCGGGACGAGCAGCACCCCATCGTAGGTTGCAATATGTGGGGAGAAGGCAACCGTCGTCGCCAGCGTTGCCAGCCACACCAACATTAGGTTGACCGGCCGCTTCCTGGTCTTGTAGAGGTGAAAAATCAATATGGTTGCGCCCGCCGGCAGTGAAATCACCGTCAGGACCGGTACTGTCCACCCGGCCCAAGAGGGCGGCAGGAGCCCCTGAACGAGCGAAGGTAGCCCAATCATCTTCCAGGCCTGTCCTTGCTGGACTTGCTCTGTGTACAGCGGACTGGAAAGCGCTGAAACCCAGTGAGCCAGGCCGTCCACGCCCACCAAGCCGACGGAGATGCCGGCGAGGAGCGAAAACACTGCCACGAAACTTGCCAGCGCCCGAACGTTGCGCGTTGCCAGAAGAGCTATGGGTACCAGAACAAAAAGCTGGGGCTTCGCGAAGCCCAACCCGAAGATTGCCCCGGCCCAATAACTATGGCCGGTCCCGAGGAGACGTATCCCTAGGAGCCAGACGGCCAGCACGAACGCCGAGTCCTGACCACCCCCCAACAGTTCGAAGACAACCGGTGACGCGAAGACGGCGAGAAGAACCCCTTTGCGCTTGTGCAGCATCAGTTCGGGTGCCACGGACCTCAGGCTCAGGGTGCACGCAACCAGCAGTGTTGCACTCAGAGCCAGCCAGACCAGTGCGCTTAAGTTATACGGAATGAGGGCAAAGGGGGCATAAAACGCGGCGACGACCGGAGGCGAGACGAACCATGCCAGGGTCGTCAGCGATCCGAGCGCGCCGGCTTGGAAGGCCTGCTGGGTCTGGGGGTCATATAGGACCGCGGAACCGCCGGCGAGTAACAGGCCTCCCCCTGTCCAGTGGGCCAGGTAATCGGGCAGGAAGGAGCCTTGGGCGGCCGGGACGAGCACGCGCGTGACCGAGGTGGCCAGCAGTGCGGCGCCAGACATGACCGCAAGGATGATCGGATAGACTCTGAGCCGGTCCGGTGTGATGAAACTGTCAATTTTTCGCACCAAAATAGCGAGCGCCTGCCGACCCCTTGTCATGGTCAGTGAGACTACAGGAACGGCCGTCGCAACGTCTTATTGAGGATCTCCGGTGTGGCTTCTGCTTCCGAAGTATTGCGCTGGACGTACAGGGCGTCCCGGACCTCGGTGAGCAAGGCAATCTCCGGATCCTCCCTCGCCTCTTCCTTGACGTCCGCTGTAATGCCGAGGCGGCGGTTGCGCCGTTCAATCAAGTGGTTCATGGGCCCGACGACGACGAAGTAGATGGCAGCGAAGATCAGCAGGAAGTTGATGATCGCCGTCAGCAACACGCCGAACTTGATGTCGTTTCCGTTCAGGGTAACGACTGCAAAGCTGTCGAAATGGGGCGCACCCACCAGACCCGCGATGAACGGCATGAAGACGCTCTGGACAAGTGCCGTGACGACGGCGCGGAATGCGGCGCCGATGACAACGGCGACGGCCAGGTCCACGACCTTGCCTTTGAGAATGAAGTTTTTGAATCCTGTCAGCATCTGCCCAAACTAGGACCCGCGGGGACAGCCCGAATCGGCAGGGTGCGCGCTGCAGTCCGTGTGGGTCCGGGACGCGCTGGGACTGGGCGCTGCTACAGGTACGCCGGGGCCGCTTCGAGCCCGAAGTACTCCTCGAGGGTCGCAATACCCCGGGTGTTCATGTCGCCCGCGGCCTCGACCCCGACGTAGCGCAGGTGCCACGGCTCGTAGTAGTAGCCGGTGACGGTATGGAGCATCCACGGGTAACGCACCACGAAACCGAACAGGTGGGCGTTGTTCCTGGCCCAAACCGCTGCGGGCTGCTCGGCAAAGCAGGGCTGGAAGCTGCAGGCCCCGCCGCCGTCGCCCACGTCGAAGGACCATCCGGTCTGGTGCTCGGAATAGCCGGGCCGGGCCGACGCGGTGTCGGCCTCCGCCTGCCCGCGCGAGGACACGTACCCGTTGTAGGTGGCGGTCTGCGTCGCATAGGACCGGTAGCCGCTGGCCAGGGTCAGGATGACGCCGGCCCCGGCCGCGGCGGCGAACATCCGCTCCGCCGCGACCGCCGTCGTGCTGTTCAGCAGTGCCGCTTCGCCGGAGGTGGCCAGGCGAACGTCCGGCTGGACGAGGTCGGCCGGCCGATACGTGGCGGGGGAGAGCGGGCGGTGTTTGTTCACCACCACCCAGGGGCTCGCCGGGTCGGTAAGCGAGTGCTGCCGTGCGGCCGCGGCGGAGGGCGCCGGGGCCGGCGGCGCCGTCTCGGGGGCCGTCGCGTCGGGAGTGGCCGGCAGGGCCTCAGCGGACGGCGGGCGCTGGCAGCGGCCGACGGCGTCCCGGCACCCGCCGTCGTCCCTGACGCTGCCCCGGAAGCCGAGGCGGAAGCCGGGTCCGACAGGGCCGGCCGGGGGGATCCGGGGGCGCAGGCGCTCAGCGCCGCGAGGCCGGATCCGGCCAGCAGCAGGCGGCTGAAGGCCCGGCGGCCGGGGGTGCGCAATCCGGGTTCCGGCGCCGACGGAGACCCCGCGAACGCGTCGTAGCACACCTGTGCTAGACCTTGCGGAGCAGCATGCGGCGGATGGAGTGGTCGGCGTCCTTGGTGAGCACCAGCTGGGCGCGGCCGCGGGTGGGGAGCACGTTCTCCTCCAGGTTTGGCTCGTTGATGCGCTTCCAGATTTCGCGGGCAGTCTGTTCCGCCTCCGCGTCCGAGAGCGTGGCGTAGCGGTGGAAGTAGGACTCCGGCTGCGCGAACGCCGTGGTCCGAAGTTTCCGGAAGCGGTCCACGTACCACTCCTCAATGTAGGACGTTTTGGCATCAACATAGATGGAAAAATCGAAGAAGTCACTCAGTGCCAGGCCCTGGCGGCCGTCGTGCCGCGGCCGGGCCGGCGCCAGGACGTTCAGGCCCTCGACGATCAGGACGTCGGGGCGCCGCACCACCACTTCCTTGCCCGGGACGATGTCGTAGGTCACGTGGGAGTACCAGGGCGCCCGGACTTCCTCGGCGCCGCCTTTGATCTCGCTCACAAAGCGCAGCAGTGCGCGGCGGTCATAGGACTCGGGGAATCCCTTGCGTTCCAGCAGCTGGCGCCGCTTGAGTTCCGCCAGCGGGTACAGGAAGCCGTCCGTGGTGATGAGTTCAACATTGGGGGTGCCGGGCCAGCGGCGGAGCATCTCCCGGAGCACGCGGGCAATGGTCGACTTTCCCACGGCCACCGAACCGGCGACGCCGATCACGAACGGTGTGCGCTGGGTCTGCTCTCCCAGGAACGTGGTGGTGGCGGCGTGGAGCTGGCCTGCCGCCTCGACATACAGGTGCAGCAGCCGGGACAGCGGGAGGTAGACCTCGCGGACTTCCTTCATGTCCAGGGGATCGCCGAGGCCGCGGAGACGGAGCACGTCCTCCTCGTTGAGGGGCTGCTCCATCTGGGCAGCGAGCCGGGACCAGGTCTGCCGGTCCAGCTCCACGAACGGGGAGACGCCGTCGCCGTTCGCATCATTGCGTTGCAAAGTCACCCTAGAGATTCTGCCCTCCGCCGGGCCGAGAGCGAAATGGACGTCCCTGTCCGGGCGGCAGGCGGGCCCCGCCCTGTGCGGCGCACGGCGTGTTGCGGCCGCTCGTCCTACGTCCGCTGTCCGGGAAACCCGCTAGGCTTGAGTCCATGTGTGGAATCGTTGGATATGTGGGCCACTCCGCTGGCCGGGTAAATACTGGACACAATGCCCTGGACGTTGTCCTTGAGGGGCTGCGGCGCTTGGAATACCGGGGCTACGACTCTGCAGGCATCGCCGTTGTGGCTGACGGAACCATTTCGTCCCGCAAGAAGTCGGGCAAACTGAGCAACCTGATTGCCGAGCTCGAGGCCAACCCGCTGCCGGAATCGCTGACCGGCATCGGCCACACCCGCTGGGCGACCCACGGCGGCCCGACCGACCAGAACGCCCACCCGCACCTGGCCGATGAGGGCAAGCTGGCCCTGATCCACAACGGCATCATCGAAAACTTTGCCGAGCTCAAGCTCGAACTCGGCCGCAAGGGCGTGAAGTTCCGCTCCGAGACCGACACGGAGGTTGCCGCCGCGCTGCTGGGCGACATTTACCGCAACCAGCTCCAGGGCGACCCCGCCAAGGGCGGCCTGACCAAGGCCATGCAGCTTGCCTGCCAGCGCCTCGAAGGCGCCTTCACCCTGCTCGCCGTCCACGCGGACCAGCCCGACGTCGTTGTGGCCGCCCGCCGCAACTCCCCGCTGGTCGTCGGGCTCGGCGACGGCGAGAACTTCCTCGGCTCCGACGTCTCCGGCTTCATCGACTACACCCGACGCGCCGTCGAGCTCGGCCAGGACCAGATCGTCACCATCACCGCCGACTCGGTGGAAATCACCGACTTCTACGGCGCACCGGCCGAAGGCAAGGAATACCACGTCAACTGGGACCCGGCCTCGGCGGAAAAGGGCGGCTTCCCGTCCTTCATGGAAAAGGAAATCCACGACCAGCCCGACGCCGTGCTGCAGACCCTGCTGGGCCGCTCGGACATCAACGGCAAGCTGACGCTCGACGAGCTCCGGGTGGACCCGGAACTGCTCAAAAACGTCGACAAGATCATCGTCCTCGCCTGCGGCACCTCCGCCTACGCCGGACAGGTCGCCAAGTACGCGATCGAGCACTGGTGCCGGATCCCCACCGAGGTCGAGCTCTCCCACGAGTTCCGCTACCGCGACCCGATCGTGGATGAGAACACCCTGATCGTGTCGATCTCCCAGTCCGGGGAGACCATGGACACCCTGATGGCGGTCCGCTACGCCAAGGAACAGGGCGCCAAGACGGTCTCCATCTGCAACACCAACGGTTCCACGATCCCGCGCGAATCCGACGCCGTGCTCTACACCCACGCCGGCCCGGAAATCGCCGTCGCCTCCACCAAGGCCTTCCTGGCGCAGATCACCGCGGCCTACCTCCTGGGCCTGTACCTGGCGCAGCTGCGCGGCAACAAGTTCCAGGGCGAGATCAAGGACATCCTCGCGGACCTCCACAAGATCCCCGCGAAGATCCAGCAGATCCTCGACAACGAGGCGCAGATCAAGGAACTCGGCCAGTCCATGGCCGACGCCAAGTCCGTGCTGTTCCTGGGCCGCCACGTCGGTTTCCCGGTGGCGATGGAGGGCGCGCTGAAGCTCAAGGAGCTCGCCTACATCCACGCGGAAGGCTTCGCCGCCGGCGAACTCAAGCACGGCCCGATCGCGCTGATCGAGGAGGGCCAGCCCGTCTTCGTGGTGGTCCCCTCGCCCCGCGGCCGGGATTCGCTGCACGCCAAGGTCGTCTCCAACATCCAGGAAGTCCGGGCGCGCGGCGCCAAGACGATCGTGATCGCGGAAGAAGGCGACGAGGCCGTCAAGGCCTACGCCGAGTACGTCTTCTATATCCCGGAGACCCCCACGCTGCTGGCGCCGCTGCTCACCACGGTCCCGCTGCAGATCTTTGCCCTCGCCCTGGCGTCCGCCAAGGGCTACGACGTGGACCAGCCTCGCAACCTGGCCAAGAGCGTGACCGTAGAATAGCCGCATGATTGTTGGCATTGGCGTAGACGTCGTAGACATTGAACGGTTCGGCAAGCAGCTGGAGCGCACCCCCGGGCTGCGCGATAGGCTGTTCGTGCCCGCGGAGCGAGAACTGAACACGCGCTCCCTGGCTGCCCGGTTCGCCGCCAAGGAGGCCGTGGCCAAGGTGCTCGGCGCCCCGGCCGGCATGAACTGGCAGGACTGCTGGATCGGCTTGGACCAGAACGGGCCCACCGTCCAGGTCAAGGACACGGTGCTGGCCGTCGCGGAATCGAAGGGCGTCAAACGCTGGCACCTCTCGATCAGCCACGACGGCGGCATCGCCACGGCCACGGTGATCGCCGAAGGCTGAGCATTCCCCGCCTGAACCGAGCCGGACTTCCCGCAGCGACTGCACCGCGAATGGACTGAAACCATGATCAGCGCCTATACCGGAACCCAGATACGAGAGGCCGAAAAGCCGCTTCTGGAAAGAGGTATGGGCGCTGTTCTGATGCAGCGGGCCGCCTACGGGCTGGCCAACGCGGTGGCCCGCGAACTCCGGGCCCGCGGCGGGCGCCTTTACGGCGCCAGCGTCACGGTGCTCGCCGGCAAGGGCAACAACGGCGGCGACGGTCTGTTCGCCGCCGCGATGCTGGCCGGCCGCGGCATGCGGACGACGGCGGTGCTCGCCGCCGGGGAGGCCCACCCCGAAGGACTCGCGGCCTTCCACAAGGCCGGCGGCCGGGTGCTCCGGCTGACTCCAGAGAACGTGGCCGACGCGTCGGCAGCAGCCGCCGCGTCCGACGTCGTCATCGACGCGGTCCTCGGCACCGGCGCCCAGGGCGGCCTGCGGGGCCCCGCCGCGACAGTGATCGAGGCACTGGGACGTTCGCGGCCCGGGCTCGTGGTGGCCTGCGACATCCCCAGCGGCGTGGACGCCGATACCGGCGAGGCCCATGCCCCGGTGCTCCAGGCCGAGCTGACCGTGACTTTCGGGGCCGCCAAGGCCGGATTGCTGGCCGACCCCGGGGCGGACTTCGCCGGCCGGGTGCTGGTCATCCCGATAGGAATCGACGCCGCCCTCCCGGAGCCGGCCCTGCGCCGCCTCGAAGCGGAGGACCTGTCCGTCCTGCTGCCGCATCCCGGCCGCCGCTCGCACAAATACTCCCGTGGCGTCCTGGGCATCGTGGCCGGCTCGTCGCGCTACCCCGGCGCGGCGGTGCTCGCCTGCCGCGGGGCGCTGGCGTCCGGGGTCGGGATGGTGCGCTACCTCGGCCCGCCGGACGTCGCGGACCTGGTCCGGCACTTCTGCCCCGAAGTCGTCTGCGGATCCGGGAGCGCGGCTGACACCCACGTCCAGGCCTGGCTCCTGGGACCGGGCCTTGATGAAGAAGCCCACGAGCAGCTGGAGCGCGTCCGGGAAGCCGCAGCCACCGGGCTTCCCGTTGCGGCGGACGCCGGGGCCCTTCCCGCCCTGCCCCGGGCCCTCGCCCCGCACTTTGTCCTGACACCGCACGCCGGCGAACTGGCCGCCCTGCTGGCGCGGTACGGCGCCGAACCCGGCCGCTCCGGGGTGGAGGACTCCACCCTCGCCGCGGCCCGGCGTGCCAGCGACCTGACCGGCGCCACCGTGCTGCTCAAGGGCGCCACAACGCTGGTGGCCGCACCGTCCGGTGCCGTCTTCAGCCAGGCCGAGGCGACACCCTGGCTGGCCACGGCCGGCAGCGGGGATGTCCTGGCCGGTGTGCTCGGTTCCCTGCTGGCACAGCTGGCCGAAAGCCCCGGTGCGTTCGCCTCCCTCGGCATCCCCGCAGCCGACCGCTGGGCCGGCATCGCGGCGGTGGCCGCCAGCGTCCACGGCCGGGCCGGACGCCTCGCCTCGGACGGCGCGCCGGTGACAGCGGGCGGCATCGCCGGGGCCGTCCCGGAGGTGCTGCGGACGATGTAACGCCGAGCCCGCCAACCGTCCCGACAGGGATGATAACCCTACTTACAAGTAGTCTGTCTAGAGATTGTCCGCTTATGCATGAGGAGTACACATGGAAGTCTGGCCCGGAACGGCATACCCGCTGGGAGCCACCTTTGACGGCACTGGCACCAACTTTGCCCTGTTCAGCGAACGCGCCGAGCGGGTGGAGCTGTGCATCCTTGCTGATGATTTGAGCGAGACGCGGATTGAGCTGACCGAGGTGGACGGCTACGTGTGGCACTGCTACCTGCCGCACATCCAGCCGGGACAGAAGTACGGCTACCGGGTCCACGGCCCGTACGAACCGGAGCACGGCAACCGCTTCAACCCGAACAAGCTGCTGATGGACCCCTACGCCAAGGCCGTCCAGGGCCAGATCGACTGGGATCCGGCGCTCTTCACCTACGAATTCGGTGACCCCGACTCCCGCAACGACAGCGACTCGGCACCGCACACCATGCACGGCGTGGTCATCAACCCCTTCTTCGAATGGGACGGTGACCGCCAGCTGCGCGTCCCGTACCACGAGTCGGTCATCTACGAGGCCCACGTCAAGGGCCTGACCGAGCTCCACCCGGATATCCCCGAGGAACAGCGCGGCACCTATGCAGGCGTGTCGCACCCGGCGGTGATCGACCACCTGAAGAAGCTCGGCGTGACCGCGATCGAGCTCATGCCGGTCCACCAGTTCGTCAACGACGGCACGCTCGAGGAGAAGGGCCTCAACAACTACTGGGGCTACAACACCATCGGCTTCTTCGCCCCGCAGAACACCTACAGCTCCTCCGGCGATGTCGGGCACCAGGTCCAGGAATTCAAGGCCATGGTCCGCGACCTGCACAAGGCCGGCATCGAGGTGATCCTGGACGTGGTCTACAACCACACCGCGGAAGGCAACCACCTCGGCCCCACACTGTCCTTCAAAGGCATCGACAACCAGGCCTACTACCGGCTGGTCGACGACGACCTGAAGCACTACATGGACTACACCGGCACGGGAAACTCCCTCAACGTCCGGCACCCGCACTCGCTCCAGCTGCTGATGGACTCCCTGCGCTACTGGGTCACGGAAATGCACGTCGACGGCTTCCGCTTCGACCTAGCCTCCACGCTGGCCCGCGAGTTCTACGACGTCGACAAACTGTCCACCTTCTTCGAACTCATCCAGCAGGACCCGATCGTCTCCCAGGTGAAGCTGATCGCCGAGCCCTGGGACATCGGCCCCGGCGGCTACCAGGTGGGCAACTTCCCGCCGCAGTGGACCGAGTGGAACGGCAAATACCGCGACACGGTCCGCGACTTCTGGCGCGGGGAGCCCTCGACCCTGGGCGAATTCGCCTCCCGCCTGACCGGCTCCGCGGACCTGTACGAAAGCTCCGCGCGCCGCCCGGTGGCCTCGATTAACTTCGTCACCGCCCACGACGGCTTCACCATGCGCGACCTCGTCTCCTACAACGAGAAGCACAACGACGCCAACGGCGAGGGCAACAACGACGGCGAATCACACAACAGGTCCTGGAACTGCGGCGAAGAGGGGGACACGGACAACGATCAGGTCCTGACCCTCCGCGCCCGCCAGCAGCGCAACTTCATCGCCACCCTGCTGCTCTCGCAGGGCGTCCCGATGCTCCTGCACGGTGACGAGCTCGGCCGCACGCAGCAGGGCAACAACAACACCTACTGCCAGGACTCCGAGCTGAGCTGGATCCACTGGGAAGCCATGGACCAGCCGCTGGTGGAGTTCACCGCCGTCGTCAACAAGATCCGCCACGACCACCCGACGTTCCGGCGCAGCCGCTTCTTCGACGGCCGCCCGGTGCGCCGCGGTGAGGGCGAGAAGCTGCCGGACATCGTCTGGCTGAACACGGACGGCACCGAAATGCTCCCGGAGGACTGGGACAGCGGCTTCGGCCGGACCATCGGCGTCTTCTACAACGGCCACGGCATCCAGGAACAGGACTCCCGCGGCCGCCGGATCACGGACGACAGCTTTGTGCTCGCATTCAACGCCCACGACGACGACGTGGACTTTGCGCTGCCTTCGGAGGAATACTCGAAGTTCTGGGACGTCCTGGTGGACACCGCAGACCAGGCGAACACCGAGGAGCCGCTCAAGGCGCAGGCTGTGCTGAAACTCGCAGCCAAGTCCATGGTGGTGCTCCGCGCCCATTCCGGCCCCGAGGTGGAAGTGGACTACTCCGCGGCCGCTTCACTGGCCTCCATGGCCGACCACGAGGAGGCCCTCGAGGAGATGGTGGAGGCCCAGGACGAGGCCGCCGCAGCCGTCGCGAAAGCCACCGCCAAATGAGGACACCCGTCTCCACCTACCGGCTCCAGATCCGGCCCGGCTTCACCCTCCAGGATGCTGCCGGGACCGTGCCCTATCTGAAGTCGCTCGGCGTGGACTGGATCTACCTCTCGCCCATCCTGACCGCGGAAAAGGGCTCGGACCACGGCTATGACGTCACCGACCCCTCCGCGATCGACCCGGACCGTGGCGGCGCGGAGGGCCTGCTCGCCGCGTCGCAGGCGGCACGGGAAGCCGGCATGGGGGTGCTCGTCGACATCGTGCCCAACCATGTCGGCGTCGCAACCCCGGTCCAGAACCCGTGGTGGTGGTCCCTGCTCAAGGAGGGCCAGCAGTCCCGCTACGCCCCGGCGTTCGACGTCGACTGGGACCTCGGCGGCGGCCGGGTCCGGATCCCGGTGCTGGGATCGGACTCTGACGTTGACGCGCTGGAAATCAAGGACGGGGAGCTGCGGTACTACGACCACCGCTTCCCGCTCGCCGAGGGAACCTATACCGCAGGTGACCCCACCGCGGATGACCCCCGCGAGGTCCACGACCGGCAGCACTATGAGCTGATCGGCTGGCGCCGGGCCGATAACGAGCTGAACTACCGCAGGTTCTTCGCCGTCAACAGCCTCGCCGGCATCCGGGTGGAGCTCCCGGAGGTCTTCGATGAGGCCCACGCGGAGATCGTCCGCTGGTTCCGCGAAGGGCTGGTCGACGGGCTCCGGATCGACCACCCGGACGGCCTGGCCGACCCGGAAGGGTACCTGCGCCGGCTCCGCGAGGTCACCGGCGGCAGCTACCTGCTGATCGAGAAGATCCTCGAGCCCGGGGAAGTGCTTCCGGACGGCTTCGACTGCGAGGGAACCACCGGCTACGACGCCCTGGCGGACGTGGACCGGCTCTTCGTCGACCCCGCCGGGCAGGAAGCCCTCGACGCCCTCGACGCCGAACTGCGCGGCGGCCAGCCCGCGGACTACGAGGAGATGATCCGGGGCACCAAACGCCGGATCACGGACGGGATCCTGCACTCGGAAATGCTCCGGCTGGCGCGGCTGGTGCCGCCCGGAACCGGGCTCGGCGTCGAACCTGCCGCCGATGCGCTCTCCGAAATCATCGCCGCCTTCCCGGTCTACCGCAGCTACCTTCCCGAGGGTGCGGACGTCCTGCGGGAAGCGTGCGCACTCGCCGTCCGCCGTCGCCCCGAGCTGGCGGACGCCGTCGGGCTGCTGCTCCCGCTGCTGCTCGACGCCGGTCCGGAAGCCGGCGCCGAGCTGGGACGACGCTTCCAGCAGACCTCCGGCATGGTCATGGCCAAGGGCGTGGAGGACACCGCGTTCTTCCGCTACACCCGGCTGGGCACGCTGACGGAGGTCGGGGCCGATCCCACCGAGTTCTCCGTCGCACCGGAGGAATTCCACCACCGGATGGCCCGCCGGCAGGCGGAGCTTCCGCTGTCCATGACCACGCTGAGCACGCACGACACCAAACGCAGCGAGGACACCCGCGCCCGGATCTCGGTGCTCGCCGAGCTGGCGGGCGAATGGAAGGCCGCCCTGGCCCGGCTGCAGGAACTGGCGCCGTTGCCCGACGGGCCGCTCGCGAACCTGTTGTGGCAGTCCGTTGCCGGTGCCTGGCCGGCGGACCGGGACCGCCTGCAGTACTACGCGCAGAAGGCCGCCCGCGAGGCCGGCAACTCGACCGACTGGCTGGACCCGGACGAGGCCTTCGAGAAGCAGCTCTCCGCGGCCGTGGACGCGGTCTTCGACAACCCCAGGGTCGGGGCAGAACTGGAAACCCTCGTGGAGCTCCTGACGCCCTATGGTGCCGTCAATTCGCTCGGGGCCAAGCTGGTGCAGCTGACCATGCCCGGGGTCCCGGACGTCTACCAGGGCACCGAGTTCTGGGACCGTTCGCTGACGGATCCGGACAACCGCCGTCCGTTCGACTACGCCGCGCGGCGCGCTGCCCTGGCGGCGCTCGACGCCGGGGAGCGCCCGGCGTCGTACACCGACGACGCGGCGAAACTCCTGGTCACCTCCCGGGCGCTGCGGCTGCGCCGCGACCGTCCGGAGCTGTTCACCGGCTACCGCCCGGTTGCCGCCACCGGCTCTGCGGCCGGGCACCTGGTCGGCTTTGACCGCGGCAGTGCCGCGGGCGCGGGGGCCCTTACGCTCGCGACCCGGCTGCCGCGGGGACTGGAGCAGCAGGGCGGCTGGCGGGACACCGCCGTCGACCTTGCCGTGGACATGGCGGACGAGCTGACGGGGAACACCTTCGGCGCCGGCACGGTGCCGCTCTCCGCCATCCTCCGCGACTACCCGGTGGCGCTGCTGGTGCCCACCTCCTGACCGCACCCACCGACGAACCCATCCCGGGGAACGGAAGAATGCCATGACCTTGCCTGCACACGGAACCACCTTGCCCGCGCACGAACGCTTCAACCTCTGGGCGCCGGACGCGCACACCGTCACGCTGCTCGCCGGCGGCCGGGAGTACCCGATGCGCCGCATCTCCGGTGACGTTCCCGGCCTGGCCGGCCTGGGCGGCGCGGACGGCACCGGCGGCTGGTGGACCGCCCCGGAGGCCCCGGCCTCCGGGGACGTGGACTATGGCTACCTGCTCGACGGGGACACCATCCCGCTGCCGGACCCCCGGTCCCGGCGGCAGCCAGAGGGCGTCCACTCGCTCTCACGGACCTTCGACGCCGGCAGCCACCAGTGGGCGGACGGGCAGTGGCAGGGCCGCGGGCTGCAGGGGGCCGTGATTTACGAGCTGCACCTGGGGACCTTCACCCCCGAGGGCACGCTGGATGCCGCCGTCGGCAAGCTCGGCTACCTGGCGGACCTCGGCATTGATTTCGTGGAGCTGCTGCCGGTGAACGGCTTCAACGGCACCCACAACTGGGGCTACGACGGGGTCCTCTGGTACGCGGTGCACGAAGGCTACGGCGGGCCGGCGGCATACCAGCGCTTCGTCGACGCCGCCCATGCCGCCGGGCTCGGCGTGATCCAGGACGTGGTCTACAACCACCTTGGCCCCAGCGGGAACTACCTTGGGCGCTTCGGTCCGTACCTGAAGTCGGGGGAGGGCAACACCTGGGGCGACTCGGTGAACCTCGACGGCCCCGGCTCCGACGTCGTGCGCCGCTACATCCTCGAGAACGCCGCCATGTGGCTGCGGGACTACCACGTGGACGGGCTGCGGCTCGATGCCGTGCACGCCTTCAAAGACGAGCGGGCCATCCACCTGCTGGAGGAGTTCGGTGCGCTGGCGGACGAAGTCTCCGCCGAAACCGGGCGCCGTGCCACGATGATCGCCGAGTCGGACCTCAACGACCCGCGGCTGCTCTACCGCCGCGATGCCAACGGCTACGGCCTGGCCGGACAGTGGAGCGATGACTTCCACCACGCCGTCCATGTCAACGTCAGCGGCGAGACCACCGGCTACTACGAGGATTTCGGCTCCGTCGGCGCGCTGGCGAAGGTCCTGGTCGACGGGTTCTTCCACGACGGCAGCTACTCCAGCTTCCGCGGCCGGCACCACGGCCGGCCCATCAACACGGCCGCGGTCCACCCGGCCGCCCTCGTGGTCTGCAGCCAGAACCACGACCAGATCGGCAACCGGGCCACGGGCGACCGGCTCTCCCAGACCCTCGGGTACGGGCAGCTGGCGCTGGCCGCCGTCGCAACCCTGACGTCGCCGTTCACTCCGATGCTGTTCATGGGCGAGGAATACGGCGCCACCACCCCGTGGCAGTTCTTCACCTCGCACCCGGAACCGGAACTGGGCAGGGCCACCGCGGAGGGCCGGATCCGGGAGTTCGAGCGGATGGGCTGGGACCCCGCCGTCGTGCCCGACCCGCAGGACCCGGAGACTTTCTCCCGCTCCCGGCTCAACTGGGCCGAAGCCGAGTCGGGGGACCATGCCCGGCTGCTGGAGTTGTACCGGCAGCTGATCGCGCTGCGGCGCTCGACGCCGGAGCTCGCGGGCCTCGGCTTCGAGGACACCGCCGTGGCCTTCAGCGACGCCGACGGCTGGCTGCGCCTGCGCCGCGGCCGTACGGAGGTGGCGATGAACTTCGCCGCCGAACCGCGCCGGCTCGGCGTTGCCGGTGCCTCGATTGCGCTGGCCACCGATGCCGGGGTGCGCCTCGACGCCGGCCAGCTCGAGCTGCCCGGCCACAGCGCCGCCATTATCACGAAATAGGACAGGATTTTACGAATGACGTATGTTGCAGCAGAGACCCGTTATGACTCCATGCCGTACCGCCGCGTCGGCCGCAGCGGGCTGAAGCTCCCGGCCATTTCGCTGGGCCTGTGGCACAACTTCGGCGACGACTTGCCCTTCGAAACCCAGCGGGCCATCCTGCGCCGGGCCTTCGACCTGGGCGTCAACCACTTCGATCTGGCGAACAACTACGGGCCGCTCGCCGGTTCCGCGGAAACCAACTTCGGCCGGCACCTCAGGGACGACTTCGCCCCCTACCGGGACGAGCTCATCATTTCCACCAAGGCCGGCTACAACATGTGGCCGGGTCCGTTCGGCGAATGGGGCTCCCGCAAATACCTGCTCGCCAGCCTGGACCAGTCCCTGGGCCGCATGGGCCTGGATTACGTGGACATCTTCTACAGCCACCGGCCGGACCCGGAAACGCCGATGGAAGAGACCATGGGCGCCCTGGACTACGCCGTCCGCTCCGGGAAGGCCCTGTACGCCGGCATCTCCTCCTACACCCCGGAACAGACCCTCGAGGCCGCCCGGATCCTGAAGGAACTCGGCACCCCGCTGCTGATCCACCAGCCCAGCTACTCCATGCTGAACCGCTGGACCGAGAACGGCAGCCCCAACCTGTACGAGGCGCTGGAGCAGGTGGGGGCCGGCTCGATCGCGTTCTCGCCGCTGGCGCAGGGCATGCTCACCGACCGCTACCTGAACGGGATCCCGGCCGACTCCCGCGCCGCGCAGGAGAAGTCGCTGGACGAAAACAGCATCACGGAGGACAAACTGGACCGGGTGCGCGGCCTGCACCGGATCGCCGAAGGCCGCGGGCAGAGCCTTGCGCAGATGGCCATCGCCTGGATCCTGCGCGAGCAGGGCAGGGGGTCCTCCGTGACCTCCGCGCTCGTCGGCGCGTCCAGCGTCCGGCAGCTCGAGGACACCCTGTCCGCGGTCAACAATCTCGACTTCACCGCGGCGGAGCTGACGGCGATCGACGAGTTCGCCGTCGAGTCCGACATCAATCTCTGGGCACAGAAGTAGCCGGCTGCGCCCCGCGGGCGGGTAGTCGCCCGCGGGTGACCGGACGCAGGTAATACAGATGGCGCCGGCCGGCGGGAACAAGCAGCCCGCCGGCGCCGTTGACTAGAATGCTAAGGGCGCCGTACGGCGCCATGCCCGTCTGCCGCCGCCGCGCATCAGCGCGTCCACGCCGGGCATTTGAAGTTTGTTCTCAAAGGAGTTCCGTGTCTTCACATCCGATTCGTGTTGCAATCGTCGGCGTAGGAAACTGTGCCACTTCGCTGGTCCAGGGCGTTGAGTACTACCGGGATGCCGATCCCAAGGCCACGATTCCGGGGCTGATGCATGTCGAGTTCGGCAAGTACCACGTCAACGACGTCGAGTTCGTTGCCGCATTCGACGTCGACGCCAAGAAGGTCGGCCTGGACCTGTCCGAGGCCATCCTCGCCAGCGAAAACAACACCATCAAGATCGCCGACGTCCCGCCGACCGGTGTCACCGTCCAGCGCGGGCCGACCCTCGACGGGCTCGGCAAGTACTACCTCGAGACCATCGAGCAGTCCACGGAGGAGCCGGTCGACGTCGTCCAGGCCCTCAAGGACGCCAAGGTCGACGTGATGGTCTGCTACCTGCCGGTCGGGTCGCAGGAAGCCGCGGAGTTCTACGCGCAGTGCGCGATCGACGCCGGGGTTGGCTTCGTCAACGCCCTGCCGGTCTTCATCGCCGGCACCAAGGCCTGGGCGGACAAGTTCACCGCCGCCGGTGTCCCGATCGTGGGCGATGACATCAAGAGCCAGATCGGTGCCACCATCACGCACCGCGTCATGGCCAAGCTGTTCGAGGACCGCGGCGTCACCCTGGACCGCACCTACCAGCTGAACGTCGGCGGCAACATGGACTTCAAGAACATGCTGGAACGCGACCGCCTCGAGTCCAAGAAGATCTCTAAGACCCAGGCCGTCACCTCCAACGTGGAAGCCGACATCGCGCCCCGCGACGTGCATATCGGCCCGTCGGACTACGTGCAGTGGCTTGATGACCGCAAATGGGCCTTTGTCCGGCTTGAGGGCCGCAACTTCGGCGACGCCCCGGTGTCGCTCGAATACAAGCTCGAGGTCTGGGACTCGCCCAACTCCGCCGGCGTGATCATCGACGCCATCCGTGCCGCCAAGATCGGCCTGGACCGCGGCATCGGCGGGCCGCTGCTCTCGGCGTCGAGCTACTTCATGAAGTCCCCGCCGGAGCAGTTCAACGACGACGTCGCCCGCGACAAGGTCGAGGCCTTCATCCGCGGCGACCTGGAGCGCTAACCCTGCCCCACACCCCCCGGTTGCCCTATCACTTACGGTGCTCAAACCCCCGGTTTGACCGCCACAAGTGATAGGGCAACCGGCGTTTAACGTCCGTGGAGTGCGAGCCGGACTCGTCGGACGGCGCCGCGGAAGTCGTCTGCCAGGTCGTCGGCGTTGAACTTGAAATAGCGCCAGCCTGCCGCGTTGAACGATTCGTCGCGTCGGTTGTCGCGGGACTGCTGTTCGCGCGTGCGGTGGTGGCCGCCGTCGTACTGGATGGCGACCCGTTGCCTCCGGTAGCCAAGGTCCGCGGCGGGGGAGTAGGGGTCGCCCGGCACAATCCTCAGCTGCAATTCGGGCTCCGGCAGTCCGGCATCGGTCAACGCCAGGCGCAGGAACGTTTCCGGCGCGGAGTCGGAGCCGGGCCGGATGAGCTCCAGCGCCTGGCGGGCTTTCACGATTCCTTTGAGTTTTGGATGCCGTGCGAGCATCGCCGTGAGCTGGGGAAACGCCGCCCACGGCCGGGTGCGGCCCTCCAGCCCAACGCGGGGCTGCCGCACCAGTTGGTCGCCCACTGCCACGAGGTCCTCCAGCGGCAGGATACGGGCCAGGTCCAGCCAGGTCCGGGCGGGCGTTGAAATCAAGATTCCGTCCCAGACCATAAGCTCGTCGTCGAACACCAGAACGGTATGCCCGACCACGCCTTCACGCCGGACAGGCGGCAGGGCCTTGGGCTTGCTGAGATGGAGTTCCCGGCTGCCTCGGTACCAGGAGGGCAGCTACAGCCCCAGCAGCATTGCGGCCGTGAGGTGCGAGATCCATGCGCCCGGCGTTGCGGCGGACAGGGCACGGGCCAGTCCGCGGAGTTCAAACTCCCATCCGGTGGGCAGATAAAGCAACCGGCCGGCCGTCGCGAGATCGGCAGCGCGAAGCCGGGAGCTGCCCAGAGTCGCAGCCCGTGCCTCGTAGACGGTGAACGGGGCGGAGGCGAGGTGGGCCGGCAGGGCTGCAGGTGGGTGCATGCGGACCATTCTTATCCGAACGCCGGATCCCCGCTCCGGTTATCCACAGGGCCCCGTTGCGCTATCACTTTTGGTGGCCATTCGCCCGAAATGGCAGCCAAAAGTGATAGAGCAACGGGGGGTTAGAAGAGGCCGACGGGGTTGCCTTCGTCGTCGATGTCCATGCGCATCGCGGCCGGGACCTTCGGCAGTCCCGGCATCGTCATGACCGCGCCGGTGAGAGCCACGATGAAGCCGGCGCCGGTCTTGGGGATGAGGTCGCGGACGTGCACGGTGAAACCCTTCGGGGCGCCGAGCTTGGTGGCATCGTCGCTGAAGGAGTACTGGGTCTTCGCCATGCAGACCGGGAAGGCGGACCAGCCGTTCTTCTCGATCTCCGCGAGCCGTTTGAGCGCCGGGACGGAGAAATCCACGCCGTCGGCGCCATAGATCTCCTGCACGATGGTCCGGATCTTCTCCTCCACCGACATCTCCAGCGGGTACAGGTGGCGGAAGGTGTGCGGGGCCTCGATGGCCGCGGCGACCTTGGCCGCGAGCTCGTCGCCGCCGTCGCCGCCCCCGCCGCGGCCCCAGACGTCGGCCACGGCCGCCTGGACGCCTTCCGCGGCGCACCATTCCAGCAGCCAGTCCAGCTCCTCCCGGGCGTCCGTGGCGAACTTGTTGATCGCCACCACCGGCGTGATGCCGAACTTCTCCACGTTCCGCACATGCCGCTGGAGATTGACGACGCCGGCGGCCAGCGCGTCCAGGTTGGGCTCCTTGAGCTGGTCCTTGGGGAGGCCGCCGTGCATCTTCAGTGCCCGGACAGTCGCCACCACGACGACGGCGGACGGCGCCACGTCGGCGACGCGGGACTTGATGTCCATGTATTTCTCCGCACCCAGGTCGGCGCCGAACCCGGCCTCGGTGACGACGATGTCCGCCAGCCGGCGCGCGGTCTGGGTGGCGATCAGGGAGTTGCAGCCATGGGCGATGTTGGCGAAAGGTCCGCCGTGCACCAGGGCCGGGGTCCCGGCGATGGTCTGCACCAGGTTCGGTTTGAGCGCGTCCTTGAGCAGCATCGTCAGGGCGCCCTGGACGCCCAGCTCCGCCACCGTGACCGGCTGCCGGTCGTAGGTGTAGCCGAAGGTGATCCGGCCGAGCCGTTCCCGCAGGTCCGCGAGGTCGGTGGCGAGGCAGAACACCGCCATGATCTCGGATGCCACCGTGATGTCGAAGCCGTCCTGCCGGGGGATGCCCTGGGTCGGCCCCCCGAGGCCGATCACGACCTCGCGCAGCGACCGGTCGTTCATGTCCAGCACGCGCTTGAACGTCATCCGGCGCGGGTCGATGTTCAATTCGTTGCCCTGGTAGATGTGGTTGTCCACGAGGGCCATCAGGGCGTTGTTCGCCGAGGTGACGGCGTGGAAGTCGCCGGTGAAGTGCAGGTTGATCTCGTCCATCGGCAGCACCTGGGAGTAACCGCCGCCGGCGGCGCCGCCCTTCATGCCCAGAATGGGGCCCAGCGACGGTTCGCGCAGGGCGATCATCACCTTGTGGCCGGCCCGGGCCAGGGAGTCCGCCAGGCCCACGGTGGTGGTGGACTTGCCCTCGCCGGCGGGTGTGGGCGACATCGCGGAGACCAGCACCACCTTGCCGGGGGTGCGGGGAACACCGCCGGGGTGCCGGACGGCGAGTTTGGCCGGGTCGATTTTCGCCTTGTACCGGCCGTAGTGCTCAAGGGCCTCGGCGTTGATTCCGGCCGCCGCGGCAATCTCCTCGATCGGCCGCATCGTGGCCCGCTGCGCGATCTCCAGATCACTCAGGGCCGTGGCCGGCGCGGTACCGGCAGCTGCTGCGGATCGGGGAATCGTCGATTCAGACATCGTTGTCCTTTGGCTCGTGGCGTCGGTGGGTGTTCCGGCCAGTGGTTTCAGGCCGCTGCTACCGGCCCGTGGATCCGGGTGAGGGCGTGTGGCCCACCGGAATGGTCAGGTTTCCAAAGTACTGGCTCAGCGCGGTGTGATAGCTCTCCAGCGTAATGGCGGCGGTGCGCTGCCAGCCGAATTCCTGCGCGTGCAGGGAAGCCGCGCGCCCCATGTCCCCGCGGGTCTCCGGGTCGTCGTACAGGGCTTCCAGGGCATCGGCCCAGTCTGCGGGCTTGTGGCCCTCGATGAGCAGCCCGGTCCGTCCGTCGAACACGGCACGGGACAGCCCGCCGACTTTGGTGGCGACCACCGGCGTCCCGCAGGCCTGGGCTTCGAGCGCCACGAGGCCGAAGGATTCGCTGTAAGAGGGCATGACCACGACGTCGGCGGACCGGTACCAGCCGGCGAGCTCCGGTGCGCTGACCGGCGGGTGGTGGGTGACGACGTCGTCCATTCCGGCGGAGCTGATCAGCGACTTCAGATCGAAGTCCTTGGACCCGCTGACCGCTCCGACGATGGTCAGCTGCAGGTCGATGTCCGGGCGCCGGGCCCGCAGCAGGGCGGCGGCTTTCACCAGGATCTGCGGGCCCTTGAGGCGCTGGATCCGGCCGGCGAACAGCAGGTGGAACCGGCCCGGCGGCACCCCATGCTCGGCGCGGGCGCGGGTGCGGAAGGCGGGGGTGAAAATGCCCAGATCCACGCCGGGCGGCGCCACGTCGATGTGGTCGTTGTCCGCGTTGTAGTGCGAGACCAGTTCCGCCGCCTCGGTGCCGGTGTTGGCGATCAGCCGGGTGGCGCCGTCGACAATCCGCTGCTCGCCGTCCTCGCGCCGGCGCGGCTCGGGCTGCTCGCCCGCGGCCAGGTGCAGGTTCTTCACCTTGGCCATGGTGTGCATGGTGTGGACGAGGGGCAGCCGCCACAGGCTGGCGAGTTCAAGCCCGGCCACCCCGGAAACCCAGTAGTGCGAATGGATCACGTCGTAGCGGCCGTGCGGCTGGAGCTGCCGGATCCGGTCGATTTCGGCGACCATGCTGTGCAGCAGTTCAGGCAGTTCCTCCTTGGGCAGCTTCCGGGTCGGGCCGGCCAGGACGTTGTGCACGCAGACCCCGGGGGAGGGGTGCTCGACGGCGGCCTGTCCGGCGGCCGTGGACCGGGTGAAGATCTCCACTTCGACGCCGGTTTCGGCCAGGGCCGCGGCGAGGGCGCGGATGTACACGTTCATGCCGCCCGCATCGCCGGAACCGGGCTGCTCCATCGGGGAGGTGTGCAGCGAGAGGAAGGCCACGCGGCGGATCAGCGACATTCATCTCCCTCTCTGGACAGGCCCTGGCGGACGCTGCCGGAACTGCGTTTCGATAAAACACTACTCCTGAAGTTCCCGCGGGTTCACAGGCAGGCGGGCGGCGCCGGTCACAGCGCCGGGCTTGCTGCTAACGTGACGGCTGTGAGCACACCTGCAGGGACAGATCCCCCCGCCCCCGGCTGGGATATCCGTTCGGCCACCGGCCGGGATTGGCCGGCGATCTGGGAGATCCTCGAACCCGTCATCAGGGCCGGGGAGACCTTCACCTGGGACCGGGACACCACCGAACACCAGGCCCGCGAACGGTGGTTCAAGCAGGCTCCGGGCCAGACCTTCGTCGCCGCCGGGCGGGGGGAGTTCGAGGGTGCCATCCTGGGCACCGGCGAGCTGCACGCGAACCAGGGCGGCGGCGGAAGCCACGTCGCCAATGCCGGGTACATGGTCCACCCGGCCCACGGCGGCAAGGGGGTGGCCCGTGCGCTGTGCGCCTACTCGCTGGACGCGGCACGGGCGGCCGGATTCCGCGCCATGCAGTTCAACGCCGTCGTGGAAAGCAACGTCCGGGCGGTTGCCGCCTGGCAGTCCCTGGGCTTCGAGATCCTGGCCACCATCCCGGAAGCGTTCCTGCACCCGCGGCTGGGCTACGTGGGCCTGCACCTGATGTACCGCAGGCTCTAGCGGTACTGGCCCCTCACGGCAAGCGCCGGCCGCCTCAGGGGTTCCCGGCCCAGAGCGTCCCGAGGTCCGGGAACGCGGCCTCGTAGCCGGCGAGCAGTTTTCCCGCAAGGTCCGCGGAGCCGACCAGCGGGTGCCCGGCGAAAGCCGCCAGGGCAGCTTCCCGGCGGCCCGGGCCCGTTGTCCCGGCGTCCGCGTCCCGGCCGGTGGCCGTCACGACGAGGCGTTCGACGTCCTTGACCTGCCGGAGCAGGGCCAGTTGCGCCGGCGCCGGACGTTCCTGCGGCAGCGGCACCACGCCGTCGGGCGTCACCCGGCAGGGAACCTCGACGACGGCGTCCGCCGGCAGTCCCGGAATCGCCGCCGCCGCTTCGACTCCGGCACCGGCACCTGCCCCGGCAGCGCCGGTGGTGTTCGGGGTGTTCAGGATCAGCTCCGCCGGACCGCCGCCGGAGAGGGCGCGCATGACCGCGAGCGCGACGCGTTCGTAGCCGCCGCCGGCCAGGTCCGTCTCATCCCGGCGCTCGCCGGCGGCCCGGGCCTCGGCGAGGTAGCCCTCTTCGCGGGAGCGGCGCGCGGCGTCCCACAGCCGGTAGGCGTCCTGGCCGGCCGCCGCGAGCCGCGGGTAGAGCTCGGTCTGCTGCCGGTCGATGGACTCGCCGCGGGTCGTGGCGGAGGCCCGGATGCCGGCCAGGGCACGCCCGGTCTCGTAGTAGTAATAGAGGTATTCATTGGGCAGGCATCCCAGTTCCGCCAGGAAGCGCTGCGGAAACAGCCGGCCTTCCTCGAAACCGGCCAGGGCGCTGGCGTCGGCCAGCAGCCCGGGCAGCACGTCCCTGCCGCCGGCCTCCAGCCGGTACAGCCAGCCCAGATGGTTCAGGCCGTAGTACCCCACGCCGTCGAGCTTTCCCTCGGGAAGTCCGACGCCGGCGGCCCGCGCCGCCCGGTACACCAGCCCGCTGGCCGAGTCGCAGATGCCCACCACCTTGCGGCCGAGCACCGGAACCAGGGCTTCGGTGACCATGCCTGCGGGGTTGGTGAAATTGAGCAGCCACGCCTCCGGGCAGCGGCGCCGCATCTGGTCCGCGAGCTCGAGCATGCGGGGGATGGACCGCAGCGCGTAGGAGATGCCGCCCGCCCCTGTGGTTTCCTGGCCCAGGAGCCCCAGGTCCAGGGCGACGCGCTCATCGGCGGTGCGTCCCGCGGTCCCGCCGGGGCGGATCGCGGCGAACACCAGGTCCGTGCCGTCCAGCGCCTCGGCCAGCGAGGTGGTGGCCCGGACCACGGGACGGGGCGCGCCGCCGGACCCGGCGGCCGCGGCGCCGGGGGCGTCTCCGGGGGCCGCGCCGGGCGTTTTCTGCCCCGTGAAGGAGGCCAGGACCGCGCTGATGGCGGCGAGGCGGCCGGGATCGACGTCGTACAGCACCAGTTCCCGGACCAGCCCGGCGAAGGGTCCCGCGCAGAGCGCCCGGTAGACCAGCGGTACGCGGAACCCGCCGCCTCCGGCAATCATCAGCCGCATGCCGACAGTCTATTCACAGTGGTCCTGCCGGGCCCGTCGCCCACCTTTCCTGCGGCACGGGGACGGCGTAATGTGCCATACATGGACGCGATACCGACGCGGCGTTTTGATCCGCTTTCCTCCGTCCGGACCCCGGATGCGGTGGGCTTTGACCTGCTGCTGACCGGAACCGTTTTCCAGGACATCATTTTCACCGGGCTGCCGCACGCCCCCGTCGCCGGTACCGAGATCTGGAGCGACGGGATGGGCAGCTGCCCGGGCGGCGTGGCCAACCAGGCGATTGCCGCGGCACGGCTCGGGCTGCGCACCGGGCTGGCGGCCGCGTTCGGCGATGACGGCTACGGCGACTACAACTGGAAGATCCTGGCCGGACAGGAGCACGTGGATCTGTCCCTGTCCCGGCGCGTGGCAGGCTGGCATTCACCGGTCACGGTGTCCCTCAGCGTGGAGCATGACCGGTCCATGGTGACGCACGGCCACCCGGCCCCGGTGAGCTCCAGCGAACTGGTCGGCTGCCCGCCGCCGGCGCTCGCCGCCGTCGCTGAGCTCGGCGAGGAGCTGGAACCGTGGGCACTCGACGCCCACAAGGCCGGGGTCCGGCTGTTCGGCGACGTCGGCTGGGACCCCACCGGCGTCTGGTCCTCCGCCCGGCTGGACAACCTGCAGTACTTCCACGCCTTTATGCCGAACCAGCACGAGGCGATGGCCTTCACCGGCAACGACAACCCGTGGGCGGCCCTATACGCCCTGGCGGACCGGGTGCCGGTGGCCGTCGTGACCCTGGGGGCGCAGGGGGCGATGGCCGTGGACTCCGAAACGGGCGAGGAGGAGTGGGTGCCCTCCCTGCCGGTGTCCGCCTACGATCCGACCGGCGCGGGCGACTGTTTCGGCGCCGCCTTCATCGTCGGCTGCCTGGCCGGCTGGCCGCTCGGCGACCGGCTGCGGTTCGCCAACCTCTGCGCCGCACTGGCCGTCCAGGAGGTCGGCGGGTCGCTGGCCGCACCCGGCTGGGGGGACATCGCCGACTGGTGGCAGCGGGCCAACGCCCGGAAGGAACGCCAGAGCAGCCAATGGCTCCGACGCTACAGCTTCCTTGAGGACATCATCCGTGACGTGCCGCCGGAGGCGCAGCGGCGGGCGACGGCGACCATCGCCCACCTCTCGGACGCGTAGCCGGCGCGGCCACCCGCCTTTCCCGCTGGACATGCCCTCCGTTCGGGGTGGCGAATGGACATAATGGCATTGTGCCCAGTGGCGGGCGCAAGGAATGGGCATGTCCCTCGGGGAGCCGCGTCGGGCGCGGATCTGGATCGCGCCTGGTTCTGGTGGCCGCTGGACATGCCCTCCGTTCGGGGTGGCGAATGGACAATGGCATTGTGCCCAATGGCGGGCGCAAGGACTGGGCATGTCCGTCGGGGAGCCACGTCGGGCGCGGATCTGGATCGCGCCTGGTTCCGGTGGCCGCTGGGCATGCCCTCCGTTCGGGGTGGCGAATGGACATAATGGCATTGTGCCCAATGGCGGGCGCAAGGACTGGGCATGTCCGTCGGGGAGCCACGTCGGGCGCGGATCTGGATCGCGCCTGGTTCCGGTGGCCGCTGGGCATGCCCTCCGTTCGGGGTGGCGAATGGACATAATGGCATTGTGCCCAGCTGCGGGCGCGAACACTGGGCATGTCCCTCAGGGCGGGGCGGGGTGCTGTCGGGGGCCGAAGGGGGCCGAATTCAGCCGGATGCGCTGCCACCCCTAGAATCGTTAAGTGACTTACCCAGCAGCTACAGGTGACTTCCAGCCCGTCCCGGAGGCTCCGCCGGCCTTCGCCGAGGAACGCTCGGCAGTAATCGACCTCGAAGCCATCCGGCACAATGTCCGCCGGCTGGCCGCCGTGGCGTCACCGGCCCGGGTGATGGCAGTGGTCAAGGCCGATGCCTACGGCCATGGCGCCATTCCCGTCGCCCGCGCAGCGCTCAGCGCCGGCGCCCACTGGCTGGGAACGGCGCACATTTCCGAGGCCCTGGCCCTGCGCGCCGCCGGCATCGAGGCACCCCTGCTGGCGTGGCTGCATACCCCGGAGAGCAACTTCGCCGCCGCTGTGGCCGCGGGGATCGACATCGGCTGCTCGGGCTGGGAACTGGAACGCATTGTGGCAGCCGCCCGCGAGCAGGAACGGCCGGCCCGCGTGCACCTCAAGGTGGACACCGGCCTGGGCCGCAACGGCGCGACCCTGGATGTCTGGGACAGCTTGGTCGGCGAAGCCATGGAATACCAGGACCAGGGCCTGCTGCGGGTGGTGGGCATCTTCTCCCACCTGGCCGTCGCCGACGAACCCGAGCGCCCGGAAACCGACGAGCAGCTGGCGGCCTTCCGCGAAGCCCTCGCCATCGCCCAGGACGCCGGCGTCGATCCCGAGGTGCGGCACCTCGCCAACACCCCGGCCACCCTGTCCCGCCCTGACACCCACTTCGATCTGGTCCGCGTGGGGCTGGGCCTGTATGGACTCTCCCCGTTCGAAGGGCAGGGCTCGGAAGAGCTGGGGCTGCGCCCCGCCATGACCGTCCGCACCGTCGTTTCGCACTGCAAGGATGTTCCCGCCGGCCAGGGCGTGTCCTACGGGTTGAACTACCGCACGGGAAGCACCAGCACCCTGGGCCTGATCCCGTTGGGCTACGCCGACGGCGTCCCGCGGATCGCCACCGGGGGACCGGTCCGCGTCGGCGGCGTGAACTACCCGGTCGTGGGACGTATCGCGATGGACCAGATGGTGATCGACCTCGGCCCGCTCCACGTTTCCGCCGGAGGGTCCAGCGTTCTCGGCGCGGAGGCGGTCCTGTTCGGCAACGGCGCCGACGGCGGCCCCACCGCCGAGGACTGGGCCCGGGCGGCCGGCACCAACAACTACGAGATCGTCACCCGGATCAGCCCCCGGGTGCCGCGCCGCTACATCAATGAAGAACCCGCCGGCGACGAGTCCCGGCCGTGAGCGCGGCAGCCTGGGAACGGACCCTGGAAGTCCGGACCGCGGACGAGACCCACGCCCTCGCGGCCGGCCTCGGCTCCCAGCTCGGGGCCGGGGACCTGCTGGTCCTCACCGGTGAGCTGGGCGCGGGCAAGACCACCTTCACCCAGGGCCTCGGGGAGGGCCTGGGGGTCCGGGCCGGCATCATCTCACCGACTTTCGTGCTGGTCCGCGTCCACCCCAACCTTCCCGACGGCCCGCGGCCGGGCGGACCGGACCTGGTGCACGTTGACGCGTACCGGCTGGGTTCGGCCTCGGAGATCGACGACATCGACCTGGAAAACACCATGGACAGCGCCGTGACCGTGGTCGAATGGGGCCGTGACCGCGTGGAGCACCTGAGCGAGAGCCGGCTTGAGGTGGACCTGGTCCGCAGGCTGGGAGGCGGCGTGTCCGCCCCGCATGCGGCCCCGGCCCCGGAATCCACCGGGGAGCTGGCGGCTGTCCATGACCCCGGTGTGCTGGACTTCGACACCGACGACGACGACGAACCCCGCACGATCGTGATCCGGGGCTTCGGCCCCCGCTGGGTGAACCCGCCGGCACTCCCCGCACCCGCTGAGACCGGGCCCGCCCCCGCACTCCCCGCACCCGCTGAGACCGGGCCCGCGCCCCACATCCCGGAAGGGAACTGATGCTGATCCTTGCCATTGACACCTCAGCCGTGGCCAGCGCCGCGCTCGTCTCTGATGACACCCCGGAGTCCCTCGTGGGCTGCTTTGCCACCGAGGACACCCGGAGCCATGCCGAAGTGCTGGCCCCGGGCATCGAAGCGCTCCTCGCCGAGGCCGGCCTGAGCGGCGCCGACATCGACGCGGTCGTCACCGGGGTGGGGCCCGGCCCGTTTACCGGCCTGCGTTCGGGCATCGTCACCGCCCGGACCCTCTCGTTCGTGTGGGGCAAACCGCTCTACGGCCTGATGAGCCTGGACGCCATCGCCCTGGAAGTGGCGGAATCCACCGACGCGGCGCCGGAGTTCCTCGTCGCCACGGACGCCCGGCGGAAAGAGGTCTACTGGGCCCGGTACGCTCTCGCCGGCGGCCAGCTGCCGCGGCTCCTGGACGGCCCGCACGTCGGCTTCGCCGCGGACCTGCCCGAGCTTCCGGTCTACGGAGCCGGCGCCGGCCTCTATGCAGACGTCCTCAAGGCTGTCCCCGAATTCTGCTCCCGCCAGCCCGAGGCCCTCTCGCTGGGTCAGTTCGCCCTCGCGCGCCTCGCCGCAGGGGAGCAGCTGCTCGATTCCACTCCGCTCTACCTGCGCGAGTCCGACGCCCAGGTACCCGGGCCGCGGAAGAGGGCACTGTGAACGGCGGGGCGGCAGGACAGGACAGGGGGCACGGAGCAGGCCATGGCCCAGGACGGATCGCAGCACGGGTCGCAGCACAGGGCGCAGCGCCCGCAGCCGGACAGGCAAGGGTGCCGGGCGGTGTGACCCTGCGGGAGATGACCGCGGGGGACATCCCCGCCGTGCACGAACTCGAGCGGAGGCTTTTCCCGGTGGATGCCTGGCCGCTGCAGATGTTCGTCGATGAGCTGGCGCAGGCCGAAACACGGCACTACCTCGTGGCCGAGCGTTCCGGGAAGATCGTGGGCTACGCCGGGCTGATGTGCATGGAGCCGATCTCGGACGTCCAGACCATCGCCGTCGTCCCGGAGCAGGAAGGCCAGGGCATCGGGTCGGCACTGCTCACCGAGCTCATCGAAGAAAGCCGGCGGCGCCGTGCCGAGGACGTCCTTCTGGAGGTCCGGGCCGACAACCCCCGAGCCCAGCAGCTCTACCGCCGCTACGGATTCCAACAGATCCACGTCCGGCCCCGCTACTACCGCGACGGCGTCGACGCACTGATCATGCGTCTTCGGCTCGGCACCCGCGGACCCGACACCACGCCCAGGGAAGCAGACCGCCCATGAACAGCACCGACCAGGACCAGCCGCTGGTCCTCGGCATTGAATCCTCCTGCGACGAGACCGGCGTCGGGATTGTCCGCGGCACCCGGCTGCTGACCAACACCGTGTACTCCTCCATGGATGAGCATGTCCGGTTCGGCGGCGTGATCCCCGAGATCGCCTCCCGCGCGCACCTGGACGCCTTCGTGCCCACGCTCCGCGAGGCGCTGGCCGAGGCCGGGGTAACCCTGGAAGACATCGACGCGATCGCCGTCACGTCCGGCCCCGGGCTCGCCGGAGCCCTGATGGTGGGTGTCTGCGCGGCCAAGGCGCTCGCCGTCGCCACTGGCAAGCCGCTCTACGCCATCAACCACCTCGTCGCGCATGTCGGCGTCGGGCTGCTGCAGACCGACGACGGCGGCCCGCTGGCCCCCGCCCGCTCCGCGCCGGAGAGCGCCTCCCCGGAGAGCGCCTCCCCGGAGAGCGCCGCGCCGGGGAATGCCCCGAGGGAGCGCGCCCTGCCGGAAAACCTGGGCGCCCTGCTGGTCTCCGGCGGCCACACCGAAATCCTGCGGATCCGGAACATCACCGGCGACGTTGAGCTGCTCGGGTCCACGATCGACGACGCCGCCGGCGAGGCCTACGACAAGGTGGCCCGGCTCCTGGGCCTGGGCTATCCGGGCGGGCCGGCCATCGACAAGCTGGCACGCACCGGCAACGCCAAAGCGATCCGCTTCCCGCGCGGCCTCAGCCAGCCCAAATACATGGGGACCGCGGAAGAACCCGGACCGCACCGCTACGACTGGTCCTTCAGCGGACTCAAGACCGCCGTCGCACGCTGCGTGGAGCAGTTCGAGGCGCGCGGCGAAACGGTGCCGGTGGCGGACATCGCCGCCGCCTTCCAGGAGGCCGTGGTGGACATCATTACCTCCAAGGCGCTGCTGGCCTGCCGCGAGCACGGCATCACCGAACTGCTGCTCGGCGGCGGCGTGGCGGCGAATTCCCGGCTGCGCCAGCTCACGGAACAGCGCTGCAGCGCCGCCGGAATCCGGCTGACCGTCCCGCCGCTTTCGCTGTGCACGGACAACGGCGCCATGGTCGCGGCTCTCGGCGCCCAGCTGGTGATGGCAGGGATCGCGCCGAGCGGCATCGCGTTCGCGCCCGATTCCTCGATGCCGGTCACAACCGTCTCGGCCTGAAAGCCGCCGGCGAAAGCGGGACTAGGCTTCGGGGCCCTTGCGCATCTGCTGAACCAGGTCCAGGACGACGGCGCGCAGGTCGCCGTTGTGCTCCGCCGCCACGCGCCGCTGCCGCTGGTACCCTGCGCCGCGCTCGATGATCTTCAGGACGTCGGCCAGTTCGGCGACGCAGTCCAGCTTCACGGCCACGGGTTCCAGCCGGGCGACGGTCTCGCGGATGTGGTCGGTGACGAGCTGTTCGTTGCCCGCGGCGTCGAGGATGATGATGGCGTCCAGGCCGTAACGGGCCGCCCGCCATTTGTTCTCCTGCACATGCCAGGGCGGCATGGTGGGGATGGTCCCGCCGTTGTCCAGCGTGGTGGAGAACTCGTCGACGAGGCACTGCGTCAGGGCGGCGATGGCGCCGACTTCCTCGAGCGAGGCCAGGCCGTCGCAAATGCGCATCTCGATGGTGCCGAAATGCGGGACGGGCCGGATGTCCCAGCGGATTTCGGAAAGTGAGTCGATCACCCCGGTGGTGAACATGTCCTGGGCGTAGGACTCGAAGTCCTCCCAGCTGGCGAACTGGAAGGGCAGCCCGGCGGTGGGCAGCTGCTGGAACATCAGTGCACGCTGCGAGGCGTACCCGGTGTCCTCGCCGCCCCAGAACGGGCTGGAGGCGGAGAGCGCCTGGAACTGCGGGAAGTAGTTCACCAGGCCGTCCAGGACGGGGAGGACCTTGTCCCGGCTGTCCAGGCCCACATGCACGTGGACGCCGTAGATCACCATCTGCCGGCCCCACCACTGGGTGCGATCAATGAGCTTGGCGTAGCGCTCCTTGTCCGTCACCGGCTGCAGCTGCGGGGGGCTGAAGGGGTGGCTGCCGGCGCAGAAGATCTCGACGCCCATCGGATCCGTGACGTCACGGACGGCGGCGAGGGAGCTGCTCAGGTCCGCTTTGGCCTCGGCCACGGTGTTGCAGATGCCGGTGACGAGCTCCACCGTGTTCAACAGCAGCTCCTGCTTGATGTGCGGGTGCTCGTCGTCCTCGTTCAGTTCGGGATGCCGTGCGGCGACGCCGCGGAGGACTTCCTTGGCCACGGAGGCAAGCTCCCCGGTTTCGGCGTCCACGAGGGCAAGTTCCCATTCCACACCAAGAGTTGATTGCCTGGATGAAGCGAAATCAATCTTCATGTGGTCCTTTCATTGTTGTGCTGTCCGTTTCCATGCCCCGGCCGGCTTTCGTCATGGGCGGACTCGCCGGACAGTTGGCGAGGCAACAGTGGCTCAAGTCTAGTGCAGGGGCGGCCTGCAGCCCGTGGCCGGACGGCAGCGGAAACGTGAAAGTGTTCACAAAACTGCTCGGATCGCGGCACGGCGTCCGGGAGCGGGGCGGCGGGGGGCCGCCTGGCGTTTAATGGAGTGGTGCCCATCCTGAATAAAGACATGACCCTCTGCATCTCGCTCTCGGCCCGACCGAGCAACAACGGGACGCGCTTCCACAACCACCTGTACGAACAGCTCGGCCTGAACTGGATCTACAAGGCCTTTGCCCCGACCGACCTCGCGCAGGCGATCGCTGGCGTGCGCGGCCTCGGAATCCGCGGCTGCGCCGTGTCGATGCCGTACAAGGAGGACGTCATCGCGCTCGTGGATGTGATGGACCCGTCCGCGAAAGCTATCGACTCGGTCAACACGATCGTCAACGACGGCGGCACGCTCACCGCCTACAACACCGACTACACCGCGATCGAGCAGCTGCTGCAGCGCAACGCCGTGCCTGCCTCCTACTCGGTGCTGCTCAAGGGCGCCGGGGGGATGGCGAAGGCGACGGCCGCGGCGCTGCGCGACGCCGGGTTCCGGGATGTCACCGTGATCGCCCGCAACGAGGAGGCCGGGCGGGCGCTCGCCGGGCTCTATGGTTTCGCCTGGCGCGCCGACGCCGGTCCGTCCCTGACGGCCGACATGATCATCAACGTCACGCCTGTTGGCATGGCGGGCGGGCCCGACGCGGACTCCCTGTCCTTCCCGCAGGAAACGGTGGACGCCGCGAAGGTGGTGTTCGACGTCGTCGCGCTGCCGGCCGAGACCCCGCTGATCAAGGCCGGCCGGGCGGCCGGGAAGACCGTGATCACCGGTGCCGAGGTGGCGACCATCCAGGCGCTGGAGCAGTTTGTGCTGTACACCGGCATCCGGCCCACCGAGGAGCAGGTCCGCGCCGCCGAGGACTTCATGCGGGCCCAGTAGCCTCCGGTAACCAGTAGCCTCCGGTAACCAGTAGCCTCTGGTAATCCGGAAGCCCGGCACGCCGCCGTCCGGCGGCGTGCCTTAAACCGGCTGCACCGAAATGGCCACCCGCTCCTCGCCGATCCTGGTGAGGACCAGGGTGGCCGTTTTTTTGCTCTTATTCTTCCCTGCCGGGAGGAGCTGTTTGCGCAGTTCCTCCGGGGTCACCGAAGTGCCGCGCTTCTTGATGTCCAGCACCCCGATGCCCTGGTCCTTCACCCACGCCTTGAGCGCCTTGACGTTGTATGGCATCACGTCCAGGACCTTGTAGGCCCGGGCAAGGGGGGTGTCCTGCAGGTCCGGGGCGCAGATGTAGGCGATGTGTTCGTCCACGAGGTGCCCGCCCAGCAGGAGGGCGACGTCGGCCACCAGGCCCGCCCGGATAATGGCGCCGTCGGGCTCGTAGAGGTACCCCTCGACGGGCCCCACCGGGGCGACCGGACCGCCGTCGAAGTCCTCGGCGCTGGTGAGTTCCGCCGCGCCCGCGGGGCCGAGCAGCAGCGCCGCCCGCCGGATCCCCGGACGCCGGACCGCGTTGAACCACAGCCCCACCTCGGTGACGGCCCCGCCCACCGAAACCCACTGGGCCTCGCAGTCCTTGGGAACCGAATCGTGCGGCATGCCCGGGCCCATCTTCACACCCACGGCCAGGCCGGCTCCGGCAAGGGACTCGGCGAAGGACAGCGGCGGGGAGAAATCCTCCGGATCCCAGAGCCGTTTTGTCCCCGAGGTCGAGGTGGTCCGGCGGGCCGGGTCCAGCCAGACGCCGTCGATCCCGTCCAGGGCCACTGTGGTCGCGTCGGAATGGACCACCGTGGCGTTCCGGAACGGGATCAGGTTCATCGTGGCGCAGGCGGCCGTCGTCTCGTCCATTTCCACGGCCGTGACCTGGAGGTCCAGCGAGGCGAGCGCCATCGCGTCGGCGCCGAGGCCGCAGCCAAGGTCCGCCACGTGCTGCACGCCGGCTTCCGCGAAGCGTTGCGCGTGCCGTGCCGCCACGGTCAGCCGGGTGGCCTGCTCCAGGCCAGCCTGGGTGAAGATCATCTGCCGGGCGAACTCGCCGAACTTGGCCTCGGCCTTGGTCCGCAGCCGCGACTGGGTGAGCACGGCCGAAACGAGCTCGGGGGAGTGGCCGGCCTTCCGGAGGGAGGCGTTGAGGCGGAACGCCTCATCCTCCCGGTACGGGCCAAGTGACGCCAGCAGCTCCCAGCCTTCGGGGTTGAGGAGCGGGGCGATCTGGTCCTGCGGTGCGTCAGCCATGGAATCAAGCCTAGTTCAGGGCGCCGCCGGAGCTTGCGCCCGATAGGGTTGACGGCATGGATGACAGCGGTACGGCAAACGGCGGCATGGACGAAAGCTACCCGGACGACGGCGCCGCACAGCAGGACGCCGACGGCGGCCGCCCGGCCCGCCAGGGACTCGCCCGCTACGCCCGGCCCGCGCTTATCGCCGGCGGCATCATCGTCGTCGTCTGCCTGGCCCTGCTGGTGATCATCTTCCTGCTGGACTCCTTCAACGCCACCGTCTACTCCGTCGGCGGCAAGTCCGTCACGGACGCCACCGACGAGGCCAAGGCCATCCGCGAGAACTACGCCGGGGTCCGCGCCGGCGGCATCGCCTTCCTGGTCATGGGCGCTGCCCTGGCCGCGGCGGGAGCCCTGGTGATCTACCGGCACCGGAACGACGCCGGCGAAGATGACGGGGACACCGGTGAGGACGTCGACTTCGAGGACCTCGGCGGACGCTGATCCGGCAGCGGCGCAGCGTTCGCCGGGGACATAAATCTGGCACTCGCCTTGACCGAGTGCTAACTCCTTACATAGAGTCTTGCTTAGCACTCTCCCTAGGAGGGTGCTAACACCTGAAGCTTTATCAGCCAGGCTGCTGCCGGCACCGCGACGACGGTCTGTACGCCTTGGCCCCACAGCTTTAATGTCCACGAATTTGCTGACGAAAAGGAGAGGTCATTGTCGGTCTCTATTAAGCCTCTTGAGGATCGTATTGTTGTCCGCCCGCTCGAAGCCGAGCAGACCACGGCTTCCGGCCTGGTTATCCCGGACTCCGCGCAGGAAAAGCCGCAGGAAGGCGAAGTTGTTGCAGTAGGCCCCGGCCGCTTTGACGACAACGGCAACCGCGTTCCGATCGACGTCGCCATCGGCGACGTTGTGATCTACTCCAAGTACGGCGGAACTGAAGTCAAGACCGGCGGCACCGAGTACCTCGTGCTGTCCGCCCGCGACGTCCTGGCGATCGTCGTAAAGTAACTCTCTTGGACCCCGCGCCGCCGACCCCTCTCTGACGGGTCAGTTGCGCGGGGTTCTGTCTTGAAAGGACAAAACCATGGCAAAGCAGCTTGCGTTTAACGACGCTGCCCGCCGGTCGCTTGAAGCCGGCATTGATAAGCTCGCCAACACGGTCAAGGTGACGCTTGGCCCCCGCGGCCGCAACGTCGTGCTGGACAAGAAGTGGGGCGCCCCCACAATCACCAACGATGGCGTCACCATCGCCCGTGAAGTCGAGCTGGACGACCCGTACGAGAACCTTGGCGCGCAGCTTGCCAAGGAGGTCGCCACCAAGACCAACGACGTCGCCGGCGACGGCACCACCACCGCCACGGTGCTGGCACAGGCCCTCGTCAAGGAAGGCCTCCGCAACGTTGCGGCCGGCGCCGCACCGGGCCAGATCAAGCGCGGCATCGAGGTCTCCGTCGAGGCCATCGCCGCCCGCCTGCTCGAAAATGCCCGCCCGGTCGAAGGCACCCAGGTCGCCAACGTCGCCTCCATCTCCGCCCAGAGCGACGAGATCGGCGAACTGCTGGCCGAGGCGTTCGACAAGGTCGGCAAGGATGGTGTGATCACCATCGAGGAATCCTCCACCACGCAGACCGAGCTGGTCCTCACCGAGGGCATGCAGTTCGACAAGGGCTACCTGTCCCCGTACTTCGTCACCGACGCGGAACGCCAGGAAGCTGTCCTCGAAGACGCCCTGATCCTGATCAACCAAGGCAAGATCTCCTCCGTCCAGGACTTCCTGCCGCTGCTGGAAAAGGCGCTGCAGAGCTCCAAGCCGCTGTTCATCATCGCCGAGGACGTCGACGGCGAGGCATTGTCCACGCTGATCGTCAACCGCATCCGTGGCACCCTGAACGTCGTTGCCGTCAAGGCACCGGGCTTCGGTGACCGCCGCAAGGCCATGCTGCAGGACATCGCCACCCTCACGGGCGCACAGGTTGTCTCGCCGGAACTGGGCCTCAGCCTGGACACGGTTGGCCTTGAGGTGCTCGGCACCGCACGCCGCATCACCGTCACCAAGGACAACACCACGATCGTTGACGGCGCCGGTTCGGCAGAGGACGTCGCAGCCCGGGTTTCCCAGCTGCGCGCCGAGCTGACCCGCACCGACTCCGACTGGGACAAGGAAAAGCTCCAGGAACGCCTGGCCAAGCTGGCCGGCGGCATCGGCGTGATCAAGGTTGGCGCTGCCACCGAGGTCGAGCTGAAGGAAAAGAAGCACCGCATCGAGGACGCAGTGTCCTCGACCCGCGCTGCCCTTGAAGAAGGCATCGTGGCCGGCGGCGGCGCCGCCCTCATCCACGCCCTCAAGGCGCTCGACGAGGATCCTGCCGTCCAGGCCCTCGAAGGTGACGCGGCTGCTGCTGTCGGCATCGTCCGCCGGGCACTGACCCAGCCGCTGCGCTGGATCGCCCAGAACGCCGGCTTCGACGGCTACGTCGTCGTCGCCAAGGTGGCCGAATCCGCCAACAACCAGGGCTTCAACGCCAAGACCGGCGAATACGAAGACCTGATCGCTGCCGGCGTCATCGACCCCGTGAAGGTGACGCGTGCGGCCCTCCGCAACGCGGCTTCCATCGCGGCACTGGTGCTCACCACGGAAACCCTCGTGGTCGAGAAGCCTGCCGACGATGACCAGCACGCGGGCCACCAGCACTAAGGCCCACCAGGACCAGCTAGACGAAAGACCGGACCAGCACCAGCTGCTCCGGTCTTTCGTTGTGTGTGGCCCCGACGGCACGGATCAGCTCCCGGAGCGCAGGGCCTTCCGGCGCAGCCGCAGGGAGGCGCCCCGCGGCAGGCGCTTGGTGACCACCCGGTAAAAGACCAGGACGGCAACCGCGGCGGCCACGATTCCCACCAGGTTCACTCCCAGCTGGAGGGCCGAGCCGGCCGCCTTCTGGTACTCGCCCAGGACCAGCGCCACCGCCACGAACCCCGCGGCCGGCACCGTCGTCACGGAGATGAAGACCCCGACCAGCGCAGCGGACCGCCGGCTGATCACGGACAGCATCCCGGCAGTCCCGGCCAGCACGGCAACGATCAGTGAATAGGGCCCCGGATGATAGATGAACTCGACGGCGGAGCCGCGCTCGAGCACGTCCGGGGGAAAGAGGCCCAGCGGCACGGACAGCCACGCCGTGAGGGCTGCCGCCAGCATGGCCACGGGGAAGCCGATGCCGAGCGCCAGGGCAGCACTGCGTCCCAGCGGCCATTGCCGCCGCACAAGAGCCACGGCCAGGGCCGCCAGCGGGCCGAATTCCGGCCCCACGGCCATGGCCCCGACAATGGCGATGGTGGAATCCGTGACGATCCCGATGGCTGCCAGCTGGGTCGCCAGAATCAGGAAGGCCAGATAGCTCCAGGTGAGGCGGGAGTCTTCGCCCGTCTGCCGTGACACCTCGTCCCAGATCACGGCATCCGCGCCCTCGCCGGGGGCCTCGGCGGTGGCTTTGTCGGCCCGGTCGGAGAGCACCAGCTCCGGCATGCTGACCGAGACCGAGCCGTGTTCCTGGACATTCAGGGCCTGGAGTTTCTCCAGGAGCCGCTCCACCGATTCCCGTGCCAGCAGGACGTGGATGATGTCCCCGGGCGGAAGGACGGACGTGCCGCGCTGCCGCGAAACTTCCGCGACGCCAAGCTCGCCGGTGCAGCAGTCCACGACGGCGGCGGACAACTTTTCCGGGACACAAATGCGCAGCTGTGCGATCACGATGCGGCCTCCTCTGGCTCGTTACAGGGTAGCCTCCGGGGACGCAGATCGCCGCCGGCGGGACGGCTCCCGCGCTTCTGTGATTGGCCAGGAAAAATACGGCTCGGTAACATTGAGGCTTTGGAAACCGGCCTGAAGGGTCACGAGTGTCGAACGAGCGAACCATGGCCACCCCGCAGACTGCGGCGGCGGATGCTCAAACGCGCCCCAAACCGGACTACCGTCCCGAAGTCCAGGGCCTCCGGGCGCTCGCGGTCCTGATGGTGGTCACCTACCACGTGTGGCTCGGGCGTGTGTCCGGCGGGGTTGACATCTTCCTGCTGATCTCGGCGTTCCTGATGACCCTCAGCTTCGCCCGCAAGGTCGAGGGCGGCCAACCCCTGCGGCTCCTGGGCCACTGGCTCCACCTGCTCAAGCGGCTCCTTCCCGCCGTCGTTGTGGTGGTCCTTGGTGTCCTGGCCGGCACCCGGGTGATCCTGCCCGAGAACCGCTGGCCGGACGTGCTGGACCAGGCCTGGGCGTCCCTGTGGTACCGGCAGAACTGGGTCCTGGCGGACACCGCCGTCGACTACTACGCGCAGGACCACTCCGGGGCCAGCCCGCTGCAGCACTTCTGGTCACTGTCCATCCAGGGCCAGGTCTTCCTGCTGTGGCCGCTGGTCTTTGCCGCCGCTGCCGTGCTGTGGCGGTTCCTGGGCAGGACCGGCCTGGGTGACCGGGTGAGCTACGCCGCCCTGCTGGCCGCGGCCTTCGGCGCGATCTTCGTGGCGTCGCTGGTGTTTTCCATCGGGCAGACGGCCACCAACCAGGCCTACGCCTACTTCGACACCCGCACCCGGCTCTGGGAATTCGCGCTCGGCTCGCTGCTGGCCCTGGCGCTGCCGTACCTCAAGCCCGGCAAAACGCTGCGGGTTGTCCTGGGCTGGACCGGCCTCGCCGCAATGCTCTCCTGCGGCCTCCTGCTCACCGTGGACCGCTCCTTCCCCGGCTTCATCGCGCTGTGGCCGACGCTGGCGGCAGCCGCCATCATCGCGGCCGGACGCAGCGGCAGCCGCTTCGGGGTTGACCGCTTCCTGAGCTGGAAGCCGCTGGTGGCCCTCGGGGACAACTCCTACGCCCTGTACCTCTGGCACTGGCCGCTGCTGGTGCTGGGCCTCGCCGGGATGGGCATCCCCGCGCCGAACCTGGTCCAGGGCCTGGCCATCGTGGCCGCCTCACTCGTGCTGGCCGTGCTGACCACCCGGTTCGTGGAGAAACCGCTGCGCGAGTGGCACTGGCCGCAGCGCCGGGTCTGGCGCACCGCCGTCGTGATCGCGGCGTGCGGGGCCCTGCTGGCCGGACCGGTGTCCGTGTGGCAGAGCAGGATCCTGGCGGACGAGGCGGCTGCCGCGGCGCAGCCGAAGGAATTGACCCCCGGCGCCGCCGTCCTGTCGCCCGAGAATGCGGGCAAGCCCACGCCGGATGCCAGGATCATCCCGGCCCCGGCCGCGATGAAGAACGAGTGGGCCGACATCGACGGGCTCTGCACGGAGGACAACGTCCCCGGTGACCCGCTGCTGGCCGGATGCCTGCAGAACAGCCGCCCGGACACCGTCACCAAACGCATCGTTGTGCTCGGCGACTCCCACGCCCAGCAGTACATGGCGGCGCTCGGCCCGGTCGCCCGAAGCCACGGCTGGGAGGTGGTCGCCCTCCTGAAGGGCAACTGCCGCTTCGGCGGGGAATCCCCGGAACGGGACGCCGAATGCAACGCCTTCAACCGGGCCAGCGCCAAGTACGTCCTGGACCGCAGGCCCGACGCCGTCTTCACCGTCGCCTCCCTGACTCACAAGGACGCACCTTTCGAAACCGAGGTGCCGGACTACCTTGAAGGCATCCAGGCCTTCACCGGTGCCGGCATGGAAGTGGTCGGCATCCGCGACAACCCGCGCTTCAACATGAACATGCCCGAATGCGTCCAGAAGAACGGGCCCGAGGCCCCGAAGTGCAGGGTGCCGCTGCAGGAATCCCTGGCCGACTCCTCACCTCTGGACGCCTACCGGGGGAGGGTGCCGGGGCTGCGCCTGATGGACCTGAGCGACTTCATCTGCGCCGACGGGATCTGCCCGGCCGTCGTCGGGAACGTGTACGTCTACAAAGACGACAACCATCTGACCAAGACGTACGTCCAAAGCATGATCCCCATGTTCGAGCAGCGCCTGCTCGCGGCCACCGGCTGGACCTGACCCGGCGGCGTCACCGGGCCGGTGCCGTTGCTCACATTACTGCCCCGGAATATGGGGATCGCCGCCAAGGTTCTAGTATTTATTCAACACTTCTGCACAGGCCATGCCCGTAACGACGGGCTGGTCATCTGTTGCAACCCCTACCCGTGAAACCCAAAACCCAAGGTAAGAGGCGCACTCATGACCCAGCCCGAACACGACCCCTTCGGCTTCATCGGACTGACCTACGACGACGTCCTGCTGCTGCCCGGCCACACGAACGTCATCCCCTCCGAGGCTGACACCTCCTCCCGGATCTCCAAGCGCATCACGGTCCAGACCCCGCTGCTCTCCGCCGCGATGGACACCGTCACCGAATCGCGGATGGCGATCGCGATGGCCCGCCAGGGCGGCCTCGGCGTCGTCCACCGCAACCTCTCCATCGCCGACCAGGCGGACCAGGTGGACCGGGTCAAGCGCAGCGAATCCGGCATGATCACCAACCCGCTGACCATCGGCCCGGAAGCCACCCTGGCCGAACTGGACGAAATCTGCTCGCATTACCGGGTCTCCGGCCTGCCCGTCGTGGACGAGGGCATGCGGCTGCTGGGCATCGTCACCAACCGCGACACCCGCTTCGTGCCGGAAGCTGATTTCCCGATCCGGCTGGTCAGCGACGTCATGACCAAGATGCCCCTCGTCACCGGGCACGTCGGCATCAGCCGCGAGGAAGCCTCGCACAAACTGGCGACCAACAAAATCGAAAAGCTCCCGCTCGTTGACGAGCAGGGCCGGCTCAAGGGCCTGATCACCACCAAGGACTTCACCAAGGCCGAGCAGTACCCGCTGGCCACCAAGGACGATGAAGGCCGGCTGCGCGTCGGAGCGGCCATCGGATTCTTCGGTGACGGCTGGGAGCGCGCCATGGCCCTGATCGACGCCGGCGTGGACGCCCTCTTCGTGGACACCGCCAACGGCCACTCGCAGGGCGTTCTGGACATGATCCGCCGGCTGAAGTCCGATCCGGCGGCGGCGCACGTGGACATCATCGGCGGCCAGGCCGCCACCCGCGAAGGCGCCCAGGCGCTCATCGACGCCGGTGCCGACGGCATCAAGGTCGGTGTCGGTCCCGGCTCCATCTGCACCACCCGCGTGGTCGCCGGCGTCGGCGTCCCGCAGATCACCGCCATCTACGAATCCGCCAAGGCCGCCATCCCGGCGGGCGTGCCGCTGATCGCCGACGGCGGGCTGCAGTACTCGGGCGACATCGGCAAGGCGCTGGTTGCCGGCGCGGACACCGTTATGCTCGGTTCCCTGCTCGCCGGCTGCGACGAGTCCCCGGGTGACCTGATCTTCGTCAACGGCAAGCAGTTCAAGCTCTACCGCGGCATGGGTTCCCTCGGGGCCATGCAGACCCGCGGCAAGAACACCTCCTACTCCAAGGACCGCTACTTCCAGGCCGATGTCTCCGGCGATGACAAGCTCATCCCGGAGGGCATCGAAGGCCGGGTCGCCTACCGCGGCCCGCTCGCCTCGGTGGCGTACCAGCTGGTGGGCGGCCTCCGCCAGACCATGTTCTACACCGGCGCACCCACCGTGCCGGAGCTGAAGGCCCGCGGGAAGTTCGTCCGGATCACGGCGGCCGGACTCAAGGAGTCCCACCCGCATGACATCCAGATGACGGTGGAGGCACCGAACTACGGTTCGCGCTAAAGCCCACAGCGCGGTTCACCCAAGTAACTCGCAGCAGGGGCCGTTTTGGGACCCCCATAACGGCCCTGCCGCGAGTTAGTTGGGCAGGCCGGTGTCCTAGGCTGGAGGCATGTCCGAACTCCTGCCCGCGCGTGAGCCGAAGCGCAAACTGGCGCTGAGGCCCTACGCCCGGGCCGTGGCGCAGGTGCTGCGCGTCAGCTTCCGGGCCTCGCCCGCCGCCGTCGTGATGAAAGTTGTCGGCTCGCTGATTTCGGCGCTGCTGCCGCTGGTCACCACCTACTACGCCTCCCTGACCACCACGGCCCTCGCGGCCGCCTATGCGGGCAACGCCGCCGCCGGGCAGCAGGCCATTGTCTACGTCATCATCACGGCCGCGCTCGGGCTGTTCTGGGGCGCCTTCAGCAGCGTGGACCGCTACATCCAGCAGCTCATGAGCTTCAAGGTAGGCGCGATCGTGGGCGACCTCATGTACGAGCGGTTCCTGGCGCTCGATTTCTGGCGCTACGACGACAAAGAGACCGTGGACCTGTACGACCGGGCCAAGCGTTTCTCCGATTCCTACGCCCGGGTCCTGGACCGGATCGCCGCGATCTTCACGCAGCTGGTCTCGGTACTCCTGGCGATCGGCGCGCTGCTGCTGGTCAGCTGGTGGATTGCCGTGATCGTGCTCGTGGCGATCGTGCCCAGCGTCTACCTGCAGTTCAAGCTCTCCCGCGAGCAGATCGCGCACTGGAACACCCAGATCGACTCCCGCCGGCAGCGGCGGATGATCGAGACCAACCTCCTGCGCCCGCAGCACATCGCTGAGATGCGCCTCTACGGGATCGTCGGGTACCTCATGGGGCTCCGCTCCCGGCTGCGCGACGCGGACGAGCGCCGGCGGCTGGATTTCCAGAAGCGCTACATCCCCAAACAGCTCGCCGCGGACGCCCTGCAGTACGGCGCCGAGGTCGTGTCGCTGATCTGGGTGGTCGGGCAGATCATCGCCCGGGCCCAGCCGGTGGGGCAGTTCCTCTACGTCCAGCAGATCGTCAGCCGGGCCCTGTCCACCGCCAACAGCCTCGTCTCCTCCCTGAGCTCCATCGACGAGGACCTCGCCAACCTCAAGGACTACGAGCTCTTCATGGCCCTGCCGGTGCACTCCGACCACGCCCCGCCGCTGCTGCAGGCGCCCACGACCGTGGAGCTGCGGGACATCCGCTTCACCTACACCGGCAGCGAGCTGGAAGTCATCAGGGGCATATCGCTGACCATCCGCGAAGGCCAGCACATCGCGATCGTGGGCGAGAACGGCGCCGGCAAATCCACCCTCATCCGGATCCTCGCCGGGCTCTACCGCCCGGACTCCGGGCAGGTGCTGCTCGACGGCGTCGACCTCGCCGCCGTCGACGTCAAGTCCTGGCACCGCCATCTGGCGGTGCTCAGCCAGGAATTCCTGAAGTACGAGTTCGCCACCGCGGCGGAGAACATCTTCTTCGGCGACGTCGATGCACCGCGCGACGACGGGCGGATCCGCCGCGCCGCAGCCGACGCCGAGGCGCTCGAGTTCATCAACAAACTGCCCAACGGCCTGGACAACCACGTCAGCAACTGGATGGAGGATCCGCGCGGGCGGAAGGGCAGCGGGCTGTCCGGCGGGCAGTGGCAGCGCCTCGCGATGGCCCGGAACTTCTACCGCAACGCACCGTTCATGGTCATGGACGAGCCGACCTCGGCCATTGATGCCCTCGCCGAGCACCGGATCTTTACCCGGCTTTTCGCCGACCGCAGCAGCACGATCATCGCCATCAGCCATCGCCTCGCGACGATCGAAAAGGCGGACGTCGTCTACATGCTCGAGGACGGCCGGATCGTGGAGCAGGGCACCCACAAGGAGCTGGTGGCCCTGCGCGGCCGCTACTTCCGGATGTTCGAGTCCCAGCTCACCGTGGATGACGCCGAGGGGGTCTGAGGAGGCCCGGGCTAGCTTCCGCTGCCGGTGGCCGCCTGGACCACGGTTGTCCGTACGCGCGCCAGGCTGGGCTCCGGGGGAACGCTGCTGAAACCAAAGGTGACGGGAGGCAGGATCGCGGACAGTCCGCCGGCGTCCCCGCCGTCCCGGCCGTCCCAGTCGACGCTCGCCGAGTCGATGCTGTGCAGATCAGTCACGCCGTAGTACTCCTGCCGGCCGCCCTTCGCGGCGCCCGCGGTCCGGGCGCCGACGCCGGCGCGGATCCGGAGCGGTCCGGCGTCCACCCGGAGCCCGTGGGCACCGTGCGACGCCGCGACGTCCAGCACCCGGGTCTCGTCGAAGTTGTACACCGCTGCCAGAGTCCCACGACCGCGCGCAGGCCGGATTCCGTGCCGATCCCGGCGATGTGGCCGTCGAAGACCCAGCTTTTGCCCATCTACAGGGGGCCGTAACCCGCGTTGCCGTGTGGGTCGCGCCAAGTGGCCAGATCGCCCTCCACCGCTGTGCGGAGCCCCGGGTCCGTCTGGATCCTTCGCCGGAAGGACTGCCGGGCCCGTCCCAGGACTACGGACGGGATGAGGATGGCGGCTGCCAGAAGAGCCACAAAAAGTACGTACGCGCCGCTCACCGCAACCACCGTCGCAGTTCCCCGGGACGCGATCCCGGGGACGGCGGTGGCCAGAATGCCGCCCAGTATGAGGGCCAGCACGGCCACCATCATGACGCCGCCGCGCGCCGACCCCGGGCCGCGGGCGATAAGAAGCCTATTGGTGTTCGGCAGTGTGCCACGCACCCGCTTCCAGGAGAGCAGGCCCAGCACTGTCAAAGCAGCGCCCAGCAAGCCGAGGACCAGCACCCAGACGGGGTTCCCTGACATGGCCGAGACGAAGCCGCCGGTCAGGAGCAGGAGCGGCCCGGATCCGATGGCGCTGCCCCAGGCCGCAGCAAGGGTGCCCTGGGCATCAGCCAACTGCCGCAAGCGGGAGGGTGCATCGGGTGGACTGACCCGTGCCAACTCCGGGGAAGCCCAGTAATCAAGGGGATGCGCTGGCTGGCTTGCCGGGAAGGGGATTGGAAGGCTCATACCGGACTAAAGACCCAGCCCCTTGCGAAGGCATTGGTCCAGGTCTTCCGGAGGCAGGGCAGTGGCGGGGAGGTCCTCACCCCCGCCTTCGCGCAGTTCAAGGGAACCGTCCGGCCCCGCCTTGACGTGGACGGCGCGGAATGAGCCGTCGGCAAGGTGCCTGCGGAGCGTGCCCGCGGCCGGTCGGCCGTCGGGTGCGGTGCCGAGGTAAAAATTCACCATCTCGATGGCAGTCGTGAACATGCCGTCAGCGTTGGTGAGCGGGCGCAGCTCGTGCACGCCGTATTTGCTGAGACTGAGGATCAGGGCGCCGTCGGCGGAACCGAAGAGGAAATAGACGTGTTCAGCCTTGGGAGTGACCAACGCGACTTCCAGCCAGGCGTCCGAACCCGCCAGTGCGGCGGTGACGCTGGTGGCGGGACCGGCCGGAAGGAGACCTTCCCCCTCTATTGTCATGAGCCCACGTTCCAGGAGCGTGGCCACGCCTGCCTGCTCCAAGGGTGTGCCGGCGGCGTGGTCGAGCCTAAACATGCGCTGGCATTTGAGGGCCCCGCTGGTTCCCGCCAAAGCGATCAAGGCAATCAATTCGTGTTCGGTGATGAGCAGGGGTGCGTCGTCTTGAGTGGTCATAGCAGCCTTTCGGGCGACAGGTCTCGGTTCTTAGTCTAGGGAGGGTGGGCGCTCAGGTGAGCCAGCCCCAGACCTTCTTGGCACCGTCGGCCACGGTAGCGGCTGCATTTTCGGCGGCATCCCCGATCATCTCCGAGGCGGAACCGTAGCCAAGGTTGCCCGCCAGCAGGCCCAAGCCGCCCCACGCGATGCCGGCAACAGCGAAGAAGGGTCCGGCGCCCGGGATGAAGCTCCCGGCCGCAAGGACGGTGGAGATGCCGCCGTCGATCGCCATCCCGGTGTTGCCGGTGGACAATCCCTGCGTCAGCTGTATCCCACCGGTAACCACGCCCAATCCGCCGGAAAGGCGTCCCAGCATGGACGTCCCGTTGAGAAGCTGGGTTCCCCGGACGTACCCGGCTTCGGCGGCCTGGCCGTACTGTGCGCTGAGCATGGGCCAGCTGGTCAGTTTGGTGACGAGCCCGCCCTTGGACATGGTGGCCAGCAGATCGTCCGCGTAGAGTCCGGCGCCGGTGACTGCGCCATTGGCGGCCCACCATGGCGAGCTTCCGGCCCCGGAGACGATGCCTTCCAGTCCGGTGGGAGGGCTGTCTCCGGCGGTACCGGGCTGGGCCGGTCCGCCGGGCCCGGAACCTGCGCTGCCACCCTGCGTGCTGGCTTCCTGCTGCTCATCGGCTTGCGTGAGAAGAAGTTTGGAGGCCTCGATCAGGGACTGCGTCGCCTTGTTGAGCATGGGGCGCAAAGTGCCGGTCCACTCGCTCCGGAAGCGCCCCGCGTCCGCGCCCTTCCATGCGGTGCTGGCGACCAGGCCGTTGATCCTGTGTTCGGTGTCCGACAGGCGCGACCCGGAGAGCTTCATGGATTTTGAGAGTGACCGCAGCTGTTCAATATCGGCGCCAAAGAGGCCAGGGGCCATGGGTGGTCCTCCTAGGAGTGGGGCAAGGGCGCTCGTCGAGGACCTTTTCCCTCAGGCTAGGGGATTCTGCGGGCGGCTGCCATGGGCACCACTGCCCATGGCAGCTCCCACTGCAGTCCCGGCACATTCCGGCTCCACGGTCCCGCCGGGTCCGTGGCCGGTGCCGCGGCTGGGATAACCTAGAGCAGTGACTTACGAGATTGAGATTGGCCGTGGCAAGCGTGGGCGTCGTGCCTACTCCCTGGATGACATTGCGATCGTCCCCAACCGACGTACGCGTGACCCCAAGGATGTGTCCGTCGCCTGGCAGATCGACGCCTACAAGTTCGATATGCCGGTCATCGCGGCGCCGATGGATTCGGCCATGTCGCCGGAGACGGTTATCGCGCTGGGCCGCCTCGGCGGACTCGGCGTTCTCGACCTCGAAGGCCTCTGGACACGGTATGAGGACCCGCAGGCCGTACTCGACCAGATCGGCGCGCTCCAGGACGAGACCAACAGCCCGGCCGTCACGCGCCGGATGCAGGAGCTCTACCAGGCGCCGATCCAGCCGGAGCTGATCACCACCAGGCTCGCGGAGATCCGCGCCGCGGGCGTCACCGTTGCCGGCTCCCTCACCCCGCAGCGGACCCAGGAGCACTACAAAACCGTCGTGGCAGCCGGCGTCGACATCTTCGTGATCCGCGGCACCACCGTCTCGGCCGAGCACGTCTCCAAAGACCACGAGCCGCTGAACCTCAAGCAGTTCATCTACGAACTCGACGTCCCCGTGATCGTCGGCGGCGCCGCCGGCTACACCCCGGCACTGCACCTCATGCGCACCGGTGCCGCCGGCGTGCTGGTCGGCTTCGGCGGCGGGGCCACGAGCACCACCCGCCGCGCCCTCGGCATCCACTCGCCGATGGCCTCCGCCATCTCCGACGTCGCCGCCGCCCGCCGCGACTACATGGATGAGTCCGGCGGACGCTACGTCCACGTGATCGCCGACGGCGGTATGGGCTCCTCCGGTGACATCGTCAAGGCGATCGCCATGGGCGCCGACGCGGTCATGCTGGGCAGTGCCCTCGCCCGCGCCGAAGAAGCGCCAGGCAAGGGCTGGCACTGGGGCCAGGAGGCGCACCACCTTGAACTTCCCCGCGGCGACAGGGTCAACGTTGGCACCGTCGGAGCCCTCGAAGAGGTTCTCTTCGGGCCGGGCCACCACACCAACGGGACGTCCAACCTGATCGGAGCGCTGCGCCGTTCCATGGCGACCACCGGCTATTCGGACCTCAAGGAATTCCAGCGGGTCGACGTCGTGGTTTCGCCCTACGCCGGCAACTGAAAGCCCCCTGCCCATCCGGGGGAGTTGGAAGTAGTGTGGTGCACTACGAGCGATGATGCTGATGGAGGCGTGACATGAACAGTTTTCCCGGCGGTTCTCCCAAGGCCGGCGGTGCCCTTGGGCCTGCGGAACGCGAAGCTTCACTGGCGGTGCTCAGGGGCACCAGCAGCCCGGGCAAGGAACTCGACATTCTGATTGTCGGCGGAGGGATCGTCGGCACCGGCGCCGCCCTGGACGCCGTCACGCGCGGCCTGAGCGTCGGCATTGTCGAGGCCAACGACTGGGCTGCTGGCACCTCCTCGCGCTCCTCGAAGCTCATCCACGGCGGCCTGCGCTATTTGGAGATGCTCGACTTTGGCCTGGTCAAGGAGGCGCTGCACGAGCGCGGGCTGATCCTCTCGACGCTCGCCCCGCACCTCGCCCGGCCGGTTCCCTTCCTGTACCCGCTCACCAAGCCCTTCTTCGAACGGCCCTACGTGGGCGCCGGCATTGCCCTGTACGACGCCATGTCCATTTCCACCGGTCAGCGCCGGGGCGTGCCGTTCCACAAGCACCTGAGCCGCCGGGGGACCCTTCGGGCCGCGCCGAGCCTTAAGGACGACGCCTTCGTCGGTTCCATCCGGTACTACGACGGCCAGGTCGACGACGCCAAGTACTGCGCCAACCTGATCCGCACGGCGGCGTACTACGGTGCCCACGCGGTGAACCAGATGTCCGTGGTCGACTTCCTGCGGGAGGGCGAACGCGTCGTGGGTGCCAAGGTGGTCAACCACGAGGACGGTTCCAGCTTCAACATCAGGGCGAAGCAGGTCATCAACGCCACCGGGGTCTGGACCGATGAGACCCAGGCCATGGTCACCGACCGGGGCCAGCTGAAGGTCCGTGCCTCCAAGGGCATCCACCTCGTGGTGCCGCGGGACCGGTTCCAGTCGACTGTGGGGCTGATCCTGCGGACCGAAAAGTCCGTTCTTTTTGTCATCCCCTGGGGCCGGCACTGGATCATCGGCACCACCGACACCGACTGGCACCTCGACAAGGCCCATCCCGCCGCGTCGAGCAAGGACATCGACTACCTTCTCGAGCATGTGAACAAGGTCCTGAAACGCCCGCTGACCCGTGAGGACGTCGAGGGCGTCTACGCCGGGCTGCGCCCACTGCTGGCCGGGGAAAACGACTCCACCGCAAAACTTTCCCGCGAGCACGTTGTGGCGCACCCGGTCCCCGGACTCGTCGTGGTGGCCGGCGGCAAATGGACCACCTACCGCGTCATGGCCAAGGACGCGGTGGACGAGGCAACCCGCAGCATGGACGAACGCGTCCCGCCCAGCTGCACGGAGTCCATCCCCCTCCTGGGCGCCAGCGGATTCAAGGCCGCCTGGAACAAGCGGAACCGGATGGCCGAGGAGACCGGCGTCCACGTCGCCCGGATCGAACACCTGCTCAACAGGTACGGTTCGATGGCCCCGGAGGTGCTGGCTCTCATAGCCGGGAACCCGGAACTGGCCGAGCCGCTGCCCGGCGCGGACGACTACCTTGCTGCCGAAGCCGTCTACGCCGCCACCCACGAGGGCGCGCGCCACGTGCAGGACGTGCTGACCCGCCGGACCCGGATTTCCATCGAGGCCTGGGACCGCGGTGTGTCCGCCGCGCCGGTAGTAGCTAAACTGATGGGAGATGTCCTCGGCTGGAGCGATGCGCAGCGTGAGGGCGAGATCAAGCATTACCTGGCAAGGGTCGACGCTGAACGGCTCAGCCAGGAGCAGCCGGACGACGAATCCGCTGACGCAGCACGACTGGGCGTCGAGGACATCGTTCCGCTGCGTTGACCGGCAGCGTCCGCCGGCAGCCTCGACCCGAGCCTGCCGGCGGACTCACGCCATTTTGAAGGGATTACTCTTGGCGGAACCATTGGACCGGTATGACGCCGAGCTCACCACCCCCGAAATGGTGATCCTCGAGATGGACGCCACCGACAAGTTCGACGCTGCCAGCCAGCTGGCGGAACGGATGCACGCCGCCGGGCGCATCTCGGACCTTGAGGGCTTCCTCAAGCACGTCAACGCCCGGGAACACCAGATGGCCACCGGCCTGCCCGGCGGCATCGGCCTGCCCCATGCCCGCAGCGAGTTCGTGTCCCGGACCTCCATCGCCGTCGGCATCACGAAATACGGCAAGGCCCTGGATTTCGGTGCTGCCGACGGGCCCGCCACCGTGGTCCTCCTGATCGCGACCCCGGCAAGCTCCTTCTCCGAGCACCTCGAAGTGCTGGCGACCATTGCCCGGTCGCTGTCCAAGGAAGCCTTCCGCGAATCTCTCCGCCGCGCCTACGACCCCGAAGTGATTGCCGAACTCATCAATTCCAGCCTGGTCTTTTTCGACCACTGAAAAGCGGGGCGCGCTTTTCCGTGTCGACTCCGTCGCCACGCGGCGACCATGCTGCCCAATCTCGCGGGCTGGCCCTGGTCCCGCTCTCCGTTTCGTTGTTCTACGGGCCGACGAAGTACGGTTAAGGGGTGCTGAAAACTGCCCTCAAACCCCGCTGGATCGCCGGACTGGTGTTCGCGATCGTCATTTCAGGGGTGTTTGTGCTGCTCAGCCAGTGGCAGTTCGGCCGCTCGACCCAGCCAGAAGTGACGGTCTCCACCACCACCGAGGAGCCCAAACCGCTCACCACGGTGCTCCGGCCCGGAGATTTCTTCCCCGGATCCGTTGCTGACCAGATCGTCACCGCCACCGGCAGCTACGACCCGCAGAAGCAGGTCCTGGTGCCGGGCCGCCTGAACGACGGTGCCAAGGGATTCTGGGTCGTTTCGGCATTGGCTGTGAAGGATGCCCCCGTCCTGACCGGGGCCGGCGCCTCGCCGCAGACCTGGATCCCGGTCGCCCGCGGCTGGGTTGCGGACCCCGCGGATGCCGGCGCGCCGCCGTCGGGAACCATTGAACTGACCGGGCGGCTGCTGCCGTCCGAAGCCCCGCTGCCCGGGACCGACGCCGGCCCCGGCCGGGCCAGCGCCGTCTCCATCGCGGAACTCATCAACATCTGGGAAGTCAGCAGCTATCCGGGCTTCGTTGCCGCGGGCTCCGAGACCTCCGGCGGCAGCGATGTCAGTGCGGCCGGGTCCGGCGGAGCGCTCAAGCCGCTGAACGTCGGGCCGCAACCGCCTGCCGGGAAGGTCAACTGGCTGAACCTCTTCTACGCCGCGGAGTGGGTCGTGTTCGCCGGCTTCGCCCTGTTCATCTGGTGGCGCCTGGTCAAGGACGACTACCGCCGCGGTCTCGAGGACGCCCTCGACGAGGAGGAGGAAGCCGCGGCCCGGCACCTCCCGGAACCTGACCCCAACGAACCGCACCCCTCCGAACCGAAAGTGCAATCATGATCGAGCCCCAGCCGGCCGTCCAGCCGCAGCAGTCCAACGCCACGGGAAGCGCGCGCGGCAAGAAGCGCCGCTTCGGCGGAACCGAGGCCCAGATCCGGTCGGCGTTGAAGTTCTACAAGGTCCTGGCGTACCTGACCGGCTCCATGCTGCTCCTGCTCTGCGCCGAACTGATCGCCCGGTACGCCTTCGGCCAGTACCTCTTCGCCGGCGGAACCAACGCCGTCACCGGGGAGCCGTTCGGCTTCGGATTCGCCGACGCCGAGCCGCCGGGGGTCATCGGCGGCGTGAACCTCTCCATCGCGGTGCTGATCGTGCACGGCTGGATGTACGTCGTGTACCTCATGTCCAACTTCCGCCTGTGGTCGCTGATGCGCTGGCCGTTCTCGAAGATGGTCATCCTGGCGCTCGGCGGCGTGGTGCCGTTCCTGTCCTTCTTCGTGGAGAAGAAGTTCCATGCCGAGGTGGAGGCCGAGCTGGCCGCCAACCCGCAGGCCCCGCAGCGCTACTGAGCCTGCCCCGGACAGCTTTCCGCCGGCCCCGCGGCGTGCCGCTGGCCGACGTGGGGCCCTCCCATGTGAGTTCGCTTACCCGGCGGCCGTTTCGGGCCTCGGGCGGTCTTCTCAATGTGCGGGCGGACGGCCCCGCAAAGTAGGCTAGGACGGTGACTACTCCCTCTGCATCCCAGACGTCCCACAAGCCCGTGCTGGTTGTTGACTACGGTGCCCAGTACGCGCAGCTGATCGCCCGCCGCGTCCGGGAAGCGAATGTGTATTCGGAAGTGGTTCCGCATACCTACAGCACCGAGCAACTGCTGGCCAAGAACCCTGCCGCGATCATCCTCTCCGGCGGCCCCTCGAGCGTCTACGCCGAAGGTGCACCCAGCGTTGGCGCGGAGCTGTTCGACGCCGGCGTGCCGGTCTTCGGCATCTGCTACGGCTTCCAGGCGATGGCCAACGCCCTCGGCGGCAAGGTGGCCCAGACCGGCCTCCGCGAGTACGGAGCCACCGAGACCACGACCCTCGGCGAAGGCCGCTCCATCCTGGATGGAATGCCGCAGCACCAGAGCACCTGGATGAGCCACGGCGACTCGGTGCACGAGGCCCCGGAAGGCTTTGAGGTCCTCGCGACGACCGCCGGAGCCGAGGTCGCCGCCTTCGCCAACGAGGGGAAGCGCCTTTACGGCGTGCAGTGGCACCCGGAGGTGAAGCACTCGGCCTATGGCCAGCAGGTGCTGGAGAACTTCCTGTTCAAGGGCGCCGGGCTGGAAGCGAACTGGACCGCGGGGAACATCCTCGAGGAGCAGGTCGACCGGATCCGCGCACAGATCGGCGAGGCCCGGGTCATTTGCGGCCTGTCCGGCGGCGTTGACTCCGCCGTGGCCGCCGCCCTGGTCCAGCGTGCCGTCGGCGACCAGCTGACCTGTGTCTTCGTGGACCACGGACTGCTGCGCGAGGGCGAAGCCGAACAGGTCGAACGCGACTTCGTGGCCGCCACCGGCGTCAAGCTCTACGTCGCCAACGAGCAGGAGCGCTTCCAGTCGGCACTGGCCGGCGTCAGCGACCCGGAGACCAAACGCAAGATCATCGGCCGCGAATTCATCCGCGCCTTCGAGGAAGCCGAACTGGCGATCATTGCCGAGGCAGCCGCGCACGGCGAAAAGATCAAGTTCCTGGTGCAGGGGACCCTGTACCCGGACGTCGTGGAATCCGGCGGCGGCGAAGGTGCCGCGAACATCAAGAGCCACCACAACGTGGGGGGCCTGCCGGAGGACCTGCAGTTCGAACTCGTCGAACCGCTGCGCGCCCTGTTCAAGGACGAGGTACGCGCCGTCGGCGCCCAGCTTGGCCTGCCGCAGGAAATCGTCGGACGCCAGCCGTTCCCCGGACCGGGCCTCGGCATCCGGATCGTCGGAGAAGTCACCAAGGAGCGGCTGGACCTGCTGCGCAAGGCAGACGCCATTGCGCGGGCGGAACTGACCGCTGCCGGACTGGACAACGAGGTCTGGCAGATGCCGGTGGTCCTGCTGGCCGATGTCCGCAGCGTCGGTGTCCAGGGCGACGGCCGCACCTACGGCCACCCGATCGTGCTGCGCCCCGTATCGTCCGAAGACGCCATGACCGCGGACTGGTCCCGGCTGCCCTACGACCTGCTGGCCAGGATCTCCAACCGCATCACCAACGAGGTGGACGGTGTGAACCGCGTGGTGCTCGACGTGACCAGCAAACCGCCGGGAACCATCGAGTGGGAGTAGCCTGGTAACAGGCAGGGAAATGGCCGGCCTCCTGTGGGGGCCGGCCATTTTGCGTCTTCCCGGGTCTTCCCGGCAGGGATTCGGACAGCCCGCCGGGCCGGGGACGGCGATCCTGTTAATTCCCGTTGAATTTGGGCCCCGCCAGTGTTGCGGAGCCTCACCGGGCCTGGATTCGGGCTACGCTCGAAAGTATGCCCGTATGGTCCAGGACGTCCCGCGCGAGCACGGATAACGTGAGCAAAGTAAACGCGAGCACAGAAAAGAAGGCAGCAGTGTCAGTTGGTCAAGGCCACCCCGAGGGCTCCGAGGAGCTCAGGAAATGGCTGTCGGGGCTCAAGCCCGTCACCGGAGCAGACACCATGCTGCGCTTTACCAAAACGCCTGAGGGCTCCATCGATCTGACGCATGCCCATCCCTCGGGCCTGGCGCAGTTGATGGCCGGCCGGCGCACCCGGCTCTCCACCCTGATCCGTGACCACCAGCAGTACGTCGTCGCCGCCCGGGCCTCCCGCAACCTGCGGTCCAAGATCTTCGAACTCACCAACGACCGCGGCATCGATGCCGGTTACTTCTCGGCGGGCACCGTCGTCTGGACCTCCGCCGTCGGAGGCAAGCCCCAGCGCGTCTCGGCCCCCGTCATGCTGACGGCCATCTCGCTCACGGTCCGCCCCGGCGAGGACGACTACGAACTGCAGCTGACCGAACAGGCCAAAATCAACCCTGCCCTGATCCGGCACCTGAAGACCGTCCACGGGATCGTCTTCGACGTCAACGCCGTCACCCGCATGGCGTACAGCACCGCCCGGTTCGATCCGCAGCCGGTCCTCGACCGCCTGGGCACGCTCATCCAGCCGATCCACGGCGCCGAGGTGGAGCACAACCTCCTTGTCTCCACCTTCGCCGACCTGTCCGGGAGCCTCGAGGATCCGTGGATCAACGAAAACCATCCCGTCGTGGCCGCGCTGGCGCGTGCCGCCGACGGCGGGGCGGTGGAGATTCCCGAGCTCAAGCCCGGGCGCTTCCCGAGCACCGACGAGCGGGATCCCGCCGACGAACTGCTGCTGCTCGACGCCGACACCGACCAGCAGTACGTCGTCGACGCCGTCCGCGCCGGGGACTCGCTCGTGGTCAGCAGCCCGCCGGGCACCGGCCAGACGCAGACCGCCGTCAACACCATCGGCGCCCTCGTCGACCAGGGCAAAACCGTCCTGGTCGTGGGGGACCGTCGGGCCAGCCTGGGTGAGATCTCCGCTCAGCTGGACACCCTCGGGCTGGACTCCACCCTGTTCCAGCTCGCCGGCAACGCCACTCCACTGCAGCTCAAGGGCCAGCTGGTCCGGGCCATCGTGCGCAACGAGAAATCCCTCGAACCCCAGCTGAGCAACCTGCACACTACACTGATCGAGCACCGCCACGCCCTCCGGGACCACGTCGCCTCACTGCACAACGTCCGCCAACGCTGGGGCTGCTCGCCGTATGAGGCCATGCAGTCGCTGGCCGGGCTGACCGCCCTCCAGCCTGCACCGGCGACCACCGTGCGGCTCAAGCGCAGCGTGCTGGACAGCATCCGGGACCGCGAGGAGCTGGCTGGCCGGCTCCGCCGGGCAGCCGAGCTGGGAAGCTTCAGCCGGGCCTCGACGACGAGCCCCTGGCACGGCGCCCGCCTGCTGACCCGCAAGGAGACCCAGGAGGCCCAGCAGGTCGCCAGCTCCGTGGCCGGGAAGCTGCCGGAACTGCGCGACCGGATGAACGGCGTTGCCGAACACGCAGAGATCCGTCTGGGCCGCACCTTCGCCGAGTGGGGCGACCAGGTTGAACTGCTGGTTGCAGTGCGCGAAAGCCTCGACAAATTCACCCCGGACATTTTTGACCGTCCGGTCCACGACCTCATCTCCGCCACCGCGGCCTCCTCCTGGCGCCGGGAACGGAGCATCGAGATGCCGTCCATGCAGCGGTCCCGCCTGCGCCGGGTGGCGAAGGAATACGTCCGCCCGGGCGTCCACATCGCCGACCTGCACAGCTCCCTGGTCCTCGTCCAGGAGCAGCGGGCCGCGTGGGCCGACTACGCCACGACGCAGCGCCATCCGGCCGTCCCGTCCGGCCTCGGGGAAATCATTTCCCTGTACCGCGAACTGGAAGCGGAGCTTGCCGAGCTGGGCCAGGCCGTCAGGCACACCGCGGCAGGCGGAGACCTGCACGGCACACCCTACGAAGAACTCATGGAGCGGCTGGAACGGCTGGTTGCCGACACCGGCACGCTGGAGACCCTGCCGGAGCGCACGCTCCTGGTGGAAAACATGCGCGAGCATGGCCTCGGTGAACTCCTCGCCGATCTCGCCGAGCGCGAGGTCCCGGCCGAATCTGTGGCTACGGAGCTCGAGCTCGCCTGGTGGCAGTCGGCGCTGGAAGCCATGATCAGCGGCGACGATTACCTGGCCATGTCCGACGGCGACGCCCTGCGCCAGCTCGAAGCCGAGTACCGCCTCGCGGACAACGCCCACATCGCCAGCGGTGCCGCCCGGCTGCGCTGGAACCTTGCCGAACGCTGGCGGGCGGCTCTCGCGGAACACCCGCGCCAGACGGAACTGCTGCGCAGCCTGCTCAAGGACGGTCGTGTCACGCTGGCGGCCCTGACCGGCCAGGCCGCGGAACTGCTGCCGATGCTGGTGCCGGTATGGTCGGTCAGCCCCTATCTCCTGACCGCGGTCCTGCCGGTGGAGCAGCGGTTCGACGCCGTTGTCATCCTCGACGCCGAGGCGACTTCGCTGCAGGCTGTCCTGCCGGCCATGGCCCGCGCCCGGCAGGTCATTGCCTTCGGTGACGACCGGATCGCCAGCCCGCGGACCTTCACGGTCAGTGTGGAGCGGCTTGCCGCCGGCGAGAGCTCCCACCAGGGTGTGGAGAGCGCATACAACGCGCTGGCCGCGGTGCTGCCCGTCTGGAGCCTGAAGACCATCTACCGCGCCGTTGACGAAGACCTCGTGCGGCAGCTGAGCAGGAGCTTCTACGACGGCGGACTGCGCCGGCTGCCGGAGGGCCAGTCCGCTACCGGGCTGGACCGTGCCTTGACGGTGGAGTACCTGCCGGACGGCACCGGACTCCCCAGCGCCGACCAGGACGGTGTCGAATCCGTGGTCGCCGAGGTGAACCGGGCGGTGGAGCTTGTCTTCGAACACGCACGGCTCCGGCCGCGGACGTCCCTGGCCGTGGTGACCGGGAGCCTCCGGCACGCAGCCCGGATCGGCGAGTCCATCCGGCTGCAGCTGCCCAACTATCCGCTGCTGGCGAGCTTCTTCACCGCCGGGGACGAATCCTTCCGGGTGGTGGACCTGGAACGAGCCCAGGGTTTGGTCCGCGATCATGTGATCTTCTCACCGGGCTACGGACGCACCCCGCACGGCCGTGCGCTGCACAATCTGGGTCCGCTGTCCGCCGATGGCGGACGGGCCAAGTTTGCCCTTGCCATGACGAGGGCGCGCCGGTCGCTGCACGTGCTGAGCTGCTTCCGTCCCGAGGACCTCGACGTGACCCGGCTGAGCCACGGCGCGGTGGACTTCTACGAGCTGCTGGACCGGGAAATCGCGGGCAACTCCGATCTCGGCAGCCCGGCTTCGCGGGCGGCCGCCAGCGAACAGGCGCTGGGAGCCGACCCGCTCGTCGCGGACCTCGGCGACCGGCTGCGGGCAAGGGGCGCCCGGGTCTGGCACCAGTACGACGGCGCCCTGAACATGGTGGCCGCGGCCGACCCGCTGAGCACCCTCGGGCAGGACGACGCCGAGATTCCCCGGCCGGTGGCGATTGAGTCCGACGGCACCGAGCAGTACCGCAGGCTGACCGTCCGTGAACGCAGCAGGCTCCGCCCGCAACTCCTGGAGCGACTGGGCTGGCGCTACATGCCACTATGGACCATAGAGGTCTTCACCGATCCTTCGGCCTGCGCCGACCGCATCGGGGGTTACCTTGGGCTGGAAAAGCCGGCCGTGACGCACCGGCAGCCGGTGTCGCCGGGATTCTTCGACGACGACGTTGAAAACCTGGCCGTCAACGAAGCGCAGGCCTTTGAGGGGCGGACCGTTTCCGGACAGCCGGACAGCGCGCAACAGGACAGAACAGATCAGGGCAGTAAGGAGGCCGGCGGCATGAATGCTGACGGTGATACCCGGAACGACGACGACGTGCAGAACGGCGCCGGAATCCAGAACAGCGGCGGGGTCCAGAACGACGGCTCCCGGGAGGACGCCAGGGGCGGCGCACCGGCGGTACCCGCCCCGGACCCGGCCGGAGTGCTGCCGAACAAGGCAGCTGAAGACGATCCGCGGCGCTGGGGCGATGAGCCGGGCGGCTACGACCATGACTCCTGGCTTGAGGAGCAGAAGCCCCCGCACTGGGGCTAAAGTCGGCCTGCCGCGGGCCAGGGTGATACGGCGCCGCTTCGGAGCGGGTTCCGGCGGTCACGCCGGGCAGCAGCCTAGCCAGGGGCGGCCCCCACCAGAACGAAGAACAGCTTTCCCTGGGTGGAAGCACCGGCGAGACGGTGCGCCTGCTCGGCATCGGCAGCCACGACCAGGAGGCCCTCGGTTTCCCCGGAGGCCAGCCATGGGCCGGCCCCGCCGCCGTGCCCGGACGTCCACAGCACCGGCACCGCGGCGGCGAGCACCTGGGATGCCGCCGGTTGGTCAAAACCGTTGCCGTTGGTCATCACCACGTTCACGAGCTGTCCGGGGGATAGCAGCTGGATTGAGGCGGGATCTGCCATCCGCAGCGGCACGGCGGCTGATCCCGGTGGGCTTCCCGCCAGCAGCCCGGGCCCCAGGAGCTGGGAGTCCGAAAGCAGCTGGCCCTTGCGGAGTGCCACGGCCAACTGCTGGCCCTGCAGGGAAACGGTGCCGCCATAGCTGCCCGCTGGTGCCAGGTCGCGGGGCACGCTCAGAACCGTCAGGTCATCCGGGACGAGTGTTTTCCCGGCTGGAAGGTCCCGGGCCGCAGCGTAGGCCGCCACCGTGTCGGCCGGGGCCGGGGTCAGCTGCTGCACCGTGAGACCGGCAGCGATGCACAGCAGCAGTGCCACCGCCAGCCGCCGGTGCCGGTTCAGCCACCGGACCAGTTGACGGGACGGCCGGCCAGCGGGTCCTGCTCCGTATGGAGGGCTTCCGGAGGCCGGCCCTCGTCGCGCGCGGCGCCTGGCGGAACGGCCGATTCTGAGGACCGTTGAAGGGCGCAAAGGGCCGCGAAAAAAGACAGGCCGGGATGCCGCGGGGATGGTGCCGACGGGCGGGGCGAACGGTGCGAGAGTGGCCATAGCCCGACGCTACGCACCGGCGCGGATACCGGGCAGGTGCGATTGCGGCTATGTGGAAAAATCTGCCCGGAGAGGCAGCAGCTTGCACAGGCAGCGGCAGGCGGCAGGGAGCAGGGCACGGGTCGGGGCGCGGACCCGCACGCAGTGGCACGCAGTTGATAGCGGCGCCGGGCGCGGACCCGCAGGCGGTTCCTAGCTTGCGGAAGCGGCGGCGGGAGCCGGAGTTGCTGCCGGCGCGGGAGCCGGGGCCGGGGAGACAGTGCTGCCCTTGGCGTCGCGGGAGTCAGTCCGGTAGAAGCCGGAACCCTTGAAGACAACACCGACGCTGTTGAACTTCTTGCGCAGGGTCCCCTGGCACTCCGGGCAGGACGTGAGGGAGCTGTCGGTGAACGACTGCACGATCTCGAAGGCGTGGCTGCAGTCCTTGCAGGCGTATGCATACGTGGGCACTGGAAATCCTCCTCTGGGACAAACGAGCAGGTCCCGTGCTGTGCGGTCAGGATCTCCGCCGATCTGGTGATCAGCGGAATCCGTCCCTTAGCAGTCGCAGGGCCTGAGTGCTAATTCTATCACCCCGGCCGGGCACCCCTTTAGCCCTATCGCTGCAGTGGGAGCAGACCGGCCGGTGTCAATGCGGCCGCCACCTTCCGGTCGAAGGACTCTGCCGGGATGCTCCCGGCCGGCAGCACCTCGGTGTCGTACACGACGGCGGCGCTCGGCAGTGACGGCAACGGCCCGCCGTCGGACGCTGGCGTCCCGGCCGGGACGACGGCGGCCAGGGCGGCCAGGAACTTGTCGTAGTAGCCGCCGCCCTGGCCGATCCGGTTGCCGGAAAAGTCGACGGCGGTGGCCGGCAGGATGATGCCGTCGGCGTGCCGCATGACGGCCGTGTCGTGGCGTTCCCCGGCGGGCTCCAGGATCGGCGCGTAGCGGCTCCGGACGAATTCGGAGTCCGGCGTCCAGTACACCCAGCTCAGCGCCAGCCCGGGTTCGCAGACCGGCAGCAGGAGCCGGTGCCCGGCCCCGCGCAGCGCCGCCAGCAGGTCCAGGGTGGGCGGCTCGGAACCCACGCCAAGATAGGCGGCGAACGTGCCGGGGGTGCCGCGGGTCAGCTCCGTTGCCCACGCGAGTCCGTGCCGTGCGATGCCCGCCCCGGCGATTCGCAGCGCGGCCGGCGTCAATGCGGCACGCCGCGCCCGATGGCTGGCCCGGATCTCTTCCTTCGATGCCATGATGCCCCGTCCCTCCGTATCATGCGGGCCCGGGAAGCAGCGGTTCCTGGCAGCCCGAATGATTACCCAATGCTTGGTCCCTCCGTTAGATTAGTCGAGTGACTACACCCAACGCTCCCGTCCGCAAGGCCGTCATTCCCGCAGCCGGCCTCGGAACCAGGTTCCTTCCCGCCACGAAGGCCATGCCCAAGGAAATGCTGCCCGTCGTTGACAAACCGGCCATCCAGTATGTCGTGGAGGAAGCCGTCAAAGTCGGACTGAACGACATCCTGATGATCACCGGACGCAGCAAGCGCGCGCTCGAGGACCACTTCGACCGCGTCCCCACCCTGGAAGCCACCCTTGCGGCCAAAGGCGACACTGCCAAACTCAAGTCCATCCAGGACGCCAGCAATCTGGGTGACATCCACTACGTGCGCCAGGGCGATCCGATGGGCCTGGGCCACGCCGTCCTCCGCGCCAAGCAGCACGTCGGCTACGAGCCGTTTGCAGTCCTGCTCGGCGATGACCTGATCGACGCACGCGATGAACTGCTCAGCACCATGATCGAGGTCCAGGCAAAGACCGGCGGATCGGTGATTGCCCTGATTGAGGTCGAACCCTCCGAGATCAGTGCCTACGGCTGCGCCGACATCGAAGCGATCGGCGGCGAAGAGTACGTCCGCATCAAGCACCTGGTCGAGAAGCCGGACGTCAAAGATGCCCCGTCCAACCTCGCCATTATTGGCCGTTACGTGCTGCACCCGGCGGTCTTCGAGGTGCTGGAACACACCGAGCCCGGCCGGGGCGGCGAAATCCAGCTCACTGACGCGCTGCAGGAACTCGCCTCCGGTGACGCTGAAGGCTACGGCGTGTACGGCGTGGTCTTCCGCGGCCGCCGCTACGATACCGGCGACAAGCTCAGCTATCTCAAGGCCTGTGTTCAGCTCGCCTGCGACAGTGACGACCTTGGCCCCGGCCTGCGGGAATGGCTGCCGGGCTTCGCCTCGAAACTCGCACCGAGCCTGACCAAGTAGTTCCGGTGGGGGGCAGCTTCACCTGGCCGGTCACGCTTGAAAGCGGCGACGTCGTGCTGCGCCCGATCCGGTACCGGGACCGCAAGGAATGGACCGAGGTCCGCTCCCGCAACCGGGAGTGGCTTGCCCCTTGGGAAGCGTCCAACCCCATCCCCGGCGGCGGCCTTCCCGACTACCGCCAGATGGTGCGTTCCCTCAAATCGCAGGCCGCACTGGCCACGGCACTCCCGTTCGTGATCACCGAGCGGACGCCGGGCTCCCGGGAACCTGTGATTGTGGGGCAACTGACGGTGTCCTCGATCGTGTGGGGATCAGCGATGATGGCCACTCTGGGCTACTGGGTGGACAAGGACCGGGCGGGCCGGGGAATTGTCCCGACTGCCGTGGCATTGGCGACGGACTATTGCTTCGACGTCCTCGGACTGCACCGGATGGAGATCAACATCCGTCCCGAGAACGCTCCCAGCCTCCGGGTGGTCGAGAAACTGGGCTTCCGCGACGAGGGCTACCGGCCGCGGTTCCTGCATATCAACGGTGAATGGGCCGATCACCGGAGCTTCGCCCTGACCTCGGAGGAAGTGCCGGAAGGGCTGCTGGCACGCTGGCAACAGAGCCGCCCCGCGTAGCCGGCCAACGCCTTCCTGACCAGCCCCTTCGTCGTAAATCCAGTCAATTGCCAGTTCCCCCGCGACACACCGGGGACAATGCGGCCCCGTACCGCTGATTGCTCATACGGTTTTGATGTGGACATCCCTCTAAGCAGCTCTGTGATCCTTGTCATTGCTGTTGCGCTCTGGATTGTGTGGGTTGCCCCCTACATCCTCCGGAACGGACACCACCACCTGCAGCCCGCGGGCGAGCTCGTGGCGGACGTCATCGATCGAGAAACAGCAGCCCCGCAAGCCGGGACCGTCATGAAGATGGCGGCCCAGCAGGAGAAACCCATGACCAGTACCCAGCGCACCGAGTCCTTCCCGGGAACCAGCGTGCCCGACGGCGGCCCCAAGCCTGGGGGCCCCGGCCCGGCTTTCAGGATCCGTTATGGCCGGTTGGCGCTCGCCCTGGCGGGCGCGCTCTCGCTGCTCACGGGTGTTGTATCGGCAGCCTTGCGGCTCTTCGGCCTCGGGTCAGTCTGGTTGCCCGTTGTCGCGTTGCTCGGCGCTGTGGCTGCCGTCTTTATGCTTCGCTGGCTCGCGGTCCGGGACCGACGCCGCAAAATGAACGCCGTGTTCCGCGAGGCCATGGGCGCACCCACACGTCCGGTCCGTCCCGCCCCGGAGCGCGCCCCGCAGCGTTATCCGGCGGAAGAGCCGCGCGAACGGCCCGAGAGCCCGCTCTTTGACGCCCAGGCCCACACCGCCGAACGCACGCCCGCACCCAAGCCGCTGACCGCCCAGGAACTCCGCCAGGCGGCCCTGGCGGAAGCCGTTGCCTCCGGCGACACCTCGTTCCGCGGCCCCCAGGCCTTCCGGGGAGCTGAAGAATCCAGCTGGGAGCCGGTGGACGTACCCAAGCCCACCTATGTGGAGGCAGCGAAGGCCGAGCGGGCCGCCCCGGAACCGCTTGACCTGCCGGAAGCCCCGAAGGCCGTCGGCAAGCCGTCGCTCAAGCAGGGCCTTCCGCAGGCGCCGGCCGGCAGCTCCGGCCTGGACTCCGAATCGAAGCCCCTGGGCAAGGCGCAGAGTGCCCTGAGCAACCTGGACGATGTCCTGCAGCGGCGCCGGGCCTGATAAACCAAGCATTTCAGAGCCCCGGGCAGCCAGGCATGGCAGCCCGGGGCTTTTTTGCGCCCTTCCTGACCCAATATCCGGCGGGTCCAAACGGCGCGGAATCAGGCGCGGGCCGGTAGCCTCAGGACATGACACGGATTTGCGTTGCCGGAGGAACCGGCCAGGTGGGCCGGGAAGTCGTGCGGCGGGCCATCGCGGCCGGGCACGGTGTCGCCGTGATCAGCCGGAACCCGCCTCCCGCCGGCTCCCCGGTCCGGACCGACGGCGCGGAGTACTTCGCCGCGGACGTCAGCACCGGCGAGGGGCTGGCAGCGGCACTCGTCGGGGCCGACGTCCTGATTGACTGCCTGGAGGGGAGGTCCGGAAAGGCCCTGAAAGATTTCGCCGACGGCGGCGCCCGGCTGCTTGCCGCCGCCCAGGATGCCGGCGTGGAGAGGGCCGCAGTCCTCTCCATCGTCAACTGCGACCGCAGCAGCTTCGGCTATTACGCCTCGAAGGCGGCCAAGGAACAGATCTACGCGCGGTCCGGACTGGAGACCGTCGCGCTGCGGGCAACGCAGTTCCACTCCCTCCTCGCGGCGATCTTCGCTGCCGGCTCGAAGCTGCGGATCATCCCCGTGATCAAGGGTGCCCGGTTCCAGCCGATCGCACCCGCCGAGGTCGCGGCGGCCCTGCTGGAGGCGGCGCTTGAACCGGCCGGCCCGCGGCACAGCGTCCGGACCATCGGCGGCCCGGAGATCGAGGACATGGGGGAGTTCGCCCGGCAATGGAAGGCCGCCACCGGCTCCCGCGGACGAATCGTCCGGTTTCCGCTGCCCGGCGCGATGGGCAAATACCTGCGCGCGGGGCTGAATCTGGTGCCGGAGGGACGCCACGCCGGTGATACTTTTCGCGGCTGGCTGGCAATGCACGCGGATAGTTTGTAGCCTAGGGACACCGGCAACGCCGTTCCTTCGGGACCGGCGTTGCTTCGGGGCTATAGCTCAGTTGGTAGAGCGCTTCGTTCGCATCGAAGAGGTCAGGAGTTCGAATCTCCTTAGCTCCACAATTTGCAGGGGTTTTTGAACCGCTGGCTGCATGGATAGGCACGTTGATAATGCAGATCTACCCGTTCCCGGACGGCCAACATCTCCTTTTCTACTCGGCCGGCTGAAGCGTCAAGACCAGGCCGGACCCGGCATTTAATCCGGAGGCGCAGAAGAACTCCTTCGACGCAGTCATTACGGATCAGTCCGGCCAGGAAGTGGCCCGCGTCCTCAGTGGCATGTACGGTGATGGCGCTGCCGGGCCGGCGAAGCGGACGGTCCCGGATAGCGCACCGGTGCCGCCAATCAACGACAAGCGGGGCAGGCCACGGAATTCGGCTTTGCCTATGACGAGCACCCCGGGCCCCGGGGCCCCACCCACAGCTAGGGAATGGGGTTTTGCTGGGGTCCGTGACGGCGACCGGCAGTCGGGATGTATCGTTGACTATCGTTGTATATCGTTCGCGGTCCACAGAGGAGAGCATGATGCGTAATTCACACCCGGCAGGCGGCTTTCGCGGCAACAATGTCGACGGCATGTGGCAGGCCGTTGAGGAGCTGCGTTCAAGGTTTGAGAAGCGTTCGGGCACCCGGGCCGGTCGAGGCGAGGTGCGGTCGGCGGTGCTGGCCCTGCTCGCGGAGCGGCCGATGCACGGCTATCAGATCATCCGTGAAATCGAGGAGCGCAGCGGTGGCAGCTGGAAGCCGAGCGCCGGTTCTGTCTACCCAACGCTGCAGCTCCTGGCCGATGAGGGGTTCATCAGCGCCGAAGAATCCAACGGCCGCAAGATCTACTCACTGACGGAAGCGGGCCGGGAGGATGTAGCCGGTGCCGGTGCCGGTGCGTCTGCGCCATGGGAGGCAACGGGCCCGGCGTCGGGCACCGGGTTCGCGGCGCTGCCCAAGGCGGGCGTCGAGCTCGCGCAGGCCGCATCGCAGGTGGGTCGCACCGGCTCGCGGGAGCAGGTGCAGGAGGCCGTGACGGTGCTCAACGACGCACGTCGTCGGCTGTACTCGATCCTCGCCCAGGACTGACGGGAGTGGCGTCGGTTCGTCGGGACCGGGCACTCCCGGTACCCGGCGCCGGGAACACCCGTGCCCGTTACCGCCGCATCCTGCGCTTCGCCGCCTGGCATCTCGCAGTGACCTGGTGGTTTGAGCTGTTCCTGCCCCGGATCGGGCTGGTCAGGGTCGCGGAGCGCACCCGGGCGAAGAGGATGCTTCGCTTCGCGCAGCGCTTTCATGCGCTCGCAGTGGACCTTGGCGGCCTGATGATCAAAGTCGGTCAGTTCCTGTCCTCCAGGCTCGACGTGCTTCCGCCCGAGATCACCAAGGAACTTGAGGGACTGCAGGACGAGGTGCCCCCGGTGGCGTTTTCCGCGATCCGCAGCCTTGCCGAGGCGGAGCTGGGTGCGCCGCTGGAGAAGTTGTTCGCCTCGGTCGAGGAGACGCCGATCGCAGCAGCGTCCCTCGGGCAGGCGCACCGGGCGAGGCTTCTCCCGGGCGATGCCGCCGACACCGGCCTCGACAACGTGGTGCTGAAGGTCCAGCGACCGGGCATCGACGCCATCGTCGACGTCGACCTGGCGGCCCTGCGCAAAGTGGGCGGCTGGCTCAGCCACGTGCGCCTGGTCTCCGACCGCGCCGACATGCCCGCACTGGTCGAGGAGTTTGCGCAGACCAGTCTTGAGGAGATCGACTACCTGCACGAGGCGGCGAACTCGGTGCGGTTCGCTGATGATTTCGCCAACGACGACCGGGTGGGTGTGCCCGACGTCGTCTGGGAGCGGACCACCCGGCGCGTGCTTACCCTCGAAGACGTCACGGCGATCAAGATCACGGACGCGGAGGCGCTTCGCGCGGCGGGCATCGATCCGGCCCAGGTTGCCCCGGTTTTCGCGTCTGTCATGTTCGACCAGATGTTCACGAACGGCTTTTTTCACGCCGACCCGCACCCGGGCAATATCTTTGTCACTCCGGCTTCTGGCGCGTCCACAGAGCGCCCCTGGAAGCTGACGTTCATCGACTTCGGCATGATGGGCGAAGTCCCGGCGAGCACGCGCAGCGGCCTGCGGAAACTGCTCATTGCGGCCGCCGCGCGGGACGGCAAGGGGCTGATGACCGCGATCAGCGACGTGGGTGTGCTGGTGCCCTCGGCCGACACGGTCGAGCTTGAGCGGGCAATGACGCACCTCTTCGCCCGGTTCGGCGGGATGGGCTTCGCCGATCTTCGCGAAGTGGACCCGCGGGAGTTCCGTGATTTTGCGGTGGAATTCGGTGACGTGGTCCGCTCGTTGCCGTTCCAGTTGCCGGAGAACTTCCTGCTCATCATCCGGGCGATGTCACTGACGTCGGGTGTCAGCAGCTCGCTGGACGCCCGGTTCAATCTGTGGGACTCGGTCGAACCCTATGCGGCGCAGCTGCTGCGCGACGAGCGTGGCAACATCGTGCAGGACCTCGCTCAGCAGGCGTTCGATGCCGCAGGGCTGGCCCTGGGCCTGCCGAAACGTCTGGAAGGGCTCCTCACCCGGATCGAGGACGGTTCATTGTCGGTTGCCAGTCCGCGCCTCGAGCGGCAGGTGGCACGGCTCGACCGCACGGCACAGCGATCGGCATCGGCGCTGGTTTTCGGCGCCCTGCTCATCGCAGGTTCCGTGGTCCGGGCCGACGACTTGGTGCTCGGCAGTGTGCTGATGATCGCGTCGCTGGTTCCCCTGCTGCACGGGCTGTGGGCGGGCCGCAGCGGCCTCTGAGTGGGCCGGTGCTGTCCCGGTGACGGTGCCGGCGAGGAGTGACGGGGCCCAGCCGATCAAACTGGCTGAGCCCCTGCGCGTTTAGCCCTGGGAGATGGGAAGCGCACCATTCCGGCTCCAGACGCTTCGTTCGTGCCCGCCCGGCCCGTCGCCGAGCCCTCGTTAGCGTTGCGGCGGATTCAGCGGGAGCGGAACTATGGGCTGGTCATTGGCGGCAAGGTCAATGCCGAGATCCTTGGCGAATACCAGCCGGGTGTCCTTGTAGATTCCGGGGTAATTCTCGTCCAGTTCGAAGACACGCGCACCGCGCAGACGGTTACGTTCAGGGCCGGGCAGTCCGTAGGCACCGAATCCGGTTCCCGGGGCGTAGCCGAGCTGAACACCGTAGTAGTTGCCTACATAAGTGTTGACGTGATCGTGCCCCACGAAGTAACCGGCCACATCCCCTCGTTCCAGGAAGGCATTGAACAGGCCCGAGTTGACGGGTCCAGGGCACTCGTCCTCGTTCCGCTCGCCCACTATGCTGTGTCTCTTGACCGCACGCGCGTGATCCGCATCTGTTCGCGAGTCGAGGCCGCCGAACCACATATTGCGGTGCTCATGAAGCGCGATATGGCCCCACATGAGGGAAGGGATCTTCTTTCCGTACTTTTTCTCTGCTGCGATTGACTGATTCCGGTACCACGAGACCTGGTCCATGCGCACCCAATCCCAGCCCGGGTAACCCTCGAAGTCCTGCCCGTCGATGCTGTCGGGGGCATACCGGCCGGTGTCGATGAGCCAAAGCGCAAAGGCCGGAGCTTTTGACCTGGAGGACTGGATGAGCAGTTGCGAGTTAGAGGTACCAGTGAGTCCCGGTACGGAGTCGGCGTTCAAATTGGAATCGTAAGTCTGCAGGAATTCCAGCATCTTGGCCTCGGTCATTCCAGTTCGCTGCACCGAGTCTTCGTCGTGATTTCCGAAGGTTACGGCCCATGGGATGTGCCGGCGTTCCATGGGCTGGACCACATGGTTAAGCGCTTGTTTGACCTCCAGTTCGGAGTCGCATCCTCCATTGATGACATCTCCGTTGATGATCACAAAGTCCGGCTTTTCCGTATCAAGGGTCCGGTCCATGAGTTCGATTGTGCGGCGGTCTGTCTGCTCGTCGTCTTGGGTGTCGTTGAACTGAACAATTCTGAATGCGCCTTCTGGGCGAAAGGCTAGCGTCGGCTTTGGTGCCTTGGCGCCTGGTGTTGCCATGCTCGCCGCTCCGGTAGACGCTGTAATTCCCAATGCCCCAAGCACTCCGGCAGCAGCCAAAGCCGCTCGCCTGCTGAGTTTGGGCTGGTGGATACCTGTCGTCATTGCGACCTCTCTTGATCATTGATACGGCCCCAACGCCGGCCGCTGGCCTCTCGAGACGGTACGAGACAAAGGCGTCCAGCGCTGAAACAGGCAGTGAACGCACAGCAATTGGGACCGCAACCCTGGCCGCCCGGCCGCTGGGGGACACCTTGGACGGCGGGAGCCGGGGCTTTCTTGGCGGACGAGGAGGCATAGGCGTTGCCATGGGATCCGACGTCCACCGCCGACGGAAGCAGACTGGCGTAGGATCCGGGTACGGACACATACAGCTACGGGAATCGGACGAGGCCGTGGCGGGACGTCACCCTGACGCCCCCCATGGCACTGACCGCCACGTTCCAGTTCACCAAAAAGACGCAGGAGCCTCATGAAAGGATCGTCCCTCGTGGCCCGGACGGCGTGGGCCGGCGCCGCAGCCGCGGGAATCGTCCTTATCTGCCTGGGGCTGGGCCAAACGCTCTACATCGGCACAGTCACCAACGCCTTTGAACGGGACCGGCTGGGCAGCACGCTCATCCTGGCCGGAGCCATTGTGGGCCTGAGCGCCGCCGGCTGGTCGCGGTACCGGGGCGATCCGTTGTGGGTCACCGGTATGGTCGCGGCTCCGGGCGCAGTCACCGGCGGGCTCAATCTCGTAGCCGGCGGAAGCCTGCTGCCGCACTTCGGGGCGCTGGCCGCCGTCCCGCTGGGACTGGCCGGGACCATCGCCGCCGTTACGGTCCGGGTGCGCCGCATCCGTTCCTGAGCACGCGCGAGATCGCACCCGGGCCGCATCCTTCTGTGGGCGAGTTCCCCTCGCCGCCATGCAACCTGGCGCAGCCCGATATCCTGTCCAGTGAGACGAGGAGAATCATGACCACCCTGAAAGAACGCCTGCACGCCGACGTCGTCGGCCACATGAAGGACCGCAACAAGGTTGCACTCACTACGGTTCGCAACGTCCTGGGCGAAATCGAGACCCGCGAGAAGTCCGGCAAGACCCCGATCGTGCTGGACGACGCCCAAGTGACGTCGCTGCTGCAGAAGGAAGCCGCCAAACGCCGCGACACCGCCCGCATCTACACCGAGGCGGGGGAGTCCGAGCGGGCCGCGGCGGAAATCGCCGAAGCCGAAATCATCGAGGCGTACCTGCCGAAGGCACTCACCGCAGCCGAGGTGGAGGCGATCGTCGATGAGGTGATCGGTGGCCTCACGGCCGATGGCACCGAGCTGACCATGCGCCAGCTGGGCGCGGTGATGAAGCCGGTGACCGCGAAGGTCGCCGGACGCTTCGACGGCAAGGCCGTCAGCGAGATCGTGCGCAGCCGCATCCCGCAGTGACACAGTCCGTCCCGCCCGGGAATCCGCAGCCCGGGCCGGACGGCTGATTCCTGCCGGCAGTCGCCTGTATCCTGAGAAGGTGCGTCGAATGGCAGTATCCGCCATTATCAAGCGCGGTTCGTGACCGGACGACTGTCCGAAACCCGGACCGTTTCCCCGGCGTCGCGGAATCCCGCCGCAAACGTCAGTCTCCGATCCGCCCCTCGGACTCTGGGATTGGAACCCTTATCGCAACCGCAGTTCCGGACAGCCCCCCGGCAGGCCCGACGGCCGCCCCCGCGTCCCCGCAGGCCCCCGCAACGGATGAGCCTGCCGTCGTGACATGGGCCGAGGCCGGCCACAGCCGGACGGCCCAATGGCGGTCCGCGAACGGAAGGCCCGCACCCGCCCGCGTTGAAGTGGTCACCGACTCCCTCACCGCTGATGAGGCGAACCGGATGGCGTCCCAGGGCATCGCAATGCTCTGGCAGGGCGACTTCCACAACGCCCGGCAGATCCTCAATGCCCTGGACCGGCGGGTGGGCACCGGGAAGAAAAAAGCCGCCGACACCCCGGCCGACGAGTTCTACCGGCACCGCCAGTCCCGCTCGCACCGCGCACGCGTTCTCGGCCTGCTGCTGATCCCGCTTGATCCGGGCCCGGTGGTGCCGCTGCGGCGCTCCCCGGATATCCGGGCGGCCGCCATGGAAGCGTACGGCGACATCAGCGAGCCTTCCGTGGTGTCCCTCCACGAACTGGTCGGGGCAATCGGCGCACACGAGTGGCGGCGCAATGGCGTCTACGTCGATGCCCTGCAGGACCGCATCCGTCCGCACTACGGCACGTTCTTCCCGACCCGCAGCGAGTATGTCGATCTGCTGGCCGCCGCTCCGCTGCCCTCTGACATGCTGGCGTTCGACGTCGGCACCGGCACCGGGGTGCTCGCCGCCGTCCTCGCCCGCCGCGGCGTGCACCGCGTGGTGGCGACGGACAATGAACCCCGCGCGGTTGCCTGCGCCGCCGAGAACTTCCTTAATCTAGGTATCCAGGACCGTGCGGAGGCAGTCCTGACCGACATGTTCCCGGCCGGCCGTGCACCGCTCATCGTGTGCAACCCGCCGTGGATCCCGGCCACGCCGCATTCCTCCCTGGACAATGCCGTCTACGACCCCGGCAGCCGGATGCTGTTCCGTTTCCTGAACGAGCTTTCCGACCATCTGGCGCCTGGCGGTGAGGGCTGGCTCATCCTCTCGGACCTGGCCGAACACCTGGGCCTGCGCTCCCGTGACCAGCTGGTGGGCGCCATCGAGGCGGCCGGGCTGAAGGTGCTGGACCGGTTGGACACCAGGCCAACCCACCCCAAGGCATCCGACCGCAACGATCCTCTGTTCGCGGCCCGGGCGGCCGAGGTCACCTCGCTGTGGCGGCTCGCGACCCGTTAGTCCCACGCCCCGCCACCCATGCCGTTCTGACCCTTAATCGAAAGTGAAATACCCATGAGCTTGATCCGGCTGCAAGACGTCAGCGTGCGCTTCGACAACACCCAGATTCTCCGGGAGGCATTCTTCCGCCTCGAGACCGGCGACCGGGTGGGCCTGATCGGCAAGAACGGCTCGGGCAAGACGACCATCCTCAAACTGGTCCTCGACCAGGTGACCCCCGACACCGGCACCGTCACGCTGGAACTGGGCACCAAGGTGGGCTACTTCTCCCAGTTCTCTGAACTCAACGGGGAAGCCACAATTCTTGAAGTGCTCGACGCCCTGTTCACCGAGATCAAGGCGATTGAAGCCGAACTGGCCGACATTGACGGCGCCATCGCCGCAGACCCCGCGGCAGCCGAACTCGACCGACTCATCGGCCGCCAGGCCGAATTGTTCGAGGACATGGACCGGCTCGACGGCTGGGACTACCCCCGGCGCATCGACACCGTCCTCACCACGCTCGGCTTCGACGAGGCCCACCGCAACTGCGCCATCGACGAGCTGTCCGGCGGCTGGCGCAACCGTGCGGCCCTGGCCAAGATCCTGCTCGAAGGCCCCGACGTGCTGCTGCTGGACGAGCCCACGAACTTCCTGGACGTGGCCGGCGTCGAATGGCTCGAAAGCTGGTTCCGGGACTTCAAGGGCGCCGCGATCATTGTCTCGCACGACCGGAAATTCCTCGACGCCGTCGTCACCCGGATCATCGAGGTGGAAAACTTCCACCTGCACGAATACCCGGGCAACTTCGGCGAATACGTCGTGCAGAAACAGTTCCGCCTCAAGAACCTCGAGCAGCAGTTCGTGCACGAATCCGAGCTCCTGGCCTTTGAAGCCGAAGGGATAGCCGACCGCCGCGAGGCTGCCAAGGCGGCCGGCCGCGGGCTGGGGAACCAGCTGGCCAAGATCAAGAAGTCGCGCACACCGCGGCCCGTGGACCAGATCGTCACCGAGATCTATGGCGGCCTGCATGTCAAGGATGTCCTCTGCCGGGTGGAGGGACTGGGCAAGTCCTACGGCGAGAAGCTGCTCTTCGACGACCTGTCCTTCGAGATCCGCCGGGGCAACCGGATTGTGGTCCTCGGCTCCAACGGCAGCGGCAAGTCCACTCTCCTGAAAGTGCTGACCGGCGAAGAGCGGGCCGACTCCGGTGAGGTGGCCTGGGCCAAGGGGCCCGGCTTCGTCTCCTACAACCAGATGCTGGAGGACCTCGACGACGCCGACACGGTGTCCCACGCGGTCAACGCGCTGCCGGACAGCCTGGCGTTCAGCGCCACGAAGAAGTCCGTCAACCGGTTCCTCGCGATGTTCCAGTTCTCCGAGGCGGACCTCAAACAGAAAATCGGGAACCTCTCCGGCGGGCAAAAGGCCCGGGTGGCCATGGCGCAGTGCCTGCTGTCCGGCGCCTCGGTGCTGCTGCTGGACGAACCGACCAACCATCTGGACATGTCCAGCACCCAGGTCATGGAACGGGCACTGGTGCATTTCCCCGGGGCCGTCGTGGTGGTCAGCCACGACCGGTTCTTCAGCGAGAAAATCGCCAACCGCCATCTGGTGTTCGGCGCTGACGGTGCGGCACCGGGCGAGATCGACGTCCGCGCGGCCTAATGTCCGCAGCCGCAGGATAATGGAAGCATGACCAAAAAGGATCAGGACCGCGACCCCTGGGACGAGTTCGACAGCCTCAAGCCGGCCGGGCCCGACCGCGTGGGCGGATACCCCGGGGGTGAACCCGTAGGCTTCGGCTTCCGCACGGGCGTCCGCAGCGCGAAGGTGGCCATCGGCTTCGCCGTCTACGCCCTGACCCTGGGAACCATCCTGGTGGTGATCGGTGCGGTGGTCTTCATCGGCCAAAGCCAGTGGCTGCTGTTCGGGCTCATGGTGCTGATCGAGGCCGTCTTCGTCCTGGCGTTCAGCCGGCTGCTCGCGCAGGCACGGCAGCGCCGCTGACAATCCCTGTGCAGAGAGTCCCGGCGCGGCCGGCGGCTACTTCCGGTTCCGGGAGGTCAGGGCCAGGTAGGCCCCGAGGGCGCCGACCCCGCCGATGCCCGCGGCGAAAAGAGTCTTCGGCCAGTTCCGCCAGCGGTCGGGCTGGACCGACACCAGGTCCCCGACGGCATTGATCAGGGCGGCGGTGATGAGTCCGGCGACGATCCGGTTCCCGGTCTTGTCCGCCTTGTCCATCAGCCGGTCCAGCTCATCGACCCGGAAATGGATGTCGATGCCACCGCGCTCCAGGACATCCACCATCCGGCGGATGATCTCCGGCGCGTCCGTCCCGAGGCGCAGGGCTTCCCGGCCGAGCTTCTTGAGCCGGTCCGCGAGGGCCTCGGGGGAGAGCGAGCCGAGCAGGATCTTCTGCGTGAAGGGGCCCAGCTGGGTGGTCAGCTCGAATCCGGGATCCAGCTGTTTGCCCAGGCCGTCCGCCATCACCAGCATCTTCAGCATGAGGGCTATGTCCCGCGGCAGCCGCAGCCTGTGGGCGCGCAGCAGGGCCGCCAGTTCGGTCAGCACCGCCACAATCGGAACCTCCGCGAGCGGCCGGCCGGCGTAGCGGTCCACGAGCCGGCCCAGGGCCGTTTGCAGCTCGCCGAATCCGCCGTCCGGCTGTGCCCCGCACAGGCGGACCAGTGCCGTGGTCAGCCGTGCGGAGTCCTGCTCCACCACAGCCAGGAGCATCCGGACGAGCTGGTCGCGGGTGGAGTCGCTGACGTGGCCGACCATGCCGAAGTCGATAATGCCGAGGCGCCCGTCGTCCTCCACGAAGAAGTTTCCCGGATGCGGGTCGGCGTGGAAGAAGCCGTCCTCGAACACCATCTTGAGCAGGACGCTGCAGGCCGTCCGGGCCAGCTCCCGGGCATCGATCCCGGCTTCCCGCAGCGCGGCGGCGTCGTTGACTTTGATGCCACGGATGCGTTCCAGCGTGAGGACCCGTGAGGTGGTCGTGGCCCAGAAGACCCGGGGGATGTGGACGCGGAGGTCGCCCGCGAAGTTCGCGGCGAACTGCTCCGCGTTCCGGGCTTCCTGCACGTAGTCCAGCTCGGCGCGCAGGGTCTGGGAGAACTCGTCCACGAGGGCTGCCAGGTGCAGGCCGGCGGCCCGGGTGGAGGCCCGTTCCGCCCGTTTCGCCAGTTCGGCCATGATCTCCAGATCCTCATTGATCTGGGACACGACGCCGGGCCGGCGGACTTTGACCACGACGTCGACGGGCTGGCCGCCGCCGGCGGCGCCACCGGAGTAGCCCGGTTCAGCGTCCTGCGCTTCCACGCTGATCCGGCCGCAGTGGACCTGGCCGATGGATCCGGTGGCCAGGGGCGAGTCCTCCAGTGACTCGAGCAGCTGTTCCGCCGCGGTGCCGAGCTCCTCGGCGATCACAGCGCGGACTGCTGCGGCAGCAATGGGAGGGGAATCGTCCTGGAGCTTTGCGAGCTCGGTGGCGTATTCCGGCGGCAGCACGTCGGTGCGGGTGGACACGATCTGGCCGAACTTGATGTACACCGCGCCAAGGTCCTCCAGCGCGAGCCGGACGCGTACCGGCATGCTGACGCCCCGGGGCGGAAGGCGGTGCTGCCGCAGGGTCCCGTCGGCAGGGCGGAGCCGGTCCAGCCCGAGGTTTCCCAGTGCGAAGCCCAGTCCATGCCTCGTCAGGGTCTCCACGATGTCCCGGAACCGGTCCCGCCGCGCGCTCATGACGCCAGACTACACGGCGGTGTTGCGGCCCGGCCTGCCGCCGGGCCGGGGGCCGGAGCCGCCCGCTAGAGCCAGCCCTTCTTCTTGAAGATGGTGTACATCAGCGTGGCGGTGGCGGCCATCAGCCCGATTGCCATCGGATAGCCGTAGGTCCACTGCAGTTCGGGCATCCGCTCAAAGTTCATCCCGTAAATGCCGGCGACGAAGGACGGTGCGAAGAAAATGGCCGCCCAGGACGAGATTTTCTTGACCTGCTCGTTCTGCTCGGCACTGGCCTCGTTCTGGCGGTTGGCCGTCAGCGTCCCGTCGAGGGTCAGGGCGTTCTGCAGGAGGTCCCGGAAGGAATCAGCGCGGGAGATCAGCCGCTCCACATGGTCCTCGACGTCGCGGAGGCTGTGCTGCAGTTCGGTGTCCACGTGGTACTTTTCGAAGCCGCGCCGGAGCTGTTGCATCATCGCCGGGAGCGGATGAATGGCGCGCTGGAAATGGATGACCTCGCGGGCGAGTTCGTAGATGCGCCGGGACACGAGGGGGTCGCCGCTGAAGAGCTGGTCCTCGATCTCGTCGATATCATTTTCCAGCCCGGCCACCACGGGACCATAGTCATCCACCACCTGGTCCATGAGCGCGTACAGGACGGCTTCGGGGCCGTGGCACAGCAGGTCCGGGCGCCGTTCCAGCCGGTGCCGGACCTGGCGCACCACTCCCGTCTCGGCGTGCCGGACGGTGACTACGAAGTTCCGGCCGGTGAAGACGTGCAGTTCGCCGAACTCCACCGTCTCGGTTTCATCCAGGTACCGGGCGGGCCGGAGCACGGTGAACAGGTTGTCGTCGTAGCGTTCGAGTTTGGGGCGCTGGTGCGCGGAAATCGCATCCTCCACCGCCAGCCCGTGCAGGTTGAATTCGGCTGCGACGGCAGCCATCTCGTCCGACGTCGGCCGGTACAGGCCAATCCAGGCCATGCCCCCGTGCTCGGTGAGGGTCTCAAAGGTCTGCTCGAGGTTCCGCGGCTCGACGCTGCGGATGCCGTCAACGTAGACGGCGTTGTCGATGATAGTCACCGGGACATTATCCAGTGTTTACCTTGGGTTCGTCGGAACCGCTCCGGCGCGACGCGGCCCGGCCGGGAACGAGGGAGCTGCCTTGGGCCAGCCGGCTGATCAGCGGTTCGGTGCGGTACGGGATGTGCGTGTGCAGGGCGAGGACCGTCTCGGTCCGGATGACACCCTTGATCCGGAGGATCGAGCGCAAGGCGGCCTGCAGGTTGTGCGTGTCGGTGGCCACCACGCGGCACCACACATCGCCGCGTCCGGAGATCTCGTGGACTTCCAGGACCTGTGCAAGCAGGCGCAGGGCGCCCACCACGCCGTCGAGTTCCCGGTGGTTGACCTCGATCGTGACGAAGGCGACGACGTCGTAACCCACCGCTTCCAGATCGATTTCGCGGCCGCCGTCGTGCAGCAGGCCCGAACGCTGCATGCGGCGCACGCGGGACTGCGCGGTGTTGCGGGCGATGCCGAGTGTTTCGCTGAGTTCGCCGATCTGGATCCGTGGATCCCGGATCAGTTCCAGCAGGATCTTCAGGTCGGTGGGGTCCAGGCTGTTCAAATCATCACTCCGGTTCATTCAGTCAACAGCTGATTGACTGTTTTGATCAATTTTCGCATGGAATTGAGCTCTTGGAGTCAGTAATGCCGCATTCTTTAGGTATCCAATCTTTCGCGGGCTGGCGGTTCCCCCACCACAGGGAACACGCGGCCCGCTTCCACGCAAGGGCACGGACATGACTGTCTTCAGCGAACTCCGCATGCGCCCGGCCACGGCTGACCGCTGGGGCTGGGATGCTTCGACCACCGCACGGCTGGTGATGGCCGGCGTCGTGATCTTCACGCTGCTGGTCGGCGCGAATCTCGCCACGCCGCTCTACCCGCTGCTGCAGGCCAAGCTGGGCATTACCGCCCTTGACGTGACCGTGGCCTTTTCCGCCTACGTCCTGGCGCTGGTGGCCACCCTGATCCTGGCCGGCCACTGGTCGGACCACATCGGCCGCCGGGCCGCCCTGGTCCTCGCGGTGCTCGTGGGCCTGGCCGGCGGCTCCGTCTTTGCCATGGCGGACAGCCTGTTCGCGCTGTGTGCCGGCCGGGCCCTGCAGGGCATTGCGGTGGCCCTGGCCACGGGCGCCAGTTCAGCGGCCCTGCGGGAGCTGCTGCCGAGCCGCCCCGAATGGGCCTCGCGGTTTACCCTGCTGGCATCCGCCGGCGGAGTGGCGGCCGGTCCGGCGATCGGGGGAGTGCTCTCGCTGCTGCCGGGGCCCACGTCCACGCCGTACTACCTGCACTCCCTGGTCCTCGCCGCGCTGCTGGTCCCGCTGTACCTGCTCAAGGCCCGGCCGGCCATCACGTCGATTTCGGGTCCGCAGCCGCTCAGTGTGCTGGCTCCCCGCCGGCCATCAGTTTCCCGTGAGGCACGCGGCGCCTTCTGGCTGGCGTCCTCGGTGGGGTTCCTCAGCTTCACCGTGTTCGGCTTCTGCCTGTCCCTGGCCCCCGGCTATTTCGCCCAGATCGTCCACGCCGATTCACGGCCGCTGATCGGCCTGCTGGCGGGACTGACACTCGGGGCCTCCGCGCTCAGCCAACTGACCGCCGTCCGGGGGCGCTTCGTCGTGCCGATCGGGCTTGGCATGCTGGCCGTGTCAGTGCTGCTGATCGCGGCGGCTGCCGCCTGGAGCAGCCCCTGGCTGCTGATCCTTGCGAGCATCACCGCTGGATTCGGACAGGGGGTGTCCTTCCGGACGGTCTTCAACGATGTGGCCGGAAAGGTCGAGGCATCGCGCCACGCCCAGATCATCAGCACCGTCTACGTCATCACGTATCTCGGCAGCGCCTTGCCCGTCATCGGGCTGGGGCTCGCGGCCGGTGTTGTTGGCCTGCAGACTGCGGTTGCCGGCTTCGTCGTGCTGTGTTCCATCGCGGCGGTCACCCTCGCCACCATTACGCTGCGCGGGGCGTTGCGCCGCGCCTGACGGCCCTGGCCCCCGGTCCCCGGCCCCGCGCCGGGAGGGGCCGCAATCACCCTGTGCCTACGCGGCGACCCAGTGCCTAATCGGGCAGCGGGCCCTGGTTGCCCTGGATGTGGTCGAAAACGAGCGTTGTCTCGGTATGGCCCACGACCGGATCAGTCGCCAGGTTGTCCAGCACCCAGTCGCGAAGGTCCTCGGTGGTGGCCACCGCGATGTGCAGCAGGTAGTCCACTGAGCCTGAGGTATGGAACGTCGAAAGCACCGCGGGGAGCTTGGGGACCCGCGCCGTGAAGCGGTCGATCTGCTCGCGGTCGTGGGCGCGGAGCCTGACGGCGATGAGGGCCTGCACGGACCGGCCGATCGCGGACAGGCTCAGCTTCGCCTCGAAGCCCTGGATGATCCCGCGTTCCGAAAGCGCCCGGGTGCGCATCAGTGCGGTGGACGGCGCGATGCCGACCAGCTCGGCCAACTGTTTGTTGGAGATCCGGGCATCGGCGACGAGTGCGGCGAGCAGGCGCTCGTCGATGGCGTCCAGCGGCTCGCCGGCACCGGCTCCCGGCCGAAGATTCTTCGCACTGCTGCTCACGGGTCCTCCTAGAAGTGTTGTCCATTCATCATAAACAGCGCATTCCGGCATTTCCATTCGCAGGCCCTACAAAACCCCGAATTATTGCCAGATACTTGCGGAATTCAACGGTGAATATTCATAAGGAGCAACGTGCTTTCTCAAGACTCGCTGGCTGTCCACGCCGGCCGGAACGGCCTCACGGAACTGGGTGTGCACGCAGTACCGATCGATCTCTCCACCACCGCACCGCTTCCTTCCGTGCACGACGGCGGCCTGGCCTACGAGCACATGGCCACCGGCGGTACCCACGTGGAGGGCCAGAGCACCGTGTACCAGCGGCTCTGGAATCCCACCGTGGCGCGGTTCGAGGAGGGCGTCGCCGTCCTCGAGGACACCCCGGAGGCCGTGGCGTTCGCCACCGGCATGGCGGCGCTCAGTGCGGTGCTGCTCGCCGTCGTCGCCACCGGCAAAAAGCACGTGGTCGCCGTGCGGCCGTTGTACGGCGGAAGTGACTACCTGCTTGCCTCGGGGGTGCTCGGCAACGACGTCACGTTCACCACCCCGGAGGGTGTGCACGCCGCGCTCCGGCCCGAGACCGGCCTGGTGATCCTCGAGACGCCGGCCAATCCGAGCCTGGAGCTCGTCGATATCGCCCGCGTGGCTGCAGCAGCCGACGGTGTCCCGCTTCTGGTCGACAACACCTTCGCCACCCCGATCCTCCAGCGCCCCTTCCTGCACGGTGCCGCGATGGTGCTGCACAGCGCCACCAAGTTCCTCGGCGGACACGGCGATGCCATGGGCGGCGTCGTAGCCGCGGCGCCGGAGTGGACCACGAGGCTGCGCCAGATCCGCGCTGTCACCGGCGGCATCCTCACCCCCTGGCCCGCGTACCTGCTGCACCGCGGCGTGGCCACGCTGCCGGTCCGGGTGCGCGCCCAGCAGGCCAGCGCGCAGAAGGTCGCGACCGCCCTGGCCGGGCACGGGCTGGTTCGCCGTGTGTTCTATCCGGGGCTGCCGGAGTGCGATCCGCAGGGGCTGATCGGGACGCAAATGGCCGGTCCCGGTTCGCTGATCGCCTTTGAGGTGGCTACCGCCGAGCACGCCGAACGGATTCCCTCCGCCGTCAGCATGATCACGCATGCGGTCTCGCTCGGCGGCATCGACACCCTGATCCAGCACCCGGCCGGGCTGACTCACCGGCCGGTGGCCGCCGACGCCAAGCCGCAGGCCAGCCTGCTGCGGGTGTCGGTGGGCCTGGAGGATCCGTCCGACGTCGTGGCGGACCTCGTGCAGGCCATCGAAGCTACCCGCTAGCGGCCGGCCGGGCGGGATGCACGGCGGCGGTGATCACCGCCGTCGTGCAGGCAAGCCCCATCACGGTCAGGGCCAGGGCCGTCCAGCCCAGTGACTGGAAGACCAGGCCGCCGGCCCAGCCGATGACGCTGGAGCCGAGGTAATAGGCGAGGTTGTAGAGCGAGGCCGCCTGGGCCCGGCCGGTTGTGGCGATCACGCCGGTCCAGCCGGCGCCGACGCTGTGCGCCGCGAAAAAGCCCGCGGTGAACAGCAGCAGGCCCGCCATGATGAGCGCCAGCAATTGCGTCAGCGTCAGGGCCAGGCCCGCCACCATCAGCACCGTCCCTGCGATCAGCACCGTGCGCCGCCCGAAGCGCTCCGTCAGTCCGCCGGCCCAGCGCGAGGACACCGTGCCGGAGAGGTAGGCGAGGAAGATCAGGCTGATGATGGTGGCCGGCAGGCTGAACGGTTCACCGGAGAGCCGGAAGCCCAGGTAGTTGTAGACGGCCACGAAGCCGCCCATCAGCAGGAACGCCTGGACGTAGAGCGCCAGCAGCCGGGGATTCCGCCCGTGGCCCGCCAGTGTCCGGAGCGCCCCGCGGAAGCCGCTGGCAGCCGCGGCCGTGAAGCCCCGGGCCTGCGGCACCAGGGCAACGAACAGGGCCGCTGTCACAGCGGCGAGGACCGAGACGGCCAGGGCTGCGGCCCGCCATCCCCACAGCTCGCCGACAAAGCCGGCGAGCAGCCGGCCGGCGAGGCCGCCCAGGGTGGTGCCGGCGACGTAGGTTCCGGCCGCCATCGCGGCATGGGCCTTGTTGACCTCCTCATTGAGGTAGGCGATGGCAATGGCGGGGATGCCGCCCAGTGCCGCGCCTTCGAGCATCCGCAGGCCCAGCAGCATCGGGAAGCTGGAGGCGAGCGGGACCAGCAGGCCCAGGACCGTGGCGGCGGAAATGCCCCACATCATGGCCCGGACCCGGCCGATCCGGTCGGCCAGGAAGGACCAGGGAAGCACCGTCACGGCCAGCCCCACGGTGGCCAGCGAGATGGTGAGTGCCGCCTCGGCCGCCGTCACCTGCAGCTCCGCTGCCATCATCGGCAGCACCGCCTGGGTGGAGTACAGCTGGGCAAAGGTGGCGACGCCGGCGAAGGCCAGCCCCGCGAGGATCTTCCGGTAGGCCGCGGATCCCTTCGGATGCCCCGGCCAGACGGCAGGTCCGGCTGCGGCGTCCGGGCCCCGCGCGGGCGCAGGTGCGGCGCCGGGCTCGGCAGCGGGACGGCGGAGCAGAGGCAGTCGTGGCATCTCCCCAGACTAGGCTCAGCAAAGGAATGCTTCCAATGCATGATTCACATAGAATCTATGGCAAATACGGAACGATGAGAGGGGCTGGCCGTGGACGTAGAGCACAGGCAGCTGGTGCAACTGCTTCCGCTGCTGCCGCTGCTGGCCGAGCTCGGGCGCACCCAGCACATCACGGAGACCGCCGAAGTCCTGGGGCTGCCGCAGTCGACGGTGAGCCGCGGAATCGCACGGGCCAGCCGCATCATCGGGACCGAACTGCTGATCCGCGACGGCCGCGGCGTGCGGCTGACTCCCGCGGCCAAGGCGCTGCTGCCCCATATCGAGGCCGCGCTGGAGGAGTTCCAGACCGGACTGGACCTGGTCCGGCACGAATCGGAAGTGGTGCGCGGCCGGATCGCGGTGTCCTTCCAGCACACCTTCGGCGAGGCGATGCTGCCGCTGCTGATCAGCGCCTTCCGCAGTCGGCATCCCCAGCCTGCCTTCGACCTCAGCCAGGGCGCACGGGACGGCTGCCTGGCTGAACTTGCCGCTGGCGACGCCGACCTGGCGCTGACCGCGCCGATCGCGGCGCCGAGCCGGCTGATCTCCTCGGCTGCCCTGTACCGGGAACCGCTGCGGCTCGTCGTCCACCACCGGCACCCGCTCGCCCAGCGCCGCCGCGCCCGCCTGGCGGAGATCCGGCATGACCCATTCGTGGCGATGGGTGCAGGCTACGGCATGCGCTCCCTGACGGACGCGCTGTTCCGGGAGGCCGGCTTCCGGCCCCGCATCGCTTTCGAAAGCCAGGACTCGCACACTGCCAGGGGGCTCGTCTCGGCGGGACTCGGGGTAAGCATCCTCCCGCCCGGGGAGCTGGCCCCGGGCCACCACACCCCGGCGCAGTCCGGGGACCTCGGCTGGGTGGAGCTCGCCCTGGACTCAAGCCTTGCCTTCCGGGAGATCGGCCTGGCGTGGCGGGAACGGCGCGGGGGACCGGACGCCGAGCCGGACCCGGTGCGGCTGTTCCGTGAGCTGGTGCTCAGCGAGGGCCCGGCCCTCCTGGCAGGCTTCGTCCGCGGCCGCTCTGGCACCTGAGCCGGCCCTCTTCCGGCGCGAATTCGCCGCAGCGGAACGAAATCGCCGGAAGTTTCCCGCGATCCCGGGCCGTTCCGGCGATTTCGAGGGCGGGTCGGCGGAGGAGCGGGTGGGGTGCCGTGACGAGCAGGTGGCGGTCGTGGGCGGGCGCGCGCGGTGCGGCGGGCCGGTCAGCCCGGCAGTCCGTCAGGCCAGCAGCCCCGCCATGACCTCCGCCACGGAACCGGTCCGCGCCTGCTGCCAGCCCGTTCCGGCCCAGAGGTTCAACCGTTCCGCATCCCCGGCGGCGGCCGCTGCCGCGCGCAGGGGGGCTGTGAGGTGGTGCACGGCGGGATAGGACTCCGGGGCGTCCGGGTGGTCCCGGACGAACTCATTGACCAGCGCCCGGGCCGGCCGCCCGGTGAAAGCCTTCGTCAGCCGGGTCTGCGTGAAGCGCGGGCTGGCGAGGGCGTCCTTGTGCAGCTGCCGGGCGCCGCTCTCGTCCGTGCGGAGGAATGCCGTGCCCAGCTGGGCTGCCTGGGCCCCGGCGGCCAGCACCCTGTCCAGCCCGGCCCGGTCCATCACCGCGCCGGCAGCAAGAAGCGGGAGCCGGACGGCGGACCGCACCCGGGTGAGCAGCTCCGCCGTCGTGCCCTGCAGGCTGTCACTGTGCCCGGCAGCCGGGGAGGCGTCGGACGCTGCGGGGCGCGGCTGGAAGGCCGCGCTGTGGCCGCCGGCGCTCGCATGCTGCACCACCAGCGCGTCCACGCCCTGCCCGGCCGCCTCGAGCGCCTCGGCAACGGTGGTGACGGTGGCCAGCACCGCGGAACCAGCCCCCTGGAGCGCACGCACAACATCGGCACCCGGCAGCCCGAACGCGAAACTCACCAGTTCCACCGGATCAGCCAGAAGCGCCTCGATTTTGCCCAGCCACTGGTCGTCGTCGTCGAGCCGCAGCGGCGGGATCCCCACGCCGTACCGCCGGGCATCCGCCCGCAGCTGCCCGCGGTATTCCTCGAGCTGCGCCTGCACGGCCTCCGACGGCGGGAGCTGGGCGGGATCGGGGACGAAGACATTCATCCCGAACCGCGCCCCCAGGGCCCGGGCGCGGCCGATCTCTGCCTGCATGGCCTCGACGCTTTTGTATCCTGCGGCGAGGAAGCCCAGGCCGCCGGCGTCATGCACGGCTTTCACGAAGCCGGGCGTCGACGTCCCGCCGGCCATGGGGGCCGCGATGATGCGGGTGCCGAAGAGGGTATGCGGCATGGGTCACTCCTGGAGACGATTCAGTAGGCTGGTCTGGTGACCCATTCTGACATCCCGCCGGCGGCGGCCTCCGACCTTTCCTCCACCACCGCGGCCCGTGCTGTGATCGGCCTCGACATCGGCGGGACCAAAACCCGCGGAGTCCGCTTCGAGAACGGCCGGGCCGCGGCCGATGAATCTGTCGGCAGCTCGAACGTGCAGAACGTCAGCCGCGAGGAAGCGGCCCGCCATCTCGCGGAACTCTTTGCCCTGATCGGCGGCGGAACCGTGGCCCAGGTCTACGCGGGAGCCGGCGGTATCGATACCGACGCCGACGCCGCGGCGCTCGCCGCGCTGATCGCCCCGCATGTGCCGGGCGCCCGGATCACAGTGGTCCACGATTCGAGGCTGCTGCTGGCGGCCGGCGGAGCGAGCACCGGCGTTGCCGTTATCGGCGGAACGGGCTCGGCCGCCTGGGGCAGGAACAGCAGCGGCGGCGAAGCGCGTGCCGGCGGCTGGGGTTACCTGCTGGGCGACGAGGGCAGCGGGTACTGGCTGGGCCGCGAGGCGGTCCGCCACAGCCTCCGCCGGATGAACCAGGGCCTGGCGCCGGACGAACTGACCACGGCCCTGCTGGCCTCGTGCGGTGTGGACGACCCCAACAAACTGATCGCGCTCTTCCATTCGGCGGACACCGGGCGCCGGTACTGGGCCGAGCGGGCCCGGCTGGTGGTCGAGGCTGCCGCCGCCGGCCACGCCGCCAGCCAGGAACTCGTGGACCAGGCCGGACGGGATCTGGCAGCCCTGGCGCTGCAGGCCGTCCGCCAGCTCGGCATCGACGGCCCGGTGATCCTGGGCGGCGGGCTGGGCATGAACGTCCCCCGCCTGCAGGGGTCCTTCCGGTCCGCCCTGGCCGCGGCAGGGGTCACCGACGTCCGCGTCCTGGAACAGGACCCCGTGTTTGGTGTGCTGCAGCTCGTGGCTGAACAGGGCTGACCCGGCTGACCGGCCACTAAGCTGTCTGGCTACTACGCTGGAGGGATGAGCCTGAACTTCGACACACGTCCCGCTGCCTACGCGGTCATCATCCGCGACGGCGCCATCCTGCTGGCGTACTGGAAGCAGGGCGGCAAGGAAGGCTGGACCCTGCCGGGCGGCGGCCTGGACCTGGGCGAGCACCCCGTCGACGGCTGCCGCCGGGAGATTTATGAGGAAACCGGCTACCACGCTGAGGTCGGCGCCATGCTCGGGATCGACGTCGGGCACTGGCCTGCGGAGATCCGGATCGACGGCGGCGAACGCGATTTCCAGTCCCTCCGGCTCATCTACGAAGCGACCGTCACCAGCGGTGAGCTGCGGCACGAGGTGGACGGCAGCACCACGCACGCCGCCTGGATCCCGCTCGGGGACGTTGCAGGACTGAACAAGGTCTCGCTCGTCGACGCGGCGCTCCGGCTTTACCGCGAGCGCCCGCTGGACGGCAAACTCTCCTGACGGCAAGCTCTCCTGACGGCAAAGATTCACGACAGCGAACTCCTCCCGACAGCAAACTTTGCGGACGGATTCCTAGCCAGGGCCGCCGGGTCCGGTTTATTCTGAAGACGCCGCCGGGACGTCCCGGCGGGACCGGCACCCGGCGACAGCGGGTACAGCAACCGGCAGGGCAGACGAGGACGGGGAGGTGGGGACAATGACTGCGGAATTCCTGTGCGCACAGCGCCCGATTATCAGCCAGGTCCTTATTCCTGCCCCGGCCACCCGCACCCACTAGCCTTTTCACTGCCGGCCTTCCGCCGGCAGCGCGGAACGTGCTTCGGGGCCCCATCAAAGGGTTTCCAGTGACTGCTTCTTTTGCACGTCCGGGCGCGTCCGGCGCCCCACACACCATCACCACCAACATTCCCGCGGGTCCGGCGGACTACGGCTTCACCGCCGCCGTGGCCGAGCGCTTCGCGGGCCACCCTGCGCCGGGCGGCACCGGCGCGGGCCGGGTCATCCGCGTGGACCGCAATCTGGTTCTTGTCGCCACGCACGGCACGACCCTTCATCTGCCTTACCCCGCCACCGGGGAGCTGCCCGCCACAGGGGACTGGGTCTGGCTGGGATCCAGTGCCGCGGGGGAGCCCGCCATCTCCGGGATTCTGCCGCGGCACTCGGAACTGAGCCGCAAACGCGCCTTTGAAGCCTCATCGGAGTCTCAGGTGCTCGGCGCCAACATGGACATTGTCGGCATCGTTGTACCCGTGGACCGGCCGCTCACCCACAACCGGCTCGAACGCACCCTCGTCGCGGCCTGGGACTCGGGAGCCACCCCGCTCGTCATCATCACCAAGGCGGACCTTGCCGACCTGGCGGACGACGTCGTCGGCTCGGTGATCCGCCAGGCTGCCGGCGTCGCGGTGGTCACCACCTCCGCGGAACACGGCGACGGCCTCGACGAGCTGCTGGGCCACCTGCCGCCCGGCGGTACCCTCGTGCTGCTGGGTCCCTCGGGCGCCGGCAAGTCAACCCTCATCAATGCCCTCGTCGGCGCCGAAGTCCAGGATACCGGGGCCGTCCGCGCCGGTGACGGCAAGGGCAAACACACCACCACCTCCCGCGAACTCGTGCCGCTGCCCGGCGGAGCCGTCCTGATGGATACGCCCGGGGTCCGCGGCTTCGGGCTGTTCGACGCCGGGGGCGGAATGGCGGCGATGTTCGGCGATCTTGAGGAGCTCTTCGGACAGTGCAGGTTCTCTGACTGCGCCCACGGCCGGGAGCCCGGCTGCGCGGTGCAGTCAGCACTCGCCGACGGGTCCCTCGATGGCCGGCGCTGGTCGAGCTACCTGAAACTCCAGCGCGAGCTCGCTGCCGTGGCCAGGCGGCACGACGCTGCCGCCAGCCGCGCCTTCGCGAGGCAGTGGCAGCAGACGATCTCGGCTGCCGGCAAGAGCCAGCGCGCGGCAGAACGGGACAGCCACGAGAAGGCGGAACGGAAGGGGTCAAAGGGTGGCGGCAACGGCCGGGGCGGCCACGCCGGGGGCGCCCGGCGGACACGCTGACCGGCCCACCCCCAGAAGCAACGCGGAGTCACTTCGCGCCCGTCCGGGGGCCCCGGACGGGCGCGAAGTGACCCCGCGTTGCCTGGGTGGTGGCGGTGGTGGCGGCGGGGCAGGGAGGCCGGAGAGGCCGCGGCGGAAAACTTTTCCGGTCCGGCACCCATCCAAAGCCGCCCTGCCTACGAACTGCTACGTCAGTCACAGTGCCCTTGACGATATCCCTGACTTTGTCAGTCGCGCTGGCTAGGCTGGGTCCTACCTTCTTTACAGCCAAAAATCAGCGTGTCTATGATCAGTTGGCTGGACCGTCCGATGTTGCCGCCAACAGTTAGGTAAGCCCGGAAATGGCTGAAGCCATGATCGAGTTCCAGAGCGTCACCAAGCAGTACCAGAGCGGGCAGGCTGCTGTGGACGACCTGACCATGTCCATCGACAAGGGCGCCATCACGGTTTTCGTCGGTCCCTCCGGCTGCGGCAAGACCACCTCGCTGCGGATGATCAACCGCATGGTCGAGCCGACCTCCGGAACCATAACCGTGGGCGGCGAGGACGTCACCTCCGTGCCGGCCGCGAAGCTGCGCCGTTCCATGGGCTACGTAATGCAGTCCTCCGGGCTGATGCCGCACCGTTCCGTGCTGGACAACATTGCCACCGTGCCGCGGCTCAACGGTGTGTCCAAGGCCGACGCGCGGAAGCGCGCGCAGGAGCTGCTCGACGTCGTCGGGCTGGCCTCAGCGCTGGGCAAGCGGTACCCCTCACAGCTGTCCGGCGGCCAGCAGCAGCGCGTCGGGGTGGCGCGGGCGCTCGCCGCCGACCCTCCCGTGCTGCTCATGGATGAGCCCTTCAGCGCCGTGGACCCCGTGGTCCGCGACGAACTCCAGCAGGAACTCCTCCGGCTCCAGCGCGACCTGGCCAAGACCATCGTCTTCGTCACCCACGACATTGACGAGGCCACCGTCCTCGGGGACAAGGTGGCGGTGTTCGGCCTCGGCGGCAAACTGGCGCAGTACGCCACCCCGGAGGAAATACTGCGCGCCCCGGCCAGTGACTTTGTGGCGTCCTTCGTGGGCCGGGACCGCGGCTTCCGGCACCTGGGCTTCAGCCCGTCCGACGGCGTCACCGTGCACCCCGCCCGGACCATCACCACCGCGGAACTCACGCTGGACGGCAGCGCCTCGGGCGAGTGGCAACTGGTGGTCGATGATGACCTGCGCCCGCTCGGCTGGTCGGGCCCGGGCAGGGGCGCGGCGACGGTTCCCGGCGGATCCCTCTTCCGGAAGGGCGACACGCTCCGCCGCGCCCTCGATGCTGCCCTGTCCTCGCCCTCCGGTCTTGGCGTCGCCGTGGACGCCGACGGCCGGGTCGCCGGCGTGATCACCGCCGAAGAGGTCCTCGCCGTGATCGAAGCGGACCGGCACGTCCGCCAGGGCGCGCTCTGATGGACTGGTTCCTGGCCAACAGCGCGCAGGTCTTCAGCCTCGCCGGCCAGCACCTCGTCCTCGCCATCCTGCCGATGATCTTCGGGGTGCTGATCGCAGTCCCGCTGGCCCAGCTCGCCCGGCAGAACCGCGGGCTCCGGTCCGTGGTCCTGACCGGTTCCTCGCTGCTCTACACGATCCCTTCCCTGGCCCTCTTCATCATCCTGCCCACCATCCTGGGCACCCGGATCCTGGATCCCGTCAACGTCGTTGTGGCGCTGACGATCTACGCCATCGCCCTCCTGGTGCGGGCCACCCTGGACGCCTTTGACTCGGTCGACGAGGATCTCCGCCAGGCCGCCGTCGCGATGGGGTTCAAGCCGTTTGCCCGCTTCCTGCAGATCGATCTGCCGCTGTCCCTCCCGGTGCTCTTCGCCGGACTGCGCGTCGTCTCAGTCAGCAACATCTCGCTGGTCAGCGTCGCGGCCCTGCTTGGCATCGGCAACCTCGGGATGCTGTTCACCTCCGGCCTGCAGCGCGATTTCGTCACCGAAGTGGCGGTGGGCATCATCGCCATCCTCATCCTGGCCCTGCTCATGGACGCCGTCCTCGTCGTGCTCGAGCGGCTGCTGACCCCCTGGACCCGCGCCGCGGCCACCAGCGGCGCGGGTGCCGACGCCAGCCAGGACAAGACGGGCCCCGCTGCCGCTGCGCTGCGGCTTTCCGACGCGCAGACTGCCGGCGGTGCCTCATGAGCAACGTCGTCACGGACACCTTCGACTGGCTCGGCGATCCGGAGAACTGGGCCGGCAGCGCCGGAATCCCGGCACGGCTGGCCGAGCACCTGCTCTACACCGGCCTGGTCATGCTGATCGCCACCGCCATCGCCGTCCCCATCGGCCTGTACGTGGGGCACACCGGCCGCGGGCGGGTTGCCGCCGTGGCCGTCGCCGGCGCCCTCCGTGCCCTGCCGACCCTCGGCCTGCTCACACTCTTTGTCCTGCTCGCCGGCATCGGGCTGATGCCGCCGATCTGGGCCCTCGTGATCCTGACCGTCCCGCCGCTGCTCGCCGGCACCTACGCCGGCATCGCCAGCGTGGACCGGAACGTCGTCGACGCCGCACGGGCCATGGGCATGACGGAGCAACAGGTGCTCTTCCGCGCCGAGTTCCCGAACGCGCTGCCCGTGATGTTCGGCGGGTTCCGGACCGGGGTGCTGCAGGCCATCGCCACGGTCTCGGTGGTGGCCTACATCAATCTCGGCGGCCTGGGACGGTACCTGTTCGACGGGCTCGTGCTCTCCGACTTCCCCCAGATGCTGGGTGGGTCCCTGCTGATCGCCGGACTGGCCATCGCCGTCGACCTCGTCCTCGCACTCATCCAGAGGCTGTTCCTGTCCCGGGGAGCCTCTTCCCAGCCAAACCGGAGCCATCAGGCTGCGGTTGATCTCACAGACCCTGTAACCGCGGGGACTGTTGTTCAAGGAGGTACGTCATGAAGGAAATCCGCCAACGAGCACTCGGCAGGCGCGCATTCGGCGGCCTGGCCGCCGGCGTCGGCCTGGCCATGGCACTGTCAGCCTGCGCAGGCTCTTCCAATCCGCTGTCCTCAGCCCCCGCCACGGGCGGGGCCGCGTCCGGTTCGGGCTCGGCCCTCGTCATCGGATCCGCCGATTTCCCCGAGAGCCAGATCATCGCGGAGATCTACGCCGGGGCACTGAACGGGGCCGGCGTCACGGCGAGCACCCGGCCGAACATCGGTTCCCGCGAGGTCTACTTCAAGGCCGTCCAGGACGGATCGGTGGACGTCGTCCCGGACTACAGCGGCAACCTGCTGCTGCACGTCAGCAAGGACGCCACCGAGGTCTCGGCCGAGGACATCTACAAGGCCCTGCCGGGCAAACTGCCCGAGGGCCTGGCCGTGCTGGAGCCCTCCAAGGCCGAGGACAAGGACGCGATGGTCGTCACGAAAGCCACCGCGGAGAAGTACCAGCTGAAGTCGATCGAGGACCTCGCCAAGGTCTGCAGCGAAATCGTGGTGGGCGCCCCGGCGACCTTCGCGGAACGCGCCTACGGGCTCCCCGGCCTGGCGAAGAACTACAACTGCGTGCCCAAGAAGCTGGAGCCATTCAGCGACGGCGGCGGGGCAGTCACGCTCAAGGCCCTGCTCTCTGATCAGGTCCAGGTGGCCGACATCTACACCACCACCCCGTCCATCGCGGACAACGACCTTGTGGTGCTGGAGGATCCGAAGAACAACTTCATCGCCCAGCAGGTCCTCCCGCTGTACAGCAAGGCCAAGATGACCGACAAGGCGAAGGAAACCCTGAACGCCGTGTCCAAGGTCCTGACCACCGAGGACCTGATCAACCTCAACCGCGCAGTCAGCGGCAGCCAGAAGCAGAATCCCAAGGACGCTGCGGCCGCATGGCTCAAGGACAAGGGACTGGTCAAGTAAAAGGCGCTCCGAGACCTCTTTGACGAACGACGGCGGCTGCCGGACCTCTCCCCGGTTACGGGGGAGGACCGGCCGCCGTCGCCGTTTTTGTGCCTGTGACGGCGGGACACCCCTGTGAGACGGATCTCGCCGGAAGTACATCCGCCATATGGCATATTTGATGAATGGCAGAATTCAAGCAGTCCACCAAGCTTCATAATGTCCTTTACGACATCCGTGGACCGATCCTTCAGGCCGCCCAGCAGATGGAGGCAGAGGGTCACCGCATCCTCAAACTGAACATCGGAAACCCGGCCCCGTTCGGATTCGAAGCGCCGGACGCGATCCTGGTGGACATGATCCGCCACCTGCCGCATGCCCAGGGCTACAGCGATTCCCGCGGCATCTTCTCCGCCCGCACCGCTGTCTCGCAGTACTACCAGACCCGCGGCATCCAGAACATCCACGTCGATGACATCTATCTGGGCAACGGCGTCAGCGAACTCATCACGATGTCCCTGATGGCGCTGCTCGACGACGGCGACGAGGTCCTGATCCCCACCCCGGACTACCCCCTCTGGACCGCCTCCGTCGCCCTGGCCAGCGGCCGGCCCGTGCACTACCTCTGCGACGAGGAGTCCGGCTGGCAGCCGGACCTGGCGGACCTGGAAGCCAAGATCACCCCGCGCACCAAGGGGATCGTGGTGATCAACCCCAACAACCCCACCGGTGCCGTCTATCCCGAGGACACCCTCAAGAAGATCGTCGCGCTGGCCGAGAAGCACGGCCTGGTCCTGTTCGCCGACGAGATCTACGAAAAGATCCTCTACGAGGACGCCGTCCACGTGAACATGGCCAGCCTCACCGGCGACGACGTCCTGTGCCTGACGTTCAGCGGCCTGTCCAAGGCCTACCGCGTCTGCGGCTACCGCGCCGGGTGGATGGCCATTTCCGGGCCGAAGAAGGACGCCGCGGACTATCTCGAGGGCATCAACCTGCTCGCGAACATGCGCCTGTGCGCGAACGTCCCGGCCCAGCACGCGATCCAGACGGCGCTGGGCGGGTACCAGAGCATCAACGACCTGATCCTGCCGGGCGGGCGCCTGCTCGAGCAGCGCAACAAGGCCTATGACATGCTCAACGCCATTCCCGGCGTCAGCACGCAGCAGGCCCGCGGCGCCATGTACCTGTTCCCGAAGCTCGATCCCGAGGTTTACCGCATCCGCGACGACGAGAAGTTCGTCCTGGACCTGCTGCGCGAACAGAAAATCCTTGTCTCCCATGGACGGGCCTTCAACTGGGTCCGCCCGGACCACTTCCGGATGGTCACCCTGCCGCTGGTGAAGGACCTCGAAGAGGCCATCAACCGCATGGCGGACTTCCTGAGCCGGTACAAGGGGAACTAGCCTAGGCTCAGCAGCGCGGCGCGGGCGGTTGTCCGGCGCTCCGAACGGAGGCTGCCCGAACCGGAAAGAGGCTTGTGATGGCGGACGTCGTGAGATTCAAGGACCACCCTTCTGACACCCTGAAGGTGGGCAAAGGCTTCAGCCTGAAAGCCGCGGATCCGGATTCCACCCCGGGCTATCCGGGGGATAAGAACGACGGCGAGGTGCTGCTCGCTGACCTGGATGACAACCTCGCCATGCTCCAGGAGCAGCTCTTCGCCGAGTCCCGCTTCGGCGGCACCAAACGCATCCTGCTGATCCTGCAGGCCATGGACACGGCCGGCAAAGGCGGGATCGTCACCCATGTCATGGGAGCCATGAACCCGCACGGCGTCCAGATGAAGTCGTTCAAGGCCCCCACCCCGGAGGAGAAGTCCTATGACTTCCTGTGGCGGATCGAGAAGGAAGTGCCGGCCGCCGGAATGGTGGGCGTCTTTGACCGGTCCCACTACGAGGACGTCCTGATCCACCGCGTCCACCGCTGGGCAGATCCGAAGGAACTCGAACGCCGCTACAACGCGATCAACGAATTCGAGGCCAGGCAGACGGCCGCCGGCACCAAGATCGTCAAGGTCATGCTCCACATCAGCCGGGACGAACAGAAGCAGCGGCTCCTCGCACGGCTGGATGAGCCGGCAAAGCTCTGGAAATACAGCAGCAACGACCTGAAGGAACGCGCGTTCTGGAGCGACTACATGGACGCCTACCAGAAGGCGTTCGAGAAGACGGGCACCGAGCTCGCCCCGTGGCACGTCGTGCCCGCCAACAAGAAGTGGTATGCCCGCATCGCCGTCCAGCAGCTGCTGCTCGACGCACTGGAAGGCCTCAAGCTGCAGTGGCCGGTTCCGGACCTGGACGTCGCGATGGAACGGGAACTGGTGGAGCGCTCCTGACCGGCGGCCTGCGGCTAGCTGTCCTGTGAGGGCTGGTCGCGGGCCGCGGCCAGCCGCTTGCGGGCCCCCTCCAGCCACTGTTCGCAGCGCTTGGCCAGCGCCTCGCCGCGTTCCCAGAGCGCGAGGGACTCCTCGAGGCTTGCTCCGCCGGCTTCGAGCCGGCTGACGACGCCGACGAGCTGCTCGCGGGCCTCCTCGTAGCTCAGGGACTCGATGTCGGCGTTGGGCTTTGTTTCTGCTGCCATGGCGTGCTGCTCCTTGCTGTGTCCCGCAGGACGGGTCGATCGGGTGGGCTGGTCCATCAGTCTTCGGCGGGTTCCTGGCCGCCGGTCGACTCCGCGGTGAACCGGCCCCCGGCGACGCGGACCGTCAGCGGCGTCCCCGAGGGTGCCTGGGCAGGGTGCCGCACCACGTCGCGGCGGGTGCCGGGTTCCTGGCCGCCATCGGCGAGCTGCACCACGGCGTACCCCCGGTCGAGGGTCTTCTGCGGCGAGAGGGCGCGGACCTGGGCCTTGAGGTGGACCAGCTGGTCCGCGGCCCGGACGACGGCGGTGGTGACGGCCGACTGGGAGCGGCCCTTGAGCCGTTCAATATCGTCGTGCCGGATGCTGACCATAACCTCGGGGGAGGCCAGCACCGGGCGGGAGCGCAGCGAGGCCAGCCGGTCCGTTTCACGTTCCACCAGCCGGGTGGCGCCGCGCCGGAGCTGGTCGCGGGCCTGACGCACGCGGGCGAGTTCCTCCACGACGTCCGGGACGATCCGCTTCGCAGCGTCGGTGGGCGTGGAGGCGCGCAGGTCCGCGACATCGTCCAGGATCGGCCGGTCCGCCTCGTGGCCGATCGCACTCACCACCGGGGTTGACGCCCCGGATACCGCCCGGATAAGTTCCTCATTGCTGAAGGGCAGCAGATCCTCCAGGGCGCCGCCGCCGCGGGCGATGACGATGACGTCCACCTCGGGGTGCGCGTCCAGTTCGCGCAGCGCGGCAATGATCTGCGCGACGGCGGTGTTGCCTTGGACGGCCACCTCACGGACTTCGAATTCGACGGCGGGCCAGCGCAGGGCGGCGTTGCGCAGCACGTCCTTCTTGGCGTCCGAGTCGCGGCCGGTGATCAGGCCGATCCGGTGGGGGAGCAGGGGCAGGGGCTTCTTGCGGGCGTCGGAGAACAGCCCTTCCGCGGCCAGGGCGTGGCGCAGCCGCTCGATTCTGGCGAGCAGATCCCCTAGCCCCACCGGCCGGATGTCCTTCACGGACATGCTCAGCCGGCCCGTCTTGAGCCAGAACTCCGCCTTGAGCAGCGCCACGACCCGGGAGCCGCGTTCCAGCGGGATGTCCTGCCGGTCCAGCACCTTGGTCCAGACGGAGGCGGGCAGGGAAATCTCAGCGTCGACGTCCCGCAGCGTCAGGTAGGCGTTGGTCCCGCGCCGGTTCAGTTCGATGACCTGTCCCTCGACCCACGCGGACGGGGCACGGTCGATGTGCATCTTGAGTTTCTGGGACAGCAGCTGCAGCGGCCAGGGGTTTTCCGGGCTGGTTTCCGCAGCCGTGCCCGGAACCGTCGTGGCCGCCGCGACGTCTTCAGACATGCCGGTGCCCCTGGGCGGAGATGGCCTTGTACATACGGGTGGGTGTCCTTTGCCGGGGCGGTGCTGTCCGCAGGCAAACCCCCGGCGATTGCGCGTCAGGAGGGGCCACCGGCAGACAGCTCGAACTTGTCGGTTTCAACTCTATCCATAGCTCTATCACCGGGGACCGACTTTATCGTTCCGCACGCCGCCCCCGTAGGATGGCACTACCCACCAACCAACTAGGAATTCTTGTGCGCACTTTTGTCTCGGCCGTAGCAGTACTCATTGGGCTTGTCCTTGCGGCGGTCGCCGTTCCGGCCATGTGGGTGGACCGGAACATCGTCCAGGAGGACGGCTTCGTGGCGTTCACCGCCCCGCTGGGCAAAGACCCTGTGTTCCAGCAGCGGCTTGCTTCGGCCGCCGTCGGCAGCCTCGGCGCGGAGCGGATCCCCGAAGGGCTGAGTGGGCTGGTCACGCCAATCCTGAAGAGCGCGGCCCAGTCCCTGACCAGCATGCCCGGCTACCCCGATGCCTGGACTGAAACCCTGCGCAGGAGCCACCGGCTGAATTTCGCGGACCCCGCGACCCTGCCGGCCGGTGCCGGCGCTGCCACCTCGCTGACCCTGGACCTTGCGCCCCTCGTCGGCCTGGTGGCGAAACAGGTGGCGGACGCGACCACCCTGCCGCTGGAGGCGCCCGACCAGCTGCTGATCACCATCGGTCAGCCCGAGCACCGGCAGATCCTTGAGCGGATATCCGCCTACGCACCGATGGGCTACGCCGCGGCCGTCGGCGCGCTCATCGCCTTCGCCCTCGCCTTCGTCGCCGCCCGGCGGCGCTGGACTGTCCTGGCCGGTATCGGAATCGGAGCCCTTGTGCTGGCCGGCGCCTGGACACTGGCCGCCGGCACCGTCGGCGCTGCGGTGGCGCGAACCAGCAGCGGGAACGAAGTTGCGGAGATCTTCAAGAGCGAGTTCGTCTCGGCCGCCAGCTCAAGTTTCGCCCAGTGGACAATGGTGACCGCCGTGGCCGGCGGCGTCCTGCTTGCCGCCGGAATCGTCCTGCGCTTCGTCGGCGGGCGGCCCAACACCGGTAGCATTGGGGGATGACCTCCACCGCTGTATCCATTCCGATGCCAACCGTTCCGCGCCGGCGGCGTACGCCGGAGGACGTGCTGGCGGCTGCCGCCGTCTCCGGCCCGAAGAAGGTCCTGCTCGCCGCCCCGCGCGGCTACTGCGCCGGCGTCGACCGTGCGGTCATCGCGGTGGAAAAAGCCTTGGAGCATTACGGCCCGCCGGTCTACGTGCGCAAGCAGATCGTCCACAACGTGCATGTCGTCAGCTCGCTCGAGGAAAAGGGCGCGATTTTCGTTGACGAGACCGATGAGGTCCCCGAGGGCGCCTTGGTGATCTTCTCCGCCCACGGTGTCTCACCTGCCGTGGTGCAGTCTGCCGAGGACCGGGGGCTGCGGACCATCGACGCCACCTGCCCCCTCGTGACCAAGGTGCACAAGGAGGCGGTGCGTTTCGCGAAGGACGACTTCGACATCCTGTTGATTGGCCACGACGGCCACGAGGAAGTCGAAGGAACCGCCGGCGAAGCCCCCGAACACATCCAGATCATCAACGGACCGCATGAGGTCGACAAGGTCACGGTCCGGGACCCGGAGAAGGTCATCTGGCTTTCCCAGACCACCCTCAGCGTCGACGAAACCATGGAAACGGTCCGGCTCCTCAAGGAGCGGTTTCCGACCCTGCAGGATCCGCCCAGCGACGACATCTGCTATGCGACCACCAACCGGCAGGTCGCCATCAAGAAGATCTCGCCGCAGGCTGACCTGGTGATTGTGGTCGGATCGGCCAACTCGTCGAACTCGGTCCGGCTCGTGGAGGTGGCCCTGGAGTACGGCGCGAAGGCCTCCTACCGCGTGGACTTCGCCAATGAGGTGGACGAGTCCTGGTTTGAGGGTGTGGCCACCGTCGGCGTGACCTCGGGCGCCTCCGTCCCGGAGGTCCTGGTCAAGGACGTCCTGCGGCTGCTCGCCGACTACGGCTACGGCTCGGTCGAGGAAGTCGTCACGGCGGAGGAGGACCTGCTCTTCTCGCTGCCGAAGGAACTCCGCGCCACGCTGAAGCAGGCCGGCGACGTGACCCGCGCCCTCGGCGGCCGCGGCTCACGCCCCGCCCAGACCTCCTAGGCCGCGGACTCGCGGTCCTCGTCGGCGGCATCGCCCGCGGTTCCGTTCGCCGACCGGCTGCCGGACCCGATTGCCGGACCGTTCCCGGGCTGGAGTTCCGGGGCAGCCACGGAACGCGGTGTCACCTCCACAGCTGCGGGCGTGGTCAGCCCCGCCGCATCCAGGGCGTTGAGCTTCCGTGCCGTCGGGAGCACCCGGGCCTCCAGCGTTCCCACCATGGAGTTGTAGCGGTCAACTGACGTTTTGAGCGAGGCGCCGAGCTTGGTGACATTCTCGCCGAGGGTTCCCATCCGCTCATAGAGCTGGTGGGCGAGTTCGAAAAGCTCCCGCGCGCTGTCCGTCAGCACGTCCTGGCGCCAGGTGAAGGCGACGGACTTCAGGACCGCCAGCAGGGTCGACGGGCTGGCCAGCACCACGTTCCTGGACAGGGCGTAATCAAGCAGCGCCGGGTCCGCGGACAGCGCGGCCGCCAGAATCGACTCGGCCGGCAGGAAGCAGACCACAAGTTCCGGGGAGTTGCCCGGAATGTCCCAGTATTTCTTGTTGCTTAGCGCGTCCACGTGAGCCTTCAGGGCCTTGGCGTGGGCCAGCAGGTGGGCCTGCTGGCCACCCAGCGACTGCGCGTGCAGCTGCCCGCTGGCGGACGCGCCCAGCTCCTGTGCCGCCAGGTACGAGGAGAGCGGCACCTTGGCGTCGACGACGAGCTGCTTCTGGCCCGGAAGCTGGACGACGAGGTCGGGCCGGACGCTGGTGTCCGCTGCGGCGCCCTGCGTCTGCCCGCTGTGCACCTGCTCGTGGAAATCAACGTGGCGCAGCATCCCTGCCGCCTCGACCACGCGGCGCAACTGCACCTCGCCCCACTGGCCGCGGGCGCTGTTGGACCGCAGTGCGGACTCCAGCGCATGCGTTGAGCGCAGCAGCTGTTCGTCGGACAGCCGGGCCTCCTGGAGCTGCTGCGCCAGCTGGCCATACTGCTCCAGGCGGTCGCGCTCCAGGAGCGACACCTGCTGCTGGACCGCGGTGAGCTTTTCGGCCACCGGCGCCAGGGCACGCAGCACGCTGCCGTCCTGGTTCCGGGACTCGCCGAGTTCCCGGTTCTGGGCAGCCAGCAGCCGCCTTTCGGCGTCGGCCGCGGCGAACTGCGCGCTGACCTCCGAGAGCCGGCCCGACACGGCGTCGAAGTCCTGCTCCACCGCCTGGGTGCGGCGGCGGACCAGCAGGTAGACCACGGCGGCGCCGGCGACCGCGCCGACCAGAAGCATCAGAAGGGAAAGAATCAGTGCAAAAGCGTCCATGCCTTCACTTTGGCACGCCCCTGTGACAGTTTCGGGCCGACTCCCTGTTGGCGGTGAACCAGGCGCCGGACGGGCCGTCGTGGAGGACCCCGGCGGCAGCAGGTAGAATTAGTACTCGTGGCTCTTACTATTGGCATCGTCGGACTGCCCAACGTCGGCAAATCAACTCTTTTCAACGCACTGACCCGCAACCAGGTGCTCGCAGCGAACTACCCGTTCGCCACGATCGAGCCGAACGTCGGCGTCGTCAGCCTTCCGGATCCGCGGCTTGCCAAGCTGGCCGCCGTCTTCGGATCCCAGCGCCTCCTGCCCGCACCGGTGTCGTTCGTGGACATCGCCGGGATCGTCAAGGGCGCGTCGGAGGGCGAAGGCCTGGGAAACAAGTTCCTCGCCAACATCCGTGAGGCCGAGGCCATCGTCCAGGTTGTCCGCGTGTTCGATGACCCCGACGTCATCCACGTCGACGGCAAGGTGGACCCCCGGTCCGACATGGAGACGATCAACACTGAGCTGATCCTGGCTGACCTTCAGACCATCGAAAACGCCATTCCCCGGATCGAAAAAGAAGTCAAGATCAAGAAGCGGGAAGCCGGCGAACTGGCCGCCATCAAGGCGGCCCAGACGGTGCTGGAACGCGGCGACACCATCTTCGCCTCGGTCAAGAGCGACAAACTGGAGATGGAGCACCTCAGGGAGCTCAGCCTCCTGACCGCCAAGCCCTTCATTTACGTCTTCAACGCGGACGAGGGCATCCTGGGCAGCCCGGAGAAGCAGGAAGAACTCCGGACCCTGGTTGCCCCGGCGGACGCCATCTTCCTCGACGCCAAGCTGGAGTCAGACCTCGTTGAGCTGGATGAGGAAGAGGCCCGCGAAATGCTCGAAATGAACGGGCAGGACGAATCCGGACTCGACCAGCTGGCCCGCGTCGGCTTCCACACCCTCGGGCTGCAGACCTACCTGACGGCAGGACCGAAGGAAACCCGGGCCTGGACCATCCACCAGGGCGACACGGCCCCGCAGGCCGCCGGTGTGATCCACTCGGATTTCCAGCGCGGTTTCATCAAGGCCGAAGTCGTCTCCTTCGATGACCTCATCGAAGCCGGGTCCATGGCCGAGGCGAAGTCCCGCGGCAAGGTCCGCATTGAAGGCAAGGAATACGTCATGGCCGACGGCGACGTCGTGGAGTTCCGCTTCAACGTCTAGCCCACACCACTAAAATCGCGTCCCGGCACGGCCGGGGCGCGATTTTTTTGTGAACACTTTTAGTCCCCGCTGATTTATCGTCAGCACGGTGTGTTCCCCGCTTGCTCAACCCCCGCCTGGGTCCATCCCAGGGCAGGACCCAGCTTGGTGGCCATGTCGGTGAGGATTTGGACGTAGTCCTCATGGTCAAAGCTGAAAGGCAGCGCGAACGCCACCTCATCGACCTCCAGGAACCCCGCGTGGGCGTACAACTGTTCGGCAATCTGGTCGCTGGTGCCGATGAGATCGGGGGCGAACAGCATACCTTTTGGCCCCTGGGGTGCCCGGGTACGGGGAGTGCGTTCATCAACGTATCGTTGGTACTTTTCCCGCTGTGTCGCTGAAGCCGAATCGGTCGGAATCACCACCAGACCCTGCGAGACCCGGGCTGGTCCGTGCGGTTGCGCTGATGTCGCGGCGGCTTCACGGTAGGCACGGATTTGTGATTGCTGGATATGGGCAAACGGCGGTTCCTGACCAGTCTCGGGGAAGATCACACTGCTGGAGAGCAGATTGAATCCGTTGGCCCCTGCCCAGATGGCGGACCTCTTGCTTGCCGCCCCATACCAAAGTCGTCCGCGCAGCCCCGAAGAGTGCGGCTCCACGCGGTTGGAGAATTCCTCGACGACACCCTGCTTGCCGGAAAATTCCCGGAGCGGTTCCCCTGCAATCAGACGGGCAAGCCGGTCCAGGCGTGCGTAGCCGAAGTCCTCCAGCTCGGCGGAATCCGGGTACAACTCATGCTTCACCGTGTCGTAGTGCATCGGTTCACCCACGCTCAGCCCGGGATTGATTCGGCCGCCGGCGAGCAGATCCACCGTGGCCAGGTCCTCGGCCAGGCGCAACGGGTTTTCCCAGCCCATCGGCGTCACAGCGGTTCCAAGCTCGATCCGCGAGGTCCGCTGGCTGGCCGCGGCCATGACTGCAACGGGCGAGGAGATTCCAAACTGCAGATGGCGGTGGCGCAGCCAGGCGCTGTCGAATCCAAGCCGCTCGCCCAGTTCGATGATCTGCAACGTCGATTCGTGCCCCGCGGCTGGATCCGCCGGATCGAACAGGCCGATCGTGAGGAATCCAAGCTTGCGCAGCGGTCGTGAGGAGTCGGGCATGAGCCTCCTTCAGGGATCGGTGTACGGCTGATGCCCATGATAGGTGGGGGACCAAGGGGCGATACCGACAACGGTGGGAAGTTACCCTCCAAGACATTACCTCCGGAACTGGGCCGTTCGTCAGGAGCAGCCCGCCATCCCAGGCCAAGTTTGGGCAGCGACGGGGATATCTCGGCGGGGTGCCGGGTGGGCCATGTGAGATTGACCTGCCACCGACTGTTGTCGGGTTCGGCTTCAACGTGTTACGGCATGATGATTTCATCAAGTAATTAAGGATTAACTCGAAAAGCCCCGATTCCAGAATCGGGGCTTTTCCTGTGCCCGGGGACATTAGCGCGGAGCGACCAGCGCGTCAATACTCAGTATGGAATTCGGCCGGTGAAAATCCGTCGAATGTTGCAGCTCGGTAACGAACTTTACAGCTGGTCAACTTTCCGCGCCCATCGATCATTTTGGGGTTTACGCTACATCCCATGTGAGACGGGCCACACTGCCGCTGGGGGAGTGTGAACGTCTGCCGGTGCCTACGGGACCCGGTCTCAACCACACCACAGAAACAAGGAGGCGGAATGCGATTCGGTCGTATTTCCAAAGCAGTGGGCGTGGCAGCAGCAGCTGCTCTCGCCCTCAGCGCTTGCGCCGGCAACAGCGGCGGGACAACCCCGACGACTGCTGCGGCAGCAGGCAAGACAGGCGGATCGGCAACCGTAGTAGAGGTGAACGCTTTCAACACGTTCAACCCCAACACGGCCGACGGCAACACGGACATCAACTCGAAGATCAGCTACGCCACGCACTCGGGCTTCTTCTACATCGACAACAAGCTGAACGTCGTGCGGAACGAGAAGTTCGGCAAGATGGAGAAGTCCTCGGACGATCCGCTGACCGTTAAGTACACCATCAATGACGGTGTGAAGTGGTCAGACGGCACGCCGGTCACCACTGCCGACCTCCTGCTGCAGTGGGCCGCCTTCTCCGGCTACTACAACGACGCCGACGCCAAGGCAAAGACCGGAACGTCCTACTTCTCGTACGCCGGGGACCCCACCGGCATCGCCCTGACGGATTTCCCGGAGCTCAGTGACGACGGCAAGTCCATGACGATCAAGTACTCCAAGCCTTTCGCCGACTGGGAAATCGCGCTCGGCGGACCCGGCATCGACATCCCGGCCCACGTTCTCGCCAAGAAGGCCGGCCTGACGGACGCCAAGGCATTCGTTGCCCTCCTCAAAGGCATGCCGCGCGGCGACAAAGCGGCTCCCAAGCCGGCCAACGCGCAGCTCCAGGCCATGTCCGAGCTGTGGAACACCGGTTTCGACACCAAGACCCTGCCGGCGGACCCGAGCCTGTACCTCTCCAACGGCCCTTACATCGTCAAGGGTGTCAACCAGGACCAGTCCCTGACCATGGTCAAGAACAAGGACTACGCCTGGGGCCCGGAAGCGAAGCTCGACGAAATCACCGTCCGCTACATCGGCGATTCCGCCGCCCAGGTCCAGGCGCTCAAGAACGGCGAGGCAGACATCATCGCCCCGCAGGCTTCCGCTGACACGGTGGAGCAGCTCAAGACCCTGGAAAGCCAGGGCGTCACGGTCGAGGTGGGCAACCAGCTCTCCTACGACCACATCGACCTGAACTACAGCGGACCCTTCGCCGACAAGAATGTCCGTGAGGCGTTCATGAAGTCCGTTCCGCGCAAGGACATCGTCGACAAGATCGTCAAGAAGCTTGACCCGAAGGCTGCGCCGCTGGACTCCCAGCTGTTCGTGCCGGACCAGGCCTCATACGCCGATTCGGTCAAGAACAACGGATCCTCGGCCTACCAGGCCGTTGACATCGAAGGCGCCAAGAAGCTCCTCAACGGTGCCACCCCGGAAGTCCGCGTCATGTACAACAAGGACAACCCCAACCGTGTTGACGCCTACTCGCTGATCCGCGAATCCGCCACCAAGGCCGGCTTCAAGATTGTCGACGGCGGCCTCGGAAAGTCTGACTGGGGCAAGGCCCTCGGCGACGGCTCCTACGATGCCACCATCTTCGGCTGGATCAACTCGGGCGTCGGCGTTTCCGGCGTCCCGCAGATCTTCAAGACCGGCAACGACTCCAACTTCAACATGTTCAGCGATCCCGACGCCGACAAGCTGATGGACGAACTGATTGTCACCACGGACAAGACCAAGCAGAATGAACTCATCACCCAGATCGACAAGAAGATCTGGGACTCCGCCTACGGACTCCCGCTCTTCCAGGCAGTCGGCGTGGACGCGTACAGCGACCGCATCACCGGCGTGAAGTACATGCCGAACCAGACCGGTGTCTGGTGGAACTTCTGGGAGTGGGCTCAGAAGTAGCCGACGACCGCACGTAGCATTTGCCGGAAAGGCGTCGGGACCAGGGCACGAACGGTCCCGACGCCTTTCTGGCGACACCCCCGATGCCTTGGCCCGCGCCGCGTTGTCTGCGGGAAAAGGCCAGAGTCTGCGACTGGTCCGGGCAATCCCTGGGCCCGAATACCGAGGTTCGATTCCAATGGTGACCTACATAGTCCGGCGGCTCATCACGGCCGCCCTCATCCTTCTCGGCGCTTCCTTCCTGGTGTATCTCCTGACAGCGGCCTCGGGGGATCCGCTCGAGGAGTACCGCGCCAGCAGCGCGCCCAACAAACAGCAGCTGATCGACGCGCGGACCGAACTCCTGCAGCTGGACACTCCCGCCCCGCTGCGGTACTTCAAATGGCTCGGCGGTGCGGCGCAATGTCTCATCCCCTTCGCCAACTCCTGCGATCTCGGCAAGAACATCGCCGGCCAGCCCATCACCGACGCCCTGGGGCACGCACTGATCCAGACCCTGACCCTGGTCACCGGCGCCACCATTCTGGCCATCCTGATCGGCATCACCCTGGGCATCGTCACCGCCCTGCGCCAGTACAGCACGCTGGACTACGGCGTGACGTTCATGGCGTTCCTGTTCTTCTCCCTGCCGATCTTCTGGGTCGCCGTCCTGCTCAAGGAATTCGGGGCGATCGGCTTCAATGACTTTCTCAGGAACCCCGATGTGCCCATGGCCACTGCGCTGGCCATCGGCGCCGTGGCCGGCGTCATAACGGCGGTGGCCGCCGGCGGCGCCATGAAGCGCAGGCTGCTCACCGGCGGCGTGGCCTTCCTGTTCGTGAGCGCCGTGCTGATCTACTTCTCCGCCACTGAATGGTTCAAGAACCCCGGACTCGGCCCCGTCGTCATCGCCATCGCGGGCGTCGGCATCGCGTTCGCCGTCACGCTGCTCTCGGCCGGCCTGAAAAACCGCAAGGCGCTGCAGTCCGCGCTGATCGCCGTCGGCGTCGGGCTCGTGGTCTACTTCCTGATCCAGCCGCTGCTCGACGAGGCCACGTTCCTGATGATGGTGCTGCTTGCCGTGGCGGCCGTGCTGGTCGGACTGGCCATCGGATTCCTGATGGGCGGCTACGACCGCGGCCAGTCCATGCGCGCGGCGGCCCTGACTTCCTTCCTGGTGGGATTCCTCATCATGCTGGACCGCTACATGCAGGCATGGCCCAGCTACTTCAACAACAGCCGGGTCCGCGGGCGCCCCATCGCCACCATCGGCGCCAGCACCCCGAACATCGAAGGTGATTTCTGGATCCTGAGCCTGGACTCCTTTACGCACCTGATCCTCCCGACCCTGGCACTGATCCTCATTTCACTCGCCGGCTACACCCGTTTCACCCGCGCCTCGATGCTGGAAATCATGAACATGGACTACATCCGGACCGCCCGGGCCAAGGGCCTCTCGGAACGCACCGTCGTCATGCGCCATGCCTTCCGGAATGCGCTGATTCCCATCGCCACCATTGTGGCGTTCGACATCGGCGGCCTGATCGGCGGCGCCGTTATCACCGAGTCGGTCTTCTCCGTCCGGGGGATGGGCTTCCTGTTCCTTGACGGCATCCAGCACATCGACCCCAACCCCGTCATGGGTGTCTTCATCTGCGTGGCCATTACGGCCATGGTCTTCAACCTCATTGCGGACCTAGCGTACTCCGCACTTGATCCACGGGTAAGGGTAAAAGCATGAGCCAGCCAAGCCAGCAGGACGAAATCATGGCCGAAAGCGCGGGGGTGGACGGCCCGGACGTGGTCGGCATCGAACCCATTCTTGAGGCTAAAGGCCTCAGCCAGGGCCAGATCGTACGCAAGCGGTTCCTCGGCCACTCCGGCGCGATCATCGGACTCGTGGTTTTCGCCATCATCTTCATCATGGCCTTCACCTCCGTCGGCTATGCGGGCATTCCCGGCTGGTGGAAGTACAGCCATGAGGACGTCTCCCCGCTGATCAACGACGGCGCCCCGACAGCCTCGATCATCCCGCCGGCCTGGGGGGAACACCCGTTCGGCCAGGACCGGATCGGCCGCGACCTCTTCGCCATGACCATGCGCGGGGCCCAGCAGTCGATCACCATCATGATCGTGATCGGCCTCATTGCCGGCCTGATCGGGGTCATCGTCGGCGCCCTGTCCGGCTACTTCCGCGGCTGGACCGAGGCCGTCCTGATGCGCCTCACCGACGTCATCATTATCATCCCCGCCCTGCTGCTGGCGGCCGTGATGGCGCAGCTGGCCGGACGGCGGGACTCGGGTAGCTGGTTCGCCTCCTTCGCCAGCAACAACGGCGTCCTCGCCATCGGGATCTTTCTGGGCCTGATTAGCTGGGTGGGCCTGGCCCGCCTGATGCGCGGTGAATTCCTGTCGCTGCGTGAACGTGAGTTCGTCGACGCGGCAAGGATCTCCGGTGCCAGCAACGCACGCATCATCTTCAAACACATCCTGCCCAACGCCGTTGGCGTGCTCATCGTCAACGTCACCCTGACCATGTCGGCCGCGATTTTGACCGAGACGGCCCTGAGCTACCTCGGCGTCGGCGTCAAGGCGCCGGACACCTCGCTGGGGCTGCTCATCTCGCAGAACCAGGCGGCCTTTGCGACCCGGCCGTGGCTCTTCTGGTTCCCGGGTCTGTTCATCGTGCTGATCTGCCTGAGCATCAACTTCATCGGCGATGGCCTGCGGGACGCGTTCGACCCGCGTCAGAAAAAGTTCAACGCCAAGAAGGCCGCGGAAATCGAAGTGGATCCGGCTCCGGTCACGGCGTTCGACGAACTCAAGGGCAAGTAGATGACGGTCCGGTTTCGAGCCGGGCGGCCGGGCTGCCGGCTACTGGCCGGCCACGGCCCAGTAGCTGGCCGCCAGCAGCAGCACGTCAATGATCATTGCCTTCCAGCGGTAAGTCACCGTCGCAGGGGTGACGGCGGCGTCGCCGGCCGCCAGCTGGCCGCTTTCGGCGAGGTCATCCCAGCGCTCCCGCACCAGCCGGGCCGCCTGGCCGGAGTCCGTGGACTTGAGATCCCCGGGCCGCACGGACCGGGCCGGCCCGTAGGTTGTGGCCGGAAGCCCCTGGAGGTCCTCCGGCCGGGCGTTCCGGCCGCCCCAGATCCCGGGCGCCGGGGCGGCCCACGACGTGTAGCTCTTCCCCGCTGTGACCAGGGTCAGGGCGAAACGCGTATCGACGTGCACCAGGGCCGCCCACGGAACCGTGATGGAGCGGAACGGGTTCTCCAGGCTGATCCCGGCGTCAGACACCACGACGGCGGGGAGCCAGAAGAGCTGCCAGCCCAGGAACGCGATCAGCACCAGCGGAGCGATGCCGGCCAGGGCACCGGGGCCGGGGGAGACCGCCATGGCCACGATGCCGACACCGGCCACCGCCCAGGACAGCCATGCGAACCATTTGTTCGTTCGGGCTTTGAAGATTTCAACTTTACCGGCGTGCGGCGCGGAGCTCATGCCCCCAATAATTCAGTATTCCGAGCCGCAGCACTAATCCCCGGTGCGCCTGCGGCCCGGACGGAAGGAAGACCCCATCATGACTGACTTCATCGCCCTCGACCCGGCCGTTACCCCGGCGCCTGAGCGGGGGGGACCCGTCCTCGAAGTGCGCAACCTCAGCGTGGACTTCGGTGTGGATAAGAAATGGGTCCCCGCAGCGATCGGCCTGAACTATGAGGTGCGCGCCGGTGAAGTGCTCGCGATCGTGGGGGAGTCCGGTTCGGGCAAAAGTGCCAGCTCGATGGCCCTGCTCGGCCTGCTGCCCAGCAACAGCCGCGTGACGGGAAGTGTCAAACTCGCCGGCCAGGAGCTGCTCGGCACGAACGAGGCCAACATCCGGGCGGTCCGTGGCAAGGAAGTGGCCGTGATCTTCCAAGAGCCCATGACGGCCCTGAACCCGGTCTACACCGTGGGCGCCCAGATCGTGGAGACCGTCCGGCTGCACAGCGAGGTTTCTCCGGACGAAGCCCGGCTGCGTGCCCTGCGGATGCTCGAGCTCGTGGAGCTGCCGGATCCGGAGAAGGCCTTCCGGTCCTACCCCCACCAGCTCTCCGGCGGCCAGCGGCAGCGCGCCATGATCGCCCAGTCCCTGTCCTGCGACCCGAAGCTGCTGATCGCCGACGAACCCACCACCGCCCTGGATGTGACGGTCCAGGCGGAAATCCTGGACCTCATGCGCAACCTGCGGAACAAGCTGGACAGCGCCATCGTCCTGATCACCCACGACATGGGCGTCGTGGCTGACCTGGCTGACCGGATTGCCGTGATGCGCCGCGGTGTGATCGTGGAAACCGGCACGGCGGCCGAGATCTTCCACAACCCGCAGCATGAGTACACCAAGGCCCTGCTCGCTGCCGTCCCGCACCTTGGCCAGGGCGGCGCGGACTCCGCCGGGGAAGTGGACGTGACCGCCGCCCTCGCCGCGGCAACCAAGGCCGAGCTCTCCTCGATCCCGGAAGATCAGCTCCTCCGGCGCGAACGTGAGAACGCCGAGGCCCTGGCCGCCGCCGAGGCCGCGAGGCCGCAGGGCGAGCCGGTGCTGGAACTGACGGACGTGGCGATCGAGTATCCCAAACAGGGCCGTGTTCCCGCATTCCGCGCCGTGGAGGGCGCCAACCTGGTCATCTATCCGGGACAGGTCGTCGGGCTGGTGGGGGAGTCAGGTTCGGGCAAGACCACGATCGGCCGTGCCGCCGTCGGTCTGCTGCCGGTCGCGGCCGGCACCATGAAGGTCGTCGGCCAGGACATCTCGGCCGCCAAACGGAACGGCCGGCAGCTTCATGAGATGCGCCGGCACGTCGGCATGGTGTTCCAGGACCCGTCGTCGTCGCTGAACCCGAGGCTTCCGATCGGCGAGAGCATCGGGGAGCCGATGTTCCTCGCAGGGGTGGCGAAAGGTGTCGAGCTGCAGAAGCGGATCGAGGAGCTGCTGGACCAGGTGGAGCTCCCGCGGAACTACCGCAACCGCTACCCGCACGAGCTCTCCGGCGGCCAGAAGCAGCGCGTCGGCATCGCGCGGGCACTCTCGCTCAAGCCGAAACTGATGGTCGCCGACGAGCCCACCTCGGCCCTGGATGTCTCCGTGCAGGCCAAGGTGCTCGATCTTTTCCAGAACCTGCAGAAGGAACTCGGGTTCGCCTGCCTGTTCGTCACCCACGACCTCGCCGTCGTGGACGTGCTTGCGGACCGGATCTGCGTGATGCAGCGCGGACGCATCGTCGAGCAGGGCACCCGGGACCAGATCCTGCGCAACCCGCAGGAACCCTACACCCAGCGCCTCCTGGCCGCAGTGCCGCTCCCCGATCCGGAAAAACAGCGGGAGCGCCGCGAGTTGCGCGCCCAATTGCTGGAGGCCGGAACGAGTTAACCGCCCCTAACCAGGCTGCCCCGGCGGCGAATTTTACCAGCCGGTAGCGTGTGACGTGAAATACATCGCGATTGACTCCATCGGTCACGCTTTTGTCGGGTCACGGTTTGGCAACAGAGTTCCAGCATCTGGACATCCTCGGGATAGGCTACTCGCATATGTAGGCCACGTCACAGGGGATATCCCTGTGCCTGCCTGCGGGGAAGCATAAGTCTTTCCCTCACGAACTCCCACAACTCATAGGAGGCGGAATGCGTTTTTCGCGCACTTCCACAGCACTGGGCCTGGCGGCTATCGCCGCTCTCGCCCTGTCCGGATGCGGCGCCGGTGGCACTGCCGCCGGTAGCGGCACCACCGGTGGCAACACCAGCAAAGTCATCCTCGCCGACGGCTCCGAGCCCCAGCGTCCGCTGATGCCGGCCGACACCAACGAGGTTGGCGGCGGCAAGGTCATCGACATGATCTTCGCGGGCCTGGTCAGCTACGACCCCAGCGGAAAGCCCGTCAACGAACTGGCTGAGTCCATTGAAGGCAAGGACGGCCAGCACTTCACCATCAAGGTCAAGAAGGACCAGAAGTTCACCAACGGCGAGGCCATCACGGCCAAGTCCTTCGTTGATTCCTGGAACTTCGGCGCGGCAGCCAAGAACGCGCAGCTCAGCGGCGGATTCTTCGAAAGCATCTTGGGCTACGACGAGGCCAGCGCAGAAGGCTCCACCGTCACCACCATGTCCGGCCTGAAGGTCGTTGACGACCAGACGTTCACCATCGAACTGAAGCAGCCTGAGTCTGACTGGCCGCTGCGCCTCGGCTACACCGCCTTCGTGCCGGTCCCCTCCGGCGCACTCGCGGACCCGAAGGGCTTCGGCGAAAAGCCGGTCGGCAACGGCCCCTACAAGCTTGCTGACGGCGGCTGGCAGCACAACGTGCAGATCCAGCTTGTCCCGAACCCGGACTACACCGGTCCCCGCAAGGCCAAGAACGCCGGCGTGACGTTCAAGATCTTCCAGAACGACGACGCCGCGTACCAGGACCTGCTGTCCAACAACCTGGACATCCTGCAGACCATCCCCACGAGCGCGCTGAAGAACTTCAAGTCCGACCTCGGCGACCGCACCATCAACAAGCCGTACGCCGGCAACCAGACCATCGCCATCCCGGAGTACCTGCCGGAATGGAGCGGTGAGGCCGGCAAGCTGCGCCGCCAGGCAATCTCGATGGCAATCAACCGCGACGAGATCACCAAGGTCATCTTCAGCGGCGCCCGCCAGCCCGCCAAGGACTTCACGGCCCCCGTGCTGGACGGCTACAGCGACTCGGTCCCCGGATCCGAGAACCTGAAGTTCGACGCCACCAAGGCCAAGGAGGCCTGGGCCAAGGCCGACGCCATCCAGAAGTGGGACTCCAACGAGACGTTCACCATTGCCTACAACGCCGACAAGGGCGGACACAAGGCATGGGTCGAAGCTGTCGTCAACCAGCTCAAGAACACCCTCGGCATCAAGGTTGAAGGCAAGCCCTACGCAACCTTCAAGGAAGCCCGCAACGACGCCACCGCCAAGACGCTGACCGGTTCCATCCGCGCCGGCTGGCAGGCAGACTACCCGTCGCTGTACAACTTCCTCGGCCCGATCTACAAGACCGGTGCCGGCTCCAACGACGCCAAGTACGCGAACCCGGAGTTCGACAAGGCTGTCTCCGACGGCCTGAACGCCTCGACCGTGGCTGATGGCAACAAGGCCATGAACAAGGCCCAGGAGATTCTTCTCCAGGACCTTCCGGCCATCCCCCTGTGGTACCAGGTTGCCCAGGGCGGCTGGAGCGACAAGGTCAGCAACGTTGACTACGGCTGGGACGGCGTCCCGCTGTACTACAACGTAACCGGCAAGTAACCACATAACGACGGCGGGGGCTGCCCAGACTGGGGCCTCCGCCGTCGTCGTGTTTTCCTGCATTTTTTGACGGCCCGGCTCTTCGGGCGAACTTTTAGTCGGCCGCCCGCCGTGAGTGAACCGGCGTCGGCCCGCATCCATAGTGAAAAGGTTCTTTGATGAACAACTCCACCGCATCCCTGGACAGGATGGCCGCTTCCGGGGGTGTCGTCCGCTCATGACGACCTACATCCTCAAGCGATTCCTCCAGCTGATTCCCGTATTCCTGGGCGCAACCCTGCTCGTCTACTTCCTGGTCTTCAGCCTCCCGGGCGACCCCATCGTGGCACTCTTCGGCGACAAGCCGGTCAACGAGGCCGTGGCGTCCCAGCTCCGGGCCCAGTACCACCTGGACCAGCCGTTCTGGGTCCAGTACCTGCTCTACCTGAAGAGCATCTTCACCTTTGACCTCGGCCAGGACTTCTCCGGCCGCCCGATCGCCGCAGTGCTCGGCGAGGTCTTCCCGGTCACGGCCCGGCTCGCGATCATGGCCCTGATCTTTGAAGCCTTCTTCGGCATCCTCTTCGGCCTCATCGCCGGTCTGCGCAAGGGCAAGCTGTTCGACGCGACGGTCCTTGTGGCATCGCTCATTGTCATCGGCATCCCGATCTTCGTGCTCGGCTTCCTGCTGCAGTACTTCATCGGCGTCCAGCTCGGCTGGGCCAAACCCACGGTCAGCCCGGCCGCGACCGTGCAGGACCTGATCCTGCCGGCAATCGTCCTGGGCCTGGGCTCCTTTGCCTATGTCCTCCGGCTGACCCGGACCAGCGTGCTGGAGAACATGAGCGCCGACTATGTGCGCACCGCCTCGGCCAAGGGCCTGTCCCGTTTCAAGGTTGTCCGCGTGCACATTCTGCGCAACTCCCTGATCCCCGTCATCACGTTCCTCGGCGCGGACCTGGGCGCCCTGATGGGCGGCGCGATCGTCACCGAAGGCATCTTCAACATCCCTGGGGTCGGCAACCGGCTCTACCGGGCCGTCCTGTCAGGGGAAGGCCCGACGGTGGTCTCGATCGTCACCGTCCTGGTGCTGATCTACTGCCTTTCCAACCTGCTCGTTGACCTGCTGTACGCCTGGCTTGACCCGAGGATCCGCTATGACTCCTGATGAGAACACTTCAAAGCACAGCGCCGCCGCTCTCGTGGAGCGCCACAATGAGCATTTTGTTGCAGACCTCGCCGAGACGCCCCTCCAGGCGACTGACCGCGTCAAGGAGGACAAGGCACCCCTGAGCCTCAGGGGGGAGGCCTGGCGGAATCTGCGCAAGCAGCCGCTGTTCCTGATATCGGCTGTCCTGATCCTCTTTGTGGCGGCAGTGTCGCTGTTCCCGGGGCTGTTCTCCGGGATCGATCCCACATCCGAGGCTTGCCAGCTGGCGAACTCGGACGCGGGACCTGCCGACGGCCATCCGCTGGGCTTCACCCAGCAGGGCTGCGACGTCTATGCGCGCGTTATCTTCGGGACACGTTCCTCGGTGACGGTGGGCCTGTTCACCACCCTCGGCGTACTCCTCATCGGCGGCGTCATGGGTGCCGTGGCCGGCTACTACGGCGGCTGGGTGGACGCCGTCCTGGCGCGCATCAACGACATCTTCTTTGCACTGCCGCTGATTCTTGGCGCCATTGTGCTGATGCAGCTGCCGATGTTCCGCGCCAACCGGACGGTCTGGACCCTGGTGGTGATCCTGGTGACCTTCGGCTGGCCGCAGATCGCCCGCATTACCCGCGGTGCTGTGATCGAGGTCCGCAATGCTGACTTCGTCACCGCCGCCCGGTCGCTGGGTGTCTCCAAGTTCGGCGCCCTCATGCGCCACGTCATGCCGAACTCGCTGGCCCCGATCATCGTCGTCGCCACGATTTCGCTTGGCACGTTCATCGTGGCCGAGTCCACGCTGTCCTTCCTCGGCATCGGCCTGCCGCCCAGCGTGATGTCGTGGGGCAATGACATCCAGGCAGCGCAGGCCTCGCTCCGGTCCAACCCGATGCCGCTGCTCTACCCTGCCATCGCGCTGTCCATCACCGTCCTGAGCTTCATCATGCTGGGCGACGCCCTGCGTGATGCCCTCGATCCCAAAGCGCGCAAGCGATGAAAGGGGACACCTTGAACATCTCTGTTGAAATCCAGGAAGCTGACGTCCAGGAAGCGGGCTTTGCCGCTGTGCGCCCGCTGCTTGAAATCAAGGATCTGGCGATCACCTTCGCCACCAGCAATGGCGACGTCCAGGCCGTGCGGAACGCGCACCTGACCATCATGCCGGGCGAGACGGTGGCCATCGTGGGCGAGTCCGGTTCGGGCAAGTCGACGACGGCGCTGGCCGCCATCGGGCTGCTTCCGGGCAACGGCCGCGTCTCGGCCGGTCAGATCCTGTTTGATGGCGAAGACATCGCCAATGCCGGGGAGAAGCGGATGATCGAACTCCGCGGCAACAGCATCGGCATGGTCCCGCAGGACCCGATGTCCAACCTGAACCCGGTATGGAAAATCGGCGACCAGGTCAAGGAGACGCTGAAGGCCAACGGGCTTCCCAGCGGCCGGGACGACGTCGCCACGGTCTTGTCCCAGGCAGGGCTGCCTGACGCCGCCCGGCGGGCCAAGCAGTACCCGCATGAGTTCTCCGGCGGCATGCGCCAGCGGGCGCTGATCGCCATCGGGCTGTCCTGCCAGCCGCGCCTGCTGATCGCCGATGAGCCGACATCGGCCCTGGACGTCACCGTTCAGCGGCAGATCCTCGACCACCTCGACAAGATGACCACCGAGCTCGGCACAGCCGTGCTGCTGATCACCCACGACCTCGGCCTGGCCGCCGAGCGCGCGGACAAGGTCGTCGTCATGTACCGCGGGCAGGTGGTGGAGTCGGGGCCGTCCCTGGAGCTGCTGCAGAACCCGCAGCACCCCTACACCCAGCGCCTGGTGGCCTCGGCGCCGTCGCTGGCATCCCGACGCATCCAGGTTGCCAAGGAACTGGGCGTCGAATCGGACGAGCTGCTGGCCCCCGGCGAGGCTACAGCCGCCGGACCGGCGGTGGCTGAAGACGTACTGCAGATCCAGAACCTGAGCAAGGTCTTCAAGCTGCGCTCCGGGTTCGGCAAGTCGACGGACTTCAGCGCCGTCGACGACGTCTCCTTCAGCGTCAAGCGGGGGACCACGACGGCGATCGTGGGGGAGTCGGGTTCCGGCAAGTCCACCGTGGCGCAGATGGTCCTTAACCTCCTGACGCCCACCTCCGGCAAGATCATCTTCGACGGCGTTGACACCTCGACGCTGAACAGCAAGGAGATCTTCGCTTTCCGACGCCGGGTGCAGCCGATCTTCCAGGACCCCTACGGCTCCCTGGACCCGATGTACAACATCTTCCGGACCATCGAGGAGCCGCTGCGGACCCACAAGATCGGGGACAAAGCCAGCCGCGAGAAGAAGGTCCGCGAACTGCTGGACCAGGTGTCGCTGCCGCAGTCCACCATGCAGCGGTACCCGAACGAGCTCTCGGGCGGCCAGCGCCAGCGCGTCGCGATCGCGCGGGCCCTCGCACTGGATCCCGAGGTGATCATCTGCGATGAGGCCGTGTCCGCCCTGGATGTCCTGGTGCAGGCGCAGGTGCTGAACCTGCTCGCGGAACTGCAGTCCCGGTTGGGCCTGACCTATCTGTTCATCACCCACGACCTCGCGGTGGTCCGGCAAATCGCCGACCACGTGTGCGTCATGGAGCAGGGCAAGCTGGTGGAAACGGGTTCCACCGACGACGTCTTCGACGCGCCGCAGCAGGAGTACACCAAGGCGCTGCTCAACGCCATCCCGGGTGCGCGCCTGATGCTGCCCCCGGAAGTTGCCTGAGCCGTCTGGACTGAACTGAAAGACACATGAGCCGGTGTCCGCCCCTCCGGGCGGGCGCCGGCTCCTGTCGATTAAGGAACTTGGGCGGCCAGCCTCTTAGCGAACTTGGGCGGTCAGGGAACGAGGCCGGCGCTCAGGGGGTTGCCGCGGACTCCGCCGGCACGGGCACCGGAGTCCGGAGGCCGAGTTCGTCCAGCTTCCGGGCCAGCAGGGCGGCCAGGGCGGCGTGGCCCCCGGGACTCATGTGGACGCCGTCGGCCATGGATTGCGACAGGTCGTAGCGCGTGAGCCAGTCGCCGACGCTGACAAAGGAAATGGAATTCCTGGCCGCCACCGTGCCCAGCAGGGCGTCGACCTCGGAACGGCGCCCGCCCCCGTTGCCGGCGCCGCGGGCGAGGGTCCCGACCATGGCCAACCGCGCCGCGGGGTAGCGCTGCCGGACGCTGGCGATCAGCCGCTCGGCGTTCCCTGAGATCTGCTGGTCGGTTGCGCCGCGGGCGGCGTCGTTGCCGCCGCCCTCGATCACAACCAGGGGCGGCGAACCGTAGGGGAGCAGCCAGTCGCCGCGCTGCAGGGCGTCCGGATAATTGCCGGTGGTGCCGTTGGAAGCCACGAAGCCGGTGCCGCCCCGGCCGCAGAAGTGGACCTTGTAGCCCAGGCTTGCCAGGGCTGTGCGGGGCCAGGAACCAGCGGGCTCGGACTGGGAATCGCCGATCAGCACAGCCGTCCCCGCGATATCCGCCACGACCACCTCGTTGCGGCCGTTGGCAGGATTCCGGTAAATGGTGCCCGCGGGCATGCCTGCCGTTGCGGTCCCCTGGGCGAGTTTCCTGGTGCCGTTGGAGCCTGCAGCCAGAGGCTCGCCGGGAGCCCCGGCAGGCGCAGGAACGCTCTGGCCGTAGAGACCGTAAAGGGGGGATTCCCCGGCGCCGTCGGCGGGGGTGGAAGGGGCCTGCCCGCAGCCGGCAACCAGGATGCCTACGGCGATCATCGGTGCGGCCAAGCGGGACAGAGCCGGGGCGTATCGCATGGATGTCTCCGGGTTGGCTGCTGCTGTCCCAGCAATGATGGGGCATGAAGGCCGTAAAATCCAGTGATTTTACTCACGCCCGCGGCCAGATCTCCCGCGCTGACTGCCCGGGCCGGTATGCCGGGATTGAGGGATTTTAGGCCAATAAATGCCCTTGCGTTTAGAATGGATGAAGGTGCCCTGTGCCAAAGGGGCGTAACCGTCGTGCGTTCCGGTTGGAAATGTCGCGATACAACAGCTGACTTCACCACTGAATCGAGCAATAACGCATGTCTGAAACCACCACCAACACCGCGGTAGCCACTGCATCGCGCAGTGACCTGCGCAACGTCGCGATCGTGGCCCACGTTGACCACGGCAAGACCACTCTGGTCGACGCCATGCTCAAGCAGACCAACTCCTTTGCCGCGCACAACCACCTCGAAGACCGGGTCATGGACTCCGGCGACCTCGAGCGCGAAAAGGGCATTACCATCCTGGCCAAGAACACCACCGTGGCCTACAACGGACCGTCCTCCAAGGGCGAGACCATCACCATCAACGTCATCGACACCCCCGGCCACGCCGACTTCGGTGGCGAGGTCGAGCGCGGCCTGTCGATGGTCGACGGCGTCGTCCTCCTCGTTGACGCCTCTGAGGGCCCGCTGCCCCAGACCCGCTTCGTCCTTCGTAAGGCCCTCGCCGCCCACCTGCCGGTGATCCTCCTGGTCAACAAGACCGACCGTCCCGACGCCCGGATCGACGAAGTCGTCCACGAGTCCATGGACCTGCTCCTGGGCCTGGCCTCCGACCTGGCCGACGAAGTTCCGGACCTCGACCTGGACAAGATCCTCAACGTCCCGGTTGTCTACGCCGCCGCCAAGGTTGGCCGTGCGTCCCTCGAGCAGCCCGCCGACGGTTCGGCTCCCGAGAACGAGGACCTCGAGCCGCTGTTCCAGGCCATCATCGAGCACATCCCGGCTCCGACCTACAACCCGAACGGTGTCCTCCAGGCGCACGTCACCAACCTGGACGCCTCCCCGTTCCTCGGCCGCCTGGCGCTGCTGCGTATCTACAACGGCACCCTGCGCAAGGGCCAGACCGTTGCCTGGGCCCGCGCCAACGGTGAACTCAAGAACGTCAAGATCACCGAACTGCTGGCCACCAAGGCGCTGGACCGCGTTCCGACCGAGTCCGCCGGCCCCGGCGAGATTGTCGCCGTCGCCGGCATCGAGGACATCACCATTGGTGAGACCCTGACTGACGTCGACAACCCGCAGCCGCTGCCGCTGATCACCGTCGACGATCCGGCCATCTCCATGACCATCGGTATCAACACCTCGCCGCTGGCCGGCCGGGTTAAGGGTGCCAAGGTCACGGCCCGCCAGGTCAAGGACCGCCTGGACAAGGAACTGATCGGTAACGTCTCCATCAAGGTGCTCCCGACCGAGCGTCCGGATGCCTGGGAAGTCCAGGGACGTGGCGAGCTCGCGCTGGCCATCCTGGTCGAGCAGATGCGACGCGAAGGCTTCGAGCTGACCGTCGGCAAGCCGCAGGTTGTCACCAAGCTCGTCGACGGCAAGGTCCACGAGCCGATGGAGCACATGACCATCGACGTGCCGGAAGAGTACCTCGGCGCCGTCACGCAGCTCATGGCTGCCCGCAAGGGCCGCATGACCAACATGGCGAACCACGGCACCGGCTGGTGCCGCATGGAGTTCATCGTTCCGGCCCGTGGCCTGATCGGTTTCCGCACCAAGTTCCTCACGGACACCCGCGGCGCCGGCATCGCAGCGTCCATCTCCGAGGGCTACGAGCCCTGGGCCGGCCCGATCGAATACCGCACCAACGGTTCGATGATCGCCGACCGCGCCGGTGTTGTGACGCCGTTCGCCATGATCAACCTGCAGGAACGCGGATCCTTCTTCGTCCGCCCCACCTCCGAGGTCTACGAGGGCCAGATCGTCGGCGAGAACTCCCGCGCCGATGACATGGACGTCAACATCACCAAGGAAAAGAAGCTCACCAACATGCGTGCCGCTTCGTCCGACACCTTCGAGAACCTGACGCCCCCGCGCGACCTGACCCTCGAAGAGTCCCTCGAATTCGCCCGCGAAGACGAGTGTGTCGAGGTCACCCCGGAATCCATCCGGATCCGGAAGCTCATCCTCGACGTCAACCAGCGCGCCAAGTCCAACCGCGCCCGCGCGAAGGTCTAGTTTCCGCGTTCTGCGCTGAAACAACGGATTATTTGTGAATAAGAGAGCTGCCGGCATGGCAGGCGGTATTGCCGCCGCCGTGCCGGCAGCTCTTTTTGCTGCCCTCGCGGGCACGATGCTGCACGGGCAGGACATCCTGGTCGCAGGCGTCGACGTGCCATGGGGTGCCGCCGCCGCGCTGGTTCTGCTGGGGGCCGTGGAGTTGTGGCTCGGCGCCGCGTTCCGCTCGGCGCTTCCGACGGCGGCCTGCGGCGCCCTCTGCTATGCGCTGGCGGGCTGGTGGTCCACGATGGGGAACGGCAAGCGGCTCATCATCGGCGACCTGGCCGGGAACCTCTGGATCTACGGCATCGCGGTGGTCACCGTCGGCATGCTGGCCTGGTGCCGGCGCTACCGCCCGCTCCGCACCTGAGCCCCCGCAGGCGTGCCCGCTGACACCCCCGCAGGCAGTCCCGCTGTCACCCCCGCACCACCCCACCCGCCCGCCCCGGGGGACATGCCCATTCTTGGAGGCCGCGGGTGGGCATAACGGCACTATGTCCAATCTCTGCACCCTGCGGGGGACATGCCCATTCCCGCTCCCCCCGCAGCCGGGGACATGTCCATCCTTAGCGCTCCGCCCGGGGACATGCGCATTGCCGGCAGCGGGGGAGCAACCCCGGACGCGGAGCGTGTCCTCCAAGAGGCCGGTCCACCGGGCCTGTCCTTGTGCACATAGCGGGGCGGGGCCCTGTTCCTTTCTGAGCCTCCGGCGCCACGATGTCCGCATGGTCAATCTCACCGAAGTACTGTCCAACTACGACGGCGTTGCCCGCGCCAAACACCTCGCTGCCGCCGGCGTCTCGGACTTCCAGCTCAAGTCCGCCCTCGCCTCGGGGGCGGTTTCCCGGGTGGCCCGCGGCGTCTACGCTGTCCCCGGCGCCGATGCCCGGCTCATAGCCATCCGGTCGCTGCCGGCGGAGCCAGCATGTGCCACGGCGGCGCAGTTCCAGGGCCTCTGGGTCCTGGAACCGCCCGGGCAACCCCATATTGCCGTCCCGCACAGCCGCAGCTATCCAGGCTTCATTTGCCACCGGTCCGCGGCACCGCCCGCCCTGCTGGACACCGTTGTGCAAAGCCTGCGCTGCCTGCCCGAACTCGACGGCCTGGTGATTGCCGAATCCGCCGTCGTCCTCAAGAGCCTGTCACTCACGGCCCTACGGCAGCGGCTGTCCGGCCGCAATGATGTGAGGGCGCGCCGGATGGCGGCCCGGATCGTGCCGCAATCGCAGTCCATCATCGAGTGCATGGCCCGGTACTGGCTGCGGAGGGCCGGTTTTCATGTGGAGTCCCAGGTCAACATCCCCGGCATGGGCCACCTCGATCTCATGGTCGACGGCAGGCTCGGCATCGAGACGGACGGTGCAGGCTTCCACATGGACCGGGCTAGCTTTGAGGAGGACCGGCGGCGCTGGAACGTGACAACCCGGCGCGGCATCCCCATCCTTGTTGTCAGCTACTCCCTGCTCCTGAACCGGCCCGAGGAGTTCATCGCCATGGTCCGCGAAGCACTGAACGGGCTCTCTGTTGCCGCCTAGCACTGGGCATGGCCTCCGGCTACTGCTTGTCGGCCGCCGGAAATGTCCGTCGTTCACAGCCCCCGCTGGACATGGCCGCCGTCCGGCGCCGGGACTTCAGGGACATGCCCCACGCATCCGGCCGCCGATGGACATAGTGGCTCTATGTTCATCGGTGCAGGCCAAGGGAGGGCATGTCCACTCGGCGGGCGGGTCGGTGCAGGCCAAGGGAGGGCATGTCCCCCCGGTGGCACTGGGCCTGGCGGCGGGGGCACCTCAGGGGAGGGCATGTCCCCCGGGGAGCGCGGGGCCGCGGGGAGCGCGGCGGGGCGGGGCCGGCGGGACCTGCTTGGCGGCCACCACCAGCGCCAGCGGGACCACGACGTCGGAGCGGCGGGTGCGGATGGTGCAGCCGCCGTCGGTGCGTGCCACCAGCTCACCCAGGGCGTCCGTCAGGCCGCCCTCCACCCGGTACCTGACAACCACCCGGGTTCCCAGATCGGCGGCGGCAAGGAACTGCTGGGGCAAACTCGTCGGGGAACTCACACGTTCATACTAGGTCCGGTAGATTCAATAGTGCGGACCCGTGTGACGCCCGGCTAGGTTCGCGGGAACGGCCCGGGAGATAATAGGCTCAGAAGTCAGCAGCCCGGCGCTCAGGCCGGGAGCAGCTTTCCGGCGGTCGCCGGAACCAACGTGGAGAGGCCAGGGACGTGACGTACGTAATCGCGCAGCCGTGTGTAGATGTCAAGGACAAGGCATGTATTGAAGAGTGCCCCGTCGATTGCATCTATGAGGGTGAGCGTTCCCTGTACATCCACCCCGACGAGTGCGTGGACTGCGGTGCCTGCGAGCCTGTCTGCCCCGTCGAAGCCATCTACTACGAGGATGACACTCCCGAGGAATGGGCCGACTACTACAAGGCCAACGTTGAATTTTTCGACGACCTGGGGTCCCCGGGCGGGGCCGCCAAGGTCGGCAACACCCACACGGACCACCCGATGATCGCCGCCCTGCCGCCGCAGAACCAAGAGAGCTAAGGCGGACATCGGTGACATCTGCGCTGCGCAGCTTCGGCCTCAGCCTGCCCGACTACCCGTGGGAGGCCCTGGCGCCGTACATTGCCAGGGCAGCCGAACACCCCGGGGGAGTGGCCAACCTGTCGATCGGGACTCCGGTGGACGCCACCCCCGAAGTGGTTCAGGAGGCGCTGCGCTCGGCAGCGAACGCCCCCGGCTACCCTACGGTCCACGGCACGGCCGGACTCCGGGAAGCGATCGCCGCGTGGTTTGAACGCCGCCGCGGCGTGCCGGGGCTGGACCCGCAGGACATCATGCCCACCGTGGGGTCCAAGGAGCTCGTGGCCTGGCTCCCGTTCCTGCTCGGCCTCAAGGCTGGCGACGTCGTCGTCCGTCCCACCGTCGCCTACCCCACCTATGACATCGGCGCCACGTTCGCCGGCGCTGAGCATGTCGCCGCGGACAATCTCGATGAGCTCGACGCCGCCACCCGCGCCAGGGTGCGCCTGGTCTGGGTCAACTCCCCGGCCAACCCCACTGGAAGCGTCCGCGACGCCGAATCGCTCCGCGGGATCGTCCGGCAGGCCCGCGCGCTCGGCGCCGTGGTGGCTTCGGATGAGTGCTACGCCGAACTGGGGTGGGGCGAATGGGACGTCCAGCGAGGGGGAGCCCCGGTGCCCAGCATCCTGGACCCACAGGTCGCGGAAGGCTCCCATGAAGGCCTGCTGGCCGTGTACTCCCTGAGCAAGCAGTCGAACCTGGCCGGTTACCGTGCCGCTTTTGTGGCCGGTGACCCCGCCATCATGGCGAACCTGGTCAACAGCCGCAAGCACGCGGGCATGATCGTTCCCTACCCGGTCCAGGAAGCCATGCGGGTCGCCCTCGGCGACGATGCGCACGTCCAGGCGCAGAAGGACCTCTACCGGGGGCGCCGGGAACGGATCGTGCCGGCGCTCGAGCGCTTTGGGCTGACCATCCACGAATCCCGGGCAGGGCTCTACCTCTGGGCCACCGCGGGCGAAGCCACCTGGGACACGGTTGGACGGCTCGCGGACCGCGGGATCGTCGTCGGCCCGGGGGTTTTCTACGGCGACGCCGGCAACGGATTCATCCGCGTCGCGCTGACGGCAAGCGATGAGCGGATCGACGCCGCCGCCTCGCGTCTGGCCGCCGGCCCGTAACAATGCTGTGACACGTGCCACAACTGGCGCGTTCTGGCGGGTTCCGGATGGCCTCGGATTAGTGCCACCCGGAAACTGCCGGTAGTTTTTAACTGACTATCAATGGTGGCTTTCCACAAGAAGGCAGCGCAGCCGTTGGAATCCGTGTCCAAAACAGGTTCCGTGGGCGGCTTCACCAAAAGTTGGACCAGCTTTCTACAGAGGCCCCCGAGGCCTCAGAGGAGACTCCATGACTGAGACCACCAGCGCAACCCTGCGCCATGCCGGCGGCGAGCTCGAACTCCCGCGCATCAAGGTTGTAGAAGGAAACGAAGGCTACGACGTTTCCAAGCTGCTGAAGCAGACCGGTGCCGTTGCTTTCGACCCCGGCTTCATGAACACCGCAGCAACCACTTCCGCCATCACCTACATCGACGGCGACGCCGGTATCCTCCGGTACCGCGGATACCCGATCGAGCAGCTCGCCAAGCACTCAAGCTTCCTTGAAGTTTCGTATCTGCTGATCTACGGCAACCTGCCGACCACCACCGAACTGGAAGCATTTGACCAGCGGATCCGCCACCACACCCTGCTGCATGAAGAGCTGAAAGGCTTCTTCAGCGGCTTCCCGCGCGACGCCCACCCGATGCCGGTGCTGTCCTCGGCCGTGTCCGCGCTCTCCACGTTCTACCAGGACTCGCTGGACCCCTTCAACGCCGAACAGGTTGAGGTCTCAACCTACCGGCTGCTGGCGAAGATGCCGGTCATTGCGGCGTACGCCCTGAAGAAGAGCATCGGCCAGCCGATGCTCTACCCGGACAACTCCCACAACCTCGTGGAGAACTTCCTGCGTCTGAGCTTCGGCCTGCCCGCCGAGCAGTACGAGGTGGACCCGGTCGTTGCCAAGGCGCTGGACCTGCTCCTGATCCTGCACGCCGACCACGAGCAGAACTGCTCGACCTCCACGGTCCGGCTGGTCGGCTCCTCCAACGCCAACCTCTTCGCCTCGGTCTCGGCCGGCATCAACGCCCTCTTCGGCCCCGCCCACGGCGGCGCCAACGAGGCAGTGCTGAAGATGCTGCGCCAGATCCAGGCCGACGGCACCAAGCCCGAGGACTACATGGAGAAGGTCAAGAACAAGGAAGACGGCGTCCGCCTGATGGGCTTCGGACACCGTGTCTACAAGAACTACGACCCGCGCGCCAAGATCGTGAAGGCCACGGCCCACGAGATCCTCACGAAGCTCGGCGGTAACGACGAACTCCTGGAGATCGCCCTGCGCCTCGAAGAGAAGGCCTTGAATGATGACTACTTCATCCAGCGCAAGCTCTACCCGAACGTGGACTTCTACACCGGCCTGATCTACAAGGCCATGGGCTTCCCGGAGAAGATGTTCACCGTGCTCTTCGCGATTGGGCGCCTGCCGGGCTGGATCGCCCAGTGGCGTGAAATGATCAGCGACCCCAACACCAAGATCGGCCGCCCGCGGCAGCTGTACATCGGCGAGCCGGAGCGCAACTACCCCTCGGTGTAATACCCGGGGCATGACCCAGCAGTACGACGCCGGCCGCGCACCCCTCGGGGTGCGCGGCCGGCGTCTTTTGCATTCCGGGGCCGGGCCGGGGCCGGGCCGGGGCCGGCCGGGCCGGGCCGGCCCGGGTGCGGCTCCGGTGGGCGGGGGCCGCCCCTGACCCAGGCGGGACGATCCCGGACGGTGTGGCCCGACGTCGTCCGCGCACATCCGTGCTAAAACAGACTAATGCCCAAATTTGTCGACGCCGCACTGCGGCGCCAGGAAGTGGTCGAAGCGGTCTTCCGGATCGTCGCAGCGGACGGGCTGGAACGGGCCTCGCTCCGCGAAGTCGCGGACGAGGCGGAACTGGCGGTCGGGTCGGTCCGGCACTACTTCGCCAGCAGCGACGAACTCCTGACGCATTCCTTCGGGGTCGTTGTGGACCGGATCGTCAGCCGGCTGACGGCGGCCGACGAGCGCCTCGCGGAGGCGCGGCCCGGGACCCCGGAACACCACCAGGGCGTGTTAACCCTGCTGGGCGAGTTTCTTCCGCTGGATCAGGAACGCGCCGTTGACGCCTGCGTCTGGATGGCGTTCAAAAACGCCGCCAGGACCAAACCGTTCCTGGCCCCGGAAGCCGACCGGAGCCACCGCGCCGTCGCCGCGATCGTCGGGCGGCTCGTGATGGAAGTTGCCTCGGCGGCAAACACAGACGCGGCCATGGACCAGCAGCGGCTGGTCACGGAGGCGGAGCGGCTGCTGGCCACCCTGGACGGGCTCACCATGCACGCACTGCTGCAGCCCGAATGGATGACCGCGCAGATGTGCACCGACGTGCTGGAGTCCCATCTCACCGGACTGGTCAGCTACACCGGCGGGCATTAACGTGCGTTAACTTGAGGAATAGACTGGAAACGTACGTCTTGCCAAGGAGGCAATCGGATGCACCACACAGGCGGGCCGGGCTGGCGAATCACCATGGACACTTCGGGTCCCATGCTCATTGCACTTTATGTTCGCGACGCCGCCGGCCTTGACAGCGCGGGGCACCCTGCGCTCTGCCAGGCGGCACCGAAGATCCGGGCAGCGGACCACACCCACCTCATCGCGGAGGTTGGCGGGCTGAGCGCGCTCAAGACGGAATGGGAAGCCTGGTGGGAACAGCTCCTGAAGGCCCATCCCGAGATGTCCCCGGAACTGGGGCCGCCCGGCTTCCGCGCCTTCGGTAATTCCCCTGCCCTCCGCCGTGTGCTGCAGGCGCATTTCGGCGCGGCGCTGTCCTGGGCACGGGAGCGCCGCGGCGAGTACGTTGCCCTTGAGGCGGAGCGCGAAGCCGCCGGCGGGGTGCAGTTGCTGCAGGACATGGTTGAGGACCGGCTGCTTGAGGTGGGCCGCGCCGCCAACGACTTCACCCTGACCATCGTTGAACTGCCCCTTGCCGAGCCGCGGGCCTGGTACCTGGAGCCGGATAAAATCATCATGAGCACCGAGCTGCTGTCCCAGCCGGAACTGTTCCGCAGCTACGTGAAGCCCGTGGTGGACCTGCTGGTCTGAGCTCTACGGCTTCGGTGCCTCGGCGACCGTGACCCTGACCTGTCCCGCCGGTACCTCGGCGGACTGCCAGCCGTTGCGGGCCTGGCGCGACCAGCTACGGCCCTCCGCCTGGACTTCCGTGATGGAGAGGGCCTTGGCGTTGGCAACCGCCCACTGCGCCACGGCCCAGGCCTGGGTCCCCTCGGCGTCCAGCAGGAGTGTGCGGCCCTCGGTGGAGGCCGGGAGGCCGCCGAAGGCCGCGGCCAGACGCTCCTGCACGGCAGCCGTGTCGCCCGCGGCGTCCGGGTCCCGCAGCGAGCAGTCGAGTCCCGCGGGGGTCTGGCCGGTCAGCGACGAGGCGAAGGCGCGGGCCATCACCTCGTGCTGGGCGTAGGCGTCAGGATAGGCGGAGCGCTGGACCGTCTGCGCGGCCACGGTGATGTCGAGTGTCTCGTAGCCGGGGACCTTCGCGAGGGCATCGTAGAAGGCATTGGTCGCGTGGTACGGATCCATCACCTGCTCCAGTGTCCCCCAGCCCTGGGAGGGGCGCTGCTGGAAGAGCCCGCGGGAGTCCGGCCCCGCCTGGTCGCCGTGGCCGATATTGCGGAGTTTGGATTCCTGCATGGCCGTGGCCAGTGCGATGCTTGCCGCCCGGGCCGGGAGCCCCCGGCGGACGGCGACGGCGGTGATCAGGCCGGCGTTGGCGGCCTGGTCCGTGGCGAGGTCCGCGCTGCCGCCGCCCGCGGCCGTGCAGTGTTCGGTGATGAGGACCTCGGACCGCTGCACGAAGGCCATCGCGGTGAAGGTTCCGCCCGCGACCATGGCCAGGGTCAGGAGCAGCACGAATCGACGGCGCAAACTGCCTCTGCGTGCCACGAAACTACTCCCTCGGGCCCTTTCCGGGCCGGTACATTCTGCAAACGCCTGGCGTTCCGCACCCAACCTTAGTTGGCGTGCAGGGCCTCGTTGAGTTCCACGGTCTGCCCCTGACGCGGGAGGACCTCCACTTCACCGGTGGAGGAGTTGCGCCGGAAGAGCAGGTTGGGGACGCCGGAGAGCTCCACGGCCTTTACGACCTGGCTGGTGTCCTTGCCGTCGGCGTCCTTGGCGCCGACGACGCGCACGCGGGTTCCTGCCGTGACGTAAAGCCCGGCCTCGACGACGGAATCGTCGCCGATGCTGATGCCCACGCCCGAGTTGGCGCCCAGCAGCACCCGCTTGCCCAGGGAGATCTTTTCCTTGCCGCCACCGGAGAGAGTCCCCATGATCGACGCGCCGCCGCCGACGTCGGAGCCGTCACCGGCGACCACACCGGCCGAGATGCGGCCTTCCACCATGGACGTGCCAAGCGTGCCGGCGTTGAAATTCACAAAGCCCTCGTGCATGACCGTGGTGCCCTCGGCCAGGTGCGCGCCGAGTCGGACCCGGTCGGCGTCGGCGATGCGCACACCGGAGGGAATGACGTAGTCGACCATGCGGGGGAACTTGTCCACGCCAAAGACAGTGACGGCGCCGCGCTTGCGCAACCGGGCCCGGGTCAGTTCGAAGCCCTCGACGGCGGCGGGCCCGAAGTTGGTCCACACCACGTTGGGGAGATTGCCGAAGATGCCGTCCAGATTGATGCTGTTTGGCTGCACCAGCCGGTGCGAGAGCAGGTGCAGGCGCAGGTAGGCGTCGGCAGTGTCCGCCGGGGCCTCGTCGAGGTGGATCTGGACGAACACGACCTTCTGCTCGGTGCCGCGGTCGGGATCGGCCCCTGTCTCGGCGATGTCCAGCAGCGACTGGTCCGCGTTGGCGACGTCGCGGAGGCGGTCTGTGGCCGTTCCGAGGGCCGGAGCCGGGAACCAGACGTCCAGGACGGTGCCTTCACCGCTGCCGGTGGCGATCGTGGCGACGCCGTAACCATAGGCGGAGCGGGCGTCTGCGGGCACAGCGGAAGAAGCGGTTTCAGTCATGCCCCAAGTCTATAGACGGCACATGCCCTCCCCGAAACCGGTTACAGCCGGGGCGGCGGGGAAGTTCAGCGGATAAAGTGGGACGGTGACTGCCCCGGACTTGAACGCGCACCCGACCGCCCGCCCGCACGCCGCCCGCCCGCACGCCGCCCGCCCGCACGCCGCCCGCCTGGACCTGCGCCAGGACGTGGCGCTGCTGACGGCGGCGCTCATCGACATCTACAGCGTCTCCGGTGAGGAGGGGGAGCTGGCCGATGCCGTGGAGCATGCCCTCCGCGCCATCCCGCAGCTCGAGCTGGTCCGGGACGGGGACTCGATCATCGCCCGCACCAACCTCGGCCGCGCCGAACGCGTCATCCTGGCCGGGCACCTGGACACCGTGCCCCTGCCGACCACGGAGGGCTCCCTCGGCAGCGTCCCGTCCTACTGGCCTTCAGGGGCACCCGGCGAGGGCATCCTCTACGGCCGCGGGTCCACCGACATGAAGGGCGGCGTCGCCGTGCAGCTGGCGCTGGCCGCAGGGCTGTTCGACGGCGGCGCGGAACCGGACAAGGACATCACCTTCGTGTTCTACGACCATGAAGAGGTCGAGGCCGTCAAGAGCGGGCTGGGCCGGCTCGTCCGCAACCACGGCGGCCTGCTGGGCGGGGACTTCGCGATCCTGCTGGAACCCACGGACGGGACGGTGGAGGGCGGCTGCAACGGCACGATCCGCTTCGAAGCGACCACCGTGGGTGAGGCGGCGCATTCCGCCCGGGCCTGGATGGGAAGCAACGCGATCCACGCAGCAGCCCAGATCCTCGCCCGGCTCGCGGCGTACGAGCCGCGGACCATCACCGTGGACGGCCTGGATTACCGGGAAAGCCTCAACGCCGTGAAGATCAATGGCGGGACCGCCGGCAACGTCATTCCGGACCGGTGCGTCGTGGAAATCAACTACCGCTTCGCCCCCGACAAGACCCCGGACGAGGCCGAACAGCACGTCCGGGACCTGCTGGACGGGTTCGACGTCGTCCGGACCGACAGCGCCGCCGGCGCGCGGCCGGGACTCCACCACCCGGCCGCAGCGTCCTTTGTTGCCGCCGTCGGGGCCGCGCCGAAACCGAAATACGGCTGGACCGACGTCGCCCGCTTCAGCGAGCTGGGCATCCCGGCGGTGAACTTCGGCCCGGGCGACGCCCTGCTGGCGCACAAGGACAACGAACATGTCGAGGCCGACGCGATCCGCGAATGCCTGCGGGTGCTGCGGAGCTGGCTCACGGCGTAACCCCGCAGCCGGCACAAGGTAGACCGCGCACCGCCACACGCAAGACCACACGCAAAAGGTCCGGAACCCCCGAGAGGGATTCCGGACCTTTTGCGTATGGGGCTGCGCGGCGCAGGAGCGGGCCGCGTCGCGGGGAGCCTACTTGGTGGGGATCCCTGCGACCGGCACGTGCACGACGCCGCCAGCGGCCTTCTTGGAACCGCGCTTCTCGATCCAGATCGCCAGGCGGGAGACGGAGAAGTTGATGGCGATGTAGATCGCCGCAGCCACGAAGAACACCGGGAACAGGTAGGCCGGGCCGAGGAAGTCGGCCATGATCTGCACTTTGCGCAGCAGTTCCTCGTAGGACACGATGTAGCCCAGCGAGGTGTCCTTCAGCAGCACCACGAGCTGCGCCACGAGCGACGGCAGCATGCGCCGGATCGCCTGCGGCAGCTCGATGCTGCGCCGGGAGGCGAAACTGGTGAGGCCGATCGCGAGGCCGGCCTCGCGCTGGCCTTTGGGCAGGGACTGGATGCCGGCGCGGATGATCTCGGCGAAGATCGCGGAGTTGTAGAGCACCAGGCCGGCCACAACGGCGACGAACGAGCCCGTCGCGAACACCAGCAGCACGAAGAACATCATCAGGACCACGGGCATGCCGCGCAGGAACTCCAGCACGATCCGTGTCGGGATCCGGATCCAGGCGACGTCGGAGATCCGCATGAGGCTCAGCACCAGCCCAAGCGGGAACGCGATCACGGCAGCCACCGCAGCCGCGCTGAGCGTGGCGAGGATGCCGTTGCCGATCAGCGCCCAGACATCCGGGATCTGGAAGACTTCCCAGCGCTTTGCCTCAAAGATTCCCTGCTGGGCGAGGATGGAGATGGCCCAGACGAGCAGACCGGCAATCGCGATGATGCCGATGATGGAGCCGATCAGGGAAATGCGGCGGGCCTTGGGCCCGGGGACGTCGTAAAGGACCGAGGTCATCGGGCGATCGCCACCTTTCGTTCAACCACGGTGGCCACATAGCCAAGCGGGACGGTTATCAGCAGGTAGAAGAAGGCGATGCCGACGAGGACCCACAGCACGGCGTCGCCGTTGGCGTTGGCGAGCTGCCGGCCGTAGCCGAAGAGTTCCAGCACGTAGAACGCGCCGGCGACCGAGGAGTTCTTCACGAGCGCAATGAGGATGTTGATCATGGGCGGGATCACCGTGCGCAGGGCCTGCGGCAGGATGATCAGGCTGAGGACCTGGCTGAACTTCATGCCGATGCTGCGGGCGGCCTCGGCCTGGCCGACGGGGACGCTGTTGACGCCCGAGCGCACCGCTTCGGCGATGAAGGCCGAGGTGTAGGCGCTCAGGGCGATGATGGCGGCGACTTCGAACTGCTGGAATGTCACCCCGAGGCGGGGCAGGACCACTGCGGCAAAGAAGAAGGCGATGGTCAGTGGCGTGTTCCGGACAATCTCCACGTACGTCATGCTGAAGCCGCGCAGGGCTGCGATGGGCGAGACGCGGGCTGCCGCGAGGATGGTGCCGAAGATCAGCGCAAGGATCCCCGAAACCACGGACAGGAAGAGGGTTCTGAGAAAGCCGTCCCAATACTGGGGGAGGTTTTCAATGATGACGTCCATAGGTTCCTTCGGCTGCCTTAAGGGAAGTGGGGCGGAAAGACGGGAGTGGCGGTTACCGGGGCCGCGACGGGCGCGGGCCCCGGCAACCGCCACACCTGGCTAGTAGCGGTCGATCGGGGGAAGCGTGGGCGCGGTCTTGATGACCGTTCCGGCGGTGGCCTCCCAGGCCTTCTTGTAGGAACCGTCCTTGTCGAAGGCTTCCAGCTGGTCGTTGATCCACATGCGGAATGCGGTGTCGTCCTTCTTCAGGCCAATGCCGTACGGCTCCTTGGTGAAGGTCTGGTCCGATGCCAGCTTGAAGGCGTCCGGCTCCTTGGCAACGAATCCGGCGAGGATGACGTTGTCGGTGGTGATCGCCTCAACCTGCTTGTTGCGCAGCGGCTCGAGGCAGGCGGAGTAGGTCGCGGCCGGAACCAGGACTGCTCCGTATTTCTCCACGATCGTCGCGGCGGGGGTTGACCCGGTCACGGAGCAGACATTCTTGCCCTTGACGTCTTCGGGCTTGGTGATGGACGTGTTGTCCTTGTTCACCATGAGGGCCTGACCGGCCTCGTAGTACGGGCCGGCGAAGGAAACTTCGGCTTTGCGCTTGTCATTGATCGTGTATGTCGCCACGATGATGTCGACGTCGCCGTTCTTGATGAACTGCTCACGGTTTGCGGAAACCGTTTCTTTCCATTCGATCTTGTCGGCGGGGATGCCCAGCTTGCCGGCAATCAGCTTGCCGATTTCCACGTCGAACCCGACAGGCTTGCCGTCGAGGCCCTTCTGGCCGAACAGCGGCTGGTCGAACTTGGTGCCGATGACGATCTTGCCGGCGGATGAAAGCTTGGCCATGGTGGTGTCGGCAGCAAAGCTCGGCTTCTCGGCGACAGGCGGGTTTGAAGTGGAGGTGCTGCTGCCGCCGCAGGCGCTCAGGCTGAGGGCCAGAGCTGCGGATGCGGCAACCAGAAGGGATTTCCTTCGGGTCATAAATGCCTTCATGACATTCCTTTCATTGGACGGCCGCCTCACGGCGGCCAGGGTGCGAACTCGGAGGGAACTCAGTGGGTGAGCAGCTTGGAGAGGAAGTCTTTGGCGCGGCTGCTCTTGGGGTTGGTAAAGAACTCTTCAGGCGTGGCGTCTTCGACGATCTGGCCGTCGGCCATAAAGACCACGCGGTCCGCGGCCTTGCGGGCGAAGCCCATCTCGTGTGTCACCACGATCATGGTCATGCCTTCTTTGGCCAGCTGGATCATCACGTCGAGGACTTCGTTGATCATTTCCGGGTCAAGGGCGGAGGTGGGCTCATCGAAAAGCATGACCTTCGGCTTCATGGCCAGGGCGCGGGCAATCGCCACACGCTGCTGCTGTCCGCCGGACAGCTGGGCCGGAAGCTTGGGCGCCTGGTGCCCGACGCCGACGCGCTCCAGCAGGGCCATGGCGTCCTTGTCGGCCTCGGTCTTCGAAATTCCCTTGACCTTGATGGGGCCAAGAGTGACGTTCTCAAGGATCGTCTTGTGGGCAAAGAGGTTGAACGACTGGAAGACCATGCCGACGTCGGCGCGCAGCTTGGCGAGTTCCTTGCCCTCCTCGGGCAGCACCTTGCCGTCGATCTTGATCACGCCGTCGTCGATGGTCTCGAGGCGGTTGATGGCCCGGCAAAGCGTTGACTTGCCGGAACCCGACGGCCCGATGACGACTACAACCTCGCCCTTGCGGACATTGAGGTTGATGTCCTTCAGGACGTGCAACTGGCCGTAATGCTTATTGACGGCGTTCAGGGAGACGAGCGCGTCGCCGGGCACTTGAGTAGTCATAAGAAGAATCTAGCGAACATTGCGGGCATATGATGCCAATCACTCACACTTCCGGCAGATCGTGATTCAAGAGATACCTGCAGGTCAGCCTGCTCGGGGCGGCGTCCGGTACCCTTCGGGGCCGGCTGGCGGATCTGGCTCCGGCGGCCCCAAGCCTCTGCCGTGCCGGACCGGCGCAGGCGGATATCCGCGCTAACCTGTGGGCATGAGTACCGATCCGCAGCACAACGGAGACCCGGCCCAAGCCGGCTCAGCCGCCGGAAAGACCGCGGCAGCAACGGCCGCCACACCCGCCGGAAAGGCCGCCGCGCAGACGGCAGCCGGACACCGTGACACGCCGCCCCCGGGCGGGATCCGGCACAAGGGTCCCCTGGAGCTGCGCCGCAAGGCCGCCAAGGTCACGATGTCCGACCGGACCCTGCTGGACACGAAGGGGCCGGGCCAGTTTGTCCACACCGACCCGTGGCGCGTCCTGAGGATCCAGAGCGAGTTTGTGGAGGGCTTTGGCGCGCTGGCCGACCTGGGCCCGGCGGTCAGCGTCTTCGGCTCGGCCCGGACCGTGCCCGGCAGCTTGAACTACGAACTCGCTGTCGAGGTGGGCCGCCAGCTGGCAGAAGCCGGGCTGGCTGTGATCACCGGCGGCGGTCCCGGCTCGATGGAGGCAGCCAACAAGGGCGCAGTGCAGGGCAACGGGGTGTCGGTAGGACTGGGCATCGAACTGCCCTTCGAGCAGGGCATGAACCAGTGGGTGGACCTGGGGGTCAACTTCCGTTACTTCTTCGCCCGCAAGACCATGTTCGTGAAGTACGCCCAGGGGTTCATCGTGCTGCCCGGCGGCCTCGGGACGCTGGACGAACTCTTCGAAGCGATGGTCCTTGTCCAGACCCGGAAGGTGACGTCCTTTCCGATTGTGCTGATCGGAACGGCGTTCTGGAGCCCGATGGTGGAATGGATCCAGACCACGCTGGTCGCCGAAGGCATGATGTCCGAGGAGGACCTGGACCTGCTGCAGGTCGTGGACGACCCCGCGCTCGCCGTGGAGCTCGTGGTGGAGGGCGCCGCCCGGCACCGGAACCCCAACGGCAGCACCACCGGCAACGGATCCGTGAACGGCAGCACCACCGGCAACGGATCCGTGAACGGCAACGGGGCCGGAAGCGGCGACGCCGGCGGCACGCGGGGCTGACGGGCCCCCACGCGCCCACCGGGCATGCCGTCGTCTGGCACGATGGGGGAGTGAGCTTCTTCCTGGTCTTCCTTGCGATTGCGCTGGCCGGCGCCGCATTCCTCCTCGGCACCGGCAGGGTGTCGAAAGTCTTCCACGGCAGACGAGGCGGTGGCGACGGCGCGGCGCGGGCCCTCGATGACGGCTTCGACCAGCCGGTTGCCAACCTGCCGCCCGTGCTGCTGCCCGCCGAGGCGGAACCGTCCGACGTCGACCGTCTCCGGTTCGCTGTGGGCCTGCGGGGGTACCGGATGGACCAGGTGGACCAGGTGCTGGACGACTTGCGGGAACAGCTCTCAGCGAAGGACCGGAAGATCGCGGACCTGGGGACGGAACTGGGACGCCTGCGCGATGTTCCGGAGCAGGCTCCGTGAGCAGTGAGCACGCCTCGGCCCGGGCGCCGGAGACGGTTCAGCGGCAAAACCGGCCGGCCGCGGAAGGCGCCCCCGGAACGGTCCGGAATGCCGTCGCGACAGCCGGCGCCCGGGTGGCCCGCTGGCCCTGGTGGGTCCAGGTGGGCGGGCTCTACGCCGCCGCGCGGCTGATCAGTGCCTGCATCTTTATGGCAGCAGCCCTGCATCAGGGCGTCAACCCCTGGTTTCCCGCCAAACCGGACTACTGGTCCTTCGTCAATATCTGGGATGCACGCTGGTACGGCGAGGTCCTCAGGAACGGCTACCCGGCGGTTCTCCCCACCGACGGGGCCGGAAACGTCCAGGAAAATGCCTGGGCGTTCTATGCGCTCTTTCCCGTCCTGGGCCGCGTGGTCGCCGGCCTGACCGGTATGGACCCGGCGTTCACCCTGACGCTCATCGCGATGGTGTGCGGCCTGGGCGCGGCGCTGGTCATCTACAAACTCTTCAGGCGCCGGGCCCCGCACCGCACCGCACTGTGGGGAACGGTGTTCGTCTCCACCTTTCCGGTCTCGCCGGTGCTCCAAGTGCCGTACGCCGAGTCCCTGAACCTGCTCCTGCTGGCAGCTGCCCTGCTGCTGGTGCTGGAACGCCGGTATCTGTGGGCCATGCCCGTCGTTGCGCTGATGTGTTTGTCCCGGCCGACCGGTGTGCCGTTCGCGGCGATGATCGGGCTGCTGTTCCTTCGCCGGGCGTGGCAGTACTTCGAGGCGGCCCGCAGCGGGGCCCGCAGCGCGGCGCGCGGCCCGGTTCCCGGCCCGATATCACAGGACCCCGCCGCGGTGGGCCCCGCCGCGAGGTCCGGCGCCGTGCCCCACGGCGGCCGCCAGTTCTGGTCGCTCGCCGGGCTGGCAGTGGTCAGTGGGGCCGGCGCGCTGATGTGGCCGGCCATCGCCTGGGCCGTCACGGGGGATATCCAGGCCTATACCAAGACGGAAACCGTCTGGCGCGGCCACGACCTGGTGCCGTTCAAACCCTGGTTCGACACCGGCGTCCTGCTCTTCGGCCCGGTCCTGGGCCTGCTGGCACCCTTCGTCTTCGTTGCGCTGTTCGCCTGGTTCATGATGTCCCGCCCGGTGCGCGCGCTGGGCACGGAACTGCGGCTGTGGTGCGCCTGCTATCTGGGCTACCTGCTGCTGTTCCTGCACCCCCAGACGAGCACCTTCCGGATGCTGCTTCCGCTGTTCCCGCTGGCCCTCAGCGCAGCCCTGATCTCCCGGTCCCGTGCGTACCGGGGCACGGTGGTCCTCATGTTCCTGCTGCTGCAGATCGTCTGGATCGTCTGGTTGTGGGCCTGGGCGCCGTTGCCCGGCGGAGGCGACTATCCGCCGTGACGCGCTTCACGTTTCGCGGCTGCCGGCCCGGCATGACACGGCGAGGCGGAATGTCCAACGATTAGCTACAGCCGCGTTGTTACGCGATAATAGATGGTAAGCAAGGACAAGAAGCAAACTGACTATATGGCCCTGATGGCTCTGCCATCAATGGCCGCCGGCAGCTTGATTGACTAAGCGGACGCAGCCCGGCCGGGCTGGTATGTCATTGGACTAATGAAGGGGATATTCCTTATGGCGGCTATGAAACCACGCACCGGCGACGGCCCGATGGAAGTTACCAAAGAAGGACGAAGCTTGATCATGCGCGTCCCGCTTGAAGGCGGCGGACGCCTCGTGGTCGAACTCAATTCTGCCGAAGCTACCAACTTGAGGGAATGCCTCGTCGGCGTTACCGAATAGCAATACTTAACTCTTTGACAGAGGGCGGGCTGCAGCCGGAAGGCTGCAGACCCCGCCCTCTTTTGCGGTCCGGCTTTTTCGCTCTCCGTCGGCCCGTGCTCCGTCGGCCCGTGCTCCGCCGGCCGGGGTGCCCGCGGCTGACGGAAGCCTATTTCTTGACGGCGACCAGCAGGCCGTCGCCGGTGGGCAGCATGGCTGACGCGAGGCGCTCGTCGTCGCGGATGGACTTGCCCACCTGGCGCAGGATCACCGTCGTGGCCTCGCGCGCGGCCGGGTTCGCGACTTTGTCCTTGTCCAGCGCATCGTTGACGATCAGCAGGCCGCCGGCCTTGAGCAGGCGGATGGCCTGTTCCACGTAGCCGGGGTAGTTCGGCTTGTCGGCGTCAATGAAGACGAGGTCGTAGGCGCCGTCCGTCAGCCGGGGGAGGACGTCGCGGGCCCGGCCGGAAATGGTCCGCGTGCGGTTGGCCGGGCTGCCGGCTTCCTGAAACGCCTCCCGGGCGGCTTTCAGGTGCTCGACGTCGACGTCGATGGTGGTCAGGACCGCGTGGGGACCCAGGCCCCGCAGGATGCAGACGCCGGAGACGCCCGCGCCGGTGCCGATTTCAACCGCGGTCTGGGCCTTGGACGCGGCGGCCAGGACCGTCAGGACGGCTCCGACGCCCGGGCCCACCGGGGTGACGCCCAGTTCGAACGACCGTTCGCGCGCGTGCAACAGGACCTCGTCCTCGGCAGGCAGATCTTCTGCGTAGGACCAGCTCGTGGACTTATCGGCGCTCATGTAATTCGCTTTCTGGGCGGCAGGGGATTGTTGACTCCAGCCTACTGTGTCCGGTGCTACGCGGCCGGGAGGCGCCCCCGCTCCGGCCGTGATGGCGTCCACCTGGTTCCCCGCCGGAACGGGGTCGACTCTTCCCTGCCCTCCGGGCCCGATGCCACTGCGCCGGCAGCCGGTTCCGCCGTGGGCGGAAGGAGCCCTGGCGTCAGGAAATTCCCAGCTTATTTTGAAATGATGGATATCCGCTCATCCGCGTGGTGATCGGCGCCGAATCAAGGATGCAGGAGCTTGCAGCCGCAAGCACCGTCCATGGCGTAAGCACCATCCACGAGGGGAGCGGACAATGTCGGTTTTGGCAGCTGTCCCTGCAACTGAAGAGTCCCAGCCCGCGGCGGAAGCCGAATGGGTTCGGCCCACCTGGGAGGAAGTGGTCACCAACCACTCCGCGAAGGTATACCGCCTCGCGTACCGGCTCACCGGCAACAAGTACGACGCCGAGGACCTCACCCAGGAAGTGTTCGTCCGCGTCTTCCGCTCGCTCGAGAACTTCAAGCCGGGCACCCTGGACGGCTGGCTGCACCGGATCACCACCAACCTCTTCCTGGACCAGGCGCGGCGCAAGAGCCGGATCCGCTTCGACGCACTGGCCGACGACGCCGAATCCCGTCTGCCCGGACGCGAGCCGGGACCGGAGCAGAGCTTCGAGTTCAACAACCTTGACGTGGATGTGCAGGCCGCCCTCGAAGAGCTTCCCCCGGATTTCCGCGCCGCCGTCGTCCTCTGCGACCTCGAAGGGCTGTCCTACGACGAGGTGGCCGTCGCCCTGGGCATCAAACTCGGAACGGTCCGTTCCCGGATCCACCGCGGCAGGACCATGCTCCGGGAGAAGCTGGCGCACCGTGATCCGCGGCCGCAGCAGCCGGCCAAGTCCTCGCTGAAGCCGCGGTTGAAGCTGCCGCGCATTGCCGGCCTGCTCTGAACCAGGCGATGCGTCTGCTGCTACGCCTGCTGCGCGGCCCCCACGAACGGCGGGGCCGGCACCTGCAATCGTGCTCGGAATGCCGGCTTCAGCAGCGCCGCGAACGCCAGTACCTGGAACGGCTGCGCGGCGCTGAAATCCCGACGGCCAGCAGTGACCTGACCGCGCGCCTGCTGGCACGCACCGAGGAACTCGCCCGCCGGGAACCGCCGGCCCCGCCGCGGCCAGCCGCCCGACGCCTCCCTCCGGCGTTCCGGGCAGCCGTGCTCGTGACCGGCGGCGCGGCAGCCGCTGCGGCGCTGCTGGGCGGAGCGGCCTACCTGATGGGCGCCGACGCCGCTCCGCAGGAGTCCGGAGCGCCCGCCCCGGTCTTCCTGCAGCGGGACCTCTCCATGTCCGCTGCCGTCGAGGCGGGGGCCGGGACGCCCGCGGCCTGGAGCCTGACCGGCAAACCTGACTTCACACCGGACGGGGCCCTCACCGCCGCGCAGCTCGCCACTCTGCGCGCCCAGGGCTGGACCTGCCCGGAGCTCCGTGAGCTCGGATACCACCTGGTCTGGGCCAGGGCCGGGGTGCTGGCCGGCGGGGACATCCTCGAACTGCGTCTCACCGACGGCCGGGATTCCGCCACCATCCTCGAACAGCACCCTGACGGCCCCCGGCAGTCAGGCACTGCAGGAGCCGGGCCCCAGGCCGCCCCTGCAGTCCCGGTCAACGTGCTCACCGGCCACCCCGCGACGTCGGACGGCTTCACCGCGGCGACAGCCGCGGAGCGCGGCCCCGCGGCGGGCGCGGCCGCGGGGGCAGGCCGCGGGAGCCTCTGGATCAACCACTCGACCCCCTTCACCGCCATTTACCAGGCGGGCGACGCCACCTTCACCTATGTCTCGGATCAGCCCGCGGAACACGCGGCCGACGCCGTGGCAGCCCTGGTCCGGTCCCGGCCCGCGGCAGCGGGGGCACCCGGTGACGGGGAGGCCGCGAAGCCGGGAACAGCCGACGGCCCGGCAACAGCCGGCGCCCCGGGGGCGGCCGATGAGGCAGGGGCCGACGCCGGGCCCAACGTCACCGTGCGGCTGGAGCGCGGACTGGGCAGGATCGTGGAGTTGCTGGCCCCGTGACCGGCGGAACCGTCGAGGGCGCGGCCCGTGTGTCGCGGCCGAATCGTCCCGGCCCCGATTGAGAGGGTAATCTTCCTACAGTGCTTGGAATCAATGGACCGGAATTCGTACTTCTGCTGATCATCGGCCTTCTGGTGATTGGTCCCAGCAGGCTGCCCGAATACACCCAGAAACTGGCCAACATCGTCAAGGAAGTGCGCCGGATGGCGTCCGGGGCCCGGGAGCAGATCAAGGAAGAAGTCGGCATCGACATCGATGACGTCGACTGGAAGAAATACGATCCCCGGCAGTACGATCCGCGCAGGATCATCAAGGAAGCCCTGCTGGAGGATGACACCAAGCCCGTCAGCGCGGGCGCCCCCGCCGCCGTCGCCACCGTGGCGGCCGCCAGCGCAGCTGCCGAACGCCAGCCGGCCCGGGCAGTGGAGCGCCTCCCGGACGGCGAGCCGGCACCTTTCGACACCGAGGCGACCTAGCTAGCGGGGCTGCAGTCCCAGCGGCTTTCCCCGCAGCCCGCGCGGCACGGCGGCGAGCTTCCCGGCGATCTCCAGCAGTGCCACAGCCGCCGGGGTTTCGGGACGGCCCAGCACCAGGGGAACCCCGGCGTCGCCGCCTTCCCGCAGCAGGATGTCCAGCGGGATCTGTCCGAGCAGCGGAACCTCGGTGCCCACCGTGGCAGACAGCCGCTCGGCGAGCACCGCGCCGCCGCCACTTCCGAACAGCTCCATCCGGCCGCCGTCGGGCATTTCCAGGTAGGACATGTTCTCCACGACGCCGGCCACGCTCTGGCCGGTCTGGGTCGCAATCGCCCCGGCCCGCTCGGCGACGTCGGCGGCCGCAGCCTGGGGCGTGGTCACCACGAGGATCCGGGCCTGCGGCAGCAGCTGGGCCACGGAGATGGCGATGTCGCCGGTACCGGGCGGCAGGTCCAGGAAGAGGACATCCAGATCGCCGAAGTAGACGTCGGTGAGGAACTGCTCCAGGGCCCGGTGCAGCATGGGCCCGCGCCAGGCGACCGGCTGGTTACCGGTGACGAACATCCCGATGGAAATGACTTTGACCCCGTAGGCCACCGGTGGCAGGATCATGTCATCCACCCGGGTGGGGGCCTGGCTGATGCCCATCAGTGCCGGCACGGAGAAGCCGTAGACGTCCGCGTCCACGATCCCCACCCGCAGCCCCTGGGCGGCCAGGGCGCAGGCGAGGTTCACCGTCACGGAGGACTTGCCCACACCGCCCTTGCCGCTTGCGACGGCGTACACCCTGGTCAGCGAGCCGGGCTCGTTGAACGGGATCCCGCGCTGGCCGCCGGCGCCGCGGAGCTGCTCCTTGAGGGCGTCGCGCTGCTCCTGTGTCATGACCTTTAGCTCGACCTCGACGCCGGTGACCCCGGGTACCGCGGTCAGCGCAGCCTCGCAGTCGGCGGTGATGGTGCCGCGCAGCGGGCAGCCGGCAATGGTCAGGAGCACCGCAACCCGGACCCGGCCGCCGTCGGAAACCTCCACCGTGTCCACCATGCCGAGTTCGGTGATGGGGCGGCGCAGTTCGGGATCGATCACGGTGGCGAGTGCGGCGCGCACTGCGCGTTCCACGGCGGAGGTGCCCTCGGCGGTGCCGGGCTCGGCGGTGCCGGGAGCGGTGCCGTCCTGGGTGGTGCTGTCCTGGGGAGGGTTCATGCGGTGGCTGCTCAGTTCTCGGGGGACCCCGGAAGCGCCGGTGTGTCGGCGCTGTCCGGTCCGGCGCCTTGCAGCGTGTCCGGCGGTGTGGTGTCGGCCTTCTTGTTCGGCCTGGCGTCGTTTTTGCTGTCGGACTTGACCCGGGCGGTCTGCTGGGTCCGGGGGCTGCGCTGCTTGTCGCGGCGGTCCTTGAACTTTTCCTTGATCTTCTCCCGCGGGGACTCGTGGACGCCGGCGGAGGGGTCATGGGTGCGCAGTTCATCCTGCGCTTCCAGCATGTCCTCGAGCAGGCTTCGCAGTTCGGCCCGGACGTAGTCTCGGGTGGCGACTTCCCGCAGGGCGATCCGCAGCGAGGCGAGCTCCCGGGTCAGGTATTCGGTGTCGGAGAGGTTGCGTTCTGCGCGCTGGCGGTCCTGCTGGAGGGAGACGCGGTCACGGTCGTCCTGCCGGTTCTGGGCAAGGAGCAGCAGCGGGGCGGCGTAGGAGGCCTGCAGCGAGAGCATCAGGGTCAGCAGGGTGTATCCGAGGGCCCGCGAGTCGAACTGCCACTCCACCGGGGCGAAGGTGTTCCAGCCCAGCCAGATGACCACGAAGACCGTCATGTAGACGAGGAACTGCGGCGTGCCCATGAAGCGGGCGAAGCCTTCCGTGGTCTGGCCGAAGGCGTCCGGGTTGGGCGAGAACTTCGGCAGGATGCGCTGGCGGCCGCTCAGGGGTGTGTCGAGGCTGCCTTTGTCCGATTTGCTGCCCGGCCGGACATGGGGGTTCCGTGGTGCGCTGTTATCAGCCAATGCGGCCTCCAAGCTTCCTTATCGGGACATCGTCCTCGTGGGCGCGCCAGTCATCGGGCAGCAGATGATCCAGCACATCGTCAACAGTCACCGCCCCCACAAGCCGACCGTCGCTGTTGACGACGGGGAGCGAGTTGAGGTTGTACGTGGCCAGCGTGCGGGCCACCTCGCTGATGTGGGCCTGGTCCGACACCGGCTCCAGGGTCTTGTCCACGAGGTTGCCCAGCGGTTCGGGGGGCGGGTAGCGCAGCAGCTGCTGGATGTGCACGACGCCGAGGAAACGGCCCGTGGGCGTCTCCAGCGGAGGCCGGGCTATGAAGATCGATGATGCCAGGGCGGGTGAGAGCTCTTCGCGGCGGACATGGGCCAGGGCTTCGGCGACGGTGGCTTCGGGCGGCAGGATGACCGGGACCGGGGTCATCAGGCCGCCGGCGGTGTCCTCGTCGTATTCGAGCAGCCGGCGGACGTCGTCGGCGCCCTCGGGTTCCATCAGCTGGAGCAGTTCTTCGGCCTGGGCGGTGGGCAGTTCGGCGAGGAGGTCGGCGGCGTCGTCCGGGTCCATTTCCTCCAGCACGTCCGCTGCACGGTTTACGTCCAGGGCGGAGAGGATCTCCACCTGGTCGCCTTCGGGCATCTCCTGCAGGACGTCGGCCAGGCGTTCGTCCTGGAGCTCGCTGGCGACCTCGAAGCGGCGCTTGTCGCTCATCTCCTGCAGGGCCTCGGCGAAGTCGGCAGGTTTGAGGTCCTCGTGGGTCGCGACGAACTGGGTGGCGGCCTGGGGTTCGGTGCGGGCGCCCTGCTGGGCGTCGGCCCAGTCGATGATCATCGTCTCGTTGCGGCGCAGCCTGCTCAGCGGCGAGAGGGAATGTCCGCGCCGGACAAAGAGCTTGCTGACAAACCAGTCGCCCGAGCGGTGTTTGTCCATCGCAATGTCCTCGATGGTAGCGTCCCCGCTGCCGTCGGCGAGCGTCACGCGGCGGTCGAACATTTCGGCCACCACAAGGGTTTCGGCGCCGCGCTGCTCGAAGCGGCGCAGGTTCACCAGCCCGGTGCAGATGATCTGGGTCTGGTCGATCGACGTGATCCGGGTCATCGGGACGAAGACCCGCTTCTTCCCGGGGACCTCCACGACGATGCCCACCACATGGGGGGCGCTCCGGGTCCCGCGGGAGAGCACGACGACGTCGCGCAGCCGGCCCAGGCGGTCGCCCAGTGGGTCGAAGACGTCCAGGCCGAGGAGGCGCGCAACAAACACCCGCGATAGATTTGTGCTCACCACTACAGGCTACCGAGTCCGCTCTCTTTTAGCTGAATTTACAGCCGGTGCCCAGCCGGATAGGTAAGAATGGTGGTATGTCAAACATTTTTGGTGCTCCCAGGGCTGGCGCCCCCAACGGCCCGGACGAGGCCCGCAGTGTCCCCAAGGGCGACACCGTTGGTTCCTATAACTCCTACCTGGACGCCCAGAAGGCGGTGGACTACCTCGCCGACCAGCAATTTCCGGTGCAGATGGTCTCGATCGTCGGTAACGACCTGAAGATGGTCGAGCGGGTGACCGGCAGGCTGACCTACCCACGGGTGGCGCTCTCGGGGGCGTTGAGCGGCATGTGGTTCGGCCTGTTCGTCGGCATCATGCTCTCCTTCTTCTCCACGACCGACGGCGCCTTCTCGATCATGACGTCGGTCCTCATGGGTGCGGCGTTCTTTATGCTCTTCGGCATTGTCACGTACGCCATGCAGCGGGGGAAACGCGACTTCACCTCCACAAGCCAGGTGGTGGCGACCAACTACGACGTCGTTGTTTCCTTCGAAGCGGCGCACGAAGCGCGGCGGCTGCTGCACCAGCTCCCGATGACCCAGCATGACGCCTCGGCCTCCGCCGGAACGGCCGGCTACTCCCAGCGCGACTACCAGCACCAGCCCTACCAGCCGGGTCCGGAGCAGGGAGCCCAGCAGCCGGGCCAGCAGGGCCACGCCCCGCAGCGCCCGGCGGCCTGGAACGACCCGTACGGCCAGCGGACCCCCGAAGCCGACGGACAGCAGCCCGGTGCAGGGCAGCCCGGCAACCAGCCGGCCGCAGGCCAGCACGCAGAGCCTGGCCAGCACGCGGAGCCGGCCCAGCCGGCCCATACCGCAGCGGAGACGGAAGAGGTCCCCAAACCGGCCGGGTTCGCCTACCCGGACCTGCCGGACGGCCGCCCGCAGTACGGGGTCCGCGTCACCGACGCGCCCAAGCAGGATCCCGACCAGGGCAACCCGCGCCACTAGGCGGCAACGCAGAAGGCCTCCGACCGGATCATCCGGTCGGAGGCCTTCTGCGTCTCACCTTCTGCGTCTCAGCTGTGGCGTGTCACCTTCTGCGTGACTGCGGCAGCGCGGGCCGGGACGGGGTGCCCTAGGCGCTCTGGCCGTCCGCTTCCAGGTAGATGCCCGCCATCCAGGACTCGACGTCATCGGCCCTGCGGGGCAGGGCCGCGCTGAGGTTGACCGGACCGTCGGCGGTCATCAGGATGTCATCCTCGATCCGGACACCGATTCCGCGGAATTCCTCCGGGATGGCAAGGTCCTCGTCCTTGAAGTACAGCCCGGGTTCGATCGTGAACACCATGCCCGGGGTCAGCACGCCGTCGAGGTACAGCTCGCGCTTGGCCTGGGCGCAGTCGTGCACGTCGAGGCCGAGGTGGTGGCTGGTGCCGTGCGGCATCCAGCGGCGGTGCTGCTGGCCCTCGGCGCTGATGGCTTCCTGCACGGAGACCGGCAGCAGGCCCCATTCGGCCAGCCGTTCCGCCAGCACGGTGGTGGCGGCCGTGTGGATGTCGCGGAACCTGGTGCCCGGCTGCGCGGCGGCGAAACCGGCGTCGGCGGCATCCAGCACGGCCTCGTAGACCTTGCGCTGGATCGCGGAGAACGTGCCGTTGGCCGGCAGGGTGCGGGTGATGTCCGCGGTGTAGAGCGAGTCGGCTTCGACGCCGGCGTCGAGCAGCAGCAGCTCCCCGGCGTTGACCTTGCCGGTGTTCCGGGTCCAGTGCAGCACTGTGGCGTTGTTGCCGGCGGCCGCGATGGTGTCGTAGCCGAGCTCGTTGCCTTCCTCCCGGGCCCGGGCGAAGAACGCGCCTTCGACGACACGCTCGCCGCGCTGGTGGGTGAGCGCCCGCGGCAGGACCCTAACGACCTCGGTGAAGCCCTGCACCGTGGCGGCGACGGCGGTTTTCATCTGCTCGATTTCCCACTCGTCCTTGAGCAGTCGCAGCTCGGAGAGGGCTTCGGTGAGCTTCTCGTCGAGGGCGTCCAGGATGCCCAGGTCCAAGTTCTCCGGGTCCTTGGCGGTGTTGTAGCGGGCGGTGTCCACGAGGGCGTCGATGTTCTCATCCACCTTCCGCACCAGCCGGATGGAGATCCCGCCGATTTCCGGGGCGCCAACGTTCTTGGTGATCCCCAGTTCGAGTTCGCTGATGTCGGCGGTGTCCAGGCCGAGGCGGGCCTTGAACTCGGCCAGGGTGGGGCGGGCGCCGATCCAGAATTCGCCCGACCGGGAGTCGGCGTAGAACTGCTCGGTGTCGCGGCCGGCCAGCGGACGGAAGTAGAGCGTCGCGCGGTGGTGGCCGCCGTCGTCGCCCTTGCCCTCCCCCGCAGGTTCCAGGATGAGCACGGCGTCGGGCTCGTGGTCCAGGCCCAGGCCGGTGAGGTGCGCGAAGCCGGAGTGTGGGCGGAAGCGGTAGTCGCAGTCGTTGGAGCGGACCTTCAGCGGACCGGCGGGGATGACCAGGCGTTCGCCTTTGAACTGCTCTGAGATGGCGCGCCGCCGGGCGGCGGCGTGCCCGGCGACGGCGTCGCGTTCCGGACGCTGCACGGGGGACGGGGCCCAGTTGCTGGCCATAAACGCCTTGAAGGCATCGGAGCTGGGCCGCTGTGAGCGGTTGTTGACGCGCTCGTCGAGGGGCTGGGAAGCGGAGACTTGGGTGTTATCTGCATCGTTCACCGTCCCATCGTCTCACCAGCGGAGCGGCTTAGGCCAACAGGCCGGCGGAGCTGATCCCGGGGCGCCGCGGCGCCGATCTACTAGGCTGGGGAGGTGAGGATTGACCTGCATGCCCACTCGAATGTTTCCGACGGCACCCAAGCGCCCGCGGCGGTGATGGCCTCTGCCGCGGAGGCGGGGCTCGACGTCATCGCCCTGACCGACCATGACTCCACCGCCGGGTGGGCCGAGGCCGCCATTGCCGCCCGCGGGCACGGTGTGGCGCTGGTTCCCGGCATGGAGATTTCCTGCCGGACGACGGAGGGCATCAGCGTCCATCTCCTCTGCTACCTGCACGACCCGGCACACCCGGGGCTGCTGGAGGAAATCACCAAGGCCAAGGATGCACGCTTCACCCGGGCCGAGCGGATGGTCAGTCTGCTCGCGGAGGACTACCCGCTGAGCTGGGACGATGTCATCCACCATGTGGCGCCCGGCGCCACCCTGGGCCGGCCGCACATCGCGGACGCCCTCGTCGCCGCGGGCGTGGTCGCGGACCGCACGGAGGCCTTCGAATCCATCCTGACCTCGCATTCACGCTATTTCGTGCAGCACTACGCGCCCGACCCGGCCTTCGCCGTCGAGCTGGTCCGTGAGGCCGGCGGCGTGCCGGTGTTCGCCCATCCGGTGGCGTCCGCCCGCGGCCGGATCGTGGGGGAGCGCGTCTACCAGGAAATGATCGACGCCGGGCTGGCCGGGCTGGAGATCTACCACCGGGACAATCCCGAGGAGGGCCGGACGTTTCTGCGCAAACTCGCGGCCCGGCACGGCCTGCTGGTCACGGGGTCCTCCGACTACCACGGGACAGGGAAGCCGAACCGGCTGGGCGAGAACCTCACCTCGTCCGAGGTGTTCGCCCGGATCGAGGAACTGGGAACCGGAACCCCCGTGGTGCGCTGACGGGCCAGGGCAGGGTCAGGTCCCCGCCCCGCCACCCGTTGCGCTATCAGTTTTGGTCCCCATGGGGCCCAAATGGCCACCAAAAGTGAGAGAGCAACAGGGGGCGGGCGGGCGTCAGGTGCCCGGGAACTCCGTGAAGGCGGCGTGCGGGGCAAGCCGCTTGGCCATGACATCGATGGCCGGCTGGTTCTGGTCCACGCAGACAAACTTCCGGTCGAGCTTCGCGGCGACGGCGCCGAGGGTTCCGGAGCCGGCGAAGAAGTCCAGGCACCAGTCGCCGGGGCGGCTGGAGGCCGCCACCACGCGGCGGATCAGCCCTTCGGGCTTCTGCGTGGGGTAGCCGGTCTTCTCCTTGCCGGTGGGGGAGACGATCGTGTGCCACCAGACGTCGGTGGGCAGTTTGCCGAGCTCGCGTTTGGCCGCGGTCACGAGGCCGGGGGCCATGTAGGGCTCCCGGTCCACTTCGGCGCTGTCGAAATGGTACTTCGTGGGGTTCTTGACATACACGAGGATGTTGTCGTGCTTGGTGGGCCAGCGGAACTTGGCGCGGGCGCCGTAGTCGTAGGCCCAGATGATCTCGTTCAGGAAGCACTCGCGGCCGAAGATGGCGTCCAGCATGACCTTGGCGTAATGCACCTCGCGGTAGTCCAGGTGCAGGTACAGGGTGCCGTCGTCGGCGAGCAGCCGCCAGGCCTCGACGAGCCGCGGCTCCAGGAAGGACCAGTAGTCGCTGAACGCGTCGTCGTACTTGTGCAGCGCTCCCTTGATCGTGTCGTAGGAGCGGCCCTTGAACCCGACCCGGTCGCCGTCGCCGCCGGCATTGAGCACCATCTTGGTTTCCTGGCGCTTCTGGACCCGGCCGGTGTTGAAGGGCGGGTCCACGTAAATGAGTGTGAAGGCGCCGTCCGGCAGCGTCGGGAGGTACTCCGCGTTGTCCGCGTGTACCACCAGATTGCCGCCGTCCGGCGCCCAGACGGTGTCAGTCATGAGGGGGTTTAGGCCTCGGTGCTGCCTGCCGGAGCCCCGACCTGTGCCTCGCCGGCAACCACTTCGCCGTTGTGGCGGCGGGTGCGGGTGCGGCGGCGTGCGCGGGTGGCGCGGTCGACTTCGGTCGGTGCGGCCGCACCGGACCGGGTCGGTGCCTCGGCGGCGGGACCGGTGCTGGCTTCAGCCTCGGCCGGACGACGACGGCGGTCGCCGGAGCGTCCGCTGTCCTTAGCGGCGGTGGCGCCGCCACTGCGGCGGGTGTCGCGGCTGCCGCCGGTGGTGCGGGCGCCGTCACGGCCGCCGCCGGTGGTGCCTGTGGCGCTGGCGTCGCGTCCGCCGGTGCGGGCGCTGTCACGTCCGCCGGTGCGGGCGCTGGCGTCGCGGCCGCCGCCGGCCTGTCCGGTGCGGGGGGCGTTCTTCTTGCCGGTCTCGCCCAGGTCCTCCAGGACCTCGGCGTCAACGCCGGCCAGCACGCGCTTGTCGCGGGGCAGACGGCCCTTGGTGCCTGCAGGGATGTCGAGTTCCTCGAAGAGGTGCGGGGAGGAGGAGTAGGTTTCCACCGGCTCCGGGACGCTCAGGCCCAGGGCCTTGTTGATCAGGCCCCAGCGGGGCATGTCGTCCCAGTCAACGAAGGTCACGGCCGTGCCCTTGTTGCCGGCGCGGCCGGTGCGTCCGACGCGGTGCAGGTAGATCTTTTCGTCCTCAACGCACTGGTAGTTGATGACGTGCGTGACGTCGTCGACGTCAATGCCGCGGGCGGCGACGTCGGTGGCGACAAGGACGTCCACCTTGTTGTTGCGGAAGGCGCGGAGCGCCTGCTCGCGGGCGCCCTGGCCCAGGTCGCCGTGGATGGCGGCGGCCGCGAAGCCGCGGTCCACCAGTTCCTCGGCTACCTTGGCGGCGGTCCGCTTGGTCTTGGTGAAGATGATGGTCCGGCCGCGGCCGCGGGCCTGCAGGATGCGGGCAACAACCTCGATCTTGTCCATGCTGTGGGCACGATAGATCAGCTGGCGGATGTCGCGCTTGGTCAGGCCTTCGTCGTCCGGGTCGGCGGCGCGGATGTGTGTCGGCTTGGTCATGTAGCGGCGGGCCATGGCGACGACCGGGCCGGGCATGGTGGCCGAGAACAGCAGCGTCTGGCGGACGGCGGGAGTGCCGGCGATGAGGGTCTCGACGTCGGGCAGGAAGCCGAGGTCGAGCATTTCGTCGGCCTCGTCCAGGATGACCATCTTGACGTTCTTCAGGACGAGGTGCTTCTGCTTGTAGAGATCGATGAGGCGCCCGGGGGTACCGACGACAATCTCGACGCCCTTCTGCAGCGACTCAACCTGCGGCTCGTAGGCCCGGCCGCCGTAGATGGTGGTGATGCGGGCGTTGCGTTTGCGGGCGGCGTTCTGCAGGTCGCCGGCGACCTGGACGGCCAGTTCGCGGGTCGGCACGATCACGAGGGCCTGCGGGGCACCGGGAGCGGGGAGGGCGTCGTAGCCGGCGTCGTCCGGTCCGACGACGCGCTGCAGCGCCGGGATGCCGAAGCCAAGGGTCTTGCCGGTGCCGGTCTTGGCCTGGCCGATAATGTCGTGGCCGCTGAGGGCGACCGGCAGCGTCATGGCCTGGATCGGGAAGGGGTGCGTGATGCCGGCGTCGGCCAGCGACTCCACGATATCGGCGCGGACGTTGAAGTCCGCGAACGTCTTCTCGGCGATCTCATGCGGCTTCTCGTCCGAGATGATGGTCTCTTCCGGCTCGATCGTTTCCGTTCCGGATTCGTCGGTCAGAAGCTGGTGCGTGTGCAATTCACTCACTAGGGGAGTTTCCTTATTCATTTTGGGCTGCGCTGCTTGCTCAACGGGGCCGGCCGGGTGGCCGTTCCGGAGCACGCTCAGGCGCGCAGGCAATTCCAGTGGAAGCCGATCGCGGGCTATCTAATTGCTGGCACTGGGGACCAGCGGGTCTATCTCAAGATCGCGTAGGGGCGGGCTTGTTGAATTCGAAAATCAAGGAAATCAACGACCGGGCATCCATATCTACCCTTCCAGTCTAGCTGTACGCGGCCCGGAACCTCGACGGACCGCGCTGTGTCAGAAAAGATGCGCGCGGGAACCCTGCCGGGCGCTCAGCCCACCAGCTCCAGCCTGACCTCGCGGGTGGCGATGTCGGAGGACACAATCCGGACCCGGACCTGGGTGCCCGGCTCCAGTTCGCCGGGGCAGCGGGCGGTGACGGCAGGCTCGGCGATCTGCACGATCCCGGAGGGCCCGCTTCCGTTGCCCGCCTTGGTGCCGGCGGCGCCGTTGCCGTTCCTGCCGTTCGCTGTTTTCCCGTTGGCGGGTTTCCCGTTCCGGGCGGGTTTGGAGCCGGAAATGACGACGGCGTCGAACTCCTGGCCGACGTGGTTGACCAGCAGCGCCGCCTCGACGGTGTCGAGCGAGAGGCGTTCCAGCCTCGCGGCCAGCTGGTCAGACGCCGCCATGATCGCGGGAAGGGACGGCAGGGCCTGGCGGGCCCAGTCCGGAACAGCGGTGCCGTTGCTGAGCGCCTCGCAGATCACCAGGACGAAGCGGTCGATCAGGCGGCGCAGCGGGGCCGTGGAGTGGGCGTAGGCGGCGCCGATGGCGGCCTGGATGGCGGCCTCGGGAACCGTGCCGTCGAAAGGTGTGTAGCCGGCGCCGCGGAACAGCATGCCAGCCGAGTGCACGATCGCCAGCTGCCGGGGGTCGGTGGGGTCGAGGGTGCGCAGGTACTCGCCGTAGCTCATCTGGCCGTCCCAGGGTTTGCCCAGGGCGCGGGTCTGGCGGTGGAAATGCGCCAGCGAGGCTTCATCCGGCGGCGGCATCGTGCGCAGGATGCCGACCTTGCCCGCCAGCATGATCCCCGCCGCCGCCATTCCCGTCATCAGGGAAATCTGGGCGTTCCAGTCCTCCACTGGCAGCGGCGGCGCAGCCACGATCCGGTATCCGCCGTCGGGCAGCTGTTCGATTTCCTGCTCCGGCATGTTCAGGCTGGCGCCTCCGCGGAGCCGTTCCAGCTCCACGCGCTTCATCCCGACTTCCTTGAGCAGCTCCAGGACGGGCGCGGCGGTGCCGGCGTCGAGCTCGGCCTGCACTCCGTGGTAGCTCAGCTTGGCACGGCTGCGCACCCTCGCACGGCGGACCTGCACCGCAGAGACCTCGGCGGCGTCGTCCAGCATGAATTCCCAGACGAAGGCGGCACACAGCTGCCCGGCGAGCAGGCTTCCCGCTTCCTCGCTGATGACTTCCGGATGCAGCGGAATCCGGCCGTCCGGGGTGTAGAAGGTCTGGCCCCGGCGGCGGGTCTCGGCGTCGAGCGCCCCGCCGGGGGCCACAAAGGAGGGGACGTCGGCAATCGCGTAGAACACCTTGTAGCCGGCACCGGAACGGTCGATGAAGAGCGCCTGGTCCAGGTCGGTGGAGGACGCCGGATCGATGGTCACGAAGTCGATATGCGTGAAATCCAGCTCCGGAAGCTCGTGCCCGGCCACGGCTTCCTTCGCCTCCCGGAGCGCGTCTTCGGGGAAGGGGCCCGGCAGTTCCAGCGTGGTGCGCAGCGCGTTGAGCGCCTCGGCAAGTTGGTTCTTCTGCTGGTGCACATTCGGGGTCAGACGATGATGGGACACGAAAATCAGATTAGCTTCATTTGCCCCATTAGTCTTGAATCATGAGCGCATCCCCGGCCGATCCTGCCCCTTACAACAGCTTTCTGATGGATCTGCTCGGCGTGATGGCCTACGGCGAGCTTTCCGCCTTCGAACGGCTCTCCTCCGATGCCCGCTATTCACCCACGCTGCACGACCGCGCGGTGCTGGGCCGGATCGCCGTGATCGAATTCCAGCACTACGAACTCGTCAGCGCCAAGCTCGAGGCCATGGGCCTGGATACCGAGGCCGCCATGCTGCCGTTCCAGCCGTCCGTGGACCACTTCCACGAACGCACCCGCCCCGCGGACTGGTACGAATCCCTGATGAAGGCGTATGTGATCGACACCGTTTCCGCCGATTTCTACCGCGCCATCTCCCGCTATGTCGACGCCGACACCCGGGCCCTGGTGGAGCAGATCCAGGCCGATGAGGAGGCCACGGCCGTCTTGCGGGAGCGGCTCAAGACCGCCCTCGCCGATGACCCGAGGCTGGCGTCGCGGCTGGCGCTGTGGGCAAGACGCCTGCTCGGCGAGGCCCTGACCCAGGCCCAGCGGGTGAGTTTCGAGCACGCGTTCCTCGGCGGCCTGATCGGCGCCGACGAGGACCGGACCAGGGAACTCGTCCGCGGGCTGATGGCGGAACTGGCGGCCAACCACTCGCGCCGGATGGCGCAACTCGGCCTGGCCGGCTAACCGTGCAGCCTGGCCGGCTAACCGTGCAGCCTGGCCGGCTAACCGGGCAGCCTGGCCGGCTAACCGGGCAGCCCGGACTCAGCGCTCCGCGGCGTCGAGTGCGGCGAGCAGTGACTTGGCGGCGGCCGCGGGATCGTCGGCCTCCGTGATGGCGCGGACCACCACGATCCTGCGGGCGCCGGCCTCCACGACCTGCTCCACGTTTCCGAGGTCTATGCCGCCGATCGCGAACCACGGCACGACACCCGCGACTTTGCCCGCGGTCTTGCCCCCGCCTGTTGCCTCGGCCCGGCGGATGGCGTCGGCCGCGTAGCGCACGAGTTCGAGCCCGACGGCGGCGCGCCCCGGCTTCGTCGGGGTGGCCCAGACCGGCCCGACACAGAAGTAGTCCAGTCCGTTGCGGCCGGGGGCGGCCGCGATGGCGGCATCGACCTGTTCCGGGGTGTGCGTGGACAGCCCGATCACGGCGCCTTTGCCGAGGAAGTCGCGGGCGGCGCCGAGTGGGATGTCCTTTTGCCCGATGTGGAACACCGGAGCCCCGGAAAGCGAGGCGAGGTCCGCTCTGTCATTGACGGCCCAGAGCCGGCCGTGACGCTGGGCTGCCTGGTGCAGGACTTCCAGGAGTTCCAGCTCCTCGGCTGCTTCCAGGGACTTGTCGCGCAGCTGAATGATGTCGACTCCGCCGGCAAATGCCGCATCCACGAAGTCGGCAAAGTCGCCGCGGTCCCGTCGGGCATCGGTGCAGAGGTAAAGGCGGGCGGTGGTGTGGACGGCATCCTGGCTCATAGGTCCAGCCTAGTTCCTCTAAACTGGGCCAATACCGCGGGAGCCCGCCGCAGCCGTCCATGCCTTTGGCGTCCGGCGCCGCAGGCTGAGAGGGCGTCAGAGCCGACCGCTTGACCTGATCCGGCTAGTACCGGCGTAGGGAAGGAATCCTCATGGGCGACATATCCGCCCGCGGCGCGGCCGCATTTACTGAAGCAGCGGCAGCCGCCGCCTCCGATGATGACGCCGGAGCCCGGAAATATTACGACGTTGCTGTAATCGGCGGCGGCGTCGTCGGCCACGGGATCGCTTGGGCGGCGAGATGCTCGGGCCGGTCCGTGGCCCTGATCGATGATGCCCCCGGGAGCGGCGCCAGCTGGGCTGCCGCCGGAATGCTTGCCCCGGTGAGTGAACTTCACTACCAGGAGGAGGCGCTCCTGGAGCTCATGCTTGAGTCCTCCCGCCTCTGGCCGGCTTTCGCTGCCGGACTCGAGCGCGGAGACGGCGGCCCCGGAACGGGCGCCAGCAACACCGCAACGGGTTCCGCAGGCGCCGACGGCAGGACCGGCGCCGACGGCAGGACCGGCGCCGACGCCAGCGCCGCCGGCGGGACCGGCACCGCCACGGGGTACCTCACGACGCCGACCCTCGCCGTGGGTGCCGACGCTGCCGACCGCCGGGCGCTCGCAGACCTGCGCACCGTCCAGCAGGCATACGGCCTGACCGTGGAGCCTCTGACCGTCCGCGCGGCGCGGATGCGCGAGCCGCTGCTGAGCCCGGGGATCTCCTGCGCCTTCGACATTCCCGCCGACCACCAGGTGGACCCGCGCCGCCTGCTCGCCCGGATGGGGGAACTCCTGGCCGCGGACAGCCACTGCCACACCGTCAGCCGGCGCGCCGCCGGGCTGCTCTGGGAGAACGGGAGGGTGGTCGGTGCCAGCCTCGAAGGCGGAGGCTTCATCCAGGCGGGCGAGACCATTGTGGCCAACGGCCTGGGGGCCGCGTCGCTGGACGGATTGCCCGCCGGACTCCGGTTGCCGCTGCGGCCGGTCCACGGGGACATCCTCCGGCTCCGGGTGCCGGCGAGACTGCGGCCGCTGCTGACCTCCACTGTGCGGGGGCTGGTCCGCGGCGTGCCGGTGTACATCGTCCCCCGGCAGGACGGCACGGTCGTGATCGGTGCCACCCAGCGGGAGGACGATCTCGGTGGGGGAGACAGAGCGCCGGCTGCGCCGACCGGCGGCTCCTCTACGGGCCGGGCTACGGCTGGCGGCACCTTTGGGGGCGCGGCCCCGGCTGGCGCCGCCGTGTCCGCCGGCGGCGTCTACCAGCTGCTGCGCGACGCCCAGCAACTGGTCCCCGCAGTCGCCGAACTGGAATTGCTTGAGGCCACCGCGAGGGCCCGCCCGGGGACCCCGGATAACGCGCCGCTGCTGGGCCGGGTGGCGGAGCAGGGGCGTCCGGGGGACGTTGCGGGTCTGATCATCGCCACCGGGTTCTTCCGGCACGGAATCCTGCTGACGCCCGCGGCGGCTGAGATCTGCCGCCAGCTGCTGGACGGCGTCGCGGACCCCCGCTGGGCCCATTTCCGGCCGGGCCGGTTCGCTGCCGGCACGCCGGCCGACGCCAAATCGGCAGCCCCGACGTCGGTTGCCGGCATGCCCGCGGGCGGCACGCAGGAAACAGCCCCCCGCAACGCCAATCCCAACCCTGAGCACAGCAAGGAAACGGTATGAACATCAAACTGAACGGAAACGAGCACATCCTCGCCGACGGCGCCTCGGTCAGCACCCTGGTCAGCCAGGTCACCGGGCGCCCGCTGGCGCCCAACGGACAGTCCGCGGACGGCACGAAACTGGGCGTCGCCGTGGCCCGCAACGCCGAGGTGGTTCCCCGCAGCCAGTGGCACGGCACCGCGCTCGCCGACGGCGACGACATCGAGCTGGTCACGGCGGTACAGGGAGGATGAGCAGCATGGAGGACACCACAACAGCAGCGCCGGGAGTAAAGCCCGCCGCGGCGGATCCGTTCATGGTCGACGGAGTGGAGCTCGGGTCGCGCCTGATCATGGGCACCGGCGGGGCGCCCAGCCTGGACGGTCTGGGGGCCGCGCTGCTGGCGTCCGGCACCGAACTGACCACAGTGGCGATGCGCCGCTATTCGCCGGCGGAGGCCGGCTCGCTGTTCCAGCTGCTGCTGGACCACAACATCCGCGTGCTGCCCAACACCGCTGGGTGCTTCACCGCCAAGGACGCCGTGCTGACAGCCGAACTGGCCCGCGAAGCCCTCGAAACGGACTGGGTGAAACTGGAAGTCATCGCCGACGAGCAGACCCTGCTGCCGGACGCCGTGGAACTCGTCGAGGCCACCGAGGAACTCGTGGGCCGCGGATTCAAGGTCTTCGCCTACACCAACGACGACCCGGTGCTGGCCCTGCGGCTGGAGAACCTCGGGGCCGCCGCGGTGATGCCCCTGGGGGCGCCGATCGGTACCGGCCTGGGCATCCTGAACCCGCACAACATCGAACTGATCGTCTCGCGGGCCTCCGTTCCCGTGGTCCTGGACGCCGGGATTGGCACGGCCTCGGACGCCGCGCTTGCCATGGAGCTGGGCTGCGACGCCGTGCTGCTGGCCACGGCCGTGACCCGCGCGCAGAATCCGGTGCTGATGGGGGAGGCCTTCAAGCACGCGGTGATCGCAGGTAGGCTGGCAAAAAGGGCCGGCAGGATCCCGCGCCGGGAGCACTCGCTGGCATCCTCGGCGATGGATGGCCGGGCCGAATTCCTGTAGGCCGAACGACTCCTCCCCGTTCTCCCGGGGTGGGGGACTTCGGGCCGGAAGGCCTGGCACGACACAGCGAAGGAGGCTGCCATGGCAGCCACAGAGGACGTCCTCACCCAGGAGCAGCTCGATGCGGCCCTGGCGGAGCTGCCGGACTGGAGGTACCGGCTGGGCGGTCTCGTCACCGTCTACAAGGCGCCTTCGGCGGCTGCGGCGCTGGAACTGATCGCCGCCGTCGGACGCCTTGCAGAAGAACAGAACCACCACCCGGATCTGGACTGGCGCTACAACCGGGTCTTCCTGCGGTACAGCTCCCACGACGCCGGGGACGAAGTCACGCTGCGGGACGTCGCGGCCGCGACGGCCGCCGTCGAAGCGGCAGCACGGATCGGCGCCGCCGCGGAGCCGGGACTTTACCGGACCATCGAGGTGGCCATCGACTCCGAGGACCCGGCCGCCATCTCGGAGGTCTGGCGGGTGGCACTGGGCTACCGCCGGGGCAGATCCGATGGCCTGGTGGACCCCTTCGGGCGGGGCCCGACGCTCTGGTTCCAGGCGACCTCCGCCCCGAACCCCAACCGGCTCCACCTCGACATCCACCGCAGCCTGGCCGAATCCGGTTCCGTGCTGGAGAAGACGGCAGCCACCGGGGCGTTAATGAACCATGACCACGCACCCAGCTGGGTGGTGGTCACGGATGCGCAGGGAAACCGGTTGTGCCTCTGCACGGAAACAGGCCACGGGCCGGAAACCTGAGCCCAGGCAGCCAGGCAGCCAGGCAGCCAGGCAGCCAGGCCGCGGGCCGGCCCGCCTAGTAGCGCAGGATGGCGGTGAGCCGGGCGGTGTCGCGGCTGGTGCGGGTCTTGCCCAGGTAGAGCACAGCGGCCACGGAGGCGGCGGCACCGAGGACCATGGGCAGCACCCACGGAATCCAGGTCAGCCCGGGCTGGTAGCCCAAGCCGGCGGCCATGAAGATGATCCAGCTCAGCATCCCCACGGCAAGCGATATTCCTGCAGGCACCGCAATGCCGTATTTGGCGTGCCGCTTGTCGTTGGCCCAGACCACAAAGCCCGCGGCCACGGTCACCAGGGCAACCACAATCAGGGAAAGCATGTTCGGACTCCTCGCGGATCGGTGGACCGGGTCAGCTGCGGTGCTGCCCGGAGGGGCAGCACCGGGTGGTCGCTAGAGGGCGCCGAAACCGACGCGGCGTACTTCCTCGGCGCCGATTTCGACATAGCCCAGGACGTTTGCGGGAATGATGATCTGGCGGCCCTTTTCGTCCGTCAGGCGCAGCTCTGTGCCCTTCGCGAGGGCCTCGCTGACGACCTTGGCCACGGTGTCGGCATCCTGGGTTGATTCCAGGACAATTTCGCGGCCGATGTTCTGAATGCCGATCTTTACTTCCACTGCAAGGCCTCCCAGCCAATCAAAGTTCTCTAGAGTGTCATGTCTATTTGTAGTCTAGGTTTCCTTGGGGAAGCGTGAGATTCCGCGCCAAGCTAAACGGTAGATCAGATCGCTGGCGACATCGAGGTCAAGGTTGCCGTCGGTTTCCAGCCAGTACCGGGCGCTGACCTGTGCCATTCCAGCGAGTCCGCGGCCCAGCAGCTGGGACTCCAGCTCGGGCAGTTTCGTGTCCTCCGCGATGACCTGGGCCACGGCGTCGGCGAAGGTCTTGTTGAAGGCTTCCAGCCGCGCACTGACATCGGGGTCGTTGACGAGGTCGGACTCGAAAACGAGGCGGTGGGCCTGGTCGTCGCTGGCGATGAAGCGGAAATAGGCACGCATGACGGCCTGGACGCGCTCATCGTTGTCCGTGGTGGAGTTGAGGGCACCCAGCAGCAGCGCGATCAGTTTGCTCAGCTGGCTGTCCAGCAGGGCCATGTACAGCTCGCGTTTGGACGGGAAGTGCTGGTACAGCACGGGCTTGCTGACGTGGGCGGTTTCGGCGATTTCGTCCATCGCGGCACCGTGGTAGCCGTTGGCGACGAAGACCTCCTGGGCGGCCGCGAGCAGCTGCGCCCGGCGTTCATCGCGGGGCAGCCGTGCCGACCGCTGTCCGTTTCGTGCCGGTACCTCCGTCGACTTTCCGGCGTTTCCCCGCTCAACCGGTGCCTGATCAACCAATGTCGGCCTTCTTTCGCTTGCTGTTACGTCCACTTTACGTGCCGGTAATATGACCTGGCGGCATCTTCGGGCATAGATTGAAGTATGGCTTCCAAGTTCACCCAAAACGCAGCCCCCGCAACCCCTGAAAAGGCGCCCGCGGCGCCCGGGCCGCTGGTGGAGCCGGCCGACGCCCTGAGTCCGGAGGAAGTGGAACGTTACTCCCGGCACCTGATCATTCCGGAGATCGGGGCAATCGGGCAGCGCCGCCTGAAGAACGCCAGGGTCCTCGTGATCGGCGCCGGCGGCCTCGGTTCTCCCGCGCTGCTCTACCTCGCCGCGGCGGGCGTCGGCACCCTCGGAATCATCGACGACGACACCGTGGACCTGAGCAATCTCCAGCGCCAGGTGATCCATGGTGTGGCGGATGTGGGACGGCCCAAGATCGAGTCCGCCCGGGACGCCATTGCCGCGCTGAACCCGCTGGTGGACGTCCGGCTGCACAACGTCCGGCTGGACGCCTCCAACGCCCTGGAACTGTTCGGCGGCTACGACCTGATCCTCGATGGCGCCGACAACTTCGCCACGCGGTATCTCGTGAACGACGCCGCAGCGATCCTGGGCAAGCCCTACGTCTGGGGTTCGATCTTCCGCTTCGACGGGCAGGTCAGCGTCTTCTGGGAGCAGTACGGCCCCACCTACCGGGATCTCTACCCGGAAGCGCCTCCCGCAGGCTCTGTTCCGTCCTGCGGTGAGGGTGGGGTATTCGGGATGCTCTGCGCTGCTGTGGGCTCGCTCATGGTGACGGAGGCCGTGAAACTGATCACCGGCGTCGGACGTTCCCTGCTGGGGCGCGTGGCGCTCTTCGATGCCCTTGGCGGGACCTGGCGCGAAATTCGGGTCTCCCGTGATCCCGAGGCGGAGCGGATCACGGAACTGACCGACTACGAGGCCTTTTGCGGCATCACGCCCCCCGCGGAGGCGGGCACCGAACATACCGTGACGGCGCCCCAGCTGGCCACGATGCTGGCCGCCCGCAAGGCCGGGCTCAAGGACTTCCACCTCATCGATGTGCGGGAAACCGGGGAGTACGAGATCGTCCGGATCGACGGGGCGGTGCTGATCCCGCAGGGCAGGATCCTGGCCGGTGACGCGTGGCAGGAGTTGCCGCAGGACATGGACATCGTGTTCCACTGCAAAGCCGGGACCCGGTCCGCGGCCGTCCTCGCCGCTGCCCGGGCCGCCGGCTACGAGCGGGTCAGCCACCTCGACGGCGGAATCCTCGCATGGGTGCGCGACGTCGAGCCCGGAAAACCCGTCTACTGACCGCCTAAGCCTGAAGTGAGCCCGCTACGAAAAGGCCAATGACATGAGCGATGACATGAGCGTGACCCCGCAGCACACGATCGGTTCGGGCTTCGGACGGGACTCAACAGCCGCCGAGGTGATAGCCGGGATTGACCTGCACGGGAAGACCGCCATCGTCACCGGCGGGTATTCCGGTCTGGGACTGGAAACCGTCCGGGCGCTCGCATCAGCCGGCGCCGTGGTGGTGGTGCCGGCCCGGCGGCCGGAACATGCCCGCGAAGTCCTCGCTGAGGCCGGCGTCCCCCCGGGGCCGGCGGGCGGCGAAGTGAGCGTCGCGGCGCTTGATCTGGCCGACCAGTCCAGCGTGAAGGAGTTCGCAGAAGAGTTCCTGGGCTCCGCAGCTTCCGGCGGCGCTGAAGGCGGCGTCCGTAGCCTGGACATCCTGATCAACAACGCCGCGATCATGGCCAGCCCCGAACGCCGCGTGGGGCCCGGCTGGGAGTCGCAGTTCGCTACGAACCACCTGGGACATTTTGCCCTCACCAACCTGCTTTGGCCCGCCCTGGCTGCCGGTTCGGGGGCCCGGGTGGTGTCGCTGTCCTCCACCGGGCACAAGCTCTCGCCGATCCGCTTCGATGACATCAACTTCGACACCGGCTACGACAAGTGGCGGGCCTACGGACAGGCCAAGACGGCGAACTCCCTGTTCGCCGTCCAGCTGGACCGGCTCGGCCGAGACTTCGGGGTGCGTGCCTTCGCCGTGCACCCGGGCGGGATCATGACGGAACTGCAACGCCACCTGCCGCGGGAAGAAATGATCGCCGCCGGCTGGATGGACGAGGCTGGCAAGGTCGATGCGCGGTTCAAAACCCCCGCCCAGGGGGCCGCGACGTCCGTGTGGGCGGCAACCTCGCCAGCCCTGGCCGGCATGGGCGGCGTCTACTGTGAGGACTGCGACATCGCGGACCCCACCAACGTGGGATCGCCGGAGGCGCGGATCAGGGGTGTGGACGCCCACGCGGTGGACCCGGCCGACGCCGCCAGGCTCTGGGCGCTGTCCGCCGAGCTGACAGGAATAAACGCCTTCGGCAGCTAGTGCGCGTGTGCCACTGACTTGGCGGGGTCGGGCCTGGGGGGCCGCCGGGCTGACGGCGTGCAGGCACTTTGGGGCGGGACGCATTCGGGGTAAACGTCGTCGACTGGCTCTGGCCAGTAAAGGTCCTCCGGATACACCGGATCTTCCGGCTCTGCGGCGGGGAATCCGTGTGCGGCCGTGAAGAGGTGCCAGTCCGGGAAGGGGTCTTCGGGCAGTGCCTGGTCCGCGTCCGTGTCCAGGTCCGGGAACGTGAACGTGAACGTGTCCGTGTTCGCGTCGGTGGGTGTGGTCAGGAGGCCGGGTGGCCAGTGGGGTGGTTCCCAGTCCTGTTCTTCGCTGGGGTAGTACCGTCCCGAGGGTGAGGTCCAGCCGGGTGGTTTGTCTTTGCTGGCCCCGGAGGGTGTCCACGCCGAGCCGTGTTTGAGTCTGTGGTGTCTGGGGCAGGGCTGGCCGAGGTTGGTGATCCCGGTGGTCCCTCCGTCGGCCCAGGCCAGGAGGTGGTCCGCGTCGTTGTCCAGCGAGGCGTTGTTGCAGCCCGGGAACGGGCACTTCCCGTCGCGCAGGCGCAGCCACCGGCGCTGGGCTTTGGTGAGGCGGTAGCGGGTCCGGCCGATTTCCATCGGGGCCCCGTCCCGCGGGTCGGTCAGGACCCGGTAGAACGACCCTGCACCCTCGGCGATGAGGCGCCGGGCCATCGAGGGCGGGATCGGCCCGTACCCGTCCAGGACCGCCGGTTCCCCGGACACGCCCAGCAGGGACAGGACCGGGACAGTGATCAGGACCTGCGCCCGCGGCACCGGAACACCCCCGCGCCCGGCCCCCGTGTCCCCGCCCAGCCCGGTGCCGGCGAGAAGCAGGGTCGCGGCGATGTCGGCGCGCAGCTGGGCCAGGGTGCGGGCCTCGCCGGGGCCCTGCAGGGCCCGGGCGGCGGCGGTGGTCCGGTCCCAGATCCCCGCGGCGGTATCCGCCGGCAGGTACGCGGAGAACCAGGCCATCCCGTCCCGGTCCGGGCGGAACTCGACCCGCCGGTCCGCGGCACCCTTGGTATGGCGTTTCTCGATGCTGACGGGGTGGTGGCGTTCCCGCCAAACACGTGTTTTGGCCCGGAACCGTCCCGGGACAAGCTCCCCTACCGGGCACCCCCGGGCCGGGTTCGGTGCGTCAGGGTCCAGGAAGTGCGCTTCCAGCCCCGCCGCCCCGGCCGGGTCCAGGTTGGTGGTTTCATCGACCATGATCCGGGCGTGCTGCCAGGAGATCGTCCCGGCCTGCAGCGCCGCCAGGGTCAGCGGCAGCGACGTGGTCAGTGCCTGGCAGTCGCCCAGGAACGCGTCCGCGGTCCGTTCGCTGACGGTCAGGACACCGGCGACCTCCGCGGTCACGGCCATCTCCTGGACGGAGTCCGGCAACGACGCCGGCGTCAGGAGCCGGGTGGCCTGCAGGTATTCCGCGGCCAGCCGCACCTTCAACGCCGCGGTCCTCGCCTCCAGCCGGGCCACCCCCGCCAACGCATCCAGGCAATCATCGGCCAGATCCCGCAACGGATCGATGCCCCGGAACGGATCCGTGTCCCGCAGCTGCGGTCCGTCCGCGCCCGCCCCGATGAACGCAGCAAGCGCAGCCGTGGACGCGGCGACAGCCGCAAGGGCCTGTCTGCTTTCCACACTGAACGCTGTTCCGCTGTCCATACTCAAAGAATATAAGCGGCCTCTGACAGTAACTGGCTGGTTGCCGCGAGAACCTGGAACGACCGACAAACAGAGGGGATCCGGATCCAACAGAGTGCTGCCGGGGCGCTGATCCTTCCGCATCCGGGCCGGCGGCACAGGGCTACAGCACAGGGCTACATTGTGAGTGAGCCAGCGGCGGCGCAGTCATCGACTGCCGAAGCGGATAGCGGTATTAGGCGGTTTCCCGCACGCCGCCAGGGGCGGGACGTTCCTGATGTTCGACCGGGCATCCGGGGTCGGCCGCTTTTGCCGCGGGCTGTTCGACCGTGATGCCGTACAACGCCTCCAGGGCGGCGACATAGTCTTCCTGCTGGCCGTTAGCGGCGAGCTCTCGGGCCCGGACCGTCGGGACATGCAGCAGCTGCTTGACCATCCTGCGGAGCGCGAATTCAACTTCCTCGGCCGCAGCGGTGCAGCCGTGGCGGGCCCGGACCTTTTCCATTTCCGCGTCCAGCACGTTCATGGTGTGCCGGCGCAGCGCGACAATTGCCGAGTCCACCGACCGGGCCTCGCGCTCCTGTTCAAACGCGCTGGCTGCGCCGGCCACAATGCTGCTGGCCTGGGCCAGGGATTCAGCCTGCTCCTGCGGGGCGGCCAGACGGACCGACTCCAGCGTGAGGAGTTCGACGCCGTCGAGTCCTCCCACGGCGGGATCGAAGTCGTGCGTGAGGGCCAGATCGATGGCGATGAGGGGCTGCGCTGAGTCCGCCCGGACCCTGGCCAGTTCCCCGGCCTCGACCCGGGTGTCCGCACCGCTGCAGCCGATCATGACGTCCGCGGCGGCGACGGCGGCCGGGAGGGTGTCACCGTCCAGAGCGGTGCCGCCGCGGGTGGCGACGAAACCGGCGGCACGGCCGGAGGAGGAGTAGACCGAGACGTCGGTGCAGCCGCGTTCGCGCAGCAGCGACATGGTGGCACCGGCATAGGCGCCGGTGCCGAAGACGACAACCTTCTTGGTGGACCAGTCTGGGTCCAGGGAGAGCTCGGTGGCGAGATCCAGGGCCACGGAGACCACGGAGAGGCCGCGCGCGCCCAGGGCGGTCTGGGCTCCGACGTCCTTGGCAGTCTTCGACGCCGCCTGGAACAGCCGGACGAGCCCGGAACTGGCCGTGCCCTCGTGCTGGGCGGTAATCAGGGCCCGGCGCACCTGCCCGGCGATTTCGCGTTCACCGACGACGGCGGAGTCCAGCCCGGAGCTGACCGAGAAGAGGTGCCGGGTGACGTCGGGTCCTGTGCGGGTGTTGAAGGACCGCGCGACGAGCTGTTCGTTAAGTCCGGTGGATCCGCTGAGCTGGGCGATGAGGGCCGCGCGGGCGTCGTCGACATCGTCCGGGCGGGACGCTTCACCGTAGATTTCGAAGCGGTTGCAGGTGGCAAGCACAATGGCACCCGCCACGGCCGGCGATCCGGCGAGGGCGGATGTGGCGAGCTCAGAAGCGCCGGTGCTCAATTGAGCAACGGTCTCGAGGTCGATGTCGGCGTGGGTCGCCACCAGAGAAAAAAGAACCACAGCAGGACAATCATAGCTTTTTCGTTCCCGCGTAGAACAACCAGGCGGCATGTCACCGCACACACCGGTCTGTGATCCCCGCCACCGCACGGGGCCGCCCAGCAGCTGTGACAGTCTGTCGTTATCTTTTGGGGCCGATTTTCGGCACAATCGAAGGCATGACTCCTCGCACTGCGGCAACTCCTGAAATCTCCGGCCTCGACTCCGGGCACCCGCTGATGGACGGCCGCACCGCGGATTCCCCGCTGATCACCGCCTACCGCGGCGGCAAGCCCTCCCGCCGTCCTGTCTGGTTCATGCGCCAGGCCGGCCGCTCGCTGCCGGAATACCTCAAGCTCCGCGAAGGAGTCGCGATGCTGGACTCCTGCCTGCGCCCCGAGCTGGCCTCCGAGATCACCCTGCAGCCGGTTCGCCGCCACGACGTCGACGCCGCCATCTTCTTCTCCGACATCGTCATTCCGCTCAAGCTGGCCGGAGTCGGCGTCGATATCGTCCCCGGCGTCGGTCCCGTCCTGGACAAGCCGGTCCGCACCGCAGCCGATGTCGCCGCGCTGCCCCAGCTGACCTGGGAAGCCCTGGAGCCGATCCGCGAAGCCGTCCGGCTGACCGTGGCCCAGCTGGGGAAGACCCCGCTGATCGGATTCGCCGGCGCCCCGTTCACGCTCGCCGCCTACATGGTGGAAGGAAAGCCGTCCCGCGACCACCTCGGCCCGCGCACCATGATGCACGCCGATCCCGAGACCTGGACCGCGCTGGCGAACTGGGCCGCGGACGCCTCAGGCATGTTCCTCCGCGCACAGCTCGAAGCCGGTGCCTCCGCCGGCCAGCTCTTCGACTCCTGGGCGGGCTCGCTCGGCCTCGCCGATTACCAGCGCTTCGTCGCTCCGGCCTCATCCCGTGCCCTCGACCACGTGCGGGACCTCGGGGCCCCGCTGATCCACTTCGGCACCGGCACCTCTGAGCTGCTCGTCGCGATGCGCGACGTCGGCGTCGACGTCGTCGGGGTGGACTACCGGCTGCCCCTCGACGAAGCCAACCGCCGGCTGGGCGGCTCGGTGCCGCTGCAGGGCAACATCGACCCGGCCCTGCTGTCCGCACCGTGGGAGGTGCTGGAAGCACACGTCCGCGAAGTCATCGCCGCCGGCGCCTCGGCCCCGGGACATGTGCTGAACCTCGGCCATGGCGTGCCCCCGGACACCGATCCTGACGTGCTGACGCGCGTCGTTGAGCTTATCCACTCGATCTCCCCGGAGTAGGGCATGGAGCCAGCGGGCGGCACCGCCCTGGAGGCAGCGGGCGGCACCGCCCTGGGGGCGGCAGCGCAGACCGCCGTCGTGGTGGGCGGCGGGGTCTCCGGACTGCTCGCTGCCCGCGAGCTTGTCCGGGCCGGCGTCCGCACCACGGTCCTGGAGGCCTCCGGTGCCTGGGGCGGCTGCGTCGGCAGCCACGTGGTGGCCGGGCTGACCCTGGACAGCGGCGCCGAGTCTTTCGCCACCCGCTCCTCCGCCGTGGCCGACCTGGCCGGCGAGCTCGGCCTGGCCGCCAGCATCGTGGCACCCAATCCCGGCGGCGCCTGGGTCCAGTTGCCCGATGGCCCGCGTGAACTTCCCCGCACCGGGGTCCTCGGCATCCCGGCCAACCCCTGGGACCCGGAAGTCCGCCGCTCGCTCGGCCTCACGGGTTCTCTCCGTGCCTCGCTCGACAAGCTGCTGCCCGCCTCGCTGGGTACCAATGCGGAGGCCACGAGTGTCTCGGCGCTGGTCCGGGCGCGGATGGGCCGGCGCGTGCTCGAACGCCTTGTGGCCCCCGTTGTCGGCGGCGTCCACTCCGCGGACCCGGACGTCCTCGACATCGACATGGTGGCCCCCGGCCTGCGCGAGGGGATCCGGGAGTACGGATCCCTCGCCGCCGCCGTCGCGGCCCAACGCAAAGGATCACCCCGCGGGCCGGCGTCACCCGGCCCGGCGCCAGCAGGGCTGCAGAAGGCGGGGTCGGCCGTTGCCGGACTGCGCGGCGGCATGCACACCCTCGTCTCCGCGCTGCTGGCCGAGCTGCGCCGCCAGGGCGTGACGCTGCTGGGGGGCACACGGGCCGACTCCGTGGAGCGCACCACCGGCGGCTGGCGGGTTTCCGCCGGCGGCACCGCGCACGACGCCGGGCTGCTGGTCGTCGCGGTGGAAGGCCCGGCCGCCGTCGCGCTGCTCGCCGGTGCCCTGCCGGAACTTGCCGGCCGCCGCCCCGAGGCCGGACCCGACGTCAGCCTGGTCACGCTGGTGGTGGATCTGCCGCAGCTGGACGCCCGGCCGCGGGGGACCGGGGTCCTGGTCGCACCGCAGAGCCCGGGGATCCAGGCCAAGGCCCTCACCCATGCCACCGCCAAATGGGCGTGGCTGGCCGACCAGGCCGGCCCCGGAACCCATGTTGTCCGGCTGTCCTACGGTCGCGGCGACGCCCGGCACGGGGCCCAGGCACGCCCGGAGCCCCGCACCGACGCCGAGCTGTTCGCGGCTGCCCTCAAGGACGCATCCTCGCTGCTCTCCGTGCCGATCACCGGCGGGGATGTGGTGGACTGGGACGTCGTGCGCTGGGGCGGGGCGCTGCCCTTCGCCTCGCTCGGCCATAAACGCCGCGTCGCCGAGGTGCGGAGCATCTGCGCGGCGGACGGCGCCCTGGCAGTGGTGGGTGGCTGGCTTTCCGGCAACGGCCTCGCGGCGATCGTTGCCGACACCCCGAAACAGGTCAGGCAGCTGCTGTCCTGAGCCTTATCGGATCCAAAATCCGGGCCCAATGTCCGCGCGCCAACCCCGGCTCCGGTACCGGGAATCAGGGCGAACAGCAAATTTTCCCCCGCGTCCTGCGACGGCTAGGCTCGATGACCATGGTTACTCGCAGGTCTCACGTCCACAAAACGCAGGCCGGTCACCATGGGGGGCTTCGACGCGGCATGGCAGCCGCAACGCTCGGAGTGGTGCTGGCTCTATCCGCAGGCGCGCCCGCCTCACAAGCCGCCGCGGGGCTCCCGGCCCCTGCCTCAGTTTCTGCCGGGACGGACCTCCTGTCCGTTGACCTCAACGGTTTGGCCGGCGGCCTCTTCGGGCCGCTCAAGCGGCCCATCCCAACGCCCTGGCCATCGGGCCCGACGCCCCAGCCCACTGCCTCCGAGGAACCCTCCGCACCCGCGCCAAGCCGCACTCCGAGGCCAGCTCCCACGCAGCCCGTCACTCCGCAGCCGGTTACTCCGCAGCCCGTGGCACCAGCCGTGCCGACAGGGCCCGCGGCCCCGCCTGTGCCGGCCACGCCTGTGCCGGCCCCGCCTGTGCCGGCCCCGCCTGTGCCGGCCCAGCCGGCCGTGCCCGCGGTCCCCGTCCCGGGTGGGCCGCTCGCGGAGCCGGCACCGGCCGCCGAAATCCCCGCCGGGACTCAGGCCCCCACCGAAACCCCGGCACCCCTGTCGAACACGGCGGCCCCGTCGAACACGGCAGCGGCCACCCCGACAGCTCCGGGCGGCTCCGCAACTGCCCCGGCCAAGCCCCGCTCCGGGAGTACTTCGATGGAGGCAACGTCAACCCGGGAGCCGTTCAAAGCGCCGCTGCTCGGACTGGGCCTTGGACTCGTCGTGCTGTCCGTGATCGCTGGCATTGTGGTGCTGCGGCTGCGCCGCGTCTGAGGTCCCGGAGGGGAGCTGCCGGGCACTCCGAATCCGGGCGGGAATCCCCATCGATGTGAAATTACGCACTTCTACGCGTTGTAGAAGTGCCTGATTTCGACTTAGCTGAGGCGAAGGGGCAGACTGGTATGCATGAGCCACACTTCTGCCGAAACTGTCACTAAAACCGAATCAGCAAGCGAAGAATCAGCCGAGCAGTTCTTCACCCTCTGGACGGTTTTCAAGCGCTCCGCCGACGTGGTCCGCAGCGGGGACGCCCCCATCGAGTTCGATGCCCTCACCGCGCGGCTGGCCGAGGCCGGCGTGGTCCACCGCGGCAGCTACGACGTGTCGGCGATGCGCGCGGATGCGGACATCATGGTCTGGCTGCACGGGGCCCGGCCGGAGGCCCTCCAGCGCGCTGTCCGGGACATCCGCCGCAGCGAGCTGTTCACCGGCACCGAGATCGCCTGGTCCGCCATGGGCGTGCACCGTGAGGCCGAGTTCGCCAAGAACCACACCCCTGCCTTCTCCCGCGGTGTCGAACCGGCAGAGTGGCTCTGCGTCTACCCCTTTGTGCGCTCCTACGAGTGGTACCTGCTGCCCGACGCCGAACGCGGCGCGATGCTGCGCGACCACGGCATGCTGGGCCGGGACTTCCCCCAGGTCATCTCCAACACCGTGTCCTCCTTTGCCCTCGGCGACTGGGAGTGGATCCTCGGCCTGGAAGCCCCCGAACTCGTGGACCTTGTCGACCTGATGCGCCACCTGCGCGCCACGGAAGCCCGCCACCACGTCCGCGAAGAAATCCCGTTCTACACCGGCCGCCGGGTGAGCGCCGCCGAGATTGCCGAGGTCCTTTCATGAGCCCGCTGGATCCCCAGGACACCGCCACCGGCGAAACAGTCCTCAACGAGGTCACCGAAGCCGGCCGGATGGCCCCCAAGGACTACGACGCCGTGCTCCTCGCCTCCTTCGGCGGGCCCGAGGGCCAGGACGATGTCCTTCCCTTCCTGCGCAACGTCACCCGCGGCCGCGGGATCCCGGACGAGCGGCTCGAAGAGGTCTCGCACCACTACCGCGCCAACGGCGGCATCAGCCCGATCAACCAGCAGAACCGGGAGCTCAAGGCCGGCATCGAAGCCGAACTCTCGGCCCGCGGAATCGACCTGCCGGTGTTCTGGGGCAACCGCAACTGGGCACCGTACATCCCGCAAACCCTCCAGGACATCTACGACGCCGGGCACCGCAAGGTCCTCATGGTCACCACCAGCGCGTACTCCTGCTACTCCAGCTGCCGCCAGTACCGCGAGGACATCGGCGTCGCACTGACCGAGACCGGCCTCGACGGAAAGCTCGAAGTCGACAAGGTCCGCCAGTACTTCGACCACCCCGGCTTCGTCGAGCCGTTCATTGAAGGCACCGCCGCCGGCCTCGCCGACGTCCGCGCCAAGCTGGCCGAGGCCGGCACCCCGGACGCGCCGGTGCACATCCTGTTCGCCACCCACTCCATCCCCACCCGGGACGCCCAGGCGGCGGGCCGTTCCGAGGCCGAACCGCGCCACTTCGAGGGGGACTCCGCCTACGTCGCGCAACACCTCGCCACCGGCACCGAAGTCATCCGCCGGGTCGAAGCGGAGACCGGCGACACCGCACCCTGGTCCCTCGTCTACCAGTCCCGTTCCGGGGCCCCGCATGTGCCGTGGCTGGAACCGGACATCAACGACGCCATCGAGGAACTCGCCGGCCAGGGCGTCAAGGGCATGGTGATTGTGCCGCTCGGCTTCGTCAGCGACCACATGGAAGTTGTCTGGGACCTCGACACCGAAGCCCTGGAAACCTGCGCCAGACTCCACCTCGCCGCGAGCCGCGTCCCCACGCCCGGGACGCACCGCAAGTTCGTCGGCGGAATCGTGGACCTGATCTGCGAGCGGACCGCCGCGAACAACATCGCCGACCGGCCGCACCTGACCAAACTGGGCCCCTGGTACGACGTCTGCCGCCCGGGCTGCTGCGCCAACTTCCGTGGCGAAAAGCCCACCATTGCAGGCGCGGACACGACCATCGGCACCGGCCACGCCCCCTACCCGGCGGCCGCCACCGCCGGCACCTCCGCGCCGGCGGCGGGTCAGGAAGCACTATGACCGTCCGGATCGGAACCCGCGCCAGCAAACTGGCACTGACACAGACCCAGCAGACCGCTGACCAGCTGGCCGCCGTCGGCGGATTCCCGGTCGAGCTGGTCCGCATCCGCACCGACGGCGATGTCCTCACCGGATCGCTGTCCCAGATGGGCGGCACCGGCGTTTTCGTCGCGGCCCTGCGCGACGCCCTGCTGCAGGACACATGCGACGTGGCTGTGCACTCGCTCAAGGACCTGCCCACCGGTCCGGCCCTGGGACTGACGCTCGCGGCGACGCCGAAGCGCGTCGACGTCCGGGACGTGCTCTGTGCCCGGGACGGGCTCAAGCTCGCCGACCTGCCCACCGGCGCCACCGTGGGCACGGGTTCCCCGCGGCGCGCAGCCCAGCTCCGGGCTGCCCGCCCGGACCTGGACATCCGCGACATCCGCGGCAACGTGGACACCCGGCTCGGCCGCGTCCCCGGGCTGCCGGGCAACAGCACGGACGCCGTCGTGGACGGCAAGAGCTGCGACCTCGACGCCGTGGTGCTCGCCGCCGCCGGGCTGCACCGGATCGGCCGGCTGGACGCCGTCAGCGAGTTCCTTGAGCCCGACGTCATGCTGCCCGCCGCCGGGCAGGGTTCCCTCGCGATCGAATGCCGCTCCGCCGATGCGCCGCGTAAGGCAGGATCCACCGAGGGCTCGCAGGGCGTGCTGGCCCAGGCCCTCACCGCCCTCGACGACCCCGACACCCGGCTCGCCGTCACCGCCGAGCGGGCGCTCCTGGCCCGCCTGGAAGCCGGCTGCGCCGCGCCGGTGGGCGCCTACGCCTACCGCAAGGGCAGCCTGCTGCACCTTGAAGCCGTGGTGTGCGCCGTCGACGGAACAGCCACCATCCGGGACCGGAAAGCCACGGACGGACTCACCGAGGTCGGGGCGACCCTGCTCGGCATCGAACTCGCCGAAGTCCTGCTCGCCCAGGGTGCCGCCGACATCGCGGATCTGGCCGCATCCTGATCCGCGGAATTCTTCAATTCATGGGACGGCACAGTGCCAGAAACGCCGGCGCCCGCACCCCCGCCCGGGACGTTCGGGTCAACGGTGAACAGCTCGGGCAGGACGCCGTGAGGGGGCCCGACGGCGCCCGGATCCTCGTCGCCCGCAGCCCGGACCGTGCGGCGGACCTTGTCAGTGCCCTGCGCGCCGTCGGCGCAGAGCCGCTGCTGCTGCCGCTGATCGACTTTGAGGTCGCCAGCGACCAGCACTCCCTGGATGTCGCGTTTGATGCCTTGGGCGCCGGTGCCTACAACTGGCTCGTGGTCAGCAGCGTGACCACGGTCCAGGCGCTTGAGGTTAAGGCCTCCGAGCGCGGAACCACGCTCAGCAGCTGGCTCCCGGGCAGCCTCCTGGTGGCAACGATCGGGCCCGCAACGCGCCGGTTCCTCGAATCCCGGGGAGTCGCCGTCGACCTTTCACCCACGGGGCAGCAGTCCGGCGCGGGGCTGACCGACATCTGGCCGGAGCACCAGGGCAGCGTCCTCCTGCCGCAGGCGGACATCGCCGACCCCCGGCTCCGCCGGGGGCTGGAGGCCAGGGGTGCCTTCGTCCAGGCCGTGACCGCGTACCGCACCGTGGATTACCCGGCCGACCCCGGCCGGAGCCTAGCCGCGTGCCGGCCCGCCACCCCCTCCGGGCATAATGCAGCCCCGGGAGCACCCCTGGACACCGGAGCCACCGTACTCACCCCGGCCCAGGCGAAGGCCGAAATCGGCGCCGGCCGGCTGGACGCCGTCGTCGCCGCTTCCCCCAGCGCAGCCCGGCGCATCCACGAGGACCTCGCCCCGCTGGGTGACTGCCGTTTCGTCGCCATCGGGCGGTCGACCGCCGGCGAGGCTGAGGCGCTCGGCCTCACCGTCGCCGCTGTCGCCGAGGAACCCACCGCCTCCGGCCTGGTCGACGCCGTCATCCGGTCGCTGGCAGACCGGCCGTCCCCACTTCATCAGCCAGTCGCAGAGCCCACAGCAAAGGACACCATATGAGCTTCCCGACCCACCGCCCCCGCCGGCTCCGCACCACCCCGGCCATGCGCCGGCTGACGGCTGAGCACCGTCTCTCCGCTGCGGAACTGATCCTTCCCGCCTTCATCCGGGAAGGACTGTCCGAGCCGAACCCGATTGCGTCGATGCCCGGGGTGCAGCAGCACACCACCGAGACGCTCAAGCGCGCTGCAGCCGAAGCCGTGGCGCTCGGCGTCGGCGGCATCATGCTCTTCGGCATCCCCGCCGTCCGCGACGCCACCGGCACCGCCTCGCTGGACCCGGACGGTGTGCTGAACAAAGCCATCCGGGACGTCCGCGCCGAGGTCGGCGACGAACTGGTCATCATGAGCGACGTCTGCCTGGACGAATTCACCGACCACGGGCACTGCGGGGTCCTCGACTCGGACGGCTATGTGGACAACGACGCCACGCTGGAGATCTACGGCCGGATGGCCGTGGCCCAGGCCGAGGCCGGCGCCCACGTGCTGGGCCCGTCGGGGATGATGGACGGCCAGATCGCCGTGATCCGCCAGGCGCTCGAGGCAGCCGGCCACGTCAACACTGCGGTCGTCGCCTACGCGGCGAAATACGCGTCCGCGTTCTACGGACCCTTCCGGGAAGCCGTCGACTCGCAGCTCAAAGGCGACCGCCGCACCTACCAGATGGACGCCGCAAACCGCCGCGAGGCGATCCTCGAAGTGGAACTGGACCTCGAAGAGGGCGCGGACATGGTCATGGTGAAGCCGGCCATGAGCTACCTGGACATCCTCGCCGACGTCGCCGCCATGAGCCCGGTACCGGTCGCGGCGTACCAGATTTCCGGTGAGTACTCGATGATCGAGGCCGCCGCCGCCAACGGATGGATCGACCGCCGCGCCGCAATCACCGAATCCGTGCTGGGCATCAAACGGGCCGGGGCCAACATGGTCCTGACCTACTGGGCGAGCGAACTCGCCGGCTGGCTGAAGGAATCCTGATGCACACGTCGACTGACCCGGCGTCCGCGGCGAACCCCACGTCCCCGGTAGGGCCGGGGCGCATCCTGCTGGGTCTGAACAGCTTTGGCGACGTCGGGGTCTTCCCCGACGGGCACCCCGTCCCGCACGCCCAGGTGCTGCGGCAGCTGCTGGAACAGGCCGAACTCGCGGACGAGGTGGGACTCCATGCCTTCGGGGTGGGGGAGCACCACCGGCGCGACTTCGCAGTCTCCGCTCCCGAGGTGTTCCTCGCCGCGGCGGCCGCCCGCACCAAGAACATCCGGCTCGGCTCCGCGGTCACGGTCCTGAGCTCCGATGACCCGATCCGCGTCTTCCAGCGCTTCTCCACCGTGGACGCCATCTCCAACGGCCGGGCCGAGGTCATGCTGGGACGCGGGTCCTTCGTCGAGTCCTTGCCGCTTTTCGGCCTCGACCTGGCCGACTACGAGATCCTCTTTGAGGAGAAGCTCGAGCTATTCGACAAGGTCCGCGCCCAAAAGCCCATCCACTGGGAGGGCCGCACCCGCCCGGCCATCAACGGGCTCAGCGCCTACCCGCCGCTGGAACACCACCTGCTGCCCGCCTGGATCGGGGTCGGCGGGACCCCGGAGTCGGTGCTGCGCTGCGCCGAATACGGCTACCCGATTATCTTCGCCATCATCGGCGGACAGCCGCGGTCCTTTGGCCCGCTCGCGAACCTCTACCGTGAGGCGATGGCAAAATACGGCCACCCGATGCAGCAGATGGCCACGCATTCACCGGGCCACATTGCCGGCACTGACGAGGAGGCGCGGGAGGAGTTCTTCCCGCACTGGCTCGGCCAGCGGAACCTCATCGGCGCGGAGCGCGGCTGGGGCCCGGGCAACCGCGCCGAGTTCGACGCCATGTGCAGCCCCGAGGGTGCCCTCTACGTCGGATCCCCGGACACCGTTGCCGCGAAGATCGCCCTGCTGAAGCGGCACCTCGGCGTGGACCGCTTTGACCTGAAGTACAGCAACGGCACCCTGCCGCACAAGGCCATGATGCGTTCGATTGAGCTGTTCGGCACCGAGGTGGCCCCCCGGGTTGCCAGCCTGCTGGCCGGGGCTGCGCCGCTCCGTTGAAGGCGACTGACCCATTGAATGCGACTGAAAGAATAGGAACCATGACTTCCAGCCACCCTCGCAACGAGGAACTCTTCGACCGTGCCCGCATGCTGATGCCGGGCGGGGTCAACTCGCCGGTCCGTGCGTTCGGCTCCGTCGGCGGGACCCCGCGTTTTATGGTCTCCGCGAAAGGCCCCTACCTGACCGACGCCGACGGCGCCGAGTACGTCGACCTCGTCTGCTCCTGGGGCCCGGCGCTGCTGGGGCATGCCCATCCGGCGGTCCTCGCCGCCGTTCACGCCGCCGTCGACCGCGGGCTCTCCTTTGGCGCCTCGACGCCGGATGAGGCCAACCTCGCGGCGATCGTCCAGGAGCGGGTCCCCGCCGCCGAACGCGTCCGGATGGTCTCCACCGGCACCGAGGCGACCATGACCGCGGTCCGGCTGGCCCGCGGTTTCACCGGCCGGAACCTCATCATCAAGTTCGCCGGCTGCTACCACGGCCACCTCGACGGCCTCCTCGCCGCCGCAGGCTCCGGCCTGGCGACCCTGGCGCTGCCCGGCTCGGCCGGCGTCACCGCCGCGACGGCCGCCGAGACCCTCGTGCTGCCCTACAACGACCTCGCCGCCGTCGAGGCCGCCTTCGCCAAGCACGGAGCGAACATCGCCGCCGTCATCACCGAGGCCGCCCCCGCCAACATGGGTGTGGTGACCCCGGGAGAAGGCTTCAACGCCGGCCTGTCGCGCATCACCCGGGAGCACGGCGCCCTGCTGATCCTCGACGAGGTCCTCACCGGCTTCCGTACCGGGTACTCAGGCTACTGGGGACTCACCGGCGGGGCGGCCGACGCTGCCCAGCCGTGGACCCCGGACCTGCTGACGTTCGGCAAGGTCATCGGCGGCGGGATGCCGACGGCGGCCCTCGCCGGCCGGGCGGAGGTCATGGACTACCTCGCGCCGCTGGGCCCGGTCTACCAGGCGGGCACGCTGTCCGGCAACCCGGTGGCGATGGCCGCCGGCGTCGCGACGCTGACCCACGCCACTCCCGAGGTCTACTCCTTCGTGGATGCCCGGGCACTGGAGCTCTCCACGGCCCTGTCCTCCGCGCTGGAGGCGGAGGGGGTGGACCACTCGATCCAGCGTGCCGGAAACCTGTTCTCGGTCGCGTTCGGTACCTCCGTCCGGGGCGTGCACAACTACGACGACGCCCAGGGCCAGGAAGTCTTCCGCTACGCGCCGTTCTTCCACTCCATGCTGGACTCCGGCGTCTACCTGCCGCCGTCGGTCTTTGAAGCCTGGTTCCTGTCCGCCGCGCATGACGACGCCGCAATGAACCGGATCTTCGACGCCCTGCCCGCCGCCGCGAAGGCCGCAGCCGCCGCGACGGCCTAGCGCCGGACGCCGCAACTGCACGCCGGCCGTTCCGGCGTCGTTGTTAAACACTTGGGGCACCCGCCGCGGCGGGTGCCCCAAGTGTTTAAGCTGCAGGTCTGAAGACTAGAGGACGTCCGAGAGGAAACCCCGGAGCCGTTCCGTCTGCGGATTCGTGAAGAGCTGTTCCGGCGGGCCGGACTCCACGACGACGCCGGCGTCCATGAACGTCACGGTGTCCGAGACGTTGCGGGAGAAGCCCATCTCGTGCGTCACCACCACCATGGTCATGCCGCCCTTGGCGAGGTCGGCCATCAGCGCAAGCACACCCTTGACGAGCTCCGGATCGAGGGCCGAGGTGGCCTCGTCGAAGAACATCACTTCCGGCTTCATGGCCAGCGCCCGCGCAATCGCCACGCGCTGCTGCTGCCCGCCGGAGAGGTTGGCCGGGCGGGCGTCCGCCTTGTGTTTGAGCCCGACGAGGTCGAGCTGCTCCAGGGCTTCGGCCCGGGCCTGCTCGGCCGGGAGTTTGCGCAGCTTGCGCAGCGCGAGGGAGACGTTGTCCACCACGGTCTTGTGCGGGAACAGGTTGAACTGCTGGAACACCATGCCGATGCGCTGGCGCAGCTCATCCGGGTTGTCTTTCAGCACCGAGCGGCCATCCAGCAGGATGTCTCCCTGGTCCGGTTCGATCAGGCGGTTCATCACGCGCAACAGCGTGGACTTGCCGGAGCCGGAGGGGCCGATCACCGAGGCGGTGGTGCCCTTCTCGACGTGGAGGTCGATGCCGCGGAGGACGTGATTGGTGCCGAAGGACAGGTGCAGGTTTTTGCCGGTCAGCGAGCCGGAGGCGAAGTCGCTCATGGCTGGGCTCCCTTCCCGATCAGGGCTGCGGCGTCGTCCGGCTGCTTCTTCTCCGGACGGCCGGTGCGCAGGCGGTTGTCGATGTAGTTGACCAGGTGCGTGAGGGGGACCGTCAGCACGAGGTACATTGCTGCGGCAGCGATCAGCGGGGAGAGGTTTCCCGTGTTGGCTGCAGCGTCGTTGCCGATGCGGAAGATCTCCCGCTGGCTGGCGAGCAGGCCCAGCAGGTAGATCAGGGACGAGTCCTTGATCAGCGAGATGAACTGGTTGACCAGGGCCGGGAGCACCCGGCGGATGCCCTGCGGGATCACCACAAGGCGCATGGAGGAGTTGTAGCTGAAGCCCAGGGCCCGGGAGGCCTCGAGCTGTCCCTTTTCCACGCTCTGGATGCCTGACCGGAAGATCTCCCCGATGTACGCCGACGCCATAAGCGTCAGCGCCAGGATGCCGAGCGGGAACGGGTTCGTGGATCCGGTCAGTTGCCGGATCACGGGTCCGAGGCCGATCCCGATCAGCAGGATGACAACGATCGCGGGGACGCCGCGGAAAATATCCGTGTAGATCCTGGACAGCACCCGGAGCGGGGTGCTGCGGGACGTGCCCATGATGGCCAGGACCATGCCCAGGATGCACCCGAGCACGCCGGAGGAGACCGCAAGGATCAGCGTATTGGGCAGGCCGACCGTGAGCATGTTCGGGATGACAGCTGCCATCGCCTCCCAGTCAAAGAAGGTCTTTGCGAGTTGATCGAGTGCATCCATGGACTAGGACTTCGGGACGGTGACAGCCTTGGAACCCGGGGACCACGTGGCCGGGGTTTCGCGGTCCGGGTACCATTCCTTGGTCAGCTTGGACCAGGTGCCGTCGGCAATTACGGCGTCCAGGCCGGAGTTCAGCGCGTCAATGAGCGGCTGGTTTTCCTTGTTGACGGCGTAGGCGGTGAAGTTCTGGGTGTTGACTACGGACTCGGCGATGACCGTGCCGTCGCCTTCCTTGACCTGGCCGGTGGCCTGCTGGGACGGAGCGACCCAGGCGTCGACCTGGCCGTTCTTCAGGTTCGCGTAGGCCGTGTTGTAGTCCTCAAAGCGGACAGGCTCGATCTGCAGCGTGTTGGTGACGTAGTCGTCCTGCACGGTGCCCTGGACGACCGCGATGCGGGTGTCCTTGGTCAGGTCCTTGAAGCCCTTGATCTTGTCGTCCTTCTTGGCGACAACCGCCATGAAGCCGAAGTCATAGCCGTTGGTGAATCCCACGGTCTTGCGGCGGGCGTCCGTGGTGGAGATCGAGGAAGATCCCAGGTCGAACTGCTTGTTCTGGACCTGGGAGAGCAGGGAAGCGAAGCCGGTCGATTTGAACTCAACCTTGAGGCCCAGCTTGTCCGCGACGGCGCGCAGGAGCTCGTTGTCGTAGCCGGTGAACTTGCCCGACGGGTCGATGAAAATGTTCGGCGGGGCGTCCGAGAGGGTTCCGACGGTGAGGGTGCCGTCGCTCAGCAGGCCAAGCTTGGACTTGTCGATCTTGTCCAAGGGGGTGACGTCCTTGGTCGTGTACTTGTCCAGCGAGGTCTGGTCGCTGCCGGCGAGGGCGTCGGTGGCGGACGCGGACGATTGCGCTGAACCGCCGCCGCAGGCGGCCAGGGAGACGGCAACGGCGATCGCCACAGGAACAGTGGTCAGCCACTTCAAGGCTTTGGATTTCATCACGCAAACACTTTCGTCGGAAGTTCGTGGGTCGCGGGGGGAGAACATCGTGCCCCGCCTCAGGGCTTGGGCGCCCGGGGGGCAGGCAAGCCGCAAAATATTATTGTGTCACCTGTCCCGGCAGGCGCTTCAAATCGAATTAGTGCACGGCGGGACGAGCCGGGACCGAATTTGTTTCACGGGTGCAGCGCGCAGGCCGGTATCTGAGTAGCCGAGCCCGGGTGCGGCGGAACGAATGGCTGGGGCAGCCGGGGCCGCCGGGCTGCCCTCGTAGTGTGAGTTCCGTCGCAATCGCTGGAAATGAGGCTCCCGGAGGTCTATTTACCGGCGCCCTGTTGCCTAAGTTTCGTTTTAAGAAGTCCTGGCGGCCTAGAAGTCGCCGCGGCTGGCGTCCTCGGGCGGCAGGACCGGCCAGTCGCCTTCAATCACGGCAGCGGGCTTGGTCTTGCGCAGATAACTCTGGAAATCGGAGGCCTGGGCGGAGGCCCATTCGATCTGCAGCTGGTGCAGGTGGCTGGCCGGCATCCGCAGCTTCGGGAACTTCCCTGCCATGGCGTCGAGCATGCGAGAGGTGGCCAGGGCGTCCGCCGCCGAGGTGTGGGCGTTGTCCAGGTCCACGCCGTATTCCTCGCAAAGGGCGGTGAGGGTGCGCTTGCCCTTGCGGTACCGGTCCACCTGTTTGTTCATGATGTAGGGGTCCAGCACCGGGAATCGGCTCAGCTGCGGCACGCCGTACCGGGCCGACTCGGCCGCGAGGACGGTGAAGTCGTAGCTGGCGTTGAAGGCGATGACCGGAACGCCGGTGTCGAAGAGCTCCTGGAGCACCGCGGCGACCTCCCGCGTCACCTCCGCGGCGGGGCGGCCTTCGCTGCGGGCCCGCTCAGTCGTGACGCCGTGGATGTCGCTGGCCTCCGTGGGAATTTCGACGCCCGGATCGGCGAGCCATTCGTGTTCCTTGATGACCCCGCCCTCGGCGTCCACCACGGTGATGGACGCCGTGACAATCCGCGCGGCACGGGAGTTCCTGCCGGTGGTTTCAAGGTCGAAGGCTGCGCGGGGGAGGGTGTTCCAAGTGCTCATGCTTCAACGCTACCTGCTGCCACCGACGGTAAGACGCCACCGCCCACGGCCGGTTCCGGCGTGGCGCCTGCCGCGCCACAGCGCGGCCGGACACCGCGGCCGGACACCGCGGCCGGACACCGCGGCCGGACACCGCGGCCGGACAGCGCGGCCGGACAGCGCGGCCGGACACCGCCGCCGGCGCCCCGTATCGGAGCCGGCCGCTAGGCTTGTGCCATGCGGATGGAGTATGTGGAAGCAGTGCTGGACGTGGTGGCATTGATCCCCGCAGGTACCGCGGTGGCGTACGGGGACGTGGCCGAACTCCTCGGCGCCGGCGGTGCCCGGCAGGTTGGTTCCGTGATGAGCCGCCACGGCAGCGCAGTGCCCTGGTGGCGGGTCCTCAGGGCCAATGGTGACGCGCCTCCCGGGCACGAGCGTGAGGCCCTGGCCCGGTACGTCCTGGAAGGAACCCCGCTGCTGGGAAGACATGCCGAATACCTCCGCACCGGCGAGGGACGGTGGCGCGTGGACCTGACGGCCGCCCGCTGGGCACCCAGCGACGGCGAGTTCGACAGGATCGACGCCGTTGCCGAGCGGCTGGAACGCTCCGTGCGCAAACTGTCGGCCCCCGATGATGAAATGACCGTGTGAGCATTCCCCGCAAGAACCCCGAGTCCCGTCCGCCCACATCAACGCTTCGGCTGCTCCCGCCCCGGAAGCTGCACAGCGCGGTGCCCGTGCTCTCCGCGGACCAGCTCGCCGCCGTCGACGTCCCGCATGGCTCCGGCCCGGTCCTGATCCCCGGCGCACCGGGCACCGGCAAATCCACCGTTCTCGTGGAGGCCGCCGTCCGGCGTGCGCAGCGGGACGGCCTCGATCCGGAACGGATGCTCATCCTTGCCCCCGGACGCCTCGCCGCCGATTCGCTCCGTGACCGGTTTACGGCACGTCTGGACCGCAGCTTGAGTACGACGCCGGCCCGCACCTGGGCGTCGTATGCTTTCGACCTGATCCGGCGTGCCAAGGCGGAAGGCATCCTGCCGCTGCCGCGCCCGCCGAAGCTGCTGTCCGGCCCGGAACAGGACCTGATCATCAAGGAACTCCTCGAGGGCCACGCCCAGCCCGGACTTGAGCTGCCGTGGCCGGAGGATTTGGGCGCGGCACTGCAGACCCGCGGTTTCCGGCAGGAGGTCCGCCAGCTCTTTGACCGGATCATCGAATCCGGCCGGACCGCCGAGGACCTCGTGGTCCTCGCCCGGCGCTGCCACCGGCCGGACTGGGTCGCCGCCGCCGGCCTGTATGCGGAGTACCGCGACGTGCTCGACCTGCGCATGCCGGAATCCTTCGACCCGGCCGGCATCATCACGGCCGCGCGACAGATTTTCCAGGACGAACCCGACTTCCTGGCCGCCGAACGCAGCAGGCTCCAGCTGGTCCTGGTGGACGACATGCAGGAAGCCAACCCTGCCGTGTTCGAACTGCTCGCGGATATTGCCGCAGGCAAGGAGGCCCTCATCACGTTCTCCCCGGACACCGTGGTCCAGGGCTTCCGGGGCGCCCGCCCGGACCTCGTGGCCGAGCTTCCGCAGTTGCTTGCCCCCGCCGGCGGGACCGTCCTCGAGCGGCCGCTCTGGACCGCCCACCGCCACACCCCGGCGGTCGCCGAGGCGTGGCTCGCCGTTGCCGGACGGATCTCCCGCCGCGCCGGCGGGCAGTCCGCGCGCCGGCTCGAACAGCCTCAAATGGAGGCGCAGCCGGACGAGCCGACCCGCCACGGGGACCCGGCGGGGCCTGGCGTCCCTGCACAGACGGGGGCTGCGGGCCCCGTTGCCGATGCCTCCCACGGAACGGTGGAGGCGCACCTGCTGCCGTCCCCGGTGCACGAACTGCGCTACGTGGCCCAGCGGATCCTGGAAGCCCAGCTCAACGACGGCCGCGAACTCGGTGACATCGCCGTGATCGTGCGCAACGGCGGCCAGCTCAGCCAGCTTCAGCGCTACCTCGCCGGCCAGGGCATCCCCGTCCGGATCCCGGTGGCCGAATCCGCCGTCCGTGACGAGGTCGCCGTCCGGCCCTTGCTGGACGCCTACGCCGTGGCCCTGGACCCGGCTGTGCTGAGCCCCGAGGCAGCCGTGGCGTTGCTGACCTCGCGGATCGGCGGCGCCACCGCGATCGAGCTTCGCCGCCTGCGTCAGTCGCTGCGCCGGGAGGAGCTCCTGGGCGGCGGCGGCCGCACCAGCGACGTGCTCCTCGTCGAGGCCCTGCTCGAACATGGCGCACTGGCGACCCTCGGCATCGAGGGGCACTCCGCACGCAGGATCGCCCGGATGATCCAGGCCGGACGGGACGCCGCCCAGGCTCCCAGCGGCAACGCCGAAACGGTGCTGTGGGCACTGTGGAACTCCACCGGACTCGCCTCGCGCTGGACCGAAGCGGCGCTGGCCGGGGGAGCAGCCGGGGCCCGGGCGGACCGGGACCTCGATGCCATGATGGCCCTCTTCCACACTGCCGAGCGCTTTGTGGACCAGCTCCCCGGTTCGGGCCCCGAGCAGTTCCTTGAATACCTGCTCAGCCAGGAACTCCCGATGGACACCCTCGCCGCGCGGGCCCAGCTGGAAGACGCCGTGGAACTCATGACTCCGGCCAGCGCCGCCGGCCGGGAATGGCCCGTGGTCATTATCCCCGGGCTGCAGGAAGGGGTGTGGCCCAACACCAGGCTCCGCGGCGAACTGCTCGGCAGCACCCTGTTCGCGGACGCCGTCGAGCACGGCGTGGAGTACGCGCTGCAACTCGATCCCCTCAGCCGGCTGCGCGAAATCCGCTACGACGAGCTGCGGAGCTTCTCCACCGCGGTGTCGCGGGCCCAGCAGGTGCTGATCTGCACCGCCGTGTCTTCGGAGGACGAACAGCCCTCCTCGTTCCTGGATTACGTGGCGCCGCTGGGCCCGGACCGGGAGCGGCGCGGTTTCACTCAGGTGGAGCGGCCGCTCACCCTGCGGGCGCTCGTGGCCGAGCTGCGCCAGTACGCCCAGCTCGACGCCGGAGCCCCCGAAGCCCTGGAAGCCAGTGCCGTTCTGGGTGCCCTGGCGGCCGCCGAGCCGCCCGTGCCCGGCGCCCACCCTGCGAGCTGGTGGGGCCTTGCGCCGCTGTCCACGGACGAGCCCGTCGTGCCGCCGGGCGGCACCGTTTACGTCTCGCCATCGAAGGTGGAGACCGTGCAGAAATCGCCCCTGGACTGGTTTGTCCAGGCGGCCGGCGGCGAGGCCGCCACCGACTTTGCCCGCAGCCTGGGCACCCTCGTCCACGTCATCGCGCAGGACCTGCCGGACGCCTCCGGCAGCGAATACCTCGCCGAGCTCGTCCGCCGCTGGCCGGCGCTTGGGATGAAGGACAACTGGGAGGGCAAGCTGGACTTCCAGCGCGCCGAGACGATGGTCCGCAAGCTCGCCCAGTACGTGCTGGTGATGCGCAGCGAAGGCCGGTCGCTGGTCGGCGTCGAGCAGGACTTCGAGGTCAAACTCCCGGACGTGGTCGCAACGGCCGGAAGCACCGGCGCTGCCGCGGGCGGCGATATCGACGGCGGCCCCTGGCCCGCCCGCCCGGCCGTACTGCGCGGCCAGGTCGACCGGCTGGAGATCGACGCCGAGGGCCGGCTCGTCGTCGTGGACCTCAAAACCGGCAAACGGCAGCCTGGCAAGGCCGACCTTGCCAGGCACCCTCAGCTGGGCGCCTACCAGGCGGCGGTGCTGGCCGGAGGGTTCCCCGGTCCCGACGACGGGCCACCCCCGCTGCCCGGCGGGGCCGTCCTCGCCCAGCTCGGCACCACCACCAAAAGCCCCGGCATCCAGGCCCAGACGCCGCTGGACCCGGCGGACAACTGGGCACTGGACATGGTGGGTGACGCTGCCCGGGTCATGTCCGGGAATACTTTCGAGGCCCGCCACGATCCGTCCAAGGGCGGCCACGGTGGCCACGGCTGCCGCCTTCCCGAAGTCTGCCCGCTGTGCCTGCGGGGAAAGCAGGTTACCGAATGAGCACCGACGCAACACCTCCCGTTGGCAGGGAGCCCGCCCCCGCAGCCGTTCCCGTGGCTCTTCCCGTAAACCTTCCGCGGACTATTCCCGCAGGTCTTCCCGCACCGAGGTTTACCCCCGAGGAGCTCTCCGCGATGCTGGGGGAGAAGAACAGCCCCACCGCCGAGCAGTCGCACATCATTTCCTCGCCGCTGTCGCCGCGGCTGGTGATTGCCGGTGCCGGCTCGGGCAAGACCGCCACGATGGCCGACCGTGTGGTGTGGCTTGTCGCCAACGGCTGGGTCCGGCCGGAGGAAGTGCTCGGCGTGACCTTCACCCGGAAGGCCGCCGGGGAGCTGGCCACCCGCATCCGCGCCAAGCTCTCAGCGCTGCAGCGCATCGCCGCGGCAGACACGCAGCACCAGGTGTTCCCCGCCGGGCTGCTCAGCACCGACGCGCTCGAACCCAAGGTCTCCACCTACCACTCCTACGCCAGCGGCATCGTGTCCGACTACGGCCTCCGGCTCGGCGTCGAACGCGACGTCGTGCTGCTCGGCGGCGCCCAGTCCTTCCAGCTCGCCAGCGAGGTGGTGGAAGCCTTCGATGGCGAGTACGAGCACTTCCGCGCCGCCAAATCAACCCTGGTCAAGGCGGTCATCCAGCTCGCCGGCGAGTGCGCCGAGCATCTCCAGGACCCGGCCGGGGTCCGCGGGTGGCTGCTGGACCGGGTGGCCGAGTTCGAGGCGCTGCCCTACCTCGCCACCGCCAAAAAGAACCCGAGCCAGGCCGTGGGCGAGCTCAGCGGACTGCTCCGCACCCGGGCCAGCGTCGCAGAGATGGTGGGACGCTACACGGACGCCAAGCGGGCCCGCGGCGCCCTCGACTTCGGCGACCTCGTCGCCCTCGCCGCCCGCGTCGCCAACGAGGTCCCGGTCGCGGCGGAAACCGAACGCCAGCGCTACAAAGTGGTGCTGCTCGACGAGTTCCAGGACACCTCGCACGCCCAGCTGGTCCTCTTCTCGCGGCTGTTCGGCGACGGCCACGCGGTCACCGCAGTGGGGGACCCCAACCAGTCCATCTATGGTTTCCGCGGCGCCTCCGCCGGCCAGCTCTTCCACTTCGTCCGCGAATTTCCGGTGCGGCTCCCCGCCGACGACGGTGCTCCCGATGCCGCCGACGCCGGGAACACTGCGCGCTTCGCCGTGGCGCCGACGTCGTACCTGACCACCGCGTGGCGCAACGGCCGGAACATCCTGTCCGCCGCCAACGTCATTTCGGCACCCCTCAGCAGGGCCGCTGCCCTGACCGGCCCGGCCGGCGCGCGGGACACGGCCGGGGGCGTCGAGGTTCCGCCGCTGCAGCCCAGCCCGGCCGCGGCCCAGGGCCGCGTGGTGATGGGCCGCTTCGGCACCGATGAGGACGAGGCCGCGGCGATCGCCGGTGACGTACTGAAGTTTCGGGTGACCGACTTTGACGGCTCGGCAGCGGAGCCCGAGCCTCCCGCCATGGCGGTGCTGTGCCGCCGCCGCGCCCAGATGGAATGCATCCGGCGCGAGTTCGAGGTGCGCGGGATCCCCTACGAGATCGTCGGCCTCGGCGGTCTCCTGGACACCCCCGAGATTGTAGACCTGGTCGCGACCCTCCGGGTGCTGGCCGATCCGGGCCGCTCGGATTCACTGATGCGCCTGCTCTGCGGGGCGCGGTGGCGGATCGGCCCGGCGGACCTGATGGCCCTGCGGGACTGGTCCAGCTTCCTGGCCCGGCGCCGCGGCCGCCCCGGCGCCACGGATGACGACGCCGACGACGCGGGGGAGGCCGCGGTGATCGAGAGTGACCTGACAGACGCCGCCAGCCTGGTCGAGGCCCTCGACTGGCTGCCGCGGGAAGGCTGGACCTCCGCGCACGGCCGCCAGCTCAGCCCCGAGGGGCTGGAACGGCTCCACCGGCTCTCGGCGGAACTCCGTCAACTGCGCGGCTACATGGGCGATGACCTCACCACCTTGCTCGGCGAGGTGGAGCGGGCCATGCTTCTCGACATCGAAGTCGCCGCACGGCCAGGGATCAGCATCCATCAGGCCCGCCGCAACCTGGACGCCTTCCAGGACGCCGCCGCAGGGTTCCTGCACACCTCCCAGCGGGTGGACGTCCTCGCCTTCCTGGCCTGGCTGGAAGCCGCGGCCGCCGAGGAGAACGGCCTGGACGCCGCAGCGCCGGACGTGAACCATGAAGCGGTGCAGCTCCTGACCGTGCACGCCTCCAAGGGCCTGGAATGGGATGTCGTGTTCGTGCCCGGGCTCAACGCCGGGGCGTTCCCCAGCAGCCGGGATTCACGCTGGAGCAGCGGCAGCGCCGCACTGCCCTGGCCGCTGCGCGGGGACCGCGCGGACCTGCCGCAATGGGACCTCGAACACCCGGACCAAAAAGGCTGGCTCGACGCCGAAAAGGAATTCAAGTCCGCCGTCCAGGCCCATGGCGAGGCCGAAGAACGGCGGCTGGCCTACGTGGCCTACACCCGGGCCAAACACGTGCTCTGGGTTTCCAGCGCCGCCTGGGTGGGCTCGCGCGCCGGTCTGGCCGACATGTCGCCGTTCCTGGCCGAACTGGAAGTCCTCGCCGCCGACGGCGCAGCCGGGATCCACCCGCTGTCCGTCGATGAGGAGTCCCTGCCGGAGGAGAGCCCGCTGACCGCGGACCTTGAGGTCGCCGGATGGCCGTACGACCCGCTCGAGGGGCCAATCGATCCGCGGACGGGAGGCCGGCTGCGGCTCGTCCCCGGCCGGCGGGCGGCCATGCAGGCCGCCGCGGCACGGGTGCTGCAATCCCTGGACTCCAGGGTGCTGCTGGATGCGGCCGGGCCGGGCGCATTCCCCGGTGCGGGCGCCACTGAATCGGGAAAGCGCCGGCCCCTGCGTGGCCCGGCCGGCGGCTGGGCGCACGAAGCCGCGACCCTGCTGGAACGCCGCTCCCGCCGGACCGCGGTGCACGAAGTGCACCTGCCCGGCCACATTTCCGCGTCCACTCTGGTGGATCTGGAGGAAGACGCCGGCTCCGTCGTTGCCCGGCTGCGGCGTCCCGTTCCGCGTGAACCCGGGATGTCCGCCCGCAAAGGCACCGCATTCCATGCTTGGGTGGAGGAGTACTTCGGCACCGCCGGAATGCTGGACCTTGGCGAGGCGGCGGGCTCCGACGACCACATCGACGAGGCCTACGGCCTGGACACGATGGTGGAAACCTTCCGCCGGTCCGAGTGGGCCAACCGCGCCCCGGCCCACGTTGAAGTGCCGGTGGAGACCCGGATCGGTGACGTCGTGGTCCGCGGCCGGATCGATGCCGTCTTCCGCGACGCCGACGGCGGCTGGGACCTGGTGGACTGGAAAACCGGCCGCCGGCCGTCCGCCGCGCAGCTGAAGACCAAGGCCGTCCAGCTCGCCGTCTACCGGCTGGCCTGGTCCCGGCTCAAGGACATCCCGGTGGACCAGGTGCGGGCGGCGTTCTACTACGTCGCGGACAACCAGGTGGTCCGGCCGCACGATCTGGGTTCAGCGGAGCGGCTCGAACAGATTGTCGCCGCGGCCCTCGGGGCCGGCTAGCGGGTTTTCGCCTCGACTACCGTGAGTGCTGTCGTCGAAGTGTCTTCTGCGGGCGTGTCCGCCTGGGCGGCAGCGTCTGCCGGTGCTGCCCCTTGGGTCTGGATCACGGCAAATGACTGGGTTGAGGTGTCCTCCTCGGAGGAACCCCCTGCGGCCGGTTCGCCGGCGGGGATCGCTGTCACGGAGACGCCGGAAACTTTGTTGCCAGCAGGCCCGGTGCGTTCAGCGCCGGCCATGCTGTGGTCGCCGATCTCCCGGTTGCCACCCGTTCGGTCGGCCCGGACCGCGTCGAGGGGAATCGGCGTCACCTGTACGGCCGGCATCGCGGTGCTGGAGGGTACGGCGGAAAGTCCGGAGACCGAATCCGGGGCCAGCAGGGAGACCCTGCTGACGGCTGGCACCGGCTGATGGTGCGGTCCCGCGGCCGGCTGGGCCCGGCCGGATGCGGGACCGGATGCAGGAGCCGGCTGGGGGAGCGGTTCCACGCTGATCGGCTGGCCGCCGTGTTCCGCGACGTCCTCGGCGAGCGCGGTGAGCATGGACTCGGCCTCGACGATCATGTCCTGGTTCCCGGCGGCGAGGCCCTTGACGAGGTACTGCGCGAGGGCGAATTCGGCGGAGAGCGCGGCGCGGCGGAGCAGGTGGGCGTCGGGCACGTCGCGCCGGGCAGACGTGTAGTGCTCCAGCACGGCGTCCACGAAGTCCTGGTCGTTGGACGCGACCAGCCAGGCCATGTCGTCGGCGGGGTCGCCGATGCGCAGATCGGTCCAGCCGGTCACGGCGGTCACGCGGTCGGCGTCGACCAGGATGTTGTCCTCGTGCAGGTCACCGTGGACCACGCACGGGTTGAAGCGCCACAGGGAGACGTCCTCAAGGGCGTGTTCCCAGCGGCGAAGCAGCAGCGGCGGGATCATGCCGGTGGTGGCGGCCTGGTCCAGTTCGTTGAGGCGGCGCTGGCGGAACTCGTTGGGGGTGTAGCTCGGCAGGTCAGCGTTGCTGACCAGCGAATGTGGCAGGTCATGGATGGCGGCCAGGGCCGCACCGATCTCGCGGGCCACGGCGGGGGAAGCGGACCCAAGTTCCTCGACCGACCGGGTGGAACCGGCCAAGTGGGAGTAAACGAACGTGCTCAGTGCCCCCTGCCGGACGGTGCCGGCCACGGTGGGCATCAGGAAGGGAAGTTCGGCCCGGATGGCGGGGACAAAAGCTCGCAGCACCAGGAATTCCGTTTCCAGCCGTGCGCTGGCCTCCGGATGGCGCGGCGAGCGGACCCGCCAGCGCTTCCCCTCGGAATCCAAAAGGAGAGCCGAATCGAAGTCTGCCGGATCGTCGGGCGCAGAGCTGACGGCAGTCGGGGTCAGTCCGGGGACTGCCGCGGTTGCCACAGCTGCCAGTTCGATTGGTTTTCTTCTCACGCTTCCACGGTAGGTTGAGCGGCGCCCAAGACTGCGATGCACCACGGCGAGTCTGAAAGATCAGGAATAAATTCCGGCCGGGGACTCCGATACGGCGCGGCCCGGACAGCGCCCCTCCGCCTCACGCCGGGGCACGTGCGGATGCCCACATACGCCGGGGAAAAATGTCATTTGTCAGCGGGAGTCAGTACGGTGGGTACATGAGTCTTGCGGAGTCACCGGCATCAAAGAGCCACGCCCAGCAGAGCCAAACATCGACAAGCCAAACACCGACAAGCCAAGCACCGGACAGCCGAGCCCGGCATGGCATGGCAACAGCCCCGCACCCCGGCCTGGCCGCCAGCCTGCTCACCGACACCGTCCTTCCGGTGCGGCCGGCGCTCATTGACCGCGGATCCGCCGCACGGCTGAGGCCCGGAATGCTCGGGGAGCTCATGGCCCCCGGCGGCGCCCGGGCGATGGTGCTGTCCGGCCGGCAGGCCCTCATCAACGGCACCGGCCTGGTACTGCTCGACGCGGCCGAACTGGCCCGGCACCTGCAGGACACCGCCTACGCCCCGGACCAGCTGATCTACCTGGGCACGGCCCTGCCGGGTTCGGACCTGGCCGCCGGCACCCCCCTGATTCTCTTCCTCCTGCCGCAGCAGTTCGAGGTCCGGGCCGAGGAGTTCGAAGCCCACATCGCCGGCATCCCCGAAGCCGCCCGGTGGGCGGGGTTCCGTGATGTCGCCGCCACTCTGAACCCCACCGACACCGCCATCTTCGTCGAGGCCAGCGCCATCGCCAACTGGCACGCCACCCACACCCACTGCCCGCGCTGCGGCACCGCCACCGAGCCGGAGGCAGGCGGCTGGGTGCGCCGCTGCCCCTCGGACGGTTCGGAGCATTACCCGCGCACCGATCCGGCCATCATCGTCACGGTCGTGGGCCCGGACGGCCGTCTGCTGCTCGGCGGCGGCGGCCCGCTCGACGCCCGGAACTACTCCACCCTCGCCGGGTTCGTCGAACCGGGGGAGTCACTGGAACAAGCCGTGGTCCGGGAAATCGGCGAGGAGGTCGGCGTGCGGGTCACCGCCTGCCAGTACCTCGGTTCCCAGTCCTGGCCCTTCCCGGCCTCGCTCATGCTCGGCTTTACGGCCACGACCGCGGACGCTGAAGCCACCCCCGACGGCGTCGAAGTCACCCGGGCGCGCTGGTTCAGCCGGAGTGAGCTGCAGGAGGCGGTGCTCAGCGGCGAAATTGTCATCTCCAGCAGGCTGTCCATCGCCCGGGCCCTCATCGAGCACTGGTACGGCGGCACGATCCAGGACCGCCCGGACAGCGCATGAGGTCTGATTGACAACCCGGCGGCACCGCCGCGGCGCGGGTCCACCAGCGCGGAACATCCACCGGACACCCTCAAACGACTGAGCAGCAATAGTGAACACTGATATTTTCCAGCCCAGCGCTTTCCCGGCCGGCCAGTCCAACGACCCAGAGCCGGAGACTGAACCTCCGGCGCCGGACAACCGTTCCCTCGAGGAGCGGATCCTGGGCGGCCTGGACGCCGAACAGCGCGACGTCGCCAGCACCCTGCAGGGACCCATGTGTGTCCTTGCCGGCGCCGGCACCGGCAAGACCCGCGCCATCACCCACCGGATCGCCTACGGCGTGCACTCCGGCGTGTACAACCCGCAACGGCTGCTGGCTGTCACCTTCACGTCGCGGGCAGCGGCCGAAATGCGCAGCCGGCTCCGCGACCTCGGCGTCGGCAACGTCCAGGCACGCACCTTCCACGCAGCTGCGCTGCGCCAGCTTCAGTTCTTCTGGCCCCAGGCCGTCGGCGGAGTCCTGCCCAACCTGCTGGACCACAAGGCGCAGATGATTGCCGAAGCGGCCCGGCGGCTGCGGCTCAGCACGGACCGGGCCTCGATCCGCGATCTGGCCTCCGAAATCGAGTGGGCCAAGGTGTCCATGCTGACCCCGGCCAACTACCTGGAAAAAGCCCAGGGCCGCGGCGCCCCGGGCGGCTTCGACCTGACCACCGTCGCCCGGGTTTTCCAGTCCTACGAGGACGTCAAGACGGACCGGAACGTCATCGACTTCGAGGACGTACTGCTGATCACTGTGGGCATTCTCCAGGAGGACCCGAAGGTTGCCGCCACGGTCCGTGAGCAGTACCGTCACTTCGTCGTCGACGAGTACCAGGACGTTTCACCGCTGCAGCAGCGGCTGCTGGAACTGTGGCTCGGCGGGCGGGACGAGCTCTGCGTCGTCGGCGACGCCAGCCAGACCATTTACTCATTCACCGGTGCCTCGCCGAAGCACCTCCTCGGCTTCAAGGCCCAGTACCCCGGGGCCACCGTGGTCAAGCTGATCCGCGACTACCGCTCCACCCCGCAGGTGGTGAAACTGGCCAACGAACTGCTGGGCGGCCGGCGCAGCGGCGGGCCTGCCGCGGACGCCGCCTGGGCCACGCCCCTGCAACTCGTGGCGCAACGCCCGTCCGGTCCGGTCCCGCAGTTCACCGAATGCTCCGATGATGAGGCCGAGGCCGCAACAGTGGCGGTCAAGGTCCGCGGGCTCCTCGATGCCGGCACTCCGGCCAGCCAGGTCGCCGTGCTGTTCCGCACCAATGGCCAGTCCGAGGCCTACGAGCAGGCCCTGGCCTCCGCGGGGATCGGCTACCAGCTGCGCGGCGGGGAACGGTTCTTTGCCCGCAAGGAAGTCCGCGACGCCATCCTGCAGCTTCGGGCGGCCACCCGCGCCGTCGCAGAAACCGCCAGCCCCGAACCGCTGGGCCAGCTGGTCCGCGACATCGTTGCCTCGCTGGGCTACACGGAAGCCGCCCCGCATAGCGGCGGCGCGCTCCGGGAACGCTGGGAATCGCTCGCGGCGCTCGTCGCGCTGGCCGACGAACTCGTGATCAGCCGGGGCGGACAGTTCACCCTCTCGGACTTCGTCAACGAACTCCAGGAACGCTCCCTGGCCCAGCACGCCCCGACCGTCCAGGGCGTCACCCTCGCGTCGCTGCACGCGGCCAAGGGTCTCGAATGGGACGCCGTCTTCCTCGTCGGGCTCAGCGAAGGGCTCATGCCGATTTCGTTCGCCGACAGCCCCGAATCCGTCGACGAGGAACGCCGGCTGCTGTACGTGGGGATCACCCGGGCCAGGGAACACCTGTTCCTGTCCTGGTCCACCGCACGCACCCCGGGCGGGCGCGCCAACCGGAAACCCTCGCGTTTCCTCGACGGGCTGCGCCCCGACTCCGTGGTCAGCTCCTCGGTCCGCGGCAAGGGGGCGGCGCCGCGCCGCAAGGCCGCCGTGCCGGCCACCTGCCGGGTATGCGGGACCATGCTCTCCTCCGGTGCCGAACGGAAGGTGGGCCGCTGCAACCAGTGCCCGCCCAGCTACGAGGAGCAGACCTTCGACGCGCTCCGGCAGTGGCGCAAGGACATAGCGCTTGAAGCCGACGTTCCCGCCTTTGTGGTCTTCACGGACGCCACCCTGACCGCCATTGCCGAAGCCCGGCCCGACTCCCTCGAACAGCTCGCCACACTCCCCGGGGTGGGCCCGTCCAAACTGGAGAAGTACGGCGAAGCAGTGCTGGCTGTGCTGGTCGAAAGCACCACGCTCTGATGGCCGGCAGCAGCCCCCCGCGGCCAAGCACGCCGGCAGCCACGCCGCTGACCACTGCCGACGGCGCCCCGGTGGAAGTGCGGCGCTCCGCCCGCCGCCGCCGGACCGTCGCGGCCTTCTGGGAAAACGGCACCGCCGTGGTCGCCATCCCTGCCTCCTTCAGCCGCGCCCAGGAGCGGGAGTGGGTGCACCGGATGCTGGAGAAGCTGCGGCGCCAGGGGGAGCGGGGGAGCCGCGGTGCCGGAGGGCGCCGCCCGCGCAGCGACTCCGCCCTGGCTGCGCACGCCGCCGAGCTCTCCGCTAAGTACTTCGGCGGCCGGGCGGTGCCGTCGTCGGTCCGCTGGGTGGGCAACCAGAATTCCCGCTGGGGGTCCGCGACGCCGTCGGACGGGACCATCCGGCTCTCGGACAAGCTTCAGCCCATGCCGCAGTGGGTCATCGATTATGTGCTGCTGCACGAACTGGCGCACCTGCTCGTGGCCGGACATAACGCAGCGTTCTGGCGTCTGCTCGAGGCCTATCCTGACACGGCCCGGGCGAAGGCCTTCCTCGAGGGCGTCTCCTTCGCCACCTCCCGCGGCATCACGCCCGAGGGCACCGTCGACGACATGGCCGACGTCGACACAGCCGGGTTCTCCGACTAATAACGCCGGCCCCGGCCGGAACCGCAGTTCCGGCCGGGGCCGCTGGTTCCTCCGCTAGGGCTTCGGGCGTTCGCCTTCGTCGGGAGCGTCGCCGTCAGGTGCTCTCTTTTCTTCGGTACCGCCGGATTGTTCGGTTCCGCCGGATCCGCCCGTGCCCTCCACGGTGTCCTGACCTTCCCCGGGCTCGTCGAATCCACCGCTCAGCAGCTTCTGCAGGGCGTCGTCAACCTCGGAGTCGCTGGCTTCGGCCAGCTTGCGGCGTTCGCTGAAGCCTTTCGGATCCTCGAGATCTTCGGCGGTGGGCAGCAGATCGGGGTGCTGCCAGATCGCGTCGCGGCCGTCGGTGCCGCGTTCGTCCTTGAGCGAGGCCCACAATGCGGCGGCCTCCCGGAGCCGGCGCGGCCGCAGTTCCAGTCCCACCAGTGAGGAGAAAGCGTGTTCGGCCGGGCCTCCGGTGGCGCGGCGGCGCCGCACCGTCTCGCGCAGCGCCGCGGCCGAGGGCAGCAGCTTCTCGGTGGCGGCCCAGCTCAGTTCATCGACCCAGCCCTCCACGAGCGCGAGGGCGGTTTCCAGCTTCTCCAGCGCCTGCTCCTGGGCGGGGGTGCGCTGGGGCATGAATACCCCCTGCGACAGGGCCTCCTGGATGCCCTCCGGGTTGCTGGGATCCAGCTCGCGGGCGAGCTCCTCGATCTTTGAGGTGTCGATGTGAATGCCGCGGGCGTACGCCTCGATCGCGCCCAGGAGGTGCCCGCGCAACCAGGGAACCTGGACGAACAGCCTGGCGTGGGCTGCTTCGCGGACAGCCAGGAACAGGCGGATGTCGTTTTCCGGCAGGCTGAGGCCCTCGCCGAACTTCGCCACGTTGGAGGGCAGGAGGGCCATTTCGAGGTCGGCGAGCGGGACGCCGATGTCCGTGGAACTGACCACCTCGGCGGACAGGGCGCCGATGGCCTGGCCCAGCTGCATGCCGAAGATCGCTCCGCCCATGTTCTGCAGCATCGAGGACGCGCCGCCCATCATGGTCTTCATTTCCTCCGGCATCTGCTCGGTCATGGCGGCAGAGAGCGCATTGGCGATGCTGTTGGCCACGGGCTCCGTGAGGCGTTTCCAGGTGCCGAGGGTTTCTTCAACCCATTCCGCCCGGGACCAGGCCCGGCCAATCAGCCCGGTGGCCGGCAGTCCGGTGACCTGGTCAAGCCACAGTTCGGCCAGACGCAGCGCCTCGTCGACCTCGCGCGACTGCTGGGCCGTGACGGACGGGTCGGAGCCGCTCGCGGCCACCCGCCGGGCGTTCTCATGCGCCAGCTGCCAGTTGACGGGGCCCTCCGAGGAAGAGCTCATCATGGCCTGGACCTGGGAGAACATCTGGGCGAGGAGATTCGGGTCGTCCGGAAGTCCTGCGGCCTTCGCCAGTTCGGCAGGGTCGATGTTCCCCATGCCCTGGCCGCCCATCAGGTTCTTCAGCATTTCAGCCAGTGGGTCCTGGGGTTCCTCGTCGCCATTGGATGGATTAACTGGGTTGGAGGTCATGGTCCCGCCGATCGTCGGTGTGGCTGCTTCTCACGTTCACGGTACCGCGCGGCCAGCGGGCTGTCTGCTGAAACCCCGCGACGTTCGCTGTAGGCAAAGAGCCCAGCCGGCAGCTGAGCGCGTAGTGTTAGAAACTGGAATATTGGCAGGCGGCAGCCGCGGCGGAGGCTGCGGACGCGGTGCGCTGATCAGGGGGTCCGCAGGGTCCCCCGGGCGCCGGCACGGAGAGGTCCTTCATTGACTATTACGCAGGGCGAACAGCCCGCCAGCGAGCCGGCGGCCAGCCAGTTCCGGGGCCGGGGGTCCTTCCTCGCCGGGCCGCGTTCCGGGCGCAAGCGGGACAACCGGTCTTCAGCCATGCTGGTGTCGGGAGTTCTCGCGCTGGCGCTTGGGATCACCGCCCTGAGCCTGCCCGTCCCGTACGTCGTGGAATCACCGGGTCCGACCTTCAACACCGTGGGCACGGACAACGGCAAGCCGGTCATCAGCGTCACCGGCCACGAGACCTTTCCGGCGAAGGGCAGCCTGGACCTCACCACGGTCTACGTCGACGGCGGCCCCAACGGGCCGGTGACGGTCGTCGAGGCACTCTCGGCCTGGCTCAACGGCGCCAAGGCCGTCTACCCGGAGGAACTGATCTTCCCCACCGGGGTGACGAAGGAACAGTCCCAGCAGGAAAGCGCCGTCGCGATGACCACCTCGCAGGAGAACGCCGTCGCTGCCGCCCTCAAGGAACTGGGCATCCCGTTCGAGCAGAAGATGCAGCTCGCCGGCATCCCGGAGGGCTCCGCCTCCGCCGGCAAGCTCCAGGAAAACGATGTGCTGGTCTCCGTGAACGGCAAGCCGGCGACCGCCCTGAGTGTCGTCCAGGCCGAACTCGCGGCAGGCAACGGCGCCACGGTGGACGTCGTTGTCGACCGTGGAGGCAGCAACGTGGCCGCAAGCATCACCCCGTCCAAGACCTCGGCCGGGCGGTTCATCCTCGGGGTCATGCTGCAGTACAAATTCAAGTTCCCCTTCGACGTCAAGATCTCCCTCGACAAGGTCGGCGGGCCCAGCGCCGGGATGATGTTTGCGCTGGGCATCATGGACACTCTCACCCCCGGGGACCTGACCGGCGGCAAACACGTCGCGGGAACCGGAACCATCACCCCCGACGGCGCCGTTGGCCCGATTGGCGGCATCGGCCAGAAGATGCAGGGTGCCCGGGCCGGCGGGGCCACACTGTTCCTTGCCCCGGCAGCGAACTGCGACGACGTCGTCGGCCATGTCCCGGACGGTTTGCAGGTGGTTCGGGTCGAGAATCTGGCCGATGCACGGAAAGCTGTCGAACTTGCCGCGTCAGGGGCCGACACATCCGGGCTCCCGGTTTGCTCCAGCAACTAGACTGGCCGCGGAACTAAGATTCACCGCCACTCGTGGCACCTATGACGGCCTTGCCGCCCAGCCGGGGCGGGGCCGACGGACGCTTCAAGGCAGCAACGCAGTTGCGGCGACGAAGCGCCGCAACTGATAACTAAAAACCAGTAACTGTCGACCAGCTATGAGGTACCGAGTTTGTCCCGTCCAGCCAGCACAGTCCCGCCCGGAAGACCCCAGCAACGACGAGGCGCCCTGACGCCGACGTTGATTGTTGTGGCCTTGATCGTGGTCGGCTTCATCTTCTTTGCCAATGTCTGGACGGACGTCCTGTGGTACCAGCAGTTGGGCTTCTTCGAAGTCTTCCTGACCGAGAACCTGGCACGCATCGTCATCTTCCTGGTGGGCTTCGCGTTGATGTTTTCCGCCGTCTTCTTCGCCATCCGGATCGCGTACCAGGCACGCCCCGTGTACGCGCCGGATTCGGACGTCCGGGACAACCTCAACCGCTACCAGGTCCAGCTTGAACCGATCCGCCGGGTCGTCATGATCGGCTTGCCGGTCCTCTTCGGCCTGTTCGCCGGCAGCGCCGCGGCCAGCCAGTGGCAGAAGGTGCTCCTGTTCCTGCACCAGGAACCTTTTGGCCAGAACGACCCCCAGTTCGGACTCGACATCAGCTTCTACCTGATGACCCTGCCGTTCCTGGGCTTCGTCACCGGATTCCTGATCAGCGTCACCATCGTCGCCGGCGTCGCCGGCATCCTGACGCATTACCTCTACGGCAGCGTCCGGATCATGGAACGCGGCATCTTCACCAGCCGTGCGGCGCAGATCCATATCGCCGTCACGGGTGCAGCGTTCCTGCTGCTGCTGGGCATCAACTTCTGGCTGGACCGCTACAGCTCCGTGCAGAACAGCGGCGGCCGCTGGGCCGGTGCACTGTACACGGACGTCAACGCCGTCATCCCCACGAAATCCATCCTGGCCGTGGCTGCGGCCCTCGTCGCGGTGCTGTTCGTCGTCGCCGCCGTGATCGGCAAATGGCGGCTGCCCGTCATCGGCACCGCCATGCTCGTCATCACCTCCATCCTCGCCGGCGGCGTCTACCCCTGGGTGATCCAGCAGTTCCAGGTCCGGCCCTCGGAGCAGACGCTCGAGAAGCCGTTCATCGAACGCAACATCAACCTGACCCGCTCTGCGTACGGCCTGGACAAGATCCAGGAAACCCGTTACAACGCCACCACCAACGCCACCACGGGCGCCTTGGCCCCCGACGCGCAGACCACCGCCAACATCCGGCTGCTGGACCCCAACCTGATCTCGGACGCGTTCTCCCAGCTTGAGCAGTACCGGCCGTACTACCAGTTCCCCAAGGCGCTGAACGTGGACCGCTACGAGATCGACGGCAAGATCCAGGACACCGTCATTGCGGTCCGTGAACTCAATCCCGACGGGCTGAGCGCCAACCAGCAGTCCTGGCTGAACCGCCACGTGGTGTACACCCACGGTTACGGTGTCGTTGCCGCCAAGGGCAACAAGTTCACCGTCGACGGCAAGCCTGATTTCCTGCAGTCCGGAATCCCGTCCACCGGCGTGCTCGGCAATGACTCGACCTACCAGCCGCGGGTCTATTTCGGCGAGAACTCGGCCGACTACTCGATCGTCGGAGCCCCCGACGGCGCCCCGCACCGCGAGCAGGATAGGCCCGCCGGCAAGGAAGGCGACGGCGAAACGCAGTACACCTTCACCGGCGACGGCGGCCCGAACGTCGGCAGCTTCTTCAACAAGGTGCTCTACGCCATCAAGTTCCAGTCCTCGGACCTGCTGCTCTCTGACGGCGTGAACGCAGACTCCCAGATCCTCTACGACCGCGACCCCCGGGAGCGCGTCCAGAAGGTTGCCCCGTACCTCACCGTGGACGGCAACGCCTACCCCGCAGTCGTCGACGGCCGCGTGAAGTGGATCGTGGACGGCTACACCACCAGCCAGTACTACCCGTACTCCCAGCAGGAGCAGCTCTCCGCGGCCACCACCGACTCGCAGACCACCGCGGGCCGGGCCGCCTCCCTGCCGAACACCTCCGTCAACTACATCCGCAACTCGGTCAAGGCCACCGTGGATGCCTACGACGGAAAAGTGACGCTCTACGCCTGGGACGACCAGGACCCGGTCCTGAAGGCGTGGCAGAACATCTTCCCGACCTCGCTGAAGCCGTTCTCGGAAATGTCCGGGGCCCTGATGAGCCACGTCCGCTACCCCGAGGACCTGTTCAAGGTCCAGCGCGAACTCCTGGGCCGCTACCACGTCACCCAGGCGGACAACTTCTACACCAACAATGACGCCTGGAGCGTCCCGAACGACCCGACCGTCCAGGACGAGGTCAAGCAGCCCCCGTACTACATGTCACTGAAGATGCCGGACCAGGACAAACCGGCCTTCCAGCTGACGTCCTCCTTCATCCCGCAGGTGGTCAACGGCAACGCCCGCAACGTGCTCTACGGCTATCTGGCGGCGGACTCGGACGCGGGCAACCAGAAGGGTGTGAAGGCGGACAGCTACGGCCAGCTCAGGCTCCTGCAGATCCCGCCGGAGACCAACATCCCCGGCCCCGGCCAGGCGCAGAACAAGTTCAACTCCGACCCCACCGTGTCCCAGGCGCTGAACCTGCTGCGCCAGGGCGCATCGGCGGTGCTGAACGGCAACCTGCTGACGCTGCCCGTGGGCGGCGGCATGGCGTATGTCCAGCCCGTCTACCTGCGCTCCACGGGTGAAACCTCCTACCCCACGCTGCAACGTGTGCTGGTGGCCTTCGGCGACAAAATCGGTTTCGCGCCGACCCTCGATGAGGCCCTGAACCAGCTCTTCGGCGGCGCATCGGGTGCCAGTGCCGGCGACTCGGCCAATAACGGGCAGACGCCCGCCACGCCGCCCGGCACCACTGCTCCGGGAAGCACCGACGCCAAAGCAGAGCTGAAGGCCGCATTGGAGGACGCGACCGCCGCCATCAAGGCCGGCCAGGACGCCCTGGCGAAGGGCGACTTCGCAGCCTACGGCGAGCAGCAGAAGAAGCTCTCCGCGGCCCTGCAGCGGGCCATCGACGCGGAGGCCAAGATCGCGGCGGCGCCGGTTCCGGCCCCCGCGGCCACCCCGGCCCCGGAGGCCACCACACCGGCCGCCACCCCGGCCCCGACGCCGAGCAGCTAACGCCCGGCAAGCGGTGCACCGCCAACTGGTGCACTACTCGAAGGCCGGGTTCCCGCTCCACCGGAGCGGGAACCCGGCCTTTTTCGGCAGCAGCCGGCGCGGGCCCCATCAGGTGCACAGGGCCGGGAGACGCACATCACGCCACCTCGATTTGGCCTCCAGTTCACCGGCAGGTAGAGTTGATATTGCGACGCGGGGTGGAGCAGTTCGGTAGCTCGCTGGGCTCATAACCCAGAGGTCACAGGTTCAAATCCTGTCCCCGCAACTGAAGGGAAGGTCCGGAGCACTGGAAACAGTGTTCCGGACCTTTTGCTTTAAGCCACCCGAACTTTGTCCCGCTGCGGTGGTCCCGGACCGCCTGGCGGCCGGTGGTCAGGGCGGCGCCAAAAGTAGGGTATTGTTGATCAAGCGACGCGGGGTGGAGCAGTTCGGTAGCTCGCTGGGCTCATAACCCAGAGGTCACAGGTTCAAATCCTGTCCCCGCAACTGAAGAAGAAGAGAAAGGCCCGGATCTTGTTGATCCGGGCCTTTCTTGTTGCCCCGGTCCGGGGGTTCCCCTCCTGGGGCCCGCAGGGGTTAGCCCCCGCCGGGGCCCTCAGGGGTTAGCCCCCGCCGGGCCCGGGGAGGGGCTGAGCCGGCCCTAGCCGTCCTTGAGCCGCTGGTAGGTCTCCAGCGCCCTCGCACGGGACTCCGGCAGCCCGACGACCGGTTCCGGGTAGCCCGCCGCGGGGCCGCCGGCCTTCCACGGTTCGTGGATGGCCTTGTCGTCCAGCCCGGACAGCTCCGGAAGATACTCGCGCAGGTAGCGGGCGCCTGCGTCGAACTTCTTGCTCTGGGTGACCGGGTTGAAGATCCTGAAGTACGGCGAGGCGTCGGCGCCGGATCCGGCCACCCACTGCCAGTTCGCCGGGTTGCTCGCGGCGTCGGCGTCCACCAGCGTGTCCCAGAACCATGCCTCGCCGAGCCTCCAGTCGGCCAGCAGGTTCTTGACCAGGAAGCTCGCCGCGGCCATCCGGACACGGTTGTGCATCCAGCCGGTCCGCCAGAGCTGGCGCATTCCGGCATCGACAAGGGGATAGCCGGTGCGGCCCTGCTGCCAGGCCGTGAGCTCGGCGTCGGAGGGCGTCTGCCAGGCGAAGCGGTCAAACTCGGGCCGGTAGTTCCGGGTGGCCAGCTCCGGGTTCTCGTAGAGCAGCTGCCAGCAGAACTCCCGCCAGCCGAGTTCGGCGCGGAAGATCCCGACATCGGCCGGGGCTGCCTGCGGAAAGCGTTCCCGCAGTGCGTGCCAGATCCGGAAGGGGCTGATTTCGCCGAACCGCAGATGGGCGGAGAGCCGGCTGGTTCCCTCGACCCCCGGGACGTTCCGGCCGGTGCCGTACTCTGCTGCCGGGCCGTCCAGGAAGTCCTCGAGACGTTCCCGGGCGCCGGCCTCACCGGGCTGCCAGGTGTCGGCGAGGCCGGCGCTCCAGTCCGGCCTGCGGGGGAGCAGCCTCCAGCCCTCGAGCGGGTCGCCGGCCGGAAGGACTCCCGCCGCGTCGGTGGCCGGGGCTGGGAGGCGCTCGGGGGCGTCCAGGGGGAGCCGGGGCTCAGGAGCCTCCAGGCAGGCCCGCCAGAAGGGCGTGAAGACTTTGTAGGGACCGCCGGCTCCGGTCCGCACCGTCCACGGCTCAAACATCAGGTTCGCCTGGAAGCTTGCGGCCTTGCGGCCCTGGTTTGCGGCCCAGGCTTTGAGCCCGGCGTCCACCTCGCGTTCGGGGCCGCCGTAGCGGCGGTTCCAGAGCAGCGTTGAGGCGCCGGTTTCCCCGGCGAGGTCCTGAATGATCTCAGCGGCCGGGCCGCGGCGCAGCAGCAGGCGTGATCCCGTGGCCTCAAGTCCTGCGGCGAGATCCGCCAGCGAATGGTGCAGCCACCATTTGGCGGCGCCCCCGAGGGGCCGCACGCCGGGGGAGGACTCGTCGAGGACATAGACGACGGTCAGCGGCTGGCCCAGCGACGCCGCTTCGCTCAGGGCCGGGTTGTCGTCCAGCCGGAGGTCGTCGCGGAGCCAGACAAGGGTCGAAGACAGGGTTCCCGAAGACATGGATCAACGGTACACGCGGAGCTGCGGGCAAGCCCCACGTCAGTCCCCCCGCAGGGCACAACAGAGGCCGGGCCCCGCAGACCGTCGGAGGACGGTCCGGGCCCGGCCTCGGCCGATCCGGTGCGAGAACGTCCGGCGGAACCCGCCAGACGCGGTTAAAGCTTGTCGAAGTCCGCTTCGTCGACGGTGGAACCGGCAGGGCGGCTGTCGCCGGCGCCAATGGCGGCGGGGGAGCCGCCGGACTTCAGCGCGGCGAGCCGGGCCTCGATCTCGGTCTGCTCGCCGAGGTCCTCAAGGGAGTTGAACTGTGCGTCCAGGCTGGACGCGGCGAGTTCCTGCTGGCCGCGGACCTTGGCTTCTTCGCGGCGGATCTTCTCTTCGAAGCGGCCCACCTCGGACGTGGGATCCATGAAGTCGATGCTCTTCATGGCATCGTGCACCTGGGTCTGGGCCGCGGCCGTCTTGGAGCGGGCGACGAGTTCGTTGCGCTTGCTGGTGAGCTCGTTGAGCTTGCCCTTCATCTGCTCCAGGCCGTGCTTGAGCTTGTCCACGACCTCGGACTGGGATGCGATGCTCGGCTCGGCGGACTTTGCCTCGTTCTCCGCGGACATCTGGCGCTGCAGGGCCACCTTGGCGAGGTTGTCGAATTTCTCGGCGTCGGCGACGTCGCCCTGGGCCCGGTACTCGTCAGCCTTGCGGGACGCGGCGAGGGCCTTCTTGCCCCAGTCCTGGGCGTTCTTGATGTCCTCGTTGTAGTCGTCCTGGAGCATCCGCAGGTTGCCGATGGTCTGGGCCACGGCGGACTCGGCCTCGGCGATGTTGTTGGTGTAGTCCCGGACCATCTGGTCCAGCATCTTCTGCGGGTCCTCAGCCTGGTCCAGCAGGGAATTGATGTTGGCCTTCGCCAGCTGCGCCATGCGGCCGAAAATGGACTGCTTCATGGTGTTACCTTTCGTCCTGCTCAGTGGTTCCCACTGAATTTCGGTGAACAGTGAAATGTACCGCTTCTATCCGCCGGCCGGAGCGTTCCCGCCGGCGCCTAGTCTGTGTGGGGCCGGCCGCAGCCAGGCTCCCGGGCCGGCTAGAAACTGCCCGAGTCGCCGCCGCCGAAGTCGCCGCCGCCGAAGTCCCCTCCGCCGCCGCCGCCAAAGTCTCCGCCGCCCCAGCCACCGCCGGAGTCACCCCCGCCGCCCCAGCCGCCGCCTCCGCCGCCGCCGTGCAGGATGGAGTTGATCAGGATGCCGCCCAGGATGGCGCCGCCCAGGCCGCCACCGCCGCCGCCGCCGAACATTCCGCCTCGGCCGTAGCCCTGGTTGGAGTACCCGCCGAAGTGGTCGACGTCGGACTGGGCCAGTTGTGCGGCCTGTGCCGCCAGCGAGTGCGCCTGCTGGGCGTACTGCAGGGCGGTCACGGGATCCGTGCGCGAGATGGACAGTGCATAGTCCAGGTTGCGCTGGGCCTCGGCCAGGCGCGTCCGCGCTTCGGTGCCCACGCCGCCGCGGCGGGCGGTGATGTAGTCCGAGGTTGCGCTGATCTGCGCCTGCGCGGACATGATGGTCTGCTGCAGCGAGGCCTGCGCCCGGCGGGCCTGCTCCTGCTGGTCGCGGATTCCGGAGAGGGACGCATCCAGTGACTGGTGTGCCGTCTCGACCCGCTCGAGGGTGGAGACCGGGTCGATCTTGCCGCCTTGGATTTCGGCCTTGACCTGCGCCAGTGCGGCTTCCACCGCGGCGACCGGTCCGGCAAGTTCGGGATGTGTCCCGGCCTGGAGCAGGGCCCTGGCCTGGGCGAGGTCCTGGGAGGTGTCAACGACGGCGGACTCAAGCCCGCTGCGCGCCTCATCGAGGGTTGCGGCCACCTTGGTGATGGCGCCGATCAGCACGTTCGTCTGGTGCAGGCTCTCTTCCGCCGCCCGGACGGCGACGGCGGCGAGGCTGCTTTCGCCGGCGCTGAGCTTCTCCTGGGCCGTGACGGAGGCGTTCTGCACGAAGGCGAGCCGCTCCTTGGCCTGGTTGATGTTGTCGCCGACCTGCACGAGGGCACTTTCGGCATACTTGGCGCGCAGCTCGGAGAGCGACTGCTCGGCGCTGGCGATTTTTGCTTCCGCCTCGGCAGCGCCGGCGCTGACCGCGGCCAGCGCCTGGGGGGCGTTCTTCTCCAGCTCGCGCAGTGAATCGAAATCGGCCTTCTGCTCCTGGAGCGAGGCAAGCGCGGCTTCGGAGCGTCGGATGATCTCGCCGAGCCAGGTCCGCTGCTGCTCTTCGGTGTCGGGGATGTGGTCGTCGAGCTGCTGCTGCAGTTTGAAGGACTCGGACATGTGGCCCTTGGCGTCCTGCAACGCCTTCGTGAAGTTCCCGACGGCGGCGTCGCCGTATTGTGCCTGCGCGAAGCCAAGCTCCTGCTCGCTGGACTTGATGGCGTCGTCCGCCTCGATCAGCAGCGAACCGCTCTTGCGGCGCAGTTCCTCGACGGTGAGCCCGGCGAGCGGATCCAGTTCGGCGCCCTGCGGTCCGCTGCCGGTACCGGCGCCTGCTGCGGCTTTCTTCCGGCGGTTCCGGAGATAAAGATAGGCGCCTGCACCGCCTGCCGCGACGACGCCCACGCCGACGAGCACGGCGTTGCCTGCGGTACCTCCCGAGGATACCGCGCCGCTGCCACCGCCGGCCGCGTCCCCGACCGCGGTGGCGGTGTCGATGGCCGCCTGGGCAAAGTCCCGCTTGCCGCCGCCCAGATTGGGCACAATGGCGTTCTGGGTGATGTTGCTTGTCTTGGGGTAGATGGCGCTGGCGGAGCTGGGCGAGAAATAGTACTTGCCGTCATCGGACATCGTGAGGATGACATCGGCTTTGCCCATGCCCTTGGTCTTGGCTACGGCCTGGGCCCAGGCTTTAGGATCCGCAGGGTTCTCGAAGGTCTTTGCCGTAACCACATAGAGGTTGTACTTGTGATCCTTGAGGAGCTTCTGGATAGCGTCCTGGACCTCTCCCTTGCGGTTTCCGAGCACGTTACCGCTGTCCACGATGTTCTGGCCGGACGGTATGGTCACCGGATCTTCGGCGAGGGCCGGAGCGGCGGGAAGCGCCAGCAGCCCGGCGACGCCAAGAACGGCGAGGAGACGTTTATACGTAGACCGCATGTGCAACCCTTCAGCACTTCTGCGACCAGTTCGGGCCGAACCGGTCGTCACAGAATGCAGCAGCGCCCCCACGCAGATGTAAAGCCGCAGGTCGCTGTGGCAATTCCATTTGATTCTATGGTGCACCCAAGTGACCGTCCACAGAGGGGAATATGCCACCAGCGAAAAGCGCTGAACCGGTGACGGCACCGCCGGAAGCAGCACTTTCCGGCGTTCAGCAACCTCCCAGCAAACGTCCGCTCTAGTATCAGTGAGAGCGTCCATAGTTAATGCAGACGAGGATGAAAGGAAGTCTTATGACTGAGAACCCAGCGCAGGGCGCGTCACCAGAGAACCGGGAGCCGGCCACGCCGAACGAGGGCACTTCAGGACACCCGCAGGCTGCCCCCGCGCCGGACTCAGCGCACGAGAATCCCACCCTCCGGCTGGACCCGGCCGCGGACGATGCCCCGCAGCCGGTCTATCCCGCGCGTCAGCCGTCCTACGGCCGTCCCCCGGCAGCGCAGACGCAGCAGTTCGGGGCCCCGCAGCAGTACGCCCAGCAGGCGTCCGGCCAGCACCCCCAGGCACCCGGCCAGTACCCCCAGGCGCCATACAGCCAGCCGCAGCACGGCGGCTATGGCGGCAATCCGCCCGGCTCGCCGTATGCAGCCAACCCGGCCCACGCCCCCAAGCGGAAGGCTGCCTTTGGTGTCCCCACCCTGGTGGCGAGCATCCTTGCCGCCGGACTGGTCGGCGGCGGCGTGGTTGCGGGCACCACCCAGCTGCTGGGCGGCCGGGCGCTCACGTCCGCGGGATCCAGCAGCAGCAGCAGCCAGGCCGGCCCTGTCATCGTGAACAACAGGGATGACGTGAATGCCATCACCGCGGCGGCGGTGAAGGCCACCCCCAGCGTCGTGACCATCAAGGCTACGAGCGGCGGTGAGGGCGGCACCGGCTCCGGCATCATCCTGGACGGTGAAGGACATGTCCTCACCAACACCCACGTCGTCACCCTCGACGGGACCGCGGCGAACGCCGCGATCGAAGTCCGACTGAGTGACGGCAAGGTCTACAGTGCCAAGATCGTCGGCACGGATCCGCTCTCCGACCTCGCGGTGGTGCAGATCCAAAATGCCACCGGACTGGTCCCGGCAGTCCTGGGCGACTCCGGCAAGCTGAACGTCGGCGATACCGCCGTCGCGATCGGTTCGCCCCTGGGCCTCACGGGAACCGTGACCGACGGCATCGTGTCGACCCTGAACCGCACCATCAGTGTTGCCTCCTCGGCAGCTCCCAAGCAGAGCGAGGACAACCCGCAGGGCGGCGGCCAGGGCTTCCAGTTCGCACCGCCGGACGGCGGGCAGGGCCAGAGCCCCACCAACCAGGGAAGCATCTCGATCAACGTGATCCAGACCGATGCCGCCATCAACCCGGGCAACTCCGGCGGCGCACTGGTCAACACCAAGGGCGAGATCATTGGCGTGAACGTCGCGATCGCCTCCGCCGGCGGTGACTCCGCGGGCAGCGGCAATATCGGCGTTGGCTTCAGCATCCCCATCAACAACGCCAAGCGCGTCGCCCAGGAGATCATCAGCAACGGCAAGGCCACGCACGGCCAGTTCGGCGTGAGCGTCAAGCAGAAGAGCGCGACTTCCTCGGCGTCCGGCTTCTCCGTCGGTGCAGAGGTCGCCACGGTGGAGGCAGGCTCCGCCGCCGACAAGGCCGGCATCAAGGTCGGCGACGTCGTGACGAAGTTCCAGGATCTCGCCATCAGTGATCCGAACCAGCTGACGGCCGCGGTGCGCGAGCAGCCCGCCGGTGCCTCGGTCAAGGTCACCGTCCTCCGCAACGGCAAGGAACAGCAGCTGGACGTGACGCTCGGCGCGGCCGCCGAGCAGTAGCAGCAGCCCGCAAGCGACGCCACGGGAAGGCCGGGCAGCACCCTCAGGTGCCGTCCGGCCTTCCCCGCGCCGCGGGCCTGCCGCGGAGCCCGCCGTGCAGAGCACCTGCCTGCCGTGTGCGTGTGCCGTGGGCGTGCCGGGCACGGACACAGGCCTTAACTCAAGCGGCAGCGGCGCCCCCCGATATGGTTAGCTAGGAGAAACCCGGCACCCGGGTGTTCCCGTGGCCACGACCCCACCCGGCTGGCTGTCCACCCGCATGGAAGGCTGCTGTAAACACAGTGGAAGAGAAATTGAAGATCATCGTGCTGGTCAAGCACGTCCCTGACGCTCAGTTCGACCGACACCTCACCGGCGAGGGCAACACAACGGACCGCTCCGAGAGCATCCTGTCCGAACTGGATGAGTATGCCCTGGAAGCCGCGCTCCAGCTGATCGAGGCCCGCGGCGGGGAGGCGGCAGGACACCGGGTGATCGCCCTGAGCATGGGTCCCGCCGGCGCTGTCAACGCGGTGAAGAAGTCCCTGCAGATTGGCGCCAGCGAAGGCGTCCACCTCAGCGATGACGCGCTGGCCGGATCCGATGCCGCCGCCACCTCGCTGGCACTCGCCGCTGCCATCCGCCACCTCGGCGCGGACACCCCGGCCGACCTCATCATCACCGGCATGGCCTCCACCGACGGCGAAACCTCCCTCGTCCCGGCCCAGCTCGCCGAACGCCTGGACCTGCCGCAGGTCACCTTCGCGTCCGCCCTGGAACTCGACGGCGGCAAGCTCACCGCCCGCCGCGACGGCGACACCCACGCAGACACCGTCGAGGCCGCACTGCCCGCCCTTGTCTCGGTCACAGATCAGATCAACGACCCCCGCTACCCGAATTTCAAGGGCATCATGGCGGCCAAGAAGAAGACCATCACCACGCTGAGCCTTGCCGACATCGGCGTTGACCCGGCGCAGGTCGGACGCTCCGGTTCCTGGACCGCCGTCGAAACCGCCGAGCCGCGCCCGGCGCGCACCGCGGGCACCATCATCACCGACGAGGGCGACGCCGGCATCAAGCTGGTTGAGTTCCTGGCCGCCCAGAAGCTGCTCTAAGGGGATCCTCAAACATGGCAAAAGTACTGGTATTCATTGACAACCCCGGCCAGGCCCTGAAGAAGGCCAGCCTGGAGCTGCTCACCATTGCCCGGTCCCTGGGCGAGCCCGCGGTCGCCTTCAACGGCGAACTGTACGACGGCGTCGCGGAAACCCTGGCTGCCTACGGCGCCCAGGCGCTGTACCGGCCCTCCGCAGCGGACCTCGACGACTACCTCGTCGGCCCCAAGGCCGCCTACCTGGCCGCCGCCGTGCAGGCCGCCGGCGCCACCATCGTGCTGACCGAGAACTCGGCGGAGGCCAAGGAAATCGCCGCCAGGCTCGGCATCAGGCTCGGTGCCGGCGTCATCACCGACGTCGTCGGCGTGGAACCGGGCGGCACAGCGCACAAGTCCGTGCTGGCCGGTTCCTACACCACCACGGCGAAGGCCACGACACCGGTCGCGGTCCTCACCGTCAAGCCCAACAGCATCACGCCGGAACCCGCCGTGACCGGCACCGCGCCGGCGACCGGCACCGCGCCGGCGACCGTCACCGTGGACGTGCCGGAAACGGCCGCCGCGGCTTCGGCCAGGATCACGTCCCGCACTGAAAAGGCCGCCAGCGGCCGCCCGGACCTCGGCGAGGCGCGGATCGTGGTGGCCGGCGGCCGCGGCGTCGACGGCGACTTCGGCCCGCTGGAAGACCTCGCCGACGCCCTCGGAGCAGCCGTCGGCGCCTCCCGCGCCGCAACAGACGCAGGCTGGATCGGTCACGACGCCCAGATCGGCCAGACCGGCAAGACCGTTGCGCCCCAGCTGTACATCTCGGCGGGCATCTCGGGAGCCATCCAGCAGAAGGCCGGCATGCAGACCGCCAAGGTGATCGTCGCGGTGAACAAGGATGCCGAGTCGCCCATCTTCGAGATCGCCGACTTCGGCATTGTGGGGGACCTCTTCAAGGTCCTGCCGCAGGCCACCGAGGAAATCAAGAAGCGCAGGGGCTGATCCTTTGAACACCTTCGCCGCGCAGGCGCAAAGCCCGTTCGATCCGGAGCACCACCGGATCGAACGGGTGCTTTGTTTCACCGCACACCCGGACGACATCGATTTCGGCGCCGCCGGCACCATCGCCGCCTGGACCGCCGCCGGGATCCAGGTCAGCTACTGCATCATGACCGACGGCGACGCCGGCGGCTTCGACCCCGGGCGACGGGACGAGATCGTCCGGCTGCGCAACGAGGAGCAGCGCCGTGCCGCCGCCCTCGTCGGGGTCACCGACATCCACTACCTGCACGAGCGCGACGGCTACCTCGAGCCCTCGCACGGCGTGATCCGCGAAGTGGTGCGGCTGATCCGGCAGCTCCGGCCCGATGTCGTGCTCTCGATGCACCCGGAACGGAACTGGACCCGGATCCAGAAGAGCCATCCCGACCACCTGGCGGTGGGGGAGGCCGTGACCCGCGCGGTGTACCCGGCGCTGGAGAACCCGTTTGCCTACCCGGAGCTGGCGGCGGCGGGGCTGGAGGCCTACAAGCTGCCGTGGCTGTGGTTCATCGCCGGGCCGGAGGAACGCGAAAACCACTTCGTCGACGTCACGGAACACGTCGAGGACAAACTCGCCGCGATCCACATCCACGTCAGCCAACACCCCGACATCGCGGCGATGGAACGGACCGTCCGCGGCGGGATGCTGCGGACCGCGGAGCGCGGCGGCCTCCCGGCCGGGCGCAGTGCCGAGGCATTCCACGTCGTCGCAGTCAACGGCCCGGGGACAATCGCCGGATTCTAGTGTTGCCCCACGCCGTCCGCTCCCATAAGCTGGCCTCTGTTTAAATCATATTTAATTGAGGAAGGCAGGCTTTAATGGCGAAGACTGCGCAGCACCCCGTGCTCGTGATCATGGGCGTCTCGGGATCAGGAAAGTCAACCGTGGCCGGCCTGCTGGCCGGCCGGCTGGGCTGGGATTTTGCCGAAGGCGACGATCTGCACCCCGAAGCCAACGTGGCCAAGATGCACGCCGGCCAACCCCTGACGGACGAGGACCGCTGGCCGTGGCTGGAGAGCATCGCCGGGTGGATCCGGCAACACACCGAGTCCGGGACGCCGGGCGTGGTCACCTGCTCGGCGCTGAAGAAGCGCTACCGGGATGTCCTTCGGGGTGACGGTGTGGTGTTTGTCTTCCTCGACGGCAGCAAGGACCGGATCTCGGACCGACTGGCGGCGCGGCACGGGCATTTCATGCCCCCGGCCCTGCTCGAGTCGCAGTTCGAGGCGCTCGAGGCCCCCACCGGGGACGAGCACTACATCACCCTGAGCGTCAGTTCGGCACCGTCCGAGGAGGCGCAGGAAATTATCGACCGGCTCCGTCTCGACGCCGGCGCGCGCAGGCCATAGCCAGCCCGCCAGTCCTTACCCCGCTATTCCAGCTAGGAACATCTTTGTGAATTCTCTGTCAGTCATGCAGCTTCCCGCTGCCCTCGAGGCCTGGACCGGTTTTGACACCCGCCTCGTGGTGGTCGCGGGCCTGGGCATCGCACTCATCGTGGTGCTTATCACCAAGTTCAAGCTGCACCCCTTCCTGGCCCTCATTCTCGGTTCGGCCTTCGTCGGCCTCGCCGCCGGGGTGGAACCGGCCCTGGTCATCAAGAACTTCGAAGACGGAGTCGGCGGCGTCCTGAAGGAAGTCGGCCTGCTGATCGCGCTCGGAGCCATGCTCGGCAAACTGCTGGCAGACTCCGGCGGAGCCAACCGGGTCGTGGACACCTTGCTGGCCAAAGCCACCGGCCAGAAGCTCGTGTGGTCCATCACCCTCGTGGCGGTGATCATCGGCCTGCCGATGTTCTTCGAAATCGGTCTCGTGCTGCTGCTGCCCGTCATCGTACTGGTGACCCAGCGCTCCAAAATGCCCCTCATGCGCATTGCCATTCCGGCGCTGGCCGGGTTGTCCGTGCTGCACGGTCTGGTGCCTCCGCACCCGGGACCACTGATCGCGATCAGCGCCGTCAAGGCTGAGCTCGGCACCACGCTGGCGCTGGGCCTCCTCGTCGCCATCCCCACGGTCATCATCTGCGGTCCGCTGTTCTCCCGGCTGGCCGCGAAATGGGTTCCCGTCGGCGCCCCTGCCGTCGCGGGTGGCATCGACACCGTGCACGGCGCGGACCTGGAAGGCGTCAAGCGCCGGCCGAGCTTCCTCGTCACGCTGCTGACCATCATCTTCCCGGTGGTGCTGATGCTCCTCAAAGCGGTCATGGACATCATCTGGCCCGACGCCGCGACCGCCCCGGGGATCCGGACCTTCTTCGATTTCGTCGGCCAGCCGCTCGTCGCCATGACGCTGGCTGTGCTGCTCGCCATGTTCACCTTCGGCTACGCCGTCGGCTTCACGGGCAGCAAGATCACGTCCAAGATCGGCGCGAGTCTGGGCCCCATCGCCGGGATCATGCTGATCGTGGGCGCCGGAGGAGGCTTCAAGCAGACCCTGATCGGTGCCGGCGTCGGCGATTCGGTCAAGAAGTGGGCCGAGGGCAGCAACATGTCCGTCCTGCTGCTGGGCTTCATCGTGGCCGTCGCGCTGCGCCTGGCCACCGGGTCCGCCACCGTGGCGACGGTGACGGCCGCGGGAATCGTCGCACCGCTGGCCAGTTCGCTCAGCCCGACCCACGCTGCGCTGCTGGCCCTCGCGATCGGCGCCGGCTCGCTGTTCCTCTCGCATGTGAATGACGCCGGGTTCTGGCTGGTCAAGGAATTGTTCGGATTGACGGTCGGCCAGACGTTCAAGACCTGGTCGGTGATGGAGACGCTGATTTCCGTGGTCAGCTTCGGCTTCATCATGCTGTTGTCGCTCGTCATCTGACCGGGCCCGGGTCCGACCGGTGCCCCGCCGCTACGGCGTCAGCCCGGGCCTTAAACCACAAGCCGCGCAGGCCTTGAACCTTCTGGGGGTTCAAGGCCTGCGCGGCTTCGTTGCTTCGCGGTTCCGGCGCTAGGCGCCCAGCGGGGCCTCGGCTACGGCCGGCGTGGTCGGCGACGCCGAGCCCCCGGTGGGCTCCACCGTGATGCCCAGGGCTGCGGCGGTGCTGACGCCCTTGACCACAGCCGGCTTGGACAGCGCTTCGGCGTCCATCAGGCCCTGGGACACCGGGGCTGAGCCGTCCTTGGGGATCAGCCACATCTGGTAGACCTTGCCGGGCGGCGGTGCCGGGACGTCATTCATCTTGACGACTATCGCGTCCCTGGAGGTTGAGAGGGACACGGTGGCCGTGCCGCCGCCGGCAACATTGACTGTCGCCTGCTTCACGTCGCCGGCCTGCAGCACCTGGTTCAGCGGATCGTTCTGGTTTGCCACGTAGGCGCCGACGCCGACTCCGCCCAGGGCAATGATGGCAGCGGCAGCGACGCCGACCAGCCAGTTGCGCATTCCCTGCGGCCGGCGTCGTTCGTCCCGGCGCTTGCGGGCAGCGCTCAGGTCGTCGGTGACGGAGAGCCCGGAGGGCTCACGGACAGGCCGGGCCACGACGGGCGGGACCGCCGCCGGCGCCTGTCCCGGGTGCACTCCCGGCCCGGCGGCCGACTCCTGGGCCGGCAGGGACGCCATGATCCGGTCCAGCAGGCCTGCCGGCGGTTCCTCCTCGGCGGTGAAACTGGTGGCGAGCGTCTCGCGGGCCTGGCGGACGCGGACGTCAAAGGCGGCGTGTTCTGCCGCCGGAGCCGAGGCGAGGTACGCGTCGATGGCGGCCCGCTCGGCGTCGTCCACGGCGTTCAGGGCATAGACCTCGGCGAGGTCAGCAGCGCGTCCCGAGGCCAGGTCGGTGGCGATGTCGGCCGCAAAGCCGCCGGGGACACGGGAGTTGTTCTGTGCGTTCATGTCGGTCATCTCAACTCACCCCCAGGCAGGTCTTCAGTCGGATCAGTCCGTCGCGGATGCGGGACTTGATGGTGGGTACCGCAGCATTGAGCTTCTCTGCGACTTCCCGGTAGGTGAGGCCGCCGTAGTAGGCAAGGCGCACGGATTCCTGCTGTGTGTCGGTCAGCGTCTCCAGGCACCGCACCACCGCCTCGGCCTCAAGCCGGCTGCCGACCTCGTCGGAGACGGAGTCATGGTCGATGTCCTGGCTGCTGGCACCGTACTTCGCTTCCCGGTCCGTGGAGGACTGCGAGGAGCGGACCTTGTCCACGGCCCGGCGGTGCGAGATGGTCATAAGCCAGGCGAGCGGGCTGCCGGCTTCGGGGTTGAACTTGGAGGCGTTCTGCCAGACCTGGAGGAAGACTTCCTGGGTGGTGTCCTCGCTGAGTTCCACGTCGATCAGGACCCGCCGGGCCATGCCGAAGACACGCCGCGACGTGAGTTCATAGAATTCCGCGAAGGCCGCCTGGTCGCCGCGGGCAATCTGTTCGAGCAGCGCGCCGAGCCGGCGGTTTACGTCGGCTGGGGTGCCTGGGGGAGCAGCGGCCTCGGGGTTCGGGGCGTTGGGAGTTTCCATCACCTTCAAGCATAAGGTGCCCGTCGCCGAACAAGGGTCAGGAACGGCTGCTCCCGGGGCGTGGCCGCCCACAATCCGACCGGCTGGACGTCGGTCCACCTGCACTGTAGTCACCTGCCGCTCCTCGCTCCTTTCCCCGTTCCCGGCGCCCGCTTCCCGCATTGGGCTTCACGAGTGATTCGGGACAGCCGGGGAACCGGATGGGCGGGCCGCGGAAAAAGTTGCGGCGGCTACAGCCTGGCGCCGGCGAATCCGTTCTGGCGCCAGGCTTCATAGACGGCGATGGAGGCGGCGTTCGCAAGGTTCAGCGAGCGAAGCGCGGGCAGCATGGGCAGCCGGACCCGGGACGTGACGTGGGGGTCGTGTTTGAGTGCCTCGGGCAGGCCGTCGGACTCGCGGCCGAACAGCAGCACGTCGCCGGGCCGGTAGCTGATGTCCGTGTAGGAGGTTTCGCCGTCGGACGTGAACGCGAAGACCCGCTCCGGGGCCAGGGCAGCCCACGCTGCGTCGATGTCGCGGTGCACGGTGACTACCGCGAGGTCGTGGTAGTCAAGGCCGGCCCGGCGCAGCTTGGCGTCGGAGAAATCGAAGCCCAGGGGCTCGACCAGGTGCAGCTCGGCGCCGGTGATGGCAGCCAGCCGGATGGCATTGCCGGTATTGCCGGGGATTTCTGGGGTGTGGAAGAGGATGCGGAACACTGTTCCATCCTAGCCAGCCGGCTAGTGCATCCCGCGCAGCAGCCGGGCGAGTACGGGAACAATGACGGTGTTGGGGGCCGGGCCGGAACTCAGGAACTGCTTGAGTCCGCGCGCCAGCCCGGCGGCGTTGACCACCTGGACGGTCTCGTGCCCGCCGGAGCGGCGGTGCCGGTCGATCACCGGTTCGTGCAGGTTCCCGTCGGTGCTGTGGACCACGGTCCAGCCGGTGACGTTGAGTTCCGGGAAGATGTCCTGCATGCGGCGGACGACGTGGGCCAGCTGGGGCGGGGCGATTGAACGGCCGCCGTGGGTCAGGGCGCTGCCGTTCCAGGCGTAGGCGCCGGGCGGCAGGAGCATGGAGCCGATGATTGCCATGCGGTAGCCGGAGAGCACCACATGGTCGATGTGGCTGTTGTCTGCCGGAGACTGCAGGCCGTTGATGAGCCGCGCCGCCGGAATGGCGGGCAGGATCTGCCTGCTGATGAGCTGAACTGTCCGCATCTCCCGCTGGATCCTGGCCTCCGCCCCGAAGATTCCCCGCTTGCGGGGCAGGCCGTGGACCTGCTGGCGGGCCAGGTCCTCCGGGATCAGCGGCACCTCGCCCGTCCGGGCGTACTGCTCGAAGGGTGGGACGTAGACAGGGGCATCGGCCGCGGTATTGCGGGGCGTATTCGGTCGCCGGACGTTGGCGGACGCGCGGCTGCCGGCCGCCGGGGCATCAAAGTGGGCCCCCTCGCCGGCATCCGGAGCGGTGAAGGCGCCGCGTCCGCTGCCGTACGACCGGTCGTAGTCCGCCCGGCTTTTGGCGTCGATCAGCGTCTCGTAGGCGAGCGTGACGCGGCGGAAGGCGGCGGGGTCGCCGCCGTGGTCGGGGTGCGCGGTGCGGGCGGCCTTGCGGTAGGCCACCTTGATTTCCTTGTCCGTCGCCGTCACCGGGATCCGGAGGACCTGGTAATGCGAGCTGCTGCCCTGCGTCAAGCAAGAATCCTTTGCGTAGATGGTGCCAGCCCATCCTGGACGTCCGGCGTGGCCAGTTTAACCGGCTAGGGGAACAACGAGCGCACCGGCACTGATTGTTCCCGATGGCTGGCATAATTCAGCGCATGATTATCGCCGTTGCCGTCAATCCGCGGGCCTCCTTTGGCCGCGGGCGGCATGCCGGCGATGAGGCCGCGGACTTGTTCCGGGCGGCCGGCGCGGACGTTGTCCTGCTCTGCGAGGAAAGCTATGCCGCGCTGGCGCGGGCAGCGGACAAGGCACTGGCCTCCGGGGTGGATGCCCTCGTCATGGTGGGCGGTGACGGAATGGTCCACCTTGGCGTCAACGCGCTCGCCGGATCGGGCATGCCCTACGGTGCGGTCCCGCTGGGGATTGTCCCGACCGGCACAGGAAACGACATGGCCCGGGCGCTCGGCGTGCCGGCGCACGATCTGCCCGGCGCCTGTGCCGGGGTGCTCAAGGCCCTGGCCGCCGGCGGCAGGCTGATCGACGCCGGACGTGTCTCAGCCGAGGGGATGTCCTGCTGGTTTGCCGGAGTGCTGTCCGCCGGGTTCGACGCGGCTGTCAATGAACGGGCCAACGCCTGGCGGTGGCCCCGGGGCAAGGCCCGCTACAACCTCGCCATGCTCCGCGAACTCGCCTCGTTCCGGCCGATCAGCTACACCGTGACGGCCGACGGCGAGAGCTGGCGGCAGGGGGCCATGCTCATTTCCGTCGCCAACGGCCAATCGATCGGCGGCGGCATGAAGGTCACGCCTGACGCCGTGCTGGACGACGGCTACCTGGACCTTTTCATTGTCGGCCCGCTGTCCCGGGTGGGCTTGCTGAAAGTCTTTCCGAAGGTCTTTTCCGGCGGCCACCTCGGGCATCCGGCCGTGCAGATCCGGCGGGTCCGCAAGGTCGAACTGTCGGCGGACAAGGTGGTGGCCTACGCCGACGGTGAACGGATCGGTCCGCTGCCCCTCACCATCGAGGTGGTTCCCGGGGCGGTCCGTGTCCTGGCCTGACCCGCGGGCCGGCAGGGTATGGCCGGCAGGGCGCGGCCGGATTTGGCCCGGTGAGAAGGCGGCATTGGGCGATGCCTTCACGGCGGGAGTCTAGAATCGTGCGGAGGCCCGGGCGGGAACGCGGAACGGCATGGCGGATTGGGGCGGAGCGGGGCATGGGAAGCAAACGGGAAACCGGCGCGACGCCAACGGCGGGTCCTTGCTGCCGTTCCCGCCAAGCCTGCCGTGTGCACCCGGCGGGCAGCGCGTTCCTGGCGCTCACGCTTGCCCTCGCGCTGGCCGGGTGCAGCGTCGGCATTCCGGACCCCGCCGCCGCACCCGCTGCAGCTCCGGCGACTCCGACGCTTGCTTCCCCGACCGTCACCCCGGGCCACGACTCCGCGGCGGTCGCGGCGAAGGACATGCCCTTCGCCGCCGGCGACACCCTGGCGGACGGCGTGCCCGTCCAGCTCTCCGACGGGCTCCGCGAGTCCCCTGGGTGGAAGGCCGGCCAACAGGATGTTGCCGGCGGAAGCGAATACGTCAAAGCAGACGGCTGCCTTGCCTGGGGCAGGGTCCGGACGAACCAGGGTGCGCTCGCTGTCCGCGGGGATGACAGCGCCTCGACTGCGGCGCTGTTGCAGTACCTGGACCCGAGCATCCTGCCCTCCTACCTCACGACGGATACCCTGCGCTGGGGCGGCGCGGCCGACCAGCCCGGCCCGCGCGTCGAGGTGCTGGTGCTCGTGAATCGAGCTTCTGCGGGAGCACGGGCAACAGCCATCTACGCCCGGATGTTCAGCAAGGCAGGCTCCTCCGTCTACATCTCCGTCTCCTGCCCGGACGCCGCCACACTCGCGGAGGCACGGGCCGACGTCGGGGCCCGCCTCGCCGCCGTACCGCCGGCGGACTGACTTCACCGGCCGACTTCACCGGCTGGAGCCGCCGGCGGACTGACTTCACCGGCGGCTCCAGCGGTTCGAACCGCTGTCTCACGGCAACCGTTGCCGGGCCCCGGGCTGCGGCTGATCCTCCCGGCTCAGCGGGCTTTCGCCGGCGAGAGCCGATTCAGCGCCAGCGCAGCGACCAGCAGGCCGAAATCGCGCAGGGCCACGTCGAAGAAGCTGCCCAGGATGAGGAGGTTCAGGATGATGCCAAGGAGCCATACGGCCACGAGCAGCGAGCCGAACCGCGGCCTCACCGCCACCGCCACACCGGCGACGATCTCCACCACACCGACCACGTACATGAGCGTCTGCGCGGGCAGCGGCACAACGGCGGTGACCGCGGGCGCCAGATACATGGTCCAGTCGGTGAGCAGGTTGGTGAACTTATCCAGGCCAAAGATCACCGGTGCGACGGTGAAGACGGTCCGCAGCAGCAGGAAGGCCTGCCGCTGGGGAGCCGAGGCAAGGGAGCTGGCTGGGGTGCCGAGGACTGCAGAGGATTTCATGATGACTCCTTCTAAAAGTTGATATCTTGATTTTAGAAGGCTTCGGCCACTTAAGCAACGAATCTTGTTTTTAGAGATAAGCTAAATTCATGATCCGAGCCCCATGGAACCGCAGGATGGCGGCCGTCGCCTCACTGGGGGATGAGAGCCGCCGGAAGCTGTTCGATTTCGTCGCCGCCTCCGGGTCCGCCGTCAGCCGTGACGATGCCGCGGGTGCCCTTGGGCTTCCCCGGAGTACGGCGTCCTTCCATCTGGACCGGATGGTGCAGGACGGGCTCCTGGCCGTGGAATTCCGGAAACTTGGCGGCAGGAGCGGGCCGGGTTCGGGCCGCCCGGCCAAGCTGTATCTGGCCGCCGTCAGGGAGGTCGCCGCGTCGGTGCCGGACCGGAACTACGACCTCGCCGCCGAGCTGCTGGTTTCGGCCATCGAGGAGTCAGCGGCCGACGGTGGTTCCGCCCGTGATGCGCTGTTGCGCACCGCCCATGCCCGGGGGCAGGCGCAGGCCCGGGCCCTGCAGAAAGCGCCGGGGCGGGCAGGCGCCCGGTCGGCAGCGGCGGGCGGCGGATTTGAGGAGTTCCTCGCCGCGGAGGGTTACCGCCCGGAAGCCGATGCCGAGGGAGGCCTCGTGCTGCTCAACTGCCCGTTCCACCGGATCGCTGAGGGCCACGCCGATGTGGTTTGCGCCATGAACGGCGCCTTCCTCGCGGGGGCCGCGGCCGGCTGCGGCATCGATCCGGACCGGGTCCAGGCTCTCGCCATCGAGGACCTGCGCTCGCAGGGGGCCGCACGGCCGGCGCAGTGCTGCGCGAGGATCGGCCCGCAGGGGCCCGGCGCCTAAGGGGCCTGGCGCCTAAGGGGCCAGGTCCGGCAGACGGGTCCGGCAGACGGGTCCGGCAGACTGGCACGGCGGACGGGTCCGGCGGCCTACCTAGGGGACCCGGCCCGGGGCTGCGGGCTCCTGGGCCTTGACCCGAATTTTCGTCCCGGTCAGCAGCACGCCTGCGATCACCAGGGCGCCGCCCACGATCTGGACGAGGGTGAGCGGGGTGCCCAGGGTCACCGTGATGACTGCGGTGAAGACGACGATCAGGTTCAGGTAGTTCCCTGCGGTTCCCGGCGGGGTGGTTTTCAGAGCCAGATTCCAGAACAGGTAGGCGCCCAGGGAGGGGAAGACCACGATGTACGCCAGTGACCAGCCCTCGGCCGGAGTCTCGGGCAGGCGCACATCCAGGGCGAGGGCGAACGGCGTCAGCGTGACGGACGCAATCAGGACCTGCATGGCGGTGGAGGTGATGGCAGGGATGTCGAGCCTGCGGGCGATGATCGTGTAGCAGCCCCAGACGAAGATCGCGCCGATCATCATGAGCTCGCCGGTGTTAATCGACAGGCTGAAGACGCGCTGCAGTTCGCCCCGGGTCAGCACCAGCAGCACTCCGAGCAGGCCGAGGCAGATGCCCGCCCAGCCCAGGCGTGTGGACTTTTCCCCGAGCAGGACGATCGCCATCACCACGATCAGGGCCGGGCTGGCCGCGGTGATCAGGGAGGCGTTGACGGCGGAGGTGTGGCCGAGCGCCGCGTACAGCAGGAGAGTGTAGGCGCTCATGCCCAGCGCGCTCAGGAGCAGCAGCGCCGGCCAGCGGCTCAGCACCGCCCGCCAGTCCGGCTTTTCGGCGAAGTGGGCCAGCAGCAGCAGCGGCACGGCCGCGAAAGTCCAGCGCCAGTACGTCAGGTCCAGCGGGGACATCGAGGTGAGAGCGGCCCGGCCGACGACGAAATTGCCGGACCAGAAGAGGGTGGCCAGGACCAGGTACAGGGGCGCTTTCACCGCTCGAATCTACACCAGTGCCGCGGCACGCCCGCAGGTAGAATTGCCCTGTGCCCGTATACCTTGACCATGCCGCAACGACCACCCTTGCCCCGGAGGCCCTGGCCGCGCTGACCCGCGAACTGGGCCGGACCGGCAACCCCTCCTCGCTGCACGGATCGGGCCGGAGCGCCCGGCGCTCGGTCGAGGACGCCCGCGAGTCGCTGGCAGCGGCCGCGGGGGCGCACCCCTCCGAGGTCATTTTTACTTCGGGCGGAACCGAAGCCGACAACCTCGCCGTCAAGGGCCTGTACTGGGCCCGTCGGGCCGGGGACCCTGCCCGCACGCGCATCCTGTGTTCCGCCGTCGAACACCATGCCGTGCTGGACACCGCGGAGTGGCTCGAGCGGCACGAAGGCGCCGAGGTCTGCTGGCTTCCGGTGGACGCAGACGGCGTCGTGGACCTGGCAGTGCTGGAGGCGGAGCTCTCCCGTGACCCGGCGTCGATCGCCCTGGTCACGGTGATGTGGGCCAACAACGAAGTGGGCAGCATCCAGCCCATCGCGCATATCGTCGAACTGGCGCACCGGGCCGGCGTCCCGGTGCATTCCGATGCCGTCCAGGCGTTCGGCTCGGTGCCCGTGGATTTCCGGGCCAGCGGGCTCGACGCCATGTCCATTTCCGGGCACAAGATCGGCGGCCCGGTCGGCGTTGGCGCCCTGCTGCTGGGACGCGCCGTGAAACTGACCCCGGTCCAGCATGGCGGGGGACAGGAACGGGACGTCCGCTCCGGAACCCTGGACACCGCCTCCATCGCCGCCTTTGCCGCTGCGGCCGAAGCCGTCGCGGCCAAACTTCCGCAGGAGGCTGCGCGCATCACCGCGCTTCGGGACCGGCTGATCGACGGCGTGCTGGCGGCGGTGCCCGACGCCGTGCTGCGCGGCGCTCCCGGGGCCGGACGGCTGCCCGGCAACGCGCACTTCACCTTTCCCGGCTGCGAAGGCGATTCGCTGCTCTTCCTGCTGGATCTGGCCGGGGTGGAATCCTCCACCGGTTCCGCCTGCACGGCCGGAGTTCCGCGGCCCTCCCACGTGCTGCTGGCAATGGGACTGGACGAGGCTACGGCCCGCGGCGCCCAGCGCTTCAGCCTCGGGCATGCCTCCACCGGGGCCGACGTCGACGCGCTCCTGGCAGCCCTGCCCGGCGCCTACACCCGCGCACGGCAGGCCGGCATGGCCGGGCACGAGTCCAGCATCCAGACTGCCGGAACCGTCGCCCGCCACGCTGCCGGCGGCACAAACTAGGCACGGGCCCGCCGGCAACAGTTACCCGGCCGGCAGGAGCTGATCCAGCGGGACATCCCGGTCGGCCAGGGCGCGGGAGTCCACCACGGTCTTCGCGGAGATGAGCTGCTTAATGGTCTTTTGGGGCCTGCCGGAGCCCGGCCAGTTGACGCTCATCCCCGCGACCACCCGGCCGTCGCGCTGCCAGAACGCAAGGAATTCCTTTCCCTCCAGCGAGCCGCGAATCGTGGGCGGCCCCGCGACGAGTGACGGGAAGCCGGAATACTCCATGCTGACATCGAACTGGTCGGTGTAGAAGTAGGGGACCGCGTCCAGCGCCGCGTCCAGGCCGAGCATCGCCCGGGCCGCCACCTTCCCGCCGTTGAGGGCATTGGACCAGTGCTCGCTGCGGTGGTGCGCGCCGGTAAAGGGATGCAGGGCGTTGGCGACGTCCCCTGCCGCATAGATGCCGGCTGTGGAGGTCCGCAGCGACGCGTCCGTGAGAATGCCATTCCGCAGAGCGATGCCCGCCGCTTCGGCCAGCGACACCTCGGGGACCACGCCCACGGCGATGATCACGATATCCGCAGGCAGGACCTCCCCGGAATCCGTCACCACACCGGTGACCCGGCCAGACTGGCCCCTGATCTCTGCAGCCGAGGCCGGAAGCCGGAACCGGACGCCGTGGGATTCGTGCAGCGAACGGAAGAAGCCCCCCAGCTCGGGCCCGACCGCGGCGGTCAGCGGCACGTCCTCCAGCCCCAACAGCGTGACGGAATTTCCATAGGCGCTCGCCGCCGCGGCCAGCTCCATCCCGATCCAGCCCGAACCGATCATGACGAGGTTCCTGCCGCCGCCAGCCAAAGCCTCGCGAAGGCGCCGGCTGTCGTCCACCGTGCGGAAGGTGCCCACCCCCGCCAGCTCGCTGCCGGGCAGCGGAAGCTGCCGGGGGCGTGCCCCGGTGGCCAGCAGCAGCGAGGCATACTCCAGCCCCGGGCCATCCCCAGCCGCCACGGTGCGGGCGGCAGGATCTATCCCCGTCACGGGGGCGCCCAGCCGTACTTCGACGCCGTTTGCCGCCCACCAGTCGGCCGGAACCACGGGCAGGTCCTCCTCGGGGGCCTTGCCCAGCAGGTAGTCCTTGGACAGGGGCGGGCGCAGGTAGGGATGGTGCCGCTCGGCTGCCAGCAGGATCACCGGCCCGCCGTAGCCCTGCGCCCGGAGCGTCTTGGCGGCGGTGGCGCCGGCAAGTCCGCCGCCCACGATCACGATGTTTTCGCTGGCCATGCTCTGCTCGATTCCTCGGGCTGCCGCCCCATCCGGACCCGCCTGCCACGGCAGCCAATCTAAAACCATTACTTTTGACTTTAGAATTTCCGTGCCGGGCGGTCAAGGTCTTTTGGGTGTGGAATCGGCGTGGCGATAGAATGGGGCGGCAGGCATTGTGCTCTCCGCTCGTGATCTTTCCGCGGCCAGCAGCAGCCGGTGCCGGCCACAACCACCGACCCCCAACGAAAGTCAGTATGCGAGTTCTTGCAGCCATGAGCGGCGGCGTCGATTCCGCCGTTGCCGCAGCCCGCGCCGTCGAGGCGGGACACGACGTCGTCGGCGTCCACCTCGCGCTCTCCCGGATGCCCGGAACCCTGCGCACCGGCAGCCGCGGCTGCTGCACCATCGAGGACTCGCGCGACGCCTGGCGGGCCTGCGACGTGCTCGGAATTCCGTACTACGTGTGGGACTTCTCGGAGCGCTTCAAGGAAGACGTGGTCCAGGACTTCATCGACGAATACGCCGCGGGGCGCACCCCCAACCCGTGCATGCGCTGCAACGAGCGGATCAAGTTTGCCGCGCTGCTGGAAAAGGCGATCGCCCTCGGGTTCGACGCCGTCTGCACCGGCCATTACGCCAAGGTGATCACCGACGCCGAGGGCAACCCGGAACTGCACCGCGCCGCGGACTGGGCCAAGGACCAGAGCTACGTTCTGGGCGTGCTCACCCATGAGCAACTCAAGCACTCCATGTTCCCGCTCGCTGACACGCCCTCCAAGGCCGAGGTCCGCACGGAAGCCGAACGCCGCGGGCTCTCCGTCGCGAACAAGCCGGACAGCCATGACATCTGCTTCATCCCGGACGGTGACACGGCCGGCTGGCTGGCCGAGAAGATCGAGATGACCACTGGCGACATCGTGGACGAGTCCGGCGCGAAGGTCGGCGAGCACCCCGGCGCCAATGCCTTCACGGTGGGCCAGCGCCGCGGCCTGAAGCTGGGCACCCCGGCCGCCGACGGCAAACCGCGCTTTGTGCTGGAAATCCGGCCGAAGGAAAACAAAGTGGTGGTGGGGCCGGAAGCGCTCCTGGCCATCGACGAGATCCGCGGCATCAAGGTCTCCTGGGCCGGCCTGCCCATCGCCGAGGTGCACACCGGCGGGGAGTTCGACTGCTACGCCCAGGTCCGCGCCCACGGCGACCCCGTGCCCGCCACGGCACGCATGGAAGGCCCGGACGCAGGCGACGGCGGCAGTGGCGGCGCCGGTGCCGGCACCGCCGGGCACGGCAACCTTGTGGTGACCCTGAAAGAGCCGCTGCGCGGAGTGGCCCCCGGGCAGACCGTGGTGCTGTACCAGGGGAGCCGGGTGCTGGGACAGGCCACGATCGACGCGGCGCGTTCGCTGCAGCGGGCCGCGCTCTAGCCGAGCGCCACAACCGAATCGCGAGAAGGGTCCCGCCGGGAGGCGGGGCCCTTTGTCGGGTGTACGCCACAGCCGGCGGCCGTGCGCCCGATCGTCGGGCATGCGGCCGGTGGCGCTGTATCTGGCCGAAGATCCGGATGGAATGCTGAAGAAAATGGCAGAATCCTTCGGTTCGTGTAAATTTTGTGTCTCAACTCACAAAATTCAACGTTTCACCGGCCGATCGTCTGGTTGAATCTAGGAATCAGTAAAGCGTGCCGCCCGGCGAGTCACCGTTTCACCTCGGGCTGCGCTGGAACGCATCGAACAGAAAGTTCACAGATGGCAATGAACAAAAAGGCCTGGCAGGGCGTTATCGCGCTGGCCGGGGTTTCCGCCTTTGCACTGACGGCCTGCACCGGGCCGTCCGGCGGCTCTGGCGGGTCATCAGCCGCCGCAAGCGGTCCAATCGCCTATGGCACCACCGACAAGGTCACCGCCCTGGACCCGGCAGGGTCATACGACGACGGTTCGTTCATGGTGATGAACCAGATCTACTCCTTCCTGCTCAACTCCAAACCAGGCAGCGCGGAACCCGTTCCGGACCTGGCCGAGTCTGCGTCCTTCACGTCGCCGACCGAATACACGGTCAAGCTCAAGTCCGGGCTCAAGTGGGCCAACGGTCACACGCTCGACTCCAAGGACGTCAAGTTCTCCTTCGACCGGCAGACCAAGATCAACGATCCCGCCGGCCCTGCGAGCCTGCTGGCCAACGTGGACAGCGTCAGCGCCCCGGACGCCAACACCGTTGTCTTCAAACTGAAGCTTGCCAACGACCAGACCTTCGCGCAGATCCTCAGCAGCCCGGCCGCACCGATCGTGGACGATGAAGTCTTCCCGGCGGACAAGCTGCTTGATGACGACTCGATCGTTGCGGCGAAGGCCTTCTATGGCCAGTACACGATCGACTCGTACAAGAAGAACGAACTGATCAGCTTCAAGGCCTTCGCCGATTACAAGGGGGTCCTCGGCAAGCCGGCCAACGACGGCGCCACGATCAAGTACTACGCGGATCCCACGAACATGAAGCTGGACATCCAGCAGGGCAACATCGACGTGGCCAACCGCAGCCTGAGCGCCACCGACATCGATGACCTGAAGAAGGACTCCAAGGTCAAGGTGAACGTGGGCCCCGGCGGCGAAATCCGCTACATCACGTTCAACTTCGACACCATGCCGTTCGGCGCCAAGGCTGCGGACGCCGATCCGGCCAAGGCGACGGCCGTCCGGCAGGCCATCGCCAACCTCGTTGACCGCCAGGCCATCGCGGACCAGGTCTACAAGGGCACCTACCTGCCCCTGTACTCCAACGTTCCCAACGGTTTCCTCGGTGCCAACGAATCGTTCAAGGACGCTTACGGCGACGCCGGCAATCCCAGCCTGGACAAGGCCAAGAAGGTCATGACCGACGCCGGTGTCACGTCCCCCGTGTCGCTGAACCTGCAGTACAACCCGGACCACTACGGCAAGTCCTCCGGCGACGAATACGCCATGATCAAGGACCAGCTGGAGAAGTCCGGTTTGTTCAAGGTCAACCTGCAGTCCACGGAATGGGTCACCTACAGCAAGGCCAGCCGCGCCGATGAGTACCCGCTGTTCCAGTTCGGCTGGTTCCCGGACTTCAGCGACGCCGACAACTACCTGACGCCGTTCTTCCCGGAAGGCGGCTTCCTGAAGAACCACTACAACAACCCCACCGTCAACGAGCTGATCAACAAGCAGCTCACCACCGTGGACAAGACTGAGCGCGAGTCCACGATCAAGGATGCCCAGAATGCCCTCGCCAAGGACATCTCCACGCTTCCGCTGCTCCAGGGCGCGCAGGTTGCCATTTCCGGCAGCGGCGTCAAGGGTGTCGACACCACCCTCGATGCCTCCTTCAAGTTCCGTTTGGGAACTGTTTCCAAGTAAGGCTGCAGTTCTGCGGTTCTGACCAGCCTGCGAGGCGGGGCGCCCTCGAGGCGCCCCGCCTTTGCTGGTCATTGACGCACCTTGCAGTTCACGGGGCCGGCCCATGGCCGCGAAAGCACAATTTTAGGTACCAATGACAACACTGATAGAGGCGCCGCCCAGCGACGCCGACGGACTCCTTCCGTCCAAGAAAAAACCCTCGGGCGGGGGACTGGGGACCTACATCCTGGTCCGTTTCTTCCTGATCATTCCGACCATTTTCATTCTGGTGACCATGGTCTTCTTCCTGATGCGGGTCATCGGCGACCCCATCACCGCCGCCCAGGGCGGCAGGCTTCCCCCTGAAGCGCTGGCGCAGCGCATTCACGACGCCGGATACGACCGCCCGATCCTGGTGCAGTATCTGGAATACGTCGGCCAGGTGGCGACCGGCAACTTCGGCACCACCATTACCGACCGCCGGCCCGTCGTTGAAATGCTCGCCACCTTCGGCGCGGCAACCCTTGAACTGGCCGTCAACGCCCTCGTCGTGGCGTTGATCGTCGGCATCCCGCTCGGCCTCATCGCCGCCTACAAACGCGACAAGGTGCCGGACGCCGTCCTGCGGTTCTTCGCCATCCTCTGCTACGCCACCCCGGTGTTCTTCGCCGGACTGCTGATGAAGCTGACCTTTTCGATCTGGCTCGGCTGGCTGCCCGTCGCAGGACGGGCCTCCACCCGGACCGAACTGGCCTTGGGAACCCTGGCCGCGCCGACCGGGATCTACTGGCTCGATGCGCTCCGGAGCGGCAACATGGCCGCGTTCGGTGACGTCGCGGCCCATTCGGTCCTGCCGGCAGTGACCCTGGGCCTGCTGACAGCAGGTGTCTTCCTCCGGCTGGTGCGCACCAACGTCATCGGCACGCTGGGCAAAGACTACGTCGAGGCCGGCAGGTCCCGCGGCGTGAGCAACTTCCGGCTCGTGACCAAGCATGCCTACAAGCCCGCCCTCATCCCGATCATCACGGTCATGGGACTCCAGATTGCCCTCCTGCTCGGCGGCGCAGTCCTCACGGAGACCACGTTTGAGTGGAAGGGCCTCGGCTACCAGCTCGTCCAGTACCTGAACTCCCGCGACTTCGTCGCTGTCCAGGGCATCGTCGTGCTGCTGGCGGTCATCGTTGCCATCACGAACTTCATCGTGGACGTCGTCGCCGCCCTGATCGACCCGCGAGTGAGGTACTAGCCATGACTGCAACTACAACAAGCGGGCGCAAGCAGCCCCTCATGTACCGCCTGCCGGTGATCTCGCACTTCCGCAAGAGCGTCGGGCTGCAGCGCGGCATGCTCGTCACCGGCCTGGTGCTGACCGTCGCCTTCCTGCTGACGACGGCGCTGGCACCGGTGATCGCCCCCTACGGCTTTGCCCAGCTCAGCGATGCCTCCGGGACCTTCCCGGCACAGGCATACCCCAGCGCGACCCATATCTGGGGTACCACGGTAGGTGGCTACGACGTCTTTTCCCGGGTGATCTGGGGAGCCCAGACAGCGGCGGTCGTGATCGTCGTCGCCGTGGCGATGTCGATCTTCCTCGGCGTCGCACTGGGGCTGCTCAGCGGCTACTTCGGCGGCTGGCTGGACCGGACGCTCGTGGTGATCGCGGACGCGATCTACGCTTTCCCCTCACTCCTGCTGGCCATCGTGATGTCAATCGTCATCAACCACGGCCAGTCCAGTTTCTGGGGCGGGATCATTGCCTGTTCCATCTCCATCTCCGTGGTGTTCGTCCCGCAGTACTTCCGCGTGATCCGTGCCGAGACGATCCGGCTGAAGGCGGAACCATACGTCGAGGCAGCCAAGGTGGTGGGTGCCTCCAGCATCCGCATCATGGGCCGCCACATCTTCAAGAACGCAACCCGCACGCTGCCGCTGATCTTCACGCTGAATGCCTCCGAGGCGATCCTGACCCTTGCCGGACTCGGCTTCCTGGGGTTCGGCATCGAACCGTCCTCCGCCGCCGAGTGGGGTTTCGACCTCAACAAGGCCCTGGCTGACGCCTCCTCGGGCATCTGGTGGACCGGCGTCTTCCCCGGTACGGCGATCGTCCTGACCGTGCTGGGGCTGACATTGGTCGGTGAAAGCATGAACGATCTGAACGATCCACGGCTCAGGGGCCGCAAGAAGGCCGGGAGTAAAAAGGTTTCCGCCCCCGGCCCCGCCCCGACCGCCGGCGTGCAGGGCGCCCCTGAAGCAGAATCGAGCAGTTCATGAGCACCAACATCGGCTCCATTTCAGACCGTCAGGCCGGCGGCTCCGGCCCCGTCCTGGACATCGAGAACCTCAAGGTCACGTTCGCGACGGACGGCGGCGACGTCTTCGCCGTCAAGGACGTCAGCCTCGAAGTCAATCCCGGCGAGGTTGTCGCCATCGTCGGCGAATCGGGCTCCGGGAAGACCGTGACCGCAAAGACCATCCTGGGCCTGCTGCCGGAAACGGCCACCAGCCAGGGTGCCGTCCTGATCAACGGCAACAACGTCATCAGCGTCAGCGCGGCCAAACTGCGGCAGATCCGCGGCCGCGACGTCGCCATGGTGTTCCAGGAACCGTCGACGGCGCTCAACCCGGTCTACACCGTGGGCTGGCAGATTGCCGAAGGCATCCGGGCGCATGCCGACACCGGCAGCGGCAAGAAGATCTCCGCCAAGGATGCCAAGGCCCGCGCCATCGATGCCCTCCGGAAGGTCGGCATCCCGGACCCGGAAACGCGGGTCAACTACTACCCGCACCAGTTCTCCGGCGGCCAGAAGCAGCGCGTCGTGATTGCCGCCGCGCTGGCCCTGAACCCCGGTCTGATCGTGGCCGACGAGCCCACAACCGCCCTGGACGTCACCGTCCAGGCCGAGATCCTGGAGCTGCTGCGCGACCTGCGCGACAAGTACGGGACGTCCATCGTGCTGATCACGCACAATATGGGCGTTGTCGCCGACCTCGCCGACCGCGTGGTGGTCATGTACCAGGGCGACGTCGTGGAGGAAGCATCCGCCCGGGTGCTGTTCGCCCAGCCCCGGGAGGACTACACCAAGAAGCTCCTCGCCGCCGTCCCGCACCTGGGCCGAAATTCCGCCTCCGAAGGCATGACCGAACGCGCCCACCAGGGCGGGAAGGTGCTGGTCGAGGCAAAGAACCTGACCATCGAGTATCCGGGACGGCTGGGCAGTCCGGCCTTCAAAGCCGTCGACGGCGTCAGCTTCACGGTGTCCGAAGGCGAAGTCTTCGGCCTCGTGGGGGAATCGGGTTCCGGCAAGACCACCATCGGCCGGGCGATCGCCGGGCTCAACCGGACCACGGGCGGCAGCCTCAAGGTGCTGGGCTACGAAATGCTGAACTTCAAGGAGCGCACCTTCAAGCCGCTCCGCAAGGAGATCGGCTTCGTCTTCCAGGACCCGGCGGCGTCCTTCAACCCCCAGCTGACCATAGGCGACTGCGTCGCCGAGCCCCTCGTCATCCACGGCAACCCCACGCCGGCCGAGGCGCGCCAGCGCGTGCGCGAGCTGCTCGAGTCAGTGCAGCTGCCGGCGTCGTACGCTGACAGGTTCCCGCACGAACTTTCCGGCGGCCAGCGGCAGCGCGCGTCCCTGGCGCGGGCGCTCATCCTTAACCCGAAGCTGCTCATCGCTGATGAGCCGACGTCGGCGCTGGATGTTTCCGTGCAGGCCGTGGTGCTGGAGCTCTTCAAGGAGATCCAGCGGGAGTTCGGGTTCGCGGCGCTGTTCATCAGCCATGACCTCGCCGTGGTGGACATCCTCTCCACCTGGGTCGGCGTGCTCTACAAGGGCAAGATGGTGGAACAGGGGCTCGGGAACCAGGTGATGGGCAACCCGCAGCACAGCTACACGAAGAAGCTCATCGCCTCGCTGCCGGTTCCGGACCCGGACGAGCAGGCCCGACGCCGCGAGGCCTTCCGCGAGGTACTCCACAACTGACCGCCCTCGGCGCACACCGAAGGGACATGCCCACCGTTCCCGGGGAACGGTGGGCATGTCCCTTGGTGCGGCCGTGGCCTGCGGTGCGGAGGCCCCGCCGGCAGCGCTTAACAGCAGAAGTCATTAGCGCCGGTGCCCCTAGACTGGGTCCATGACCGAGCAGAACCATACTCATCCCGACGCCGATTCCTTTGACCCCGGGGCCAGCTCGCTGGCCGGTCAGGTGGATCCCGCGGTGATGGCGGAGCTGTTGTCGATCCGCTCCAGCATTGACAACATCGATGCCACCCTTGTCTACCTTCTCGCCGAGCGGTTTAAGGCGACCCAAAAGGTCGGATTCCTGAAGGCAACCCACAAGCTTCCCGCCGGTGACCCCGGCCGGGAGACGGCCCAGATTGCGAGGCTGCGCAGGCTCGCCGCCGAGGCCCACCTGGACCCGGCCTTCGCTGAGAAGTTCCTGAACTTCATCATCGGCGAGGTCATCCGGCACCACGAGGCCATAGCCGAGGACCACGAGGCGACGCTGGCCGCCGATACCCAGGCAGCAGATTCCGCCCGGACCGCCGGCCGGGTGCCCGGTCCCGCGGGCCCGGCCGTCTCAGCCTCCGCCTAGCCGTGGCCACACCACAGGCGGCCGGGCCCGACGAGGTCACCGCCACTGCCCTGGGCACCTGGCCCGGCGAGGACCCCGTCGAGGCTGCACGCATCATCCGCGGCGAGCTCGGCAGTCCGCACCTGCCCTTCCTTGCCGAGCTGCCGGACCGGGGTGTCGGCTCCGACGCGCTCGGCCGGACAGCTTCCCTGCTGGTGGACCTTTCCGTGGACGTGCAGCCGTACGGCTGGCGGATCGTGGACCGTCCGGGCAAGGACTTGCGGCGCGCCCGTTCAGCCCTGTCCACCGACATCAACATCCTCGCCGACGTGATCGGCGCCGAGGACACCCCGGCGCAGGACATCAAGATCCAGCTCCGTGGTCCGCTCAGCCTCGCTGCGGGCCTGCACCTGCACAACGGCGAGCGGGCCCTGATCGACCATGGAGCCCGCCGGGACCTTGCGGCCTCGCTGGCGGCGGGCGCCGGCAGCTACCTCAGCCGGGTGGCTTCCGCGGCCCCGGGCGCGCGGTTAGTGGTCCAGATCGACGAGCCCGAGATCGCCTCCGTACTGGCCGGCACCATTCCAACCTCCAGCGGCTACCGGACCCTGCGCTCCGTGCCGGGCAGGGAAGCCACCGACTCCTGGCAGCTGGTCATTGATGCCTTCCGGGCAGCCGGCGCGGTCGAGGTCGTGATCCGCGTCCCGGAAGTCGAGGCGCCGTTCGACCGCATTCTGGCCGCCGGGGCGGACGGGATCGCCGTTCCCCTGCGCGCCCTCACGTCCCGGCAATGGGAACAGCTCGCCGGCGCGGTGGAGTCGGGCAAACGGCTGTGGGCCGGAGCCCTCGACGTCTCCGACCCCGCAGCGGCGCTGCCCCGCGTCGCCGATGTCGTGGAAACCGTCTGGCGGCCGTGGCGCCAGCTGGGCCTGACCGCCCCGACCCTCAGCGGGTTGCGGATCACGCCGTCGGACGGGCTGGCCAGGCATTCGCCGTCGTCCGCGACGGCGGTACTGACCCGGCTGACCCAGGTGGCAGACGGCCTCAACCAGCTCGCGCTCGGCTAGCTCCGGTCAAGGCTGGCTCCGGTCAGCACGGGTCAACGCTGCCGTCAGCTGCGGGCTTCCCAGCGGTCCGGCCTGGCCCGGTCCGGAAGGTAGCCCGGGGCCGCCACACCGCCGGGGTACGGTTCCAGCCGGTAGTCGAAGTGCCCGGCGTAGACCAGGACCAGCCCGAGTTGCGGCTGGATCACCTTCACCTGGATCCGGTGCTTCCCGGCCGGGCCCTCCTCCGGCGCCCACCACTGTTCGGCGTAGGCTTTGGCATCGAGGGCTGCCGGCAGGGGAATCCGCAGCGGTCCGAGGAACAGCCTCGACGCCTCCGAGACCCCGCGGAGCCGGCCGCCGGCGGTGACGCCGAGATTGAGGTCCGTGACCAGCCGCCGGTACCGACCGACGTAATCCAGCAGCCCCGGCCGGCTGCCGGAATCATCGAAGCTCGTGGTGTCGTGGAACAACCGTGTGGTGCCCGGGAAGAAGATCTCGCGCCGGGCGGTGAGGCTGGAACGGCCGAACGGGTCCAGATGGGCGTGGTTCTCGATCCGGAACCGGATGCCCTCACCGTATTCCGGGAAGAATGCCTGCTCGCCGGTGGCTAGGCGCAGCAGTGGACGGAGCCACTTCTGCCGGCAGCCGACGACCTCAAACACCCCCTCCCCGACGCCGTAGTGGCCGGAGCCGGGAGCGAGGGAAAAGTATTCCTGCAGTTCCGGCTGCAGCCGGGCAAAGTCGGTGCCGAGGGCAAGCTGGTAGATCGGGGTGCTCACAGGATCCTCCTGGGATGCCGGGACGGTTGACGGGTTCCTGTCCACAGCATGCGGGACGGACGCGGCTTTGTCACAGTCGGCCGGCCGGCCGCGGGAGCGCCGATGTGCCGCCCGGGTGCCGGCGGCGCCATGCCGGGGCACCGCTGAATACGACAAAGCCATTGCAATAAGGGAATATATACATATGAAGGCACGGATTCTGGTAGTGGACGATGACGAGGCGCTGGCCGAGATGATCGGTATTGTTCTGCGCAATGACGGGTTCGAACCCGTTTTCTGCGCTGACGGCGGGCAGGCGCTGGAAGTCTTCCGCACCGCCAAACCTGACCTCGTGCTGCTGGACCTTATGCTTCCGGGCATAGACGGCATTGAAGTCTGCCGCCAGATCCGCGCCGAGTCCGACGTGCCCATCGTGATGCTCACCGCCAAGGCCGACACTTCGGACGTGGTCCGCGGACTTGAGTCCGGGGCCGACGACTACGTCCCCAAGCCCTTCAAACCGGCCGAACTCGTCGCCCGCGTCCGGGCCCGGCTCCGGCCCGGCGACCAGAAGGCGCCCGAGACGCTGCGCATTGCGGACGTCACAATCGACGTTGCCGGACACCTCGTCAGCCGCGGCACCGAACGCATTTCGCTGACACCGCTGGAATTCGATCTGCTGGTCGCCCTGGCACGCAAGCCGTGGCAGGTCTTTACCCGGGAACTCCTGCTGGAACAGGTCTGGGGCTACCGGCACGCCGCGGACACGCGGCTGGTCAACGTCCACGTCCAGCGGCTGAGGTCAAAGATCGAACGTGACCCGGAAGCCCCCGAAGTCGTATTGACGGTCCGTGGTGTCGGCTATAAAGCAGGTTCCTGAGCCGTCGGACGGCCGTCCCGGAACCGGTCCGGTGAGCCCCCCGCTGGAACGGGGCGCTCCGGAGCAGGCCGCCCGCGCGTCAGTTGACGTCCACCCGCCGGCCTTGACAGCGCACGCTTCCGACACGACGGAAGCCGGCGCCGCTGCGGCTGGGCCGCCGGAGCCGGCCGTCCCCGGCCCCGGGCTCCCGGACAGTCCTGCGGCACTGTGGCACGCCGTCCGGTTCCGCACCCGGATCTGGGTGAAACGCGCCCGGATCGTGGGTGTCCGGGTGGCGAGGCTGGTCAGCATCGGAGCCTCCCGCCTGCTCCCGGGCATCCGTTACCTGCTCCGCTTAGTGCACCGCAAATGGCGCCGGTCGCTGCAGTTCCGGACCGTGCTGACGACCCTGATGCTTGCCATCTCGTCCTTCGCCGTCGTCGGCGCATACCTGTCCAACCAGATTGCCAACAACCTGTTCCAGGAACGGCTCGTCCAGGCCGAATCCGAGACGCGGTACAACGTCAAGCAGGTCCAGGACACATTCGACGGCGCCCAGGTGACCGACCAGTCCAGCGTCATTACCCTCGTCTACGACACCCTGAACGCCGTCGAGGGACGCGGCTCCGTGATCCAGCGGCGCTACGTTTTCGAAGCAATGCCGGAACAGACCAAACCCCGCAACCGCTGGGTGGAATCGCGGGCATCGGACCAGCTCACCATCAGCGTCATTCCCCCTGAGTTGCGCAAGGCCGTGCAGGAATCCGGCAAGGAGCAGTTCTGGGCTTCCACGGAGTTCCCCGTGGGCACCGAGGACCGGCCCGGGATCGCCGTCGGCAACAAGGTCACCTTCAACGGCACGGTCTACGAGCTGTACCTGATCTACGACCTCAACACGGCGCAAAAGACCCTCGATGAGATCCAGAACGTGCTGCTGGCCGGCGGCGCAGTGCTGGCGCTCCTGATTGGTGCCGTGGCCTGGTACGTGACCCGGAATGTCGTGAGCCCGGTCAGCCACGCCGCGCTCGTCTCCGAGAAGCTCGCCGCGGGGCAGCTGCAGGAACGCATGGTGGTCAAGGGGGAGGACGAGGTGGCCCGGCTCGGGGCTTCCTTCAACCACATGGCCGCCAGCCTCCAAGAGCAGATCACCCAGCTCGCCACACTGTCCCAGATGCAACAGCGCTTCGTTTCCGACGTCTCCCACGAATTGCGCACCCCGCTCACCACCGTGCGGATGGCCGCGGAAGTCCTTTACGACGCTCGCGAAGACTTCGACCCCATCAACAAGCGCTCCGCGGAGTTGCTCTACCACCAGGTGGAGCGGTTCCAGTCCCTGCTCGCGGACCTGCTGGAGATCTCCCGCTTCGACGCGGGCGTGGCCACGCTCGACGCCGAACCGGGCGACATCGTGCAGCTCGTGTCGCACGTGATGGAGGGCGTGGCCCCGGTGGCCGCCGAGTACGGCTCCCAGGTCACCCTCAACGCGCCCGCGGGCAGCATCATCGTGGACATGGACGACCGCCGCATTGACCGGATCCTGCGCAACCTCGTCCTGAACGCCCTCGAACACGGCGAGGGCCGCCCGGTGAATATTTCCGTGGCCGCCAACGACCATGCCGTGGCCGTCGCCGTCCGGGACCACGGCATCGGCATGGCCCCGGCGGAAGCCGCACGCGTGTTCGACCGGTTCTGGCGCGCCGATCCGGCCCGGGCACGCACGACGGGAGGCAGCGGCCTCGGACTGTCCATCGCTGCCGAGGACACGAAACTCCACAACGGCTGGCTCCAGGCATGGGGAAGCAAAGGCAGCGGAGCGAACTTCCGCCTCACCCTCCCGCTGCGCCAGGGCGAGACCATCACCAAATCTCCCCTCCAGCTGGAACCGGTCGACGTCGGACTGCACGGCGCGGCCGGTCAGCGGACCATGCTGCTGCTGGACCCCGCACCGGCGCCCCGCGCCGGCGGCGGGAACCAGGCTGGAAGCGGGCCCGACGACGGGCCGCGCGTCCCCGGTCCGGCCGATGCCGGAGCCACCTCCGCCGGAACAGCTGGAACCGGAACAGCGGGAACCGGAACGAAGGAGCAGCCATGAACAGTGCCTCAAAGATGGCCAGCCGCGCGGGGGCCGCGCTGCTGGCGGTGCTGCTGGTCCTGCTGACGTCGTGCGCCCAGATCCCGCGCTCGGGCCCGGTGGGAAAGAGCACGGACGAGAGCGCGGGGAACCCCAAGAATGCCCCTGTGTTCTTCCCGTCCGCGCCGCGGGAGGGCGCCGGGCCGGAGGCCGTGATCGAGGACTTCTATCTCGCCGGCAGCGGCTATGAGGACGATTACGCGGTGGCACGCCAATACCTGACACAGGCCTCATCCGTAACCTGGAAGCCGGACCAGCGGGTGCTGGTCTTCCGCGCCGCACGAGTGGTGCCGACCGGCGTCGAAAACGTCTTCAACTACGAACTGGACGTGTCCTACTCCGTCGATGTGGACGGGGTCGCGACCCGGCTGCCGGAGGGAACCAAGGAGAACATTCCCGCCACGCTGACCCAGGTGGATGGTCAGTGGCGCATTGCGGAACTCCCGGACGGCACGGCGATCCCGGAAGAGACATTCAAGGTCATCTACGGCGCCTATCCCATTTACTTCTATGACCCGACGTTTACCTACGCGGTGCCCGACGTCCGCTGGTTTATCAAGAAGAAGACCGTCAAGGCCATGACCAGCGCCCTCCTCGGCGGTCCGGCCCCCTATCTCAAGGGCGCCGTCGTCAGTGCCTTTCCCTCCGGCATCAAGCTGGCCCGCGAATCGGTCCCGGTCGTCTCCGGCGCCGCGCAGGTGGATCTCACGGCGAAGGACCTCGTGGAGGCCTCCAACGAGGACCGGCTGCGGATGCAGACCCAGCTGGCCCTCACCTTCCGCAGCCAGCCCGACGTCATCAACGTGGAGCTCCGGGCCAACCAGGACCTGGTGCGGGTGGACGACAACGGCTCGGTCCTCCCGCCGATCCGGGACAAGAGTGTTCCGGCGCGCCAGATCGCCGTGAGCAACAACGAGCTGGTCCGGTATGAGAACAACAGGGTCTCGCCCCTTCCCGACATCCAGCCCGTCTCCGCCCTGGCGCCCCGCACCCCGGCGGAATCGCCCGTCTCGCAGGCCGCGGCCTTCCTCAACGCCGCCCGCGGCACGTTGTACTCCGTCGTGCCCGGCCAGCCCGCCCGGGCGCTGACCACCCGCTCCACCCTGACCCGCCCGTCCTTCGACCGGTACGACTGGGTCTGGTCGGCCGGGCCAGGGGCCAACGGCGCCACGGAAATGATCGCCTACCGGCCTGTCGGCGTGGCCGAAGGCGCCAGCGTCCCCGCAGTGACCCTGGCCCCGGCCTGGCTTGCCGGCCGGCCCGTCAAGGAGTTCCGGATATCACGCGAGGGTACCCGTGCACTCATTCTCACGGAGCAGAACGGCAAGACCAAGGTCCAGGTGGCGGGCATCATCCGGGCAGCGGACGGCACTCCCAAGGACCTCACCGTGCCGATGACGCTGCTGGCGTCGAACGATCCCGACCAGGGCGTGTGGGTGGACGACACTACCGTCGCGGTGATGAAGGGCTCATCGAGCGAATCCGTGACTCCCGAACTGCTGTCCCTGACTTCGTCCGCGCCGCAGCAGCTCGCGCCGTGGCCGGGACTGACCGCGCTCAGCGCGGGCAACGGCGCCGAGGAAATCTACGCCCAGTCCGCGGAAGGGATCTTCCAACGACTCGGGAGCGGCTGGTCCCCGCAGCTCAAGGGACCGATCGATCCTTCCTTCCCGGGCTAGCGTCCAGAGGGGGCTTCGCGTCCGCGGTGGGGATGGAGGTCAGATCGTGAGGATGACAGGTCCGCGGACGGGGATCGGACGAGCGGCCCGATCGCCTGGCGTCCCAGGTTTCCTGCGAACCTTGTCCACATAGCGCCCCAAGGGCCTACCGCGGCCTTCCGCGCGGGCGGAGCCTTGGCTTGTGAGGAGCTCCAGAGAACTCCCTGACCCCGACCTGGCCCCTCCGGCGCCGGCTGCGGCGAGGCACCGCGGTGGGTACCGCCGGCCGCTGGCGCGGCTGGCCGACATGGCCGCCGCCGCAACCGCCGAAGTGGTGGCACTCGCCGCGCCGGTGGACTGCGTCTGCTGCGGGGCTGAGGACCTGGCGCTCTGTGTTGGCTGCGAACGGCAGGTCCGGCTGCTGATGAACAAACCGTTCAGGGCCGAAGCGCAGGCCCCGGCCCTGATGGACGTGAACGGCTCCGCGCTCCTTCCCGTCGTGGCAGCCGGCGCCTACCGCGCGGAGCTGGCACAGGCAGTGCTGTCCTTCAAGAGGCACGGCCAGGCTCAGCTTGCGCAGGTGCTGTCGAAGGGCCTGGCCGGTGCCATCAGGGCTGCTGTCGGAGAGTCCCAAGGGCTGCTGCTCGTACCGGTTCCCAGCAGCAGCAGCGCCTATCGGAAGCGCGGCTTCAGTCCGGTCCATGTGCTGCTCGGCAGGCTCGCACGCCCCCGGGCGCCGGGACCCAGCCGGAGCCCCGGCTTCTCCACCGCCCATGCCCTCCGGAGGGCGGCCCCGCAGACCGGGATCAGGACGTTCCGGCGAGCCGCGGCCGGATACGGTCTCCCCGCGCGCCCCGGAGGTGCCGGCGGACAGAAGGGGCTGGGGCGCGGTGACCGCGCGCGGCGGGTGCAGGGATCCATGCGGGTCCGCCGCGGGATGTTTGCTCCGGAGGTAAACGGCCAGCCGTGCCTCATCATCGATGATGTCCTCACCACAGGGGCCACGCTCGCCGAGGCGGCCCGGGCGCTGGCCGCGGCCGGTGCGTTGGTGAGGGGCGCCGTCGTCCTCGCCGCGACACGCCCGCCGCTCAGGGTCGACGGCGGCTCCACCGCCCGCGCGCTGGCAGGGCAGGGGCACGTAAATGAAAAAAATAAACCAAAAAAGGATGAATAAGAGGGGGCTATGAACTAACGTCGGACATGGGTACCAAGAACAGATGTACCTGTCGATAGCGGCTCGGAAAGGGGCTCGACTGTCAGTCAGATCAGCCCCGGGAAGTGCCGCCGTCGTGTCACCGAAGTCATTTGGAGGGCACCATGGAGTTCATGATCAGCGGACGCAATTTGACGGTCTCGGACCGGTTCCGCGAGTACGCCGACGAGAAGATCTCGAAGATCGCGTCACTGGGGGACAAAGTCCAGAGGGTGGACGCGAAGGTTTCCAAAGAAACCAAGGCCCGGCAGGCCGACGAAATGCTCACGGTTGAGCTGACCGTCCTGGGCCGGGGCCCCGTGATTCGTGCCGAAGCCAGCGCCGCAGACAAGTTCGCCGCGTTCGATCTCGCCTACAACAAGCTTCTGGAGCGCCTGCGCCGGGCCAAGGACCGCAAGAAGGTCCACCACGGCCGGCACGCCCCCAAGTCCGTCACCGAGGCGACGGCAACCCTGGAACCCGCGAGCACCAGCGAGCCCATTTACGAAGAGGCGAACCACTGGCTCGAGCCCAAGGAAGCTCCCGCCGAGAAGTCGCCGTATGAGATCGAGAACGATATCCCGGCCGGAGACTCACCGGTGCTCATCCGCCGGAAGGTCTTCCCCGCCGCATCCCTCACGCTCGACGACGCCGTCGACAACATGGAGCTGGTGGGTCACGACTTCTACCTCTTCGTGGACAAGGAGACTAAGGCGCCCTCTGTCGTTTACCGCCGCGACGGGTGGACGTACGGCGTGATCTCCCTCGACCAGAGGTGCGAGCCGGGCGAGGCCCCGCTGGATGAGAAGATCATCGCCTACCGTTCCGAGGATGAGCCAGCCAGCGCATAAGCTGGTTCTGACCATCCACCGAAGGGACTGACGTGCAGGAATTGCTGAGCCTCAAGCAGGCCCGGCGGATTGCACTGGCAGCCCAGGGATTGGACAAAGTGCGGCCCGCCGGACCCGTGACAGCACGTGCGGTGGGCCGTACCTTTGCCCGGCTGCAGCTGGTCCAGATCGACTCCGTCAATGTCTTGTCCCGGAGCCACTTCCTGCCGTTCTTCTCCCGATTGGGGAACTACGACCGTGCCATCCTCCAGCGGATGGCAGGCACCCACCCCCGCCGGATGATGGAGTACTGGGCCCACGAGGCCAGCTTCATCCGTCCCGTCCACTTCCCGGACCTTCTCCTGTGGCAGAGCAGGAAATGGGTGGGGGCGCACTCCATGGACCCCGAGTTGCGCAGCGGGGTCTCCGCCCGGGTTCTTGAGGCGCTCGCCGCAGGCCGCCCGATGACCGCCGCCGAACTCACCGCCCGTCTCGGGCACGTGGAGGAGCGGCTGCAGGACAACTGGGGCTGGAACTGGAACGCTGTGAAGCGGGTGCTCGAACACCTTTTCGAAGCGGGCCTCATCTCGGCCGCGTCCCGCACGGACTCCTTTGAACGGCGTTACACCCTGACGGCCAGGGTGCTGCCCGAACGGCTGCCGGCAGGTCCCGACGCCGAAGCCGCCGCCGCCGCCGACACGGACGCGGACCCGGCGGCCGGCGCGGACCCCGCAGCTGCGCTGGCGCGGCTGATCGATGCCGCTGCCCAAGCCCACGGGATTGGCACCCTGCGGTGCTTTGCCGATTATTTCCGGACGCCCATGCGGGCATCCGCCATAGCCCTGGACCACCTGGTCGACACGGGCAGGCTGCTGCCGGTCACAGTGTCCGGCTGGAACAAGACCGTCTACCGGCACGTCGAGGCAAGACTCCCGCGTGCGGCCACCGGCCGCGCACTGCTGAGTCCCTTCGACTCGCTGGTCTTTGAACGGCAGCGCCTGGAGGACCTGTTCGGGTTCCGCTACCGCGTCGAGATCTACACCCCGGAGCCGAAACGCCGCTTTGGCTACTACGTGCTGCCTTTCCTGCTGCGCGACGGGATCGTGGGCAGGGTGGACCTCAAGGCGGACCGGACCAACGGCCTGCTGCTGGCGCGGGCTGCCCACGCGGAGCCCGGCGCGCCAGCCGACACCGCCGTCGAACTCGCCGCGGAACTGCAGCTCATGGCAGAGTGGCTGGAACTGGACCGGGTGGTTGTCTCGCCGAAAGGCGACCTCGCGCCGGCGCTGGCGGACGCAGTCTCCGGGGCCGGACGGCGTGTATCCGCTCAGAGGGAACAGGCGTAACCGGCCCTGCGTCTCTCCCGTAGACTGAATACGCCAGAATTCGGCAGCTTGAGACTGGGAGCAACTTCACGTGGCATCACTTATCGAAAAACTTCTCCGCACAGGTGACAAGAAGACCCTGAGGCAACTGCGGAACTATGCCGATTCCATTAATGCCCTGGAGAGCTCCCTCAAGACCTTCACCGACGCCGAGCTGCGCGAGGAGACCGACCGTCTGCGCGCACGCCATGTTGACGGTGAGAAGCTCGACGACCTCCTGCCCGAGGCGTTCGCCGCCGTCCGCGAAGCCTCCTCCCGTACGCTCGGGATGCGCCACTTCGACGTCCAGCTCATGGGCGGCGCCGCCCTGCACCTGGGCAACATCGCCGAAATGAAGACCGGTGAAGGCAAGACCCTTGTGGCTACCGCACCCGCCTACCTCAACGCCCTTGCGGGCAACGGCGTGCACGTCATTACGGTCAACGACTACCTGGCCGAATACCAGTCGGACCTCATGGGCCGTGTGTACCGGTTCCTTGGCCTGACCAGCGGCTGCATCCTCTCCAACCAGGACCCCGCGCTGCGCCGCGAGCAGTACGCCGCGGATATCACCTACGGCACCAACAACGAATTCGGCTTCGACTACCTGCGCGACAACATGGCCTGGGACAAGTCCGAGCTCGTCCAGCGCGGCCACCACTACGCCATCGTCGACGAAGTGGACTCCATCCTCATCGATGAGGCACGGACGCCGCTCATTATCTCAGGACCCGCGCAGGGGGACACCAACCGCTGGTACAGCGAGTTCGCCAAGGTCGTCACCAGGCTCAAGCCCGAAGAGGACTACGAAGTCGACGAGAAGAAGCGCACCGTCGGTGTGCTTGAGGCAGGCATCGAAAAGGTCGAGGACTACCTTGGCATCCACAATCTCTACGAGTCCGCCAATACCCCATTGATCGGTTTCCTCAACAACGCCATCAAGGCCAAGGAACTCTTCAAGCGTGACAAGGACTATGTCATCCTCGACGGCGAGGTGCTGATCGTCGACGAGCACACCGGCCGAATCCTCGCGGGCCGGCGCTACAACGAGGGAATGCACCAGGCGATCGAGGCCAAGGAAGGCGTCGAGATCAAGGCCGAGAACCAGACGCTCGCCACGGTCACGCTGCAGAACTACTTCCGCATGTACGGCAAGCTCGCCGGCATGACCGGCACCGCGGAGACCGAAGCCGCCGAGTTCATGAGCACCTACAAGCTCGGTGTCGTCGCCATCCCCACCAACCGCGACATGACGAGGATCGACCAGCCCGACCTCGTCTACAAGAACGAGGCCGTCAAGTTCGCCGCCGTCGTCAAGGACATCGCCGAACGGCATGCCAAGGGCCAGCCCGTCCTGGTCGGCACCACCAGCGTCGAGAAGAGCGAATACCTCTCCGGGCTGCTGGCCAAGGAAGGCGTCCGGCATGAGGTCCTGAACGCCAAGAACCACGCCCGCGAGGCCGCGATCGTGGCCCAGGCCGGGCGCAAGGGTGCCGTGACCGTTGCGACCAACATGGCCGGCCGCGGCACCGACATCATGCTCGGCGGCAACGCCGAGTTCACCGCGGTCGCCGAACTCGCCAAGCGCGGGCTGGATCCGGAAGAAAACTCCGAAGAATACGAAGCGGCGTGGCCCGCAGCCTTCGAAGCGGCCAAGCAATCGGTCAAGGACGAGCACGAGGAGGTCCTCGACCTCGGGGGCCTGTACGTGCTGGGCACCGAGCGGCACGAGTCACGCCGGATTGACAACCAGTTGCGGGGCCGCTCGGGCCGCCAGGGTGACCCTGGCGAGTCCCGGTTCTACCTGTCGCTGACCGATGACCTGATGCGCCTGTTCAACTCCGGCGCAGCCGAGCGGCTGATGAACAGCTCGGTGCCGGACGATGTCGCCCTCGAATCAAAGCTCGTCTCACGCGCCATCGCCTCGGCCCAGGGCCAGGTTGAGGGCCGCAACGCCGAACAGCGGAAGAACGTCCTCAAGTACGACGACGTCCTGAACCGCCAGCGCGAAGCCATCTACGGCGACCGCCGCCGGATCCTCGAAGGCGACGACCTCCACGAAAAAGTCCAGTTCTTCCTCGAAGACACGATCAACGCGTTCATCGACGCAGCCACCGCCGAGGGCACCGGCGACGACTGGGACTTCAACCTCCTCTGGTCCAACCTCAAGACCCTGTACCCGGTGAGTGTCACCCCGCGCGACCTCATCGACGAAGCCGGCGGAAAGTCGCGGATCACCGTGGACTTCCTCAGGGAGGAGATCCTCTCCGACGCACGCCTGGTGTACCAGGCACGCGAGGAGGCCATCGGGCATGAGAGCATGCGCGAGCTCGAGCGCCGTGTGGTGCTGTCGGTGATCGGCCGCAAGTGGCAGGAACACCTCTATGAGATGGACTACCTGAAGGAAGGCATCGGCCTGCGCGCGATGGCCCAGCGCGATCCCCTGGTGGAATACCAGCGCGAGGGCTTCATCATGTTCCAGGCCATGATGGAGGCCATCCGGGAGGAAAGCGTCGGCTTCCTGTTCAACCTCGAAGTCGAGGTCACCCCGGCCGAGGACGTGGTCGTGGCGGACGCCGCGGGCCAGCACACCGAACATCACGAACCGCAGATCCGGGCCGCCGGGCTGGAGGCTCCCGAAAAGCCGGCCCAGCTGCAGTACACGGCCCCCGGCGAGGACGGTTCAGCCGAGACCCACGTCGAGTCCAAGGCCGCGGGCCGCTCCGGGAACCCGGCGAATTCTGCCGGCCAGGACAGCCCGCGCCGGGCCAGCAAGAAGAAACGGCGCTAGCGGAGCGGTCACTGACCGCCGGCTGCCGCCAGGCCTGAAGGCGCCGTCTTGAAAGAGTCGCCGTCATGAAAGAGGACCGGAACATGTTCCGGTCCTCTTTCATTACTTCTGTCTCCTCCTTCCGTTGTTCCTCTCAGCGGGCCCCAGCGGCTTGCAGCCGACACCACGCGGCAGCTGTCAACCGATTTCCAGCGCGGTGACCCGCCACACGAGCCTGCTGCGTTCCAGCCGCAGGGCGACCGCGCGGACCCGCTGCTCCTCGACCACGACGGCGCTGGCCTCATAGACGTCCGCCGACACCCGGCATGCCCGGACCGAGCGGACGGAGGAGTTGCGGTGCAGCCGCCCTGCCGTCGGCGACGCCCCGCAAGGCACCCTCCGGGTCAGGGCAGCCCGGTGCTGGAGTGCCGCAAGGCAGCGCTCGTCAAGCCGCCGGGCAAGCTGCTGCGCCGGCCGGGTGCCGGCCAGGACCTCGATGGCCGCCTGAACCGTGCCGCGGGAAATCGCGCAGATCTCGCGTTCTTCGTCGGCCAACCACCGCAGCGGCACCGGTGGAACAGCAGGAGCTGCCGGAGGTCCTGGGGGTGCCGTGCTTTGCGGGACCAGACGCAGCTGCGCAGGTGTGGGGGCGGGGGCTTCCGCGGCGGCGCGACGGCTGGTCATGGCGCTCATAGTGCTTCCTTCGCTGTTGGGATGGCGGTTCGGAACTTCCTGTGGATAGTGTCGTCCCGGATGCGTTCCGGGGGAGCTGTCGGTGTCGTGCCGCGGAGTGCGTCTTAGGGTCCGGGTCTGCAATGTCAGGGTCCGGGCGGAAGCCTGAGCACCTGGCCGGGTCGCAACAGGTGGGGGTTGCCGCCGATGGTGTCCCTGTTGGCCTGGTAGACGCGGGGCCAGTCCAGAGCGATGTCGACATCGGAGGCGTAAGGTCCCAGCCGGGCTGCGGACAGGCTCCACAGGGAGTCGCCGGGGCGCACTGTCACCTCAGCTCCCTGGCCCGCGGGATGCTGGTGCCGCAAGGGGCGTCCCGCCAGCGGTCCGGGTTCGACGACCGGGCTGAGCGGCCGCCACTGCGGATTCGCGATGGCCGGGGCAGCGGGTGGGGCGGTGGCCGGCGCGCCGGGCGCAGGCCCCGGTCCGGAGGACGGCGGGGGAGCTCCGGTCCTGCCCGGGACCTGCGCCGGAGTCCATCCGGCGGATGCTGCCGGCGAGCCGAACGCCATCCCGGGCAGGTCCGGCAGGGTTGAAGCGGTGGCGAGCGGAGCGGTGATCAGCTGAAGTCCGACCGCGGACAGGGCGAGGCGGCGCATGAAGGCGGGAGTGAACTTTCCGGTGGCCGAGGCGGCGCGGAGCTTCCCGCAGCGTTCGAGGAGCGCCGCCACGACGGCAATAGCAAAGGACATGGCCCACCAGACGATCACGATCAGCCCGGCTGTATTCGCGGCCATGCCGATCTGGTCCTCGAACCCCACGGACTGGTGCCGTGCCGAGGAGGACTGCCAGCGTCTGACGATGTTTCCTCCTGTCCCGGCGAGAAACACGCCCAGCAGCAGGACGGCGGCGGCCATGGCCGCATCGGCGGGAACCACACCGCGGTCACCGCGTTCCGGTACAGATGCCTCAGCCATGGTCCGCCTCGCTGCTCCCTTGCCGCCTGAATGAAAGGTACCGTGTCGTCATTTAAAGGTATTTGATGTTGTTTGATACCGTTTACTGCTCTTAGGCCTAGTTTGATCCCATCGGCGCTCTTTTGTCTAGGACCGTTTTTTGCGGTTTGCGGATTGACCGCCGGGAAAGGCGCGCCTACGCTGGCGCCATGCGCTGGGATGCCCTCTTTTCCGATCTGGAGACCCAAATGGCTGCCAGTGAGCGGTTGGATCTCGACGCTGAAATCACTGAGCGGACGCGCACGGAGTCGGCGGCGGTGGAGCTCGCGGATCGGCTTCGCGGCTCACTGGGGCTGCTGCTGGTGGTGCAGCTTGCCTCGGGATCAACCTTCGAGGGGACCTTGAGCCACGCGGGAAGCCAAGCGCTCGTGCTGGATGAGCCCATGCATCAGGTGCTGGTTCCCTACGCCTCCGCGGTCCGCTATCTCGGGCTCTCACGGCTCGCCGTGACGGAGCCGTCCAAGGTCCGGCAGGGGCTTGGCCTCGCCAGCGCCCTGCGGGGGCTGGCCCGGGACCGGGTCAGCCTGGCAGTGCTGATTTCCGGCGGCTCGGCGGGAGAGTCGGTGCTCCACGGGGTCATTGACCGGGTGGGGCGCGACTACCTTGACCTGGCGGTCACCGGGGACGGCGAGGAGCGGCGAGCGGCGAATGTCCGGCAGGTGGCGACCATTCCCTTCGCCGCGCTGGCCGGGATCAGGTCGGCCAGGACCCCGGGCGGCTAGGTGCCGGACTTCCGGCGGGAGAACGGCGGCAGCTCCACCCGGCATGCCGGGTTCAGCGGGTCTTGGATTTTGCCTCTTCGATCATCCGGCTTGCTTCCGCGTACCGTTCCTCGATGTACTGCTCGAGCATCTTCTCCTCGACCCGCCACTGGCCCCGTCCGCCGACCTGAATGGCCTTGAGCTCACCGCTCCGCACGAGCGCATAGGCAGCCGGGGCGTTGATCTGGAGCTGCTCTGCTACATCGGCAAGGGTCAGGAATCGGGGCATGAGTCCATTTTGCCACCGATGACCCCCTCTGAGGCAGATATCCACAGTTTGCACTTCTTTGTCCCCGAGTCTTCCGGTCCGGGCGGGAAGGCGTAACAATGATGGTGCCCGGCCAGTACCGGGGGGCGACTACAGGGGGAGCGGGCGCATGGGTGTGACCACGGTGGGCGGCGGAGCGAGGCTGAAGAAACCATCCTGGAAAGACCCCAGGCTCCTCGTGGGCATCCTGCTCGTTCTGGCCTCGGTAGCAGGCGTCGTCTCCTTGGTCGGGGCCGCGGACCAGACCGCCGAGGCCTACACCGCACGGGAGACGATCGCGGTGGGCGAAAAACTGTCCGTGGACAAACTCAACCGCGTCAAGGTCCGTCTCGGCGATGTCGAACAGCACTATCTCACGCCTGCGGCCGGCGTGGCCGACGGACTCGTTGCCGTCCAGAGAATCGGCAAGGACCAGCTGGTGCCGCGCGCGAGCCTCGGGCAGCTGGACGGCCTGGACCGGAAGCCCGTGGGGGTCACCATCGAAGAGGCCCTGCCGGCCCAGGCGGTTGCCGGCTCCAGGGTGGATGTCTGGGTGGCACTGCCCGATGACCGGAACGGTTTCAGCCAGCCGACGCTGCTCTTGCCGGGTGCGGAAATCGCCCAGATCACCCAGGGCAGCACTTCGCTGGGGTCCGCCCGGTCCACTGTCGTGATGGTGTTGGTGACGGACCAGCAGATGCCGAACCTGCTGGGGGCGCAGGCCAACAAGGCGAAGATCTCCGTGGTCTGGAACCCGGGAGGGGCGGGCCAATGAGCATCCCGGTCGTCACCGTCGGGGATTCGCGCGAAGACCTCGTCGGCAGACTCGAGCGCCTCCACGGGCCGGTTTCCGTCGTCCGGAGGTGCAGCGAACTGGCAGAACTGCTGGCCGCCTGCCAGGGGGGCCTGGCGCGTGCCGCCGTTGTGGCGGAGGGCAGCGGGGAGTTGACCGCGTCGCTGGTTGACCGGCTGTCCGCCGTCGGCGTCGCCGTCCTGGCATTGACCGACAGTCCGGAGGAAATGTTGCGGCTGCAGGGGATCGGCGTGGCTGCCGAACTTACCGGGGTCGACGCCGCCGCACTTGCCAGCCGCATTACGGCGTCCGTCGCGCAGCTGACAGGAGCTGACCCCTGGCTCCGCCAGGGAGCCAGCCCCGGCTTCGCCGATGCGGGCCCCGCGCCCGGTCCGTCCGGCGCAGCCACCGCGGAGGGGATGGAAGGCTCCGGCACGGGGCGGATTATTGCGGTCTGGGGGCCTGCCGGTTCCCCGGGCCGGACCATGCTGGCGGCCAACATGGCGGCGGAACTCGCTGCGGAGGGAAAATCGGTGCTGTTGGTGGATGCCGACAGCTATGGTGCCAGCGTCGCGGCCATGCTGGGCCTGCTGGACGAATCGGCCGGGCTCGCGCAGGCCTGCCGTCTGGCGGACCAGGGTCTCCTGGACGCGGCGGCGCTGCTCCGGATTGCGGTTCCGGTGGCCACGAGAGCGGGAACCTTCCGCGTGCTGACCGGCATCACCCGGGCGGACCGCTGGACTGAACTCCGCGCCGCAGCACTTTCCCTCGTGCTGGCCCGCGCCCGCCACGTCATGGAAGTCACCGTCATTGACACAGGTTTCTGCCTTGAAAGCGACGAGGAGCTGAGCTTCGACACGATGGCCCCGCGGCGGAACGCCGCGACGCTGCGGAGCCTTGAACTGGCGGACACGGTGTTCGCCGTCGGAGCGGCCGACTCGATTGGCGTCCCGAGGCTGGTCCGCGGCCTGGCCGAACTGGAAACGGCTGTCCCGAACTCGTTTCCGCAGGTGGTGCTGAACAAGGTCCGGCCGTCGGCTGTGGGACGCTCCCCGGAGCGCCAGCTGCGCGATGCGTGGGAGCGGTACGGTCCTACCGTCCCGCTGGGGACCTTCCTCCCGGCGGATCCGGCCGCGGCTGATGCGGCCCTGCTCTCGGGGTCCCTCCTGCTGGAGGCCGCACCCGATTCCGCACTCCGGAGGGGCATTGCCGCGCTGGTTTGTGCACCCGTCCAGCGAAACGGTGGATCCTCTGTATTTTCTTCCACAGCGAAGCGGTTGCTAAAGGGCTAGGCTCGCTTTGAGGGCCGCAACGAAGCGGCCATGAACCTTTTTTTTGGAGGCGTTTGTCGATGTCGTCTGGGTCCAGTGTGGAGGATCAACCCGTTTCGATCGGTGCCGAAGAAGGCTACCTGAGGGACTACTACGAGCACCTCGCCGAAGAAGACGCGCGGGCGTACCCCCAGGAGTTGCTCGCTGCGCGGGCGGAAACCCACCGCCGGACGGCGGCGAACCGTCTCCCGGGCATCGCCAGCATCACCATCGCCGACGAGGCCGACCGCAGCGTCGTCTACATCGTCACCGACGACATGCCCTTCCTCGTTGACTCGGTCAATGCGGAACTCGTCCGGCAGAAAGCCCCCATCCACCTGGTGATGCATCCGCTGTTCGTGGTGACCCGCAACCGTGAGAGCGGCGAACTCGTCAGGGTCTCCCGGGTCCCTTCGCACCTTGGCATCTCCAGCGGAGACACCGCCGCGATGCCCAACCTCTCGCACCTGATTGCCCAGGGCGACAACGCCTCCCACATGGAGTCCTGGATCGCCGTCGAGATTGACCTTGTCGACGACGCGAAGCGTGCGGCGCTGCTGGAGGGCATCGGAAGGGTGCTCGCCGATGTGCGTGCCGCCGTCGAAGACTGGCCGAAGATGCGGAACCGGGCCCTGCAGATTGCCCAGGACCTGGACACGCTGGCCAACCCCGCGCAGATTGCCGAACTCCGCCAGGCCCAGGAGCTGCTCCGCTGGCTGGATGACGGGAACTTCACCTTCCTCGGCTACCGCGAATACGAGCTCAAGAACGAATCCGGCGAGGACGTCCTGGAACCCCGGGAAGAGAGCGGCCTCGGGCTGCTGCGCGGGGGCGCCGACACCCCGCACCAGATCCAGCACCTCACCGAGACGGGCCGGAAAAAAGCACGCGAAAAGCGCGCGCTTGTCATCACCAAGGCGAACTCCCGTTCCACCGTCCACCGCTCCGCGTACCTGGACTACATCGGCGTCAAGAGCTTCGACGCAGCCGGCAACGTCAACGGCGAACGACGTTTCATCGGGCTCTTCGCCACCACGGCCTACGCCGGCTCCGTGCGGGACATCCCGGTGGTCCGCGAGAAAGTCGCCGCAGTACTGAGCGAGGCCGGCTTCCCGCCGGATTCGCACTCCGGCAAGGACCTCCTGGGCATCTTGGAAACCTACCCCCGCGACGAGCTCTTCCAGATCGAAATCCCCGATCTGGCCGCTATCGCCACCGGCATCCAGCGGCTGCAGGAACGGCGCCGGACCCGGCTGTTCCTCCGTCCGGACATCTACGGGCGCTTTATGTCCGCCCTCGTCTACCTTCCGCGCGACCGGTACACCACGAACGTGCGCCTGCGCATCGAACAGGAACTCCGCGAGACCTTCGACGCCGTGTCCATCGATTACGAGGCGCGGATGACCGAATCCGCGCTGGCCCGGCTCTTCTTCCGGATCAGGCTTCCGAAGAACGCCGACGTCAGCAACGTCAACACCGATGATCTCGAGAAGCGGCTGGTCCGCGCCGCCCGCTCGTGGAGCGAAGGCATCACCGAGGTCCTGCGCGCCCGCGCCGGCGGCATCGAGGACGACGGAGCCATGGAACTTGCCGCCGTCTGGGCCGAGGCCTTCCCGGCGAGCTACCGCGTCGATTATGAGGTGGAGGATGCCCTGGAGGACATCGCCCGCTTCGAGAAGTACGGTGCCGCGCCCGCGGAGGAAACCGCCGCGGAACATCCCGGCGTCCACGTCTACCTCCCCGACGGCGCCGGCGCGACGCTCGAAGAGGACGCCCGGGTCAAGCTCTACATGCTCGAACCCAAAAGCCTGAGCCAGATCCTGCCCTACTTCCACAACCTGGGCCTTGAGGTCCTGGACGAACGCCCGTTCGAGATCGAAACTGCGGACCACCGCGACTTCTTCCTCTATGACCTGGGCCTGAAGTACCCGGCCGGGGTGGACCCGCTCAAGACCGGGCAGCTGCTCGCCGACTCCTTCGGCGCCGCGGTGTCCGGTGCGGTGGAGTCGGACAGCTTCGACCGGCTGGTGCTGCGCGAGGGAATGCACTGGCGCCAGGTCGTCGTGCTGCGCGCCTACGCCAAGTACATGCGCCAGATGGGCAATACCAACTCCTACGGATTCCTGGCCGACACCCTGCTGGCCAACCCCGATGTCAACCGCGGACTCAGCGCCCTGTTCGAGGCCCGCTTCGATCCCTCCCTCGGCGAGGAGGCACGCCGGATCAGGCAGGACGAGATCCTCACCACACTGGACGCAGCGATCGACAAGGTCGCGACCCTCGACGCCGACCGTGTGCTGCGCACCTTCAAGAACCTGATCCAGGCGACGCTGCGGACCAACTACTTCCAGAACAAACCGCACCTCAGTTTCAAGATGAACCCGGCCGCCATCGAGGGACTGCCGTTCCCCAGGCCCATGTTCGAGATCTGGGTCTACTCGCCCCGCGTCGAGGGTGTGCACCTGCGCTTCGGCAAGGTCGCCCGCGGCGGGCTGCGCTGGTCGGACCGGCGCGAGGATTTCCGCACCGAAATCCTCGGCCTGGTCAAGGCCCAGACGGTCAAGAACGCCGTGATCGTGCCTACCGGCGCCAAGGGCGGTTTCTACGCCAAGCAACTCCCGGACCCGGCAGCAGACCGCACCGCGTGGATGGCGGAGGGCGTTGAGAGCTACAAGACGTTCATCCGCGGACTGCTGGATGTCACCGACAACCTCGTCACGACGCAGGAGGGGGAGCAGCTGGTGCCGCCGGCCGACGTCGTCCGGCACGACGACGCCGATTCCTACCTCGTCGTCGCGGCCGACAAGGGCACGGCGTCCTTCTCCGACATCGCCAACGGTCTCGCCGCGGAATACGGTTTCTGGCTCGGCGATGCCTTCGCCTCCGGCGGCTCGGTCGGTTACGACCACAAGGCCATGGGCATCACCGCACGCGGCGCGTGGGAGTCCGTCAAGCGCCACTTCAGCGAGCTGGACCTGGACACGCAGTCCGAGCCGTTCACCGTGGTCGGCGTCGGCGACATGTCCGGCGACGTGTTCGGCAACGGCATGCTGCTGTCCAAGCACATCCGGCTGCTCGCGGCGTTTGACCACCGGCATATTTTCCTCGATCCCACCCCGGACGAGGCCGTGTCCTTCGCCGAGCGCCAGCGGCTCTTCGAGCTGCCCCGGTCCTCCTGGGATGACTACAACAAGACACTGATCAGCGAGGGCGGCGGTGTCTTCGCCCGCCAGGCGAAGTCCATCCCGGTCTCGGACCAGGTCAGGTCCGCGCTGGGCCTGCCCGACGGGACCACCCGGCTCAGCCCGCCCGAACTGCTGCGCGCGATCCTGCTCGCCCCGGCGGACCTGCTGTACAACGGCGGCATCGGCACCTACGTCAAGGCCAGCACGGAAACCAACGCCCAGGTCGGTGACAAGGCCAATGACTCCATCCGCGTTGACGGCCGCGAACTGCGGGTGAAGGTGGTCGGTGAAGGCGGAAACCTCGGCATGACGCAGCGCGGCCGGATTGAGGCGGCACTGCAGGGCGTCATCCTGAACACCGACGCGATCGACAACTCCGCCGGCGTGGACTGCTCCGACCATGAGGTCAACATCAAGATCTTCGTGGACCGGATGGTTGCCGCGGGGAAGCTGGATCCGGCGGAGCGTTCGGAGTTCCTGGCATCGATGACCGACGAAGTCGGCCGGCTCGTGCTGGAGGACAACATCGACCAGAACATCCTGCTGCTCAATGACCGGATGAAGGTCTCCGAATGGAGCCCCAGCTACGAACGCCTGATGGACTGGCTGGAGAAGTCCGCGGACCTCAAGCGCGATCTGGAAGCGCTGCCGACCACTGAAACGCTGCGCGAGCGGCTGGAACAGGGCCAGGGTCTGACCTCGCCGGAGCTGTCCGTCCTGGCGGCCTACGCCAAGATCGAACTCGCCTCGGCACTGAGGGACAGCGACCTGTCCGAGGACCCGTGGTTCCGGCAAACCCTGCGGGCCTACTTCCCGCAGCAGTTGCGGGACAGGTTCGACGCCGAACTCGACACCCACCCGCTGCGGCGCGAAATCATCGCCACGGTGGTGGCGAACGACATGATCAACATGGGCGGCATCACCTTCGCGTTCCGGGCCATGGAAGAGACCTCGGCCACCGAGGCTGCCGTCGCCAAGGCCTTTGTGGCGCTCCGTGAAGTCTACGAACTGCAGATCATGGTCGGGAAACTCAACGAGCTGCCCGCCTCTTTCCCCACGGAGCACTGGAGCACCGTCCACCTGGACATCCGCCGGCTCCTGGACCGCGCCGTGCGGTGGGTCCTGAGCCAGGGCAATGCCTCCCGCCCCATCGCCGAAATCGTGGGCGAGTTCAAACCGCTGATGGATCCCATGCGGGCCCGCCTGCTGGACTACCTGCGCGGCGACGACCGCGCCCGGGTGTCCGACTGGCTGGAAAAGGCGCGCGGTTGGGAACTGCCGGAGGATCTGGCCCACCGCTGGGCGGAACTGTTCGAGAGCTTTGTGTTGCTCGACATCGCCAAGATCGTCCACGTCAGCCCGGAACCCGTGGAGAACATCGCTCATGTGTACTACACGGTGTTCAACCGCTTCCACGCCGACTCCCTGCTGGAGCGCATCACGAAGCTGCCCAGGAGGGACCGCTGGCAGGCGCTGGCCCGGGCGGCCCTCCGTGACGATCTCTACTCGACCGTTTCGGACATGACGACGGCGGTGCTCGGGGCAACGCCGGCACAAATGCCGGCGGAGGAGCGGCTTGCCGCCTGGGAGAGCCAGAACGTCGAGCAGCTGGACCGCGCGAAGAGCATGTTTGACGAGGTGAACGCCCTCGAGGCCGATGACATGGCCTCGCTGTCGGTAGCATTGAGGCTCTTGAGGTCAATCGTTCGACGCTAGCAGCTCACGCTGCCCGCGTCGCAAATGGAGGTGCTGTGGCAATCTTTACGGACCCTATCAGGGAGCATGCTGATTTCGGGCCGGGGGATGCCGAGTGGCTGCACCTGCTCGTCGGGGACTGGCAGATGGTCGCGGACCTGGCGTTCGCGGACCTGGCGCTGTGGTTTCCGCACCCGGACTTCGGCTACGTGGCCCTGGCCCACGTCCGCCCCTCCACCACGCATACGGTGTTCCATGCCGACTTCGTGGGGGAGGGGATCCGGTCCGATCTGAAGCCGCTGGTGGACAAAGCGTGGGAGAGCCGCACGATCGAGCGCTCCAACGAGACCAACTGGAGCAGCGACATGGCCCTTCGGGTGGAGGCCGTGCCGATGGTCCGCAACGGCCGGACGCTGGCCATCGTCACCTCCCACATGGACCTTTCCAGCTCGCGGATGCCCTCGCGGCTGGAGCTGACCTACCGGCAATGCGCGTACGATCTGCTGCGGATGGGGACGCTGGGACTCTGGCCGGACTTTGCCTCGCCCACCGGTTCGCGCCGCGGCGCGCCCCGCGTCGGTGACGGCCTGATCAGGCTCGATGCCGAGGGCATCGTCCAGTACGCGAGCCCCAACGGGGTCTCGGCGTTCCGCCGGCTCGGCGACGGCGAGTCACTGGAGGGCCGGAGCCTGGCCGAGGTGACCGCAGGCCTGCTGAAGGACCGCCGCATGGTGGACGAGACCCTGCCGCTGGTGGTCACGGGACGCATGCCGTGGCGCAGTGAAATCGAGTCCCGCGGGGTCAGCCTGTCGCTGCGGGCGATCCCCCTGCGCGACGAACAGCACCGCTTTGGCGCCCTGGTGCTTTGCCGGGACGTCTCGGAGCTGCGGCGGCGGGAGATGGAACTTGTCACGAAGGACGCCACGATCCGCGAGATCCACCACAGGGTGAAGAACAACCTGCAGACCGTCGCTGCCCTGCTGCGGATGCAGTCACGGCGGATGGTCAGCGACGAGGCGAAACAGGGGCTCGAGCAGGCGATGCGGCGGGTGGCCACGATTGCCCTCGTGCACGAGACGCTGTCCCAGGGCCTGACCCAAAGCGTCGACTTCGATGAGCTCATCGGCCGCCAGTTCCGGCTCTCGGCCGAAGTGGCTTCCCCGTCACAGCAAGTGAAGACGGCACGCTCCGGACTCTTCGGCGAGCTGCCGAGTGACTTTGCCACCCCGCTGGCCCTGGTCATCAACGAGCTGGTGGCAAACGCTGTCGAGCATGGCCTGGAGGGCCGGACCGGAACCGTCTGGCTGATCGCGGACCGCTCCGAAAGCGAGGACGGTGACGAGTTGCTCACCGTGACGGTGGCGGATGACGGTGTCGGCATCCCCGCCACTCCGTATGTGGAAGGGCTCGGCCTGCAGATCGTGCGCACCCTGGTGACCAGCGAACTGGGCGGCAGCATCCAGTGGAGTGCGCGGGAGGGCGGCGGAACCGCCGTCCAGATTGTCCTGAGCCTGGCCACCCGGTAGCAGGGACGGCGGCTTAACGCGCACTGGCCGCAGACCTTTGGTCTGCGGCCAGTGCTGTCCTGCCGCGGTAAACGGACCGCCGGCGGGCCGGCTTCAGGAATCCTGGAGCTAGGAGGCGCGGCGGGCGCGGGCTGCGCGGCGTTTCAGGGCGCGGCGCTCGTCTTCGCTCATGCCGCCCCAGACGCCGGCATCCTGGCCGGACTCCAGCGCCCACTGCAGGCAGGTGTCGACAACGGGGCATCGACGGCAAACACTTTTTGCTTCCTCGATCTGCAGGAGGGCAGGACCGGTGTTTCCTACGGGGAAGAAAAGCTCCGGGTCCTTGTCAAGGCACGCTGCGCGGTTACGCCAATCCATGCTGATCAGTTACTCCATTTCCTGGGCACTCATTGAAATGCCTTTGTGAAATTATTCACTAGAGGCTTCATAAGAAAGGGGCCCTCTGGGGCCCCCTCGGTCATCTGGATTAAGCGTGTCATGTTAACGCTGCGTAAACAAGGGGTAATTGGCTGCAAAATGCCTTGGGATCGTGAGCGATGCATCACATTGGCTGGCGGCGCCCTCACATCTAGACGACTATGTCCGGTACTGTGCCAGTGTGTCAAGAGACTCTGAGAACCCCTCCGAAGCTGCCGGCAACCGCGACGGCGACCCCGCCGGAGCCCCTGCGGGAGCGAGCGGCGGGACTGCCTTGCGGCCCGCGGGGATCCTGGTGATTTCGACCGTCGTGGCACTGGAGGCGGCGGCGCTGCTCGTGGCGGCAGTCTGGTACGGGAGCCAACTGCTCTCCGGCGCCCCGGTGCTCTCCTTCTGGGGCGCAGTGTTCACTCTGGGACTCCTGCTGGCCTTCTCCGCGTGGCTTTTCGCCGTGGCCGTTTACCTGTTCCGCGGATACCGCTGGCCTCGTGCCGGCGCGCTGGTGGCGCAGCTCTTCACGCTCACGATCGGCTTTCCAACCATGACGGGCGGGTACCCCTGGGTGGGCCTGGCCATGCTGCTGCCGGCGGTGGTGGCCATCGTTGTGCTCTTCGACAAGCGTGTGATCGCGTTCGCGTCCCGCGCCGGCGGCGCACCGCCTGCCCTGTAGCCGGGGTCTGACCGTCAGGCCACTGTCAAGATCCGCGTCCGGGTCCAGGTTCCGGTCTGGTGCGGCGGCTGTCTTCGGCGGGATCTACCGCGAGCTGCACCGCCCGTGCGCGGCCGTCTGAAATCACCACCGCGCGGCCCGGGGGAGGGCTCTGTTCGGGTTCGAACCTGACACCGAAGAGTTCTCCGTCCATGAGCCCCCGCGGGCCGATCAGCACGCCCCGCCCCTGGCTGGCGGCGTTCTGTATCAACGGGACGCGTTGCCGGATGCCCGCGCCGAAACCGGCAGTCAGGACCACCCGCCAGCCGAGAGTGTTCAGCAGGAGCAGCTGGCCGTTGGTTTCGGGCGACTGCAGATCGAGGTCGTCCACCAGGAGTAGCGCGGCAGGGTCCAGCCCACCCGAGAGTGCGGCCTCGTGGGTCCGGGTCCAGTACCGTTCCTGATCCGCTGCCTCGGGGACCCGGAGACAGCTGGCGGCCGGATTGAGACCAGGCAGTGCCGAGAGCAGCGAGGTCTTCCCGGAGGCGGGCCCGCCCAGGACGGCAAGGACGGCGCCGGCAGGCAGCGGGACGCCCGCGGGGAGGAGCTCGTCGCCGCCGACTCCGAGGCGCAGGTGGCGGGGCGCGGGACAAGGCGTCGATGCTGACCCTGCCCCAGACCCTGACCCTGACCCTGCCCCAGACCCAGACCCTGACCCTGACCCTGACCCTGACCCTGACCCTGCCCCAGACCCTGACCCTGACCCTGACCGGGCCCCGGCCGACAGGGCCTCGCCCCCGCCCGTGGCGCCAGGTCCGGCCCGGGCGAGGACGTCGGCGACTGTCACCCGACCTGGAAGGGGCTCAACGCGGAACGGCCGGGTCCGCACGGCGCCAGCGGCTCCGCCCCGGGTGGCGGGGGAGCACCGCTCAAAGAGCTGTGCCACGTGACCTGACGGAGAGGATGCGGCGGACAGCGGCCCGAAAACCACTGCCCGGCCGGCAGCCGCTTCGATGGCGGGCAGCCGGGGCCAGGCAAGCCGCCCCTCCTCCGTCGAGCCGGCGGGCAGGAAGATCCGGTTGGGAACGGCAGCAAAGAACCGGGAGGTCACGAGCTCCCGTTCACCCGCTACCAGGACAGTGACCCCCGCCCTTGCGCCGTCGCGCACAATGTCCTGGACCAGATCTTCGGCCCACGCCAATGGACCGGTCCGAAACGCCGATACCCACGATCCCCAGCCGCACAGTGCGAGGACGAGAGCCGGTGCGTCGGCCGTCCGGGCGGTGCCCAGCCTCCGTGTCATTTCCTCGCAGACACGCTCCAGCAGCCGCGCGGCCCGGCGGAGTTCGTGCAGTCCCACAACAGCCCCGACCCGCGGGGAGTCGACCGCCGCGCTGAATGACCCGCCCGCATCCAGTACGTAGATGTGTGCTTCATCATCACAGCTGAGGAGCTGAGCCACGATGAGTCCCAGGGCGGCGTCGGCGCCGCCGCTGTTCCCCGGGACCAGCCCTAAATGGCCGTGGCGGGCCGGACGCCAGCCGAACTCGGCCACGCGCTGTTCTTCGGGTACGTCCACCAGCCCCAGCCTGATCCGCCCGCGGCTCCCGTCAGGGGGGAACAGCAGCAGTTTGGGCAGCGGTCCCGCGACGGGACGGCGCGGCGGATCCCCGCCGGTGGATTCCCAGGCCGCGGCAACTGCCGCGGCCAGTTCGCTGGCCGCGAGGGAAGGCTGCGCTGTGCCGGCCGCCAGTGAGGGCTGCGCGGTGCTGGCCGCCAGGCCGGAGGACCCGACTGCTGACGGGCGGCAAAGGTATTCCATCGCCAGCATCACGGCGGGACCGCGGACCAACCCGACGCCCGGGGCGGCGACCGTCGCCGTCTGAAACTCCTCCGGCGCTTCGTTTCCGCGGACCAGGTAGGCGCGGCCCGGACTCGTGATCGGAATCGCCGCCGCCAGCCGGGAGTTGATGATGTCGAGGGATTCCAGCTCGGACTGGACCCGCAAGGCGATGCAGCTGGTCACATTCGCACGGATGTCCGCGGTAACGGAGCCCTGGGGACGCTGGGTTGCCATGATGAGGTGTATCCCGAGGGAACGTCCGATCGCAGCAATCCGCATGAGCTCGGCCAGGGCCTCCGGCGCCTCGTCAACGAGCATCCTGAATTCGTCAATGATGAGGACCAGGTGGGGCAACGGCGGCCCGCAGGGATCAAGGGACTCGTAGGCCGTGAGATCGGCGGCCCGGTACGAGGCGAGCAGCTCTTCCCGGCGGCGCACCTCCGCCGCCAGCGAGACCAGTGTGCGAGACACCTCGTTGACGTCCAGATCGGTCAGGAGCCCCACACAGTGGACCAGCCCGGCCAGCGGCCGCAGCCCGGAGCCGCCCTTGAAATCGATGAACAGCAGATTGACGCGGTCCGGTGAATGGGCGGCCGCCAACGCCGCGGCCAGGGTCCGGAGGAATTCTGACTTGCCGGACCCGGTGGTGCCCGCCACCAGGAAGTGGGGGCCGTCAGCCTGGAGATCCAGCTGCAGGGGGCCGTACTTTCCGGTGCCCACCGGGACGGCAAGACCAGCAGCGCCAGCGGACCCGGCCCACCGCGAGGCTATGTCCGCCGGCGCGAGCGGAAGAAGATCGCCCAGGGAGCGGGCTTCCGGCCTGCCCGCACCGGAAGCTGACGCAGGCGCCCAGGCCCCCAGCCGGCGGCAGTTGCGGTCGAAGACGCTCGACGGAACAAGATCGGGGATGAATTCCAACGAAGAGCGGGCAGATGACAGCCGGGCGGTGCGCTCCCTGAGGACGAGGGCCATCCCGTCAGCCGGGGCCGGATCGCCGGCGCAGTCGAGGACCTGCCAGCCCCGGCTGACGGCCACTGAGCGCAACGCGGCGGTTCCCCGGCCGGAGATGATCAGGAGCACGCCGCGCCCGCAGTCGGGACCGAAGCCAGCTGCCAGGGCCTCCATGGTCGTGGCCTCATGCATGGAAAGCGTTGCCGCTGCCAGGAAACGCGCGGCCAGCAGCTGCGGGGTGGGACCGTGGATAACCAGCCTGGTCCGCCGGGCCGCCGGGTAACAGGCAAGCTGCATCACGACGGACCTGGCCAGCCCGGCCACAGCGTCTGCGGGACCGCGAAAGGTGGCCACGGTCGTCCCGGGATCAAGGGTCACCGGAACCATTCCAAGCGGCGGTGGCCGGAAGCCGGGATCCGGCGGTTCCAGCCGGATATTCGCGTCCTGGGGTGCCCGTCCGAGCCGTAGCCAGACGGGTACGGCCTCGGCAGGAACATCGGCCGGCCCGGGGACAGCCAATGAACCCCGCAGGGACAGCTCACCCGCGGAGGGCGCGGCCCGTCGTCGTCGTTCCTTGTCCTCAAAAGCTGCAGCGGCGACGGCGGCCCGCAGTTCGCGGCGCTGCCGTCTGCCCGTCACGGCGGGCACCAGGACCGACACGGCCGACACGGCTGTGAAGGCCAGGAAGACCCACAGTCCCGTCAGGATGGCCAGGCCGACTCCGATGCCGAGCGGCAGGGCCGCGGCAAGCACCAGGGCCGCCCTGTTGCCGTGCACCATGGGATTGCTGACCGATAACGGCGCCGAGACGTCGGAGCCTGCAGTGGCCGGGATCCCGGCGTCCAGGCTGCCGCGGAAAACAAGGGACATCGACGAGCTGCCGCACTCAATCAGGGAGTCTGTCGAGACGGCCGCCGCGTGCACCTTCCGTCCATCGACGCTGACCCCGTTGGCACTCCCGAGATCGAGGAGGGTGACGGCGGAATCCGTGACCTCCAGCTCGGCATGCTCGCGGGACAATTCGGCATCCGGAATCAGGACCTCGGTGCCGGCGCGGCCGATCCGGAACCGCCCGCGCCGCAACGGAAATATCAAGCCGGCACCTGGCCCGCCGTGCACGGCAAGGACGAGCGGTGTCCGGTCCAGGGCGGCGGCCGGTGCGGCGCCGTCCACCACGACGGCGCCCTGCACGAGAGGGTCCTGGCCGACCCTCAAGGCAGCGAGCGGGACCCGCCCCACTGTCAGTTCCCCCGTCCCGAAACGCCGGGAGATTGCCGCCTGGAGTTCCGCGCCGGGGCAACCCTCCGGCACTTCGACGGCCAATTCCAAGGGCCCGGACGCCAGCGCGGACCCCGGGGCCGCAGCCAGGGTGCAGTGCAGCATCATCGGAGAAGAATCCTTTCCCGCATCGGCGTTTGGAACCCACGCTAGGCGCGGCGGAGACAACCGGCGTCGGGGATTCCGGCTATGTGGACGACGGCTTGCGTGGCCGATTCCGTTTGACGCTCGGGTAGGCTAGAGCAGCAGACAATGCGCAACATTGCGCTGCCCGCATTCGAATCAGGAGAGTTTGTGACCGCTGACCTCGTCATCGTAGGGTCGGGCTTTTTCGGCCTGACAATCGCAGAACAGGCCGCCACAGAGCTGGGCTTGAAGGTCGTCGTCATCGACCGCCGCCATCACATCGGCGGCAACGCGTACAGCGAAAAGGAAGAGCAGACCGGCATCGAGGTGCACCGCTACGGGGCGCACCTCTTCCACACGTCCAACGAGCGCGTCTGGGAATACGTGAACCGGTTCACGACATTCACCAACTACGTGCACAAGGTGTACGGAGTCCACAAAGGCGAGGTGTACTCCCTGCCAATCAACCTGGCCACGATCAACCAGTTCTTCCGCGCGAACCTGACCCCGGGACAGGCGAAGGATCTGATCAAGGAACAGGCCGGGGAGCTCGCCGGCACCGATCCGCAGAACCTCAACGACAAGGGCATCCAGCTCATTGGCCGGCCGCTGTACGAGGCGTTCATCAAGCACTACACCGGCAAGCAGTGGCAAACGGATCCCAAGGACCTCCCCGCAGGGATCATTTCCCGCCTCCCGGTGCGCTACAACTACGACAACCGGTACTTCAACGACACCTTCGAGGGCCTGCCGACGAACGGCTACACCGCCTGGATCGAGAAGATGGCGGACCACCCGAACATCGAGATCCGGCTCAACACCGACTTCTTCGACGAGTCGCAGGAATACAGCAAGGACAAGGTCGTCGGCACCGTCCCCGTGGTCTACACCGGGCCCGTCGACCGCTACTTCGACTTCGCCGAGGGCGACCTCTCCTGGCGCACCATCGACTTCGAGGAGGAAGTGCTCGACGTCGGTGATTTCCAGGGCACGTCGGTGGTCAACTACAACGACGCCGACGTCGCCTACACGCGGATCATCGAACCGCGCCACTTCCATCCGGAGCGGGACTACCAGACGGACAAAACCGTCATCATGCGGGAATTCTCGCGGGCAGCCGAAAAGGGCGACGAGCCCTACTACCCGATCAACACCGCCGCGGACCGTGAGCGGCTGCTCAAGTACCGTGACCTGGCGGCGGCCGAGAAGGACGTCCTCTTCGGCGGACGCCTTGGCACCTACAAGTACTTGGACATGCACATGGCCATCGGCTCTGCCCTGACCATGTTCGAGAACAAAATTCGCCCGCACTTCGAAAGCGGCGCAACCCTGGAAAGCGGAGGAGTGGACGCATGAGTGCCGCTGAAGGAACCACAGCTTGGGACACGATCCAGCGCGTCATCCTGCCCTCGGCGGACCAGCCGGACACGGTGTCGCTGTACGCGGACGCTGGGACGGCCAGCGGCATCCGGTTGCGCGAGAACGACGAGCTCGCCCGGACGCCCAAGCTTCCCGAAGACAAGCTGCAGATGTTCAGCTCCGGCAGCCAGCAGGCGCACTTCGAAGATCTCCTCACCCGGCATTCAATGCGCGTCCGGTCCGGTGAGCAGATTTCTTTCGGCACCTATTTCAACGCGTTTGCCGCGAGCTACTGGCGGCGCTGGACTTCGGTCCGGGACATCCGGCTGGTCGTCCGGACAAGCGGCACCGGCACGGTCACCGTGTACAAGTCGAATGCCCGCGGCTCCGTCCAGCGCGTCGACGGCGTCCACGTCGACGGCGACGCCACCTCGGTGTTCGAGCTGTCACTGAAGCCGTTTGGCGACGGCGGGTGGTACTGGTTTGATCTCGCCGCCAGTGCGGACGGACTGGTGCTCGAGAGTGCCCAGTGGGAGAGCGCGGCCACCGGCGGCCCCAAGGGGCAGGTCACCCTCGAAATCACGACCATGAACAAGCCTGACTTCTGCCTGAACAACGCCCGCATCCTGGCGGAAAACCCGGACGTCCTTGAAAACGTCAAGGAAATCCTGATCGTGGACCAGGGTACGCAGAAAGTCGAGGACCAGGAGGGTTTCGCGGCTGTGCGTGACGCCCTGGGCGGCAAGCTCCGGGTCATCAACCAGGCCAACCTTGGGGGATCCGGCGGCTTTGCCCGCGGCATGTACGAGGCCGTCGAGAACGGCAGCGACTACGCCCTGCTCCTGGACGACGACATTGTTGTGGAACCCGAAAGCATCGTGCGCCTGGTCACGTTCGCCGACCATTGCCGCAAGCCGACGATCGTCGGCGGCCACATGTTCGACCTCTACAACCGCAGCGTCCTGCACACCTTCGGCGAGGTTGTGGACCCCTACCGGATCGTGCCCGCCCTGCCGCACGCAGATATGGAGACCCGGCACGATTTCAGTGTCGCCAACCTGCGCCAGACGCCGTGGCTGCACCGCCGCGTGGACGTGGACTACAACGGCTGGTGGATGTGCCTGATCCCCACAAAGGTGATCCGGGAAATCGGGCTGTCACTGCCGCTGTTCATCAAGTGGGACGACGCTGAATATGGACTGCGCGCACGGGAAGCCGGCTTCGCCACGGTCTCTATGCCCGGCGCTGCCGTCTGGCACGTGTCGTGGATCGACAAGGACGACCTCGTCGGCTGGCAGGCCTACTTCCACGCGCGGAACCGGCTGATCACTACGCTGATCCACAGCCCGTACCCCAAGGGCGGCCGGGTGCTGCGCGAATCTTTCCAGTCCGACGTCAAGCATCTGGTGTCGATGCAGTACTTCACCGAGCACGGACATATCGACGCGCTGCGCGACCTCCTGAAGGGCCCCGACGACCTCCACAAGGTGCTCGGCACCAAGCTGCCGGAAATCAACGCCCTCAAGGCCGACTACCCGGACGCCCAGCTGAAGGAGGACGTCGATGATTTCCCGGCGCCCAAGATCGGCCGCGGACCGATGGGCGGGACCGTGGTGGGGCTGCCCAGCAAGAAGCAGCTCATCCCGTGGGGCATCAAGACGGTGGCGCGCCAGCTGATCAAAGCGCCCGGCCCGGAAAGTGCCGAGCGGCCCCAGGGCTATCTGGCACACCGGGACAACCGCTGGTACCGGGTGGCCCACTACGACAGTGTTGTGGTGTCCAACGCCGAAGGCACGGGTGCATCCTGGTACCAGCGCGACCCGAAGAAGCTCAAATCGATGCTGACGGAAACGGCCATGCTGCATGCGAAGCTGTTCCGGGACTGGGACAAACTCGCCCAGCAGTACCGGTCCGCCGTCGCGGAGATCAGCTCCTTCGATGCCTGGAAAAAGACGTTCGAGGCGAACTCCAAGGACGGCGACTAAATGGCAGGTCAGACCGACCAGCTGGTTAGGCCCGGAAGCGGGCACGGGCTCCTGGATGTTTACGGTGACCGGTTCCTCCTGAAGCTGCTGGTGCGCAAGGAAATCAAGGTCCGCTACCGCGGCTCGGTGCTGGGCCTGATGTGGTCTTACGTGAAGCCGCTGGTGCAGTTCCTCATCTACTTCGTGGCGCTGGGCATCTTCCTGAACCTCCAACGGGGGACGCCAAACTATGCGATCTACCTGTTCTCCGGCATTGTGCTGGTGAACTTCTTCACGGAGTCGCTGTCCAACGCCACCCGCTCGATCGTGGACAACAGGGACCTGATCCGGAAGATTTACCTGCCCCGCGAGCTCTTCCCGGTGGCCACGGTCTGGGTTTCCGCGGCACACTTCCTGCCCCAGCTGCTGGTGCTTGTCGGCGCCTGCCTGGTGGTGGGATGGACGCCGTCGGTCCTTCAGCTGGCCGCGGTGATCCTGATCTTCGTGATGGTCGCGGTCCTGGGCACGGGCCTCGGGCTGCTGTTCGGCGCCGTCAATGTCTATTTCCGGGACTCCGAAAACATCGTGGACATGATCGTCATGGTGGTCACCTGGGCCTCCCCGGTGCTCTACCTCTGGTCGATGGTCCAAAAAGTGATGGGCGAATGGTTCTGGATCTACCAGCTGAACCCGATGACGGTCGCCGTCGAGGTCTTCCACTGGGCCTTCTGGGAACCGACGCTCAAAGGCGGCCAGCTGGTCAACGACGCCACGCCCCCGGGAATGCTGACGCTCTGGCTGCCCGTTGCCCTGCTGGTCACCCTCGCTGTGCTGTTCCTCGGGCAGTTGACGTTCCGCCGGCTCGCCGTCCACTTCGCACAGGAGCTCTGACATGACCTCGCACGGCCATGTAGCGATCAGCTGCATCGACCTCCGGAAGCAGTTCGTCCTGCGCCACACCCGTTCCCTCAAGGAAGCCCTGGTCTGGCTGGTCAAGGGCCGCAAAGGGGACCTCTCGAAGAAGTTCCTGGCCCTCAAGGATGTCTCCCTGGAGGTCAAGCAGGGTGAGACAGTGGCGCTCATGGGGCTCAACGGTTCCGGGAAATCGACCCTCCTGAAGCTCATCTCCGGGGTCCTGCAGCCCGACGGCGGCACGGTGCGCACGCGCGGCCGCGTCGCCGGGCTCATTGAAGTCGGCGCAGGCTTCCACCACGACCTCAGCGGCCGGGACAACGTCTACCTCAACGGCGCCATCCTTGGCATGACCGAGAAACAGATCGACGAGAAGTTCGACTCGATCGTGGAATTCTCCGAAATCGGCGAGTTCATCGACACCGAGGTCAAGTTCTATTCCTCCGGCATGTACCTGCGGCTGGCGTTTTCCATCGCCGTGCACACGGACCCGGAGGTCTTCCTGATCGACGAAATCCTCGCGGTGGGGGACGAGCCCTTCCAGCGCAAGTGCATCGCGAAGATCAAAGAACTCTCGGAAATGGGGAAGACCTTGTTTGTCGTGAGCCATGACCTGGACCTGGTCGCCACCGTCTGTGAGCGGGGAGTCTTGCTCGAACACGGGGAAGTCGTCATGGACGGGGAGGTGCACGCTGTCGTGGCGGAGCTGCGGCGGCGGTCGGCGCACGCGGAATCCGAGGACAGTTTGTGAATCTCTTGCGTAAGCGCAGCGATCTCGCGTGGCTGAGTGCAACGGTGGTCGCCGCTTTCCTCGGCTCGTTGATTCCGCTGGTCACCAACAACAGGTTCTACTACTACGACGATACCCAGGCCGGGGCGTTCGGCATCTGGTTCGAAATTGGCACCAAACTCAGCGCAGGGGAGTGGCCGCTCTTCAGCGACAGTGCCTGGGGGGCCGGCAACTACGCCGCCGAAGGGCAATGGGGGATTTGGAATCCGCTCATTCTCCTGATCGGCTGGGTGGCGAGCCGCTCGGCCAACATTGTCGTCTTTTCGACGGTCCTGAAGATCACCTTCCTCTGCGTCCTGGCGGCTGGCACGTTTCTGCTGGCCCGGAGCTACAAGGCCAGGCCGGAATGGGCGTCCATCGCCGGAGTCGCGGTAACCCTGACCGGATTCACCGTGTATATCGACGCAGCATCCTGGGTCACCGGACTCATGGTGTTCAGCCTCCTGCCCCTCACCTGGTACGGACTGCGACGGATGGCGTTTGCGGAAGGCAACCCGTTTATCGCGCTGGCCCCGGCCTATGTGCTGATAACCATCGGGTACGTCCACGGGACACTCATGCTGGTCATCGTCTTTGCCGGCCTGCTGCTGGAGGCATGGCTGCACGCCGGCCGCAGGGCTGTCCTGCGCTTGCTCCTCGCCGGCCTGGTGTGCGGGCTCATCGCGACGGCGGTGTACCTCCCCGGCGTCCTCACCGCCCCCGTGACGGCACGCTCCGGCGGAATCGCCAACAGCGGCTTTCTGACGCCGGACCTGACCGGACTGTTTACCGCCTGGGTGCCGGGCAGCCTGCCGCAGGTCACCGGGTGGTGGGGCGGGTTCGCGACCGTGCCCCTGCTCTACGTGGCGTGGTTTCTCCCGGTCCTTGCGGTCGTGGACTACGCCAAGGTGAAGGCAGCCAGCAGGGAGCTGACAGCGCTCTGGGTGGTGGGGCTGCTGTCCCTGGCCCTGACGTTGGCGCCGAGTGATCTGGGGCCGCTGCGCTTCCCCATCAGGATCATGCCGTACGTCTCCCTGGCTGTCCTGCTGGTGCTGGCGGTGATGGTCTCCCGTTTCAGGGTCCCCGTCCTGAGCCGCGGCCGCGTGATCATGACGGCGGCGATTGTGCTGTCCGGACTGTACCTCGCCTGGAGCCAGTTCCCGTCCTTCCGAATGGCGGCGCTCTTCGGGGTGCTGGCGGTCGGGGGAATCGCGGGCCTGCTCTTCTTTCTGTATTCCCCCCGCCTGCGGCCCGGGTTCAAGGGGCCGGTGGTTTTGGCCTGCGGTGTGGTGCTCGTCAGCATGGTCATTGCCGCGGGGCAGCACGTGGCCTTCAAGTCCTCGCCGCTGCCCGACTACCGGATGCCGGATACCCCGGGCAGTTACTCCCGCCAGCTCCCCGAAGCAAAGGGCGGCACGTTCATTGTGGGCGATCCCACCAGGCTGGGACCGGAGATCTGGAACGAGACGCTGGCATCGAACGCCTGGTATTTGAATTCCGCCGAAGTCCAGAACCTGTATTCGCCCATCATGTTCGCCAAGTATGCCGAGGATCTGTGTATCTCAAGCCACGGCTGGACCTGTCCGGCGGCTGCCGGGAAGCTCTTCGAGACGGACGCTACGACCGGCAAGGTCCTGGCCGACCTGCTGTCCATCGACACGGTCCAGATCCTTCGCGATCCGGACCCCGGGGCCGGCGCGGCCTTTAACGGCGCCGCTCCGAACGGCTGGCACGAGGCAGGCAGGTCCGCGGACTCGGTCGTGTGGGTCCGGGACCAACCCCTGCTGAATACCGGCCAGCTTGTCTGGGCGTCAGAGGGAACAGCCCTTTCACTGGTCTCGGAAAGCAGCCAGGAGGTTGTGATCCGCGTGGACCGGATGGGCGACGCGCCGGGAAAGGCAGTGCTCAGCCGGCTGGCGTGGCCGGGATACAGCACCAAGGGGGCGGTTCTCGCGGCGCCGCTCCGCGGCTACCTACTCGAACTGGACATCCCCGCCGGCTCGGCGGGAAGAACCGTCACGGTGCACTTTGAGCCGCCCGGATGGCCCGTGGTCGTCGGCTCCATCATCCTGGCGGTAGGGGTCACGGCGGTGTGGAGTATCGCGGAACTGGTCCTGCACCGCAGGCGGAGGCGCCGCACGCGGACGGGGTCCGCAGAAGTGGCTGTTCCCGCAGCAGAGCCAGTTCCCGCAAAAGGAGCACCCAGCTAGCCAGCGGCCTCCGCACGGCGGCAGGGCTGCTGCGCCCAGGGCACGTCGGGTAACGGCTTTCGGCTAAAAGCACTTCGGGGACGTATCACAAGGTGATACGTCCCCGAAGTGCTTTTACCTGACGCCCTGGCCGCCCGGTGCGGCCCGGACGGACTCCTTAGACCGTGCTCTGCACGGCGTGCTGATGACCCATCCGCCGGTTCAGCCGGACGTAGGCGAGGCGCCGGGCATACGACATGGCGATGGCCTTGGCATTTCCGACCACCACATCGAGCCGGCTCAGCAGCGACGGATCGTCTTTTCGGAGCTGGTTGTGGAAGGCAATGGCCTGGTCGGACTGCTGGCGGGCCAGCCGCACGCTCCACTGGCTTGCACTGATCCGGAAGGACGCCAGCGTCTCCCGCAGCGCCACGAAGTCGCCGTGGCGGCAGATGCGCACCAGGGTCGCTTCGTCGATGAGATAGGGGTGCGAGTTGTCCCACCAGCCTTCCTTGGCCAGCAGCTCGCGTTTGAACAGCGAGCAGGCAGGCTCGCCAAAGATGTTGGATCCGGCGAGGACGGTGGCACGAATCGCCTGACGTCCGCTGACCCGGCCGTCCACGCCCTGCAGCCCGCGGCCTTTCAGGAACAGCCCGCCATTGGCGTCGACGAGATCGCGGCGGGACGAAACCATCACGGCCCCCGGGTTGTCTTCGAGCGCTTTGACCTGGAGCTCGAGCGCGTTGGGGGTGATCAGGTCGTCGCCGCAGACCAGCTTGAGGTATTCCCCGGTAGCCGCCTGGCTGACGCGGTTCCAGTTGGCCTGCGCACCGCCGCCGGTCGGCGTGGGCGTCAGGACCCGGACCTTGGGATTGTCCGCGAAACGGGCAATCACTTCATCCGTGCCGTCGATCGACGAATGGTCGGCAATGACCACCTCGTAATCATCGAAGGTCTGATTCAGCACAGACTGGAGGGTCTCTTCGATGTACTGGACATTGTTGTACGCCGGAATGACGATCGAGACTTTGGGGCTCATGTTGTGCTTTCCTCGGTGGCTTTTTTGGGGGACACGGATTCAGGGCTCCGGCGGAATGAGAAATGCTTGTGGCCGAAGTAGTTGATGATGACCGTCACGCAGGTGATGGCGATTTGGGACGGAATCTGGGGATACCCGAGGACCTCGTGGGCCACCAGCAGCAGCGCCATGTTCGTGAAGAACATCGTCAGGTTGACCAGGGTGAACCGGCCCAGGTCCAGCCAGAAGTGGCCTTTGACCCGGAAGACAAGCTTCCGGTAGACGAAGAACACCGCGACAAGGGACACGACGAAGGCGATACTCAGCACCACGGGCGAGGGCAGCCCGGGGTTCAGCCACGCAATCGCTATGAAGAGGCCCGTGCTGAATGCTGTGTTGGCGCCGCCGACCAGCACAAAGGCCACACGTTGGTCCTTGACGATCCGCAGCAGGGGACCGGGAGGACCATTGTGGATACCCTTGACAGCATCCTCGGGAACAGCCTCCTTGGGCGATTCGGGCTGCTTCATGGGACGCACCTATTCCTTGGACTCTTGGGGCCGAAAAACCGGCAAAGACACACCCTAGACTACCGAAGAGCGGCAACGCCGTCACAACGGGCAGCTCCGGCAGGGCGTCGGGGAGCAGTTTCGGGCAGGGTCAGAGTTGACCCGAGAGGGCCAGGCGCTGGACCTCCTGGACCGTGTTGTTGATCCCGACCGCCAGCGGCGTCACTGGATGCGCGTCAAGCTCCGGCCAGACGACGGATTTCAGCCGAAGGTCATGCGCCTGGGCCTTCGCGAACGGGGAGGCGCCCAGAATGATCAGCGGGCGGCGCTTGAAGATCGCACGGCAGGCCCCGATGAGGTTGCCGATGGTGTCGGCCCGCTGCGAGGCCAGGATCTTGACGACTGTCTCGCCCGGGTGGACGTCGGGGAGCACCAGGCGGTCCACCCCGTCCGCGACCAGCCGGCTCGCGTCGTCGACGAAAAGATAGTCCCGCAGTGTGTCAAGTGACACATAGACCGATACCGGCGCGCCCGTCAGGTGCGCCTTGGCGAACACCGAGATAAGTCCCTGCGGCTTCCGCAGATTCTGGCCCGGGCCGTACAGGTTGCTGACCCTGCCAACAAGGGTCCGGACCCCGGTGCGCCGCGCGAAGTCGGCGACCGTTGCTTCGGCCCGGAGTTTAGCGAAGCCGTAGGGTGCCAGGGGCTGCACCGGGCTGTGCTCGGTGAAGGGAGGCGTGCTGGACCCGGCATACACCCCGCCGGCGGAGGACGCCAGGAACATCGCCCCGTTCTGCCCGCCGGCGTCGCAGAGTATTTCCTCGAACACTTCAAGGGCCTGGGCGAACAGGGAGAGCTCCGCTTCGAGGGCCTCGGGCGAGGTTCCGGTCACACCGGCTCCTGCGCACCAGGAAATCGTCCACGGCCCTGAAGCAGCAGCTTCACGGAGACGTTCGGCACCCGCCCGGAAAGCTTCGAGCGCAGACTCCGGATCGGACCAGGGGATTGTGCTGGTCAGCACAGGGACACCGCGGGATTGGAGTTCTCTGACGACGGCCTTGCCGAGGAGTCCACCGGCGCCGACCACCCAAGTGGGCCTAGCCTGCATCAGCCACCGGGCCGGAGGGCAACGTGGCCGGCGCCTTGTGCACGGTCTTGCCGAGCGGGCCCAAAGCCGGATCGCTCACAATGAGATATGCGGGCTTGCCCATGGCCATGTTGACGTTCACGCCCACGTATTCCGCGATGACCCCCAGGGCAAAAAGGATGGCCCCGGTGCTGACAAGCAGCACCACCATGGTCGACGTCCAGCCCTGCTGTCCGGCTCCGTGGCCGGTCAGGTACGCGATTACGAAGTAGATGGCGAGTCCGATGCCCGCGAGCGCGAAGACCGCTCCGACCAGGCTGACCATGCGAAGCCCCCGTGTGCCGCTGGAGATCACCATGCGCCAGAAATGGGAGAGCAACGAGCGCAGGCGGTAACCCGAGCGGCGGTCGCCCTCCTCGCGCAGCATCACCGGGCAGGTCGCCGTCTTGTCGGCAATCCAGCCCATGGCGACGTCGAGGTAGACGCCGTGGCCGGCATAGGCGGCCACGGAGCGTGCAACTTCGCCGGTCACCAGGCGGAAGCTCTGGTAGCTCGTGGCATCGTCGCTGGAGAGCAGGAAGCGAACCGTGCGCTTGGCGCTCTTGGACGCCATGTTCCGGAGGAAGCCATGCGGGGCAGGGTTGCTGGGCATCGCGTACGTGACGGAAGCGTTCTCGGCCATGGCGGTGTCGAGCAGATCCGCGATGGCCGCGGGATCATGCTGGCCGTCCTCATCCATGGTGACGACCCAGTCGCCGCCGGCGGAGGCCATTCCGGCCAGGGTGGCAGCGTGCTGCCCGAAGTTCCGGCTCAGCCAGACGCCACGGACGATGTCAATGGAGCTTGTGAGGGACCGGATAACGGCGGCGGAATTGTCGGGCCCGTGATCGAAGACCAGCAGGACTTCCGAGATCACGTAATCGTGGCCGCCCTTGGTGGTTGACACTTCCCGATACGGGAGAAGTTCATTGACCACTCCGACCAGAGTCTTCTCGCCCTGGTATACGGGGATGACCACGGATATGCGGTGGGGCGTCGAGTTGGTCTCTGGTTGAGCGAGTGTCATATCAGGAGATTCTACCGGCTCCTGCCATCACCGTTGTCGCAGGGGCTCTCCGGTGGGGCCGGTCCGCGCCGTGCCGGGGCCGTTGTTTGGGCCGCGGGAAAGTCCACTCGGGTAATATGAATCTGTCCCTCGCGCGCCGTCCTGCGGTGGACGCATGCCCAAACTGAACGGATCGTGAATTGCAGCCTTCCCTATCGTCATCGCCGCGCAACAGGAAATGGCTTTTGCTGACCGCCGGATCAGTGTTGGTGCTGAGCCTCATTCCGCTTATATTCTACGGCCGCTTCTATTTCCAGGACGACACCGAAAACGGCGCCTACGGGGTCTGGTACCACCTTGGTGAAAGCCTTTTCCAGGGGAAGGTTCCGGTCCTCAACCCGGCAGTCTGGTCGAGCGGGAATTACATTGCTGAGGGACAGTGGGGCACCTGGAACCCTTTGGTCATGCTTTTCGGCGTCCTGGCGTACCTCAGCCCGAACACCGTGGTCCTGACCACTGTCCTGAAGGTCATCATGCTGGTTGTGGCCGGGATGGGGACCTTCGTCCTGGCCCGGAGCTATTCGCTGTCCCCGGAATGGGCCTTCATCGCCGGCATTGCCGTGCCGCTGAACGGTTTCACGATGTACTTCGATGCACCCTCGTGGGTGACAGGGGCACTCGTGTGGGCCATCTTCCCCTTTCTCTGGGCCGAACTGCGGCAACTGATGGCCGGGAAGAGGAACCCGTTCTGGGCTTTCATCACCGGGTACCTCATCGTCACCGTCGGCTATGTGGCCGGCACTGTGGCGATCGGATTCGTTTTGCTGGCCGTTGGGATTGAGGCGCTGATCCGCAAGGCGTGGCGCCCGGCCATCCGCATCGCGGTGACCGGCGTTTCGATGGGCCTCGTGGCGGTCGTTGTGTTCCTGCCCGGCGTGCTGACCGCGGCGGTGACGACGCGTGGAACCACCGGCATTTCAAACGACGATTACATGAGCATCGATTTCAACAGCCTGCTGATGGCACCGATCGCCACCGCGTATCCCCAGCTTCTCTCCTGGTGGTGGCCCGGGACGGGCGCCACCAGCCCCGCAGCGTACATCGCGTGGTTCCTGCCGGCGATCGCTTTCGTGAGCTGGAGCCGTTTCAAGAAGCTGACCCCCGAACTGCGCGACCTCTTCTTCTTCCTGGCCGCCGCCGTCGCCTTCGTCCTGCTGCCGACGACGATCGGGCCCCTTCGGTATCCCGCGCGGTTCATGCCGTATGTGGCAACCGGGGCGGTGCTCCTGGTGATCGTGGCCCTCGCACGCGCACGGCGGCCGCACATCGGGCGCCCTTCGCTGTTTTTCGCACTCGGCCTCGTCGTGCTCGGATCGTACCTTGGCTGGGCACAGGTGCCTTCGCGATATTTCACGATTTTTGTTGCAGCCGTCCTCGTCGCGGCAGCGCTCACGGCCCTGTGGTGGCTCCTGAACCATCCCGAAGCGCAATCGCACCGCTGGAACAAATTCGGCCTGAGCGCCCTGTCACTGATCGCCATCGGGGTGATGCTGGCCACAACCGCCACCACCCTGCTGCAGCACCGGACGTCCGCCAAGAGCGGCCTCTCCATCGCCAACCAGCCGGCAGATGTCTCCACCTACAAGGGAGTGCTCAAGGGGGTCCAGAACGACGTCCTGGTTGTCGGCGACGCCCTGGACTACCCGCAGGAGAAGGTCACGTGGGAGCAGACCCTCATGGCCAACGCCTGGTACCTGAGCGACGCCAGCGTGATGAACCGCTACCAGCTGGTGGGTTTCTCGAAGTTCAACGAACTCCTGTGCCTGCGCTATTTGGGCGGCACCTGCCCGGAGTTGGCGGAGCGGCTCTTCCACCGCCGTGCCGAAACGGGGCTGATGCTCGTTGACGAGATGCACATCGACAATGTGCAGATCCTTAAGGAATCGTTCAACCGGCCGCAGGTCGCCATGGCGTCCAACAACTACGTCTCGCGGAAAGAAGGACTGGAGATCCCCCCGGTTCCTGCCGGCTGGCACGTTGCCGCAGAGACCGATGGAACCGTGCTGTGGAGCCGGGACGTACCTCTTGGCCCGGCCGGCGGCGTGAGCTGGAGCCAGCCCGGCACCCGCCTGACCGAGGTCTCCAGGGACGACACGAAAATCGTGCTGAGGGTCGATGAAGTGCCTGCAGGTGGCGGCCGTGCTGCCCTCAGCCGGCTGCCCTGGCCGGGCTACTCCGTGGATGGGGCAGAATTGATGAAGCGTCCCGTGGGCGGGTACCTCCTCGGCCTGGAGATCCCGTCAGATGCCCAGGGCAAGCTCATCACCGTCAGCTTCGAGCCGCCCGGCTGGCGGATCGGCATTCCCGTCTGGGCCGTCGCCGTTGCAGGAATGCTGGGCTGGAGCCTGGTGGCCATGCGGCGTTCACGCCGGGATCCGTCAGGGAAGCCGGAAACAGTACATGAGGGGACGAAGTAGCAACATGACAGATGTCGGGAGCAAAGTGCGTTTTCCAGCCGCGACCAGGGTCTTGGTGATCATGCCGGCGTGGAACGAACGGGACTGCATTGCCAACACCGTCCGGGAGGTCATCGACCTCGGACGGAACTACGACGTTCTCGTCGTCGACGACGGTTCCGAAGACGGCACCCCGGAACTTGCCGAGGCCGCGGGTGCGCATGTCCTGCGGCTGCCTTTCAACCTCGGTGTGGGCGGCGCGATGCGGGCGGGGTTCAAGTACGCGCACCGGATGGGCTACGACGCCGTCGTGCAGGTGGACGCGGACGGGCAGCACGACCCCAAGGACATCCCGTCGGTGATTGCCGGCCTGGAGCATTCAGACATTTCGATCGGGGCCCGGTTCGCGGACAAGGGGCAGTACACGGTCAGCGGCCCCAGGAAATGGGCAATGCGCTTGCTCGCTGCCGTGATTTCCCGGATCGCCGGCACAGAGTTGACGGATGTGACCTCAGGGTTCCGCGCCGGCAACGTCCGCGCGATTTCCCAGTACCTCAAGCACTACCCCGCCGAGTACCTGGGCGACACAATAGACTCGCTCGTTGTGGCGATCCGCTCAGGGTGCGTCGTTTCCCAGACCGGAGTCGAAATGCGGCCCCGTCAGGGCGGCCAGCCCAGCCACAACCCGGCGAAGTCGGCGATCTACCTGGTCAGGTCACTGCTGGCACTGCTGTTCGCCATGACCCGGGGCAAAGCCCACACACCTCACGAGAGCGACATCTGACCGTGGAAAGCATTGCAGCCCTCATCTTCTCCTTGCTTGTCCTGGGCAGCGTCGTGTTCCTGCTGCGCGGCAAGGGCCTGCGGGAAAAGTACGCCTTTTTGTGGCTGCTGGTCGGCATCGCATGCCTTGTGCTTACGGCGATCCCCGGCATGCTGCGGGGGGTCACGGCCCTGCTCGGCGTGCAGGTGCCGTCCAACCTGCTCTTTGCCATGGGCATCATCTTCCTGACCGGCGTCGCCCTGCACCTCTCGTGGGAGGTGTCCGTGCTTGAAGAGGAAGCGCGCACCCTGTCCGAGGAAGCCGCCATTGGGCGCGTCCGGCTTGAAGAGCTCGAACGTAAGGTGGAGGCCCTGTCGTTGGCCGCCGGCGATGCGGGCCGGAATGCGCCGGCCGCTCCGTCGGCGACAGAATGGCAGCCGCAGCGGCCCACTGATTGATCGCCAGGATTAATCTGACTATCAGCCTCCCAGCGGCACGTCCGGATGGACGTGCGCGCGATGGTGCGGAGCGCATGGAGGAACTTAGTTGAAAATGCGATTTCCCACGCCTGTTGCCGATGCGGGCCGCAGCTTCCACCGCTGGGTTTGTGTCAATGACCGTCTGGCGCGCCTGATCACGGTGCTGGTCTTCCTGGCCCTCGTGCTGTTCGGCATCACGACTTCCAATGTTGGCATTTCAGAACTTCGGCAGGATCCCGCCAACCCGCTGGGCTGGCAGTTCGGCAAGTCCCGGCCGATCCGCTCCGATGAGATCCACGCCTTCTCGGCCATTGTCATCTCCATCCTGGCAACCCACGGCGCGCCGAGCCTCAGCCCGCTCGCCGCGCGGGCCGACCTGGTGCACCGGTTCCCGACCGACGGTTTCTTCGAGCAATTCGTCTTTTTCGACTCGACCATGCTCCGTGCCGCGGCGGTCATTCCCGAGCAGATGCTCTTCGCCGCGCACTGGTGGCTCCCGTCGCTGATCCTGCTGCTGGCCATGCCGACCTGGTTCCACCAGCTCGGCCGCACCCGCCGGTTCGGTTGGTTCGCCGCGATCCTGATCGTGCTGTCGCCGTCGAGCGCGTGGTGGTCCCTGATGCCCGTCGCGCTGATCGCCTACACCCTCGGCGGCTGCGTGCTCATGATCGCCGCCTTCCGGCGCTTCGGGAAGGGGCAGCGGCTGGCCCCGGCCGGCATGGCGGTCCTCGGGGGCATCCTGATCGCGGGCCTGCCCAGTTTCTATGCGCCGTGGTCCCTGCTGCTCGGCCTTCCGGTCCTGATCGGCTCGACGTTGTGGATCCTGCTCCGCGGCGGCGGCTGGGCACCCCGGCTGAAATCGGTCCTCATCACCGGCGGCACTGCCGTGGTCTTTGGGGCTGGAACGTTGTTTGAGAACCGGGAAGGACTCCAGGCCCTGTTCAGCACGGTCTATCCGGGTTCGCGGCGGGTGGAGTCGGATGCCCAGCCCCTGGGCCGTATTCTCGGGGCTCCGGCCCTGGGGCCGCTGCAGTACAGCGAACCGGTCGGCATCAATGCGAGCGAATTGTCATCCTCGTTCACCGTGTTCTTTGTGTGGATCCTCATCATCCTGCTGGCCGCACAATGGCGGCTTACCTTCCGGGACAACATCGTCGAATGGACGTTCGGAACGTGGTCCGCGATGTGGATCGTCTGGATCAGCCTGGACCTTGGCCCCATGAGCCAGAAATTCCCGCTGCTGAACCTTGTCACGCCGCCGCGGGCAGCCCAGGTGGTGGGCGTGCTCGCGGTGATCCTCGTTGGCCTCCTGCTCAGCCGGTGGTCCCCGCCGGTGACGTGGCGCGTGCCGCTCCTGGCCGGCGCGGCCTGCGGCCTTGCCTCAGGGTACGCGGGGTCCTTGCTGAAGGCATCGGATCTGCCGGCGCTGTCGACCATGCTCATTCTTCTGGTGTCGGCTGCGGTGGGCGTGGCGGTCGCTGCCGTGACGAAATACCCCCAGCGGCTGTGGCCCCTGGTGCTCTGCGTCGTCCTGGCAGCCCTGCCCGTGGCACGGGCCAACCCGGTGCTGGCCGGCCTGGGCGATCTGCGGGCCTCGGACACCGCCAAGGCCGTGGCGGCCCAGGCGCCTGCGGCAAGGGCCGAGGGGAAGCTCTGGGCAGCTGACAGCCCGTCGCTGAACACCCTGCTGCTGGCCAACGGGATGCCGTCGCTCTCAGGACTCCAGCGGTCCGGCCCGGACGTGGCGGCGTGGCAGAAGCTGGATCCCACCTCGGAATTTGCCAGCAAGTGGAACCGCGGGGGCGGCTACATCTTCTTCGCCTGGGCTCCCGGCCAGCCGACGACCTACGAGACGAACGACTTCGACGCCGTCGGGGTCGGCATCGATCCCTGCACGCTCAAAGGCGCCTGGCAGAACCTCGACAAGATCATCTCCTCGAGGCCGCTCGAAGCAGCGTGCCTGACCCTGGATTCGGAACTCCAGTGGCAGGGAAAGCCTGCCTACGTCTACGCCGTCCGCTGAGGTAGGGCGGATCCACCGTCCGAAGTGTCAGGAAACGGTGCGGCCAGCGACGATTCAGGCAGTGAGGTCCGTCCGGCACTCCGCGCGGACGGCACGGCGCAGCAGCCACAGCGTCAGGACCAGCATCACGGCGAAGCCGGCAAGGCACAGCAGCGTGCCGCCCGGGGGCTGCCAAGACGGGTCGGTGATCATCTCGGACCAGCGGCGGTCGGCCGCCCAGCCGGTCACGTAGCGCCGGAGAGTATGCGCGAAGGTCCAGAAGTGGTAGACAGCCAGGACGACCGCCATGGCACTGAGGATCGCCGCGGCCTGCGGTGAGAACCCGCGGGCATCCATCCGGTCCAGCGCAATGCCGCAGACCATCAGCAGCGGGACGAAGACCGCGAGAATGTACCGGCCCTGCCAGACGATCCCGATCGTCCCGACAGCCTGGGCCTGGAGCAGCGGCGGAAGCAGCAGCAAGGCAGCGAGCAGGAAGATCGTGGCGGTCCGCCCGCGGCCCCTGGCCAGCACGACGGCGGCCATCACGAGTGCCGCACTGAGCCCCAGCCAGAGCACAAATGTGCCCATCGGCGCGGGTACTTCCAGCCAGCCAAACTGTCCGACGTATCCCGTGGCGTAAACAAGAGTCCGGCCCAGCATTATCTCGGCACCGGTAAGCGGGGAGGAGCCCGCCGCTTCGAACGGAGCGCTGGAAAGGCTGTCATGCCGGGTGAGCCAGTAGAGCGCGAAGGCGCAGGACAACCCGATCGCCGCGGACCCGGCCCACACCCAGACGTTGCGGCTCAACGCCCTGATCTGCGGCCACGTGCCCAGAACGCCTGCGGTGATGGCCATCAGCGTCAGCCAGAGCAGGGACAGGCCTTTGGTGTTCGCCAGGACGCAGGCCGCCGCTGTGATGACGGGCACCAAGCGCCGGTACGCGCCCGGGTCGGCGGAGCGCTCCAGCAGCAGCACCAGGTTGGCCAGCAGGGCGGCCGAGGTGGCGTACTCCAGGGAATTCGGGTTCACGGCCCCGTTCAGGAACAGCACCATCGGTGTCATCGCCGCGGCGGTTGCGGCCATGGCCCATTTCCGGCGCCGCAGCGCGGAGAGCGCCGAGAAGGCAGAGGCGAGGAACAGGCAGCTGAGCAGGGCGCTGACGAGGCGCATCCCGTATACGGCGGCGGCGCCGTTGTTCAGGAGGGACGGCAGCCCGACAACAGCGTAGTAGAGCGGGTTGTAGTTGCCGGCAGAGGTGCGGGCGTCCACAAGGGCGCTCTTGTCGCCGCTGAACGGCGGGACGCAGGATGGCGTTGTTTCAATCTTCTGAGCGAAGCAGCCGAAGGTGTCGTAATAGCCGATGCCGGCCGGCACCGTAACAAGCTGGAAAGCGCCGCCGCCCGGCATTTCTCGGCCGGTGAGCTCGCCGCGGACCACGGCAGCTGCCTTGATGACGTGGGCGGGTTCGTCCGGCGCCCCCATCAGCGGGGTGGCAACGGTCCAGGCGCTGGAAAGGCCCATGAGGACCAGGAGTGCCCACCAGAACGTCCGACGTCGGCTGCTGGCACCGGTCGCACGGTCAGCCCGACATACGTCGGCTGCGCTGTCAGGGTCCGAACCTCGCCGAGCTGGCGACGGGATCAACGACCGTTTTCCAGCAGCCCGAGGAGATAGCTTCCGTAGCCGCTCTTCATCAGCGGTTCGGCACGTTTGCGGAGCTCGTCGTCGCTGAGGAAGCCCAGGCGCCAGGAGATCTCTTCAGGGGCGCCGATCTTCAGTCCCTGGCGGTTCTCCGTCGTCCGGACGAAGTTGGACGCGTCATTGAGATCGTTGAACGTTCCGGTGTCGAGCCAGGCAGTGCCGCGGGGGAGGATCTCGACCTGGAGCTTCTCGCGTTCGAGATAGGTCCGGTTGACATCGGTGATCTCGAGCTCGCCGCGAGGTGACGGCTTGAGGTTCCGGGCGATCTCGACGACGTCGTTGTCGTAGAAGTAGAGGCCCGGCACGGCGTAGTGGCTCTTGGGCTTCGCCGGCTTCTCCTCAAGCGAGATGGCCTTGCCGCTGGCATCGAACTCCACCACACCGTACGACTTCGGGTCTGACACCCAGTAGCCGAAGACGGCGCCGCCCTGGATGTTCTCGAAACGGCGCAGCTGGGTGCCCATTCCCGGTCCGTAGAAAATGTTGTCACCAAGAACGAGGGCAACGGGCTCGTCGCCAATGTGCTCGGCTCCGAGCACGAAGGCCTGCGCGAGACCGTCGGGGGAGGGCTGCTGCTTGTACGTGAGGCTGATACCGAACTGCGAGCCGTCGCCCAGGAGGCGCTCGAACTGCTCGGCGTCGTGCGGGGTGGTGATGATCAGGATGTCCCGGATGCCGGCCAGGATCAGGGTGGAGAGCGGGTAGTAGATCATCGGCTTGTCGAAGACCGGCATCAGCTGTTTGCTGACGCCGAGTGTAATCGGATGGAGCCTTGAGCCGGTCCCGCCGGCCAAAATGATTCCGCGCATACTGCCCATCTTTCCTGCTAACTCGTGCATCGGCCAAATCCGGTAACCTTTGAAACTATGCAGCGACTACTAGTAACCGGCGGCGCCGGCTTCATCGGCTCCAATTTTGTCCACTACGTCATGTCCACCACGGACAACTTCGTGACGGTCCTCGACAAGATCACGTACGCAGGCAACCTGGAGTCGCTCAAGGATCTTCCGGCCGACCGTTTCGCGTTCGTCAAGGGCGACATCTGCGACCAGCAGCTGGTGGATGAGCTCGTGGCGGCCCACGACGTGGTGGTGCATTACGCCGCGGAGTCACACAATGACAACTCGCTGCAGGACCCGCGTCCGTTCCTGGACACCAACATCATCGGCACGTACACCCTGATCGAGGCGGCCCGGAAGCACAACAAGCGCTTCCACCACATCTCGACCGACGAGGTGTACGGCGACCTGGAACTGGATGATCCGGAGCGGTTCACCGAGAACACCCCGTACAACCCCTCGAGCCCGTATTCCTCCACCAAGGCCGGTTCGGACCTGTTGGTGCGGGCCTGGGTCCGGTCCTTCGGGCTCCAGGCGACCATCAGCAACTGCTCGAACAACTACGGCCCGTACCAGCACGTGGAAAAGTTCATTCCGCGCCAGATCACCAACGTGATCGACGGGATCCGCCCCAAGCTGTACGGCAAGGGCGAGAACGTCCGGGACTGGATCCACGCCAATGACCACTCCTCGGCCGTGCTGGCGATCATCGACAAGGGCCTGATCGGGGAAACGTACCTGATCGGCGCTGACGGGGAGAAGAACAACAAGGAGGTCGTGGAACTGATCCTGGCGCACATGGGCCAGCCGCGGGACGCGTACGACCACGTGATCGACCGGCCCGGCCATGACATGCGCTACGCGATCGACTCCACCAAGCTCCGCACCGAACTGGGCTGGAGCCCGCAGTTCTCGAACTTCGACGCCGGCATTGAGGACACCATTGCCTGGTACCGGGCCAATGAGGACTGGTGGCGGCCGCAGAAGGCCGCCACGGAAGCCAAGTACAAGGAGCAGGGCCAGTAGGGATGGAGTTTCAGAAAAAGCTCTCCGTCACGGAGACCCCCATCCCGGGGGTCCTCCTTCTCGACCTTCCGGTCCACGGCGACAACCGCGGCTGGTTCAAAGAGAACTGGCAGCGCGAACGGATGCTGGCCGCCGGTCTGCCCGATTTCGGGCCGGTCCAGAACAACATCTCCTTCAACGACAAGGCCGGCACCACCCGGGGCATCCATGCCGAGCCCTGGGACAAGTTCGTCTCGGTGGCCAGCGGACGGATCTTCGGTGCCTGGGTGGACCTGCGGGAAGGCCCGAGCTTCGGCACGGTCTTCACCGCCGAGCTGGATGCGGGCAAGGCGATCTACATTCCGCGCGGCGTCGCGAACTCCTACCAGACCCTGGAAGATGACACCTCCTACGTCTACCTGGTCAACGACCACTGGTCCGCGGATGCGGAATACACCTTCCTGAACCTCGCGGATGAGACCGTCGCCATTCCCTGGCCCATTCCCCTGGACCAGGCCGAGCTCTCCGAGAAGGACAAGGCCCACCCCCGGCTGGCGGACGTCGTCCCGATGCCGCCGCGGCGCACCCTGGTGCTGGGGGCCGGCGGTCAACTGGGCAAGGCACTGCGGGCCGCCTACGCCGGCGATACGAGCGTGGAGTTCGCTGACCGGAGTGAATTCGATGTGGCCGATCCGGCGTCTTTTTCCGGCCGGAACTGGCGGCGGTACTCCGCCATCATCAACGCGGCGGCCTACACCGCGGTGGACGAGGCGGAAACGGAGGAAGGCCGCCGCACGGCGTGGGCCCTCAACGTCACGGCCGTCGCCGAGCTGTCCAAGGTTTCGGCCCGCTACGGGCTGGTGCTGGTGCACGTCTCCAGCGATTACGTTTTTGACGGCTCCCTGAAGAGCCACAGCGAGGATGAGGGGCCGGCACCGCTGGGGGTCTACGGCCAGACGAAGGCCGCAGGGGACGCCGCCGTCAGTGTGGTCCCCAGCCACTACATCGTCCGCACCAGCTGGGTCATTGGCGAAGGCAGCAACTTTGTCCGCACCATGGCCGCGCTGGCGGCCAAGGGGGTCAGCCCGACGGTGGTCGATGACCAGGTGGGCAGGCTGACGTTTGCCGAGGACCTTGCCGCCGGCATCAGGCACCTCCTGAAGGTCAGAGCCCCTTATGGCACCTATAACCTGACCAACGACGGCGAGCCCCAGTCCTGGGCGGATGTCGCCGCGGAGGTCTTTGAGCTGGTGGGGGCGGCACGCGGTGATGTCACGGGCGTCTCCACCGAGGACTACTTCCGGGGAAAGACAGCGGCGCCCCGGCCGCTCAACAGCGTCCTGGAGCTGGACAAGATCAAGGCGACGGGATTTGCCCCGGCCGACGCCTCGCAGCGGCTGTCGGACTACCTGCGCAACCCTGCGTAGCGCTGCGCCGATTGGAATGCGGAAGGCCCGGACTGGATCCCAGTCCGGGCCTTCCCGTTAAGGCGTTGTTCCTAATTGGACTCCGGCCGCTTCCGTTCCGGGTCCGCCGGGGGCTTCATCGCGGCTGAAGCGTCCGGCACCGTCGTGTCCGGCACCGCCGCCCGGGCGCCGTCGGGCCCTGCGGGCAGGTGTTTGTGTTCATGGGCGCCGTGGTGGGCCGCCTTCCTGCCAAATACCCAGTGCTGGTAAAGGAAGTAGTTCCAGACGGTCATGGCGGCGGTGGAGATGACCTTGCCGCCCATGTAGCCGAGGGGCGTTGGTGTCACCAACTGCACAATGAGGACCGTGGCGAGGGTGTTGGCCACCACCAGCAATCCGTAGCGGATCATGCTGACATGCGTGCGGTGCGTGGATTCGAAAGAGAACTTGCGCTGCAACAGGAAGTTGAACACGAGGCTGGTGAGGAAGGCGGTGGCGCTGGCAATCCCGACGTCCCAGTGGAAGACCTCGCGCAGGAGGACGAGGAGGCCAAAGTCGACGGCGAAGGAGAGCCCGCCCACGATCAGGTAGCGGATGGCACTATGGCCGAAGAACTTCCCCAGCAGCCCCTGGGGCTCGTCCGTCGTTGCCGGGTCCGAGGGTGTCGTCCGGCTCATGGCTTGCCCGTCCTGACCGGGGCGAGGCGTTCGTTCCCGGGTGCGGGGGAGGCAGGGTCAGGCTCGTCGGGCAGGCCGGAACCAGCGGCCGGCAGGGACGGCCCCGCCAGGGCCGCGGCCGGGGCGGCCGCCGCCGCGAATACCGCGTTGCCCCGGACATGGCGCAGCAGGAGGAATGCGCCGAGAACGGTGCCGGCCACAAATACCGCAACGACCGTCAGGGTCCCCAGCGGGGGCTGCCACTGCGGTTTGCCGATCATGTCGCCCCACCGGATGTCCATGGCCAGGCCGGTCACGTAGCGCCGCAGGACCCAGACGAAGGTCAGGACCTGGCACAGCGCGAGCAGGACAACGAGGGTGTTGAGTGCAGGCACCGCGGGCGCGGGCCAAGGCCGGGGATTCGCGTTGTCCAGCGCGACCCCCGCGAGCATGAGGCAGGGAACGAAGATCGCCAGGATGTAGCGCCCCTGCCAGACCATTCCCTGGTCGGTGATGATGACCGCCTGCAGCAGGATGGGGAGCAGGAGCAGGGCCGCGGAGAGGAAGATGGTGGCGATGCGGTAGCGGCCCCTGCCGTAGATGATTCCCGCGAGTGCGGTGGCGAAGAAGACCGCGGTCCACAGCGCCATGACACCGGTGGGGGCGTCCAGTTCGAGCCAGCCGAACTGGCCGATGTAGCCGTGCATAAAGAGGAATGTCTTGTCGAGCATAATTTCAGCCCCGGCATCAAAGCCCAGCCCGGCGCCGTCGAAGGGCTTGCTTGCGAGGCTGTTGTGGCTGGCGACCCACCAGAGCGCGTAGGCGCATGACAGGCCGATGACCGCGGCTCCGGCCCACACCGCCGGCCGGCGCAGCAGGGCTTTGAGTTCGGCTGCGGTGCCGAGGATGAGGACAGCGACGACGACGACAAGCAGCCAGAGCAGCGAGAGGGCCTTGGTATTGGCGAGCAGCGCGGCCGCGACCGTCGTGGCGACCACCGGCACCACGAGGGCGCGGCCCTGCAGGGACCCCTTCAGGAGGAGCAGCAGATTCGCCGCGATGGCTGCCGTTGTTCCGTATTCCAGGCTGTTCGGGTTGACGGAGCCGCTCAGGAAGAGAGTCATCGGGGTGACGGCGGCGGCCAGGGCCATGATGGCCCATTTGTTGCGCGGCAGGCGGGACAAGGCGGAAAACGCCAGTGCCAGGAAGATGCTCGTCAGGAGGGCGCTCACGAGCCGCATGCCATAGACGGCTTTGAAACCGCTGGTCAGCAGCGAAGGCCAGCCGACAGCGGCGTAGTAGACGGGGTTGTACAGGCCCGCGGTGGTCAGCCCCGAGACTATTTCGGTGGGGTCCCCGGGGATGGCCGGCGAGCATTTCGGCGTGGCTGCGACATTTCGCACAAAGCACGTGATCTGGTTCGTGTGCTCAATATAACGGGGAACCTGGACGGCCAGGAGCGGACCGCCCTCGCCCGTCTGGGCGCCGACCAGTTCACCGCGGACCACGGCGGCAGCCTTGACGATGTGGGCGGGTTCGTCGGGGATCGATGAGATCGGCGACGCCAGCGCCCAGCCGGAGCTCAGCACGAAGAGGACGAGCAGCGGCCACCAGAACCATCTGGCACCGGGGTTGCGGTCCGGTGGACTCAAGATGGCGTGCGTCAAGGTGTGGGCTCCTCAGGGAATTGGCGGGCAACATCCGTGCTGCTGACGGACCCGCCTCAGGTCATGGCTCTATGTAGTCTAAGTCAGTCCGGGGCACCGGATGCTCAGAGAACCATGGCCAGGGTGCGGGGAAGGTAACCCTCGCTGGGCTTCATTCCTGTTCCTGAGTACGCCCAGAGGGAGCCGTCCGGCCGGCGGGCGACCAGATCCGGGGTCTTGTCGCCGTTGAGGTCCCAGCCGTTGAGGATCCGGTCGTAGACGTTCCAGCCGGTTCCGATCCGGATGGTGGCGCCGGGTGTGCCGCTGCCGTCGCCGGGGTAGAGCCACAGCGTGCCGTCGGGCCTGCGGGCAAGAAGGTCATTCTTCCCGTCGGCGTTGAAGTCGCCGGCGCCAATGAGCTGGTCGAAGGCATCCCAGCCGTAATCCCCGACCTTGACTGCACCCTGGTAGCCGCTGTTGCTCGCATCGACTTTCCCGGTTCCCTTGTAGAGCCACAACGAGCCGTTGGGCTTCCGGGCAAGAAGGTCGTTCTTGCCGTCGCCGTTGAAATCCCCGACGCCGGTGATCGAGTCGAAGACCTCCCAGCCGGCCAGGCCGATCTTGGTCGCGCCGGCGTACCCGTTGCTGCCCGTGTCCACGCGCCCGGTCCCCGGATACAGCCACAGCGTGCCGTCCGGTTTCCGGGCCACGAGGTCGTTCTTGCCGTCGCCGTTGAAGTCTCCGACGCCGGCGAGCGCATCGAAGGCGTCCCAGCCGTAATCGCCGATCCGCTTCGGGGTGCCGTAGGCCCCTGTCCCATTGCCGGGGTAGAACCACAGGGTTCCGTCGGGCTTGCGGGCCAGCAGGTCGCCTTTTCCGTCCCCGTTGAAGTCCTGGACGGCTACGAGCCTGTCGAAGGCATCCCACCCGTAGTCCCCGATTTTCCGGGCGGTCTGGTAGCCCTGGTCCTTCATGGCGGTTCCGGCGTAGAAATATACGGCCCCGGTGGGGTCGCTGGCCACGAAGTCGGCCATCCGGTCGCCGTTGGCGTCCCCGGTGCCCACGATGTCGTTGTAGATCCCCCAGCCTGAACCTATCTGGCGTCCGTTGACCAGGACGGCGCGGCCGGTGTTGGAGTAGAGCCACAGGGTGCCGTCAGGCCGCCGGCCCGCGAGATCGTTGGTGCCGTCGCCGTCGAAGTCCTGGATGGCGATGAGCTGGTCATAGATCTGCCAGCCGTAGTCGATTTTGCGTGCCGTGCCGGTCTGGCCGGTGCCGGTACCCGAATAGAGATACAGGCTTCCGTCCGGGGTGCGGGCTGCAAGGTCGGGCTTTCCGTCGCCGTCGAAGTCTTTGACGCCGAGGAGACTGTCAAAGGCGTCCCAGCCGAAGTCCCCGATCTTGACGGCGGGACGGTAGCCTTCGTCGGTTGCTGACACCGTACCGGTGCCGGCGTAGAACCAGAGTGAGCCGTCCAGTTTCCTGGCGACAAGATCGTTCTTTCCGTCGGAGTTGTAGTCACCCACCCCGAGGACCCGGTCATAGATTCCCCAGCCGGAACCGATCCGCCGCCCAGCCAGATACTGTCCGGCGCCGTTGCCGGGGTAGAACCAGAGCTCGCCGTCGCCCCTGCGCTGGATCTGGTCGGCCTGGCCGTCGCCGTCGAAATCGCCGGGCGCAACGAGCCTGGGTGTCGGATCAGTCGGGACCGGCGGTGCAGGCGGGGCCGGCGGGGCCGGCGGTGCCGCCGGGGTAGTGCCCGTGGCGAAGCGCTGCAGGCTGGTGTAGTCGCCGTTCCAGATGTTGGAGTCACCGGTGCCGCCGGCGAAGGGTCCGGACTCGCTGTACTGCCAGAAGCTGAAGTTGGCCCAGCTGGAGGGCAGGGCGCCCGGGCTGTCGGTGGCCGAGCCCGGCCAGCGCGCGATCCACAGCGGCCAGTCGCCGAAACCGGTGGGCCCGCCGGTGCAGTAGTTCCACCACGAGGTGGTGGTGTACATGACAGGCAGCCGCCCGGTCAGCGCCTGCATGGTGCTGCCAAAGGCGTTGGCCCAGGACGTCAGCTGGGCGGGTGTCATGTCATAGCAGGTGTTGCCCTGGTAGTAGCCATTAATGGTCTGGCCGGCGTAGGGGTTGCCTTCAAAATCGAGCACGGGAGGCAGGGTGTAGCCGTCGGCGCTCCAGCCGCCGCCGTTTTGGACGAAGATCCGGGCCTGGTCGGCGCCGGAGGAGGCCGCGGGGTTGGCGAAATGGTAGGCGCCGCGAATCATGCCCACGGCCCTGGACCCCAGGTACTGGTCGCTGAACGTGCTGCTGGTGAAGTAGTTTCCTTCGGTGGCCTTGATGTAGGCGAAGCGGGCGCCCATGTTCCACTCGGTCTGCCAGTTGATGCCGGCTTGGTACTGGCTGACGTCGAGCCCCTGTACGCCGTAGCTCGGCGTCCACGTGCCTTGCGTGGTCAGGGCCTCGGTGGTCGCAGTCGTGGCTCCGGCAGGTGATGCCGCGGCGCGCGTCCCCTGCCCCATCTCGGCGCCGCCGGCTTTGGTGGCCTCCGCCATGGCAATCCGGTAAGCCTCTGACGTTTTGTCCACCGTTGGCTGGGCGGTGCTTGCCGCCGGTGTGGGTGCCGGCGTCGCCGTGGCCAGGGCGGGAGCCGGCGAGGCCGTCGCTGTCGTTGCGGCCGGGGTTGCGGTGGGTGTCGGCTCGACGGCGACCGCGGGGGCCGCCATGGCCGGTCCGGCGATGAGGGAGGCAACCAGCAGCGCGACTCCGACATGGCTGCCGAGGTGACTTGTGGGGGGAAGTAGGGTCCGCTTCATTTTCCGCTCCGGGACAACACGCTCAAGGCAGTGTCATAGTGATCTCGCGCCCGGCAAAATAAGGACGATGCTGTCCGGGATCTGAGAATGTCTGACTTGTCGCGCTCACCCTAACACCGCAGCATTAGCGGAACCAGAGTTTCTGGTGTTACTCGTGTGAATATTGTGGTGGAACGTGCTGCAGGTTTTCCACATGCGGCCCGGGCGGCCCTTGTCCGGCGGCCTGCCCACGCTTAGCTTTAACCCAATTGCAGAGCCCCGGCAACAGGGCGGCAGTCATATTGGGGGCCATTGTGGAGGCTGTACGCATTGTCGAGGACGAAGTCCGCGAGCTGATTCGCCGCCGCGGCCTTGACCCGCTGAGGCAGGCCGGCGAAGTCCGCCGCCTCGTCGAGGCAGCCGTCATGGATTACGACGAACGGGCCCTGCTGGCACCCCTGCCTCCCATCGGCCCGCTCGAAACTGCCCGCAGGTTTGTCTTCGACGCCGTGGCAGGGTTCGGAGCCCTTCAGCCCCTGCTCGACGATCCGGCCATAGAGGAAATCTGGCTGAACGCCCCGAACGAGATCTATGTGGCGCGGAACGGCGAATCCGAGCTGACCTCGGTCTCGCTCACGGAGCAGCAAGTCAGGGACCTCGTGGAACGGATGCTCAAGAGTTCCGGGCGCCGCCTGGACATGTCGTCTCCGTTCGTGGACGCAGCGTTGCCGGACGGTTCCCGCCTGCACGTGGTGATCCCGGACGTCACCAGGCGGCACTGGGCCATCAATATCCGCAAGTTCGTCGTGAAGGCCAGCAGACTCGAACACCTCGTCGAACTGGGCACGCTCACGCCGCAGGCGGCCCGCTTCCTCGGCGCTGCCGTGGCCAGCGGCCTGAACATCCTGGTCTCCGGCTCCACCCAGGCCGGCAAGACCACCATGCTTAACTGCCTGGCCGCGAGCATCGGAACGCGGGAACGCGTCGTCACCGTCGAGGAGATCTTCGAACTGCAGTTCCCGCTTCGGGACGTTGTGGGGCTGCAGTGCCGGCAGCCGAACCTGGAGGGCGAGGGCGAAATTCCCATGCGGCGGCTGGTGAAGGAGGCGTTGCGCATGCGCCCGGACCGGCTGGTGGTGGGCGAGGTCCGGGAGGCCGAAAGCCTGGACATGCTCATCGCCCTGAATTCGGGGCTTCCCGGGATGTGCACGGTCCATGCGAACTCGGCGCACGACGCTGTCACCAAGATCTGCACCCTCCCGCTGTTGGCGGGCGAAAACATTTCCAGTGCGTTCGTGGTTCCGACCGTCGCGTCCTGCATCGACCTCGTGGTCCACTGTGCCCGGCACTCCAACGGACGCAGGGAAGTGACAGAGATCCTGTCGCTGGGCCGGAGAGTAGAAAACGGCATCATCGAATCCTCCATGGTCTTCGCCTTCGACGACGGACAGCTGCAACCCAAGGCCAACTCAATGCCGGCGGCTGAGAAGTTTGCCAGGGCGGGGTTCGACGTCGCGACCCTGCTGGGGCCACGCTGATGGCAGCGCTGCTGGGCATGCTCGCCGGTGCCGGACTCCTGCTGATCTGGTGGTCTGCCTGGGAACAGCCAAAAGCGGCCCGGCGCGTGCCAAGACCCAGCCGTCTGGAGGACCTGCTGCGGTCGGCAGGAATCGAGAAGGTCAGCGGCGCCGGTCTGCTGGCCAGCTGCCTCGGTGTCGGCACGTTCACGATGCTTGTCTTCTTCGCGGTGACCAGGTCGTGGCCGATCGCCGGCTGCTTTGGCTTGTTTGGCGGCTGGCTGCCCATGGCCATCGTGGAATGGCGCGCCCGGAAGCGCACCGCTGTTCTGCGGCAACTGTGGCCCGACGTCGTCGACCATCTGCGGTCGGCGATCCGTGCCGGACTGTCGCTGCCGGAAGCCCTCATCCAGCTGGGCGATAAGGGTCCGGAGGAACTCCGCCACGCCTTCCGCGATTTTGCCTCCGACTACAGGGCCGGAGGGCAATTCGACCCCTCCCTGACCAGGCTGAAGGACCGGCTGGCGGATCCCGTGGCCGACCGGATCGTCGAAGCACTCCGGTTGACCCGGGAAGTGGGCGGCTCGGATCTTGGTCGGCTGCTCGGCACCCTCGCGGAATTCCTGCGGGAAAGTGCCCGAACCAGGAGCGAACTGGAGGCCCGGCAGTCCTGGACCGTCAACGCGGCGCGGCTGGCAGTCGCGGCCCCCTGGATCGTCCTGATGCTGCTGGCAAGCCGGCCCGAGGCGGTCGCTGCCTACAACACGCCGCCCGGGGCCGCTGTCCTGATTGGGGGCCTGGCGGTGTCCCTGGTCTCGTATGCCATCATGCTGCGCATCGGAGCGCTGCCGGCAGATGAGCGGGTCCTTCGATGACCGGGCTGCTGGCGACCGCGATTGCCTGTGGAGTCGTCCTTGGCTGCGGTATCTGGCTGCTGCTGACCAGGCTGCCGTTCATGCGGCCAACCACCTTCGTCGAACGCATCGGCCCGCAATTGAAGTCCCACAACCTGGAATCCCGGCTCCTGCGGGCCGGGCCGCGGAACTTCACCCCGTTCGGACCGCTGGAACGAATTCTCCGGCCGGTGATCGGCGACGCCGTCTCATGGCTGGGCAAGCTGAACCCCGGTTCCTCGGCCCTGAACCGCCGCCTGGCCAGGGCCGGGAACGTTAAGTCGCCAGGCGATTTCCGGGCAGAACAGCTCCTCTGGGGCGCAGCCGGTTTCATCGCGGCGGCCGGAGCAGTCGTGCTGGCCGGCGTGGCAGGACGGCTCAGCCCCCTCCTCGCCGCCGTGCTGGTGATGGGCAGCGCCGCCGGCGGTTACATGCTGCGCGATTACCTGCTGGGAGCGCAGATCAGGAAGCGCGAAGCACGCATGATGGCGGAGTTCCCCAGCGTCGCCGAACTCATGGCCCTCGCAGTCAGCGCCGGCGAGAGTGCGACGGGCGCACTCGACAGAGTGTGCCGCAGCGCCCGGGGGGAGTTGTCAAAGGACTTCACCCGCGTCCTGGCGGAAACCAGGGCAGGGAAGCCGCTCGTCGAGGCCCTGCAGGAATTCTCGGCACGGACCGAGCTTGGGCCGTTGCTCCGCTTCGTGGACGGGCTTGTCGTGGCGGTTGAACGGGGAACGCCCCTCGCGGAGGTGTTGCGGGCCCAGGCCCAGGACGCCCGCGATACGGCGAAGCGCGAGCTGATGGAGTCGGCGGGAAAGAAGGAAATCGCAATGATGGTGCCCGTCGTTTTCGGCGTACTGCCGCTGACGGTCGTCTTCGCCGTTTTTCCCGGTCTGGCCGCCATCAGCATGGGTTTGTGACCGCGTCCGGCGGGGCAACGCAAGGAAGCAGCAGGAAGACACCCGAACCACCGACAAAAGGGGAGAAAGTGAAACAGATCCTGAACCGCATGGCGCTGTTGCTCTGCACCATCGGCCTGACGCCCGGGCGCGCCGGGGCGCACGGGGCCGTGGGGCGGCACCCTGACCGGCCCGGTGACCATCGCGAGCGGGGCGATGTGCCCGGCTGGGTCATGATCACGCTGATGTCCGCAGTCCTCGTCGCCGCGCTCCTCGCCCTCGCCGGGCCGGCCCTGGAAGGACTCTTCAACCAGGCCATGGACAAGGTCGGGCAGTAAACAGGTGCGGCTGCCCGGCACCGGCGGGGGCAAAACTGACGAACGGGGTTCGGCGGTGGTGGACTTCGTCCTCGTGGGCGGGCTGCTGACGCTGTTCTTCCTCGCCATCGTCCAGCTCACCCTCGTTCTGCACGTCCGGAACACACTGATCGACGCCGCGGCCTCCGGCGCCAGATACGGCACCCTCGCGGACCGCAGCGCCGTCGACGCCAAGGACCGGGCCGCGCAGCTGATCTCGGTCGCGCTCAACCCGGAATTCGCCCAGGACGTGACCACAAGCGAAGCCACGTACCGGGGCATCCGGACCCTGGAAGTCACGGTCCGCGCACCGCTGCCCGTGATCGGGCTGATCGGCCCCCGCGCAGTCCTGGAGGTGAAAGGGCATGCGGCCATCCAGCCCTGACGCACCGGAACGGCGGGACGGGGGAGCCGCCCCGTGGGCAAACACCGCCAGCCCGGACGACGCCGAGCGGGGAAGCGCCGTGGTCGAATTCACGTTCCTGTCGCTGCTTTTGATGGTGCCGCTGGTCTACTTCATCATCACGATGGGCCAGCTCCAGGGCGGCTCATTTGCGGTTGTTGGCGCCGCGGACCAGGCCGCGAAGGTCTTCGTCGCCCAGACGGACGCGGCCGGCGGCCGGGCCGCCGCCGAGCAAGCGGTTCTGCTGGCGCTCGCCGACCACGGGCACTCCGCCGCCAATGCACGGGTCGAGACCAGCTGCGCCCCCGCGGACTGCATGGCTGCCGGTTCGGCCGTGACGGTCACCGTCCATCTCACCGTGCGCTTGCCGTTCGTCCCGTTCAGCGAGGCGCTGAACCTGAACGCCGGGCAGCTCAGCGCCTCCGCCACGCAACTGGTGGGCCGCTTCCGATGAAAGTTCCCGCGACGCTCCGCCGTCGGCGCCGCCGCCGGCAGCAACCGCAGCCAGCGCATCAACATCACCGGGACCAACACGGCGGGGACCAACACAGCGGGGACCAACGCCGCGATGCCGGGCAGATGACGGTGCTGATCATCGGCTTCATGCTGCTTGCCCTGCTTCTCGCGACCGTCGTCACCGCCGCCTCCGGCGTCTACATCGAGCACAAGAAGCTCCTGTCGCTGGCCGACGGCGCCTCGGTGGCCGCCGCGGACAGCTTCACCCTGGGGCAGCTCGAAACCGTTGGCGGCACCCCCACCGCCATCCTGACCGGCGCCCGCGTGCGGAGCACCGCCGTCGACTTCCTGGACCGCAGCAGCGCCTTCACTCGGTTCAGCGGCCTCGCCGTCGGGCCGGGAACGGGCAGCCCGGACGGATCCACCGCCGTCGTGGTGCTCAGCGCCGCGGTCCACCCTCCGGTCGTCAACTTCCTCGTCCCGGACGGCATCAGGATCGAAGCGAGTTCGACGGCGCGCTCCCGGCTCACGCGGTAGCCCCCTGCCCGGTCGCCCGGCCTGGCAGGCAACCCAGTCCGGGCGGCCCGCAGGGATAGCGTAGGCTTAAAAAACCATGGCAAACATTGATTTTCCCGCAGAAATCCGCGCCCTGCGCGCCACCTACGCCTCCATCGAGAACGTTTCGAATGTCGAGGCGCTGAAGGAAGACATCGCCGAACTCAGCGAACGGGCCGGCGAACCCAACCTGTGGGACGACCCCGCAGCCGCCCAGGTCATCACCTCGCGGCTCTCGCACCGCCAGTCCGAACTCGCGCGCCTGAACTCGCTTACATCGCGGATTGACGACCTCGAGGTCCTCGTGGAGCTGGGCCAGGACGAGGACGACGCGGACTCCATGGGGGAGGCAGCCACCGAACTGGAATCCATCCGCAAGGCGCTGAAGGAACTCGAAGTCGTGACGCTGCTGTCCGGCGAGTTCGACGAGCGCGAAGCCGTCGTCACGATCCGTGCCGGAGCCGGCGGCGTGGATGCCGCGGACTTCGCCGAGATGCTGCTCCGGATGTACCTGCGCTGGGCCGAACGCCACGGCTACCCGACCACCATCATGGACACCTCCTACGCCGAAGAGGCCGGGCTGAAGTCCGCCACGTTCGAGGTCAAGGCCCCCTACGCCTACGGCACCCTCAGCGTCGAGGCCGGCACCCACCGTCTGGTCCGGATCAGCCCCTTCGACAACCAGGGCCGCCGCCAGACCTCGTTCGCCGCCGTCGAAGTCATCCCGCTGATCGAGCAGACGGACTCCATCGACATCCCGGACAACGAGATCCGCGTCGACGTCTTCCGTTCCTCCGGCCCGGGCGGGCAGTCGGTCAACACCACGGACTCCGCCGTGCGCCTGACCCACATCCCCACCGGCACCGTGGTCTCGATGCAGAACGAGAAGTCCCAGCTGCAGAACCGCGCCGCAGCCCTGCGTGTGCTGCAGTCCCGGCTCCTGCTGCTTAAGAAGGAGCAGGAGGACGCGGAGAAGAAAGCGTTCGCCGGCGACGTCAAGGCCTCCTGGGGCGACCAGATGCGCTCGTACGTCCTGAACCCGTACCAGATGGTCAAGGACCTCCGCACCGAGCACGAGGTCGGCAACACCTCCGCCGTGTTCGACGGCGAGATCGACGACTTCATCGACGCCGGCATCCGCTGGCGGACCGACAACCGCAACGCAGACAAGTAGCCGTACCCTCTGCCTCTTGCGTCACACCCGCCCCTCCGGGCTAATCCTGCGACACGCCCCCGCGCTCGGGCCGATCCGCCGGAGCCCGTGCGTATAGTCGAGAAGCCGGAGCTCTACTTCCCCCACTAGAAAGCCCGCGCACCGGCGGCAGAACTGGGCCCTACCCGTCCACGTCCTGCAGGGTATTTAGGGCCATGATCCGTTTCGAAAATGTCACCAAGGTCTATGACCAGACAGCGCGACCGGCGCTGGATAAGATCAACCTTGAGATCGACCGGGGCGAATTCGCCTTCCTGGTCGGGGCCTCAGGCTCCGGCAAATCGACCTTCCTGCGCCTGGTCCTCAAAGAGGACCGGGCCTCCTCGGGCGCCGTCTACGTTGCCGGGCAGAACGTCGCGAACATCTCCAGCTGGCGTGTGCCGAGGCTCCGCCGCGGTATCGGCGTCGTGTTCCAGGACTTCCGCCTGCTGCCGCAGAAAACCGTGTTCGCCAACGTCGCCTTCGCCATGCAGGTCATCGGCAAGAGCCGCAGCGTCATCCGCGACACCGTCCCGGAGGTCCTGAAAACCGTCGGGCTCGAAGGCAAGGAAAACCGTCTTCCGCACGAACTTTCCGGCGGTGAGCAGCAGCGCGTGGCGATCGCCCGCGCCGTCGTCAACCGTCCCGGCATCCTGCTGGCCGATGAGCCCACCGGCAACCTGGACCCCACCACCTCCATGGGCATCATGGGGGTGCTGGACAAGATCAACCAGAACGGCACCACCGTCGTTATGGCCACCCACGACGACGACATCGTCAACGAGATGCGCAAACGCGTCGTCGAACTCCGCAACGGGGTCGTCATCCGGGACGAGGCCAGGGCCCTGTACACTTCCATGATTCCGGTCGTGGGACAGTCCCGCCGCCTGCGGGACGCCAGCGGGCGGGACGCCGAACCCGCCCCCGACCCGGCCGGAACCACCCGCACCGAAGTACGCGACGCAGGGGAGAACCAGCTGTGAGGCTCCAATTCGTCCTCGCCGAAATCGGCAGCGGACTGCGCCGCAACCTCTCCATGGTGGTCTCGGTCATCCTGGTCACGTTCGTGTCCCTGACCTTTGTCGGCGCCGCGGGCATGCTGCAGCTGCAGATCAACCAGATGAAGGGCTACTGGTACGACAAAGTCCAGGTCGCCATCTTCCTCTGCAGTGACGGTTCGACGGCGACCGGCTGCGCCACCGGCCCGGCCACCCCGGAACAGCAGGACAACGTGGCCAAGCTCCTGGCCTCGCCTGCGGTGGCCCAGTACGTCAACGACTTCCAGTTCGAGTCCAAGGACGACGCGTACAAGCACTTCAAGGAGCAGTTCTCCAATTCCCCGATCGTGGACTCCGTGACACCGGACCAGCTCCCGGCCTCCTTCCGGATCAACATGAAGGACCCGGAGAAGTACCAGATCATCAGCGAGACCTTCTCCTCCCAGGCCGGCGTCGAAACCGTCATCGACCAGCGCCAGCTGCTGGAACGGCTGTTCTCCGTCATGAACGCCGCGTCCCTCGTGGCCGTGAGCGTCGCCGGGGTGATGATCGTCTGCGCCATCCTGCTGATCGCCACCACCATCCGGCTGTCGGCGTTCAGCAGGCGAAGGGAAACCGGAATCATGCGCCTCGTCGGGGCGTCGAAGATCGTGATCCAGCTGCCGTTCATCCTCGAGGGCGTGATCGCCGCAGTGATTGGCGCGGTGCTGGCCTCGGGAACGCTGTGGGCCGTGGCGCACTTCTTCCTTGGCGGGTACCTCTCCAAGCAGTATCCGGACACCGCCTTCATCTCTGCAGGTCAGACCCTGGTCCTGGCTCCGGCCCTGATTGGTCTCGGCGTTCTGCTGGCAGGCGTATCATCACTCCTGACCCTCCGTCGATACTTGAGGGTCTAGGGTGCACAACGAAAAGGGATGGCCCATGACACCGATGCATCGACTGGCCCCGCGTACGGCTTCTACCGGGCTGCCCGGTGCCGGCCGCCGCAGCCGCATGGTCGGCGCCGCACTGGCGCTCGTCCTGGCGGGGAGCATGTGCGCCTCAAGCCCGGTTGCCTTCGCCGACACCCTCGAGGACCAGCAGGCCGCGCTCCGCGAGGAAGCGGCCCGGGTCCAGCATTCCCTGGAGTTCGTGGACTCCCGGATCGCGCAGGCCGCCTCGGACCTCGTGATCTACCAGGGCCAGCTCCCCGGTGCGCAGCAGGCCCTGCTCGAAGCCCAGGGGCGCGTGGCCAGCGCCGTCAAGGAGTCCGAGGCTCTCGCCGCCCGGGTGGACCTGGCGCAGCAGAACAAAGCCAAAATTAGCCAGCAGCTCGAGACGGACAAGCAGAAGATTGCCGACACCAAGAAGCTGATCGGGCAGATCGCCACCCAGGCCTACAAATCCGGCGGGGTCCCTTCCAACCTTTCGCTGTTTTTCGGCTCGAACAACAGCGGCAGCCTCACGGACACCATCGACCTGGCCGACCAGGCGATGCGCAGCCAGAACTCCGCGATGGACAAGCTCACCCAGCAGAACGCCACCAACGTCAACTCGCAGGCCCGGCTCGAAGCCGTAGAGGTCGAAATCAAGGACCTCAAGGCCAAAGCCGATGCCGCGCTGGCCCGCGAACAAGCCGCCCGGGACGAGGCCGAGGCCAAAAAGTCCGAGGTGGACAAGCTCATCGCCGACACCACCCGGCTCGACGCCGAACTCCAGGCCGCCAAACCCGGAATCCAGACCCAGCTCGCCCAGGTCAAGTCCCAGCAGGACGCCGTGGCGGCGGATATCGCCGAGCGCGACCGCAAGCTCCGCGAGGCCTGGGAAGCCGAACAGCGCCGGATCGCCGACGCCGCCGCAGCAGCCGCCCGTGCCCAGGGCCAGGCTAAGCCGCCGTACGTCCCCGCCCCGGCCGGACCGCCGTCAGCCTTCGGACTGCGTCAGCCCTTCAACGGTGTCCCGATCAGCTCGGGCTTCGGCTGGCGCTCGACGCCGCCGGGCACCATCGACTTCTACGGCCAGGGCGGCTACATGCACACCGGCATCGACTTTGCCGCAGCCTGCGGCACGCCGGTGTACGCCGCGGCGGCCGGCACCGTGTTCTCGGCCGGCTGGGCCAACGACGGCGGCGGAAACAACGTGAAGATCTCCCACGGCGTCGTCCAGGGCAACTCGCTGACCACCATCTACTACCACAACACCAGCGTGGCGGTCTCCCCGGGCCAGCAGGTCAGCCAGGGACAGCTCATCGCCTACTCGGGAACCACCGGCAACTCCACCGGCTGCCACTCGCACTTCGAGACCTGGCTCAACGGCCGGGCCGTGGATCCGATGACACTGCTCTGATCCGCCTGGAGCGGAAGCCTCACGGCTCACCCGCGGCCCTGCCGTAAACTGGAGAGGACACCGCACCGTACAGGTTGCGGCCCCACCCATCGATCCAAGGAGTTCTACCGTGCCGAAAGAAAGTGGCCGTAAGGTAGTGGCCACCAACCGCAAGGCCCGGCACGACTACACCATCCTCGACACCTATGAGGCCGGGATCGCGCTGATGGGAACGGAAGTGAAGTCCCTCCGCGAGGGCCATGCCTCCATGGTCGACGGCTTCTGCACCTTCTACAACGACGAGCTGTGGATGGAGGGCATCCACATCCCCGAGTACCACCAGGGGAGCTGGACCAACCATGCCGCACGCCGGCGCCGGAAACTGCTGCTGCACCGCGACGAGCTCACCAAGATTTCGCACAAGATCCGCGAATCGGGCTTCACCATCGTCCCCCTCCAGCTGTACTTCCTGGACGGCCGGGCCAAGGTCGAGATCGGCGTCGCCCGCGGCAAGAAGGAATACGACAAGCGCCAGAGCCTGCGAGAGCAGCAGGACAAGCGCGAAGCCCTCCGCGTCATGCGCGAGCGGAACCGGCGCTAGGGAGACTGGCCACAACCCGCGGGAATGATTCTGCCGGGACGTGCGTTATGCTAGGTAGTCCGGGAAGGAACGGCGCGGAATCGGTTCAGCAGCAACGAAGCGGTTCAACAAGTTTCCTCACCGGTTTGATAAAAAAATACGGGGATGATCGGTTTCGACGATGTTAGTCGCGACAGGTGAAGCGGGCCGAGGATGCAGAATTATCTCGTAAACGCTGTCTGCAAACCAATAAGTGCCGAATCAAAACGCACTGACTTCGCTCTCGCTGCCTAAGCAGTAAGACAGTCCGTCAGCCCGAGGTTGCTATTGCCCCGGATCCTGGCGTCATTTAGATAGCCACTGCTGTTTACCCCCGTCATCGGGGTGAACGGGACTCTTAGATGACTGGGCCCGGATCAGCCAGCTGTTTGTAGCATGGCTGGGGCCGAGAAAATCCAACGCAAACTGCGCCCGGAGAAGCCCTGACAACACGACATCGGACGGGGGTTCAATTCCCCCCATCTCCACCATCGGAGCGCCGGCAACGGTGCTCCACCCCGTAAAGATCCACACAAAAGGCCGGAAGCTTCAGCTTCCGGCCTTTTGCTTTGCCTGGGCGGCTCGGCGGGCGAGCAGTGCTCAGCGCTTCTTGATGTGGGCAACCGGGTCGGCATGCGTTTCCGCGACGTTCTTGGTCTTCTTCTCGGCCCGTTTTTCCTTGATGGTTTTCACCGGCTTCTTGGCCATGCTCCGGTGCGGCGTCTTGTCAGGCATGTGGGCGCTCCCTAACGGCAGGGGGCCCGGATGGCCCCCGTGCTATTAAGTTACGCCTCCGGCACCGCGACGTCCACGATGCCGACAAAACGGCTGCCCACGCCCTCATACTCACTGCGGACCAGCCCGGTACCGAGGCCGGGAATCTCATACGGAGCGTGGTGCGCGCAGCACACATAGGTGAAGTCCGGCCACCACTTCTTTGGCCGGGCCGCCTCGGAATATCCGCAGACCGCGCATGTCAGCTGGACCCAAATGGGGCGCTTGCCGGTCCGGTTGGCTTTCGACTGGACGAGCCACGCCGGCGGGTTGTCAAGGAGTTCGCCCAGCTCGGCGTCGCTCAGCCGGGACGGGATGTTGTGACGGTGAGCCATCTCCAGGGGAATGTCGAGAATCTGGGCTGCTTCGCGTCGGGTAACCATCCTTTAACGATACGGGATCGGAGGGTACCCGGTTCGCCCCTCCCCAGTCAGTGCAGCGCGAGGATGCAGCCGGGATGGTCGCCCTCGCTGTGGACCCAGAGGGCCGACGCGACCTCCTCGGCAAGGTCGACTTCCTGCCGGCTCCCGCCGGAGCCGATGCGCACCACCAGGGCGCCGCCAAAAGGTTTCCGGCCCAAAACCTCGACGTCCGCGTCCAGCCCGATCGCCTCTGCGGAAAGGTAGCGCAGCAGCTCGGGGTTTTCGTCGCTGATCCGGGTGATCCGGCCGGTGTGCCCGTCGTCGAGCTCGCTCATCCGGCGGGCGGAGGGCACCAGCACGGAGCCGTCGGCGGAGGGGATCGGATCGCCGTGCGGGTCCCGCACCGGGTTCCCGAGCTTGGCGGCCATCCGCTCGATGAACGTGTCCGAGACGGCGTGTTCCAGGAGTTCAGCTTCGTCGTGGACCTCATCCCAGCGGTAGCCCAGCTCGCGGACGAGGAAAGTTTCAATCAGGCGGTGCCGCCGGACCATCGACAGGGCCAGCCGGACGCCGTCGGCCGTGAGGGTGATGGCGCTGTAGGGCTGGTGGTCCACGAGGCCCTGGTCCTTGAGCTTGCGGACCATTTCGGAGACCGAGGAGTTGGCCACGCCGAGGCGCTGGGCCAGCTGGGTGGAGGTGATGGGCTTGTCCTGCCACTCCGTAAAGGAGTAGATGACCTTGACGTAGTCCTCGATCGAGGAGGAGGGCAGACTGGTCTTCACAGCCCCCAGCCTACCGTCCGGCGGCGCCGGAGAACGTCAGCCACAGCAGGACCAGGTTCAGCGCCACGACCAGGATCACGCTGATGATTGCGGCAATACGGAGGGCCAGCCCGTCGGCGAAGCGGCCCATGAGCGCCTTGTTGCTGGTCAGCACCACCAGCGGGACCAGGACGAAGGGGATGCCGAAGCTCAGGACGACCTGGCTGAGGATAAGGCCCCAGGTGGGGTCGAAGCCGACGCTCAACAGCACAACGGCCGGGATCAGGGTGACGACGCGGCGCGTCATCAGCGGGATCCGGATCTTGAGGAGCCCCTGCATGATGGATCCGCCGGCATAGCAGCCCACGGACGTCGAGGCCAGACCGGAGGCCAGCAGTCCCACGGCGAAGATGACGCCGACCACCGGGCCGAGGTTGTTCGTGATCGCGGCATGGGCGCCCTCGATGGTATCCGTGCCCTCCTCGCCGCCCAGGGTCGAGGCGGCCAGCAGCAGCATTCCGATATTGACGATGCCGGCGATGGCGAGGGCCGCGACGACGTCCCAGCGGGTCGCCCTGACGAGGCGGGCCATGGCCGGCGCGGGAACGTGCAGGTGCGGGTTCGGGCGGTGCCGGTCCCGTGACAGGGCCGAGTGGACGTAGATGGCGTGCGGCATCACGGTGGCGCCCAGCATGCTTGCGGCCAGCAGTACGGTGTCCGGGCCCTGGAACCCGGGTATCAGTCCGGCCGCGACGCCGGCGGGATCGGGCGGGCTGATGAACAGGCCGGCCAGGAATCCGATCGTGATGATGGCCAGCAGGAACATGATGATGAACTCGAAGGGCCGCTGGCGGTTCCTGGCCTGCACCGCCAGCAGGAGCATGGAGACGCCGCCGACGATCAGTGCGCCGAGGGGGAGGGGCAGCCCGAAGAGAAGGTAGAGCGCGATCGCGCCGCCGACCACCTCGGCCAGGTCGGTGGCGGCGGCCACGATCTCGGCCTGGACCCAGAACGCCCGGCGCCAGAACGGCTTGAGCCGTTCGCCGAGGATCTCCGGCAGGCTTTTTCCGGTGACGATCCCGAGTTTGGCGGACTGGTACTGGACCAGCACGGCCATGATGTTGGCGGCCACCAGCACCCAGACCAGGAGGTAGCCGTACTGCGCGCCGGCCGTGAGGTTTGCCGCGACGTTGCCGGGGTCGACGTAGGCGATCGCGGCGACGAACGCCGGACCCAGCAGGCCGATCATGGCGCGGCGGCCACCGGGTATCCGCCGGACGGCCGCGTCCGGCGCCGGCGGTTCGTGGCCTGTTACGTCCAGCACGGTGGGCTCCCCTGGGGTTGGCGCGTCGACGACGACGCTGCCGGTGGCGGCTGGTCCACGCCGGCACCGGAGTTTTCAATAGCCTACAAATAATTATTAGGCATACCGAAACCATAAGCCAACGGGCCGTTCCGGGCAACGTCGAGGGTAGGGCCGGCCGGCCTGCAGGGCGGACCTGCCGGGGTCAGGCCCGGACGGCCCGCCAGCTCTGCGTCAGGTAGGGGAGCGGGAGGATGTCGTCGGGGCCGTGACCCAGATGCTCGTGCAGGTACCAGTCGAGGTTGCCCAGCACCTTGGCGCGGGTCGCCTCACCGGCCGCCAGGTAATAGCTGCGGGACTTGGTGAGCTCCAGGATGTCCCCGGCGCGCACCGGGTCCTCCCAGCGGCTGAGGTGGCTCTCCAGTCCCGTGAATTCCGGACCCAGCGGCGGTTTGAAGTGCGGCTTGTGCACATCGCCGGCATGCATGATGCGCGAGAGCCGGTGCACCCAGGGGACGGACGTGTCCAGCTGGTTCCAGACCAGCCCCAGGACGCCGTGGGGGCGCAGGATCCTGGCGATCTCCGTGCTGGCCGGGAGGGGATCGCACCAATGCCAGGCCTGGGCGACGGTGACGAGGTCGAACGCCGCGGCGGGCAGCCCGGTGTGCTCTGCGGTGCCCTCGACGGCGGTGACGCCGGGGAGCGTCCTGCGCAGCTGGTCCAGCATGTCGGCGGAGGGGTCCACCGCTACTGTGTGCAGGCCGCGGGCGACCAGCAGCGCCGTGAACTTCCCGGTTCCGGCGCCGACGTCCGCGGCGTCCCTGGCTCCGGCGGGAATCAGCCAGTCGGCCGAATCCCCGGGGTAGCCCGGGCGGACGCGTTCGTAGTGTTCCCCGCCATCGCGGAAGCTTTGCCCCAGCTCCTGGCGCCGCTCGTGATGCAGTTTGGGGCCACTGTGCAGTTTTGGTCCGCCGCGTGCCACGTGCGATCTCCTTCGGCAGGTCCGGGTGGGTACCTTTCGAATTTACCGCACGCGGGACGGGGCGCCGCTGTCCGGGTCCTCCGCCGCGGGGCTACCCCAGCGTGCAGGGGGCCGCGCCGGCAGTGCCCGGTGTGTTGGGAGCCCAGTGCGGGTAGCTGCGGGTGTCGTTGGACGGCACCCAGCGTCCGGCGTCCACCACGTAGTCCCAGCCGAGGCCGGACCGGAGCAGTTCCCGGACCCCGGCGAGCAGCCGCTCGGCGTCCTCCAGCCGGGAACCCAGGCCGAAGCTGGCCCGCAGTGATCCCGAGGGCAGCCCGAGCCGCCGGAGCAGGGGATGCGCGCAGAAACGGCCGTCGCGCAGCCCGATGCCGTGTTCAGCGGACAGGTAGGCCGCCACCAGGCCTGCGTCGTAGCCCTCCAGCGAGAAGTTCACGACGCCGATGGTGCCGGTGCCCGGCCCCGCGTCCGGACCGGTTCCTGCCGGCGCATCGAACGAGGCGCTGTCCGAGAAGATCTGGTGGACGGTGACGCCCTCGATGCGGGCGAGTCCCTCGACGAGGAAGGACCGGATGGCGTTTTCGTGCGCGTGCCACTCTTGCACGTCCAGCCCGGCGATCACCTGCGTGGCGCGGGCCAGGGTGGCGGCGCCCAGGACATTCGGGGAACCGCCCTCGTGCCGTGCCGGGCCGGTGGTCCAGCTGACCGCATCGATCCGCGCATCCTGTACCGCTCCGCCGCCGGCCAGGTGCGGCGTGCCGGCGTCGAGCCAGTCGGAACGGCCGATCAGCACGCCGGCGCCGAACGGGGCATAGAGCTTGTGCCCGGAAAAGGCGAGATAGTCGACGTCGTCCGCGGCGATGTCGATCCGCCGGTGCGGGGCCAGCTGTGCGGCGTCGACGACGATCCTGGCGCCGTATTCGTGGGCGAGGGCGGCCAGCGCCCGGATCGGCAGGATCTCCCCGGTGACGTTGGAGGCGCCCGTGACGGCGAGCAGGCTGACGCCGCCATAGGCGAGCTCCCCGCGGAGGAGTTCCAGCGTGGCCGCGAGGGTGGGGGCGGCGATGACACTGCGGTGCGGCACGCCCTGCCACGGCAGGAGGTTGGCGTGGTGTTCGATGTCGAGATAGAGCACCTCGCCGGTGTGCACGCCGTCGACGACGGGCAGGCAACCGGCCAGCAGGTTCAGGGAATCGGTGGTGTTCCGGGTGAAGATCACCGAATCGTCCGCCCGGCCGCCCACGAAGCCGCGGACAATGCTGCGGGCGTTCTCGTAGACCGAGGTGCTGATCTGGGAGGCATAACCGGCGCCGCGGTGGACACTGGCGTAGAACGGCAGGATCTCGTTGAGGTAAGCCGAGACCACGGACAGGGCGGGGGCGGAGGCGCCGTAATCCAGGTTGGCGTAGCGGACGCTGCCGCCCTGGATCAGCGGTGCCTGGATCTCGGCGCCGGACACGGCGGCCAGGGGCCGGCGGGCGACGGCGAACCTCGCCTCCGGAACGGCGCGGCTGGCGCCGGCCTGGCGTCCGGAAGTGGCAGGAAAAGTGGCAGCAGGAAAAGTGGCAGTTGTCATGGGACCTCGCTCGAAAAGGACCCCACGCACCGGGGATCCGCGCTTGCCGGGTCCGTTCCGGACCGGCCAGGTCGTCACCCGGGGCACCCCACCGCGAATGGAGGGTTGCCGGCCAGCAAACCGGGGTTTAGCGCTGGCACTCGTGACCTGCTTCGAGCCTAGGACATCTGCGCGGGAGCGGAAAAGGGAAGGGCCTTTTATGAAGCGCTTTGTTACGGCACGCGCCGCGGGGTGCGCCCGCGGCGCCCGGGAATGCCTACAGCAGGTCGTCCAGCCCCGGATTGAGCCGCTTCAGGACCTCCGAGTGCAGGATGGAGTTGGTGGCCAGGGCGTTGCCGCCGAAGGGTCCGTCTTCTCCTTCGAGGGAGGTGAAGCGTCCGCCGGCCTCGGTCACGATCGGGACCAGCGCGGCCATGTCGTAGAGATTCAGTTCCGGCTCGCAGGCGATGTCGACGGCGCCTTCGGCCACGAGGCAGTAGGACCAGAAATCGCCGTAGGCGCGGGTGCGCCAGACCTCCTCGGTCAGGCCCAGGAACTCGTCGAGGTTGCCGCGCTGCTTCCAGCCGCCCAGGCTGGAGTAGGACAGCGATGCGTCCGAGAGCTTGGAAACGTTGGAGACCCTCAGCCGGGTGGCGGCCGCCAGCGACCGGCCCATGTAGGCCCCGGCGCCCTTCGCGGCCCACCAGCGCTTCCCGAGTGCCGGGGCGCTCACTACACCGACGACCGGCTCGCCTTCGTCGACGAGGGCGATCAGGGTGGCCCAGACGGGGACGCCGCGGACGAAGTTCTTGGTCCCGTCGATCGGGTCAATGATCCAGCGGCGGGAGCCGTGGCCGGAACTGCCAAACTCCTCGCCGAGTACGGCGTCGCGCGGGCGGGAGCGGGAGAGCTGGCCGCGGATGGCTTCCTCGGCCGACTTGTCCGCGTCCGTCACCGGCGTCAGGTCCGGCTTCGTCTCGATCCGAAGATCGAGCGCCTTGAAGCGGCTCATGGTCTGGGAATCTACGGAATCTGCCAGTACATGGGCGAGGCGCAGGTCATCGTTGTAGCTTGAAGCTGGTTGACTCATGGTTCCAAACTACCGCCAAAGCGGGCGGCGGGGCGGGAGGCGGGATGCTGCGCCGCCGGAGGCCGCCCGAAGCACGGCAATCGCCGGTCCGGGCGGCAGGGTCAGGAGACGGTGCCCAGTTCCTTGACGTCCTGCGCTTCCATCCGCGGGTCCGTCCCCAGCAGGCGGCGGAGAGAGGCGAGCCGGGCCGGGCCGGATTCCCCCGCATGGCCGGCGGCGACCCAGGCGTCCACGCCGCAGTTGACGGCGCTGGAATCGTGCTTGCAGCCCCGCTCGCAGTCGTCGGTCCCGGGCTCGAGGTCCGGGAAGGACCGCAGGATCCGGTCGGGGTCCACATGGGCCAGTCCGAAGGAGCGGATGCCGGGGGTGTCGATGATCCAGCTGCCCGGCGGCGCATCGTTGACCTTGAGGGCCAGCGCGGAGGAGGAGGTGTGGCGGCCGCGCCCGGTCACTGCGTTGACTCCGCCGGTGGCGCGCTCGGCGCCGGTGAGCGCGTTGACCATGGTGGATTTGCCGACGCCGGAGTGGCCCAGCATGACGGTGACCTTCCCGTCGAGGTGGGCGCGCAGCTGGGAGACGGCGTCCTTGTCCAGCCGGGCCGACAGCCCGTCGTCCGAGCGGGCATCGATGCCCGAGGCGGCCGAATCCGCTGTCTTGGAGATGATCACCGGGAAGTCAAGGTGCTGGTAGTTGGACAGCAGCTCCGCAGGGTCCTTGACGTCGGCCTTGGTGACAAGCAGCAGCGGCTCGATTCCGGCGTCGTACGCGGCCACGAGGGCGCGGTCGATGAACCCGGTCCGGGGCTCCGGATTGGCGGCCGCCACCACGATCACCAGCGTGTCGGCATTGGCGACGACGGCGCGCTCGATCGGGTCCGTGTCATCGGCGCTGCGCCGCAGCAGGGTCCTGCGGTCCTGGATCTTGACCAGCCGGGCCAGGGTGTCTGGTTCGCCGCTGACGTCCCCGACGAGGGAGACGAAGTCGCCGGCCACGACCGGGTTCCGGCGCAGTTCCCGGGCCCGGGCGGCGATGATTTTGCGTTCCTCGGGCGTGCCTTCGGCGACGACGGCGGTGTAGCGTCCGCGGTCAACGGTGATGATCCGTCCGGTGACGGCGTCGTCGTAGGCGGGCCGGTCCTTGGTACGGGGACGGGTGCCCTTCTTATTGGGGCGGATCCGGACGTCGGATTCGTCCCAGGAGTCAGTGCTGCGTGCCACCTGAGGCGTCCTTGTCTGCGGGGGTCGGGCCTGTGGGGGCTGCACTTCCGGCGGTGCCCTGCGCGAGCATGGCCTCCCAGAGCCGCGGGAAGTCCGGCATGGTCTTGGCCGTGGTCTCAATGTCCTCGACCTCGATGCCGGGCACTGCCAGGCCCAGGATGGCGCCTGCCGTGGCCATCCGGTGGTCGGCGTAGCTGTGGACGACTCCGCCGTGTAGTGGCACGGGACGGATGATGAGACCGTCGGGCGTCTCCTCCGCGTCACCGCCCAGGCGGTTGATTTCGGCGACGAGGGCGGCAAGCCGGTCTGTTTCGTGCCCGCGGAGGTGGGCGATGCCGCCCAGCCGCGACGGGCCGGTGGCAAGGGCGCAGAGTGCGGCGACGGTGGGGGCAAGTTCGCTGGTCCCGTCGAAGTCCGCGCCCTTGATCTCCGGGCCGCCGGTCACGGTCAGGGTTCCGTCCGCGAGCGTGACTGTCGCCCCCATGGTGGTGAGGATGCTGCGCCACAGATCACCCACCTGGGTGGTCGGGGCCGGCCAGTTGGGGATGCGGACCGTGCCGCGGGTGGCCAGGGCCGCCGCGAGGAACGGCCCCGCATTGGAGAGGTCCTGTTCCATCCTGAGGTCAAAGGCGCGGATGGCCCCGGGGGAGACAACCCAGTGGTTCGGCACCGAGTCATCGACGGCCACGCCCACGCCGCGGAGCACGGCGACGGTCATGTTGATGTGGTCCAGGCTCGGCACGGGCTGGCCGACGTGCTCCAGATGGAGACCTTCGGTGAAGCGTGCTCCGGCCAGGAGCAGGGCGGAGACGAACTGGGAGGAAGCGCTGGCATCGATGACGAGGTGGCCGCCCCGCACCTCGCCCGTGCCTTCGACCGCGAACGGCAGCGAGGACACCGGGCCGCCGTCGGGTGCGCTGACGGAGACGCCCAGCCCGGTCAGCGCCTCGATGATGGGACCCATCGGGCGTTTGCGCGCATGCGGGTCACCGTCGAAGAGCGTCACTCCGTGGCGCAGTGCCGCGACGGGCGGGACGAACCGCATGACTGTCCCGGCCAGCCCGCAATCGACCGCGGACCGTGCCTCGGCGGCGCGCGGGTCGAGGGGCGTGACCGCCAGGTCGGGACCAAAGGCGCCCTCGCCCGGGACTTCCGTGATGGTGGCCCCGAGCTGCTGCAGCGCCTCGATCATCAGGGCCGAGTCCCGGGAATGCAGCGGAGCCCGCAGCCGCGACGGCCCGTCGGCGAGGGCGGCGAGCACGAGGTACCGGTTGGTCAGGGACTTCGATCCCGGAACGGTGACCGTGGCGTCGACGGGCTGTCCGGCGAAGGGCGCCTGCCAGGGCTGAGAGCTGCGGGCCGGAACAGAGGGGCGTGCTGCGGCGGGGGTGGTGCCTGTCATTGCTGCCTTAGGCTCCCACGGTGTGGTCCACGGCTTTGCGTACGGCCTTGTCGGCCTTCTTCAGCTGCTTGCCGGTGGTCTTCCTGACGTCGGCAGCGAGGTGGCCGGCGTTCTTCTTGGCGTCCGCGGCGAGGTGCTCGGCGCGCCAGGCCAGGCTGGGCCGGCCGTTGGTGTCGACCGAGGCCAGCAGGACTCCGCCGGTCAGGGAAACGTTCTTCAACAGCTGCTTGCGCCGGGCGTCGCGGCCCGCCTTGGACGTGATGTCCGCGCTGCGCCATTCCACGTAGCCGTTCAGGCCCGAGATGACGGCGAGCACAGTGGCTGCCAGCCGCGAGAATTTGCCCAGCGCGAGGCACACGCCGGCCCCGACCTGGGTGCCGCCGATAACGCGGGCCAGCACCTTCTCGTTGGTCTGGAACGGCAGGGATTCGGCCGCGCGCCGCAGCAGGGGTGACAGCTGCGTCGCAGTGTCATCCGCGTTCTTGAGCTTGTCCATGCCTGCAAGGACGAAACTGGAGGCGAGCATGGGCCGGGCGAGAAAGCGGACAAACGACATGAATTTCCTCCTGGATGGACGAACCGCGCAATCAGAGCGGGAGAACCGGTTCTAGTCTTGCACTTTTGCGGAATATTTGCCTGCCGGGCCGGGTTGTGAATGACAGGTCCCGGCCGTTCATTTGCGGCCGGATTCTGGCTCGGCTCAGCCCGGACGGTGGACTGGAACACAGCGGCACGGCTGGACTACTTCGGCGTGGCGCAGGAAGGCGGAGATTTGATTCTGGTGAGGGACATTCCCGTAAAGGACATTCACGTGTTGGACACGGGGCAACTCCCGGCATGGACCGCGGCCCTGCAGCGGGGAATGGTGCCGGCAATGACGGACGCCCGCCGGAAGGTGACAGTAGACTTGAAGGCAATGAGCACCATGGACCCGGCCGTTGCGGCCATGCACGAGGCAGCCGGAAACGGCGCCACGCCCGCCAAGTCATCTGCTGCCGGCCCTGCCGGCGCACTCTCCCGTCCTGCCCTGGAACCTGGTGCGGTCGGGGCGGCCGGCACCGACGCGGCGCAGGATGCCGCCGCCCAGGAGACGATCGTGGACGGGCAGGCGCTGGATGTTGCGACCGAATCCACGGAGGAACGCCGGGCACGGTTCGAACGCGATGCCATGCAGTACGTGGACCAGCTGTACTCCGCAGCCATGCGGATGGCCCGGAATCCCGCTGATGCCGAGGATCTGGTCCAGGAGGCCTACACGAAGGCGTTCTCCGCCTTCCACCAGTACAAGCCGGGCACCAACCTAAAAGCCTGGCTGTACCGCATCCTGACCAACACTTACATCAACCTCTACCGCAAGCGGCAACGCGAGCCGCTCCAGTCGAACTCGGACACCATCGAGGACTGGCAGCTCGCCCGGGCGGAGTCGCACACCTCGTCCGGACTTCGTTCGGCGGAGGCCGAGGCGCTGGACCACCTGCCGGATTCGGACGTGAAGCGGGCCCTGCAGGCCATTCCGGAGGAATTCCGGTTGGCGGTGTACTTCGCCGACGTCGAGGGATTCGCGTACAAGGAAATTTCAGACATCATGAACACCCCGATCGGGACCGTCATGTCCCGCCTGCACCGGGGCCGGAAGATGCTGCGGGACATGCTCGCCGACTATGCCGCCGAGCGCGGATTCAGGGCCGCAGAAACCACCACAGCGGCCGGAAGCAAAAAACAGGAGAACAGGAAATGAGCGACTGCCAGGGACTGGGCGACTGCGACGACGCCCGGATGCAACGGATCTACGAGTATCTCGATGGTGCCCTCACCCACGATGACATCGCCGAGATCAAGGACCACCTGGACGGGTGCCCGGAATGCTTCGAGCAGTACGACCTCGAATGTGTGATCCGCGTCATGGTGAAGCGTTCCTGCACCGAGGCCGCCCCGGCGAACCTCAAGAATGCGATCCTGGACCGGATCCACTCCAGCAACCCGGTTGAGGCCTGACCCGCCCGAGGCGCCCCAGCTTCATGGTCCAAAACGAATGACCCCGGAAACCGTGAGGTTTCCGGGGTCATTCGTCATTCCAAGCTTTGCTTAGGCGTTGGGGCGCTTGCCGTGGTTCGCGCCGCCACGCTTACGGTCACGACGTTTACGTGCACGTTTGCTCATAGCTGGCCTCCTTAATTTTTGGTACTCAAAAGAGCTGCCCTCAAGTCTCCCACATCGGGGCACCCGCCGCGAACCGGCGGGGCGGGAAGCCCCCAGAGGGACAACCACGGACAACCAGGAACAACCACGGACAATGAGAGCGGACAACCGCGGCGGGGCGAGTCACTCCAGGGAATTCCGGATGGAGATCCGGGCCTGGTCCAGTACCGTTTTGACTGTTTCCAGTGTCACCGGGGTGATCGGATGCCGGCCGCCGTGGCGCCGCAGTTCCACGCGGATGTCGTCGCGGAAGGCCTGCACGAGCATCTCTGCCTCCCGGAGCCGGCCATCGCTCTCCTGCGAGTATCGCTGGCCCGCCAGGGAGGCGACCGTCGATCCGGCGGCCCGGGCGGACGACCGGGCAGCCTCGGCCGTTGCGGCGAGGTCCGCGCGCAGTCCGCGCATGTTGACTTTGATGTCCTGCCGCAGGTTGTCAGCGAGCCGCCGCACTGATGCGGAGATGTCGTTTTCGACGCCGGCAAGTTCGTCCCGCCGGCTGTTCAGCTCCACGAGTCCTGCCGGGGTGATGCTGTAATAGGTTCGCCTGCCTTCGGTGTGGGTGGCGACGAGCCCTTCCTCCTCGAGCTTGCCGAGCCGCGGATAGATGGTTCCGGCACTGGGGGAGTAGGTGCCGCCGAAGCGTTCGCTGAGTGCCTTGATGAGTTCGTAGCCGTGCTTCGGACCCGTCTCCAGCAGTGCGAGCAGATAGAGCCGGAGCGCCCCGTGGGCAAAGACCGGAGGCATCAGAGACCCTGGTGGGGGTCCGCGCCCGGCCGGCCGTGGAAGATCGAGGTCTTCCCCGAGACGGAGTTGGTCCGGACCAACATAAGCTGGGTGTCGGGTCCGGCAATGGTCTGCACGGTGCCGCCGGGCTGGTTGTACCGCTGGTCGTCAATGACGACGGCGCCGCTGGCGGACTTGGCGATGATGTCCACGCCGACGTCGTGCGGGAGGCGGATGGTGACATCACCCGAGACGGAATTCGCGCCAAAGTCCTGGGTGAAACTGTGCAGGTCGAAGCTGAGATCCCCGCTGACGGTGTTGGCGCGGATGTTGCTGAAGTCGCCGGAGGCGGTGACCTCGCCCGAGACGCTCTTGGCCGTCAGCACGCCGTGGTGGTTGCGGGCGATCACTTCGCCGCTGACGGTGTTCACGGACAAATTCCCGGACGTCCCGTCGGCCAGGACCGAGCCGGAGACCGTGTTCAGCCGGGTCTGCCCGCTGATCCCGGAAACCATGCCGTCGCCGCTGACGGTGCCGGCCTCGATCTCGACGCCTGGCGGCAGGGCGATGCTGATGACCACGGAATTGCTGCTGCTGTTATTGACGGTACCCATGAGGTTCTTGAACCAGCCCTGCGGCCCGTGCAGCTGGTGGCGGACCTCCAGGCGTCCGTTCACCAGGCTGATCGCGAGCGGGTCCCCGTGGACTTCGGAGACTTCGATCCGCGCCACGGGCTCATCGTGCGCGACGATGTCGAAGCGCCCCCGGACGATGCCGAGCTTGAGCGAGGTGACGCCGTCGACGTCGATGGTCTGCGGACCGGTGACGGTCCAGTTGTTCTCTGCCATGGTTCCTCCGGGAGGCGCTGCTTCATGCGAACGGTTGCGATATATCGCGACTATGAAGTCACGATATATCGCCAGTTTGGCACAGTCAAGATATATCGCGAATTGCCCGGGGGAGCCAGCCTTGCGGTTTACTCGGGGGCGTCGATCCTCAGCCACTGGAACCAGCCGCGGTGCAGGACGAGCCACGCCATCAGTCCGTAGCCCGCCTGGCCGGGGGTGCCCCCGTTGGCCGCGAGGTCCTGGCGCCACTGCTCATGGTTCAGCAGCGGCGAGAACGTGTCGACGTAAAGGTGCTTGCGCCGGGTGGTCACGTCGGCGAAGGCCGTATTGAGCTCACCGATCCTGCGGTTCTGGGCCGGATCCAGGGTGGGCGGCGGCCCCACGACGAAGACCTCGATCCTGTTCTGCGAGGCCGAATCGAGGATGTTGGCGAGGTTGAGCCGGCTGCGGGCCGTGGAGAGCCCAAACTCGACATCGCGGCTGGAGAGCCCGATCACCAGCCGGTTCTCGTGCTGGTTGTTGAAGCGGCGGCCGGTTTCCTCAAGCCAGCGGGCAGCCAGGCCTTCCGTGCCCTCCTGCGGGCAGGGAAGGGGATAGCACTCCAGGGACAGTCCGTCCTGCGGCGTGCGCGCCAGCACCCGCCCCAGCCAGCCCAGCGCGCGGGGATCACCCAGGCCGGCCAGCAGTTCATCGCCAACGGCTGCGATCCGCAGCTTTCGATCTTCCACGACTACCTCTTCAATCCAGAGCGTCCAACAAACGGTTAAATAAAGCTGCCCGGCCGGAGTTGCGGGTTTCAATCTCCGGCCGGGCAGCACTGACCTTACTTACGGGCGAATGCCTGCTTGAGCAACCCGTCCTGTTCCGCCGAGTGGCGCTTCATCGATCCTGCCGCGGTGGAAGCCGAGGCGGGGCGGGAAACGAGGCGGACCCGGCGGTCCAGTGCGTCCGGAAGATTCAGGCCGATAAACGGCCACGGGCCCTGGTTGGCGGGCTCGTCCTGTGCCCAGACAACGTCGGCGTTCGGGTACTTGGCAAGCTCAGCGGCAATCTCGGCGGCGGGCAGCGGGTAAAGCTGCTCGACCCGGACGATCGCCGTGGTCTTGTCACCGGTCTTCTGCCGGGTTGACAGCAGATCGTAGTACAAGCGGCCGGAGACCAGCAGGACACGCTCGACGGCGTCGCCCTGCAGCTGCTCGTGTTCGGGGATGACGGTCCGGAAGGTGCCGGTCGTGAAGTCCTCCACGGAAGACGCTGCGGCCTTGAGGCGGAGCAGCTGCTTCGGCGTAAAGACGATGAGCGGCTTGCGCGGCCGGCTGTACGCCTGGCGGCGCAGCAGGTGGAAGTGCGACGCCGAGGTCGTGGGGTTGGCCACGATCATGTTTTCTTCGGCGCACATCTGCAGGAAGCGCTCGATGCGGGCGGACGAGTGGTCCGGTCCCTGGCCCTCGTAGCCGTGCGGCAGCATCAGCACCAGCGAGGAACGCTGGCCCCACTTCTGCTCGGCCGAGGAGATAAACTCGTCGATGATGGTCTGCGCGCCGTTGACGAAGTCACCGAACTGCGCCTCCCAGAGCACCAGGGCATCCGGGCGCTCCACCGAGTAGCCGTACTCGAAGCCCATGGCGGCATATTCGGACAGCAGTGAGTCGTAGATCCACAGCTTGGCCTGGTCATCGGAGAGGTGCGCCAGCGGCAGCCACTCGTCGCCGTTGGCGCGGTCGTGGAAGACGGCGTGGCGCTGCACGAAGGTGCCGCGGCGCGAGTCCTGGCCGGCGAGCCGGACGGGTACGCCTTCCATGATGAGCGAACCGAACGCGGCGAGCTCGCCGAAGCCCCAGTCGATGCCGCCTTCACGGGACATCAGTTCACGCTTCTCCAGCAGCTGCTTGAGCTTGGCGTGGACCGTGAAGCCCTCGGGGACGTCGGTGTGGGCCTTGCCGATGCGCGCCAGCATTTCGGCCGAGATCGCCGTCGACGCCGGAGCGCTGACACCGGAGTCGGTCTGCTGGGCTTTCGGACGCTCCAGGTCCGACACCGCGGCGAGATCCGCCGTGATGATCGGAATCGGGGAGGTCTGCGCGGCATGGGTTTCGGCGAAGACCCGCTCCAGCCGTTCCTGGTAATCGCGGAGCAGCTGCTCGGCCTCTTCCTCGGTGATGTCACCGCGGCCGATCAGGGATTCGGTGTACAGCTTACGGACCGAACGCTTCGCTTCGATCAGGTTGTACATCAGCGGCTGCGTCATCGAGGGGTCGTCGCCCTCGTTGTGGCCGCGGCGGCGGTAGCAGACCATGTCGATGACAACGTCCTTGTGGAACCGCTGGCGGAACTCATAGGCGAGCTGCCCGATGCGGACCACGGCCTCCGGGTCGTCGCCGTTCACGTGGAACACCGGCGCCTGGATCATCTTGGCGACGTCCGTGGAGTAGGTGGAGGAACGTGACGAGGACGGGGCGGTGGTGAAGCCGACCTGGTTGTTGACCACGATGTGGATGGTGCCGCCGGTGCGGTAGCCCCGCAGCTGGGAAAGGTTGAGCGTTTCCGCCACCACGCCCTGGCCTGCGAAGGCGGCGTCGCCGTGCACCATGATCGGCAGGACGGGGAAGGCCTCGCCCTGGTCCAGGCGGTCCTGCTTGGCGCGGACGATGCCTTCGAGGACGGAGTCCACGGCCTCGAGGTGGGACGGGTTGGCGGCGAGGTAGACCTTGGTCTCCTTGCCGTTGTCCGATGTGAAGGTGCCCTCGGTGCCGAGGTGGTACTTCACGTCGCCGGAGCCCTGCACTGAGCGCGGGTCCTGGGTTCCCTCGAATTCACGGAAGACCTGGGCGTAGGTCTTGCCGGCGATGTTGGTGAGCACGTTCAGCCGGCCGCGGTGGGCCATGCCGATCGCCACCTCGTCGAGTTCGTCGTCGGCCGCATCGGAGATGATGGCGTCCAGCAGCGGGATCAGGGACTCGCCGCCCTCAAGCGAGAAGCGCTTCTGGCCGACGAACTTCGTCTGCAGGAAGGTCTCGAAGGCCTCGGCCGCGTTGAGCTTGGAAACGATGCGCAGCTGCTCGTCCCGGCTCGGCTTGGAGTAAGGGTGCTCGATCTGGTCCTGGAACCACTTGCGCTCCGCCGGGTCCTGGATGTGCATGTATTCGATGCCCGTGGTGCGGCAGTAGGCGTCGCGGAGCACGCCGAGGATGTCGCGGAATGCGAGCATCGGCTTGCCGCCGAAGCCGCCGGTGGGCCATTCGCGGTCCAGGTCCCACAGCGTGAGGCCGTAGGTCAGGACGTCGAGGTCCGGGTGCTTGCGCTGGACGTATTCCAGCGGGTCGGTGTCCGCCATGAGGTGGCCGCGGACGCGGTAGGCGTGGATGAGCTGCTGGATCCGGGCGACCTTGTTGATTTCGTCGGCCGGGTCCACCTGCAGGTCCGGGCTCCAGCGCACGGGCTCGTACGGGATGCGCAGGGACTCGAAGATCTCGTCGTAGAAGTTCTGCGCGCCGAGCAGGAGCTGGTGCACGAGCTTCAGGAACTCGCCGCTGCCGGCACCCTGGATGACGCGGTGGTCATAGGTGGAGGTCAGTGTGAGGACCTTGCTGATGGCGTTCTGCGCGATGATCTTGGCGCTGGCACCCTGGAATTCCGCGGGGTAGTCCAGCGCGCCGACGCCGATGATGGCGGCCTGGCCCTTGGACAGGCGCGGCACGGAGTGCACGGTCCCGATGCCGCCGGGGTTGGTCAACGACACCGTGGTGCCGGAGTGGTCGTCAGCGGTCAGCTTGCCGGCGCGGGCACGCTTGATCAGGTCCTCGTACGTGTGCCAGAACTCGGAGAAGTTGAGGGTCTCCGCCTTCTTGATGTTGGGCACCATCAGCAGGCGGCTGCCGTCGGGCTTTGGCATGTCGATGGCGATGCCGAAGTTCACGTGCGCGGGCTGGACAGCGACGGGCTTGCCGTCGATGACGTCGTAGTAGACGTTCATCGAGGGGAACTGGGACAGGGCGCGGATGACGGCGTAGCCGATCAAGTGGGTGAAGGACACCTTGCCGCCCCGGGCGCGGGCCAGGTTGGAGTTGATGACCACACGGTTGTCGATCAGCAGCTTGGCGGGGATGGCCCGGACGCTCGTGGCGGTCGGGACCTCCAGGCTGGTGATCATGTTCGTGGCGATGGCCTTGGCCGGGCCGCGGAGGACGGAGACGACGTCTTCCTCGGGGGCCGTGGGCGCCTTGATGTTCTTGGGCAGCTGGGCCGGAATCGGCGCGGTGCCGGGGCCGGCTTCCGAGGTCTTGGAGCCGTCGCGGGCGACGGTGGCGGGGGCCTTCTTCACGGCGGCTGGCGCGGCGGGGGCTGCGGTCGGTGCAGGGGCAGCGGCAGTGGCTGCTGCCGGGGCGGGCGCGGCCGGCTGCGCTGCCGACGCGGCAGCCGGGGCTACAACGGGAAGTTCGCGGGTGGGGTGCGCAACTGTCGCTGCGCCTGAGGCTCCGTTGGTGGAGGAACTGTCTCCGGCGTCGAAGGATTCGAACAAGGGCCACCACTTGGCATCCACGGTGTTCTTGTCCTGCTGATAACGCTCGTACAGTTCGTCAACGAGCCACTCGTTTCCGCCAAATTCCTCTGGTAGACGGTGGCTAGGCTGCTCTGGCACTTGAATTACGCCTCTTCCATGAGTTTGATTCCCACTGGCTTCACGGTGCATCAGCACGACGATTGAACCAGTCTCCGCGTCCAGTGAACCCAGACCTCTGCCAGTCTAGTGACGATTCTTGCCAAACCGCCAATAAGGGTGACTCAAATCATCGAGTCGGCTGAAAGCGTCGTCACGGCACCCCAGCGGGCCCCCGGAGGCCTCCTGCCAGGCAGCAGAACGGCAATGGAAGGGCAGCAGAACGCCGGCTCGTGTGCCGGGCCGGGCGGGTGCCGCGGTCCGTGGAAGCCTCGCTAGACTCGCTGTGAGAACCCGTTAAGCACCGGAATGCCTACCTAAGGAGCAGCCGTGCGTTTCCTGACCGAGCCCACCACCGACCTCACCTACTCGGACCTCTTTCTCGTACCGTCCCGTTCCGACGTCACCTCCCGCCTGGATGTGGACCTGGCCGCGGACGACGGAACAGGCTCCGCGATTCCCCTGGTGGCGGCCAACATGACGGCGGTGACCGGCAAACGGATGGCCGAGACCATGGCCCGGCGCGGGGGACTGGCGGTCTTGCCGCAGGATGTCCCCCTCGACGTGATCCGGGACGTGACGGCCTGGATCAAGACCCGCCACCCCGTCCTGGAGACCCCGGTCACCCTCTCGCCGGCCGACACCGTCATCGACGCCCTGCACCTGATGGGCAAGCGTCCGCACGGGGCCATCATGGTCGTGGATGACTCGGGTGCCGTGACCGGCATCGTCCGGGCCGCGGACTGCGAGGGCCAGGACCGTTTCGCCTCTCTCGCCACGGTGATGCGCCACCAGCCGCTGGTGCTTGACGCTTCCCTGCTGGACGGCAGCGCCGACGGCGGGCCGGGGACCGGGGCCGCCGGCGGATCAAGCGCCGGCCTGCGCCGCGCCTTTGATGCGATGGACGCTGCCGGGACCGACATTGCGCCGGTGCAGCGCGACGGCGTCCTGGCCGGCGTGCTCACCCGGAAGGGGGCCCTGCGCTCGACGCTGTACCGGCCCTCGCTGGACCCATCCGGCAGGCTCAAGGTGGCAGCCGCCGTCGGGATCAACGGCGACGTCGCCGGGCGGGCCGCGGAACTCCTCGCGGCCGGGGTCAACGTGCTGGTCCTCGATACCGCGCACGGCCACCAGCAGAAGATGTTTGACGCCCTGGCCGCGGTGAAGGGCCTCAACCCCGGCGTGCCCGTGGTGGCAGGCAACGTGGTCACCGCCGAGGCGACCCGCGAACTCATCCAGGCCGGGGCGGACATTGTCAAGGTCGGGGTGGGCCCCGGGGCGATGTGCACCACGCGCATGATGACGGCCGTGGGCCGGCCGCAGTTCTCGGCCGTGCTGGAGTGCTCGGCCGCCGCGCGGGCTGCCGGCGGGCGGGTCTGGGCCGACGGCGGCGTCCGCTACCCGCGCGACGTGGCCCTTGCCCTGGCCGCTGGCGCCAGCCAGGTCATGATCGGCTCCTGGTTCGCCGGCACGCACGAGAGCCCCGGGGACCTGCAGCAGGACGCCGGCGGCCGGATGTTCAAGGAAAGCTTCGGCATGGCGTCCGCCCGGGCCGTACAGAACCGCAACCAGCGCGAGGGCGCCTTCGAGAAGGACCGAAAGGCCCTCTTCGAGGAAGGCATCTCCACCTCCCGGATGTTCATCGATCCGGCCCGGCCCGGCGTCGAGGACCTGCTGGACATGATCACCGCCGGGCTCCGCAGTTCCATGAGCTATGCCGGGGCGGCCGACCTTGCGGCGTTCCGGGAACGCGCCGTGGCCGGGATCCAGTCAGCTGCCGGCTACGAGGAAGGCCGTCCGGTCCGGCAGAGCTGGTGAGCTGCGCCACGGGCGGACGCGGCCGGCGTCGGGCGTCACCTGGCGCCGGACCGCGGCGGCTGCTCCTGTAGACTGAACTCCTTATGGACAGTAAATCTAGGTGCCGGCCTGGGGGCTGTCAGCGGGGAACGGAAACCGTTACCGCGCAGTCCACCCGAAGAGCCGGCAAACCCCGTTCACGTGCCCATCATTCTCCGGCTGGCCAGCAGTCCGGAGCCTTTCAGGAAACAGGGCCGGCCGCGGCCGACCATCCTCCGCCGGGCGGACTGTTCCACCCCTCAGCCGCACGGTTCCCTGGGATCCGGGTTCCTCGCCGCGCCGCTGTGCCGGAAGCAGACCGCTGATGGAGTGGCTACTTCTCGGAGCAGGACTGCTGCTCATCCTCGGAACGGGCTTCTTCGTTGCCGTTGAATTCTCCCTCGTTGCCCTTGACCAGGCCACGGTCCAGCGGGCCGTGGACGACGGCGACACCGCCGCCGCGCCCCTGCTAAGATGCCTCAAGTCCCTGTCCACCCAGCTTTCCAGCTGCCAGCTGGGCATCACCATCACGACCCTGCTCACCGGCTACGTGATGGAGCCGTCGGTCGGCAAACTGCTTGAGGGCCCGCTGGGCGCCCTGGGTATGCCGGAAGCCGCCGTGGCCTCTGTGTCGCTGATCCTCGCGATGGCCTTCGCCACACTCCTGTCCATGCTGATCGGCGAGCTGGTGCCCAAGAACATGGCCATTGCGCTCTCGTTCCAGATCGGCAAGGCCCTGGCTGGCCCGCAGCTGGTTTTCACGGCCATCTTCAAGCCGGCCATCGTGGTGCTCAACGGCTTCTCCAACAAGGTGCTCAATATCTTCGGGCTGGAGGCCAAGGAAGAGATCTCCGGCGCACGGACTCCGGCCGAACTGGCCTCCCTCGTGCGCCGCTCGGCGGCGATGGGAACCCTGGACGCCGGCACCGCCAACTTCATCGCCCGGACACTGAAGTTCTCGGGCCGTACGGCGGCGGACGTCATGACGCCCCGCATCCGGGTCGAGACCATCGACGGCCACCAGCCGGTGTCCGACATTGTGGAGGCGGCACGCCGCACCGGCTACTCGCGGTTCCCGGTCATCGGCGAATCCTCGGACGACATCCGCGGCGTGGTGCACATCAAGAAGGCCATCGCCGTTCCCTCGGACCGGCGCGCCAAGCTGGAGGCCGGTGCGATCATGACCGATGTGCTCCGGGTTCCGGAAACCATCCACCTGGACGCCTTGCTGGCGGAATTGCGCGAAGGCAATCTGCAGCTGGCCGTGGTCCTGGACGAGTACGGCGGAACCGCCGGCGTCGCAACCCTGGAGGACCTGGTGGAGGAAATTGTCGGAGAAGTGGCCGACGAACACGACAAGGTCCGGCCGGGGCTGCTGCAGAGCGCCTCGGGGGACTGGTATTTCCCCGGCCTGCTGCGCCCCGATGAACTCTCCGAACAGATCCCGGGACTCACCGTTCCCGACGAGTCTGCCTACGAAACGGTCGGAGGCTACGTAATGAGCCAGTTGGGCCGGATTGCTTCCGTGGGAGACACTGTCGACGTCGGCGGCGGGACCCTGAGCGTGACCCGCATGGACGGGCGCAGGATCGACCGGATCTGCTTCCGGCCAGTCCGGGTCCCCGGCGAAAGCCACTCCGCCGGCGAGGAAGGCGCCGAATGAGCGACTGGGCAGGAATTCTCTGGCTGGTGGTGCTGCTGATCGGAAACGCCTTCTTCGTGGCCGCCGAGTTTGCCGTCATGTCCGCGCGCCGGAGCCAGATCGAGCCCCTTGCCGAGGCGGGCTCCACGCGTGCGCAAACCACCCTGCGCGCGATGGAAAACGTCTCGCTGATGCTGGCCTGCGCCCAGCTGGGCATCACCGTCTGCTCGCTGCTGATCCTGCAGGTCGCGGAACCGGCCATCCATCATTTGATGGTGGTGCCGCTGGAAGCGGTCGGCGTTCCGGTGGAAATAGCCAACATCGCGGCGTTCGCCGTCGCGCTGCTGATGGTCACGTTCCTGCATGTCACCATTGGCGAGATGGTTCCGAAGAACATCTCGGTGTCCGTGGCGGACAAGGCAGCCCTGCTGCTGGCGCCGCCGCTGATGTTCATCGCCCGCGCGGTGAAGCCGGTGATTGTTGCCCTCAACTGGTCCGCGAACCACATCCTGAAACTGATGCGGATCGAGCCCAAGGATGAGGTCACCTCCTCCTTTACCCTGGAGGAAGTGCAGTCGATCGTGCAGGAATCGACCCGCCACGGGCTCGTGGACGACGACGCCGGCCTGATCACCGGTGCCCTCGAATTCTCGGAACATACCGCCTCCCGGGTCATGGTCCCGCTGGACAAGCTCGTGATGCTGAAGTCGAACACCACACCGGTGGAGTTCGAAAAGGCCGTAAGCCGCACCGGGTTCTCCCGTTTCCCGATGCTGGACGAGGACGGGATGCTCTCCGGCTACCTCCACATCAAGGACGTGCTGTCCATCCCGGACGCGGCCTACCACCAGCCGATCGCCGAAAGCCACATCCGGTCCCTGGCGAACCTGTCCATGGACGACGAGGTCGAGAAAGCCATGTCGGTGATGCAGCGCACCGGCTCGCACCTGGCCCGCGTTATCGGCCCGGACGGAAAAACCCAGGGTGTGCTGTTCCTTGAGGATGTTATCGAGGAACTGGTCGGGGAGATCAGGGACGCCACCCAGGCCACCGGCTACCGGAGGCTCGGCCAGGACCAGCAGTAGCGTAAGGTGTATCCCTAAATAGGAATCATTCCTATTTAGGGATACACTCGGAGCTGTTGCTATTGCTCTTGATTCTCAATAACAGATCCGAGGTCTCCCGTGCGTCGTCCTGCTGCCCGTTCCATCGTCGCCGCCCTTGCCGGCTTGAGCGTGCTCCTGACGGCCTGCGCACCGACCTCGGGGAACCCGCAGGGGAGCAGCGGCGACGGAACCGTGGACGTTGTGGCCTCCACCAGCGTTTACGGGGACATCGTGGCTGCCATCGGCGGAGACAAGGTGAAGGTCAACTCCATCATCACGCGCACCAGCCAGGACCCGCACTCCTACGAGGCGACCACGCAGGACAAGCTGGCGGTTTCCAAGGCCGAGCTGGTGGTGGAGAACGGCGGCGGCTATGACGACTTCATCCACAAACTCGCGGACGACACGGGGCTGGACCGTAGCTTGGTCCTGAACGCCGTGGAGCTCTCCGGGCTGGCTCCGGAAGGAACTGCCGGTCCGTCCGCGACCGCCGATGCCGGCGGGCACGCCCACGGCCCTGCCGGTTTCAACGAACACGTCTGGTACAGCCTGCCCGCCATGGGGCGCCTGGCTGACGCCGTCGCGGCCAAGCTCGGTGAACTCGAGCCGTCGTCGGCCGGGACCTTCCGCAGCAACGCCGCGGCGTTCAAGGATTCGCTCGGCGGCCTCGAAGCGAAGCTGGCGGGTATCAAGGCGTCCGCCGGCGGGGCGTCCGTCGCCGTGACGGAACCCGTGCCGCTTTATCTGCTCGATGCCGCCGGCCTGAAAAACCAGACCCCGGACGGGTACACCGCCGCGATCGAAGAAGACACCGACGTGCCGCCCGCCGTCCTCAAGGCCACCACCGACCTGATGGCGTCGGGCAGCATCAGGCTTTTGGCCTACAACCCGCAAACCGAGGGCCCGCAAACGATCGCCGTCAAGAACGCGGCGGCAGCTGCCGGGGTTCCGGTGGTGAACTTCAGCGAGACCCTGCCGGACGGCAAGTCCTACCTCCAATGGATGGCGGACAATGTCGACAACATCGGCAAGGCCCTGGCCTGAGACTGCGCCATCCCACCGACAACATCACCGATGTCGGCCCGGCGGACGAACGCCGGGCCTAAGATAATCGGGACAGCGTGACCAGCCCGCATGGCCAGCCAGCCCGGGCCGAGAGCCAGGCAGAGGGCGCGGGCCGAGGGCCCGCGCAGAATTAGAGGAAATCCAAAGTGACCCCCGTAGTGAGCCTCCGTGGAGCCTCCCTCGCGTTCGGTAAACGGACTCTGTGGGAGGGCCTGGACCTGGACATCAACCCGGGTGAATTCTTCGCTGTCCTTGGCCCCAACGGCAGTGGCAAAACGACGTTCCTCAAGGTCCTGCTCGGACTGCAGGAACTGAGCTCCGGCTCGGCCACGCTCGCGGGGCGGCCCGTGGAGCGCGGCAGCCGGGGGATCGGCTATGTTCCGCAGCAGAAGTCGTTCGACCCTGACACCCCGCTGCGCGCCCGCGACCTCGTGGGGCTGGGTGTCGACGGCCACCGCTGGGGAATCCGGCTCGGCGCGGCGAAAGTGAACCGCAGAATCGATGAACTGCTCGACCAGGTGGGAGCCGCCGACTACGCGAAGGTCCCCGTCGGCCAGCTCTCCGGCGGCGAGCAGCAGCGGTTGCGGGTCGCGCAGGCGCTTGCCACCGACCCCAAGGTGCTGCTTTGCGACGAACCCCTGCTGTCCCTTGACCTGCAGCACCAGCAGGCGGTCAGCGCGCTGATCAACAAGCAGTGCCACGACCGGGACAGTGCCGTGGTGTTCGTCACGCACGAGATCAACCCGATCATGGACTACGTGGACCGGGTGCTGTACCTGGCCGGCGGACGCTTCCGGGTGGGCCCGCCGGAGGAAGTCATGACCACCGAGGTTCTGTCCGATCTCTACGACAGCCACGTCGAAGTGCTCCACGCGAACGGGCGGCTGATCGTCGTCGGACTGCCCGACGCCGCCACCCATCACCACGAGGACGCCCACGCCGTGGCGGGGGAGGTGGGCTAGATGGACCTGGACAGCCTTTTCAATTCAATCTTCAACTTCGAGAACTACGGCGAACTTCTCGCCCTCGTCCAGAATTCCCTCTGGGCCGGCGCGGTCCTCGGCCTGCTGGGCGGGCTGATGGGAACGTTCGTGATGAAGCGGGACCTGGCCTTTGCCGTGCACGGCATCTCCGAACTCTCGTTCGCAGGCGCTGCCTTTGCCCTGCTGGTCGGGGCAGACATTGTCCTGGGCTCGCTGGTGGGATCCGTCGTGGCGGCGCTGCTGCTGGGCCTGCTCGGCGTCCGCGCCCGGGACAAGAACTCGATCATCGGCGTCATCATGCCCTTCGGGCTGGGCCTGGGTATCTTGTTCCTCTCCCTGTATGAGGGGCGCGCCGCCAACAAATTCGGCCTGCTCACCGGCCAGATCGTCTCCGTCGGGACCGTCCAGCTCCAGGTGCTCGCGGTCGCCGCCGTCGTGGTGATGATTGCCCTGGTGGCGATCTGGCGTCCGCTGACCTTCGCCAGCGTCGACCCCGACGTCGCGTCGGCCCGCGGCGTGCCTGTTCGGGCACTGGCCATCGGGTTCATGCTGCTGCTCGGCGTCAGCGTGGCACTCTCCATCCAGATTGTGGGCGCCCTTCTGGTGCTTGCGCTGCTGATCACCCCCGCGGCGGCGGCCATGCGGGTGACGTCCTCACCCCGGCTGGTGGTGATTCTCAGTGTGGTGTTCGCCATGACGGCCACCGTCGGCGGCATCCTGCTGGCCCTCGGCGGCCGGATCCCGATCAGCCCGTATGTGACCACGCTGTCGTTCCTGATCTACGTCGTGTGCCGGATGATCGGCGGGGTCCGGGCCAGGCGCGGCATGAACGGCAGGATTCTGCGCGGTGCCGCGGTACCGGCGGCCTGAGCCGCTGGCGGCGCACTGCAGTAAACATGCATCACTGCAAGTATGCATTTGCGCAATCATTGCAGTCGTGCAATTATTCAAGGCATGACTACTGTTGCTCCGCTGCCCCTGCGTGAGCGCAAGAAGGCTGAGACGTGGGGGGCGCTTCATGAATCGGCCGCTTCGCTTGCCCTTCTGCACGGCGTCGACGAGACCACGGTCGAGGCTATCGCCGCCAGTGCCGGCGTCTCGCCGCGGACGTTCTTCAACTATTTCCATGTGAAGGAAGACGCCATTCTGGGGCTGCGCGAACCGGTCCTGGAACCGGCACAGCTGGCCCGCATCTCCGTCACGGCGGACGATCTGGTGGGGCAGGTCTCGCGTCTCCTGATGACCGTTGCCTGGACGGCGATCGGGGGTGCCGACCGTGCACGGCGCCGCCAGCTGATTGCCCGGTATCCCCATCTTGGCCGCCGCCATATGGACTACATGGTCAAGGCCGAGAGCCTCGTATGCCAGGGGATTTCAGGCCTGCTGGCCCAGGATCCGTCCTGGGCGGCCGGTGCAGAAGGCTTCGGCCCGGAGGAAGCCGCCCGCATGCTGGTCATGATCGCCGGCGTCCCTATCCGGTTCCACCTCACCTCAGCTGATTTCGACCCCGCCGAGGGGATCTCCGGAGAGACCCTCGGCCCGTCGTTGGCTTTGCTCCACCACCTACTAAGGAAAATTTCATGACCAAGCAAGCTGTCCCCGCCGCGGGACCGGCCGAAGGAAAGCAGCACATGGTGCTGCTCTTCGTGGGCCTCATGCTCTCGATGCTTCTGGCCGCACTGAACCAGACCGTGCTCAGCACGGCACTGCCCACGATCGTCGGCGAACTCCACGGAGTCAGCGACATGCTCTGGGTCATCACCGCCTTCATTCTTGCCTCCACCATCACCATGCCCATTTACGGCAAACTGGGCGACCTGATGGGACGCAAGGCCCTGCTGATGGGCGCCATTATCCTGTTTATGATCGGTTCCGTCATCGGCGCCCTGGCAAATGACATGGGTGTGCTGATCATAGCCCGCGTGGTCCAGGGCCTTGGCGGCGGCGGGCTGATGATCCTGTCGCAGGCCGTCATCGCCGACGTCGTCCCGCCCCGCGAACGCGGCAAGTACATGGGCATGATGGGTGGCGTCTTCGCCATTGCCTCCGTGGCCGGCCCGCTGCTGGGCGGCTGGTTCACCGAAGGACCCGGCTGGCGCTGGGTGTTCTGGATCAACATCCCGCTGGGCCTGCTGGCGCTGGCCGGAGCCGTGTTCTTCCTGAAGCTGCCCAAGCACCATGGAAAACCGCGCCTGGACCTCGGCGGTATGGTGCTGCTCGCCATCGCGACGACCTGCCTCGTGCTGTTCGCGACCTGGGGCGGCGGCAAGTACGAATGGAGCGACCCGATCATCCTGGGCCTGATCGCCGGCACTGTCCTCAGCGGGGTGGCATTTGTCCTGGTGGAACGCCGGACGGCCGAACCGATCATTCCGCTGCACCTTTTCAAGGACCGCAACTTCAATCTTGCAACGATCGCCGGCCTGCTGATCGGCGTGGCCATGTTCGGCGCCATCGGCTACCTGCCGACCTACCTCCAGATGGCTTTCAGCGTCAACGCCACCGAATCCGGCCTGCTGATGATCCCCATGATGGGCGCCCTGCTGGTTGCCTCGGTGGTCTCCGGACAGCTGGTCAGCCGGACCGGCAGCTACAAGTGGATGCCGATCGCGGGCGGCGTGCTGGTCGCCGTGGCCCTCGTGCTGCTTTCCACGCTCAAGCCCGAAGCACCGCTCTGGGAAATCTGCGCCTATCTGGCCGTGATGGGCCTCGGGCTTGGCCTGAGCATGCAGATCATGGTGCTCATCGTGCAGAACTCGTTCCCGCTGCGCGAAGTCGGCACCGCAACGGCGTCGAACAACTTCTTCCGGCAGATCGGCGCCACCCTCGGTTCCGCAGTGGTCGGCAGCCTCTTCGCGAGCCGGCTGGCCGAACTGCTCACCGAGCGCCTCCCGGCCGCGGCCACAGGCGGCGGCGCGCCCGGAGGGTCGAACTCACTGACCCCCGCGCTGGTCAGCCACCTGCCCGCGCCGATCAAGGAGGCCATCATCTCCTCCTACAACGACGCGCTGACCCCCATCTTCATCTGGATGGTTCCGCTCGCCCTGGCGGCCGCCGTGCTGATGTGCTTCATCAAGCCCAAGCCGCTGGCCACCGCAATCGAGCACGATGTTCTGTCCGAGTCCATCTCGGAGGGCAACATCCTGATCACGGCCGACGACGCCGAGGACGAGGCTCTTGCTCCGGCCTCCGGGTCGCGGAAGTAACCAGCGAAAACCAAAGACACCGCGTGCGGGTTGCAGCGACTGCAACCTGTACGCGGTGTCTTTTTGTTGGCTCATGGCCGGTAGCTAGTCCGTCTTCCGGGCCGTGCAATCCGGGCAGAGCCCGAAGATCTCGACGGTGTGCTCCACCGCGGTGAAGCCGTGCTCGGTCGCGGTCCTGGCCGCCCACGCTTCGACCGCGGGCGCCTCGACCTCGACGGCCTTGCCGCAGCTGCGGCACAGCAGATGATGGTGGTGGCCGGTGACAGCACAGCGCCGGTAGACGGCCTCGCCGTCGGCATTTCTCAGGACGTCCACCTGGCCCTCATCCGCGAGGGACTGCAGGATCCGGTAGGAGGTGGCGAGGGACACCGACGTGCCGCGGTCCTGCAGAATGCGGTGCAGCTCCTGCGTGCTGACGAAGTCCGTCAGTTCGTCCAGGACCGCGCTGACCGCGAGGCGCTGCTTCGTGACACGCTGCTCTTTGGCCGCGGCAGGGGCAGGCACCGTCGTCCGGCTGCCGTCGGCTGTGGCGCCCTGGGACATCGTGGAACTCGCTTCGCTGGGGTCTCGGTAGAGGGTGGCAAGGTACCCAGATTACCAGCCGGGTACGTGGACACCGCCGGGGAGGAACCCTAGGCTGGCCAGATGTTGCTGACGAAGTTCACCCATGCCTGTGTCCGGCTCGAGAAGGACGGGAGGGTGCTGGTGTTCGACCCGGGCAACTTCTCCGAGACGGACCAGGCCCTCGCCGGCGCCGACGCCGTGCTGATCACCCACGAACATGCCGACCACATCGACGTCGATGCCGTCACTGCCGCCCTGGAGGCCGCCACTGCCCTGCAGCTCTTCGCGCCGGCGGGAGTCGCGGCGCAGCTGCGCGAAAAGGCGCCCGGCGCAGGTCCCCGGATCCATACCGTGGCCGCCGGCGAGGACTTCGAGGCCGCCGGGTTCTCCATCCGGAGTTTCGGGGGGCAGCACGCCCTGATCCATCCACAGATTCCGGTCGTAGCCAATATCGGCTACTTCGTGGATTCCAACGTTTACCACCCCGGAGATTCCTTCACCGTGCCCGACGGCGTGGATGTCCGGACGCTGCTCGTGCCGATCCACGCACCCTGGAGCAAGGTGGGGGAGGTCATCGACTTTGTTATCGGTGTTCGCGCCCCGAAGGCCTTCCCGATCCATGACGCACTGCTCAACGAGAGCGGGCGCCGGCTGGTGGAAGGTCACGTGACGCGGTTCGGCGCCAAGTACGGCACGGAATACCGGCACCTCTCGAGCGGGGAAAGCGTCGAGGTCTAGGAGCCCGGACGCCTCGTGACGCCTAGGCCGGCCAGGTCCCGCTGGTGAAGAACTTCCGGAGGGTCTCTTCGTGCGGTGCGGGATCCAGGCCCTGGGTCTGCAGCCAGTCCGGGTTGTAGTAGTTGCCGGCGTAACGGTCCGCGCCGTCGCATATCAGCGACACCACGCTGCCGCGCCGCCCCTCGGCCATCATTTCCGCGATGAGCTGCCAGACACCCCACAGGTTGGTGCCGGTGGACGGGCCGGCCTGCAGTCCGGCGTAATCGTGCAGATGGCGCATCGCAGCAACCGACGCGTTGTCCGGTACCGGGATCATGTGGTCGATTACGGCCGGGACAAAGCTGGGTTCGAGCCTCGCCCGGCCGATCCCCTCGATCCGCGACGGCAGGCCCACGCTGGCCGCAGCGTCGACGGCGGCAGCCCCGCGGCTTTCCAGCCAGCCGGGGTAGAACGCGGAGTTCTCCGGATCCACGACGGCGAGTCGGGTGTTGTGACGGTGGTACCGGAGGTAGCGCCCGATGGTGGCACTGGTGCCTCCGGTGCCGGCGCCCACCACAATCCAGCTGGGAATCGGGTGATCTTCCCGGGCCAACTGGCCGAAGATGGATTCGGCGATGTTGTTGTTGCCGCGCCAGTCCGTGGCGCGTTCGGCGTAGGTGAACTGGTCCATGTAGTGGCCGTTGGTGCGCCTTGCGAGTTCCGCAGCTGCCTCATAGACCTCCGACGCGTGGTCCACGAGCAGGCACGAGCCGCCGAACTTCTCGATCAGCGCGATCTTCTCCCGGCTGGTGGTCCGGGCCATCACCGCAATGAACGGCAGACTGAGCAGTTGGGCGAAGTAGGCTTCCGACACGGCTGTGCTGCCGCTGGAGGCTTCAACTATGGTGGTGCCCTCTCCGATCCAGCCGTTGACCAGCCCAAAGAGGAAAAGTGACCTGGCCAGGCGGTGCTTAAGGCTCCCGGTCCGGTGTGTTGACTCGTCCTTGAGATAGAGCCGGACGCCCCAGTGCTCCGGAATCGGGACGGAATACAGGTGGGTGTCTGCGGACCTGTTGTTCTCTGCGTTGATTCTGCGGATGGCCTCGTCGGCCCAGGCCCGGTCCTGCTGTCGTGCTCTGATCACCGCACCAGCCTACCCGCGGCGGCAGAATCCCGTGGATAGAGTTGGCGGATGCAGACGCTCATGGATGTAGCCACCTTGAAGGACCGGCTGGCCGCCGCCGGCAAAACCGACCGGCGGACGGTGTTGCTGGATGTGCGCTGGGCGCTCGGCGACCCGAACGGCCGGGAACATTACCTCGCGGAACACCTTCCCGGGGCGGTTTTCGTGGACCTCGCCACTGAACTGGCCGGACCCGCGGACCCGGGCAGGGGCCGGCACCCGCTGCCGCCGTTGGAGCAGTTCCAGGCCTCCGCCCGGGCCTGGGGCATCCGCAGCGGCGACGTCGTGGTGGCTTACGACGACAGCGGCAATCTGGCCGCTGCCCGGCTCTGGTGGATGCTGCGGAACGCCGGGCTTCCCGAGGTGTACCTGCTCGACGGCGGTCTGGCTGCCTGGCATCGTGCGGGCCTCGGCCTTGAAACCGGTGAACGGCAGGCGGAGCCCGGGGACGTCGTCCTGACGGGCGGTGCCATGCCGGTGATCGACGCCGGGCAGGCGGCCATGTGGGCCCGGCAGGGTCTGCTGCTGGACGCCCGGGCGGGGGAGCGGTACCGCGGAGAATTCGAGCCGGTGGACCCCCGCGCAGGCCATATCCCGGGAGCTGTCAGCGCCCCCACTACCGGCAACCTCGGCCCGGATGGCAGGTTCCTGCCGGTCGAGAAGCTGCGCGAACACTTAACCGGAATCGGGGTGCGCCCCGACCGCCCGACCGCTGTTTACTGCGGCTCCGGCGTCACGGCGGCCCACGAAATAGCGGCCCTCGAAATCGCCGGATTCCCGGCGGCGCTCTATCCCGGGTCGTTCTCGGAATGGTCCAACAACGCCTCGAACGATGTTGTGACCGGGGCTGCTCCCTATGCGGACGGCACCGCCGCGAGCTAATTGAATCTCGCTGGACTCGCTCGACTCGCTGATCTCGCTGAACCGCGGCGAACCAGGCGGGGCCCAGCTGGGCTAGGCGGCTGACTGGGCTGACTGTCCTAGCTGGGTTGACGCAGGTGGCTGGCTGGGTGGCTTGCGCGCAAAGAGGCGACGTCTCAGTTCTTTCTTGCGGCAACGCAGTTCCTTCCTGTGCTGCCGGCTGGCAGGATCCGCCTCGCCGGGAGGCCCAAATTCACGTGGCATGCTGACGGATCCCTGCGGTGTTCCCGGCAGTGGTGGTGCGGTGGATTGGTAGGTGTGTCCGGTGGGGGTGGTGACGTTGAGGGTGTGTCTGGGTCCGGGGCTGGGGCGGGAGGTCCAGCCGGGGGTTTCTTTGGTGTGGTTGCAGGCTTCGCAGAGTCCGGCGCCGTTGGTGTGGTTGGTGGTGCCGTCGTGGTGCCAGGGGATGATGTGGTCGAAGTGGCGGATGGGGGCGTCGCAGTAGGGTGTGCGGCAGGTGGTGTCGCGGGCGGTGAGGTAGCGGCGGAGTCCGGGCGGGAAGAGCCGGGCTCGTGAGTCCATGGCGGTGAGGTCGCCGGTGCCGGGGGCGGTGTAGAGCCGGCGGAGCCAGACGTTCAGGGCTGCGTCTTCGCCGTCCGCGGCGCGGTCCCCGGCGCTGGTGCGGACGGTGTCGCCAACTTCCCTGCCGGTACCGGCTCCAGCGCTCATGCCCGTGCCCGTTCCTTCGGTTTTGAGTAGGTTGCGGGCCCAGCCGGCGGGGACGATGCCGTAGCCGGGGAGGCGGGCGGGTTCGCTGTGGCCCTGGAAGAGGGTGCGGTCGGTCATGACGAGTTGGATTTCGATGCCGCTGATCCCGCCGGGGGTGCCGGTGGTGCGTTCGATGAGGGCGTCGGCCATGAGTTGCCCGCGGGTGCGGGGGTCTCCTCCGGCGCGGAGGGTGGCCGCGTGCCGGGTCAGGGCGGCGTGGGCGGCGACGCCGGCGGCGACGGGGAGCAGTGCGGTGAGGTAGCACATGGTGTCCGGGGCCGGGCGGAGGCTGACGTGCCGTTCGGTGGCGGCGTGGCTGGCGCGGGCGGTGACGGTGCGGGGGTCCCGGCGGTAGGCGGCGGTCCGGGCTGCGGCGATGATGTGCCGGTCCCCGGTCCCGTTGAAGGTTCCGGTGTCGGCGGCGAGTTCGTCATCGACGGAGGCCCGGTCCGTCGCGGACAGGCAGGCGGTTTCCTTCACCAGCAAGGTGGCGCGCCATTCGTTGAGCTGCCCGCTCTCCAACGCCGCGAGGGTGTGGGGCATTTCGGTGAGGAGGGCTTGGGCCAGGCCCAGGAGCCGTCCGCCGCGGGCCGGGGATTCCCGCCGGGCCAGGGCGATCTGCGCGCCGACCCCGGATCCCAGCTCCGCCACCGGCAGACCAAGGTTCCGCTGTTCGCGGCGCTGGAGGAGGTCGAAGGCGACGGCGATTCTCGCCTGCAGTGCGGCCGTGGCGGATTTCAGGTCCTCGAGTTCCCGGAGCTGGCCGATCAGTCCGGCACTCTCACAGGCCGGGCGGACGGCAGCGAGGGAGCGGGCCACCTCGGTGACCGCCCCACCAACCGCCGCTTCCGGAACCACGTCGGGCCCCTGCTTGCCGTCCATGGAATAAGGCTATCGGGCACCTGCGACAGTTAAACCCTGGTCGATCCGCCGCAGACATCTGCACGAAATATCTTTCCAGTTTCCCCGCAGTGGCCCCCCGTGAAGCACCGCCGGGACGCAAGCCAAAGCCCGGCACGGCTGCCGGCAAGAGCAACGCGGGGTCACTTAGCGTCCATAATCCGCCGCCGGATGGGCCGCAAGTGACCCCGCGTTGCTGTGGCGCAGCAGACCGGAACGCCTCACCATGACCCCCGTCGCGCTGGTCCTTGCCGTCTTGTATCTCGTCCTCTCGCTCAGCTGACGGTCAGGAGATTCCGCCAGGGACCGTGGCGGCCGGCGCGGCCCAGGCCGCCCGCCCCCGAATTGGCATAGCGGCCGTACCCGGGGGTAGCGTCGGACCATGACCCCCGGACGCCCCGTACCGCCACCCCTCGCCAAGCCGCTTCCCGATCTGACCTCGGACACCCCGACGCCGGGCCCGCGCCTCGCCGCCGCCTTCGGTGCCACATCGAGCGACAGCGGCCTGGTTCCCCTGACAGTGGCACGCCGCGCCCCGAAGGAAGACGACGTCGAGATCGCCATCGAATTCTGCGGGCTCTGCCACTCCGACGTCCACGCCACCCGCGGCGAATGGGGAAACCAGGACTACCCGCTCGTCCCCGGCCATGAAATCGTGGGCCGGGTCAGTCGCGTCGGTTCCGCCGTCGACGATTTCACCATCGGCGAGCTGGTCGGCGTCGGCTGCCTGGTCGATTCCTGCCGCGAATGCGACAGCTGCCTCGATGACCTGGAGCAGTACTGCGAGAACGGCATGACCGGGACCTACGGCTCGAAAGACCGCCGCAACGGCGACGCCACCACGCAGGGCGGCTACGCCAGCTCCATCGTCGTGGACCGCCGCTACGTCCTGCACGTCCCGGAAAGCCTCGACCCCGCCGCGGCCGCGCCGCTGCTGTGCGCCGGCGTCACCACGTACTCCCCGCTGCGCCACTTCGACGTCGAGGAGGGGGACGTCGTCGGCGTCGTCGGCCTGGGCGGCCTGGGCCACATGGCCGTGAAGCTCGCCAAGGCCATGGGCGCCGAAGTGAAGGTCTTCACCACCTCGGAGTCCAAGATCGCCGCAGCCCGCGAACTCGGCGCCGATGACGTCATCCTGTCCCGCGACCAGGCTGCGATGGACGCCGCGGACCGCAGCATCGACGTCATCATCGACACCGTCGCCGCACCCCACGACCTCAACCCGTACTTCCGCACCCTGCGCGTTGACGGGGCCCTCTTCCAGCTCGGCCTCCCCTCGGAGGACATGCCGCCGGTGAACCCCGGAGCGCTGATCCGGCGGCGGATCGCGTATGCCGGGTCGCTGATCGGCGGCATCGCCGAGACGCAGGAGATGCTGGACTTCTGCGCCGAGCACGGCGTCACCTCCGAGGTTGAGGTGGTCCGCGCCGACCAGCTCAACGAGGCCTACGACCGCATGGTGGCAGGAAAAGTGAAGTACCGTTTTGTCCTGGACACCAGTACCCTCGGAACACCCTCGGAAAGGGCAGACGCATGAGCACTCTCTTCACCAGGATCATCAACGGCGAGATCCCCGGCCGCTTCGTCTGGCGGGAGGACGACGTCGTGGCGTTCCTGACAGTGGGCCCGCTCGCCGACGGCCACACCCTCGTGGTGCCGACCGAGGAAGTGGACCGCTGGACCGATGCATCCCCTGAGCTGCTGGCCCGCGTGATGCACGTCGCCCAGAAGATCGGCGCCGTCCAGGTCGAGGTGTTCGACGCGGCACGCGCCGGCCTCATTGTGGCCGGCTACGAGATCAACCACCTGCATGTCCACGTGTGGCCGTCCAACACCATGGCGGACTTCGACTTCGGGTCGGTGGACCAGAACCCCGATCCCGCGCGGCTGGACGCCAACGCCGGGAAGCTCCGCGAAGGTCTCCGGAAAGCCGGACACGCCGCGCACGTTCCGGACGCCTGAGACGGCTCGGCCCCAAACCTTCGCTGACCCCGCTGGCGCGGGTCTGATTGTCCCGGCCGGGCGTCAGACCGGCGCCAGCGCTTTGTTAAGCACCGCGCGGATGCGCTTCTCGGAGACCGAATAGGCGGTGCCGAGTTCGACGGCGAAGAGGCTCACCCGGAGCTCCTCGATCATCCAGCGGACCTGGGTTAACTCGGCTCCGGCCCGCCGGCCCGGGAGCAGCGCCGAGACGGCATCGTCGTAGTCGTCCTCCAGGGCCTGGACCGCAGCCATGTTCTGGGCATCCCGCTGGACGTTGGTGGGGAGTTTCTCCAGGCGTTTCTCGATCGCCGCGAGGTAGCGCGGCAGCTGACTGAGCTGGCTGTAGCCCGTGCGTGCCACAAAACCGGGGAACACCAGTTGCTCCAGCTGGCTCCTGATGTCATTCAGGGCGCTGATCAGGGCCATGCTCGTGGTGCCCTTGAGCGCCTTCTCGATCCGCCGCGTGCTCGCCAGGATGCGCTCCACGACGGCGGTGACGGTGAAGACGGTGTCGATCAGCTCGGCGCGGACCTTCTCGTACAGTGCGTTGAAGGACGCCTCGTCCCACGGCAGCTCGACGGGGGTGAGCTTGTCGATGGCGGCCAGCGCGCAGTCGGCAATCAGCGCCGTGACGGAGCTGTGCGGGTTCTGGCTGAACGTCAGCTTCTCGGTATTGTTCAGGTGCTCCAGGACGTAGCGGTCCGGGGGCGGCACCTTCAGCGCGAGCAGGCGGATGACGCCGCCGCGCATGGCCTGTTCCTGTTCGGAGCTGCTCTGGAAGAGCTTCAGCGCGACGGAACTGCCTTCATCCACCAGCGCAGGGTAGCCGGTGACAGTATGCCCCTTCACCGTGCCCTGGACCCGGCGCTGGACCGTCCCGAAGGACCACGACGTCAGCCCGGCCTGCTCGGCGAAACCCGTCGAAGCGCCGGAGGAGGCGGACGCCGCGGTCCCGGGAGCCGCCAGGGCGGCCCGGGCTACCGACTTGCCGGTGGACCTGCCGCCCGCCACCGCGCCGGACCTGCCGTTGGCCTGGGGTGCGGTCGTCGCGGGCGTGGCGCTCAGTGACTCGGCGATCGCGCGCCGGGTGGCCGGTGCCAGCCGTTCCTGCAGCACCCCGAGGTCCTTGCCCTCGTCCAGAACCTTCCCCTGGGAATCCACGACGCGGAAGCTGACCCGCAGGTGCGGCGGAACGGCGTCCCAGTTCCAGGAATGCGGCGGGATGACCTGGCCCCGGATCCGGCGCAGGACCAGTTCCAGTGAGGATTCCAGTTCGTCCGTGGCCGGATCGAAGTCCGCCTCGAGAGCCGCGACGGCCTGCCGGGCAACGTCCGGGGCCGGCACGAAGTTCTTGCGCACCTGCTTGGGCAGCGATTTGATCAGGGCCGTGACCAGCTCCACCCGCTGGCCCGGAATGAGCCAGCGGAACGCCGCGTCGTCGAGCTGGTTCAGGAACAGCACGGGCACCTCGGCGGTGACACCGTCGGACGGGTTGGGTGGCGACCCGGGGGCCACGGGGTGGAACTCGTAGCTCAGCGGCAGCTCAAAGCCTTTGTGCAGCAGCGTCTTTGGGTAGGCCGAGTCGTCCAGGGCATCGGCGTCTTCGCTGATCAGCAGCGCCTGGTCGAAGTCGAGGAGCGCGGGGTCCTGCTGGCGAGCCTCTTTCCACCACTTGTCGAAGTGCCGCTCCGACACGACCTCCTTGCCGAGCCTGGCGTCATAGAACTCGAAGAGCGTCTCGTCGTCCACCAGGATGTCGCGGCGCCGCATCCGCGCCTCAAGCTCCTCGACCTCAAGGAGCAGCGCCCGGTTGCGGTGGAAGAATTTGTGGTGGGTCTGCCAGTCGCCCTCGACCAGGGCGTGACGGATGAACAGCTCCCGGCACAGTTCCGGGTCCACCTTGCCGTAGTTGATCCGGCGGCTCGGAATGATGGGCACGCCGTACAGCGTGACTTTCTCATGGGCCATCACCGCGCCCATCTTCTTGGACCAGTGCGGTTCGCTGTAGCTGCGCTTGACCAGGTCCGGCGCCACCTGCTCGACCCAGAGCGGATCGAATTTCGCGGCCACCCGGGCCCACAGCCGGCTTGTCTCCACGAGTTCCGCGGCCATAACGAAGGTGGGGGACTTCTTGAACAGGGCCGAGCCCGGGAAGATCGCGAAGCGGCTGCCGCGGGCGCCGGCGTACTCGCGCTTGCGCTCATCGAGGATGCCCACATGGCTCAGCAGGCCCGAGAGCAGGCTGATGTGGATACCCTCGTGGTTGCCTACCGGGTCGGCAAGGCGCTTGTTGTCCAGGCTGATGCCGAGCGGCCGGGCCAGCTGGCGCAGCTGCGCGAAGAGGTCCTGCCACTCGCGCACGCGCAGGTAGTTGATGAACTCGGCACGGCAGAGCCGGCGGAAGGCGGTGGAGGAGAGCTCCTGCTGCTTCTCCTGGAGGTAGTTCCAGAGGTTCAGGAAGCCGGTGAAATCCGAGTTCTCGTCCCGGAAGCGGGCGTGTTTCTCCGCGGCGAGCTGCTGCTTGTCGGTCGGGCGCTCGCGCGGGTCCTGGATGGTGAGCGCCGCGGCGAGGATCATGACCTCACGGACGCAGCCGCGCTTGCCGGATTCGACGATCATCCGGCCGAGCCGCGGGTCCACGGGCAGCTGGGCGAGCTGCTGGCCGACGGCGGTCAGGCCGCCGCCGTCTCTTCCGGCTGCACCGCCGGCAGGCCGGCGCCCGGTGCGGACGTCGCCGTCGCCCGTCTGCTCCGGCGGACGCGCGGCACTCAAGGCACCCAGCTCGCGGAGGAGGGTGACGCCGTCGTTGATGGCACGGGAGTCCGGCGGCTCCACAAACGGGAAGTTCTCCACGTCCTTCGGGCCCCGGGCCACTCCCATCGCGGTCATCTGCAGGATGACCGCGGCGAGGTTGGTGCGCAGGATTTCGGGATCGGTGAACGGCGGCCGGGACTCAAAATCCTCCGCCGAGTACAGCCGGATCGCGATGCCGTCGGAGACGCGGCCGCAGCGGCCCGAGCGCTGGTTCGCGGAGGCCTGGGAGACGCGCTCGATCGGCAGGCGCTGGACCTTGGTCCGGTGCGAGTAGCGGGAGATGCGCGCGGTGCCGGTGTCAATGACGTACTTGATGCCGGGAACCGTCAGGGAGGTCTCCGCGACGTTGGTGGCGAGCACGATCCGGCGCTTGCTGCCCGGGTGGAAGACCTTGTGCTGTTCCTGCAGGCTCAGCCGGGCGAAGAGCGGGAGCACCTCGGTGCCGGCCAGCTTGCGGTTGGACTGGATCCTGCCGTTGAGGGCCTCCGCGGCGTCGCGGATTTCCCGTTCGCCGGAGAAGAAGATCAGGATGTCCCCGGGCGCCTCCTGCGCGAGTTCGTCGACGGCGTCGCAGACGGCGTCCAGGGGATCGCGGTCCTCCTCAAGCTCGTCATCGGAGGCCGCGACGGCGTCGTCGGTGCTGTCCCCGGCGGCCCCGCCGGCCGGCTGGGACAGCGGCCGGTAACGGATCTCGACCGGATAGGTGCGTCCGGAGACCTCGATGATCGGCGACGGCTCTTCCTCGCTGCCGAAGTGCCTGGCGAAGCGCTGCGGATCGATGGTGGCGGAGGTGATGATGATCTTCAGGTCCGGCCGCTGCGGCAGGATCCGTTTGAGGTAGCCGAGGATGAAGTCGATGTTGAGGCTGCGCTCATGCGCCTCGTCGATGATGATCGCGTTGTACCGGCGCAACAGCTTGTCCCGCCGGATTTCGGCCAGCAGGATGCCGTCGGTCATGAGTTTGACCTTGGTGTTGCGGCCCACCTCCCCGGTGAAGCGGACCTGGAAGCCGACTTCCTGGCCGATCTCGACGCCGAGTTCCTCCGCGATGCGTTCTGCGACCGTGCGGGCGGCCAGCCGGCGCGGCTGCGTGTGCCCGATCAGCCCGTTCTCGCCGAGGCCGAGCTCCAGGCACATCTTAGGAATCTGGGTCGTCTTACCGGAACCGGTCTCGCCGGCGATGATGGTCACCTGGTTGGCCGCGATGGCGGCCATCAGGTCCTCGCGGCGCTCGGAGACCGGCAGCTCGGCGGGGTAGGAGATATGCAGTGTCATGGCTGCACTCAGTCTACTGGGAACTGCCCCGGGGCTGTTTCTCCGAACATAAGGGTGCCCGGTCCCTGTTGGGGCCGGGCGCCGGGTGGCAGGGGGATGGGTGGCGGTGAAGTGTCGACTGTCCTGGCGGGGATCAGAAGATCCGCAAGGTGTAGCTGGTGCTGGGGAGGTCCCGGGCCATCCAGTATTCTTCCGAGCGGACCGGCGGGTTGTGGCCGAGCCCGTCCTTGCGGAGGGCTGCAACGGTGGCTGCGAGGCCGACGAGGATGAGGACGATGAGGGCGATTCCGATGAGTTCCATACCTCCATGGTTCTCCGGCGGCGGACCCAAAAGAAGTGGCAGAAATGCCCAAAAAGCTATAATTCCTGCCACAGTTCTGCCAGAATGGAGGCATGATCAAATCAGTGGCAATGATCGTGGTGCCCAACTTCTCCATCTTCGAGTTCGGCACCGCGTTTGAGGTCTTTGGCGTGGACAGGTCAGACCGGGGGACCGGGGTGCCGGCCTTCGATTTCCGGGTCTGCACCCCGGCGCCGGGAGATGTACCGATGAAATCCGGGCTGTCCATGCACGTGGGGCTCGGACTCGACGCCGCGGCGGACGCGGACCTGGTCATCATGACTCCGTACGGCCGGGACGAGGACGTCCCCGAATCCGTCCTCGAGGCGCTGCGGGCCGCGCACTCCCGCGGGGCGTGGGTCATGTCCATCTGTTCCGGCGCCTTCGCCCTGGCCCGGGCCGGGCTGCTCGACGGCCGCCGCTGCACGACGCACTGGCACTACTCCCAGGAGCTCGCCAGCCGGTATCCCGCTGCCCTGGTGGACGAAAACGTCCTGTACGTCGAGGACGGCCGGATCATCACGAGCGCCGGGACGGCCGCGGGCATCGATGCCTGCCTGCACCTGGTCCGGGTGGAATTCGGCGCCGCCGTGGCAGCAGCGATCGCCCGTGACATGGTGGTTCCGCCGCACCGCGACGGCGGCCAGGCCCAGTTCATCGACCGGCCGATTCCGCCCTGCGGGTCCGAACCCATGGAGGAACTGCTGCAGTGGATGGTGCGGCACCTGGGGGAGGACCATCCGGTCAACGAGCTCGCCGCGCGCGTCCACATGTCGCCCCGGACGTTCGCCAGGCGCTTCCGCTCCGAGACGGGTGCCACCCCGGCGGCCTGGCTCAACTCCCAGCGCGTGCTGCGGGCCCAGGAACTGCTCGAGACCACGGACCTCAACATCGACGAAATCGCCCGCGAGTCCGGTTTTGGCCACTCTGTGGTGTTGCGGCACCATTTCGCCAAGGTGCTGGACACCAGCCCGCAGTCCTACCGCCGCACCTTCCGCGGACACCTGGCCGCCGCAGTTTAGGGCGGCGGCTCGGCTGCCTCCTTGGCCTTCTCGACCAGATCCCGCCACGGTCCGGTGACGGCCTGCTCGGGCAGGGTGGCGCGGTGCTGTCCGGCGCGGATGTTGTAGAGGAACCGGTCCGGCTGCCCGCCGGCGGCGCCCCGGCCGGTCGGGGGGACGGCGTCCCACGGGCACGCCTCAATCAGGGGCTGCCAGAAGTCCGTATCCTCCGGCGGCGTGGGCTGCACGGTCCACGTCCGCTTCATGCCGGCAACGCCGCCGCTGCGCTGGACAGTGATCTTCATGAGACTGCGATCTTCATGGGTCTCGGATCTTCATGAGCTTGGCCTAGCGCCGCGCTCCCGGGAACTTTACCTTCACAGTTTCCCACGCGGACCGCACGGCGTCATGCTCTTTGGAATCCGCCCCGAAGAGCTCCCCGGCGGCCGCGGCCGTGGCCTTCGCGAACGCACCGAAGGTGGCGGTCGGGGACAGCGTGCCCCCCGTCAGTGTCTCGTACCAGATCCGCCCCGGCGCGTCCCACGCGTTGCCGCCGAGAGCCGTGGCGACCAGGCAGAACGCCCGGTTGGGGATGCCGGAGTTCAGGTGCACCCCGCCGCTGTCGGCGCTCGTATGCACATAGCCGTCCATGGAGTGCGGCTGCGGGTCCTTGCCGAGCACGTCGTCGTCGTACGCCGTCCCCGGAGCCTTCATGGAACGCAGAGCGGTCCCCTGGACCTGGTCCGTGAAGAGACCCTCGCCGATCAGCCAGCTAGCCTGCGCCGCCGTCTGCTGCCGGACAAACTGCTCAACGAGCGCGCCGAATACATCGGACATCGATTCGTTCAGCGCGCCGGCCTGGTTGCGGTAGACCAGCGCTGCCGAATACTGCGTGACGCCGTGGGCGAGCTCGTGGCCGATCACGCTCAGTGATTTCGTGAACCGCTGGAAGACCTGGCCGTCGCCGTCGCCGAAGACCATCTGCTGGCCGTCCCAGAAGGCGTTGTCGTACAGGCGGCCGTAATGCACCGTGGCATCGAGGTGCAGGCCGTTGCCGTCGACCGAGTTCCGGCCGAACGCCTCGGCGTAGAGGCGGTGGGTGTGCCCCAGCCCGTCGTAGGCCTCATCGGCGGCGGGGTCTCCCGTGGGTGGTTCCCCTTCCTTGCGGACCACACTGCCGGGGAGCTGCTCGGTGAATTTGGCGTCGAACACCGTGCGCTCCGGCGGGGAGGGCTTGAGCTCCCGCATGCCGGGATGGCTGCCTCGGCCGGGCTGGGCCCGGGAGGCATGGAAGCCCGGAACGTGCCGCAGGGCTTGCTTCGCCGCGCGGGCCGCCTCGGAGAGCTCCGGTTCGCGCTGGGCTGCCAGGCGACGGAGCAGGTACGGAGGGATGATGGAACAGTGCATGTGAGACCCCTTTGCTTCTGCCGATGTGGACAGCCTACGAGGGGGCGCCGACAATTGGCAGGGGCGGAACGCAGGGAGCGCGGCGGCTGCTGCCCATTGGATACGGTAGGCCAATGGCGCACACCAAGAAGCGAAAAGAATCCGGCTCGACCCTGCTGACGGTCATCATCGCCTTTGTGGCGAATATCCTCGTCGCTGCCGCGAAGTCGGTGGCCGCGGTCCTCACCGGATCGGCCTCGATGACGGCAGAGGCAGCGCACTCCTGGGCGGACACCGGAAATCAGGTGTTCCTGTTCTTCGCGGAACGGCGATCGGTCAAGCCGCGGGACAAGAGCCACCCCATGGGCTACGGCCGGGAAGCTTACGTCTGGTCGATGTTTGCGGCATTCGGGCTCTTCACCGCCGGCGCCGTGGTGTCCATCATGCACGGCATCCAGCAGATCATCGCACCGGAGCCTGCGGCGGACTTCGGGGTGGCCTATCTGGTCCTGGCCGTGGCCTTCGTCTTCGAGGGGATCTCCTTCACCCAGGCCTTCCGCCAGACCAGGAAGGCGGCGCACGAGCTCGAACGCCACACCTTGGAGCAGGTCCTGATCAGCTCAGATCCCACCCTGCGCGCGGTCTTTGCGGAGGACGCCGCGGCACTGGTCGGCCTGGTGGTGGCCTTTGCAGGCGTGTTCCTGCACCAGGTCACGGGTTCGCCGCTGCCGGATGCGGTGGGGTCGATCGTCGTCGGCGTGCTGCTGGCTGCCGTCGCCGTCGTCCTGATCGACCGCAACCGGCGGTTCCTGGTGGGCCAGGGCGTGACCCCGGACATCGAACGCTCCATGGCTCTTCGGGTGCTGGAGCACCCGGACATCGCCCGGCTCACCTACCTGCACTTGGAGTTTGTCGGCCCCCGCAAGCTGTACCTCGTCGCGGCGGTGGACCTGCAGGGGGACCACCCGGAGCACGAAGTGGCTGTGACCCTGCGACGGATAGAGCGCGAGCTGGAAGACCGCGAAACAGTGGAGGAGGCCGTGCTGACCCTGGCCACCCCGGACGAGGCCGACTTGAGCATTGATCCCACGGAAAGCCGCGCCGGCATCTAGACAGCAAAAAACCCCGCCGTTTCACTGAAACGGCGGGGTTTAGTTGTGCCCTCGATTGGAATCGAACCAACGACCTTCTGCTCCGGAGGCAGACGCTCTATCCCCTGAGCTACGAGGGCAGTCAGGGTTCCTGCCGTTACCGGCGGGACGTCCTAGAGCTTAGCAGGAAGGTGGGCCCCAAGGGAAAATCGGCGCGCATCCCGGGCCCTCCTGTCATGCCGGACGCCAAATTCCGCCACACTGCGGGCCACCGGTAGGCTGGAACTGTGACCCCTGAAGAACTCTCCCTCGCCATTTCCGCCTGCCTGCAGGACGCCGTCGCCGCCGGTGAAATAGGGCTTTCCGCATCCGACGTCCCGGATGAGGTGCGCGTGGAGCGTCCGAAGAACCGCGAGCACGGCGACTGGGCCACCAACATCGCCCTTCAGCTGGGCAAAAAAGCGGGCACCAACCCGCGGGAGTTCGCCTCGGTCCTGAGCGCCCGGCTGAAGTCCATCGACGGGGTCTCCGCCGTCGACATCGCCGGACCGGGGTTCCTGAACATCACCGTTGACGCGGCAGCCGCCGGCGCCCTGGCCAAGGCCATCGTCGAAGCGGGGCCGGACTACGGCACCAACACCGCGCTCGCAGGGCACACGGTCAACATGGAGTTCGTCTCCGCCAACCCCACCGGCCCGCTGCACATCGGCCACACCCGCTGGGCCGCCCTGGGCGACGCGATCGCCCGCGTCCTGCGGGCCTCCGGCGCGGACGTCACGGCCGAGTACTACATCAATGACGCAGGGTCGCAGATGAACGTCTTCGCCAACTCCGTGCTTTCCCGGCTGCACGGCCGCGGAGTGCCCGAGGGCGGGTACCCGGGCGAATACATCGCCGATCTTGGCCACGAGGTGCTGACCCAGCACCCGGACGTCCGGGGACTCACCGACGTCGCCGCGCTGCCGGTGATCCGCGGCGCGGCTTACAAGGCCCAGCTGCACGACATCAAACGCACCCTGGCCGAGTTTGGCGTCGAATTCGATGTCTACTTCTCCGAACAGGAACTCCACGACGCCGGCGCGATCGAGGACGCCGTCGCGCGGCTTCGGGAACAGGGCCACGTCTACGACGACGGCGGCGCGGTCTGGCTGCGCACCACGGACTTCGGCGACGACAAGGACCGCGTGATGATCCGCGCGAACGGCGAACCGACGTACTTCGCCGCCGATGCCGCCTACTACCTGTCCAAAAAGGACCGCGGCTACACCGAGAAGATCTACCTGCTCGGCGCCGACCACCACGGCTACATCAACCGGCTCAAGGCCATAGCGGCCGCCGCCGGGGACGATCCCGAGGTCAACATCGAGGTCCTGATCGGCCAGCTGGTGTCCGTGAACGGCGCCAAGCTCTCCAAGCGCGCGGGCAACATCATCGAGCTCAAGGACCTCATCTCCTGGCTCGGCAAGGATGCTGTCCGCTATTCGCTGGCGCGTTTCCCGGCCGATTCGCCGCTGACCCTGGACCCGGAGCTGCTGAAGAAGCACAGCAACGAGAACCCGGTGTTTTACGTCCAGTACGCGCATGCCCGGTCCCGCGGCGCGGCCCGCAACGCCGTCGCCGCCGGCGTGCAGCGCAGTGTGGACGGCAAAGACTGCTTCGAAGCATCCCTGCTGGAGCACGCCACCGAGAACGAGCTGCTCTCGCACCTTGGCAGTTACCCCTCGGTCGTGGCCCGGGCTGCCGAACTGCGCGAACCGCACCGCGTGGCCCGCCACCTGGAGGTCATCGCCGGCGCCTACCACCGCTGGTACGACGCCTGCCGGGTGGCCCCGCTGGGTGACGAGCCGATTACCGATCTCAACCGCACCCGGCTGTGGCTCAACGACGCCACCAGCCAGGTGCTGGCCAACGGACTGGAACTGCTGGGCGTCTCGGCGCCGGAACGGATGTAACCGCCATGACCACCAACCCGTCCACCGCAGCCTCCCCGCTCGCGCCGGAATGGCTGCAGGTCCCCGCCGACCTCAACGCCCTGCACGAGCCGCTGTGGGCCGCCGGGGTCGCCCGGAACGACGCCGGCGAGCTCGCCATTGACGGCATCCCCGTCAGCGAACTCCAGCGCCAGTTCGGCACGCCCCTGTTCGTCATGAGCGAGACCGACTTCCGGGTCCGGGCCCGCGCCTTTTCCGACGCCTTCAACGACGCCTTCGCCGACATCTGCGGGGGAGTGGACGTGTACTACGCCGGCAAGTCCTTCCTGTGCACCTCTGTGGTCCGCTGGGTGGAAGAGGAGGGGCTGCGGCTGGACACGGCCTCCGGCGGCGAACTCGCCGTCGCCGCCCGCGCCGGGATCCCCGGCGCCGACGTGGCGCTCCACGGCAACAACAAGTCCGACGGCGAAATCCACCGCGCCCTCGACATGCAGCTGGGCCGGATCGTGGTGGACAGCCTTGCCGAACTGGACCGCGTCGCCAGGATCGCCGGCGCCCGCGGCGAAACCGCCAGGGTCATGCTGCGGCTGACCCCCGGCGTGCACGCCCACACCCACGAATTCATCGCCACGGCCCACGAGGACCAGAAGTTCGGCCTCTCCATGGCCGGGGACTCCACCGAGCAGGCCGGACTGTCAGCGGCCGAGGAGGCCGTGGCCGCCGCGTCGGGCTACGCCAGCATCGACCTGCTCGGCCTGCACTGCCACATCGGCTCGCAGATCTTCGAGCCGGACGGCTTTGCCCTCGCAGCGGAAAAGCTGCTGGACTTCCTCGCCGCGATGCAGTCCAAGTACTCGATCGTGCTCCCTGAACTCGACCTCGGCGGCGGCTACGGCATCGCCTACACGCCCGTGGACACCCCGCGCCCCGCAGCCGAAATCGCCCAGGCGATGGCCGCCGTCGTCCGCTCCAAATGCGCCGAGCTGGGCATCTCCGCCCCGCGGATTTCGATCGAACCGGGCCGCGCAATCGTCGGAAGCACCACATTCACGCTCTATGAAGTGGGCACCCTCAAGACCGTCCGGGTCGACGCCCCGGGAGCCGGCGGAGGAGTTTCCGGTCAAACCGGCGGACCCGGCGAGGCCGGAACACCCGGCAAACCCGGCGAAAACGTTACGTACCCGCGCCGGTATGTGTCGGTGGACGGCGGGATGAGCGACAACCCGCGCCCGGTGCTGTACGACGCGGATTACTCGGCCATTCTGGCCTCCCGGACCTCGGACGAAGCCGGGCAGCTGTCCCGAGTGGTGGGCAAACATTGCGAGAGCGGCGACATAGTTGTTAGAGATGTATATCTGCCCAAGGACGTGGCAGCCGGTGATCTCCTCGCTGTACCGGGTACCGGCGCCTACTGCTGGGCCCTGTCAAGCAACTACAACTATCTGGCCCGGCCGGGCGTTGTCGCTGTGCGCGACGGATCTGCCCGGCTGATTGTCCGCGGGGAAACCGAAGAAGATCTGCTTAACCGCGACATGGGAGTCTGAATGACTGAATTGCGAACCCTGAAAGTAGCCCTGCTGGGCTGTGGCAACGTCGGGGCCCAGGTTGCGCGCATTCTCATCGACGACGCCGACATGCTGGCCTCGCGCGCCGGAGCCCGCCTGGAACTGGCCGGCATCGCCGTGCGCAACCTCGACGCCCCCCGGGAGGTCGAGCTGCCCCGCGGGCTGTTCACCACCGACGCCGAGACCCTGATCAAGGACGCCGACCTGGTGATCGAGCTGATGGGCGGGATCGAACCCGCCCGGACCCTGATCCTGACGGCCATGCAGAACGGCGCCTGCGTCGTCACCGGGAACAAGGCACTCGTTGCCAAAGACGGCCCGACCCTGCATGAGGAAGCGGACAAGGCCGGTGTGCAGTTGTCCTACGAGGCCGCCGTCGCCGGTGCGATCCCCATTCTGCGGCCCATCCGGGACAGCCTCTCCGGCGACCGGATCACCCGGGTCCTCGGCATCGTCAACGGAACCACCAACTTCATCCTGGACCAGATGGACTCCACCGGGGCGCAGTTCGCCGACGCGCTGGCGGAGGCCCAGCGCCTCGGTTATGCGGAAGCCGACCCCACCGCCGACATCGAGGGCTACGACGCCGCCTCGAAGGCCGCAATCCTCGCCTCGCTGTCCTTCCACACCCGGTTCTCCCTGGATGACGTGTACTGCGAAGGCATCAGCAACGTCACGGCCGCGGACATCGCCGCGGCGAAGGACGCCGGCTTTGTCATCAAGCTGCTGGCAATCGCCGAGAAGCTGACCGCCGCAGGCACGGAAACAGGCACAAGAACAGGCACGGAAACAGGCGCCAACGGGGATACCGGCGTCTCCGTCCGCGTGCACCCCACCCTGCTGCCGCGCGAACACCCGCTCGCTGCCGTGCGCGGCGCGTTCAACGCAGTTTTCATCGAGGCCGAAAACGCCGGCGAGCTGATGTTCTACGGCCAGGGCGCCGGCGGCAAGCCGACGGCATCGGCCGTGATGGGCGACCTCGTCTCCGCGGCCCGCAGCATCGTCCTCGGCGGCCCCGGCCGTGCCGAGACCACCACCGGACAGGTCACGGCACTGCCCGTCACCGCCGCCGTGACCAGCTACTACATCGGCCTCGACGTCGCCGACCAGCCCGGCGTGCTGGCAAGGATTGCCCAGCTCTTCGCGGAGCACGGCGTCTCTATTGAAATCATGCGGCAGACGATCCACCGCGACGCGGATTCCAAGATTGAATCGGCGGAGCTTCGGATCGTGACCCACCGCGCAAGCGAGGCTGCACTGGCAGCCACCGTCGAGGCCGTCAAGGGCCTGGACGTCATCAATTCCGTTACATCCGTACTGCGGGTAGAAGGAGTCTAAGTGGCTCACCAATGGCGCGGCGTCATCCGCGAATATGCTGAACGTCTGCCTGTCACCGAGGCAACGAAGGTCATCACCCTCGGGGAGGGCGGCACTCCTCTCGTGTACGCGCAGCAGCTGTCCGCGCTCACCGGCAGCGATGTCTACCTCAAGGTCGAGGGCATGAACCCGACCGGCTCCTTTAAGGACCGCGGCATGACCATGGCCATGACCGCGGCGGTTGCCGCCGGCGCGAAGGCCGTGGTGTGTGCCTCCACCGGCAACACCTCCGCCTCCGCCGCCGCATACGCCACTGCGGCGGGGCTGAAGTGCGTGGTGCTGGTGCCCGAAGGCAAGATCTCGATGGGCAAGCTGAGCCAGGCGATCGCGCACGGCGCAACCCTGCTGCAGGTCGACGGCAACTTCGACAACTGCCTCGACATCGCCCGCAAACTGGGGGAGTCCTACCCGGTGTTCCTGGTCAACTCGGTCAACCCGGCCCGGATCGAGGGCCAGAAGACCGGCGCCTTCGAAGTGGTCGACTGGCTCGGAGACGCTCCCGACTTCCACGTGCTCCCGGTGGGCAACGCCGGCAACATCACCGCGTACTGGAAGGGCTACAAGGAATACTGCGCACCGTTCGAGTCCGCCACGGCCGGCACACTGGCCGCAGTCTCCACCAGGACCCCGGTGATGTGGGGCTTCCAGGCCGCCGGAGCGGCACCGTTCGTCGCCGGCCACCCGATCACGGAACCCGACACGATCGCCACCGCCATCCGGATCGGCAACCCGGCGTCCTGGGATTCCGCCATCGCCGCGCGCGACGAGTCCGGCGGCGTGATTGAGGCCGTGACCGACGAGGAAATCCTGTCGGCCCACCGCTGGCTGTCCGCCCGCGAGGGCGTCTTCGTCGAACCCGGCTCCGCCGCGGGTGTCGCCGGCCTGATCAAGAAGCACGCGGCCGGCGAAGTGCCGGCCGGCAAGACCATCGTCATCACGGTCACCGGCCACGGCCTCAAGGATCCGCAGTGGGCGCTCCGCACCGAGGACGGCAGCGAAGTGCAGCCCGTCAAGGTCTCGAACGACGTGGTCACTGTGGCCACAGCCCTGGGACTGGAAGAAAAGTAACCGTGGAAACCACCCTCACCATCCCGGCCGAGTCCGCCGCCGACACGCCGGCAGTTCCGGCCGGGCAGCTCGTCACGGTCCGGGTACCGGCAACGAGCGCGAACCTCGGCCCCGGGTATGACAGCCTCGGCCTGGCGCTGACGCTGTTCGACACCCTGACGGTGGAAACCCTGGACAGCGGAGAACTGGAATTCGAGCTCAGCGGGGAAGGGGCCGAATCCCTGCCCCGCGACGCCACGCATCTGGTGGTCAGGGCCGTCACGGAGGCCTTGCACCGCCTTGGTTTCCGGCACGAGGGCCTGAGGATCACAGCAGACAACGTCAATCCCCATGGCCGCGGCCTGGGCTCCTCGGCCTGTGCCGTCGTAGCCGCGGTGACCGCCGCCAACGCCCTGGTTCCGGAGGCTTCCCGCCGGGACAAGGACTGGGTCCTGCAGCTCACCAGTGAAATGGAAGGCCACCCGGACAACGTCGCACCGGCGATTTTCGGCGGACTGGCGCTGTCGTGGCAGGACAGTGACCAGTACAGCAGCACCTGCGCGGCCGTTGCCCCTGCGGTCGTCCCCGTGGTTGCCGTGCCGGACTTTGAGCTGTCCACCGAGGCCGCCCGTGCACTGCTGCCCGCCTCGGTGGGCCACCACGCCGCGGCGATGAACTCGGGACGGGCGGCCCTGCTGATCCACGCCCTGACGCAGAAGCCGGAATTCCTGCTCGCCGGCACCGAGGACTACCTGCACCAGAGCTACCGCGCCGCGGCCATGCGGCCCAGCGCGGACCTCATCGCCGCGCTGCGGCGGGCAGGCTTCGCCGCTGTCGTCTCCGGGGCCGGCCCCACCGTGCTGGTCCTTGCCAATGGAGCGGCCCAGGCCGAGGCCGCCGTGGAGTTCATCGGCGCTTTCACCTCCGGCAACACGCCGGACGTGGGCTGGCGTGTGATGAAGCTGGCCGTGGACGTTGAAGGTGCTAAAGTGGAAGTGCACCGGCGGTAATCACGCAGGCGGTAATTCAGTTACTGTTCAAAGACCGCGATGTTGGCCAAGTTGCCTTTCTCATCTTTTACTGCGCAATATTTTCCGGTGCCACCTGCTTTTGGTCTGACGCAGGAATCCGCAGAATTATCTCTGCACCCCTGAAAAGTCAGCCCGCCGTTCCTTTTCTTCCGGAACGCGCCAGGTGTAGCTCTATCCGGCCGTGCTGGCCAACATCCATCCGGCAAGGCCGAAATCCCGGCTGCAGATCTGAACTGCAGCCCAGATCAAATCATCGCGTCCAGCTCCTAGTCTGGACGCCGTCGAGGGGGAAGGATCCTTCGTGACCGAAACCACTGAGCTGTCTTCAGCTGTGGAAATATCATCTTCTGCTGCCGGATCGTCAACGGCCGCACCCGCCAAGAGCAGCGGCCTTGCAGGCCTCAAGCTCGCCCAGCTGCAGGCTCTTGCGAGCCAGCTGGGGATTTCCGGCGGTTCCCGGATGCGGAAGGGCGATCTTGTGTCTGCCATTTCCGCACACCGCGCCGGCACTCCGGTGAGCAAGGCTCCGACCCGCGCCGCTGAGAAGGCGACCGACAACGGCACCGTGGCCCAGTCTGCGGCCCCGGCCGCGCTGCCCGCCGCCGAGTCCGAAGCCCCGGCCCAGGAAAACCCCCGTGCCCGTGGACGCGGACGCAGCCGCCGCGCCGGCAGCGACGGCGTCATCACGACCGCCGAGACCCAGGCCGCGCCCGCAGTGGAGGCGCCGGCCGCTTCCGCGGAGGCCGGCACTGCCGAGTCCGGCTCTGCCACCTCCGCGACGGAAGGCAGCGAACGCACCCGCCAGCCGCGCACCCGCAACCGCCGCCGCGGCGAAGCTGCCGAGCAGTCCGGCGGACAGGGCTCAGGGCAGAACGCAGCCCAGGCTGCACCCGCCGTCGAGGCGCCGGCCGAGCAGGCTTCCGGCGAGCAGCGTCAGGCCGAGCGCACGGAACAGCGTTCCGAACAGCGCTCCGACCAGCGCCAGGCGGAACCGGGCAGCGAAGACGGCCAGCGCCGTGAGAGCATCCGGACCCGCGGAGGCCGCGACGAATCCGCCGGCACCCGCGACACCCGCGACAACACTGGCACCCGCGACAATGACGACAGTGACGGCGGCAGCCGCCGGAACCGCCGTAACCGGCGCGACCGCAATGACCGCAACGACCGTCCCGAGCGCTCCGGCGGGCAGGACAGCCGCGACAATACTTCGCGCAACGACCGCTTCCGCGACCGCAACGACCGTCGTCGGGGACGCGTGCAGGGACCGGACGTCGACGACGTCGAGGTCACCGAGGACGACGTCCTGCTGCCTGTCGCCGGCATCCTGGACGTGCTGGAGAACTACGCGTTCATCCGCACCTCCGGCTACCTGCCGGGCCCGAATGACGTCTACGTGTCCCTCGCCCAGGTCAAGAAGTACAACCTGCGGAAGGGCGACGCCGTCGTCGGTGCCATCCGTGCACCCCGTGAAGGCGAGGCCCCGCAGGGCGGCCAGCAGCAGACCGCCCGGCAGAAGTTCAACGCCCTCGTCCGGGTCACCTCGGTCAACGGCAAGACCCCCGAGGAACTCAAGGACCGCGTCGAATTCGCGAAGCTGGTCCCGCTGTACCCCTCGGAGCGCCTGCGCCTCGAAACGGACCCCAAGAAGATTGGCCCCCGGGTCATCGACCTGGTTGCCCCGATCGGCAAGGGCCAGCGCGGCCTGATCGTTTCGCCGCCGAAGGCCGGCAAGACGCTCATCCTGCAGTCCATCGCCAACGCCATCACCACCAACAATCCTGAGGTGCACCTCATGATGGTGCTTGTTGACGAACGCCCCGAAGAAGTCACGGACATGCAGCGCACCGTCAAGGGTGAGGTCATCGCCTCCACCTTCGACCGTCCCGCCGACGACCACACGACCGTGGCCGAACTTTCCATCGAGCGTGCCAAGCGCCTCGTGGAAATGGGCATGGACGTCGTGGTGCTCCTCGACTCGATGACCCGCCTGGGCCGTGCCTACAACCTGGCGGCACCTGCTTCCGGCCGTATCCTCTCCGGTGGTGTCGACTCCGCAGCGCTGTACCCGCCGAAGCGCTTCTTCGGTGCAGCCCGCAACATCGAAAACGGTGGCTCACTGACCATCCTGGCAACCGCGCTCGTCGAGACCGGTTCCAAGATGGACGAGGTCATCTTCGAAGAGTTCAAGGGAACCGGCAACATGGAACTGCGCCTGTCCCGCCAGCTCGCGGACAAGCGCATCTTCCCGGCCGTGGACGTCAACGCGTCCGGTACCCGCCGTGAGGAAAACCTGCTGTCCCCCGAGGAAGTCAAGATCATGTGGAAGCTGCGCCGGGTCCTGTCCGGACTTGAAACGCAGCAGAGCCTTGAGCTGTTGACCAACAAGATCCGGGAGACGCAGAGCAACGTCGAGTTCCTCATGCAGGTGCAGAAGACGACGCTTGGTGCGAAGTCCGACAACGACAAATAGCTGACGTCAACCGCTCGGAGATTGGCGGCCCTTCCCGGGCCGCCAATTACCCGAGCGGTTGTTGCGTTAACCAGTGACTCCGCTCCAACAGCAACGCGGGGTCACTTAGAGCCCATCGGGGCCCTTGGAATGGGCCGTAAGTGACCCCGCGTTGCAGTAACTAGACTTGGTAAGAGTCGAAAGAGGTTTGAAAATGTTTGAGTCCGTACAGGGCCTGTTGGATGAGCACGATGCCATCCAGGCACAGCTTGGGGATCCTGCTGTTTACGCTGACCAGAAGCTCGCCCGGAAGCTGGGGCGGCGCTCGGCACAGCTGAACGGCATCGTCGAGGCGTACCACGCCTGGCACGGCATCCAGGATGACCTTGCGGCTGCCAGGGAAATGGCGGGGGAGGACCCGGAGTTCGCGGCGGAAGTGCCCGAGCTGGAGGCCAAGCTGGAAACCGCCGCGGCCAAGCTGCGCCGGCTCCTGATCCCGCGCGACCCCGACGACGCCCGCAACGTGATCCTCGAAGTCAAGGGCGGCGAGGGTGGCGACGAGGCCGCCCTGTTCGCGGCCGACCTGCTGCGGATGTACACCCGGTACGCGGAATCCCGCGGCTGGAAGACGGAGATGATTTCCGCCAACGAATCGGACCTGGGCGGCTACAAGGATGTCCAGGTGGCCATCAAGGGCAACTCGAACGATCCGGCCGAGGGCGTCTACGCGCGGCTCAAGTTCGAAGGCGGCGTGCACCGTGTGCAGCGCGTTCCCGTGACGGAATCCCAGGGCCGGATCCACACCTCCGCCGCCGGCGTTCTGGTGCTTCCGGAAGTGGATGAGCCCGAAGAACTCGAGATCAACCAGAACGATCTCAAGATCGACGTCTACCGTTCCTCCGGCCCCGGCGGCCAGTCCGTGAACACCACCGACTCCGCAGTCCGGATCACCCACCTTCCCACCGGCATCGTGGTGGCCATGCAGAACGAGAAATCGCAGCTGCAGAACCGCGAAGCCGGCATGCGCGTCCTCCGCGCCCGCATCCTGGCCCACCAGCAGGAGCAGATTGACGCCGAGAACTCGGCCCAGCGCAAGTCGCAGATCCGTACCATGGACCGCTCGGAGCGCATCCGGACCTACAACTACCCGGAAAACCGGATCGCGGACCACCGCACCGGCTACAAGGCCTACAACCTGGACCAGGTCATGAACGGCGACCTGGAGCCGGTCATTCAGTCGGCCATCGAGATGGACGAGCAGGCCCGCCTCGACGCCATCGGCGACTAGTCCGGCGCGCGCAGTGATGACAGAAGGAACCGGGCTGAGCCTCGCGGACGCGGTCCGCGGGGCCACCGCCGTCCTGGCCGCCGCGGGGGTCCCGAGCCCGCGGGTGGACGCCGAACTCCTCGCCGAGCACCTGCTCGGCGTCGGTCTCGGCCGGCTCCGCGCCCTGATGCTCGGTGACACGCCCGCCCCGGACGGTTACCAGGAGCTCGTCGCCGAGCGGGCCCAGCGGATACCGCTGCAGCACATCACCGGCGTCGCGCACTTCCGCTACCTGGAACTCGCGGTCGGGCCGGGGGTCTTCATTCCCCGCCCGGAAACTGAATCCGTGGTCCAGCTCGTGATTGACCGGCTGCAGGCCCTGGCGCACCCCAAGGTCGTGGACCTGGGCACCGGCTCCGGGGCGATCGCCGGCTCGATTGCGCACGAGGTCCCCGGGGCGGAAGTCCACGCGGTGGAATACAGCGAGTTCGCGCACGCCTGGGCGGCGAAAAACCTGGCTCCCCTCGGCGTCCACCTCATCCGCGGAGACCTGCGCGATGCCCTGCCGGAGCACAACGGAACCTTTGACGCCGTCGTGTCCAACCCGCCCTACATTCCGGCCGATGCGGTCCCCAACGAACCCGAAGTGGCGCTGCACGATCCGCCCGAGGCGCTGTACGGCGGGGGAGCGGACGGCATGGAGCTTCCGACGGCGGCAGCGGCCTCCGCCGCCAGGCTGCTGGTGCCCGGCGGCTACTTCGTGATGGAACACGCCGAAGTCCAGGCCGGCTGGATCGCCGCAATGCTGGAGCGATCCGGGCTGTGGACCGCGGTGACCACCCATCGTGACCTCAACGGCAAGGACCGGGCCACCAGTGCCGTCCTCGCCGACCCGACTGCCCCGCGGTGACCAGGGCAACGCATCAGTGATGAAAGAATAGGCCAGTGACGACTAGCTACGATTGCACGGCAGCCGAGGAACGCGCTGCAGGACTAGAACATGCCCAGCGGGCCATCCGGGAACACAAGTGCGTCGTCTTCCCGACGGACACCGTGTACGGGATCGCCGCCGACGCGTTCTCCCCCCTCGCGGTGACCCTGCTGCTGGCCTCGAAGGGCCGCAGTCGCAAGATGCCGCCGCCCGTCCTCATCCCGAGGCTCAACGCCCTCGACGGCCTTGCCACGGACGTTCCGGCCGAGGCCCGGCGCCTCGCCGAGGCGTTCTGGCCGGGCGGGCTCACGCTCATCCTGCACGCCCAGCCCTCCCTCGACTGGGACCTCGGCGAGACCAGGGGCACCGTCGCCCTGCGGATACCGGCCGACGACGTCGCCCAGGACCTGCTGACGCTGACCGGGCCGCTGGCCGTCTCCTCGGCGAACCGCACGGGCCAGGCCGCGGCGCAGACCGCCGCCGACGCCGAAGCCCAGCTCGCAGAGTCCGTGGAGGTCTACCTCGAAGGCGGTTCGCGTCCGGCCGAAGGTGCCGAGGCGCTGCCGTCCACCATCGTGGACGCCACCGCCCTGCCGCTGCGGGTGGTCCGCCAGGGTGCCATCAGCCTGGAGCGGCTCCGCTCGGTGGTCCCGGAGGTGCTGGCCGTCGGCGAGGAGCCGGCAGCTGCCGAGCAGCTGCCGGTGGCCGAAGAGCCTGCTGCGCCTGAATCCGCGGCGGAGTTACCGGTGGCCGAAGAGCCTGCTGCGCCTGAATCCGCGGCGGAGTTACCGGTGGCCGAAGAGCCTGCTGCGCCTGAATCCGCGGCGGAGTTACCGGTGGCCGAAGAGCCTGCTGCGCCTGAATCCGCGGCGGAGTTACCGGTGGCCGAAGAGCCTGCTGCGCCTGAATCCGCGGCGGAGTTCCCGGTGGCCGAAGAGCCTGCTGCGCCTGCGGAACGTCCCAGCCCGGGGGCCGGAACCGCATGACCCTCCAGCGACAGCGCGTCCCCGTCCTCGACGTGGACGCGACACCCCTGACGGTCCCCGAACTGACGGCGGTACTCAGCCGCTTCGTCGCGGAGGGCACGACCCGCACCGTGGTGGGCCACAACCTCCACAGCGTCACGCTGTGCCACTCCGATCCGGGCTTCCGCGAGTTCTACCAGCACAGTGACGTCGTGCTGATCGACGGCGCCCCGGTGCTGATCCTCTGGGCCCGCGGCGGCGAGGCCCAGCAGGGCGAGGTCCCGGTCATGGACTACCGGCTGGGGTCCACGGACTGGATCCCCGCCCTGGCCAATGTCGACGGTCTGAAGCGGATCGCCGTGATCGGAGCCGGCCCCGTGGCCAACGCGCAGGCCGTGGACAGGCTGTCTACGCTGGTCCCGCACGCCCGGGTCGCCGGAATGCCGGGGGAGGGCTGGAACGAGGAACTCGAAGAGTCCGCCGTCCAGTGGCTGTCAGAGTTCCGTCCGCAGCTGGTTCTGCTCGGGCTCGGCATGCCGCTGCAGGAGCAAGTGCTCACGCGCCGGCTGGCGACGCTGCCTCCCGCCGTTTACTGTGCCGTTGGCGGGGCGATCGAGCAGATCGCGGGGATCCAGAAACTGGCGCCCCGCTGGCTCGGGCGCCTTGGCCTGGAATGGGCCTGGCGGCTGGTCCTCCACCCCCGGCGCGTCGCCTACCGGGTCTTTGGTGAGCCGTGGCTGCTCACCGGGCTGCTGATCCGGCGCCGGCTACAGCCCAGGCGCTAGAACTTCTGGTCCTTCAGGGGACCGAAACCCTTGCCGCGCAGCCCGGCGGAAAAAGCCCCGAACCAGTCCGCGAGGCCCCGGAGGTCCCCCCTGCGGAGGAAGTAGCCGAGATAGCCGCCCACATCGGCGACGAGCGACTTGATCCGGAAGTGGCGGCGGATCAGGTAGCCGCGGTTCCGGTAGTAGAAGTAGCGCTTGAACGCCGATTCCGGAACGATCACATGCCAGCGGGCGCCGTAGACATGCTTGGTCTCGGCGAAGGCGTGCGGGTGCGTGATCGCCGTCGTCGTGACGGTGCCGAACCTGATGCCGGCCTTGCGGAGCCTGATGGTGAAGTCCACCTCGTCACCGCGGATGAACAGGCGCATGTCCGGCAACCCGACCTTGAAGAAGACGTCCGAACGGATCAGCGCGCCATTGAAGAAATGGCCGTCGTTCGGCAGGAAACCGATCTTCTCCACCTCGGCCCGGTCGTGTGTGACCTTGCCGTCCAGGCGGAAGAAGAAGGACAACCGGTCGGGGTGGCCGGGGGCGACGACGAGGGGGACGACCGCTTCCAGCCCGCGGGCCTCCGCCTCCCGGATGAGGGTGGCCAGGCACTCCGGGTCGGCGGGTTCGGCGTCGTCGTCCATCATCCAGATCCAGTCGGCGCCGGTGGCTACTGCCTTGAGGATCGCCAGGGAGAAACCGCCGGCACCGCCAAGGTTGGCTTCGGACCGGACATAATCCACATTCTGGTGCGCTTCCGCGACGTCCCTGGCGGGGACCGTGCCGGAATCCACAAGGCAGATGGAGCGAACCGCTGCTGTCTGGTTGTTGATGGCGTTCAGCAGAACTGCCAGCTCCCGGGGACGGTCAAACGTCACGGCGGCAACTGCAACCGACAGGGTCATCGAGTGTTCCTTTCAGCACGGCCGCCGGTGGTTTTCCCGCCGGCAACGGGCCGTGTGACGCGAAGACAGGTGGCCGATGGCATTAGTATCTTGACTAGAGTCCACTGTAATACAGCCCTGTCAGGCACTACGCACTGCCTGCCCTGCGCACGGCGACGGAGAAGTTTCATTTACTGCAAGACAGACCCACAGCAACTGAGTTCACCCCAATCCCGGAGTCACGAGGCATCGCCGTGGTTCCGGGCTGCGCAACCGGGGGGGCCTTGTGCTGACGGCTCCAAGCGGGTGTCTTCGCCGTGACTATGTACCTGCTCATGATGCTCTCAGCGGCAGTCGTGAGCTACACGGCGACCTGGGGTGCCCGCTTTGTCGGAAACCGGATGGAGCTGTTCTCGCCGATCCGCAGCCGTGACATGCACTCAACCCCCCTGTCGAGGCTGGGAGGCCTCGGGATCTTCGCCGGATTCCTCGTCGCCCTGCTCATAGCGAGCCAGTCGTTCTTCGTCAAGGACATCTTCCGTAACAACGATGCACCCTGGGGGATCCTGGCGGGTTCAGCCGTGATCGTCCTCGTCGGGGTGGCGGATGACCTGCTGGATCTGCGCTGGTGGGTCAAGCTGATCGGGCAAAGCGCCGCCGCCCTGGTGGTGGCGGTCTGGGGGGTCCGGATGACCATCATTCCGTTCATCCCGGAGCCCATCGTTATCGAGACCGAAACCGTGAGCATCGTGCTGACGGCCGGCCTGATCGTGACCACCATGAATGCCTTTAACTTCATCGACGGGCTCGACGGGCTCGCGGCGGGCGTCGCCATCATCGGCGGGACGGCCTTCTTCCTGACGGCATACTGGGTACACCGGACAGCCGTGCTGCTGGACCGCTCGGACCTTGCAACGCTGCTGACCGCCGTGCTCGTCGGCGCCTGCATCGGCTTCCTGCCGCATAACTGGTTCCCTGCGAAGATCTTCATGGGTGACTCGGGGGCCATGCTGATCGGCCTGATCATGGCCTCGGCCGGCATCGTGTCCACCGGGCAGATCAGCTCCGGGCTGTACGACCGGGCCAACGGTATCCCCACCATCATCCCGATCCTGCTGCCCTTCGCAGTGCTGTTCCTGCCGCTGCTCGATCTCAGCCTGGCCGTCGTGCGGCGCACCGCGCTCGGGCGTTCGCCGTGGTCGGCGGACCGCGGCCACCTCCACCACAAACTCCTTGACATCGGGTACTCGCACCGCGGTGCTGTCATCCTGATGTACCTCTGGACCTGCGTGCTGGCATTCAGCGGCCTGGCGTTTGCCGTCTACCCGTGGCAGTTCGTCGTGGTCGGCGGGCTGGCGGCGATGATCATCATGGCCGGAGTCACGGCCTGGCCCTACCTGCGCCACAAGGCCCCGGGACGGGGTCCCCATTCGTCGGCCGAAGAGGGATGACGCGGGCTTTTCCGAATAATTTCTATCTATTGTAGAATTCAGGTGCGGTCCTTCGCCGCGCCACTCTGACCAGCAAACACCCCTCGACGATTGGGATCTGATGACCTCCAACGCCGAACCCGGACGAACGTCCGGCGCCGGAGAAGTTGGTGTCTCGGGACCCACAAAATCGTTGTGGCTGCGACTGCTGGCCATCAGCTCGGCTGTTGGCGGCGGTGCCCTGCTGGTCACCAGCCTGGCCGCGCTCCTGCTCGACGGCATGGCGGCCGCGCTTTCGTCCCTCTTCGGCGGGGCGCTGGTAATCGCCTTCTTCGCGATCAGCCTCCTGGTCGGCCACTTCGGCGGCCGCAACCACTCTTCCGGAGCCATCGGCCTCTTTGCGGCGACATATTTCATCAAGGTCGTCGGTTTTGCCGTGGTGCTGTTCGCCATCGGCAGTCCCGACTGGCTGAACGGGAACTGGTTCCTGGCTGGCGCCGTCGTGACTGTGGTGCTGTGGCAGGCGGCCGAGATTGTCGGTTTCAGCAAGGCACGGCTCCAGCTCTACAACGACCCCGAGACCCCGGAAGGCGGCACCGATGTCTAGCCGCAAGGACCGACGCCGGAAGAACCCCGGCACCCCCCAAACGACCGCCGGCGCCCCCGGTGTTTCCGACAACGGACGCGACGGCGGATACAACGCCGGGATCGCCGTCTTCAGCTACATTGTTGGCGGAATCGTGGTCTGGAGTTTGATAGGGTGGGGTCTGGATAATCTGTGGGGAACCCGCTGGATTGTGCTCGCAGGCGCCCTGCTTGGAGCCGCGGGAGGGTTCTATCTTTCTCATATGCACGGCCTCACCAGTCTCCGAAATTCGACTGGTGAAGACACTGCTGCACGTGGCCCGTCCAAGGACGAGGATCAGTAATGCCAAATAATTTCACAGGGGGAGAGCCTGACGGCAACGTCGACTTTCTCCTACCAACGCCCAATGATGGACACTGCAGAGAGGAAACGCGTTGATCGCGCTTGCGCTCCCGGCCCAAGATTCAGGAACTTTTACGCCTCCTGGAATTGAAGAAATCCACCTGCCGGCAATCCTGCCGTGGGGGGCGGCCGACGGATTCTCCAAGCAGATGCTGCTTGTAATCCTTTCGGTCGTTATTATCGCCGCATTCTTTCTGATGGCTGCCCGCAAGGGCCAGCTCGTCCCCGGCAGGTTGCAGTTTGCAGGTGAAGCCGCCTACGGCTTCGTCCGCAACGGCATCGGCAAGGACATTATCGGCGGCAAAGACTTCATGAAGTACGTCCCGCTGCTGTTCAGCCTGTTCTTCTTCATCCTGGTGAACAACATCTACGGCGCCATTCCGGTGATCCAGCTCCCCACCTTCTCGCATGTCGGCGGCGCCTACGTGATGGCCGTGATCGTGTATGTCACGTGGATCGCCATCGGCGTCAAGAAGAACGGCCTGCGCTACTTCAAGCTGGCCACCGTGCCGTCCGGAGTCCCGGGCTACATTCTTCCGATCGTGATTCCGATCGAGATCATCTCCAATTTCCTGGTCCGCCCGGTCACGCACAGTCTGCGTTTGTTCGCGACCATGCTGGCCGGCCACCTCATCGTCATGATTGCCGGTTCCGGAATCGAATTCCTGATCATGCAGGAGAACGTCCTGCTGAAGGGCGCCTCGGTCCTGGTCCTTGGCGGCGCGGTCGCCATGTACATGCTGGAAGCGCTGATCATGGTTCTGCAGGCGTACGTGTTCACCCTGCTGACCGCGATCTACATCGAAGGCGCCCTGCACGCGGACAGCCACTAAGGCACCCACAAACTTCCCCTCCGGGGGATGAAGCAACCCAAACAACCTGCCACATAGATGGCATCTTGAAAGGAAGAAAAATGGAAGGCTCCATCAACGGCTCCCTCAACCTCATCGGATATGGCCTCTCGGCCATCGGCGGTGGTATCGGTGTGGGTCTCGTGTTCGCTGCTTACATCAACGGCGTCGCACGCCAGCCGGAAGCCCAGCGCGTTCTCCAGCCGATCGCATTCCTCGGCCTTGCACTGACTGAAGCCCTCGCCATCCTCGGCCTGGTCTTCGCGTTCGTTCTCAAGTAAACCTTCAGAACCCGAGCGAACATCCAGAACCAAGTAGATAAGGACGGGTGAAATATGAAGCAGCTGATCATCTCAGCCGCCACAGAGGGCACTAACCCTCTGGTTCCCAACATCTGGGAAATGTTTGTCGTCCTCGTAGGCTTTGCAGTCCTCATGTACATCGTGGTCAAGTATGTTGTCCCGATGTTCGAGAAGACCTTCGCAGAGCGTGCCGAGGCCATCGAGGGCGGCATTGCCAAGGCTGAAAAGGCCCAGGCAGAGGCTTCCGCCGCACTCGAGGAGTACAAGCAGCAGCTCACCGATGCCCGTGCCGAGGCCAACCGCATCCGCGAGGAAGCACGTGCCGAAGGCGCCCAGATCCTTGCGGACCTGAAGGAAAAGGCAGCTGCAGAGTCTGCCCGCATCACGGCCCAGGCTCACGCGGCGATCCAGTCCGAGCGCCAGGCTGCCGTTGTGTCGCTCCGCGCGGAGGTCGGCACGCTGGCCACTACGCTGGCAGGCCGCATCGTCGGCGAGTCGCTTGACGATGATGCGCGTGCAGCGCGTGTGGTTGACCGCTTCCTGGCAGATCTGGAGAACCAGAACGCAGGTGCAGCTAAGTAATGGCAGGTGTATCGAGCGAATCGCTGACCGCGGCCCTGATGGCGCTGGAAGCCAAGCTTCCTTTTGCCTCGCTGCAGTTGGCAAAGGAACTCTTCGGAATCCTGGGAACGGTGGACAGCTCGGCTGGCTTGCGCCGCGCCCTGACCGATCCGTCCCGCAGCGGTGACGAAAAGTCGGCGCTTATCAAGCAGCTCTTCGGCGGGAAAGTCTCCGCTGATGCTGTGGAAATCACGAGCGGACTGGCCGGCTCACGCTGGGCATCGGCTCGCGATATCGGCGATGCCCTCGAGACTCTTGCCGCTTCGGTGGTAATCGCCGTTGCTGAAAACAAGTCTGCCGTCTCTGCCTCAGGGATCAGCGGTCTGGAAGTGCTGGAGAACGACCTGTTCTCCTTCAACCAGGTCGTCGAATCCAACCACGAGGTACAGCGTGCCGTGTCTGAACCGCAGGCGAGCCCGGCTGCCAAGGTTGTCCTCGCTGAAAAGCTTGTACCCAGTGCAAGCGAGGAGGCGAAGGTCCTCATCGGACAGGCGGTATCGCAGCCACGTGGCCTCAAGGTGACCAAACTCGTCCGTCGTTTCGCCGAGCTTGCTGCCAAGCGCCAGCAGCGCTGGATTGCAACGGTCAGCGTCACCCGTGCGTTGACGGAGACCCAGATCAGCCGTCTGCAGGCAGGGCTCAATGCCCTCTACGGGCGCGAGCTCAAGATCAACATGAACGTTGACCCGGCACTGATCGGTGGCATCCGGATCCAGGTTGGTGACGAAGTGGTAGACGCTTCGGTCCTCGCCCGCCTGGGCCAGCTTCATCGTCAGCTTGCCGGCTAGCCGGACAAGCACAACTTAACGAAACGAAACCCCGGTCATCGTGAGCAACGATGATCACGAAAACAGGAGAGCAGGGACTGCAGATGGCCGAATTGACCATCAACGCCGACGACGTCCGTATTGCGTTGAACGAGTTCGCGGCGTCCTACGAACCCGGAAACGCAGAGCGCGTAGAGGTCGGCCGTGTAACAACCGCAGGTGACGGCATCGCCCGTGTTGAGGGCCTTCCCTCGGTCATGGCGAACGAGCTGCTTCGCTTCGAAGACGGCACGCTGGGCCTGGCCCAGAACCTCGACGTCCGCGAAATCGGCGTCATCATCCTCGGTGACTTCACCGGAATCGAAGAGGGCCAGGAAGTACACCGCACCGGACAGGTTCTGTCCGTTCCGGTCGGCGATGCCTTCCTTGGCCGCGTCGTTGACCCGCTGGGCGAGCCCATCGATGACCTCGGCGAGATCAAGGCCGAGACCACCCGTGCACTGGAACTCCAGGCGCCCGGTGTGACCCAGCGCAAGTCGGTCCACGAACCGATGCAGACCGGGCTCAAGGCTATCGACGCCATGATCCCGATCGGCCGCGGCCAGCGCCAGCTGATCATCGGTGACCGTCAGACCGGCAAGTCGGCCATCGCCATCGACACGATCATCAACCAGAAGGCCAACTGGGCTTCCGGGGATGTCAACAAGCAGGTGCGCTGCATCTATGTAGCCATCGGCCAGAAGGCATCGACGATCGCGGCTGTCCGTCAGACGCTTGAGGACAACGGCGCACTGGAGTACACGACCATCGTGGCTTCCCCCGCGTCCGACCCCGCAGGCTTCAAGTACCTGGCACCGTACGCCGGTTCGGCGATCGGCCAGCACTGGATGTACGGCGGCAAGCACGTCCTCATCGTGTTCGATGACCTCTCCAAGCAGGCCGAGGCCTACCGTGCAGTATCGCTGCTGCTCCGCCGCCCGCCGGGACGCGAAGCCTACCCGGGCGACGTCTTCTACTTGCACTCCCGTCTGCTGGAGCGTTGTGCCAAGCTCTCTGACGAGCTCGGTGCTGGTTCGATGACCGGCCTGCCGCTCATCGAGACCAAGGCAAACGACGTTTCCGCCTACATCCCGACCAACGTGATCTCCATTACCGATGGCCAGATCTTCCTGCAGTCGGACCTCTTCAACGCCAACCAGCGTCCGGCCGTCGACGTGGGTGTGTCCGTCTCCCGCGTGGGTGGCGCCGCCCAGGTCAAGTCCATGAAGAAGGTCTCCGGTACCTTGAAGCTGGAACTGGCCCAGTACCGCGACATGCAGGCGTTCGCCATGTTCGCGTCGGACCTCGACGCCGCATCGCGCCAGCAGCTGACCCGCGGCGCACGACTGATGGAACTGCTCAAGCAGGGCCAGTACTCGCCGTTCCCGGTTGAGAACCAGGTCGTTTCCATCTGGGCCGGCACCAACGGTTACCTCGATGACGTTCCGGTTGAGGACATCAACCGCTTCGAGACCGAGTTCCTGGAGCACCTCAAGCACAAGTCCTCCATCCTCACGACGCTGGCCCAGACCAACGTCATGAGCGATGACACTGCAGAAGCACTGAAGACCGCGATCGTGGACTTCAAGAAGGGCTTCTTCGGCGAGGGAGACAACCTCCTGGTGGGTGCGGGGCACGAAGAACACGCCCCCATCGACGAGGCACAGGTCGACCAGGAAAAAATCGTCAAGCAGAAGCGCTAGTTTCGCTGGCAGGGACTGCCGGGACCCACAAGGTTCCGGCAGTCCCGGCCACCGGGATCTTAGGAAAGGATAAGTATGGGAGCCCAGATCCGGGTCTACCGCCAGAAGATCAGCTCGACGACGTCGATGCGCAAGATCTTCAAGGCGATGGAACTGATCGCTACCTCGCGCATCGGCAAGGCCCGAGCACGCGTAGCAGCTTCACTGCCTTACGCAAACGCCATCACGCGTGCCGTTTCTGCTGTCGCAAGCCAGAGCGAAATCGACCACCCGCTGACCACCGAGCCGGAGCAGATCCGCCGGGCCGCCGTCCTGGTAATCACCTCGGACCGTGGCCTCGCAGGTTCGTACTCCGCGAGTGTGCTCAAGCAGGCGGAAGGCCTCAACGAGCTCCTCGTCGAGGAGGGCAAGGAAGTCAAGTTTTACCTGGTCGGCCGCAAGGCGCAGGCATACTTCGACTTCCGGAACCGTCCCTACGGGCGGGTCTGGACCGGCGGCACGGATGCGCCGGAGTTTGCCACCGCACAGGAAATCGGCGAGGCATTGCTGGCTGACTTTGCGACGGACTACGCAGAGGGCGGCGTCGACGAGATCCATGTCGTCTACACACGCTTTAAGTCCATGGTGACGCAGGAGCCGACGGTTGTCCGTCTTCTCCCGCTCGAGGTTGTCGAAGAGCAGGCGGCGTCCGAAACGGACCTCCTGCCGCTCTACGAATTCGAGCCGGAAACGGAGCAGGTTCTTGATGCTCTGCTGCCGCGCTACATCGAATCACGTATCTTCGCCGCGATGCTGCAGGCAGCGGCTTCGGAGCTTGCTGCACGCCAGCGGGCAATGAAGTCCGCCGGTGACAATGCCACGGACCTCATCAAGAAGTTCACGCGTCTGCGCAACACTGCCCGCCAAGCTGAAATTACGCAGGAGCTTTCCGAAATCGTGGCCGGTGCCGACGCGTTGAACGCGTCCTAGCCTCCCCGAGCTTGGAACCTGCTGTACCTGCACCAAAGTAAACTTAACCCCAACGCCATCTACTGAGTGAAGTGAGAGAGATGACTGCCACTGCTACCGAACACGTAGCCGCGACGACCGGTGCTACCGGCCGTATTGCACGTGTTATTGGCCCGGTTGTCGACGTCGAATTCCCGGCTGACGCAATCCCCTCGATTTACCACGCACTCACCACCGAGATTACTCTCAACGGTGAGACCAAGACCATCACGTTCGAGGTCGCCCTGCACCTGGGCGACAACGTTATTCGCGCCATCTCCCTGCAGGCAACCGACGGGCTTGTCCGCGGCACCGCTGTGGTGGACACGGGAGCCCCCATCTCCGTGCCCGTCGGCGACGTCGTCAAGGGACACATCTTCAACGTCCTCGGACAGCCGCTTGATGTGACTGAGGCCGAACTCGACATCACCGAGCGCTGGCCCATCCACCGCAAGGCCCCGGCCTTCGCGACGCTTGAGGGTTCCACCGAGATGATGGAAACCGGCATCAAGGTCATCGACCTTCTCACCCCGTACATCAAGGGCGGCAAGATCGGCCTGTTCGGCGGTGCCGGTGTCGGCAAGACCGTGCTGATCCAGGAAATGATCACCCGTGTTGCGCGCAACTTCGGCGGCACCTCGGTGTTCGCCGGTGTCGGCGAGCGTACCCGTGAAGGCAACGACCTCTGGGTTGAAATGGAAGAGGCGGGCGTCCTCAAGGACACCGCCCTTGTATTCGGCCAGATGGATGAGCCGCCGGGAACGCGTCTGCGCGTGGCACTGTCCGCCCTGACCATGGCGGAGTACTTCCGCGATGTGCAGAACCAGGACGTGCTGCTCTTCATCGACAACATCTTCCGCTTCACCCAGGCAGGCTCCGAGGTCTCCACCCTCCTCGGCCGCATGCCGTCGGCCGTGGGCTACCAGCCCAACCTGGCTGACGAGATGGGTCTCCTCCAGGAGCGCATCACGTCCACCAAGGGCCACTCGATCACCTCGATGCAGGCCATCTACGTCCCCGCGGATGACTACACCGACCCGGCCCCGGCCACGACCTTCGCACACCTCGACGCGACCACGGAACTTTCCCGTGAAATCGCTTCCCGTGGTCTGTACCCGGCCGTTGACCCGCTGACGTCGACGTCACGCATCCTGGATCCGCAGTACATCGGCCACGACCACTACAACACGGCCGTCCGCGTCAAGCAGATCCTGCAGAAGAACAAGGAACTCCAGGACATCATCGCCATCCTCGGCGTTGACGAGCTCTCTGAAGAGGACAAGATCGTCGTGTCGCGTGCACGCCGCATCCAGCAGTTCCTCTCGCAGAACACCTACACCGCCAAGCAGTTCACCGGCGTCGAAGGCTCCACCGTGACCATCAAGGACACCGTGGAAGGCTTCACGGCGATCTGCGACGGCGACCTCGACCACATCGCAGAGCAGGCGTTCTTCAACGTCGGCGGCCTGGATGACGTTGAGCGCCAGTGGGCCAAGATCCAGGAACAGACCAAGTAATATGGCTGAGCTTGAGGTTGAGATTGTCGCAGCGGACCACTTCGTGTGGTCCGGAGCGGCCACAATGGTCAAGGCCCGCACCAGCGATGGTGAAATCGGAATCCTGCCCGGCCACTCGCCCCTGCTGGCGATTCTGGCCGAAGGTGAGCTGGCAATCCAGCCGGTCTCCGGTGACCGCATTGCCGTAGTTGTCGACGGCGGTTTCTTCTCCGTCGACAACAACCGGGTCGTCATTGTCGCTGACAACGCCCAAATGGGCGACGCAGCTACTGCGGGGATCCGCTAGCACGACCTTGATGAACGATACAGTTTTTCCGTTCATCGTCCTGGTAACGATCTTTGCGTTGCTGGTATTGGCACTGTGCCTTTCCGGGGTGCGCCGCTTCAATCTGCGGCGCGCCCTGGGCACGGTGGACGCCTCCATTTGCACGGCTGGAAACAGCTGGCAGATGGGGGTTTGTCGTTATCAGGACAACGACCTGGAATGGTTCCGCCTCGCCTCCCTGAGCATGAGGCCGAAGCACACCTTCCGCCGGAGCTCGCTCGAGCTGGTCGGCCGGCGCAAGCCCACTGAATCCGAGATCGTCAAGGTCCAGCCCGAGGCCGTGATCGTCGAACTCCGGTACGAAGGGCGGGACGTCCTGCTCGCAATGCGGTTTGACGCCTACACCGGGCTGTCATCCTGGCTTGAGGCCGGGCCGGTTATTGGCGTCGGCACCTGGCGCTAGCCCCGGTGGACTTCATCGAAGACCTGCGGCTTGTCGACGGCCCGGTCCTGTGGATTGCCTGGGTCGCCGGAGCGGCGGGAATGGCCTACCTTCTCTGGCGGGGCGGACAACGCCTCACCCTCCAGCCCGCGGGTCCCCGCTGGCTCCAGTCGCTGCTTGGCGCCGCCGCCGCCATCTTCTGCGCCGCCGCACTGCTGGCCGCAACCCACTGGCTGCTGGTCTATGTCCTCTCCGTCTTCCCGGGGGAGCTGCCGCCCGAGGTTCTTGCCTGGTCCCTTCCCGCGGTCACGGCACTGCTGCTCTGGATCACGGTCCTGTGGGTCAGCTGGCGCAGCTCTGGCAGGAGCCCCGCACGCGGGGCCAGCCGGCGCCCCGCCCGGAGGACTGCGGCGGCGACGGGTGCCCTGCTTGGCGTCCTGCTGCTCTCCGCCGTCCAGATCAATGGCTACTTTGGCCTCAACCACACGCTGAGCGACCTGATGGGCACTGCCGTGGCGCGGATCCAGCCGCTGGAAGACGCGCTGAAACGGACCCCCGGGGCCTCCGCCGGCATCGGCCTGCCGGAGTGGAAGCCGCCGGCCGACCTGCCCGCCGGCGGCGTGCTGCGGCGCGCCGTGATCCCCGGCACCAGCTCGGGGTTCCAAAGCCGGGAGGCGTACATTTATCTTCCGCCGGCCTACCAGGCCACGCCCCGGCCTGCCCTCCCTGTATTGGTCCTCTTTTCCGGCCAGCCGGGTGGGCCGGCGGACTGGCTCACCGGCGGGGCGCTGCGGGCCCGCATGGACCAGCATGCGGCAGCGCACCACGGCGTGGCCCCGGTGGTGGTGGTTGTCGACCCGAACGGTTCCGCCTCGGGCAACACGCTGTGCATGGACAGCAGGATCGCCCGGGCGGACACCTTCCTCGCTGTGGACGTGCCCGCCTGGATCAACCGGACGCTGGCCGTGGATCCGGACCCCTCGAAGTGGGCGGCCGGGGGTTTCTCCTTCGGCGCGACCTGCGCGATGCAGATGGTGACCCGGCATCCCGACGTCTACAGCTCCGCGCTGGCCTTCTCAAGCGAGAAGGAACCGGCCCTCGCCAAGGAGCGGGAGAAGACCATCGCTGCCGCCTTCGGCGGCGACGCCGAAGCCTTCGACCGCCAGACACCGCTGCGGCTCATGCAGGAACGCCGCTACGAAGGGCACGGCATCTATTTTGGCGCCGGCGAGCGGGACCCTGAGTTCATTGGCTATATGAAGCTCTTGTCGGAGGCTGCCAGCGCTGCCGGATTCTCCGTGGAGGCCCGCCGGATCCCCGGTGCCGGGCACTCCTGGGAGACTGGGTCCAAGGGGCTGCCCGGTGGGCTCGACTTCCTGGCATCCCGCTGGGGGATTACCCAGTGAGCCCGGCAGCAACGGCACGGCAGCCCGGGACGGGACTTGCCTCCCTCCGCGGCCTGGGGCGTGAGGGCCTGCGGCAGTCACTGGGCCATCTGCGCGCCATCCCCTTCACCCTGGCTGTCCTCGCGGCCTTCCTGATCACCGGTGCGGCCACCGGAAGTTTCCTCGCCGGGCCCCCGGACTCCCTGCTGGATGTGGCGTCCGTCGGTGCCCCGGACCTGAAGTCCGGGCGGTGGTGGTCGCTGTTCACCTCGATGTTCTTTGCCACGAATCTGCTGGCTTACGCCGCGGCGGCGCTGACGATCCTGGTCCTGCTGGGATTCGCCGAACGGAAGCTGGGCACGCGGCGCACAGCCGTGTTCTACTTCGCCGCCCAGTTCGCCTCCGTCACGTTGTTCCTGCTGCTGACGCAGCTTGCCCGCTACGTCGACGACGGCTGGCTGAGCCGGATGGTGGACGCACGGCTGATGGGCCCGTACGCCGCGGTCCTCGCCGTCTCGCTGGCGTCCAGCGGGCTGCTCCCCACGCTGTGGCAGCGGCGGCTGCGGACCGCCGTCGTCTCCATTTCGCTGATGCTCGTGCTGTACGTGGGGCACCCGGAGACCGTCGTCGGGTTCGCCGGGGCGCTGGCCGGGCTGTCGGCCGGGTGGTGGATCCAGGGCGACAAGGGCACCCTGCACCGCCACCGCTCCACCGGGCGCGAGACGCGCAACCTGCTGGCGCTCACCGTGGCGATCTTCGCCGTCGGACCCATCCTGACGGCTACGGTCCGGACCCCCACCGGTCCGCTGGCCCTGCTGCGGGATGTTGTCCTGAACCCGCTGCCCACGCTGAACCAGCTGGAACAAATCTGCGGCGGCAGCATCGACGTCACCTGCCTCGAGGCGGGCCGCGCCGGTTTTGCCGGCCCGCTGGGTCTCGCGCTGGCGGTCGTACCTGTGGTGCTGCTGCTGATCTGTGCGGACGGGATGCGGCACGGCCGACGCCTCGCCCTGCGGATCGCGATCACGCTCCAGCTCGCCGTAACGGCCATGGCGGCCGTCTACCTGTCCCTGATCGCCAGGATTCCGCAGTACCCCAATAGGCCCCGCACCGGGGTGATGGGATCAGGATTCGTCCACGTGCTTCCTCTGGTGGTGGTTCCGCTCGTGCTGGTGGTGCTGCTCGCAGCCAACCGCCGGCAGTTCCGGGTCGAGACGAGTCCCCGGGCCCGCCGGGCCCTTGCCGCCGTAGTGGGCGGCACCTGGCTGGTGCTGGCCTCGTGCTATACCGGCGTCTGGTTCGCCGCCGGCGGCATGGACCGCGACGGCGGGCTGCTGGGCCTGGCCGCCGAACTCTCCCGCCAGTACCTGCCGCTGCCCATTCCCGGCATCTACAGCCGCATCTTCCAGGGCCGCAACGCGGTCGAGGCCTTCCTTTTCGCCACCTCCGGGATTATCTTCTGGTCAGTCGCCCTGGCCGCCGTCTGGCTGGTCCTGCAGCGCCGGCTGCACAGTACCGACGCCGGAGCGCAGGACCGCGGCGTGGCCCGCCGCCTGATCCGCAAGGGCGGCGACTCGCTGTCCTGGATGGCGCTGTGGGAGCCGAACAAGTACTGGTTCGCACCGGACAGCCGCGGGGGAGTGGCCTACCAGCAGCACGGCAATGTCGCGCTGACGCTGGCCGGGCCCTTCGGCCCGGCAGCGTTCCGCGAGGAGACCGCAGCGGGCTTCATCCAGTACTGCGCCGAAAACGCCCTCATTCCGAGCTTCTACTCCTGCACCGACGAGCTGTGGCCCATGCTGGAGGGCCGCGGTTACCGGCGGCTCGCCGTGGCCCAGGAAACCAGGCTGGCTGTGCGCTCACTGGAGTTCAAGGGCAAGGACTGGCAGAACGTCCGCACCGCCCTGAACCGGGCCGAGAAGAGCGGGGTGCATGCGGTGTGGGGGGGCTACGCCGATTTCTCGCCTGCGCTGCGCGCCCAGCTGATCGAGGTCTCGGAGGAGTGGGCGGCCCAAAAGTCGGTTCCGGAAATGGGCTTCACCCTCGGCGGCATCGACGAACTTGAGGACGATGAGGTGCTCTGCTGCCTTGCGGTGGACGCCGAGGGGCAGGTGCAGGGCATCACCAGTTGGCTGCCGGTGTACGCGGACGGCCGCCTCGTGAGCTGGACCCTGGACGTTATGCGCAGGCGCGGGGATTCCTTCCCGGGGGTGATGGAATTCCTGATCGCCTCTGCCGTGAAGGAGCTGCGGAACTCGGTGGAGGTCATCTCGCTGTCCGGATCACCGCTGGCTAAAGACACCGCGCAAGCCGCAGGCGCCGGGGACGAAGCCGGCTCCGAGGCGCTGGCCAGGATCCTTGACGTCGTCGGCAAAGCGCTCGAGCCCGTGTACGGGTTCCGCTCGCTTGCCACCTTCAAGTCCCGCTTCAAGCCTGATTACCGGACCCTGTATCTCTATTACCAGGACCCGCTGCAGCTGCCTGCCATGGCCAGGGCGCTGAGCCAGGCCTATCTCCCGGGCCTGTCGGTGCGGCAAAGTGCGCGGCTGCTGAGGACGCTGGTGCGCTGATCCGGTTTCGCGGGGGCACGAGGGCAAAAAGATGGTCCCCGGCACGGATGCCGGGGACCATCTTTGCGCGGAGACTGCCGCAGGCAGTTCCGCTGCGGGGTGCTAGACCAGCGTCACGCCGGTAGCCTGGGGGCCCTTGGCGCCCTGGCCGATTTCGAACTGAACGCGTGCGTTCTCGTCGAGGGTCTTGAAGCCACCGGTCTGGATCTCCGAGTAGTGAACGAAGACATCGCCATCGGAGTCATCCGGGGTGATAAAGCCGAAGCCCTTTTCAGCATTGAACCACTTGACAGTTCCCTGTGCCATGTATTTCTCCTCATTTTAGATCTGGGTTAAGTCCGGCACACTTCGTGCCGGACTTGGTCACTCCGCGAGAAGAACCTTGGCTGTGGGTCCGGAATTACCGGGCTTCGGCGGCAGGAGCTTCACGCTCGCAACATGTCTTGCGAGCATGAAAAACACCTACACAAAGACTGGTCTAAGAATTTCATGCCAGTTGGCTCAGGTCAACGGGCGCGGCGCAGAATTCCATAAATTTTGTACAAAGAATCGATGAATGATTTCACAGCGGATTACCGGCCCAGCATTCCATGCGGGATTTTGTGCCCTGACGCAACAAGGGACTGTGGCCAAACCCTGATCCTGGTAAATGGTCTTGCCGGCGCGGGGAAGACCACGCTCAGCATGAAACTTGGCAATGCATTGTCCGTGCCGGTCATCTCAAGGATGAACTGAAGGGCGTTATTGCTGACATCGCTGTCGGAACTGTCGCTGGCGGGCGGCTCGGTCAGATCGCGGCGGAGACAATGTGGCAGCTGGCGGCCTCAGTCCGCCAGGCATGGGATCCATTCCATCGGGGGCAGCTGCGGCGGCCTGGGCCGACCGGGCGGCAAACGCAGTTCCCCTGGCGCTCGGTCCAGCGCTCTCCGTGGACGCATCGCAGCCCGTTGACATCAACAGGCTGCGGGAACGGCTGGCCCGAAGCCGGCCCGGGGACTCTTATGCCCGGGGACTCTTAGAAGAGCCGCGATTCGACGTCGTCGACGCCGCGCATGGCGTCATAGTCGAGGGTGACGCAGTCGATGCCGCGGTCGTTCGCCAGCACCTTGGCCTGGGGCTTGATCTGCTGGGCGGCGAAAATCCCGCGGACCGGGGCCAGCAGGGGGTCGCGGTTGAGCAGTTCGAGGTAGCGCGTGAGCTGCTCGACGCCGTCGATGTCCCCGCGCCGCTTCAGCTCGATGGCCACGGTGCCGCCCTTGGCGTCCCTGGCCAGGATGTCGACCGGGCCGATGGCGGTGAAGTACTCGCGGCGGATCAGGGAGAACCCGGTGCCGAGAAGCTCGATCTGGTCAGCCAGCAGCCGTTGCAGGTCCGCCTCGACACCATCCTTGATCAGTCCGGGGTCCTGGCCGAGCTCATGCGAGGTGTCATGGATCTGTTCATGGATGTTGATGATCAGCCGGTCGTCGGTTTTGGCGGACTGGACGGTCCACTGTTCGACCACGCCGATTTCAACATCGACCTCGTCCGGGGTGGAGACCCGCAGGGACGCCGGGGGGCTCATCCAGTTCAGCGGCTTGTAGGAGCCGCCGTCAGAATGGACCAAAACGGAACCGTCGGCCTTGACCAGCAGGAGCCGGGTGGCCAGCGGGAGATGGGCTTTGAGCCGTCCGACATAATCAACGGAGCAACGGGCTATGACTAAACGCACCCGGTCAACACTACCGTCTGCGGGGAGAAGAGGCACCCGGACTGGGGCAGAATGGAACCATGCCCCGTTCCAACCGCCCCCGCCGCGCCGTCCCCGGACGGCCCGGACCCGGCAAAGTGCAAAAGCACGGAGCCAAGGGCGGCCCGGCGCCGGAACTGGACCTGGAGCGCGCGCGCTCCGGCTTTGCCCGCAGGGAGAGCGCACCGGACGGAGAATGGTCGGTCCGGCCGATCACCGCAAGCCGGGCCGAAAAGACCTACATCTGTCCGGGCTGTTCGACGGCGGTGCAGCCCGGTGTGGCCCACCTCGTGGTGTGGTCCGAGGACCACCTCTTCGGGGCGGCCGCCGGGCTTGCGGAGCGGCGGCACTGGCATACCAACTGCTGGACCTCACGCAGCTACCGGTACCGCTGACTGGCCCGCCGGCGGGTTTCGCTAAGCTGGACGCATGAGTTTTGACCCGGCGTCCTACGTCTTCAGCCAGCCTTCCGCACCGACCGCGATCCGCGCTTCAACCGTTCTCCCGGCCCGCCGGGAGAACGTCGTGCTCCGCACGAGCGACGGCCACCGGCTCGTGGGCGAGTTGGCGCTGCCGGAATCCGGCGAGGTGACGGCCACCTTGATCACCCTCCATCCGCTGCCGACCCACGGCGGTTTCATGGACTCGCACGTCTACCGCAAAGCCTCCTACCGGCTGCCCGCCCTGGCCGGCATCGCCGTGCTCCGGTTCAACACGCGCGGCACGGGATCGCCCCGGGGAACCAGCGAGGGGGCGTTCGAAGAGGGGATCGGTGAACGCCTCGACGTCGAAGCGGCCGTGCAGTTCGCCGTCGACCGCGGCCTGCCGAACCGCTGGCTCGTGGGCTGGTCCTTCGGCACCGAACTCGCGCTGATGTACGGGGCGTCGGAGCCGGTGGCCTCCGAGGTGGAGGGCGCCATCCTGCTCTCGCCCCCGCTGCACCGCGCCACGGACGTGCACCTCAAGGAATGGGCCGCCTCCGGCAAACCGCTCAAGGTCCTGGTCCCCGAGCTGGACGACTACCTCCAGCCGGCCGAGGCGACGGAACGCTTTGCGCTGGTGCCGCAGGCCCGCGTAGTGGGCGTGGAGGGTGCCAGGCACCTGTGGGTGGGGGAGAAGTACGCCGGCCGGGTGCTCAACGAGATTGTCGGCGAGGTGTTGCCTGGCGGATCCGGCGGACCTGCAGGCGCCGAACTGCCGCAGGAGTGGAACGGCCCGGTGGCCACGGCGCACGCCTGAGCGCCGACTGCCTTTCCGCTACGGACAAGGACAGCCGCTGCGTGGCTCCACGCGGCGGCTGTCCTTTTTGTAGCGGAATTTGTAGCGGATTTGTAGCGGAAAACGTTCTAGTGCTTGTCCTGGCGGACGATGAAGATCTCCTTGATCAGGAGCATGATCGCGGCCGCGGTGGGGATCGCGATCAGTGCGCCCAGGACGCCCAGCAGGCTGCCGCCGGCGATCACCGAGATGACGGCGACGGCGCCCGGCACCGCGACGGCTTTCTGCATGATGCGCGGGGAGATGAAATAGGCCTCGAACTGCAGGTAGGCGAAGTAGCAGATGGCGTAGACCACAGCAGTCTGCCAGCCTGCCGTCAGGGCGATCAGTGTGACGATGACGCCGGCGATCAGGCCGCCGACGAGGGGGATGAAGGCGAGCAGGGCCACGACAAACGCCAGCAGCACGGCGAAGGGAACGCCGACGATCGACATCACGATGAATGCGAAGGTTGCGTTTACGAGCGCGACGACGGCCTGGCCGATCACGTAATTGCCCACCGACCCGGTGATTTCCTCGGACAGCGCCGCGACCCGGGCACGGCGGGACCGCGGGGCGAGCCGGTAGCCCCATTTCTTCATGGCAGGCAGGGCCGCGAGGAAATAGAGGCTCAGCACGAGCACGATCAGGGCGCCGAACAGGCCGTTCGCCAAGGTGGTGCCGAAGCCGACGACGCCGCCGAAGATGCCGCCCATGGCCTCCGGGTTGTTGACGAACTTCTCCAGCTCCTGGGTGATGCGTTCACGCACCCCGTACTGGTTGTCGATGCTGCGGAAGAAGTCGGAGTTGATGAAGTCCGTGACCCAGCGCGGGGCCTCCTCGACGATCTGGGTGACCTGCTGGACAATCGTGGGGATCAGCGTGGCAAAGAAGGCGGCGATGCCCAGTCCCAGGGTGCCAACAGCGGCCACAATGCCTGCCGCTCGGGGGAGCTTTTTCCCCTCCAGCCAGCGCACCACGGGGTCCAGCCCCAGGGCGATAAAGAGTGCCGCCACGATCCAGAGCAGCAGCTGCGTGGTGTTGGAACCGATCCAGTAGACGAGCAGGGCCACGCCGACGCCGACCGTCCCCATGAACCCGACGTATAGGGGGTGCTGGGCGGACATGCGCGGGCCGGGGTGGCCGAAGCGGGCGCTGGTCTCGCTTTCCGGCGTGATTTCGTCGACTTCCTGCTCCGGGGGCATCTCGAAGCGGAGCCGCGGCTGGGCCCCGGGAAGGGGCTGGCGCAAGCGGTGGGCCATCGAGTTCAGCACCCCGGCCAGGGCCGTCCGGCGGGGGGAAAACTGCTCCTGCGGACCCCCTGCCGCGCTGCCGGATTCCTGGCTTTCTTCCGGTCCTGAGGGGGACGAATCCGTGTGTGCAGTCACTGCGTTGAAAGCCCTTTGTCCTCTGAATATTCCCGGCGGCGCCGCTGTCGCGGCCCGGGTGTGATGATCACCGCAAACACTATCAGCAGCCTTGTTATGGCACGGCGAAGCAGCGGCCGGCGGAGGCTCGGGAGGGGTTGACAAACAGCCCGATCTGACTCCGTGGTAACAAAATGGTTACTATTGAAGCTAAGTGTCCGCTGATGATAGGTAATATTTTGCGTTTCAAGACTGCAGTTGCACTAGTGCTGCTGGGCCTCCTGACACTGCTGGCCGGGATCGGCCAGAAGACATTCTGGGCTCCGGCCGAGTCCGTGACCGCCACCGTACCAGCCGGCGCCACCGACGCGCCGCTGACCGTCTTCGACGAGAAGCTGCGCACCCTGCACGCGGGCACGGTGACAATCAATGTCAAGGGCGAGGGCAGCTTTATGCTGGCCGCCGGCCGCCCGGACGACGTCGACGCCTGGGTCGGCACGACCGCCCACAACACTGTCTCCGGCGTCTCCGAGGACGGCAAAGCGCTGCAGTTGACGCATGCCGACGGCGAACCGACCGCCCCCTCGCCAGCCGGCTCCGACCTGTGGGTCACCACGGAGAACGCCAGCGGCGAACTGAAGTACAACTGGACCCCGCCGGCCGACGGCGACTGGGCCCTGCTGCTCGCCACGGACGGCACCAAGCCGGCCCCCAGCTCCATCACCATGACCTTCCCGAATGACACCTCCACCCCATGGGCCATTCCGTTTATGGTTCTCGGCGGCCTGCTGATCCTGGCCGGCGCCGCCCTGCTGGTGCTCAAGCCCAAGTCCGGCCCCAGTGCCGGGACCGGCAACGGGAGTCCCGCCGGGGCGACGCCAACGGTCCCCGCCGTGGACCCGGCCGCCGGTGGGCCCAAGTCCCCTGAAGCGACCGGCGGCACCCCCAAGGGCGCGCCCAAGAAGGACTCCGGAAAGCTAACGGCCAAAGCCGCAACCGCCGCCCGTCGCCTGCGGCGCCCCGGCGTGGTCGTGGCCATGCTGACAGCCACCGCTGTCGCCGGGACCGGTGTGGCGGCCCAGGCCAGCCAGACGCCCGCACCGTCGCCGAGCACCTCCGCTGCCGCCACGGGGCAGGCTCCGGCCTCACCGGTGCTGGTCGATGCCCAGTTCCGCCGCATCCTTGAGCAAGTTGCCAGTGCCGTCGACGCCGGCGATGCCGCCAAGGACGCCAGCAAGCTTGAACCGCGCGTGGCCGGCCCCGAACTCGAGGTCCGCACGCAGAACTACAAGATCCGGTCCCAGGTCGGCTCCTATGAGGCCCGCATGCCGGTCCGCGCCACCAAGCTCCTCACCACCGTGGTGACCGACAAGCGCAGCTGGCCGCGCACGGTCATGGCGGTCACCCAGGGCGAAGGCAATGTTGTTCCGCAGCTGCTCACCCTGACCCAGGCCTCCCCGCGGGAGAACTACAAGCTGGTCCTCACTACGCCGCTGCAGCCGGGAACGACCTTCCCGGGGATCGCACGCGGCGGTACCGAGACCCTGGCGCCCTCGGATAAATCGGGTCTGCTTAACAGCGGTGAGGAAGCTCTGGGGGCGCTGGGCGACCGGCTGAACTCTGCTGACTCCGCATACAAGGACAAGGTCGCCGAGGGTGAATCCTCGCCGTACATCGCTGACACGCTGGCCTACCAGGCCGACGTGGTGAACTCGGGCGTCAACGGCACCTTCTCCTTCACCCACAAGATCGTCCCGGAGAGCGTCACGGTCTTCCGGACCGCCGACGGCGGGGCACTGGCCCTGGGCCGCCTGGACTTCGCGTTCGACGGCACCCCCAAGGCCGCCGGTGACAAGCTGACGATCGGTGACGACGCCGCGGCCCTGGCCGGCGGCAAGGAGACCAGCACCGGCATGGTGTTGAAGTTCGCCGAGTCCGTGGCCGTCTACATCCCGCCCGCCGGATCCCAGGACCCGATGAAACTCGTGGCCGCCACCCGCGGCCTCGTGGGCGCCAACTTCAAGTAGGCGCCAGCACTGACGGAAGGGACCCGGCCGCAAGGCCGGGTCTTTTCTGTTGCCGGGGCCCGCCGGTGGCACCTGCCCGGGCCGATGTGGCTAGAGTGGAACCATGACTTCGCCAGCTTCCCGCCCCGTCCCGCCAGCTGCCGCCAACCCGCTCAACCTGCGGGGCGCCGTCGACCTGTCCTCGCTCAAACAGCGTCCCGCGGCGCCACCGGCCGGCGCCGGCCCGGCCGGCACCCCCGGCGCCCCCGCCGCCGGCAACGGCGGTGCGGAGCATCCCGGCCGTCCGCTTCGGGTGGACATCACCGAGGCCAATTTCCAGGAACTGGTTGAGCTGTCGGCGCAGGTGCCCGTTGTCGTTGCCCTGTGGGCGGCGTACTCGCCGGGCTCCGCCGAACTGGTTGACGTCCTCGAGCGCATCGTGGACAGCTACGAGGGCCAGCTGGTCCTCGGTGCCGCCGACGTCGAGGTGTTCCCGCAACTGGCCCAGGCCTTCCAGGTGCAGGCCGTACCCACCGCAGTGGCCCTCGTGAAAGGCCAGCCGGTGCCCCTCTTCCAGGGCGGCGCCGAGGAACCGCAGGTCCGCAGCCTGCTGGATGAACTGCTCAAGGTCGCCGCGGCCAACGGCGTGAGCGGACGGATCGGCGCGGGCGGGCCCGGCGCCGCCGAGGCCGAGGCCCCGCCGCTGCCGCCCCTGCACCAGAAGGCGTTTGACGCGATCGAAGCCGGTGACTACGCCGCCGCCGCGGACGCGTACCGGCAGGCCCTCCTGGAGATGCCCGCCGATGCCGACGCCAAGGCCGGACTCGCACAGGTGGAGCTGATGGGCCGGCTCCAGCCGCTGTCCGCCGCGGACACCGAAGCGCTGCGCCAGAAAGCCGCCACCGAGCCGGACAGCCTGGCGGCGCAGCTTGCCGTGGCCGACCTCGATGTTGCCGGCGGGCACGTCGAGGACGGACTCGGCCGGATCGTCGCGTTCATCGGCAGGAACTTCGGGCCGGAGCGGGAAACCGCCCGGGTCAGGCTGCTGGAACTGTTCGACGTCGTGGGCACAGGAGACGAACGCGTCGCGAAAGCGCGCCAGAACCTGGCCAGGGTGCTCTTCTGATGGGATCGGCGCTCTTCACGCCGCTTGAACTGCGCTCCCTGCACCTGCAACACCGCGGCTGGGTCTCCCCGATGTGCCAGTACAGCTGTGAACCGGAAACCGGTGAGGGGGTTCCCAACGACTGGCATCTGGTGCACCTGGGCTCCTTCGCCACCGGCGGCGCAGCCCTGATCCTCACCGAGGCGGCCGCCGTGAACGCCGCAGGACGGATCAGCCCCCGGGATGCAGGACTCTACAACGACGAGCAGGCGGCGGCGTGGGAACGGATCACATCCTTCGTGCACCGGCACGGCACCGCAGAGACCAAGATTGGCACCCAGCTCGCGCACGCCGGCCGGAAGGCGTCCTCCTACTGGCCGTTCTCCGGCAAAACGGGCACAGTGGCAGCAGCCGACGGCGGCTGGCCCACCCTGGGTCCCGGCCCCTCAGCCTTCGACGGGTACGAGGCACCCTCGGCGATGACGGAGCAGGGGATCGAGGGGGTGATCGCCGATTTCGCCGCCGCCGCCGCCCGGGCCGTCGGCGCCGGTTTCGACACGATCGAAATCCATGGCGCGCACGGCTACCTCCTGCACCAGTTCCAGAGTCCGCTCGTCAACGACCGCACCGACCGCTGGGGCGGCGACGAGGCCGGCCGGAACCGGCTGACCCTCGCCGTGGTCGACGCCGTGCGGAACGTCATCCCCGACTCCATGCCGCTGCTGCTGCGGATCTCTGCCTCTGACTGGGCCGAGGGGGGCATCGATCTGGCGGCTTCGGTGCGGATGGCCAAGGCGGCATCGGAACACGGCGTGGACCTGGTGGACGTCTCCAGCGGCGGAGCTGTGGCCCACCAGCAGATCCCGGTCGGGCCCGGCTACCAGACCGGATTTGCCGCGCGGATCCGGCGCGAAACCGGCGTCAGGACCGGTACCGTGGGTCTGCTGACCTCCGCCGGCCAGGCCGAGCATGCCGTCGCCACCGGCCAGGCCGACGGCGTCTTCATCGCCCGTGCCGCGCTGCGCGACCCGCACTGGTGGCTGCGGGCCGCGTTCGAGCTGGGCCATGAGCTGGCCTGGCCGCCGCAGTACGAACGCGCCATTCCCCGCCACTCCTTCTAGCGGGGTCCAGGGTGGTGCCCGTCTGCGGGGCTTCCTTCTGTGGGGGATCCTTTCCGGACGCCGGGACGGTTAGTCTAGCGACATGACTTTTCAGCAGCCGCGTCCGCCTGCCCCTGAAAACCGGCCGGGTCCGGCGGTTCCCGCGCTGTCGCTGCGCGGGCTGGCCAAGCGCTTTGGCGGGAAAATCGCCGTCGACGGCCTCAGCCTCGACGTTCCGGCCGGTTCCTTCTACGGGATTGTCGGCCCGAACGGGGCCGGCAAGACCACGACGCTGTCGATGGCCACGGGGCTGTTGCGGCCCGAGTTCGGTTCGGCGTTCGTGCACGGCGTGGACGTCTGGAAGCACCCGCTGGAAGCGAAGAAGCTGATGGGGATCCTCCCGGACGGCGTCCGGCTCTTTGACCGGCTGACCGGCGAGCAGCTGGTCAGCTACGCCGGCCTGCTGCGCGGCATGGACAAGGACGTCGTGGCCGCGCGGGTCAACGAGCTGCTTGCGGCCCTGGACCTGGGCCCCGACGCAGGAACGCTGGTGGTGGACTATTCGGCCGGCATGACGAAGAAGATAGCCCTTGCCTCGGCGCTGATCCACGCGCCCCGGCTGCTGGTGCTGGACGAGCCCTTCGAATCCGTGGATCCGGTCTCCGCCGCCAACATCCGCGACATCCTGGACCGCTACGTGGCTTCCGGGGGCACCGTCATTGTCTCCAGCCACGTCATGGACCTGGTCCAGCGGATGTGCGACCACGTCGCCGTCGTCGCCGCCGGCCGGCTGCTCGCTGCCGGGACGGTGGACGAGGTACGCGCCGGTGAGTCCCTCGAAGACCGCTTCGTCCAGCTGGTCGGCGGCCGCAACCACACGGAAGGGCTGGAATGGTTGCGCACCTTCTAAGGCTCAAGCTGACACTGCTGCGCAACAGCCTCCGGCGCAGCCCCTGGCAGCTGGTGGGCCTTGGCCTCGGCACCCTGTATGCGCTGGGACTCGTCGGACTGGGCATCACCGGGTTGCTCGTCCTCCGCGGGGCGGACGCCGGACTGGCCCAGACGGTGGTCGTGCTGGGCGGCGCCGCGGCCCTGCTGGGATGGGCCGTTGTCCCGGTCGCGGCCTCGGCCGCCGATATGACCCTTGACCCGGCACGGTTCACCACCTTCGCGGTGCCGATGCCCCAGTTGCTGACCGGTCTGGCCCTGGGCGGTCTGATCGGAATCCCGGGCACCGCGACCGCGCTGGTGGCACTTGGCACCGTCGGGACCTGGTCCCGGAGCCTTCCGGCCGCGGTCGGGGCCCTGGTGGGCGCGGTCCTCGGTGTGCTGAGCTGCATCGTCCTGGCCAAAGTGGTCACCACCGCCACCGCAGGGCTGGCCAGTTCCCGCCGCTTCAAGGACGCGAGCGCGGTTGTCTTCCTGATTCCCCTCGTCCTGATGGGGCCGATCATGGCGGGTGTCGCCGGGGGGATTGCGGGGTCCGGGGAGTTCCTGCCCGGGCTTGCCCGGACGCTGTCGTGGACCCCCGCCGGGGCCGCCTGGTCCCTCGGCGGCGAACTCGCCGCGGGCAGCTACGGCGCCGCGGCCCTCAAGTTCCTGATCGCGCTGGCCACACTCGCCGGACTCGCGCTGTGCTGGAAGCTCCTGCTGCAGCGGGCGCTCGTGACGCCGCCCTACGCCGGGACCTCCGGCAAAAGAACCCGCGGACTGGGCTTCTTCCGGCTGTTCCCTGGAACACCGACAGGCGCGGTCGCGGCCCGGTCCCTGAGCTACTGGCTCCGGGACCCCCGGTACGCCGGCGCCCTCGTGGTCATCCCGCTGCTGCCGGTGCTGGCCCTGTTCCAGGCCACCCAGACGGGATCCTACGGGATGCTCCTCTTCATCGGCCCGCTGACGGCGTTCCTGCTTGCCTGGTCCATCTCGACAGATGTCTCCTACGACAGCACCGCCTTTGCGCTGCACTTGTCCACGGGCGTGCGGGGGATCCACGACCGGCTCGGCCGTGCCGTGGCGTGCCTGGTCTTCGCCCTGCCGGCCGTGCTGGTCCTCAGCGTCCTGCCGTTTCTGTTCGGCGCGGACTGGCGGCTGTTGCCCGGCCTGCTCGGGCTGTCCCTCGGTATCCTGTTCAGCGGGATGGGCCTGTCCTCGGTGGTATCGGCACGCTACACGGTCACGGTGCCGCTCCCCGGCGACAGCCCGTTCAAGAAACCGCCGGGCAACGCGGCGCAGACCATGGCGGTGCAGTTCGGCGGGATGGGGGTGCTGTTCCTGCTCCTGCTTCCCGAGGTGGCGCTCGTCGCGGCACAATTCATTACCGGCAGCGCCGTGCCCGGCTGGATCAACCTGGTCCTGGGCCCGGTCCTGGGTCTCATGCTGTTTGCCGCCGGGGTCCGGCTGGGCGGAAAATGGCTCGACGCGCGGGGTCCGGAACTGCTGGCCCAGCTGGCCGTCAACCGCTGATCCGCGCGCCGCGGCCGGTACTGCGATAGCCTGCCACTACGGCATAACCGTAACGGGGCAAGGCAAGCGCAAAGGCAGGCCATGGAAGTCGTCATTCTCTCCGGCACCAAGCTGATCGCCGCCCTCGCGGCTGATGCGATCGAGTCGCTGCTCCGGCGCAAGCCGGACGCCGTCCTGGGCCTGGCCACCGGTTCCTCACCGTTGCCGGTCTACAACGAACTGGCGCTGCGGCACGAACGGGACGGCCTGGATTTCAGCCAGGTGCGTGCCTTCGCCCTCGACGAGTACGTGGGTTTGCCGGCCGGCCACCCGGAGTCCTACCGGGAAGTGATCAGGCGCGAATTCACCGAACGGGTCAACATCGACCCGGCGAACGTCCACGGGCCTGACGGCCTGGCCGCTGACATTCCGGCAGCCTGCCGGGCCTTCGAGGATGCCATCCGCGGTGCCGGGGGAGTGGACCTGCAACTGCTGGGGGTTGGCACCGACGGGCACATCGGGTTCAACGAGCCCGGTTCATCCCTTGCCTCACGGACCCGGGTCAAGACCCTGATCGAGCAGACACGCCGGGACAATGCCCGCTTCTTCGGCAGCCTGTCGCACGTCCCGCACCACGTCCTTACCCAGGGGCTCGGCACCATCCTGGAGGCCCGGCATGTGATTCTCATCGCGTCCGGGGCGCAGAAGGCCCAGGCGGTCCGCGACCTCGTGGAAGGGCCCGTCGCCGCCATCTGCGCCGCGTCCGTCCTGCAGCTGCATCCGCACGCCACGATCCTGGCTGACGAGGCCGCGGCGTCCTCGCTGCGGCTCGCCGACTACTACCGCCACAGCTATGAGAACAAGCCGTCGTGGCAGGGGCTGTAGCGGCCCGTTCCGGCGGTCCTCTCCCGGCATCGTCGCCATTGCGTCCGATCCAGCGGCTAAGATGGGTCTCATGAACAGCATGACCGATCCCCTCGAAAACGACCCGATGCGCGAGCTCTCCGGAGCCGGGACGTCGACGGCCACAATCGAGCGCGAGGAGCTGCGCCAGGAAGTGGAACCCGGTGACCGGGAACGCTTCTCGCACTACGTGCGCAAGGAAAAGATCATGGAATCCGCGCTGTCCGGCGAACCCGTCATCGCCCTGTGCGGCAAGGTCTGGACGCCGGGCCGCGATCCGAAGAAATTTCCCGTCTGCCCCGAATGCAAAGAGGTCTATGAGGGCCTGCGCCCGGGCAAAGACGGCGGCAGCGGTTCCGGCGACAAGTAGCTAGTCCCCGCGGGCCGCGACGCCCAGGGCCCCTGCGCCCGGCCCCTCTGCGTCCCGCCCCTCCGTTCCGCCCTGCGCCGGAGGGCATGTTCTCCCGGTGAATGATGCCGGCCCATGCCGGCCGGTGGTTGCTTACGGTTCATCCGAAAAAGATTGGTGTTTTTGTGCTTATTTGGGTTTCTCCGGCAGCGGCAGCAGTACGCGGAATGGAGGGCACCTAAATGACAGAGACACTCTTTGGCGGCCCCGTCCTCCCGCCCGCTTATCCCGAGCGGGCCGCCTGGGGCACCGCTCCGAAGCTCCGTGCCTGGCAGCAGGAGGCCCTCGACAGCTACTTCAGCACCCACCCGAGGGACTTCCTGGCCGTCGCCACGCCCGGCGCCGGCAAGACCACCTTCGCGCTGCGGGTGGCGTCCATGCTGATCGAGGCCAACGTCGTCAACCGCGTCACCATTGTGGCGCCCACCGACCACCTGAAGCGTCAGTGGGCCGACGCCGCCGCCAAGGTGGGGATCGCCATCGATCCGAACTTCAAGAACGCCGACGGCCAGCACGGCCGGGGTTTCATCGGCGTCGCGGTCACCTACGCCCAGGTGGCAAGCAAGCCGATGCTGCACCGGGCCAAGACCGAGGCGGCCCGCACCCTCGTCATCCTCGATGAGATCCACCACGGCGGCGAGGCGCTGTCATGGGGCGACGGGCTCCGCGAAGCCTTCGAGCCCGCGGCACGCCGGCTCTCGCTGACAGGCACGCCGTTCCGTTCCGACACCTCGCCGATCCCGTTCGTGGAATACGCCGAGGACCGGGAAGGCATCCGGCGTTCCAAGGCCGACTACACCTACGGCTACGGCAAGGCGCTGCGGGACCATGTGGTCCGCCCGGTGATGTTCATGGCCTACTCCGGGCAGATGCGCTGGCGCACGAGCGCCGGCGAGGAAATGGCGGCCTCGCTCGGCGAGTCGGCGGTCACCAAGGACGTCACCTCGCACGCCTGGCGGACCGCGCTGAACCCCACCGGGGCATGGATCCCGGCGGTCCTTGCCGGGGCGGACAAACGCCTCAGCGAGGTGCGCCGGACAGTTCCCGACGCCGGCGGGCTGGTCATTGCCACCGACCACGAGGACGCGCGCGCCTACGCCGGCCAGCTGAAGAGGATCACCGGCGAGTCGCCCACCGTGATCCTCTCCGATGACGCCAAGGCCTCCAGCAAGATCGAGGAGTTCACCGCCAGCGAGAAGCGCTGGATGGTGGCCGTGCGGATGGTCTCCGAGGGCGTGGACGTCCCGCGGCTCTCCGTTGGTGTGTACGCAACCTCCACCGCCACCCCGCTGTTCTTCGCCCAGGCCGTCGGCCGCTTCGTGCGCGCCCGGAAACGCGGCGAGACGGCGTCGGTCTTCCTGCCCTCCGTGCCCCAGCTGATGGCGCTGGCCAACTCCATGGAGGCTGAGCGCGACCATGCCCTGGACCGCCCCGAGAAGGAGGACGGCGACGGCCTCTTCAACCCGGAAGACTCGCTGATGGACGAGGCGAATCGGGAGGAGAAGGCCTCCGATTCGCTGACGAAGGGCAAGTTCGAGGCCCTGGATTCGCAGGCCTCCTTTGACCGCGTGCTGTTCGACGGCGGCGAGTTCGGCACCGGCGGCGAGGTCGGCTCGGAGGACGAGCTCGACTTCCTCGGAATTCCCGGCCTGCTCGACGCCGAACAGGTCGGCACGCTGCTGCGCCAGCGCCAGCATGAGCAGCTCAACCGCAAGAACGCGCGCGCCCCGCAGGGTGCGGCTGCGGCCGCTGCTGCCGTACCGGCCGTGCCGGACCACCGGATGCTGATGGACCTGCGCACCGAACTGGCCAAGAATGTCGCGGCCTGGTCCGCACGGACGGGCACGCCGCACGGCGTCATCCACACCAAGCTCAGGACGGTCTGCGGCGGTCCGGCCGTGGCCCAGGCCAACGAGGAGCAGCTGCAGACCCGGCTGCGGAAGCTCCAGGACTGGTTCATCGGGCGGAAGTAGCCGCCGCCGGGTTGAGATCCAACGGCACAAATACAGGCCTGAGTGCCAACGGCACAAAAGGGACCGGGGTCACCCGGTCCCTTTTTGTAAGTCTTGCAGGTTTGCAGCTTGCGCAGCCGCGGGCCGCTGTTACTGGCCGCCGCCGCAGGCTTGGGTGAGGGCCTGGCCCGCGGAGGTGTACTTGCCCTGCATCTCCTGCAGCTTGCCGGTGTCCGGCGTTTCCTTCGCCGACTCGTCCAGGAATTCGATGATGGACTGCAGCGGGCTCTTCAGTTCCGCGGACGCGGTGGCCTCAACCGGCCTGAGCCGGTTGGCGAGGCGGATCATCCCGGCCTTGTCCGCGTTCGAGGTTGGTCCCGCGCCGACGGTCTGGACCCGGGCGCATGTTTCCGCGGTGGTGTCCTGCGGTGCGGCGCAGCCGGCGGCGCCGAGCAGGGCCCCGGCAGCGATCAGGACGGTCAGGGTCTTTTTCATGATGTACTCCGGGGCTCTAGCGGGTCAGACGATAATGGCAAGGATTTCGAGTCTACTGCGGGGGCAGGGCTTTCCGGTCAGCGGTCCGGCCGGATGACGCCGCACCCGCGCGTGCCGACCCGGCGCAGCGGGGAACAAACACACGGGAAAGAGGCCTCGGGGAAGCCTCAGCCCAGGAAGCTGCCGGGGAAGGCGCAGCCGCTCAGGCGATGTCGACCCCGCCGAGTTCCATCTCGGCGATGGCGTCGTCAAGATCCTCGGCGACCCCCACAGTCAGATCGCGCAGCACGGTCACGGAGTACCCGGCCTGCACCCCGTCCAGGGCGGTCGCCTTGACGCAGTGGTCGGTGGCGATCCCGACGACCACCACGTCCTCGACGTCGTGGCTCTGCAGCCAGTCGTCGAGCCCGATCGCATCCTCGCCCGCGGCGAAGTCGTTGCCGGCGGGGGTGCCGGCGTCGAAGCCGCCGCCGGATACCGGCATGGCGCCGGGCTTCCGGTCCCCGGTGGGCACGGCGTCGTCCGGCGCGAGAAGTCCTTCAAAGCCCGAGTACGCCGCGGTGAACTGGCCCTTGCGGAAGTAGGCCTGGATGTATTCCGTGTCGAGGTCCGGGTGGAGTTCGGCGCCCCGGGTTCCGGCCACGCAATGCTTCGGCCAGCTGTCGATGAAGTCCGGTTCCTCCGAGAAGTGCGCGCCCGGATCGACATGCCAGTCCTGGGTCGCGACGATGTGGTCAAACTGTCCGTGGTGGGCGTCGACGTATTCGCTGATGGCGCCGGCGAGCTCTGCCCCGCCTGCGACGGCCAGGGAGCCTCCTTCGCAGAAATCATTCTGGACGTCGACGATGATCAGGGCGCGGGACATCAGTTCTCCTCGTAGATGGTGGGGATGGCTGCTTCGCCGCGCTGCAGCCGGTTGACGACAGCGGGAAGCTCCTCCATGGTGTCCGCGTGGCGCTTGCGGGCACGCAGCACACCCTCGGCGCCGGTCCAGCCGGGCACCAGTTCGCCGTTCTTGACGAACTGGTGCAGCAGCGGCCGGTCGTTGCCGTCGTCCTCGGGGCGGTGCCCGATTCCGACGATCTCCTGGGTGGCCGTGCCGCGCTCGTTGAGCTTGCGCAGCGCGTACTTGCGTCCACCCTTGCTGGTCTTGTTTTTGGCGGCCTTGGCGACGGCAACGAAATCGCCGTCGTCGTCCGTTCGGCTGACCAGCTTGTAGACCATGCTGGCCGTCGGCGCGCCGGAGCCGGTCACGAGGGAAGTTCCGACGCCGTAGGAGTCCACCGGTGCGGACTGCAGGGCGGCGATGGCGAACTCGTCCAGGTCGGAGGTGACGATGATGCGGGTCCGCTCGTTGCCCAGTTCGTCGAGGAGCCGGCGGACCCACTGCGCCTGGGCCACGAGGTCGCCGGAGTCCAGACGCACCGCACCGAGTTTGTCGCCGCCCAGTTCGACGGCGGTGCGCACGGCCGCCTCGACGTCGTAGGTGTCCACCAGCAGCGCGGTTCCGGCGCCCATCGAGGCGATCTGCGCCTCGAACGCCTCGCGTTCGGTGTCGTGCAGGAGGGTGAAGGAATGCGCGGCCGTGCCCACTGTCTTCAGCCCGTAGCGCAGCCCCGCCTCAAGGTTTGAGGTGCTGTCGAAGCCGGCGATGATCGCTGCCCGGGCGGCCGAGACGGCGGACTCCTCCTGGGTGCGGCGCGATCCCATCTCCACACAGGGCCGGCTGCCGGCCGCGGTGATCATGCGCGAGGCCGCGGAGGCGATGGCGCTGTCATGGTTGAGGATCGAGAGGATGTACGTCTCGAGGATGCAGGCCTCGGCGAAGGTGGATTCGACGATGAGGATGGGGGAGTTGGGGAAGTACGCCTCGCCCTCCGCGTAGCCCCAGATGTCGCCGGAGAAGGAGAACCCGGCCAGATAGTCCAGGGTTTCCTCGTTGACCACCTTGGTCCGGCGCAGGAAGTCGATTTCAGTGTCGCCGAAGCGGAAGTCCGCGATGCCCTCCAGCAGCCGGCCGGTGCCGCCCACAATGCCGTAGCGGCGCCCGTCCGGCAGGCGCCGGGCGAAGGCCTCGAACACTGACTTGCGGTGGGCGGCGCCGGAATGCAGCGCGGCCTGCAGCATGGTCAGCTCGTAATGGTCGGTGTACAGGGACGTGCGGGGACGCTCCCAGCCAGCTGAGGTACTCACAAATTCACTCTAGTGCGCATCCCCATAGAATGGACAGATGACCCTCAGCGTTGCGCTCGGCCCTGACACCCAGGAGAGCACCCAGACCGGAACAGTGACGTCGGCTGATGTCCTGACCGCCCCGGATATCCCTTGGAACCTCGTGATCTGGAATGATCCGGTGAACCTCATGAGCTATGTGAGCTACGTGTTCCGCAGCTACTTCGGTTATTCGGAGGCCAAAGCGAACAAGCTCATGCTGGAGGTCCACAAAAAGGGACGCTCCATCGTGGCGCACGGCAGCAAGGAGCAAGTGGAGCAGCACGCGGTCGCGATGCACGGCTACGGTCTCTGGGCCACGGTGGAAAAGGCCACCGGCGGCGACAGCTCAGGTGCAGGCAAAGGCAAGGGAAAACGTGGCTAAGGCATTCAAGTCCGGAATCAAGGGCATCACCGGCTATCTGGAACCGGCCGAGCGGGAACTGCTCCGCAGCCTCTTTGACGACGTCGTGTCCATGCTGGAGCCGGAGGAACGCGCCAACCAGGATCCGCTCGCCGCGCTCGTGGGACTCGACACCGAGGCGCGCGAACCCTCGGACCGTGCACTGCGCCGGCTGCTCCCGAACGTCTCGAAGAACGACGACGCCGCCTCGCTGGAGTTCCGCCGGTATACCGAGCGGTCGCTGCGCGAGAGCAAGATCGGCGCCTTGAAAGCCGCGTCCCTCGGGCTGGACAAGGATGAGCTGGTGCTGAGCCCCGCCGACGCGCGGCACTGGTCCATGGCGCTCAACGACGTCCGGCTGGTGCTGGCCGAACGCCTGGACATCCGCGACGACGAGGATGCCGGCCACGTGCACCTGATGCAGGACTGGTCCCAGGCCGAGGACGTGGAAAGCTACCTCGCGCTGGTCTACAACTTCACCACCTGGCTGCAGGAATCCCTGGTCCAGGCGATGCTGCAGTCGCTGGACGCGCGCGGCTGAACGGCGGCACCAGGCGCCGGGCGGCGGCCGGGGCTGCCGCCGCGTGTGACAAATTAGACATGAGTCGGACGACACAATGTGATGGCCGCGCCCGTGGCTAAGCCCTATCCTCGAATAATCATGACTTCAGCATCGAGCAAGGATCCGGCAGCGGCAGCTGTTGCGGACGCTCCAGCGAGCAACAGCGCCAGCAGCCAGACCGCCAGCCGGATGGGGTCGCGTCCCATCGGTGTGTTTGATTCCGGCGTCGGCGGACTCACCGTGGCCCGGTCCATCATCGACCAGCTGCCCAACGAGTCCATCCTCTACGTCGGGGACACCGCCAACGGCCCCTACGGCCCGCTCCCGATCGCCGAGGTCCGGGCCAACGCCCTGGGCGTGATGGATGAGCTGGTGGATTCCGGCGTGAAGCTGCTGACCATCGCGTGCAACTCCGCGTCCGCCGCCGTGCTGCGCGACGCCCGCGAGCGCTACACCGCCCGCTACGGGATCCCCGTCATCGAGGTGATCCAGCCGGCCGTGCGCCGCGCCGTCGCAGCCACCCGCAGCGGCCGCGTCGGCGTCATCGGCACCTCCGCCACCATCGGCTCCCGTGCCTACGAGGACACGTTCGCCGCCGCCCCGGACCTGCACATCACCTCCGTGGCCTGCCCCGCCTTCGTGTCCTACGTCGAAGCCGGCATCACCACCGGGCCGGAACTCCTCGCCGTCGCCCGCGATTACCTGGCCCCGCTCAAAGCCGCCGGCGTGGACACCGTGGTGCTGGGCTGCACGCACTATCCGCTGCTCACCGGCGTCATCTCTTTCGTGCTGGGGGAGGACGTCAGTCTGGTCTCCAGCGCCGAGGAGACGGCCAAGGACGTCTACCGGGCGCTGGCCTCCCGCGGGCTGGAACGCACCGACGCCAGTGCCCCGACGCACAATTTCATCGCCACCGGCGACGCCGCACAGTTCGAGCATCTCGCCCGCCGCTTCCTCGGCCCCGAGGTCCTCAGCGTCCGGCACGTCGACCACGTCGCGGCCCAGTACCCCACGGGCAGCCTGGCCAGGATCACACCGGAAATGATCGCCGCCGCGCAGGCCGGCGCGGGCCGCCCCCGGATCTCCAACTTCGTTGGAGGACCCGCCCTGTGAAGCTGACCATCGTGGGCTGCACCGGATCCTTTCCGGGTCCAGGCTCACCGGCGTCGTGTTATCTGCTGACCGCCAACGACGGCGAACGGAACTGGAAGATCGTCCTGGACCTCGGCAGCGGGGCACTCGGCGCCATCCAGCGCTACACGGACCTGGAGGACATTGACGCGATCTTCCTCACCCACCTGCACCCGGACCACTGCATGGACCTGTGCGGGCTCCACGTCGCGGTGCGCTGGAAGCCGGGCGGCTGGGGGCGCGGCAGGATCCCGGTCTGGGGGCCGGCCGCCACTGCGGACCGGATGGCCACGGCCTACGGCCTGGAGCTGGACCCCGGGATGCACGAGGAATTCGACTTCAGCAACTGGTCCGAGCGCAAGCCGGTGGCCATGGGCCCGTTCACGGTCACCCCGTACGCCGTCAACCACCCGGTGGAGGAGGCCTACGCGCTCCGCGTGGAGGTGACGGAACCGGACAAGGACGGAAACCAGGTCACCCGGGTGCTCAGTTACTCGGGCGACACCGACTCCTGCAGCGGACTCGAGGACGCGGCCCGCGACGCCGATCTGTTCCTCTGTGAGGCCGCCTTCGAGGAAGGCCGCGACGACGGCATCAAGGACGTGCACCTGACCGGCAAACGCGCCGGTGACGCTGCCGTGGCCGCCGGGGCCCGGCGGCTGCTGCTGACCCACATCCCGGTCTGGACCTCCCCGACCACCGTCATGGCGGAAGCCAAGGGGGTCTTCGGCCAGCACGTGGCCGTCGCCGTCGCGGGCGTGCACTACACGATCTGAGCGGAACCCCCCGGTCCCGGTCCCGGTGCGGCCGGCCGGGCCGGGCGTGCCCGGCTGGTCCGGTGCGGGTCGATAAGCTAGGGGCATGACTTCCGAAGCCCTTACTGCCCCCGTTATCCGCGCCGATGGCCGCACCCCCGACCAGCTCCGCCCGATCAGCATCACCCGAGGCTGGTCCAAGCAGGCCGAGGGATCGGCCCTGATCGAGTTCGGCAACACCCGGGTGCTGTGCACGGCCTCCCTGACCGAGGGCGTGCCGCGCTGGCTCCGGGGCGAAGGCCGCGGCTGGGTCACGGCCGAGTACGCCATGCTGCCGCGCGCCACCAACACCCGCTCCGACCGCGAATCCGTCAAGGGCAAGATCGGCGGCCGCACCCACGAGATCTCCCGGCTCATCGGCCGTTCGCTGCGTTCCATCATCGACACCAAGGCCCTCGGCGAGATCACCATCGTGCTGGACTGCGATGTCCTGCAGGCCGACGGGGGCACCCGCACTGCCGCCATCACGGGCGCCTACGTGGCGCTGGCCGAGGCCATCCGCTTTGCCCGCGAGAACAAGATGATCGCCCGCAACGCCCAGCCCCTGATCGACACCATCGCCGCCGTCTCCGTCGGCATCATCGACGGCATCCCGATGCTGGACCTGCCGTACGTCGAGGACGTCCGCGCCGAGACCGACATGAACGTCGTCGTCACTGGGTCCGGGAAGTTCGTCGAGGTCCAGGGCACCGCCGAAGGCGCCCCCTTCGACCGTGACGAGCTCAACAAACTGCTGGACCTGGCCCTGATGGGCACGGAACAGCTCGCCGCCATCCAGCGCGACACCCTGGCTGAAGCCCCGTGACAGCGGGCGCACCGCAGCCGGGCGCGTCACAGCCGGGCGCGTCGCAGCCGGGCGCATCACAGCCGGGCGCACCACAGCAGAACACGGCACGGCACGGCACCGCGCCCGTGCTGGTTCTCGCCACGCACAACCAGGGCAAGCTCCGGGAACTCCGTGAGCTGCTGCGCGGGCAGGTGCCTGGCCTCGACGTCGACAGCCAGGTGGTGGACGCGGGCGCCGTCGGCGCCCCCGACGTCGCCGAAACCGGTGTGACCTTCGCCGAGAACTCGCTGCTCAAGGCGCGCGCGGTGGCGGAGGCGACCGGGCTCGTGGCGATCGCCGACGACTCCGGGCTCGCCGTCGATGTGCTGGGCGGGGCGCCCGGGATCTTCTCGGCACGCTGGGCCGGCCGCCACGGGGATGACGCCGCCAACCTGCGGCTGCTGCTTGACCAGCTGGCCGACGTTCCCGACGAGTACCGCGGCGCCGCGTTTGTCTGCGCCGCGGCGCTGGCCGTTCCCGGTTCCGGCCCGGGGGAGGGCCGGGAAGTTGTGGAGTACGGGCAGCTGGAAGGAACACTGCTGCGCGAACCGCGGGGGGCCGGCGGCTTCGGCTACGACCCGGTGCTGCAGCCCAGCGGGCTGGACCGCAGCTGCGCCGAGCTCAGTCCCGAGGAGAAGAACGCCATCAGCCACCGCGGGCACGCGTTCCGGGCGCTGCTTCCGGCCATCGTGGAGGCCCTGTCCGGGAGGTAGCTCTCGCCGTCCGGGGCGCCTTTGACCACGGTTCCGGCCCTTTTGGTGCGTATCCTCGGGGTGTCCGTGTCGAAGTGCCCCCGGACCGCATCCGGCGGGGGCGGAACCTTTGTCCCGTAACCCTTAAATGTCCCGTAAAGAAGGATGGCGCCCCACACCGTGGGGCGCCACCCTTTGCGCTATCTCTCCGGACCGCTTGTCCGGACCGCTTGTCCGGAGCGACTGCCCGGAACGGGCGCTACGGCGTCTTGCGTTCCTCTTCGGGCTCGTGCTCCTCGATGAACTCCTCGACGAGCCCCGTGCCGTACTTTTCCGCCTGGCGCTTGGCGATGACGCCGCGGATGACCTCAATGCCGATCGGGATCACCGACACCAGGACGATCGCGATGAAGATGATGTCCAGGTTATCTTTGACCCACGGGAAGGTGTTGCCGAGGAAGTAGCCCAGCAGGGTCACCCCGCCGCCCCACAGCACGGCGCCGATGACGTTGAACACGAAGAACTTGCGCTTGCTCATCTGGGCGACGCCCACGATCACAGGGACAAAGGTCCGGATGACCGGCACAAAACGGGCCAGGATCAGCGCCTTGCCGCCGTGCTTCTCGAAGAACGCGTGGGCGCTTTCGACGTTTTCGCGCTTGAAGAGCTTGGAATTGGGCTTGTTGAAGATGGCCGGGCCGGCCTTGGACCCGATCAGGTAGCCGACCTGGTTCCCGATGATCGCCGCGACGATGATCAGCATCACCAGCAGCCAGATGTTCACCTTGATGGTTCCGGTGGCCACCAGGAGCCCGGCCGTGAACAGCATCGAGTCGCCCGGCAGGAAGAAGCCGATCAGCAGGCCGGTCTCGGCGAAGATGATGCCGCAGACCAGCAGCACCACCCAGGGCGCGAAGGCGGGGTTGGCCAGGAAGACCTGGGGGTTCAGCCAGTCGGGCAGGAACGAGGCCAGCTGTGGCTGTACCGGGCCAGCGCCGCCGATCGTGGACACGGCGAAGTCACTCAGAGCTAAAAGGTTCACCTGTCAAGGGTACTTGACGGCCGCCGTCGGGCGCTCCCGGCGGGTGGTGCAATCCGTGGCGCGGGCGCGGCCTGTGCAGGCGGGTCCGGAATCCGGCGCTAAAGTTGGAGCGTGGGTTTGGACTTTACGGCGATCGACTTTGAGACCGCGAACGGCTTCCGCGGTTCACCGTGCGCTGTTGGGCTGAGCAAGGTGCGCGGCGGCGTTGTGGTCGAGGAAGCCTCGTGGCTCATGCGGCCGCCGGAAAACCACGACCGATTCGACCACCACAACGTCCGGATCCACGGAATCCGGCCCGAGGAGGTGGCCGGGCTGCCCCGCTTCGGTGAACTCTTCCCGGAGATCGGCGCCTTCATCGGCGGCGACGTGCTGGCCGCCCACAATGCCGCCTTCGACCTCGGGGTGATCCGCTCCGGACTTGAGGTCTCCGGCCTGCCCGGCCCTGCCTACGACTACGTCTGCACGGTGATGCTCGCCCGCCGCTGCTACTCGCTCGTGTCCAATTCCCTGCCCTACGCGGCCGAGGAAGCCGGTGTCCCGCTGGTCAACCACCACGACGCCGCCGAGGACGCGCGGGCCTGCGCTGGGATCCTGATAGACATCGCCGCGCGCAACGGCGCCGGCAGCATCGCGGAACTGTACCTGTCCCTGGGCCTGGCGGTGTCCCGCCAGCAGGCCTTCGACCCGTTGCGCGATCCGCTCTCCAAGGCCAGCCAGTCGGCCGTGGACGCACTCACCGGGGGAGGGGCCGCCGTGGCGCCGGTCCGCGCCTACCAGCCCGGCTGGCCGGAGGAAGGGGCCAACCCGCTGCCGAACGCCTTGGCCGAGCCCGGCCATCCGCTGTACGGCCAGACCGTTGTGTTTACCGGCGAGCTCGTGATGCCCCGGCCCGAGGCGAAGATCCGTTCCGCCGAGTTCGGCGCCCGGCCGGAGAGCCGGGTTACGGCCCGCACGACCGTTCTGGTGGTGGGCGACGGGTTCGTGGCCGCAGACCTGCGCTCCGGCCGGCTCACCGGCAAGGCCCGGCGCGTGCTGGAGCTGCACGACCGGGGGCAGCGGATCGAGGTCCTTTCAGAGGGCGAATTCCTGCAGATGGTGGGCGGCCACATCGCCTCCGCCGCGATTGCCTGAACCCGGCCGGTCCAGGGTTCCGCGGTCATACGGCGCAACAAACATTTCTCCCGGGGCGGCCCTGCTCCTAGCCTTGAATGATGAGCAAACTGAGCACGGCCCCCTCCCCGGCTCCGGCACCCGCAACTGCCCCGCAGGAAGCACGAGGCTGGCGCGCGGTCTTCGCGTTCCCGAACCCTGTCAACGAGTATGCGGCGCGCGTCACGGCAGCCCTGGTGGTGCTGCTGTCCGTGGCGACGCTGCTGACCGGCTTCGGCTGGGCCCTGGCAGTCATTGCCGCGGGGTTCTGGCTGCGCGTGCTGTTCGGCCCGCGGATCTCGCCGCTGGCCCAGCTGTCCGTCAAGGTGCTGACGCCGAGGCTGGGGAAGACCCGGCTGGTTCCGGGGCCGCCGAAGCGCTTCGCGCAGGGCATCGGAGCTGCACTGTCGACGACGGCCGCCGTGCTGCTGGCCGCGGGGCTGGCGCCGGCCGCCTGGATCCTGCTTGCCGTCCTGATTGTGGCTGCTTCCCTTGAGGCGTTCGCCGGCTTCTGCCTTGGCTGCGCCGTCTTCGGTTTCCTGCAGGGCCGCGGCCTGATCCCCGAGGACGTCTGCGAGGCCTGCAACAACATCTCACTCCGCCGGGCCTGAGCCGGCCCCCCAAGGGACCGGCTTAGCCGCCGCATGCCGCGGCAGGCGCAGGTGCTTCAGGGGCAGGGTCAGGCGCCGGTAACGGACGCCAACCGCGACGCCATGCCCCGGATGACCTCCGGGGCCTCGAGCGCGGCGAGCCACTGCGCCGGGAGGCAGTCTTCACCGTAGAACGTGCCCAGGATGTTGCCGGCAATGGACGCCGTGGAATCGCTGTCCCCGCTGTGGTTCACCGCGAGCGCGATCGCCGCGCGGAAGTGGGCCTCGGGATGAGCGGCGGCCGCCGCCGGATCCGGCGCCGTGGCGAGCACCGCATAGAGTGCGACGGCGAGTGCCTCCTCGGCCACCCAGCCTTCGCCGAGTTCCCGGACCAGTTCCTCGGGGTCCAGCAGTTCTGCCGCGCCGCCGAGGCGCAACGCCGCCTCAAGCCGTGCGAGGAGGTCCGGGTCGGGAACTTCGCCCTTGCGCAGGTGGCCTGCGTCCAGTTCCCCGAGCGCGAACTGTGCTGCTTCGCGCAGGCCGCGTCCGGCGGTCAGGGCATGGATGACGAGGCTGAACACCCCGGCGCTCTGCCGGGCCGCGGGGTGCCCGTGGGTCAGCGAGGCTGCGTCCGCGCTGATCTTATAGACGGCGCCGGCCTCGATGTAGGGGATCAGGCCGAACGGCGCCGAGCGCATCACCGTGCCGCAGCCCTTGGAGTCCGGGTTGACCGGGCGGTAGAAGGTTCCCATCTCACCGGTGGCCAGCCCGCTCAGGCAGGAGTTCCCCGGCGCGCGGCGGTGCCTGAGGACCTCATGGGAATCGATCCAGCGGGGCGGCTGGAACGGCGCCGCCTCCGGAACCGGCACGCCCTGGGTGCCCAGCCAGCGCAGGTAGGCGAGCCACAGGCACGCGTTGGTGTCCGCGCCCACGCCCGAGTTGGCCCACTCCAGCGCCTCCAGCAGCCCGTCCACGGTGTACAGCGTGAGCTGCGTGTCGTCGGAGAAGTGGCTGCCGCCGTCGAGCGCGGAAAAATCCTGCAGCCCTTCCGGGCCGAACTTCCCGCGGATGGCGGCGATGTCGTCGAATTCGACCGCGTATCCCAGCGAATCACCGAGGGCACCGCCCAGCAGGCATCCGTGGATCCGGGATTCGTGCGAGGGCGCTGGTGCCGGGGTGATGGCGGGCTCGTTGCTCATTAGTTAGAATTTTACCCCGGCCCCATGTCGGCGCCGGTGCACAAGTCAAGACCGGGACAGCAGGCGACCTATGCGCGAACCAGCATGGCGGAAGACCGGATCCACCCCCGACTACCGGTTCTCGCTCGCCAACGAAACGACGTTCCTGGCCTGGATCCGGACCTCGCTTGCCCTGATCGTGGGGGCCCTTGGCATCGACCAGCTGTTCCCGGACATCGCTCCCGCCCCGCTGCGGATCTCCATGTGCGTCGCGCTGGCGGTCATCGGAGCCGTCCTGGCCGGCCTGGCCTACCGCCGCTGGGGACAGATGGAGGCGGCCATGCGCAACAACCGCGAGCTGCCGTTTTCCGGGGTGATGCTGGTGATGACCATCGGGGTGACGGCCGCGGCGTTTATTCTGGCCGTGCTGCTCCTGGTCGCGCGGTGAGCGCCGCCCCCGTTCGGGACCCCGGGCTGCAGCCGGAACGGACATCGCTGTCCTGGGGCCGGACCCTGCTGGCTCTTTTCGCGGCCGACCTGCTGATTTGGCGCAGCTGGGCGGTCGCAGGATCGCAGTCCGCACCCGTGGGCGGCTCCGCCGGGTGGGCAGGAGCCGGGACCGCCGACTACCTGGGAGTCTGTGCACTGGCGGCGATGGTCGCGACCGGGGTGCTGTGCCTCTGCGTCCTGGCCCGGGTGCACCAGCTCCGCGATTCCTCCTACGCAGCCCCGGCCGCCCTTATGCGCTGGGCCGCCGCCGGGGTCATCGTGCTGGGGACCAGCGCCGTCGCCGCGGTCGCGCTGGGACGCTGAGCCCGGGTCCAGCCAACGTCCAGACTCCGCTGGCAGACTGCACGCTGACCCCCAAGCAAAGGAATACCGAACATGAACACGCGTGTGTCAGCCCCCGAGCCGGCCGTCCTTGAGCCGGCCTCCGCCCCCGACGATCCGGCGGGTCCCGGCCTGCTGGGCCGGTTGTCCGCCGAGGCACTCGGGACGTTCTTCGTGGTGATCGCCGGCCTGGGCGTCCCGCTGTTTACCATTCCGCAGTCGAGCCCGCTCCCTGCTTCCCTCGCCGCGGGGCTGGCGCTCACGGCGGCCATGCTGGCGTTCGGGTACCTCTCCGGCGGCCACTTCAACCCCGCAGTAACGGCTGGAAACGCCATTGCGGGCCGCATCCGGCTTGCTGATGCGGCCGCCTACGTGGGCGCGCAGCTGGTGGGCGCACTGCTCGGCGCGGTGACGCTCTTCGGCCTCCTGCGCACCGTGCCCAACATCACCGACACCAGGACCGCCTTCGACACGGTGGCCGCGGGTTTCGGCGAGCATTCCGTTATCCAGGCCCCGATGGCCGGTGTGCTGCTCATTGAGGTGCTTGGCGCCGCCCTGCTGGTCGCCGTCTACCTGGGCACCACGTCCGCCCGGAACCCGTCCCGGCTGGCGGCGCCCTTCGCCGTCGGCCTCACCACGGCGGTGCTGCTGCAGTTCGGCCAGGCGCCCGGCAACACACCCGTCAATCCGGCGCGCGCCACGGCCTCGGCTCTCTTCAGCAGCCCCGACGTGCTCGGGCAGCTGTGGCTCTTCTGGGTTGCCCCGCTCGTGGGCGCAGCCCTCGCGGGACTGGTCTACCGCGGTTTCGCGCGGACGACGCCGGCCGCCGTGCCCGTACCGGACACGGCGCCGGAGACCGGGTCCGACGACGGACCGGACGGCGGACCGGACGGCGGACCGGACGGCGGGGACGCACGCGTCTCGGCTCCGGCGGACACCGGCAGCGACGAAGCCCGCGACTTCTTCGACGCTGAGCCCGGAGCAAGCGCAGGGCGCGGAACACGCCCCGGGCGCGGTGAATAGTCCACACCCGGACCCCTCCCCGGATCCCGCACCTCCCAACGCGGGGTCACTTCCGGCCCATCCCGCGCCCCGGCACGGGCCGGAAGTGACCCCGCGTTGCTGTTCCGGAGCGGTGGCGCAATCCTGTCGGTGCCAGCCGATACCGTAGGAGCATGCGGTTATTGCACACCTCGGACTGGCATTTGGGCCGGTCGTTCCACGGCGTCGGGATGCTTGACGCCCAGCGCGCGTTCATCGACCAGCTCGTCACCTTCGTCCGGGACGAGGCGGTCGACGTCGTGTTGATTGCCGGCGACGTCTACGACCGCGCCCTGCCGGGGGTCGACGTCGTCCGGCTCCTCGACGACGCCCTCGTGGGCCTGACCGGGGCCGGCGCCAAGGTGGTGCTGACCAGCGGCAACCACGACTCGGCGATCCGGCTCGGCTTCGCTTCCCGGCTGCTGGAGCGCGGGGGAGTGCACCTGCGCACCCGGCTCGCCGAGCTGGACCAGCCCGTACTGTTCCCGCTCGACGGCGGGACGGACGCCGACGGCGGGACAGGACCCCTGCTGGCCATATACGGCATTCCCTGGCTGGAGCCGCGGCTCGTGGCCGACCAGCTCGGCGTCGACACGGCCAGCCATTTCGAGGTGACCCGGGCGGCCACCGCACGGATCCGGGCCGATCTTGCAGCCCGCTCCGGGACCCGGACGGTCCATTCGGTGGTGCTGGCCCACACCTTCGCCAGCGGCGGGATCAGCTCCGACAGCGAGCGGGACCTCAGCATCGGCGGCGTCGGCGCTGTGCCGCTGGACCTCTTCGACGGCTTCGGCTACACGGCGCTCGGCCACCTGCACGGCCGGCAGGAACTCTCGCCGTCCGTACGCTATTCCGGTTCGCCGCTCGCCTACTCCTTCTCCGAGGCCCAGCACAGGAAGGGCAGCTGGCTCCTGGACGTGGACGCGGGCGGCATCGGCGAAGTCCGCGAGGTGCTGTGGGAGGCGCCCCGGGCGCTGGCCGTGTTGCGCGGCAAACTCGAGGATCTGCTCTCCGCCGCGAACTACGCGTGGGCGGAAGCCGCCTACTGCCAGATCACCCTGACCGACGCGCAGCGCCCGGCCCAGGCCATGGAGCGGCTGCGCTCACGGTTCCCGGACACCCTCGTCCTCGGTTTCGATCCGGAAGGTGCCGGCACCACCGCCAAGACCAGCTACAGCAGCAAACTCGCCGGGGCGGTTGATGATTTGTCGATCTGCTGCGGGTTCCTGGAGCACGTCCGTGGCCGGGAAGCGGACGACCGCGAGGCAGCCGCCCTGGCCGAAGCCCTGGAATCCGTGCTCCTGGAAGGAATGTCCCTGTGAGGATCCACCGTCTTGAGATCTCCGCCTTCGGACCCTTCGCGGCCACCGAACACATCGATTTCGACCGCCTGAGCGCACACGGGCTGTTCCTGCTGAACGGTCCCACCGGCGCCGGCAAGACCAGCGTCCTGGACGCCATCTGCTTCGCGCTCTACGGATCCGTCCCCGGGGCACGGCAGGACGGAAAACGGCTCCGCAGCGACCACGCCGGGGCCGCCGCGGAGCCCCGGGTCACCTGCGAGTTCTCCGCCCGGGGCCGGCACTTCGAAGTTTCCCGCTCTCCCGCCTGGGACAAGCCCAGTGCCCGGGGCAAGAAGGGCTTCACCGTCCAGCAGGCCAATACCGTCCTGCGCGAACGTGTCGACGGCGAATGGACCGAGAAATCCGGCCGCAACGACGAGGCCGGCGCCGAGATCGCCGACGTCCTGGGCATGAACCGGGACCAGTTCACCCGCGTGGTGATGCTGCCGCAGGGCGACTTCGCTGCGTTCCTGCGGTCCAAGGCCACCGACCGCCTCGAACTGTTGCAGAGCCTCTTCGGCACCCAGCGTTTCGAGGCCGTGGAACAGGAACTCGGCCGGAAGGCGCAGGACGCCCGGGCCGAGGTCGCCAGCCTCAACGGCCGGCTTGAGCTCCTGCTCGCCCGGGCCGAGGCCGAAACAGCCGCTTTGGAGCTGGACACGGCGGAGGCGCCGGACCGGACCGACCCGGACTCCTTCCTGACCTGGCTGGCGGGCAGTGCCGCCACGGCCGCGGAGCGTTCCCGTGCGGCCGCGCTGCAGGCCGAGGGGCTGCGCGCCGACCGCCTGTCGGCGAAGGACGCCGCGACAGCGCGTGCTGCTCGCCAGGCCAGGCTGGCCTCGGCCGAACGCCGGCGCTTCGAGGCGGAGGCGGCCGCTCCCGAAGCTGCCGCCAAGAGCCGGCAGCTGGGCCTGCACCGCCGGGCCGAAGTCCTTGGCGGGCAACTGCAGGCGGTGGACAGCGCCGGGACGGCGGAGGAACTGGCCGCAGCCGCCATGGCCGCCGCCGCGGAAGACCTGCGCGCCGCGGCCCGCACCGACCCGGAACTCGCCACGCTCCGGACCGGGACGGCAGACGCTTCCACCTTCGATGGCTGCACATTCGACGGCTCTGCTTTTGACGGCTCTGCTTTCGACGGCGGCGCAGTGCGGTCCGCGCTCGGGGGTCTGCGCTCCCTGCACGCGGTGCTGGAGGCGCGGCTGCCCGACGAAGCCAGGCTCGCCGGACTCCGGAGCCGGACTTCGCAGCTGTGCGAGGCCCTGGCGCAGCTGGAAGACGGACAGGCTTCCGGGGCAGCTGCCCTGCTTGCCCTGCGCAATGAATCAGTTGCCCTCCTCGCCGGGCTGCGCCCGCTGGAGGAACTCGCCGCCGAGGTGCAGCTGCGGACGAAGGAAGCAGACGCCGCGGAGGAACTTCTTGTCCTGGTCCGGCGCTACGCCGCGGCCGGGACGGCCTGCGGAGCCGTCGCCGAACGCCATGGCCCGGTCCGCGGGGAGTACCAGGACCGGCGGCAGCGCTGGCTCGATCTGCGCGAGGAACGGCTGGCCAATGCCGCGGCCGAACTCGCTTCCCAGCTGCAGGCCGGCGCCCCGTGCCCGGTCTGCGGCAGCCCCGAGCACCCCGTCCCCGCGCCGGCCGCCGCGTCCGCGCTGACGGTAGCCGAGGCCGAACAAGCCGCGCAGCACGCCTGCGAGATGGCGGAGACGGCCCTCGCGGCACTCGAACGCGAACTCTCCGAGGCCCAGCAGGACCTCGCCGTCCTCGCGGCCCAGGGCGGAAACACCGCACCCGAGGACGCCAGCCGGGATGCCGCCCTGGCCAGGGAACGCGCCGCCGAAGCCCGCCAGGCAGCGGCAGAGCTCACCATCAGCCGGTCCCGGCACACCGAACTGCAAGAGCAGATCGCGGCCGCCGAGCTGGCCCGGTCGGCCGGGGCGTCCAGCATCGCCCAGACCGAATCCACCCTCACGGAGGTCCGGGAGCAGGCCGAGACCCTCGAACTGGCCCTCGACAAACTCCGGGGCGGCCACCCGGCCCTGGCCGGCCGGATCACGGCCCTGGACGGCACAATCGCCGTGCTGGAACGCGCGGATGCGGCGCGGACCCGGCTGGAACAGGCCGCCACCCGGTCCGGTGAGGCCCGGCAGCAACTTGAGCTGGCGCTTCCGGGCACCGGCTTCGAGTCCGCGGACGCCGCCCGGGCCGTGCTGCTCCCGGCCGCGGACGCGGCGGCGCTGGAGGCCGCCGTCCGGGCCGGACAGGACGAAGCGGCCCGGATCGGGGAGCTCTTTGCCGGCGAGGAACTCGTGGTGGCGGCGCACGAGCTGGAAACGGAGGGCCCCCTCGGCGAGGAATCCGTGGAACAGCTCCGCGCCGACGCGGCCGCGGCCGAAGGCGCGGCCCGGGACGCGGAACTCGCGGCCGGCCTCGCGGAGAAGTCGGTGCGTACCCTCGGCACGATCGCCGCCAGCTATGCCCAACTCGCCGCCACCGGCCGGGAACCACGCGAACGGGCGCAGCTGCTGACCGCGGTCGCCGACGCGGCCCGCGGCGCCGGAGACAACAACTACCGCATGAGCCTGAACAGCTACGTTCTGGCCGCGAGGCTCGAGCAGGTGGCCCTGGCGGCCTCGGAACGGCTGGTCGGCATGAGCGACGGCCGCTACACCCTGCAGCACACGGACGCCAAGGCAGCGCGCGGCGCGAAATCCGGCCTCGGCCTGGAAGTAGTGGACCAGTGGACCGGCCAGAGGCGCGACACCGCCACGCTGTCCGGCGGGGAGTCCTTCATGGCTTCGCTCGCCCTGGCCCTCGGGCTCGCGGACGTGGTGCAGCAGGAATCCGGCGGTGTCGACATCGAGACGCTGTTCGTGGACGAGGGCTTCGGCAGCCTCGACGAACAGGCCCTGGAACAGGTGATGGACGCCCTCGAGGGACTCAGGGACGGCGGCCGGGTGGTCGGGCTGGTGAGCCATGTGGCGGAAATGAAACAGCGCATCGGCACCCAGCTGCAGGTGGTCAAGGGACGCAACGGTTCCACCCTGCACATTTCCGACGACGCCGAGAGCTGACCGCGGCCGCATCCGACGGCTGACCCGCGGTTGCGCTATCAGTCCTGGTTGCCTGGGCGGCCTCATGAGGACGTTAAGTGATGGCGCATCGGGTGCCGGACAGATGACAGCGCACCGGGCCGGGCAGCTTGCCCGCTACTGCGCCGCCGAGGCGCCGAACCTGGGGGTGTGGACGGCGCCGAGGGTGATGTGGACGGCCTGCTGGTCGGTGTAGAAGTCGATCGAGCGGTAGCCGCCCTCGTGGCCGAGTCCGGAGGCCTTGACCCCGCCGAACGGGGTGCGCAGGTCCCGGACGTTGTGGCTGTTGAGCCAGACCATGCCGGCTTCCAGGTTCTGCGAGAAGTTGTGCGCCCGGGTCAGGTCGTTGGTCCAGACGTAGCCCGCCAGCCCGTACTTCGTGTTGTTCGCCAAAGCCAGCGCCTCGGCGTCGTCCGCGAACGGCGTGATCGCCACGACCGGGCCGAAGATCTCCTCCTGGAAGATCCGCGCGTCCGCGGCGACGTCGGCGAACACCGTCGGGGCAATGTAATTGCCGGTCGGAAGCCCCTCGGGGCGTCCGCCGCCGGCCAGCAGCCGGCCCTCGGACTTGCCGATCTCCACGTAGGAGGCCACCTTGGCGTAGTGCTCGGGGTGGACCAGGGCGCCGACCTCGGTCTTCGGGTCGTGCGGATCACCGACCACGATGCTCCTGGCCCGGGCGGCGTACTTCTCGCAGAACTCCTCGTAGATGTCCTGGTGGACGAGGATGCGGGAGCCCGCTGTGCAGCGTTCGCCGTTGAGCGAGAAGACCCCGAACAGGGTGGAGTCGATTGCGGCGTCGAGGTCGGCGTCGGCGAAGATGATCGCCGGGCTCTTGCCGCCGAGCTCCATGGACAGGCCCTTGAGGTTCTCCGCGGCGTTGCGGAAGATCGTCTTGCCGGTGGTGGTCTCCCCGGTGAAGGAGATCAGCGGGACGTCGGGGTGTTTGACGAGGGCGTCGCCGGCTTCCTCGCCGAGGCCGTTGACGAGGTTGAAGACTCCGTCGGGCAGCCCGGCGTCCTTGAAGATCCGGGCCCAGAGGGAGGCGGAGAGCGGCGTGAACTCGGCGGGCTTGAGCACCACGCAGTTGCCGGTGGCCAGTGCCGGGGCGAGCTTCCAGGACTCGAGCATGAACGGGGTGTTCCAGGGGGTGATGAGCCCGGCGACGCCGATGGGCTTGCGGTTGACGTAGTTGATCTGGGCGCCGGGGACCTTCATGGCGTCGTCGAACTGGGCCACGATCAGGTCCGCGAAGAAGCGGAAGTTCTCCGCCGCGCGCAGGGCCTGGCCCCTGGCCTGGGTGATCGGCAGTCCGGTGTCGAAGGTCTCCAGTTGCGCCAGGCGGGTCTCCTGGGCCTCGACGGCGTCGGCGATCTTGTTCAGGATGCGGGCCCGTTCCCGCGGCTTCATCCGCGGCCACGGGCCGTTGGTGAACGCTTCCCGGGCGGCGGCGACGGCGAGGTCGATGTCCTCCTTTTGGCCGGCGGCTGCGGTGGCGTACGTTTCGTTGGACACCGGGTCGAGCACGTCGAAGGTCCTGCCGCTGACGGAATCAACGAACTCGCCGTTGATGTAGTGGCGGATGCGGGTGGGGAGGTCGTCCGGGACGTAGTGCTCAGCCATGGGAATCATCCTTTGCATCTGCGGGGAGCGTGTCCGGCCGGGCAATGCTGCGACGCTGCGCCATCACATCTCCTCATTGAGCGTGAAATCGTATACGATACAAACTGCCCGAGACGCGGGCGCTTGTCAAGCATTCACCGGTGAAGCCGGGGGGAGCCGGGAGAGCCGGGCTGCCCGGCGGGGGCGGCGCCCCGGGTCCTCAGACCAGCTGGCTTTCGATGCGCCGGGCGCTGGCGGCCAGGGCCGCGGCGACCTCCGCGGGATCCTGGGCGGCGCGGATGTAGACGACGGCGAGAGCCGCCGGCCGCCCGCCCGGAACCCGGATCGGGACCGCGAGCGAGGAGACGCCGGAGATGACCTCGTCATGGCTGGCGGCGTAGCCCCGGCGTCGTGCCTCGGCCGCTTCGGCCCGGTAGGGGATGCCGGGTGCCTTGGCGGCCCAGTCCTGTTCCGAGAAGGCCGACTGGATCGCGATGCCGGGGGCGCCGGCGCTGATCGGGTGCCGCGAGCCGGGATGCTGGACCACGGCGGCGCCGGTGTGCCGTGGATCCACGGTGACGAGCGTGACGCATTCCTCGTGGTCCCAGACGGCAACAAAGGCGCTCATCATCAGCGCGTTGGCGAGCTGGGTGAGCTCCGGGAGGGCCGCCGCCTGCAGGTTCCGCGAAACTCCCCGCGCCAGGACGGCAAGGCCGGGACCGGGCAGGACCCGGCCGCCGTCGTCCCGCACCAGCAGCGAGTGGTCTTCCAGAGTGCGGAGAATGCGGTAGGCCACCGAGCGGTGCACCCCCATCGCATCGGCCAGTTCTGCGATGGTCAGCGGGTGCTGGGCGTCGGCAAGGATTTCGAGCGCGCGGATGCCGCGCGACAACGTCTGGGACGGGGAGGCCTGGGCGCTGCCGGCGGTCGGGGTCATTGGTCCATCCTAGGTGCGGGCGGTCGTGGATCCGGGATGCACCGGGCGGCTCTTGTGCTCTGCCTCACAGTGCGCTAGCGTTCTATATGGGAACTATGTGTTCGATTATAGAACAGACCCTGACGGTCCGCATCCCGCACAAACAGCCAACACCAGACGCAAGGGATCGACGATGATTGCCAAGCCCGGCACCGAGCCTGTTCCGGTGGTTCCGGGCCGCACGTCCTTGCCCCGGGCCCAGTACTTCCGCGGGAGCCTGGGCCGGTTCGCCACCGGCGTCGCGATTGTGACCTTTGACGGCGCCACGAAGCGCCACGGCATCACCGTCAATTCCTTCACCTCCGTATCCATCGACCCGCCGCTGGTGCTGGTCAGCATCGCCCGCACCGCGAAGGCGCACGACGAGCTCGCCGGCCGGCCGTTCACGGTCAACATCCTTGGCGCGGAGCAGCAGCAGCTCGCGATGCACTTTGCCGGCCGCCCCGGACCCGAGCCGCTCTGGGTCGAGGGCGGAACGGCTCCGCGGCTCTCCCATGTGCTTGCCTACTTTGAGTGCAAGCCCTGGGCGGCGTACGACGGCGGCGACCACACGCTCTACATCGGCGAGGTAGTGGACTTCAACTACCGCAACGGCGATGCGCTGGCCTTCGCGAACGGCACCTTCACCACCATCCCGGAAAGCCTGCTGGGCATGGAAGAGCTGCTCTGAGCTCACCCTGACGGCTCAGCCCCACATCAACTCGCCTCATCCGACCCGGCACACCGACGACTGGAGAAACAGCAATGGGAATCCGCACCGGACAGCAGTACCTGGACCGACTCAACGCCATGTCACCCCACGTGGTGATCGACGGGGAGGTTGTCAGCGAGAAGATCGCCGAGCACCCCGCCTTCCGGAACGTGGCACGCTCCTATGCCAAGCTCTTCGACATGCAGCATGACCCCATGTACCAGGACGCACTGACGTACGCCTCGCCCACCACGGGAGACCTGGTGAACGCCTCCTTCCTGGTGCCGAAGACGGTCGCGGACCTTGAGCGCCGCCGCCGTGCCATTTCCACCTGGGCCGAGTCCTCCAACGGTTTCCTGGGCCGCTCCGGGGACTACATGAACTCCTCGCTCACCGCCCTCAGCACGGCCGGGAAGTGGTTTTCCCAGGCTGACCCCAAGTTCGGCGAAAACATCCGCAACTACTACGAGCGGGCCCGTGAAAACGATGTCCTGGCCACGCACACCCTGATCCCGCCGCAGGCCAACCGCTCCGTTTCCGGCTCCGAACAGCTCGGCGGACAGCTGTCGGCCCGGATTGTCGAGGAGCGCGGGGACGGCATCGTCATCAGTGGCGCCCGGATGCTGGCCACCATCGCCCCGATCGCGGACGAGCTCCTGGTCTTCCCCTCCACCGTGCTCCGCGGAACGCCGGAGGATGCCCCGTACTCCTACGCCTTCGCCGTCCCCAACGACACGCCGGGCCTGCGCTACCTGTGCCGCACCTCGCTCTACAACGGCGGCAGCACCCACGACGAGCCGCTCGCGTCGCGCTACGAGGAAATGGACGCCGTCGCGATCTTCGACAATGTCTTTGTCCCCAGCGAGCGCATCTTCATGCTCGGCAACCCGCAGCTCTGCAACGGCTTCTACTCCGAAACCGGCGCCGGCGCCCTCATGACGCACCAGGTGGTCACCAGGACCATCGCCAAAAGCGAGTTCTTCCTGGGCCTGGCCTCCGAACTCGCCGACTCGATCGGGATCGACGGTTTCCAGCACATCCAGGAGGACATCGCCGAACTGATCGTCGACGTCGAAATCGGCAAGGCGCTGGTCCGGGCCTCCGAGGTGGATGCGGCGCCCAACGGGGCCGGCGTGATGCTGCCGAAGTGGTCCACGCTGAACGCCGCCCGCAACTGGTACCCCAAGGTCGCCCAGCGTTTCCCGCAGATCATCCGGAAGTTCTGCGCCTCCGGGCTGATGGCACTTCCCGGCGAGGCCGACGTCAACAGCGACGCCCGGGCCGACATCGAGATGTACCTGCAGGGAAAGTCACTCACCGGCCCCGAGCGCGTCCGGCTGTTCAAGCTGGCCTTCGACGCATCGGTCTCCGGGTTCTCCGGCCGGCAGTCGTTGTACGAGTACTTTTTCTTCGGCGATCCGGTGAGGATGGCCGCGGCCATGGTCAACGGCTACGACCGCGAGCCCGTCCTCGCCCGGGTCCGGGAGTTCCTGCACCGCGCCGACTGAGTGGCGAGGGGGGGCTGCGGCGTCATTTTTTGGCCGCGCTGCAGCTTATTTCCAAAAATGTGTGTCCTGTCACACATTTCATAGTATGATCTGAATACTAACTGACCGTTCGATCAGTAATTCACGAGGCAATCAGTTATCCGCACCGCACCCACCCCGGGCAGGACCCCTGCCCCCAGCAACGGAGTTTCAATGACCGCAACTTCAAGTGTCGATTCTGAGGCGGGCCCCAGCAGCAAGCACGAGGAACGCAAGGTCCTCGCGGGCACCCTGGTCGGGACCACCATTGAGTGGTACGACTTCTTCATCTTCGCGCAGCTGACAGCGACGCTGCTGTCACCGCTGTTCCTGGCACCGCTGAACGCCTCCAACCCGGGTCTGGCGCAGATCCTGTCCTTTGCCCTCATCGGCATCAGCTTCCTGTTCCGCCCGCTCGGCGCCGTCGTCGCCGGCCACCTGGGTGACCGCCTCGGCCGCAAGGCCATGCTGGTCTTCACCCTCATCATGATGGGTGCCGCCACGGCGCTGATCGGCATGCTGCCGACCTACGCCCAGATCGGCGTCTGGGCCCCGGTCCTGCTGATCCTGCTCCGCGTCATCCAGGGCTTCTCCGCCGGCGGTGAATGGGGCGGCGCCGCCCTGATGGCCGTCGAGCACGCTCCCATGAGCAAGCGCGGCCTGTTCGGCGCGTACCCGCAGATCGGTGTTCCGGTCGGCATGATCCTCGCCACCGGCCTGCTGTACTTCCTCAACACGTCCATGTCCAAGGAGGACTTCGCGTCCTGGGGCTGGCGTGTGCCGTTCCTGCTCTCGATCGTGCTGATCATCGTCGGCTACCTGATCCGCCGCGCCGTTGCCGAAAGCCCCGTCTTCAAGGAACTGTCCGAGCGCAAGGAGGAGAGCAAAGCACCCCTGGGCGAGCTCATCCGGAAGCACAAGAAGGCCGTCCTCTACTCGACGATGATCTTCATCGGCAACAACGCCGCCGGCTACCTGCTGATCGCGTTCTTCATCTCCTACGCCACCAAGTCCCTGAAGATGCCCGTCGCGCAGATCCTGCTGGCCACCACGCTGGCATCCTTCGGCTGGCTGATCTTCACCCTGGTCGGCGGCTGGCTCTCGGACAAGATCGGCCGCGTCAAGACCTTCCTGATCGGCTACGGCATTGTCTTCGCCTGGATGATCCCGATGTTCGCGCTGATCGACACCAAGAACATCGTGCTCTACGGCGTCGCGCTGTTCGTCCTGACCATCGGCTTGGGCCTGTCCTACGGCCCGATGTCCGCGATGTACGCCGAGATGTTCCCGGCGAACGTGCGCTACTCGGGCATCTCGATCGGCTACGCCTTCGGCGCCATCCTGGGCGGTGCGTTTGCGGCCATGATCGCGGAGGCCCTGCTGCAGGGCACGGGGTGGACCGGTTCCATCGGCATCTACATCATGATCCTTTGCGTCATCTCCGCCGTCGGTGTCCTCCTCGCCGGGGAAACCCGGGGCCGACCGCTCGGCGTCGTGCACCACACGCCCGCTGACGCGGCAAAGCACTGACAACCAGCCAGACAGCAGGGGCGCGGGCCGCAAGGTCCGTGCCCCTCGTCTTTTAAACCAACGCGGGGTCACTTAGCGCCCATCCTGAGCCTCCGGATGGGCGCTAAGTGACCCCGCGTTGGTGTTCAGGCGGGCCGGGCACCGAGCAGCCGGACGACGTCGTCGTCCCGCACCTGCCGGAAGTCGCGGTAGTAGCTGCCGACGGCGCGGAAGCCGCCGGGGATGAACAGGCTGAAGACGGCGTCGGCGGCCTGCTCCAGCGTCGTCTGTGCCTCCAGCGACGCTACCGGAACCGCGACGACGACGGTTGCCGCACCGGCCGCCCGCACCGCCCCGACGGCGGCCCGCATCGTCGCCCCGGTGGCCAGCCCGTCATCGACAACGATCACCGTTCGGCCCTTCAGCGGCAGCCGCGGCCCCGGATAGATCCCGGCGCGGTGCTCCAGTTCGGCTCTTGCGGTGCTTTCGACCTCGTCCAGCGCGGACTGGCGTACACCGACCTCCAGGAGCCGGTCCGCGAGGGTCCGGTTCAGCATCCGCACCACCCCTCCGCCGGCCGAGGCCAAGGCGCCGAACGCTGTTTCTGCGAGGCCGGGAATCCCCAACTTGTGGACCGGAAGCACGTCCCAGGGCAGCTGCAGCGCTGTGGCGGCCGCGGCGGCCACGGGGACCCCGCCGCGCGCAAGGCCCAGCACCATGGTGTCCGGCCGGCCGCGGAACTGGCGGAGGGCGGAGGCGAGGAGCCTGCCGGCCTCCTCACGGTCGGTGTAACGCATGGCCATGGCGATCCTCCTCCGGTTCCCGCCCACTCTGCTGCGGCCAGCCTACGTCCGGCGGGGGAGCGGCGCGAGGGAAGTGCCCGGATTCCGTAGGCGGGCAGTTCTATCCATCCAGCGGACGGGAATACGCCGGGACAGCAGGGAAGACCCCGGGCTGTCCCGGCGCATGTCCCTGCCCACACCAACGCGGGGTCACCTACGGCCCATCCGGACGACGCGGACGGGCCGTAGGTGACCCCGCGTTGCAGTTGGGCAGGGGACCGGCCGGAGGTCAGACGGCGAGGAAGCTGATGGCCCCCTGCTTGAAGGCGCGGCTGGTGATCGCGTTGGTGTGGTTCCGGCCCGGCAGGACCAGCTGTTCGACCATGGCTCCGGCCTTCGCGCCCAGGGCCGCCAGTTCCGGCATGGACGCGGCGCGCTCATCCTTCTCACCGGCGACCAGCAGCATCGGCATGTGCGGCACCGCCTCGGCGGGATCGAACGGCTCGTTCTTGATGGCCTCCACCAGGGACAGCAGCGAGAAGATGTTGTTGCTGGGCAGCATCTGGGCCATCTTCAGCAGCCCGGCGGTGGACGCGTCGGCGATCGGGGTGCCGTCGGCCAGGTAGCGCTGCGCGGCAACCAGGTCGAAATCAGCCAGCGGGTCGGCGACGTTCGGGCCGCCCAGGACCAGCCGGTGCACCAGCTCGTGCTGGGTGGCGCCGAACTCCCAGGCGAGGCGGGAACCGAGCGAATAGCCGATCAGGTCCAGCCCGCTGGACGGGTCGCCGTCGCGCAGGGGGCGGACCCCGGCGTCGAACGCGATCTGCAGCAGGTCAGCGCGGATCCTGCTGGGCGTGTAGGAGTCCATGTCCTCAGGCGCCCCGCTGCGGCCGTGGCCGGGCAGGTCCACCGTGATGACGCGGCGGCCGGCCTCCAGCAGCGCGGTCAGCCAGCCGGTGTCCTCCCAGTTGAGTTTGGAGGAGGAGGAAAAGCCGTGCAGCAGCAGCACCGGGCGCAGTCCGGCGTCGGACGCGGGTTCATGCACACCGACAAACAGCTGGGGGTCGGTGCCCTCGACGGTGTGGGAATGCCGTTCGCCGGTGTGTCTGCCGCTCATGGTCTCAGTCCTCATCAAGTACGGCGCTCAGGCGGACCCGGCGCTTCGGTGCCTCTTCCTTCGGGACCGTGCCCACGATGCCGGCGGTGTTGTCCGGGACCTCAAACACAATCAGGGGCTCGCCGACATTGATTTTGTCACCGGGCCCGCCGTGGATACGCACCACTTTACCTGCCTGCGGGCTGGGCAATTCCACGGCTGATTTTGTGGTTTCAACCTCGACGAGGGGCTGGTTCCGCTCGACCTGGTCACCCGGGCCCACGAGCCATTCCAGCACGGTTGCCTCGATCAGGCCCTCGCCGAGGTCGGGAAGCGGGAAGGAAATTTCAGCCACGTTTGTACTCCAATACTCGCTGGATCCCGAAGAGGATCCGGTCAATATTCGGGATGTATTCGTCCTCCAGGTCCCCCGAAGGGTACGGGACGTCGAAGCCGGTGACCCGTTCCACCGGGGCCCTGAGCGTGTCGAAGCAGCCCTGGGTGATCAGCTGGGCCACTTCGGCGCCCAGCCCGGATGTGAGCGGCGCTTCATGGACGACGACGGCGCGCCGGGTCTTGCGCACGGAGGCGGCCAGCGCCCCGGCGTCGATGGGTTTTAGCCAGCGCAGGTCCAGGACCTCGATGTCGATCCCGTCCTCGGCGGCGAGTTCGGCCACCTGGAGGCAGCGGGCCACCATGGCGCCCCACGCGACGAGTGTCAGGTGACGGCCCTCGCGCATGACCTTCGCGCCGGCGGGTGAGCCCCCGGCCGTGTCATGGCTGGCAACATCCACCTCGCCCTTCTGCCAGTAGCGTGACTTCGGTTCCATGAAGATCACCGGGTCCGGCCGTGTCGCCGCGTACTTGAGCAGGTGGTAGGCCTCGTGCGGGTTCGAGGGCGAAACCACCTTCAGGCCCGGGACGTGGGCGAAGAGCGCCTCGAGGCTTTCGCCGTGGTGTTCGGGGGCGCGGATCCCGCCGAAGCTGGGAACCCGCAGCGTGATGGGCATCGGCAAGGTGCCGCGGCTGCGGTAGTTCATCCGGGCGATCTGGCAAACGATCTGGTTGATGGCCGGGTAGGCGAAGCCGTCGAACTGCACCTCGGGAATGGGGTGGAACCCGGCCATCGCCAGGCCCACGGACATGCCGAGGATCCCGGATTCCGCGAGCGGGGTGTCAAAGACGCGCTGTTCGCCGTGCTTGGCCTGCAGACCGTCGGTGATCCGGAAGACCCCGCCGAGCCGGCCGCAGTCCTCGCCGAAAATCAGGGTCTTCGGGTTCTCCGCAAGGACCTCGTCGAGCGCCCGGTTCAGGGCCTGCTGCATGGACATCACGGTGCTGGGAGCGGGCGTACCTGCGCTCGTGCTTGCAGCGGCGCCGCTTTTGAGAATCGAGTTAGACATGTTCGGACTCCTCGCGCCAGTTGGCGGCCTGGGCCTGCAGCGCAGGGGTGGTTTCCTGGAAGACCAGGTCAAACATTTCGGTGCCGGGGCGGGAGCCGAGGGCCTGGATGCCGGTGCGGATCTGTTCCTCCTCTGCCTTGGCCGCGGCGAGGGCCCCGGCGAAGAAGGCCTCGTCGGCGACGCCGTCGGCGAGCAGCCGCTGCCGGAAGCGCTGCAGCGGGTCAAGGCCGGCGCCGTCGCGCTCCTCATCGAGGGAGCGGTAGCGTCCGGGATCATCGGAGGTCGAGTGCGGGCCGCGGCGGTAGGTCATGGCTTCGATGAGCACGGGGCCCCGGCCGGAGCGGGCGTGCGCAAAGGCGCGCCGGGTGGCCTCGACGACGGCGGCGACGTCGTCGCCGTCGATCTGCAGCGCCGGCATGCCGTAGCCGGCGGCGCGGGCGGCGACGGAGCCGCCGGCCACCTGGCGTTCGGTGGGGACCGAGATGGCCCAGCCGTTGTTCTGGACGAAGAACACCACGGGCGCCTTCATCACGGCGGCGAAGTTCAGGGCCTCGTGGACGTCGCCCTGGGAGGAGGCGCCGTCGCCGAAGTACGTCATCGCGACGCCGTCTTTGCCGTCCAGGGTCTGGCCGTGGGCCCAGCCGACGGCGTGCAGCACGGAGCCGGCCACGACGGCCTGGATCGGGGCGAGCCGGGACTCCAGCGGGTCGTAGAGGCCGCCGTGCCAGGTGGCCTTGTGGGTGGACATGTACTCCACCATGTCGATGCCCATGGTGCGGGCCACACCCATCTCGCGGTAGGTCGGGAAGACGAAGTCCCGGGTGGTGTCCACGGCGTAGCCGCTGCCCACCTGGGCCGCCTCCTGGCCGATTTCCGGGGCATAGCCCGGGATGATGCCCTGGCGCTGCCAGGCGATGGCCGAGGTATCGAGGTGGCGGACCGCCACCATCAGCGAATAGAGCTCGCGGAGCTGGGCAGGTGTCAGCGGTTCGACGGCGCCGCCGGAAGCCGCGGGAAGTGTATCCATGGCTGTGACCCTAGTCACCCGCCGGGCGGTGTGCAATCAGCCGTTAAATGACTGACCAGACTGCACAAAAGTGCCAGACTCCCACGCAATCGGCATCACAATTTGTGCAGTCCGGTCGGCGTGTGGGGACTCGACCGGCAAACCCCCGGGGGCTGCCCGGCTACCGTGTGGGGACTCGACCGGCAAACCCCCGGGGGCTGCCCGGCTACCGTCCGGCGTCGGCGGGCCCGTCCTGCCCGGCCGGCTCCGTGGCGCGGTTGCGGGTCAGCCGGGCGCCGATCCAGCAGGCCGCGGCAATGCCGGCAACCAGGACGATGGTGCTGACGAGCTGCCTGCTGCTGTCCGGGCTGCTGAAGCCGACGGCGAAGATCAGGGCCAGGAGGACCAGGCCGAAGATCGTCAGTCCCGGGAAGCCCTTCATCCGCAGCGGGAGGACGGTGCCGTCGCGGTCGGCGCGGCGGCGCAGGATCAGCTGGGACACGAGCGCGGAGCCCCAGACCATGAGGCAGGTCGAGCCGACCAGCTGGAACAGCGCCGGAAGGATCTGCTCCGGAAAGAGCAGCTCGAGCACGGCGGCCAGGAACCCGAAGGCCACGGAGACGCCGACGGCGAGCACCGGCACCCGGGCCTTGTTCACCTTCGACAGGAAGCGGGGGGCCTCGCCGCGTTCGGACAGTGAGTAGACCATCCGGGATGCGCCGTAGAGGTTCGCGTTCAGGGCCGAGAGGAGTGCGACGACGGCCACCAGGGTGATGGCGGCGCCGGCGCCGGGGATGCGGGCCACGTCCAGGACGCCGGCGAAGGGCGAAGCCAGGGCGTCGGAGGTGTACGGCAGGACGGCGGCAATGACGAACACCGAGCCGATGTAGAAGACCAGGATCCGCCACACGACGGTGCGGATGGCCATCGCTACGCTGTGCTGGGGGTTCTCGGTTTCGGCGGCGGCCACACTCACAATCTCGGTGCCGCCGAAAGCGAAGATCACCACGAAGAGCGCCGTGGCGATGCCGCCCAGCCCGGCCGGGGCGAAGTCGGCAGTGAAGTTGGACAGGCCCGGGGACTCGACGTCCGGCAGCCAGCCCAGCAGCAGGGCGGTCCCGATGCCCAGGAACAGCAGGATGGCGGCCACCTTGAGGATGGCAAACCAGAACTCAAACTCGCCGAAGTTCTTCACCCCGGCGAGGTTGATCGCGGTGAACAGCGCCATGAAGATCAGGGACAGGGCCCAGACCGGGATCACCGGCCACACCGTGAAGAGCAGGGCGGCCGCGCCGAGGGCCTCGGCGGCGATGACCACCACCAGCTGCAGCCACCAGAGCCAGCCCACGGTGGCGCCCGCGGTGCGGCCCATTGCCTTGGCGGCATAGACGGAGAACGCGCCGCTGTTGGGGTTGGCTGCGGCCATTTCGCCGAGGGCCCACATCACGAGGATGATCAGGGTCCCCGCCACCAGGTAGGAGATCAGGACGGCGGGTCCGGCGGCCTTGACGCCGGCCCCCGAGCCCAGGAACAGGCCGGCGCCGATGGCACTGCCCAGTCCCATCATGGTGAGTTGGCGTGGCTTCATGCTGTGGCCGAGTTTCAGGCCGGGGCGCTCTGCGGTGGACTTCATTGTCATGCTGGCGAACCTTCGTGTGGTTTGGATCATTGGTCCTTGTGGGACGTATTGAATTTACCGCCACCGGCCGGGGTTGACGTGCGCCGGCCGTGAGAACATGGTGACAGTTTGTTGGCAGAAATCCCATATTCCCGGCGATTTGTGATGCGCACCCGGCTACAGGAGGAACCTTTGATGGATGTTGACCCTCTGGACGCGAAGATTGTCCGATTCTTCACCGACTCGCCCCGCGCCTCCGTGCTGGAGGCCTCCCGTGTGCTCAAGGTTGCCCGCGCCACCGTGCAGTCACGGCTGGACCGGATGCAGGACAGCGGGGTTATCGGCTCGTGGGTGCCGCAGCCGGATCCGGCGCACTTCGGGTTTCCCGTCGTCGCCTTCTGCTCCCTGACGATCAATCAGGACCTCGGGCACGACGCGGTCGTCGAGGCCCTCGCGGCGATCCCGGAACTGATCGAGATCCACACCGTTTCTGGCAGTTCGGACCTGATGGCCCGCATTGCGGCCCGCTCCAACCCGGACCTGCAGCGTGTGCTCGATGCCATGATCGCGACCCGGACGGTGCTCCGTTCCTCCTCGGTGATTGTGCTCAACACGCATTTCCAGGGCCGCACGCTCCCGCTGCTGGAAGCCGCCGCCGCGGGGGAGTGAGCCGGGTTGGCCCGGACGCCACCGAATGTGAGCTGAAACATTTTGCGCCCGGCCGGTCGCGTCGTAGAATTAGTTCTAGTCATCTTGACTATAACTAATCCGGCGGTCGGGCCGGAACGTCCGGGCCGTCCCAGGGGACCGGTCCGGAGCCTGGGAATGCGGGGTGAACCACGGTTTACACAACAGCAGCCAACGTCGCGGAACGCCAGCTCGCGCCGCCGTCGCTGGCCATCTCCACGGTGATCTTCGCCCTGCGCCCCAGCGAGCGCTCCGGACGCCCCACCCTCTGGATCCCGCTGGTGCGCCGGATCCGCGAGCCCTTCAAGGGTTTGTGGGCACTGCCCGGCGGCCCGCTGACCCATTCCGAGTCGCTGCCGGACGCCGCCTCGCGCAACCTGCAGGAGACCACCGGCCTGGCGCCCAGCTACCTCGAACAGCTCTACGCGTTCGGCGGGCTGCACCGTTCGCCCACCCAGCGCGTGGTCTCCATCGTGTACTGGGCGCTGGTGCAGCCCACCGAGGCCGCGCTCGCGGCCGAATCCGAAAACGTGCGGTGGTTCCGCGCGGACCGACTCGGCGAGCTGGCCTTCGACCACAACGCCATCATCGAGTACGCGCTCTGGCGGCTCCGCAACAAGATGGCCTACGGATCCATCGCCTACCACCTGCTGGGCGAATACTTCACCCTCGCGCAGGTCCGGGAGGTCTACGAGGCCGTCCTGGACCGCGAACTGGACCCGGCCAACTTCCGCCGGCAGGTCAAAGCCACGCCGGAGATCGAAGAAACCGACCAGTACCTGCAGGGCGGCAAACACCGCCCGCCCCGCCTCTACCGCTTTACCGGCCGCCCAGGCCTTGACCCAGACAACAGGAGCACACCATGAGCAGCGTCAACACGGCGATCCAGCTGATCACGCGCGACCAGGCCGCCAGCAGCGCCAAAGGCACTGCAGCAGCCGCCTCCACCTGCAGCCCGGCGCTCGCCCGCGGCCCCTGGGATTACGACCTCGCCGAGGCCCTCGCCGGTGTGCCCGCCTACGGCCCCGGTGCCTCCGTCGCGGACCTCGCCCCGGCGTCGACCCCCCGGCAGCGCCAGCTCCCGGAGGAGTACAAACGTGCCGGCGACGCCGAACTTGATGCCCGGATCCGGGCCGCCAAGGCGGCGCTCGGGGACCGGGCCGTCATCCTGGGCCACTTCTACCAGCGCGACGAGGTGGTGGAATACGCCGACTTCGTGGGCGACTCCTTCCAGCTGGCCAACGCCGCCCTCACCCGGCCCGACGCCGAGGCCATCATCTTCTGCGGTGTGCACTTCATGGCCGAAACCGCGGACATCCTGTCCCGGCCCGACCAGGCCGTGATCCTGCCCAACCTGGCCGCCGGCTGTTCCATGGCGGACATGGCGGACATCGACTCCGTGACCGAGTGCTGGGAGCAGCTGGAGGAACTCTTCGGCACCGAGCCCGACGCCGACGGCCGGGTCCCGGTCATCCCGGTCACTTACATGAACTCCTCCGCCGCCCTCAAGGGCTTTTGCGGCGAACACGGCGGCATCGTCTGCACCTCCTCCAACGCCGCCACGGTGCTGGAATGGGCCTTCGAGCGCGGCCAGCGCGTGCTGTTCTTCCCGGACCAGCACCTGGGCCGCAACACCGCCAAGGCCATGGGCGTGCCGCTGGAGCAGATGCCGATGTGGAACCCGCGCAAGGACCTCGGCGGCAACGATGAGCAGACCCTGCAGGACTCCCGCGTGATCCTGTGGCACGGCTTCTGCTCGGTCCACAAGCGCTTCAACGTCGGCCAGATCGAAAAGGCCCGCGCCGAATTCCCGGGCGTGCAGGTGATCGTGCACCCGGAATGCCCCATGGAGGTGGTGGACGCCGCCGATTCCGCCGGATCCACCGACTTCATCCGCAAGGCCATCGCCGCAGCGACCGAACCCGCCGTCTTCGCCATCGGCACCGAGATCAACCTCGTCAACCGGCTGGCCGCGGAGAACCCGCAGCACACGATCTTCTGCCTGGACCCGGTGATCTGCCCCTGCTCCACGATGTACCGCATCCACCCCGGCTATCTCGCCTGGGTCCTGGAAGCGCTTGTGAGGGGCGAAGTGGTCAACCGCATCACGGTGGAGGACGACGTCGCGGCCCCCGCGAAGGTTGCGCTCGAGCGGATGCTGGCGGCGCGGCCGTGACCAGGCGGCTGGTGGTGGTCGGCAGCGGCATTGCGGGACTCTACGCCGCGCTGCTGGCGTCGGACGCGCTGTCCGACGGCGGGCCGGCCTGTGAGGTGGTGCTCCTGAGCAAGGGAACCCTGGAGCAGAGCAACACCTTCTACGCCCAGGGCGGCGTCTCGGCCGTGCTCACGCCGGGGGAGGCGGCGCCCGGCGATTCCGTCGCGGCGCACATCGCCGACACCCTCGCCGCCGGCGCGGGGCTCAACGACCCCGGGGCCGTGCGGGTTCTGTGCGCGGAAGCGGCAGGGGACATCGCGGGCCTGCAGCGGTTCGGTGTGCACTTCGACGCCGGACCCGGCGGACGCCCGGCGCTTGGCCTGGAAGCCGCGCACTCCGCCGCGCGCATCCTGCACGCCGGCGGAGACGCGACGGGTGCCCGTATTGCCCGCGCGCTCGTCGCCGCCGTCCTGGACCGCGCGCTCCAGGGCCGGCTGCGGGTCGAGACCAACACCTTCGTGACCGAACTGCTCACCCGCGGCCAGGAACCGGGGTGGACGGCGGACGCCGCCCGGGTCACCGGTGTCGCCTATCTTTCCAGCGGGCAGCCCCGGCAGCTGGACGCCGACGCGGTGCTCCTGGCCACCGGAGGTGCCGGCCGGCTCTTCGCCCGGACCAGCAACCCCGCCGTCGCCACTGCCGACGGACTGGCCCTGGCCTGGCGGGCCGGGGCCGCCGTCCGCGATCTGGAGTTCTTCCAGTTCCACCCCACCACGCTGGCTGCGGACGAGGTTCCCGGGGGTCCGCCGGCCCTGCTCATCTCCGAAGCCGTCCGCGGGGAAGGCGCCGTCCTGCTCGACGCCGCCGGCTACCGCTTTATGCCGGACTACCATCCCGCCGCCGAGCTGGCCCCGCGCGACGTCGTCTCCCGCAGCATTGCCCTGCACCTCGCCGCGACCGGCGCGCCGCCGGACAGCCCCGTCTTCCTGGACGCCCGGGGGATCGAGGCATCCCGCGGCCCCGGCTTCCTGGCCCGGCGGTTCCCCACCATCACCGCGGCCACCCGCGCCGCCGGCTACGACTGGACCGCTCAAACGCTTCCGGTGTCCCCGGCGGCCCACTACTGGATGGGCGGCGTGTCCACCGATCTCTGGGGGCGCACCAGCGTGCCGGGGCTGTACGCGGCCGGCGAAGCCGCGTGCACGGGAGCGCAGGGCGCCAACCGGCTGGCGAGCAATTCCCTCCTGGAAGGACTTGTCTTCGGACGCCGGGCGGTGGAGGCATTCCTGGGCGTTGCGGGCACCGGACCGGCGCCGGCCCTGGCACCAGCCGGCGCCCGGGAAGAACTCCCCGCCGCGGAGACGGGGCCGGGAACTGTTCCGTTCAGCCGGGACGCGCTGCGGCGCCTCATGACCGGCGCAGCCGGGGTGACGCGCACCGGAGCGGGCCTCGACGACGCCGCCGTCCGGCTTGCGGAATGGGCCACGGCCGGCGGGGACCGTGCCGGCCTGGACCAGTCCGCCCACGAAGACCTGAACCTGCTGCTCGCCGCCCGGCTGCTCGTGGCGGCAGCGCGCAACCGCACCGGCTCCGTGGGAGCCCACTACCGGGCCGATGCGGACACCCCGGCACGTCCGGCCGTGCTCGTAGCGCCCGCCCGTCCGGCCACGCAGGCCGGCCCGTACGGGCACCGGCAAGCCGCCGCCTCCCGTCCGAAACAAAGGATTTCGTCATGACAGCACCCGTCGCCGCCCGCCCTGCCGCCCTCCCGGTGGCGGCCCTCGCCGGAACCCTGCCCGCAGCGGCGGTGGACGCCGTACTCCGGACCGCCCTGGACGAGGACGCGCCCTACGGCGACATCACCTCGCAGACCCTCATCCCTGCCGACGCGCGGGCGACGGCGGTCCTGGCCGCCCGCGTGCCCGGCGTGCTCAGCGGCGGGGAGGTCTTCGCGGCAGCGATGAAGCTCACGGACCCCGGCGCCGACGTCGAACTGCTCGTGCCCGACGGCACGCCCTTTGCCGCCGGAACGGCGCTCGCCAGGGTCCGCGGGAACGCCCGCGCCGTGCTGCTCGCCGAACGCGTGGCCCTGAACCTGGTCCAGCGGATGAGCGCCATCGCCACCAGGACGGCGGAGTTCGTCGCCCTCGTGGACGGTACCGGGGCACGCATCACCGACACCCGGAAGACGACACCGGGGCTGCGGGTGCTGGAGCGGTACGCCGTCCGCTGCGGCGGCGGGGCAAACCACCGCTTTGGCCTTTCCGACGCCGTGCTGGCCAAGGACAACCACCTCGCGGTCCTGACCGGGGGAGACCCGTCGAAGCTCACCGCAGTGCTCCGGGAGGCCAGATCGCGCCTCGGGCACACCACACACTTCGAGGTGGAGGTGGACAGCATGGACCAGATCGAACCGGTGCTGGCTGCCGGGGTCGACACCATCATGCTGGACAACTTCACCCTGGCGGAACTTGCCGCCGGTGTGGTCCAGGTGAACGGCCGGGCCCGGGTGGAGGCCAGCGGCAACGTCAACCTGGCCACCGTGGCCGGCATCGCCGCCACCGGGGTGGATGTCATCTCGATCGGCGGACTCACCCACAGTGTTGCCGCCCTGGACCTGGGCCTCGACATGGAACTGGGCCTGAACAGCGAATCGAACAGCGAATCGAACAGCGAAACGGACAGCGGACAGATGCCGGGCCGGGCGAGAGCGTGATCTTCCTCGACGCCGCCGCCACCACACCGGTGCGCCGCGAGGTGCTCGAGGCCATGTGGCCCTACCTCAGCGGGGACTTCGGCAACCCCTCAAGCCACCACTCGCTCGGCGACTCGGCCGCGACGGCGCTCGCCGGGGCACGGGCAGCGGTGGCCAGAGCGCTGGGCTGCAGGCCGGGCGAGGTGGTCTTCACCTCCGGGGGCACGGAAGCGGACAACCTCGCCGTCAAGGGCATTGCGCTGGCCCGCCGGGCCGCGGACCCCCGGCTGGACCGGGTGGTGATCAGCGCCGTCGAACATCCCGCCGTGGAGGAATCCGCCCGCTACCTGGAGCGCGTGCACGGCTTCGCCGTCGATGTGGTGCCGGTCGATTCCTACGGGCGCGTCACCGTGGCGGCCCTGGCCGCCGTGCTCCGGCCGGAGACCGCCCTGGTCAGCATCATGTACGCCAACAACGAGGTGGGTACGGTACAGCCGATCGCCGGGCTGGCCGCGCTTGCCCGCGCCCGGGGGATCCCGTTCCACACCGACGCGGTCCAGGCCGCCGGCTGGCTGCCGCTCGACACCGCAACTCTGGGCGTGGACGCACTGAGTATCTCCGGACACAAACTGGGCGCGCCGAAAGGAAACGGGGCGTTGTTCCTGCGCAGCCGGACCCGGCTGGAACCCGTGATCCACGGCGGCGGACAGGAACGCGGGCGCCGCTCGGGGACCGAGAACGTGGCCGGCGCCGTTGCCCTCGCGACGGCTCTCACGCTCGCGCTGACTTCCCAGCGGGACCGGGCCTCCCACGTTGCCTCCCTGCGTGATGGTTTCATCCGTTCGGTGCAGGCAGCGGTTCCGGGCGCCGTCCTCACGGGCCATCCGAGCGAGCGGCTTCCCTCCGTCGCATCGTTCTGCTTCCCGGGAACCAGCGGCGAATCCGTGCTGCTGGAACTCGAACGGCTGGGCGTCATCTGCTCCAGCGGTTCGGCCTGCGCGGCCGGTTCGGACGAGCCGTCCCCGGTGCTGCGGGCAATGGGCATCGAGGCCGAGTTAGCGCAGACCGCGGTCCGGTTCAGCTTCGACTCCACGATCACGGCCGAAGAACTGCACGAGGCGGCGGCCGCGGTCAGCACCGCCGTCGGCAGCGTCCAAGCCCTCGGTTCCCCCTGACCCCGGTTGCCCTGTCACTTTTGGTGGCCATTCCGGCGGCAAAGGGACGTTATCTGACAGGGCAAACAGGTCAAGTACGGCAAGCCGGGACGGATTAGCGGTGCCGGGCCCGGCGGAAGATCCAGTGCCGCAGCAGGGTGAAACGAACCGCGGTGGCAACAAAGCCGGAGAGTGTGGTGGTCCACAACTCAGCGGCGACCGTGGCGTCGGGGTTGATCCAGTGCAGGATGCCGAGGCTGCCGCCGGTGATCAGCAGCGCCACGAGGATCACGATCAGGCCGTTGAGATGGTCGCGCTTCATCCGGTGGCGTTCGGTGATCTTGAAGGTGAGCCTCCGGTTCAGCGCCGTGTTCATCAACGAGGTGAGGATCAGGGCGGTCGCGTTGGCCGGCTGCGGACCGAGGTACGGACGGAGGAAGGCATAGAGCGCCAGCGACGTCACGGTGCAGACAATTCCGACGGCGGTGAATCTCAGCAGTTGCCGGACCAGCGGGTAGCGCAGCAGGCCCCGGTGCCGGCGGCGGACGGGAACACGGACGGCAGGGCTGGCCGGGGCAGGGGAGTGCTCTTCGAGCTGGGCGTCCATCCGGTCAGTACAGCTCGCCGACCGGGATCTCCACGGCCAGGCGGTTGGACGGGCCGGGGAGGGGGCATGCCCACGCCTCGTTGTAGGCACACGACGGGTTGTAGGCGAAGTTGAAATCGACGACGAACTCGGCCTCCGGGCCGGAACCCTGCACCCCGTGGAAAGCACCCTTGATGGTGTCCAGCAGGTAGCGGCCCGCGCCGTAGCTGCCGCCGGGCTGCCCGGCCGTGGCGTCACGGAACGGCACGAAGATGCCGCCGCCGTAGCCCTTGAGCTTCCACACGGCGAGCTGGCCCAGTTCCGGCAGATCGAAAGTGCCCAGCCGGACAAAATGGACCACCCCGTCCGTCCCGGTTTCCACGTTCATTTCCCGTCCGGCGCCCTCCTTGGTGAGCGGAATGTGGAAGCGGTAGATCGGATCGTAGTCCGCCGTCTTGAGGCCGCCGAAGCTGGACTTCGCGGCCTCCGTCAGCGGCGACGCGGAATGCGTGCCGAACATCCGGTCCCGCTCCTGGCGCCAGTAGGAATGGGCCTCGGCCGGATCCTCTGCCGCGATCTTGCGCACAGTGGCGTAGAGCGCGAACGTCCGGAGCCGCCAGTCCGCGATGTCGACGGCGGAGATGTCCGCCACACTGTGCTGGTCCCCGGAAGCCGTGGGGTCAAAATCCTGATCCGCCATGTCCCCAGCGTATCCCGCTTTCCCCGTGGCGGATCGCTCCCTCGGCGCCCGGGCCCGGCGCTGTGCCGGACCCGGACTTCCGCGCCCGCCGGCCTCATCCGCCCGGGCTTCCACGAAACGCTGGTCCGGGAACTCCGGGCGCCCCGAAGTCCCGCTACGCTGGCACCATGACTGGGACGGGTACCTTCCGGCGGGCTTCGGCCCGCGGCATCCGGATCGCCGCTGCCCTGGCGCTTACAGCGGCTGCACTCTCCGGCTGCAGCACCGACAACAAGGCCAACCCCGCCTGGACGGCGGGGGGCAGCCAGGGTGCAAGCGGAGGCGTGCCTTCCGCGGAACCATCCGCCGGAAGCTCGACGCCGGGCGTGTCGCCGGACACGACGCCGGACAGGACACCGGGCGCGTCGCCGGGGTCCACGGCCTCCGGTCCGTCGGAACCCGGTTCGACGGCACCGGCCTGGAAGGTTTTCACGGATCCGGCGAAGAGAGTCAGCTTCGAGCTCCCGCAGGAGTGGATTGCCCAGTCGGTAACCCCGGAGCAGGGAACCCTGCCCGGAGCGCTCAGGATCGAGGTCAAGGACGCCAAGGGCGGCTACCTCGCCACCCTGCGGACCGGCCTCCAGCCCCAGCCGGCTCCTGCCTGCGCGGATGAGGCCGCGAAACCGTACGTCGTCGTCAGCAGTGTGCCGGTGGAACTGCCGCACCGCGCCGGCGACGGCACCATCGACCCGCATGTGGTGTTCCGGGTGATCCAGGGCTACAAGTACTTCGGCTCCTACGGCATCACCAACGTCGTCGGCGGCGCGGAAGGAAAGTCCTGCGTGCTGCAGAACCTGGTCCGCGGCCCCGAGGGCACGGGGGATTACTCTTTCGCCGACCTAACGGAGCTTAAGACGTACGCCGCGGACCAGAAGGTTGGACCGGCCAAGGCTTTTGACACCCTCTACCAGGCGGCCAAATACGTCAACGAAGGCTCGGAATTCGCCAACGTCCAGCGGATGCTAATGTCTCTGGAGATCAAAAACTAGTCCCGCACGGCCCGGACACACCCGGGCCGGAAGCGGTGACTTCACGCGCCCTACCCTCACACCCCGGAGATTCATGGAACGCTCTGTTGCCGCCCGCATGGCCTTCAAAACCGTGGCCGACACCAAGGTCGCCCTGGCGGTGTCCGTGGCACGGAACGCCGGTTACAGCGGCCTTGCGGAGTCCTTGTCCGTGACCTCCGGCGGTGAAGACGTCCCCCTCACCGAGCTTTCGGACCACCATGGGGGGCGCTTCCACTACATGGAATTCGCTGAACCCACCGAAGTGCTCGTGGAGTACACGGCCACCGTCACCGGCGTGGCGCTGCCCGAGGAACCACGGCTGATGGAACTCATCCGCTACGTCCGGCCGAGCCGGTACGCCGAGTCCGACCGGCTCCTGCCGACTGCCTACGCGGAATTCGGCGGCCTGCAGGGCAGCGAACTGGTGCATGCGGTGCGCAACTGGGTGTTCAGCGAGCTGCGCTATATCAGCGGATCCTCACGGGGGACCGACGGCGCCGTCGAGACCCTCCTGCACCGCCGCGGAGTCTGCCGCGACTTCGCCCACCTGGCGATCTCGCTGCTGCGCGCCAGGAATGTTCCGGCGAGGCTGGCCGCGGTCTACGCCCCGGGACTGAGCCCCATGGACTTCCACGCCGTGGCCGAGGCCCACCTCGACGGCGCCTGGTACGTCATCGACCCCACGGGCCTGGCGCCGCGGGAAAGCATGCTCCGGATCACCGCCGGCCGGGATTCCTCGGACACGGCATTTTTGTCGACGGTAGGCGGCAGCCTGTCCCTCACGCAACTCCAGGTCACCGCCGTCGTCGACGGCCAACTGCCGGACGAGGATCCGGCGAAGCTCGTGGCCCTCCAGTAGGGCTGCTCCTCAGCGCGCCGTCACCGAGGCCCGCAGCTTCTCCGTCAGACGCAGCAGCTCCTGCTGCTCGGCCGCCGTCAGCGCCGGGCCTACCAGAGCGGCGATGTCGCGGACGTGCTCCCGGCCGATCTGCTTCTGCAGCTCCAGCCCGGCTTCGGTGAGCCTGACCAGAACGCCGCGGCCGTCGTCCGGCGCCGGCATCCGCTCCACGAGCCCCCGCTTCTCGAGACGCTCCACGAGCCGGCTGAGGCTGGACTGGCTCAGCAGCACGTGGTCGTTCAGCTCGTTCTGGCGGAGCCATCCGGACGGACAGCGCGAGAGCGTGAACAGCACGTCGTACTCGTTCAGGGCAAGGGTTTTGAAGGCGGGGCCGGCCTGCAGCCTGCGCATGACCGCCACCTGGGCGCGGAACAGGGATTCCCAGGTTTCCGCGGCCAGACGCACCGGCGACTCGCTGGTCTTGGTGGACATCACACGCTCTTGGGGCTGGCGGTTTCGCCGGAGGACTGCCCGGCCAGGGCCAGGGTTGCGGCGACGCGTCCGGCGTGGGTGGGCGGCTCGGGGACATGGGCCGGGGTCTTCTCGGCGTATTCCTTGCGCAGGACCGGCAGGACCTCTTCGCCGAACAGGTCCAGCTGCTCCAGCACGGTCTTCAGCGGCAGGCCGGCGTGGTCGATCAGGAACAGCTGCCGCTGGTAATCGCCGAAGTACTCGCGGAAGGACAGCGTCTTTTCGATGACTTCCTGCGGGCTGCCGACGGTCAGCGGGGTCTGTGACGTGAAATCCTCGAGCGACGGGCCGTGGCCGTAGACCGGAGCATTGTCGAAGTAGGGGCGGAACTCCTTGACGGCGTCCTGCGAGTTCTTCCGCATGAAGAACTGTCCGCCGAGGCCCACAATGGCCTGGTCAGCCTTGCCGTGGCCGTAGTGCTCGTAGCGCTCGCGGTAGAGGCCGATCAGCTGCTGGTAGTGCTCCTTGGGCCAGAAGATGTTGTTGGCGAAGAAACCGTCGCCGTAGTACGCGGCGACCTCGGCGATCTGCGGCGTCCGGATCGAACCGTGCCACACAAAGGGGGCCACGCCGTCGAGCGGGCGCGGGGTGGAGGTGAAGTTCTGCAGCGGTGTGCGGTGCTTGCCGGACCAGTTGACGGTGTCCTCGTCCCAGAGGCGGCGCAGCAGGCTGTAGTTCTCGATCGCGAGTTCGATTCCGTCCTGGATGTTCTTGCCGAACCAGGGGTAGACCGGCGCGGTGTTGCCGCGGCCCAGGACCAGGTCCACGCGGCCGTCGGCCAGGTGCTGGAGCATGGCGAAGTCCTCGGCGATCTTCACCGGATCGTTGGTGGTGATCAGCGTGGTGGCCGTGGAAAGGATGATGCGCTCTGTCTGGGCGGCGATGTAGGCCAGGGCCGTGGTGGGGGAGGAGGAGAAGAAGGGCCGGTTGTGGTGCTCGCCAATGGCGTAAACATCCATGCCGATTTCTTCGACCTTTTTGGCGATCGCCACGGACGCCTTGATACGTTCGTGCTCCGTCGGGGTCCGGCCCGTGGTGGGGTCGGTGGTGATGTCGCTGACGCTGAATACGCCGATCTGCATGATGTGCCTTTCCGTGGCCGGAGTGTTCCGGGAGCTGCTTCTACTATAACCGATTTACATGCATTTGCATCTATCTAGCGGTATAACGTGCGCCGTCCCCGAATATTCCCCCGCCGGTGCCGGGCCGGTGCGCGTCCGGAGGGGGCAGTGGTCCGGCCTGCGCCCGGGCCAAATGTTCCACCAAAAATGGCCGCAGCAAGCACAGGCCCTTTCTCTGGAGCGGCCTGGACGTTATCTTCGTAGCCTGGAGGATGCCCACATGATGAAAAAGCCCGGAGGCACAGCGGCCGCCGCAATCCTGCTTGCGATCAGCCTCGTTTTGTCGGGATGCACGGCGTCGCGGCTGGCGCCGGCGGGCGGGGTGGATGCGCGGGCGGTGCTGGCTGATTTCAAGGGCCGGGGCATGATGGACCATCTTCAGGCGCTGCAGCGCATCGCTGATGAGAACGGGGGCAACCGCGCCTCCGGGACCAGCGGGTACGAGGAGTCCGCCCGCTACGTGGAGGAGCAGCTGCGCGCTGCCGGGTACAACCCCGTCCGGCAAACCTTCACCTTCCGCGGCGAGGGCAGGAACCGCAAACAGGTGGAAAGCTTCAACATCCTCGCCGATACCGGGGGCAGCGCCGAGAACACCGTGGTGGTGGGCGGCCACCTGGACTCCGTGCGCAAGGGGCCGGGCATCAACGACAACGGCAGCGGGGTCGCGGCCATCCTTGAGATCGCCCGGTGGATGAAGGAGAGCGGGATCACCCCGGTGAACCGGATCCGGTTTGCGTTCTGGGGCGGCGAGGAGGACGGCCTCTACGGCTCCCAGCACTACGTCGATGAGCTGAGCAAGACCGAGAAGGCCCAGACAGCGGCGAACCTGAACGTGGACATGATGGCCTCCCCGAACGGGGTCCGGTCCATTCACGACGGCGACGGGTCCGATTTCGGCCACGCCGGGCCGGCCGGTTCGAAGCAGATCGAGGACGTGTTCTTCCGCTTCTTCCAGGACAACTCGCTGCCGGCGGAGACCACACCCTTTGACGGCGGCTCCGATTACGACGCGTTCCTGCAGGCCGGCATTCCAACCGGCGGCCTGTTCAGCGGCGACGTGGAAAAGAAGACCCAGGCCCAGGTGCAGTCCTACGGCGGCGCCGCCGGCAAGAAACTCGATTCCTGCTACCACCAGGCCTGCGACACCATCAGCAATACCGACTCGAACCTGCTCAAGGAGATGTCCGGAGCCCTGGCCTACGCCACCGCAAGCTACGCACTGGCCCCGCGGGGCTGAGCAGCCGGGCCGCGATAACAGGGCCAAACGTCCCGTGCTTGGGCCCGGAATTATGCCCGTACGGCGGGATTGTATTGCGGTTCGCGGACTACCTGATGGACCCCGCCGCCGGGGTGAGTACAGCTAAGTAGACCGGCCCGGATACGAGTCAAGATTTAGAGTACGGCCTACGGATCCCGAAACTACCGCTGTTCCATAGCTTGGAGTCATCACCCGGTCATACTTCCTGATTGCGACATTGCGCCGCAGCAATTCGCTTGCCGTGACCGATTTCCGGATGTCTGAGCCGCACCATGGCTGGGGAATAGAACGAAGGAAAGCAACTGATGGATATTTTTGAAAATCTGGAGTCAGAAGTCCGCACCTACTGCCGCACCTGGGACACCGTCTTTGACCGGGCGTCCGGCAGCACACTCTACAGTGAGGACGGCAGGGACTATCTTGACTTCTTCTCCGGCGCCGGGGCTCTGAATTACGGACACAACAACCCCGAGCTCCTCCGACCGCTCGTCGAATATCTTCTCTCCGGAGCAATTGTTCACTCCCTCGACATGAAAACAGTTGCCAAACGCCGCTTCCTGGAAACATTCAACGAGCTGATCCTCAAACCCAGGAACTATGACTACAAAGTCATGTTTCCCGGCCCCACTGGAACAAACTCGGTGGAAGCGGCCTTGAAACTGGCGCGAAAAGTCACCGGCAGGCCACACATCATCAGCTTTACCAACGCATTCCATGGAATGACGCTTGGATCTTTGTCAGTGACGGGCAATTCAATGAAGCGGGAGGGCGCGGGGGTTCCGCTGACAAACACCTCCAGCATGCCCTACGACGGATTTCTTGACGGCCAGACGCCTGACTTTCTCTGGATGCGTCATGCGCTGGAGGACAGCGGCTCCGGTGTCGAATTACCCGCCGCAGTGATCGTGGAAACGGTTCAGGGCGAGGGCGGCCTGAGAGCCGCCCGCGCTTCCTGGCTGCGTGGTCTTGCCGAATTGTGCCACCAGCACGGCATCCTGGTCATCGTCGACGATGTGCAGGCGGGATGCGGCCGCACGGGAACTTTTTTCAGTTTTGAAGACGCCGGCATAACACCCGATATCGTGTGCCTCTCCAAGTCCATTTCAGGTTTCGGTCTGCCCTTGTCCCTGACCCTCTTCAAACCGGAGTTGGACATCTGGAAGCCGGGGGAGCACAACGGGACGTTCCGGGGACACAACCCCGCGTTCGTGACGGGAACCGCTGCCCTCGAGCATTTTTGGCAGGACCGGAGATTTGAAACGAAAGTCGCCGGGCTTTCTTCCCAGTTGCACGAGGGGCTCGCCCAGATCGCGGCGGGCACCGATGGTGCCCGCGTGCGGGGCCGGGGCCTGCTTGCAGGCATTTACTACCCTGACCACCAAGTGGCGGGGAAGATTGCGGCGGAGTCGTTCGCCCGCGGCCTGCTGGTGGAAACCTCCGGGCCGGAGGGAGAAGTCATCAAGACGATGCCGGCGCTGACAATTGACCCCCGGGACCTCCTGAGGGGACTCGACATTCTTGCCGAAGCTGCAGAGTTTGCGACCGGGGGGAAGGTGGCAGTGAAGTCTATTGCCTAGGAAGCGAGGCCGGGGGGACATAAACGGCTACCAGCGACCGATCAGATTTAGGAACGGCAAATGAGCACCCAACATTCAGCAACGGCAATTCAGCATGGATTCAGCGCAGCAGGCGCCGCATGTCTGCGGGCAGCCCCTGCCAGGTGCAGGACGTCATCGGTGGTCCCGGCGAGGCATCGTCCATCGCCGGCCGGACTGTTGGGCCTCGGCTCGTGCTAAATGAAGGAGCCCGGGAGACCCCCCGGGGGAGCATCATCGTGCAAAAGTTCGGGGGCTCATCCCTTGCGGACCCCTCGGGCATCCTCCGTGCGGCCCAGCGCATAGCCATGACGCGGGAGAACGGCTACCAGGTTGTCGCGGTTGTATCCGCCATGGGCGACACGACCGATGAACTGTGCGACATGGCCGCTGAAGTTTCCCGCAGACCGCGTCCCAGCGACCTCGATGCGCTGCTGAGCACGGGCGAACTTGTGTCCTCGGCCCTGCTGGCCATCGCACTGGCAGATCTTGGCCACGCGCCCGTTACCTTCACGGGCAGCATGGCGGGCCTCATCACCGACAACGTTCACGGCAAGGCCCAGATCACCGACGTCAGACCCGACCGCATCCGTACCTCCCTGGCCCGCGGGGAAGTCCCGATTGTTGCGGGGTTCCAGGGACGGACGAGGAAAGGGAAGAGGGTGACCACCCTCGGCCGGGGTGGCTCGGACCTCACGGCAGTGGCGCTGGCCGCGGCCCTGGGTGCCGGCATCTGCGAGATCTATACGGATGTGGACGGTGTCTACACCGCGGATCCGCGGATTGTCCCGAGAGCCCGCAAGATAGGGGTGCTCTCGAGCGAAGTCATGCTTGAGTTCGCGGCCTCCGGATGCAAGGTGCTCCACCTGAGGTGTGTGGAATACGCCCGCCGGTTCGGTATTCCGATCCATGTGAGGTCCTCGTTCGTTCCGGAACTGGGAACCCTGATCCTGCCTGGCCTCGACCGCCACCCGTTCCGCAAGCCCGTCAGGGAGCAGCCCGTCGTGACGGGAGTGGGTGGGGTGAACTCGGCTGTGAAAGTCATCGTTCTGGGCGTCCCCGAACAGCCGGACAGCATGGCACGCCTGTTCCAGGTGCTTTCGCGGTCAGGGGTGAACGTCCAGACAATCGTCCAAAGCGCGAATGGAACAGGTTCCAGGCGTTCCGACGTTGCCCTGATAATCCCGGCACCGGAGGCGTCACCCGCCCTCGCCGTGCTGGGTGCTGCCCAGTCGACCATAGGATTCGAGGGCCTGCAGCACCGCGGCGACGTCGGCAGGGTTTCCGTCACCGGGGTGGGGATGCGGTCCTCGCCGGACGTCGTCTGCACCTTCCTGTGGACCCTGTCAGAGGCCGGTATCGACGTCGATTTGGTCGAGATTTCGGAGACCTATGTCGCGGCCATCACCCGCGCGGAGCGGCTCGAGGAAGCCGAACGCGTCGTCCGGCTGGCATTCGGCATGGTCCCGGCACTCGAGCCGACCGCTGGATCAGGCCCCCCGGCGGCCCGCGGCCGGGACCTGGACGGCGACGCCCGCTGGGGCCATGATCCTGGCCATCGCCTGCGTGGGTTGGCGGCGAGCCACGCCTCGCGGAGCGGCTAGCAGCACATCAAATCCTGAACAACACCGCAGTCCGGTCTGAGCCTTCGGGAGATGAGCGATCTGTCCGCGGCACGTCACTTCTTCAGAAGGAGGCAAACATGAGTAAAACGGTGAAAGTCCGCACTGGCGTCACCGCCCCTGCCGAGTTGCGGGGCAAGGTGCTCTCCGACGGCGGACCGTTGGAGGGCAAGGTCCTGACGTCCGCTGCTTCGGACCAGGCCGCCCGCTGGCAGCTGGGCGAACGGCTGGATCAGCTGTTTGAGGATCTCTGTGACCGGGTGGAGGCCCAGATTGCGGTGGACGCCGACGACGTCGTCCTGAGCTATCTGGAGCTGGATGGGCGGGCGAACCAGCTTGCGCGGCACCTTTTGGCCTGTGGGGCCCGGCCGGGGGACCGCATCGCGTTGCTGTTCGACCAGCCGTGGCGCGCCTATGTGGCGATGCTCGCCGTGCTGAAGATCCGTGCGGCCTATGTGCCCCTGGATGCTGGGTTCCCCCCGGACCGGCTGAAGTACATCGTGGAAGATGCGGACGTGGCGCTGGTGCTGTCACTGTCACATCTGAAGGACCTTCTGCCGGAGGTGGCCGCCGCGACGGTCTGTCTTGACCTCGTCCAGGCGCAGGTCGACGCCGAAGACCCCGCCCGCATGAACGGCTCGCTGACGGGCGGCAAAGACGATGAACTGGCCTACATTATCTACACTTCAGGTTCGACCGGCCGGCCGAAGGGTGTGGCCGTTGAGCACGCCAGTATCTGCAATTTCGTCCGTGTTGCGTCAGCCATCTACGGCATAGAGCCCTCGGACCGCGTCTACCAGGGAATGACGATCGCCTTTGATTTTTCGGTGGAGGAAATCTGGGTCTCCTGGATGGCAGGGGCCACCCTGGTGCCCAAGCCGGTCGGACCCAGCCTGCTCGGTGCCGAGCTCGCCGAGTATCTGCAGGACAGGCGCATCTCGGCCCTTTGCTGTGTTCCGACGCTGCTGGCGACCCTTGACGAAGACCTTCCCGGTCTCCGGTTCCTGCTGGTCTCCGGCGAGGCGTGCCCCAGGGACCTCGTCACCCGCTGGCACCGCCCCGGCCGGCGCTTCCTGAACGTCTACGGTCCCACCGAAGCAACCGTCACGGCCACGTGGGCGCTCCTTGACCCCGATAGGCCGGTGTCGCTGGGAGTGCCCCTGCCCACCTACTCGGCTGTCATCCTGGACCCGCACGAATCCCGGGCCTTGCCGGCCGGGGAATCGGGCGAAATCGGTCTGGCAGGGGTCGGGCTGGCGCGGGGCTACGTGAACCGTCCGGATCTCACGGAACAGGCCTTCATTCCGGACTTCCTCGGAATCGGGAACAATCCTTCCGGCCGGATTTACCGGACCGGGGATCTGGGCCGGATCAACGCCGACGGGGAAATCGAATATTTCGGGCGGATCGATACCCAGGTCAAGATACGCGGCTACCGGATCGAACTGACCGAAATCGAGTCCCTGCTCCTGCAGCTTCCCGGAATCGCGCAGGGTGTCGTTGAGACCTTCGCGACGGAGAACGGGTCAGTGGAACTGGCCGCGTACTACACGCCCCGCCAGGACGTGGCCGGCGTTGACGCCCGTGAGATCCGGGAGATGCTCCGCACCCGGCTTCCCGGCTATATGGTTCCAGGGTATTTTGAACAGCTGGAGTCGATGCCCATGATGGCCAGCGGCAAGGTGGACCGGAAACGTCTGCCCCGGCCGACGCATCGGCTCAGCCTGGCTGGCGACGGGTCCTACACTGCCCCGGCCACGGAGTCCGAGAAGGCCCTGGCGGCCCAGCTCGGTGCCGTGCTGGGCCTGGAGAAAGTGTCGACGGACGCGCATTTCTTCAACGACCTGGGCGCCGATTCCTTGCTGATGGCACACTTCTGCGCCCGCGTCAGGAAAGAAACCGGGCTGCCGCCCGCGGCTATGCAGGACATCTACCAGCACCCGACGGTGCGGCAGCTCGCCGAATGCCTCCAGGCAAGGAGCATCGAAGCGGAACTGATCCCGGGCGTGCCGGGGGTTGAGACTGCACCGCCGGCGGCCCCGCCCCGCGCCAGCTCCTTCGAGTATTTCTCCTGCGGTGCCATCCAGCTGCTCGTATTCCTGGGCTACACGACGTATGCCGCCTGGCTGCTGGTGTTCGGCTTCGAATGGGTGTCCGGGGGAACCACACTACTCGAGATGTGGTTACGGTCCATCGGCTTCGGGATCGCCACCTTCCTGCTCCTGTCCCTCACGCCGGTTTTCGTGAAATGGGCTCTCGTGGGGAGGTGGAAGCCCGGTCTGATTCGCATCTGGAGCCTGGCCTACGTCCGGTTCTGGGCAGTCAAGACCCTGACTCGGGCCAATCCCCTCGTTCTGTTTGCAGGATCGCCCCTCTACGTGCTGTACCTGCGTCTCCTCGGGGCAAAAATCGGCAAGGGGGTCGTGATCTTCTCCCGGACGGTGCCCGTATGCACGGACCTGCTCACCATCGGCGATAACACCGTCATCCACAAGAACTCCTATTTCCTCTGCTACCGGGCACGCCCGGGTGTCCTTGAAATGGGGCCGGTGACTCTGGGAAAGAACGTCCTGGTGTCGGAGACGACGACTTTTGACATCGGTACGTCGATGGGGGACGACACCCAGTTGGGCCACTCCTCGGCACTGCAGACCGGGCAGGCGGTACCCGACGGACAAAGCTGGCACGGGTCCCCCGCCGTGCGAACCAGTACCCAGTACCGGCGGGTACCCGACGCGAACTGCAGCACCCGCCGCCGGGTGATCTTCAGCCTGCTCCAGTTGTTCAACCGCCTTGTCCTCGTCGTCCCGGTCGGTGTCCTCGGCCTTGCCGCCCTGCTGCCGTCCTACCTGGACACCGGGCACCTGCAGCCGGGTGCCCCTGAGTTCTTTGTCGACACCGCGGCCGTGACGATGCTCATCTTCATCGCGGGGCTGGTCGGCGGGCTGATCTTTGTCGTCACAGTTCCGCGTCTGCTGAACGTCTTCCTCACCACTGACAAGGTCTACCCGCTCTACGGGCTGCATTATTCCTTGCAGCGGATGATGTCCGGGATCTCCAACGTCCCGCTGTATAAGAGTCTCTTCGGCGACAGCTCCTACATCGTGCACTACCTGCAGGCACTGGGCTACGACCTTAACAAAGTGGTGCAGACCGGATCAAACTTCGGTCCGGCCGTGGGCCACGAGTCACCCTTCCTCTGCAGCGTCGGAACGGGAACCATGGCCTCGGACGGTCTGAACATGATGAACGCCGACTTCACCAACACCTCATTCCGCCTCTCACGTGTCAGCGTCGCCAGCCGCAACTTCCTCGGGAACAACATCAACTTCCCGATCGGAGCCCGCGTGGGGGAGAACTGCCTGCTCGCTACCAAGGTGATGGTGCCGATCGACGGCCCGGTTCGGTCCGACGTGGGCCTGCTGGGATCACCGCCGTTTGAAATCCCCAGGTCTGTGCAGCGTGACGCTCAGTTCGATGAACTGAGACTTGAGGAGGCGAAGAACCGACTCCTCCCGGCAAAGAACCGTTACAACGTCGGAAGCATGGCTTTCTACCTGGCCAAAAACTGGGTCCTGCTGTACGTCGGGACACTCTGTGGTGCTGTAGCGGTTCCGGCGTACGGTGTCTTAGGTGTGCTGGCGGTATCGGGCGTCATGCTCGGCTTTAGGTTATTCAGCACGTTCTTCTCCATCCTGGTGGAGCGCTCCGTCATGGGGTTCCGCCGGCTGAAGCCCGAATATTGTTCCATCTACGACCATTACTTCTGGCAGCACGAACGGCTCTGGAAACTGTTGACCAGTGCGCCCTTCGGAGGAACACCGTTTAAGTCCATGTTCTGGAGAATGTTGGGTGTCAAAGTCGGCAAGCGGCTCTACGACCCCGGCGCCGGCATAATAGAGAAAACACTCGTGACCATCGGTGATGACTGCGCACTCAACGAGGGATCGCTCATCCAGGGCCATTCCATGGAAGACGGAACGTTCAAGTCAGGCCCGATCGTCCTGGGCAATCGCTGCAACCTGGGCGTCACAGCGTTCGTCCACTACGGCGTGACGATGGGCGACGGCTCAACTCTGGAGGCCGACGCCTTCCTGATGAAAGGCGAGGACGTCCCGGAAAACGCGACGTACGTTGGCAACCCGGCCCGCGAGGTCATCGCCCCGCAGGGCGGCCAGCGCCCGGTACCCTTGCCCAGCGGGCCGCGCCACCGGGCGTTGACGGCGGGGGCCGGCAGGCCGCTGATGCCGGCGCGGGCGGCCCACAGCCCCCATGCCCCGCGCCGCCACAAGGCGGTCCGGATCTGACGGGACGGCCCGGGCCGGCAGGCCGCTAATGCGAGCCCGAGGGGACCCGTGCGTCGTCGGGAACATCGTCGGGGAAATCATCGGGGACGGCCCCGGGGGCGGCCCGGCGGCCGCGGCTGCGGGAACTGGCGGTTCCCTCCCCGTCAGCCGTACCGCTGCTCCCGGCAACGGGCCCGGCCTTGGCCAGGGCCTTCCGCTCGCGCCGGCCCTCCACCAGGCGGTACAGCACCGGGACCAGGACCAGGGTCAGGGCGGTGGAGGAGATCAGGCCGCCGATCACCACGATGGCGAGCGGCTGGGAGATGAAGCCGCCGCCGCCGGTCAGGCCCAGGGCCATCGGTGTCAGCGCGAACACGGTGGCCAGCGCCGTCATCAGGATCGGCCGGAGCCGCTGGCGGGCGCCATGCGTGATCGCGTCCGCCACGCTCATCCCGGGCTCGCCGTTCCGCGGCTGGCGGTATTGGTTGATGAGGTCGATCAGCACGATCGCGTTGGTCACCACGATGCCCACCAGCATCAGCATGCCGATCAGTGAGGGCAGTCCCAGCGGGACCCCGGTGATGAGCAGCAGCCCGATGGCGCCGGTGGCCGCGAACGGCACGGAGACGAGTAGGATCAGCGGCTGGATGAGCGACTTGAATGTGGCCACCATGATCACGTAGACGATGGCGATGGCGGCCAGCAGGGCGAGGCCGAGCTGGGCGAAGGATTCGGCCTGCTGGGTCGTGGCGCCGCCGATTTCTGCGGTGACACCGGCGGGCAGCTGGACAGTCTTGAGCCGGGCCTGCACTTCGGTGCTCACCGCGCCGAGGTTGGCGCCCGACGGCGTGACGGACACGCGTGCGGTCCGCTGGCCGTTGCTCGCGGTAATCGAGACCGGAACGTCGACCTGCTCCACGGAGGCGATGCTGACCAGCGGCACGGGACCTGCCGGCGTCGGCAGCGGGGTCTGCCGGACGGCGTCGATGCTGGTGAAGCGGGTCCCTTCGCCGATGCGGACCGGGTAGTCGTTGGTGTCGATGCGCACGGTTCCGGCCGGGATGGGGCTGACGGTGGAGGCAAGCACCCCTGCCACCTGTTGCTCGCTCAGGCCGGCGGCGACGGCTTTGGCCCGGTCGACCTTGACCTGCACCACCGGTTGGCTGGCGGCCAGGTTGGTGGCGACCTCGGAAGCCCCGGGGACACCGTCCATCGCCTGGACCATGGTATCGCTCGCGGCGCGCAGATCGGCGCTCGTTGCCGCCTTGAGCGTAATGTCCACGGTCGATGACGTGCCGAAGCCGCCCTGCTGGGAGCCCACGGTGATCTTGCCCGAGTCAGGGATCCTGGCGAGTTCGCTGCGGACGGTGTCCTTGAGTTTGGACTGGTTGGCCTTCTCCTCCGTCACCACGGTGAAGCTGGAGTTCGAGGCGCCGGCTGACAGCAGCGCTGAGAAGCCGGTCTGGGCGTTGCCGGTGGTGGCCTGGACGTCCTTGACGCCGTCGATGCCCCGCAGCACCTCCTCAACCTTGATCGCGGAGGCGCTGGCCTCGGCGAGGCTGGTCCCGGCGGGGAGCGCCTGCTTGACGGTCATGCTGTTTTCGCCGGAGTTGCCCAGCAGATCGGTGGCCAGCAGCGGGGTCATGGCGGCGGTGCCGCCGAGGACCAGCAGGGCCGCGATCAGGGTCACAACCGGATGCTTCTGGGTCTTGGTCAGGATCGGCAGGTAGCCGCGCTGCAGGACAGTGCGTTGCTCCGCCTCATGGGCTGTGGCGGCGATTTCCCGGGCAGAGGCTTCCCTGGCTGAGGCTTCCCGGGCTGCGCCCGGCCTGTCGGCGGGGTTGCGCAGGAACCAGTAGGCCAGCACCGGAACGATGGTCAGGGAAACGAGCAGCGAGGACAGCAGGGCGATGGTGACGGTCAACGCGAAAGGCCGGAACAGTTCTCCGGCCAGTCCGGCCACAAAGGCGATCGGCAGGAACACGGCCACGGTGGTGAGGGTGGAGGCCGTGATGGCGCCGGCGACTTCGCGGATGGAGGTCTGGATCGCCGTGATCTTCGCCTCGCCGTAGCTCAGATGGCGTTTGATGTTCTCGATCACCACGATCGAGTCGTCCACGACGCGGCCGATCGCGATGGTGAGTGCGCCGAGCGTCAGGATGTTCAGCGAGTAGCCGGTGGCCGAAAGCCCGATGAACGTGATCAGCAGTGACAGCGGGATGGAAACCGCCGTGACCAGGGTGGCGCGCACGGACATCAGGAACACCAGGATCACCCCAACGGCGAAGCCGAGGCCGAGCAGGCCCTCCGTGGTGAGGTCCTTGATGGACTTCTCGATGAACGGCGCCTGGTCAAAGATCGGTGTGAACCGGGCGTTGGAGCCAAGCTCGGCCTCGAGCTGCGGGAGGGAATCCTTGACCGCGTGGGAGATGGCGACCGTGTCGCCTTCGGGCTTTTTGGTGACGGAAAGGGCGAGGGTTTCCTGGCCGTTGGTCCGGGTGATCGAGGTGCGGGCATCCTCGGCGATGCTGACGTCCGCGACGCTGCCGATTGTTGCGGCGTTCTTGGCGCCGCCGAGCGGGAGCGCTTTGATCGCGTCGAGCGAGTCGACCGGGCTGCCGATCTGGAGCGAAAGGGTCTTGCCCTGTTCCTCGATGGTGCCGGCCGGAACGAGGGTCCCGTTGTTCTTGAGCGCCTCGCTGATGGACTGGATGCTCACACCGGCGGCTGCCATGGCCGCGGGGCGGGGGAGGATCTTGATGTGCTCCGTGGCGCCGCCGGTCACGTCGGCGCCGCGGACGCCGTCGATCTTTTGTAGCCGAGGCACGGTGAGCCGGGACAGGTCGGCGTTCAGCTCGCTCAGGGGCTTGTCGGACGAGACCGCGAGGAACACGATCGGGAAATCGCTGATGCTCCCGGCGATCGCCTGGGGCTGGACGTCGTCGGGCAGCGACCGTTTGGCGTTGGAAATGGCCCGGTCGATCTGGTTCCGGGCACGGTCCAGGTTCGAACCGTAGGTGAACGCCATGCTGATCTGGGAGACACCGTTGCGCGAAGTGGACGTCGTCGACTCCAGGCCCTCCACGCCCCTGAGCGCCGTCTCCAGCGGGCTGCTGACCTGTTTGTCCACCACTTCCGGGGAGGCGCCCGGCATCGACGTGATCACCGTGATCTGCGGGAACTCGATGGACGGGATGAGCTCCTGCTTGAGCGAGGACATCGTGATCACGCCGAAGACCGCCGCAAAGACGGTCACCAGCGCAATCAGGGCCCGGTTGGCCAGTGACAGCTTTGCGAGCCGGAACATCTCATTGTCTCCTGATGGGTCGACGGACGTACTTCAAGGGATCAAACCGACCGCAACCCGGAGTGGGCCTCAGTTGCGCGTGCTGACCGGTTCCAGCTGCAGTGCCTTGGCCGTGGCCGCCTCGAGCTGGGCGGCGAGGTCCGGGTTCTCGTTGAGCTTGACGCCATACCCGGGCATCATCTCCTTGAACCGGGGCTGCCAGCCCTTGAACTGCTTCGGGAAGGACTTCTGAAGCAGCTCGATCATGATCGGCACCGCGGTGGACGCGCCCGGGGACGCACCCAGCAGGGCGCCGATGGAACCGTCGCGGCCGGCGATGACTTCAGTGCCGAACTGCAGCACGCCGCCCTTCTTCGGGTCCTTCTTGATGATCTGTACACGCTGGCCGGCGGTGATGAGTTCCCAGTCGCCGTCTTTTGCGGTGGGGTAGTACTCGCGCAGGGCCTCAACCTTGGCGCCGTGCCGCTTGGCGACTTCCTTGATCAGGTAAGCGGTGAGGTCCATGTTGTCCTTGCCCACGGCCAGCATCGGGATGATGTTGGAGGGCCGGATCGACAGCGGCAGGTCCAGGTACGAGCCGTGCTTCAGGAAGTTCGTGGAGAATCCGGCGTACGGGCCGAACAGCAGTGAGCGCTTGCCGTTGACGAAGCGGGTATCCAGGTGCGGTACCGACATGGGCGGGGCACCGACGGACGCCTGGCCATAGACCTTGGCGCTGTGCTGGGCCGCAAGCGTCTCGTCGGTGCAGCGGAAGAACTGGCCGGAGACCGGGAAGCCACCGTAGCCTTTGCCTTCCGGAATGCCGGAGGCCTGCAGCAGATGCAGTGCTCCGCCGCCGGCGCCCACGAAGACGAACTTCGCGTGGATCGAGCCGTGTTCGCCGGAACCGGGGTGCTTGATCGCGAGGTCCCAGCCGCCGTCGGAAGCGCGCTTGATGCCGGAGACATTGTGGCCGTAGTTGACCTCGACGCCGTTGTTCCCGAGGTAGGTGGTCAGCTCACGGGTGAGGGCGCCGAAGTCGACGTCGGTCCCTTCCGCGGCGCGGGTGGCGGCAATGCGCTGCTTCGGGTCGCGGCCCTTGACGATCAGGGGGGCCCATTTGGCGATCTGGGCGTGGTCCTCGGAATACTCCATCGAGCGGAACAGCGGGTTCGGCTTGAGCGCCTCGTAGCGGGTGCGCAGGAACTTGGCGTTCTCCTCGCCGATCACGAAGCTCATGTGCGGAACCGTATTGATGAAGCCCTTGGGGGAGCCGATCATTCCATTGGTGACGAGGTGCGACCAGAACTGGCGGGACAGCTGGAACTGCTCGTTGATGAGGAGGGCCTTGGCGGGATCCACCGAACCGTCTTTGGCCGCGGGGGAGTAATTAAGCTCACACAGTGCGGCATGGCCGGTACCGGCATTGTTCCAGGGGCCGGAGCTTTCCAGTCCCGGCTCATCCAGCTTCTCGAACAGGGAAATAGTCCAGTTCGGCTCGAGCTGCTTCAGGAAAGCACCGAGCGTGGCGCTCATGATGCCGCCGCCAATCAGGACGACGTCGGCATGTTGGGTCTTGGAAATGAAAGTCACGATCAGTCTCCGATAGCAGCGGGTCTGGCTGTCACAGAATATCCCCGCAGCACCCTCATACTGAAATTGGGTCGGTCCGTCAAGGCTTTAGCTCCACCTTCGTGAAAACTTCATTCAGGACCGGTGACGCCGGGTACTTCAGCACGCGGTCCGAGAGGGCCAGCGCCGAGATCGGGAACGCAATCGGCACGGCGGGGACCGTGGCGGCGATCTGTGCGTTGATGGTCTGGTACTGCTCGGTCCGCTCCTTGCCCTCAGGCAGGCCGCGCGCCCGGGCGATCTTGGAGAAGACCTGCGGGTCCTGGTAGCCGAACTCGCCGGTATTCTCGCCAAAGAGCGGGCCCACGAAGTTGTCCGGGTCGGAGTAGGAACCGTTCCAGCCCAGCAAATGCAGGGCGTGGTCGCCGGGGGACGTGACTTTCTGGAGGTAGCCCTCGGACCATTCGACCGGCACCGGCTTGATGTTCAGTCCGACGGCGGTGAGCTGCTTGCTGATTTCCGCGTAGACCTTTTCCGGCGTCGGCAGATACGGCCGGGTGACGTTCAGCGGGTAGTAGAACTTCAGTTCCTCGCCCTTGTAGCCGGCCTCGGCCAGCAGTTCCTTGGCCTTTTCCGGATTGTGGCCCAGGGACGGTGCGTTGTTGTTGAAGCCGCTGAGCTTCGGCGGCACGAACTGGGTCGCCTGGGCGGTGTTGTCAATAAAGAACCTGCGGATCAGCGTGTCCTTGTCCAGCGCCATTTCGATGGCCTGGCGGACCTTGAGGTTCTGCAGGATGGGCACTTCCTGGTTCATGCCTAAATACATGACGGAGAAAGGATCCCGTTGGATGATCTGCTTTCCACGCTTCACGAGCTGGTCGAAGTTGCCCACGGTCACGGCGTCATAGGCATCGATCTTGCCCTCAAGCAGGGCCTGCATCCGGGTCTGGGTCTGATCGTAGGTGACGAAATGGATCGTCCCGATCTGGCCTTTATCCCCCCAGTAGTCCTTGTTGCTGGTGAGCGTGACGCTGCCCGCCTCCCAGGAACTGAAGGTGTAGGGACCGGTCCCGACCGGGTGGAGACCGTAGGCGGAGACCGGCTGGCCGTCGCGGCTTTGGTTCAGTTCGTCGGCGTTCTGGGACTTGAGCGCCTGGGGTGAGGAGATGGCGAAGGCGGGCAGGGTGAGGGCCTGCAGGAACCCGGTGAAGGGCTGGGTGAGCTCGATCCTGACGTTGTCCGGCGCCAGGGCGGTGCAGCCCTTGTAGATCGAAAGGGACGCCTGATCGGCGTGCGCCTTGAAGACGCCCTTGAACGTGGTCCCCGGAGCTTGCTTCCGCAGCGCTTCGGGGAAGTTGAACCAGCGGTCGAAGTTGCTGCAGACTGCGGCGGCGTCGAAGGCTGTCCCGTCCTGGAAGGCCACTTTCCCGCGGAGTTTGAACGTGTAGGCGCGGCCTTCGTCGCTTGTGTTCCACTCTGTCGCCAGCAGCGGGGTGGGCTGTCCGGTGGTCTGGTCCACACCGACGAGCCCTTCCAGGACCTGGCGGGTGATCCGGTACGACTCAATATCGGAGACAACCGCCGGATCCAGCCCGAGCGGCTGTGAGCCGGTGCCGAACGTGAAAACTGCGCTGGGTTCGGCGTCGGTGGAGCTGGCCGAGGCGGACGCGGACCCGGGCCCTGGTCCGGGGGCGCCGGTGCACGCGGCGAGCGGCAGCATCAGGAGCACGGCACCGAAGCCGGCTGCAATGCGGCGCACTGCACGGGCGCGAGCCGTGCTGGGGCGCACGGTACCGCTGGTCACTGTACTTCTGGGCACTCGGGAATCACCTCGGGGGACTCTGGGTGGACCGCCGGCTGCGGAACAGGCCCATTCTAGTTGACCGGCCGGGAGGATCGCTGTGAACCGGGCAGGCTCACCCGGAGGCTGTGCCGGGGGTGCCCGGCGCACACAAATGAAGGCCCGCACCATCGGTGCGGGCCTTCATTTCTCCCAGTTGGTCCAGTGAGTCAGGCTGGGACCGCAGCAGGAGCGTTCAGTGCTGCCTACTTGGGCATCAGTACCGAATCGACCATGTAGACGGTGGCGTTGGCAGTCATGACGCCGCCGCAGACAACGTTGGCGTCGTCAGCCTTGAGCGCGTCCTTGGTGCCGGTGACCGTGATGGTGCCGCCCTGGACCGTCTTGTGCGTGCCGACGATTTTGTCCGGGCTGATCTTGCCGGGGACCACGTGGTAGGTCAGGATCTTGCTGAGCAGGGCATCGTCCGTCTTCAGCGTTTCGATCGTGGCGGCGTCGATCTTCTTGAATGCGTCATCCGTCGGTGCGAAGACAGTGAATTCGCTGCCGTTCAGCGTGTCCACCAGATCGACCTTCGGGTTGAGCTTGCCGGAAACCGCCGCAGTCAGGGTGGTGAGGATCGGGTTGTTGGACGCCGCAACCGCTACCGGGTCCAGGGCCATTCCGGAGACGGAGCCGGCGCCGCTGGGGACCTGGGCGGCGTAGGCGGCGCAGCCGGAACCAACGAGGTTGGCGGCCGGATCCATCGCTGCTGCCGAGCTGGCGGACGGCGACGGTGCCATGGACGATGCCATCGGTGTGGACGCCGGAGCCGAGGAGCTCGGTGCCGCCGCGGTGGTGGATCCGCCGCAGGCAGTGAGGCTGAGCATGGCTGCAGCAGCGATACCTGCAACGGAAAGTGTCGTGCGCTTGATGTTCTGCATTTCGGTTTCTCCTTTGTTGTGCCGATTATTGCCAGCGGCGGACTATTCCCGCTCTGGCCCTTTTCCGACTTGTCGGGCACCGACCCTTGGTTGGTGTCTCAATGGGTATTCGCGGAGTCGGGGGAAACGGATGGGTACTGGATGGGAATTCTTTTTTCGCGGCCGGTTCTGGCCGCCCCGCCCCGGTTCCAGGCGGTTCCGGGCGCTTTGGGCGGCCCCGGCGGCCCGGGGTTGCGGGGGCCCGTGCAGTCAATCCGGAGGCAAAACAGGGAAGGCTCAGCCCTTTTTTCAAGGCAGCGGCCTTGGGGACATCGCAGAGCACTGGCCGTTAGGAATCGGCGGTTAAGAAGGAACGGGCGGTTAAGAAAAGAAAGCCCCGGTCCGAAGACCGGGGCTTTCCCTAATGTGCGCAAGGGGGGATTTGAACCCCCACGCCCGAAGGCACAGGAACCTAAATCCTGCGTGTCTGCCAATTTCACCACTCGCGCGCGGCGCCGTAGCTCGGCAGGTCCTGGGACCGTCGAGGGCGGATGCCAGGCTCCATTGTACATTTCGCAACGCACCTGGCGGCGCCGTCCGGTTGGCTGCCCGCCCGGGCGCCCGGGCGCCGTCCTCCGGTCGCCGGCGGGCGCCGCCGGGCGCCGTCCGGTGTCTAGCCGTCGATCCTGAGGTCCCGGCGGAGCTTAGCGACATGCCCGGTGGCCCGGACGTTGTACTGCGCCATGAGGACCTTCCCCTCGGGGTCGACGACTACCGTGGACCGGATCAGCCCTTCGTAGGTCTTGCCATAGTTTTTCTTCTCCCCCCAGGCCGCGTACGCCCCGGCGACAGCATGGTCCGGGTCCGACAGCAACGGAAAGGTCAGGGCCTCTGCGGCGGCGAATCTGGCGAGCTTTTCCACCGGGTCGGGGGAAATGCCGACGACCTCGTAGCCGGCCTGCTGCAGAGACGCCAGGGAATCGCGGAAATCGCAGGCTTCCTTCGTGCAGCCGGGGGTGGAGGCCGCCGGGTAGAAGTAGACCACCGTGCTGCGGCCATGGAAATCCCCGAGGGAGACCTCCACGCCATCGGAATTCTTCAGCGTAAAAGCTGGCGCCGGATCACCGGGGGTAAGTCGTTCAGGCAAGGTGTGCTCCTTCTCAAGGCGGTCTGAGGCTGGTGTAATTCCAGCCTAATGAGGGTTGGTGCGGGCGCCGAATCCTATGCTGGCTATACTCGTTGGTATGCCTGATATGGATCGCTGGCCCACTGGGCGCCTATTGTCCACGGCAGCACGCCTTGTTGAACACTCCTGGAACGAGAAGCTGGGGGCCATTGGCCTGACCCATGCCGGGGTCATCGCCATGGAAGTGCTCTCCGTCAACGGACCAATGACGCAGGCCCAACTGGCCCAACTGGTGCGTGTCCAGGCGCAGACCATGGGCAAAACTCTCAGCCGGCTGGAAGCACACGGCCACATCTCCCGGCAGCGTAGTGCCTCCGACCGGCGCAGCCACGTTGTGTCGCTGACGGACCGCGGCCGGGAGGCCGTGGCTGAAGCCGCGGACATGGAGCGATCGGTGCTCGCCGCCGCTTCAATCGACCCGGATGTGCTCCGGCAGGAACTCCAGGCGGTCGTCAGGGAACTGGCCACCCAAATGTCCGCTCCGGACGCAAAGGCGATCGTCACCCCGGCGGAACCGGGCTTGCCCGTCGACGCCAACTAGGGGACTGTCCTCCCCGGGGCCGGCCACCGCCGTCGACGGCCCCCGCCGCTGCGCCGGAGGACGATCCCACGGCCTTCGAATCCCGCCTGCAGGGACCGGGCCCTGCAGGGTGCCCTTGAGGCACTTCCCTGATCCTTGCCGGCAGTGCAAGGATGGGCCTGTCCCCGCCCGGCTGACGCGGCGGAGGAGCGGACCCCGAGGAGAGGATTGACCCATGGGCAGTTCCAGTAACGGAGCCTTCAGGATCGTCGTCGGCGTGGACGGTTCGGAGTCGGCGCAGGCGGCCATGGACTGGGCTGTTGACGAGGCCCGGCTGCGGAACGGCCGCGTCGTCGCCCTCTCCGCCTGGCACTATCCGTACGTCAGCGACGCACTCGGGCAGGTGTGGGAGTATCAGGGCTTCGAGGATGACGCACGGACGGTCCTGGACCAGGAACTTGAGCGGGTTGGAAACCGCGGCGTGGAAGTCACGGGCAGCCTTGTTGAAGGGAACGCGGCGTCGGCCCTGGTGGACGCCTCACAGCAGGCCGATCTCATCATTGTCGGCTCGCATGGACGCGGCGGCTTCACCGGCATGCTGCTCGGATCGGTCTCCATGCAGACGGTCCACCACGCCCGCTGCCCGGTGCTCATTGTCCGCGGCGGGGCCCCCGCCGCCACAGTTCGGGAGACCTGAGCGGCGTGAGTGCTGGACCGCGGAGCATTCCGGGCGCGGGCCAAGGCCTTGTGGGGCGCCGGCAGCGGGGCTAGTCTGGCGGCGGCTGGCGCGCACGACGGCGTGCGGCCCAGGACCCACCAGGAGGCTTCCGTGCAGATTGACCCGAACACCACCGCCGTTGTGCTCATCGAATACCAGAATGACTTCGCGACCGAGGGCGGGGGGCTGCACGACGCCGTCCGGCCCGTCATGGAAAAGACCGGCATGCTGGCCAACACGGCCCTGATTGTGGAGGCAGCGCGGGCCGCCGGGGCCACGATCATGCATGCACCGATCACCTTCGCCGAGGGCTACAACGAACTCGGCCCGCACCCGTACGGCATCCTCAAGGGTGTTGTCGATGGCAAGGTGTTCGTCAAGGGGACCTGGGGCGCTCAGATCATCGACGAGCTGGCTCCGGCGGAGGGGGACATCCTCATTGAGGGTAAACGGGGTCTGGATACCTTTGCCAGCACCAACCTGGACTTCATCCTGCGCAGCAAGGGGATCAAGACGATTGCGCTCGGTGGCTTCCTGACCAATTGCTGCGTGGAATCGACCATGCGCTCGGGCTACGAGAACGGCTACCAGGTGATCACCCTCAGCGACTGCGTGGCGGCCACCTCCATTGAAGAGCATGAGAACGCCATCACCTACGACTACCCGATGTTTTCCACACCCATGAAGTCGGAGGACTTTGTCAGCGCCCTTGGCTAGCGCCTGGAGACCGGCCGGCCGGCGGCGGGCGAACGGACCGCTGCCGGCCTGCAGCAATTGAGGTCGGCGTGGCCGGCCCGTCGAGGCGCCGTCGCCTTTCCTGCCCGTGTCCCTCACCGGCCCGGGCGCGTGCCGCGGATAGGCTCAAAGGATGGACGCAAACCTGCCGGTGGAGCTGGAGGGGCAGACCTCGATCAACGAGCTGCTCGAGGAGCCCGTCGGCGTGTCCCCGGTGCAGCTGTCGCTGCCCATCCACTTCCAGCTGGCAGCGGCGATTCGGCGGGAACCCTGAGCTGACGGGCGGATGAGGGTCCTTTTGACTCTGGGGACCGGCGCCACGCAGCGCCACACTGATGCCATGAGTGACGTACTGACGCTGATTCCCCCCGTCGAACGCAACGTGGGAGCCAACCGGGCGCTGCATCCTGACTCTCCCTGGATCCGCCTGCTGCGTGGCGGGGCCGGACTTGCCATCCTCGCCGCCCTCGCCCAGGAGCTCTACGATGCGACGCAGCCGGGCAACTCCGTCGACATCCCGCAGCTCATTTCCCAGTTCACGTTCCAGTCGAACCTCGTCCTCGGGCTCGTGCTGCTTGTGTCAGCCGCGCGGCCGCGTGCACGGTTGCCCCACTGGTGGGACCACCTGTTCGGGGCCCTCGCGTTCTACCTCGTGATGACGGGCATTATCTACGTGGTGCTTGTGGCCCCGCCCGGGGAGCCGTGGTGGACGCTGGATATGTACTGGCCGTGGATGATCACCCACCGCATCGCGCCGCTGGTCGCGGGGCTCGACTGGCTCCTCGTCACTCGCACCGTCCGGGGCCCGTGGCAACGGCCCCTCATCTGGCTGTGTTACCCGGTCGCCTTCCTGGTCTTCTCGTGGATCCGCAGTGCCCTCGACGGCTGGTATCCCTACGACTTCCTCGACCCGGGGCTCGACGGCGGCTGGCCGGCAGTGATCGCCACGAGCGCCCAGGTGCTCGGCGCGTTCCTCGTGGTCGGGGCGCTCGTGCACGTCGCCGGCAATGCCCGGGTGGGCCTCGCCCGCGGACCCCGAAGGGAGTCCCGTGCATAGCCGCCAGTCCTGGCCGGCGCGGCCCGGCGTCATGGTCGTGGCAGTGCTCGCCCTGGTCCTCGCCGCGTGCTCCCAGCCCGGGGGCCCAGGCGGGCCGCTGTCCTCGCCCGCCCCCTCAGCCAGGACGGGCAACCCTGCGTGCGATCTCATCACCCCGGAGATTGCGGCGAAGGCCGTCCCCGGGCTTGTGCCGGTGGGCCAGATCAGCCCGGCCAGGCCGCTGGGAAGCAAGGCCTACCTGTGCAGCTATTCAAGCAAATCCGATACGGGCATGACGGCCCTGTCTGTGGCGCTCACGTCTCCCGCATCGGCGGCCGACATTTCCAACGCGAAGACGACGTCCGACTGCTCACCTGTCACGGGCATCGGCGACTTCGCGTGCCTGCAATGGACGGGCTACTTCCGCGGTGAGGCCGGCGGCGCGTCCGCGAATGTCGTCCTGACGGCCGTCCGGGGCAACGAGATCCTCGAGATGCCCTACGTGGCTTCACCGCCCATGGCCGGTTCCGGCGTCCCGGACGGCGACGCGATGGCCCGCACGCTCTCGCAGGCGGCCGTGGACGCCGGCTGGGGCAACGGCACCGTACTCAGCGTCCCTGCCGCCCCGCCCGTGGGGCCCCCGGCCACGACGAACAATCCGGTCTGCGCGCTGATCAGTCCCGATGAGGTCAAACAGGCATTCGGGGCGAAGACCCAGCCGCAGATCCTCCCGGGCGAGGTCAACTGCCGCTACACCTTCGGCGACCTGGGCACGCCGGGCCCGGACTCCCTTGTCTTCTCGATCGAAGTCCTCAAGGGTTCTGCCCCAGCGCTGGCCCATGGCATGTCCGGCGAGCCGCTTGACGGCGTCGGCGACAGGGCACTCTTCAACATGGGTACCGAACCTGCGGGCCCGAAGTCCCTCCGTCCGGCCGGCGGCGTTCCGGTCACGATCCTGTCCGTCACGGTGGTCCGGGGCCAGAACCTCGCGACATTCACCGCGCAGGTCCTGATCTCCCCGGCGGGCCCCACAACAGAGCAAACGAAGAACCAACTCATCACCCTCGTCGGCGGCGTCGAGTTCTGACGCCGCCCGGGCGTGGTCCGAGGCAAGCCCGGTCGGCCACCTCATGCGGTACCTGTTCCCGGGCCAGGGTGGCGGGGCTGGCCCGAGCAGCTTGGAGCAGATCAACGCCGGGTTGCTGCAAGGCGAAACCGTGTACGCCGCCTACGACTGCGTCGGCATCACCAACATGCGCGTCATCCTGCAGGACAAGAGCTTCGTGGGCAAGCGTCGCGCCAAAGGGCGGCCGGACAACGGCCGCCCTTTGTTGTTCCCGGATCCTGACCCGCGGGCGCCATTTACTGCCATTGATGGATAAACGCCGTTACGATGATTATCGACGCCTATTGGGGGCGGCATCACTTGGGGGAACCATGGCGCTTCGGTCGGGCCGTCTCACCGGCGAACCTGCCAGCTTCGTTGCGGCAGGCGTCCTGTTCGCGGTCGTTTCGCCCCCAGCGCCATCCCACACCTTTGCCGCAGCCGTCCGCCACCGCCTTGAGATCCATCGGGTACAGCACCGCGAAGCCGGCCGCCACCAGATGTATGCCGCCGCGCCGCAGAACCATGACCCGACGTTCAGCCAAGACCCGCAGTAAACCGATTCAGCCAAAACCGACGTCCGCTGATCCGATTCGGATCGGCGGCAGTGAAGGAGCACGCCATGTCAGGTCTTCATCAGCCTCCGCCGCCCTCCGGCCAGCAGAAGTGGCCAAGTGAGCAATCCCGGCCGAACCCGGCGTGGGCGTCCAACCCGTACGGCGCCCCGGCCTACCCGGCCCCGGCCGCCGGACCGGTGCCGCTCTGGGCACCCCTTTACGGTGCGTCCCTGCCGGACGCTGTTTCGAGGTTCTTCAAGAATTACGCCACCTTCACCGGCCGCGCCAGCCGCAGCGAGTACTGGTGGTGGACGCTCGTGGCCTTCATCGTCTCGGTCGTTCTGAACGTCATCATGCTCATCGGCGGCGCAGCCGGCGCAAAGATTGGCGCCAACGGCACCAGCGTTCCCGGGCCCGGCTACATCATTGGGGTGATCCTGGCAGCCATCTGGTTCCTCGCGGTTCTCGTCCCGTCCCTGGCCGTGACCGTCCGGCGGCTCCACGACGCCAACTACAGCGGCTGGATGCTGTTCCTGGGCCTCGTCCCGTTCGTCGGCGGCATCATCCTGCTCGTCTTCACCGTCATGGAACCCAAACCCGGGGGCCAGCGCTTCGACGCCCCCGGCCCGCAAACCGGTGCCTGGCAGCCGTAAGCGGACCTGCAAAAGTCACCAACACGAAAGCCCTGCCGTTCCTATGGGCGGGGCTTTCATGCCGCCGGGAGAACTCCGCCCAGGACTCGTAAAACGGTGGCTGGACAGCGGGAGTAGGTGACCTCGACGGTTCTGGCTGCATGCCGAACAGGCGGGGGAAAGTCCGAGCATGCCGCCGCGTCGAAATTAATAGCCCGTAATTATCCACCCGGACCCAATTCGGGCAAAAGAAAAACCCCGCCTTCACGGCCTGCGGCCAGTGAAGACGGGGTTTCTTTCCTTGGTGCACCCCCCGGGACTCGAACCCGGAACCCATTGATTAAGAGTCAATTGCTCTGCCAGTTGAGCTAGAGGTGCATCTGTTGTTTTCGTTCCCCGCGGTCTTTTTGTTCCCGCGTTGTTCTCCGCAACGACATGAAACTCTACACGAGTTTGGGCAGAGTGTGAAATCGGGCCCGGCGGCTGCCAAGCGGTCTACTCCGGGAGCTTCAAAATCAGCACAAAATCAGGGTTTTTGTTGTTGCTGAGCACCCAAAGCCGGCCGTCCGGAGCCAGCGAAACATCCCTGATCCGTCCGTACGTCCGTGTGAAATAGCCCACAGGATCGCCAGCGAACTCGCCATTCAGCGACACCGCCCACAGCCGCTGGCCCCGAAGGGCGCCCAGGTAGGCCGTATTGCCGACTATTTCGAGCCCGCTGGGAGAGGAATCCGCCGTCGAGGGCCACACCACCTTCGCGTCCAGGAAGCCGGCGCGGTGCGGGGCGCCCGTCACGTCCGGCCAGCCGTAGTTGCCGCCCGGCACAATCAGGTTGAGCTCGTCGTCGACGTCGGGCCCGAATTCGCTTGCCCACAGCCGTCCGGCGCTGTCCCAGGCGAGTCCCTGGACGTTGCGGTGGCCAAGGCTGTAGACGGGATTGCCGGCGAACGGATTACCCGGTGCAGGACGCCCCTGGGCCGTGATGCGCAGGATCTTACCGCCCAGGGCCCCAGGGTCCTGGGGCTGGCCGCGGCGCTGCGAATCACCGGTGCCGACATACAGGTAGCCGTCCGGGCCGAACCGGATCCGGCCGCCGTTGTGCGTGGAGGCCTTGGGGATTCCGGTGAAGATGACTTCCGGGACCCCGGGCCGCAGGGCCCCGGCGTCCTCCACGAGAGGCAGCCGCGCGATCCGGTTGTCGCTGGCGGCGGTGTAGTAGGCGTAGAGGTACCGGTCTGCCGCGAAGTCCGGGGACACGGCCAGCCCCAGCAGCCCGCCTTCACCGCCGGGCACGACGTCGGGAACCTTCCCCAGGGTGCCGGCCCGGCCGGCGCCGGGCTCGATGGTCCGGAGCAAGGCGCTGTCGCGTTCGGAAATGACCGCGGTGCCGTCGGGCAGGAAGACCGTTGACCAGGGCACCTGCAGATCGGCGTCGATCGTCGCGGCAACCGTCGGCTGGCCCACGCCCGGGCTGCCCCCGGAGTGGCTGCTGGCGGCCGGGGGAGTGGTGCCCGACGCGGCGGGACCCGTAGCTGCGGAGGTGCCGACGGAGGTGCCGCCGCCGTCGCCGGGAGTGCAGCCGACCAGCAGGACCGCGACGGCGGCCGCCATCCCCAGCCGGCGCCGCCCGTCCGCGGGCCGGCATGCCGACGTCACCGGGCGGTCATCAACTGTCTCCCGCCGCCCCTGCCATGAACTCAACATGAGCGCTCCGGATTCTGCCCGCGAGGTCTCAGCAGCCCTGCCGCGAGCTACTGCCTGGTCCGGCGCGGCGGCCGGAAGCCCGCGGCCTCGGCATGGGCTGGGGACAGGAACCAGACTTCGGCGCGTGTTTCCTCGAACGCGGGGCTGGTCTCGTCGTGATAGACCATCGAGGAGGCGTTGCCCTTGACGGTGAAGCCGTCTGGCCCGCTGCCGTCAGGGGCCGGTGCTGCCGACCCCTCGCCGTACGGCTGCTCGACGGCGAGGTGGCCGGCGGGTTCGGCCGTATGGCTGGCAGCCGTTTCGGATGCGGCCGCGGAGGTGGCCGTCTGCCGGGTGTCTGCCTCGGCCAGGGGGGACCCGGGCATCGGCCGGGTTGCCGCCGCGGCAGTCCTGCCCTGCCCGTTCTCCGCGTCCAGAACAGCCTCCGCCGCCGCCGATTCGGCGCCGGGGAGGGTGGGGGCGTGGGGCTCTGTGTATTCCGGGTGGTGCACCGGGGCGCTTGCCGCGGCCGCCGCTCCGGCCGCGGGCGCTTCCATACCGTGCTCGCCGTGGGCGGCGCCGTGGCCCGGCTCCTGGTGGAGGGCGGCGTGCGGTTCAGCCGGCGGCGTCTCGGACCATTGGGTTTCCCATTCCGGGTTCTCCGCGGCTGGGGACGCTGCAGCGGCCGGCGAGGTCGCGGCGCCTGACCTCTCCGCGGCCGGGCCCGCCGCAGCGGCAGGCAAGGTCGCGGCGCCAGTCGCGGCGGGACCGCCGCCGGAAACGGCGCCGCGGTGGCTGGCATCGTGACCGGCGTCGTGCAGATGGGCAGGGGTGGCATCGTGGGTGCCGGCGGTCCCGGTGCCAGCGGCGCCTGAGCCGGACTTGCTGCGTGCGCTGTTGCGGTTCAGCAGCCACCAGACGATGGCGACAATCGCTACGATGACGACGAGCCAGATGATCCAATCCATAGCAGAGCCTTTCTGTCCATGAGGCAAGGTTGCCGTCGTTTGACCGTACGTCTGCCCGCAGGGGGCTGTCCAGCCTCCCGGCCGCCGCCCTGTAGCCTCACTTCATGGATTTCAAGAGACTGCGGATTCTCCGTGAACTGGCCGACCGCGGCACGGTCGGCGCCACCGCTGAGGCAATGAAGGTGACCCCCTCCGCCGTCTCGCAGCAGCTCAAGACCCTCCAGGAGGAGCTGGGCGTTGTCCTGGTCAAGAAATCGGGCCGGGGTGTGCGTCTCACCGAGGCCGGACTCGCCATGGCGGGTGCGGCCGCCGAGGTGTCCACCGCCATGGCCCGTGCGGAAGCCACCATCGACACGTACCGGCGCGGCTGGCAGACCCATGTCAGGGCGGCGTTCTTCCCGAGCGCCGCCGAGATGTTCCTTCCCGGCCTCCTGCACCGCGTCAAAGCCATCGACGGACTCCACTTCGAGGCGCACTTCGAGGATCCCAACGTGGCCGGATTCGCCGGGCTCACTGCCGACTACGACATCGTTTTGGCGCACAGCGTTGACGGGCCCGACGTCTTTGCCCGGCTGGGGTTGACGGTGGTGCCGCTCCTGGATGAACCCCTCGACGTCGCAGTCCCCGAGGGCCATGCGCTCGCAGGCAAGGCGACGCTGCGGGCCGAAGACGTGATCGGTTTCCCGTGGATGGGAGTGCCCGAAGGCTTCCCGTTCGACACGGTGCTCCGCCAGATCGAGGTGCAGGCCGATTCCCCCGCGGTCCGCGCCCAGACATTCCCCGACCTCCGGGTCCTCGAGGCCCTGGTCAGTGCCGGACACGGGCTCAGCCTGCTGCCGCGCTACACGGCGCTGAAAAACCAGGGACGCGGGTTCGTCCTGCGCCCGCTGGCCGGGGTCAAGGCCAGCCGCAGCATTGTTGCACTGGCACGGCCCGATGTCGCGGCGCGGACCACCATCCAGCAGGTGCTCACGCTGCTCAAGGCCGAGGCGCAGTCCGTCGCCGAAGCCCCGGAACTGCGTGACACAGCTCACCTTAATTGAAGCGCCGCCACAGGGGGGTCCAACACGTGAGACGGCAGTCCACCATCTGGTCGCAATATTCCCGGTTTTCCGCTTAATGCGCCCGTCCGGGTCGTTGCGCCCCGCGGGGGAGCCCTAGACTTTGACCCATGAGTGAGGACACCCAAACAGCGACAGAGACCAAACCGGACATCAAGCCCCGCAGCCGGGTCGTCACCGACGGAATCCACGCCGCGCCCGCGCGCGGGATGTTCCGGGCGGTCGGCATGGGCGACGACGACTTCGCCAAACCCCAAATTGGCGTGGCCAGCTCGTGGAATGAAATCACCCCCTGCAACCTCTCCCTGAACCGCCTGGCCCAGGGCGCCAAGGAAGGCGTCCACGCCGGCGGCGGCTTCCCGATGCAGTTCGGCACCATCTCCGTCTCGGACGGCATCTCCATGGGGCACGAGGGCATGCACTTCTCGCTGGTTTCCCGCGAAGTCATCGCCGACTCTGTTGAAACCGTCATGCAGGCCGAGCGGATCGACGGCTCCGTGCTCCTGGCCGGCTGCGACAAATCCCTCCCGGGCATGCTCATGGCAGCGGCCCGCCTGGACCTCGCCGCCGTCTTCCTCTACGCCGGCTCCATCATGCCCGGCTGGGTCAAGCTTGAGGACGGCTCCGAAAAGGAAGTCACCCTCATCGACGCCTTCGAAGCCGTCGGCGCCTGCGCGGCCGGCAAGATGAGCCTCGAAGACCTGACCCGCATCGAAAAAGCCATCTGCCCGGGCGAAGGCGCCTGCGGCGGCATGTACACGGCCAACACCATGGCCTGCATCGGCGAGGCGCTGGGCATGTCCCTCCCCGGGTCGGCTGCCCCGCCCTCGGCCGACCGCCGCCGCGACGTCTTTGCGCACAAGTCCGGCGAAGCCGTGGTCAACCTGCTCCGCCTGGGCATCACCGCCCGCGACATCATGACCAAGAAGGCCTTCGAAAACGCCATTGCCGTCACCATGGCCTTCGGCGGTTCCACCAACGCCGTCCTCCACCTGCTGGCCATCGCCCGCGAGGCCGAAGTGGACCTCACACTCGAGGACTTCAACCGCATCGGCGACAAGATCCCGCACCTGGGCGACCTCAAGCCGTTCGGTCGCTACGTGATGACCGACGTCGACAAGATCGGCGGCGTCCCCGTCATCATGCGTGCACTGCTCGACGCCGGCCTGATCCACGGCGACTGCCTCACCGTCACGGGCAAGACCGTCGCGGAAAACCTCGCGGCGATCAACCCGCCGGACCTGGACGGCAAGATCCTCCGGGCCATGGACAACCCCATCCACAAGACCGGCGGCATCACCATCCTGCACGGCACGATGGCTCCCGAGGGTGCCGTCGTGAAGAGCGCCGGCTTTGACGCCGACGTCTTTGAGGGCACCGCCCGCGTCTTCGAACGCGAGCAGGGCGCCCTGGATGCGCTCGACAAGGGCCAGATCAAGGCGGGCGACGTCGTCGTCATCCGCTACGAGGGCCCCAAGGGCGGACCGGGCATGCGCGAAATGCTCGCCATCACCGGCGCCATCAAGGGTGCCGGGCTGGGCAAGGACGTGCTGCTGCTGACCGACGGCCGCTTCTCCGGCGGAACCACGGGCCTGTGCATCGGCCACGTTGCCCCGGAAGCAGTGGACGGCGGCCCCATCGCCTTCGTCAAGGACGGTGACCGGATCCGCGTGGACATCGCCGCCCGCAGCTTCGACCTCCTCGTCGACGATGCCGAGCTCGAAGCCCGCAAGGTCGGCTGGGAGCCGCTTCCGGCCAAGTTCACGAAGGGTGTGCTCGCCAAGTACGCCAAGCTCGTCCACAGCGCCTCCACCGGCGCCTACTGCGGGTAATGACGGGAAACCCGGTTTAGGGGAGCCTCCGGGGCCCCAGGCGAACGGCGTCCGCGCCGTGCGCTTGGGGCAGGAGAGCCCCGCCTGCCGCCGAGGGCTGCCTGGCCGCCGGGGGTGGGCGGAGATCAACCAGTGGACAATGAAGTCCAAATAGTGAGACAGAGTGTGGGCTCGTTGACACGTGTCTCACTAAGAGGGAAAACTGAACGCATGATCGCATTCGTTACCGCCGGCGTCGTCGTCCTTACCAGGCGCGTGGCTCCATAGCCCGACTGGTAACGAACCGTCACGCGCAAACCCCTCGAAGAGCCGTCAGGCTGAGGGGTTTTTTTATTTCCGCATCACCGGCAGAACCAGCATCATGCAGTACCAGCAGTACCCCGATCACCGAAGATCCAACCGAAGATCCACTAAGGAAGAGTCCGATGAGCAAAGGATCGCCGATCAGCCCCTCGCTGATGGCCACTAAGTCCGCTGGAGCCCACAAGGCTTCGGAACGCGTCGAGCGTCCGGCTGACGCCGGCGTCGACACTGCTGCTGTCTCTCCTGTCCTTGGACCGAACAACGTCGTACCCCCGACGGTGATGACCGGTTCACAAGCAATTGTCCGCTCGCTCGAAGAACTCGGCGTCGACGATATTTTTGGTTTGCCCGGTGGCGCGATCCTGCCCACCTACGACCCCTTGATGGCTTCCCGAATGAACCACATTCTGGTCCGTCACGAACAGGGAGCCGGCCACGCCGCGCAAGGCTACGCCATGGTCACCGGACGGGTGGGCGTCTGCATCGCCACCTCGGGTCCGGGTGCCACCAACCTCGTCACCGCCATCATGGATGCCCACATGGACTCCGTGCCGATGGTGGCCATCACCGGCCAGGTCGCCAGTGGAGTCATCGGCACCGATGCCTTCCAGGAAGCGGATATTGTCGGCATTACCATGCCGATCACGAAGCACTCCTTCCTGGTGACCGACCCCAACGACATCCCGCACGTCATGGCCGAGGCCTTCCACCTGGCCTCGACCGGCCGTCCGGGCCCCGTCCTGGTCGATGTCGCCAAGGACGCCCAGCAGGGTCAGATGACCTTCTCCTGGCCGCCGAAGATCGACCTGCCCGGCTACCACCCGGTGCTCCGCGGCCACAACAAGCAGGTCCGCGAGGCCGCCCGGCTCATCGCGGCAGCCAGCAAGCCCGTGCTCTATGTGGGCGGCGGCGTCGTCAAGGCGCACGCCTCGGCGGAACTGCTGGAGCTCGCTGAACTATCCGGCGCCCCCGTGGTCACCACCCTGATGGCCCGCGGCGTCTTCCCGGACTCGCACCCGCAGCATGTCGGGATGCCGGGCATGCACGGCACGGTCTCCGCCGTGACCGCGCTGCAGCAGTCAGACCTGCTGATCACGCTCGGGGCGCGCTTCGACGACCGGGTGACCGGCGTCCTGAAGACCTTCGCCCCGAACGCCAAGGTCATCCACGCGGACATCGATCCGGCCGAGATCTCCAAGAACCGCACCGCCGACGTCCCGATTGTGGGCTCGGTCAAGGAGATCATCCCGGAACTGAGCGAGGCCCTGCGCGCCGTGTTCGCCGTCTCCGGCACCCCGGACTACACCAACTGGTGGGCCTTCCTGAACAACCTCAAGGAGACCTACCCGCTGGGCTGGACCGAACCCGACGACGGCCTCAGCGCCCCGCAGCGCGTGATCGAACGCATCGGTGCCCTCACCGGCCCGGAAGGCGTCTACGTCGCCGGCGTTGGACAGCACCAGATGTGGGCCTCACAGTTCATCAAGTACGAACGCCCGCACGCCTGGCTGAACTCCGGCGGGGCCGGCACCATGGGCTACGCCGTGCCGGCCGCCATGGGCGCCAAGGTGGGCAACCCGGACCGCGTGGTGTGGGCCATCGACGGCGACGGCTGCTTCCAGATGACCAACCAGGAACTGGCCACCTGCGCGATCAACAAGATCCCGATCAAGGTTGCCATCATCAACAACTCCTCGCTGGGCATGGTGCGGCAGTGGCAGACCCTGTTCTACGAGGGCCGCTACTCCAACACCGACCTCAACACCGGCCACGACACCGTCCGGATCCCGGACTTCGTCAAGCTCGCGGATGCCTACGGCTGCGCTTCGTTCCGCTGCGACCGCGACGAGGACATCGACGCCACCATCCAGAAGGCCCTGGAAATCAATGACCGCCCCGTGGTCATTGACTTCGTCGTGAGCCCCAACTCCATGGTGTGGCCGATGGTCCCCTCCGGAGTCAGCAACGACCAGATCCAGGTTGCCCGCAACATGACCCCGGAATGGGAAGAGGAGGACTGAACATGACCCGCCACACACTGTCCGTTCTGGTCGAAGACAAGCCTGGTGTGCTGACCCGCGTCGCCAGCCTCTTCGCCCGCCGGGCCTTCAACATCAACTCCCTGGCCGTCGGGCCGACGGAAGTTCCGGGCATGTCCCGGATGACCGTCGTCGTCGACGCCGACGGTGAGCTGATCGAACAGATCACCAAGCAGCTGAACAAGCTGGTGAACGTGATCAAAATCGTTGAGCTCACCGCCGAATCTTCCGTACAGCGTGACCACATCCTGGTCAAGGTACGTGCGGATGCCGGAACACGGCTGCAGGTCACCCAGGCTGCAGACCTGTTCCGCGCATCAGTGGTCGACGTCTCCACAGAGTCGGTTGTCATTGAGGCGACGGGCCACCCCGAGAAGCTCACGGCACTGCTCTCAGTGCTCGAGCCTTTCGGTATCCGCGAAATCGTGCAGTCCGGCACCCTGGCCGTTGGGCGGGGATCCCGCTCCATGAGTGACAGGGCCCTGCGCAGCGCCTAAGACACAGCGCGGAACACAGCCGGGGGCACGCCCCCGGCAGCGGACGTGACCTGCCGCAGCACCACACCAGGTTTAGCGAAGTTTCACCGACAAGCACCACCCAAGAATCCATTCAAAGGAGACACCCCCAGTGACTGAAATGTTCTACGACGACGACGCCGACCTGTCGATCATCCAGGGCCGCACCGTCGCCGTCATCGGTTACGGCTCCCAGGGCCACGCCCACGCCCTTAGCCTGCGCGATTCCGGCGTCGACGTCCGCGTTGGCCTCAAGGAAGACTCCAAGTCCCGCGCCAAGGCCGAGGCGGAAGGCCTGCGCGTCCTGAACGTCAAGGACGCCGTCGCCGAAGCCGACCTCATCATGGTCCTCACCCCGGACCAGGTCCAGCGCCACGTCTACGCCGAGGACATCGCCCCGAACCTGCAGCCGGGCGACGCCCTGTTCTTCGGCCACGGCTTCAACATCCGCTACGGCTACATCAAGCCCCCGGCAGATGTCGACGTCGCCCTCGTTGCCCCCAAGGGCCCGGGCCACATCGTCCGCCGCGAATTCGAGGCCGGCCGCGGCGTGCCGGACCTGATCGCCGTCGAGCAGAACCCGTCCGGCAAGGCCAAGGAACTGGCCCTGTCCTACGCCAAGGCCATCGGCGGCACCCGCGCCGGCGTCATCGAGACCACCTTCACCGAAGAGACCGAGACGGACCTCTTCGGCGAGCAGGCTGTCCTGTGCGGCGGCGCCTCCCAGCTGATCCAGTACGGCTTCGAGGTTCTCACCGAAGCCGGCTACAAGCCCGAGGTTGCCTACTTCGAGGTGCTGCACGAGCTCAAGCTCATCGTGGACCTTATGGTTGAGGGCGGCATCGCCAAGCAGCGCTGGTCCGTCTCGGACACGGCGGAATACGGCGACTACGTCTCCGGCCCGCGCGTGATCACCCCGGACGTGAAGGAAAACATGAAGGCTGTCCTCAAGGACATCCAGGACGGCACCTTCGCCAAGCGCTTCATCGACGACCAGGACGCCGGAGCCCCCGAGTTCAAGGCACTGCGCAAGAAGGGCGAGGACCACCCGATCGAGGCCACCGGCCGCGAACTGCGCAAGCTGTTCTCCTGGATCAAGAACGAAGACGACTACACCGAAGGCTCAGTGGCCCGCTAAGCACTGACCGGCAGGGGAGCCGGACGCCAACTGGGGTCCGGCTTCCCTGCTTTTATGCAGCACCTGTTTTTATCCAGCACCAAAATCCCCGCCTGTTATACAAGAGAGCTAAAGAGGTCACCGGTGACAAGCACCAAACCTGTAGTACTCCTCGCTGAGGAACTTTCGCCCGCCACGATCGAGGCCCTTGGCCCGGATTTCGAAATCCGGCAGACCGACGGCGCCGACCGTTCCCAGCTGCTCTCTGCGATCGCCGACGTCGACGCGATCCTGGTCCGCTCCGCCACCCAGCTCGACGCCGAGGCCATTGCCGCCGCGAAGAACCTGAAGGTGATCGCCCGCGCAGGCGTCGGCCTCGACAACGTCGACATCAAGGCCGCCACCCAGGCCGGTGTCATGGTGGTGAACGCGCCCACCTCGAACATCGTCTCCGCCGCGGAGCTCACGGTCGGGCACATCCTCAGCCTTGCCCGCCACATCCCGCAGGCCAGCGCCGCGCTCAAGGACGGCGAGTGGAAGCGCTCCAAGTACACCGGCATCGAACTCTTCGAGAAAAAGATCGGCATCATCGGCCTGGGCCGGATCGGCGCCCTCGTCGCCGCCCGCCTCAAGGGCTTTGACACCAAGATCCTCGCCTACGACCCCTACATCACCTCGGCCCGCGCCGCGCAGCTGGGCGTCCAGCTGGTGACCCTCGACGAGCTTCTGGCGCAGTCGGACTTCATCAGCATCCACATGCCCAAGACGCCGGAGACCGTCGGCATGCTCGGCGCCGACGCGTTCAAGAAGATGAAGAGCACCGCGTACGTCGTCAACGTCGCCCGCGGCGGCCTCGTCGACGAGGAAGCCCTCTACGCTGCCCTGGAGTCCGGCGAAATCGCCGGTGCCGGCGTCGACGTCTTCGTCAAGGAACCCAGCACCGACCTGCCGTTCTTCAAGCTAGACAACGTGGTGGTCACCCCGCACCTGGGCGCGTCCACGGACGAAGCGCAGGAGAAGGCCGGCGTCTCGGTCGCCAAGTCCGTCCGCCTGGCCCTGGCCGGGGAGCTCGTTCCCGACGCGGTCAACGTGGCCGGCGGCGTGATTGCCCCGGACGTCCGCCCGGGCATCCCGCTGATGGAGAAGCTGGGCCGCATCTTCACCGCCATGACCCACGCCTCGCTCACCCAGTTTGATGTCGAGGTCGCCGGCGAAATCGCCTCCCTCGACGTCAAGGTGCTCGAACTCGCGGCACTCAAGGGCATCTTCGCCGACATCGTCACTGAACAGGTTTCCTACGTCAACGCCCCCGTGATCGCCGAGCAGCGCGGCATTAACGTCCGCCTGATCACGACGCCGGAGACCGAGTCCTACCGCAACGTGCTGACCCTGCGCGGCGCCCTCAGCGACGGCACGCAGATCTCCGTGGCCGGAACCCTGACGGGCCCCAAGCAGGTCCAGAAGCTGGTGGGGATCAACGGCTTCGAGGTGGAGATCCCGATCAGCGAACACCTCGTGGTGGTGGCCTACTCGGACCGCCCCGGCGTGATCGGTACCATCGGCCACATCCTTGGCATGAACAACATCAACATCGCCGGCATGCAGGTTGCGCGGCAGGACGAGGGCGGCCAGGTGCTCGCCCTGCTGACCATCGACAGCTCGGTCCCGCAGCAGGTTCTGGACGCCATCAAGGCCGGAATCGGCGCTGACATGGTGCGCGAGGTCGACCTCGAGGACTGATGTCTTCACCGTGGACACCGGCGGCGGTTCCGGCCCCCGCCGGTGTCCACGAACGCATGGCCGGTCTGCGTACAATGGCTACGTCCGATTTTCGGATTCGGCCGGCAGCCCGGCCTTTACTTTTGCACGCCCGGCAGGGGACGCCTTCACTTCCGCATGGAATGAACTTCGGTGTGCGCACGCAATCCAGCTTTCAGGAGCCCAATGAACGCCGTCCAGAGGTTCATCAGAAGCCGAGTGCTTTTGCTGACCGCGTCCATTTTGATCGTGGCCATGTGCCTCTCGGTCCTCGTGCAGGGTCAGTCGCAGGCCGCTTTGAACCGGACGGTTGACCAGAACTCCCGGGGGCTCTACGACATTCTGGTCCAGGCCAAGCCCGACAACAACGGCGGCCTCATGCAGCCGGAAATCGCCACCGGCCAGGGCGGCATCAGCTTCGAACAACTGGACGCCCTCCGAAAGCTCTCCGGCACCTCCGTGGCGGCGCCGATCAGCCTCGTCTCCCGCGTCACGCAGAACCTTGAGTCCCCGCGCCTGGATGCCACCGACTACCTCGGCTTCAACGCCGGACTCGCCGGAACTGCCGGGGACCCCAGCGCCACCGATCCGAGCAAATGGCCCGCCGCGGAGTCGGTCCTGTCCGACACACCGAAAAAGTACCGGCTCACCGCCAGCGCCGTCAGCTCCGACGGCCAGTCCGAGCACACCCTGTTCAAGACCATGGCCGAGGGTTCCCTCGGCAAGGCGAAGCTCATCGAGGAACAGGTCGCCGGCGGCAAGAACGTCCGCATCGCGGGCCCGGCCGGGGAGACCGGCATCAAGTTCCCGGCTCCGGCCGGCGGCTCTGAGCACAACCTCTTCAACCTCTCGGTCTCCCTGCCGCTCGCGCCGCAGGTGACCGAATCCGTCGTCGCCGTCGACCCCGTCTCCGAACGTGCCCTGCTCGGGCCCGCCGGCGACTTCCTCGCCCCGCTGGAAAAGGCACCGCCCGCCGATGCCCGCAACGCCGGGGCAATCGGTCGGCACCTGGAGAGCCTCTTCACCACCGGCATCGGCATGGACGAACTCAAGGAAGGCCCCGATTTCCTCGGCATCAAGCTGAAGTACTGGGCGCCGATGATGAGCCAGTACCAGCAGGCCAAGAACAGCGGCCTGCTCACCGCGGACTCCCAGGCGATCCCGCTGATCGTGCGCTCCGGCACCTCCCTTGACCTCAAGTACTCGGTCAAGGTCGAGGAAATCGACGCCTCCGGCAACGTCACCAAGGACGTCGGGACCGTGACCCGCTCGCTGGACAAGGACTACCTCCCGTTCGTCTCCAAGTCCCCGTTCGCCCTGGCCTGGCCCGGGTCCAAGGACCTCTCCCAGTTGCTCGGTGACACCGCAACCTTCAGCCAGGGCCTCTACAACCCCGCCACCTGGAGCACCGACTTCGCCGCCGCCCCGAAGTACAAGGACGGTCAAACCGCAGGCAACGGCGCCGTGGACAAGAGCGCCATCCCCGGCGACTGGGTCACCGTGAACCGCCTCCCCGAGAAAGCGGCCAACGGCGCCCCCGTGGACCAGACCCAGCGCAAGCCCGTCGACGAGCGCTCCTACCGGGAAAACCTCGAGACCGGCAAAAAGCTCGCCACACCGCTCGCCATGGTCTACGGAACGTTCGACGCCGAGACGGTCAAGAAGGCCGCCGGCGACGTCAACCGCCTGCCCCTGGGCGGCTACGATCCCACCCCCTTCACGCTGACCAAGGACGCCTCCGGCAAGGACGCCGGGAACACCGAGCTCAAGCCCTCCCTGAGCGCCACGGGCCTGGCCAGCCAGTCCGCCGGCGCCATCACGGACTTCTACGGCCTCGCCGCCGCCCGGGGCTACACGGACAACGCCTCTGTGATCGATGCGGTGCGCGTCCGGGCCAAGGTGCCCGGCAGCTGGAAGGAAGCGCAGCCCGACGTGGAGAAGCTCGCCAACGAGATCCGCGACATGGGGCTGCAGGCAACGATCGTTGCCGGCTCCGCCCGTGAGGACGCCAGCATCTTCGTCCCCGGCTACTCCAAGGACGACGCCGGCAAGGAGTCCCCACTCGGCACCGTCCAGCAGTCGTGGGTCCGCCAGGACGCCGCGGACGCCGTCTCCGGGTCCCTCACCGCCACCAACCTGACCCTGCTCTTCCTCACGCTCTGCGGAGCCGCCCTGCTCACCGGCGCCTCTACCGTCAGCTACGTCCGCAAACGCCGCAGCGAGGCCGGAACCCTGCGCGCCATGGGCTGGACCCAGCGCCGGATCCGGTCCTGGGTGCTTGCCGAATTTGGCGTCGGCGCGGCCCTGCTGGCCCTCGCCGGAATCATCCTCAGCCTGGTCAGCTGGAACCCCGCCACGGCGATCGTCTCGGCCTCCGTGCTGGTGCTCTATGCGGGCGCGGCGTTCTTCGCCGCCCAGCAGCTGCGCCACCGCGACGTCGTGGACCAGGAACCGCAGCACGATGAACGGCTCATCGCCGTGGATTCGCCGCTGACCTTCGCCAACCGGCAGCTGAGCACCAACAAGTTCAACACCATTTCCCTGGCTGTCGCCGTCGGCGTCTTCGCCGCCGCGGTCGGCGGGATGGTCGCGCTGCTGATCGACATCCCCCGGGCCGCCGGGGCGAGCGCGCTCAGCGGCCTGGCCGCCACGTCCATCGCGCTGCCGAGCATCATCCTCGGAGTGTCCGGTGTCGCCGTCGGGCTGCTGCTGACCATGGTCACCGGCCGCTTCGAACTGCAGGCCAAGCGCCAGTACCTCGGCACGCTGCAGGCGATGGGCTGGAACCCGGACATGCTCGGCCAGGTCCGCTTCTTCGAAAATGCCATGGTGGGGACGGTCGCGCTGCCGCTCGGCGTCCTCGGCGCCCTGGGCGTTGGTCTGCTCCTTGCCCCCTATGCCGCGCTCTGGGCCGCCGTCGCCGGGCTCGTGGCTGTACTTTGCTGGATTCCAATTGCAACGAAAGTGGTCCGATGAACAACGACCTCAACCTCGACCGTGAGGCACACGAGAAGATGACGGCGAGCACCCGCCGCGGCGGCCACAAGACGCGGGCCAACACGATCGTGAAGGCCACCGACCACGCCACGCCGCTGGAGCTCAGCAACATCACGATCCACTACGGCGGCGGCAAGGGCGGCGCCGAGGCGGTCAACGTGGTGGACGATTTCAACATGACGCTGCACGCCGGCGAGATGCACTGCGTCGCCGGCCGCAGCGGCTCGGGCAAGACCAGCATCCTGACCGTCGGCGCCGGCCTGACCCTGCCGACGTCGGGCCGGGTGTTCTGGGAGGGCGACTCGCTCGAGACCATGGGCGACGACGAGATCGCCGACCGCCGCCGCGCCCTGATTGGCTACGTCGACCAGGGCGGCGCCCTGATCGACGGGATGAGTGCCCTCGAGAACGTGCTGCTGCCCGCCGTGCCCGACGGCGAGGTGGACAAACGCCGCGACATGGCCAAGGACCTCCTGGACCTCGTCGGCCTGGGCCGGCGCATGCGCCACCGGCCCGCACAGCTCTCCGGCGGTGAACGCCAGCGCGTCGCGATCGCCCGGGCCCTGATCCTCGGCACCCGGGTGCTGGTGGTCGATGAGCCGACTGCCAGCCTGGACCGGGCCTCGGCCAACCGCATCATCAGCATCCTCAAGGACACGACGTCGGACGGCATCGCCGTGCTGGTCGCTTCACATGACCACGAACTTGTCCGCCAGAGCGATACCCTCACCGAACTGATCTAGGTTAAAACTGTGACATCTTCCGAGAAGACCCCGTTCTACATCACCACGGCCATCAGCTACCCCAACGGTGTGCCGCACATCGGCCACGCCTACGAGGTCATCGCCACCGATGCGATGGCGCGCTTCAAGCGCCTGGACGGCTTCGACGTGTTCTTCATGACCGGCACGGACGAACACGGCCTCAAGATGCAGCAGACGGCGGAGAAGGAAGGCATCCCGGTCAAGCAGCTCGCCGACCGCAACTCGGCCGCGTTCCGCCAGATGAGCGATGACCTCGGGATCTCCCTGAGCCGTTTCATCCGCACCACCGACCCGGACCACTACGAGGCCGCCAAAGCGCTCTGGCAGCGGATGGAAGCCAACGGCGACATCTACCTCTCCAAGTACGCCGGCTGGTATTCGGTCCGCGACGAGCGGTACTTCGTCGAGGACGAGACCGAGGTGAAGGCCGATGGCCTGCGCTATGCGTCCGAAACCGGCACCGAAGTGACCTGGACCGAGGAGGAGAGCTACTTCTTCAAGCTCTCCGCCTACCAGGACAGGCTGCTGGCCCTCTACGCGGACCACCCCTCCTTCGGCGCGCCGCACAACCGCTTCAACGAGGTGGTCAGCTTCGTCAAGGGCGGCCTCGAGGACCTCTCGATCAGCCGCACCTCCTTCGACTGGGGCGTCCCCGTGCCGGGCAACCCGGACCACGTGATGTACGTCTGGGTGGATGCGCTGACCAACTACCTGACCGGCGTCGGCTTCCCCGACACCGAATCCGAGCTGTTCCGGAAGTACTGGCCGGCGGACGTCCATGTGATCGGCAAGGACATCTCCCGCTTCCACGCCGTCTACTGGCCGGCGTTCCTGATGTCGGCCGGGCTGGAACTGCCCAAGCGCGTCATGATCCACGGCTTCCTGCACAACCAGGGCGTCAAGATGTCCAAGTCGCTCGGCAACGTGGTGGCCCCGGCGGACTGGGTTGCCCAGTACGGCCTGGACCAGGTGCGTTTCTTCCTGCTCCGCGAGGTGCCCTTCGGTGCCGACGGCTCCTACAGCCACGACGCCATCGTGGGCCGGATGAACGCTGACCTGGCCAACAACTTCGGCAACCTGGCCCAGCGGTCGCTGTCCATGGTCGCGAAGAACTGCGACGGCGCCGTTCCCGTCCCGGGCGGTTTCAGCGCAGCGGACACCGCACTGCTGGGCCAGGCCGACGGGCTGCTGGACATCTCCCGCGCAGCGTTTGAAAAGCAGGAGTTCAGCCGTGCCCTGGAAGCAATCTGGGCCGTCCTGGGCGACACCAACGCCTACTTCGCCGAGCAGGCGCCCTGGGTGCTGCGCAAGACCGACGTCGAGCGCATGAACACCGTCCTGTACGTCACCCTCGAGGTGCTGCGGATCGTCGCCATCCTGGCCCAGCCGGTCATGCCGGCAGCCGCGGCGTCCATCCTGGCCACCCTGGGCCAGCCGGAGGGCGAGGCGCGGGAATTCAGTGCCCTGGGCACCCCGATCGAAGCCGGCACGCCGCTGCCCGCCCCGGCCCCGGTCTTCCCGAAGTACGAGGAGCCCGCCGGGGCCTGACTGCCCGCCGCGCCGCCGGCCCTGGCACCCCAGAGCCTACAGCCGGCCGCAAATGCTCCCTCACCTCGGACTAAAGGTTGGGGAGCATTTGCGTTGTACTCGCAAGAGGATAAGGCTTGTTTCCGCGTAATTTTGCCCGTTTTGGGAACCGGCCGTTCGGCCCGTTTCGATAGCACGCTACCGGCAAGTAGTCAGCGGGTCCAATACTGAGTACGGCACACAGAAAACAGGGTATAAGCCCATCGATTAGACGAGTACCGACTACTCACGACCTTCGGCTTCGATTTCCATAGCCTGAAACAGTAAGCGAACTGACGACACTGCTGGGGAGTAACTGTCACCATTCAATTCGCTGTTTGAGGTCTCGAATAGTTGTTTTCCTGGGTCTCGAAGACGGTTACTCCGCGCGCAGTCAAGGCTGTTTAAATCCTGACTGGACGGAGCGACGCAAGATGAGACGAACAATTGCCACACTGGGGGTTGTGGGGCTGGGAGTCATGGCGGCCACGGTGTCTGCTAACGCGGCGCCCCCGGTGGAGAAGAAGATCACGATCTGCCATGCCACGAGTTCGGCGGCTAACGCGTTCGTCGCGGAGACGATCAACCTGAGTGCGCTGAAGGCCCATGCAGACGACACTCTGGATATCGTGCCGGTCAACGACGGGACGATTTTCCCGGACGGCCAGAACTTGAGCACCGACAACCTGGCGTTCCTAGCCAGCGGATGCGTGGCCGCCGCGGTCCCTCCGGTGGTTCCGCCGGCCGACCCGCTGGTGGACCCGCCGGCCGACCCTCCGGTGGACCCGCCGGTGGACCCGCCGGCCGACCCGGGAACAGACTCGACGCCGGAGTCGGCTGCGACGCCGTTGACTCCCGCCGTGGTTGTGCCGAAGTCGGCCGCCGCGGCGCCTGAGACCGTTGTCCCCGCTGCAAAAACCGTCGCGCCTGCCACCAAGAAGGTGAACGTTGGCTACAACGTCCAGACCGCGGTTGGCCGCACCTCGGACACCGGCATTCCCACGTGGCTGCTGGCGCTGACCGGAGTGTTCACAGCAGGAGCGGCAGCGGTGCTCTGGAGCGGCGGGAGGCGCGCCAGGAACGCTGAAAAGTAGGCAAAACAGCGAAGGCAGAGCAATACAGGGCGGGTGCCGCGATTGGCAGCACCCGCCCTGCACGTTCCGGTCCGCCTCCAGGGTTCCGGCAGCTAACAGGAGCAATCATGAGAAGGCACCGTCGGAACCATCTTCTCCAGGTACCCGGAATCCGTGGCCTGGTGCTCGGCCCGAGGGACGTCCTCCTCCTGTTGGTTTGCGTCCTGGGACTTGCCACCGCGTGGCTGTTCTACGCGGCCTCCGGTCCGGGAAACCTGCAGACGGCCCACGGACAGGAAGTGGCGGTAGCGAAGTCCCTGGCGGCAACCTCCGGGCCGCGGCCGACGGGGAGTCCCTCCGCCGTCCCGACCGGAAGCAGTTCCGGGCTGCTTCCCTTTGGCGCGCCGGCCGACAGCTTCACAGCGCGGAAACCCGCGGAACAGAAACCCGCGGAACAGAAACCCGCGGCCGCCGTCCCGCAACGCATCACCTACCCCGCGGCAGGAATGGACGTGGTGATCCATCCGCTCGCCCCCCCGGGCGGCGATGCTGAAGGCCGGACCATCGTTCCTCCCGAGACGATGGACGGCTACTGGCTCACTCCATTTGGCATGCCCGGGGCAGGCTCCGCGAACACCACCTACGTCATCGGCCATAGCTGGGAGGGCTTGGACGCGCCGTTCAACCACTTGAGCTCCGCTGCCGACCCGGGCGACCTACTTACTGTGGCGACGGAGACGGGTGAACTCCAGTACACCGTGGACTCGGTCACTACCTATACGAAGTCCACCCTGAAGGACAGCCCCGTCTGGGACGCCGTCCCGAACCGCCTGGTGCTGGTCAGTTGCTACACGGAGGATCCCTGGGGAAAGAACGTCGTGGTGGTCGCCTCTCCGGCCCGCGGCCCGTGAAACCGGCTCAGGCCGCCCGCCCCGGCGCCCAAGTGAGACTACGCGCCCATGTTCGGCAGCGGAATGGGCGCGAAGTGTCACCTCGGCGCAGGAAGCTGGAAATCGGGTGTTCGGATAATGAGACGACTTGACCAGCATGTGGATCTCTTGGCTACGCTGAAAACATGAGCGCATCCACGATTGACCTGGCTGTTATTCCCGGCGACGGCATCGGCCCCGAGGTCACTGCCGAAGCCCTGAAGGTCCTTGAGAAGGCTGCTGCGGCCGAGGGGATCGTCCTGCAGCAGACCCACTACAGGCTTGGTGCCCAGCACTGGCTCGAAACGGGGGAGACCCTGCCGGAGGAGACCCTCGCCGATCTTCGCACCCGCGACGCCATCCTCTTTGGTGCGGTCGGGGCCGCCCCAGGCGATACCCGGATTCCGTCCGGCATCATCGAGCGCGAACTGCTGCTCAAACTGCGCTTCAGCCTGGACCACTTCGTCAATCTGCGCCCCTCCCGCCTGTACCCGGGTGTCGGCAGCCCGCTCGCCAGCCCCGGCGACATCGACTTCATCGTGGTCCGCGAGGGCACCGAGGGTCCTTACGTCGGCAACGGCGGTACGCTGCGCGCCGGCACCCCCCACGAGGTCGCCACCGAGGTCTCGCTCAACACCGCCCACGGCGTGGAGCGTGTGGTGCGGGACGCTTTCCGCCGCGCCAACGACCGGCCGCGCAAGAAGCTGACCCTGGTCCACAAGCACAACGTCCTGGTCTTCGCCGGCCACCTCTGGAAGCGCACCGTGGAGGCCGTGGCCCTGGACTTCCCCGAGGTGACCCATGACTACCTGCACATCGATGCCGCCACGATCTTCATGGTCACCGATCCGGCGCGCTTCGATGTGATCGTCACGGACAACCTCTTCGGCGACATCATTACCGACCTCGCCGCCGCGGTCACGGGCGGCATCGGCCTGGCCGCGTCCGGAAACATCAATATGGAACGCACCGCGCCGTCCATGTTCGAACCCGTCCACGGGTCGGCACCGGACATCGCCGGCCAGCAGAAGGCCGACCCCACCGCGGCCATCCTCTCTGCTGCGCTCCTGCTCGACCACCTTGGCTACGGCGCCGCCGCCCGCAAAATCGAAGCGGCCGTTATCGCCGATGTCGCAGGCCGCGGCTCCGCGGTCCGCAGCACCAGCGCGGTCGGCGACGCGATCGCCGCCGCCCTTTAGCCGTCCTTACAGCCGCCCCGCAGGCGGCTCCCCGCCGCGCGCCGGAGGGTCTGCTGACGGGCGTAAGCTTGTTTCGAATCACCAATATGCTGCCGTGGTCCGACGATGAACCACGTTCACACGCCAGGCAGCCGACCGTGGAGGAACCATGACTCAGACTGCCCATGGCGTCGAATTCACCCAGCATCTTTCGGCAACCCCGAAGTCCGCTGAAGAACGTGCTGCCATCCTGGCGAACCCGGGTTTCGGCAACTATTTCACCGACCACACCGCCATCGTCGACTACAGCGTCGACGCTGAGGGCAAGGGCGGCTGGCACGATGCCCGGGTGGAGGCCTACGGCCCGATCTCCCTGGACCCGTCCGCGGCCGTGCTCCACTACGGCCAGGAGATCTTCGAAGGGCTCAAGGCCTACCGCCACGCCGACGGCTCCATCTGGACGTTCCGCCCCGAGGCCAACGCCGCGCGCCTGAACAGTTCGGCGCGCCGTCTGGCCCTCCCCGAGCTTCCGGAAGAGTACTTCCTGGGCGCCATCCGCGAGCTCGTCTCGGTGGACAGGGAATGGGTTCCCTCCGGCGACGGCGAAGCCCTCTACCTGCGGCCGTTTATGATCGCCACCGAGGCCTTCCTCGGTGTCCGCGCCGCCCGCGAAGTCTCCTTCCGCGTCATCGCCTCCCCGGCCGGCAACTACTTCGGCGGCGAGCTCAAGCCGGTCTCCATCTGGATCTCCCGCGAATACGCCCGCGCCGGCCGCGGCGGAACCGGCGCCGCAAAGTGCGGCGGCAACTATGCCGCGTCACTGATCGCGCAGCAGGAAGCCGAGGCCCACGGCTGCAAGCAGGTGCTGTTCCTGGACCAGTTCAATGACAACGCCGTGGAAGAGCTCGGCGGCATGAACGTGTTCTTCGTGATGAGGGACGGCTCCCTGGTCACCCCCGCGCTGAGCGGAACCATCCTGGAGGGCATCACCAGGATGTCCGTCATCCAGGTCGCCAGGGACATGGGCCGCGAGGTCACCGAACGCAAGATCACCCTGGATGAGTGGCGCGACGGCGTGGCCTCCGGCGACATCGCCGAGGTCTTCGCCTGCGGCACCGCCGCCGTCATCACCCCGATCGGGGTGCTCAAGGACAACACCGAGTTCATCGGCTCCGAGGACGCGGCAGCCGGGGAAACCACCATGGCCATCCGCGAGCAGCTCCTCGGGATCCAGACCGGAACCGTCAAGGACACCCACGGCTGGCTGACCCGCCTGGCCTGAGCCCCGGCCCCCAGGCAACAGCCAGCGCGCGACGGCGGCCCCCACCTTCCGGTGCGGGGCCGCCGTCGTCGTTGGGCTTGAGGCCCGACCCGCAGAAGTCCTAGCCACGTTCTGGACGCAGGGGCACAATATTGCCCATGACTGGACTCATTCAGGTTCTGGGAGTCATCTTTGGGATTGTGCTGATTCTCGTGGGAATCCTCGAGTCCTTCTTCTTCCGGGACCACCGGCTCCACCGGCTGTTCCTGATCCAACCGGAGGACACCGACGCCGTGCGGATGTGGACCTTCAATCTCGGCTTCTACAACATGATCTGGGGAGTCGGCGCAATTGTCGGCGCGGTGATGCTGGCCGGTCCGGAGCCGGCGGCCGGGCGGACCCTGTTGCTCTTCACCTGCCTCGGCCACGTGCTCCTGGGTATTATTCTGGTGCTCTCCGAACGGCGGCTGTGGGCGAGCGCCATCGCCGAGGCACTCCTGCCGGCGGTCATTGCAGTAATGCTGCTCGTCTGACTGCCGCTTCGGTGCGAAGATGGAACTGTGATCCCGGACGACCCCCGCGCCATGGTGCGCAGCACAGAGCTGACCCGCTTCAGGCTGGCCCCCAACCCGGGGCCGATGAGCCTGCACGGGACCAACTCCTACGTCATTTCCGCCCCCGGAGCGGCCGGCGCCGTCGTGGTTGATCCCGGCCCGCTGGATGAACCGCACCTGCAGGAACTGGCCGGGGCCGGCGCCGTCGAGCTCATCCTCATCACGCACCGGCACGCCGACCACACCGCCGCCGCCGCCAGGTTCGCCGAACTGACCGGCGCACCGGTCCGCGCCAAGGATCCCGCGCACTGCCATGGCGGAAGCCCCCTCGTGGACGGCGAAGTCATCCACGCCGGCGGCGCAGAAATCAGGGTCCTGGCGACGCCGGGCCACACCTCGGACTCGGTCTGCTTCCATCTGCCACAGGACGGCGCCCACGGCTCGGTCCTTACCGGCGACACGATCCTGGGACTCGGAACCACGGTCCTGGACTACCCTGACGGCACCCTGGGCGACTACCTGGCCTCGCTGGACCGGCTGGAAAGCCTCGGCGCCGCCACCGTCCTCCCGGCCCACGGACCGATGCTTCCCGCCCTGAACACCATCGTCCGCGCCTACCGGGACCACCGCGAGGGCCGCCTCGCACAAATCCGCGCCGCCCTCGAGAGCCTCGGCGACGGGGCCCAGGTCACCGAGGTTGCCGACGCCGTGTATGCCGCCGTCGATCCCGCCGTGCGCCCCGCGGCGGAACTCTCCGTGGCCGCCCAGCTGCACTACCTGCGACTGGGCAGCGGCACCCCCTAACCCGGCGCCGGGGGGACCCGGCCCGCACGTCCCGTGCCGGCCCCGGGCCCTGCAAGGCGTCGGGCCCACCCGCCGGAGACGGTACGCTTGGAGCCATGCGTATCGCCCGGTTTGTTGTTGATTCTGATCCCCTCTACGGCATTGTTGAAGGTGAGCCCGGCAGTGAGGAAGTCACTGTCATCAACGGCGACCCCTTCTTTCACGGCGTGGAACGAACTGCCGTCCGGCACAAGCTGGAGGACGTGCGCCTGCTCGCCCCGATCATCCCGCGCAGCAAGGTTATCGGCGTCGGCCGCAACTTTGTGGAACACGCCGAGGAACTCGGCAACGAAGTCCCGAAGCAGCCGCTGCTTTTCCTGAAGCCCAATACGTCTGTGATCGGGCCCAACGATCCGATCGTCCTGCCGGAGTTCTCCGAGGAAGTGTCCTTCGAAGCCGAGCTCTGCGTCGTCATCAGCCGGATCTGCAAGGATGTCCCGGAGGAGCGCGTCGACGACGTCATCTTCGGCTACACCTGCGGCAATGACCTCACCGCCCGCGACGTCCAGAAGACCGACCTGCAGTGGGCCCGGGCCAAGGGTTTCGACACCTCCGCGCCGCTGGGGCCGTGGATCGAGACCGAACTGAACACCGAGGACCTGCAGATCCAGGGTCGTCTGAACGGTGAACTGCGCCAGGACGGCAGCACCAGCCAGATGATCCGGGGCGTCCGCGAACTCGTCTCCATCGTCTCGCAGGCCTTCACCCTGCTGCCCGGCGACGTCATCATGACCGGCACTCCCGCCGGCGTCGGGCTCGTCCAGGCCGGCGACCGCTTCGAGGTGGAGATCGAGGGCATCGGCCGCCTCTCCAACCCGGTCGTGCGGCGCTAGCCCGCTCCGCGCCAAAGAAACAGCTCCGATTCCGGACAGCCGCACTGTGGGTCCACGGTGCGGCTGTCCGTTTCCGTAGCGGATGCCGTGGGCGTCCGGCGATGATCGGGGTTGGTAATGTTGGTACCACTATGACTACTCCCTCCGCGCCCGACGCCGTCTCCAGCTCCGCCCCCAGTGTGACCAGCGAAGTCACTGCCGACACCCCGGTCCGTGTCCGGTTCTGCCCGTCACCCACCGGCACCCCGCACGTCGGCCTGATCCGCACGGCCCTGTTCAACTGGGCCCACGCCCGCCACACCAAGGGCACCTTCGTCTTCCGCATCGAGGACACGGACGCGGCGCGCGACTCGGAGGAGAGCTACCAGCAGCTGCTCGAGGCCCTGAAATGGCTCGGCATCACCTGGGAGGAAGGCGTGGAGGTCGGCGGACCGCACGAACCGTACCGGCAGTCACAGCGCCTGGACCTGTACAAGGACGTCGTCGCCAAGCTGATGGAAGCCGGCTACGCCTACGAGTGCTATTCCTCCCCGGAGGAGGTCGAGGCCCGCCACCGCGCCGCCGGCCGCGATCCAAAGCTGGGCTATGACAACTTCGACCGCCAGCTCTCCGCAGAGCAGCTGGCCGCGTTCAAGGCCGAGGGCCGCAAGCCCGTGCTCCGCGTGCGGATGCCGGAGGAGGACGTCACCTTCACCGACATGGTCCGCGGCGACATCACGTTCAAGGCCGGCAGCATCCCGGACTACGTGATCGTCCGCGCCGACGGCTCCCCGCTCTACACCCTGGTCAACCCCGTGGACGACGCCCTCATGGGAATCACCCACGTGCTCCGCGGCGAGGACCTGCTCTCCTCCACGCCCCGCCAGGTGGTGCTGATCCGCGCGCTGATGGACATCGGCGTGGCCAGCTACATGCCGGTCTTCGGGCACCTGCCCTACGTCATGGGCGAAGGGAACAAGAAGCTCTCCAAGCGCGACCCGCAGTCCAACCTGTTCCTGCTCCGGGACCGCGGCTTCATCCCCGAAGGCCTGCTTAACTACCTCTCCCTGCTCGGCTGGAGCCTCTCCGCCGATGAGGACATCTTCACAGTGGAGCAGCTGATTGAGCACTTCGATGTCAACGACGTCCTGGCCAACCCGGCCCGCTTCGACATCAAGAAGGCCGAGGCCATCAACGGCACGCACATCCGGATGCTCGACGCCGAGGACTTCCGCGCCCGGCTCGTCCCGTACCTGCGCACCGCCGGCTTTGTCGGCGACATTCCCACCGCCCGCCAGGAGGAGATCCTCGCCGAGGCGGCCCCGCTGATCCAGGAACGCATCTCGCTGCTGGGCGAAGCCCCCGAAATGCTGGCCTTCCTGTTCAAGAGCGACGATGCGATCGACGTCGCGGACGACGCCCGCAAGGGGCTTCCGGAGAACCTCGCCGAGGTGCTCGACGCCGCCCTGGCCGCCCTGGCGCCGCTGGCCGAGTGGGACGCGGACGCCATCCAGGCCGCCCTCAAGGCAGCCCTCGTGGAGGGACTCGGGGTCAAGCCGCGGCTGGCCTTCGGCCCGGTCCGCACTGCCATCTCCGGCCGGCGGATCTCCCCGCCCCTGTTCGAATCCATGGTGATCCTGGGCAAGGACTCCTCCCTGGCCCGGCTGCGCGCCTTCCGCGGCTGATGATCGCCGTGCAGTCCGGGAACCGACCCGGCGACCGGCCCGAGTCCCGGATCAGCGCGCTGGCCGCCGGCCTGGGCGGCATCCGCGGCGTGCTGTTCGACATCGACGACACCCTGGTGGATCTTGAGTTCGCCATGACGGCAGCGCTCCGCGACGTCAGCGAGCACCTCCTGCCCGGCATGGACGAGGCCGGGTGGGAGAAGTTCGGCCGGATCTTCACCCGCGAGACCACCCACTTCTACGACCGTTACCTGGCCGGGGAGCTGAGCTTCAACGAGCAGCGCCTGCTCCGGGGCAGGGCCGCCCTCGGACACTTCGGTGTGGAACTGGAGGAGGGCGAGCAGGCCCATCACTGGGTCAGTTCCTACGCTAGCCGGCAGCACGGATACATCCGTGCCTTCGACGACGTCACCCCGATGCTGGACGCCCTGGATTCCGCGGGCATCCCCTATGGGGCCGTGAGCAACAACGTCCACGACTACCAGCGGGTCAAGCTGGATGCCGCCGGCCTGGCACGCATCAGCGTGCTGGTGGGAACGGACACTGTGGGTGCGGCGAAACCGGATCCGGCCATCTACCTGGAGGGCGTCCGCCGCCTCGGAACCGGCGCGGGCGAAACGCTTTACGTGGGGGACAACCGCCTTCTCGACGCTGACGGCTCGACGGCAGCGGGCCTCCTGGGCGTCTGGCTGAACCGCGGCGGGGAACCGGCCCCTGGCTTCGCCGGCCGCGAGATCGGTTCCCTGCTGGAGCTGCTGGCCTAACCGGCCCCCTAACTGCCGGTTTCAAGCCCCGGCTTGGCGGCGCGGCCAGGAACCCGGCGGTCCCGCAGCACCAAGAAGCCGGCAATCGAGCCGAGGCTCAGGACACCGACGATCCCGAGGGCCGTGGCGGCGTCGGACTGACCCACCATGTTCGAGGGCGAGACTGCCGCGGCGCTGGCGTACAGCGTGCCGGTGCCCGCGGCAATCTGGGCGTTCCCGTCCGCAAGCTTGTCCGCGCCGGTTGACAGCTGCGAGGAACCGGACGCCAGTTTGGTGTTGCCTGCCGAGAGCTCGGAGGCGCCCGACGCGAGGGCCAGGGATCCGTTGAGCAAGCCGGGATTCGCCGGATCTGCCGGATCTCCCTTGATGCCCGCGTTAAGGGCCCCGGTTCCCTCCGCGAGCCGGGAACTGCCTTCGGTCATCCTGGCGGCAGCCTTGATGAGCCCCGGGTGTTCAGGGTCCCCCGGAACGCCGTCCATGCCAGTCCGGATCTTGGACGTTCCATCCGCCAGCAGTTCCGTGCCCAGGACCACGCCGGGGCTGCCGGGGTCCCGGCTGTTGAGCTTGGCGGCAAGGGTGCCGAAACCAGCCGTCAGCTTCCCGGTCCCCGCCTTCAGCTGGCCGGCGCCTGCCTGCAGGCGGCCCGCGCCGGCCTGCAGCTGGGAGGCCCCGGCGTCCAGCTTCCGGGCGCCGGCGGCAATCTTGGCGATCTTGTCCTTGACCGCGGCCAAGGGCACCAGGCCCTGCACGGGATCCGAAGAGGCGGCCTCCAACAGCTCGAGGGCCTGCGCAAGGGCCGCGGTTCCCGTCCCGGCTTCGGGGTCGTTGTGGGCGCCCCGGTAGCCCTTGAGCTGGACCGTTCCGGCCGCCAGCTCGCCGGAGCCTTGAGCCAGCCGCGCCGCGCCCGCATCCAGCTGCGTGGCGCCGTCGGCCAGGTTGTTCTCGGCGGTGCCGGCGGCCGTCGGGGTCAGGGCAGCAGAGAGCTGCACGGCACCCGCCGCCAGCTTGTGCGCGCCGTCGTCGACCTTGTAGACGCCGGGGGCAAGTTTGTTGTTGACGTCGGTTTCAATCTTCACCGCGCCCGCGGACAGCTGGTCGGCGCCGGCCTGGAGCTTCTCGGCGCCGGGAGCCAGTTTCCCGCTGATCCCCTCATGGACCTTTTCGGCCCCGGCCGAGAGCTTGCCGGCACCGGTGTCGGCCTGCCCGGCGCCGGTGGCGAGCCTGCCGGCCCCGTCTTTGAGCTGTGCGGCTCCGGCAGAGGCCTGCCCGGCGCCTTCCTTGAGCCGGGCCGAGCCATCCGTGATCCGGCCGGTGACGAGCGTGTAGAACCCCAAAAGGGCGATGAGAAGCAGGGCAAGGATGGCGATGGCGATCTGTTGGCCACGGGTGCGGGTCCTGCTGGCGGCGGCACGGCTCTGTGTCACTGTGGTTCCTCTCGACGGTGTTGCCGGCAGCGGCTTTGCTGCCGGCCCTCGGCTGTGACGCAGCTAACACCCGGAAAATCCGGCGCAGCTGCCCGCAGCGGACTGGGGGAGGGTTGGTTACTCGTAGGTAACTTACCGAGAGTAAACTTGTGAGTGCCCGATTGGCAAGGGTTTTTCTGTTTGGGAGCCGGTGCCGGGTGCTCCGAGGGCCGTTCCGGGGGCGTCAGGGCGGCCGATTTGTGCGCAGGAAAACTCTCGGGTAAAGTAATTACTCGTGCTGAGGCGCCGGGAGCGCGGGTTTAGACCCGGGGATCCGGCCCGAAAGTTCCATTGGGATATGGTGTAATTGGCAACACTACGGTTTCTGGTACCGTCATTCTAGGTTCGAGTCCTGGTATCCCAGCTCTGAAAAACCCGCGGATTTCCGCGGCTGATCAGGGGTTTTGAATCGGCCTACCGATTTGAAACACTTGCTGAGTGTATGAAATAATCGCTTAGCGCGAATGGCAGGAATGCCGTTCTGGAGAGTACGCGGCCCCATCGTATAGCGGCCTAGTACGCTGCCCTCTCACGGCGGTAACGCGGGTTCGAATCCCGCTGGGGTCACAGCTGAAACGGTCCCGGGCATCAGCCCGGGGCCGTTTTTCGTGTACCCATCCCGCGGCGCCCGACCGGGGCAACCCTAAGCTGGCATGATGATGCGGTGAGCTCCGACGAAACCCCCGGCCAGGCCGTTGAACTACTGGAAGCCGTCCACCGCGACCTGGCTGCAACGTCCCTGCCCCTGGCCCTCCCCGGCTCGGACGGTGCCCGGCGGGACATCCGCAGCGCCGTTGCCCAGCTCGAGGACTACATCCTGCCGCGTTACCGGAGCCTGGATGCACCCCTGCTGGCCGTCGTGGGCGGCTCCACCGGCGCCGGTAAATCGACCCTCGTCAATGGACTCGTCGGTCACGCCGTCACCCGTGCCGGTGCCATCCGGCCCACCACGCGCCAGCCCATCCTGCTGCACCACCCCGCCGACGGGCGCTGGTTCGAGGACCAGCGGGTCCTGCCAAACCTGGGCCGGGTCCGCGGCACTGTGAACCGCGGACCACTGCCCGCCAGCCAGGCCGGACCCACCCCGGACCCGGCCGCGGTCACCTCACTGGTGCTGGTGGCCGATCCGGCGGTGCCGCAGGGGATCGCGCTGCTGGACGCTCCCGACGTCGACTCGATTTCCGCTGAGAACCGCAAGCTGGCGGGCCAGTTGCTCGCCGCCGCCGACCTGTGGCTTTTCGTCACCACTGCCAACCGCTACGCCGACGCCGTCCCGTGGCGCCTCCTGCTGGACGCGGCTTCCCGGGACATTATGGTGGCCGTGGTGCTGGACCGTGTCCCGGCGGCCGCGGAAGCCGAGGTCAGCGCCGACCTGCAGTCCATGCTCGGCAGGGAAGGTCTGGGCGGGGCCCGCCTCTTCGTTGTGCCTGAGGTGGCCCTGGACGGGATGGGGATGCTTCCGCCGGGCGCCGTGGAGCCGGTGCGGCTCTGGCTGCAGGAACTCGCCGCGGACGCCGCCGGGCGCGCCGACATCGCCCGGCGGACGCTGAACGGCACCGTCAAGGCACTGGGGACCCGCATCGAGGCGGTGGCGCAGGCCGCCGCGGCCCAGGAGCATGCTGCCCAGGTCCTCGCGGGGGACGCCGAGGACGCCTACCGGGCCGCGGTCGCCAGGATCCTTGAGGCCACCCGGGACGGCGCCCTCCTCCGGGGTGAGGTCCTGGCCCGCTGGCAGGACTTCGTAGGTACGGGCGATTTCTTCCGGGCCATGGAACAGAATATTGGCCGGTTCAGAGACCGGGTGGGTGCGTTCCTCCGGGGCGAACCGACGCCGGCCGTGCGGGTGGAGACCGCGATCGAGTCCGGACTGCAGGCTGTCATCATCGATGAAGCCGCCACTGCCGCGGAGTCCACGGACCAGCGCTGGCGCTCCGACCCTGCCGGCCGCCAACTGCTCGGGGCCGACGACCTCTCCGGCACCTCCGAGGATTTCGCCGGGAAAGCAGCTGCCGAGATCAGGGCCTGGCAGGGGAGCCTCATGGAACTCATCCGGACTGAAGGCCAGGGAAAGCGCACGCAGGCCCGCTGGCTGTCCTTCGGCATCAACGGTTTAGGCGCCGCCCTGATGATCGTGGTCTTCTCCATGACGGCCGGACTCACCGGGCTGGAGGTCGGCGTCGCAGGCGGCACCGCCGTCGTCGGGCAGCGGCTGCTGGAAGCGGTCTTCGGGGAGGACGCCGTCCGCCGGCTCGCCAAAACGGCCCGCGAGGATCTCCACGCCCGCTGCCAGCTGCTGCTCCAGGCCGAGCAGCAGCGCTTCCTGGCCCGGCTTGCTGTCTCCGGCGGGGTCTCTCCGGCAGTGCTCGAGGGCCATGCTGCGGCGCTCCGCCGGTTGGCGGCCTCCGCGTGAGCCGCCACGGCGCGGCTGCCGAAGCCTCCCGGCTGGACCGCCGCCTCGAGGCCCTGAACGAGGCGCGCGAACTCGCCGCGGGGGCGCTCCCGGAGGATGTCCTGGACGCAGTGCTCCTAGTGCTGGACCGGGCCAGTTCCCGGCGTTCCCTCTCGGCTGACCACACCGTTGTCGGCTTCTTCGGGGCCACCGGCAGCGGAAAGTCCTCCCTCTTCAACGCCGTCAGCGGGGCGGACATTGCGACGGCGGCCGTCCGGCGGCCCACGACGTCGGAACCGCTCGCCGGCATCTGGGGCGCGGAGGGCAGCGATGAGCTGCTGGACTGGCTGGGCGTTCGGAACCGGCATCACGCCACCCCGGTCCCCGGTTTCGCCGACGACGGCACCGGCCTCATCCTCCTGGACCTGCCCGACTTCGACTCCACCCGCGCCGCCAATCGGGAGATTGTGGAGCGGATGGTGGGACTCGTCGACGTCCTTGTCTGGGTGCTCGATCCGCAGAAGTACGCAGACGCCGCGGTTCACGACGATTTCCTGACACCGCTCGCCTCCCACGGCGCCGTCACCCTGGTGGTGCTGAACCAGATCGACCGGCTCCCGGCACATGAGGTCCGCCCGGTGCTGGAATCGCTCGGCGGCATCCTGGCGCGCGACGGACTCGGCAAGGTCCAGGTCATCGGCGCCTCCGCCCTGGTGGGGAGCGGGGTGGACAATGTCCGGGCCGCGATCCGCCAGGTGGCAACGCAGCGGCAGGCCCAGTCGCAGCGCCTCGGCGCGGACGTCACGCGGGCCTCGGCCAGGCTCGCTCAGGCATCCGGCGAAGGCGAGGGGGCCGGGGTCACCGCAGCGTCGAAGGCGAGGCTGGCCGAGGAACTGTCCGTGGCCGCGAACGTCCCGCTCGTGGTGGACGCCGTCGTCCGGTCCTACCGGCTGGAGTCGACCCGCCGCACCGGCTGGCCGGTGACACGCTGGCTGGTCCGCTTCCGGCCCGATCCGCTGCGGCGGCTCAACCTGCGCCGGGAGGGCGCCAGCGCGGAACTTAACCGCACCTCGCTGCCCCCGGCCGGCGCCCCGGAACGTGCCCGCACGGATGCCGCCGTCCGGGAATTCGCCGATGCGGCCTCCGACGGCGCCCCCGGCCCCTGGCGGGCCGTGATCCGGGGTGCGGCCCGCGAGGGTCGCGAGCAGCTGCCGGATGCGCTGGACCAGGCCATCGCCTCCACGGAGCTGAAAGCCGGCCGCAAGGCCTTGTGGTGGACGGCGTTCAACATTGTGCAGTGGCTGGCCCTGCTGACAGCCCTCGGCGGCTTCGTCTGGCTCGGCGTCCTCGCCGCGCTGGGCTATTTGCAGCTTCCCGTCCCGCAGGTGCCGCTCGTGGCGGGCTGGCCGGTGCCGACCGTGATGATCGCCGGCGGGGCGCTCCTCGGAATTGTCCTGGCCGTATTGGCGAAATTCATCGCGGCCGCGGCCGCCCGTGCCCGGGGCGCCGGAGCCCGGAAGCGGCTCAAGGCGTCTGTCGCGGCGGTCGCGGCGAAACTGGTGGTGGAACCGGTGGAGCTGGAGGTCAGCCGGCTGGCGTCCTTCAACAAGGCCTTGCGGGCGGCGGCGCGCTGACCGGGCTCCGACTACGCCGGGGCTGCGGCGTCGCGGACCTTGACCATGGTGCGCAGGTTGCGGGTGGTGGTGGAAGCCTTGTACTTCGGCTTTGAGGAGAGCTTGCTGAACGGGCTGTCCAGAGTGCCGCCCGCCGGGGCCAGCCAAGCCAGGGCCTCCGGACCCAGCATGGTCAACTCGGCCCCGTTCACTGCGCTGCCGGCCGCAAACAGCTCGGCAAGCACTTCGGCGTCCGAGCCGAGCGTGAGATAAGTGTGCGTGGATTTGTCGTCCGCCGGGTAGGGACACGCCGCGACCAGTTCGCTCACCCGGTCCGCCGCCAGAACCACCACCCAGGCGTCATAGCCGAAGGCATCCCGGAGGCAGGCCTCGAATTCCTCCTTGACGCCGACCGGGGACAGCTCACTCGAAAGCACGACGTTGCCGCTGGCCAGGAGCGTCTTCACCGCTGAAAACGGCCGGGACTTAAGGGCCTCCTTCAGTTCGGCCATCCTGATGGTCACGCCACCGACATTGACCCCACGCAGAAACACCGCATAGCTGTTCATGCGGACAGCCTAATGCTTCCGCTATGCAGAACCTGTGCTTCCTGTAGTCGTGCACCGTGGAGCCCGTTGGTTCATGGTGGGCGGTTTGGTCGTCGTCTCCGGTGTCGCGCTGCCACCCGGCTGGTTCATCTTTTTGTCGGAGCCCAGATTTACGCTTGGGGTATGGACAGCGGAGCAGCGTTCAGTGTGGAAAGCAGACAGGCCCTTGCGGCTGTCGCCGCGTCCACGGCTGCGCTTGCTGCGTTCATCGGGGCGGGCGCGGACGGACCGCAGCTGCGGGACACGGATCCGTTCCGGGGCATCGATCCGTTGCGGGATCTGGCCGATGACTGTCTGGATGCGTTGGCGGGGGTGGCGCGGCTGGAGGCGGGGACGGCGGCGTTGAAGGTGCGGCTGGCCGCGGAATACGTGCAGGCCACCAGGGCCCTGACGCCGGCGTCGTTGCTGGACTCCGTCCAGGATATGGCCGTGACCGCGGAGGTCGCCGGTGTCCTGACCGTCAGCGAACGGACCGCGGATGCGTTCCTGGGCGACTGCCAGGCACTGACCACGTCGCTGCCGCTGACCCTGGCGGCGCTGCAGGCCGGGACGATCTCCTGGCAGCACGCCCGGATCATGGTCGATGAAACCACCAACCTGGACCGGGCCGGGGCGGCGGGGCTGGAAGCGCACTTCCTGGACGCGCACGCACCGAACCCGGCCCGTGGGTGTCCGGCCGGGGAGCTTGTCCCGGGACGGTTCCGGGCCAAAACACGTGTTTGGCGGGAACGCCACCACCCCGTCAGCATCGAGAAACGCCATACCAAGGGTGCCGCGGACCGGCGGGTGGAGTTCCTCCCGGACCGGGACGGGATGGCCTGGTTCTCCGCGTATCTGCCGGCGGATACCGCTGCGGGGATCTGGGACCGGACCACCGCGGCCGCCCGGGCCCTGCAGGGCCCCGGCGAGGCCCGCACCCTGGCCCAGCTGCGCGCCGACATCGCCGCGACCCTGCTTCTCGCCGGCACCGGGCTGGGCGGGCACACGAGGGCCGGGTGCGGGGATGTTCCGGTGCCGCGGGCGCAGGTCCTGATCACTGTCCCGGTCCTGTCGCTGCTGGGCGTGACCGGGGAGCCGGCGGTCCTGGACGGGTACGGGCCGATCCCGCCCTCGATGGCCCGGCGCCTCATCGCCGAGGGTGCAGGGTCGTTCTACCGGGTCCTGACCGACCCGCGGGACGGGGCCCCGATGGAAATCGGCCGGACCCGCTACCGCCTCACCAAAGCCCAGCGCCGGTGGCTGCGCCTGCGCGACGGGAAGTGCCCGTTCCCGGGCTGCAACAACGCCTCGCTGGATAACGACGCGGACCATCTCCTGGCCTGGGCCGACGGAGGGACCACCGGGATCTCCAACCTCGGACAGCCCTGCCCCAGACACCACAGACTCAAACACGGCTCGGCGTGGACACCCTCCGGGGCCAGCAAAGACAAACCACCGGGGTGGACCTCACCCTCGGGACGGTACTACCCCAGCGAAGAACAGGACTGGGAACCACCCCACTGGCCACCTCACTGGCCACCCGGCCTCCTGACCACACCCACCGACGCGAACACGGACACGTTCACGTTCACGTTCCCGGACCTGGATGCGGACGCGGACGCGGACGCGGCACTGCCCGAAGACCCCTTCCCGGACTGGCACCTCTTCACGGCCGCACACGGATTCCCCGCCGCAGAGCCGGAAGATCCGGTATACCCGGAGGACCTTTACTGGCCAGAGCCGCTCGAGGACACGTGCCCCGAATACTTCCTGCCCCAAAGCGCCTGAATGGCTCGGATGTGTTTTCCGTTCAAGGACTGCTCGACACGGAGCTGCCTTTGTGGGCTTCGGTATCGAAGTCCAGGCGGCGACCGCTGCGGGCCTGACCCTTAGTCGCTGGTCTTGCGCAGGGCCTCGGTCAGCACTCGGGCGGCGTTGCAGACAACTTCGGCGTGCAGCCGGCCCGGCTGGCGGGTCAGCCGCTCGATCGGCCCGGAAATCGACACCGCAGCGATGACGCGGCCTGACGGTCCGCGGACGGGGGCGGAAACGGACGCAACCCCGGGCTCGCGTTCGCCGAGACTCTGGCCCCAACCCCGCCGTCGTACTCCGGCCAGGACGGTGGGGGTGAAGCGGGCGGCCTGCAGGCCCTCCAGGAGCCGGTCGTGGTCCTCCCAGGCGAGCAGCACCTGGGCGGCGGAGCCGGCCTTCATGGACAACTGGGTGCCGACGGGAATGGTGTCGCGCAGGCCGATGGGGCGTTCGGCGGAGGCTACGCAGACGCGCCAGTCACCCTGCCTGCGGAAGATCTGGGCGCTTTCGCCGGTGGCGTCGCGGAGCTGCATCAGGACCGGGCCCGCGGAGGCGATCAGGCGGTCCTCGCCGGCCGCGGAGGCGAGCTCCACGAGGCGGCTGCCGAGCACAAAACGGCCCTGGATGTCACGGCTGACCAGCCGGTGATGGACCAGCGCCAGTGCCAGCCGGTGCACGGTGGGCCTCGCCAGTCCGGTGGCAGCAACAAGCTGCGCCAGGGTGGTTGGGCCAGCCTCAAGTGCGTCAAGCACATGGGCGGCTTTATCGATGACACCGACTCCACTAGAATTGTCCATGTAATGATATTGCCGTCTCATTATCTGAGATGCAAGTCAACTCGCTGGCGCATTACGCGGGAGTGCTGATTCAGTGGAGACAACAAGCCGGCAAGTACGAACACCGCAGTGAAGGGAGAAGGCCGTGGCAAAGACACTGGCCGAGAAAGTCTGGGACGCGCACGTGGTGCGCAAAGGCGATGGCGAAGGAGCCAACGCCCAGCCGGACCTTCTTTTCATCGACCTCCACCTGGTGCACGAGGTGACCTCGCCGCAGGCGTTTGAGGGACTGCGGCTGGCCGGGCGCAAGCTGCGCCGGCCGGACCTCACCATCGCCACCGAGGACCACAACACTCCCACGCTGGACATCGACAAGCCAATTGCCGATCTCACCAGCCGCACGCAGATCCAGACGCTGCGCAACAACTGCCAGGAATTCGGTGTCCGGCTGCACTCGCTCGGTGACGCCGAGCAGGGGATCGTCCACGTCGTGGGCCCGCAGCTTGGCCTCACCCAGCCGGGCATGACGGTGGTCTGCGGTGACTCGCACACCTCCACGCACGGCGCCTTCGGGGCCCTCGCGATGGGCATCGGCACCTCCGAGGTGGAACACGTCATGGCCACCCAGACGCTGTCGCTGAAGCCCTTCAGGACCATGGCCATCAACGTCGAGGGCGCCCTGCGGCCCGGCGTTTCCGCCAAAGACATCATTCTGGCCGTCATCGCCAAGATCGGCACCGGCGGGGGACAGGGCTACGTGCTCGAGTACCGCGGCTCCGCGATCCGGGCGCTGTCCATGGAAGCCCGGATGACCATCTGCAACATGTCCATCGAAGCGGGCGCCCGCGCCGGGCTTGTCGCACCGGACCAGACCACGTACGACTACATGTTCGGCCGCCCGCACGCGCCGCAGGGCGCCGAGTGGGATGCCGCCGTCGAGTACTGGAACACCCTGCGCACCGACGACGACGCGACGTTCGACGTCGAGGTGGACCTCGACGCCGATACGCTGGAACCGTTCGTGACCTGGGGGACCAACCCCGGCCAGGGCGTTTCCCTGTCCGCCAAGGTGCCCTCGCCCGAGGACTTCGGCGACGAGAACGCCAAGGCGGCGGCGGAACGCGCGCTGCAGTACATGGGGCTGGAAGCCGGCACCCCGATGAAGGACATCCGCGTGGACACGGTCTTCCTGGGCTCCTGCACCAACTCCCGGATGGAGGACCTCCGTGCGGCCGCGGACATCGTCCGCGGCCGCACCAAGGATCCCAATATCCGGATGCTCGTGGTGCCGGGATCCGCCCGCGTCCGGCTCGAAGCCGAGGCCGAGGGCCTGGACCGGGTCTTCAAAGACTTCGGCGCCGAATGGCGCTTCGCCGGCTGCTCCATGTGCCTGGGGATGAACCCGGACCAGCTGGAACCGGGGGAGCGCTGCGCCTCCACCTCGAACCGCAACTTCGAGGGCCGCCAGGGCAAGGGCGGACGCACCCACCTGGTCTCCCCGGTCGTGGCAGCGGCAACGGCGGTGCGCGGCACCCTGAGCTCGCCGTCGGACCTGGACCCCGCCCCCGGCTCCGCAGCCAGCGGCACCGCCGCCGCCTAGCTTCCGACAGCCCCAGATCCACACAGCCCAGAAGGATCCGTCATGGAAAAATTCACCACCCACACCGGAATAGGCGTCCCGCTGCGCCAGAGCAACGTCGACACGGACCAGATCATCCCGGCCGTCTACCTCAAGCGCATCACCCGCACCGGCTTCGAGGACGCCCTGTTCGCGGCGTGGCGCAAGGACCCGGCGTTCATCCTGAACCAGGAACCCTTCAACGCCGGCTCCGTGCTCGTGGCCGGCCCCGACTTCGGCACCGGATCCTCCCGGGAGCACGCCGTCTGGGCGCTCAAGGACTACGGCTTCAAGACCGTGCTGTCCTCACGCTTCGCGGACATCTTCCGCGGCAACTCCGGCAAGCAGGGCCTGCTCGCCGCCGAACTGGCCCAGGACGACATCGAACTCATCTGGAAGGAACTGGAGAACGCCCCCGGCACCGCGGTCACCGTGGACCTCGTCTCCAAGACCGTCCAGTGCGGCAACATCGTGGCTCCGTTCGAGATCGACGACTACACCCGCTGGCGCCTCCTCGAGGGCCTGGATGACATCGGCCTGACCCTCAAGCATGAGGAAGACATCACCACCTTCGAGACCACCAGGCCGTCGTTTATGCCCAAAACCCTGCCGGCCAGGCTGTCCTAGCTTTCCAGTTGCCCTGACCCGCACTGACCTGCGCCGCCACTGCAACGCGGGGTCACGTACGGCCCGTCCCGGAACCCCGGACCGGCCGTACGTGACCCCGCGTTGTCTGGTTTTCGACGGCGGCCGCCGGGGCACGGGCGACAGGCCGGGCGCACGCCGTATTTCAGATCGGTAACGCTAGCTCCTATGCTTAGCTGGTGCCTTTGTAAGGATTTGGGGGCGAGTAGTCGTGAGGAAACCGGTATATGAGTAGTGTTTTGACAATCCGCGGAGGCGTCCCGCTGACTGGCCGCGTCACCGTGCGGGGGGCCAAGAATCTTGTCCCCAAGGCCATGGTGGCTGCCCTGCTGGGCAATGAGCCGTCCGTGTTGCGCAACGTCCCTGAAATCAAGGACGTCGAGGTTGTCACCAGCCTGCTCCAGTTGCACGGCGTCACCGTCGAGAAAGACCCCGTTACCGGGGATCTGACCCTCGACCCGACCAACGCGAAGACGGCCTCGCACACGGCGATCGACGCGCACGCCGGCGATTCCCGCATCCCGATCCTGCTGTGCGGTCCCTTGATCCACGCGATCGGCGAGGCCTTCATTCCGGACCTGGGCGGCTGCAAAATCGGTGACCGCCCCATCGACTACCACCTGAACGTGCTGCGGCAGTTCGGCGCCGTGGTGGAAAAGCGCCCCGGCGGCATCCACATCTCCGCCCCCGACGGGCTCAAAGGCGCCAAGATTTCCCTGCCGTACCCCTCCGTGGGGGCCACCGAACAGGTGCTGCTGAGCGCCACGAGGGCCGAGGGCATCACCGAGCTTTCCGGTGCGGCCACCGAGCCGGAAATTGTCGACCTCATCGCGGTGCTGCAGAAAATGGGCGCGATCATCAGCGTCCAGACGGACCGCACCATCCGGATCGAGGGCGTCACGGACCTCGGCGGCTACAACCACCGGGCGCTGTCGGACCGCAACGAGTCGGCCTCCTGGGCCTCGGCGGCGCTGGTCACCCGGGGCGACATCTTCGTCGAAGGCGCCACCCAGCGCGACATGATGACCTTCCTCAACACCTACCGCAAGGTCGGCGGCGGAATGGACATCGGCGACGACGGCATCCGCTTCTATCACAAGGGCGGCAAGCTCAACCCGCTGGTCCTCGAGACGGACGTGCACCCCGGCTTCATGACCGACTGGCAGCAGCCGCTGATTGTCGCCCTGACGCAGGCCGAGGGTGTGTCGATTGTCCACGAAACCGTGTACGAGAACCGCTTCGGCTTCACCGAGGCCCTGATCCGGATGGGCGCCAACATCCAGGTCCACCGCGAATGCCTCGGCAGTGTCCCGTGCCGCTTCGGCCAGCGCAACTTCCTGCATTCAGCCGTGATTTCCGGCCCCACCCAGCTGACCGGCACCGATATCGACGTACCGGACCTGCGGGGCGGCTTCAGCCACCTGATCGCGGCGCTGGCCGCCAACGGCACCTCGCGGGTCACCGGAATCGACATCATCAACCGCGGCTACGAGCGCTTCACGGAGAAGCTCGCGGGCCTGGGCGCCGATTTCGACATCACCGCCGCGAAGTAGCGGGGGACGAAGTGAACGAATCGGCGAAGAGCCGCATCACCTTTGTCGTTGTCGCCGGGATTGTCCGGCCGGTAATGAACCTGCTGATGCGGAAGGAATGGATCGGCCTGGAGAAGCTGCCCGCCGGCGGCTTCATCGCCGCACCCAACCACTGCACCGAAATCGATCCGCTGGTGGTGGGGCACATGCTGTACAACCAGAAGCGGATGCCACGCTTCCTGGCCAAGTCCGGACTCTTCAAGGTGCCCGTGCTGGGATTCGTGCTGCGCGCCACCAAGCAGGTCCCGGTGGAACGCTCGACGGCGGGCGCCAACCGGGCATTGCAGATCGCCAAGGAAGTCGTCGACGAGGGCGGGGCCATCATCATTTACCCCGAGGGCACGCTGACCCGGGACCCCGGACTGTGGCCCATGAAGGGCCACACCGGTGCCGCGCGGATGGCGCTGGAAGGCGGTATTCCCGTGGTGCCGATGGCACACTGGGGAGCCCAAGAGGTCTTGCCCCGCTACGCCAAGCGGTTCCACATCTTTCCGCGCAAGACGTCCCGACTGGTCGTGGGGGATCCCGTGGACCTGAGCGCTTTCACCGGACGTCCGCTGGACAAAGCCACCCTCACTGAGGCCACCAACGTGATCATGGATGCCATCACTGATCTCCTGGCCACGCTCCGCGGTGGACAGCCGCCCCTGGTCCGCTGGGACCCTTCGGCCCACAACCAGTCCACGCACGGCCGGTTCATCGAGGCCGACGGCAAAGCCGGCGGCCCCGGCACACCCAAAGAGAACCTTGGGGACAGCGACGAATGACATTCGATCAAATGCGGGGACCATCCGCCACGAACGTTGCCGTACTCGGCGCCGGATCATGGGGGACCACCTTCGCGAAGATCCTCGCGGACGCGGCCGCCGCGTCCGGCGTGGAGCGCGACATCCGGCTCTGGGCCCGACGCGCCGAGGTCGTCGAGCAGATTAACCTGAAGCACCGGAACGAGCAATACCTCACGGACATCGCCCTTCCGCCCAGCATCACCGCCTCCACCGACGTCGCCGAAGTCCTGGCCGGAGCCCAGCTGGTGGTCCTCGCGGTCCCGGCCCAGACCCTGCGGCCACAGCTGCGCGAATGGAAACACCTGCTGCCCCAGGGCGCCCTGGTTGTCTCCCTCATGAAGGGCCTGGAACTGAATTCTGACGCCCGGATGAGCGAGGTGATCTGCGAAGAGCTGGGCATCCCCGCCAGCCACGTCGCCGTGGTGTCCGGGCCCAACCTGGCCATGGAAATTGCCCGGGAAGAGCCCACCGCTTCTGTTGTGGCATGCTCCGACTTTGGTGCCGCCAGCTGGGTCGCGCGGAGCTGCACCGCACCGTATTTCCGGCCGTACACGACGGCGGACGTAGCCGGCGTGGAAATCGGCGGCATCGTCAAGAACATCATCGCCCTCGCCGTGGGCATCTGCGAAGGCAAGCAGATGGGCGACAACACGAAAGCTTCTGTCATCACCAGGGGGCTTGCGGAAACCTCGCGGCTCGCACTTGCCCTCGGCGGCCAGGCCCAGACAATGGCCGGCCTCGCCGGCCTCGGTGACCTCGTCGCCACATGCTCCTCGCCGCTGTCGCGGAACCATACCGCCGGCCGCCTGCTGGGCACGGGGCTGACCCTGGACCAGGTCACGGCGCGGATGACGCAGACCGCCGAGGGAATCAAGTCAGCTCAGGCCGTGCACGAGCTCGCCGGCAAGCTCGGCGTCGAAATGCCCATCACCGCGGCCGTTGTTGCCGTGCTGGCCGGAAAACTGTCCGTAGACGAACTGGGGCCGCTGCTGCTGTCCCGGGACCTGAAACGCGAAGGCGATTACTGAGAGTGTCGGAACTAAACGAATCAACACAAGGCCGGGCCGCACGGTCCAGGCCCCGCGTGGCCGTCCTCTTCGGCGGCCGCTCCAGCGAACACGCCGTCAGCTGCGTCACCGCGGCCGGGGTCCTCGGTGCCATCGACCAGACGAAGTACGAGGTCATCCCGATCGGGATCGCCAAGACCGGCCAGTGGGTACTGGCTTCCGGTGACACCGACGACTGGTCACTCTCTGCATCGTCCCTGCCCGAGGTCGCATCCTCGGCCCAGACCGTGACGCTGGCCGAAATCGGCGGCGAACACCAGCTCATCGTGGCCTCCCCGAACGAGGTCCCGCACGAACTGGGCGCGGTGGACGTGGTGTTCCCGCTGCTGCACGGCCCGTTCGGCGAGGACGGCACCATCCAGGGTTTCCTGGAACTCTCCGACACCCGCTACGTGGGTGCCGGTGTACTTGCGTCCGCCGTCGGCATGGACAAGCACTTCATGAAGGTGGTCTTCGAATCCGCCGGGCTCCGCGTGGGGCCCTACATCGCCGTCACGGACCGGCAGTGGCGCAACGATCCCGAAACCGTCCGCAAACGTGTGGACCAGCTCGGCTTCCCGGTCTTCGTCAAGCCCGCGCGGGCCGGCTCCTCGATGGGCATCTCCAAGGTGGACTCCCTCGACGGCCTGGACGCAGCGATTGAGGCCGCCCGTCAGCACGATCCGAAACTCGTCATCGAGGCCGGCGTTGTCGGCCGGGAGATCGAATGCGCCGTGCTGGAGGGCAGGGGCACCGACAGCCCCCGGACGTCCATGCCGGGCGAGATTTCCGTGGCTGGCGGCGGGCACGAGTTCTACGACTTCAATGCCAAATATGTGGACAACGCGGCGGCGCTCAGCTGCCCGGCCGACCTCCCGGACGAAGCCATCGCCAGGGTCCGTGAGCTGTCCGCCGTCGCTTTCGACGCAGTCGGGGCCGAGGGGCTCAGCCGGGTCGACTTCTTCTACACCCCCGAGGGCGAGCTGATCATCAACGAGATCAACACCATGCCCGGGTTCACGCCAAAAAGCATGTACCCGCAGATGTGGAAAGCGTCCGGCCTGGGGTACGCGGAACTCATCGACGAACTGATCTACCTGGCGCTGCACCGCAAAACAGGCCTGCGCTAGACCGGCGGCCCTGCGCCAGACCCGCGGGTCCGGCCACCGGTGCGCGGTGGCCAGGCCCTGCCGGGACGCTACGGGGTGGGCGGCAGGTTCTGCAGGTCCGCCTGGCCCACGCAGTTGCGCGTCGCCGGCACCTTGGCGGCTGCGGCCGCGAGGTCGGCCAGTACGGTTGCCGAACTGATTTTGTCCGGGTCCATCAGGATCTCGGTTGCCGGTTCGCGTCCGAAGGTCGTCAGCGTCCACACCGGGTCGCCTTCCTTAATGACCCAGTCGACGCCGTTGACGCTGACGCAGCGGTCCGTCGTCGGCCCCGGAACATTCACCCCGCAGCGCAGGACCACGAGGGACGGATCCCCCCACGCTGCTGTGGCCTGGCTGTTGGTCTTGCGCAGCTTGGCTTCGCCGATCGCATCCGGCAGCGCGACCATCATCGGGGCACACGCCGCGTTCGCGGCGTCCTTGGCCGGCGTGACGTCGACAACCGGAGCGCAGGCGCTCAGCAGGATCCCTGCCGCCGCCGCCGCCGCCGCGGCCAGACTGCGGAGCGGACGTGCGGAAGCCGGGAAACGGAAGCGCTGCATACTTCAAGCCTATCCCGGCCTGCCGGGCGTTGTGGCAAGGCGCTGCAGCCGCTAGCGCTGAACACGCTGCCCCGGCGTATCGCCCGCCGGTTCCGGCGCTGTGCGGCTGTGGCGGGCCCGCGCGGTAGCGTAGGGCTGTGCCTGAACACGAGCCTGTCCCACTTTCCGAAGCGACCCTGTCCGGGGTGACGCCGCCGAGGCCGGCCCTGCCCGGGCCGACGCCGTCCGGCGCGGCCCTGACCGTGGCGGGGCTCTCCGAATCCCAACTGCTGGAACGCATCTTCCCGCGCCTGCACTACGGCCAGGAACACAACCCGTCCCTGATCCTGGGCCCGGGCGACGACGCCGCCATTGTGGCCGTTCCGGACGGGCGGACCGTCCTCAGCATCGACACCCAGGTGGCGGACCAGGACTTCCGCCTGGAGTGGAACAACGGCTACCGGACCACCGGTTACGACGTCGGCTGGAAGGCCGCCGCGCAGAACCTCAGCGACATCAACGCCATGGGGGCGCGGGCCACGTCCCTCGTGGTCAGCCTCACCATGCCCCCGGAAACCCGGGTTGCCTGGGTCGAGGACTTCGCCGACGGACTCAGTGCCGGCATCCGGGACCTCGGTGCCCCGGACTGCGCCGTGGCCGGCGGGGACCTCGGCCGCGGCCGTGAGCTGGCGGTGAGCGTGGCGATTCTTGGCAGCCTCGACGGCCGCGCCGCCGTGCTGCGCTCCGGGGCCCGGCCCGGGGACGTCCTGGCGCTCGCCGGCACCGTGGGCCGTGCCGCGGCGGGTCTCGCGCTGCTGGAATCGACGAACCCCGTCGAGGCCCTGGACCGGGAACAGCGCGCCCTGATGGATACCCAGTGCAGGCCCATGCCCCCGCTCGCCGCGGGCCCGCTGGCCCGGGATTCCGGAGCCACAGCCATGATGGACATTTCCGACGGGCTGGTCCGTGACGGCCAACGGATGGCGTCCGCCAGCCACACCGTCCTGAACCTCGACGCGGCGGCACTGCGGGAACTGGCGGTTCCGCTGCTGCCTGCCGCCGGGTTGCTCGGCGCAGACCCAATGGCCTGGGTCCTGGGCGGCGGGGAGGACCACGGGCTGCTTGCCACATTCCCACCCGGTCTTCAGCTGCCTCACGGTTTCACTGCGATAGGCTCGGTAGAAGCCCCTGCACCAACGGACCGCGGGGGCGTCAAGATAGCGGGCAGGCCCGCTGACACTGTGGGATGGGATCACTTTGCAGACTAAGATTGCCGCGAACGCGCAAGCGATGAAGCGGTGGTTGAGCAAGGCAGAAACAACGCTTGGAAACCACAGCGACCGCCTGAACGCCATCAACATCTTCCCGGTTGCCGACGGCGACACCGGCACCAACCTGTACCTGACCGTGCGGGCCGCCGCCCAGGCCCTCCACAGCCTGGACACCGCCGCGCTGCCACAGATCAGCCCGGACCCGTCCCTGCATTCCTTCGGCCCGCCGGACCCGGCCCGGAACGACGTTGGCGCCGTCCTCGCCCGGGCCGGCCTGGCCGCCATGGAAAAGGCCCGCGGCAACTCCGGCACCCTGCTCGCTGTCTTCCTCTGCGCCGCGGCCGAACCCCTCGCCGGCCACCACCGGCTGAGCGCGCCCCTGCTGGCCGCGGCGCTGAACCGGGCCCAGCTCCGGGCCTGGTCCGCGTTGAGCGACCCGGTTCCCGGCACCATGCTGTCCGTGATGGAGGCCGCCGCCCGCGCCGCGGCCGCCGTGGACTCTGCGCACGACGGCGACGACAGCAACCACACCCTTGGCCTGGCCCTGGACGCCGTCGTGGACGCAGCCGTCGCGGCTGTGGTGCGCACTGAGGACCAGCTGGAGGCCCTGCACGCCGCCCACGTGGTGGATGCCGGCGGCGTCGGGATGCTGCTGGTCCTCGACTGCCTCCGCTCCGCCGTTCTCGGTGAGGAACTCCAGGACCAGCTGCTCGACGGACTGCACGGCTACGACGTCCAGGACCCCCACATCCATGCCGGCATGCCGCGTGACGAAGGCGTGGAAGTCATGTGCACCATCACGCTTTCACCCCTGGACGCCGCCATGATGCGCCAGCGGCTCGACGAAATGGGCGAGTCCGTCATCATGAGCCAGGTCGGCGGGGCCGCCGACGCGTCCGGGACCTACCGCTGGCGCGTCCACGTCCACGTGCCCGCCGCCGCGCCGGCCGTCGCGCTGATCCGCTCCCTCGGCGAACCCTCGGACATCAGCGTCACTGACCTTGCCGTGCCGGACGCTGAACCCCGCGACTCCGCCGACCGCGAACCCGCAGGACAGGCCCCCGACGGACATGAACGCTGAGCTGCGCAACGCCGAAGCGGCACTGGCCCTGGAACGCCGGGTCGGCAAGCGTTCCGCGGCGGTCATCGAAAAGCACCTTGGCATCGCCACCGTCGGCGGCCTGCTGGACCACTTCCCCCGCCGCTACATGGACCGCGGCGAACTGACACCCATCAGCGAGGTTCCGCTCGACGAGGACGTCACCCTGATTGCCCGGGTGGTCAGCAGCAGCTCCCGGTTCATGAAGACCCGGCGCGGCTCGCTGACCGACGTCGTGATCACCGACGACGCCGGCGCCGCGGCCCCGGGCGCCGGCCGGCCCGGCACCCTGAAGGTGAGTTTCTTCAACGGCCACCGGGCCAAGGCCGAGCTGCAGCCGGGCCGCCGCGCCCTGTTCTCCGGAAAGATCACCCGCTACGGAGGCGCCCTGGGGCTGACGAACCCGGACTTCCAGCTGCTGGACGAGGACCCGGACACCCCCGGGATGGACCCGGAGGCGCTCGCCGCCATGCCCATCCCGGTATACCCGGCCACCGCCAAGCTGACCAGCTGGTCCATCCAGAAAGTCGTCTCCACGCTGCTGGAGACCGCGGACCTGGACGCCCTGCCTGACCCGCTGCCGGCGGAGATCACGGCCCGGGAGAAGTTCGTGCCGGTCGCCGACGCCTACCGGCTCATCCACGCCCCGCACGGCCCCGCAGACTGGCAGCGCGCCCGGGACCGGTTCCGCTACCAGGAAGCCCTGGTGCTCCAGTCCGCCCTCGCCCGGCGCCGCGCCCAGCTCGCCGCGGAGGAGGCCACCGCCCGCCGGGCCGCCGCGGAGGGGCTGCTGGCCGCCTTTGACCGGCAGCTGCCCTTCACCCTGACGGCCGGACAGGCCGCCGTCGGGAAGACCCTGGCCGCTGAGCTCGCCCAGGACTCGCCGATGAACCGGCTGCTCCAGGGCGAAGTCGGTTCGGGGAAGACCATCGTGGCCCTGCGCGCCATGCTGCAGGTGGTCGACGCGGGCGGACAGGCTGCCCTGCTGGCCCCGACCGAGGTCCTTGCCGCGCAGCACTTCGAATCGATCCGCCGCACGCTCGGGCCGCTGTCCCGCGACGGCATGCTTGGCGGCTTCGGCCCCGACGCGGTCCAGGTCACGCTGCTCACCGGCTCCATGCCGGCCGCGGCCCGGAAACAGGCCATGCTGGACGCCGCCTCGGGAACCGCGGGGATTGTCATCGGCACCCACGCCCTGCTCAGCGACAACGTTTCCTTCTACGACCTCGGGCTGATCGTGGTGGACGAACAGCACCGCTTCGGCGTCGAACAGCGCGACGTGCTCCGGTCCAAGGCCAGGAAGCCCCCGCACCTGCTGGTCATGACCGCCACCCCCATCCCCAGGACCGTGGCCATGACCGTGTTCGGCGACCTCGAAACGTCCGTGCTCGACGAACTGCCGGCCGGGCGCGCGCCGATCACCACCCACGTCGTCGGTCTCGCGGAACACCCGGCCTGGGCCACCCGCATCTGGAGCCGCGCCCGGGAGGAGATCGACGCCGGCCACCAGGTGTACATCGTCTGTCCGAAGATCGGCTCGGACGACGACGGGGACTTCAGTCCCGGCGAGGCCGAACCGTCCGCCGCGGATCCCGACGGCGACAGCGCGGCGCGCGAACTGGCATCCGTCACCGCCGTCGTCGAACAGCTCCGGGACGAACCGGCCCTGGCCGGCGTGCCCGTGGCGCCGCTGCACGGCCGGCTGGACCCGGCGCTGAAGTCCGAAACCATGGCCTCCTTCACCGCCAACCAGACCAAACTCCTGGTCTCCACCACCGTGATCGAAGTGGGCGTGGACGTCCACAACGCCACCCTGATGGTGATCCTGGACGCGGACCGCTTCGGCATCTCGCAGCTCCACCAGCTCCGCGGCCGGGTGGGCCGCGGCGGGCTGCCGGGCACCTGCCTGCTCGTCACGGCCCTGGAGCCCGGCCACCCGAGCCGCCGCCGGCTCGACGCCGTTGCGGCCACCACCGACGGCTTCGCACTCTCCCAGGAGGACCTCAAGCTGCGCCGTGAAGGCGACATTCTGGGCGCCTCGCAGTCCGGCGGCCGGTCCACGCTGAAGCTGCTGCGGGTCCTGGAACACGAGGACGTGATCGCCCGGGCACGGCAGGACGCGCAGGCGATCGTCGGCGGCGACCCCTCACTGGGCGCCCACCCCGCCCTCGCCGCATCGATCGACGAATACCTCAATCCGGAAAAGGAGGCGTTCCTTGAACGCGGCTAACACCATCCATGCATCCACGGGGATACAGCCATGAGCCGCATCATTGCCGGTGCCGCGGGCGGAACGACCCTGGTCAGCGTCCCCGGGTCCCTGACCCGGCCCACCACTGACCGGGTCAAGGAAGCGCTCTTCTCCCGGCTGGACGCCTTTGAGGTCATCGCGGACGCCCGCGTGCTGGACCTCTACGCGGGCTCCGGTTCCCTCGGCGTGGAAAGCGCCAGCCGCGGGGCGGAGAGCGTCGACCTGGTGGAATTCGACGGGAAGGCCAGCGAGGTCTGCCAGCGCAACGCGGACCTGGTCAACACCGTCGCCGGGCGCAAGGTCGTCACCGTGCACCGCTCCAAGGTCGATTCGTTCCTGGAACGCGCCCAGGACGGCGTCCGCTGGGACCTCGTCTTCCTGGACCCGCCCTACCCCCTCGACGAGCCGGCACTGGCCGGGGTGCTGGCCAAGCTGCTCCCGCATCTGGCCGCGGGCGCCGTCGCCGTGGTGGAGCGCTCCTCCCGGTCGCCCGAGCCGGGCTGGCCGGACGGGATGGAGCGGTTTGCCGAACGGAAGTACGGGGAAACGAAACTCTGGTTCGCCGAACCCAGCGTGCAGGAAGGCGCCGAGGAGACCGACCCGGACCAGGCAGCAGAGACGAACAGCGCCGGCTAGCCGGAGAGCGCGTCCAGCGCGACGCCGGAGAGCACCTTCGCGGGGTGCGGCCCGCGGGCGGTGAGCGCCGCGGTCCACACCTCCGGCCAGGGTCCCTGCGTCCCGGTCAGGATGATGTTGCCGGGGTAACGGCCGCCGAACATGCCGGCCTCGGCAAAGGCGGAGACGTCGGACATCGCCCGGCGCAGCGCGGCCACCTGGCTGCGGACCAGCGTGAGCCCGGGTTCATCGCCCACGTTGACGATCAGGACCCCGCGGGGACTGAGCCTTGCCGCGGCTTCGAGGTAGAACTCCGTGCAGGCGATATGCTCCGGCGCCTCGGGCCCGGAGAAGATGTCCAGGATCACGACGTCGAAGCGCAGTTCCGGGGGCAGCTCGGCCAGGGCGTCCCGGGCGTCGCCGATCAGGGTGTGCAGCCGGGTGCCCTCCGGCAGGGGGAGCTGCTGCAGCACGAAGTCCAGCAGTTCCCGCTCCAGCTCCACCGCGTACTGCACGGAGCCCGGCCGTGTGGCCTGGATGTAACGGGCCAGTGTCAGCGCACCCGCCCCGAGGTGCAGGGCCGTGATGGGTTCGCCCCAGGGGGCCGCAAGATCCACCACGTGGCCGATCCTGCGCAGGTACTCGTAAAAAATGTCCGACGGGTCCGCAAGATTGACGTGCGACTGTTCCGCACCGCCGATGCTGAGGACAAAGCCGCCCTCGGTGAAGGCGTCGGGCTCGATGGTCGCGTGCTGGCCGGTGGCGCGCAGGAAACGCGAGGCCGGGGGAGTGTCCGGCATCAGAGCCTGTCGCGGAGGGTCGCGAGCCGTTCGGCGGCTTCCTGCAGCACGTCGATCCGTTTGCAGAAGGCAAAGCGCAGCAGGCTCCGGGTACGTTCGGCGCCTTCCGGGTGGCAGAAGACCGGCACCGGAATCGCCGCGACGCCCACGAGCGCGGGCAGCCGGCGGGCCAGGTCCACGGCGTCGGTGATGCCCAGCGGGGCGGTGTCCACGTTCACGAAGTACGTCCCCTGCGGGGTGAAGACGTCCAGTCCGGCCGCACGGAGACCCTCGCTGAGGATGTCGCGCTTGAGCTGCAGGGTGTCGGCGATTCCGGCGTAGAACTCGTCCGGCAGGCCGAGGCCGGCCGCGATGGCGCTCTGGAATGGGGTGCCGGAGCTGTAGCTCAGGAACTGCTTTACCGTGCGCGCCGCGGCGACCAGGTGCCCGGGCCCGCTGAGCCAGCCAATCTTCCAGCCGGTAAAGGAGAACGTCTTCCCGGCGGAGGAGACGGTCAGGGTGCGTTCCGCGGCGCCCGGCAGGGTGGCCACCGGGATGTGACGGGCCCCGAAGGTGAGGTGTTCGTAGACCTCGTCGGTGATGATGATGGCGCCGTGCCGGATGGCGAGCTCGACGACGCGTTCGAGCACTTCGCGGGGGAACACCGCGCCGGTGGGGTTGTGCGGGTTGTTGACCAGCACCACCCGGGTGCGGCTGCTGAACGCCGCGTCGAGGGCGTCCAGGTCCGGCATGAAGTCGGGGGCCAGCAGGGGTGCGGTGACGTGGCGGGCGCCGGAGAGGCCGATGATCGCGCCGTAGGAGTCGTAGAACGGCTCAAACGTGAGCACCTCATCTCCTGGCCCCACGAGGGCCAGCAGTGAGGCGGCAATGGCCTCGGTGGCGCCCGTGGTGACGATGATCTCGGTCTGCGGGTCCGGCTGCAGGCCGTAGAAACGCTCCTGGTGGAGCGAAATCGCCTCCCGCAGCTCCAGGATGCCTTTGCCGGGGGCGTACTGGTTGGCGCCGGCGGCGATGGCGGCCTGCGCGGCCGCCTTGATCTCCACCGGACCGTCCTCGTCCGGGAAGCCCTGGCCGAGGTTGATCGCGCCGGTCTGCAGGGCGAGGGTGGTCATCTCCTCGAAGATGGTGACGCCGAGGGTGCCGTCCGGGGAGAGGAGGTTGGCTCCGGTCGCTGTCCGCTGCCACGGGAGCTGCTTCGGGGAGTTCACCGCTGGCCCGTCTTCTCGGCCCGCCCGGTGAACTTGTCCATGGTGGAGTAGATCCCGAAGACCTTCCCGCCCACGAAGTCCCAGGCCCGCACCGGCAGCAAGCCGCGCAGGACTTTGCCCAGCTGCGCTGTCGCCGGGGCGATCAGTTGCGGCCGGCCGGCGGCGGTGGCCCGCCACGCCCGGTCCACGGCGTCCTCCGGCGTCATCAGCGGTGTCAGCAGCGGGCCGCGGGCGCCGGCGAACATCCCGGTGGAAATGTAGCTGGGGCAGAATGTCGTCACGGCGAGGTGGCGGTAGCCCTGCTGTTCGAGTTCGAGCCGGAGCGAGTCGCTCCAGCCAATGACGGCCCACTTGGACGCCGCGTACACGCTCATCCTCGGGTTGGAAACGGTGCCGGCGGCGGAGGCGATGTTGAGGATCCGGCGCGGCCGGCCGGCGTCGGCCATCATGCCCGGCAGGAACGCGTGGGTGACGTACATCGGCGCCAGCGCGTTGATGTCCATGGTCAGGGCGATGTCCCGCTCCGGGTTGTGGTCCCAGAAGAGCGCACCGCGGACGATGCCGGCGTTGTTGACCAGCAGCGTCAGCGGACCTTCCTCCGCGCAGTCCGCCGCGGCCGCGGCGATCGCCGTGCGGCTGGCGAGGTCCACCTGCCGGACGACGGCACGGGCGCCGAGGGCGGCGACTTCGGCGGCGGTCTTCGCCAGGCCGGCGGCGTCGACGTCCCAGAGAATCACGACGCCGGCGCCCTCGCGGGCCGCTCGCAGGGCGTAAAGACGGCCCATGCCCATGGCGGCCCCCGTTACGAGAACCACGCCCCCGGACACAGTGAAGGGAATGCTTGATGCTGACATTCAGCCATGTTATCCCGGCCGGCGGCAGCAATACGGTAGGTTCGGAGGATGAGACGCGCCGTATGCCCTGGCTCCTTTGACCCGATCCACAATGGCCACCTGGAAGTCATTGCCAGGGCCGCAGGCCTGTTCGATGAAGTCATTGTCGGCGTCTCCACGAACTACGCCAAGAAATACCGGTTCACGCTGGAGGAGCGCATTGACATGGCGAAGGAGACCCTGGCTTCCCTGCGGGGCATCGTGGTCGAGCCGGTCGGGGAGGGACTCCTCGCGGAGTACTGCCGCCAGCGGGGCGTGTCCGCCATCGTCAAGGGCCTCCGCTCCTCCTCCGACTTTGACTATGAGCTGCCGATGGCGACGATGAACCGGCAGCTGACCGGCGTCGAGACAGTCTTCCTGCCCGCCGAGAGCCACTACCTCCACCTGTCCTCCACTTTGATCAAGGAAGTGTTCACCCTGGGCGGTAATGTCTCCGACTTTGTGCCCCGCTCGGTGCTGAAACGGCTGCACCCGGGCGGGCCGGTCCAGGATCAGCCGCGCAGAGGGTAAGCTTGATCGGTACTCGGCGGCCTGCTGCCGGTTGCGGGGCCTGAATCCGAAGCGGCCTGCGGTGCGAACTGCAGGATGCCACCGGCTTGAGTCCGCCCGGCAGATCAGGCTAGGATAGTACGTCGGTCATATGTTCAACAGGAGTTCTCATTAAACGAGATGCTAGTTCGCCCTTGGTTTTTGACGTCAAGGACCTCGGACGCAGTCCGGGAAGCATGCGGACGCTGACAGAACATGTACCCGCACCAGGTGATCTTGGTGTGGCGCTCATCGGCGTGCAGGAAGGCTCGGATGTCGAGCTGGATCTGCGGCTTGAGGCCGTACACGAAGGAATTCTGGTATCAGGAACCGCGCACGTCGAAGTTACTGGCGAGTGCGGCCGATGCCTGGATCCCCTTGCGTATGACCAAGAGGTCGATGTGCAAGAACTTTTCTTCTATGAGGACGCTGTGTTCTCGGATGAGGAAGACGAAGAAGAGCAACGTCGAATCGAGCACGATCTGATCGATCTTGAGCCGGTGTTGCGGGACGCAGTTGTAACCATGCTGCCGTTCCAGCCGGTGTGCCGGGAAGACTGCCAGGGCCTTTGCTCCGAATGTGGAGTTCGCCTGGAAGACGAGCCGGGGCATCACCACGAGGTGGTAGATCCTCGCTGGGCTGCCCTAGCTGACTTGGCTAAGCCTGACCGGCAAAACTGATTTGTAAGTGTTGGACTAGAGAGAAATGAGTTAGCCGTGGCTGTCCCGAAGCGGAAAATGTCTCGCTCGAATACCCGCGCCCGCCGCTCCCAGTGGAAGGCAACTGCCCCCCACCTGGTGAAGACTGTCGAGAACGGCCAGGTTACGTACAGCCTGCCGCACCAGGCAAAGGTCGTTACCGACTCGGCAGGCACCGCGCTGTTCCTTGAATACAAGGGCCGCAAGGTCGCAGACGTCTAATCCGCCAACTGGCTGACTAAGATGTCTTCAACTGAAGAGCTTCTGAAGCGTCTCGGTGTCACTATTGACGCCGGGACGCTTCGTCTTGCGCTCACACACCGTTCCTACGCCTACGAAAACGGCGGCATCCCCACCAACGAACGGCTCGAGTTCCTCGGCGACTCCATCCTGGGGTTCTCGGTCACCGACGCCCTGTACCGTGACAACCCCACGCTGCCCGAAGGTGACCTGGCCAAGCGCCGTTCCGCCGTCGTCAGCACCCGGGCACTCGCGGGAATCGGCCGCAGCATCGGGCTTGGCGAGTTCATCTACCTCGGACAGGGCGAAAAGCTCACCGAGGGCAAGAACAAAGCCTCGATCCTCGCGGACACCATGGAGGCGCTGATCGGCGCCACCTATGTCTCCAATGACATCGAGACGGCGCGCCAGCTGGTCATGCGCCTGATCGGACCGCTCCTGGCGGATGCCGCGGCGCTCGGTGCCGGCACCGACTGGAAGACTTCCATCCAGGAGCTCGCGGCCAGCCGCCAGCTCGGGACGATCAACTACGCGGTGGAGGGCTCCGGCCCGGACCATGCCCGGACCTTCGAAGCCATCCTGCGCATCGGCGGGACCGACTACGGCAGCGGGTCGGGCAACTCCAAGAAGGAAGCCGAGCAGGAAGCCGCCGCGGATGCCTGGCGCAGGCTGTCGGCTCCGTCGGTTGTTACGCCGGAGGCCGGGCCGACCGGCGGGCCCGGTGCGTCCGGCCCGGAGCAGCTGCAGTCCCAGCCCGGCGCCTAGGCCCGCCCGGTGCCTGAACTGCCCGAGGTCGAAGTTGTCCGCCGCGGCCTCGTGAGCTGGTTGCGGGGCCGGACCATCACCGCCGTTGAGGTGGTGGATCCGCGCTCCGTCCGCCGGCACGCGCTCGGCCCGGAGGACTTCGCCGGCAACCTGGAGGGCGCCCGTGTCCTGGACGTGGTCCGGCGCGGAAAGTTCCTTTGGCTGCCGCTGTCGGACACCCCCGCGGACGGTCCCGGCGGCGGCGCAGCCGGAGCGCCAACTCCGGCGGTGGCCCTCATGGCGCACCTGGGCATGTCCGGACAGCTGCTGATGCAGGACTCCTCGGTCTCCGACGAGAAACATCTGAAAGTCCGCCTGCGGCTCAGCCCCGCGGAGGGCATGCCGGAACAGCTCCGGTTCGTGGACCAGCGGATTTTCGGTGGGCTCTTCCTGACCTCGCTGGTCCCCACCGCGGACGGCGGCCCCGGCGGCCTCGCCGAGACTCCGCTGCCGCTCATCGCCGCCGAAGCTTCCCACATTGCCCGGGACCCGCTGGATCCATGCTTTTCCTTCGATGAGTTCTACCGCCGCCTCCGCGCCCGCAAGACAGGCCTCAAGCGCGCCCTGCTGGACCAGGGGCTCGTCTCGGGGATCGGCAACATCTACGCGGACGAGGCACTCTGGAAGGCGCGGCTGCACTTTGCCCGGCCCACGGACACGCTGCGGCGGGCCGATGCGCTCCGGGTCCTTGACGCCGCGCGCGAGGTCATGACCGATGCCCTGGCCGCCGGCGGGACCAGTTTTGATGCGCTCTATGTCAACGTCAACGGGGCGTCCGGCTACTTCGACCGCTCCCTGAACGCCTACGGCCGCGAGGGCAAGGAATGCAAACGCTGCGCCGCCGCCGGCCTGGTCAGCACCATGAGGCGGGACCAGTTCATGAACCGCTCGTCCTATAGCTGCCCCGTCTGCCAGCCGAGGCCGCGCAACGGCCGCTGGTAGGTCCCGTAGTGCGCGGCCAGCCGCGCCAGGGCCTCGTCAAGTGACACGGCGGGAGTCCAGTCGAGAAGTTCACGGGTCCCGCGCTGGTCGAACCAGTGGGCAGTGGAGAGCTGTTCCGCGAGGAATCTGGTCATCGGTGGTTCTCCTTCCCGGCCGGCCCGGGTCCAAATCTTCTCCACCACCGTTCCTGCCGCCCGCGCGAGCCGGCCCGGTACCGTCCAGGACGGCGCGGGGACACCGGCGGCGGCGCAGATGCCCGCCAACAGCTCGCCGACCGGGCGCGGTTCGCCGTTGCTGACCACGAGCGCCCGGCCGTGGACATGCCCCATGCGGTGCAGTCCGGCGACGATGGCCGCAGCCGCGTTGTCCACGTAGGTGGTGTCGATCAGGGCCGCCCCGGCGTCGAGCAGCGGCAGCCGGCCGCGGCCGGCACGTTCCAGCACCCGTTCCACCAGCTGCGTGTCGCCGGGGCCCCAGACGATGTGCGGGCGCACCGCCGCTACCCGGAAGTCCGGGCTGTCCGCGGCCAGCGCCAGCAGTTCGGCCTCGGCCTTGGTGCGCGAGTAGTGTCCGTGCGCGCGGGCCGGGTCCGCGGGCTCGGCGCCCAGGCCGGCGATGGCGGCCCCGGAGTTGGCCACGGACGGGGACGACACGAACACCAGGTCCCGGACCCCGGCCCCGCGGGCCACCCGGAGCAGCCGGCGGGTGCCTTCGACGTTGACCTCGTCGAATTCCGCCGGGCGGCCGGTGAACGAGACTTTCGCGGCCAGGTGGATCACGCCCTCGGCGCCGGCGGCGGCGCGGCGGACGGCGTCCTCGTCCGTGACAGACCCGCAGAGGTCCGCGGCGCCGTCGACGCCCGCGGGACGGCGCTGGAAGGTGGTGACGGCGTGGCCCTGGCGCACCAGCAGCCGTGCCACTTGCCCGCCGAGCAGGCCGCTTGCGCCGGTGACGAGGACCCTCACGGCGTGCCCGGACGGCCGCCGGCCAGCACCGCCGAAGCCCACCGGGACAGGCGGGTCCTGTCGATCTTGGCGTTGTGGCGGATGTCGGTCGGCTGGGAGGGGACAACAAGAACCGCCGAGACGCTGACACCTGCCTGCCGGGCCGCCCCGCGGACGCGCCCGGCGAGCTGCGGCGCGGCAGGGCCCGCCCGGCGGGCGGGGGGTACAGTCTCGACGACGGCGACGACGGCCTGCGTCCCCGCCGGGCCGATGCCGACGACGGCGGCCAGCCCGACGTCGGACAGGCGTTCGATGGCCTGCTCGGCACCCACAGGCGTGATGACGGTACCCGGCGCCGTTACGACGTGCGCGAGGCGCCCTTCCACCCAGAGCCGGCCGGCGGCGTCGAAGTGCCCGACGTCGCCGGTGCGGTGCCATCCGGCTGTGCGGGCGCTCTCGCGCTGGGTCAGCCAGAGCCTGTCGTAGGCCTCCTTCACATGCGGGGCGCTGACGAGGATCTCGCCGGTCACTCCTGCCTCGGTGACGGGGTCGTTCCCCGGTGCGGTGCCGTCCGCGGCGAGCGGGATGACGGCCACACGGGCGCCGTGCACCGGCCGGCCCACGCATACGCCGTTGCCGGCCCCGGCCACGGTTCCGGCGGCGGCCTCGGCCCCGGCGGCGCGGATCTGTTCGAGGCTGACGTCGGTGGCGGGCAGCACCTCGGTCATCCCGTACGGGGTGTGCAACGAAGCCAGGGGCAGCAGCCGCTGCACCTGGGCGAGCAGTGATTCGGGGACGGGCGCGCCGGCGGAGAGCAGCAGTTCCACGCGCCCCAGGGCCTCGTATCCGGCCCGGCCCAGGCCGCCCCGGGTCGCGAGGACGTTGCGCAGCGCCGCGGGTGAGGCGAAGACCACGGTGGCGTCGATGGCCGCGGCAGCGTCCGCCAGTGCGCGGGCCGTCAGGGTGCGGGGCGCCGTCACGTCCATGGCTGGCGTCACCGAGACGGCCCCGAGTGCCGGTCCCAGCAGGGCGAACGGCGCGAAGCCAGCCACCAGGCGTGCGCCCGGGCGGATCCCCAGCGTCACGGCGACGGTGTCCCGCATCGCCGCCAGCTGCCGGTGGGAATAGAGCACTCCCTTGGCGGGGCCGGTGGATCCGGAGGTGAAGAGCACAGCCGCCGGGGCGTGCGGGTCCGGACCCTGCAGCGGCGGCGTCTTCCCCGAGAGGAGCTCTCCCCGGTTGGCGAGGACGGCCAGGGAGGTCTCCACGGCCAGAAGCCGGCGGCGGGCGGCCGGCAGCTCCCGCACACTGATGCGCCGTCCCGGCCAGCCGAGCACAGATGCCGCCGCGAGGGCCTTGTCGATGCCGATGAGGAAATCCGGGGTGGCGCCTTTGACGGCGCGGCTGAGTCCCCGGGTGCCCAGGCCGGCATCGGCCACGACCACCACCGCGCCGAGCCGGAGACAGGCGTAGAGGACCACGGTCAGGTCCACGCCCGGGGGAACCATCAGGCTCACCCGGCTGCCGGGCCCCACACCGGCTTCCTGCAGGCCCGCTGCGAGCGCGGCAATACTTTGTTCCAGCTCCTGCCAGCTGAGCGAGCGGGCGACGCTGCCGTCCGCGGCCATTTCCGCGACAGCTGTGTCGCCGCCCCCGGGTCCGTTCGCCGCCTCGGCGAGCGGCGCCCAAAGGGGCGGAGGCCCGGTGCCGGGTTCCAGCGGCCCGGCCCGGTCCTCCGGCGTTGGGCCGGCGCGCAGAGAGTCCGTCCGCTGGACGCCGGGTCCGCTGTCCCGGCCGTGTTCGGAAAGCCACTCGAAAACGGGAGTGGCTATGTCCCGGTCCTCCGCGACCAGGTGGCCGGCCCCCTCGAAGCGGTGCACTTTCGCGGAGGGCAGCCGGCCGATGAGGTCCTTCAGGTACCGGTCGGAAAAGATCGGGTCCCGCGGTCCCCACAGCATCAGGGCCGGGACCCCCAGCCCGCTAAGCCCTTCGGCGACGCGGCCAAGGGCCGGGAAGCTGGGATGTGACGCGTCGGCGGGAATGTCCGCGACAAAATTCCCCACGCCGGCGCGGCGGCCGGCGCCGCGGTAGGGCGCCATGAAGGCGCTGCGGACATCCGCGGCCAGCGGCGGGCGGGCCAGGGAGTGCGTCACCCGCAGGAAGGCGTCCGACGTCGTCGTTCCCCAGCGGTGCACCGCCGGGTGCAGGGCAAGCCGCAACGCCGGCGGGATGCGGGAGCCTGGGGACTGGTGGACAGCGGTGTTGGTGAGGACCACGCCGGCGAGCTGCTCCGGATGCGCCAAGGCCCAGCCGAGGCTGATCACGCCGCCCCAGTCGTGGCCGACGGTCACGACCAGGCCGCCCAGCCCGAGCGCGGCAGTGAGGTCGCCCAGGTCGTTGATCCGGTCCGCCAGGCGGCGGAAGGTGCCGGTGCGCTCCGAGAAGCCCATATCCAGTTGGTCCACCGCCACCACGCGCCAGGGATGCGCGGGGTCGGACCCGGCGGCCAGCAGGGTACGCCACAGGTAGGACCAGGTCGGGTTGCCATGCACGCACAGCAGGGTCCCGGCAGGAGTCAGGCCCTGGCGGGACAGCTGGGCGCCGTTGTCGAGCAGGTGCCAGCGACGCACGGTTCCGGGCCCGTCCGGGGCGGAGGTGGACGCCACCTCGATTTTGCGCGACCATTCGGGGTCGACGCCGGGCCAGTCGGCGGCTACCAAACTATTTCGACCATGGCGGTGTTGAGGCCGGAACCGACGCCCATGCACAGCACCCGGTCCCCGGGGCTGAGGCTCTGCGCTTCGGCCGCGAGGGTCATAGGGAGGGAGGCCGGGCCCACGTTGCCCCAGTGCGGAAACGTGATCGGCACCTTGTCCGGGTCCAAGTCAATGGCCCCGATGATGGCCTGGGTATAGGCGGTACTCACCTGGTGCGTGACGTAGCGGTCCATGGAAGCCCAGTTCCACTCCGGCTGGGCCTCGTGCCAGGCATCGACCACGAGCTGCAGGCCGCCGTCCAGCAGGGCTTTGGTGTCTGTGGCCATGCCGTCGATGCCGCCCACGCACAGTTCGTGGTGCTCAGTGCCGGCGCGCATCACGCCGCCGAGGATCCGGTGCGCCCCTGGGTTCTGGTCGGCGGGGCCCAGGACGGCGGCAGCGGCTCCTGAGCCGAGGGTGAGTGTGGCAAACTCACGGTTAAAGTCCTCGCGGGTCGTCTCGGGTCGCTGCAGCCTGGCCAAGGTGGCCTCCTGCGTTGCCTGGGCGTCCTCGCCGTTGACGATCACTGCGTACTTGATCTGGCCCGAATCGATCATGTTGGCCGCCAGGGTCATGCCATTGACGAATCCGAGGCAGGCGTTGGCCAGGTCGAAGTTCATGGCCGAGGACGGCAGGCCGAGTCCGTGGTGGATCTTCACCGCGACCGACGGTTCAAGGTTGCGCCGCGTGACGGAGGTGTTGATCAGCAGGCCGATCTCGGACGCTTCGATGCCGGACTCGGCCAGTGCCTTGGCGCCCGCCTCGATGGCGGCGTCGTCGAACGATGTCCCTGGCGCCCACCAGCGCCGGTGGGTGACGCCGGCAACCCTTTCGAGCAGTTTCGGGGGGAATTTCAGCCGCCGCAGGGTCGCAGCCAGCCTGTGGTCGAAATCCGTGGAACTGACGATCCTCGGAGCCTCGACGCTTGTCACTGAAAGCAACGCGGTGTTGCGGTGTCGGAATGTTGCATTCCCTATCAAAATTACGCCTCTGTTCGTGTCTGTCCTGCGCTCCGCGGTTGACCGCACCTTCAGGCACAAGCCCAAGGGCTTAACTATGCCCGTTGCAGATCCATTCCCGCAGATGCCGCCCGTGGCGTCTGCCGCCGCATCGGCGGCCGGCCCCCACCGGTTCTGCGCGGAATTCCCACAGCTCCGCAGTAGATTGTAGGTATCAGGGGCCGTCCCCGAACATCCGAGTTCGTCCGAATCATGCTTTCGCCCAACCTCGTGTCCAGTCCGCCGAGCAGGAGATCCGAAACACCTTGCACCTCAAAACCCTGACCGTCCGGGGATTCAAGTCCTTCGCCTCGGCGACGATCTTCGAATTCGAACCGGGCGTCACCGCCGTGGTCGGCCCCAACGGCTCGGGCAAGTCCAATGTGGTGGACGCCCTGGCCTGGGTGATGGGCGAGCAGGGCGCCAAGACCCTCCGCGGCGGCAAGATGGAGGACGTGATCTTCGCGGGCACGTCCGGACGCCCGCCGCTGGGCCGCGCCCACGTCTCACTCACCATCGACAACAGCGACGGCGCCCTGCCGATCGAATACAGCGAAGTCACGATTTCCCGCACGCTGTTCCGCACCGGCGGTTCGGAATACGCCATCAACGGCGCCGGCTGCCGGCTCTTGGACATCCAGGAACTCCTCTCCGACTCCGGCCTGGGCCGGGAGATGCACGTGATCGTGGGCCAGGGGCAGCTGGACAAGGTCCTCCACGCCACCCCGGAGGACCGGCGCGGTTTCATCGAAGAAGCCGCCGGCATCCTCAAGCACCGGCGCCGCAAGGAAAAAACGGTCCGCAAACTCGAAGCCATGCAGGCCAACCTGGCCCGGCTCAGCGACCTCACCGGCGAAATCCGGCGGCAGCTCACCCCGCTCGGCAAGCAGGCCGAAGTGGCCAGGCGTGCCCAGACCGTCCAGTTTGAAGTCCGCGACGCCCGCTCCCGCCTCCTGGCGGACGATCTCGTCCGGCTGCAGACGGCCCTGGCCCGGGACGTAGCGGACGAGAGCGCACTCAAGGCCCGCCGCGGCGTCGTCGGGCACGACCTCGAGCTCGGCAGGCAGCGGCAGGCCAGCCTCGAACAGCTCGCCGCCGAAGCCACCCCCAAACTCACCGCCGCGCGCGAGAACTGGTACCAGCTCACCGCCGGGCGCGAACGGCTGCGCTCCCTGGGCTCGCTCGCCGAGGAACGGCGCCGGCTGCTCGGGGCCTCCGACAACGTCCCTGATTCCGGCCGTGACCCCGATCAGCTCGACCGGCAGGCCGCCCGCGTCCGGGAGGAACAAACCGGGCTGGAGCGCCAGATCGTGGACCGCCGCAGCGCACTGGCCGCCGCCACGACCGCGAAACAGGACGCCGAACACGCCGCCGCCGCCGAGGACAAGCGGCTCGCGTCCTTGCTCCGCGCCGCCGCGGACCGCCGCGAGGGCCTGGCCAGGCTTGCCGGGCAGGTGGGCGCCGCGCGCTCCCGGGTCGAGTCCGCGCAGGCCGAACTCGGCCGGCTCCGCGAATCCCTCAAGGCAGGGGAGCAGCGCCGCCGGCTGGCCCACAGCGAGTTCACCGCCCTTGAAACCCAGGTCGCCGGCGTGGAGGACGGCGAGGAGACCCTCGACGCCGACTACGAGGACGCCAGCGCGGCACTGGACGCCATCGCCGCCGAGATCGAGGCCCTGAAGACGGCCGAACGCGAAGGCGAACGGGAACGCGGTGCCCTCCTTGCCCGGCGTGACGCCCTCCAGCTCGGACTGAACCGCAAAGACGGTTCGGGCCACGTCCTCGGCTCAGGGATTTCCGGGGTCCTCGGATCCCTGGCGTCCATGATCACTGTGGAACCAGGATTCGAAACCGCCGTCGCCGCGGCCCTCGGCGCCGCCTCCGACGCCATCGTGGTGCAGGGCAGCGAGGCTGCGGCCGCCGCGGTCCAGCTCCTGAAGGACGACGACGCCGGCCGGGCCGCCCTGCTGCTGGCAGGGGAAGTTGCCCCCGGAGCCGACGCCCGGCCAGCTTCCGACGGGCAGCTCCCCGCGGGCGCCCGGTGGGCCTCCCGGCTCGTCACGACGTCCGGTTCGGATCAGGATGCCGCCTCCCGGCTGCCGCTGTCCGGGCTGCTGGCGGATATCGCCGTCGTCGAGGGCCTGGACGGTGCGGCGCAGCTGCTTGCCGGCCGCCCGGAACTGACCGCCGTGACCCTGGCCGGGGACGTCCTGACCGCACTGACAGTCAGCGGAGGCTCCGCGAAGGCGCCCTCGCTGATCGAAGTGCAGGCCGCCGTCGACGATGCCTCCGCGCGGCTTGCCGAGGTGACCGCGGAACTGGAACGGCAGCGTTTCGCTCTCGCGTCCGCGCAGGCCAGAAGGGCCTCGGCGCAGGACCGTGCCGATGCTGCGCTCGAAAAACTCCACGATTCGGATGCCCGGCTGGCCGCCGTCGCCGAACGCCTGGGCCACCTGAATTCCGTGTTGCGCAGCGCCGTCGGGGAAAGCGAGCGGCTCGCCGCCTCCCTTGCCAAGGCCGAGGCCGGCATCGTGAGCGAGCAGCAGGCGCTCGAAGCCGTGGCGGCACGGCTCGCCGCCGCACAGGAAGCGCCGGCCGAGGAGGAACCCTCCCCGGAACACCGTGACGCCCTCGCCCTGGCTGCCTCACTGGCCCGAAGCGCCGAAATGGAGGCCCGGCTTGCCCTGCGCAGCGCCGAGGAACAGCTCACAGCCACCCGCAACCGGGCGTCGTCGCTTGAACGCGCTGCCGCCACCGAACGGCGCGCCCGCGAGGAGGCCGCCGAACGGGCACGGCGCCGTCGGCTCCAGGCCAAACGCGCTGCGGCCGTCTCCGCCGCCGTCGGCCAGGTGATCGGCCACATCGATGTGTCCGTGGAACTTGCCGCCCGGGAGCGGGACCGCGCCGAGCAACACAAGGAGCAGATGGACGGCGAGCTCGCCGCATTGCGCAGCAACAACGATGCCCTCGCCCGCGAACTGGCCCAACTAACCGACTCCGTCCACCGCGACGAACTGGCCCGCACCCAGCAGCGCCTCCGGATCGAAGCCCTCGAGCTTCGAAGCATCGAGGAGCTGGGACTGACCGCGGACCAGCTGGTGGCAGATTTCGGCCCGGACCAGCCTGTCCCCGTGGCCGCCACGGCACAGGCGGACAAGTGGGCGGCCCTGCGCGCCCCGGTGGACGAGGAGGGCCGCGAGATCGTGGCGGGCAAACCCTTTGTCCGCGAGGAACAGGAGAAACGGCTGAAACGGGCCGAACGGGACCTGTCGGCGCTGGGCCGGGTCAACCCCCTGGCGCTGGAGGAATTCGCGGCCCTCGAAGAACGCCACCAGTTCCTCAGCACCCAGCTCGAGGACCTGAAATCCAGCCGCAAGGACCTGCTGGACATCATCAAGGAAGTCGACGAACGCGTCCAGAAGGTCTTTGCCGAAGCGTTCGAGGACACCTCGGCGCAGTTCGTCAGGATTTTCGCGCGGCTGTTCCCGGGCGGCGAGGGCCGGCTGGTCCTCACCGACCCCTCGGACATGCTCACCACCGGCATTGAGGTCGAGGCGCGCCCGGCCGGGAAGAAAATCAAGCGGCTCTCGCTGCTTTCCGGCGGGGAACGTTCGCTGACCGCCGTCGCGCTGCTCGTGGCGATCTTCAAGGCCCGGCCGTCACCGTTCTACGTCATGGACGAGGTGGAGGCGGCCCTGGACGACACCAACCTGGGCCGGCTCATCACCGTCTTCGAGGAGCTGCGCGAATCCAGCCAGCTCATCATCATCACCCACCAGAAACGCACCATGGAGATCGCGGACGCCCTCTACGGCGTCACGATGCGCGGCGACGGCGTTTCCACCGTCATCAGCCAGCGGCTCGGCGCGGAGGTCTGAGGGACGCCCGCCCGCGTTTTCAGGCTCCGCGCCGGCTTTCCGGTGTGTGAGAAGCTAGGGGAGTGAACGACATCCTCCCCATTCTTCTGCCCATTCTCGCCGCCCTGGTGGTCCTCGGTGCGCTCATCCCGGTCCTGATGAAGACCCGGAAGAACATCACCAACTACCCCGGAAAACGGGACGAGAACGACCCTGTGCAGCCGGGTGCGGGCGGCGGAACCCTGCTCGAGGACCGCCCCGCGCCGCCGCGCGAACGCACGGCACCGGACTTCGTTGACCGCGAGGGCCTGGCAACGGTCGAAGTCCCGGACAACGTCGCCGGCCTGGAAACCGTTCCGGTGGAAACACCGCTGCCGGTGGCCGGCCGCCTGACCCGGCTGCGTGAACGCCTCGTCAAGTCCAACAACATCCTCGGCAAGGGCCTGCTGGCACTGCTCTCAGCAGACAAAATCGACGAACACGTGTGGGACGAGGTCGAGGAGACCCTCCTGCTCGCCGACCTCGGCACCGAGCCGACCCTGCAGCTGGTGGACGCCCTGCGCGAACGCGTCAAGGTGCTCGGCACCCGCTCCCCGGAGCAGGTCAAGGCCCTGCTGCGCGAGGAACTCATCAAGCTGGTCGACCCGACGATGGACCGCACCCTGCGGGTCGAACGGCATGCGGACAAACCCGCCGTCGTGCTGGTCGTCGGCGTCAACGGCGTCGGCAAGACCACCACGGTGGGCAAGCTCGCCCGCGTCCTGGTCGCCGAGGACAAGGACGTCCTGCTTGGCGCGGCCGACACCTTCCGCGCCGCCGCCGCCGAGCAGCTGGCCACCTGGGGCCAGCGCGTCGGCGTCGCCACCGTGAAGTCCGACGTGCACGGTGCGGACCCGGCATCGGTCGCCTACGAGGCGGTCAAGGCAGGCATCGACCAGGAAGTCGACGTCGTCATGATCGATACCGCCGGACGCCTGCAGAACAAGGTGGGCCTGATGGACGAACTCGGCAAGGTCAAACGCGTCATCGAGAAGCTGGCCGAGGTCGACGAAGTGCTCCTGGTCCTCGACGCCACGACGGGTCAGAACGGACTGAACCAGGCCCGGGTTTTCGCCGAAGTCGTGAACATCACCGGCATCGTCCTGACCAAGCTCGACGGAACGGCCAAGGGCGGCATCGTGGTGGCCATCCAGAAGTCGCTCGGCGTCCCGGTCAAGCTGATCGGACTCGGCGAGGGCGCGGACGACCTCGCCCCGTTCGACGCCGAGAGCTTCGTCGACGCCATCCTGAACTAACCGCAAGCAGTGCCTTAAACCCGGCTGGCTCCCGGCTGGTGTCGTCGGACTTCCGAATCGACATCAGCCGGGAGCCAGTTGCGTGTGGTGCCCAGTGCTTGAAGTTCAGCACGGTCACCGTTCCGCACACTCGCGGGCAGATCGCGCGTGGCCGCCGTCCGAGTCCAGCTTCAGGAACTTCCTGCCCTCCATCCCGGGGACCATGGGGATGCCAAGGAAGCTGGCCTGGCTTTCGTCGCAGCTGTGGAGCGGTTAATTGGACAGGATCTTCAGGCGCCGCGGCGCGCGGGCCGCTGGAACGTCTCCCGGGCCAGCAGCCAGCCGGCGGCGGCCGCGACCAGGACGCCGCCGGTGACGCCGAAGGCCCAGCCGTAGCCCAGCCGGTCCGCGAGGAGCCCGGCAAGGACCGGTCCGACGATTGCGCCGCTGTCGGAGGTCATCTGGAAGATGGCGAGCACCCGACCGCCGGAGCGTTCGTTGCCAATCACATCGGCCATGGCTGCCTGCTGGGCCGGACCGAGCAGCCCCGAACCGATGCCGGCGACCGCGGTCGCCGCGAGGAACCAGGGCAGCTCGTGCGTGAAGCCGATGGCTGCCGTCGCGGTTCCGGTGACCAGGAGCCCGGAGATCATCATCGGTTTCCGGCCCAGGCTGTCCGCGAGTTTGCCGGAGAACGTCAGCGCCACGGCGTTGGCGGCGGCGAACATGGCCAGTGCCCAGCCGGCCGATCCGGGTCCGGCGTTCAGTGCCGCGACCGCGAAGAGCGGTACGGTGGCCATCCGCACGCCGAACGTCGCCCAGCCGTTCGCGAAACTGGAGAACAGCCCCGCCCGGTACGCGCTGTCCCGCAGCGCGGTCCGCAGCTCCATGGCCGGAGCCGCGCTTCCGTCCGGGCGGGACGCGGCGGGCACGTGGCTCAGCTGGGTCTGCACCACGAGGGCGGCCAGCACCAGGGCGGCCGCGTAGACGAGGAAGGGCACGCGCAGGCCGAACCCGGCCAGCAGCCCGCCCACGATCGGCCCGCAAACATTGCCGATCAGGAACGCCGAGGCGTAGGCCCCGGAAACCCGGCCGCGGCTACCGGGCGGGGCGAGCCGGACCACCAGGGCCATTGACGCCACCGTGAACATCACGGAGCCGGCGCCGCCGAGTCCCCGGAAGATGAGCAGCTGCCAGTAATCCTGGGCGAACGCGCAGGCCGCCGTCGAGGCCGCGACGATCAGCAGTCCTGCCACATACACCGGCCGTTCCCCGAGCCGCACAATCAGCGCGCCTCCCGCGGGAGCGAACACCAGCCGCATGAACGCGAAGATGCTCACAATCACTGCAGCTGCCGTCGCCCCGACGTCGAAAGTGGTGGCGAACTGGGGGAGGACCGGGGCCACAAGGCCAAAACCGAGGGCGATGAGGAAGGCAGCTACCAACATCACCTTGATGTCCCGGGGCAGCACCGGCGTGCCGTTGGTCCGGATGCCGGCCTGCGGCGGGGAACCCGCGGGGCGGGGGGTCTTGCTCATGGTGGTGGCTTCCTGGCGAACTGGCGAACGGGCGAACGGGCGAACGGGGCGGGCGGGACAGGCGAAGTTGGAACGCCCGAAACATAACCGTAACAAGAACGATTTCAACCATTTACTTCCGGGAGGTTCTTGTAACAACCCGGCAATCTAAATCCTCCGTCGGCGAAACACGCCTTCGACAAAATCTTCTTAGAACGCAAACAGCGTTGAGGCACGCGGAGAACTCCGCAGGAACAACTTCTGGATCGCAACCAAGCAAGGAGGACGTGCACCATGGAACTTACCGCAGGTCACGTATGGCTGATGGTGGCAGCGGCACTCGTGCTGTTCATGACACCGGGACTCGCATTTTTCTACGGCGGCATGACGCGCGCCAAGGCTGCACTGAACATGATGATGATGAGTTTCATCTCCATCGGCGTGGTCGGTGTGGTCTGGGTGCTCTGGGGATCGTCGATGAGCTCCGGCGAGGGCTTCCTGCAGATGGTGGGAAACCCCTTCGCCACCTTCGGGCTGGAGGGCATCAACACTCCTGACGGACTCATCAAGGTCGGCTACGCAGCCACCTTCGCCATCATCACCGTTGCACTGATCAGCGGCGCGATCGCCGACCGCGCCAAATTCGGCGCCTGGTCCCTGTTCGTCCCCGTCTGGGTCACGCTGGTGTACTGCCCGCTGGCCTACATGATCTGGGGCGGCGGGCTCTTCGGCCCGGAAGGCGCAATCGGGAAGGCCCTCGGCCCGGCCATTGACTTCGCCGGCGGTACGGTCGTGCACATCAACGCCGGTGTCGCCGCGCTGATCCTCGTGCTGATCATCGGCAACCGCAAGGGCTTCGGCAAGGACCCCAACCACCGCCCGCACAACATTCCCTTTGTGATGCTCGGTGCCGCGATCCTGTGGTTCGGCTGGTTCGGCTTCAACGGCGGCGCCGCGACCACCGCGGAACAGGGCGGCCTGATCTGGATCAACACCCTCGCAGCCCCCGCCGCGGCGATGCTGGGCTGGCTCATCACGGAGCGTATCCGCGACGGTCACCCGACCTCGCTCGGTGCAGCCTCCGGTGTGGTTGCCGGCCTCGTGGCCATCACCCCGGCCTGTGCCAACGTCAGCCCGGTCGGCGCACTTGGCCTCGGACTCATCGCCGGTATGGCTTCCGCACTCGCCGTCGGCCTCAAGTTCCGCTGGGGCTTTGACGATTCGCTCGACGTCGTCGGTGTCCACCTCGTCTCGGGCATCATCGGCACCGTGTCACTGGGCTTCATCGCCCTCCCGGTTGCGGGTGCCGGCGGCGGCCTGTTCTACGGCGGCGGTTTCACCCAGCTCGTGGCGCAGCTCGCTGTGGCCGGTATGGCCATCACCTACTCCGCAGTGATGACCACGATCATCGCACTGGCCATCCACAAGACCATGGGCTTCCGGGTTTCCCAGGAGCAGGAAGTGGTGGGCGTGGACCTCAGCCTGCACGCCGAAACCGCCTACGAATTCGGAGTCGGGGGCCACGGCGGAAGCTTCACCCCGCTGCACGAACTCATCACCGGCAAGGCCCAGGCCGTGGCTCCGGCCCCCGCACCGGTGGACGTGGCGTCCAACGGCAAGAAGACCGCAGCAGCAGGCAAGGAGAGTGTGGAGGCATGAAACTGATCACAGCAATCGTCCGGCCGGAAAAGCTCGACACCATCCGCGAGGGGCTCGAAGCCTACGGCGTGCAGGGCCTCACGGTCAGCGCAGCCAGCGGCTACGGCCGGCAGCGGGGCTACACCGAGGTGTACCGCGGCGCCGAGTACAACGTGGACCTGCTCCCCAAGATCCGGGTAGAGGTCCTGGCCACCGATGAACAGGCGGACGACATCCTGGATGTCATCATCGCCAGTTCGAACACCGGCCGGGCCGGCGACGGCAAGGTCTGGACGATGGACGTGTTCGAGGCAGTGCGGGTCCGCACCGGCGAACGCGGATCGGCCGCAATCTAAGCAGCTTCAAACACCAAGGCGGGCCGGGTACCTGAAAGGGTTCCCGGCCCGCCTTAGTGTCGTCTGCGGACCACCCGACGACGGCGCCGGTCAGCGCGGCCAGCCGTCCGGCCCGGCGCTTCCGGCGGCGTACTCCTCCAGCGGCGCGCTGTCCCGGGCCCAGGCCTTGAGGACGGGCCCCAGGATCCGCCAGCAGTCTTCCGCAGTATCGGCGCGGACCGAGAGAAGGGGATCGCCGGTCAGGACGCCCTCGAGGACCTCCCCGTACGGCAGCAGTTCGGAGGCGCTGAGCTCGGCCTTCAAGGTCGCGCGGTCCAGGCTCAGGACCTCGCCGGGGCCGTTCACGTCGACGTCGAACTGCAGGGTGTCCGGTCCGAAGCCGATCCGGAGCTGGTTGGGGACGTCCACCCCGGTAAAGCCCCTCGGCAGGTGCGGTACCGGCCGGAAGGTCACCACGGCTTCCTTGCGTTTGGTGCCCAGGGCCTTGCCGGAACGCAGGATGAACGGCACGCCCTGCCAGCGCCAGTTGTCGATCTCCACTTCGACCTCGGCCAGCGTCTCGGTGCCGCGGGCAGCGTCGACGCCTTCCTCCTTGGCGTAGTCCGGAACCTTGCGGCCGCCGAGGGATCCCGCGGTGTACCGGGCGCGGCGCGTGCTCTTGGCGTAGGGCGCCTTGATGCTGCTGGCCCGCAGCACCGTGGCCACGGCGTCGCGGAGGTCCCGTTCGTCCACCGAGGCGGGCGGCTCGATCGCCATCAGGGCCATGATCTGCAATAGGTGGCTCTGGATCATGTCGCGCAGGGCTCCGGCGCCGTCGTAATAGCGGGCCCGCCCCTCCAGTGCGAGGTCCTCGTCGAAGACGATCTCGACCTTTTCGATATGGTTCCGGTTCCACACCGGCTCCAGGAAGGTGTTGGCGAAGCGCAGGCCAAGGATGTTCAGCACCGTCGCCTTGCCCAGGAAGTGGTCCACCCGGTGGATATGGTCCCCCGGGACCAGAGCGGCCAGGGTGTGGTTGAGGTGCCGGGCGGACTCCTCGCTGGAACCAAAGGGTTTCTCCATGACCAGCCGGGTCCCGGCGGGCACCTGGCCGGGAGCCAGCGCCTCGCAGGCCAGCTGGCTGACGCGCGGCGGCAGGGCGAAATACACGGCCACCGGCCCCTCCAGCTCCGCCAGCAGACCGGCCAGCTGCCCCTCGGCCGTGACGTCGAGCTGGTGGTAGCTGGTGGTTTCGCGGATCCGTTTCAGTTCCCGCCGGCCATAGGCTTCGGCCTGGGAGTTGGCGTCGGCGAAGGACTCCTCAACGCGTTCCAGCCATTGATCCGGGGTCCAGTCGTCCGACCCGGCGCCCACCAGGGTCAGTCCGGCGGCGCGTCCCCGGGACACGAGCCGGGCAAGGCCCGGCAGCAGGAGCCGTCCGGTGAGGTCGCCCGACGCGCCAAGGATGAGCAGGGTTTTCACAGTTGTTTGGCTGGTCACCTAAGTCAGCATGCCATCTTGAAGGCGCGTCTTGGTACCCTAGATAGTCGAGTCCCGTTGTCGAGACGGTTCGTTCAGGCGAACATCAGTCGCGACGCTGGCGTGCCGGACCGGCCGCCATCCGCAGATCCACTGAAAGAAGTGCACGGCGCGTGTTCAATTCACTCTCTGACCGGTTGACAGCAACCTTCAAGAATCTCCGTGGCAAGGGCCGCCTGACCGAGGCGGATGTTGATGCCACGGTCCGCGAAATCCGGCGTGCCCTCCTGGACGCCGATGTGGCCGTGTCCGTCGTCCGCGAATTCACCGGGCGCGTGCGCGAGCGTGCCCTCGGCGCCGAGGTCTCCGCCGCACTGAACCCGGGCCAGCAGATCGTGAAGATCGTCAACGAGGAGCTCGTGGAGATCCTCGGCGGCGAGACCCGCCGGATCCGGCTTGCCAAGACCGGGCCCACCATCATCATGCTCGCCGGCCTTCAGGGCGCCGGCAAAACGACCCTGGCGGGCAAGCTCTCCAAGTACCTCAAGGCGCAGGGCCACAGCCCCATGCTGGTGGCCTGCGACCTGCAGCGTCCCAATGCCGTGACCCAGCTCCAGGTCGTCGGCCAGCGCGCCGGCGCACCCGTCTTCGCCCCGCACCCGGGCGCCACCTCCACCGAACTGGACCACCCGGCCGGCGACCCGGTCGCGGTCGCCCGCGCCGGCGTCGAGGAAGCCCGCCGCACGCTGCACGACGTCGTCATCGTCGACACCGCCGGCCGGACCGGCGTGGACGCCGAGATGATGGAACAGGCACGCCAGATCCGCCGCGCCATCGTTCCGAACGAAGTGCTGTTCGTGGTGGACGCCATGATCGGCCAGGACGCCGTCAACACGGCCATGGCCTTCGACGAAGGCGTCAACTTCACCGGCATCGTGCTCTCCAAGCTCGACGGCGATGCCCGCGGCGGCGCCGCGCTCTCCGTCTCCTCCGTCACCGGCAAACCCGTGATGTTCGCGTCCACCGGCGAAGGCCTGGACGACTTCGAACTCTTCCACCCGGACCGCATGGCCTCACGCATCCTCGACCTCGGTGACGTGCTCACCCTGATCGAGCAGGCGGAGAAGTCCTGGGACAAGGACGAGGCTGCCCGGATGGCGAAGAAATTCGCCGACCAGGAAGACTTCACGCTGGAGGACTTCCTCTCCCAGATGCAGCAGATCCGCAACATGGGTTCCATGAAGAAGATGCTCATGATGATGCCCGGAGCGCAGAACATCCGGCAGCAGCTCGAGCAGTTCGACGAGCGTGAAATTGACCGCGTCGAGGCGATCGTGCGTTCCATGACCCCGCATGAACGCGTCGCCCCCAAAATCATCAACGGTTCCCGCCGGGCCCGGATTGCCCGCGGCTCCGGTGTGCATGTCTCCGAGGTCAACGGCCTGCTGGAACGTTTTGCCCAGGCCCAGAAGATGATGAAGAAGATGGCCGCCGGCGGAGGCATGCCCGGAATGCCGGGAATGCCCGGCATGGGCGGCGCAGGGGCCCGCAAGGGCGCCAAGAGCGCACCCAAGAAGAAGGCCCGCTCCGGCAACCCGGCCAGGGCCGCGCAGGAGCTCAAGGACGCCCAGGCCCGCCGGGCCGAAGGCGCCAAGGCCCTTCCCACCGGTGCCGCCTTCGGGCAGCAGGGCGGCGACTTCGATCCGTCCCAGCTGAACCTGCCCAAGGGCTTCGACAAGTTCCTCGGCGGCGGCAAATAGGGCCCTTCAGCCGAAATGTCGGCGGCCCGTTGCCGGGCCGGTGTCATAGGGTTAGACCATGTACAAGCAGCGCGTAGTATTCGTCCACGGAGCCGGCAGCTTCGGCGCTGCCGCGTGGCCGAAACAGCACGGAATGGCGCTGAACTACGACGCGCTGTTCCTGCGCCGCCACGGTTATGACCCCGTCGCCGAGCCGCTGGAGACGGACTTCGCTGCCGACGCCGCCATTGTCCTCCGCGCCCTGTCCGACGACGGCCGCAGCCGGGCCGGCGGGCACGTCGTGGCCCATTCGCAAGGGGCCATCTCCGCCATGATGGCCGCCGTGGAACGGCCGGACCTGGTGCACTCCCTGACCCTCGTGGAACCGGCCTGCCTCTCGCTCACCGCGGACCAGCCGGCGACAGCCGCGCACCGCGCCTTGATGCAGCCGCTCTTCGAAGTCCGCCACCACCTGAGCGATGAGGATTTCCACCGCGAGTTCGTGCGTCGGGTGTTCGCGGCCCATACCCCGGCGCAAGCGACCCTGGGTGCGCCCAGTCCGGAGGACCAGCGGGAGGCGCGCCGCCTGCGGCTGCAGGCTCCGCCCTGGGAAGCCCCGCTGCAGATCGTCCCTGGCGTCCCGACGCTGGTCCTGACCGGCGGCTGGGAGCCGCTGTATGAGGAGATCGCAGGCTACCTGCGTGAGACCGGCGCCCTGCACCGCACCGCGGCGGGCGGGCACCGGCCCCAGGATTCAGCAGAGGGCAACCGGCTCATCCGGGCGTTCATCGCCGACGTCGGCCGTCAGCAGCACGCCCACGCCTCCTAAGCGGGGCGGGGCGCCCTGCTCCGCCCGGTGCGGTCCGCCCTCTTAGCGGGGTGCGGGGCCGCCCACGGCAGGCGCCGGCAGGTAGACCTTGCCGCCTGAGGCCAGGAACTCGGTGCTCTTCGCCCGCATCCCGGCGGCCAGTTCGGCCCGCGCGGCCTGTGAGTCCGCGGACCCGTACTCATCGCGGATGTCCTGGCTGATCCGCATGGAGCAGAACTTGGGACCGCACATCGAGCAGAAATGGGCCGTCTTGGCCGGCTCCGCGGGCAGCGTCTCGTCGTGGAACGCCTCGGCCGTCACGGGGTCCAGGGACAGCGCGAACTGGTCCCGCCAGCGGAACTCAAACCGTGCCTTGGACAAAGCGTCGTCGCGTTCGTGCGCTCCCGGATGTCCCTTTGCGAGATCGGCGGCATGGGCCGCGATTTTGTAGGTGATGACGCCGGTCTTCACATCGTCCTTGTTGGGCAGGCCGAGGTGTTCCTTAGGGGTGACGTAGCAAAGCATGGCGGTGCCGTAGCGGGCGATCTCGGTGGCGCCGATTGCGGAGGTGATGTGGTCATAGCCCGGAGCAATATCGGTCACCAGCGGCCCGAGCGTGTAGAACGGGGCGCCCTTGCAGAGTTCCTGCTGGCGCTCCACGTTTTCCCGGACGAGGTGGAACGGCACATGTCCCGGGCCCTCCACCATGACCTGCACATCGAACTCCCAGGCCCGCTGCGTGAGCTCGGCCAGGGTGTCCAGTTCGGCGAACTGCGCCGCGTCGTTGGCGTCTGCGGTCGCACCGGGCCGCAGGCCGTCACCGAGCGAGAACGCGACGTCGTAGCGGGCGAAGATTTCGCAGAGCTCATCGAAGTGGGTGTAGAGGAAGTTCTCCTGATGGTGGGCCAGGCACCAGCCGGCCATAATGGCTCCGCCGCGGGACACGATGCCGGTGACCCGGTCCGCGGTCAGCGGCACGTAGCGCAGCAGCACCCCGGCGTGGATGGTCATGTAGTCCACCCCCTGCTCGCACTGTTCAATCACGGTGTCCCGGAAGATCTCCCAGGTCAGGGCGTTCGCCTCGCCGTTGACCTTCTCCAGCGCCTGGTAGATGGGGACCGTGCCGATGGGGACAGGGGAGTTGCGGAGGATCCATTCGCGCGTGGTGTGGATGTCGTCCCCGGTGGAGAGGTCCATCACCGTGTCCGCACCCCACTGCGTGGCCCACTGGAGTTTGTCGACTTCCTCGGCGATGGAGCTGGTCACCGCGGAGTTGCCGATGTTGGCGTTGATTTTCACCAGGAACGCTTTACCGATGATCATCGGCTCGGATTCGGGGTGGTTGACATTGCTGGGGATAATGGCGCGGCCCGCCGCGACCTCGCTGCGCACCAGCTCCACATCGCAGTTTTCCCGCAGCGCCACGAACCGCATCTCCTGGGTGATGACCCCGTCCCGTGCGTAGCGCATCTGCGTGACCGTCCGGCCGTCGACCGCGCGCCGCGGCACCGGCCGCTCACCCCTCCACTCCGCGGACGCCGCGCCCCGGCGCACGGCGGACTTGCCGTCGTCGAGCAGCGCCCGTTCCCGGCCGGCGTAAGTTTCGGTGTCCTCCCGGGCTTCAATCCAGGGCGCCCGGAACGGCTCCAGCCCGCGGACCGGATCGCTGCCGGGGCCGGCCGTGCGGTACACCCGGAACGGGGGGTTCCCGGTACCGTCGGGGGAGCCCGCCAGGGCGATTTCGGTCACCGGGACGCGGATGCCGTGTTCCGTGTCCTGGTCAAACGCCAGGGAATGGGACTCCAGCGACCGCGTAGGGGCGGCCGGCTCAATCTGGCCCGTCAGCCTGCCGGCTGACAGGTTTTGGACAGGGCTGTGCTGCGTCAATGGTGTGTTCACGGAAATACTCACTTCCTTCGCCGGCATTACCCGGACAGGTTCAACGGTCGCAGGCTGCGTCAGCCCGATCTCAGCCCCTGCAAGGGCACCCGTGTGGTCGTAGACGAAGCTACCACGTCCCGCCCGGGCGGCTGTCGAGTGTGACGGCGGCCGTCACGGCCCGGTGTTACCGTGGCATCGTGACGCAGTCCAGGGCCGTGCCCCGCATCAGGGAGGCGGCGCCGGAAGACCTCGCGGCCCTGCCGGCTGTTGAAGCGGCGGCTGACCGCCTCCTTGAAGCGGAGCTGGGGCACCAGGGGCTCCCGGAGCTGCCGGCGACGGGTGTTCCGCTCTTCATCCTGGTCGCCGGAAGCCCGCCCGTGGGGTTTGCCCGCGTCGATGAGGTCGGCGGCCAGCCCCACCTGGAACAACTCTCCGTGCATCCCGACGCTGCCAGGCGCGGGCTCGGAAGGTCGCTGGTGGAGGCCGCCATCGGCGAGGCCCGGGACCGTGGCTATCAGTCGATGACGCTTTGCACCTTCGCGGGGATTCCGTTCAATGCGCCGTTTTACGCGAGCTGTGGCTTCGAGGAACTCGCCGACCCCGGGCCCGCGCTGGCCGCCGTGCGGTCCCACGAAGCGGAGCTGGGGCTGGATGAGCTGGGCCGGCGGCTCGCGATGCGGATTAGGCTTTAAGCCATGACCAGCATCATCGAGTTCACCGGCACCGTCCTCACCGGACCCGACAGGGAGCACCGCGGATTGTGGTCCGTCGGCGGCGTTCTGACCTTCCAGCGGCCCGCCGCTGCCCCGGACCACGTCCTGGACGGCTGGGTCATCCCCGGGCTGGTCGACGCGCACTGCCACATCGGGCTTGGCCCCGGCGGGGACGTCCCGGAGGAGCTGGCGGAAGAACAAGCCATGACCGACCGCGACGCCGGAACCCTCCTTGTCCGCGATGCCGGTGCTGTCCACGACACCCGCTGGATCCAGCACCGCGCGGACCTGCCCCGCATCATCCGCTCGGGCCGGCATATCGCCCGGACCCGGCGGTACCTCCGCGGGTTCGCCGTCGAGGTGGAGCCGGAGGATCTGGTGGAGGCCGTGCGCAAGCAGGCGCGGGCCGGTGACGGCTGGGTCAAACTCGTGGGGGACTGGATCGACCGGGACGCCGGCGACCTCGCCGCTAGCTTCCCCGCCGGGGTGCTGAAAGGTGCCATCGAGGCCGCCCACGACGAAGGCGCCCGGGTCACGGCGCACTGCTTCGCCGAAGACACCCTGGACGACATGCTCGACGCCGGCGTCGACTGCATCGAGCACGCGACCGGCCTGCTCCCGCGGCATCTGGCGCGTTTCGTCGAACAGGGTGTTCCGATCGTCCCCACGCTCATCAACATCGCCACGTTCCCCGGCATCGCCGCGCAGGCGGAAGCGAAGTTCCCCCGCTACGCGGCGCACATGCGCTCTCTCTGGGAGGGCCGGGCGGAACGTGTCCTGGCGGCCTTCGAAGCCGGAGTCACCATCTACGCCGGGACGGACGCCGGCAGCGTCATCAGGCACGGGCGCATCGTCGACGAACTCCAGGCGCTGCACGCCGCCGGACTTCCTGCGACGGCGGCCCTCGACGCCGGATCCTGGGCTGCCCGGGCCTGGTTGGGGGCCGCCGGCATCACCGACGGTGCCAGCGCCGACGTGCTGGTCTGCGCCGAGGATCCGCGCCGCAACCTGGCCACCCTGCGGGAGCCGCAGAACATCGTGCTGCGCGGGGAACTGGTCCGGTAGGAACACTCCTTCTCCATTAGGAATAAATTGAAGCTTCAAGTAATTTACCCTGTATGAGGTCATCGAAGGGCGGTGGCCGCCAAGCCCCGGAGCGATCACATGACTGCAGAAACCAGCACCCGGGATCTACTTCCCGCCGAACTCACCATGGGCACCGTGATGCTCAAGGTCGGCGACATGAAGGTCATGACGGACTACTACCAGCGCGCACTCGGCCTCGACATCGTGGCGGAGCAGGACGGCGGGCTCTACCTCGGGCGCCGGCAGAAGCCGCTGGTCCACCTTGCGCCGGCGCCGGGGCTGAGCGTGCCGTCCCGCGGCGAGGCCGGCCTCTTCCACACGGCGCTGCTCTTCGGTGACCAGTCCTCCCTCGCCGCCACTGTCGCCAGCGCGGCGCAGTACGAACCGCAGTCCTTCACCGGCAGCGCCGACCACCTCGTCAGCGAAGCGTTCTACTTCAACGATCCCGAGGGCAACGGCATCGAACTCTACTGGGACCGTCCCCGCGACGCCTGGTCCTGGGACGGCACCAACGTGGTCATGGACAGCCTGGCGCTGCCGCCGCAGCGCTACCTCGAACAGTTCCTGACCGAGGAATCCGTCAGCGGGCAGCGCGAGGCCGAGGCCGGCGTCGGCCACGTCCACCTCCAGGTCGGCGACGTCCAGTCCGCCCGGGACTTCTATGTCGGAACCCTCGGCTTCGAGAAGACCGCGGGCTGGCACGGCCAGGCCCTGTTCGTCTCGGCCGGCGGCTACCACCACCACATGGCCATGAACGTCTGGAACAGCCGCGGCGCCGGCCCGCGCCGCGACACCCTGGGACTTGGCGAGGTGCTGATCGAAGTGCCGGCCGGAGACGACATCGGCGCCCTCGCCGACCGCCTCAGGACCGCCGGAGTCCAGTCCCACCACACCGGAGCCGAACTGCGCTTCGAGGACCCGTGGCGCAACCGGATCCGCGTCGCCGTCCGCTGAACACCAGCCGTCCCCGGCGCCCAACCGGCCGTCCCCGGCGCCCGCCCCGCTGGAATCCCCCGGCTGGGACCCGGGGACATGCCCAGTGCGGGCGGCAGCGACTGGACATAATGGCCATATGTCCACTCGTGCCGGTCAGGGGAGGGCATGTCCAGCGGGCTGGGGTGAGTGAGGCGGGGTGCTGCCGGGATCGGCGGAGGGCATGTCCACTTCCCGCTGGCAGGACCGCGGAGCATGTCCGCCGGCCGAGGCCAGGAGTGGACATAGTGGCTTTATGTCCACTGGTCGCGATCAGGGGAGGGCATGTCCAGCCGGGGCGCGGCCGGGCGCAAGCGGCTAGGCTGAAGCGACGCAGAAAACAGCGGACCAGCGCCGCCAGACACAAAAGGACGAGCTCCATGGGATTCACCGAAATCTTTGTCTCCACCCACGATGAAGCCCTTAAGCGTGCCGCAGCCCTCGACGGCGGCGCTGCCGCGGCCCCCGGGGCCGTCCGGATTGCGGATATCAGCGACTTCGAAGTTGAGCGCCTGGGCGACCTGGCCGGAACTGCCGTCCACGCTGCGGGCGCCGACTACGAGCTGGCCATGGTGGATGTCGCCAGCGACTCCCTCCTGGGCGTCCCGCCCGCGATGGTCCGTGCCCTGGCCGAGCTGCTCAGCTATGAGACCGAAGGGGAAGGCGACGTCCTGGCTGATGTCGCCGAAAGCTGGGCCGCCGAGGAGGACATGCCCTTCGGTGTGGAGCAGGCCGCCCGGTACGTCCGGCAGCTCGCCGAGCTCGCCGCCGGCGTGGACCCCGCCAGCAGATCCGGCCTCTACGTCTGGACTTCCTGAGCCACCTTGCGCCGGGAAATATGGGGCCAGGGGGTGTCAAGTCGAAATCCCGCCGCTGATCTGGCACAATAAACAGGTACTCGATCTGCGTGGCCCCTCTCTCCGCGTCTGGATCCTGTCCTTTTAGAACCCCCTAGTACGGCCCGCCCCACGGGTGCAGAACGCCGGGCTCGACCCCGTTTCAGAAACAGGAGTGACCACAAAAGTGGCCGTAAAGATTCGCCTTAAGCGCTTTGGCAAGATGCGCGCACCGTACTACCGCATCGTCGTCATGGACGCACGCTCCAAGCGTGACGGCCGTGCCATCGAAGAGATCGGCAAGTACCACCCGACCGAAGAGCCCTCGTACATTGAGGTCGACGCGGACCGTGCCCAGTACTGGCTCGGCGTCGGCGCACAGCCGTCCGAGCAGGTTGCCGCGATCCTCAAGATCACCGGTGACTGGCAGAAGTTCAAGGGTCTCCCGGGCCAGGAGGGCACCTTGAAGACCAAGGCTCCCAAGGCTGCCTTTGTGACCCCGGAAAAGGGTTCCGTGATTATCCCGGAAGCCATCACCAAGAAGGCCAAGAAGGATGACGCTGCCGAGGCTCCCGCCGACGCCGCAGCAGAGACCACCGAGGCTGAGTAACTTGCTGGCAGAAGCGCTCGAACACCTCGTCCGGGGGATCGTTGACAGTCCTGAGGATGTCAAGGTCAGTGCGAAGAACAACCGCCGCGGGGACACCCTCGAAGTGCGCGTTCATCAGGACGACCTCGGACGGGTGATCGGCCGCCAGGGCCGCACCGCACGCGCCTTGCGCACTGTGGTGGCAGCGCTGGCGGACGGCGAGCCGGTCAGGGTCGACGTCGTCGACACCGACCGCCGCCGGTAACGCTTTCAGCAATACTTGTCTTGAGCCCGGCCCCTTCACCAGATAATGGTGGAGGGGCCGGACTGCTTTCCCCAGTAGATCCACAGAATCACCAACCCCGAACAGAGGAACAGATGCAGCTTCAGGTGGCACGAATCGGCAAGCCCCACGGCATCCGCGGCGAAGTAACCGTCCAGGTGCTCACGGACGCGCCCGGCGACCGCTTCGTCGCGGGGACCCAGTTCGTGGTGGAGCCGGCCTCGGCCGGTCCGCTCACCATCATCAGCGCACGCTGGAACAAGGACATCCTGCTGCTCGCCTTCGAGGAAATTGAGACGCGCAACGAGGCGGAGGCCATCCGCGGCGCCAAGCTGTTCGTCGAAACCGAAGAACTCAACGACGATGAGGACGACGAGGGCTGGTACGAGCACGAGCTCGAAGGCCTGGAAGTCCGCGTCGGCGACCAGGTGGTCGGCAAGGTCTCCGGCCTGCACACCCTCCCGGTCCAGGACCTGCTCGTCGTCACCGCCACGGACGGCCAGGAAGTCCTGATCCCCTTCGTGGAACAGATCGTCCCCGAGGTCAACGTCGGGGACGGCTACATCCTAGTCACCCCGCCTCCGGGCCTCTTCGAGGTCAACGCCGAGGACGAGGCCAAGTCCGAGGAGGAGCCGAAGCCGGTGGACGGGCCGAAGCCCGCGGGAACCGACACCACTGAAGGCCGCGCCGGCGCCGGGGACAGCGCCTAGATGAGGATCGACGTCGTCAGCATCTTCCCCGACTACCTGGCACCGCTGGAACTCTCGCTGATCGGCAAGGCCCGCCAGGACGGCCTGCTGGAGCTGAACGTCCACGACCTCCGGGACTTCACCACGGACCGCCACCGGACCGTCGATGACACCCCGTACGGCGGCGGCGCCGGCATGGTCATGAAGCCCGAGCCCTGGGCGCAGGCGCTGGCAGCCGTCGCGGCCGACCGTCCTGCGGGGGCTGCGAAGCCGGTCTTGATCGTGCCCTCACCGGCGGGCGAGCGGTTCACCCAGGCCACGGCCCACGAACTGGCCGAAGAGGACCGGCTGGTGTTTGCCTGCGGCCGCTACGAAGGCATCGACGAACGCGTTATGGAATGGGCCGCCGGGCACTTCACGGTCCGGCCCGTGAGCCTTGGCGACTACGTCCTCAACGGCGGCGAAGTGGCGGTGCTGGCCATGGTGGAGGCCATCGGCCGCCTCCTGCCTGGCGTCGTCGGCAACCCGGAGTCACTCGTGGAGGAATCACACGCCGACGGGCTGCTGGAGTACCCCGTCTACACCAAGCCCTCCAACTGGCGGGACCGCGAGGTGCCTGCGGTGCTGCTCAGCGGCAACCACGGCAAGATTGCCCAGTGGCGCCGGCACGAACAGTACCGGCGCACCGCCGAACGCCGCCCGGACCTGCTTGAGGCGTTCGACGCCGCCAAGCTGCCCCGCGCTGACCGCACCGCTTTCGCGGACCTCGGGTACGACGTCGTCGACGGCCACCTGGTGCGCCGCGCCGCCGCCGGCGGCGATTCCGGCTGAGCGGACCGGCCTGAGCGGACTGGCCTGGGCGGATTGGCTGGAAAGCCCCGGATGTGGCAAAATTGGTCCTTGTGCCTGCTGGGTGCGAACCTGCCACAGGGGGAGCGTCACCAACAGCGCGGCACCCCGGCCCCGCCAATTCCTGGCAGTGCCGGATTCACAAATTTTCGACGGGACGTTCCGGGCCGCATTTGCGCCTGGGCTTCGCCGCCGTGACCCAACGTGAAGGACCTGTGGCGTTCACCAGGAGTGAATCAATGCATATCCTCGATTCCGTAGATGCAGCGTCGCTGCGCACCGATGTTCCCGTCTTCCGCGCGGGTGACACCCTCAAGGTTCACGTGAACATCATCGAAGGCAAGAACTCCCGCGTCCAGGTCTTCCAGGGCTTCGTCCTGGGCCGCCACGGCGACGGCCTGCGCGAAACCTTCACCATCCGCAAGGTCTCCTTCGGTGTTGGCGTGGAGCGTACCTTCCCGGTGCACTCCCCGATCATCGATAAGATCGAGCTCGTCTCCAAGGGCGACGTGCGCCGCGCCAAGCTGTACTACATGCGCAACCTGCGTGGCAAGGCCGCGAAGATCAAGGAAAAGCGCGACTTCCAGCCCTCAAAGTAAGTCCTTTCAGGCTTCCACCGCGGGTCCACGGACCGTGTCCGGCCAGCGCCGGAGCATCCGCAACAGCGCTGTTCACGTCAGAAAAGCGCAATAAGGATACGGACCATGGAACACACAAAACGCCAGCCCAGGAAACTCGGCTGGCGTTTTGTGTTGCCGGCTGTGGTCCTTGCCGTCATCATCAGCGGACTGGTCCGGTCACTGTGGCTCGACGTCTACTACATCCCCTCCGCCTCGATGGAGCCCCTCTTCCGCGAGGGGGACAGGATCCTCGTGTCCCGGACGGACTTCCAGGCCGAACCGGTGGGCCGCGGCGACATCGTCGTCTTCGACGGCCGCGGCTCCTTCGCCCCGCTGAACAGCGGCCAGGGCCCGGTTCTGGATTTTCTCGGCGGCGTCGGGCACTGGATCGGCCTCTCCGGCGGCGAGAACACCTACATCAAACGCGTCATCGGGCTCCCCGGTGACCACGTGGCCTGCTGCGACGCGGGCGGCAAACTCACAGTCAACGGCCAGCAAGTTGCGGAACCCTATCTCTATGCGGGCGACGCGCCGAGCGAACAGAAGTTCAGCGTGACCGTACCCCCGGGGCGGCTCTGGCTGATGGGGGACCACCGGTCCATGTCGGCCGATTCCCGCAGTCTCCTGGGGGCCCCTGGCGGCGGCATGGTGCCGCTGGAGCGGGTCGTCGGCAGGCCCATCCAGATCATCTGGCCGCTTGATAGATTTACAGCAGTAGCACGGCCCGCCGAGGCCGCCACGACAACAGCGAAGAACGGACAGTAGATGCCCGAGACCGGACCCCGGACTCCTGATCCGCGGGAGCAGGACCCGCCCAGGGTTACCGCCTCAGCGGTCCCCGCCGCCGAGCACCCAACCCCTGCTCCGGCGCAGGAAACTCGGGAGCGGGAAACTCCGGCGCAGGACGCTCGGGGGCAGGATGCTGCGGCGGGCTCGGCCCCGGACCGTGACATCCCGGCTGCGGGCGGCCCGTCCCATGCGGGAGCCACATCGAAACGTGCGCGCCGGGCGAAGTCCCGGGAGCGCCACAGCCCGCTGTTCCTCTGGGTGAAAGAGGTGGCCACGGTGGTGCTCGTCGCCATCGCGCTGTCCTTCCTGATCAAGACCTTCCTGTTCCGGGCCTTCTATATCCCGTCCGAGTCCATGGTCAACACCCTGGACGTGAATGACCGGATCTTCGTCAACCTCCTGGTCCCGGAGCCGTTCGCCCTGCAGCACGGCGATGTCGTGGTGTTCCGGGACACGGAGGGCTGGCTCGCCCCTGCGGCGGAGAAGGCATCCGGCCCGTTCACGTGGGTGCAGGACGGACTGACTTTCATTGGCCTGCTGCCGGATAATTCGGAACAGCACCTCGTCAAGCGCGTCGTCGGGCTGCCCGGGGACCATGTGGTCTGCTGTGATGCCGGCGGCAGGCTTATGGTCAATGGCGCGCCGCTGAGCGAGAGCTACATCAACCCTGCCGAAGTGCCCCAGGTCCGGAATTTTGACGTAGTGGTCCCTGCGGGCAAGGTCTGGGTCATGGGCGATAACCGGAACCACTCCGCCGACTCGCGCTCCCACGCGGACAGCAACGGCGGCTTCGTGAACATCGCCGACATCGAAGGCAAGGCTGCGGTCATTGCCTGGCCGCTTAACCGCATCACCGCCCTTGACAACTACCCGGACGTCTTCCGCGACGTGCCTGCCCCGGCAGGAAAGTAGCTGGAGCCAGACATGTCCGACGCCCCCACCCTTGACTACGAGCGACGCTTCCGCAGCTCCGGCGCCCGGCTCCTCGCCGGCATCGACGAAGTGGGCCGTGGCGCCCTCGCCGGGCCCGTTAGCGTGGGCATCGCCGTCGTGGATCTCTACCAGCAGAAGCTGCTTGCGGACGTGCGCGACAGCAAGCTGCTCAAGGTGTCGGACCGTGAACGTCTCGTGCCGCTCGTCCAAAGCTGGAGCGTGGCGTCCGCCGTCGGGCATGCCTCGGCGAACGAAATCGACGCGCTCGGCATCATTGCCGCCCTCCGGCTTGCCGGCACGCGTGCCTGGCTCGCGGTCCTCGCCGCCGGGGTGACCCCGGACGTCGTGCTCCTGGACGGCAGCCACAACTGGCTCTCGCCCGCGGCCCAGCCGTCCCTGTTCGACGACGGGCCGGCGGAGCCTGGTTGCGACGCGCCCGTGCACACGCTGGTCAAGGCGGACATGCAGTGCCTGAGCGTGGCCGCGGCATCCATTCTGGCCAAGGTGGAACGTGACGGCATGATGCGCGAACTGCACCGTGAATATCCAGCCTTCGGCTGGGACGAGAACAAGGGCTATGGCACGGCCACACACAAGGACGCGCTCCGGGCCGCCGGACCCACGCCCTACCACCGGGTGAGCTGGCAACTGCTCGCAGACTGACGCCAGCGCCGGGTTGCCGGCAATGCAACCGGGCGGGCCGGACGTGCTGCGGGAGGCATCGTGGCGCGCGGGCGCCGCCGGATGGTGCAAGATGGAATCATGAGTGCCGAGGACCTTGAAAACTATGAGACCGACATGGAGCTGCAGCTCTACCGCGAATACCGCGACGTTGTCGGGCTGTTCAGCTATGTGGTCGAGACCGAACGGCGTTTCTATCTGGCCAACCACGTTGACCTGCAGGCCCGCAGCGCCGATGGCGAGGTCTACTTCGACCTGACGCTGCAGGACGCCTGGGTCTGGGACGTCTACCGATCCGCCCGATTCGTCAAGAGCGTCCGCGTGATCACGTTCAAGGACGTCAACGTCGAGGAGCTCCCGCGCAGCGAGGAACTCGCCCTGCCCAAGGTCGGCGACCTGGGGAACTGATATTTCACGGTAACTAGCGCGGCGCAGCCGGGCGGCGGCGGCTCACTCCTCCTCCACACCCCGGCCCTTGCAGCGGCTATCCACATAGCGCACTGACGCTCTGGGATGCCCGCCCGCGGCGGTGCACGCTGGTTCCATGAGAGCTAAAGACGTGCTGGGGCGGCGCGGTGAGGAACTCGCAGCCGGTTATCTCACAGCCCAGGGCATGCGGATCGTGGCGCGGAACTGGCGGTGTTCTGCGGGTGAAATCGACATTGTCGCGCTCGACGGCGAGACCCTGGTCATCGCCGAAGTGAAGACCCGCAGGTCCCTCGCCTACGGCCATCCTTTCGAAGCCGTCGGCGTGGACAAGGTGGCGCGGCTGCATCGGCTGGCCAATGCCTGGTGCCGGGACCATGAGCTCCGGATGCCGCTGCGCCGGATCGATGTGATCGCCGTCCTCGACGACGGCATCGGCGACCCCGCCGTGGAACACCTTAAAGGGGTGGGGTAGGTGGCGCTGGGCCGGACCTACTCGGTGGCCCTCGTCGGGCTGAACGGCTACATCGTGGAGGTAGAGGCCGACATCGGCCAGACCCTGCCGGCATTTGTCATCCTGGGACTTCCCGACGCGGCGCTTAACGAGGCCAAAGAGCGGATCCGCTCCGCTGCCCAGAACTCCGGAATCCCCTTGAGCCGCCGGAAGATCACGGCCAACCTCATCCCGGCGTCGCTGCCCAAGCGGGGGTCCGGCTTCGACCTGGCCATCGCCATGGCCGTCCTGCTGGCCTCCCGCGATGTCCGGTCCACCGGCCGGACCGTCTTCATCGCGGAACTGGGGCTGGACGGCAGGCTGCGGCCGGTCCGCGGAGTCCTGCCCGCCGTCATGGCCGCGGTGCGCGCAGGCTACTCGGACGTTGTCGTGGCGCAGGCAAACGCCGCCGAGGCGGAACTCGTGCCCGGCGCCCGCGTGCAGGGCTACGCCACACTGGCCCGGTTGGCCTTTGATTTCGGCGCCGATCCGCAGCGGCTCGCCCTCGACTTTGAACCCGAGCCAGAACCTGGTGAACCTGACGCCGGAGCTGACACGCACTCCTGCGCACCACCGGACATGCGTGACGTCGCCGGGCAGGGGGACGCCAGGAGAGCCCTCGAAGTCGCCGCCGCCGGCGCCCACCATCTGCTGCTGACCGGGCCGCCGGGCGCGGGGAAAACGATGCTGGCTGAACGGCTGCCCGGGCTCCTGCCGGACCTGGGTGATGCCGAGGCCATGGAAGTGACCGCCATCCATTCGCTGTGCGCACTGGGCTCAGCTTCCCTTCAGCTCGTGCGCAGGCCGCCCTACGAGAGCCCGCACCATACCGCCACGGCGGCCGCGATCATCGGGGGCGGCACCGGGCTGCCGCGGCCCGGGGCCGCCTCGCGGGCGCACCGCGGGGTGCTGTTCCTCGATGAGGCCCCCGAATACGAACGCCGGGTGCTGGACGCGCTGCGGCAGCCGCTGGAGAGTGGCGAGCTGGTGCTTCATCGTTCGGCAGGAACAGCAGCCTACCCGGCCCGCTTCCAGCTGGTTCTTGCGGCCAACCCGTGTCCCTGCGGCAAAGCAACCGGCAAGGGGATCGACTGCATCTGCACCCCGACGATCCGCCGGCGCTACCTGGCCCGGCTCTCGGGGCCGCTGCTGGACCGGGTCGACATCCAGCTGCAGCTTGAGCGGGTGTCGCTGGCCGACTTTGGCCGGCCGGGGGCCGAGGAGGACACCGCCACCATCGCAGCCCGCGTCCACGCCGCGAGGCAGCGCCAGCTCGGGAGGCTGCTGCCGTTCGGAATGGAGACCAACGCCCAGGTGCCCGGCCGGTTGCTACGGGGTGCCCTTCGGCTCGGCGCCCCCACCACCCGGATCCTGGACCTCGCGATGGAACGCGGGGTGCTCACGGCCCGCGGCTACGACCGCGTGCTGCGTCTGGCTTGGACCCTGGCTGACCTCGGACACCGGGATATCCCCGCGGCCGACGATATCGGACTGGCCCTTAGCCTTCGGCAGGCCGCCGCGTGACCGGGGGCCGCACGAAGCCGCCGCGGGAACTGCGGCGGCACGACCAACCGCCACCCAGTGAAAGGACAACAGCACCATGACAGAGAGCGAACGGACCGCACGGGCGGCGTTGTCCCGACTGTTCGAGCCGCAGGACGCCGCAGGCCTCGCACTCGTGCATATCGCCGGGGCGGAGGACGGACTGCGGATCGCCACCGGCGAGCTGGCCGCCGGTGCGGAGATGGAACGGGAGATGTTCCGGCTGCTGGACCAGAACAGCCAGGGCAGCGGCTGGAGCGGCGTGGCGGTCGCCCGAAAGCGCTGGGCGCCGAGGGTGCCGGACCTTGCCCCGGCGCGGGACCTCGCAACCATGCAACGGCTCGGCGGGCGGGTGATTATTCCTTCGGACGACCTGTGGCCCCGGCAGCTGGCCGACCTCGGCCTGCAGGAGCCGATTTGTCTTTGGTGGCGCGGCGTCGAGCAGCAGCTCCCCCCGGCCAGCAAATCGATTGCCCTCGTCGGCTCCAGGGACAGCACCGCCTACGGCTCCGCCGTGACCGGCGACCTTGCATATTCGCTGGCCCAGCGCGGATTCACGATCGTCTCGGGCGGCGCCTACGGGATCGATGCGCACGCCCACCGGGCTGCCCTCGCCGGCGGCTCCGCCGGCAGCATCCCCACGATCGCCGTAATGGCGGGGGGAGTGGACCGTTTCTATCCGTCCGGCAATGAGGATCTGCTCCGGGCAGTCGCGAACCAGGGCGCGGTCCTGGCCGAGGTCCCGCCCGGGTCCGCGCCGACGCGGTACAGATTCCTGCAGCGCAACCGGCTGATCGCCGCGCTGGCATCGGTCACCGTGGTGGTGGAGGCGAGATGGAGATCCGGTGCGCTCAACACCGCGCACCACGCGGAAACCCTGGGCAGGGCCGTCGGCGCAGTGCCCGGCTCTGTGCACAGCGCCAATTCCGCCGGTTGCCACCGGCTACTCCGGGAAGGCGGGGCGGTCTGCGTCACCGATGCGGCGGAGATTGCGGAGCTGGCCTCGCCCAGCGGTGAAGCGCTGCCCGAGGCCAGGGCAGGCCGGGCGGCAGTGCAGGACGGCTTGACCCTGGAGGACCTCATTCTGCTGGATGCGCTGCCCCTGCGGTCCACCACCTCGGTGGAAAAGCTCACCGTTGTCGCGGGACTGAGCGCGGATTCGGTGCGGGCGGGCCTGGGCCGGCTCGGGCTGCTGGGTCTGGCAGAGTCGCAGCGTGGAGGCTGGAAGCGGTCAGGCAGCGCAGGATAAGTACTGGCCGGGTTCCCGACGCTGGACGGGCGCGCATCCGCAGGGACCGTGCAGACCAGCGGCTCGCCGCAGGGATCCTTGACCGCCGGGCGAATCCTGCAAGAGTGGGGGAGTGCCCACCCAACAGCTCCCGACCGGCCTGGCCACCGCAGCCCGGGGCTTCGGCCGCTACTTGGAGGCGGAGCGGGGACGTTCGGCGCACACGGTGCGCGCCTACCTCTCCGACGTCCGCAGCCTCCTGGAGCATGCGGCCTCCGAAGGAGTTGACGACCTCCCCGGGCTGGAGCTCGGCACCCTGCGGCGCTGGCTCGGAGCCCAGAGCGAAGGGGGCATGTCCCGCGCCACCCTGGCCCGGCGCTCCGCCACCGCCAGGGCCTTCACCGCCTGGGCCGTCCGTGAGGAATTCATCCAGGCGGATCCCGCCCTGCGGCTGAAGGCACCAAAAAGGGAAAAGTCCCTGCCCGGAGTGCTGCACCAGCAGCAGGTCCTTCGGCTCGTGGAAGATGCTGAGTCTGCAGCCGCCGAGGGCGGGACCATGCCGCTGCGGGACCGGGCCATGGTTGAACTGCTGTACGCCACCGGCATCCGGGTCGGCGAGCTGGCCGGCCTCGACGTGGACGACCTCGATCCCGACCGCAGGACCCTGCGGGTGCTGGGCAAGGGCAACAAGGAACGCACCGTGCCCTACGGCCTGCCCGCCGCGCTCGCCGTCGACGACTGGCTGCGCCGGGGCCGGCCCTCCCTCGCCACGGACACCTCCGGCCCGGCGCTCTTCCTCGGTGCGCGCGGCCGGCGGGTGGACCAGCGGCAGGTCCGCACTGTCGTCCACGACCTGCTGGCGGCCCTGGGGGACACCGCCGCGACCGGGCCCCATGCCCTGCGGCACACCGCCGCGACGCACCTGCTCGACGGCGGGGCAGACCTCCGCGCGGTGCAGGAAATCCTGGGCCACAGCAGCCTGGCCACCACCCAGATTTACACCCATGTCTCCGTCGAGAGGCTGCGGCAAAGCTACCAGCAGGCCCATCCGAGGGCCTGAACCCGCAGCATCCGGCCGCCCCGGACCCCGGCAGAGTCCATACGTGACGCCGCGCGGCGCGCCGGTAAAGACGCGCCGAATTGCACTGGCGTAATTAGGTGGGGTACGGCAGAATAAGATTCACGTCCGGCAACTTTCAAGTGTCGCTTGAAGCCCTTTGGCATCAGGTTCCACGGGGAAACCGGGTATTAACTTAATAGTCTGGCAAGGACCACCGCTCACTACGGACCCGCGCAACAGACAGACATCCAGGCAGAGGTCGTTGGGGAAGACGTACCTACAGCTATGGAGGATGGAATGTCTGTTGCACTAACCCGCGGTGTGTTGTTCGTTCACTCGGCCCCAACTGCCCTGTGCCCCCACGTTGAGTGGGCCATAGGTTCTGTTGTGGACAAGCGGACGGATCTTGAGTGGACCGCTCAGCCAGCAGCGCCCGGAATGTTCCGGGCCGAGCTGTCGTGGACCGGAAACCCGGGCACGGGGGCGCAGTTGGCGTCCGCTCTCCGAGGCTGGGCGCACCTGCGCTACGAGGTCACCGAAGAGCCCAGCCAGGGTGTTGATGGCGGCCGCTGGTCGCACACGCCCGAGCTTGGCATTTTCCACGCCGCCACGGACGTGCACGGCAACATCATGGTCTCCGAAGACCGCATCCGCTACGCCTACGAATCCGGCGCCGGCGACCCCTCCGCGGTCTACCATGAGCTCTCCCTCGCCCTCGGCGAAGCCTGGGACGAGGAACTCGAGCCGTTCCGGCACGCTGCCGAAGGCGCCCCGGTGCGCTGGCTCCATCAGGTCGGCTAGCTCCCACCGCAGCCGGGACACCGCAAAGGCCCCATAGCAGCCCCAGACGACAGATGGCGGCAAATGTTCCCGAGGAACATTGCCGCCATCTTGGCGTACAGCGCCGGATCCGGTCCGGAGCTAGATGCTCCGCACCGCTATCACGGCGTTGTGGCCGCCGAAGCCGAAGGAATTGCTCAGCGCCGCGATGCTGCCGGACGGCAGGTCGCGGGCGGTCGTGACGACGTCGAGCGGGATCTCCGGATCCTGGTGTTCGAGGTTGATGGTCACCGGCGCCTTGCGGTCGTAGATGGCCATGACGGTCAGCACGGCTTCCACCGCACCCGAAGCGCCCAGCAGGTGCCCCATCTGCGACTTGGTGGCGGAGACTGCCACGCTGTCCAGCTGCTTGCCCAGGGCGGCCTTGAGGGCCGCGTACTCGGGCTTGTCGCCGACGGGGGTGGAGGTGGCGTGCGCGTTGACGTGCACCACGTCCTCAGGCTGGATCCGGCCGTCGAACATGGCGGCCTTCAACGCCCGGGTGGCGCCGAGGCCCTGGGGGTCGGGTGCCGTGATGTGGTACGCGTCGGCGGTGACCGAGGTGCCGGCCAGCTCGGCGTAGATCCGGGCGCCGCGGGCCAGGGCGTGTTCCTCGGCCTCCAGCACCAGGGCGCCGGCGCCTTCACCCATGACGAAGCCGTCGCGGTCGAGGTCGTAGGGGCGGGAGGCGTGCTCGGGATCGTCGTTGCGGCGCGAGAGCGCCTGCATGGAGGCGAACGCTGCGATCGGCATCGGGTGGATGGCGGCTTCCGCGCCGCCGCAGACGACGACGTCGGCCTTGCCGGAGCGGATCAGGTCCAGGCCCATGTGCACGGCTTCGGTGCCGGACGCGCAGGCGGAGACGGGGGTGTGGGCGCCGGCGCGGGCGCCCAGGTCCAGGCTGACGGCTGCTGCGGGGCCGTTGGGCATCAGCATGGGCACGGTCATCGGCAGGACGCGGCGGGGGCCCTTTTCGCGCAGGGTGTCCCAGGCGTCAAGGAGGGTCCAGACTCCGCCAATGCCGGTGGCGAAGGCCACGGCCAGGCGGTCGTGGTCGACTTCCGTGATGCCGGAGTCGGCCCAGGCCTCGCGGGAGGCGACGACGGCGAACTGGGTGGAGGGGTCCATGCGCTTGGCCTCGACCCGGCTCAGGACCTCAGTGGCGGGGGTGGTGGCGCGTGCGGCAAAGTGGACGGGCAGTTCGTACTTGGCCACCCAGTCATCTTCAAGCGTGTGCGCGCCGGAGACGCCCTTGAGCGCATTCTTCCACATCGTGGGGACATCGCCGCCAATGGGTGTGGTGGCACCCAGACCGGTAATGACTACTTTGCGTGCCATGGGATCACTCTCTGTCGGTGCGCCAGCCGTGTCCGGCACCTGGGAGAGGTTGCCGGGGCCCGCGTTTGAAAAACTCTGGGGTGGTGCAGTGGATGATGCTGCAGTTGGCGCGGTCCGGGGGTGCAGTTGCGCCCCCGGACCGGCCGTGGCCTGAACTAGGCCTGTGCGTTCGCGATGAAGCTGACGGCGTCGCCGACGGTCTTGAGGTTCTTGACCTCTTCGTCCGGGATGCGTACGCCGAACTTCTCTTCAGCGTTGACGACGATGGTCATCATTGAGATGGAGTCGATGTCCAGGTCCTCGGTGAAGGACTTGTCCAGTTCGACGGCCTCGGTGGCCAGGCCGGTCTCTTCGTTGACGATTTCAGCCAGGCCGGCCAGGATCTCTTCGTTGCTCGCCATTGATGGCTCCTTTTCTGTTGTTGTCCCGGGCTGCCGGGGTGCCGGCAGCCCGGGACGGAAATGATTCAAACCGAGGGTTCGGCTTGCGGTGCGATTTAAGGCTGGGGGAAAGCTGGGGGGAGCAAGGACTCCTACGGAAGCACGATCACTTGGGCACCGAAAACCAGCCCGGCGCCGAAGCCGATCTGCAGTGCAAGCCCGCCGCTGAGCTGCGGGTTTTCCTGCAGCAGGCGGTGGGTGGCGAGGGGGATGGAGGCTGCGGAGGTGTTGCCGGCGTCGGCGATGTCCCGCGCAATGATGACGTGCTCCGGCAGCTTGAGTTTCTTGGCCATCTCGTCGATGATCCGCATGTTCGCCTGGTGCGGGATGAAGGCCGCGAGGTCCTCGGCAGTGATCCCGGCGACGTCCAGTGCCTGCTGGGCCACCTTGGCCATTTCCCAGACTGCCCAGCGGAAGACCGTCTGGCCGTCCTGGCGGAGCGTGGGCCAGACGGCCGCGTCGGTGACGGCAGCTTCTTCGGCGCTCAGGGCGCCTCCCTGCCGGCCGGCGGTGGCGAGCTCGCGGAGGTCCAGCATGGAGTGGGTCATGCCGATCGCATCCCACTTGCTGCCGTCCGAGCCCCACACCGACGGGCCGATGCCGGGCGTGTCGGAGGGGCCGATCACGACGGCGCCCGCGCCGTCGCCGAGCAGGAAGGAAATGGTGCGCTCGGTGTTGTCGATGACGTCGGACAGCTTTTCCGCGCCGACCACGAGGACATAGTTGGCAGCGCCGGAGCGGACCAGCGCGTCGGCCTGGGCAATGCCGTAGCAGTACCCGGCGCACGCGGCGGAGATGTCAAAGGCCGGGGCCGGTGTCGCGCCGAGGCGGTCGGCGAGGCTCGCTGCGGCGGACGGGGTCGCGTAGGGGTGCGTCACGGTGGAGACGATGACGGCGCCGAGCTGGGACGCCTCGATGCCGGCTTTTTGCAGGGCCTCGCGGGCAGCGCCTTCGGCCATGTCGATGACGCTGACGTCGGCGGGGGCGCGGTGGCGGGTGATGATGCCGGTGCGCTGGCGGATCCACTCGTCGGAGGAATCGATCCACTGGCAGACGTCATCGTTGGTGACGATCACGTCCGGCCGGTACGCGCCGACTCCCATAACGCGGGTGTTCTCGTGCAGGGGAGCCTGCTTCAAGGTGGGAACGCTCATGCCTGTCCTTCCAGTTCTGCGAATAGAGCCAGGGCGGCGGACAGGTCGTCCGGGGTCTTGACGGTGACGGTCTTCACGCCCGGCATGCCGCGCTTGGCGAGGCCGGCCAGCGTTCCGGCGGGGGCAAGTTCAATGACGCCGGTCACGCCACGCTTGACGAGTGTTTCCATGCATCGGTCCCAGCGGACCGGGCGGGACACCTGGGCAATCAGGCTCTCCACGGCGGTGTCACCGTCGGTGACTTGCGCGCCGTCGAAGTTGGAGAGCAGGGGGACCTGCGGGTTCCGCGGGTGCAGCTTGGGCCGGAGCGCCCGCAGCGCCGCGACGGCGGGGGACATGTGCGAGGTGTGGAACGCGCCGGCGACTTTCAGCGGAATGACCCGGGCCTTGGCCGGGGGGTTTTCCGCGAGGGCCTTGAGCTGGTCCAGGGTTCCGGCGGCGACGGTCTGGCCCGCGCCGTTGACGTTGGCAGCCGTGGCACCGCAGGCCTCGATCGCGGCCAGCACCTCGGCGGGGTCGCCGCCCACCACCGCGCTCATGCCGGTGGGCGTGGCCGCCGCGGCGGCTGCCATGCCGTTGGCACGTTCCCGGACGAAGGTCATGGCTTCGGTTTCCGTCAGCACGCCGGCCAGGGCGGAGGCCGTGATTTCGCCGACGGAGTGGCCGGCGAGGATGACCGGCAGAGTGGCGAGTTCGACGTCGAACAGCGACTGCGCGGTCACCAGCCCGGCGGCCACGATCAGGGGCTGCGCCACGGCGGTGTCCTTGATCGTCTCTTCATCCGAGGTGGTGCCGTGGGCGGTGAGGTCGATGCCTGCGATTTCGCTCAGGGCGGCCAAGTGGCCTGCGACGGGGGGCAGTTCCAGCCAAGGGGCGAGAAAGCCGGGGGTCTGGGAGCCCTGTCCAGGGCAGACGATTGCAAGCACGTATCCAGCTTTCCAAACTACGGCGTGATTATCGGTGCATTCATGCACCAAGCTCACAGGGTCACTTTGTAGGAAGTCTACAACTGCTCAGGGGTTGTTACGCGACGGCTGCCGTTCGGTGGCGGGCTTCGGCGGGGTCGCGAGCCGGCCCACGACGAGGGCGGTCTGGAGCACAAAGGCCTCCCGCGGCAACAGCGGATCCCAGCCCGTGACGTCACAGACGCGCTTGAGCCGGTAGCGCACGGTGTTGGCGTGGACGAAGAGTTCACGCGCCGTGGCTTCGAGGGAATGGCCGAGCTCGAGATAGGTGCCCAGGGTCTCCACCAGCCCGTTGGAGGCCGCGAGCAGGGGCCGGTAAATATTTTTGACCAGGGAACGCCGGGCGGCGTCGTCGCCGGAGATCACGCGTTCGGGCAGGAGGTCATCGGCAGCCACCGGACGCGGCGCGGCGGGCCAGGCGCGGGCAGCAGTCAGCCCGGCAAAGGCGGACTGGGCGGAGCCGCTGGCCTCCAGCAGCGAAGCCGCTTCGGCGCCGTAGACGACCGGCCCCGGGGCGAAGAGTTCAGCGAGTTTCAGGTAGGCGGTCTCGCGGTCGTGGAGCCCGCCGAGGATGAGTATGAGCCGGTCGCCCTGGATCCCGACGAGGGCGTCTTCGGCGAAGCGCCCGGCGGTGCGGCGCAGTTCGCTGACGTAGCTGGCGTTCGGTTCGGACGGGGAATTGCCCACCATGACGGTGAAACGCTCCTGTGCCTTCCAGCCCAGGGCGGCAATCCGGGACCGCAGCGCATCGGTATTTTCGCCGCGCAGGATCGCATCCACGATGAGGGCTTCGAGCCGGGTGTCCCACGATCCGCGGGTTTCGGCGGCTCGGGCGTAGACGTCTGCGGCGGCGAAGGCCACTTCCCGGGAGTACCGCAGCACCGCCTCGCGCAGCGCGCCCTGGTCCGCTTCGGGGGCGATCACGGGGACCTGGTCCTCGACCACCTCAACGACGATCCGGATCAGCTGGAGGGCCTTTTGCAGGCTGATGGAGCGGGTGAGTTCGGTCGGCGCGGTGCCGAAGACGTCGGACAGGATCCACGACGGCGAGCTGGGGCGCTCGTACCAGGTGACGAAGGCGGCGATGCCGTTCTGGGCCACCATGCCCAGGGCGGAGCGTTCGTCCGAGTTCAGCCGGCTGTACCACGGCAGGGACTTCTCCAACTGGCGCAGCGTCGTCGTGGAGAGCTGCCCGACGCTTCCCCGAAGCTTCTTGAGCGTCTCGACCTTCTCCGGGGGCATCGCCCTCGAGGCGGGCTTGCGTTTCGCGGGAGTGGTGATCGGCTCGGCCATGTATCGAGCATACGGTGCGGCCCGCCCAAGCTCCATTTGTGCGAAGGCTACAAGGCGCCTTGTGCTGGATCACAGCGGCGCTCCGCAGCCGTGCCGGTTCCCGGACGGGCACCGGAATGCTGTTTAACGCCGACGGCGGCCCCCGCCTTCCGGTGGGGACCGCCGTCGTACGCTGTTGGACTGACCCTAGGAGTCGCCGCCGGCGTTGCCGGTGGTGCCGGCGTTGACGTTGTGCAGGCGGTACTTCTCGATTGCCTGGGCCGGAGCCTGGGCATCGACCTCGCCGCGGCGGGCCAGCATCTGCAGGGAACGGACAACCACGGAGTGGATGTCGTTCTTGAAGAAGCGGCGGGCTGCGGCGCGGGTGTCGGAGAAGCCGAAGCCGTCCGCGCCGAGCGAGGCGAACTCGTTCGGGAGGAACTGGCGGATCTGGTCCGGGACGGCCTTCATGTAGTCGGTCACGGCCACGATCGGGCCGGTGGCGCCGGCGAGCTGCTGGGCCACGAACGGGACGCGGGCCGGCTGGCCGGGGTTGAGGAAGGCTTCTTCCTCGGCGGCCATGGCGTCGCGGCGCAGTTCGGTCCAGGACGTGACGGACCAGACGTCCGCGGAGACGCCCCAGTCCTCGGCGAGGATCCGCTGGGCCTCCAAGGCCCAGGGCACCGAGACGCCGGAGGCCAGGATCTGCGTGCGCGGGCCGTCAATCTTGGCCGGTGCCAGCAGGTAGATGCCCTTGATGATGCCCTCGACGTCGACGTCCGCCGGCGCTACAGGCTGGGAGATCGGCTCGTTGTAGACCGTGATGTAGTACATCACGTTCCGCGACGGGTCGTTGTCCGCCAGGCCCGGACCATACATGCGGTTGAGGCCGTCGCGCATGATGACGCCGATCTCGTAGCCGTAGGCAGGGTCGTAGGTCAGGACCGCCGGGTTGGTGGCGGCCAGGATCGGGGAGTGGCCGTCGGCGTGCTGCAGGCCTTCGCCGGTCAGCGTGGTGCGCCCGGCGGTGGCACCGATGATGAACCCGCGGGTCATCTGGTCCGCGGCGGCCCAGAAGGAATCGCCCGTGCGCTGGAAACCGAACATCGAGTAGAAGACGTAGATCGGGATCAGCGGCTCGCCGTGCGTGGCGTAGGACGTGCCGGCGGCGGTGAAGGCCGCCACCGAACCGGCCTCGTTGATGCCGGCGTGCACGATCTGGCCGGAGATGGACTCCTTGTAGGCCAGGACGAGCTCGCGGTCCACCGACAGGTAGTTCTGACCGTTCGGGTTATAGATCTTCGCCGTCGGGAAGAACGCGTCCATGCCGAAGGTTCGCGCCTCGTCCGGGATGATCGGCACGATCCGCTGGCCGAATTCCTTGTCCCGCATGAGGTCCTTGAGCAGCCGGACGAATGCCATGGTGGTGGCTGCCAGCTGCTTGCCGGAGCCGCGGTTCGCGACCTCGTAGACCTTCTCCTCCGGGAGCTTGACCTCTGAGTGCTTGGAGCGGCGTTCGGGGACGAAGCCGCCGAGCGCGCGGCGGCGTTCCATGAGGTACTGGATCTCGGGGGAGTCCATGCCGGGGTGGTAGTACGGGGGCCGGTAGAGGTCCGCTTCGAGCTGGTCGTCGGTGATCGGGATGCGCAGGTGGTCGCGGAAGGCCTTGAGGTCCGCGAGGGTGAGCTTCTTCATCTGGTGCGTCGCGTTGCGGCCCTCGAAGTGCGTGCCCAGGCCGTAGCCCTTGACCGTGTGGGCCAGGATGACGGTGGGTTTGCCCTTGAACTCGGTCGCGGCCTTGTACGCGGCGTAGACCTTGTTGTAGTCGTGGCCGCCGCGCTTGAGGTTCCAGATCTGGTCGTCGGTGAGGTCCTGGACCATTTCCTTGGTCTGCGGGGTCTGCCCGAAGAAGTGCTCGCGGACGAACGCGCCGGACTCGGCCTTGTAGGTCTGGTAGTCCCCGTCGACGGTTTCGTTCATGATCTTCACGAGCGAGCCGTCCTCGTCCTTGGCCAGCAGGTCATCCCACTCCCGGCCCCAGACGACCTTGATGACGTTCCAGCCCGCGCCGCGGAAGAACGCCTCGAGTTCCTGCATGATCTTCCCGTTGCCCCGCACGGGCCCGTCAAGGCGCTGGAGGTTGCAGTTGATCACGAAGTTGAGGTTGTCCAGCTTGTCGTTCGCGGCGAGCTGGAGCAGGCCGCGGGACTCGGGCTCGTCCATTTCCCCGTCACCCAGGAACGCCCAGACCTGCTGGTCGGAGGTGTCCTTGATGCCGCGGTTCTGCAGGTACCGGTTGGACTGGGCCTGGTAGATCGCGTTCATCGGCCCGATGCCCATCGAGACCGTGGGGAACTCCCAGAACTCCGGCATCAGCCGCGGGTGCGGGTAGGAGGAGAGGGCATGTCCTTCCTTGGACTTCTCCTGCCGGAACCCGTCCAGGTCCTCCTCGGAGAGCCGGCCCTCCATGAAGGCCCGGGCGTACATGCCGGGGGAGGCGTGGCCCTGGAAGAAGACCTGGTCCCCGCCGCCGGGGTGGTCCTTGCCGCGGAAGAAGTGGTTGAACCCGACCTCGTACAGGGTCGCGGCCCCGGCATAGGTCGAGATGTGCCCGCCGACGCCGATATCGGCCCGCTGCGCCCGGTGCACCATCACCGCGGCATTCCACCGCAGCCACGCCCGGTACTTCCGCTCGATTTCCTCGTCCCCGGGGAACGGCGCTTCCTGGTCCACCGGGATGGTGTTGACGTAGTCCGTGGTGGTCACCATCGGAACGCCCACACTCTGCGCGCCGGCCCGCTGGAGCAGGCTGCGCATTATGTACTGGGCACGCTCGGTGCCCTGATCCTGAATCAGCGAATCCAGGGACTCCAGCCACTCGGCGGTCTCTTCCGGATCACGATCAGGCAGCTGGTTAGTCAACCCGCTGAGGATATGGGAGGTCTCTTCTCCTGCAGCCACGTCCAACCTCTCTTTGAGCGCATTCATCGGCACCCTCAGCTCCGGCAGGGTAACTGCCTGGCGTGAACGCGACGTGTGCGACATATCGGTTACAACTGCCCGGTCATGTGCGCCGGGCAAGGTCCAATCACAACTACTCCCGCCGGGTGTCAGCGGGACGGTTGCCCTCGCGGGCGTAGTCGTCATCAGCCACTCTAGCTCTCACGTCTCGGGGATGCGTAGCTGTCCCGTGGGGGTCCAGTCGTATTTGACCGGCATACTGGTTGTGTGACGACGCACCGCCCGGCGGTGCTCGGATCGCCGTGTGTGACGCAGAATATGGCGGATCGCGGGGCCAACAGCTTGAAGCGCAGGCGCAAAGGGTGTTGGCTTGGAGTAATGGAAATCACTAGAGCTTTTGAAAACACCAAGCATAGGAGCAACACGTGAGCGAGGCCGACGCCGCCACTTCGGTAAATGTGGCGGAAAAACTGGGTTTCAAAACCGGTGACCTGATTCAGGAATTCGGTTATGACGACGACGTCGACTTCGACTTGCGCGACGACATCGAAGATCTCACCGGCTCGGAACTCTTCGATGAGGACGACCACGAAGTAGTAGATGCCGTCATTCTTTGGTGGCGTTCCGGCGACGGTGACCTCGTTGACACCCTGGTTGACTCGCTGACCACCCTGGCTGAGGGCGGCGTGATCTGGGTGCTGACCCCGAAGTCCGGCCGGGTGGGCTATGTTTCACCGGCGGACATCCAGGACGCCGCACCCACCGCAGGGCTGCACTACACCACCTCCGCCGGCGTCTCCAAGGACTGGAGCGCCACCCGGGTCACGCGGAAGAACAAGTGACCCAAGCCGGCGCGGTCCGCATCATCGGGGATGAGGCAGTCCGGGCACAGGCTGTGCCGGCTGTCGGCGATGTTGCCCCCGACTTCGTGCTGCTGAACCAGTTTGGCGAACCCGTGGCGCTCTCGGAGCTCCGCGGCCGGAACGTCGTGCTGGTGTTTTTCCCGTTCGCCTTCTCCGGCATCTGCACGGGTGAGCTGTGCGAAATCCGGGACAACCTGGCCTTGTTCGAGGGTGCCGACGCCGTCGTGCTGGGGATCTCGGTGGACAGCAAGTTCGCCCAACGGGCCTACGCGGAGAAGGAAGGCTATGCCTTCGACCTGCTGGCGGACTTCTGGCCGCACGGGGCCGTCGCCGAACAATACGGGGTGTTTGACCCCGCAAGCGGCATGGCCAAGCGTGGAACCTTCATCATCGACGCGAACGGCATTGTGCGCTACGTGGTGGTGAATCCCCGCGGCCAGGCCCGGGATTTCGCAGAGTACCGCTGCGCCCTGGCAGGACTCGGCCGGAGCTGACGCGGTGAGGACGCGGCGGCCCGGGATCGGCATGACTGGTTTTGCCAGCCTGCCCCCGGTCCCCGCCGGGACGCCGGCCCGGGACGAGCTTGCGGTCCTGCAGGAAATCCATGACGTTCTCGCGGGGGAGCGATTCGCCCTGTTGACCGGTGCTGGACTGAGCACAGACTCCGGCATTCCGGATTACCGCGGGCCGGGCGCCGCCCCCCGGGCTCCCATGACGTACCAGGAATTCATCGGCGAGGCGGACAACCGGCGCCGCTACTGGGCCCGAAACCACATTGGCTGGTCCCACCTGCGCCGGGCCGATCCCAATGACGGCCACGCCGCCGTCGCCCGGCTGGAGCACCGCGGCCTGCTCACCGGACTCATCACCCAGAACGTGGACCGGCTCCACGAGGATGCCGGAAGCGTCAACGTGGTGGACCTGCACGGCCGCTTCGACCAGGTGGTCTGTCTCGCCTGCCACCGGCGTTACAGTCGGACACTGCTGGCCGGGGTGCTGGAGGAGCTCAACCCGGGCTTCCTGGAACGGGCGCTCTCCGGCGGCATGGTCGAAATGGCCCCGGACGCCGACGCCACCGTCGAGGACGCCGCCCTGATCGAGAGTTTTGTCGTGGCCCACTGCCCGGCCTGCGGGGGCACACTGAAACCTGATTTCGTCTACTTCGGCGAAAACGTCCCGAAAGACCGGGTGGAACGCTCGTACGCCATGGTGGACGAGGCCGGCGCGCTCCTCGTTGCCGGATCCTCACTGACCGTGATGAGCGGCCTGCGGTTTGCCCGGCACGCTGCCAAGCACGGGAAGCCCGTGGTGATCATCAACCGGGGCCAGACCCGCGGGGACGAGCTCGCCGCGGTCAAGCTCGACGCCGGCGTCAGCGAGGCCCTCACCTGGCTTGCCGACGAGCTCCCGCCGCTCTGAACCCGATTGGCGTTCTGCCCGCTGCATCCGGTACAGTAACTGTTCGTTGGTTCAAGCGCTGAGGCTTGGAACCAGCAGTTTGGGTCTTTAGCTCAGCTGGTAGAGCGCCACGTTTACACCGTGGATGTCATCGGTTCGATCCCGGTAGGACCCACCAAAGAAAACCCCGCTGTTGCAGGCCGAAAAGCCCGCACGGCGGGGTTTTGCATGCTCCGGCAGCCGGTAACATCGATCCCTGACGCTAGGAAGTCCCATGAGCTCGCCAGTGTCGGAAATGCGTTTGAATTCGTTGACCGGACTGCGGTTCATCGCCGCACTGATCGTAGTTTTGTACCACATTTCGGCGTTCTTGATTCCTGAAATATCACGCTTCATCGTGCTCGGGTACACGGGCGTCGCGTTTTTCTTCGTATTGTCCGGCTTCGTTCTTGCCTGGTCCTACCGGCCAACGACCGGCAAGCGCGTGTTCTACTGGCGCAGACTGGTCAGGATTTGGCCTCTCCATGCACTGACAACCCTGCTGGCCGCTGCCTATTTATCCGTCAACGACGGCGCCGTGTCCTTTGACCGGCTTCCGGCCGTACTGCTGCTGGCTCACGCGTGGAATCAGGAATGGGCCAACGCCTTCAATGGGGTCTCCTGGTCGCTCTCGGCCGAGGCGTTCTTTTACCTGTGCTTTCCCCTTCTCGCCGCGTGGCTGTCCCGCTTCAACGTCCACGCGGTGCTGGGTGCAGCGGCCGCGATCTTCGGCACTGCTGCTGTCGCCTACTCGCTCCTGTTCACCTTCTCGAAGGCTGCGCCGTGGGGGGATCTTCTGTACATCCTGCCGGCATTCAGGATGGTGGACTTCGCCATCGGCGTGTGCCTGGCGTTCGCATTCCGCAGGGGGTGGCGGCCAAAGTTCGGAGCAACCACCGGGGCGCTTATCGCGGGTGGATCCTTCGTGCTGTGGGAGGCGATCGTTCCGTTGGTCCCGTCTCTCTTCCGACCGGAAACTGCAACCCTGCTGATGATTCCCGGCATCGCTGCCCTGGTGGCGGGTTTTGCCAAGCGCGACCTCGCCGGAGGCGCGGGACTATCCAGCACGCCTGTGATGGTCCGCCTGGGGGAGTGGTCTTTTGCCCTGTACCTCATCCATGAACTGGTTATCCGGGCGGCATTGATGCTGCACCCGCTTCGCCTGCACCAACGTGTTGGCGTTTCCCTGGGCGTCCTTGCCGTGTCCATCGCTGTGTCGGCACTGCTCTACACGCTCGTCGAACGTCCCATCGAGAAGCGGCTGAGGCCGCTGGTTGGACGGCGCAAGGCCGACTCCGGCGTCAACGGGCAGGGCAACAGCTCCGACCGACAGGAGACGCTCTCGCGGCTGTAGCGCGCAGGGTCTGCCGGCAGGATCCGGCTCCCGGTCCGCCAGGCCGCAAAATGTCACAGCCCCGCCCTACATTGGCTGCTATGGAACACATCATGGTGAAATCTGGTCCCGATGGCAGGCCCCGGGCAGTTGTGCGCGGCGGCCGCGAATGGATCATCGGTGCGGAGCCGGTCCGCTGGTTCGAGCGGGTGAGTTGGTGGGAGGCGGAGCGCCGGATGCCCAAGGGGCTGAGCCGCGTCGACGTCGAGGTCTGGCAGATCCAGGCGAGACTGGGTCGGAATTCGGGTTCTGCCCTCACCACGATGGAAATCATCCGTGACGGTCTGGGCGGCGGCTGGCGGCTGCGGGAGGCCGTCGCGGACGCGGCGTAGGCGCGGCATCGCGGGCCGGAAGTGCCGGGGCATTGGAAAGGCTTTCCACCGCGACTATTGGGGGATGCCGCGGTGGAAAGCCTGTAATGAATATACCGTGAATTTTCGGAAATGTGAAACAGGGGGCGGAAATTCGAAGCCGCAGAAATGCCTATTCGCTGGCGTAACTGCCAGCATGGGCGGCCGCGTAGGAGTGGCCTGGACTGACTCATTCCGTCCGTGCCGCGGCGCGCGCCCTAGGATGTCTTCATGAACGCCACGAGTACCCGTCGAATGGCCCGGGTCCGTCCGCTCTCGCACGTTTCCAAGGCCGAGCAGTTTTTCGTCGCCAACGTCGCCCCGGACTTCGACAGCGATGCCGGAAGGGTTTGGACGGTGATCGACTCGCCGTTCCCGGGTTCCCCGGCGAACGCCGGGAGCGTCCCGCGCAGTGGTTGGGGAACCGGCGACACGGTTGAGGAGGGCTCGTTCATTTTCCTGTCACCAAGCGTCCCGGCCAACGTCTTGGGGATGGCGCACAACACCGGCCCGTCCGGCCGCAATCTCCCGCCCCGGGCCTTCCTCAAGGCCGCAACCAGCGTGGTCGGCCCGGGAGATGGAATAGAACTGGGGCCAGGCGTCGGCCGTGTTGAACCGGAAGCGGAACTGACAATCGTCATCGGAAGCAAAGTCCGGGGGCTGACGCTCAGGAACGCTCGGAGTGCAGTTCTGGGTTTCACCATTGGTAACGATGTCTCCGCCCGGGACCTGCAGAAGTCGGACGAATTGTGGACCAGCGCCAAAAGCCAAGATACGTTCACTCCGGCAGGCCCCTGGACTGTAACGGGACTGAACGACGCCGACCTGGTTATCGGGATCAGGCACAACGGCGTTGAGCTCAAAACGGCGAGCTCCGCTGACCTCGGCTGGGGGGTGGACGAAATCCTCGTGTACCTGACGTCCTTTATGACGCTGTACCCTGGCGATCTTGTACTGACGGGCTTCCCGGCCGAATGCGCGCGGCTAGTCCCTGGCGACACCGTCACTTGTCATATCGAAGGCATCGGCGAGCTCACGAATCCCGTGGTGGCCGTCGCCTGATGGCGGGCGGCTCCCGTCCCGCCGCTCGTACGTATCCCCTTCCCCCATCGAGTTTCAGTCCCCTGAGGGCGCGCTGCTGTGCGCCTTCACACTATGATGGTTAGTGTTCAACTGACTGAACAGCACCGAATGTGTGGCGCCGTCGCCATACGCGCGATCCGTGAAGGAGAATCATGGCCGATTCCCGAGTTTCCCGCACCACTGACGGGCCGGGGAGCGCCTCACCCGCGCCGGCGGTCACCCGTGCCGCTGCTGTGCTGGAGGCGCTGGCCTCCTCTGCCACCGGGCGACTGACGCTGAGCGACCTCGCCAGGGAACTGGGCATCCCCAAATCCTCGACCTCGAACCTCCTGCTTGCGCTCGAGGAGGCAAGGCTCATCAACCGCCAAGGTGCCGAATTCACGCTCGGACGGAAGCTGGTTGAGCTGGGCGCGGCATACCTGAGCAGGCTTGACGAGGTCCAGGAGTTCTACCGGTTCTGCGAACAGGCGCCTACCCTTTCCGGCGAAACGGTCCGCATCGCCATGCTTGATGGAAGCAACGTTATCTACCTGGCGCGGTACGAAGGTCATCCCGCAGTCCGCCTCACTTCGAACATCGGGGACAGGATGCCGGTGTCTCTCTGCGCTGTTGGCAAGGCGCTCATTGCGCGGCTTCACGACCATGACGTGGCAGGGATGTTCCCTGATGACGCACAGCTGCCGGTCCTGACTCCGAAGTCCCTGCGCACCGGGGCCGAGCTAAAGGCCCAGCTCGCCGTCATCCGGGAACAGGGCTACGCCTTCGAGGATGAGGAATCAACCACGGGGGTCGTATGCCTGGCCGTCGCGGTGCCCACCCGTGGGGCGCACGGTCCCAGTCTGGGCTTGTCTGTCACCGCGCTGAAGGCGACCTACTCGGAGGAGCAGGGCGCGTTGATGGTGAAGGAGCTCAAGGAGCTGGCCCGGTCCCTGGGTAATCCCATGGGGTAGCGCCGGCCAACGAGAGCACGTGCCCGGAAAATAAATCTGATTAGTCATAGGCCAAGTGATCAGCCTGCTGTACGCTGTTCAACATGGTGATCGCCCCTTTTGAGGGTTGGTCATATCCCACCAGGCCAACGGGGGTCTGGAGTGTTCTTAAGGGAGTGCTTGTGACAACTAGTACTAATACACCGCTGGCCGAAGCGGACGGCGCCGTCGTCGATCCGGAACAGCTGCGAAGGGCAACTCTTGCCAGCTCCGTGGGCTCCGCCCTGGAGTACTACGATTTCTACATTTACGGCCTGGCCTCGGCCCTGATCTTTGGCCCGCTCTTCTTCAAACCTCTTGGCGACGACGGTGCCCTGATAGCATCATTTGCCACCTACGGGGTGGGGTTTGCGGCCCGGCCCTTCGGCGGAATGATCTTCGGGCACATCGGCGACAGGTTCGGCCGCAAGCTGGTTCTCATCCTCACGATCGGTCTGATGGGCACGGCAAGCTTTGCCATCGGGCTGCTGCCGACGTTTGAACAGGCAGGCATGCTGGGAGCCGTACTCCTCGTGACGCTGCGCATCCTTCAGGGACTGGGCGCCGGAGCTGAGCAGGCGGGCGCCACCACGCTGATTTCCGAAGTCGCACCGCGGAGCCGCCGGGGCTTCTTCGCCTCGCTGCCCTTTGTCGGGATCCAGCTCGGTACTCTCCTGGGCGCCGGAACGTTTGCCCTGATAGCCATGGCGGACAAGGCGGTCCTGGAGGGCTGGCTGTGGCGGGTGCCGTTCCTGGCCAGCCTGATCCTGATTGCGGTGGCCATCTTCATTCGGCTGCGGCTCAAGGAAACACCGGTCTTTCAGGAGCTGGAAAAGCACAAGAGCGTGGCCAAAAACCCCCTGGGCCAGCTCTGGAAGCACTCCAAGAAGAACGTGCTGATCGGCATCGGCCTGCGGATGGGCGAGAACGGCAATTCCTCGATCTACTCCGCCCTGCTCATCGCCTTCATGGCGTCAAAGGACGGGGTTTTCCCGGGGGACAAGTTCATTGGCCCGGTGGGCCTGCTTATTGCCGCCGGCTTCGCCGCCGTTATGGTGGTGACTTTCGGTGCGCTGTCTGACCGGTTCGGACGCGTACCCGTCTACCGCTACGGTGCGCTCTTCCAGGCCCTTATCGCACTGCCGGCGTTCTACCTGGTGACGCTGGGCAATGTCACCCTGGTCTGGATAGTCATGGTGGTGGGCATCGCCCTGGGCGTTCAGTCCATGCTCGGGCCGCAGTGCCCGCTCCTGCCCGAACTCTTCGGCTCCCAGTACCGGTTCACCGGCGTGGCCATGAGCCGGGAACTCTCCGCGGTCTTCGCCGGCGGACTGGTGCCCCTGGTGGGCGCCGCACTCCTGGCCGCCACTGATCATTCCTGGCTGGTGCTCGCTATCTACTCATTGGTTCTGGCCGCCATCTCCTTTGTCACCACATTCTTCACCCCGGAAACCGTGGGGGCGACCTCCTCCTGACGGAGGACGCCAGCTAGGCGCTCCGTGGCGCCCAGCCGCCAGCTGCCGGTACCACGGCCGCGGCCCTTCCACCCGGGAGGGCCGCGGCCTTCCCGGGTTTCGGGGCGTGCCTGGTGTGCGGGATGGCTGCGGTGCAGAGATGCTTGGGGATGTGGGAATTGCACAGCCGCAGGGCTGACTTTGCGACGCTGCAAATGCCCGGTGAGGCGGGAAATATCGGGCGACATGGGTTTTTCGGGGCGCCGAATAGGCCGGAGGGCGCCGAGAACGAGTCGCGTCGCGGGGAAGAAGCCGTGTCGCCGGACGGAAATTGTGGGCTCCGGAGTGGCATGGTGACGCGGAGAATGCCTGATGACGCGGCACATTCCAGGTGACGCGGTAATACCGGGGCGCCGGGCAAGCAGGGCGTCGCAGGGCGGGCAGCGCGTCGCAGGGCGGCCAGCGTGTCGCAGGGCGGACACCGTGTCGCAGGGCGGCCAGCGCGTCGCAGGGCGGCCAGCGTGTCGCAGGGCGGACACCGTGTCGCAGGGCGGACACCGCGTTGCCGGGGGCGAACCCGGTCGTCAGTCCTCCCGCACGCTTACGCGCCAGGGGCGGCCCCGCCGTTTGACCTGCACCTCCGAAAGCCAGATTCCCTTTTCGAATCCAAATTCTTGGGGTTGCAGTTCGTTTCGGAGGGACCGCCCTGATGGGCGCGGAACTGGCCACCCGGCCAGGACCTCAGGACCGGACCGCCGGCCCGGACCTCAGGACCGGACCGCCGGCCGCGGAAGGCCCGGCGGATGGACCGGCGGAAGGCCCGGCGGAAGGCCCGGTGAAAGACCTAGTAGAAGTGAACCGTGTCCACGACGTGGGGGAGCTCGCCGCCGTCGAGGAACGTGCGCAGGTTGCCGCAGAAGCGTTCCGTGATCAGCCGGTTCTCGGCAGCACTGAGGGCCGAGGTGTGCGGGGACACCATCACCCGGGGGTGGTCCCACAGCGGGCTGTCCTGCGGCAGCGGCTCCACGGCAAACACGTCGAGGCATGCGTACGAGACCTGGCCGTTGTCGAGTGCCTCCAGCAAGGCCTCCTCATCCACAACCGTGCCGCGCCCCACGTTCACCAGAATTGTCCTTGGCTTCATCGCCGCAAATATCTCGCGGCTGAAGAGCTTCTCGGTGGACGGCGTGCCGGGCAGCGTGTTCACGACGGCGTCCGCCGTGGCCAGCAGAGCCGCGAGGCCATCGTTGCCCGCGATTTCCTCGATGCCGTCGATGGGCTCCACGGACCGCTTGGTGCCGCTGACGGTCATTCCCAGCGCACGGGCGATCCGCGCCGTCTCAAGCCCGATCTCGCCGAGCCCGGTCACCACCAGATGGGAGCCGTTGACCAGCCGGGTGGGAGTGCGCAGCTCGGGCCAGACCCTGGCCGCCTGGTCCTGGGCCAGTTCCGCGCTGCGCTTGAAGCCGTTGAGGATCCCCAGCGCGGCGAACTCGGCGAGCGGCAGCGCGTGAACGCCGGCGGAGGTGGTCACCTTGAACTTCTGCAGTGTCCCGGCGTCGAGCCCCGACGCCTTCACGGCGCCGCCGGCGCCGGCCGCCATCGCATGGATCCATTCGAGGCGGGGGTTGCTGCCGGCAATCCGGGCGAGGCCCGCCGGGCTCTCGTTGGGGAACCCGTACAGGACCTGCGCCTTGTTGAGCATGTCCCAGTAGCGTTCCTCCTGCTCCGGGGTGCGGCGGAAGGCCGGATCCCCGGAGTGGTCAGCAGGAAAGCGTTCCGGCGGCAACAGCCCGGGTTCGTAGAGGACGGTTACGGAGGGATCTACGGCGCGGATGCGCTCCACAAGCTCTGCTGCGAGCGGGACTGCGATCGCGACGGTGGTTTTAGGCGTCATGGTGTTCATCATACTGAATGGAGGCTAGGATACTGAACGGATTTCGGAGAGAAAACCACAACGAAGTGAGGCAGCATGGATTGGCACCGGAAGAAAGCCGGCTTTGTGGGCCTGGGCCTGATGGGTTCGCCGATGGCGGCGAACCTCCTGAAAGCCGGCTGGGCCGTCACGGCCTGGAACCGGTCCCCGGCGGCCCTTGAGCGGTTCGAGGCCCTCGGCGGCGCCCGGGCGGCCGCGGTCGAAGAGCTCCGCGACGCGCCGGTCATCATTTTCATGCTTCCGGATCTGTCCTATGTCGAGGAGGCGGCCGCGGGACTCCTGGCCGCCTGGGCTGCGGAACCGCCGGCGCCCGGGACCACCGTGGTCGTCATGAGCAGCGTCTCGCCGGCCGCGGTGCAGGACTTCGGCGCCAGGGTGGCCCGGGAGAGCGGCGGAAACGCCGTCGTCGTCGATGCTCCCGTCAGCGGCGGGACCCAAGGCGCCGTCGACGGGACGCTGGCCATCATGGCCGGTGCAAGCGAAGGGGACTTCCAGCGGCTCCTGCCGCTTTTCAGCGCGATGGGCCGCACGGTGCGCAGACTCGGACCGCTGGGGTCGGGATCGCTTGCCAAGGCGTGCAACCAGCTCATCGTGGGAACCACGACGGCGGCCCTCGCCGAAGCCGCGGAGCTCGCCGAACGCTCCGGCCTGGACGTGGCGGCACTCTACGAGGTGCTCGCGGGCGGACTGGCCGGCAGCAGTGTCCTGGACAAGGTGGGGCCGCGGCTCGCCGCCAAGAACTACGACCCCACCGGCCCCGCCAAGTTCATGCACAAGGACCTCTCCTTTGTGCTGGAAAGCGCCGCCGCCGTCAACTCAGCGGTACCGATGGCGGAGGCCGGCGTCGGGCTGTATGCGGAGCTGGTGCGGCAGGGGCTGGGCGAGAAGGACCTCGCGGCCGTCCGCCAGACCATCTCAAATCTCAGCGGCATCACCGCAGCCCCGACGAAGTGAGGAACAGCGAACCATGAGTGGACTATTTGACCTGACTGGCCGGACCGCACTGGTCACCGGCTCCAGCCGGGGAATCGGCAATGCCCTGGCCCGTGCGCTGGCCGACGCCGGCGCCACGGTGGTGCTCAACGGCATGAACGCCGAACGGCTCAAGGCAGCGGAAGCTGCTTTGGCTGCCGACTACCCGCCCGGGCGGGTCCACAGCTGCGCCTTCGACGTCACCAGCGACGACGAGGCAGCCCGGGGCGTGGCCTGGGTGGAAGAGAACGTCGGCCCGCTGGAAATCCTGGTCAACAACGCCGGCATCCAGCACCGTGTCCCGATGCTCGAGCTCGATGTCGCGGACTGGGACCGGGTGATCTCCACGGATTTGACCAGTGCGTTCCTCGTGGGGCGTGCCGCCGCGCGGCACATGATTCCCCGCCGCCGGGGCAAGATCATCAACATCTGCTCGGTGCAGACGGACCTCGCCCGGCCCACCATCGCCCCCTACGTCGCGGCCAAGGGCGGCCTCCGGAACCTGACCCGGGCAATGACGGCGGAGTGGGCCGGATCCGGGCTGCAGATCAACGGCATTGCACCGGGCTACATCCACACCGAAATGACGCAGAACCTCGTGGATGATGAGGAGTTCAACGCCTGGATCCTGGGCCGGACCCCGGCGAACCGGTGGGGGACAGTGCAGGACTTGGCCGGCCCGGCGGTGTGGCTTGCATCCGCCGGCTCGGATTTCGTCAACGGCCAGACCATCTTCATCGACGGTGGAATGACGGTGGTGGTCTGATGGGTGGTGGTCTGATGGCCGGGGGCGTCCCGGAACTGCCGGCAGCAGCGGCTGCGGTGGTGGCCCACGCAGCGGGCGACCTCAGGATCGAGGATGTGCCCGTGTCCGCGCCGGCTCCCGATGAAGCGGTGGTCGAAGTCGCATTCGGCGGCATCTGCGGTTCGGACCTGCACTACTGGATGCACGGCGCTGCCGGTGAGTCGGTCCTCCGGCAGCCCATGATCCTGGGCCACGAGATTGTGGGAACCGTGCTCGTCGCCGCCGCCGACGGCACCGGGCCAGGGCCGGGCACGGCTGTCGCCGTGCATCCCGCCACACCCGGCCCGGGCGCCGTCCGGTACCCCGAAGACCGTCCGAACCTGTCCCCGGGCTGCACCTACCTGGGCAGCGCCGCACGCTTCCCCCACACCGACGGGGCCTTCACCCGGTACGCCACCCTTCCGGCCCGGATGCTGCGTCCCCTGCCCGAAGGCCTGGGGCTGAGGACGGCCGCGCTGGTGGAACCGGCCAGCGTCGCGTGGCATGCAGTCTCGCGTGCCGGCGACGTGGCGGGAAAAACGGCACTCGTGATCGGCTGCGGCCCCATTGGCGCCCTGGCCGTGGCTGTGCTCAAACGCGCGGGAGCGGAGCGGATCGTGGCAGTGGACATGCACACCATGCCGCTGGAGATAGCCCGTGCCGTGGGCGCGGACGAAACCCTCAAAGGCGGCGATGCGGAGGCCATCGCCGCGGTGGAGGCAGACATCGTCATCGAGTCCTCCGGCAGCCATCACGGACTGGCGTCCGCGGTCCAGGGTGCAGCCCGGGGCGGAAAGGTCGTGATGGTGGGGCTCCTGCCCTCCGGCCCGCAGCCGGTCCTGATCTCGCTGGCGATCACCCGCGAACTGGAGCTGCTGGGTTCTTTCCGCTTCAACGACGAAATCGACGAGGTCGTGGCCGCCCTCGCGGACGGGTCACTGTTCGTGGACCCGGTGGTCACCCACACGTTCACGCTGGACCAGGGGCTGGAGGCCTTCGAGGTGGCCCGGAACGCGGCCGAGTCCGGCAAGGTATTGCTGGACTTCAGGCCCTCCGCTGACAACTGAGCGGTGGGCTGTGGACCGGGCTGTGGACCGAGCCGCAGGCGTGGCGGTGCCTGCGGTCCTAGGGCCGTTGCACCGGGACGAACACCCTGGGCTGGTCCTTCCACTCGGGTTCCATTTCCGAAATGGTCTCCCGCATGATCCGGTCCGAGGCCCCGCGGGCTGCCGCGGGGTTGCCGCTGGCGATCGCCTCGGCCAGGTCCACGTGCCACAGCAGCGCCGTCGCCCGCGGGTGGTCCGGCATCAGGCCGTGCACGGTGCGCCCGGTCAGCGTCTCAGCCACCTGGCCCACCAGGTTTGCAAACATTTCGTTTCCGGAGCCGGTGAGCAGCAGGGAATGGAAATGGATGTCCAGCTCCAGGAACCTCGGCACGTCCCCGGCCTGCCCGGCGTCGCGCATCGCGTGCGACACCTCCACGAGCTCGCGGCGGATCTCCTCGGGGGCGTTGGCGGCGGCCAGTTCGGCGGCCACGGGTTCGACGGCGGTGCGCAGCTCTGCGAGGGAGCGCAGCTGCGCGCCGCGGCCTTCCCCGGCGAGGCGCCAGCGGATGACCTGGGGGTCGAAGGGGTTCCAGCGGTTGGCCGGCAGCACGCGGATGCCCACACGTTTCGTCGTTTCGACGAGGCCGAGTGACTGAAGGACACGCACCGCCTCGCGGACCACCGAACGGGAAACCTTGAGTTCATCCTCGATGTGCTCGGCCAGCATGATGTGGCCGGCCGGGAGTTCGCCGGCGACGATGCGTGTGCCGAGGTGCTCGATCGCACGCTGGTGGAGGCTGGTTGACATAGTCGTAAGCATAGTGCGGCGCACCCTGTTCCAGCCGCCGTTTCGCCAAGGACCGGCGGAGAGGGCGCCGAAAATCATAGACTGTTTGTGACGCGCCATATTCCGCCACGTGGGCAGGGCTTTCCAGCTCCCCCCGGAAATACATATGGTCTATTGACAGCCACTGATCCCAAGAAGATGGGTCCCGCCTCCCGCGCGGGACGAACTGCACGAGTTGCACAGAAATGAATTGGAGTTTTGATGTCAGCACACATCGGTGTCACCGGCCTTGCGGTGATGGGGGCCAACCTCGCCCGCAACCTGGCCCGGAACGGCTTCACCGTTGCCCTGCACAACCGGTCCGTCGAGAAGACCGACGCCCTGCTGGAGAAGCATGGCACGGACGGCGACTTTGTCCGCACGGAGACCCTGCAGGAGCTCGTCGACGCGCTGGAGAAGCCGCGCCGCGTGCTGATCATGGTCAAGGCCGGCAAGCCGGTCGATTCCGTGATCGAACAGCTCGAGCCGCTCCTGGAACCGGGCGATATCATCATCGACGCAGGCAACTCCCACTATGAGGACACCCGCCGCCGGGAGGCCGCGCTTGCCAAGAAGGACCTGCACTTCGTCGGCATCGGCGTCTCCGGCGGCGAGGAAGGTGCCCTCAACGGCCCCTCGATCATGCCCGGCGGCTCGAAGGAGTCCTACGACGCCCTGGGCCCGCTGCTGGAGAAGATCGCCGCCCACGTCGACGGCAAGCCCTGCTGCGCCTGGATCGGCACCGACGGCGCCGGCCACTTCGTCAAGATGGTCCACAACGGCATCGAATACGCCGACATGCAGGTCATCGGTGAAGCGTTCGACCTGCTGCGCTCCGGCGCAGGGATTGAACCGGCCGAGCAGGCCAGGATCTTCGCCGAATGGAACCAGGGAGACCTCGCCTCCTTCCTGATCGAGATCTCCGCCGAAGTCCTCGGCCACGTGGACGCGAAGACCGGCAAGCCGTTCGTCGACGTCGTGGTGGACGCGGCCGGCCAGAAGGGCACCGGCCGCTGGACGGTCATCTCCGCACTCGAGCTGGGCTCCCCGACGTCGGGCATCGCCGAATCGGTCTTCGCCCGGGCCCTGTCCTCCCAGACGGAGCAGCGGAAGCTGGCCCAGGAACTGCTCGCCGGCGGCGAGGCCGACGTCGAGATCCCCGAGAGCTTCGTCGAGGACGTCCGGCAGGCGCTGTACGCCTCCAAGCTGGTCTCCTACGCGCAGGGGCTGGACATGCTCACCTCGGCCGCCAAGGAATACGGCTGGGACCTGAAGCTGGACGAGATCGCCTCCCTGTGGCGCGGCGGCTGCATCATCCGCGCCGAACTGCTCAAGGAGATCACCAAGGCCTACGCCGCGGCGGAGAAGCCGGCCAACCTGCTCTTCGCCCCGGCCTTCACCAAGGCGATCGCCGACGTCCTCCCGGCCTGGCGCCGCGTGGTCTCCACCGCGGTCCAGCTCGGCATCCCGGTGCCGGTGTTCTCCTCCTCGCTGGCCTACTACGACGGCCTGCGCCGCAAGCGCCTGCCGGCCGCCGTGATCCAGGGCCAGCGTGACCTCTTCGGGGCGCACACCTACGGCCGTGTCGATGCCGAAGGTACCTTCCACACCCTCTGGGGCGAGGACAAGTCTGAAATCGAGGCAGTGGACACCCACTAGTCTTCCCGCCGACGCGAACGGCCGGTGCTCCCCGTTACTCTGGGAGCACCGGCCGTTCGTGTTCCCCCGGGATCCTTCCCGGCGTCCGTCCCACCACCCGCCCCCGCAAGCCAGGAGACCCGCAGATGTCCCAGCCCGTAGCATTCGTCACCGGTGCGTCCACCGGAATCGGTTATGAGACCGCCTGGAAGCTCGCGGCGCACGGATTCACCGTCTATGCCGGGGCCCGCCGCGTCGAGAAGATGGAGCCCCTCAAGGCCCACGGGGTGACGGTCCTGGCGCTGGACGTCACGGACGAGGAGTCCATGGCCGCCGCCGTGGAGCAGGTTATTGCCGCCCACGGCCGGGTCGACGTGCTGGTCAACAATGCCGGCTACGGTTCCTACGGCTCGCTGGAGGAAGTGGAGCTGGCCGAGGGCCGGCGGCAGTTCGACGTCAACCTCTTCGGGCTGGCGCGGATGACCCAGCTGGTGCTCCCCGGAATGCGGGCCGCGGGGCGGGGGAGGATCATCAACGTGTCCTCGATCGGCGGAAAGATGTACGAACCGCTGGGTGCCTGGTACCACGCCACGAAGTTCGCCGTCGAGGGCCTGAGCGATTCACTGCGGATCGAACTCAAGCCCCACGGCATCGACGTGTCAATCATCGAGCCGTCGGGGACCGAATCCGAATGGGGCGCCATCTCCGGCGACAGCCTGCTGGCCACGTCCGGCCACGGGCCCTACATGGACCAGGCGAAAGTCGTGGCGGCTGCGCTGGCCTCCACCGTGGGTTCCACCATGTCCACGCCGCCGCACGTCATTGCCGACGCCATCGTGCACGCCGCGACGTCCCCGAAGCCCAGGACCCGGTACCCGGTCGGCAAGGGCGCCCGGGCCATCCTGCTGCTGCGGCGGCTGCTGCCGGACCGTGCCTTCGACGTCGTGATCTGGAACATCTACAAGCGGTTTCCCGCATAGCGTCCGCGCCGGGGCCCGTCCCGGCGGCAGCTGGGCCTACTAGATCCGGTATTCGATCAGGTATTCGGCCGGGTCGACGGCGGCCTTGGTCTCACGCTGCGCGTCCCGGTGCCGCCAGGTGGCCGGCACCCCCGTGAGGATCGATTCCGCCGGGGCGTCCTTGACCACCACGGCGTTGGCGCCCACGGCGCTGTCCCGGCCGATGGTGATGGGTCCCAGAATCTTGGCCCCGGCCCCGATGACGACGCGGTCCTCAAGGGTGGGGTGGCGCTTGACCTTGGCCAGGGAGCGGCCGCCGAGGGTCACGCCGTGGTAGATCATGACGTCCTCGCCGATTTCGGCGGTCTCCCCGATGACCACCCCCATGCCGTGGTCGATGAAGAAGCGGCGGCCGATCGTGGCCCCGGGGTGGATCTCGATCCCGGTGAGAAACCGGGCCAGCTGGGAGATCAGCCGTGCCGGAAAGCGGAGCGCCGGGTTCTGCCACAGCCGGTGCGTCAGCCGGTGCGCCCAGATTGCGTGCAGGCCGGAATAGGTGAAGAAGTTCTCGACAGAGCCTCGAGCCGCCGGGTCGTGCGACCGGGCGGCATCGAGGTCTTCCTTCAGTCTCGCGAAGAAGCTCACAAAGACCTTTCTACGAAATCGGGGATAGCGGGCTGGACTCAGCCACGGATGTCGTCGTACAGCACGGTGGAGATGTACCGCTCACCGAAGTCGCAGACAATAGCAACAATCAGCTTACCGGCGTTCTCCGGGCGCTTGGCGAGCTCAAGGGCTGCCCAGACAATCGCGCCTGAGGAGATGCCGCCGAGGATGCCTTCCTTGACGCCGAGCTCGCGGGCCACGCGGACCGAGTCCTCCAGGGTGGCGTCGATGACCTCGTCATAGACGTTCGTGTCCAGGATTTCCGGGACGAAGTTGGCGCCGAGGCCCTGGATCTTGTGCGGGCCCGGAGCCCCGCCGTTGAGGATGGGGGAGTCCTTCGGCTCGACGGCGATGATCTGCACCTCGGGCTTGCGCTCCTTGAGCACCTGTCCGACGCCGGTGATGGTTCCGCCGGTGCCGACGCCGGCGACGAAGATGTCTACCTTGCCGTCGGTGTCCGACCAGATTTCCTCGGCCGTGGTCTGGCGGTGGATCTCCGGGTTGGCCTCATTGGCGAACTGCTGGGCCCAGATCGAATTTTCCGTGTTCGCGACGATCTCCTGGGCCTTCTCAACGGCGCCACGCATGCCCTCGGAGCCGGGAGTGAGCACAATTTCGGCGCCATAGGCGCGGAGCATGACACGGCGTTCGGTGGACATTGTCTCCGGCATGGTCAGGATGACCTTGTAGCCGCGGGCAGCGCCGACCATGGCCAGGGCGATTCCGGTGTTGCCGGACGTGCCTTCAACGATGGTGCCGCCGGGCTTGAGTGCACCGGACTTCTCCGCGGCGTCGACGATCGCGACACCGATCCGGTCCTTGACGCTGTTGGCCGGGTTGTAGAACTCCAGCTTGACCGCCACGGTGGCGTCAAGGCCTTCGGTCAGCCGGTTGAGCCGGACCAGCGGGGTGCCGCCGACCAGCTGGGTAACGTCGTCATAGATCCGTGCCATGGGTGTCTGCGCCTGTCTGTTGAGGAGGGGATACTGAGGTCAGCCTAACGAGGGGCCGCGGGCCCCAGCTAAGCATTAAGCCATGCTGAGTAATATTTCCTGGCTTTGGCCAGTTTCGGGTTGATGATCACCTGACAGTAGCCCTGCTCCGGGAACTTGGCGAAGTAGTCCTGATGGATTTCCTCGGCCCGGTGGAACACCGGCAGCCGGCTCACCTCCGTCACGATCGGATGCGCCCACAGCGACTGGTTCCGCTCGATCGCCTCCTCGAAAAGGATCTTCTCCTCGGTCGTCTCATAGAACATCGAAGAGCGGTACTGGGTCCCGACGTCGTATCCCTGACGGTTGAGCGTGGTGGGGTCATGGAGTGCGAAGAACATGTCCAGGATGACCTCCGCCGGGGTGACCTCCTCGTCGAAAGTCACGGCCACCACCTCGGCATGGCCGGTGGTTCCGGAGCAGACGGTGTAGTAGTCGGGATTGCGGTGATGGCCTCCGGTGTAGCCCGAAACTACAGCGCTGACACCCTTGGTTTTCTGGTAAACGGCGTCGAGGCACCAGAAGCAGCCTCCGCCGAGGACAAAAGTTCTCATGCTCTCTTCAATGGTTGAAGGGCCCCGATGATTCCCGACGGCTGCGGGGAGGGCCCGCCGATAGGGTAAAAATGGGGGTATGGAACCTGTACACACCGACGTTTCAGCTGGCCCCCCCGAGGGAACCAACGGTGCCGGCGACGGATCCGGGGAATCCCCCGAGGCGCCCACCCTGGGCATGGTCCTGCTGGCCGTGGAAGAACTCTGGCCCGAATCCCTCGCGGAGGACTGGGACGAGGTGGGGCTCGTCGTCGGCCGCCCCGCCGCCGAAGTGCACAGGATCCTCTTCGCCGTCGACCCGACCCTCGAGGTGATCGAGGAGGCCATCGACTATGGCGCCGAGCTGCTGATCACCCACCATCCGCTGCTGCTCAAGGGGGTCACCTCGGTTGCGGCAACCACCGCCAAGGGCCGGGCCGTGCACCGCCTGATTGAATCGGGGACGGGGCTGCTCACGGTACACACCAACGGGGATTCAGCCGTCGGCGGAGTCTCTGATGTCCTGGCCGACGCCCTGGGGCTGCAGAACGTTGCCCCGCTGACCCCGGCCGCGAACGGCCTGCCGGAGGAAGGCATCGGACGGGTCGGTGACCTGGCCGAGGTCCAGACCCTGGGCGACTTCGCCGCCCGCGTCTTCGGCATCCTGCCCTCGGTTGCCGGCGGGGTGCGCGTGTCCGGGGACCGGGACGGGCTGGTTCGGCGCGTGGCGCTCTGCGGCGGCGCGGGTGATTCGCTCTTCGGCCAGGTCCGGGCCAGTAACGCCGATGTCTTCCTGACCGCCGATCTGCGGCACCATCCGGCGTCGGAGGCCCGCGAGGCGGCGGTCAACGACCGGCCGTACCTGATCGACGTTTCCCACTTCGCCAGCGAGTGGCTGTGGCTGCCTGCCGCGGCGGAGGCGCTGGGCAATGTGCTGAACGACCAGGGGCACGACGTCGACATCCGGGTCAGCACCACCAACAGCGATCCGTGGGACTTCATTCTGACTCCGGGCGGGGACTAGAGTCTAGGGAGCGCCGAATAGGTGCCCGGCTCCGGCCGGCAGGGAACAAGCGGAGGTAAATAGTGGCCAAGGCAGCACCGGCGGAACAGTTGAAGTTGCTCGAATTGCAGGGACTTGACGCAAAACTCAAATCCCTGTCCAACCGCCGCCGAAGCCTTGAAAGCGACTCCCGGATCACCGATCTTGAAGCAGCACTCAGTGTGGCCACCGGTGAACTCGGGGCTGCGAAGATGGCTGTCCACGACGCGGAACTCGAGCTCAAACGTGCCGAAGCGGACGTGGAGCAGGTTGCCACCCGGATCGAACGCGACGAGGCCAGGCTTAACAGCGGCACCGGCCTTTCCAAGGACCTCGTGGCCCTGCAGCGCGACCTGGTGTCCCTCAACAAACGCCGCTCGGACCTTGAGGACGTCGAGCTGGAAGTGCTGGAGCGGCTGGACTCCCTCCGCCTGCGCCAGGCCAGCCAGCAGCAGATCGTGGATGACATCCAGGGCTCCTTCGGCTCCATCCGCTCCGAGCTGGACGAGCAGCTCGCCGAGATCGCCGCCGAGGCCACGGTGGTGCGCGGCAAGCGCGCCGAGTTCGCCGAGGGGCTCGACGCCGGCCTGCTGGCCATCTACGAGAAGACCCTCGCCAAGCGCGGTGTTGGAGCAGCCCGCCTGTTCCACGGGACATCCGAGGGCTCGGGCATGCAGTTGAGCCCCGGCGACCTCGCCGAAATCAAGGCCGCGGCCGAGGACGACGTGGTGTTCTGCCCGGATTCCGGCTGCATCCTGGTGCGTTCCGCCGAATGGGCCTAGCCACCCATCTAGCTCGCAGCAGGGGCCGTTTTGAACACTCAAAACGGCCCCTGCTGCGGTATTAGTGCTGCGGGTTAGGCGGGGAGGATGAGGTTGAGGGTGTGCGGCTTCCGGGCCGTGCCCGCGACCAGTTCGGTGGTCCACTTCTCGGCGGCGGCTTGTCTCAGCTGGGAGGGAGTCTGCGGCGCCTTGCCCCGGCGGGCCAGCATGTGCCGGGCGAGTTCGCCCCGGGTGTGCTTGGCGAAGTGGCTGACCACTTTCCGTACCCCGTGGACCTCGGTGAACACGTTGACGGCAACGGTCTGCGCCGGCGGGGGAGTCCACGCGGCGGCGTAGGTGCTGGAGCGGCAGTCCACCAGCAGTTCCCCTTCCGCGGCGACGGCGAGGGCCGCAGTGAGCTGCGGCTTCCAGAAGGACGCCAGGCGCCCGACGTCGGGCAGCGTGGTCGCCATCGACAGCCGGTAGGCGGGCACCCGGTCGCCGAAGCGGATGGCCCCCCAGAGCGCGGAAATGACCAGGACGCACCCGTCGGCTTTCTTCCGCTGCGCCGGGGTGAGGGAGTTGTAGTCCAGTGCGTCGTAGAGCACGCCGGAGTAGACCTGATGGGCGGGGGCCGCCGGCTCGGCGTGCAGCCTCGTGTTGCGTTCGACGTCGGCCCGCAGCGAGGCACCGACGCCAAGAAGCGCCAGCGCGTCCTCATGGGCACTGACCGTGCCGAGCCCCTCCAGCACCTTGGCCCGGTACGCGTTCAGCCCGGGGAAGCTCAGGGTGGTCCAGTCGACGGCGTCGCCGGCCGTGGCAGGGGTCTTGCCTTCGGAGGGCGGCAGCAGAATCAGCACCGTCCAATCTTAGCCGCGCCCGTGGTTCCGAAGGCGCCCGTCTGGACGGGGCCGGGGTACCCGCGGGCTACACCGCCTTGAATGGTGGAGCCTGGGCCGGGGGAGCCGGTGGAGCCTGTGCCCTGGAAGCCTGGGCTGCCTGGGCTGCCTGGTTTTCGCGGGCGAGGAAGGCGGACAGCTCCCCGATGGTGCTCATCAGCGGTGCCGGGAAGACGACTGTCGAGTTCTTGTCCACGGCGATTTCCACCAGGGACTGCAGGTTCCGCAGCTGGAGCGCGAGCGGGTGCGCCATCATCGTGTCCGAGGCGTCACCCAGGGCCGTAGCGGCTATCGACTCACCCTCGGCGGAAATAATCTTCGCCCGCTTTTCACGCTCGGCTTCGGCCTGGCGTGCCATGGCGCGCTTCATGGTCTCCGGCAGCTGGATGTCCTTGAGCTCCACGAGGGTAACCTCGACGCCCCACTCCAGTGTGAGGGCGTCGAGGATCTCGCGGATATCGCTGTTGATGCGCTCCGTTTCCGAGAGCGTCTGGTCCAGGCTGTGCCGTCCGACGACTTTCCGCAGGGTGGTCTGGGCGATCTGGTTGATGGCCGCCGACACGTTTTCGATCGCCACCACGGACTTCACCGCGTCAACGACCCGGTAGTAGGCCACCGCGGAGATGTCCACGCTCACATTGTCCTGGGTGATGATTCCTTGTGACTGGATGGGCATCGTCACGATCCGCAGGCTGACGAGGGTGAGCTTGTCGATAACCGGGATAATAAGACGCAGACCGGGCATCCGGACGCCGACCACCCGGCCGAGCCGGAACAGGACCCCCTGCTCGTACTGCCGCACAATTCGGATCGCCATTTTGGCCAGTATGATTACCAGAGCCGCGGCGACCAGCCACATGATAATGGCGGTCCAGTCCATCGGAATCGTTCCTTACCTGGGAGGATACTTCCTTTCTAAATTCTCCCACCGGAGGCCCGAAAAGGATCCGGCGGGAGGGCAGTTGCCGGGGAGACCGTAGAATGAACAGCGGATGGGTTGACCAGGCGGCCGCGCGTCACGCAAGTGGCTCGAGGAACGTCCGGGCTCCGCAGGGCAGGGTGGTGGGTAACGCCCACTCGGGGTAACCCGCAGGCCAGTGCCACAGAGAACAGACCGCCTGCATGCGGCGCGTGCGTGCACGGGCTGCAGGGCAGGTAAGGGTGAAACGGTGGTGTAAGAGACCACCAGCTTCCCGGGTGACCGGGAAGGCTAGGTAAACCCCACCCGGAGCAAGGCCAGACAGGGCACGTTTGAGGGCTGCTCGCCCGAGTGCCCGGGTAGGCTGCTGGAGGGCGTCGGCAACGGCGTTCGTAGATGGATGGCCGCTACTCCCGCGCTGGCAACGGCGCGGGAACACAGAACCCGGCGTATCGGTCAACCCATCCATTCACACCGCAGGGAGTATCCCTGCGCCCCCGCTGCTTGCTTCGCCCGGGGGCGCCCCCGCTTCGCCGGGGTAGTCCCCGCAAGGCCGGGCCGCCGGGCATTCGCCGCCGCCCTCCTTGCAGGCAAACGAAAGCGGCGCCCGGCACCGTGTGGTGCAGGACGCCGCCGAAAAAACCGGGCAGAGAATCAGGCCTAAGCCTTCCGCTTCACCCAGCCCCAAACCCCGGTTGCCACAAAAAGGACCAGGCCAATGACGGCCAGCCAAAGCAGGCCCTTGACGGCAAAGCCAAGAATCGAAAGAACGAGCCAGATGATAAGTAGTGTGATTATAAGTCCCATGCGAACATCCTACGGGGCAAGGCTCCCGATCCGCGGATTCTAGGGCACTGGCGGGTCCTGCCGGCCTCCTTCGACGTCCGGATGGCCGCTCACGCAGTGGACCCCCCGCGGCGCTGGAGGCTGAAGCAAATGCTTGACATCATCCCTGCGGCGCCAGAGACTGCAGTCAACGTTTCAAGCAACGGTGCAGCCAACCAGAAGCATAGGAGTCAACGTGCCGGATGAGGAAGCATACGACTATGTCATTGCCGGGGGCGGCAGCGGTGGCAGCGTCCTGGCCGGCCGGCTCAGTGAAGACCCCTCCGTCCGGGTCCTCCTGCTCGAGGCGGGCAGGTCCGACCGGCACCCGTTCATCCACGTCCCAGCGGGATTCCCGAAACTCAAGGGCGGACCCTACCAGTGGGACTACGCAAGCATTCCGCAGCGGCACAGCAACGGCCGCCGCATCCCGCTCGCCCAGGGCCGGGTGCTGGGCGGCGGGGGGTCCATCAACTCGCAGGTCTTCACCCGCGGCGTGGCCGAGGACTATGACAGCTGGGTGACGGACTTCGGCTGTGAAGGGTGGTCTGCCGATGAGGTGGGCAAGTACTTCGTGCGCTCGGAATCGAACAGCCGTCTCTCGGCACCGCACCACGGGACCCTGGGCCCGCTCGGGGTCTCCGACCTGCTGCGCCCGCACAAGCTCTCGGCGGCCTTCGTGAAAGCGGGGCAGGAATTCGGCCTGCCCTACAACAGCGACTTCAACGGTGCCGAGCAGTACGGCGTCGGCTTCTACCAGACCACCACGAAGAACGGCCGCCGGTGCAGCGCGGCTGTTGCCTATCTCAAGCCGGCCCGCAAGCGGCCCAATCTCACCATCCGCGCCAACGTGACCGTCTCCAGGGTGATCATCCGGGATGGCCGGGCCATCGGAATCCAGGCGATCGAAGGCGGCAGTGCGCGAACGTACAGCGCCAACCGCGAAGTGATCGTCTCCGCCGGCGCCTTCGGCTCGCCCAAGCTGCTGCAGCTCTCGGGCATCGGGGACCCGGCGGATCTTGCCGCAGCCGGCATCGACACCGTCCACGCCCTGCCCGGCGTCGGCAAAAACCTGCACGACCACTGCGATGTCGACATCGTCTACGAACTCAGGGACTACCACAGCCTGGACCGGCTCAACCAGATGCGCCCCGCAACGGTCCTGGCCGGCGTCGAGTACCTGGCTTTCCGTTCGGGACCGTTCGCGTCCACCCTGGTGGAGGCCGGGGGCTTCAGCTACGCAAACAAGGACGAGAAGACCCCCGACCTGCAGTTCCACTTCCTGCCCGCCGCGCGGGTGGGGACCGGCGCAGCGGCCCTGCGGCCCGGATTCGGGGCCACGTTGAACTCGTATTTCCTGCGGCCCAGGAGCCGGGGAACGGTGCGTCCCGCGTCCTCCGACCCGGCACAGGCGCCGCTCATTGATCCGAACTACCTCGCCGACGACTACGACCTCGAGATGGCCATCGCCGGCGTGCAGCAGAGCCGCGAGATCATGGAGCAGTCATCAATGGCCGCGCTGGTTAAGGCGGAGCACATTGGCGACGGCACCCGGGTGGAAACCGTCGACGAGTACGTGAAATTCGTACGCTCCTACGGGCGGACCTCGTACCACCCGGTAGGCACCTGCGCCATGGGAACCACCGACGAGTCTGTGGTGTCGCCGCGGCTCAAGGTCCATGGGCTGGAGGGGTTGCGCGTCGTTGACTCCTCGATCATGCCCCGGCTTGTGAGCGCCAATACGCAGGCACCGACCATCATGATCGCGGAAAAGGCCGTCGACATGATCCTTCAGGACGCCCGGTAGGACACCACCTCTCATCCGACCCGCCGGGCTCGACGACGCGACAGGCCAGAACAGCACGGTCCGGCTCGAACCGCTGTCCGGTCACTTCGGGACCGGGCTCGGCGAGTCGGCAGAACACGGTCAGATCAGGGCGGCAAAGCCCGCCCCGGGGGTAGCGTCAGGCTCGTCGAGGTCTTCCGGATGGGCAGCGTGAGAACTTCCATCTTCGGGAGACCTCGACCCCTACCCGGCCACCGGCGCGCCGGCCGCCGCTGTCGACGACATCACACGCCCGCTACTCACGCGCTATTAGGGGGCACCCCAAAGCAAAGGAGAGCCCCGTGGGGAAGGTGGTCATGTACAGCTCGGTGTCGGTGGACGGCTTCATTGCGGACGAGAACGACCAGCCCGGGCCGCTGTTCGACTGGTTGTCCAGCGGTGACGTGCCGTTGGACGAGAGCGGCGAGGTTAAGGTGTCGCAGACGTCCTACGACTACACCCGGCCGTACTGGGACCAGATCGGGGCGACAATCGTGGGCCGCCACGTCTTCGACATGACGGACGGCTGGGACGGGAAGCCTCCGGGCGGGGTCGACCACGTGGTCGTAGTGACGCACCGGCCGAAGCCCGAGGGCTGGGACCCCGAGGCGCCGTTTCACTTCGCCGACGGCGTCGAGGTTGCCGTGGCCAAGGCGCAGGAGTTCGCGGGTGACCGCATCGTCGAGGTCGCCGCTGGCGATGTCGGTGGCCAGGTGCTTGCCGCGGGCCTGGTCGACGAGGTGCGGATGGACGTCGTACCCGTCGTGTTCGGGTCGGGCAAGCGCTACTTCGGGTCGGTCCACGCGCAGCACCTGTTGGAGGATCCCGACGTGGTGATTCAGGGCAACCGGGTGCTTCACCTGCGCTATCGGGTGCGCCGTTGACCGGTCTGAGCGGGTACGCGAAGAAGTCCACTGCGAACGGTGACACAAGATCGGGCCTCCGGCTGCGTTTGCACATGGCTGCCCCGGGACCGACTCGCCAGCCAACATCCAGCCAGCGATGACGACGCCGGAACCTCCGACGCCGGAACCTCCGGCGGAGCCGCCGAGGGGCAGCCGGTACACAGCAAGACCCCCGTCAGGAGTGCCCCAATCTTGAACATCATCCCAGCGCCGGCGGCGCGCTGTGTGAGTCATTTCACGCGTCACCGGGGACCGGGCTGAGCAGTGCCGCCGGTAGACTGGATGCTGAACGTAGAAGTTCTGCCGCCGGGTCTGCGTTCGCAGCCGGTGGCTTTTCTTTGCTCGACACAGGCGCCCGGGGTGGACCGAATCCCCGCCGGCGCCGAGGTTCCGGACACCCTCCGGCAGCCGACTTCCGCATACGACGTCGTATGCAGTGGATTCTAGGAAGGTATTTCTGTGAGCCAGACGTCAGATTCTTGTCTTGATACGTGGATGGGCCGGGAGGCGCTCGCCGAGGCCATGATCCCGGTGATCGGCCGGCTGTACCGCGAGAACAATGTGGTCACCTCCATCCACGGTCGCAGCCTGATCAACAAGTCCACCATGAACATCCTTAAGGCGCACCGCTTCGCCCGCCGGATGAGCAAGGAAGAACTGCGCCTCGAGGAAACGGCTCCGCTGCTGGACGCCCTGACCAAGCTTGAGCTCGGCGCTGCTGCCATCGACATTGCCCGACTCACCGAGAAGTACCGGGTCGAGGGAAATGGCGCCACCCTGGACGAGTTCCTCCGTGTGGAACTCGCCGAGGTTGTTGGCAAGCGCGGCGGCGACGACCGCACCAGCACCGACGTCGTCCTCTACGGCTTTGGCCGGATCGGCCGGCTCCTGGCCCGCCTCCTGATCGAAAAGGCCGGCGGCGGCCATGGCCTGCGCCTGCGCGCCATCGTGGTGCGCCGCGGCTCGGACAACGACCTCGCCAAGCGCGCCAGCCTGCTGCGCCGCGACTCGGTCCACGGCTCCTTCGAGGGCACCATCAAGGTGGACCTCGAGAACGACACCATCACCGCCAACGGTGTCCAGATCCAGGTCATTTACTCGGACAACCCCGCGACGGTGGACTACGCCGCCTACGGCATCCACGACGCTCTTGTCGTCGACAACACGGGACGCTGGCGCGACGCCGAGGGCCTGTCCCAGCACCTGCAGAGCAAGGGCGTTTCCCGCGTGCTGCTCACCGCTCCGGGCAAGGGCGAACTGAAGAACATCGTGCACGGCATCAACCACGGCACCATCACTGACTCGGACAGGATCGTCTCCGCGGCATCCTGCACCACCAACGCCATCACCCCGGTGCTGAAGGCGATCAATGACCGCTACGGCGTGGTGCACGGGCACGTCGAGACGGTCCACTCCTTCACCAACGACCAGAACCTGATCGACAACTTCCACAAGGGTGACCGCCGCGGACGCTCCGCCGCGCTCAACATGGTCATCACCGAGACCGGGGCCGCCAAGGCCGTGGCGAAGGCCCTGCCGGAACTGCTGGGCAAGCTCACCGGCAGCTCCATCCGCGTCCCCACCCCTGACGTGTCCCTGGCCATCCTGAACCTGAGCCTGGAAAACGGCACCACCAAGGACGAGGTCAACGACTACCTGCGGGAAATGTCGCTGCACTCGGAACTGCGGAAGCAGGTCGACTACATCGATTCGCCCGAGGTTGTCTCCACGGACTTCGTCGGCTCCCGCCGCGCCGGGATCGTCGACGGCCTGGCCACCATCTCCAACGACAAGAACCTCGTGCTCTACGTCTGGTACGACAACGAGTTCGGCTACAGCTGCCAGGTGGTCCGCGTCATGGAGGAAATGGCCGGCGTGAACCCGCCGTCATTCCCGGCCAAGGATGCAGCAGCAACCCTGGAGGCGGCCGGCCTTCCCGTCGAGGTCACGGCCTGACGGCACGCCGCTGACTTTGTTCCGCCTTCCCGGCCGGTCCTCTGGAATCGGCCGGGAAAGGGCACCACAATGGTGCAATGGAACAGAACTCTGCAGTAGAGCACGAAACCACCCTGGAACACGCGCTCGACGTCGCGCGGCGGAACGTCAAGGAAGCCAAACGGCTCCTCGATGACGCCCGTGCCAAGCATGCGGCTGGTGAGGTAGACGATGCGCGGGTCCAGCAACTTGAATCGCTGATGGCCCTCGCCAACGAAGACCTTGTGCGCGTGACGAAAGAGAATTAGCAGGGCACCCTTCCTCCACACTGTGGACAACGGCCCCGGCGGCGGGCGCCGGGCCTAAGCTTCGGGGGTGGAAGGACTTCGCACCACCCCGGACCCCACGGCGCGGCCCGGAAAAGGCACGCCGGGGAGCATTCTTCCGGGATGAGCGCATGAGCCTCACCTGGGCCGAATTCCGGCGGGCACGACGGCGGTCCCGCCAGGCGTGGGTCCTGTTGACCGCCGCCGCAGTCGCGCTGGTCGCAGGGCTTGGCTGGTTCTTCACCGCCGGGCAGTTTGCCGCACTCGACGCGCCCGCTGACGGACCCCGTGAGGCGCCCGTGCTGGCAGCCGGCTGGATGAACGCCGTCCCCTCCGTACGGTCCGTTCCGCCGGGCCCGGCCGCGGAGTTGCTGGAAACGCTGGAAGTCAAGGGCCGCGCGGCCCAGGACAATTACGACCGGAGCGCCTTCGGCCAGGCCTGGCTGGACGCAGACCGCAACGGCTGCGATACCCGCAATGACATCCTCCGCCGTGACCTGCCGGACGCCGAATTTGCCGAGGGTTCCCGCTGCCTGGTGGCCGCCGGATCCTTCCGGGAACCGTACACCGGCCGGCAGACCACGTTCCGACGGGGAGCCGCGAGCAGCAAGGCGGTGCAGGTGGACCATGTCGTGGCCCTGGGGGATGCGTGGCAAAAAGGTGCCCAGCAGTTGACCGCGGGGCAACGCGAACACCTGGCGAACGATCCGCTGAACCTGATCGCCGTTGACGGCCGGGCCAATCAGGACAAGGGCGCATCCGACGCCGCCACCTGGCTTCCGCCGAACAAGTCCTTCCGCTGCCACTATGTCGCCCGGCAGATCTCCGTCAAGGCGGCCTACCGGCTGTGGGTCACCCCCGCGGAGAAGGAGGCGATGAAGCGGATCCTGGGCTCCTGTCCCGGGCAGCAGACGATTGGTGCGGCCGCTCAGTAAGCTTCAGCCATGGATATCGGCGTACCTGAGCGGCCGCGTGGGCGGGGACGGCGTCCTCCGGCTGAGCGGCTCCTTCTCCGCCCCAGCCGCCCCGGACCGGGGCTGGCAGATCAACATCAGCCCGGGGGAAGGGCGGGTCACCATGCACAACGTCGTCCCCGGGAACGATCCCTACAGGTCATTGAACTCAACCTGGTGACCCGGGGCCTCGCGCTGAGCCCACCGTCCTTTCATTCGGCGGGCGCCGCTAGATCAACAGCCTTACGGGGCCGGCGGTTTCCGGGCCACCGCAGGCCTCACTGCCGCCCACCAGGGTCCAGCCCGGCTCCAGTTCGCGCTGGGCCAGGACGCTCCCGTCCGCGGAGTATGCCTTGAGGGTCACCGTCCGCGGGGACCGCATCAGGAGGCTGACCTCCCAGGTCCGGTCATCGACCCGGGACGCTGTGAAGGGGCTGTCAGCCAGCCCGGACGGAGCCGGTCCGGACCGAGTCGGTTCAGGCGTCACCGGCAGGGTTGCGGCTGGCGGTGGCGCGGCGCCCGGGCTGACCGCGGTCTCAGGAATGCGGACCGGGCCATCAGCGCGGACCGAGCAGACGTCCTCTGCGCAGAACTCAACCAGGCTGACCGTCTCAATGCTGCCGTCCAGCGACACCGTCAGGGAATTGAACCAGGCCAAGGCTGGGCAGGCGTTCGGCACGGAGCCGGAACAGCCCGCAGTTGCCACGGCAAGAACCAGGGCCACCGCCAGCCTGGCCAGTCCGGGATTCACCGCGCCGTGCTCCCGTCCATGGCATGGGCCGCCAGTTCGGCTTCCAGGCGTTCGACGTCCTCGCGGTGGCAGAGTTCGGTGGCGAGTGTGGTCACCGTGGCGCTGCCGGCGGCGACAGCGGCCCGGAGCGCGTCCTCCACGTTGCGGCCCTGGGCCAGGCGGAGCACGAAAGCGGCCAGGAAGCTGTCGCCGGCCCCGACGGTGCTGGTCACCTTCACCCGGGGCACGGCCATCCGCAGAACCCCGGATTTCGAGGCGAGCACGGCCCCTTCGCCGCCGAGGGTCAGGGCGACGTGTTCCGCGGAGCCGTCCGCGACGAGCGCCGCGGCCGCCTCGACCTGGCTTTCGTCGCCCTCCAGGGTGGTGCCAAAGTGCAGCCCCAGCTCCCGCCGGCTCGGCTTCACCAGGAAGACCCCCTCGGCGAGGGCTTCGGCCAGGGCCGGTCCGGAGGCGTCCACGATGCAGCGCGCATCCTGCTGCCGTGCCAGCCGGGCCACCCGGGCGTAGAAGTCCTCGGGGACGCCCGGCGGCAGGCTTCCGCTGGCCACGACATACCCGCCCACGGGAATCGAATCCGCCACGAGCGCCAGGAACAAACGCCACTCGGGCTCACTCAGCTCGGGGCCCTGCAGCACGAAGCGGAACTGCTTGCCCGTCGTCGTCTCATCGACGGTGAAGTCCTGGCGGGTGCTCCCTTGGATCGGCACGGCCAGGGTGGGGACGCGTTCGGCTTCGATGAGCCGGCGGTACGCCTCTCCGGTGGGTCCCCCGGCAGTGTAGACCGCCAGGGTCCTGCCGCCGAGGCGCTGGACCACCCGGGAGACGTTCACGCCGCCGCCGCCCGGGTCCAGGCGGCTGGCGCCGCAGCGCAGCTTGTGGCCGCTGATGACCTGCTCGGTGGTGGTGCTGACGTCAAGCGCGGGGTTTACGGTGAGCGTGAGGATGGGCTGCATCGCCATCGGTCGGGGGGCTTCCATGGCCCAAGCATAGGAGCATGGCGTCGCCCGTGTCCCCGGCCGGCCATCCCCTTGTGCCGCAGCCGCCCGCTCCGCGAGAATGGGCGCGGCAGGATATGCGGCACGAACGTCCGCCGCAACGAGTGGATCGGGAACCATGGCACAACGCAAGGGCGGCGACGGCAAGGCCGGCGGCGGCAAGGCCCGGTCCGGCAAGATGAAGTCCGGCCGGAAGGGCGGCAAGGAGCGCGCGTCGGACCGGTCCGGGCGGTTGCCCCTCAGCGTCTATGAAGCCGAACTTTTCCGGCTCCAGGCCGAGCTCGTCGCGCTGCAGGAATGGGTCACCAGCACGGGCGCGCGCGTGCTGGTGATCTTCGAGGGACGCGACGCCGCGGGCAAGGGCAGCGCGATCAAGCGGGTCACGGAGTACCTGAACCCGCGCGTTGCCCGCATTGTGGCGCTGCCGGCCCCGACGGAGCGGGAGCGCGGTGAGTGGTATTTCCAGCGCTACGTAAAGCATCTTCCCGCCGCCGGGGAGATCGTCCTGATGGACCGTTCCTGGTACAACCGGGCCGGCGTGGAACATGTGATGGGGTTCTGCACCCCGACGGAGCACAAGCGCTTCATGGCCCAATGCCCGGTCTTTGAACGCCTGCTGGTGCAGGACGGCATCCTGCTGTTCAAGTACTGGTTCTCGATCAGCCACGCCGAACAGGAACGCCGCTTCAAGTCCCGGCTGGATGATCCGATGCGGCAATGGAAGCTCTCGCCGATGGACCGGGAGGCGATCCTCCGCTGGGAGGACTACTCCCGGGCCAAAGATGACATGTTCATGCAGACGGATACCGCCGAATCGCCCTGGTACGTGGTCGAGGCGGAGGACAAGCGCCGGGCACGGATCAACCTGATTGCCCATCTGCTCTCCAGCATCGACTACACGGAGGTCCGGAGGGAGCCGGTGACCCTGCCGGAAAGGCCGAAGGCCGTCAACTACACACGCCCGCCCCGGGATCTGTTCCGTTACGTTCCGGACCACGCCTCCATCCTGCAAAAACCGGAGGAATAGCCGGCGGGCCGGGGAATCCTGAAACGGACGGGTGCCGCGCGCCGTCCGGGGCAGGTAGGGTACCGGCATGGACATCATCCTGGTACCCGGATTCTGGTTGGACGCCTCTTCCTGGGAGGAGGTGACCCCTGCGCTGGTTGCGGCCGGGCACCAGGTCCACCCCCTGACACTTCCCGGGCTGGAATCGGCCGGAGCGACGCGGGCCGGCATCGGGTTGCGCACCCACATTGACGCCGTCGTGGCGGAGATCGATGCCATTGAGGCCCCGGTGGTCCTGGTGGGCCACTCGGGCGGGGGAGCCATCATTCACGGCGCCGTCGACGCCCGGCCGGACCGGATCGTCCGGGCCATCTACGTTGACAGCGGTCCGCTCGGCGACGGCGGCGTCATCAACGATGACCTGCCGGATGACGGCGACGAGATCCCGCTTCCGCCGTGGGAGATGTTCGACGATGAAGACCTCACCGATCTTGACGGGGAGCTGCGGGCGATGTTCCGGGCCCGTGCCATCCCGCAGCCGAAGGGGGTGGCCCAGGACCGGCAACGGCTGCACAACGAGCGCCGCTACGACGTCCCGGCGACCGTCATCGCCTGCGAGTTCCCCTCCGCCATGCTCATCGAAATGATCGGGGCCGGGCACCCGTACGTCGCGGAGCTTGGGCGGGTCCGCGACGTCGACTACGTGGACCTTCCCACCGGGCACTGGCCGCAGTTCACCAAGCCGGCGGAGCTGGGCGCGGCGATCCTGGCCGCCGTCGACCGGAGCGGGTGAGCCAGTACTTTAGTGCCCGAACGGGTCCGGATCCACGCCGGGCATCCAGGTCAGCCCGGGGACGCCCCAGCCGCTCTTCTTCGCCTGCTTCATCGCCTTGCGGGCGTAGCGGTCGATCAGCCGGTTGATGTAGAGCTTGCCGTCGAGGTGGTCGTACTCGTGCTGGATTACCCGGGCAAACCAGCCCGTCGCCTCGAAATCGACCGGGTTGCCGTCCCCATCGAAGCCCTGCACCCGGGCCCATTCCGCGCGCTGGAGCGGGTACTGGCCGCCGGGGAAGGACAGGCAGCCTTCCTCGTCCTCGTCCGGATCCGGCAGCGCGCCGGAAATCTTGGAGAGGGTCAGGACCGGGTTGACGACGACGCCGGACGGCGGGGCGCCGTCGTCGTTGTCGTACTTGTAGATGAACAGGCGTTTGCCGACTCCCACCTGGGGCGCGGCGAGACCGACGCCGTTGGCGGCGTCGTTGGTCTCGAACATGTCGGAGATCAGGGTCCGGAGCTCGTCGTCGAAGACTTCAACCTCGGCGGCCCTGCGGTGCAGTACGGGCTCGCCCCAGATCGTGATGGGCAGAACGGTCATATCGGGAAAGTTCCTCAGGTGCTGTGTTGAGCGGCGGGTCAGCCGGCGATGGTGCGGCCGACGACGTCGCGCATGATTTCGTTGGTGCCGCCGAAGATGGTCAGCAGCCGGGCGGCCAGGAAGGCCTGGGCCACGGGATATTCCAGGATGTAGCCGTAGCCGCCGTGCAGCTGGAGGCAGCGGTCGGTGACTGACTTGGCGCGCTCGGACGCCCACAGCTTCGCGCGGGCGGCGGAGGCGGCGTCGAGCTCCCCGGCGTTGAACGCCCGGATGGCATGGTCCACGTAGGTTTCGGTCACCTCGACCTCGGTAAGGATGTCGGCGAGTTCGAAACGGGTGTTCTGGAAATCGATGACCCGCTCGCCGAAGGCGTTGCGGTCCTTCGTGTAGCGGACGGTCGCTTCGTAGATGGCGCGGACGACGGCGGAGCCCGCCACAGCGATCGCGAGCCGGCCCTGGGGGAGCTGCTCGGCGGCATATTGCAGGCCCTTGCCCTCGTCGCCGACGAGGTCCGCGTGCGGAACCCGGACGTTGTCGAAGAACAGCTCGGCGGTGTCCGAAGCCTTGAGGCCCATCTTGTCCAGCTGCTTGCCGGTGGCGTAGCCCTCACCCTTGCGGACCATGAACAGGGAGAAGGAGTCCTGCTTGCCCCGGCCGGTGCCGCCGTCGGTGCGGGCCAGGACCAGCGAGGCGTCCCCGGAGATGCCGTTGCCAATGAAGGTCTTCTGGCCCGTGATCAGCCAGTCGTCGCCGTCGCGGACGGCCTTGGTGCGGATGCCGCGGAGGTCCGAACCCGCGCCGGGCTCGGTCCAGGCGATCGAGGTAACCGTCTCGCCGGAGACCATGCCGGGAAGCCAGCGGCCCTTGAACTCGTCGGAGCCGTAGGCCAGCAGATGGGGGAGGACCATGTCATCGTGCAGGTGGAAAGCCAGTCCCACGGCGAGGTGGTTGCTCTTGGCGAATTCCTCGTCCAGCACGGCGCGGAAGCGGTAGTCGTCCATGCCCATGCCGCCGAACTCCTCCGGAACGGCCAGGCCCAGCAGGCCCTGCTCGCCGGCTGCTGTCCACAGGTCCCGGGACATCATGTGGTCCTGGTCCCACTGGGCGTAATGCGGCGCCACGGCCCGGGTGTTGAACTCGGTCGCCATCTCACGGAACATCTCGTGGTCTTCTTCAAAAAGCGTGCGCTTCATCGCGTTTCCTTCCGGTCACGATTCCATGGACAGACAACAAAGGCCGCACCGGATATCCGGTACGGCCTTCGTCTAAGGTCGGACAATTACTGCCGTCCTTCATGAGGGTGAGCGACGGGGGTTGAACCCGCGACCTCCTGGACCACAACCAGGCGCTCTGCCAACTGAGCTACGCCCACCATGTGCCCCGCCATGCCCTCCGGCGGACCGGCTGGCTGAAAAGGCAACGACAAATAGCTTACCTGCTCTTGGGGGCTGCTTTTGCCATTTTTCGGCATTTCGCCAAAATTTTCCTGAAACGTGGCGCAGATTACTTACTGGCAGCCGCCCGGGGGTTACGTCCCCGGCGTTACGGCGGGGGCCTCGGCGGTCGCCTCGCCGGGGGCATTGGGGGTCGCCTCGGCGGAAGCCGGTTCGTCCGCCGTCCCCATGACCTTCCTGGCGATCCCCTGCGCCGTGGCGCTGTCCGGCCCCGGCGCGGGGACGAACACGGCCTCGCGGTAGTAGCGCAACTCATCGATGGAATCCTGGATGTCGCCGAGGGCGCGGTGGCCGCCGAGCTTCGCGGGGGACTGGAAGTAGGCCCGCGCGTACCAGCGCCGGGAGAGTTCCTTGATGGTGCTCACATCGATAACCCGGTAGTGCAGGTGCTCCACCAGTTCGGGCATGTCGCGGACCAGGAAGACCCGGTCCGTTCCCACCGAGTTGCCGCCCAGCGGGGCCTTCTTGGGGTCCGGCACCCACTTCTTGATGTAGTCCAGGACGATGGTCTGGGCCTCTGCCATGGTCTTGCCGTGGGGGAGTTCGGCCAGGAGGCCCGAGCGGGTGTGCATGTCGCGGACGAAGTCGTTCATCTGCGCCAGGGCCGCGTCATCGGGTTTGATGACGACGTCGACGCCGTCGCCGAGGATATTGAGCTCCGAGTCCGTTACCAGCGCGGCCACCTCGATGAGGGCGTCGTTGATGGTGTCCAGGCCGGTCATTTCGCAGTCGATCCAGACGATGCGTTCATTAGATATAGGCACGCGCCCAGCCTACCGTTTCGTTGCCGCCGGGCGGTCCGGTGCTAGGATTTCGGTTACGCGGGCGTCGATATTTTTCGTAATCGCGGCGTGCCCCGGGCCGGTTCCCACGGCCGGCTGAGGGTGCAGAAGAGCCCCACAACAGATTGGACGATCCTGAGATGACGGTGCCTGTGCCTGCGGCGGGGAAAACGGCTGCCGGCACGTCCCCGACGGCGGCTGTTGCTGAAGTGGACAATGCCCGCTCACCGCTGCTCGCGGGATTCGTCGGCTCCCTGTTTATGGCGTTCGGGTCGCTTGGCGTGGGCTGGCTTGCGCCGGTTTCCGAGCTCCGCCGCGTTCCGCTGTTCATCTGGATGCGCACCGAAGCGGTCGGCGTCGCCCTGTGCATAGTGCTGCTGGCGGTCGGCGGCATGCTCCTCGTCCGTGCCTGGCTCAGGCTGGGCCAGCGCGTGCGGGTCTGGGGAGCCGAGGCCCGCAAGGCCACGCTGCAGGCTGTCGCCCTGTGGGGGCTGCCGCTGATGTTCTCCGTGCCCCTGTTCAGCCGCGACGTCTACGCCTACATCGGGCAGGGCCGCCTCATGGTGGAGGGCTTCAATCCGTACGAAAACGGCATCTCCGCGCTGTCGAACTATTTCCAGCTCGGGGCCGACAAGATGTGGACCGAAGCGCCGGTACCGTACGGCCAGCTCTTCCTCTGGATCGAGCAGTTCGTGGTCTGGTCCACCAACGTGCACCCGGAAGCCGGCATCATGCTGTTCCGTCTCGCCGCGCTGGCCGGGATCATCCTGTGCATTATCTACGTGCCGAAGCTAGCCGAACTGCACGGCGTCAACCCGCACCGCGCCCTGTGGCTGACCGCCGCCAACCCCCTGTTCCTCACCAACTTCATCGCCAGCGTCCACAACGACGCGCTGATGATCGGACTGGCCCTGGCCGGGCTGTACTACTGCGCCACCCGCCGGGTCATCCTCGGACTGGTCCTGGTGACGCTGTCCATCTCGGTCAAGCCCATCACGATCGTCTTCCTGCCCTTTATCGGCCTGCTCTGGGCGGGAAAGAATGCCGGCTGGCCGCGGAAGTTTATGTTCTGGGCCCTCACTGCCGGCATCAGCGTGGGCCTGCTGTACGCCATGAGCATGGTCAACGGCTTCGGTTTCGGCTGGATCAACGGGCTCTCCGCCCCGGGCAGCATCTGGATCTGGTACGCTCCGGTCGGGCTGCTGGGCCTCATGGTCGCCTCGATTTTCAACGCCTTCGGGCTCGACGGCTGGGGGCTGGCCAAGTGGGTGTACGACGCCGGGAAGCTGCTGGCGCTCGGCATCATCGCCTGGCAGATCTTCCGCGGCGACTATGACCGGCTGATCCGCCGGCTGACGCTCGCGTTCGCCGCCGTCGTCGTCCTGGCCCCGATGATCCAGTCCTGGTACGTCGTCTGGCTTATTCCGCTCTTCGCGGTCACCGGTATCCGTGACGACTGGCAGGTCAAGGCCCTGTACTTCATCGTCTCCTTCTTTATGGTGTACGCGATCTCGGACCAGCTCGAAGTCTTCCCCTACCTGCAGACCGCTGACCTCGGCCTGGCGCTGGCCCTCGCCCGCAACGCCGCCGCGATCATCGCCCTGCTCTTCGCCCTGTACCTGATCTTCCTCGACCCCAAGACCAAGCTGCTCTTCAGCAAGTCCGAGGAACCGGTCACCACCCGCCCGGTTATCTGAGCCCGGTCAGCTGAGGTTGCGCACGGCTTCCCGGCGGGAGAGCGGGCTCAGCGCCTCGCCGTGCCGCGCCGTGAAGTCCCGGACCCAGTCCGGGTCCGTGGCGGAATAATCACGCAGGGCCCAGCCGATCGCCTTCCGGATGAAGAACTCCGGGTCGGCCAGGTTGGGTTCGATGACCGCGGCCAGCAGGGCAGGATCCGTGGCCGATCTGGCGCCCAGTTGCGCCGTAATGGCGGCCCGCCGGATCCAGAAGTCGGGGTCTGTGCTCCAGCGGCGGAGCGCCGCGGACATTTCCTGCCGGTGCGTCTGCAGCAGCCGGCAGAGCCGGTGTGAGACCCCGTCCACCAGATCCCACCAGGCGCCGCTGCGGATGATCTCCTCGTAGAGCGGCAGCATGCTCAACTCGCCGGCGGCCAGCCTCAGCCCGGTGAGGTCGATGGCCGCATAGCGTTCCTCCCGCCAGCCTGCGTCCCGCCACAGCTCCAGTACGGTGGACTGCAGCTCCCCGAGGGAGCCGGGGGGCGCGTCCTTCGCGGCGGCCCTGACGATCCGCCGCACCTCCGGAACCCGCACGCCCAGCGAGGGCATCACGGACTTTAGATAGGCCTGCGCCCCTGCCGCCCTGGCGGGATCGGCGGCACCGCGCAGCTGTGACCGGATGGCGGAAATCAGTTCAGCGTTGGCCATGAGGCAACTTTAGCCATGCCTCGGCTGGCCCTACAGTTGAAGGCATGTCGATGATCAAGAGCCCAGCCGAGATTGCCCTGATGCGCGAAGCCGGCAGGGTGGTGGCAAACACGCTGGAACGCGTCCGGGCTGCTGCCGCCGTCGGCGTGTCCCTGAAGGAACTGGACGGGCTGGCCGCAGCGACGATCGCCGACGCCGGGGCGACGCCGGCGTTCCTGAACTACAAACCGCGGTGGGCTTCGGTGCCGTTCCCCGGGGTGATCTGCACGTCCGTGAACGACGCCGTGGTGCACGGCATCCCCAACGACTACCGGCTCCGGGACGGAGACCTGCTCAGTGTGGACTGCGGCGCGTTCCTTGACGGGTGGTGCGGCGACGCGGCGATCAGCTTCATCGTGGGAACCGCCGACCCCGTGGACCAGGCCCTGATCGATGCCACCGACGCAGCCCTGGCCCGCGGCATCGAGGCCGCCCGGATCGGGAACAAGATGGGGGACCTCGGCTACGCGATCGGCGGGGCATCCCGCCGCGCGGGCTACGGCCTGCTGGCCGACCACGGCGGCCACGGCATCGGCACGACCATGCATGCCGAACCGCATGTCCCCAACGACGGCCGGCCCGGCCGCGGAATCAAGCTGACCGAGGGGCTGGTTATCGCAATCGAGCCGATGCTGATCCTGGGCGGCAAGGACGACTACTTCCACGACGACGATGAATGGACCCTCCGCTCGGCCAACGGCCGCCGCGCGGCCCACAGCGAGCACACCGTGGCCATCACCAAGGACGGCCCGGTCATCCTGACGCTTCCATAGCGTCCGTTGGCCCTTAGGCCCTTAGGCCCTTAGGGCTATTGGAGCTCTTGGGCCTCTTGGACGGCGCCGGCCCGGGCGGAGCCAGGCGGACGACGCCGTGGGCGAGGGCGTGCTCGACGGCGGCCGCCAGCAGCGCCCGCGCCACACCGGTCCGGCGGCGTCCGGGAGCGACCACAAAGCAACTCACGGACCATACCTGGTCCCCGCCGGGATTCCCGGCGCGGAAGGCCAGCACCCCGGGAGCCGGGGCACCGCCGTCGAACTTGTCCCGCAGCTGGGCTTTCCGTTGCTCCGGGGTCGATGCTGACCACTGTGTCCGGTCAGGGCGAAGAACCGGCACCAGTAGCGGGACGGCTCACCGCGGACGCCGAAGAGACGCTCGACGTCGGCCCAGCCGCCGCGGCAGTGGTCACGGCCACCTGCCGGCCGGGTTCAGCCCATGGTTGGCGCCCGGGGGCGTCAGCGCGTGCGGGTGCCGTTGCCGGCCGGCCGGTTGACGCGCTGGCGATGGGCTGCGAGCCGCAACTGGATGATGCGGGCGGCTCCGGCGATGGCGACCAGCACACCGCCGCCGACTGCCGCGATGAACAGGGCGATGCCGAGCGGGACCGAGCCTTCGAGGCCAAAGAACTTCACCTGGACATATTCCTGGTTCTGCAGGATGAACGCGATCAGCAGGATCAGCACCACCAGCGCGCAGGCAACCGCGGCCCAGACCATTCCCGCACGGGTGACCTGACGCGTTTCAGGGGCCGGAGCCGGCGTTTCCGGCTCCGCTGCACGGGGAGTTTCCACACGCGGGGCTGCCGTTGCGGAAGCCGGCGCGCCGGAAACAAGGTCGGTGCTGCCGGCAGGGGCCTCGGTGCTGAAGCCCTCCTCGGCGTACCCCGACGGGCCGTCAGCCGCTGCCGGGTACTGGGCGGGCACAGCATCGGTGGAACCGTTGGGATCGTGCGGATCGAATCCGCGGGGTGTCTGGGTCATAGCGGCCATACCTTTCGCTTGCGGGCAGGGCGCGCAGGCTTTCCCTGGAGGTCCTGCCTGTCCACTTAATACTAAGTGTGCTGATGTCAGGCGGGGGTATTCGGGAGAGGGCGCGTTGCAACAAGGTGTGGGCCGCGGATGCGGCCCTCATTGGGAGGCGGTCCAGGCGAACCGCACCATGCCGATGATATGGCCAGGATGTCCGCGAGGAGTGCTGACGGGCGGGCGGCGGCACCGGAATTCGCGTGGAGCCGCCGGGGGGGGGGGGGGGGGGGAAGGCGGCTGTTGGCATGGGGCGGAGGACGGTATAGCGTCGCAGCCAAGGGATGCCTGGAGGAGGCGCGGCCGTGAGCATTGTCGACAACGCGGTGTACGTGGACGGTCACCGGACCGCGGACCCGGAAAGCCTCGATGAGACATATTTCATCCTGCGGCAGCGCCAGGGCATGGCCTGGATCGGGCTCTACCGGCCGGATGCGGAAGAACTGCAGTCCGTGGCCGACGAATTCGATCTCAACCATTTGGCCGTCGAAGACGCCCTTGCCGGCCATCAGCGGGCCAAGCTGGAACACTACGGCGAAACGCTTTTCCTGGTCCTCCGCCCGGCGCGGTACCTGGAAGCCCAGGAGAAGGTTGAGTTCGGCGAGATCCATGTCTTCCGCGGGGCCGACTTCCTGATTACTGTCCGCCGGGCCGAATCGCCGGACCTGGCCCGGGTCCGGCGCCGGATGGAATCCGAGCCCGGGTTCCTGGCCCTGGGCCCGGACGCCGTGCTTTACGCGATTCTGGACCAGGTGGTGGATGAGTACGAGCCGGTGGCCGCCGGCGTGGAAAACGACGTCGACGAAATTGAGGACGAACTTTTCGCCGCGGATCCGGGCGTGTCGCGCCGCATCTACGAACTCTCCCGCCAGGTCATCATGTTCCAGCGGGCAACGGCGCCCCTGACCATGATCCTGCAGTCATTGATGGCCGAGACGCCGGACCATCGGCCCAATTCCGACCTGCTGGACCACTACCGGGACGTCCTGGATCACGTGTTGCGGCTCAGTGAGCGGATCGCTGCTTTCCGCGCCCTGCTGCAGAATGCGCTCGCCGTCAACTCGGCGCTGGTGGCCCAACGGCAGAACGACGAAATGCGCTTGCTCACGGAGTCGAGCTACGCCCAGAACGAGCAGGTCAAACGGATCTCCTCGTGGGCGGCCATCCTGTTCGCGCCGACGCTGATCGGCACAATCTATGGCATGAATTTCCGCAGCATGCCGGAGCTCGACTGGGCCTTCGGCTATCCGATGGCGCTGGGACTGATGGTGGCCATGGGCCTGGTGCTCTACTGGACCTTCAAGCACAACAAGTGGATCTAGCGGTCAGTGCCGGCGCCCGCGCCTGCCGGCCGTGGCCGCGGTTCCGGCCCGCGGCAAGTGCCGCAGGCCAGAGCCGCTCTGTGTGCCCCAGGAGGGAATCGAACCCCCGACCGGCGGATTAGAAGGCCGCTGCTCTATCCCCTGAGCTACTGGGGCACGTCGGCGTGCCAGCCCGGCTGCTGCCGGGGGACGCCTCAAAAAGTTTACATTGCCCTGCGGGTGTCCGCCGTCAGGAACACCCGGCCGCCCCGGCACCCGCATGCCAGGGCTGCAGCTTGGCCTTACTCGGCGGCGGCCCAGCTTCGGGTTATCCACATGGCGCAGCTGGCCCCTCGCGGAGGGCCGTCCCTGGCGCGAAGCTGAAAGAGCCTGCTAGGGCACGACATTTCGAGACAGGACATGAGCATGAGTGACAACATCACGGTCCGTGGCTTCGTGGCCACGGAGCCCAAGAGCTCGACGACGCCGGGCGGCGTGGCGACGGCGAACTTTCGGCTGGGGTCCAACCCGCGGCGCTTCGACCGCGCCACGAACGCCTGGATTGACGGGGACACCAACTGGTTCACGGTTCAGGGGTACCGGCAACTGGCCGGAAACATCGGCTGCAGCATCAAGAAGGGCCAGAAGGTCATCGTCGTGGGGCGGCTTAAGCTGAGGAGCTGGGAACATGAGGGTCGGATCTATCACTCGGCTGAAATCGACGCCGAGTCCGTCGGCCACGACCTCACTTGGGGTTCCGCCAATTACATCCGCACCGCCGGCAACGGCTCGCAGGCCGCGGCCAGTCCAAACGGCCGGGAAGCAGACTTCCCTGAGGGAAACCGCGACGGTGGCCAGGAGGACGACCTGTCCTACGACGAGCCCGACGACAACGACGGCGACGAGACCGCAGCCCACAATGTCTTCGTCGATGACATCAGTGGCGAGGCGGAGGAGTTCGACGAAGAGACTGGCGAGCTGAAAGGGGCGGCCGCCTGAAGCGCCACGGTTCTGCACCGCCCAGCCCCGGTGTCACTCCACCTGGGGCTGGGCCAGGGCCGCGGGAAGGTGGCGGATCATAACGGCGTGAATGTGAGTTATCCCGGCTGAACCACTAGATTTGTAGGCATGGCGGAATTTATCTACACAATGACCAAGGCCCGCAAGGCTGTTGGCGAAAAACTCATCCTCGATGACGTAAGCATGTCCTTCTTCCCGGGGGCCAAGATTGGCGTCGTCGGCCCGAATGGTGCAGGTAAGTCCACCATTCTCAAGATCATGGCCGGTCTGGACACGCCCTCCAACGGCGAGGCCCGGCTCAGCCCCGGCTACAGCGTCGGCATCCTGCTGCAGGAACCGCCGCTGAACGAGGAAAAGACCGTCCTGGGCAACGTCCAGGAAGGTGTCGGTGAGATCTACGGCAAGATCCAGCGTTTCAACGAGATCTCCGAAGAGATGGCCAACCCCGACGCCGACTACGATGCCCTCCTCGAGGAAATGGGCCAGTTGCAGGAAGCGATTGATGATGCTGATGCCTGGGACCTCGATTCCCAGCTCGAGCAGGCCATGGACGCCCTCCGTTGCCCGCCGGCCGACGCCGACGTCACCCTGCTCTCCGGTGGTGAGCGTCGCCGTGTCGCCCTCTGCAAGCTCCTGCTCCAAAAGCCTGACCTGCTGCTCCTCGACGAGCCCACGAACCACCTTGACGCCGAGAGCGTGCTTTGGCTGGAACAGCACCTTTCCAGCTACCCCGGCGCAGTGCTTGCAGTAACCCACGACCGGTACTTCCTTGACCACGTGGCCCAGTGGATCGCCGAAGTGGACCGCGGCCACCTGTACCCGTACGAGGGCAATTACTCCACGTACCTCGAGAAGAAGCGCGCCCGTCTGGAAGTCCAGGGCAAGAAGGACGCCAAGCAGGCCAAGCGGCTCACCGAGGAACTGGAGTGGGTCCGTTCCAACGCCAAGGGGCGCCAGACGAAGTCCAAGGCCCGGCTGGCCCGCTACGAGGAGATGGCCGCCGAGGCAGACCGCACCCGCAAGCTGGACTTCGAAGAGATCCAGATCCCGCCGGGACCGCGCCTGGGTGGCCTCGTCCTGGAGGCGAAGAACCTGCAGAAGGGCTTCGAGGACCGCACCCTGATCGACGGACTTTCCTTCACCCTGCCGCGCAACGGCATCGTCGGCGTCATCGGCCCCAACGGCGTCGGCAAAACCACCCTGTTCAAGACCATCGTCGGGCTCGAGCCCCTCGACGGCGGCGAACTCAAGGTTGGCGACTCCGTCAAGATCTCCTACGCGGACCAGAGCCGCGGCGGCATCGACCCGAACAAGACCCTGTGGGAGGTTGTCTCCGACGGCCTCGACTTCATCCAGGTCGGCCAGGTCGAAATGCCGTCCCGTGCCTATGTCGCCGCCTTTGGCTTCAAAGGCCCGGACCAGCAGAAGAAGGCAGGGGTGCTCTCCGGTGGTGAGCGCAACCGCCTGAACCTGGCCCTGACCCTCAAGCAGGGCGGAAACCTGCTGCTGCTCGATGAGCCGACTAACGACCTCGACGTCGAAACCCTCAGCAGCCTCGAAAACGCCCTGCTCGAATTCCCGGGCTGCGCCGTCGTGGTTTCGCACGACCGTTGGTTCCTTGACCGGGTTGCCACCCACATCCTCGCCTACGAAGGCGACGAGGAGAACCCCTCGAAGTGGTACTGGTTCGAAGGCAACTTCGAATCCTACGAGGAGAACAAGGTCGAGCGCCTGGGCCCGGATGCAGCCAAGCCGCACCGGGTGACCCACCGCCGCCTCACCCGCGACTAAGCCACCGGCTGTGACCGCGAGGCACTGAGCGGAATTGAAGAAGGCCGGCTCCCCACGGGGGAGCCGGCCTTTCGCATGCCGCGGGTCAGGCGCGTTCAGCCTTGCGCATCTGGTGCTGGAGGACCTTTGACTGGACGGCACCCTTGACCTTGTTCTTGAGGTCCGTGGGGACCCGGATCATGCCCTCCTGGGCCACCGTGGCCACGTGCCGGCCGTCGCGGCTGAAGATCTTGCCGGTCGCGAGGCCGCGGGCACCCTGGGCGCTGGGGGACTCCTGGACGTAGAGCAGCCACTCGTCCACCCGGACCGGCCGGTGCCACCACATGGCGTGGTCGAGGCTGGCCACGGACATGCCCGGGGTAATCCAGCTCATCCCATGCTTGCGGAGGATGGATTCCAGCAGGGTGTAGTCGCTGGCATAGGCCAGAGCGGCGCGGTGCAGGTCCGGATCGTCCGGCATGGGCCCGAAAGTCTTCATCCAGACTGCGTTGCGCGGTTCCTTGGTGCCCTTGGCCGAGACGTACAGGGCCGGGTCGACGTGCCGGATGTCGAAGGGCCGCTCGTAGGCCCAGTGGCGTGCCACGGGGTGGTCGAACTTGCCCAGCAGGTCAGCCGTGCTGGGAAGCGACTCCGGCCCGGGGATGCCGGCGGGCATTTCCGACTGGTGTTCGATTCCCTCGTCCTCGTCCTGGAACGACGCGATCATGGACAGGATGGGCATGCCCTCCTGGTATGCGTGGACGCGCCGCGCCGAGAAAGACCGGCCGTCCCGGAGCCGCTGCACGCCGAAGGTGATCGGCTTGTTGGCGTCCCCCGGGCGCAGAAAATATCCGTGCATCGAGTGCACGCCGCGCCCCTCGGGAACCGTCCGGCTCCCGGCGACCAGCGACTGCGCCAGGACCTGGCCGCCGAATACCCGGTGCCGGGGCTGCTGCTGGGAGGGGCCCATGAAGATGTCTTCGTCTGTCCGGGCGCCTTCCAGATCGCCAAGGTTCAACAATTGGAGGAGCGAGGAGGTGGGGTCCTGTGTCGGCGGCCCCTGCAATCCGGCTTCGGCTTCAGTCATGGTTCGACTCTAGACGTCCCGTCGGCGCGGTCCCAAAGAGGCACAGCCGGTAGAGTCGATATTGTGTCTGACGTCCTAACCCAGCCCCTGCAGTTCACCGATCCGCGCGACCTTGCCGATCTGCGCACCTTCGCGACCCGCGCCCGGTCGATCGACGACGGCGCCATCCGCCTCCAGGCGTCCGGCCCGGTGCTCGCCGCCTACGTGTGCGTGCTGCGGCCGCGCCTGCTGGGGGAGTCGACCCCGACGATCCTCGGGCTGCGCACCATGGCCCTGGCGCAGCCGGCGGACACCGATGTCACCGTTCCGATCTCGGCAGTGCTGGACAGGCTGGCGCGTGCAGGGGAGAACGACGTCGAGCTGCCGCTGCCGCCGGTGACCGTCACCGAATCGTGGGCCGGCGTCGGTGCGCCCCGCACCGGTTGGGCAGCCGTTGCCACGCTCCGCGACTCCGCGCTGCGCCAGTCCGCCGAAGCCGGCATCACCGAGGTCGCCGCCATCATCCCGGACAAGCCCGGAGCTTTGATCGTCAACAACGCCCGGGCCGCGGTCTGGGGCAGGGAACTGCCGGGTGCCTCCGGTCTCCCGCTGGGCGCCGCGTTTGCGGCCCTCACCCTGGGCTTCCTGGCGGACGGCGAACAACAGCTTTTCCGGGCCGGCCGCTGGTTCCGGCTCAGCGGAGCCCGCGGGCACGTGCTGGCCCGCACCGGCTCGGGCCTCTAGGGCCCCGTGCTGGCCCGCACCGGCTCGGGCCCCAGGACCGTTCGTTCTGGCCTGTGCCGGCCTTGACGGGCCTGACATACTAAGCGCATGAGCGGCTTGTCGGTGCTGGATCCCCCGGTTGAACGACACCTTGGCTTCAACGATGCGCTGCATCCGGACCGCATCTGGATCCGCGCGCTCCGCTTCGTGGTCGGCGTTTTCGTACTCGTCGCCCTCGTCCGGAAGACGTACGATGCGACGCTCCCCGGCAATGACGTGGACGTCGCCCAGCTCTACTCGGAATTCACGGTCCAGTCGAACCTCGTCCTCGGACTGGTGCTCGTCGCGTCCGCAGCGCTGCCGCGGACCCGGCTGCCGGGGTGGTGGGACCGCCTGTTCGGGGCGCTTGCTTTGTACCTGGTGATGACGGGCCTCATTTACGTCCTACTCGTGGCGCCGCCGGGGGAGCCGTGGTGGAGCCTGGACATGTACTGGCCCCAGCTCGTACACCACCGCGTGGCCCCACTGTTCGCCGCGCTTGACTGGCTGCTCATCACGCGGACCGTGCGCGGCACATGGCGGCGGCCGATCGTGTGGCTCGCCTACCCCGCGGCTTTCCTCGTCTTTTCGTGGGTGCGCGGAGCCATCGACGGCTGGTACGTCTACGACTTCCTAGATCCGACGCTCGGCGGTTGGCCGGCCGCGCTGACGACGACGGCGCAGGTGCTCGTGGCGTTCCTCATCGTCGCGGTCCTATTGCATCTGGCCGGGAATGCGCGCTCCGCGCTCGCAGTGCGGAGCGGGCGCCGCTGATCCCGGCCCCACGCCTCATAGGACGGCGGAGGACCGCCCTCAGGCTCCGGACGGGCTGTTCACCATGGAGAGGGCCGCCCGCTCCATGTAGTCCCATAGCGTCCCCTCGTGCAGCGGCGGGAGCTCCAGCGAATCCACCGCGCTGCGCATGTGATGCAGCCAGCGGTCCTTGGCTTCCGGCGTCACCCGGAAGGGCTGGTGCCGCATCCGCAGGCGGGGGTGCCCGCGCTCCTCGCCGTACGTCGTCGGGCCGCCCCAATACTGCTCGAGGAACATCAGAAACCGCCGTTTGGCGGGGCCCAGATCCTCTTCGGGATACATCGGCCGCAGCAGCGGATCAGCCGCCACGCCGTCGTAGAACACGTCGATGAGCTTCACGAACGTCTCGTGGCCGCCCACCGCGTCATAGAAGTTGTCCGTGTAGCCGGGCTTGCTGAACGGATCGTTCTGCAGCAACTGCTGGGGCTGGCGGGGTTCGCCGGCGCTGGGGATTGTCATGGCTCTATTCTCCGGCCTTCTGCTGCGGGGTGCTGTCGGCCTCGCCCGGCGCCGGTGCATCGGGCGGAACGTACGTGCCCTGGGAGCGGTTGCCCACCCGCAGGATCTCGCCGTTGCGCAGGTACCAGATGGTGCCGTCCTCCGCCCGGACCCGGGTGATCCGCAGGTTCATCGCCTCCACCGTGCCCACGACCTCGGAGGTCTCGATGACGTCGCCGATGCCGTACTGGTCCTCCATGGTGATGAAGATGCCGGCCAGGAAGTCGCGGATCAGCTGCTGGGCGCCGAAGCCGATGGCGATACCGAGGATTCCGACGCTGGTCAGGATCGGCGCCACGTCCACGTTGAGGTTCTTGAGCACGTACACGCTGGTGAGGACGGCCACCAGGACGCCCACTACGCTGTTGAGCAGTGCTCCGATGGTGTTGGCCCGCTGCTCCCGGCGCTCGTGGTCCAGGGCACGGAAAGCGGGAGCCACCCAGCGGAAGTGCGGCTTCTTGAAGAACGTGCTGCCCGCGGCGACGCGCTTGGTGATTCCGACGATCACGAACGACGCCACCAGCCAGACGGCAATGCCCACCCCCACGCTGATGAGGACACCGGGCACGTTGATGGCTGAAATGTCCGGAGGGGTGATGGGATCTGTCGTGGTCATGCTGAACATCGGCGGGGGTACTCCTTGTAGCTGCGGTCCTGCTGCCGGCCGTTAGCGCCGGCCTGCGCGTGCTGCGCGGCGGCCGGCTTTCGGCGGGCGCACAACGCTCTGGTCTCATTCAACATTAGCGCCGTGGCGCGCCTCCATGCGCATCCTGGCTGTCACCCTGCCGGGTCAACGCCTCCCAACGGCCCGGACCGTTCAGCCGGACCGTTCAGCCGGACTAAAGCCGGACCGTGCAGCCCCGGCCGTTCAGCCCGTCTGGCCCCCGACCAGGGAGCCCGGCTCGTGCAGCACCGGGAAGTTGACGCTCCGGGCGATGAAGCAGAGCCGGTTCGCGCCGGCGTGCAGCTCCGCCATAAGTTCCTCCGCCACCGGGACCGCCAGCGTCACCCGGGGCTTGAGCGTGGCCGATTCAAACTGTCCGCTGCCGTCGCGGTTGGTCCGCATCAGGGCCTCGGCCCGGTCCTCGTACGCCGTCACCACCACCCCGTGCTTCACCGCGACGTGCAGGAAGGAGAGCATGTGGCACTGGGACAGGGCCGCCAGCAGCAGCTGTTCCGGGTTGTAGCGGCTGCGGTCGCCGTGGAAGGCCGGGTCGGCGGAGCCGTGCAGGACGGGCAGCCCGGGGATTTCAACGTCGTGGTCCCGTGAATAGCCACGGTACGACGCCGTCCCCTCTCCGAGGTTCCCGGTCCAGCGGACTGTCAGCGCATAGCGGTGTTCATCGAGGCTCATGCGCCGACGTCCGCCTGGCGGGCCCGGAGCGCGCGCGCCACGCCGTCGCGGTTCTCCAGCATCATCCGCCGCAGGGCCGAGCTGTCTTCCGGCAGCGCGGCCAGGAACTCGTCGGTGCGGTCCACGGTGGCCTGCGTGGTCAGCTGTGCCGGGTAGAGCCCGACGACGATCTGCTGGGCGAGCGCGTGCGTGCGGTCCCGGACGATCCCCGGGACGGCGTCGAAGTATTTCTCGGCGTACGGCTCCAGCAGGGAAGTGTCCAGCACCCGGGTGAACCCGCTGACGGCCGAACCCTGCAGCGCGTTGGACAGATCGCCCCTGACCACAATCGAGTCCCAGGCCGCGGCCTTGGCCTCCGGCGTCGGGATGGCGGCCGTGGCGAGGGCCGCCGCGTTCTGCCCGGTGGCCGTGTTGTCGTGCTCCAGCTCGGCGTCGATCTTCGCCTGGCCGGCGCGGCCGCCGGCGACCAGGGAGGTAATCAGTTCCCAGCGCAGGTCCTGGTCCACGGTGAGACCGTCCAGTGTGAGGCTGCCCTCCAGCAGTCCGGACACGGTGTCGAGCTGGCCGGCGCTGCGGGCCAGCAGTGCATAGGACTTGACGAACTGCAGCTGCGCGTCGGAGCCGGCCGGGACGCCTGCGGCGAGCTCCCAGAGCCGGTCGGCGGCGGCAACCGTGGTGGCCTCCTTGTGCTCCGCGGCCACATAGAAATTCAGTGTGGTGGCCAGCTGGCGCAACTGGACCAGGATCACGGAGGAATCGGATTCCTCGGCGATGTTGGCCAGGATCAGTTCCACGTAGCCGCGGGCCGGGGTTTCGCCGTCGCGGGCCGCATCCCAGGCCGAGCCCCACACGAGGGTGCGGGGAAGGCTCTGGCTGAAGTCCTTGAGGTGGGCCGTGGCCGCGGCGAGGGACGCCGGGTCGAGGCGGACCTTGGCGTAGGCGAGGTCGTCGTCGTTGAGCAGCACCAGGTCCGGCCGGGGGAGCCCGGCCAGCGTCGGCACCTCCGTGCGCGCGCCGTCGACGTCGAGTTCCTCGCGGTGCACGCGTTCCAGCTTGCCGGCGCCGTTGAGGTTGTAGAAGCCGACGGCGAGCCGGTGCGGGCGGATGGTGGGCTGGGCCTCGGTGGCGGACTGCAGGATCGCGAAGGAGGAGATGGTGCCGTCCTCGCCCACGGACAGCTCGGGCTTGAGCGTGTTGACGCCGGCGGTCTCCAGCCAGAGCCGCCCCCACTGATCCAGGTCGCGGCCGCTGGCCTTCTCAAGCTCGGCCATCAGGTCACTGAGTTCGGTGTTCTGCCAGGCGTGCTTGCGGAAGTACTCGCGGACGCCGGCCATGAATTCCTCCGGACCCACCCATGCCACGAGCTGGCGGAGCACCGAGGCGCCCTTGGCATAGGTGATGCCGTCGAAGTTCACCTCGACATCCTCCAGGTCATTGATCTCCGCGAAGATCGGGTGGGTCGTGGGGAGCTGGTCCTGGCGGTAGGCCCAGGACTTCTCCACCGAGGCAAAGGTGGTCCAGGCGCGGTCGAATTTGGTGTTTTCCACAGCGGCCAGGTGGGACATGTACTCCGCGAAGGACTCATTGAGCCAGAGGTCGTTCCACCAGCGCATGGTCACGAAGTCCCCGAACCACATGTGGGCGAGCTCGTGCAGCACGGTGATGGCGCGGCGCTCCACCTGGGCGTCGGTGACCTTGCTGCGGAAGACGTAGCCTTCCAGGATGGTCACGGCCCCGGCGTTCTCCATTGCCCCGGCGTTGAACTCCGGCACAAAGAGCTGGTCGTACTTCTCGAACGGGTAGGGGCAGCCGAACTGCGCTTCGAAGAACTCGAAGCCCTGACGGGTCAGTTCGAAGATGTTGTCCGCGTCGAGGTACTGCATGAGGGACTTGCGGGCGAAGACGCCCAGCGGGGTGACTTTCCCGTCGGCGGAGACGACCTCGCTGCGGACGGACTGGTACGGCCCGGCGATGAGCGCCGTCACGTAGGAGGAGAGCCGCGGGGTCGGGGTGAATTCCCAGACGGAGCGGGCGCCGCCGTCGGTGCCGGGGATGGTCTCGACCGGCACGGGAGTGGGGGAGTTGGACACGACATCCCAGTGCGAGGGGGCGATGACCGTGAACGTGAAGCTGGCCTTGAGGTCGGGCTGTTCAAACACGGCGAACATCCGCCGGGAATCCGGTACCTCGAACTGGGTGTAGAGGTAGACCTCATGGTCCACCGGGTCCACGAAGCGGTGCAGGCCTTCGCCGGTGTTCATGTAGCGCGCTTCGGCGACGACCAGCAGCTCGTTCTCCGCCGCGAGGTCCGGCAACTGGATGCGGACGCCGTCGGAAACCTCTGCCGGGTCAAGCTCGCGCCCGTTAAGGGTCACGCCCAGCACGGCGTGGGTCACGGCATCGATGAAGGTCGAGGACCCCGGCTTGGCCGAGAACTTCACGGCGGTTGTGGTGCCGAAGACTTTGTCCCCGCGGCTCAGGTCGAGTTCGACCTCGTAGGAGTCGACGGCGATCAGTTCGGCACGCTCGCGTGCCTCGGCGCGCGTCAGGTTCATTCCAGGCAAAGTTGGGCCTCCGGGGATGCTTAGGGACGGGAAACTCGTTACTGTGAAATCATTCTTTCACTTCTGCGGTGCTTGGCAAGTTGTCCGGGTCACACCAAGATACAACGCCGAACCGCCGGGGGTAGCGTTGGGGATATGGGAAAGCTTCGGGATTCTGTGGACGCCAGGGCAATGCGCTTCGCCATCGGGTTCCCGGTGATGCTCGCGGCGGCGTTTGTGGTCTGTTCGTTGCTGATCCGCTCCGACCTGCCCGAGCCGCTCGCGGTCCGCTGGACCGGGAGCGTTGCGGTGGACTTCGCCCCGTTCGGGGTCGTCGTCGGAGCCGGGGCGGCCATGATCGTGCTGATCGGCTGGGCCGTGCTGGTGCAGGCGGCGCCGCTGTCCCGTCCGGCCATCATGCGCCGGATCATGATGGGCGCCGGACTGTTCGTCAGCCTCTTCGTCACCACCGTTCTTGCCGCAGTGCTGGTCGGGCAACTCGGCCTGCAGGATGCGAGGCAGGCCCAGGTGGACGTTGCCGTGCTCGCCATGGGCAGCGGCGCAGCCCTCGGCCTGGGCTTCGTCATGGGTTTCGTCTTCAAGGCCGACGAGCGCTGGTCCACGGACGACGACCGGGCCATCCAGGCCGCCCTGGACCGCGAACGTGATCCCGATCTGGCCCGGGACTCCATGAGCCTGTGGGTGCACGCCCGCAGTTCGGTCTTCGTGATGCTCGGGATCGCCACCCTGCTTCCGGCCGCCCTCCTCACCGCCGCAGTGCCCTGGCTGGCTGCGCTGCTCGCCGCGCTGGCCCTGCTCGCCGCCGCCTGCCTGTTTGCCCGCCTCCAGGTGGACCGGAGCGGTCTCCGGGTCTTCGCCGCCGGAATCGTCCGGGTCATGGATGTCCCGGCGGCTGCCATCGAGGCCGCGACGCCGAAGGAGGTCAGGGCCGCCGACTATGGCGGCTGGGGTTACCGGAGCAAAGGCCCCTCCACAGCGCTGCTGGTCAGCAGCGGACCCGCCGTCGTCGTCGACCGCTCGGACGGGCGGACCCTGACCGTCAGTGCCGGCAGTGCCACGACGGCGGACAATGTCGCACAGGTGATCTCGCGGGTCGCGGCGCGGGCCCGCCGGGCCGGCGGCGGCACTGCTTTGTGAAGCCCGGCCGGCCGCTGAACAAGCCCGCCGGCCCGCGCCCTAGTAGGCTGGTCACTGCCCTCCAGACCGCCGGCAGCCCACGTGATTCCACTGATCTGCCCCACTGAACGGAAATGCCGTGACCCCAACCGATCTCCCGCGCGTGCACATCGCCACCGACCACGCCGGTATGGAACTCAGCGCCCATCTCGTCCGGCACCTCGGCGCCAAGGGCTACGAGGTGGTCGACCACGGACCCAAGGTCTACGACGCCCTGGATGACTACCCGTCGTTCTGCATCAACGCCGCGCTCGCAGTGGTGGCGGACCAGGAAGCAGGAACCAGCGCCCTCGGGATCGTCCTGGGCGGCTCCGGCAACGGCGAGCAGATTGCCGCCAACAAGGTCAAGGGCGTCCGGGCAGCACTGGCCTGGAACCTGTCCACCGCGAAGCTGGCGCGCGACCACAATGACGCCAACGTGGTCGCCGTCGGCGGCCGCCAGCACAGCGTCGACGAGGCCACTGAAATCATTGAAGCGTTCCTGGCCGAACCCTTCAGCAACGACGAACGCCACGTCCGCCGGATCGGCAAAATCGCCACCTACGAGCGCACCGGCGAGGTCGTCGCCTAGTGCCGGAAGGGCATTCCGTCCACCGGCTGGCCCGACAGTTCGGGGACGTCTTCACGGGGGAGCGGCTGGCGGTGTCCAGCCCGCAGGGGCGTTTCGCCCAGGGCGCGGCGCTGCTGGACGGCCACACCCTCGCCGGCTCGGCCGCGCACGGCAAGCACCTCTTCCTGGAGTTCGAGCACGGGCTGCTGCTCCATGTCCACCTCGGCCTCTACGGCGCCTGGGACTTCGGCGGCGACGCAAGCTTCCGTGGAGCGTCCAGCATCGGCGCGCCCCGCAAGGTGGGGGAGCGGGAGGTCTACGACGACGGGGAAGCGGCTGGGCCGGCCCAGTACCAGGGGCCGCCCGCACCGGTCGGTGCCGTCCGCGTCCGGATCGCCAGTGCCCACGGCTGGGCCGATCTCCGCGGTGCGACCACCTGCGAGACGGTCACGGAAGCGGAGGCGGAGGCCGTGCTGGCACGGCTCGGTCCTGATCCGCTGCGCAACCTGCCCGGCGACCGGGAGTCATTCGTCACCGGGCTCCTGGCCAGGCGCACGCCGCTGGCGGCCCTGCTGATGGACCAGAAGGCCATTGCCGGCGTCGGGAATGTCTACCGCGCCGAACTGCTGTTCCGGCAGCGCCTGGACCCCTGGCTGCCGGGGCAGCGGCTGTCCGAGGAGGCAGCGGGCCGGCTCTGGGACGACACCGTCGCAGTGATGTCCGACGGCGTCCGCGACGGCCGGATCATCACCACGCCCCCGCGCTACTGGGACTCGGCCGGGGCCGGGGGATCCCGCGGCGGCCTGCCCGCCCCGGAGGAGTCCCACTTCGTCTACCGGCGGCAGGGACTCGACTGCCGTGACTGCGGAACGCCGGTGGCCCTGACCGAGCTCGGCGCCCGCAAGCTGTACTGGTGCCCGGCCTGCCAGACCGGCTGACGCACAGGCTGGGAGCTGACGCACAGCCTGGAACAGCGGTGGGACCCGACGTGAGCCGGCGTTACCCCCGGCGGGGCGCCTTTGGCTGCGCCCGGGGGCGCCTTTGGCTGCGCCCGGGGGCGCCTTTGGCTGCGCCCGGGGGCGTCTTTGGCCGCATTTCCGGGCCTTAGACCCGCTATTTGCGGCGTGTCCGTGTCAAAGTGGCCCCGAACCGCGCCCAAGGCGGCATGGGCGGACGCCCGGGAGCCGTGGCTCGGCACCGGAGATGAAAAAAGCCCCTCCGGAGAGGGGCATTTCGTCATATTTCGGAGGGGACGACGGGAATCGAACCCGCATCATCAGTTTGGAAGACTGAGGCTTTACCACTAAGCTACGTCCCCGGGAATATGCTGGAACTTCAGCAAAACTTCCGGACGGCTGTTGAAGCCGGATACAACTAAACCTAATTCAGGGCCCTGGTGTCAAATGTGCAAACCGGCGCAATTTGACCGTAGACTGTTCTGTGCACTTACGGGGTGTAGCTCAGCTTGGCTAGAGCGCCTGCTTTGGGAGCAGGAAGTCGCAGGTTCAAATCCTGTCACCCCGACTCTGCAAGTACTGCCAGACCCTTGGCAGTGCAGAACCCCACCCCCTAAAACCAGGAGTACTTAGACTGTGAAGAGCGCTGTCGAGAACCTCACCCCCACGCGGGTCAAGCTCAATGTTGAGGTCCCCTTTGAGGAATTGAAGCCCAGCATCGCAGAGGCATACAAGACTGTTGCTTCGCAGATCCAGGTTCCCGGTTTCCGCAAGGGCAAGGTCCCCTCCAAGCTCATTGATCAGCGCGTTGGCCGCGGCTACGTGCTGGAGACTGCCATCAACGACGGCCTCAACGGCTGGTACCAGGCAGCCGTTCAGGAAACCGGCATCCGCCCGCTGAGCCGCCCCGAGGTCGAAATCACCGAGGTGCCGGACCCGTCCGCCACCGACGGTGAACTCAAGTTCCACGCCGAGGTTGACGTCCGCCCCGAGATCGAACTGCCCGACTACGCCGGCATCAAGGTTGAGGTTGCCGCCGCCGAGTCCACCGACGCCGACGTCGACAAGGCCCTGGACGAGCTCCGCGGCCGCTTCGGCACGCTGAAGTCCGTGGACCGCCCCGCCGCGGACAAGGACTTCCTGACCATCGACATCACCGCCACCATCGACGGCGCCGAGGTTGATTCCGCCACCGGCCTGTCCTACCAGGTTGGTGCCGGCACCATGCTTGAAGGCCTCGACGAAGCCGTCACCGGCCTCAGCGCCGACGAGGACGCCATCTTCGACACCACCCTCGTGGGCGGCGAGCACGCCGGCGAGTCCGCCCAGGTCAAGGTGGTCGTCAAGTCCGTCAAGGAGCGCGAGCTTCCCGAGGCTGACGATGACTTCGCCCAGCTGGCCTCCGAATTCGACACCCTGGCCGAACTGCGCGAGGACCTTGCCAAGCAGGCAGCAGAGTCCAAGGTCGTCGAGCAGGGCGTCGAAGCCCGCGACAAGGTCCTCGACAAGCTCGTCGAACTCGTAGCGGTACCCGTCCCGGACTCCGTCGTCGAAGAGCAGCTCGAGCAGCACTTCAACGCCGAGAACGCCCACGGCGAAGGCGACCACGACACGGAGGAGCACCGCGCCGAGGTCAAGGCCAACACCGAGCGCGCCTTCCAGAACGAGATCATCCTTGACGCCATCGCGGAAAAGGAAGAAGTCAACGTCAGCCAGAACGAGCTGATCGACTACATCGTCACCACCGCCGGCCAGTACGGCATGGATCCGAACCAGTTCGCCCAGATCATCGATCAGAGCGGCCAGGTCCCGATGATGGTCTCCGAGGTGCGCCGCCGCAAGGCACTGGCCGTTGTCCTGGGCCAGGCCGAGGTCACCGATTCCGAGGGCAACAAGGTTGACCTGAGCGACTTCGTCCGCCCCGGCGGCGAAGAGGCGCCGGTTGAGGCTGCCGAGACCGAGGAAGCCGCTTCCGGCGAAGCTGCCACCGAGACCGCGAAGAACGATGACCCGGCAGCAGTGAAGTTCTAACACTTTCTGTTCCCGTAATTCCGCCGCACCCCCGGATCTTTGATCCGGGGGTGCGGCTTTTTAAGCCCACGATGAACCCTCCCGGCCAATCGTGCGCCGTCAGCGAACAGCCCCGCGCCTGAGCACAAAGCAGGCGCGAAAACCGTTAGTGTCCATGTAGGAAAGTTCAGTGATGTCGTCCAGTGGCGTCACCGTCGCCAGCGAGAGGTAAGTACATATGTCACAGCAAGCAGGGGCACCCCGGATGGCTACTGTCGATCCGGCAGCCCAGGATAACTACATTTACAACCGCCTGCTGAAAGAGCGCATCATCTGGCTCGGCTCCGAGGTCCGCGACGAGAACGCCAACGCGATCTGCTCGCAGCTGCTGCTGCTCTCGGCCGAGAACCCCGAGAAGGATATCTACCTCTACATCAACTCACCGGGCGGCTCCGTCACCGCCGGCATGGCCATCTACGACACCATGCAGTTCATCCCGAACGACGTCGTCACCGTCGCCACCGGCCTGGCCGCCTCGATGGGGCAGTTCCTGCTCTCCTCCGGCACCAAGGGCAAGCGCTACGCCACCCCCAACGCCCGCATCCTGATGCACCAGCCCTCCGGCGGCATCGGCGGCACGGCCTCGGACATCAAGATCCAGGCCGAGCTCATCCTGCACATGAAGAAGGTCATGGCCGAACTGACGGCCGATCAGACCGGGCAGACCGTCGAGACCATCCTCAAGGACAATGACCGCGACAAGTGGTTCACGGCCAAGGAAGCCCTCGAGTACGGCTTCTTCGACAAGATCGCGGCGCACGCCGGATCCGTGGCCGGCGGCGGCGGAACCAACGCAGACTCCACCGGCTCGGTCACCGACTCGACCGACACTGCCACCGAGAACTGACCGGCACGTAGACAGCAATGAATTCAGGAGCAATGAACATGAACTACAACTTCGGTTCGACTGCCGGTAACCTGCCGAGCAGCCGCTACGTGCTGCCGCAGTTTGAAGAGCGCACCCCCTACGGCTTCAAGCGCCAGGACCCGTACACCAAGCTGTTCGAGGACCGCATTATCTTCCTCGGTGTCCAGGTTGACGACGCCTCCGCTGACGACGTGATGGCACAGCTGCTGGTGCTCGAGTCCACCGACCCGGACCGCGACATCACGCTGTACATCAACTCCCCGGGCGGCTCCTTCACCGCCATGACCGCGATCTACGACACCATGACGTATATCCGCCCGGAGATCCAGACCGTCTGCCTCGGCCAGGCCGCCAGTGCCGCCGCCGTCCTCCTGGCCGCCGGAACGCCGGGCAAGCGCCTCGCCCTGCCGAACGCCCGGGTCCTGATCCACCAGCCCTCGCTGTCCGGCGGCCAGGGCGGCCAGGCCTCCGACCTCGAAATCCAGGCCGCCGAGGTCATGCGCATGCGGTCCTGGCTCGAGGACACCCTGGCCAAGCACTCCGGCCGGACGCCGGAGCAGGTCAATAACGACATCGAGCGCGACAAGATCCTCACTGCGGCCGAGGCCATGCAGTACGGCCTGATCGACCAGGTGCTGGATTCCCGCAAGATGAAGCCCCAGGCAATCACCAAGTAGCGGATCATCGTGTAACAAGCAGTACCCGACGCCGGTGCGGCCCACTTTTAAGTGGCCGCACCGGCGTCGGCTTTCCACCCAACAGGCCCAAAGTGACCTAGAGTGGAACATGTCACGGCTCCGTCCCGGAGGGATGGTCCGTGATTCCAGTAATGGGTGCAGCGCTGCGCAGGAGAACTACAGAGCCGGCAGCAAGATACTAAAAGGGGTTCACATATGGCTCGGATTGGCGAGAGCACGGATCTGCTGAAGTGTTCTTTCTGCGGAAAGAGCCAGAAGCAGGTCCGGAAGCTCATTGCCGGGCCCGGCGTCTACATCTGCGACGAGTGCATTGAACTCTGCAACGAGATCATTGAAGAAGAACTCGCCGAAGTAGCCGACCTGGGCAGTTTCGAACTGCCCAAGCCCCGCGAGATCTTCGATTTCCTGCAGGAATACGTGATCGGCCAGGAGCCTGCCAAACGCTCGCTCGCCGTCGCCGTCTACAACCACTACAAACGCATCCAGGCCGGGCACGCCCCCAAGAGCGGCAGCCTCGCCGAGGGTGTGCACCACGACGACGTCGAGATCGCCAAGTCCAACATCCTGCTGATCGGCCCGACCGGCTGCGGCAAGACCTACCTCGCGCAGACCCTGGCCCGCCGCCTCAACGTCCCGTTCGCCGTCGCCGACGCCACCGCGCTGACCGAAGCCGGCTACGTCGGCGAGGATGTCGAGAACATCCTGCTGAAGCTCATCCAGGCCGCTGACTACGACGTCAAAAAAGCCGAACAGGGCATCATCTACATTGATGAGATCGACAAGATCTCGCGCAAGAGCGAAAACCCCTCCATCACCCGGGACGTCTCGGGCGAGGGCGTGCAGCAGGCCCTGCTGAAAATCCTGGAAGGCACGGTCGCCTCGGTCCCGCCGCAGGGCGGCCGCAAGCACCCGCACCAGGAATTCATCCAGATCGACACCACCAATGTGCTCTTCATCGTTGCCGGCGCGTTCGCCGGACTCGAGGAAATCATCGGTTCCCGCTCGGGACGCAAGGGCATCGGATTCGGGGCGCCGCTCAACGAGGTCAAAAACAACACCGACTCCTACGGCGAGGTCATGCCCGAGGACCTGCTGAAGTTCGGGCTGATCCCGGAATTCATCGGCCGGCTCCCGGTCATCACCACGGTCTCCAATCTGGACCGGGCAGCGCTGATCCAGATCCTGTCGACCCCCAAGAATGCCCTCGTGAAGCAGTACCAGAAGATGTTCCAGCTCGACGGCGTCGAACTGGTCTTCGAGGAGGAGGCGCTGAACACGATCGCCGATCAGGCGCTCGAACGCGGCACCGGCGCCCGCGGGCTCCGCGCCATCATGGAGGAGGTCCTGCTCCCCGTGATGTTCGACCTGCCCAGCCGCGACGACATCGCCACTGTCGTCATCACCGAGGACGTCGTCTCCACGAAGGCAGCGCCCACGCTGATCGCCCACGACGTCAAGCGCCGCAAGTCCGCCTGATCCGGAATAAACACGCGGCACGCACCGCTGCCACCTGTGACACGCCATGCCGTTGACCCGGCGCAGTGCACCGTTTCCCCGCAGACTTCCCTAGGAGATCACCTGTGTCTGAATCCCTGAACAATCAAGCAGAGACCACAGCAGAGACCAAAAGCGCGGACTTCTGGTTCGACCCGATGTGCCCTTTCGCCTGGGTGACGTCCCGCTGGATCGGCGAGGTGGAGGGCGTCCGTGACATCCGCACCGAATGGCACGTCATGAGCCTGGCCGTGCTGAACGAGGGCCGTGACGAACTGCCCGCGGAGTACAAGGAGTTCCTGGTTAAGGCCTGGGCCCCGGTCCGGGTGATCACCGCGGCCGCCGAGCAGCACGGCAACCAGTACGTCAAGGCGCTCTACGACGCCATGGGCACCAAGATCCACAACGAGGGCAACAAGGACATCGCCGACGTCATCGCCAAGTCCCTCGCCGAGGTTGGCCTGCCGGCGGAACTGGCGGCGGCAGGAGAAAGTGAAAAATTCGACGCCGCGCTGCGCACAGCCCACGAGGCCGGGATCACCCTGGTGGGCCAGGACGTGGGCACGCCTGTCGTCTCATTCAACGGAGTTGCTTTCTTCGGCCCCGTCCTTACCCGCATCCCGCGGGGCGAGGAAGCAGGGCGCCTGTGGGATGCCTCGGTGACGCTGGCGTCGTTCCCGTATTTCTTCGAGATCAAGCGCAGCCGGACCGAAGACCCGGTCTTCAACTAGCGCCTCCCGCAGGGCGCAGAACGGCGCTCCCGGGCAGCGACGGGCCCCGGAAGAACTACTCCCATGTAGTTCATCCGGGGCTCTTGCGCATCCGGAACGACGGGAGAACAATTGAACTTACCCACTTCGCAAGAAGCGGGACGCAGGAACCAAAGATTCAGTGACACTCATCCGACGCAGCCTTCGGCAAAGTCAGATGTTGGCTACCAGTGACGAGGTAGGAAGACCTGAAAATCCAAGGATCTTGCCAGATTGCCTAAGACGTCACGTGGCAATCGAAAAGTCGAAGCCCCACCAACGGCAACACGCTGATGGGGCTTCCCCTTTGCCCCAAAACAGGCAGGCCCACCAACAGCCGGCCCAGGAACAGGCCCACGAACAGGCCCACGAACAGGGTGTGCCCATGAGCAGTGAGCCCATTGACAGCTACGCGCTGCTGTCCGACTGCTCCTCCGCGGCGCTGGTCAGCGCGTCCGGTTCCGTTGACTGGCTGTGCTTCCCGCGTTTTGACAGCCCCTCGGTGTTCGGACGGCTGCTGGGCCGGGAGGCGGGGTTCTGGTCGATCCGGCCCGTTGGGGCGCACACCGTTACCCGCCGCTACCTGGGCCCGACCATGGTGCTCGAGACGACCCACACCACGCCGGAGGGCAGCGTCACTGTCACCGACGCCCTCGTGCTCGGCGACGGCAGGCGGGGACATGACCTCGGGGCGGATTCGCCCGGAACCCTGCTGCGCCAGGTGTCCTGCCGCCAGGGCGCCGTCGACGTCGACACTGTCCTGAGCGCCCGGCCGGACTATGGCCTGTCCCGGCCGCGGCTGGACGCAGTGGATGGCGGCATCCTGATCAGTGCGGGTGCGATGACGCTGTCATTCTCGACACCGGTTCCCTTCCGGACCGCCACGGACTCCGCCCTGGCCAGGGTGGCCCTCCGCCCCGGGGACGTCCTCGGCTTCGCCCTCCACTCCCGAGCCGGGGCGGGCGGGGATCCTGTGTTGTGGAGCCAGGCCGAGATCACCCGCCGGCTCGAGGACACCGTGCAGGGCTGGAGCAGCTGGTCCGGCATGCACCAGAACTACCGCGGCCCCTGGCAGGACCTCGTCGCCGGCAGCGGACGCCTTCTACAAGCGCTCACCTACTACCCGACCGGGGCCATCGTGGCCGCCCCGACGACGTCGCTGCCCGAGGTGGCGGGAGGCGCCCGCAACTGGGACTACCGGTACACCTGGATCCGGGACGCGAGCATGACGCTGCAGGCACTCTGGGTGGCCGCGTGCCCGGATGAGGCCGGAAAGTTCTTCCAGTTCCTGGCGACGGCCGCCGCACGCCAGCTCGCCGCTGGCGAGGAGCTGCAGATCATGTTCGGTGTCGGCGGGGAACGCGAGCTCCCCGAGCGCGACCTTGCGCACCTGCCCGGCTGGCGCGGCAGCACTCCGGTCCGGGTGGGCAACGGCGCGTGGAACCAGCGCCAGCTCGACGTCTACGGGGAGCTGCTCGACGCCGCCGCCACACTGCCGGAGTATCTCGCGGAACTCGCACCGGAGACCCGCCTGTTCCTGGCCGATGCCGCCGATGCCGCCGCCGCACGGTGGCGTTCCGCCGACCACGGCATCTGGGAGGTGCGCGGGGAGCCGCGCCACTACCTCCACTCCAAACTCATGTGCTGGGTGGCCGTCGACCGGGCCATTGGGCTCGCCGGCATCCTCGGGGCACCCGGGAGGGTGCGGCGCTGGTCAGCGGCGCGCGGGCAGATCGCGGCCTCCATCCACACCGAGGGCTGGAGTCCCGCCGCGAATGCCTACACCCAGGCCTACGGCTCCGATGATCTCGACGCATCGGCCCTGATGCTCGCCATCGTGGGGTTCCTCCCGGCGGACGACCCTCGGATGCTTGCCACGATCGACGCGGTCGAACAACGGCTCACCGATTCACGGGGCCTGGTCTACCGCTACCGGGCCGACGACGGGTTCGCGGGGGAGGAAGGGACGTTCCTGCTGTGCACGTTCTGGCTGGCCCATGCCCTGGCCCTCGCGGGACTGACGCGGCGCGCCCGCGCCGTCTTCGAACGGGCCGCCGGGTTCGCCACCGACCTGGGCCTCATGGCCGAAGAAGTCGCCCCGGACAGCAGCGAGCTGCTGGGAAATTTCCCGCAGGCATTCAGCCACATCGGCCTGGTCAATGCCGCCTGGGCCATCAGCGAAGCGGAACGGCAACGCCCGGGTCCCGGCGCCGGGCAGCGGAAGCAAGCGCGCTGAGCGGATCCGAAGGAACAACCCCGGTGGCGCCGCTGTTGCTTCCAGTGGCAGGGCATCGGTCCCGGTGCCGGGAGGCCCAGGTATCCCGTCCGGTAGTGTCCTGTGTCCCGTGCCCATCTGCGAACATTGGAGCGACATGCCCATCACTGCCCACCTTGACCTGTTCCTCAAAGCGGAATCCCTGCCCACTGCGCCCGCCGTGCTCCGCGACGTCCTCACCGATACGCGGGCGTTTGACGGATGCCTCGGCGTCGAGGTGCTGGTCGACAGCACCGATCCGGCGCACGTTCTGGTGGTGGAACAGTGGGCGTCGCTGGAACACGACTCCGCCTACCGCGCGTGGCGGGCAAGCGACGACGGCGCGAGCGGGCTGGGAGAGCTCCTGGCCGCCTCGCCGGTGCTGACGCGCTTCGAGACCTCCTTCGGGGTCTAAGCCCCAGGACCGCAGGACCCTGTCAACACAGCGGGGGCTCCCCGCCCGGCCTGAGCCGGGCCGGGAGCCCCCTTGTGTCGCTGCGGCTGCCGCTATGCCTGCGCGGGCTCCTCGGCCGGCGCCAGGACCACGTCGCTGACGGTCAGCTCGCCGTCGCCGCCCACCAGGGTCAGCTCCCGGGCGTTGGCGGCTGCCTTGAGGTCGGCCAGGCCGGCCTTCAGCTGCATGGTGAGCGAGTCCGGGGCGGTAATGGTCGCGGAGAGCACCTCGGTGCGCTGTTTGACCTTTGCCTCGGACTTGGCCTTGCGGATGCCGCTGAGTGCGGTCCCGACGGTGGCCAGCAGGCTGGTGTCGCCGTCGATCGCGATGGCGTACGGCCACTCGGCCCGGTGCACGGAACCGGCCCGCCACCAGCTCCAGACTTCCTCCGTGGCGAAAGGCAGGAACGGGGCGAAGAGCCGCAGCAGCGTGTCCAGGCTCGTTGCCAGCGCTGCCAGCACGGAGGCCTGTTCGGCCTCACCCGCGGCACCGTAGGCACGGTCCTTGATGAGCTCCACGTAGTCATCGGTGAAGTGCCAGAAGAAGCTCTCGGTGATCTGCAGTGCCCGGGCGTAGTCGTAGTTCTCGAACGCCTTTGTGGCCTGCTGGACCACGTCGGAGAGCTGGGCCAGCACGGCCCGGTCCAGGGGGTTGCTGAGCACGGAGAGATCCCGGGAAACCACGGAGTTCTCGGTGGCGCCCAGGTTCAGCACAAATTTCGAGGCATTCAGCAGCTTGATCGCGAGCCGGCGGCCGATCTTCATCTGCGCGATCTCGTAGGCAGTGTCCGCGCCCAGCTTGGCCGAGGCCGCCCAGTAGCGGACAGCATCCGAGCCGTACTCCTCCAGCACGTCGGTCGGAACGATCACGTTGCCCTTGGACTTGGACATCTTCTTGCGGTCCGGGTCCAGGATCCAGCCGGAGATGGCGGCGTGCTTCCACGGCGCGGAGTCCTGCAGGGCGTCGGCGCGCACCGCGGAGGAGAACAGCCACGTCCGGATGATGTCGTGGCCCTGCGGGCGCACGTCGAAGGGGTAGACCTTGGCGAAGAGCGCCTCGTCGGTGCTCCAGCCGCCCACGATCTGCGGGGTGAGCGAGGAGGTCGCCCAGGTGTCCAGGACGTCGGCGTCGCCGGTGAAGCCGCCCGGCACGTCACGCTGGGCTTCCTCGTAGCCGGGGGCCGCGTCCGCTGCGGGGTCCACCGGCAGCTGCGCGTCGGACGGCACGATCGGAGCTGCGAAGTCCGGGTTGCCGTCGGCGTCCAGCGGGTACCAGACCGGCACCGGCACGCCGAAGAAGCGCTGGCGGGAAACAAGCCAGTCGCCGTTCAGCCCGGAGATCCAGTTCTCGAAGCGGGAGCGCATGAACGCGGGGTGGAAGTCGATCTCGTGGCCGCGGGCAATGAGCCGCTCACGGCGTTCCGCGTCGCGGCCGCCGTTGCGGATGTACCACTGGCGGGAGGTCACAACCTCGAGGGGCTTGTCGCCCTTCTCGAAGAAGTTCACCGGGTGCATGATCTTCTTCGGTTCACCCTCGAGGAGGCCGGCGGTGTTCAGGAGTTCCACCACGGCTTCCTTGGCGCTGAAGACGGTCTTGCCCGCGATCGCACCGAAGCTGGCGCGGCCTTCGGCGGTGGCGATCCACTCCGGGGTTTCGCCGATGATGCGGCCGTCGCGGCCCACGATCGCGCGGGTGGGCAGCTGGAGTTCGCGCCACCAGGTGACGTCGGTGAGGTCGCCGAAGGTGCAGACCATGGCGATCCCGGAGCCCTTGTCCGCCTTGGCAAGCGGGTGGGCCCGGACTTCCACCTCGACGCCGAAGAGCGGGGAGGTGACCTTCTTGCCGAACAGCGGCTGGTACCGCGCGTCGTCGGGATTCGCCACGAGGGCGGCGCAGGCGGCCAGCAGTTCCGGGCGGGTGGTCTCGATGTAGATCTTCTCGCCGTCCTCGGTGAAGAACGGGTACCGGTAGTAGGCGCCCGCGACCTCGCGGTCCTCGAGTTCGGCCTGGGCCACCGCGGTGCGGAAGGTGACATCCCAGAGGGTGGGTGCCTCGGCCATGTAGGCGTCGCCGGCGGCGAGGTTCGCCAGGAATGCGCGCTGGGAGATGGCCCGGGACTTGTCATCGATCGTGCGGTACGTCAGGTCCCAGTCCACGGACAGGCCCAGCGTCTGGAAGAGGTTTTCGAAGACTTTCTCGTCCTCGACGGCGAGTTCCTCGCAGAGTTCGATGAAGTTCCGGCGCGAGACGACGTCGAAGTCGCGCTGGTTCTTGGCGGGCTCGGCGGGCGGCCGGTAGCCGGCGTCGTACGCGGTGGTCGGATCGCAGCGCACACCGTAGTAGTTCTGCACGCGGCGCTCGGTGGGCAGCCCGTTGTCGTCCCAGCCCATCGGGTAGAACACGTTCTTGCCGGTCATGCGCTGGTAGCGCGCCAGGACGTCGGTCTGGGTGTAGGAGAACATGTGGCCCACGTGCAGCGAACCCGACGCCGTGGGCGGGGGAGTGTCGATCGAGTAGACCTGCTCCCGGGTGGTGTCCGGGTTGAACTTGTAGGTCCCTTCGTCAAGCCAGCGCCGGGTGAGGGCGTCTTCCAGCCCCTCCAGGGCGGGCTTGTCCGGAACGTTGATGGGGGCAGTGGTGGGCGTGTCTGTACCCTGAGTGTCTTCAGCCATGGGGCAATTCTTCCACGGTCCGTCCCGGGAGGCCGCCGTGGCCTGCCGCGGGGGGTGCAGTAGCATGCGCAGATGGGCAATTCTCAGGGAAGTTCCGCCGCACGTTTCGCCATCAAGCGCATCTATGACGAGCCCGCCGACGACGACGGCTGCCGGGTCCTGGTGGACCGGCTCTGGCCGCGCGGGGTCAGCAAGGAACGCGCCCAGCTGGACCTATGGCTCAAGGACGTGGCGCCGTCCGCGCCGCTGCGGACCGAGTTCGCGCACATGCAGGAGCGCTTCGCCGACTTCCGCGCCGCCTACGAGGCGGAGCTCGACGGCAACCCCGCCGTGCAGACGCTGCGGGACCTGGCCGCGGAACACGGGAAGGTGACGCTGCTGTTCGGGGCGAGGGACCCGGAGACCAACAATGCCCGGGTCCTGCAGGAGTTCCTGGCGCGGGACTGACCCGGATTCACCCGGATTCACCCGGGTTCACCCGGCTTCATCCTGCGGGTGCCCGCCGGGATGGCCGCGCGCTTGCCGTTAGGGTGGTGCCATGACTGAAGGAAACCAGAACAAAGCAGCAGTTGTCACCGGCGCCAGCACCGGTATTGGCGAGGCCACTGTCCGTGCGCTCCGGACCGAGGGCTGGACCGTGTACGCCGTCGCCCGCCGTGCGGACCGGCTGGCGGCGCTCGCCGCGGAAACCGGCGCCGTCGCGCTCCCGGCAGACGTGACCGACGACGCCGACGTCGCCCGGCTGGTGGACGAGGTGACCCGCGCCGGCGGCATCGACACGCTCATCAACATCGCCGGCGGCGCCCGCGGCGCCGACCGGGTGGCCGAGGCCAAAACCGAGGACTGGGAATGGATGTTCGAGGTCAACGTCCTGGGCACCATGAAGCTCACCCGGGCGTTCCTCCCGATGCTGCGCGCCTGCGGTGAAGGCACCGTCCTGAACCTGACGTCGACGGCGGGCCTGTCCGCCTACGAGGGCGGCGGCGGCTACAACGCAGCGAAGTTCGCCCAGCATGCGCTCACCGGCGCCCTGCGCCTCGAAGAAGCCGAGCACAACCTCCGCGTCATCGAGGTGGCGCCCGGCCTGGTCCAGACCGAGGAATTCGCGCTGAACCGCCTCGGCGGCGACCAGGCGGCGGCCGAGAAGGTCTACCAGGGTGTCGAGAAGCCGCTGACCGCGGCGGACGTTGCCGACGTCGTCCGGTACGCCGTCGTGGCGCCGCACCACGTCAACCTCGACCAGATCGTGATCCGCCCGGTCGCCCAGGCCGCCAACTACAAGCTGATCCGCAAGGCCTAGCCTCCCGCAGCGCTGCGCATAACGGGCGCCGGAGCGGCAACGCGGGGTCACTTACGGCCCATAAACCGGGGGTTTATGGGCCGTAAGTGACCCCGCGTTGTTTGGTCTAGCCGGTGGTGGGGACGATCAGTGTTGCCATGATGGCCGCGTGGTCCGTGCCGGGCACCCGGTGCACTGCATAGTCGGCGCTGAGCACCGAGGGGCTGGCCACCAGGTGGTCGATCGTGATGCCGGGGAGGGCATAGTCCTCCATCGGCCAGGTAGGGACCAGGCGTGAGCCCTGAAACATGCCCACGTCCACCATTGCCCGGCCCCCGCCCTGCAGGAGCCGGCGGAATTCGGCGTGGTCATAGCTGGCGTTGAAGTCGCCGGCCAGCACCAGGTTGCCGGGCCGGGAGACCAGCTGGCCAAGAGCCGCGAGGTCACTGCGCCACTTCGGCAGGCCCACGCCCACAGGTGCCCGGGTATGGACGTTCGTCAGTTCCACGACACCGCGCTGCCCGTGGGACTCCGCGGTGACCCGGATCAACGGCATCGGGAAGTGGGAGCCGGGTACCTTCCCGGTGGCCGCCAGCCTGTGGACGGAGTAGACCGCATTCCCGGCGGCGCCGCCCGCCGGAGCGCTGATCCTGTTCGGCAACAGCGTGGCCAGCCCGGCCGCGGCCAGCCGGTCTTCGAGCGCTTTGGTGTACTCCTGGATTGTCAGCAGGGTGATGCCGTTGTCGCGGACCAGCCGGACGATTTCCGCCGCGTCGGCTTTGCCGAGCTTGGCGTTGAGGCTCATCGTCCGCAGCTCCACCGTGCCCTGTGCGGCATCCGGCGCCGCCCGGGCGTAGTCCAGCGGGACCAGCCAGAAGAGCTGCACGGCCACGAGGCCGGCCGCGGCGCCCGCCATCCACCTGCGGCGGCCCAGCACAGCGAACACCAGCGAGGCGCCGGCCGGCAGCACCAGCCACGGGGTATAAGAGACCAGCTGGACCACGGTGGTGGGCCAGTCCCGCGGCACGGCACGGAAGAAAGAGACCACCACGACGGGTGCCGCGGCGAGCCCGGCCATGATCCGCCAGCCGGCGGCAGCACGGCCGGCAGGCATTCGCGGGGCGCCTTGGCCCCGGGCCCGGAACATCATGGGATTCAGTGTAGGCATTGCGGGCCCGTGACAGTTGTTAGACTTCTGGTAGCAGCTTTGACCCGGCCATCACCGGTGAGCTTCCGGAAGAACGCCCCGACGCCGCAACTTTGATGACAAGATGCGCGCCAGGGCCGGTAGAACCGGACGGGTAAGCCCGTGACAGCAGTAATGAGCGGCCGGCGCCGGAGCTCTGTCCCACCACAGGGGCCCGGCGGCGGTAAGTGAGGTGGTACCGCGGTGCCGGTGTTGTCGAAAGACAGTGCAGGGGCCGTCCTCGCATCCTGAATGAATCCATTTGTTCACCAGCTCAACCCAGGATGTCGAGATGACTTATTACCCGAAGGCCTCCGCCGCACCCGGCGCAGGCGCCACCGCCTCTGCTTCCAGCACCTCCGGTGTGTCGGCCTCCGTGAAGTTCCCGGAGATCGAAGAACGCATCCTCAAGTACTGGGATGAGGACGGCACCTTCCAGGCCAGCATCGACCAGCGGGACGCTGATCTTCCCGGCGGCAAGCCCGGCAGCAACGAGTTCGTCTTCTATGACGGCCCCCCCTTCGCCAACGGCCTGCCGCATTATGGCCATCTGCTGACCGGTTACGCCAAGGACCTTGTCGGCCGCTACCAGACCCAGCGCGGCCGCCGCGTCGAGCGCCGCTTCGGCTGGGACACCCACGGGCTGCCCGCCGAGCTGGAAGCCATGAAGCAGCTGGGCATGACGGACAAGACCCAGATCGAGACGATGGGCATCGACAAGTTCAACGACGCCTGCCGCGCGTCCGTGATGAAGTACGCCGATGAGTGGAAGAGCTACGTCACCCGGCAGGCCCGCTGGGTCGACTTCGAGAACGACTACAAGACGCTCAACGTCGAGTACATGGAGTCCGTGCTCTGGGCCTTCAAGCAGCTGCACGAAAAGGGCCTGACCTACAACGGCTACCGCGTGCTGCCGTACTGCTGGAAGGACGAGACGCCGCTGTCCAACCATGAGCTCCGCATGGACGACGACGTCTACAAGAACCGCCAGGACCAGACCGTCACGGTCACCTTCCCGATCACCGCGGGGGAGTCGGAGCTGTCCCGGCAGCTCGCCGGCGTGCAGGCGCTCGCCTGGACCACCACGCCCTGGACGCTTCCCACCAACCTGGCGCTCGCCGTCGGGCCCGCCATCAACTACGTCGTCCTGCCGGCCGGACCGCACGGCGTCAAGGCCGCCGCGGCCGACGCCCCCGTCACCGGCAGCTTCCTGCTCGCCGGGGACCTGCTGGGCGCCTACGCCAAGGACCTTGGCTACGGCGACGGCGCCGAGGGCGCGGCGGCTGCCGAGGCCGCCGTCACCTCCCGCCACACCGGCGCCGAGCTCGAAGGGCTGAGCTACGAGCCGCTCTGGGACTACTTCCACGACGTCGAAAAGTACGGCACCGAGAACGCCTGGCGCTTCCTCGTCGCCGACTACGTCACCACCACGGACGGCACCGGCATCGTCCACCAGGCCCCGGCCTACGGTGAGGACGACCAGAAGGTCTGTGAGGAGGCCGGCATCCCGGTGGTCCTCTCTGTGGATGAAGGCGCAAAGTTCCTGCCGCTCTTCGGCCACGGCGACCTCGCCGAAATCGCCGGGCTGCAGGTGTTCGAGGCGAACAAGCCCATCACCCAGGTGCTCCGTGCCCAGGGCCGCCTGGTCCGCCAGGCCAGCTACGAGCACAGCTACCCGCACTGCTGGCGCTGCCGCAACCCGCTGATCTACCGCGCGGTGTCGTCCTGGTACGTCGAGGTCACCAAGTTCAAGGACCGCATGTCCGAACTGAACCAGGAGATCAACTGGATCCCCGGCAACGTCAAGGACGGCCAGTTCGGCAAGTGGCTCGCCAACGCCCGCGACTGGTCCATCAGCCGCAACCGCTACTGGGGCAGCCCCATCCCGGTCTGGCAGTCCAGCGACCCGGACCACCCGCGCACCGACGTCTACGGCTCGCTCGCCGAGATCGAGGCCGACTTCGGCCGGCTGCCGATGAACAACGAGGGCCAGGTGGACCTGCACCGTCCGTTCATCGACGAGCTGACCCGCCCGAACCCGGACGACCCCCGCACCCCGGAAGAGGGCCAGTCGGTGATGCGCCGTGTCGAGGACGTCCTGGACGTCTGGTTCGACTCCGGCTCCATGCCCTATGGCCAGGTGCACTACCCGTTCCAGAACGAGGAATGGTTCGACACGCACAACCCGGCGGACTTCATCGTCGAGTACATCGGCCAGACCCGCGGCTGGTTCTACATGCTGCACATCCTGTCCACCGCGCTGTTCGACCGGCCGGCCTTCCGCAACGTCATCAGCCACGGCATCGTCCTGGGCTCGGACGGGCAGAAGATGTCCAAGAGCCTGCGCAACTACCCGGACGTCTCCGAGGTCCTGGACCGCGACGGCTCCGACGCGATGCGCTGGTTCCTGATGTCCAGCCCGATCCTGCGCGGCGGCAACCTCGTGGTTACCGAGCAGGGCATCCGCGACGGCGTCCGCCAGGTCATCCTGCCGCTGTGGAACGTGTACAGCTTCTTCACGCTCTACACCAACGCCGCCAACTCAGTGGACGGGAAAGCGCATGGCTACGACGCGAAGCTGCGCTACGACGGCTACGCCGACACCCTGGACCAGTACCTGATGGCCAACACCGGGGACCTGGTCCGGAACATGACCGCGCAGCTGGATGCCTACGACATCTCCGGCGCCTGCGATGAACTGCGCAGCTACCTGGACATGCTCACCAACTGGTACGTCCGCCGCAGCCGGCAGCGTTTCTTCGACGAGAACGTCGATGCGTTCGACGCGCTCTACACCGCGCTGGAGACGGTCTGCCGCGTCTCCGCCTCGCTGCTGCCGCTGATCTCCGAGGAGATCTGGCGCGGGCTCACCGGCGGGCGTTCCGTGCACCTGGCCGACTGGCCGGACGCGGAACTGTTCCCGGCCAACCCGGGCCTCGTCGAGGCGATGGACCGGGTCCAGCAGATCTGCTCCACGGGATCCTCGCTGCGCAAGGCCGCAAACCTGCGGGTTCGCCTGCCGCTGCAGGAGCTCACCGTCGTGGCCCCCGGCGCGGACGCCCTGGCAGGCTTCGCCGCCGTCGTCGCCGATGAACTGAACCTGCGCTCGGTCCGGCTGCTCGACGCCGAGGCCGCCTCCCCGGAGGAGTTCGGCATCGAGCAGAAGCTGGTGGTGAACGCCCGGGCTGCAGGTCCGCGGCTGGGCAAGAACGTGCAGCAGGCCATCAAGGGCGCCAAATCCGGCGACTGGTCCGTGCAGACCATCGACGGCGTCGACGGTGTTGTTGTGTCCGGCGGGCTCGCCCTTGAGCCGCAGGAATACACGCTGGAAACCGTCGTGGCGGAAGCCGCGGAAGGCGAGGGCTCCCGCGCGGCGGCGGTCCTGCCCGGCGGCGGCTTTGTGGTCCTCAACACCGAGGTCACGCTCGAGCTCGAAGCCGAAGGTGCGGCCCGCGACATGGTCCGCGCCATCCAGCAGGCCCGCAAGGACGCCGGACTCAACGTCAGCGACCGGATCCACACCACGGTTACCGCCAAGCAGGACATCGTCGATGCCCTGCTGGCCAACGCCGAACTCGTCAAGACCGAGACCCTGACCATCGAGCTGGACACTGTTGCGGCCGACGTCAAGGAACCCCAGGTCACTGTTGCCAGGAAAGTTGAGGCGTAGTCCATGACCGACGAATTCTCCGTAGAAAGCGTCTACGCCGAGCTGCTGGGACGGGCGCCGGAAAACAAGATGGAGCCGCGGCTCGCCCCGCTGCACCGGGCGATGGACATCCTGGGGGAGCCGAACAAGGCGTTCCCGATCATCCATGTCACCGGCACCAACGGCAAGACCTCCACTGCCCGCATGATCGAGGCGGGGCTGCGCGCGCACGGGCTGAGCACCGGGCGGTACACCAGCCCGCACCTGTCCAAAGTGACCGAACGGATCAGCATCGACGGCGCCCCGGTGCCGGATGAGACCTTCGTCCGGATCTGGGACGAAATCCGCCCGTACCTGGCCATCGTGGACAGCGAACTCGAGGCCGAGGGCCAGCCGCGGCTGACCTACTTCGAGTGCCTGACCATCCTCGGCTTCGCCATCTTCGCCGACCAGCCGGTCAACGTCGCCGTCATCGAGGTGGGCCTGGGCGGCATTACCGACGCAACCAACGTCGGGGACGGCCAGGTCTTCGTCGTCACCCCGATTTCGCTGGACCACACGGACCTTCTGGGCGACACCACGGAGGAAATCGCGCGCGAAAAGGCCGGCATCATCAAGCCCGGCGGTTTCCTGGTCAGCGCCGCGCAGCCCCGGGACGCGGCGCAGGTGCTGCTGGAAAAGGCCAAGGAAACGAACGTCCCGTTCCGCTTCGAGGGTGTCGAGTTCGGCGTCGAAGCCCGCACCGTCGCCGTCGGCGGCCAGATGGTCACCATCCAGGGCATCGCGGGCCGCTACGAGGACTTGCTGGTCCCGCTGCACGGCGCGCACCAGGCCGAGAACGCCGCCGTCGCGATCGCCGCGCTGGAGGCCTTCTTCGGCGCTGAAAAGGCGCTCGACGCCGGACTCGTGCAGGAGGCCTTCGCCTCGGTCACCTCGCCCGGACGCCTCGAGGTAGTGCGCACCGCGCCGACCATCATCGTGGACGCCGCGCACAACCCCGAAGGCATCCGGGTCTCCGCCGAGGCCATCCACGAGGCCTTCAGCTTCACCAAGCTTGTGGTGGTGGTCGGCATCCTGCGCGAAAAGGACGCCGAGGAAATCCTCCGCCAGCTCAAGGAATCCCTCGGCGACCTGGCCGCCGAATACTGCGTCACCCAGTCCAACTCGCCGCGCGCCGTCCCGGCCGAGGACCTCGCGGAACTCGCCGTCGAGCTGGGATTCGGCGAGGACAACATCCACGTCGCGGAGAAGCTCGACGACGCCCTCGAATGGGCGGTGGAACGTGCCGAAGCCAACGATGACCTCGCTGGCGGCGTCCTCGTCACCGGCTCCATCACGCTCGTCGCGGAAGCCCGGATCCTACTCGGAAAGGCGGATGCCTAGACCATGGCGAAACTCACCAAGGCCCAGCGCGAATGGCGCCCGGGCATGCCCAGGAAACGCCGCTCCACCAAGGTCATGTTCGCCTCCACGGTGCTGCTGCTGGAAGCTTTTGTGGTGCTTTTCGGCACCCTCACCGTGTTCGGGCTGCGGCGGGACGAGTTCCCGCCGGTGCTGATCTTCTCCGTCGGGATCGCGCTGTGCCTCGTGTACGCCTTCACCTGCGCGGTGCTGACCAAGCCGTGGGGGGTTGCACTGGGCTGGATCCTGCAGATCGTGCTGATCCTGACCGGCATCCTGGAGCCGGCCATGTTCGTGGTCGGCGGCCTCTTCGCGGTGGCCTGGTGGTACGGCATCCGCACCGGCATCCGGATTGACCGGGAGGCCGCACAGCGCGAACGCGACCAGGCCGCCTGGGATGCAGCCCACCCCGAAGGCCAAAGCAACTAGACTTATTTCCGAATCCCACCACCACACATTGGAGCAGCTGTGAGCATTGAGCGCACCCTCGTCCTGATCAAGCCCGACGGCGTCACCCGCAACCTGACCGGCAGCATCATCGCCCGCATCGAAGCCAAGGGCTACACCCTGGCCGAGCTCAAGAAGGTCGACGCGAGCCGCGAACTGCTGGAGCAGCACTACGAGGAGCACGTAGGCAAGCCCTTCTACGAGCCGCTCGTCGAGTTCATGCTCAGCGGACCGGTCGTCGCCGCGATCTTCGAGGGCCACCGTGTGGTCGAGGGCTTCCGCTCGCTCGCCGGCACCACGGATCCGACGACGGCGGCTCCCGGCACCATCCGCGGCGACTTCGGCCGCGACTGGGGCCTGAAGGTGCAGCAGAACCTGGTCCACGGCTCGGATTCCGTGGACTCCGCGGAGCGCGAGATCAAGATCTGGTTCAAGGGCTAAGTCCCGGGACCCACCCCCGCGCACCGGGCCCCACCCCTCGCCGAGGTCCATGCCCCCGCCGAGGTCCCCGCCGGCGCCGAGGTGACAGTTAAGGCCAATGTTCAGGACGAACATTGGCCTTAACTGTCACCTCGCGCTGGTTAACGGCGGTCCCGCGGCCTAATAGCCGGAGGTCCCGATGAAGACCTGGATGAAAGCGAAGAAGATGGTGGCGACCACGGCCACGTAAAGCAGCGCCGAGATGATCCAGCCGGAGTCGCCCAGGACCCGCGTGGGGCCCGCGGGCAGCCGGATCACGCCGTGGCTCACATTGCGGACGGTGACCCAGACGAACAGCGGAATCATCGCTGCCCAGACGACCATGCAGAACGGGCACAGGATGTGGATGGAGTACAGCGCCTGCGACCAGAGCCACCCCACGAACGCGAAGCCCAGGGTGACGCCGGTCTGCAGCCCGAGCCAGTACCAGCGGGCAAAGCTCGCACCGGCGAACAAGCCCATGGCCGTGGTGATAATGACCGCGAACGCGACGATGCCCATGAACATGTTGGGGAAGCCGAACACCGACCCCTGCCAGGTCTGCATGACCTGGCCGCAGGAGATCCAGGGGTTCACATCGCACACCGTCACGTGGCTGGGGTCCTTGAGGACTGCCAGCTTCTCCAGCACCAGGGCTCCGGAGGCAAGCCAGCCGACGACGCCGGTGATCAGCAGGAGCCACGCGAACGGGCGGTCGCGGGTCATCGGAGGCAGCGGCCGTTCCGCCGCGGCCGTGCTGGAGCTTTGCTGCCTCGCGGCTGCCTCGCCGGTGGCACTGGAGATGCTGGGCATGAAATGAATGTCCTTCGGGTCGGGTGCAACTGGTCAGATTGTATCGCCGCTGGCTGGACGAAGGCCGGGATGCGTTGTGCCGTCAGCAGTGATTCGGTACACGGTGTGGGCCGGATGACTTGCATACGCCTGCTTTGGCGGGTCCTGTGAGACAATGATCGTGGCTGGAACCCGATCCACATCCGGATTCCGGTCCGGCGACTTTGTTCCCAAGACCGCCAATGATGAGCAGGGAGCTACGGATCCTCTGATCCGGGCTGTCCCGCAATGCCATTGGACGGCACCTGGTTGTGGCGTGTAGATCAACGGGTTTCAGAACAATTCCGCCGGCCCTCCAGGGCTGCCGCACCCCACTGCCGGTGCGAACCTGAGGGTATCCAATTGACTTCTGTCAATGCCTGCGGGTGTTGACAAATATTTGCCCCAACGGGTGCCGAATGTGGCGGCAGCCAGGGGCAGGAGTGTCGCCACATATGGATAATGACCAGGTTGTCACGGGCAACGAAGAAGCACTTGTTACCGCTACACGGACAGCTGACGCAGCGGCCGTAGCTACGCCGCCGAAGCGGCCGGTACGGACCCGCCGCAAGGCCCTTCCCAAGGCCGGTGCCGCAGCGGACGCTGCAGCGGACGCCGCAGTCACCGCCGAGGGTGCAGAGGCTCCGGCCGATGCAGCTCCTGCCGCCGAAGCCAAGGCCAAGGCGCCCGTCCGGCGCTCCCGGGCCCGCAAGGTCGCCGAACCGGCCGAACCCCTTCCCGCCTTCGCCCCGGAAACCGCGGCGCCCATCGCCGAGGCACCGGCAGCAGAGACTCCGGCTGCTGAGACGCCGGCCGCCGAGGCCGCCGAAGTGCCGGTCAAGAAGCCGGTCCGCCGCCGCGTCAGCCGCGCCAAGGCAGGTTCCCCCGTCGCGAAGACCCCCGCCGCGGAGGCTCCTGCTGTAGAAACTCCCGCCGCGAAGACTCCCGCCGCGGAGGCTCCCGCCGCGGAGGCTCCTGCTGCAGAGACTTCCGCCGTCGAAGCCCCCGCCGCGAAAGCGCCGGCCGCGGAAGAAGCTGTGGCAACGGAGACCGCCGCTGCCGCCCCCGCCGCTGACACGGCCGCCCCGGTAGCGGAGACGCCCGCCGAAGCACCTTCCGCCTCCTCGCTCTTCATGGAGCCCGGAGCGGTCACCTCCATGATTTTCCAGGCTCCCGACCTGGCCGCCGTCGTCCGCCCGGTCCCTGCCGCCGCCCCTGCCGCCGCGGCAGTGGCCGAAACGGAAGAAGAAGAAGGCGAAGAAGAGGGCGAGGGCGAAGATGCCGGAAGCCGCCGCCGCCGCCGCAGCCGGGGCCGCCGCGGACGCAGCAGCCGCGGTTCCGACGGCGAGACCGGCGCCGGGACCGACTCCGAAGACGCCGGGGAGGAAGCGGAAGAAGGCTCCGAGGAACAGCTCGAAGACGGCGTGACGTCGCGCCGCCGCCGTCGCCGCCGCCGTGGTGACCAGGACCTGGAACTGACCGGCGGGGAAGACAACGACCCGCCCAACACCGTGACCCGCGTCCGTGCGCCCCGCGCGGCCACCGAGGCGCCGGTCAACAACCGCGTCACGTCCCTCAAGGGCTCCACCCGGCTCGAGGCGAAGAAGCAGCGCCGCCGCGAATCCCGCGACACCGGCCGCCGCCGCACCGTCATCACCGAGGCCGAGTTCCTGGCCCGCCGCGAATCTGTCGACCGCCAGATGATCGTCCGCCAGCGCGACGACAGAATCCAGATCGGCGTCCTCGAGGACGGCGTCCTGGCCGAGCACTTCGTCTCCAAGACCCAGCAGGACTCCCTGATCGGCAACGTGTACCTGGGCAAGGTCCAGAACGTGCTGCCGTCGATGGAAGCCGCCTTCGTCGACATCGGGCGCGGCCGCAACGCCGTGCTCTACGCCGGTGAAGTCAACTGGGAGTCCGTCAACCTCGAGGGCAAGCAGCGCCGGATCGAAAACGCGCTGAAGTCCGGGGACTCCGTGCTCGTCCAGGTCACCAAGGACCCGGTCGGCCACAAGGGCGCCCGCCTCACGAGCCAGATCTCGCTGCCCGGCCGCTACCTCGTGTACGTTCCCGGCGGCTCCATGACCGGCATCTCCCGCAAGCTGCCCGACGTCGAACGCAACCGCCTGAAGCGGATCCTCAAGGACCGGCTGCCGGAAAGCGCCGGCGTCATTGTCCGCACCGCGGCCGAGGGCGCGTCCGAGGAAGAGCTCACGCACGACATCAACCGGCTCCGCGCGCAGTGGGAAGGCATCGAGGGCCAGTCGACCTCCACCAAGCTCCTCGCCCCCGAACTGCTCTACGGCGAACCCGATCTGACCATCAAGGTGGTCCGCGACGTCTTCAACGAGGACTTCTCCAAGCTGATCGTCTCCGGCGAGGAAGCCTGGGACACCATCGAGGCCTACGTCACCTATGTGGCGCCCGACCTCGTGGGCCGGCTGGAGAAGTGGACCAAGGACACGGACATCTTCGCGGCCTGGCGCATCGACGAGCAGATCCACAAGGCCCTGGACCGCAAGGTCTTCCTGCCCTCCGGCGGCTCCCTCGTGATCGACCGCACCGAGGCCATGACCGTGGTCGATGTCAACACCGGCAAATTCACCGGCAGCGGCGGAAACCTTGAGGAAACCGTCACCAAGAACAACCTCGAAGCAGCCGAGGAAGTCGTCCGGCAGCTCCGGCTCCGCGACATCGGCGGCATCATCGTCATCGACTTCATCGACATGGTGCTCGAGTCGAACCGCGACCTTGTGCTGCGCCGCATGGTCGAGTGCCTGGGCCGGGACCGGACCAAGCACCAGGTGGCCGAGGTGACCTCCCTGGGCCTCGTGCAGATGACGCGCAAGCGGATGGGCACCGGGCTGCTGGAAGTCTTCGGCGAACAGTGCGAAACCTGCGCCGGCCGCGGCATCGTCACCCACGACGAGCCCGTCGAGCACCGCCGCGCCAACGTTGTTGCCGCCGAGCACCACGTCCCGCGGACCGAGCACCAGCCTGCCGCGCGGACCGAACGCAAGAGCCGCCGCCGCGGCAGGGGAGGCCAGGGCGCGGAGGAACAGCCCATCCCGGCAGCAGTCCACCCCGAGCCCACCGAGGCCGAGCGCCACGCCAAGGCAGAGGCAACCCGTGCGGCGCTGGCGAACATCGCCGCAGCGGCGCACGCCGCGCACCTGCATGACGGGGAGGCCCCGACCGCAGCCGACGCCGAGACCCGCCAGGCGGCCGTCGATGCAGTCGTCGAGCTGGCCGCAACGGAAGAAGCAGCCGGACGCCCCGCCGCCGTGCTGACCTTCGGCGGCGAGCAGGTCGCCCTGCCGTTCGTCGAGCACGCCGACCAGGCGGGTTCGCCGGCGCTGACCCTGGACCTCCTGACAGAGGCGTTCGCCCAGCTTGGCGAGGCCGAAGCAGCCCAGGAACCGGCCGTCAAGGCCGCCGCAGCTGCGGCCCCGCCCCGGACCGCGGCGGCAGCCCCGGCGCGCGCCGGCGGAACCGGACCGGGACGCGCCCCGGCTGCGGGCTCCCAGACCGAAGCGGAAGCCGAGGCCGGGACCTCGCGTGCCCGCCGCGGCCGCCGCAACCGGAGCGCCAGCCGCGCCCAGGGTGCCGCCAACGAGACCTCGGTGGAACAGCGCAGGGAAACCCCGCACGCCGCAGCCGTATCGGTGCACGAGGCCAAGGTCCCGGCCGCAACGACGCCGGCCGCCAAGCCGGCCGCGAGCGAGCCGATCATCCTCGGAGTGGGCGTTCCGGCCTCGGAGCTCTAACCCCGGAACAGTGCAGCACGGCCGCGGGTGCGGTCCGGACCGCGTAGCAATACGCACAGGTTCGGGCCGTGCCCGCGACTTCGTTAAGGGATGCGGCTAGGCTGGATCCCTGACACGGGGTGCCGCGCATCGAGCCGGCTGAGATCCAGACCCGTTGAACCTGTCCGGCTAGCACCGGCGAAGGGATGTCTCTCTTGACCACCGCCTCCTCGTTTCTTCCGTCTGCCCCCTCCGCTGCGGCGCCCCGGATCCCTCGGGTGCTGGCCATCGCCGGCTCCGACCCCTCCGGCGGCGCAGGGATCCAGGCCGACCTCAAGAGCATTGCCGCACATGGCGGCTACGGCATGGCGGCCATCACCGCGCTCACTGCCCAGAACACCCGGGGCGTCAGCGCCGTCCACGTCCCGCCGGCGGCCTTCCTGACCGCCCAGCTCGACGCCCTCAGCCAGGACATCAGCATCGACGCCGTGAAGATCGGGATGCTGGGGGACGCCTCCGTGATCGACGCCGTCCGCAGCTGGCTGGAGAAGGCCCGCCCCGGCGTCGTGGTCCTGGATCCGGTGATGGTGGCAACAAGCGGCGACCGGCTGCTGCAGGAGACCGCAGAGGAGGCGCTGCACACGCTCCTGCCCTACGCGGACCTCATCACGCCCAACCTCGCCGAGCTCGCCATCCTGCTCAGGGAGCCGCCCGCCAAGGACTGGGCCGCGGCGCTGGAACAGGGCAAGCGGCTTGCCGCCCAAACCGGCACCACCGTCCTGGTGAAGGGCGGGCACCTCGACGGCGGCGCCGGCACCGGGGACAACCCCGCCTCCCACGGGGGGTGCCCCGATGCTCTGGTCAACACCGGCGGACTCCTCGCCCAGGACGTTGTGGTGGTGCCTGGGGAGCGGGTACCCACCCGCAACAGCCACGGCACCGGGTGTTCGCTGTCCTCGGCGATGGCCACGGTGCAAACCCGGGTGGGGGACTGGGAGGCTGCGCTCCGCGAGGTCAAGCCCTGGCTGCAGGAAGCACTGCGCAGCTCGGAGAGGCTCGACGTCGGGACCGGCAACGGCCCGGTCCACCATTTCCATCACGTCCAGCAGCAGACCGAGGACCATCGCAGGACGGGCAGGGTACCGGCCGAAGGGCAGTTCGCTGCCGCCCTCCGGGACGCCGCAACCGCCGACCTGACAGCGATCTACTCCCTGGGCTTCATCCGGGCCCTCGCCGACGGGTCGCTGCCGGAGCACGAGTTCGCCTACTACCTTTCCCAGGACGCCCTCTACCTGAACGGCTATTCCCGGGTCCTGGCCCGTGCCGCCGCCATCGCCCCCACAGAGGCCGAACAGCTCTTCTGGGCCCGCTCCGCGCAGAACTGCCTCGAAGTGGAGTCCGAGCTGCACCGGACCTGGCTGAGCACCCGCACGGCCGACGTGACACCGGGGCCGGTCACCAAGTCCTATGTGGACCACCTGCTGGCCGCTTCGGTTTCCGGCAGCTACGCGGTGCTGGTGGCCGCCGTGCTGCCGTGCTTCTGGCTTTACGCCGAGGTCGGGGAGACCCTGCACGCGCAGTTCCTCGCCGCGGGAGCGCCGGAGTCGCATCCCTACGCGGTGTGGCTGCGCACCTATGCCGATGAGGAGTTCGCCGCCGCCACCCGGCAGGCCGTCGCCTACACCGACGCGGCGGCACGGGCGGCGTCGGAGAGCGAACGGGACGCCATGACCCGGGCCTTCCGGCAGTCGGCCCGCTACGAAGTCGATTTCTTCGACGCGCCGCGGCTGCACGCCTGACCGGGCGAGACCGCGGAAGCCTGTACGATAGGTGGGCACGGTTCCGGAAGTCGTTGCGGCAAGGCTCTGTCCATACAGAGTGGCGCCTATCACGTACCTCCCTTCGGAACCAGCCTCATTTGCGGCCGAAGGCAAAATTAGCGTAGTCTAGATCTTCGGTGCTTACGCCAACACTTGGGTTATGACCTTGAGGATGTTCCACTTGAATTTAAGTGCGAATGTCCACGGGATAGCTCATGGGTCCCCCCGGGGAACCCACCGGCGTAGAGGCACAGCGTGAGCCGGACCAGAAACTTTGGACCCAGGTTCCGCACGCAAATCTAGTAATAAACGTCGAGAGAAGTGAGTTCCCCAGTGGTGTACGCGATTGTCCGCGCAGGCGGCCGCCAAGAGAAGGTTTCCGTTGGAGACTTCGTTACCCTGAACCGCGTCCCCGGTGGAGCCGGCAGCACCTTTGAGTTGCCCGCACTGCTCCTGGTGGATGGTGACAAGGTCACGTCTGCAGCTTCGGACCTGGCCAAGGTAAAGGTTACGGCTGAGATCCTTGAGGACCTTCGCGGTCCCAAGATCGTCATCCAGAAGTTCAAGAACAAGACCGGCTACAAGAAGCGCCAGGGTCACCGTCAGGAATTGACCAAGGTCAAGATCACCGGTATCAAGTAACTACTCGTTACTGTTCAGGTTTTCAGCAGATTCCCCAGAATTTTAAGGCAGGCATTTCCAAATGGCACATAAAAAAGGCGCGAGTTCCACTCGCAACGGTCGTGACTCGAACGCCCAGTACCTCGGCGTCAAGCGCTTCGGCGGCCAGGTAGTTTCCGCAGGCGAGATCATCGTCCGCCAGCGTGGCACCCACTTCCACCCGGGCGCCGGCGTTGGCCGCGGCGGCGACGACACCCTGTTCGCCCTGACCCCCGGCGCTGTCGAGTTCGGCACCCGCCGCGGTCGTCGCGTCGTGAACATTGTGACTGCTGCAGCTGCAGAGTAACAACAAGTCTTAAAACGGTGGGGCGGGCCATTAGGTCCGCTCCACCGGTGTTTTAACCGCATTACAATCAACTTGGGGCTCTTTGGAGTCCCGGGGAACAGCACTGAGGAGATCCACGTGGCCAGCTTTGTAGACCGGGTAGTACTGCACGTATCCGGCGGTACCGGCGGTCACGGTTGTGTCTCCGTTCACCGCGAGAAGTTCAAGCCGCTCGGCGGTCCCGACGGCGGCAACGGCGGCAACGGCGGCGACGTCATCCTGCGCGTCGACCCCCAGACGACCACCCTGCTGGACTACCACCACGCCCCGCACCGCCACGCCACCAACGGCGGCCCCGGCATGGGCGACTGGCGCGCAGGCAAGCACGGCGAAACGCTGATCCTCCCGGTCCCCGTCGGCACGGTCGTGAAGTCCAAGTCCGGCGAAGTCCTCGCCGACCTCGTGACCGAAGGCGCCGAATACGTCGCTGCTGCCGGCGGCATCGGCGGCCTCGGCAACGCCTCGCTCTCCTCGCAGAAGCGCCGTGCCCCGGGCTTCGCGCTGCTCGGCATCGAAGGCGAGTCCAGCGACGTCGTCCTGGAACTGAAGTCCATCGCGGACATCGCCCTTGTCGGCTTCCCGTCCGCCGGCAAATCCAGCCTCATCGCCGCGATGTCGGCCGCGCGGCCCAAGATCGCTGACTACCCCTTCACCACCCTCATCCCGAACCTCGGCGTCGTCCAGGCCGGCGACGTCCGGTTCACGATCGCCGACGTGCCGGGCCTGATCGAAGGCGCCAGCGAGGGCAAGGGCCTCGGCCACCACTTCCTGCGCCACGTCGAACGCTGCGCCGCCCTGGTGCATGTCCTGGACTGCGGCACGCTCGAATCGGACCGCGACCCGCTTTCCGACCTCGCCATCATCGAAGCCGAACTCGAGAAGTACGCGGTGGACATGAGCTACAGCGGCACCGACGGCGAAGTCGTTCCGCTGAACCACCGCCCCCGCCTGGTTGCCCTGAACAAGGTGGACCTGCCCGACGGCAAGGACATGGCCGAGTTCGTCCGGCCCGAACTCGAAGCCCGCGGCTACAAGGTCTTCGAGATCTCCGCCACCAGCCACGAGGGCCTCCGCCAGCTCGGCTTCGCCATGGGAGAAATCGTCCAGGCCGCCCGCGACGCCCTCGCCGCCGCGCCGCCGAAGGTGCACGCCCCGATCCTGAAGCCGCGCGCCGTGAACGAATCCGGCTTCAAGATCCGCCGTGAAGAGAAGAACCTCGAACCGCTGTTCCGCGTCCTGGGCGAGAAGCCCGTGCGCTGGGTCAAGCAGACCGACTTCACCAACGAGGAAGCGATCGGCTACCTCGCCGACCGCCTCGCCAAGCTGGGCGTCGAAAACGAACTCTTCAAGCAGGGCGCCGTGCCGGGCGACACGGTCGTCATCGGCGAGGACGACGGCGTCGTCTTCGACTGGGAGCCGACCATGATGGCCGGCGCCGAACTGCTGGCCGCACCGCGCGGCACCGACGTGCGCTTCGCCGACATCGGCGACCGCCCCACCCGCGGACAGAAGCGCGACGAGCAGGTCGAACGCCGCGAGGCCAAGGCCGCCGCCCGCGCCGAGCTCGAAGCCGAGCGCAAGGCCGGGATCTGGACCGAATCCGTCAGCGGTCGCCGGCCCAAGCCGCTCAAGGAGAGCGCACTGGGCGAAGAAAATGAGGAGTGAACCCGCAGACGTGAGTGCTAGTTCCGCAGTACTGATCGAGGAACCCGCCGACGACAGGAGCGTGCTGGCCCGGGCGCGCCGCATCGTGGTCAAGGTCGGATCCTCGTCGCTCACCAGCATCAAGGGCGGCATCTCCGAAGAAGCGCTCATCGCCCTGTCGGATGCCCTTGCCGTCAAGAGCAATGCCGGCATGGAAATCATCCTTGTGTCATCGGGTGCCATCGCCGCCGGACTGGCGCCGTTGGGACTGGCCAAGCGCCCCCGGGACCTGGCCACCCAGCAGGCCGCCGCAAGCGTGGGTCAGGGCCTCCTGATGGCCCGGTACACCCAGGCATTCGGAGCCCACGGTGTCACAGTCAGCCAGGTCCTGCTCACGGCAGATGACCTCATGAGGCGCAGCCACCATACCAACGCGTTCCGCGCCCTGAACAGGCTGCTTAATCTTGGCGTGGTCCCGGTGGTCAATGAAAACGACACCGTCGCCACGCACAAGATCCGCTTCGGCGACAACGATCGGCTCTCGGCCCTCGTGGCCCATCTGGTCCGCGCCGATGCCCTGGTGCTGTTGTCCGACGTCGACTCGCTCTACGACGGGCCGCCGTCGAAGGGCGCCAAGCGGATTCCCCGGGTGGACGGCCCCGAGGACCTCGAAGGTGTCTCCATCGGCGCGCCGGGCAAGGCGGGAGTCGGAACCGGCGGAATGCAGACCAAAGTCGAGGCGGCCATCATGGCGGCCGACTCCGGTATCCCCGCGATGGTCACGTCGACAGCCAACGTGTCAGCGGCCCTGGCCGGCGAGGACGTCGGGACCTGGTTCACGGTGAACGGCGCACGCAAGCCGGTGCGGATGATGTGGCTCGCCCACCTCGCACACGTGCAGGGCCGGCTGGTCCTCGACGACGGCGCCGTCAGGGCCGTGCGCGACCGCCATACCTCGCTGCTCCCGGCCGGGATCTCGGCCGTGGAAGGTACTTTTGAAGCAGGGGACGCCGTGGAAATGGTCGCCGCGGACGGCACCGTCATTGCCCGCGGTCTGGTCAACTATTCCGCCGCCGAGCTGCCGCAGATGCTGGGCCGCTCCACGGTGGAACTCGGTGAGTCGCTGGGACGCGGATTTGACCGTGAGGTTGTTCATGTAGACGATCTGGTGCTGGTTTAGCAGGCGTGCCCGCCTAGACTTGAAGGATGACTGAGGCACTGATTCCCCAAGCTCCTGAGACTCCCAACGATGCCAGGCAGGCAGCGCCGATGCCCGAGCTGAAGAATATCCGTCCTTCAACCGCCGACGTCGAAGCTGCCGTCCACGCCATCGCCGACCGCTCCCGCCAGGCCGCCCGCAGTATGTCCCGCGCCAACCGGGCCTGGAAGGACCGCGGGCTCCGTGCCATCGCGGCCGCGCTGCTGGAGCGCAGGGCCCAGATCCTGGCCGCCAATTCCACGGACGTCGCCGCTGGGAAAGCCAACGGCACGTCTGCGGCCATGCTGGACCGGCTCACCCTCACGGAAACCCGCATCCAGGGCCTCGCCGACGCCCTGGAGAACCTCGCCAACCTGCCTGATCCGGTCGGCAACGTCGTGCGTGGCCAGACCCTCCCCAACGGGCTGCGGCTGCGCCAGGTCAACGTGCCCCTGGGCGTCGTCGCCGCCATCTATGAGGCGCGCCCCAACGTGACCGTCGATATCGCCGGACTCGGCCTGAAAAGCGGCAATGCTGTCATCCTGCGCGGCGGGACGGCGGCTGCCGCCACCAACGCCGCCCTCGTCACCGTGCTCCGCGACGCCCTCGAATCAGTGGGCCTGCCCGCCGACGCCGTGCAGAGCGTCGACCAGTACGGCCGCGAAGGCGCCAATGCCCTGATGCGCGCCCGCGGACGCGTCGACGTCCTGATTCCCCGCGGCGGCCGCGATCTGATCCAGTCCGTCGTCGCCAACGCCAAGGTTCCCGTGATCGAGACCGGCGAGGGCAACGTGCACATCTTCCTGGACGCCTCGGCGGATGAGCACATGGCCGTGGAGATCCTGCTGAACGCCAAAACCCAGCGGCCCAGTGTCTGCAATACCGTCGAAACGCTGCTGGTCCACTCCGCGTCGACCGTGCTGCCGGCCGTCGCCTCGGCCCTGCGCGCCGCCGGCGTCACCCTGCACGCCGACGAACGGATCCGCGCCGCGCTCCCGGCCTCGGTCGATTCGGTCCCCGCCACCGACGTGGACTGGGCCACCGAGTACATGGACCTGGACCTCGCCGTGGCGATGGTGGACAGCCTGGACGACGCCGTCAGGCACATCCGCACCTGGTCCACCGGCCACACCGAAGCCATCCTGACCAATGACCTCGCCAACGCCGAACGCTTCATTGCGGAGATTGATTCGGCCGCCGTGATCGTCAACGCCTCCACCCGGTTCACCGACGGCGGCGAACTCGGCCTGGGCGCCGAGGTGGGCATCTCGACCCAGAAGCTGCACGCCCGCGGCCCCATGGGGTTGACGGAACTGACCACCACCAAGTGGATCGTCCAGGGCGAAGGCCAGATCAGGGCCTAGCAACGCTGTAACATGGAACAGAAGTCCGAAACGGCGGGGATACCCGCCGTCGTCAAAATTTGAACTCACTAGGGGAGAACATGCTGTCGCAGCAGATCGCCACAATCGTCGCCGCCGCCGCCGGCGGAACAGGCCACGAGGAACTCGCACCAATTATTGCGCCGCCGTTCGTCATTGGCGCCATCATGTTCGCGCTCCTCATGGTCCTGCTGTTCATCACGCTGTCCTACTCCAACCTTGGCAAGCGCCACGCAGCCGTCGAGGAGCACGCGGACCCGCACCGCCAGCACCCGAACAAGCACGATCACGGCCAAGGGCACTAATATTTCCGCCATCGGGAAGCAGCGCGGCGCCCAGCGCCGCCTGCGTCTGGGTGTGATGGGTGGCACGTTCGATCCCATCCACCACGGCCACCTTGTCGCGGCCAGCGAGGTCGCGGCCAAGTTCAACTTGGATGAAGTGGTCTTCGTGCCCACGGGCCAGCCCTGGCAGAAGATGAGTAAAAAAGTCAGCGAGGCCGAGCACCGCTACCTCATGACCGTCATCGCCACGGCCTCGAACCCCCGGTTCACCGTCAGCAGGGTGGACGTGGACCGGCCCGGGCCGACGTACACCATCGACACCCTCCGGGACCTGCACACGCTGCGTCCGGACGCAGACCTGTTCTTCATCACCGGCGCCGACGCCCTGGCGCAGATCCTGTCCTGGAAGGACATCGACGAGCTGTGGTCCCTCGCGCACTTCGTCGGGGTCACCCGTCCCGGCCACGTCCTGGACGGGATGGGCCGCAAGGATGTCAGCCTGCTCGAGGTTCCCGCCATGGCGATCTCCTCAACCGACTGCCGCACCCGGGTGGCAGCCGGGAACCCCGTTTGGTACCTCGTTCCCGACGGCGTGGTCCAGTACATCGCCAAGTACGGACTATACGGCGGTGACCCGGACGGCGGTGACCCCAACGGCGGGGACACTTCCGCCGGCAATGGCGCCGCACGCTATGACCGCAGCACCGAGTTAGTCCAACCCGCCAGCACCGAATGAGTTTGCAATGAGTCAGGAACAGCCACCAATCCGCAGCCGTCGCGAACTGCGACAGGCCAGAGATGAACGCCTGGAAGCGAACCAGCAGACCGGAACCCCGGGTCCCGGTGCGTTTCGTCCTGCCTTGAATGACCCTGCCTCAAAAGACTCTGCCTCGAATCACACCGCCTCGAAAGAGGCTGCTGCGCCCGCTGCTGCCGGGAAAAACCCTGTCAACCCGGCTCCCGACAACCCGGCTCCCGCCGGCACGCCCACCGCCGGCCCGCCGCGCGCTGGCTTGGTGGACCCCGGCGAGCCCACCGCAGCCGAAGTGACCGGCCGCCGTCGGATTCCCGGCCCCGCGGACGCGATCCGCAGCGCCCCCGGCTCCGAGCGGTCCTCGCAGGTCCGCGCCCGGGACCGCGCCACCCTGCGCACCATCAAGGAACTTGCCGAAAAAGAAGGCCATCTCGCCGGCGGCGGGCCTCCCACCCGGCGCCAGCTCCGGCTGCTGCAGCTGGCCGCCGAAACGGCCCCGGCAACCTCCGCCAACCTGATCGTTCCCGCCTCGCCGCGGACCCGAGCCACCCCGGTCGTTCCCCGACCCGGCAAGGGGCCGGCTGCGCAGCCGGGCGTTTCGCCTTCCCCGGCTTCTGCTGCCAGCGCTAAAACCCCCGGGCAGACGGCCGGCGGCGCCCCCGCCGTCCCGGCCGGCCAGGGTCCCGAGGGCATGACCGTGGAACAGGCACTGGCCGCCCGGGAACTCCTGGCCCAGCAGGCGAAGAACCAGCTGGCCAAAATGGACCACATCAACGCGACCGACCCCGACGCCGTCGACCCGGACGTGCTCGCGGAGCAGATCGCCCTGGCCGAGCGGGCCGCCGTGCTGAACCGCCGGGCCGCCGCCAAGCAGAAGCTGGCCGAGCAGAACAGCAAGCCCGAGCCAGCACGGAATGATCCGACCACCGCCAACAACCTGGCCATGGTCACCCCCCTGGAATTCGTCCAGATCCCCGGCGTGGAGCGGCCCGTCATGAAGCGCCCTGCCACGTCCTACGTTCCGGTGGTCACCAATTCGGGTCCCCGGGTTGAGTCGCCCCGGAAGTCCGGCAAGCGCCGTCCGGCGCCTTCCCGCCAGCGAGGTGCAGGCTCCACGGCCGGCCGCGCCGAAGTGCTGGCCCGCGCCGAGGCCGCCGCCCTGGCCGCCGCTGCCCCTGAGGCATCAGCTCCGCCCGCCGCCTCCGCCCCTGGGGGATCAGCGCATCCCGCAGCGGCGAACACCGCCCCGGCCCGGTCCGAAGAAGACTTGGCCGGCAGGGCACCCGTCGCGGCGAATGCCGCGTACGGCCTCGACCCTCTGGACGCGGCCACCGCCGGCCTCGGCAGGGCACGGCGTCTGCGCATCGTGCAGGTGGCGGTGCTGGCCCTTGGCCTGATTGCACTGATCGCCGGCATCACGCTGATCATCACCGGCCTCTCCGGCTAGCTGCCCCGTACGGGCCGCTTCCCTGGCAAGCGGCCTCTCCACGCATTTCCACACACAAGCATTTCCACACACAAGCTTTTTCACCCAACAAGGAGTCCCGTGACTGCAACAGAATCATCCATCGCCACAGCCCGCCACGCCGCCCGAGCCGCCGCGGAGAAACTCGCCGAGGACATCATCGCGATGGACGTCAGCGAGCGTCTGGCACTGGCCGACATCTTCCTGATCGCTTCGGCACCGTCCGAGCGCCAGGTCAACGCCATCGTCGACGGCATCGAGGAGGAACTCTCCAAGTTCGATCTCAAGCCGATCCGCCGCGAAGGGCGCTCCGGCGGCCGCTGGGTCCTGCTGGACTACGGCGACATCGTCATCCACGTCCAGCACGAGGAAGACCGGGTCTTCTACGCGCTGGAGCGCCTCTGGAAGGACTGCCCCGTCGTGGACCTGCAGCTCGGGGACGACACCTCGGCAAAGGCAGCGGCCGCAGCCGATTCGGAGTAACAGCCGACAGGCAAAAGCGGAATATGCCCGATTTGGAATTTTCCGAAAGGCTGTTCTAAGATATTTGAGTTGCTTCGGAGAGATCCGGACAAAGAGCCGGAGCCGAAAGCGTTAGCTGGAGGGTTCGGAGCAACGAAAATTCGGGGCTGTGGCGCAGCTGGTAGCGCACCTGCATGGCATGCAGGGGGTCAGGGGTTCGAGTCCCCTCAGCTCCACCGGATGATCCGCCGGAATCGAAAGATTCCGGCGGATTTTTTTCGGTCCGGTACCAGGCGCCGGAAAAAGCCGGTGTCCCGGGGCGTTTGTCCCGGACCGGCGCGCCGATTCGCGTGAACCGGAATTGTGGTTTAAGATAAACAGGTTGCTTCAGGGAATACGGTCCTTCACGGGACGGTTCTCCCCGGCAAATTCGGGGCTGTGGCGCAGCTGGTAGCGCACCTGCATGGCATGCAGGGGGTCAGGGGTTCGAGTCCCCTCAGCTCCACCGAAGAGGTCCTGCTCATTGAGCAGGGCCTCCTTTTTTGTTGCGGGTTTTGTTGCGAGAGTCTTGCGGAGCCCCGCCGCCCGGGCAGCGGGTCCGTGCGGGCCCGCAGCCGATCACCTGCCGGTTCGCCGGCTTTCCCGCCAGGCCTGCCACGCGCCTGTGGACCACAGGGCCCACAGCACCAGCAGCGGCTGGAAGAGCAGGCGGATTCCACGGCTCAGGTCCGAATTGAGGCCAAACGAATTGGTGCCCGTGGCGAACTGCGAGATGTTGCCCGGGAAGACCGCCACGAAGAAGGCGGCAACAATCCAGCCGAGGGCCACCCGGCGCCGCCTGAGCAGCAGCAGGCCCACGCCGAGGGCGATCTCCACCAGCCCGGACGCGACCACGACGAAGTCCCTGTCCAGCGGCAGCCAGGGCGGCACCTGCGCATAGAAGGCCTCCCGGTTCCAGCTGAGGTGGCTGACGCCGGCCAGGACCAGGAACCCGCCCAGCAGCAGCCGGCCCGCGGTCCGCCAGCCGCTGCGCAGCCTGGAACCGCCGTGGTGGGACTGAACAGGGGTTTCGGCCATGAGGCGCCGCCTTCGCTGGGGAGAGGCCAGCTTAGCAATGCAGCTGCGCGGGCCCCGGCCCTGCCCGCTCGACTAATATTGGGGGCGTGAATGAGACCCTGCCCCCGTGCCCCGAATGCTCCAGCGAATACACCTACGAGATGGGGGCCCTCCTGGTCTGCCCGGAGTGCGCGCATGAGTGGTCACCGGTCCGGGAGGCAGAGGCCGGCGACCAGGAACCAAAACCGATCAAGGACGCCGTGGGCAACATCCTCGCCGACGGGGACACCGTCACGGTCATCAAAGACCTCAAAATCAAGGGCAGCTCCACCGTGATCAAGGTCGGCACCAAGGTCCGGGGCATCCGGCTGGTCGACGGCGTCGGAGACCACGACATCGACTGCAAGGTCGACGGCGTCGGTCCCATGCAGCTGAAATCCAGCGTGGTCAAGAAGATCTGACCGGCATGTCCGCAGGGATCGAGGGCGGGGTCCGGTCCGCCGACGTCGTGGTCATCGGCGCCGGCCAGGCCGGGCTCTCCGCCGCCTACCACCTGCAGCGCCGGGGCTTTGCCCCGGCCGGGACCGGCCCGGGAGACCGGGAACCGGCCGGCGGCCCGGCCCACAGCTACATCGTCCTCGACGCGGAAGACGGCCCCGGCGGGGCCTGGCGCCACCGCTGGAAGAGCCTGCTGATGGCCACCGTGAACGGCATCAGCGACCTGCCCGGCATCCCGCAACCCGACGTCGACCCGAGGGAAGCCAGCTCAAGCTTCCTGACCCGCTACTTCGGGGGCTACGAAGACCAACTCGCGCTGGCCATCGAACGACCCGTCAGGGCCCGGGCCGTCTCCCGGGAGGACAAAAACCCGGGCGGCCGGCTGCGGATCACCACCTCCCGCGGCGACTGGTCCGCGCGGGCCATCATCAACGCCACCGGCACCTGGACCCGCCCGTTCTGGCCGATCTACCCGGGCCAGGCCAGCTTCGCCGGGCGGCAGCTGCACGTCGCGGACTACGTCTCCGCCGAGGAATTCCGCGGCCGGCACGTGATCGTGGTCGGCGGCGGCATCTCCGCCGTCGGGCTGCTCGATGAAATCTCCCGCGTTACCAGCACCAGCTGGTTTACCCGCCGGGAGCCCGTCTGGCGGGACGCCGCCTTCGACCGGAAGGCCGGGCACGTCGCCGTCGCCCTTGTCGAGGAACGCGTGCGGCAGGGACTCCCGCCGCAAAGCGTCGTCGCCGTCACCGGCCTGATCTGGACCCCGGCGCTGCGCGCAGCCGCCGCCCGCGGCGTGCTGGAGCGCCAGCCCATGTTCAGCGCCATCGAGGCCGGGGGAGTGCGGCTGGCCGACGGCGGCTTCCTCGCAGCCGACGTGGTCCTCTGGGCCACGGGCTTCCGGGCCGAGCTCGAACACCTCGCCCCGCTGCACCTGCGCGGCCCAGGCGGAGGTATCGCCATGGACGGCACCCGGGTGGCCGCGGAACCGCGCGTCCATCTGGTGGGCTACGGGCCGTCCTCGTCCACGATCGGCGCCAACCGGGCCGGCCGGGCGGCTGTTGCGGGCACCCTGCAATTTTTCCGGGAGCAGGCCAAATTGCGGGGACAGGACAAATCGCGGGAGCAGGACAAATCGCTGGAACAGGATAAATTGGCAGGGGCCCCTCAACCTCCGGGCCCGGACACCCTGACTCATTAAAGGCGGCAGCTCGCGCGTGGCGGACAACGATCTTGAATCCCTCTTCTGGCGGCTGAGCCGGTTCCCGGATGTGGAAGCGGCCAACCTGCAGGCCTGGGACGCCACGGACAAGCTGCTCCTGGACACCGCCGTGGAGCTGCCCGCCACCGGATTCCTCCGCCCCGGCAGCCGGCTCGCCATTGTGGGGGACCGTTACGGTGCGCTGACCCTCGGGGCCCTTGCGCTCCGCGCCCGCCGCCCCGGCACCGCCGGTCCCGCCGGGGCTACCGGTCCCGCCGGGGCTACCCCCGACGCCGGCAACACCTTGACCGACCCGGTCCGTGTGCACCAGGACCTCATCACCGGCGAGCGTGCCCTCCGCCACAACGCCGGCAGGCTGGGTGTCACCGGCGGCTTCGAACAGTTTCCGCTCGGCGCCGGGCTCCTGGCCGGGGCCACCCTGGTGCTCGTCCAGCTGCCCAAGTCCCTCGCGGAGCTGGAGGAGATCGCCGACGCCATCGCCCGGCACGCCGACCCCGAGGTCGTGGTGCTGGCCGGCGGCCGGGTCAAACACATGAGCCTGGGCATGAATGCCGTGCTCGCGCGGCACTTCAGCGAGGTCCAGCCGCAGCGGGCCCGGCAAAAATCCCGGATCCTGCTGGCCCGCGGCCCCCGGCCGGCCACCGGCGCCCCGCCGTTCCCCGTCGCCGTAGACAACACCGAGCTGGGGCTGACCGTGTGCGCCCGCGGCGCTGTGTTTGCCGGCACCGGGCTGGACATCGGCACCCGGTTCCTGCTGGAGTTCCTGCCCCAGATGCCGCCGGCGCGGCACGCAATCGACCTGGGCTGCGGCACCGGGATCCTCGCGGCCATGTACGCCCGCCGCAATCCGGGCTCCCGGGTCACGGCCACCGACCAGTCCGCGGCCGCCGTGGACTCCGCCAGGGCGACGGCGGCAGCCAACGGCCTGGCCGCGCAGATCACCGTCCTCCAGGACGATGCCATGGGCCTGCTGCCTGCCGGTGACGCCGACCTGGTCCTGCTTAACCCGCCTTTCCACGTCGGCGCTGCGGTGCACGCCGGGGCCGGCCTCAAACTCATTGAGGCGGCCGGACGGGTCCTCGCGCCCGGCGGGGAGCTCTGGACGGTGTTCAACAGCCACCTGCATTACCAGCCCGCGCTGCAGCGCCTGATCGGCCCGACCCGTGAGGTTGGCAGGAACCCTAAATTCACGGTGACGGCAAGCGCCCGAGAATCCGCTGAACTATGAAGCTAGCGTGTGTGCGGCCGCAGGGGCGTAACGTACGATTCTGAGATAAGCATTACGTAGCCAAAGACGTTTAGGGGTATCAGTGACTGAGATCCGCCAGCCCTCGCCGAGGCGCGGAACCAATTTGCCCCGAATGGGGGACTTCAACCTCACGGTGATCCTCGACGCCATCAGGCGTTCCCCCGCCGGCCTGAGCCGGGTCGAGCTGGCCCAGATCGTCGGGCTGTCCCCGCAGACGATCTCCAACATCTCCCGCCGCCTGTTGGACCAGGACCTCATCTATGAGGCTGGCAAGGAAGGCACCGGACCGGGCAAGCCACGGACCATGCTCCGGCTCAATTCCTCCGGAATGTACGCCGTGGGCGTTCATCTGGATCCGGCCGTGACCACGTTCGTGGTGCTGGACCTGGTCGGGGCGGTGGTCAAGCATTCGCGGATCAAAACCCCGGCCGGCACCGACGCGGGGGCCGTCATTGAGACCATCGCCGCCGAAATCAAGCAGATTATCTCGGATTCCGGCGTCGACCCGGCGAGGATCGCCGGCCTGGGGATCGCCTCCCCCGGACCGATCGACCTCGAGGAGGGCACCGTCGTCGACCCTCCGCTCCTGCTCGGCTGGGACCGTGTGCCGCTCCGCGACGCCCTGGCCGCGGCCACCGGCCTGTCCACGATCGTGGACAAGGACGTGACCAGTGCCGCCGTGGCGGAGACCTGGGCGGGCGGCCCCAGCGGCGCGGGCAGCTTCATCTTTATGTACATGGGCACCGGAATCGGCTGCGGAATCGTGCTCAACGACGAGGTGGTGCGCGGCACGTCGGGGAACGCCGGTGAAATCGGGCATATCATCGTTGATCCGGACGGCGCGCCCTGCGACTGCGGACTGCGCGGCTGCATCAAGTCCACCTGCATCCCCCAGGCGCTGGTGGCCCAGGCCGTCGAAGCCGGGGTGCTGGACGGACCGCTCGCGAAAGTGACCGGCCCAGCCCTCCAGGAGAGCTTCCTCGCACTGTGTGCCGCCGCCGGCGCCGGCGACGCCAGGGCAATGCAGATCATCGACCACTCCGCCGTGCTGGTTGCCCGCGCCGTCTCGACCGTCACCAACGCCCTGGACGTGGACCGCGTGGTCTTCGGCGGGCCGTTCTGGACCTGCCTCTCGGGGCGCTACCTGGAACGGATCCCGGAGCTGGTCCGGGAAGGCAGCGCCACCCGGAAGATCCATGAGATCGAGGTGGTCGGCACCGGCGTCGGCGAGGATGTCGGCGCGGTCGGAGCCGCTTGCCTGGTGCTGGAGCACACGCTGGCACCCCGCTCCCAGCGTCTCCTGCTGGGAGACTAGGGCCGGCCGGCCGCGGCCAGGGACGCCGCGGCGAGGGACGCAGGCGTCAGTCGATGTCTTCGATGACGGTGCCGAAGGGGAGCGTCTCGTCCAGGTGCGCCTGGTGGCCGGTGGGGCCGCGGTTGAAGCAGACCCGGACACCGTGCGTCTTGTCCGCCGCCGACTGCATCAGAATGGGCCGGACCGTGTTGATGAAACTCTCGCTCTTGCCGGCGAGATACTCCTGGTAGCTGGCTGGAAGCTGGATCATGGCAACAGGATAGTCCTGCGCGGGCGCGTTGGGGAGGGCCGGAGGTCACCACCCCAGACCGGCCCGGGCGGCGTCCCGGAGCGAAGAATGTTCTATCCGGGGCCGAAATATGCCGTAAAGGTGCGTCTTAATTCGGGAACGGACTTGTCCGCCCTCCGGGTGGCCCGTAGAGTTCTATCCAAGTTACCTCAGTAACGTGTCAGCGATCCTCCGCTGAAGGCCAGCCCCACGGCGGCCCAGGAGGGTGTGGGTGCCCCCATGTGGGCCTGACATTTGCTCACGGACAACTTCGTATCAGGCGTAACAGTCGCGGCTGCGTCCTGCTGGAGTTCCCTCCGTGTTCCCCAAACTCAATTCACCGACGGCACCCGTTTTTGGGCAGAGCTGTCGGTGTTCACAGCCAAGGACGCAAATGTCTCCACCTAGCCTTATTGACATCCACCCAAATCTTGTTGGCACGGCGCCCGTTGCGCTGTCCTATGAGCTGTTCCCGCCGCGGTCGCCCGCAGCCGCGGAATCGCTCTGGAGGACCATCGGCGAGCTGGAAGCCACGGACCCGGACTACGTGTCCGTGACGTACGGCGCCAGCGGCTCCAACCGGAACACCGCCGTCGAACTCATCAACCGCCTCGTCCAGGAGACCACGCTGCGGCCGCTGGCCCACCTGACCTGCGTGGGCAACTCCCCGGAGGAGCTCGCCGAGATCATTGGTGAACTGCTCGACGTCGGCGTGCGGGGCATCCTGGCCCTGCGCGGCGACCAGCCCAAGGACGGCGGCGTCCCTCCCGAGGGATCGCTGCGCTACGCCCAGGACCTGATCGAGCTCATCCGCCGCGTCGAACAGCGCCGCTCCGCCCTGCTGTGCGCCGGGAAGGTGGCCGTCGGCGTCGCCGCGTACCCCACCCGGCACCCGGAGTCCCCGAGTGTTGCGCACGACGTCGAGGTGCTGCTCGCCAAGCAGCGCTCCGGCGCCGACTTCGCGATCACCCAGGTCTTCTTCCACACCGAGCAGTACGCGGACCTGCTGACCCGGGCCCGCCGGGCCGGCGTCACCATCCCGATCATCCCGGGCGTCATGCCGCTCACCAGCATCCGCCGGGTCACCCGCCTCGGCGAGCTGACCGGCGTCGAACCGGACCCGGCACTGATGGGGCGGCTTGCCGCCGCGGACAGCGACATCGAGCGCACCCGCATCGGGGTCAGCGCCACCGTGGACCTGGCCAACGCGGCCCTGGACGCCGGCGCCCCGGGACTGCACCTCTACACCTTCAATGAACACACCGCGGCTCTCGACGTGCTGGACAAGCTGGCGCTGCCCCGGCCGCGCCGCAACCACCTGCGCTCGGCCGGCGGCCGCCAGCTCGCCAGCTGACGGCGCCTGGAGCGCCTCACAACTTCCCTCCGCTCCACACCACCAACGCTTAGGACTTCCCATGACTGAAAACAACTCTCTCAGCCCCACTCCGTTCCCGTCCGCGTCGATCCTGGGCTACCCGCGCATCGGCCGCCGCCGCGAGCTCAAGAAGGCCGTAGAGGCCTACTGGGCCGGCAAGATCGACGCCGCCGCCCTGGACGCCGCCGCCAAGGACATCCAGCTCGGCACCGCCCGGCGCCTCCAGGACCTGGGCCTCACCGAAGCCGCCGCCGTCCCCGGCACCTTCTCCTACTACGACCAGGTGCTCGACGCCGCCGCCCACCTCGGCGCCGTACCGGCCCGCTTCGGCAACCTCCTGAACGCCGAAGGCCAGCTCGACATCGACGGCTACTTCACCCTGGCCCGCGGCACCAAGGACCAGCAGCCGCTGGAAATGACCAAGTGGTTCGACACCAACTACCACTACCTCGTCCCGGAAATCGGCCCGGAGACCAACTTCTCGCTGGCCTCCAACCGCATCGTCGAGGACTTCGAGTACGCCCTCGCCAACGGCGTTGAAACCCGCCCGTACATCGTCGGGCCGGTCACTTTCCTGCTGCTGAGCAAGGCCTCCGACGACGCCCCGGCCGGCTTCAGCCCGCTCTCCCGCCTTGAGGACGTCCTGCCGGTCTACACCGCCCTGCTGGAGCAGCTGGCCGCCGCCGGCGCGAGCTGGATCCAGCTCGACGAGCCCGCCCTCGTGGTGGACCAGGACATCCCGGCCGGGGAAATCCAGGCCGCCGTCGCCCGCTCCTACGAGGTCCTCTCCGCCGCCGCCAGCCGCCCGCAGCTGTTCGTCTCCACCCCCTACGGGGCGCTCAACGGCCAGCTCGGCACGCTCGCCACGACCGGCATCGACGCCCTGCACCTGGACGTCTTCAAGGGCGAAGTTCCCTCCGCCGCGGCCCTCGCCGCCCTGGGCGAGACGACCCTCGTCGCCGGCGTCGTGGACGGCCACAACATCTGGCGCAACGACCTCGCCGCCTCCGCCGGGAAAATCGCCGAGCTGAAGAAGTCCGTCGCCAAGCTCGCCGTCAGCACCTCCACCTCCACCGCGCACGTCCCGCACGACGTCGAGGAGGAAGTCCAGCTCTCCGCGCAGCTGCGCAGCTGGCTCGCCTTCGCCGACCAGAAGACCACCGAGGTGGTCACCCTCGCCGGCCTGCTGACGGACCCGGCAGCTGTCCAGCCGGCCATCGACGAGGCCACCCGCATCATCGCCGACCGCGCCACCGCGGAAGGGGTCCGCCGCGCCGACGTCCGGGCTCGCACCGCCGCCCTGACCGACGCGGACTTCAACCGCTCGGACTACGCGGTCCGCGAAGCCGCGCAGAGCCAGGCCCTGCACCTGCCGCCGCTGCCCACCACCACCATCGGCTCGTTCCCGCAGACCGGTGAAATCCGCACCGCCCGGGCCCGCGCCAACCGCGGGGACCTCAGCACCGGGCAGTACGAACAGCTGATGAAGGGTGAGATCAAGCGCGTCGTGGAGCTACAGGAAGAACTCGGCTTCGACGTCCTGGTCCACGGCGAGCCCGAGCGGAACGACATGGTCCAGTACTTCGCCGAGAACCTCGAAGGCTTCGACGTCACGGTGCACGGCTGGGTCCAGTCCTACGGCTCACGCTGCACCCGTCCCTCGATCCTGTGGGGCGACGTCACCCGCAGCGCCCCCATCACGGTGGAATGGGCCAAGTACGCGCAGTCCCTCACCAGCAAGCCGATGAAGGGCATGCTCACCGGCCCGGTGACCATCCTGGCGTGGTCCTTCGTCCGCGACGACCAGCCCCTCGGCGAGACCGCCAACCAGGTGGCCCTCGCGCTCCGCGACGAAATCGCCGACCTCGAAGCCGCCGGCATCAAGATCATCCAGGTCGATGAGCCCGCCCTGCGCGAACTCCTGCCGCTGCGCAAGGCCGACCAGGCCGCGTACCTGGACTGGTCGGTGAAGTCCTTCCGCCTCGCCACCGCCGGCGCCGGGGACGCCACCCAGGTCCACACCCACCTGTGCTACTCGGAGTTCGGCGCCATCATTGACGCGATCGACGGCCTCGACGCCGACGTCACCTCGATCGAGGCCGCGCGCTCCCGGATGGAGGTCGTCCACGACCTCGAGTCCCACGGCTTCGGCCGCGGCGTGGGCCCGGGTGTCTACGACATCCACTCGCCGCGCGTCCCGGGCGAGCAGGAAGTCACCGAACTGCTCAGCACCGCCGTCAAGCACGTCCCGTCCCGCCAGCTCTGGGTCAACCCTGACTGCGGCCTGAAGACCCGCGGCTACGCCGAGACCGAGGAGTCCCTGCGCAACCTGGTCACCGCCACCAGGGCCGTCCGCGCCGAACTGCTGGAAGCTGCCAGATAGCGGGCAGCCAACCGAGGGCTGGCTCAGCCAACCGGCTGAACCAACGACGGCGGCCGGTCACCTTTCACAGGTGGCCGGCCGCCGTCGTACGTTTCAGGATTCCCAGAGGATCTCGTCGTCCACGACGCCGTCCTCGTCCGCGGAGGCCACCAGGACCTCGTCGGTGAAGTGCTTGCCGAGCGTGAAGTCCAGCACGAAGTAGCGTTCCGGCTGGCCGGGGAAGATTCCCACATGGCCCAGCTTCAGCGCCTTGAGGAACACCGCGTCGGTGAGCTGGTCCTTGTCCTCGACACCGAAGACCGCCTTGAGGTGCTCGTCCTTGATCGCGCTGCAGTGGAAGTGCCGGTACTCCTGCGGGCTGGTGCCGTCCTGCTCGAGCTCCTCGGCGATCATTTCGCGGACCTGGTCCACAAGTTCAGGCAGGAAGCGCAGCCGGTGGTCAACTTTGTGCAGGGCCGCTTCGTCGAAGTGGTCATGCGCGTTGACATTCAGGTCAAGCTCCACGATCTGGCCCGCCAGTTCATGCTTGGCGGTGAAGTTGTGGTCCCTGCCGTGGTTGAGCTCGACCTCTCCGAAGTGCTTGCTCGCTACCTTGTTCATACCCTCAACATAGTCCTCAAAACCGCCCCATTCCAGCATTCCCAAGGTTTTATCCGGTACCGCACCCCTCCGGACGCCCGGTGCCGGTACATTGAGCGGATGCAAAACGTTGCCCCCGCCGTCGCCCGCGCCCGTGAACTTTTCGACACCGGGGCCACCCGTCCGCTGGCCTGGCGGCTGGAGCAACTGGCCAGCCTGCGCCGGATGCTGGCCGAGCGCCGCACGGAATTTGCCAAAGCCCTGGGCAGCGATCTGGGCAAGCACGGCACCGAGGCCCTGCTGACGGAAATCGGATTTGTCACAGCCGAAACCGGACACCTGGAAAAGCACCTGGAGGCATGGCTGCGGCCGCGCCGCGTGCCCGTGCCGCTGGCGGTCCAGCCGGCCAGGGCCTGGACCGAGCTGACCCCGCTGGGCGTTGTGCTGGTGATCGGCCCGTGGAACTACCCGCTGCAGCTGCTGCTGGCCCCGCTGGCCGGCGCCCTCGCCGCCGGCAACACCGTGGTGCTCAAGCCGAGCGAACACGCCCCCGCCACCTCGGCGGCCCTGGCCCGCTGGATCCCGGAGTACCTGGCCGGCGCGGCGGAGGTAGTCGAGGGCGGCATCCCGGAAACCGCCGCCCTGCTGGCGATGCCCTTCGACCACATCTTCTTCACCGGAGGGGAAGCCGCCGCCAAGGTGGTGCTGCGCGCCGCGGCGGAGAACCTGACACCGGTGACGCTGGAACTGGGCGGCAAGTCCCCGGCCTACGTGGACTCCTCCACGGACCTGGCCAAGGCGGCCAGGCGGCTCGCGTGGGGCCGCTTCCTGAACGCCGGGCAGACCTGCGTGGCGCCGGACTACATTCTGGCCACCGAGGAGGTGCTGGTTCCGCTGGAGCGCGAACTCGTCAAGGCGATCGGAGCACTCTTCGGCCCGGACTCCTCCCGCAGTGAGTCCTACGGCCGGATCGTCGATGACCGGCACTTCGCCCGGATCGCTGACCTCGCCGACAGCAGCACCGTGGTCCACGGCGGCGAACGGAACGCCGCCAGCCGCCACTTCGCCCCGACCCTGCTCCGGCCCGCGCCCGGGGACGCCGTCATGGGGGAGGAGATCTTCGGGCCGCTGCTTCCGCTGGTCCCGGTTGCCGGGCGGGAGGAGGCCATCCGTTTCATTAACGGCCGCGCCAAGCCGCTGGCGCTGTATGTGTTCAGCAACGACGCCGGAACCCGCCGGGAGTTCGCGCAGCGCACCTCCTCGGGCGCGCTCTGCTTCGACGTCCCGGCGGCGCACCTCTCGGTCCCGGGCCTGCCGTTCGGCGGGGTCGGCGGCAGCGGGATGGGCGCGTACCACGGCGAGCACTCGCTGCGGACGTTCTCGCACGAGCGGGCCATGCTGGCCAAGCCGTTGCGGCCGGACACCCTGGAACTGATCTACCCGCCGTACACCAGGACCAAGCACCGGATTATCAGCGCACTCGCCGGGGCAGGGCCGGGCCTCGGGAAGCGCCTGGGGAAGCTCCTCCGGAAGCGCTGACTCAGCCCTTTCGCGGGACGGTCGGGTTCGGCGCGGGCTTCAGGGCCGGGGAGTTGAAGGTGTCGGCCAGCAGTTCGACGAAGAGCTGGACCTGCGCGGTCTGTTTCTCATTGATCAGCAGGGCAAAGACGTTGCGGGCCAGCCGGATCTCGGGAACGTCCAGCACCACCACCCCGGCCGGGCGGTGCAGCAGGGCCAACTCGGGAACCAGCGCCGCGCCCAGCCCGGCCGCGGCCATCTCAAGGCTCGCGTGGAAGTCATCGCTGTAGGCCACCACCCGGGGGTGCAGGTTGCAGCTGGCAAAGAGCCGCTCGATGACAGTTGCGTCGGACGTGCCCGGGTGGTGCACAATCCACGGCATGTCGGAGAGGTGGTCCGCGGCGACCTTGGAATCCGTGCCGATGCCCCAGGCCGCGGGCAGCACCACACGGAAGTCGTCGTCGCCGATCCACTGCCGGTTCACGGTATGCGGCCAGGCGAGGCCGGACTGCCCCACCTGGTACACCAGGGCGACGTCGAGTTCGCCGCCGGTGCGCAGGCCCTGGATGGTCTGGGCAGGCTCCGCCACGGACACCCGCAGATCGATGCCGAGCTTCTTCCAGGCCGGGTTCGCCAGGATCCGCGGCAGCACATAGGTGGCCAGGCTGGGGAAGATCCCCAGCCGGAGTTCCTGCCGGGTGGTGTCCGCGGTGCGGGAGGCCGCCGCCATCAGTGCCTCGATGTCCGTGAGGACTTTGGCCGCATGCCGGGTCATGACCAGGGCGGCTTCGGTGGGCTGGATACTGCGGGCGGAGCGCTGGAACAGCTCGACGCCGGTGTCCCGTTCCAGCGCGGACATCTGCTGCGATACCGCCGACGCTGTGTAGCCGAGCCGGGTGGCGGCCGCCGCGAAGGAGCCCAGCCGGGTGACTTCGACGAGGGTCCGCAGATGGACGGGGTTAATCATGGGGGGGGGGTGCCCTTCGCCTGGGTTGCGGTGAGGCGGGACCGCAATCCCGCTTCATTCTGGCACATTTGCAGGGACAGAAAAGTTTGGAAGTCGCACACATCCGGCAGCCCCTCGGCGACGAATTGCCCGTAAGACGATTTACCAGGACGATCAGGCGAAGCCAACAGGAGCAGATCAGTGTCAGATGCAGCAGGGATCCCACAGGGCCGGCGGGTGGCCGTGATCGGCAGCGGGGTGGCGGGTCTGACCGCCGCGTATGTCCTGAACCGGCAGGACACCGTGACCCTGTTCGAAGCCGACTCGCGGCTCGGCGGCCACGCCCACACCCACGACGTGCCGCAGGCCGGCGGTCCGGTGCTCGGGATCGACACCGGCTTCATCGTGCACAATGAACGCACCTATCCCACGCTGCTGCGGCTTTTCGCGGAGCTGGGCGTCGAAACCCAGGACTCGGAAATGAGCATGTCCGTCCGCTGCGACGGCTGCGGCCTGGAATACGCCGGCGCCCGGGCCAAGGGCCGCGGCATCCTGCCCCGCCCCTCCACCCTGCTGCGCGGCAGGTACCTGCTGATGCTGCTGGAGGTGATGCGCTTCTACCGCCGGGCCCGCGCCCTGCTCGCCGAAACGCTTCCCTCAAACGAACCGGAACTGACCCTGGGCGAATTCCTGGCCCGGGAAAAGTTCAGCGGCTACTTCATCTCGCACTTCATGACCCCGATCGTCAGCGCCGTCTGGTCCTGCGACCCCACCACGGCGCTGGCCTACCCGGCCCGCTACCTCTTCACCTTCCTGGGCCACCACGGCCTGCTCGGCGTCTCCGGCTCACCGCAGTGGCGCACCGTCACGGGCGGCTCGCGCAGCTACGTGGAAAAAATTGCCGCCACCCTGCCGGAAATCCGCCTCGCCAGCCCGGTCACCGGGGTGAGCCGCCACGCGGAGGGGATGGAGCTGACCGTTATGACCGGTACAGGAACGCTGACCACCGAGACGTTCGACGCCGTCGTGATTGCCACCCACCCGGCCCAGGCGCTGGGCATGCTCACCGACGCCTCGGCTGCCGAGCAGGCCGCGCTCGGCGGGATGCCGTACTCGGTCAACCACACCGTCTTCCACCGCGATGACGCCGTGCTGCCGTCCAGTGACAACGCCAAGGCGTCCTGGAACTACCGGCTACCCTCCTGCGATGCCCGGCCGGACAAGGTCCTGGTCAGCTACGACATGACCCGGCTACAGCGCCTGGACCCCGCCGACGGCGGACGCTACATCGTCAGCCTGGGCGAATCCGAGCTGATCGCGGACCACGCCGTGCTGGAGCGCATGGTCTACGAGCATCCGCAGTACACCCCCGAATCCCTCCGGGCGCAGCAGCGGATCCTCGAACTCGGCGATGACCGGCTGGCTTTCGCCGGCGCCTACCACGGCTGGGGTTTCCACGAGGACGGCGCCCTCTCCGGGGTGAAGGCCGCGGAACGGCTCGGACGCAGCTGGGACGATCCCGCCGTCGCCCTGAACGAGGAGTACCGCGCCGTCGCCGTCGACCCGGACCTGCAGAGCGTCTCCGCGGAGGGCTCGTGAACGCCACCGCTGCCATCTACCGCACCTCCATCGCGCACGTGCGGCGCACCCCGCTGAAGAACGCCTTCACCTACCGCAGCTACAGCTGGTACGTCGACGTCGATCGGCTCCCCGCGCTGCCCCGCCTGCTCCGTCCGCTCGCCGGCTTCCGCGTGGCCGACCATCTGGGCGACCCCGGCGGCACGCTCCGCGGCAATGTGGAGGCGTTCCTGGCCACCCGGGGGATAGACCTCGACGGCGGCCGGATCACCATGCTGGCCAGCGCGCGGGTCTTCGGGCACGTCTTTAACCCGCTCAGCCTGTTCTGGTGCCACGACGCCGCCGGGGAGCTGCGCTGCGTCCTCGCCGAGGTGCACAACACCTACGGGGAACGGCACTGCTACCTCCTCGAAACCGACGCCGCCGGCCGGGCCAGCGTGCCGAAGGCGTTCTACGTCTCACCGTTCAACGACGTCGAGGGCCAGTACCGGATGAAACTGCCGGAACCGGCCGACCGGCTCGCCGTCTCGATCGTCCTGGAACGCGAGGGGCAGCAGCCCTTCATCGCCAGCATGGACGGCGAACGCCACGAGGCAAGCGTGCGGAACATCCTCGCCACGGCGCTCGCGGTCCCGCTGGCACCGCTGCGCGTCTCAGCGCAGATCCGCTGGCAGGGAATCAAGCTCTGGGCCCGCCGGCTGCCCATCGTCAAACGACCACACCACTCTTCACAGGAGGCAGTTCAGTGACCATGACCGAAGCGACCGGATCAGGCGCCGCCGCGCGCCGGACGAATGAGGCCGCAGCCCCCTACGCCGTCCCGCAGCCGCCCGCAGTGGTCGACGCCGCCATCTGGCCCAGCATCGCCACCGTCCCGTCAAGCCTCAAAGCACGGGTGGCCGGCCGGGCCGCGGACGCCATCTTCAAAGCCGCGGTCCGCCGGCTGCCGCTCGAGGTCCGCTACCCGGACGGCACTGTCCTGGGCAAGGCCGCCACACCCGGCGTGACGTACCCGGTCATGACCATGAACCGTCCCGGGGCCTTCGCGGCCCGGCTCGGCGACGGCGGGCTGATCGGCCTGGGCGAGTCCTTTATGGCCGGAGACTGGGACGCCGACAACCTCACGGCCGTGATGGAGGTCTTTGCCGCCCGCGTCGGGACGCTCGTGCCCGAGCCGCTGCAGAAGCTCCGGGCGTTCTACCTGCCCCGCCAGCCGCGGAAGGAACGCAACACCGAGCAGAACACCCGCTCGAACATCTCCCGGCACTACGACCTCTCCAACGAGCTCTTTGGCACGTTCCTGGACGAGACCATGACCTACTCCAGTGCGCTCTTCCCGGAATCGGGCGAGGCGCTGAAGTCCGTCGCCTGGGACGGTTTCCCGGCCGCGCAGCAGGCCAAGATCGACCGGCTGCTGGACAAGGCCGGCGTCACCCAGGGCACCCGGGTGCTGGAAATCGGCACCGGCTGGGGCGAGCTCGCGCTCCGGGCCGCCCAGCGCGGCGCCACCGTCTACTCCGTCACCCTTTCCAGCGAGCAGCAGGAACTGGCCCGCAAGCGCATCGCCGACGCCGGCTACACCGACGCCGTCACGATCGAGCTCAAGGACTACCGGGCCGTCGAAGGCGAGTACGACGCCGTCGTCTCCGTCGAGATGATCGAGGCCGTGGGCTTCGAATACTGGGCCACGTACTTCCAGACGATCGAACGCGTCCTCGCCCCCGGCGGGAAGGTCGCCATCCAGGCCATCACGATCGCCCACGACCGGCTCATGGCCACCCGCACCAGCTACACCTGGGTGCACAAGTACATCTTCCCCGGCGGCGTCATTCCCTCCGTCCGCGCCATCGAGGACATCACCGAGAAGCAGACCGGGCTGCGCGTGCGCGAACGCCTCGCCATGGGGGAGCACTACGCCCAGACGCTGCGGCTCTGGGAGGAGCGCTTCATGGCCCGCTCCGCCGACGTCCGGGCCCTGGGCTTCGACGAGATCTTCCAGCGCATGTGGCTGTTCTACCTCTGCTACTCCCGGGCGGGTTTCGAGACCGGGTACCTCGACGTGCAGCAGATCGTCCTGGACCGCCGGACAGTAGGCGAGGCCGGCAGCGGATCAGCCCAGTGATGGCGCCGTCCGCGGCGACTGACTGACAGCCGCTGTTAGACGCCTCACGCCGTGGAAGGCGGGCACCCCATGGGTGTCCGCCTTCTTCGTGTTTCCGGACACTACATCTAGTGCTTAACCGCACCCCGGACCCCGGTGCGTTCCGCCCGCGACACGCCGTCCACCACGCGACACGCAGGGGAGTTAATTGTGCAAAGGTACTCCACAGCCTGTGGATTTCGTCCTGCAAATTGGCGGAAATACGGACATTTTGAGGCACCCCGCCTGTGGACTGGCGGTGCATTAAATGACATACTTGTAATACATCATCTTGGGGTCCACATCGGGCTCTTGCACTACATGTAGTATCGAATTACAGTTCCAGCGGAGCAGCAGTGCTCGCCAGGCAAGCCAGTAACGGATCAGGATTCCTGTCCCGGAGCGGCCCGCCCGGACTACTGGCACCAGAGACTCAGCTCAACAGCCGCAGCTCCTGAGCAAGACACATTTCGCAGTACCAAAGACTTCAACAAAGGGGACAGGGACCATGACCGTAACGGTTTACACGAAGCCGGCCTGTGTTCAGTGCAACGCGACATACCGCGCGCTGGACAAGAAGGGCATCACCTACCAGAGCGTCGACATCTCGCAGGATGCGGATGCCCTCGAGCGACTGAAGGCCCTCGGCTACATGCAGGCACCGGTTGTCGTCACGGACCAGGACCACTGGTCCGGTTTCCGCCCCGACAAGATCGAGGAACTGGCGCAGGCCTACGCCGTCGCCTGAACCGCTTCGCAGAAAACACGTCAGATGAGGTGAGCGAGTCCATGGCACTGGCAACAGCCGCCACGACGCCGACAGCCGGCGCCGGGCCGGTGACGGCGGACGCCCGGAGCTCAGACACCGTCCGGACCACCCGCAGCCACCTCATCTACTTCTCTTCCACTTCTGAGAACACCGCACGCTTCGTCAGGAAGCTGGGCGTCGACGCGGCACGGATCCCCCTCCATCCGAGGGAACCCGCGCTCGTGGCCACCGAACCCTACGTGCTGGTGCTTCCCACCTATGGAGGCACCGGGGGAGAGGGATCCGTTCCGAAGCAGGTCATCCGCTTCCTGAACGATCCGCGCAACCGGCAACAGCTCCGGGGGGTCATCGGGGCGGGCAACACGAACTTTGGGGACAACTACTGCATGGCCGGCGACATCATCGCCGCGAAATGCCAGGTCCCGCACCTATATCGTTTCGAACTCATGGGGACGCCGGAAGACGTCAGCCGAGTACAACAAGGATTGGAAGAATTTTGGACACGACTGTCGCAAGAACAGAAGTAGCCGTGGAGAAGCACACCGTCCCCGGCGAGAAGCCGGTCATGCCGGCTGCCTTCCAGGGCCTGGGCTACCACGAGCTCAATGCCATGCTGAACCTGTACGGCCCGAACGGGGAGATCCAGTTCGAGGCCGACCGCGAGGCAGCGCACCAGTACTTCCTGCAGCACGTGAACAACAACACCGTGTTCTTCCACGACCTTGAGGAAAAACTCGACTACCTCGTCAAGAACGAGTACTACGAGCGCGAAACCCTCGACCAGTACACGATGAACTTCATCCGCGACCTCTACAACCGCGCGTACAAGAAGAAGTTCCGCTTCGAGACCTTCCTCGGCGCCTTCAAGTTCTACACGTCCTACACGCTGAAGACGTTCGACGGAAAGCGCTTCCTGGAGCGCTACGAGGACCGCGTCTGCATGGTGGCCCTGCACCTGGCCCGCGGCGACGAGCAGCTCGCCACCCAGATGGTCGATGAGATCATCGAGGGCCGCTTCCAGCCGGCCACCCCCACGTTCCTGAACGCCGGCAAGAAGCAGCGCGGCGAGCTGGTCTCCTGCTTCCTGCTCCGCATCGAAGACAACATGGAGTCGATCGGCCGTTCCATCAACTCCGCGCTGCAGCTGTCCAAGCGCGGCGGCGGCGTGGCGTTCGCGCTGACCAACATCCGCGAGGTCGGCGCGCCGATCAAGCAGATCGAGAACCAGTCCTCCGGCGTCATCCCCGTGATGAAGCTCCTCGAGGACAGCTTCTCCTACGCCAACCAGCTCGGTGCCCGCCAGGGTGCCGGCGCGGTGTACCTGCACGCGCACCACCCGGACATCTACCGCTTCCTGGACACCAAGCGCGAGAACGCGGACGAGAAGATCCGCATCAAGACCCTCTCGCTCGGCGTCGTCATCCCGGACATCACCTTCGAGCTGGCCAAGAAGGACGAGGACATGTACCTGTTCTCGCCGTACGACGTCGAACGCGTCTACGGCATGCCGTTCTCCGACGTCTCGGTCACCGAGAAGTACTACGAGATGGTGGACGATTCCCGGATCAAGAAGACCAAGATCAAGGCGCGCGAGTTCTTCCAGACCCTCGCCGAGATCCAGTTCGAATCCGGCTACCCGTACATCATGTTCGAGGACACCGTGAACCGGGAAAACCCGATCGACGGCAAGATCATCATGTCCAACCTGTGCTCCGAGATCCTCCAGGTCTCCCAGCCCACCACGTACCACGATGACCTGTCCTACGACCAGACCGGCAAGGACATCTCCTGCAACCTGGGTTCGCTGAACATCGCCAAGGCCATGGACTCGCCGGACTTCGGCCTGACCATCGAGACCGCCATCCGCGCGCTCTCGGCCGTCTCGGACATGTCCAACATCACCTCGGTGCCCTCGATCGCCCGCGGCAACGACCAGAGCCACGCGATCGGCCTCGGCCAGATGAACCTGCACGGCTACCTGGCCCGCGAACGGGTGCACTACGGTTCCGAAGAAGGCATTGACTTCACCAACATCTACTTCTACTCGGTGGTGTACCACGCGGTCCGCGCCTCCAACCGGCTGTCCATCCAGACCGGACAGACCTTCGGCGGCTTCGAGAAGTCCAAGTACGCCTCGGGCGAGTTCTTCGACAAGTACACGGACCGCGAATGGGTCCCGCAGACCGCCAGGGTTGCCGAGCTGTTCCAGAACATCCACATCCCCACCCAGGATGACTGGCGTGAGCTGAAGGCCTCCGTCATGGAGCACGGCATCTACAACCAGAACCTGCAGGCCGTCCCGCCGACGGGCTCGATCTCCTACATCAACAACTCCACCTCCTCGATCCACCCGGTGGCGTCCAAGATCGAGATCCGCAAGGAAGGCAAGCTGGGCCGCGTGTACTACCCGGCGCCGTACCTGACGAACGACAACCTGGAGTACTACCAGGACGCGTACGAGATCGGCTACGAGAAGGTCATCGACACCTACGCCGCCGCCACGCAGCACGTGGACCAGGGCCTGTCCCTGACGCTGTTCTTCAAGGACACCGCCACCACACGCGACATCAACAAGGCCCAGATCTATGCCTGGAAGAAGGGCATCAAGACCATCTACTACATCCGTCTCCGCCAGCTCGCGCTGGAAGGGACTGAGGTGGAAAATTGTGTCTCGTGTATGTTGTAATCAACTGAAGTAGGTTGATTTTCATTAGGGGATGAAATGATGGAAACGACGACGGCGGTGGGCGGCTTGGTTTACGGGATCCGGCTTCGGCGGGAGTTCGAGTACCGCTATGTCGGTATCACGACCAAGACGGCCAGTCGTCGTTTCCATCAGCACCTCCGAGTGGCGGCTGAGGGTCGCAAAACACCGTTCTACGATTGGCTCCGAAAACACGATCCGGCTGATCTCATCGTCGACGAGTTGGACTGGATCGAAGGCTTGCCCGAGCTTGGACAAGCCGAGATCGAGTGGATCAGCTACCTTCGACGCGAAGGGGACCGGCTGCTGAACCTGGCGGAAGGCGGTCTGGGGCCGACTGGTGTTGTGTGGACGGAAGAACAGCGCGAAGCCGCTCGCATCAGGAGCACGGGCCGTAAGGGGATTAGCCGGCCAGGAGCCGAGAACCCGTTCTATGGCGGCAAGCACAGCCTGGAGCAGCGTAAGAAGTGGGCGCAGGACCGCAAGGGAACTTACTCTGGACCGGAGAACCCGAACTTCGGGAAGTTCGGTCCGGACCACCCAGGATTCGGCCACTCGATGACCGAAGAAGCCCGCAATGCGCTCTCTGAAGCAAGGAAGGGTGCCGGCAACCCGAACTTCGGTAAGAAGGCCAGTGCGGAAACCCGTGCGAAAATGTCAGCAGTACGGAAGGGTCGTCCGATGCCTTCCAGCCAGCGCAGCGCCCATACCAGACATCACACCAACAAAGGCATCGAGAAAGCCGACTGCAGGTTCTGCGTCGAGGACTCAGCCAAACCCAGTCTCTCTTCAGAAAGCGAGTCGGAGTCATGACAGCAAAAGTAAAGCTTCTCACCCATGTTGACGCGATCAACTGGAACCGCATCCAGGACGAGAAAGACGTGGACGTCTGGAACCGCCTGGTCAACAACTTCTGGCTGCCGGAGAAGATCCCGCTGTCCAACGACGTTCAGTCGTGGGCGACGCTGACCCCGGACGAGCAGCAGCTCACCATGCGCGTGTTCACTGGGCTGACCCTGCTGGACACCATCCAGGGCACTGTCGGCGCCGTGTCACTGATTCCGGATGCGATCACCCCGCATGAAGAGGCTGTCTACACGAACATCGCCTTCATGGAGTCCGTGCACGCCAAGAGCTACTCCTCCATCTTCTCCACGCTGGCCTCCACTAAGGAGATCGACGAGGCGTTCCGCTGGTCCACCGAGAACGAGAACCTTCAGAAGAAGGCTCAGATCGTCATGGACTACTACCAGGGCGACGACCCGCTGAAGCGCAAGGTGGCCTCCACGCTGTTGGAGAGCTTCCTGTTCTACTCGGGCTTCTACCTGCCGATGTACTGGTCCTCCAGGGCCAAGCTGACGAACACGGCGGACCTGATCCGCCTGATCATCCGCGATGAGGCCGTGCACGGCTACTACATCGGCTACAAGTTCCAGAAGGGCCTGGAAGGCCTGTCCGAGGAGCGCAAGCAGGAGATCAAGGACTACACGTTCGAGCTGCTCTTCGAGCTGTACGAAAACGAAGTCCAGTACACGCACGATCTTTACGACTCCGTAGGCTTGGCCGAGGACGTCAAGAAGTTCCTGCACTACAACGCCAACAAGGCCCTGATGAACCTCGGCTACGAGGCCATGTTCCCGGCCTCCGTCACCGACGTGAACCCGGCCATCCTCTCGGCCCTGTCGCCGAACGCTGACGAGAACCACGACTTCTTCTCGGGCTCGGGTTCTTCGTACGTGATTGGCAAGGCTGTCAATACTGAGGATGACGACTGGGACTTCTAGTCCTCTGTAGATTGCCAAGCAACTTGGTCCTTTTGCCAAACTAGATGGTCCTGTGACAGCAAACTTGGTCCTTGGTCCTTTAGCTGTCACAGAGCCCACCAGTGGCATCCAGATCGGGGGCGATCAGTCGGCCAGCAAATCGCGACTTATTCTCGGGCTCGGGAATGAGCTACGCGATGGTCAACGCTGCCACAACCAACGACGACAACTCAGACTTCTACGCCGCCGCTGTGAGATGTCTGTGAGATTCCACGGTACTTGGCCATTTTCCAACTTAGATGGCCATGTTTCACAGTAGTTGGCCAACTGTTTCATACAGTTGGCCACCCGTGTGATCGAGTTGTGAGACTTCGACCTAGGAGCAAGTACGCCCTTCATCTTGGAAGCTCCGGGCCACCTATCAGGAAGATTTGCAAGTAGGCGGCCGGGCCGCTCTCGTCCACCCAGAAGTGGCAGGGTAGGTCTGGCGACTACTTCTCCTAGGTGGGTCAAACATATGTTCGCCCCTTGATCTACAGGCCCGCGTTACGGAGCGCTCTCACGAACCGAGGAACCCAAGCGATGTCCAAAGGATCCCCCTATGGAGCGGAGTCGTTCGCCTCCGCGGGCCAGTCTGAGCTGATCCCCGCCGTCGATCGTGGGGGAGGGCGCGTAGCCGTAAGCGATCCCGACGCCAGGCGGGTGTGGGTTGCCGCAGGTGGACGCTGCACCTTCTGCAAGGAGTTCCTCGCCGAGGACGAGACCACGGGTCAGCCTGTATACACAGGTCAACTGGCTCACATCGTGGGCGCTACCGCCGAAAAGGGCTCGCCGCGAGGGAGGAAGAGTTCCAAGACGCCCAGGGAACGGGCGCAGCCAGAGAATCTGATGCTGTTATGTGCTGGCGAGCATAAGGTCATTGACACCTTCGAGCACTGGGCGTTGTATGGCGAGGAGCAGTTGCTCGCATTCAAGACGCAGCACGAGCGGGACGTCCGCGAGCTGACCGGACTGCTGCGGAAGCCCAAGAGCACTGTGATCCGCGTGTCCGGTGACATCCGCGACCAAGCAGTCGACTTCAGCAAGCAAGCGGTGATCCGTGCTCTGCTGGAGGATCAGCGGTTCCCCGATTTCAGCCTCCATGACTACAGCCAGAACTGCGAGGTCGACCTCCGTGCCCAAGACGGCGAGGGCGACAGCGACCCCACCTACTGGAAGTCGACCGCCCTTACCCTCAAACAACGGCTGCGCCCACTGAAAAACCACTTGAAGACTTATGAGATCGACCACATCTCGGTCTTCGCACTCGCGCGCATCCCCATCCTCGTCCAGCTCGGCGCCTTGCTTGACGACGTCACCAACGTGACCGTTCACAACCGCCGCCGCGGAAGCGAACAGGGATGGGGCTGGTACGCGAAGGGCCCGACTGAGAACCTCCGTTTCGCCGTAACTGAGGTGCCCGGCGAGGGCGATCCGGTGGTCACATTCAGCGTCAGCGGGCCGGTTGACTTCGACGCACTCCCAGGAGAGCTGCAAGGCAAGCCGCGTTACGACATCCGCGTTGAAGGCGTGAAACTCAGCCCTGCGGTCCTTCGTAGCCCCGAGGACCTCGCCGGCTTGATCGAAACGTGGCGCGAGGTCCTGGCGACCCTCGAGACGAACCACCGAAACCGGCCGATCAGCTTGGTTCTCGCGGTCTGTGCCGCTGCCGCCGTCGAGATCGGCCGTGCCCACATGAGAGGAGCACACGCTCCGCTCCGGGTCTTCGATCGCATCGACAACACCTACGCCCTCACCCTCGAGACGAACTGATCGGGCCCCCGCCCTATTCCGACGAACCGACGAAAGCAGCCCCAGATGACCTTCCTCGCTGAGACCAAGGAAGAGCAGATCTCTCAGCTCATCGGCACCACCATCGAGCAGCTCGACATCACCGACGCTGCCTTCGAGGCTGCTGAGCGCTGCTACCACGACCTTGGCTCCCACCTCTCCGAGGCAAGCGCCGAGGTCCACGTCCAGGGCAGCTTCCTTCTCGGCACTGTTGTACGTCCGCACCACCGCGACGGCGAGTATGACTTGGACCTTGTTTCCCGTCTTGACGTGGCGAAGACCTCCATCACCCAACAGGAGCTGAAGGACCGGATCGGATCCTTGCTCGCCACGTACCACAAGGAGCACGACGGCGAGGCTTGCGAAAGCCCGAAGGAGATCTCCGAAGGACGGCGCTCCTGGTGCCTGCATTACGACAATTTCCACATGGACGTTTTGCCGGCCATTCCGGACGCCGCTTCCGCATCCGTGACGGCGATCGAGCTTACGGACCGTAACCTGCGGCTCTGGCAGAAGTCGGATCCGCTTGCGTACGTCGAGTGGTTCCGCGCACAGTGCGCCACGCAGTTCGAGGAAGAACGCGTCATGCTGGCCAAGTCCTTCGGGTCCGTTGAGGCCGTACCCAAGCACCGGGTGCGTACCCCGCTGCACCGCGTCGTGCAGATCCTCAAACGCCACCGTGACATCTACTTTGCCGACGACCTCGATGACCGGCCGCCCTCGAGCCTCATCACCACACTGGCCGGTCGGTCCTACCAAGGCGAGAAGGACCTCGTGACAGCGACATTGGCCGCAGTCCAGCGTATGCCCAACCACGTCGAGAGGCGCGGCGGGCAATACTGGGTGGAGAACCCAGCATGCGCGGGCGAGAATTTTGCGGACAAGTGGAACGACTACGAGGCCCGACGAATGAAGTTCGAAACCTGGCGAGCGGCGGTCGAAGAGGACCTCGCCGGCTTCGTGCAGGAGACGAACGGGGCGGTGGCCCTCCATCAGCGGATCGCGAAGGCTTTCGGCAATGAGCCGGTCGAGGAGGCCGTCAAGGCACTGGGAGCAAGGACCAACGTCGCTCGGGAGACAGGAAGAGTCCACTTCGCGAGCGGAGGGCTCCTCACGACAGCAGTGACTGCGACCGCAGTCCCGACCCATAGGTTTTTTGGTGGCGAGACCCCGCGGTAGGCAGCTGAGCATCACTCAGCAGGCCGTTTGCCTTCAACTGCGGTTTCCAGACGAGCGCCCGCCTGTGGTCAAAGCCGGCGCTATGATCTGGACAGTCAACCTGCAGCCAACGCCGATGAGCGTTCGGTACCAAGTTGCGATCCAGTACCGGCATCGTCAGCGCCCGAACGTTAAGGTCGTGGCCCCAGCACTCGAAACCCGCCAGCGTGAACCGCTGCCACATGTGTACCCAGGAAATGAGCTCTGCTTGTACTACAAGGACGAGTTCATTGGCACCGAGGACTTCATCGCCGACACGATCGTTCCTTGGACGAGTGAGTGGCTCTACTTCTATGAGTACTGGGTCACAAGCGGCGTCTGGTGGCGAGTAGCGCTTGTAGGTAGCGCTAGTCCAGGCATCTGGTAGCAAGATTCCGGGAACACGGTAGCGCCCGCCCTGGTGAACTGCTGTGCTGTGAGATGACAACGCATAAGGCGTTGTCGTCTCATTGTTAAGGGCGGGCCATGGCGGAATATCGTAAAATATTGGGGTTGTTGCTGGAGGGGAGGAGTTACCGCGAAGTTGTAGAGATCGCGGGGTGCTCGCATCGCGACGTGGCCCGGGTCCGGCAGGAGGTCCAGGAGCGGGGTCTCACCTCGGCGGTCGCGGTCAGTGACAGCGAGCTGGCGGATTGGTTCCCCGACGGGCGCCGGAAAGTGTCGGAGGAGTATGACCAGCCCGACTTGTCGCGGGTGCTGGCGTCTTTGAAAGCGAACCGGCACTTCACGTTGCTGCTGGCGTGGCGTCGCTACGTCGACACCAAGGACGCGGGGAAGAAGTACGGGTATTCCCAGTTCTGCGCCCTGTTCACTGGCTACCTGCGCACCCACGATCTGGTGGCGGTGCTGCGCCATGAGCCGGGGCGGGCGATGCTGGTGGACTGGGCCGGCGACACGATGGATGTCGTCGACACGATCACCGGCGAGGTGGTCCGGGCAATTTTGTTCGTCGCGGTGTTGCCGTTTTCGGGGCTGATGTTCTGCCGCGCATATGCGGATATGAAGTCCCCGGCGTGGCTCGACGCGCATGTTCAAGCGTTCGCGTTCTTCGGCGGCGTGACGCAGATCGTCGTGCCAGATAACCCGACGACCTCCACCCACCAAACCCATAAGGGCGATGCGGAGCGGGTCGTCAACGCGAGGTATCAGCAACTCGCGGATCACTACCAGACAGCAATTGTCCCGGCCAGAGTGAAGAAACCCCGCGATAAAGCCTCAGCCGAGAACGCGGTGAACGTGGTCAACAAACGCGTCATCGGCTACCTCGATGACGATGTCTTTACGACGCTGAGCGAGTTGAATACTGCGATCGAGGAGCGGGTGCGGGAGATCAACCACGATATCCGCCGCGCCGACGACACGACCCGGTGGGAGAGGTTCGACACCGAGGAGCGGGAGCTGCTCGGCCCTTTGCCCGATGCCGGGTTCGAGGACGTCGAGTGGAAGGAACTAAAGGCGGCCCGGAACTACCACGTCACCGCGGACACACAACGGTATTCCGTGCCCTTCGCGTTGGCGGGCAAGCTGCTGCGGGTCCGGCTGACGTCTTCCCGAGTGACGGTCTTCGACGGGCACGAGAGCATCTGCGAACACCCGCGGCTGACGGGCCGCAAAGGCCAGTACTCGACCTTGCCGGACCATGTCCCGCCGCGGCACCGCGATATTGATGGGTTGTGGTCCCGGCGGTGGTTCATCGACCGGGCGCGCAGCGTCGGGCCGGCAACAGTCACGGTGATCGAGCAGATCCTCGACGGTCAGGTGATCGAGGCGCAGGGCTACCTGTCGTGCCAGAACATCCTCGACGGGCTCGGCAAGAATAACCGGGAACGGTTGGAGGCGGCCTGCCAGGAGCTTGTGAACCGCAGCGCTCATCCGACTTACTCGACGCTGAAACGGTTGATGGCGGCGATCGATAATGATGCGAAGAAGCCCCGGCCGGTGATCCCGGCGGCCTCGACGCGCAAACGCGGCAGCACTGTCGTTTTCCGTGACACCATCTCGGACGTTTACGTTCGCGATGCCTCCCACTACGCACGCGACGAGGAGGGGAAGTGATGTTCACGAGCATCGATTACGACAAGTTCCGGGCCCTGCGGGTGACCCACGTCGCGACCCGGCTGGAGGAGCTCATCCAGGACGAAGGCAACGACACACTCACTCCCGAGCAGTTGTTTCTCACTGCGGTCGACGACGCGTTGGAGTCCCGCCGCATCAACAAGGTCGACAAACTCATCCGTCAGGCCGCCTTCCCGATCCCGGGGGCAACAGTTGCTGAGGTCGACTACCGCGACGGGCGAGGGATCACCCCGGTCAGAATGCGACGCTATGCCGCCCATGACTGGCGCTCCGATGCGACGAACCTGCTCATCATCTCGCCCACCGGAGGCGGGAAAACCTACCTTGCCTGCGCGTTGGCCATCGGTGCCTGCCAGAGTGAGCACTCGGTTCTCTACTTCCGGATGGACGACTTGGCACGGCGGCTCGTCATCGCCCGCGGCGACGGCATCGCCCACCAGAAGCTGTTGAACGAGCTCTCCAACATCGATCTGCTGATCATCGACGATTTCCTCACCGTCGGCATCGACAGCGACGCTGCCAGCGATTTGTTCGCGATCCTCGCGAACCGGGAGCACCGGCTTCCGACAATGATTGCCTCGCAGACGGGGCCAGCGCACTGGGTTGCTGAGCTGCCCGACCGGGTCGCAGCGGACTCGATCGTGAACCGCCTCGCCAACAACGCCCGGATCATCAACCTCGGTCAGATCGACATGCGCCGGCACCGCAACGACCAGGCCCGCGCCCACGAGGCCTACTGGGAGTAACACCGGCCGCGGCCCGGGCACAGCGCCCGGGCCGCTACCACCACGTCAGAACTGCGCTACCAGATGCCTGGACTAGCGCTACCATCAAGGACTACTCGCCAGTCTGGCTCGGCGCCGAGGCACCACATGCACCAGGGGTCGCGAAGGGGTAGGCGACGGCGTCGCGGGACCTTGGCCGATCGAAGACTCAGCCAAGCTCGAACGGGCGGCGCGGCTGGACGGCCTTCGACTACTCACTTGCAGATAGGCGCGCCCTCTCATCCGGAGGAACCCAACGAGTGAGAACGCGAGGCTGGACTGACAGACGCCTGGACTGGGACTTCTCACGCACCCGCAGTAACCGGCCGGATGGTCAACGGCCAAGCCAGGACCGTCATTAACGGAATCGAAGTGCCCGGTGCGGAGGTCGATACGGACCCGTTCGTGTACGGCATCGGAGCCCAACTGGCCGGCGGCGGCGTCGTGACCGCAGTGCTTCCCCGCGCTGAGTTCAAGCGCATCCAGGTCCAGTTCACAACCCGGAGCTAACGGCCACACCCCAGCGTCCGTGAGGGATCCCCTACCGGGAGCCAGGGCGTGCGCAGGACCAGCGGCATACGGGCACCTATCCCTGTGATACTTATCTTCTGCTGAAGATGCCGGTTCTACTGTGAGATGGCTAGCGACTTAGCACCAATAAACTGCCGTGATGACATCAGAACGACTAGAGGGATCAGAGGATGCCGCGAGACGGCTAAGGTCGACGTCGCTGCGCGATTTCCGAGATCCTAATACTGACAGCGACAAGACCAGGCGATATAAGCGATACAAGCGGTCAGTTTCCCGCGACGAAATAGCACTTCCCGGATTGGCGCGGTACGCGCTAGAACTAGTCGGTCTGCCGTCAACGGGGCCCGGTGAAAAGGTGGCGTGGTGGGTGAACTTCCTGTTCCAAGACCGCCAATGCGAACTTGCCCTAGAGAAGTTCGGCCTCCGGTTATACGTCGAGATCGTGGAGGACGGCGCCGAGGCCGATCGAGTGGCCAACAAAATCGTAAAGAAGCTCAGCTCCAGCATGCGGGCAGTTGAAAGCTTAGTCTTGGCCCCGGCCGCCCCAGGGCTGTTCCGTCACGGTAAGGCTACTGTAGTCAACCAGCACATCAGTCTGCGCCGAACCTATGAGTATTTTCGTGAACGTGCATCAAGCCCATTCGTCATCGAAGACGAGGTGAAGCATCTTGGTGCTGGCAATGGCATTGCGGGTGCAACGACCTTCCAGTCGGGGAAGTTGCTGATGCAACTGAACTCTTTCCATGACTTGGTAGCTTCAGTAAACGCCTACCTAAGTCTGCTCGAACACCAGATGGTGCTGGCGTTGCCCTTCGAAGGCTTCGACCCTTCTGAGCACTCTCTCGAGAAGTTCATAGGCTCCCGCTGGGGAGATAAGTACGCGCAACTCCTTGATCTGAATCGCAAGGATGACAAGCACTTCTACGACAGGTTGGTCGAGGTAGTGGAACGCTGGCGTAACACCTATTCCCACGGTGGATTTGAGAAGGGTCACGGCTCTTCGGTCTACCTTCACTACGAAGGGATCGGCGCCATTCCCGTAGGGCTTAGCTCCGCGACTGAACGCATCGGCATCTTCTTCATGCCTGCGACAGATGAAGACATCAACCATGTTTTTGAGCTATTTGACGAGCTCGACGCGTGGCTTAGTAGCACTCGCATGTGCTTCGCCATGGAGTGGATCACCTGTGGCCTGCACGTCCGCTTCGATCCCGAAGCCCGCGCCGAACTCGTCAAAGCAATGGCAAGCCCGGAACGATTCTCAAAATATGTCGAGTACAACGCCTGCCTGGAGGACCTTGCTGCGAATATGGACTACTGAGATCAACTTTCGCGGGGCTGCTGAGATTCTGAGGCTGATCGCCATGCTGCCTATATGCCCGGTGCAGGATGCCTCTGGGGGCGTACGTGGCGCACCGGGCCGACTCAGTAAGGAACAATGATCGCAGTTCCAACAAGGAGGCGGAAGCTTTGAAAAGGTTCTATGTCGCGTCGAGCTTCAGAAATATCGTCAACGTCCGGTACGTCGGGCAAACCTTGGTAAGCAAAGGCTACGTCAACACGTACGACTGGACCCAGAACGGGTCGGAGCGCGATGCGGGTACGGTCACCGTCGGTGATCTGCGCTCCATCGGGCAACATGAGAGAGATGCAGTGATGGGTGCCGACGTCGTCGTAATCCTGCTTCCAGGCGGGAAGAGCACGCATGTTGAGCTTGGCATCGCGATCGCTCTAGGCAGAAGGACAATCCTGCATTCGCCGGACGAAGTCATCAACAACCTTGAGACCACCAGCACGTTCTACCACCTGCCTGAGGTGGAGAAGTGCCACGGAACTCTAGGTAGGCGCCGCCATGTTCTTCACGGTTGCGCGATGAATGCGGGAGTCTGCTGGCAGAGGAGCTTTACGGATTCTGAAAAGGATCCCTCACCGGACATCTCTCACTCGTCCTTCCCAGCCTCCGCATGACTCTGCAATGCGGGGGTCGGCCCACCCGTTTGCTCCGGCACGCCGCTTCGGGCTTGCCCGTCCTGAATGAAACTGATCCTTATTTGACTCCCCGGCTCAAGGACCGACCCTGGGGACGGATCTTGGGAGGTCACCCAGAACAGCCCCGGCCACGTACGCGAACGGAGCCCCGGCCCGTCAGGGTCCCCGGCTGCGAGACCGAACCCAACGTTCGCCGCCATTTCTTGTGCAATATGCACAGGCTGCCCAACGAGATCGGGAACTGGCAGCATCTGATGTTCAACCATCTCGGCATCTCCTTTGAGCCTGAACAGCAAGAACGGTGAAATCGAACCTTATGCCCACAGAATACTGCTGATGTTCGGGGGGCGCCCGGGACAGGATAGGCTTTCGGGCGGCCTTCGTTCAGTTGACTTGAAACGCACACATAGCGGGTACATCCATGAATCATATTGGTACTTAAGTAACCAACTGTTACACTTTCTCCCATGACAATACTCACTGACCTAAGGGACGCCAGCATGGCTGTCCAGGCTGCAAACCTTCACCTCGACGAGGTCATCGTCCGCGCTTACGAACACCGAGTGAAGGTCACTGAGATCGCGCAAGCTGCGCGGCTCTCACGTATGCAGGTGCATCGCATCATCAATGTCCGCGGGGCGACGCTTCGCCTCCCTCCCTCCGATCACAACGGCGTCTACACCGATAGCGCAGGACGTAAGGGAACCGCGAAGCCCGAATGGCTGGTCGCGAGCACTGGCTCTGGGTCGGTTCGCGGATGGTACTTCAGTGAGGACGACGCGATAAACGCGACGGAAGAAGGGCAATACCATCGCCGGGTGACTCACTCGGAACGGGGCTGGGCGTGATCACCGAGACGCGACAAGTATCGGCTGAGTTCCCCGGCCTTCCCCGCAGGCATTGGTAACTTTCCTGTCTGCTGATTCAAGGTCGGAACTAGCCAGGAACGCTTCCTGAGTCGGTCCCCGCGTTCTAGGGTTGCGGTATGGCTCGGATGAAACCGCAGGAAGCGACGGCCGTGAACATATTGCTGGGATACTTCGCTGGCAGGGCCGAGCTACCGCCGGGGGAAATTGTGCGCTCCCTCGAGATCCTCCGCAAATCGGGCGCACAACCGCCTGCGGGGCGGTTGGGACGAGTTCGCGGTGCGTCGGCAATGGCCATACGCCTACGAAGATGGGGGCCGAGAGCAAGAAGGCGCAGACGCCTCTTCCGAAGACGAAACCTAGGGGCTCAGGATCCCCGTCGGTGATTTCGCCGGATTCGATCTCCTCGGCAGTGCCTAGCGGAAGTCGTAGTCCTCGTCCATTCCGCTAGAAAGCCATATATCCTCGGCGTCCGACTCGCTGAGATAATTGCTCAGCGCGGTGTCGTCACCGTTGTTGTGATCCTCACCGATTGTGCAACGGCAGTCCTCGCCGTAGGAGATGCCCGGTTCGTCTTCTATGTCAGTAAACTTCTGATGCTTCGCCCCTGTGGGCATCGGATCCTCACCTTCGTGAATTCGTTCGATCTATGAACGCCGCGGAGAGCGTGGCGGCATGCTGGCGATTCGCCGTATTAATAGAGGGCTTCCTCGAGGCCCTGACGGGTTTCCGCTAGTTTTGAGCCGCTAATCGTTTCTGAGGCCCTGTTCCCGAGTTGTTCCGGGCCGTCCTACTTCTTCTTCTCCTTCTTCAACGCGGCAAGCTTCTCGATATATTTAGCCTTCTCGTTGAGACGCTTCGCCTCTGCCCTGAGTTCTCTAGGGGTCTTATTCGTCGCGCCGGGTGGTCGTCCCACGACTGTCTCCATTCTTAATAAAAAACGATATTTTTATCGTATCCAACAAGAATGTAGCACGTCAGGAAAGTGCTGACCCTGAATCCGGGCATGCCCGTCCCAAAGGAGTCCGAGCGGTGGAGCGTCGTCCTCATCGCGAGACGCACGTTAGTTTGATCTGCCTTGGTTCCGGCATGATGGCCGGCGCCCGTTAGACGGTCAAACACCAGAGCGCCGGACAGGGCGTTGGCCCCTGGCATTCTTGCGAGGACCGGGCGAGGGCGACTGCCTAGTCAACGGCGGGCAGGACGGCCCCGGGTCCTCCCTGTCTGCCATCCGGGAACTGAGTCGTCCAGGAGCTTGATTTTCACGGGGTCGAGTTCGCCGCGACGGCGCTTGTACCGCTGGGTGTGGATCCACACGCCGAGGGTGTGTTCGTATTCGGATTCATAGTCGTGGTGACGCGGCCAGTCGTTTCCCTCCTTCCGGAAGTCCAGGAGCTGGGCTAATCGCTGGTGCCAACGGGCCTCGTCCGCCACTGCCCGATTGTTTTCGGCCCAGCCGGGCACCTGGGCGAGCCCGTGGCCGTAGGCCAGGTCAAGGGTGCCTTCCACTGCTTCGCGCCGGCGTTCGGAGAGCCACCGGGCCATCGACCGTTCATCCTTGTGCTCGGAGTGGTTACGGGGGAGCCGGGCTTCAGCCGAGATCCAGGCTATGACCACTTCCATGCGGGCGAGGTCCGCAGGGGAGGGGCAAGGAGTAGCTACGGCGCCGGCGGCAGCCTGGTGTTCGGCCTCAAGCCCCGGATCCTGGCGGCGGGCGACGGCTAAGTGGTATCCGACCGCGTCGGGAGGAACGCGAACGAGGGCAGCGTTTCGGGCTCAGTCCGAGCCGGTACATCAACACCCATTCCCCGTCAGGAGCGCGCCGCAGTCGCCTGTCCATGATGGACCCCATCTTGCCACGGCCTCCTCACAAGACGGGCGGGCACCGCAGGATCTAAGACACAGCAGTTTCATGATCCGGAGGTCGGCAAGGCTTCGATCCGCACAACAGGCGACGTCGTTCTGAGAGTAGGGATGTGGTCGTCGCGGACTTGGATCCAGTATTGGGCGGACGCGCCGACTACGCACGACTCCAGCATTAGCAGCTCCAATGTTTCGCCGTCACGGCGCAGCTGCGAGAAGCCGGCCTCCAGGTAGTCGACTATTGGCGCGGTGGCGGCCATGTGACGCTTCACTGTTCTGGCTGTCAGGTCCAGCAGGTATTGGCTGCCGGTAGCTGTGGTCACGATGTACCGGCCCGCATCGTCGTTCCGAAGCTCCTGCGTCATGAAGCGAGTTTAGCCGCGGTGAATGACGATGTGTCTGGGTCCAGGCGACGGGCAGGCCAGCTGGCAAGACACCAAGACTAAATAGCTGCAGCGGCCTAGAATCGGTCTATGACAGGCATGGCTGAACCGGTGGTCGCTGGGGCTCGCGCCTCTGTATGGCGGAAGGCGCGCGGCTGTCCCAGTGGCCGCTTGCCGGGGGCGGTGTGATGGCTGGCCGGCATGCCGCCCCCGACACAACTCTTCGGGGTGAAGTCTTCGCCACTCGGCACGATCTTTGTCCCTGTGGCCGTCGGGACCCGCGCGCGTTATCTCTTAGCGAACTGGCCCGCAATGCAAAGTCGTACCGGGATGTGCAACGTGCGGCGGCCCGCTTGCGGCTCGTGACGGACCGCCGTCTAGAGCGCGGCCCCACGCCGGCGTGGGTGGTGGATTTAGCAGCCGAGCACGGCGAACCGGTACTAGGACCGGGCTGGGTTGAACAAGCCATCGACCGTCTCGACAGGGAAGCCCGGAAACATTGCCCTTGCCGCTGCCATGGACGCAAGATGCAAGCGGAAGTAGATCATGCGGCCAGACAGGCCCGTAACATCAAGCGCGCTAGAGCGCGACTGCAAAAAACTCTTGACGAAAGGCTGGGTCGGCGCACGCCCGGCCCCATCTTGCTTCTGGCGGCCGAAGACGACGAATAGGATCGACGCGGGACGGGCCGCCGCTGCGCCGAGAGTTGCGACAGATTGCAAGAGCATCGGGGACGATTCACCATGCTGGGGCTACCATCTGCTATGTGGTCAATACGCTCTTACTCCTCGATATAGACGGTGCCGTCGTGCCGATGCGGCATTCAAAAGTTGTTCCCGCCGAGGATCAGGTGACCTACGAGTTGGCGATCCCGCCGAGGGTCCATGCCGGCGTCCCGGTCCGCCCCGCAGTTATCGAGGCGATCAAGGGGTGGGCCGCATCCGGGGTGGACGTTCAATGGTTGACGTCTTGGGGGTGGCGGACAAAGTGGCTTGACCAGGCCGATCTGCCACAGCTCCCTGTTTTTTACGACCCGGAGCCGGGCGAGGTCCTCATGTGGGGCCGCTCTGGTCTGTCGTGGAAGAGACCCGCTGTGGCCAAGTTCCTCAAGAAACAGACCGAGCCAGTCCGCCTGGTCTGGGTAGACGACGATGCGTTCTATGCAAGCTACGGCGACGAGCTGCACGCGACCTACGCCCATTTATCGGATCGTCTCCTGATCCAGCCCGACAGTTTCGTGGGGCACACGGACAAGGATCTCCGACGGATTGACCGGTTCCTCGCTCACTAGGTCTGACGCGCGCGGCCTGCGCCGCCCACAATCAGCGGCTCGATTTGCAACGGGGAACCGGGCCAAACCAGAACGGCATTGCCTTCACGGGAGCCGTTCATGTCCAGGACGTCGACCCGGGTTTCTACCCCGTCCGAATGGAGCATCAAGTCTGTGACACGCTGATGCCAGTGACCCGAGAAGACGTTGGGTGGCCGCAAGGCCTCCACAGCCAGCTGCAGCAGGTGGCGGCTTATCTGGGAACGGGCAACGTCCTCGGCTGGGAGATCCCACTCGCTCACCATGGGCACGCCGCCGGGAACGTCATGGGCGAGCAGGACGTCGAGCGGCCGGCCTGCGATGAGCCGTTCAACGTCCTGCGGCTCGACCTCTTCGATTTCGGGCCACCAGTCCATGCCCGTCTTCCTGAACGCGTGATCCACGGAAAACGCTCCGCCCAGGCCGCCGACGGTCAGGCCTTCCACGACCGTGTGGCCGGCGCGGGGGAGGTACTTGATCCGTGGCAGCACCGTCGCCAACCCGTCGGGACCAACCTCGAGGGCGCGCAGCTCGTTGTGGTTGTCGTGATTACCGTCAATAAAGACAATGTCGATTCCGAAGGCGGCCAAGTATCGGTCCAACTTGGCGTCGAACCTTCCTTTTCCCGCTCCCGGCCAGAGAACGCCGAGATCCCCTACCTGAAGGATCGTTTTGGCGCCCGCAGTACGGGCCGACCTGATCAAGTGCCGTGCCCACTGAAGGTCCCCGTGGAGATCACCGGCGACGACGAACGGCCTCTTGCCTTCAGCGCTACGGTCCACGCGGTTTTACCTCCTACTCGGTTGCCACGGCCGCTCGAACCACTCCAAGCTACGTCGTCTGAATGAAGGCGCTTTTGACCCGGCATCAAGTCCACCTGAGGCACGACCTTCCTCCGGGAACTCGGTGCTCCCGGCCCGGCATCGGATCAACAAGCAACTGACCCTGGCATCCCGGCCAATCCTCGCGAATAGCTCCATTCTCGACTCCATCATTGCCTTCCACCGCCGGGAAAACTCTCATGGAATCAACCGTGGGGCTCGACTGAAACTGCGATTCATCAACCGGCGAGCCGGCGAAGTGGGCCCAGTTCAGACTGCAGAACCAATTCCCACTCAAACGGCCTCTTCAAACGGTGGAGCAAACGGCGGAGGCCCTTGGGGCCTTGAAAGGAACATTGAACGGGAAAATGTTTGTTCTCTAGGGGGTCTTCGTGACCTGAGCCGAGTGGAGTTCCGCCAGATAGTTTCTCAGCTGCTCGGAAAGCGCCATGTGTCGCGCGATAGTGTCAATCATTGGCTCCACTCCGACCGGCTCTGGTATTGGCAGCGCCCGGTATTCCATCAGTGGGGGCACGATGGAGCCTAGAAGTCTGTCAGCGTCCGCTACGTCCTCGAGTCGCATGAGCGCTTCGCCCCGAAGAACCTTTGCCATACGGTCATAGCTGACGTTAGCAAGCTCTGCGTAGCTGCGGATGTTCTGTCCGTTCTCTCGGAGCCTTGCCATTATCTTGACTGAAATGGCATGTTGCAGGCGCGCAGTGGCGATCCGTTTTTCTTCCAGTTCCGTGCTGCCTTCGAGCCACGAGATTCTGATGACTTTGCCGAACTGCCGGCGGTCTGACGGAGCCGCCATGAGTCTGGGCTGAAAGCGAGGGTCGCTCATATTCCGATTCTAGTCGACAACCACCGCACCCTTACCCATGATTCAGCCTTTTAGGGGGTTGATTTCCGTCTAAAAGGCGGAGTAATTTCGGTACAAAGGGCATATGAACGACATCGTTTACCGGTTCGTAGTGCACTGACCTTCAGTAGCCGGTGCTGTGCCGGACGCCCGCGTCGCGATGGCGTCCGAAGGTGCTAACGGGGCGGTTCCGTTGAGAGGCGTGAAGGATTGCATGGCTTGCCCGGTCCCTGGGACGGCGCCGGCGAATTCGTATTGTTGTCTGACACAGGGACATCTGATGGTTGCTCAACAGATAGGCAGGAACCGGGCCAGGTCCTCGCATCCCTACAAGGGCGTCAGGATCAAGGACGGTTTCGAAGAGATCCGGTGGCGCTACCCGGAAACCGCGGTCGATGGGGAAGTCCACGTTGTTGACGGTGCGCCTTTCGCAGGGGACATCACGCGTGCTGTCCCGTCGCGCATCGGTTACAAGCATCCCGGAAGAGTCAACCATGAAGGCCTCTACATCGTTGGGCAAACCCAGCAGCCGGTCTGGTACGAATCGATGACCGAATACGAGGCTCTCATGCAGATTGAACACGCGATGCGTGTCTCAGCCGTTGCATCGCAGCCATGCTGTTTCCTGCTCCGCGGAGGTATCGCGCACTATCCCGACTACGCGATCCGGACGGGAGAGGGCCGCACGATCATAGTTGATGTCAGGGACATGGAATTTACCGAATTGCGTGACGTCGTCTCGTTCAACCGGACCGCCCATGTGTGCAAAGAGCTCGGCTGGGGCTACATCATTATCGAGCCCCTGTTTGGGCACGAGAAGCATGATCTGGTGTGGCTCGCTGGCTACCGCCACTCAGTCGCGGCGCCAAGCGATGAACTTCGGGCCCGGATCCTGGACGCGGCCAGTGAACCAATCGGACTGATGAAATTGGCCCGCGGGCTGGACCCGCACCTTGAATGGCGGCATCTGCCCGCTATTTATCACCTGATGTTCACGCGAATCCTCGCCTATAACCCCGCAGCACCGCTGGACGATGACACTGACGTCTGGAAAAGGTGAAGAACATGAGCAAAAACCCGCTTGAACTGAACTCTGCAGAGCCGATCACCATGGACGGCATCGACTACCTCATCGAGGGACGCAAGGGCTCCGAACTGGCCCTGTTTAACACACTGACCGGAGAAACACTGACCATGACGTACGCGGCGGTCATGAGACGGGCCGATCTGTCCGACATCCCTTTGGACCATTTAGGGGACATTCGCCTTTCCGGCGCGGAGCTACCCCCGCTCCAGAAACAACGAATGGACTTCCTGCTCCGCCACGTGGAAGAGATTGCCTACGGAAAACCGCATGATGCGACGAACTACCGTAAGGGCTATGACCCGGCAACGACCACGCAGGCTGAGCGCATCAACAGGAAGGCAGCGGAACTGGCTCCACTCCAGGCTCGCGGATTGTCTGGGTCCAACCTCAAAAAGCTGGTTCTCAAGCTGAAGAGACAGGACTCGACGGGGCTCGTCGACGGCCGTACCGTCAAAGTTGTCCATCCCTTCGCCAATATCGACGGACGGCTCCACAAAGCGATGGTGGCCCGCGTGAACGCGGCTCATGACCAGTCGACCCCGAATTTTCAACAGCTCGTCACAGACGTACGGGGAGACTGGATGGAGACCTACGCGGACGAGGTCGACGTGCTGCCCTCCGATAGGACCCTCCGCCGGAAATTCGCGCTCCTCACCAATCGCCGCTACACAACCGGGAGCGCGATCAATCGCCGTTCCAACGAAAGTTCACCCAAGCGATGCATGGCGCACCGGCCAGCATTCGCTCCCGGCGAGGAGGTCCAGGTCGACAACACCGTGCTCGACAACTTGGTACGCGGCGACAATGGCGAACTGTTCCGTCCCATGCTGACGACGTTCATCGACAAGGCAACACACTCAATCCTCGCCATCATGCTCACCAAGAGCGTCAAAGGTGTCGATCTCGCATACCTGCTCGCCAAGGCGCTGTCCATCCCCGACCTGCGGCCAGGACCGAACCTTCCTTTCAGCCTTAACGAGGTGCGGAGGCTGCCCTGGGCGCAGGCACTGCTCGAGTCAGAACTCGAGGGCAAGGACACAGGCCGGCCGATAATCATGCCGCGCCGGATCATGATGGACCTGGGAAAGGATTTCCAGTCCAACGCCTTTCTGGCCGCCTGCAGAGGCTTCTGCATCGACGTCACTAACGCGGCACCGGGCACCGGCTCGGACAAGCCAATCGTGGAACGGTTCCACCGCACAATTAAGGATTCGTTCTGTCGGTACCTCCCCGGCTTCACCGGTGGCGATTCGGGCAACCGGGGTCGGGAAGTCAAGGGCCGTAACAAACGGAAAACGGGTGCGAAGACGGAGACGTCATCCCCGATGAGCATCCATACGATGGCATATGTTCTTGACCTCTGGGTCCGGCACGTGTGGCAGAACCTGGAGACGGACGCCCTGCAGCACCCGGCCCACCCCGGCCGCCACTACAGCCCCAACACCATGTATGAAGCCTTGACGTACCGCAGCGGGTGCCTCTTCACTCCCATCACGCCAGCCACCTATGTCGGTCTGCTGCCGGTTGAAACCCGGGTAGTCAGCCGGACAGGACTTCAGGTCGGATACAGGCGCTACGACTCTAAGGCATTGGACTACTACCGGGGTAAGCCATCCGGAGAAAAGCTTATCGGGGATCTGTGGAGGGTCCATGTCGACCCAAACAATCCAGCTGCGGTATGGCTGGAGGTCCCGGACCTCGAGGTCTTTCCCGACGGTGGTTGCTACATCGAGTGCCCCTGGGTCAATTCCGACGCGTTCGACGCGCCGTTCTCGCGGGCGATTTTTGAGGCGGCAGACAACATTGCCGGATTGGGGCACCAGCTGCCAGCAAAAGACCGAAACGTCTTATCCCGGCAGCTAGTTAAGGGTGCCTTTGCGGCGGCGGAGAAGGAGCAGCGCGCCGCCGAGGAGCGGGACGCAGAAGAGAGACTGGCCGCCGAGCAGGGCATGCCCCGCCCCCGACCGGAAACCGTAGTAACGCCCGAAGACCCGCACCAGATGTGGGCCTCAGCGGGAAACGCCGGCGTTTACGAACTGTTCGACCCGGCGTCCGCTGTCGAAACGACGCATGGGAGGCGCCGCAAGGGGGCCCGCCCCGTCCGCGCCGCCACCACTTCCGGTCAGGATAGCGGCAAGGATGAGCCGGTACCCTCAGCACAAACACGGCAGCAAGAGCCCGGCCAGGCACGGGAGGGCCGATGACGACCGAAAGCAATTTCCGGCAGCTGCCCAAACCTATTGAACGCGACACGTCGCTCATGAAATGGGAGTCCCTGAATCGCGTTCTCGGTGCCGGGCGAAACCAGTTCACGTTGATGGACCGGGCAGTTTACGACGCCATGAACGACGGTCAGAGAGCGGCGTACAACTCCGAACGCATCAAATTCATGGCAGGCGGCATGACCGTCACCACCGGCACCATCAACGACCTCATTGCACAGTTTCTGAAGGCCGACATGATGAACGACGGAGCGCTGGCGGGGCGGCGGGGTGTGATGCTCTCAGCCCCCGCCTCCGCAGGCAAATCCACAGCCTGCCTAGCGTTGATCGAGTACTACCTGAGGCTTTACGAAAGCGAAAATCCGGGTGCAATCTCGGACGGGGCTGTTCCGGTCATTTACACTTCCGTCCCGGCCACCCGGACCATCAAAGGCATGCTCCAACGGATAGCGCGCTTTCTGGCGCTGCCCTTCCAAAAGTCAGATACCGAAACCGATTTGGCCGCGATGCTGCAAGAGGCTCTGCCTGCCGTCGGAACCAAACTCATCGTCCTGGACGAGGTTCAGATGCTCAACGGTGCCGAATCCACCTCACGTCCGGCCGTGAACAACCTCAAAGACCTCACAAACTACTTCGAAGGCACCATCGTCTACTCCGGCCTGAATCTAACGAGTTCCGGACTGCTGTTCGGGGACGCCGGACTGCAACTGACGCGGCGCGTGTTCAATGTCAACGTCATCGACCTCACCACAATCCATACCGAGCAAAAGCGAACGGAATGGACGAAAATCGTGGGTTCATTCGCTAAAGCGCTGCCCCTTTACGCCACAAATCCCGCCTCAGTGCAGTCCGACGCCGAATGGCTACACACGTTCACCGGCGGAGCCATCGGCACCCTGAAAGCCGTGCTGTTCGATGCAGCAGCCAAACTGATCTTCGAAGATGACCCGTCGAGCGAGAACCTCACGCGCGAGCTGCTCCAGGAATCAGTCCGCGACTACGCAGCGGAGTCCGGAGCGCGGTTCGCACCGCCCGCACCGCTGCAAGGCGCCAGGAACCGGAAAAGGATCGTCCGTGCAACTCACCATTGAGCTAGTGAGAGTGTTGCCGGCCCCACTGCGCATCAAGGCCTGGCCGGCTGAGACCGTCTACAGTTTTGCCAGCCGTCTGGAACGCCGGCTCAAGGCACACCGCGGAGTCATCAGCCACCTGGCCTACGCCGACATCACGCGCATCATCGGCAAGCGGGCGACAGCGCTGAAGACCACACAACGGATGGTCACCTTGTGCGAGATCATGTGCTGCGTGCCGGCCGGGACACTGACCACGCCGAGCAGCAACATGCCGTTCTCGTCGCACCACTGCAGCGAGTGCGTCGGCGCCTGTGCTGTCGAATACGAATGGAATCGGGGACGATACACCTGCGAGCTTCACCGGCGTTGGATCGCACCCTGCCCGTCACCAAAAAGACCATCGACCTATGAGCCACACCCGGTAGGGCCGTCCGCTCTGGAACACGTTGGAGAGGACATCGTTGACGCGGATCTCCGAATTGGAGCCCTCTTGGCCGAAGGCAGAGCTACCACCAGGCTGCTCGATGAGATTACGCGGCGCATCGACTCCATGAAAGGCCAGGAACACCATTCCGTACCCCGCCCCGGAGATCTCCCATTAATCTCCACGGTCCTGTCGGCCGTCACAGATCCAGCCGTGCAGGCCGCAGTACTGGACGAGACCGTATCCTTCGCCGAGCGGTACGCCCGCCTAGCCGCGGTATTGGAGGACGGGCTGACTGATGACAGCCCGGAGCTCTGTGACCAGGTTTGGCTTCTCCTGAGGCCAACCGCTGTCTGGGTCCGCACAACGTTTCTTCGGGAGGCCCAAGTAGAGGCGTTCGAACCGTTCGTTGTGCCTGACCCGACAGTTGACTTCTCTGCAGCGCGATACCCGCTGGATCCATTCCACCGCTCGATGGACTGCCTCCGGACAATTGGGAGGCAGGATCACCTTTGGTGGAACGACCGGTACATGCTTGCCCCACCATTCAAGGGCACTGCACCCCTCCTGATATGCGATAACGGGCACGTCCAGAGCAAACCCAAGGGGAAAGCGCGCAACTCCGCCTCCGAAGAATTTCACTGCGCAGTCTGCTGCGGCAAGCGAGTCGTTGCCGGCCTTAATTCGCTCGGCGATCTCATGCCAATTCTCGTTCCCGAGTGGAACCAGGCCTCCAACGGCGCCCTAACACCGTTCATGGTGCTGCCGGGGTCCAATCAGAGGGTCGCATGGACCTGCAACAACGGTCACAGTTACTGGGCGCAAATCAATGCCCGTGTGCTCCGTGGAACGCAATGCCAATATTGTGCCGGGGCGTTACTCCCCGGCACAAATGACTTCGCCACCACCCACCCCGAGCTGGCGGCCCTATGGGACCACGAAGAAAACGGGAACCTGAAGCCCGCCGACATTACAGCCGGTAACACCAGAATTATGGTTCACCTCCGCTGCCGCGACGGGCATTCGATGGTCCATACCGCGGCCTACTTCGTAACGTCGGCTGGCCGCTGCCAGGCTTGTCTAGGGACCGCACTTGTCGCAGGCGTCAATGACCTGGCAACGCGCCGGCCCGACGTCGCGGTCTGGTGGCACCCCACCAAAAACGGCAACCTCACCCCCGACATGGTAAAGCCCGGCAGCGATGTCGTAGTGTGGTGGCTCTGTGCCGACGGACACGCTTTCCCGGCCCCCGTCAGCCACCGTTGCAGATACACGAAGAGGACCTGCCTCTACGACACGGGCCGGGTTCTGCGGACAGGAGTGAACGATATAGCCACCAAGGAGCCGGACCTGGTCAAAGACTGGGACAGCACCCTGAACGCAAAGCACCCTTCCGAGACAGTCATGACCGACAACGAGTGGTGGTGGACGTGCGCTTACGGTCACACACAGCACACCGCCGTCGCCAACCGCCACAAATCCGGGGGATGCACACAATGTGCACCCGAAGACCGCGTGGCCCAGCCACACCGAAAGTTCAACCGAGGACGAAACGGCTGGGACACCGGCAGGCTGAAAGCAAGCCGCCCGGAACAGTAGAAGCACCCCTGCAAGAAACACGGGAGAGCGCAGCGCCCGACGTCAGCCATCCCTCGTGAGACCTTGCTGGCATCAGCAGCTAGGAGTCCAAGTAATGCAAATCAAAGACGCCTGTCCCCGTGAGCAAGGAGTCCTTCTGGTCGTGCGTGCGCCACCCGATCCCTCGTCACCCCTTGAACGACGGTCGCTGCAAATCAGACAAATCTTGGTGTTCAACGACCTCCGAATCTCCAGGACCGCGCGGTGCGTGGATTTCCGTGTTGAAACTGGGAAGCCTAGATCTTTGCTTCTATTCGAGTTATGAGCACATCGATGATTTCCGACCATGCAGGCTTCAGCGCGTCGGAAGGGGATGCTGCCACGAGATGAGCGGCTGCTGCCTTGATGTTGTCCATAGTGTCCAAGCCCACGATGGCTCCATGCCTTGTAAGTGCCGCCTCCAATCTCGTGGCCCATTTCTGCCGCCTAGGGTTTAGATCGGAAGGCTTGAGTCGGATTCCGACCACATCGAAGACTGCCTGAATGCTGATTTCTGGTTCGTACATATCCTCCAACTCAGATTCCTTCAATCCAACAGTCGAGAAGACGACGTAATCACCGTTTGATAGCAGGCCCTGACCGAGGCATTGGGAAATCGCTTGCTCCCCGGCCGCGTCTCTGTCGAAGGCAACGAATGTAGGAGTGATCGTTGGGCGCAAAGCTGACAACCTATTGGCCAGCTTTCCAGCTCCTTTGACCGGGATGAAGACGACTTCTTCATTTCGAATTGCAGTAGCAATCGAAGTGGAGCGATGAGACAGTACAGCTTTCAGGGCAGTTTCGTCAGTGAGCCCTTCGACCATGATGGCCAGGCGAGCAGAGACTAGGTTGTCAGTAACCTGCACTCCTAGGCACTCTCGCAGTTCACCGAGCGAACTGCAGGATCGAGCCGAATTCTTCTCAACGATGATGTTCGAAGAATAGTCGGCTCTATTCACCAGCAATGGGCTATGTGTGGAAACAACTACTTGTTGCTGTGAGGCGATAGCTGCAAGACGTTGGCGCACTTCATGTATGGCTTCCGGATGGAGATGTGATTCGGGTTCTTCAACCGCGAGGATAAATGACTCAGCCGCAGAGGCGGAGGTTGCTGATTCCTGCATGAGCGAGATAGCCGCCAAGCTCTGGATGCCATCTCCTTTCTGACTGAGTGAGGTTTCAACCCCATCGTCGAGGAATATGTCACGCACACGGAACACATCGCGACTATCTTGGGTGAGAATCCTGATTGAGTTCAGGTTGGGCAGGAATGTCTGGAGGGAAGATGCGAGTGAATTGTCGATCTGAGCTATCGCCGTATCCCGCAGCTGATTTAGCTCAGCAGTCAACCTCTGGTATTCGTCCTCAAGCGCGAGAGTACGGAGTTTGCGTCGCACCAGCCCGGTGACGAGCTGAGTGACGTCTTCAGATATACGCACAGCGGGGATATATTGGAAATCCAGGCCACTAGTGACCTCTTGGGCGATCTGTACCGACTTGGCAGCCAGAACAGACCCTCCGCGCCCTTGCTTCAGAATCTCCAGCTTAACGGAAGACTTGGTAAGAGTTAGCCGAATGGGCAGGGTTCCATTATTCTGCGATCCGGTTACATTCTTGAACTTTGTAGACTCTTCGGCTGTTAGATCAAAAGTGAGTCTGATGGTGGTCTGGCCAGTTGCATCGCCGAATTTCTTGTGGTGTCGGGGAAAGTCTCGAGCAAAATTAAATCTGGCCGTTCGGCCCGAAACAGGGAAGTCTGAGCTAAGCCGTTCTCTGAAGAGTTGCTCGTGTGCCACAGTGCTCTTGTCGAAATCTACTGGGAGCTTTGCCCACTCTTTTACATACGATACGCCCATGTCGATGGCTCTCAGAAGGTTCGACTTACCTTCATTATTTGGGCCGACAAGAACGGTAAAATCACCAAGCTTGAATTGTTCGGTCTTGATGATGCTTCTGAAGTTTGTAACTGAGAATTCTTTAAGTTTCACATTTCTCCACTGCTCGGGTGCAGACAGACACGGTCCACACATCAGTTAGGGGCCGTAGGCCTTCCTAGGTCCTCCGGTTGTAGACACAAGACGTTAGACGGCGCGCGCCTCGGCAAACCTTGGCGCCATGGATTCCATCTGCTCCATGACCAGCTTGATGGCCTCGGGCTGCTTGTCCGGCGGGTATCCGAATCGGACCAGGAGCCGCTTGATCGAGGACCGCAGCTTGGCCCGAACATCATCACGTACGGTCCAGTCGGTGCGCACGTCCCGCCGCATGACGGACACCAGCTCGCGGGCAATGTCAGCCAGGATGCCTTCCCCCTGGACTTCGACGGCCGATTCATTCGAAGCCACAGCGTCGTAGAAGGCTAGTTCGTCTGTATTCAGCGGGGGAGTGAACTGCGCACCACGGTTGCCTTCTGCGGCGACCTCCCGGGCAAGCTCCACCAGCTCAGCGATGACCTCCGCCGACGTGAGCTGCTGATTGGTGTACTTCTTCATCAGCTCGGTGATCCGCTCTGAGAAGGCGCGCTGGCGGATCACGTTGTTGCGAGTCGTCTTAGCCGACTCATCGGCGATGAGCTTCCGCAGCGCCTCGATGGCCAGCTGCGGGTTCCGTGCCTGTTGGGTCTTGGCAATGAACTCCGGCGTCAGGTCATCCAGCGACGGCTTCGGCATGCCGGCGGCCTCGTAGATGTCCAGGACCTCGCCCGAAGACGTTGCGGTAGCGATCAGATTGCCCAGCAACCTCTGGATTTCTTCCGGCACCGGCTCGCCGCTGGCCTGCCGGTCAGCGGCGTCGAACTTGGCCATGTACACCCGGGTCTCTTCGTAAACCTGGATCTCCGGCCGCAGCTCCGCCAGGGTTTCTGACCCCGAGCACAGCGCCCACGCCCGGGAGAGCTGGCTGGAGAATCGCCGGTACTTCGAGGCCAGCGTCTCCTCGCCTTCGGCGGTCTGGTTTCCGGGCGTCTCCGGGCTGCGCAGGTAGTTGGCTGCCCCCGTCGCGGCGGACACAAACGCCTTCGGTCCGCCCTTCATCAGCACGCCCTTCCAGTCGTAGCCGGCGAGCAGCCCCCGCAGGGTCTCCACCAGCCCAAGGGCGGCGCCTACCGCTTCGTCGACATCGCGGCCCACCGGCTTGTTCGCTTGGTCTGACTGCGTGTACTCGCCCAAAGCCCTGGCCAGGTTCTCCGCCAGCGGCGCGTACGCCACCAGCAGCCCGTCCTCCTTGCCACGGAAGGTGCGGTTCACCCTGGCCAGGGTCTGCATCAGCAGCGCGCCTTTGAGCGGCCGGTCCAGGTACAGGGTGTGCAGCGGCGGGGCGTCGAAGCCGGTAAGCATCATGTCCTTGACGATCACCAGCTCCAGCTCGTCGTCCACGTCCTTGAGCCGTTCCTTCACAGTGGCATTCAGCGAGTCGCGACGTACATGGTCGGAGACCGGCGGCACGTCGGACGCGGTCCCGGAGTAGACCACCTTGATCTTGCCCTTGGCCAGGTCATCAGAGTGCCAGTCCGGCCGCAGCTCCACGATGGCCGTGTAGAGCTTCGCGCAGATTTCCCGGGTCCCGCCCACGATCATGGCCTTGCCCGGCGCCTCGATAAACTTGCCCATCCGGGCGCTGCGGTTCTCCCAGTGCGCCACCAGGTCGGCGGCCAGCGCCGCGATACGCTGCGGCGCACCGTAGACGGCGTTCACGACGGCGACGCTCGCCTCGATGCGCGCCCGCTCGGTTTCGTCCAGCCCCAGGGTGGCCTCGTCGGCGGCCTGGTCCAGGATCTCCTCCGTGACGTCCGAAGCGAGCGCCACCTTGATCAGCCTCGGTTCGAAGTACACCGGCACGGTGGCGCCGTCCTCCACCGCCCGGGAGAGGTCGTAGATGTCGATGTATTCGCCGAACACGTCTTGGGTGTTGCGGTCATCGAACGAGATCGGTGTCCCGGTGAACGCGATCAGAGTCGCGTGCGGCAGGGCATCGCGGAGGTGCCGGGCGTAACCGTCCAAGTCGTCATAGTGCGAGCGGTGCGCCTCGTCCACCACCACGATGATGTTGCGCCGGTCGGACAGCAGCGGGTGCTCGGCGCCGGCGTCCTTCTCCGACTTGCTGCGGCCGAACTTCTGCAGGGTGGTGAAGTAGATGCCACCGGTGGTGCGATTGCTCAGTTCATCCCGGAGCTCGGAGCGTTTCTTGATCTGCTTGGGGGACTCTGCCAGCAACAGGCTGCGATCGAAGCCCTCGAACAGCTGGCCGTCGAGTTCGTTGCGGTCTGTGATAACGACGACGGTGGGGTTCTTCAGCTTGGGGTGCCGCGCCACCAGGTTGGCGTACAGCTCCATTTCCATGGACTTACCCGAACCTTGTGTGTGCCAGACGACGCCGGCTTTGCCGTTGCTTTCCACCGCCTGGACGGTGCTTCCGACTGCCTTTGTCACGGCGAAGTACTGGTGTGGCTTCGCGATGCGCTTGGTCAGCCCGTCCGATCCTTCATCAAACGCGGTGAAGTTGCGGACCAGCTGAAGGAACCGCTCCTGGTTGTAGAGACCCTGAAGCGAAGTCTCCAGCGCCGTCACAGCTTCGCCGTCCTCCATATACCCGGGCACGACGGGCACGCCGTCGTCGTCCACGTTCCAAGGCGAGAAGTGGTTGAGGGGAGTGAACGGCGTGCCGTACTTGGCCTGGATCCCGTCCGAGGCGAGCGTGAACACGCAGAAGCGGAACGCCATGGGGAACTCGCGCAGGTAGGTTTGCAGCTGGGCGTGCGCGGAGGCGACGTCGGCCGTGGCGCTGCCGGCCTTCTTTAGCTCGATGACGCTCACCGGCATGCCGTTGCAGTAGAGCACGACGTCGAAGCGGCGTTTGTAATCGCCCTGCACCAGCGTGACCTGGTTGACAGCGAGCCAATCGTTCTGGTCCGGGTCGGCGCTGAGCAGGTGGATGGTGGGATTGGCCTCGTTGCCGTCCGAGTCGATGTAGCTGAGCCGGTATCCGTCCACGAGGTACTTGTGGATGCGGTGGTTCTCGGTGATCGCGTCGTTAGACTTGGGCGAGGCGACTTCCGAGACAGCCTGTTGCAGGTACTGGGCCGGAACGGTCGGGTTGAACCGCTGCAGGGCCGCGAGCAGCCTCGGCCGGATCAGCAACTCGTCCCAGGTATCCCGCTCGCCCCTGCCGGGCGCGATGTTCTGCCCGGTAGTTGGCCGCCAGCCGAGGGGCTCGGCCAAACGGTCTAATGCCATGCCTTCCCAGTCAGCTTCGGAAAAGGCTACTGCGGGTGCTGCTGTCACGGTGGTTCCCCCTGATTGACCGGATGTCATGTTGAAATGTGTGCGCAAATCCTGCTTCGAGGTCGGAGACACTGCCTCAGATCAGCTCGTCCGACCTCATACACCGGCGTCCGCCAGCACTCTTCCGGCATCCTTGACCCGCAGATTGCCGGACATGAGCTGGGGCAGGACTACGTCGCGTGTGTTGGCCAATTTCGTGTTTTCCGACAGTGCATTGGCAGCTGCCATATGAAGTGGCTCCGCCACGGCGACAAACTCCTTCATGACGTGGGGCTCGGCAAGCCGTACTTTGAACTTCTTGAAATTACCGCGGCTCAACTCGAGGAATGTCGCGCCGTTTGCCAACGAAATGAATTCATCCACGCGGCTCTGCATTTCGTGGAAGAACCAGAAACGGAGTTCTGGGTCATTTGGCTGCACGACGATGAATCCTTGATTTACGGCCATCGGCTCTTGCGCCAGCGCAAACGCCCCGATGGTCGCTCGCGACGTCATAAGAATCGCGCCTGCCGGGTACAACTCGGAAGCACATGCATTGAGACCTGCGTCCGAGATCCGGCGGGAAGTGCTGGACAAGTAGGGACCCGGAAGCCCTGTTACATCCGTCGGTGTAGCCCACAGGACATCGCCGTTCCAGAATTCCGGTACCGAAGTACTCGGTGTGCCACCACCGCTCACCTTCGCAGTATCGCCAAACGTTCGTTCTGAAGGGGGCACGTGCCTGATGAGCCGCTGGTACTCGGCCGCGACCAGTCGCTCAGTAGTACCTGCCAACTTGTTGTTGGCGGCGATCTTGTCGTCGATGGCACCTAGTACCTCGGCGATAGCCCGCTGCTGGCTCAATTCGGGCACTTGGATTGATATTCCGCGGAGTGAAGTTAGGGGTTGCCCGATGCCAGGCGTTCCCACTGTCGACGCGCGCATCAAGAGCTCGCGCTGACCCGGTCCGCGGAAGTAGTAGAAAACGAAGCGCGGATCCACTTTGAGTTGATCGACCGTCAGCTTCATCATGCTGGAGGACAACAGCATCTGCCGTTTTCCAACGATGCCAACGCGACCGATGGCTCCACGATGAGGGAAAATTAGATCTCCCTCGTTCACCAAGCAAGCGGGAAACCGAGCCGCCGTTTCAGGCGCAACAAAGACCAAGTCGGACTCGTCTATTTCCCCGCCGTCTTTGATGTTCTGGCCGCGAACAACGGGAACTCCTGATGGGACATACAAATCCGCTTTGAGGCTTGACCCAAATGGCCCGATAGCTATCGAACGCTTATCCGGCGCTGCGATGTCGGCAATCGTGACAGTCTCGAGACTCACAAGATCCTCCCGAGCTGCGCCCGCACAACAGCAGCAAGCCGTTCGGATTCCTCGAACTGGTCGAACAGTTCTTTGGACAGCCGCGCGATCTTCTCCTCGATCGGTTCGCCGTCGTCCTCAACGTCGGCGGCTCCAACGTAACGGCCCGGCGTTAGCGCGTAGTCCGTAGCCTTGACCTCCGCGAGGGTGGCCGAATAGCAGAAGCCGGTTTCGTCCTCGTACGTCAATCCGGCCTCAACCGCCGACTCGGTGCCGCGCCAGGCGTGGTACGTGTTGGCGATCTTGGCGATGTCTTCGTCGGACAGTGCGCGCTCGGCGCGGTCCACCATGTAGCCGAGGTTCCGGGCGTCGATGAAGAGCACCTGCCCGGTGCGGTCCATGGAGCCGTTCTTGCCGGCGGTCTTGTCCTTCGCGAAGAACCAGGTGCACACCGGAATGCCGGTGCTGCGGAAGAGCTGGGTGGGCAGGGCTACCATGCAGGAGACCAGGTCCGCCTCCACGAGCTGGGCGCGGATGTCGCCCTCGCCGCCGGAGTTGGAGGACATGGAGCCGTTGGCCATGACCACGCCGGCGCTGCCGCCGGGTGCAAGTTTGGAGATGATGTGCTGGATCCAGGCGTAGTTGGCGTTTCCGGCCGGGGGCACGCCGTACTTCCAGCGGGGGTCGGATTCGGAGCGGGCCCAGTCCTTGATGTTGAAGGGCGGGTTGGCCATGATGAAGTCCGCGCCGTTGTTGCCCGTCAGTTCGGGGTGCTGGTCCCGGGCGAAGGTGTCGCCCCAGCGGGTGGCGAGGTTGGCGTTGAGGCCGTGGATGGCGAGGTTCATCTTGGCCATCCGCCAGGTGCGCTCGTTGAGCTCCTGGCCGTAGACGGAGATGTCCGAGCCCTCCATGTTGTGGGCTGCGAGGAACTTCTCGGCCTGGACGAACATGCCGCCCGAGCCGCAGCACGGGTCGTACACCCGCCCGCGGTGCGGTTCCAGGACTTCGACCAGGACGCGGACCACGCCGGCCGGGGTGTAGAACTCGCCGCCGCGCTTGCCCTCGGCCTTGGCGAACTTCTCCAGGAAGTACTCGTAGACCTCGCCGAGCAGGTCGCGGGCCTTGCTGGCGCCCTGGCCGGTGAAGCGAGCCGAGTTGAACAGGTCGAGCAGCTCGCCGAGGCGGCGCTGGTCCACGTTGTCGCGGTTGTAGATGCGGGGGAGTGTGGCGGCGAGGCTCTTGTTGTCGGCCATGATGAGTTCCATAGCTTCATCAATGAGCTGGCCAATGGACTTGGGTTCGGCGCCGTCCATCGCCGGCAGGCCCTTGGCGTTGTCGGCCAGATAGGTCCAGCGGGCCCGTTCGGAGACCCAGAACACGCCGCGGCCGGTGTACTCGTCGACGTCGTCGATCAGCTGGGCGATCTGTTCCTCGTTGAGCCCGTCCGCCTCCAGCTCGGCCTGGATCTGCCCGCGGCGTTCCTCGAAGGCGTCCGACACGTACTTGAGGAACACCAGGCCCAGGATCACGTCCTTGTACTGGGAGGCATCCATGGAGCCGCGCAGTTTGTCCGCGGCCTTCCAGAGGGTGTCCTTGAGTTCCTTCATCGTGGACGGGGCGAGGTCCACCTTCAATTTCGGGGGCATTACTGAATTCCTTCGGTCTGTGGTTCGGCGAGCTTACTGCTGGGGTTTATCAGGGTGAGGCTTCCGCCCGCTACGCCGTCCGTAATCAGGGTAGCGAGTTCTTCGAGCCGCTTGAGGCGTTCGCGGGCTTGCTGCTGTTCGTGTTGCAGCCGGGCCAGGGAACCGGTCAGTTTCTTCCGTTGGGCATCCGGGACGCGGCGCAGGCGCCACTGGCGCCAGGTCTTGTCCGCTGCGGAGAGCTTGTTGATGTCCGCGACGACGACGTCGGCCAGTAGCCCGCCGGGGTCCCCGGCGTCGATCCGCAGCACTCGGGCGGGGAATACGACGGCGGAGCCGCCTTGCATGTCCACCAGTGCGGCGGGCCTCGGGCTGGTGCAAAAGACGACGTCGCCGGGCTCGGTGAGGCGGCTCGCGGGATAGCTGGCGGCGAAGTCCAGAAGGCTGATGTGGCGGGGTGTGGCGGTGTGCGGGTCGAGCAGCTCCGCCGGCCCGAGTACTTGAGTCCCCCCGCTTGGCGCCAGATCCGCATCCTCGATCCGGTTCCCTTTGATGTATTTGAGGTTGCCGACGGCGATCAGTTCCTCGACGGAGGTGGGCGAAGACTTCGTGTCCGGATCTGCGGCCAGTACCTTCACGGCACCGGCTTGTCCGGAGTCGCCGGTCTGCAGCAGGCGCACAAGTTCCTCCACCCGAAGGGCATTCTCCGCGCCGCTTGAACTCGGCGGCGAAGCCGGGGATTGGGCTGCCGCCAGGGACTTCCTGCTGGCCAGCAGGAGGCGGGTCTGTACCAGACGGGCGAATCGGAAGGAGTGGGCGCGCACCGTGGCGCTGGTTCCCATGGAGGCCACAATGTCGCTGACCAGGTCCTGCCGGACGTCCTCGGTGAGGTCGTGGGCGTTGAGATCCGCCACCATGGTCCAGCGGTCGGCAATGGGCACCTCAGCGAAAGACGGTCCCAGCACCCACAGCGCCTGTGCCTCGCGTGGCTTGGAGCGCAGCAGTCCTTGGGGCAGCCGCACGATGGCGCGTACCCGGCCGGTACGTAGCAGCCCGGAACGGAGACCTCCCGCCCCGGCGGCCAGCGGAGCATCGCAGAGAACACGGGCCGGGGCGATGATGACCGCCCGCTGATGGTCGTCCATCTGTAGGACGAGTTGTTCAACCGCCGCTAGGACCTGTGGTGCGTCCATGCCGGGTTCGCCGGGTGATGGGTACTGCGCCACATGGACCACGGCTCCCTGCACGGCGAACTCGCCACTGGCCTCGACGCGGATCTGTCCGGAGTCCACACCATGCACGCGCAGGCGGCGACGCACGAGGCGGCCGGCTCCGCCGTCGTCGTCCGCGGTCAGAAAAGTGACTGGGGAACCCTCGCCGGAAGCGTGCACAACGCCCATCAGGAGATCGCTGCCGCCGCGGGTGGAGTCGGCAAACACGGGGTTCCCGCCGAGCGTCGCGGCCAGCTCGACGGCAGCAGCGGAAATCAGTCCAACCGCGGAGTCGGTAAGGGCGGTATCCGAGTGCTCCCGAAGCCCCGCCCGGAACCGTGCGGCAAGCAGCTGTTCAAAGGCGGCCGGCGCGTTGTAAGCACTGTCCACCAGCCGATCAGCGAACGCTGCCGTGGAAGCGAGCGACGCGCCCTGGGACTCCAGCTCTGAGTACAGGAACAGATCGTCAGGATCACACTCGTCTGCAAGATCCAGCAGGTCATCCGGGCTCAGTGGCCCAATCGCTACTCCTGTCATGGCCTTGAGCGTCAGCAGGGCCGTGAGAGCGGCAAGGGTGTTTCCCTCGACGCCGCTGGCGGCCGTGCCGGGCATCCGGGCGAAGGCGGCGGCGTCTTTCACGGCATCCTGGTTGTTGCCTCGTCCGGTTGCCTCCAACCATCGGGCAACCTGGTCGGCGTCGAAGAGTTCACGGCCGCCTTCCAGCGCCGCGGGCCCGGGAAACGGATGAGCCGACCCGGCGCTGCGTTTACGCCACATCGAAACGACAGGGCGCTGGACCTGCGCCAGCGCGGCCACGTCCGAAAGGGTCATGCGCAGGGCTTCTGCTTGGGTCATTTGCGCCTCCTTTCGACGTCGACCCCCAGCCTAGCGGTGCGCGGCGACTATTCCGGTGAAGTGCTGATAAGGGGGGTTATCAGTCTTCGTTCGTCCTGTTATTCCGGAGGCGCCGTAGCTTCGATTCTGCAGCTACGGAGGAATCGTCCGGTGCTGCGACGGCGGCGGGGAACCACGCATTGGGGGATCGGTTTCCCGCCGCCGCTCAGCAGCTACCCATGAACAGAGGAAGAGATCATGCCGAACACTGATATCAACCAGGCGGGCGAGCCGCAGCTCGATGAGGTTGGGCAAGCGCAGCCGTCGTCGGTCGCGGCAAAGCCTGTCAGGAAGAAGAGGGTCCTCCCGGCGGTGGCTGTTCTGGCGCTGTTGGCCGGCGGTGTCGGTATCGGCACGACGCTGCCGGACCCGAAGTCCAGCGACGCCTACGTGGCACTGGTCGGGGAGAAGGCGTCCGTGGAGTCGGACCGCGACTCGGTCAAGTCCAGCTACGAGTCGATGAAGTCCAAGTACGACACTCTGCAGAACGGCATGGCCGCCCGCGAGGCGAAGGTCACGGCACGCGAAGCAGAGGTCGGCAAGGCAGATGCAGCCGTGAAGAGTGCTGATGCGGTCGTCAAGAAGCGCGAAGAGGCGGTGACCGGCGCCGAGAAAACCAAGGCAGCCAACACCATCGCCGACGGCACCTGGACAGTGGGCAAGGACATCGAGGCCGGCACCTACCGGGCCACTGCCGACGTCGGCTCCTCCTGCTACTGGGGTATCTACGCGACCGGTAGCAACGGCAGCAACATTATCGACAACGATCTCCCCGGCGGCGGCCGGCCCTCAGTTGCGCTCGCCGGCGGGCAGGACTTCAAGTCCAGCCGCTGCGGCAAGTGGGAAAAGCAGTAACAGCCCCACGCTTCACATCATTCATTTACCTAAGAAAGGCACCTAATGTCTCACGAAGTTTCGGAACAGCCCTTGACCGCTGCGATGGCTGCGCCTCAGCCGCGGCCGTTCTTCAAGAAGAAGCGTTTCCTCATTCCTGCAGGTGTCCTGGTGCTTGGCATCGCCTTGGGCTCGTGCTCCGGAGGCTCCAAGCAGGCCAGCGATGCCACCCCGGCCGCGGCCTCGGCTCCTGCGGCAACAGCACCCGCTTCTTCGGCAGCCGCTGTACCGGCCGCTGCGCCGGCTGCCCCCGCCGCTCCACCGGCGGCGCCGGCCGGACCCGCCGTCGGCGCTCCGTTCAGCGTCAAGATGGGCAACGGCAACGTCGCGAAGATCACTATTGTCTCTGCCGTCCGCACGGACGCTGTCACCACCACGGCTTTCGCCACGGCACCAAAGAGTGGCAGTTACCTGCTCCTGGACGTCCTGTGGGAAACGGAGACAGGCAAGACCAGCTCCAACCCGTTCTACTTCTCGGCCAAGGACTCCAACGGGCGCAAGGCCGATCTGAGCCTCTTCGCGGACAACCAGCTTGGCTCCGGTGACGTTCTACCGGGTGACAAGACTCGGGGATTCATCGCGTTCGATATCGCGCCCGGTGCTTCGACAGTGATGATCTCCACGCCGCTGATGCAGGAAGCCGCTCGGATCCAGATTCCGGGGTAGTGCGGCTGAGGAGCCGTGTAAGGGGTGCCCGGCTCCCTCGGGACGCTTACAGTTTCAACTGTTCACTTTCGCGTTATCTATTGGGGGATTCCTTGGGCATCAACAAAGAGCACGTTTCGGCGTATGGGCAGATGCCCGTCGCAGAAGCCGGAACCATGGTGGCCACCGGCGCCGGGGCCGTCCCTGGGGTACAGATCTATGAGTTCCGTGGCGGGGCTGCTTCCTGGTTCGGCACGCAGATCCTCGGCGTCCTGATTACGATCTGCACCATTGGGATCTGCTACCCGTTCGCCTTGGTCCTTGTGGAGCGTTGGCGGGCGAAGAACACATATCTTCACGGCCGGCAGCTTCAGTTCGTCGGCACGGGGTGGGGCATCTTCGGGCTGTGGATCAAATGGGCGCTCCTGAGCATCATCACGCTTGGCATCTACACCTTCTGGGTTTACCCGAGGCTGATGCAGTGGAAGGTCGAAAAGACCGTCTTCGCGTAGACAGAAGCGGCCCTGCACCCTTCGGGGTGCAGGGCTTTTTCTTGCGCAGACCAAGGCCATCGCACCCGGTGTCAATGGCCAATAGTTCGTGCCCATGGACGGCCAGCAAAAATGCCCGCTGGTGGCCATGAAAACTGCCCGGTCATGGCCAGGAGATCTGCCCACCGGGTGTTCGGTGGCGTTGGCCATGTCGGGGTGTTGGTTTAGTTCATTGGGGTGGCTCCTTTTCCGGCCAGGGCCTGGCTGAGGCGGATCGATTCTCCTGAGGTTTGGCAGACGTGCGCGTGGTGCAGCAGCCGGTCGACGGTTGCTGTGGCGAGGGTTTTGGGCATGAGTTCGTCAAAGCCGGCGGGGTGCAGGTTTGAGGAGACCGCGATGGAGCGTTTCTCGTAGGCGGCGTCGACGAGGCGGTAGAGGCCCTCGGCGGCGTCGGTGCCGGCCGGCAAGAGTCCTATGTCATCGACCACCACTAAATCTGCGCGCAGGATCCGGGCGACGACTTTGGTGACGCTGTCATCGGAGCGGTGGGCTCGCATGAGAGCGCCGAGGTCCTCGAGCCGGAACCACACGACCCGCATACCGGCCTCGACGGCTTGCTGGCCGAGGGCTTCGAGGAAGAATGTTTTGCCCGTCCCGGAGGGGCCGCAGATCACGACGTTTTCCTTCCGCCCGATCCATTCCAGCGTCCGCAGCGCCTGCTGCGTCGGGGCGGGGATCGAGGAGGCAGCAGGGTCCCAGGTGTCGAAGGTCTTCCCGGTCGGGAAGCCCGCGGCCTTGCGCCTGGTGGCGAGCATGGACCGGGACCGGCCGGCGACTTCCTCGACGAAGAGGGCTTTGATGACCTCGGCCGGTTCCCAGCGCTGGGCGCGCGCGGTCGCGATCAGTTCCGGCGCCAACGCCCGCGCATGAGGCATCTTCAACTGCCGCATCAGCGCCTCCAGCTCCGGCGCCAGCACGGGTGCCGTGGTCGGGACCGGGCTCATGCGCTTTCCTCCAGGGCGCCGTCAACACGGGCGGCAACGGGTGGTCGGCCAATCGCCGCCCACCCGGCGGTGCCCTGGGTCAGGGACCGGATTTCCCCTGCGGCATGGGTGGTGGTGCGGGTGCTTGCGGCGTTCAGGATCGAGGCCAGGTCCTTGTTCGCGAAGCGGCCATGGATGGCCGCGGTCCCGAGGGCCTGATCGACTTCGGACTGCCCGGCGATCTTGGCCAGGGCGACCGCTTCGGCCATCTTCACGTTCATCCGGGCCGTGCCCGCCGCTGCGGCCTCAAGCAGCCAGGTGCGGGCACCGGCCCCGATGCGAAGGAACTCCGCTTCCGCGGCCGTCCTGGCTTTCGCCGTGTACTCACCCGGGATCCTGGGCCTATGGTCTGGGAAGTGGGCGTCATTGATCGCAGGGCTGCCCGGGCGGGCGCGCCGGTGCCGGGCGACTTCCACCGGCCCTTGGCTGCCGTGGTGGACGATGATGACCTGTTCGTCGGCTCCGGCGCCGTGGGCCCGGACGAACACCCGTGCGCCGAGCAGATACGCCGGAACGGAGTACTGTCCATTCTCGAAGGTGACCATCGGCGTGTTCCCCGGAACGGTGCGGGAGAGCCCGAACGCGACGGTGTGCGCGGTGTCCGGGATCCGGTGCAACCGCGGTGCCTCCTCGGTGAGCATCGCGGCGGGTTTGCGGCGGGTGGCCCGGTGCTCACGGGTGTTGACCTCGTCCATGAACGTCTGGCAGGCCGCTTCGATCTCGGCGAAGGAAGCGTATTCGGCACGCAGGTTGGTGTTCTTGGGCACGATGTCGGCCTTGGCGAGTTTCACCGAGGACTCCACGCCGCCCTTGGAGGCCGGGTCCGCGGGCTGGCAGGTCAACACCGTCACCCCGTAGTGGCGGGCGAAGTCGACCGTCTGCTGGTTGCGCACCGGGACCCCGGCGACATGGGACACCGTCACGGTCTTCTCGTTATCGGTCAATACATACGTTGGGGCACCGCCGATGACACGGAAGCTGCGGTCCAGCGCGGCGAACACGCTCGGCGCCGTCCGGTCCCGCAGCGCGATCACGATCCTGAAGCGGGACCACGCCAGCCAGGCCACGAACAAAACGGTCTTCTTCCCCTCGATCACGGGCCCGTCGCCGAAATCGTACTGAAGCCACATGCCCGGTTCCGTGATCCAGGGCCGGTGCACCCGGACATGGCCCAGCCGCCAGGCCGCGCGGACCTGCGCGACGGCCCGGCGGGTTGAGCGCTCCGAGCCCTCGTAGCCGAGGGCCTGGAGTTTCTCGTGGGCTTTGTCGGCGCGGATTTTGCCCTTGGAGGCCTCGATCCATTCCTCGATCTTGGGCAGGAACGCATCGGTGACCCGGCCCCGGTAGACCGGTTCGGCGATCGGCTGGCCGGCGTCGCGGGCAGCGACGTGCCTGGCCACCGTGTGGTGCGAGCAGCCGGGAGTTCCGCGGCGGCGCGCAACGATCCGGTCAGATCATACGCAGCAAGTATTTCCATGATTTCTCCGTCAAACTTCATTAGGGCCTCTTCCCGGGCGACTTTGGTGCGACTAGACACCGTCATCAAACACCGGGGAGAGGCTCCCGCCGCTTAAGCGTCAGGGTTCAGTAAGGAAGTGGGCAGATCTCATGGCCACCGACGGGCAGTTTTCATGGCCGCTAACAACCTGGTCAGCTTCAAGAGTTTCTTGGATACCGCCAGGATCATTTGACGGTCGGTGGCCGGGCCGTATGTTGTCGAAGCTCAAACTAGCCGAGGTGCGGGGGATCGATTCCCTACTTGATCAAGGCGATTCTCAGCGACGCCATCGTGTCCTTGAGCTTCTGAAAGTTGGGACCGGACATGAAAGCTCCGACTTCCTGTTCCGAATTGAACCCCAGTGACTGGGTCATGAGACCGACTACGGTGCCGACCCTGAAATGACTTCGCCCGGGGCAGTCCTCCCCGGTCGCGCCCGGGGTATCGGGCGCGTCACCGGCCAGCATGACGTACAGCATGAAGGGGAAGTCCTGGGGGTTGTACTGGCCCCTAGCAAATAGCTCCGAGACGATCGCAGCGTGCGTGTTCGCAGGTGCGGGAGCGATTCCGCGAAGGCTGACCCGCTCTTCCTCGAGCAGTTTGTATGGAACGGGGGCGCAGGCGCCTTCCAAGTTGTCGTCGCGGAACTGAAGCGTGAGCCGCGACTCTCCCTGGGCGTTCACGACCTTCACTTCTTCGTTGTAAAAACCCCTGTCGGGAAGCACCACCCACCCTTCCGGCAGGCGCATGCTGACGTTGATCGCGTGAGAGGAAGGGCCGCTCATCGTCGCGCCACCGGTGAGGGTTGTCGAGAAGTTGCTGCCTTGGGGAGGGATTGCGAGGACGGGCGCAGAGGTGACGATTGTCGCATCAAAGCTGGCGGCTGGCGCAATATTGAACTGCTGCATAATGCCATTAGCCGCTATCAGAACGATGCCGGCCAGCGCTTCGGGCGCTGCGGTAAGAAGCGCCAGAACGACCTGGAAGGCTCTAAAAGCATATGTGTCTGCGGCAGCCGCGAATACAGCTCCTGTGACCGTTGCCGCGCAGTCGAAAAAGGACGTGAGAAGACCGGTAGCCATCTGCTGCGCGTTACCTCCCTGAGCGGTCTGGAAGACAGTCTGCAGGCATTTGGCGTTGCCAACCGCGTCAAGCATGGCTCTCCCTGTCGCCGGTAAGGTTCCTGCAATCGAACTAACTAACTCCAGCACCTTCATCAGGACTCCGACGAAAAGCATGACGTAATACTGATTGAAATGGACCTTCACATCCGACATCGGCGGGCTGAGGGTGAAGGTGGCAGTGGCACCAGGCACTAGGACGGCCTGGCCCGGCTGTGTGAACTGGAGTAAATGCGCCAGATCCAGCGAGGCCACTGTTGCGGCTGACAACTCCGCCTGGTTGCTCGCCGTTGCCGCTGGAGTTGAGGAAACCAAGAACGGGACGGGGGAGTTTGGTGCCGCGGTTATGACGAGCGAACCGTTTGCCTCTCCGAGGCAAAGCCAAGCCGCAGGCGGGGAAATGGCGGTGTAGGTGGCGCCCCGGATGGTGACGGGTTTGTCTGCGCAATCCGGTTTCGGGGATTGGATGTTCCAGACCTCGCTAAGGCTGTCCCGGGCACCCTTTACGAGTGCAGTCAGATCAAGTTGTACCGGCCATATCCTGGACAGATGCGGTACTTGGGCTGTGACCGTCCCGGCATTCTGGTCCCATGCTGCCGCCACAAGGTCGGGCTTGTCCGCACCGTCGGACTGCATCGCCATGGCGATTGTCGTACCGGTATTCTGGGTCTGTTCTCCGACCAACTGCGCCCTGTCTACGGGAATGGTGACCATTATGGGCTTAGACGGTTGGAGGCCATCCCCGAGTTTGATTTTCAAGGGCTTCGCAAGGGGTTTCAGTTGTGCCCCACCGGATTCAACCTGGTGGCTGTCATCGACAGAAGCCTCCACGTGGGTTCCTGCGGGTGCCGCCCCGGCGGGCACAACAATCTTCGTGCCGGCCATCGTGACTTCAGCACCATTCTCTGAGACGACGGTGCCGCCACCCGACGGCTTCACGGGGGAGGGCTCGCACGATGTCAGCGCGAGACCGATGGAGGTGAACAAGGCTACGAAAGTAGCTGCTCGGGGAATGCGACGGCGTTTCATGGGCGGGCCTCTACAATTGGGGCGGAAAGCTGCCGGGCTGGCCGGCTCAAGCTACGACTACGCGATGCTGCGTGAGTCCTTCCAAATCACGGGCCTGCGCAATGGCAACGTGGGGGACTAGTGCCCAGCAGGCGAGCACGTATCTTGAGAAACAACGTGGACATCCTCGGGCGTCAAAGACAGGCTCGGAACGACACCAGGGATTGGCTTAGTGCTCAAGCGACCTGTCTTGTGAACCACAACGCAGGCCCCCGGTTCCCCGTCTGGGTTGGTACGCCAACTCACTCTCAGGGCCTGGTCTTCGAAGCTAATGGCATCCACATCCGAATGTTCCTTATGGTCAAGTTCAGAGAGGTCGAACCAACCCGCCAGCTGAAGATGCTGACCATAATTTGAGTAGAATGCCACGGTCGCGGGCCACGCCACTCCGCCTTTGCTGCACTGAAACACTAGAGCTGTGAGCCCCTGGGTGTTGGTGGATGAGTTCCCCACTGCACGAAGATAACTTCCGTCGCTGTTCTTTTGAAGCATGGTGAAGCCTGGGTCTGGTCCTCCCGGGGTCTTGGGGATGGTGAGCTCACCGTTGACGAGTTGTCCTCGCGGTCGTGTGCACATGGGGGGCGCCTCCACTGCGCCTAGGTCTGCTGGAGTCGGGCCAAGGAAGGCCTTGAGGGCTTGGTCGCTGGGCTGGAAAACGAATTGCCGCGCAACCGGGTCGAGCAGCAGATCAGTGAGTGCATCGGCAACAGGAGCCAACACTTGCACTGCTGCGTAGATCTGGGCCGCGACCAAGATGCTTTTCGCAGCAAGGTGGGCTTTCTTCTCGATTTCTGCGATGGTCGATGTCGGATTCCTGGTCGCCCAAAACTTGGCGGCGGCCTGCGCCACGGAATCGCTTTGGCCGGACAGACACGATGCAAGCGTTCCCATCAATCCCGGTAGCTCCGAGGCTTCAGACTTCAGGGATGAACTGGACAACACCAGATCCACGCCCCCATTGATCATCTCTGATGAGCATTGGGTCAGTGCCATGGACGTCGTTACGAGGGACAGCGCCGGGGCGACTGAAGCGTCCGAGACCTGGGTGTACAGCAGCCCGGCGAGAACATACGGAACTGTTGCGTCGACCTCGATGAGCGGTTTGGTTCGATTAGTGTGCCAAAAGTTGAGCAAATCGTTTTTGTTGAAGCGGAACGAGTACTCGCCGGTGGGCTGGATGAAGTACGTATCAGGGCTTGGGATCAGCGCATCCGGACCGCTCAGGACCATGGTCGCCCAGGTTTCGGGAGTGTCGCTCTGCCACAGGTCACTTTCGGCCCATACAGGCTTGACGGCCGTTGTGATCGAGGCGGCGGCGCCGCGGTTCAACTTGAGCTTGATTTCAAGGTCGTCCGGGTTTGCGGGGTCCGCTGTCGCGCACCACAAAACCGGCCCGTTGATGTCGTCATAGAACTGGGGGGCTGACTTGTCGTCCCAGGCCGGCGGTGCATTCGGGCATTCCGGTCGTGTCGTCCGGACGCCGACGAGTTTTCCGATGCCGTTGCTCAGGATGTCGAACAGCCCGTAGGTGGAAAAGTGCTCCAGCTTGGCAGTGACTGTGGTCCGGTCCGGGGACGTGTCGCTCGCCAGGGGAATCCATGTGAGGTTCTGAGTGTCCCAACGGGCGATGAACGGTGTCTTGTCGGCGGGTACGGGTTGGTCAATGGTGAAGGTCAGCATGGCACCGGAGGAAGGGAATGTTCCGTTGCCCATTTCGAGATCAACAGCCTTTTCCAGGGATGAGCCGGCTGGAACTGCGGCCGTCATGTCTGGTGTTTGAGGCTGACTCGTCGCGGTCGCGGACAGCCCGTTGGAGCTTCCGGGAAAACTTACCTGTGCGCGGACGGGGTCAGGCATTGAAGTTCGCGTGTCGGTAGGAGGTTGTCTCGGGGGGACCCGGTGCAGCCCGTCAGCGCCGTCATGCTCGCCACCGCCAGAAGGCAAACCACGCGGAACCAAAGGCTGGCTGCCGGAGACGGTCCCCGGGCGCCGGCTCCGAGTCTTGTGCTAATCATGAGCACGGACGAATGGACTGATCGGGCGCCGTCGTGTTGTCCAGGACCTTGACATAAGCCTCATCGGGAAACCGTGAAGCCGCTACACATGCCTGTGCCAAAGTATCGAACGGTCCTCCGTATACGGCGTAGATCATCGTTCCCGTGTTGGACATCTGGTACAGGGACGAGCAACTGCCGAGGGTGAGCAGGTATTTGGACCCGGGGTGGCTTGCAAGGTTGGCTTGTATGTCCTGTGCATAGCTCGATGGCGTTATGGACGAGTGGTAGAAGACAGCGAATCTTCCTCCACAGTCAACAGGCCGCAAAGGCGACGTAAGTCCAAGGTCACCGGGCTGTGGTGTCGCGGCTTGCGTTGCCGGTTGTGGCGCCGGTACAGGGGCCCGGAGTGATTGCGCCGGGCTGGCGGTGGCCTGCTGGGCGGGTGTCTCCGGCGTCAGCGCGGGCGCCGCGACCGGAGGTGTGGCCGGGGAAGCAGACTGGACTGAGTCCTGCATCGAGGGTTTCCACGAGTTTTCACCTAGAAAGATGCCGAGGAGGAGAACCGCGAAGACGAGGCTTCCGGCGGCGATCCCGGTAGTCTTCCGGCTCATCGTGGATAAGCTGAAAGCCGGCTTTGGCTCGCGACTTGGAGGCGGTTTCTGCCCTGACGAGTCAGCGAAATCGTCTTCAACCTTGTGGGAATCGAGCTTTGGCTCACCCGATTCGTAAGGTTGCCTGCCCGACGCTTCCAGTGCCGTCTTTCGGCGTGCCTGATAGAAGGGACGATCTGATTCACCGACTGGTGGCGCGACTGGAGGCAGCGGACCTGCCTCGGGCATATTAAGGTAGGGAATGGGCTTGGGTGGTGGGCCGTAACTGTTGTTAAACGGCTGGCTGTCGGTGCAAGAGAACACGAATATGACGATGTCCCCGACGAGTGGCACGGCTCTGATGAACAGCCACCAACCCGAGCGGCCAACGTCGTGGAGACGCCGGACCTGCACGGCCAAAAGCGGCAAGAAACAGGCCAACATGAAGATAACGGCGAGGAATCTGATGAGGTCCCATCCTGTTATCGCGATCAGGATGCCCCACGCCATGAGTGCCAGGAAGAACGCCAAACCTGACATCCAGAATTCTGACCGTCTGGCTCGACCAGCAAATGTTGCATAGTTGGACAGGCACGCTGAAACGGCTTCTCGAAGTGTCATTTTCTCTCCTCCGAAGAAAAGCGGACTTCTGGTTTCGAGACCGATGCGCGCCACCCAGCGTTTCCCCAGAAGAGCAGGGCCCGGAGGCGTCCACCCATTCTGCGCTTACAGCAAGCAAATGCCTAGAGCATCACGGCCGTCTCGCCGCGAGGGAGGGCCCACCATGTTGCCAGATGGGATGCGTTCGAAAAGCGTGTACCAAAGGTAGAGGTGGTCGCCTGCTTGCTGCGCCGGCTACAGAGTCGTCGATTGGCTTTCTACGACGCCGATATTCGGGTCTGCTGAATGTTTCATTGACACTTTGCCTGTGAGGATTTGATCCTTGCGGGTGGAAGGATGTTCATTATGCCCAGAGCTTTCCCGAAGAGCTCCGCCGCGATGTCGCTGCGGTCGCCCAGAAGGGCGAAGCGCCCATCACCCGGGTCGTGAAGGACTTCGGTGTTTCACCTGCTGCCATGCAGCGCTGGATGAAGATCGCCAACAGGGAAGACGGCGTGAAATCCGGCGGGGCGCCCGATGATTCGGCGAAGCTGCGGGAGGCCAGCAAGTGTATCCGGCTCCTGGAGCAGCAGGCCGAAGTCATGCGCCGTGCCATTGCCTATCTGCCCTGGGACATCAATCCAAAAAATGATGTACCCGCTGGTCCGTGAACTGGCTGCCGGGCACCCACCTACGTCCCGTCGCGGTGTCCCGCCGGGTACTGAATTTCTCCAGACAGGCCTACTACTATGTCACCGATCCGGATGCGCAGGCAGTGGCCGCTGACCGGACTCATCAGGGAGGTCCACACCGCCAGCCGCGGCACCCATGGATCCCGCCGGATACATGCCGAACTGACACGGGGCATGGACGTGCGCGTCAGCGGGCATCTGGTCGCGGAGCTGATGGCCCCGGCCGGAACTGCCGGCCTTCATGGGCCCGCCAAGGTCAAACGCCTGCGAGGCATCGCCACTGGCGATGACCTCGTGCACCGCAAATGGTCAACGCGATGGCGGGATTTGCTATCATCGCCAACGCCCCCATTCCGGGCTCGACTCCCGCACCCCGATCGAGCACGAGTCGCACTGCCATAACCCACCTTGGCCTCTATCTTGCCGCAGTACTACAGAGTCAACATTTTCATGAACCCTTTAGACAACCGCCGGGGGAGCACCATGGTATCAAACTGCTGTTCAGTACATGCCCTCAATCACGCTGACCACATGTTGCGGATTGAGGGTTACCGGATTTCCAGGCTCCTTGATTCCCATGGGGAGCGTTATTAGGCCCCCTTCCTTGAGGGCGCTATCAACGCGTTCCACTAGTTCGTTGAATTCGACCAAGACTCGATACTTGTCGCCGTTAGTCATTTCGAGCTGGTTCCAGGACATGATGTCCTCCTTTGATTGAGAGTGGCAGAAGGTATCTCATTGGGGCTCACCACCAGAGGATTTAGGTGCAGGGGCATGCCTCTCGGCCCCGGGTTTAGAACTCGCTTTGTTACTTCCGAAGGAGACCGAGGGTAGTAGGGGCAGCCATCAGGATTACCTTGTGACGTCGCAGACCCATCCCAGCAGGGCAAGCAATGGAGTAAGTTCTACTTGACCGGAAAGAGCGAAGTCAAGAGTCTTAGTGACTACGCAGTTCAAAAGCAGCAATTAACGGCTCGCACCCGACCTTGGAACCCCGGCAGGGCAGCTCTCACGCTTGGCGGCTTTGAAAGCCCCTCCCTGCCGAGTGCACTTCCGCTAGCTGACATGCAGTGAGTACCAAGGCAGCAGGGGGCCGGCAGTCGACGTTAGTCCGCTTGGCTGGGGCCGCGCGCCAACCAATTGGGCCACCCGGTTCTGTCCCCGCCACCGCGATCGACTGGGTCGCCAGGCTCCAGGTTGCCCATAAAAATGGGCGGCTGACTCAGGAACTGGTCAGCCCTGCGCCGCGACAACTTCGTGCAGGCCGGAGGCCGCTGCCAGACATACCCTGGTCGCATTCTGGCTCCCGGGACGCGGGATCTTCGGTATCCTGACCAGATGGTCCGGGACTACTCCGAGAACATCTCCGAGGCCGAGTCCGCCGTTGCCCAGACGATCGGCAGCCTGCGCCTGGCCGAGGATGACTACCGCACGGCCGTCAGCACCGCCCATGACTGGGGCATGAAGGCCATCGCCGCGTCTCGCAAGGCCGACGAGTACCGTGCCGCCGGGAACACCGCGGACGCCGACAAGTTCGACAACCTCGCCAAGGTCGGCATTCAGCGCCAGATGAGCGCCGAATCCGACGCGAAAACGATGGAACCTTCCATCACCTCGCAGTCCGCCGTCGTTGACCAGCTCAAGACCGGCCTGGGCCAGATGCACTCCAAGCTGGCCGAGCTGATCTCCAAGCGCAACGAGCTCAACGCCCGCGCCAGCACCGTCAATGCCCAAGCACAGATCCATGACGCGATGGCTGCCGTCACCGCCGGTGACCCGACGTCCTCGATCGGCCGGTTCGAAGAGAAGATCCGCCGCCAGGAGGCCACCGTCCGCGGCCAGCAGGAACTGGACTCCTCATCCATGGAATCCCAGTTCGCGTCCCTGGAAGACCTCGGTGAGCAGACCGAAGTGGAGGCTCGGCTCGCCGCGCTGAAGTCCGGCACCGGCCAGCAGGCCATCACGTACTGAACTGCCTCATCCGCTGCCCGGTTACCATCCCGCCGTGGCCGGGCGCGGCGCATACACTGGCTTCCGGCGAGCCCTCCCGTCCGCATCGGGATTCGTCCATCCACCCGCTTCGCACCTCATCAGGAGAACCCTTGAACACTGAAGGCCCCGTAGGCCCGCCGCTCCACACCGCACCGGTCGCCGGACAAGGTCAGCCGTACCTGGTGTACGGCTGTCCGCCGAAGCCCAAGGCGTCAGGGCTGCGGATCGCCACCGGTGTCGTGGCCCTCGTCATCGCCGCCTTCGGATTCATTCACGTCGCGGTCCGGCTCTTCACTAAGAGCTACGCTCCTCCCGCCCCGGCTGCCGGTTGGATGACCTTAGTCCTGATCGTCGGGGCCCTGGGCTGCCTGGTTACCGGCATCGTCATCCTGGCCAAGCAGCGCAAACGGGGCGGGACCACCCCGTGGCTCGTCGGCTCCTTCGCTGTCCTGATCGTGCTCGCCTGCCTGGGTATCAACGCGGACCTGAACCGCCCCACCCCGGGAGCGCAGGCCATCATGATCCCGTCCGCCAGCGCGGTGGCCGTCCTCGCCGGACTCGTGATCGTGCTGGAGAAAAAGCGCTCCTAAGCCTCACCACCTAACCCCAGCAGGCCCCGGCCCCGGCAACGGATCCGGGGTCTGCTGGCGTATCCGGCGCTATGCCGCACACAAGCGGTTATGACTACTGCATCGTTCCGCCCCCGTCAGGACGCCGGCATCCCTTCCCGCGGCGAATTCAACCGGTTCGTTCCCGAATCGCTGCGCATGGCGCACTTCCCGGACCCGAACGGGGACTGCCCCGGCTTTTGTTGAGTCGGGGTCTTAGGCCGCTGTGAGCGCGGTCCGGTTGATTGTTTCATATTCGATTGGGGTGAGTTTTCCCAGCCGTCTTTGCCGTCGCCGGCGGGGGTAGGTCCGCTCGATCCAGGTCGTGAGCGCCAGGCGGAGTTCCTGGCGTGTGAGCCATCTCTGGCGGTCCAGGACGTTTTTCTGCAGCAGCGAGCAGCAGCGAGAAGAACGACTCCACTGCAGCGTTGTCCGCGCACGCGCCCACCCTGCCCATCGAGCCTGTCAGTCCGTGGTGCCGAAGCGATTCAGCGAACCGGCGGGACCGGAACTGGGACCCGCGGTCCGAATGCACCACGGTCCTTGCCGGGCGGCATGAGCGCACCGCGTTCTCCAGTGCGGCCACCGCCAGCGAGGATTTCATCCGCGAGTCCATCGAGTACCGACGATTCTCCCGGAATAGACGTCCTTCACCGCGCAGAGGTAGAGCTTGCCCTCGGCGGTGGGGTGCTCGGTGATGTCGGTCAGCCACAGCTCGTTCACCGCCGCGGCGGTGAAGTCCCGCTCCAGCAGGTCATCGTGGATCGGTGGTCCCGGTTTCCGGTTCAGGCCACGCTTCTAGGAGAACACGGACCAGATGCCCTGGTCCCGGCACAAGCGCTGGACTCTGTTCTCGCCCGCCGTGATGCCTTTCTCCGGAAGCTCGTCGGCGATGAAACGGTATCCGAAGGCCGGATCGTCGGCATGGATGTCCCGAGCGGCGTTCACCAGATGCGCATCCGCCCAGTCACGTTCCGTCACCGGGCTGGACCTCCACCGGAAATAGCCTTGCTTGCTGAACCCCAACACCCTGCGGGTCACCGCCACGGGGATCCCCTCGGCGGCAAGGTCCGTGACCAGCGGGTAGATCTGTAATGGTCATGTGCCGGCCGGAGGCCGGCTGACAGGCTGGTCCCGGGCGGCGTGTGACCCAGGGTATATCTGACCCGCGCGTGCGGTGTCTTGGAAATGACTCGTCCGCGCCCGCCCCCGGGCACCGGTCTGCCCGCCGCGGATGACCTGATCAGAAGACTGTCCACGTCTGGTGTGACCCGTTACAGATGCGTCTTCGTAGCGACCCAGGCAGGCCCTGCCACCTGTCCGGTTCAATAGAAGGAGAACGTACGATGGCAACGGTCGCTGTTCTATTGTCGCCCGGTGGACGAATCTGTTCCATGGGCTGAGGTAGAGGCTTTGGGCAAAGGCCAGCGAGCAATAGCAGTCGTCCACCTCGACGGCTGGCCAGTTGCCCGTGAGAGTAAGTCAAGAACCGCGAAGTGCTTGCGGGCCAGGCCAATGGCTAGATCCACGGCCCCGTCCGGTCCGTTGCAATCCACGAGATCCTGGATCATGGCGCGCATTCTGGCGGTGAGTTTCCTGGACCCCCATCTTCCTCGGCCTCGGTACGGGTGAGCGTGACGGCGGTCAGTCCGGCGTGATCATGGAGGAGTCCCATAGCGCCACGCTATCGACGGGCGGGGCATCGCGGGAGGGGGCGGCCTCCGCGACGACCTGCCGACGGCTGAGGCTGCCGCCAAGCGGATGACCTCGGTGCGGGAACGCCTGCGCAGGTCCGTGGCAACATTGCCTTGGGGCAACCACGTCCTGCTGTCGGCGGAACTCACCGAGCCGAAGAACGTCTCGACGCGGTTCAGATTTGCGGTTGGATGCTGGGAACGGAGCGGTGGAGAAGCTTAAAGGTCCGCCAGTTCTCTTCGACTGCCATCAGGCTGCGCCTAGTCCTCTCGGGGTCCACAGCGGCAAGCGTTGCCACTATGCCCTGCTGGACAGCCATGGCGGCCGTCAGGGACGGGAAAAAGGACGTTCCTTCGGCGGGGGTGATGACTATCTCGTCGGCAGACTGTTCGAGCACGGGCGACATGTTGTCGGCAAGGACCACGACCCTTGCGCCCCGCGAGTGGGCTTGGGCCGCGGCAATTACGGCGAGATCGTAAAGACGCCAGTATGAACAAACGATGAGGACATCGCGTGATGTTATTTGCGAGATGTGATTGGCCACAGACGCCGGTCGATCGAGGAGTTCCCGCACCGGGTAGCCCGCGATCTGAATGTTGTGGACAAGTGCATGTCCTACGGCCGAAAAACTTCCCTGAGCTGTGACATAGATATTCTCCGCCTCTGCAATGAGTTGTGCGATCCGCACCACCCGACCCTCATCCGCCTTCCTCAGCGACACGGCCAGTGAGTCGGCATCCTGTCGCAGCGAGGTTTGAAAGGGAGATCCGCCGACCGCGTGAGCGTCGGAAACTTCCAACACTGACAGGTGAGCGATATGTCGCGCACGCAGGTCCCGTTGAAAATCCGGCCAACCACCGTATCCGAATCGCTGCGCGGCCCGCGTAACGCTAGATACGCTCGTCTGAGCCAAATTCGCCAGCTCTGCTGCTGGCATGAAGCTGGCTTTGGCCGGCTCCCGGACGATGAGGTTGAAGAGCTGCTGAGTGCTGGCCCCCAAGCCTTTCGCTGGCAGCAGCGACCGCAACCAGTCTTCCACCGTATCCGGATCCTTGTCATCCGGGCTTTGCGACACATCGCTGGACAATCGCAGCGAACCTCCTTCTGCAAAGAAAATTGCAATCGACTATTGCCTGCATTCATTCTTGCAGATTAGTGTGACCTACACCACCGATCTACCGTTCCCGCCTCATTATCACACTAGCTCTATAGGAGATCCGAGTGTCATTAACCGCAAGGCTCGACCGGCTGCCACTGAGCAAGCCGCACTACCTGTTGCTACTCATCGGAGGACTCGGCTACACCTTCGACGGAATGGACGCCGCAGTAGTTGCTTTTCTCATGCCGGCCGTCAAGGGCGTCTTCGCTTTGAGCAACGTCCAACTTGGACTCGTAGCCTCGGCAGCCCCCTTCGGTTTCCTTTTTGGAGCGGCCTTTGCCGGTGTCCTCGGAGACAGGATAGGAAGAAAGAAGGTGATGATGCTCGCGCTGGCGGTCTACGCCATAGCTTCGCTGGTCGCCGCAGCCTCGTGGAACTTCGAGATCTTCCTCATCGCTCGCGTTATTGCAGGAGCGGGAGCTGGCGCGGAGAGCGCAATCATCGCGCCGTTCCTCTCGGAATTCGTTCCAAGCAACCGCCGAGGCTGGTTTGTTGGCGCCCTCGCCGGGTTTTTCTCCTTCGGGTTTGTTTGTGCTGCCCTCATCGGCTTGATAGTTGTCCCACTTCCGGAAGGCTGGCGATGGGCCCAGGTCATCACCTTCCTGCCCATCCTGCTTCTTTTGTGGTGGCGACGGTCGCTACCTGAGTCGCCGCGCTTCCTCATCAATGTAGGCAAAGACGCCGAGGCGGAGCGTGTAGTGGTGAACTTCGAGCAGCGCGTGATGAGGGCCACGGGCGCAGCATTGCCTCCGGTGGATCCAGACCACGCAGAAGAGCCGGACCCGGTGAAATTCTCCTTGGGGAAGGCCCTCAGGTTCCTGTGGGGGCCGAGAATGTGGCGAATTACGGCGGTAACGTGGCTGATTTGGTTTGTGATCACATTCTCCTACTACGGTTTCTTCTCTTGGATCCCAACGCTGCTGGTAAGCAAGGGGCTGACCGTTACAACCAGTTTTACGTTCTCGCTCTATATTTACTTGGCTCAGATTCCCGGGTATTTCAGTGCTGCCTGGCTCAACGAGAAGTTGGACCGCAAAAACACCATTGCTCTTTACCTTGTCGGCTCAGCCATCAGCGCATACTGGCTTAGCACCATGACCGACCCGGTGTGGATAACAGTGGCGGGGATGTTCTTGTCCTTCTTCCTTAACGGGACGTATGCCGGTCTGTACGCCTACACTCCGGAGGTCTTTCCGACATGGCTGCGTGCAACCGGCGTCGGACTCAGCTCCTCTTTCGGACGGATCGGATCTATAACCGCACCCTTGATCATCGGATTCTTCGCCGCCCAATGGGGTTTCGCCGGAGTCTTCGGCATGACCACGGCTGTCCTGGCCGTCGGCGTCGTCTGCACTCTGCTGTTCGCCGTCCGAACCGCCGGACGCTCACTTGAAGACATCACAGTCACGGAAACGGCTATGGAACCCGTGGGGGCCCGCAATGAATCAGTATGAAATCGAATCCCTGGAATCCCTCTACGAAGTGGTGCAGGAGCAACTGGGCGTAAGGCTATTTACTGTCCTCGCGTTCAGAGACGACGGTGCGGAGATGGAGCGGATCTTCTCTTCCCATCCGGCTGAATACCCTCCGGGCGGACGTAAAGTCGTTGCCCGAGAGGTGGCCCCAGACTGGCTGGCAGCTTGCCTGACAGAGCAAGTGCCGTTTTTCGGGCGGACACCCGAAGATGTGGACCGGATCTTCAAGGACTCGGAGTTGATCCGCAGCCTCGGCTGCGGCTCGATCATCAACGCGCCGATTGTCGACCGGGGTACCACTGTGGCGGCACTGAACATACTCGATGCAGCGGGCACCTACACGGACGACGACGTCGCTGTGGCAGTCGAAATAGCCCGCAGCAGCAAGAACATGATCCTGGAGGCAATGAAAGAAAAATGACTGAACGCAACTTGCTTATCAGAAATGCCACTTACCTCGACGTAATTGAAGGTGTTTACCGGAAAGGCGACATCAGAGTCAGTGACGGCATAATCTCCGAAATAGGCGAAAGCCTCGCCAACGACGAGGCTGTCCAGGAATTGGACGCTAAACAGAGGTTTGTCCTGCCAGGACTCATCGACTGCCACGTTCACGTGACGGCAGCCACGGCAGATCTTGGCCAGCTCGGGGAATGGTCGCCAAACTATGCCGCACTCAACACTGCGAAAATTATGGGAGCCATGCTGGACCGTGGTTTCACAACGGTACGGGACGCGGCAGGCGCGGACTTCGGCCTTCACGATGCGCAGGCCGACGGTCTGCTTCGCGGGCCGAAGCTATTCTTCGGCGGAAAAGCGTTGTCTCAGACCGGCGGCCACGGAGATCCCCGTCCGCGCGGCCGCCACTCACATGACGGGCACTACTGCACCCCTCACATCGGCAGGATCGCCGACGGCGTGGATGCAGTCCGCCTTGCGGTAAGGGATGAGCTGCGCAAAGGTGCGCACCACATCAAGATCATGGTCGGCGGCGGCGTAGCCTCACCGACCGACCGGATCGATTCCACCCAGTACTCGATTTCAGAGATCGAAGCGGCTGTGGAAGAAGCCGATGCCGCGAACCGGTACGTAACGGCGCATGCCTATACCGGTCGCGCTATCAACCGCGCATTGCGTGCCGGAGTGCGGGGAATTGAACATGGGAACTTACTGGACGACGAGTCCCTGGAATTGTTCAAGGAACACAGCGCGTTCCTGACGATGACCTTGGTGACCTACTGGGCTTTGGAGCGGGAAGGCAGGGATTTCGGGCTGTCCCAAGAGAACTGGGAGAAGGTCGCATCCGTGCTGGACGGCGGCTACGAGGCCCTCGGCAAAGCTCACGAAGCGGGCGTCAACCTAGCCTACGGAACGGACCTTCTGGGCGGCATGCACGGCCATCAGGCGAAAGAGTTCGCCATCCGGGGCAAAGTCATTCCGGCTATAGACGTCATACGCAGTGCAACTGTCACTGCGGCCGCTTTGCTCCAGCGCGAGGGTGACCTCGGCGTGATCGCGATGGGCGCAGCTGGGGACTTCATCGTCACCAAAGAGGACCCACTGAAGGATTTGGACATCTTGGCTGAAAGCCGGCTGGATTTTGTTATACAGCAAGGGGAAATAGTTAGCTCACCTGACACTGATCACTAGCTGGACCTCTATTAGCAGCAGGGAGCGGTCCCGGGCGTCTGCCCTGGGCCGCTCTCTCATTTGCGCCGAATGGCTTCCCTATCTACAGGAGGCGGACGGAGGGCGACGAGACGAACGAGAGCAGCCCGCACGGTTTGCCGGCTTGTATCTCTTAAGTACCCCCTGTTGAGGTGGGTGGTCGTCGTTTACGGTGGCCTTGGGAGGGGCCGGGGTGGTTCCGGTTTTCGGCTGGGCGTCATGGCCCGTGAAAGAGATCGACGCCCCCGGCCTGTCTTCCAAGCAGACCCGATTGAGGGAATTGGTGGCCGGAGAAGAACGGTGCGCAGCACCGGTTTCGCCTCCGGGCTTGGCACCGGATGACTTACAAGCGCGGGAGCTGTATCCGACGCTTCCTCAGCAGTTGCGGGCGTGTGAGGGAGGTCGCCGCCGACGCTCAGATCAACGCATGACGGTTCTCCCAAAGGTGGGATGCCCGGCCTGGTGACTCGGCTGGTGGACCGGCAACGACGGGTTGTCCCATTGCACGTATTCGATGCGAAAAGGGAGAACCATCATGCAGGATCAGGATAAGCCCGCAGGACTCGTGCGGGCAGTGGCAGGTATCGACGCGGCCATCACGGCCCGGCACCATATCGCCGTCCGGGAGTTTTTCGACGACGGAACGGAGCGTCTGAGCCGTTTCACCGTTGACCCGACACTGGCCGGGATGGAGAGGCTCTCCCAGCGGTTGGCCGCCATTCATGCGCCCCTGACAGCGGTCGTGGAACCGACATCGATGACATGGCTGGCGCTGGCACTGGCCGTCGAACGGGCCGGCGGGCAGATGGAAATGATCGGCGCCCGGCACTCTGCACGGCTACGCGGGGCCATCATGGGCAAGAACAAGTCAGACGTCATCGACTCAGAAGTGCTCACCCAGGCCGGGGAGATCTTCGACCCACCACCGCTGGTCCTGGCATCTCCGGGACAGTTGGCGCTGCGACGTGCCGTGGTCCGCCGGGCCGGTGCCGTCATTGACGGCAACCGCTACTGGCGGCGGCTGCTGTCACTGGCACGGTGGGCCTTTCCCGATGTGTGGACCGCGTTCGCCGGATCGGAGTCAACAGCCCTTGCCGTGCTGGGTCGCTGGCCGGACCTGCGTTCCCTGGCGGCGGCCCGAGCGGCAACCCTGACCGGTGTGGTCGCCCAGCACACCCGCGATGTGTCCGACACGCCTGCCCGTGCCGCCGCGATCAAGGCCTCGGCCCGGGGATGGGCAGACTTCTGGGACGGACACCTGGACCTGGACGCGCTGGCCGTCGACGTCACCGAACACCTGACCGACCTGCAGGAGTCCCGGGCCAGGGTCGAGCGCTTCACGTCCCATGCGCGCAAGTGGTGGGAGCAGCTCTACGGCGATGACCCGCTGATCCTCTCGCTGCCGGGTGTCGGTCCGGCGACTGGTCCGTGCATCCGCGCCTACTTCGGCGACGGATCCGGATTCGACAGTGCCAAGAAGGCCGCCAACTATGTCGGCATCACTCCCTCGAACTGGTCCTCCGGGATGATGAACCAGCCCCGCCGGGCCATCAGTAAGGAAGGACCGGCACCGCTGCGCCTGGCCTTCTACCAGGCCGGCAGCGTCGCCCGGACCACGGACCCGCAGCTGGCCGCGTTCTACCACCGGCTCATGACAGAACACGGCCACTGCCACACCCAGGCCACCATCGCCGTCGCCAGGAAACTGGCCGAAAGGACCTGGAAAACCCTCATCACCGGGCAGATGTATGAGCTGCGTGACCTCGAGGGGAATCCCGTCACCAAACGGGCCGCGAAGGAGCTCATCGCCTCCCGCTATACCGTCACTCCCAAACAGCGCACCCAGTCCCGGTCCCACACCGTCGAAGCGAAACGGGCACGCCTGACACGGTAGCCAGCACCACCACCGATACCGTTCGGCAAGCGGCCTCCGGCCACAGGCGCTCTCCTGGCCACCACCAGCCCCGGCGAGCGTCACTCCCGGATGGATAGCCCCCACCGCCACCGGCGGAACACAGGTGACGGCGCACTCAACCCTGCCTGTCGTCCAGAGCCAAAAAAGGCTTGACAAGCGTTAGGGAATCTCTTCCACTTTTAGCGTGGCCGCAGGTGTCCAGCATGCTTGTTGGGCTGCCGTGTACAACAATAACCGGAGCCTGTAATGGTCATGATTTCGGTATCCGCGGGCGGCTCGTTTGAGGTTCTTGGCGCTGAGGTTGGCAGCTTCGCTGCGCGCGTTCGTGACCCTGGTCCGGCAGAACGTGAGGAGTTCTTTGCGCCACAATTTCAGGGTCAGGAACAGTGATTTCGCCTCTCGCATCCGGGTCGCTTTCACGGCGTTTTCGAGCTCGGCCCAGGCCCGGTGGAAGCCGTCGATGTGATCGGTCTTCAGCAGCTGGCGGACGTGTTCCTTGATGCCACGGACGACACCGGGTTCAAGGTCAGAGCCAATGATTTCCTGCATCCGTCCGCGCTGGGCGGAGGACATGTTTTTCCTGGTTGCAGGTCAGCAATTTCCGGTACTTCCAGGCCGGATTCGTGGCCCTGCCCCGCCTGCCGTGGAGGTCATGCGCGCGGCGCCGCCGGACCTCGGTGACCATCTGGTTCGCCCGCGCCACCACATGCCAGTGGGTCCACGGTGATGGCTGCCTTGGGCAGAACCTTGCGGACGGCCCGGCGGAACTCGGAGGACATATCCATCGCCACCAGTTCCACCTTGTTACGCCACCAGCGCGGTCGGGCCCCGATCCAGTCACGCACCGCCTGACCGCGGCGGCCGTCCACGATGTCCAGGATCGCCCCCGGTGTCCAGGTCCGTAAAAACGATCGACCAGGGCTCCTGGGTGAGGATACACCACCTGTTTTCGACGGGCAAGCACTCGAAGCGTGAGATCGGCAGGATCGTGGGGGCTTCCCGCGGAACGGTGGACCGGGCGCTGGAGTCGGATCGGGCGCCGAAGTACCAGCGGGCGGCCGGAGTGTCGAGTTTTGATGCGCTTGCGCCCGGATGCAGCGAGAGACCGGCCTGCCGCAGTGGCTGACCGGTCTCTCGTAACCTGCTTTAGAGCGGGGTGATGTTCTCTGCCTGGGGGCCCTTGGGTCCCTGGGTGATGTCGAACTGGACCTTCTGGTTCTCTTCCAGGTTCTTGTAGCCGCTGGATGCGATTGCCGAATAGTGTGCGAACACGTCAGCGCTTCCGTCGTCGGGGGCGATGAAACCAAAGCCCTTTTCGGAGTTGAACCACTTGACAGTACCTGTAGCCATGCTGATTTCCTTCACGGGTCGCTGGTCGGTTCCGCTTGTCGGATTGCCATCCCAGCCACTCACAGGTTCGAGCCTATGCGTGGGCTCCGGCAAAGGGCAAGCGCTTGCGTCAGAAGCGACGCTTCTTAGGCCGCGGCAACCAGGGAGCGGCCTCGCGGAGGGTCAGGCCTGCACCGCGCAGGTCGCAGCATTTGAGGCTCACTCCTTCCAGGAACACCAGCGGCAGTGCCGCCAAGAAGGTGCTGTCCACGCCGGAGAGGACGGCGTCGTCGTTGAATGAAGGCCTCAGCCATAGCCTGAGGTTGGACTGAGCCATCTCGGGACCTCGTACGCGATGCTGAGTACTGAATAACTTAGCCACTGAGGTGGACACGAAGACGTGTACCTTTCAGCTATTGACAGCGTGATACTTCACATTGAACGCCGCGGACATCGGGCCGCGGTTCTACTATCGCCAGAGCGATATGAGCCGATGCTTGATGCTTTGGAAGAAGTCGAGGACATTGCGGCGTTCGATGCAGCAATGGCGGAAGAAGGCGAGAACATTCCCTGGTACAAGTGAAGGCGGATCTGGGCTGGGCATGAGCCTCTACCGGATTGAGCTACGACCTGCGGCCATCCGCGCACTAAGGAATATTCATCCCGAGGGTAAAGAACGCATTCAAGGCGCGATCGCGCTGCTAGGCCAGGACCCACGGCTATCGCCGGTGCTGCAGGTCTGCCGTAGCGCCCCCTTTGAGCGTGAGCGCGGCCAGCCCCAGCATCTCGAGCCCGGTCCAAGCGAGCGTCCCGCCCCAAATCTCGGGGGAGAAGCTGAGCGCCCCGTCGTGGAGCGCCACACCGGCGAAGTACGCCGCCCAGAACACGACGGGAGAGAGCGCCGCCGCGGTCATGAGCCTTGCGTGGCGGCCCGGGGCCGGGCGGACCACCGCCCACACCACTCCCACGAGCACGGAACCGACGAGGGCCACCGGCACGAGCCAGGCGTCCCGCATCCCGACCATAAGCTGCATCGCTACGGAGGGGACGAATGCCATGGCCGCGGGCACCGCGGCGTTAAGGTGCCAGCGCAGCGACAGCAACAGGACGGGCACGAAGAGCACGACCGTTGAGACGAAAAACGATCCCAAGGCGACCATGATGCCCGACGACGTCGGAACCGTCACCGCGTGCTGGGCGGCGGGGCCGACGTACGTCTGGACGAGCCCATGGCGCGCGAAAACAGCGAACTCCTGCAGGATGAACGCCGCAACCATGCCGCAAAGCATCGCGCTCACGAAGGCCGGCACCAGCTGTGCCCGTGACCGCTCTGGCGCGTGCCATGCGGCGGAAAACGGCGCGCTGAGGATCAGGAATCCGCCCGCAGCGAGTCCCAGATGGGACGGGCTGAACAGCGCCTTGAGGTTCTGCTCAATGCCGAACACCGAATGCCAGGCGAAGTCGGCCGCCCCGGAGGCCAGGAAGAGGACGACGCCTGCAGCCGCGGGTCCGTAGCCAACCGGGATCGCATCCGTCCACCGCGCGCCCGGTGCGTGCCGGCGCCACGTCAGGGCGGCCAGCCAGAGGGCGCAGGCAGCAAAGCCCGAGTAGAGGACCGCGTGCCAGGGCGTGAAGAAGGTCTCAAGGTCGTGGAGGTTGTTGTGGGCCCAGCCGTCCACGTAGGTCCCGGCGAGGAGCCAGACCCCGGCGGCGAGGGTGATGGTGTCTTCAGTGACCGTCGTGGGACGGTGAACTGAAACCGGCGGAATGGCCAAGGCGTTAGCTGCTGCGGCGTCCATGGTTCCACAGTAGGACTCGCCGCTTTTTGGGGCGAGAGGCTAACCGCCCCGGGTCACCGCACCACGGTGCGGTGACCGGCATCCAGACGCCGGGTCCAGCCGCGTGAGTCCAGATATTCAAGCAGCGGAACCGCGACCCGTCGAGTTGTGCCGAGGGCTTGGCGTGCCTGGCTCGTGGTGAAGGGCTGCTCCAAGCGGGCCAGTGCGCGCATCGCAAAGGCCGGTGCCGTAGGCAGCAGCACCACCCCATCGCGCAACCGCAGCAGCCGCCCGGAGCGCTCGGCGGCAGCGAGCTCCCGCGCGCCCAGGCCCAGCGCGGCCAGCTCCTCGGCTTCCGGGGCATGGAAGGCGTCTGCAGTCAGCCTGCGCTCCAGCTCCGCGACCGCCGGCCCGACGGCGCCAAGGTTGCCTTGGGTGCCTGGCAGCCGGACGTGGCCGCCCTCCTGTTCGAGACCTGCTTCGCGGATGACCGGGTCAAGAAGCCGCTCATCGGGCAGGTTGAGGAGGTTCCGGGCCGCGCCCCGGGAAAGGCCCGGGGCGAGGGGATCGCGCTCATGCAGTTCCCCGAGGGCCGTGCGCAGCCGATGCTGCCATGCCTCGAAGAGGGGAGCGTGCACCCACCAGTCGCCGAGAACCCGGACGCCGGGGGGCGCTGCCTCGTGCGCAGACAACAGCCCGAGCCGACGCAGGTGTTCGTCCTGCACGGCCCCGCGGCCTGCCACTTCCCCAAGCACGTCTCCGGCGGCGTCCATGCCTGCGAGCCGCTCAGCCCAATGCACGCCGTCCCCGCGCCGCCGCAGGGCCGGCGGATCGGCGTCGAGCACCTGCGCGCCGCCCAGCACCGAGCGGGTCCCGGGGTCCCGCAGCACCAGACGGTCTCCGAGCACGAGCGGCAGGCGCCGGTCCAGGACAAGCCGGGCGTGGTCGGCACCGAAGGGGCGCAGCCGGGCCGGCACGGCAGCAGTGCCGGCATGCACCATGAGCTGCTCCGGTACGTCCGTATAGGCCACGCCGGTTGTGCGCTGGATGCCCAGGACGCCAGTGACAGGCCACGCGTCGGGAGTCAGCAGCGCGTCTCCCCGGCGGACGTCGGCGGCGGAAACATCGCGCAGGTTCAGCGCCACCCGGTTGACCGGCCCCACCGAGGAGTATGACTCGTCGCGGCTTTGCAGGCCGCGGACCACCACGGACCGCGAACCATCGTGGCCGAGCAGCTGCAGCCGGTCACCTTGAGCGAGCGTTCCCGCTGCCAAGGTTCCGGTCACCACGGTTCCGGCACCCTTGATGGTAAACGAGCGGTCCACCCACAGCCGGAGCCGCCCTGTGGCCGCGGGGGCGGGCACCCCGGCCAGAACACCGTCGAGCGTGGCACGCAGTTCGGCCAGGCCGGTGCCCTCGACGGCAGACACAGCCACTGCGGGCGCATTCGCCAGGCCTGTCCCGGCCAGCTCCCTGCGGGTCCGGGCGAGCACTTCGCCAACGTGCCCGGGCGCCCTGTCGGTCCGGCTGATGACCACGACGCCGTACTCAATGCCCAGCGCAGCGACGGCGTCCCGGTGGTCGCTTGACTGTGCCTGCCAGCCTTCATCGGCAGCGACGACGAAGCAGACGACGGGAGCCGGTCCGATTCCGGCGAGCATGTTGCCGAGGAATCGTTCGTGGCCCGGTACGTCCACGAAGGCAACATCCCGCCCGGAAGGCAGCGTGGTCCAGGCATAGCCCAGGTCAATGGTCAGCCCGCGGCGCCGCTCTTCCTCCCAGCGGTCCGGCTCCATGCCGGTAAGCGCGCGCACCAGCGTGCTTTTGCCGCAATCGACGTGTCCGGCGGTGGCAACGACATGCACGGTTCAGCCCGCCCCGCCTGCATCCGAACGCTTGAGGGTCGCCAGCGCCTGGCGCACCGCGTCGAGTATCCGGTCATCGTCCTCTTCGGGCACGCAGCGCAGATCGAGCAGGCAGGAACCGTCGTGGACGCGCGGGAGCACGGCCGGGTCGCCGGTGCGCAGGGGGCCGGCGAGCGCTTCGGGCAGCCGGACCGCCCACCCCGGCAGGGCGACCCCGGGTGCTCCGCCGCCGCCGACCCGGCCGTCGTGCGCGACGACCGGTACCCCGAGGGCCGCGGCGAGCCGGTCGGTACGGTTCCGCAACCAGTCCGGGTCCGCGTGCAGGGCCCGGACAACCGGCGGTGCTTCGCCCGCGACCGTCGCCTCCAGCGCAGCGAGGGCAAGTTTGTCGGCCCGCACGGCTCGGGCGAGCGGGTGGCGTGCCAGCCGGGAGATGATCTCCGTCCGGCCGAGCAGCAAACCGGCCTGGGGTCCGCCCAGCAGTTTGTCGCCGCTGGCGATGACGGCGTCGGCCCCGCTGGCCAGCGCGGTGGCAGCGTCCGGTTCTTCGGGAAGGTGCGGATCCGGCGCCAGCAGTCCACTGCCGAGATCGGCCACGAGGGCAACCCCGTGCGCCGCGGCCAGCGGGCTCAGTTCGTCCAATGAAACAGCGGAGGTGAATCCATCCACCCGGAAGTTGCTCGGGTGGACCTTGAGTACGCAGCCGGTGGCCGGTCCGAGGGCGTCGGCGTAGTCCCGCAGGTGCGTCCGGTTGGTCGTGCCCACCTCGCGCAGCGTCGCGCCCGTTGATTCGATCAGGTCCGGCAGCCGGAAGCCGGCGCCGATCTCAACCAGTTCGCCGCGGCTCACCACCACCTCCCGGCCGGCGGCGAGGGCCGTGGTGGCCAGCACCAGCGCCGCAGCCCCGTTGTTGACCACCAGCGCGTCCTCGGCAGCGGGGCAGGCGGCGAGCAATGCAGCCCGGGCACCGGCGCCGCGGCGGGCGCGGCTGCCGGTTGCCAGGTCGAGCTCCACGTCGACGTAGCCGCTGGCTGCGACAAGTGCTTCAACCGCGGCCGCAGACAGCGGGGCGCGGCCGAGGTTGGTGTGGACGACTACGCCGGTTGCGTTGAGCACCGGACGCAGGGTGGTCGCCGTGCGTGCAGCGACGGCGGCCAGCAGGGCCGGTTCCACCTGGCCGGGATCGAGTTCACCGCGCCGCGCCTGCTCCTGGGTTTGCCGGACGAGTTCGCGGATGAGCCGTGCACTCAGACGTTTCCGGGCCCCGCGGACGGCCGGCAGGGCCAGCAGATCGTCTGTGCGCGGAATCAGGCGGCGGGGATCGACCTGGTCCACAGTCCCTCCTCCTTCCGCGGCATTGCATGCCGGTGGTTGGCGGAGGCGGACGGGAATCGAACCCGCCAGGCCGAGATACTCAGCCTCACCGGTTTTGAAGACCGGGGGGCCCACCAGGACCCGGACGCCACCGGGATCAATCTAGCAGATCGCCCACGGGGGTAGCCTAGGGGAGTGAAAGAGACCGGGACGTCTATTCCGCAACTTAACAACGACGGCGTCGGCGCAGTCCGGCTCACCGGCTATGCCCACGGTGGTGGCTGCGCTTGCAAGATTCCGCCCGGCGAGCTCGAAGAAGCGGTGCGCGGCCTTACCGGCCAGCCAGGCGCGGACGTGCTGGTTGGTCTTGACAGCGGCGACGACGCAGCAGCCGTCCTGGTGCGCGGCGACCTGGCGGTGCTGTCCACCGCCGACTTCTTCACTCCCGTGGTCGACGATGCCTTTGACTGGGGCCGGATCGCTGCCGCCAACGCGCTCTCGGACATTTACGCGATGGGCGGCCGCCCGATCATGGCGATCAACCTCGTCGGCTGGCCCCGCGGCGTGCTGCCGCTGGAGTTGATGACTGAAGTACTCCGCGGCGGCCTGAGCGTCGCCACCGAGGCGGCGTGCCCGGTGATTGGCGGGCATTCGATTGACGATCCGGAGCCGAAGTACGGCATGGCGGTCACCGGCGTCGCCCATCCCGACCGGTTGCTGCGCAACGACGCCGCCCAGCCCGGGCTGCCGCTCACGCTCACCAAGCCGATCGGCGTCGGACTGCTCAATAACCGGCACAAGCAGACCGGTGAAGTGTTCGCGGAAGCGGTAGCGACGATGACGCGCCTCAACCGCGACGCCGCCGAGTCCGCGGTGGCAGCCGGCGTGCGTGCGGCCACGGACGTGACGGGCTTCGGCCTGCTTGGACATCTGTACAAGATGTGCCGCGCCTCCGGAGTGGGGGCAGTGATCGACCGGACGGCGGTGCCACTCGTCGACGGCGCCCGGGAGGCTCTGCGGGACGGCTTTGTCTCCGGCGGGACGCGGCGGAACCTCGACTGGGTGCGACCGCACCTACGGTTCGCCGCGGGCGTCACCGAAGACGAGCTGTTGCTGCTGGCGGATGCACAAACCTCCGGCGGCCTGCTCGTCGTCGGCGAGGTGCCCGGCTATCCAGTAATCGGCCACACCGTCGCCGGCCAGGGCATCGAAATCCGCTGAACCCAACCTCCCCCAAAACCACCTCAGACGCCCGTCAGCCGGCCGTAGTGATCGAATCTCCGGTGATGCCGGCGGCGCGGCGGGCGGCGAGACGGTTCTTCTGCGGTTCGATCGTGTAACGCGGGTCCCTGGCCGAGGAAAGGCCGGCCTCGAACACGCCGAACCGGGTCAGCGCCGAGGCGGCCAGCAGTGCCAGCCCCGAAGCTGCGGCCACCGCCCGGTTGCGTCCGCCCAGCAGTGTCCCCAGTCCGCCGGCAGCCGCCAGCCGCTCGCTCCATTTCAGCATGACACCTGCCTTGCCCTGGTGCAGGGGCTCGGCCACCACCGGGTCCATCCGGTGCTCCATCACCCGCATGGCAACCACGTCACCCATCACGCCCAGCACGGCAAGTTTTCGGGCCGGACCCGCCTCCTGTACCGGAGTCGTGATCATCGCGAGCCCGGCAGAAGCGAGGGCCGCGGAACTCACGAAAACGAATGGCAATTCCTCGTGCGCGGCGTTCCAGGTCGGTGTCGCCGTGTCACCGAGCAGGACCGCCGTGTACGCCGCCAGCGGTCCGGCGAAAAGCGCGGCCTCGAAGCCCGCCGGTCCCTCGACCGCTTGAAGCAAGTTCCGCAACGGACCCAGCGGCAACCGCGCCCCGGTCATCCGATCGACTTCCGCTGCCGCCGAGACGGCCGCACCGACGCTGAACGCGCTCAGGATCCACGAGCCCACACTCATCGGTGAGGTCAGCTTGATGGTCCGCAGCATGTTCAGGAAGCGCTCCGGCCTGCCCAGATCCTTCAACAGGGCAACAGTGCCCAAGCTCGCCGCCGTCAGGGCACTCAGCCGGGCATTCCGGCGCAGCGTCGGCCGCCCGGTCAGCTGGCCGCCGAGACCCAGCAGCGCGGAACCGGCTGCGACGCCGCCAAGGAACAGGTAGGCGGCCACATCTTCGGTCCAGGGTGCCGGCTTGACCACCGGACGGCCGTAGTACGAGGTGAATTCCGGCTCCGGGACCATAGGCATTTCACGGGAACCGTCACCGCCGTCGCGGCGGCCGGGGCCGCGCTTGCCGCCAGGCCGGCGGCGGCGGGCAGGCTCGGGCGGCCGAAAGCTGTCGAACTCAGAGTGGGTCACGCGCGCCCTCCCAGGAAAGCCAGCGCCGCAGCGGCGACCATGCCGGCGACGGCCATACCGGCCCGACGGTACATCTGCGGCAGATCGGCTGTGGGCACTCTCGGATCCGGCGGAAGTCCGTACACTTCCGGTTCGTCGAGCAGGAGGAAGACCGCTCCGGTTCCGCCGACGCCGTCGAGTTCGTTCGCACCATAGAGCCTGGCTTCCGTGAGCCCCTGCTCGTGCAGCGAGACCACCCGTTCCCGGGCCGTCTCCACCATGTCGTCGTGGTTGCCGAATTTGATGGATGTCGTCGGGCAGGCTTTGGCGCAAGCGGGCGTCTCATCGTTGACCATGCGGTCGTAGCACAGCGTGCACTTCTGGGCGACGCCGACGTTGGGGACGGCGGGATGCTTGGCGTGCTGCTCCTCCCGCTGGGCTGCCACCGCCACCATGCCGTCACTGCGGCGCTCAATCACGCCGAACGGACACCCGGCGACGCATGTTCCGCAGCCGTTGCACACATCGTCCTGGACCACCACAGTGCCGAACTCCGTGCGGAAAAGCGCTCCGGTCGGGCAGACATCCAGGCACCCGGCGTGCGTGCAGTGCTTGCAGACATCGGAGGACATCAACCAACGGAAGTCTGCCGTGTCCGGCGGCGTCGTATCCACATTCGCCAGGTCCGGCCCGGTGGACGCTGCAGTCGGGGGAGGGCCGATGCGGGGCATGCCGAGGTTGACGAGCGCGCGCCCGGACTCCCGCGCCTCGGTAATGCGTTCCTGGCCCTGTTCAACGAAGGCGACATGCCGCCAGGTGCTGGCGCCGAGCCCTCCGGTGTTGTCATAGGAGGATCCCAGCAGCTCCAGGTTCCCGTCTTGGGGGTTGTGGTTCCATTCCTTGCAGGCCACTTCGCAGGCCTTGCAGCCGATGCAGATGGAGGTGTCTGTGAAGAACCCCTTGCGCGGCTGCTGATGCTCCCACCGGGCGTCGGCGGCGGGGTCGGTCGGTCCGGACAGCTGGCCCATCTAATCCTCCAACGTCGAGTCGGTATCCGGAACGCTACCGCCCGGATCGGTAACGAGTCGGTTTCCGGTCTCGGTCGTCGCTCCGGCCCGCGCCTGGTACTCAGCAACCAGGTCAAGGAGCTCCGCCCCGCGCGGCCGGCGGCCCGGGCGGATGTCACAGGAAGCGGCCTTGGATTCCTGGATCTGGACGTTGGGGTCCAGCGTCACGCCCAAGAGGTCATTGGCCGCGTCACCGCTGACGACGGCATCCGCTCCGACGCCCCAATGGTAGGGCAACCCGATCTGATGGACGGTGTGGCCGCCGACGGCCAGGGGCCTCATCCGTTCGGTGACCAGCACCTTCGCCTCGATGGCGGAGCGGGCCGAAATGATCGTGGCCCACCCGTAGGGCTCGAGTCCGCGCTCAGCGGCCAGCTCGGGAGAGACCTCGCAGAACATTTCCGGCTGCAGCTCCGAGAGGTAGGGCAACCAGCGGCTCATTCCGCCGGCAGTGTGGTGTTCGGTGAGCCGGTAGGTGGTGAAGACGTAGGGATAAACGTCCGAGCCACTGGTACCGGCGCTTGGTGCACTGAGGTTGTCCGCGCGGGGGTACACCAGCCGGGCCGGATTTTGCTGTTGCGGGTAAAGGCCATTGGCCACCGGCGATTCCTGCGGTTCGTAGTGGGTGGGAAGGGGTCCGTCGACGACGCCCTTCGGCGCGAACAACCAGCCCTTGCCATCTGCCTGCATGATGAAGGGGTCATCTCCGGCCAGGGCGGCCGGACCGCCGAGATCGGGGTCGGGTTGGCTGCCCGGAGCACGGTCAACCGGGAAGTCGGGCACGTCGTCTCCGACCCACCGTCCCTGCTCCTGGTCCCACCAGATGTATTTCTTCCGCTCGCTCCACGGTTTACCGGCAGGGTCGGCCGACGCCCGGTTGTAGAGGATCCGGCGGTTGGCCGGCCACGCCCAGCCCCATTCCGAAGCGGCAGGTCCCTGCTCCTGGCCCGGTTTCCGGTTGGCGGCATGGTTTTTGCCGTCGGCGTACACGCCGGTGTAGATCCAGCAGCCTGCCGACGTGGAGCCGTCGGCGCGCAGCTCCGTATATGCGGAGAGCGGTTTGCCCGCGTCCGGGCCACTGAGGTGGCGGCCGTTGATCTCGGCCAGCACCGCCTCGCCGTCGGGCTCGCCGTGTTCGTCGGTGGGGTAATCCCAGGTGAGGTCGAGCAGCGGACGGTCGCGTTCGTCCTCCGAACCCGCCAGTTTTTCGCGGATCCGCTGGCCCAGCTCGAAGAAGAACTGCAATTCACTTTGGCACTCACCAGGCGGTGCCACCGCCTGGTGCCGCCACTGCAGCAGCCGTTGGGTCTGCGTGAACGAGCCGGCCTTTTCCACGTGGGTGGCTGCAGGCAGGAAGAACACCTCGGTCTCGATGTCTTCCGTGCGCAGTTCCCCCGATTCGATCTCCGGGCCGTCCTTCCACCAGGTCGCCGACTCGATGAGATTCAGGTCGCGCACCACCAGCCATTTCAAGTGCGACATGCCCAGGCGTTGCATGCGGCCGTTGGAGGAGCCCACGGCGGGGTTCTGTCCGAGCAGGAAGTAGCCCTCCACCTTGTCCTCGAGCATGTCCATCACCGTCTGGTACGTGCCGTGCGCTCCGGTCAGCCTGGGAAGGTAGTCGTAGGCCCAGTCGTTCTCCGCGGTCGCGGCCTCGCCCCACCAGGCCTTCAGCAGGCTGATGGTGTAGGAGTCGGCGTCCGCCCAGAAGCCCTTCTGCTTCTTCGACGCGATCGCATCCAGGTATTCGCTGAAGGTGTCATGGCGCCCGGCGCTGGGCATTGGCAGGTACCCGGGCAGCAGGTTGAACAGGGTCGGGATGTCCGTGGAACCTTGGATGCTTGCATGCCCGCGCAGGGCCATGATCCCGCCGCCCGGGCGGCCCACGTTGCCGAGCAGGAGTTGCAGGATGGCGGCGGCCCGGATGAACTGCGCTCCGAGTGAGTGCTGGGTCCAGCCGACAGCGTAGGCAAAGCACGTCGTCCGTTCCCGGCCCGAGTTTTCCGTGATGGCGTGGGCCAGATACTCAAAGTCCGCGACATCGATGCCACACATGTCCTGCACCATCTCCGGGGTGTAACGGGCGTAGTGCCGCTTGAGGATCTGGAAAACGGTCCGGGGGTCCTGCAGGGTATCGTCACGCTGCACCTGGGCGTGTTCCAGGGCAGGACCGCCGCTGCCGAACTGGTCTCCCGCGGCACGATCCGACGCATGGGAACCGTGCTCGGTGCCTGCCCCGGGCTCGCCGATGGTGCCTTCGCCCTGTTCCGCGTACGACCATGACGCCGTATCGTACGCTCCCGTCTCCGGATCGTAGCCGGAGAACAGTCCGCCCAGATCCTCGGCGTCGCGGTAGTCGGCATGAACCAGCGTGGCCGCGTTGGTGTACGCGCTCACGTACTCCTTGAACCACAGGTCGTGCGTGAGGACGTAATTAATCAGCGCGCCTAGGAGCACAACGTCAGAGCCGGCCCGGATGGGAATGTGCTTGTCCGCGACGGCCGAGGTGCGCGTGAATCTGGGATCGACGTGGATGACCTTGGCTCCGCGGGCCTTGGCCTCCGCAACCCACTGAAATCCCACAGGATGGCATTCGGCCATGTTGGAACCCTGAATGATGATGCAGTCGGCGTTGGCCATGTCTTGCAGTGATTGCGTTGCACCACCGCGTCCAAACGAGGCTCCCAAACTGGGAACCGTGGAAGAGTGTCAAATACGTGCTTGGTTCTCGATCTGCACTGCTCCGGCAGCCGTGAAGAGTTTCTTGATCAGGTAGTTCTCTTCGTTGTCCAGGGTTGCCCCGCCCAGTGAGGCTATGCCCATCGTGCGGCGAAGCAGCCGGCCTTGTTCGTCTTCCTGTTGCCACGTCCTGCGGCGGGAATCGACGAAGCGGTCCGCCACCATGTCGACGGCAGTTTCGAGATCCAGATGCTGCCACTGGGTGGAGCGTGGCGCACGGTAGAGCACGCCGGTCTGCCGGCCCGGCGAGTTGACTAACTGCTCGCTCGCAGAGCCCTTGGGGCACAACCGGCCGCGGGAAATAGGCGAATCGGGATCGCCTTCGATCTGAACGACATTTTCGTCCTTGACGTAGACCCGCTGCCCACAGCCCACGGCACAATACGGGCACACGCTCTGCACGACGCGGTCTGCGGTGGCCGTCCTCGGGGTGATGTCCCTCGTCCGCGGGGAGGTTACTGCCGGGCCGCGGCCCAGCAGGTCGCCCGTACTGAACTGCCGGACGACCGGCCACTGAAGAAAACTGCGCCGAGCCATGGCAGGAGCCTACACAATCCGGGGCGCCAACGACAGAGTGTTGATGCAGCTCACCATGCTGCCCGTCGCCTTCGACGTCGCCGCGCAGGTATGCCATTGGTGACGCTCCGTCCGCCCCACTACCGCGTTGTTCAGCAGCCTCCTAGGGCTTCTTCATGAGTACCGGGCGGCGGGAGGCTTCCCACAGAAATCCCGTTCGGTCAGCCTCAGGACCTGGCGGTTGCAAGCTTGGACCGAACCCGCACGAGGGGTGCTTTCGGGTCCTGCGGTGGGGGATAGCGGTCAGGGCGAATTGGTCGATGACACCGGGCTGGAAGACGAGGCATTCTGTTGAGCCACCGAACTGGAAGTACCCCAGCTCATCGCCCTTCTTCACGTGGCGGCCAGGGACGATCTCCGGATTGATGACGCAGGAGGAGACCTCGATCATGCCCACGGGGATCACTGCCATGAGGCCGATCACGGGGTCGTCGGCCTGGATCAGGATGATGGCCCGGGCCGCGACGTGGGCCAAATATGATTGCGAGAGGGTCGGCTCGACGGCGTCGGCCCCCTCGGACTCCGCCTCGGAGAAGTACGTGCCGTCCTTGAGGTAGGCCCGCACGATCGTGCCGGCGACGGGCGCGTGCCAGCGGTGATAGTTCAATGCGCTCAGGAACGCCTGGTACACCGTTCCGCCGACAAAGTGATCCACTGACTCGTCCCGGGCCAGCAGGTCCTCGAGTGAGTAGGGAGGGCTGGTTCTTGACCCAGAACCGGCTCTGGCGTTGGACGTCGGAGCTGATCTTGTAGGGGGTCGACTCGCAGGCGCTGACAATGACTTTGTCGTCGCCGGGTGCAGCGACGGGTCTGGAGGTCGAGGTGAGCCGGCGGGCGAAGAAATCGTTCCACGATGTAAAGCCCCAGTGTTCAGCGAGGGCGTCGTGTTGGTAGCCGTCCATCCCGACGACCTGCCGCGCTGTCTCCGACATCCACCCGGACGGCGAGTCGTTTAAGACGTACAGCGACTCCTCTCTGGTCAGGAACACGCACCAGGCGTCCAGAATCTTGCGGAACATGGCGACGATCCGCGGATCGCGGTGGGCAGCGAACCCGGCCTCGGTACCCATGGTCCAATCGAGGATCGCCGTCAACGGTGTGGTGACCATGCCGCCTTCGCTGAACTCCGGGGCCATCGTGAGGACCTCGTTGATCAGCCGGAGCATCTGGTCAACGCTCGTGAGATGCCGTTTGCGGTAGGGCTTCGACTTCGGAACCTGCTCGATCATCTCCGTCATTTAGAGACGGACGACCGGATCGCTGGCAATCAGTTCCTGGAACTCCACAGGCGGCATATCCGCGGAAGTTGCGCCCGAGAATTGCAGAATTACCGGCTCTTGATCGTGCCTACACCAGGTCCGGGGAGCTGCTCACTATGTAATCCAACGCGGCGGCCCCGGACATGGCGAGAGTGTTGTCCTCAGGCTTGATCCGGTGTCCGGCAAGGGCCGCCCAAAGGTCCTCGGCGGGGTACGGCTTGATTTCATTTATCAGGCACCAGCTGGTGTACAGGCCGTACAGCTCTTCCTTGGCCAGGCCGCCGTCGGTTTCCCGGTCGCTGGTCAATGCCTCTGTCAGGAACCGGTCAAAATGCGCGTTCATGTCTGTTCCTTTATGCCGTGTGCATCGCCAGGATGCAGCAGGTCATCACCCGTTGCCAAAGTTGAATTTAGGCCAGCGAGACCACGCTGTCCAGTTCAGCCCAACCGCCGTGCCGCGCCTGTTCGACAGGCCAGGCCGGGGGAGAGGCACTACCCCGAATGCGGACAGGTCCCACGTGTGTGTTGGGAGGCACAGGGGAAGGTAGCCCGGCACCACGACACGCCGTGCGGACCGGTGCGAGACACGGGGCGAGACTCGGAACCCGCCACACCAGAAGATTGGCTTCCCGGCGAAACCGATTTCCTCCCGGAGCGGCCCTTCGGGTGCCAGGGGATCCCTGCCGGGCCCAGCGCGGAGCGCCTTTGACCCATCCCCACTAAGGGCTGGATGGGGCGTCCACCTCTGCTCTCCTTCGGCTCAGGTGAGATCGACCGCCAGCCTGTCGATGCCGGCCAACATGGAAACGGGCAAGCAACGCGCATTCCTCGTGGCAAACGTTCCCGGCGCTCAGGATTCTCCCAGAGAGCGGGGCTAAAGTCCCGTCGGCGGGGCTGTCCCGCCTACTTTTTGAGGAGAATAAACGTGGGACCGGTAAAGAGCCTTTGGTCGATGGTGCAGGGTGATCCGGTTTTCATGCGGAGGGTCAATGGCTGGCTCGCTGTTCTCTGGATCCTGATGATTCCCATCTCGCTCATGATGGGCTGGCTGGACTCGGTCATGTACGTCTCGGCGCTCTCCCTCTGGGCGCTCGTCTCGGGCCACTGGTCTGCATGGCAGGCCGCCCGGGTTGAAGTGGCCCAGATGGAGGATGCGGAGAAACGCGACAAGGAAGACCTCGTCGCCGAAGTCGTTGCCGCGCTCCTCGCCAGGACCAACGTCGAACCGGCTTCCGCGGCCAGCCAGGAGTCCGCAGTTTCATCTGCGCCTGTCCGGACTGCCTGAACAGCCGGTGAGCCGGTGGACGTCCTGAAAGTCCCGCCGGGCTGACAGGACACTGCCGTCCAGGACCCCAGGCGAACGGACCCCCGCGGTGTCCGATAGGATCCCGTATCTGAGGATCACCGGCGGCCCCTGACGCCGGAAGGTGATCCCGGTGAGGGTGGTGAGCGGCGCAATTGCAGAGTTAGGGAGAGGCCTTTTCCGGGCGGTGGGCCCGGAGGTGGGACACCGCCTGCTGGAGCTCCTCCCTTGAGTCCATGGCAGGGGGACGAGTCTCAGGATGATGGGCCAGGATTCAGACGCTGCTGTGTTCAAGCTCCCGGCGATGTCCTTGGTCTTCCCGCTTTTCGGCCTGATCTTAGGCCTCGGAGCCGTCCAGGGCTACTTAAACCTCGCTTCCGAATGGAGGGGGCGGAAGCTACGAAAGCTCAAGGGCCTGCCGAAGCCCTGGTTCACCGCATTCGACGACTACGAGTGGTTCACGGCGCATCCTTCACCCCTGGTTTCGCCGGGGAGTCAGAGGTCTCCTGCACCAACCGCCCGGCGCCCGGGTCCACCGTGGAGGTGGCCTACAACCCCGCCGACCCGACCCCGAGCACAGATCACCGGAGAGCATTCGTATCGCCGTCCTGGCCCTGACGTCCTGTCGCTGCTTGCCATCCTCCTGATCAGTGTCCACTTCCGATGAATTCCGGACAATTCGGAGACTTCGGTCCCTGGGCTGGCGGTCAATGCTGCACGAAGCCGCGCGCGACGTCCTACAGGTCCGCTGCAGGGGCCGCCTGCCCCCTTCTGGGCGGAGCTGATCATTCGGTTTAGCCGAACGGCTGGTCGAAGGTGCCTCATGGACGCCGAACAAGTGCGGTCATAGTGTGAAAACACAGCGTGATCGTCGCGCGGTGAAAACGAAAGAAGTGTCATGGCCAAGGTTTTGCTCGTCCTCTACCCGGATCCCGTGAACGGCTACCCCACCTCCCCGAAAGACTATGCACGGGACACTGTCCCTGCGTTGACCGACTACCCGAACGGCCAGACGCTCCCCACACCCGAAGCCATCGACTTCACACCAGGCGAGCTGCTGGGATCGGTTTCCGGCGAGCTGGGCCTGCGCACGTATCTCGAGGCCGCTGGCCACGAACTCGTTGTTATCAGCGACAAGGACGGCGCTGACTCTGATTTCGACCGCGAGCTGGTCGACGCCGACGTCATCATTTCCCAGCCCTTCTGGCCCGCATACCTCACCCCGGAGCGCATCGAGAGGGCCAAGAACCTCAAGATCGCCATCACCGCCGGCATCGGCAGCGACCACGTTGACCTCAAAGCCGCCAATGAGCACGGCATCACGGTCGCCGAGGTCACCTACTCCAACAGCCTCGCCGTCGCCGAGCACACGGTCATGCAGGTGCTGGTCCTTGTCCGCGACTTCGTGCGCCAGCACCAGATCGCGGTGGAGGGCGGCTGGAACATTGCCGAGGCGGTGGAGCGCTCCTATGACCTTGAAGGCATGGACGTGGGCATCTTCGCCGCCGGGCGTATCGGTCGCGCCGTGATCGAGCGCCTGGCGCCGTTCGGCGTGCACCTGCATTACACGGATCGCTTCCGGCTGCCCGCGGAATACGAGGAGAAGTACAACCTGGTGTTCCACGAGAACATCGAGGGCCTCGTCAAGAACATCGATGTCCTCACCGTGCACGCACCGCTGACTGGTGAGACCGCAGGTCTCCTGGACGCGGCGCTGCTGTCCACCATGCGCCGCGGCGCTTACATCGTGAACCCGGCCCGCGGTGCCATCGCGGACCGCGACGCGATCGTCAACGCCCTGGAGTCCGGCCAGCTGGCCGGTTACGCCGGCGACGTGTGGGCGCCCCAGCCGGCCCCGGCTGACCACCCGTGGCGCACCATGCCGCACAATGCGATGACCACGCACACCTCCGGCACGTCCCTGCCCGCGCAGGCCAAGTACGCTGCCGGCACGCGCGAGATCCTCGAGGACTTCTTCGCGGGGCGCGCCATCCGCACTGAGTATCTCATCGTCGAAGGCGGTACCTACGCCGGTACCGGAGCGCATTCCTACGCCAAGCAGGCGGAGCCGGCCCGGTAGGGTCGATGCGGAGGCCGCTTGCCGCTCACTGCGGCGGCCGGCACCGCTCAACCGGCGGCCAGACGCCCGGACACCGGTAATACGGTCCCGGGGCCACGCCACCTAACAGACGGGATGTCATGCTCCTGACCCAGCTCGAGTACTTCGTGGCTCTGGCGCGCGAGGCGCACTTTGGGCGGGCGGCCGCGGCCTGCTTCGTCTCGCCGTCGACACTCTCGGAGTCCGTGCGCAAACTGGAGGTAGAGCTCGGGGTGCCGCTGGTGCGGCGCGGACACGCATACGAGGGGCTCACCGCCGAGGGGGAGCTGGCTCTGCCGTGGGCGCGGCGCGTCGTGGCGGACCAGGCCGCGCTGACCGAGGAGCTCTCCGCGGCCCGCGGGAAGCTCACCGGCACTGCGCGGATCGGCACGATCCCGTCGGGGATCGCTGCCGCCACGCAAGTGGTGTCGGCGCTAACGGAGGCCCATCCATTGGTGCGCTCGACGGTGCGGACCGGCCTGAGCAGCGAGGACGTCGTGGCACGGTTACGGGCTTTCGACCTGGATGCCGGGATCATTCACCCCTCGGCCGCGGATGGCCCGGACCTGGTGGCGGCGGGCCTGCCGGACGCTACCAGTGTCGTGGTTGCCTCGCCGGGAATGTTCGACGAGGCGTTGGATGCCGTGAGCGGCTCGATGCTGGCTTCCGTGCAGCTGGGGCTCTTGGCACCGGGGATGCGGGCGCGGCAGCTTGCCGATGAAGCGTGGCGGGAAGCCGGCCTGGATGTGCGGCCCTCCGCTGAAGCGGACTCCATCGAGGCGCTGCTAGGGCTCGTGGGGTCCGGGATGTGGGCCGTGGTGGTGCCCGAGTCCGCCGTAGCCACCCGGCGAAAGGACCCTTCGATTCACGTCCTGCCGCTGACGGAGCCCCGGATCTCCACGCCTTTGTCCGTAGTGCGACTGGCCACCAAACCGGTGCCGGCGCTCATGCGCGCACTGGACGACGCCGCACGGGCCGTGGTGGCCCGGCCGCGTCCATCTTCAACACATATGTAGCCGGACCGGGATTGCCGGGGCCGGTGCCCCATCGCGATCTGAAAGGTCCCCTATCATGTCCCACGTCGATACCCCTCCCCAGAAGACAGAGACGGGAATACGGTCCGCTGCGCTGTCCTCCCCGGTCCAGGTAACGACCCGGGCCCGCACCTGGGCCTTTGTCCGGCGCCTGGTGACGCCGACGCAGCCGCGCGCGCCCTGGTCTGCGATTCTGATGGCAGCGCTTGCCGGAGCGCTGACCATTACGGTGCTGTCGCTCACCGGGGACGCGGTCGGCACGCCCATTCTCATCGCAGCGTTCGGCTCGTCCTGCGTCTTGGTCTTCCTCTTGCCGGAGGCACCGCTGTCGCAACCCATCAACGTGGTCGGTGGCCACATGGTCTCGGCGCTGTGCGGCGTCGTTGCGCATGCTTTCCTTCCCACCGCGTGGTGGAGCCTGGGCCTGGCCGTCGGCGCGGCCATGGCGGCAATGGCCGCGCTGCGCATCATCCACCCGCCGGCCGGTGGTACCCCTATCGCAATCCTGTTGGCCCACGAGGGGTGGGGCTACCTGCTGACACCGATCTTGGCGGGTTCGCTTATTCTGACGGCGTGCGCCCTGCTGTACCGGGTGCTGCTCCGGGCTCGCGCCGCAATGTAGACGCATTGACGGCGCCGCTAATCCTGTGAGCCATCCGCCCCGTCCCTGTGTCGCCCGGCGATCGCGGCCTCTCGGAGTCGTACTCGTCCTCGGGCGCCCCGTGGTCCATTACGACGAGCAGGTCGTGGGCCTTGAAGAGTTCGGTGATGGCGGCCTGGCGGCGGGTGTATTCAGGGCTAATAGGGTCCCTGGCCGTCAGCCTAAGAGGAATCGAAGCCGCATGGCTGAGAGGCGATGTCAGCAGGAGGGGGCCGCGCCTTTCCTCTATCCCGACGTGGGCCTGCTTGCATGGAGACATGACTGAGCAGCCGCCGCCAACGGCGCTGCCACGGACCATCTTCGACGACGACAAAACCAGGCACCTCCACGAGCAGATGGCGTGGTTCTCCCAGCCCGACGGCACCCCCCTGCTGCAGGGCCTGACCTGCGGGCAGCGGGGCCGGAACCTTCGCACGTCTTCCGCGGCCTGAGCGGCAGCGAAGTGTCCTGGCGCATTTCCGACCACTATCCGGTCTGGGTGAGTTCCTGCTCGCCCGGGCTTTCCGTCCACGCGTGGACGCTCCCGTAAGGTAAGTAGGGTGACTAACAGCATCAGCCCGGCCCAAGCATGGCAGCGCCTGCTTGAAGGCAACGAACGTTTCGTCTCTGAAGAGGCCCACCACCCTAACCAGGGTGCCGCGAGGCGAAGCGAGCTGGTGAACACACAGAACCCCTTTGCGGTCATCTTTGGCTGCTCGGATTCCCGGCTCGCCGCAGAAATCATCTTTGACCTCGGACTCGGCGACGCCTTCGTGGTCCGCACCGCCGGGCATGTGCTCGACGACGCCGTTCTCGGATCGCTTGAGTTCAGCGTCTCGGTCCTCAACGTCCCGCTCATCGTCGTCCTTGGCCACGACAACTGCGGCGCCGTCGCCGCCACGAAAGAGGCGGTGGAAACCGGAGAGATGCCGCCTCGCTTCATCCGGGACCTCGTCGAACGCATCACGCCATCCGTGCTGGCCTCTCTGCACGAGGACAAGACTGAGGTCAACGACATGGTCGTCGAGCACGCCAGGCAGACCGTGGACCGGCTGCTGGAAAGCTCCCAGGTGATCTCCGCCGCGGTGAAGGATTCCTCCACTGCCGCGATCGCCGTCGCGTACCGACTGGAAGAAGGCCGCGCGCAGCTCGTCTCGGAGCCCGGACTCTTCTAGCCCGGCAAGCCGGCGCTGTGCTTGACAGGGCGCCCTCCAAGGCGGCGACTAAATTGGGAGAATCCAAATTTGAGGCTAAATAGGATCCATGGAACCTGTAGGAAAGTGACTGGTGAGCGAATAAATACGACTTGGTAATCGAGTGTGTCCGTCCTCGTGTCCGCCTTAGCCGAGGACGGCCCACCCCCGCGGCGGGACCATGACAGCGTTCGCACCGACATCCAGTGCCGCTTGGCCGGCGAGCAACGAGGTGGCCCCTGCCGAGCTGACCCGCTGGGTCTCATGCGAGAGGTTCAGTGCGACCACGAGTGCATCACCGTCGAGCGCGACGCGGTACACAAGCACCTCATTGGCGAGCTGGAGGACTTCCGTGGTTGCTCGGTGCAGCCACGGGTTCCGTCTCCGCACCCCGATGAGCTCCTGGTGCACGGCGAAGATGGGTCCTCCAAGCGCCGAGAGCTGGTCGGGGGTGGACGGGAAGAGCGGCCTCACGTCGTCGTCTCCCCCTGCCCTGTCCTCCTTGACGCCCCGGTAGCCCTGCTCGTCGCCGTAGTAGATGGACGGCGTTCCGCCGACTGTGAGCAGGACGACGACGGCGTGCGGCACGAGCGCTGCATCGGTGAGCTTGCTCGCGATGCGCGTGACGTCGTGGTTACCGATGAAGGTGAGCGGTACGTAGGAGGCCAGGAGCGCGTTGTGTCGTTCGAAGGCGGCTGCGAGTTCGTAAAAGTTCCCGTCGTTGAGGGAACTCCAGACAGCCTTCCAGAGCTCGTATTGCGTGGCGGAATCGAGTCCGCCGGACCGGACCTCCGCTGCGTAGTCGCCGTGGATGTATTCGCCCACAAAGTACGCGTCAGGATGGGATGACCGGACGCGCGCTGTCACTGCGGCCCAGAACGACGACGGCACGGCATAGGCGGCGTCGAGTCGCCAACCGTCCGCACCACGGTGCAGCCAGTGCTCCATGACGTCCACCACGAAGTCGGCGACCGCCGGCTCCTCATGGTTGAGCGCCACGAGGTGGTGGTGGCCCTCGAAGTCGCGATACGTCGGTTCGACGCCGGCCGCGTCACCGTCGGGCCACTCCAGCGAGAACCAGGAGGCGGTGTCCGCCGTCCGCCCGCGGGCAAGGACCTCCTGGAACGGCGCGAAGGAACGCCCGGTGTGGTTGAAGACGCCGTCGAGGAGTATGCGCAACCCGCGGCGGTGCGCCTCGGCCACCAGGGTGTCGAAGTCCTGCTCGGATCCGAGCCGGGGATCGATCCGAAAGTAATCCGTGGTGTCGTAGCCGTGCGTCTCCGATTCGAAGATGGGGCCAAGGGCGAGGCCCGACGCCCCGAGCTCTACCGCGTAGTCGAGCCATGGGACAAGGTCCAGCAAACGGTGCTCGGCGGCGGGTTCCGCCGTTCCGGTCTTCTCCGCGCCGACGAAACCGAGGGGATAGACGTGCCACCAGATGGCGTGTTGGACCCAGTCAGGTTCGTTCATGGCGATGATGCCCTTCCGTCCGTTTCCGGCCGGCCAGGGAGGGCCGGCGGGCTGGCCCGGGCGGGGCCGGCGTCCCGTCCAGCCTATATCGACCGGGAGGCGGCCGCGCGGTGTGGGGCTGCTGGATTGCAGGCCGAAAGGGGCCAGTCCTTGGGAGGAAAGAGCTGACTCGGCGGCGACATTGTTGACTCCAAGGGGCTGCATGCGCGCCTAGCCGGGATTCGACAGTCCGGTGACCTATTTCCGGGGAACTCCGGCGGCAGCCTCGGCTGCCGTCAGGGCCTTGCCGAATGCCGCCACAGCGGATTGGTAATTCGCCGCATGGCCGTCTGATTTTGCCTGTTCGGCTTCCCGCATTGCCCTGATCATGGCCGCGGTGGCAGGGAAAGCAGTGTCGGACATGGCTGGAAAGTCGAACTGGAGGTGCGGGTCAACCTCGTAGGCCAGCCACCGGCCCCTGAGACGCTCATGCTGTGCAGCAGCGGCGCTGAAGGCCTGAGCATCAACTAATGACAGCCCGGTTAGGCTTGCGGTGGCCATGCCAGCCGCCTCCTCCGCTGTCCGGGTGGCCTCTTTCTGGCGCTGCAGCGCCTGTGCGACCCCAAGCCCTCCGGGGCCCTTGAGCCGGTGCTTTAGAACCATGTTGTTCTCGTAAACCCGGATTTCCTCTGGGGTCATGCTGTCGAGTTCCATAGCGCTTTGACTGACTACGTCGGCAGGGCCTCTCCGGCTGGCGAGACTGCTGTCCGGGACGGGGAACACGTACTTGCCTCCGAGGAAGCCCCCGAGCAAAACACCCAAGACAGCCCAGTCTGGTAGGCCTGCTGAGCCCGTCGACCCGGCAACAAAAAAGGCGCTCCAGTTGGTTATGGCCTGGCCGGTGGTGAACGTCAGGCGGGTCTTTCCGAGCCGCATCACCCTGCGGTGCCTGTTGAGCTGCTGGTAGTGAAATGAACGTGCTCTTGCGATCCAATCGCGTGCTCGGTTCACCAGTTGCGGGCTTTCAGTCATGATGACGAGGTTACCGGTCTCCACAGACACTCGACGGACGTCGACCGTCGGCCCGTCCGCAGTCCTCCCTGTGAGCCCTTCGAAAAACGAAACGACGCCGCACCCAGACGCGCGCGGGGTCGTTTCGTTGGCCAAGACTGCGGAAAAGGCCCTGCGCGTTAGTCCAACGTGCGGGGCCTTTGTTCCTGAACAGCTTTCGACTATCTCTGGGCTCAGCGCTTTTCGGCCGGGACCCGACGGCCGAATTATCGGGATCATCAGGAAGCAGGAAGTCCTAGTAATTACTAGGTCTTCCTACTATATTGAGGACACAATCCACATCTTCGACAGGACTGGGCATGTTTGAACTCAACGAGGACCAGCAGGCACTGGTCCAGATGGTGCGGGACTTCGCCAACGAGGCGTTGGCTCCTCACGCTGCCAAGTGGGACGAGACCAAGCACTTCCCGGTGGACGTGCTGGGCGAGGCTGGCGCGCTGGGCATGGGCGGCATCTACGTCCGGGAGCAGTTCGGCGGCTCCGGGCTGACGCGCAGTGATGCCGTGCTGATCTTCGAAGAACTGGCCAAGGCCGATCCGACGATTGCCGCCTACATGTCCATCCACAACATGGTGGTGTGGATGATCGACTCGTTCGGAAACGATGAACAACGCGCCGAGTGGGTGCCACAGATGGCATCCATGGGGGCGCTGGGCAGCTACTGCCTCACCGAGCCCGGTGCCGGCTCCGACGCTGCAGCGCTGAGCACCAAAGCGGTGCGTGACGGCGGAGACTATGTGCTCAACGGCGTCAAGCAGTTCATCTCCGGGGCAGGATCCTCCAGCTACTACATCGTGATGGCCCGCACGGCCGACACCGGAAGCCGCGGCATCACCGCCATCGTCGTCCCGGCGGACACGCCGGGCCTGTCTTTCGGGGCGAACGAGAAGAAGATGGGGTGGAACGCCCAGCCGACCCGCCAGGTGGTCTTTGACAATGTCAGGGTTCCGGTTGCCAACCGGCTCGGCGAGGAAGGCAGCGGTTTCGGGATTGCGATGAAGGGGCTCAATGGCGGCCGCATCAATATAGGGGCCTGTTCCTTGGGCGGCGGACAAACGGCCCTGGATAAATCGGTGGCCTACCTCAAGGATCGGCAGGCGTTCGGCGGTCCGCTGATCAACCAGCAGGCCCTGCTGTTCCAGCTCGCCGATATGGAAACGGAGCTCGTCACCGCCCGGGCGCTGCTCTGGCGGGCAGCGGACGCGCTGGACCGCGGGGCGCCCGACGCCGTCAAGCTTTGTGCCATGGCCAAACGGGTCGCCACGGATGCCGGGTTCAACGTCGCCAACAGCGCGATCCAGCTCCACGGGGGCTACGGCTACCTCTCCGAGTACGGACTGGAGAAGATCGCCCGGGACCTGCGCGTCCACCAGATCCTGGAGGGCAGCAACGAGATCATGCGCATGATCGTCGGGCGCATCGTGGTGGGGGACTAGGCCGTCGGCCGTGTCTCTTTACTGGCGTAGCCAGATCGGGACTGCGTGGAGGGCGAAGTCCACGGGGCGGCCGCTGCGGGCGCCTTTGCATTTGCGGGTGGCGATCTGGTCCCGGGTTAGGGAATGACGGTCTTGATTTTCCGGGGACTTGGGAGTGTGCCGTGGGCCCTGCCCATGCGCTGGCACCCGCCCCCAGTGAGGCTCCCGGCCGGCGCCACAACCACCGCAGTACAGCGGCATTTCTTGTTGACGCCGACTCTGGCCGGAGGGAAACTGTGAGCATGGGGGGTTTCCATTTGGAGGGAGCCTCAAATGACATGGCGAATCGAAGGCACATACTTCGAAAACTGCAATTGCGATATGGTCTGCCCCTGTACGACCTCCGGCCTGACATTCCCTGCGGACAACGACCGCTGCAACGTCGCGCTGGCTTTCCACGTCCGCCGGGGCGAGATTAACGGCGTCGACGTCGGCGGCCTCAACGTCTGCGTGGTGGCCGATGCGCCTGCGGTGATGGGCGAGGGCGGGTGGAAAGTCGGGGTCCTGATGGATGCAGCGGCTTCCCCGGAGCAGGCAGAAGCGCTCGGGAAGGTGTTCGGCGGGCAGCTGGGCGGGCCGATGGAGGGTCTGGGTCCGTTGATCGGGGAAATGCTGGGCATCGAGTCCCGCGAAATCACCTACGCCGATGAGGGCCTCGGGCACAGCGTCCGGATCGGCGGGGCCGTGGACATGGCAGTGGAGGACTTCGTCTCTCCCCTCGATACAACCGGCGCCGGGGTGAAGGTTAGCGGAGTCGGTTTCCCCGCCGACACGCTGGCGGCCGGCCGCGCCGTCACGTCCACCGTGGATGCTTTCGGGATGGCATGGGACAACGCCGGTAAGAACTCCTTCTCGGCACCGTTCGCCTGGTCGGCCTGAATTGCCGGGGCAAGCCCATGTAAGGATCCGCAACCACGCTGCACTGCTGGTGTTGCTTGGGGGCGCGGTGATCGCATGGTATTTCACCATCCTGGAGTTCCGGGACATGCCTCCGGGACCCGGGGCGATGGGGTTCGGCTTCGCCGGGTTCCTCGCGGCCTGGACGCTTATGATGGCGGCCATGATGCTGCCATCCCTGGCCCCGCTGACGGCCGTCTACCTCCGGTCCATCCATGCGACAAGAAGCGCCCCGGGCCGGGCGGCACGTACCGTTGCGCTGGTTATCGGGTACCTGTTGTCATGGTCCGCGTTCGGCGCAATCGCGTTTGCAACGGCCGTGCTGGCCGCCGAGCTGGCGATGCGAGCCCCCGAAGCCGCTCCCTGGGTGGGCGCCGGAGTTGTGGCAGCTGCCGGAATCTACCAACTGACCCCACTCAAGGATTTCTGTCTCCGCCACTGCCGCTCGCCGGTAGCCTTCCTGCTCCATGTCGCAGGATACAAGGGCCGGCTGCGTGATGTTCGCGTCGGTATTTACCACGGACTGTACTGCATCGGGTGCTGCTGGGGACTGATGGTGGTACTGACGGCCGTGGGCGTGATGAATCTGGGCTGGATGGCGATCATCGCAGCAGCCGTGCTGCTGGAGAAGACGTGGAGCCGCGGGCGGGCGCTCAGCAGGTTCATCGGAGCAGCGCTGATCATCTTCGCATTCTTCGTCCCCGCAAATCCCGCCCTCCTGCCCGGGTTGTACATGTCGTCCGGGATGCAGGCGTTCGGCGCCTGGCCTTAAAGTATCTGCTCTCGGTCGTCGGCGGCTCGATGTCCCTTACCGACAAGACACGACGAGGCAGCAAGCTCTTGCCGCCGCCGCCTCGGGCCCTCGGTCTGCCGGGTGTTCCGGGCTACGGAGGACAAGAAATCCTGGCCGTGCTCCTTGACTTCGACACCAAGGACGTTGCCACCGTCTTTCTGGAACGGCTGCGCAGCCAGGTGTGGGACAACCCGGAGGTGAGTGGGCAACTGACGTCGGCAGCGCCGACAGCCAGGATTCTGGAGGAACCTAATCCACAAAGCAGAAAACCCCCGGCAGTCGTGATGACTGACGGGGGTTTCGCGTTTGTCCTCTCTGCCTTTTTCTAGACAGAAAGATAAACTAAGTAAGCTTAGCACTAAGCTGGCGGAAGTCCTGGCAGAACACGAACCGTCCTACAGATCGGACTGCCGGCGCACCATCTCATTAATCCACACGGGCGCGAACGGCGACGTGCAGCCCGGGGGAGTCGGGTAGTCCTTGAGTACTTCCAGGCGCTCACCGATCCCGATTGCTCGGGCGCGCTGCTCGGCGTGCTCGATGCCGATCTGAGCCAGGCAGTGGTTCATCGCCCACTGCTGGCGGTCCGGGGCATCCTTTATCCCCGCTTCAATGATGTCCAGCAGTCCTGCCAGGTCGAGACCCTCGGGGTTCTTTGCCACGCGTTCGGTGGTCAGGGCCCACCCGGCACTCGCGACCACCGGGTCCGGATCGGTGAACCAGGCCAGGCGCAGATGTTCGGCGTGAGGGTTCTTCTTCACCACGTAGTTCACGAGCCAGTCGTGCACCTTGGGAGTCCGCGCCTCGCGCAACATAACGTCCAGCTCGGCACGCTCGAATGCCTTCGGCCGGCAGATCAGGATCGCCAGCAGTCTCCCCGGGGTGTCATCCGTCTCCCAGAGCCGACATGCCAGTTCGTGCTGCGTCTTCAGCCGCTTCGCGAGCGCGCGCAGCTGGCCGAGGTTCACGCCGTGATCGTCACCGTGCTTCTTGTTCACCTCTCGCGCCCTTGGGTCCTCTGGTGCGGCCAGCTCGGCCATCACCTCGGCCACCATAGTCCCGGTCGGAGTCTCGGCCACTGCACCCTCCTGTCAGTCAGATGTGGGATTGAGCCTACTAGGCGATGACGACGGGTGACCGGCCGCCCGGCAGCGCTTTTCAGGGGTGGGCGGGAATCCGGACGGCCCCGCCGCTGACCACTATCCCGCCGGCAGCGGGAATGTCCACGGTGAGTAGGCCAGGCCGGCCCACGTGCCGTCCCTGGTGGACCAGGACCCTCGATGGGGGCTTGGCCAATCCCAGGATGCGAAGGTAGCCGCCGACCGCAGCCGCCGCGGATCCTGTCGCAGGGTCCTCCGTGATGGCCCCCACTGGGAACAGATTCCGGGCTTCGAATTCGCCATCCGCAAGACTGTGCAGGATCGTCACCGTTGCGACCCAGCCCTGAACGTCCATGAGGCTGCGCACCGCCTCCGGATCGAAGACAAAGGAATCGAAAAGGCTACGGTCGGTGAAGACCAGCACCGGATGCCAGTTCCCCGAATACGCGATCCTCGGCGGATAGGCCGGATCGAGATCGCCTGGCCCGGCGCCGAGCAGCCCGAGGAGTTCGGCCAGGACGGCGTCGTCGAATTCGGCCAGCTGTGGCCCAACGGCGGTGAACGATGCGGTGATGTCGGCGCCGTCGCCTGCTGTCTTGATGACAATGGGGCCGACGGAGGTGTCGAAGGTGAAGGGTCCTGCCCCGTCGCGTGCGCTCAGCGCAACGGCGAGCGCAATCGTCGCGTGGCCACAGAACGGCACCTCGGCGATCGGGGAGAAGTACCGAACCCGGCTCCGGCGCGGGTCCCCTTCGACGACGTGCTCCGTCACAAAAGCCGTTTCGGCATACCCGACGGCGGCCGCCACCGCCAGCATTCTTTCTTCATCCAGATGGCTGGCATCGAGGACCAGACCGGCAGGATTGCCGCCATTTGGCGAAGAGGAAAAGGCCGCATATCGGAGGACTTCGGGGGTGTTTTCCATACCCCGATCCTCCCACGCCTCGCCAGCGAATCCGGGGCCTGCCACTCATGGGGACGGCCCACCGCCGTGTCCCCCGGTCACCCGGCGGCCACGTCTGGGTTCAGAGGCCCCCAGCCGGAGCCGGCCCCAGATCAGGTGTCAGGGACATCCTCTGGGAACTCTTCGCGGTACACGAGGTAGTGCCGGTCCGTCAGAGCAAGCGTGCCCCGGATCATCCGGTAGGGCCGGTACAGATGTTCGTAGGGGTCCTGCACGATGGTCTCCGGCAGGTCAGTCGCTTTGCGCAGCAGGTCGTTGACGTCATCCAGCGATTCAAGATGGTGGGTCCGGCCGGGCTGTCGCACCTTCCAGGTCCAGCCTTCGACCACCCCGGTGGTCGTTTCTTCAAGCATTTCGAAGAGGGATGCCAGGAACTCGATATCAGCGTCCGGCATCACACGTTCCAGGGGGTACCTTTGGGGATCCTCCAGCTGTGCGGCGTCCCAGGCCTCCCGCAGCCAATCAATATCGGCCTTGCCTGAGGATTGTCCAAGCTGGAGATGTCCGTTCTCATCATCGAGCAGCGGATAGCGGTTGCCTGCCCTGTCGATGATGGTTTCATTCCGGTCGGCGTATTCGAGGTTTCGGACCACGGCTTCGGCTGAGGGCGCGTAGTTGAACAATCCGCCGTCCACAGTAATGAAATCCGTATCCCCGCTCTCTGTTCCGGCACTGGCACGGACGGCGAACCAGGGCACCGCCGGTATCCAGAGATTGGCTCTTCGCCATATCCCCATCTGATCCTCCATTCGTTCCAAGCCGGGGCCGGAGGACCCCGCGCTCTCCGGACAGCGGTCTTTTCTTAGGATCGCTGCCCGCGGCCGGATTGGTCAGAGACAAAGGTCCTGACGATGGAGCCTACGGGCGTGAGCTGGCGATCCTTGTGATGTTCCTGGCTGGCTACGTTTGCTTCGCCGTGGTCGTCCCTGACAGCCGGCGGGTCATCGTTTCCGATCGGGCTGGCCGAGGTCCGATAAAATTCCTGCAGTCGAATAAAAAGGAACCCAGTGCGAATCGTCTCGTGGAACTGCTCCATGGCATATTACAAGAAACGTCACCTGATCGAGGCGCTGCAACCCGACGTCCTAATTCTCCAAGAAGTCGCAAAGAAAGACATTTCCTCAGCTGCGCACCCCTTTGCGGCTTGGACGGGCAGCAACCCAAACAAAGGTCTCGGAGTGTTGGGTATCACCAGCGCTCGTTACAAAGTTACGGAGTTCGCGGACCCCAACCTGCCCTGGCATCTGGCGTTTTCGGTGGACGGACTTAACATCGTTGCCCTATGGGCACATCAGCTGAATCGCGACCTGAAGTATGTCCGCATCACCCACCAAATTGTCGATCGGCACGCTGGCTTCCTTTCGGGCGAAACGGCGTTGCTGATGGGGGACTTTAATAGCAACTCCGTCTGGGACAAGCATCATCCTGGAAGGAATCACAGCATGCTGGTCGAAAAGCTGGGCGGGCTTGGTCTGAGCAGCGTGTACCACCGCAACGGTGTGACGGGCGAAGGGGCGGCGTCGACCAAAACTTACTTTCACACCCGGAACCAGAGATTCGGGCATCACATCGACTATGCGTTCCTGAGCGATGGCATGCCAGCCCAACTCAAAGTGGGGGACCCGGAAGACTGGTTGGCACATAGCGACCACATGCCGCTGACCCTGGATATTGAGTAAGAACCTGCGCTTGAAGTTTCCGAAGCCTTCTCGCCGCACTGTTTTGCACGGTGGAGCACACAAGGGGAACGACAGGACATGGCCCACCCCCAACAGGCTCGGGCCATATCCCGCCGGTCTTATTCCGGTCCCAGGCTGGTACCGGAGGTATGCATCCCTTGCGCGGTGCGGGCGCGCTGATGGAGTTCGTGATCGACGAGGCCGAGGAGCTCTCCGGGGGCGGTTGCTCCTCCGAGTTCCTGGACCTGTCGCAGCGAGTGGCTTAACTTCGCCAGGACTTCCGTCGGCACAAGGGGCCATCTTCTGAAGGTGTGGAACACCCTGTCGCGGCGCCCTGGACTGGCCTTCCCTGTCACGCGGCCAGCTTCGCCGCGAGGTCCGGACGGCGGTACCCGTGGCGGGTGTCCAGCGGATGCGGGGGGAGGGTTTTGGCTCCGGATTCCGTGAGGGTCCGAAGCGCCTCCGGGGAGTTGGTATGCAGCAGATCCAGGTCCAAATGAACGGCAAAGCCTGGCAGGACGCGACCGGCGCGCCCCACTAATGCCACCAGGGCACGGACATTGTTGGGGGTGAGTCTTCCGGTAGGTCGGAAGGTGACGGTGGTTGCGTCCATGTCGACGGCAACGGTGACTGCAAGTTTGGTGGTCATAGGGAAAAGGTCCTCTACGAAGCACTGACGGCCGCTTGCTTGACCTCTTCCAGAATACCGAGATTGCCGCAGGCGACCAGTCTTTGTGAGGCACGTCACGCATTTCCGCAGTTCGTTACTTGGATCTAGGGAGTCTCCAGGCCCGGCAGTTCGATGCCTTGCTCCTGGGCGAACGTCATGATGTTTGGCGTCATCACCGCGCTCTGCTGCTTCGCCTCCTCGGTAGGGGTGAAGGCCACAGACTCGCTCCCGGCAAACCCGATCGGCGTGTGCCCGGGCTCGATGACGAACCCGTCACCGGCCTGAAAAATCTCCTCGACCCCGTCGCCTCTCCGGACGCCGAACTTCCCTTTGATGACGTAGCCGAGGTGGTTCGCCTGGCACCGATCTCCTGCTCGTAAGCGTCCACATAGCCGGGGAACTCCTGGTGGGACGAGGCGGCGCCCTTCGATGGCTTTGACCTCTTCTTTCCAGAGACCAAGGTCCTGGGCGTTTGATCGCGCACACTGGAGAAGCGGGCGGTCACTGCCGAATGGCTCTGTCCGGGGGGCGGCGACGAGCTCTAGGGTCATGCCATGCAGATACGACGGAGGCCGGGTTCCGGGGACCGGGGGAGTAACGCTGCCTGGGTGTGGTGGGACTCCCGCCGGGCCCACCGGCAAGGCCTGGAGGCGGTCCGGCACCGGCAGCGGGCGCGCCTGGCTGACCTGGTCGCCTACGCCCGGCAGAACTCGGCTTTTTACCGTGACCGGTACCAGGGGCTGCCTGAGCATATTGAGGATGTCACTTTGTTGCCGGTTACGAACAAACGTGAACTCATGGCCCACTTCGACGAGGTGGCCACAGATCCGGCAGTGACCCTCGCGGGTGTCCAGGAGTTCGTTGCGGACCCGAGCCGGGCCTGATGGGCATCCTGACTGCAAAGTGGCTGACCTGGCGGGGTGCGGTTCGACTCGTGGGACGCGGGGCGCGGTCCGCCGAGGTGATCGCCACCGGCGGGCACTTCCTGTCCGTGGCCGCCGGCACCCGGGAGAAACGGGAAAAACCACGGCGTCACCGCGGAGTGGGAATATTCTCAGTCCACACCGCCCTGCCCCGGCTGGTGACGGAGCTCAACGGCTTCGACCCTGCCCTGCTCGGGGGTTATGCCAGCGTGTTGCGCCTGCTGGCCACCGAGCAGCAGGCCGGGCGGCTGCAGGTGCACCCGGTGCTGGTGCTCAGCACCGCCGAGGGATTGCCGCCGGGTGAGCGGGACCGCCTGGAACGGGTGTTCGGGTCTGTGGTGCGGGAGGTCTACGGGTGCACCGAGTCCGGCTACTGCGCCTACGGGTGTGCCCGGGGCTGGTTGCACCCGCTCGAGGACTGGGTGATTGTCGAACCGGTCGACGCCGACTACCGGCCCGTGCCGCCAGGGGCTGTTTCGCACACGGTACTGATCACGAACCTGGCCAACCGTGTCCGGCCGATCATCCGCTACGACGTCGGCGACCGCATCCTGGTCAGGCCGGATCCCTGTCCTTGCGGGGACCCGGCCCCGGCGATCCGGGTGCAGGGACGGGCCTCGGACGTGCTCACCTTCCCCGCCGCCGGCGGCAGCGGCACGGTGACGGTACCCCCGCTGGCGCTGGGGACCGTCGTCGACCGCACCCCGGGGGTGGAACTGTTCCAGATCGTCCAGACCGCCCCCACCAGATTGTCGGTGCGGCTGCGCCCGGACGCGGGCGCAGACCCCGAACGGGTCCGGGCCGGCGTCCGAGAGGGGATTACCGCCGTGCTTGCGGACCTCGGCCTGGAACACGTCACCGTGGAATCCGCCCCGGAGCCCCCGACCAGACCACCGGCGGCAAGTACCGCACCGTCATCCCGCTGCCGCCATGACCGCCGTCGTCATGACGGCCGAACTCACCGGCGAACCCGCGGACTGAGGATAGGGCTGGGCCGTCCGTTGTCCGGGCCAGAAGCGGAATGGGGCCGCGGGTAGTCCCCAGCAGGGGTATTTGTCCGGCGGGCGTCTTTTTCCACGGAAAACCTGAAGCCTTTTTGGTGGGCCCGACACCGAGGAATTTCGGGGATTATGGCCCTAGTCTTCCTCAAGGGAACTGCGTTGACTTGTGGGCTGGGGCGGGCACCACATCCCCTCGCAGCACGCCATGTTCCACCCGAAACCGCACAGCGAGAAGGAAGGCGGCATCCTCAGATGCACATTAAGGACCATTGGGACCATCTGGACCCTGCCACGCGGAAGTGGCTCATTGACAACCCCGGGTGCCAGATCCTTCCCAGGACCATCACCGCAGTTGTCTCCAAGGCCGCGGGCGAGAATCTTGCCAGTGGACACCACGGCGAAACGGCCATATCCCAGGAGGACCATGAGTTCATCCGGTCGAAGGCGACCGGGGTCGCGAACGCCTGAACCACACCGTCATCGCGGGGTCACACGAAGGGCGCAGCTCTACGCCAGAGAGGCGCCTTTCGCGTGGCGGCCCGCCACGACCCGGGACAGGAACTCCTCCACAACCGTGGCGAACTCATCGGGCCGTTCGATCTGCGGCATGTGTCCCGTGTTCGGGAAGACGTGCGACTCGGCGCGTGGCAGCGCCGCGGTTGCCGCCTCGAGGTGGCTGAACGGGAGGACGTGGTCGTGGTCGCCCCAGACCACGAGCGCGGGAAGGTCCAACTGCGCCAGGGCCCCCACGAGGGCCGTCCGCCATCCGGCCCTGATGCCGGAGATCGTTCCGAGATCGCGGGCGATGTCGAGGACCGACTGGCGGTGCGCCGCCCGTTGCGACAGAGCGAAAGCATGCTCCACGCGGGCATCCGTCACCAGGTCCTTGTCGTAGAAGATGGACTGGGCCGTGCGGCGGGAGGCCGTTTCGTCGGGACGCATGAGCAATGCCGCGAGCGGCCGGACCGTGAGCAGGCGCAGCACCAGTGCAACCTCTTTGCCGAACCCGGCGCTGTCGGCAAGAACGAGGGCTGAGACGCGGTGCGGATGGTCGGCAGCGAGCTTCATGGCGACGGCACCTCCGAGCGAGTTGCCGACCACGGGAAGCGGCTCATGCACCCCGAGAGCGTCGAGGAAGGCAGGGAGGGCGCCGGCGAGCTTCGCCAATGTGGCCGGTCCGGGGATCCGTTCGGAGTAGGCGAAGCCGGGGAGGTCCACGCTGTACACGGTGTGGCGTGACGAGAGCCGCTGGTGCTGCTCGGTCCAGTCATCGAGGCTCTGGCCAATGCCGTGCAGCATTAGCACCGGGTCCCCGTCGCCGGTCTTCCGGTAGCGCAGGCGGGTGCCCGCGACGTCGATGTATCCAGTTCCGGGGAGCGCGAGAGGGTCCTGGGGCGCCGGGGTTCCCCGTCCGGGCGCAGCCACCGGCTGCCCGCGCCGGCCGAAACGAACATGGTCCGTCAGTCGGCCGGCCCTGAGCAGGGCGAAGTCGCGCACGTAGTTCTGGTGCAGCCGCCATGGCGAGCCGGTGCCCTGCCGGGGAAGATCTCCGGCGCCGCGAAGAATGTAACCGGCCTTCAGGTCGATCAGGGACGTCAGCTCAGCGTTCGCGACCTCGGCTGGCGCCTTGGGCGCAACCCACTGCAGGTTCCGGCGCTCGAGGTACTTCAGCAGCCTGCAGATATAGCCTGCCACCAGGTCCGCTTTCAGGGTCCAGGAGGCGTTGGTGTAACCGACGGTGAGCGCGAAATTGGGAACGCCGTCGAGCATCATGCCCTTGTAGGTGAGGGTTTTGCCTACGTCCACCGGCTCGCCGTCGACGGTGAGGGTCATGCCGCCAATGACGAGCAGGTTCAGCCCTGTTGCCGTGACAATCACGTCGGCCGGGATCGATCCCCCCGACACGAGGTCAATCCCGTCCGGGGTGATCCGCGCGATCCTGTCGGTCACGATGTCGGCCGTGCCTGCGCTGATGGCGCGGTAGAGGTCGCCGTTGGGGATCGCGCAGAGCCGCTGGTCCCATGGCTCATAGGACGGGGCCAGGTGCGTGTCGACCGGAAAACCCTCCGGCAGCTTGGCGATGGCTGACTTGCGGAGGATTGCCTTCATCGTCTCCGGCCGGCGCCGGCTGAGCTGGTACGTGAGCATCGAAAAGAGAATGTTCTTGGCCCGTACGACGTCGTAGGCCAGTTGCGCGGGCAGCTTGCCCCGGAGGTGGTCGGCCAGGTGGTCCCGGGACGGCACGGGGGCGATGTAGGTGGGGGAGCGCTGCAGCATGGTGACCTTGGCGGCCGACTTCGCCATCGATGGCACGAGCGTCACCGCGGTTGCCCCGCTGCCGATGATCACCACCTGCTTGCCGTCGTAGTCGAGGTCAGCGGGCCAGTGCTGCGGGTGGACGATCGATCCGGCGAAGGTCTCAGCACCCTCGATGGCCGGGGTAAAGCCTTCGTCATAGCGGTAATAGCCCGAGCAGACGGACAGGAATGAGCAGGTGAACGTGGCCGTCTCGGCGCTCGACGCCGGACCGTCGTGCCGGAATTCGCCGCCGGACGTGCGGACGGCCGTGACCGTCCACAGCGCGGTGTCGCTGGACCACCCGGCCGAGATCACATGGTGGTCCAGCCGGATCCGCGATGCGAGGCCCTCGTCCGCCACCGTCGCCTCGATGTAGTCGCGGATCGAATCGCCGTCGGCGATGGCCTTGGCGCCGGCCCAGGGCCGGAAGGAGTAGCCGAGCGTGTACATGTCGCTGTCGGAGCGGATGCCCGGGTATCGGAACAGATCCCAGGTGCCTCCCACCGCGCCGCGCGATTCAAGAATAGTGAAGGTCTTTCCGGGTATGTCGCGTTTCAGCCGGCTGGCAAAACCTATGCCGCTCAGCCCGGCCCCGACAATTAACACATCGACGTGTTCACTCATGAAGCCAAACTATCGACTTAAAGTTGACAGAGTCAACACGGTGTTGAGAACCCGGGCTAGGATGGGCCCATGGTTCAACGAGGAAGACGTACCGCAAAGGTCTCGGGGGATGAGCGCCAGGACGCAATACTGGTCACGGCCGAGGCGCTCCTCGGCGAGCGCGCCTTCGACGACATATCGATCGAGGATCTGGCCCGCGGCGCCGGGATCTCGCGCCCCACGTTCTATTTCTACTTCTCCTCCAAAGACGAGGTTCTGCTGGCCCTTCTGGACCGGGTCATCACCGAGGTGGAACACCGGGTGGGCGGTCTGCCGCGGGATTTCGAAACCGATCCCGCAGGAGCGTGGACCCGTTCCATTGGGATGTTCGTCGAGGTGTTCGTGAACCACCGCGGCGTGGCCACTGCGGCGATCGCGGCGCGCGCCCGCAACGATGAGGTGCGGGCGCTCTGGTCCAGGTCGATGCAGTCCTGGGCCGACTTCTCAACCGACGTCATCAGGTCTGAGCAGGCCCGGGGGGCCGCACCCGGCGGCATTGACGCCCATGACCTCGCAGTCAGCCTCAACCTGATGAACGAGCGGGTGATCACCGCGGTCCTCAACCAGGAGAGTCCCGCCATCGCGGAGTCCCGCGCCCTGGACGTGCTCTCAACCATTTGGATCCGCAGTATCTACGGGTCCGTCGACCCCGGCCGCCGCTAGCCCCCACGTCAAAAGGAACACCTCAAATGCCCGAAATCAAGACGCTGACCGTGCTCGGCACCGGAGTGCTCGGATCGCAGATCGCCTACCAGGCCGCGTTCCACGGATTCGCTGTCACGGCCTACGACATCGACGACGAAGCCCTCGAAAAGGCCCGGGCCCGCTTCGCGCACCTCGCCGGCATCTACCGGGAACAGAAGGTTGCCGGCGCCGAGGAGGGCCAAGCCGAGGCGGCTCTTGCCAACCTCCGCCTCACCGCTGACCTTGGCAGTGCCGTCGCCAACGCAGACCTGGTGATCGAGGCAGTTCCCGAACTGCTGGAGCTCAAGCGGGACCTCTACCGCAAGATAGCGGAGCTCGCCCCGGCCAAGACGATCTTCGCCACGAACTCCTCAACCCTGCTGCCCAGCGACCTCAAAGATTTCACCGGCCGCCCCGACCGCTTCCTCGCCATCCATTACGCCAACAACATCTGGGTGCAGAACATCGCCGAGGTGATGGGCACCGCCGCAACCGATCCGGCGGTGTTCGACGCCGTCGTCGGGTTCGCCCGGAACAGCGGGCTGGAGCCGATCGAGATCAAGAAGGAGAAAGCCGGCTACGTCCTGAACTCGCTTCTGGTCCCTCTCCTGAACGCGGCCGCCGGTCTGCTGCTGCAGGGCATCGCCAGCCCGGAGACGATCGACAAAACCTGGCGCATTGCCACCGGAGCGCCGAGCGGACCGTTCCAGATTTACGACGTCGTTGGCCTGGGAACCGCCTACAACATCGCCGCGTCCTCCCCGGACGCAGGCTCGCAAGCATTTGCGAAGTACCTGAAGGACAACTACATCGACAGGGGCAAGCTCGGCGTCTCAACAGGCGAAGGCTTCTACACCTACTGAGTCCGCCGGCGCCCTGCTGCGGCGCCGCACCTCACGGAAGCGGCGGTTCAGGCTTGGTCATGGACTCGGGCGGTGGGGCGAACGGCGCGGCGGGGTACAGTCCGCCCACCTGCTGCATGTAGTTCGCCCACTGCGGGCCGGCGAGCATGTAGCCGTCGATGTTCTTGTAGAACTTGCCGTTGATGGTGACGTTCTGGCCCGGCCGTTTCTGGCCCTCCAGGGTGTCCCCGAAGAAGGACGCGGTGGCCAGGCCGCTGGTGTAGCCGACCACCCAGGTCGCGCCGTTGGTGTTGGAAGTGCCGGTCTTGGCTGCGGCGGGGACCTGATTCTGGACCTTGGGTTCGATGTAGATTCCGGACCCTTTTTTCAGCACGTCCTGGAGTACGGAGTTCACGCCGCGGGCCACCTCGGGCTTGACCGCGCTGCGGCAGTCGCTGGTCTCGGCCGGAAGCTTCCGTCCTGATGCATCGGTCACGTCCGCGATGGCGATCGGGGCACAGTATTTGCCCTCAGCGGCGAACGTCGCAAATGCATTGGCCAAAACGAGCGGTGCCACACCAATGGCGCCCAGCAGGTTGCCCAGCTGGTGCATGTTCACCGGAGCGTTGTCCACGCCGCTGTGAAGGCCCACGGCATCCACCATTCTCTGGATGCCGCAGAAGTCCAGTTCCGCGGCCTCGGCGAAGGTCGCCGTGTTGATGGAGTTGTAAAGCCCGTAATTGACGGGCATTTTGCGGTAGTAGCCCTCGTCGTTGTTCTGGAGATCATCTGCGGCGCCGAGGGACTTTTGGGCCGTATCGTAGGCGCCAAGGACCTTTCCGCAGCTGGACTTCCATGGGAAGTCCAGGGGATAAGTCCGCCGGGCGGCATCCACCTCGGCGACCATGGACTTGCCTTCGTTGAGCCATTCGGCGAAGGTGAACGGTTTCATCGTGGACCCGGGCTGGAACCCGCCGGCGCCGTTCAGGTCGTTGCCACTGGCGTCCTTGGCGTCCACGTTGAAGTTCAGCTGGGTATCGAACTTCCCGGGTTCGGGAAGGAACACGGTGTTTTGCGCCATCGCCAGGATCTTGCCGGTGCCCGGCACAACCGTGACCAGCGACGCACCCCACCTGTCCGGGTTGGCCCCGGCAGTGGCATCGACCTGCGCCTGCGCCGCCGCCTGCAGCCGGCTGTCCAGCGTGGTGGTGATGGTCAGGCCGCCGCGGTAGAGCTTTTTCTCGCGATCCGTGGCGTCGACACCGTACGCCGGGTTGTTGAGGATCAGGTGCGAAACGTAGTCGCAGAAGTATGGTGCCATGTCAGCCGCAGAGCACCCCTGCTTTGCGGGCGTGATCTTCAGATCGACACCGCTGGCGACGGCGGCGTCATGGTCATTTTGGCGGATTTTCCCCTCGCTGAGCATTTTGTCCAGGACCTGGTTGCGTCGCTTGACGGCGTTTTCCGGATGGGTGGTGGGATCGTAAAAGCTGGGGCTGTTGACCAGGCCGGCGAGCAGTGCAGCCTGCGGCAGGGTGAGGTCCTTGGCGGAGGTACTGAAGAAATGCCGGGCTGCGGCCTCGATGCCATACGCGTCCCGGTTGAAGAACACGATATTGAGATAGCCCTCGAGGATCTGGTCCTTGGTGTATTTCTTTTCCAGCTCGATGGCGAGCTTCATCTCCCGCACCTTGTCTCCGATGCTTTTTTGCCCGCTAAGGACCACCTGATCGCCCCTGTCCGCCGACAGCAGGGACTCATTGATCACGTTCGTTACGTATTGCTGGGTCAGCGTGGACGCGCCCTGCCTGCTGCCGCCGGTCAGGTTGGCGGTGAGCGCCCGGAGAATCCCTTGGGGGTCGACACCGGCGTGCCTGTAGAAACGGCTGTCCTCGATGGCGACAATCGCGTCCCTAATGTAGGGGGACATCTGCTCCAGCGGGATCTTCACGCGGTTCTCCGCGAAGAAGGTGGCGATCGGCTTCCCGTCCGCGCTCAGCACCTTGGTTGACTGCGACGGCGGATCAACCGCCAGCTCAGCGGGCAGGTTGTTGAAGAAGATGATTGACCTGCTGACGGCAATGCCGGCAGCAGCGACGCCAGGGACCGCCAGGCTGGCGACCAGAATCCCGCAGATCGCGCTCACTGTCAGGAATCCGAGGACCCTCCAAAGGGCCGCGGCCAGACGAGATCCGATTCGTTTCTTCGGCGCCATGTTTGACCAGCTATCGCGCTCAAAATGTGTGATCAGAATACGCCGGAACGGCACCGAAGGGCCAGCGGGTGAAGGACTCGGGCGGGCACTCCGGAAACGACGACAAGACCCCAGCCAAGGACTCTTCGACTGCTTACCTGGCAGTGGTGCGGCCTCGCCTGCTGCGCGCGGGCGCCACCGCAGAGGAAGCGGACGGGCCCTATCCGGGGGACGGGCTCATCCCGGACGGCACCCGGAGCGCCACCATGGCGGTGACGATCCGAGTGGCAGCACATCGCCGTCGGCGACCATCTGGCGGGCACTCCGGACGGCAGCCAGTGGTGGGAGGTAGCGGCCCTGGACCCAGAGCGGTTCCTCGGGCTGCGCATGTCGCTTGACCTGCGGGGCCGCCCGTTCGATCCGGCGGGACGGCGGCCCCGTTACTTCACCGACTCGCTGTGGGGATTCGAGCTGAAGGACACGGCAGGCGGGCGCACCCGGGTTGTCGTCAGCGGGTACTGGTCATTCCGGCCGAAATGGCTGCAGCCCGTTCTGAGTATTCTGTTACTGGAGCCCTCGCATTGGGTCATGCAGACCCGTCAGTTTTCAAACCTCAAACGCCGGGCCGAGCCGGAAAACGTGTGAGCTGACCGTGTCAGCCGTGGCGGTCGGGGTCCAGGACGGTGACGTCCAGGGGCATGCGGTTGGCGCGGCGGAGGCGGCCGGCAAGCACGTTGCGCACCCCGCGGGTCACCATGGTGGTCCTGGTCAAATACCGGAACTCGGCGGCGTCCGAGGTGACGAGGTCCAGGAGGGGGCGCGCGGCGTCGTCGGGGGTCTGCCCCCACAGCCCGACGACGACCTGCAGTCCTCCCAGCCGGTGCTCGTACCCGGGCTGGGACGTGACGTGCCCCAGCATGTCCGTCACCACCAGGCCCGGGTTCATGCCGTGCACCCGGACGCCGGTGCCTTTGGTCTCCAGCCGCAACGTCTCGGTGAACTGGCGGACCCAGCGTTTGCTCGACGCATATGCGTTCTGCAGCGCCACCGCCCCCTGGTCGCCCTGGCCGTAGACGTTGACGAGGTCCCCGTGGCCTTGGCCGAGGAACACCGGCAGCGCAATCCTCGCCCCGTGAAACGTGCCGAGGATGTTCGTGCGCACCACCCGCGTGAAGTCGTCGACCGGCGTGGACGCCGTGGGCCCGAAGACACCGGAGGTCCCGGCGTTGTTGACCCAGATGTCGAGCGTCCCGCGGCTCTGCGCCTCGTCGCGCAGGGCTTCGACGTCCGCCAGCTCACCCGTGTCGCAGCGCCGTCCGGACGCCGCGATCCCCTCCGCACGCAGCCGCTCGACGGCGGCCGCGACGGCGTCGTCCGACCTGGACGCCAGCACCACCGCCGCGCCTTGATGCCCCAGCAGCCTGGCCATGGCAAACCCCAGGCCCCGCGTCGATCCGGTCACGACCGCCACGCGTCCGCGGAGTACATCCCCTTGCGAATCCATCCTTCTCTCATACGCGCAGCGGCCATGGAGAGCAAGAGCCCCGGCGTTGCGACAGTTCCGGGGTGCTGGGGTGCTGGGGTGCCGGCGGGCCCGGCGGATGCCAGCGCGTGAACCGGCGCCGTCTACCGCCCTCTAGCCTCCGCGTTCTCCGGCGTGGCTGCGCCGGTTGCCGCCGAGGTGCTGGCTGCCGCAGTGATCAGCGCGGCCATGACTTCGACGGCTTCATCGTTGGACAGCCCGTTGTCATGGCAAAGCGATCGCCAGGTCCAGAAGGAAACCGCGTGGCTGAGGGTGGCGTTTAGCTTGCGGTTCCTGTTCGGCTCGGGAAACGGCTCGAGAAGGATATCCCGGAAGTGGGCGTTCCTGGCCTCGAGGCCTGTGCGGTGTGTTTGCGGGAGCGCATCCCAGTCCCCGTAGATTCGGGTGAGCATGGCCTCGCCGTCGCAGTAGTACCGGTACAGGTCGGACAGGCCGACGGTCAGGCGTTCGAGGGGGTCGCCATGCCGGGACCATTCCGCGGAGTCCGGCAGTTGCTGTTGTGAGAGCCAGTGCGAGGAGCAGGCACAGAATAATGCCTCGTCATCGGGGAAGTGCCGGTAGACCGTCAGCCTGGTGACCCCGGCCTTCTCGGCGACACCCGCGATCGTGGTGCGGGCCGGTCCAACGGACCCGTGCAGGGCCACAGCCGCGTCGACGATGCGCTGATGCGTGCCGCTCATCTTTTCGGTCCTTTTGCTCATTTCGTAGCGGCGATTTTTGGATGAACGCTCGTGTTCACTCAATGTATTGACTCTGCTCCTTCCCGGACGGACAATTTCAGTACACACCATTGTATATCGAAATTGGGAAGGTGGTCTGTGATGGACCTTGAGAGGGCTCCGCGGTTGACCGTCGTGCAGCCGGGCCAGGGGCGGGAGGGCAGTCTCGGCTCGATCGGGGTGGTCTTCAAGCTCTTCGGCGAACACACCGATGAACAGATCTCCATCGTCGAACACCCGTTCACCGTTGGGGCCCTGGTCCCCCCGCACACGCATACAAGGGAGGACGAGTACTCGATCGTCATCGAAGGCGAGATCGGGTTCCGGTCCGGCGATCGCGAGGCGGTGCTGGGAGCAGGGGGCTACATCACCAAACCCCGGGGCGAGCTCCACACGATGTGGAACGCCGGCAAAGCCCCCGCCCGGATGATCGAGATCATCAGCCCGGCCGGATTTGAACATTTCTTCTGGGGACTGGCCGATCACTTCGAAGCGGGTCCGCCGGATCCCGAGGTCATTGGCAAAATGGCCGCAGAATACGGACTCCAATTCGGCGAGCCGCCCTGGCTGCCGGACATCATCGCCCGGTACGGGCTGACGCCTCCAATGGGCTGACAGGAGCGGGGCATGGACATCCCGGATTCCCGTGGGCGGCCCAAGCCCGGTGGCAGCGGCATCGTGCCCCGGAAGCCGGTGTCTCCCGTCGCAGCCATGGGCGGCACCGTGATCGGGCTGCATGTGGTGGGCTGGGGCGTGCTCGTGTTCAGTATTGTTCCGCAGAACCTGCACATCAGCTCCACGCAGGTCTTCGGCGTGGGGATCGGGGCGGGCGCGTATCTGCTGGGCATGAGGCACGCGTTCGACGTCGACCATATTGCGGCCATTGACTGCACCACCCGTAAGCTCCTGGGCGAAGGCCGCAAGCCGCTATCTGTCGGCTTCTGGTTCTCACTCGGCCATTCCAGCGTTGTCTTCGGCCTGTGCGCGCTACTGGCCGCCGGAGCTCAGTATCTGGGCGGCCTGCTCGGTGAGGATGCCTCACCGGCGCGCGAAGCCCTGGGATTTGTTGGCACGGCTATCTCAGGAGTTTTCCTCTATATCCTGGCGGCACTCAACGTGGTCGTCCTGCTCCGCACCGTGACGGAATCACGCGGGGTCCGCAACGGACACACGGCGGATCCTGCGGGCGGTTCCCCCACCGGCGTGATGGTCCGAATCCTCCGGCCGGTCATGCAGAGCATCAAGCGGCCCTGGCAGATGTACGTAGTGGGAATGCTTTTCGGCCTGGGCTTCGACACCGCCACGGAGGTGACCCTGCTTGTCGTGGCGGTGGGCGCGGCTACAACGGCGCTTCCCTGGTACGCCGTCCTCATCCTGCCGACGCTCTTCACCGCCGGAATGTGTCTGTTGGACACCTTGGACGGGTGGTTCATGAGTTTCGCCTACGGCAGGGCGTTCTCCAGGCCGGGCCGAAGGCTCAGGTACAACTTCGTACTAACGGGAGTCTCAGCTGCTGTCGCCCTGGCCATTGGGACCGTGGAAGTAATGTCGGTGACGACGGCCGGCAGCGCCGCTGCCGGCCGGGTGGCAGTCGGGACGGGCAGCATCGATCTCACCGGACTGGGTTATCCGGTGGTTTCGCTGTTCATACTCATCTGGCTCGTGGCGGTCTGCGCCGGGAAGTTCCACGGCGGCAGGAAGCCCCGGGCACCGAGGACCTCCGGCTGACTGCCGGCCCGTGCTGCTACTTCCAGGCCCTGACGTAGTCGACCTTCACTGTGGAGGCCTTCCCGTAAGCGGTGCTGGTGCTGGCTTTGCCGACATTCAGGACCAGGTACTGCGGGGCGTTGCCGTCGTCGGTGCGGAAGGACTTGACCTTGACGCCGTCCACGTAGACCTCGGAAATGTTGTCCTTACGCCACAGGCCGTAGGTATGGAACTTGTCGCCCCAGTAGCCCGGAATTGCTCCCTGGGGCTGATTTCCCGAGCCTGAGTGGTAGTTGGACGTCAGCTTTCCCTCGATCACTTCGGCAATGTCGATCTCGCCCGTTGCCGGCCAGGATTGCCCGGTGGTCCACCAGGAGGGAAAGTTGTGGAGCGCCTTTCCGTTGCCGGGGAAGGAGATGCGGGCCTCCACGTAGCCGGTGCCGAACTCGTAACCGGTCTTGGCGGCGTCCTTCGGGTTCGACGACACAAGGGCGCCGGTGCCGGAGTTCGAGAGCTTCAGCGATAGGTGCCCGGCGCCGACCGAGACGTTCTTGGGGTCGGTCTTGACCTGGTTCGCTCGGCTGCCGCGGAACCAGGAGCGGGACCACTTGTTCGTGTCGAGGGTGGTCCCGTTGAACTCATCGCCGAAGGTCTGGGTCCACGCGCCGGGGATCCCCAGAGGCATCGGTGCGGACTGGGTCGAAGCAGGTTGCGCAGCAGGAACGGTGGCTGCGTCACCGTCGGCGGCGACCGCGCCGAGGGCCGCTGTGAGGGACAGTGCGGCCGCCATCGCCGTAGCGGCAAAAAACGTGGTGAGTCTCTTCATGGCTACTCCCGGAGATCATCGAAACAGTGTGATGCCGGTCAGTTCAGCGAGTTTATTCAGGAGCCGGTCCTGGAAGCCGGGGTCGAGGGCTGCGGGGGCAGGGGGGTGCCGCTTCCGGTGGTGCCAGTACCCGCCGTTGGTGAGGGCGGCGGGATCGTGGCTGGTGGCCAGCCATGTTTGCGTCAGATATCCCATTTCCAGGTCGTCGGGCGCGCCGGGGCCGCCCATTTTGGTGGGGACCCAGCCCGGGTCGACGGCGTTGCTCAGCACGGCGGGCCAGCTGCGCGCGACAGCGAGAGCGAGGGCGGTGATGTACAGCTTGCTCTCGGAGTAAGCCTGGCCGGCGTTCCAGCGCCGCAGGGTCCAGTCGATGTCCTCCAGTGAGTCGCTGCCGCTTCGGTGCAGGCCGCTGCTGAGGTAGATCAGGCGGTCCGGCCGGTCGATCAGTGCCGTGAGCAGGTACGGCGCCAAGGTGTTCACGGCCAGTGTCCGGGCGTGCCCCTCGGGCGTGGTTCCGCGTGCGGGTTCCAGGTACCTGCCGGCGTTGTGGATGACGGCGGCCATTCGGCCGATGCTATTCACCTGGTCGGCCAGTGAGCGGGTTTCCGCCAAGCTGCTGAGATCGCCGACGGCGACGCCGGCCGCCTGTGCAGCCAGGTCGCCGAGGTCGTTGGCGCGCCGCGGCGTTCGGGCGTGCAGGACGACATCATGGCCCGCGCGGAGGAGGGTTTGTGCCGCGGCCAGGCCCAGCCCGTCGGCGGAACCGGTGATGAAGATGCGTGCCACGAAATCTTCCCCTCATCGTGGAACATTGCGGAACAGGACCCGGAAGAAGCGGACGCGTTCCGGCCCGCGAGACTCCTGTGTGGTTGTCAGCCCGTGGCGTTCTGCGATTTAGCCAGGGCCAGCCTCGGGCCCTCCCGGCCGAGGACGCAAAGGGGATGCAGCAGGTGCAGCCGGAGACGGTCCGCTATCCCGAGGACACGGTAAATAGCCTCCGCCCAGCCTTGCCCCGCAAGGGTGACTCCTGCGGGGAGGCCTCCCAGTCCTGCGCCAATGATCACTGCGTCTGCTCGCTCCAGCATGCCAACTCCTTAGGACAGATTCATCCATTCAACGGAGGACCAGCTGAACTCAACAGGGCCAAAGGTCTTGGGACCCGGGCCGCTGGGAGGCCGCGTGGAGCCGGGGTCGTTAGCCGGGCTGATCTTTCCCGAGCGCACGCCAGGGATTTCTCCGGCATCGCCGGGCGGTCGCCCTCGCGCAGCCAGTCGTCGAAGTCGGCTTCGACTTCCGTGACCATGGCCAGGACGTTAGAGAGGAGCCGGCCTACCGGATCGGTCGGGTCGTGGACGGAGTCGCCGAGCTCAGGTTGAATGTGTCGTTAAGACGATCCCAAACCGGGGGAACCACGCAGGTTCGGCCGTCAGTTCTTCGTCTTCAGTTCCTCGGCGAGCATCACTATGATGCCGCTGGGACCACGAACGTACGTGAGTCTGTAGACGTCCTTGTAGGTCGCCACGCCGCGTAGCGGCTGGCAGCCGTGCCTCGCGGCGATCTCAAGGGCTTCGTCAATGTCGTCGACGGAGAAGGCGACGCGGTGCATGCCGATCTCGTTGGGACGGGTCGGGGCCGACTCAATTGCTTCGGGGTGGATGTACTCGAAGAGCTCCAGGCGGCCGTGACCGTCTGGTGTTTGGAGCATCGCAATATTGGCGTGGTTGCCATCAAGGCCCACGGCGGTATCGGTCCACTCACCACTGACCGTGTCACGGCCGACGACCGTGAGACCGAGGTCGGTGAAAAAGGCGATTGTTGCTTCGAGGTCGCGAACGGCGATGCCGACGTTCTCAAGTTTAATGGCCATGCATTGCACGCTACCGAGTCGGGCCGACTGGCTCCAGTGGGGATGGGGACTAAATCGGACAAGCCCCGTGGGCAATCAGGGCAACGGCAGCTCTGTCATGGGCACATTCCGTGCTGACACGGCTTCCCCTGCACGGAGTGCTGCCAGGCGTTCTTTCCACGCCTGTAGCGCCTCGGGCGCCTGCCGTGTCCAATCGGTGACTTCGCCTACGACCCTGAGCGGGGCACGGCTGCGATATGACCGGGTCGAGTTCCATGAAGGCTTCGAAGCCGTCCGTCGTCGTCGTCGAGTAGCGGCGCAGCCCCAATCTAGAGCCGGAAACAAATGGTCAGGAAGCCGGCGGCATCCGTTTCCAGGGTGGCACGCACGGAAGTGTAGTCGTGGATGTGCAGAACGCCGGCGGGGAGCGGGCCGGTATTCGGGCCCACTGCCACCGTGCGGATGCCCGCAGCCAAGCCGGCCGCGATCCCGGCCGGCGCATCCTCGAAGACGAGGGCGTCCGCAGGATCCACCCCCAGCAGTTCGGCCGCCCGCAGGTACCCCTCTGGATGCGGCTTGCCCCGGGTGATCACGTCAGCGGTGACAACCGTCGCAGGCATGCCCAGCCCGGCTGCGTCCATGCGGATATCCGCCAGGATCCGGTCCGCCGACGTCACCAGGGCAACGGCGTTGAGGGGAAGAGTGCCCAGGAGTTCCGCGGCGCCGGGCAGCGGCACGATCCCCTCGATCCGGACGCGCTCCGCGGCACCGAGCTCCGCGGCAAGCGCTTCGATGTCCGCACCTGCCGGGGCGAACCGGCGGACAGTGTCGATGGCCTGGACGCCATGTGACGTGCGCAGGATCTCGGCGGAGTCCAGGCCGTAGCGGTCGGCGAACTCACTCCATACCTGTTCCACTATGGAGGTGGAATCCACCAGCGTGCCGTCCATGTCGAAGAGGACAGCACGGCAGGTGAGGAAGCGCAGGGCAGCGGTTGCGGGCATAGCCATGATTCAATCATGGGCCAAGCGGACGGTGGATCCCCATCAGTGGGCGCAGAACTGGCCTTCGGCCCGAAGGGTCGGTACCGTCGGAAGTAGAAGTCCGCGAGCAGGCAGGGGCACCATGGGCAAGAACGGCAAGAACCGTCACCGGGGCAAAGCCGGGTCCGTCACCGGCGTCCCGGCCTCCGCACCCCAATCCCTGAGCGCCGTCCGGGCCGACCGTGCCGTGGACGCGCTCACGCCCGCATTCGTCCGCTGGTTCGAGGAGGTCTCACCCGGCTCGGCGCTAGCGGCTTTGGAATGCCTGGAGCCGATCAAGGCCGTCCTGGGCCGTTACATGGACACCACAGCCGCGGCCGACGTGACGAGCCTTGAACCTTTTGGATTGTCAGTCGCCGTGTCGGACGAAATCCTGGCCGCGTTGGACGACGCCGGCGACGTAGCCGACGCTACGACCGTCGAGGCGGATGCCTTCGAGAGCACGACGTACGTTGTTCACTCCGTTGGCGCCTTCGTCGAGTTCCTCGTCGAGACGGGCCGGTGGAGCGGTACAGAGGATCAGCTGGCCGCAGTCATGGACTTCCTCGACACGACTGCGGAGGACGACGGCGGCGGCGGCGGTTTCGTCGAGGTGCCGGACATCCCTGATGAGGAGGCCCTGGCGGCCTTCGCCCAGCTGCCGCTTATCCAGAGGGTCACGGCGCTGTTGCAGTGGATCGGGGAGGGGAAGCCCGTCACAGCAACCGGTGCGCTCCGGCTGCGGGACATTGAGGCGGCCGCCGCGTGCGTCGGCGTCGTCGTCCGCGGCGGGACCAAACGGTCGGGTTCCCCCCAGCCGGGCACCGGCGGCCCGGCCGATCAGGTGCCAACGGTCCGCAGCATGTACGAGGTGCCGCTGCTGGCCCTTCTGTGGAACGTGCTGGAGGCCGCCGAGCTGATTGAGATCAAGTCGGCGAAGGTGGTTCCCGCGGCGGAGGCCGGTGTGTTCCGGACGGGCGGGACTGCCGGCCGGCTGGGCGAACTGGTGTTTATCGTTGACCTGTTCCTGGCGACGGCGGTGCTCGGCTGGGATCCGGCGCAGCCGTGGGAAAGGCTGGTCTCCAGTATGCAGGCCTCCATCCTGCTCGCGGCGGCATCGGCCGATCCGCCGGAAACGGCGCGGATCATGGCCGCACCAGACCTCGCGCCGCCTGCGGAACGGGCAATGACTGATCTGTTGACGGGGGTGGCCATGACTCGTCTGGAGGGGCTCGCCGAGCTGGGGCTGCTGACCATCGACGCGCATATCCGGGTGCCGCCGGCTCTCATCCGCTGCGTTGCGAATGTTTTCGACGACGACTTGGTGCTCGCAGACCTGGGACTCGGGGAGGTGCCTGACGACGGTGCCGGAAGGGAGCCGCTCCAGGCGGCCCCGGGGACGGCGGCACCGGCGCTGTCCGCGGTCCGGGAAGCGCCGCGGGGGGCAGGAGGGCCGGTTCTGCAGCTGAAGGTCATGCTCAACAATTCGAAGCCACCCGTCTGGCGGCGTGTCCTGGTTCCCGCCGGCATGCCGCTGCCTCAGCTGCACCAGGTGATCCAGGCGCTGTTCGGCTGGTTCGACTACCACCTGCACGAGTTCCGCACCGGGGGATTCCGCGGGCCCGCGTATGCGCCGGTGGACCTGGACGGCGACAGCGACTTCCACGGCGATGCCTCCCTTGACGAATCGAAGGTGACCGTCGGCGAGCTGCTGCCGGCCGCGGGCAGCACCATGAGCTACACGTACGACTTTGGCGACAACTGGGTGCTCGCCATCAAGGCGGAGAAAATTCTGCCGGACGACGACGGCGGCGGGCAGCTGCCGCGGTGCATCGCCGGGCGCGGCGCGGCGCCGGCGGAGGACAGCGGCGGCACGTGGGGCTGGGCGAACGTGGTCGAGGCGGTCAACGATCCCAGTCACGAAGAGCACAAGGAATATCGGGAGTGGCTGGGAATGCTGCCGGGCGAAGCGCTGGATCCCACGGCCTTTGACCTGGACGAGGCCAACGAGGACCTGGCCGGCCTCTTCTGACAGCTGCGGCGCGCGCATTATCCCCACCCTCCCGCGAAAGGGCCGTTCCTGCAGGGGCTCAGACCCTCTACATTGAAGTTCATGATGACTTGCCGATTCGCTGCCGGTAGCGCGTCCGCGGATGCCCCCTCCGGCCGACGCCGCGGGGACCCGGTTCGGTGATTCCGCCTGACAGCACCGGCCCGCCGGCGGCCGGGAGGGAACCCGGGGCTCCGCCGCCCCGGCGCGCAGCTGATCTGCTGCGCGCGCTGCGGGTGCGGAACTACGCACTCTTTTGGACCGGCCAGCTCATCTCCGGCACCGGCACCTGGATGCAGATGGTGGCGATGGCCTGGCTCGTGCTGGACATCAGCGGGTCAGCAGCTGTCCTTGGCCTGGTGACCACCATGCAGTTCCTGCCGCTGCTGATGTTTGTGCTGCCGGCCGGAGTCCTGGCCGATCGTCTCCCCAAGCGGCGAATAATGCTGGCGGCCCAGGCGCTCGCTACGGTGCAGGCGCTCCTGCTCGGCTTTCTGGCGCTGGCCGGCTCCCCGCAAATCTGGCAGCTGGCCCTCCTGGCATTCACCCTCGGGGTCTCGAACGCGATCAACAATCCGGCACAGCAGGCGTTTGTACCCGAAATGGTGGGCCCCACGCTGGTGCCCGACGCCGTGGCGATGAACAGTGTGCAGTTCAACTCCAGCCGGATGATCGGGTTTGCCCTTGGCGGCTTGGTGGTGGCGCATTTTTCGGCCGCAGCCGTCTTTTTCATCAACGCGGCGAGCTTTGCCGCGGCACTTGGCGCCCTGCTTGCCCTCCGCAGCGGCGAGCTTCGCGTCTCCCGGGTCGGGCCGGCCCGTCGAGGCGCCCTGCGGGAGGGACTGCGTTATGTCATGCATACTCCCGCTGTGCTCTTTGTCCTTGGGGCACTGGCCGTCGTCGGCACGTTCGGCTACAACTGGCCGGTCGCGGCGCCGCTGCTGGCGCGCGATGTGCTGAATGTGGAGTCCGTCGGCTTCGGCGCGCTGATGTCGGCGTTCGGCGCCGGGTCCCTTGTCGCCGGCGTCGGACTGGTGGTCGTCGGCGGCAGCAACGACCGCCGGATGATCACCTCGGGCGGGGCTCTTGCGCTGATATTGATCCTTCTCGGCATCTCACGGTCCTACCCGGTGAGTCTTGGGCTCATGGTGCTGGCCGGACTCACCGGCACGGTGTTCACCACCACAGTCAACACCCGGCTCCAGGGACTGGCGCCGGACCGGCTGCGCGGCCGGGTCATGAGCCTGTTTGTGCTCCTGCTGGCGGGCACGACCCCGTTCGGCTCGGCCCTGCTTGGTTTCGGTGCGGAGGCCTTCGGCGTCTCGGCGACCATCATCGGATTCGGTGTCATCACCCTGGCGGGCCTGGCCGGACTGCTCGTCCTTCGCGCCCGGAAAGACCGCGCTGTCCGTCGCGGCGCCGTTCCAGCTCGACGACGTCTCTGGCGAAGGAGAACATGAGCAGCGGAAAGGCCACTGCCGGGGCCGCACACGCAACAGCAGGTGGGATCCCCGGCGTCAAGGCAAGGAGCAGCGCGAAGGGCTGGAAGGCCCCGATTGCCTTACGCGCCGCGCTCAAGGGAAGCGGCGCGCGAAGGTGGGGACGAAAGTGGCCGGCGGCCAGAAAAACGTAGTACAGGGCTCCTATGCCGAGGGTCCAGGGCCCGATGGCAGCCGCGGCTGCGGCAGCCAGAACAAGCACCAAAGCGGCGTCGGTCGCGGTATCAAGTCGTGCTCCCGCCGCCGATGCAGTTCCATTGCGCCGGGCGACGGCACCGTCGACAGCGTCGAGCAGGAAAGCAGCGGCCCCCATGACGACAAGGAGCGGGTCGTGGGGGAACCTGTGAACAACACCGGAACGGCCGACACAGCGCAAAGGGACACCAGGACGGCCCGCAGCAGTGTGACCCGGTCCGCGGGCGTTGAGTAGCGGGGAATGCGCCGCAGGACGGAGGTGGCGGCCACTCCGATCACCACGGTGCCGGCGGCCAGGCCGACGGACTGCAGACCGGGGCCGGGGGAGTGCACCGAGGCGAGCCAGCTGCCTGCGACGGCGTATGCGGCGACTGCCGCCATCGCGTCGGCCGATGCGCGCTCCGCGGTCCTGCTTTTCATGAGCCACCTCGCCCACATGCCAGCAACAGCATGCCGGCCGGACCACCATCCCGTGATGAACCTCGGGTCGTCCCTTAAGGGAGAGCCGTGACCTCAGCGGCCTTCTTCGGGGAGGCAGCCGCGGGGCTGTCCAGCGCCTCCGCGATGATCTGGACGATGTGGCGGGAATCGCGGCCGGCCAGATCGGTCACCTGGGTCCGGCAGGAGAACCCGTCGGCGAGGATGGCCCGGTCCGGGGCATCGGCGATCTTGCCCAGAATGCCCTGTTCGGCAATGGCCACGGACACTTCATAGTGGCCCTTTTCCATGCCGAAGTTCCCGGCGAGACCGCAACATCCGCTGGAGGTCTCCACGTCGCAGCCCATGGACTTCAGCAGCTCCAAATCCTTCCCGTACCCCATGACGGCGTTTTGATGGCAATGAGGCTGCGCAAGAATCCGTTCCCCGCTGGCGGGCGGTTGCCAGTTGATGGACGTGAGGAATTCCGACACGGTCTGTGTCCGGGCGGAGACCTGCGCGGCGCGTTCATCGTCGGGCAGCAGTTCGAGCAGGTCAGAACGGAGCACCGCCGTGCAGGACGGTTCGAGTCCGATGACGGTCCTGCCGTCGGCCACATGCGGGTGCAGGACGTCAAGGGTCTTCCCGAGGGCGGCTTTGGCCGCGGTCAGCTGTCCGGTTGAAATCAGTGTCAGGCCGCAGCATGCGCCAGGGCCCGCAATTTCAATATCACATCCCGCAGCCTGCAACACCCTGATCGCGGCTAGGGGGACATCGGGGCTCAACGCATCGGAGAACGAATCCACCCAGAGCAGGACCCGGTGCGGAGGTGCCGCCCGTCCCGCGGCGCCTAGCGCTTCCGGGATCCGCACTGTCTTCGGAGTTGAGGATTGAAACTTCACCAGGGAATGGAACGGTGCTTTGGGAAATGCCGGCAGGGACCGGCGGGGATCCGCGCCGGCCAGCCGCAGCATGGTCCGGCGGAGGACACCGATGGACGCGACCTTGTTGACCAGGGGGCCGAACGGTCCGATCAGTCCCAGCCAGGTGGGCAGCCGGCCGAGGGTGTAGTGGGTGAGCGGACGCAGCCGGCCCTTGTAACTCTGGTGCAGTGCCTCCGACTTGTACATCGCCATGTCGATCCCGGTGGGGCAGTCGCTGGCGCACGCTTTGCAGCTCAGGCACAGGTCGAGGGCCTCGTGGACCTCCGGGGACTTCCAGGATATGTCCACGATGCCGCCGTTGAGCATTTCCTGCAGGACGCGCGCCCTGCCCCTGGTCGCGTCCTTTTCATCTTTGGTGGCGAGGTAAGAGGGGCACATGAACCCGCCCTCCTCGCGGAGGTCGGCCCGGCACTTTCCCACGCCTACGCAGCGGTGCAGGGCATTGGTGATGTTGCCGCCGTCGTGGGCAAATGCGAAACCATCTGTGGCCAGCAGGTTGCCGGCCTGCGGGCGGCGCAGGTGCGCGTCGAAGGGGTCAGGCTTGATGATGACACCCGGGTTGAAGATGTCCTGGAGGTCGAAGAGGGCTTTGAACCCGGACATCGCGGCCAGGGCCCGGGACGAATACATTGTTTTCAGCAGTTCGCCGCGCGCCCGGCCATCTCCGTGTTCTCCCGATAGCGAGCCGCCGTACTTGGCGACAAGGTCCGCTGCGGCCGTCAGGAAGCGGCGCATCACGGCGGCGTCATGGTCCAGCGGGAAGTCGATCCTGACGTGGACACAGCCGTCACCAAAATGGCCATAGGCCAACCCCGAAACGTTCTCGCGGGCCATGAGCCGCTCAAGATCGCGAAGGTAGTCGCCCAGATGTTCGGGCGGGACGGCCGAATCCTCCCACCCCGGCCAGGCCTGGTTCCCGGCGGCGGTTCGCCCGGCCAGGCCGGCGCCGTCGGCCCGGATCTGCCACAGCCGTTTGGCCTCGGGTCCGGCCGGAAGGATCATTGAGTCGATCGCGCCGGCGTCCAGGACCATCCGCTCTGCGGCAGCTACCGCCTCCTCCGACGTCGCTCCGCCCACTTCCACCATGAGCCAGCCGTTCCCCGCCGGCATGGTGGGGACGGCGTGCTCGCCTTTGGCGTTGCGGATCACGTTAACCAACTGCGCATCCAGGCCCTCCAGGGCCAGCGGATGGTGCGGAAGCAGGCCAGGGACCGCGTCGGCCGCAGCCGGCATATCCGGATATCCCAGTACTGCCAACGCCGGGGCGGCCGCCTGCGGAACCAGCCTGACCTCGGCCTCCAGGATGATGCCGCAGGTTCCTTCCGTCCCGGTCAGGGCTGCGGCCAGGTTCCCGCCGTTCTCGGGCAGGAGATGCTCAAGGCTATAGCCCGAGATCTGTCGGCCGAACCGGCCGAACTCCAGCCGAAGCACGTCCAGATTGGCGGCGATGAACTCATCGAGTCCGGGGATCTGGGCGGTGGCGCCCCTGCCCGAGCCCAGCTCCAGCACCTGTCCCGCGCCGGTCAGCCAGCGCAGCCGGCGCACGTTGTCCGCTGTCCGCCCGTACGAAAGCCCATGGGGGCCGCACGCGTTGTTGCCGATCATGCCGCCGATGGTGCAGCGGGTGGACGTGGACGGATCGGGCCCGAACCGCAGCCCGTGGACAGCGGCGGCCCGCTGCAGGTCGCTGAGGACGACGCCAGGCTGTACCACCGCCGTCCGGCGCTCCGGATCAATGCTGATGATCTGGTTCATGAACCTGCTGAAGTCCAGCACCAGTCCGGGCCCCACCGCGTTTCCGGCGCACGATGTGCCTGCGCCACGGCCGGTGACGGCCAGACCGTGCCGGCGGGCAATCCTGACCGCCTCGAGAACGTCGTCCGCGTTCCGGGGCATGACAACGACCTGGGGCACCACCCGGTAGTTCGAGGCGTCCGTCGAATATTCCGCACGCCGACGCGTGCTGCTGTCAACGATGCCCGCAATGGCCGCGGTCAGTTCTTCAACAATCTGGTCAATATTCATGCGTGGAGCTCTTCCTTGTCCTGCGGCGGTACGTGGGTGCGGCTAGTACTGCAGGGGCTTGCCGCGCAGCTCCATGGCGCGGCGGACCCGGCTCTGGGCCAGGGAACGGGCGGCATGGTGGGTGGTGGAATCCAGCTTCTCCGCCTCCGCCAGGACGATGGCCGTGTTCGCACGGAGCTTATGGGAGACGGTGGTGAAGATCTGCTCGGTTTCGGGACGGAACGGCGAATACCGGGACTCCATGGCAAAGGCCGCACTGACCACGCCGCCGGCGTTGGCGACGAAGTCGGGCACCACTGTCACAGATGCCGCGCGCAGCGCCTGCTGCGCCGCCGCGTTGGTGGGAAGGTTGGCGCCCTCGACCACGAGCTTGGCCGAGATGCGGCCAACGTTTCCCTCGTGGATGACATCCTGCAGGGCAGCCGGGACCGCGATTTCGGCGTCGACAAACAGCTCGGTGCCGGCCGGAATGGCCAGCTCCGGAAACTCTTTGACCAATCCGTCGCCGAGCCGGGCCCGCATCGCCAGCAGCCTGGGGATGTCCAGCCCGGCGGGATCGTGAAGCGCGCCCTCGGCAGTGGAAATCGACACGATGCTGTAGCCGAGCTCATGAAGCCGGGCAGCCGTGGCATGCCCCACAGCGCCGAATCCCTGGATGGCCGCGCGCTGGCCCTGGAGTCCGATGGTTGCCGCTGCCTCATCCGCGACTTCAGCGACGCCGTAGCCGGTGACGCCCAGCTGATCGTAGGGTACGCCGCCGAGGTCGTACGGTGTCCCTACTGCTGCACCGCGGTCGCCCAATTCATCGATGATGATGGCCGCGTCGTTTTCCGTCAGCCCCATGTCCAGGCCATAGACATACTCGGACGGAACCTCATTTCTCAGGGCCCGGACAAAGGAGCGGAGGATTGCCTCCTTGTGCGGTGAGTTGGGATCGGCCCGGATGCCGGCCTTCGCCCCACCGAAGAACAGGTCGACGCCGGCCCACTTCCAGGTCATAACCCGGGCCAGACGGGCAATCTCCTCGACGGTGACGCCAGGCTGCATCCGGGTGCCCCCCTTGCCCATGCCGCGGGCGGTGTTGTCGATGACCAGCACGCCCTTCATTCCGGTTTTGGCGTCGCTGACCGTGACGATCTTTTCCGGTCCCCATTCATCCATCATGTCGAACAGACTGGTCATCGCTGGATACTCCTAGTGTGCTGGCAGGTACCTGATGTGGCAGCTACGTGATGTGACGGGGGGGCTGCGGAGACGGCGCCGGCCGGACCGGCACCGTCTCCGCAGGGGTTTCTAGAGGAACTTCACGCCCTGGGCGAGCGGGAGCTGTCCGGAGTAGTTGACGGTGTTGGTCGCCTGGCGCATGTAGGCCTTCCACGAATCGGAACCGGACTCGCGGCCGCCGCCGGTTTCCTTCTCGCCGCCGAACGCGCCGCCGATTTCTGCCCCGGAGGTGCCGATGTTGACGTTGGCGATGCCGCAGTCCGATCCGCTGGCCGACATGAAGCGTTCAGCCTCCGCCTGGTCGTTGGTGAACACAGCCGAGGACAAACCCTGCGGAACGTCATTCTGGATGGCGATGGCGTCGTCGAAGTCCGTGTAGGTCATCACGTAAAGCAGCGGTGCAAAGGTCTCGTCCTTGACGACGGCGGTCTGGGCCGGCATCCGGACGATCGCCGGTTCCACGTAGTAGGCGCCGGGCTCGTCGTCGGTGTTCACCCGGCCGCCGCCGCAGAGGACGGTGCCGCCCTGTTCCTGAGCCGACTTAATGGCGTTCTGCATGCCATCGAAGCTGGACTTGTTAATCAGCGGCCCGATCAGGTTCCCCTCATCCAGAGGGGTCCCAATGCGCAGTGTGCCGTAGGCACTGACAAGTTTTTCCGTCAGTTCGTCAACGATCGACTCGTGCACAATCAGACGGCGCATGGACGTGCAGCGCTGGCCGGCGGTTCCGACGGCCGCGAAGACTATGCCGCGCAGGGCCAGATCGAGATCGGCCGACGGCGCGATGATCGCCGCGTTGTTCCCGCCGAGTTCGAGCAGGGCCCGGCCGAAACGGCCGGCCACGCGGGGGGCGATTTCCTGGCCCATCCGGACCGACCCGGTGGCGGAGAGCAGGGCAACGCGCGGATCATCGACGATGACCTGGCCGCCGGAACGATCGGCCAGGACAAGCTTGTGCAGGTCCTGGGGCGCGTCGACGTCCGCGACGGCGCGGGCCAGCAGGGCGTCGGCGGCCAGCGCGCTGAGCATGGTCATGCCCGAGGGCTTCCAAACGATGGTGTCGCCGCAGACCAGGGCCAGCGCCGTATTCCAGGAGTAGACCGCAACCGGGAAGTTGAACGCGGAGATGATCCCGACAACGCCCAGGGGATGCCAGGTCTCCATAAGACGGTGGCCGGGGCGCTCCGAAGGCATGGTTTTGCCGTACAGCTGGCGGGACAGGCCGACCGCAAATTCGCAGACATCGATCATTTCCTGGACCTCGCCGAGAGCCTCGGACTGGATCTTGCCGGCCTCGGCCGTGACAATCCTGGCCAGATCCTCTTTGTGTTCTGTCAACAGCTCCCCCCAGCGCTTGACCAGGTTGCCGCGGAGCGGCGCGGGCACATCGCGCCAGGTCTTGAACGCCTCGTGCGCCTGGCCGATCATCGTGTCGATCTCCGCCGGTGTGTTGACCGGCAGGGTCATCAGGACCTCGCCGGTGAGCGGCGAGGAGGCCTCGTGCGGGCCGCCGAGGCCGTCAAGATTGACGCCGCAGGCCTCCAGGGCGCCGCGGACGATCCCTGCCAGTTCGGACGTGTGGGTGAGGGTTTCAGTCATCATGATCTCCTGTGGTTGTTTGGTCTGCGGGGCTGTCTAGGGGGTGACGGTGATGTTCAGGCGGCGTGCCAGGACAGCGATCGAGTCGTCCTGCTGCCGCTGGTAGAGATCGTTCGGGTTGTGGACCTCGGAGCCGACAATCTGGGACATCCGGTGGATGTCATAGCTGGTTCCGGTCTGTTCGTCGTCCTTTGAACCCTCATCCGTCAGGTTCGACTGGAAGATTCCGGCGGCCGAGCGGGGGAGGAAGTCCTCATAAACAATGGGTTCCGGGACGGCGATTCCCGCTTCTATGAGATCGGTCAGGGACGCCGTACCGGCAAGGGGTGCGCCGTCCAGGGCCTCTTCGTTGAGCCGGTAGGTGAAAAACGCCAGTCCCTGCACGGCCAGCTCCCTCTCGGTGCGGGGAAGGTGTTCCGCCCACACCCCCGTGGCAACCTCGACGCGCGTGGTTCCGGCCGGCGCCAAGGCCAGCCGGGCGTCGGATTCGGCGACCATCCGGTCGTAGAGGTCGCGGCCGGCCACCGTCAACGCAATGCCGCGGGCCTCGACTTCGCCGAAGCGCACCCGCAGTTCACCTTCGTTGGTGGACCCGTCGGCGTAGCGGAACACCCGGTGTTCACCGAGCGCCCGGAAGGAAGTTTGTCGCAGGAGCAGATCCGGGCCATCCCAGCGCGGCGGTCCCTGGATCTCATCGATCATGCTGATGCCGCGCGCCTGCATGCGCTGGTACAGCTCATCGATATCCAGCACCCGGGGCGTGAGGTGGTTGATGTGGGTCGTGGAAACCCCACCGATGTCGGAGGCGACGGCGGAGACCGCTTCCAGCCTCTTGTACCACTCGTAGTCCACGGGCTCCCCGGAGAGTTCAAAGGCCGCGGTGGCCAGCTCCAGCAGCTGTTCTGCGTCGTCCGTCGGGAGACCGCCGCTTGCGGCTGCCCTGTCCGCGAGGTCAAGCAGTTCCGTACCGAACAGCTGCCGGGCGTCGATGAATTCGGCCAGCTCGGCGCGCAGTTCGCGGTCAAAGAACCGGGGGTCCTCGGCCGCTAGCATGGAGGTGAAGACACGGAACGGATTCTTTTCCAGTTCAGCGCCATCGATCGGGCGGAAGGCGGTCGAGACCACGGGCACGGAGCTTGAGGACGCATCTCGAAGGTCATAGAACCCGACCGGGTACATGCCGAAGGCTGCAAAAATGCGTGCAACCTGGGCCATCTCTCTCGGGGAGCCCACGCGGATGGCGCCGTGGCGCTCCGCCGTCACCCGTGAAATGCTGCCCAGCCTCTCGGCCTCGGCGCCGTGCTTGGCTACGTACGCTTCGTTTACTTCGGTGGAAACCTCGACGAGCGTGTTGTACGCGGGAACTTCCCTGCCGTACATGGCGGAGAGCCGCTGCGCGAACTCGGCTCGAAGTTCCCAGGTTTCAAGGGCAGTCATGGCGTGGGTCCTTTCAGGAATGTTGTGGGGGAGCGTGATGGCGGCACGGAGCGCTGTGGCGTTCCGCGCTAGATGATGTGCACTTCTTGAATGAGCTGGTCGGCCGTGTGGAAACGGTCGGCGGAGAACGAGGTGTGGTCCATGAAGGATTCCCGGTCCAGGTAGAGGTCCCGGACGAGTTCGCCGACGGCCGGCCCCTGCAGGAAGCCGTGGCCGGAGAATCCCGTGGCGTAGTAGAAGCCCCCCACTGAACTGGAGGCGCCGATGAGGGCATTGTGGTCCGGCGTGTTCTCATACAGTCCTGCCCAGCCGCACTCAAGCTCCGGTGCCGCCAAAGCAGGGGCGCACACGCGGGCGGCTGCGTTGAACTCCGGCAGCCATTCGTGTGTGAAGTCACGGGCGAAGCCAGGCTCCTGGTTGGAGTTGGAGATGCCAAGGAGCATGCCGTTGCGGTAGTTGTGGAAGTACAGCGTGGTCGACAGGTCCAGCGTGAACGGCACGGTAGGCATCGGCGAGCTCATCTGACGGGTCATGCCGATCTGCCGCCGCACCGGGACAACCGGCAGATTGACGTTGACCATTTCGCCCACACGCTGGGACCAGGCGCCGGCACAGCAGATGACGGCATCGGTGGTGATGGTGCCTCGATTGGTGGTCACCGAGCTGATGTTCCCGCCCGAAGCGGCCACATCCATGACTTCCGTGTGCTCCAGAATGCACACGCCCAGAGCTGCCGCGGCGTCGGCGTAGGCCCGGACCACTTTCCCCGGTTCCGCGAATCCATCCTCCGGTGAGAACGAGGCGCCGATGAGGGCCTCCTGGCGCAGGAAGGGATTGATGTCGACTGCTTCGGCAGGAGAAATCATCCGGCTGTTGCTGCCGAGACTGTTTTGGATGACGGTGCTGCGCTCACAGTCCAGGATTTCGGATTCGCTGCGGCACAGGAAAAGGTAGCCGACTTTGCGCAGTCCGATGTCGGTGGAGAAGCGCCGGCCGAAGCCCTCGAAGGCCCGCAGGCTGCGCTGGCCGAGCACAATATTGGCCGGATCCGAGAACGTCGCCCGCACACCGCCGAGCGGCTTGGCGGACGATCCCGCACCGAGGTCGGACCGGTCGACCAGAACGATATTGCGGACGCCGGCTTCGGCCAGGTGGAACGCGATGCTGGTTCCCATGATGCCGCCGCCGATGATGACCACGGCCGCATGTGAAGGCTGTTGGGTCCCGGGGGGAAGCTGGAGCGACACCACATTTGACATTGATCGTCCTGTCTCAGTTGCGGAAGCCATACCCGCCCAGCGGCGAGTATCAACTATCGGTAACGGGTTATATATAACTATCTTGGAGTCGAATGTGATCTGCGTCAAGCAAAATTTTCCGCCGGATCCCCGCTGCAGCGAAGTGGCCATGAATGGGTCCGGGGCGCTTCGTGCGCTGGGCGTGCCACGCGTGACAGGGCGATGCCACGAGGCGTGCGGGAACGGCAGGGGTGCCCCGTTAGGGCAGCGCGCAGCTGAACGGCAGGGGTGCCCCGTTAGGGCAGCGCGCAGCTGAACGGCAGGGGTGCCCCGTTAGGGCAGCGCGTAGCTGAGGTGCTCGACCATGAGGGACTCGACGAGCTTCCGGTCGCCCGCAATCAGGGCGGCCAGGATGGGTCCGTGTTCGGCGGCGCTGGCGGCAAGCAGTCCGCGCTCAGCCAGGTGGTAGGAGCCGCTGATCCGGCTTTGGTCCCGAAGATTTTCAATGATCTTCGTCATGCGGGTGTTGCCCAGCAGCTCGACTATGGCCAGGTGGAACTGCTGGTCATGTTCGAGGTAGTCGACCATGGTGTCGGGCTTGGCTGTCGCGAGCGCTGCTTCTGCCAGTTCCGTGAGCCGCGCGGCGTCGGCGGGGGAGACGCCCTGTTCGGCGACGCGGCCCACTGCAGTCACCTCGATCAGCAGGCGGAGGTCATAGACCTCCTTTTGGTCCTTCGGGGTCATCTCCACGACCCGGAACCCTCGGTTGCGCACCACTTCGAGGAGGCCTTTTTCGCTCAGGGCCATCATGGCCTCGCGGACCGGGCTGTTGGAGACACCCAGCTGGGTGGCCAGGGCGTTGGCCGAGTAGATCTTGCCTGGCTGCATGGTGCCGGACATAAGGGCGTGCCGAACTATGGAGGTGGCCTCGTCTTTGAGGGTGACCCGGCCTTCGCCAAGCTCAGATATCCCTGCAACGGCTATTCGCTGTCCCTGCATTTCGCTCCTCAGACGGTGGCCCTCACGGCTAACACTAAGTCACAACCTGCGCGCCGCTGTGATGGGTTGTGATGATTTTCGACTTGTTTCCACGTTTTCAGCGGCGATTTCAATGCTTGACATCCACGGGGAATGGATGCAGATTGGTAATCGACAATCGATAGTGTGTCATATATCACTAGCTTGATCGTGGGCGATGGCATCGAATCGTTGGGCTCTGAACAAACTTCAGCTCTGATCAAAGGGGTCATTATGAACACTCGCAAAATCCTGGTGGGCGGCGTTTCGATTGCCGTGCTGGCACTTTCGCTGTCCGCATGTGGCGGGGCAGCCGAGAGCGCCGTCGCGAAAGGGTGCCAGCCCGAATCAACGTTCAAGACGATTTCCGCTGGCTTCCTGACCGTTGCCGCGCCCGAGTTTCCGCCGTTTTCCTCGAACAAGGACGGCAAGCTCACCGGTGTCGATGCTGACATCATCAAGGAATTCGCCGCCAAGAACTGCCTCGACATCAAGGTCGAGCCGACGTCCTACGCGGGGACCATCCCGGCCGTCCAGAGCGGGCGGGCCGACGTGGCCATCGGCTGCTACTACCGGACCGCCGTCCGGGCCGAGATCGTCAGCCTCTCCGATCCGATCTACACGGACGAGATGGGGATTGTTTCCGAGTCCGGGGTCAAGGACATCAAGGACCTCGAGAGCATGAAGGTGGGCACCGTCGACGGCTATCTGTGGGTGCCGGACATGAAGAAGGTCATGGGTGAAAAGCTGACCATCTACCCTAGCGCAGTGGAGATGCAGGCCGACCTTAAGGCCGGACGCATCCAGGCTGGAATCGACGGATTCGGCTCGGCCCTCCAGATGTACAAGGCCGATGCCAAGTACAAGGTTGCGGGAGCCAGTGCTGACTCCCGGGTTATTGCGTCCAAGGAGCCCGCCCAAATCGGATTCCCGATCGGGAAGGACAACACGGACATGACCAAGGCGGTGAATTCCTCCATCAAGGCCATGAAGACCAGCGGCAAGATCGCGGAGGTCGTGAAGTCGTACGGCCTGCCCCAGTCAGCCGTTGAAACCGGTGAACCGCGCCTCGTGAAGTAGGTGCGGACCCTGCCACCAACGTCCTGCACCGCGAGTTAAGGATCGATTCCATGGATTCACCGACCGGCCCTTCGGGGCACCCGCCAGCACCCCTGTTCATCGACGGCGGCACCGTAGCCGCGGCACTGACGGCGCGCGAGGCGGTGGCCGCCATGGAATCGGTCCTGGCATCCGGGTTCGATCCCGAAAGGAGCGCCGCGCGGACCCGGGTGGAAACGGCCGGGGGGACGTTCATGCAGATGCCGGCGAGTAACGGCCAGTACGTCGGAACCAAACTCCTGACCATCACGCCGGGCAATGCGACATCCGGATCGCCGGTCATCCAGGGACTCTATGTCCTGTTCGGTGGCCACGACCAGCGGCCGCTCGCTGTGCTTGACGGTGTGGCGTTGACCGCACTGCGGACGTCGTCTGTTTCTGCGATGGGCGCCATGCTCCTGGCTGCGCCCGGGCCCAAGCGTCTGGTCGTCTTTGGCACCGGGGTGCAGGCGTGGGCCCACATCGTGGCGTTTGCCGGGCTCTTTGAGTTGGAGGGCGTGGACATTGTCGGCCGCAACGTGGAGGCAGCGGAACGGCTGGTAAAAAAGGCCGAAGCAATCGGTCTTGCTGCCGCCGCGGCCGGTCCGGGAGCCGTGCGGGAGGCCGACCTCATCGTTTGTGCCACGGCTTCGCCGACGGCACTCTTTGACGGTGCCATGGTGAAGGATTCCGCGGTCGTGGTGGCCATTGGCGCGCATGACCGGGAGCACCGCGAGCTTGATGACAATCTCCTCGCCAGGGCCACGGTGTGCGTGGAGTCGAAGGAGTCTGCGGGGCGCGAGGCGGGCGACGTCATCCAGGCCATGGAATCGGGTGCCATTGCCGGGCCCGCACAACTCATCACCCTTGCGGACCTGGTTCTAAAACGCCGGGAGGTCGCCGCGGACCGGCCGGCGGTGTTCAAGACAACCGGCATGCCGTGGGAGGACCTTGCGGTCGCCACCGCCCTCTTCGAAGCCTGCACCTCCGGCGGCAGCGATCACCGGCCCGGCGGGCTGCAGATGCAGGCGGTGCCCCGGATGGGACCGGGGCGCAGCATTGACAGACCCGGCACGACTATTAGAAACGGACGAACTGATGATTGAGCCGAATATCCGGACCGGCACCCCTGTGGTCCGGGTGACGAATCTCGCCAAGGCCTACGGTTCGAACGTGGTGCTTCGTGACGTCTCCCTGTCAGTGCCGGAGGGATCCGTCACGGCCATGATCGGGCCCAGCGGCGCCGGAAAGAGTACCGTCCTGCGCTGCATGAACTTGCTGGAGCAGCCGGACAGCGGCGAAATCGAGATCGATGGACACCGCATCAATGCCGGCCGAAAGCCCAACCCCAAGAATCTTGCGGCCCTTCGCCGCAGCGCCGGCATGGTCTTCCAGCACTTTAATCTCTTCCCCCACATGACGGTCCTGCGGAACATCAGTTTGCCCCAGGAACGGGTGCTTGGGCGCAGCCGCGACGAGGCCAACGAAAAATCCATGGAACTGCTCAAGCGCATGGGGTTGGCCGAGAAGGCTGACCAATATCCGTCGAGGTGCTCCGGGGGCCAGCAACAGCGCATCGCCATTGCCCGCGCGCTGGCTCTTGGCCCCAGGGTCATGCTCTTTGACGAACCGACCTCGGCGCTGGACCCCGAAGTCGGGGTTGAAGTGCTCGAGGTCATGAAGGAGCTCGCGTCCACCGGCATGACGATGGTCGTAGTGACCCACGAGATGGCGTTCGCTGGCAACGTCGCCGATGAACTGGTGGTGATGGCGGACGGCGGCATCATCGAGAAGGGCGAGCCGGGGCAGATCCTGCAGGATCCGCAGCACGACCGCACCCGCCGGTTCCTTCGCGCCGTGCTGGAGCGCTGACCCGTGGAAATGCTCCGGGCCATCGCCATCGGCCTGCCGCTGACAGTCCTCGTGACAGTCCTGGCCCTGATGATCGGGACGGTGCTGGCGCTGCCCATCGTTGCCGGGCTGCGGAGCCGCCACAGAATCCTATGGCTCATGTCGCGCCTGCTCGTTGACCTGCTGCGGGGGGTCCCACCCGTGGTGTGGCTTTTCATCCTGTACTACGGCGTCTCCATCGGCGCCATCCGCCTCACGGCTCTGCAGGCTGGTGTCCTGGGCCTTGGCGTGGTAGCGGCAGCCTATCTCGCGGAGATCTTCCGCGGCGCCATCTCTTCCATTCCCAAGGGCCAGTGGGAGGCCAGCTCGGCGCTGGGTTTCCACCGGGCCACCGTCTGGAGCCGAATCATCGGTCCGCAGACAGCACGGGCCGTAGTCCCGGCCTACACGACGTTTGCCATCGGGCTGCTCAAGGATTCCTCCATCGCCTCGTCCATCGGCGTGGCTGAGATCGTTTTTATGTCCAGCCAGTATGCCCGGCAGTCCGGGGAAGGCATCATGGTGTTTTTTGTGGCTGCCGGTGTCTACATCATATTGAGCGTTCCCCTGGGACTGCTCTCCAGGCACCTTGATGTCAAGATGCGCAAGGCGGTGGCTCGATGAACAACCTGGTCGAAGTCGCGATCCAATATGGCCCCACACTCTTTGACGGACTCAAGGTCAGCCTCACCCTGACCCTCCTGAGCCTGGCCTTCGGCCTTCCGCTGGGGCTGGTGTTCGCCTTCGGCGTGACAGCCCACAACAGGTCTTTCCGTTATCTGTCGGTGTTCTTCGTCGAGGTAGGCCGTGGAGCGCCGGCCCTGGTGCTCCTGCAGCTCATGTACTACGGACTTCCGAACGCCGACATCACCCTCAGCTCCATGGCCTCGGCATGTTTGGCCCTGACCTGGACGACGGCGGCCTATAGTGCCGAGCTGATCCGTGGAGGCATCCAATCGGTTCCTCCGGGTGAAGTCGAGGGGTCCCACGCACTGGGCATGAGCTATCGGGACTGCCTGAGGTTCGTGGTCATCCCGCAGGGACTTCGCATCGCCCTTCCTTCGTTGATGGGCTTTGCAGTCCTCCTGTTTCAGGCGACGTCTCTGGCGTATTCAGTAGCCGTGCCGGAACTCATGAGCCAGGCGTACTCGATCGGCTCCTCCACGTTCCAGTATCTGCCGGTCTTCATCATTGCCGGCCTGCTCTACGCCGCCATTTCGATCCCCGCAACGTGGCTCTCCGTCTATGCGGAACGCATGCTGAGCCGACACCTGTAGCCGATGCCAGAAAGCAACCAGATGAAGAAACCGCAATCAGCCATAGTCGTCGGCGCCGGCGTCGTCGGTCTGTCGACAGCCTGGCACCTGCAGCAGCAGGGACTGTCGGTCACGGTCGTCGACAAAGTCGGGCCCGCCGCGGGGGCGAGCTGGGGCAATGCCGGCTGGGTGACGCCGGGCCTGGTCATGCCCCTGGCGGAGCCGGGCGCCTGGAAATACGCCCTGCAAAGCCTGACCGATCCGAACGCCCCGCTGCACGTGCCGCTGCGCTTTGACCCGCACTTGTGGAAGTTCCTCATGCGGTTCGCCGGCAACATGAACGCCCGGAAATGGCAGCAAACCATGTCAGCGCTCCGGCCCATCACGAGGACCGTGGACGCGTCCTTCGCCGAGCTGAAAGCGCAGGGCATTTCCTCGCCGGTCATCGCGGCCCCCTACGTTGCAGGCTTCAGCAGCGCCACGGCCGCGGCAGCGTTCCGGGCCGAGCTCGAACACCTCCACGCCATGGGCCAGAGCATAGGCGTCAGCACACTGGCCGACGGGAACCGGCCCGCAGCGCTCGCCGACGCCGTGGTGCACGGCCTGGAGATATCCGGACAGAGCTATCTTGATCCAGGGGACTTTGTCTGGGACCTTGCGGGGGCCTTCAAGGCGTGCGGCGGCGAGATCAGGGATGGTACAAACGTGATCTCCGTTGATGCAGGGCCTTCCTCGGCGACCGTGACGGCCGACGACGGAAGCCTCCTCACGGCCGACGTCGTCATCCTTGCCACCGGCGCGTGGCTGCCCAAACTGGCCGCAAAGTGGGGCCTAAAAATTGGGGTCCAGGCGGGTCGGGGCTACTCGTTCACTGTCGACGGCGACTGCCTCCCGAACGGGCCGCTGTACTTTCCGGAACAACGGGTCGTCTGCACGCCCTACCGGGGGGCCCTCCGAATCGCGGGAACCATGGAGTTCCTTGGTCCCGACGAGCCGGCCGATTCTTCCAGGCTTGAGTCAGTCGCCAAGGCTGTCCGTCCGCTGCTGCGGGGCATCGATTGGTCCTCTCTTCGCGACGCGTGGGTCGGCTCGCGTCCAATCACGCCCGACGGGCTGCCTATCGTTGGCCGTCTGGCCTCGGACAGAATCTTTGCGGCAGGTGGGCACGGCATGTGGGGGATGGTTTTGGGACCGGCCACGGGCAAGCTGCTCGCCGCACAGATCGTGAGCGGTGAAGCACCGCACGAGATTTGGGCGTTCAACCCCCTGCGTAGATAAGACAGTCATCAGGCATTCCGCCTGCCTGCAACAAGAACGAAGGGCACACTCATGCGAATTCTCGTCATCGGCGCCACCGGAACTGTGGGCCAAAACGTGGTGCGGGCACTGTCCGCGCACCACGAAAAGGTTGGCCCAGGGCAGCTGGAAATCATCAGCGCGTCACGCTCATCAACTGAACATCCCGTTGATTGCCGGGACGATGCCAGCGTCGCGGCACTCTTTGACCGGGTAGGGACGGTGGACGCGGTGGTCAGCACCATTGGCGGAGCCAAGTGGGCGTCGGCAACGGATGCGAGCCTGGAAACCTACGCAGCGACAGTGAACGGCAAGCTGCTGTGCCAGGTCCGCATAACCCTGGCTGCCCGTGGCCATGTCCGGGAGGGCGGGTCCATCACGTTAACAAGCGGGATCGTGGGAAATTTTTCCTTCCCCGGCGGCTCGCCCAGCGCCATCGCCAACCTCGGGCTTGACGCTTTCGTCAAGACTGCCGCCGCGGAGCTGCCACACCTCCGACTGAATACTGTCAGCGCCACAGTGCTGGAAGAATCCGCCGATGCGTATGCGGCGGTGTTCCCCGGCTTCGCTGCCGTTCCCGGCGCCGTGGCGGCCGCGGCCTTTGTGCGCAGTGTCTACGGTTCCGAAACGGGTCAGACGATCAAGGCCTGGTCGTAGCCCAGGAAGCGCATCCGTGTCAGGATCAGGTATGCCACCACGCCTCATGCTGCTCGACACCGCGTCGCTGTACTTTCGCGCCTTTTACGGCGTGCCTGACACGATCCGACGCGCCGACGGCACGCCGGTGAATGCTGTTCGCGGGCTGCTCGACATGATCGCGCGGCTCACCGCCGACTACGACGCGACACATCTGGTTGCCTGCTGGGACGACGACTGGCGGCCGCAGTGGCGCGTTGACCTGATCCCGGGCTACAAGTTGCACCGGGTCGCCGAGGAGGTCGCGGGTGCCCCTGACGTGGAGGTCGTGCCGGACGCGCTTGAGGCACAGATTCCGATGATCCGCCGGGTGCTTGGTCTCGCCGGCATCGCCATTGTGGGGGCGGCCGGACATGAGGCCGACGACGTCGTCGGCACTTACGCGAGCCACGCTGAGCTTCCCGTGGATGTGGTGACCGGCGACCGCGACCTCTTCCAGGTCATCGACGACGCCCGCGAGGTGCGGGTGATCTACACCGCGCGCGGCATGAAGAACCTCGAAGTCCTGACCGACGCGGTGATCGTCGGAAAATACCGTGTGCTGCCCGGGCAGTACGCCGACTATGCGACCCTCCGCGGCGACACCTCTGACGGCCTGCCGGGCGTCGCCGGCATCGGCGAGAAGACCGCCGCGTCACTGCTCGGGGAGTACGGCACGCTCGACGGGCTGCTCGCGGCGGCCACGGATCCGGGAAGCGTGCTGTCGGCCTCCGTCCGGTCAAAGCTCGCCGCGGCCGCCGACTACCTGGCGGTCGCACCCGCCGTCGTGAATGTCGTGCGCGACCTTGAGCTGCCGACGCTGGAGCAGGCCGGCGCGCAGCTGCACCCCGTCGTCGGCGATGCCCGCGCCGAACTCGAGCGTCTGGCCACCGATTGGAACCTCGGAGGCTCGGTCAGACGGCTCCTCGACGCGCTGGACCTGCGGCACTGAGGGGGGCGCTCCGGTCAGTCCCCACGATCGCCGGACCTGTCGGGCTTCTTGGTCATGGACTCGGGCGGCGGCGGGAAGGCCTCGGCGGGATAGAGCCCGGCGACCTCGAGCATGTAGTTCGCCCACTGCGGGCCGGCGAGCATGTAGCCGTCGATGCTCTTGTAGAACTTGCCGTTGACGGTGATGTTCTGGCCGGGGCGTTTTTGGCCGTCCAGGGCGTCGCCGAAGAAGGACGCGGTGGCCAGGCCGCTGGTGTAGCCGACCACCCAGGTGGCGCCGTTGGTGTTGGAGGTTCCGGTTTTGGCCGCCACCGGAAACTGGCTTTGGACCTTGGGCTTGATGTAGACACCGGACCCTTTCTTCAGCACGTCCTGAAGCACGGAGGTCACACCGCGGGCAACGCTGGGCTTGATGGCCTCACGGCAGGACTTGCTTTCGGACGGAAGCTGCTGTCCCGCCGGGTCGGTCACGCCCACAATGGCGACGGGCTCGCAGTACTTGCCGTCATTGGCGAACGTGGCAAAAGCGTTGGCCAAAACGAGCGGTGCCACACCAATGGCGCCCAGCAGGTTGCCCAGTTGATGCATGTTCACCGGAGCGTTGTCCAGGCCGCTGTGGATTCCTGTTTTGTCCACCATTTTCTGGATGCCGCAGAAATCCAGTTGCGCGGCCTCCGCGAAGGTAGCGGTGTTGATGGAGTTGTAGAGCCCGTAGTCGACGCGCATGCGGCGGTAGTACCCGGTGTCGTTGTTCTGCAGATCATCGGCCGCTCCGAGGGCCCGCTGCTTCGTGTCGTAGGCACCGAGGACTTTGCCGCAGCTGGATTTCCAGCGGAAACCAAGCGGATACGACCGGCGGGAGGCGTCCACCTGGTCGGTCAGGGACTTGCCCTCCTGGAGCCACTCCGCCAGGGTGAACGGTTTCATGGTTGACCCGGGTTGGAACCCGCCGGCGCCGTTGAGGTCATTGCCCTTGGCGTCCTTGGAATCGACGTTAAAATTCAGCTGGGTGTCGAACTTCCCGGGTTCGGGGAGGAACACGGTGTTTTGCGCCATCGCCAGGATCTTCCCCGTGCCTGGCCCGATGGAGACCAGCGACGCGCCCCACCTGTCCGGGTTGGCCCCGGCCGTGGCGTCGACCTGCGCCTGCGCGGCCGCCTGCAGCCGGCTGTCCAGCGTGGTGGTGATGGTCAGCCCGCCGCGGTACAGCTTCTTCACGCGCGCGGCAAGGTCGACGCCGTACGCCGGGTTGTTAAGGATCAGGTGCGAAACGTAGTCGCAGAAGTAGGGTGCCATGTCGGCGGCCGCGCACCCCTGCCTCCCCGGCGTCATGTTCAGGTCCACCCCGGTGGCGGCCGCGGCGTCGTGGTCCGCCTGGGAGATCCGGCCGAGGCTGAGCATGGCATCGAGGACATGGTTGCGCCGCTGGATGGCGTTCTCGGGATAGACGGCGGGGTTGTAGAAACTGGGGCTTTTCACCAGGCCGGCGAGCAGTGCAGCCTGCGGCAGGGTCAGGCCCTTGGCTGTGGTGCTGAAGAAATAGCGCGAGGCGGCTTCAATGCCGTAGGCATCCCGGCTGAAGAAGACGATGTTGAGGTATCCCTCCAGGATCTGGTCCTTGGTGTACTTCTTTTCCAGTTCGATCGCGAGCCGCATCTCGCGCACCTTGTCGGCGATGCTCTTCTGCCCGTTGAGGACGATCTGATCGCCCTTGTCCGCGGACACCAGGGACTCGTTGAGAACGTTGGTGATGTACTGCTGGGTGAGGGTTGAGGCGCCCTGCCGGCTTCCACCGGTCAGGTTGGACGCCAGGGCCCGAAGAATCCCCTGCGGGTCGACGCCGGCGTGCTCGTAGAAGCGGCGGTCCTCGACGGCGACAATCGCGTCCTTGATGAAGGGGGACATCTGGTCCAGCCCGACCTTCACCCGGTTCTCCGAATAGAAAGTGGCGATCGTCTTCCCGTCCGCGGTCAGGACCTTCGTGGATTGCGACGGCGAATCAACCTTCAGCTCCGAGGGGAGGTTGTTGAAGTACGTGGCCGATGCCTTAAGGGCAACGCCGGCCCCTGCCAGGGCGGGGACCACGAGGCTGGCTGCGAGGACGCCGCAGACCGCACTCACGGTGAAGTAGCCGACGACCCTCCGGAAGGCCGCCAAAAGCTTCGAACCGGGGCGTGACATGTCCCGACCCTAGGGGCGTTCCCCGGAGGGCACCTCATCCGAAGCGGATGGTCCGGCCGCCATCACCGGCAATGTGCGGCGGGGAAGTCTTGAGTGTCGCTCCACCGCGTAGTAGCGTGACAAGCACTGTCAACACGCATCACAAGGATTCGGGAGCGATTATGGCATTTATGACACGTGGGCTGGTGGCCGCCACTGCGGCGCTGGCCTTGAGCGTGACGGGCGGCGCCGTTGCCGGCCCCGCGTTCGCCGATCCGCGGGAGACAGTCAAGGATTCGACCGCCACCGGGTACGGCGGTGCCGTGAGCACCGTGGACCCGGAGGCATCAGCGGCGGCGATCGAGGTCCTGCGCAAGGGCGGAAACGCCGCGGACGCCGCCGTCGCCGCAGCCGCGACCCTCGGCGTGACTGAGCCCTACAGTTCCGGGATCGGCGGCGGAGGCTACTTCGTGTTCTACGACGCGAAGGCCGGCGAGGTCGGCACCATCGACGGCCGGGAGACGGCACCGGCAGGAATGCCGCAGGACGCGTTCATCGACCCGGCGACCGGCCAGCCCTATCGCTTCACGCCTGAGCTCGTCACGAGCGGCGTTTCCGTTGGCGTCCCCGGAACTCCGGCCACGTGGGAGCGTGCCCTGGACCGCTGGGGGACCGTCAGCCTCGGCGATGCGCTCAAGCCGGCCATCAAGGTGGCGACCCGTGGCTTCGTGGTCGACGACACGTTCCGCCAGCAGACCCTCGACAACAAGCTCCGCTTCGGGGCGTTCACCTCGACCAGCAACCTCTTCCTCCCGGGCGGCGACGCCCCCGCCGTCGGCAGTGTCTTCCAGAACCACGAGCTCGCCGACACCTACCGGCTCCTCGCGAAGGAGGGCACCAGCGGTTTCTACGGCGGCCCGCTCGCAGCGGAGATCGCGGCCACCGTCCAGGCCCCGCCCAAAACGGCCGGCACACAGCTGCCCGTCCCCGTCGGGCACCTGACGACGGCGGACCTCGCCGCCTACCGTCCCCTGGACCAGGCGCCCACGCACGTGGACTACCGGGGCCTGGATGTCTATGGCATGGCGCCGTCGAGCAGCGGCGGCACCACAGCCGGCGAGGCGCTGAACATCCTGGACTCGGTCAACCTTTCCGGGATGTCCACGCCCGGCGCCCTGCACTACTACCTCGAGGCGAGTGCGCTGGCGTTCGCGGACCGCGGCAAATACGTGGGCGACCCGGCGTTTGGCGCCGTCCCCACCGCCGCGCTTACTGACCCGCTGTTCGGCAAGGAACGCGCCTGCCGGATTGACCCGCTGCAGGCGGCTGCCAAACCGGTCCTGCCGGGGGACGTGTCCGCGTACGACGGCGTGTGCCCTGCCGCCGCCGTGTCCACCTCCGATGAGAAGGACACCGAAAACATCTCCACGACCAACCTGACAGTCGCGGACAAGTGGGGGAATGTCGCTGAATACACGCTCACCATCGAGCAGACCGGCGGGTCCGGCATCGTGGTCCCGGGCCGCGGTTTCCTGCTCAACAACGAGCTGACCGACTTCTCCACCGTGTACAACGCGGCGGACCCGAACCGGATCGAGCCGGGGAAGCGCCCGCGCTCGTCCATGTCGCCGACCATCATCCTCAAGGAGGGTGCGCCGTTCCTCGCGCTCGGCTCGCCCGGCGGGTCGACGATCATCACTACCGTCCTGCAGACGATCCTGAACCGGGTGGACCTGGGCATGACCATCTCCGAGGCCATTGCAGCCCCGCGTGCCTCGCAGCGGAACACGGCCAAGGTCACGGCGGAGCCGGAGTTCATTGCGGCGTACGGGAGCCAATTGGCGCCGTACGGCCATGAGTTCACACCGTCGGGTGACGCGTTCACCTCGGCAGCAGAGATCGGCGCCGCGACCGCCATCGAGTTCCTGCCCGGCGGGGGCATGGTCGCCGCGGCCGAGCCCATGAGGCGCGGGGGCGGATCCGCGATGGTCCTGACCCCGACGGCGAAACGATGAATCGCGGCGGGGGGCGTCATGTACCGGGATCCCCAAAGCCGGCGGAGCGCCCTATCTCGTGGTGCTGCATCCATGCAAGCATGGGGGCTCACCGAAAACGCACTGTGAGGGGACTCGATGAAATCCAACGAACTGCTGCTCGACGCCTTCGTCCGGATCCGGGAGACCGTCGCCGCCACGCTTGACGGGGTCGACGACGATGCCCTGGTCCGCCGGCCCTCAGGAAACGGCAACTCGATTGCGTGGCTGATCTGGCACCTCAGCCGGGTGGAGGATGCCCAGGTCGCCTCCGCCGCCGGCCTCAAGCAGGTGTGGACCTCACAGGGGTTCGCGGGACGCTTCGGTCTGCCGCTGCCGGAACGCGACACCGGCTATGGCCATTCGACCGGGCAGGTCGACTCGGTGAAGGCCCCTCCGGAGCTGCTGCTCGAATACTACGACGCCGTGCACCGGCAGACCACGAAGTTCCTGGCTGCCCTCGGCGATGTGGATTTCGACCGCATCGTCGACACGCGCTGGGACCCGCCCGTCACGCTCGGGGTGCGGCTGGTCAGCACTATCGCCGATTGTCTCCAGCACGTGGGGCAGGCCGCGTATGCCAAGGGCCTGAAGCCGGCCCCCGCCCGCTGATATGTAGGTCGGGGTTGTCAAGGGGCAGAGGTGAGCGGCTCCTGGCGCTTTGTGGTTCCGGGGGCCGCTCATCGTGTGCCGGCCCGGTCGTGGTGTGAGTGGTGGCGAGTCGTTTTCGACTGGGGCAGTGTCAGGCTGATATTCGCGGGTTGGTTACCGCATGACGATCTGTTCGGCTGGAGCATTGTCGGTGTCTAGGATCGAGCGTCGACGGTTGGGGCCGTCTGCTCATAGCGGGCTCTCGAGTTAGCTCCGCGTGCTGCCGTCGCACTTGCACCACGTCCCGGGGGCACGATCTGGGTCAGGCCGCGTTCATGCGTTCTCCTTGCTGGAGTGGGGCGGCCAGGGACCAGCACCAGCCGGCGAGTTCGCGGGCGATCGCGGTGTTGGCCTTGACTGACATTTTGTGGCGTTCATCGAAGACTTCCCACTTGTGGTGGAGCCGGTGGTTGCCTTCCAGGGCGCGGATGCGGGTTGCCGGGGCCACACGGTCGAGCTGGCGCAGCAGCCGATCCCCGGGACGGGCGTAGGGGCGCCGGTGCTGCCAGGCGGCTTCGATGAGGAGTTTGCGGGCGTAGGTGTTCCCGGCCTTGGTGATCGGGCCCTGGTGCCGGGATTGGCCGGAGGAGTTCTCACTGGGGACCAGCCCGAGGTAGGAGCCGATGGACGAACCGGTGAAGCGGGTCCAGTCCCCGGTCTCCACGGCCAAACCGAACGCGGTCGTAATCTGGATGCCCCGCAGGCACATCAACGCCTCAATCACCGGGGCGTAGCGGCATGTCGCGGCCGTGGCGGCGACCTGCTTGTCGATCCTTTTGAGTTGCCCGGCGAGCAGTTCCGCCTGCTCGACGTCGGCCTCGTAGGTGAACTGCAGTGCCGGTTCATCAAAGTGCTGGCGGTGCAGCCACCGGCTGTGTTCCTGCGTCCATCTGGTCTCTTTGGGGTAGCGGATGCCGTGGCGCAACAGGATGGCGTTCACGTGCTGGCGGGCGTGCGCGAGGTCCTTGGCCGTGCCCGAGCGCAGCCGGGACAGGTCCCGGAGCGCTTCTTCCTCCGGGTCCTGGATCCGCACCTCGGCCACCGAGCCCACGGCGAGCATCTCAGCCAGCACCCGGGCGTCCCGCCGGTCGGTTTTAATCCGGTCCCCGGGTGCGCGCAGCAGTTTCGAGGACGTCGCGACGACGCAGCTGATGCCTGCGGCCCGGAGGTATCTGGCCAGGACAAACCCTGTCGGCCCCGACTCGTAGACGACCTTGACCGGCGGGGCGAACCGGCGGATCCACTCCAGGACCATGGCCGGGTCAGCGGCCATGGTGTGGGTGCTGATTTCGCCGGTGGCCGGGTTCAACGCATGGCCCACGACGTTGACCGCGTGAACATCCAGACCAATGAAAGTATGCTCAAACATAGCCGGGACCTCCCAAACTTCACATGTGGCACTACGATTGCACCCCCGACGAGCCGCCCAGGCCAAGGGAGCCGTTAATGGCAACCCACGGACCCTGTGAAACAGAAGGCCCCGGCCCCTTTGCCGTTACCTGGCCCCGTCCGGGATAGAGGACATCACCGCCGGGATCAGGCCCCGAAGCGCCGCCTGCCACGCAGACCGCAACCGATCACACCAAAGCCGGCGCTGCCGGGACCGCCCGGCGATAATGGCCGGTCCCGGACGGGACCAGGACCCGCAAGCTCTCACTTCATATCGTCTAGGCCGTGCACTAGGAAGGGCGGGTGGCCGTGGTGCCGGGATCGGCGTCAATGGCCGCGGCGACCAACCGGTCGAAACTCGCCGTCCCGTTCTCCGGGGGCACCACGGTGAACACCGCGAGCCATCTGTTGGGCGCATCCTTCTCCAGTGCGGCAATCCGTTCCACATGCAGGTTCAATCCGGGCACCCCGCCAACGAGGAGCGGCCGCCGCTCGCCGCTCTTGACCATGCGCCGGAATTCTTTGACCGACAGCTGGTCGCCGGGAGTGTTGGTCACCTCGGCGACAGTGTCGTTGACCCTTTTGGTCAGCCCGCGCATGAATTTCCGCCGGCCCGAGAGGGCGGGAAAAGTGAGCAGGGCCGCGAAGAAGAAGGTGAACAGGACGACGGCTCCGAAACTCCTGAGGCCGGGCAGGAAGATCATCAGGATCAGGCAAAGGATCATGCCGAGGATACTGAAAAGAACGAACTTGATCACGGGATGTTCGCCCGGCGTCCTGGACCAGCGGACCAGCGCCACGGTGTGTTTGCCTGGCTGATCGAGGGAATTTCCCATGACTAGTACCCTTTCACTTCCATTAGCGCTTCGGCCAGGATGACGGCTTCGCGCGCTTCCCTGAGATCGCCCAGCAGGCCCATGTCAGCGAGGGCTGGAGCGGCCATGGTTGAGCCGGCGAGTGCAGAAAAGATGCTGCCCAGCTTTTCGCGGTCCTGTGACAACATCCGGGACGAATCCAGTTTGACCCTGCTTGCTTCAAGCTCCAGCAATGACTGGTGAATTGCCGCGAGACGACGGTGCATCATCGACAGCTTTTCCGTGATGCGCTGGGTACGCCCCGCGAGCATGGACTGCATCTTCCCTGCCACGTCGTGGAGCTCGCTCAGTGCGGCGTGGGTGTGCAGCGCCCAGGACTGCCGGGCGAGCTGCTCGTCTACGTCGAGTCGACGTCGTTCCCACTCCCGCGCTGCGGATTGGTAAGGCCCCAGGAGCAACGAGACGGCTGCCAGCGCCTTGTCCAACGAGGCCGCCCGCGTGCTCAGGTTCGTTGTCGCGGCGTCCAGTCTCGCCAGGAATTCGTCGTAATTGTCATGAGCCGGGGGGCCGTTGGTCTTCATGGGCTGCCCGCACGCCGTGCCGCCGCGCCGCCGCAGCCGTCCCGCCCGGGACGGCGCGATCTGCCTCGCCGGTATGTGCCCCCAACCCTCATGGCAAGAGAATAGAGGCTCCGGGCACGTTGTCATAGGGTCCCCTCTTTGCCCGGTTCTGGAGCCCGCGGCGGAGGCCCGCATCCGGCGGACCTTGACACTGACTTTTGCGGACACAGAGACTGAAAGGTCCAGGCAGCTCACCGAGGCTAGGGAATGGAAGACAAGATGGCCGGTACAGGTTCATTCGTGGTTGTGGTTGGTTTTGATGGTTCCGAGAGTTCTCAAAATGCCCTGCAGTGGGCCGTGGACGAAGCGAAACAGCGCAACGGCCAGCTTCGTCTCGTCACGGCCTGGAGCAAACCGGCGCTTGCCTGGTATCCGGCCATGCTGGAAACGGCCGTCGGCGAAATCGTGACAGAGGATTCCCCGGAAAAAACAGCAGAGACGCTCCAGGCTGCGGCCCTGAAGACCGCTGAAGATGCGGGGGTGGCCGCCACCGGTCAAGTCGTCCACAATGACTCGGCGGCGTCTGCACTTCTCGAGGCTGCCAAGTCCGCGGACCTCGTTGTGGTTGGCTCCCGAGGGCACGGCGGATTTCCCGGCCTGCACCTGGGTTCGGTGCCGGCCCAGGTCATCGGCCATGCACCCTGCCCGGTCCTCGTCGTCCGGCCCAAGGCCTCTTAGGGAGTGAATGCCCAGCTGGGCCCGGCCTTTGTCGGCGCCTTTTCGATCAGCGCTCCCGAGGTTCCGGCGGGGCTTTGCGGCAACCGTTGTAAGGGCGAGGGGGACGGCCTACCATGTGGCCACAGCCCCGCTCCGGGGACCAACTCCGGGACCTGCCCTCATGGGGTTCCGGGCACACCTTCGGATGCCCGGGTCCTGGACATCACGGGAAGGTAAGCGACCATGGCCAAATATCTGTTCGAAGCGAACTATGTGGGTGAGGGCATCAAAGGCCTCATGCGCGAAGGGGGCACGAAGCGCCGTGAAGCGCTTGTCGAAGCCCTCAAATCCGTCGGAGGCTCACTCGAATGCTTCTACTATGCCTTCGGCAAGACCGATGTACTGGGGGTCTTCGACGTTCCGGGGCCGGCCGACGCCGCAGCCCTTTCCCTCATGATCAATTCCACCGGCTCCGTGAACGTTCGTCTGAAACCGCTCATGACTCCGGAAGATCTTGACGAGGCGGCTAGGAAGACACCGTCCTACCGGGCCCCCGGGCAGTAAATGGCCGACAGCCGCCCACACCCCGCGTTTCCGCCTGGCCGCGTTACCGGCGCCGGCGTTTCCAGCTGGCCGCGCGGGCGGCAGCCGTCGGGAGGGGTTACTAGCCGGGCGGCCGGAACGGCCGGCGGCCAGACGGGAGGCTACCCGGCATCGTCGGGGGTGCTGCCCAGCTCCCCGAGCCGGCTTAGCTGCAGGAGGGTCGCGTGGCTGTCACCGTCGGGCACGGCGTCGCCGTGCCGGTGGATGATCCTCCACTCGCCGTCCTCGCGTCGAAAAATCGTTGTGACCCTCAGGGCGTAGGGCTCCGGCGGCGTCCCGCCGATCGACGCCGTCGTGTGCTCTATTCCCACGATGTAGGCGAGGTCCCCGCTGGCACCGGACGCGATGACCTCGTACTGAAAGGACGTGCAGTTCGAAAAGCGGGATGCCAGAAGGTCGAAGGCTGGCGCCACCTGGTCCCGGCCGATTTTGGTCATGACTGCGCCGAACAGAGTCACTGGATCAGTGCCTGACCACATGGCCTTGCGCGGTTCGGCATCGCCGTTGTGAAGTGCGGTTTCGACGTCGGTGAGCCGCGGCATGACGGCTGCCAGGAAGTCGTTGTGGCTGTCCACGGTCTGTCCTCTGTTCGAGCTCCCAGGATCAATTATCGGACGCCAAAAATGCCGCCGCAAGATGGTGTGGGAACCTCGACGCTCCACTTTTCAGCGGATCCTTGGCGTCAGCCCGCTGAGCGAGGACAGCCAGCCCTGGTACAAGGGTGCCTTGGGGGAGATCGCGGTTGGCCGAATCCTGGCGGGGCTGGGGCCGGAGTGGCTGGTCCTGTTACAACGCGGCGCATGAGGCGGCTCGGGCGTCCAAACGCCTCAGCGCCGCAGCGGGCACTGCCGTCATTGTCACCGGCGTCGTGGTGGTCGTAGAACCCAAGGCGATGACGGTCAAGGCGGCGCCGGACCAAGTTTCCGTGGTTACGGAGCGGCAGCTAATGCGTTGGCTCAAGGGTCGCCGCCATGTGTTGGACCTGGCGCAGGTGTCCCGGATCGCGGCGGCGGCCGTCCTGGCCCGGACCTGGCACCGGAGCCCTGGCCAGCCGGGTGACGCTCAAACGGTCCAGCAGGACTTCGCTGCCCTGCGGTTGCTGGTGGACAGGGCACGACGGCGTCGGGCAGCCCGGGTGCTGGGCTTGCCAGCCCTTGGATTCCTGTTGGCGGACCCCTGAGGGCGGCAATACTTCATACGCTGACCGGCCGCTGAACTTCAGATCCGTCAGACGCGCCGGGCGGTGAGCGTCCGACGGCCGATGCCGGCGGCAGAACTGCAGGGCTACCGCCACGGAATCATGCAGCAAGCCAATCGGCGGACGGCGCGCATTTTGCGGCTTTCAAGTGATGCAGGAGTTCGCGACGCTCGGGGGAGAGGACCCGGACCCGGGAGTTCCGCAGCGAACGAGCCTCGACAGGTTCCCACCCCGGCAACGGCGGGGCCAAGGATTGGTAGGTGTGTCCGGTGGGGGTGGTGACGTTGAGGGTGTGTCTGGGTCCGGGGCTGGGGCGGGAGGTCCAGCCGGGGGTTTCTTTGGTGTGGTTGCAGGCTTCGCAGAGTCCGGCGCCGTTGGTGTGGTTGGTGGTGCCGTCGTGGTGCCAGGGGATGATGTGGTCGAATTGGCGGATGGGGGCGTCGCAGTAGGGTGTGCGGCAGGTGGTGTCGCGGGCGGTGAGGTAGCGGCGGAGTCCGGGCGGGAAGAGCCGGGCTCGTGAGTCCATGGCGGTGAGGTCGCCGGTGCCGGGGGCGGTGTAGAGCCGGCGGAGCCAGACGTTCAGGGCTGCGTCTTCGCCGTCCGCGGCGCGGTCCCCGGCGCTGGTGCGGACGGTGTCGCCAACTTCCCTGCCGGTACCGGCTCCAGCGCTCATGCCCGTGCCCGTTCCTTCGGTTTTGAGGAGGGTGCGGGCCCAGCTGGCGGGGACGATGCCGTAGCCGGGGAGGCGGGCGGGTTCGCTGTGGCCCTGGAAGAGGGTGCGGTCGGTCATGACGAGTTGGATTTCGATGCCGCTGATCCCGCCGGGGGTGCCGGTGGTGCGTTCGATGAGGGCGTCGGCCATGAGTTGCCCGCGGGTGCGGGGGTCTCCTCCGGCGCGGAGGGTGGCCGCGTGCCGGGTCAGGGCGGCGTGGGCGGCGACGCCGGCGGCGACGGGGAGCAGTGCGGTGAGGTAGCACATGGTGTCCGGGGCCGGGCGGAGGCTGACGTGCCGTTCGGCGGCGGCGTGGCCGGCGCGGGCGGTGACGGTGCGGGGGTCCAGCCGGTACGCGGCGGTCCGGGCGGCGGCGATGATGCCCCGGTCCCCGGTCCCGTTGAAGGTTCCGGTGTCGGCGGCGAGTTCGTCATCCACGGCGGCCCGGTCCGTCGCGGACAGGCAGGCGGTTTCCTTCACCAGCAAGGTGGCGCGCCATTCGTTGAGCTGCCCGCTCTCCAGGGCCGCGAGGGTGTGGGGCATTTCGGTGAGGAGGGCTTGGGCCAGGCCCAGGAGCCGTCCGCCGCGGGCCGGGGATTCCCGCCGGGCCAGGGCGATCTGCGCGCCGACCCCGGATCCCAGCTCCGCCGCCGGCAGACCAAGGTTCCGCTGTTCGCGGCGCTGGAGGAGGTCGAAGGCGACGGCGATTCTCGCCTGCAGTGCGGCCGTGGCGGATTTCAGGTCCTCGAGTTCCCGGAGCTGGCCGATCAGTCCGGCACTCTCACAGGCCGGGCGGACGGCGGCGAGGGAGCGGGCCACCTCGGTGACCGCCCCACCAACCGCCGCTTCCGGAACCATTTCGGGCCCCTGCTTGCCGTCCATGGAAACACACTATCGGGCACCTGCGACATTAAAAGCGACCCGGAACGCGGCCACCAAAAATGCGAAAGAATAGCCCAATGAGCGAAGCCGGTGAATTCATAGACTGGGCGCTCCAGCGTGAGTCGTCTTGGAGCCGCGCGGAGGAAGCGGAGGCGAGGCACGGCAGCGATCACCGCTACTACGGGGCGTCCGTCGGCGCCGTGCGCGGAACGGTCCGCGACGCCCTCCGCCGCCATCCTGGACTGACGCACGATGACATCACCGCCCTAAGCTCCGAGTTATGGGAGGTGCCCGTCTTCGAACGCCGCCTCGCCGCCGTCGTCCTCCTCCAATCCAGCGCCGGTCTGCTGACCAACACGGACCTGACCCGGATCGAAGGCTTCGTGCGGAGCGCACAGGTGGGCGCGCTGGTCGATCCGCTCGCCATCGACGTCGTCGGTCCCCTGATCGCAGGACTCGACGTCGTCGGCAGGGTCCGCGCTGACAGCGTCCTGGACCGTTGGGTTCGGGATCCCGACGGCTGGCTGCGCCGCGCAGCCCTGCTGTCCCCGCTGTGCGGGCTGCGCGCCGGCGCGGGGGATTGGTCCCGGTTCGTGCGCCACGCCCGCTCGGTGCTGGCTGAGCCGAACCTGACGCAAGACGCCGGGGCCGCGGCCGCGGCCGCCGCCGACGCGGTCTCGCTGGTGCTTGCCGAGATGGCCAGGCGCCGGCCCGAGCTGGAATTCTGACCGGGCGGCCCTGATCAGCGGGTACTCTCCTGGTGCGGCAGCCGCCGCTCCACCACGGCGTAGGCCTTTTCGTCGAAGAACTCCCAATCGGTGATCACCATAAAGCCGAGGGCGTCCACCCGGTCGTTCAGAACGTGCACGTCGAAGCCACCGTCGCGGGGCTCGGCGTCCCACGTGGAAACGTGAACCTCCCCGTTTTCCAGCACCAGCAGTTCGGTGTTGACGCTGAAGTCCTCCTGCGGCTGGTTGCTTAGCTGGCAGATGGCGACACAGTGCCTGGCGCCTTCGGGGTTGTTCATGGTCGGGCCTCCGTTTCGGGGGAACGGTGATGGCATCATCCTATGCCCGGGGCCGATAAATCCGCCCGCGTCCGGCCGGGGCGCTGTGCCCCGCGAAACACACCCGGCGTTACCCCAATGTGACTTGTCGTAATCATTCCGTTACCGTTGTTAGGTGCCTGTTGTTTCCGAGACAGGCTCTCCCCTGCCGATTGCCTAACTCTGCCGCGGCGTGGGGATAACTCGCAGCAACGTCCGGCAGAGACGGGGAAACCACTTTTGACCCGCTGTTCTCCAGGGGTCTTGGGGTGAAGCCGCACGGCCCGTCATGATCGGGCCAGCGTGCGGCCGGGTGCCTCCCATCCGAATCCGACAGCTCACCTCGCAGGCATTGGGAGAGGCTCCTTTAATGACTTTTAGCAATACCCGTGCGCCCAAACGCGCCGACCTTCGCAGCAAACGCCGCACCGCCGGCACCATCGGCCGCCAGGCCGCAGTCCTCGTCGCCGCATCCGGAATGGTGCTCAGCGGCGCCATGGCCGCCAATGCAGCCGACGCACCGGCCGAACGCGACTCCGCGCCGGCGTCGTCCGTTGACGTCCAGGGCCAGGTCTCCGCGCCGGTCATGGCAGACTCCGCCGTCCAGATCACCTTCGAGCGCCCGGCCGTTGAGACTGCCCCGGCTCCCGTGGTCGAGGCACCCAAGCCCGTAGTCGCTCCGACGGCCCCCGCCGCACCGGCCCCGGCAGCCCCTGCCGCCGCCAAGGCGACCGTGAAGGTCCAGGCCGCGCCCGCCCCGGCCGCTGCCCCGGCAGCCGGCGGAGTCAACGCCACCCTGCTGTCCATGGCGTACGGCCAGATCGGCGTCACGCAGGACTGCACCGCAATGGTGGAGAAAGCCCTGAATGCTGCCGGCATCCCGGTCGGGGACATCGGACCGCAGGCCTTCCTGAAGTACGGCAAGGTAGTCGCTGACCCCCAGCCCGGCGACATCATCGTTCAGTCCGGCCACGTCGCCATCTACGCCGGCAACGGCCAGGCCATCAGCGGCGGCATGAACGGCGTCAACGCCACCATAGCGCACCCGCTGTCCTGGCTCACCGCCACCGGACCCGTGACGTTCGTCCGCGCCGGCTAGCAGCACCGCCAACAGCGCACAGCAGGCCGGTCGATCGGTTGCCTTGGGGCAGCGGATCACCGGCCTTCTGCGTGCCCGGTGTCCGGCTCCACTGTGTACCGCAGCAGCACCACGCCGTTGCCGAACGTCCGGCTCTCCAGCAGCCGGAGCGGCGTCGGCGCCTCCGCCTCCTGGAACAGGGGCTTGCCCCGGCCCACAAGGACCGGATGCACATAGATCCGGTACTCATCGATCAGGCCGAGCCGCCGGAAAGCAGCCGCGAGATCGGCCCCGCCCAGCGCGAGATCACCGCCGGGCTGCTCCTTGAGCCTGACCACGTCCTCGGCAACGACGTCGCGCACCACCTCGGTGTTCCAGTCCGCCTTCGCCAGGGTCCTGGAGTAGACGATCTTCGGCATGTCACGCCAGATCCCCGCAAACTCGGCAATCGGCGCAGGGACCGACGGGTCCCGGTCCGCCGTCGGCCAGTATCCGGCCATCAGCTCATAGGTGACACGGCCGTCCAGGAAGCCGCCCATGGCGCGGAGTTCGTCGTTGAAGTGATTATGCAGTTCCTCGTCGACCCGGTGCCAGCCCAGGTCCCGCCCCGGGCCCTCCATGTATCCGTCCAGGGACACCTGCATCATGAGGATGATCTTGCGCATGCGGGGCTCCTTCGCTGGGCTGCCGGGGTTCCAGCGTACGCCGCGTACCGCGGCCGTGGCAGGGGAGGGAAGGCCCGACGTCGGCGGCAGCATCTTGCCGGAACGTACCTCCCGCTGGATGCAAATGGGCCGAACAGAGCAGAACCGGCAACATCTTGCCGAAACTTGCGAATCACGGCAGGATGGGAGGATCGGATTCCTCAACCGGCAGTATCCTGCCGACTGGAGCCGATGACTATGGAGTCGATGACTGGGGAGCCGAGAAATGGGTGACGTGGTGTCCATTGGGGCCAGCATCCGGAGCGCCCGCAAGGACGCCGGGATCACGCAGGAGGACCTTGCCCACCTCGCCGGGGTTTCGGTGCGCACCGTGCGGGCGATCGAGACCGGGGCCGGAAACCCCTCGCTGCAGGCGGTGGCGGCCGTAAGCGCTGTCTTGGGCCTGCGGCTGACAGCGCGCTGATGGCCGCCGAACTGCAGGAGCTGAAGTTCGTTCGTGCTGCGGATGTCTACAAGGGCGGCACCCTTGCCGGGCACCTCAGCCGGACCGGCTTCGGCGGGGTCCGGTTCAGCTACACCATGGAGTACCTCGCCGGCGGCGGTCCGGCCGTAGCGGTCTCCCTCCCACTGTCCGGGGACGCGGTGGAGACTCCGGGGGGTGCGCTTCCAGCTTTCTTCGCCGGGCTGCTTCCGGAGGGTCACCGGCTCACGGTTTTGAAGAACGCGACCAAGACCAGCTTTGACGACGAACTGACCCTGCTGCTGGCCGTGGGGGCTGATGTCCCCGGTGACGTCCAGGTGGTCCCGGCCGGCGAGCTCCCGGTGGAACCGCCCGCCCTTGCCGATACCTCGAGGCCTGAGACGCTGGACTTCTCCATCCTGGTCAACACCGTGGATCTCCACGGGCTGCCGGGAGTACAGCGCAAGACCAGCGCCTCGATGCTGACCACACCACTGGCCGTCAAGGGGCACCGCTACCTGCTGAAACTGGACCCGCCGGAGCATCCCCACCTCGTGGAGAACGAGGCGGTTCACCTGCACGCTGCAAAGGCGCTGAAGATTCCGGTGGCCAAGTGTTCTGTCATCCAAGACCGGAACGGCCTGCGTGGGCTGCTGGTGGAACGGTTCGACCGGGTCAAAGGCCCGGCCGGGACATGGGTCCGGCTGCCGCTGGAGGACGGGACCCAGGTTCTGGGCCTGCCGCCCGCTTCCAAGTACGGCGTGAGCTCCGAGGACGTGGCAACGGCGCTCGCGGCCACGTGCACTGCCCCCTTGCTTGCCAGCCGCAACCTGTACCTGCAGTTTGTCTTTGCCTGGCTGACCGGCAACGGAGACCTGCACGCCAAGAACCTTGCGGTGCTGGGCAGCCCGCGCGGGTTCGTGATGGCCCCGGTATTCGATGTCCCGTGCACCCTGCTGTACGGGGACGAAACCCTGGCGCTGCCGGTCTGCGGCAAGACGCGTCACCTCAAGGCCAGGCACTGGGCGGAGTTTGCCGGTTCGCTGGGCCTGCCGCAGCGGGCCGCCGCCGCGGCGAACCGGACGGCGCTCGCCGCGGCCGCCGCGGTCCGGCTTGAGGACCTGCCCTTTACGGGTTCCCCGCTGCACGGGGCGCAGCGGGAACTCCGCTTCCGGCGGCGGGAACTGGCGGGCTGAGCCACGCTCCGTCAGGCGCGGCGTCTTGTGCTGGGGCTCTGTCGGGGGCAGAATGGCCGGATTTGAAGCCGCGCCGCGGTTCCTCAGCTGAGAAGGACAAGCATGCCTGCGAACCTGACTGCGACATCAACCGATACAGCGCCTCCGTCGATGCCCGGTCGATGAGGCCTGATGGATTCCTGGGGGCGCGGCCGGCATTACAGCAGCGGCCGGCATACACGTAAGTCGACCCGGGGCGCTGATTGGCGCCTGCTGGGATTCATGGGCGGGATCCGCCCGCAGTTCCTGATCGTGGTGGTCGCCGTCCTGGGCCTGGTCTCGACGGCGATCGTCTACGCCGCCATCCAGGCCCGGGTTCCGGTCGATGCTGCTGGTCCGCCGGCAACCCCGGTGTCCGCGTCGGCGTCCCCGTCTGCATCAGCGGACGCAGGAACAGCCGACTCGCCAGCCGCCGCAGCAACGCCGTCGGCACTACCCAGCACCCCGGCGCCCACCCCAGCGCCCACCCCGGCGCCCGTCCTGGCTCCTCCGGCGCCGGCCATCGGCCCCGCACTCGATGCCGAAATCAATGCGGTCCTCGCCGCCAACAGCGGGTACCGGGTGGGTGTCGCCCTGATCGACGTGCGTGATGGGGCGGTGCATGAGTACGGGGTGAAGACCAAGTTTGTGGCGGCCAGTACCGGAAAGATCCTCGCCGCTGCCGCCTACTACCATCTTGTGGAAACCGGCAAGGCTTCGCTGGGGGCCAGGATGGGGGCATCCACCGCCGGCCAACAGATCCGGCTGATGGTCCAGCAGAGCAACAACGAGTCGTGGGCGTTGATTTTGAACGCCGTGGGTTACCAGGGCCTGACCGACTATGCCGCCTCGATCGGCATCCCCTATGACCGGACAATGAACAGCCTGACTCCGGCTGAGATGGCGAAGATACTGGCTGAGCTGTACAGCGGCCGGCTGCTCAACCCCGCGAACACCGCCCAGCTGCTGTCCTACATGCAGAAAACCAACTACGAGAAACTCATCCCGGCCGCGGTACCGGCGGGGGTCAGCGTCTTCCACAAATACGGGCTGATCAACGGCTACCTCCACGATGCCAGCATCCTGGTCCAGGGCGAGCGGGCCTTCATTTTTGTGGTCTACACCCTGGGCTGGGACGGACCGGAGGGGGCCGCCCGGAGGAATGTCTTCTACGAGCTCACCGGCAAGGTCACCGCCGGGCTCTTCTGACGGGCATCTGTTCCCCAAACGGGCACAGAACCGTACGCTGAAGCATGGAGGTGAATGCCATGAAAGCAGCCCAGGGAGACCGCATCATTATCCGTGGCACCACGGTCGAGTCATCGGACCGCCATGGGGAAATCCTGGAGGTCAAGGGGGCAGACGGCGCCCCGCCGTATCACGTCAGGTTCGACGACGGCCACGAGACCATACTGTTCCCCGGCGGCGATTTCGTCGTCGAGAGCAGCAAGACCGCCTGATCCGGCTAGAAGCCCGACGAACTGCCCGAGCCGGAGAAGCTGCCGCCGCTGGCGCCATAGCCGGTGCTGCTGCCGCCTCCACCGCGGGCACTGCTGACACTGCTGACGCCGGTGTTGAAGCCGGAGTTGAAGGTGGGCACGGAGAAGAAGTAGTACGCGGGGTAGACGGTGCCCAGAATGCTGGGCTCGTAGGTGCGCCCGTACTTGGACTTGCTTCCGGCCTGCGCGCTCTCCATCTCCTGGCGCATCAGCGAGGCTTCCTTCTCGTTCTTGGCGTACCCGTCGATGACCGTATCGGCGTGGTTCTTGAGCAGCTCGGACAGGTGGGTGCGGGCGTCGCGCAGCCGGTCAAGGGCGGTCTCGGGCGTGATCGTTCCGTCCGAGAGTTCCGCGGTCCACTGTTCGAGGTCGCGGTGGCTCTGGTCGCGGAAGGAGCGCAATGCCGCCGCGGTCGCCGAGTCGCCCCGGGCGTTGCGCTTGCTGAGCATCTGCTCGATCGCGGCCAGGTCGGCGCGGAAGGGGGCCAGTTGCCGGTCCCAGGCAGGCGCCCACGCGGAGCCCCGGTTGAGCAGGGCGTTGGTGTCCGCGATGACGTCGTCGAGGGCGTCCAGCTCGGCGGCGGCGTCCGCGTAGCTCCTGACCAGCTTCAGGTTCGGGCGCCTGCTGAGGTCCCGGGGGGAGAGGGCATGGACCTGGTTGGAGAGGCCGGTCGCGGTGTTGTACTTCGCCATGAAGCTCCGGTGCTTCTCCAGCACGGTACTTCCGTAGCGGGAGGCTTCCGGGATGGTGCTGGCGTTGAGCTCAGTGACCTGGAGGTCCAGGCTGACGTTGGAGTAGCTGGCGTCGCCGCGGGCGAGTTCCTTGCGGCTGCTGACCCGGGTCCGCCAGCGCACGATCAGCCACGCCGCGGCGCCCGCGACGGCGGCCGCCAGGGCGGTCCATGCCGTGACGAGGAAGGCAGTGGACCGGTACCACGGCTGGTTGATCAGTTCGGCGCCGCGCTGGATGCCGGCGATGGTGCCATCCGTCCACTGCGCATCGCGAAGGAGGTCCTTGGATGCGTTCTGGATGTCCTCGCGTTGTTGCAGCGAGACTTTCCGGTCCTCACCCATGTACGTCCCGACGTGCCGGCCCACCGGGTCCAGGGCGAAGATGAAGAGCCCGTTCGCCCACTTCTGCCCGTCCGCGCTGATCCACTCCGGATGTTCGGCCCGGGCGAAGCGCAGGACCTCCTCGTTGAGGTTGTCCGAGGCCGAGCCGTTGTAGGTGTAAACGGCCACCTTGGTGGGCTGGTAGAAGTCCATCGCCTGCACGGCCGGCAGGAGCTTGTTCTGGTCCAGCACCCCGGCCCGGTCCTTCACAACGACGTCGACCGGCGTGACGGCAACTGCCGCCGGCCCCGAGCCCACCAGCCCGATTGCCACCAGCAGGAAAAGGCCTAGGATTTTCCGCACGAATCTCATTTCCCGAGCGTAATGCCTGCCGGGGGCAGCGTCGACGGACCCGCGCCGCCCGCGCAGGCTGTTTTCGGCTAGGCGGGCCACCCCTGGTTCTGAACTTTGCCGTCTCTGCCGCCCTCGCCCTCGTCGTCGCCCCGCTCATTGTCAGGGGCGTCCGACGGCGGAGAAACCGCAGGTCAGCGGGGAATGGGGCCTAAAGACACGATGACGGCGCTCCCCGCCTGCCACATACTGACCTCATGAGTCCAGAGCCGCAGGAACCCGAGCCGAACGTACCCAAACCGGCCACAGCACCGGCCGGACCGCCGGCAGCAGAACCGGCCGCGGCCCGGCACCGGCCGGACCGGACGCTGCTGGCCATCCTCGCAGCCATCGCCGTCCTGGTGATCGTCGCCCTGATAGTCGTGTTCACCCGGGGCGAGCCAGCCCCCTTGGACGCGGCGACCCCCGCCGGTGTCGTCCAGCGCTATTCCGCCGCTGTGATCGCCGGAGACGAGACGGCGGCGACCGCCTACCTGACGGATGCAGCCAAGACCCGCTGCAGCACCGACATGCCACGCTCGGGAGCGGACAGCCTCCGCGTCACGCTCGTCTCAACGACCGAGCGACCGGAGTCCGCAGACGTCAGGGTGCTGATGACCGTCTCCGAGGGCGGCGGCCCGTTTGGCAGCGCCGAGTACCAGATGGAGGACTCCTTTGACCTGGTCAAGGCCGGAGACAAGTGGCTGATCGACAGAGCCCCGTGGCAGCTCACGGTGTGCCAGAACACGGCGGTGAAGTGATGAGCACGGCATCCGCCGCGGGCTCGGCCCAGCGGACCGTCCGCCGCCTGATCACCTACCTGCTGCTGTTCGCCCTCGTGGTGATCGCAGCCATCGGCCTCAGCGGCCTCCTGGAACGGCTGCTGGTGGCGGGCACCACGCTGGTGACGGGGGATATTGCCGGGCTGGCGCGCTCGCTGGCCTTCGCCCTGATCGGCGGACCCCTCGCGGCGGTCCTCTGGTGGATTGTCTGGCGGCGCCTGGGTGATGAAACGGAACGGGCGTCGGTCGGCTGGGGCCTGTATATGACCGGGGTTTACGTGCTCTCCCTGATCCTGGCGACGACCAACCTGCTGAGTACCCTGACCACCCTGATCGGCGGCCGGTCGCTACAGTGGCGCTCCTCCCTGGCCGCCGGCCTGGTGTGGGCGGCCGTCTGGGTCTGGCACCGCTGGATGTGGCGCCATCCCCGGAAGCGGCCGCTGGATCTGACGGACGTCCCCACGGTCCTCGGCAGCTACATCGGGCTGGTGATGGGGGTCAGCGGCGCAGTCACAGCCTTGTCCGTCCTGCTGGATGCCGCGCTCCGGGGGGCCATCGCCGCCGGGATGGTGGGCAAGCCCTGGTGGATTTCCGCGCTGCAGTCCCTCGTCTGGGCCGTGGGCGGCGGCCTGGTCTGGTGGTGGCACTGGAAACACGACGGCGGCCGGCTGCTGCGCACCGATCTCGCCAGTGTCGTCCTCATGCTCGTCGGGGTCCTCGGCGCCGGGGTGCTGACACTCGGCGGTGCCGGAGTGACGGTGTTCACGCTGCTGCGGCTCGCTTTCGACCGCACAGAACCGATGGAGCAGCTGCTTGAGCCCCTGGCGACGGCGGTGGCCGCGGCCGCTATCGGCTCTCTCGTCTGGGCATACCACCGCGGGCTGGCCCGCGGAAGTTCCGAAGGCGTCCGGCAGGGAAGCCGGCTGATCGCCTCCGGCGTCGCGCTGGTTGCCGCTGCCTCCGGCATCGGCGTGATCGTCAATGCCGTCCTCGCCATGGCGGCCACCCCGTTCGTGGGATCCGGGATTCGCACGCTCCTGCTCGGCGGCATCAGCTCGCTCCTGGTTGGAGGCCCTGTCTGGTGGGTTGCGTGGAAGCCGCTCCGACGGACGCCCGCGGCGAAGCCTGGCGCTGCCGGCGATACCGGGCGCTGGCAGAACGCCCGGCGGGTTTACCTGGTCGTGGTGTTCGGCCTCAGTGCCGTGGTTGCCGTCATCACCCTCCTGGTCATCGGGTACCGGGTGTTCGAGTTCTTCCTGGGCGACCTCTCCGGGGGCAGCGTGGTGGAGAGGATCCGGGCCCCGCTCGGCTTGCTCGTTGCCACCGGGCTTGTGGCCGGCTACCACTTTGCGGTGTGGCGCGACGAGCGTGCCGCCGGCGCGGCGGCGGGGCCGGCCCGGAAGCGGACCATCGGGCACGTCGTGCTGGTGACCGGCTCCGATCCGGCGCCGCTACACCGGGTGATCGAGGACGTCACCGGGGCTGGCGTGACCGTCTGGCGGCGGGCCGACGTTGGGGCTCTTCCTGTTCCTGTCACCGTCCCCGGGCCTAGGCTTGGGCCTGTTCCTGGCAGCGTACTGGGGCCGGGGCCCGGGCAGGGGCTGGCGCCTGGCCCCGGTGCCGACGCCGGACAGCTGGCCGGCCGGCTGGCGGCGGCGCTTGAGGGTGTGACGGGAGCACGGGTGCTCGTGACGGTCAGCCCGGACGGCAGGATCGATGTGATTCCGCTGCTGGGCTAAGCTGCTGGTCTGAGGACCCCGGCGCCCGTTCCTACTCGAGGTCGAAGGTGCTCTTGTAGTTCCGCACCGCGTTGGTGACCGTGGGGAAGAAATGGTCCGGGCCAAAGCGGCTGCTGACGCCAAACTGGATCAGGCGGTCCTTGATGGGGCCCTTCATTTCGGCGAAAACGAGGCTGATTCCGCGTTTCGCCAGCTCGTCGTCGAGTGCCACGAGGTCGTCCAGCGCGGTGGTGTCCAGGCCGGTGATGGCCTCCGATGCCACGATCACCCACCGCACCGGTTCAGGGGCGGCGGCCACGAGGTTCCTGATGTGTTCGGTGAAGACGGCGCCGTTGGCGAAGAACAGCGGCGCGTCGAAACGGGCGATCACGAGTCCCGGGACGCGCTGGCCCTCGGGGTGCCGGCTCAGGTCGTGGTAGCCGGGGACGTCCCCCACACTGCCGAGCTCGGTGCGGTAGGGGTCCAGGGCGCGGCTCACGAAGGCGATCAGGGACAGCCCGATGGCGACAACGATGCCTTCAAGCACGCCGACAAACGCGACGCCCAGGAAAGTGGCCACCAGCAAAGCGGCCTCGATCCGGCTCATCCTGAGCAGCCGGAGAAGCGTTTTCAGGTCAAGGATCGACGTCGCGGCAACAATCACGACGCCGGCCAGCACGGTGGAGGGCAGGAAGGTCGTCACCCCGGGCGCGATGAGCATAAAGGCCACCACGAGGACGGCGGCAACGACTCCGCCCAGCGGGCTCTTGGCGCCGGCCTCGAGGGCGATGGGCGTGCGCGAGGTACTGCCGGAAATCGGAAATCCGCTGAAGAGTCCGCTGGCCACGTTTGCGACGCCGAGGGCACCCATCTCCTGGTTCCCGTCCACCTGCCCGCCCTGCCTGGCGGCCAGGCTTTTGGAGAGCACGGAGGTGTCCGCGAAGGCAATCAACGCGATGCCGGCCGCTGGGCCGAGCAGGGCGAGGACCTCCTCGAGGCTGACTCCGCCGATGGCGGGAACCGGCAGGCCGCGGGGCAGGGCGCCCACGGTGGGAAGCGCCGCCGTGAGGTCCAGAACGGCGGTCAGTGCCGTGGCTGCCACGACGGCGATCAGCACGCCGGGAAGCTTCCACGGCAGGAAACGGCAGACGACAATGATGGCGATGGTGCCCGCACCGAACAGCAGGGCGAGGGGATTGGTGGCACCCTGGGCCACAGCCCGTGCGGTGGCGGCGGCGCTGTCGACGAGCGAGCCGCCGGTTGCCGGGATGCCGAGCAGTTTGGGCAACTGGCTGAGCATGATGGCGACGGCGATGCCGTTGAGGTAGCCCACACGGATGGGTTTGGACAGCAGCCCGGTGACGAAACCCAGTTTGAAGACCCTGCCGGCCAGGAGCAGTCCGCCGATCAGCAGTGCCAGGACGCCGGCGAGGGCCACCGCGTGGTCCGGATTCTTGCCGGCAAGGGGCAGGATGGCGGCGGCGATCATCGGTGCGAGGCTGGAGTCCGGGCCGATGATCAGGACCCGGGAGGGCCCGAAGACGGCGTAGACGAGCAAGGGGATGACCGAGGCGTAGAGGCCCGTAACGGCCGGCAGCCCGGCCGCTTCGGCGTAGGCCATGCCGGCCGGAATGAGGAACGCGCTGAGGGCCGCGCCGGCGGTCAGGTCAGATTTGAGCCAGGGACGCCGGTAGTCCCGCACCATGCGCAGACCGGGCGGGGCTTTTAGTCCCCACGTTCCGCGCACGGTGGCCCTGGCTACGCAGCAGGGGACGCGGAGCCGCCGGCCGCCGGAGCGTCCTGGCCGTACTCCGCCGAAACGAGGATGGGGAGGTGGTCTGAGGCGCCACGCGGGAGGGTTTCGACACTCTCGATGTTCAGGCCCTGCGACGTGGCGAAGTCAAAGTGGCCCTTGAAGACCCTGTACCGCGTGTAGGTACGGCGGTCGCTGAGCGTCAGGTCGTAGCCTGCATCCTTCATCTCTTCGGTGAGGTACTTGGTGAAGAACGGGTAGTTGAAGTCACCGACCATCAGTGACATGAGGCCGCCGCCCATGCTCAGCAGTTCCGCGTGGGCGGCATGGATCTGGTTCCGGCGCAGTGAATTTGACGCCGTGAGGGGGGCCGCGTGGAAGGAGGCGATGACCAGGTCGTGGTCCGTCTCATTGTCGATCACCCGGGTGCCGATGAGCCGCTCGTGGGCGGGGGAGAGGACGCGGTCATGCAGTGACTTCTTCAGGGCAAAGGTCTTCGTTTCGTACGCCGTGAAGCGGTCCTTGCGGTAGTAGATCGCCAGGCCCAGCCGGTTGCCCTTGGTGGAACTGGCCAGGTGCAGATCGCCAATGGTGTCCGGGATGTCGTTGGTGTCGCATTCCTGGAGACACAGGGCATCAATGTCAAAATCGCGGGCCAGATCAACCAGCTCACCGCTGGCATGGTGCTTACGCAGGTTGTAGCTGATGACTCGAATCAGGGGAGCACCTCTTCGGCGGGTAGTCGTGGAAAGTCTGATTCCGAGTCTACCCAGTCCGGCTAAGCCCGTGGGAACTGAGACTGCGCGCCCGCCCGGAAGAACGGAATCATTGGGCTGACCCGGACGTTGACCCAGTAACGCGCGGCTGCGGCCGCGTTTTTGCACGAACTTCCCGGCAAAGAGCAGGAGACACCGCCATGGCAAAGGCAATCTGGAACGGCGCGGTCATCGCGGAGAGCGACAACACGGTCATGGTGGAGGGAAACCATTACTTCCCCCGCTCCTCGGTCAACGCCGCGTACCTGGAGGACAGCAGCCACAGCAGTGTCTGCCCTTGGAAAGGCCAGGCCGGCTATTACAGCCTCGTGGTTGACGGCGAGCGGAACAAGGATGCTGCCTGGTTCTACGCTGAGCCGAAGCCCGACGCCGGGCACATCAAGGACCATCTGGCGTTCTGGCAGGGCGTCCGCGTGGAAGCCTGAACGCAGGCACCGTAGGGCACCGGGGAAGCGATAGTGTGTTCTGGGATTACCAGCCACGCGAAAGGGCAGACCTTGACTGCTGAACTACCGGTGCTTGCCGAGGGCGACTACTACTACGAGGTGCTGGGCGGCGGTCGTTTCCGCTCCACCATCCACGCCCAGGGCGCCTGGAATGAACACGAGCAGCACATGGCCCCCGCCTCCGGCATCATGGCCGACTGCCTGGACCGGCATGAGCCGCGCGACGACATGCGGATGGCTCGCCTGAGCTACGAGATTCTTGGCCTGATTCCCGGCGGAGAGTTCGAGGTCGTCACCACCACCCTGCGCCCCGGCCGGACGATCGAACTGGTGCAGGCCGAGCTGACCGCCGGCGGCCGCACCGCGATCCGCGCCACGGCCTGGCGGATGATCACCTCCGACACCTCGGCCATCGCGGCCTTTGAGGATCCGAAGATCCCCGCGCCGGAGAACTGCGAACCCTACAACGCCGCGAGCATCTGGCCGGGCGGCTACATCGCGTCACTGACGATGAAGATTGCCGACGGGCACCGCGCCGGTTCGGGCACGGTCTGGCTGCACACCGAACACCCCCTGACGGACCGGAACGACAGCAGTGACCTGGCCCGGCTGGTCGGCCTGGTGGACACCGCCAACGGGATCGCCGCCCGCGTCCCACCGGGGAAAGGCAGCTACTCGTTCCCCAACCTGGACCTCCAGATCCACATGTACCGGAAGCCCGAAGGGGAGTGGCTTGGGCTGGACAACGAGGTCTCCTTCGGCACTGACGGGATCGGCCTGACCTCGACCGTGCTGCACGACCTCAAAGGCCCGTTCGGCCGGGCCGAGCAAATCCTGACGCTCCGGAAGTCCTAGGGGCCGGCAGTCCCGGCGGCGGAACCGCCGCCTGGACTGGTGGACGACGGGCTGGTGGACGTCGGTCTAGGGGGCGTCGGGCCGTTGGGGGACGACGGGCCGCTGGGGGACGACGGGCTAGTAAAAGACGAGCCAGCCCACCACGGTGGCCAGGCCGGTCAGCACCGCGCCCCAAGCGATGTCCGCCACCACGATGACGAGCGGCCAGTTCTTCAGGGTGGCGGCGTTGGTGAGGTCGTAGGTGGCGTAGGCGAAGGTGCCCAGCGCTGCGCCGTAACCGAGCGCCGTGAGCCAGCTGCCGCCGTGCAGCGCGGGCTGGAGGGCGAAGAAGACGATCCCGGCGATGTACAGGACATAGAAGGCGACGGCGTACCCTAGATTGGGCTTGTCCGCCATGAGGTGCCCCAGATGGCTCCGGTAAAACTTGCTCATCGACTTGAGCCAGACGGAATCGATGACGGCGAACGCGGCGGCTACGACGAGGAACTGCAAGATGACCATAAGGGAGCATAACAAGATGCCGGAGGCCGCGGGCGCACCCCGGACGCTGACGATTTTCCGGCAGAAGGCATCCCTTGGCGCCGCCGCGGACCTGGACCTCGCCCTCGAGCTGCTGCGGAAGGTCAAGACCGGCGGGGTGGGCCCCATGCTCCGGCTCTACCGCCCGGCGCCCACCGTGGCCTTCGGGCAGCGCGACACGCACCTGCCGGGCTTCGACGCCGCAGCGCGGGCCTGCCGGGGGCTCGGGTTCGAACCGCTGATCCGCAAGGCCGGGGGCCGCGCCGCGGCCTATCACGAGGGGACCCTGGTGATCGATCACCTGGAACCGGACCCGGATGCGATCGCCGGAGCTAAGCGGCGTTTCTCCTTCTTCGGCGAGCTGCTGGCTTACGCGCTGCGGACCGCCGGCGTTGACGCCGCGGTGGGGGAGATCCCGGGCGAGTACTGCCCCGGCGAATTCAGTGTCCACGGCCAGGACCCGGAGTTTCCGCAGCACCGGCTCAAACTTGTCGGCACCGCCCAGCGGGTGGTGGCCGGCGGCTGGCTGTTCAGCTCGGTCATCGTCGTGGAGAACTCGGCCCCGATCCGCGCGGTGCTAGAGGCCAGCTATGCCGCCCTGGGCCTGGAATGGGACCCGGCCACGGCAGGCGCCGTCAACGACCTGGTCCCGCATCTGGACGTGGACGCCATCGAGGCGGCCGTGATCGAGGCCTACGCCCGCTACGCCACCCTGGACTATGGGGACTTCGGCAGCCTGCTCGGCTGAGACCGGCGCCCCGCTCCGGTGCCCGGCCGGGAAAGTCCGGACGGATGGGGCATTCGCCGCGGACCCAACCGACGCGCAGCAGGGGCCGTTCTGGTTGCCCAAAACGGCCCCTGCTGCCAGCTGCCTTGCTAGTGGCCGCGGGCGATCCATTCCTCCAGCTGCGGCGCTTCAGCGCCGACGGTGGTCGGGTCGCCGTGGCCGGTGCGCACCACGGTGTCCGCCGGGAGCGTCAGCAGCCGCGTTTTGATGGACTCAATGATGGTGGGGAAGTCACTGTAGGACCGTCCGGTGGCGCCCGGACCGCCCTGGAACAGGGTGTCGCCGCTGAAGACGGTGCCCTCGCCCGCCAGTGCAAAGCACATGGAGCCGGGCGAATGCCCCGGCGTGTGCAGCGCCACGAGTCGTGCGCCGGCGACGTCGAAGCTGTCCCCGTCCTCGATCGCGTGGTCCGGTTCGGTGCCCGGGAACACGCGCTGCCAGAGCATCCAGTCCTCGCGGTTCAGGTACACCGGGGCCTTCACGCGCGAGCGGAACTCGCCGACGGCGCCGATGTGGTCGTCGTGGCCGTGGGTCAGCAGGATTGCCTTCACTCTCCGGCCGGCGACGGCGGCCTCGACCGCGGCGGCGTCGTGCGCCGGATCGATCACGATGCATTCCGCGTCGTTGCCCACGATCCAGACATTGTTGTCAACGTCCCAGGTGCCGCCGTCGAGCGAGAACGTGCCCGAGGTGACCAGCCGGTCGATCCGCAGGCTGTTCCCCGGACCGCCGCTCACAGTTCCACGACCGAGCGCAGCACGGCGCCGGAGTGCATCTTGTCGAAAGCTTCCTCGATCTGGTCGATCGTGATCCGCTCCGTGACGAAGGCGTCCAGGTCCAGCTTGCCCTGCCGGTAGAGGTCGATCAGCATCGGGAAGTCGCGCGAGGGCAGGCAGTCGCCATACCACGAGGCCTTGAGCGAGCCGCCGCGGCCGAACACGTCCAGCAGCGGCAGTTCCAGGGTCATCTCGGGGCTGGGAACGCCGACCAGGACCACGGTGCCGGCGAGGTCGCGGGCGTAGAAGGCCTGCTTGTACGTTTCCGGGCGCCCGACGGCGTCGATCACGACGTCGGCGCCGAAGCCGCCGGTCAGCTCGCGGATGGCCTCGACCGGGTCGACGGCGGAGGAATCGACGGTATGGGTGGCGCCGAGGTCCTTGGCGCGTTCGAGCTTTTTCGGGTCAATGTCGACGGCGATCACGGTGGTGGCACCGGCGAGCGCGGCGCCGGCAACAGCAGCCACGCCCACGCCGCCGCAGCCGATGACGGCGACGGAATCGCCGCGCTTGACGTTTCCGGTGTTGATGGCCGCGCCGATGCCTGCCATCACGCCGCAGCCAAGCAGGCCGACGGCGGCGGGATCGGCGTCGGGGTCCACTTTGGTGCACTGGCCGGCAGCGACGAGGGTTTTCTCGGCGAACGCGCCGATACCCAGGGCAGCCGAGAGTTCAGTTCCGTCCTCCAGCGTCATCTTCTGGACGGCGTTGTGGGTGTTGAAGCAGTACTGCGGCTGGCCCTTGGCGCAGGCACGGCACTCGCCGCAGACGGCGCGCCAGTTCAGCACCACGCGGTCGCCGGGGGCCACCTGCGTGACGTCCGGACCCACTGCACTGACGACGCCGGTGGCCTCGTGTCCGAGCAGGAACGGGAAATCGTCGTTGATGGCGCCCTGCTTGTAGTGCAGGTCGGTGTGGCAGACACCGCAGGTGAGGATGTCCACCAGGGCCTCGCCGGGCCCGGGATCCGGGACCAGAATGGTCTCCAGGGTGACGGGTGCTCCCTTGGAGCGGACTACTGCGCCTTTGACTTTATGGACCATGGAAATAGCTCCTCTGCTCTTGTCGCGGCTTCAGCCGCAAAACTGGTTGTCACAAACTTCTCAAGCAAACTTCAGTTGCACAACGCAACGCGGCGCGGCCACCGGGGTGGCCGCGCCGTCGTCGTCATCGGGAAAAAGGAAATGCCTTAGGCCGCGAGGCGGCTCTTGACCTCTGCCGCGGAGGGATTGGTGGCCGCGGTGCCGTCCGGGAACAGCACGGTGGGCACGGTGCGGTTTCCTCCGTTGAGCTTCTCCACGAGATCTGCGGTGCCTTCAACTTCTTCGATGTTGATCTCGGTGTACCCGATGCCCTGGGCATCCAGCTGCTTCTTCAGACGGTTGCAGTAGCCGCACCAAGTGGTCGAAAACATGGTGATGGTGCCGGATTCGGGGGTGAAGTCCACGAAGTTCTCCTTCAAGCTGTTTGACGGCGCTGGTGGCAGCGCCGGTTGCCGACAAAAAGTCGTACGTCATTGGCAACAACCGTAACCCGCAGGCCGCTATTCCCGCACAGCGGGTGCGGTTACAGGCGGACGATGGTTTCGCCCCCGAGCCCGGCAGCAACACGGTTGCTGTTCTTGCCATGCCCGGAGTCTATGGGGCGGACCAATGAGGCGACTGTGCTCTTGACGCGGCCCGGGCCACAAGGGTAGACAGGGGCCATCCCGGTGCCGTCGCGGGGGTCCCGGCTGCAGAACAAACGCGGGCAGCGCGGGGACCGTCATTCTGACCCACGGCGGAGCAGCGGAGTGAGGTGTGAGCGATGACCGGATTTGTTGCCCTCCGCTTCGTGGCGCTCGGCTGGGCAGGCTTCGTCGCCGCGGAAGCAGGGATTGTGGACGAATGGGGGTATTACTTCGGCGTCTTCGTGATTGTGCTGGCCCAGTGCGCCGGTGTTCCGCTTCCCGCCGTGGCCGCACTGCTGGGGGCCTACGCCTCGGCGCGCCACGGAAATCTGAACCTTGCTGCCGTTATCGCGGTCGGCAGCCTGGGCGCCATGCTCGGGAGCACCATTGGCTACGTCCTGGGGCGGGTGGGAGGCCGTCCCTTGATGCTGCGACTTGCACAGCGCTTCCACGCCGACGAGAAACGCATCACCCAACTGGAGTCGTTCTTCGATCGGCACGGCGGCACCGCCTTGTTCTTCGGCCGCTGGGTCATTGTCGTCCGGCTCTGGGGCGCCATTGCCGCGGGGGCTGCCAAGATGCCGTGGCCCAAGTTCCTGCTGTGGAACATCACAGGGTCCATTGCCTGGGTCGCGAGCCTGAGTGTCCTCGCCTACCTGGCCGGGGCGCTGGCCCAAACCATCGGTGACGCTCTCGACATCGGCGGCTGGGTGCTGGTCCCCTTCGTCGTGCTTGGCCTGGTGGTCGTCTGGCGCCGGCGCAGACGCCGGAAGCTGAAGTTGGCGGAAGGGGCAGGGGACGGCGTGCCCGACGCCGACTGAAGCCGGCCAAGCTGTCAACCTGGTCCCGGCTGTCAACCTGGTCCCGGCGCGGCAGCCAACGCCATTACCCGCCTGCCCTGGGCAGCCGCGACCCTGCAACGGCCCCGGGACCGCCCGGCCACACCGTGAGGGCAGCACACCGGATGACAGGGGCGGGGCGCGGTGGCAAGCTGGTGCCATGTGTGGACGCTACGTGATGGCCCGGGCCGTCGGAGACCTGCTGGCCGAGTTTGACGCCGAACTTGAGGACGAGGTGGCGATTCCGCCGTCGTGGAATGTGGCTCCGACGGCGGATGTGCCGATCCTGCTGGAGCGGCTGGTGGACGGGGGACCGGTCCGCCAGCTCCATATTGCCCGGTGGGGCCTGGTGCCGTCCTGGGCCAAGGATCCGGGGATCGGGTCGAAGATGATCAATGCCCGCAGCGAGAGTGTGCTGGAGAAGCGGCGTTCCGGAAGGCCACCCGCTCCCGGCGCTGCGCCGTCCCGGCCGATGGCTACTACGAGTGGAAGGGTGAGGGGCGCGGCAAACAGCCCTATTACGTGCACCCAAGGGACGGCCACCCGATTGTCTTCGCCGGACTCTACGAATGGTGGAAGGACCCGTCCAAGGCCGAGGGCGACCCGGACCGCTGGCTGCTCTCCACGTCGATCATGACCACCGACTCGCCGCCGGAGGGCTACGCCGGGGGAATGCTGGCCGAACTCACGGCACTGCACGACCGGGTGCCGCTCCCGATGGACCGCGGGACGATGCAGGCGTGGCTGGGCCCGCAGGCCGACGATGCCGCCGGACTCGTGGACCTGGTCCGGTCCGGGGCGCATGACGTTGCGGAGGGCTGGACAATCGACGCCGTCGGCACCGCCGTCGGGAATGTAAGAAACGACTCCCCGGAACTCATCCAGCCGGTGGGGAGCCTGTTTTAGCCTGGTGCCAGTCGCGCCGGACGGGAGCGCCGTCTTTGGGGTGAACGGAGGAAACGGGCGGTAATCCGTGCTGGATGCGGGAATCCCCGGCGGCGCCATCGTGCGGCGGCTCGTCTGTCCGCTGGTGCGGATGCTGCGTGGTGCCGCCGACAGACGCCGGCACCACCGCTGCTTCCTGGCACACCGGCTCGAATAGGCGTGCCGCCGTGTACTCCAGCCACGTTAGCCTCGCGACCGGGAACCTCAACAGGGTCATTGTGCCCTGGGTCACAGCAGTGCGGCTTTGTCGGCGAAAGCAATGCGGGCAGAGGTGGCTTAGGGCACCGAGGTACTCCGGCGTTTGAATCTCTCACCGCCTCAATGGCCTGACCAGTCAGGGTTCCCGCTTCGATCCGGTGTCAGCAACGGCAGCCCCCTGCCGCGGCGACCCGGCAAGAGGCCGTTGTCGCGAATTATGGATGCAAATCGCCGCAGTAAATTGTTCCCGGCCTGCAACGCCGTGGGGGACACCGCATCGAGACTGAGGAATCCGTGAACTTGTCCCGCATGACCAACGTGGTGGACCTCTGTTCCTGCGGCAATCAGCTTTTGAGCCAGAGCACCGCCCTCATCACGAAGCGGATCGTGTTCCGCCGTTGCTATCACCGTCGGTGGCAGACCGCTGAACCTGACGTGCAATGGGCTCCACATCTCGAGTTTTTCAGCGTCGATGTCCGGCACCCATTGCTGTAGCGACCACGCTAAAGCCCCCGCGTCCAGTCCCCATCCCCACCCTGTCTGCTGCACGCTCGCTGTCGCCGGCAAGGGACGGGGAACCCTTGATTGATCCTGGAATTGCCGCTGGCCCGACGGCCCACTTCAGGGTGGCGACCACATCGTCAATCGCCGCCGGTGCCGGGTTCTCCGGCGCTCGCCGATAGTGGACCGCCAGTACCGCGGCGTTGGCCTCCACTGCCAGACGGCGACACGTCCGGTCATGGGAATCGAGGTCCCCGAAAATGAAGGCCCCGCCATGGACGTAGACAACGAGCGGCAGGGGCTGCGCGGTGGGGCGGTAGAAACGCAGTTGAACCGCGTTGTCGCCGGGCAGCGACAGCTCCAGTACCTGAAGCAAGCTTGGCCCGGCCGGCCTCACACGCTCGGCGCGCAGCTTGTTCACATCCAGGGGCGGGGCCTCTGCTGGTTGTGACCGGATGTCCGATATCCACTGCGTCAACTCGTCATCGGCAAATGTCTCTTTCACCTGCCAGTGATCTCCTGAGGAATGCCCCTTGACGGACCTGGACCAGCAGGGAAGGCTTTGGACCCGGCCGGCTGAATCCCACGCCGCCGTAGGAGCGGTCTATCCAGCGGGCCCCGCCCCGGTCGATTGCGGAGCGTGCCACCCCGGTAGGCGCGGAACGGCAGGCAGACGTCGATGCCGGGCGCTGCATCATGGCATTCGCCCAGGGAGACCCGGCCGGACCAGGGCCTGAGCGCACAACAGGCACCTCCGTGGAGGACGCTCTGACGAGTGCCTCCATGCGGTCATGCTGCTTCCAGGATTCTTCCGGGCTAAGCCATCCTGTGAGCTCCATGACGCCGGTATGGCAAAACCCCTGCGGGGCTGACCCGCCGACGGCGGGTCAGAGCGTGACTTTGCCGCCGCTGTCGACCGCCCAGCTGGGATTGAAGGCAACTTCCCAGCGGTAGCCGTCCGGGTCGGCGAAATACCCGGTGTAGCCGCCCCAGGGCTGGGTCTTCGGAGCGGCGACGATGGAGGCTCCGGCGGAATCGGCCTCTGCCATCACCGAGTCGACTTCCCTGGCGCTGCCCAGGTTGTGGCTCAGCGTGATGGACGGACTGGCAGTTGGGGGATCGGTGGCGGCTTCGGCCTGCATCTGCCCGGTGTCCCAGAGCGAGAGGATGAGACCGTGATTGGCCTGAATGAAGAGGACCTCGCCCCGGACTTCCCGGTGCACGGGCCAGCCCAGGCCGTCGACGTAGAAACGGCGGGAGGCCTCGACGCTGTGGACGCCCAGTGAGATCAGATCGACTCGTGGCTGCATCCTTCGATATTGTCATGGACATGTCCACAAATCACCAAGACGAAAAAGCTGCCAAAGCCGACCGGGAACAGCTGGCCGCCGTGCGGGTTGCTGTTGACGAGGTGGACGAGCAGATCGTGTCGCTGATCGGCCGCCGCGAGCGCCTGATCCGGATCGCCGGAACCCTGAAGGCGGACAGTGCCGAGGTGCGGGCCCCCGGGCGCGTGGAGCGCGTTATCGAACACGTCCGCGCCACCGCGGAACAGAAGGACATCGACGTCGACCTCGTGGAGAAGACCTACCGGGCAATGATCGACGCGTTCATCACGCTCGAGCTGGAAGTCTACAAAGCCAGCTCGTAGGGCCGGCGGCCTAGAGGGCTTCCTCCACCGGGACATTCGCCTGGTAGTCGCGGCCGTCGCAGTCGCTGAACGCCGTCATGAGGTGGCCCTTGGCCAGGCCCATGACCGTGCTGAGGGGAAAGTGCCCGGTAATGGTGTTGCCGGAGTGCTCCACGCCCTTGAGGTCAAAGTTCTCCTCCGTGCCGTCGTGGCTGAAGCAGTAGAAGGACACTGCCTCCCCGTTCATGAACTCGATCCCCATTCGTCGCTGGTGGGAATGATCCGGGGTAGCCGCCACCAGCCCCACCACATAGGCGCCCTGGCCGGGGATATTTCCGTCTATATCGAACTTCGCCACCAAGGACATGTCCTCGGCGGCGATGCTTACGTGCTTCAGAAGTGCGTTATGGGAGCTCATGGCTCAATCCTGCTACCTGTGCCTGCGTCCGTCCACCCCTGATCTAGGTTTTGCCCCGGCACCGTCGTAGACTGGAGTTGTTCGAATATGTGTTCGAATAGTTGCCTACTGTTTTGGTACAGATGATGGTTTATTCAGATGGTGTGGTCCGGGAGGCACGATGGGCATGTTCAGCGAGTCGGTGGACGTCGTCTGCTCACCTTCCGGCCAGCCGCTGGAGCTCGACTGGGCCGGCCGCCACTACACCGTCTGTGCGGAACCGGTGCGCTGGTACGAGCGGCGCCAATGGTGGGCGGAAGAACAGCGGGCGCCGCTGGGCAGCGGCCCCGGGCTGGTGGACCATGAGATCTGGCGGGTCCAGGTGCGCCCGGCGGATTCCTCCAACCTGGAAAGCCTCCTCACCCTTGACCTCACCCGGCATGTGGGCAGCGGGCGCTGGCGGCTGCTGCGGATCCATGACGCCCTGCTTCCAGTCCGGAAGCCCGAATCAGCATGAGCTTCACCCATCTCCACGTCTCCACCGCCTTCAGTGCCCACTACGGTGTCTCCTGGCCGGAGGAGCTGGCGGCCGCCGCGGCCGCGGACGGGGCAACGGCGCTCGCCTGCACGGACCGCGACGGCCTCTACGGCACGGTCAAGCACCTGTTGGCCTGCATGGCCGCGGGGCTGGACCCCATCGTCGGGGTGGACCTGGCGGTCTTTGACGACGACGGCGACCTCCGCACCCAGGTGGGGGGACGCGTCGTCGTGCTGGCCCACGGGCACAACAACGGCGCCGGCTACCGGGCGCTGTGCCGGCTGATCTCCGATGCGCATGCCCGCACCACGGGCAAGGCCGGGGGAGCGGTGCCCGTGGCCGTTACCCGGGCCGAACTGGCCTCCCGCACCCTGCACCCGGAAACCCACCAACCGGTGCTGACCGTGCTGGTCGGCCCGGACTCCGACGTCGGACGGGCCATGGGAGGAAGGCGCTACCTGCGCCCCCGCACCCTGTTCAAACGCTGGCTCGACACCATGCCGCCCGGAACCATCGCCGCCGAGGTGGTCAGCCAGCTCAGCCCGCCCGGGGAGCCGCTCAGCACCGCCCACGCGGTGCGGATGCTCAAGCTCGCCGCTGAACACGGGGTTCCGGCCGTGCTGAGCAATGCCGTGCGGTATGTCGCGGAGGACGGGGCCGCCACCGCGGACGTGCTGGATTCCGCCCGCACCCTGAAATCGCTCCCCGAACTCTCCGCCGCCCCGCTGCTCCAGCCCAACGGGCAGGGCTGGCTCAAATCCGCGGCACAGATGCTCCAGCTGGGCAAGGAGATCATGCACGCCGCCGGATACGGCGCCGCCGACCTCAAAAGCCTGATGGCGCAGACCGAGGCGCTCGCGGACCGTTGCCGCATCGATCCGGTGACGGACATGGGCTGGAAACAGCCCGTAGTGCCGGAAGCCTCGGTGATCGGCATCGCCGGGGACGCCCTCGTTGAACTCACCCAGCGCTGCGAAGCTGGCATCAGCAGGCGGTTCCCGGGGATCACCGGCAAGCCCGCGGAGGAGCTGCGCTCGCGGCTGGGCCACGAGCTGCGGATCATCGACAGCCTGGGCTTCGCCGCGTACTTCCTGACCGTGGCGGAAGTTTCCCGGATGATCCTGGACATGGGGGTAAGGGCGGCGGCCCGCGGCTCGGGGGCCTCCAGCCTGGTCAACTACCTGATCGACGTCAGCCAGGTGAACCCGCTGCAGCACGACCTCATCTTCGAGCGCTTCCTCTCCCGGGACCGGGCCACCCTGCCGGACATCGACATCGACGTCGAAAGCGCCGAACGGCACAACGTATACCGGAAGATCTTTGAGCGCTTCGGCTCCGAGCGCGTCACGCTGATGAGCATGCAAAACGGCTACCGCGCTCGCGGTGCCGTGCGCGACGCCGGCCTGGCGCTCGGCATGGAGGAGGGCGAAATCGGGGACATCGCCAAGCAGCTGTGGCGTTTCTCGGCCCGGAACTTCCGCGAGGCCCTTGAGGAAAAGCCTGAGCTGAAGGAGTTCGCCGGCAGGGTGGGGCAGCGTGGTGTCGGGGAAAACCAGCAGCTGGACCTGCTGGTGGACCTGACCGAACGGCTGGACCGGCTGCCTCGGCATATCTCCATGCACCCCTGCGGGGTCATCCTGGGGGACGCCACCCTGCTGGACCGTACACCCGTGCAGCCCAGCGGACTGGGCCTGCCGATGAGCCAGTTCGACAAACACGACATGGACCCGATGGGCATGCTCAAACTCGATGTCCTCGGCGTCAGGATGCAAAGCGCCATGGCCTTCGCCGTCCGCGAAGTGATCCGGCTGCATCCCTCCAAGGCCGAGGTTGTGGCAGCGGGGGCCCACCCGGTGGGGCCGGACGGCGCCGGGCCGGACTACATCGCCGGGAACGGCCTGATCGACCTCAACGCCGTGCCGCTCGACGACGAACCCACCTATGAGCTGATCCGCAGCACCCACACCCTGGGCTGCTTCCAGATCGAATCCCCCGGGCAGCGCGAGCTCATCGGCAAACTCGCCCCCCGGGAGTTCAACGACCTCATCATCGACATTTCCCTCTTCCGGCCGGGACCGATGAAATCGGACATGGTCCGGCCCTTCCTGGAGCACCGGCATGGCTTCGCCCCCGAGGTCTACCCGCACCCGGACCTCAAACCCGTGCTCAAGGAAACGCACGGCGTCACCGTCTTCCATGAACAGATCCTGAAGACCTTCGACGTCATGACCGGATGCGGGCTGGCACGGGCCGACGAATTCCGCCGCGCCCTCGGCAACGAGGTGCTGGAAGGAAAGGTGGAGGAATTCTTCCGCAAGGAGGCCAGGGCCCGTGGCTACGGCCCCGCAGTGGTGGACAAGGTCTGGGGGACGCTGAAGGCCTTCGGCAGCTTCGGGTTCTGCAAAGCCCACGGCGCCGCCTTTGCCGTGCCCACCTACCAGTCGGCATGGCTCAAGACCCACCACCCGGAGGCCTTCCTCGCCGGGCTGTGGGAACACGATCCGGGCATGTATCCCAAGCGGCTCCTCGTGTCCGAGGCCCGCCGGCTCGGCATCCCGATCCTGCCCCTGGACATCAACCGGAGCCACGCCGAGTACCGGGTGGAACGCGTGGACACCGGCCCGGAGCGCGGCAAGCTGGGCATCCGGCTGAGCCTGAACGGCATCTACGGTCTCTCCGGAACCGAGCTGAAAAGGATCGTGGCGGGACAGCCCTATGACTCGCTCGCGGACCTGCGGGCCAGGTCCCGGCTCAGCAAACCGAGCATCCAGCGGCTGGCCCAGCTCGGTGCCTTCGACTCCCTGCACCGGGCCGCCGGCGGGACCGCCAACCGTGCCGACCTCGTGCATCACCTGCAGTCCCTGCAAAGCCGGCCGCAGCGCAAAGGCCCCGACGTGATCGAGGGGCAGCTGTCGCTGCCGCTGGGCGACGTGGAACTGAAGAACCTCAAGGCGGGGCTGCCCGAACCCACCCTGGTGGACACAGTTCGGGCCGAGCTGGACCTGATGGCCGTGGATGTCAGCGACCACCTGATGGCCAGCCACCGGCCGCTGCTGGACCGGCTCGGCGTCACCACCGCGGACAAGCTGCTGGGACTGCGCAACGGCACCGAGGTGCTGGTCGCCGGAGTCCGGGTCGCCACCCAGACACCACCCATGCGGGGAGGCCGCCGCGTGGTGTTCATCAGCATCGACGACGGCACCGGCTGTGTGGACTCGGTGTTCTTCCATGAGGCCCAGGAGCTGGCCGGACCGCTGCTGTTCGGCACCCGGCTGCTGCTGATCCGGGGGACCACCCGGCGGACCGGTCCCAGGGGGATTAGCATCAGCGCCAGCATGGCCTGGGACCTGAGCCGCACCGGCACCCTGCCGTTCCCGGTCCCCGCCACCGGGATCCCGGAAGACCGGGAACCGGATCCGCCGGGCGCGCTGGACGGCATCAGCCGCAACCTCGCCATCACCGGGCTGGGCGGCTGAGTGGCGCGTTGGTTGGCCTCTGCAGAAACCGATAGCATGGACGAGGCTGGCTGTGGTCCCCGTACGCCACAAGCTACGAAGCCTTAACCTTGAATAGGAGACACCCGTGTCAGATGCCCAGCAGATCACCCTTCTCGTCGATGGCGAAGAGACCAAGGTGGCTACCGGGACCACCGGCGCGGAACTCTTTTTTGAGCGCCGCGACGTCGTAGTGGCCCGTGTCAACGGCGAGCTGAGGGATTTGGACCAGCCGCTGCCCGAGGACGCCACGATCGAGGGCGTCACCATCGATTCCCCGGACGGCCTCAACGTCCTGCGCCACTCCGCCGCCCACGTCATGGCCCAGGCCGTGCAGCAGCTGCGCCCCGACGCCAAGCTCGGCATCGGCCCGTACATCACCGACGGCTTCTACTTCGATTTCGACGTCGAGGAGCCGTTCACGCCGGAGGACCTGAAGACCCTGGAAAAGATGATGCAAAAGATCATCAACCAGAACCAGAAGTTTGTCCGCCGCGTGGTCAGCGAGGACGAGGCCCGCGAGGCGATGAAGGACGAGCCGTACAAGCTCGAACTGATCGGCCTCAAAGGCGCCGGCTCCGACGCCGACGGCTCCAGCGTTGAGGTGGGCGGCGGCGAGCTGAGCATCTACGACAACGTGGAGCGCAAGGAAGGCACGACCGTCTGGTGCGACCTGTGCCGCGGCCCGCACCTGCCCAACACCAAGCTGATCTCCAACGCCTTCGCGCTCACCCGCTCCTCCGCGGCGTACTGGCGCGGCAGCGAGAAGAACAAGCAGCTGCAGCGCATCTACGGCACCGCCTGGCCCACCAAGGAAGCCCTCAAGGCCTACCAGGAGCGGATTGCCGAGGCCGAGCGCCGCGACCACCGCAAGCTTGGCGCGGAACTGGACCTGTTCTCCTTCCCGGACGAGCTGGGCTCCGGACTCCCGGTCTTCCACCCCAAGGGCGGCATCATCCGCAAGGCGATGGAGGACTACTCCCGGCAGCGGCACGTCGAGGCCGGCTATGAGTTCGTCTACACCCCGCACATCACCAAGGGCCACCTCTACGAGGTCTCCGGCCACCTGGACTGGTACCGGGAGGGCATGTTCCCCCCGATGCACATCGACGCGGAGCTCAACGAGGACGGCACCGTCCGTAAGCCCGGCCAGGACTATTACCTGAAGCCGATGAACTGCCCGATGCACAACCTCATCTTCCGCTCCCGCGGCCGGTCCTACCGCGAACTGCCGCTGCGGCTGTTCGAATTCGGCTCCGTCTACCGCTACGAGAAGTCCGGCGTCGTGCACGGCCTCACCCGGGTCCGCGGCATGACCCAGGATGACGCCCACATCTACTGCACCCGCGATCAGATGAAGGACGAGCTCACCAAGACGCTCAACTTTGTACTCGCGCTGCTCAAGGACTACGGCCTGAACGACTTCTACCTGGAGCTCTCCACCAAGGACCCGGAAAAGGCCGTGGGTTCGGACGAGATCTGGGAGGAAGCCACCCAGACCCTCGCCGAGGTCGCCGAGGGATCCGGCCTGGACCTGGTCCCGGATCCGGGCGGAGCCGCGTTCTACGGACCGAAGATTTCGGTGCAGGCCCGCGACGCGATCGGCCGGACCTGGCAGATGTCCACCATCCAGCTGGACTTCAACCTGCCCGAGCGCTTCGAACTCGAGTTCCAGGCCGCCGACGGGACCCGCCAGCGCCCGGTTATGATCCACCGCGCCCTGTTCGGATCGATCGAACGCTTCATGGGCGTCCTGACCGAGCACTACGCCGGCGCTTTCCCGGCCTGGCTGGCTCCGGTCCAGGTGGTCGGCGTGCCGGTGGCGGAGGCGTTCAACGACTACATGTTCGACGTCGTCGGCCAGCTCAAGGCCGCAGGCATCCGCGCCGAGGTGGACATTTCCTCGGACCGTTTCCCGAAGAAGATCCGCACCGCCAGCAAGGACAAAATCCCCTTCGTACTGATTGCCGGGGGTGACGACGCCGAAGCCGGCGCCGTGTCCTTCCGCTTCCGTGACGGCAGCCAGGACAACGGCGTGCCGGTGGCCGAGGCCGTCCAGCGGATCGTGGACGCCGTCCGCAACCGGACCAGCTAGCGGACAGGGAAGAACCAGGCATGCAGGAAACCACAGGGGCCGTTCCGGAGTATCCGGGGGACGACGGCGTGACCGACGACTTTGGCCTGGCCGGGGTGCCGGACGCGTTCCAGCGCCTGTGGACCCCGCACCGGATGGCCTACATCAAGGGCGGGCAGCACCAGTTCAAGAACGTGGACGACTGCCCGTTCTGCGTGGCGCCGGAACGCGAGGACGACGATTCACTGATCGTCTACCGCGGACGGACCAGCTACGTGGTGCTGAACCTGTTCCCCTACAACCCGGGCCACCTGCTGGTCTGCCCCTACCGGCACATCCCCGACTACACGGACCTCACCGTGGAGGAGACGGCCGAATTCGCCGAGCTGACCCAGACGGCGATGCGGGTGCTGCGCAAGGTCGCCAACCCGACCGGCTTCAACCTCGGAATGAACCAGGGCGTGACCGGCGGCGCCGGGATCGCCGGGCACCTGCACCAGCACGTCGTGCCGCGCTGGGGCGGGGACGGAAACTTCTTCCCGATCATCGCCCAGACCAAGGCCATCACGCAGACGCTGGGCGAGGTCCGCCAGCAGGTGGCGGACGCCTGGCCCCAGACCACCGCCGGGGCGACGGATACAGGGCAGGCGACCGCCGGGGCGACGGATGCTGAATAGGCACGCGCGCGGTTTCTTCACCGCCCTGTTTACCCCCCTTGCCCGGTGGCTGCTGCGGATCGGTGTCTCCCCGGATGCCGTGACCATCGTCGGGACGGCCGGCGTTGTGGTCGGTGCCCTGGTGTTCTACCCGCTGGGCCAGCTCTGGTGGGGAACCCTCTTCATCACCGCCTTCATCTTTTCCGACGTCATCGACGGCATCATGGCACGGATGCAAAAGGGCGGCGGCCGCTGGGGCAACTTCCTCGATTCCACCCTGGACCGGGTGGCCGACGGCGCATTGTTCGCCGGCGTCGCGGTCTGGTTCTTCACCGGAGGGGCGAACACCGCCATCGCGATCGCCGCCGTCGTCTGCCTGGTCCTGGGCATGGTGGTGTCCTACGCCCGGGCCAAGGCCGAGGCGCTGGGCTTCGAAGCAAACGTGGGCATCGCCGAGCGCGCCGAACGGCTCGTGTCAGTGCTGGTGGTCACCGGTTTCACCGGGCTGGGGCTGCCCACGGTGGTGCTTTTCGCGACGCTGTGCCTGCTTGCCGCTGCGAGCCTCGTGACCGTCATTCAGCGCATCATGACGGTGCGCCGCCAGTCGCTCGGGGAGACCGAGGGTACGGCCACCGAACAGGCCGCCTGAGCGCGCAGCTTCGCCGGGTCCCGCGCGTGTAACCGGAATTCAGCCCGGTCGCAGCGGGGGACTAGTATTAGCTTTACCGGCCAATGGATCCGGTAATCCGGTGTGTGCGAAGCGGCATTTGTGTGCCGTCCGCGCTCCGGCGAGGTCATCTATCTACCCATAGGGGTTTTTGTGTCTACACCTGATGTAAGCAGCGAAGCCGGCGCGTCCGCCAAGAGCGTTACGGGCAGCAACCGCGTCAAGCGCGGCATGGCGGAGATGCTCAAGGGCGGCGTCATCATGGACGTCGTCAACGTCGAGCAGGCCCTCATTGCCGAGGATGCCGGTGCCGTGGCAGTCATGGCGCTGGAACGCGTTCCCGCCGACATCCGCGCCCAGGGCGGCGTGTCCCGGATGTCGGATCCGGACATGATCGAGGCGATCATCGCGGCCGTGTCCATCCCGGTCATGGCGAAGGTCCGGATCGGCCACTTCGTCGAGGCCCAGGTCATCCAGACCCTCGGGGTGGACTACATCGACGAGTCCGAGGTCCTGACCCCGGCCGACTACGCCAACCACATCGACAAGTGGAACTTCACGATTCCCTTCGTCTGCGGCGCCACGAACCTGGGTGAGGCCCTGCGCCGCATCAACGAGGGCGCGGCCATGATCCGGTCCAAGGGCGAGGCCGGCACCGGCGATGTCTCCAACGCCACCACCCACATGCGCTCGATCCGTGCGGAGATCAAGCGGCTCGCCGGCATGGCCGAGGATGAGCTTTACGTCGCCGCCAAGGAGCTGCAGGCCCCGTACGAACTGGTCAAGGAAGTTGCCGCCACCGGCAAGCTCCCGGTCGTGCTGTTCACCGCCGGCGGCATCGCCACCCCGGCCGACGCCGCCATGATGATGCAGCTCGGCGCGGACGGCGTCTTCGTCGGCTCCGGCATTTTCAAGTCCGGCAACCCGGCCCAGCGCGCCGCCGCCGTCGTGAAGGCGACCACCTTCTTCGATGACCCGGACGAGATCGCCAAGGCCTCCCGCGGCCTGGGCGAGGCCATGGTCGGCATCAACGTGGACGAAATCCCGCAGCCGCACCGCCTCGCCGAGCGCGGCTGGTAGTTCGCGCCCTGGGGGCGCCGGACGGCGCTCCTGATTGAACGACGGCGGCCGGTCGCCTTCCTGAGGTGGCCGGCCGCCGTCGTCGTTTGTTTGTTTCTCAGTCGAGGCCGCGGCGCTTGAGCAGCGGTTCGAGTTCCGCGTCGCGGCCGCGGAAGGCGCGGAAGGAATCCAGCGGATCCCGGCTGTTGCCCCGGGAGAGCAGTTCGGCCCGGAAGAAGTTGCCGTTGGCCCGGGTCAGGCCGCCGTTCTCCTTGAACCATTCCACCGTCTCGGCGTCGAGCACCTCACTCCAGATGTAGGAGTAGTAGCCCGCGGCGTAGCCGGCGCCGGCAAAGATGTGCTGGAAGTAGCCGGTGCGGTAGCGCGGCGGGATCAGGTGGTGGGCCACACCGGCCGCGGCCAGCGCCTTGGCCTCGAACTCCAGGACATCCTCAGGCACGTCGGAGCGGTCCAGCACATGCCAGGCGAGGTCGAGCAGGGCCGCGCCCAGGTATTCGGTGGTGCCGAAGCCCTCGCCCCAGAGCTGGGCGGCGTCGAGTTTGTCCACGACCTCCTGCGGCAGCGCTTCGCCGGTGGCGTGGTGGCGGGCGTAGTTGGCGAGGACTTCCGGCCACATGATCCACATTTCATTCACCTGCGAGGGGTACTCCACGAAGTCCCGCGGCACGGCGGTGCCGGAGAAGCGCGGGTATGTGACCGAGGAGAACAGCCCGTGCAGGGCATGGCCGAACTCGTGGAACGTGGTGCGGAGCTCATCGAGGGTCAGGAGTGTGGGCTCCCCGGCCGGCGGCTTGGAGATGTTGAGGTTGTTGATCACCACGGGCCGGGTGTTGAGCAGTCCGGACTGTTCCACGAGGGAGTTCATCCAGGCCCCGCCGCGTTTGGATTCGCGGGTGTAGTAGTCGCCCAGGAACAGGCCCAGTTCGGTCCCGTCGGCGTTGCGGACCTCCCAGACGCGCACGTCCGGGTGGTAGCCGGCGAGGTCGGCGCGTTCGTGGAAGGAGATGCCGTAGAGCGCGTTGGCGGCGAAGAACACGCCGTCGTTGAGGACGCGGTCCAGCTCGAAGTAGGGGCGCAGGGCCTGCTCGTCCACGGCGTAGCGTTCGCGCTTGACCTTGGCCGAGTAGAAGGCCCAGTCCCAGGCCTCGAGGGGATGACCGGCGATTTCGGCCAGTGCTTCGGCCTCGGCGTCGGCGTTCCGGACCGCGGCCGGCGCGAGCCGGTTCATCATGGTCTGCACGGCCGCGAAGTCCGGGGCGGTCTGCTGGTCCACGGTGAGCTCGGCGTAGTTGGCGAAGCCCAGCAGCGTGGCTTTCTCGGCGCGGAGCCGGACCATGTGCTTGACCAGGCCCAGGACGTCGAGCGGGCCGCCGTCGCTGCCGCGGGCGATGGACGCCTCGTACAGGCGGCGGCGCACGTCCCGGTTTTCCAGGGCGGCGAGGGCGGGCTGGTTGCTGGGCTGGATCAGGGTGAGCAGGAACTTGCCCCCGTGGCCGGCGGTGCGGGCGGCTTCCGCGGCGCTGGCAACATCATCCGCGGGCAGCCCGGCGAGCTCTGACGCGTCGTCGAGAAGCAGCGAAGCGGACTTCATGGCTTCCTTGACCCGCTGGCCGAACTCCGTTCCGAGCCGGGAGAGTTCGGCGTTGACGGCCTTGAGCCGTTCCTGGCCGGCGCCGTCGAGCTGGATTCCGGACTGGCGGAACTCTTTGAGGTACTCGTCCACGAGACGGGCGGATTCGGCGCCGAGGCGGTCGGTGTTGAGCGCGGCGAACCGCTCGAACAGCCCCCGGTTGAGGTAGACGGCGTCCTGGTGGGCCGAGAAACGCGGGGACAGCGTTGTTTCGAGGTCGCGGATGGTATCCGAGGCGTCGGCCGAGACGAGGGTGAAGAAGGACGCCGCCGCGCGCTGCAGGAGCTGCCCGGACGTCTCCATGGCCAGCGCGGTGTTCTCGAAGGAGGCCGGCTCCGGCGTGTCCACGATTGCCTGGATTTCAGCGAGGTGCTCGGCGAGGCCGGCGTCCACGGCTTCGGCGTAATGCCCGTCGGTGATGTCCGCGAACGGCGGCAGGCCGAAAGGCAGGGGGCTGGGGCTCATCAGGGGATTGGTCATGAAATAACTCTTTCATGTAACGGGATCAGTCTCAACGGTCGGCTGGGCGTGTTGTGACCGCGGCCACCGTAGGATGGGCGCCATGCCTACGATCACCCCCGCGTTGCGCGGCCGTCTGTTCGCCGCCGCCGCGGCACTCTCCCTCGCGGCCACCATGGCCTCCTGCGGCAACGGCGGCCGCCCGGAAAGCGCCGCCCCGGCGTCGCCGGCGGACACCGGGAGCACCTCCGGGACGGCAGCAGCGCAGAGCCCGGGAACGACGGCGGCAGCGTCGCCGCCGGGCACCCCGTCGCCGACCGCTGCACCCACACCGGGGAAGGGTCCGGCCTGCGCGGCCGTCCGGTGCACGTCGGTACTGGTCACCGGGGACATGCTGGTCAACGCCCAGCTCTGGGAGCAGGCCCGCGCCGACGCCCTGGCCGGCGGCGCCAAGGGCCTGGACTTCGGCCCGATCCTCGAGGGCCAGCGCCGGTACATCGAGAAGAGCGACCTCGCGGTCTGCCATCTGGAAACACCCGTGGCCACCCCGGGCGGACCCTTTTCCGCCTATCCTTCCTTCAACGTTCCGCCGCAGATCACCACGGCTGTCCAGCAGGTCGGCTACCAGGCCTGCACCACCGCGAGCAACCACACCCTGGACCGCGGCACTGCAGGGCTGCTCCGCACGCTCGACGCGCTCGACGCCGCCGGGCTGCAGCACACCGGCTCCTACCGGAGCGAGGAGGACGCCCGGGGCATCATGATCCTGCCGACCGCGGGGGCGAAAATCGCCGTGATCGATGCGACGTACGGGCTGAACGGGCAGCTCCCCGAGGCGGCCTGGCAGGTGGACATGCTGGACCCCGAGGCCATGATCGCCAAGGCCAAAAAGGCCCGTGCCCTGGGTGCTGACATTGTGCTTGGCGCCATGCACGCCGGGGACGAGTATTCCAGTGCGCCCAACGCCGAGCAGAAGAACGTCGCCCACGCTCTCGCGGACAGCGGCCAGTTCACCATGATCTACGGCCACCACACGCACTCGGTGCTGCCGGTCGAGCAGTACAAGGGGACCTGGATTGCCTATGGCCTGGGCAACGGAATCACCGAGCTCTCGCCGGACTATGTGGTGAACAACGAGGGCCTGATGCTCAGGGCCCAGTTCAGCCAGGACGCCGCCGGGAGGTGGACCGCGTCCGACCTGGCCTGGGCGCCGTCGGTGATGGTCCGCGGACCCTACCGCTGGTGCTCCGTGGCATCAGACGCCCCGCAGGGCACCTGCGCCGGTGCCGCAGCCGACGCGGCCACCCGCCAGCGCACCCGGACCGTGGTCGAGTCGATGGGGGCCGCGGCTGCGGGCGCCCACGAGCTGCTCATCACCAAGGATCCTTAGGTTTGGCGGAACGACGCCGGGCAGCCGGCCGGGATCTTTGAGGACCTGCGGATCTTGCCCTGACAACAACCGGCGCATACCGTGGTGGTGACGCGAGGGGCCTGAGGAGCCGGCTCCCGTCACCACCGGACCGGAGGCTTTCGTGGGCAGTGTAACGACGGCGGACCGGGAAACCCGGAGCGGGAGCTTCCCGAACGGCATGGACTACCTGAGCCTGGGCAACGGCACGAAAACCCTCCTCTTCATCCAGGGCGGCCCCGGGAGCACGGTTCCCCAGGGGATGCTGCGCCGGGTGCTCCGGCGGCAGTTCACGCCCCTTCTCCAGGCCGGCTACTCCGTCTGGATTGTCACCCGGCGCCGGGGCATGCCGCCGGGGCACAGCGTCGCCGACATGGCGGATGACTACGCGCAGCTGATCGCCGATCAGTTCGGCGGCCGCGTGGACATCGTCGTGGCGGAGTCGTTCGGCGGCATGATCGGCCAGTATCTGGCGGCGCGGCATCCCGAATCCTTCGACCACATGGCCATGGTGGTCACCGCGGCGGAGCTGAGCGACTGGGGCAAGGACGTCGATTCCCGGATGGCGCAGGCCCTGGCCGCCGGGGACACGGACGGGGCCGGCATGGTCTTCGCCGAGTATCTGCTGCCGGGCCGGCGCCTGAAGTGGCTGCGGCGGCTGATCGGCCCGGCCATCAGGCGCGGGCTTCTGAGCGGATCCGAGTACCCGGCCCAGGATGTCCTCACCGAGGTGCGGGGCGAAGTGGCGTTCAACTCCCGGGACGTCCTGCCGCTCATCCGGCGGCCGGTGCTGCTGGTCTGCGGGGGCTCGGACCAGTTCTTCCCGCGCGGCGTCGCCCAGGAAACGGCCGGCCTCATCCCGGACTGCACCCTCATCTGGTACGAGGGCAAGGGCCACATCCGGGCAGCCTCCAGCGGCCGCATTGCCCAGGATGTGCTGGCGTTCGCCGGCCGCGGCCACAACGTGGCCGGGAGTGATGCCGGGGCGGAGTGCTAGGGTCCCATCACCCCGACGGGCCGATGGCCTCCACGGAGATCAGGACCACACCCAGATCCCGGACCTTGGCGAGGATCCCGTGCAGTCCGGAGTCGACCACGCCTGTGATCTGAAGAGCAGGCCGTACAGTATCCTTCCGGGCAACGAACGGCTCAGCCCCTCCGCCGAGGTCGCCGGAAGCGCGCGGGGTCGCCGTAACGTTCCGGCGACTCTGCCGCCCTCCGGCGATTTCGCGTCCGGGACCAGCCACCAACCGCCGGCTCAGCGGGGGCGGCGGGCGGCGTGTTCGCGGGCCAGGACGGCGTAGGTGTCATCCGGGGTGCCGGGGGAGAAGCTGCCGTATTTGCGCTCGACGGCGGTCCGGATGAGGAAGTCCGCCAGAGCCGGGTTCTTCGGCAGCAGCGAGCCGTGCAGGTAGCTCGCCACGATGTTCTTGTAGCGCGCGCCTTCCTGGCCGTCGTGGCTGTTGTTGCCCGTGCCCTTGGCGGTAATGCCCAGCGGCGCGACGCCCGGACCGAGGGTGGTCTGGCCGCTGTGGTTCTCGTAGCCGAGGACGGTGCCGAATTCGGGGGAGGATATCGACACGTTGCCGATCAGCCGCTGGTCCGTGCCGTGCGTCTCCACATCGAGGATGCCGATCCCGGGGATGACGGAACCCGTGCGGGTCTTGAAGAACTTCCCGAACAGCTGGTACAGGCCGCAGATCACCAGCATGGGCGTGCCGTTCTCGGCCAGTTCCTTCAGGACGGACTCCCGCGACAGCAGGTCATCCTGGATCACCAGCTGTCCGCTGTCCTGTCCGCCGCCGCCGACGATCAGGTCGACCTTCGCCGGGAAGTCGTCGCCGACGTTGTATTCGAGCAGCTCCGGGGTGTAGCCATGCCAGCGCAGCCGCTGTGCCAGCACCAGCGCGTTGCCCCAGTCGCCGTAGATGTTCATGTCCCGCGGGTACAGCTGCACGACCCGGATGGTCCCCTTGCTGGGCGCGGGGGAGTCCTCCGGCGGAAGCTCGTGCCCGAAGGAGAGCGGGGGGTGCCCGGGCTCGTTGGACGGCACGGACGCACCGGCCTGGGACTGGGGGGTCATGAGACCACCTCCACTGTGGTGATTTTGGACAGCTCGCGGCGGATGGCCAGCATCGCTGTGTAGGTGCAGAAGACCCGCTTGGGTTTGTCCTTGGCCGCGCTGATGAAGGCGGCCAGGGCGGGCGCAATCTCGGTGTTCACCGCGCCGACCGGGACGTCGTCGTACTGCAGCCGCAGCGCCATGTCGTAGGCGCGTGAGCCGCTCAGCTGGTCCACGCCGCCCACGCGGAGGGTGTCGAATTCGACGTCCCACAGCCAGGACATGTCCCGGCCGTCGGCGTAATTGTCGTTGATCGCGATCATCGTGGCGTAACCCGCGGCGGGAAAGGACTTCAGCCCGAGGCGGAAGCCGCTGGGGTTTTTCACCAGCACCAGGTCCAGCGGCAGGCCGTCAACGACGAGGCTTTCACCGCGTCCGAACGCCGGCGCCACCTGGGACAGTGCCTTCAGCAGGCCCTCGTTGTCCGCAACGGCCGTTTCCCCAGGGGCAGAATCCCTCACCGCGATGGCCCGGGCCAGCGTCAGCGCGGCCGCGGCGTTAAAGATGTTGTAGACGCCGCGGAGCTTCATCGCCGTGGTGGCCGTGACGCCGTCGTACTCAAAGTCCGCGTCCGCGGCACCCACCCGGCGCAGCACGACGTCGGCGTGCGGTCTGGCGGGAGCCGGCGGCACCGGGCTGCCGGGGGCCGCCCGCAGCTCGTCGTCGTTCGGGAAGGTGCTGAGCAGGGAGTCGTCGAGGCCGAAGTAGCGGACCTCGGGACCGTCGAGCGTTTCCGCGATCCGGGCGACGCGCGGGTCCTCGCGGTTCAGCACCACGGTCCCCGTGGTCTTGGAAGCGATGTGCTGCAGCAGCTGCGCCGTCTTGTCGATCTCGCCAAAGCGGTCCAGCTGGTCCCGCAGGACGTTGAGCAGGAGGCAGTAGCGCGGCGGAACCTGGTTGACGAAGTGCACCGCGTGGGCCTCATCAAGTTCCAGCACGGCGACGTCCGCGTTCAACCGTCCCCGCCAGTCCACCTCGCCGAGCAGCGCGGCGGCCACGCCGCGGGTGAAGTTGCTGCCGGTGCGGTTGGTGAAGACCTTCAGCCCCTGGCTCTCGAGCAGTTCCACCACCATTTTGGTGGTGGTCGTTTTGCCGTTCGTGCCGCTGACGACGGCGACGCCGTGCGGCAGGGTCGAGAGTGTCCTGCGCATGAAGCCGGGGTCGATCTTCTCGACGACCAGCCCGGGAAGGGCCGAGCCTCCGCCCCTAAGCCGGGAGACCCGGCGGACGAGCTTGCCGAGCGGAACGCTGAAGTAAAACATGCTTTGTAATATATCCCAGCGGAGGCATGGAAGCCCGCCGCGAACCGGCCCCGCGTGCCCGGTCGAAGCGGACCGCGCATTATGCTGTTCGGATGACCAACCCCTCTACTGTGCCTCCTTCCCGCGTGGGAACAGGCCTCCGGATCGGTGTCCTGGCCCTCCAGGGCGACTTCCGGGAGCACCTGCACGCGATGGAAGCAGCCGGCGCCACGGGCGTCAGCGTCCGCCGGCCGTCCGAACTCGACGGCCTCGACGGCCTCATCATTCCCGGCGGCGAATCGACCACCATCGACAAGCTGTCCAGGGCGTTCGGGCTCCGCGACCCGCTGCGCCGGCGCATCCGCGACGGGCTGCCCGTCTACGGCTCCTGCGCCGGGATGATCCTCCTCGCCGACGAGATCACCGACCCCGCGAAGGACCTCGCCGGCAACCCGCAGCAGACGTTCGGCGGGCTGGACATCACGGTGCGCCGGAACGCCTTCGGCCGGCAGCGCGAGTCGTTCGAGACGGATCTCGATTTCAAGGGTCTCGGTTTCAGCGCCACTGAGGACGGCGTGGCCCCGGTCCATGCGGTCTTCATCCGCGGACCCTGGGTGGAACGCGTCGGCGGCGGTGTGGAGGTCCTCGCCACGGTTGAACCGTCCAGGGCGTCCCACCCCGAGGCCCTGGCCGGGACGGCTAGAATTGTAGCTGTGCGTTCCGGCAAGCTGCTGGCCACCTCCTTCCACCCGGAAGTGACGGGGGAGAAGCGCGTGCATGAATTGTTTATTCGAATGATCAGAGGAGAAGCGTAAAGCATGTCAGGCCACTCCAAATGGGCAACGACCAAGCACAAGAAGGCCATCCTCGACAGCCGCAGGGCCAAGTCGTTCGCCAAGCTGATCAAGAACATCGAAGTTGCCGCACGCATGGGCGGCCCCGACCTGGCCGGCAACCCGGGCCTGGAACTTGCCGTCACCAAGGCCAAGAAGACCTCGGTTCCCGCTGACAACATCGACCGCGCCATCAAGCGCGGCGCCGGCCTCACCGGCGAGGTCGTGGACTACACCGAGATCATGTACGAATGCCGCGGTCCGCAGGGCTCCGCGCTGCTGATCGAATGCCTCACGGACAACAAGAACCGTGCGGCCTCCGAGGTCCGGCTCGCCATTTCCCGCAACGGCGGCACCATCGCCGACCCCGGATCGGTCAGCTACCTCTTCTCCCGCAAGGGCGTTGTCTCGCTGCCGAAGAACGGCCTGACCGAGGACGATGTCCTGATGGCCGTCCTCGACGCCGGCGCCGAGGAAGTCAAGGACAACGGCGACAGCTTCGAGATCCACTCCGAACCGACCGACCTCCAGGCCATCCGCGATGCGCTAAAGGACGCCGGCATGGAGTACGACACCGACGAGGCCGAGTTTGTGCCCTCCATGCAGGTGCCGCTGGATCTCGACGCCGCCAAGAAATTCATGAAGCTCGTGGACGCCCTCGAGGAACTCGACGACGTCCAGAACGTCTACAGCAACGCCGACCTCAGCGACGAAGTGCAGGCCGCACTGGAAGCCGAGTGACCCTTCGCGTCCTCGGCGTCGATCCGGGCCTCACCCGCTGCGGGATCGGCGTCGTGGACGTCGAAAAAAACCGCCGCGCCACCATGGTGGCGTTCGGCGTCGTCGGAACATCACCCGAGGAAAGCCTGGACCAGCGACTGCTGGTCATCGCCACCTCGATCGATGAATGGCTGGACCGGTACGAGCCCCACGTCCTTGCGGTCGAACGCGTGTTCTCCCAGCTCAACGTCAGCACCGTGATGGGCGTTGCCCAGGCCTCCGGCGTCGTGATCGCCGCCGCCGCCCGCCGCGGCATCCCGGTGGCGCTGCACACCCCGTCCGAGGTCAAGGCCGCCGTCACCGGCAGCGGAACGTCCAACAAGGATGCCGTCACCAAGCTGGTGACCAAAATCCTCCGGCTCGACGCCCCGCCACGGCCGGCCGACGCCGCCGACGCCCTCGCGCTGGCCATTACCCACGCGTGGCGGGCCGGGATCGGGACACCCAGCAAGGGCGCAGCCACCACCGGGCCGGGGAGCCTGTCCCTGACCCCGGCGCAGCGGGCCTGGGCGGACGCCGAAGCCAAAGCGCGCCGGGCACGCTGAATGTCCGGCTGTCCTGAAGTAGAACTTGGTAGGGTATTCGTAGATATGTTCGGATAGTCCGGTCTTTCCCGGTTCTATCTTTCAGCTGAATTTTCAGGAGCCCGGCTTTGATCAGTTTTCTCCGCGGAACCGTAGCGCACGTCGGCCTGTCCTCCGCCGTGATCGACCTCAACGGCGCCGGCATGAGCGTCAACGCCACGCCGCAGACCCTCAGCAGGCTCCGCACCGGCGAGGAGGGGAAACTCTTCACCTCCCTGATCGTGCGCGAGGACTCCCTGACCCTGTTCGGGTTCGGCAGTGACGACGAACGCGAGGTCTTCGACGTCCTGCTCAGCGTCAGCGGCGTCGGACCCAGGCTGGCGCTGGCTGTCCTGGCCGTGCACGAGCCCGAAGCGATCCGCGTTGCGGCGCACTCCGGCGACGGCAAGGCCTTCACGAAAGTGCCGGGCATCGGCCCCAAGGTAGCCGGCCGGATCGTGCTCGAACTGGCTGGAAAGCTGGTGCCGCACGGCACCGCCGGCGGCACCCCGGCGCCGGCGGCATCCTCCGAAGCAGTCTGGAAGCCGCAGGTCGTTGCGGCCATGACAAGCCTGGGCTGGTCCGAGAAGGACGCCACCTCCAGCATCGACAAGTCACTTGCTGATTCACCCGAACTGGCCGAGAAGGGCAACGTCGCCGAGATCCTGCGCGCCACCCTCCGCTGGCTGGGCCAGGACGGCGCCCGCGCCGGGAACAGGGTAGGCGCCCGTGGCTGAGCCGTCGATTGTCGCCGGGGGGGAGGAACCGGAGGAGCGGGTCATTGAGGCCGCACTCCGGCCCAAGAACCTGCACGACTTCGTCGGCCAGCACCGGGTCCGCAAACAGCTCTCCCTCGTCCTGGAGGCCTCGCGCATGCGCGGCCGCAGCGCGGACCACGTCCTGCTCTCCGGTCCTCCCGGTCTGGGCAAGACCACACTGTCGATGATCATCGCGGCCGAGATGAACGCCCCGCTGCGGATCAGCAGCGGACCGGCCATCCAGCACGCCGGGGACCTGGCGGCGATCCTGTCCTCGCTTTCCGAAGGGGAGGTGCTCTTCCTCGACGAGATCCACCGGATGTCCCGGCCTGCCGAGGAAATGCTCTATATGGCGATGGAGGACTTCCGGGTCGACATCGTCGTCGGCAAGGGTGCCGGTGCCACCGCGATCCCGCTGGAACTCCCGCCGTTCACCCTGGTGGGTGCCACCACCCGCGCCGGCCTGCTGCCCGGGCCGCTCCGGGACCGTTTCGGTTTCACCGGCCACCTCGAGTTCTACTCCGTGGCTGAACTGGAACTCGTGCTCCGGCGGTCCGCCGGGCTCCTGGACCTCAAGGTCAATTCCGCCGGTTTCAGCGAGATCGCGGGGCGTTCGCGCGGCACGCCCCGGATCGCCAACCGGCTCCTGCGCCGGGTCCGCGACTGGGCACTGGTGCACGGGATCGAGCAGATCGATGCCCGGGCCGCGTCCGCGGCGCTGGACATGTACGAGGTCGACAAACGAGGCCTGGACCGGCTCGACCGTGCCGTCCTTGAGGCCCTCATCATGAAGTTCGGCGGCGGGCCGGTGGGGCTGTCGACCCTGGCCATCGCCGTCGGCGAAGAGACCGAAACCGTGGAAACCGTCGCCGAGCCGTACCTCGTCCGTGAGGGGCTGCTGGGACGCACCCCGCGGGGGAGGATCGCACTCCCGCCTGCCTGGACGCACTTGGGCTTCGCAGTGCCGCCCGGAATCTTCGCGCAGGACCCGCTGGAACTCTTCCGGGTCGACGACGAGGCCACGGACCCGGAGGACGGGCTGGGCCAGGACGCTGATCCGGAATGGATCCGTAACAGTCAATAGCACCGCGCCGTAACCTTTTCCCTTTAGACTGGAATGACGCTCGGCACGTTCGGGTCTTTGTTTCTGTGGGCGGGCCAGCACCTGGCCGCCGTCGGCCCGGCATGAATCCCTGCCAGCCGGCCCGGAGCGAAACCGACGTTGCTGTAAACCAGCTACGCAAGTACAGAACGGAATTATCCCTGTGTTCGGACTTATCTCTGCCCAGACCCAGCCGCAGGCCGGCGGCGGTATCGACATCATGACCATCCTGTTGTTCGCCATGCTTGGCGTCTTCGTCTTCATGATGTTCCGCCGCAATAAGAAGACCCAGCAGCAGCAGTCGCAGCTCCAGTCGAAGTTCGCACCCGGTGTTGAAGTCATGACGAGCTTTGGCCTGTACGGCCGCATCGTAGAAATCGACGAGGACGAGAACAAGGTCCTGCTGGAACTCTCCCCGGGCAACACCGCCACCGTGCACCGCCAGGCAGTCACGAAGATCGTCGAGCCGGTTGTCGCGGCAGAGGAGCCCACGGTCGTTCCCGACGACGCCTCCTCGCTCACCATCGACAAGGCACGCAGCGACGTTCCGGTCAGCGAAGCCCCGCGCGATGAGACGCCGGAAGAAACCCTGCGCCGCCTCAACAACGAAGGCAAGAAAGACAGCTAGTCTGCCTGTTTGAGCTATCCCGCGAAGTAACGGCTGCGGGCAACCGCCGGAGCGGGCCCGCCAGGGCCGCCCGGCGGTTCCTCCGTAATTAATAGAAAGATCGACAATGGCACGAACTGGCCCCAAAAATTCAGCCCTCAGGGTGCTGGTTTGGCTCGGCGTTATCCTCGCCGTCCTGACCGCCGTCCTGGCAGGCGGCACCATGGCCGGCCAGGCGAGCTGGGCTCCCAAGCTCGCCCTGGACCTTGAAGGCGGCACCCAGATGATCCTGGCGCCCAAGGTTGAGGGCGGTTCGGACATCAACGAAGACCAGCTCAACCAGGCCGTGGCGATCATCCGCCAGCGCGTGGACGGTTCCGGCGTTGCGGAAGCTGAAATCAGCACGCAGTCCGGACGGAACGTCGTCGTCAGCCTCCCGGGCACACCGTCAAAGGAAACCCGTGCACTGATCCAGGCGTCCGCCGACATGAACTTCCGGCCTGTCCTGCAGGCCGGGCCCGGCGCAGCCGTCCCCGCGGAGTCCCAGACCCCGGAAGACCAGCTGCCCAAGCCCACCGCGGAGCCCACCAACGGCAGCGACATCAACTGGGTTACCCCGGAGATCTACAAGAAGTTCGAGACGCTCGACTGCGACCACCCCTCGCAGGACAAGCAGGAACGCTCCGACCCGGCCAAGCCGCTGGTCACCTGCGAACCGGCCTCCGCCAACTCACCGGCGATCAAATACATCCTTGGTCCGGTTGAGGTCAAGGGCTCCATGATCTCGGGGTCCACCTTCCAGCTGCAGCGCGGCGCCCAGGGCGCGGTGACCAACGAGTGGGCTGTGAACATCCAGTTCAACGCGGAAGGCACCGCCAAGTTCAAGGAAGTCACTGAGCGGCTGTACAAGTTCTACGCCGCCGGCGGCGCCCAGGGCGGTTCGGATCCGAAGTCCCAGTTCGCGATCGTCCTCGACGACCAGGTCATTTCCGCTCCGCGGTCCCTCGCCGTCATCACCGACGGCCGTCCGCAGATCACCGGCGGGTTCACCGAGAAGTCGGCCAAGGCCCTCTCGGACCAGCTGCGCTTCGGTGCCCTGCCGATCAGCTTCGAGATCCAGAGCGAACAGCAGATTTCGGCGACCCTCGGCGGGGAGCAGCTCCGGATGGGCATGCTTGCCGGCCTGATCGGCCTGCTGCTGGTGGTGGTGTACTCGCTGTTCCAGTACCGGGCGCTGGGCCTGGTCACCGTCGCCTCCCTCGTGGTGGCCGGCGCGCTGACGTACCTGGCCATCTGCATCCTGGGCTGGACGGAGAACTACCGGTTGTCCCTCGCCGGCGTCGCAGGCATCATCGTGGCCATCGGCCAGACCGCTGACTCGTTCATCGTCTACTTCGAACGCATCCGTGATGAGCTCCGTGAAGGACGCGGCCTCGTGTCGGCAGTCGAGAACGGCTGGAAGCGTGCCAAGCGCACCGTCCTGGCGTCCAAGGCCGTCAACCTGTTGGCCGCCCTGGTGCTGTACTTCGTGGCAGTGGGCAACGTCCGCGGCTTCGCCTTCACCCTCGGCCTGACGGCCATCGCCGACCTCATCGTCGTCTTTATGTTCACCCACCCGACCCTGCAGATGCTGGCCAAGACCAGATTCTTCGGGGAGGGCCACCGGTTCTCGGGACTGGATCCGAAGAGTCTCGGCGCCGTTCCCCTGTACCGGGGCGCGGGCCGGCTCCGCACTCCTGCGGACAAGCCGGCAGCTGTTGCCGCGCTCCGCGCCAAGAACACCGGCGCCACGGCTGAGGCCGAACGCCGGATGACCATTGCAGAACGACGCCTCGCGGAACGACAGGAACAGCTTGCCGGTTCCTCCAAGAGCACGTCCAAGGAGGGCAACTAAATGGCCAGCAGCTTTGCCAAATTCGGCAATGAGCTCTACACGGGCAAGCGCTCGTACGACTTCGTGGAATCCAAGAAGATCTGGTTCCTGATCGCAGCTGTCCTCGTTGCGCTGTCGATCCTGCTGCCCGTCGCCAAAGGCGGGTTCAACCTCGGCATCGAATTCCGCGGCGGCTCGGAGTTCACCGTCTCCAACGTGAAAACCACCGACGCTGCCATCGGAGAGAAAGCCGTCACGGACGTCGTTCCCGGCAGCATTCCGCGGGTGGCAAACGTCGCCGGCAACACCATGCGCATCCAGACGGACAAGCTCTCCGACGATGAGACGCTGCAGATCAAGGAAGGCCTCACCAACGCCTACGGCGTGACCGAGAACGAGGTGACGTCCACGTTCGTCGGCCCCACCTGGGGTGCAGACGTGACCAGGCAGGCCCTGCTGGGCCTGGCGATCTTCGTCGGACTCGCCGCCGTGCTGATGGCGCTGTACTTCCGGACCTGGAAGATGTCCCTCTCGGCACTCGTGGGAATGCTCGTGACGATGTTCATCACGGCCGGCGTGTACGCCCTCAGCGATTTCGAGGTCACGCCCTCGGCCATCATCGGCTTCCTGACCGTGCTGAGCTATTCGCTGTACGACACCGTGGTGGTCTTCGACAAAATCCGCGAGAACACCTCGGACCTGCAGGCCTCCACCCGGCGGACCTTCGGCGAGGAAGTCAACCTGGCCGTCAACCAGACCCTGGTCCGTTCCATCAACACGATGATGGTGGCCATCCTCCCGGTGGGTGCCATCCTGTTCATTGGCGCCGGGCTGCTGGGCGCCGGAACGCTGCGGGACCTCTCGCTGGCCCTGTTTGTGGGGATCCTGATCGGCACAGCGGCCACGATCTTCATCGCCGCACCGCTCTACGCCTGGCTGCGGCAGGGCGAGCCGGAACTGGTCAAGCAGGCCCAGCGCGTGCACCAGCGCCGCGCCCAGGCTGCCGCGAAGACCGACGCTGCGGCGGCGTCCGCCACGGCCTAGCCGCAGCGGTCCCGCCGGACAGCTCACCGCCGGGATGCCACCCGGCGGCCCCAACGGGCCGGAGAACGTCATTCCTGACGCTCTCCGGCCCGTCGCCGTATCGCCGCCGGTTATCGATGTATCCTGCCGCGGGAATACACTGGAAGAATTAACAGGTTCGGAGAGGTGCTCCATTGGAAGAACGTTCGACGCCGGTGCCAGCAGCGGCGGTGGATAAGGCCCCAGGCCAGGGTTCACAGACTGGTGTGGTGGCTCCCGGACGCGCCGATCCGCCGGTCCCCGTGGACAGCTCCGGAGCACGCCCGACTTTCCCCGGCCGGCGTGAGCGCACCCGCTCCCGGCTTGCCCGGCTGACCGGGCGCGGGGCCCCCGCGTATTCCCCCATTCTCGAGCCGCTGCTGCGCACCGTCCGCGCCAACAACCCCAAAGAGGACTTCGACCTCATCCAGCGCGCCTTCGTCGTGGCGGAGACCTGCCACCGCGGCCAGAAGCGCAAGAGCGGCGATCCGTACATCACCCACCCGGTCGCGGTGGCCACCATCCTGGCCGAGCTGGGTCTCAGCGGGACCACCCTGGCCGCGGCGCTGCTGCACGACACGGTCGAGGACACCTCCTACACCCTGGATGACCTGAAGGCCGAATTCGGGCCCGAAGTGGCCATGCTCGTTGACGGTGTCACCAAACTGGACAAGGTCAGCTTCGGTGAGGCGGCGCAGTCGGAGACCGTGCGCAAGATGGTTGTGGCCATGGCCAAGGACATCCGTGTCCTCATGATCAAGCTGGCCGACCGGCTGCACAACGCCAGGACGTGGCGTTTCGTCTCGGCCGAGTCCTCGGCGCGCAAGGCCCGGGAAACCCTGGAAATCTTCGCCCCGCTGGCGCACCGGCTCGGTATGAACACCATCAAGTGGGAACTGGAAGACCTCTCCTTCGCGGCCCTGTACCCGAAGGTCTACGAGGAAATCGTGCGGATGGTGGGGGACCGGACCCCCGAGCGCGAAAAGAACCTCTCCGTCATCCGCGACCAGATCACCGAGGACCTGCGCGCGGCCAAGATCAAGGCCACCATCACGGGCCGGCCAAAGCACTACTACTCCATCTACCAAAAAATGATCGTCCGGGACAAGGACTTCGACGACATCAACGACCTGATGGGCGTCCGGGTCCTGGTCGACTCCGTCCGGGACTGTTACGCGGCACTGGGCGCCATGCACTCGCGCTGGAACCCCCTCCCGGGGCGGTTCAAGGACTACATCGCGATGCCCAAATTCAACATGTACCAGTCCCTGCACACCACGGTGATCGGCCCGGGCGGCAAACCCGTGGAGATCCAGATCCGCACCCATGAGATGCACCGCCGCGCCGAATACGGCGTCGCCGCGCACTGGAAGTACAAGGACCAGCCGAACCGCACGGCGGCCGGGCCGGGAAGCCCGCGCGACGGCGACATGGGCTGGCTCCGGTCCTTGGTGGACTGGCAGCAGGAAACTTCGGACCCGGGTGAGTTCCTCGACTCGCTGCGCTTTGAAATCAACGCCCGCGAAGTCTTCGTCTTCACCCCGAAGGGCGAGGTCATGGCCCTGCCCGCCGGCTCCACGCCCGTGGACTTCGCCTACGCGGTCCACACCGAGGTGGGCCACCGGACCATCGGTGCCCGCGTCAACGGCAAGCTGGTGCCGCTCAACAGCGAACTGAACCACGGCGACTGGGTGGAGATCTTCACCTCCAAAGCTGAAGGTGCCGGGCCCAGCCAGGACTGGCAGCACTTCGTCAAGAGTGCCCGCGCCCGCAACAAGATCAGGCAATGGTTCAGCAAGGAACGCCGCGAGGAGTCGATCGACCGCGGCAAGGAGCTGCTGACGAAGGCGATGCGCAAGCAGAACCTCCCGCTGCAGCGCCTCATGACGCACGACGCCCTCGCCGCGATAGCCGAGGACTTCAAGTACGTTGACATCTCCGGCCTCTACGCCGGCGTCGGTGACGGCCATACCTCCGCGCAGTCCGTCATGGAACGCCTCGTGGAGAGCCTGGGCGGCAATGACACCCCCGAGGACGACCTCAGCGAGGTTTCCATCCCGACCCAGGTCACCAAAACCCGGTACTCCGATTCCGGTGTCGTGGTGCGCGGGGTGGACGACGTGTGGGTCAAGTTGGCCCGCTGCTGCACCCCGGTGCCGCCTGATCCGATTCTGGGCTTCGTCACCCGCGGCTCCGGCGTCTCCGTGCACCGGACGGACTGCACCAACGTCAGCGGACTGCGGGAGCAGCCGGACCGGATCGTCGAAGTTGAATGGGCACCCACCCAGTCGAGCGTTTTCCTGGTCGAAATCCAGGTCGAAGCGCTCGACCGCAAGTCCCTGCTCTCGGACGTGACCCGGATCCTGTCGGAGAACCACGTCAACATTCTGGCGGCCAGTGTGCACACCTCCACGGACCGGGTGGCCATCTCCAAGTTTGCCTTCGAAATGGGCGACCCCAAGTACCTGAGCCACGTCCTGAGCGCCGTCCGCCGCATCGACGGGGTCTTTGACGTCTACCGCACGACCGGTAACCGGCGGCGCAGCTGACCTCAGCCGCTGCCGTGCGGTCCGCGGGGCCCGTCCTCAGGGTGCCGGGCCGGCCCGCAGGTGTTCAAGTTTCGCCAGGGCTGCCCTTTTGTGCGGCATCCTCGGGGCGGCCTCCACAGCGAGCATAAGCAGCCGGAGGCGCAGGCCCAGCTCGGGCCTGGCCAGGAGGGCCCGCAGCGCCGGCACAGCCCGTTCGGGGTCCACGTGCAGGGCGATGTCCACGGAGGTCCGCAGCGGGCTGGAGACCATCAGCCCGCCCAGGCTCACGACATCGTACGGGCCCAGGCGCACCTCATGCAGGGTGCAGCCACGGGTGGACCTGAGGCTGGAAATCCGCCGGCTGGCATCCACGAGCAGCGCGAGCCGGTCCGGTTCGGCGGCGCAGCCGTAGATCCAGGCCGCCGTCATCCTGCCTGCGACGACCCGCTGCCGGATGGCCGGACGGATGAGGATGGACGCGGCGCGGGCGCGGAGCTGCGGTGTGGGCCGTGTTCCGGGTGTCAGGTAGCCCTGCTGGGAGAGCTGCGCCAGCACGCCGTCGGACGCCATCGCCTGAAGCTCCGGCCACGAGAAAAGTGCCCCGGGGGTGTACAGCTCTGGCGGAGGCGGGTCCGGCGCGGCAGGGCCTGGAACAATGACCATACGGCCATAGTGTCCGTTCCGTGGAAAAGCCAACAGGCCCCGCACCGGTCATGTGGATAACCGGTACGGGGCCTGGTTCAGGCAGCTCGCTGCCTTACTGCATGGCGGCTAGGAAAGCTCGCTGGCGGACTTCTCCAGCTGTTCCAGCCATGCCTCGCGGGCTTCGAGGGCTTCCTTGGCGGCCTTGATCTTGCGCTCGTCGCCGGCCTTCTCGGCCTTGGCGAGGTCATCCCGGAGCCCGGCAATGGCCGATTCCAGCTGCGTCAGCGCGCTGTTGGTGCGGGCCTTCGTCTCCGGGTTGGAGCGCTTCCAGTTCTCGTCTTCAGCCTGGCGGACGGCGTCCTCGACCTTCCGCAGCCCGGCCTCAACCCGTGCCATGTCAGCGCGCGGAACCTTGCCGGCCTCTTCCCAACGGTCGCGGATGGACTGGAGCGCCTTCTTGGTGGCGGCGAGGTCCTTGATCGGAAGGAGCTCACTGGCTTCCGCCAGCAGGGCTTCCTTGACCACCAGGTTGGCGCCGTATTCCTGGTCGATCTCGTCGTTGGCTGCCTGCCGGTGGGTGAAGAAGACGTCCTGGGCGGCACGGAACCGTGCCCAGAGGGCGTCGTCGTCCTTGCGGCTGGCGCGCGGTGATGCTTTCCACTCGTCCATCAGGCGGCGGTATTCGCCGGCGGCGAAGCCCCAGTCGGTCGAGGAGGACAGTTCTTCCGCCTCGGCGATCAGCTTCTCCTTGACGGCCTTGGCCGCCGAGTTGGTGCTGTCCAGCTGGGAGAAGTATGCGCGGCGGTGGCGGTCAAAGACTGTACGGGCGGCACGGAACCGCTTCCAGAGGGCGTCCTCGTTGCTGCGGCCGAGCCGGACGCCGCTCTTCTGCGCGGTCTTCCAGCTCTCGAACAGTTCGTTCATCCGGGCGCTGGAGGTCTTCCACTGGATCTGGGCCGGGTCGTGGCCTGCGATCTCTTCGGCCTCGGCGACGATGGCCTCGCGGGCGGCCAGTTCGGCAGCGCGGACGGCGTCGTGTTCGGCTTTCTCGGCTTTTTCGAGATCGGAGATCTGCGTGGCGAGAGTGTCCAGGCGGGCCTCGGCGGAGCGGATATCGCCTACCATGTTGCGCTCTGCCAGCTGCTCGCGCAGGTGTGTGACGGTCTTCTGCATGTCCGTGCTGGGCGCCTTGGAGCTGACGCGCTGTTCCAGCAGGAGGATCTGCGCGGTGACGTCGTCGTACTTCCGGGCGAAGTAGCCCAGGGCCTCGTCATCGCTGACGCCCGGGTACTGGCCGACGGCGTGTTCCTCGCCATCGACGGTCAGGAACACGTGGCCGTCTCCTTCAACACGGCCCCAGCGTGCGGCTTCTGCCAGCGAGGCTGCGGAGGACACCGACGCCGGCGCGGCGGCCGGAGCTGCCGGTGAGGGCTTGGCTTTCGGCCGGGCAGCGAAGGCTGCCGGTGACGGCGCGGGGCGCGCGGCGGCCGGAGCCTCGGGTGCGGCGGGAGCCGCGGCGTCGGCCGCAGCGGCCGCTGCGTCCGGCCCGGTTGCCGTCTCGGGCGCCGTGTTGGTGGGAGTGTCGGTCGTCTGCGCTGTGCCGTGTTCTACGAACGAAGCCTCGGCTTCGGTTTCGTTGGCAGCTGCTGCTGACACTGTTTCGTCGGATTTCTGACTGTCTGTCACCGCTAGAAGTCTTTCGCTTGGAGGGAAATACCGGGGCCGTGGCCCAGAGGGCAACGGCTGGTTACTTCAGAGAGAACGAGTCTATCGTGACTGGTTCCGCGGGGGCGCCGTCTGTGGCGTTATCACCGGGTTTTAGTCCGGCGGCCGCAATATTTGCCACCACATCCAAGCCGGAGGTCACCTTCCCCACCACGGTGTAGCCGCCCGCGGCATCGGCCGGGATGACGGTGTCCTTGTACACAATGAAGAACTGGGTGCCGTTGCCGTAGGCGTTTCCGCCGCTTCTGGCGACCGCGATGGTCCCGGCCGGGTACTTGTTGTCCGGGGGAGTGTTCTCCAGCGGGCCCCAGGTGTAGCTCGGATCGCTGCTGCCGTCGCCGGCCTTGGAGCCGCACTGCAGCACGCCGAACGTCTCGGCCGTGGTGAGCCGGTGGCAGTTCAGCCCGGCGTAGAAATTCTGGTCCGCCAGGGACTTGAAGACGGCGGCCGCCTGGGGTGCCTTGGTGCCGTCGAGTTCGACGCCGAGGGTGCCGCGGTTGAGCTTGAGCTCGCCGGTGAAGGTCTGGCCGGCGGCCGTTTCAGGCTTCGGGATGTTGTCGGCGTTGCTGGGGGAGGCCGACGGCGTGGCGTCCGGCGTGGCGGACGGGGTGGTGAGCCCGGCCTGGACGGCAGCGTATTCGGCCTCGGTTGGATTGGAGGAGAAGACCGTCAGCTGCAGCACCAGCGCAACGGCGACCGCAGCCGTTCCTGCGCCGACGGCGAGCACGTTGTCGCGCTTCCGGCGACGATCCTGCTCCTTGCGCAGCTCGCGCTTTGCCTCCATTTGCTGGACGCGCCGCTTGGCTTCGCGGGCGCTCCGTGAACTGGCCGCCAAAAGTCCTCCTGGGTGTAGGGCCGAAACCGGGACAGCGCCGGGGCGTCGTCGCGGGTTCAGGGGTCAAGCTGCCTGCAATCCGGCCATCCCCGGCCGCATTAGAAGATGCGGGCGCGGAAAGCATAAACTGACTGCCGCACACAGTTTATGCATGACCGGCCTGTCTGCAGCCCATCTGGTCCCATTTCGGACGCCCCGTTTCGGCCCCGACGCGGCGCAGGAGACTCCGGCCGGTTTTATCTGAGGAGAAAATCCACCATGGCACGCACCGCCTCCCTGTCCGGATTCCCCGAGTGGCTTCCCGAGGAGCGGCTGGTGGAGCTGCATGTGCTGGACACGCTGCGCCGGGTCTTCGAGCTCCACGGCTTTTCCTCCATTGAAACCCGGGCCGTGGAGACAGTCGGGCAGCTCCTGCGCAAGGGTGAGATCGACAAAGAGGTCTACGGGCTGAGCCGGCTGCAGGACGACGACGGCGCCGCCACGACCAACACGGAGAGCGCCGCGTCGCACAAGGGCGATCCGCACGCGCTGGCCCTGCACTTCGACCTCACCGTGCCGTTCGCCCGGTACGTCGTCGAAAATGCCGGGTATCTCGCCTTCCCGTTCCGCCGTTACCAGATCCAGAAAGTCTGGCGCGGCGAGCGTCCGCAGGAGGGCCGCGCCCGCGAGTTCACCCAGGCGGACATCGACATCGTGGGTGACGGCGAACTGCCGTTCCGGTACGACGTCGAGATCGCGCTGGTCATCGCCGAGGCCCTCAGCGCCCTGCCGATTCCTGACTTCCTGCTCCGGATCAACAACCGCAAACTGGCCGAGGGCTTCTACAACGGCATCGGGCTCACCGACACCGCCGGAGTGCTGCGCAGCATCGACAAACTCGAGAAGATCGGCCCGGCCAAGGTGGCCGAACTGCTCAAGTCCGAGCTCGGCGCCACCGAGGAACAGGCGCAGTCCGCCCTCAAGCTCGCCTCGATCCGCACCCCGGACACCTCCTTCGTGGCGCAGGTCCGCGACCTCGGGGTCAGCAACGAGCTGCTCGAGGAGGGTTTGGCCGAACTGGAGCAGGTCATTGCGGCCGCCGTCCAGCGGGCCCCGGGCAAGGTCGTCGCGGACCTCAGCATCGCGCGCGGGCTGGACTACTACACGGGCACCGTGGTGGAAACCGTCCTGGTCGGGCACGAACAGCTCGGCTCCATCTGCTCCGGCGGCCGCTACGACGCTCTCGCCAGCAAGGGCAACCGCAAGTTCCCGGGTGTCGGCCTCTCCATCGGTGTGACCCGGCTCGTCTCCAGGATCCTCAGCCAGGACCTCGCCAAGGCAAGCCGGTCCGTGCCGACCGCCGTGCTGGTGGCGCTCAACAGCGACGACAGCTGGGGCGCGGCGCAGGATGTCGCCGCGGAGCTGCGCAGCCGAGGGATCGCTACCGAGGTCGCGGCAAAGGCCGAGAAGTTCGGCAAGCAGATCAAGTTCGCCGACCGCCGCGGCATCCCGTTTGTCTGGTTCACTGACGACGACGGCAAGCACCAGGTCAAGGACATCCGTTCCGGCGAGCAGGTCGACGCCGATCCGGTCACCTGGGCTCCGGCAGCGGAGGACCTGCACGTCCGGGTCCTGAAGGCCTAAGCGGCGGTCTTCCGCAGCCGCAGCACCAGGAAACGCCCGGCCAGGCCCGCGGCCAGCACCGCCGCCATGCCCAGCACCGAGGCGGGCGGCAGGGCGACGGCCAGGAGCAGGCAGCCGAGGAATCCCAGCACATTGAGCCAGCGGGGCGCATGCCAGGGACGCGTGGGCAGGGTGAAGGCAGCGGCGTTGGTTACCGAGTAATAGATCAGCACCCCGAAGCTGGAAAAGCCCACGACCGTCAGTACGTTGGTGGTCAGCAGCAGCACGATCACGGCGGCGGCGACGGCCAGTTCGGCAAGGTAGGGAACGGTGTGGGCGCCGCCCACCCTGGCCAGCGGCGACGGCAGGTCGCGTTCCCGCGCCATTGCCATGGCAGTCCGGCCCACTCCCGTGATCAGCGCCAGCAGGGCGCCCAGGCACGCCGCAGCAGCGCCGGCCTGGACGAACGGGGCACCGGCGCTGAGCTCCGAGCTGGCGACGGCGTCGAGCAGCGGTGCCGTCGACCCGGCCAGCTGCTCAGCCGGGAGCTGCCACTGCAGCAGCAGCGCCAGCCCGAGGTAGATCACGAAGGCGCCGGCCAGTGCCGCGAAAATGGCCCGCGGGACGGTGCGCGTGGGGTCCTTGACCTCCTCGCCCAGGGTGGCGATCCGGGCATAGCCGGCAAAGGCAAAGAACATCAGCCCGGCTGCGGGAAGCACGCCCCAGCCGCCCGCCGCCGCGCCGGCGTCGCCGTCAGAGGGAGCATGCGGCCCCAGAACCGCGGCGGCGGCCACAAAGGCCAGGGTGGCGAGGACCACACCCAGCAGGATACGGGTGAGCAGTGCCGTCCGGGTGATCCCAAGCAGGTTCACCCCGGTCAGGACCACAACGGCGGCCACCGCCAGCGGCGTCGCGAACGCCGGCGCCACATAATGGCCGAACGTCAGCGCCATCGCCGCGCAGGACGCCGTCTTGCCGGTCACAAACCCCCAGCCCGCAATGAAGCCCGGCCATTCGCCCAGCCGGTTCCGCCCGTAGATATACGTTCCGCCGCTGGAGGGGTAGATGGCGGCCAGCTGCGCGGAGGCCACCGCGTTGCAGTACGCGATCACCCCGGCCACGGCCACCGCGACGGCCAGCAGGGATCCCGCCAGCGCAGCAGCCGGCGCGAAGACCACAAAGACTCCGGCGCCCAGCATGGAGCCGAGCCCGATCGCGGTCGAATCAAGAACGCCCAGCCGGCGCTGCAGACGCTGGGGGGCTGGCCGGTCAGGGGACGGTGTGCTCTGGGGCCGGCTTGCCATGGCGGGAGGTGCCTTTCCAACGGGTAAACTCGAACGGGATCGTTCCTGTAGCGATCCTATTGAACATGAGTCTTGATTTCCCTCTGTCTTCTTCAGAAAGGCGTGCTGTGCTGCGCACACATGACCTCGGATCCCTTCGTTCCGAGCACATTGGACAAACCGTAACCCTCGCCGGCTGGGTCGGCCGCCGTCGTGACCACGGTGGTGTCGCCTTCGTTGACCTGCGCGACGCAACGGGTGTGGCCCAGGTCGTCGTCCGTGAAGAGGAAGTCTTCCACGGCCTGCGCAACGAGTATGTGCTGCAGGTTACCGGCACCGTTTCCCGGCGCCCCGAGGGCAACGAGAACCCCGCGCTGGCCACTGGAGAGATCGAGGTTATGGCCGAGAAGGTCACCATCCTCAACACCTCCGAGCCGCTGCCCTTCCAGATCGACGAGCACGTTGAGGTCGGCGAGGAAGCCCGCCTCAAGCACCGCTACCTGGACCTGCGCCGCCCCGGCCCCGCCCGCAACATGCGCCTGCGTTCCGAGGCCAACCGCGTGGCCCGCGAACTGCTGCACCAGGACGGCTACGTCGAGATCGAAACCCCGACGCTGACGCGTTCGACGCCGGAAGGTGCCCGCGACTTCGTCGTCCCCGCGCGCCTGGCCCCGGGTTCCTGGTACGCGCTGCCGCAGTCCCCGCAGCTGTTCAAGCAGCTCCTGCAGGTCGGCGGCTTCGAAAAGTACTACCAGATCGCCCGCTGCTACCGCGACGAGGACTTCCGTGCGGACCGGCAGCCGGAATTCACCCAGCTCGACATCGAAGCCAGCTTCGTCGAGCAGGACGACATCATCCGGCTCGGCGAAAGCATCGTCAAGGCACTGTGGAAGCTGATCGACGTCGAGATCCCGACGCCGATCCAGCGCATCACCTACCACGACGCGATGGCCCGCTACGGCTCGGACAAGCCGGACCTGCGCTTCGGCCTGGAGCTCACCGAGCTCACCGAGTTCTTCAAGGACACCAACTTCGGCGTCTTCAAGGCACCCTACGTCGGCGCCGTCGTGATGCCGGGCGGAGCCTCCCAGGCCCGCCGCGCCCTCGATGCCTGGCAGGAATGGGCCAAGCAGCGCGGCGCCAAGGGCCTGGCCTACGTCCTCTTCAAGGAAGACGGCGAACTCACCGGCCCGGTGGCCAAGAACCTCACCGACACCGAGCGCGCCGGCCTCGCCGGGGCCGTCGGCGCCAAGCCAGGCGACTGCATTTTCTTCGCCGCCGGCGAGAAGACGCCGTCCCGCGCCCTGCTGGGTGCCGCCCGCGTGGAGATCGGCCACCGCACCGGCCTCATCAACCCGAGCGACTGGGCCTTCTGCTGGGTGGTGGACGCCCCGATGTTCGAACCCGCAGCCGCCGCCGTCGCGTCCGGCGACGTCGCCGTCGGTGCCGGGCAGTGGACCGCCGTGCACCACGCGTTCACCTCGCCCAAGCCCGAGTTCATGGACAGCTTCGACAAGGATCCCGAGTCGGCGCTGTCCTACGCCTACGACATCGTCTGCAACGGCAACGAAATCGGCGGCGGCTCGATCCGTATCCACCAGAGCGACGTCCAGGAACGGGTCTTCGAGCTGATGGGCCTGGACAAGGCGGACGCGCAGACGAAGTTCGGCTTCCTGCTTGAGGGCTTCAAATTCGGCGCGCCCCCGCACGGCGGCATCGCGTTCGGCTGGGACCGGGTGGTCGCCCTGCTGGCCGGTGTCGAGTCCATCCGCGACGTCATCGCGTTCCCGAAGTCCGGCGGCGGCTACGACCCGCTGACCCAGGCGCCTGCCCCGATCACGGCGCAGCAGCGCAAGGAAGCCGGCGTGGACTTCAAGCCGGAAGCCGCGAAGGCGGCCGCACCGAAGGCAGCAGATGTCAAGAAGTCCGGGGACGGCACCAACTAGCCTGACCTGATCGGCAGCAAGGCTCTCCGGGGAACCGGGGAGCCTTTGCTGTCCCTGCATCCGCTGCGGCTGGCGTGGCGGTGAAGGCTGAAGTTGAGCGCGACAGGAAGGGACACCATGGCACCGGAACCGACCGCCGGGCTGGAGGCAATGATGGATGCCGCGTGGCCGGCCGCCGAGCGGGAGGAATCCGGCGGCTGGGTGCTCCGGGCCGCCTCCGGCGTGACCCAGCGGGCCAACTCGGTCTGGCCCCGCAGCCCCGGGGCCGACGCGGAGAGTCTGGCCGCCACGCTTCGGGAGGCGCGCCTCTGGTACCGGAAACGCCGGCTGCCGCTGATCTTCCAGGTCTTCGAGGACCCGCGCTCTGCGCCGCTCAACGCCGTCCTCGACGAGGAAGGGTTTACCCGCCAGTCTGAGACCCTGGTGCTGGTCCGGGACGGCGGCACGCATTCCCCGCGGACGGACGGCGTGGAGATTTCCGCTGTGCCCTCCGCGGAGTGGCTGCGGCTGTGGTGGAGCGTGGACGGCCGCGGCGACGATACTGCCCTCGCGGTCGCCCGCGGAATCCTCGAACGCTGCCCCTCGCTGTACGCCCTCGTGCGGGACGACGACGGCCGGCCCGCCGCCGTCGGGCGCCTTGCTGTTCCTCCCGGCAGGGCAGGAAGCCTGGGCGGGCTGTACTGCATGGCCACCCGCCCGGACGCCCGGCGGCGCGGCTATGCCGCCCGAGTCCTGGACACCCTGCTCCGCGAAGGGGACGCCCGTGGCCTCCGCAGCTACTGGCTGCTTGTGATGTCCTCCAATGCCGGAGCCCGGGAACTCTACGCCCGCGCCGGTTTCCGGGCCGCCGGCCGGTATCTCTACCGGCAGGAACGGCCGAAACGGCACCTGACCGGCTGCTGACCGCCGCCCACGGGATTGCCCGCGCTCAGAACCTCAGGCGAGGATCCCCGGCGGTGATCCGCCGACCGAGTCGAGCTGGATCGATATAGTTGCGGCATGCCCGAGCTGATCGAACCTACCGGCCGTTTGCAGGCAGCCTGGCTCGAGGCGCATGCCGAATGGGGTGCCGGCGTCCACGAGGACGGGTTCGGGCTCTTGCCGGCGGACGACGTCGATACGCCAGCCGGGTTCGCGGCCTGGCTGGCGCGTTCGTGCCGTGGGCCGGACACATCGGATATGGTATCCGGCCGTCCGCGCGCCGGCGCGGACTGGCCGCCTGGGCTCTCGGCTGGATGGTCTGCGAGGCGGGGGCCCTCGGCATGGCGTGCGTGCTGGTTGTCTGCGGGACTGAGAACACCGCCTCGGCGAAGACGATTCTGCGCCAGGGTGGCATCCTCGAGGATGCCGCCGGCCGCGGCGCTGTGCTGCGTTACTGGATCACGCCCGGTGGGCTGAGCACCTGAGCCAGGGTGCACCAGTCCAGACCGGCGGCGTTGTACCCAGGGACGTGCGACTGGATTGCTCAGGGCGCGCCCACCTGCGCGGGGACTGTCAGCGCGGCGGCTGAAAGCGCTCCCACGCCGATTGCCTGGTCATTCCCAGGGCCGCGCCAATGCGCGCCCAGCTGATTCTCCGTTCACGCGCGGTACCGACCCAGGCGCTCAGTCGCTCTTCGACCTGCGAGGCGATGGCGGCGACTTCCGGCAGGTGCGCGAGTAGTTGGTCATCAGTCAGTGGGGCCAGGGGAGCCACGGACTCCGATCTTGCTGTGCTGCTGAACAGTTCCATGGCTGCGGCTGCACAGTCCTGGCAGATGGCAACGCCTGGGCCCGCCACCAATCGACGGGAAGCGCTGGCCGGACCCGCGCAGAAGCTGCACATCATGGGGTGAGTCAGCGGCTGTTCCAGTTCCACGGCATTCCCCTTACGGGTGGTCGGCTATCAATGTTCAGCATAGTTGACTTGTCAGGTTAATCCTGACATGTTGTCAGGCGTGACCTTACAAAGTGCTGCAGCCGCCGGAGCCCGTCCACCCATCGGGACGCCGCTCCTGCGGTTGGCTGCATTCCGGAAGTTGTGGACTGCCACTGCCTTGGAAAGCGCCGGGGACGAAGCCAGCCGGGTCGTGATCCCGATCATTGCTGTCTCGACGCTCGGTGCCGGCGCCTGGGAGGTGGGGATCATTAATGCGCTCGGCATGAGTGCGTTCCTTGTCCTGGGCCTGCCGATCGGTGTCTGGGTGGACCGGCTGCGTCGGCGCAGGCTGATGATTAGCGCGGATGTGTTCCGGGCGTTGGTGGTCTTGAGTATTCCGGGGGCTTTCATTGCCGGGGCCATGACAATCGGCCACCTGCTGGTCTGCGTGGCATTGATCAGCGTCGCCGATGTGGTCTTTACGACGGCACAGGGAGCGTTCGTGCCGTCGGTGGTGGGCCGGGATCGAATCAGCGACGCCCATGCCGGGCTGCAGTCGGCGGCCAGCGCGGTCGCCGTCGGCTCCCCTTCCCTGACCGGGGTGCTGCTCAGTGCGATCGCCGCACCGTTTGCGCTGGTCACGGCCGGGATCTCCTACGTCCTGTCCGCGCTGGCCCTCACGGGCATCCACGTCGATGAGGAGATGATGCCAGACCGGGAGCGCGGGGGATTCTGGCTTGCGGCCCGGGCCGGCTTGTCCTTTACCATTTACCATCCGGTGCTCCGGGGCCTTTTCCTGTCGGGAATGATCCTTAACGCTGCCACCATGTTCGGCAGCGCCGCCACGGCGGTATACGCCCTCAATGTCCTGGGGCTCAGCCCCGCCGCTTTCGCGCTGCTCAGCACATTCGCTGCCATGGGTGGCCTCGTCGCCTCCTTCTCCGCGCCAGCGATTCTGACCCGGCTCGGCATCGGAAGGACCAGGATTCTCGCTGGCATCGCCTGCGTCCCGGCTGTCGCGCTAATGCCCCTTGCCCCGGTCCTTCCATGGTTCCCGGCACTCTGGCTCGGCGTTTCCGCGTCCGGATGGGCCTTCCTGGTCGTGGTCATCTCGGTAGCCGGGGCCGGAATCATTCCGCGCATTGCACAGTCCCGCAGGCTCGGAACAGTCATGGCCAGCAGCAGACTTTTCACCCTCGGAATCATGCCGATCGCCAGCCTTGCCGGTGGCGCACTGGCCGCATGGATAGGTGTCCAACCGGTGCTCTGGATCTGGGCACTGCTCGCCGGCGTCTCCACGGTCCCAATCGCACTCTCGCCGATGCGGACCTGGACGGAATTCCCGGTAGGTTCCGACTCGTCAGTTCTCCCACTTGCCGGCTGACGATCATGCTGGTCATGTGCTGGTGGAACCCAGGTGATCGTGGGCTGCTGAGGCACGGGCAAGGCAACGGGACGCCGGGCCGGACGGCGGTTCCGGTGCCGGGCTGGCACGCAGAGCCGGTGTCGGTTTTTTGTCGGAGGCTCCCTCTATTCTGAAAGTGTGGATAGCCGGACAGTATGGAGTGCGGAGTGCAGGGCGGCTTTTGAGGCCGTCGCGGCGTCGGTTGCTGCGCTTGCTGCGTTCACCGGCACCGGCACCGGCACCGGCGCGGACGGCGCGCAGCCGCGGGACACGGATCCGTTCCGGGGCATCGATCCGTTGCGGGATCTGGCCGATGATTGCCTGGATGCGTTGGCGGGGGTGGCGCGGCTGGAGGCGGGGACGGCGGCGTTGAAGGTGCGGTGGGCCGCGGAATACGTGCAGGCCACCAGGGCCCTGACGCCGGCGTCGTTGCTGGACTCCGTCCAGGATATGGCCGTGACCGCGGAGGTCGCCGGTGTCCTGACCGTCAGCGAACGGACCGCGGATGCGTTCCTGGGCGACTGCCAGGCACTGACCACGTCGCTGCCGCTGACCCTGGCGGCGCTGCAGGCCGGGACGATCTCCTGGCAGCACGCCCGGATCATGGTCGATGAAACCACCAACCTGGACCGGGCCGGGGCGGCGGGGCTGGAAGCGCACTTCCTGGACGCGCACGCACCGAACCCGGCCCGTGGGTGTCCGGCCGGGGAGCTTGTCCCGGGACGGTTCCGGGCCAAAACACGTGTTTGGCGGGAACGCCACCACCCCGTCAGCATCGAGAAACGCCATACCAAGGGTGCCGCGGACCGGCGGGTGGAGTTCCTCCCGGACCGGGACGGGATGGCCTGGTTCTCCGCGTATCTGCCGGCGGATACCGCTGCGGGGATCTGGGACCGGACCACCGCGGCCGCCCGGGCCCTGCAGGGCCCCGGCGAGGCCCGCACCCTGGCCCAGCTGCGCGCCGACATCGCCGCGACCCTGCTTCTCGCCGGCACCGGGCTGGGCGGGGACACGGGGGCCGGGTGCGGGGATGTTCCGGTGCCGCGGGCGCAGGTCCTGGTCACGGTCCCGGTCCTGTCGCTGCTGGGCGTGACCGGGGAGCCGGCGGTCCTGGACGGGTACGGGCCGATCCCGCCCTCGATGGCCCGGCGCCTCATCGCCGAGGGTGCAGGGTCGTTCTACCGGGTCCTGACCGACCCGCGGGACGGGGCCCCGATGGAAATCGGCCGGACCCGCTACCGCCTCACCAAAGCCCAGCGCCGGTGGCTGCGCCTGCGCGACGGGAAGTGCCCGTTCCCGGGCTGCAACAACGCCTCGCTGGATAACGACGCGGACCATCTCCTGGCCTGGGCCGACGGAGGGACCACCGGGATCTCCAACGGCCAGCCCTGCCCCAGACACCACAGACTCAAACACGGCTCGGCGTGGACACCCTCCGGGGCCAGCAAAGACAAACCACCGGGGTGGACCTCACCCTCGGGACGGTACTACCCCAGCGAAGAACAGGACTGGGAACCACCCCACTGGCCACCCGGCCTCCTGACCACACCCACCGACGCGAACACGCACACGGACACGGACACGGACACGTTCACGTTCACGTTCCCGGACCTGGATGCGGACGCGGACCAGGCACTGCCCGAAGACCCCTTCCCGGACTGGCACCTGTTCACGGCCGCACACGGATTCCCCGCCGCGGAGCCGGAAGATCCGGTATACCCGGAGGACCTTTACTGGCCAGAGCCACGCGACGACGCCTACCCCGAATCCTCACTGATCCACTCCGCCTGAACGACTCGGGGCACACGTTCGGGCCGGCGGCCAGACTGGTGGTGTTTCCCCGGCGTCAAGCGCTAGCCACCCGCCACGTGCTGGCCACGCGGGGACAGGGTCCTTCAGCCCTTGGAGCGCTGATCGCGGCTGGCGAATAATCGAACGAGGGGCACGTGCCCCGGCTTCGTCCAGGATGCCCGACCGGTCATCCCTGGCTGCACTTCAAGGAGGCTCCTCATGAAAGTTGTAATTGCAGAATCCGTGGCAATGATGGCCATCGGTGACGGTGTCCTCGGAGCGTTGTTTCCGGTGCAGCACTCAACCCGGTGGGATCTCGGCCCCGAGCCCTGGCGCAAGTACATGCGCATGTGGGCCCAACATCCTGAATTGGTTCGGGCATTAAGTCTCGTGGAGATCGTCGCCGCCATAGTTTGTGCCTCGCGCCTCCCTGCAACCCCCGCCAAATAGGACTCAGGCTCCACCGCAGGAAGTGGAAGTGCGGTGATGTCCGGGTTCCAGTTCCGGTAATGACACCCAACATGCCCGTCTGCTGGCTGGCGCTCGAATTCCAGGACCGTGCGACGGCGCCGGCCAACGCCTCGAAGCCATCCAGAACGCGCTTGCCCAGGCCGACAGGATAGCTTCGCACATCCCGGCCAGTCCGCCGCGGACCCGGAAATTCCCTGGTTCTGGGCCGTGCAGCACGGCGTCCGGCTGCAGACCGCCGGGTTCCCCACGACGACCAGGTGATCGAGCGCGGCGCCCCGCCGGAGGCAAGTTCGCCGCGGACTATCTCTGCAAGGGACGCGCCGCCGACGTCGACACCATTGGGGGCCTGACCGATTTCCGGCCCCCAAGAAACTCATCTCCCCAGCACCGGTGAGGGCCGGACGGCAACCCCAGATCGGCAGGCGCCGTCGCCCGTCAGCTGACTTCGCGGATGGAACGGCGGCCGCTGCTACGCCGGCGGGTCCGTCACCAGGATCCGCACCGCGCACAGATCCGCGGCCGCTTTCTTCAGGACCGCAGCGCGCGGATCCGGGACGTCCAGGAAGGCCAGCCGCGGCCGTGCAGCGTACTGCTTCAGCACCGGTTCGGCGAGGACCTGCTCGGCCAGGGTCCGGTCGCCGCCGGGCGCCAGATACTCGATCCGGTGATCCGCGAAGATCCGGGCGGCGTGGTCCGCCACGGCCTCGACCAGGGCATCGGCCTGGTTTGCGCGCCGCCGGGCAAAGCGCTGCTGGGACCAGCCGCCCGCTGCCGTCCGGGACTGGACATGCCGGGTGCCGGTCTTGGATGCGAGCACGGCCCCGCCGCTGATCACAGCCACCGAATAGCCACCCCGGCGGACCAGCACGGCCCCGATACACCGGGGCTGCCCGGCGAGCGACGCGAGCCGGGACACTGCGTCACCGCCGCGCCCGGGACGGCCGTCCGCCGGCCACGGCGCCTGCAGCAGGGCCACGGCCCCGTCCGCCGCACGCAGCTGCAGCCCGGCGTCGAGCTCCTCCTCGGTCAGGCCGCCGTGGCTCGCCGCGAAGCGCTCCACCCAGCCCGGCAGCCGGGCGCCGGAGACGAACGCCACGCGGGTTTCGGTGCTTGCCATGGCGCGGGTCTCCGTTGTGGGGGTGTCGGGGCGGGCGGGAACTAGAAGTAGCCTATCTATGTGGATGATCTCTTTGGCGCAGGACGGGACAGCGCCGCTGTCGAAGATGACGGCGACGCCGAAGACACGGCCGACGCGGGCTCCGCCCGGCGTGCCGCCTCGCCGCGCAGCCCGCTTGCGGTCCGGATGCGGCCCCGGACGCTCGATGACGTCGTGGGCCAGCAGCACCTCCTGGGCCAGGGCTCGCCGCTGCGCCAGCTCGCCGCCGGCACGGACGCAACCGGACCCGCGGGTCCCAGCTCGCTGATCCTCTGGGGGCCTCCCGGCACCGGCAAGACCACGCTCGCGCACGTCATCGCCAAGGGCCCCGGCCGGAAGTTCGTCGAGCTCTCCGCCATCACTGCCGGGGTCAAGGACGTCCGCCGCGTCATGGACGAAGCCCTCACCGCCCGGGACCTTTTCAAGACCACCACCGTGCTGTTCCTGGACGAAATCCACCGCTTCAACAAGGCCCAGCAGGACGCCCTGCTGCCCGGCGTCGAGAACCGCTGGGTTGTCCTGGTGGCCGCGACCACCGAAAACCCCTCCTTCTCGGTGGTCTCCCCGCTGCTCTCCCGGTCGCTGCTGCTGACCCTCAAACCGCTCACCGATGCCGACGTCGAGGCCCTCCTGCTGCGGGCCGCGGCGGACCCCCGCGGGCTCGGCGGCAAGGTGGAACTCAGCGGCGAGGCCCTCGCGCACTTGGTCCGGCTCTCCGGCGGGGACGCCCGCCGGGCACTGACCGCGCTCGAGGCGGCAGCCGGCGTCGCCTTCGGTGACGCGGACGACACTGACGCGGTGGTGTCCGGCGCAGCTGCCGGGGCGGCCGGGGAAGCCCCGGTTAAGATCGAACTCCGGCACACGGAGCGGGCCCTCGACGTCGCCTCGGTGCGCTACGACCGCGCCGGCGACCAGCACTACGACGTCGCCAGCGCCTTCATTAAGTCCATCCGGGGTTCCGACGTCGACGCCGCCCTGCACTACCTCGCCCGGATGCTCGAGGCGGGGGAAGACCCGAAGTTCGTGGCCCGGCGCATCGTCATTTCCGCGGCCGAGGACGTCGGCATGGCGGACCCGACGGCGCTTCAGACCGCCGTCGCTGCCGCCCAGGCGGTGCAGCTGATCGGCATGCCGGAGGGCCGCATCATCCTGGCCGAGGCCGTGGTGCACCTCGCCACCGCGCCCAAATCCAACGCCGCCTACCTGGGGATCAACCAGGCGATCGCCGACGTCCGCGCCGGCCTCGGCAACGGCATCCCCGCCCACCTGCGCGACGCACACTACCCGGGATCCAAGCAGCTGGGCCACGGGCAGGGCTACAAATACGCCCACGACGCGCCGCACTCGGTGGCCACCCAGCAGTATCCGCCCGACGACCTGGTGGGACGCAACTACTACGAGCCGACCGGCAACGGCGCCGAGCGGGACATCTCCACCCGGCTGGAACGGCTGCGCAGGATCATCCGGGGCAAGTAAGCTGCGGGCGGAAAATTGGACGTTGACTTCGCGTCCGTGAGGTCTAACGTGGACTTAAGTCAGCAAGGACCTGCTGAACGTGTCCGCCCCGACCGGGGACAGCGGCACACTTTGCCGGATCTTCGCTTCCCGGACCTCAGGTCGGCGGCCGGCCCCCAGCAGCCTGGTTCCACACCGGGCCGCTTCGCCCACACTCCAAGGTCGTCTCGCATGTCCGTAAATTTCGTCACAGCCCTGGCAGTCAAGTCGTTCGATGTGCCGGACAGGAAACGCTGCCCGGACAACGCCGAATTCGACCTTGTCACCGTGAACGACTACTCGGTGGCACGGCTGATCCTTGGCCCGGGCTGGCGGTGGTCCGAGTCCGTCAGACCCTTCGAGCAGACCGAGCTGTGCCAGCACCACCATCTCGGGTTCTGCATCTCGGGGGAGATGGAAGTCGAATCCTCCGGGGGGCTGCGCTCCACGATCCGCGCCAACGACACCTACGCGATCCCGCCCGGCCATGATGAACGGGTCATCGGGCCCGACGCCTTTGTGGCGGTGGAATTCCTCGGTGCTGCATCCTTCGGGCGGCGCAGCAGCAAGGGCATGCACGCGAGGACCTGACGGGCCGCGGGCCCCGACATGGTAAGGTTATTCGTTGTCTGGCAAGGCACAGACGCACAATCCACCTGATGTCAGCATTTCACGCTGTTGAGATGGGTTTGTCCTGTGCCCAGTAGCAAAAGGCAGCGGTTGGCCGATGCTCTCCATTATGGAGGCCAGTAACACTGACACACCGCAGATATTGGAAGGACACAAGTGGCTAACAACACTCGTGCTCGCCGGACCGCACGCCTTTCGCGTGCACTCGGTATCGCTCTGACCCCCAAGGCCGCCAAGTACATGGAGCGCCGTCCGTACGGCCCCGGTGAGCATGGCCGTGCCCGCAAGAAGCAGGACTCCGACTACGCCGTACGTCTGCGCGAAAAGCAGCGTCTGCGCGCCCAGTACGGCATCCGCGAAGCCCAGATGACCCGTGCCTTCGAAGAAGCACGCCGCACCAAGGGCCTGACCGGTGAAAACCTGATCGAACTGCTCGAAATGCGTCTCGACGCCCTCGTGCTGCGTGCAGGCTTCGCCCGCACCATCGCCCAGGCCCGCCAGCTGGTTGTCCACCGCCACATCCTGGTCGACGGCATCCGCGTTGACCGCCCGTCTTTCCGCGTCTCTGAGGGCCAGCTGGTCCACGTTCACAGCCGCAGCGAGACCATGCCTCCGTTCCAGGTTGCAGCAGCCGGCGCTCACCGCGACGTCCTGCCGATGGTTCCGGCATACCTGGACGTCAAGCTTGACGCCCTGCAGGCACGCCTGGTCCGTCGCCCGAAGCGCTCCGAGGTCCCCGTGACCTGCGAAGAGCAGCTCGTCGTGGAATTCTACGCACGCTAGATCCAACGCGACACCTTACAAAGAAGCCCGTGGCAAGCGCCGCGGGCTTCTTTGTATGTAAGGTACTTGGGGGACTTCTGCGGTTGCCGGCTGTGTCAGCCGGAGGCGCCCGCAGGGACACAACGCAACAAGGAGATGAACGACTATGACTGGTGGCGATATTGCCGGCCTGATCGCGGCCGGAGTGTTTGCACTGCTCGTCCTGCTGCTGGCCGTGCCGATTCTGAAACTCGGGGGAGTGCTCGACGAAGTGCGGACCTCCATCCGTTCGATCAGCGACGGCGCCACACCGCTTATGGACGAAGTCACCGCCACCGTCTCCACCACCAATGAGCAGCTGAAGAAGGTCGACGGCATCGCGAACAACGTCTCGGACGCTTCCGCCAACATCTCTGCGCTGTCCTCCCTCATGGCCGCCACCGTGGGCTCGCCGCTGATCAAGGTCGCTTCCTTCAGCTACGGCGTCCGCTCGGCCTTCACCGCCCGCAAGAAGCCCGCCACCGGCCGCCGCAGCCGCTAACCCAGCTGGAGAACCTGACATGAACAGAATCATCTGGATGGGAATCGGCGTCGCCATCGGCGTCATCGCGTTCCGCAAGTTCACTGAAGCGCAGTCCAACCTTGGCCCCGAGGGCCTTAACCGTGCGGTGGGCCGGCTCGCCGACGGTTTCTACGACTTCGCCGACGCGGTCCGCGAGGGCATGAACGAGCGGGAGACTGAACTCCGCTCCGCCCTTGGCATCGACGCCGGCCTGGAGAAGGCCATCGGCCACGGCCCCGCCGGCCGGGATGCAGTCCGGCGCTAGCCGGGAGAGAATGAGAAAGAAGGCGGCACCCGCAAAAGGGGCCGCCGGAACGGCCGACGGCCGGAGCACACCGTTCCGCGGACCACGCGCGCAACCGCAGACGCAACAACAGACGCAGTGAATATTGAAGGGTATGTAATCAGCTCATGAAGTCGCAGGAGATCACCAAGCGCTGGATCGACTTTTTTGTCAGTAAGGGCCACACGGCGGTTCCCTCCGCCTCGCTGGTCTCCAGCGACCCGTCCCTGCTGTTCACCGTCGCCGGCATGGTCCCGTTCATCCCGTACCTGACGGCCCGTGAGGAAGCGCCCTACAAGCGAGCCACCAGCGTGCAGAAATGCATCCGGACCGGCGACATCGAGGAAGTCGGCAAGACGGCCCGCCATGGCACCTTCTTCCAGATGTGCGGGAACTTCTCCTTCGGCGACTACTTCAAGGAAGACGCCATCAAGTTCGCCTGGGAACTGCTCACCACGAGCGTGGACGACGGCGGTTACGGGCTTCCGCCCGAGCACCTCTGGGTCACCGTCTATGAAGAGGACGACGAGGCGGAGCAGCTCTGGCTCAAGAACACGGGCATGCCCGCCGGGCGCATCCAGCGGATGGGCAAGGCCGACAACTACTGGTCCACCGGCCAGCCCGGCCCCGCCGGCCCCTGCTCCGAGATCTACTACGACCGCGGCCCCGCCTACGGCGTCGAGGGCGGTCCGATCGCCGACGAGAACCGCTACGTCGAAATCTGGAACCTCGTGTTCATGCAGTACCAGATCGACAATGTCCGCTCCAAGGTCGACTTCGACATCACCGGGGAACTGCCCCAGAAGAACATCGACACCGGGCTCGGCATGGAACGCCTCGCGATGATCCTCCAGGGCGTGGAAAACATGTACGAAACGGACCAGGTCCGTCCCGTCATCGACCGGGCTGCGGCCCTGTCCGGCCGGGAATACACCTCCGCCGAATCCGCCGCGGACCCGCACCACACCGACGACGTCCGGATGCGCGTCGTCGCCGACCACATCCGCTCCTCGCTCATGCTGATCGCCGACGGCGTCACCCCCTCCAACGAGGGCCGCGGCTACGTGCTGCGCCGCCTCATCCGCCGGGCCGTGCGCTCGATGCGCCTGCTCGGCGTCGAGAAGGCCTGCCTGCCGGAACTGCTGCCGGCCTCCCGCGACGCGATGAAGGGCGTCTACCCGATCGTGGAGACGGACTTCGACCGGATCAGCCGGATCGCCTACGCCGAGGAGAAGGCGTTCCTGCGCACCATCGCGTCCGGTACGGCCCGCCTGGAGGACGCCGTCAAGGAGTCCCAGGCCGCCGGCCGGCCGCTCTCCGGCGCCGACGCCTTCGCGCTGCATGACACCTACGGCTTCCCGATCGACCTCACGCTCGAAATGGCAGAGGAGGCCGGACTGAAGGTCGACGAGCCCGAGTTCCGCAAGCTCATGCTCGAACAGCGCCAGCGCGCCCAGGCCGATGCCAAGGGCAAGAAGGGCTCGCACGCGGACCTCAGCGCCTTCCAGGAACTGCTTTCCGCCGGCGAAACCGTTTTCACCGGCTACACCGAACTGAGCGGCGAGTCCAAGGTCCGCGGCATCCTCGCCGGCGGCCGCAAGGTCTCCCAGGCCTCCACGGGTGAGGAAATCGAACTCGTCCTTGCCGAGACCCCGTTCTACGCCGAAGCCGGCGGCCAGGCCGCCGACACCGGGCTGATCACCGGCGACGGCTTCGTCGTCGAGGTACTCGACGTCCAGCGCCCCATCAAGGGCCTGAGCGTGCACAAGGCAATCGTCCGAGAGGGCGAAATCGGCGCCGACTCCCTCGTCCAGGCCGCCGTGGACCGGGAACGCCGGCACGCCGCAGAGCAGGCCCACACCGGCACGCACATCGTGCACGCGGCCCTGCACCAGATCCTCGGCCCGGAAGCGCTGCAGCGCGGCTCCTTCAACAAAGCCGGCTACCTGCGGTTCGACTTCGCCTGGGGCGAGGGCCTGAGCCCGGCCACCCGCTCCGAGATCGAGGAAGTCTCCAACATCGCCATCCGCAACAACTACCGGGTGGAGACCAAAATCATGGGCCTCGCCGAGGCCAAGGCCCTCGGTGCCATGGCACTCTTCGGGGAGAACTACGGCAATGAAGTCCGTGTCGTGGAAATCGACGGCGCCTGGTCCCGCGAACTCTGCGGCGGAACCCACGTTCAGAACACCTCGCTGATCGGCAGCCTGTCCCTGCTCGGGGAACAGTCCGTCGGATCAGGAAACCGCCGGGTCGAGGCCTTCGTCGGCATGGACGCCTTCAGGCACCTCGCGGCCGAGCGCGCCCTCGTCACCGAACTCACCGATTTGCTCAAGGTTCCCTCCGGCCTTCTCGCGGACCGGATCGCCACCACCCTGACCAAGCTCAAGACTGCCGAGAAGGAACTTGAGCGGCTGCGCCGCGAGCAGCTGACGGCAGCAGCCGCGCAGCTCGTCGGCACCGCCAAGGATGCCGCCGGCGTCAATGTCATCGCGCACGACGCCGGACAGGTCAGCGGCGCGGACGACCTCCGCGGCCTGGCCCTGGACCTGCGGACCCGCCTCGGCTCCGAGCCGGCCGCAGTTGCGGTCGCCGGCGTCAGCAACGACCGCCCGGTCATCCTGATCGCCACCAACGAAGCCGCCCGCGCGGCCGGCGTCAAGGCGGGCGCCCTCGTGCGCCTCGCCGCCGGACTTCTCGGCGGCGGCGGTGGCGGCAAGGATGACGTCGCCCAGGGTGGCGGCACGGACACCGGCAAGGTCGGCGCGGCCCTCGCCGCCGTCGTGGACGCCATCACCCGGCGGTAACGGACCCTCCATGAACGAAGCTGCCGTGCCCGGCGACTACCCCAGGGGCGTGAAACTTGGGGTGGACGTCGGCACCGTCAGGGTGGGGGTGGCGGTCTGCGACCCCGATGGCATCCTGGCCACGCCCCTGCGCACCCTGGACCGCAACGTGAAGAAGAACACCGACGTGCGGATCCTCGCGGCCCTGGCCGTGGAACTCGGCGTGGTCGAGATCTTTGTTGGCCTGCCGCGCACGATGAAGGGCGAGGAGCATGCCTCGGCCCGGATGGCTACTGACTACGCGAAGCTACTGGCAGGTAAACTGGGGGAGTGTGGTTCCGGGGCGCCGGTGCGGCTGGTCGATGAGCGGCTGAGCACCGTCACTGCCCACCGGAACCTGCACGAAGCTGGCATGAGCAGCCGGAATCACCGTAAGGTAGTTGATCAGGTTGCGGCGGCAGGTATCCTGCAACATGCGATTGATATGCAAAAGGCCAAGGGGACGGAGGTCGGAAGCCGCGTTTACGCGGAGTCCGCACCGGGGCCAACCGGGGATGGCGCTCAGGCCGGTCCGGCACTAGACACACATTCTGCACGAGGCATTCTGCCCAAAATGGAAGGCGACAGTGAGCCCGGTCAACAGTGACGACCCCTCCGGTGAGGCTTTCGGCGGCGCCGGCCGGCCGCTGACCCGCAAAGAGATCAGGGCCCAGGAGAAGTTCCAGGGGACCCAGGGTCACGACGCTATCCCGCCGCAGGCTTTCGAAACTGGCGAGGACACCCCCCAGCCGGTCCAGTCCGAGCCGATCCAGGCTGCGGACGCGCCTGACCTCCCGGCGGCCGCCCCCACCGTGCATCACGAACAAGTCCACGAAGAGCCCGTGCCCGAAGAGCCCGTGCCCGAAGAGGCCGTGCCCGAAGAGGCCGTCCACGAAGAGCCCGTGCCCGAAGAGGCCGTCCACCAGGATGTTGCGCTGCACGAGCTGGTCCACGGAGAGCCCGTCCACGGAGAGCCCGTCCACGGAGAGCCCGTCCACGGAGAGCCCGTCCACGAAGAGCCGGTGCACGAGTACGCCGGCGGAGTCGTCCGCGGGGACGCCGCCCACGGTGAAGCCGACACTGCGGCGGGCCACGGACCCCGGAATGACGCCGGGGTCCACGGCGGCCCCGCCGTCCACCCCGACGGCGAAGCCCATTACGTCTATGAGGCCGCGGATGACCGCCCGGCCGAATACCACCACGAGGAAGACGGCCACCTTGTGTTGGCCGAAGGTGCCGCCATCCGCACGTCCAAGGGCCCGTCCAAGAAGGTCCGCCGCCGGCGCCGCTTCCTGGCGCTGCTGCTGAGCCTGACCGTTTTCATCGTGGCGATCGCCGTCGGCGCCCAGTTCCTGAAGCCGCTCCTCGGCGGGGACACCGTGGCCGACTATCCGGGCCCCGGAACCGGCGAGGTCACCATCACCGTCCCGGCGGGCGCCGGTCCGAAATCGGTGGCAACGCAGCTCCAGGAAAAGAAGGTGGTCGCGAACGCCGACACCTTCCTGCGGGAATTCGCGGCCTCCGGCGGTGCGCTGGCCCCCGGTGAATTCACCATGCGCACCGAAATGAAGAACTCCGACGCCGTCAACGTGCTGCTGAACAAGGACAAGGCCAAGGTCATGTACTTCGCCCTCAGCGCCGGGCTAAGGATCAACGAATCGCTCCAGGCCATCTCCGAGGGCACCGGCGTTCCGGTCGCCCAGCTCAAGGAGCTCAGCGATTCGCCCGGCCAGTTCGGCGTGTCGGCGAAGGCCAAGAACCTCGAGGGCTTCCTCGCCCCCGGCGAACACCGTTTCCCGCTGGGAACCCCGGCCAAGGACGTGCTGAAGAAACTCGTGACCAGCACCCTGGATGAACTCACGGCCCAGGGCGTCACGGACCCCGCGAAACAGTACGACGTCGTCACGGTCGCCAGCATCGTCCAGGCCGAGGGCGGCCAGGCCGAATACGGCGATGTGGCGGGCGCAATCTACAACCGGCTCAAGCCGGACAACACCGAAACCAACGGGCTGATCCAGTCCGACGCGACGGTCACCTACGGGCTCGGCATCAAAAGCTTCCACATTGACGAGGACCAGAAGGCCGACAAAACCAACCCCTACAACACCTACGCCAACCAGGGTCTTCCGGTGGGACCGATCGGCTCCCCGGGCAAGACAGCGATCGATGCGGCCGCCAAGCCCAAGACGAACGACTACCTCTACTGGGTGACGATCAACCTTGACACCAAGGAAACCATGTTCTCCAAGACGCTGGCGGAGCACAACACCTACGTGGCCAAGTACAACTCCTGGTGTGAGGCCAACCCCGGACGCTGCATATGACGCCCCGGGCCGCCGTACTGGGCCACCCGATCAGCCACTCGAAGTCGCCCGCGCTGCACCGGGCCGCCTACGCCCATCTCGGCGTGCCGCTGGACTACACGGCGATCGATGTGACCGAGGCGGAGCTGCCGGCCTTTATGGCCCGGGTCCGGGAAGACGTGCGGCAGGGGGAGAGCTGGCGCGGCCTGTCGGTCACCATGCCGCTGAAGGCCGGCATGGTCCGCGAGGTCGACGAGGTCCGCGGGGTTGCCCGCGAACTCGGGGTCGTGAACACGGTCGCGTTTGAGCCCGCTGCGCCGGGGGACAGCACCGGTTCCACCCGGCTGGTCGGCTACAACACGGACGTCGCCGGCATCGTCAACGCGCTGCGGCACGCGGGCGCCGTGTCCTCACCCACCGGTGTTGTCCTGGGCGGAGGCGGAACCTCAGCCGCCGCCATCGCGGCGCTGAAGGAACTGGGCGCGCCGGGCGCGGACATTTTTGTCCGCGATGTCAACCGCGCCGCGGAGGCACGGGCCGCCGCTGCCGCCCTGGGCATGCCGGTCAGGGTCCTCCCGATGAGCGAAGCAGCGGCAGCCATGGCAGCGGCCGACGTCGTCATCAGCACGCTGCCGCCCCGGGCCGCCGACCCGCTGGCCGGGGAACTGGCCGGGCTGTTCGCCCGGCCCGCCGATCAGCCGTACCGGGAAACCCGGCCGGGCCTGTCCGGAGTCCTGCTGGATGCCGCCTATGATCCCTGGCCCAGCCGGATCGCCTCAGCCTGGCAGTCAGCCGGCGGCGCCGTGGTGCCCGGGCTGGAGATGCTCATCTACCAGGCCGTGGAACAAGTCCGCCACTTCACCGGCCTGGACGAGGCCGTGACGGCGGAAGTCATAGATGTGATGTGTGACGCAGTCGGGGCACCCCGACGGGTGTTCTAACCGCCTTACATGGCAGGATGGATTTTATGTTGCGTTGGTTGACTGCCGGAGAATCCCATGGCCCGGCCCTGGTCGGAATTATTGAAGGCGTGCCCGCCGGTGTTGAACTCACCAGCGCCCGGATCGCCGATTCGCTGGCCCGCCGCCGGCTCGGCTACGGCCGCGGCGCGCGGATGAAGTTTGAGCAGGACACCGTCACGATCCTCGGCGGCGTCCGCCACGGCATCACCCAGGGCGGCCCCGTCGCCATCCAGGTCGGCAACACCGAGTGGCCCAAGTGGGAACAGATCATGTCCGCGGACCCCGTCGCCCCGGAAATCCTCGCCGACCAGGCCCGCAATGCCCCGCTGACCCGCCCCCGCCCCGGGCATGCCGACTTCACCGGCATGCAGAAATACGGCTTCGACGAGGCACGTCCCGTGCTGGAACGCGCCAGTGCCCGTGAAACCGCAACCCGGGTGGCCCTCGGCACGGTCGCGTCCGCGTTCCTGCGGCAGCTCGGCATCGAACTGGTCTCCCACACCGTCTCAATCGCCAGCACCGCCGTCCCGGAAGGCCGGCCGCTGCCGCTGCCGCGGGACGTCCTGGCCCTCGATGCCGACCCGCTGCGCTGCTTCGACCGCGAAACCTCCGACGCCATGGTCGCCGAGGTCGACATTGCGCACAAGGAAGGCGAAACCCTCGGCGGCGTCGTCGAGGTCCTCGCCTACGGGCTGCCGCCGGGACTGGGCAGCTACGTCCACTGGGACCGCCGCCTCGACTCACGGCTGGCCGCCGCCCTGATGGGGATCCAGGCCATCAAAGGCGTCGAGGTCGGCGACGGCTTCCTCACCGCCTCCCGCCGCGGCTCGGCAGCGCATGACGAGATCGTGAAAGACGCCGACGGCAAGATCGTCCGCACCTCCAACCGCGCCGGCGGCATCGAAGGCGGCATGAGCATCGGCGACGTGCTCCGCGTCCGCGCCGCGATGAAGCCGATCGCCACCGTGCCCCGCGCGCTCAAGACCGTCGACGTCAGCACCGGCGAGGCCGCCAAGGCCCACCACCAGCGCTCGGACGTCTGTGCCGTTCCCGCGGCCGGCGTTGTCGCCGAGGCCATGGTGGCCCTTGTCCTGGCCGAAGCGGTCACCGAAAAGTTCGGCGGCGATTCCGTGCAGGAAACCGCCCGCAACATCAAGGGTTATCTGGACAACATTCCGGCGTCCCTGGACTCGATCGGCCGGTAGTGCCTGCTGGAATGCCGGCAGCGCCGGCCGGGAGGACCGCCAGGCCCATCGCGCTGATCGGGCCGATGGCGGTGGGCAAATCAGCCATCGGACACCAGCTTTCCCAGCATCTGGGAGCCTGCTTCGTGGACACCGACGTCGTGGTTGTCGCGAACCACGGATCCATCGCGGAGATCTTCGCCAGCCGCGGCGAGCAGGCCTTCCGGGAGCTGGAAGCCAGGGCCGTCGCTCGTGCCATCGAGGACGCGCAGGGCAGCAACACGGTCATCTCCCTCGGCGGCGGGGCCGTGCTGGACTCCGGCACCCAGCAACTGCTCGAACGCTGCACCGTGGTCTACCTGCAGTGCGACGCCGACACGGTGGCGGAACGCATCGCCCGCAATTCGGGCCGGCCCCTGCTGGCCGGAGACGCCATGGAGCGATGGAAGACACTGTTCGCCACCCGCCGGCCGGTTTACGAACGGTTGGCCGACCTCGTAATCGACGTGCGGAACGGGTCCGTTCCGGACCTCGCGCACCGGATTGAAGATGCCCTGCGCGGCTACGCCGCCGCGGGAACCGCGGCCGTACCCACGCCAGCGGCGACAAAGGAAGTTGAAAAGTGATCACTGAATCAACAGTCATCAAGGTCACCGGGCAGACGCCCGGCGAGAACTACGACGTCGTTGTGGGCCGCGGCCTGCTGGCCGGCCTGCCCGGACTGCTGGGGGAGCGGGTCAAACGCGTCCTCGTCATCCACCCGCGTGCGCTGCGCCTCACCGGCGACACCGTCAGGGAGGAACTGTCCACCGCAGGGTTCACGGCACTCACCGCCGAGATCCCCGACGCCGAGGAGGGCAAACACATCGAGGTGGCCTCCTTCTGCTGGCAGGTGCTGGGCCAGAACGACTTCACCCGCTCGGACGCCATCGTCGCCGTCGGCGGCGGGGCCGTGACGGACCTGGCCGGCTTCGTGGCCGCGACCTGGCTGCGCGGCGTCAAGGTCATCCACATGCCCACCAGCCTGCTCGGCATGGTGGACGCCGCCGTCGGCGGCAAGACCGGCATCAACACCGCCGAAGGCAAGAACCTTGTCGGGGCGTTCCACCCGCCCGCCGGTGTCCTCGCGGACCTCGACACCCTGGACACGCTGCCGAAAAACGAAATCATCTCCGGCATGGCCGAGGTCATCAAGTGCGGCTTCATCGCAGACCCCGCCATCCTCGAACTGATCGAAAACGATCCCGCCGCCGTGTCCGATCCCCGTTCGGACGCCGTGCGGGAACTCATCGAACGCGCCATCACGGTGAAGGCCAGGGTCGTGTCCGAGGACCTTAAGGAAACCGGCCAGCGCGAAATCCTCAACTACGGCCACACCCTGGGCCACGCGATCGAACTGGTCGAGCGCTACTCCTGGCGGCACGGCGCCGCCGTCTCCGTCGGGATGATGTTCGCCGCGGAACTGGCGCGCAGCGTCGGCCGCCTCAGTGACGCCGACGCCGACCGGCACCGCAGCATCCTGGAAAGCCTCGGGCTGCCCATCACCTACCGGCGCGACCGCTGGCAGGCCCTGCTCGACGGCATGCGGCGGGACAAGAAGTCCCGTGGCGACCTGCTGCGCTTCGTGGTGCTCGACGGCGTGGCCCGCCCCGGAATCCTCGACGTCCCGGACACCTCGCTGCTGTTCGCCGCGTACCAGGAGATCGCCTCCTGATGCCCATTTCCACAGGCGGCACCAGCGATTGGCCGGACGGAGGGTTTTCCGGGATCCGGATCAACCCGGACACCCTGGTGCCGCAGATCGTCAACGAGGACGCCGTCGCGGCAGCGCTGGCAGCCTCGACCGACCCCGGCGACCTGATCTTCGTGCGCCTCGTTCAAGGCCACGCCGCCGAAGCAGCCGAGCTGCTCGCCGAGGCCCGCTACAAGGACCCCTCCTCGCTGCGCCTGCGCATTTTCGAAGCGGACGTCCTTCGGGTCTCCAACCGGCTGGACCGGGCGGTCGAACTGTTCCGGCAGCTGCTGGCCGAGACCCGCGGCACCCCGGACGAGCCCGTCATCCGCCAGCACCTCGGACAGTCCTACTTCGCCAGCGGCAACACTGCCGCCGCCGTCGAATGCTTCGCCAAGGCACTGGACCTGTTCGTCGCCGGGTCCGCGGATGCCGCCCTGATCTACGCCTCGACGGTGGCGCTGCAACGCGCCCGGTACGTCCTCGATCTCTCCTCCTGACACCGGGCAGCCAGGGCCGCCGCGGGGGCCCCGCGCGGGCCCGTCGGGCAGCCGACCCGCAAAACCGGTAGAATGGATCTTGGATTTTTGATAAATACACGCTGGCGGGCCGTTCGGCATGCTTGCCTGGCATAACCGGCCTGCAGCTAGCAGCAGCCAATAACGAAACCAGAGGAAACAGTGGCAACCACTAACGACATCAAGAACGGAACCGTCCTTAAGCTTGAGGGCCAGCTCTGGAACATCATCGAGTTCCAGCACGTCAAACCCGGCAAAGGCGGCGCGTTTGTACGCACCAAGATGCGCAACGTGATGTCCGGCAAGGTCGTCGACAAGACCTTCAACGCCGGACTCAAGATCGAAACCGCCACGGTTGACCGCCGCGACTACCAGTACCTGTACCAGGACGGCGCGGACTTCGTGTTCATGGACACCACCGACTTCGACCAGCTCACCGTCCCGGGTGCAACCGTCGGTGACGCCACCAACTTCATGCTCGAGAACCAGATGGTCAACATCGCCATCCACGAGGGCAACCCGCTCTACATCGAGCTGCCCCCCAGCGTCGTGCTCGAGATCACCTACACGGAACCGGGCCTGCAGGGCGACCGCTCCTCGGCCGGCACCAAGCCCGCCACGCTCGAAACCGGATACGAGATCCAGGTGCCCCTGTTCGTCGAGAACAACACCAAGGTCAAGGTCGACACCCGCGACGGCAGCTACCTCGGGCGGGTCAACGACTAGTGAGTGCACGCGGTAAGGCCCGTAACCGGGCCCTGGATGTTCTCTTCGAGGCGGAACAGCGTTCCGTATCGGCGTTCGATGTGCTGAAGTCCCGCCGGGAGCAGACGGACCAGATCGTCAACCCGTACACCCTCGAAATCGTCGAGGGCGTCATCTCGCACCAGAGCGCGATCGACGAGTTCCTGGAAACCTATTCGCAGGGCTGGACCCTGGAGCGGATGCCGTCGGTGGACCGCATCATCCTGCGGATCGGCACCTGGGAGCTGCTCTACAACGACGACGTTCCCGACGGCGTTGCCGTCAGCGAGGCCGTGGCGCTTGCCAAGACGCTCTCCACGGACGAGTCGCCGTCGTTCATCAACGGCCTGCTGGGCCGCCTGCAGCAGCTGAAGCCTTCGCTGCTCGCCTAAAGCCAGACGCGCCAAAGAACCCCGCCCGGAACATCCCGGCGGGGTTCTTGCGTTTCTCCGGGTCAGCCCACGACGGCGGCCCGGAGGGCGCCGATCTCGGCGAGCTGGCGGCGCTCATCGAGCTGGTGCACCGGCACGTCCCGGCCGCTGAGGATCCGCTGCCGGGTGAAGGCGAGCTGGGTGGCGGCACGCAGCAGGGCCTTCATCTGCGGGCCGCGGCCGATGGAGTTGGCCCAGCGCAGGGCGGAACGCCGTCCGCTGCCGGTGCCCAGCATGTCCACCTCGGCCGCGGTGAACCAGCCCGCCGCCGCGTATTCCCTGAGCCGCTGGCGGGTGAGCCGGCGCTCGGCGACCCGCAGCAGCACGATGACCAGGACCGCCAGCAGGAAGATCGGCACCTGCACCAGCAGGTACTGGGCCAGGAAGTTCTGCCCCATGCTGTTCCAGCCGCTGTGCAGCAGCATCGCGGGAACGAGGCCGACGGCGAACGCGAGCACGGAGAGCCCGTTGTTCCAGCGGCGCGCGGCGAAACCCATGACCAGCCCGGTGGTGCCCGTGAAAATGGCGTGCGCGAACGGTGACATCACCCCGCGGAGGAAGAACACCACCGCGAGGTCCGTGCCCGGCTCGCTCGATTCGGCGATCGCACGGCCGAAGTAGAGGATGTTCTCGGTGAACGCGAAGCCGGCCGCAATCGTGAAGGCGAACACCACACCGTCCACCGGTCCGTCGAAGCTTTTCCGGGCGAAGAGCAGGAGCAACAGCAGTCCCAGGGACTTGGCGAATTCCTCCACCACCGGTGCCTGGACCGTCACGGCGAAGGTCTTGTAGTCCAGGCCGGACGCCGGTCCGGCCACGAACGAGAAGTAGGGCTGGAGCAGCATCGTCACCGCAACCGAGACCACGGCTCCCCAGACAAACGCGAAAAGCAGCAGCGCCCTGGGTTCGGGTTCCCAGCGGTCGATGAAGCGCACCGTCAGCAGGACTGTACCCAGCGGAACCAGCGAGGCGAGAAAGCCGATGGCGAATCCGGTAATCCCGGTGCTGCCCAGCAGGAACGGCAGCACCAGGAAGAGGCTGAGGAACGCGAGGAAACCGCCGGCCAGCGCGAGCCCGAGGACGCCGGCGGAGCGGCGGCCCCGCGGCGCCGGCGGGAGGGCGGGCAGGGGTGCCGGCCGGCCCGGGCCGTGGCGGCTGGCAGGAGCCGGCCGGTAATCCTCCGGCCGGACCTGCCCCAGCCACGTCGGGTTGGCCTGCTGGGGAAGCGGGGGCCGGCCGCCGGGGGAGAACCCCGGGTGGTCATGGCCCGGCGGCGGCTCGTTCGTCATCATGGTCCCGAGCCTATGTCCGTGTGAGGTTAAACGCATGCCGGCGGGGCCGGGGCGTCAGTCCCGCTGTGGTAATTTGGGAGGGCAAACCATCCTTTTTTAATTCCGTCCCGTGAGGCGGGGAAAGGGGAGACGAGCGTTGACTTCTGTTCCAGAAGCACCGGTTCCGGCCAAGGTTGTTCTTACCCGAGTGGTACTCAACCAGGCGGACATCGACCGTGCACTCACTCGTATCGCCCATGAGATTCTCGAGTCCAACAAGGGCTCCCAGGACCTGGTCCTGCTGGGCATCCCGCGGAGGGGCTACCCCCTCGCCGTCCGGCTTGCCGCCAAGATTGCCGCCGCCGATCCCACCGTGGACCCCGCAGCGATCGTGGGCCAGCTCGATGTGACGATGTTCCGCGACGACCTTTCCCACCAGGCCATGCGCCCGCCGTACCCCACGCAGCTTCCGCGCACCGGCATCGACAACAAGGTGGTAGTGCTGATCGACGACGTCCTGTACTCCGGCCGGACGATCCGCGCCGCCCTCGACGCGATCATCGACCTCGGCCGTCCCCGCATCGTGCGCCTCGCGGTGCTCATCGACCGCGGGCACCGGGAACTGCCGATCCGCGCGGACCACGTCGGCAAGAACCTCCCCACCTCCTCCGCCGAGAAAGTCCGGGTCCGGCTTGAGGAAACCGACTCCGTCGACGGCGCCCCGGTCAACGAAGTGGTCATCGAGGCCACCGCGTGAAGCACCTGCTCTCCACCGAAGACCTGAGCCTGTCCGACGCCGTCCGCATCCTCGACACCGCCGAGGAAATGGCGGCCGTTGGGGAGCGTGAGGTCAAGAAGCTCCCCACCCTGCGCGGCCGGACTGTGGTGAACCTGTTCTTCGAGGACTCCACCCGCACCCGCATTTCCTTCGAGGCGGCCGCCAAGCGGCTCTCGGCCGACGTCATCAACTTCTCCGCGAAGGGCTCCTCCGTCTCGAAGGGCGAATCCCTCAAGGACACTGCCCAGACGCTCTCCGCGATGGGGGCCGACGCCGTCGTCATCCGGCACTGGGCCTCCGGCGCCCCGCACCGGCTCGCCGCCACGGACTGGATCGACGCCGCCGTCATCAACGCCGGCGACGGCACCCACGAGCACCCCACCCAGGCGCTGCTGGACGCGTTCACCATGCGCCGGCACTGGTCGAAGCTGGCCGGCACCCCGTCCGCGGGGGCAGACCTCACCGGCATGCGGGTCGCGATCGCCGGGGACGTGCTGCACTCCCGGGTGGCCCGCTCCAACGTCTGGCTGCTGCGCACCCTCGGCGCCGAAGTCACCCTGGTCGCCCCGCCCACACTGCTGCCGATCGGCGTCGAAAAGTGGCCATGCAGCGTCAGCTACGACCTCGACGAGACCCTCGCCCGCGGCGTCGACGCCATGATGATGCTGCGCGTGCAGGGCGAACGGATGAACGCCTCCTTCTTCCCGACCACCCGCGAATACTCGCGCCGCTGGGGCTTCGACGACAACCGGCTGCGCGCCCTGGACACCCTGGGCTTCAAGGACACCATCATCATGCATCCCGGGCCGATGAACCGCGGCCTGGAGATCTCGTCCGCCGCCGCCGACTCGCCCCGCTCCACGGTCCTGGCGCAGGTCCGCAACGGCGTGTCCATCCGGATGGCGGCCCTCTACCTGCTGCTCTCCGGGGACACCCGCGAACCGGCCGGCCGCACGAGCACCACCTCTTCCACCCCCGCAGAGACCACCTCCGCCCACGCCCCCAAGGAGAGCCACTAATGGCATCACAGCAACAGGACGCAGGCACCGGCGCCTACCTGATCCGCGGCGCCGCCATTCTCGGCGGAGCCGCCGAAGACCTCCTGATCCGCGGCGGCATCATCGCCGAACGCGGCCAGAACCTCCCCGCCGACGGCGCCACCGTCATTGAGGCCGCCGGGCTCGTGGCCCTGCCCGGCATGGTGGACATCCACACCCACCTGCGCGAACCCGGCCGCGAAGACGCCGAAACGGTCGAGACCGGCACCCGCGCCGCAGCCCTGGGCGGCTACACGGCCGTGCACGCCATGGCGAACAGCACCCCGGTGGCGGACACCGCCGGCGTCGTCGAACAGGTCCTCACGCTGGGCCGCACCGCCGGCTGGGTGGATGTCCGCCCGGTGGGCGCCGTCACCGTCGGCCTGGCCGGGGAGCAGCTCGCCGAACTCGGCGCCATGGCCGACTCCCGCGCCCGGGTCCGGGTCTTCTCCGACGACGGCATCTGCGTCCACGACCCCGTGCTGATGCGCCGCGCGCTGGAATACGTCAAGGCGTTCGACGGCGTCGTGGCCCAGCACGCGCAGGAACCCCGGCTCACCGCCGGTGCGCAGATGAACGAGGGCGAAGTCTCCGCCGTCCTCGGACTCACCGGCTGGCCCGCCGTCGCCGAAGAGAGCATCATCGCCCGGGACGTCCTGCTCGCCCAGCACGTCGGCTCGCGGCTGCACGTCTGCCACGTCTCCACCGCCGGATCGGTCGAGATCATCCGCTGGGCCAAATCCCGCGGCGTCAACGTCACGGCCGAAGTCACCCCGCACCACCTCTGGCTCACGGACGAACTCGCCCGCAGCTACGACCCGGTCTACAAGGTCAACCCGCCGCTGCGCACCGACGCCGACGTCCAGGCCCTGCGCGCCGCGCTGGCCGACGGGACCATCGATGTTGTGGGCACCGACCACGCCCCGCACCCGAGCGAGCACAAGGAATGCGAGTGGGCCCAGGCCGCCATGGGCATGACCGGCCTGGAAACCGCGCTGTCCGTGGTGCAGCACACAATGATTGAAACCGGGCTGATGGGGTGGGCCGACTTCGCCCGGGTCACCTCCACCGCACCCGCCGCCATCGGCCGGCTGACGGACCAGGGACGCCCGCTCGACGCCGGCGAACCCGCCAACGTCACACTGGTGGACCCGGCTGCGCGGTGGACCGTGGACCCTTCTAAGATGGCAACCATGGGCCGTAACTCTCCGTTTGCCGGCCGGGAACTCCCCGGCAAGGTGGTGGCGACCTTCTTCAAGGGCCACCCCACCGTCCTGGACGGCAAGCTCAACACCCCGTACCGCTGGCTCCCGGAGCAGGCAGAGTTGCCCGGCACCGCAGCGGCAGGCCACTGATGGACAAGCTGCCCTTCCTCCTGATCATGCTGGCCCTCGCCGCCGGGGTTTTCGCCCTGCTGGCGGTCGGCTGGCGGAACCGCCTGCGCCGCCAGGCCGACGTCGACCCGCTGCCGGAGGTCCCCGCGGAACTGGGCGCGGCGCTGGCAGTCGCCGACGGCCAGTACGTTGCGTCCACCACCGCCGGTGACTGGCTGGACCGGATCGCGGTCCACAACCTGGGGCTCCGCACCAACGCCGAGCTCAGCGTCCACCCGGAAGGTGTGCTCTTCGACCGCGCCGGCGCCGGCCCGGTCTTCATCCCCGCGGCCCGGCTCACCGGGGTGCGGCAGGAGAGCGGCATGGCCGGAAAGTTCGTCGAAAAGGACGGGCTGCTGGTGCTCAGCTGGATGCTCGGCACCCGCGAACTGGACTCCGGCTTCCGCACCCGGCACGCCGGCGACAAAACCCTCCTCCTCAACGCCCTGCAAGATTTGATCCCCGCGGCCCCTCAGGCCGATGCCGATAGTGGAAAGTAACGACGTGACGGACTCCAACGAAGTTTCAGCAACAGCAGTTTCAGCAACAGCAGTTTCAGCACCAGCAGCAGCATCCACCCCCGCGGCCCTCGTGCTTGAGGACGGCCGGATCTTCCGCGGCACCAGCTACGGCGCCACCGGAACCGCGCTCGGCGAGGCCGTGTTCGCCACCGGCATGACCGGCTACCAGGAAACCATCACCGACCCCTCCTACGCCCGCCAGCTCGTGGTCCAGACCGCCCCGCACATCGGCAACACCGGCGTGAACAAGGACGACGCCGAGTCCCGGCGGATCTGGGTGGCCGGCTACATCGTCCGCGACGCCGCCCGCCGCCCCTCCAACTGGCGCTCCGAACGCAGCCTCGACGACGAACTGGTCGAACAGGGCATCGTCGGCATCCAGGGCGTGGACACCCGCGCCATCACCCGGCACCTGCGCGAGCACAAGACCATGCGCGCCGGCATCTTCTCCGGTGACGCCGCCCGGGCCACGGACAAGGAACTCGTCGGCACCGTCCTGGCCAGCGCCCCGATGGAAGGCTCACGCCTGGCCGAAGAAGTCAGCGTCGAGACGGCCTACACGGTGGAACCCAAGGACTGGGGCTGGGACGGCGAACCGCGCTTCAGCATCGCCGCGATCGACCTGGGAATCAAGCGGATGACCCCCATCCGCTTCGCCGAGCGGGGCGTCCGCGTGCACGTGCTGCCCGCCACCGCGACCCTGGCCGATGTCCAGGCGGTCAACCCGGACGGCTTCTTTATGTCCAACGGCCCGGGCGACCCCGCGACCGCCGACAACCAGGTCAAGCTGCTCCGCTCGGTCCTGGACGAGAAGATCCCCTACTTCGGCATCTGTTTCGGCAACCAGATCCTGGGCCGCGCCCTGGGCTTCGGCACCTACAAGCTGCGCTACGGCCACCGCGGCATCAACCAGCCCGTGATGGACCGCCGCACCGGCAAGGTCGAAATCACCTCGCAGAACCACGGCTTCGCCGTCGATGCCCCGCTCGACGGCGCCACCCAGGCCCCCGAGGAGCGCTTCGGCCGCGTCGAGGTCAGCCATGTCAGCCTCAACGACGACGTCGTCGAGGGCCTCTCGTGCCTGGACATCCCGGCCTTCTCCGTGCAGTACCACCCCGAGGCCGCTGCCGGCCCGCACGACGCCGCCTACCTCTTCGACCGCTTCATCCAGCTCATGGCGGACACCAAAACCTCCACCGATTCCAACACTGAGGACAAGAAGTAATGCCTAAGAGAACTGACCTTAAGAGCGTCCTGGTCATCGGTTCCGGCCCGATCGTGATCGGCCAGGCGGCCGAATTCGACTACTCCGGCACCCAGGCACTGCGCGTCCTCAAGGAGGAAGGCCTCCGCGTCATCCTCGTCAACTCCAACCCGGCCACCATCATGACCGACCCGGAGTTCGCCGACGCGACCTACATCGAGCCGATCACCCCCGAGGTGGTCGAGAAGATCATCGCCAAGGAACGCCCGGACGCGCTCCTGCCCACCCTGGGCGGGCAGACCGCGCTGAACACCGCCATCGCGCTGGACAAGAACGGCGTGCTGGAGAAGTACAACGTGGAACTGATCGGCGCCAACATCGCCGCGATCGAACTCGGCGAGGACCGCGAAAAGTTCAAGGGCGTGGTGGAACGCTGCGGCGCCGAATCGGCCCGCAGCCACATCATCCACACCATTGACGAGGCCCTCACCGCCGCCGAGGACCTCGGCTACCCGATGGTGGTCCGGCCCTCCTTCACCATGGGCGGCCTCGGCTCCGGTCTCGCCTACGACGAGAACGACCTCCGCCGCATCGTGGGCCAGGGGCTGCAGTACAGCCCCACGTCCGAGGTGCTGCTCGAGGAGAGCATCCTGGGCTGGAAGGAATACGAGCTCGAGATGATGCGCGACAAGAACGACAACGTCGTGGTTGTCTGCTCCATCGAGAACTTCGACCCGGTCGGCGTGCACACCGGCGACTCGATCACCGTCGCCCCGGCACTGACCCTGACGGACCGCGAATACCAGCGCCTGCGCGACATCTCCATCGCCGTCATCCGCGAGGTCGGCGTCGACACCGGCGGTTGCAACATCCAGTTCGCCGTCGAGCCCGACACCGGCCGCGTCGTCGTGATCGAGATGAACCCGCGCGTCTCCCGCTCCTCCGCCCTGGCCTCCAAGGCCACCGGCTTCGCGATCGCCAAGATCGCCACCAAGCTCTCCCTCGGCTACACCCTGGACGAGATCCCGAACGACATCACGCAGAAGACGCCGGCGTCCTTCGAGCCGACCCTGGACTATGTCGTCGTGAAGGTCCCGCGCTTCGCCTTCGAGAAGTTCCCGGCGGCGGACCCCACGCTGACCACCACCATGAAGTCGGTGGGCGAGGCCATGGCCATGGGCCGGAACTTCACCGAGGCGCTGCAGAAGGCGCTGCGGTCCCTGGAGCAGAAGGGCTCCCAGCTGGACTTCAGCCACGTCCCGGAATGGGAAGTCCCGGAGCTGATCGAGAAGTCCAAGCGGCCCACCACGGACCGCCTGCACCAGGTCCAGCGTGCCCTGCTCGGCGGCGCCACCGTCGAACAGCTCTTCGAAGCGACGAAGATCGACCCCTGGTACCTGGACCAGCTCCAGCTCCTGAACGAGATCTCGGTCGAAATCCGCCAGGCCGCCGCGCTGACCCCGGAGATGCTGAAACGCGCGAAGCGCCACGGCTTCTCCGACGAGCAGATCGGCGCCCTGACGCACAACTCCGAGGACGTCGTCCGCGGCGTCCGGCAGGCCCTGGGCATCCGGCCGGTCTACAAGACGGTGGACACCTGCGCCGCCGAATTCGCCGCGTACACGCCGTACCACTACTCCTCCTACGACGAGGAGGACGAGGTCGCGCTGCACGCCAAACCCTCCATCATCATCCTCGGATCCGGCCCCAACCGGATCGGCCAGGGCATCGAGTTCGACTACTCCTGCGTCCACGCCTCGATGGCGCTGCGCAAGGCCGGCTACGAGACCGTGATGGTCAACTGCAACCCCGAGACCGTCTCCACCGACTACGACGTCTCCACCCGGCTGTACTTCGAGCCGCTCACGCTCGAGGACGTGCTCGAGGTCATCGCCGCCGAGGAGCGGACCGGCGGCGTGATGGGCGTCTTCGTCCAGCTGGGCGGCCAGACCCCGCTCAAGCTCGCCCAGCAGCTCGCCGACGCCGGCGTGCCGATCCTCGGCACCTCCCCGGAAGCGATCGACCTCGCCGAGCACCGCGGCGCCTTCTCCCAGGTGCTCGACAAGGCCGGCCTGATCTCGCCGAAGAACGGCACCGCCGTGTCCTTCGAGGACGCCAAGAAGATCGCCGACGAAATCGGCTACCCGGTCCTGGTCCGCCCCTCCTACGTCCTCGGCGGCCGCGGCATGGAGATCGTGTACGACGAGCCCAACCTCTCGCGCTACATCGCCAACGCCACCGAGATCACCCCGGACCACCCGGTGCTGATCGACCGGTTCCTTGAGGACGCCGTCGAAATCGACGTCGACGCGCTCTACGACGGCACCGAGATGTACCTCGGCGGCATCATGGAGCACATCGAGGAGGCCGGCATCCACTCCGGCGACTCGGCCTGCGTGCTGCCGCCCATCACCCTGGGCAACAACGTGCTGGAGCGGGTCCGCACCGCGACGCTGGCGATCGCCGAGGGCGTGGGGGTCCGCGGCCTGATCAACATCCAGTTCGCCCTGGCCTCCGACGTGCTCTACGTCCTGGAAGCCAACCCGCGGGCCTCCCGCACCGTGCCGTTCGTCTCCAAGGCGACCGGTGTGCAGATGGCGAAGGCGGCGGCCCTGATCGGCACCGGCGTCACCGTCAACCAGCTCCGCACGGCCTACAAGATGCTGCCGGAAACCGGCGACGGCTCCACGCTGCCGCTGGACGCCCCGGTCTCGGTCAAGGAAGCCGTGCTGCCGTTCAGCCGGTTCCGCACCCCGGAGGGCAAGGTGGTGGATTCGCTGCTCGGGCCGGAAATGCGCTCCACCGGCGAGGTCATGGGCATCGACAAGCACTTCGACACCGCCTTCGCCAAGAGCCAGGCCGCCGCCAACAACGCGCTGCCCACCGAGGGGAAGATCTTCGTCTCCGTGGCCAACCGGGACAAGCGCTCGGTCATCATGGGCGTGAAGCGGCTCTCCGACCTCGGCTTCGAGATCGTCTCCACCGGCGGCACCGCCGATGTGCTGCGCCGCAACGGCATCCAGGCCACCCCGGTCCGGAAGGTCGCCGAGGGCTCCAGCGCCGAGGGCGAGGGCACCATCGCGGACCTCATCATCGCCGGCGAGATCGACATGGTCTTCAACACCCCCTCCGGCGGCGAGGCCCGCAGCGACGGCTACGAACTGCGCGCCGCCGCGACGTCGATCGGCATCCCCTGCATCACGACGGTGGCGGAGTTCAACGCCGCCGTCCAGGCGATCGAGGCGCTGCGCACCTACGAGTGGTCGGTGACGAGCCTGCAGGAGCACGCCGCGGCGCTGGCGGCATCGCAGAAAGCAGCCTCGCAGGAGCGCGTCGGGCAGGAAGCGAACTCGCATGCCTGAGGCCGTTGCCGCTGCCGGCCGGGAGTCCTTCGGCTCCCGGCTGGGCCGGGCCATGGCGGACCGCGGTCCGTTGTGCGTCGGGATCGATCCGCACCCGGCGCTGCTGCAGGGCTGGGGACTGAACGACGACGTCGCCGGGCTGGAGCGCTTCTCGCTGACCGTCCTGGAGGCGGTGGGGTCCCTCGCTGCCGCGGTCAAGCCGCAGGTTGCACTGTATGAGCGGCACGGCTCGGCTGGCATGGCCGTCCTGGAGCGCACCCTCGCCGCGGCGGCGGGGGCCTCGGTCCTGACCATCGCCGATGCCAAGCGCGGCGACATTGGCTCCACCATGGCCGCCTACGCCGACGCCTGGCTGCGGGACGGTTCCGCCCTGGCCGCCGACTCGGTCACGCTGAGCCCGTACCTGGGCTTCGAATCGCTCCGTCCGGCCCTGGACCTCGCGGCGGAAACCGGCCGCGGCGTCTTCGTCCTGGCGCTGACCTCCAACCCCGAGGGCGCCTCCGTCCAGCACGTCGGCGGCGCGGACTCGGTAGCCCGCCGGATCGTGCAGGCGGCAGCGGCGGAGAACCGCCGCTACGCGGGGAAGCTGGGGTCAACCGGCCTCGTGGTCGGCGCGACCGTCGGCTCCGCACTGACGGACCTTGGCCTGGACCTCGCCGCGGTGCGCGGCCCGATCCTCGCCCCGGGCCTCGGTGCCCAGGGCGCGACGGCAGCTGACCTGCGCCGGACCTTTGGCAGCGCCTACAGCCAGGTGCTCGGAACGTCCAGCCGGGACATTCTCGGCGCCGGACCGCGGGTCCAGGACCTGCAGGACGCTGCCAGGCGCACCCTCGAGGAGCTGCGCGCGGCCTAGTACTACAGTTGCGTTTAATTTTGGCTGTATCGGCGGTTTAACCGGACTTTCCGCTCGCGGCCTGTTAATCGTTGGTGGTGAGTGATGATATTTGTGTGGCGGACGTAGAAGAGTGGGCCGAAGGTCTGGAAGAAATCGGCGATCTGATTGGGCACCGGTTTGCCCGGTCCGAACCGCGGCGAAACGCTGTGGGGTATGTGCGAGGGCTGCTGTCGGACGAGGAACGCAAGAACTCCTGGACCCTGTCCGAACGCGCCGGGCACGGCACCCCGGATGGCATGCAACGCCTGCTCTCGACCACCGACTGGGACCCGGACGCCGTGCGGGATGACCTGTATGCCTACGTCAACCGCCACCTGGGCGATCCGGACGGGATCCTGATCATTGACGAGACCGGATTCCTCAAGAAGGGTGCCGCCTCAGCCGGGGTCGCACGCCAGTATTCGGGCACCGCCGGGCGCGTGGAGAACTGCCAGATCGGGGTGTTCCTGACGTACTCCGCCCCGGCTGGGCGCACCCTGCTGGACCGGGAACTCTACCTGCCTAAAGCCTGGGCCGATGACCGGGAAAGATGCGCCCGGGCCGGGATCCCCAAAACCCGGGAATTCGCCACGAAACCGGTACTGGCAGCGGACATGATCGACCGCGCCCTGGATGCCGGGATCCCTGCCCGCTGGGCCACCGGGGACGCGGTCTACGGGCAGCACACGGGGCTGCGCCGCCGTCTGGAAGCCAAGGGGTTGCACTACGTGCTGGCGATTCCCATGAACCAGAACGTCATCGCCCCCACCACCGGGATCGGCGAGCAATGGCGCGCCGATAGGCTCATCGCCTCGCTGCGCGCCAATGCCTGGCGGACCCGGACGGCCGGGGCCGGGACCAAGGGCGACCGCCGGTATTCCTGGGCACGCACCCGCATCAACGGACCCGCCGAAACAGGGGAACACTGGCTATTGGCCCGCCGCTCCCTGAAAGACCCCTCCGATCTGGCTTACTACATCTGCCATGGCCCGAACCGGGTCTCGCTGGCCGAGCTGGTGAGGATCGCCGGCGCCCGCTGGGCCATCGAGGAAACCTTCCAAACCTCCAAAGGGGAAACCGGACTGGACCACTACCAAGTGCGCCAATACACCGGCTGGTACCGCCACATCACCCTCTCCATGTTCGCCCAGGCCTTCCTGACTGTGGTCCGCTCCAAAAAAGGGGCCCTGCCGCCGGAGACATGGAACTGATCCGGCTCTCGCTGCCCGAAATCAGGCGGCTGCTCGTCCGGCTCGTCTGGCACCGCACCACCAGTCCAAAGCGCGTCCTGGAACACTCAACCTGGCGACGAAAACACCAACACCGCGCACGACATAGTCATTACAAAGCCCGCGGACATACCCCATAAACGCGACTGTAGTACTAGGGCGTGTCTCCCAATTGGGTCTCGTCTGCTTTGGCATGCTTGAATCATGTCGCGTACTGCCGTCCTGACCGATGCCCAATGGGAGCGGATTGAATCCTTGATGCCCAGCTCCGACGGGAGCCGTGGGAGACCGTTTCAAAACCACCGGCTGATCGTTGAAGGCATCATCTACCGTTTCCGGGCGGGAATTCCCTGGCGCGACCTGCCGGAGACCTTCGGCCCGTGGCAGACAGTCTGGAAACGCCACCGCCGCTTCAGTGGCGACGGAACCTGGGACAAAATCCACTCCCGGATCCTGGCGGAGGCCGACGCGGCCGGGATGATCGACTGGGAAGTCTCCGTGGACTCCACGGTCAACCGGGCCCACCAGCACGCCACGAACCTCACCCGCCACACAGGGGGACCTGTCGAATTACATGAATCTGTTAGAGGAACCGCCTGACCACGGGATCGGCAGGTCCCGCGGCGGGCTGACAACGAAGATCCATCACCTCTGCGACGGCAAGATGCGCCCGCTGGTCATGCTGCTCGGTCCCGGGCAGGGCGGGGACTCCCCAATGTTCCCGCACCTGCTGGACTCCCTCAGCGTTCCCCGGCTGGGTCCGGGCCGGGCCCGTTCCCGCCCGGCCCGGGCCCTGGCGGATAAGGCGTACTCCTCAAAGGCCAACCGGGATCTTCTGCGCCGGCGCGGCATCCAGGCGGTGATCCCGGAACGCTCCGATCAGGAAGCGAACCGCAAACGCCGCGGCAGCAAAGGCGGCAGACCAGTAGGGCTGGACACGGAAGCCTACAAGCGACGAAACGTCGTCGAACGGTCCTTCAACATCTTCAAGCAATGGCGCGGACTCGCCACCCGGTACGACAAGCTCGCCCTGACCTACCGCGGCGGAGTCGTCCTCCGCGCCATCACCATCTGGCTCAAGGAATTAGGAGACATGCCCTAGGCGCATTACCCGCGGAGGTGGGCGGCCCGGGCACCGCGGACAGCACCCGGTTGACGCAAAGGGCCGCCATTGGGCGCGCCGTGGCGGCCGGTCGTGTCAGCTGGCCGCCGCGTGCGCCGCGGACAGCGTCCAGTTGACGCAAGTGGCCGCTATTGGGCGGGGTTTGGCGGCCATTCGTGTCAGATGGCCGCCGCGTGCGCCGCGGACAGCGTCCAGTTGACGTAAGTGGCCGCTATTGGGCGCGCCGTGGCGGCCGGTCGTGTCAGCTGGCCGCCATGCCGCACCGCGGACGGCGTCCAGTTGACGCAAGTGGCCGCTATCGGGCGCGCCGTGGCGGCCGGTCGTGTCAGCTGGCCGCCATGCCGCACCGCGGACGGCGTCCAGTTGACGCAAGTGGCCGCTATCGGGCGCGGTTTGGCGGCCATTCGTGTCAGATGGCCGCCAGGCCGCACCGTCATTGACCCGCCGCCTGGCCGCCGCCGCTACGCGGACAGCATCCGGTTGACGCAAGTGGCCGCTATCGGGCGCGCCATGGCGGCCATTCGTGTCAGATGGCCGCCACAGCAACGTCGTGAGCCGCCGCCTGGCCGCCGCCGCACCGCCGTCGGCCGTTCCGGAGGGCTGCTGCGGCGAACTTGTCCATTGATTTCTGCCTCGCCGAGACGGTAGGTTCAGGACAAGGCCGCGGTGCCGGCCGGGGTGCTGTTCGGCCCGTCAGGCCGGGCCGTTTGCGCGGCCCGCCCGACAATGCAGGGAGGCATTCAGTGAGTTTGCGACCCCTCACTCCGCAGGAGCGTGCCGACGCCCTGGCCAAGGCGGCGGCGGCCAGGACCACCAGGGCGGAAGCCAAGGACCGGCTCAAGTCAGGCAAGCTTACGATCGCGGACTTACTCAGCGCCGGGGAGACCGACGATGCGATCGCCCGGATGCGGATTGTCGAACTGCTCGAAGCGCTGCCGGGCATCGGGCGGGTGCGGGCCGCGGCGATCATGGAACAGCTCGGCATTGCGGCATCGCGGCGCGTCCGTGGCCTGGGAATTCACCAGCGCCGGGCGCTGGTAGATTTTATAGACGACAAACAGCCCGGTCCGCCGCGCTGACCCCAAACCCCGCCTGAAGGAATATGTGAGCAAGAAACCGGGACTGACAGTCCTCGCCGGCCCGACGGCTGTTGGCAAAGGCACCGTGTCCACCTACATCCGGGACAACTATCCCGGCGTCTGGCTTTCCGTTTCGGCGACCACCCGCCCCCCGCGGCCCGGCGAGATCGACGGCGTCCACTACTTCTTCAAATCAGCCGAGGAATTCGACGCCCTGGTCGAGAACGGGGACCTCCTGGAGTGGGCCGTCGTCCACGGACGCAACCGCTACGGAACCCTGCGCAGCAGCGTGGACGCCGCGATCGCCGACGGCCGTTCGGTGCTGCTGGAGATCGACCTGCAGGGTGCGCGTCAGGTCAAGGAGGCTGTGCCGGAGGCCCAGTTTGTCTTCCTCGCACCCCCGAGCTGGGACGAAATGGTCCGCCGTCTTGTGGGCCGCGGCACGGAAACAGCGGAAGAACAGCAGCAGAGGCTGGAAACCGCTAAACTAGAACTTGCCGCTGAACCGGAGTTTGACCACACCGTCATCAATGATGACGTTCGACGGGCAGCGGACGAGCTTGTTTCACTCATGGGGCTGACCCCGAACCCACGCTAGGCGCCGGGACGTATCGGCCCGTTAGAATTTGGAGAATTCGTGTCCACGAACCTTGAAGGCATCATCAACCCGCCGATCGACGAGCTGCTGAAGGCTGCCGATTCGAAGTACGGACTGGTGATTTTCGGCGCCAAGCGCGCCCGTCAGATCAACGCCTACTACGCCCAGCTGCACGAGGGCCTGTTCGAGTACGTCGGCCCGCTGGTCGACACCAAGCTGAACGAGAAGTCGCTCTCCATCGCGCTGCGCGAGATCAATGAAGGCAAGCTGGTTTCCACCCCGATCCAGCCTGCAGAGTAGTTCCGCAGACGCAGACGGAGTTCACGTGCGCATAGTCCTCGGAGTCGGGGGAGGGATCGCCGCCTACAAGGTGGCGTCGCTCCTCCGGCTTTTTACTGAAGCTGGCCATGACGTCACAGTCGTCCCCACGGAGGCCGCGACCCGCTTCGTCGGCGTCGCCACCTGGGAAGCGCTGTCCGGCCATCCGGTCAGCAACAGCGTCTTCGACGAGGTGCACACCGTCAATCACGTCCGCCTCGGACACGAAGCCGAACTGATCGTGGTGGCCCCCGCCACCGCCGACCTGCTGGCTCGCGCCGCCGCCGGCCAGGCCAGCGACCTCCTGAGCAACACCCTGCTCATGGCCGGCAGCTGCCCGGTGCTGATGGCCCCCGCCATGCACACCGAGATGTGGCAGCACCCGGCGACCCGGGCCAACGTCGAGACGCTCCGCAGCCGGGGCGTCACGGTGCTGGAGCCTGCCTCCGGCAGGCTGACCGGATCCGACTCCGGGCCGGGCCGGCTGCCCGAACCCGAGGCCATCTTCGAAGCGGCACTGGCCCTCGCCGGCGCGCCGGCGGGGCCCGCGGCCGACGCGATGCCGGCGTCGGAAGCCGAAATGTCAGCGCATCCGCGTCCGCTGGCCGGGCTCACCGTCACGATCAGCGCCGGAGGCACCCGCGAGCCGCTGGACCCCGTCCGGTTCCTCGGGAACCGCTCCTCCGGCAAGCAGGGAGTGGCGCTGGCCGCCGCCGCCCGCGATGCCGGTGCGAAGGTCCGGCTGCTGGCCGCCCACATGGACGTCCCGCCGCCGGCCGGCGTCGACGTCGTCAAGGTCGAGACCGCCCTGGAGCTCCGCAAGGCGGCCCTGCACGCCGCCGCCGATTCCGACGTCATCATCATGGCCGCAGCCGTCGCGGACTTCCGTCCGGCCGATGTGTCCGGGACGAAGATCAAGAAGCGCGACGACGTCGCCGACCCGGTCATCTCGCTGGTCCGGAACCCGGACATCCTGCGGGAACTTGTTGAGGTCCGCGACGCGGCGTCCCGCAACCAGCTGATTGTGGGCTTCGCGGCAGAGACCGGCGACGCCGACGGCGACGTCCTGGACTATGCCGCGGCCAAGCTGCGCCGCAAGGCGTGTGACCTGCTGGTGGTCAACCATGTGGGGCAGGACAAGGTCTTCGGCGAGGACACCAACTCCGTAGTCATCCTTTCCCGCTCCGGCTCCGAACCTCAGGAGGCGTCGGGTTCCAAATCCGATGTTGCGGCCGCCGTGATAGACCGTGTCAGTGCCGAGCTGAGCCGGGTCGTCCCGCCAGCCTGAACCTGGCGTAAGCAACGTCTCCTTAGCACGGGGACACACGCCGCCGGACGTCCGTTTTCCAACCAGTAAGGTAGTTGAGTGACTTTACCGCTGCACATCCCTGATTTCCACGGGTCCACGCCCGCCTCGCTCCGGCTCTTCACGTCCGAGTCGGTGACCGAAGGACACCCAGACAAGATCTGTGACCAGATCAGCGATGCCATCCTCGACGCCCTGCTGGCGAAGGACCCTGAGTCACGGGTCGCCGTGGAGACGCTGGCCACCACCGGGCTGGTCCACGTTGCCGGCGAGGTCACCACCGACGCGTACGTCGAAATCCCGCAGATCGTCCGCGAAACCATCCTGGGCATCGGCTACGACTCCTCGGCCAACGGATTCGACGGCGCCCGCTGCGGCGTGTCGGTCTCCATCGGCCAGCAGTCCAACGACATCGCCGGCGGCGTCTTCAATTCGCTCGAGGCCCGCGAGGGACGCCAGGAGGACGACTACGACCTCCAGGGCGCCGGGGACCAGGGCCTCATGTTCGGCTACGCCAGCGACGAGACGCCGTCCTACATGCCGGTTCCGATCTGGCTCGCGCACCGCCTCTCCGAGCGGCTCACCGAGGTCCGCAAGAACGGCGAGCTCGCCTACCTGCGCCCCGACGGCAAGACCCAGGTCACCGTCGGCTACGACGGCGACCGGCCCGTCTCGGTCGAGACCGTCGTCATTTCCAGCCAGCATGCCGAAGGCGCCAGCCTCGACCAGCTCCGTGCCGACCTTGCCGCGCACGTGGTTGACCCCGTCATGGCGCTGTCCAACCTGGACATCTCCCGGGCCAGGAACATCCTGAACCCGGCAGGTGCCTTCGTCATCGGCGGCCCGGTCGGCGACGCCGGCCTCACCGGCCGCAAGATCATCGTTGACACCTACGGCGGCATGGCCCGCCACGGCGGCGGCGCCTTCTCCGGCAAGGATCCGTCCAAGGTGGACCGCTCGGCGGCCTACGCGATGCGCTGGGTGGCCAAGAACGTGGTAGCCGCCGGTCTCGCGAAGCGCGCCGAAATCCAGATCGCCTACGCGATCGGCCAGGCCCGCCCGGTGGGAACCTATGTGGAAACCTTCGGCACCGAGACCGTGGACCCGGCGCGGATCAGCGCCGCGATCGCCGAGATCTTCGACCTGCGCCCCCGGGCCATCATCGATGCCCTCGACCTTAAGCGCCCGATCTACGCCAAGACCGCGGCCCACGGCCACTTCGGCCGCGAGGATCCCGATTTCACCTGGGAGCGGCTTGACCGGGTCGATCAGCTGAAGGCTTTCTTCAACGCCTGAGGCTCGCCGACCCCGTGGTGGACTGCTGTCCTGGACTGCAGCCCTGAATTAATGTCACTGGCCTGTGATGTGCTGTAGCCAGGCCGCCGATCCCGGCGGCCTGGCTATTCTTCGTTGAACCGGCGCTTCCGGGCCGGCACTGACCCGTTGCTGAAGGGAGGACACCCGCGATGAACCCGATCCACGGCGCCCCCGCACAGGACGAGCCGTTCCAGCTGTCGCTGCTCCAGGGCTTTCCCGCCTCCGCTGCCGCAGCGCCCGGTCCGGCCCTCGCGGCCCGGCTCCCGGTGGCACGGGTGCGGCTGGAGTCCTCCCTCCCACATCTGGACCGGCCGTTTGACTACAGCGTGCCCGCCGCGCTGGACGCCGCGGCGCAGGCCGGCGTCCGGGTGAAGGTGAAGTTCAACGGCCAGGAGCTTGCCGGTTACCTGATGGAGCGGGTGGCGGAATCCGACGCCGGCCACTCCCTCGTCCCGCTGCACAAGGTGGTTTCCCCGGTGCCGGTACTGACCGGACCGGTCGCGGACCTGGCCTTCCGGGTCGCGGCCCGTTACGCCGGGAACGTCAGCGATGTGCTGCGTGTTGCGGTGCCGCCGCGGATGGCAAAACTCGAGAAGGACCTCGCCCCCGACGGGGTCCTGGACCCGGCCCGCTTCGCTGACTCGGCCGCCGAGGACGGGGCCGGGGCGGCCATTCCTGCCGGTCTCGAGGCCTCGAGCTGGTCCTCCTACCGGAACGGTGCAGCCTTCCTCCAGCATCTCGGCGCGGGGGAGTCGCCCCGGGCCGTGCTGGGTGCGCTGCAGGGCTACGGCCCCGCAGGGTGGCCCCGGATGATCGCCGAGGCCGTCGCGGCGGTCCGCCTGTCCGGCCGCGGCGCCATCGTCGTCGTGCCCGACTACCGTGACCTGGACCGGGTCGAAGCCGCGCTCCTGCAGCTCCTGCCGGCCGGGGACGTCGCCCGGCTCACCGCCGACGACGGGCCCACCCCCCGCTACCGCAGCTTCCTGCGGATCCTCAGCGGTGCCGCCGGGGTGGCCGTCGGCACCCGGTCCGCCGCCTATGCCCCCGTCCGCAATCCCGGCCTCGTGGTGTGCTGGGACGACGGCGACGACCTGCACATCGAGCAGCGCTCACCCTACGCCCACACCCGCGAAGTCCTGCTGCTGCGCGCGGAACAGGAGGGCACCGCCTGCCTGCTCGCCGGGCACACCCGGAGCACCGAAACGCAGCGCCTCGTCGAGGCCGGGTGGGCGTGGCCGGTGGAGGCGGACCGGACCATCGTCCGCCGGACCGTTCCGCGGGTGCTCAACACCGCGGACAGCTACGAACTCGAGCACGACCCGCTGGCCAGGATCGCCCGGCTGCCCGGCGCCGCCTGGCGCGCCGCCAAGGAGGGGCTCGAACGTGGGCCGGTGCTGGTCCAGGTGGCCCGGGCCGGCTACGCGCCGTCGCTCGCCTGCGAAAACTGCCGCGAGCCGGCGCGCTGCACCGCCTGCAGCGGGCCGCTGGCCATTGCCGGGGCCAGCGGGAGTTCCGCCGTGCCTCAGTGCCGCTGGTGCTCGACCCCGGCGCCGGACTGGCGCTGCGGTACCTGCAACGGGGTCCGGCTCCGCCGGGGAGCGACCGGGGCGCTCCGCACGGCCGAGGAACTGGGCCGCGCCTTCCCGGGTAAGCCCGTGGTCACCTCGTCCGGGGACCGGGTGCTGGCCACGGTTCCGGACTCGAAGGCCCTGGTCGTGGCCACGGTCGGCGCGGAACCGGTTGCGGACGGCGGCTACGCGGCGGCCCTGCTGCTCGACGGCGATTCGCTGCTGCGGCGCGAGAACCTGCGGGCGGGGGAGGACGCCGTCCGGCGCTGGTTTAACGCCGCCGCCCTGGTCCGCCCTGCGGGCGAGGGCGGACTCGTCGTCATCACCGCGGACGACGCGGCAGGCGTCGGGGCCCTGCTGCGCTGGGATCCGGCCGGCTACGCCCAGCGGGAACTGTCCCTGCGCCAGGAGCTCCACCTCCCGCCCGCTGTCCGGGTCGCCTCCATCACGGGCGGACGTACCGCTGTCGGACACTTCAGCGGCGCGGTCGAACAGCAGCTTGGCCCGCAGGGCATCGTGCTGCGGACCGCCGGACCGGCACCCCTGGTGATCGCCGGCGCGCCGGGCCAGGGCGGTGCAGCGGGGGCCGCCGTCGAGGACGTCCGGACGCTGCTGTTCATCCCCTATGCCCAGGCCACTCAGGTCACCCGGGTGCTACGGGCGGTCAAGGTCGCCGCCGCGGCCAAACGCACGGACGACCCGGTCCAGCTGCGGCTCGACGGCGTGGACGTGCTCTAGATACCTGGCCCCGATACGACCGGCCAAGCGGTGCACGTAGTGGCGTGCTCGCCGGTATGCTTCGGGGTCGCCGTTTCGTTCCGGCGACCCCGCAGCGTACCGGCGAATCCGGCGCGGAGGGTCGTCGTGCCGGCTACGTCCGGTCCGTTTCCTTGGGTTCCCCGGCACGGCGGGCACGCAGCGCCACGGCCTCTTCGGCGGCGGCCAGCAGCCTGCGGGCGGAGTCGTCCCAGCTGAAGTCCGCGGCACGTTCCACCGAGCGGCGGGAACGGGCCTTCCAAAGCCCAGGCTCCTCAAGAGCCCGGACCGCCGCGGCGAACTCCGCCGGCGAATCCGGATGCACGTAGCTGACGGCGTCGCCGCCCACCTCCCGGAAGATCGGGATGTCGCTGGCAATCACCGGCGTGCCGTGCGACATGGCCTCCACAAGGGGCAGACCGTAGCCCTCCGCCCGGGACAGGCTGATCAGGGCTGTGGTGCGCCCCAGCATGGCCTCATACTCGGCGTCGGTCACGCCGTTGTGGAAAACAATGTCCGCGCCGGCCGGGGCCAGGGCCTCGAGTTCCGCCCGGCGTTCCGGCGTGATCCGGCTGAGCAGGTGCAGGCTGAGGTCCGGGAGCTCCGCCATGCCCCTGATCATGGTCTCCACGTTTTTGTACGGCATGAAGGAACCCATGTACAGCAGCGTCTTGTCGGACCCCGCCCCGGGGTCCCGCGGGGTGTGGCCGTGCTGCGGGGCGTTGCCCACGATCCGGACGGGACGCCGGGTGAGCCGGTACTTCGAGATCAGTGCCGCCGTCGTGGAGCTGATGGTGGCGACGACGTCGGCGCGGTTCAGCAGGAGCCGCTGCGGCCAGAATGCTTTGTGGTACAGCCGCCAGAGGACCCGGACAGGGGCGGGCAGGAAACCGGGAGGGGCCGGGTGTTCGTAGTAGATCAGGTCGTGCAGTGTCAGCACCAGGGCGTACTTCCGGCCCCAGCTGCCCATGGTCTGCATCGGACAGACCACCACGTCGGCGCCGAGCTTGTTGACCTTGCCGGCGACGAACAGCTCCGCCGGGGACAGCGGGCTGTTGATCAGCGTGTACGGCACGTCCGGGAGCAGGGCCAGCTGGCGGACGTCGCTGATGAGCATGGAGACGTCGGCGATCTTGGCCGTGGCCTCGATCAGGCTGGAACCGTAGCGGCTGATGCCGTCATGGTGGTCCAGCCGGGTGAAGCGGGCATCGATGAGGATTTTCACGCGGAGTGGTCCTTCAGGAAGCGGCGGATAAAGCCCGCGGCGGGTTCCGGGGTTTCGTAATGGATCAGGTGGCCGACACCAGGGATCACGTCCAGGTGCGCGTCCGGCAGCAGGGCCAGCAGTGTGTGCTGGTCCGGCAGCGCGGCGATCTCGTCCATTTCCCCGGCGATCAGCAGCACGGGAAGGGTGAGCCGGCGGGCCACTTCCGCGACGTTGCTGCCGACCGAGGCCTTGAACGCCTCCAGCAGGCTCTCCCGGTCCGCGAAGGCGGAGAAATAGGCGCTGTGCTGGGCATGGACGAAGCGGCGGATCTCCTTGTCCCGGGTCTTCGCCATCGTCTCGCTCATGACCCTGACGATCAGCTGGCTTCGCAGCAGGCGCTGTCCCAGCCGGCGGGGAAGCCGGGCGGCCGCCTCGTAATACAGGATGGCGAGTTTGGTCATGAGCCCCTTCGGACCCTCGAGGGCGGGGGCGGCGATCGGGTTGACCAGGATCAGTTCCGAGACCGTTCCGGGGTGGCCGGCCACATAGTGGCTCGCGATGATGGAGCCAAATGAGTGCCCCAGCAGGACCGTGTCGGGGCCCAGGCCCAGGGCCGCCATGAAGTCGGCGATGAACCGGCCGTAGCGTTCAACGCTGTGTTCGGCACCGGCGAAAGCGGCAGAGCTGCCGAAACCGGGGAGGTCCGGCATGATGAGCCGCATCTCCGGGAGCTGGTCCGCCACCCGGAGCAGGCCATGGTGGTCGCCGCGGAAGCCGTGGATGACCAGGATGGTCCGGGTTTCCGGGGCCACGCGGACCGGCTCGTACGTCCAGTACGCGACCCTGGCGCCATCGAGGACTACCTCCGCGGCATGGGAGCGGGACTCAAGACCGCCGCTGAACAGGGGAGGGGTGGGGGAAGGCTCGGTGGCCACGTGTTCCATTCGATGAGTCCTAATTGACGGTGTCCGGGTGGGAGCCGGTGCGGAAGCCGCGTTCCAGGCCGGCCAAGGCGTCCATGGCGGCGCCGTCGAGGCTGAAGCCGAAGACGTTCAGGTTTTCCCTGATCCGGGCATAGGAACTCGCCTTGGGGATGGCGACGTTGCCGAGCTGCACATGCCAGCGGAGGATGATCTGCGCCGGGCTCCTGCCGTGCGCCGCTGCGAGGTCCAGCACCACCGGATCCTGCAGGACCTGGCCGCGGCCCAGCGGGCTCCACGCCTCGGTGGTGATGCCGAGTTCGCCGTGCAGGGTGCGCAGTTCCTCCTGCTGGAGCCAGGGGTGCAGTTCGATCTGGTTGACGGCCGGGACGACTTCCGCGGTCTGCAGGAGGCGGTCAAGGTGGGCCGGCTGGAAGTTCGAGACCCCGATGGCCCGCGCCCTGCCTTCCCGGTACAGCGTCTCCATGGCCCGGTAGCTCTCGGCGTACAGCCCGCGCTGCGGACACGGCCAGTGGATCAGGTACAGGTCCACGTATTCCAGTCCGAGGTTGGCCATGGACGTGTCGAACGCGCGCAGCGTGGCGTCGTAGCCCTGGTCCTCGTTCCAGAGCTTGGTGGTGACAAACAGGTCCTCGCGCGAGAGCGAGGGGGAGGCCTCGCCGGAACCGCCCCGGGCGCTGTCGGGGCTCACGAAACTGGACAGCGAGCCGATGCCCCGGCCCACCCCCGTCTCGTTGCCGTACATGGCGGCGGTGTCGAAGTGCCGGTAGCCGGCCTCGAGCGCCATGGTCACGAGTCCGGCGGCGTCGGCGGGTGGCACCTTGTAGAGTCCGAACCCCAACTGGTCGATCAGGACACCGTTGTTGAGGCTGAGCCGGGGCGAGGGTTTCATAACAACGACTTTACCGACTCCGCCGCCGGGGCTCCGCACGGCAGGCCGGCGCCCGCCGGTTGCGCCCGGGCGCCGGTCCCTACCGGGGCTGCCCGGTTCAGGACGCGCCCGGCACAGGACGCGCCCGGCTCAGGACGCGCCGTCGAAGCTGACCAGCCGCCGGGCGCTGGCCTCGTCGAGGATGAGGTCGGTGGCCAGGCCCGCGGCGAGGGCGCCGCGCAGGCCGTTGATCTTGGAAGCGCCGGACACCACGCAGATCCGACGGCGCACCTGGCGCAGCTGGGCAAGGTCCGGGCCGGTGGAGCGTTCGTTGAGGGTGATGCCGTCCGCGGAGCCGTCGGCGCGGAAAAACACGGTGGCCACATCGCCCACCACGTCGGAGGTCGCCAGCACGTTCAGGTCGTCCTCGTCGAGATAACCGCCCGCATAGACATGGCTGGGGTAATCGGCGTCGACCGATCCCACGCCGAAAATCGCGATGCTCATCCGGGCCTGGAGTTGGAGGATGCGCTGCACACTGCGCTCATTCCACATGGCCTTTTTCGTCGCGGCGTGGTCGAAGAACGCCGGGACCGGGAACTGTTCCACCCGGGCCCCATAGGCGCTGCCAAAGCGGCGCATGATATCGGAGGCGTAGGTGATGCCGGTGGTTTGCATGTTGCCTGCGCCGTTGAGCTGGACGATCACGCTGTCGTGGGTGATCTTGCGGGTCAGGTGCCGGCTGACGGCGCTCAGGGTCGAACCCCAGGCGACGCCGATGATCGCATTGGAGTCGACCAGGGGGCCGATGGTGCGTGCGGCCTGCATCGCCACGCGGTCCAGTGTTTCCGCCTCATTCAGGGTGTCCACGACCGGAACGACGTGCACATCGACCTTGTATTCGGCACGGATCATGCTCGCCAGTTCCGGGCCGGTGTCCAGCGGACTGCGGATCTGGATCTGCACCAGCCCGGATTCCCGGGCCGAGGACAGCAGCCGCGACACGGTGGACCGGGAGGTGCGCAGCTCGCGGGCGATCGCGTCCATGGTCAGGTCCTGCAGGTAATACAACTGGGCCGCGCGGAGGGCGTCCGAGCTTCGTGAGGGCGTCATCCCATTTCCCTTCTGCACGTTTGTGCATATTGCTTGACTCCATTTTCCATTAGTCCAAAGAATAGTGTTGAACGGCGCCGCGCCGCGTGGCGCGCCGCACAGGACTTAACCCAAAGGAGCAGTTCTTGGGACAGAAGGATTCAGCCCGCAACCAGGCATCAGCCGGCGAGCGAGCATCGGTGCACAGGCTGCGGACGCGGCCCCACGCCCAGGTGCTGATCATCGGCGGCGGCATCAACGGGGTGGGCACGTTCCGGGACCTGGCCCTGCAGGGTGTGGACGTCGCCCTGGTGGAGCGGGGCGACTACTGCCAGGGTGCCAGCGGCGCCTCCTCGCACATGATCCACGGCGGCATCCGCTACCTCGAGAACGGCGAGTTCCGGCTCGTCCAGGAATCCGTGGTGGAACGCAACCGGCTGCTGCGTATCGCGCCGCACTACGTGAAGCCGCTGCAGACCACCATCCCGATCTTCAGCACGTTCTCCGGCGTCCTCGCCGCCCCGCTGCGGTTCCTCACCCACAAGCAGCAGGGCACGCCCACCGAACGGGGCGCCTTCCTGATCAAACTCGGGCTGAGCCTGTACGACTTCTTTTCCCGCGACGGCGGCGCCGTGCCGCGGCACCAGTTCCGCGGCCGCAAGCGCGCCCTGGCGGAACTGCCGCGGCTGCACCCGGGCATCAAGTACGCCGCCACGTATTTCGACGCCTCCGTCCACAACCCGGAGCGCCTGACCCTTGACGTGCTGCAGGACGGTGAGAAGGCCGGGGCCGCGGGCAACAGTGACGCCCGCGCCAGCAACTACCTCTCGCTCGTCGCCGTCCGGGACGGGGCGCGGCCCGGGCAACCCGGCAGCACCGTGGAACTCCGTGACGAACTCACGGGCGAACTGTTCGACTTCTCCGCGGACGTCATCGTCAACACCACCGGTGCCTGGGTCGACCTGACCAACCAGGCGATGGGCGCGCCGTCGGCCTTCATGGGCGGCACCAAGGGCTCGCACATCGTGCTGGACCACCCGGAACTGCTGGCCGCCTGCAACGGCCGCGAGATCTTCTTCGAACACACCGACGGCCGGATCGTGCTGATCTATCCGATGGGCGACCGGGTCCTGGTGGGCACCACCGACGTCGACGCCGACATGGCCGAGGACGCCGTGTGCACCGAGGCGGAGATCGATTACTTCTTCGACCTCGTCGGCCACGTCTTCCCGGACATCGCCGTGGACCGGGAGCAGATCGTTTACACCTTCGCCGGCGTCCGCCCGCTGCCCAGGCACGACGCCACCCAGCCCGGTTTCGTCAGCCGTGACTACCGGATCGAACGCCACGCCGCTGCCGGCCCCGCCGTCAAAGCCGGCCCCGACGTAGTCGACGGCCCCGACGGCCCCGCCGGGACGGGCCACGGCGCCGTCGTGCTCAGCCTTGTCGGCGGCAAGTGGACCACCTTCCGGGCCCTCGCCGAACACCTGAGCAACGACGTCCTCACCGAACTCGGCATGGTGCGGAAGGTTTCGACGGCGAAACTCGCCATCGGCGGCGGCGCCGGGTTCCCGGGCAGCGAGGACGGCGTGCAGCGCTGGATCAAGGCGCACATGGCGGCCGGCCGCGACGCGGACCGCACCGCCGGTCTGCTGACCCGCTACGGCACGCGCGCCGGGGAAGTCATCAGCTTCCTCGACGGCGCCCCGGACCGGCGCCTGCACTCGACCCGCGAGCTGAGCGTCCGTGAACTGGAGTTCATGGCGCGGAACGAGCAGATCGGGCATCTGGTCGACGTGCTGATCCGCCGCACGTCCCTCGCTTTCCGGGGACTGGTGACCGGCGAGCTCCTGAACGAGGTTGCCGACATCCTCGCCGGCCCGCTGGGCTGGGACACGGCAACGCGGTCCTCCGAAATCAGCCACGCTCAGGAGGTGCTCAAGCGATTCCACGGCGTCCAGGTCCACAGCCTGGTCTCCTGATGGACCTCGGCGGCCGGACGGGGGACGTCCGGCCGCAAGGACTGCGTGGTCCCTACGGGGGACCGACGCAGTGGCCGGCCGGCAGCGCCAACACGGTGCCGGCCCAACAGCCCTTCAAACTCACGACGGGCTGACAACAGAAAATAGAGGAGTCAAAGATGTCTCTCGGAATAGTTTTCTTGTCCGAAGTATTCGGCACCGCGATGCTGACCCTGCTGGGTTGCGGCGTCGTGGCAAACGTTGCACTCAAGGGCACAAAGGGCAACAACGGCGGGTTCCTGATGGTCACCTGGGGGTGGGGCATCGCGGTCTTCTGCGGCGTCTACGTCGCAGCCAAGTCCGGCGCGCACCTGAACCCCGCCGTGACCTTCGGCCTGCTGCTCAACGGCAAGAAGGAGTACGCCCCCGGCGTCCCCGTCGATCTGGCCTCCACTTTCACGTACTTCGGCGGTGAACTCCTCGGTGCCTTCCTCGGCGCCGTGGTGATGTGGCTGGCCTACAAGCAGCACTTCGACGCAGAGCCCGAGCCCGCCAGCCAGCTGGCAGTCTTCTCCACCGGACCGGCCATCCGCTCCGCCCCGTGGAACCTGATCACGGAGATCGTCGGCACCTTCGTCCTCGTCTTCGTCATCCTGACCTTCGGCGGGACGCCCTCAGGTCTTGGCCCGCTCGCCGTGGCACTCCTCGTCGTCGGCATCGGCGCCTCCCTCGGTGGCCCCACCGGCTACGCCATCAACCCGGCCCGTGACCTTGGCCCCCGCATCGCCCACGCCCTGCTCCCCATGAAGGGCAAAGGATCCTCCGACTGGAGCTACTCCTGGATTCCGATCGTCGGACCGCTGGTCGGCGGCGGCCTCGCCGGCCTCGTGGCAGCAGTCGTGCCGATCATCGCCACCGCTGCCGGCTAACCCTTCCTAACTACGCACCCATTCACCTGCCAGCCCCAAGACAAGGACGTCAACATGAACCAGTATGTAATCGCCATCGACCAGGGCACCACCAGCACCCGCTCGATCGTGTTCGACCACAGCGGCAACATCGTCTCCTCGGGCCAGATGGAGCACGAACAGATCTTCCCGCAGGCAGGCTGGGTGGAACATGACCCGGCCGAGATCTGGAACAACACCCGCGAGGTCATCGCCTCCGCGCTGTCCAAGGCGAACCTGACCCGCCATGACATCGCCGCCGTCGGCATCACCAACCAGCGCGAAACCGCCGTCGTCTGGGACAAGACAACCGGCAAGGCGATCTACAACGCGATCGTCTGGCAGGACACCCGCACGCAGCCGATCGTGGACGAGCTCGCCAAGGACGGGGGACCGGAGCGCTTCAAGCAGAAGGTCGGCCTGCCGCTGGCCACGTACTTCTCCGGCACCAAGATCAAGTGGATCCTGGACAACGTCGAGGGCGCCCGGGCCAAAGCCGACGCCGGGGACCTGGTCTTCGGCAACACCGACTCCTGGGTGCTCTGGAACCTGACCGGCGGGACCGACGGCGGCGTGCACGTCACGGATGTCACCAACGCCTCGCGGACCATGTTCATGGACCTCGAGACGCTCTCCTGGGACCAGGAGATCCTGGACGCGTTCGGGGTTCCGGCCTCCATGATGCCGGCTATCAAGTCCTCCTCCGAGGTCTACGGCACGGTGCACACCTCCCAGCTGCTGCGCGAAGTGCCGGTCGCCGGCATCCTCGGCGACCAGCAGGCGGCGACGTTCGGCCAGGCCGCCTTCGGTGCCGGCGAAGCCAAGAACACCTACGGCACGGGCTGCTTCCTCATCTTCAACACCGGTGAGGAGATCGTGCACTCCAAGAACGGGCTGCTGACCACGGTCGGCTACAAGCTCGGCGACGCCAAGCCGCATTACGCACTGGAGGGATCCATCGCCGTCACCGGTTCGCTGGTGCAGTGGCTGCGGGACAACCTCGGCATGATCAGCAGCGCCGCGGAAGTGGAGACGCTGGCGGCCTCGGTCGAGGACAACGGCGGCGTGTACATCGTCCCGGCGTTCTCCGGCCTGTTCGCCCCGTACTGGCGCTCCGACGCCCGCGGCGCGATCGTCGGGCTGACCCGGTTCGTGAATAAGAACCACATCGCCCGCGCGGCGCTGGAGGCCACCGCTTTCCAGACCCGCGAGGTGCTCGACGCCGTCAACGCGGACTCGGGTGTGCCGCTGACGGAACTGAAGGTCGACGGCGGCATGGTCGCCAACGACGCGCTCATGCAGTTCCAGGCGGACATCCTCGGCGTCCCGGTGATCCGGCCCAAGGTCGTGGAGACCACCTCGCTGGGTGCCGCCTACGCCGCCGGGCTGGCCGTCGGCTTCTGGAAGGACCTCGGCGAGTGCTCCGCCAACTGGTCCGAGGACAAGCGGTGGGAGCCGAAGATGGAGCAGGCCGAGCGCGAACGCCAGATGCGCCTCTGGAAGAAGGCCGTCACCAAGTCCATGGACTGGGTGGACGAAGACGTCAAGTAGCCTTCCGCCCCGAATGGGGCTGGTGATCCCCGCCCGCCACACCCCGGCGGGGGTCACCGGCCCCTTTTCGGCCGTTGAGGAGTTTGGTGCGCTAAAGTAGTCCTATGCGTGCGATCCTCCTGCTTAGCTAGCCGCCCGGCATCCCGACGCGAACTCGGATTGCCGAGCGGCAGCCCCTCCGTGTCGAGGGGCTTTTGTGTGTCTGGACCCTTTTGGGCGGACGGCAGGGGAGCGGGCGGGGCAGGACAGCCTCCGCCTGGGAGATTTGACGGTACAAGACTTGACGGACCATCAGGCTTGACAGAACAGAAGAGGCCAGCAGTGAGCGTTCAGCCGGAGACAGAGACCGGAACACCAGCAGTCGCAGCGGAGACCCCGGAAGAGGGTGCCTACAGCTTCGCCGCCATGGAGGCCAAGTGGCCGCAGGTCTGGGAAGACCTCAAGGTCTTCACCCCCGTCGATGACGGTTCGAAGGAGCGGCGGTACGTGCTGGACATGTTCCCGTACCCCTCCGGGGACCTCCACATGGGCCACGCCGAAGCCTTCGCGATGGGCGACGTCGTCGCTCGCTACCTGCGCCAAAAGGGCTATGACGTGCTGCACCCGATCGGCTGGGATTCCTTCGGGCTGCCCGCCGAGAACGCGGCCATCAAGCGCAACGCCCACCCCAGCGAGTGGACCTACGCCAACATCGAGACCCAGGCGGCGTCGTTCAAGCGCTACGCCATCTCCGCCGACTGGTCCCGCCGGATCCACACCTCGGACCCGGAGTACTACCGCTGGACGCAGTGGCTCTTCAAACGCTTCCACGAGCGCGGCCTGGCCTACCGCAAGAATTCCCCGGTCAACTGGTGCCCCAACGACCAGACCGTGCTCGCCAACGAACAGGTGGTCAACGGAGCCTGTGAGCGCTGCGGCACCCCGGTGACCAAGAAGTCCCTGAACCAGTGGTACTTCAAGATCACCGACTACGCCGACCGGCTGCTCGAGGACATGGACGAACTGCGGGGCCACTGGCCCGAACGTGTCCTGGCCATGCAGAAGAACTGGATCGGCCGGTCCGAGGGTGCGCATGTCACCTTCGTGATCGAGGCCGACGGCGGCAAGGCCGCCAAGGACGTCACGGTGTTCACCACCCGCCCGGACACCCTGTACGGCGCGACGTTCTTCGTCGTCGCCGCCGACGCGCCGATCGCGGTCGAGCTGGTCACCGGGGAACACGCCGCGGCCCTGGACGCCTACCGCGAACAGGTCAAGGCGCTCTCCGAGATCGAACGCCAGTCCACCGAGCGGGAGAAGACCGGCGTCTTCACCGGCCGCTACGCGATCAACCCGCTGAACGGCGAGAAGCTGCCCGTCTGGGCGGCCGACTACGTGCTGGCGGACTACGGCACCGGCGCCATCATGGCCGTCCCGGCCCACGACCAGCGCGACCTCGACTTCGCCCGCACCTTCGACCTGCCGGTCCGCGCCGTGCTGGACACGGGCGAGGAAGATCCCGCGGTCAGCGGCACCGCGACCTCCGGCGAAGGAACCCTGATCAACTCCGGCGCCCTGGACGGACTGCCCAAGGCAGACGCCATCCCGGCCGCCATCGAGATCCTGCAGCAGCAGGGCACAGGCGAGAAATTCGTGAACTTCCGCCTGCGCGACTGGCTGCTCAGCCGGCAGCGCTTCTGGGGCACCCCGATCCCGATCATCCACTGCCCCGCCTGCGGCGAAGTCCCGGTCCCGGATGACCAGCTGCCCGTTACCCTGCCGGCCGACCTGCGCGGCGAGGACCTGTCCCCGAAGGGCACCTCGCCGCTGGCCGCCGTCGAAAGCTGGGTCAACGTCGAGTGCCCCAGCTGCCACGGCCCGGCCAAGCGGGACACGGACACCATGGACACCTTCGTGGACTCCTCCTGGTACTTCCTGCGCTTCGTCTCGCCGCAGTACACGGACGGCCCGTTCGACCCGGCGAAGATCAACGACTGGATGCCGGTCGGACAGTACGTGGGCGGCGTCGAGCACGCCATCCTGCACCTGCTCTACGCGCGGTTCTTCACGAAGGTCATCCACGACCTGGGCATGATCGAGGCCGACGAGCCGTTCAGCGCGCTGCTGAACCAGGGCCAGGTGCTCAACGGCGGCAAGGCCATGAGCAAGTCCCTGGGCAACGGCGTTGACCTGAGCGAACAGCTGGACAAGTTCGGCGTCGACGCCGTCCGGCTCACCATGATCTTCGCCTCCCCGCCGGAGGACGACGTCGACTGGGCGGACGTGTCGCCGTCGGGCTCCGCGAAGTTCCTGGCCCGCGCCTGGCGGCTGGGACAGGACGTCACCAGCGCACCCGGCGTCGACTACGCCGCCGGTGACCGGGCCCTGCGCACCGTCACGCACCGCACCATCGCCGACGCGGAAGCGCTGCTGGACCACAACAAGTTCAACGTGGTCGTGGCCAAGCTCATGGAACTGGTCAACGCCACGCGTAAAACCATTGACGCAGCCACCGGAGCCGGCGGCGCCGACCCGGCCGTCCGCGAAGCCGTCGAGACCGTCGCGGTCATCCTGAGCCTCTTCGCGCCGTACACGGCCGAGGATCTCTGGAACGTGCTGGGGCACCCCGCCTCGGTTGCCAACGCGGGCTGGCCGACCCACGACGAAGCCCTCCTCGTGCAGGACACGGTGACCGCCGTCGTCCAGGTCCAGGGCAAGGTGCGGGACCGCCTGGAGGTCTCGCCCGGGATCAGCGAGGACGAACTGCGTGAACTGGCGCTGGCCTCGGAGAACGTCCAGCGCGCCCTTGACGGGCGCGGGATCCGCACGGTGATCGTGCGGGCCCCTAAACTGGTCAACATCGTCCCGGCCTAGCCGGGGGTGGGCCGGCCGCCGGTGCGAACCGGCGGCCGGCCATCAAAGCGTGTCCCGACAGCAAGTGCAGACACCAGGAGGTGCTTCGTGCCCCACCGCGACCCCGCGGGGTGGCTGTGGCTGAAGGAGCGCCTCATCCCGCTCCGCCAGGCCAGGCGCCCCGCCGCGCCACCCGGTGCCGCCCCCGCCGCTGTCCGGACGGCCGTGGTGACCGACTCCGCCGCAGCACTGCCGGCTGACTGGGTCCGGGCTTTCGCTGCTGATGGCCTGCTCACGGTGGTTCCGATGCCCGTGATGGTGGGCGAGGAAATCTACGGCGAAGGCGAGGACGACATCGCCGACACGATTGCCGTGGCCCTGGCGAGCGGCAGGCCGGTGAAGACTTCGCGCCCTTCCCCCGGGCAGTTCGAGCAGGCCTATCTGGCAGCCCAGCGCCGGGGCTTTAAATCCGTCGTGTCCGTCCATATTTCCGGCGAACTCTCCGGAACGGCTGACTCGGCCCGCCTCGCCGCCGCGCGCGTGGGTATCCCGGTGGACGTAGTGGACTCGCGCACCGTCGGCATGGCGCAGGGGATGGGCGTCCAGGGTGCGGTCGTCGCCGCGTCCGACGGCAGGACGGCGGCGGAAGTGCGGGAGTTCGCTGAGCAGCAGCTCGCCCGCACCAAGGTGTACTTCTACGTGCCGAGCCTCGAACAGTTGCGGCGCGGCGGACGGATCGGCGCTGCGGCCTCGCTCTGGGGGACCATGTTTTCGATCAAGCCCATCCTCGCGGTCGAGGAAGGCAGGGTGGTTCCGCTGGAGAAGGTGCGGTCGGCGGCGAAGGCCATCGCGCGGCTCCAGGAGATCGTGGTGGCCGACGCTGCGGGCCGCCCCGCGGGCCAGGCCCGGCTCGCCGTCCAGCATTTCGGCAACCCGGCCGAGGCCGAACTGCTGGCGGCGCGGCTTGCCGGTGCGGTTCCGGGCTGTCCGCCGGTCGAGGTCAGCGCGCTCCCGGCCGTGCTGGCAGCCCATGCCGGACTCGGTGTGCTGGCCGTGATCGTGGGGGAGGGCGGCACCCCCGCAGACCCGGAGACGTCCGCCAGGTCGTAGCCGGCGCGGAGTCCGAAAATCCAGCCGGCGGTGAATCCGAAAATCCACCCGGCCGCGCCGGCCCCGGCACCGGGGACACGCGCGCGTCCCGTGGCCGAGGGCCGGCGCGCGTCGTGGTATCCACATAGGCGCTGCCGCCCCTGAGCCGTGCGTGTGACGCTTCGTAGGATGGGCGCATGGGGCGCCACGATCCGGGAGAACCACCCAGCGACGAACCGGGCCATGCCGGCCGCAGGCTGGCAGCCGCCGCGGGGACCGCCGGGCTTGACGGTCTTCCCGGAGGACCGCCGCTGATCCCCGGGCCCGCAGGGAGGGGTGGCGCGGGCGATTCGACGGGGAGCCGCGGATCTGACGATTTGCCTGTCCGGCGCACCCCGGATGATTCGATGGGGAGCCGCGGACCCCGCCTCCGGTGGCGCACCGGACGGCGGGCCGCCACGCTGTTGTGCCTGGTCGCCATGGCGCTGCTTGGCTGGTTCTGGTGGCAGGCAGCGAACGTCACGGCCGCCGTCAGCCCGCCGGGTTCCGTCAACGTGGCCGCAACCGGGGACGGGCCGGGGCCGGCACCCGACACCGGGCTGAGCCCTACGGCCGGCAGTTCTCCCGGCGGCAGCGGAGCCGGGGCCACCGGAAAGATCATCGTCCATGTGGCCGGCGCCGTGGTCCGCGGCGGAATTGTGGAGCTGCCGCAGGGCAGCCGCCTCCACGAGGCCATTGCCGCGGCGGGAGGAAGCGCCCCGGACGCGGACCCCGGCCAGCTCAATCTCGCGGCTGTACTCCAGGACGGGCAGAAGGTCCTGGTTCCGCGGCGGGGTGAAACTCTCCCGGCCGGGAGTGCCCCGGGCGGCGATTCCGGTGTTCCGGGCAGCGCGACGGGCGCCGCCGGACCCCCTGCCCCAGCAGGGAGGATCAACCTGAACACGGCCGGAGCCGACGAACTGGCCACCCTCCCGCGGGTGGGTCCGGTGCTGGCCCAACGGATCGTGGACTGGCGCACACAGCACGGCCACTTCCAGCGGGTCGAGGAACTTGACGCCGTGGACGGGGTCGGGCCCAAACTGCTCGCGGCCCTGTTGCCCCTGGTCCGGGTCTGAGGGGCCCGGCCATGGGACGGCGTAGCCACTGGCAACATTACATCGACGCCGCGGTGGGCCGGACGCCCGGTCCTCCCGGCCCTGCGGCGGACGCCCGGAACGTGGCAGACCGCCGGCACGCCGTCGGGCAGCACCGGGGGACCCGGCTCCTTGGCCGGCTCCGGTCGTTCGCCCTTCCGCAGCGCGCCCCCGAAGCCCGGGACGTGATCCTGCGCAGGACCGATGTGCGGCTGGTCCCCTCCGCCGTGCTGGTGTGGGCGGCAGCCGCTGCCGGATACTACCTGGATCCCGGAGCGCTGGCAGCGCTGCTTCTTCTTCTCGTGGCAGCTTCGGCGTTGCTCCTGCTCCGGGCCTCGTCCGGCGCAGGGGCACGGCCGTCCGGCGCCGGGACACGGGCGCCCGCCGCCGGGACACGGGCGCCCGGGGGACAGGGCCGCCGAAGCTTCCTCGCGACGATGGCCGCAGCACTGCTCCTCGCCGCCGCAGCAGGCGGGCACACCGCCGTCGACTCCTCCCGGCGGCACGAAGGTGCGGTGGCCGCAGCGGCCGCCGCCCAATCAGCCGTCGCAGTGGAGGTGGAGATCACGGGGGCGCCGCGGCGGCTCAGGAAGCCCGGCAGCTCCGGACTCGCGGACCGGTGGGCGGTACCGGCGACGCTGATCGAAATGAACGTGGGTTCACGCCGGGTGCAGGACCACGCCAAGCTGCTGGTTATGGGCGGCGCCGGCTGGGAACAGGCAGCCCCCGGGCAGCGGATCAGGACAACCGGCAAACTCGCCCCTTCCGCGCCGGGCCAGGCGGAAGCGGCTGTCCTCTCGGCCAGTTCCGCCCCGAACACCATCGGAGCGCCCGGGCTCTGGCAGCGGGGTCCGGGCGAACTTCGAGGCCGATTCGCCGCCGCCGCCGGGCAATTCGAGGGCGACGCCCGGGGACTCCTGCCGGGGATGGTCACCGGCGATACCAGCTCGCTGGATCCCGGGCTGGACGAGGCAATGAAGGCCGTCGGGATGACCCACCTGACCGCGGTCAGCGGGGCCAACTGCAGCCTCATCCTGGGCGCACTGCTGCTGGCCGCGCGCAGCCTGCGGCTCACTCGGGCGTTGGCGGCCGTCCTCGGCATCGTTGGGCTGGGACTGTTCGTTCTGATGGTCGGCCCGGATCCCAGTGTCCTGCGCGCGGCCGTAATGGGCGCCATCGGGCTCGTCGCCCTGTCCGGCGGCCGGACCGGACGGGGCCTGAGTCTTCTGTGCGTTGCCGTGATCGGATTGGTGCTGGCCCAGCCGGAGCTGTCCGCCAGCTTCGGATTCCTGCTGTCCGTGCTCGCGACAATCGGCATCGTCGTGACCGGGAGGCCGATCATGGCATGGTTCCCGGCAGGCGTGCCCCGCTGGGTGGCCGCGGGGGTGGCGGTTCCGCTGTCCGCCCAGGCCTTCTGCGCTCCGCTGATCGTGCTGCTCCAGCCGCAGTTCTCCAGCTATGCCCTGCCGGCAAACATGGCCGCCGCGGTGCTCGTCGCCCCGGTCACGTTGCTGGGGACCGCGGCCGTCCCGCTGGTGCCGCTGGCCCCGGTCCTCGCCGCCGCGCCGATGGGCATCGCTGCGGCCTTTGCCAGCGGGGTGGGAGGAATCGCCCGCTTCTTCGCCGGGCTCCCTGGCGCAGTCCTCCCATGGCCGGAAGGGGCATACGGGGCCAGCACGATGGCGCTGTTCACGGCCGTCTGCTTCGCCGCCTGCTGGCTGGTCTTCCACCCCGCCCGGACGGTAGAGCTGGTCCTGGCGGCGCACCTGCGGACGGTTGCCCTGCTCGGTCGGATGCCGCGGCTCCCCGCCGGCGTGCGGGCTGCGTCGGGGTTCCCCGCCGGTGTGGGAGCTGTACGGGGAAGGTACGGGTCCGGCTTGTTGCACCGCGCGGGGCGTGGCACGCTTAGAGCCTGCAACCAAACTTCCGGGAGGAAACCTCAGTGCCTGCTGCCCAGACTCCACGCGCCCGGCCCGCGGCATCGAAGACCGCCACCTGGCGTGATGTGACCCCGGCTGCCGTTGTGCTGGTCGGCGGACCGGAAGACTATCTGGGGTCGCGTGCAATGGACCGCATCCGGGTGCAGGTCCGGGCTGCAGCTCCCGATGTCGAAGTCACGAGGATGAATGCCGGCAACTATGAGCCGGGCTCCCTCGCCATGAACGTCAGCCCGTCTCTCTTCGGCGAACAGAAGCTCATTGAGGTGGAAGGCCTGGAGGGCATGAACGATGCTTTCCTGGCCGACGCGCTCAAGTACCTGAGCCGGCCCGAACCTGACGCTGTGCTGGTCCTCCGCCATAGCGGCGGCGTGCGCGGCAAGAAGTTGCTGGACGCTGTCAAGGCCGGCGGGTGGCCGGTGGTGGACTGCCAGCCGTTGAAGAAGGACGCGGACAAGATTGCCTTCGTGACGTCCGAGTTCAAGGCCGCGTCCAGGCGCATCGATCCCGACGCCGTGCACGCCCTGGTCAATGCCGTGGGCGCCCACCTGGCCGAACTGGCGGCTGCGTGCAGCCAATTGATCGCCGACGCGGCCACCGGAGTGGACTCCGCCATGGTGGACCGGTACTACGGGGGCAGGGTGGAAGCCACTGCCTTCAAGGTCGCCGATGCGGCAATGGCCGGGAATGCGCCACTGGCGCTCTCCACCCTGCGCCACGCCCTCGCGACGGGTGCGGACCCGGTTCCGCTCGTGGCTGCACTTGCCTCGAAGCTCCGCACCCTTGCCAAGGTCGCCGGCGCCCAGGGATCCTCGTCCCAGATTGCCAAGCAGCTGGGCATGCAGCCCTGGCTGGTGGAGCAGGCGCAGCGGGAGGTCCGGCGATGGACTCCCGAGGGACTCGTCCGGTCCATCCAGGTGACCGCCGAGGCGGATGCCCAGGTCAAGGGCCTGTCCCGGGATCCGGTCTACGCCGTGGAACACGCCGTGACAGTGATTGCGACGTCCGTGCGGCGGTGAGTGTGCCCGCTGTGTGTGCCTGAGTTTGCGGCTTAACTGGAAGTGGCCGGCACCCGAGGGTGCCGGCCACAATCATCAGTTCACTTGAACTGGAAACCTTTAGAGCGCGTTGACCTTCTTGGAGATGGCCGACTTGCGGTTTGCAGCGTTGTTCTTGTGGAGAACGCCCTTGCTGACAGCCTTGTCCAGCTTGCGGCTGGCAGAAAGCATTGCGGCAGCCGCAGCATCCTTGTCGGTGGACTCAACGGCGGTGTTGACAGCGCGGATGGCCGTCTTCAGCTCGGACTTGACTGCGTTGTTGCGCAGGCGAGCCTTCTCGTTGGTGAGGATGCGCTTCTTCTGGGACTTGATATTAGCCACGTGTGAACTCTCTTTTTCAATGCGGAAAATGGTCTAGAGGGCTTTCAGATTGGCCATTGACTGAGCGGCGTGGGGATACCTATGGCGACCAACCATATGTGGCCGTCGACCTGCACGGACACACAGCTGCCAATAATAGCAGAGACGCCGGCAGGGTGACGATTTTGTGGCCGTTCAGCGCCAGCCGTGGCGGGACTGCAGGCCGGCAGCGATGATGCTGAAGCTTCCGACGTCGAGGATGGCGCCCTCGCGACGGACATCCTGCGGGTTGATCTGGAGGATGCGGTCCATTTTCGCTTCGCTCGGGCGCCCCTGCCCGTCCCAGGGCCCGGTGCCTATGTCTACGTAGTCGTCTGCCCGGCGCGGGTCGCCGTCGTGGTCCTTGCTGGTCAGCATGAGGCCGAGCAGAAAGCGGCCGCTGTTGCCCACCAGTAGCACCGGGCGGTCCTTGCCGCGCGAGTGGTCCTCTTCATAAGGCACCCAGGTCCATACGACTTCGCCCGGCTCGGGGCGGCCGTTGGGGGAGGGTGCGTAGGTGACTTTGGCCGCTCCGCGGAAGTCGCCGGGATAGACGCCGGTCAGGCCGGCGGTGGCGCGCTGCCCGGCGCCCGGGCGTCCGCCGGTCGTCGTGCCGGTCCGCCGGGACTTCGCCCTCGTTCCGGACTTGCCCTTAGTGCCGGCCGGCCCGGCCGTGCGGGAGCTGCCGGGCGCGGAGCCGGGTCGCCCCTCCAGGAAGCGCAAGGTGCTGCGGATTGCATTGCCGATCGAGCGTAAGTTCCAAGCCATGGGGAAACACTACCGGCAGCCGGCCCCGGCAGCCGGCCCAGGCGGCCGGCTGCGGGCCGGCTGCCGGCCGGGAGGGGGTCGGTCCGCGGTCAGGCCTTGCGGGGAGGAACCGTCGGGGAGGATCGCGGCGGGAAACCAAGACCGCAACGGAGGGCGGGGATGCAATTCCACCGGCCCGGACGTGGGAGACTAGAGGTTCAGGGATGCGGCACGTCGCAGGCTGGGAAACCAGCCGCCGCGCCGATCTCTGGAAAAGCCAACAGTATTGCCAACAGTAAGGACCCTGCGTGTCTCCCATGGCCCGCACCGCCCCGGTGCCCGCGGCAACAGATCCGGCCATCATCCGGAACTTCTGCATCATTGCGCACATTGACCACGGCAAGTCCACACTGGCCGACCGGATGCTCCAGTACACCGGCGTTGTCCAGTCCCGTGACATGAAGGCCCAGTACCTGGACCGCATGGACATTGAGCGCGAACGCGGCATCACCATCAAGTCCCAGGCCGTCCGTATGCCCTGGGAGCTCGACGGCATCAGCTATGCGCTGAACATGATCGACACGCCCGGACACGTTGACTTCACCTACGAGGTCTCCCGCTCGCTCGCGGCCTGCGAAGGCGCGATATTGCTCGTGGACGCGGCCCAGGGCATCGAGGCCCAGACCCTCGCCAACCTCTACCTGGCGATGGAAAACAACCTCACGATCATCCCGGTCCTGAACAAGATCGACCTCCCGGCGGCCCAGCCCGAGAAGTACGCGGCGGAACTCGCCAACCTGATCGGCGGCGACCCCGACGAGGTGCTCCGCGTCTCCGGCAAGACCGGCATGGGCGTCGAGGTCCTGCTCGACAAGATCGTCCGCGACCTTCCAGCCCCCAAGGGCGACCCCAACGCCCCGGCCCGCGCCATGATCTTCGATTCGGTCTACGACACCTACCGCGGCGTGGTCACCTACGTCCGCGTGGTCGACGGCATGCTGCACCCCCGCGAACGCATCCAGATGATGTCCACCCGCGCCACCCACGAACTCCTCGAGATCGGCGTGAGCTCCCCGGAGCCCACCCCCTCCAAGGGCCTCGGCGTCGGGGAGGTGGGCTACCTCATCACCGGCGTGAAGGATGTCCGCCTGTCCAAGGTCGGCGACACCGTCACCAACCTGGCAAAACCCGCCACCGAATCGCTCCCCGGCTACGCCGATGCCAAGCCCATGGTCTTCTCCGGCCTCTACCCGCTGGACGGCACGGACTACCCGGTGCTCCGCGATGCGCTCGAGAAGCTGATGCTCAACGACGCCGCGCTGGTGTACGAACCGGAGACGTCCGCCGCACTGGGATTCGGCTTCCGCGTCGGTTTCCTGGGCCTGCTGCACCTGGAAATCACCCGTGAGCGGCTCGAACGCGAATACAACCTGGACCTGATCTCCACCGCGCCCAACGTGGAATACGAAGTGACCTTGGAGGACAAGAGGGTCGTCCACGTCACGAACCCCAGCGAATACCCCACCGGCAAAATCGCGGAAGTCCGCGAACCGATGGTCGCCGCCACCATCCTGGCGCCGAACGAGTTTGTCGGCGCCATTATGGAGCTGTGCCAGAGCCGGCGCGGCGTGATGGGCGGCATGGACTACCTCTCCGAGGACCGGGTGGAAATCCGCTACCGCCTGCCGCTGGCCGAGATCGTCTTCGACTTCTTCGACATCCTCAAGTCCAAGACCCGCGGCTACGGCTCGCTGGACTGGAAGGCCGACGGCGACCAGGTCGCCGACCTCGTCAAGGTCGACATCATGCTCCAGGGCGAACAGGTTGATGCCTTCTCCGCCATTACACACCGTGACAAGGCCTACGCCTACGGTGTCATGATGACCGGCAAGCTGCGCGAACTCATTCCGCGGCAGCAGTTCGAGGTGCCCATCCAGGCCGCCATCGGCTCGAGGATCATCGCCCGGGAAAGCATCCGGGCCATCCGCAAGGACGTGCTCGCCAAGTGCTACGGCGGTGACATCACCCGGAAGCGCAAACTGCTGGAGAAGCAGAAGGAAGGCAAGAAGCGCATGAAGATGGTGGGCCGCGTCGAGGTCCCGCAGGAAGCGTTCATCGCCGCCCTTACCACGGACGAGTCCAAGGACAAGGCCAAGAAGTAGCGGTGCTGGTGATGACTGTCCCCATGCAGGCAGGCGGGGCCCGTGCCTAGCGCCCTTCCGCTGGGCGACCCGGCGCCGCCGGACGGGCTGCTGCCCGGCCAAGCGCTCGACGGCGCCGCGGCCCGGGCCTTCGGGCTCTACGTGCACATCCCGTTCTGCGCCGTGCGCTGCGGCTACTGTGACTTCAACACCTACACCGCCACGGAGCTTGGCGGCGGTGCCTCCCAGGACGCCTACGCCAGTACCGCCGTCGCCGAAGTCAACTTCGCTGCCGCGGTCCTGAGAAACAGTGGCCTGCCGGCCCGGCCGCTCAGCACGGTGTTCTTCGGCGGCGGAACGCCGACGCTGCTCCCGGCGCAAGACCTGGCCCGCATCCTCACCGCCGCCGTCAGTGCGTGGGGCCTCGAGCCCGGCGCCGAGGTCACCACGGAAGCGAACCCGGACTCGGTTACGCCCGAATCCCTGCAGTTGCTCTCCGACGCCGGTTTCACGCGTGTGTCCTTTGGCATGCAGTCCGCGGTGCCGCATGTCCTGAAGGTACTGGACCGGACCCACACCCCCAGCCGGGTGCCCGAGGCCGTCCGATGGGCCCGGGAAGCGGGCCTCGCCGTCAGTCTCGACCTGATCTACGGAACGCCGGGCGAGTCGCTGTCCGACTGGCGCTACTCGCTGGAAACGGCGTTGTCCTACGGGCCTGACCACATCAGCGCCTACGCGCTGATCGTCGAGGAGGGCACCAAGCTCGCCGCGCAGATCCGCCGCGGCGAAGTGCCGGGAATCGACGACGACGACCACGCGGCCAAATATGAACTCGCCGACGAGCTCATCTCAGCCGCCGGGCTTTCCTGGTACGAGGTCAGCAACTGGTCCCGCACCCCGGAGCAGGCCTGCCGCCACAACCTCGCCTACTGGCGCGGGGACGACTGGTGGGGGATCGGCCCCGGCGCACACTCGCACGTGGGCGGCGTGCGCTGGTGGAACGTCAAGCACCCCACTGCCTATGCCAACCGCCTGGTTTCCGGGCTGTCGCCTGCCGCCGGACGGGAAACCCTCGATTCCGAGACCCGCAACGTCGAGCGCGTCATGCTGGAAGCCCGCCTCAACTCCGGGCTGGAGATCGCCAGCCTGGGGGGACTGGGTGACACCGGCCGTCACGCCGTCGCCGGACTCATCGCCGACGGACTCGTGGACCCCGCGTCCGCCTTCCACGGCCGCCTCGTTCTGACGCTCAAAGGCCGGTTGCTCGCCGACGCCGTGGTCCGCAGGGTGCTGCCGGACTAGAGAGCTCTCGACGTTTGTCTGCCCTGTCTGACGCGGCTCGCACGATTTGTTCAGGCGCAGTGGCGCAGGAAGGATTCGGGGTAGGCGTCCTCGAGTGGCTCTGGCCAGTAAAGGTCCTCCGGGTATACCGGATCTTCCGGTTCAGCGGCGGGGAATCCGTGTGCGGCCGTGAAGAGGTGCCAGTCCGGGAAGGGGTCTTCGGGGAGTGCCTGGTCCGCGTCCGCGTCCGCATCCAGGTCCGGGAACGTGAACGTGTTCGTGTCCGTGTTCGCGTCGGTGGGTGTGGTCAGGAGGCCGGGTGGCCAGTGAGGTGGCCAGTGGGGTGGTTCCCAGTCCTGTTCTTCGCTGGGGTAGTACCGTCCCGAGGGTGAGGTCCACCCCGGTGGTTTGTCTTTGCTGGCCCCGGAGGGTGTCCACGCCGAGCCGTGTTTGAGTCTGTGGTGTCTGGGGCAGGGCTGGCCGAGGTTGGAGATCCCGGTGGTCCCTCCGTCGGCCCAGGCCAGGAGGTGGTCCGCGTCGTTATCCAGGGAGGCGTTGTTGCAGCCCGGGAACGGGCACTTCCCGTCGCGCAGGCGCAGCCACCGGCGCTGGGCTTTGGTGAGGCGGTAGCGGGTCCGGCCGATTTCCATCGGGGCCCCGTCCCGCGGGTCGGTCAGGACCCGGTAGAACGACCCTGCACCGTCCGCGATGAGGCGCCGGGCCATCGAGGGCGGGATCGGCCCGTACCCGTCCAGGACCGCCGGTTCCCCGGTGACACCCAGCAGGGACAGGACCGGGACAGTGATCAGGACCTGCGCCCGCGGCACCGGAACACCCCCGCGCCCGGCCCCCGTGTCCCCGCCCAGCCCGGTGCCGGCGAGAAGCAGGGTCGCGGCGATGTCGGCGCGCAGCTGGGCCAGGGTGCGGGCCTCGTCCGGGCCCTGCAGGGCCCGGGCGGCCGCGGTGGTCCGGTCCCAGATCCCCGCGGCGGTATCCGCCGGCAGGTACGCGGAGAACCAGGCCATCCCGTCCCGGTCCGGGCGGAACTCGACCCGCCGGTCCGCGGCACCCTTGGTATGGCGGTGTTCGATGCTGACGGGGTGGTGGCGTTCCCGCCAGGCACGTGTTTTGGCCCGGAACCGTCCCGGGACAAGCTCCCCTACCGGGCACCCCCGGGCCGGGTTCGGTGCGTCAGGGTCCAGGAAGTGCGCTTCCAGCCCCGCCGCCCCGGCCGGGTCCAGGTTGGTGGTTTCATCGACCATGATCCGGGCGTGCTGCCAGGAGATGGTCCCGGCCTGCAGTGCCGCCAGGGTCAGCGGCAGTGACGTGGTCAGTGCCTGGCAGTCGCCCAGGAACGCGTCCGCGGTCCGTTCGCTGACGGTCAGGACACCGGCGACCTCCGCGGTCACGGCCATCTCCTGGACGGAGTCCAGCAACGACGGGGGCGTCAGGAGCCGGGCGGCCCGCACATAGTCCGCGGCCAGCCGCACCTTCAACGCCGCCGTCCCCGCCTCCAGCCGCGCCACCCCCGCCAACGCATCCAGGCAATCATCGGCCAGATCCCGCAACGGATCGATGCCCCGGAACGGATCCGTGTCCCGCGGCTTCGGGCCGTCCGCGCCCGCCCCGATGAACGCAGCAAGCGCAGCCGTGGACGCGGCGACAGCCGCCACGGCCGCCCTACTCTCCCCACTCCAGGATGTGCTTCTTTCCATACCCCAAGCGTAAATCTGGGCTCCGACAAAAAGATGAGGCATCGTCACGGGTTAGCAGTCCGGCGTCGGCGAGCCTGCTGAGGCCGTCAACGGGGATTTTCGAGGCGATCCGTTGTTCCGACCCGGCCTGGAACTGACGTAAATAGCCGCGGCCGCCAAGCATCACATCACGCTGCACCAGGAGGCTTCACCGGTCACCAAACACCTCAAAGGTGGATGAGCGGGCATAAGTTCGACTGCGGCTCCAGCACCACGCATCTCCCCGGACTGCTTGCAGGTAACCAGCTGCCTGCGCTACGGTCGGCGCAGCGGGTGCAGACTGCAAGCGGTTGAGGCTGACCGTTTCGCGTGCCGCCTCCAACGCCCGACCATGACCAAGGAGCCCGATGTCACTCGTTCGCGTTCACAACTTCTCCGTCTCGCTCGACGGATTCGGTACTGGTGAGGGGCAGGAGCTGGACGCACCTTTCGGGCACGCCGGGATGCGCCTGGTCGAGTGGGCTCTTCCGACGCACACTTTCAAGCAGATGGGGCTCCACGGCGAGGAGGAGGATGGTTCCAGCGGCATAGACGAAACCTTCGCAAGCCGATGGGCCTCCGGCATTGGGGTGGAGATCATGGGCCGCAACAAGTTCGGGCCTCAGCGCGGCCCGTGGGCCGACGAGGAGTGGCAGGGCTGGTGGGGCAACAACCCGCCATTCCACACCCCGGTGATCGTCCTCACCCACCATTCACGCCCGCCACTGACTATGAACGGCGGCACTACCTTCCACTTTGTGGACGCCGAACCCGCCGAGGCGCTCGAACAGGCACGCGACCTCGCCGGCGGCCTCGACGTGCGAATCGGCGGCGGCGTCACCACGATCCGCCGGTTCCTCGATGCCGACCTGATCGACCAGATGCACATCGTTCTTATCCCGATCTTTCTCGGACGTGGCGAACGACTCTGGGACGGCCTCGAAGGACTCGAGCAACGTTTCCACATCGAGGCAGCACCCTCACCCAGCGGTGTCATCCACCTGACCTTCGCCCGACACAACCGAGCCGTCTAGCTGCCACAGTGGGGGGAACCCCATAGAAATGTTCTTGATGGCCATTGGCTGATTAGTCTTCAATGCTGACAAAGTCGGGAAGTCACTGTCGCTGGAGTGGGTGCAGAAGTCCAACGGCCGTTCCCGGATCGGTCAGCAAACCATAGCGCTCCAGGATCGGCCGTGAGTATTCTGGCCGTTCTTAAAGGCCTGTCCGGCGGGCGTCAAGGGGTTCGGGAAAAAGAAGAACGTCACCCGGACGTAGGCGGCCGCGGACAGGGTCAGTAGCGCTGGGTCCCAGAATTCCTTCCCTCTCATCCCTGAGTTCCTGAGTTCCTGAGGGGTGCTTCCTACGAGGACGTTTAAGACGACCGACGCCGTCACCAGCCGCCACGCGTCGGCGTATGTCCCTTTCGGGCATCGTCGGGCATTGCCATTTCGGCGCGCACGCCCAGGAGTCGGATGGGACGGCCCGCATCGATTCCGGCGGCGAGGTCCAAGGCCTGCGCGAGGATTTCGTTCCGGTCGGATGTCTCGGGAATCTTCCGCCCGTGGGTTGTGGTGACGAACGGTGCGTACCGGACCTTGAGGGTCAGCCCCACCACGGGCCGTCCTTCGGCCACAACATCCTCAACGACACGCGCCGTCAACTCCCGCACGGCGTCGTCCACCTGGGCGGGCTCGGTCAGGTCCCGCAGGAAGGTGGTCTCCCGGCTGTGCCCGCGGGCAACCCACGGGGTGGCCTCCACAACGCTGGCGCCGTCCCCGCGTCCGAGTTTCGCGTACCAAGGACCCATCCTGGGGCCGAACTCAGGGACCAGGTCCCGGGGGTCGGCCGCGGCGAGCTCGGCGACTGTTTTGATGCCGAGTTTGGCCAGCCGGGCCGACACCTTGGTTCCGACGCCCCACAGTTCCCTGGTGGGCCGGCTGCCCATGACGTCGAGCCAGTTCCCGGCCGTGAGACGGAAGACGCCGGCCGGCTTGCCGAACCCGGTGGCGACCTTGGCCCGGACGAGGGTGTCGCCGATGCCCACGCTGCAGTGCAACTGCGTCCGCTCCAGGACAGCGGCGTGCACCTGCCGGGCGTAGGCTTCCGGATTCTCTGTCTCAATGCCTACAAAAGCCTCATCCCAACCCAGCACCTGCACGGTGGCGCCGGGCTGCGCGCGCAGGGTAGCCATAACTGTTTCGGACGCCGCGAGGTAAGCCTCCTGATCGACGGGAAGGATCACAGCGTCGGGCACTTTCCGGGCCGCAATGCGTAAAGGCATTCCGGAACCCACACCGAACGCCCTGGCTTCGTAGGATGCGGTCGAAACCACAGCCCGTTCCATGGGGCCGCCCCGACCGCCGACAATGATCGGCCTGCCCGCAAGCTCCGGCCGCCGGAGCACCTCGACCGCCGCGATGAACTGGTCGAGATCGACATGCAGCACCCACCGGATTCCGTTCACGCCACCAGTCTGCCCTAAACCACCGCTGCAAGCACCGGCTCTCCACCGGGATGGGCCGCCGGGCATGCAGCCTCTGCTGACCTTCGTTGAACCCCCGGAAGCGCGATGGATGTACTCAGGCGGAGCGGGCGTTTCGGCCTGCGTGGCACCGGACTGCCTGGACAGTCACGCCGACGCTGAGCACGAAGCTAAGGAACAGCGCCATGAGGCCGGCCGCAGCGGCGACGTAGAAGCTTGCCGGATCAGGCACTGTATCGGCCACCGGCTCCATGTAGAACCAGATGGTGGAACCGGCGCTCACACCAAGTAGTGCGATCACGACCGTCAGGACCCAAGCGGCTACAGCAAGAATGACCATTTTCGCAACAATAGACGACTTCCTGGCTCGGAAGCGGACCCGCTCACCGGCGGCGTCCCGGCTCGCGCCGTCCTACTTGATCCAGCGAAGGTTGAACTCGTAGCGGTGCGGCTGGCCGCGGTTGACGTGGATGCCTGCCGCCACCGAGAAGCACGTCACGGCAATCCAGATGACCGTGGCCAGGACGGCGAAGATGTTGCCCACCACCGGCACGAAGACCAGCAGGTTGCACAGCAGGGCCGCAATCGTGGGCGGCAGCGTGAAATTGAGGGCTTCCTTGGACTCCTGCGCCGTGAACGGGCCGCGGTCCTTGAAGATCAGGTAAATCAGCAGCGACGGAACGCAGCCCAGGATACCGCCGAAGTGTGCCAGCGTGGCCCACTGCCGGTCCTCGTTTGCTGTCAGCGGCAGTGCATTTGCGGGAACGCCGTGGTACGGAGGCTGGCCATGGCCGGCCTGGTTGCCAGTGTGTTCGCGTGCGTCATCTGCCACGGTGTCGTCCTTCGGATTGCGCTGGTGCGTTGGTGCCTGGAATTGCCAGGGCTGCGCCTGGAGCACAGCCGCCGTACCAAGAATACTTGCTCGGGCGCGGAATGAGGGATCGGCCCGCTGGCGGGCGGACCGCGGATGCCCGCCTCAGGGAACGGTCAGGAAGTCGATGACCTCTTCCACCCGCCCCAGCAGGGAGGGCTCCAGATCCGCATAGCTGCGCACCGCACCCAGGAGCTTCTGCCAGCCCAGGCCGATGTCCTCCTTGGTGCTGTGCGGCCAGCCGAACGCCGTCAGGATGCCGGTCTTCCAGTCCATGCCACGGGGGATGACCGGCCACTTCTCGATTCCCAGCACGGCGGGCCGGATCGCCTGCCAGACGTCAACGTAGGGGTGGCCCACGATCAGCACGTTCCCGGCGGCCCCGGGGGAGGCCATCACGGCCCGGGCAATCCGGGACTCCTTGGAATCCGGCACGAGGTGGTCCACCAGCACGCCGAGCCGGCGCCCGGGGCCGGGCCGGAAGGCGGCCACAGCGCCGGCGAGGTCGTCAATGCCGTGCAGCGGCTCGACGACGATGCCCTCCACCCGGAGATCGTCACCCCAGACCCTCTCGACGAGTTCGGCGTCGTGTTTGCCTTCCACCCAGATCCGGCTTGCTTTGGCGACCTGCGCGCGCTGGCCCTCCACCCGGACGGAACCGGAGGCGGTGCGTGTTCCTGCGGCCGCCGCGGCGGCCCGGGGCGCTGGCGGCATCAGCCGGATCGGCTGTCCCTCCAGCAGGAAACCGAAGCCGAGCCGGAAGGACCGGGACTTGCCGCGGCGGTCCTCCAGGGCGACGACGTGCATGCCGCCGGACTTCTCCACCCGGGTGACAGCACCGACCCAGCCGGACTGCACATCCTCGAGCACCATTCCGCGCTCCACGGGCACCTCGGGCAGTTGGGCCTTGGCAGGGGCGGACAGGTCCTGCGGGCCCCAGTTCTGGTACGACATCGGTTTACACACTGCTTTGCACTCGGATTGCTGCGGCGGGCTGTGCCCGAAAACACCAGCCCCGGGAAGAACGCCTGGAGCGAATCCAATGCTAACAACGCGGCGACTCATATTAGACTGGTTAGCACTTAGGCATGTCGAGTGCTAATAAAAGCGTATCCGGAGCGGCCGGCGAATGGCGGCATCGGATGCGGACAGTCGAATGGAGGTGGAACGTGAGCGAACCGCGCAAACTTGAAGTGCTGCGCGCCATCGTGGAGGACTACGTCCATTCGCGGGAACCCGTCGGCTCCAAGGCCCTTGTCGAGCGGCACCACCTTGGCGTGTCCAGCGCCACGATCCGCAACGACATGGCGGCCCTGGAAGATGAGGGCCTCATTACGGCGCCGCATACCAGCGCCGGGCGTATTCCCACCGACAAGGGCTACCGGCTCTTCGTGGACCAGATTTCGGCGGTCAAGCCGCTCTCACCGGCGGAACGCCGCGCCATCCAGGCCCTGCTGGAGGGCTCCGACGATCTCGACGACGTCCTGGACAGGACGGTCCGGCTGCTGTCGCAGCTGACCCACCAGGTTGCCGTCGTGCAGTATCCCCACCTCAGCCGGGCCAGGGTGCGGCACATCGAATTCGTCCTGCTGGCGCCGCGCAAGGTGCTCGCGGTGCTGATTGCGGACACCGGCAAGGTGGAACAGCGGGTCATTGACGTGGGACAGGACCTTCCCGAGGAAGCGCTGTCCGATCTGCGGACGCGGTTCCTCGGCGGCCTCTCCGGGACACCCCTGAACCTGCTGGGGCAATCGCTGAAGTCTGTCCTTGCCACCTGCCCGCCGGCCCGGCGCGCCGACGCCCAGGCGCTGGCCCGCGGCCTGGAAGCGCTGGCCGCCAGCAGCCGCGAGGAGCGTATGGTCATGGCCGGCACCGCGAACCTGGCCCGCTCCAACGTGGACTTCCCGCTGAGCATCGGCCCGGTCCTGGAAGCCCTCGAGGAGCAGGTGGTCATGCTCCGCCTGCTGGGCGACATGGCCGCGGACCCGCGGGGCGTGACGGTCAGCATCGGCCGGGAGAACCCGTACGACGGGCTCGCGGAGGCCTCGGTGGTCGCGACCGGCTACGGACCGGACGCCACCGCGAAAGTCGGTGTCCTCGGCCCTACCCGGATGGACTATCCGACCACCATGGCCGCCGTCCGGGCAGTGGCCCGTTACCTGTCCAGGATTCTGGGCCCGTGACGGACCGCGGCCAACCGTCCGGCACCGGCAGCTAAGCACCGCACGCCCACCCCCAAATGACTTCTTGCCCCTAACCGGCAGTACAACCAGGAAGAGATACAAACTTTGAGCAGCCACTACGACGTTCTTGGAGTCTCCCGTGAAGCCACGGGCGAAGAGATCAAGAAGGCCTACCGCAAACTGGCACGGAACCTGCACCCGGATGTCAATCCCGGGGATGACGCCTCGGACCGTTTCAAGGCGGTCACGCACGCTTACGAGGTGCTGTCCGATCCGCAGAAGCGGCGGATCTACGACACCACGGGCAACGAAAACGGCACCGACAACGGCTTCGGCGGCGGCAGCTACGCCGGCCAGGGCTTCGCGTTCCAGGATATTTTCGACACGTTCTTCGGCGCCGGCGGCCAGTCCGGCCCGGCCTCCCGGGTCCGCCGCGGCCAGGACGCCCTGATCAGCGTCCGGATCGAGTTGCGCGACGCCGTCTTCGGGGTCAACAAGAAACTCGAAGTCGACACGGCCGTCACCTGCCCCACCTGCGAGGGCTCCTGCTGCCAGGAAGGCAGCCACCCGGAACGTTGCGACATCTGCGGCGGCAGCGGCCAGGTCCAGCGCGCCGTGCGCTCCATCCTCGGCCAGGTCATGACGGCGGCCCCCTGCGGTTCCTGCGGTGGCTTCGGCACCGTCATCAAGGATCCCTGCAACGAATGCGCCGGACAGGGCCGGATCCGCAGCCGGCGTTCCCTGACGGTTAAGGTTCCCGCCGGCGTCGCCACCGGCACCCGCATCCAGCTCTCCGGCCAGGGCGAGGCCGGACCCGCCGGCGGACCCGCGGGCGACCTTTATGTGGAGATCCGGGTCAACAGCGACGCCACCTACGTCCGCGACGGCGATGACCTGCACGCCAGCCTCAACATCCCCATGACGGCCGCCGCACTGGGTACCGAGGTCACCCTCGAAACCTTCGACGGCCGGCAGGAGATCGATGTCAAGGCCGGCACGCAGTCCGGCGAGGTCATCACCCTCCGCGGTCTGGGCGTCACCCACCTGCGCGGCTACGGCCGCGGCGACCTCAAGGTCCACCTGCAGGTGGACACCCCCGCCAAGCTCGACGCAGCCCAGGAGGACCTGCTCCGCCAGCTCGCGAAGCTGCGCGGCGAACAGTTCACGGAGGGCAAACTCGCCGCGAGCGGCGGGGTCTTCTCGAAGCTTCGGGACCGGCTCGGTAACCTGTAGCGGTGAGCAACCCGGTCTTCTTCGCTTCCCCCGGCAGCCTGGACGGGCTGGCTCCCGGTGACGTCTTCGTCCTTGACGGACCCGAGGCCCGCCACGCGGTCACGGTCAAGCGCCTCGCCGTGGGGGAGGGTGTGGACATCGCCGACGGTGCCGGCAAGAGGCTGACCGGCACCATAACCGCCGTCGCGCCCAACGAACTGACGGTGGAATGCTCCGGGCTTTCCGAGGAGCCCCGGCCCGGGGTCCGGCTCGTCCTGGTCCAGGCCCTCGCGAAAGGGGACCGGGACGAACTCGCCGCCGAAACCGCCACGGAACTGGGGATCGACGCCGTCGTGCCCTGGCAGGCGGAACGGTCGATTGTCCGCTGGAAGGCGGAGCGCGCGGCCAAGGCCCACGCCAAGTGGCAGTCCGTCGTCACGGCCGCCGCCAAGCAGGCGCGCCGGGCCTGGATCCCGGAGGTCCGCCCGGCCGTTGACGGCGCCGGGCTGCAGGCGGCAGTGGCCGCTGCCGATCTCGCCGTCATCCTGCACGAGGACGCCGTGCGGCCACTGCGGCAGGTGCTGGAGGCCTGGCGGGGTGCCCTGCCGGCCGGTGAAGCAGACGGGGGACGCGAGGTGCTGCTGATCGTGGGCCCCGAGGGGGGCATCAGCCCCCGGGAAGTCACCAGGCTCTGCGACGCCGGTGCAGTGACGGCCCTGCTGGGGAACCACGTGCTGCGCTCTTCCACGGCCGGTCCGGCGGCAACGGTCCTCGCCAGCGACATCCTGGGCCGCTGGTAGCGGCTGCCGCGCCGGCCCGGCAGCTGCGAAGCGAGCCGGCCAGCCAGCCAGCCGGTTACTTAGCCGGTTACTTAACCGTGAACCCGCGGGTGTCGACGTTCAAATCCTCGGCCGGGTTGCCGTCCTCAAACTGGGAAACCCGCACCTCGTAGTTGCCCGGCGCCAGATTGACCGACAGGCTGAAGGCACCCGATTGTCCGGCCTCAGCCGAGGCGGTCATCGTCCCGTTCAGGTACGAGGTCTTGGCGCTGCCGTCGGTGCGCAGGACCTCCCACCGAAGCTTGCCGCCCGCGGCGGTGCTCCGGCCGGAGATCTTGACCGCGCCGTCCGCCACCGAAGTCCCTTCCTGCGGATCAATGATCCACACCGGGGCGACCATCCCGGCGCTGCGTGCGGTCGGGGAACCGAGGCGGACGTGGTTGAAGGCAACAAAGTCGGTATGCCCGTCCACCAGCACCACCACCTGGATCTGCTGGCCGGAGTCGATCAGTCCCGCGCTGGCAGCTGCCGCCGTGGCGGTGTAGACGAGCTGCTGGACCGCGCGCTCGGCCATGGCAGGATCGACGTTGCTGTTGAAAGCGTCCGCCGAGAGGTCCACCGTGATGACGTTCTTGCCCGAAATGGAGCTCGCCAGCTTTTTCGGGTTCTGCCACGGAGTGAAGAAATCCGGGTCAAGGGGTTTCTGGGACATCATGACGCGGAGCGCCCTCGTGACCGGGTTGTCCTGTTCCGGAACATCACGGAACTCCCGGTAAAGAAACGTTTTGTCGTTGCTTCGCCCGATCCAGTAGACCGGAGCCTTGTTGGACGCCTGCGTGGTTTCCAACGGCGCGCTCGTGGTCGGCGCCTGGGCGGACAGGACCTGCGAAGGAGAGCCGGCGTCCGTGATGCCGGGCTGGGGAGTGGCCACGCAGCCGGAGAGTGTCAGCGCGGCGGGCAGCATCAGAAGCAGCAGGGCCGGACGTAGCCGCCTGCCTGCTGTGATCTGGTCAACCCTGCGGTGCCTGATTGCGCTGCCCTTTCAGCTTGGTTTTCCTCTGGCCCAACTGTGTGCCGGCTGGCTGGAAATCCCATGCCAACGTCCGATTTCCAGCATGGCACACGGCCCCTGCGCCAAAGGGTGGATTCAGCCGGCAGACCGGAACTGCAACGGGAACGATATGAGGCCGATACGAAGTTGATACCTAAATGCGGGAATCCCGTCATGTGGGGGGTCAAAGGGCCGCCGGCAGCGCGGCGTGCGGAGGCCTCCACTGGCGTAGGATAAGAGGACCCGCTGACAACCGGAACCAGAAGGCGAGCACCGCCGTCGGGCCGGATCACGGGACAGACCATTTCCTTGACTGGAGGGGACCAGAGGCCCGCGGGCCAACACCATGACTGAAGCAGCGAACGGCAAGGCCCGGATCAGCGCCGGAGAGCGCTCCGCAGGGGAATTCCCCCACTCCCTACCAGGGCTGCGGACGGAGGTAGTCCTGTTCGACAGCTCCGACCAGATGGTCCAGTCCCTCGGCAGTCATGACGAAGCACTGCGTTTCATCGAGACCCAGTTCCCGTCCGTCGACTTCCATGTCCGCGGCAACGAGCTCGCCATCAGCGGGCCGGCTGCGGACGTGCCGCGGATCATGCGCCTGCTCAACGAGGTCCGGGGCCTCGTCGCCCGGGGCACCATCATCACTCCCGCCGTCCTGCAGCAGCTCGTGTCCATGCTCCGGAGCCAGTCGCTGCAGAACCCGGTCGAGGTGCTCACCCACAACATCCTTTCGAGCCGCGGCAAGACCATCCGGCCGAAGACGCTGAACCAGAAGAACTACGTGGACGCGATTGACGACAACACGGTGATCTTCGGGATCGGGCCGGCCGGCACCGGCAAGACGTACCTGGCGATGGCCAAGGCCGTCCAGGCCCTGCAGCAAAAGGAAGTCACACGGATCATCCTGACCCGTCCCGCCGTCGAGGCGGGGGAGCGGCTGGGATTCCTGCCCGGCACCCTCAGCGACAAGATCGACCCGTACCTGCGCCCGCTCTATGACGCGCTGCATGAAATGATGGACCCCGAATCCATCCCGCGGCTGATCGCCGCCGGCACCATTGAGGTCGCCCCGCTGGCCTACATGCGCGGGCGCACACTCAACGACGCCTTCATCATCCTGGACGAGGCCCAGAACACCACGCCGGAGCAGATGAAGATGTTCCTCACCCGTCTGGGCTTCGGCTCCAAGATGGTGGTCACCGGCGACGTCACGCAGGTGGACCTGCCCTTCGGGACCCGGTCGGGCCTGCGGATCGTGGAGGACATCCTGCAGGGCATCGAGGACGTCAACTTCACCATCCTGGACGCCTCCGACGTCGTCCGGCACCGCCTGGTGGGCGACATCGTCAACGCCTACAGCGTCTGGGACGAGATCCAGCGGAACCGGGTCAAGCATTCCGTGGCCCGCGACAAGCGGGGAGAGCACGCATGAGCATCGAGGTCAACAACGAATCCGGCGTCACGGTCGATGAGGCCCAGCTGGTGCAGCTCTCCCGGTTCATTTTCGAGCGGCTCTTCATCCACCCGCAGGCCGAGCTGTCGATCCTGCTCGTGGACGAGCCGGCCATGGAGAAGCTGCACCTCGAGCTGATGGACGAGCCCGGCTCCACCGACGTGCTCTCGGTGCCCATGGACGAGCTGACGCCGGGCACCCCGGACAAACCCACACCCCAGGGCATGCTCGGTGACATCGCCATCTGCCCGCAGGTCGCGGAGGTCCAGGCTATCAATGCCGGCCATTCCACCCAGGACGAAATGTTGCTGCTCACCACCCACGGCATCCTGCACCTGCTCGGCTTCGACCACGCCGAGCCGGAGGAGAGGGAGGAGATGTTCGGCCTGCAGCGCGAACTTCTCTCAGCCTTCACCGGCCGGGACGCCCCGTCCGAGACGATTCAGTGACGCCACTGATCCTTGCCGGCATGGCGCTGGTGTTTCTTGGCTTTGCCGCTTTCCTGACTGCGGCTGAATCAGCTTTCAACTATCTGTCGCGGCATGATGCCGAAGCCGCGATCCTGCACAGCCGCGGCAACGCGCTCAAGCGCATCATGGCCCAGCCCGTGGCGCACATGCGGTCCCTTCGCTTTTGGCGCATCTGGTTCGAAATGGCCTCCGCCGTCGCCGTGACGGTGCTGCTGACCAGTCTGCTTGACAACGTCTGGATCTCGGGGCTGATCGCCACCGGAATCATGGCGCTGCTCGGCTTCGTGATCGTTGGCGTGTCCCCGCGGCAGATCGGCCGGGTGCATCCGGCCGGCCTGGTCCGCTTCAGCGCCCCGCTGATCCGCTGGCTGTACTGGGTGCTGGGACCGATTCCCGGCTGGCTCGTCAACGTGGGCAGCGCCGTGGCCCCCGGCGCCCCGGCCGACAACGAGGCCTTCTTCAGCGAAGAGGAATTCCGGGAACTCGTGGACCGCGCCACGGAGTCGGACGTGATCGAGGACAACGAGGCCGAGCTGATCCAGTCGGTCTTCGACTTCGGTGACACCCTGGTCCGCTCGGTCATGGTGCCGCGGACCGACATCCTCAGCATCGACTCGGGATCAAGCCTGCACCGGGCGATGTCGCTGTTCCTGCGCTCGGGCTATTCCCGGATCCCCGTCATCGGCGAGAACACGGACCAGGTCCTCGGCATCGTCTACCTCAAGGACGTCGCAGCGGCCATCCACAACCTCGGCCCCGGCGAGGAGCCCCCGGTCGTTGACGAACTCGCCCGCGAGGTGCGCTACGTGCCGGACTCCAAACCGGTGAGCGAACTGCTGCGTGAACTGCAGAAGGAATCGACCCATGTCGCCATCGTGATCGACGAGTACGGCGGCACCGCCGGGCTCGTCACGCTCGAGGACCTGATCGAGGAAATCGTCGGCGAGATCGTCGACGAGTACGACACCGAAAGCGCGGAGGCGGTGGAACTCGGTGACGGAAGCTACCGGGTCAGCGCGCGGATGAGCATCGATGACCTCGGCGAACTCTTCGACCTGGAGCTCGACGACGACGAAGTGGACACCGTGGGCGGCCTGCTCGCCAAGGCCCTCGGCCGGGTGCCGATCGTCGGCAGCACCGTCGAGGTCCACGGGCTGTCCCTCCGCGCCGACCGGCTCGAGGGCCGGCGGAACCGCGTCAGCCACATCATTGCGGCCGCCGTACCAAAAGAAGAAACTGACCTTGAAGACCTTCTCGACGAGGCCGCACCAATCCAACAGGGAGTCTCACGTGAGCAAGCAGAATAAGTCCGACGGCGAAGCGGCCTACGGCGGCTACCGGGCAGGTTTCGCGGTGCTGGTTGGGCGGCCCAACGCCGGCAAATCCACCCTGACCAACGCCCTGGTCGGGCAGAAGGTCGCGATCACCTCGGCCAAGCCGCAGACCACGCGCCACACCATCCGCGGCATCGTGCACCGGGACGACGCGCAGCTGATCCTGGTGGACACCCCGGGGCTGCACCGTCCGCGCACCCTGCTGGGGAAGCGGCTGAACGAACTCGTCGCCGACACCCTCGCGGAGGTCGACGCGATCGGCTTCTGCCTGCCGGCCAACGAGAAGATCGGCCCGGGCGACAAGTTCATCGCCGCCCAGCTCGCCGCCCTCGGCAACAAGCCGATCATCGCCATCGTGACGAAGTCCGACACGGTGGACCGGCAGGCCCTCACCGAGCAGCTGCTCGCCGTCGACACCCTGGGCCGCGAGGTCCTCGGCGAGGAGGGCTGGAAGGACATCGTCCCGGTCTCCGCCACCGACGGGTTCCAGGTCGGGACCCTCGCCGACGTGCTGATCGGCCACATGCCGCCGTCGCCGCCGCTGTACCCGGACGGTCACCTCACGGACGAGCCGGAAGCCATCATGATCGCCGAGCTCATCCGGGAGGCGGCCCTCGAAGGCGTCCGCGACGAGCTGCCGCACTCCCTCGCGGTCGTCGTCGATGAGATTGTTCCGCGGGAAGGCCGGCCCGAGGACCGGCCCTTCCTCGACGTCCGGGTCAACCTGTACGTGGAACGCCCCTCACAGAAGGCCATCATCATCGGCAAGGGCGGCGCCCGGCTCCGCGACGTCGGCACCACCGCCCGCAAGGCGATCGAGGCGCTGCTCGGCGCCCGCATCTACCTGGACCTGCACGTGAAGGTCGCCAAGGACTGGCAGCGTGACCCGAAACAGCTTGTGAAGCTCGGCTTCTAGGCCCGCCGCCAGCCGCAGGCGGCGCCCGCGGCGCTCCGATGGGGCGCCGCCATCGGGGAATTCCCAGATTCGGCCTCTAAAATGGGCGGACCCCTTTCGTGAAAGAAGGCTCAACTGTGTCTCGACCCCGTGAAGACCGTGCAGACGGAACCGGAAACCCGGTTCGGTCAGGTTCTGCTGCCCGGCACACGGATGATCCGGCTCTCGGTCCGGCCCGGCACCTGGGTGCGCTCCGCGGCATGCCCGGGTGGCTGAAGATCGGCGCGGCCGTCGTATCCATCCTGCTCGTTGGTGTCCTTGCGTTCGGTGCCTACTGGGTTATCCGCCTGCAGGGCAATATCAGCAAGGAAGCACTCTCGGCCGGCAGCGGCAAGAGTGAGGGTGCGGTGGACGACTCACGGGACCGGATGCAGATCCTGGTTCTGGGCTCGGATACCCGTGACGGGAAGAACTCCCAGTACGGCACGTCCGACGACGCCACCGGTTACGGGCACTCCGACGTCATGATGCTGCTGGACATCTCGGCGGACAACAAGCGCGTCAACGTGGTCAGTTTCCCCCGAGACCTGCTCGTGGATACCCCGAAATGCACGGACCAGAAGACCAAGAGGGAATTCCCGGCGCAGAAGAACGTCATGATCAACGCGGCGATGTCTGAAGCCGGCATTGGCTGTGCCGTGGATACGGTCAACAAACTCACCGGCCTGGAGATCGACCACTTCATGATGGCGGACTTCAACGCCGTCAAGGAACTCTCAAACGCCGTGGGCGGCGTCGAGGTCTGCATCAGCGACGCCGTGTATGACCCGGACTCGAAACTGCGCCTGCCCAAGGGAACCTCCACGGTCCAGGGCGAGCAGGCGCTGGCGTTCCTGCGCACCCGGCACGCCTTTGCCGACGGCGGCGACCTGGGCAGGATCAAGGCGCAGCAGGGGTTCCTGTCCGCGCTGACGCGCAAGATGAAGGATGACGGGACGATGTCCAACCCCGGCAAGATGCTGGAAATCGCCGACGTCGTCACCAAGAACCTGACCATCGACGACGGGCTCGCCTCCATCCCGACCCTGCTGACGGTCGGGAACCGGCTGAAGAACATCGACCTCGGCAAGGTCGCCTTCGTGGCGGTCCCGACGGTTCCGGCGGCCAGCGACCCGAACCGCCTGCAGGTGGCGGAGCCCGCAGCATCCCAGCTCTTCGCCGCAATGCGCAAGGACATCGACCTGACGGACCCGACGGCGACGCCAAGCCCCTCCGCCTCCCCGGACGCCAGCGCCAGTGCCAGCGCCGCGCCGACACCCAGCGAGACGGCGCCCGCCTACGACAAGACGCTGCAGCCCATCACGGTGGCGAACGGTTCCGGGGCCCCGGCGCGGACCCAGGAGATCATCCAGGCCCTCACCGCCGGCGGGTTCACCCAGCTCGCGCAGCTGGCCGCCCGGCCGGCCACGGCCACTGCGGTCTACTACGGTGCGGGCTTCGAGGATGTCGCCGCCGACGTGGCCGCGCTGCTGGGGATTCCGGCGGCGCAGGTGCTGCCGGCCGCCGGAGTCGCCGGCGTCCAGGTCTACCTGGGCAGCGACCTCGTGGGAGGCACCCCGAGCGGGGACGCCCCGGTGGAACTTCCCTCGGACATCGTCAACCAGACCGCCGGTGACGTCGTCTGCCAGCAGGCCAACCCGGAGCTCATCGTCCGCTAGGGTCCATTACCAGGGACCCCGGACCCAAAGAAGGGCCGGCCGCGGGAACTTTCCCGCGGCCGGCCCTTCTTTGTGGCCGGCCCTTACTCGTAGCCGGCTACTTGTTGCTGAGGGTTGCCGCCCGGGACGGTTACCAGATGCTCACGCGCTCGGCAGCGGGCATCCACATGCCATCCTGCTCCGCCGTGCCGAACGCCTCGTGGAAAGCGTCGAGGTTCCTGGCAATCTGGTTGGTGCGGAACTCGTTCGGCGAATGCGGATCGGTGGCGAGCCTGCGGATCGCTTCCTCGTTCCGCATCACCTGCCGCCAGCCGGCAGCCCAGGAGGCAAAGAAGCGCTGCACTACGGTCAGGCCGTCCAGCACCGGCGCTTCCTGGCCGTCCAGGCTGATCAGGTACGCCTTGTACGCGATGGTCAGGCCGCCGAGGTCGCCGATGTTTTCACCCAGGGTCAGTTTGCCGTTGACGTGGTGCCCCGGCGCTGCGGTGGGGGAGAGCTCATCGAACTGCGCCACCAGCCTGGACGTCAGCGCCTCGAAGGCCGTGCGGTCATCCTCCGTCCACCAGTTGCGGAGCAGGCCGCTGCCGTCGTACTGGGAGCCTTGGTCGTCGAAGCCGTGGCCGATTTCGTGGCCGATGACGGCGCCGATGCCGCCATAGTTGACGGCATCGTCGGCGTCGGCCGTGAAGAACGGCGGCTGCAGGATGGCCGCCGGGAAGACGATCTCGTTGAGCAGCGGGTGGTAGTACGCGTTCACCGTCTGCGGCGTCATCAGCCACTTCTCCCGGTCCACGGGCTTGCCCACCTCGTCGAGGTGCCGGTCCACGTCGGCGCTGTGCGCCCGCTCCACATTCCCCAGCAGGTCCGAGGGGTCGATCCCCACCGCGGAATAGTCGATCCACTTGTCCGGGTAGCCGATCTTGGCGCGGAAGGAATCGAGCTTCTTGAGCGCCTCCTGTTTGGTTTCCTCGCCCATCCAGGCCAGGCTGGTGATGGATTCGCGGTACGCCTCGATCAGGTTCGCGACCAGCGACTCCATGCGCGCCTTGTGGGTTTCCGGGAAGTGCCGGGCAACGTAGATCTGGCCCACGGCCTCGCCGAGGGCGTTCTCGACGACGGCGACCCCGCGCTTCCACCGGTCCTTGTTCCGCGGAGTGCCGCTCAGCGTGGTGCCGTAGAAGGCGAAGTTCGCATCCACGAACGCGGCCGAGAGGTACGGTGCGGCGGCGCCCACGACGCGCAGGGCAAGCCATTCCTGCCAGACATTCAGCGGCACGGAGTCCAGCAACGACGCGGCCCCCGCGAAGAAATCCGGGGTGCTGACAATAAGTTCGGTGCGCTTGTCCGGAGCGATGCCCGCGGCGTCGAACCAGGTGGTGAGCAGCGGGAAGAGCTGCGTCGCCTCATCGGCGGATTTCAGGTTGTAGGTCTTCTGCGGGTCCCGCAGGGTGACCTTGTCCCAGTGGTGCGAGGCCAGCGCCGTCTCCAGGCTAACGACCCGGCTCGCGGCCCCCGCGGCGTCGGAGACTCCGGCGAGGCCGAGGACCGTCTTCACGTGGTCCGTGTAGGCCTGGACCACCGGAGCGAACTTCTCCTCGCGGTAGTACGACTCGTCCGGCAGCCCCAGGCCGCCCTGTCCGGTGTACAGCAGGATCCGGTCCGGGTTTCCGGCGTCGGGGGCGGGATAGATGTAGAAGAGGCCGCCCACGTCCGCGCGGAACAGCCGCCCGGCCAGCGCCACGAGTCCGGCGACCGACTCCGTGGAGAACACTTCGTCAAGCCGGGCCCTGATCGGGTCCAGTCCCTTGGCTTCCACCGCAACCTCGTCCATGAAGCTGTTGTAGAGGTCGCCGATCTTCTGCTCGATCCCGGTGGACTCCGCGCCGCGGGCGGCCGCATCCTCAATGATTTCCTTCACCGCGAGTTCCGAACCGTCCCGCAGAGCCGTGAACGTGCCCTCCAGGGGCCGGTCATCCGGAATTTCGGTGTTCTTGAGCCAGGTCCCGTTGACGTGCTGGTACAGGTCATCCTGCGGCCGGACAGAGAAGTCGATGTTGGACAGGGCGATCCCCGAAAGTGGCACGGATGCTCCTTTGAGAGGCAGCCCGGCGCAGCCTTGTTACGGGTTACCGGTCTGCATGGTGGACGTTACGAAGGTATGGCTCCTTCATCTTACGCACCCGTGTTACTGTGAAATGGTGCGCGCAGAACTGCTTCTTCTTAGCTGCCGCGGCGAGGCCTCAGACGCGATCTAGCGCAAGGCCCACCCTCGCTGCGGAGTTTGTGTTGCCCGGCCACCCTTTCACCAGGAATCACAGAAAAGGCCCCGATTGTAATGCGAAACGCACAGAAATCCTCAGGAATGCCCGTCCACCGCTACGTCCCGTTCCAGGACCTGATCACGGTTGAACTGCCGGACCGCACCTGGCCGGACAAGGTCATCACCAAGGCCCCGCGCTGGTGCGCCGTGGATCTGCGTGACGGCAACCAGGCCCTGATCGACCCGATGAGCCCGGCACGCAAGCTGAAGATGTTCCAGCTGCTGGTCCGGATGGGTTACAAGGAAATCGAAGTCGGGTTCCCGTCCGCGTCGCAGACGGACTTCGACTTCGTCCGGCAGCTGATCGAGGGCAACCACATCCCGGACGACGTCACCATCCAGGTGCTGACCCAGGCGCGCGAGCACCTGATCGAGCGGACCTACGAGTCCCTCGTCGGCGCCCGGCAGGCCATCGTGCACCTGTACAACTCGACGTCGGTCCTGCAGCGCCGGGTTGTCTTCAACCAGGACGAAGACGGCATCCTGGACATCGCCCTGCAGGGCGCCCGGTTGTGCAAGAAGTACGAAGAGACCCTCCAGGACACCCACATCACCTACGAGTACTCGCCGGAATCCTTCACCGGGACCGAGCTGGAGTACGCCGTCCGGGTCTGCAACGCCATCGCCGACGTGTTTGAGGCCTCCGCCGACAGCCAGGTCATCATCAACCTGCCGGCCACCGTGGAAATGGCCACCCCCAACGTGTACGCCGACTCCATCGAGTGGATGAGCCGCAACCTGCACCCGCGGGAGGGCATCATCCTGTCCCTGCACCCGCACAACGACCGCGGCACGGGCGTGGCGGCCGCGGAGCTGGGCTACCTGGCCGGCGCCGACCGGATCGAGGGCTGCCTGTTCGGCAACGGCGAGCGGACCGGCAACGTGGACCTGGTGACGCTGGGCCTGAACATGTTCGTCCAGGGCGTGGACCCGATGATCGACTTCTCCGACATCGACGAGGTACGCCGCACCGTGGAGTACTGCAACCAGCTGCCGGTGGCCGAGCGGGCACCGTACGGCGGGGACCTCGTGTTTACTGCTTTCTCCGGCTCGCACCAGGACGCCATCAAAAAGGGCCTTGAAGCGCTCGAGAAGGACGCAGCCGCCGCCGGCAAGGAGGTCGCCGACTACCCCTGGCAGGTCCCGTACCTGCCGGTCGACCCGAAGGACCTCGGCCGCAGCTACGAGGCCGTCATCCGGGTCAACTCGCAGTCCGGCAAGGGCGGCGTGGCCTACCTGCTCAAGAACGAGCACAACCTGGACCTGCCGCGGCGCGCCCAGATCGAGTTCTCCGGGGTCATCCAGAAGCAGACAGACACCATGGGCGGGGAAGTCAGCGGCGCCCAGCTCTGGCAGGCCTTCCAGGACGAGTACCTGCCCTCCGGCACGGCTGACGCGCAGTGGGGACGCTACGCCCTCGGCCCGTTCAGCACGGAGACGGACGAGGACGGCTCCATGACGCTGCACGCCGCGCTCAAGGTCGACGGCACCCCGGTCCAGCGGACCGGGACCGGCAACGGTCCGATCGCTGCCCTCCTGAGCATCCTGCGCGAGGACGGCGTCGACGTCCGGGTGCTGGACTACAGCGAGCACGCCCTGTCCGAAGGCGGCAGCGCCCTCGCCGCGGCCTACGTTGAATGCGCCGTGGGGGAACGCGTGCTGTGGGGCGTCGGGATCGACGCCAACACGTCCACGTCCTCGCTCAAGGCCGTCATCTCGGCCGTGAACCGGGCCATCCGGGACGCCCGCGCCTAGGCAGCCGGTCACTGCGCCGCCGGATCCTCCGGCGGCGCAGTGCTGCTTTCCCCAATGGCGGCGTTTCCCGTTAGACAGTGCGAAGATTAACCGTGGCCCAACCTTCCTCCTATGCCTCCCGCGCCTACCGCGATGACGGCGTCGTGCTGCGTACCCACAAGCTGGGCGAAGCGGACCGCATCATCACCATCCTGACCAAACACCACGGCCAGGTCCGCGCGGTGGCCAAGGGTGTCCGGCGCACCAGCAGCCGCTTCGGCGCCCGGCTCGAGCCCTTTATGGTCGCGGACCTCCAGCTGATTTCCGGCCGGACCCTGGACGTGGTCACGCAGGCTGTCGCCAAGGGCGCCTACGGCGGCAACATCGCCGCGGACTACGGCCGGTACACCGTGGCTGCCGCCATGACGGAGACAGCGGAAAAACTCACCGACGTCGACGGTGAGGCGGGCACTGCACAATACAATCTTCTCGTCGGCGCCCTGGCATCGCTGAGCCGCGGCGACCACACCCCTGAACTCATTCTGGATTCCTACCTGCTGCGCGCTCTCGCCACCGGCGGCTGGGCGCCAAGCTTTACCGGCTGTGCCCGCTGCGGGGCCCGCGGGCCGCACACCGCGTTTTCGGCACCGCTCGGCGGCATGGTCTGCGCCGACTGCCGGCCGCCCGGGTCCCCGGCGCCGGCCGCGGAAACGGTCCTGCTGCTCGGCGCGCTGCTGACCGGGGACTGGACGACGGCGGACGCGTCCGTCCCAATACACCGCCGCGAGGCCGCCGGCCTGGTGGCCAGCTACCTGCAGTGGCATCTGGAACGTGTCCTTAAATCCCTCAAGCATGTGGAGCGAACGTAACTGTGGCGTTGGGTAAGAAGAAGAGTCCGGTCCGGCAGCGGAGCACCCCCGTGGCGAGCCCGTACCCGCACCCCTCCGGGGCTGTCCCGCCGGCGATCCCGGCGGAGTTCATCCCGCGGCACGTCGCGATCGTCATGGACGGCAACGGGCGCTGGGCAAACCAGCGCGGCCTGCCGCGGATCGAGGGCCACAAGGCGGGGGAGCCCGCCCTGCTGGACGTGGTGGCCGGAGCGATCGAACTCGGCATCGAGCATGTCAGTGTCTACGCCTTTTCCACGGAAAACTGGCGCCGCTCACCCGAGGAGGTCCGCTTCCTGATGGGATTTAACAAGGACGTGCTACGACGGCAGCGCAACCAGCTGGATGAGTGGGGCGTCCGGATCCGCTGGTCCGGCCGGCGGCCGAGGCTCTGGGGCTCGGTGATCCGCGAGCTGGAGGAGGCCGAGGACTTCACCCGCGGCAACAGCACCTGCACCTTGAACATGTGTGTTAACTACGGGGGACGCGCCGAGATCGCGGATGCCGTGTCTGCGATCGCGGAAGAGGTGGCAGCGGGACGGCTCAAGCCGGGCGCCATCACCGAGAAGACGATCCAGAAATACCTTGACGAGCCGGACCTGCCGGACGTCGACCTGTTCCTGCGCAGCTCCGGGGAGCAGCGGCTCTCCAACTTCATGCTCTGGCAGTCGGCCTACGCCGAATTCGTCTTTATGGATACGCTGTGGCCCGATGTGGACCGGCGTACGCTGTGGGATGCCGTTGAGATTTATGCCCAGCGGGACCGCCGCTACGGCGGGGCGGTCGATGCGGCCCCCGCCGGCCCGGCCTGATCACCGACGGACAACGGCCTGACGCCTGGCTGATCCCGCCTGGTTCCCGTCTGACCACGGATTGCTTCCCGCCTGGTTCCTGCCGGGTCTCAGGGGCGGCGGGCTCCCGGCCGGGCGCAGGAACGGTCAGCCAGGGTAGAGGCTCAGCCAGAGGACGAGATCGTCGTAGGCTTCCTGCCGCACCGCGCGGCGGGACAGGAAGATATCGTGGATGGCCCCAGGGTACCGGAAGACGGCCGCCCGGCGGCCCAGCCCGAGCGCCCGCCGCGCCGTTTCCTCGACATCGATCACGGCATCGACTTCCATGAGTTCCTCGGACCACTCGGCCTGGATCCGGGTGCGTCCGGACAGCATCACCAGCACCGGCGCCTTGACGTCGAGCCGCTGCGCCACGGCAGCGTGGCCGGCCATGACAGCCTTCGTCCAGCCGGGCCTGACGGGGAACGCCTCCCGGGGCCGCCACACGGGATCCAGCAGCCATTCCCCGTGCGCCGTGCCGCTCACGCTGTCCCAGTAGCCGGGCATGCTGGGCAGCAGGAGCGGCCGGCGCGGGTCGGTCCGCGCCAGCGGTTCCACCAGGTGCATCGCGATGTTCCGGATCAGGCTGCTGCCCTGCAGCTCCAGCCAGGGCGCATTGAGGATCAGGGTGCCCAGCTGCCCCGGATTCCGGTCCGCCCACAGCGCTGCCACCAGGCCGCCGAGGGAGTGCGCCAGCAGGTGCACCGTCGGGGCCGCGGAGCCGCCGGAGCCGCCGGTGCGGCCGGCGATGTCTGCGCCGATCGCCGCCAGCGCCGCCGCGATGTCCTCGTCATAGACGGCCAGGTCGGCCGTGTAGCCGGGGGTCTGCCACTCGCGGAGGCTGCGCCCGAACTTCCGCAGGTCCAGGGCGTAGAAGTGGAATCCGCTGGCAACGAGGTGATCGGCGAGTTCGGCCTGCAGGAAATAGTCCGCCCAGCCGTGCAGGTAGAGGACCACCTTCTCCGGGGCACACGAATCCCGGTCGGCCGGGGCCTCCGCTGCCACCGCGGCAAGGTCCCGGCCCGGGCCGGTATGCCGCACCAGGGTTGCGGCAACAGGGCCTTCGTCGTCTGCGGCCAGGGGCAGCTCCAGGCTCTCAAAGCGGTCGCCCAGCGCATCTTGCCGCCACAGCGGCCGCAGCACGGGAACCCTCATGCGGTGCCGCTGTCGTCCAGCACATAGGCGCGGAGCCAGCGGGCCAGCCGGGCATAGGCGTCGGCGCGGACGCGCGGGGCGGACAGGAACACGTCATGCAGGGCGCCGTCGATCCGTTCCAGTGTGACGGTGCGGCCCAGGCTGAGGGCGCGCAGGGCGATGGTGTTGACGTCCAGGACCGCGTCGGTGCGCCGCATCGATTCCTTCCAGAACATCCCGTTGGCGCTGGCCCCGGAGATCAGCACGAGGATGGGGACATCGATGTTCAGCCCCCGCGCCACCCGGGACTGGCCGATGAGGACGGCGCTCAGCCAGCCGGCGCGGACGGGGAACGCCCGGGGCGGGCGGTACGTGTCATCGAGCGTCCATTCGCCTTCGGCCGCGCTGGAGATGCTGCGCCAGTAGAAGGAGCGTTCGGGGAGGCGGATGATGGCCTCGGGCCAGAACCGCGCCAGCGGTTCCACCATGGTCCGGGCGGCGCGGCGCACGGCCGGGCTGCCGTGCATTTCCAGCCACGGGCTGTCCAGGATCAGCTGCGAGACCACCCCGGGATGCCGGCTCGTCCAGAGCGCGGCGATCAGCCCGCCGGTCGAATGCCCCATCAGGGCCACGGAGGGTGGCGCATCGCCCGGGTGCAGGGAGGCGATGATGCCGATCGCCGCGGTGATCTCGGCGTCGTAGTCGTCCAGGTCTGCCACATAGCCGCCGTGTGTGTCCGCGCGGAGGCTTCTCCCGTGGTTGTGCATGTCCAGGGCGAAGAACGCGAAGCCCTGGCCGGTCCAGAATTCGGCGAGTTCCTCGTTGAAGAAGTAATCACTCCAGCCATGCAGGAACAGCACGGCCCGGGCCCGGTACCCGCCGGCCAGGCCGGCGCCGGCGCCGGGAACGTGCCGGACCAGGGTGGCCGTCCGCTCGACACCGTCCGGGCCGGCCGCCGGGAAGGCGCAGGCCTCGAAGTCGTCGCCGAGGATATCGGGTACCCATTCCATGGCAGGCTCCTAGGCTGACGAGGCCGCGGCGCGGCCGGCCGATCGCCCGGAAAAGAGGCAGCCGCCCAGGAAGGTTCCCTCGAGGACGCGGTAGCCGTGGATCCCGCCGCCGCCGAAGCCGGCAGCTTCCCCGGCGGCGAAGAGGCCGGGGACCGGCTGCCCGGATCCGTCCAAAACCCGGGACTGAAGATCGGTGTGCAGCCCGCCCAGGCTTTTGCGCGTGAGCACCGAGAGGCGCACCGCCAGCAGTGGCCCGTGCCTGGGGTCCAGCATCCGGTGCGGGGGTGCCACCCGCATGATCCTGTCGGTGGTGAAACGGCGGGCGGCGCGGATGGCGGCGAGCTGCGGGTCTTTGCCCAGGCCGCTGTCGAATTGCCGGTCCCGGGACCGGATCAGCCGGTCCAGTCCGTCCGGGTCAACCAGCCGCCGGCCGGTGAGGGAGTTCATTGCGGCGGCGAGTCCGGCGGGGGTGCCGGCCTGCAGGAAGTCGACTCCGTGGTCCAGGAAGTGCTGCAGGGGGCCGTCGCTGCCGGGCTTCAGCCGGGAAACCAGGAGCCGGACGTCCTTGCCAGTTAGGTCGGGATTCTGTTCCGAGCCGGAGAGGGCAAACTCCTTGAGGGCGATCGTCCTGTTGAGCACGAACCAGGAGTGGTCGTGGCCGGTGCCGAGGATATGGCGCAGTGCCCCCAGCGAGTCGAAACCAGGGAACAGGGGAGCGGGGAGCATGCCTCCGGTGGCGTCCAGCCACAGCGAGGAGGGTCCGGGCAGGATCCGGATGCCGTGCCTGGGCCAGACCGGCGAATGGTTGTGGATGCCTTCGGGGTAATGCCACATCCGGTCCCCGTTGATGAGGCTGCCGCCGGCACGCGCAGCGGCGGCCAGGAACTCGCCGTCGACCGAGGCCGGCACGCCGCTCAGCATCGTCCGGGGCGCGGGGCCGCCGGCCCACTGCTGGCGGACGGTGGCGTGGTTGCCGCCGATTCCGCCGGTGGTCACCACCACGGCAGCCCCGGCCGCTTCAAAGCTGCCGACGGCGGTCCGGGAGGAGGCCTCGCCGCGGGCCGCGCCGCTGGGCTCCAGGATCTCGCCCTGCACCCCCGTGACCCGCCCCGCTGCCGTGACGAGGCTTAACCCGCGGTGGCGGAAGTGGAACGTCACCCGGCCCGTGGCCTCGCCCTCGCGCAGCTTCGCCAGGAACGGCGCCACCAGCGCGGGACCGGTTCCCCAAGCGACGTGGAAGCGCGGGACGGTGTTGCCATGGCCGTCGGGGCCGTAGCCACCCCGTTCCGCCCACTGCACGAGGGGGAACAGCCGCACGCCAAGGGAGGCGAGCCAGGCACGTTTTTCTCCGGCCGCGAAGTCCACGTAGGCGGCGGCCCAGTCCCGTGCCAGGGCGTCCCCGGGCCGGTCGAAGGCGGCGGAAGACATCCAGTCGGCCAGGGCAAGTCCGGCACTGTCCCTGACGCCCAGCCGTCGCTGTTCGGGGGAGTTGACCAGGAAGAGCCCGCCGAAGGACCAGTGCGCCTGGCCCCCGGCCGAAGCCTCGGGCTCCTGGTCGAGTACAGCCACCCGGCGGCCGGCCGCGTAGGCCTGTGCGGCGGCAACGAGACCGGCCAGTCCCGCCCCGACCACCACCACGTCGGCGTTGATCACTGATCCGGCAGCCCGCATGGGCGTCGTGCCTGGGGTTCCGCCGTCGCTGGTCATGGCTTCATGCTAGCGCCCGCAGGCGCCCGGGTTTGGTCTGGACCGCCGGAACCGGAAAACTAGAGCCATGCGCGTATATCCGACTTTCTTCCGCCTGGCCTTCTCATGGATGGACGCCGAACGCGCCCACAAGATCGGCTTCAAAGCCATCCGACTCGTCCACTCCTGCGGGGCCGGACGGGTGCTGGAAAAGCTCACCGCGCCGGCGGCGTCACTGCAGACCCAGGCGTTCGGCCTGACGTTCCCTTCGCCGTTCGGCCTGGCGGCCGGCTTCGACAAGGAAGGCCACGGCATCGAGGCGCTGACCGAGCTGGGCTTCGGCCACGTGGAGGTCGGCACCATCACCGGCCGGGCCCAGCCCGGCAACCCCGCCCCGCGGCTCTTCCGCCTGGTCGAGGACCGGGCCGTCATCAACCGGATGGGCTTCAACAACGATGGGGCCGCCGCGGTGGCGCCCCGCCTGAAGTCCGCCCGGGCGGCCCTGCAGCGCCGCCACCCTGGGGTCCGCCCGGTCATCGGGGTCAACATCGGCAAGAGCAAGGCCGTGGAACTTGAGGACGCGGTGGCCGACTACCTCATCAGCGCCCGCAGCCTGGCCCCCGCCGCAGACTACCTCGTCGTCAACGTCAGCTCCCCAAACACCCCGGGCCTGCGGCTGCTGCAGGATGTGGAGACACTGCGCCCGCTGCTTACCGCGGTGGGGGAGGAGGCGGACAAGGCTTCCGGACGCCACGTTCCGCTGCTGGTCAAGATCGCCCCGGACCTCAGCAACGAAGACATCGACGACGTCGCGCGCCTGGCCCTGGACCTGGAACTCGATGGAATCATCGCCACCAACACCACCATCGCCCGCGCCGGTCTCACGTCCAGCCCGGAGAAAGTGGCCGCCTGCGGCGCGGGCGGGCTTTCCGGGGCCCCCTTGAAACAGCGGTCGCTGGAAGTGCTGGCCCGGCTGAAGGAAGCAACCGGCGGCAGGCTGACCCTGGTCTCGGTGGGCGGCGTCGAGACGGCACAGGACGTCCAGCAACGCCTCGACGCCGGCGCCACCCTGGTGCAGGGCTACACGGCGTTCCTCTACGAAGGTCCGTTCTGGGCGGCCCGCATCAACCGGCTGCTCGCGAAACACCCCTCCCGGCGCTAGGCACGGCGGCCCCAGGGCCCCCGGCCGCGCGACGTGGGACGACAGAGCCCCCGGCAGTCCTGCTGCCGGGGGCTCTCCTTGATGAGTGTGTGAATCAGGCGGGGTATTCGCCGCGCTTGACGAGGGGCTTGGGAAGACGCAGCCGGCGGTACTGGAGGGAGCGCATGGAGCCGTACCAGATGGTGCCGCGTTCCACGTCGCCGAACTTCTGCTCCAGGCGCTTCTTGAGCTTCCGGGACAGGATGAAGACGTCGACGAAGACGGCCAGGAACATCACCCAGAATCCGCCCAGGACGTAAACCATCTCGGGACTGGACGCCGGGACGAGGAGTGAGACGACCACGAAGAGCAGGGCGCCGAACATCAGGTACTCGCCGAGGCTGAAGCGTGCGTCCACAAAGTCTCGGGCGAAGCGCTTCTGCGGGCCCTTGTCCCGCAGCGGCAGGAACTTCTCGTCGCCGGTGTCCATGGCATGGCGCATCTTGAGCCGCTGCTCCTGGACCGCTGCGCGCTCTGCGGCCTTGGAGGCCTTGCGGTCCTCCGGCACGAGCGGCCGCTTCCGGGCAGCCACTTGCGCGCTGCGCTTGGGCGTGGGCGCGCCCTTGCCGGTGGCGGAGTCCCGGGCTGCTGCCCCGACCGCCTGCTGGTCAACACTGTCCTGCGCCGCTGGCGCTTCTTTTTTACGTCCAAACACCCCTAAAGAATACCCCGGGGCGGGGTGCGCGAGACCCGGCCCACACTAGGCAGGAGACGCGGCGGCCCTGTTTGAGGTGATCCGCGACACGGGTAGTGTTCTGGCCATGACTTCATCACCCGCGGGGAACCCGCAAACCGCTGCAGGCCGTGTTGGAAACGTCTCCACCGAGGCCCTCCGCCAGGCCGTCTCCGAATCCTTCGACACCACGATCGCCCGGTTGAAAGAGCTCGTCGCCATTCCGGGTATCGCATGGCCCAGTTTCGACCCCGCCCCGCTGAACGCCAGCGCCGACGCCGTCGCGGAACTAGTGCGCGGCAGCGGCTTCGGCGACGTCCGGATCCTGCGCTGCGACAAGGAGGACGGGACCCCCGGCGGTCCCGCCGTCGTCGCACGCCGTCCGGCCGCCGCCGGCAAACCGACGATCCTGCTCTACGCGCACCACGACGTGCAGCCCACCGGCGACCTGGCCTTGTGGGAGACGGAGCCGTTCACCGCCGTCGAGCGCGACGGGCGCCTCTACGGGCGCGGCGCCGCCGACGACAAAGCCGGAATCCTCGCCCACATCGCTGCCTATTCTGCCGTGACGCGGGTGTTGGGGGACGATCTTGGCCTCGGGGTGACCTTTTTCTTTGAGGGCGAGGAGGAAGCTGGCTCCCCGACCTTCCGTACCTTCCTGGAAACCCACCGCGAGCTGTTGAGCGCCGACGTGATCGTGGTGGCCGACTCCAGCAACTGGAAGGTTGGCATCCCCGCGCTGACCACCAGCCTCCGCGGCCTGGTCGACGGCACCATCGAGGTCAGGGTCCTGGACCACGCGGTCCACTCCGGCATGTTTGGCGGCCCCGTGCTGGACGCGCCGACTCTGCTGTGCCGGCTCATCGCCACCCTGCACGACGACGAAGGCAACGTCGCGATTGCCGGTCTGGTCAGCCGGGACGAAGTCTCGGTCGACCTGCCGGAGGAGGAATACCGCGCCGACGCTTCGGTGCTCGACGGCGTCCGGCTCGCCGGCACCGGCACGATTGCATCGCGGATGTGGACCAAACCCGCACTGTCGATCATCGGCTTCGATGCCCCGGCCGTGGACGTTGCGTCCAACACCCTCCTGCCCCGGGCGCGGGCCAAGTTCAGCATGCGGCTCGCTCCCGGCCAGGATCCGGCGGAGGCCATGGAGGCCGTCCGCAGGCATGTGGAAGCCAACGCGCCGTTTGGCGCCCACGTGGTCTTCACCCCGGGGGAGAGCGGCAACTCCTTCCGCACCGACACCTCGTCCAAGGCCGCCAGCGTCGCGATGTGGGCGCTCGGCGAAGCGTGGGGCGTCCCGGCCGTGGAGACAGGGATCGGCGGCTCAATTCCCTTCATCGCCGACCTGACCGAGCTGTACCCGGACGTGCAGATCCTCGTCACGGGCGTCGAGGACCCCGATTCGCGGGCGCACAGCGCCAACGAATCCCTCCACCTTGGGGACTTCCGCAACGCCATCGTGGCGGAGGCGCTGATGCTGGCCCGGCTGAATGAGGAAGGGCTGGCGTGAACGGCCGGGCCGGCCGTGTTCCGCAGGGAACATCCAGCCGGCCGGGACGGTTACGTCAGGAGTTAGAGCTACAGTGCCGATCGACGTAGCATGTAGCTATAGCCCGTACCGTTAAAGTAGGGGCGGGTGCCGCGGGAGCGGTGCCGCCACCACCGTCGTCAGAAGGTAGGCCATGAGCACTACAACCAATGAAAACAGCGCCGACACCACCGCCACGGCGGGCGAGGAACTGGCCACGCACGAGGTCAAGCTGACCGACGTCGCGGCCGGCAAGGTCCGCAGCCTGCTCGAGCAGGAAGGCCGCACGGATCTGCGCCTCCGCGTCGCCGTCCAGCCCGGCGGTTGCTCCGGCCTCATCTACCAGCTCTACTTTGACGAGCGGCTCCTCGACGGAGACGCCGTCCGCGACTACGACGGGGTGGAAGTTGTGGTCGACAAGATGAGCGTCCCGTACCTCAGCGGTGCCAGCATCGACTTCGAGGACACCATCTCCAAGCAGGGTTTCACGATCGACAACCCCAACGCCGGCGGCTCCTGCGCCTGCGGCGATTCCTTCCACTAAGGCCGGGCAAACTGCCCGGCCTTAGTGCCGCAGGATGCCCAACGAACGGGCGCCGCAAAAAGGTCCCGACGCACGGCGCGGACATGTGGGCGAAAACTCGCGCGGAGCGGTAAGCTCTACACCGAGTAGTAAAACTTTTAGTGTGCCCTGACAGCCAGTTTCCGGCCCGGGGCAACAGCAACAAGTAGGAAGGGCCGTCTGTGAGTTCGCAGAACCGAACCGGCAGCCGACGCAAACAGATCACTACGATCACTGGCTTGGCACTCGCCGGCGCGTTGGCTTTGACTGGATGTTCACCAGAGGTACAGAAAGGGTGGCTGCCCACCGAGCGTGGCACCACCAACCACACTGACCGCATCATGGACCTCTGGGTCAACTCATGGATTGCCGCGCTGGTCGTGGGCGTCATTACCTGGGGCCTGATGATCTGGTGCATCGTCGCCTACCGGCGCCGCAAAGGCACCGTGGGTTTTCCCCGGCAGAACAGCTTCAACCTGCCGCTTGAGGTCTTCTACCTGACGATTCCGCTGTTTATGGTCCTGGTGTTCTTCTACTTCACCGACCAGGACCAGCAGGCAATCGACAACCGTTCCCAGCCGGCCGACGTCGTCGTTGACGTCCGCGGCAAGCAGTGGGCCTGGGACTTCAATTACAAGCAGGGCGACGTGATCCCCACGGATGTCCACGAAGCCGGCGTCCAGGCGCACCTCACCGGCAACAACATCGACAAGGAAAAGCTGCCCACGCTCTACCTTCCGGTCAACAAGTCGGTTGACCTCGAGCTGAACGCCCGCGACGTCATCCACTCCTTCTGGGTTCCCGCCTTCCTGCAGAAGCGCGACATGATCCCCGGAAAGACCAACTACATCAGGTTCACCCCCACCAAGGAGGGGACCTACGACGGCAAGTGCGCCGAACTCTGTGGCGAGTACCACTCCGAAATGCTGTTCCGCGTAAAGATCGTCTCCGACGCCGAGTTCCAGGCGCACCTGGAAAAGCTGCGCCAGGACGGCAACACCGGCCTGCTCGGCGAAGAGTACGACCGCAACCCGGCCCCGACCGAAACCAAGTAAGGGGAGCGACGTGGCAACTACCTATTCCCAGCCCACCGGGATCCTTGAGGCTCCCGTAGTACCGAAATCCAAGGGGCGCATCGTCGTCAACTGGATTACCACGACCGACCACAAGACCATCGGGTACATGTACCTGATCGCGTCGTTCATGTTCTTCTGCTTCGGCGGAGTCATGGCGCTGCTGATCCGCGCCGAACTGTTCGAACCCGGCATGCAGATCCTGCAGACCAAAGAGCAGTACAACCAGCTGTTCACCATGCATGGCACCGTGATGCTGCTGATGTTTGCAACGCCGCTGTTCGCCGGTTTCGCCAACGTCATGATGCCGCTGCAGATCGGCGCCCCCGACGTCGCCTTCCCGCGGCTGAACGCACTGGCCTTCTGGTTCTTCCTCTTCGGCTCCACCATCGCCGTCTCCGGCTTCATCACCCCGCAGGGTGCGGCATCGTTTGGCTGGTTCGCGTACGCGCCGCTGTCCAACACGACGTTCAGCCCGGGCGTTGGTGGGGACCTCTGGGTCTTCGGCCTGGCGCTCACCGGCTTCGGCACCATCCTCGGCGCGGTCAACTTCATCACCACGATCATCTGCATGCGTGCCCCCGGCATGACCATGTGGCGGATGCCGATCTTCACCTGGAACATCCTCGTCACCTCCATCCTGGTCCTGATGGCGTTCCCGCCGCTGGCCGCGGCCCTCTTCGCCCTCGGTGCGGACCGCCGTTTCGGAGCGCACATCTTCGACCCGGAGAACGGCGGCGCCGTCCTCTGGCAGCACCTGTTCTGGTTCTTCGGGCACCCCGAGGTCTACATCATCGCCCTGCCGTTCTTCGGCATCGTCTCGGAAATCTTCCCGGTCTTCAGCCGCAAGCCGATCTTCGGCTACAAGGGCCTGGTCTACGCCACGATCTCGATCGCCGCGCTGTCCGTGACGGTCTGGGCCCACCACATGTACGTCACCGGCTCGGTCCTGCTACCGTTCTTCTCCTTCATGACGATGCTGATCGCCGTTCCGACCGGCGTGAAGTTCTTCAACTGGATCGGCACCATGTGGCGGGGTTCCATCACCTTTGAGACCCCGATGCTGTGGAGCATCGGCTTCCTGGCGACGTTCCTCTTCGGCGGACTGACCGGCATCATCCTGGCCTCCCCGCCGCTGGACTTCCACGTCTCGGACTCCTACTTCGTGGTCGCCCACTTCCACTACGTGGTCTTCGGCACCGTGGTGTTCGCGATGTTCGCCGGCTTCTACTTCTGGTGGCCGAAGTGGACCGGCAAGATGCTCAACGAGCGCCTCGGCAAGATCCACTTCTGGATGCTGTTCCTGGGCTTCCACGGCACCTTCCTCATCCAGCACTGGCTGGGCGTCGAGGGCATGCCGCGCCGCTACGCGGACTACCTGCCGGAGGACAACTTCACCTGGATGAACCAGTTCTCCACGTACTCCTCGTTCCTGCTGGGTGCCTCGCTGATCCCGTTCTTCTGGAACGTCTACATCACCTGGCGCAGCAACGAACGCGTCACGGTCGATGACCCGTGGGGCTTCGGAGCCTCGCTCGAATGGGCGACCTCCTGCCCGCCGCCGCGCCACAACTTCACCTCGCTGCCGCGGATCCGCTCGGAACGCCCAGCGCTGGACCTCCACCACCCCGAACTGTCCCAGTCCTACACCATCGACTCGCCTGCCCCGGCAGCGGCAGCGCTCGGTAACGCCGACCAGAAGGATCAAGCCAAGTGAAAATCGAATCAAGACTTTTCGGATTCGGAGCCTTCTTCTTCATCCCGGTGGCAGCGGTCTACGGATTCCTGACCGGCTGGACTGAATGGGTCGGTGCCCTCGGCATCCTGCTGCTTGGCGGCCTGGCCGGCATGGTCGGCGCCTACCTCGCCTTCACGGCAAAGCGCGTCGGAATGCGCCCCGAGGACCGCAGCGATGCGGAGATCCACGAGGGTGCCGGCGAGCAGGGCCACTTCAGCCCGTGGAGCTGGTGGCCGCTGGTTCTCGGCCTGGCCTGCGCGGCCGGATTCCTCGGCCTGGCCGTAGGATTCTGGATCGTCTACATCGCGGGCGGAATTGCAGTCGTCGGTCTGGTCGGCTGGGTTTACGAATACAGCCGCGGAGACCACGCGCACTAACGTCCGCAAGGACACCAAACGAGTCAGCAACGACGGCGGGCCCCACCAATTGGTGGGGCCCGCCGTCGTTGGTGCTTCAGGGAGTGGTGCTGCAGGCAGTGGTGCAGACATTTGCCGGCGGGAGCGCGCGGCTACCGCACCAGAGCCACCGGTGGGCGCTCAGCAGGAGCGGGCGGACTCCAGCAGGTCTCTCAGGCCGTCCAGGGCGTTCTCGACGTCGCCGGGGCTGTAGCGGGCCGGGACAGCCTCCGGAGCGACGGCGAGCTGCGCCACGCAGCCGCAGTGGAAGTCCTCGGTCATGACCTCGAGCAGGGAGCGGGCGTCCACACCCTGCCGGCCTTCCTTGCTGATCGTGACGGGCAGCCCGGATTCATGGACGGCGCGGACAAACAGCGCCGCAGGCCGTGCGTGCAGTCCGACGGCGGCCTGCACGATTGCGTTCCGAACTGGCAACGGGACTCCCTCGTCTCTCATGGGGTTCGACGGCCGGCGGGACACCGGCGGATTTAAGCGTAGCCGGGGCCGCGTTCAGGTGCGAACCAAGAGGGCCGTGTGGTCTAGACCTCTCCGCCGTGTGGCTTAACCTAGAGGTATGACTCATTCCGGAAGGCAGCGCAATGGCGCCCTCTGACGCGGCAGGCATGGCAGGCGAAATCGACCGGCACAACGGGACGCCCATCTACGTCCAATTGAGGGAAATCCTTCGGGCCCACATTGCGAGTGCCTGCCCGCCGGGTTCGGCGTTGCCCTCGGAGCGGGACCTCGCCGAGCGGTTCGGGCTGGCCCGGATGACGGTGCGCCAGGCCATCGATGCGCTCGTCGGCGAAGAGGTCATCGAGCGCGTGGTGGGCCTGGGGACGTTTGTCCGCAAACCCAAACTGGATCTGCAGGTCAAGCTGACCTCCTACAGCGAGGAAATGCAGCGCCGCGGCATGGTCCCGGCCGCCAAGGTCCTGAGCTTCGAGCAGATCGGTGCCAGCGCGTTCCTGGCCCGGGAACTCCAGCTGGAGGAGGGGACGCCGCTGGTGCGGTTCCGCCGCCTTCTGCTGGCGGACAACGAACCCATGAGTGTGGACGAGAACTTCATCCCTGCCCACCGGGTGCCCGGGCTGCTCGACGGTGAGCCGCCGACGTCGCTCTACAACGTCCTGAGCGAGCGCTTCGGGCTGGTGATGGAGTGGGGCGAGGACATGATCGAGGCGACGGCTGCGTCGCCGTCGACGGCCCGCCTGCTCAACGTCGAGGTGGGGTCGCCGCTGCTGAAGATCCAGCGCCACGCCTTCGTCGCCCGGGCCATGGTGGACTACTCGGTGTCCTATTACCGGGCCGACCGTTACAAGCTCTGGGTGCCCCTGCAGCGTCCGGGCGTCCGCCCGACACGAAACTACGCCTCCGGATACCGCCCCTAACCCCAACGCGGGGTCACATCGCGCCCATCCCGGACTCGCCGATGGGCGCGATGTGACCCCGCGTTGGTTGGTGGGTGGTGCCAGGGATGCAGAAAGGCCCGGTCCTAAGGGACCGGGCCTTTCTGGTGTCTACTGCAGCCGGTTAGTGGCTGAGCGTCTTCTGGCTCTCGCCAGATTCGATAGCCTCGTGTTCGCCGTGGTGGCCATGGGCCGCCGCGAGTTCAGCGGGCGTTGCCGGTGCAACCCGGTCCTCGAAGAACCACTGGGAGAGCTTCGCACGGCGCTTTTCCTTGCTGTCGACGACGCCGTTGGCGTTCGGCTCTGCAGGCAGCGGAGAGGGCGACTCGAAGCCGACGAGCTTGTAGCGCTTGTACTCGTCCAGCGGTGCGTGGACCTCGATGAACTCACCGTGGGGCAGGCGCACGATGCGGCCGGTTTCGCGGCCGTGCAGTGCAATTTCGCGGTCCTTGCGCTGCAGGGCCAGGGCGATGCGCTTCGTGACGACGAACGCGATGACCGGGCCGATGAAGAACAGTGCACGCAGCCAGTAGGTCACATCGTTCAGCGACACGTGGAAGTGCGTGGCGATGAGGTCCGAGCCGGCAGCTGCCCACATCACGCAGTACCAGACGAAGCCGGCCATGCCGATCGCGGTCCGGGTCGGGGCGTTCCGCGGACGGTCCAGTACGTGGTGCTCGCGGTTGTCCTTGGTGATCCAGCGTTCGATCCACGGGTAGGTGAAGAGAACGGTGAAGATAATGCCCGCAGGGACCAGGGCCGGGAGCAGCACGTTGAAGGTGAAGACATGCCCGAACCAGATCTGTTCGACCTTCCAGTCGCCGATGATGCCCGGCATCAGGCGCAGGGCGCCGTCCACGAAACCGATGTACCAGTCAGGCTGGGTGCCCGCCGAAACGGGGGAGGGGTCGTAGGGGCCGTAGTTCCAGATCGGGTTGATGGTGAAGAAGCCCGCCATGAGGGCGATGACACCGAACACGATGAAGAAGAAGCCGCCGGCCTTGGCAGCGTAAACCGGGCCGAGGGGGTAGCCGACGACGTTGCCGTCGTTGCGTCCCGGACCGGGGTACTGGGTGTGCTTGTGCACGACCACCATAAAGAGGTGCATCACGATCATCAGAAGGATGAGCGCGGGAACCAGCAGGATGTGGAGCATGTACAGGCGCCCGATGATGGCCGTGCCGGGGAATTCCCCGCCGAAGAGGAAGAACGAGATGTACGTTCCGATCACCGGGATGGACTTGATCACGCCGTCGATGATGCGCAGGCCGTTGCCGGAGAGCAGGTCATCGGGGAGCGAGTAGCCGGTGAAGCCGGCAGCCATCGAGAGGATGAGCAGCACGCCGCCCACCACCCAGTTCATTTCGCGGGGCTTGCGGAAAGCGCCGGTGAAGAACACGCGGAGCATGTGCACGGACACCGAAGCCACGAACAGCAGGGCCGACCAGTGGTGGACCTGGCGCATGAACAGACCGCCGCGGACATCGAAGGAGATGTTCAGCGAGGAGCTGTAGGCCACGGACATTTCAACGTTCTTCAGGGGCATGTAGGAGCCCGCGTAACGCGTCTCCGCCATGGAGGGGTCAAAGAAGAACGTCAGGAACGTGCCCGAGAGCAGCAGGATGACGAAGGAATACAGGGCCACTTCACCGAACATGAACGACCAGTGGTCCGGGAAGACCTTGCGGCCAAATTCACGGAGGATCCCGGAGCCGCCTACACGCTCGTCAACGAAGTTGGTAATGCGGCCGCCCTTGGTCTTGGCGACGAAGGCGGGGGCATCAGGCGTTGCGGTTGCGCTCATGCTCATCACGCTCCCAATAGCTAGGTCCAACAGGTTCTTTGAAGTCGCTCGTGGCGACCAGGTAGCCCTCGGAATCAACTGCGATTGGCAGCTGGGGGAGAGGCCGGCTGGCCGGGCCAAAGATGACCTTGCATTCCTGGGTCAGGTCGAAGGTTGACTGGTGGCACGGGCACAGCAGGTGGTGGGTCTGCTGCTCGTACAGGGCAACAGGGCAACCAACGTGGGTACAGATTTTCGAGTACGCGACAATTCCGTTGTAGCCCCAGTTTTCGCGGCCGGGTGACGGGTTGAGTGACTCGGGGTTCAGGCGCATCAGCAGAACGACGGCCTTGGCCTTTTCGTTCAACTTGCCTTCGTGCAGCTCGTTCAGGCCTTCCGGAATGACATGGAAAGCTGAGCCGATGGTGACATCGGCGGCCTTGATGGGGGTGCCGTCAGGGTCACGGGTGAGCCGCTTGAGCTTGCCGTCCTGGGGAGCCCACATGGTGTGTGCCAGTGTGTTGTCAGGACGCGGACCCAGGTCTCCGAAGACGGCGAGGGCCGGCAGGGGAGCCAGCGCCACGGCGCCCAGAAGGGTGTTGCGGATCAGCGGCCGGCGCTTGATGCCGGTTTCCTCAACGATGTCGTCGACGATCCGGACAGCGGCAAGGCGGTCTTCCTCGGTGCGGATGGCATGGCGCTCTTCCGAGACTTCATGGTCCGGCATGAGGGCCTTGGCCCAGTGCACGATTCCGGTGCCGATCCCGAGCATGGCGAACGCGGTGCCGATGCCCAGCAGCGCATTCTGCAGCCGGATCGTCGCGATCGACGTGTCATCCCCCAGATCGATGGCAAAGTACGCCACCAGGAATATCAGGGTGCCAACGACCGAGCTCCCGAAAAGAAGGGCTACCTGCCGTTCTGCTCGCTTTGCGGCCTTCGGGTCCGTGTCAGCCAGGCGCAAACGATGCGGGGGAATTCCAGGATCCTGGAACTTCTCCACCTCATTCTGACCAGCCGTAGCTACGGTGCCCGAGCGGTTCGGACTGCCGTCACTATGGTTGCCCATAATTCGCCTCATCCCTCTCTCGTCTCGGCAAGTGCCGAGTTAGCTTTCAATTCAGACTGCTGACGGGTCAGCAGAAAACTTTTACAGGTGCAGCAGGTGGGCTTAGGACGTCCGGGACGTAAGCCAGATGGTGAAGGCAATGATGACGCCCAAACCGGCGATCCAGATGAACAGACCTTCGGAGACCGGGCCCAGGGCGCCCAGATCCGCGCCGCCGGGTGAACCGTTGGCTTCGATCTGCTTCAGGAAGGTGATGATGTCGCGCTTGCCCTCGGGGGAGATGTTGGCGTCGCTGAAGACCGGCATGTTCTGCGGTCCGGTGACCATCGCTTCATAGATGTGCTGGCCGGACACCCCCGCCAGTGCCGGAGCAAATTTGCCCCGGGTCAGCGCACCGCCCGCAGCGGCGGCGTTGTGGCACATCGCGCAGTTCGTGCGGAACAGCTCGCCACCGGCAGCGGCGTCGCCCTTCTCGTCGAGAACACCTGCCTCCGGAATGGACGGGCCCGGGCCGAGCGAAGCAACGTAGGCTGCGAGCTGGCGCGTCTGCTCCTCGTTGAACTGTGCCGGCTTCTTGTAGGCCTGCGGGCCGTTCATCTGCATCGGCATGCGGCCGGTGCCGACCTGGAAGTCAACGGCAGCGGCGCCGACGCCAACCAGGGAGGGGCCGGACTGGGAGCCGCTGGCGCCCATGCCGTGGCAAGTGGCGCAGTTGGCCGCAAAGAGTTTGCCGCCTTCCTCTGCGTCATTTGCGTTGGTGCTGGTGGTGGCTTTGGCCTGGTTGACGGTGCTGGCAACGGCGTACAGCCCACCAGTGACCAGGAGGCCCATCAGCAGCAGCGCTATTGCTGCCAGAGGGTGACGTCGCTTCTGCGAGAGTGCCTTCACGTGGTGGTTCCTTTTTTCGATCCTGCGTTGGCTCCGGGAGCCGCTTCTTGAAATTCTGCCTCTTGTAGAAAAAGAGTCAAGTCTTGCTACTTGAGGACGTAGATGACCAGGAAGAGGCCGATCCAGACGACGTCCACGAAGTGCCAGTAGTACGAGGTGACAATCGCGGAAGTTGCCTCAAAGTGGCCGAACTTCTTTGCAGCGAAGGATCGGCCCATGATGAGGAGGAAGGCAACCAGGCCACCTATAACGTGCAGGCCGTGGAAGCCGGTAGTGATGTAGAACGCCGAACCATAGGCGTTGGAGGAGAGCGAGACATGCTCGGAAACGAGCATGGTGTACTCAGTCGCCTGGCCGGCCACGAAGAAGGAACCCATGATGAAAGTCAGGGTGAACCATTCGTTCATTCCCCAGCGGGTGAAGCTGAGGCGGCCGCCGCTTCGACGCGGCTGAAGCCGCTCAGCAGCGAAGACGCCCATCTGGCAAGTAAAGGAACTTGCCACGAGGACGATCGTGTTTACGAGCGCAAAGGGAAAGTTGAGCTTGGCTGTCTCTTCGGCCCACATCTGTCCGGAAGTCGAACGGAGTGTGAAGTACATGGCAAAGAGACCGGCGAAGAACATCAACTCACTGGACAGCCAGACTACGGTTCCAACAGAAACCATGTTCGGGCGGTTCAGCGTCGGGTGCGCCGGGGTACTGGGGGCATGGGTCGCAGATGTCACATAGACATTATGTCTATAAAACTCGCCCGTGCCCAACGCAAACCGCCTTTTCGGGGGACTTTTTCTACAAAGACGCGAATTCGCGCGGAAAAGTTCCCGGCCCCGTTCACATTGGTCATTGCACTGCGCACCTCGATAGCATCAGAAGGTGACTTCTCAGGCATCTGCACAGGCGGCAGGCAACACCTGGCCGCGGCTCATCAACGCACTCATTAACGGTACGGATCTCTCCACCGGCAATACGGAGTGGGCGATGAACTCGATCATGTCCGGTGAGGCCACTCCCGTCCAGGTCGCCGGTTTCCTCGTGGCACTGCGTTCCAAAGGCGAGACGGTGGACGAACTTGTCGGCCTGGTCGCGGCAATGATCAAGAACGCAAGCCCCATTGAGATCGCAGGCCAGAAACTGGACATCGTCGGAACCGGCGGCGACCAGCAGAACACGGTCAACATTTCCACCATGGCCGCGCTGATCGCCGCCGGCGCCGGCGCCAAGGTGGTGAAGCACGGCAACCGCGCAGCTTCCTCCACCTCCGGTTCCGCCGACGTCCTGGAGGCCCTGGGGGTCCGGCTGGACCTGCCCGTGCCGCGTGTGGCCCTCAATGCCGACGAGGCGGGAATTACGTTCTGCTTTGCGCAGGTGTTCCATCCCTCGATGCGCCACGCCGCCGTCGCCCGCCGTGAACTGGGCGTACCGACGGCCTTCAACTTCCTGGGTCCCATGATCAACCCGGCGCACGTGCAGGCCTCGGCGGTAGGTGTCGCCAATGAGCGGATGGCCCCTCTGGTGGCCGGGGTGCTGGCCAAACGCGGCAGCCGCGGGCTGGTGTTCCGCGGGGACGACGGACTCGACGAGCTGACGACGACGGGTCCGTCCCGCGTGTGGGAAATCCGGAACGGCGCGGTGAATGAGGAAATGTTCGAGCCGGGCGATCTGGGCATCCGCCGCGCGACCCTGGAAGAGCTGCGCGGCGGGGACGCTGCCGCCAACGCCGCCGTCGTGCGGTCAGTACTGGCCGGCGGACGGGGTTCCGCCCGCGATGCCGCCCTGCTGAACGCGGCTGCCGGACTCGTTGCGTTTGACCTGGATGCCGTCGGCCCGCTGCGTGAGCGGATGGCCGCCGCGTTCAAGCGTGCGGAAGAGTCCATCGAGTCGGGATCGGCCGCGGCCGTGCTCGACCGCTGGGTCGCGCTTTCGCGCAGCTGAATGCCGCGGCAGCGGGACGCTGCCGCGCCGCCCGCTGAGCCCTGAGGCCGACGGCTGTACCCTGCTCCTGAACCCTGCGGCCGAACGCTACTGTTCGAAGCCGAGGGCGAAGGCCGCGTCCAGGTCGTGCTGGGAATATGCGCGGAAAGCTATCTGCGTGGTGGTGTGGACAACGCCGGGTACCTTGGAAAGCTTGTCCGCGATGACGTCTGCGAGATCTTCATGCTTGGGGACCCGTGCGATCGCAATGAGGTCCCACTCGCCGGTCACGGAGTAGACCTCGCTGATGCCCGGAATGGCGGAGATTTCTTCCGCGGTCTCCGGGATGCGGGAAGCGTCTGTCTTAATCAGGACGAATGCGGTGACCACGTGTGACCTTTCCGGATCTGTTGCGCCGTTGCCGGCCAAGCAAAGCCGCCCTGGTGGTACTCCGGGGGCCTTGGCCATGTCCCTGCAAGCCTAGTCCATCAGGCCCCGCGGCGGCGTGTCTTGCGCCGCCGGACAACCGCGGCCAGAAGACGGTATCCGAGCAGGAAGAGTCCCAGGCTGAGCAGGGCCACGATGACGAACGGCAGGACCACGGTCTGTCCGGTGACGGCCCGCAGGAGCATGCCACCGGTGACCGCGCCGAGCCAGACACTGACTCCGGCGGGCCAGAGGGACAGGGGCGAGCGCCACAGCCGCAGCACCAGCCAGGACAGTGCCGCGCCGGCGAGGAAAGGCCAGGCGGTGGCAAACACGCCGGTGATGACGTCCCCGCGCTGATGGGCGTCGCGGCCAATCGCGGCAAACACCAGAATCAGGGCGGCGTCGGCGCAGAGGGCGAACACCGTGGCGCGCCTGGCCGCCTCCGTTTCCGCAGATCCGGTCGATACGGGGCGGGGAAGTGGCGGGGTTGAAGAAGGCATACCTCCAAGCCTAGCCGCGCATGGCCCGGGGGCCGTCGTGTCCGACCTGCCGGGACGCTGCGACGGAGTTGGCCGTTGCATCTTGCCGTCAGTTCGTTGCAGGGTGTCAAATCCAAATAGACAGCCGCATTCCAAGCGGAGGCTGGCGGGTTAGGCCGGCCGACGGATGCAAACCGGGAGGTTCACATGCCTGCGAAAGATGCCAAGGTTCCGGCGAAGACCGCTGCGCGGGGCACGGCTGAACTCCGGCGGTCCGACGCCGACGAGGCCCTGCCGCCCGAACGGCCGGAGCAGATCCGGAACGTGGCGCTGGTTGGTCATTCAGGATCCGGGAAGACAATGCTGGCTGAGGCGCTGCTGGCTGCAACCGGTGCCATTGCGCGGAAGGGTTCGATCACCGAGGGCACCACCGTCAGCGACTCGGAGCCAGCCGCGATCCACCAGCAACGCTCCGTCGCGTTCTCCGTGGTGCCGGTAATGGTTGAGGGCCTCAAAGTGAACCTGCTCGACACGCCGGGCTACCCGGACTTCGTCGGCGAACTGCGGGCCGGGCTGCGCGCGGCGGACGCGGCGCTGTTTGTCCTCTCGGCGGTGGATGATATTGATGCCGCGACCACGGCCCTCTGGGCAGAATGCCAGCGCGCCGGGGTGCCCCGGGCGGTGGTCATCAGCCGGCTGGACCACCCCCGGGCGGACTTCGATGCCGCCCTCGGGAGGTGCCAGCGGGCATTCGGTGACGCGGTGCTTCCGCTCTACCTTCCGGTCCGCGCCGGAGCGGAGGTCACCGGTCTTCTTGGGCTGCTCTCGGGCACTGTTTCAGAGCGCCCGACCGACGGCGCACCTGCCGTGCGCCGGGACGCCCTCGACGTCGAACTCGTCTCCTCGGAGCCCGCGCGGGGTGCGCTGATCGAAGGGATCATCGCCGAAAGTGAGGACGAGTCATTGATGGACCGGTACCTCGGCGGCGAGGAGATCCCTTTTGAGGTCCTGGTCGGCGGCCTGGAGACGGCGGTCGCCAGGGGATCCTTCCATCCGGTAATCGCGACCTCCGCCGAGACCGGGGTCGGGCTGGCGGAACTCCTGGAAACGGTGACGCGGGCGTTCCCCTCGCCGGCTGAACATGTACGGCCGCCGGTGTCCCACCTCGATGGCACGCCGGCCGCCTCACCGGACTGCGACCCGGCGGGGCCGCTGCTCGGCGAAGTGGTGCGGACCACGGTCGACCCGTTCCTGGGGCGGGTCTGCTTGCTCCGCCTCTTTTCCGGCACCCTGCGGGAGGACTCGTCTGTCCATGTGGCCGGCCACGGCCTGGCGGACCGGGGCCACCCCGATCACGACAGCGACGAGCGCGTCACCCACCTGTATTCGCCACTGGGGGCAAGCTTGCGGCCGGTGCCGTACAGCGTCGCCGGCGATATCTGCGCCCTGACAAAACTCGGGCCCGCCGAGACCGGTGACACGATTTCGGCGAGGGAGATGCCGCTGCTGATCCAGCCGTGGGAGATGCCGGACCCGCTGTTGCCTGTTGCGATCGAGGCCGCCTCCCATGGCGATGAGGATGTTCTGGCCCGCAGCCTGGGAAAGGTCGCGGCCGGGGATCCGGCGCTCCGCGTGGAACGGAATGCCGAAACCCATCAGCTGATCCTCTGGTGCATGGGTGAGGCCCACGCGGACGTTGTCCTTGGCAGGCTGCGCGAGCAGGGCGTGAAGCTGCAGACGGTTGACGTGATTACGCCGCTGCGGGAGACGTTTGCCGCGCCCGCTGCGGGCCACGGCCGGCATGTCAAACAATCAGGAGGCCATGGCCAATACGCGGTCTGCGATATTGAAGTTGAACCGCTGGAGCGTGGCAGCGGCTTTGAATTTGTCGACAAGACCGTGGGCGGGGTGATCCCGGGGTCCTTCATCCCCTCGGTGGAGAAGGGCGTCCGGGCACAGATGCAGAAGGGCGTATCCGCCGGCTTCCCGGTGGTGGATATCCGGGTGACCCTGCTTGGCGGAAAGGCCCACAGCGTGGACTCTTCGGACGCTGCCTTTCAGGCCGCCGGCGCGCTGGCCTTGCGGGAGGCCGCGGCAGGCGGGCGCATCCAGCTGCTGGAGCCCGTCTCGGCAGTGACGATCACTGTTTCGGACGAGCACGTGGGCGCGGTGATGAGTGACCTTTCGTCGCGCCGGGCGCGCCTGACGGGAACGACGTCGACCGGCGGAGACCTGACCGAAATCACTGCCGAAGTGCCGGACCAGGAGCTCTTGCGGTACGCAATCGAGCTGCGCGCGCTGACCTCGGGAAGCGGCCGCTTTGGCCGGCGCTACCTGCGTCATGAGCCCGTGCCTGCGGCCGCTGCCCGTGCCGCCACAAAGGACTGACGAAAAGTCCGGGGAGCATGGCCGCAAGGCCAGGAGCGTGCTATTTGAGGACTGAGCTTAGGGGCACGTATTTGAGGTTGGAGACGTGGCCGCCGGAGTTGGACTCGTCATGGACCACCAGAAGCCCCTGCTCGAACCCCGGGCCGGCGTTGTTGGTGGTCACGTCCAGCCCGTCCGTGCCCGTCGCGGCATCGACCGCGCCGTTGGCCCCCACGGAGAAGCTTTTGCGGAAAGTGTTGTTGCCGGACCGGTCGTAGATGGCGATGGTGGAGTTGCCCTGGCTGGATACGAAGAGGTACCCGGCACCGTCTGTGCGGTAGGCGATGCTCATTCCCTCGATGTCGGCTTCCAGATGGCCGGCCCCCACCGCATCCACTGAACTCCGTTCGTCACCGGTGTCAGGTTCGGCGCCGTATTTCCAGATACCGACGTCCTCCTGGCCGAGGTACAGGTGTCCAAGCTCGTCGTCAGCGACGCAGCTTTCGGTGATGCTGTCTATCGGCAGGGTTCGCACGAGGGTGGCGTCCACTTGTCCCGCTCCGTTGTCGAAGAGTTCGAATTGCTGGACCGACCCGGGTCCGTTGGGCGTCACGAAGGCGTAGAACTTACCGCTCACCTTGCTGTGGTAGCTGCAGAAGCCGTAATTGGGCGCGAACGTGGCGATGCTGCGTGCCGCCACTGGTGACAGGGTTCTGGTGGTTGTGTCCAGTGTCCACAATGCCAGCGTGTTCTCTGACCTGTTGTTGGCACCGACCAGGACCGTGGGTTTCCCGGACAGCGGGAAACCCGGCCTCAGGTCCACGTTGCCGATTTTTCCGTCCGGTCTGAACTGGAGGAGTTTGCCGCTCATGTCGAAGACACCGATGCCCCCGCCCGACTTCGCCTTGTCGTCAGCAATGACAACGCTGTTGGCAGGGGCGGCCGGATCAACCCATATCGCTGAGTCATCTGAGATGTCGCCCGAACCCGAAAATTCCTCCGTCTCAAGTCCGGGGAAAGCACTCGGATCGGTCAGTGCGGGAGCGGCGGGTTGCGCGGACGCGGGAGTTGCGGCGGTGTCCGGCGTGCGGGGAGGGGCGGACGGGGATGCGGAGGAGGGGGTCGTTGGGGAAGGGGGCGTGGATCCGCAACCGAACAGGGCCGGGACGGCCAGTGCGGCCACCGCGAGCAACATCACCGATGACCGGAGGGAGCTGGGCCGGAGACCGGACGCCCGCCTCCGCACGGTCAAGGCGCCCCCGGGGCCACCGGATGGCCGACCGGCGCAGCAGCGGCCACTGATTTAATGAAGGCCTGGTCCTGGGGGTCGAGGGCGAGCTGGCCGTTTCGGTCCACTCCTTCCAGGCGGCTGTCCGGGCCGCCCGCCCGAACGAGCGCTTCGGTCACACTGCGTGGAAGGATGACACTGCCGGGATTGGCGCGCAGCCATTCCTGGGTCTTGGAGTCCAGCTTGTCCCAAAGGTTCTCTAAGATCGGATTGCTCACTGTTCCTCCAACTGGGGACGACCGGAAGCCAGGAATCCCGGACCGGCCCCGCAACGGCTTCCAAGGATGTAAATACCGGTACCAGAAGTGCGCCAAAAGCTCTCAAACCATTCTTGCGCCTGCCGGCATGGTGCTCAAGGCCCGCGCGACTCATCCGGTCATGGGGCCCAACCTAATGCCGGGCACCCGGGCTGTCTAGGGGGCAGCCCGGTCCGCTGCCAGCGAGGCGTGGGCTGCGACCAGCGCCTGCGGGGCTGCCTGTTTCATCCGGGTCTGGAGCCAGCGCAACTGGGTGGCGGTTTCGCCGTCACACCGGGCGACGACGTCGAGCAGTTCGCGGTCTCGCAGGGCCGAGCCGGCTTGTTTGACCATGGTCCAGGTGACGTCGACGAAGCTCGCCAGCAGGTAAAGATCCTGAAGGTCCCGCAGCAGCCCCACCGGGCCCTGGCGTGTGGTGGAGAGGCCTTCCGCGTGGAGCCGTTCGGGTTCGCCGTCGGAACGGTCCTCGCCGTACCGCTGAACAACGGGGAGCAGCCGGCGGCTGTGCTCGTCGCACTGCTGTGCCAGCGTGCGGCACAGATGGTGCACGTCGGGTTCGGCGCCGTGGCCCTCCGCCACCTGGCGGAATGATTCCGCCAGGGTTTGTTCTGCCTGATGGAGCATGCCGAGATAGATGCTCAGGTTCATGGCCTGCCGTCCTGTCCGCTGCGGCCGATGGCTTCGGGGAAGCGGGGCGGCGGGGCCCCACCGATCCGTTCCGTGGCTTGACCTTCCCTCCCGCCGGCCGTGGGCTGCACGGACCGCGGCCCTGCTGCTGCGGCCGACGGCCGGGACGCCGTGGTGCTGGGCGCCGGGGCGGGACCGGTGGCGTCGCCGATCTTTTCCACTTTCACGGCGGCATTCTTGAAGACGGGCTGCTTGGACACCGGGTCCCATTCCGTGATGGTCAGTTCGTTGGCGGTCGTCGGGTGTTCGCCGGGTGAGCCGTCCCGGTCCCAGTAGCCGTAGTGGAACGGTGCGAAGATGGTGCCGCTTCGGATATCACTGATGCGGGCCGGGACCTCGATCCGGCCGCGCCGCGACGTCACCCGGACAAGGTCGCCTTCCCCGATCCCCAGCCGCCCGGCGTCGTGCGGGGAGAGCTCGACCCAGGCGCTGGGTGCGGCGCGCGTCAGCGGGCGTGATCTCCCCGTTTTGGTGCGGGTGTGGAAGTGGTAGGCCGTGCGGCCCGTGGTGTACCGCATCGGATATTCGCCGTCGGGCTCCTCGTGCGGGGGATGGTACTCCGCGGCCTTCAGGATGGCGCGCCCGCCCGGGGCGCGGGCGCGGAAAGCGTCCGGTCCCACCGTGGCCCCGGTCAGCAGATCGTGACCGTAGCTCTCGCAGTAGTCCGGGTCAGTGGGGAACACCCCGTCCCCGTAGAGCCTCACCCTGCCATCCGGGTTCTCGTCGTTGCAGGGCCACGGAATGCCGCTCCCGCCGCGGAGCCGCTCATAGCTGATGCCGGTGTAGTCGCAGGGACGGCCCCGGGAGCATTCCTTCCACGCCTCAAAGCCGTCCTCAGGACCGGCCCAGGACAGCAGGGGTCCGCCCTCCAGCGTGGTGAACTCCATCCTGCGCGCGTACTCGAGGAAGATCTCCAGGTCACTGCGCGCCTCCCCGGGCGGTTCGACCGCTTTGTCAGAGAGGTGGACGGTCCGGTTGACGTTCGTGAAGGTCCCGGTCTTTTCACCCCACCCCGCTGCCGGCAGCACGACGTCGGCGGCCAGCGCCGTCTCTGTGAGGTAAAGGTCCTGAACCACCAGGAAAAGGCCAGGCTTGGCCAGGATGTTCCGGATGCGGGGGAGATCGGGCATCGAAACAGCCGGGTTGGTTGCCGAAATCCACAGGAATTCGATGGAACCCTGTTCGGCGTAGCGGAAGATCTGCATCGCATGGGTGGGCGGCGCCCAGTGCGGGATGGTCAGGGGGTCCACGTTCCAGAGCCTTGCGAGCTCGCCGATGTGTTCCGGATTTTCCCAGTTGCGGAAGCCCGGAAGGTCGCCGTCGGCGCCGCATTCGCGGTTGTTCTGGGCGGTCGGCTGACCGTTCATCTGCAGAATTCCGCAGCCGGGCCGCCCCAGCAGCCCGCGCAGCAGGTGCAGGTTGTTCACCTGGCAGGACGATGCGGTGGCCTGGGCGGACTGGTAGAAGCCCTGCAGTACCGTGGAGAGCACCCGTCCGGAGGTGCCGAAGATCCGGGCCGCTTCCCTAATGTCGGCGGCGGGGACGTCGCAGATCGCCGCGGCAGCTTCCGCCGTCCACGGCTCGACCGTCGCCCTGAGTTCATCCAGCCCGAGGGTATGGTCCCGGACGTACGCCTCGTCGAGCCAGCCGTTCGCCAGGATCTCGCGGACCAGGGCATTCATCAGGGCGAGGTTGGTCCCTGGCCGGACGGCCAGGTGGACGTCCGCGTAGCGGGCGACCTCCGTATCGCGCGGATCGACGCAGACGAGTCTGGGCCGGTCCGGTCCTGCGATGCGGTCCAGCACCCGTGACCACAGCACAGTCTGCGTTTCGGCCATGTTGTGTCCGTAAAGGAAGATCGCGTCGCAGCTGTCGATGTCGGTGTAGTCGCCGGGCTGGCCGTCAGCTCCGAATGATTCCTTAAGTGCCGCCGCTGCCGTTGCGGTGCAGAGACGGGTGTTCCCGTCCATATGCGGCGTGCCGATCCCGGCCTTCCCGATGACAGCCAGGGCGTAGTACTCCTCGAGGAAGAGCTGGCCGCTGGTATAGAAGCCGTGGCTGAGCGGCCCGCGGTCGTGCAGCAGCTGCCGGCTCCGTTCCGTGATCCGGTCCATGGCGGTGTCCCAGTCGCATTCGACGAGCCGGCCGTTCTCCCGGATCAGCGGTCGCTTGAGCCGTTCCCCGCTGGACATGCCCTGCCAGCTGGCGAACAGGCCCTTGGGCCCCATCCGGCCGTGATTGACCAGATCGCCGGCCCGGCCGCGGACGCCGACCATGGCTCCATCTTTCACCGCGATGTCGCATGCGCAGCCGTTGCTGCACAGCACACAGGCGGACTGCACCCAGCGGTCGACGTCGGCCTCGGTGACGCCCTCCTGCAGGGCCTGGTCCACCCGGACCGGCCACAGCCCGTCCTTCGGATACGGGGTCCTGGTGCCCCAAATATCGGCGATCCGGTCAACCACGGTCATCCTCCTTACTAAGCACCCGCCGGCACTAATCACCTGCCGGCACTAATCACCGGCCGGCGCGTCCGGCGCTCCGGGGAGTGGCCGCTAATGGGGCTTCGTGCCGGTCTTGACAGCACAACAAATATCAGCATGCTTAGCAATAGTCCATAGGAAACCGGCTGGAACCGGCGGGGGAGTACATGCCGGGATACCCTCGGGCTCAATTAACCAGGCGTTCTCCCGGTTCTCCCGGTTCTCCGGCGAAGGCGACCGAGATCTCAGGGACTGATGTCAGTGAGTTGTGCACGGTGCAGTGGGAGGCGACGGCGAGCAGGGCCTCGCGCCGTTCGGCGGGCACGCCGTCGGGGATGGTGAGGCGCACCTCGATGCGGGCAACGCGTGCGGGGCGTGAGCCCATGCGGAAATCGGCCTCCACGGCCAGGCCCTCGGTGGGCAGGGCGTGCCGTTCCAGGTAGCGGCGGGCATAGAATGCGACGCAGCCGGCGAGGCTCGCGATGAACAGCTCCGTCGGGGTGGGGCCGGTGTCCTCCCCGCCGTCGCTGACCGGCTGGTCGGTCCGGATGACGTGGCCGCGGATGTTGATATCGAAGCGGTCGCCGCCCAGGTGCGCGACCCGGACCGGCTGGCTTCCCCCGGGCGCGGGGCCTCCGGTGGCCGTTGCGCTGCCGGCGGCTGGGATGACTGGTTCGCTGCTCAAGGTGTTTCTCGATCCGTCGGTGGGGCATGCCCGGGAAGCCCCGGCCGGGGGGCCGGGGCGGGGGTTCGTTTTATTTCGAGGAGGCCGGTGCGGCTGCCACTTTCGCCCGGACCTCTTCCATGTCCAGGTCCTTGATGCCCGTGATGAGCTGTTCCAGCCCGGCCGCGTTCATCGCCCCCGGCTGGGAGAAAACGAGGATCCCGTCGCGGAAGGCCATCAGGGTGGGGATGGAGGTGATGCGGGCGGCAGCGGAGAGGCCGGGTTCGGCCTCGGTGTCCACCTTCGCGAAGACGACGTCCGTGTGGTTCTCGGATGCTTTGCTGAACGTGGGGGCGAACATCCGGCAGGGCCCGCACCAGGCTGCCCAGAAGTCCACCAGGACGATGTCGTTGCCGGTGATGGTGTCGTTGAAGGTCGCTTCAGAAATGTCGATGGTTGCCATAGGGAAATATTATACCCCTAGGGGTATCGTAGCAACGGGGCGGTGTGTGGGGGGTTGGTTTGCTCTAATACCCCGTGGGGTATCATTATGGAAGGGGTACCTCAGTTCTTTCCTGCAGCGCAACAGCGCCGTCCTACCGAAAGGTCCAGTACATGGAAATCACCCCAGATCAGCTCGCGGAGCAGCTCAAGAGCGGCAGCGACGCCCAGATTGTCGATGTCCGGGAAACCGCTGAAGTTGCCGGGGGCATGATCGCCGGCGCCAGGCACATCGCCCTGGGCGAACTGGCCGGCCGCCTGGACGACCTGGACAAGGCCCGGCCCGTCATCGCCATCTGCCGCAGCGGACGCCGCAGCGCAGCGGCCGCTGACCAGCTCACGGCCGCGGGCTTCACGGCCTACACCGTGCCTGGCGGAATGCTCGATTGGACGGCTGCGGGCTTCCCCGTCAGCTGACCCACCAGACCGCCCGGGCGGCATGCCCCCCAGTTGCCGCCCGGGCTTCCACCTGCCCGGACCCGGTCCCTTTAACCCTGGGAACCGGGCGGTGGACGGCGGCTACCCGCAAACGCGGGGCCGCCAGCAGAAATGCTCGAAGATGTACCGAAATTGTTCCAAGATATTCCGAAAGAGATTATGACTTCCTTGAAGAGCACCCCCGTTGAATCAGCCCCGCAGTCCATCGATGCCTCGACCCTGAAGGCCTGGGAAGACAACCACGACGACCTGATGATCATCGACGTGCGCGGCGGCGCAGAATTCGATTCCCTGCACATCAAGGGCTCCTACCATGTGCCGCTTCCGATGCTCAGTGAGCACACCGAAGAATTCGCGGCAAAAATGGGCACCCGCGTGGTCCTGGTCTGCCAGTCCGGCAACCGCGCCGAGCAGGCCCGCAAACACCTGGACTCCGTGGGCCTGGCCAGCGCCAGCGTCCTGACCGGGGGAGTCCCGGCCTACGCCGCCGCCGGCGGCACCGTGGTCCGCGGCCGCGGGCCCTGGGCCCTGGAACGCCAGGTCCGGATGACCGCGGGATCCCTGGTCCTCGCCAGCATCGTCGCGGCGAAATTTGTCTCACCGAAGCTGGGACTGCTCGCCGGCGGCATTGGCGCCGGGCTGACGTTCTCCGCCGCGACCAACAGCTGCGCCATGGGCCAGATGCTCTCGAAGATGCCGTGGAACCGCTCCGCCAACGAGCCCACCGCGCACCAGGCCCTGCAGAACCTGGACGCCCGGGCATGATCCTCACCGCGGCGGCGTTCGGGCTGATCGTCGGCGCCCTGCTGGGCCTGGTCGGAGGCGGCGGATCCATCCTCGCCGTCCCCGCCCTGGTCTACGGGGTCGGGCTGCCGCTTGCCGCGGCCATCCCGACGTCGCTGGTCGTCGTCGGCGCGTCCTCCGCCGTCGCGGTACTGCCCCGGCTCCGGACCGGGGTGAACTGGCGGCTCGCGCTGATCATCGGCGCCGCAGGAACCGCCACCGCCTACCTCGGCGCGATGGTCAACCGGCTCCTGGACCCGAAGATCCTGCTCCTGGCCTTCGCCGCGATCATGGTCTTCGCCGGCATCCGGATGCTGCTGCCCTCCACCTCCGCGGGCGGCTCCTGCGCCCTGCCCGGAGGCGGGGTCAACTGGCGCAGCTGCCTGCCCAAGGCGATCGCCACCGGCGCCGTCGTCGGGTTCCTCACCGGCCTGCTCGGCGTCGGCGGCGGCTTCCTGATCGTCCCCGCACTGACCCTGGTCCTCGGGCTCCCGATGGCCGTGACGGTCGGGACTTCCCTGGTGATCATCGTCATCAACTCCGCCGCCGGCTTCGCCGCCCACCTGGGCGACCTGCAGATCGACTGGGCCGTCACCGCAGCCTTCGCCGGGGCCGCGATGGTCGCCTCCCTCGCAGCCGGCCGGATCGGCACCAGCATCCCGGACAAGGCACTCAAACGCGGCTTCGGCATCCTCGTCCTCGTCATCGCCGCCTACGTCGCCGTACAGGCACTCCTGTCCTAAGAGTGCCCGTGACGGGATGAGGAAAAACACCGGGGCCGGAAGCTTTCGCGCATCAGGGGAAGCAGTTGCACCTACAACAGGGTTGCCAGGGCCAGTCCGGCGGCCGTGGCGCCGACCGCGCCGACCGCGGTGCCGATTCCGTTAACGAGGGCCAGTCCGGTGCGGCGGGACTGGATGAGCCGGACGGTCTCGACGCTGGCGGTGCTGAAGGTGGTGTAACCGCCCAGGAAACCGGTGCCGGCGATGGCCTGCAGCTCGACGGGTGCCGCGTGGACAATCACGGCCCCGGCGACCAAGCCAAGCAGGAACGATCCCGTGACGTTGATGGCGATGGTTCCCACCGGCAGTGCCGTGCGGACTCGGGAACGGACCAGCCCGTCGACTACAAAACGGGTTCCGGCGCCGAGGCCGCCGGCGAGGCCGAGCAATAGTATGGTCAGGACGTTCACCGGCTGCCCTCCGCACGCCCGGAGCGTACGGCTGCTTCCCGGCGTCGGGCGTTCCCGCGGTGACGCCCGACGGCGACCCGGATTCCGGCCACTGTTGCCAGAGCGCCGCCGAGCAGCGTCGCGGCGAGGTACACCAGGGCGTCGGCCGGGCGTCCCGACCCGAGCAGGGTGTTCGTTTCCAGGGCCAGGGTGCTGTAGGTGGTGAAGGCCCCGATAAAGCCGGTGCCGGCGAGCAGGCGGGCCGCCCTCAGCCGTCCGGCGTCCGGACCGCGCCTGACCAGTGCCTCCAGCAGAACGCCGAGGAGGAATGCCCCGGCCAGGTTGATGATCAGGGTCGGCAGCGGCCAGCCTCCCGGGGACGGCAGGACGGTGCTGAGACCATACCGGGCCAGGGCGCCAAACACCCCTCCGGTGATGACGACCAGCACGAAGCCGGGGTGCAGGTGCACTGGGCGATGGGCGCGGGCCTCGCCCAGGGTGCCCGCATCCGTTTCGGCACTGGCGGTCGGCGCCGCATCAGCGTCGGCGGGCGGCCTTCCGGCGCCTGCCGCCCCGGACTTTTCGGAAGGACGGGTCTCGGAAGGACGGGCGGGGGCTGTGGACTCGGGGGAGGGCGGTTCCATCAGCGGCCCTCCTGCCGATGTTGTTTGCGGTGCGGGGCGAGCGGGACGACCAGGACCGGCCGGTGCTGGCGGTGGGTAAGGTGGACCGCCACGGAGCCGACGAGCAGCTCCTCCAGCCGGGCTCCGAGTCCGCGTTCGCGGGTGCCCACCACAATGACGGAAGCGTCGGCGGACTCTGCCAGCCGTCCGAGGGCCCGGGCCGGATCCCCGGCGAGGGTCACGAAGGACCAGTGGACCCCGCTGCCGGCCAGGGCTTCCTGCAGGCGTTCTTTGATGCCTGCGCTGATCCCTTCGATGTCGTCGTCGATCCCGTCCGGATCAATCGGCAGCGCGCCGGCCCCGCCGTCGGGCTCTTCAGCCAGGTAGGTGGTGACGTCCACGTACGCGCAGATCAGTTTGACGTTCAGGCTGTGGGCCAGTTCCGAGGCCCGGTGCACGACCGCCAGGGGCTGGCCAGGTACCACACCCATCAACACCGGTCCGGTGATTCGGCGCGGGACGTTGGGGGTCGCCCCGGTGCCGGCCTGGGCCTTGTCGGCTGGCTGATTCATGGCCCTCCTGTCGCTGGGTGTCGGCGTCGATATGGTCCGGGTGGTCCGCGGGAAACTGAAGCGGCGACTTCCAGCCGTCGGTTGTATTTGGCAGAGGGCTTCCGGAGCCGGGCCTGGCTGGCCGCTGCGGGATCCGCCACGAACGTATCACCTGTTCCCCGGACAGGCGCACTTCATCGCCGCGTACGTCGGGCCCGGGCCCAACCCGCAGCAGCATTACACCGTTTTCCGTTGCAGCGTGGTGCCACTGGACAGCCTGTGATCTGGGCCCACGAGTCACGGCGGCGCAGCCGTCAGGCAGGGCAACTCAATGTCTCCGGTGTTGAGATTGTTGAAGAACGAACCCAATGGAGTGAGCAGGGGCCACAGCACCAGGACGTTTCGAGTCAGGGCGAACGCAACCGCATAGAGGACACCGAGCCCAAAGAGGAAGATCATGCCTTCGCCGCTCATCCCGTAGCCGACGTGGTACGCAGCGTACAGTGCTGCAGCGATTGCAATGCCGGCGGCCTGGCCGAAACTGGCGCTGAGGCGGGTCTGGATGAAACCGCGGAAGAACACGGTTTCAAATGCGCCGACGGTCAGAGACATCACAAGCAAGGGCACCCAGGCAACTGGTTCCGGAAGAGGATAGCCGACGAGTGTGATGGCGAACTGAATGGCCGCCAGAATCAGTCCCAGGGCTACCGCCGGCTTCCAGTTACCGAGCCACAGCCCGAGGTCGGCGGGCGGCCGCCCCCGGCCAACCGTGTAGAAGACAGGGCCCGCTACCCCCACGACGAGCCCAGCGCCGAAGCAAGGAACAGGCCCAGCACGTTCGTAACAGTAAAGACGGTAAAGGCCACACGGAACAGCGCTGTGACCGCCAGATAGAGCGCCGCCACCACGGCCAGATCCAACCTGTCTATTCCCTGCCGCCGCAGGCAGCGGGCCCGGAAACCAGAGCCAGACAAAGCGCCGAAACGGGCACACCAGACCGTAAACCGTCAGGTCGAGGAGCGCCAACAGCATCATCGCCGCGACCAGCCACGAGCACCACATCCAGGTGCGCCAGCTTTGAACCCCCTGCACGCTCATCGGGGCCGTCCTTTCGCATCAACTTCAGTTTGGTGCCAGTGGGCCCAAGTCGGTAGAGGCATTCGAACGTGACGGTGTCCTTGTCGACAGCTGGTCTCGGGCAGCCGGGCGCCATCTCCGCCAGTCGTCGTGGATCCGCTAGAGGTCGCCCGTGAGCAGGATCGGCGACGGCAACCCGAAGCGGCAGCCGCTGAACGCCGTGGCTGGGGGAGCGTCGGCCATTTTCATGCCGCGGGGGAGAGGAACCTGGTAGCCGGGCTTCGTTCGACGGCCGACCGGCTGTTCCAGCGGCTCGCAGGTTGTGCATATTCGGCCTTGATGGGCCACCTTGGCATGGACATGGCGTACCGTCACCCTCATGGGGACAGGACCGGAAGGCAGCTACCGCATCCGGGGTGCGCCGCGGCGAAAAGGGAAGTTCACGGTCGGCTTGCTTGCCCTGATCCTGGTCATTGTGAACGCCGTCGTAACGACCCTCGCTTCCATCGCAGTAGGTCCTGGTCCGCAGGGGCTGGGATTGGGCGGCCTCTTCGTGTTTTTTACCATTCCGCTGACCCTGTATGCGGTCTTCCTGGGGATCCTCTCCATCACCGGGAAGCAAGGAAGGCTCCCCGGGGCCATCGCTTTGGTGGTCACCGCCGGGGCGTTTCTGTACGGCATCTACTCCATGGCGCTTGAGGGCATGTCCTGAAGTTTCTGGGCCAAGCAGAAAAGGCGGGTGCGATGATCCACGCCCGACTTTCTGTGGTTCGTATCCGTCCTGGTCCAGCCAATCTGGGTCGGCGGGGAGTACCGCGGCGCAAGCCTTTTCGGATGCTGGCCTGTCTCAAATATCCTGACCCATCAGGGCCTGCATTTACGCGGTTGGGTCAGTCGTGGTGAGACAGCATGACTGCCCTTGTCTCACTACAGCTGACCCAAATCGCAGAATCTTGCCTTCGTTATGCGGCTCCAGGCCACAGCTGGCGACCTTCGACGCTGTCTGCGCCCGCCGGCGCGTTGCCGAATTGGGTCCCGTTCGAGGTTATGCGCATTGGCGTAGTCGGCCAAAGCGTCCCGCACGAATGCACGACCTTGTCCAGGCCCCGGCAGCCGACGTAGGTGTGCCCCGGAGTTGGCGGGTCCTGCGCTTGCACTTGGGAATCGTCAACTGCGTGAACCTGTTCTTGGCGGACTTCCCCAACCAGAACACCCCATGTACTCGCGGACGCTCACGCACCCGGCATCCTGAGCGGGGCCGCAGCCGCCCGGGCAGTGAACCGGGGCAGCGGACCGTCGCAACGAAAGAGGACGACGGCGGGAGGTCCCGCCGTCGTCCTCTCCATCCCGTCGGTGCGTCAGACGAGGCTGTCTTCATTCTCGCGCTGGGCTGCCCGGATCGCATGGGCGGGCGCCGCCGTGTGCGTGGGGTGCGGTGCGTGGCCATGGTGCCCGAAGGGGTTGAACCGGCTCAGGGCGAGCTCGGCGAAGGCGTAGGCGCTCTCGGCGTGTTCGGAGCGGTCCACACCGGCGATCTCGTCCTCGTGGCTGACCCGGAATCCGAGTGTCTTGTGGATGGCGAGGCCGATCACGGCCGTTCCGAGCCCGGACAGGGCAACCGTGATGAGCACGGCGACAGTCTGCGCGACGAACTGGTGGAGGCCGCCGCCGTAGAGGAGGCCCCCGCCTTCGCCTTTGACCGGAAGGGCGATGAAGCCCAGTGCCAGGGTGCCGAGGAGGCCGCCGCCAAGGTGGACGCCGACGACGTCGAGCGAGTCGTCGAACCCGAACTTGTACTTCAAGTCCACGAACACCGCGCAGGCAGCGCCGGCGAGCAGGCCCAGGCCCAGTGCGGCGAGGGGGCTGATGTTGGCACACGAGGGCGTGATCGCGACCAGGCCGGCGACGGCGCCGGACGCTGCGCCGAGGGAGGTCGGGTGGCCGTGCCGGATCTTCTCCGTCACGAGCCAGCTGATCACGGCTGCGGCCGGGGCGGCCAGGGTGTTGACCCAGATCAGGCCCGCCTGCTGGACGGTGGTGGCGGCGCCGGCGTTGAAGCCGAACCAGCCGAACCACAGGATGCCCGCGCCCAGCATGACGAACGGAATGTTGTGCGGGCGGTGGGCCGGGTCTTTGCCGAAGCCGTGCCGGTTTCCCAGGATCAGTACCAGAACGAGTGCCGCGGTGCCGGAGCTGATCTCAACGACGGTGCCGCCGGCGAAGTCGATGACCTGGCCGAAAACGGAACTGACCGCTCCGCCGGCGCTCATGAGGCCGCCACCCCAGACCATGAAGGCGAGGGGGCAGTACACGGCGGTGATCCAGATGGGGACGAAGATGGCCCAGGCGGTGAACTTGGTCCGGTCAGCGATGGCGCCGCTGATCAGGGCCACGGTGATGATGGCGAAGGTTGCGCTGTAGCCGGCCTTGATCAGGTCCGGCGAACCGATGATGTTGCTCAGCCCGAAGCTGGTGAACGGGTTGCCGACCACGCCGAGGATGCCAGTGCCGGTGGTCATGGAATAGCCCCACAGGACCCAGACGACACCGACGATCCCGACAGAGACAAAGCTCATCATCATCATGTTCAGCGCAGCCTTGGCCCGGGTCATTCCGCCGTAGAAGAGGCCGAGCGCCGGGGTCATGAGCAGCACGAGTGCCGCCGAGACCATCATCCAGATGCTTCCCGCAGTGAATTCCACCTGCGTGTCCCTTCCTGTCGTACCGCCATACCGGGACATGTCGCCGCCGGCCCCCGATCCGGATTCAATTTTCGCCGAGCCATGTTTCGGTTAAGGGGGAGAAAAGTTGCGGGCACGTTACAGGAATCGCCGCGGCGTGAAGATCACGTGACAGCCATGTTTCGGGAATGTTAACGGGGCCTCTCCGTCAACCCTTACGGGTGCACCCACGCGGGGCCGGACCCCCGGAATGGCGGGGGCCGGTTCCATTAGACCTGCCCGGTGGGCGCGTTGCGTCTGAGCCGCGGAATCCTGGCGCCCACGCGGCGGCCATCAGGTGCCGACGGGGTCGAAGGGTCCGTGCGGGGACCACCCCCTTGGGTGATGTCGACGCTGGTCCGGTCCAGGAGAACTTTGGGGCGGCGTGAGCGGGCGGTTTTGGGCTAGTGCCTGTGCGCAGGACCCTGGTTGCCTGGAGCACGTCCTCGTCCGCTGGCTTCACCCGGGTGTCCGGGCGGGTATCGAGCACAACGGAGGACCCGTCACCACGGCGGACGAAGTAGTCCGGGACGCGGGGATGCTGGGGGAGTGGCGATGGTATGGCTTGGAGATCGGACCGGTGAAGGGTCTATCCGGGTTGGGCCCATGCCTTGAAGCGCCGTGCCGGGAGGATTTTTGGCTTGTTAGGTCAGTTGCCCTGTCGAGTACAGACCCGGCAACCATCGCGGCCCGCCCCACGATTCGGGCCTTTGAATGGCTTGCAGAAAACGTGCCGGGCAAGACTTGGATCCCCGTCGTTGATCTAATGGGGCGCCCGAATGCCAGACCCATGGACGCCTCGGACTGGTTCAACCGGAATCCGTGACTGGGGTCCGGTCCTAACTCCTGTAACGGCCCGGACTCAGGCGCCCCGGCACGCAAAACCGGGGAGAGCGTTCAGCGGGTCCCAATCTGCAGATTCTGCAATCAAATAACTTCTACTTTACATAATGTTGATTATCGGCGTTATTGAAGAGGGTGCGGAGAGGGCTCAGTTGCACCCGTTCCATGCGGCGGCAGCCTAGCGGCCGCAGCCCGGTTCCCATCCGGTTCCCGGCGTGGTCCATTGTCTTCTGGACCGCCCGCACAGAGAATGAACCATGACGGTCTACCTGAGGTCCCTGGAAACTGCTGTCCCGCCAACTGTTTTGATCCAAACCGAAGCCCGGGACGTTTTCGCGGCCCAGCCGGGGCTCAGCAGGCTTGGCACCCGGCTGGTCGGCACCTGCTTCGATTCCGCGGCCATCGACACCCGCCACACGGCTGTTGAGGAAATGACCAAGGACCACCGGGCCGAGAGCCCGGTGTTTTTCGACGCCGACACAGGCCTGCTGCTCAGTCCCAGCACGAAAGTGCGCAACGACCTCTTCGCCACCGAGGCCACCAAACTCTTCATCGAGGCCGCAAAGAAAGCCCTGGCGGCCTGCCCTGAAATCACTTTACTTGACATAACTCACCTCGTTACCGTGTCCTGTACGGGTTTCTTCAACCCCGGACCGGACTACAAAATCGTCCGGGCCCTCGGCCTGAATCCCGCGGTACAGCGCTACCACCTGGGGTTCATGGGCTGTTATGCGGCGTTCCCGGCGCTCCGGGCCGCGAAGTCGTTCTGCGAGGCGGACCCGGACGCCGTCGTGCTGGTGGTCTGCGCCGAGCTCTGCTCGCTGCACGTCCGGACCTCCAACGATCCGGACACCATCATGGGATCTGCGCTGTTCGCCGACGGCGCGGCAGCGGCAGTCGTGACCGCGCGTGAGTTCCCGGACGATCCTGCACTGCTGCGACTGGACCACTTCGAGACGGTCCTGACGCCGGTCGGCGAGGAATCCATGGCCTGGAATATCGGCGACGAAGGCTTCGAGATGGTCCTGGGCAACTACGTCCCGCACATCATCGATGACCACATCATCGGCGCCCTGGAGCCACTCCTCTCCCGGGAAACCTCCCTGCAGGGGCTCCCCTACCGCGATATCCGGCACTGGGCCATCCACCCGGGAGGCCGCAGCATCCTCGACAAGGTCCAGTCCAGGCTGGACCTCAGCGACGAGCAGCTGGTGCCGGCCCGCGAGACCCTGCGCAACTACGGCAACATGAGCAGCGCCACTGTGCTCTTCGTGCTCCGCCACATCCTTGATCTGCCATCGGCCGACCGGGCCGACGACGGCGGCGAACGGATCTGTTCCATGGCATTCGGGCCCGGTCTGACCGTGGAAACGGCGCTCTTCACCAAAATCAGCAGCCGCGGCATCGGGACGGCGGCCTTGTCCGGGGACGCGGCCGCCCGGTCCGCCCAGCCCGAATCGGCCCTGGCCTGAGAAGCAGAGGTGGACCTACTGCGGGACCGCGCGGCGCACGCCGTCGAGGAGATGGACCTGCCCGGCTGCGATCCGGTCCGGCTTGACCGCACCTACGCCCAATTTGCGCTGGTCAACCGCACCGTTTCCGGCTGGCGCGGCATTTATCTGCGCCAGCTCAGGCCGCTCCTGAGCCGCAGCACGCCGGCCACGTTGCTGGACATCGGCTGCGGGGGCGGCGATGTGCCGGTCATCATCGCCCGCTGGGCCGCCCGCGACGGCCTCCGCCTGAAAATCACAGCCATCGATCCGGATCCGCGTGCCAGCCGCTTCGCCGCGGAGCGGCACCAGGCCGCGGGCGTGACGTTCCGTCAGGCCATGGCAGCGGAGCTGGCCAGCGAAGGCCTGAGCTTTGACCTGGTGGTGTCCAACCACGTCCTGCACCATCTGGCGGAGCACGAACTTCCCGTGTTCCTGGCCGAATCCGCCGGGCTCTGCCACGGCCGGGTCATCCACAACGATCTCCGGCGCAGCCCCGCCGCCTACGGTCTCTTCTTCGCCTCCTCCTGGCCCTTCACCGGCTCCTACATCAGGCAGGACGGCCTCACCTCGATCCGCCGCAGCTACACCACGGCCGAACTCCGGGCCGCCGCTCCCCCGGGCTGGAGCGTCCGCCGCCAAGCGCCGTTCCGCAACCTGCTGATCCTGGACAAGGGCAGCGGCCGTGGCTGACGTCCTGGTGATCGGCGGCGGACCGGTGGGACTGTTCATGGGCGCCCTGCTGCTCCAGCACGGCGTCAGCGTCCGGATCCTGGAACAACGGACTAGCCCCGAGCCGCACTCCCGCGCCATCGGCATCCATCCCCCGTCGCTGGACGCGCTTCAGGGGATCGGCGTCGCAGAGGACCTCGTGGCCGAAGGGGTCCCGATCCGGCGCGGCATCGCCCTCGGCGGTGGCGCCCGGCTCGCCGAGATGTCCTTTGCCGGCGTCTCCGACCGCTTCCCGTTCGTCCTCGCCCTGCCGCAGTCCCGGACGGCGGCGGTGCTCGAGGAACGCGTCCGCCAACTCGACGCCGGGGCCCTGCACCGCGGTGTCCGGGTCACCCGGCTGCATCACGACGGCGGCCGTGTCACCGCGGAGGCGAGCACCGGTGGCACTGGCACCGCCATCCGGCACTCGGCGGCCCTAGTGGTGGCCGCCGACGGCGTCAGATCGACCGTCCGCTCCCAGCTGGGCACCGCCGTGCGGGCGAAGAACTACCCGGACAGCTACTTGATGGGAGACTTCACCGACAGCACCGGATTTGGTCCGGACGCGGCACTGTTCCTGGAATCTGCAGGAATCGTGGAGTCTTTTCCGTTGCCAGGAGGGCTGCGCCGCTGGGTGGTGCGCCTCGCAGGCCCCGGGATCGGGCGGGACGCCCGCTGGCTCGTGAAACGGATCGGGGAACGCACCGGGATTGACGTCGACCCCGCGAGCAACAGCATGCTGAGCAGCTTCGGCGCACGCGCACGGCTGGCACGCAGGATGGTGAACGGCCGGACGGTGCTGATCGGCGACGCCGCCCATGAGATCAGTCCGATCGGTGGCCAGGGCATGAACCTGGGCTGGCTCGACGCCGTCGCCCTGGCGCCGGTGATTCTCGCCTCGCTGCGCGGCGCGGACGTGGGGGCGGACCTCCGAAACTTCGAGGTGAGCCGCCGGGCGGCAGCAGCCCGGGCGGCACGCCAGTCCGAAATCAACATGGCGCTGGGGCGGCCGCTGCCGGCGGGGCCGTTGTCAGTGCGGAACCGGGCCATCGCCGCGGCCGCGGCCATGCCGGCCCTCAACGGACTCGTAGCCCGCCGCTTCACCATGCAGTGAGTGCCCCGCCGGGGCTGCGGGCCCTCCCGCCCGGGGTCGCTCAGGCGGGCGTGAAGTAGCAGTCGTAGCTGTCCTGGCTGATAATTCTGCCGTCCCGGACCTCAAAAACGGCCGCAATCCTGGCGCGGATGACCTCGCCGGTGTCCCAGTGCGGAAGATCCATCAGCAGCGTGGCTGTCCAGTCGGCTTCCACCACCACACGGGTGCCTTCACACGTCGTGCGCCGCACTTCGAAACGCTGCCCCGAGATGACGTCCTGGGCTGCAGCCGCCCCCGCCAGGACCTGCCCGCGGTTCCGGATTGCCCCGGCCGGTGCCAGCAGATGGGGCGCCTCGTGCAGGGTGTAGTCCTCGGCCAGGAAGGGCAAGATATCCTTCGCTCCGCCGCCCGCCTCGAGAGCGCGCAGCAGGGCCAGAACGGTGTCCAAGGGGGCCAGCGAAGTCATGGAACGAGACTAGCCGACGGCGCCCGGCACCCCGGGTACCCATGCTGCCGCCGGGAATACACTTTCCCCATGGGCTGCTCTTCCCCGCCGCTCCGGCTCCCGGCCGGCGGAACGCGAATCTTCACGGTATGCGGTCTGGCTGCCGCCGTGGTCGGCCTCGCCATGACGGTTTCCTGCAGCGCAGCTACTTCCGGCGCCGGCACACCCTCGGCGCCAGCCATGGCGACGCCGGAGGCAGTTCCTGCGGCCGTCCCGGTCACCGCCGAGATCAACCAGCTCCGCGACAACTACAGCAACCAAATCATCGCCATCCAGTTGACCAATACCACCCCCGCCCCGGTGACGGTCCGCGGCGCGGGCCTGGCCAGCCCGCTCTTCGCCGGCACCATCGAGTGGCAGGCGACTCCCGGCGGGATCGAACTCCCGCCGGGGCAGACCAAGATGCTGCCGGCGCAACTGCGCGCCCCGGAATGCGGACTCCAGACAGAACCCGTGGGCGAGGGGCCCGCGCTGGTCCTGCGGCTTGCCGACGGTCCGGGGACCGGGTCCACGGCCACAGTGCGTCCCACTGATCCGTACGGGGTGCTCAGCCGCAACAACGCGGAAATGTGCCTCAGCCAGGCGGTCTCTGCGGTCGCCGGAATCCGGCTGGAACCGGAACTCGAGGTGGCCGCCGGCGGGCAGAGCGCAGTCATGAAGCTAACGGTCACGCCGCGAAGCACTCCCGGCGCCGTGAATCCCGGCTCAACGGGATCCCTGACGATCAACTCGATCGATCAGACCACCCTGCTCGAAGAGGACGCGTCCGCCCCGTGGCCCCGATCCGTTTCGTTCAGCGCCGGCGGCACAAGCCAGCAGCTCCGGTTGGGGATCCGGCCCGCACGCTGCGATCCGCACGCCGTAGCGGAGGACAAGGTGGGGACGCTGCTGCCGCTCAGGGTGTCCGTGGGCGGCCGGGACGGCATCCTGAAGGTCGACGCCGGAGCCGTGCTTCGTGGACGCATTTACGAATTCATTACGGCAGCTTGCGGACGCCAGTAGTCTGTTGCCATGTCACCAGACGCCAGGCCCACTGACTTCAGCGCCGCCCGCATCCATGAAACCGTCCAGCACCTACTGGCCGCCGGGGTGCTCCCCTCCATCGTCCAGGCCGGACATCCGGTGCTCCGGCAGCTCGCCGCGCCCTTTGACGGCCAGCTGAGCGACGCCGAACTTGGCCAGCTGATCGACCTGATGCGCAGTGTTATGCACAAGGCGCCCGGCGTCGGTCTGGCGGCCCCCCAGCTGGGAATCCCGCTGCAGCTCGCGGTGCTCGAGGACCAGTTCGAGGTCGATCCGGAGGTCGCCGCCGTCCGCGGACGGGAGCCGTTGCCGTTCTTCGCCATGCTGAACCCGTCCTACCAGCCACTGCCCGGCCCCACCGCGGCGTTCTACGAGGGATGCCTCTCACTGAACGGAGTGCAGGCGGCCGTCTCCCGCCCCGAGTCGGTCCGGCTCGACTTCACCGCTCCGGACCTAAGCCGGCAGCAGCGGGAGTTCAGCGGCTGGCAGGCGCGGATCGTCCAGCACGAAGCCGACCACCTGCACGGCATCCTCTACCTGGACCGCGCCGAGCTGCGGTCCATCAGCACCAATGCCGAATACGCTGCGCGCTGGTCGCAGCCCGATATCAGCCTCGCCCGGCAGGAACTCGGGTTCCTGCCGGACGCCTGAATCAAGTCACCGGGCCGCAGAGGCCGGGTTCGCCGTGGTCGGAAGGTACCGGGCCCACCACGCCAGGATCTGGTCGAAGCGCTGTTTGCGGTGGTGGGGCGTGCCGGCGCGCGACAGCTCATGGTTCTCCCCTGGGAAGACCAGGAACGCGGCCTCCACCCCGAGCTGTTTGAGCGCCGTGAAATACCGCTGCCCCTGTTCCACCGGGCACCGGAGATCGTCCTCGCTGTGAATGACCAACGCCGGGGTGCGCACCTGGTCCACCCGGGCCATCGGGCTCTGCGCCGCCATCAGTTCGGCCGAACGCCCGGTGTACTCCCCGCCGAAGAACCAGCCGATGTCGGAGGACCCGATGAAACTCACGGGATCCAGGAATCCGCGTTCCACGATGGCGGCCCTGAAGCGGTGGTCATGGCTGATGGTCCAGGCAGTCAGGTAGCCACCATAGGAACCTCCCATGATGCCGAGCGACCCGGCGTCGAGCTCCTCGAACTTGCCGAGCGCGCCGTCGAGGAAGGCCAGGACGTCCTGCATGTCCAGGGTGCCCATCTTCTCCTTGATGGCCCGGCCGTGGGCCTGGCCATAGCCGGCGGAGCCGCGCGGGTTGCACATCAGGACCGCGTAGCCCGCCGCGGCATAGACCTGGGCCTCATCGAAAAGCGCTCCGGTGAACTGGGCGAACGGGCCGCCGTGGATGTTGAGCAGGACCGGGTGCGGGCCCTCGCCCGGCGGCTTCACGAGCCAGCCATGGACGGGGTAGCCGTCGCCGGAAGCGACCGTGAGCTCGAGCGGTTCGATGATTCCGGCGTCCGCACGCAGTGGGGCGGAAAAATCGGTCAGGGTGCGGGGTTGCCCGCCGTCGAGCACCGCAACATCCCCCGCGGTCGCCGCATCGGCGAAGCTGACCACGACCGATCCGCCGCCGGCCGCGGCACCGGTGACCACCCGTTCGCCCTTGACCAGACGCCGGTGGTTCCCGGCGGCCTGGAATTCTAGCAACTCAACCGTTCCCCGGGTGTTGTTCAGCAGCAGCGCCGAGCCAGACCCGGCCAGTTCGATCCGGCCGTTGCAGCCGAGGTCCATCGTCTCGGCGTCGCTCAGCCGCGCGGCGTCGCCGCCGCCGGCCGGCAGCACGTAAAGCGCGGTGTTGCGTGCCACGAAGTCCTGTCCCGACCCGCCCAGGTCCTGGGCGAGGAAAAACAGCCACTGCCCGTCCTGCGACTGCCGGACGGCGTGGACGCTCTGGCGGCCGGTGTTGGCCGGGGCGACGGGTTCCGGCTCCGATCCCCCGGTGCCTTCCCCCATAGCGCCCTCTTCCAGAGCGCCCTCCCCCACGGCGATGCGGTAGATGCCGCTGGCGAGATCGGCGTCGCTGCCCTCGTGCAGGGCTGCCGTGAAGTAAATGTTGTTGCCGTCGGTGCTGAAGCTGGCGCCGTTGTGGTCAGTGGCAGCGGAGGTGAGCTGCCGCGCGACCGGCAACAGGCCGGGCGGGTTGCTGCCGTGAACAGCTGAGGTGCGGTCCTTCAGTGCCCGGCCGGCCGGCGCCACTTTGGGTTCGGATCCGAGTGCGGGCAGCTCGAGCAGGAAAAGCTGCACCGGCTTGTCCGCGGTATAGCCGACGCCGTTCATCCGGTACTGGTAGTCGGTGATCAGCCGCGCGTCCTCGGATCCCGCGGAGACCCCAGCGGTATCGCCGTAGCGCCCCTCCTCCGGAGTCCGGGCACTGTAGACGACGCGCCGCGAGTCAGGCGACCATGCGAACGCCGACACCCCCAGCGGGGCATCGGTGACCGGCTGCGGCTCCCCGCCGCCCGCCTCCACGATGTGGAGCTGGGGTTTGCCGCCGGCAGCGGCGCGCAGGAACGCGAGCACCTGTCCGTCCGGGGAGAAATCCGGGGCCGTGTCGCGGAATCCGCGGGTCAGGCGGCGTGGAGGCTGGTCCGGGTCCAGCGGGACAGTCCACAGCTGGCCGACGTAGGCATCGGCGTCGAAGTCGGGCCGGAGCACGGACACCACGGCACGCGTGCCGTCCGGATGCACGGCGGGAGCGGAAACGGAATTGATCAGCGGGAGATGTTCTGATTTCACCTGTGCGAGCCTAGCCCCAGTTCCCCCGGCTGTGAAACAGCTCACCCCGGCGCGCCGGACGCCGTGGCAGCGCGCCCACGCCGTGCCGGGTGCGCCGCCCCTAGGATGGACACTATGCCCCCCGTCCCCGCCGCCGCCCTGCTGTGCCCGGTCTGCCGGAACCGCCTCGGATTCAGCGACGGCGCCGCCCGCACCTTGGTATGCCCGGCCGGCCACAGCTTCGACGCGGCGAAACAGGGGTACTTCAATTTCCTGGTGGGCAAAGGCACGGTGTTCGAGTCCGACACCGCCGACATGGTCGCCGCCCGCTTCGACTTCCTCTCCGCCGGCCACTACCGTCCACTCGCCGGCGCCGTGGCGGAGCTGGCCGCCCCGGTGCTGTCCGGCGGCACGGCGCAGAATCCCAGGACGGTGCTGGACGCCGGTACCGGCACCGGCCACTACCTCCGGGCCCTGCTGGACCGGATGGCTGCCGACGGGGCGCCCACGGCGGCCGTCGGCCTGGACATTTCGAAGTTCGCGCTCCGCCGGGCCGCCAGGCTGAATCCGGAGGCCGTGAACCTCGTCTGTGACGTCTGGCAGCCGCTGCCGGTCGCTGACGGCGCGGCCGACGTCGTCACCGTGGTTTTCGCGCCGCGCAACGCGGGCGAGTTCGCCCGGGTGCTTCGTCCTGGCGGCCGGCTCATCGTGGTGACCCCCCGGCCGGGCCATCTCGGGGAGATCGCGGGGCGCGCCGGGATGCTTGGGATCGACCCGGCGAAGGACGAGCGGCTCGCGGCGTCGCTCGAGGGACATTTTTCAGCGCTGTCCGCCGACAATCTGGACGTGCCGCTCCGGCTGGCCCCGGACGACGTCGCCAGGCTGGCCCTCATGGGGCCGGCCGGACATCATCTGGACCGCGGAGCGTTGGCGTCCCTCGCGGCCTCCCTGCCGCCGCTGACATCTGTGTCGGCCCGTTTCCGGATCAGTGTTTTCGAGCCGCGCCGCTAGTCCTGCGGTACTCCAGGTAACGGCTTGGCCACTTTCGCCGGCGGCCCTCCGCGGTCCTCGGCAGGCGTTGCCCTTCGGCTTAGGATGGAATCACAGTTACTGAGGGTCTGCGCCCGCAGCCCCCGGTGCGAAGGGGGAAACGATGTTTGAATGGCTGCCCGAAAACTGGTGGGCCCTGTGGCTCACGGTCTTCCTGGTGTTCGCTGTGGTGGAGATGCTCACCCTCGACCTGTTCTTCATCATGCTCGGCGGCGGGGCCCTGGCAGGTCTGGTGGCAGCCTTCGCGGGCGCGAACCCGGGCCTGCAGATTGTGGCCTTCTGCGTGGTTTCCCTCCTGATGATCGGCTTCGTGCGGCCGGTTGCGCTCAAGCACCTGCACAAGGGCCCGGCGGACCGCCGCAGCAACGTTGAACGGCTGATCGGCGAATCCGCCCTCGTGATGGAGCCGGTCAGCGCGAGCGGCGGCCTGGTCAAGATCGGCGGGGACGTCTGGAGCGCCCGTTCCGAGACCGGCGTCCTTGCGCCGGGCCAGCGGGGGATCGTCAGCGCGATCGACGGCGCCACCGCCGTCGTTGCCCCGCAGCCGGAAACCGCCATCCAGTAGCAGGCGCAAGAATTCCGGCGGCCGCCAGCGGTGCCGGGCACGCGGCGGGACACCGCCGCGCACCATAGCAAGACCAATCTGGGGAATAGGTGATGTATGGATATCGCAGTCGCAATCGTGCTGCTGGTTCTCGTTGCGTTCGTAATAATCGTGCTGGTCCGGTCGGTGCGGATTGTCCCGCAGGCCCGTGCCGGCGTCGTCGAACGGCTGGGCAAGTACCAGCGGACGCTGAACCCCGGCCTCACGATCCTGATCCCGTTCGTGGACCGGCTGCTGCCGCTGCTTGACCTGCGCGAACAGGTGGTCTCCTTCCCGCCGCAGCCGGTCATCACCGAGGACAACCTGGTTGTCTCGATCGACACGGTCGTCTACTTCCAGGTCACCGATGCGCGGGCGGCCACGTACGAGATCGCCAACTACATCCAGGCGGTGGAACAGCTCACCACCACGACGCTCCGCAACGTCGTCGGCGGACTGAACCTCGAAGAGGCCCTGACCTCCCGTGACCAGATCAACGGGCAGCTGCGCGGCGTGCTGGACGAAGCGACCGGCCGCTGGGGCATCCGGGTCTCCCGGGTGGAGCTCAAGGCCATTGATCCGCCCCACTCCATCCAGGACTCGATGGAGAAGCAGATGCGGGCAGAGCGCGACCGCCGCGCCGCCATCCTGACCGCGGAAGGCACCAAGCAGTCCGCCATCCTGACCGCCGAAGGACAGCGGCAGTCCTCGATCCTGAAGGCCGAGGGTGACGCGAAAGCGGCGATCCTCCGGGCCGACGGCGAGGCGCAGGCCATCCAGAAGGTGTTCGACGCGATCCACAAGGGCAACCCGGACCAGAAGCTCCTGGCCTACCAGTACCTGCAGACCCTTCCGAAGATCGCCGAAGGATCCGCCAACAAGCTCTGGATCATCCCCAGTGAAGTCGGCGAAGCCCTCAAGGGCATTGGCAACGCACTCGGCGGCAGCAAGGACGGCCAGTTCAACGACGGGCTGTTCGGCCCCGGATCCGACGCCGCGGCGGAACCCGCTGCCACCCGCCCGGCAAGACCCGCCACCGCTCCCGCGCCAGCCGCCACAACCGCTGCCACAGCTCCTGCGGCAGCGGCCGACGCCGGTCCGACAGGCTTCCCGGGGCAGCCGGAGGCCTAAACTCCCGAACGAAAGGGGAGGCAGCCGCGCCGCGGGTGCCTCCCCTTCCCCGTGGGCGGAACCGCCCGTGTTTCCGTGGGCGGAACCGCCCGCGCGGACCCAGCAGGCTTTACCAGAGGTGCCCTGTTCCCGTATACTTGAATATTTGTCCGGCTCGTTCAGTCGGGCGGAACAATTAAGCTTCGCGAAGCGTTTCATACAGTGACGATTTGTCCGGTATGGGTCCGGTTGAGACGGCGCAACGCAAACAACAGTCCGGTGCGGCCTCACGGCCCCCGGCAAACGCAGGGCATGACCCTGCGAACCGAATAGAGGGAGAAAAGATGAGCGATCGCAGCCTGCGGGGTATGCGCCTCGGCGCACAGAGTATGGAGACTGAATCCGGCGTCGAACCGGCTCCGCGCCAGCGGGTTGAATACCGTTGCGCGGACGGCGAGCAGGTATTCGTGACCTTCTCCTCCGAAGCGGAGATCCCCCCGGTATGGGTGTCGAAGACCGGCAAGGAAGCCTTGCTCGTCGACGGCGAACGCCCCGTGAACCTCAACGAGAAGGCAGTCCGCACGCACTGGGACATGCTCCTGGAACGTCGCTCACTGCCTGAACTCGAGCAGATCCTCGCGGACCGCCTGACGATCCTGCGCGAACGCCGCGGCGAACGGCGCTCAGCCTAGCCAGCCCGCGCACCCGCCACTTCAAACAACGCGGGGTCACTTACAGCCCATCCTGATGCCTCGGATGGGCCGGAAGTGACCCCGCGTTGTTTTGGTTTAAGGGCCGGCGCACTTATGCCGGCGCCGGCTAGGCCTTCTTGCCGGGGAGCTTCCCGGCGAGGGTGTTCCAGCGGGCGGTCAGGCCCCACCGGGTGACATTGATCATGGCTTCGACCACGATGTTTCCGCTCATCTTCGAGTCGCCCAGTTCCCGCTCGACGAAAGTGATGGGGCGCTCCACAATCGTGAGACCGAGCTTCGCCACCCGCCAGGCCAGGTCCACCTGGAATCCGTAGCCGACTGAATCGACGGTGTCCAGGTTCAGTTTTTCCAGGGTGCCCCGGCGGAACGCGCGGAAGCCTCCGGTGACGTCCTTAATCTTCAAGCCAAGCATGAGCCGCGCGTAGGTGCTCCCCACCCGGGAGATCGCCTGCCGGTACAGCGGCCAGTTCACGACGCTGCCACCGGGTACCCAGCGCGAGCCCATGGCGAGGTCGGCGCCCTGTTCCACGGCCTCGAGGAGCTGGGGAAGCTGCTCGGGCTGGTGCGAGCCGTCGGCGTCCATCTCCACGAGGACGTCGTATCCGGCCTCGAGCCCCCACCTGAAGCCGGCGATGTACGCGGCCCCGAGGCCGGCCTTGCCCGCACGGTGCAATACGTGGACCTGGCTGTCCTCCGCGGCGAAGCGGTCCGCCAGCTGCCCGGTGCCGTCGGGGCTGTTGTCGTCGACAACCAGGACATCGGAGCCCGGCACAGCCGCGCGGAGGCGCTCGAGGGTCTTGGGCAACGATTCCAGCTCGTTGTAGGTCGGGATGATCGTGAGGACACGCACAGCGAGGCCTTTCCTTGAAGGGAGCGGTCAAACGCCGGGCGGACTGTGGTGAGCTGACACCAGGCGCAGCTCTCCATTATAGGGAGTCGCCGGAGCGTCCCGGGGCCATCCAGGGCCCGTCCCCCGGCCCATCAGGGTCCTCCCGGGCGGGTCCACCCGCTGCGGGCCAGTTTCGGCAGCCCGTGAAATAAGCCGCCGGAACCGTTTTCTACTGCGAAGTGGACCCGCCCCCAGGGAGTACCCATGGCCACGACCAGGGAAGCTGCCGCGCTAGCGGCAACCTGAAGCTGACCGGGGGACGTCCGGAGGCTGCGGTCCCCGCAACCCTCCGTTGACCCTCAATGCTACGGGCAGGCCCTGATCTGTCAACCGCTCCGTGACCTGCCGTTTCATCCATCGTCGCAGGTCAGGGCCGTGTTGCGGCGGGAAAAGTTTCGGGACGGGCCCGGCGGCCGGGGTCCCGGCCGTCAGGCCCGGAGTGCGCCGCTGGAGTACAGTTCCCGGCCGTCCCTGACCGTCTGCAGGCAGCCCGGCTCGGCGCCGGTGTCCAGCGCCGGCAGCAGCGGCGTCCGGGCCCGGGGGTCCGTGCTCCACGACTGGACCCGGCCGTCGGACACCTGGACCATCAGCTCCTCGACCTGCCACACGGCGAAGCTCGCGGGGGCGCCGGGTACCAGCTGGCCCGCCATCGGGTTCCGGTACCGGGCAGCCCGCCAGCCCGCCCGCGTGTGTCCGAGGAACGCCGCACGGGCAGAGATCTGCTCCGCCGGGTTGTTGTGCTGCAGGCACGCCCGGACGCTTGCCCAGGGACGCAGTGGCGTCACCGGGCTGTCACTGCCAAAGCAGATCGGGACGCCGGCGGCGTAGAAGGAGGCGAACGGGTTTATCCCGGCGCGCCGGGAGCCCAGCCGCTGCTGGTAGAGACTGCCCTCACCGCCCCAGGCAGCGTCGAAGCCGGGCTGGGCACTGACGGAAACGGAGTACTTGGCCAGCCGGCTGATCGCCTCCGCGTCGGCGAGCTCGACATGTTCGAAGCGGTGGCCCGCGGCGCGGACCTTCTGCTCCCCCACCTCCGCAGCCGCCTGGTCCAGGGCGTCCAGCGCGGCGTCGAGGCCGGCGTCGCCGATCACATGGAAGCCTGCCTGGATCCCCAGCATCGAGCACGCTGCCAGGTGGGCCGCCGCTTCCGCGACCGAGAGGTACAGGCTGCCGCGTTCGCCCGGGGCGTCGCTGTAGTCCGCCCGCAGCGCCGCGGTCCGCGAACCGATTGAGCCGTCGATGTTCAGGTCCCCCGCGAGGCCGAGCACGGACACGCCCAGGCCCTCCAGGATCGACTGGGCATGTTCCGCCGAGTCGGCCAGCTGGCCCCAGTACGGCAGGATCTCCGGGACCGCGTCCGGCCCCGCGTTCCAGGCCGCGGCGAGCTGCAGGTCCTCGGTGCTGCCGATGTGCGGCGCCGCCATTTCAGCCAGGGCCACGTAGCCGTTGGCGGCCGCTTCGGCCAGGGCACGCTGCTGGTAGCCGCGGATCGCGGCGGCGGGCACCCGGCGCGCAGCCAGCCGCGCGGCGGTGTGCGCGGCACTTTTGACCTGGCCGCCCGCACCGGCGCCCTCGATCCCGTCGAGGCCGGCGGTCCCTGCCAGCGAGGAGGACACAAGGGCGGAGTGCACGTCGACCCGCGAGAGGTACACCTGGCGCCCGCCGGAGGCGCGGTCCAGGTCTTCCCGGGACGGCAGCGTGGAGTCCGGCCACTGGGTCTCGTCCCAGCCGTGGCCCAGCACGGTGCCGCCCGCGCCGGAAGCGGAGGCGCTGAAGCCGGCGACGGCGTCGAGCAGTTCCCGGGCGGAGCGCACCCCGCCCAGCTGCAGGGAGTCCAGTGCGATGCCGGTCTCGGTGAGGTGGACGTGGGAGTCGACGAAGCCGGGAGCCAGGAGCGCGCCCTGCAAATCGATGACCTCCATTGAGGAATCGGCAATCGAGGTCGCCGCCTGTTCCGAGCCAACCCAGGCGACGGTGTCGCCGTCGACCAGCATCGCCGTCGCGAAGGGGTCGGCGGCGGTGTAGACGGAACCGTTCCGGTACAGCGTCACCTTGTGCGGCGCGGGGGTGGCTGGTGAATCGGTCATGGGGCGGTGACTCCTTGGGGCTGGTGTCCGGCGCGGGCCGGACGGTTTCAACGGTGCTGGCATGGTCCGGTGCTGGCATGGTCCGGTGCTGGCCTGATCCGGTGGTGGCATGATCCGGTGGCGGCATGATCGGCGCGAGGGCCGGGCCGCGGCGGTCAGGCCACGGAGGAATACGCGACGACGCCGCGCTTGATGAGCTTGATGGCTTCGCCGCACAGCCGCGCCACCCGCGGGTCCAGCGACGGTATTTTGGCCAGCTGGTCCAGCAGGTCGATGACCTGTTTCACCCAGCGGACGAAGTCGCCCGCGGCAAGGTCAGTGCCGCTGAGGACGTCCTGCAGGTGCCGGCCCCTGGCCCACTTGAAGATCGGCCAGACCAGGCCGAGCTCGGGTTCGCCGGTGAGCGGTAGCTTGCTGGCCTCCTCGACGTCCTCCAGGGCGGACCATTCCTGCACCACGATGTCGATGGCGGACTCGAGGGACACGCTCGGCATCTTGGGCCGGAGCCCGCGGTCCTCACGTTTGGCCTGGTAGACCAGGATGCTGGCCAGGGCAGCGACCTCGGCGGCGTCAAGGTCACTGAAGGCCCCCAGCCGCAGGGACTGGGAAATCAGCAGGTCCTTCTCGCCGTAGATGCGGCGCAGCCGCTGCCCGTCGGCGCTGATGGTGAGCACCCCGGCGTCGGAGGTTTCCAGGTAGCCGTAGCTGGACAGGACGCCGCACACCCGGTCGAAGGTCTTGGCAATGGTGTTGGTGCGGCCCTGGATCTGGCGGACCAGCCCGTCGGTCTCCTGGCGGAGCTTCCAGTAGCGCTCAGACCAGCGAGCGTGGTCCTCGCGTTCACTGCAGCCATGGCACGGGTGGGCGCGGAGTTGGCGGCGCAGCTCGGTGATCTTCTTTTCAAGGTCCGGCTGGGCTGCGGCGCGGCCAAAGTCCTCGTTCCGGTTTGGCGGCGCCGGGGGCCGGTTCTCGCGCAGGGCATTGCGGACCGAGGACGCCAGATCCCGCCGTGACTTGGGCACCTTGGCATTGAAGGATTTCGGGATGCGGACCCTGGTGATCGGGGCCAGCGGCCCTTCCACGTCCTGGGTGCCGATCCGCCGCAGCTGGTTGTCCAAGGTCATCACGGCTGGCCGCGGCTCGCGGGAGTGGTGGTCGGAGCTGAGGACGACGGCGATGCCGGGTGCGCGGCCGGTGGGTACGTCCACCACGTCCCCGGGGAGCAGCCGGCTCAGGGAGTCCTCGGTCACGGATTTCCTGGCCCGTGAGCTGGTTTGGGAGGCGTTCTTCTCCGCGTCGGAAAGCGCACGGCGGATCCGGGAGTAGTCGGTGAAGTCGCCGAGGTGGCACGTCATCGCCTTGCTGAAGCCCGCCAGGGATTCCTCGCGGCTGCGCACCTGTTTCGCGAGCCCGACCACGGAGCGGTCGGCCTGGAACTGGGCGAAGGAGGACTCAAGGATCTCCCGCGCCCGGGGCCGGCCGAACTGTGCGAGCAGGTTGATGGACATGTTGTACGTGGGCCGGAAGCTGGAGTTCAGCGGGTACGTGCGGCGCGAGGCGAGGCCGGCGACGGCGGCGGGATCCGTGCCGGGCTGCCACAGGACCACGGCGTGGCCCTCGACGTCGATCCCGCGGCGGCCGGCGCGGCCGGTCAGCTGGGTGTACTCACCCGCGGTGATGTTGACGTGTGCCTCGCCGTTGAACTTCTCGAGCTTCTCCAGCACAACGGAGCGGGCCGGCATGTTGACGCCGAGCGCCAGGGTTTCGGTCGCGAACACGGCCTTGACCAGCCCGTCGACAAAGAGCTTTTCAACGACTTCCTTGAAGGTGGGCAGCATCCCGGCGTGGTGGGCTGCCAGTCCGCGCAGCAGCCCGTCGCGCCAGCTCCAGAAGCCCAGGATGTCCAGGTCATCGGAGGGGATGTCCTGCGCCGCCTCATCGACGCGCCGCGCAATGATGAGCTGCTCCTGCTCGGTGGTCAGCCACAGCCCGGCGGCGACGCACTGTGCCACGGCCGCGTCGCAGCCTGCGCGGGAGAAAATGAAGGTGATGGCCGGCAGCAGGTCCTGCCGGTCCAGGCTGGCGATGACCTGGGGGCGGCTGGCCTTCCGGACCGGGCTGCGCGTGCCGCCCTGGGGGGCCTCGTCGCGCTGGTTGTGCTGGCGCCGGACGTTCCGGCCACCCTTGCTGAAGCGGCCTCGGAAGTTCATCTGGCTCTCGGCGCGGGCCATGGAGAGCAGCTCGGGGTTGACCTCGAACCCCGTGCGGGCAGTCAGGTCCGCCGTTTCCGCGGTGGCGGCGGACGAGGCCGCCGCGCCGGCCGGGGCGATCTCATCGAAGCTGGTGTCGCCGGCGAAGAGGTCCACGATCTTCCGGCCCACCATCACGTGCTGCCAGAGCGGCACCGGCCGGTGCTCGGAAACGATCACGTCGGTCTGGCCGCGCACAGTGTCCAGCCAGGCGCCGAATTCTTCGGCGTTGGACACCGTCGCACTGAGCGAGGCCACCTGGACTTCGCTGGGCAGGTGGATGATGACCTCTTCCCAGACGGCGCCCCGGAACCGGTCCGCGAGGTAGTGGACTTCGTCCATCACGACGTAGCCGAGGTCGCCGAGGGTGCTCGAATCCGCGTAGAGCATGTTGCGGAGCACCTCGGTGGTCATCACGACGACGGGGGCGTCGCCGTTGATGGATGTGTCGCCGGTCAGGAGGCCCACCCGGTCGGGACCGTACTTGTCGGCCAGCTCCGAGTACTTCTGGTTGCTCAGGGCCTTGATCGGGGTCGTGTAGAAAGCCTTGAGCCCGCGCTGCAGCGCCAGGTAGATGGCGAACTCCCCCACGATCGTCTTGCCGGCACCGGTGGGGGCGGCCACCAGGACGCCCCGGCCGGCCTGCAGGGACAGGCACGCCTCGCGCTGGAAGTCGTCGAGTTCGAAGGCAAGCGAACGGATGAAGCCGCCCAGATAGGTTTTGGCTTCTGCGGCCCGCTCGGCGCTGGCTCGGTAGCGGTCAGACGGCGATTCCGGCCCGGGTAGTGAGGACATGCTTCCAGCCTAATGCGCCAAGGGCTAGAGATTCTCCAGCTCGGAGCTGGGAGTCCCCTGGTCCGCGGTCGCTTCGGTCTCGGCGGCCCTTTTGACGGCACGCCGTTCGCGGCGGCGGTCGTTCAACAGGCACAGGCCGATCGCGGCGAAGAAGAGAATGAGCATGGGTCCGGCGAGGTAGAACATACTCATCGCGTCCGCGCCCGGTGCCGCCATGGCGGCGAAGAGGCAGACCAGGAACACGGTGATGCGCCAGCTCTTGAGGAGCTGTTTGCCTTTGATGATCCCGGCCAGGTTCAGCCCGACGAGGACCACCGGCAGCAGGAAGGCGATGCCAAAGGCCAGCAGCAGCCGCAGCACGAAGGAGAGGTACACCTGGGCGCTGATGAAGTTCGAGCCGCCGGCAGGGGTGAAATCGGTCAGCACCCGGACCGCGTTCGGAAGCACCAGCCACGCCAGCAGGACGCCGCCCACAAACAGCGGAACGGCGGCAGCGACGAAGGACAGCGCCATCCGGCGTTCCTTCTTGTGCAGGCCGGGAACGATGAAGGCCCACAGCTGGTAGAGCCAGACGGGGCTGGCGACGATCAGGCCCAGGAAGACGGACACCTGGATCATCAGGTCAAAAGAACTGGCCACACCGTCAAAGTTCAGCGTCGCCTGCCGGCCTTCATGCGTGTTGAGGTCGCTGATGGGTTTGATCAGCGCCGCAAGCATGGGCTGGTAGACGAGGAACCCGACGACGGTGCCCAGGAGTACCGCGATCGCGGACTTGAAGAGGCGGTTCCGCAGTTCCTTCAGGTGATCGAGGAGCGCCATCCTCCCCTCGGGGTTCGACCGGCGGCTCATGGTTACTGCCACGCGGTGCTAGGCGCGGTTCGGCGGCGGAACGTCGGTTCCGTCTGCGGCGCGGGTTTCCGCGCCGTTGGACTTCGGGTGGTTCACGACCCGGCCCTCGACCGGCTCGGAGCCGTCGGCGGCGTCCGTGGAGCCGTCTTTTTTCATCTCCCGGACTTCCGACTTGAAGATGCGCATCGACTGGCCCAAGCTTCGGGCCATGCCGGGCAGCTTCGGTGCAGCGAAAAGCACCAGTGCCAGAACGATGATGATGATGAGATGCCAGCCTTCAAGCCTCATGACAGGAGGTCCTTTCGTTTGAATACATCCTATGTCTAACTGAATTCGATGTCGCGCAGCCGCTGGGGCTGGCCGCGGTCCAGTTTGCGCTGGACGCGCCGCTTGCGGCGGGCTTCCTGACGGGCAAACTTGGCGGCGCGGTAGTCATGCCCCATTTGCGCGGGTGAGGCAAAAACCGCGGATCCGGGTTCCGGCAACGGTCCCTGCGCGTCCTGAGTCCCGGCCGCGGCGCCCGCGTCCCCGGCCGCCTGGGCTGACGCCTGGGGGGCCGACGGGAAGGCGGAGAACCGCTCCCCCGCTTCCCCGAGGTCCTTGAGTGTCGCCATGAACTTCCGGAACAACCGGACGCCGAGCACAACGAAGAACAACAGCGACAGCGCGACAAGCGCTATCCAGATTACGATCCAGGACCACCAAGGCATGCTGAGTAGTCTAGCCGCCGCGCTGGCTAGTCTTCATATTGGGCCAGAGCGGCGGCCAGCCACTGGCGGGAAGCGTCGGCGAGTTCTTCGGGCTGCAGGATCCGGGCGGTCCCCCCGTGCTGGGCCACGAACATCGGCAGCCAGTCGGTGCTGCCGAAGCGGATTTCAGCCAGCAGCCCGCCGTCGGGCAGTTCCGCCGTCCGTTCCGCGTAATATTCGTCGGCGAGGCCGGCGCCGCGGCGGGTCAGTTCAACCACCACCACCGTGTCGTCGTCGTTGGGGGTGAAGAGTTTGACGGGGTAACTCCCGCCGGGCGTGGCCGTCTCCGAGACGGGCAGGCCGGTGGTTTCGAGGGCCTCGATCCGGTCCAGCCGGAAGTTGCGCAGGCCCTGCGCGGAATGGCAGTAGGCCTCGAGGTACCAGGTGTTGTCCAGCGAATACAGCCGCAGCGGGTCGATGCTGCGTTCGGAGACGCTATCGCGGAGGGGGGAGAAGTAGCGCAGCCGCAGCTGGGCGCCGGTCCGGATGGCTTCGCGGGCGGTTTCCAGGGCTGCCGAGTTGCCTGGGCCCACCTCGGGTCCGGACAGTGCCGCCGCCTTGAGCCCCTCCTCCCCCGCTGCTGCCATGAGCTTGAGCGTGACCGATTCCAGCGCGCTGCCTTCGGCAAGCTGAGGCAGGCCGTTGAGCGTTTCCAGGCCGGTCAGCAGGGCACAGGCCTCCTCCACGGTGAAGCGGACGGGGCGGTTCAGGTCGAGGTCCTGGCTGATGGTGACGTGGTCGTCGTCCCACTGGATGTCCAGCAGGTCGTCGGGGTAGCCTTCCGGCAGGCCGGAGCAGATCAGGATCCGCAGGTCCGCTTCCAGTTCGTTGCGGGTGATTCCGAACTTCGCTGCGACTTCGCTGATGTGGAGGCCCTGGTTGTGCACCAGGAACGGCACGAGCTGCAGCATCCGGGCCAGCTGGTCCTCGGACGTGCGTTTGCGGCCGCGCCGGGCCGCCGGGATAGCGGCCGCCGGGAAGGAGATCGCCGGGACCGGCGCGGCGGCAAAGTCGGCTGCGGCCGCCAGGCGGCGCCGCACGGATGCCACGAGTTCAGGCGGGGAGACCACCAGGACCCGGGGCCCGTAGGAGGCGAGTTCCTCGGCGAGGGTCTCGGCGTCCCGGTACGGCACGCCGAGACGGTCCCGGCCGGTGTGGGGCGGCCCGGCAGGGCCTTCCGGGATGGCGGCGCCGGGGGCGGCCCGTTGGCGCAGACCGTGCAGCCTGCCCGCCTGGACGTCGACGACGGCGGTGCGGACCGGCAGCTCCGCCAGCCCGGCGAGTTCGGCGCGGACGTTGAAGTCCGCCGGCGGGGCGAAGTGTTCCTTGTCCAGGACGGTCACGGCCGAGGTGAGGCGGGAGAGCCGGAAGAAGCGCTTCTCCCCGCGGGTCCGGTCCCGGGCAACGAGGTACCACTGGCCGAAGCGGCTGCCGAGGCCCCACGGCTCCACGAACCGCTGCTCCTCCTGGCCGGTGCTGCCGGCGAGGTAGCGGAAGCTGACCGGGTGCTGGGCGTGCATGGCGGCGACCAGGTCCTCGAAGGCCTGGCCGGCGGGGCGGATCCGCGGCTGGACCCCGGCGGGGAGTTCGGCGTCGACGAGGCCGCCGGAGGCCTGCAGCTTCCGGACCGCGTTGACGGCGGCGGAGCCCAGGGCGGCGTGTTCCCAGAGCTGGGCGGCGAGGATGAGCACGGTGCACTCTGCCGGGGTGAGGCTGACGTCCGGAAGCCGGTTGGAGTCCTTGCCAATCCGGTAGCGGGTGGTGGCCGGATCATCCGAACCCCAGCCCTTGTCCCGGACCGTCTCGACCTCGAAACCGAACTGCCGCAGCTCGCCCTTGTCGCGTTCGAACATCCGGCCGAAGGCGACGTCGGTGCTGGTGGTGTCGTGGTAGACCTTCTCGCGCAGCTCACCGCGGCGCAGCCCGTATGTGGTGTTGAGCAGGGCGATAAGCAGGTTCAGGAGGCGTTCTGTACGTGAGGCTGACACCCCGCAAGGGTACTAAAGTCCCTGCCCGAAACTGACAAAAGCGCGGCAACAGCCGGAAGAAGTTTTCCGATTGTTGCCGCGCTTTGTGGAGCCGGACGGCGCCGGGCCTGGACGGCCCGGGCCGGGGCCGGTGGGTGCTAGCGGACGCCGACGAGGTCGACGACGAAGATCAGGGCCTCGTTGGGGCCGATAGCCCCGCCGGCGCCGCGCGAGCCGTAGGCCAGCTCGGAGGGGATTTCCAGCCGGCGTCGGCCGCCGACCTTCATGCCCAGCAGGCCCTGGTCCCAGCCCTGGATGACCTGGCCGACGCCGACGCGGAAGTCGAGCGGCGCGCCGCGGCTCCAGGAGGCGTCAAACTCTTCGCCGGTGGACCAGGCCACGCCGACGTAGTGGGTGGAGACGGTGTCGCCGGCCTTGGCCTCGGCGCCGTCGCCTTCGATCAGGTCGGTGATGACCAGCTCGGTGGGAACGTCGCCCTGGGGGAAGTCAATTTCCGGCTTCTGGCGGTCAAGGTTGCGCTGTCCAAATGACATGGTTGCTCCTTCTGGTGTGGTTTGGGGTTGGTGCGGGTATGGGGTTACTTGACGCCGAGGATGTCGACGACGAAGACGAGGTCGCCCTGCGGACCCTTGCTCGGGTCGGGGTTGCCCAGGGGCGCAGGAATGACTAGAAGAACCCGGGACCCGACGGTCTTGCCTGTCAGGCCTTGGGTCCAGCCTGCGTAGACTTCCTGGAGGCTGAAGGACGCGGGCTTCCCCTTGTCATAGCTTGAATCAAATTTCTTGCCGTCAGCGAGCGTCACACCAACATAGTTGGCTGTAATCTTGTCGCTTGCCTTGACCTCCGGGCCCTTGCCCTTGATGAGGTCCTGGGACACGAGCGCGGTCGGGGCGGCTACCCCAGCCGTGGTGATCTCCGGGATGCCCTTGTCATTGTCCTTGACGGTCGGCAGTCCGGCCGGCGGGGTGACAGCCTCGCCTTCGGGCTTGGCCAGGACCGGGGGTGCGTCCTTGGCGGAGACCACCTTGACGACGAGGAGCTGGGTGGGCTGTGCCTCTGCGCCTTCAGCGGCTGCGTTGCCGGGAACGGCAAGGGCCAGGACGGAGCCGGTCTTGGCGCCGACGAAGGCGTTGTAGATGAAGCCACTGCTGGTCTTGAGCTCATCGTTCAATTCGAGCTCGTCGGGATCCTTGGGGAAGGTGTCCTCCAGGGTGGAGCCGTCCTTACCGCTGACAGCAAGAAAGGAGTAGAAGGCGATCTGGTTCGCCTTGACCCGGTCGCCGTCGCCCTCCGTGACCACCTTGACGGTGGGTTCCTTGACCTCGAGGGGCTGGGTGAATTCGACACCGGGGGCCTTCTTGTCGCCGTTCTCCGTCAGCTTGAGGGAGTCCAGCTTGGCGGTCTCGCCGGCGGACTGGCTGGTCGGTTCCGGGGCGGCCGGTTCGCCGCCGCCGCAGGCAGTCAGCAGCAGCAGTCCGGGAAGAAGAATTGCAAGTAGTCGGCGCACTTAAGAACTTTCGTCGGGGCAGGATGGACGCCTCGCCGGGCAGTTGCCAGCGGCAAAGCAAGCGTTGGCCGCGAACGGCAACCCCTCCAGAATAACGCGGAAAGCTGGGTATCAGCCCATAGAGCTCAGCAGGGCATCCACCCGCTCGTCCACACTGCGGAACGGGTCCTTGCACAAAAGGGTCTGGTGGGCGCGGTCATTGAGCTTCAGATGGACCCAGTCGACGGTGTAGTCGCGGCCCAGTTCCTGCGCGCGCCGGACGAAGTCGCCCCGGAGTTTGGCGCGGGTGGTCTGCGGCGGGGCGTCCACCGCGTCCTTGACCGCGGTGTCATCGACCACGCGGCGCACGGCGCCGCGTGACTGGAGCAGGTAGTAGAGCCCGCGGGTACGCGAAATGTCATGGTAGGTCAGGTCCAGCTGGGCGATCCTGGGTGCGTCGAGGCCCAGTTTGTGCCGTTCGCGGTAGTTGTCCATGAGCTTCTTCTTGATCGCCCAGTCCACTTCGGTGTCGATCCTGCTGGTGTCGCCGCTTTCGATCGCATCGAGCGTGCGTTCCCAGAGGTCCAGGATCAGCGGAACGTGCGCATTGTGGGCGCCCTGCTCGGCGACGAACGCCGTGACCTTGCCCAGATATTCGCGCTGGATTTCCAGGGCGGTGAGCTGGCGGCCGTTCGCGAGCCGGACGAGGGCGCGGCCGCTGAGGTCGTGCGAGATTTCCCGGATGCTGCGGATCGGGTTCTCCATCCGCATGTCGCGCATGATGACCCCGGCTTCAATCATCCGCAGGATCAGGTCAACGGTTCCGACCTTGAGCAGCGCCGTGGTCTCGGACATGTTGGAGTCGCCCACGATCACGTGCAGCCGGCGGTAGAACTCCGCGTCGGCATGCGGCTCGTCGCGGGTGTTGATGATCGGCCGGGACCGGGTCGTGGCGGAGGAGACCCCCTCCCAGATGTGGTCCGCGCGCTGGGAGAACGCGTACGTGGCCCCGTGCGGGGTCTTCAGGATTTTGCCGGCGCCGGCGATGAGCTGCCGGGTCACCAGAAAGGGAATCAGGATCTCGGCAAGCCGGGAGAACTCGCCGCGGCGCGGGATGAGGTAGTTCTCGTGGCTGCCGTAGGAGTTCCCGGCGGAGTCGGTGTTGTTCTTGAACAGGTAGACGGTGCCGTTGAAGCCCTCCGCCGCGAGCCGTTCCTGCGCCTCGTCGACGAGGTCATCGAGGATCAGTTCCCCGGCCCGGTCGTGCGCGATCAGCTGGGCGAGGTCGTCGCATTCCGCGGTGGCGTACTCCGGGTGGGATCCGACGTCGAGATACAGCCGGGAGCCGTTGGTCAGGAACACATTGGAGGATCTCCCCCAGCTGACCACCTTGCGGAACAGGTAGCGGGCCACCTCTTCGGGGGCCAGCGGGCGGGACTCCGGGCTCGAGTAGGAAATTCCGAACTCGGTCTCGATGCCGAAAATGCGCTTGTCCATCTCAGTTCTCCTCAGCCAGCAGTGCGGTGATGTCTGCGTCTTCGAGCCGGCGGAAGGCGCGTCGGGTGCCGCGGCTGCTTTCCGAGCCGCGGTCCAGCACCGCCACCTCCACGGCCGACGCCGGCAGCGTGGTGGTCTCCTTGTCGGCCACGAGGCCGGCCAGGGCAAGCCTGATGGCGCCGGCGAAGTCGAGGTCGCCCTGCCAGCCTGCGGCGACGGCCTCCGACACCTTGTCCGCCTGGCCGCCCATCACAACGAAGCCGTTTTCGTCGGCGATCGACCCGTCGAAGGTCAGCCGGTAAAGGTGGTCCAATTCCTGGGAAGGGCCCACCTCGGCCACGGCGAGCTCGACTTCGAAAGGTTTCTGTTCCGCAGTGAAGACCGCCCCCAGGCTTTGCGCGTAAACGCTCGCGAGGCCCCTGGCCGTGACGTCCTCCCGGTCGTAGGAATAGCCGCGCACATCGGCGTAGCGCACCCCGGCCTGGCGGAGGCTTTCAAATTCGTTGTATTTGCCCACGGCGGCAAACGCGATCTTGTCGTAGATCTCGCCGATCTTGTGCAGCGACGGGGAGGGGTTCTCGGCCACGAGGGCGATCCCGTCGCGGCAGCTGATGACAACCACGGAGCGCCCGCGCGCGATGCCTTTCCGCGCGAAATCCGCGCGGTCCTTCATCAGTTGTTCGGGCGAAACGTAGAACTGCTGGGTCATCTCAGGCCTCCCGCTGGGCCACGGCCCTGGATTCTATGATGGTGCCGGCCATGGCTGCGAGCTCGCGCTCCGGAACCCGGAAGGCCCCGGTCCGGTTGACGATGTATACCACCGGCCAGAGCTGCCGGACGGGGTCCGGGCCGCCGGTGGCGGAGTCGTCGTCGGCGGCATCGTAAAGCGCCTCGACGGCGACGGCGACGGCCTGCTGTTCCGTGAGGTTGGGCCGCCAGAGCTTTTTGAGGGCGCCGCGGGCGAACATCGAGCCAGATCCGACCGAGTGGTGCTCCTGCTCCTCGTACCGTCCGCCGGTGACGTCGTAGGAGAAGAGCCGGCCAACGCCGGCGGGACGGTCGAAGCCGGCGAACAGCGGCACGACGGCCAGGCCCTGCATCGCCATCGGCAGGTTGCTGCGGATCATGGCGCCAAGCCGGTTGGCTTTGCCGTCGAGGCTGAGGAGGGTCCCTTCGATCTTCTCGTAGTGTTCGAGTTCGACCTGGAAGAGCCGGGTGATATCGAGCGCGATTCCCGCGGTCCCGGCGATGCCCAGCACCGAGAACTGGTCGGCCGGGAACACTTTCTCGATGTGCCGGCTGGCGATGACGTTGCCCATTGTGGCGCGCCGGTCCCCTGCCATCAGCACGCCGCCGGCGTAGCTCATCGCCACGATCGTGGTCCCGTGCGGCACCTGCAGGGGTGTGGCCGGGTTGCCCGCCGGAAGCTGCTGGCCCTGGCTGAAGGGCAGTTGCTGGCCGAAAGGCGATTGGCCGAAAGGCAATTGGCCGAAAGGCAATAAGTCAGGCCGCTGGCGTTGCAGATGTTCAGTGAAGGAGGACGTGGCGTTGGCTGCTACCTGGTTGGCGGTGGTTTCCTGCACTGGTGCACTCCCTCAACGTAGTGAATCAACGGCTTCCGGCCCTCAGCCCTGTGTCGGCGCAACCCGTGGGCCGCCGCGGTCCGGCGGTGCTACTGGCCGCCCTTTTGGACAAATGCGCGGACGAACTCCTCGGCGTTGGACTCCAGCACCCCGTCAATCTCGTCCAGCAGATCGTCGACGCCCTGGGTGGCGGCTGACGCCTGCGCCTCCGCGGGGGCGGGAGGTGCGGCGGGGACGTCTTCTTCGACTTCGGTGTCCCGCGACTGCGGCTGCTGCTGCTCCTGGCCTGCCATTGTTTTCTCCTTTTGTCCGTCCCTTTTTCGCAAGGGACATCCTGTAAGCCATATTGCCACGCCCGGGGCTCCGGCGGGGCTCCGGCGGGGCCCTTTTCTTCAGGAACCGGGCGGGAGTCCCAGCAGTTCGGCGAGGAAGGGCCCGGCTTCCCGGTGCCGGGCAAAAAGGCCGCCGGTGAGTGCCTCGGTGCCACGCAGCGGTTCGCGTGTGGGGACCCGCTGAAGCCTGCCGCGGCCGGGCACATCGAAGATCACGGAGTCCCAGCTGGCGCCGACGACGCCGGACCCGAAACGGCTGACGCAGCGGCCCCGGAAGTAGGCGCGGGTGTCCGACGGCGGTTCGGTGACCGCCCGCTGGATCAGGCCGTCGTCGACGATCCGCTGCATGCGGTCCCGTGCCAGCAGGCGGTAATAGAGCCCCTTTTCGGGCCGGATGTCAGCCCACTGGAGGTCCACGAGCCCCAGCCGGGCGTGGCCCCAGTCGAGCCCGTCGCGTTCCCGGTAGCCGTCCAGCAGGGAGAGTTTCGCGAGCCATTCCACGGAGGACGCGGCGGCCGCCCGGTCGCCGGCCAGTTCGGTCAGCGTCGCCGACCAGCGTTCCAGCACTTCGTGGGTGTGCCCGTCCCCGTCCACGGCGTCGGCGACGCCGGTATCCTGGGCGTGCTTGGCGGCAGCCTCGTAGTAGATCCACTGCAGGTCCAGGGCGGTGAGCCGCCGCCCGTCGAGCAGCCGGACGGTGGCTGTGAGCGAGGTGTCGTGGCTGACGGACTGCAGCGCGGCGACCGGCTCGTGGACTTCGATTTTGGGGGCCAGGCCGGCCTCGATCAGGCTCAGGACCATCGCGGTGGTGCCGAATTTGAGGAAGTTGGAGGCCTGGCTGAGGTTGGCATCACCGATGATGACGTGCAGCCGGCGGTACTTGTCCGCGGTCGCGTGGGGTTCGTCGCGGGTGTTGATGATGGGACGGCGGATCGTGGTTTCGAGCCCGACCTCGGTCTCGAAAAAGTCTGCCCGCTGGCTGATCTGGTAGCCGTGGCGGGAGCCGTCCTGTTTCATGCCGACCCGGCCGGCACCGCAGATGATCTGCCGGGTGATGAAGAACGGGGTCAGGCCGCGGACAATGTCCCCGAACGGCACCGACCGTGGCATCAGGTAGTTCTCGTGGGACCCGTAGGAGACGGACTTGTTGTCGGTGTTGTTCTTGTAGAGGTTGACCGGCGGCAGATCCGGGTCGGCGGCCAGCCGCCGCACCGCCGCCAGCGCCACGAGGTCTCCGGCGGCATCCCAGGTGACGGCGGCGCGCGGGTTGGTCACTTCCGGGCTGGAATACTCGGGATGGGCGTGGTCGACGTAGAGCCGGGCGCCGTTGCCGAGGACCATGTTCATCAGCAGCGTGCCGGACTCGTCCTCGCCGTCGGCCTCGAGTTCCTGGCGCCCGTAGGCGAGGGCGACGGCCTCGGCGTCGAGGACAGGCGGCTGGTCAGTCAGCTGATCGGGGTCGGCCTGGCTGCGCTCCAGTGTCCAGCCGCGGGCGTCGTGCAGCGGTTCCTCGTCGGTGTAGTCCCAGCGGGTCTCGGCGCCGCCGGCGGCTCGCTGCCGGGTCACCTGGGCGTACGCCTGGATCACCCGGGCGGACATCATCGTGGCGTTGGCCCCGGGCGCGGAGGGCGCGTGGATGCCGTATTCGGTCTCCGAGCCCATCACCCGCATGGCTCCGCCTACCGGCAGGGCACCGGGAAGACCGGCCGGCCTGCCGGGAACAGCCGACGTCACAGGTACTGGCCTGTGCTCGGCATCGTCTCGATGGACTTGCCGGGCTCCTGCCCGGCCTTGCCCTGGACGATGGTGCGGATGTACGTGATGCGTTCGCCCTTCTTGCCCGAGATCCGCGCCCAGTCATCCGGATTGGTGGTGTTGGGCATGTCCTCGTGCTCGCGGAACTCGTCAACGACTGCCCGCAGCAGGTGGTCGATGCGGATGCCCTTCTGGCCCACGGTGAGCAGGTCCTTGATGGCGTACTTTTTGGCCCGGTCGACGACGTTCTGCACCACCGCGCCGGAGTTGAAGTCCTTGAAGTACAGCATTTCGGTGTCACCGTTGGCGTAGGTGACCTCGAGGTATTCGTTGGACTTGTCGGTGGAGTACATGGCCTCCACGGTGCGCTGGACCATCGCGTCCACGGTGGCCTGGACGTCGCCGTGGTGCTCGGCGAGATCGGACTCGTGGAACGGAAGGTCGGCGGTGATGTATTTGTTGAAGATGTCCGCCGCGGCCTCGGCGTCGGGGCGGTGGATCTTGACCTTGACGTCCAGGCGGCCCGGCCGCAGGATCGCGGGGTCGATCATGTCTTCGCGGTTGGACGCGCCGATCACGATCACGTTGTCCAGCCGCTCCACGCCGTCGATCTCGCTGAGCAGCTGCGGGACGATGGTTGTTTCCACGTCGGAGGAGATGCCGGTGCCGCGGGTGCGGAACAGCGAGTCCATTTCGTCGAAGAAGACCACTACGGGGCTGCCCTCGGACGCCTTCTCCCGGGCGCGGGCGAAGATCAGCCGGATGTGCCGTTCGGTCTCGCCGACGTACTTGTCCAGCAGCTCCGGTCCCTTGATGTTCAGGAAGTAGCTCTTCATGTCCGTCTTGCCGGTGCGTTCGGCGGCCCGCGCGGCGAGGGAATTCGCGACGGCCTTGGCGATCAGCGTCTTGCCGCAGCCCGGCGGACCGTAGAGCAGGATGCCCTTGGGTGCCTTGAGGCCGTGCTCGCGGTACAGGTCCGGATGCAGGAACGGCAGCTCCACGGCGTCGCGGATCTGCTCGATCTGCGGTCCCAGGCCGCCGATGTCCTGGTAGGTGATGTCCGGCACTTCTTCGAGGACGAGGTTCTCCACCTCGGAGCGCGGGATCTTCTCCAGGGCGTAGCCGGTGCGCGAATCAATGGAAAGGGCATCGCCAACCCGCAGCTTCTGCGCCAGCAGGGCGCCGGAGAGCCGGACGACGCGTTCCTCGTCCGCCCGGCCGACCACCAGGGCCCGGTCCGCCCCCAGCATTTCCTTCAGGGTGACGAGGTCCCCGGCCCGTTCGTAGCCCAGCCCGGCGACCACCATCAGCGCCTCGTTCAGGAGGACTTCCTGGCCGACCGCGAGCTGGTTCATGTTGACCAGCGGGCTGATCCCCACCCGCATTTTGCGCCCGGCGTTGAAGATGTCCACCGATTCCTCGGTGGCGGCTTGGCCGCCGTTGGCGGTGGAGGGATGCCGTTTCGGGTTCAGCTGCAGCACGGTGCCGAAGCTGTAAGGCGGCTGGCCCTCCTGGTCGAGGGCGTTCTTGAGCCGGAGAATTTCCGCTTTCGCGGTCTCCAGCATGCCCACAAGCTTGGAGTTGTTCTGCGTGGCGGCGGCGAGCTGGCGGTCAATATGCCGGAGTTTGTCCCGGAGGATATTGACCTGCCGCTCGGCCACGGAGAGTTCGCTGGCGGCGTAGCGGCCACCATCGGTGGCGTGCGCCTGTCCCGCGGCGGCCGCCGCGTCCTCTGCCGGCGTCTGGCCCGGATCAGTGTTCGGAGTCTCCATCGTGCATCAGCCCCTTCCTACGCTTCTATTAAGACATTAGCCCCAAGAAGCCGGACCCCGCTGAAGACTTCCGAAATGCGGACTACTTTGTAATATCCGGATCGTCCTTGACGTTGGTCCCGGCGATGGCGTCCCGGGCGGCCCGGCGCAGTTTCTTGTCCGAGACGGCGCGCTCCCCCACGGCACCCGGCGTCCAAGCGTTGACGTCCTCTTCGTTGAAGCCGGTCTTGGACGGGCGGCGCTTCACGGAGATGCCCGTGACGCCGTCGGCCAGCCGCCGGGTCACGAGGAGGAAGCCGGTGTGCGCGACCATGCGGTGGTCGGGGCGCACCGCCAGGCCCTCGAGGTGCCAGCCGCGGACCATGGATTCCCAGGCGTCGGGTTCGGTGAAGCGGCCGTCGGCGCGGATGGCCTCCGCGGTCCGGGACAGTTGTGTCACCGTGGCGACATAGTTGATCCAGACTCCGCCCGGCGCCAGGACGGTGGCGACAGCGTCGAGGCATTCCCACGGTGCGAGCATGTCCAGGACGACGCGGTCCACGGAGCCCGGCTCCTCGGTGCGGACCACTTCCTCCTGGAAATCGCCGATGGAGATCTGCCAGGCCGGGTGCGGTCCGCCGAAGATCGTCTCGACATTGCCGCGGGCGATGTCGGCGAATTCTTCCCGGCGTTCAAAGGAGTGCAGGTAGCCGTTATCCCCCACCGCACGGAGCAGCGAGATGGACAGCGCGCCGGAGCCCACGCCGGCTTCGACGACGCGTGCGCCGGGGAAGATGTCGGCCATGGTGACGATCTGGCCGGCGTCCTTGGGGTACACGACGGCTGCGCCGCGGGGCATCGAGAGGACAAAGTCCGAGAGCAGGGGGCGGAGCGTCTGGTACTGCTGGCCGACGTTGTTGACCACGACGGAGCCGTCGGGCTTGCCGATGATCTCGTCGTGGTTCAGGAAGCCACGGTGGGTGTGGAACGCTCCGCCGGCTTCGAGGCTGATGGTGTTCATGCGTCCGCGCTCGTCGGTGAGCTGAACGCGCTCCCCTTCACGGAACGGTCCACGGCGGCGTGCGGCGCCGACGGGGGCGGCGGCCGCGCGTGCCGCGCTGCCCGCCGGGGCGGCCGTGTGGATGGCTGCGCTGCCGGCTGTTGCGGCGTCGTCGGGGCTGGTGCTGGCGGCGGTGTCGCTGCTCATGAAGATGTTCCTCGCTTCTGTAAAGCTGGGTGGCCGTGCATGGTGCCGGCGGTCTGGCTGCTGGTGCCCGGGGCCTGGTGGCGGGGCCGGAAATACACGACCGGCAGGTAACTCTACCGGTTTTGGCCGAACATCCGCTTGCCGGCACCGGCGCCCTTGCCCGTGAGGGCGGCCAGGACAGCTGATTGCCGCAGAAGTCCGGTGACTGTGCCGTCGCGGTCCACGACGGCATACTCCAGTCCGTCGAGTTGGGCCAGGTACTGGATCAGCTCCTGCCCCTTGGACCACTCGGGCACATAGGCGCCGGTGCCGAGGGCGTAGGACACGGCCGTGAGGGGCGTGGCGGCGGCGGCGGCCGCGGAGACCGTGGCGACGGCCCCGGCGTCCACCACGGCAGTCGGCCGCCCGTCCGGGCGGTACAGCACGACGGCGGGACTCGCCCCCGTGGCGGGATCCGGGGCCAGTGCCAGCACTTCGGCCACGGACGCCCCTTCCGGGAGGCCCACTGCCGGTTCGGCCAACGCGCCGGCTTCCACGAACGGCAGCCGGCTCCGCAGCCGGGCCTGTTCGATGGAGGCGGTGGCCCCCATCCAGAGGAAGCTGCCGACGAGGACCGTGATGAGCATCAGGGAGATGTCCGGCCGGTCACCGCTGAGCACGGGCAGGACCACGAACCACGCCACGAGGGCGATCACGATGATCCGCCCGCCCCAGCCGGCCGCCACGGTCCCCTTTTCCTGGCTGCCGGTCAGTTTCCAGACGGCGGATTCAACCAGCCGGCCGCCGTCCAGCGGCAGCCCAGGCAGGACGTTGAAGATGCCGATCAGCAGGTTGGCCCAGACGAAGATGTTGGCCAGGATCCCAGGCACCCCGGTCAGATCGCCCCCGGTCCGCAGGAGCCAGCCTGCGCCGGCAAGGACGAAGTTCGCCGCCGGGCCCGCCATCGCAACCAGGACGGAGCGACCAGGAGAGGCAGTGAAGCTCTGGAACTCGGTGTGGCCGCCCCAGAGGTTGAGGACAATTTTCTCCGTGGGCCAGTGGAACAGCTTGGCTGTCAGGGCGTGCGCGAGCTCATGCACGAGGACAGAGATCAGCAGCAGCACCGCGTAGGCGAAGGCGACGAAGAAGGCGGTGACGCCGAGGCGGGGATAGTCGCTCTGCAGGACGGGCCCGAACGCGATCACCGTGAACGCGGCGATGATGAACCACGAATAGGCGAGGATCACCGGGATGCCGGCGATCCGCCCCAGCGGGATTCCCTCCTTGCGGCCCTGCTTCTGCGGATCCCGCCCGCTGCGGCCGCGGGTGTCGGTATCAGTCATGGACCGGCACCCTAGCCGCACCGCGTCCCGGCCGGCCGCCGGCGCCGGCGCCGCTGGCCAGGCCGAAGGTAGCGTCCGGGAATTCGTGGCGCAGCGCGACGAGTTCTTCGAGGTCGGCCACGGTGCGCCCGGCCAGGGTGTCCCACATGGCGTGGCGCGGATCATGCGGCAGCGGCACGATATGCGGGATGGCGACGGTCAGCACGCCGGAGGCGACGGCAGCCGCGACGCCCGGCCCGGAGTCCTCCAGTGCGATGCAGTGATGCAGGCCCAGCTCCGGGTCCTGCTCCTGCAGCAGCCCGACCGCCTTGAGATAGGCCTCGGGGTGGGGCTTGCCCTGCGTGACCGAGTCTCCGGTGACGAGGAAATCGAAGTAGGGCCTGGGCAGGCTGGCCACGATCTCCCGGGCCAGCGGGGCCTCGGACATGGTCACCAGCGCGCAGCGGATCCCCGCGGTGTGAAGCTCCTCCAGCAGTTCGCGGGCCCCGGGCCGCCACGGCACCGAAGTGCGGACCTGGCTGATGACGTGGGAAGTCAGGATGTCGATGATCTCCCGGCGCTCCAGCGCCACCCCGGCATCCTGCAGGATGCCCGCGGAGAAGACCAGGGACTGGCCCACCAGCTGCATGGCCTGCTCATGGGACCACTGCCCGCCGTGCGCGGCCACCAGGGCGTGTTCGGCCTCGATCCAGTACGGCTCGGTGTCGACGATGGTGCCATCCATGTCCCAGAGCGCGGCTTTGAGCAGGGGCTGGGGAGCTGAGGATTGCATGCTTTCCAGTCTACGGGGCGGCCCTGTGAGGGGCCTGATACTACGCCTACGGCGAATATCGGCCGCGGACCGCCGTTTTCCGGCGCTTCATTCCCTGCGGGGGCCGGGTCCTTGGACGTAGGGTGAAGGGATGAATAGCTTCGAGGTAGACCCCGCGGAAACGGGCGACGTGCCCGAGCCGGAACGGCTGCTGCAGCCCGTACCCGAGGGCCGGCGCATCACGGTGATGCTCGCCGCCTTTGAAGGCTGGAACGACGCCGGGGAGGCTGCGAGCGATGCCTTGCGCTACCTCAACAAGCTCTGGGGCGGCAAGAAGGTCGGTTCGGTCGACGCCGACGAGTACTACGACTTCCAGTTCACCCGGCCCACGATCCGCCGCACGTCCTCCGGTGAGCGGAAGATCAAGTGGCCCTCGACCCGTATTTTCAAAGCCAGCGTTCCCGACTCCAACGTGGATGTCATCTTCGTCCAGGGCACGGAGCCGTCCTACAAGTGGCGGGCCTACACGGCTGAACTGCTGGTCCACGCCGAGGCACTCCACGTGGACTACGTCATCCTTGTCGGCGCCCTCCTCGCGGACGTGCCGCACAGCCGGCCGATTCCGGTGAGCACCTCCACGGACGACCCCGCGCTACGCGAGCGGATGGACCTTGAGGCCTCGCAGTACGAGGGTCCGGTGGGCATCGTCGGGGTCCTCGCCGAGGTGGCATTGCTGGCGGGCCTGCCCACGGTCTCGCTCTGGGCCGCCGTGCCGCACTACGTGGCCCAGGCGCCCTCCCCCAAAGCGCAGCTCGCGCTGCTGCACCGGATCGAGGAGCTCCTGCAGGTTCCCCTCGACACCGCGGACCTCGTGGAGGAGTCTGACGCCTGGGAGCGCGGCGTCGATGAGCTGGCCACCGAGGATCCCGAAATAGCGGCCTACGTGCGTCAGCTGGAGGAGGCGAAGGACACCGCCGACCTCCCCGAGGCCAGCGGCGAATCCATCGCCCGGGAATTCGAGCGCTACCTCAAGCGCCGCGGCAAGGACAAGCCGTAACGTCCGGCCCCGGGGTTCGACGCCTAGAGTTCGACGCCGAGCAGCGCGTTGACGGCGTCGCTCACCAGTGCGGCGTCCGTCGGGGACCCGGCCCTGCCGTCCATGAGTGCCGCCCTGGCCCAGTCATCCACGGCCGCGACGGCCCCGGGGGCGTTCAGGTCATTCGAGAGTTCGGCCCGCAGCCGGGACAGCAGCCCGGCGGCGGAGCCTTCCGGGGCCACGGAGAGGGCGGCCCGCCAGGTGCGGAGCCGCTCCTTGGCCGCGGCGAAACCGGCGTCGGTCCAGGACCAGTCACTGCGGTAGTGGTGGGCCAGGATGGCCAGCCGGATCGCAGCCGGTTCCTCGCCGCCGGCACGCAGCCTGGACACCAGGACTAGGTTTCCCTTGGACTTGCTCATCTTTTCGCCGTCGAGCCCCACCATGCCCGCGTGGGCGAAGTGCTGCGCCAGCGGCACTCCGGACAGGGAGTAGGCATGCCCGGCACCCATTTCGTGGTGCGGGAAAATCAGGTCCGAGCCGCCGCCCTGCACGGTGAACGGCGCGGGAAGGTACTTCTGCGCAATGACGGTGCATTCGATGTGCCAGCCCGGCCGGCCCTCTCCGAGCTCGCCGCCCGGCCAGCTCGGTTCGCCCTCGCGGGCAACCCGCCAGAGCAGCGGATCCAGCGCCTGGCGTTTGCCGGCCCGGCCGGGGTCGCCGCCGCGCTCGGCGAAGAGTTCCAGCATCTCGGCGTCGGACAGGCCGGAGACGGAACCGAGCGTCCAGGCGTCGGTGGCGTCAGCGGAGTGCTTGCCGGCCGCTTCGACGTCGTAGTAGACATCGCCGTCCGGTTCGCCGGCACTGCCGGTGACCCGGTAGGCCAGACCCCGCTGCACGAGCCGCTCGATGGCGGGCACGATCAGGGGGATGGCTTCCACGGCGCCCACATAGTGGTCCGGGGCCAGGACGTTGAGCGCTTCCATATCTGTCTGGAAGAGTTCGATCTGGCTGGCGGCGAGATCGCGCCAGTCCACGCCGGTCGCCGTCGCGCGCTCCAGCAGTGGGTCGTCGACGTCGGTGACGTTCTGCACGTAGGCGACCTGCTGGCGGCCGTCGCGCCAGGCGCGGTTGAGCAGGTCGAAGGCGACGTAGCTGGCCGCGTGCCCCATGTGGGTGGCGTCATACGGGGTGATTCCGCAGACGTACATTGACTGTTCGCCTGCCGCCCCCAGGGTGACGACGCTGCCTTTGGCGGTGTCGAAGAGGCGCAGGGCAGCCATGCTGCCGGGGAGCTGGGGAACGGGGCGGGAGATCCAAGACTTCACAGCCCAAGCCTAGTGCTAGGCGCTGATGACGCCGAAACCGAGCAGCAGGTAGAGGGCCAGGCCCAGCAGAATCCGGTACCAGACGAAGAGCCGGTAGCTGTGGGTCGAGACGTATTTCAGGAACCAGCCGATGATGACGTACCCCACCACGAAGGCCACGGCGGTGGCGAGGGCCGTTTCCGGGAGGCCGTAGGGGCCGGTGATGCCTTCCTTGGAGACCACCTTGTAGAGCTGGTACAGGCCGCTGCCGAACACGGCCGGGATCGCCAGCAGGAACGAATAGCGGGCTGCCGCTTCCCGGGTGTAGCCCATCAGCAGTCCGGCGGTGATCGTCCCGCCGGAGCGGGAGACACCGGGGATCAGGGCCATGGCCTGCGCCAGGCCAAAGAGGATGCCGTGCTTGTAGCTCAGCTGGGTCAGGTCGCGTTCCTGGCGGCCGACCGCGTCGGCCACGGCGAGGATCATGCCGAACACGATCAGCATGGTGGCGACAAGCCAGAGGCTGCGGAGCACGGACTCGATCTGGTCCTGGAACAGCAGTCCGAGGACGATGATCGGCAGGCTGCCCAGGATGACCAGCCAGCCCATCCTGGCATCCGGGTGCTGCCGGGAGACTTTTCCGGCGAGGGAACCCGCCCAGGCTTTGACGATCCGCACGATGTCCCGCCAGAAGTACACGATGACCGCGGTTTCTGTCCCGAGCTGGGTAATGGCCGTGAAGGCCGCCCCGGGATCGGCGGCGTCGGGCAGGAAGGAGCCGACGATCCGCAGATGGGCGCTTGAGGAAATAGGGAGGAATTCTGTCAGTCCCTGCACGAGGCCCAGAAAGGCCGCTTCAAACCAGTTCACGTTTATAGACCCTACGTCATGAAGCAATCCGAATCCCCGTAAGCTTGCTGACATGCAGCAGCGTTATGTCGGCAACAGTGGGTTGCGTGTGTCCTCCCTTTCCCTCGGCACCATGTCCTGGGCCCGGGAAACCGATGAGCAGGACGCCTCGGCGCTGCTCCGCACCTTCGTGGACGGCGGCGGGACCCTGGTCGACACGGCGGCGTCCTTCGGCGACGGCCAGGCTGAGGCGATGCTGGGCGGAATGCTCGGCGACGTGGTCGCGCGCTCCGAGGTGGTCATCTCCACGAAAGCCGGACTGTCGACGTCGGAGGGCCGGCGCAGCGTCGACACTTCACGGAACGGGATGCTCTCCGGCCTGGACGCGAGCCTGGCCCGGCTCGGCACCGATTACGTGGACCTCTGGTTCGCGCAGGCCTGGGACCCCAACGTCCCACTGGAGGAGACCCTGTCCGCGCTTGATTATGCTGTGCGCTCAGGCCGCGCCCGCTATGTGGGTGTCTCCAACTTCAACGGCTGGCAGACGGCGAAAGCGGCCGCTGTTGCGGGGTTCCCGCTGATCGCGAACCAGTCGGAGTATTCCCTGCTGCACCGCTCCCCCGAGGCTGAGCTTATTCCGGCCATCGAGGACGCAGGCCTGGGACTGATGGCGTGGGGCCCGGTGGGGCGCGGGGTGTTGAGCGGCAAGTACCGCGGGCACATTCCCGCGGATTCGCGGGCGGCCCATTCGCGGCTGGCCGGCTATGTGGAGCCGTACCTTGAGGGGACCGCGTCCAGCGTGGTGGAGGCCGTTGCGATGGCGGCGAAGGGTCTGGGGCGCTCCGCCCTGGACGTCTCGCTGAGCTGGCTGTTGTCCCAGCACGGTGTGGCGACGGCGATCGTGGGCGCACGCACGCCGGTGCAGCTCAAGGAAATCCTGGATTCAACGCTCGCGCCGCTTCCGCCGCAGATTGCCCAGGCGCTCGAGGACGTTTCCAGCCTCGCCTAGGTTCCTGGCACCGCCCAATTTCCAGCACTGCCTCACAGGCCCTGTAGCCGGGCTGACGGCCGGGCTTAGTCCTGGAGGATCTCGAGGTCTTCCTCGTCGTCGACGTCTTCTTCCTCGTCCTCATCGCTGTCGTCTTCGATCACCTCAAGAGGGGTCACTTCGCCGTAGGCTTCGTAGAGCGAGTCGTCGTAGACTTCAAAGGCATCAGCAACTGCAAAAAAGGCTGCCTCGACCGCAGGGTCCCCGGGGCCCCGGCGCGCCGACGCCGCGACGAGATGCTCTTCGAGTGCAGCCGTCAAGGATTGAAGCGCGACACGCGGATCGATGCTCATGACTTCACGTTAGCCGGAAAAGGTAGAAAATGGAGAGCAATGAAGGAACATTTTCTCAGCAGTTCAGTCCGGCGGGAACGGGACTTTTTGAGGCAGTACGAGTACCTCGTACTGACGGTCGGTCCTGAGGATTCCCTGCCGGAAGCACGCCGCCGCCTGGTCGAACACTCCGAGTACGGGAAGTGGGAACTGGAACGCAGCGTGCTGTATCTTGGCGGCGGCCGCCGGTTCTGGCTCCGCCGCAGGGTCACCCAGGTCCAGCGGACCGTCTAGGCCCCCCGGGGGCCGGCGGACCGTCTGGCCCGTCCGGGACCTTGCGCGCATGGTTCAGCTTGTCTCGAGCGGTCCCAGCCAGGCATTGGCCACCGTGTTGTGCGCCGACTCGTCATCTGAGGGGTGGAACATTCCCGCCAGCACGTCCCGGTAGAGCCGTTCCAGCTCGGAACCACGGAAATAGCTGGATCCGCCGGACACCCGGATGGCCAGGTCCACGACCGTGCGGGCTGTCTCCGTCGCACTGACCTTCAAGCCGACCAGCTTCGGGAACCACTGTCCCCCATGATCGGCCAGCCCGTCGACGTCGGCGGTGACGCTCGACAGCTGGGGATAGAGCGCGTCCATCGCCATCGCCGCGTCGGCCACCTTCCACCGGATGTCAGGATCCTGGGCGTAGCTGCGCCCGCCGTTCTTGAACGAGGTCCGCCGCTTCACGGCCTCGATGCCGAGGGCGAGCGCCCGTTGGCCGATGCCCGTGTAAACCGCAGCCAGCAGCGTCTCGAAGCACGCGAAGATGGCGAAGATCAGCGTGTCCGCGTTCGGTCCCACCGGCAGTTTCCGGAAAATCCGCTCCGCAGGCACCACCGCACCGTCCAGGACCGTGGTGTTCGACTGGCTGGCCCGCATCCCCAGGGTGTCCCAGTCGGCCAGGATCTCGTACCCGGGGGTGTCCCTGGTGATGAACCCGTGGACCAGTTCCCCGGCACCGTCCCGGGCCGAGGCGTCCTTCCCGAAGATCCCCAGCCGGGTCCACGCCGGCGAGAGGCTCGTGAAGATCTTGCGGCCGGTGAAGGCGTAGCCGCCGCCGGCCAGCGGGACGGCTGCAGTGCGGGAGTCGAAGAGCACCGAGTCGTTCCCCGCCTCGGAGTTCCCGAACGCGAAGATTTCGCCCTGCCCGGCCTCCCGGAGGACAAAGTCGAGCGAGGTGTCGCCCCGTGCTGCCAGGACATGCGCGACGCCGGTCCATACGAGATGCATGTTGATCGCCAGCGCGGTGGCCGGGGCAGCCGTCGCGAGCCGGCGCTGCAACTGAGCGGCCGCCGCAAGGCCGAGGCCCAGTCCGCCGTCGGACGCCGGAACGAAGATCTTCAGGTAGCCGGCGTCCGCCAGTTCCGCCAGATCCTCGTGGAAGAAGGCGTTGTCCCGGTCATAGCCGGCGGCGCGCCCGCGGATCCGTTCCAGCAGGGCATCGGGCAGGACGTCTTCAGGGTTCATGGGCGGTCTCTTTCAGGCGTCAGTAGTTCGTGAGCAGGGTATCCAGGACCCGTGCACCAAATTTCAGGGATTCGGCGGGGACGCGTTCGTCCACGCCGTGGAACATGCCGGTGAAGTCCAGTTCGTCCGGGAGCTGGAGCGGGGCGAAGCCGTAGCCGGTGATGCCCAGCCGGCTCAGGGATTTGTTGTCCGTGCCGCCGGAGAGGGTGTAGGGCAGGACCTTGGCCCCTGGGTCCTCGGCGTGCAGCGCATCGATCATTGAATCCACGAGGTTCCCGGCGAACGGAACCTCCAGGGAGACGTCGTTGTGGATGTAGCTCACGTCCACGCCCGTGCCGGCGAGTTCGCGGACGATTTCGAGGACGTGCTGCTCCTGGCCGGGCAGGGTCCGGCAGTCGATGAGGGCCTCGGCCGATTCCGGGATCACATTGTGCTTGTAGCCGCCCTTGAGGAGGGTGGGGTTGGTCGTGTTCTGCAGGGTGGCGCCGACGAAGCGGGCCACGGTGCCGAGCTCCTTGAGGATCTTCTCCGGATCGTCCGGGTCGAACTCCACGCCCGTGAGTTCAGTCACACCGTCGAGGAACTGCCGGGTGGTGGGAGTCAGCTCGACCGGCCACCGGTACTCCCCGATCCGGGAAACGGCGCTGGCGAGCCGGGTGACGGCGTTGTCCGTGTTGATCTGCGAGCCGTGCCCTGCGCGGCCGTGGGCGACGAGTCGGAGCCAGGAGAGGCCCTTCTCGGCGGTCTGGAGCAGGTACGTGCGCTGACCGCCGATTGTGGCGGAGAATCCCCCGACCTCGGAAATCGCTTCGGTGGCGCCGTCAAAGAGTTCGGGCCGCTTCTCGATGGCATAGCGGGCGCCGTAGGTGCCGCCGGCTTCCTCGTCTGCGAAGAAGGCAAAGATCAGGTCCCGCTTGGGCTTGCGTCCGGTGCGGGCAAAATTCCGCAGCACGGAAAGGATCATGGCGTCCATGTCCTTCATGTCCACGGCGCCACGGCCCCAGATCATGCCGTCCTTGAGCTCCGCGCCGAAGGGGTCCACGGACCACTGCTCGCGGAGCGCGGGAACAACGTCCAGGTGCCCGTGGACCACGAGCGCGCTGGCGGACGGGTCCTCGCCGGCAAGCCTGGTCACCACGCTGGCGCGGCCCGGCGCGGCCTCAAAGATCTCGGCGTCCAGCCCCACTTCGGTCATCAGCCCCGCGGTGTATTCAGCAGCCGCCCGCTCCCCCGGGCCGGACCCGTCACCGTAGTTGGAGGTGTCGATCCGGATCAGTTCCTGGCAGATTCTGACGACTTCGTCCTCGGGCCTGATTTCAGTCATGTTTCACTCCTCGTGGGGTCGGCTCTTTTGCTGGCTTCAGCCTACCCACATGCCCGATCACGCCCCGATTATTTGTTTCGGGAAACTTCATGCTAGAGTCTTTCTCGCTGCTTCGGAGAAAACCAAAACGCTGAAAGGCGAAAAGGTTCACCGAATACCACCTGCGCGGGTGGCGGAATGGCAGACGCGCTAGCTTGAGGTGCTAGTCCTCGAAAGGGGGTGGGGGTTCAAGTCCCCCTCCGCGCACTAAGGGAAAACCCCTAGAATCCAAGGATTCTAGGGGTTTTTTTCTGTTCCCGCCCACGCGGGCTCCAGCTTCACCCACGCCGATGCCGAAAAGCGACACCCGCCGGGCCGACGTCCGCATAGTGGTTTTGTGGCTTACTTCGAAGATAGAAAATGCAAAGACGGATCCATTACCTACTACGTGCGGTGGATCGGTCCCGACACCAAACACCGTGTGGGCCAGAAAATGGACTCAAAGGGCAGCGCCAACTTGCAGCTCACGGTTCTCAAAGCGCACGGGAACAACATCGACGCGGCCCGCGACGGCGGCCGGCCCTACCTTCAGATACTGGTCGGGGCGAGGGGCAACCAAACAGCGTCGCGGATGCTGTTTTTCACCTGGTCCCGCCACACCGAGCAGGCGCGTCGCTACGCCGACGAAACGGACATTGCCCTCTTTCACTGCAAGCTGGACGGCGGAATGGAAGCGGTCAACAAGCCGGCCGCAGGCTTGCTGAAAGCCAAGGACCGGGCTGCGCGGAACCTGAGTAATGATGTGCCGATCGGGGCGAAGAAGAAGCCCGTTCAGTACCGGGTGACCCATCCGTTCACGCATGCCGCTGGCTGGTGGCTCGTCGCCCTCTCAGCACTCCTGTTCCTCATACAGTTGTTCGTGCCGGGGCATCAGGTCAACCTTCTTGTGGCATCCGTTCTCGGCGTGGTGCCTGTGCTAGTCGGGCCGGCATATCCTCCAAGCCCGTTTCAGAACCGGACACCCCGGTCTCTCCGGCAGTCCGGTCCGAATCCTCATAGAATGACGCCAATGGATACCGTCATGCCTGAATACGCCCGCCTGCGCGCCGCCATCACCGAGCGCCTGAACGCCCACGACCTGCTCGGCGTGATGGACCACGGGGCGCCGGAGACCGGATACGACCCGGAGATGGAGGACTTCGCCGCGCTGATAAGCGCCGGCGGTGCCATCACCCCGGAAGTCGTCGCGAGGGTCTGGCACAAATGGTCCGGCGACAGCCTCGGCAACATCGACAGCGGACCGGAAGAGCCCACCGCCAGGATGGCGGCGCTGGCCGCTGACCTGCAGACCATCCAGGACGGCTTTCTGCAGTACTAGCCGGCTGGCTCCGCCGTTCAAGGTGCAGCCCGCCGGCCGCCGGGGCGAGCATGCCGGTCAGTGCTGGGCGATGAGGCTGAGGGCTGCCAGATGGGCGGAGAGCGCGTCAGGCATCTCCATGGCCAGTCCGTCTTACGACCACCATGGGCAGCGCTGTCAGGACCGAGACCCAGACGGGCCGCCCGCTCAGTCGTGCCCACACGGCGGAGCCCGCAAACGCCAGGGAGCCGAGGAGGATCAGGCCGCGGCCTTCCGCTTCGATAGGTGAGAGGACGAGGAAGCTGGAGTTCAAGGCCAGCCCGCACGACATCAGCGCGGCAGCCAGCAGGACAAGCAGTGCCCATGCCCTGTCGGCCCAGCGGACGCGGAGCATCATCGGGCGGCCCGGGCCGGCTACGAGTAGTTCAGGCTGAGGAGCATGGCCTTCAGTTGCGCGTACTGCTCGGATCCCATCCAGGCTTTCGCTGCGGCGGGCGAAGCGAAGGGAGGCGTGGTCGCTGATCCGCCGAAGATGACCCGTGCCGTCATGACTCCGTTGGGCAGCAGCACCTGGTTGGTTCCTGAGTTGGTCTGGGTTGGCTGGAATTCGTGGGCGCGCCTGACGTCCAGGTGGTAGTACGGTCCATCGGAGGATCCCGGGAGCTCGTCATAGGCGAAGCCGACCTCGGTTGCCTCACCGGTCGTGTCGATGATCCCGGGCACCGGGGTGTGATCCAGGACGGTGCGCTTGACGGGGCCGGCCGCTCCGTCGCCGTACATGCCGCTGAGCACGTGAGCCATTTCAGAACCGGAGGCGTCGAGGACGGTCGCATCGAAGGAGGTCTTCTGGGCCTCCGGGTTGAGGGCGGGACCGGGCTTGACCGTGACGGTCCAACCGGCCGGGTGGGTGAAGGAAATGTGGCCGTCCGGGAACGTGAACGTCTCCGTTGCCGCAGCCTGCGGTGCCTCGGGAGCCGGCGCAGCATCGCTCGGAGCGGCCGGCGGGGTGGCAGAGGTGGTAACGCGCAGCTCGGGCGCTGTGGTGGCCGGCGTGGCGGCAGACGGCGTTGTGCTGTTTTGTGGTGCCGTACTGCCCTGAGGCGCGGCGCAGCCCGTGGTGAGCAGGAAGCAGGCCAGCGTCCCGGCGGCCAGTGTGGAATGGACGGTGTTGTGCTTCAAGTGTTCCCCCAATAAAAATGTGCTGATGCTGCGTCTACGGCGGTGCCGTGCGGACGGCTCCCCCGCCATCAAGCATGCGTAGACTAAGGCCCGGATGTCGAGACGTTCGCCGGAGAGTCGCGAAGCCAGCCGAGCAACTTTCCACGGTCCGGGACCGCATCGTGGGTCCCGCGGGCAGTTGCAGAACCTGGCATTCTCTAGGGCGAAGCCGAGTAGTGCGCTCTCCGGGGCGCGGGATGGGCGGGGCTAGCCTGCGCGGGCGATCGTCCAGAACCTTGACGTGCCCCTCATCCAGACGAACCTGGTCCACCCGTCGCGACCAACGGCACGGCCAGCTATCCGGTCACCGTCGTACAAACATCACCCTGGCGCCAGCCTCCAGCCAGATCTTCACCCTCGACTACCAGCTCCAGCCGTTGGACCCGGTTCAGCCTGGTTACCCGCCCAAACCGGTGCCCATCCGGTATCCCCTGGACTTCGACAGCGCCGGTACCGTCACCGAATACACTGCAGCGGCCGTCCGCACCTTCTGAGCATGCGGCAAGCCGCGCCACGCGGCGCCCAGAATTCCCTCAGATTGCGCGTGTAGGTTCGAATCATGTCGGCGGCGGTGATCGCCGCGAGGTTTCCCCCATTACTTCGAGGGCATCCCGCCGCCGGCTCACAGCCCAAGGTCCACCTCGCCGGGTACTGGCCCCATGACAAACATAGATCCTAGGGCAGCAATGGTCCTTAACATCGTGTCCGAGGGCGTGGCCAGGAACCGGACCGTCACTTCTCAGCTGTGAGCCCTCCGGCGTCCCGCGGAGGCGGGGCGCCGGCGCGTCCCGCATGTGCTGGCGGCAAAGCCCGTCTCCCGGCTCGCCGGAGTTAGTCGCAGCCGCCTCCACCATCTCCTCCTCCACTGTCGCACCCGCCGAAGCTGTCTCCGCCAGAGCTGGAACCGCTGTAGCCTTGGTCTCCGCCGGATCCGGTGCCCGTGCCACGCGTGGGCATAACCCCGAACAGCAGCACGCCGGCTGCATTGGGGTCTCCTCCTGATTTCGCGAACACTGCCCGATTCTGTCTGCCGTTGCCCCAGATGATCCCGAAAAATAGAGCGATCGACAGCCCAATGCCGGCGATCTTTTCGGCCGGGTTCCCGGAGCCGGACCCCTCGGTGTTGAAGACATGGGTCAGCGTCACACTGAATAACAGTCCGACGGGGACGACAAAGACCAGCCTGCGCACGAGCGCCCACCGGAGTTTCGAAACCGAAACCGGGAGCTCCCTGGGAGGGCGGCGGCGTGTGCCCTTGCTTCTGGATACCGCAATCTTCGACGTTGCCATGGCCTCCACCATACGGTCAGCGGTACGGGACGGAGACGTGACTGGGCTCAGAAGTTGCGGCGCTCCCGCGACAGCCCGAGTCCCATGACGATGAGAACCGGCCCGGCCAAAACGACGGCGGACAGAAGCAGCGCGGCGCCGTAGTACGGGACGGCCGAGCCGATGTGACCGAGGAGAAGGGTGAGGCCGGCAAAGCACAGCGATGTTACCGGAGCCCCTCGGCGGCGCTGGCGTTGGTGAGCCAGCAGGATGATGCCCGCCGTGATGTTACCCAGTGCTGCCACCAGGACAAGGAACGCCATAAAAACGACCCCGCCCTCTTTTTGGAAACCGGCGATGGACGGCACCAGGAACCAGAGGCCGCAGGCGATGCCGACGATTCCTGCCGCGACCCGGAATCCTGACGATTTGGGGCGGTGCGGATCCCAGCCTCGGGTCGCCCTGGCGTACATACCGTGCAGCTGCTGTGGGTAGGCAGCAAAGGGCTGCGGCTGTGGTTGCTGGAAGTATGGCTGCGGGGCCCGCTGCGGATAGGCCTGGCTGGCCGGGTGCTGGGGAGCGGACTGCGGCGGCCCGTAGCCTTCAGGAACCTGAGTGCCCCGGTACAGGGGCGCAGGCGGAATTGGCGGAATATTGTCGTTCATGGGTCCCCCAAAATGAGCAGTGTGCGGATCTGGGTCAGAATACAGCCGCTGCATCGGCTATTTCAGTAGCTCGGCCATGCCCGTGGCTTCCCGGTCGTTGTCCGTCAGCGGGTCCAGGCCCCAGGCGTCTTCAATCGTGCGCAGCAGGGAATAGTGGGTGAACCGGGTTTCCGAGGTGTAGTCCTTCCGCGCGGCGGGTCCGGCGAAGACCGTGGCAACCTGGCTGGTCGAACCGTCGCCCTCGTCATAGGTGACCACGAGGAGCGAATTCTTCGTGGTGAACGCCGGTGCGGCGAGGATTTTCGGGACCTGCCGGGACAGCCAGTCGTCGCCGGACTGCACCGGGCAGTCGTGGGTGTCGCTGCACATGTCGGGGGTGATGAAAACATAGTCCGGCAGGCTTCGGTCGGTCTTCAGGTCTTCGTCCAGCCAGCTGAAGGGCACCACGCGGTCGGTGCACAATGCCCGGTCCTCGGTCACCGAGGGGTAGTACATGAACGGGTTGTGCTTCACCGCGTATCGGCCGGAGTCCTCGGCCTGGCAGGGTTCGGGCATTCCGTCGGCGTACATCCGCCATTTCCGCCCCGAGTTGCTGATTTCGTCGGCAATGGTGCGCACGTCCGCCTCGCAGCTGTTTGCCTCGGGGGCGCAGTTGCTCGTGATGCCGGCGGTGGTGCCGCTGGTCAGGGCGAGGTAGTTCGGCAGGCTGGGCCGGGTGATCGCATGGTAGTTGGCCGCCACGGCGTTCTCCCGCGCGAGGCTGTTCAAGTAGGGCGCGTCATCGGCTCCCAGAATGCGGCTGGCGGCTTTGTTCTCCATCACGATGATGACGACGTGATCGATCGCGGCCGCCTGAGCCGTTCCGGTCGGTGACGGACTGGCCGACGCCGCCGGGCTGTTCGACGACGGTGTGGCCGTCGGGGGCGGCGACGACGGTGTGGCCGTCGGGGGCGGCGAGGGCGCCGGGCCCGGTGCCGTGCAGCCGGCCAGAGCCAGCACCAGGATGACGGCCAGGATGGGTCTGCCCACTCGCCTCATCGCCTCATGCTAACCGGGCACGGAAAGCCCTGCCATGGGCCGGTAGTCCGGGACCGCCTCCGGATCATTGGGTGCCCCAATCCCTCTACCCGTCCCGGTGCAGCGCGGACTTGATGGTGCCGACGAGCGACCGGAAGCCCGGGTCGTCCTGCAGCGCGTCAAGCAGGACGGGTCCCCGCGGACCGGCCAGGGGGATCCGCCAGTTGGGGTACTGCGTGCTGGTCCCGGGCTGGTTCTGGGTCCGGGTCTCGCCCACCGCATCCACCAGCGCGACGCCCAGCAGGGATGAGGGCGTCAGGGTGGTGAAGGCGTACAGCGCCTCAACGGTGCGCTGCACATCCTGGTGCCCCGTCCCGGGCAGCAGACCGCGCTCCCGAAGGAGTCCGAACACCGCCTGCTGCTCGGCAGCGGCCTCGGCGCGTTCCTCCGCCACCGGCCGCTGCAGCAGTCCCAGGGATTCGCGGAGCGTGACGTGCTCGCCGGCCAGGTACCCGGCCGTCGGCGGCAGATCGTGGGTGTTGACACTGGTCAGGCACTGCTGCCGGTACAGTTCCGGCGCGATCGGGCCGTCGGCGTCATGCTCGAACCAGAGGATCGAGGTGCCAAAGATCCCGCGGCCCGCCAGGTAGTCTCGCACCCACGGCTCAAACACCCCCAGGTCCTCACCGATCACCACCGCTCCGGCCCGCTGCGCCTCCAACGCCAGGATTCCGATCAGCGCCTCGTGGTCGTAATAGACGTAGGTGCCCTCCTCCGGCCCGGCGCCCTCCGGGATCCACCACAGCCTGAACAAGCCCAGGATGTGGTCCACCCGGATCCCGCCGGCATGGCGCAGCACCGTGCGGAGCATGTCCCGGTAGGCGGCATACCCCGATTCCGCGAGCCGGCCCGGGTGCCAGGGCGGCTGTGTCCAGTCCTGGCCCTGCTGGTTGAACATGTCCGGTGGCGCGCCGACGGTGACGCCCCGGGCCAGGACACCGGCCAGCGACCAGTCGTCCGCGCCGCCCGGTTTCACGCCGACCGCAAGGTCGTGGATGACGCCGATTTCCATGCCCGACCGCCGGGCCGAGCGCTGGGCGGCTTCCAGCTGCTGGTCGCAGAGCCACTGCAGCCAGCGGTGGAATTCGATCCGCCCGGCGAGCAGGGCCCGCTGCTCCTTGCAGTAGGCGGTGTCCGGTGCGGACGCGGCCCCGGCCCATTGCGGGGCGTCCGGGGCGAGTTTCTCGGCCAGGGCGCACCAGAGGGCGAAGTCGTCGAGCCCCGGCCCCTCCCCGGCGCAGAATTCGGCAAAGGCGCGTGCGCGGGCGGGGTCGCGCGGAACGGCGAAGATCAGCTCGAGTGCGCTCAGTTTCGCCCCGTAACTGGAGTTGCGGTCCAGCAGCCCGGTGGAGTGGTTCGCGGCGTGCTGCCGGGCGGCCAGCCGCTCCACTTCCGCCCGGCCGGCCGGGTCGAGGTAGCCGTATTCGGGGATCTCCTCCACCCGCAGGTAGAGCGGGTTGAAGTAGCGCCGGGTTGTGGGCAGGTACGGCGAGTCTTCGACCGGCGGCCGGGGCTCCGCGGCGTGCAAGGGGTTGACCAGCAGGAAACCGGCGCCCTCCTGCCCTGTGATCGTTGCGAGGTCCGCGAGGTCCGCAAAGTCACCGATGCCCCAGGACCGGGAGGACCGCACGGAATAGAGCTGGGCGGTCAGTCCCCAGTTCCGCCGTCCGGCGAGCGCCTCGGTCGTTTGGAGCCGCTGCGGTGTGACGACGAGCGGACACTGGGTTTCCGTGCCTTCGTTCTCTGCCAGCAGGGTGTGCCAGCCGAGCGGAACCCGGTCCGGGACCGTGAAGGTCGCCCGTCCCGTGAGGACGCCGTCGACGGCGACCGGCGCGTCCCAGTTCTCCTGCTGCGTTAACTCGTACCGGCTGCCGTCTTCTGCGGCGATCCACACGCTGACGGCCGTGCCGTGCGGGACATGGACCTGGACGCGGAGTTCCTGCCCCTCACGGGCCACGGCGACCGGCGGCAGCATCCGCCGCCACGGCGCCAGCCTGGCTTCAGCCAGGGAGTGTTGCATGTCGTCCGGGTCCCCGGCGGGGACACCCAGCGCGGCGAGGACGCCGCGCAGTGTGCGGTCCGCAACGGAGCGTTCGACGCCGTCCCAGCCCCAGTAGGTTGTCCCCACGCCGTGGGCTGTTGCGAGTTCGCGCAGCAGTGCGGCTGAGCTGGTCGTATTATCCTGGTCCATTCCATCCGCCATGGGGCCACTCTAGACGCTGTCCCCGTGCACCGTCCCGTGTTGATGGACGTGCGTTTCCCCGACCAGTTCGTGCAGGCCCTCGACTGCGCGTGCCAGGGACAGGTCCGGGGATGCCGCGATGAACGGCATCAGGAGCCTGTTCTCCTTGTCCAGATGCAGGGCGAAGATGTTCCGGATGGAGCCGGCAGCCACGGCGGCATCCACCCCGCTCGAGCCCCGCAGTTCCTCGAGCAGGCCCACAATCACCTGGTGCTCGGCCAGCATCCCCTCCACCAGCAGCCGGCCCTGTGGCATGTTCCGGGGCCCGCCGTACAGTGGACCCTCCTCTGCCAGCGCATGGGGAACGAGATCGTTCTCGCACCACTCCACCAGCACCTCATGGGCGTCGTGCTCCGCCACGGTGTCCCCGGACCGGACAGCATGGGTGAGCGTCGCCGTCAGCGCGTTGAGCCGCTTGAGCATGCCCGCATGGTGCTGCTCCACCGCCGCCAGGGCTCCGGCTTCCTCGTCGGGGTTTTTCAGGGTGTTGGCCGCTGGCTGATCCATGACGCCTCCTGGGTCTGCTGGATAGGGGCGCGCAGTAGGGCACGCAGGCTCCCCTCCCACTGTACGGCGGAGACTCCCCCGGACTCCCGGGCCTTTCGGCCCACCGCGGCCACCGCCCACCGGGGCTCCGGCCCACCCCGGTTCCGGCCGGCTGCGGCCCACCCTGGTTCCGGCCGGCTGCGGGTTTCGGCGGCGGATTTAGGCACGGCCGCGGCGTCCGCGCTAGCCTTGCAGCCTATGGTCGACGTCGAACGGTTCCGGAATCTCCTGCACGAGGAGCGCCGCCGGAAGCTTGCCCTCCTTCCCGCGCTGCGCCAGGACATCACCTCGGTGAACCTCGCCCGGCAGGACTCGAACGTCGACGACGAGCACGATCCCGAGGGCGCGACGATTGCCTTCGAGCTCTCCCAGGCTGCGGCACTGCTGGAGCAGAGCCGCCAGGGCCTGGCGCAGATCGAGGCAGCCCTGGAGCGGATCGACGCCGGCCGTTACGGCAGCTGCGAAGTCTGCGGTGAAGAAATTGCGGAAGGCCGGCTGGAGGCCAGGCCCTGGACACCGTATTGCATCAGGCACAGCTCGGGCCCTTCCGGCCCCTCCAGAGCCACTGCACGGACCACACCATGACCGGCGCTGCCGAAACCTGGTGGGACCGGATCGTTGCCGGATTCACCCAGTCCCCGGTACCGCAGGTCACCGGCACCGAACTCGCCCTGGTGGTCCTGATCGCCGTCGCGCTTTCCCTGCCGCGGGTGAGCTGGCGGTACTTCGGGCTGCTGGCCACCGTAACCCACGAGCTCGGCCACGCCTTCGCCGCGCTCATGACCGGGCAGCGCCTCGGCGGCATCCGGCTGGGCCTGGACCACTCGGGCACCACCACCACCTACAGCCGCCGCCCCCTGGCGGCTGTCTGGTCCACTTTCTGGGGCTACCCCGTCCCGGCCGTCGTCGGCGCCGCCATGGTCTGGAGCGGCTTCAACGGCTGGGGCCCGGCGGCGATGTCGGTCGGGACCCTCATCCTGCTGGCCTCGTTCCTGTTCATCCGCAACGGCATCGGGCTGCTGATCACCGCCGGCGCGGTCCTGGCCGCCGTGCTGCTGGTGCTGTTCGTCCCGCCGGAATTCACCGGCCATGTCATGATCGTGCTCGGCCTGGCACTGCTGGTCGCCGCCGTCCGTGACCTCGGCAAGCTGGGCAACGTGCACCTGCGGCACCGGGACCGGCTGGCGACCTCGGACGCCTATCTGCTCGCCCGTGCCACCCACCTCCCCGCCGCCGTGTGGATCGTGCTGTTCGCCGCCGTCGTCGGTGCCGCCTGGTGGTTTGCCTGGCAGCCGGTGTCGGAAGTGTTCGCAGCAGCCCAGGGCGCAATGCTGCCATGACCCCTCGGGATCCGGGCATAGGCTGGGACCATGAGCCAAACACACACGGACGACCCCGGATTCAGCACGAAGGGTTCCTACGTCACCGGCGGCGAGGAGTTCACCCGGGACACCAACTACATCGAGGACCGGATCACCCGCGACGGTGCCCCCGGCCGGAACGGTGAGCCCGGCTGGCCGGTCGAGCCGGGACGTTACCGGCTGGTAGCGGCCCGCGCCTGCCCGTGGGCCAACCGGACCGTGATCGTGCGGCGGCTCCTTGGCTTGGAGGACGCGATTTCCCTCGGCCAGCCCGGACCCACCCATGATGCGCGCTCTTGGACGTTTGACCTGGATCCCGGCGGCAAGGACCCGGTGCTCGGGATGGAGCGGATCCAGGAGGCATACTTCCGCCGCTTCCCGGACTATCCCCGCGGCATCACCGTCCCGGCCGTCGTCGACGTCGCAAGCGGCCAGGTGGTGACCAACAACTTCCCGCAGATCACTCTGGACTTCGCCACCGAGTGGACCGCGCACCACCGGCCGGGCGCGCCGGAGCTGTATCCGGAGGCCCTGCGCGGGGAGATCGACACGGTCAACAAGAGGGTCTTCACCGAAGTGAACAACGGCGTCTACCGCTGCGGGTTCGCCGGCTCGCAGGAGGCCTACAACGCCGCCTACGACCGGCTCTGGACTGCCCTGGACTGGCTGGAGGAACGCCTCACCGGCCAGCGGTACCTTGTGGGCGACACGATCACCGAGGCCGATGTCCGCCTCTTCACCACGCTGGCGCGCTTCGACGCCGTCTACCACGGGCATTTCAAGTGCAACCGGCAGAAACTCAGCGAAATGCCCGCGCTGTGGGCCTACGCCCGGGACCTGTTCCAGACCCCCGGATTCGGCGACACCACCGACTTCGTGCAGATCAAGCAGCACTACTACATCGTCCACGAGGACATCAACCCCACCGGGATCGTTCCCGCCGGGCCGGCGCTCGGCAACTGGCTGACCGCGCACGGCCGCGAAGCCCTCGGCGGACGCCCCTTCGGCAATGGAACGCCGCCCGGCCCGGTCCGGGCCGGCGAGGAAGTGGCCCCGGGGCACGGGGCGGACTGACCGGAACACCCCGCCCGGCCGGGGTTCGTCCACTTGTCGCAGCAATATCTCCAGCCTAGGGTGAGCCGGGATGACTAGAACAGAAGAGGAAACGCGCACCGGAGGGCCGTCCCTGTTCCGGCGGCTGTGGCGGATGGTGGCCGGCAATGTCTCCACGGCGCTGCTGTGGCCACGGCTGCAGCTGGCCATGAAGGCAGGACTCGCCGCGGGCATTGCCTTCGCCATCGCCCCGCTGATGCCCGGTTCCGCGGCCGATTATCCCTACTATGCTCCGCTGGGCGCCCTGGTGGCGATGTACGAGAACGTCGCCGGCTCCATAAAGCAGGGAGCGCAGACGCTCGCGGGCCTGGCGATCGGGATAGGACTGGCCTTCGTGCTGTTCATCCTCGGCAGCCCGTCACCGCTGACGGTCGGCATCGTGATGGCCTTCGGCGTTGTCCTGGCCGGACTCCCGAAGATCGGCGCGGGCCGGGACTGGATTCCGACGGCGGCGCTCCTGGTGCTGCTCGTGGGCGGCCACAACCCGGACCAGTTCTCCTTCGGCTACCTCCTGCAGATGGGGGCCGGCGTCACCGTGGGCATCCTCGTGAACCTGCTGGTCTTCCCGCCGCTGCACTTCCGCGCCGCCGAGCTCAGCATCGCGGAGCTGCGCCTGGCGCTCGCCCGGCAGCTCTGGGACATGGCCAAGGCACTGAAGGAGAGCTGGCCGCCGGAACACGAGGACTGGTCCAGGCGGTCCGACTCTCTCGAAGCCTCCGCCCGCGCCGTCCGGCTGGCCGTGGAAAAGGCGGACGCCAGCCGGCGGGCGAACCCCCGGCGCCGGCTCCACCCCCGTGACATCGGACTGGACTACCGCAACCTGCGTGACCTCGAAAGGTTGACCTTCCACGTCCAGGACGTGACGCAGGTGCTCTCGGATGTCATCTGGGCCACGGACACACCGTTTGTGGTGCCGGACGAATATGCTGCACCGCTTGCCGACGCCATGTCCGCCGTCGGTGACATCCTGCGCTCAATCGAGGAGGAGAGCCCGGAGAAACAGTTGGAGAATATCGAGGCGGCCGACACTGCCGTCAAAGCGCTGACGGGACGGATCGGCGCCGAGCAAACGGCCACCGACGCCCCCAGCGCGGTCGAGTCGATCCTGATGAGCCTGCACAGGATGCTGCGCGTGGTGAAGACATCGGCCGTCAGCGCCTGACCGTCTACAGTGCGGCAACCGCCCCGCTGAAGTGCCTGCGTCCGGACCGTGAGTTCCAGGCGACGTAGTCTGAGCGTTCCCACGCCCCGTCGGTCCCCTCCACGGTGCTGATGTCCAGCGCCACACTGGCCGGCAGGAATACCGGCGCCTCGAAGGCAACCGTCCAGCTGAACGCGTCGCCCTTGGCGGTACCCACGTCCGCCAGCGCCCTCGATGCCAAGTACATGCCGTGCGCGATCGACCGGCGCAGCCCCAGGGCCCTGGCCGAGAGGACACTCAGGTGGATCGGGTTGAAGTCGCCGGACACGGCCGCGTAGGCGCGCCCGGTGTCCACACCCAGCTGCCACAGTGCGGTGGGATCCGGCGCCGAAAAAGCCGCCGGGACCGCAGCAGCGGTGGGCTTGTCGATCCCCGGCAGGAACACGCCCTTCGCCAGATAACTGGAGACGCCGCGCCAGCGGAGGTCGTCCTCCCCCGCCCCGCGCACCTCGGTGACGAGGTCCAGCTGGCTGCCGGACCGGTGTCCGCGCAGGTTCTCCGCCCACGCCCGAATGTCCAGGGCCTCGGTGAAGCGGCTGGGCGCGGACTGCACCACTCGGTTTTCCAAGTGGATCATCCCCAGCAGGGGCAGCGGGAAATCATCCCGGTTCATCACGCTCATGGCCAGCGGGAACGCCAGCGCATGGATAAAGCCGGCCGGCAGCACATCACTCGCGGTCTCGCCGATGAGGTGCTGGTACGCCGTGAGGTTCTCCACTGCCGCCTTCACGTCGCGGACCTCATGCCGGGTTTCCGGGAGTCCGGCGCCCGCGTCCGTGCCCAGTACCCGTCGGCGGGCCGCGGCCGCTGCCGCATTCAGGTACAGCTTCGACAGCGACGGCATCTCGCCCAGGATGACCGGCTGCGAAGGGGTCATGCTCCCACCAGGTTCTGCCCGCAGACCCTCAGTACCTCGCCGGAAATGCCGCCGGCCGCGTCACTGGCCAGGAACGCGATGGCCTCGGCGACGTCGCCCGGCTGGCCGCCCTGTTGCAGGGAGTTGAGCCGGCGCGCGACTTCCCGGGTGGCGAACGGGATCTTCGCGGTCATCTCGGTTTCGATGAAGCCGGGGGCGACGGCGTTGATGGAGCCGCCGTGCGTGCCGATCAGCGGTGCCGTGGCCCGGACCATGCCCATCACGCCGCCCTTCGAGGCGGCATAGTTGGTCTGGCCGCGGTTGCCGGCGATGCCGCTGGTGGAGGCGACGGAGACGATCCGCGGGGAGTTCCGGAAGTGTCCGGACGCCAGCAGGGCTTCGTTGATCCGAAGCTGCGCGGCGATATTGACCGCGATCACCGGGGTCCAGCGCCCTTCGTCCATGTTGGCCAGCAGCTTGTCCCGGGTGATGCCGGCATTGTGGACCACGATGTCCAGCCGCCCGTGGCGTTCCACGGCGTGGTCGATGATCCGCTGCCCGGCATCCGTCCGGCTGATGTCCAGCTGCAGCGCCGTGCCGCGCACCTCGTTGGCCACCGCGGCGAGGTGGTCTCCGGCCGCCGGGATGTCAACGACGACGAGCGTGGCGCCGTCGCGGTACAGGGTGCGGGCAATCGCCGCGCCGATTCCGCGCGCGGCGCCGGTCACGACGGCGACCTTGCCTGCGAGCGGCTTCCCGGCATCGGCCGGCAGTTGCCCTTCGGCGGAGCTGACGGTGAGGAATTGACCGTCGACGAACGCGGAGCGGCCGGACAGGAAGAACCGGAGTGCGCCGAGGGTGCTGGGGCTGGTGGTGCGCACGCCGCCGGCCAGCAGGATGCCGTTGCCGGTGGCCCCGGCCCGGAGCTCCTTGGCCAGCGAGCGGAGCAGCCCGTCCACCCCCTGGCGGGCGGCCGCAACGGCCGGGGATGCCATGTCAGCGGCGGTGCGGGAGACGGTGATCACGCGGGAATTGGGGGCCAGGTCCCGCAGCGAGGTGGCTGCGGTGAGCACCGGCCGGGCGAGGTCTTCCGGACGGCCCAGCTCATCCAGCACAAGGATGATGGCGCCGAGTTTTTCCTTCGGCACCGCGTGGCGGCGCACATCGAGGTTCCAGGACAGCAGGGTCGCGGCCAGCTCATCCGCGCCGGAGCCGGCACCCTGGACCAGAACGGGTCCGGTGACCAGCGGCTGGTCCGGCTGGTAGCGGCGCAGCACCACCGGCTGGGGCAGCCCAAGCTTCCTGGCGATATCCCTGCCGGGGCCCTTGCTCACCAGCTGCGTGTACATATCAGTCATCGGATCCCCCTAGTGTGCTTCAAGAATAGCGACGACGCCCTGGCCGCCTGCGGCGCAGATGGAGATGAGTCCGCGGGCGGGGCGGCCGTCGACCCGGCCCCTGCTGTGCAGCATTTTGGCGAGCGAGGCGACGATCCGTCCGCCGGTGGCTGCGAAGGGGTGGCCGGCCGCGAGCGAGGAGCCGTTGACGTTGAGCTTGGAGCGGTCGATGCTGCCGAAGGCTCCGTCCAGGCCCAGCCGGGTGCGGCCGAAGTCCTCGTCCTCCCATGCGGCCAGAGTGCTGAGCACCGTTCCGGCGAAGGCCTCATGGATTTCGAAGAAGTCGATGTCGTCCAGGCTGAGCCCGTTGCGGGCCAGCAGCCGCGGCACCGCGAAGGCCGGCGCCATCAGGAGGCCGTCCTTGCCGTGGACGAAGTCGACGGCCGCCGCCTCGCCGTCGACGACGGTGGCCAGCTTGGGCAGGTCGTGGGCGTCCGCCCACTCCTCGGACGCAAGCAGCACGGTGGACGCCCCGTCGGTCAGCGGGGTGGAGTTGCCGGCCGTCATGGTCGCCGCCGAGCCCAGGTTTTTGCCGAAGACGGGCTTGAGGGTGGCCAGTTTTTCGAGGCTGGTGTCGGCCCTCAGGTTGGAGTCACGGGTGAGTCCGCGGTAGGGGGTGAGCAGGTCATCGAAGAAGCCCGCGTCGTAGGCGGCTGCCAGATTGCGGTGGCTGTTGAAGGCCAGCTCATCCTGCGCCTCGCGGGTGACCTTCCACTGCGCCGTGGTGAGCGCCTGGTGCTCGCCCATGGACAGGCCGGTGCGGGGTTCGCCCGTGTTGGGCGCGTCCGGGGTGAGGTCCTTGGGCCGGAGGCGGCTGAGGACTTTCAGCCGCTGCGGCATCGTCTTGGCACGGTTCAGGTCCAGCAGCACCTCGCGCATGCCCTCGCTCACGGCGATGGGGGCGTCCGAGGCGGAGTCGACGCCGCCGGCGATGGCCGAATCGATCTGTCCGAGCTTGATCTTGTTGGCCAGGCCGAGGACCGTTTCCAGTCCGGTGGCGCAGGCCTGCTGCAGATCGTAGGCCGGGGTTTCAGCGGACAGGGCGGAGCCGAGCACGGCTTCACGCGTCAGGTTGAAGTCACGGGAGTGCTTGAGCACGGCGCCGGCGCCGACTTCCCCGATGCGCTCGTCCTGCAGTCCGAAACGTGCGATCAGCCCGTCCAGGGCGGCCGTCAGCATGTCCTGGTTGGAGGACTTGGTATAGGCGCCCCCGGTCCGGGCAAAGGGAATGCGGTTGCCGCCCACGATGACCGCCTTGCGCAGCTGCGCCGCTGCCGGAGCTGCAGCGCTCCCGCCGACCGGACGGGCCGCCGGCGCGGCTGCTGCGTGCGGGGCAGCAGGCGCTGCCTCGGGGGTCGCTGCGGGGGTTAAATCCTTTGGTCCGGATGCGGACTGTCCGTTGACGGACATGGGCTGTCTCCTTCGATCAAAGCGGGTTACCGATACCCAGCGTACCTGATACGCTGGGTATCGTGAACATCCCCCAGACAGGTCTTCCCGGTGGTAACCCGGCCGGCTCCGCTGCCGCCGGTGGCGGCGGCGTGGACGGCCGCGACTCGCGCTGGCAGTCGCACCGGGAGGAACGGCGCCGCGAGCTGATCAAGTCGGCCCGCAAGGCCGTGCACGCGCTGGGCAGCGACGCCTCGATGGAGGAGATCGCGGCAGCGGCCGGAACCTCCAAATCCGTGTTCTACCGCTACTTCGGCGACAAGGCCGGGCTGCAGCAGGCTGTCGGCGAGGTGGTGCTGAGCCAGATGCAGCGCCGGATCCAGGAAGCCGCCCAGAGTGCCCAGACTCCCCGCGAGGGGCTGTTCGCGATGGTCTCCGCTTACCTGCAGATGGCGGAAACCAGCCCCAACGTGTACACGTTCGTCACGCGCTACACCCCCGGGGAGGCGGACGCCACCAACGGAACCATCGCCACTGCGGGTGCCCTTGGTCATTTTTTTGCGGCGATCAGCGACATGATCGCCCGGCCCATGCGCAGCCACCTCGGGGACTCCGCCGGGCGCGAGGCCGTGATCGGCTACTGGCCGAACGCGGCGATCGGCCTGGTCCGGAACGCCGGCGAACAATGGCTCGCCAGCCCGGCCTCCCCTGCCAGGCCCGACCAGGAGGCGATGGCGCGCCAGATTACCGACTGGCTGTGCCTTGGGATTGCCCCGGAGCTCCGCACGGTCCCCGTCCCGGAGCGGCCCGCCCGGTCATCCGCGGGGCCGGACTCCCCGGGGCCGGACCAGGCTCCAACCAGCCACGACGCCACTACCGACTTGTCAGAACCAGAGAAGGAAACGACATGACCGAAACAGTCGATCGCACTGCGGGCGCCACTTCGAAGAAGACTGCCCAGACGCGCGCTGCGTCCCCCAAAGCGGCAGCTCCCAGAGCGGCAGCTGCCGAAACGGCCGCCTCCGGAGCGCCGGTCCCCGTCGTCGACGTCGCGGCGCTGGGCGAACTGCTCCTTGGAAAGTGGGCCGACACGCGCCGGACCGCACGGGCGCTGGCGGCGCGGCCGGAGCTGCACAAGACAGAGGGCCTGACGCACACCGAACACCGCCAGCGCGTCTTCGGCCAGCTGAAGATCCTGGTCGAGAACGGCGCCGTGCACCGCGCCTTCCCCGCGTCCGTCGGGGGCGCCGACGAACACGGCGGCAACGTGGCCGGCTTCCAGGAACTCGTCATCGCCGACCCCTCGCTGCAGATCAAGGCCGGAGTCCAGTGGGGCCTGTTCGGCTCTGCCGTGAACCACCTCGGCACCGCGGAGCACCACGCCAAGTGGCTGCCCGGCATCATGAACCTGGACATTCCCGGCTGCTTTGCCATGACCGAGACCGGGCACGGCTCGGACGTCGCCAGCATCGCCACCACTGCCACCTACGATCCGGCGACCGAGGAATTCGTGGTGCACACGCCGTTCCGCGCGGCGTGGAAGGACTACATCGGGAATGCCGCCACGGACGGCCTCGCCGCCGTCGTCTTCGCCCAGCTCGTGACGGGCGGCGTGAACCACGGGGTCCATGCCTTCTACATGGACCTCCGCGATCCTGAAACGAAGGCGTTCCTGCCCGGCATCGGCGGCGAGGACGACGGCGTCAAGGGCGGACTGAACGGCATCGACAACGGCCGGCTGCACTTCACACACGTCCGGATCCCGCGCACCCACCTGCTGAACCGCTACGGCAACGTCGACGCCGACGGCAGCTACAGCTCCCCCATCGCCAGCCCGGGCCGCCGCTTCTTCACCATGCTCGGCACCCTGGTCCAGGGCCGCGTCTCGCTCGACGGCGCTGCCGTCACCGCCTCGAAGCTGGCCCTGAAAACGGCGATCCAGTACGCCACGGAACGCCGCCAGTTCAATGCGTCGTCGCAGACCGACGAGGAAGTGCTGCTGGACTACCAGCGGCACCAGCGGCGGCTGTTCACCCGCCTGGCCAGAACCTACGCCGCCGGTTTCGCGAGCGAACAGCTCCTGGAGAAATTCGATGACGTCTTCTCCGGCCGCGCCGACACGGACGAGGACCGCCAGGACCTGGAGACCCTCGCCGCGGCCCTCAAACCGCTCAGCACCTGGCATGCCCTCGACACGCTGCAGGAATGCCGCGAGGCCTGCGGCGGCGCCGGGTTCCTGATCGAGAACCGCTTTGCCTCGCTGCGCGCCGACCTCGACGTCTACGCCACCTTCGAAGGTGACAACACCGTCCTGCTGCAGCTGGTCGCCAAGCGGCTGCTGGCCGACTACGCCAAGGAATTCCGGAACGTGAACTTCGGGGTGCTCACCCGCTACGTGGTCGGCCAGGCCACCGGTGCCGCCATCCACCGGACCGGCCTGCGCGGCGTCGCCCAGTTCATGGCCGATACCGGGTCGGTGCAGAAGGCGGCCATCGCGATCAAGGACGAAGCGAGCCAGCGCGCCCTGCTGACCGACCGGGTGCAGACCATGGTCGCTGACGTCGGTTCGGCCCTGAAGGGCGCCAACAAGCTGCCGCAGCAGCAGGGGGCAGCCCTGTTCAACAGCCACCAGAATGAACTCATCGAAGCTGCCCAGGCGCACGCCGAACTGCTGCAGTGGGAGGCCTTCACTGCAGCCCTCTCCAAGGTCACCGACCCGGGAACCAGGAAGGTGCTGACCTGGCTGCGCGACCTCTTCGGGCTGTCCCTGATCGAGGAAAACCTGTCCTGGTACCTGATGAACGGCCGGCTCTCGATGCAGCGCGCCCGGACCCTGGGCGGCTACATCAACCGTCTGCTTGTGAAGATCCGCCCGCACGCCCTGGACCTGGTGGACGCCTTCGGGTTCGGCCCCGACCATCTCCGCGCCGAGATCGCCACGGGTGCCGAAAGAGTCCGCCAGGACGAGGCGCGCGGGTACTTCCGCGCGCAGCGGGCCAGCGGCGACGCCCCGGTGGACGAGAAAATCCTGCTGGCCCGCAAGAGCCACGGGTCACACGGGTCCAAGGCGCGCGGCGCCTGACCCTGCCGGAGTGCGACGACGGCGCCGCCCCCTTGGCCGGGGCGGCGCCGTCGTCGTCTGCTCTTTTGTGCCTGTTTTTCCGTGCCGGCCCTTCCGGTGCCGGCCGTCAGGAACCCGCGGGGAGCACCGAGCGGTAGACCTCGAGGGTGGTTTCCGTGATGGATTCCCAGGAGAAGTGCTCCTCAGCCCGGCGCCGGCCGGCCTCACCCATGGCGCGTGCCCGCTCGGGATTGGACACCACCTCGATCAGCGCCTCGGCGAAGTCGGTGACGAATTTCTCCGGGTCCAGGGGGATGCCCGTGCCGTCCGTGACCTGCTCGATCGGAACCAGCAGTCCGGTCTCGCCGTGCTGGACCACTTCGGGGATTCCGCCGGTGGCGCTGGCCACTACGGCAGCGCCGCAGGCCATCGCCTCGAGGTTCACGATGCCCAGCGGCTCGTAGATGGACGGGCACGCGAACGCGGTCGCGTGGCTGAGCACCTGGACGACTTCGTTGCGGGGCAGCATCCGCTCGATCAGGATGACTCCGCTGCGCTGGCTCTGCAGCTCCTCGATCAGGCGGGCCGTCTCGGCTGCCAGTTCCGGAGTGTCCGCGGCACCCAGGCAAAGGACCAGCTGAACGTCGGCCGGGAGCTTGGCGGCCGCCCGCAGGAGATACGGTACGCCCTTCTGCCGGGTGTTCCGGCCCACGAAGACAACGCTGGGCCGCTCCGGATCAATGCCGAGTCCGCGGATGATGTCATCACCCTCATCCCGGTTCCACTGGCTGACATCGATGCCGTTGTGCACCACCTTGACCTTGGCCGGGTCCACCTCGGGGTAGCTGCGCAGGATGTCCTGGCGCATGCCCTCGGACACGGCGATGATCGCGGCCGCTGCCTCGTATGCGGTTTTTTCCACCCAGGAGGACAGGGCGTAGCCGCCGCCGAGCTGCTCGGCCTTCCACGGACGCAACGGTTCCAGGCTGTGGGCGCTGAGCACATGCGGAATGCCGTGCAGCAGGGAGGCAATGTGCCCCGCCATGTTGGCGTACCAGGTGTGGGAGTGCACCAGGTCCGCGCCGGCGATGTCCGGGACGATTCGCAAATCAACCCCCAGGGTCTGCACTGCGGCGTTCGCCCCGCCGAGATCCTCGGGCACGGCGTAGGACGTCACCGTGGCACCGTGGTACTCCGGCTCACGGGGCGCGCCAAAGGCGCGCACCTGCAGATCCACGTGTTGGGCCAGCACCCTGCTGAGCTCGGCCACGTGGACCCCGGCGCCGCCATAGATTTCGGGCGGGAATTCTTTAGTCACAATGTCTATACGCACAAACCCCAAGGTAGTCGTTACGGTGTAACTGATCTAGTGTGAAGACGTTCGGGCGTGCCGGACAGTTTTGGGGAAGTACAAAGGCGTTCAGGAGCGATCACCATGCCGAATAAAAAAGTTCTGGCCATCGTCCTCGCAGGTGGCGAGGGAAACCGGCTCATGCCACTGACGGCGGACCGGGCCAAACCCGGCGTGCCGTTCGCGGGAAGTTACCGGCTCATTGACTTTGCGTTATCCAACCTGGTCAATTCCCGCTACCTGCAGATTGTCGTCCTGACCCAGTACAAGTCGCACAGCCTGGACCGCCACATTTCCGAAACCTGGCGGATGTCCACGCAACTGGGCAACTACATCGCTTCGGTCCCCGCGCAGCAGCGGGTGGGCAAGAGCTGGTTCCTCGGCAGCGCCAACGCCATCTACCAGTCCCTGAACCTGATCCATGACGCCAACCCGGACATCGTCGTCGTCGTGGGCGCTGACCACGTCTACCGGATGGACTTCGCGCAGATGGTCGACCAGCACGTCGCCAGCGGCGCCAAGGCCACGGTGGCGGCCGTCCGCCAGCCGCTGCACATGGCGGACCAGTTCGGTGTCATCGAAGTGGACCAGAACAACCCGGAGAAGATCGCGGCCTTCGTCGAGAAGCCGTCCTCCACGCCGGGACTGGCCGCCGACCCCAGCCAGTTCCTCGCCTCCATGGGCAACTACGTCTTCAATGCCGACGCGCTCGTCGAGGCCCTGCACGTCGATGCCGAGCGGCTGGACACCAAGCACGACATGGGCGGGGACATCATTCCCTACTTCGTCGACAAGGGCGAGGCCGGCGTCTACGACTTCACCCTGAACGAGATCCCCGGCTCCACCGAACGCGACCGCACCTACTGGCGCGACGTCGGCACCATCGACTCGTTCTACGATGCGCACATGGACCTCATCTCGCCCGTGCCGGTGTTCAACCTCTACAACTCGGAGTGGCCGATCTACACGCGGCAGAGCATCTCCCCGCCGGCCAAGTTTGTCCGTGGCCCGAAGAACACCGTCGGCACCGCCCTGGACTCGATCGTCGCCAGCGGCACCGTGATCTCCGGCGGCATCGTGGAAGGCTCCGTGCTCTCCAATGACGTCTACGTCGGAACCTCCAGCCGGGTGCTCGACTCCGTCCTGATGGACAAGGTCAACATCGGTGCGGGCGCCGTCGTCAAGCGCGCCATCATCGACAAGAACGTCAAGGTCCCCGCCGGCGCCGCGATCGGCCTCGACCACGAACTGGACCGGGCCCGCGGTTTCAAGGTCACCGATTCCGGCATCACGGTGCTTTCCAAGGGACAGCTCGTTCCGGAGCCCGGCGATGCCGAGCGTGAGTTGTCGGCCGCCAACCTGATCCTGGTGCCGGATGCGGTCAGGGCCGCCACCGAGCACTGGCCTGCCCTGCGGGATTCCGTGGACAAGGTCGCGGAAGTCCAGGCCGCCGCCGTCGGCGTCATGGGCCCACGGTCCACCAACGCCCTCCAGGGCTGATCTGCCGCAGCGGGGGCCCGGCGTCGGCCCGGGCTCCCCGCAGGCTGTAAAATTGGGGCAATGAGCTCCCCCGATCTGCCGTCCGATCTGACACCCGAGGAAATCCAGGCCTGCCTGAAGGTCCTGAACACCATCCACGTCTACGACGAGGAGCACCCGGACTACGTCTCGGTGCGTCGGGCCACCGGAAAGATGTTCAAGGCCGTCAAGCGCCACCGGCGGGTCAGCAAGCGGGATCTGATCGCGGACGCGGACCGCGCCGTGATCGCCCAGACCGCGACGGCGGCCCCGGACCGGATCGACGATGAAACCCGCGGCAACAAGCTCGCCCCCTCCACGACGGGGAGCATCGCCGGGCACCTGATCAAGTCCCGGCCGTGCTATGTCTGCAAGCAGCACTACACCCAGGTGGACGCGTTCTACCACCAGCTCTGCCCGGACTGCGCGGCCTTCAGCCACAGCAAGCGCGACGCCCGCACGGACCTGACCGGGCGCAGCGCCCTCCTGACCGGCGGCCGGGCCAAGATCGGCATGTACATCGCGCTGCGGCTGCTCCGCGACGGCGCCCACACCACCATCACAACCCGCTTCCCGAAGGACGCCGCCCGGCGCTTCGCCGCCATGGAGGACAGCGGCGACTGGCTGCACCGGCTGCGGATTGTCGGCATTGACCTGCGCGATCCGTCCCAGGTCATGGCCCTGACCGATTCCCTGGACGCCGCGGGCCCGCTCGACATCATCATCAACAACGCAGCCCAGACCGTCCGCCGCTCCGGCAACGCCTACAAGCCGCTGGTCGACGCCGAGGACGAGCCCCTGCCCGCCGCCCTCCAGGCCGCCAACGGCGGCCCGGAACTCGTGACCTTCGGCCACGCCCACGACAAGCACCCGCTGGCCCTGGCGAGCACCGTGCTGGAGCACCCGGTCCTGGCCGGGGACGCGATCACCTCGCTGGCGCTGTCCACCGGCTCCGCGTCGCTGGAGCGCATCGCGTCCGGCACCGCGATCGACGCCGGCGGCCTGGTTCCGGACGTGGCCAGCATCAACAGCTGGACCCAGGTGGTGGACGAGGTGGATCCCCTCGAAATGCTCGAAGTCCAGTTGTGCAATGTCACCGCCCCCTTCCTGCTGGTCAGCCGGCTCCGCGGTGCGATGAAACGCTCAACCGCGCGGCGGAAGTACATCGTGAACGTCAGCGCCATGGAGGGCCAGTTCTCGCGCGCCTACAAGGGCCCCGGCCACCCGCACACCAACATGGCCAAAGCGGCGCTTAACATGATGACCAGGACCAGCGCCCAGGAGATGCTGGACGCCGACGGCATCCTGATGACCGCCGTCGATACCGGCTGGATCACGGATGAGCGCCCGCACTACACGAAGGTGCGCCTGATGGAGGAGGGCTTCCACGCTCCCCTGGACCTCGTCGACGGGGCCGCCCGGGTCTACGACCCGATCGTTATGGGCGAGGCCGGCGAGGACCAGTTCGGCGTCTTCCTGAAGGACTACAAGCCGAGCCCCTGGTAGCCCGCTGCCATTACCAGAGTCCGCCGGGCGCGCGCTACGGGCCTTATGGCCCTAATGAGGGGACCGGACAGAACGTAACGTGGGTCCACATGAACACAGAGACGACTCCTGCGCCCGAATTCGGGCTGTCTATTGACCAGTGCTGGGTGCTGCTGGACACCGAGGTCGTGGGGCGCATCGCCCTGATTGTGGACGGCCATCCGGAAATCTTTCCGGTGAACTTTGCGCTGGAGCGCCGCTCGATTGTCTTCCGCACCGCCGGGGGCACCAAGCTGTGGGCGGCGATGACGGCCAAACCCGTCGCCTTCGAAATCGACGGCTACGACACCCACGAAAAGCAGGCCTGGAGCGTGGTGGCCCGCGGCGAGGCCGTGCTGATCGAAAGCAAGGAAGAGAAAGCCACCGTCGACGCCCTGCTGCTTGAACCGTGGCAGCCGGGAGACAAGGACTACTACGTCAGGCTTTCCCCCAAGGCGCTGACGGGGCGCCGGTTCACAGTCAACAACCCGGACCTGTGGAGCACCCGGCTTTCGGATCCGCGTCGGGCGTCGTTCGAATAGGGCGTCCTTCGAATAGGCGGCGCTCGAACGAATAGGCAGCGCTCGAACGAATAGGCAGCGCTCGAAATAGAACATCCTTTGAAGAGGGCAGCGCTCGAATCGGGGCTGCCCGGGCGGACCGCCCGGGCAGCCTTCGAACTACTTGTCTGCCTTGGCTGCCGGGGAATGGACGACCAGGACCGGGCAAAGGGCATGGGCCACCAGGGCCGAGCTGACGGAGCCGATCAGCATTCCGCCGAAGCCTCCGTGTCCGCGGCGTCCCACCACCAGCATGTCGGCGTCCCGGCTGGCTTCGATCAGGGTGTGCCGGGGGTGTCCCTGGACGAGGCGGGACTCGACATTGGCTGGCTTTTCCGCCCCGAAGGCCTTTTCCACCGTCTCCTGCAGGATTTCCCCGGCCCGCACGTCGAAGTCGTCGATGCCCATGGCAACATAACCGTCGTAGACCGGAGGAACGTCCCAGCTGGCCAGCGCCACCAGCTTCGCTGAGAGCGGCACGGCCAGGCTCTGGGCCAGCCGCAGCGCCTCCACCGATGCATCGGAACCATCAACCCCCACCACAATGGTCCGGATGTCCCTGGCTTCGGTCATGGCAGATCCCTTCGTCATACAGCTGGCGCGTCCAGCCTACAATGCCGCTCCGGCCAGGGGATGAGGTAGGGCCAAAGGTCATGGGGAAACGGCTGGCTCCTGTCCCGGCAGGACCAAGGACCCTTGTCGGGGCCCCGGGCAGGGAGGATTATTGCAGTCGTCGGTAACGCAGCCGGCTGCTGGACGGCCCACACGAGCGGACGGCCGCATGACCGGCCGGGCCGAATGAGGGGACAATGGGGAGCACGGGGTCAGCTGGAGTGGCGAAGGAGGCAGCTGCGCCAGCAACAATGAACGACAAATGGAATTGCGTTGGCGACAATGAACGACAATGGATTCAGCAGGCATGACCCGCTGCCGGGATCCGTTGAGCAGGCTGGGGAGCACCGCACCATAAATGGCAGCGCAAGCTGCCGGACAGGAGAATGATGATTGCCTGGGCAGACGCAGGTCTCGCTGCACCCGACGGGGCGCCGACCGTCATCCGTGTGTTCATCCTGGATGACCACGAACTCGTCAGGCGCGGACTTCAGGAGCTCCTCGAGGGCGAGGGCTTCGTCGTGGTGGGAAGTTCCGGTTCCGCCGTCGAGGCGACCCGCCGCATCCCCGCCCTACATCCGGATGTCTGTGTCCTCGACGCCCGGCTGCCGGACGGGACCGGAATTGAGGTCTGCCGCGACGTACGCTCGGTGGACCCCTCGCTGAACTGCATCATCCTGACAAGCTTTGACGACGAGCAGGCGCTGCGCGGGGCCGTGCTGGCCGGCGCGAGCGGCTATGTCCTGAAGGAAATCGGCGGCACGGACCTGATCGGGGCACTGCGCCGGGCGGCAAAAGGTGAGTCACTCTTCGCGGAAGGCGTCGCCGCGGGCATCGTCGACAGTCTGGTCGAGGCCGACGAAGTGGACCCCCGGACCTCGGCCCTCACCCCCCAGGAGCGGCGGGTGCTGGAGCTGGTGGGCGGCGGGCTCACGAACCGCCAGATCGCCGCGGAAATGTTCCTCGCAGAGAAAACTGTCAAGAACTACGTCTCCTCGCTGCTCGCCAAGCTGGGCTTCGAACGGCGGACCCAGGCGGCGGTCTTCATCGCCGGCCCTTCCTCCCCCGCGTCCCCCGGGGGCCATGGCGAAGACAGCCGGGCCCACAGGGTCCGCTAGCCGGCCTCCGTCCCGGTCCGGGACGCGCTGCTAAAGCGGCACGGTCCACTCGAGGCTTGTGCCGGCGTCGGGGGCGCTGGTGATGGTGCATTCCCCGTCCAGCATGCGGGCGCGGTCCTCCAGGTTGGCCACTCCCCTGCGTTTCTCCGGTTCGGCGAAGCCCGCACCGTTGTCCGTGATGACCACGGTCACCTTGCCCTTCACCACGCCCACCGACACCGAAATGGCGTCCGCGCCGGAATGCCGGATGGCGTTGCTGAGGCCCTCCGAAACCACGGCCACCACATTGTCCGCCTTGTCCGGCGTGACGGCGTCCACCGGCCCGGTAATGATCAGCCTCGGAGTGAACGGCATGGACTTCGCCGAGCTGCGGGTCACCCGCCGGATCCGGCCGCTGAGCAGTTCCGTTTCGCCGCTGCTGCTCTTGAGCGAGTAGATTGTGTCGCGCAGACTCCTGATCGCCTCGTCCAGCTCGCCGGTGATATTGCGGATCCGCTCGGTGGCCAGCTCATCCTTGGTGAAGCGGGTCAGGCTCTGGACACTCAGCCCCGCCGCGAACAGCCGCTGGATCACGAGGTCGTGCAGGTCGCGGGCGATCCTGTCCCGGTCCGTGAACACGAGCAGTTCCTCGCGGAGCCGGTGGACCCGGGCGAGTTCCAGGGCGAGGGCCACATGGGAACCGAAGACGGCGCCCATTTCGATGTCCGTCCGCGCGTAGCGGAGCGCGTCCGGATCCCGGACCAGCAGGAGGAGCCCGTGATCCGCGCCCTGCGTGCTCAGCGCCACCGCCAGCAGCGGTCCGGTGATCCCGCCGTCGATCTCCCCGAACAGGGCCGAGGCGCTGTCCAGGACCACCGGCTCGCCGCCGTCGAGGACACTTTGAAGTACGGGTGAGTCCATCGCCAGCGACCGCCCGGAGAACTGGGAACTGAGCTTGCCGGCCGCGCCGATGACAACATGGCCGGCGCCGTCACCGGCCGGGGCCACCAGCAGTGCCAGCTGCGAGGCTGACTCCTGCAACGCCCGGCTTGCGATGGGATCCAGCCCGCCGGAAGTGTAGTCGCGGTCGCTGCTGAGCATCAGTCCCGAGACGTCCATGCACGCTTCCAGCCAGCGCGCGCGCCGGCGGGCGTCGTCGTAGAGTCGGGCGTTTTCAATGGCAACCCCGGCGGCGGCGGCCAGGGCCACGGCCAGTCCCTCGTCCTCGGTGGTGAAGTCGCTGCCGTCTTCCTTCTCCGTCAGGTAGAGGTTGCCGAAGACCACGTCCCGCACGCGCACCGGGACGCCGAGGAAGGACTGCATGGGTGGGTGGTTTCCCGGGAAGCCGTAGGATTCCGCATGTGTGCGCAGGTCATGCAGCCGGAGCGGCCGGGGGTCGGAAATCAGCAGGCCCAGGACGCCGTGGCCGGTTGGCAGCGGCCCGATCCGGTGCGCCAGTTCTTCGTCAATGCCGACCGTGATGAAATGGCTGAGCGCAAGGTCGTCACCGATCACGCCCAGGGCGCCGTAGCGGGCATGGAGCAGCCGGCAGGCGGACTGCACAACGCGTTCCAGGACGGCGTCGAGGCTGAGGTCCTCAGCGACTGCGACTACCGCTTCAAGCAACCCCGCCATGCGCTCCTGGGACTGGAGCAGTTCCTCGGCCCTGGAGACAAAACCCTTGAGCACACTGTCGATCTTGTGCTGCGGCTCATTTTCGGTCTGGTCCGGACGTTCCTGCATTGAATGCATGCTCATGGCCCCAATTCGATACTACGGACACAACGATCGTCGACACTGACGATGGTCTTGCCAGAATACCGCGTAGCGGCAGCAAAGGACCTAGACCGGGGACCATATTGCCTTGGATTGTGACCTTCTGCCCTACCAAGGCGACACGGGCTTGGCGTAGGCTCGGCCCCATGAGTACTGATCCGAACCCGGGCGCACACCCCCAGAAAAACCAGCGGCCACATGACGTCGAGAACCTTGACCACCACGAATGCTGGCGGCTGTTACGCAGCGTCTCCGTGGGCCGGCTCGCGGTGTGGGTGGATGACCACCCCGACATCTTCCCGATCAACTACAAGGTGGACCACGGTTCCCTGGTATTCCGCACGGCGGACGGCACCAAACTCCAGGCGGCCACCGGCGACACCCCGGTGGCCGTGGAGGCCGACGGCGTGGACGCGGACAGCGGCATAGCCTGGAGCGTGGTGCTCAAGGGACAGGCCGCCCCGGTGCAGAACCAGCAGGAGGTCCTCGACACCGTGGGGCTCCTGCTGTTCCCCTGGCAGGCGGGCAAGAAGGAGCATTTCGTCAGGATCACCCCCGAAACCGTCACCGGTCGCCGGTTCAAGGTGGTCCCGCCGCTGACCTGGTGGACACCCCTGGACGACGCCACCCGCTCCGGACTCGAATAACAAGAGCGGAAACACCGATGCGCTGTCAGATTGCGTTGCCCTGAGACCGGCGGAACCGGGTCAGAACAGCAACAACTGACAGCGCATCGGCGGGCGCGGGCTGGGCGCCGGAGGTCAGGCCAGCCGGGTGATTTCCACGCTCACGCTGAGGGCGGAGCCGCCGCCGCCGGACAGGATCCCCTTCAGCGGCGGCACGTCGCGGTAGTCACGGCCCCTCGCGACGGTGACGTGGAAGTCGCCGGCCGGTTTGTGGTTGGTGGGGTCCCAGCTGCGCCACTCGCCGTCCCACCATTCCAGCCAGGCGTGTGACTGCCCGGCAACCGTCTCGCCGAGTTCCGCCGTCGACCGCGGGTGCAGGTAACCGGACACATAGCGGGCCGGGATGCCCCGGCTGCGCAGCGCGCCGATCGCGAGGTGCGCCAGGTCCTGGCAGACACCCTGGCGCTGGTTCCAGGCTTCCTCGGCGTTCGTGGTGACGCCGGTGGAGCCCTTCATGTAGGTCATTTCCCCGCGCATCCATTCAAAGACCGCCATTGCGGCTTCGTGCGGGTTGCGGCCCTCGACGACGCCGGGAATGATTCCAAGCACTTCCGTGCCCGGCCCGGTGAGCTGCGACTGCGGAATCCAGTCGCTGAACTTGTTCAGGGTCTCCGGGGCGCCGAGCTCCTCCCAGCCGACGATGTCCGCCTCCGCCGGGATCCGTTCCGCCCGGTGCACTTCGACGGTGGTGGTGGAAAGCACCTCAAGGTGCTCGTGCGGCATCTGCATGTCGAAGCCGGTGACCCGGGTGCCCCAGTAGTCGCGGTAGCTGCTCAGGGCGGCCTGCGAGGGCGAGACCTTCAGGGAAGACTCCAGGACCACCTGCTGGGGATCCGTCAGCGGGGTCATGCGGGCCTCGTTGTAGGAGAGCGTGACCCGCTTGTTGTACTTGTACGCGGTCTTGTGGATGATGCTTAGCCGGGTCATGAAACTTCTCCCACCCAGGCCAGTTCGTCTGCCTGATTGAAGTACTTACGGGAAATGGCGTCCGAGGCCTGCGAGACGGCCTTCTGCACGCGTTCCATGTGCTCGGGCAGTTCAGCCATCAGGTCGTCGGTGCGGTGGAACTCGAGGAAGGTGCGGGCCTGGCCGACAATCCGCCGGGCGTCGTTGATGAAGCCGACGCGCTGGGCCGAGGGGTCCAGCATGGCAAGGCACTCGTCGGCATCCCGCAGCGCGTACACGATGGACCGGGGGAACAACCGGTCCAGCAGCAGGAACTCGGCGGCGTGCTGGTCGCCGAAGGCCGCCCGGCGGGTCCGCAGGAACGATTCATACGCGCCGGCGCAGCGGAGCATGTTGACCCACGACATGCCCGCGGAGAGCACATCCCGGGTGGAGAGCATCCGTGCGGTCATGTCGGCGCGTTCCAGCGAGCGGCCCAGGACCAGGAACTGCCAGCTCTCGTCGTGGCTCACCGTGGTGTCCGCGAGGCCGCTGACCATGGCCGTGCGCTCCAGCACCCAGTTGCAGAAACGGTAGGTGCCGACGACGTCCTTGCGGTGCTGGTTCAGCCCGTAGTACGTCGTGTTCAGGCTCTCCCAGAGACCGGAAGACACGGTCTCGCGGGCCCGGCGGGCGTTCTCCCGCGCCGCCCCGAGGGAACCGGCGATGGAGGTTGCGCTCTGCTTGTCGTAGGCGAGGGCGTTGAGCAGTTCGGGCAGACCGAAGTCCTCGCTCTGCGCCCGGGCGCCCATGACGGCCAGGAGTTCCTGCGCCACGCTGCGCTGTTCCTCCATCGGCAGGTGGTTGAGCCGCTCGAGGTGGACGTCGAGGATGCGGGCGGTGCCGTCAGCCCGTTCCACATAGCGGCCGATCCAAAACAGTGACTCGGCGATACGGCTAAGCATTCGCGGTTACCTCCAGCGCATGGGAAATCTGAAAAAAGCTTGTCAGCGGATAAGTGCAGGACGTGGTGCCGCGGCTCATTGCTGCTGCTCCTTCTGGCTGTCGCGCCAGTTGCTTTCCACAGGCCAGACGGAGACGCGTTCGCGGACCGTGATGGCCGGACGCGGAAGGGCCTCGACCGGGACCTGCGGGGAATCGGCAAGGACCCAGGTGTCCTTGGAGCCGCCGCCCTGGCTGGAGTTCACGATCAGTGAGCCCTCCTTCAGAGCCACCCGGGTCAGGCCTCCGGGCAGGACCCAGACGTCGTCGCCGTCGTTGACGGCGAAGGGGCGCAGGTCCACGTGGCGCGGGCCGAACCTGTCGCCGCTGAGCGTGGGCACGGTGGACAGCTGCAGGACCGGCTGCGCGATCCAGCCGCGGGGGTCCGCGATGACGCGCTTGCGCAGGGCCTCGAGCTCGTCCTTGGAAGCGTCGGGGCCAATCACCAGGCCCTTTCCGCCGGAACCGTCCACAGGCTTGACCACGAGTTCGGCCAGGCGGTCCAGGACCTCTTCCCGGGCCTCTTTTTCTTCGAGCCGGAAGGTGTCCACGTTGGCGATCATGGGCTCTTCGTTGAGGTAGTAGCGGATCAGGTCCGGGACGTAGCTGTAGACCAGCTTGTCGTCGGCGACGCCGTTGCCCACGGCATTCGCGATGGTGACTCCCCCGGCGCGGGCGGCGTTGACCAGGCCCGGGCAGCCGAGCATGGAGTCGGCGCGGAACTGCAGCGGATCCAGGAACTCGTCGTCGATGCGTTTGTAGATCACGTCCACGCGCTGCTCCCCCGCGGTGGTGCGCATGTAGACGCGGTTGCCGCGGCAGATGAGGTCGCGCCCTTCGACGAGTTCCACGCCCATCAGGCCGGCGAGCAGGGTGTGCTCGAAGTAGGCGCTGTTAAAGACACCTGGGGTCAGGACCACCACAGTGGGGTCGTCGACGCCGGATGGTGCCGTCTTGCGCAGGGCGGACAGCAGCCGGCGGGGGTACTCTTCGACCGGCCGGATGAGCTGCTGGCCGAAGGCCTCGGGCAGGCCCTTGGCCATCGCCCGGCGGTTCTCCAGGACGTAGCTGACACCGGAGGGGACGCGGACGTTGTCCTCCAGGACGCGGAAGGTCCCCGCAGCGTCGCGGACGACGTCGATGCCGGAAATATGGACGCGGACGCCCCCTGCCGGCTCGAAGCCGTGCACCTGGCGGTGGAAGTGGGCGCTGGTGGTGACCAGCTGGCGCGGGATGACGCCGTCTGTCACCACGGTCATCTTGTCGTAGACATCGTTGAGGAACGCCTCAAGCGCCCGGACACGCTGCGCCACGCCCTTCTCCAGCACCGCCCACTCATCGGCCGGGATAATCCGGGGCACGATATCGAGCGGGAAAGGCCGTTCTTCCCCGGCGAAGTCGAAGGTGACGCCCCGGTCCAGGAAGGTCCGGGCCATCGAGTCGGCGCGGGCAGTGACATCAGCAAGGGAAAGTTCACGCAGTGCGTCGGCAACCTGGCCGTACGACTTCCGGGCCTGTTGCCCGGGGGTAAACATCTCGTCGTAGGCGCCGGATCGTTCGGCGGCCACGGAGTAATCCTGGAATAGGTCAGACATGGTCACTAGACAACCACCTTTTTGTTGCGAAATCATTTCCGAGCCCCCGGCAGCGTGGCGGCGGCGGGCAGCCGGCAACGACCGCTGCCGGCCGCAGGGGTGCGGGGCAGGGCGCAGAAGCTGCCGGCCACCGCGCCGATGGCGGCTTTTCCGGGCCGTTGCGGCAAGGTAGTTGGGTGCCCCCGTTTACTCTCAAGCCGCTGTCCGGCGGCAGGCCGCTGTCCGGCGGCAGGCCGCTGCCGGACCTGCTGCCTGGCCTGCTGGCCGCCGCGGCCGCCGTCGTGCTGGCCCTTGCCGTCCACTCCCTGGTTCCTGTGCTCCCGGCCATGACGCTGGCGGTGGCAGCCGGGCTCCTCGCCGCCAATGTTCCGGGGCTGGCCGGCTGGACCGCCGGACCGGGCCGGACGGGCCTGGATTTCGCCGGCAAGCACCTGATGCGCGCCGGGATCGTGGTGCTGGGCCTGAAGGTCAGTCTCGTGGACGTGCTCGGTCTCGGCTGGCCCGCGCTGCTGCTGATCACCGGGGTGGTCCTGGCCGCTTTCGCCGGAACGTACGTGATCAGCAGGCTCTTCCGCCTGCCGCCGCCGGTCTCGCTGCTGATTGCCACCGGCTTTTCCATCTGCGGGGCCTCAGCCATCGGGGCGATGGCCGCGGTGCGCCGGATCCGGCAGCCCGACACCGTGCTCCCGGTGGCCCTCGTGACCCTGTGCGGCACCCTCGCCATCGGTGTGCTGCCGCTGCTTATCCGCCCGCTGGGGCTCAGCCCCGAAGTGTTTGGTGCCTGGGCCGGCGCCTCCGTCCACGACGTCGGACAGGTGGTGGCCACCGCGCAGACCGCGGGGGCCACGGCGCTGGCTGTCGCCGTCGTCGTGAAACTAACCCGGGTGATCCTGCTGGCGCCCATCGTCGCCGCCGCAGCGCTGCACCACCGCAGCAGCACCGACGCCGGCGACGGACTGAAGCGGCCGCCCCTCGTCCCGTTGTTCGTGCTCGGCTTCGTCGCGCTGGCAGCCCTGCGCACCACCGGCTGGCTCGCCCCCGCCGTCCTCGACGCCGCCGCCGTGCTGCAGGACATTCTGCTGGGGATGGCGCTGTTCGGCCTCGGCTCGGCCGTACGGGTGCGCCAGCTGCTGCACACCGGAACGCGCGCCCTCCTGGCGGCGCTCGCGTCCTGGCTGCTGATCGCCGGGCTGGGGCTGGGCGCCGCGTTCCTCATGATTAGATAGCGGGGTGTCGAACCAGAACCTGCGCCGCGATGAAGCCGCCACCCGCTCAGCCCTGATCACCACTTACAGCTACGACGTCTCCCTGGACGTCCGGCAGGCGGCGGATCCGAAGGTCGCCGGTTACACGAGCCGCAGCGTCATCAACTTCTCCGCCGGCGAACCAGGGTCCGCGACGTTCCTGGACTTCATCAGCAGCGAGGTGCACAGTGTCATCCTCAACGGTCAGGAACTCGCCGTCGCCGATGTCGTGGACGGTTCCCGGATCCGGCTCGACGGGCTCCAGACGGAGAACCAGGTCACGGTCACGGGCACCGCGCTGTACAGCACTTCCGGCGAAGGCATGCACCGCTTCTTCGACCCCGCCGACGGCCAGTGCTACCTGTACACCCAGTACGAGCCCGCCGACGCCCGCCGGGTCTTCGCCAATTTCGAACAGCCCGACCTCAAAGCGGAATTCACCTTCCACGTCACGGCGCCCTCGGCCTGGCAGGTGTCCTCCAACGGCATCGAAACCCGGCGGACGCTCCTCACCAGCGACCCGGGCTCGAGCCGCTGGGACTTCGCCCCCACCAAGGCCATGTCCACCTACATCACGACGGTGCTGGCCGGCCCGTATTTCAGGGCCGAGGACTCCTGGAGCACGACGCTCGACGACGGCACCCGGCTGGAGGTCCCGCTGGCCCTTTACTGCCGCGCCTCGATGGCGCCGTCCTTCGACCCCGACGCACTCTTCACCCTCACCCGGAACGGCCTGGACTTCTTCAATGAACTCTTCGACTTTCCCTACCCGTGGGGCAAATACGACCAGGCGTTCGTGCCCGAGTACAACCTCGGCGCCATGGAGAACCCCGGCCTGGTGACCTTCACGGAAGGCTACGTCTTCACCTCCCGCGCAGCCGATTCGCAGTACCAGGCCCGCGCCACTACCCTGTTGCACGAGATGGCGCACATGTGGTTCGGCGACCTCGTCACCATGCAGTGGTGGGACGATCTGTGGCTCAAGGAGTCCTTTGCGGACTACATGGGGACCCTCGGCGTGGACCGCACCACGGACTGGGCGACGGCGTGGGTGAACTTCGCCAACAACCGCAAGGCCTGGGCCTACGTGCAGGACCAGCTGCCGACCACGCACCCGATCGTCGCCGACATTCCCGACCTTGAAGCCGCCAAACAGAACTTCGACGGCATCACGTACGCCAAGGGCGCCTCGGTCCTCAAGCAGCTCGTCGCCTACGTGGGGTTCGAGGCCTTCGTTGCCGGCTCGCGCCAGTACTTCAAGGACCACGCCTACGGCAACACCACGCTGGCTGACCTTTTGGCCGCGCTCAGCGACGCCTCCGGCCGGGACCTCGCGGACTGGGCGCGCCAGTGGCTGCAGACCGCCGGCATTTCCACCCTCAGCAGCGAGATCGAGGAGCGCAACGGCGTCCTCGGCACAGTCACCGTCATCCAGGACGCCGAGGACCCGGCAACGGGCCGGCAGGAGCCGCGGCCGCACCGGCTGAGGATCGGCCTCTACGAGCACGTCGCCGGGGCCCTGGTCCGCACCGACAGCATCGAGACCGATATCAGCGGGGCACGGACCGAGGTTCCCGCCCTGTCCGGCAAGGCCCGGCCTGCCTTGATGCTGATCAACGACGATGACCTCAGCTACGCCAAGGTCCGGCTGGACCCCCGCTCCGAAGCCACCGTGCGGAGCTCCCTGGGCGCGCTCAGCGATCCGATGGCGCGGGCCCTCTGCTGGACCGCACTCTGGGATTCGGCCCGGGACGCCGCCACACCCGCGGCCCGCTACGTCGACGCCGTCCAGCGTTTCGGCCCCACGGAATCCGGCATCGGCGTGCTGCTGAACGTCCTGGGCAACGCATCCATGGCGATCGAACGCTACGTGCCCGTGGCCGGGAGGGCCGGCGTCCGCCTGGGTTTCCTGGCCCTCGCGGCCGATGAGCTGCACCGGGCCGCACCCGGCTCCGACCAGCAGCTGGCGTGGGCGCGCACGCTCGCCGCGAGCAGCCGCTTCGACGGCAGCCGGCTGGACCTTCTCCGCGGCATCCTGGACGGCAGCACGGTCATTGCGGGCCTGTCCGTGGACGCAGAACTCCGCTGGAACCTCTGGCATGCCCTGGCCTCCAACGGGAAAGCCACCGTCGCCGAGCTTAACGGGGAGCGGCTCCGGGACAACACCGCGGCTGGCAAATCCGGGCATGCCACCACCCTCGCTGCCCGCCCCGATCCGGCCGTCAAGGAAGCAGCCTGGCAGGAGGCGGTGCACGGGACCTCGCTGTCCAACCAGCTGCTCAGCGCCACGATCGCCGGTTTCAACACGGGGCCGGCGCCGCTGCTGCGGGGATTCATTGAACCCTATTTTGAGCGCCTGGAGGAGGTGTGGGCAGGGCGGAGCATCGAAATCGCCAGCCGGATCGTCCGCGGGCTCTACCCGGCAGGGCAGGACCTGGACGGCGGCAGCCCGGAAACGCACCCCGTGATCGTGCGGACGGACCACTGGCTGGCCGGGCACAAGGAGGCCCCGCGGGCGCTGCGCCGCATCATCATCGAACAGCGCAGCCACCTGCACCGTGCACTCAAGGCCCAGGCCCTATAGACGGGCTTCAGGGCACCCGGTGCAGCCACTCCGGCGTGCCAAACTTGGCCGAGACCCGGTGGTGGGCGGCGGCGAGCTCAGCCTCGGTCAGCTCCGAGGGCGTCGCCGCATAGCGTTCAGCGAAGACCTCCATCATGGCCGCAACGATCTCGGCCCGAGCCAGTCCGGTCTGGCGCCGCAGCGGATCCACCCGCTTCCTGGCGCTCCGGGTGCCCTTGTCGGAGAGCTTCTCCTTGCCGATCCGCAGGACCTCCACCATCTTGTCCGCGTCGATGTCGTAGCTCATGGTCACGTGGTGCAGCATGCCGCCGTTCGCGAGCCGCTTCTGCGCGGCGCCGCCAATCTTGCCCTGCTCCGTGGCGATGTCATTGAGCGGCACGTAAAAGGCGTTGATCCCCATCTTCTCGAGGGCCGCCATCACCCAGGCGTCCAGGAAGCCGTAGGAGTCGGCGAAACTGAGGCCGTCCACCAGGGTCTGCGGGAGGTACAGCGAATAGGTGATGCAGTTGCCGGCCTCCATGAACATCGCTCCCCCGCCGCTGATCCGGCGGACCACGCTGATGCCGTGGCGTTCGACGCCGGCGGGGTCGAGCTCATTGCGGACGGACTGGAAGCTGCCGATCACCACTGACGGTTCCTCCCAGTCCCAGAAGCGCAGGGTCGGGTTCCGTCGCCCTGCGCCGACCTCTTCAGTCAGGACCTCGTCCAGGGCGACGTTCACGTGGGTGGGCAGCACGGAGGGCGCAATGATGTTCCAGTGGTGGTCTGCCCAGCCGGTGGCCTTCGCGAGGGCGCGCCGGACGGTGACCGCCACGGCGTCGGCCGAAAATCCGAACAGGACGGCTCCGGCGGGCAGCGCCGCCGACACTGCGGCGGAGAGATCCGCGGCGGTGGCGTCCGCCGGGAGGCCCGTGAGCGCCCGGTTGATCACCGGCAGTGCCTCGTCCGGCTCAAGGAAAAAGTCCCCGCTGAGCGAGACGTTCGCGAGCACACCGCCGACGACGTCGAGATCGGCGACGACAAGTTTTCCGCCGGGGACCTTGTACTCCCCGTGGTGGCGGGCGCCGCCGTCGTCAGTGCTGCTGGAGCCGGGGACCGGGGGAAGGGATGTCATGGCCTTAATCCTGCCACGCAGCGGCCCCGCCGGAGTTGCCGCACGGAGCGGTTCAGCGCAGGACGCAAAAAGCCCGCACCGTCACCGGTGCGGGCTTTTCCAAAAGACCTTGGGGAGAAGAAGTTACTTCTTGCCGCCGAAGCCCTTGAAGCGAGCGTTGAAGCGCTCGACGCGGCCTGCAGAGTCCATGATGCGCTGCTTGCCCGTGTAGAACGGGTGCGACTCGGAGGAGATTTCGACGTCGATGACCGGGTAGGTGTTTCCGTCTTCCCACTCAATGGTCTTCTTGGAAGACACGGTGGACTTGGTCAGGAACTTGACGCCGGAAGCCAGGTCGTTGAAAACAACAGCTTCGTACTTCGGGTGAGTATCAGACTTCATAATTGGACCTTTGTTCGCACAACTGGATTTTGCCAGTTGCCAGGTATGAATGGGATGGCCGGCGGAATGCACCGGACGGCCAGCTATCAATCATAGCGGAAAGTCGGTGCCCCCGCCGCCTGACCAGCGGCGCGGTCAGTCGCGCGGGCGCAACTCCCAGAAGGCGACGGCGGACGCCGCGGCGACGTTGAGCGAGTCAACGCCGGCACGCATGGGGATCTTCACGGCGAGGTCGACGGCGGCGAGGGTGGCCGCGCTCATCCCGGCGCCCTCGGTGCCGAGCACGAGTGCGAGCTTCTCCGGCCGGCGGGCCGCCAGCTCATCGAGGTCCACGGCGTCGTCGGTGAGCTCCATGGCGGCCACCGTGAAGCCCTGCCCGCGGAGCCGCTGCAATGCTGCCGGCCAGTCCTCCAGCCGGGCCCAGGGCACCTGGAACACCGTCCCCATGCTGACCCGGACACTGCGCCGGTACAGCGGGTCCCCGCAGCGCGGCGAGACGAGGACGGCGTCGACGCCCAGGGCCGCGGCGGAGCGGAAGATCGCGCCGACGTTGGTGTGGTCCACGATGTCCTCCAGGACGGCGACCCGGCGTGCCCCGGCGAGAAGCTCGTGCAGCGGCACAGGTTCCGGCCGCTGCATGGCCGCCATGGCGCCGCGGTGCAGATGGAAGCCGGTGATGTCCTCCAGCAGCGCGGCGGAACCGATGTACGCGGGGACATCCGGGAACTGTTCAAAGACGTCAGCGAGGTCGTCCAGCCATTTTTCCGCGAGAAAGAAGGAGCGCGGCCGGTGTCCTGCGGCAAGGGCGCGCCGCAGCACCCGGGAGGACTCCGCGATGTACATGCCTTCGGCGGGTTCCCGGAGTTTGCGCAGGTGCACGTCGGTCAGCCGGGTGTAGTCGGAGACACGGGGGTCGTCGGCGGAGTCAAGGCGGTGGAAGGTCATGGGGAGGCCGTTTCAGCGGTGATGTGAGCGGTCATTGGAACAGGTCGCCGGAACGGGTCACTTGAACAGGTCGCCGGAACGGGTCACTTGAACAGGTTGGCGATCATGAAGCCCAGGGCGACGAGGCCCAGGACGAAGATGACGCCGCGCAGGACCACCGGGGACAGCCGGCGGCCGACCTTGGAGCCGACCAGGCCGCCGATCAGCGAGCTCACCGCGATCAGCCCGACGACGGGCCATTCGATCCGGCCGAAGGCGAAAAGCAGGTAGGAGGCCGCGGCCACGACGTTCACGCCCAGAACCAGGATGTTCTTCATGGCGTTGGCGTTCTGGATGGTCCCCGTCATGAAGATGCCCAGGATCCCGACCAGCAGGATGCCCTGCGCCGCGACGAAGTAGCCGCCGTACACGCCGGCAAGGTACACGAGGACCACGAGGATGATGCCGTGGCGGCGGTCCCGGATGGCGTGCTCGGGGTTCTGCTCCCGGTTCCGGACCCACTGCTGCAGCCGGGGCTGGAAGGCCACCATCAGCAGTGCGAGCACGATCAGGACGGGGGCGGCGTAATAGAAGACCTTCTCGGGGAGGTGCAGCAGCAGGTAGGCCCCGGTGATGCCGCCCAGCAGCGAGGCGGGCAGCAGCTTGAGCAGCTGGTTGCCGCGACCCTTCAGCTCCTTGCGGTAGCCCCAGGCTCCGGCGGCATTGCCGGCGACCAGCCCCATCGCGTTGCTGATGGACGCGGTGACCGGTGCGTAGCCGAGGGCGATCAGCACCGGGAAGGTCACCAGGGTGCCGGAACCGACAACGCTGTTGATGGTGCCGGCCCAGAGCCCGGCGAAGAAAATGAGGACGCTATTGAGGAACTCCATGCGCGGTCAGCGGCCGGCTCAGCGGCGCGCGGTGGCCGTGTACCGGCCGGCGGTGACGCTGACATCCAGCGGCAGCCCGAAGGTCTCGCTCAGATTCCCGGCGGTGAGGACATTTTCGATCGGGCCCTGGGCGACCACGCCGCCGTCGCGCAGCAGCATGGCGTGGGTGAATCCCGGCGGCACCTCTTCGAGGTGGTGGGTGACCAGGACGATGGCGGGGGCCGCCTCGTCGCGGGCGAGTTCACTGAGCCGGTGCACGAGGTCCTCGCGGCCGCCCAGATCGAGTCCGGCGGCAGGTTCGTCGAGGAGCAGCAGTTCCGGGTCCGTCATGAGTGCCCGGGCGATCTGGACGCGCTTGCGCTCCCCCTCGGAGAGCGAGGCGAACGGCCGGTTGAGCAGCGGTCCCATGCCCCACTCGTTCAGCAGGGCGAAGGCTCGGCGTTCGTCGTCCTTCTCATAGCCCTCGCGCCAGCGCCCGGTGACGCCGTACGCGGCCGTCACGACGACGTTGAGGACCTTTTCGTGTTCCGGGATCTGGTTGGCCAGCGCGGCCGAGGACAGGCCGATCCGCGGCCGGAGTTCGAAGACGTCGACGGCGCCAAGAATCTCCTCAAGGATGCCCGCCATCCCGCTCGTCGGGTGGATCCGCGCGGCCGCCACCTGCAGCAGAGTGGTCTTGCCGGCGCCGTTGGGACCCAGGATCACCCAACGCTCGCCTTCCCGGACCTGCCAGTCGACCTTGTCCAGGAGCGTCTTCGCCCCACGTACAACGCTGACGGCGGCCAATTCAAGAACATCACTCATAGGAGTAGACACTAGGACAAAACAACGGATGACTGATAACCGGAACCCAGGAGCCGTGCCGGGTGCGCGCTGACGGGCGGCCGGGTGCGTCACCGGAGCGCAACGAATTCGGGGCCTCCTTTGCCGGATCGCTAGGATTGCACCCATGACCCTGAACGTGACTGCAGTGAGCTATGCCCCGAAACTGACCCTTCCCGAGGTGCAGCAGCTGCGGTCGCTGCTCAACGCAGCGGGACTCGCGCTGGAGACAGAAGCCCGCACGGGAGACGCCCGCTTCGAGGTCTACACCGCTGACGGCAGCTTTGACCCGGACTCCACCCCGGATCACTCGGCGGCGCTGGCCGAACTGCGCCGGACGGCGGCAGCCCAGAGCCCGGCCGGAGTGGACACGGCAATCGTCCCGGCCGCCCTGCGCAGTGCGCAGCGGAAGTTCCTCATCATGGACGTGGACTCCACCCTGATCCAGCAGGAAGTGATAGAGCTCCTGGCCGCCTATGCGGGCAAACGTGAAGAGGTGACGGCCGTGACTGAGGCCGCCATGCGCGGGGAGCTGGACTTCGCCCAGAGCCTGCATGCGCGGGTGGCCGTGCTCGCAGGGCTGCCGGCCGACGTCATCGATTCCGTCCGAGCCGAAGTGAAATTGAGCCTCGGGGCGGCGGAGCTCGTGGCCGCCTTCCAGGCGGCCGGGCATGTGGTGGCCGTGGTCTCCGGCGGCTTCAACCAGATCCTTCGCCCGATCGCGGAGGGCCTGGGCCTCAAGTACTGGGTTGCCAACGAACTCGAAATCGCCGACGGCGCACTGACCGGAAAGGTCATCGGCGAGGTGATTGACCGGGCGGCGAAGGAGAAGTACCTGCGCGAGTGGGCCGCCAGGGAAGGCATCCCGATGGAGCACACGATTGCTGTCGGCGACGGCGCCAACGATCTGGACATGCTCGGTGCGGCGGGGATCGGTGTGGCGTTCAACGCCAAGCCTGCTGTCCGCGCGGTGGCCGATGCCGCAGTGAACCTGCCGTACCTCGACGCCGTCCGGTACATCGCCGGCGTCTGAGGCGGGGCATCACACGGAAGGCCGGGGCAACAGCCCCGGCCTTCCATGTGATCCGTAGATAACGCTGGTGCTTAGTTGTTGCTCTTGTCGAAGTAGTCGGCCCCGCCGACGTACTCAGTGTGGCCGCTCTCGACGTCGGCGGTGACCATCTTGGCGACCTCCGCGGCGAACTCCTTGACCGAGTACAAGCGTCCGGCCTCGGCGCGGCGGGCCTCGATGGCGCCCGGGTTGGAGCGGTCCAGCAGGGTGGCGGTGACGGTGCCCTCAATCATGTCGCCGGAGACGACGACCAGGGAGATGCCCTTCTCGGCAAGGTTCGGAATAAGTTCGCGGAGTGCGTCCTCCCCAGCGCGCTTGCTGCGTGCCACCGGCTCGTAGTTCTCCATGGTGGGCACCGTGTTGATGAAGTGGGCCTGGTGGCTCGTCACGAAGACCACGCGGGAGCCCTCGGGCATCAGCGGCACGGCAGCGTTGAGCATGTTGATCTGCGCGTCGCGGTTGAGCTTGAGCGCGTAGTCCTCCGCCATGCCGGATTCCATCCCGCCGGAGGCGTTGAGGACCAGGACGTCGAGCGAGCCGAAGTTCTCCATCGCGGCGCTGGCCAGGGCCTGGACGCCTTCCTGGGTGGTGAGGTCGGCCCCGACGGCAGCGGCACGGCCGCCGGCCGCCTCGATCTCCGCAACAACCTTGTTGGCGCGGGGTGCCTTCTGGCGGTAGTTGACGACGACGGCGGCGCCCTCGGCGGCGAGGAACTTGGCGACTTCAGCGCCGATGCCCCTCGATGAACCGGTCACGATTGCGGTCTTGTTGTCCAGCAGTCCCATACGAGCTCCTTTGTTCCAAACGTCCAAAAACGGTGGGTCTGCAGTCCATCATGCCAGCGGTGCAGTGGTTTTCCGTTGTTCGTGTTCCACAAAGAAGCCGCGGCAGCCTAGTGGCGGCCCGGCCAGCGGTGGCAGGCTCGCCGGCATGGAAGCTCCGCGCGGCAGTCGCCGGGAGGCTGTGCATCAGGAGACCCGGTGCCGCGGGGCGTGAGCGGGGAATCCACCCCGGAGCTGGTCTTCAGCGGCTCCCCCCGCGGCCTGGAACTCTTCCGTGCGGTGGAGAGGATGCTGGCCGCGCACACCCCGCCGGCGATCCGGGCGACGAAAAGCCAGGTGGCCTTCCGTGGCAGGCGCGGCTACGCGTACGTCTGGTGGCCCGGCCGTTATCTGGCCTCCGAAGTGCCCGCCGTACTGTCGATTGCCCTGCCGCGGCGCATCGACTCGGCCAGGTTCAAGGAGGTAGTGAGTCCCTCCCCCGGCCTGTGGATGCACCATCTGGAGCTTCACGACGAAGAGGAACTCGACGCCGAGGTTGCCGAATGGCTGCGTGAAGCCCGCGCGGCAGCGGGCTGACGCCGGTTCCGGGCGCCGGACGCCGGGTGGCCCCGTTAGGAGACATAACGGGGCGGACGGACCGATTCTGTCCGCCCGCCGGGGGCGTCTGTTGCTACATGTGCTCGATCCTGATTTTTTTGGTCGTGGTCTCCGGGGCAGTCACCGGTGCTGGCGCGCGGACCTCAAGAACGCCGTCCTTGTACGTCGCGGTGATGTCCTCTTCCTTGGCACCGGGCGGCAGCGCAACACTGCGCGCGAAAGAGCCATAGCGGAACTCCGAGCGGTAGCCGTCCTTGCTCTTATGCTCGGATTTTTCCTCGCGTTCCGCGCTGATGTGAAGCATGCCCTCACTGACGGAGACGTCGACGTCCTTGTCCGGATCGATCCCCGGAACCTCAGCGCGCACCACCAAAGTGGTTCCGTCGAGGAACTGCTCCACCTTGATGGACGGTGTCATTGTCAGGTCGCCGTCGAGGAAACGCTTGATCGGCTCCAGCACGTCCGACGGCACCCACTTGTTAAGTTCAGCCATGATTGTCCTCCCGGATCCATGCCCTTGCCTTTGTGTGGTCAGGGCTGTAGCCCCATTACATACCCGGGCGCATCTGGTGCGCAGGGCTGAAAGTCCCATCGTTTGCCGCACCAGGGTGGTCGGACAGCGCAGGCCGGCCCCCGCCGTCGTCGGCATGCGGGGGGAACCTGAGGCTTCGGACACAACGACCCGGACACCCGTCTTTTGCAGACGGGCACTCCTTGGGGTGTTGTCCGTTCCGGCGTCGCACCGCTACGCGGCCGATGCCGAAATTTTGTCGGTGGCCCGTTCTATTCTGAAAGCATGGGAAGCAGCACATCCTGGAGTGTGGAGAGCAGGGCGGCCGTGGCGGCTGTCTCGGCGTCCACGGCTGCGCTTGCTGCCTTCATCGGGGCCGGTGTTGACTGCCCGGAGCTTCCGGGCGCCGATGCCCTGCGGGACGCGGACCTGCTTCGGGATGCGGTGGCCGTCCGGGACACGGATCCGTTCCGGGGCATCGATCCGTTGCGGGATCTGGCCGATGATTGCCTGGATGCGTTGGCGGGGGTGGCGCGGCTGGAGGCGGGGACGGCGGCGTTGAAGGTGCGGCTGGCCGCGGAATACGTGCAGGCCACCAGGGCCCTGACGCCGGCGTCGTTGCTGGACTCCGTCCAGGATATGGCCGTGACCGCGGAGGTCGCCGGTGTCCTGACCGTCAGCGAACGGACCGCGGATGCGTTCCTGGGCGACTGCCAGGCGCTGACCACGTCTCTGCCGCTGACCCTGGCGGCGCTGCAGGCCGGGACGATTTCCTGGCAGCACGCCCGGATCATGGTCGATGAAACCACCAACCTGGACCGGGCCGGGGCGGCCGGGCTGGAAGCGCACTTCCTGGACGCGCACGCACCGAACCCGGCCCGTGGGTGTCCGGCCGGGGAGCTTGTCCCGGGACGGTTCCGGGCCAAAACACGTGTTTGGCGGGAACGCCACCACCCCGTCAGCATCGAACACCGCCATACCAAGGGTGCCGCGGACCGGCGGGTGGAGTTCCTCCCGGACCGGGACGGGATGGCCTGGTTCTCCGCGTACTTGCCGGCGGATACCGCCGCGGGGATCTGGGACCGGACCACCGCGGCCGCCCGGGCCCTGCAGGGCCCGGACGAGGCCCGCACCCTGGCCCAGCTGCGCGCCGACATCGCCGCGACCCTGCTTCTCGCCGGCACCGGGCTGGGCGGGCACACGAGGGCCGGGTGCGGGGATGTTCCGGTGCCGCGGGCGCAGGTCCTGATCACTGTCCCGGTCCTGTCCCTGCTGGGTGTCACCGGGGAGCCGGCGGTCCTGGACGGGTACGGGCCGATCCCGCCCTCGATGGCCCGGCGCCTCATCGCCGAGGGTGCAGGGTCGTTCTACCGGGTCCTGACCGACCCGCGGGACGGGGCCCCGATGGAAATCGGCCGGACCCGCTACCGCCTCACCAAGGCCCAGCGCCGGTGGCTGCGCCTGCGCGACGGGAAGTGCCCGTTCCCGGGCTGCAACAACGCCTCGCTGGACAACGATGCGGACCATCTCCTGGCCTGGGCCGACGGAGGCACCACCGGGATCTCCAACCTCGGACAGCCCTGCCCCAGACACCACAGACTCAAACACGGCTCGGCGTGGACACCCTCCGGGGCCAGCAAAGACAAACCACCCGGCTGGACCTCACCCTCGGGACGGTACTACCCCAGCGAAGAACAGGACTGGGAACCACCCCACTGGCCACCCCACTGGCCACCCGGCCTCCTGACCACACCCACCGACGCGAACACGGACACGGACACGGACGCAGATATGGACGGAGACGCACTCCTGGACCAAGGCTTGCCCATGGACCCCGGCCCGGATCCCGACCAGGCACTCCCCGAGGACCCCGTCCCGGACTGGTACCTGTTCATGGTCGAGCACGAGTTATCCGCCAACGAGCCGGAAGATCCGGAAGACCAAGACTGGACAGAGTCCTTTGTGGACCCACGCCGGGAATCCTTCTTGATCCACTTCGCGTGAACAATTGCACGCCGTTCCAGCGCGGTAGCAGCACCGCGCTGGTGACACACCTGGGCCTGATGTGTCCGCGCCGAGGACCAGTTTCAGGCGGGGGCGGTGGAGGTGGCGTTCCTTAGTGACCCATGCCGAGGCCGCCGTCGACGGGGATGACGGCGCCGGAGATGTAGGCGGCTTCGTCGCTCGCGATCCAGCGGACCACGTTGGCGACCTCCGAGGCTTCCGCGAAGCGGGCGGCAGGAACCTTCGACAGGTAGTCCTTCTGGGTTGCTTCGGGCAGTTCTGCCGTCATGTCGGTGTTGATGAAGCCGGGAGCCACCACGTTCGCGGTGATGCCGCGGGAACCCAGTTCGCGGGTCAGGGAGCGTGCGATGCCGACGAGCCCGGCCTTGGACGCCGAGTAGTTGATCTGGCCGGGCGCACCATAGAGGCCGGAGACGGAGGAAATCAGCACCACGCGGCCCTTGCGGGCCCGGATCATGCCCTTGGACGCCCGCTTGATCACACGGAAGGCACCAGTGAGGTTGGTGTCGATGACCGAGGTGAAATCATCCTCGCTCATCCGCATCAGAAGGGTGTCCTTGGTGATGCCGGCGTTCGCCACCAGTACCTCCACTGCGCCATGGGCGGCTTCCACTTGAGTGAATGCGGCGTCTACAGAGGCCTCGTCCGTGACGTCGGCTTTGACGCCGAGGATGCCCTCCGGGAGCGCCGATTCACTGCGGAAGGTGACGGCTACCTTGTCGCCGTTGGCGAGGAAGGCTTCGGCGATGGCGAGGCCGATTCCGCGGTTTCCGCCGGTGATCAGAACACTGCGGCCGGTGGTTGCTGTTTCAGTCATAGTGGAGCTCCGGAATTCTGCGGCGGGACGGCGCCGCGCTGTGGGCTGGATTTTTCCTGCCTCCGATCTTAGCGCCCGGCACCGCCCCGTTTGGGCGGCTCTGCCGATGGTGAGAGAATTGCCTTAAGCCTTGGGAGCGTGATCTGACAGCCTTGACACTCAAAAACAGACCCGGTGTACCTGTGCCCGGGAACCCGGACCTACCCTCCGGTGATTCCGAGGTTCACAGCATTACGGACGCCGCCGCCGCACACTCCGAAGAGATGCGCCAGCGGATGGTCAAGTACGCCGTGGCGATGGGTATCCGCATGGTGTGCCTGATCCTGATTTTTGTGGTGGACGGCTGGCTGAAGATCCTCCCGGTGATCGGGGCCGTGTTCCTGCCCTGGTTTGCCGTCGTCATCGCCAACGGCAGTGACAAGGCGGAAGTCCACGCGGATTCGTTGCTGGATTACGCACCGCTGGCGCAGATCGATGCGCCGGCTGCCGGGCCCGGTGACTCGGCTGAGACGGTGTCGGACGACCCGTCGCTGACGCTGCTGCAGGGCGAACTCGTCGAGGATGAGGACGTCCCGAAGGAAGAGGGCGGCGCCCCGGGCGGACACGACGACGATGGCGACCACGGACGGGCAGCATCATGAACCTTCTTGACCTCACTGGCAACGGCGGCACAGCCGGACCGGCGGAAGCCCTGTGCTCCCGCAAAGCGTGCCGGAGCGGCGCCGAATGGCAGCTGCTCTGGAACAACCCAAAGATCCACACCCCCGAACGGCGGAAGATCTGGCTGGCCTGTGGAGAGCACCGGGCCTGGCTCGAGGACTATCTGCAGACCCGCGGGCTCTGGAAGGACACCGTGGCGCTGGACCCGGCAGGCAGGGCAAACTGAATGTACCGTTTTCTCTTTTCCAGGAAGTGGCTCGGTTACCTGGTGCTGGCCGCCGTCTTTGCGGCCGCCTGCGTCGGACTGGGCCGCTGGCAGATGGACCGCCGCGCCGAGACGCTGGCCGAGATCAACCGCGTCACCTCCAATTATTCGGCCACGCCCGTCCCCTTTGCCATGGTCAAGGACCAGTTCCGCTCGCTCGCGGCGGAACGGGAGTGGACCCAGGTGGAACTCAAGGGCAGTTACGACGTCGCCGGGCAGCGTATCGTCCGCAACCGGCCGCTCAACGGCCAGCCCGGCTACGAAGTCGTGGTTCCCTTCCGCGTGGACTCGGGTGAGACCGTGGTCATCGACCGAGGCTGGCTGCCGATCGGCAACAACAATCCGGGCAGCCCCGATTCGGTTCCCGCGCCCCCGACGGGCCCGGTGACCGTCGTTGCCCGGCTCAAACCGGCTGAGCCTGCCCTTCAGCGCGGCGCCCCGGACGGCCAGCTGGCCTCGATCGACCTTGCCGCCTATTCCGGCCAGCTGGGCTACCCCCTGCTGACCGGCGCCTACGCCCAGCTCGCGTCAGAGAGCCCGGCGGTGGCAGACATGCCCTTCCCGTTCCCCAAGCCGACCACCGATGAGGGCACCCACCTGTCCTACTCGCTGCAATGGTTCGCCTTCGGGGTGCTGATGTTCATCGGCTTCGGGTACGCGGCCCGTCAGCAGGCGCGAAACGCTGCCATAGACGCCGAAGACGCCGAGACGGCAGAGACCGACGGCGGCTTCATGCACTCCAGCGGCCCGGTGGCCCGCCGCCGCCCGGTTCCCCGTCAGCGGAAGAACGCGACCGCCGAGGAAGAAGAAGACGCCATCCTGGACGCCCAGGGGTTCTGAGGGATGGCCACGGTGTTTTCGGAGCCCGTGGTCCGGGTGAAGCACGCGCTCTCCGCCCTTGGCGCGGAGGACACCGTGACGGTCCTTGATTCGAAAGTCCCGACGGCGGCTGCGGCGGCCGCCGCGCTGGGCTGCGGCGTTGCCGCGATCACCAACAGCCTAGTGTTCGACGTCGGGGGCTCACCGCTGCTGATCCTGGCCAGCGGCGCCGCGCGGGTGGATGTCCGAAAGGTCGCCGCTCAGCTGGGCGCCGGAAAGATCCGCAGCGCCTCCCCCGGGTTCGTCCTGGAACACACCGGCCAGGAGGTAGGCGGAGTGGCCCCGGTCGGTCATCCCGAGAAGATCAAGACGCTGCTGGACGAGTCGCTGAAATTCCACGAGGTCCTCTGGGCCGGAGCAGGAGACCACCACTCGATGTTCTCCATCAGCTATGGGGAGCTGCGCCGGATTACAGACGCGGTGGAGATGCCCGTTCGCTAGCGAGAGGAAGCCCTCTGCGCGGGTGGCGTGGGCAGCCTAGGCCAGCGTAATCAGGTCCAGGTAGTCTTCGTTCCAGTGGTCCTCGATGCCGTCGGGCAGCAGCACGACGCGCTCGGGGTTCAGTGCGGCGACGGCGCCTTCGTCGTGGCTCACGAGGACGACGGCGCCCGTGTAGTTGCTCAGGGCCCCGAGGATTTCGGCGCGGCTGGCCGGGTCGAGGTTGTTTGTGGGCTCGTCGAGGAGCAGCACATTTGCGCTCGAAGCCACGATGGTGGCCAGGGCCAGCCGGGTCTTCTCGCCGCCGGACAGCACACCGGCGGGTTTGTCGACGTCGTCGCCCGAGAACAGGAACGAGCCCAGGATGTTGCGGACTTCCGCGTCGTTCATGTCCGGGGCGGAGGAGCGCATGTTCTGCAGCACGGTGCGGTCCACGTCCAGCGTCTCGTGCTCCTGGGCGTAGTAGCCCACCTTCAGGCCGTGGCCAGCCACGACCTCGCCGGTGTCCGGCTTGTCAACGCCGGCCAGCATGCGCAGGAGGGTGGTCTTGCCGGCGCCGTTGAGGCCCAGGATGACCACCTTGGAGCCGCGGTCGATGGCCAGGTCCACGTCGGTGAAGATTTCCAGCGAGCCAAAGGACTTGCTGAGTCCGTCCGCGGTGAGCGGGGTCTTGCCGCAGGGTGACGGGTCCGGGAAGCGCAGGGCTGCCACGCGGTCGGTGGCACGCACGGCCTCGAGCCCACCGAGGAGACGCTCGGCGCGCTTGGCCATGTTCTGCGCGGCGACGGCTTTGGTGGCCTTGGCGCGCATCTTGTTGGCCTGGTCGAAGAGGACCTGGGCCTTCTTCTCCGCGTTGGCGCGCTCCCGCTTGCGGGCCTTCTCGTCCGTTTCGCGCTGCTGGAGGTAGCGCTTCCAGTCCATGTTGTAGAAGTCGATCTGGGCGCGGTTGGGATCCAGCAGGAAGACCTTGTTGACGGTGGCTTCCAGAAGCTCGGTGTCGTGGCTGATCACGATCAGACCGCCCTGGTGGTTCCGCAGGAATTCCCGTAGCCAGGTGATGGAGTCGGCGTCGAGGTGGTTGGTGGGCTCATCGAGGAGCATCGTTTCGGCGTCCGAATACAGGATGCGGGCCAGCTCCACACGTCGGCGCTGTCCACCGGAAAGGGTCTTGAGCGGCTGGTTCAGCAGACGGTCCGGGAGCGCCAGGTTCGAGCAGATCGCCGCGGCCTCGGCCTCGGCCGCGTAGCCGCCGGCGGCCAGGAACTCGGACTCGAGCCGGTCGTAGCGGTTCATCGCCTTGCGCTGGACCTCGGCGTCGTCGCTGGCCATGTCCTCATGGGTCTGCTTGAGCTTGTTGACGGCGACGTCCAGGCCCCGGGCGGACAGGATCCGGTCACGGGCCAGCTGCTCCATGTCCGGGGTCCGGGGATCCTGCGGCAGGTAACCGATCTCGCCGCTGCGCGTGACCTTGCCGCCGGCGGGCAGGCCTTCGCCCGCGAGTACCCGGGTCAGTGTGGTCTTGCCTGCACCGTTACGGCCCACAAGGCCGATCTTGTCTCCCTTGTCGATCCGGAAGCTCACCTGGTCCATAAGGAGGCGGGCGCCGGCGCGCAGTTCGAGATCCTGGACGGTAATCAATGCAGCTAAGGCCTTTCACAACAGGGAACGCCGCGGCACAACGGTGGAATCTGGAGGGGGCCGGGGCAGTGCGGCCGAGAGAACGGCCTCTCCAAGTCTACCGGTCCAGCATCCGCCTGATGACAAGCTCCCGCCGTTGGCGGGAATCGACGGACGACGACGGCGCCGCCCGGACAGTGCCGGGGTCCGCCCGGGCGCCTTTGGTGTGGGCCTCCAGCTGGCGCGGCCCTGCTTAGTAGGGCACCTACAAAAAACGCCTCCCCGCATGCTCGTAGAGTCGGAATCAGCAGCAGTCCCCCATTTACTTGCGATTGGATCTCCCATGACGAAGACCGACGGCAGCATTGCCGCCACCCCCGCCCGGCAGCGGAGCCGCTGGAACGCCACCGACCTGGGGCTGATCGCCGTCTTCGCCGCGCTCGTGGCCGGATCCGCCCTGATTGCCGCCATACCGGTGGGCGGGATGGGTGTCCCCATCACGGTGCAGACGCTCGCCGTGATGCTCACGGGCCTTGCCCTGGGCCCCGGCAGGGCCTTCGCCGCCGTCGGGCTCTATGTGCTCCTCGGACTTGCCGGGCTGCCGATCTTCAGCGGCGGGCGCAGCGGGCTCGGTGTCCTGGCCGGTCCGTCGGCGGGCTACATCGTCGGCTTCGTGGGTGCGGCGGCCGCCGTGGGCTGGCTGACCGTCGTCGTGCTGCGCCGCACAGCGGGCCGTCCCGGCAAGGTCCGCGCGGTCCTGCTGTTCGCCGCGGCGATGGTGAGCAGCATCATCTTCGTCCACGGCCTCGGCATCCTTGGCATGATGGTCAACGCGAAGCTGGACTTCTCCAAGGCGTTCCTCGCCGACCTGGTCTTTTACCCCGGGGATGTGATCAAGAACGCACTTGCCGTGACCGTTGCGCTGGCGCTGCATAAGGCGTTTCCGGATCTGCTGGTCCGCCGGGTCCGGACCGGAGCGGCTGTCACCCCTGCGGCCGCCACACACACCGCCGACGCCAAGGTGGATCACCGGCCGTGAGCACCATCGTGCTGGACCGGGCTGCTGTGCGGGTGGCCGTCGACGGCCGCCCCGCGCCCAAGACCCTGCTTGAGGAGCTGACCCTGCGGCTCACCGAGCAGCGGATCGGCGTGATCGGGGCCAACGGTTCCGGCAAGTCCACCCTGCTGCGGCTCCTCAACGGACTCGTGGCGCCCAGCAGCGGCACCGTCACGGTGGACAGGTGGGACACGGTCCGGGCGGTGCGGGAAGTCCGACGGCGCGTCGGCTTCGTCTTCACGGATCCGCTGTCCCAGCTGGTGATGCCGACCGGGCGGGAGGACGTGGAACTGTCGCTCCGGCGGTCTGTCCGGAACGGCCGGGAACGCAGCCGCCAGGCGGAGGCGACCCTGGACCGTTTCGGGTTGCTGGCACTGGCCGACCAGAGCATCTACGAGCTTTCCGGCGGGGAGCGCCAGCTCCTTGCCCTCGCCGCCGTCCTCGCAGTGGACCCCGAAGTGCTGGTCCTGGACGAGCCGTCCACCCTGCTGGACCTGCGCAACAGGGAACTGCTGCGCCGCACCCTGGCCGGGCTCAGCCAGCAGGTCATCCTCTCCACCCACGACCTTGAGCTCGCCCTGGACCTGGACCGGGTGCTGGTGGTCGACGCCGGTGCGGTGGTGTTCGACGGCGGCCCGCCCGCCGCCGTCGCGCATTACCGGGCGCTCTGCGCGGCGGGGCTCTCTTCGTCCGGCGCGGCCGGGGACCGGCCGGCCCCGGAGAATCTGCATTTGGTGCAGCGGCAGCCGGAGCGGCCGTGAGCGGCCACGGATTCCTGCTGGCCAACTACGTGCCGGGCAACTCCCTGCTGCACCGCGCGCCGCTGTGGCTAAAGTTCCTGCTCGTCCTCGGCTGCGGCATGGCGTCGTTCCTGATCGTGGACTGGGCCGCAGCGGCCGCGGCCCTGGCCGTGATGTGTACCCTGTTCCTGCTCAGCGGCGCGGGCCTGCGGAGGCTGTTCCGGGCGGTGCGGCCCGTGCTGCCGGTCCTGGCGATGATCGGGCTGTTCCAGTGGTGGCAGCTCGGCGGACCCACCGCGGCGCGGATTGTGCTCAACGTGCTGGTCTGCATTGTTGCGGCATCGATCCTCACCGCCACCACGCCGGTGCAGCGGCTGCTGGACGGGGTGGCTTCCCTGGCGCGGCCGTTCCGAAGCTTCGGCGCGGATCCGGAGCGCTTCGCGCTGACGATCGCCATTATGCTGCGCAGCATCCCGTTCATCGCCGGTGCCTACAGCGACGTCCGGGATTCCGCCCGGGCCCGCGGCCTGGAACGCAACCCCCGCGCCCTGATCCTCCCGGTCTTCATCACCACCGTGGCCTTCGCCCGGCAGACCGGCGACGCCCTCGCCGCGCGCGGCCTGGGCGACGTCGAGACCGAGGCCGAGACATGGTCCGGTCCCGAACCCGAGACCCAGACCGAGGCCGAGAAGCCCGCGCAGCCCGCCGCCCCCGGGGGGGACATGCCCTCCCGTGACCCGGGGCGCGGGACATAATCCCACTATGTCCACTGGCTGAGCCCAGGAAGGGGCATGTCCACCTGGGGGACGGGCCCGGCAATGGGCATGTGCCCCTCCCCCGGCGGCAGGGCTGCTAGGACAGGATCTGGTACTCCAGCAGCGCGGCCGTGCCCATTCCGCCGGCGATGCTGATCATTGCCAGGGCCAGTTGGCCGGCGACCGGGCTGCGGCGGGCCTGGGCCAGCAGCCGGGTGACGAGCACCGCGCCGGACGCCCCATAGGCGTGCCCCAGTGCCAGGGCGCCGCCGTCGAGGTTGGCGCGTTCCGCGGGGATGCCGAGCCGGTCCAGGCACGCGAGGGTCTGGGACGCGAATGCCTCGTTGAACTCCACCAGCCCCAGTTCCGCAGCGGTCACGCCACAGCGTTCCAGCAGGCGTGCCGCGGCGGCGGCCGCCCCGATCCCGAGCAGTTGCGGATCCACGCCCGCGCTGTCCGTGCCCCGCACCAGGAGGCCGTCGCGGGCGCCCAGTGCGCGGGCGCGCTCGACCGTGGTGATCACGACGGCGGCGGCGCCGTCCGCGTCGAAGCAGGAGTTCCCTGCGGTCACCGTGCCGCCCGCGGCAAACACGGGAGGAAAACGGGCGAGCACGGCCCCTGTGAGGCCACGGCGCGGCCCGTCGTCGGCACTGACCAGGCGCGGCCCGTCGTCGTTATTGACCGCCGGTGGCCCGTCCGGTCCGGGACCGCCGTCGAGCGGGACGATCTCGGCGGCGAAGAACCCCGCGGCGGCGGACGCGAGGGCGCGCCGGTGGCTGCGCAGCGCAAACCCGTCCTGCCGCTCCCGGCTGATCCCGCAGCGGGTGGCCACTTTTTCGGCGGCGACCCCCATGTCCGGATCCCCGAGGGCCAGGGGTGAGAACTGTGCCCGGGCGAAGAATGCCGGGACCCCGTCCGCGTCCCGGCGGGCGCGCATGGGTGCGGTGCTGATGCTCTCCACCCCGCCAGCCAGGTACAGGCCATCGCCGCCGGCGGCCACGAGCCTGGAGGCCAGCACAATCGCGTCCAGTCCGGAGCCGCACTGGCGGTCCACGGTCAGGCCGGGGACGCTGACGGGCAGCCCGGCTTCGAGGGCGGCGAGCCGGGCCACGTTGCCTCCGCCGCCGACGGCGTTGCCAATCACCACGTCCGTCACGGATACCGGGGGCACGCCGTCCCCGCTGCGAAGTTCGGTGAGAAGTGCGCGGATCACAGGGGCGAGCAGTTCGTGGGCGGGCACGGACTTGAGCGCACCGTTGGCGCGGCAGATCGGAGTCCGGCGTGCGGCGATGATGACCGGCTGCCGGTCCCCGGGCAAGGCCCAGGGCTGCCGCTCAGACAAGGCGCCGGATCCGGGGGTCGTTGCGGTCAATCCAGTCCAGCAGCAGGTCCCGGCTGAGCTTGCCGCGGTCCGTCAGCGGTAGCCCGGCCAGGACGAAGTATTCCATGGGCCGCTTGTTGCGGGCCAGCACGTCCTCGATGCCCGCCTTCAGCTGGGTGGCGGTCAATCCGCCGTGTGAGGGGACAATACCGGCGATGACCTTCTGGCCGCGGAGATCGTCCGCGCGGCCGGCGGCCACGGCGGCTGCCACACCGGGGACGGAGGCCAGCGCCAGCTCAACCTCATGGGGGTAAACGTTGCTGCCTGCGGTGACGATCATGTCCGAGCGGCGGCCCAGCATGTGCAGGACCCCGCCGTCGAGGAAACCCTGGTCCCCCACGGTGTGCCAGCCGTCGAAGCTCTGCAGGGCCTGGCCGTCGTCGCCCCAGAGGTAGCCGTCGCTGACCATTCCGCTGCGGACGCAGATGTTGCCGTCCGTGCCGTCGGCCAGCTGGACGCCGCCGTCGTCGAGAATGCGGATGTCGACGCCGGGAAACGGCTTCCCGATGCCGGTGCCGCCCTGCTCCGGCGGCCGGCCGGGCGGCAGGCCCGCCCCGGAGACGAAGCTGAGCTCCGAGGCGCCGTAGTACTCGAAGATGGTCGCGTTGGGCGCCCAGCGGCGGGCAGCTTCCAGGGTCCGCGCGTCGAGCTTCGAACCGGCGCAGATGATGCTCCGGATGCCCGAGGCATCGACCCCGCCGCTGAGTCCCCGTTCGCTGAGGAGACGGAGCATTGTTGGCACGAGGACCAGCCGGGTGATGCCATCATGGCTGACCGCGGCGTGGGCGTCGCCGACATCGAAACGGGCCAGGGTGTGGAATTCCGAACCGGCGTACAGGCATTCTGCCAGGGCGTAGAGGTTCAGGCTGGCCGCGAGCGGCCCGGGCGCCAAGGTCCTGTCATCCGCGGCGAGGCCAAAAAATTCGACCGACGCGTCAAAGGACAGCCGCCAGGAGCGCCGCGAGCGGGTGAAAGCCTTGGGGACGGATGTGGTGCCGGAGGTGAGGCCGATCAGGAAGGGGGTATCCGGGAGCCCGTCGGCGAGTTCCAGCCCGGCCGCGGGGCCGGCCGCGGGCACGGGGTCTGCCGCGGCCGGGACGGTGTCCCGGATCCTGTCCCTGATCCCGTCCTGCAGCTGCTGCGGCCAGGACGGGTCCAGCACGGCGCACTGCCGGTCCCCGGCGACGGCGGCAGCGAACGCGACGGCGAAGTGCAGCGAATTCTCCTCGGACAGCACGCTCACTGCGGGCGTGCCGGGCAGCTGCCCGGCGGCCGCGTCGCGCAGTTCCTCCCAGCTCAGGCGTTGCCCGGCCACGACGACGGCGGTCCCGTCGGGGCGGTCATCGGCCCAACGCTGGAGGCTGTCGAGAAAAGGCATCAGGCCAACTTTACCGGCCTTGGGCGGCCCGGACGCGGGTACGCGATATTGTGACAAGCATGAGTTTCAATGACAATGTCCAACTGGACCCTTCCCAGGTCCAGGACCGGCGCGGCATGGGCCGCGGGGCCAAAGTCGGGGGCGGGATCGGCGGCGGCATCATCCTGCTGATCGCGGCCCTGCTCGGCATCAATCCGAGCCTTCTCGAAGGCCTGGGCGGCACCACCCAGGGTCCCGCGTCGCAGAGCCAGGGCACTGACCCGGCCTGCGTCAGCGGAGCCGACGCGGACGCCCGGCTGGACTGCCGGATCGTCGGCACGGTCAACAGCCTGAACGCGTTCTGGCCGGCCTACCTCGCCCAGTACAAGACGCAGTACCCGCAGCCGAAAACCGTGATCTTCACGGGCGGCACCAACACCGGCTGCGGCGCCGCGACGTCGGAAGTGGGGCCGTTCTACTGCCCCACGGACACCACCGCGTACTTCGACCCCGGATTCTTCCAGGAACTCGTGGACCGTTTCGGCTCCTCCGGCGGACCGCTCGCGCAGGAGTACGTGGTCGCCCACGAGTTCGGCCACCACGTCCAGAACATCCTCGGAAACCTGGACCGGGCCCAGCAGGATCCCCAGGGACCCGAATCCGGGGGCGTCCGTGTGGAGCTCCAGGCTGACTGCTACGCCGGGCTGTGGGTCCGCTACGCCACCACGCAGAAGGATCCCAAGACCGGGCTGCCGTTCCTGGATCCGCTGAAGCAACAGGACCTGCAGGATGCCCTGTCCGCCGCCTCGGCGGTCGGCGATGACCGGATCCAGAAGGCCGCGACCGGCCGGGTCTCACCCGAGTCCTGGACGCACGGTTCCAGCGCGCAGCGGCAGAAGTGGTTCTACCAGGGCTACACGAGCGGCGACATCAACCAGTGCGACACCTTCGGAGTCGCGACCCCCTGACAGCCTTTCGGTTGCTCTGTCACGGCCGTTTCGACGGCCCGTAAGTCAGTTGCGGAGCAGCCGATTCCACCCGGTACGACGACGGCGGGCCCACCTCTGAAAGGTGGGCCCGCCGTCGTCATACCGCGTCAGGGACGCAATGGGGAATCAGATGTTGAAGCCGAGGGCGCGCATCTGGTCGCGGCCGTCCTCGGTAATCCGTTCCGGGCCCCATGGCGGCATCCACACCCAGTTGAGGCGCCATTCGTCCACAACCCCGTCCAGGGCCTTGCCGACCTGCTCCTCGATCACGTCGGTGAGCGGGCAGGCGGCCGTGGTGAGCGTCATGTCGATCAGCAGGGCGCCGTCATCGTCTGAATATTTCAGCCCGTACAGCAGCCCCAGGTCAACGATGTTCACGCCCAGTTCCGGGTCGATCACATCCATGAGTGCCTCTTCGACATCCTCGAGGCTGGTACGGGCCACATTGAGTTCGGTCATGATGAAGTCCTAACTAGGCCTGTGCTGCGGCCGAAGCGGCAGCGATGGTGGCTGCCCCGGCGCCGGTGGCGTAGCGGTCGTAGCCTTCTTCTTCGAGGCGGTCCGCGAGCTCCGGGCCGCCTTCTTCGACGACCTGGCCATCAACGAACACGTGGACGAATTCCGGCTTGATGTAGCGCAGGATCCGGGTGTAGTGCGTGATGAGCAGGGTGCCCATGTTGCCTTCGGCGTGGGCACGGTTGACGCCCTCGGAGACAACCTTGAGTGCGTCGACGTCGAGGCCGGAATCGGTCTCGTCCAGGATGGCGAACTTCGGCTTGAAGAGCTCCAGCTGGAGGATCTCGACGCGCTTCTTCTCGCCGCCGGAGAAGCCCTCGTTGACGTTGCGCTGGGTGAAGTCGGCGTCGATGCGCAGCTGGGCCATGGCGGCCTTGACGTCCTTGGTCCACGTGCGCAGCTTGGGGGCTTCGCCGTCGATGGCCGTCTTGGCGGTCCGCAGGAAGTTCGTCATGCTGACGCCGGGAACCTCGACGGGGTACTGCATGGCGAGGAACAGGCCGGCGCGGGCACGCTCGTCGACGGTCATCGCGAGGACGTCCTCGCCGTCCAGGGTGATGGTGCCGGAGGTGACGTTGTAGCGGGGGTGCCCGGCGATGGTGGACGCGAGGGTGGACTTGCCGGAACCGTTCGGTCCCATGATGGCGTGCGTCTCGCCCGTCCTGATGGTCAGGCTGACGCCCTTCAGGATTTCCTTGGTGCCCTGCTCGGTGTCAATGCTGACGTGCAGGTCCTTGATCTCAAGAGTCGACATGTGTCTTGTTCTCCTCTGCACCGTGCCCTGCGGCACTGTGCGGTTTCTGGTCGATAAGTTTTTCTAAGACTGGCCGCTGGCTACTGTGGTGCCCGGGCAGTCAGCTGAAGTTCGGAGCCTCGGCGCCGTTCAGGACGTTCGTGAAGTCCACGTAGACCTCGTCATCCAGGACGGTCACCGCAAAGACGGGAACAGGGTCATAGGCGGGCAGCTGCAGCGGCTCGCCGCTGCGCAGGTCGAACTGGGACCCGTGGCCCCAGCACTCGATCTTGCAGCCCTCCACTTCTCCTTCGGAGAGGGAGATGTCCGCGTGCGAGCAGGTGTCGCCGATGGCGTGGATTTCGCCCATCGAGTCCTTGACAATCGCGACGGGGTAGTCATCGATCAGGATCCGCAGCGCCTGCTTGAGTTGGATCTCGCTGGCGTTGCAGACCAGCTCGCCCTTTGGCCGTTCAGTCATTGGTGGTTTCCGTGTTCTCTGGTGCTGTGCACTAGTGGTTGGTTGCCGCGAGTTCGCGTTCGACGGCGGCCGTGAGCCGCTCTTCGATGGCCGGAACCTTGATCTGCTGGATGATCTCGTTCAGGAAGCCGCGGACCACCAGACGGCGGGCCACCTCTTCCGGAATGCCGCGTGCCATCAGGTAGAACAGGTGCTGGTCATCGAAGCGGCCGGTGGCGCTGGCGTGGCCGGCGCCGGCGATCAGGCCGGTCTCGATTTCCAGGTTCGGCACGGAGTCCGCGCGGGCGCCGTCGGTGAGAACCAGGTTGCGGTTGGCCTCGTAGGTGTCGGTGCCTTCTGCTTCCTTGCGGATCAGGACGTCGCCCACCCAGACGGTGTGCGCGTTGCGGCCCTGCAGGGCGCCCTTGTACAGGACGTTGGACTTGCAGTTGGCGACCGAGTGGTCCACGAAGAGGCGCTGCTCCAGGTGCTGGCCGGCGTCGGCGAAGTACAGCCCGAACAGTTCCACTTCGGCGCCCGGGCCGGTGAAGCGTGCCGACGGGGTGACCCGCACGAGGTCGCCGCCGAGGCTGACGACGATGTGCTTGAACTTGGCGTCGCGGCCCAGCTTGGCCTGCTGCGAGGAGGCGTGCACGGCGTCGTCGTTCCATTCCTGGAGCGAGATGACGGTCAGCTGCGCGCCGTCCTCCACGAGGATCTCGATGTTCTCCGCGACAACGGCGGTGCCCTGGTGGTCCAGGACCACAACGGACTTGGAGAACTTCTCCGCGACGATCACAACGTGCTGCGCGGAGGCCCCGGTGCCCTGGCCGGTCAGCAGGACGCTGACCTCGCCGTCGACCTGGACCTCGGCCGGGACCGTGATGACGGTGGCCTCGGTGAAGTTCTCCCAGGCGTTCGCGGACACGCGGTCCTCGGGGATGGCTGCCGAGCCGATCCGGCGGTCGTCACGGCCGACGGTCTCCACGGTGACGCTGTCCGGAGCGGTGACGCTCACGGACGGGGCGGCGCCGTTGAGGACCTCGGTGTGCAGGCCGCGGAGGCGCTTGAGCGGGGTGAACCGCCAGTCCTCCTCCATGCCGGTCAGCGGTTTGAAGTCCGCCAGCTTGTAGGACGTGAGGCGCCCGGCGCGTGAGCTGTCCGGAATGCCGACGCCGCCGCCGTGCGAGTGCCGCTTCACGGCCTCGCCGGCCAGCGGGGACTTGGACGCCGTGGCGTTGACCGGTGAAAGGCTTTCGCCTTCCTCCGTGAAGCCGTTGATGAACGGCTGGGAGGGCGCGCCGATGCGGGCCTTTTCAGTAGTCATGTCAGTCATTAACCGACCGATCCTTCCATCTGCAGTTCAATCAGTCGGTTCAGCTCGAGGGCGTATTCCATCGGCAGCTCACGGGCAATCGGCTCGATGAAGCCGCGGACGATCATCGCCATGGCCTCGTCTTCGCGCATGCCGCGGGACATCAGGTAGAACAGCTGCTCTTCGCTGACGCGCGAGACCGTGGCCTCGTGACCCATCGTGACGTCATCCTCGCGGATATCGATGTACGGGTAGGTGTCCGAGCGGCTGATGGTGTCCACCAGGAGCGCGTCACAGCGGACCGTGTTGGCGGAGTGCTTGGCGCCTTCGCGGACCTGGACCAGGCCGCGGTAGGCGGCACGGCCGCCGCCGCGGGCCACGGACTTGGACACGATCGAGCTCTTGGTGTTCGGCGCGATGTGGACCATCTTGGAGCCGGTGTCCTGGTGCTGGCCTTCGCCCGCGAACGCGATGGACAGGGTCTCGCCCTTGGCGCCCTCGCCGACGAGGTAGACGGCCGGGTACTTCATGGTGACCTTGGAGCCGATGTTCCCGTCGATCCACTCCATCGTCGCGTTTTCTTCACAGATGGCGCGCTTGGTGACCAGGTTGTACACGTTGGTGGACCAGTTCTGGATGGTCGTGTAGCGGACGCGGGCGCCCTTCTTCACGACGATTTCCACGACGGCGGAGTGCAGCGAGTCCGAGGTGTAGATCGGCGCGGTGCAGCCTTCGATGTAGTGGACGTAGGAGTCCTCGTCCGCGATGATCAGCGTGCGCTCGAACTGGCCCATGTTTTCCGTGTTGATGCGGAAGTAGGCCTGCAGCGGGATGTCGACGTGGACGCCCTTGGGCACGTACACGAAGGAGCCGCCGGACCACACGGCCGTGTTCAGCGACGCGAACTTGTTGTCGCCCACCGGGATGATGGTGCCGAAGTACTCCTGGAAGATCTCCGGGTGCTCGCGCAGCGCGGTGTCGGTGTCCAGGAAGATGACGCCCTGCTGTTCCAGGTCCTCGCGGATCTGGTGGTAGACAACCTCGGACTCGTACTGGGCCGCGACACCGGAGACGAGGCGGCTGCGCTCGGCTTCCGGGATGCCCAGCTTCTCGTAGGTGTTCCGGATGTCCTCGGGGAGGTCTTCCCAGCTGTTGGCCTGCTTTTCGGTGGACCGCACGAAGTACTTGATGTTGTCGAAGTCGATGCCGGAGAGGTCAGCGCCCCAGGTCGGCATGGGCTTGCGGTCGAAGTACTTCAGGCCCTTGAGGCGCAGGTCCAGCATCCATTCCGGCTCGCTCTTCTTCGCCGAAATGTCGCGGACGACGTCCTCGTTGATGCCACGGCGGGCGTTGGCGCCGACGTCGTTCTTGTCGGACCAGCCGTACTCATAGGTTCCGATTCCGTGGAGCTCGGGATTCTTTTCCAGAATCTCCGAGATCACAGTGGATTCAGCAACCTTCTTCTCTGATAGTTGGTCCGTCATCACGGCCTTTCTTGCAGATGGTTGGATACTTCGTCCAGGCTGCCCGGGGTGGTTGCGGGGCCGTGAGGCCCCCTGGCCGCCGGACGGCCTGTAGGTATGTGGGTGGTGCAGACGTGGCCGCCGCGAGCCAGCGTGGAGAGCCGGCGGACGTCGACGCCGACGAGCCGGGAGAACACGTCCGTCTCGACGTCGCAGAACACCGGGAACTGCGCGGCGAGCTGCTGGATGGGGCAGTGTCCCTGGCAGAGCTGGACGCTGGAGAGCGCCGCCGGCAGGGGTGCCTTGGCCTCGATCGACGCCGTGGAGGCCACGAAGCCGTCCCGGCTCAGCGCCTCGGACAGCGCCTGCGCCCGGGCGGTGATATCCGGGCCGGCGGCGTCAATTTCCGGCGCGTAGCGGCGTTCCATCTCACCGAAGCGTTCGACGGCGAACTGCCGCACGGCTTCGGGGCCGGCGATTTCACCGAGGCGCTGCAGGGCGAGGGTGGCGATGTCCAGGTAGTCGTTTCCGAGGCTGGACTGGCCCTGGGAGCTGAGGACATAACGGCGGGCGGGACGCCCCGCCCCGGCGCCGGCACGGGCGGCGCGCTTAATCTCGATGACCCCGTTGCGGGAGAGGTGGTCCAGGTGGCGGCGGACGGCGGCGGGGGTAAAGCCCAGCAGATCACCGAGTTCCGCGGCGCTGATGGGACCGTGTTCCAGCACCGCGTTCAGCACGCGGTCCCGGGTGCGCTCTTCGGCGTCGGCTGCCGGGAACGCGGCTGCGGCCCTGGCTGCAGCGGCGCCCGCCGGCCCGGACACAGCGTCAGACGCCGCGCGTGAGCTACCGCGCCCGGCAAGGGCGACAGAAGAGGTGGGTCTCATGGAATACACAACACTATGATGTCGTAATTTAGTCCCCCGATCCAGTAAGGCATGGCTATCCCCCGTCACGCGGCGGGCGGGGCCGCCCGGGACGGCCCCCGGGACGCCGTCGGATGCCGGCCGGATCGGGGCGTACTACATCCCGTAGAATGCTGTGGTGCGATCTCCCGAATCCCCCGTCCTGTCCATCAGCGGGCTAGTCAAGGACGTTGGTCCACTGCCCACCCTCGACGGCAAGATGCTGCGGGTGGTCAGCGGCGTTTCCCTCGTCGCTGAACCCGGCCAGGTCACGGCCCTGCTCGGAGCCAACGGCGCCGGCAAGACCACCACCATCGAATGCGCCCAGGGGCTGCAGAAACGCACCCACGGCAGCATCAGCCTGCTGGGCCAGGACCCGGACACCGCCGGGGCGGCACTGCGCGCCCGCGTCGGGGTGATGCTGCAGGATGGCGGCCTGCCGCCGTCGGCCCGGCCCATCCCCCTGCTCAAGCACATTGCCGGCATGTACGCGGACCCCTGGCCGGTCGGGGAACTCATTGAGCGCCTCGGCATCGACAGCTTCAGCAGGACCTCCGTGCGGCGGCTCTCCGGCGGCCAGAAGCAGCGGCTCGCGCTGGCGGCCGCCCTTGTGGGCAACCCCGAGGTGCTCTTCCTGGACGAGCCGAGCGCCGGACTGGACCCGCAGTCGCGCCAGCTCGTGTTCGAGCTCATCTCCGAACTCCGGAACCGCGGGATGGGGATTATCCTCACCACGCACCTGATGGATGACGCCCAGCGCCTCGCCGACTACGTGTACATCATCGACGCCGGCCGCAATGTCGCCGAGGGGACGGTCGCGCAGCTCCTGCAGCATCCCCTGCCGGCGGACGCCGGGGAACAGCACATCCGCACCCTGCTGTTCGAGACCGAACCCGGGCTGGACTTCTCCGGGGTGCTGCCCGACGGCGTCAACGTCACCGAAGCCCGGGCCGGCAGCTACGCCGCCACCGGCGCGCTGACCGCCGCTGACCTCGCGGCGATCACCGCGTGGTGGGCCGCCCGCGGGATCATGCCCCGTTCGCTGAGCCTTGAGGCCCGCAGCCTTGAGGACGTTTTCCTCGACATCTCCGGAAGGGAGATCCGATGACCCGCCACAGTGCCGCCCTGGGGAACGCGCTGCCCGGCAGCGGCCGGCAGGGCCGCCCCCTCGGCAGCGCACCGGCTCCGCTGCTGCGGCGCATCGTGCTGCAGGGCAAGTACGAGACCATCACCATGCTCCGGAACGGCGAACAGCTGATCCTGGCGATTGTGCTGCCGCTGCTGGCCATGGTGGGCCTGACGGTGATGCCCCTGCTGGACGGGTTCGGTGCGAGCCGGATCAATGTCGCCGTGCCGGGCATCCTGGCCCTGTGTGCCATGTCCACCGCGTTCACCGGCCAGGGCATCTCCACCGGATTTGACCGCCGCTACGGCGTCCTGCGTTTCCTCTCCACCACTCCCCTGGGCCGCACCGGGCTGATCGCCGGAAAGATCCTCGCGGTCCTCGCCGTGCTGGCCCTGCAGGTGCTGGTGGTCACGGCGGTTGCCCTGGTCCTGGGCTGGCAGCCGGATCCGCTGGGCTGGGCCCCGGGGCTGGCCCTGCTGGTCCTCGGCGCCGCGGCCTTCACCGCACTGGGCCTGCTTGTTGCCGGCACGGTCCGGCCGGAAGCGACCCTCGCGATCACCAACCTGCTGTGGATCCTGCTGGGCGCCCTCGGCGGGATCGTGATCCCGGCCGAACGGCTGCCCGCCCTGCTGCAGACGATGGTGCACTTCCTCCCCTCCGGCGCCCTGGGGCAGGCCCTGAGGGAGGCCTTCCTGGCCGGCAGCGTCAGCCCCGGCCCGGTACTTGTCCTGCTGCTCTGGACGGCGATCGCCGGCGGCGCAGCAACCCGTTGGTTCAAATGGAATTGAGAAAACTGTGAGCACGGACTCCCGCACTCCCCGGACCGTTTCCCGTAACGTCCCCTGGCTGCCCGTCATCGTCAACAGGACGGTGCAGCGGCTGGCGGTCCTGTCCCTGATCGGACAGACCCTCCTGATCGTCACCGGCGGCGCCGTCCGCCTCACCGCCTCCGGCCTGGGCTGCCCCACCTGGCCGCGCTGCACGGACTCGTCCCTGGTGAACACCCCGGAAATGGGGATCCACGGCATCATCGAATTCGGGAACCGCCTGCTGACCTTCGCGCTGGCCGCCGTCGCCGTCGCGATGCTGGTGTACCTGTGGAACCTCCGCAGGGAGCGCCGCGACCTCTTCCTGCTGGCCCTAGGCCTGCTCGCCAGCATCCCGGCGCAGGCCGTCATCGGCGGCATCACCGTGCTGACCCAGCTGAACCCCTGGGTGGTGGGCCTGCACTTCCTGGTCTCGATGGCCCTTGTGGTGCTGGCCACCCTGCTGGTCAACCGCGCCTACGGCCGGACAGGGAAATTCCGGGTGGCGGAACTTGCCCCCCTGCCGGGCATCGCCCGCCCGCTGATGAGCGCCGTCGCGCTGTTCGCCGCCGTGGCCGTCTGCCTGGGCGTCGTCGTCACCGGCGCCGGCCCCCACGCGGGCGACGCCGATGCCCCGCGCAACGACCTGGACTGGGACCTGTTCGCGCACATCCACGCGGTGCCGGCGTACCTGGTGACCGCTGGGGCGCTGCTCGCCGTGTACCTCGTGATCCGCGGACGGATTCCGGGCCCGTTCCGCACCGCCGTCCTGATGCTCCTGGGCGTTACCGTGCTGCAGGCCGTCATCGGCTTCACGCAGTACTACAACGGCATCCCGGCGCTGCTGGTCGCGGCGCACATGCTGGCGGCGGCGCTGCTGATGAGCGCGGCCACCAACGCTGCCGACCTCGCCCGCAGCAGCCCGGTCAAGTAGCCCGCCCCCACAAACAACGCGGGGTCACTTACCGCCCATCCGGAAGCTCTGGATGGGCCGTAGGTGACCCCGCGTTGCTGTTATTGGGCGGCGCTGCTCGCCGTGTGCCCCGTGCATCGCAGCCGGATTCCGGGCCCGTTCCGCACCGCCGCCCTGATGCCGCGAACGCTGCCGACCTCGCCTGCAGCAGCCCGGTGAAGTAGCCCGCCCCCCACAAAGCGTCAAGCACCCGCCCCATACAAACAACGCGGGGTCACTTACCGCCCATCCGGAAGCTCTGGATGGACCGTAGGTGACCCCGCGTTGCTGTAAGGCTGTGGGTGGGAGGGGGCGGCGGCTAGCCGGCCATGATGGCGGAACCGACGAACGGGTCGATGGCCAGGGCGATGAAGAGCAGGGTCAGGTAGCTGATCGAGCCGTGGAAGACCTTCATGGCGCCCTTGTTGGACACGTCGCCGGCCTGGGCCCGGCTGTACAGCGCATGCGATTCGTAGAGGAACCACGCGCCGGCGAGCACTGCAGTCACGGTGTAGACCCAGCCGGCGCCGCCGGCCGGAACCAGCAGCAGCGAGCAGGCCACCATCGCCCACGCATACAGGACCACCTGGACGGAGACCACCTTGGCACCGGCGATCGCGCCGAGCATGGGCACGTTGGCGTTGCGGTAGTCCTCGCCGTAGCGCATGGACAGCGGCCAGTAGTGCGGCGGGGTCCACAGGAAGATGATCATAAAGAGCACGACGGCGGGCCACTGAACCGTGTTGGTCACCGCGGCCCAGGCAATGAGTACCGGGAAGCAGCCGGCCGCCCCGCCCCAGACGATGTTCTGCGCCGTGCGGCGCTTGAGGATCATGGTGTAGATGACCACGTAGAAGACAATCGCGCCGACGCCGAGCCACGCCGCGAGCGGGTTGGCCCCGAACCACAGGATCGCGATCGCTGCCGCGCCAAGGAGCCAGGAGAAGACCAGCGCCTCGCGCGGCGTGACCTCGCCCGTGACCAGGGGCCGGTTCTCGGTGCGGTGCATGAGCTTGTCGATGTCACGGTCGATGTAGCAGTTGAAGGAGCCCGCGCTGCCGGCGGCAAAGGCGCCGCCGACGAGCGTGGCCAGGATCAGGCCGATCGAGGGGAAGCCGCGTTGCGCGTAGATCATGGTCGGCAGGGTGCTGACCAGCAGGAGTTCGATGACGCGGGGTTTCGTGAGCGCCAGGTAGGCCTTGGCTTTACGGGCGAAGCCGATGCTTCCGCGGGTGGGGGAAGCGTTCAGCGGGGTATCTGTTGTGCTCACGGTGGCAGTCACTCTGTTCTGTCTGGCTGTTCAGTCCGGCTGGTTCCGCAACGCGGGGTGCATCTCGGAGGGGTCCGCGCGCAGCGCACAGGCGTGTCCCCGCCCCCGTTGGTAGCCACGACCCATCATACCGCGCAGGCACAGCCGCCCCGGTCGGCGGATCCGGCCGGCCTATATGGTCGCAGGATATGTCCGCCGGGCGCCCATGATGCCAACAGGTTAACGCGGCTTCACCGCGGCCGCGGACACCGGTGATTCATATAAGCGACAAAACCGGTCCATTTGGTGAGATATACCGCACCCGGCCGGTGGAATGGGGCTAAGCTGTCTGCAGATCAGCGCGCACGGGCCACGGCCAAAACGGCCGTCCGGTTGTCTGCGGTATCTGCCTGCAGTGACTGCAGACGTGCATTTGCACACGCGACTGAATGCTAGATCAACGTTTCGATGGTGAACGGCTGGTACGTACCGCAGCGGGCACCGAACTGTGCCCCGGGCGGGACTGACCATACCACCCGCCGTCAGCACAGAGAGGGGCCCGGTTTTCGTGCCACATTTGGAAGAGCAAGAACTGTCATGGACCAGTTTGGACCAGCGCGCCGTGGACACGGTCCGTGTGCTGGCCGCCGACGCTGTGGAGAAGGTCGGTAACGGCCACCCCGGCACCGCGATGAGCCTGGCCCCGGCCGCTTACCTTCTCTTCCAGAAGCTGATGCGGCACGACCCGAAGAACCCCGACTGGCTGGGTCGGGACCGGTTCGTCCTCTCCCCGGGCCACACCTCCCTGACGCTGTACATCCAGCTGTTCCTCTCCGGCTACGGCCTGGAGCTGAAGGACCTTCAGGCCCTGCGGACCTGGGGTTCGCTGACCCCGGGGCACCCTGAGTACAAGCACACCGCCGGCGTGGAAATCACCACCGGCCCGCTGGGCCAGGGCCTGGCCTCCGCCGTCGGGTTCGCGTACTCCCAGCGCCGGATGCGCGGGCTGTTTGACGCCGACGCCGCCGAGGGCGCCAGCCCGTTCGACCACACCATCTGGGTCATTGCCTCCGACGGCGACCTGCAGGAAGGCGTGACGTCCGAGGCGTCCTCGCTCGCCGGGCACCAGGAGCTTGGCAACCTGGTGGTGATCTACGACGAGAACCACATCTCGATCGAGGACGACACCGACGTCGCGTTCACCGAGGACGTCCTGGCCCGCTACAAGGCCTACGGCTGGCACACCCAGCGCGTGGACTGGACCCGGACCGGCGAATACAAGGAGGACGTGGCCGAACTCCACGCCGCCCTGGTGGCCGCCAAGGCCGAGACGGGCAAGCCGTCCATCGTCTCGCTGCGCACCATCATCGGTTACCCGGCCCCGAAGAAGCAGAACACCGGCAAGATCCACGGCTCCGCCCTGGGCGCCGAGGAAGTCGCTGCCCTGAAGAAGGTCCTCGGATTCGACCCGGAGCGTTCCTTCCAGGTCGACGACGACGTCCTGGCGCACGCCCGGGAAGCCGTGGACCGCGGTGCTACTGCCCGCAGCGAATGGCAGGAAGCCTTCGAGGCCTGGCAGTCGTCCAACCCCGACGGTGCGGCCCTGCTGGAGCGCATCGAGGCCCGTAAGCTCCCGGCCGAAATCGACGCCGCCCTGCCGGTGTTCGAAGCCGGCAAGGACGTCTCGACCCGCGCCGCGTCCGGCAAGGTCCTGAACGCGATCGGCCCGGTCATGCCGGAGCTCTGGGGCGGTTCGGCCGACCTCGCCGAGTCCAACAACACCACGATCGAGGGCTCGCCCTCGTTCATCCCGGTCTCCCGCTGCACGGACGCCTGGAAGGGCAACCCGTACGGCCGGGTTCTGCACTTCGGCATCCGCGAGCACGCCGCAGCGTCGATCGTCAACGGCATTTCCCTGCACGGCCGCACCCGCGCGTTCTCCGGGACCTTCCTGATCTTCAGTGACTACCAGCGCCCGGCAATCCGCCTCGGCGCCCTCATGGGGGTCCCGTCGCTGTACGTCTGGACGCACGACTCGATCGGCCTCGGCGAAGACGGCCCGACCCACCAGCCGGTGGAGCAGCTCGCCGCCCTCCGCGCGATCCCGGGCCTGGACGTGGTCCGCCCGGGCGACGCGAACGAGGTCGCGGCCGCCTGGAAGGTCATGCTCGAAAACCACGCCAACCCCGCCGGCATCGTGCTGACCCGCCAGAACATCCCCACCTATGCCCGCGGAACGTCCGACGCCGAAGCCGACACCTTCGGTTCCACCGCCGGCGTCGCCAAGGGCGGGTACGTCCTGGCCGAAGCCTCCCGGGACGGCAGGACCGCCACGGCTCAGGTCATCCTGATCGGCACCGGGTCGGAGGTCCAGCTGGCCGTGCAGGCCCGCGAGGCCCTGCAGGCCGACGGCATTCCCACCCGCGTCGTCTCCATGCCGTGCGTGGAGTGGTTCAACAAGCAGGACCCCGCCTACCGCGAAGCGGTGCTCCCGGAGGCCGTTAAGGCACGGGTGTCCGTCGAAGCCGGGCTTGCCCTGGGCTGGCGCGAATTCGTCGGCGACGCCGGCCGTTCCATCAGCCTCGAGCACTTCGGCGCCTCGGCGGATTACAAGCGCCTGTTCCAGGAATTCGGCATCACCGCGGAGGCAGTCGCCGCCGCGGCCAAGGAATCCCTCGCAGGCCTCCCGGCCTGACCCCCACCCCACGCTTAACCGGGCCGCCGCCCCAGAATCGCGGTGGCGGCCCCAGACTTCAGGAGTCACACATGACCACCCCCACGCAACAGCTGTCCGATGCCGGCGTTTCCATCTGGCTTGATGACCTTTCCCGCGGCCGCCTCGACACCGGCACCCTGCGCAAGCTGATCGAGGAGAAGAACGTCGTCGGTGTCACCACCAACCCGTCCATCTTCCACGCAGCCATCACCACCGGCCACGACTACGACGCCATCATCGCCGCCAAGGCCGCCGCCGGCGCCAGCGTCGAGGAGACCGTCTTCGCGATCACCACCACCGATGTCGCCGACGCCTGCGACCTCTTCGCCCCGGTGGCAGCAGCCACCAAGGGAGTCGACGGCCGCGTCTCGATCGAGGTTGACCCCCGCCTGGCCTGGGACACCGCCGGCACCATCACCGAGGCCAAGGAACTCTACGCCCAGGTCAACAAGGACAACGTCCTGATCAAGATCCCCGCCACCCTCGAGGGCCTGGAAGCCATCACCGCCACGCTCGCGGCCGGCATCAGCGTCAACGTCACGCTGATCTTCTCCCTCGAGCGCTACCGCGCCGTCATCAACGCCTTCCAGTCCGGCCTCGAGCAGGCCAAGGACAACGGCCACGACCTCTCCCGGATCCACTCGGTTGCGTCCTTCTTCGTCTCCCGCGTGGACTCCGAAATCGACAAGCGCCTCGACGCGATCGGCACCGACGAGGCCCGCGCCCTCAAGGGCAAAGCCGGCGTGGCGAACGCCCGCCTGGCCTACCAGGTCTACGAGGAACTCTTCTCCACCGAACGCTGGGCCCTCCTGGCCGACGCCGGCGCCCTCCCGCAGCGTCCGCTCTGGGCCTCCACCGGCGTCAAGGACCCGGCCTACCCGGATACCCTCTACGTCACCGAACTCGTCGCCCCCGGCGTCGTGAACACCATGCCGGAAAAGACGCTCGACGCCACGTTTGACCATGGCACCGTCACGGGCAACACGATCAGCCGCGGCTACGACGACGCCAACGCCACGCTGAACGCCCTCGATGCCCTCGGCATCTCCTACAACGAGGTCGTCGCCGTCCTTGAGTCCGAAGGCCTCGACAAGTTCGTGGCCAGCTGGAAGGAACTCCTCGCCGACGTCGAGGTTGCCCTCGCCGCCGCACGGAAGGGCGCCTAGTCCCCATGACCACTCTCAGCTACGACGCCACCGGCGCTGCCCGCCTGGCCCACGAACAGCACCTGCCCGCCCTGCTGGCAGACAAGGTCGCCACCAGGATCTTCGCCAAGGACGCCACCTTGTGGGGTCCCGACGCCGAGGCCGAGGCTTCCGTCCGGCTCGGCTGGGTCGAGGCGGCCACCGTCTCCCAGCCGCTGGTTGCGGACATCCTGGCTCTCCGCGACACGCTGCACGCCGAGGGCGTGAGCCGGATTGTCCTGTGCGGCATGGGCGGTTCCTCACTGGCACCCGAGGTCATCGCCGGAACCGCCGGCGTCGAGCTGACCGTGCTGGACAGCACCGACCCGGAGCAGGTCGCCGCCGCCGTCGCGGACCGGCTGGCCGAAACCGCCATCGTGGTGTCCTCGAAGTCCGGTTCCACCCTCGAGACCGATTCCCAGCGCCGGATCTTCGAGCACGCCTTCACCGAGGCCGGGATCGACGCGAAGAGCCGGATCGTCATCGTCACCGATCCCGGGTCCCCGCTGGACAAGGCCTCGCGCGAGGCCGGGTACCGGGCCGTGTTCAACGCCGACCCCCACGTCGGCGGACGCTACTCGGCGCTGACCGCGTTCGGGATGGTGCCCTGCGGCCTGGCCGGCGTGGACATCCAGGCGTTCCTGGACGAAGCGGAGGAAGCCGCCGAGGTCCTCAACGAGGACGGCGAGGAGAACATCGGCCTCGCCCTCGGTGCGGCGCTGGGCGGCACCAGCCCGCTGCGCAACAAGATCGTCATCGCAGAGGACGGCTCCGGCATCAAGGGCTTCGCGGACTGGGCCGAACAGCTCATCGCCGAGTCCACCGGCAAGCTCGGCACCGGCGTCCTGCCGGTCGTCGCCGGGCCCTCCTCCCCGGAGGCCACCCTCGGCGCCCCCGACGTCCTGGTGGTCCGCCTCGTCGCGGCGGACGCCGACGTCGAACTTGGTGAAAACGAGGTCGCGATCGGCGGCGGACTTCCCACCCAGATGATGACGTGGGAGTTCGCCACCGCCGTGGCCGGCCGGCTGCTCGGCATCAACCCCTATGACCAGCCCGACGTCGAGGCGGCCAAGGTGGCCGCCCGCGGCCTGCTCGACGCGCAGCCGGAACCGACGCCGGCCGCGTTCACCGACGGCGCCATCGAGGTCCGCGGCGGGGACTGGCTCAGGGGTGCCACCACCGCGGCCGGGGCTGTCAGCGCCCTGCTGGGCGAACTGGGCCCGGACAGCTACCTGAGCGTCCAGGCCTACTTCGACCGGCTCGCCTACGCACCGTTCGAGGGTGTCCGGGACCAGCTGGCAGCGCTCAGCGGCCGTCCCGTGACTTTCGGCTGGGGTCCGCGCTTCCTGCACTCCACCGGCCAGTTCCACAAGGGCGGACCCGCGATCGGTGTCTTCCTGCAGGTGAGCGCAGCGGCCGCCACCGACCTGGCCATCCCGGACCGTCCGTTCAGCTTCGGCGAACTGATCTCGGCCCAGGCCGCCGGTGACGCGCAGGTTCTCTCCGACCACGGCCGTCCGGTCCTGCGTCTGCACCTCACGGACCGCGCTGCCGGCGTCCGGCAGCTGCAGGAGATCATCTCCACGCTGGCCGGCCAGGCACTCCCCTCCTCCGAAAGCTAAGGCACCCAAGCAACCATGCCAGAGAAATACAACAGCGGCCGGTCGTCCGCGGGCCGGGGGCGCAATCCGCTCCGGGACCCGCGGGACCGGCGCCTGAACCGTATTGCGGGACCGTCGTCGCTGGTCCTGTTCGGGGTCACGGGGGACCTCGCCCGCAAGAAACTCATGCCGGCCGTATACGACCTGGCCAACCGCGGGCTGCTGCCGCCGAGCTTCGCCCTGGTGGGCTTCGCCCGGCGGAACTGGGAGAACGAGGACTTCGCGGCCGAGGTAAAGGCCGCGGTCAAAGCCTACGCCCGCACCCCGTTCGATGAGACGGTGTGGGAACAGCTCGCGCAGGGCGTCCGCTTCGTGCAGGGCGAGTTCGACGACGACGATGCCTTCAAGCGGCTGTCCGAAACCATTGACGAACTCGATGAGCAGCGCGGAACGCGGGGCAACCACGCGTTCTACCTCTCCATCCCGCCGAAGGCCTTCGAACTGGTCTGCCGGCAGCTCTCCAAGCACGGGCTTGCCCAGGCCGAGGGCGACAAGTGGCGCCGCGTCGTGATCGAGAAGCCGTTCGGCCACGACCTCGAGTCGGCCCGGCAGCTCAACGACATTGTGGAGTCGGTGTTCCCCCCGGACGCGGTCTTCCGGATCGATCACTACCTGGGCAAGGAGACGGTGCAGAACATCCTGGCGCTGCGCTTCGCCAACCAGCTCTTTGAGCCGCTCTGGAACGCGAACTACGTGGACCACGTCCAGATCACCATGGCCGAGGACATCGGCACCGGCGGCCGGGCGGGATACTACGACGGTGTCGGCGCGGCCCGCGACGTCATCCAGAACCACCTGCTGCAGCTCCTGGCGCTCACCGCGATGGAGGAGCCGATTTCCTTCAACGCCGATGACCTGCGCGCCGAAAAGGAAAAGGTCCTGGCCGCCGTCCGGCTCCCCGAGGACCTGTCCACCCACTCGGCCCGCGGGCAGTTCACCGGCGGCTGGCAGGGCGGCGAGAAGGTGGTCGGCTACCTGGAAGAGGAAGGTATCCCGACCGACTCCAAGACCGAGACGTTCGCCGCGATCCGGGTGGACATCCACACCCGGCGCTGGTCCGGGGTGCCGTTCTACCTGCGTGCCGGCAAGCGGCTGGGCCGCCGGGTGACGGAGATCGCCGTCGTGCTCAAGCGCGCCCCCAACCTGCTCTTCACGGACCACGGCGAGGACGACTTCGGCCAGAACGCCGTGGTGATCCGGGTCCAGCCCGACGAGGGTGCCACCATCCGGTTCGGGTCCAAGGTTCCCGGCACGCAGATGGAAGTCCGCGACGTCACGATGGACTTCGGCTACGGCCACTCCTTCACAGAATCCAGCCCGGAGGCCTACGAACGGCTCATCCTCGACGTGCTCCTCGGCGAGCCGCCGCTGTTCCCCCGCCACGCCGAAGTGGAGCTGTCCTGGAAGATCCTCGACCCGTTCGAGGACTACTGGGCGTCCCTGGACGAACAGCCCGAACCCTACGCCCCCGGAAGCTGGGGACCCGCCTCCGCCGACGAGCTCCTTGCCCGTGACGGACGAACCTGGAGAAGGCCATGATCGTAGATCTTCCCGACACCACCACCTCCAAGATTTCCAAGAAGATCATGGCCCTGCGCGAGCAGGGCGGCGTGATTGCCCTGGGCCGGGTGCTGACCCTCGTGGTCGTGACCAAGTCCGGGCTGGAAGAGGAGGCCATCGAGGCCGCCAACGAGGCCAGCCGGGAGCACCCCTGCCGGATCATCGTCCTCGCCGACGCCGGCGCCAAGGCACCGACCCGGCTCGATGCGCAGATCCGGGTGGGCGGCGACGCCGGAGCCTCCGAGGTCATCCTGCTGCGCGGCTACGGCGAACTGGCGGAGGAAAGCGAATCGCTCGTCGCGGCGCTGCTGCTGCCCGACGCCCCGATTGTGGCCTGGTGGCCGCACGGGGCCCCGAAGGCCGCCTGCGAGACGTCCATCGGCCGGATCGCGCACCGCCGGATCACCGACTCGGCCAACGAGTCCGATCCGCAGCGCGCCCTGGACAACATCCGCCGCACCTACAAGGCCGGCGACACGGACCTGGCCTGGACCCGCCTGACCAACTGGCGGATCCAGCTCGCCGCGGTCCTGGACCAGGTGGACGGTTCACCGGTGACGGCCGTCGCCGTCGAGGGGGCGTCGGACTCCCCGAGCACCATCCTGCTGGCGGCGTGGCTGACCCTGGCCCTCGACGCGCCGGTGACGATTGTCGCGGACCCGGCCGGCACCGGGATCCGGCGTGTCCGCCTGACCCGCACCGCGGGCGACGTCCAGCTGTTCCGGCCGGGCCTGACCGTGGCGGAACTGAGCCAGCCCGGACAGCCGGTGCAGCGGATCTCCCTGCCGCGCCGGAGCCTGAAGGACTGCCTCGCCGAAGAACTGCGCCGCCTTGATCCGGATGAAGTGTTCGGTGAAGTGATTACTATTGGACTGCCACGTACCAATCTAAGGAGTGTCCGTCCCAGTGAGCGCTGACCCCAGAGTAAGCATCCATCCCGACTCGTCCGTCCTCATGGCCGCCATCGCGGCCCGCCTGATCACCAAACTGGTGGACATCCAGGACAAGTACGGTGAGGCGACGGTGGTGCTTACCGGGGGATCGATGGGCATCGGCTCGCTCAAGGCCGTGGCGGAGTCGCCGGCGTCCGGCGCCGTCGACTGGTCCAAGGTCAATTTCTGGTGGGGTGACGAACGCTTCGTCGCGGCCAGGGATCCCGAGCGCAACGCAGTCCAGGCCCAGGAGGCGCTGCTCGCGCACATCAACGCGGACCCTGCACGGATCCACGTGCCAGGTTCCACCGAAGAATTCGGTTCCCCGGAGGAGGCGGCCGCCGACTACGCCCGCCGGCTCGGCGAGGCAGCTGCAGCGGAACACGCCGCGGACATGTCCGATGACCGGCCCGAACACCCGGCACCCCTCCCCCGCTTCGACATCGTCCTGCTCGGTGTGGGACCGGACGCGCATGTCGCGTCGCTCTTCCCGGAACAGGCCGGCATCCGGGAGAAGGAACTCTTCGTCGTGGGGGTCCGCAACTCCCCCAAGCCGCCGCCGGAGCGCATTTCGCTGACGCTGCCTGCCATCAACACGGCGTCGGAGATCTGGATGGTCGTTGCCGGCGAGGACAAGGCCGGCGCCGTGGGGCTGGCCCTCGCGGGCGCCAACCCGGTGCAGGTGCCGGCTGCCGGTCCGCGGGGCCGGATGGAAACGCTCTGGCTGATCGACGAGAACGCAGCTTCCCGGGTTCCGCAGCAACTGGTCCGCAAGAGCTAGCCCGCGGCGGCCGGTCCGCGCTGCGGCTAATTCCGTGCGCTATTGCCTGCGGCTATTCCCCTGGGAGGCTCCGGCTTGCCCGCAGTCTTTCGAGCGCTCCGGCCAGCACGTCTTCGGCGTCCTGGCTGGAACGCCGCTCTTTAACGTATTCCAGGTGGCTTTTGTAGCCTTCCACCGGTACGTCCTCAAGCGCGAACTGCGCCTCGTCCCGGGTGGCCGTTCCGCCGCAGCGGCGGCAGTCCCAGACGCCGGGGATCTGGTCGTCGGGCAACTGCGCGAAGACCAGTGGCGTCTCGTGGCCTTTGGCACACCGGTAGCTGACGCGGATGCGGGGCGTGCGGGCAGCGGTGCCATCGAGCGGTTCGTGCCGGGGCGTGGCCCCTTCGGTGGCTCCTACTCGGATGCCCCGGAATCCGGAGGCGGAATGCAGCATCGGGAACTCCTGGCTACTCAGCGGGCGGAATGCGCATTGCAATCAGCCAAAGTGTAGTTCGCAGTTCCCGATGCCGGGGAGGGCCATAAGGACCCCTTATGAAGTTTTCAGGCAGCGTGCTAGGAGTCTCCGCCGCCGCTGAAACGCATGATCAGGCCAAGGCCGATGATGACGACTCCCCAAGTGACGCCGAGGATGACCGTGAAGCGGTTCAGGTTCCGCTCGGCCACGCCCGAGGAGCTGAGGCCGGAGCTCATGCCGCCGCCGAACATGTCGGACAGACCGCCGCCGCGTCCCTTGTGGAGCAGGATGAGCAAGGTCAGCAGGAGGCTGGTGATACCCAGGAGAACCTGCAGAATGACATGAAGAACGTCCACGACGGCCTTTCAGAAGATTTGGATTGCGGGGGCCACGATTGTGTCCGGACTAATCCGTCAGCAGGTGACTCTCGAACCTGACAATATTAGCAAACTCGGCGGCGTCCAGGCTGGCACCACCGACGAGCAATCCGTCCACGTCGCGTTCCTTGAGGATTGAGGCGGCGTTGTTGGCCTTGACCGAGCCGCCGTACAGCAGCCGGGTCTTTGACGCGACGCCCGACCCGAAGAGGGTGGCGAGCTCGGCGCGGAGGGCGGCGCACATTTCCTGGGCGTCGTCCGGTCCAGCGACCTCGCCGGTCCCGATGGCCCAGACCGGCTCATAGGCGACGACAAGCTCAGTGGCCTGCTCGGGGGTGAGGCCCTCGACTCCGGCGCGCAGCTGCGCCAGCGTGTGGTCGACGTGCGTCCCGGCCTGCCGGATCTCCAGTCCTTCGCCGACGCAGAGCACGGGGGTGATGCCATGCCGGAAAGCCGCCTTCGTCTTGGCGTTCAGCACCTCGTCGGATTCGTGGTGGATGGTGCGGCGTTCGCTGTGGCCGACGAGGACGTAGCTGCAGCCGAGCTTGGCGAGGAACTGGCCGGAAATGTCCCCGGTGTAGGCGCCGGAATCGAACGGGGAGAGATCCTGGCCGCCGTAGACGACCTTGAGTTCATCGCCCTGAACCAGGGTCTGGACACCCCGGAGGTCGGTGAACGGCGGGAAGACGGAGACCTCCACACGGCTGTAATCGTGCTTGGCGTCGGACAGGGTCCAGGCGAGTTTCTGCAGGAGTGTGATGCCCTGGACATGGTCCATGTTCATCTTCCAGTTGCCTGCAATGAAGGGCGTGCGGTCGAATTTGCCGTTGGTTGACGTAGTCACGTGGTCTCCAAAATGTTCGTAGCAGTGGAACAGCCGGCAGGGCGCCCCGTCCTGGGACAGGCGCCCTGCCGGCTGGCTGGTTTAGCGGTCCAGGATGCTCAGGCCGGGGAGTTCCTTGCCTTCAAGGTACTCGAGGCTGGCGCCGCCGCCGGTGGAAATGTGCCCGAACTGGTCATCGGCGAAGCCGAGGGTCCGGACCGCGGCTGCGGAGTCGCCGCCGCCGACCACGGTGAATGCGCCGGTCTCGGTCAGTGCCTGGGCGATGGCCCGGGTGCCGGCGGCGAAAGCCGGGAACTCGAACACACCCATGGGCCCGTTCCAGAACACCGTCCTGGCGCCCTTGATCCGTTCCGCGAAAGCAGCGGCCGACTCCGGTCCGATGTCCAGGCCGATGCCCTGGGCGCCGAAGCTGCTTTCTTCAATCGCGTCGGCTCGCACGGTTTCATGCTGGGCGTCGGCGGCGAACTTGCTGGCCACCACGACGTCGGTGGGAACCACGAACTCCGTCCCGGCGTCCGCTGCGCGCTTGAGGTACTCCTGCACGACGGGGACCTGGTCCGCCTCCAGCAGGCTGCCGGCCACCTTGTGTCCCGCGGCGGCGAGGAAGGTGAACAACATGCCCCCGCCGACCAGGATGGTGTCCGCCTTGCCGATGAGGTTGTCGATCACGGCGAGCTTGTCCGAGACCTTGGAACCGCCGAGCACAACGACGTAGGGGCGCTGGGTGTCGGTGGTGAGCTTGCGCAGCACCTCGACCTCGGTGCGCACCAGGTCGCCCTGGTAGGACGGCAGCCGGGTGGCGACGTCGTAGACGGACGCATGCTTGCGGTGCACGGCGCCGAACGCGTCGTCCACGAAAGCGCCGTTGGATCCGGTGAGGGCCACCAGTTCATCGGCGAACGCGCCGCGCTCTGCGTCGTTCTTGGAGGTTTCGCGGGCGTCGAAGCGCACGTTCTCCAGGATGAGGGCTTCGCCGTCCTGCAGTGCCGCGGCGGACGCCTTGGCGGCGTCGCCGACGGTGTCTTCCGCGAGGGAGACCTTGAACGGGGCGAGCTCCGCCAGCCGGGCCGCGGCGGGCTTGAGCGAATACTTCTCCTCCGGGGCGCCCTTGGGGCGGCCGAGGTGTGCTGTGACCAGCACACGGGCACCGGCGTCCGTGAGCTTCGCCAGCACTGGAAGGGAGGCCTTGATGCGGCCATCATCAGTCACTGCAGAGCCGTCGAGCGGCACGTTCAGGTCACTTCTGACCAGAACGTACCGCCCGCGGACACCATCAGCGATCAGTTCGTCGAGGGTGTGGAATGTCATGAGTCTTACCCTAGCCCAGCTTGGCTGCGACGAGCTCCGTGAGGTCCACGAGGCGGTTGGAGTAGCCCCATTCGTTGTCATACCAGGAAACAACCTTGACCTGGTTGCCGATCACCTTGGTCAGGCCGGAGTCGAAGATGGAGGAGGCCGGGTCACCGACGATGTCCGAGGAAACGATCGGCTCGTCGGTGTAGGTCAGCAGGCCCTTGAGTTCGGGGGTCTCGGAGGCAGCCTTGAGGGCGGCGTTCACTTCCGCGACGGTGGTCTCGCGGGAGACGACGACGGTCAGGTCAGTTGCGGAGCCGGTGGGCACCGGCACGCGGATGGCGTAGCCATCGAGCTTGCCCTTGAGCTCCGGCAGGACCAGGCCGATTGCCTTGGCCGCACCCGTGGAGGTGGGGACCATGTTGATGGCGGCGGCGCGGGCCCGGCGGAGGTCCTTGTGCGGGCCGTCCTGCAGGTTCTGGTCGGCGGTGTAGGCGTGGATCGTGGTCATCAGTCCGCGCTCGATGCCGAAGGCGTCGTTGATCACCTTGGCCAGCGGGCCGAGGCAGTTGGTGGTGCAGGAGGCGTTGGAGATGATGTGGTGCGCGGCGGGGTCGTAGAGCCCGTCGTTCACGCCCATCACGATCGTGATGTCCTCGTCCGAGGCGGGGGCGGAGATCAGGACCTTCTTGGCGCCGGCATCGATGTGCTTCTGCGCGTCGGCGGCCTTGGTGAAGAAGCCGGTGGATTCGATCACGACGTCAACGCCGAGCTCGGCCCAGGGCAGCTTGGCCGGATCGCGCTCTGCGAGGACCTTGACGGTCTTGCCGTCGACGACGATGTTGCCGTCCTTGACCTCGATGGACTCCTTCAGGCGTCCGCCCACGGAGTCGTACTTGAAGAGGTGGGCCAGGGCTTCCGGGCTAGTGAGGTCGTTGACGGCAACGATCTCGAGGTCTGCCCCCTGGGCGAGTGCGGCGCGGAAGTAGTTGCGGCCGATACGGCCGAAGCCGTTAATACCAATACGGGTGGTCACGTTTTCAGTCTCCTTGGTGCTTCTTCAAAGCACGATTAGTTGAGAAGGCGCTCAAGCCAACTAACAGATCCCGCACGCCATTGGGCAGAGATGATTAACAGATCGGAGGGCGACCAGCCACATTGCTGAAGGCTAACCGCCTTCCGTGACCTATCTTACGTTTAACTTGGTCTGCCCCCGCAAGTGCAGGGGCAGACCGTCCACAATTTGAGCCGAACGGGCGTAATTGTGAGCTTTGTTACAGGCGTGTGAACTGCGACATGCTCAGGGCGCCCCGGCCGTGTTAGAGCGTGACGAGGCCGGTCGCGTTTTTGCGGGCCCCGTCGAAGCGCTTGGCGACGTCGGCCCAGTTCACGATGTTCCAGAAAGCCTTGACGTAGTCGGCCTTGACGTTGACGTAGTCCAGGTAGAAGGCGTGCTCCCACATGTCCAGCATCAGCAGCGGGGTGGTGCCGACAGCGACGTTGCCCTGCTGATCGTAGAGCTGCTCGATCACGAGGTTGCCGCCGATGGGCTCGTAGGCCAGGAACGCCCAGCCGGAACCCTGCAGGCCCATGGCCGCCGCGGTGAAGTGGGCACGGAACGCGTCGAAGGAGCCGAACGCGTCGTCGATGGCGGCTGCCAGCTCACCTTCAGGCTTGTCGCCACCGTCCGGGGAAAGGTTCTTCCAGAAGACAGAGTGGTTGATGTGGCCGCCGGTGTGGAATGCGAGGTCCTTGGAGAGGCGGTTGATGTTGGCGAAGTCGCCTTTGTCACGTGCTTCGGCCAGCTGGGCCAGGGCGTTGTTGGCGCCGGCCACGTACGCGGCGTGGTGCTTGCTGTGGTGCAGCTCCATGATCCGCGCGGAAATGTGGGGCTCCAGCGCTGCGTAGTCATAGCTGAGGTCAGGCAGTACGTATTCGGTCACAAAATCCTCCAATGTCGTGGACTGGTTGTCCGTTTGGTAACTCTCGGATTGTGCATCCGGATGTGGTGGCACCCGGAAGTTTCTGGATCGGAGTCCAGTGGGCATAGCCTCCGGTCCCCCTGAGGTATTCCCGCCGGCCCGATCCGATTCTGCAGTTGATTCCCGGCAGAGGCTACTCGTCGAGCATTTCCGGCGTCACATTGGCCTCTGTGCCGGGGATGCCGAGGTCCTGGGCGCGCTTGTCGGCCATGGCCAGCAGGCGGCGGATCCGGCCCGCGATGGCGTCCTTGGTCATCACGGGGTCCGCCAGGCGGCCGAGCTCGTCGAGGCTGGCCTGCTTGTGCGCGACCCGCAGTTCCCCGGCGTACTTCAGGTGGTCCGGTACATCGTCGCCGAGGATTTCCAGGGCGCGGTCCACGCGGGCGCCGGCAGCGACTGCCGCCTGCGCCGAACGGCGCAGGTTCGCGTCGTCGAAGTTGGCCAGCCGGTTGGCGGTGGCACGGACTTCCTTGCGCATCCGCCGCTCTTCCCACACCATGAGCGCATCGTGTGCTCCCATCCGGATCAGCAGCGCGGCGATGGTGTCACCGTCGCGGATGACCACACGGTCCACCCCCCTGACCTCGCGGGCCTTGGCCTGGATGCCGAGCCTGCGGGCCGCGCCGACGAGGGCGAGGGCGGACTCGGGGCCGGGGCAGGTGACCTCCATGGCGGAGGACCGGCCGGGCTCGGTGAGGGAGCCGTGGGCAAGGAAAGCGCCGCGCCAGACGGCCTCGGCGTCGGCGGCGGATCCGTTCACCACCACCGAGGGCAGGCCGCGGACGGGGCGCCCGCGGGCGTCCAGCAGGCCGGTCTGGCGGGCGAGGGCTTCGCCGTCGCGCACCACCCGGACGACATAGCGGCTGCCGCGGCGCAGTCCGCCGCCGGAGACGACGATGATTTCGCTTTGGTGCCCGTAAACCTCGGCGATGGCGGCCCGGAGCCGCCGCGCGGTCGAGGCGAGGTCCACTTCGGCCTCGATCACGATCCGGCCGGAGATGATGTGCAGTCCCCCGGCGAAGCGAAGCATGGCGGACACTTCAGCCTTGCGGACCGAGGACTTCTTGATGTCCAGCCGGGAAAGTTCTTCCTTGACTGATGCTGTCAGTGCCATGGCACTTTTCCTACCTGTTCCCGAAAATGTCGTGGTACGCCGTTGCCAGACGCAGCGGGTCGTGGATCGGCCGGCGGCTCGACGCCCCCACTTTACCCAACACCACCTCGGCGCCGAGCATCCCGGCCGCCTGTTCGAAGTCGGCGCGGTCGGAGACGGAGGCCGGATCGGCCAGCACGACGTCGATCGTGAAGTCCGGCGCGTACTCCCGGAGCACCCGCAGATGGTCCGCGGCGGACATGCCGAGGGTTTCCTTGGTGTCCGTGGCGAGGTTCATGGTGAGGCAGCGGCGGGCGGCCGTGTTGCACAGCGCCTCGCGCATTTCCGGCAGCAGCAGGTGCGGCAGCACGGAGGTGTACCAGGACCCGGGTCCGAGGATGACCCAGTCGGCCAGCTCGATGGCCGTGAGAGCCTCAATGCAGGCGGGGGCGTTCTCCGGCAGCAGCCGGACGCGTTCCAGCGAGCCGGCGACAGCGCAGTTCGCCTGCCCGGTCAGGGTCTGCAGCGCCGAGGTGCCGTCCGGGGCGGTGACCCGGACCTGGCCCTCGATGGTCAGCGGGATGCTGGACATCGGCAGGACCTCCCCGCGCGCACCCAGCAGGGCGCCGGCCCATTTCAGGCCCGCCACGGTGTCGCCCAGGAGTTCCCAGAGCGTCACGATCAGCAGGTTGCCCATCGCGTGCTCGTCGAGCGACCCGCCCCGGCCCTTGCCGGGCGCAAAGCGGTGCTGCATGACGTCGCGCCAGGTGCGGCCCCAGTCGGTGTCGTCACACAGCGCGGAGAGCGCCATCCGGAGGTCGCCGGGCGGGAGGACACCGTACTCTTCGCGCAGCCGTCCCGACGAGCCGCCGTCGTCCGCGACGGTGACGACGGCGGTCAGCTCGGAGGTGAGCAGGCGCAGGGCCGACAGCGACGCGGAGAGGCCGTGGCCGCCGCCCAGCGCGACGACGGACGGGCCTTTGTCCTGCTGGCTGGCGAAGGCAGCGCTGGCCGGAGGGACGAGCGGGAGCGGTCCGGTGAGCAGCGCCATTACTCGCGGCCCAGATCCCGGTGCGTGGTGGTCACGGTGACGCGCGGGTACTGCGCGAGCCGGCGGGACAGTTCGACGGCGACGGCCACGGAGCGGTGCTTGCCGCCGGTGCAGCCGACGGCGATGGTGGCGTAGTGCTTGTTCTCGCGCCGGTAGCCGTCCAGGACCGGCTCCAGGGCCAGCACATAGCGCTCCACGAAGTTGCTGACGCCCTGCGCTTCCAGCACATAGTCGCTGACGTCCTTGTCCAGCCCGGTGTGCGGCCGGAGGGCCGGGACCCAGTGCGGGTTGGGGATGAAGCGGGCGTCGGCGACGAAGTTGGCATCGACCGGAAGCCCGTATTTGAAGCCAAAGCTCATCACGTTGAGCCGGAGCGCCACGGGACCGGTCTCGCTGAAGAGCTCGGTGATCGCGGTGGCGAGACCGTGGACGTTCAGCGTCGAGGTGTCCAGGACGATGTCGGCGGAGGTGCGCAGTTCGTGCAGCAGTTCGCGTTCGGCGGCGATGCCGTCAAGGATCCTGCCGCCGCCCTGCAGCGGGTGCGGGCGCCGGCCCTGCTCGAAACGCCGGACGAGGACGTCGTCGGTGGCGTCCAGGAACAGCACCCGGAACCCGACGCCGCTGGCTTCCAGGCTGCGCAGGGTGGTCCTGATGTCTGCGAACAGCTCCTTGCTGCGCACGTCCATCACGACGGCGAGCTTGGAAATGGAACCGGGGGCGTGGGACACGATTTCCGCGAGGGTGCCGAGCATCTGCGGGGGGAGGTTTTCCACGACGTACCAGCCGTGGTCCTCCAGGGCGTCCGACGCAGTGCTCCGGCCGGCTCCCGACATGCCCGTCACTACGAGCAGTTCGGCCTCAACGGGTTTGACCGGCGTCATGCCGTCCGACTCCGTCCCGGATCCTGCCGTCGACTCTGCCATCAGTGAAGCCCCGTTCTGCTGTGCTGTTGTGCCGTGGAACGGCCGTGGTGCGGCCGAATCGCCGCGTGCGCCTTTCCCCAAGTTCTTACCCTAGCTAAGATTGCCGGTGCTGACTAAGTCTCCAGGATTTCGCCGGTGGTCATATTGATGGCGGGGGCGGCGGCATCGCCCTCCCCCTCGGTGAAGTGCTGGACGATGGCCGCGGCCAGGGCCGGGCCGATGCCCTTGGCGCCGGTGAGCTCCTCGACGCTGGCCGTCCTGATGCTCTTGACCGAGCCGAACTGGGCCAGCAGGGCCTTGCGCTTGGATTCGCCGAGCCCGGGCACGCCGTCGAGCGCCGAGACGGTCATCGCCTTGCCGCGCTTCTGCCGGTGGAAGGAGATCGCGAAGCGGTGCGCCTCGTCACGAATGCGCTGCAGCAGGTACAGCCCGGCCGAGGCCCGGGGCAGGATGACCGGGAAGTCGCTGTCCGGCAGCCAGACCTCCTCAAGCCGTTTGGCGAGGCCGACGACGTACACATCGTCGATGCCCAGTTCGGCCAGGGCGCGGGCGGCCGCGTTGACCTGGGGCTTTCCGCCGTCGACCACCACAAGGTTGGGCGGGTAGGCGAATTTGGTCCGCGGCGCCGGGGTCGTGGTGTCGGCGACGGCGACTGAGGTGGAAGCCGGGGAGGGAGCCGCGACTGCTGCCTGCGCCACGGCGTTGAGCATGGCCTGGTGGCCGGGCTGCCGGGCTGCGTCCGCCTGGACGGCCTGCTCCTGCAGGTAGTTCCGGAAACGCCGCGTGAGCACGTCATGCATGGCCGCCGTATCATCGGTGGCGGCGGCGCCGGTGACGGAAAACTTCCGGTATTCGGACTTCTTCGGCAGCCCGTCCTCGACCACCACCATGGACCCGACGACGTTGGTGCCCTGGACGTGCGAGATGTCATAGCATTCGATCCGCATCAGCGCGACGGGCAGCTCCAGGGCCTCCTGGAGTTCCTGCAGCGCCTGGGACCGCAGGGTCAGATCACCGGCGCGCCGGGATTTGTGGAGCCTGAGGGCGTGCTCGGCGTTGTCCCGGACGGTGGACAGCAGGGCGGCCTTGTCCCCGCGCTGCGGCACGCGGATGTCAACCCTGGCTCCACGCAGCCCGCTGAGCCACTGCGCCAGCTCCTCGGCGTTGCTGGGCTCCGCCGGGACGAGGACCTCGCGGGGCAGCCTGCCCTGCAGGCCGGCCTCCTCGCCATAGACCTGCTGGAGCAGGTGCTCGACGAGGTCGGGGGTGGCGGAATCCTCGACTTTTTCCACGACCCAGCCGCGCTGGCCGCGGATCCGCCCGCCGCGGACGTGGAAGACCTGCACGGCGGCCTCCAGCTCGTCCTCGCGGAGGGCGAAGACATCGGCGTCCGTGCCCTCGGCCAGGACGACGGCGTTGCGTTCGAAGACCTTTTTGAGCGCGACGATGTCGTCACGGATCCGCGCCGCCCGCTCGTAGTCAAGCTCCGCCACGGCGGCGGCCATCTCCTTTTCCAGCCGGGTGACGAACGGCTTGGCTTCGCCGCCCATAAAGGTGCAGAAGTCCTCGGCCAGGGCGCGGTGGTCCTCTGCCGAGATGCGGCCCACGCAGGGTGCCGCGCACTTGTCGATGTAGCCGAGGAGGCAGGGCCTGCCACTCGCCTCGGCCCGTTTCAGGACACCGGCGCTGCAGCTGCGGACCGGGAACACCCGGAGCAGGGTGTCCATGGTGTCCCGGATGGCTCCGGCGGTGTACGGGCCGAAGTAGCGGGTCCCCTTGCGGCGCTCTCCGCGCAGGACCTGGACGCGGGGGTACTTCTCCCCCATCGAGACCGCGAGGTACGGGTAACTCTTGTCATCCCGGAACATCACATTGAACCGGGGCTTGAATTCCTTGATCCAGGTGTATTCCAGTTGCAACGACTCGAGTTCGCTGCCGACGACGGTCCACTCCACGCTGCTGGCCGCATGGACCATCGCATACGTTTTAGGGAGCAGCCCGGCCGGGTTGGCGAAGTACGAGTTCAGCCGCGAGCGGAGGTTCTTGGCCTTGCCGACATAGATGACCCGGCCGTGCGGGTCGCGGAAGCGGTACACGCCCGGATTGGTCGGAATCTCACCCGTCTGGGGTCGGTAACTCGCTGGATCTGCCACAGTTCAAGTCTACTGAGCCGGCGGGCGTGCCCCTGACGCCCACCGGCCCGGGGGTGCTATTCGACGGTCTTGCTCTGGTTGTAGCTCGTGGAGCGTTCCTGGCCGCTGAGGGCGGCGATCGCGTCCATGATGCGGTCGGTGGCCTGGCGGCGGGCGGGCAGGGAGTGGTCCGGCCCGGTCTTCTCGAAGTACAGCGGTTCGCCGACCTTCATGGTGAAGTGCTGCGGCTTGACCGACTTGCTGTCCGCGGGCTGGAGGTTTTCCGTTCCGATCAACCCGACCGGGATGACGGGGGCCCCGGTGGTCAGGGCCAGCCAGCCGACCCCGGTGCGGCCGCGGTAGAGGATGCCGTCGCGGGAGCGGGTACCCTCCGGGTAGATGCCGACGCCCTTGCCCGAGTCGAGGATCGCCAGCAGGGTTTTCAGGGCCTGGACGCTGGCGGCCTGTTCGCCGCGTTCCACCGGGATGGAGCCGACAGCTTCGAAGAAGGATTTCATCGCCCTGCCCTTGATCCCGCCGGTGGTGAAATATTCCGCTTTGGCGAAGAAAGCGACGGGCCGGGGCATGAGCGCCTGGACGATCACGCTGTCCAGGAAGGACAGGTGGTTGGGCGCCACGATGAACGGGCCCTCCTTGGGCACGTTGTCCAGTCCGATGACCGTGGGCCGGCACGTCGAGCTGACCAGACCCCGTGTGGTCCAGCGGATTGCATCAAACATTGCCATCGGTGTGCACCTCGTCTTGGGCTTCGGTCAACAGGAAAGGGATCACTGCGGTGGTTGTCACGGGGTGCGCCGCACAGCGGCGGACCGCAGAGTGTCCCGGCGGGCCACGGCGTCGTGCAGGGCCGCGCTGCTGTGCACGATCTCCACGGCACCGGCCGTGTGCAGTTCACCGTCCGGAGCGAAACCCCAGCCTACGCCGATGCAGTCCAGGCCGTTGGCCGCCGCTCCGGCCACATCCTGGGCACGGTCCCCCACCATCACGGCGTGGTCCGTGTCCCGCCCGTGGCGGGTGGCGAGGTCGGCCACGGCTGCTGCCACGATTCCGGCTTTTCCCGACGGCACACCGGCGGCTGCCGCCTCGTCGGCCGCCGAGCCGCGGATGGTGTGGAACAGGGCCGCTATGCCGTGGTGCTCCAGCACTCTCCGGGCCAGGCCCTCGGGCTTCTGGGTGGCGACGGCGATAGGCCGGCCGGCTTCGGCAAAGGATTCGAGCAGGGCACGGATGCCGGGGTAGAGCCGGCTTTGGGCGATGCCCGTGGCGAGGTAGTGCGCGCGGTAGATCCGGATGGCGTCCTCGAGTCGGCCGGCGGGGACCCCGGCGATGTCCGTGAGGGAATGGCTGAGTTTCGGGCCGATCATGGCATCCATTTGGGCCTTGCCGGGAATACCGAGTCCGAGCTCCGTCAGGGCCGCTGTGATGCCGTCCGAGATTCCGCCGGCCGGATCGACAAGAGTGCCGTCTAGGTCGAAGATCACGGGCACTGTTGTTTGGGTCACCGGCTTAGTTTCTCACGAGTGAACGGATGCCCGAAACTCGCATGCCCCGCAGGGAATATACCGGGAATATATGTCCGGGCAACGCACCGGGGTATCCGCTGCTGCGGCGGACGCCCCGGTGCGGGGCAGGCGTCAGGCCAGGATCTCGGCCAGGAAGGCTGCCGTGTGGCTTTCCGTCGACTTGGCTACCTGTTCCGGCGTTCCCGAGGCGACGATGCGGCCGCCGCCGGACCCGCCGTCGGGGCCCAGGTCCACGATCCAGTCCGCGCTTTTGATGACATCAAGGTTGTGCTCGATCGTGATGACCGTGTTGCCCTTTTCCACCAGGCCCTGGAGGACCAGGAGCAGCTTGCGGATGTCCTCGAAGTGCAGGCCCGTGGTGGGCTCGTCCAGCACGTAGATGCTGCGCCCGTTGGAGCGTTTCTGCAGCTCCGCGGCGAGCTTCACCCGCTGCGCCTCGCCGCCGGAAAGCGTGGTGGCGGGCTGGCCCAGCCGGACGTAGCCGAGTCCGACGTCGACGAGGGTCCGCAGGTGCCGGGCGATCGGGGAGAACGCGGCGAAGAACTCGGCGCCTTCCTCGATCGGCATGTTCAGCACATCGGCGATCGTCTTGCCCTTGTAGTGGACTTCCAGGGTTTCGCGGTTGTACCGGGCGCCGTGGCACACCTCGCAGGGCACGTAGACGTCCGGCAGGAAGTTCATTTCGATCTTCAGCGTGCCGTCACCGGAGCAGGCCTCGCAGCGGCCGCCCTTGACGTTGAACGAGAACCGGCCCGGCAGGTAGCCGCGGATCTTGGCCTCGGTGGTGTCGGCGAACAGCTTGCGGATGTTGTCAAAGACACCCGTGTAGGTCGCCGGGTTGGAGCGCGGGGTGCGGCCGATTGGGCTCTGGTCGACGTGGACCACCTTGTCGAGGTGCTCAAGCCCCTGGATCGACTTGTGCCGCCCCGCCACCTGCTTGGCGCCGTTGAGCTTGTTGGCGAGGACTTTGTAGAGGATCTCGTTGACCAGGGTGGACTTCCCGGAGCCGCTGACGCCGGTCACCGCGGTGAACAGGCCCAGCGGGAACGTGGCATCCACGTTCAGGAGATTGTTCTCCTTGGCCCCGACCACCTTGAGTTCGCGCTTCTTGTCGTACTTGCGCCGCTTCTTGGGGATCTCGATCTGTTTCCGGCCGGAGAGGTAGTCACCGGTAAGGGATTCGGTGTTCTTGAGCAGGTCCTGGTAGGAACCGGAGTGCACCACCATGCCGCCGTGCTCGCCGGCTCCCGGCCCGATGTCCACCACCCAGTCGGCTTCCTGTATGGTGTCCTCGTCGTGTTCCACCACAATCAGGGTGTTGCCGAGGTCCCGCAGCCGGGTGAGGGTTTCAATCAGGCGGCGGTTGTCGCGCTGGTGCAGGCCAATGGACGGCTCATCCAGGACGTAGAGCACGCCGACGAGGCCGGAGCCGATCTGGGTGGCCAGCCGGATGCGCTGCGCTTCGCCGCCGGACAGGGTGCCGGAGGGACGTTCGAGGTTGAGGTACTCCAGGCCGACGTCGAGCAGGAAGGTCAGGCGGGCCTGGATCTCCTTGAGGACCTGGTTCGCGATCTGGGCTTCGCGGCCGGTGAGCACCAGGTTGTCCAGGAAGTGGGCGCATTCCCGCATCGGCAGGGCCGCGACCTCGGCAATGGACTTGCCGTTGATCAGAACCGAAAGCGACGCCGGGTTCAGCCGGGCGCCCTTGCAGGCCGGGCACGGAATCTGCCGCATGTACTCCTCGTAGCGGTCCCGGGCCGAGTCCGAGTCCGTTTCCAGGTGTTTGCGGTGGACGTACTGGATGACGCCCTCGAAGCCGGTGCTGTATTTGCGTTCCCGGCCGAAGCGGTTGCGGTACTGCACCACGACCTTGTGGTCCTTGCCGTGCAGCACCGTCTGGCGGGCGTCCTCGGAGAGCTTGTCCCACGGGGCCGTCATCGAGAAGCCGAGTTCCTTGGCGAGTCCGCCGAGCAGGCGGTTCCAGTACTCCGTCGTCGCGGTGCCGAGTGACCAGGGTGCGATGGCCCCTTCCGAGAGGGACAGTTCCCCGTTCGGAATGATGAGTTCCTCATCGACCTCCAGTTTGGTGCCGATGCCGCTGCAGGCGGAGCAGGCGCCGAAGGGGTTGTTGAAGGAGAAGGAGCGCGGTTCGATCTCGTCGATCGCGAGCGGGTGCTCGTTGGGGCAGGCAAGGTGTTCGGAGAACGCCCGGATGCGTTCCGGGTCGTCGGCGTCAAGGTCGACGAATTCGGCGAGAATCCGGCCCTCGGCCAGGCCGAGGGCGGTTTCCACCGAGTCGGTGAGGCGCTGGCTGATGCCTTCCTTGACCACGAGGCGGTCCACGACCACTTCGATGGTGTGCTTGAACTGCTTGCCCAGCTTGGGCGGATCGCTCAGCTGGATCAGCTTGTCATCGACCCGGGCCCGCGAGTAGCCCTTGGCGGTGAGTTCCTTGAACAGCTCGACGAATTCGCCCTTGCGGCCGCGGACCACCGGGGCCAGGACCTGGAAGCGGGTGCCCTCGGGCAGTTCCAGCAGCTGGTCGACGATCTGCTGCGGGGTCTGCTTCGCGACGAGCTCCCCGCAGATGGGGCAATACGGGCGGCCGACGCGGGCCCACAACAGGCGCATGTAGTCGTAGATCTCGGTGATGGTGCCCACGGTGGAGCGGGGGTTCTTGCTGGTGGACTTCTGGTCGATGGACACCGCGGGCGAGAGCCCCTCGATGAAGTCGACGTCGGGCTTGTCCACCTGGCCCAGGAACTGCCGGGCGTAGGCGGAGAGCGACTCGACGTAGCGGCGCTGGCCCTCGGCGAAGATCGTGTCGAACGCCAGGGAGGACTTGCCCGAGCCGGAGAGTCCGGTGAAGACGATCATGGAGTCCCGGGGCAGGTCCAGGTCCACGTTGCGCAGGTTGTGTTCGCGGGCGCCCTTGACGACAAGACGGGACATGTCCGGGCGTTTCAGCGCGGGGCGGGGGTCCTCCCCGCGGCCCGGTGTTGCCGGACTCATCGGAACGGAGGTCGGGGAGTCAACGGCTGGATCTTCAGCTACGGCTTTAGGCACGCTACCAATGCTAATCGAAAACTTCTTCGAACTTCCATTCCCCGATGTGCCCCCGGCCGGCAAACGCCACCCGGAATGCACTCGCCGCCGCTAGTCGCGGTCGTAGGCGGCGGCGAGCAGCTGCACAGCCTCGGCGAAGCTGGCGCCGCGGGCCTTCGCCGCGGCGGCGAACTCAGCGGCGGCAGCGGAAAGCGAGCTCCAGGCTTCGTCCCGGGCGCACACCACCGTCCCGTTCCGGCCCCGGGTCACCACGACCCCGGCGGCCTCAAGTTCCTTGTAGGCGCGGGCCACCGTATGGGGGGCGACCCCCAGCTCACCGGCGAGGCTCCGGACGGCGGGGAGCCTGGTCCCGGGCGCCAGGGTCCCATTGTCAGCCCGTTCAATGATGTTGAGCCGGAGCTGTTCAAACAGCGGGACGGAGCTGGCCGGATTGGGCCGCCATGCGCCGGGGAACGGCGTGGTTGAGGTTTCGGTGGATGTCATTGTCCGGGCTCCTGGGCATGTTCGGGTTGTTCGCGGCGGGCGAACTGCGCCTCGTACAGTTTCCGGTACAGTCCACCCCTATTTATCAGTTGCTCGTGGGTCCCCTGCTCAACGATCCGTCCCTGGTCCATGACCAGAATTAGATCAGCGTCCCGGACGGTGGACAAACGGTGGGCAATGACGAAACTGGTGCGACCCTGCCGGAGCCGGTGCATGGCCTGCCGGATCTGCGCTTCGGTGCGGCTGTCCACCGAGCTGGTCGCCTCGTCGAGGACGAGGATGCTGCGCCCGGCCAGTTGGGCCCGTGCGATCGAGATGAGCTGGCGCTGGCCGCGGCTCAGCGAATCGCCGTCGTTGCCGAGCATCGTCGCGTAGCCGCCGGGCAGGGCCCGGACGAACTGGTCCACGTGGCTGGCCTGCGCGGCGGCCGTGACCGCGGCGTCGTCGGCGCCGGGGCGTCCGTATTCGATGTTGTCCCGGATGGTGCCGGTGAACAGCCAGCTGTCCTGCAGCACGGTGCCGAAATTGGAGCGCAGTTCGTCCCGGGTCAGCTCCGCGGTGTCCTGGCCGTCGACGGTGATCCGGCCGGAGTCCGGTTCGTAGAAGCGCATCAGGAGGTTCACCACGGTGGTCTTCCCGGCCCCGGTCTGGCCAACAATCGCGACGGTCTGCCCGGGCTGTACGGCAAAGCAGAGGTCCTGGACCACGGGTGAGCCCGGGTCGTAGCCGAAGCTGACGTGCTCGAAAGTCACCCGGCCGGCCCCAGCAGCAGGACCGGTAGCAGCTGGACCGGCGGCGGGGGCACCAACAGCTGGTGCCCTGCCCCTGGCAGCCTCGGTCGGAACTGCAGTCGGCACCGCAGTCCGCACCCCCGTCGGGACCTCAGCCGGGACCTCCGGCGCATCCAGGAGTTCAAAGACCCGGCCCGCCGAGACGAGGCAGGACTGCATGAGGGTCAGCATGCCGCCGATCTGCCCCATCGGCTGGCTGAAGAGCCGGCTGAACTGGATGAAGGCCTGAAGCCCGCCGATGGTCATGGCGCCGGCGAGGACCTGGAGCGCGCCGACAACCGCCACGGCGATGTAGTTGAGGTTGGACACAAAAACCATCAGGGGCTGCACGACGCCGGACAAGTATTGCGCACGGGCACTGGCCCGGCAGAGTTTGTCGTTGCCGGCCTTGAACCGGGCCGTGGCTGCCTCCTGCCGGCCGAAGGCCTTGACGACTTCGTGGCCGGTGAAAAACTCCTCCAGCTGCGCGTGCAGCTCCCCCGTGCTCCCCCACTGCTCGGTGAAGTGGGCCGAGGATTTCCGGGCCACCAGGACGGTGATGAGGGTGGACACCGGGACGGAAACCAGTGCGACCAGGGCCAGGACCGGTGAGAGCCACAGCATCATGGCCAGCGCCCCGGAGAGCATCAGCAGCGAAAGGATGAGCTGGTTGAGGAGCTGGTTGAGGGCCTGCGCGATGTTGTCGACGTCGTTGGTGGCGCGGCTCAGCACATCCCCGCGGTGCTGCTCGTCAAAATGGCCGGACGGCAGGACATGCAGTTTCTCCTCCACCGAGGCCCGCAGCCCGTAGCCCAGCCGCTGCACGGCGACGGCCGTCAGGGTCCCCTGGACCCAGCTGAAGAGGGAGGCCCCCAGATACATGACGGAGACCGCCGCCAGCAGCGCGGCCAGTTTTTCCTGGTTGAAGGATCCCCCCACCACACCTTCGACGACGACGTCGGTGGCGTCACCCAGGACTTTCGGTGCCGCCACGTTAAGCGTCACGAAGGCGCAGGTGGCGGCGATGACGCCGGCCATCCGCCACTTCGAGGGCCGCAGGAGCCCGAGCAGCCGTCCACCGGTCCGCCAGCGGAACCGGCCGCCCTTCGGGGGCTCCTCGGTTGGCACCCCCGGGAGGGCTTCGCTGCGCCCGCCGGACGGGGCGTCCACCAGCGGCTGGTCTCTGGCATCGCGCTCGCTGGGGGCGGTGGGGGCGGCGTCGGTCCCGGTTTCGACCGACTGTTCCGGGGTCACAGGGTCTCCTCCAGCACAAGCTGGGAGGCAGCGATCTCCCGGTAGCCGGGCGATGACGCCATCAGTTGCTGGTGTGTCCCCTGCGCCACGATCCGGCCCCCTTCAAGGAGCAGGATCAGCCCGGCGTCCACAATCGTGGCGATCCGTTCAGCGACGATCAGGACCGTCGCGGCACGCAGCAGCGGCCGCATCGCCTCCCGGAGCCGGTAGTCGGTGCCGTAGTCCAGCGCCGAGAAACTGTCATCGAAGAGGTATACGGGCGCCTCTCGGAGCAGGGCGCGCGCGATGCACAGGCGCTGCCGCTGGCCACCGGAAAAATTCGTGCCGCCCTGGTTCACCGGCGCTTCCAGCCCCTGCGGCAGTTTCCGCACAAAATCCGCAGCCTGCGCGCTGGCCAGGACGCGCCAGAGCTCGTGGTCCGTCGCCGCGGGCGCCGCCATCCTCAGGTTCTCGGCGAGCGTCCCGGAGAACAAATAGGAATGCTGGGGAACGACGGCGACCAGGCTCCGCAACGCGTCCAGGGGCAGCCGGCGCACGTCGCAGCCGCCAACCCTGATCTCGCCGTCGGTGGCCGACAGGAAACGTGGCAGCAGGTTCAGCAGAGTGGTCTTGCCGCTGCCGGTGGCGCCAATGACCGCGGTCACCGTCCCGGGAACGGCCGTGAAGCTGATGTTGTCGAGGACCGGGGACTCGGCGCCCGGGTACGCGAAGGAGACGTTCCGGAACTCTACGGCGTTGCCCTCGGGCGTGGCGCCGCCCGGACCGTCCGTAATCCCGGGCGCCGTGTCGAGGACGGCCTGGATCCGCTCCGCACAGGCGGCGGCGCGGGGCGCGGTCATAAAGACGTACATCGCCATCATGATCGCGATCAGGATCTGCAGGATGTAGGCGATGAACGCCGTCAATGCACCCAGCCGCATTTGCCCGGACTGGATCCGGTGCCCGCCGAACCAGACCACACCAACAGAGGACAGGTTAACGACCAGCATGATCAGCGGCATCATGCCGGCGACCAGCAGCGCGGACCGCAGGTTGTTCTGCGTCAGGGCCCTGTTGACCCCCTGGAAGCGGCGGATTTCGTGCCCCTGGCGGACAAAGCCGCGAATGACGTTGGCGCCAATGATCTGCTCACGCAACACCCGGCTAACCCGGTCGATGAGCTCCTGGCCCTGCCGGTAGAGCGGAACGAGGCGGCGCACGATCAGGAACATGATGACCGCCAGCACCGGAATCACAGCGACCACGATGGCCGACAATGCGACGTCCTGCTGCAGGGCCAGCACGATGCCGCCGACGAAGATGGCGGGTGCGGCGACCAGCATCGTGAACACGAGGACCGCAAGGTTCTGGATCTGCGCGACGTCGTTGGTGGCCCGGGTAACCAGGCTGGCAGCGCCGAACGCGCCGACTTCCTGCGAGGACATGGACTGCACTTTGGCAAACATCTCCTCGCGCAGCTGCCGGCCGACCTCCATGGCCACCACCGCGCCCAGGTACCCGGCGGCGGCCGCAGCCGCGACCTGCACCACGGCGATCGCGGCCATCCAGGACCCCAGATTCAGAATCTGCGGGACGTTGCCGCCAACGATCCCGTCGTCGATGATGGCCGCGTTCAGCGTGGGGAGGAGGAGGTTGGCCGTGGTCTGCACGAGCTGCAGGACAACGATGGCCAGTACGGTCCCTTTGTGGGCGGCCAACTGCCGGCCCATCAGGCCAATAAGCACCAAACCTCCATCGCTGGACCAGGGCGTGGATCCAGGTTCGTCAAAGACAGCCGCCCCCACGCTGCTCCGTCATTGTAAGCACGATCACACACTGCTTCGTTGTCATGCGGTGTCCGGCCTGCCTGCCGGTCCTGCTGCCGGCTTGCCGCCGGTCCGGAGGTGCCGGCCGCCGGGTCATTCCCGCTTGCGGGCCACGGCGAAGATCCGGCGGAACGGGAACACGGTGCCATGCGGGCCGGCCGGGTAGGCCTCGGCGAGCAGCGGCGAGTATTCGGCTTCAAAATCCCGGGCGTCCTCGGCGGACAGGGCGGCGAGCACCGGCCGGAGTCCCGTGCCGCGGACCCAGTCCAGCACGGGGTTCGTGCCGGGGAGGAGCTGATAGTACGTGCTCTCCCACGCGTCCGCGTCGCAGCCGGCGTCGAGCATGATGTCCAGATAGTCCTCCGGCCCGCCCACGTCGTCGTGGCGCAGCACGCCGGCGAGCCGGCCGGCCCACGCCCCGGACTCCGTGAGGCCGCGCATCAGCGTGTGCGAGGGGGCGTTGAAGTTCCCGGGCACCTGCAGGGCGAACCAGGCGCCGGGTTTGAGCGCGGCAAGCCAGTTCTTCAGCATGTCCCGGTGGCCGGGAACCCACTGCAGGGCCGCGTTGGTCACCACGACGTCGGTGTCCTCCGACGGCATCCAGTGGGCGATGTCCGCCTGGCCGAAGGCGAGATTGGGCAGCCCGTCAGTATGGACAGCGGACCGGGCCAGCATCTCCGCGGAGGAATCCAGGCCCGTGATCTCCGCCCCGGGCCAGCGCTCCGCAAGCGTGGCTGTCAGGTTCCCGGGGCCGCAGCCAAGATCGACGACATGCCGGGGAGCGTCCGCATGGACCCGGGCCGTCAGGTCAAAGTACGGCCTGTCCCGGTAGTCGCCGAACTCCACGTACTTGGCGGCATCCCATTCCACTGCTGTCCTCCAGTCACCGGCAAACGATGCGAGGTACGAAGCCTAACCCCGAACGGAACCACGGCGCAGGGGGCCGGCGCCCCTACCGCCCCGGCGCCGGCGCCAGCTCCGGCCACTAAGCTGGTGAGCAATGAAACTTGTAGATCAGCTCCCCGCCCCGGCCGCCCGGGTCCCCAGCCGCGCCGGACTCGACCCGGACGAGCTCTACACCCGCTTCGTCGAGTGGACGGAAACCCGCGGGCTGGCCCTGTACACCGCCCAGGACGAGGCCATCATGGAGCTTGCCTCCGGCGCCAACGTGATCCTGGCGACCCCCACCGGTTCCGGCAAATCCCTGGTTGCCATCGCCTTGCACTTCCAGGCCATGGCGCGCGGACAGCGCAGTTACTACACCGCCCCCATCAAGGCGCTCGTCTCGGAGAAGTTCTTCGCCCTGTGCGAGATCTTCGGCGCCGAGAACGTCGGCATGATCACCGGCGATTCCGGCGTCAACCAGGACGCCCCCATCATCTGCTGCACTGCGGAGATCCTGGCCAACATCGCACTCCGCGAGGGTGCCGCCGCAGAACTCGGCGCCGTAATCATGGACGAGTTCCACTTCTACTCCGACCCGCAACGCGGCTGGGCCTGGCAGGTCCCCCTGCTGGAGCTCCCGCAGGCGCAGTTCCTGCTGATGTCCGCCACGCTCGGCGACGTCAGCCGGTTCGAAGCCGGCATCACCGCGCTGACCGGCCGCCCGACGACGACCGTCAGTTCGGCGGAGCGGCCCATCCCGCTGCACTACTACTACGAGCAGACGCCGGTGCACGAGACGCTGGAGGAACTCCTCGCCACCAAGCAGGTTCCCGTCTACGTGGTGCACTTCAGCCAGGTCGAGGCAATTGACCGGGCCCAGAACCTGATGAGCATCAACGTCTGCACCCGCGAGGAGAAGGACAAAATTGCCGAGCTGATCGCCGGGTTCCGCTTCGCGGCCGGCTTCGGCAAGACCCTCAACCGGCTGGTCCGGCACGGCATCGGTGTGCACCACGCCGGCATGCTGCCCAAATACCGCCGGCTGGTGGAACAGCTCGCCCAGGCCGGGCTGCTCAAGGTCATCTGCGGGACCGACACGCTCGGTGTGGGCATCAACGTCCCCATCCGCACCGTGCTGTTCACCGCGCTGAGCAAGTACGACGGCGTCCGCACCCGGCTGCTGAACTCCCGCGAATTCCACCAGATCGCCGGACGTGCCGGACGGGCCGGCTACGACACCGCCGGCACTGTCGTGGTGCAGGCCCCGGAGCACGTCACCGAGAACGTCAAGGCGATGGCCAAGGCCACGGCCAAGTTCGGCGACGACCAGAAGAAGCTCCGCCAGGTGGTCAAGAAGAAGCCGCCCGAGGGCTTCGTGTCCTGGGGCGAACCGACATACAAGCGCCTTGTGGAATCCGTCCCGGATCCGCTCACGTCCAGCTTCACCGTCACCCACGCGATGCTGATGAACCTGATGGAACGGCCGGGCGATCCGTTCAAGGCCGCCCGCCGGCTGCTCACCGAAAACCATGAGCCGCGTTCATCCCAGCTGCAGCTGATGAAGCGGGCCCTGGGCATCTACCGCGAGCTGCTGGCCGCCGGCGTCGTGGAACGGATCCCGCTTGAGGAGCAGGGCGGGGACGGCCGCACGGTCCGCCTGACGGTCCATCTGCAGGCCAACTTCGCCCTGAACCAGCCGCTGTCCCCCTTCGCACTCGCGGCGCTGGAGCTACTGGATCCGGAGTCGCCGTCGTACGCCCTGGACGTGGTGTCCGTGATTGAGTCCACGCTGGAAAAGCCGCGGCAGATCCTCTCAGCGCAGCAAAAGAAGGCGCGCGGTGACGCGATCGCCGCGATGAAGGCCGACGGCATCGAGTACGACCAGCGCATGGCCATGCTGGAGGAGGTCACCTACCCGCAGCCGCTCGCGGAAATCCTCGGGGAGGCCTTCGATGTCTACCGCCGGGCCGCGCCGTGGATCGGCGATTTCGAGCTGGCGCCCAAGTCCGTGGTCCGGGATATGTACGAACGGGCGATGAACTTCGGGGAGTTCGTCCAGTTCTACGGACTGGCGCGCTCGGAGGGCATCGTGCTGCGCTACCTTGCGGACGGCTTCAAGGCGCTGCGGCAGACCGTCCCGCAGGACGCCCTCCGGGAGGACCTCGAGGACCTCATCGCGTGGCTCGGCGAACTGGTCCGCCAGGTCGACTCCAGCCTGCTCGATGAGTGGGAGGAGCTCACCTCCGGTAAGGCCCCGACGCCGCACGACGCTCCCCCGCCCCCGCCGCCGTCCCTGACCTCCAACGTCCGCGCCTTCCGGGTGATGGTCCGCAATGAGATGTTCCGGCGGGTGGAACTCTTCGCGGACGAGGACGCCGCCGCCCTCGGCGAGCTTGATGCCGGATCCGGCTGGGATTCCGAGCGCTGGGAGGACATGCTGGATGACTACTTCGACGAACACAACGACATCGGCACCGGGCCGGACGCCCGCGGCCCGGGCCTGCTCATCATCACTGAGGAGCCCGGGACGTGGAAGGTCCGGCAGATCTTCGAGGACCCTGCCGGCAACCACGACTGGGGCATCTCCGCCGAGGTGGACCTCGCGGCATCCGACGAGACCGGCACCGCCGTCGTGCGGGTGACGGACGTCAACCGGCTCTAGGCCTGCCGGCAACCTCGGTCCGGCAGCCCCCGACCGCCCCGGGTAAACTCGGACCATGAGCGTAATCCGGCCCGCGACGGCGAACGACGTCCCCGCAATCCTGCAGATGATCCATGACCTGGCAAGCTACGAGAGGGAACCGGATGCCGTCCGGAACACCCCCGGGATGCTCACCGAGGCCCTGTTTGGCGAGAACCCGCGGGTGTTCGCGGCGATGGCCGAAAACGACGACGGGGACGTCCGGGGCTTCGCCCTCTGGTTCCTGAACTATTCCACCTGGGAGGGCGTCCACGGCATTTACCTGGAGGACCTCTACGTCCGGCCCGAGGCCCGCGGCGAAGGCCACGGCAAGGCCCTCCTGCAGCACCTGGCCGCCACCGCCGTCGACCGCGGCTACGCCCGCGTCGAATGGAGCGTGCTGGACTGGAACGAGCCCTCCATCAATTTCTACCGGAGGCTCGGCGCCGCTCCGATGGACGGTTGGTCCACCTTCCGGCTCACCGGCGAGGCGCTGGAAGCCTTTGGCGCCGACCGCAAGGCCCAGGCCCGTGGCTGACCGGCCCGTGGCGGACCGGCCCGTGATCGGGTCTGGCGCCGCGGATCTGCTGGAGGCTGCGCGGCCCGCGGTCCCCCACACCATCAAGGCCCGGTACGAATACCGCGGAATGCGCACCGCGGAACACTACTTCGAGGTGCCGCTGGACCACTTCGGTGGCGGGCCGGCCGGCGAGACCATCACCGTCTTTGCCCGCGAATACGTCTCTGCCGAGCACAGCGCGGAAGAAGCGGCCCAGCTCCCGTGGCTGCTCTACCTCCAGGGCGGCCCAGGCGGGCGCGGCAACCGTCTCCCGGCGCTCGGCGGCTGGAGCAAAGCCGCCGCGAGGGACTTCCGCATCCTCATGCTCGACCAGCGCGGCACCGGCCTCTCGTCCCCTATCGACCGCAACACACTGCCGCTGCGCGGGACCGAGGCCGACCAGGCGGACTACCTGGCGCATTTCCGGGCGGATTCGATCGTCGCCGACGCCGAGGCGCTCCGGCTGGCCCTGGGCTCCGGGCCGTGGACAATCTACGGCCAGAGCTACGGCGGCTTCTGTGCGCTCAGCTACCTCTCCTTCGCCCCCGAGGGCCTGCGTGAGGCCCTGATCACCGGCGGCCTCGCTCCGCTCTCGGGGCCGGCGGACCGGGTCTACCAGTCCACGTTCCGCCGGGTGGCGGCGCGCAACGCCGAATACTTCGGACGGTATCCCGATGACCGGGTGGCGGTCACCCGGATCGCCCGGCACCTCCGCGGTACGGAGGAATTCCTGCCCGACGGAGAACGGCTCACCGTGGAACGCTTCCAGATGGTCGGGTCCTTCCTGGGCGGAAATACCAGGGTGGATGCCCTGCACCACCTGCTGGAGGATGCCTTCGTTGCCACACCCGGCGGCGACCGCCTTTCGGACGCCTTCCTTGACCAGGTCCGCGGACTGGTGTCCAGGTCCGCCAACCCGCTCTACGCGGTGATGCACGAATCCATCTACGGCCAGGGCGAGTCCACGGACTGGGCCGCGTGGCGGGTGCTGCAGGACTTCCCGGAGTTCTCCCCGGACGCCCCTGAGCCGCTGCTCACCGGCGAAATGGTCTACCCCTGGTACTTCGAGCAGGATCCCGCCCTCCGGCCGCTGCGGAACGTTGCCCGGCTCCTCGCCGAAAAGGACGACTGGGCCCCGCTCTACGATCCCGACCGGCTCGCGCGCAACACCGTGCCGGTGGCCGCCGCCGTGTACAGCGAGGACATCTACGTCGACCGCGATCTCTCGCTCGAGACGGCCGCGGCCGTCCGCGGCCTGCAGGTCTGGGAGTCGGCGGACTTCCACCATGACGGCATCGCGGACGACGGGGAGGGCATCTTCTCCCGTCTCCTGGGCTTGACGCGCTCCGTCCGGGACTGAACCGTACTGAAAGAGCGGGACGGCCCGGGCCCCGGGCTACTGCGCCAGGGTCCCCGCTGATGCGCTGCGGCCCTGGGCTACGGCGCCAGGGTGCCCGCTGATGCGCTGGGGCCCTGCGCGGCGGCGCGGAGGGCGACGGCGAACACCACAGCCGCGACGGCAGCGGCCGCCAGATTGAGGCCCTGGTAGCCGGCACCGGCCATCACCACTCCGGAGAACCCGGCGCCGACCGCGCCGGCGACCCCCATCATGGTGTCCGAGACGCCCTGGACAAGGACGCGGTCCTCGCCGCTGACGCTTTCGGCGAGCAGGGTGGAACCGGCGATGGTGGCCGCGGACCAGCCCAGCCCGAGCAGCACCAGGCCGGCCGTCACCAGGACCGGCTGGGCCTGGCCGAAACCGGCCACGAGGACCGACAGCAGGATCAGGCCGTGGCCCAGCAGGATGACCGGGAGCCGGCCGGCCTTGTCCGTCAGCCAGCCCATGACCGGTGAGAGCGCGTACATCCCGGCGATATGCAGCGAGATGGTGAATCCGATCAGGACCAGCACGTCGGTGCTGGCGGCGTGGGCGTGGCCGGCCGGCATGCCGGCCGGGGGCCCCTCGCTCAGCAGTTGCAGGTGCAGGGGCGTCATCGACATCACCGCGGCCATGCAGCCGTGCGCTGCGATGACGGCAAGGAGGGCCAGCGCGGCCCGCGGTGAGGCGCGGATGGCCCGCATGCCGTGACGGAGGCCGTGCCGCCCGCGCGTCCTGCTGGTGCCTGTGGCCGCGGCTGGGGTGGCCGCTGCGGCACTGCCTCCGGCGGCGGGCTGCTGCCCCCCGCCGGTGCGGAGCCGGGCGGCCAGCAGCAGCGGATCCGGGCGTAGGCCGATGAGCAGCAGCAAAGCGGCCGTTGCCAGCCCCGCCGTCGAGAAGACAAAGGGTCCGGCCAGCGCCGGCAGGCCGAGGGCCTCCCCGACCAGGGCGCCGGGGCGGATCAGGTTCGGGCCGGCGACAGCGCCGATGGTCACGGCCCACACCACGATCGCCAGGGAACGGCCGCGGTGTTCCGGTTCGGCGAGGTCGACGGCGGCGAAGCGGGCCTGCAGGTTGGCGGCCGTGCCGAGTCCCAGCAGGGCTGCGGCGAGCAGCAGGACCGGGAAGCTGCCCGTGACCGTGGCGACGATCACCAGCAGGGCCCCGGCCATGGCGGAGAGCAGACCCGTGATGAGGGAGGCCCGCCGGCCATGCCGTCCGGCGAGCCCGGCGAGGGGCAGGGCTGCCGCCGCGGCTCCGAGGGTCATGGTGGTGGTGACTGAGCCGGCCCAGGCGTTCGAGCCGGAGAGCTGGACCGCCAGCAGGGACCCGACGGACAGGCTGGCCCCGCCGCCACCCCGCTGAGCAGCTGGGCCGTACTCAGCACCCAAACGGTACGGCGCTGGACCCGTTGCGGGTCCAGCGCCGTACCGTGTACTGCTGCAGCGTCAAATATTTTCACGGTCCGAGCCTAGCCGAACCGTGAGGCTACTCGGCGTCGCTCAGGCTCTTGCGGGAGTCCTCTTCCAGCCGCGCGTCCAGCTTCGACTGCGAGGACTTGGAGCTGATCAGGCTCGCGATGACGGCGATGATGATGGTGCCGATGATCACCCCGAGGGAGACGTACGTCGGGATCTCGGGCGCCCACTCGATGTGCTGGCCGCCGTTGATGAAGGGCAGCTCGTTGACGTGCATGGCGTGCAGGACCAGCTTCACGCCGATGAACGCCAGGATCACCGAGAGTGCGTGCTTCAGGTAGATCAGGCGTGTCATCAGTCCGCCGAGCAGGAAGTAGAGCTGCCGCAGGCCCATCAGGGCGAAAATGTTGGCGGTGAAAACGATGAAGGCGCTCTGGGTCAGGCCGAAGATGGCCGGGATCGAGTCCACCGCGAAGAGCAGGTCCGTGAGCCCGATGGTCACGAAGACGATCAGCATGGGGGTGAAGACCTTCTTGCCGTCGACGACGGTGCGCAGCTTGCCGCCGTCGAACTTCTCCGACATGGGCAGGACCTTGCGGATCCGGGCGATGAGCGGATTTTCCTTGTCCTCTTCATCCTCACCGTCGTCCTGGGCCTGCTTCCAGGCGGTCCAGAGCAGGAAGACGCCGAAGATGTAGAAGACCCAGCTGAACTGTTCGATCACGATGGCGCCGAGCAGGATGAAGATGCCGCGGAGGATCAGCGCGATGATGATGCCGACCATCAGCACTTCCTGCTGGTACTTACGGGGTACCGAGAAGCGGGCCATGATGATGATGAAGACGAACAGGTTGTCGATGCTGAGGCTGTATTCCGTGACCCAGCCGGCGATGAACTGGCCGCCGTACTCAGGGCCGGTGAAGGCGAACATGGCTCCGGCGAAGAGCAGGGCGAGGGCAATGTAGAAGGACACCCACAGGCCGGCTTCCTTCATGGAGGGCTCGTGCGGACGTTTTAGGACCAGCAGCAGGTCAATGGCCAGGATGATGCCGAGAACGACAAAGGAGCCGATCTCGAACCAGACGGGAAGTTCGGGCACGAAGGTTCCTTTCGCAGGGTGTGACTCATCGGTGTAAGTCTCTCCGACTGGCCCGCATGTCCGGTACAACGTACCTGGTACTGCGTGGCTGCCCGCTACGCCCGGCAGGGCATCTGTGCCATACGTGTTGACGATCGTAGCGCTTGGGATACTCCCCTACGTCTGACCCACATTACCCTAGGCGTGTCCGGCGGCCTGCATCTGGCGCAGTTCCTTCTTCAGCTCCCCCACCTCGTCACGCAGCCGCGCGGCGAGTTCGAACTGGAGCTCCCCGGCGGCGGCGTGCATCTGTTCGGTGAGCTGCTCGATCAGGCCCACGAGGTCCTCGGCGGGTGCCGCCGCCAGGCCGTCCGCCCGCACCTTGGTGGCGCCCTTGCCCTTGCCGCGTGCCTTGCCGGCGTTGGCGAGGAGTTCGCGGGTGTCGGCGTCCTCCTTGGCGATCTGGTCGGTGATGTCGGCGATCTTCTTCCGCAGCGGCTGCGGGTCGATCCCATGCTTGGTGTTGTAGGCCACCTGGATCTCGCGGCGCCGGTTGGTCTCGTCGATGGCCTTGGCCATCGAATCGGTGATCCGGTCCGCGTACATGTGGACCTCGCCGGAGACGTTGCGGGCGGCACGGCCGACCGTCTGGATCAGCGAGGTCGCAGAGCGCAGGAAGCCTTCCTTGTCCGCATCCAGGATGCTCACCAGCGACACCTCGGGCAGGTCCAGGCCTTCGCGGAGCAGGTTGATGCCCACCAGCACGTCGAAGACACCCATCCGGAGCTCGCGGAGCAGCTCCACCCGGCGCAGGGTGTCCACGTCCGAGTGCAGGTATTCGACCTTCACTCCGTGGCCCAGCAGGTAGTCGGTGAGGTCCTCGGCCATCCGCTTGGTCAGGGTGGTGACCAGGACGCGCTCGTTCTTTGCCGTGCGGGTCTTGATTTCCCCGAGCAGGTCATCGATCTGGCCCTTGGTGGGCTTGACGACGATCTCGGGGTCGATCAGTCCGGTGGGCCGGATGATCTGCTGCACGAACCCGTCAGCCTTGCCGAGCTCATACTTGCCCGGCGTGGCGGAGAGGTAGACGGTCTGGCCCACGCGGTCCTGGAACTCGTCCCACTTCAGCGGCCGGTTGTCCATGGCGGAGGGCAGCCGGAAGCCGTGGTCCACGAGGTTCCGCTTCCGGGACATGTCGCCCTCGTACATTGCGCCGATCTGCGGCACGGTGACGTGCGATTCGTCGATCACCAAGAGGAAGTCGTCCGGGAAGTAGTCGATGAGGCAGTGCGGTGCGGTTCCGCGGGCGCGGCCGTCGATGTGGCTGGAGTAGTTCTCGATGCCGTTGCAGAAGCCCATCTGCTGCATCATTTCGAGGTCGTAGGTGGTGCGCATCCGCAGGCGCTGCGCCTCCACCAACTTGTTCTGGCTCTCCAGGACCTGGAGCCGCTCGGCGAGCTCGTCCTCGATCCGCTTGATCGCCCGGCCCATGCGTTCCGGACCGGCCACGTAGTGCGAGGCCGGGAAAACGTACATCTCGGTCTCATCCCGGATGATTTCCCCGGTGAGCGGGTGCAGGGTGTAGATGTTCTCGATCTCGTCGCCGAAGAACTCGATCCGGATCGCCAGCTCCTCGTACATGGGGATAATTTCCACGGTGTCGCCGCGGACCCGGAACGTGCCGCGGTGGAAGTCCATGTCGTTGCGGGAGTACTGCATGGAAACGAATTTCCGGAGCAGATCATCGCGGTTCATCTGGGCGCCCTTGCGGAGCGTCACCATGCCGGCGATGTACTCTTCCGGGGTGCCCAGGCCATAGATGCAGGACACGGTGGCGACCACGATCACGTCCCGGCGCGTCAGCAGCGCGTTGGTGGCGGAGTGCCGGAGCCGTTCGACTTCCTCGTTGACGGAGGAGTCCTTCTCTATGAAGGTGTCAGTCTGCGCCACGTAGGCTTCGGGCTGGTAGTAGTCATAGTAGGAGACGAAGTACTCGACGGCGTTGTTCGGGAGCAGCTCGCGGAATTCATTGACGAGCTGCGCGGCAAGGGTCTTGTTCTGCACCATCACCAGGGTGGGCCGCTGGACCTGTTCGATCAGCCACGCCGTCGTCGCGCTCTTACCGGTGCCGGTGGCGCCGAGCAGCACCACATCCTTCTCGCCATTCTTGATGCGTTCGGTCAGTTCAGCGATCGCAGCCGGCTGGTCGCCGGCCGGCTGGAACTCGCTGATGACCTCGAAGGGCGCCACGACACGGTTGATCTGCTGGGCAAGGCTCATGTATCTAATCTACCGCCGGGCTCCGACAGGATGTCCTGATTCAGCTTTGGGCAGTACCCGGACCGTTACCGTGCGGGCCCGCTGCCGCGTCTGGGACCGCCTCCGGCCCCCGCTCCGGCGCGGGGGTGATGTACGGCGGCGGCTGCCAGCCCGTGCGCCGCGCCCACCCGTCCATCCGAGGCGCGGCGTAGTTGGCGAACCAGCCTTCCTTGTCGGCGGCGTAGCCGGCGGTGGATTTGTCCACGCCGTGCCGTTTGGCGGCGCGGCGCTTCTCGGCCAGGTAGTCGGCGCGGGCGGCCGCGTCGTCCCGCAGCCAGTCGCGGAAGCACAGCGCGAACCGCCAGCCCGGGGATCCCACCGCGCGGACATGGACGTTGACAGCCCGCCCGGGGTCCGCATTGCCGTGCATCCGTTTCCGCCAGTCCGCCGGGTCCGGGTGGGAGGGCTTGGGGTTGTCGGAGGTGATCCCGGGCCAGCCGGGGAAACCGGCGTCGGCGAGCAGCGGCGCGATCCGTTCCGCCGCGGCCATGTCCTCCACGCCGAGCTGGAGGTCGAGCACGTCCTTGGCATCGAGCCCGGGGACGGCCGTGGACCCGACATGGTCCAGGGCCAGGATGTCCTGCGCGGCGGCTACGCGCAGCCGCGCCATCAGCCGGCCGGCCTGTGCGGGCCAGTCCGGGTTGGCGGGCGTGAGCACCGGGCCGCCGGTGCGCGGTGCGAGGCGGCGCCTGGCCAGGTTCCCGGCGAATGGCACCAGCCGGAACTTCCAGAGCCGGTCCACCGCGTCCTGGAGTTCGGCCTTTGACCCCGAGTTGTCCAGGACGACGTCGGCCGCGGCCAGCCGGTCCTCCCGCGTAGCCTGGGCGGCCATCCTGGCCCGGGCTTCCTCAACGGTCAGGTGCCGGTGCTGCACCATGCGCTGCACCCGGACATCGTCAGGGGCGTCCACCACCACGACCAGATGGAAATTGGCGCCCTGGCCGGTCTCGACCAGCAACGGAATGTCCTGGACCACGACGGCGCCCTTCGGCGCGGCGGCGGCCAGTGCGGCGGCGCGTTCCCGCACGAGGGGATGGATGATGCCGTTGAGCACTGCGAGGCGTTCCGGGTTGCCAAAGACGAGGCCGCCCAGCTTGGGCCGGTCCAGGCCGCCGTCGGGAGCCAGGACGGCATTGCTGAAGGCCGCGACGACCCTGGCAAGTCCCGGCGTTCCGGGTTCCACGACCTCTCGGGCCAGCGCGTCGGCGTCGATTACCACCGCCCCGAGTTCGCGCAGGCGCGCGGCAGCCACTGACTTGCCCGAGGCGATGCCGCCCGTCAACCCGATTTTCAGCACCACACCAGACTAAACTGATCCGGTGGCTGATGATGCGGTTTTCCCGGAGAGCAGGGCCACCGTTTACACCACGCTGGCGGCTGGCCGGCAGTTCCGCCACGAGATCGAAGTGAAGCGCTCCCGCTTCATCACCGTGCTGCACCGCACCGCCGATGAGGACAGCGCCCGGTCGGTCCTCGCCGGGCTGCGTAAGGAATTCCACGACGCCCGGCATCATTGCTCCGCCTTCGTGCTCGGCCCGGACCGCGATGTGCAGCGCTCCAGCGACGACGGCGAGCCTTCCGGCACGGCAGGCCTCCCGATGCTGGACGCGCTGCTGAAGCGTGAAACCGCGCCCGGCGTGACGGACCTGAGCGACGTGACCGCCGTCGTCGTGCGCTATTTCGGCGGAATCCTTCTCGGCGCCGGCGGACTCGTCCGGGCCTATTCCGAATCCGTGTCCGCCGCCCTTGACCGGGCCCCGCTGGTGCAGCGCCGCCGGCTGCGGATCTGCACGGTGACGGTGCCGCACACGGCGGCCGGACGGCTGGAGAACGACCTGCGCGCCGCGGGATATGTGATGGCCGAAACCAGTTATGAGGCGCAGACTACTGTCCTGAGGCTTGCGCTGCCGGATGACCGGGCGGACCTGGCCCGCGCGGCGGAACGGCTCGCCGCGCTGTCAGCAGGAACCGCCGAATTGCTGCCTGGAGAAACGGAGTGGATCGATGTCCCCCTCGGCTGAGCCTTCCCCCGCCGCCGTCCGCCTCCTCGACGTCTCCGACGCTGTCCTGGAGCAGCTCCTGACCGTGGCGATCCAGGACGCCGACGCCGACGAGGTGACGCCTCCGCTGGGCAGCGCCGCCGGCTGGAATTCGGAACGGATCAGCTGGTTCCGCGAATACCACCACGCGGCGGCAGGGCTCGACGGCCCCGCGCGGCAAAAAAGCTGGGCCATCAGCGCCGACGGGGAACTCGCGGGATCGATCAGGCTCAAGCGGACCGGGGCCGACTCGCTGGAAACCGGGATCTGGCTGGGCCGCGGCTTCCGCGGCCGCGGCATCGCCCGGGCCGCCCTTGGTCTCGTGATCGACCAGGCGGCCGCAACAGGCGCCGAAGTGCTGGAGGCCGACACCACCGCCGGGAATGCCGCGGCGCTGGCCCTCCTGCGCTCAGCCGGGGCCGAGCTCGTGGAGGGCGAAGCGGCCGGCGACGCCACAGTCCCGGTCAAGGCCAGGATCCGGCTGCGCTGACATCCGCGCTCGTGCACACCGCCCGGCTCCCCCACCGGACATGCCCCGCCCTGGTCATAGCGGTTGGACATAATCCCATTGTGCCCATCGGCCGGACCCACGGCTGGACATGTCCATGACCCGGCCGTGCAGCGAAGGGCAGCATCCGACTCAGGATTGCGTCGGAACCCGGTCCTTCCCCGCGATGACCGGGTCAGCCCGGCTGCCCCGACGCTATTGCGCTATCTCCCAGATGTGGCCGCCTGGGTCGCGGAAACTGGCCGTTCGGATCCCCCACGGCCGGTCCATCGGACCGTTCAGGAGCTCGACGCCGCGGCTCGCCAGTTCGGCGCACATGGCGTCGACGTTGTCGACCTCGATGGTGAACTGCATCCGGGATCCAGCCTCGGGGGCCGCCACGATGGCGGGTCCGACTAGTTCCGGAGCCTCGGACGATTTCAACAGATTGATCATGGTGTTCGCGAACTTGAAAACGGCCGAATCATCGTCCTCGAAGGCTACCGGCAGGCCGAACACATCGTGGTAGAAGCGCTTGGCAAGAGGCAGATCCTCGACAAACAAGGTGATGGCGCCGATACCCCTCGGCCAAGGCCCGATGCCTGCTGAGTCAGCCGCTTGAGGACTTCCCGAAATCTCAACCATGAGCGCTCCCCCTAGTGTGTTCCGTACAGTCAACCTGCCCAGTTTGAACGCGAAGCCAGGGCCACGTCAATGATTCCAGTTGCCAGATGCCCGAGGCGCCGGCCGGCATGCCCAGTCCCCGGAATTGCTGTTGGACATAATGCCACGATGCCCAGGGACCGCGGCCAGGACTGGGCATGTCCACCCGGCGCCACGGTCTCCGCGGCTGGAGCATGCCCCGCCGTCGTGCCTACGGTTGGACATAATGCCCATATGTCCAGTGGCCTGCCCGGGGACTGGGCATGTCCCCCTGGCCGGGCGCCCGGCACCGGGCATGTCCCCCCGTGATGAGCGCCCGCGGGGCATGTCCCGGAAACGAAAAAGTGGCCGCCCCCGCAGGGACGGCCACCTTCACGGTGTTACTTCAAGCTACCAACTGCCAAGCCCCGGGGAGCGGACTCCCCGGGATCCGTGGGCAATTAGTTGCCGGTCAGCTTCTCGCGCAGTGCTGCAAGAGCCTCGTCGGAAGCGAGCGTGCCGCCACCGGTGTTGGACTCGGCTGCAGCCGGCTCAGAGGAGTAGCTGGTGGTGCCGGAGTCGCTCTCGCCGGACGTTGCAGCTGCAGCGTCGTCGGCAGCGTGCTGGGCAACCTGCTTCTTGTGGGCTTCCCAGCGGGTCTGGGCGTCAGCGTACTGCTGCTCCCAGGCGGCGCGCTGCGTCTCGTAGCCTTCAAGCCACTCGTTGGACTCCGGATCGAAGCCCTCCGGGTACTTGTAGTTGCCCTCTTCGTCGTACTCAGCGGCCATGCCGTAGAGAGCCGGATCGAATTCGGTGGACTCGGCGTCGACGCCCTCGTTGGCCTGCTTGAGGGACAGCGAGATGCGGCGGCGTTCGAGGTCGATGTCGATGACCTTGACGAACAGCTCATCCCCTACGGAGACAACCTGCTCGGCCAGCTCAACGTGGCGCACGGCGAGCTCGGAGATGTGGACCAGGCCTTCGATGCCGTCTTCAACGCGAACGAACGCGCCGAACGGAACCAGCTTGGTGACCTTACCCGGAACAACCTGCCCGAGGGCGTGGGTGCGGGCGAAGGTCTGCCACGGATCTTCCTGCGTAGCCTTGAGCGACAGGGACACACGCTCGCGGTCCAGGTCGACCTCGAGAACCTCGACGGTGACTTCCTGGCCAACTTCGACAACCTCGGACGGGTGGTCGATGTGCTTCCAGGACAGCTCGGAAACGTGAACGAGGCCGTCTACGCCGCCCAGGTCCACGAAGGCACCGAAGTTGACGATGGAGGAAACGACGCCGGGACGGACCTGGCCCTTTTCCAGCTTGTTGAGGAACGTGGAGCGGACCTCGGACTGGGTCTGCTCGAGCCATGCACGGCGGGACAGCACAACGTTGTTGCGGTTCTTGTCCAGCTCGATGATTTTGGCTTCGATCTTCTGACCGATGTACGGAGCAAGGTCGCGCACACGGCGCATCTCGACGAGGGATGCGGGCAGGAAGCCGCGCAGACCGATGTCGAGGATAAGACCACCCTTGACAACCTCGATGACGGTACCGGTGACGACACCGTCTTCTTCCTTGACCTTCTCGATGTCGCCCCAGGCACGCTCGTACTGAGCGCGCTTCTTGGAGAGGATCAGGCGGCCTTCTTTGTCTTCCTTGGTGAGCACCAGGGCTTCGACGAGATCGCCAACGGAGACGACGTCTCCGGGATCAACATCGTGCTTGATGGACAGCTCGCGGGAGGGAATGACACCTTCGGTCTTGTAACCGATGTCGAGCAGAACTTCATCGCGGTCGACCTTGACGACGGTACCTTCGACGAGGTCTCCGTCGTTGAAGTACTTGATGGTGGCGTCGACTGCTGCGAGGAAGTCCTCAGCGGTACCGATGTCGTTAATTGCGACTACGGGGGTACCGGGCTTCTCGGTGGAGGTGATGGTCATGTAGTAGGGGCTCCGTTGTGGATAGTTAGTCGGTCAGGCAAACCGCTGCGCCCGCGTCGGCGACACGGGCACAGAACACGGCATATCGCCGGGTCATCCTGATTTGTGGATTGTAGATGCGCGCACGTAGTACACGCCCGCTTAGTCTAGTCGTATACGTGAACGCGGGTCAAAGCGCAACGGGTTGGTTGGGACCCGTTTAGAAGTGCGTCAGGCAGTGCGGTGCACGTTCGACGGCGAACATGAGTCGCGCCGTCAGCGCCGCCCCGGGCGAGTGCTCGGTTATCCGGCCGGCGGCTGCCAGCGTCACCGGGCAGACAGCGCCCAGATAGACGGACCCGAGTTCCGCGACGCCGAGGGAAAGCTCCGGAACGGCGCCGTCCGGAGCAGCCGAAACCCGTGCCTCGCCGCCGGTGACGGTCAGCGTGAACGTGCCGTCCGCGAAGCCCAAGGCATCGGTGACGCGCAGGAGCAGGCTGCCGTCGGAGGAGTAACGCCTCGCACCGAGGGCCTTGGGCGTGTCAAGGATGCGGAGCCAGAGCATGTCCCTGTTCTCGGAGGACTCGATGCAGCGCGGGTCCTCAAGGGCCCATGCCAGCGGATCATCGATGGGCGCTTCGGCCCAGGTGACGCGCTGGATCAGGTCGAGGCTGCCAAGGAACTGCCAGAGGTCCAGGTAGCCGGAATCGGTTGCCGCCACGAGGTCGATGACTTCCATGGTGTGGGGTTTGGTGTCCCAGCCGGAGAACTTGTAGGCCACATAGCCGTCGATGCTTCCGTCGGCGCCGTAGTGCAGGGCGCACCTGACCGATTCGTCCTCCGGGCCGTCCTGGCCGAGGGTTCCCGAGCTGCGCTGCCGGTAGGCATCCTGCCGCACGATTGAGCCCGGGGTGACGCGGTGCACGCGTTCGAACACCCGCGGGGCCAGTTCCAGCAGGACTTTCCGGTCGGCGATCTCCACCGGGCCGGCCGGCGTGTGCCGCAGCCGGAACCGCGGCCCGGTGTCGACCTTGATGCTGCGTTCGAAGGTTGCGACGCCAAAGCCGAAGCGGCCGTAGATAGACGCTTCCGAGGCCGTCAGCGCCGCGATGGCCAGGCCGTCGGCTTTGGACGCGGCGAGGTCCTCTGTCATCATTCGGCGCAGGATGCCCTGCCGGCGGTGGGTTCCGCGGACGGTCACGGCGGTGATCAGCTGTGCTTCGAGCTGACGGCCGTAGCCGATGTTGAGGTCCTTGCGCAGGGTCCCGAAGGTCGCCACCGGGATCTCCGCCGGGAGGGAGCGGTCCGCCACGGCGCCGGTCTGGTAGACCCCGGTCATCTCGCGGTTGTCCACCCGGTACATGGTCATGACCTTGTCGACGAACTCTTCCTTGTGCCGCTCGTCGTAGAACCCGACGCCGACGCCACGCAGCCAGTCCGCCCCCAGCGCGTAGCCGGGTTCGCCTTTGTCGGCCGCGCGGAACCGACGGATCTCATACTTCCCTGCCATGTAGTTCTCCCCCTAGAAATCCTGACAGCGCCCAACGACTAAGCGCGGAGCGACACACGCCCAACGATGCAGGGCGTCAGTGCCCTGCTTCGTACCAGCTCGAGCCGATGCCGATCTGCACGTCCAGCGGAACGGTCAGCTGCGCCGCCGAGCCCATCTGTTCCGTCACCAGCTGCTCCACGGCTTCCCGCTCCCCGTGCGCCACTTCGAGGACCAGTTCATCATGGACCTGCAGCAGCATGCGCGATTTCAGTCCCTGTTCGGCCAGAGCGCCGGAAACTCCGAGCATGGCGCGTTTGATGATGTCCGCGGCGGAACCCTGGATCGGCGAGTTCAACGCCACCCGTTCCGCGATTTCCCGGAGCTGGCGGTCGGTGCTGGTCAGGTCCGGGAGGTAGCGGCGCCGCCCCTCGATCGTGGCGGTGTAGCCGTCGATCCGTGCCTGTTCCACCACGCCGCGAAGGTAGTCGCGGACCGCGCCGAAACGCTCGAAGTACTCCTTCATCAGCGTCCGGGCCTCGTCCACGGAGATTTCGAGCTGTTTGGACAGGCCGAAGGACGTCAGCCCGTAGGCCAGGCCATAGGACATCGCCTTAACCTTGGACCGCATCGCACTCGTCACCTCGGCCGGGGGCACGTGGAAAATGTGCGATCCGACGAAGCGGTGCAGGTCCTCGCCCTCCTGGTACGCCTGGATCAGACCGGGGTCGCCGGAAAGGTGCGCCATGATCCGCATTTCGATCTGCGAATAGTCCGCCGAGAGCAGGCAGTCGTAGCCCTCGCTCACCACGAAGATGCTGCGGACCCGCCGGCCTTCCTCGCTGCGGATCGGGATGTTCTGCAGGTTCGGGTTGTTCGAGGAGATACGCCCGGTGGCGGCGACATTCTGGGCGTAGGTGGTGTGGATCCGGCCGTCCTCGGCGACGGACTTCTTCAGTGATTCGATCATCTGCCGCAGCTTCGCGGATTCACGGTGCGCCATGAGCTGGACCAGGAACTCGTGGCCGGTCTTCTCCAGCAGCGTCTTCAGCGAGGCGGCGTCCGTGGTGTAGCCGGACTTGATCTTCTTGGTCTTGGGCAGCCCCAGTTCCTCAAAAAGCACGGTCTGCAGCTGCTTGGGCGAGCCAAGGTTCACTTCGTGGCCGATCGCGGCGAACGCGAGTTCCTGGGCGTTGTCGATCACCTTGGCGAGGTCGGCCAGCTGTTCGTTCATCCGCTCCATCGACACGCCGATGCCATCGAGTTCCATCCGGGCCAGCACCCGGCTGACCGGAAGCTCCAGGCTGGTCAGCAGCTCCTGCGCCTTCCGCACCCTCAGCTCCGTTTCGAAGTGGCGGCTCAGGGCAAACACGACGGCGGCCTGCTGCACGAGCGCGCCGGCGGAGGCGTCGTCCTCTCCCCCGAAGGAAAGCTCCAGCTGGCCCGTCTTCGCGGCCGCAGTGGAGATGCTCAGCTTCAGGTGGTGCTGCGCAAGCTCGGCAAGCTCGTAACTGCGCCGGTCCGGCTGGATCAGGTAGCCGGATATTGACGTGTCATCCACGACGCCGTCCAGGCCGAGGCCCCGGGCAGTGAAGGCCTTCAGGGCGGCTTTGAAACCGTGCGTCACCTTCGCCGCCTCCGGGTCCAGCAGCCAGCCGGCCAGCACGGCCTCAGCCTCGGCGTCCAGCACCGTGAGGTCGATGTACGCGGCTGCGTCGCCGCGGAGCACGGCAATGGCCGGGGCGTCGTCGGCAATCCGCCCGGGAGCGAAGTCCACGGCGAGGGCCGAGCGGTGGCCCTTGCCGGCGTCGAAGAAGGCCTTGAGTTCCGCCGCGTCGCTGAGGGCGGAGAAGTCGGGGACCTCGATGCTGTCCTGCCCGGCATCCTCGGAGTCGCCGGCGTAGAGCGCGAACAGCCGGGGGCGGAGCGTCTTGAACTCCAGCCGGTCAAAGATCTCCTCGATCGCGTCATTGTCCGGGCGCGGCTCCTCCAGCTCCTTGAGCGAGACGGGCAGCTCCAGATCCGTGAGAAGGCGGTTCAGCCGGCGGTTCCGCTTGACGGACTCGATGTGCTCCCGCAGTGCGCCGCCGACTTTGCCGCCGATCGAGTCAAGGTTCGCCAGGATGCCTTCCAGTCCCCCGTACTGGTTGATCCACTTCGCGGCGGTTTTGGGCCCGACGCCGGGCACACCGGGAAGGTTGTCCGCCGACTCCCCGACCAGGGCGGCGAGGTCGGAATACTGCGGGGGCGTCACGAAGTACTTGGTCTCGATGGCCGCGGCGTCCATCCGGGGGATGTTGCTCACGCCGGTCTTCGGGTAGAGCACGAAGACGTTGTCGGTAATGAGCTGGAAGGTGTCGCGGTCGCCGGAGACGAGCAGCACCTCGAAGCCCGCGGCTTCGCCCTGGGCTGCGAGGGTGGCAAGAATGTCGTCTGCTTCGAAGCCGGGCATGCTGATGGTCTTGATGCCCCAGGCTGTCATGACCTTTTCGATCAGGTCGATCTGCCCGCTGAATTCCCGGGGCGTCTCGTTCCGCCCGCCCTTGTAGCCGTCGTATTCGGCTTTCCGGAACGTCGTGTCGTCGGAGACGTCGAATGCCACGGCGACGTGGGTGGGCTTCTGCTCCTTGATCAGGTTGATCAGCATCGACGTGAAGCCGTGGACCGCGTTGGTGTGCTGGCCCGTCGACGTGGCGAAGTTCTCGGCGGGCAGGGCGTAGAAGGCCCGGAAGGCCATGGAGTGCCCGTCGAGCACCATCAGCCGGGGCTGGTCGGTGATCGGGATCACCGGCGCCTCGGTGGCGGAAACCTCCGCGACCGGGCGGCGGCGCTTCTTCGCGGGCTCCGCCACGAGGACCGGCGAGGCGTCCGTGGCCGGCGCGGTGCCAGCCGCGGTTCCGGGTGCGGTGTCTGCTGTTGTCTGCGTTGCTGAGGGGGAAAGGGCCGGTTTGGTAGTTTCGCTCACAGGTGCCAGCCTAGTTCCCATGATGGACAATTTCACGCCGGGCCCGTACGCGGCCGAACTGGCGGCTGCCGGGATTCCCGAGGAAATGCACGACTGGCTGGGGCGATACGGGGTGGGCGCCCTGGTGGTGAAGATGGGGATCCATTTCCTGGAGTTGGGTCCCGAGCGGACGGTGGGCACCATGCCGGTGGAAGGCAACACACAGGTGGCGGGTATTCTCCACGGCGGCGCCCATGTGGTCTTGGCCGAGACCCTCGGGTCCTTTGCCGCTGGAATGCACGCCGGTCCGAACCGCCAGGCACTGGGGATCGACGTCAGCGCGACGCATCACCGGGCCATCACCACGGGCACTGTCACCGGGACGTGCACGGCAATCCACCTCGGGCGGACCCTGACAACGCATGAGATCGTCATGACGGACGATAGCGGCCGCCGGCTGTCCACGGCCCGCATCACCAACCTGATCCGCGACATAACCGGGTAGGGGCATCACCTGGTAGGCACGACGCCGGGGATCGGCTACGCCGGATTGCGCCCGAAACGGTAGTGCAGCTCCACGATGCCCCGCCCCATGGTGTGCGAGGAGATCAACTCCAGGGGCGCCGTCGGCCGGGACAGGGGCAGGACCGCCTTGCCGCTGCCCAGCACGACGGGAATGATCGAGATGATGATCTCGTCCAGCATGGAGGCCTCGGCAAACTGGGCCGCGAGCACCCCGCCGCCGACGATCCAGACGTTCCGGTCTCCCGCTACGGCACGGAGGTCCTCGACGAATTCGGCCACGGGGCCGCGGACGAACGTCACGTCCGCGCCTTTGGGCGCCGAGTGCTCGTGGTGCGTGAACACCCAGCACGGCGTGGTGGGGTACGGCCAGTTGCCAGGCTCGTGCTTCCTCAGCCAGGCGTAGGTTTCGCCACCCATCACGATGCAGCCGACGTCCGCCATAAAGGCGTCGTAGCTTTCCTTGCCGCCGGCGAAGCCGTCGAACTGGAGCAACCAGTCCAGGTTGTCATCGGCGGTGGCGATGAATCCGTCCAGCGAGGACGCCACAAAATACTGGAAACCAGGCATGTCCCCCAGCCTAGCCACTCCGGGCCGCGGTGCCCATCCTGCGCGCCGGGCGGAGGCCCTGCAGGGGCGCGGAGCGGCGCCGGCTACTTGCTGAAGTAGGGAATGATCAGGTACAGCCCGAACATCACAGCGAGGCCGCACAAGGCGAAGCACACGACGGCGAGCGGCCGTACCCAGACCGGCTTTCGTTCACTGACGTCACCGGCAATCGCGGTCAGCCGGACGCCCAGGGAGTACAGGACCACGACGGTCACCGCCGCGACGAGCGTTGCGCCCGCCACTTGAACCAGTTCCAGCCACTTCATGAGAGTCCGTCTTTCTGATCGTCCTTGACGCCGGTGACAACCGGTTCGTGTTCAAAGTCGCTGAGGACCTGCTCATCTTTGACGTCGCTGAGGACCGGCTCGTCCTTGGCAACGCTGGCGGCCTGCTCGCTCTTGGCGCGGCTGGCGGCAACCGCTTTCTTCTTCTTCCGGAACTGCACGGCCTGGCCGGCCTCTTCGACTTCGACGGCGTTGTGGTGCCCGACTTTCGACTTCTTCGAGTGGAGGAACATGTACGTCACGGCAGCCGTGCCCGCTACGGCGGCGATGACCACGCCAACGACGCCGGTCTGCACCAGCATGGCGGTGAGCGCACCGACGACTCCGGCAGCGGGGAGGGTGAAGAGCCAGCCGAGCGCAATCCTTCCGGCCGTTCCCCACTGGACGGTGGTGCCGCGGCGGCCCATGCCCGAGCCGATCACGGAGCCCGAGGCCACCTGGGTGGTGGACAGTGCAAACCCCAGGTGCGAGGAGGCAAGGATGGCTGAGGCCGTGCTCGTTTCGGCCGCAAACCCCTGGGCGGGCTTAACATCGGTGAGCCCGGATCCCATGGTGCGGATGATCCTCCAGCCACCGGAGTAGGTTCCGATCGCGATGGCAAGCGCGCAGGTGGTGATGACCCAGACCTGCGGTCCGGAGCCGGGCTGCTGTAGGCCGGCGGAGATCAGCACGAGGGTGATGATGCCCATGGTCTTCTGTGCGTCGTTGGTGCCGTGGGCGAGGGCCACGAGGCTGGAGGTGAAGATCTGGCCGGTGCGGAAGCCGCCGCGCTTCTGCGTCAGCTTGCTACCGGATTCCGGATCGTGCCGGGAGGTCAGCGCGTATGCCAGCTTCGTGCACAGGTAAGCGACGCCGCCGGCGATGATCGGCGCGAAGACGGCGGGGAGGATGACCTTCTGGATGAGGCTTTCGAAGTTGATCGAGTGGATGCCGATACCTGCGATGGCGGCGCCGATCAGGCCGCCGAAGAGTGCGTGCGAAGAGCTCGACGGCAGGCCCTTGAGCCAGGTGATCATGTTCCAGAGGATGGCGCCCATCAGGCCCGCGAAGATGATCTCCGGGGTGATCTGGATCCCGTCCGATCCTTCCTTGATGATGCCGCTGGACACGGTTTTGGCCACTTCCGTGGAAAGGAACGCCCCCACCAGGTTCAGCACCGCCGCGAGGGCGACCGCCGTTTTGGGTTTGATCGCACCTGTGGCGATGGGGGTGGCCATCGCATTGGCCGTGTCATGAAATCCATTGGTGAAGTCAAAAAAAAGCGCCAGCGAAATTACTAGCGCCACCATGATGGTGATTTCCACCTGTTGCCCAATCTGAAGAGTCGACGGTCAGCAGTTTCGTTCCCCGTTGCCGGCAGCGTTGTTCCAGAATTCACGGGAAAAATGTGCGGCGTTCAGCAAAGTAGCCTGACATGTTAAATCGTACGGGGGAAAGGCATCAGGGCAAAACAAGAGCAACAGACGGCAAACGCCGGGCACCACGATGGTGCCCGGCGTTCAAATTACCGGAGGCGCGTGGCGCCTCAGACCGGTTGCTTCACCAGTGCTGCCCGGCGCTCCGTCGAGGGGATGCCGTCGCCGGCCTGGCCGTACAGCCAGTCGTTGTACTGGAAGTTGTTGTCCTTCCGGCTCTTGAAGAGCAGGTTGCGCAGGGTCCGGGCCAGGCCGGAGACGTGCCAGGATTCGCCCCAGACGCGGGCGGTGCGCTGGACACGGGCGGTCCGGCCGGCACGGACGGTGTTGAATTCCCGGATCGCTCCGTCCCAGGCGTCCGGGTTGACGCCGTCCGCGGTGAAGACGGTCCCGTTGCTGGCGTCCTGCAGCACGGCGGCGTCCTCGAGGGCCTGGCAGGCGCCCTGGGCCAGGTACTGCAGCATCGGGTGCGCGGCGTCGCCCATCAGCACCATCCGCCCGGCGACCCAGTTCTCGATCGGGTCCCGGTCATACATTGGCCAGCGGATGCCGGTGGCCAGGTTCTTGAGCGCATCCTGAACAGCCGGGACGCAGTCCTTGTAGGCTGCCTCGAGCTCGTCGACGCCACCGTACTGCTCCTCGCCGCGTTCGAAGGACGCGGATTTGAAGACAGCCACGGTGTTCAGCAGCTCGCCCTTCCGCAGCGGGTACTGCACGAGGTGGCAGTCCGGGCCGAGGTAGACAATGACGTCCTCGAGGTCTGCCTTGGGGGTGTTTTCGGTGATCGGAACGGTGCCGCGGTAAGCGACATAGGCGGAGGGAACCGGCTCGTCGTTGGCCACGAGCGGGCGCAGGGTGGACTTGAGTCCGTCGGCGCCGATCACGACGTCGGCCTCGTAGTCCACACCGGCCGCGGTGTGGGCCACGCCGCGGCCGTTCACGGTTTCAACGCTCTCGACCATGACGTCGTTGATGAGTGTGACGCCTGCCGCCTCACACCCTTCCAGAAGGACCCGGTGCAGGTCGCTGCGGTGGATCACGACGTACGGTGCGCCGTAGCGTTCCGCGAATTCCCCGCCGAGGCTCTGACGGGTGAGCTCCTCGCCGGTGACAGCGTCGCGGAAGACGAGGTGCTTGGGCTGGACACCGATCTCCAGTGCCTTTTCCAGCAGGCCCCAGCGCTGGAGGACGCGGGAGGCATTGGGGGCCATCTGCAGGCCTGCGCCGACCTCGCCGAATTCAGGGGCCCGCTCCACGAGGGTAACGTTGGCTCCGTTTTCACGCAGCGCGAGGGCTCCGGCCAGTCCGGCCATCCCCCCTCCGATGACGAGGACATCGGTGGACATGGCGTGCTCAGACATTGCTTGCTCCTGTTGGTGTGATTGAGAGTTTCGACTTGAGTTTGATGCCGACGGCGGCCAGCAGGACCGCCGCGATGGCGGCTGCACCGGCGAAGGCGAGGAAATTGGAATCGACGCCCAGACCGGCGGCCAGCAGGAGGCCACCGGCCTGGGGTGCGGCGACGGCGCCGATGCGGCCCGTCCCCAGCGCCCAGCCCAGCGCGGTCCCCCGCAGGTGTCCGGGATAGTGGCTCGCGACGGCCGCGATGATGAGGCACTGCGTGCCGTGGGTTCCGACGCCGGCGAGGACCAGCATGAGGTAGACGACAGTGACCGACGGTCCGGTTACCAGCACCACGAGCGCTCCGGCGGCGACGGCGGCGGCGGCGATGGCGGTCGGCACCGGGCCAAAGCGGGTCCCCGCCCAGGCCGTGATGACGGAACCGGCCACCGCACCCAGGTTCAGGGCCAGGGCGAAGGTCAGGGCGGAGCCCAGGTTGTAGCCGGCCAGCTGCATGAGGTTGGGCAGCCAGGTGCCCAGTCCATACCAGGCGAACAGGGTGGCGATCGTCGCCAGGGCGAACAGCACACTGACCCCGAGGTAGGGTGCGCGGAGCAGGGAGGAGAAACCGGAGGGCTCCCTGATGACGCTGGCGCTCGGCCGGGCAATGCGGGCCGCCTTGCCTGTGGCTTTGTTGGTTGCACTGTCTGTGGCGCTGACCGGGGCCAGCGTCTCTGGAAGGTATTTCACTCCCAGCGGGACCACGATCACCAGGGCGAGCACGGCCGCGAGGAACATCGCCTGCCAGCCATGGGCGGGGATCAGCTGGATCCCCACGAGCGCGGCGATGGAGCCGCCGATCGGGACGCCGGACATCATCAGCGTGGCGATGGTTGACCGCCATTTGGCGGGGACCAGTTCAGCGACAAGGGCGTTGGCCGATGGCACCAGGCCGCCGAGGCCGATGCCGGCGAGGAGCCGCAGCACGCCGAAGACGGCGGCGCTGGGGGCGAAGGCGCAGAGGATCGTAAAGAGCGAGAAGATGACGGCGCAGCCCAGGATGGTGCGGCGGCGCCCCCACGAGTCGGCCATGCGGCCGGCGAAGATGGCCCCGATCATCATGCCGACAAAGGCCATGGAGCCGATGGTCCCGGCCGTGGCCTTGGTCAGGCCCCAGCCAGTGTCGTTGATCAGGGAGGACTGGACGGTGCCGTAGACAATGAGGTCGTAACCATCGAAGACCACGAGGAGCCAGCAGACGAGGACGGCGGCCGCAGAGGCTTTGGAGAACCGGGCGGCGGGGCCGCCAGCAGTAACGGGGGCCGGCGCTCCCGGCTCGGACCGTTGCGGCGTTGCAGCGGAAAGTGTGTGATTCATACCACTACCGTCGCGGCCACGGTCCGTGAACCACAATATAATTCTGATGTGCAGAACGAGCCCACCTCCCCGCCACCACCCAAGCCCACCTCCAGATCAGCCCGGAAGCCCGTGCAGAAGCGGCCAAGCTATTCCGTGGAGGCAGTCGACAACGCGCTGCAGCTTCTCCAGCTGCTGCGTGACGGCGGGGCGTTGCGGCTCAAGGACGCCGCATCCGAACTGGGCGTCGCCCCGTCCACAGCCCACCGCCTGCTGGCGATGCTGGTCTACCGGGGTTTCGCCGTGCAGGACGAAACCCGCCGCTATCTGCCTGGTCCGGCGATGGGCGTGGGGCCGGCCGGACTGAGCTGGACCAGGCTGCTCCGGTCCCTGGCCCAGCCCCACATGGAGCTGCTCTCCGCGCAGCTCAACGAAACGGTAAACCTCATGGTGCGGGTGGGCACCAAGGTCCGCTTCCTGGCCACGGTGGAAGGAAACAACGTGTTGCGGGTGGGCGACCGGCAGGGCACGGTCATGCCCGCCAACAAGACGTCGGGGGGCAAGGCGATGCTGGCCGAACTCGAACCCCAGATGATCGAGCAGCTCTTCCGCAGCCACAACGCCGAGATCGGCGGCGACACCATCCCGGCCGAGGAATATCCGGCGTTCCTGCGCGAGCTGGAGTCCATCCGCAGCAACGGCTTCGCGGCCAACTTCGAGGGCACGGAGGACGGGGTGAGTGCCCTGGGGATTGCCCTGCACAACCGGCACGGACAGGTCGTCGGGGCGCTCAGCGTCGCAACCCCGGCGACCCGCTTCCGCAGGGTCTTCGACGCCGGACTGGTCGCCGCCCTGCGGGAAAGCTGCCGGCAGCTCGAGATCGATATCGCGGCGAATCCGGCCGAGCCGGATTGAGTCCGGCGCAGGCCGGGACAAGGAATTCTGACCTGCAGAATATGCTGGGGGTCACACGGCCGGATCCGTAGAGTCGAACTACACCAAAGAACTGTTCGCCCTACCGAGGAGGCCCACGTGTCCATCAGCGCCGAGAACACGACTCATGAGTCAGTGGCCGCGGGGCACACTGCTCCGGAACCGTCGCCCGAAGAGGCTGCCCAGCTCAAAGAGCTGTACCGCGATTTTGACCGGGAGAACCTGATCCCGCTCTGGACCGAGATCGCGGACCTCATGCCGATGGTCCCGACGCCCAAGGCGGTGCCGCACGTGTGGCGGTGGAGTGATCTCTATCCGCTGGCCGCCCGTGCCGGGGATCTGGTTCCGGTGGGCCGGGGCGGGGAACGCCGCGCCATCGCCCTGGCCAACCCGGGGCTGGCCGGGACGCCGTATGCCACCCCGACGCTGTGGGCGGCGATCCAGTACCTCGGCGCCCGGGAGACCGCGCCGGAGCACCGCCACTCCCAGAACGCGTTCCGCTTCGTCGTCGAGGGCGAGGGCGTCTGGACGGTGGTGAACGGGGATCCGGTCCGGATGTCGCGCGGGGATTTCCTGCTGACCCCGGGCTGGAACTTCCACGGCCACCACAACGACACCGATGAGCCGATGGCCTGGATCGACGGCCTGGACATTCCGTTCGTGCACTATGCCGACGCCGGGTTCTTCGAGTTCGGCACCGAACGCGTCACCGACGAGGCCACCCCGGACATCTCCCGCTCCGAGCGGCTCTGGGCCCATCCGGGCCTGCGCCCGCTCTCGGGCCTGGATGACACCACAAGCTCCCCGATCGCGGCGTACCGCTGGGAATACACCGACCGCGCCCTCACCGAACAGCTCCTCCTCGAGGACGAGGGCCACCCGGCCACCGTCTCCCAGGGTCACGCCGCGGTCCGCTACACCAACCCCACCACCGGCGGGGACGTGATGCCGACCATCCGGGCCGAATTCCACCGGCTCCGCCCCGGCGCCTCCACGCAAGCCCTCCGCGAGGTCGGCTCCAGCGTCTGGCAGGTCTTCGAAGGCTCCGGCACGGTGGTCCTGAACGGCGAAACCCGGACCCTGGCGAAGGGCGACCTGTTCGTCGTCCCCTCCTGGACCCAGTGGTCCCTGCAGGCCGACACGGAGTTTGACCTGTTCCGCTTCAGCGACGCCCCCATTTTCGAACGGCTGAACTTCAACCGCACCTACATCGAAGGACGCAACAACACATGAGACTCCTCACCCTCCGCCTCCCCGTTGACGGAAAAACAGTCACCCGCGCCGTGCGCCAGGACGGGACCACCCTGACCGAGATCGACGGCTTCGCCGACGTCGGGGCGCTGCTGCGCACCGCGGACTGGGAAGCCACCGCGAAGGCCGCCAACGGCGCCACCCACCCGCTGGCGGGCGCTGACCTGGCCGCCGTGGTCCCCTCACCGGGGAAGATCATCTGCGTGGGCCACAACTACCGCAACCACATCAAGGAAATGGGCCGGGAAGTCCCCGAGTACCCCACCCTGTTCGCGAAGTACCAGGAATCCCTGATCGGCCCGAACGATGACCTGGCCCTGCCGCAGGAATCCGACACCGTCGACTGGGAATCCGAACTCGCCGTCGTGATCGGCAAAAAAGGCCGCCGGATCGCCGAAGCCGACGCTGCGGACCACATCGCCGGCTACGCCGTCCTGAACGACGTGTCCATGCGCGACTACCAGTTCCGCACCGTCCAGTGGCTGCAGGGCAAGACCTGGGAGAAGTCCACCCCGTTCGGGCCGGCCCTGGTCACCAAAGACGAGTTCAGCGGCGGCCTCATGACCACCGCGGTCGACGGCGAGATCCAGCAGCAGACCCCCACCAACGACGTCGTCTTCACCCCCGAGTTCCTGGTCTCCTACATCTCCACCATCATCACCCTGAACCCCGGAGACGTGATCGCCACCGGCACCCCCGGCGGGGTCGGCCACGCCCAGGACCCCAAGCGGTACCTGCAGGAAGGCCAGCTCCTGGTCACCACCATCGAGGGCCTCGGAGAACTGAAGAACCGCGTGGTCAAGGAAGCCTGATGGTTGCCCGCCACGACCAGAGCACGGACCCGGAGCTGCTCGCGGCGCTGCTGCAGGCGCGCCGGGGCACGGCGTTCTTCGCCCGCAAGCTCAACGAACTCACCGACGCGGAACTCGACGGCGATTCACTGCTGACCGGCTGGACCCGCCGCCACATCACCGCGCACATCGGCTACAACGCCCGGGCCATCGCCCGGCTCGTGGAGTGGGCGGCCACAGGGGTGGAAACCCCCATGTATGCCTCCACCGCGGTCCGGGACCACGAGATCGACTTCGGCGCGACCCTGCCCCCGATCGCGCTGCGGCACCTGTTCGACCACTCCGCCGTGCACCTGAATGTCGAATGGCGCGACCTGCCCGAGGACGCCTGGCACCACACCGTCCGCACCGTCCAGGGCCGGGAAGTGCCCGCCACCGAAACCGTCTGGATGCGCACCCGCGAAGTCTGGATCCACGCCGTCGACCTCGACAACGGCGCGGCCTTCCGGGACATCCCGGAACCCGTGCTCGAACGGCTCCTGACGGACATCACCGGCGCCTGGCACACCCGCGGCACCGACACCGGACTCCTCATCAAGGCCACCGACCGGAACCTCACCCTCGGGGACACCACCTCGGAATCCCCCACCCTGGTCTCCGGACCACTCGCCGCCGTCGTCGAATGGGCCGCCGGACGCGGCAGCACCGGCGTCACCGCCACCGGGACCGGCACCGCAGCCACCAACGGCACGGTTCGGGCCGCCCCGAAATGGATCTGAGCCACGCCGCCTGACCCCACCATGACCAGGAAAGCCCCCTCAATCGAGGGGGCATTCCTCATGTCCGGGCGCCGCCGCGGTTATCGTCAGCCTTGGCGGAGGTCAGGTGCCCTCCCGGCGTAGAGCATCCTCGCGATCTTCTCCTCCAGCGCGGCCAGCGTCGCGTCCGGCAGCACGATCAGCCCATCCAGTTCGCGCCGGGCGCGTTTATACGCCGTTTGCCGCTCCGCCGGGGTGGCGGCGGCATCAGAGGCTATCCGCAGCAGCTTGCGGGCCGTTGCGAGGCGCTGCCGTTCCGGGCCGGTGAAGTTGCTGTCCCTGATCCGCCGGGCTTCCCGCTCGGCGACGTCGAACGCCAGTTCAAAGCTGCGGACCGCCTCGCGGTATTCCGCCAGCGCGGCTGCCGTGGAGATATCCTCGGGGGCCCGGGGGCGCAGTCCGTCGGCCTCCCGCTTGGCGCGCAGGAACGCCACGGTCAACGGTTCGCGGACATCGGTCATAACCGGAAAGTCGATCAGTTTCCCTACGTCCAGTTCGTAGTCGAGCCAGCGCCGGTTGACGGCGTCGTGGCTTTCCATCAGCTGCCGGACCTGGGCCCGACTGGGCTGCTCCACCTCCGCGGCGCGGTTGCGGAGCTGGTAAAGCTCCACCCGGCGCCGGTGCCGGCGTTCGCTGGCCCTGGACCAGGAACGCGCCCAGCCGCCAAACAGTCCGCTCAGCGGAAAGATGAGCCACCAGAAGTGCCCGGCGTAATTGAAGAACTGATCCACTGCATCATCCTCCCATCCGCGTCCGGGCAGGCTCAAGGGGCCCGTCAAAGGGAGTGCCCCCTCGCGTGAGGGGGCACTCCCATTAGCGGTCAGCCGCCCGGGTGTCAGTCCTCGTGCTTGACCTTGTGCACCCGGGTGACGATGGTCGGGCACGGCAGATTGACGAGGACGGCGTGGGCCGTGGAGCCGAGCACCATCCGGGTGAAACCACCACGGCCGCGGCTGCCGATCACGAGGAGGCGTGCCTTCTTGCCGGCCTCGACGAGTGCCTTGGCGGGTTCGGTATCGGTCTCCAGCTGCTGGTGGACAACGAGGTCCGGGTACTTGTCGGCCAGCCCGGCCACGGATTCAGCCAGGACAATCCGGTCCTCCTCGAGGATCGATTCGGCGAGCCCGCTTTTCGGCAACTGGTTTTCGACCCAGCGAGCCGGCCGGTGGAAGGCGAGGACCACGGTCAACTCGTCACCGCCCCGGTCTGCTTCCGCGGCGGCGAAGTCAACGGCCTGCAGGGACTCTTCCGAACCGTCCACACCAACGACGACGCCGTGGTCGGCGGCGCTGCGCTTCAGCGGGATCACCGCTGCGGGTATTTCCGAGGCGGAGACGATCTGCAGGGCACGGTCCGTGAGCGGTCCGCCGTCCATCCAGTGCTTGTCATGCTCGCCGACGACCACCATGGACGCTTCCTTGGACACCTCGCGCAGAACCGAGCCGCCGCTGCCATGGCGAAGCTGGATGTCCACTTTCACGTCGGGGGCCTGCTCTGCGGCGCTGGCCTGTACCTTCTGGAGCAACTCCATGCCGGCTTGCCTGATGAGCTCGTGGTACTGGAAATCCGGGGACATCCAGCGGTCGTCCACAGCGTGAATGACGGTCACCGGAAGCTTGTCCCGGGCCGCCCGCCCAAGTGCCCATGTCAGGGCGGCTTCGCTTCCAGCTGATCCGTTGATACCGACGACGATTGGTTTATTCATTCTGAATCCTGCTCTTTTCCATGGCGGGGTCTGTTCTGCATCGCATGATCCGGGCGGCAGCACCACAAGTCCGCCGACACTTCAGTGTGCGCGCCGGGGCTACCACCGGTTAGGGCCTTAAGCCCCTCACCCGTGCACCCGCACGCAGCGTCGAGCCATTGGAGCAGAACGCGCTGCGGCCCGCCCTTGCGGGGTTGGCGTACCGGAAATGGACGCGCGCACTGGCGGCCCGTCTCCCTCGTCGATCCCGGCGTCACGGCAGCGGACGCGCCGTCCCTGCCGGACGCTGCGGGGACGGTGCCTGCGTCCTCCGGCCGGCGGACAGCAGACTAGAAGCCGGTCGGTTCCGTCTCGAACTCCGGTTCCCGGGGCGGTCCTTCGTGGTGCACCGGGCGCAGTGCGGCGGTGTGCTCGAACCAGACCAGCGCGTCATAGCGTTCGCCAATCCGGGTCGGGACGTAGTTCCCGAGCTCCCGCTCTGGATGGTAGACCACACCGATCGCCCGGTGGCCGAGCCAGGTGGAGAGCCACGGCCCCGACCTGTCCTCACCAAACTCCAGCACCGACGGCACACCCAGCGCCTCGTGCAGGAAGTCCTCATGGCTCCCCGGGCGCGCCGGCGGAACCGGCATGATCCGTTCCGGGCTGCCCCAGGCGTCCGCGGCGATCACCTCGCCCCGGTGGGAGGCGAAGCCCACCAGCATCACGCCGTCTGCGGCGTGCCGCTCGCGCAGCAGTTGGCCGACGTTGACCAGCCCGTCCTGGGCCATGTCGGTGGCCCGGGCGTCCCCCACGTGGGTGTTGTGCTCCCAGATGAGGCCTTTGGAGGCGGGACCGAGATGCCTGCTGAGCCGGTCGATGGTGTCGGCCATGTGGTGGTCGCGGATGTTCCAGGACTGGCGGTCGCCGCGGACCATGATGCGGTAGTAGTGTTCGGCGTTGGCGGCCACCTCGGCGTTCTGCACGGCGTCGAACGCCCCTTCGCCGTGGTCCCCCGGGCTGGACACCCGGTTCCTGACCTCGGTGAGGAGGGCGATGACGTCCGCTTCGCAGGACTGCGGCACCAGCCGCGTGCTCCAGGCGTACTTGTGCGGGTCCTCGTGGTGCGGCAGGAAGCACTGCCAGGCGCGCATGGCGGCGGGTACGGCGTCGGGAACGTTCTGCTCCAGCCAGCCGATGATCTCGCGGAGCGAATCCCACAGCGAGTACACGTCCAGCCCGTAGAAGCCGACACGCTGGCTCAGCGGGCGGCCGAGATTCCAGCTGCGGAGCCAGTCGAGGAAGGCTGCGACCTCCTCGTTCGCCCACATCCACGTGGGCCAGCGTTCAAAGCCGCCGAGCAACGCGTGGACACCCTGGTCCTGCCCGGCCTCGCCCCGCACCCAGCGGTTGATCCGCCAGCAGTCCGGCCAGTCGCCCTCCACGCCGATCCAGTTGTAGCCTTCCTCCTCGATCAGGCGCCGGCTGAGTGTGTCCCGCCACGTGTAGAACTCGTGCGTGCCGTGGGAGGCTTCTCCGATCGCGACGAAGCGGCAGTCAGCCGCGCGCCGGACCAGTCCGTTGAGGTCCCGGTCGGTCTTCAGCGGCCGGGCCAGCGAGTGGATTTCAGCCAGAACAGCGGATTTGGCAACACCGGAAGTCATCGGGGCTCCTCAAGAGAGATTTGTTCAAGGTGTTCCGGAACCCGAGCACGCCAGCCCAGCTCCCTTTTGATCCTGACGCGCAGGGCATCCGATGCGTCCGGTTCACCGTGGGTGATGTACGTCATCCGGGGTTCCCGTTCCGCATTCCTCATCCACGAGATGATCCCGTCCGCGTCAGCATGGGCCGACAGGCTTTCCATCTGGATCACCTCAGCCCGGATTTTGACGTCCTCGCCGTAGATGCGGAGCTCGCGCTCGCCGGCAGCCAGGGTGGCGCCGCGGGTGCCGCCGGCCTGGTAGCCGCTGAGGATCACGGCGTTCTTCGGATCCGGCCCGTAGGCGGCCAAGTGGTGCAGGATCCTTCCGCCGGTGAGCATTCCGCTGGCGGAGATGATGATCATCGGGCCGCCGCGAAGGTTCAGCAGCTTGGATTCATCGACCGAGCGGGTCAGCTTCGCGACCTTATACATGTTCAGGTATTCCGGTTCTTTGAGCCGGTGTTCCTCGGGGTGCCGCTGGTACATCCCGGACGCGTCAATGGCCATCGGGCTGTTGAGGTACACCGGGATGTCCGGGATCAGGTTTTTGCTGCGGAGGCGGGAGAGGTGCAGCATCAGGGTTTCGGCCCGCCCGACGGCGAACGCGGCGAACAATACGACGCCGCCGCGCTTGGCGACCCGGTTGATGATGTCCCCCAGTTGCTTCTCCGGATCCACTGTGGAGTGCTTCCGGTTCCCGTAGGTGGATTCCGTGACGAGCACCTCGGTCTCCCCCAGCGGGCGCGGCGGGTACATCAGCGGGTCATCCGTCCGGCCGAGGTCCCCGGTGAAGTGGACCGAATGTGGGCCGATCCGCACGTGGACCTGGGCGGCGCCAAGGATGTGGCCGGCGGGCAGGAACGTCATTTCGATCCCCCCGCCAAGGTCCAGGGGCTCGTCGAAATCGTGGATCTTGAAACTGTTGAGGGACTTGACAGCGTCGGCCGCGGTGTAGAGCGGCAGCGCCGGGCTGTGGCTGGATGATCCGTGGCGCGTCGCGTAGCGGGCCTCCTCCTCCTGCAGGTAGCCGCTGTCGGGCAGAAGCAGTTTGCACAGGTCCGTGGTGCCGTCGGTGGCGATGACCGGGCCGGTGAACCCGTCCCGGACCAGGGCGGGAACGTAACCGGTGTGGTCCAGGTGCGCGTGGCTCAGCACCACGGCGTCGATCGAGGCCGGCCGCACCGGGAAGGGCGTCCGGTTGCGCTCGCGGCTGCGTTTGTACCCCTGGAAGAGCCCGCAGTCCACCAGCACCCGTTTCCCGCCGGCCTCGAGCAGGTACCGGGAGCCGGTGACGGTGTCGGTGGCTCCGAGGAAACGGAGGGTGGGCTGCTGGTGCTTCATGGTGCTCCCGTTTCCGCGAGGAATTACCGGCATCGGTGCGAAGGGGAACGGCTGACCCGCGACGTATCCCCAGCTTCCGCCTGCGGCGGCCCTGCCCGTAGGGCCAAAGGTCACCAACGCCCGGCGCCGGCGCCGGTCCGGCGACCTGCACCGGTAGGATTTTCCGGGCAGGCTCTTTGGCCCGCTAACACCCGGCGGATTCCAGCGGCAAGGACTGATGATGAAGAAGAAATCCACGCGGACGGCGCCCAGCGGCACGGCACAGCAGCCTGCGCCGCTGTGGAGTGACCGGCCGTGGACCCGTTCCTACGGGCCCGGCGTTCCTGCGGACCTGGCCCTCCCCCAGGGCTCGCTCGTGGACCTCATGGACAGCTCCGTGCGCCGCTACGGATCGAAGCCCGCTCTGGAGTTCTTCGGCGCCCGCACGAGCTACCGCGAGCTGGGCGCACTGATCAGCCGGGCCGCCGCCGGCCTTGCCAAACTCGGTGTCAAGGCCGGCGACAGGGTTGCCCTGGTGATGCCGAACTGCCCGCAGCACATCGTTTCCTTCCATGCCGTGCTGCGCCTAGGCGCCGTCGTGGTCGAGCACAATCCGCTCTACACTGACCGGGAACTGCGCCACCAGTTCGAGGACCACGGGGCCGGCGTCGCCATCGTCTGGGACAAGGCGGTGGAGCGGGTGCGCCAACTGCCGGCCGACGTCGGGCTGCGCAGCATTGTCTCCGTGGAGCTGATTCCCGCGATGCCGCTGCTGCAGCGGCTGGCGCTGCGGCTTCCGGTTCCCGCGGCCCGCAAGGCACGCGCTGCCCTGACGGTGGGCAACAGGCAGCCGAAGGGCCAGCCGGCGCCGGCCCTTCGCCCCGTGCTGCCGTGGCGTGAGCTCCTCGACGCCGGAGAGCTGAGGAAGAAGCATCCGCGCCCCTCCGCCCAGGACCTCGCCGTCCTCCAGTACACCTCCGGCACCACGGGATTGCCCAAGGCCGCCATGCTCAGCCACGCCAATCTGCAGGCGAACGCCGCGCAGGGCCGCGCCTGGGTGCCGGGGCTCAAGGACGGCCGGGAAACCGTGTACGCGGTGCTGCCGATGTTCCACGCCTACGGCCTGACGCTGTGCATGACGTTCGCGTTGAGCATCGGCGCGAAGCTGGTCCTCTTCCCCAAGTTCGACGTCGACCTGGTGCTGAAGGCGCTCAAGAAGTCTCCGGCCACCTTCCTGCCGGCCGTGCCGCCGATCTACGACCGGATCGCCGCCGCGGCGGCAGAACGCGGCATCAGCCTGAAAAGCATCCGCTTCTCCATCTCCGGCGCCATGAACCTGCCGACGGCGACGGTGGAAACCTGGGAGAAGGCGACCGGCGGCTACCTGATTGAGGGCTACGGGCTGACCGAAACCTCACCCATCGCGATCGGAAACCCCTTCGGCCCCAGCCGCAAGCCGGGAACAGTCGGTGTCCCGTTCCCGCTGACCTACATCCGGGTGGTGGACCCCAGGAATGTCGCGCTGGACCGCGCCCCCGGCGAGGAGGGGGAACTCCTGATCCGCGGCCCCCAGGTGTTTTCCGGCTACTGGAACCGGCCGGAGGAGACCGAGGAGGCCCTGCTCGAGGGCGGCTGGTTCCGCACCGGGGATATCGTCTCGGTGGACGACGACTACTTCGTCACGATCCGGGACCGGATCAAGGAACTGATCATTACGGGCGGCTTCAACGTCTCGCCCAGCGAGGTGGAGGACGTCATCGCCACGTTCCCGGGGATCGCGGACGTCTCCGTGGTCGGGCTTCCCCGCCCGGGAGGGGGCGAAGACGTGGTCGCCGCCGTCGTGCCGATCCCGGGCACCACCATCGATCCGGAGGCGCTCCTGGCCTTTGCCCGGGACCAGCTGACCGCCTACAAAGTGCCGCGCCGCGTGGTGGTGCTCGATTCGCTGCCCCGGTCCCTCATCGGCAAGGTCCTCCGCCGCGAGATCCGCGACACGCTCGTGGCGGGACGCTGAGCCGGCGGGCTACTGCCCGCGGCGGGCGCCGGGATTGAGCCTGGCGATTGCCGTGGACAAGACCGTGGCTAATCCGCACCACAGGGCGTACGGGGCCAGGGCTACTCCCGCTGCGCGGTTCAACTGGTGGGTGCGCCGTACCAGGTCGGCGCTGCTCGCCGCCAGCACGGCGCATTCCGCCGCGGCCAGCCACGGGCGGCGGGCACGCCAGAAAAGCCAGCTCCACGCCGCATTGAGAACGAGGTTGGCGGCCAGGGCGCCCCGGTACGCACGAATCTGCTGCTCCCTGGTTTCGTTGCCCGGGGTCTCCGCCGCCTCGTGGCTGCTCAACGCGACGGCGGTTGTCACGGCGAGGTCGGCGTAGAGCGCCGTCCAGACCACGGGGAAGGCGATGGCGGGCGGCTGCCAGTCCGGCTTGCGCAGCCGCCGGTACCAGGCGCCGTCCGGATCCGTCGCAGCTCCGCCGGCCGCTGCTGTTGCGGCGGTTGCCGCCGCCGTCCAGACCGCTGTCATCGCTTTCATTACTGCTCCTCTGTTCGTGTGGTTGCCGCCGCACCGGGGCGCAGGCGTTCGCCGATAAACTCGATGGTCCGGTCCAGGGCCGCCCTCGTCGGGTGCCCGGGGGTGTCGACGAGGTCGACGGTCAGGACGCAGTGCGCGGACTCTGCTATTCCGAAGGGGTTTCCTGGCGACGAGTCGACCTCAATGCTTTCAAAACCCGTACCGAATTCGCGCCGCATGGTGGCGAAGCGCTCCGCCGGACAGGCCCGGTCATTGCTGAACCGCAGGCCGAGCAGCCGGAGTCCCTGGCTGGTCCGCGCCTTGACCTGTGCCAGCTCGCCATCGTCCAGCCCGACGGCGGCACGACGGCGGGCGGTCAGACCCGCCGGCAGCGCGGGCTGGCTCATGACCGGGGCGATGACGGCGGGGTCCAGGGCCATGGCGAGGGCGAAGCTGCCGGTCATGCACATCCCGATGGCCCCCACCCCGGGTCCGCCGCACTCCTGGTGCGCCTTGGCGGCGAGGGCCCGCAGCCAGCCCGTCGCCGGGCTGCTCCGGTTCGCCAGGACAGCGAATTCGCGGGAAATGCAGACTTTGGCGATGGACTTCACGATTCCCTCACCCGCTTTCCCGCCGGGCCGCCCGAACATGGACGGAAGGTAGACGGTGTAGCCCCGATCGATGAAGCGGCGGGCGAGGTCCAGCACCCCCGGGTGGATGCCGGGGACTTCGTGGATGAGGATCACGGCCGGGCCGGCGCCGCCCCGGAAAACCTGGTGGCTGATGCCGTCGTGGCTGAAGGTCGACCCGGTGAAGCCATCCAACGTGCCCTGGTGCTCCGCCATGGGCATCCCTTCGGTTCCGGGGCGTTGTTCCCCGGCCCACCCAGGCCGCCCGCGTACCGCACATGCTACGGAACTGTGGCGCCGCCGTCGACAGCATTTCCCTTGCGGCACTCCGGGCCGGCTGGTAGGCCTGTAATAGGCCTGAGGGTAGGGTGCGTAGTAGTTAGTGAAGCGCCGGCCTGAACAGGCGGTGGTTGCAGAAGGGAAGCACACGTGACCAGTAAGAAGCCCCTAGTCGAGGAATACGACGAGAAGGACCTCGAGGTCGGAGCCGGTCCAAAGGACTGGGCCGCCGGCATCCCGGGAGTGCTGCACTCCATGAAGCCCGCGATCGAACAGATGGGCCTGAACCGTACGCGCAAGACCGTCCTGGCGATGAACCAGAAGGACGGCTTCGACTGCCCCAGCTGCGCGTGGCCGGACCCGCACCACCGCAAGGCCTTTGAGTTCTGCGAAAACGGCGCAAAAGCCGTCACGTGGGAGGCAACCCCGGTGGTCATCGCCCCGGAGTTCTGGGCGGAGCATTCCGTCAGCGAGCTGCGGAGCCGCTCCGAGTACTGGCTGGGCCTGCAGGGCCGGCTTACCGAACCGGTCCACAAGCCGGCCGGCGCGGACCACTACAAGCCGGTGACCTGGCCCGAAGCGATCCGGATCATCGCGGAGAAGCTCAAGGGCCTGGACTCACCGGACGAGGCGGCCTTCTACACCAGCGGCCGGACCTCCAACGAGGCTGCCTTCCTTTACCAGCTGATGGTCCGCGGCTACGGCACCAACAACCTGCCGGACTGCTCCAACATGTGCCACGAATCCTCGGGCTGGGCCATGGGCCAGACCATCGGCATCGGCAAGGCGACCGTCAGTTTTGATGATTTTGCCAAGGCCGACCTGATCATCATCATGGGCCAGAACCCGGGCACCAACCACCCGCGGATGCTGACCGAGCTCGAAGCGTGCAAGGAAAACGGCGGGGAAATCGTCGCCGTCAATCCCCTGCCGGAGGCCGGCCTGCGCCGGTACAAGAACCCGCAGAAGGTCAAGGGCATCGTGGGCCACGGCACGGAGATTGCGGATCAGTTCCTGCATATCCGCATCGGCGGCGACATGGCGCTGCTGCAGGCGGTCTCCAAGCGCGTGCTCGACGCCGAAGCGCGCAAGCCGGGCACCGTGCTGGACCACGCGTTCCTCGCCGAGCACTGCGAGGGCCTGGACGAGCTCCGGGAGCACCTCAGCCTCCTCGACGATGCTGCGGTCCTGGCAGCGACCGGCCTGCGCACCGAGGAAATCGATGAACTCGCGGCCCGCTACCTGAGGGCCGAGAAAGTCATCATCACCTGGGCCATGGGCATCACGCAGCAGAAGAAGGGCGTGGCCACCATCAAGGAGATCATCAACCTGCTCCTGCTGCGCGGCAACATGGGCAAGCCCGGCGCCGGCGCTTCCCCGATCCGGGGCCACAGCAACGTCCAGGGCGACCGCACCATGGGCATCTGGGAGCAGATGCCGCAGTCCTTCATGGACTCCCTCGGCGAGGAGTTCGGCTTCGAGCCTCCCCGCGATCACGGCGTGGACGCGGTGGAAACCATCAACAAGATGCGCGACGGCGGGATCAAGGCGTTTGTGGCGCTCGGCGGAAACTTCGTGGGGGCCATTTCGGACAGCAACGCCGCCGAAGCGGCCATGGAGAAAACCGAACTCTCGGTGCAGATTTCCACGAAACTCAACCGCTCGCACACCGTGACCGGTGCCGAGGCCCTGATCCTGCCCACGATGGGCAGGACCGAGATCGACATCCAGGAGTCGGGTCCGCAGTTCGTTTCGGTGGAGGACACCGTCTGCGCCGTGCACCCTTCCTGGGGCAGTGTCGAACCGGTCTCGCACCACCTGCTTTCCGAGCCGGCGATTGTCAGCCGGCTCGGCAAAGCGTTGGTCGGGGACAGGATCAAGGCCGACTGGGACGGTTTCGAGCGGAACTACGACCTGATCCGGGACCACATCTCGCACGTCGTCGGCGGCTGCGAGGACTACAACGAGCGGATCCGGCACGAAGGTGGCTTCATCCTGGAGAACGGGCCGCGGGATTCCCGCACCTTCCCGACGCCGACGGGCAAAGCCGTGCTCACCGTCAATGAGCTGGAGCATGTGGAGAAGCCGGAAGGCACGCTGATCCTGCAGAGCATGCGCTCGCATGACCAGTTCAATACCACCATCTACGGCCACAACGACCGCTACCGCGGCATCAAGAAGGGCCGCCATGTCGTTTTCGTGAACCCGGACGACATCGCGGAACTGGGCCTGGCCGATGGAATGTTCGTCGATATCAGGGGCGAGTACCAGGACGGCGTGGAGCGCATGCTCCGCAAGTTCCGGGTGGTCTCCTACCCGACCGCGCTGGGCTGCGCGGCCGCGTACTACCCGGAAGCCAATGTGCTCGTGCCGCTGAACCACACGGCCGAAGGCAGCAACACGCCAATATCCAAGGCCGTGATCGTCAGGCTCGAACCCAGCAAGGACCAGACCCCGGACAGCTCGGCCACCCTGGCGTCAGGCTTGGCCCGCACCAGCTAGGCCCCACCCCCCACGGGACATGCCCAGCCCTGGCCGCGCCCAGTGGACATGATGGCACTATGTCCATCCGTCCGCGCAAAGGGAGGGCATGTCCCCCGGAGGTTAGTTCCCACTCCACGGGACATGCCCGGCCCTGGCCGCGCCCAGTGGACATAATGGCACTATGTCCGTCCGTCCGCGCAAAGGGAGGGCATGTCCCCCGGGGTGCTGAGGCTACTGGGCCCGCTTGGCCCAGCCCTTTTCGTCGGGGCCGCCGGACTCGCCGTGCTCACAGAGCTCAATGACCTTATTGGACGCAGCGTGGACGGCGTCCTGCGTACTCTTCCGGCCGTCGGTGGATGCGGTTCCCGCGGCGAATCCGACGATGAAGGCGCTGATGGCGTCCGCATGTGGCCCGACGGCTTTCAGCGATTCCTCCGCGACCTGGACGATCTTCTCGTGGTCCACCTCCAGATCAAGGATCTGCAGTGCCTGGATCAGGCGGGCACTCCAGTGCCGCAGCGTGCTGTCTTCGTCCCGGGGCAAAGTCATTGTTACTCCTCTTCGTAGGGTGCGTCAGCCGATAGGCTTCCCCACAAGGGTTAGCACCGACACCAGGGTTCCGCAACGCGACACAGCCAAAACACCGCACCGGAAACCGCGGTCCCGGAACTGCCTCAGCTCCACAAGGCGACGTGGAACTTCGATCCCCGGCGTTCAAGTCCCCGGGAGCCGCCGGGGGCAACCATCGCTGCGGTCGCGTCGGCGGTGCCGGCGAAGCGCTGCAGCGTCCGCGCCATCGTGGTGGTCCGGTGGTTGTTTAGGGTGCTCGCCCACCACAGGCCGGTGACGGGTGTCCCGACGACGGGCAGCCGGACGAGGATCCCGCTCTGCAGTTCGGCCCGGACGATGTGGCCGAGCGCCAGCATGATGCCCTCCCCCGCCCGGACCGCCGCCAGCGCTTCCGTCTCGCTGCTGAGCTTTATGATCTCCGGCACCACCCCCGTCGACGCCAGCCAGCGGCCCTCCTCCGAGCTCTCCTCGATGCCCGCCGGTCCGGCAAACCACGGCCGGTCCAGCAGCCGGGCCAGGGAGACCGGCCCGGGCAGCCGGGCCTGCGGATGCCCCTGCGCTGCGACCAGGGCGCGCTGGTAGCGCAGGAACGGAACGCAGTCCAGGCCCGGATGAGTCCCGGCAGTCCCGGCCGGGGCGACCGGAACCGCCGGCCGGGCACCGAGGGTGATGTCGTACGCGCGTTCCTGCAGGAGCGAGGCGAGATCCTCGGCGGACTCGACCACGACGTCCACTGAAGCGCCGGGAACACGTTTGGTGAAAAGGTCCAGCAGCCGGCCGGCCGCATGTTCGGCGAAAGGGGCGGTGGCAGCGATCTTCAGCCGGCCGGCGTCGTTCTTGGCGTGGGACACTTCCCAGCGGGCCTGGTCCGCCAGCCCGACGATGTCCTGCGCGTAGTCGGCCAGCGCCCGGCCGCCCGGGGTCAGCGCAATGCCACCCCCGGCGCGCACGAAGAGCGGGTCGCCGAGGTCCTGCCGGAGCGCCGCCAAGGCGGCGGAAACCGCGGGTTCGCTGACGCCAAGAGTCTCCGCGGCTGCGTGGAGCGAGCCCAGTCGGGCCACAAGGGCGAACGTGCGGAGCTGGCTCAACGTCATCGACACGGTCATAACCTTTCGCTTATGACGATATTGACACTCCGTATCAGGCAGGGCAAGACTGGCCTGAAATCGGTGCTGCGCGACGTTGCCAGCGCCCTGGCGTGAGGTGGGACTATGCAGATTCCGGCTCCTTTCGACTACGTGCGGGCCACTTCCGTGGACAACGCCCTGGAACTCCTCTCGCGCCACGGCGCGGAGTCACGGGTCATCGCCGGCGGCCACAGCCTGCTGCCGATGATGAAGCTCCGGCTTTCCCGGCCCGACTGGCTGATCGACATCAACGACCTCTACGAACTCGACTTCATCCTGCGCGAGGGCGACAAGCTGCGCGTCGGTGCGCTGACGCGGCACACAACGCTCCTGGAGGCGGATGAAATCGCTGCGCTCTTTCCCATCGTCCGGGACGCCGAAGCCGTGATCGCCGATCCGGTCGTCCGGAACCGCGGGACCATTGGCGGATCGCTTTGCCAGGCCGACCCGGCCGAGGACCTGTCCACGGTCTGCGATGTGCTGGGTGCCGAAGCCGTGATCCGGGGACCGGCCGGCGAGCGCATCCTGGCCATGGCCGACTTCCACCGCGGGCCGTATGAAACGGCGGTGGGGCAGGACGAACTGCTGTGCGAGCTCCGCTTCCCGATCCGCCCCCGTTCCGGCAGCGCCTACGAGAAGGTCGAGCGCCGGGTGGGCGACTGGGCCGTCGGTGCCGCCGGCGCGTCGGTGACGCTGGCCGAGGACGGCACCATCGCCGACGCCGCCGTCGGACTGACCGCCCTCGGGCTTGACCACACCGTCGCGGAGGTCGCCGGTCTGCTCCGCGGCCAGCACCCCGGGGAGGAACTTTTCGTGGCGGCCGGACGGCTCGCCGCGGACGCCTGCGACCCGGTCGCCGACCAGCGCGGCCCGATTGACTACAAACGGCATCTCGCCGACGAACTCACCCGGCGGGTACTGCGGCAAGCCTGTGCCCGCGCCGCCCGGACCCAGGAAGGCTGAAGCGGATGCAGATCAACATGACCGTCAACGGCAACGATGTCACGTCCGACATTGAGCCCCGTGTGCTCCTGGTCCACTACATCCGCGAGGTCCTCGGCCTGACCGGGACCCACTGGGGATGCGATACCAGCAACTGCGGGACCTGTGTGGTCCTGATGGACGGCCAGCCGGTAAAGTCCTGCACCGTCCTCGCGGCGATGGCTGCCGGACACGACATCCGCACGGTCGAGGGGCTCGCCAGCGGCGCCACCCTGGACCCGGTCCAGCAGGGCTTTATGGAGGAACACGGCCTGCAGTGCGGTTTCTGCACCCCCGGGATGATGCTGACCGCCCGCGCCCTGCTCGATAAGAACCCGCACCCGGACACCACCGAGATCCGGCAGGCCATTTCGGGCCAGATCTGCCGGTGCACCGGCTACGCCACGATTGTCCGCTCGGTCCAGTGGGCCGCGGCCCACCCTGCCGGCGGCGACACCGACGCCACGGTGGACGAGGTCATCGACGGCACGGACACCGTCATCGAGGACATCGCGGCGGAAACAGCAGACACTGCAGACACAGAGGTGAAGGCATGACCGTCATCCACGAACGGCCCGGCAACCCGGCGGCCGGCGACGCGAACCGCCCGATCGGCTACGGCCGGATCCAGCGGAAGGAGGATCCGCGCTTCGTCCGCGGCAAAGGCAACTACCTGGACGACATCGTCCTGCCCGGCATGCTGCACGGCGCCATCCTGCGCGCCCCGGTGGCCCACGCCCGGCTGGTCTCCATCGACACCACCAACGCCCTGGCCCACCCGAAGGTCCTTGCCGTCATCACCGGGAAGGACCTGCTCGGCCTCAATCTCGCCTGGGCCCCCACCCTCTCCGCGGATGTCCAGGCAGTCCTGGTCACCGACAAGGTGCGCTTCCAGGGCCAGGAGGTGGCGTTCGTCGTGGCCGAGGACCGCTACGCCGCCCGCGACGCACTGGAACTGATCGACGTCGAATACGATGTCCTGCCCCCGGTCATCGACGCCCGGAAGGCCCTCGACGCCGATGCCCCGGTGATCCGCGACGAGATCGAGGGCCGGACGGACAACCACATCTTCGACTGGGAGATGGGCGACAAGGCCGAAACCGAGGCGGTCTTCGCGAGCGCCGACGTCGTGGTCTCCCAGGAGATGGTCTACCCGCGGGTGCACCCCGCGCCGATGGAGACCTGCGGGGCGGTCGCCGACTTCGACGCCGTCGACGGGAAACTGACCCTCTACGAAACGACCCAGGCCCCGCACGCGCACCGCACCCTGTTTGCGATCGTCGCCGGGATCCCGGAGCACAAGATCCGTGTGGTGTCCCCGGACATTGGCGGCGGCTTCGGCAACAAGGTCGGCATCTACCCCGGCTACATCCTCGCCGTCGTCGGGTCGATCGTCACCGGCAAGCCGGTGAAATGGGTGGAGGACCGCTCGGAGAACCTGATGTCCACCTCCTTCGCCCGCGACTACATCATGCAGGGCGAGATCGCGGCCACCAGGGACGGCAAGATCCTCGCGGTCCGCACCAGCGTCCTGGCGGACCACGGCGCGTTCAACGCCACCGCCCAGCCCACCAAGTACCCCGCCGGTTTCTTCTCCATCTTCACCGGGAGCTACGACATCAAGGCCGCCTACTGCTCCGTCACGGGCGTCTACACGAACAAGGCGCCCGGCGGCGTCGCCTATGCCTGTTCCTTCCGCGTCACGGAGGCCGTCTACCTCGTCGAGCGGATGGTGGACATCCTGGCCCGCAAGCTGGAGATGGACCCGGCGGAGCTGCGGCTGAAGAACTTCATCAAGCCCGAGCAGTTCCCCTACGCCAACAAGACCGGCTGGGTCTACGACTCCGGCAACTACGAACCGGCCATGCGGCTGTCCATGCAGCTGGCTGGCTACGACGAGCTCCGCCGCGAGCAGCAGGAGAAGCGGGCGCGCGGGGAGCTGATGGGGATCGGCATCTCCTTCTTCACGGAAACCGTCGGCGCCGGACCGCGCAAACACTTCGACATTGTGGGCCTGGGCATGGCCGACGGCGCCGAGCTGCGGGTCCATCCCACCGGCAAGGCCGTCGTCCGTCTCTCCGTGCAAAGCCAGGGGCAGGGCCACGAGACCACCTTCGCGCAGATCGTCGCTGAGGAACTCGGCATCCCGCCGGAGGACATCGACGTCGTCCACGGCGACACCGACCAGACACCCTTCGGCCTCGGCACGTACGGGAGCCGTTCGACGCCGGTCAGCGGCGGCGCCGTCGCCCTCGTGGCCCGCAAGGTCCGCGAGAAGGCGAAGCTGATCGCCGCGGCCATGCTGGAGACCCGCCCGGAAGACCTTGAGTGGGAGAAGGGCCGCTGGTTCGTCAAGGGCGATCCCAGTGCCGGGAAGACCATCTCCGAAATCGCCATGGCTGCCCATGGCACCATGACGCTGCCCGAAGGGGTCGACGGCAACCTCGACGCCGAGGTCACGTACGATCCGCCGAACCTGACTTTCCCCTTCGGCGCCTACATCTGCGTGGTCGACATCGACCCGGGCACCGGGCACGTCAAGGTGCGCCGCTTCATTGCGGTGGACGACTGCGGCACCCGGATCAACCCGATGATCATCGAGGGCCAGGTGCACGGCGGACTGACCGACGGCGTCGGGATGGCCCTGATGGAGATCATCGAATTCGACGCCGACGGAAACTGCCTGGGCGGGTCCTTCATGGACTACCTGATCCCCACCGCGATGGAGGTGCCGGACTGGGAAACCGGCTTCACCGTCACCCCGTCCCCGCACCACCCGATCGGCGCGAAAGGCATCGGCGAGTCCGCCACCGTCGGCTCGCCGCCGGCGATCGTGAACGCGGTCGTCGACGCGCTGGCCCCCTACGGGGTGGTCCACATGGACATGCCCTGCACCCCGGCCCGGGTCTGGGCCGCCATGCAGGGCCGGGCAAGGCCGCCGATCTAAGATGACGCCCACTGTTGACTCACTCACGGCCCGGGCGAACGACCTCGCCTCCCGCCGTGAGCCTTTTGTGCACGCCACGGTGGTCCGCGCCCAGCATCCCACCAGCGCCCACGCCGGGGACACGGCCCTGGTCCTGCCCAGCGGTGAGATCCAGGGCTTCGTGGGCGGCAACTGCGTCGAGTCCTCGGTGCGGGAGTACAGCCTGCAGGTCCTGGCGTCACAGGAACCGCTGCTGCTGCGGGTGGTTCCCGGCGAGCCGTCCCGCAGCGCCGGGGACGGCGCGGTGGAGGTTTCCAACCCCTGCCTGAGCGGCGGGGCCATCGAGATCTTCCTCCAGCCGCGCATCCCTGCGCCCCGGGTGCTCGTGGTCGGGACCACACCGGTGGCGCAGGCCCTGGAAACCCTCGGCGCTGGCGTCGGCCTGGCCATGGAACTCACCGACGGTGAATCAGCGGTCCCGCGGGCCGATGATGCGGCGCTGATCGTGGCCTCGCAGGGCAAAGCGGAGGAAGTCGCGCTTGAGGCGGCACTCCGCGCCGGAGTGCCGTACGTCGCACTCGTGGCCAGCGGAACCCGGGGCGCGGCGGTGCTGGAATCCCTCGACGTCGACCCGGCGCAGCGCGCCCGCGTCTTCACCCCTGCCGGCCTGCAGCTGGGCGCCCGCACCCCCGGCGAGATCGCCCTCTCGATCCTGGCCCAGCTCATCCAGGAGCGGGCGAAGACCCGGCATACCGCCCCGGCAACAGCGCCGGCGGCAGAAGCTCCGGCGACGGCGATCGACCCCGTCTGCGGCATGACCGTCGCCGCCGTGGAATCCTCGCTGCAGCTCGAGCACAACGGTGTCACCGTGTACTTCTGCTCGCCCGGCTGCCGTGCGGCCTTCCGCAAAGATCCGGAGCGCTATGCCCTCACTCTCTGAACGCCCGCCCGCACCGCACCGGACGGCGGGCCTGGTCCTGGCGGCCGGGGCCTCGCGGCGCCTGGGCCGGCCCAAGCAGCTGCTCCCCTACGGCCGCGGCGTCCTGCTCGACGCCGTGCTGGCGGTGGCCCGGGACTGCGGCTTCGACCAGACGGTGCTGGTTTTGGGCGGTGCGGCCGGGGAGGTGCAGCACGCGGTCGACACCACCGGCTGCCAGATCGTGCTCAACCCGGACTTCGGCGTGGGCTGTTCCTCCTCGGTCGCCGCCGGCCTCGCCGCGCTCCACCCGGACACGGACGCCGTGGTCCTGCTGCTCGGTGACCAGCCGGGGGTCCGGGCCGACACCGTCCGGGCACTGCGGGGGCTCCTGTTCGCCGGCGGGCCAGACACCGGCGGGCCGGACACCGGCAGGCGCGCCCCCGGCATCGCCGTCTGCCGCTACGACGACGGCGCCGGCCACCCCCTGGCTTTCGGCCGGCGGATGTTCCCGGCACTGGCTGCCCTGCACGGCGACAAGGCGGTCTGGAAGCTGCTGGAGCAGCGGGCGGGCGACGTCGTCGAACTCCGGGTTCCGGGCCCCGTCCCACTGGATGTCGACACGGAAGAGGACTACCGCCGGGTCCTGGCCGGACTGGAGGGCGCGCTGTGAACACGGCGGCGCGCACCGGCGCGGAAGAGGATGTCCAGCGGCGGATCCCTGACGTCGCAGCGCTGATCTCGGCCCTGGACCGCAACGACTATCTGGCCGACGTCGGACTGGCCACGGCTCTGTTCCTGGCCGTCCGGCTGCCGCAGCCCATCCTGCTGGAGGGCGAGGCGGGCGTCGGCAAGACCGAGGCGGCGAAAGCCCTCGCCCAGCTGCTGGACACGCCGCTGTACAGGCTGCAGTGCTACGAGGGAATCGACGCCGGTGAGGCCCTCTACGAGTGGAACCACCAGCGGCAGCTGCTCGGGATCCGACTCGCGGAAGTCCGGGACGCCTCCGTCACCGAAACCGACCTCTACAGCCCGGAGTACCTGCTGCGGAGGCCGCTGCTGCAGGCGATCGAACATCCCGGGCCGCGCCCCGCCGTGCTCCTGCTGGACGAGATCGACCGCGCCGACGCCGAGTTCGAGGCCTTCACCTTCGAACTGCTCGCCGAGGCCGCGGTCACCATCCCGGAGCTCGGCACCATCCGGGCCACTCACCCGCCGATCGTTATCCTGACCTCCAACCGGACGCGGGACCTACACGACGCCCTGACCCGGCGCTGCCTCTACCACTGGATCGACTACCCCGGCCCGGAACGGATCGCGGAAATCGTGCGCCGCCGCGTGCCGGCCAGCAGCGGCCCGCTGGCCCTGCAGGCCGCCGCGGTGATCACGAAGCTGCGCACCCTGGACCTCGCCAAAGCGCCCGGGATCTCCGAGGCCATCGACTGGGTCTCCGCCCTCGCCGTGCTGGGCATCGGACAGATCGACGCCACGACGGCGGAACAGACCCTCGGCGCAGTCGTCAAGAACCGCGACGACCTGGAACTGGTCGGCGCCCGCGGGGCGGACTGGCTTGTGGCCGGAACGGGCGGGTGAGCACCTCATGGCAGGCAACCTGCAGCCCACGGCCGCCGTACTCCCCGCGGTGGAGGCGGCCGGACTGGCTGGGGCGTTCGTCTCGGCGCTGCGCCGGGCCGGGCTGTCCTGCTCACCGGACCGGGCCGTCCGGCTGGCCGAGGCGCTCCGCCTGATCCCGCCCAGCGATACCGGGAAGCTCTACTGGGCGTGCCGGGTGGTGCTGGTGTCAACCCGCGAGCAGCTGCCGGTCTTCGACGCCGTCTTCTCCGCGGTGTTCCGTGGCGGCTTCGACCCCGCCGCGCGGTCCGGCAGTCCCCTGGCCCCCGCCGCGCCACCACCCGGCGCCCCGGAGCAGGCACGCACCCGGCCCTCCCCGGCAGAGGACCGCGCCGCAGGAAACGCGCCGCCGCAGCCACGGACGGCGCCGGCGGTTGCCAGCGCAGGACCGGACGGCGGGGACCGCAACGCCCCGGAGCGGGAAGCCGTGCTGGCCATGGCCTCCACGGAGGAGCGGCTGCACCAGGTGTCGTTCGCGCAACTCTCCGACGCGGAAGTCCGGGAGATCAGGCGGCTGGCGTCACGGCTGCTGCTCGCCACCCCCCGGCGCCTGAGCCGCCGAACCCGCAAATCAGAGCACAGCAGCGCGCGGCTGGACGTCCGTGCCACGGTCCGCGCGGCCCGGCGCTCGGGCACCGACACCCCCCCGACTGCTGTACGCCCGACGCCGGGAGCAGCGCCGCAAGCTGGTCCTCCTGTGCGATGTCTCCGGGTCGATGGAAGCGTACGCGCGCGTCTTCGTGTCGCTGCTGCAGGGGGCGGTGGCAACTGCCGGCGCCGAGGCCTTCGTTTTCTCCACCCGGCTGACGCGCCTGACCCGGCAGTTGGCGCTCCGCGATCCGGACGAGGCTTTGGCCCGCGCCGCGGAAGCAGCCCCGGACTGGGCCGGCGGCACCCGGATTGCCGACAGCATCCGGCACTTCGTCGACGAACACGGCCGCCGCGGCGTGGCCCGCGGTGCAGTCGTGGTGATCTTCTCGGACGGCTGGGCGCAGGAGGACCCCGGAGAAGTGGCGGTCCAGATGGCGCGGCTGCGCCGGCTCGCGCACCGGATCATCTGGGTCAATCCGCGCAAGAGCGCCCCGGGTTACCAGCCGCTGGCGGGCGGAATGGCGGCGGCCCTGCCGTATTGCGATGCCTTCGTCAGCGGACACAACTACACGGCTCTGGCAGAGGTGGCAGCCGCAATCCGCGGCGACGGCCGGCCGTTACGCAAGGAAAGAGGGAACAGCTAATGCAGATAGACAGCACTTTCTCGGTCGTCGCACCGATCGACACGGTCTGGGACACCATCATGGACTTCGAGCGCGTGGCCGGCTGCGTACCCGGCGCAAGGATTCTGAACAAGCTCTCCCACGATGCCTACCAGGTGGGCATGACCGTGAAGCTGGGCCCTGTCAACATGCAGTACAAGGGCCTGCTGAACGTCGTGGAGCGCAACGCCGCCGAACACCGGGCCGTACTGGGCGGCAAAGCCCAGGAAACCCGCGGCCAGGGAACGGCCGAGGCCACGGTGACCCTGCTGCTGACGGAAGAGCCCGGCGGCACCACCCGGGGCACCGTCAACGCCGACCTGTCCCTGTCCGGCAAGGCCGCGGCAATGGGCAAGGGCGTGATCGGCAGCGTCACCGAACAGATGATGGCCCTGTTCGCCAGCAACCTCCAGGCCCTGGTCACCGCTCCCGCCGCCGGACCGTCGGAAGCGGGTGGGGTGCCGGAGCCCGTGCCCGCGGCCGGGCTCGACGCGGAGGCGGAGGCGCAGGCGGCCGCGGCCAAGGTCGCCGCGGCGGCTGCCCCGGCCCCGGCGTCCGAACTTCCCGGCCTGCCGCCGAGCGCCCTGCCAGCAGCGGCCCGGCCCGCGCCCGTACCCGCCCGGGCGGCTGCGGCGGCGCCCGCACCGGCGCCTGCCGGCAGCCTGGACGCCCTCAGCCTCGCAAAGGGGATCGCGGCGGAGCAGCTTTCCAGCCCCGGGAAGGTCCTGGCGCTGGTGGCGGCCGTGGCGTGCCTCTCCTACTGGGCGGGGCGCCTGTCCGCGTTCCGAATGATCCGCGCGATCGGAAGGCTGAAGATCGACCGTGCGTGATGTCCTGGCGGCCATGATGCCGGGCTGGCAGAAGGGCGACACCGCCGGCCTCGCCACCGTGGTGAGCACCTTCAAGTCGGCACCGCGGCTCCCGGGCGCATCCATGCTCGTCACCGCCGGCGGGGAAGCAGTCGGATCGGTCTCCGGCGGCTGCGTCGAGGGCGCCGTGTACGAGCTGGCCACCCAGGTCAGGGAGGACGGCATCCCGGTTCTGGTGCGCTACGGGATCAGCGACGACGACGCGTTCGCCGTCGGCCTGACCTGCGGCGGGATCATCGACATCTTCGTCGAGCCGGTCTCCCGGCACAGCTTCCCCGAACTCGACGCCGTGGGGCAGGACATCGCCGGGGAACGGCGCGTGGGGGTCGCCACGGTGATCGAACACCCGGACGCCAGCTGGCTGGGCCGGCACTTGGTTGTGCGTCCGGACGGCTTCGAGGGCGACCTCGGGTCCGAGCGGGCAAACCACGCCGTGGGCGATGACACCCAGGGCCTGCTGGCCGCCGGCCGCTCGGGCATCCTGAGCTACGGCCCCGACGGGGAGCGGCTGGACGCCGGGATGCGGGTCTTCTTCGCCAGTTACGCCCCGCCGCCGCGGATGCTGGTCTTCGGTGCCATCGACTTCGCCTCGGCGCTGGCCCGGCTGGGGACCTTCCTGGGCTACCGCGTCACGGTGTGTGACGCCCGGGCGGTTTTCGCGACCCCCGCACGCTTTCCCGACGCCGCCGAGGTAGTCAACGCTTGGCCGCACCGCTACCTCGCTGAGCAGCTGGACAAGGGCCTGGTGGATGGACGCACCGTGATGTGCGTCCTCACGCACGATCCGAAGTTCGACATTCCGCTGCTGGACGTCGCCCTGCGGGCCCCGCCGATCGCCTTCATCGGTGCCATGGGCTCCCGCCGGACACACGCCGACCGGATCGCTAGGCTGCGTGAGGCGGGCCTGGGCGAGGAGGCGCTGGCCCGGCTGCACAGCCCGGTGGGACTCGATCTGGGCGCCCGGACCCCGGAGGAGACGGCCGTGTCCATCGCCGCGGAGTTCATCGCCAAGCAGTGGAGCGGGAGCGGGGAACCACTCCGGGAGCTCGGGGAGCGCATCCACCACGACGAGCAGCATTGACCGGGCACCGGTGATCGGGAACGATATCCCGCGCTGCGCGCTGACGGCACTGCTGCTGGCAGCGCTGCTGTACGCTGCGTTCCGCGCCGGACGCAAGTCCGCGGCGGCCACCAGGATCGACTTTGGACTCCACGCGGCGATGATGGCGGCCATGGCGCTGATGCTCATCCCGGGACTCCGGTGGGTGGTCCTTCCCCAGATACTCTTCTTCGGCCTCGCCTCCTGGTGGTACATCCTCCGCACCGTCTCCCGCCATCCCGGGACACTGGCCCGGCAGCCTGTTCCCGCCGCCGGGCCCGGGACAGGCCGCAGCCCGGGCCACGCCAGCCGAGGCCGCTTGCTCTACAACGCAATGACCATGGCTGCCATGGCCTACATGCTCGCGGCCATGGACCTCCGCAGTGACCATGTGCCGGAAGCTGCCGGCATCCAGGCTGCCGGCTTCCTGGGCCAGGCCGTGCACCACGGCGGCGCCTCCGCCCCCGGGCTGCCGCTGCCGGGCCCAACCCAGGGCTGGAGCAGCCAGACCACGCTGGTTCTGGCCGTGGCAGCCGGCCTGGCAACGGCCGTGTGGAGCGTGCAGCTGCTCCGGAGGCTCGGCTCCCACCACGGCCAGAGCCGTGCGGACTCCGTCCTGGACGTCGTGGGTGCGGGGTCGATGGCGGTCATGTTCGCGGCGCTCGCGGCGTGACACTGGTGTAACACCGGAGTGAGACCGGCAAGGGCCGCGTCCGGGCAATCAGCGGCCGGCGGCGGCCGGCCGAGAGCCGGCCGGGCCGCCGTCGGGCGTAAGCTCTTCCCATGGCGAGATACTTCGATGTTCACCCCGAAAACCCCCAGGCACGCTCCATCAGCCAGGCCGTGGAAATCGTCCGTTCCGGTGGGCTCATCGCCTATCCCACCGACTCCTGCTATGCGCTCGGCGCGCAGCTGGGCAACAAGGACGCACTGGACCGGATCCGGACCATCCGCCACCTCAATGACAAGCACCACTTCACCCTGGTCTGCAAGGACTTCGCCCAGCTGGGCCAGTTCGTGCAGATCGACAATGATGTGTTCCGGAGTATCAAGGCCGTCACTCCCGGCAGCTACACCTTCATCCTGCCTGCCACCAAGGAGGTCCCCCGGCGGCTGCTGCACCCGAAGAAGAAGACCGTGGGGGTGCGGATCCCGGACAACCGGGTGGTCCAGGCGTTGCTGGCCGAGTTGGGCGAGCCGCTGCTCTCCAGCACGCTGTTGCTGCCGGATGAGGACGAGCCGCTGACCCAGGGCTGGGAAATCAAGGAACGGTTGGAGCACGTGGTGGACGCCGTGATTGACTCCGGCGACTGCGGCGCGGAGCCGACCACCGTGATCGACTACTCCAGCGGCGTGGCCGAAGTCGTCCGGCGCGGCATGGGCGACCCGTCCCGGTTCGAATAGCCCCGGTCCGGATGCCCGGTCTTGTTGCCTACGCGGTCTCGGTTGGCCCTGCGACGCCCGACGCCCGGTTGCGCAACCAGCGGCGTGTGAGGTCCACTACCGCCACCAGTCCTGCAATGGGCGTAAGTACGGCAGCGGCGTAGACGAACAGCAGCCACGTAAGCGTGGTCAGCATCGACTGGTGGTCGCTCAGCAGGGATAGTCCACCGAAGAGCCCGAGGCCCCAGAACAGGATCACTCCGGCCAGCACCGCCGCCGCGGGAAAGTACTCGTTCGTCACAGTGCTCTTCGCAGTGCTCTGCAGGATTTTCAAGGTTTTCATGGACCCTCCTCATGCCTGGCGGTGGGGAATGTCCGCCGGAGTCATCTCAAGTATGAGGCTCGCCGCAGCCGGATTTTCAACGAAAACCCGGCACGTGACGAAGCTAACATCGTGCCATGCGCGTGGCTGCCGCTTAGGGAATGAGTGCATCTTCCTCGGAAAGTTGTTGGTCTTCGTTCCCCGTTTCACCGAACGCCTCGTGACACTCATGCGGGCTATGAGCCTGTCCGGCGTCACAGCCTGCTTATAACCTATTTCCAGGTGCCTCTTCGACGCCCATGGCCATGCCGAATCGCAGCTGCCCGAAGCCGGCCAGAGCAAACGCAGCCCGCCGACGACGGCTCCGATTCCGGAACACCCCATCACCAAACCCAACCCCGAGGCACCCAAATGAAGGTCACTCCAAACCCCGGCAGCCAAGCCGAAAAGAAGTCCACCGGGCAGCGTTGACCAGGCCCTGGTCCAATGGTGTCCGTCCTTCGTCACCAAAATGGCGAGTAGCGCTTGTAGGTAGCGCTAGTCCAGGCATCTGGTAGCAAGATTCCGGGAACACGGTAGCGCCCGCCCTGGTGAACTGCTGTGCTGTGAGATGACAACGCATAAGGCGTTGTCGTCTCATTGTTAAGGGCGGGCCATGGCGGAATATCGTAAAATATTGGGGTTGTTGCTGGAGGGGAGGAGTTACCGCGAAGTTGTAGAGATCGCGGGGTGCTCGCATCGCGACGTGGCCCGGGTCCGGCAGGAGGTCCAGGAGCGGGGTCTCACCTCGGCGGTCGCGGTCAGTGACAGCGAGCTGGCGGATTGGTTCCCCGACGGGCGCCGGAAAGTGTCGGAGGAGTATGACCAGCCCGACTTGTCGCGGGTGCTGGCGTCTTTGAAAGCGAACCGGCACTTCACGTTGCTGCTGGCGTGGCGTCGCTACGTCGACACCAAGGACGCGGGGAAGAAGTACGGGTATTCCCAGTTCTGCGCCCTGTTCACTGGCTACCTGCGCACCCACGATCTGGTGGCGGTGCTGCGCCATGAGCCGGGGCGGGCGATGCTGGTGGACTGGGCCGGCGACACGATGGATGTCGTCGACACGATCACCGGCGAGGTGGTCCGGGCAATTTTGTTCGTCGCGGTGTTGCCGTTTTCGGGGCTGATGTTCTGCCGCGCATATGCGGATATGAAGTCCCCGGCGTGGCTCGACGCGCATGTTCAAGCGTTCGCGTTCTTCGGCGGCGTGACGCAGATCGTCGTGCCAGATAACCCGACGACCTCCACCCACCAAACCCATAAGGGCGATGCGGAGCGGGTCGTCAACGCGAGGTATCAGCAACTCGCGGATCACTACCAGACAGCAATTGTCCCGGCCAGAGTGAAGAAACCCCGCGATAAAGCCTCAGCCGAGAACGCGGTGAACGTGGTCAACAAACGCGTCATCGGCTACCTCGATGACGATGTCTTTACGACGCTGAGCGAGTTGAATACTGCGATCGAGGAGCGGGTGCGGGAGATCAACCACGATATCCGCCGCGCCGACGACACGACCCGGTGGGAGAGGTTCGACACCGAGGAGCGGGAGCTGCTCGGCCCTTTGCCCGATGCCGGGTTCGAGGACGTCGAGTGGAAGGAACTAAAGGCGGCCCGGAACTACCACGTCACCGCGGACACACAACGGTATTCCGTGCCCTTCGCGTTGGCGGGCAAGCTGCTGCGGGTCCGGCTGACGTCTTCCCGAGTGACGGTCTTCGACGGGCACGAGAGCATCTGCGAACACCCGCGGCTGACGGGCCGCAAAGGCCAGTACTCGACCTTGCCGGACCATGTCCCGCCGCGGCACCGCGATATTGATGGGTTGTGGTCCCGGCGGTGGTTCATCGACCGGGCGCGCAGCGTCGGGCCGGCAACAGTCACGGTGATCGAGCAGATCCTCGACGGTCAGGTGATCGAGGCGCAGGGCTACCTGTCGTGCCAGAACATCCTCGACGGGCTCGGCAAGAATAACCGGGAACGGTTGGAGGCGGCCTGCCAGGAGCTTGTGAACCGCAGCGCTCATCCGACTTACTCGACGCTGAAACGGTTGATGGCGGCGATCGATAATGATGCGAAGAAGCCCCGGCCGGTGATCCCGGCGGCCTCGACGCGCAAACGCGGCAGCACTGTCGTTTTCCGTGACACCATCTCGGACGTTTACGTTCGCGATGCCTCCCACTACGCACGCGACGAGGAGGGGAAGTGATGTTCACGAGCATCGATTACGACAAGTTCCGGGCCCTGCGGGTGACCCACGTCGCGACCCGGCTGGAGGAGCTCATCCAGGACGAAGGCAACGACACACTCACTCCCGAGCAGTTGTTTCTCACTGCGGTCGACGACGCGTTGGAGTCCCGCCGCATCAACAAGGTCGACAAACTCATCCGTCAGGCCGCCTTCCCGATCCCGGGGGCAACAGTTGCTGAGGTCGACTACCGCGACGGGCGAGGGATCACCCCGGTCAGAATGCGACGCTATGCCGCCCATGACTGGCGCTCCGATGCGACGAACCTGCTCATCATCTCGCCCACCGGAGGCGGGAAAACCTACCTTGCCTGCGCGTTGGCCATCGGTGCCTGCCAGAGTGAGCACTCGGTTCTCTACTTCCGGATGGACGACTTGGCACGGCGGCTCGTCATCGCCCGCGGCGACGGCATCGCCCACCAGAAGCTGTTGAACGAGCTCTCCAACATCGATCTGCTGATCATCGACGATTTCCTCACCGTCGGCATCGACAGCGACGCTGCCAGCGATTTGTTCGCGATCCTCGCGAACCGGGAGCACCGGCTTCCGACAATGATTGCCTCGCAGACGGGGCCAGCGCACTGGGTTGCTGAGCTGCCCGACCGGGTCGCAGCGGACTCGATCGTGAACCGCCTCGCCAACAACGCCCGGATCATCAACCTCGGTCAGATCGACATGCGCCGGCACCGCAACGACCAGGCCCGCGCCCACGAGGCCTACTGGGAGTAACACCGGCCGCGGCCCGGGCACAGCGCCCGGGCCGCTACCACCACGTCAGAACTGCGCTACCAGATGCCTGGACTAGCGCTACCATCAAGGACTACTCGCCAACCAAAACAGGACAGACAAAGCCAAGGTGGTTGTATAGGCTCGGAGCCGATGACGGAAACCGAGGTTCGTGATGCGTAGGCCACGCGCGCGTCCGAATACATTTCGCTGTTCGGATCGGTGGACAAGGCGGACGAGCAGGACCGGCGGCTTGTCGCGCACTGGGCGAAGTCGGTTACGGGTCCTGTCGTCGACGTCGGATGCGGCCCGGGTCACTGGACGGCTTTCCTGACCAGCTTGAAAGTCGATGCTGAAGGCGTCGATCTCGTTCCGGCGTTCGTGGCCCATGCCAGGGCGCAATTCCCGGATGCGATGTTCCGGGTCGCTTCGTTCACGGACCTCGGGCTCCACGACGGGCAGGTCGGGGGGGATCCGCCTACGTCTGGTCCGTTGATGCCATGGCTGCCAGACTCGTCCGCGCCGGTCTCGAAGTCGTTGCCGTGCAGACCCGGACCGGTCCAGGCCGGCGTCCTCAGACGGCGATGATCGCGCGCAGAAGCCCTTGAACGAACGCCGGCAGGCTCGGTGATGCTGCCACGGGGCCGTAGCGTCAGTTTCAATGAACCGGCATGTGCCAACGAACACCACGCTTCGATTGAGCTTCACCGGACACTGGGTTCGCGCCGATCGCCATGGCCCCGACGTTCCACGGCCTCACCGCCGGCCCGAACCAAAGCCCGGCGGAACCCATGGGCTCGGACGGGGCCAAACGTGAGCCCACGGAAGTGAGCGGAACCCGCCTCGTCACCCACGTGCGCTATCGGGTAATCCACTGACAAGCCGACACTTAATCGACCGACGTCATTCCGCGAAGGATTCGGCGCTCCAGTGTTCCGCCACCAGATGCAAACATGGGCGGAAAACGATTGCTTGCGCGGCTGCTTTTTTGACCTAATTGATCTCCGCATTTGCAGAGCCAGCAGGAGACTTCGGCAACGATATGAGAACGAATATCGGGTGGGTGTATTCGCTCGCTGCCACGCCACCAATAATAAGGAAATGGCGCTCAATCCCAAGGATCGTGTTCGAAGTCGCAGCATGCGGGTATTCATTGCGGCCGGTGTCATCCTGCCCGCAGGTGCTGCGTCCGGATGCGCTTCTTCCACAGGTAACGACGAACCGCCGTGTTTTCCGCCTTCGTTTCTAGTGAAGCCGGCGACGGCGACAGCCGGCGAGAGGGTGACTGTTACCGCGCCGGATGCCGAGTGCAATCCCCGTTATGGCGACAACGCCCGTATCCGAGTAACCGTCAACGACGCTGCGAACACGAAGGTCATCGACGTAACTGCCCCGATGAATGACGACGGCGGGTTCACCTACACCTTTGAGGTCCCATCTCAAACGGCCGTCGGCGACGCGGCGGTCACGGCAATACCGGACGACGTCGACTGGTGCGATGACACCGGCAAGAACAACCGTGCCGATGGAGTAGCTGCAACTCTGAAACGGGCATCGTGTGTGATGCCAATGAAGTCACTGAGCATCATCCGGTAGAGGGGCTCTTGGGGGAATCGGCGCGGGATGGTCCGAATTTCAGGCGCGGTCGTTCGAGTAATGAAGCAAGACCACGCCGTGTGGACTGCCCGCGTCGCCCCGAGCCTGAGGTCCATGCGGTCAGCAGGGGCCTCCAACAGCGGCCGGCGCTGCCCCAGGACCACGGGATGGACGAGAATTCGAAATTCGTCGATCAGGCCGTGCCGCATGAAGGTCGCGGCCTAAGGCCGATGTCGCCCCCGGGCTGCGCCTTCGGTTCCGCGATTTGTTCAGGCATGACGTCGTGAATCACCGTGGTGCGCCAGTCTGCATGCGTGAGTGTCCGCGAAAAGACGAATCTGGGCATCTCGCGCCAGATCCCGGCGAACTCAACGAGTTCCGCCGGGATGTCCGGGTCCTGGTCGGCGTTGGGCCAGTATCCTCCAGATGCCAGTTGATGTCCCGGTCGGCCGTCTCGAAGAATCCGTCCAAGGAGATTGACATCATGAGGATGATCTTTCGCATGCGAGTACCTCCGGTGGCGGCGAAAGGCGCGGTGTCCATCGTCCTATCTTCCAGTGGGGTAGACCCAATGTCAGCGCCCCGGGCTACACTGGAAGTATCGAACATATATTCGAATAAAGGTGTGTTGTGGGCGTAATCATCGGACCCCGCGTGATAGGCGCGGGCACTTCCCTTCTGTCGGTTCTGATCTCGCCGGTGCCGGTCGCTGCCGGCTACCCCTCCCCTGCCCAGGACTACTTTGACGGCCGGATCGACCTCAATGAACACCTCATCAAGGACATCACCAGCACCTATGTCGTGAGGGTGTCCGGCGACTCGATGGAGGGTGCCGGGATCAGCGACGGCGACGAGCTGATCGTCAACCGGGCCCTCGAGCCCCGGGACGGCTGCGTCGTCGTTGCTGTCCTCGACGGCGAGCTCACGGTCAAGAGGCTGCGCCTCACGGCGTCGGGCGTCGTGCTTGCGGCAGACAACCCCGGCTATGTCGGATCTGGTCATCTGGGGTGTCGCGACCCGCTGCCTGCACCATGTCTAAGGCCCTGCCCCGCCGGGGAAGTATCGCCCTCGTCGACGTGAACTGCTTCTATGCCAGCGCCGAACGAGCCTTCGACCCCTCCCTGGAGGGCCGTCCGCTGGTGGTGCTCTCGAACAATGACGGCTGCGCGGTCACCCGCTCCCCCGAGGCGAAAGCACTCGGGATCCCGCTGGGTGAGCCCTGGTTCAAGCTCGCCCCGCGGGCAAAAGAGTGGGGGCTGGTGGCGCGTTCCAGCAATTACGAGCTCTACGGTGATATCAGCGCCCGGGTGATGGAACTCCTCGGCCGCTACTCGGCCTGGCTGGAGGTCTACAGCATCGATGAGGCCTTCCTGGGCGTCAGCGGCACCCCGGCGGAACTGCAGCTGCTGGGCCACAGCATGAAGACGGCGGTGCGCCGGAACGTCGGCGTCCCCGTCTGCGTCGGCATCGCGGAGACCAAGACCCTGGCGAAACTGGCCAACAAGTGGGCGAAGCACAACCCGGCGTTCGACGGCGTCTGCCACTGGGATGCCGTCGCCGCCGGCCGGGCGCGAGAAGCTCATGGCGGGCCTGTCCGTGATTGAGCTCTGGGGTGTGGCGGCGCGGCTGACCAAGCGGCTGAACGGTCTGGGTATCCACTCCGTGCTGGACCTCGCGCGGGCGGACCCGGTCAGGATCAGGGACCGCTTCTCAGTGGTGCTGATGCGGACGGTCCTGGAACTCCAGGGTACTCCGTGCATCCCCCTCGAAGAGGAACGGATCGGCCGCGACCAGCTGATCTTCAGCCGTTCCTTCGCCGCCCCGATCACCACCGGAGCCGGGCTTCGCCAGGTGCTTGGCGTCTACGCCCAGCAGGCCAGCGCCCGCCTGGCGAAGCATGGGCTGCAGGCCAAGGTGCTGACGGCGTTTGCCGCCACGTCTTACTACAACCCGCAGGCCACCTCGTACCCCTCTGTGTGCGTTCCGTTGCCAATGCCCACCGCTGACCCGGTCCTCCTGGCGAGGGCGGCGTACGCACTGCTCCCCCGGATCGACGACGGCGTCAAGTACGTCCGTGCCGGGATCATGGTCACCGACCTGCGCCCCACCGGCAACCAGGCACCCCTTCCGGTCTTTGAGAATCCGCACGAGGAACGCGGCATCGGCTCGCTGCTGGAGGAGGTCAGCCGGAGGTACGGCCGGGGTTCGATCGGCCTGGGCCACGCAAAAATCCGGGGCGGCCCGGACTGGAGCATGAAGCGCGACATGCTGTCCCCCCGGTACACGACGCACTGGGCCGAGCTCCCCATCGTCAAGGCGGCGTGACAGCCTGGCAGGCACTCGCCGGCCAGGCGGGCTGGCGTCCTCCCCTTATCAGACGGCGGCCAGTGCCTGCTGCAGGAAGGAGTCCAGGACCCGGCCGGCTTTCTCCTGCAGGCGCCGGGATTCCGCCTCGGCGAGCCGGGTGCATTTGGGTCCGTGCAGCCGCTCGCCCAGGTAGAGCAGCGCCGCCAGGACTTCGGAGAGCTCGGTGTTTCCCTCGGCACGCTGCCGTAGCAGCCTCAGGTGGGCAGCCTGCAGCGCCGGCCCCGGGGCGCAGCCCAGGTCGCGGTCGAACAGGCGTCGGCAACGCTCGTACGCGGAGAGCCCCTCCACCGGCAGGCTGGCCTGCTCGTATCCCGCGATCAGAAGGGTCCAGGCCCGTTCGTTCAGCGGCTCGGACCGGATGGCAGCCTGTGCCAGCGAAATGGTCAGCTGGGGTTTGTCGAGAAAGGCCGCAGTCTCTGCCGCCAGAATCTGGGCGGCGACTTTCTCGGCAGCATGCCGCGCCCGCGCTTCCTCTGCCCAGTCGGCCACGAGCTCAAAGCCCAGCAACGGCTCAGCCGCAAGGTCCAGGGCCTGCATGGAGAGCAGGTGCGCCTCGGCCGGCGCCGACTGCCGGGCCGCTCGGACCAGCTTGCGAAACACCGAAAGGTCCAGTTCCACAAGTTGCGGGTCCAGGACATAGCCGCTGTTGGCGGTGCGAAGCGGACCTTTCTTAGTGTTGCCGGGCTGGATCGCCCTGCGGATGCCGCTGACGTAGCTCTCCAGCGTGGCGATTGACCCATCGCTTGCCCGGGGACCCCAGAGGATCTCCACGAGGCGTGTCTTGGACACGGGGGTCCCCAGATTCAGCAGGAGAATTTCGAGAATGTGCCGGGTCTTGCAGCCACCCATGTCCGCCGCCGTGAGCACTGCACCATTCCGGCGGATCTCGAATGTCCCAAATAATTGGACCGAAATTCCTGGCGTGGGACCACCCAAATTAGCCACATTGATCTCCGATTTCCCCACCCAATACGTATTCGCTTTCCGGAGAGTCGGAAAGAAATACAGGAACGTGCCGAGACTCACTTCCATCCGACTTTCTAGGGAAACCGTGCCACGCAAAACAAAGGGCAACAAGCGATGAAGCTACCCGATCCTTTAGTTTGCGGAAAGTCGAGTACACCGGGGAGCGCCACCAAGTATTCGCTGGAACTAATGTGAGTAGTTGGACCCAGGGAAAGTATTACCAAACCGCCCTGCCGCACATTTCTTCGAACTCCGGCGCGGGCCCCGCTACTCTAGGCGGTCCGATTTGGCGTCATTCGGCCTGCCGGGCGCCGGTCGTCGAAGCTGTTTCGCGAGCAGGCGCAACGCCATTCGACGGATGAGTGAGCTAAAGGGGCCAACGAGCACCCAGTAGCGGCTGAACCGGCGGCGGCTCTCGTCGTCTGTGATGGCGACACGTGTTTCTACCGTCAGGATTGAGGAGTCGTTGCCGTAGGGATCGATCCTCAGGCTGGTGGCTATCTTGGCGAAACCGGGCTCATGGAATTTCGTGAACTGTCCGGGTGTCGTTGGTGCGCCGGCGGCGGCCGCGACCGGTTTCCAGGGGCGGCTCACCTGGCCAAGGACCATCTCCACGTCCGGGGTCTCGCCGAGCAGGATCCAACCCAGACCGACCATATCCTGGAGCCGGAACGTGTGCCGGGATGCTTGGGGAGCAGTTGCCGACCTGCGCCCCCTCATGGCGCCGGCGGCACGCTGTGGCAAGGCCCGGACGCCGAGCAGCATCCGAACCAGCGGCGCCTGAAAGAGGTCCAGTTGACGAGCCGCCGCGAAGCATTCGGCGGCGGGCGCCCGGAGGACGTCAGAATGCACCACGGAGAGATCGAATCCTGGCAGGAACTGGTCTATGAGCAATTGAGAAGCAACTACACCCGCATGGACCTGTCGAGGCGGTTGCTCCGATGTCGCACTCATTAGGGCTCACTCCCTCCACATATAGGTTCCGCGCGCTGGCCCTCGCAGACCAAATGGCGCTGCCATGGACGAGCCAGATAACTCTGCGATTCACATTCGACGGCGGGGCGAAGCCATCACTTGTCGTTCATCTCCTCGGGAACGGTGAGTATCCGGATTTCCGATCCGTCCCGCAGCACCGCCAACTCCTGCGGCACACCAATCGCCTCGGCAAACAACAGCTTTTGCAGGCTCTCGGCATTGGACACGGTTTTTTCGCCGACTCTGAGGAGCACGTCGCCGGACCGGAGTCCTGCCCGCTCGGCGGGCGAGTCCGTCAGGACCTCGACAACGAGCAGCCCTTCCCGGTGTCCGGTCCGGACCACGGAGCTTGGCGGCAGCTGGACAGGGGTGTTGACGAGCCCCAGATAGGCACGCCGGACCCGTCCGTCCTTGAGCAGCGCGGCGATGATCCGCCGGGACGTGGCGTTGACAGGAACGGCCAGGCCCAACCCGGTCCCGGCCACCGCTGTGTTGATGCCAACGATCCTGCCGCGCGCGTCCGCCAGCGCCCCGCCGGAACTTCCCGGGTTCAGTGCGGCGTCGGTCTGGATCACGTCTTCGATGATGCGGCGGTTGCGTCCGGACCAGACGGGGATGGAGCGGCCCAGTCCGCTGACCACCCCTGCGGTCACGGAGCCTGAGAGGCCCAGGGGGTTCCCGACCGCGATGACCAGCTGCCCGACCCGGAGTGACTCCGCATCGCCGAGCTCCGCCGGCGTCGCCGTGGGGGCCCTGCCGTGCACGACTGCCAGATCCGAGAGTGGGTCCGAGCCGCCCGTTCCGCCCGGCGCCTGTCACTTCGAGGGCCGCCACATGGGGCGTCACCGCAGCGGCGACGCGAATCACTGTTGCGGAGTAGGAATCGAGGGGGTCCTCGGACGCGTCACGACCAGGCACCCGGCTGATCGCAGTGGCCACAGCGCACCTCCTGAACTGGTACTTATCCAAGTCAACCACCGGCATGGCAGGGGTAGTCCGGTGCCCCCTACGCCCTGAGAGAACTACGCCGGATGTCGAGCCCCCCGGGCGGCAGTTAATCCGGACGGCGTTCCGCCGCTAGGCTCAGAGGAGACCCGACTTTCAGCCACAGGAGAACCTACGTGAACCCAGCGTCCGCTTCACCCGATCCGCTGCCTCCGCTGGGCCTGAGCTGGGGCATCAAGCGCAGCTTCATCGACTACATCACCAGCCTGCCGGACGGGTCCGTTTCAGCGACCGGAGGGGCAACCGTCGCCGCCGCGTCGATTTTCTGCTTCCCTCACGAATCCTCGGACTACGACCCGGCGCGCGGCACGGGGGTGCTGCGCTTCCGCGGGGATGTCCGGCTCGCCGGCCACCACGGCATGCTGCTGGTCCGGCTCCTGGACCCCTGGATCACCTTCACGAGCGGCAGCGGCGTGCTTTCCATCAGCTCCGGCGACGGCGGCGGCCAGGACCGCACCACCGTCGGTTTCCTCAGCCCCTCCATACCGCACGAAGCCGGCGGATCCCTGGTCTGGGAAAACGTCGACGTCGTCATTTCCCCGGAGGGGTCCGAACTCTTCGACGGCCAGTATGCCGCCGGGCAGCCGATGGATCCACTCTTCATCCGGATCGTCGGCTAGCCCGCGGAACCTCAAAGGAGAACTTCAAATGGTGGAAGCCACGGACGCTGTTGAAACAGCCTGCCGGCACTTCCTCGCGCCGGGGATCTTGAGGGCGTCCGCGCCCAGATCCCCTACTTCAAGGAACTTGGGCTCAGCTACCTGCACCTGATGCCCCTGTTCCTGGCACCAGAACCGCACTCCGACGGCGGCTATGCCGTCTCCAGCTACCGTGAAGTCAACCCCAGGCTCCGGCCCCACGGAACAGCTGAGCACGCTGGCCGGCGAGCTCCGGGCCAACGGCCTCAGCCTCGTCCTGGACTTCATCTTCAACCACACCTCCGACGAACACGAGTGGGCCTGCAAGGCCTCCGCCGGAGATCCTGTCTACAGCGACTACTACTGGATCTAACCTGACCCGGACCATGCCGGACGCGTTCGAGACACAGGTGCGGGAGGTCTTCCCGGATGATCATCCGGGCTCGTTCGTGCCACGGCGGGACGGTCGCTGGGTCTGGGCGACGTTGCACACCTTCGAATGGGACCTGAACTACTCCAACCCTGAGGTCTTCCGGGCGATGGCGGGCGGGATGCTTTTCCTCGCCAACCAGGGAGTGGACATCCTCCGGATGGATGCGGTCGCCTTTATCTGGAAACAGCTGGGAATGCCCTGCGAGAACCTGCCGGAGGCCCACGTCCTGCCGCGGCCTTCAACGCCGTTTGCCGGCTCGCCGCACCCTCCCTGCTGTTCAAGTCCGAGGCCATCGTGCACCCCGACGAAGTGGCGCAGTACATCGACCCGGCCGAATGCCAGCTCTCCTGCAGCCCCCTGCGGATGGCCCTCACCTGGGAAGCCATGGCCACCCGGGATGTTTCCCTCCTGGCGCCCTGGAGCGCCGGCACAACATCCCGGAGGGAACGTCCTGGGCGAACTACGTCCGCAGCCACGACGACATCGGCTGGACCTTTGCCGACGAGGACGCCGCCGGCCTGGGACGGCTCAACGACTACGATTACGCCCTTGAGGACGGCCACGCCACAGACAGCCGGTGGGTCCACCGGCCGCATTTCCCCGCCGACCGGTATGCCCCGCGCGGTGACCCCTCCACCCCCGAAGGCGCGGTGTTTGCCGGGCTCCGGACCATGATTTCGGTCCGGTCCCGCAAGCCGGAACTGGCCGGGACGAAGCTGCTGGACTTCGCCACCGGCATCCCGGGTGTCCTCGGCTACCAGCGGCCCGCGACGGAACCCGGATCCTGGCCCTCGCCAACTTCAGCGACCTGGCGCAGAAAATGCCCGCCCTGACGCTCTCCGGATTCGCAGCTGGCGCCCTCAACGTCCTGACCGGAAACCTGGTGGGGAATTGTGCTCCAGCCCCTGCAGTTCGTCTGGCTCAGGGTAACGCCGGTGTCCGAGTGCTTCGGAAGCTCCGAACCGCGGCTCGCACTCGCTGGCTGTCCCCTATACGTCCCCGTGTGATTGCGGCACCTGCGCGGCGGAACCGAAAAGCCAGCCGGCGACGTCGCTGCGCAGCACCAAATGGGGTCCACCCGTGGCGCTGACATTGCCGGTGGGAACGTAGTATCCTCGTCCCGCGCCCGGGCCGCCCGCTGCTCGGTCGAGGGCCTCGGTGAGGTGTCTGGGCAGGTGCCCGGCCGGCCCGAGGGCCCGGAGTCCGTCAAATTCCTCGGGCGTGAGCCTTCCGAGTACTGCAGCGATATCGGCCATCGCGGATCCCTTCTGGCGGACGGTGCTTGAAGAATCAGCCTAGGACCGCGGCATGAACGCCACATGAAATCCGGACGACGATCATCGAACATAATGCGGGCACCCGGCGGCAGCCACGCACAGGTGTTGTCAGTGTCACTGCACGCAGCCCCCCTTACACCCAGCAAATTAACGGTCGGATGCTGTACCGTTCAATTCCGGGAAACCCAGAACAACGGAATCGAGAATTAACCAGGTGGCAACCGACTATGACGAAGTCCGATCCGACGTTGCGGAATCACGCAACGCCTCGCTGGAGGCGCTCCGCTCCGCGAATGCGCCGGACGCCCGAAGCGTAACCCGTGAGCTCGACGAGGCTGACACCTCCGAAGGCGTCGAACTGCCGGGCGCCGACCTGTCCGGTGAGGAACTGACGGTCACCGTCATTCCGCAGAAGGAAGACGAGTTCACTTGCTACTCGTGTTTCCTGGTCCGGCACCGCTCGCAGCTGGCCCGCGAAAAGGCAGGCCATTCGTACTGCGCTGACTGCATGAGCTAACTGCATCCCTTAGCCCCGCTTCACATTTCGACTGCTAAGACACGGGGCGTGCCATGCACCGCATGTTCCCGATACGCTCCTCTTTGACGATGCGCCGCATGCCGGCAAGTAGCCGGAGGCAGGAACCATGCGGAGCTGGAGTACTAAGCGGGACGACCCTGCTCCCACAGAGGCTGACGCCCCCGCTGATGACCGGCTCGTTATCGACAGCTTCGGCACCGGCAGGACCGGTACCGGAGCTGTTGCCGTTGGCGCGGAGGCCCGGCGCTCCGGACACAGCGGGAGCCTCAAAGCCGAATGGTCCAGGGCGTTCGCGCTCATGCTGGTGGCGCTGCTTCTCGGGGCTCTCGCGACAGTTGTCGGACTGAGGGTGGTCACAGACCAGGTCCAGGCAACGGCAGCCCGGCTGCACCGTGAGTCGGATGCCGTGGCGGGATTACGCTCCGCACTTGACGCCCATGAACAGACCGGCCATGAACTTCTGTCCAACGCGCCAGTCGACCAGCCGGCTTTCCTGCAGCAGCAACAGGACATCTCGCGCCGTTTCGACGACGCCGTCCGGATCCTTCCGACCGAGAGGGACATGCGCGCCACCGCGAGCGAGGCCCGCACCGAGTGGCAGGCTGGCCTCGAGAAACACGGCCTGTGGGGCAGCGGAGTGCAGACTCTCACGGGAAACCGCGCGGCCGAGTCACCGGACCTGGCCGCGTCCGGGGCGGGCGTGCGCGCATTGCTGGACGGGATCCAGAGCTCGGCCCTTGAAGCTCTGGATTCGGGCCTGGCGTACAGTGCCGAACTCCAGCAGATCGTGATCGCGGCCCGCAGCGCTTTGTTTGGGTTGGCCGCGGCCGGCGTCGTCTATTTCCGGAACAGGATTGTCAAATTCCTGATCCGGCCGGTGGAAGACCTGCACCGCGGTGTCCTTAAACTGCAGACCGGCGACTACACCCACCGCATCGACGTCGCCCGGTACGACGAGCTGGGCGAGCTGGCGGAGGCCTTCAACTCCATGGCCGGTGCCGTGCACCACAGCCACTTGGCCCTGACGCACCGGGCCACCCATGACCCGTTGACGGGCCTTGCCAACCGTGCGGCTTTGAGGGAGCGCCTGTCGGCAGCGTTGAGGCCCGGTTCGAACCCTGGGTCCCGGCATGAAGGTCTGCTGATGATCGACGTCGATGACTTCAAGGATGTCAACGACTCACTGGGGCACGAAGGCGGCGACCTGCTGCTGGTCCAGCTGGCGGGCCGTCTCCAGGGCTGCGTGCGGGCCACCGACCTGGCCGCCCGCCTGGGCGGGGACGAGTTTGCGATCGTGGTCACGAACGACGCCGACGGTTCCGTGACCGCCGGGATCGCCGAACGGATTCATGATGCGCTGCGGGCGCCGTTCTCCGTCGGCGAAGCCCGGCTGAAGGTCTCGGTCAGCATGGGCGCGGCACAGTGGCACCGGGAAACCGGTGATCCCGCCGAACTGATGCGGCAAGCCGACTTCGCGATGTACATGGCCAAACAAGGCGGCAAGGGCCGCTACCAGCTCTTCGACGCCGAGGGCTACAAGAAGATGACATACCACGCTGCCCTCCGGGCCGACCTTGCCACCGCAGTAACCCGGCGGGAGCTTCGACTCGAATACCAGCCGGTGGCCGATCTGCGCACCGGGGAGATCCTGGGGGTGGAGGCGCTCGTGCGTTGGATTCACCCCACGCTGGGGCTGCTGCTGCCCGCGGCTTTCATCCCCCTGGCCGAGGAGACCGGGGACATCGAAGCGATCGGCCGCTGGGTGTTGAAAACCGCCACCCGGCAGGCGGCAGCCTGGCGGGTGGCGGTCGACCACTGCGAAAACCTTTGGGTTTCCGTCAACCTGTCCACACTGCAGTTGCCCAGCCCGCGGAACCTGGCCGCGATCGAGAGCATCCTGAGGGATCCCGCGTCGCAAGCGGACAAGGTTGTCCTGGAAGTCACCGAAACCGCCCTGGCCAGCAGCATCGACGGCGGTATCACGGCGCTCCACCGGCTGAAGAGCTGCGGGGTCCGCATCGCCATCGATGACTTTGGAACCGGGTATTCCTCCCTGAGCACCCTGGCCGACCTGCCCGCAGACATCCTCAAGATCGACCGTTCCTTCCTCTCCGCCGGCACGTCCGACGGGCCCTCCGCCGCCATGCTCGAAGGCATCCTCGGACTGGCCCATAAGCTCGACCTCGAGGCGGTCGCCGAAGGGATCGAGGACCTCGGGCAGCTTGCTTTGCTCCGGGACCTGGGCTGCCGGCTGGGGCAGGGGTACTTCCTGGCCCGTCCCGGCCCGGCACCACTGATCGAGGCACTCCTCGCCTCCGGTGCCCGGCTCCAGCCGCCGGCCCGGGCCGGGGCAACAGATTCCTGAGGCGGCCCGCCGTCCGGCTTTCAGCAGGCGCAACCCGCTGGCGAGGACGCCCACGTGGCTGAAGGCCTGCGGAAAATTCCCAAGGAACTCCCCCGTATCGGGATGGATTTGTTCCGGCAGCAGACCGAGCGGGTTCGCGCGGCCGCAGAGAGCCTCGTACAGCGCATATGCCTCATCGATCCTGCCCTGACCGGCGAGGTTGTCCACCAGCCAGAAGCTGCACAGCAGGAAGGCGCCCTCGCCACCGGGCAGACCGTCGGGTGACACTTCGGGGCGGTACCGGAAGAGCAGCCCGTTGCCGGCGTCGAGCCCTTCCATTATTGCCCTCGTAGTTGCGATCATCCGCGGGTCGTCGAAGGCGATGACGTTGCGGACGGGCAGCGTCAGCAGTGCCGCGCCGAGCCCACCGGCACCGCCGAGGTTTTCGGTGAATGTCTGAAGGTCGGGATTCCACGACTGTGTCAGCGCGGCTTCGCGAATGTCTTTGGCAGCGGCTTCCCATCTCCCCCTGGGGTAGGACAGTCCGTGCTTGCGGGCGATCTGGATGCCGCGGTCCACGGCCACGTAACAAAGTGCCGCCGAGTAGGTAAACGGACGCCCCTCGGACCGGATCTCCCATGGTCCGCTGTCCGGGGTCCGCCAGCGGGCGATGGTCAGTTCGACGATGGGGACCAGCGCGGCCCAAAGCCGGCCGTCCACGCGCCCGCCGCTGTTCGACCACTGATAGGCGATATCGATGATCTCGCCGTAGACGTCGTGCTGGAGCTGATGAACGGCACCGTTCCCCCACCGGACCGGGGCCGAGCCGCGGTAGCCGCGCAGCACCGGGTCCTGGACCTCGTCCGGCGGCTGCGAGCCGTCCAGCGCATACATCACATGCGGTGCGCCATCCCTTTCAACGTTCGTCAGCACCCACGCGAGGAAAACGTCCGCATCACTGGGGTCACCGATGCGCCGGAACACATAGTTCGAGAACGACGCGTCCCGCACCCAGGTGTAGCGGTAATCCCAGTTTCGCGGCGCTCCGGGCCGTTCCGGCAGCGACGAGGTGGCCGCCGCCATGATGGCACCCGTCTCTGCATGGTCCAGCAGCTTGAGCGTCAGCGCCGATCGCTTCATCAGCTCAGCCTGCGACCCCTGGCAGTCCAGGCCGGAGGCCCAGCGCCGCCACGCGGCAACGGTCTGGTCGATGAGCTTCCGCGAATCGGGGTGCTGCCGGAGCCGGAAACGCCCCGACCAGTGCAGGGCTGCGGTGATAGTCTCGCCGGCCCGCAATGTCAGCTCCGCCGACAATCCCCGCCCATCCGGAGCCAGTTCCACTGACGACCACAGATAGACCTCCGAAACGCGGCCGCTCTCCCACTCGAAGCGCCAGCCCCCGGCGAGCTCGTCAAAAGTGACGCCGGCTTTGGGGACCAGCCGGATGCGGAGGCGCACATCCCCTCCCACCGCCTGGACGAACCGGAGCAGCTCGCTGCGGCCGGCGGGGACGGGTTCGACCAGCTCGGCGCCGGAGCGCAGTGTCAGGCAATCCGTGACTTGGAGCATGCCGCGGTCAGAGGCAAGGGTTGTGACCAGGACACAGGAATCCTCCATGTACCGCTGGGCCGATGACTGGAGGGAAACCGGAGCGATTTCGAAGAGTCCGCCATTCTCCGCGTCAAGGATTCCGGCGAGGAAGGGCGGGCTGTCGAACTCCGGGATGCAGAGCCAGGAAATTCCGCCGTCCCGTCCCACGAGTGCACAAGTGGACCCATCGCCGATGAGTCCGTGGTCCTCGATGGGCAGGTACCCGTCCCGGCGAACCATCGAACGCATGTGCGCAGCAGGGAACACTACTGCGGACTCCTTCAATCTCCTCGTGTGGTTTCCTCCCTATATTCTCCCCCTGTCGGGCCACGGAAACCACAAGTCCGACGGCGGCACGGTCCCCTGTGGGCCGGGCCTGGCGGCCGAATCCGGCTCAGCGGCGGGCGCGTGCCGCCAGTGCGTTGTCCAGAACCGCCAGGAGTGCCGGAGTGGGATTTTGGGTGCTCTCCGCGTACTGGGTGTGCTTCCCAAGGTATTTCTTGATGTACGGGCACACCGGGACAATCCTCAAGCCGGCGGCAACGGTCTCCTCGAGTGCCTGCGCCGCGAGCCGGCCGGCCAGGCCCCGCCCGCCGTGGTCCCCGTCGATGACCGTGTGGTAGAAAATCCGGTGGCCGTCCCCATCGTCCACGTACGCCGCCTGGCCGATGCGGGTGCCGCCGTCGAGCACTTCGAAGCGCAGCCCTTCCGGATTGTTGCGGATGGTGATTTCGTTCACAAGATTCTCGATTCTCGATTCTCGCTTCTCGTCGGGCGTGCGAAGTCAACGCGGGTGGACTGCCCCCGCAGTGACCGGTGTCAGGCACGGGGGCGGAGCCGGGCATTGGGCAGTGCGGGCGCCGGCAGCGGGGCGGGTTCCCCGGCAGGGAAAGTACCGAACCGCAGGCCAGCGGTTTCCGTCCCGGCAGCAGCGGGGGCGTCCTCGACGCCGATCTCCGCCTGCCACTGTGCCCGGTACCGGACGATTTCGTCGTGGCTTCGTCCCACGAAGTTCCACCACATCACGATCTGCTCGCCGAGGGGTTCGCCACCGATCAGCAGTGCCCGGAGTGGTTCGACGCCGGCCGCCAGGACGAGGGACGTGCGCCCCACCGGCAGGTAGGCGAGGTGGTCCTTGGCCACCGGATGACCGTCGAACATAAGGACCCCGGTGTCCACCAGCAAGCCATGTTCAAACGACGGATCGGTGTCCAGGCTCAAGGTGGTTCCGGCGTCCAGCAGGATCTCAACCCCGAGCAGCGGCGTGTGGGTGGTGACCGGCGAACTGGACCCGGCGATTGATCCCAGGAAGACCCGCATGGTCCAGCCGGGTCCGGACAGTGGGTCGGGGCGGTAGTGCTCAAACGTGGGCTCCATCTGCCGGGCGCTGTCCGGCAACGCCACCCACAGCTGCGCACCGTGCAGGACCTCGGTGCCGGGAGCGGAAAATTCCGAGTGGCTGATGCCTCGGCCGGCGGTCATCAGATTGACCTCGCCCGGCCGCACGGCGGCGTGGAAGCCGGCCGAATCGCGGTGTTCTATCTCGCCGGTAAAGAGCCAGCTGACCGTCTGCAGGCCCGTGTGCGGATGGCGCGGCACGCGCATGCCCCCGGACTCACCAACCCGGTCCGGACCGTAGTGGTCCAGGAAGCACCAGGCCCCGATGAGGCTTCGCTGGCGCTGCGGCAGGGTCCGTCTCACATCCATGGCCCGCGGTCCGCCCAGCGGGACCTGCCGGGGAGCGAGGATTTCCACCCCGACGCAGCTGTCGTCCGTTTCACAAAGGATCTCCTGGGGGGCCACCTCGGTATTGCTCATAAATGACAGCCTAGCGATTGAACCGCGGTAGCCGCAGCCTCCCGGAGCGTCATGATGGAGTTATGAACATCGCCGAGTTGCCCGTCACCATTGCCGTGGGTGAATCCGCCATATCGGGCGTCTACACCCGGCCCGGGAAGCCCCTTGCCACGCTCGTACTCGCCCACGGGGCCGGGGCCGGCATGGATCACCCGTTCCTTGCCGGGTTCACCCGCGCCCTGGACGGACTGGGCGTCGCCACGCTCCGCTTCAACTTCCCCTACCGCGAGGCCGGCCGGAAGTTCCCCGACAGACCTCCCGCCGCCATTGCTGCCTGGCGGGCCGCCATGGCTGAGGCCGCCGCCAGGTCCGCCGGCGAGCCGCTCTGGGCCGGCGGCAAGTCCTTCGGTGGACGCATGGCCTCGATGGCCGTAGCCGAGGGGATGCCCGCGGCCGGTCTCGTCTACCTCGGCTACCCGCTGCATCCTCCTGGCAAGCCGGAAAAAATGCGCGATGAGCACCTCTACGGGCTGAGCCTGCCGATGCTGTTCCTCCAGGGCACGCGCGACCCGTTTGCCACGCCCGAACTATTGGAGGCCGTGGTGGCCCGCATCGGCCCGTCAGCAACCCTGGAATGGCGCGACGGCGGAGGCCACACCTTCGAGGTCAAGGGAACCAGGCGCAGCCCGGAGGAGGTAGGGGCATCACTTGCCGGGCCGGCCGCGGCTTTCATCGCCTCACACCACTCCGGCTGAGGCACCCCGACACCATCGCTCCGGCTGAGGCTCCGCCGCCTCAGACCCATCCGGTCCGTCGCAGCGGGGGTTCGGTCCCGCCGGGCCGCTGGACCAGGATCTGGTTGACGCCGGTCAGTCCCGTTTCGAAGCCCAGGGCGCTGGCGGCCATGTAGAGCCGCCAGACCCGGGCACGCCCTTCGCCGGCAAGCTTTACGGCCGCGCTCCAGTGCTCCTCAAGGTTCCGCACCCAGGCCCGGAGGGTGAGTGCGTAGTGCCGGCGCAGGGCCTCGACGTCGAGCACTTCCAGTCCGCCGGTTTCAAGGGCCCCAACCATCTCGGCCAGGCCGAGCATCTCACCATCCGGGAACACATAGCGGGGGATGAAGGAGTCCGGATCCGGCGCGGTGGGTCCGGCGTTCCAGGAAATGGCGTGGTTGAGGAGCCGCCCGCCTGGCCGGAGCAGCCCGTGCAGCCGCGCGACGTACTCGGGCATCTGCTCGCGGCCCACGTGCTCGGACATGCCGATGGAACTGATCGCGTCGTACGGGCCGTCGTCGACGTCGCGGTAGTCCTGGACGCGGATGGAAACGCGGTCAGTCAGGCCGGCGTCCGCCACCCGCTTCCCCGCCATGGCCGCCTGTTCACGCGAAAGCGTCACGCCCACGACGTCGACTCCGTAGTTTTGGGCCGCACGCAGGGCAAAGCTCCCCCATCCGCATCCGACATCCAGCACCCTCATGCCGGGCTGGAGTCCCAGCTTCCGGCAGACCAGATCGATCTTGGCGTCCTGCGCGGCGTCTAGCCCGGTGTCTGCGTCCTCCCACACGGCACAGGAATAAACCATGGACGGGCCGAGGACCAGGGCGTAGAAGTCGTTGCCGACGTCGTAGTGGTGGGAGATGGCCGCTGCGTCGCGCTTCCGCGTGTGTCGCCGGCCGGCGCGGACGATTTTGGCTTCCTCCGGCGGCGGAGCAGGATTGGGGCCCAGGGCGCCGAGCAGAGCGGCATTCTTGAGGATGGTCGCCAGTTCTCGCACAGCGGGCCGGCGGAACGGCCCGGGTTCGGCGAACTTGCCGGCGGAACTCAGGGCGGCGAAGGTGGCGAAAACGTCGCCCGGGGCATCAATGTCTCCGGCAACGTAGGCGCGGCTGAGGCCGAGCTGGCCGGGGGACCACAGCATCCGGCGCAGGGCCCGCCGGGAGCGGAACTCCACGAGAGGGGCTCCTGCCGGACCGGCTTCCGAACCGTCCCAGGCCTTGAGCCGGAGCGGGATCTCCTCCGTGCCAAGGACGATGGCGAGTACTTCAGCCAGCCGTGGCGCCGCCCCAAATTCTTTCGTCATGATCATGGCCTTCCGTCCGATGCAACACTCCGTCCCAATCTAATTCGATGTTCCGCTCCAGAACAGGGGCCGGATGGCCCTGACGTCGCTTCCGTCCGGGGCTGTGCCTCTGGCGCTCACTAGGCAGGACGCCTATGGTCATTGCCATGACTGAAGCTCTCTCGTCTCTCGCGGAGACATTCAAGAATGTGGGTGTGTCCAGGGCCTACGGTCCGGCCGTCACAGTGGACGGCGAGGAGCTGATCCCGGTGGCCCTGGTGTCCTTCGGCTTTGGCGGCGGTCAATCCGCCGACGGCGGGGACGCAGTCGCTGGAAACGCCGCCGGGAGCGCCCCCATGGACGGCAGTAAGGAAAATGCGGCGGGTGGCGGCGGAGGCGGCCTTGTGCTTCCGCTGGGCGTGTACTGCCGCGGCCGGAACGGGAGGGTGGCGTTCCGGCCCAACAGCATCGCCGTACTTGCCGGACTGGTACCGCTGGTATGTGCGGTCGGAATCGCGGTACGCGGAGCACTCCGCGCCCTTCATCGCCGCTGACTCCACACCGCCGCTGACCCCATAGCGGAGCGCGCCCCCGCGGTGGCACTAATGCGGTGGCACTAAACGGACAGGGAGTTCTTCTGCCGCCGCGTCAGGACGTTGACGGCGCCGCAATTCGAGCACGTGATGCGGTAGGACCGCGAGGTGGTGAACACCGGGATAAAGAAGATGGTCAACCGGGTGGCACGTTCTGCCAGCCCGTGTTGAACGAAACGTCCGCAGCGCTGGCAGGTGGCCGGACGCCCGGGCAGCGGATGCTGCACAGTCTTGAGGCCGAAGAGAATGAACATCGTGTCCTCAGCCTTTCTTGACGAGCGGTGCGGACAGGTGCGCCGCGAGCCCTGACAACAGGATAGTCAGTCCCTCGTCCAGCTCTGCGGCGCCGTCGTAGTCGGCGAGCGCGGGGGCCAGGGCACGGAGCCGCGGGAACTCCTTTGGCGGAAGACGGTGTAGTCCAAGGCGCAGCAAGGCCTCATTTTCATCGGGGTCCACAATGAACTCCTGAAGCTCGTTGAGGATGTGGCCGTAGAGGAATCCGTAATAGGCACGGTAGACGTGCAGGGCATCGGAGGCGGTAAAGCCCGCCTCGATCAGCAGGCCCAGAATGTGCTCCAGCGGCCGGAGGGTGCCCAGCGGACGGAGCCCCAGCGGGGTCGAGAGCGGCCGGGTCACCAGCAGCGGAACCACGTTGGGGTGGCGGAGCGCGAGCAGCCGGAGATCGTGCGCGATGCGCCGCAGCTGTCCCTGCCAGTCGGGGTCGTCAGCAAAAATGGCCAGCTCGTTCAGGACAAGCTCGGTGACACCGTCCAGGAGCGCGGCCCGGTTGGCTGCGTAGCGGTACAGCCCCATGGGGTCCCGGTGCAGGGCCTGCCCCAGCCGGCGCATGGTCAACGCCTCCAGCCCCTCTTCATCGACAAGTTTCAGGGCCGCTTCCAGGACAATCTCACGGCTGAGGCGGTTCTTTCGGGTCACACTGCCGGCTTCATCACCTGCGGGTTGCTGCGGGGTTGCCATAGTTACTTGCCACTTCCTTGGGCCTTGGGCCAAGGCACCGCGACCGCGGCACCACTTGCCAATCGTTGTAGTCTACGCCTAATCTCTACATTGTAGACTTTCCCGAATGACATGTTCACGGACATGGAAACCGGGAGAGGGAAACCCCGGTCCGTCCCCTGCCTTTCGGGATCGCGCCGACTGCCTTGGGGCACGTCGGGCCCCGGAAGGCTGGCCTTCGGACCAAGACCTTCGGCGCCTTGTGCACGGAGCTGAAGTAACCGCTGCTGTAGCCACACGGCAGCATCCACTGCACAGCACGGAAGAGAGCCAACCATGGCCGCTTCACCGACAGCCCCTGCCCACATCGACCGCTTCCTCGCGGAGGCCACCATCGAAGGAACCGACGACGGCCCCTCGCTGAGGAAAGACCAGCTTTATGGCCTTTACATCAGCTGGTGCCTGCTGCACGACGCCGCACCGCACCCGGTGTCCGGCTTTTGGGCGGCTCTGAAGGCCCACCGCATCAACCCAGACCGCAGCAGGCTCCGCATGGCGGGTCCGGCGGCCACCGACTACATCCTGGCGACGTACCCTGCCCTGAATTGAGTCAACCCTGGTCCCCCGTTTCCCCGGCGGTGCGCCGGCCCGGACAAAGGCCCGGCGTGACACACTGTGGGCGTGAACAACGTAACGGACGAGCCGGCGGAAACGATGCAGGATGCTGACGTGCCCCGGTGGTGGACAGGACTCGGACTTCCAGGCCTTATCGACATCCATACGCATTTCCTTCCCGAGCGGATGCTGCGGCGAGTGTGGGCCCACTTCGATGAGGCGGGCCCCCTGGTTGGCCGCCCGTGGCCCATCACCTACCGCACGGACGAGGCCAGCAGGCTGGCCCGGCTGCGCCAGCTGGGTCTGCGGCATTTCACCGCACTGACCTATGCGCACCGTCCGGGCATGGCGGCCGACCTCACCGATTTCGCCCTCGAGCTGGCCGCCGCAGAGCCGGACTGTGTCCCGAGCGCCACGTTCTTCCCCGAGGACGGCGTCCTGGACCAGGTGCGGTCGGCGTTGGCGCGCGGGGCGCGGGTCTTCAAAATCCACGCGCAGGTGGGCGGGTTCGATCTGCGCGAGCCGGTACTCGACCCGGTCTGGGGGCTGCTGGCCGAAGCCGGTGTTCCGGTTGTGGTGCATGTCGGCAGCGGCCCGGTTCCGCGCCCCGGCTTTACCGGTCCGGACAAGCTGGAGGGGGTGCTGCGCCGCCACCCCCGGCTGACCGCCGTCGTCGCCCATCTGGGGGCACCGGAATACGGCGAATTCCTGGACCTGGCGGAGAGATACCCCCGGGTGCACCTGGACACGACCATGGTCTTCACGGACTTCTTCGAGGCTGCCGCGCCATTCCCGCCGGAACTGCTGCCGCGGCTTGCCGCGATGCCGGAGCGGGTCGTGCTCGGAAGCGACTTCCCGAATATCCCGTACGCCTATGCCCATCAGCTGGAGGCTCTGGAACGACTCCGTGACAAGGAGCCCGGTCTCGACGACGACTGGCTGCGCGCCGTCTGCTGGTTCAACGGCCAGCGGCTGCTGGGCGCCTGACGCCCGCCTAGTCCCCGTTCCTGGCCCGGCTGGGCTGCACCCGCATCGGCTCGCCCGGCATTTTCGGGAAGTCCGGCGGGAACGGCAACTCCCCCAGTCCGGCCGCGAGGTCCCGCTCCCACCACCCCAGGAGGACGTCGATCGTGCCCGGCCTCGAGTGCATGTCCGCCCACGGGTCCCCGGTGGCCTTGAGCCGCGGCGGCACCGTGATAATGGTGAAGTCCTTGGTGTCGACATGCTCCAGTTCGTCCCAGCCGATGGGGCACGAAACTGTCGCGCCAGGCAGCGCACGCGGACTGTAAGCCCCGGCCATGGTGCGGTCGCGGTTCGCCTGGTTGTAGTCGACGAAGATCCGGGTTCCGCGTTCCTCTTTCCACCACGCGGTGGTGACTGCCCGCGGCATCCGGCGCTCAAGTTCGCGGGCCGCGGCGATTACGGCGTGCCGCACCTCGAGGAACTCATGGCTGGGTTCTATCGGAGAGAACACATGCAGCCCCCGGTTGCCGGAGGTCTTGATGAACGACTCCAGGCCGGCCTCGGACAGCACGGAGCGCAGTCCCTGCGCGGCAATCACAGCGTCCTCGAATCCGGTGCCCGTCTGCGGGTCGAGGTCGATCCGGAGCTGGTCCGGGTTGTCCGGATTGCCGGCCCGCGACGCCCAGGGGTGGAACACCACCGTGTTCATCTGGACCGCCCAGACCGCGGCGGCGATCTCGTCAATCACCAGCTGGGGATGCGAGCGACCGCTGGGGTAAACCACCATCACCGAGCGCACAAACTCCGGGGCGCCCTTGGGCGGATTCTTCGAGAAGAACTGCTCGCCCTCAATATTGCCGGAGAACCGCTGCAGAGTCACCGGACGGTCGCCGTTCGCTGCCAGGAAACAGTCGCCGACGTCGATCATGTACCGTGCGAGATCCAGCTTGGTCAACCCGAGATCCGGCCAGAGGACCCGGCTGGGGCTTGAGATCCTCAGTTCGCGGTTGCCGCTGGGGCTGCTGACAGTGACGGTGACTTCTTCCCTGGCCATGGGGACAAGGTACCCCCGGACACGGGTCAACTGAATAGCCGGTCGTGTGGAAGAACTTCCTGCTGACCGTCAGGGTGCCGGGGACTAGGGTGAATCATGGACACCACGCCGGCCCGGGACGGCCGCATTACGTCCCTCTTCACTGACCATTACGAACTGACTATGCTCCAGGCGGCCCTTCATTCCGGGGCTGCGGAGCGGAGGACCGTCTTTGAGGCGTTCGCCCGGGCCTTGCCGGAGGGCCGCCGGTACGGGATCGTCGCCGGGACCGGGCGGCTGCTGGAGGGCCTTGCCGGCTTCCGCTTCGGCCCGGCGGAGCTGGAGTTCCTGGACCGGACGGGCATCGTCAACGCGGACACCCTGGCCCGCCTCGCGGACTTCCGGTTCTCCGGCGACATCTGGGGCTACCCCGAGGGAGAGGCATACTTTCCCTACTCCCCCGTCCTGATCGTGGAATCCAGCTTTGCCGAAGCCTGCATCCTGGAAACGTTTGTGTTGTCTGTCCTCAACCATGACAGCGCCATTGCCTCGGCGGCTTCCCGCATGGTCAGCGCGGCAGGAGGAAGGCCCTGCCTCGAGATGGGTTCACGCCGGGCCCAGGAGGAAGCGGCCGCCGCGGCTGCCCGCGCCGCCGTCATCGCCGGCTTCGCCGCGACGTCGAACCTGGAAGCCGGCCGGCGCTTCGGGCTCCGAACAGTGGGCACGGCGGCGCATTCCTTTACGCTCCTGCACGACACCGAACGGGATGCCTTCCGGGCGCAGCTGGACTCGTTGGGGCCCGGGACCACCCTCCTGGTCGACACGTACGATGTCGAAGCGGCCGTCCGTACCGCCGTCGAGCTCGCAGGGGACAAGCTGGGTGCCGTGCGGCTCGATTCCGGTGACCTGCTGGCGCAGGCGAGGTGGGTCCGTGACCTGCTGGACAGCCTGGGCAACGTCCACACGAAGATCGTGGTCACGTCCGACCTCGACGAGTACTCCGTGGCTGCCCTGCGCGCGGCGCCGGCCGATTCCTATGGCATCGGCACGGCGCTGGTCACCGGGTCCGGCGCACCCACCGCCGGGATGGTCTACAAACTGGTCAGCCGGACCAACGACGCCGGGGAGTTCACCGCGGTCGCCAAGAGCTCCAAGAACAAGATCAACGTCGGCGGACGGAAGCATCCGGTACGCAGGCTCGACCGCTCCGGCACAGCCACCCACGAGGTCTTGGGGGTCGGCCGCCTGCCGGCAGACGAGCCCAACGCCAGGCCCCTGTTGCAGCAGTTCATCCGCAATGGCGAACTCCTGCCGGGATGGACGGGCCCGGAGGCCGTGGCACGGGGCCGCCGCCGGCACACCGACACCATGGCCGAACTGCCGCCCGTCGTGAACCGGCTTCAGCGCGGCGAACCCGCCATACCGACGATTTACGCGTGAGGCACCCGCCTCGCGTGCCGGAATCCTGCCGGCGTCACGGCGGGCCGGCCCCGGGTGCCGTTTCGGCGTTCCAGCTCCTCGGTGACGAGCCGCAGCAGTTTCCCTGCGGACTCCGAGAGGTCCCTGCCATCGTCCGGCGAGGCCAAATCCACGCACTGCAACAGGGCCGAGCGGAGCCGCACCAACTGCGAGGAGGGCACCAGGGGCCAACGGCGGAAGGAGTCGAAAATCGATCCGGCACCATGGGCATGGGCAATGGAACCGTACCCGCCGGCCAGTTCCGGCCTCATGCCGCACGCCTTCGACTGGTCTTTCCGGCTCCGAGCAGATTGTTCCCGTGCCATCCCGAATCCCGGATCATGGCCACGGCCTGAGGATCTGCGGCGGTGAGATTCCGCAGGTCCACAACAACGCCGAGGCCATACCCGAAGGAGCCTGCCCGGCGGGCGACCGCAATAAGGCCTGGAACGTTGCGAACGGTGAGTTGTCCCACCGGTGAAACGAGTGCGGATTCCGAACTGAGGTCTACGGCAACAGTGATGCCGAGTTTGCTAGTCATAGTAAAAAAGATCCCCTGCGAAGCATGTACGGCCGACTGCATGACCTCTTCTAGGATAGCCAACGCGCAGTGGGCTGCGTCACAAACACGTAACAGCTGCCCGTAATTCAGCTCGGATTCTTGGTCCGGGCGGTCGCCGGCGCGGTCCACGGGTCCTCCGGCCAGGGATGCCTGGGGTACCGGCCGCGCATCTCGGCACGGACCTGCGCGTAGGGCCCGGACCAGAACGAGGCGAGGTCGTCCGTGACGGCCAGGGGCCGTCGGGCCGGAGATAGCAGATGGAACAGCACCGGCACCTTGCCGCCCACTAGGCGCGGCGTCCGGTCCCAGCCGAAGCACTCCTGAAGCTTGACCGCGACCACCGGGCGCCCGCCGTCGTCACCGGCTTCGGGATAGTCGATTTTCACCCAGGAACCGCTCGGCACCTCCAGCCGCTCCGGGACCAGCTCACCGAGCCGGGCGGCTTCAGGCCAGGGCAGCAGGCGCCGCAGCGGGTCTGCCAGGTCGATCCCGCTCGTGGAAGCGCCGCCGGCCAGCGCCTCGAGTTCCGGGGCCAGCCACTCGTCGAGGCGGGCCAGCAGTGCCGGCTCGGACACGTCCGGCCACGGGTCCCCGAGTTCCCGGTGCAGCAGGGCAAGACGGCGCCGCAAGGCCCCGGCCGCCGTCGACCATCCAATGGTTCCGAGCCCTTCCTTCGCCAGCGCCCGGGCGACTGCCGCCCGGCCCTCGGCGGCGGTGGGACGGACCGGCGTGGAGGAAAGCACGATCGCGCCCAGCCGGCGTTCCTTCCGGGCGGTCACCCGGCCCTGGCTGAACTGGGCCTCCACGGTGTCAGCCAGGAGGTGCCGGGCGGCGGCCTCGGCCGTGTCCGCCGTCAGCGGGGCAGCGGAACGGATGACGGCGCCGGTACCGGCCGCGTCGCGCCCCTGGGCCCGGGAGACCTCAGCGACGGCGAGCCATTCGTGCCCGGACAGCGAGCTTCCGGCCGGAAGACCCGCCCGCGTCCCGGAGCTGAGCAGGTAGCGTTCCGGCCCGTCGCCGGGGACCCGGCGCGCAACGCGGTCCGGGAACGCGAGGGCGACGACGAAGCCGACCGCCTCCCGGGGCGTGACCGCGGCGGTCAGCGGAGGGCGCTTCACGCCGGAACTCTCCTGCCGTGCGATCGCCTCCATCCGCCGGACATCCTCCTTCCAGCGCCGCGAGGCCGGCTCCTTGCCCGTGCGCAGGGCGGCCAGGAGACGTGGCAGGTCGGCACCCGGGGCGCGCTGGTCGCCGGCGACCAGCGCGACGGCTTCCGCGGCGGTGCGGCTGCCCACGGCGGCGGCCCCGTCCAGCAGGGCGCGGGCCAGCCGGGGATCGGCGGGAATCCGGGCCAGCGTCTTGCCGAGATCCGTGGCGAGGCCGTCCGGAGCCACCGCACCGAGTTCCCGCAGCACCTCAACGGCCTCGTCCATCGCGGCCTGCGGCGGCGGGTCCGGCAAAGCCAGTCCACGGCCGCCGGGCGATCCCCAGCAAGCGAGAATCAATGCCGCCCCGGTGAGGTCCGCCACGGCAATTTCGGGTGTCTGGTGGGCCGGTGCGGCGCCGAAAGTCTTCTGGTCGTAGCAGCGGACAACGCGTCCCGGTCCCTGGCGTGCCGCCCGCCCCGCGCGCTGCTCGGCGGAAGCCCGGGAGCACGACACGTTCACAAGTCCGGACATTCCGCGGCTTGCGTCCCGCCGGGGTTCGCGCGACAGGCCGGAGTCGATGACCAGCCGGACGCCTGGAACGGTCAGCGACGATTCGGCGAGCGACGTCGAGACGATGATCCGGGGTCTGCCGCCGGGTTCGCGTCCTGCGACTGCGCGGTCCTGCTCGGCCGGGCCGATCTGCCCGTGCAGCTCCAGGACCTCCGCCCGGGTCCTGCCGCGCAGGTGGCCCGCGACGTAGGAAACCTCCCACGCACCCGGGACGAACACCAGGGCGTCGACGTCCTGGCCCGACGCCAGCGCACCGGCGTGCGAGGAGGCTGCGGTGTCTGCCACATGATCAAGGAAGCCGCGCGTCACCCCCCGTTCGTCGAGCCGGGGCGCCGCCGCCGGCACCCAGTCCACCTCAAGCGGATACAGCGCGGAGGGACAGTCGACGACGGGGGCAGGGCCGCCGCCGTCGTGGTCTTCTCCGGCGTGATCCCCCATGTCCCCGCCTGCGCCAAGGAGGGCGGCGAAGCGCGGCGCGTCCAGGGTCGCGGACATGGCGACGAGCGCGAGGTCGCCGCGCAGCTGGCGGACCTCGGTGAGCATGCCGAGCAACAGGTCGGTTTCGAGGCCGCGTTCGTGCACCTCGTCGAGGATGACGGCGCTGGCGGTTTCCAGCCCCGGATCCGCGAGGAGGCGGTTCAACAGGATGCCCGGGGTGACGAATTCGATCAGGGTGCCCGGGCCGGCCTGGCGTTCGCCGCGGACTGTGTAGCCGACGCGGTCCCCGAGCCGGCTGCCGTCCAGGGCCGCGAGCCGGCGGGCGGCCGAGCGCGCGGCCACCCGGCGCGGCTGGGTGACAATGATGCGCGGCACTGCCGCGCCTGCCAGCTGACGGGCGTCCGCCAGGGCCAGGTTGGCCAGCAGCGGCGGAACCAGGGTCGTCTTACCTGTCCCTGGCGGCGCCTGCACCACAGCGGTCGCGGACGGGCCTCCGGCCCGGAGCGCTCCGGCCAGCTCCTCCAGCGAGGGCGCGAACGCCAGACCGGACCCGATGACCGCCAGTTCGAAGGGCGCCGGTGGAGGGGTCAGCGGAACAGCGGGAGAAGTCACGCCTCCATTGTGCCCACAAACGCCGGGACAGCGCGTTCCGCCCGGAGACCCCGGGACTTTTGACTCCTGCGGCGCCATGACCGGCGGGCGTAGTTTGGGGCATGAGCGCCTCAGGAATGCTCGAGGTAGAGCGAAAATACGACGTCAGCGAAGATGACCAATGGCCTGCCCTGGCCTCGTTGCCGGGAGTGGACCGGCTGGGGCCGCCCGAGGAAGAATCCCTGGATGCCGTCTATTTCGATACTGCTGGCCTGGACCTGGCTTCCCACCGGATCACCCTGCGCCGGCGGACCGGCGGCCATGATGCCGGATGGCATTTGAAACTGCCGGTGGCTGTGGGGGAACGTCAAGAGTTCACGGCGCCGTTGGGAACGGACCCCCAGGCGGTTCCGCGACGGCTGCGGCAGCTCGTGCGGGTCCACACGAGGGATCTGGACTTGATTCCGGTGGCCAGGCTGAAGACCCGGCGCACTGTGCAGCGTCTCTTCGCGGCCGATGGCAGCGCCCTTGCTGAATTCAGCGATGACCGGGTGGATTCCCAGACCCTGCTGGAGCCGAAAGCCCACGCCAATTGGCGGGAATGGGAATTCGAACTCGTCGACGGTCCCAAGCGGCTGCTCAAGTCCGCAGACTCGCTCGTGGCCGCGACTGGCCACCACCGGTCGGCGCTGCCATCCAAGCTCGCCCGCGGCCTGGGCGGACAGTATCCTCCCGGCAATTCGGTGGTCCCCGAACCGGAGCCCGAGGGACCGGCCTCGGCCGTATTCCTTTCCTACCTCAGCCAGCAGGTCGAGGCATTGAAAAAACATGACCCCGGCGTCCGGGAGGACACCCCGGACGCCGTGCATCAGCTCCGGGTGGCTGCGCGCCGGATGCGGTCCGCGCTGGCCACCTTCCGGTCACTGACCGACCCTACAACGGCCGGATCGCTGCGCTCCGAACTGCAGTGGCTTGCCGGCGCGGTGGGTGAAGCCCGGGACAACGAGGTGATGCGGGACCGGGTGCTGGGCCTGATCAACTCTGAACCATCCGAATTGCTGCTGGGCCCGGTTGCCGAGCAGGTCCAGGAGCACTTCGGTACGGACGCACGTGCTGCCCGTGCGAAGGGTCTCGCTGCACTGAATAGTGCCCGATACTTCCGTCTCCTCGATGCGCTGGATGCTTTGCTGGCCGAACCGCCACTGACCGACACCGCCGCAAAGCAAGCCGTCCGTACGGTGGGCCGGCTGGTCTCGAAAGAGCGGAAACGGTTGAAAAAGGAAGTGACTGCCCTCGACGTCGATCCAGCCGAACCAACGTTAGACGCAGCACTCCACGAAGTCCGGAAGAGCGCCAAGCGGCTGCGCTATGCGGCGGAATCGTCGGCCCCGATATTCGGGAAGCGGGCAACCACGCTGGCACGGGCCGCAGAGGAGATCCAGGAGAGCCTGGGGGATCATCATGACAGCGTGGTCACCCGGGAACTGCTGCGCAAACTCGCCGCTGAAGATGCCGGCGCCAATGCGTTCACCTACGGGCGGCTGCACGCTCTGGAACAACAGGCTGGTGAGGAAGCCCGCGAGCGGTTCTTCCGCACGTGGAGCTCGTCTCCGCCCGAGCCCCTGAGCTGGAAATAGGGAGCTCTTCCTTACGCTGCCACCTGGCTGCCGTGGCGGGACCGCATGAGTTTCTTGGCTTGGTGGCGAAGTTCCCGCCGATGCTGGTGCGCCTGGAAGGACATTTCGGGAAGGCCGCACGGGGACATTCCCTGCGGTGTTCCGGGCAACGGCGGGGCCAAGGATTGGTAGGTGTGTCCGGTGGGGGTGGTGACGTTGAGGGTGTGTCTGGGTCCGGGGCTGGGGCGGGAGGTCCAGCCGGGGGTTTCTTTGGTGTGGTTGCAGGCTTCGCAGAGTCCGGCGCCGTTGGTGTGGTTGGTGGTGCCGTCGTGGTGCCAGGGGATGATGTGGTCGAAGTGGCGGATGGGGGCGTCGCAGTAGGGTGTGCGGCAGGTGGTGTCGCGGGCGGTGAGGTAGCGGCGGAGTCCGGGCGGGAAGAGCCGGGCTCTGGAGTCCATGGCGGTGAGGTCGCCGGTGCCGGGGGCGGTGTAGAGCCGGCGGAGCCAGACGTTCAGGGCTGCGTCTTCGCCGTCCGCGGCGCGGTCCCCGGCGCTGGTGCGGACGGTGTCGCCAACTTCCCTGCCGGTACCGGCTCCAGCGCTCATGCCCGTGCCCGTTCCTTCGGTTTTGAGTAGGGTGCGGGCCCAGCTGGCGGGGACGATGCCGTAGCCGGGGAGGCGGGCGGGTTCGCTGTGGCCCTGGAAGAGGGTGCGGTCGGTCATGACGAGTTGGATTTCGATGCCGCTGATCCCGCCGGGGGTGCCGGTGGTGCGTTCGATGAGGGCGTCGGCCATGAGTTGCCCGCGGGTGCGGGGGTCTCCTCCGGCGCGGAGGGTGGCCGCGTGCCGGGTCAGGGCGGCGTGGGCGGCGACGCCGGCGGCGACGGGGAGCAGTGCGGTGAGGTAGCACATGGTGTCCGGGGCCGGGCGGAGGCTGACGTGCCGTTCGGTGGCGGCGTGGCTGGCGCGGGCGGTGACGGTGCGGGGGTCCAGCCGGTAGGCGGCGGTCCGGGCTGCGGCGATGATGCCCCGGTCCCCGGTCCCGTTGAAGGTTCCGGTGTCGGCGGCGAGTTCGTCATCCACGGCGGCCCGGTCCGTCGCGGACAGGCAGGCGGTTTCCTTCACCAGCAAGGTGGCGCGCCATTCGTTGAGCTGCCCGCTCTCCAGGGCCGCGAGGGTGTGGGGCATTTCGGTGAGGAGGGCTTGGGCCAGGCCCAGGAGCCGTCCGCCGCGGGCCGGGGATTCCCGCCGGGCCAGGGCGATCTGCGCGCCGACCCCGGACCCCAGCTCCGCCGCCGGCACGCCAAGGTTCCGCTGTTCGCGGCGCTGGAGGAGGTCGAAGGCGACAGCGATTCTCGCCTGCAGTGCGGCCGTGGCGGATTTCAGGTCCTCGAGTTCCCGGAGCTGGCCGATCAGCCCGGCACTCTCACAGGCCGGGCGGACGGCAGCGAGGGAGCGGGCCACCTCGGTGACCGCCCCACCAACCGCCGCTTCCGGAACCATTTCGGGCCCCTGCTTGCCGTCCATGGAAACACACTATCGGGCACCTGCGACATTAAAAGGGGCCCCAAAAGCGGCCACCAAACATGCGAAAGAATAGCCCAATCCGGCGCATGCCAGTGCCATTCGCCCGGCGGCGTGGAGATGGAGTCTCCGGCGGCCAGCGGCCCCACACCGGCGGTTCGCTCGGACCCGCCGGTGCCGGCGTCTGGGGTTGGGGCCGCGCGCCGGGCCACCACAGCGCGATTTCGCTACTCTTCCGGGCTGGCGACGCGCGGACGATCTGGCGCTGCCGTATACCCGCAGCGCCAGCCCGTTCCCGCGTCATAGGGCCAATGGCGCCGCGGCGACTTGAGCGGGCGGGTCAGCCGTTCTGCAGATCGGAGTGGTGGGCGGCCACCACGTTGGGGTGGGCCCGCAGCCGGTAGCGAAGGGCGTTGTCCCCATACGTTTCAAGAATTGGGCTGTTCGTCGGATCAACCGACAGGCCTCGGGCCCTGGACTGGAACTCCGGGCTCACCGCGAGCTGCGGCATCGTTGCGTTCAGTGCCGGATTGTAGAAGAACGGGAGGGAGACGCGGTCGGTGCCGCGCAAGGGTGAGATCACGCGGTGCAGCGTCGCCTTGAGATAGCCGTTCGTGGCTAGTTCGAGCATCTCCCCGATATTGACGACAAATGTCCCGGGCACCTGGGGGGCGTCGATCCACTGCCCCTGGTACTCAACCTGCAAGCCGCCCTTTCCGGGCTCCACCAGCAGCAGTGTCAGCACGCCGCCGTCGCGATGGGAACCCACACCCTGCTTCGGCTCCGGGTTGGACTCCCCCGGGTACCGCACAATCTTGAGCAGGGGGAACGCCCGGGCCGCGAAAGCGTGGTCGAATGTGTCTTCGGGTGCGCCGAGGGAAACCGCAAGGGCACGTAGGAGGCTCAGCGAGATGGCACTTAGGCGCTCGGTCCACTCCAGGACGATGTCCCGCATTTCGGGGAGGGCATCCGGCCACAAATTGGGCCCTTCAAGGCGCCAGTAGTCAGCGACGCCCGGTCCCGGTTCCACGGCAGCACGTTCGACGCCGATATCGATCTGTTCCCGCCAGTCGACCGCGCCATCCGTGAGTTCGCCACCGACCCTCGTGTATCCCCGGAACTGCGGGCTGTGGACATTCTCGACCGCTAGCTTCTGCTCCTCGGGCAGCGCGAAGAAGCGTCGGGACACGCCGAGGATGGCATCCGTCAACTCCTGCGGGATCCCATGCCCGGCCAGGTAAAGGAAGCCGACCTCGTGCATGGCGTCGCGAAGTTCGTCACGGAACCGCGAGGCCTCCTCGGGGCCGGCGCTCAAACGGGAGAAGTCCAGGACGGGCAATGTTTCAAGGGGCACCTTATTAGTCCTTTTCGATGAACTTGGCAAGCTGGGAACGTTACTTTCTTCAATGTTACGGACCGGCGTTCGCAGCGGAGATTCACATGTCGAAATGAGACGGTCGGGCACACTCCGACACGCCGGCCCCAACCATATGGCGCGGCCTTGTCTGGTGACGGACTTCGGAGGAGGATGTCCGCACACCCCAGGAGGCCCTTCGTGACAAAACTTGGCAAGTACGAAAAGTACCTGATCGAGGAATTCTTCGACGATTACCGCGCCGGCGCCATAAGCCATGGCACGTTTACGCGCCGGGTGGCATTCATCACCGGCAGCATGGCCACAGCGTCGGCGGCGATGCTGCTGGTGGGTTGCGCACCGGACGAGGTTCCGCGTGGCACCGACCCCATGCCGTCACCGAGCCCCTCGCCGTCGGGCCCGGGCAAGGGCACCGGCGCCGCGCCGGGGCCCGCGACCGGTACCGCCTCCCTCGTCCCGGTGCCTGGCGCCAAAAGCCCGCTCTCCGTTCCTGAGGGTGAGCCGGGTCTGGTGACGGAAACCGTGCGGTTCCCTGCCGACGGAACCGACATCAGCGCCTACCTTGCCCGGCCGGAGTCCGGTGCCGCCGGGCCGGCGGTACTGATCTGCCACGAGAACCGCGGACTGACCGCTCACATTCAGGATGTGGCCCGTCGCTTCGCCACAGCGGGCTACGCGGCGCTGGCCCTTGACCTGCTCAGCAGGGAAGGTGGCACGGCGAAGATGGACCGCGACGCCGTTCCCGGAGCCTTGACAGCGGCTGGCGCTCAACGGCACGTGTCTGATTTCGCAGCAGCCTTCGATTACCTGCAGTCAAAGGACTTTGTCGCCGAGGGCCGGATCGCCCTGAACGGGTACTGCTTCGGCGGGGGTATCACCTGGCAGTCGGCCACGGAACTGCCCGGGTTGAAGGCGACCGCGGCGTTTTACGGGCCGTCCCCCGATCTGGAGAAAGTCCCGGCAATCAAACCGGCGGTCTTCGGCGTCTACGCCGAGCTAGATCAGCGGATCACCGGCGCACTCCCGGCGCTGCGGGACGCCCTGGCCGCCACAGACGTCCGCCACCAGCTCACGGTGTATCCCGGCGTCGACCATGCCTTCCACAATGACACCGGGGACCGCTACGTTGAGGCGCAGGCCACCGCGGCCTGGAACGACACGCTGGCCTGGTTCGCCAGGTACGTCTGAGCACGGTGTTGCACAGCTTTTACACAGGGTTTACGTGCCGTGCCTTGTGGGCCCCGGGAGCCTGCAACAGACTGGTTGGCACCAGATGAACTGATCTTTCCGTCGGGCAGCACTGTCGCCCCGGTGGACGGGCGCGGCGGAGGACTACCGGGATGACCGTGGCGACGGGCCCTCAGACAGGATTAGGGAGGCTCGCCGTTGTTGTCATACCACCGCAGGACCCTCAGCGCCCGCAGTGTGTTCCAGCGGCTGGGCCGGCCGTCGCCGTCCTCGAGTTCGAAGTGGGTCGCCCCGGGGTGGGTGTTTTCCAGGAGCCAGCTGCCGTCGGGCTGACGCTTCGATCGAAGCAGCCCGACCGCCTCGGCAACTCGCGGGTCGGGACCATCCCCGGTGGACCGGAAATACTCCAGGGCGCGGAGAACGTCGTAGTGCCAGCGGGTCGGATAGGCGAACTCCAGCCAGGCCGGGTCAATGACTTCGCCGGTGGTCTTGCGTCGGAACAGCCTCCGTTCGAGGAGGTACTCCCCGCCGCGTCGCCGCGCGTCGATGGATTCCGCTGAACCGCCGGTTGCCTGCTCATGCGCGAGGAGCCCTTCAAGAACATTGATCGTCGTCGCGGCCGACGAAACCACTGCGCCGTGCTCCGCCCAACAGTTCCAGCCGCCGTCGTCGAGCTGTTCACTGATAAGCCGGGCCACCACGCCGTCGACGTCCTGGCCAAAATAGGCTCCCAGCCCCACCGCCATGCCGTTGATGCAGGGTTCGACTTCGCCGTCGAAAAAGGGCTGGCCACCCTCTTCCCAACGGCAGTTGTCCCTGACCAGTGCCACTGTCCGGCGCATCTGGTCACTTTCAGGGTCGACGCCGAAGTCACGCAGCTGCAGAGGCTGAAGGTGGTCGCGGTCCAGGGCTGGCTTCCGCTAGCGGGTGCTTCGGGGCCGCCGGACTGACTTTGGCCGTCCGGAGCGCCGGCTCCCTCGCAAGGTTCGACGTCGGAATGGCCGCCTTGCGCGGGGAAATAGGCGCCCCCGGCCCATTGGCCGTCCTCCCCGCGCAGCGCCAGCAAGCGGGCCCCGCACCCCGCGGTGGCAACCCGTGCACGCTCGGCAGCCACGACGTCGGCCGGGGCGCCGGCCAGATCCCGCAACGCCTGCCAGCGGACGGAGGGATCAGAATCCAGCAGCCACTCCAGCACGGTCATGCGGTGCTTGTAGTGCCCGCAGCGTTTCCTTCACATAGCTTGCTGCCACTACCTCGGCGGCGGATTGCCAGCCCGCGCCCGCAGCATCGATTCACCCCTCGCAGTCAATGCAGTACGCGTGGCCGTTCTTTTCACGCGCAATTTGGGAGCGGTGCCGGACCAGGAAACAGGAATAACAGGTAAATTCGTCTTCCGCCTGCGGGATCACCTGGACCACCAGTTCCTCGGCAACAAATTCTCCGCCCGGGGTGATCGAACCGTCCAGCGAATCCGCCTCGTCCAGCTCGCTCACCACACTGCGGGCGTCGGGAGCATTGGCGGACTGCAACGCCTCCAGGGACCTGTCCTGCGACTCCTTGACGTCGGAACGTACTTCATCGTAATCAGTTGCCACTGAGGTGATTCTCTCTTCTTCGGTTTGCTGCTCGGATAGGTGTTAAACATACAGAATCGCATCCGTATTCCCTCCGGCCAGAATTTCCTCGGTCTACCACGTGCGCCAGGACGGCCGCCAGGCCGCTTCACACCCCCATGCGCGGCCCGGTTCCTTTGGTACATTCGTTAGATATTTGGCCATATTCGGGTTGAGTTTCTTTGGGGGGAATGGTGAACAAGGCGCAACGCCGCGCCCGGGTCGAGCCGCGTTGCCGTAAATGTGGTTCAAGGGTCATACCGATCTGGAAAGACGCGCGTTCGCCGGATTCCAGCCAGCCCGACTGGCGCGTGAGCGCCCGGCAGTGCAGCCGTCAGGGATGCGGATTCGACGACGCCCCGAACTGGCCCGAAGCGTGAGGATCCAGCCTCCTGGCGCCACTTGTGATGGAGCCGTGACTGGGACATCGCCGCAAATGGAGCTTCAGTTAGAACACAGCTACTGTGAACGCACCTCGTCCGTCATCGATGAAGGCTACCGCTCAAAGGCGGCAGTAACAATCCTGATTGCTTCGTTTCAGTGCAACTGTGCGGTGGCCACGAGCCCGTAATCCTGCGAGAAGCGGCCTGCGCAAGCGGTGAATCCGCTTGCCGGTTCTCGACGGTGTTCCTGACCATACGCACCAGCATCCGCTCGCGGAACAGTTCGACGGCGTGTTCGACGGCGTGTTCGACGGCGCCGAGGCTCGCGGCGGGTGCCACCATGTCCAGCCGGGTGGCCATGGGCGTGTGGATGGCGGGATCCGGGGGAATCCGGCTGCCCGGGTGTCCGCTGCCCCCAGAAGCGCCCAGTCCAAGGTTCGGTACTCTGGAACAGAACCCACCCGGAGCGCATCACCCCGGACGTGAAACTCCACAAGCCCGATATCGCGTAGCCGCCCGGGACCTTCTCGGCAACGCCGAACGGCGCCCCGGTGGCTGCCGCCGAAGGAGTGGGTCCCTTCTCGAAGACTTCGTCCTGTTCCCCCCGCGGCCACCGCACCAGCATCCAGGCATGCTCGATCAGATGACCGGCAGTCCACGCCATGGAGGCGCAGCCGCGGGCCAGCCGGCGGACGGCCTGTGCGTAGGTCTCGACCCCAGCCCAAATTGGTTGAAACCGCAAGTGATATGACGCCGCTGTTGGTCAGGACTCCCCCGCCGGACTGCGCCCCGCTACTGGAGCGAAGCGGTCAGGCGCGCCAGGTTGTCGAAGGCTTTCTCGGACACGGGCCGCCGGATCCAGTCCTCAAGCTGTTGCTCACGACTGTTTTCCCGGTACCCGTCTTCGATTTCACGGATTGCGTCCACAAATCCGCGCCCGTGCACAAGCACGGATACTTCCATGTTGAGGTTGAAGGAGCGGACATCCATGTTGCTGGAACCGATTACGGCAACCTCCTCATCGATGGTGAAGTGCTTTGAGTGCAGCACCTGGGGAGCTCGGTAAAGGTAGATTCTGACGCCGGCCCGGAGCAGCGCCTCGTAGTAGGAGCGCTGTGCGTGGTAGACCATGCTCTGGTCTCCGACCTCGGAGACGAAAAGCTCGACGCTGAGCCCGCGCCCGGCCGCCGTGACAATCGCCATCAGGATGGATTCATCCGGCACGAAGTAAGGACTCGTGATGCTGACCCGGCGTTCGGCTTTGTGGATGAGCGTGGCGTAGAGCTTCAGATTGTTGTCGTTGTCGAAACTGGGCCCGCTGGGCAGGACCTGCGCGTCAATGAGCCCAGGCCCCTGGTTGAGGACTGCGGCACTGGAATCCAGCGGCAGCAGGACATCCGTTTCGCTGTACCAGTCAGTCGCAAACACTGCATCCAGCTCGCGGACAACGGGGCCTTCAAGGCGCATCATCAGCTCGTGCCACTGGAGCGCGCGCTTCAGGTTGCCCTTCTTGTTGTAGCTGGCGTCGATAAGGTTCTGGGATCCCGTGAATCCCACGCGGCCGTCGACGACGAGGATCTTCCGGTGATTGCGCAGGTCCGGCCTCTGCCATTTGCCCTGCAACGGCCGCAGCGGCAGCATCGGGTGATATTCCGCGCCTATGTCCTGGAGGTATCTAATAGTTTCTTTACGGCCGGGAAACATCAGCCCGGCCAGGTCATCGGATAGCACCCTGACGGCGATGCCCCGTTCTGTTGCCCGAGCCAGCGCTTCGAAAAATGGCGCCGTGGTCGGATCCAACACCAGGATATAGAACTCCACATGCACGTAGCTCGTGGCAGCATCTACGTCCGCGATCATGGCGTCGAAGGTGCCGTCATAGTCAGGCAACAGCGCCGCACTGTTGCCTTTGACCATGGGCAGCGCCCCCAGGTTGCTGTTCAATACCACCGCCGAATGCAGCCACGCCGGCCAGTCGTGGCCTTGGCTGATTAAGGGGCTCCCCTCCGTCCGCGCCAGGACCAGATCGTTGACTTCCCGCTGTTTCTCCCGGCGCGACCTGGGCAGTTTCGCATAGCCGACGAGGAGATAGGCGACTGCTCCGAGCAGCGGGATGAAGATTATGGCCAGCACCCAAGCAATGGCAGAGGACGGACGGCGATTCGTCGACACGAGGACGGCCGCTACGGCCACGACGACGATATGGGCTGCCAGCAGGAGCAAAGGGATCGTTTCGGGGTTCTGGAAGAATTCGCGCACCGCTATCTTGAGGCCCTTCTGCTGGCGACGACGGTCTCCGGGATCGGGGGGACCAGAACCGAGTTCAAACCAGCAGCCTGCTCTTTATCCTCGCAAACTCATCAGGGCTGATGGTTCCGGCGTCCAGGAGAGCCTTCGCTTTGGAAATCTCATCGGCAGGACTCGCTGTCGCGCCCTTGCGGATATAGGAATCGGCATCTTCCCGGTTCCGTCGGCTGTGTTCCACCGAGCGCTCGGCCATGCCGTCGCCCCGGGCGGCCAGGTACACCAGCAGAGACACCAAAGGCAGGAAGCAAAGGAAGAAGATCCAGACCGCTTTCCACCAGCCATTCAGCCCGTGATCGCGGAAGAGATCACCAATGATCGCGAATACGCCAAAAAGGTAGGCGAAGAAGACAGTCGCGGTGAAGAACCACCAGAAGATATCCCAAAAGTTCTCCCAGAAACTCATTTGTCTTCCCTGCTTTCAAGTAATGCAATTGTCCGCGCCACTCCGGGGATGGCCATCATCCGCGGCGGGTGAATTCCGAACAGGCAACCGGGACCGTAGAGCTCAGACAATGCCGCGCTCGGCCGCAGTCTTGAGCGCGTCGCGACGCCCCGCCGCACCCAGTTTTCGGTAGATGGACCGTTCGTGCGTCTTGACCGTGTTCACCGAAATGAACAGCGCCTCAGCAATCTCAGCCGCGGTCATCACTGAACGCATGTAGGCCAGGACCTCACGTTCGCGGTCCGTGAGGGTCCAGTACGACCTTGTCCGGAGGTGGGGTTGAACTTGCGCGTGGCGTGCCATCCGGGCCGCGATGAACGACTCATGGGTGGTGCCCCATACCGCGTGCCGGATCAGCAATTCCGCGAGTTCGCTCGTCCTCTCGGCAAAGGGGCGCAGGATGGACTGAGGCTCGGCCCGATGGACTGCATGTTCTATCCGCTCGTGTGTCGTGGCCTCATCCCTGTCCCCGTGGGCCAGGAGCGCCTCTGTCAGGCAGATACTCGTGTCGAGGTAGCGGTTGCGCTGTTGAAATGTCAGGTCCCTGGCGCAGCGCTGGGCTGCGCCGGCCTCGCCCCCGCGACGCAGGAGTTCTGCGAGCAGGGTGTCCACCAGTGGCGCATTTCCCCCGGAACCCAACGGCCGGACGATCGCCAACGCACCGTCCATGTCGCCCCTGGCTTCGGCGATCTTTGCCCTCGCGATGGTGTGGAAGGCGTTCCACGACACACCGTAAAGCCCCCGATCGTGGAAGGCATCCAGGACGGCGCTGGAGTTGGCAAGATGCGATTCGTCGCCGGTGGCGCAATCAACCAGGACCCGGTAAACGACAGACACCGCACCAAGCGTCGACAACTTGTTCCCTAGACGCAGGGCCTTGGCAAGATGGGCCCGCGCGCCCTTAAGCTCGTCGCGCCAGTAGCATGCAATTCCGCGGGCCAGCCATGCGGCAGCCATCCTGTCCTGCGAACTCCTGTCCAGCTCATCTGCCCACTCCAACGCCTGCGTCGCCAGTTCGTCAGCAGTCTCGAGATCTCCGGCCACGGCATATGCCAGGGCCAGTTCCGCCTTGGCGAATATTTCCGCCTCCTCCAAATGCTTGTCGCTTCGGTCGGCCACTGCTGATTCGAGCAACACTGTGGCCTGATACGTATTGCGGTGCAGCCGGAATTCCGCCTGGGCAAGCAGGAACAGAGCTGTCGAGTAGGTGGCGGGATGGCCTTCCGAGGGGAAGTCGGGAAGTGGCCCGCCGTCGTCGGCCGGGGGGCGCGGATCCAGCCGGCTGGCCACAGGCAACGGCTCTAGGAGGCTTCGGCAGCTGTCAAGCATTCCCCGCCGCACAGAATCCAGTTCCGAGGTGCGCGCCAACGCACGTTCACTGAGTTCCGAGGCCGCGTCATTGTCTCCGTCAAGCGCCCGGCAGACGGATCTGACCATCAGCACCTCGGAGTCCTCGCTCCACGGTGCCGGTAGGTCGAGACACAATTGCTCGAGGGCAGTGGACCCATTGCGCAGCAGGAACTCAAGCCAGTGCCTCCCGATTGACGTGACAGCCTGCCGGGGCGCATGCCCCTGCAGCGCTTGATTCACCCCCTCGCAAACGTCGGTGTCCTGGTAGTACCGTGCCGCGACGCGGTGGAGCCGCTCGGCGAGAAGCGGGTCCCGCCGCTCGAGAATCCGGCGGCATTGCGCGGCGAACAGTGAGTGCCACCGGTACATGGATTCACCGCCGCAATATTCGTGCTCCTCAATGAATAGACCGTTGCGGAGGCAGGTCTCCAGCAACAGGCCGCCCTCGGGCTGGCCGTAAAGCTCGACGGCGAGCCGGCGGCTCATCCATTCGCACGTCGTGGCCTGCAGCACAAAATCCGCCAGTGGCGGGTCCAGCTGCTCCAGCACTTCCTCCGCGATGTAATTGGAAAGAGGCAGGTTCTCGGGCGGGGTGTGCGTGATCCTGCCCGGCACGTTACGGGCCTGCGCCAGTGCGGTAAGGCTCGCGTGAACGGCGACCGGCCATCCGTCTGTCAACTCCCAGAGGGGCCCGGCGTCGAAGGATGCGTCCTGACCCAGCGAATAGGCAACCTGGGCGACTTCATCCTGTGTGAAGGCGAGTTCAGCGGCACAGAGCTCCCCGAGTCCATCCCCAAACCGGTGCCTTTCCAACTGAATGGGCGGATGGCCACGCCCGGAGAGGATCACCCGTAGGGTCGGCGGCGCTGAGGCGGCGAGCACTCCCACGATCCCGCCGGCCAGCTCCGGCCCGGCCAGGTGGAAGTCGTCGATGACCAGCGCAATCGGTTCCGTGAGCTGTTCAAGGGCTCCGAGCAGGAAGTCATAGGACACAGCGCAGTCGTCGGCCAGGCCCTGTTCCAGTGCCAGCAGCGCACTGTTGCCGGGCAACGGAAGCTGGCAGGCGGCACTCTGGATAGCCCCGACCACCCCGTGGAATAGCCTTGCTGGCTGGGCATCGAATCGGTCGAGCGACAACCACCCGCACGGCAAGTCGGTGTTGCGGGCCCAGTCGCCCAAAAACGTGGACTTGCCGTAGCCGGCAGGAGCTGTGATCACGGTCAGGCGGTGAGCGTCGACGGCCGCGGTCAAAGCGTCGCCCAGCCTCGGGCGTTCCAAGGCTCCAAGACCGCGCAGAGGCGGCCGGGTCTTGGACTGCGGACCAGGCACAAATGCGGACATTCGAGTCTCTCCCACGTGTTTCATGGTAGGAGCCCGCAACTTAGTCCGACAGGGGCATAAGGTCCTTGTGGGCCAGTCCCCGGGCCCACAATTCGGGCCAGGGCAGGGATGCCGGCGCATGCGGTCTATTTATATCTGCGCGCTATATCTGCGCGGGAGTACCATCAGTCATGGCCGCTAAGCAGGGGAGCCGGAAGGATCCGGTTTTTGTCCGTGAACTCGATAAGGCGGCCAGACGCCACGTTGTTGTCGTCGCCGTCCTGCGGCTGGCTGCCTTCGTGGCAATAGTCCTCTTTTTCTACTTTGCTTTTCCAGTAGGCGGGTTCAATGAGAACAACCCGTCCGCCGCATGGCTACGGCTTGGGGGTATCCTGGTTTTCTTCCTGATCGCTTTGGCACTTCAGTTGCGCATGATCATCGAGGCTGAAGTGCCCCAAATCCGTGCGGCTGAAGCAGTCGTCGAGTCCGTTCTGATGTTTCTGTGTCTCTTCGCCTTGCTCTACGCGTCGATGTCGACGACAGACCCGTCGGCATTCACTGAGCCGCTGACCAAAATGGATGCCCTTTACTTCACCACTGTCACGTTCGCCACGGTGGGCTTCGGCGACATTACGCCGGTGAGCCAGCTCGCGCGGGCAATTGTGACGGTTCAGATGATCGCCGGCCTTGGCGCACTGGTGATGGTTGCCAAGGTCGCCTTCTTCGCGGCGGGTCGACGTCTTCGCGGCTAATTCCCTGTTCTTGCAAAGTGCCACACCCCGCACCGGACCGGCCATCGCATTCCGGGCCCCTTTCTGCGCCGGAGTGAAACTGGGGCTCACCCCGAACGGATGAGCACGGCCCCCAACGCCCAGCCTGTTCCTCCGCCGGGGTCAGGCCGCCCCGGCGATGTCCCCGCAGACACCCGCTGCGGCCGTCCGGACATGATCCTCGAGCGGGTGAACTGACCGGGGCCCCGTCCGGTCGCAGTGCGGATTTCCTGTGCCGAAACGACAGATCACCCCGGGTGGGTGGGGTTGGGCGGACCCTCCACCCGGGACAATGAGGATTGTCCCGACTGCCCTACAGGGGAACAGGAGCTTCTCATGAAGATTGGCCCATTGGAAGTGATTATTTGTGCCTTTCCGAAACCGGTAATCGACGCAACCGTCATCAAAGCACTCAGCGAGACTGTCAAGTCTGGTGCCGTGGCCCTGGCAGATTTGGCCTTGGTGAGCCGGGACGGCCAGGGCGCGGTGCACGTCCGGGACTTGCACGATGATCTGCCTGCGCCATGGTCCGGCATGATCCTCGATTCCCGGCCCCTGGCCCTGCTTAACGACGCCGACCTTGAGTTAGCGGCGGAAACAATCGGAAACAACGAGATAGCGCTGGTCGCCGTCGTCGAACACCGCTGGGCGCAGCGACTTTCGGAGGAGGTACGGCGCTCAGGAGGTGTGACAGCACTGCAGGCGAGAATCCCGCAGGAAGATGCAGTCGTGGCCATCGAAGCAGATGGCGTCACCACCAGCTGAACGGGCTACATCGACAGAAGGAACCTCTCATGCCATTTGCCAGAAGCGGCCGCCCCGGGCTGCTCGGGACCGTTGCTCGAACGGCCTCCATTTCGGGGACTGCCCAGGCGAAGGCCAACGCTGTCAATCCCCCCGCAGCGCGGCGGGAACAAAAATCAGGGCTTTGGGATGATGCGCCTGTGGACGCGGCCACGCACGCCCGAACCCCGCCCGCCCCGGCCCCGCCAGTTGGCGGAAAGGAACTTGCTGACCAGCTCTCGCGGCTCGCCGATCTGCGCAGCTCCGGCCTCCTCACGGATAAAGAATTCGCAAGGGCGAAGGCCCGACTCCTGATGTGACATCAGCCTGGGAAGCCAGGCATCCTTACCCGAAAACAGACGTTGGAGGTGGCTCCCGTGTTGCGATCAACGATTCCCGTTCCAGTCCCCGTGCTGAAGGCCGTGCCGATCCATCCGGTCCAGTCGGGCTCGAAATTCGAGTCCGCGCGACGAAACGCAGCCCAGGCGGAGCGCCCTCATGTCACTCCATGATGACACCAAGGTCCCCGGCAGCCCGGAGCAGGAAGAAATACTCCGGTTACGCGCCGAAGTTGCCCGGCTTCAGCTCGAACGCGACGACGCCAGAACGACCAGCCTGAGACCTCCAGGGCGGGGAGCAGTTTTGGCGCGCCGGATTGTCGCCATTGTGCTCGTGGTTCTGACTGCCGTCCTGGCTTGCGCCACAGTTCCTGCCCTCTATCTGCGCAGTGAAGTACTCGATACGGACCGCTACGTGGCCACCGTTGCGCCTTTGGCCTCGGATCCTGCCATTCAGGCAGAGATCACCGACAAGGTCACCAACCAAATCACCACGGCAGTTGACGTTGAAGGCATAACCCGTGATGCGATGGCGGAACTTGGCAAAGTCGCACCGCGTGTGGCCGCAGTGATCACCGGGCTGGCGCCGGCAATTGCTGAGCAGACAAAGTCCCTAATCCATTCGGCTGTGTCCAAATTCGTCGCCAGCCCGCAGTTCCAGGATCTATGGACCCAGATCAACCGGGTGGCGCACCAGGGAATCGTCAGCCTTGCCACCGGAAACACCGAGGGCACCGTCAGCATCGACCAGAGCGGCACTGTTTCGATCTCGACCAAAGAGATTATTGCCCGGGTCAAGGCTCTCCTCATCGAGCAAGGGGTGGAAATAGCGGCCAGGATTCCGGAAGTTGACACGCAAATTGCCCTGCTGCAGTCGCCGGAACTGGTCAGGGCGACAGACGCCATCCGGACACTGGACCGGACCGCCCCGATACTGGCATGGCTGACCGGACTGAGCGCCATTGGCGCCATTGCGGTGGCGCCACGGGGCTGGAGACGGCGCACCACCAGCCGCGTCGGGTTGGGGATAGCAGTGGCCATGGCAGTGCTGGCCCTCGGACTTACTATCGGGTTGGATATTTTCCTCGGAACGATCCCATCGGCCACAGTCTCCCCCGCGGCAGCTCAAAGCCTCGTTGATGCCCTGCTCACGCCGCTGCGGACCGCCGTGCGGTTTGTTTTTGTCGTGGCTTTGCTCATTGCCCTGGGCGCTTTCCTCACCGGTCATTCGCGCCCGGCCGAGTACGTCCGTCAAGGCCTCGCCCGGACAGGAGATTACCTCACTGGAAAGGTCGGCGGAGGCCAGGCCAAGCCCTGGCAGCACTGGCTGGCCCGGTTCCGGCGGATCCTGGAAGCCGCAGTCCTCGGCGTCGCCGTGCTGGTGCTCATCCTTTGGCAGTACCCCACGGCGGCCGTGGCCATCTGGACGGCAGCCCTTGCCGGGCTGGCAATTCTCCTCATCGAACTCCTATGCCGGCCTGCCGTCGTCGCTGCGCACACGACCGGCGCTGCGGCCGCCGCCGAACCCGTGACGGGGGGGCCGCCGGAGGATTCCCAGCCAACGCCCCCCATCCTCTGAACGCATTTCAGTCCTCGCACTTTGCGGGGCTTCCACGCTTGCACGGAAGCCGCGCACGTGCTGGGCGTTCGCGGGGCTCCCGAGGTTCACCGAAGGCTTGGCGCGGTGCCGGCGCTAGGCAGCTGAGGGCGAAAACGTGAACACGTCTTCTCCACCGCCGTGCACGACGACACAGGTGGCATCCGGTACCTCCCGCCAGGCACCCCGGAGATCACCCAGTGGCTCGGAGAGGACTATGCGGGTATTGTCCGAGAGCTCCTGGAGTACCGGGTTGTCCGGATACTGGGCGCGAAGCGTGGAGACATCAGTGTTGTGGAACAGTGACCGGGACCGCCCTTCGCTGGAGTACCGGAATGCCCACGTGGTGTCGCCGTCGGTAGTTGCCACGGTCATCTGAATCGGGAACTCGATTCCGTGGCGCCTTCCGGCGTCCTCGATGAATCCAACCGCTGCGGAGACGCCTTCGCGGGGGTCCCGTTCCAGACCGAAGGTGAGTGCGAGGAAGAAGAACATTTCCGAGTCCGTTGATCCCTCGATGTCGGGATAGAGCGCGGGATCCACTGCCATGGCCAATTCACGCTTCACTGTCGGAAAGTCCGTGATGAGTCCATTGTGCATCCACAGCCATCGGCCGTGCCGGAACGGGTGGCAGTTCGTCTGTTGGACCGCGGACCCGGTAGTGGCCCGGATGTGCGCGAACACCCGGCCGGCTGATGCCTGCGATGCGAGCTCGCGCAGGTTTCGGTCGTGCCAGGCCGGCTCAGTGCTGTGGAACACTCCCGGAAATGGCGCAGTTCCGTACCACCCGACGCCGAAGCCGTCCCCGTTAGTAGTCTCAACGCCCAGGCGTGCGTGCTTGCTCTGCATGACGAGCGAGTTGGCGGGTTTGTAAAGGAGCTCATCCAGTCGCACGGGAGACCCCGAATACGCGAGCCAGCGGCACATGTCATTCTCCTTCCACTCAGTCCGGAATTCCCCCCGATTCCATCAGTGCCACGGCGCCTGCGCATCATCTTCCTCGGGTGAACCGCCCGCGGCCAGAACCCTTTCCGATTAGTGGCTGAGCACCTGCTGTTTGAAGGCGGCGAATTCTTCGGCCGTCAGTGCGCCGTCGTCCATTAAGGTCTTGGCTTGGGCGATTTGTTCGGCCCGGTTGATTCCGGCCGCGCGGCGGATATATTCCTCATAATCCTCCCTGGCCACGTCGCTCCGGGCAGCCTGCCGCAGGGACATGGACTGGCCGTGGGCTATCAGATACGCCAGACCCCCGATCACGGGCAGGAAGATCAGAAAGAGCACCCAGACGGCCTTGCTCCACCCCGTGCGGGTCGAATCAGCGAAAATGTCTTTGACGATCAGAAATAGCACCACCAGGTACGAAACGTAAAGGACAAAAGAAATCATGAGCCAAAAGAAATCCCAGAAAGTCATTTAATTCCCTTTCAGCCAACTTGCTGGACGGTTCATCCCCATCCGTTTATGCCGCCAAATATTGAAGGCAGCCCGTGCCTTTCGGCACGCCGGTTCCGGGAGTCCCGACGCCAGCCGGGATCACACGCCCCGCTCCGCAGGCAACCGCCCTGACTTGACCGCCTGCCCCAGCGCCGCATGATCGGCTTCTGTTTGGTCCGCATAACTCCTGGCCCAGTCCGCCAGCGCATCATCAAATACCTCGCCGCCGCCCAGATACCCGAGGATAAAGGCGCTGCCGGCGCTTTGGGAGTGGGCCCGCGCGAGGAGCCCTCCGCACAGCCTGCCGTAGTCCTCAGTCTCCTGGGCGTTCATTTCCGCCAGCGTGAAGGAACCCTTCATGTCACGGAATTGGCGAATGTAGAAGTCCCGTTGCCGCCCGTCGTCCCCCGTCACGTCCTTTATCCAGCCCAGGAACGGGTCGGACTGCGCCTGCAGGATTCGTTGTGCACCGACCACCCGGAATCCCTGCCCGCGTGTAACCAGGTTCTTCTCCACCGGTTCGGGCGCGTGGAGAATGCCACCGTGGGTCTCCAGGACCGACTTTCCGGCTTCTTTGGCCTGCAGAAACAGCGGCTCGCCGGCAGGACCTTCAAACAAGAGCACCCAACTGCGCGTCCCCACGCTACCGACCCCCACGATCCGCCGCGCGAAGTCCACCAGGCGGTACTGGCTCAGCAACAGGGAGGTGTCCGGCCGCAGGGTGCTCCGGTACATTTCGACGAGGCTCTCCATCGCCTCGTAATCCATAACCTCAGGATGACGAACTATCGGCGGTTGGTCGACGATTCGGGGTTCACCTGATTCCGTGGTGGCTGTCAGCTTGGTGAGCACCTGTTCAGACGTACGCTGGCGGGCCTTTTTCTCCTCGGTCTTGATTCGTTTGCGCGCCGCCGACTGGCGCGCCGCAAGAAATTCCGCGTCCACCTGGAAGTAGTAGCGTTCAGTCGCCGTATGGCTGTACAGCGTTTTGAGCGCCTGCCGATAGTTGCGAACACAGGACTTCACTGCCGTGCGGCATTGTTCCTCCGTGTGGGAACTATTGCGCCCGTTCAACCAGATGCTCGCGGCGAGGCGTTTGACGTCCCATTCCCAGGGCGCCGGGTAGGCTTCATCAAAGTCGTTGAGGTCGAAGATCAGCCGTCGTTCCGGACTGGCGAAGAGCCCGAAATTGGCCAGGTGCGCGTCGCCGCTGGCAATCAGGGTGTGGCCGGTCACCGGAGAGCCGGCCAAATCATGAGCCATAACAGCGGCGGCCCCGCGGTAGAAGGAAAACGGGGTTTCCAGCATCCTCCCCACACGCACCGGAATGAGTTCCGGAAGGCGGGTGGCATGTTGCCCTTCGAGGATTCCCACGGGGTCCCGCTCCGGCAACGTGAGGGTCGCGAAGTCACGGCGAGGCAGCAAGTTCCGTGCCTCCCGCCCTGCTGCCTGGGCGCGGGCGATCGATTCCTTGTGCGCCGGGCCCGGTTCGGTTTTCACGGCCGGCCCGTGATGTAAGGGTGCGCGAATCTACCCGCTCGAGGCTTACACAAGGCCAGGGATTTGATCAGTTCTATGGCTCGCATGTCCGCATCATTGCACAATCAACGCTGGTCCGGAACGGCCCTCCGGCCTCAATCCTGCCCGTCTCCTGCCCGGAGCGGTACGGATGAGTTGGGCATGTTTCGTGGCGCCATTCCCTGGCTGCCGCGCCGTCCGATATCACCCCCCGGGGGTGATACGCACGCCCGGCTCCGGGCTAACGATGGTTCTACCTGCCAGTGATCGGGCTGCCAGGCGAATGCCCATCTGAGAGGGGTTTCCCATGTCGAGACCACAACCAGTCCTCGCACGATTGCTGGCCATCGGTGTAACGTTCGCGTTTCTCGCCGGGTGCAGCCCTGCCAGCCCGCCGGCAGGAACTTCCAGCCCACAGGCAAGTTCGTCCAGCCCGCCGGCAGGAACTTCCAGCCCACAGGCAAGTTCGTCCAGCCCGCCGGCGAGCACTTCCAGCCCGCAGCCGACCGTTTCGCCGGCCTGCGCTTCCGCCGACGCCTTTGCGGCCGCACTCACAAGCTTCAAGGACACGCTAAAGAAGCCAAGTTCCACGTTGGAGCAGGTCCATGCGGCACGGGACCAGGTCGTGACCACGTACAACGCCCTAATCAAGGACGTGGGGAGCGCGGCCAAAGAACGTGTGGACGCAGTGACAGCGGCCGAGGACAAGTTCGCTGCCGCCGTCGCCGACGTTCCCAACGACGCAACCCTCGCCGAAGCCGTTGATTCCCTGCGGGACGAAGCAGCAAACGTCCAGGGCGCGCTGAGCGACCTTGCTGCTGAAGTCAAGTGCTAGGGCCGGATTTCTTCGAGGATCTGCCGTTCGCCCGGCCAATGCTGCGTCCGCGCAATGCCACATCAAATGAAAGTAGGAATCCAAATGAGTTTCTGGGAAAACTTCTGGGACATTTTCTGGTGGTTCTTCGTCGTCTATGCGTTCTTCGCATTTCTGTACGCCCTGTGGCTCGTTATTGCTGACGTTTTTCGTGACCATCAGCTCAACGGCTGGTGGAAGGCCGTCTGGATCGTCTTTCTGGCATTCCTGCCGTTTTTGACGCTGCTGGTGTACATGGTTGCCCGCGGCAAGGGCATGGCCGAGCGGTCCAGGGAACGGGCCCGTCGGGACCAGGAGGAAGCAGACTCCTATATCCGCAGCATCGCCGCAGCGAGCCCGACCGAGGAGATTTCCAAGGCCAAGGCTCTGTTGGACGCCGGAACCATCAGCCCTGATGAGTTCCAAAGGATCAAGACCAGGGTGACAGCCTGATCCGTCCGGTCGATCTCACAGCCAGCGGCGTCTACTCGCGAACACCATCCTCGATTCGGTTGCCACGTAAAGCACGTCCAGGAGGCTGTCCAGATGAATGAATACCCACTGATCGCCGATCATGGTCTTATCGGTGACCTGCAAACGGCGGCGCTGGTAGCCACGGACGGAACGCTCGACTGGTTCTGCAGTCCGCGTTTCGACTCTCCCAGCATTTTCGCGGCTCTGCTGGACCGTACCCGAGGCGGCCACTTCAGTACCCGGCCTCTCGACAAGGCCTTCGCCACGAAGCAACTCTATTTACCCGACACGGCTATTCTCGTTACTCGGTTTTTGACGGAGGGCGGGGTCGGCGAACTGATCGACTTCATGCCAACCACCGGCGAAACAGCCAGCGAACAGCATCGTCTGGTTCGAATGCTGCGGTGCGTGCGGGGGCAGATCTCGTTCGACGTCGAGGTGGCGCCCCGATTCGACTATGGCCGGCAGCCGCACCGCCTGAGTCTCAGCGGCGACGGCGCGATCTTCGATACCGACCAGACCCGGCTGGCCCTCAGCCTCATCCGCGAAGAGGGGGACGACCGGCCCGGCCGATATGAAGCCACAGCGGGCGGTGACCTGCACGTCTCCCTGAGCCTTGAGCAGGGCCAGATGCGCGGCGTCGTCCTGGAGACGGGTCCGGAGGTTGTGCCTCGCGTCATGCGCCCTCCGGAGGTCCAGCAACTCGTCGATGACACGGTGCACTTCTGGCACGACTGGGTCAGCCAATCAACCTATGCCGGGCGCTGGCGCGAGGAACTGGAACGGTCGGCCATTACCCTGAAGCTCCTAACCTACGCGCCAACCGGCGCCCTGGTGGCAGCGCCCACCGCCGGCCTGCCGGAACAGGTCGGCGGGGAACGCAACTGGGACTACCGGTACACCTGGATCCGCGATGCGTCCTTCTCGGTGCACACGCTGATCCGGATGGGTTTCGCTGACGAGGCTGCCGCCTTCAGCCGGTGGCTGCGCGAGCGCATTATTGAGCACCTGGAGAGCGACACCGGCCCGCTGAACATCATGTACCGCGTCGACGGCAACCCCGAACTTCATGAGGAAGTCCTGTCCGGTTGGGAAGGTTATCGGGGCTCCCACCCGGTGCGGATCGGCAATGGCGCCGCCGGGCAACTTCAGCTGGACATCTACGGCGAAGCGCTGGACGCCGTGTACTCCCTCGACCGGATCGGGGACGGCATCGGGCAGCCCGGATGGCTTGCCGTCTGCGAACTGCTTGAGTGGCTCGCCGACAATTGGGACCAGCCGGAAGAAGGAATCTGGGAGACCCGGGGCGGGCGGAAGGATTTCACTTACGGGCGGTTGATGTGCTGGGTCGCGTTCGACCGGGCCATCCGACTCGCGTCTGCTCACGGCCGTCCTGCGCCCCTCGCCCGGTGGATTGCCGAGCGTGACGCTATCTACAACCAAATCATGGCCAAGGGCTGGAGCGCCGAACGCGAGGCATTCGTGCAGCAATATGGCGACACGGTCCTCGACGCCGCACTGTTGAAGATGCCGCAGGTCGGCTTCGTGGCACCCAGTGATCCCATGTGGCAGTCGACCCTCCGCGCGATGGATACGGAGCTGGTGTCTGACAGCCTGGTTTACCGCTATGACCCGAGCGCATCCCCCGATGGGCTCCGGGGCTCAGAAGGCACGTTCTCACTGTGCACGTTCCTCTACGTGGATGCCCTGGCGCGGGCGGGGCGGGTGGATGAAGCCCGGCTCACCTTCGAGAAGATGCTGACCTATGCGAACCACCTCGGCCTGTACTCCGAGGAAATCGCGGTCACGGGCGAGCAGATCGGCAATTTTCCGCAGGCATTCACGCACCTCGCGCTCATCGATGCAGCCATCACGTTGAACGATTGTCTGGACTCCCCGGCGGGCAAAGGCAGCCGCGCCGGCCGGGCGCGGAGGATGTCCCGCGGTCCCCGCTGAAGTGGCTGCCGCGACCCAGGTTGTTTCCCCAGGCGAACGAAGGAGGGCTCAATGGGGCCGGAACCATCGGAAGCTGCTCCTCGTCCTGGACTCCCCCGTACCGCCATCGTCCTTCTCACTCTGGCCTGCGCGACTGTTGTCGCTTTCGGGCTTGCCGCGATGCGGGGAATTGTCGCCCCCGTGTTCTTCGCTTTCGTGCTCACACTCTGCGTGCATCCCCTGCGGCACTGGTTGCAAGGGCGTGGCGTTCCACGGGGAATCGCCACAGGCTCCACTATCGCTGCAGTCTTCGCCCTCCTGGCGGGCTTCGGTGCGGTGTTCGTAGCCTCGCTGGCCCAGTTCTCCGCATTGCTGCCGCAGTACGCCCCCCAAATGGCCGAATTGGGAGCGTCCATCTCCCGGCTGCTGGAGTCTGTGGGATTCGGCACCGAGCAGGCACAAGCAGCTCTGGAGGCGTTTACGCCCGGCGCCATAATCGGGTTCCTCGGAGGCCTCCTGGGCAGTATCACGAGCCTGGTGGGCGGCCTCGTCGTCATTCTGACGATGCTCATCCTCATGGCGGTCGACGGATCGCGCGTCCCTGCCCTGCTGACCCATTTGCAGTTACACCGGCCGGCCGTGGTCGCCGCATTTACGGGCTTTGGGTCCGGCGTCCGGCGGTACATGATTGCCACCACCGTCCTTGGCGTGGCCCAGGGTCTCCTCAACTGGCTTGTTTTGGTCATCCTGCAGGTTCCGGGCGCACTCCTCTGGGGTTTGCTCTCATTTATTTGCAGCTATATCCCTAACATCGGCTATTTCATCGCGATCGTGCCGCCGCTGTTTTTTGGATTCCTCAGCGGCGGATGGCCGACACTCTTCGCTGTCTTCGTCATCTACGGCGGGATCAACGGCGTCGTCCAGTCCATCATCCAGCCGAAATACGTGGGCAACGCGGTGGCCCTCAGCGAGACGTTAACCTTCGTGTCCGTGCTGTTGTGGGCCGTCATCCTGGGTCCCGTGGGCGCCATCCTTGCCGTGCCGCTGACACTCCTTTTCCGCACGATCCTCCTCGACTCAGACCCGTCCATTTCGTGGTGGCGGCCTTTGACCGGAGACACGAAGGACCTTGAGGCCCTCCTCAAGCAAGAAGACGACGCCATCCGCGCCCGCCGGACCAAGCGGGGACCGGACAGTCGCGGCCCAGACAGCTCACCGGCGGCATGACATGCCGTCGCACCATGCCCCGGGCCAGGTGATTTCCGCGTGCTGAGCCTCTTCGTGAGTCTGGTGCTGTTCGCCCTCGCGGGAGCGATCAGCACCGTGCCCGTGAGCATCACCATCATGATCCTGCTCTCCCCCGCTCCCCGCCGCGGAGCCCTGCCCTTCCTGATTGGCAGCGTTGCCGGTTCGATCGTGGTTGTCGGTTTGTCAGCTGTCGGGCTGCAGTTCCTGCCGCGTAGGCCGAAACTGGGCCAGGACGACGCCCTGGCCTGGCTCGGCCTGTTGATTGGTGCCCTGCTTATCGGCTATGCCATTTACCTTTTCGCGCACAAAACCCAGGCTGACAGCGCTGTTGTTGGCAAACTCAAAACGAGGTTTCAGTCCGCACGCGCCTGGGAGTTCGTAGTCCTGGGTCTCGGCCTGAATCTGCGCCCCAAAGCCATCCTGCTCGCAGTAACCGCCGGTGCACTGATCAGCGTCCGGGAACCGACGGCGCTCCAAGGAACCTTGTTGGTCCTCGCCTTCGCCGTCGTTGCCCAATCAGCAGTTGTCGTGCCGATCGCCGTATGGCTGCACTCCCCGGAGCGTGCCCAAGGTCCGCTGACCACCCTCTACAAGTGGATGCAGAGCAATGGTCGCAGGCTGGCCGCGGTCGCATCCCTGATGGTCGGCGTGTTCATCATCGTCTACGTCCTTGCCCAGCTCTGATCGGGGATGGGCTGGTGCGTTCAGGGGGATGCCCGGCGTTGCCCGGCAGGTGCCGTCGGCGGTTCCGCCACCGGGCCGCCGCAGGGAACGTACCCGCGGATCCGGTCGCCGGGACGTTCCTGCTGGGTGGCTCCTGTTAGACCATTACGCTGCTTTTGATCTTTTCGAACTCGTCCGGGCTGATCGTTCCAGCGTCCAGAAGAGCCTTGGCTTTCGAAATCTCCTCGGTGGGGTTCACAGAGGCGACCTGGCGGATGTACGCCTCGGAGGCCTCCTGGTCCCGGCGGGCCCGTTCCATGGTCCGTTCGGTCATGCCCTTGCCGCGCGCAATCAAGTACACCAGCACACTCAAGAAGGGTACGAAGGCCAGGAGCACGAGCCAGACGGCTTTTAACCAGCCATTCAGCTCCTGGTCACGAAATATGTCACCAATCACGACGAATAGCGCGTATAGGAAAGCGATGAATGCGTAGACACAAAGGAACCACCAGAATATATTCCAAAAGTTCTCCCAGAAACTCATTTAGCTTTCCTACTTTCAGTTGAGGCGGTTTCGGACGGCTGCCCAGCCAATGGGTGTCGGAGTGGAGGTCACCGCGTGGCAGGCTCACCCGCCTGCCGGCCAGAACACTGGCCCGGTATAAAGATTCTCTGCCCGGAATCCTGATGAGTTCCTCATCCGCTGCGGGTGAACTCCGGATGGAATCCGCCGTCTGCCACAGCTCAACCCAGGACCGTACTTTCCCCGGCACCGGAGGGCTTGGGATCCGGAAGTCTCATCATGCGGAAGGACGTGATGAGCCCCGCGAGGCCGGCCAGTATCGGAACCACCAGCGCGATCTGAAGCGCCAGGGGCCGCGCATCCGTGTTGATGTGGATAATCTCGTTGCGGACTTCCTCCGTCTGGCCGGCGAGGAGTTCCTCGAGCTGCGCATCGCTCATGACCTGCGCATCCTGTTCCAGGCTCCGCGACACCTGCTGCTGCTGGTCGGGCGCCAGGACCGGACTCGACGTCGCCATGCCAATGAAGATGGACGAGAGCGATGCCAGCATGATGCCGCCTGCAAACGCGAGGCCAAGTGATAGACCGAATGACCCTGACGCCGAATTGACGCTGGCGGCCTCACTGACCCGCTCGTCCGAGATCGGGGACAGCGTGTAGTTGTTGAGCTGCGACACCAACAGACCCAGACCACATCCGGCGATGACCAGCGGGAGAAGGAGCCACCAGCCGGAGTCCGCACGCGGAACGATCGGTATCAGCACCACCAGGCCCGCGATCAGGAGCAGAAAGCCCCACCGGATGAGGCTGGCCGGGCGGCGCGCCCCAGCCCTTTTCCCGGCGAGCATGGCCACCGCGAACATGGTCAGCGAGAGCGGCGCGATCGAGAGCCCTGCCTGCATGGCGTTGTAGCCGAGCACCATCTGAAGGTAGATGGGCAACACGATCATGGTGCCGCCGAGAGCCACCTGCTGAAGCATTTGTCCGGTGGCGCCAAAGCGGAAGGCTTTCGATTGGAACAGGTCGGGGTCCAGCAGTGCGGCCTTGTGATGGCGTTTGCGCCGCACCAGCCAGTAGACCAGGCCGCCGAGGCCGACCGCCCCCACGGCCAGGAGCGCCGCCACAGATTCGCCGCCCTCCTGCCAGACCAGGATGCCGAGCACGATTCCGCCCATCCCCACGATCGACAGCAATGATCCGACCAAGTCCAACGAGCGGGATCCCTCAAAGGGCACGTCATGGACGAGCTTAATGCCGGACAGAACAACCGCGATGATGACGGTCTCCAGCATGAAGGCAACGCGCCAGGACAGGAAGGTGGTGATGAACCCCCCGAGCAAAGGCCCAACCGCCGCGGCGATCGCTGCCGAGGCACCGACGAGGGCATAGACCCTTTTCTGTGCCGCGCCCTCGAAGTTTCCATGGATAAGGGACTGCATGGCGGGTAGCAGCAGCGAGGCACCCAGCCCGCCGACCACGGCCCAGAAGATGATGATCGGGAGCAGGCTCTGAGCCAGCGTCATCGCCACCGCGCCAACGGCATAACAGACCAGACCGATCACATAGGCGCGCTTGCGGCCGATCAGATCGCCGATTTTTCCGCCGATCAGGATGAAAGCGGCGGACACCAGCGCTTCTAGCGCTATCGCTGACTGGAGGCCGCTGACGGTGGAGTTGATGTCCTTGACCACGGCCGAGATCGAAACGTTCATGATGGACGTGTCCACGACAAGCACGAACATCGCCATGGCGAGCAGCAGCGCGAGTCTGCCGTTGAACGGCTCGGCCTGGGTGTTGCCGGCGTCTGGCGAGGTCATCTGCGGTCGTCTCCCCGACTTGTCGGATGTGCTGCTCCCCCAACGCTAGCCAGGGGGCCCGGTGGGCAAATCATTCCCGGCGGGTGAGCTTGGAGTCACGTTGTTAACGTTCCTTATCGCCGCGCTCCGTCTGCACCGCAGCCTGTTCCGCCTCCACCGCGCGGAAGACGTTACCGTGGATCCTGTTCTCGCCGATGCGCTCGATCACGCCGCCCCTTGCGAGGACGGCCCGGACCGCCGGCTTGAGCCGGGCGAGACGCAGGGTGACGTCCGACTCGCGGGCGAGGTCCACGACGTCTGCCAATTTGGCTGCGCCTTGGGAGTCCACGAAATTGATCCCCCCGCAGTCGAGAACAATGCCTGTGAGGCCCGGGGTGGAGTGGATGGTCTCACGCAGGCGATCCTCCAGTGCGTCGGCGGTGGCGAAGAAGAGGCCTCCGTCGAACCGGATGACCGCGATGCCCGGAATCACCTCGTCACCGGGGTGCTCATCGGCCTCGCGGAAAACCTGCGTACCGCGTTCACGTCCCAGGGACGGCATCTCGGGATGGGTGGCCACGCCGACAAGCCAAATCAGCGAGAGCCCGATCCCGATAATAACGCCCGCCAGCACACCGAAGACGAGCGTGCCGGCAATGGCCGCGACGGCGATCCAGAAATCAAACTTTTGCACCCGGGCCAGCCGCCGCATCTCAGGCACGTTCATCATGCCCATCACCACGGCTTCGATGATCAGCGCCGCAAGCACCGGCTTGGGCAGGATCGAGAAAAGCGGCGCCAGGAAGAGCAGCGTGAGCAGAACGGTGACGCCTGAGGTGAGGGAGGCCAGGCCGGTCTTTGCCCCGGAGTGGTCGTTCAGGGAGCTCGCTGACAGGCTCGTCGAGACGGGCATCCCCTTGAAGATTCCCGCGGCCATGTTGGCGAACGACTGCGCAATGGACTCCTGGTTGATGTCAATCTGGTAGCGGTGCTTCGCAGCGAACGCACGTGCGTCCCCCGCTGTCTGGGAAAAACCGATGAGGACCAGCGCCACCGCCGCGACGGCGACAGTTCCCGCGTGGTCCCACATCAGCTGGCCGTCCGGGATTTGCGCTGACGGCAACCCGCTGGGCACGTCTCCCACCAGGGCCACTCCCTTGGCCCCGAGATCGAACACCGCCGTCGCCAGCAGTCCACCCACCACGAGGACCAGGGCACCCGGGATTCTGGGTGCAATCGCCTTCAGTCCGAAGACGACGGCCAGCGAGACAACCCCCACGATCACGGTAGCCTGCTGCGCCTCGCCCCAGGTCCCCAGCCACGATCGCAGTTCCTGGATCGGGTTGGAGCCGCTGACCTCCGTGCCGGTGAGCTTCGGTAGTTCGCCAATCACGACATCGATCGCCGCGCCGAAGAGGAAGCCGGTGACGACGGCCCGGGAGAGGAACTGCGCAATCCACCCCATCTTCAGGACCGCAAGGAGCAGGAACAGGATGCCTGAGGCGAGAGTGATCCCCGCAACGAAGGATGCGACGTCCTGCTCGCTGGTGATGCCGGCCGCAAGCACCGCGCTCGCGGCCACCGCCGCCAGGCCGGAGCTGGGGCCCGTCGAGATCTGCCGGCAAGAGCCGAAGACCCCATACACGAGCGCCCCGGCCGCCGCCGCGTACAGGCCGTTCTGCAGCGGGACTCCCGCGATACCGGCATACCCCAGGTTCTTCGGAACGATCAGGGCCGCGACGGTCACGCCTGCGATCAGATCGCCGCGCAGCCAGGCGCGGTCGTAGGAGCGGAGCTGCCCGGCAATGGGCACCCCGGTCGGGCGGCCCCGCCACAATTTCTTCATGCCTCGTCCTACTCGTCGATTCCCTATCGGAGCTCCGTGGCGGTCCTGTCCGGTCCGGGTGCTGCGGTGTGGCCGCCGGCGCCCGTCCAACGGAACGGCGGGCGCGTCGACTGGTTCGCGTCCGGCTGGTCGGCCTCGACCGCGGCGAGGTTGCGGATCAGGACGATCAGCCAGGCGAAAACGAGCGACGCGGAGATGAGTTCAACCGCGGTGAGGTTGTAGTAGCCGACCGGAAAATACATCACGACGGCGAAGGCGATGACCGCTAGGAACACCAGCCCCAGCATGCTGAATGTTGCCGGGATCGAGGGAACCAGCGTGCGCATGCGGACAATGAGGGTCCCGAATACCACCACCATGCCCGACGCTGCCGCGGTGTGGAGCCAGAATTGCTCATCAACGGGAAACAGTCCCACTCCGGCGAGGAGAAGCCCGATCAGGATGAGACCGACTTCGAGCTCTCGCACCCGACGGCGCGATAACGCGGTCCTTGCCGTCAATTCAAGCGTCCTGGTGGAGTACCCGGCCAGGGTTGTGACCACGACGCCGGCGATGATCAACGTAAGGTTGAACGCCACCCCGGAAACATCGGAGCTCATGCCGAGGGCACTGAGGTTTTCCTGCCACCACTGAGGGTTCTCTGCCGTCAGCATGCTCGTCAGTACTCCCGTGACGAGGAAGACGGCGAGGAGCGCGGCGAGGCGGTAGGCGTTCATGGTGATTGCCGAGAGGTACGCGATGTAGGCACTGATGGCTCCTGTGACCGCGACGATGATCGCCGCTGCCAGCGGGTACAGGACTGCGCCGACAAAGGCCTGCTGGAAGAGCGAAAACAGTGCCAGCCAGCCAAGCAGGAAAATGCAGGCGTGCGCCAGGGCGAGGGCGGCCATGTCGATGGCATCGCGGGTTCGACCGCCCCCGGAGGCTAGCGGAGATTCAGGGCCCCTGCGCTGCAGGCAGCCGGTCACCACGGCTCCCGCACCCACAACCGCCGTCCCGAGCGCGGCGATGTCGCCTACCGAACCGCGTCCGGACAGTGAAACCGGCTGGCGCCCCACGAGCAGGAGTGCCAGGACACCAAGGATGAGGAATCCTCCGCTGCCGATGACGAGCGCCCGGGATTCGGAGGTGACCGCAGCGTGTTTGTTCTGGGCTGACATCGTCCACTCGCCTCGCCTGGGGCCTAAGAGTCATGGAGGGCTGCCGACGCCGACAGTTCGTCCTGCTGGGAAAAGTGTGGCGGGGCTTGGCCCTTTCCTGGTACCCCAACGCTACGACTGCCTCGGACTGGTGCCGTCACCCGGAAGGGATGAAACTCGACCACAAGGCGCCTCGTTGGACGCCGGACATCCCTCGCCGTTCCGGCACGCAGGGTGTTGAATAGTACTAGAAGCGGCGCCCCTACGGGACGCCGCAGGGCTGCGTGTTGCTTGCCGGAACTGTGGTCCGGCGCGGGACGGGGCCGGCGACGCTTGAGAGCCCTCTGAGACCGGGGTTCTCTCCCCCCAGCCGTCGTCGGCCCCTTTGGCCGTCCGTGGGCTGGTTCAGACTGCCGGGGAAAGCACGGCCGCCTGAACGGCCTCACGCATCCTCGTCGCCGGCCGGCCGATCAACGTGCTGAGGTCACCGCTGGTCACGAGCAGCTCACCGCTGGCGATGCCGAGATCGCTGTCCGCCAGGATGGCCGCATAACCCTCCGGCAGACCGGCGCCCACCAGGACCTCTGCATCCTGTTCCGCGGGCAGGTCCTGGTACTTCACCGGCTTGTCGGCGGCGGCGCTGACTTCCTCGGCCAGCTCGCTGAGGCTGAACGGCACGTCTCCGCCGAGTTCGTAGACTTTCCCGGCCTGGTCATCCCGGAGCAGCACCTTGTCGGCGCCGGCAAAGGCCTGGCGAAGAGATTCCGGGTCGCTGTAGTCGGCTGGCCGGATTCCTCCGACGCGATGCCCGGCCGGTCATCCCGCCCAGGCAGTCAGGGCCGCGGCCGCCGACACTTCCGGCCGCCGCGGGGCCCACCGGTTCGCCAGCTTCGCCATCTGGAACGGGCCATGCCGGCGGGTGGCCGCAGCCCAGTCCGTCCGGCTTCTCCTGTACCGGGCACCGGGCCGATAGCGGTCGCCCAGAGGTCCGGAGTCAGGGCAGCGGGATCGTGGCCAGGGACGCCCGGTGGAAGTCCGTGCGCCACACACCGGTGGCGTGTCCGTTGCCGTCGGTGACGAGATATTCCGGCCAGCGGTCAAAGGCGGAGCACGGGTGCGATATCCCGAAGTCGACCACATCCGTGACGCCCACCCCACTCACTCCGGTGAGGACTGTGTGATGGTCGAAAAGGTTGCGAACGACGGCGGTTGCACCCTCTTGCTGGACACCCTCGGCGGTGTGGGCCGACAGGAAGACCGGCAGTCCGGCGTCGTACGGCAGGTCCCGTTTACCGGCGCCGACGACGGCCATTCCCGTCTCGGGGGCGGACAGGACGACGGCCCGGACCGACAGCGCCGGAACCAGGCCCGGAACCGGGCTGACCCCGGCGTAGGTGCCATGATCGTGGGTGACATAGCAGCCCGACCGGAGAAGCCTTCTGGTGCCGGGCACCTGGGTGTCATCGGGCAGGTGCTCGACGACGCGGTCCGGAAAGGCCGAACCGCCCATGGAGTAGATGGGCGTGGCGGTCTCAAAATACTTTGCGGCCGCAAGATACACGTCCCGCACCAGTCTGCAGTGCCGGTCGACGGCTTCGATCGTGGACTCCGCCCGGCTGTTGGGAACCACCCCCTCGTACCCCGCAACACCGGCCAGCCGCAGCCCGGGGGTGCCGTGGACCAGCCTAGCGAGGCGAAGTCCCTCGTGGAGATCTCTGGTTCCGGTGCGGCCGCCCGGGGTTCCGACGTCGATGAGCACCTCGAGGGAAACGGCCGCTCCGGCGAAAACCCGGGCCGCCGCCTCGACGCCGGCGGCCGAGTCGACGAAACAACGGATTTCCCGCCGGGAGTCTTCCTCCAGCCAGGTGCGGAGGCGCATGAGGCCGTAAGGGTCGACGATCTCATTGGCGACGAGAACGTGCTGCAGTCCCCACTGCAGCACCGAAGCGAGCTGGTCCACGGTCGCGACGGTGACCGCCACGGCACCGGATGCCATCTGGCGCTCGATGATGGGCGCCGACATCGTTGTCTTGACATGGGGGGCCAGCTCCACGCCCCGTTGCCGGCACCACGCTGCCATCACGCGGATGTTATTTTCGAGGGCATCAATATTGAGCCGCAATTGTGGATACGCCGGGGCCGTCAACATCTGGCCGGTCAACATCCGGGCCGTGAAGTCCCCGGCGGGTTCGCTCTGGCGCTGGGTTGGGCTGCTCACGACGCTCCTTTGTAGCCATGGGACCGGTTCCCCGCCCTCCGGAGGCGTGAGCGGGAGTCCGATATGGGTGGTTGGTTGATTGTGTCATGTTGCCCAGTCCGATCCGCAGGGCACCCCGCCGCTGCCCGCGCGGGAGGATAATGGCTCGAAGAACCACACCCCGGCACGGACGAGAGGGGTCCGCATGCTTGCGCCACCGCGCATCACCGTTGAGGTGCCGGTCCTCAGCGTTGGCTCCGGGCCCTCCGACTATGAGGAACTGGGCAGCCGTGTCGATGCGCTCCGCAGGCAAAAGGGGCTCCATCTGACCCTGCTGCACATCGGCATCCTCGCGGAGTTCGCCCAAGACATCGCCGAGTGGACCAATGGCATCACCACGGCGGAGGCCGCGGCCAGCGCGGCGGTTTCCTGGCTGGCGGGGCTGCCGGTGCTGGGAGGCTTCTCCGCCATGTCCGAGAGGCTGGTCCTGCTCGGCGGCGGGCGCGTGAGCGGCCTGGAGGTGGAGGTGCCGCAACATGTGCGGGATTATCAGGTCTGCCTCGTGAAGGCGCTGCACGAGCTGCTGGACGGGCTTTTGGTGGACAATGTCGATGACTTCATCCTCAGCTCACGGGCACTCGGCTTCAGGTACCCCCGCTGGACACCCCACATTGCCGTGGGACGCCCCAAGACCAGGGACCCCGGCCCCTGGAAGATTGAGCCGTTGGCGCTCGAATTCGGCGAATCACGGATCAGGAACCGCCAGTTCCTGCCGGGGCTCGATGCCGGGACGGACGGCGGGACCGCGGTCGCCGGGCACCCCGGACAGGTGGAGGACTGATGACCATTCGGAGCGCAGGCATACTGCTCTACCGGCAGGGCCCCGGATCGGAAATGGAGGTGTGGATAGCCCATATGGGAGGCCCGTTCTGGGCCCGCAAGGACCACCGCGCCTGGTCGATTCCCAAAGGCGAATACTCCCCGGACGAGGACCCGCTGGCCGCCGCTCTTCGCGAGTTCGCCGAGGAAATGGGAACTGCGGCACCGTCCGCCGACTACATCCGGCTGGGCGACTTCCGGCAAACCTCCGGCAAGATCATCACGGTCTACACGGCCGAGTCCGACTTTGCCCCCGAACGAATCGTGAGCAACACCTTCGCCCTGGAATGGCCGAAGGGCTCCGGCGTGGTCCGTAGCTACCCCGAGATTGACGATGCCAAATGGGCCGGTGTGCCTGAAGCCCGCACCAAGCTGGTCGGCGGCCAACTGCCCATCCTTGATGGGCTTATCCAACATCTGGGGAACCGCGGCACCTGACGGGCCAGGCCCTGGTCACTCTTTCACCCTCACAACCCTTTCCTGGCCCGGCAGCGGACTGCCATCCTTGGGTAATCCGCACTCACGGCAGTGAGCGCTCCACGCACAGAGAGGGGTCCCTCGATGAACGCGGCTGAACCGACCGGACGGCGTGAACCGACTGCCCGCCAACGCGCCGAGAGCCTCAAGGAGCGCGTCTATATCAGCTTCACCAGCCTGGCCGTGGTGCTGGCCCTCAGCAGCCACGCCGACGAGACGACGCCCGGCGCCGCCGCGGCAACGCTCAGCATTGTGGTGGTCGGTTCCCTGCTGGGGATCTTCGTCGCGGACCTGCTGAGCCACCTGACCGTGCACGCCAAACTCCCCAGCGGCAACGAACTGCACCACATGATCGCGGTCAGCACTGAGGCCCTGGGCGTTTTGGTCACCCCGCTCCTGCTCCTGACGGCGGCCGGGCTCGGGCTCTGGTCGACGGCCGTGGCACTTCAGTGGGCGGTGGCAGTTCTCGTCGTCACGCTCCTCGTCATCGGCTACCTCGCGATCCGACGGCTGGAACTGCCGGTCCGCCACAAAGCCGTCATCGTATGCGCCGAAGTGGTGCTGAGCCTTCTGGTGATTGGGCTTGAGCTTCTGGCCCACAATCTCTGACCGGTGACGAGATACGCCACGGGACCGGATGTGGTGCTGCGGCTTGACCGGGCAGCCCTATGCCCGGGAGCGGCCCGGGATCAACGGGTGTCTTCGTTCGTTGGGGAAGTAGCGGCCTGACACCCACCCACCAGAAGGAGACTGCTTGCTGATCGTGCTCACCGGAATTGACGGCTCAGGGAAAACGACGGCGGCGCAGGCCATTGTTGATGCCGCGGGTCTGACGGGGACAAGCGCGCTGCTCCTCCGAAACTATGCAGGTCGCCGAAGGATGCCGCTGCTCGGCGCGAAACTGGGCAGGCGCCTGCCGCCGCGGCAGGCGGGTGAAACGGCGGTCAGCACGTTCAACGTCCTGGATTCACACCGCCGTGCCCGGCGCTATCCGGGCCTTGTCGTCATGGACCGGTATCTTCATTGCCAGCTCGCGCTCCGCGAGATGCACGGACTTCCCAGAGGACGCTTCCTTCCTTTCCTCATCCGGACCCTTCCCCGGCCCGACCCCATCATCCATCTGGAGGTCGGGCCCCTGGAGGCCCATTCGAGGGTGCTCGCGCGGGTTCAAACGGCCATCTCCGATGCCGGCGGATGACCGGAGGAGGCACTCCCCCGCCGGCTCTGGCGCCGGGGGATCCTCCCGGCCAATTCGCACAGCATTTTCACAGGCAGTCGCTATTGCGGATACAGCCGGATCCACAAGAATGGTCGAAACTGATAGAGGTATCCGCAGATTCAATGGTGACCGCGGCGTGCCGGCTTCGGTGGCGAGCGTTTTGACCTTTCGACCTGAAACCGACTAATGACGGGTTTCCGAACATGTTGACTCTGCGCAGGCATGTACTTCCATCCATTCTGGCAGTGCTGCTGCTCTCTGCAACGGCCTGCACCTCCGAGCAGGCCGCCGGATCCCCGGTAGGTTTCCCGTCCGACGGCGTGACCAGCGCCCCGACCAGCGCCCCGACCAGCGCCCCGACGAGCGGCCCGACCAGCAAGTCCACCGCCCCCAGTGCTAAGGCGTCGCGGCTGGCGCCGGCGGGCGGGGTGGATGCGCGGGCGGTGCTGGCTGATTTCAAGGGCCGGGGCATGATGGACCATCTTCAGGCGCTGCAGCGCATCGCTGATGCGAACGGGGGCAACCGCGCCTCCGGGACCAGCGGGTATGAGGAGTCTGCCCGCTACGTGGAGGGGCAGCTGCGCGCTGCCGGGTACAACCCTGTCCGGCAAACCTTCACCTTCCGCGGCGACGGCAGGAACCGCAAGCAGGTGGAAAGCTTCAACATCCTCGCCGATACCGGGGGCAGCGCCGAAAACACCGTGGTGGTGGGCGGCCACCTGGACTCCGTGCGCGAGGGGCCGGGCATCAACGACAACGGCAGCGGGGTCGCGGCCATCCTTGAGATCGCCAAGTGGATGAAGGAGAGCGGGATCACCCCGGTGAACCGGATCCGGTTTGCGTTCTGGGGCGGCGAGGAGGACGGACTCTACGGCTCCCAGCACTACGTCGACGAACTGAGCAAGACCGAGAAGGCCCAGACAGCGGCGAACCTGAACGTGGACATGATGGCCTCCCCGAACGGGGTCCGGTCCATTCACGACGGCGACGGGGCCGATTTCGGCCACGCCGGGCCGGCCGGGTCGAAGCAGATCGAGGACGTCTTCTTCCGCTTCTTCCAGGACAACTCGCTGCCGGCGGAGACCACACCCTTTGACGGCGGCTCCGATTACGACGCGTTCCTGCAGGCCGGCATTCCAACCGGCGGCCTGTTCAGCGGCGACGTGGAAAAGAAGACCAAGGCCCAGGTGCAGTCCTACGGCGGCGCCGCCGGCAAGAAACTCGATTCCTGCTACCACCAGGCCTGCGACACCATCAGCAATACCGACTCGAACCTGCTCAAGGAAATGTCCGGAGCCCTGGCCTACGCCACCGCAAGCTACGCACTGGCCCAGCGGGGCTGAGCAGCCGCGCCCCGACCGCCGGCCCGGGACCCGGGGACCCCGGACGACAGTAGGCCGCCGGGTCATTTCCGCCAGGCCATGGCCGCACCGGGGCCGAGCAGGTAGAACTGAGTCATGACGACCTCTGCCGTGGTGCTCGGCCCCATGATCCGGTACGTGGATGAGACCTCGGCGAGTATCTGGGTGGAAACCCGGTCGGCTGCCTTGGTCCTGGTCCGCGCCGGCGGCAGGGAACGGACCGCCCGCACCTTCGCGGTTCACGGCCACCACTACGCGCTGGTGGAGTTGGACGGACTTGTGCCCGGAACAGTGACGCCCTATGCCCTTGACGTCAACGGAACACCGGTTTGGCCCGACCCGGAGTCCGGGTTCCCGGCGTCGATGATTGCGACGCTGAAGACGGGCAATCCGCTGCGGATGGCCTTTGGCTCCTGCCGGACCAGCGTCCCGCACGATGCATCCGGCAACCGGACCCACGGCGTCGACTCGTTGCGCGCCTACGCGTTGAAAATGGCCTCCGGCGGTGACCTGCCGTGGCCGGATCTGGTGGCTTTCCTCGGGGACCAGGTGTACGCCGACCTAACCAGCGAGCAGATGCAGGAGTTCATCCGCAACCGGCGGGACATCAAGGCACCGCCGGGCGAGGAGCTGAAAGACTTCGAGGAGTACGCCCACCTGTATTTCCTGGCCTGGTCAGACCCCGCGAACAGGTGGCTGCTGTCCACACTGCCAAGCGCCATGATCTTCGACGACCACGACATCCGCGACGACTGGAACACCTCGCTCAGCTGGAAGAAAAAAATGGAAGCCACCTCGTGGTGGCATGAGCGGATTGTCGCGGGGCTGGCCTCGTACTGGGTCTACCAGCATCTGGGGAACCTGTCACCGCAGGAGCGCGCCGGGGACGCCATCTGGCAGCGGATCACCGCGCACACGGGTGAGGGCGAGATCGACGTGGGCGCGGCGCTGGACGATTTCGCAGATCGGGCCGATCAGGACCCGGGATCCTACCGGTGGAGCTACTGCCGGGATTTCGGGGACACCCGGCTGATTGTGGTGGACTCCCGCGCTGCCCGCGACCTGACGCCGGACCGCCGCGCCCTGGTTGATGAGGCGGAAATGGCGTGGGTCGACGCCCGGATGCGCGGCGGTTTCCGGCACCTGCTCGTGGCGACTTCGCTGCCGTTCCTGCTGCCGATGGGGCTGCACTACGTCGAGTCCTGGAATGAGGCGGTGACGCAGGGCGCGTGGGGGAAGCTTGCTGCCCGCGCCGGCGAGAAGGTGCGCCAGGCGGTGGACCTTGAACACTGGGGCGCCTTCCAGAACAGCTTCCGGGAAGTGGCGGAGATGGTGACAGAGGTCGCCGACGGCAAGAGGGGTCCGGCGCCGGAAACCATCACCTTCCTCTCCGGGGACGTCCACTACTCCTACGTTGCCCAGGTGGAGCGTGCCTCGGGCAGCCGGATCATGCAGGCTGTCTGCTCGCCCATCCGGAACCCGCTGCCCCGGCTGATGAGGTCTTTCGCTGCCGTGATGTCATACGGCCTGGCAACGCCGGTCGGCGCCCTGGTGGCGCGCTCGGCGAAGGTACCGGATCCGCCGTTCCGCTGGTCCGGTGTCAAGGGGCCATGGTTCGACAATAATCTGGCCTGCCTGGAGGTGGCGCCGGAAGGCCTGCACTTGTGGTGGCAGACCGGCGTGGTGGACGGCGGCGACCCCCTGCATCCAGGGCTGAAGACTGTCTCCTCCGTCACGATCGCTCCGCGGCGAAACGCGCCCGGCGGCGAAAGGCTGGAAATATGACCGGCGGGGAACGTCGGGGCGGGAGGCGCCGTGCCCGAATTCCGGACACGGACACCATTCTGGACACGGGGTTGTTTATTTTCAGTGGTGTGGCCGCCGTGTGGCTGGCGACGATCCTTCTGCAGGAAAGCCTGCAATGGGGCCGGTTGTGGTTCTCGATCGTCTTCTGGGCCGCGCTGGCGTATCTGGTCCTGCCCCGGATCCATCGGATCCTGACCGGGGTCTACCTTCCCGACTACTTCATTGGCCGGGCCCGGACCAGCGACGGACTGCTGGGTGACCCGGTCAACATGGCGCTGCTCGCAACGGAAGATCAGGTACATGCCGCCATGCGCCGGGCAGGCTGGACCCAGGCCGACGACGTCGATCTGGCCAGCAGCCGGCGGATAGTCGCTTCAACCCTCATGCGCCGAAGCTATGACGAGGCGCCGGTCAGCCCGCTGTTCCTCTTTGGCCGCCAGCAGGATTTCGCCTACCAGCAGGAAGTCGGCGGGAATCCGGGCAAGCGGCACCACATCCGATTCTGGCACTGCCCGCCAGGGTGGGTGCTGCCGGGCGGCGTCCGGGTCGAGTGGCTGGCGGCCGGGACCTATGACCGCGCGGTGGGGTTGTCCCTGTTCACTCTTCAGATCACGCACAAGATCGAGGAGAACACCGACGAGGAAAGGGACTTTGTCCTGGCAACCCTGGAGCGGGCCGTACCCGAAGCCGAAGTGTCCGTCATCCGGGATTTTTCCACCGGTTACCACGCGCGCAACGGCGGAGGTGACACGATTTCAACGGACGGAAACTTGCCGGTCGTGGACCTCACGCACCTTGGCACCGTCACCGCGGAGACGCACCGCTCGCGGACGGACACTGCGAACAAGCGCCCTGCCCCGACGCTGTTCGGCGGCGTTCTCCTGTGCCTGCGCGGTATCGCAGCCCTCGCCCTGGCCGTGTCACTGCAGCTGGGCGGCAACCCTACCGCGGGCGCAGGAACGGACAGCTTGCTGTTGCCGGCTGTTGTGACGGTCATTGCGGTCTTTGCGGCGGGCGAGATCGTTTTGGCCTGGCTCGTCCTCCGGGGCGGAAACCGCTCAAGGGTCACGGCCATGCTGCTCAGCGTTGTTGCCATCCTCATTCAGGCCACAGACGTGCTCAACGGCGGCCCACGTGTGGCCTTGGAGACAAACCTCGTGGGCCTCTCCCTGGATATCCTCCTTATCATCGCCCTCTCAAGCCAGCGTTTCCGCACGTTTGCGCGGAGGCACGGCCAGGGAACGGTGGCGCCGTCCGGCGTCGCGGCCGAAATCGCGTAGGAACCGGGGCATACTGCCGCCCGGCGGACCGGAATCAGGCTGAATCGCGGTGATTCTGCCGGGCCGGCAGCAGTTCGCTGTTGCGCGTTTCCGGCTCGTACCGTGCAAGGTTAGTGCCCCCGGAGACGAGCCGCCTGAGCTCGGCCAGTCCCCCGTGGACTGCGCCGGCGGCGCGGGCCTGTACCAGCACGTTGCCGAGGGCGGTGGCTTCGACCGGCCCCGCGACGACAGGTTTGCCGGTGGCGTTGGCAGTGAGCTGGCAGAGGAGCCTGTTTTGCGATCCACCGCCCACGATATGCACGACGTCGACGGCCCGGCCGGCGAGTCTTTCGGCGTCGCTGATGGTCCGGGCGTAACCGGCTGCGAGGCTGTCCAGGATGCAGCGGACGATCGCGGAGGGCTCGTCCGGGAGGACGGCCCCGGCCCTGCGGGCGGTGTCGCGGATCCGCTCCGGCATGTTGTCCGGTGCGGTGAACGCCGGGTCATCGGCGTTGATCCGCGGTCCGCCCGGGGGCAAGGTTGCAGCCGCTTCCAGCAGTTCTGCGAGTTCCGGGCGATGGCCCTCGGCGGCCCAGGTGCGCTGGCATTCGCTGAGGAGCCATAGCCCGCCGACGTTGCGCAGGTAGCGGATGGTTCCGTCCACGCCGCGTTCGTTGGTGAAATTGGCTGCCCTGCTGGCCTCGGTGAGGACGGGGTGCGTGAGTTCCACGCCCACCAGGGACCAGGTGCCGGAGGAGATGTAGGCGAAGTCCCGGGTCTCCGCGGGGACGGCGACAACAGCCGAGGCGGTGTCGTGTGACCCGACCGCGATCACCGCCGTCTCCCCCGAGAGGCCCAGCTGCTCGGCAAGGGCCGGGAGCAGGGTCCCGATGGTTTCGCCGGGCTGGATCAGCGGGGGGAACAGGTCCTTCGGCAGGTCCAATGCGGCCAGGAACCCGGTGGCCCATTCCCCCGCGACAGCGTCGAAAAGCCCGGTGGTTGAGGCATTGGTGGCCTCGGTGCGGCGCTGGCCCGTCAGCAGGAACCCGATGAGGTCCGGAATGAGGAGTGCCTGCAGCCCCGCCAGGTCGCGCCCGGTGGCGAGCTGGTAGATCGTGTTGAATTCCAGGAACTGCAGCCCTGTGGTGGCGTAGAGCCGGGCAGGGTCCAGGTCCCGGTGGACCCGGGCGACGGCGTCACGGCTGCGGTCATCGCGGTAGCTGAAGGGCGCCGCGACGAGTTCGCCGGCGGCGTTGACCAGGCCGTAGTCCACGGCCCAGGTGTCGATCCCGATACTGGCGATCCTCCCGCCCCGGGCAGCGGCCGCCGTGGCGGCGGCTGCGAGCCCGGTGAGGACCTCGGCGAACAAAGCATCGAAATCCCAGCGGAGGCCGCCGTCGAGCTCTTTGACCCCGTTGGGGAAACGGTGCACCGTCTCCAACTCGGCCCTCGCCCCGCCGGGACTGCCCGTAACCCGGCCCAGGATGACCCGGCCGGAGGAGGCGCCGATGTCGACGGCGGCGAACACACTGCAATCAGACGCATTGCTGTGCAAGGCACTGCCGGACACCGTCCCGGCCGGGGCCGTGAAAGTGTCCGCCGCGGGGGATTCCGTGTTCCTCGCAGGAAGGCCGCGGCCACGCCGGCGTCGACCGGGATGTGGAGCCCGGTGGTGTGGGAGAGCTCGCTGCCGGTGAGTACGGCGGCGGCGTTGGCGACGTTCTCGGGAAGCACTTCGGAACACCCGCGTCGTCGGCTCTGCAGTTGCCTCCGCCTCGCCGGACATCACCCGGCGCCGGGCCATCCACCCGGCCATGTTGGCAAGCATCGACGGCAGCAGCGGCGTCCACAGCTCCCGAAACGGGGACCGGGACGTCAGTCCGCCCCACGAGTACGCCTCACGGTGGCGGTCGCGGGCGTCGCCCGTCCGGTAGAACCCGGCGATGCGGCCGCGGATTGCAATGGCCGGGTGCGCCTCCCGGCACGGGGACCTCCGCTAGTCCGGGCGGTGGCTGTGGTGGTCGGTGCCGCGCATCCGGACGGCCACAAGGAGGCCCGAGAGCGCTGTCAGTCCTGCGACCACTCCCACGGCGGCCGGTATGCCGTAGGCATCCGCGAGGATTCCGGACAGCAGTGCGCCGACGGCGAAGCCGCCGTCGCGCCAGAGGCGGTAGATGCCGACCGAGCGGGCCCGCCAGGCCGGGTGGGCGACGTCGCCGATGGCCGCGAGCAGGGTGGGGTAGACCATGGCCGTTCCGAGACCCAGGAAGATGGCGGCGGTCAGCCAGATCCCGAAGTCGTGGCCGACGGCGATCATTGCCAGGGCGGCGGCCTGGACGAGCATGCCGCCGACGATCAGCGGTTTGCGGCCGTGTTTGTCCGACAGGGCCCCGGTGACGAGTTGGCCGGCGCCCCAGACGGCGGGGTAGACGGCGGCGAGGATGCCGATTTTTTCGATGGTCAGTCCGGCGGCGGCGAAGAGCACGGGGAAGAGGCCCCAGGCGAGGCCGTCGTTGAGGTTGTTGACCATGCCGGCCTGGCTGACCGAGGAAAGGGATTTGTCCCGGAAGCTGGTGAGGGTGAAGATTTCCCGGTTGCCCAGTTGTCCGTGGGCGCCGGAGTGGGCGGAGACGTGGCTGACGGCCTCCAGCCGGGCGTGGCCCCGGGTCTCCTTCACCGCGAAGACCGACAGGCCCAGGCCTGCGGCGATGTAGGCGGCGCCGAGCAGGAAGGGTCCGGGCCGGAGCCCGTAGTTGGCGGCGATGTAGCCGGTGGCGAGGGCGGTGGCGGCGACGCCGAGGTAGCCGGCGGCCTCGTTCAGGCCCATGGCCAGGCCGCGGCGGGAGGGGCCGACGAGGTCCATTTTCATCATCACGGTGGTGGACCAGGTGAGGCCCTGGCTGATGCCCAGGACGACGTTGGCGGCGACGATCCAGCCCCAGGACGGTCCGAAGATCAGCAGCAGTGGAACGGGAAGTGCGATGAGCCAGCCGGCGATCAGGACGGGTTTGCGGCCGTAGCGGTCCGAGAGGGTGCCGGCGAAGTAGTTGGTGGCGGCCTTCGCGAGGCCGAAGGCCAGGATGTAGGTCAGGGCGGAGGTGTAGAGGTCCAGGTGGAAGACCTGCCCGGCCAGCAGCGGGAGCACTGTGCGTTCCTGGCCGAGGGTGCCGCCGACCAGGGCGTTGACGGCGACGAGGAGCATGAACTGGGCCAGGTTCTGCCGCAGGCCCAGCGAGATGGCCTCCGGCGTGCGTCGGTTTTCCCGCCGGGCTCGGAGGTCCTGCGGTGAAGGGGCGTTACCGGGCGTCATCTGTTTACTCCACTTATTTTGGGACAGACGTTGGCGGCGGCCCGGTGTCCCGGACCGCCGCCAACGCATGTCAGTCAATCACTTCAGATGGTGCCTGGATCAGTTGCTGGCGAGGGACCCCAGCGGCTGCCGGGCTTCCCAGGCGGCGTAGCTGCCGTCGAGTTCGACGACGTCGTAGCCGGCGCGGCGCAGCGCGCTGGCCGCGACGGAGTTCCGCACACCGCTCTGGCAGTAGCTGACGATGGTGCCGGTCGCCGGGAGCTCGTTCAGGTTCCACATCACGCGTCCGCCGCTGAGCTGGTGGGAGCCGGGGATGTGTCCGGCGGCGTGCTCGGTGCGGTTGCGGACGTCCAGGACCATGGCGGCGTCGAAGCCGGCGAGGTCCTCGGGGGCGATGAGCTTCGGGGTGCTGACGGGCAGGCCCTGAAGATCGGTGAGGTAGCCGGCGACGTTGTCGATGCCGACGCGGACCAGGTGGTCCCACATCTCCTGCGCGGCTGCCTGGTTCGGGGCCAGGAGCACCAGCGGGTTCTTGTCGGTTTCGGGGTTGACCACCCAGGCGCCGAAGCTCGCGGTGGACTTGCCGGCGGGAACGTTGAGCGATCCGGTCACGGTGCCCTGGTGGACCTGGTCGTTGGGGCGGGTGTCGATGAACGTCACCTTGTCCGCGGCGAGGTCTTCCGCGACGGTGGCGGGGTCGAGTTCGGCCAGCGGGGCGCGTTCGCCCATCACGGCCGGGCCTTCCCGGTTTTCGCGCTTCATCCGGCCGAAGTAGGCGTGGGCGTCGGGCTGGCCGTCGAGGAGTTCGGCGACGAAGCCCTCCTCGTCGTTGGCGGCCAGGTACGGGCCCCACCAGGCGTAGAGCCGCTCGTAGCCGACCGTGGAGGACGGGATCGCACCAAGGGCCTTGCCGCAGGCACTGCCCGCGCCATGGCCCGGGTGGACCTGAACGTGGTCCGGAAGGGTCAGGAACTTATCGCGCAGGCTGGCGAAGAGCTGCTTGGCGCCGCCGAAGCGGGTGTCCACCCCGCCGGCAGCCTCGTCCAGCAGGTCCGGCCGGCCCAGGTCCCCGGAGAACACAAAGTCGCCCGAGAGCAGGTAGCCGGGGGCGTCGGCGAACGCGCCGTCAGTGATCAGGAAGGACAGGTGCTCCGGGGTGTGGCCGGGGGTGTGCAGGGCCTTGACCGTGATGTTGCCCAGGTTGATCACATCGTTGTCGTTGAGGCGCTCGGCCTCAAAGCCGTACTGCCAGTCCGCCCCACCCTCGCCCGAGACATAGGCCGTGGCGCCGGTAGCGGCCGCCAGTTCACGGGTCCCGGAGAGGAAATCGGCGTGGATGTGGGTCTCGGTGACCGCCACGATCTTCATCCCGTTCGCTGCGGCGAGGTTGCGGTAGACGTCGATGTCGCGGCGGGGGTCAACGACGAGTGCTTCGCCCTTGGCCTGGCAGCCGATGAAATAGCTGGCCTGGGCGAGGTCTTCGTCGTAGATGCGCTCGATAAGCATGTGCTCTCCTTCGTAAAGATGTGGGGATAACCCCGTTGGCTTACTACCAACAATAATACCCCAGGGGGTATCCTGCAACACCACCGACTCCCGGGCCCGCGGCGGATGGCACACGTCCGGGCCGCGGTTATAATACCCCAAGGGGTATATTTTGGAGTATAGCAACCATCGCTGGCGCTAGCTGACCGCGGCCGGCCGCTGGGCGTGCTGGTGCTTGTCGAAGCGGCCACGCGCGATGCGGCCCAGTCGTTCGACGGTGTGCCAGCTGATTCCTGCCAGCAGGAGGGTCGCCAGGATGGCCGACCACGCCACCAGCGGCGGCAGGTCGGCTGTCGAGCCGCCATTCAGCCAGAGAATGACGGGATAGTTCCAGAGGTAAACGGCGTAGGAAACCGTGCCGAGCACCTGCACCGGACGCGTCCACTTCGGCATCCCGCGGGTTCGGGAAGCGGCCAGGACCACAAGGACGGCCGCGGCCGCCATGGCCAGCGGACCACCGACGAAGAAGAAGAACGGTGTTTCGTTGGCCTTGGGGAAGAAGCCCAGCCCAGCCAAGAGAAGGGACGAGGCCAGCAGGGCCACCAGCCTGAGCCGGCGGCCGGCGAACAGGCCGAAGACATGGACCCGGTAGAGCCGCAGCGCCGACCCGACGATCAGGCCGAGGCCCCATGTCGTGGGCAGCGCGTAGACCAGGGAGTGGAGGTGCGGAGCGAAGTTCAGCATCGCCAGGACACTGGCCGTCATGAACAAGAGGACGACGGCGGCAGACCAGCCAACCAGCCGCCTCTGGCGGTTTTTCCGCAGGGCGAGCACCAACAGCGCCGGCCAGATCAGATAGAACTGTTCTTCCACCGCCAGCGTCCAGAGCGGTCCGATGGCCAGGCTGACGTCGAAGGGCAGCGGCAGGTCTTTGAGGTATCCGAACCCGGCGAGAAGGGTATAGCCGATGAGCCCCCTGGTCCGGTCCCCCAGGACGTCGGCCGTCAGTTCAACGACGGCGTACACACCAAGGAACAGGGTGAGGGCCGGCAGCAGGCGGAAAGCACGGTGCGCGTAAAAACGGCCGTAGCGGATCTTGCGGTGCTGTTCGACGTCCCTGAGCAGCACGCCCGTGATCAGGTAGCCGCTCAGCACGAAGAAGACAATCACACCGACGATGCCCGCACCCTGGAATATCGCGGGCCAGGAGTGGCCCAGCAGCACGGCACCAACGGCGGCGCCGCGAAGAACGTCGAGGCCGTCCAGCCTCGTGCGTGCGTTTGTTTGCGGGGCGGCCGTCGCGACCGCTCCACCTGCTAGCAACGTCACATAACCTCCAGAGCCTCTGCGGGGCCGGTTTCAGGGTTCGGTCGAATCAGGGCAAAAAACGACCCCCGCCTGATGAGCGGAATGGCGGGAGCCGGTCCTGCGCCTCCTTCAAGTATCCCTGCCGCGGCTGGACGAAACCTGACGCTGGAGCGGGCCGCTGGTGCAGCCGCCCGCCTGGCGGACAGGCCTCAGGTTCCGCAGAACGTCCGGTACGAACCGAAGTTTTCCGGCGCGGCGGCAGCGTACCGCTCCAGTCCGGGGCGTTCGTCGTACGGGCTGCCCACCGCGTCCAGGAGTTCCAGGAGCGGGTCCAGGTCGCCAGCCGTGGCGGCGGCGAGGGCCTCCTCGACCAGGTGGTTGCGGGGGATGTACACCGGGTTAACCCGGTCCATTGTGTCGGCATCGGGTGCCAGGGCGCCCCATCGCCGGGCCCACGCGTCGAACGCCGCCGGATCAGGGAGCATGCTCCGGGCAGCTTCAGGGTTGCCGCGGGCGGCTGCGCCGAGGCTCCGGAAGAACGAGGTGTGGTCAGCTTGTCCGGCCTGGAGCAGGCCAAGCAATTCGTCCACCAGCGGCGAGGTCACGTCGTCGAGGTGGTCGGGCAGGCCGAGCTTGGTCCGCATGCCCGCAGACCAGGCGGCGCTGTACTGCCGGCGGAAGCCGGCGAGGGCCTCCTGCGCGAGGGCGACCGACTGCTCTTGCTCGTCGTGGAAGAGCGGCAGAAGGGACTCGGCAAGCCTCGTGAGATTCCATTCCGCCATGACCGGCTGGTTGCCGTAGGCATAGCGTCCGGTGTCGTCGATGGAGCTGTAGACCGTGGCCGGGTCGAAAGCGTCCAGGAAGGCGCAGGGTCCGTAGTCGATGGTCTCGCCGGAGATGGTCATGTTGTCGGTGTTCATGACGCCGTGAACGAATCCCACGAGCATCCACTGGGCCAGTAGCGATGCCTGTGCGGCTATTACCGCCTGGAACAGCGCGAGATAGGGGTTTTTGGCCTCGGCGGCGCCGGGGTGGTGGCGGCTGATCGCGTGATCGGCGAGGCGGCGCAGGAGGCTGGCGTCGCCCGTGGCCCGGGCGTACTGGAAGCTGCCCACCCGCAGGTGGCTGCTTGCGACGCGCGTGAGTACCGCTCCGGGCAACATGGCGTTGCGGAGAACCGGGCGCCCCGTCGCCACCACCGCCAGGGAACGTGTGGTGGGAATGCCCATGGCGTGCATCGCTTCGCTCACGATGTACTCCCGCAGCATCGGACCGACTACGGCCAGGCCGTCACCGCCGCGGGCGAACGGTGTGCGACCGGAGCCCTTGAGGTGGACATCGCGGAGATGGCCCTCCGTGTCCGTGATCTCACCGAGCAGGAGCGCGCGCCCGTCGCCGAGGCGGGGGGACAGCGAGCCGAACTGGTGGCCGGCATAGGCCTGGGCCACTGGAGTGGCGCCGCTGGGGACCAGATTCCCCGTCAGCAGGAGTAATCCGTCTGGCCCCCGCAGGTAGTCGGGGTCGAGGCCCAGCCCGGTGGCCAGGGGCTCGTTGAGCACGAGAAGGCGAGGGTCCGGGGCCGGCTCCGCCTGCCAGGGAATGGCCATTTCCTCCAGCTCCCTGGCGAAGCGGGCGTCGAGGCGGCCGTCGAGGCTGACGGTGGATTGCGCTGCGGAAGTCATACGTCCAGATTATCCTGCGGCGATATCGCCGCTTGTCAGCGGTTGTTGCGTTCCAGCGGGCAAGCCGTTCGAGGTCCGTCCCGTCGGGCAGGCATGCCCAGAAGTTCAGTCCCCCCGCTCGGTACGGGTTCGATATGGGCCTGCGGGGCATGCTCCCTCAGGCTGCCGACCAGCAGGTCGCGGCGGGCCTGGAGCTGGTGGTCGAGGCCGCGAAGGTGCGTCTGCCACGCAGGTTGCGTGACGACGTCGAGAGCCGCTGCCTGCAGCACCCCGCTGACGTACATCGGTTCGGCACCCGGTCGGCCAGAATACGCTCGCGCGCCGGTCCCCGAGCGATCACGGCGGCAACGCGGATGCCCGGGGACACGCTCTTGGTCAGGGGGTGAAGCTAGACGACGTGCCGGGAGCTGTCGCCGGATGCCACGGGCACGGCGGTGGTGGTGATGCCGACATCGTGGGCCCAATCGTCCTCACAGGGCCTAGTTCGGCTGTGCATAGAACAGGCAGCGACTGCCGCGCGGCGTCCCGTGGGCGCGCCTGGCCGTTGTCGCCGGCGGGATCGTCGTCGGCTTCCCGCTGTTGACGTCGTTCGCGCTCTCCGCCGTCCCCGCCAGTCACGGCGGTCACCGCGCTGCTGCCTGCCCGGACTGCAACAACGGCAGTGCTCCGCGGCAGGGAACGCCCACCGCCGGCGTTCTGGCTCATCACCGGTGTCGGCGCGGCGGCGGCGATCGCCTCCGCCTCCGCACAGTCCGGTGGAATCGGACAGCTACACAGGTCAGATCTGCTGCTCTTCGGTGCCGTCGTGGCCGCAGCCGTTGGCTACGCGGAGGGCGGGCTGCTCGCGCGCGAACTCGGCGCCTGGCACACAGTCTCCTGGGCCCTCGTTCCCGCTTCTCCCCTGATGGTTTTCCTGGCGGCCCTCCCGATGTCCCAGCAGCCGCCCTCGGGCACGGCCCTGCAGTGGGCCGCCTTTGCCTACCTCGGCGTCTGCTGGGCCGGGCGACCGCTCGGCGAGCAGCTGGCCTGGAGGATCATCGTCGGCGGCGTGGCCGTCATTCTCTGCGCCGGTCTTGCCGTCCGCACACGGCTCAGCGCCCCTCCGTCCAACCGGCCGCAATGAGCCCGGCCGCCTTCACGCACGGTTAGCCGGGGAGTCAGCGGGCGTCCACCCTTTCGATGGACACCGTCTCGATGATCCTGGTCGATGGCTCACCGACGATCGCCGGCGCCGTCACGCCGGTTTTCCACGTATCGTTCTGCAGCCGCGCCAGGAAATCCACGGCAGCCTCCTGCGTATCGAAATCCATCTCCAGCATCACGTAGTCCTCCTGGTCGAGCGGACGCGAGATCCGATAGGAGCGCACCCCCGACGCCGCGCGGTCCAGTGGGTCGCTGTCGAAAGCCCTCCTCCACATGCCGAAGTCACGGACTCGATGTTCGATCTGCAGGGTAATCATGGGGCACTCCTGTCGACGGTTCTGGAAGCCCAACTGTAGGCCCGAAAGGCTCCCCAAAGTAAGGTGCAGGGCGGCGGCAGTATCCCGGAGCGCTGATCGTCCAGGCTCCGGAGCCGGGAGCGCTGCACACGAACTATTCGTGCTTGAGAGTCCATACCTGTGCGCGGACCATGACTTCCATGCGCGCAAGGACTTCCGGCACGCTCGCGCAACCGTGAGTACCGGGGCAGCGGCAACGGCTCGGACTGCATCCGGGCTCGTCCTGGCGGTGCTGGGCGGCAGCCAGTTCCTGATGACCCTGGACAGTTCGGTGATGAATGTTTCGATGGCCACCGTGGCCGCCGCCGGGCGTTCGCCCTCGGCCTGGTCATCTACGCAGCCGGCTCGTTAACAACGGCCCTGGCCCCCAACCTCAGCATCATTCTGCTGGGCTGGTCCCTCCTGGAGGGGATCGGTGCGGCACTGATCATGCCCGCGATCGTCTCGCTGCATTGTCCTGATGATCCTGCTGCTCCTGCGCAAAGTCGAGGACATCCCGCCGGCCAGGATCCGGCTCGATCTCGCGGGTGCCGGACTTTCGATTCTCGGGCTCGGGCTGACTGTCTTTGGGGTGCTGCGTTCCGGTGAATGGGGCTGGGTCCAGTCCAAACCCGGCGCGCCGATGATGCTCGGCCTCTCCCCCGTTGTGTGGCTGCTGATCGGCGGGATGCTTGTCCTGTATGTGTTCGTGCGGCGGACCTCGCACCTTGCTGCAATCGGAAGGGATCCGCTGATCGACCCCGGGCTTTTCCGGAACCAGCGCCTTACCGGCGGCCTCAGCGGATTCTTCGCTCAATTCCTGGTGCAGGCCGGCGTGTTCTTCACCATCCCGCTGTTCCTGTCGGTGGTGCTGGAACTGAGCGCACTGGAAACCGGGATTCGGATCTTTCCGCTATCTGTGGCGCTGGTTCTGGCCGCCACCGGAATCCCCAAGGTCAGGCCACAGGCGAACCCCCGCAGAGTCGTCCGGCTGGGGTTCTTTCTGATGATCGCCGGCATCCTCATCCTCGTTGCCGGGATGGACCCCGGCGCGGACGCACGCATTGTCGCCGTTCCCATGCTGCTGATGGGCTTCGGCCTGGGAGCAATGTCCTCGCAGCTCGGGGCCATCACTGTTTCCGCCGTACCGGACTCGCAGTCCGCGGAGGTCGGCGGCCTCCAGAACACTGCCACCAACCTCGGGGCCTCCCTGGGGACCGCCTTGATCGGATCGGTACTCATTGCCACCCTGGGCGCTTCATTCGCGGCAGGCACCCAGGACAATCCCGCCGTTCCCGCCACCGTTCAGGAGCAGGCCAAGGTCCAGCTGGCCAGCGGCGTTTCGTTCATTTCCGACACCCAGCTTCAGAGCGCGCTGGACACTGCAGGAGTGGACCAGGCGACGGCGGATGCCATCATGTCCGTCAACTCCGCCTCCCGTCTGGAGGCCCTGCGGACGGCGCTGGCCCTGACGGTGCTGCTGGCGATCGCGGCATTATTTGTGACTGGATGGCTTCCCGCGGAGCCCGTCGGCGCGCCGGACCAGCCGCCGGTCGCTGCGCACCCCGCCGACGTCGAGCCCTCCGGCGTCGAGCCCCCCGGCTACGGGCCCGGATGATTTAGCCCTTGTCGGAGAGCCCGCGTTCCGCCCGGAAGAGCCCACCAAGCGGGACGCCAGGCATGAAAATGTCACAACGGCGTGCCTGCCTGCCACTAGACTGAGACCGGCTCTCCAGTCCCCCCAGCTTGGAGAGCCGGAGCCTCCGCGCTTGAGTCCTGGACTCGCGCGGAGGCTTCCCCAGCGACCTGACCTCAAGCGCTGAAGACGGCCTGCCCCTCAGAGAGCGCGCCCATGCCGGGATGAACCGCTGCTTTGCCTAGACTCGGCGGATGTCTGATACTGCAAACCTGAAAAACAATGCCGAACACCGCTGGCCGGCAGTAATCGGGCTGCTCATTGCGCTGGGCCTCTATGCCGCCCTGCCCAGCTCCTTCCTGCCGGTCATCCGCTATACCGTGGTGGGAATCGGACTCGTGATGCTGATTCCCTTGCTGATCCTGAACCCCCGCCGCCTGCAGAAAGAGACACGCTGGTCCAAACGATTGGCCACGGGCCAGGCACTCCTCCTTGTCGCCGCCAATGGCGTCGCCCTGGTGCAACTCATCATTCTGCTGACCGCCTCCGGTGGCGGTGACGGGCGCACGCTCCTTCTGGCGGCACTGCAGATCTGGGTAACGAACATCATCGCGTTCGCCCTGGTCTTCTGGGAACTTGACCGCGGCGGCCCGGTCGCACGGAGGAACTCCCATCGGGAAAACCTCCCGGCTGCTGACTTCCGCTTTCCCCAGGACGAAGACCACGACGCCGTCACGGAAGTTGCGACGCGGTCCTCCGTCAAAAGCGGCTGGGTCGCCTCCTTCGTTGACTACGCATATTTCTCCCTGTCCAACTCCATGGCCTTCAGCCCCACCGACACCATGCCCTTGTCGCCACGGGCCAAGATGATGATGGGACTCGAAGCCGCCGGAGGATTCGTTCTCCTGGCCCTCGTCATCGCCCACGCCGTCTCCCTGCTGGGGTAGTCCTTCTCCACGGCCGTGGCTTCCGGTTTTTTGGTATAGGCCGCCGAAGACGGCGGCCGCTTCCCCCTACGCTGAAGTGCTGTTGAAGAATTCGATCAGCACCGGTGCGACAGCCTCGTCGGAGACTGCGTGGTTTTGGCCTTCCAGCTGTACTTTTCTCATGCCAGGAACGGCTGCGGCGACGGCATTGATGGCATTCCCGGCCCAGGACGGGCTCGCACCACCGTAGATTCCGAGCACGGGAACTTGAATGTTCGACAGTCTCTCCGGGACGGTTCCGTCGCTTGTCAGGGTGAGGTCATACCGCAGGGTGTGGGCAACGCCGAGGAGCGCGGGCCACCACGGCATTGTCTTGATGCCTTCATCGAAGTCAGAGCCCGTATGGCGGATGAACATTTCCACGGCGCTTTCCCGGTCTCCCTCGTTCAGTGTCTTCTGGACCCGGTCCCTGAAGTTCTTTCACGACTCTTCGGGGGCGTGCCCGGTGAGATATGGCGGTTCGTAGACCGCCAGCTTGGTTATGGCCGCTCCGCCGGCCGTTGCTTCGAGTGCCAGGATGGCACCCGAGGAGTGTCCGTAGGCGTAGGCCGAACCTCCTGCCGCAGCGATCAGCGCTTTCAAATCCTCGATTTCACGCCCCGGGCTGTAGGGAAGCGTGTCGGAGCTCTCGCCCCTCCCGCGGCGGTCGTAAGCGTAGACGGTGAAGTGCGGGGCCAGCCGAGGCACCAGCGTGTCGGTCGAACGTCGGCTGTTCAGTGCACCGCCGATGATGATCAGGGCTGGTCCTTCACCTGTCCGTTCGAAGGCGATTTCTGTGCCGTCGGCGGAACGCTGGATTTCAGTCATTTTCTGGTCCTGTTCTTCAGTGCCGGATGTCGCGCCGGTTAGCGGGAATGCTGAAGTTCATGTCATCCAAACATGTTCGATGGAGGAAGCCCAGGGAAGATGGTCAAAGACCACCCCCATTGGGCCGCCGGGGAAAATCTGGTTGCACCTCTGGCTGCCATGCGCGCTCACGGATATAGTAAGCACACTGATGATTAGTGAACATGTCGTCAGTTCCCGAGTCCAGTCAAAGGAGAGATCGTGAGCACCAAGGTGGAAAAGCGGATCCTGGTCAACGTTCCCGTCAGCGTGGCCTACAACCAGTGGACGCAGTTCGAGGATTTTCCCCACTTCATGGGCGGGGTGAAGAGCGTCAAACAACTCAGCGACGACCGGCTGGAGTGGATTGCAGAAATCGCCGGGGTTCGCCGCCAATGGCAGGCCAGGATCCTGGAGCAGGTTCCGGACCGCAAAGTGGCATGGGCCGCGACCGAGGGCGCCACCAATGCAGGGCAGGTGTCCTTCGAAGATCTCGGGGGCGGTCAGACCTCGGTTCACCTGTCGCTTGAATATGAGCCCCAAGGTCTCGTGGAAAGAGTCGGCGACAAACTGAACATCGTGGACAAACAGGCCGAGAACGACCTCAACCGGTTCAAGACATTCATTGAAGATGAGGGCTATGCGACAGGCGCGTGGCGGGGAACCGTCAGTGAAGGGGCCCCTTCGGGTGCGCCAGGCGTTGAAACGGCGGCTGCCTCCCGGGGAGACGGCGGCAAAGCCGGAGTCTCGAGCAAAGTCGTTGCCGGCGTAGGACTCGCTGCGGCGGCTGCGGTCGGCGTTGCGGCTGCAGCAGGCGCCAAAGATTCAGAAGGAGACCCTGCACCCCGGGCAGCAAAAGCTGTGCCTCCCACGGGCACCGCAGGCAGCGTCTTCCCTGGTGAGGGACTCGCCCAGGGCGCAAACCGGCCCGGGAACGAAAGGGTTGGCCGGTCCGATGCCAAGCCCTTCGATCAGACCAACGGCCTCGTTGATACTGAGGGAGATTCCGACGAGACGGCCCTGGGCGACACCTTGAGCGAGGCCGACCGCGAGAGGCGCACAGGAGGCGGACCCGGCACGGTCCCACCTGCCGGAGGAAGCCTGGGTCAGCACTGACCTTTCGATCCAGCGCGGACCGCCGGCGCCATCCGCGCGTCGGCGGGTCCCTCTGGCCCTTCAAGCCGACGACGGAGCCCGCGCCACGCTGAAAGGCGTCGCCCAGGACGGGACGGTGCAGGAAAATGGAAGTGCAACGGAGCGGAGTCAAGCCATGACTATAAAAGTCAACAATGCGGCGCTGGGTCATGCCCGGCAGCTGATCAGGGACGCCAGAATTGCCCGGGACACGCGCGACGACTGGAGCGAACATGCCCCTGACGCCGACCAGGAAAATGAGTTCATCGACAAGCACGGGTACGTCGAATACGGGAAATGGCACCTCGGCATCGACAGTGAAAAATCAAACGGGACGAAGGGACGCTACAGCTTTCCCTTTGGCGATTTCCGCCGGCTGCACCGCTGCGCAATTCTTGCCATCGAGAATCGGGCAGCCCAATACGACCACAACGACATCGCCAAAGCAGCGAAATCCCTGCTCGACGAACTCGACAAGGGCTAACCGGCCGCAGTTCCCCAAACCAGAAGAGCCCAAACCCCGCACTTATGAGCGCGCACACACTGCCGCTGCCAGTAGCGTCACGGGAAAACCCACTACGCAGCGATGCTCCCGTCCAGAGCCCAGAGCCCAGGGCAGTCCGGGCCGGGCTCCACATATATAGCTTTTGTAGCTTGCGTGATGGGGCCGTGCCGAACTCTACTTCTTGTAGGAACTTCTTCAGCTGGGCGACCGAAATCCCTACGGCAGCTCACCCGGATGCGACCCCGAACCTCACGAGGGAAAGGAATGGTTGTGGAATCTTTGCCGATGGGGCTCCTGGCGCTAATTTTCGCCGCTGCTGCGGCAGTGATCTGGGTGGCAGGAATCCAGTTGTCCAGACAAACAGATGTGATTGATGCACGCTTTCATCTTGGCTCCGCTATTGGCGGGCTGGTTCTTTTGGCAATCGCGACGAACCTGCCGGAAATTGCCATCACATTCAGTGCCGCTTCGGCCGGCAACGTCGGAGTAGCGGTCGGCAATATCCTCGGCGGCATCGCCATCCAGACCGTAGTCCTCGTTGTCCTGGATGTCTTGGGGAACAAGGGCACACAACCCCTCAGTTACCGGGCCGGGTCCCTTTCCCTGGTCATCGAGGCCATCACCGTGGTAGGTGTGCTCGGCGTCGTTGTCGCGGGGAGTCAGATGCCGCCGGGCCTGGTCCTGTTCCGGCTCACCCCTGCATCGGTGCTGATCGTGTTGATCTGGGTACTGGGCCTCTTCCTGGTGCAACGGTCCCAGAAGTCCCTCCCCTGGCACGACCAGGGCCACGCTCCTGACAGCCAGGCCCAGCGTAAAGGTCATAGCAAGACGCCCAGGCCAGGCGGCAAGAAGTCACCCCGCACGGGCAGGTCAATACTGGTCTTCCTGGTCGCGGCAGCCGCGACCCTCGGCGCGGGCGTGGCACTGGAACGCAGCGGTGATGCCATCGCAGGACATATTGGGCTCTCAGGCGTCCTCTTTGGTGCGACCTTCCTCGCGTTGGCAACAGCCCTGCCGGAGATATCCACCGGCCTGACATCGGTGAAACAAGGCGACTACAAGCTGGCTTTCAGCGACATTTTCGGCGGCAACGCCTTTCTTCCCGTGCTTTTCCTTGCAGCTGTGCTGATATCGGGCAAACCCGTTCTGCCGCAGGCGCACGCCACCGACATCTACCTCACTGCTGTCGCAATCCTTCTGACGCTCGTCTACATGCTCGGGCTGATTTTCCGGCCAAAACGCAAGATTCTTGGTATGGGCCTGGACTCACTCGTAGTCCTCGTTCTCTACCTGTTGGGTGTCGCCGGACTGTTTGCAGTTGCCGCGCCGGCGTAACGTCCGCCAGACATGGCAAAGTCACCACGAAATCCTTGAACCATGAGCCCTGGTGGTGCATTTTTGACGTTTCCTGGAGGCAGACACGCCAATGGGCGGAACAGGCGCTAGGGAAACGTTAAGACTTCACTCGCTCCGGCTGCCGCGCCGCCGGCCAAAGGTAGCGTGGGGACTACGCCGTCCCTGCAGAGTCCCCCAATGATGCAGGGACGGCGCTTTGCAGGCCCGGGAAGTCGTACTCCCCGAACACGACCGCGGCCGCGCAGCTCCTCCACTCCGCTTCCAGGTACTGGCCCGACGATGTCCTTTGCGGGGAGGACTGCGATGATTTCGAGATCTTTCAGCAGGACCAATATCTCCTCTTGGTCAGCGGTGTTCAGGTTACTCGAAGCCCCCAGCCGCCATCCACTGGGCAAAGTCGCCCGCCGGCGGCCTGGGTGCTTCCGGCGGCGGCCTGCCAAAACCCGGGCCTCCCGTCCCGGGTCGTCAACTTACCCAGCGTGCCTATGATGGCCGGGATTCCGCATCCGCCGCCCCGGTGGAGGCGTTGGCCTGGTCAGCCGGATGGTGCTGCCGGCGGCTCGCCAGCAGGAAGGGCACCGCGATCAGCTGGAGTATGCCGCCGATCGCCAGCGAGGCCGCGTATCCGGAGACATCGGCGGCCCGACCGAGCAGCGGCTGCACCACCACACCACCGCTTGAGCCCATAAGCGAGTCGAAGCTGAGCACTGTTGCCCGTTGCTTCGAGGCAATCATGTCGTTCAGGTAGGACTGCCGCACCGGGATCCCTGTTGCGTCAACGAGGGCCCACAGCGCCAGGAGTACCAGGGCCACCCAGAACAACCGGGTGAAGCCAAGCACAAGCAGGTTGATCGCGCTGATCCCGACACTGAGAATCAGCACCGTCGTGCGTTTGCGGACCAGACGCCGGATCCGGGGCGCCAGCCACCCGCCGACCACCTCGGCGCCTGCCACGATGGCCGCCGCCAGTCCGGCCACAGAGTACGCCCGCGGGTCTCCGTAAAGCGCAAGCAGGTACGGCTGCAGGGCGTAAAACACGTAGATTCCGACGCCGGCGCTGAACGGAGCGGCCAGCATCACGTAACGTACCGGCGGGTTCTTCAATCCGTTCTCCACCGACGCGGCAAGAACGGCCCGGGTCGCCTGCAGCGGGCGGCCCGAGCGTTCGGGCGTGAAACCGACGTCGTGCATCAGGCGCAGGGCCACGATGAACATGGCCAACAAGACGCCCACGCGAATCAGAAACGGCACGCCGAGATTGGTGGCCTGCGCGATAACACCGCCAGCCACCGAGCCGAAGAGCATTGCGATACCCGATACCATCACCCCGCGCCCGAGTACCGCCTCGAGGCCGCCTTCGTACCCGGAGAAGCGCAACGCGTCGACGAGCCAGGCCTCCACCGCCCCGGAGAAGAAGGTGAAGCCCAGACCGAGCAGAACAGACGCTGCCGCCCACAACCAGAACGGCGCAGAAAGCTGCCAGAGCAGGTAATACAAATACGTGGATATGGCCAGTGTCGCGGTGCCGAGCAGGAACGAGACGCGGCGCCCCCAACCGTCGGCAACCACTCCGGTGGGCACCTCAAACAGCACCATCCCGGCCGTAAAGAAGGCGTTCGCTGCAAAAGCCTCAAGGTTACTGAGTCCGGCGTCGAGCAGGAAGAGGGTGTTGATCCCCCAGATGAAGGAGGCCGCAAGGGTATTGCCCAGCGTCAGCGTGAGATAGATGCGCTGGATCTTCCGGGCGGCGGCGTTCATCGGGTTGCCGTCCCCGCCACGGCGAGGGGCTGCCACGAGCCCATTCTCGTCTCCTTCGGCGGTACGCGCCAGAGAACGGCGCGGACAGCATGCGCCAGGCCGGCAATGCCCTGCTCTGGAGAGGAATCCGGGAAAGGCGCAGATTTGCGCCGTGGGCGGAGCAGGTTAGTTCCGACATTGGGACCGAGGCAAAGGAGCGCCATGCGGACGAAAAACTGGTACTAGCGTCCGATTGAGGGGATTTACGTGGACCCCTTTGACGATTGTTTCGAAATGCAGGTGGCGTCCTGTGGACGATCCCGGAGTGCCGACACGCGCAATTACCTCCCTACCTTCACAGACGCACCTTGCTGAACGGCGCTGGATTCCAAACGGTTGTAGGTTGTGATGATTCCGTTGCCATGGTCGATTTCGACGCGACTACCACCGCCGCAGGCATGCCACCCAACTGCCCGGGCCACGCCTGCGTCGGCCGCGTAAACACGGGTCCCGCACTTTGCCGCGAAGTCCTGTCCCCCAATGAAATTCCCCGGCAGCACCACTGAGTGGATTCATTCGGATTCCAAACGGAGAAGTCGGGTTAAGGGCGTCCAACGGCGCAAGCAGCGTTCCCGCGGAGGGGCGCACGAGTCCACGGGATGCGACGGTCATTTTGCGTGTACCGTCCGCGGCGATGGTTTCGACATCGACCCGTTCAAAAGACAGGAGACCGGCAGGGTCCACGACGACAGGAGGTGATCCCATTGACGTTGGGGGCGGAGTCGCCGCACCGAAACCCTGCTACCTTCGTAGGATTAAAATTTCCGGGCCGGCGATGCGGAAGAAATGCCCGAATAGGCAACCAAGTGTGCCCTCTGAACCGGATCTAGACGGCTTTGAGCGCGGAGTGGAAAGCGGTCTGGAAACCCGCTGACGCGGGTTCGTCCTACGAAACCCAGTCGGCCTCGTCGTAGGGGCGGCCGCGGAAGTGGGCGCGGAGGTACTCCCCCACCACGGCCGCCCCGAGTTCCCCGGGCTCGGGCGCTACGACCCGGCCGTCGACGCGGCGGACCATGCGCTGGATGAACTGCTCAAGGCTTGGGTCATCACCGAGCCGGAAGAACGTGGCTTGAGTCCCGGCTCGCCCCAGGCGGTCGAGCTCGGCCACTGTGACGCGGATGGTCTCCGGGTCGGGCGGCCAGGAGAACCACGACTCGCCGTCGGCCAGCAGGTGCGCGGTGGGTTCCCCGTCGGTCACTACCAGGAGGACGGGCTGCATCGACGGGTGCTGGCGGAAGAAACGACTGGCCAGCAGCAGACCGTGGTGCAGGTTGGTTCCCTGCTCCCGCAAAGGGTGTAGGGCCGTGAGCTCGCCGATGTCCATGGACTGCGCGTACCGGCCGAACGTGATCAGCTGCAGCCGGTCCCCGCGGAACCGGGTTGAGACGAGGTGGTGCAGGGCGAGTGCGGTGCGTTTCATCGGCACCCACCGGCCCTCGGCGGCCATCGAGAACGACACGTCGACGAGCAGGACCACGGCAGCCTGGGTGCGCGCCTCTGTCTCCGTCACCTCAATGTCGGCCACCCCCAGGCGCAATCCGCGGCCCGGATCACCGCCGTCGGCCATCGTGCGGCGGATGGCGTTTGTGATGGTGCGTGTGACGTCCCAAGGTTCGGCATCCCCGAACTCCCACTGACGGCTGGAGCCGGTCTGCTCGCCGGCCGCGCCGGCGGCCCGGGTGTCGCGGCGCCCCTGCCGGCCGGACAACTGCTTCGCGGTGTCCCGCAACAGCGACCTGCCGAGCCGCCGCATCGCCTGCGGCGACAGCTGGAGGGTGCCGTCGGTCCCGCGTCGCAGGTAGCCGCCGTCCTGCATCGCCCGTTCGATCTCCGCGAGGGTGCGTCCCGTCACGGCGGCATTCTGCCCAAGCTGGCGGGCAAGGGCGTCCAGGTCCAGATCGTCGAGGCTCGATCCGTTATGGGACTGGGACAGCTGTTCGGCCAGCTCGTCGAGTTCCGCGATGTCCTGGAGCACGCCGGTGCCGTCGCCCAGCCCCAGACCTTCCTGACCCTCGAAGCGTTCGGAGCCGGTCCAGTCCTCCCCGGGGCGCAGGGCGCGCAGGCTCGAGTCGAGCTGATCGAGCTGGGCCATGAGTTCGGGCGATCCGAAGGCCTGGGCCGACAGGCGCATCAGCTCATCCCGCTGCCCGGGGGACATGGATTGCAGGAGCCGCTGGCCCGCCGCCGCGCGCTGGGCGAGGGCGTCGACCAGCTCCTCGACTGACTGCGGGTTTTCCGGAAAGAACTGGCCGTGCTGCGACATGAACTCCTGAAAGTCCGCGTCGGTGTCTTCGCCGCGCCGGTGCTTGTCCAGCAGCTCGTTGAGGTCGCGCAGCATCCCGGTCACGGCTTCGCGGTCCTCATCTGTGGCGCTCTCAAGTGCTTCCTTCATGCCGGCGAACCGCTGGTCAAGGACCTCGCGGCCCAGCAGATCCTTGATCCGGTCGAAGGCTTCGCGGGCCGTGCTCGACTGCCAGTCGTAGGAGGCCAGTTCGTTGACCGCGGCTGCGGTGGACCGGGGCAGGTTCTGCAGCTGCATCTCCCGGAACGCCCGGTCGGTGTTGTCCATCATGGCGTCCCGGGCGAGCTGCTTGCGCTCCTCCAGCACCGCGGTGTCGAGCAGCTTCTGGACCTCGGTGAGGGTGCCATCCAGCCGGTGGCGGCCCAGCAGTTCGTTCCGGCGCTGTTGAACGCGGCCGGCGAGGTCGTCGAGCCCTTCCCGGTTGCGGCCGCCGCGGCGCAGGAACTCCTGCAGGGCGCGCCGGGGCGAGTAGCCCGCCATGACGTCCTCGGCGATCGCCTCGAGCGCCTCGGCCAGGTCCACCGGCGGGGCGAGGGGATCCGGTCCTCCCGTGTACCGGCCGTACCTGGACCGGTTGTGAACGCCCATGATGCTGCCTCCCTGTCCCTGCTTCAAGCCTTGGCCCAACTGCTAGCCGTAGATGGTTTCCTCGTCGTCGAACTCCTTGGCGATCCGCCGGGCAAGGAAGAGACCCTCCAGTGCAAGTTCGATTGCGGCGGCGCGCTGGCCGTCGTTGCTGGCGCCCAGGCGCCCGCTGATTTCGTCGTAGAGCCCGGAGCCATCAAGTGCCGGAAGATTTTCCAGGAACTCCCGCGCAGTGATCTGGTCACCGGTGGCCACGGTCCTGTGCCCGTCGAGCGCCGCCACGAGTGCACCCATATCGATGCCGTGGAAGTGCGCCCGGACGGCTTCCGCGGTGGCCATGCGCAGGAGGTGGTCCAGGATGTCCTGTTCCCGCCCTTCCTCTCCGGATTCGAACTCAATTTTGCCGGTGAGGACTTCGACGGCCGCCTCCAGGTCGACAATCCGTGCCACAGCCTCGTTCTCCCCCCGCACACTGGCCCGTCGCAACGCCGCCGCGGCGACGGTTTCGGCGCCCGCGATGGCGAACCGCGCCGAAACTCCGGAGGTCTGGTTGATGGCCGGGGACTGCCGCAGCGCGCGGGTGTAGCGGGCCAGGATTTCCAGGATGACGGGCGGGACATCGGCCACCAGCCGCCCCTCCTGCCGGATGACGGCCATCTCATCCTCGAGCTCGATCGGGTAGTGGGTGCGGATTTCCGCGCCGAAGCGGTCCTTCAGGGGCGTGATGATCCGGCCCCGGTTGGTGTAGTCCTCCGGGTTGGCAGACGCGACGACAAGCACGTCGAGCGGCAGCCGCAGCACGTAGCCACGGATCTGGATATCGCGCTCCTCCATCACGTTGAGCATCGCGACCTGGATCCGTTCGGCGAGGTCGGGCAGTTCATTGATGGCGATGATGCCGCGGTTGGAGCGCGGGACCAGGCCGTAGTGGATGGTTTCCGGGTCCCCGAGCCGGCGCCCCTCAGCCACCCGCATCGGATCGACGTCGCCGATGAGGTCGGCAACGGAGGTATCCGGCGTGGCAAGCTTCTCGACGTACCGTTCCGAGCGGTGGCGCCACGCCACGCGCAGCCGGTCCCCTTCGGTAAGTGCATGGGCGCGGGAATGCTCCGTGATCGGTTCGTAGGGGTGCTCGTTCAGTTCCGATCCCTCGATCACCGGCGACCACTCGTCAAGCAGCCCGACCAGGGTGCGGAGGAGCCGTGTCTTGCCCTGCCCCCGCTCGCCGAGCAGGACGACGTCGTGCCCTGCGATCAAGGCACGCTCAAGCTGGGGAAGGACGGTGCGGCTGAAGCCGTACATCCCCGGCCACGGATCACGGCCGACGGCGAGCGCGGCAAGCAGGTTGCCGCGGATCTCGTGGCGCAGGTCCTTGTGGACGTGCCCGGCTGCACGCAATTCACCAACGGTGAAGATATCGGGGCGATCACTCACCCCTCTAAGGTAGCCTCCAACCTGGGGCGAATCGAGGGAATTTCGCAAAATTCCAGCGCGCAGGCACCCGGAACGGCATACTCTGGGTGCTGATGAGTGCAACACCGCCGTCGAAACCCCCGACACCACATTCGACACCTGAGGGCACGCTCCTCCTCCTGGTGCGGCACGGGGAGACGCCCACCACGGGAAAGGTGCTGCCCGGACGCGCCCCGGGACTGCACCTGTCCGGGCGGGGCCAGGGCCAGGCGCAACGCGTCGCTGAACGGCTCGCAGGTCTTCGCATCGATGGCGTCTACTCCTCGCCGCTGGAACGCACCCTCGAGACTGCCGAACCCACGGCGGCCGCCACCGGCCTCGGGGTGAACGAGGATGCCGGCCTGATCGAGTGCGACTTCGGCGAATGGACCGGCGCCGAGCTCGCGGGGCTGGCAGCCTTGCCCGAGTGGCAGGCCGTACAGCACAGCCCGTCAGGCTTCCGCTTCCCGAACGGGGAGAGCTTCGCGGAGATGCAAGCCCGGATCGTCGGAGCGCTCGAGGCGCTGCGCGCGGCACACACCGGGGGCGTCGTTGTGTGCTTCTCCCATGCCGACCCGATCAAGGCCGCCGTGGCCCACGCCCTGGGCACGCATCTGGACCACTTCCAGCGGATCATCATCAATCCGGGTTCGGTCTCGGTCATCGCGTATGTGGAGGGTCAGGCGCCCGCCGTGCTGACGGTGAATTCCACCCTGGAGCCATTGAGCGCTCTGAGGGCGTCGTGAAAAGGGACAGCCGTTGTCCGGACGGGAGCTGACACTGCTCGGCGAGGGCGGCGTGGAACTGCTGGGGCGCATCCCGCGCGGCAGCAACGCGGCGTTCCTCGTCCTGGTCTCGTGCGGAGACGATTCGGCATACGCAGTCTACAAACCGGAGTCCGGGGAACGGCCGCTCTTGGATTTCGAGCTTGGGCTCTACCGTCGGGAACGTGCCGCATTTCTGTTGAGTGAGCACCTGGGGTGGGGCATAGTGCCGCCCACGGTGATCCGCGAGGACGCCCCCTTGGGGATCGGGTCGCTCCAGTGGTTCGTCGAGTGCGACTTCAGTGAGCACTACTTCACCCTGTACGCGGACTCACCCGCAACCCACAGCTTCCTGCTGAAGATAGCCCTGTTCGACTGCATCGCCAACAATACTGACCGCAAGAGCGGACACGTGCTGCGCGGCCACGACGGGCGCGTCTGGGGCATCGATCATGGGCTGTGTTTCTCGGCCGGCTTCAAACTCCGCACCGTGATCTGGGACTTCGCCGGCGCACCCATCCCCGCTGCCCTGCTCGAGGACATCACCCCCCTGGCAGAGGCCGTGCCGCCCGAAGTGGCGGGTCTCCTCGACGACGCGGAAGTCGCCGCCCTGCAGCGCCGGGTGCAGCGCTTGCTGCTCAGCGGGACGCTGCCGGTTGACCGCACCGGCATGCGGTACCCGTGGCCGCTCGTGTAACGGCGTGCCCCCCACGGCGACTTCAACCCGCGGCTGGCTGGGGACGTGCAGCCGTCCGCCGGCCTGGCGTCTGCGGATTTGAGCCTGCGCGGGGATGCGGTGCTTTGATCGCGCCGATACTGTGCAACGCTGGTTGCATGGATCTGGAGGTGTCGCCCGCGCTCACGATTCCCGCGTCGGAACTGGGCTGGAGGTTCTCCCGTTCGTCCGGGCCAGGCGGTCAACACGTCAACACCTCGGACAGCCGCGTGGAGCTTTCATGGAACATCGCCGACTCTGCGGTGCTTTCGGAGGACCAACGGCTGATGCTGCTCTCGCGTCTCGGACGACGCCTTATCGCCGGGGTGGTCACCGTGACCGCCTCCGAGCGGCGCTCCCAGCTGCGCAACCGCGAGATCGCCCTGGCCAAGCTCGCCGACCTCGTGGCAGCGGCTCTTGCTCCCGAGGCTGCCCCGCGCCGGGCAACCAAACCCACCCGGGGTTCGAACCGCCGGCGCCTTGCCGCCAAGGAACAGCGGTCAGCAACGAAGCGGCAGCGGCAGCGGCCCTCCGCCGAGTAGCGCCGACAGGATCTGGCGGCATTCGCCGTTAACCTGCGTGTCCCTAACATGCGCGTCGGTACAACGTCGCCGCCTAGCCTTGGGACCATGAATCAAGCCCTGTGGCGCAAATACTCCGAGTGGCCCTTGCTCGCGGCCGCCGTTGTCTTTCTGACCGCCTACTCAATCCAGGTGATCGCAAACCTGAAGCCCAGCCAGGCCGATGCCATCGAGACCACAATATGGATCACGTGGGCAGCCTTCGCTGTGGACTACGCCGCCAACCTTTACCTGGCGCCGCAGAAACGAAGATGGTTCCTGAGAAACCTCCACGAGCTTGTGATCCTCGTACTCCCGGTCCTGCGGCCACTCAGGCTATTGCGCCTGGTGACACTACTCAGAATTCTGCACCATACGGGCGGAAACGCCTTACGCGGTCGGATCGTCACCTATGTGCTGGCTTCGGCAGCCCTGCTTATCTACGCGGGAGCACTCGCCGTGCTCGATGCAGAAGAGAACGCGGACGGCTCCAACATCACCAACTTCGCAGATGCGCTGTGGTGGGCAATGACCACGATTACGACCGTCGGATACGGCGATCACTTCCCGGTGACCCTGACCGGCCGGCTCGTCGCCGGTGGGCTGATGATCGGCGGGATCGCCGTACTCGGCGTCGTTACAGCCTCCGTCGCCTCCTGGCTCGTCGAGCACGTGGCCCTGGAGACCGCGGCCGATGTCGAAGCGAATGAGGAGCCCCTCCGCAGGGAAGTTGCCCGGCTCGGACACCAGATCGAATTGCTCACCGCCCAACTGTCCAAGGTCCAGCATCCGGAGCAACCCACCCGCGCCCACCCACCCGGGTAGTCGAGGACGCTTGACGGAAACTACCCGGCTGGGTGGTTGCGGGCCACCCGGCCCGCTGACCAGACTGAATACGGGCCCCGGGCGGACCTGCGCTGTCTTTGTCCCCGCTGTTCCCATAGGATTTTAGAGGGCCAAATGCATCCCGGCGTCCGCCGGACCACAAGGAGGTGGCGATGCCGACAGGACCACCCAGCGCGTCAAGCAAGTTCCGCGCGCCCGAGCCTGTTGGCCAGTGGGTCCGCCGCACGCGGCTGACGGAGATGCTCCACGCGGACCGGAAACGGCGGCTTGCATTGATCCACGCGCCGGCCGGTTTTGGCAAGTCGACCCTTGCTGCCCAATGGATGGAAAACCTGGCGTCCCAGGGCCTTGTGACCGTCTGGTTGTCCCTGGACCGGGACGACAACAACACCATCTGGTTCCTCTCCCACCTTCTCCAGGCAATCCGCAAAGCACGGCCCGGACTCGATGAGGAACTCCAGCAGTTGCTTGAAGAGCGGCCCGACGATGCTGAGCAATACGTGGTTCCCGCTCTCATCAACGCCATCGATGAGGGCGGCCAGGACATCGTCATAACCTTGGACGACTGGCACCTGGTCACGGAGCCCAGAACCATGGCGGTCGTGGAACGGCTGCTGGATGCCGGCGGCTCCCATCTGTCCTTCATCATCACCAGCCGTACCCGCTCCGGCCTGCCACTGGGCCGGCTGATGGTGCGGGACCAGCTTCTCGAAGTGGACGCCGTCGCGCTGAGGTTCGATGAGGAGGAATCCGAGGACTTTCTGGTCGGCATCAACCGGCTGGACCTGGATGCAGGGGACGTGGCCAGCCTCCACCGGACGACCGAGGGCTGGATCGCTGCGCTCCAACTGGTGTCCCTGTCCCTCCGGGACCACCGTGAGGCCTCGGAGCTGATCGAACGGCTCTCGGGCAGGCACGCATCCATCGGCGAATATCTGGCCGAAAACGTCCTCGACACCCTCGACCCCGAAACGCTGGACTTTCTCCTGATGACGTCGGTCCCGGAACGGTTGTGCGCGGGGCTGGCATCCGCCCTCTCGGGCGTGGAGCTGGGCCAGGCCATGCTGGAGAAGATCCAGGCACAGGACCTGTTTCTGCAGCCGCTTGACGAGGACGGCACGTGGTACCGCTATCACCACCTCTTTGAGGACTACCTGCGCCGCCGTCTGGAGCGCGATTACCCGGGCCGGACCAAGGAACTGCACCTCACTGCCGCCCGCTGGTATTCGGAAAACGGCTTCCCCAGCGACGCGGTGGACCACGCCCTCGCCGCCGGGGACGTTGAGCTCGCGGTGGAAATCGTGGAGTCCCGTGCAATGTGGCTGGTGGAACACTCCAGCATGTCGACCCTGCTGGCTCTCGTCGGCAAGATTCCGGCTGGCCACGTGGCCGGGCAGGCGCGGCTCCAGACAGCCGTCGCCTGGGCCCATACGCTGCTGCACCAATCGGCAGCGGCGCAAAGTGCCCTGGACCTGGCCGGAGCCGTGATGCCCGCGGATGCGACCCTGACCGAACACGACCGCTTTGAACTGGGCGTCGAAGGGCTCGTTGTGCAGAGCTGCATCGACATGTACAGCGACAGGGTCAATCACGTGAATGAACTGGACGGGAAGTGCTTCGCCCAGGCGGACTTGCTCCGGCCCTGGATCGTCTCCGTGGCAGCGAACGTCTCCACCTTCAAGAAGATCCACGACGGCGACTACCTTCCCGCCCTGGAGCAGCAGCGCTGGGCCGCGAAGTTCCATGGCCTCACCTCCGGCCCCTTCAGCGGTGTGTACGGACAGTGTTTCGCGGGTCTTGCCGCTTACGCCCTGCTCGATCTGGACCGCGTGGACCAGCACTTCACCGCGGCCGTGGAACTCGGCCGCCGCAAGGCAGGGCGGTATTCGCATGCGGCACGGCTCGCGGGAGCGATGATGGGCCAGCTCCTCTATGAACGCGGCGAACTCGACAAAGCGGAGAAACTGCTGGAAGAAACCCGCGAGCTGGGTTCCGAAGGCGGGGTGGTGGACTTCATGGTGTCCACGTACGCCACGCTCGCAAGAATCAAGGCACTCCGGGGGGACACCCCGCGGGCCCGGGAAATACTCGGCGAAGGCGATCTGGTGGCCGACAGCCTGGGCCTTGACCGGCTCAAACTGGTCATGAACTTCGAACGCGTGCAGTTGGGCATCAGCCCCAGGACCGTCGACGCGGCCCCCCTCGCTGACGTACCGGGCGCGGCAGGTGCCCCGGAAGCGGCGGCCAGCACCGGCCCACGGCTGGACGGACTTGCCGAAACCAGGTACCAGATCCAGCTGGCCACGCAGCTGCGGTCCGCCATGGCTGACGCAGGGCACGGGGGCACGGACTCCCCCACACTGGACACGGTGCAGGCCGCCCGCCACTTGCTGTCGCGGGCAGCAGCCTATTTGGGTCCAAGGGCAGAACTTAATGCCCGGATCCTGCTGGCGGGCGCCCTCGAACAGGCGGGAAACCGTGCGGAAGCCGAAACGACGCTCTGGCCGGCCCTGGAGACGTGTTCGCGGCTGGGCCTGGTCCGGCCCGTGCTCGACGGCGGCGCGAGCTGCCTGGAGCTGGTGCGCGCCATCTCGGCCAGGCTGCGGCGCGAACCCGCCCCGGATGGGGCCAGCCCCGAGCTGCCGCGGTTCCTCAGTATCCTCATCCGGCTGGACTCCCAGGCCAGGACCAACCGCGATGCCGGGTGGCCTTCGGAGCCGGCCGCGCCCGCCACCGGTCCGGCCACTTTGTCCGTTCCGGAACCGGGCTTGTCGCAACGCGAACAGATGATCCTGCGTCTTGTCGAGAAGGAACGGTCCAACCGCGAAATCGCCCAGGAGCTGCATCTGGGCATCGACACCGTCAAGTGGTATCTCAAAAGCCTGTTCAACACGCTCGGCGTCAGCGACCGAAGGGCCTGTGTCACAGAGGCCCGACGGCGGCACCTGCTCCCGTCGAAGTGACCGGCGGCAGCTACCCCAGGGTTTCCAGCCGTGCCAGTACCCCTTCCGGCGACGCGGCGCTGGGGATCTCGCCCAGGTAGAAGTCCCCGGCAGGCAGCGCCACGTCCGGTTCCAGCCAGAATGCTGCCGGAATATAGGCGCCCTCTGCGGCGTCCCCCTGCAGGCGGGCCCGGTCGTCGTCGAGCTGCCCCAGCGTCCAACGGTAGTTGCCGGCCAGATTGGCAACCGGAGTGTAGGCCTCCAGGGGAACGTGCACGCCGCGGGAGGCGCCGGCAGGGGTCCGGTTGTCCAACAGGAGGCCGGCGACGGGGAGCCCCGCGAACGCCCGAAGCCAGTCACTGACGTACATGGAGGCGTTCTCGGCGTTGTCGGCGTCGAGGCCGTCCGCGTTGTCGGCGCCCGAGAAGTGGTGTGTTGCAATGAGCCACGCCATCGGCGACGGGAAGCGCAGCACCACAGGCTGGCGGGCTGTCTTGGTGAACACGGTAACGAAGTCCAGCACCGCCCGGTTGAGGTCGTCGTCGCCCAGCAAAGTCCTCAGCGCGAAACCCGTCCGGGATCTGGCCGCCATGGCGGTCTCGAGCCCGGCGTTGCCGGTGGTCAAATGACCGTACAGCCGGTTCAGGTCCAGGAGCGCCACGTCCGGCCGGAGCAGCCCCTGTGCCTGGGCGAAAAAAGCCGCATATGCGGCGGCGTTGTCCCAGGGGACGGGGCGGCCGCGAAGAATCACGGAGGCTGCATACTCGTGGTGGTCGAACACCACAGCTTTCGGCCGCCCCGACGGAGGGGAGGCAACAACATCGGCGAGTGTGGTGGCAGTGGAAGTGGTCATGACGTCTTTCTCCAAACTTTGGCGGATAGCGGCCTTCAGCGCCGCACCGTCCTGAAGTCGGAGGATGCGGCGCTGAAGGCTTCTTGCATTGCTGCGTCCCGGGCCGGGACGCGTGGTAACGGGCTAGGACTTGCGGTGGACGACTTCCCCGTGCTTGAGTTCGAGCTCGCGGATGCGGTCCTCCAGGGCACTGATCTTCACTTCCCTGCGGTCCGGCAGCATGATCAGCGGCAGCTTGTCGATGGTCGCTTTGACCCGTTCCGGCCCGTTGTTGGTGAAGTGGGTGGCGGTGAGCTCCTCCGTGTCGTCCCCCCAGGACCCGTAGTAGAGCAGATCCTTCGGGGGTTCGGTCTTGACGTAGCCCTCGAGGAACTCCTTGTACGGCTTGCCGCGCGCGATCCGGGCCTGCCGCGAGTCCTGGCGCAACTGGGTGGTTGCCTCCTGGTCCACTACGAAGGTTTCCGGATCCCAGACGACGCCGTAGATGCTGGTGGCGACCTTCGGCGAAATACGGCCGAGTTCCAGATCCTTGGCCACGGCTTCCGGATCACGTTCCAGAACATCGCCGTACCCGCCGCCGGAACCCTGCGCGATCATGTACATCTCGCCGTCCTTGGCGACGTCGAACTGCAGTCCCATATGGGCGGTGGTGTATTTACCGCCCTCGTAGGGCTGCTCGTTCATGATCCGTTCCATGGACAAATCGAATTTGCTGGAGTCCTTGCGGATGATGTCGTAGATGTTGATGCCCTTGACCATGGCCAGCGGTGTCGTGCTGCAGCCGTAGCCGCCGAACATTCCCGTGACGGACGAGAACTTGGACCCCGAGGTAACGGTCATGAAGCCCCACATCGGTGTTCCCTCGGCGGCAACGATCATCTCGTAGCCCATGCCGCCGCTGTTCTTGCCGAAGCCCTGGTTGTCGCGGACGATCCGCTTGCTGACCAGCTGCATGAAAGGGACTTCCTCTTCCATGACCTCCTGTTCAGCCGTGTCGGCCATGGCGCAGAACAGCGGTGAGACGGCGTCTTCACCGTCGCGGAATGCCTTGGCGCCGCCGCCCATGCCGTTGAGGTCGGCACACAGGTTACCCACCTGGTCGCCGTGCTGGGTCAGGCCTCCCCACAGGAAGGTGTTGATCTGGTTGAACCACGGGGCCAGGACATTGGAGAACTTCTCCGGGTTGGAGAACTGCATCTTGGCAAAGGCGGTCTGCAGGGCAGAGAATCCCCGGAACGACGCCTGCAGCGACTGCCCCATCGGCGCATCGTAGCCAGCGTCGGCCCAGGTGTGTTCATCCGAGATGATGTCGATGGGCGACATCGCCGAGGTGCAGCGGGGCAGGTCAGGCCACCAGAACGCCAGGATCGCCTGCATCATCATCGACTTGACCGAACACAGCGGGGAGTTGATGGCCCGGTTGAGGATTTCCGGGCCCGTGCCCCTGAGGTCCACCGTCATTTTCTCACCCTTGACTGTCACCTTGCAGGCGAACTTGATCAGGATGTTCTCCTTGAGCGTGGAGTCCATGAACTGGTTGAAGGACACGGTCCCGTCCGGGAGTTCACTGATGCGGCGCTTGACTTCCTGCTCCACGTCTTCGACCGTGACCCGCAGGGCGGCGACGAAGGTCTCCACTCCCACTTCGTCGATGATGCTGTCGACGCGTTCCTGGATGCGCTGGACGGCACCGATCTTGACCTTCAGGTCGGCCAGTTGCAGCTTGGGGTCGCGGACCGAGTGCTGCAGGAACGTCAGCAGGTCCCGGCGCAGCTCGCCCCTCTCGACGATCTTGAACGGGGACATCCGGAGTCCGTCGTCGAACGGGGTCTCGGAGCCTGACGGCATTCCGCCGGGCTCGCAGGCCCCGTTCTCGCCTTCGTGGATGGTCGCGGCGACCCAGGCGATGATCTTTCCCTCGCGGAAGATCGGCATGATCATGGACTGGTCCGTGTTGTGGACGTTTCCATACCGGGCATCGTTGTGGATGAATCCGTCGCCGGGGTTGATCCCGACCGTCGGCTCGTCCTTCCAGTACTTCATGATGTAGCGGATCGGGTGGTGCAGGATCGCCGAGAACGCGATCACGCCGTGGCAGGACAGGTAGGTGACGTCCCCTTCCGCGGTGTAGATCGCCGTCGTCAGGTCCCCCCATTTGGCGCCGGGAGCGGCACCCATGGCTTCGCACATTTCGTAGCCCTCATCCAGGGCGCCGGCCAGGCGCTTGCGGATGCGGTCCACCTTGATCGGGTCCACACCCTTGGAGATGCACTCATCCTCATAGGCGGACCGGGACGTGATCTGGTGGCTTCGCATGATGGCCGGGTCCGGGCCGAGGAAGAGGGTGGTTTCGTCCATGAACTGGTCCACCCACTGCTGCTCCTGGGCAGTCAGGGGCTGGGAAGCGTCTCCGGCCCTATCTCCGGCTGGGCCGGACGTGCTGGGTTCATTTGCTGTAAGCGTCATTGCTGTCGAGCTCCTTCAATGGGATTAGCTGGAAGGTCTGGATGGGGATCCGCGAGGTGCGGGATCAGTCTTTGAGGAACCACACGGCGCCCTGGGAGGTCGGCTCCAGGCGCCAGGCCGGTTCGACCAGGTATGTGGTGTTTTCCGTGGTGACGATGGCGGGGCCGTGGATGACGTGCTGGTGGTGCAGGGCCTCGGCGTCGTAGACCGGGGTATCCACGGCACCGTCGATCTTCACGAAGTGGACCTGCCGCGTGCCGACCGGGGTGGGCATGGTCCTGTCATGTCCGGTGTCGATCGAGTCGAACTTGACGACGTCCCCGTCCACATAGGACGACACCCTCACGGTCTGGGCCCGGATGCCGGCCTCGGGAGCCTGGCTGCCGGCGCCGTAGCGCTTGCCGTAGATATCCGAGAACGTCCGGATCAGGTGCAGTACGTCGGCGACGCCGCTCACCCGGTTGATGTCGAACACGACGGCGGTGGTCACCAGCTGGTTGCCGTAGCGCATGTCCATTTCGAGGCTGTAGCGGATGTCGGCAGCGGCGTACCCCTGACGGACCAGGTCTTCCTTGCCCTTGGCTTCGAGCTCCTGGATGACATTGTTCAGCTCGTCGTAGCTCTGGTAGAGGCTGCGGTCCGTGGGGTTGTACAGCACGACGTGAGAGCCGCGCTCGTGGATGTGGAGGGGTTTCATGTTCCCGGCGCCGCAGGCCGAGAAGACCGAGGAAAACGGCGGCGCGAGGATTCTGCGGATGCCGGCATGATCGGCGATGCCGCAGGCGTGCAGTGGTCCGTTGCCGCCGTAGGCCAGCATGGTGAAGTCCTCCGGGAGGTATCCCCGGACCCGCAGCTCCTTTGCCATGCCGATCGCCATCTGCTCGTCGACGGCATTCTTGATGATCTTGGCGACCTGGATAGTATCCATGTTCAGGTCATCAGCGAGAACCTCGTCGATTGCGTAGATGGAACGCTTTTTGTTGAGCTTGATGTAGCCGTTGGCGTAGTTGTCCGGGTCCAGGTACCCCAGGACCAGGTCGGCGTCCGTGACCGTCGGGCGGAGGCCGCCGCGGTCGTAGCACGCGGGGCCCGGATCCGAGCCCGCAGATTCCGGCCCGATCTGCACCGCGTGGTGGATGCGGTCATAACTGGCGATCGAACCGCCTCCCGCACCCAGCGTCAGCAGGTGGATCATGGGAACCGACACCAGCCACCGGCCGATGGTCGGCTGGAAGTCGTAGTGCTTGACTCCGCCTTCCGGGACCAGGCCAATGTCGAAGGACGTGCCGCCCATGTCGGTCGAAATCACGTTTCCCAGACCGGTGCTGTGGGCCAGGTGCTGGGCAGCGCCCACTCCGGCGATGGGGCCGGAGTGGATGGTCTGCAGCGCATCTGTCGAGTTGGACTGGGCCATGCCGCCCGAGTTGTGGATGACCAGCATCGGCTTGTCGTACCCGGACGTACGCAGGTTGTTGGACAGCTGCCCCAGCGCGTGGAACATGATCTCGTGCAGGAACGCGTCCACGATCGTCGACGTCGCCCGGACGTACTCGCCTTTTCGGCCCGACACCTGGCTTCCCAGCAGGACGGGGATGGCCCCGAGCTCGTGGGCCGGGTACTCGTCGAGGATGATCTCCAGGATCTGCTGCTCATGGACCGGGTTCTCGGTCGAGTTGACCAGGGACACCACGATCGCTTCCGCTCCGCCGTCCACGAGTTCGCGCACCTGGGTGCGGACATCGTCTTCCATCAGCGAAACGACCACCTTGCCGGCCGAGTTGATGCGTTCCTTCACCGACCGGATCAGGGCGCGGGGCACGAGCGGATCAGGGCGGGTGGCATCGGGCATGTTCTGCTGCTTGGAAGGGTCCAGGCCCTCGCCGTAACCACGGCCGCGGGAAAGCGGGATGGTGTCCTCGAAGCCGTGGGTGACGAGCGCCCCCACACGCGGGCCTTTGCCTTCGATCAGGGCGTTGGTGCCAAGCGTGGTGGCATAGCGGACGGAATCGACTTCCTTCAGGACCAGGTCCCGGTCCAGGCCGGCGCGTGAGCAGGCGAGGTCGAGCGCTTCGTTGAAGCCTTGGGCCAGGTTGTGGTGCGTTGTGAGCGCCTTTGCTTCAACGTACTGGTCTTCCCAGGCAAAAAAGCAGTCGGTAAATGTGCCGCCGATGTCGACGGAGATTCGTTTCATGACCAGTGGTCTCCTTTATTCCAAGTACTAGCTGAACGAATGGGGGGAATGGTTGTGGGTGTTGTGGGAGCCGAGGGCCGGGGCGAAATCGGCGACTGCCTCTTCGCCGGGTCCGTAGTTAATGACGACCTCAGGTTTGGTGCCGCGCTTGGTCCATGTTTCGCGGAGCGAGTCGATGTCCCACAGCATGTCCACCGTGGGCGGGTGTCCCGGCGGTACGTACTCCGTTTCCAGCTGCGTTCCGCAGCCCGGGCAGTAGAACTCGAGAATCCTGCAGAAGGTGGGGTCCGGAGCGAACGTGAATTCGTACTTCTCCGGGTCCAGGATCGACTGGTGGATTTCCGTGGGGTCCCGGTCGTAGACCAGCGTCCCCTCCTTGTAGTTGCCGCGGGCCTCGCCGAGGTCCTGGTTGCATACCCTGCAGTTCCACCGCTCGGTGTCGAGGTCGATGATCAGATATTCCGTCATTGGAATTCGCATAGCGTGTCTCACCTTTTTTCTTGCTGGTTGTGTGGGGTCACTTCTGGAGGGTGTCTGTGAGCATGAGGTCGCCGGAGACCGTCACGTCGAAGACCCAGCCATGCGGCACCCTGGCCGTAAAGTAGGGGCCTTCGACGATTGCGGGGCCTAACGCCGACACCCCGGCCTTTTGGCTGTCCAGGTCGAAGACCTGCACCTCGTCCACCTTGTCCACGGCGGAGCGGACTTTTCGGGTGGAGGCGGCGACGGCGGCCGTCTTCGCCACCGATTCTGCCCGCCTGATCGATGCGTGCGGCAGCTCGTACCGGGCGGTCAGGGTCAGCATGGTGTTGTGTTCGCCGGTGCCGGGCTGCGGATCCGAAGCCAGGTACGGCAGTTCGGAAACCAGCTGGCCGTCGGCGTCTTCGAACACCACGTTCCATTCGAGCCGGCATTCGTCAATTTCGTGGCCCTCCTGGAACATGTCCCGCGTCGCCCGGGCCAGCAGCGTCGCCTTGGTTGCGCCGAAGTCCTGCGCGTCCATCCCCGCGACGTTCGCCTCGTAGGTCTGCGCAATGTCAGAAAAGCCGATTCCGAAGGCTGAGAAGACCGCGGCCATCTTGGGTACCAGGACACGGCGGACGCCGGCGATCCGAGCGGCACCGCAGGCGCTCATGGGTCCGGCCCCTCCGAACGCGGCCACTGTTGTGGCCGCCGCATCCTCGACGTCGGCGGCGAAGGACTGCGCCATGCGCTGGAAGTAGGCTGCCTCCATCCGGATCAGGGCGTCGTTCAGGGTGATCCCTAACGGTTCTGCGATGACCTCGGTGATGACGGCGCGGGAGCGTTCCGTGTCAAGGCGGAAACCTCCGTCGAGGTAGGTGTCCGGATCGAGCACGCCGAGCAGCAGATTTACATCCGTGATGGTGGCCTGCTTGCCCCCAAAACCAAAACAAGCGGGACCCGGTGCGGCTCCGACGCTCTCGGGGCCGACGGTGATGACGCCGTCGCGCAGAGTGATGATGGAACTGCCTCCCACGCCGCTGGAGTGGACGTTGCTCATTTCGAAGGACACCGGCACTCCCTGGATTGAGCCCCGGCGGTCCGTCGAGATCGTGGAGTTCCTTACCGAGCCGATGTCCGTGGTGGTGCCGCCGACGTCGATCATGAGCACGTGCGCGAGCCCATAGGCCGCCGAGAGGGCCTTGGTCCCCTCCAACCCGCCGCGGGGGCCGGATGAGTAGGTCTTCAACGCGACGGACTTGGCCACCCGTGACGAGGCTCCGTCATTGCGGTAGATGAGGAGCGGGTTCTTGACCTTGTGGTCCCGCAGCCGGTGCTCGGTGCTGTAGAGGAACCGCTCCATGGTGGGATGCAGGAAGGAGTTGATGATTCCGGACCAGACGCGGCGGGCCCGGACGGCGTCGGGCGTGAATTCCCAGGAGAACAACATGGGAACCGAGCCCAGCAGGTGGCGGGGGAATTTCCGGAGCAGAACGCCCTTGACGGCCTTCTCCTTGTTGCGGTCCGCCATGGCGATGACAAGCCGTGCGGCGCCGTCGGTCGTCAGCCGGTTGACGTGCTTGACGATTTCCTGGGCGAGCTCCTCGACGTCCTGTTCGGCGTTGATGACCGCCACCCGCGTGCCGACGAGATCTCCGAACAGCTCAGCTGCCGCCTCCCCGTCGCGGAGTTCGCCGGCCAGCGCGGGGCTGTCCGTGAGGATGCCGATACGGGGACCCTTGCGTTCGACCAGGGCGTTCGTGCCCTGGGTGGTGGAGTACCGGATGTGACGGGTGGAGTGCAAAAGCCCGGGGAGATCCTCTTCGCCGAAGATCTCCTTGGATGCTTTGGCCATGCCGTCGAAGAGACACTGGGAGAGGTCAAAGGGCGTGGTGAGGGTCTTCGTGAACGAGAAATTCTCACCGTCCCAGACACAAATATCGGTCAGCGTCCCACCGTTGTCGATGTTAATGAGCCGTTCCATTGATACTCCTTTGTATGTTGAGGCGCGGTGACACCAGCGGCGTATTCCTCGGCTTGCGACTGTGATCCAAGCCACATTGAGGACTGGTTTCAGTGTGGCTCAGCAGCCGGAGTGGCCCGCTACTACCTTCCCGGGTGGACTATTCGCGGCCCTGGGCGGCTACCCGGGTGGTCCCCGCCAGCCGGCCAAGGCTGGAGGGCCTGACTGCACTGATCGTGGCCGGCATCATCGTCGGAGTGGCCCTGTTGACCACGGGCGCTTTCGTCGCGCTGCTCTCCGGTGGAGCGCCCTTGAAGGTGGCACGGCGGCAGCTCGCCATCGCATACGGCGCAGCAGCGGTCAGCTATCTTCCCGGAATGCTGTTCGGAACCCTGTGAGTGGAAATCAGGCTCGTTTAGGGGGTCGCGGGCCGGGAGGCGAGGTTGATACTGGCGGGACCTTGGATGACTGTGCCGTCGGTGGCAAACCGGGAGCCGTGGCAGGGGCAGTCCCAGGTCACATCCGCCGCATTGAACTCGACAATGCAGCCCAAGTGCGTGCAGATCGCCGAGACCGACCGTAATTTGCCCGCCGGATCAGCGTAGACGGCGATCTTTTCGCCTTCCGTTTCGATGACCATGCCCTCCCCCGGGGCTGGAACTACTGGAGCATCCTCGTCTTCCCGGCGGGGCGCCGCCTCCGGTATCAGCGGCGGAGCCGGGACGCTCTGGCCAGCGGGCGCCGTGGCCCCTGCCTGAGGCTCCCGGTTGCTGTCGAATACACGCGCCCACGGGTTGGGCCGGCCGCACAAGGTGTCGGCGAGGATCAGGGCCGCGGCGGTGCCGTTAGTCAGGCCCCATTTCCGCAAACCGGTGATCACATGCACGTGGGCGGAGGCCGGGGACATCAGTCCGACATACGGCAGCCCGTCAATGGGGATGCCATCCTGGGTGGACCAGCGGAATAACGGCTCGCCGGTGCCGAGGCGGTCACGGCTGAAAGCGGCCAGGCGCCGGTATCGCTCTGCCGTGTCGCCGGCGTCTTCCGCCCTGTGGCCTTCGCCTCCGGCGAGCACGTAACCGGTGCCATCGACGTCAACGGCCAGAATCGAACGCATCGGCTCATCGACACTGATGTACGCCCCCTCCAGCGGCGCGGATCCCGCCCGGCTGGCGACGAGGTAGGAGCGGTGCAGGATGTTCCGTGCAGCGAAGCTTCCCTGGTCGCCGAAAGGCACATTGGTGGCCACAATGACATCCCGCGCGCGGACCGATCCCCGCGCCGTTTCCACGACAACCGGGGAACCGTCCCGGAGCGCCAGCGCCCAAGAATCCTCAAATACAAAGCTGCCCGCGCCGTCGACCGCACGGACGAGGCCCTGCAGGTATCTCACAGCGTGGAGCTGCGCCTGATTATCAAAGCGGACGGCGCCCTTGACCGCGAAGGGCAGCGGCACGTCGGCGGTAAGGACGGAAGGAAGGCCGAGCCTGGCGGCCAAAGTGGCTTCGTTCCGGACGAGGCTCAGGGCCTCGTCGGTTTCGGCGTAGGTGAAGTTGGGTACCCGGCGGAAACCGCAGTCGATGCCCTCATCAGAGACGACGCGCGCGATGTGTTCGACGGCGGCCTGGTTCGCCTGCCCATAGCTGCGCGCAGCGTCAGGGCCGTGGCGCCCTGCAAGCTCGGTGTACACAAGGCGGTGCAGCGAGGTCACCTTGCCGGTGGTGTGTCCCGTGACACCTGTACCCACACGCGCCGCCTCAATCACCGCGACCGATTGGCCGGCCCGTTTCAGCGCCAGCGCTGCAGTCAGGCCCGCAACGCCCCCGCCGATCACTGCGGTGTCGACATCGATGTCGGTGCCGATCGAGGGATAACCCGTGCCCTCCGCAGTGGCGATCCACAGGGAAATGGCCTGACCTTGCGGATTCTCACTCATACGCGTGCCCTCCTAGGAGCACACCATACTGCTGTGAACAGCGTCTTGTCCCGCGATGCCGGCTCACCGCCACGGCGGTGGATCAGATACCTCGCTGTGGCTGATGTGGACGCAATCACCATGCGCAGCGTGGGAGACGAGGGCCTCCTGGCATCGAGATGAGCACGATAACCCAAATCGATTCCGGAGGCCCCCGCCTTTCGGTCACGCCACGCTGTTCACTGGCCCATGTCGGGTTGTGGTTCTGCGGAGCGGCTGCCCCGTGTCAGCTGCAGTTCGAAACCCCTAGATTGCCTTGCCCGGGTTGAGGATGCCGAGCGGGTCAAATACCTTTTTGATGGCGTGCTGCAGCTCGAGGGAATCGCTGCCCAGTTCGTCGCGCAGCCAGTCGCGTTTCAGGATTCCAACTCCATGTTCCCCGGTGAGTGTGCCGCCCAGGCTCCGGGCTAAATGAAACATCTGACCGAGCGCGGCTTTCGCCGGTCCGTCCGTGGCGGATTGGTCTGCGTCAAGGACGATCATCGGGTGCAGGTTGCCGTCGGCGGCGTGGGCAACGGTAAAGATCCGGACTCCAGTGCGGTGTGAAATTTCCTCGATCCCCGTGACCATCTCGGCGAGACGTCCACGCGGAACACCGACGTCACCTATGCAGACGTTGCCCAACAATTCGAGGGAAGGAATGGCCTCTCGACGCACTTTCAACAGTTCGGAGGTTCTTTCCGGGTCTGTGGCTTTTTCATAGGACAAAGCGAGGGGTGCAATGGCTTGAATCAGCACCTCCTGCTCGAGGAAGGCCCCGTACCCGTCAGTCTGAGCGAGGAGGAAAGCACCCCCGCGGCTTCGATAGTCGGTCCCCAGCGCGGCATCAACGGCCGACAGGGTTCCGCCGTCCATCAGCTCCAGCACGGAGGGCGTGATGCGTGAAGCAATGATGGCCGAGGCGGCTTGGGCGGCGGTAACGATGTCGGGGAAGAATGCTGCGACGGTTGCCGTCGCCACGGGGAGCGGCCGAAGACGCAAAGTCGCCTCAACGACGATCCCGAGGGTCCCTTCGGATCCAATCATCAGGGCATTGAGGTCGTAGCCGGTGACGCCTTTAATCGTTTCCCGGCCTGTCACGAGGAGCCGCCCGTCCGGGAGGACAACCTTCAGCGCCAGGACGGACTCGCGCGTGACGCCGTACTTGGCGCACCGCATGCCGCCGGCGTTGGTGGCAATGTTGCCACCGATGGAGCAGATGGCGGTACTGGCGGGATCCGGGGCGTAAAAAAGCCCGTGCTCGCCGGCCGCGGCGTTGACCTCTGCGTTGAGGATGCCGGGCTCAACGACGATGATCTGCTCCAACGGATCCAGACGCAGGATCCGGTTCATGCCGGACAGGTCAAGGACAATCTCGCCTGCCTTCGCAGCCGAACCGGCAGCCAGGCCGGTACCGGCACCCCTGGCGACGATGGGAACGCTCCCCGCCGTCGCGCGGACCATTGTCTCAACGACGTCGTTGATGCTGGTCGCGTACACGACGCCATCCGGCAGTGTATCGGGAGTGTACCCGGACCGGTCGGTATTGACGTTCACGCGGTCGGCCTCCGCAGTCGAACCGTGCCGGGCCGCAGCGACGAGCCTCGCCCCGGCCTCTGAATTGATCTCGCTAACTTGAATGCTCACAAGGCCTGCTCCCTTTCGGTTTCTTTGATTTTTCTTGATTTGGCATAGCACCGGACACTTGTCGGCGCCCGCCAGGCTGCCGCACGGGACGCTGTCGCTTCCCTAGGGAACCATCCAGCCCAGCACCGGGGTGGACTGCAGGACAATGAGGATGGTGATAAACGCCAGCAGTGCCAGGCTCCAGCCAATGAGCTTCCGGAACAGGACGCTCTCCGCCCCGTCCAGCCCAACAGCGGCCGAGGCCACGGCCAGGTTCTGCAGGGACAGCATCTTTCCCAACACCCCTGCTGAGGAATTGGACGCCGCCATCAGGGTTGGCGAGAGGCCCGTCTGCTGGGCGGCGGTGACCTGCAGCTGCCCGAACAGTGAGTTGGACGAGGTGTCCGAGCCGGTGAGCGCAACGCCGATCCATCCCAGCAGCGGGGAGATGAAGGCGAAGAAGCCCCCGGCGGACGCCAGGGCGATTCCCAGCGAGTTGGTCTGCCCCGAGACGTTCATGACAAACGCCAGAGCCAGGACCGAGGTGACGGTCACGATTGTCCACCGCAGCTGGAAAATCGTGTCGCGGTAGATGCGGATACCCCGGAGGGGTGCCAGCTTGTACAGCGCCATGGTGATCATTCCCGAGACCAGCAGCATCGTCCCCGTGGCCTTGAGATGGTCAAGTTTGAACTTGTGAGCGGAGACCGGGTGCCCCTCAGGGTCCACGGCGTCCAACCCGGGCCATTCGAACGTGACTGACCCGACGGACGTGAGCCAAGTTTTTACAGCCGGGATTTGGGCGATGGAGAACACGGCCATAATGATCAGATACGGGGCAACAGCCATCCACACCTCGGCGTTGGGCGGCCTGACCGCGGCGCCACCGGTCTTTTCGGGCGTGCTGGCCTGTGCGGCCGCACCCCCTCGGCTCACGCCCCCCAGACCGGAGGACGTTCCATAGCCGGTGCGGGACTGCGTACCAGCGCTGACAAGCGGGACGTCGGCAGCGTCGCTGCCCGCGACGTCGTTCATTCCGATAATCTCGGCCGGCTGCCAGAACCTCAGCATGAGCAGGACCGCCGCAACGGTCAAAATTGCAGCCACGACGTCGGTGAGTTCAACCACGAAGAAGTTCGAGGCAAGGAATTGCGCCAGGCCGAAGACAATGCCTGATACCAGGGCCACCGGCCAGGTTTGCCGGAGGCCCCGCTTGCCATCAACGATGAAGACAAGGATGAGCGGGACGAGGACCGCGACGAACGGTGTCTGGCGGCCCGCCATGGAACTCAGGTCATGAAGCGGGATACCGGTAACCCCGTTGAGGGCAATGATCGGAGCGGCCATCGCTCCAAAAGCCACGGGGGCGGTATTGGCCAGCAGTGCAACGATGGCTGACTTCAATGGTTTCATGCCGGCAGCCATGAGCATCGCGGCCGAAATCGCAACCGGCGCGCCGAAGCCAGCCAGCGCCTCAAGCAGCGCACCGAAACAGAAGGCGACCAGGATCGCCAGAATGCGCAGGTCATTGGAAATGGAGCGGATGGTCCGGCCCAAAACCTCGAACCACGGCGTATCCACCGTCAGCTTGTAAACCCACAATGCGTTGACGAGGATCCACAGGATCGGAAATAGGGCATAGAAAGCGCCTTGGGCGCCTGCGCTGAGCACCTGGCCGAACGGCATACGCCAGCCCACGATGGCAAGCACGATGGATAGCAACAGGCTCGCGATGGCCGCCTTGGGCGCCCTAACCCGAAAAACCCCCAGAAGAACAAAAAGCAACAGCAGCGGAAGTGCAGCCACCATGGCTGAGATGGCGAGGGAACCCGCTATCGGATCGATGATTTGCTGAAAAGGCTCAAACCTTGGACTCACAAAAACTCCTTTGTTTTCTCCGAGCAAACGTTTGGGCTCTGCCACAGCCCCGGGCAGGAATCCACTCAGCATCTTGAATTCCGCATTGTGAAAGAAATCTTTCAGTTGATCGAGAGTACGTGCGATTCAAATCACAGTCAACAGCTGATCACCGGCGCGGCGCTGGATTCTGCCTCGCCGGGTCAGCGGCGTTGACAGGCGGGCCCGCGCTGGCTAGGTTCTATATATTGGTAGTTTATTTCCACATTACGAGAACTGTAGAAAGATGGTCGGTATGCCAAATCACTTGGAGACCAACGGGCTCAGCGTCGCCGAAGACCTCTACGCCTTCGTCCGGGACGAAGCGCTGCCTGGGACCGGGATTGAGATGGAGGCATTCTGGGCTGGCGCCGCCGGGCTCATCGCGGAGTTCTCGCCGCGGGTGCGGGAGCTGCTGGACACCCGTGACCGGTTGCAGCAGCAGATCGACGAGTACCACCGTTCACATGGCGCGACGCCCGTGGATCCGGAGGACTACGAGAACTTCCTCCGCTCGATCGGCTACCTGGTCGAGGAGCCCGGCGCCTTCACCATCACGACCGACCGGGTTGACCCCGAGATCGCCACGGTGTCCGGTCCCCAATTGGTGGTCCCGCTGCTGAATGCACGGTTCGCCGCCAACGCGGCCAACGCCCGCTGGGGGTCGCTGTACGATGCGCTGTACGGCACCGACGTCATCGACGACGCGGAGGGGCGCGAGCACACGGGCGGTTACAACCCCGTCCGCGGTGCCGCCGTCGTCGCACACGGGCGGCAGTTCCTGGATGAGTACACCAGCCTGGCGGGCGGATCTCACGCCGATGTCACCGCCTACCGGATTGCAGACGGCGCCCTCGTCGCCGAGACGCCCGACGGTCCAAGGGGGCTGGCGGATCCGCTGCAGCTCGCGGGCTACCGGGGGGCAGCCGATGAGCCCGAGGCCGTGCTGCTCGTGCACCACGGACTGCACGTGGAAATCCAGATCGACCGCGGCCACTCCATTGGGTCGGGCGACCCGGCCGGCGTGAAGGACATCGTGCTGGAGTCCGCGACCACGACCATCATGGACCTCGAGGACTCCGTGGCTGCGGTCGACGCCGAGGACAAGGTGGCGGGCTACCGCAACTGGCTGCAGCTGATGCAGGGTACGCTGACGGCCGAGGTCGCCAAGGGCGGACGGACCCAGACCCGGCGGCTCAACCCCGACCGCGTCTACACAGCACCGGACGGCTCCGAACTGACCCTGCCGGGCCGCTCCCTGCTGCTCATCCGTCAGGTGGGCCACCTGATGACCAGCGACGCCGTGCTCGACGCGGCCGGAGCACCGGTGCCCGAGGAGATCCTCGACGCCCTGTTCACCGGCCTCGGCTCCGTGCACGACCTGCGCGGGCCGCACGCCGGCCACAACTCCCGGGCCGGGTCGATGTACATCGTGAAGCCGAAGATGCACGGACCGGCTGAGGTCGCCGTGGCCTGTGGTCTGCTGGCCGGCACCGAGGCAGTGCTGGGCCTCGAACCGCTCACCCTGAAGATCGGCATCATGGACGAAGAGCGGCGCACATCGGCCAACCTGAAGGCGTGCATCTGGGAAGTACGGGACCGGGTCGCGTTTATCAATACCGGATTCCTGGACCGCACCGGCGACGAGATCCACACCTCAATGCTCGCCGGCCCCATGGTACGCAAGGCCGACATGCGTGACTCCAGCTGGATCAAGGCCTATGAGGACGCCAACGTCGACATCGGGCTGGAGTGCGGTTTCAGCGGTCGGGCCCAGATCGGCAAGGGCATGTGGGCGGCTCCGGACAACTTGGCGGACATGCTCGCACAGAAGGTCGCGCACCCGCTCGCCGGCGCCGACTGCGCCTGGGTCCCCTCGCCGACCGCCGCGACCCTGCACGCCATCCACTACCACCAAGTCGATGTGGACGCCAGGCAGGCCGAACTCGCCGGGAAGCGCCGCTCGACCCTGCGGCAACTGCTCACCATCCCCCTCGGTGACCCCGCGGAGTGGTCAGCCGATGCCCGGCGCAACGAACTGGACAACAACATCCAGAGCACGCTGGGATACGTAGTCCGCTGGGTGAACGACGGAGTCGGCTGCTCCAAGGTCCCCGACATCCACGGCACCGCACTGATGGAAGACCGCGCCACCTGCCGCATCAGCTCACAGCACGTCTCCAACTGGCTCCTGCACGGCATCGTCACCAGGGAAGAGGTGGAAGCGTCACTGCGGCGAATGGCCGCGGTCGTCGACGAACAGAACTCTTCGGACCCTGGCTACACGCCCATGTCCCCGGATTTCGATGCGGAGGCATTCCTCGCGGCCCGCGAACTCGTTCTCGACGGCGCCGCCCAACCGTCGGGCTACACCGAGCCTGTCCTGCACCGGCGCCGTGCGGCGCACAAGCACAACGACGATCTGGCGAGGAACGCATCATGAGCATCACATTGGAAACTGCAAACTCCATCATCGCCGACGCCCTCACGGCGGCCCGGCAGCACGGCTTCAAACCGCTGACCGTCGTCGTGCTCGACGCGGGCGGCCACGTCATCGCCGCCGCGCGCCAGGATGGCGCCTCGAATAATCGCTTTGAGATCGCACAGGGCAAGGCGTACGGGGCGTTGGCTCTGGGGATGGGCTCGCGTGCCATCATGGAGCGCGCCGAGCAGCAGGCTTACTTCATTGCGGCGGCGACCGCCACTCTGGGTGGCCGGCTCATCCCGGTGCCCGGTGGCGTATTGGTACGCGATAACGACGGCACGATCCAGGGTGCCGTCGGCATCAGCGGCGACAGCTCTGACAATGACGAGACCGCGGCCTCGACCGCGATCGAGGCCGCCGGTCTGACGGCACAGGTCGACTGACGAGGTGACAGCTGAGGCCCATGCCCGGACGGGGTGTGGGCCTCAGCTGCGGCGGCGATCAGGTCCGCATGCGGCGGCTCAAGTGCCACGCCCGGGCACTTGCCGGGACAAGTCCACCTGCCGCGCCGCTGGTCTGGCCGGGACATCCGATCATTGCTAGCGTGGCGGCATGACCCCGTCCAAGACCCCGGCCGAGATCCTCAACATTGCCGGCACCGAGGTTCGCATCTCGAGTCCGGACAAGGTGGTGTTCCCCGAGCCCGGGCTGACGAAGCTCGATTTGGTTCGCTACTACCTCGCCGTCGCTGATGGCGCGCTGCGGGGCGCCGGCGGACGGCCCATGGTGCTCAGGCGCTTCCCGAAGGGGATCGGCGCTGAGCCGTTCTTCCAGAAGCGCGTGCCTGACAACCACCCCGATTTCATCGGCACGGTGACGCTGCACTACGCGTCGGGGACCTCAGCCGAAGAGGCCGTCATCCGGGATGCTGCTGGCCTGGCGTGGGTCGTGAATCTTGGATGCCTGGACCTTAACCCGCACCCCGTGCGGGCCGAGGACCTCGAGCACCCCGACGAGCTCCGGGTCGACCTCGACCCGATGCCGGGCGTCGGCTGGCCGCAGATCGTCGACGTCGCCTATGTCGCGCGGGAGGTGCTCGACGACGTCGGACTGGTGGGGTGGCCGAAGACGAGCGGTTCGCGGGGACTCCACATCCTGGTCCGCCTTGCGCCCCGGTGGTCGTACCGCGACGTGCGGCTCGCCGCCGAGACTCTCGCCCGCGAGGTCGAGAACCGCGCCCCGGGGCTCGCCACCGCCCGGTGGTGGAAAGAGGAGCGCGGCGAGAGTGTGTTCGTCGACTTCAACCAGAACGCCAAGGACCGCACCGTCGCATCGGCGTACTCGATCCGGCCCCTGCCCGACGCCCGGGTCTCGACTCCGCTCACCTGGGCCGAGGTTGCCTCCACCCGGCCGGAACAATTCACGGTGCCCACGGTGCTGCAGCGCTTCGCAGCCGCGGGTGACCCCCACGCCGGCATCGACGACGCGGTCGGGACTCTCGACGGGCTCCTCGCCCTGGCTGCAGAGCTCGGCCCCGCCGAAAAGCCGCCGCGCGGCAGCGACGGCTCGGGCCGCCGGCAGTCGGCGATGCCGCTGATTGAGGTGGCACGGACCAAAACCAAGCCCGAGGCACTCGCGGCGCTCGAGGAATGGAAGACCCGGCACGCGGACCTCGTCCCGGCGCTGCATCCCGCCGACATCCTCGTCGACGGGATGCGCGGATCGAGTTCGCTCTGGTACCGGGTGCGGGTGAACCTGCAGCACGTACCCGAGAATGAGCGGCCGCCGCAGGAGACGCTCATCGCCGACTACGACCCGTGGGCCGGCAAACAGTGGCCGGGGCGCCCGGGGCCTGACACCTGATCAGTACTCGCCCTTGATCACGAAATAGGATCCTCGGATAACCCCTGCCAGTTTCGACTTCTGCCGGGCGAACTTGAAGCGTGATGCCAGTTCTTCCGGAATCCCCATGCCCTCAGCCAGTTTGAATCCCACGGCTCGCTTCCCGCCATCCTCGATGCTGTACATGATGTTGATCGACAGCCCCGACTCGTAGAAGACGTAGTCCATCCGCAAACCGTCCACTTCGAAGGCGGTCGCTTCGAGGGGGCGGGACCCGATGACGATGTCACGCTCTTCCCTGAGGACGCGGCTCACCCGGCCGACCACCTCCGGAACCTCGCTTGCAGGGCTCACGGTCAAAACGTGGTCGTACTTGTTGCGGTAGTAGCGCCCCTCATTGGCGCGCAACCCAGCGAGCGCCTCGGCGACCGGAGACGATTCCAGACCGACAGTAGAAACGCTTTCGAAGTCAACAACGTACGGCATGGCGCCTCCCGATTAGACGTGTAAGACCAACGATAACGTGGCCCCGACGACCGGAAAAATGTATCCCTTGCACCGCCCAGCCGAGTTTGTAGACTGAGCATGCATTCACCCACGCGGTAGGCAGAGGATGGCATTGAAAATGGCGACCTTCTTGGAACTCCACCACACTGCTACGCCACTCCTGCTGCCCAATGCCTGGGATATCGGTTCGGCCTTGGCATTTGCCACAGCTGGATTCCCGGCCGTCGGCACCACCAGCTTTGGCATTGCGGCAAGTGCCGGCCTGCCCGACGGGGGCCGGTCCAGCAAAGCGGCAACCGCCGCACTGGTGGCGCAGATGTGCCGCCTGCCTGTCCACGTCACGGCGGACATCGAAGACGGCTACTCCGAGGACCCCGCCGAGGTTGCGGAACTTGTGGCCCAACTGGCTGCGCTGGGCGTGGCCGGGGTCAACCTGGAGGACAGCACGGCCGGGCACCTGGTCGATCCGGCAGCCTTGGCCGACAAAGTCGCCGCCGTCAAGCGACGCAGCCCGGCCATGTTCATCAACGCCCGGGTGGACAACATATGGTTCGGTGAACAGGCCACTGTGGATGCCGTCCTGCTCCGTGCCTCGGCCTACGCCAATGCCGGCGCGGACGGCATCTTTGTCCCCGGGCTTGTGGTCCCGGAGGACATCCGGATCATCACCGCCGGCATCGGGCTGCCGGTCAACGTGCTGGCACATCCCTCGCTGACGGTTGCAGAGTTGGGTGAGCTTGGGGTCCGGCGTGTGAGTTCCGGCTCCCTGCCGTACCGCGCAGCAGTCGACGCGGCGGTGAACGTGGTCAACGCCTTACGTGACGGCAAGCCGTTGCCGCCCGCCACTCCGTACTGGGAGATGCAAACGCGTCTCGTGTCATTCCGCCAGCGCCCGACAGAGGGCGTCGGAGACTGAAGCTGAAGCGAGACGCGCCAGACAACCCTGAAAAACAGCGACGGGGCGTCGGCAGGATTCCGGGCCGGCGGGCAGCACCGGGAGGCGACTTACTTTGGGGTGGTGTTGCCCTCACGAACCGATCAATACGATGTTGACATGGAGCGACGGATCAACGACGTTTTGATTCATTACGTCGAGCACGGTCGGGGCGTGCCCCTTATTGCGCTTCACGGCGCCGGTGTTGATCACCGCGAGATTGAGGCGGCAATCGAGGCCGTCGTCCCCGGCTCGGGATACCGGCGGATCTATCCGGATCTGCCGGGAATGGGGCGCTCCACGAGCGGCCATCTGGGTTGCAACAACGATGTGGTCGCGCTCATCGCCAGCTTCATTGATCGTCTGGAGGCCGGACCGGTGATGCTGCTTGGGCATTCCTACGGCGCCTATCTTGCGCGCGGGGTGGCCGCACAGCGGCCGGACATCGTGGGCGCGCTGGCCCTGCTGTGCCCTGTCGCCGAGCGCTCACAAAATGTGCCCGCCCATGAGGTGGTCTGTCAGGACGCAAGCGCGTACGACGAACTCGAACCTGGGCAACGGCACGGTTTCGATGAATACTTCGTCGTGCGCACACCGGCCACCGCACGCCGCTACCGCAGCCATGTCCTTCCGGGCACGACGCTCGTCGACGCGACCGGGCTGGGCCGGATCTTCGCCGGATGGGCGGTCGAGGTCGGATCGGGCACCTTCCCGGCAAAGACTCTGATCGCCGCCGGACGACAGGATTCGAGCGACTCTTCTATATCTGTCAAGGCGTTGTGGATTGAGCGTGGAGGGTGTTCAGGGTCCGGTAGAGATGGCGGGCGAGATAGCGTTTGAGGCAGCGACGGATCTCGCGTCGGGTCTTGCCTTCGGCGGTGCGGCGTTCAACGTACGCGCGGGTTCCGGGGTCGTGGGTCATTCTGACGATGGTGGCCTGGTGGAGTGCCCGGTTGAGGCGTCGGTCGCCGCCACGGTTGAGCCTGTGCCGGGTCGTGTTCCCGCTCGATGCCGGTATGGGGTTCACCCCGGCCAGAGCGGCGAAGGCTGCCTCGGAGCGGACCCTGCCGGGATGGGACCATGCGGTGAGCACAACTGCAGCGATAACCGGGCCGATCCCGGTCTCGTCCAGGAGGGGCGCTGCCTCGCTGGCCTGGATAAGCTCGGCTGTCCGGCTCTGGTTGTCTTCGAGCTCCGTAGTGAGGGCGAGGACCCTCTTGGCGAGACGGACGGCCTCGGCCCGAGCGGTCGCGGGGGCGAGGCTCTCGCTGCGTGCGCGCCACCGGGCGATCTCGTCGATCTGGGCGGCGTTGAGGGGCTTGCGGGCGTCGATACCGAGGTCCACCGTCCGCACGAGCGCGAGCAGGGCGTTCACGTTCGCGGTCCGCTCGACCGTCATCTGGTCCCGGGCCGCCACCAACACGCGCAAGGCCGCGCGTGTCCCATCGTCCTGACGCGGGTGACGCAGCGCTGTGACATCGGTCGACAGGGCAGCGGTGGCGATCGCCTGGGCGTCCAGCGGGTCCGACTTGCCCAGCCCGCGGCGGGACCGCGTGTTCGTTCGCGGAGCTTCGACCGTCGGATAGCCTGCCTCCGCAGTCATGCGGGCCAGCTTGGCGCCATAGGTGCCGATGCCCTCGATCGCCCACAGCGTGGAGAGGTCCCCGACGGTGCGGCGGCCCGCCCAGTCGATCGCCCGCTTCATGCCGGCGGCAGTGGCTGGGAACTGCTCGCAGGCGAGCTGCTCGCCCGTCGACGCGGACACGACGGCGAGGGTGTGGGTGCGGGCGTGGGTATCCACGCCAATGACGAATGGGTGTGCGTGCGCGACGATGGTCAAGGTGATCGGATTCCTTCCATGAGGGGCAACAGTCCGGTCGCAAAGCGGCCGACGTCGGACTGGGAAGAGATCACTCCAAGGCAGTACTGTGACGGGCCACAACCCAAGGGTTGGGCAATCCTCTGATCAAGCCATTGAGGTGGGCCAGGTCGGCGTCGGCCGCCCACCCCGGTACGGGCAAGTCGCTAGGAAGGCACGCGAAGCGCGGCCAGTCGGATATCGAGCCACCACCGGGACAGGCAACCAACACCAACCCTGCCAGCCAGTCCCAGACCAGCCACATCAAGACTCACAGTTGGATATACCGATGCAATGGACTTACTCCAGTACTATCCGCACGCCACCCTGGCGGTAGTCGACGGCGCCGGCCACGCCCTCATCCACGAGCGGCCCGAGCTCCTCGCCGCATTGCTCGGTGATTGGCTTGACCGGGCTCGCCCTATCGACAAGTGAACACCTGCGCCCCGGGGCTCGGGCAGGCATACGGAAAGCCTACAAATGGTTGCCCTCTGCGCGGCTCCTGATCCCTTGGAGCATCCGCCGGGACATGACAAAGCTGGCCACCTCCACCGCCTCGACCAGGCACCGGGCCCACCACTGCCGGCAGGCATAGCGCTCCCGCACCAGAAGCCGCGTGGTGCCTGCGGACTGTGACTGCAGAACAAATGCCCAGGAAAAACCGAACGGCCCGGGCGGGGAACCGGGGGGAATGCGCAGCACGAGGGCGTTTCCCCGGTCCACCAGGCCGACTTCAAGGTCTGCGGAAGCAGCCGGGGCCAGGTGAAAACGGTCCCCTGCCTTGATGTCCTGCCACTCCGGATGGATACGGTCAGCACTGTGGATGTCCAGGCCGGCAAGGTTTTCAAGGAAGTCGTAGCTGTAGAGTCCGCCGCGTCCCTGACCCATCTGCGCCAACCAGGGCCACACTGCATCTGCCGGAGCATCGATAGTGATCGCCCGCGTTGACTGCAGATCGGCAAAGGACAGGAAATCGTCGCCCGGAAGTACGCCGTCGGCTTCGGCGGCGGTGGCACCCCAGCGCAACTGGAAGCGCCGGAACAGGACGCCCAATGCCACCAGCCCAGTGAACACTACGGCGGGCTTGGGAGGCTGTCTCATGTTTCGTGACTTCGTCATCGGGCAATCCTCCAGACCGCCGAGTCCGCTGTCACGGGCCATAAGCCCCAGGGCCAGACCACTCCGGGATGCACTTCCGCGGCCGCCGCTCCGCGTCAAAGCACCGAGAAGCCCGTCGGAAGACCCGGCCGGCCGGTGGCGGCGAGCAGGAGAGACCCGGCAAGACCTCCGGCTACAGCGAGGTCGGCGACTATTTCGAGAGCCTGCACGGCAGAAGTATCTGGGACGTCAGCCGGCAATCCGAGCGCTTTGGCGAGGTCCGCGGTGTGGACGGCCAACTCGAACGTGCGGGTGGGCAGGTAGTCCCGAAGCCGCATGCCGCCCACGACCGTCGTCACCAACTCGGTGCCGTCGTGGGCATCGACGAGCGGAATCACGCGTGCGGCGATCTCCGCTACGACGCCCGCGGGTTCGGCACCCAAAGCGTTTCCCGCGTCGCGTCCGCGCGCCGCGACAGCAGGGCTGGCGGCGGTGGCCCTCGTCGCGCGGAAGTATTCCGCGGCGGAAGCGACCTCGACGGCCGCGGCAGGACGGGCGAGGTAGGTCTCGACTGTCAGAAGGGAACGGCTGGTGTGGCCGACGAGGGTGCGAACGTCCCACTCGCCCAGGCCCGGCTTGTCCCACCGGCCTCCGACGAGGGCGGAGGTGTGCACAAACCATTCCGCAGCGTCGGCGAACGCCCGTCGCGATTCGTCCCATTGAAAGGCCATGCGCCCAAGTCTAGGTCTGCCCACCACATGCGCCGACCGAGACCGCCCCCGGGTTCACTGCGGCAAGCCAGCGGAAGATGGCAACATGGTGCCATGACTCCTGCTCAAGGTTTTTCCGGCTTCTCCCGGCGTCCCCAGCCCGTCAAACCCAAGGCCGGTCAAGAGTCGGTATGGGACTACCCGCGGCCGCCAAGGGTCGAGCCGCGATCCGAACGGGTTGTCGTGTGGCTTGGCGGGCAGGTGATTGCCGACACCACCGATGCAGTGCGCGTCCTGGAGACGAGTCATCCGCCTGTCTACTACCTGCCGTTGGACTCATTCCCTGCCGGGGTACTCGTCCCGGCCGAGGGCACCAGCTTCTGCGAGTTCAAGGGAGAAGCGCACTACTTCGACGTCGTTGCCGGCGGAGTCGTTGTTCCCCGTGCCGGGTGGACCTACCCGGAACCCGTCCCGGGCTTCGAGGCGCTCAGCACCCGGGTGGCCCTCTACCCGGCCCACATGGACTCCTGCGAAGTCAATGGCGAGCGGGTGACCTCCCAGGATGGTGACTTCTACGGCGGTTGGATCACCTCGCAGATCGTTGGTCCGTTCAAGGGCGGCCCGGGCACGTCCGGGTGGTGAGCACACCGATACCCCGCCGGTAAGACTTACCGGGCTGCTCGACAAATGCCTGTGTGGTGTTCCTGCGCCCCGCCGGTATCCGCGCGCCCGATCCGCTGGCCCGCGGTGAGCAGGCGCAGTTCGATGGTTTATGAGTTAACGTTCGGCGGCTATTCCCCGGTCCGTAGCTCGTCGCCGTGGGCGATGATCGCGTAGATGATCAGCACGTCGACGGCGATGACGACCAAGGACCACCATGGCTGCGCCGGGATGAGCATCAGTTGAACGACCGCGCTGATGCCCGCCACGACGACGGCAACGATTCGAGCCCACGTTGCCCCGGAGAAGAGCGCGACAGCGGTGAGGATCAAAAGCACCCCGAGAGCCAAATTCCACCATCCCCACCCTTTCGCGTCGAAGATGAAAAGCGCGCCCGGGGTCGACAAGTAGTAGGTATCGGGCCCGGTGAGCGCGACGAGGCCCTGAAGGCCGCTGAAAACGCCGTCGATGATCAGAATGACTCCGGCGAACCTGACCCAACCGGTCCAGCCAGTTGAAGCGACAGGATGATGGGCAGTACTCATTTTGTCGACCTCTTTCCCTTGAATGCTCTGCCGTCGGCCTCGTGGTCGGCGCAGTTGTGTCGTGAAGCTAGTTCCGATTCCGCTGTTGTTCCTCACATTCCGGGCCGGTCAATCGAGATCCGACGGACCGCCGCAGCTCCATCCTGCGCCCTCAGGGAAGTGCGGCACCTCATCCGCGCCGGGTGACCTCACGCACCCGGGCAGGGCTTGCGACCCTGTTCCGGCAGTTCGGCGGCGCCGGTGTGAAGGCGCCCGGAGCTCCAACTCTCTGCACAGCGATTCCACAGGCGGCGCCTATGGAGGACACAGTCGGCGAGCCCACCATAGTTGGAAGTGTTGCAACCGTGGACGCGACGCCAACCGCAAATTAAGGGACCGTCGGTGGCTCGCGGGCGAGGTCTTCCGCAGTGAGACGATCTGCACTACGCAAAGGACCTATTTGGTCAGAGCCTCGGAGACATGCCGCCGTTGACGCACGCCAGCACCCCCCCCAACCGGCGGCCGTCCGGCCCCGCGCCGTCACCAAAAAAGCCTTAGGCCCAAGCCCCCGAACAGTGAGGTGCCACCGATGTCACCAAGACGCGAACACCGCTTCTGGACCCGTGAAAACGCGCCCCTGATCATCCTTGGCATAGGCCTCATCCTGGCGCTCATCGCCGCCGGAATAGTCTTATGGATCATCAACGTTGCCCCGGTCATCTCCCGCGTAACAGGCTGAAGTGATCAGGACCAAGCCGGAATGCGCCAGGACGACATTTTCTCCGGCCGTAGCTCGTGGCATCAATAAATGCGCACGTGCAGCCTAATCGGACTACGTAGCCACGGTCGGGCCGCCCTCAGATGGTTTGCCCGCCGGCGCCGCGATGCCCCGCGAAAACGTGCGTGCCGCCCGCGAGCCTGCGATGGTGCTTGCCCCCGTGCTGATGAGCGCACCGAGGATAATGGCCGCGGGTTCTCCCGGTTCCAGCAAATGCAACTGGGAGCCGATAGTGGCGGCGGCAACCGGCACTCCCAATTGGGACGCTGTGAGCACCGCGAGCGGCAGAGGCTGGCCGAGGAGCCGAAGGCTTCCATGAACCAGCAGGGCTCCGAGGCCAAGGCAAATCCCGAGGAGAATCATTCTGGGGCTTCCCGCCAGGACGCGCAGATTGAGCGATGCCCCCAGCCAGACAAAGAAAACCGGTCCCAGAAATCCATCACTGACGGCGAAGAGTTGATGAGCCAGCCGCCGGGGTTCGCCCACCGCCGCGACCACCAGGCCGAAGGAGAACCCGGCCAGCATGATGGACACGTGGCCCGCGACGGCGAGCCCGGAGAGCGCGAAGAGCAGGGCAAGTTGGATTCTCAGCTCCAGGGCGAACTTCCGGCCCTCGGACACTTCGTGCACCCGTCCGCGCGTGCCGCTGCGTTCCAACCAGCGAAGCGCAAAGAACAAAACAGCAGCGCATACCGCGACGAGGGCGGCCCCGATGGCTGCCCTCGGCGCGTTGGATGGGTCAACAGCAAGCGGAAGCGCCACAACGCAAGCGATGTCCGCTACCGCAACCTGTGCCGTCGTCATCAGGACCTTTGGTCCCGTCAGCCGCAGCGAATCGACGATCGGCAGGACCAAAGCTGCCGAAGAGGAAGCGAGCAGAACGATGTAAAGGGGAGCATGCCCAGTGCCAAAGGCAAAGGCGATGGCGATTCCGACGGCGCCCGCGAGTACCGCGGCGATGCCGGCACGCAGGGCGCCACCACCCAGTGCGGGCCGGATGGCTGCGTCCCGCACGGGGACATGCGTCCCGGCGACGAACATGATGAGGGCGAATCCGACGTCGGCCACAAACGTGAACGTGGGGTCGGAGGAGTCCACCAGGTCCAGACCCGTGCGCCCGATCGCGATTCCAGCCAGCAACTCCCCCACCACCACGGGAAAATGCCATTTTTCGGGGAGCGCCAGCAGCGGCCCTAGGAGGGCGACAGCGGCGATCAGCGAAAGCTGAAAGAATGACACGTTCCTCCTTCTACCGGCATTGCGGTTGCCTGCGGAGGTTACCGGGGCGCGACAGCAAGTTTGAGTGGAATGTCAGTGTTTTCGTCCGTGTAATAGCTTGCGCAGACCCGGTGGTAGCCATCGGCCACATGCGCGGGAATGCCCCGGGCCAGGTCGCCCGTGACCACCAGGATGGGCGAGAGCTGCCTGCCTTCCTTGATCTTCTTCAGGTCCGAGGCCACATGGGCGTTGTCCTCGGGCAGCAGCGCCAGCCTCGCGGCCCGGAGAATGTCCTTCGCCTTACGATGCTGGATTGGGGCGACCATGAGGGAGGCGACAATGGAGGCAACGACTTCGTCCGCTTCAAGTGACGAAAGATAGGCCGCCGCGCCCGGATAATCTTGCTCCTCAGGCTGCGGCAACCACCTTACCTCGCCCTTGTTTTCGTCAGGCATGCTTTTTTACTCCTTGAGCAGCGGTAGCCGCCTGCAAATGTGGGCGGCGCCAGCCTGGTCGTCTTGCAGAAGTCCGTGCTGGTGGTGCCGGTCCTGTCCAGGCTGCCGTGCGCAGAGACTGCGAAGCGGAGTCCCTGGAACCTGCCGGACGGTCAGGAATCGGGAATCAGTGCCGCTCTTGGAATTGCAGCCCATTGCTCCTTCCCCGGCGCGGATGGATAGTGGACTCACAGTACTAACGCCGTTGTACGTGGTCAACGGCGACGCCTCGCGCGCGGTGCTGCGCGGCGCGCAGACGGCGTCCGGAACGTCAGCCCGAGGACAACAGGATACGGGCGTGGATAGCTCCAGTCACCGGTGCCTCCCCCTGTTTCCGGTAGACGTCGATGGGTCTGGCTCCCAGCTGCAGGTTGGGACTGCACATCCAAAGGATCGCCCGGGAAGGCGTGAAAGCCGCGTGAAGGTGACATACGAGGGCATCAAGGTCCGCGAGCTGAAGCCGGCCGTCGGAAATCCGGGGCCGCCTGACCCGACGCCCAGCGATTAGGGAGTTCCGAACTGACACCCAGCAGGGGCGCCGCAGCGTCGGCGCCAAGGGAGTTTACGAGCCGTTCAGCTATTGCCTTTGGACCGTAGCCAGGGGCGTGACGTAACTCCGCGAGGCTGGTGACGACCGCGGTAGCCGAAAAAACCGGTTCTTCAGCACCATGTCCTGTAGATGCTCCATGACGCAATGCTATGTAACGGCGCGGTTCTAAAGCAGTGCCACAGGACTTGGCTAGGTGGCACAGCACGCGCGCCACCGGCTCGGGGCACCACCTATTAGGCTGGCAGGATCCCTTATGGTCCCCAGTGACCAGAGAGTCAAAATGCCGGGGTTCCTGGCTCGTCGAGCGGGTATTCGCGCTGGATCTGGGCGACCTTCGGATCGTTTTCGTCGGCGCCGTAGTCCGAGCTCCGGGTGATGTCGTTCCCGTCCGGGAGCTTCATTGCATGAAAGAGCAGGGATAGCACGGCGGCAACGACGAGGTTTATCGCAAAAGCCACAACAGCGATGTAAACCTGGATGTCGGTGCCGGGGATCGCAGCGATGGAGCCGCCAAAGTTCGCTTTCGTAACGGGGTTGACGACGTTGTAGGCCGCGAAAGTACCATAGGCGATTCCCGCCGCCCAGCCGCCAAACAGCGCCCACCGGTGGAACCAGCGGGTGTATAGCCCTCCCACGATCGCCGGGAAGGTCTGCAGGATCCAGATGCCGCCGAGGAGCTGCATGTTGATCGCTGCCGATTGGTCCATGGCAATGACGAAAACCAGCGCGCCGAATTTCACGACAAGTGACGCGATCTTGGAGACCTTTGCTTCCTGGCGGGGTGTGGCGCCGGGTCTGATCAGATCGCGGTAGATGTTGCGCGTGAAGAGATTCGCCGCGGCTATTGACATGATCGCGGCCGGGACCAGGGCGCCGATGGCGATGGCGGCCAGGGCGATACCGGCAAACCAGGCCGGGAAGTGATCCAGGAACAGCTGAGGCACGACCAGCTGCGGGTTGACGGCACCGTTCAGGTCGACGGGCTTGGTACCGGCATATATAGCCGCGTAGCCCAGTAGCGCCAGGAACCCCAACAGCAACGAATACAACGGCAGGACCGCGGCGTTTTTACGGATTGTGTTCCGGCTCTTGGTCGCGAGGACCCCCGTGATGGAGTGCGGGTACATAAACAGCGCCAGGGCCGAGCCCAGGGCCAGCGTCCAGTAAGCGGAGTAACTGCCCGCGCCCGGGATGAAGATCCCGACGGGTTTTCCGGTGGCGGGGTTGACCGCACCCATTTTCGTCTCAGCGGCATCGAAGATGTTGCCCCATCCCCCGAACTTGATCGGCAGGTAAATCACCGCAACGATCACCGCCAGATAGATGAGCAGATCCTTGACAACCGCGATCAGGGCCGGAGCCCGCAGGCCCGATGTGTACGTATAGGCCGCCAGGACCACAAATGCGATGATCAGCGGCAAGTCGGTGAGCAGGACGTTCTCTGCACTTCCCAGGCCAAGCACCGTGAGCACAGCCTTGATGCCGACCAATTGCAGCGCAATATAAGGCATGGTCGCGACGATACCGGTGAGGGCGACGGCAACGGTCAGCGCCCGACTGCCGTAGCGGCCGCCTATGAAGTCCGCGGGCGTGACGAACCCGTGCCGGTGGGAGACGGACCAGAGCCTGCTCATCAGGAGGAACACGATCGGGTACAGCACGATCGTGTACGGCACCGCAAAGAAACCGCTCACCGCTCCTGTGGCCCACATTGCGGCCGGAACGGCCACAAAGGTGTAGGCCGTGTACAGGTCACCGCCCAGTAGGAACCAGGTCACCCAGGTCCCGAAACTGCGGCCGCCAAGTCCCCACTCGTCCAGGCTGTGCAGCCCTGTCTCCTCTCCCCGCCGCCACCGGGCAGCTACAAACCCAAGGGCCGCCACCAGAACGAAGAGAATGATCACAATGGTGAGTGCAACGACGTTAATGGGCCGGTCCGGAAGGGCAAACGGAACAATGCCCCCGCTCATCGCTCGTCCTCTGAGCTGGTTGTGCTCCGCACGGATGCGCGCCGGCGGCGGTCTTCTTTGCTGACCAGCCAGTAGGAGATTCCCACTAGGCTGGACGTGACCGGAATCCACGCCATCTGGTACCAGTAGAAGTACGGCATGCCGGCCAGACGCGGCTCTGCGAGGGAATACGCGGGCACGAACAATGGAATCACAATGGCGATGGTCAACAGGATTCCGGTGATGACATATGGACTGGGTCGGGCTGGTCCGCGTGTAGGCACGTCTGGGCTGGACATCGACGCCTCCTCATCGAGACGGCCCCGGAGCGGGAAGACTTCCCGGGAGATGCCGGCGGCCTGTGGACCGTGTGTCGCGGCGGTCTTTAAACACAGAGGATAGACACCAGATTCATTTTCCAACAGGGCATATGTACCCCCGCGGTACGCGGCGGTACCAGAGGGTTCTACGCCAGCTGCCGGGACACTCCCGGCGGTATGGACAATGGGTCTCAGACATACTTCATCGGATCGGGGCACCGAGTTTCTCACGCGCTGTGGCGCCCCGAGCCGAGCCGATTGGACCAGAAGCCGCCGGAGGATTCGGTCTTCCGGCGTCTGGTTCCCGCCCCTTCCCGGTGACCCGCAATAGGGTGCGAGAGCGGCGCAGTCAGGGTTTTCTTACCCCACCGATACCGATGGCGTCGGACTCAGGAACAGAGCCATGCAGAGCCGGACTCTTAGGCCGGCCCTGCATGGCTGTGACAAGGGATCCAGTTCCACACGGCGGCACCCAGATAGGCAATGTCGCTTTGTTCACCTGGAGGTAAGTGCCAGACGGCATGAGGTGCTCTTTCCTGGCTGATACCGGCCGCGTTCCTGAGGAGGCCAGCCCGTGCCGTCAGACCGCCGTGTAGCCGCCGTCGATCAGGTAGTAGGCACCAGTTACGAACGAGGCCTCGTCAGAGAGGAGGAAGCAGACCACGTGGGACACTTCCTCGGACGTGCCAAGCCGACCGAGGGGGTGCTTGTCTGCGAGAGCACCCATAACGTCAGGGCTTAGGTTGTTTTCCAAGAGCGGTGTCCGGATGTATCCAGGGCCAACGGAATTGATCCGCAGGCCCTGGGGACCGTACTCAGCAGCGGCATTTTTGGTGATGCCGACTACGCCATGTTTGGCGGCGGTGTACGCTCCGTTGCCTGGGGCAGCTACAGTGCCGTGGATGGAGGCCATGTTCACAATCGCGCAGTTCCGGGCACCGGCTTGGAGCATCTGCGGGATCTGGTAGCGCATTCCGTAGAGCACGCCGTTGAGGTTAATTCCGATGACCTTGTCCCACTCGTCCAAGTCTGTTTCGCCAGCCGGGGCAGCTTTGCCCCCCACACCGGCATTGTTGACCGCCAGGTGCAAGCCGCCATAGGTATCAACGGCGTGCTTGACCACCATCTCGGAATCCTCCTTCTTGGCGGTATCCTGCCGGACCGCTGAAGCAGTCCCGCCGGCGCCGACGATTTCTTTAACGACGCGCTGTGCAGCGTCGAAATTGATATCCGTGACGACCACGCTCGCTCCTTTGGCGGCGAGCTCCTTGCTGATTGCTTCGCCAAGGCCGGAGCCTCCTCCAGTAATGAGCGCCACTTTGTCCGTAAACTGAGCCATGTTGTTCCCTCTCCGGGCCACACCGCAGTGAGTCCGCGGTGACCACGGTTCACGCTACCGTTCCGCCCATGCCGGGGGAAGATTAGGCCGGGAGCCGTCAGGAAGTGAGGCGCAGTCAGCACAGTCGTAGGCTATTTTGGAGACCGGATATTAGCGGCTTGGCCTCGGGCACCGAAAGTAGGATTGAGTGGACAGTGATGCTGGTACGTGGTTCCTGAATCGGTCTGAGCGGGGGAACCTGGCCACTGACGTGCATGCGGGCGCTGCCGGATCGCAGTCCTGGTCGGAGGGTAACCTCGTGCGGCCGCTGATCCATGGCGCAACCTACTTCGCCCGACTGCATGAGGAGCTGACATGCCTGCAGGCGGGAGACCGGGTGTGGTTCACCGACTGGCGCGGCGACGCCGACGAGCGGCTGCTGGCGGACGGACCGTCGATCGGCGATCTGCTCGCGGGATTGGCCCGCGCGGGAGTGGAGGTGCGGGGCCTTGTCTGGAGATCCCACGGAGAGCGCGTTTCGGCCCCGATCAGCGGCCGATCCAACGAGCTGTTGAGTCGTCAGATCAACGACGCCGGCGGAGAGGTGCTGCTGGATCAGCGTGTACGCCTGTTCGGCTCCCATCACCAAAAACTCTTCGTCATCCGCCATGGTGACGATCCGTCGCGGGACGTCGCGTTCGTTGGCGGGCTCGACCTTTCCCACAGCCGCCGAGACGATGCCGACCACGCGGGAGATCCGCAAGCGGTGACCATGGATTCCCGGTACGGGAAACGACCTCCGTGGCACGATGCAACCCTCGAACTGCGTGGCCCAGTGGTGGCAGATGTGCTGGCCGTGTTCGCTGAACGGTGGAACGACCCGCATCCCCTGGACCGACGCACCCCCTACCGGATGCTGCTGCAACGTCTGGCCCGAATGCCCCGGCACCCGGAACCGCTCCCGGCCACTGCACCGCCGCCACCACCGGCGGGCCCTCACGCGGTGCAGCTGCTGCGCACCTATGGGGTGAAACGTCCCCCATTCCCGTTCGCCCCCGAAGGGGAACGCAGCATTGCCCGTGGCTACGCGAAAGCCTTCGCCCGCGCCCGCTCGCTGATCTACATCGAGGACCAGTACCTGTGGTCAACAGAGGTCGCAGCCGGAATCGCGGAGGCCCTCGACCGGAACCCCGACTTGAACGTGATCGCCGTGGTGCCCCGCTACCCAGACTCCGACGGTCCTCTCGCAGGCCCGGCAATAAGGATCGGGCAACTGCGTGCCCTCAAAATGCTGCGCCGGGCCGCGCCGGACAGGGTAGGCGTCTTCGACCTGGAGAACAGCACCGGAACTCCGATCTACGTCCACGCCAAGATCTGCATCATCGATGACACCTGGATGACCTGCGGCTCGGACAACTTTAACCGCCGATCCTGGACCACCGACAGCGAGCTCACCTGCGCCGTGCTCGACACCACTTCCGACAACGGGGATCCGCCCGGGACAAACGCCGGCCACGACACGACCCGGCCGTTGGCCCACGCGCTCCGCCTCCAACTCTGGGCCGAACACCTGGGCCTGAACCAGGACGATACCCAACTCCGCGACCCGGCGGTTGGGCTCAAGCTGTGGAACACCACCGCAGACGCTCTCGACCAATGGCATGAAACCGGGCACCGCTCCCCCCGCCCCACCGGGCACGTGCGCCACCACAATCCGGAGCCGGTGTCGCCGCGCCAACGTCTCTGGGCGGTTCCGATGAGCCGCCTCGTCGTGGACCCGGATGGCCGCCCCCGCCGGCTGCGCGGCACTGCCCAGTTCTAGGCAAGCGAGTCTGGTGCAAAGGGGACACCCTTTCCCGCTCTGACGCGTGCCACACGCGTCCTTGGTATGCGTAGTACCCGTCGAATTTCTCCGTAGGGCCCGGGGCAACCCCGCCAATCTGCAGCTCTCTCAACTCAAGCCGACAGCGTCGGGGCTCCCTCGCCGGCGGACGCCTTAGCTGGTGGCAGAGCAATTGCCGCCGGTGCCGCTCGGGTGACGGGTAGGCTCGGCATTATGACCATTGACGCTTCACCTGACCGTGTCCGACGACCAGGTGGCTGGCTGCCCGAGCAACAGGACGACCTCGAGGATTGGATCGCCGGACACACGGAACGGGTGGAGGCGCGGGGTGAAGATGTTCCCCTGCATCCCGTCATTGTGGAGTTCCAGGAACTGATTGCCAGCGATCCGGTCGTCCGTCTCTAAATGACGGAGATGATCGAGCAGGTTCCGAAGTCGAAGCCCTACCGCAAACGGCATCTCACGAGCGTTGACCAGATGCTCCGGCTGATCAACGAGGTCCTCACGATGGCCCCGGAGTTCAGCGAAGGCGGCATGGTCACCACACCGTTGACGGCGATCCTCGATTGGACCATGGGTACCGAGGCCGGGTTCGCTGCCCACCGCGATCCGCGGATCGTCGCCATGTTCCGCAAGATTCTGGACGCCTGGTGCGTGTTCCTGACCAGAGAGGAGTCGCTGTACGTCTTAAACGACTCGCCGTCCGGGTGGATGTCGGAGACAGCGCGGCAGGTCGTCGGGATGGACGACTACCAACACGACGCCCTCGCCGAACACTGGGGCTTTACATCGTGGAACGATTTCTTCGCCCGCCGGCTCACCTCGACCTCCAGACCCGTCGCTGCACCCGGCGACGACAAAGTCATTGTCAGCGCCTGCGAGTCGACCCCCTACAAGATCAGCTCCGACGTCCAACGCCAGAGCCGGTTCTGGGTCAAGAACCAGCCCTACTCACTCGAGGACCTGCTGGCCCGGGACGAGTCAGTGGATCACTTTGTCGGCGGAACGGTATACCAGGCGTTCCTGAGCGCATTGAACTATCACCGCTGGCACGCGCCCGTCGCCGGCACGATCGTGCAGGCCTACCTCAAGGACGGCACGTACTTCTCCGAGGCGGAGTCCGAGGGGGCCGACGCCGTCGAGCCGACCCTCTCGCAATCATATTTGGCCCACGTCGCGGCCCGGGCCATCATCCTGATCCAGGCCGACGACCCCGTGATCGGCCTCATGGCAGTGATCCCCGTGGGCATGATCGAGGTCTCCTCCTGCGTCATCAATCCGGAGATCGTCCCTGGCCGCCACGTGAAGAAGGGCGATGAGCTGGGGTACTTCCAGTTCGGTGGCTCAACAGAATGCCTCGTCTTCCAGCCCGGTGTCATCGACCAATTCGCCCTGACCGCTATCCCCCACCGCAGGACCCGAAACCTCGTGCGGGTTCGGTCCAAGCTTGCAACCGCCAGGTCCTGAGGTGTGTGGAAGCACCGCGGCGCGGTCCTGCAGGGCGGAGCGGCCGGCAAGCTCGGGCGGCGTGGCCTTGACTACCTGCTTGTACTGCAGGTGTTGCCGCCACTGTTCGCACCGGTGGTGGACGTCTTCGCCATCTACGGCCTGATCTTCCTGGACCCGGTCCGGATCGGGATGCTCTGGCTCGTCTTCCTTGTCGTTCAGTTCGTCATGGCCGCCTACGCGTTCCGTCTCGATGGCAGCTCATGTATCTGGTCGTCATCCAGTCGGTGGTCACTGCCTTGGCCGGTGTGCACCTGCGGTGGCACCGAATGGAGACGTATCGAAGTCTGCGCGTCCCGCCCGCACAGGTCCGGGCGTAAATCCCCAGAAACCGACACCTGTCGCGCCGTACCTTCCCGGCGCGGCAGGTGTCTGGTCGCCTGTTATCGCCAACGTCAGCATCCTCCAACTGGAACGGAGACAGCCATGGGACCGGCACCACCGCGTAAGGCCAGCGAAGACTGCGTACATCGCCGCAGGGCTGCTGGCGCTCCTGCCGGCGTACCTAATTGCCTGCTCGGGGCCGCCCCCGGCGTCGTTGCTGCCGTTGACCCAGGTCCAGGACATCGTCCTGCCCGGCGCAGCGAGCAGGCTGGACTACCAGGCCCTCGACGCGGATGCGAAGAGGCTCTACATCGCGCACCTCGGCGACGGCACAGTTCACTCGGTCGACCTGACCAATGGCATGGTTGCGGGAACCGTGCCGGGAACACCCTCGGTTCACGGTGTCACCCTCGCACCCGACAGGCACCTTCTCTTGGCCGCCGTTTCGGGAACGAACGAGGTCGCGATCATCGACACCAATACCCTCAAGGTGACCGCGCGGGTCCCGGCCGGGAACACCCCCGACGGAATCGCCTACGACCCGGTCCACGGCAAGGCCTACATCTCCAATGAACACGACCACGCCGAAACGGTGATCGACCTCGCCACGAACACGGCCAAGTCCCCGGTGGAGATCGGCGGGGAGGCCGGAAACAGCGTTTACGACCCCACCAGCGAAACTGTCCTGGTCAATGTCCAGAACCGCAACGAGCTCGTCACCATCGACGCGGCTACCGACACGGTCACCGTCAGGACCCCGGTCCCGGACTGCGCCGGCAACCACGGCCTCTATGTCGACGGGACAAAGAAGCTTGCTTTCATCGCCTGCGAGGGCAGCGCGAAGCTCCTGGTCCTGGATCTGGACACCAAGCAGGTCACCGCACGCTTCGACACCGGCGCGGGCCCGGACGTGTTGGCCTTCGATCAGGGACTGCGGCGCCTCTACGTCGCCTCGGAGTCCGGCGTCGTCAGCGTCTTCGACGAAAAGGACCGAACCCTGACGCTCAGGGCGTCCGGCGAACTTGCCGACAAAGCCCACACGGTCGCCGTGGACCAAGCCACCCACCGCGTCTACTTCCCTTTGGAAAATATCGACGGCCACCCGGTGCTACGCGTCATGGACGCCACGCAATGATCTCCGGCGGCGGACCGACCCCCATCACGCCGTGTTCCTTGATGCTGGCAATGAAATCGGGTGGGCTTCCGGTGGATAGGCGGCTCAGGTGACCGGCCAGTTTCCCTTCTCCCCTCGTTATTTTTGGCTGCACGGTGGGATGCCCCCGCGAGGCTCCAATGCGTTATCGACTAGCCCGCCGAGACATCGATCAGCACCTTACCGACGACGCTCTCTTCCACCGCTGCGTGGGCCGCAGCCGTGTCAGCCAGGCCAAAGCGATGCAGCGGCAGGCCTGCGCCCTCTCCCACCGGAAGGGCGCCGTCGGCGATGGCCGCATTGATGTCCTCGGCGGCGGCGTGCACCGCCGCCATGCCAACGGTGTAGAGCAGCACGAACTGGTAGCGGACGTTGAGGCTGAAATGCCGGCGCACGTCCAGGCTCATCTGATCGCCGCCGTTGTTGGCGTAGACCGCGACGGAACCGCGGTTGCGGATCACAGCCAGGTCGAGTTCCGCGTTCTGCGCGGGTGCCACCTCCACGATCTGGTCGACGCCCTCGGGAGCGATCCGGCGGATCGCCGCGGCCGCGGGGGTTTCCCGGTAATTGATAACGTGGTCGGCGCCGGCGGCCGTGACCAGTGCAGCCTTCGCCGGTCCGCTCACGGTCGTGATCACAACGGCGCCGGCCCACTTGGCGAGCTGGATCGCCGCGTGGCCCACTGCGCCGGCCCCTCCAGCTACGAGGACCACCTTGCCGTCCAAGGCTCCCGGGTGCAGCCGCCGCGGGCCGTCCTCGGCGATGGTCAGGGCCCGGTGGGCGGTGATCGCGGGAACGCCCAGGCTTGCGCCGAGGTCGAACCCGGCGTTCTCCGGCAGCGGAAAGATCCGCTCGGCCGGCAGGACTGCGAACTCCTGGGCAGTCCCGCCGTCGGCGCGCTGGTATGCGGCCAAGGCCAGCCAGACCCTGTCACCGACGCGGAGGTGCTCGACGCCAGGTCCGACGGCGTCCACCACTCCGGCGCCGTCTTGGTTCGGCACAACCTCCGCGAAGGGCAAGGGCTCCCCCGGCTTGGCGCCGCGGCGCGACTTCCAGTCGGTGGGGTTCACCCCGGAGACCCTGATCCGCACGCGGGCCTCCCCGTGCCCCGGGTCGTGGATTTCGCGGTCGACGAGCTCGAGAACAGACGGATCGCCGGTGGCACGGTACACAATTGCTTTCATACTCTCTCCTAACGCCCGCCTGGACCGAAAATTCCCCCGGGCGCCGGACCGATGTCGAACTGGCTCGGCGCCACCGCAGTCGTCACCGGCCTGCCCCCCGGACCCTGTCAGTCGTGGTCAGCGGGTTCTGGCGATCGGTTGAGACGCAGCAAATGCCATTGCCACGCGTCAAGTCCGACGAACAGTCCGTCGACGAGATCGTCACCGGCGCGGTCGAAACTCATGTTCCGGGTCGGGTCGGTCAGTTGCCACCGGTGACCACGCAGATCCGGCCACGGAGCGCTCACATGGCCTGTTGCGGGCGCATCGCTCAGATTCACCACGGTCAGCCACCGGGTAGGGCCGTCCCAGCTCCAGGCGACGAGGTTCTCGAAGCTGTTGTCCCCCGGCCACCCCGACCGTTCACACAATTGCCAGTGCCCGCCCCGAAAGGTCGGGTCGGCGACAGCCCCCAAGAGCCGGCGGTAAAATTCCGCGAGCTGATCATCGACCGGCTCGGCGGGGAAACGACCAAGGAACACCGGAAGGCGTACCCGCCACCCTTCCAGCTGGCCCTGGTGAATGAGCCGTGCCCCTGTCTGGGTCAGTGCCGCCACCGCCGCCGCCTGTGTACGGCTGACTCCGAACGCCGACACGGCCCGTGGCTCGTCGTGATTCTCCACGAACCGAACAAGGGAGTTCTGATAGGTGCGCTCTGCCAGCAGCATTTGCGCCTCATCCTCCGCTACACGTTCCTCGAAGCTCGGGTGCTTGACTTTGATCTCGACCATGATCGGCGATCTCCCTCTGACACCTGGAACGGGAACTTGCATCAGGTGCGGCGTCTTTACCTGCTGCGATTGTGGCCCCTGGCGTGGCCAATCGTCAACGCACTGCTGAAGGCCCTGGAGCGGGCACCACGTGCTGCCTGGGCGTGCGCTGGAGCTGGCACCAAGAAAAGCGATGTGTACTACCCGGCCGCTCTAAACGGCCGTCTCCGGGGCAGCACTACCGGCACCATCTGGCACCCCATGGCCGAAGAATACCGGCTCCCCGGGTAGCACCGGGCTGGCCGCCATAATGGTCCGGCCTCGCGCCCCGGCCGCCCACAACGGGTGCAGCAGCACGGGGTTCGGCGATGGGCCATCAGGGCTTGTAGGACTGCGGGCCGGCCCGGCATCCTCTTGGCTAGCGGCCGACGGTGATGCCGCCGGCGCCGGCAGATTACGAGCGGCAGACGAGTGTGCTGCCAGACAGGAACGGCGAGGACGAGCCCGGAACATGCAGGTTCCGGACTCGTCGTCGAGACGAAGGGAGGGGCTACGCCTCGGCGGCGCCGTTGTATTCTTCGTCGGTGATGTGCTCGCCCCAGATGGTGGTCTGGGCGGGGTCCTCGCCGTTCTGGAGCATGGCGACATGTTCCATAAAGCAGCCGGGGGCGGCAGCGTGCCAGTGTTCCTCGCCGGGAGGGGTGTACAGCGTCTGGCCAGGGTGAACGTCGATGATCTTGCCGTCGCGGCCGCCGAAGCGGCCGACGCCCTGGGTGATCCGAAGGTATTGTCCGTGCTCGTGGGAGTGCCAGGCGGTGCGCGCTCCGGGAGCGAACCGGACTGTCGCGACGACCATCGTCTGGTCGGACTCGTGGGGCAGGGCGATCGGGTCCAGCCACACGTCGCCAGTGAATTGGGCTGGCGGGTTTTTGGTAGTCGGCACATTGGGTTCGATGTTCATGATTTTCCTTGCCTGTTGTCTGTGAAAAGTTGCTTGGCGGCGCCCGTGGCAGACATGCCCCTTGGCGAGCCAGCGTAGAACCCGCAATGGGTGATGGCTTAGATGAGCTCATCCTGGGGTCACGCTGGGGTCACGCCGTTTTCGAGGGCGCGGCCGGGCCGGGAACCTCTGCCTCAGGATTCCGGGATGACCATGGCGAAGCGCTCCTCGCGGGCCTCGTCCGGGTCCGGACCGTTCCGGTTGCCGGTGTCGAGCGAGTCGATCGCGGTGAGTTCCTCGGCACTGAGTTCGAAATCGAAGACGTCGAAGTTTTCAGCGATCCGTGCCGGGTTCGTGGATTTCGGGATGGCGGAGCGGCCGTGCTGCAGGTGCCACCGGATCATGACCTGCGCCGGGGTCTTGCTGTGCGCCTGCCCGATCACGGCAAGCGTCGGGTCTTCCATCACGTTCCTGCTGTCCTCGCCCCACCCTGGGTAGAAGGTGATCCCGCCAATCGGTGACCAGGCCTGGGTGAGGATCCCGTGCTGGGCATCAGCTGCCTGGACGTCCGGCTGGGTGAAGTAGGGGTGCAGCTCGATTTGGTTCACGGCCGGGACGACGTCGGTCGAGTCCAGCAGTGGCTTCAGGTGGTGCGGCATGAAGTTGCTGACGCCGATCGCCCGCACGCGCCCGTCAGCAAGCAGGGTCTCCAGCGCCTTGTAAGCGGCGATGGTTTTTTCGAACCGGTCGGGGGCGGGCTGGTGCAGGATGAGCAGGTCCAGGTAGTCGACGCCGAGCTTGCCCGTCGCTTTGTCCCAGGCATGCAGGGTCTGGTCATAGCCGTAGTCACTGACCCAGGCCTTGGTTTCAATGAACACCTCCGAACGATCCAGGCCAGAGTTGAGGATGCCCTGACCGACCTCCGGCTCGTTGCCGTAGGCGGCGGCCGTGTCGAGGTGCCGGTAGCCCGTTGCCAGCGCGGCCTCGACGGCTGCAGTGGTCTGCTCCGGGGCGCTTTGGAAGACACCCAGGCCCAGGGCTGGCATCGTGACGTTGTTATTGAGAGTAAGTTCCATGTTCATGCCATTCACGGTATTCAGATGTGGGGCGTTGTGGGAGTGCACGTCAGTACCCCTTTGAAGTGGATGGCATCGCTGGTTCATCGTTCCTCTTGGAGTTCCGGCGCAGGGCAGCCAACTGCTGGCTCGGCGGGCGGCCAGGATTCCGGGCGGGATAAGGGCCGCGGCGGCGGCAAGGGCAAGGAGGCGAAGGACGCTGCCCGTGGTGAGTGAGACGCTGACGAATTTCAGCGGCCTGGTCCTTGCGGTCGTGATGATCGTCGCCGGCCTGGCGGCTCTCGTGCTAACCATCTATGGACGCCGCACCGCTTTCCCCACCCGCCTCTAGCAGCTGCGCGAAGGTCCAATCCCCCTCATGTGAAGATGTCCGCCACGTACCTGCCGTGGGTGCGTTCCACCTCATCCATCCACGCCCCGGCGTCCACCGCCGAGGCGCCGGTCGCCTCCCGGTAGATCTGTACGCACGTGTTGCGGACCTGCGGCGCCATGTACTCGCCGTCACCGCAGACGTAGACCGTGGCGCCCTGTTTGACGAGTTCCACGACGTCGCTGCGGTCCGACCACAGCCTGTCCTGGACGTGCTTCGGGCCATCCCCGGGCACGGTGGAAAAGACCGGCCGGAGGTCGAGGTTGGCGTCCTCTGCCCAGGAAGCAAGCTCGGCATGGTAAAGGAAATCGGTGTCCGGGGCACGGCAGCCGAAGAACAGCAGGGACCGTGCCGGCGTCACGCCCTCGGCCTGCGCCCGCAGGGCGCGGTCCTGGACGAATCCGCGGAAGGGCGCCAGCCCGGTCCCGGCACAGACCATGATGAGTGGAACCGCCAAAGAGGCTGGCGGGTGGAAAGCGGCATTCGAAGGACGAACCGTCACGGCGATCCTTGACCCGGGCCTGGCCTGGGCCAGATAGGTGGAGGAAGCCCCTTCGAAGGTGCCGCGGCCGGACCACGCCGGCGCCTGGATGACGGCGAAGGTCAAAGTGGCATGGTCTGGGCTCCAGAGCGGGGATGAGGAAATGGAGTACCGGCGGGGCGTCAGTTGGGTCAGCAGTTGCAGGAACGAGGTGAAGGACAGCTGGCATGACGGGTACGTTTCCAGCAGATCCAGGAGGGAGACGCGCTGGTCCAGGATCTCGGCCACGTACCGCCCGGGATCCTGCGCCAAGGCCTCGAGCCCCCTCCGCTGTTCAGCATCCGCGGCGACATCGGCCAGGTCTTCGAGCTGGGCACGCGTCGCGGGGACCGCAAGCTCGACGTAGCTGCTCAGCAGCTCGCCCACGGCTACGGGCGAGCCGGTGGGCAGGAAAGTGTCTCCCCGCTCCATGCTCAGCAGGACGTTCGCGTCGTAGTCGAGGTTGAAGCGCGCCAGCGCCCGCTCTACAAGTCCGCTGGGATTTAGCGGCAGCACCGCCAGGTAGTCGCCGGTCCGGTAGCTCATCCCTTCGGGGAGGGCTATCTCGACATGCCGTTTGGACCGGGCGCCGGGTTTGGCGAGGTCCACCAGTTCCCGGTTGGCGACGACGGTACCCAGTGCCAGACCGTTCTGCCGCAACAGCGGGTCCCGGACATTCCCAACGAACTGCAGTTCAAGCTGGGGCTGCGCGGCCGGTGAACTGGTCCGCTGCCCGAGGGCGGCGTCCGCTGCGGGCCAGAATCCCTCGTACCATTCATCGAAATCGCCGAAGAAATCGCCGCGGGCGTTGGCCTCACCCCGGGCATAGATCCGCACGGCGCCGGCGGCCTCGAGCCGGGCGTCGACGGCTTTAGGCACCTCCTGATACGTTCGCGCCCAGTCCTTGTTGCCGTTGCCGAAGACCGCGTACCGCACTCCGGCAAGGCTGCCAGGCCGCAGGCCCTGGGTCCAGGTGAGAAATTTCCGGGCATTATCCGGTGGCTGCCCCTCATAGGAGGAGGTTACGACCATGACGAGACCTTCCGTCGGCAGTCCGCCGGCGGCCTCGTCGAGCGGACCGATCGTCGGGCTGTAGCCGCGCCGTCCGGCGTCGTTGGCAATGCGCTGGGCGAAATCCTTGGACGTGCCTGCATTGGAACCGTAGAGCACCCGGATCGGGACACCGTTGGGGGCCGCGGCGGGCACGTCCGCCTGCCGGGCATGCTCGACGGCGGCATGGTTCGGCGCTGCGATCTTGACGTCCCGCCGGCGCACGTGGATGTACAGCCCTTCCGGCTTCATCGTCAGGGTGTGCTTGATCTGGAGTTCGTAGCCGGGGTCCGCCAACGTCACCTCAAAGCGCTGCAGCAGCTTGGCCAGGAAGAGCATGGCCTCCTGCAGGGCAAAGCCCCGGCCGATGCAGGAGCGCTGGCCGTTCCCGAAGGGCTTCCAGGCATTGGCCGGGATGGTTGCGGCCCGCTCCGGGCTGAACCGGTCCGGGTCGAACACGCCGGCGTCCTCTCCCCACGCCGCCTTGTCCCGATGCAGTTGCGGGAGCAGGACCAGGATGGGCTGTCCCGCGTTGACTTCGTAGCGTCCGCCGAGCGTCGTGTCCTCGTACGGGGCTACGTTGAACCCCGGGGCGGTGGGCCAAAGCCGCAGCGTTTCCTTGAGGATCTGATCCAGGTACCCCAGCCGGGGCAGGTGCTCGAACGTGGCGCTGTCCGAGGCAAGGACCTCGTCCACCACGGCTTGCGCTTTGGCCAGCACGCCCGGGTGGCGCAGCAGCTCGTAGAGCGTAAAGGAGAGCAGGCCGCTGGTGGTCTCGTGTCCGGCGATCAGGAAAGTGACCATCTGGTAGCGGATGTTCTCATCAGAGAGCCGCTCGCCGGTCATTGGATCCGCAGCGCTGAGCATGGTGTCGAGGATGTCCTCCCGCCCCGCGGGGCTGGGATTGCGCCGCCGGTCGCTGATAATCTGCTCGGCGACCTCAAACATCAGGGCGTTGTCGTCCTCGAGTTGGTGGCGTCGGCGCAGCATGATCTTGTTCTGCACGGGCAGCCTGCGAGCCCGGTCCCTGGATTCAACCAGGGCGCGGACCATCGCCCCAACGAACGGATGCATCTCCTCCCGATAAAGACTGTTGAACCGGTAGTTGAACGAGCACAGGGCGATCGTATCCAGCGTCAGGCGGGTGGTGTTGTCCGGCACATCGATCCGGGCCGCGGGCCCGAGCCGCTCCCATTTGAGCAGCAGCTGCTCGACGATGTCGTCCATGCCGGTGAACATCCGGCGCAGCGCTGCGGGTCCGAACGCCGGCATCAGGATCCGGTGCGCCTTTTGCCAGTTGGGTTCCTGCGTCTCCGCGGTGAACAGGCCGTCGCCGGCGAACTGCCGAACCTGCCGAAGGGCAATGCCGAGCACCTTGCCAAAGCGCGATTCATCGCAGACCTCGTTGACCAGTTCCTGGGAGGAGAGGACGACGACACTGCGGTTGAAGAACTGGATGCGGACGATGGGGCCGTACTGCTCGGCCACCTCGGCTAGCCCCAGGACTCCCTTGCTGGAGTCGATATCGGGCAGATTGCCGACGACCGGCCGTGGCGGAGGCTGGGGTATCGGAACGCTGGACGACGGCACGGGCCCTCCTAAGCGGTTCGTGAGCTCTCACGGGTGGCCGGGCAGGACGGGACCGCCCTCCCGACTCCACGATAGTCTCTACCGATTCCGGGGGAATAGGTCGAGTGGCCCGTCCGTGCCGGTGCCCGACCCGATCCGAAGCCCAAGACGGCCGCGGGCCGGGACATCCGGGGCGATCCGCTCTCGGGCAGGCGGAAGCTGCAGCATGCGTCCTGCATCCTTGCCGCCCGTTCCTGTCGTGGGCATCATGATAAAAGCACTTATGCCGCGAACTGACACAGGGAGAATGCCAAGAAAGCCGTTCAGTTTGCCGGGTATGGCGGCCCGGACGTCCTCAAAGTCGTCGACGTCGAAGAGCCCCACGCCCGCGCCGGCCAGATCCGCATCACCGTTCGTGCGGCAGGCGTAAATGCCATCGACTGGAAGATTCGCAGCGGGGCGCTGGCCGCCGTCATGCCGGTCGGTCTTCCCGCCGGGGTGGGGATGGACGCCTCGGGAGTCGTGGACGAGGTCGGCGATGGTGTGGAGGGCGTCACCGTCGGTGACGAGGTCTTCGGCACCGCCACCACGGGTGCCGCGGCCCAGTACGCGGTGCTGGCCGAGTGGGCGAAAAAGCCGGAGAGACTTTCCTTCGAAGAGGCTGCCGGGTACCCGATGTCGACCGAAACGGCGCGCCGAGCGTTGAGTCTGCTGCCGTTGGAGCCCGGCCAGACTCTCCTTGTCAACGGGGCCGCAGGCGGCGTCGGACTGGCCGCCGTCCAGTTTGCCCTCGCTGACGGAGCCACCGTGATCGGCACGGCCAGCGAAGGGAATCACGACTATCTACGCTCCCTGGGTGCCATCCCGACGACTTACGGCCCCGGTCTGGTCGGCCGAGTACGGCGTGCGGTTCACCGGCGGCCGGGGGCCGGGCCACGCGCCGGAAGCACGAGCCGAAGCGGCAGCATTGTTCGAGCAAGGAAAGTTTCGGCTGCCGGTCGCGGAAACTTTCTCGTTGGAGAATATCGGGGCCGCGCAAGCAAAAAGCGAACAGGGCCACGTGCTCGGCAAATTCATCGTGACCGTCAGCTGACAGGGAACCCGGTGGAAATCGCCACGCCGGACCTTGGGTAACCACAAGGACGTTCGGACACGCTCTTGACTCTGTGCTGTCCGGGGTGGCCCGCCCATGAGCGGGGCGCCTCGTAAAGGACAGCTTCTCGTCATTCGGGCTTTTCCCGCACACACGACGCGAGCACCGCTCCACGCCGCGAATGCCCGGCACCGCAGCGATGCGGGGCAGCTGCGGCGTTCCAGGGTTAGGGCCGCGGGGAGTTCACTTGCCGTTGGCTTGAGCGTCAGCCGGAGATGATCGGCTGTTGAGGCTACGGGGACACTGTGGCACGTGCCCCTGCACACCACCCGAGCGGAGAACACACCCCATGCTCAACCCGACAAAGCTAGGCGCTGCCGCACTTAGCGCAGCCCTGCTGCTCGCCCTCCCGTCCCCGGCCATGGCTGCCGACACCAACCCGAACGGCGGGGACAATCACTTCGATCTCCAGGCACACCGCGGAGGCATTGGGCTCACTGTCGAGTCAACGCTGGCGTCTTTCGCCAAGGGCATCGACACGGGAGTGTCAACCCTCGAGCTCGACCTCCAGATCACCAAAGACGGCCGTGAGGTCATCACCCATGACCGAAAGATCAATGGGAAGAAGTGCCTCGACACAGCACCGGTAACACAGGGAGACCCCCTTTACCCGTATGTGGGCAAGTACATCAAGGACCTGACATTCGCCCAGGTCCGCAGCCTGGACTGCGGTTCGCTCACCCTGCCGGAGTTCCCCGGCCAGGAGGCCTCTCCCGGGGCGAAGATGCCGACACTGGCCGAGGTCTTCGCCCTGGCGGACGCCCGCCACGCGAGCCAGGTGAAGTTCAACATCGAAACCAAGGTCGAAGCCGGGGCACCCGAGGAAACGGCCCCGCGCGAGCAGTTCGTCGAGGTGGCCCTGCGCGAAATCAACAAGGCCAACATGCAGCACCGGGTGTCCATCGAAAGCTTTGACTGGGGCTCCTTGCGGCTGGTACAGCAGCGGGCGCCACAGATTCCCACCGTGGCTCTGACCAACAAGGACTTCCTGCAGGCCGGCCAGCCGGGGAAATCCCCCTGGCTTGGCGGCATTGACGCGGACGACTTCGGCGGCGACATCGTCGCCTCGGCCGCCTCCCTCGGCTTTGACGCCATCTCCCCCGTGCACGGCACGCCGCAAAACGGCAGCGTCGACGACGCGGACTACGTCCCGTACGTCACGAAAGACATGGTCGACCGTGCACACGCCGCAGGCATGAAGGTCATTCCCTGGACAGCGGACGACAAGCCGACCATGCGCGCCCTGATCGCGGACGGCGTAGACGGAATAATCACCGACTACCCAAACTGGCTCCGGGACGTCATGACCGAAACCGGCTTGAAGCTGCCGCGCAGCTAACCTGCCAGCGACTGCCCGGCGGAGACCCCGGCAGCAGAAGTGGCCGATGCCAACTACGCGTATCGGCCACCTCGGCAGTTAAGGGGCCTGGCCCCGTATCGTGCTGTAGTCCGGGAGACCCCGGCCAGACTTCGCTGCGCTGGTAACCGCCGGCGGGACTATCACCTCGGAGGTCGTGGTCTCCGTCTGGCGCAAATGGTTCGGCGAGACAACGGGAGAGCCCGAGCCGCCGACCACCGGAATGGTGGCCCTGGCGGCTGACCTGAAGGCCATCCAGAGCGGCTTCGTACAGTACTGGCCAGCGCCTTCCCACCTCATATGTGCGACTGACCGAGGATCCGTAAGAACCCCAGCTGCCCCGGCCGTTCAGGCGGCGGTCATGTCCGCCGCGTAGGGTGGCCGGACCGCAGCCACCAACGTGAGGACGCACAGTGCATACCAATGAAATGTCCGGAACGACCGCCAGCCGAAGCTCACTTCTGCCGGGCCAAGTGGTCCATGTCCAGCTGGGCCCCGCCGATCTCGGCGCGGGAACCGTTGAGGAGAGGACGATAGACGGCAGCATTATCTGGATCCGCTTTGGCGGGGTGACTCCGCGCCGGATGTTCCTGGACGAAGACCCGGCGGTATTCACCGTCCTGCCGCCGGCATCTGTCCGCTAAGGCGCCCCTGACCTCCCAGCGGTTCTGTCCACGACGTACACGTGGCCTTCAGGCGCTGTCTTGTGCAATTCCGTGGTGTAGAACCGGATCTCATGTCCGTCCGGGTCAGCGAGCCCTGGCAGAATCCACCCCAAGGAGGCAACCTGGACCCCGTGGTGGGAGTCCCCCAGAAGTGATAGCCGGTTAGAGAGTGCATCGAGGGCAGCCTTGGTTGGGACGCCAATGGAAAAGAAATCGAATCCTGCCGAAGCCGATGCTTTGGCCGGATCCAGCCGCAAGGCCAGCCTCGGCCCGCCTTGCGGGTGATTCAGGGCGACACCCATTACCTTCCCGTCCTCCCGGAACTCCATTGCCACAAAATATCCGAGTCGGCTCTGGAACCACTCGCTGCTGACGTTCAGGTCCCGTACCGGGAGCTTGAGATGATGCACGCCATCGAAGAGGGGAACTTGGCTGTTCACGGCGGAGTCCTTTGCTCGACGGAGTGGTGGTCCAACGATAGGTCCGGACGGCCCGGTGGGGACAGGTCTCGAGACCACCTGGCGTAAGCGTTTCCTGTCCGGCGTTCCGTCATCCCTTGGGCCGGCCGAGGGTGCGGTATCGGGTGAACCGCGGTGCCACGATCCGCCCCTCGGTCCGGACGCGGGGTCCAGCCCTCCTCGATGAGCAGACGGGCGGGTTCCTCTCGCCTTGGGTATGAGGTCGGGATTGGCCTGGGCAACGTAGGACAGAGGCCCCCTGACGCCGGGATGAGTGTGGTATCCCAAATCGATGCCGGAGGACCTCGCCCTCTACATCACGCCCCGCTGTTCACAACATAGGTGGGAATACCCCTAGGTCAGCGTCCACGAGCGTTTTGACAGGCCGAACCAAAACCCGTCGATCGCGGTTTTGGCGTGCAGGTCGCCGGAGCCGTACGCTGCCCCGAGCGCGACATACAACGGGGCCCAATGTTCGCTTCGGGGGTGTGCCTCGCGGGCTGCCGGGGCCTTGTGCAGGAAGTCCAGGATGGAGTCGACGTCGCCGCGCGCCATGGCTTCGTCCGCCCAGTGATCGAACTCACGGGAGACCGAGGGCGGGGCGCTGTCGGGGCCGCCGGAGGGGTTGAACCAGCGCAGATTGTGCGTAGTGAACCCCGAACCGACGATCAGCGTGCCGCGGTCGCGCAACGGCGCCAGCGACTTGCCCAGATCGAACAGGCCCTGCGGATCAAGAGTCGGCATGGACATTTGCACGACCGGTACATCCGCGTCCGGGAACATCTCCTTGAGCGGCACGTAGGCGCCGTGGTCCAAGCCGCGGCTCTCGTCGCGCTCGACATGGTGGCCATGACCTGCCACGAGCTTCTCCACCTCGGTGGCCAGACCGGGAGCCTGCGGGGCGTCGTATGTTACGTCATAGTACTTCCGGGGGAACCCGCCGAAATCATAGACCAGGCCCGGGTTGCACCCGGTGGCGCTGAGTGTGACCGGGGCGTTTTCCCAGTGCGCGGACACCATAAGGATGTCCTTGGGCTTATCGAAGGTGCCGGACCATTCGTTGAGTTCGCGGGTCCAAGTGGCGTCGTCAGCCAACGGCGGAGCACCATGGCTGAGGAAGAGAACCGGAGGGCGGTCGAGCGTCGATGTCATGAAAATCAGCCTAGCCGTTTTTGCTTGAAGCTTCAAGTGTAACTTTACGTTTAATCCCCCTTGGCCGACGGCTATTCTTTGGTCTCACCCACCGACGAGGCCGCCGCCGTGAAGCACTGCCGCCTCCAGGGGCAGGTTCGCCGCAAGGCGCCGCACTGCGCTGGTGTCGAGTGGACTGTCCAGGGGCTTGGGCCCTGACTTCTTCCCGCCAGCGGCACATCGCCATCGAGTCGGCTGGACCCAAGCAGGGGGTGATGGTCCTCCATTTGGTGCTCATCTGCACTGTTTTCGTCTTCTTCGTTCAGATCTGGGCGGTCAGGCGAACCCCAGCATCACGGGTCAGGCCTCACACTCGGCATAGAACCGTTCTGGGCAGCCGTCATGGGAATTGCCATCGCGCACGACAGCATTGGGACGGCGGCTGGGGCTGCGCGTCGCGCTCCACATGCCCTTGCCAGCCCGTCCTGCAGCCGGCGCCTCCCGTCCGGGAGTTGACGGGTGCGATGGTGGGCCATCTCCCACTCGAGCGGACAGCCCTAACGCCTTCCACCGGCGGGGGTGAGGGCGATGTGTGCACGACCTGCCGGAGTCTGTGAGTTTCGTCCTCGACAGCGTTGAATACTTAATCAATCTCGAGGATGCCCGCGCAGAGGAACTCCGTAAATCATTCAGCCGGTATACCAAGGTCGCTTGTAAGATTGCGGGACAAGTTCGGACTGTTCGGCCCAGCGCCTACGACGCCTGAGAAGTTGGGCAGGCCGCCCCGTACCAGGGCATGCAGGTCAGGCCGAATCCAGGCCGGCATCGTGGAGAAGTACAACGCCGCTCACCGATAAGAGGAGCAAGAATGGCTACGTGCCCTAATTGTCAACGCGACCTGCCGGAGGATAGAGAGTCCGGTCGTTGTCCCCATTGCGGTCACGCATGGATCAGGTCGAACTTCACTGGGGCTGGCACTCTGGAAGTTACGAGGGTTGAGATCGGTTACGGAGCTCAAAAATCATGGCTTGAACAATGGGGCCAGGTGGAGAGGTCCTACGAGAAAATCCAGGACCTCTACCAAGCCGCCGCGATCGATAATCAGGAAGCGCAGACGGTGCTGGGTGATTTCTTCCTGCACGGTTCGCATCTTGGCGAATGGCTCGCAAAAGACCCGGATACCAGTGTTCAGGAGCCGGACATCAAGGCCTTGCTGGATAGCGAACCCGACATGAAGATATGCAATGCCATGGCATACACCGCCAAAAACTACAGCCGCAGCCCCGATGCGATAAGCGCTCGTGTTAGCTCACTGGTTACAAAGCCCCACGGCAAGGCAACCATCGAGATCTCCACTAACGGCGGCAAGGAAGAGCGTGACGCCCTGGAAATCGCCACGAGTTGCATGGCCATCTGGCAGAAGTTCCTTAAATCTCATGGCCTAAAAACGTAGGCCGCCAACAACCAGGAAAATGGCGCACAGTCTGACTGGTGCCGGATGTTTTCCACAGTAAGTCTGTGGATTGCTCGGGGCCACAATAAGGAATCAGGGTCAGGGGCCCTCCAACCGGCCGCGGCCACTCCGTGGGCCACGAGGGCGGGGCCCTGGCGGGTCCGCCGTAGCTGTCGAACCAGCGCAGATTGTGCGTGGTGAACCCGGTACCGACGACCAGCGTGCCGCGGTCGCGCAACGGCGCCACCGACTTGCCCAGATCGAGCAGGCCCTTCGGACCAAGAGTCGGCATGGACATCTGCATGGCCGCAGCATCCGCGTCGCTTTGCCCGCCTCTGCGTCCTAAATGACGTCCAGTTACAGGAGGTCTCGTGTCCCTTGAGCACCCTATTTTGAGGTTCTTCGGCGCCCGCAATTTAGACTGCATCCATGTCCGAAACTGAACGAACGATCACAGCCCCGGCCTTCGAAGCTGCCTACGAGGCCGCACAAAAGAGCCTCCGAGAGGGCGGCATCCCCGTCGGTGCCGCCTTGGCCCGCGGCGGGGAAGTGATTGCCAGCGGGCACAACGAGCGTGTCCAGCATGGCGATCCAATCGCCCACGGCGAAATGTCTGCGCTGCGGGCGGCCGGACGCCAGAAGAGCTACCGGGACGCAACCCTCTACACCACCCTGGCGCCGTGTGCGATGTGTACCGGGACTACCATCCAATTCAAGATTCCGCGTGGTGGTGGGCGAGGCAGAGACGTTCCCCGGCGAATTCGAACTTCTCCGCTCACGCGGCGTCGAAGTTATGGTGTTGAATGACGCCCGATGCGTCGAGATGATGCGCAGCTTCCAGAACGAACACCCTGAACTATGGGCGGAGGACATCGCCGAGTAGTCCACACACAAAAGGAACACGGTGAAACAGGTCGGACCTGGCCAAGATACAGTGCCGCTAAATCATTCGCCTATGGCCTGGCGGTCCTGTACCGCAGGTACCGCAGGCGTCCTTCCCCTTTGGCCATCTGCCGCTGGCGAAAGCCCTGACCCCGGCCTTGACTGTGACGGTGTCACTCAGAGCTACCACTACGGTCGCTGCGGCAGGACAACGGCTCGAGCCGATGAGGGCCGTTAGGACAGCCGCCTTGCTGGTTCCCAGGGCCCGCTCCGGGGGCCTCGGATCTCGCATCGTCAAGGCCGCCGGCTTTCCCAGCGAACGTCAAGGTCCACCAAGTAGTAATGGACCGAAGCTTCGGTCAACCGCTATTTGACTGGAGCTTCGCCAATTGAGCGGGGTACCGCGCGGCGTCCCATAAAGTCCGGCGGCCGCCAATCACCCGTGGCGACCGTTTGACCCTGATGCATTACCAACACCTGATTGGACCTCCATGTCTGTGCCAATTCTGGCCGCCCAAGACCTCTCCAAGACTTACGGGCGCGGGCCTGATCGTTTCGACGCGCTCAAAGGCGTTTCCCTGGAGATCGGCCGCGGCGATTCCGTGGCGATTGTGGGTAAGAGCGGCTCCGGCAAGTCAACGCTGATGCACCTTCTCGCGCTGCTGGACTCCCCCGGCGGTGGCCAAGTCCGCGTCGACGGGACTGACGCGAAGACGCTCAGCGGCCGGAGTCTCAACACGCTGCGGAACACCATGTTCGGCTTCGTGTTCCAGCAGTTCTTCCTCAACTCGGCATCAAGTGTGCTGGAAAACGTCGTGCTGCCCCTGAAGATCGCCGGTGTCGGCGCCCGCGAGCGGCGGGCCCGCGGAATGGCCGTCCTGGAACAGCTCGAACTGGCCGACAAAGCCCGCAACAAGGCCGGCAACCTCTCGGGCGGCCAGAAACAGCGGGTCGTGATCGCCCGGGCCCTGGTCAACAACCCCCAGGTGCTGTTCGCTGACGAGCCCACCGGGAACCTGGACACCGCCACCGGGCGCATCGTCGAGGACATCCTGTTCGACCTCAACACCAACCACGGCATCACCCTGATCACAGTCACCCACGACCACGACCTGGCCGCCCGCTTCAACCGCCGTCTCTATATCCGCGACGGTCTGCTGATCACCACCGACGAGGAGCACGCGGCATGAAACCGCTCGAAATCCTGAAGACCGCAATGGCGAACAGCTTCCGCAGCAAACTGCGCACGTTCCTGACCATCCTGGCCATCTTCGTCGGAGCGTTTACCCTGACCATCACCAACGGCCTCGGCACCGGCATCTCGAACTACATCGACGGCCAGATCGCCGCCGTCGGCTCCAGCAACTCCTTCACCGTGGGTAAGACGGATACCGGCGGCAATCCCGCCTCCGGACCAAAGAAATACGATGCAAGCACCAGGGTCCTGATCGCCGGCGGCCGGCCGGGCTCAACCCAGCCGGCCCTGGGCCAGACCGATCTGGACACCATCGGCGCCGTCCCGGGCATCACCGGCGTCACCCCGGTGACCCGCCTCAATCCGGACTACATCCAGTGGAACGACCACGACAAGTACCAACTCTCCGTCAGCCCCCTCGCCGGGGCGCAGCCCCAGCTTTCCGCGGGCACCGCCCTGGATGATTCCGCAACCGTACCCCAGCTAATCCTTCCCTCCAGCTACGTGGCGCCGCTGGGCTTCGCGGACAACAACCAGGCCGTCGGCCAAGACGCCACGATCGGCATCACCGACGCAGCCGGAACCCTGCACCCCCTCACCGCCCGCATCACCGGCATTGAACAAAGCGCCCTGCTCGGCGGCGGCGGCGCGTTCATCAACAAGGCCCTCTCGACCGCCCTCGCCGATGCCCAGGGCACCGGCGCCCCTGCCGCGTCAAAGACCGCATGGGCAAACGTAACGGCCACCTTCGCACCGTCCTCCGCCGCGCAGGTCGAGGACATGAAGAGCAAGCTCGCTGCTGCCGGCTACACCGCCCAGACCCTCGATGACCGGATCGGCACGGTCAAGACCGTCATCAACGGCATCATCGGAGTACTGGACGCCTTTGCCGTCATCGCCCTGATCGCCGCGGGCTTCGGGATCGTGAATACGCTGCTGATGTCCGTTCAGGAGCGCACCCGGGAAATCGGCCTCATGAAAGCCATGGGCATGGGCAGCGGGTCTGTCTTCGCGCTCTTCAGCACCGAAGCGGCGTTCATCGGCTTCCTCGGCAGCGCGGTCGGCTCCGCCGCCGCCATCGGGCTCGGTACCGCTGTCAGTGGCGCCCTCGCCCGCGGACCCCTCAGCGAACTGGAGGGCCTGCACATCCTGGCTTTCGCTCCCGGCTCCGTGGCCGGCGTCATCCTCATGGTCATGGCCATCGCATTCATCGCCGGAACCCTCCCGGCCTGGCGGGCAGCGCGGCAAAACCCCATCGACGCACTCCGCTACGAATAAGCCACGCCACGGCGCTGACCGGCTTCGACAGCGGCTTTTAGGCGTAGACCCGGGCTGGCCGCGGGCCTCTTCCGGCCGGCGCCCTGCATAGAGCGCGGGCGTCCTGACAGGCCCGGGGCGGCAGGGTTCGATAGGAAGGCGCCAGCTGGTTGGCGGACGGCCGGCGCAAGCCTGGCGGGTCGAACCGACGTACGATCCCACGCGATCAACCGCCATGCGGAGCCCTCGGCGCAGGGGCGATCGCCGCAACCAGGGCGGCGGGATCCGTTGGAACCGCATCAGGAACGCCAGCGCAGCCGCTGCAAGAAGCGTGACATCATACACGGCCGTTGAGGGGTCACCCATGAAGGATCCCTTCGAGGCCGCACCGGTTCACTCTCACCGGCCCACTGCCGGGTCCTGCGGAGTCCTCCGGGACTCACTCATGGACAGGGCCGCACTTGCCCGTTCTTCCCGGGGTGATGCCACGCTCTTTCAGGCTGGACGGCGTCGAAGAAGCGTTCGACGCCGTGGGCTGCGAAGGCGCCGTGGGCCTGGTTTCGGATGAACTGGACGTCCTCGTCCGCGAGCCGGATCTGGCCGTGGGAATCGGTGGGCCGGTTCGGCAGCGGCCCGGTTGATGCCGGCAGCGACGGCGCGGGGCACGATCGCGGTGCTGTGGTGATCCATGAGCCACTGCCGGGTGGCAGGTTCAAACTCATTCCACTGCGATCTGATGTTCATGGAAATACCCCGCCTCAGAGCCGTTCTCCCGGACCTGCGCTTGCCGACGTGCCGGTGCTAGCCGCGGGTGATGGGAAGCTTCTTCTTATCCGTCCCGGCCGTCACCGCTTCCGGCAGCGGTGTCCTGACTTCCAACACACCGTCTTTGTAGGAGGCCTTGATGTCCTCTTCCCTCACGCCCTCGGGGAGCGGGACATTCCGGGTAAAGGAGCCGTACCGGAACTCGGAACGGTACCGGTTCTTGTCCTTCTTTTCTTCCTTTTCCTGGCGCTCGGCACTGATGTGCAGGACGCCGTCGGAAATGCTCACCTCAACGTCCTTCTCAGGATCCACCCCGGGCATCTCGGCCCGGATGACCAGGGTCTTGTCATCGACGAACTCCTCCACCCGGATCGGGGCAGGACCGGCCGCGGACTCAAACATCCGGTCAAAACCAACTCTTTCCGGGACACTCCTGTCCGGGTTCATACGTCAGTCCACAGCGCCCTGCATGATCATTAGTAGAGACCAACGACCCGGGAGCCCCGGACAGTCCTGTTCGTCTGGAGAAGTACCCGGACCAACTACAAGCTGAGCGCCGAGGCGGCAGCGCGTGAATACAATCAGGCCGCGCAGAGTCTGGATGGGTGGACGAGACTGTGGCATTCACAAAATCAGCGGGAGCGTCCTGGGCGGACAGACAATGAACCCAGCACAATCCGGAGCGGAGTGACGAGGGTCCAGAGCTCCGTCGATCAGGACTTGCACGTCCGATGGCAGCACCCGGCTGCCAGGGAACTTTGACAGGCCCTAATCGAACCTGGAAGCCTCGGCGAATCCCGGTGGTCCGTTCGTCTACTTGTCGTCATAAGCAAACTGATGGACGCCGCTGGCGCACGTCCTTCACACTGATGTCATGGACGACTCGGACAAGCAGGAAACCATCGAAAAGGTCACGGCCCGGATAGTCGCCCGGCACCCCGACGCCCCCGCCGCGCTGGTCGCCAAAGTCGTCGCGGAAGAGTACGACCAACTGGCATCCAGCCGGATCCGCACCTACATTCCGACCTTGGTGGAGCATGGGGCCCGAAACAGAATCAGAAGCGAGTTCGCCGCCCGGAGCGTGGAAGAAATCTGAAGCCTCCCGCGGCCGGCCCAGGCACCGCCGCCGGCTCCCGGCCGGCCGAACCGATATTGGTCCGGTAACGCTGGAAGGGTGAGCCCGGCGTGGCAGGACTTCAGTTTCCCGTACGCAAGCCGAGCCTCGGTTTCCAGCACGGTAAATTCGGTCGATCCGTTGCCGGTGGACAGCCGGCGCGGCACCTGAAAAGAAAATCCAGACGGCGTTGCCAGCATCGGAGAGCTCATCCACGATACCAAAGCCCAGGTCCTCGTCGCCGAGCCGGACACGGACCTCCTGGCCGCGCTTGAGTTCACTTCCGTGAACGTAATGTTAACCGCCGGCGAACAGCAAGGCGGCCCCTGACAGACCGTCAAGCGGATTCGGAGGGGAGCACGCTGCTGTGGGAACGAGGAGAACCTTCCAGACATCTATGCCCGGCCGCTGACGGTTGAAATATTTCTCTAAGCCGCGCCCCGCGCAGGTAGGGGCGCGGCTTATGAACCATCCCAGGGCAGCCTTGCAAGTTTCTCGCCTGCTGGCGTATGGAAACCGTTAGGGTCCGTTCCGGAGCGGCTCCACCCGTGGTGTCATTAATCAAGAGAACACCGCAGCCGCCGTGGCGGCAATCCGATCCCAGCCAGGAGCCAGCCAGAATGAACACCACGTCCCGGATACCGGGCACGTCAGGGCGGCCCGCCGAAGCCGGTGCCGGCCGGGATTTCGTCGCGGTCGATGACAGCGGGGAGTTTTCGTATCACCGGTCCGAACAGGAGCTGATCGCGGCGTTTGAATACGTCGGCGAAGCTGCCTGCATCATTGATCGTAGCGGTTGCGCCTACCGCCTGGCTTTGGATCCGCAACGTCACCTGATGCTTGGGCCCTCGCTGGGCCCGGCGGAATTCCATTGGCTCCGCCAGGCATGGATGGACGCGCAAAACGCACACCCCGAAAGTCACCGGCTCCGGCGCTTCTTCCCCATCACTAAAGAAGAAGTGGTCTCGGATGTATTCGAAATCCTCAACCTGGAACACAGGGCGGAGGGTGCCGGGGGAACCTGGGCGCTGGAGGTCAACGGCGTCGAATCACATCCCGCCAATCTGGAGGACATTGATCACCGGCTCGCTCACCAGGACCGGCTGGAGCATGTGCGTGTGAGGGACCCTTCCGGACACATCTACCGGCCGTTGCGGCACCGCAGGCACTGGTACGTGCCAGCAAGTGCCGGATTCAATCTTTACGTTGAAATCCCGGGCCCGTCCCACTGAAATCCGGGCCCACTCCGCCGCCGCAACAGGCGGCAGCGGCCGTCCCGGACCCCGTGGTTCCCGAGCCGATCCACGAGTATCTCCTGCACCAAACACCCGTCGTGCAGGCCGACAAGGGGGCCGCGTTAGGGATCCATCAAGATTGACACCGGGCCGGCCAGCGGCGGAAGAGCCGGTGTTATCGTCGGCTGTGAACACGATGCGGGCATCGGGCGGGGAGGTACGGATGACGACGATGAGCAGGCCGCCTGCGGATCCCTCAGCGGTGCCGCCGGGAGCCAGGGAAAACTTCAGGAGCTGGCTGCTGTTCGGCCTTCAGGACGCCAAAGGCACTCATCAGGGTCCCGGCGCGGTGGGCGACCCGCATCTGAAGAAGCATGCGTGGTGGCAGGTGATGTGCCTGACCGGTGTCGACTACTTCTCCACCCTGGGCTACCAGCCGGCCATCGCCGCCCTGGCTGCGGGCGTGATCTCCCCGCTGGCGACCATGGTGCTGGTGGCTGTCACGTTGCTGGGCGCCCTCCCGGTCTACCGCCGGGTTGCCGGCGAAAGCCACCGCGGCGAGGGCTCCATCGCCATGCTGGAGCGGCTAATGCCCCGCTGGGGCGGGAAGCTCTTCGTGCTGGTCCTGCTGGGGTTTGCCGCGACGGACTTCATGATCACCATGACCTTGTCGGCAGCCGACGCCACCGCTCACGCTATCCAGAACCCCTTTGTACCAGGCTGGATGCAGGGACAGAACGTTCCCATCACATTGTTTCTGCTGGCCCTGCTGGGCGCGGTGTTCCTCCGCGGGTTCAAGGAAGCCATCGGTGTTGCGGTTGTCCTGGTCGGCATCTACCTGAGCTTGAATGTCGTGGTCGTGTTCACGACCATCCTTGAAGTGCTGACGCATCCCGCTGCCGTGGGCGACTGGTGGCTTGCCCTGACGACCTCGCACGGGAATCCGGTCATGGTGGTCGGGATCGCCCTGCTGGTCTTCCCCAAGCTGGCATTGGGTCTGTCCGGCTTTGAAACAGGGGTTGCTGTGATGCCGCAGATCCAGGGACGCCCCGGTGACACCGATGAGAAGCCGGTGGGCCGGATCGAGGGCGCCCGACGACTGTTGACCACTGCCGCCGTCATCATGAGCGCGTTCCTCATCACGACCAGCTTCACCACCGTGATCCTCATCCCGGAGCAGGAGTTCCAGCCAGGAGGGCAGGCCAATGGCCGCGCACTGGCGTTCCTGGCCCACGAATACCTCGGGGCCGGCTTCGGCACCGTGTACGACATCAGCACCATCGCCATCCTCTGGTTCGCCGGGGCCTCCGCCATGGCGGGACTGCTCAACCTCGTCCCCCGGTACCTGCCCCGCTACGGCATGGCTCCCGGTTGGGCACGGGCCGTGCGCCCTCTGGTGCTCGTGTTCACGGGCATCGGGTTTCTGATCACCTGGCTGTTTGATGCCGACGTCGATGCCCAGGGCGGCGCGTACGCCACCGGCGTGCTGGTACTGATGACCTCCGCCGCAGTGGCCGTGACACTGTCCGCCCGGCGCGGAAAACAGCCCAAACGCACCATCGGGTTCGGCGTCATCGCAATGGTGTTCATCTACACCACGGTGGCGAACATTTTTGAACGCCCCGAGGGAATCCGGATCGCAGCGTTCTTTATCGTGGGCATCATCGTCATTTCCCTGCTCTCACGCATCCGGCGGTCCTTTGAACTCCACGCCACCCACGTCCACATGGACCGCCAGGCCCTGGAGTTCATGTCCTCAAATCTGGACGGGCCGATATCGATCATCGCCCACGAACCGTTGCGTCTGAGCCCCGAGGCCTACCGGGACAAACTGGGCTCCGCCATCGAAGTCAGCCACCTTCCGGTGGACTCCCAGGCGTTGTTCCTGGAAGTGATCGTGGATGATTCCTCAGACTTTGAAACGGCACTGGAGGTCCGTGGGGTGACCCGGCACGGGTACCGGATCCTGGAAGTCCACGGACCCGTGGTGCCGAACACGATTGCCTCGGTGCTGCTGCACATCCGGGACGTGACCGGCCTGATGCCCCACATTTACTTCCGCTGGACCGAAGGGAACCCGGTGACCAACCTGCTGCGCTTCCTCGCGTTCGGCGAAGGCGAAATCGCACCCGTCACCCGCGAAGTGCTCCGCGAAGCTGAACCGGATGTGACCAAACGCCCCTGGGTCCACGTCGGCTGAGCCCCGTCGGCACCCCTCGGGCTGGACGAACTACTGGCCCGGCAACGGGCCGTCCAGCGCCGGACCTACCGGGCGTGCCCCATGCTGAAACCGCGTTGCGGCCAATACGCACCGGCGTCGTTAGTGTCTCGCACCAGCGCCGGAGGGCGAAGCTGGGCTGTCGATGTGGGGTTCATGCCGTCAGGACAGCCGTGGCAATCCTGACGCGGGTCCTTCTGTTGCCGGGACGGCACCGAGCAGGAGCCGGCCCCGGCGGCGGCTAACCGCCGCCACCGCCCGGTTAGGCAGCGGCCGAAGTGCCGTCAAGATCTCCTTCGGAGTCTGCGGAGTTCGCGCATCATGTGAGAGACGTGCTCAACGCTGTGAACGTCGACCGGGCTGAGCGGTCACATGCCGGGCTGCCCGGACATGACGGTGATCAGGGTCGAGGCTTTGAAACTGACCAGGACCACGGCGACGACGACCACGCCGAGCGTTGCCCACACCGGCGCTAGGCCGCGCCGGGGCGCGACGTCGTGAACGATAACCGAGCGGCCGATGACGTAGAGATCCCGGCTGAGCAAGGCCCAGGCCCAGTGGAACGGGCGGACAACGCCGTCCCTACGCAGTTTTTGCCAGTCCAGGTAAGCCATCAGGGCCGAGACACTGTACACGAGGACGCTGATGCCAAGCAGAAGGAAGTAAGGCAACGTAAAGATCGCCGACGGGTCCGCCGTCTGCACCCGCCGGAGACCCGTTGTCCGGATCCGCAGGACCGGGTTCCAGAACATCAAGATGACCAGCGGAATGATCGGCAACGCCACGATCAGCCAGATAAACGGATTGTAAACCGGTGTGTTCCCACTGATTTCCGGCCGGGGAGCCGGAATTGACCGTGCCGGTGGGTTAACGTACTCGGTCCAAGCGGTGCCGTCCCACCACCGGGGCCGCCTGGACCCGGCAGGGTCCGGATACCAGCCCGGTCCGGGCAGAGGGCCGGGCGTCTGGATTCCGGGCACATGATGGCCCGGCAAATCGTTGCCGGGTGTCTGGTGTCCAGGTCCTTGGTCGCCTGGCACATCATTGCCGGGCGCTTGGTTGCGGGGCGGGACGCTCATTGTATTTCCTTCTCAGACGGTTCTTCCGGGGTCGCGGCCAACGGGGCCCGGTGGGAGATCCCGAATTGATACGCCAGCCTTCTTTTGGATACGATCGGGCCACATCGCCGTCGCTTTCAAGCACTAAATATCCATTCAGCGTCGTTGCCCTAATTCTCGGATCATCGGTTGTGAATTACATCGACAATTCCTGTAAACCTGCTGTGCGTGCGAAAAGAGGTTGGAGGGGCTCCCGGCAGAGGCCTGGATCAGTCCTCCCGGAAGGGTCCAGCCGCCGACTGGTACTGCAACGGGACCGCATGATGGGGATCGGCCAAGTCTGGACTTCGCCGTACTCACCCTGTCGATGACAACCATGATCTGCATCGCGTCGGCACTACTGGGCAGGCTTGCCCGCTGAAACCGACACGGTCGAATGCTGGTCCGCCCAGAGCGCTCGCATGAGGAAAGTTCCACACCATAAGGGTCAGCACCTGGCCACTGCGCTGCCGGGCCCTCCATCAGCCCAGTCCATGGCGGCCCGGTGCTGCTATGCGGACCGGGTCTAAGGGTTTCCCTCGACCAGCGGCGACAAACGCGCTGTCGGTCTTCACCGCCGAGAAAGGTTCTGTCGTGATCTTTCCCCCAGATACGATCAACGGCTCGAGGCGGCCGTAAGGGAAGGCAATCAGTTCGGCATGCGGTAAGTTGTCGGCAACTTGTAATGCCTAGTCAGAGCCTACTTTTGTCTGGCAACGGTGGAGTCGGATGGGCGCGGCTGGCGCGGCTCACCTCCCGAAGGATGGAAGAACACGATGCCCACTGCCACCCGGAACGGTAAGGACCGCACCGCCAGGACTGGTTTCGCTTTCATTGGCGTTCTGCTCATCGCAGTTAACCTTCGGGTGTCCTTTGTCAGCGTGGGACCGGTACTGACGAACATCAGCAGCGACCTTTCGCTTTCCAGTGCCGCAGCAGGACTCCTTACAGGGCTTCCGCTTATTGTTTTCGCAGTCTTCTCACCCCTGGCGCCCGGCTTCGCTTCCCGCCTGGGTCTCGACCGGGCGCTGTGGATGTCCCTGCTGATCCTCGCCGCGGGCATCGTGCTTCGCTCCGTACCGGTGTCCGGTGTCATCTGGGCGGGGACAGCACTGATCGGCTTGGCCATCGCGTTTCTCAATGTCCTGGTGCCCTCCCTCGTGAAGCGGGACTTTCCGCTGAGGGTCAGTCAGGTCACCGGAAGCTACACTGCCACCCAGGCCGCCTTCGCCGCGATCGGGGCCGCCGTCGTTGTGCCCGTGGCCCAGACATCCCCGGGGGGATGGCGTCTTGCCCTGGGAATCTGGGTCGGGCTGGCTTTCATCGCTATGGCGGTGCTCCTGCCCTGGCTGCGCCGGCACAGGTTAGACACCGCGCACGCTCCTACGCCCAGAGTCTCCTATCGGTCGCCCTGGGGCTCGACCCTGGGCTGGCAGGTGACGATCTTCATGGGACTGCAATCGATCGCCTTTTACGTCCTCATGGCATGGCTGCCCACCATCGAACAAAGCCAAGGAGTCTCCGCCACGACTGCGGGCATCCATCTGTCCATATTCCTGCTCATTAGCGTGTTCGCCAGCCTGGCCGCAGGGGGAATCCTGCACCGGGGATCGGACCAGCGGCTCGTATCGTTCACGAGTGGCGCGCTCATGTTCGTGACGTTTCTGGGGCTGGCCCTTGCGCCGGATCTCATATTGCTGTGGGTCCTTCTTGGGGCAACCGGATGCGGTAGCCTCATTGTCATCGCTCTGTCGCTGTTCAGCCTCCGGACAACGAACTATCCGCAAGCAGCGTCACTGTCCGGCATGGCGCAATCCGTCGGCTACGGTCTGGGCGCGGCGGGGCCGGTAATGTTCGGTGGGCTCCGCGACGCGAGCGGAGGATGGACCCTTCCGCTCCTCGTCACCGCGGGCATCATGGCGGTGCTCGCCGCGACGGGCGTGTTTGCCGGACGCGACCGGGTGATCCGCCACGCTGATTGAATCAACCCGCCGTGGGATTAGGCCCGCTGAACGACGATGAGTCATGGAGTCAGGGCTACGACGTTCGTCGTCGAAGAAGGCCAAATCGCGTCCTTGTCCGGTAGTGAGACGACGTGCAACCTCAGTACAAGTCCGTGTTCGGCTAAGAAGGGCGGTCAGGAACACCAGCGGCCCTAGCTAGATGAGCCCCTGGGCGAGCATCGCGTCGGCCACCTTCGCGAAGCCCCGGCGCGGTTCCGCACAGCGTCAAGCTTTGCTCGATGTCCGGCTTCCCGTCGTCTTTGACCTCAGCCAGCGTCGATGCGCCCGGCCAGCGCCGGTACGCCTCGGCGAATGCAGTTCTCGATGCCCTGACGGCCGGTACGCCACCAGCCGCCGCCTTTCACCTGGATGGGCGCGACGCTCCCCGTTTAGCGTCTGGATCTGTCGCGGAGGAAGAAGGCAAGCAGAACCATCACAGCGACGATCAAAAGTATATGTATGGACCCTCCGCCGACGTTGGTGAGCAGGTCGAGAATCCAGAGAACTCCGATAATTATGGTTAACCAAAGCAACATGAGAGTTTGACCCAAACGCCCATGCTCCAACGGCTGGCGCAAGACCCGCTTCACGATCTCGTGGTCGTCCAGAAGGTACAAGCTCTGCCCCGGCGGTTGGTACCTTGACTGAAATGTCCTGCCAAACCATAAAAGCCGGTCGGCTCATGCACCAGTGCGAACCCGCGCTAGACCTGTCAGCCTCGAGGGGACAGCGTCCAAGCCCCGGAAAACACCTGGCGCCATTCCGTGGCTTCCCAGCAATCGGGGAGCCAGGCAATGGTGTCGTATGGTAATCAAAACACTCACTTTCTGCACAGCAGGGCGACACGACCCGATAGTGTCCCCCGCAGGATAGGAACACCAAGAAGAATTCAACTTCCAACTACCGCAACAAAGAGCATGAGCACGGCATCAAACAAGATTTGACGCCTATAGGAGCATCATACTTTCTGCCGTGGCTATCGGACCGAAATTAGACATGGAGTTCTCTAGACCCGAAGGCCAACGTGCCACATTCGGGGATCTCAAGCGTTTCGTGGCCCGCGCAGAAGCCGGCGGGTGCAGCGACCAGGGACTACAGCTCGAAGTAAACGAGAACGACGAAATCACGGGTTTCTCGCTGCATCCTGATCCGGACTCCTAAACCAACGGACGCTGCGGAAACTATTCCTCCAAAAATTCGCTCCCTTCAAGCCCCGGGAGTGTCCGCCTTAAGGGTGGATCCACGATTGGCCTTTAGTTGATTCTTCCTTCGAAGGTGATGACGAAAGCGTTCAGTGCTGGCTTCCGCCTTGTGGCGCATCGTGCCCTTCCTCTGACCACGACCACATCCTCCTGTTCAGCGGCCTTGTGGCGGCCGCCGCTGCGTTACCGGCGCCGAATCGTACGTCTTTTTCGAATACGGGGTACATGCCGCAGATCGAAACGACCCGACGAGTTCGCTGCGGTGCCTGAGCACTTCCTCTCGCCGGTCTCGGCGGACCGGCAGGCGGCGAGCATCTAATCCGACCGGCAGTCGTTGCTCAGGGAGTCTGCCACGAGCATGATGACTTGAGGGAGGGAACGGCGTGAACAAGAATCGACTGGAGGCGTTCAGCGATGGTGTGCTGGCCATCATTATCACAATCATGGTCCTGGACCTCAGGGCGCCGCACGAACCGACCTGGTCTGGTTTGGCCGCCGTCCTGCCAACCTTCTTCAGCTACCTGCTCAGCTTCGTATATGTTGGAATTTACTGGAACAACCATCACCACATGATCCACTTGGCCGACAGCGTCAACGGGGCAATCCTTTGGGCCAACCTGCACCTGCTGTTCTGGCTTTCGCTTTTCCCATTCACCACCCGCTGGATGGATGAGTCTGGCTTCGCCCAGGTACCGGTGCTGGTCTACGGGATCAACTTGTTCTGCGCAGCCATCGCGTATTTCATCTTGCAACAGTCATTGATCCGCCAACAAGGCAGGGAGGGCGCCCTCGCCCGCGTCGTCGGCCGGGACTGGAAAGGCAAGGCTTCGCCGATGATATACCTGACCGGTATTGCTTTGGGGGTCGTACAACCACTCCTGGGGCTGGCCGTCTACACCGCAGTGGCCCTGATCTGGCTAGTTCCGGACCGCAGGGTTGAAAACTTTGTCACTCAAGCGGGTCGGGGCGAGCCTGCGCCGCGTACCGACCCCGATGGTTCAACTTAGAGCACCAGCAGTCCTTAGCCGGTGGTCGCCCACAGGGCGAGAACGGCGAGCGGTGTCACAGTGGCCGAGGTCAGGGTCCACGAGCGTTTTGACAGGCCGAACCAAAACCCGTCGATCGCGGTTTTGGCGTGCAGGTCGCCGGAGCCGTATGCTTCCCCGAGCGCGACATACAGCGGGGCCCAATGTTCGCTTCGGGGTGTGCCTCGCGGGCTGCCGGGCCTCGTGCAGGAAATCCAGGATGGAGTCGACGTCATCGTCGCCCGCCGACTTCTCCAAAGAGTGCCGCGCCCTGGTTCTGGGCGCACAGCGCGGGGTCGGTGTGGTCCATCACAACCAGTGGCACAAGACCCGCTCTGAGAGGGCGGGAACTACTGGATCCGACGCGGAGCGGGTACAGGACGTCCTCCACGCGGGGGTAGGCATCGGCCGGCGGTTCTGGCTGTGCCGGTTCTCCCGCTTTTGCTGCGCCGGCCATGTGCTGGTCAATGTGTGCCGAGTCCGTCTGGGCGGCTTTGAGCACGTCGGCGTGCTTCAAGGGTTCCGACAGTGCTTTAGCTGCCTGTTCGGCGCGCGACCCGGTCCGGTTCACACCGCCATCGAGCGGGTGGTTAGCGGTCCAGCGTCGCTGTCGCGCCGTGGTGGGAGAAAGTTGTTCTCGCGTCACGTTTATTCTGTGGCGGGGTGCGCGTTTCCGGGCGGATTAAGAAGGTGTCTGCCGCGGTGGACGCCGGTTCGTCTTTGGTGCTGCAGCAGAGCCTGCCGACTAGCGTGGCGCGGAGGGCTTCCACGGGAACCGTGGATTGTTGCTTTGCGGCACGAGTGTTAGATTCCTGAATTTTCCCTGTCCTCCCCGCGGCAGACACCGATCTAGTTCACGTGCGGTGCGACCACCGGGCAGATTCTTCAGCTGCGGGACGTCCTGGAACGCGAGCACGTTAGGACCGTGGTGATGGAAGCGACCAGTGATTACTGGAAGCCGTTTTACTACCTCCTCGAAGAGACGCTGCCGGTGATGCTGGTCAATGCCACAAGGCTGCACGGAACATCCCCGGGCCGCAAAACCGATGTCTCCGACGCTGCCTGGCTGGCCCGGCTCGGCGCGCACGGCCTGCTCCGGGCCTCGTTCGTCCCGCCCGGGCCGATCCGTGAACTGCGGGACCTTACCGGCCCGGACGATTGCCATCCGTGACCACACCCGGGAAATCCAGCGCCTGGAGAAGGTCCTGAAAGGTTCCGGGATCAAGCTCTCCTCAGTGGTCTCGGACCTGACCGGTGTCTCGTCCCGGGCGATGCTCGATGCCCTCATCAATGGCGAACGCAACCCGGAAGTCCTCGCCGGACTCGCCAAGGGAACCCTGCGCTCCAAAATCCCCGAGCTCGTCGACGCGCTGACCGGCCGGTTCAAGGCCCACCACGCGTTTGTGGCCCGGCTTCACCTGGCCAGATCGATGCCCAGTCCCGGGGCGGACATGTCCCGCTTCGAAACCCCTGGCCGGCTCGCATCCTGGACCGGAGCCTGTCCCGGCTCCAACGAATCCTCCGGCCGGATAAAATCAGTGCATATCCTGCCCGGCAATAAATAATTCAAAGCCGCCCTCGGCATCGCGGCGATGTCCGCTTCCCGCAGCAAGGTCACTTACCTGGCCGCCAAATGCCGGCGCATCGCCGCCCGCCGCGGACCGATGAAAGCCATCGTCGCTATCGAACACTCCATCCTCACCGCGGCCTGGCGCCTGCTCGCCGACGGCGAATGCTACGCAGAACCCGGTGCTGATCACTTAATCCGGCTCGACCCGATCAAAGCCAAGAACAGCGCCATCAAAAAGCTCCACAGCCTCGGTTTCGATGTCACCATCACCCCGGCCACCGCAGCCTGACCCCATTACTTTCGTATTAGCTTTTCAGGGCCGCTGCCGCGTCCCTCCGGGGAGGGGGAAATAGGCGCGCTGCCGCGGCTTTGAGTCCGGCAGGTCCATCTTCCGGCGGTCTGGTGCCGGGACGATACTGGAGGGGTGTTCCGGATCCGACCCTGATCACTCGCTGGTGCCTGTGAGCCTGTGTATTAGCTTGGTGGTGGAGGGCCCTTTTCCACGGGGACCGTGGACTGTTGCCTTGAGCACGAACGTTAGATTTCTGTATCTTTTGCCCTCCGTTCCGGGACACGCCATGAATCCGATTGCGGTACGGGAGAAGGCGAGTGGGATGGATGTGCTCTGTCAACGGTGCGCAGGACTGGATGTCTCCAAACGTGACGCGAAGGTGTGCGTGCGGGTCACCGGACCCGGCGGAAGAGTAACCGTGGAGACCACGACGTGGACAGCAATGACGAACCAGGTCCGTGAACTGGCGCAGTATCTGCTCGCCGAACACGTCCAACTGGTCATTATCGAGGCCACGAGTGATTACTGGCGCCAGTTCTACTTCCTGCTCGAGGACGCCGGGCTGACCGTGGAGCTGGTCAATGCCCGCGATGCCCGGAATCTGCCCGGGCGTAAGACCGACGTTTCCGATGCTGCCTGGCTGGCGCAGCTCGGCGCTTACGGTCTGGTCCGGGGCTGTTTCGTCCCGCCGGCCGATATCCGCCGGATCCGGGACCTGACCCGGGCCCGAACAGCGATCACCGATGAACGCTCCCGCGAGATCCAGCGGCTGGAGAAGATGCTGGAGGACTCCGGGATCAAGCTCTCCTCCGTCGCCACCGACATCACCGGGGTCTCCGGACGGGCCATGCTCGAGGCACTGATCAGCGGTCAGGACGATCCGCGGGTCCTCGCTGACCTGGCGAAGACGAGGATGCGCCCGAAGATACCGGCCCTCATCGAAGCACTCACCGGACGCTTCAATGACCACCACGCCTTCATGGCCAGGCTTTTCCTGGACCGGATCGACGCCCACACCAAGGACCTCCAACGCGTCGATGCCCGGCTTGAGGAGCTGATGGCCCCTTTTCAGGGCGCCCGTGAACTCCTGGCCACCATCCCCGGTGTCTCCGGCCTCGTCGCCGATGTCATCATTGCCGAAACCGGGGCGGACATGTCCGTCTTTGCCACCCCCGGGCACCTCGCATCCTGGGGCGGGACCGCTCCCGGGGCCAACGAATCAGCCGGGCGGGTCAAGTCAACCAAAACCAGACCCGGGAACCGCTACCTCAAACGCGCGCTGGGCACCGCGGCCATGGCGGTCTCCCACTCCCAGACAACATACTTCGGCGCCAAATACCGGCGCATCAAATCCCGCAGGGGACCGATGAAGGCCCTCGTCGCCGTCGAGCACTCCGTCCTCACTGCGGTCTGGCACATGCTCACCACCGGCGAGGTTTACCGGGACCCCGGGCCGGACTACTACGCCAAACGCCAACCGGCCCGCACCCGGGCACGGGCTGTGACACAACTCGAGGAACTCGGCTACACCGTCACCCTGGAACCCCTCACCCACACCGGCCGAGACCGCGGGGACACCCTATTTTCACGTTAGGCTGGGTGGATGGCGACAGTTATTCTCGTGCGGCACGGCCGCACCACAGCCAATGCCGCTGGGCTGCTGGCCGGTCGGGCCGTCGGCGTCAGCCTGGACCAGATCGGGCGCGACCAGGCGGCTCTGACCGGAGACCGGCTTGCGGCCGTGCCCGTGGTCGGGGTGGTGTCGAGCCCTCTTGAGCGTTGCCAGCAGACCGCCCAGCTCATCCTCGATCGCCAGGCTGGCACGCCGCACGCGCCGGTCGATCTCGATCTCACCGAGTGCGATTACGGCCAGTGGCAGGGCCGCACGCTCAGTGATCTCGCGACCGAGGATTTGTGGCCGGTTGTGCAGTCGCAACCGTCCGCCGTCGTCTTTCCCGGCGGTGAATCCATGGCCGCAATGCAGGCTCGGTCAGTGGCAGCGATTCGACGCCACGATGCATCCTTCGAAGCCGAGTACGGGCCAGGGGCCGTGTGGGTGGCGGTGAGTCACGGTGACATTATCAAGTCAATCCTCGCCGACGCGCTCGGCATGCACCTTGACCTGTTCCAGCGTATTAACGTGGGCCCCGCCTCCGTATCGATCGTGCGCTACGGCGCTAGTCGGCCGAGCGTCTACGCGACCAACACCGACGCGGGTGATCTGTCGTGGCTGTCGGTCGGCATCCACTCTGGCGATGCGCCGGTGGGCGGCGGTGCAGGGCAAATGGCGCCATGAACCTCATGTGCCTAAAATATTGACATGCCTACACGTGTGCACGAGTTTGCCTGGCCTGATCGGGTCGTAGTTGGCACCATTGGCCTTCCGGGGGCGCGCACGTTCTACCTGCAGGTGCGCGCAGGGACGCAGATCGTGAGTATTGCCCTAGAGAAGCAGCAGTCGGCTCTGCTCGCGGAGAAAATCGACGAAATTCTCGACCAGCTCATCACCGTCGAGGGCAACCCCTTTAGCGTTCCCACGAGTGCTCCCATCGAACTTGTCGACAATGACCAGCTCGAGGCCGTTCAGGAGCAGTTTCGCACCGGCGCCATGAGCTTAGGTTGGGACCCAACCACGGCCCAAGTCGTCATAGAGGCCTACCCCATCACCGATGGCGACGCTGATGACAACGACGAATCGCTCGATGAGGACGGCACCAACGAGCCCGAAATGCTGCTGGTGCGAATGCCGGTCGGCACCGCCCGCGCATTCGCCAAGCGCACCCGTGAGATCGTGGGCGCCGGGCGTCCGACGTGCCCGCTCTGCGGTTACCCCATAGACGCCGACGGGCACATCTGCACCCTTCCCGAGGTCTGATGCCAGCGACGGACCTAGTGACCGCCGAGCTGACGCTCACCGGCCGCATCACGACGGCTTCAAACGCTACATTTCTGGGCAGCATCGGCGACGTGGTGGTCGTTTATAAGCCGATAGCAGGCGAAAGTCCGCTGTGGGATTTTCCCCACGGCACCCTGGCTCACCGGGAGGTGGCCGCCTACCTGGTCTCGCAGGTCTTCGGGTGGGACGTCGTGCCGCACACCTGGCTGCGCGATGGTCCGATGGGCGAAGGAATGGTGCAGCTCTGGCAGGAGCAAGACCCCGCCCAAAGGGCCGTGAACCTGGTCGCGACGGACCACGTGCCGGAGACGGGCTGGAAACACGTTCTCGAGGGACGAGATGAGAACGGACGGATGGTCGCCCTCGTTCACGAAGACTCGCCAGCGCTCAGACGCATGGCGGTGTTCGACATGGTCGTCAACAACGCCGACCGCAAAGGCGACCACATTCTTGCCATGACGGACGGACACCGGCACGGCGTGGACCATGGGCTCACCTTTCACCGTGACCACAAGCTGCGCACGGTGCTGTGGGGATGGCTGGGAGACGCTCTGACCGCCGAGGAACGCGACGGCATCGATCGTGTCAGCGAAGGACTGCACGGTGGGCTGGGCCGAAACCTGGCGGACTTGCTAAGCGCCGACGAAATCGCATCGCTCGCCGCGCGCTGCGCCCGGTTGCGCTTGGCAGGGCGGTTTCCGGCTCCGAGCGGTGAGATGTCGGCGGTGCCCTGGCCGCTGTTCTAAAGGAATTACGGCTACGGGCTTCGCAGGCTGTGTCACGTTGATGGCACGGATCTTAAGGTAGCGACGGAGCTCATCATTCCTGAGCGCGAGCTCGGCTGGGGATTTTCCTAGGAGCCAGGCCCCGGCCGGCAACCCTCTGTTCCGAAGGTTTGGGCGATGGGAGAGGTGTCGTGACAGCGGCCACATAGTGGTGCAAAGAAGCGCCACTATGGATCAGGGATTCGACGCCACCCGCACCGGAAGCCGCTGATTTTTGGCCCGCATTGTGCTTCGGGGGACACCCGTGCTGATAGTTATCTCCTCAGCGGTGGGCATATCTCCGGGCAACCCCTCAGAGGGCTCCCGCACCATGGGGCGGATGGTATTCATCCGGTTGTACCGCGAAGGCAAACTTGAACGTGACGACGTCAGCGCCACGACGTCGTGCTCTGGATCGATTTCACGGACCCGACGGCGGATGACCTCCTCGGCGTCGAGACCGTCTACGGGCTCCACCGCCTCGCCGTCGAGTAGCAGTCCACGACTTCCAGCGGCCCAAGCTGGACCGCTACCCCAACCACCTCTTCTTCTCCGCCTACCGGGCCGGACTCCAGCCCGGTACCGGGGAACTCGCCATCGACGACATCTCCGCCTTCGTCACCCGCCACGCCCTGATAACCGTGCACGGGCCCGGATTCGACACCTACAAACTCACCGCGCCGGGACGCAGAAACAGACCTGGAAGCGCACGGGGCACCCTTCCTCTTCTGGGGCCTGCTGGATCTGATCGTCGACGGGCACTTCGACGCCGTCCAGGAACTCGACGGCTACAACGACACCCTCGAAGAATCACTCTTCGATGACCACTCCCCCGACCACGACCTGCAACGGAAAACCTTCGAACTGCGCAAAACCCTGGTCCGGCTCCGCCGCGTCGTCCTGC